>NZ_PEFG01000001.1:0-4800000 GCF_002754415.1 Micromonospora sp. CNZ299
CTTTCGCGGGTACGGGAATATCAACCCGTTGTCCATCGACTACGGCCTCTCGGCCTCGCCTTAGGTCCCGACTCACCCAGGGCGGATTAGCCTGGCCCTGGAACCCTTGGTCATCCGGCGGAAGGGTTTCTCACCCTTCTTTCGCTACTCATGCCTGCATTCTCACTCGTGCCGCGTCCACAACTGGGTCACCCCGCTGCTTCACTCGCGGCACGACGCTCCCCTACCCATCCACACACCTGCACAAGGAATCAAGTCCAAGCGAGGTTAAAATGTGAATGCCACAGCTTCGGCGGTGTGCTTGAGCCCCGCTACATTGTCGGCGCGGAACCACTTGACCAGTGAGCTATTACGCACTCTTTAAAGGGTGGCTGCTTCTAAGCCAACCTCCTGGTTGTCTATGCGACCCCACATCCTTTTCCACTTAGCACACGCTTAGGGGCCTTAGCTGGTGATCTGGGCTGTTTCCCTCTCGACTACGAAGCTTATCCCCCGCAGTCTCACTGCCGCGCTCTCACTTACCGGCATTCGGAGTTTGGCTGATTTCGGTAAGCTTGTGGGCCCCCTAGACCATCCAGTGCTCTACCTCCGGCAAGAAACACGCGACGCTGCACCTAAATGCATTTCGGGGAGAACCAGCTATCACGGAGTTTGATTGGCCTTTCACCCCTAACCACAGGTCATCCCCCAATTTTTCAACATTGGTGGGTTCGGCCCTCCACGCGGTCTTACCCGCGCTTCAGCCTGCCCATGGCTAGATCACTCCGCTTCGGGTCTAGGACACGCGACTGAATCGCCCTATTCAGACTCGCTTTCGCTACGGCTCCCCCACACGGGTTAACCTCGCCACATGCCACTAACTCGCAGGCTCATTCTTCAAAAGGCACGCCGTCACCCCGCAAGGCTCCGACGGATTGTAGGCGAACGGTTTCAGGTACTATTTCACTCCCCTCCCGGGGTACTTTTCACCATTCCCTCACGGTACTTGTCCGCTATCGGTCACCAGGAAGTATTTAGGCTTACCAGGTGGTCCTGGCAGATTCACGGCAGATTTCAGGGGTCCGCCGCTACTCGGGAACACCCACAGAAGGTCAGCAACTTTCACCTACCGGACTTTCACCGTCTACGGTCAGCCATTCCAGACTGTTCGACTAGCCACTAACTTTGTAACTTCTCGAACAAGTGTCAGCTTGTTCAGCAGGGTCCCACAACCCCGACCACGCAACCCCTGACAGGTATCACACGCAGCCGGTTTAGCCTCGATCCGCTTTCGCTCGCCACTACTCACGGAATCACTAAATTGTTTTCTCTTCCTACGGGTACTGAGATGTTTCACTTCCCCGCGTTCCCTCCACACACCCTATGTGTTCAGGTGTGGGTGACACCACATGACTGGTGCCAGGTTTCCCCATTCGGACACCCTGGGATCACAGCTTGGTTGACAGCTCCCCCAGGCCTATCGCGGCCTCCCACGTCCTTCATCGGCTCCTGGTGCCAAGGCATTCACCGTTCGCCCTTGACAACTTGACCACAAAGATGCTCGCGTCCACTGTGCAATTCTCAACAAACGACCAACCCACAACCCGATCCGCCCCACACCAAACCCAGCCCTTCAGGACCAGCGGTATGTGGGGCCAGGCCATGCCTGGCAGACTCCCAGCCCCCACACCGGAGGGCTGGCCAAGTCTCTGAAACAACAACCGATGGTTGTTCCTTCAGGACCCAACAGGGTGCTCACATTTCTTCTCAGCCGCACCAGGGACTTCGTTCCCACCACCCGAAAGCAGCTGTACTAGAAGGAACCCGGCCGTTGCCGAGGAAAAACTTGCCAGTGTCTCCGCCATCTGAGCACCCCACCACCACAGTCGGGCAGTGCGGGCTCCTTACCGACTTTCGTCGGAAGGTGCTCCTTAGAAAGGAGGTGATCCAGCCGCACCTTCCGGTACGGCTACCTTGTTACGACTTCGTCCCAATCGCCAGCCCCACCTTCGACGGCTCCCTCCCACAAGGGGTTGGGCCACCGGCTTCGGGTGTTGCCGACTTTCGTGACGTGACGGGCGGTGTGTACAAGGCCCGGGAACGTATTCACCGCAGCGTTGCTGATCTGCGATTACTAGCGACTCCGACTTCACGGGGTCGAGTTGCAGACCCCGATCCGAACTGAGACCGGCTTTTTGGGATTCGCTCCACCTCGCGGTATCGCAGCCCATTGTACCGGCCATTGTAGCATGCGTGAAGCCCTGGACATAAGGGGCATGATGACTTGACGTCATCCCCACCTTCCTCCGAGTTGACCCCGGCAGTCTTCGATGAGTCCCCGCCATAACGCGCTGGCAACATCGAACGAGGGTTGCGCTCGTTGCGGGACTTAACCCAACATCTCACGACACGAGCTGACGACAGCCATGCACCACCTGTGACCGCCCCCGAAGGACCTCACATCTCTGTGAGTTTTGCGGCCATGTCAAACCCAGGTAAGGTTCTTCGCGTTGCATCGAATTAATCCGCATGCTCCGCCGCTTGTGCGGGCCCCCGTCAATTCCTTTGAGTTTTAGCCTTGCGGCCGTACTCCCCAGGCGGGGCGCTTAATGCGTTAGCTGCGGCACAGGAAACCGGAGAGGTCCCCCACACCTAGCGCCCAACGTTTACAGCGTGGACTACCAGGGTATCTAATCCTGTTCGCTCCCCACGCTTTCGCTCCTCAGCGTCAGTATCGGCCCAGAGACCCGCCTTCGCCACCGGTGTTCCTCCTGATATCTGCGCATTTCACCGCTACACCAGGAATTCCAGTCTCCCCTACCGAACTCTAGCCTGCCCGTATCGACCGCAGGCTTGGAGTTGAGCCCCAAGTTTTCACGGTCGACGCGACAAGCCGCCTACGAGCTCTTTACGCCCAATAAATCCGGACAACGCTCGCACCCTACGTCTTACCGCGGCTGCTGGCACGTAGTTGGCCGGTGCTTCTTCTGCAGGTACCGTCACTCTCGCTTCGTCCCTGCTGAAAGAGGTTTACAACCCGAAGGCCGTCATCCCTCACGCGGCGTCGCTGCATCAGGCTTCCGCCCATTGTGCAATATTCCCCACTGCTGCCTCCCGTAGGAGTCTGGGCCGTGTCTCAGTCCCAGTGTGGCCGGTCGCCCTCTCAGGCCGGCTACCCGTCGTCGCCTTGGTAGGCCATCACCCCACCAACAAGCTGATAGGCCGCGAGCCCATCCCAAGCCGAAAAACTTTCCACCCCCAGCCATGCGGCCGGAAGTCCTATTCGGTATTAGCCCCCGTTTCCGAGGGTTATCCCAAAGCTTGGGGCAGGTTGCTCACGTGTTACTCACCCGTTCGCCGCTCGAGTACCCCGAAGGGCCTTTCCGCTCGACTTGCATGTGTTAAGCACGCCGCCAGCGTTCGTCCTGAGCCAGGATCAAACTCTCCAACAAAAAATTAGTTGAACAGCATCCTGACAACAAACAAATGTTGCCAAAGGAATCCCAACCAGCCAGCAAAAACTGACCAGTCCGGGGTATAAATCATAATTGGCACTGGCTTTACAAGCACCCTGTTGAGTTCTCAAAGAACAACCACACACCGACCAGAAGCCCCACCTCAGTGGAACCCCGTTTCGGGGCAACCGCTCAAACTTACTTGGTCAAACTTTCGTTGTCAACCTCGTATCCGAGGCGATCAACTTGGTTCGTCCGGATCCACGATGACGCACGCCGTGACCGGCGGTCGTTACTGTCGTGGGAAGCCGCAGACCGGCCGATCGCCGCTTCGCGGCTCTCCGCCCGGCTCCTGCCGGCTCCAAAACTCTACCCGGTCGGCTTCGCGTTCGCAACCCCGTATCCGGAGTGTTCCGCACCGCCCGATCCTCGGTCTCGCTCGGCGTTCCCGCCACGAGCCCGGTGCCCGTTCTCCGCCGGTTTGTCCGGCGTTCCCCGTGCAGAGAGAAAGTTACGCGGACGGCCCGGAGAAGGCAAATCAGGGTTCATCACTGGTTCGACCGACCGGGGCGCGGCGGCACCCGGCGCAGGCTCGGGACGCGGGCTGTCCCGACGTGCCAGAGTGTCAGACATGGATGAGTCCGGGCTGGGCACCAGGGTGTTCGCCGAGGAGGCACTACTGGGCCTCCTCCTGCCGTTCTGGCAGGTGGTGATCGGTGCGGTCGTGCTGGTCGTCCTGGTGCTCTCGGTGGGACGGCTGGCCCGACGGGGCAAATCCCGGATGACCACCGCGCTGCTGGTCACCGCCGCGGCCATCGCCGGGTTCGCGGTGATCGGCGTTCTGCTGGAAGGCTGAGACTGCCAGGCCCTGGTGTCAGAGCCGGCGGTTGGCCAGGCTGGGCAGCTCGGCCCGGATCGCGGCAAGGCGGTCGAGGTCCAGGTCGACGACGGACACACCCGGGCCGTCCGGCGCCTGGGCGAGGACCGTCCCCCACGGGTCGACCACCATGCTGCGCCCAAAGCAGGTGCGACCTGGCTCGTGGTCGCCGGTCTGGCCAGCCGCCGCCACGAAGCACTGGTTCTCGATTGCCCGGGCCCGCAGCAGGACCTCCCAGTGGTCCCGTCCGGTGTGCATCATGAACGCTGCAGGGACCACCAGCAGTTGTGCGCCGCCATCGATGGCGAGCAGCCGGTAAAGCTCCGGGAAACGCAGGTCGTAGCAGATCGACAGGCCGACCCGCAGGCCCTCGACGTCCACCACCACCGGTTGCACACCCGGCGCCACGCTCGCGGACTCCCGGTAGGAGACCCGACCGGGGATCTCCACGTCGTACAGATGGATTTTGCGGTAGCTCGCTGCCAGGGCGCCGGTGCGGTCGAAGACCAGCGACGTGTTCCAGGTGTGCTCCGGGTCCGGGCCGGCCTCGTGGAAGGAGCCGGCCACCACCCAGATGCCGAGCCGTCGGGCGATCCCGGCGAAGAAGCTGCCGACCTCCCCGTCCACCGGCTCCGGCTCCGGCAGTCCGGCGGCGGGGCCGAGGTAGTCGACGTACTCCGGAAGGACGGCAAGGTCCGCGCCGCCGGTGGCGGCGCGTTCCAGCAGGACCTCGGCGGCGGCCAGGTTGGCCTTGCGGTCGTCCCGGGCGTTCAGCTGGCAGACGGCGACACGCATGACCACAGGGTACGGCGGGAGGTGCCGGCGTGGACAGCGTCAGCGGCGGTCGGGGGCCAGGGCACCGACAGCACCTGTACGACCGGCAGCGGGACGCTGGGGAGCCGCGACACCGTGGACAGGGCGATCGAGTCGGCACGACGGAACGCTTCCCGTCGGACCCAGCCGCGGTCAGCGTGACGACAGCGGCGAAGCGGCCCGGCTGATGATGGTGGCGGCCCCCCGGTCGGGCGAATGGGACCGCCAAACGCGATCACGCCGGCCGCGTCAGGATCGAGCGGCCGGCGTGACACGGGGAGGATCAGGCCGACTTCTCCTCGCGGTCCCGCCGGGCACGGCGCCCGGTGAACTCGCGCGGAACGATCGTCGGGTTGACGTTTTCCAGGACCACCTCGCGGGTGATCAACACCCGGGCGGCGTCGGGGTTGCTGGGCACCTCGAACATCGCGGAGAGCAGAACCTCCTCGATGATGGCGCGCAGACCACGGGCACCAGTGCCCCGCAGCATCGCCTGATCGGCGATCGCCTCCAGTGCCGGCTCGTCGAACTCCAGCTCGACCCCGTCCAGCTCGAACAGGCGCTGGTATTGCCGGACCAGCGCGTTGCGCGGCTCGGTGAGGATGCGAACCAGGGCGCTGCGGTCAAGGCTGCGCACGTTGGTGATCACCGGCAGCCGGCCCACGAACTCGGGAATCAACCCGAACTTGAGCATGTCTTCCGGCATGACCTGGCTGAAGATGTCGTCGGTCGACCGATCGGACACCGACCGGAGCCGGGCACCGAAGCCGGTGCCGCCCTGCCCGGTGCGGGACTCGATGATCTGATCCAGGCCGGCGAACGCACCGCCGCAGATGAACAGCACGTTGGTGGTGTCGATCTGGATGAACTCCTGGTGCGGGTGCTTACGACCACCCTGCGGCGGGACGTTCGCCACCGTGCCCTCGAGCATCTTGAGCAGAGCCTGCTGCACGCCCTCGCCGGAGACGTCGCGCGTGATCGACGGATTCTCCGACTTGCGGGCGATCTTGTCGACCTCGTCGATGTAGATGATGCCGGTCTCGGCGCGCTTGATGTCGTAGTCCGCGGCCTGGATCAGCTTGAGGAGGATGTTTTCCACGTCCTCGCCGACGTAACCCGCCTCGGTCAGCGCCGTGGCGTCGGCGATGGCGAACGGGACGTTCAACATCCGGGCGAGGGTCTGCGCCAGGTGGGTCTTGCCGCACCCCGTCGGACCGAGCAGCAGGATGTTGGACTTCGCCAGCTCGACGGCATCATTGCCGGAGCCTGGCGCGTTGGCCGCCTCGGCCTGGATCCGCTTGTAGTGGTTGTAGACCGCGACCGCGAGCGCCTTCTTGGCCTGATCCTGCCCCACGACGTAGTTGTCGAGGAACTGGCAGATCTCCATCGGCTTGGGAAGCTCTTCCCACTTCACCTCGCCGGACTCGGCCAGCTCCTCTTCGATGATCTCGTTACAGAGATCGATGCACTCGTCGCAGATGTAGACCCCTGGGCCCGCGATGAGCTTCTTGACCTGCTTCTGCGACTTGCCGCAGAAGGAGCATTTCAGTAGGTCGCCGCCGTCACCGATCCGTGCCACCTACGTTCTCCCTGCACTCATCGGCCGGAGACCCGGCCCTGACCTGCGGACGCTGCGCGCCGTCCGGCTTGGTTCGCCCCGCCGGTCGACCGGCGAAGCGGTACGGACCCGACGTTACCCGCTGGCGGGGCATTCTCCGACCCCCAAAACGGGTGTGTCAGAGGTCGGCCGGGAACGAAAGCCCCGGCCAACCTCTGACCCGGTACTGCTCAGCTAGCGGCCTGGGCGGCCAGCAAGCCCTTCTTGCGGCTGGTCAGGATCGTGTCGACCAGCCCGTACTCCTTGGACTCCTCGGCCGTCATGATCTTGTCACGGTCGATGTCCTTGCGAACCTGCTCGATCGGGCGGTTGCAGTGGCGGGACAGCATGTCCTCCAGCTGCGTACGCATCCGCAGGATCTCCCGGGCCTGGATCTCGATGTCCGAGCCCTGCCCGTAGCCGCCCTCGGTGGCCGGCTGGTGGATGATGATCCGCGAGTTCGGAAGAGCCATCCGCTTACCGGCGGTGCCCGCGGACAGCAGCACCGCAGCCGCGCTGGCGGCCTGGCCGAGGCAGACCGTCTGGATGTCCGGACGGACGTACTGCATGGTGTCGTAGATCGCCGTCATCGCGGTGAACGAGCCACCCGGCGAGTTGATGTACATGATGATGTCGCGGTCCGGATCGGTGCCCTCGAGCGTCAGCAGCTGGGCCATCACGTCGTTGGCCGACGCGTCGTCCACCTGGACGCCGAGGAAGATGATCCGGTCCTCGAAGAGCTTGTTGTACGGGTTCGACTCCTTGACCCCGTACGACGTGCGCTCGACGAACGACGGCAGCACGTAGCGGTTGTGCACGGCCGCGAACTGGGGCGGCAGGCTCAGATCGGTCATCGTCAGCTCCTCAGCTCAGGGTCCCGGCGCCATCCGGAACCTGTGCGGCCCCGATGATCACCTTGTCGATGAAGCCGTAGTCCATGGCCTCCTGGGCGGTGAACCAACGGTCCCGGTCCGAGTCCGCCTCGATCTGCGACTGGTCTTGGCCGGTGTGGTGCGCGACCCGCTCCTGGAACATCCGCTTCGTGTAGAGCATCTGCTCCGCCTGGATGGCGATGTCGGACGCCGTGCCGCCCAGGCCACCGGACGGCTGGTGCATCATGATCCGGGCGTGGGGCAGGGCGTAGCGCTTGCCCTTGGTGCCCGCGCAGAGCAGCAGCTGACCCATCGAGGCAGCCATGCCCATCGCCACGGTCGACACGTCGTTGTCGATGAACTGCATGGTGTCGTAGATCGCCATGCCGGAGTAGACCGAGCCACCCGGCGAGTTGATCCACAGGTTGATGTCGCGGTCCGGGTCCTCCGCGGCGAGCAGCAGCAGCTGCGCGCAGATGCGGTTGGCGACCTGGTCGGTCACCTCACTGCCCAGGAAGATGATGCGCTCCTTGAGCAACCGGTTGTAGACCGAGTCGTCGAGGTTGCCAATGGAGTCGCCACCGCGCGCTTCAATCGCCCGGAGCGACTTCTTGGGGATGTGCATGTCGGTCATGGCAGCCCTTCGCTCTCCGTACCGTCTTTCCCGACACTAACCGCTGTGCGGGGCGGCAGAGTCCCGGTCGGGGCACTGTTCGCTCTCAGCGCAGCTGTGTCGGGCGTACCCGCGGCGCGGGCTTCCGGGCCGTACCCCGGAAAGGGAAACGGCCGCCATCCACCGCGCAGCGGCGGACGGCGGCCGCACCCGACGATCAGTGGTTGTGCTCGGCCTCGTTGGCGGCGCGCAGCGCGTCGAGGCTGACGGGGTTGCCGGCCTCGTCCTTGATCGTGATGCGCTCCATGACAGCGGCGAGCGCCTTGCCCCGCCGCACGTCGCCGAAGACCGCAGCGGCAGCGCCGGAGCGCACCAGCTGGTCGTAGTACTGCTGGGGAGCCATCCCGGCGCGCTGCGCCCGGTGCACGATCTCGTGACCGAACTCGTCGTCGGAGACCTGGACGTCCTCGGCGTCGGCCAGCGTGTCCAGCAGGAGCTGGACCTTGACGCCCTCGGTCGCCGCCTCGGTCAGCTCGGCGTCGATCTGCTCCTCGGTCTTGTCCTCGGCCGCGAGGTATTCCTCCATGGAGGCGCCGATCCGCTCGAGCTGGTCGACCATCGCCTGCTTGCGGCTCTCGACCTCCTCGCGGACGACACCCTCCGGGGCCGGGATCTCGGCGGCCTCGACGAGCTGCGCCAGGGCCTTGTCCCGAGCGGCGTAGATCTGCTCGACCTGCTTGCCCTGGGTGACCCGCGCCCGCAGGTCGCCGCGCAGCTCCTCGATGGTGTCGAACTCGCTCGCCATCTGGGCGAACTCGTCGTTCAGCTCGGGCAGCTCCTTCTCCTTGACCGTGCGAACGGTCACCGCCACGTCGGCGTCGCGACCGGCGAAGTCGCCGCCGACCAGCTGAGTGGTGAAGGTGGTTTCCTCGCCGGCGGAGAGGCCGACCACTGCCTCGTCCAGGCCCGGCAGGAGCTGCTTGCTGCCCACCTCGTGGGAGATGTTGCTCGCCTGGCCGCCCGGCACGTCCTCGCCGTCGACGGTGGCGTTCAGGTCGATCTGGACGAAGTCACCCTCGGCGGCGGCCCGCTCGACGGTCTTGAGGGTCGCGAAGCGCTCCCGCAGGTTCTTCACCTGCTCGTCGATCTCGCTGTCGTCGATCTGCAGCTCGTCGACGGTCACCTCGATGGTGCTCGTGTCCGGGATGGTGATCTCGGGCCGGACGTCGACCTCGGCGGTGAAGTTCAGCGAGTCACCGTCGTTGAACTCGGTGATCTCGACCTCGGGGCGCCCCAGCGTCTTCAGGTCGTGCTCACGCACGGCGGCGAGGATGTTCTCCGGGATGGCCTCCTGGACCGCCTCGTTGAGGACGGTGCCCCGGCCCACCCGCTGGTCGATCACCGCGGTCGGCACCTTGCCCCGGCGGAAGCCCGGGACCTGGACCTGCGAACCGATCTCCCGGTACGCCTTCTTGAGGCTCGGCTCGAGCTCGACGAACGGCACCTCGATGGCGAGCCGCACGCGCGTCGGGCTCAGAGTCTCGACGGTGCTCTTCACAGGCGTACTCCTTGACGGATCTCAGTTGAGTCTGGGCGTGATTCAGCCCATCGAGTGTAGGCGAGCCGGCCTGACGCTCCGGCATCGCCCGGGGACCGCGCTGGGCGGCACCCGGGGCGGCCCGGCCGCGGACGACAGTCGGGGTGGCGGGATTTGAACCCACGGCCCCTCGCTCCCAAAGCGAGTGCGCTACCAAGCTGCGCCACACCCCGTGGCGACGAGCAGTCTATGCCGTCGCCGCGCCTCAGGCGGTGCCGGGGCATCCCCCACCCGGACACATCCCCCAAACCCGCCGAATCGCCCACTCTGCCGAGCACGGAGGTGCCCGCCGCCCGGCCGTCGCCCAAGATCCGCACAACTTCCGGGTTGTAGTGGCCTCAGGGCGTGCGGAGACCACAACATCCCTGATGTTGTGCGGATCTTCGGGGCTGCCACGCGGGGCCGGGACGACGCGGCGCCGTCAGGCGGTGGCGTGGCTACGCGCCGGGCGCAGCCATTGGGTACGCTGTCGGCGCGACCCGCTCAGGTGGGTGCACGCGGGCGTAGCTCAATGGTAGAGCTTCAGTCTTCCAAACTGACTACGCGGGTTCGATTCCCGTCGCCCGCTCCACCAGCCCTCCGGCCCAGGCCAGAGGCTGTCCCCCGGGGACACCGGCTCGACCTGGAGGATGTCCAGCCATGATCCTCCCGAAGGTGCGGGACCGGCGCTTCATCACGCTTCGCCGCGGTGGGAGCCTCACCGATCCGGATCACCACCTCCTCGCCCTGTGGGCCGCGTCCTGCGCGGAGCACGTCCTGCACCTGTTCGAGTCGGTTCGGTCGGACGACCCTCGACCGCGGGAAGCGATCGAGCACGCCCGCGCCTGGGTGCGGGGTGAGGTCACGATGACGCAGGCCCGCTCGGCGGGCGGGCACGCCATGGGCGCGGCCAGGGACCTGCGCGGGGCGGCACGGCACGCCGCGTACGCCGCCGGCCAGGCGGGGGTCGTCGCACACGTCGCCGCGCACGAACTGGGTGCGGCCGCCTATGCGATCAAAGCCGCACGTGCCGCCGCGCCGGCCGGCGACAGCGATGCCGCGGGGCGACTCGAGTGCCGGTGGCAGCGTGCACAGCTCCCGGAGGCGATCCGCGAGCTGGTGCTCGACGACCAGCGGCTGCGCAACGACATCTGCTGGTCGGTCTTCGACTGCTGAACAGGGCGCCAGCCCACCTCACCGCTCACCAGCCCGTACCCCCGGCGTTCGATGTCCGCCGATACGGCTCCTGCGCGACCGGTGGCGGATGGCCGAGACTGTGGCGATGTCGCACAAGGGTGAGGGCGCTCCGCGCAGGCAGGTCGTTCTTGCCGCTCTGCTCGTCGTCGCCGGCGTGCTCGTCCTCTTCGTCCCGGCGGGCGACGAGGGCAGGGTCCTCATCGCCCTCAGCGAAGGTCACGGACTGACGGCCGTGGACGTGGTCGGCGCGGCGCTGCTGACGGTGGGCGGCACCTGGCTGGAGGTGCTCGTGATACGACGCCTGCCGCACCTCGCCCTGCCCCCACGGGCCCTGTTCGCACTCGGCCTGCTGGCCGGCCTCGGCGTGGGACTCCTGATCGCCTCGGTCTTCTCGGGGTTCTTCTGGTGGTGGGCCGTCGGCGCCAGCACGCTTGGCGTCGCCGTCGCCGTCCTCGTGCCCCTCACGGCGCGCCGGTGAGGCCGGCGCGCCCCGGATCACCCCGTACGCGTCACGAGGCGCGCGGCAACGCGAGCCAGTCCTGCCAGGCGATGTCGCGGCCCAGGTAACGGGGCTGCCGGAAGGGCCAGTCCGCGGCGATCCACTGCGGCACCAGCGCGTCGAGTGCGCGCTCCGCCTCGCCGCCGACGAGGTCGTCCACCACCCACCAGGAAACCTCGCCGTCCGAGCCGGTGCGCTCGGGCGGATCGACGTAGACGCAGCCCAGGATCGCCGTCTCGTCCGCGTCCAGCAGCGCGTAGTTGAACGACTGGTGCGCGGCTATCTCGACCTCGTGTCGCAGCAGGTCGATGCGGTCCTCTTCGTAGGTCATCTTCTCGTTCGGCCACGCCCAGGCCGGACCGAAGATCTCCCACAGGCGCTCCCGGGAGCCCATCACCGCGGGGTAGTCGAGCGCCGTGTCCGCCTCCCGGATCGGCCGCAGGTGAAGCGTGGTGCCGGGCACGGGCACGTGGACGGGGTGGACGAAATCGTCGGGCAGCCAGCTCATGGGCGCTGACGCTACAACCGCCTTACACCTGATGATCCACGCGGCGGGCTCTGACGCACAGCAAGGCCCAGGTGGACCGCACGGTGGCGGCACCTGGACCCACTCGGCGAGGCCGAGTCGCCGTGTCACTTCAGGTGGAACCGTTCGTCGACCGCGAGAGCCGCCAACTGCGGCACGGAGAACGGCAGCTTCGTCAATGCCGGCCGGCTCTCGTCCAGCCGCACGCTCTGCGCCACGAAGACCACCACGCCGTCCGGGTGCCGGTACGCCGACCACTGGTCCAGCCGATCGTCGTCGCTCGGCCGGACCACCACGCCGACCCGCGTCGCACCGACGGTCTCGACCTGGCACTCGCCCCTCATGCCCCAGAACTTCTGGGCCAGGTCGCACGGCTCGGCCGGCAGCGGGTTGGGGGCGTCGTGCACCTCGACGATCACGCGCCCGGTGCCCTTGCCCTGGGCCACGGCCACCGAGGTCAGGTAACTCCACACGTCGATGCCGTCCACCTCGGCCTCGAACTGCGCCTGCTGGGTCCGCAGAGTCGGATCGGACTGGCCCGGTGGATCCTCCGGTGCGGTGAAGCCGGCGGGCACGATCGAGACAGCCTCCCTGAGCAGGTGGATTCCCTGCTCGTACTTGGATCCGGCTCGCGCGGTCCGGTCCTCCTGCGGTCGACCGTCGGGCCCGGTCGGCCACGCCTGCTTGGTGTCCCCCGACGCGTCCGGAGATGCCAGTGGCCCGTTGCCCGCCGGCTGGTAGAGGCGGCCGTCCGGAGTGGTGACGGCCGCGAAGCCGGCGACCGCCAGCACGACAGCCGCCGATCCGAGGGACGCCCACACCGCTCGGCGGCGGAACTGCGTCCGCCGGGCCGCGCCGAGCGCTGCTCCCGTACTCAATGGTGGTGGCGGGGTAACGCCCGCCATCTCGCTGCGCAGGCCCTCGCGCAACTCTTCCTCGTTCATCGCTCCCCCATCTCGATCCCGCTGTACGTGGGTGCCAGGAGGCCGCGCAACGTGTCGAGCCCGCGTGCCGCCTGGCTCTTCACCGTCCCTGGAGAACACTCCAGCAGCGCCGCGACATCCTCGACGGACAGGTCCTCCCAGTAGCGCAGAACCAGCACGGCCCGCTGGCGCGGTGCCACGCGGGCCAGCGCCTGGAGCAGCACCAGTCGGCTCTCCGCCGAGTCGGGCGGGGCCACCTGGTCGGTGTTCTCGCCACCCACCCGTTCACGCCGCCACCAGCCGCGACGGCGCTCGTCGAGGAATGTCCGGATCAGGATCTGGCGCACGTAGCTGTCGAGCACCTCGTGCCGGGAGATCCGGTTCCAGACCCGGTAGAGCTTGACGAACGCGGTCTGGACCAGGTCTTCGGCGCGGTGCCAGTCGCCGCACAGCAGGTACGCGGTGCCGCGCATGGCACCGGAACGTGCCGCGAAGTACTCGGCGAACGCCTTGTCGCGATCGCTCATTCAGGCCTCCGATCCCCGTTTCGAGGTAGTCACGCGGGGTCCGGCACGCCGGGTTGCTCCGGAACTCGCGGACGTGTCACCCGATCAACGCCGAACGACGTCCGGAGGCTACAACCGATGCCGCATCACCTTGACAGGTGTCGATCTATGCACTGGTGTAAGGGCCAGGTACATCGATGTCCGTCAGGAGGGCACATGATCGTCCGACGACGGTGGACAGCTGCCGCCACCACAGCGATCCTGTTCAGCGCAGTGCTGTCCCACCCCGCTCCGGGAACCGCGGCACCCGCCGATCCCGCACCACCGATCACCCTGAGCGCCACCGAGACCGCCCTGGTCCGAGTGCAGCTACGTGACCAGGCACAGCTCGACCGACTCGTCGCCACCGGCGCGGACCTCGCCAACCGGCCCCGGGCGCGGGACGGGCGGATCCTCGCCGACCTCGTGCTCAGCGGCACGCAGCTCGCCGAGCTGACCGCCCAGGGCGCGAAGGCCGTACAGGTCGTGCAGCGTGCCGGGGACGGCAGCCGGCACCATGCCGAGAGCGTTCGCGCGGCGCAGGCCCGCACCGCCGCCGGGCTGCGCGCTCCGGCCGCCGGCCAGCGGACCACCGCCGCCGCGGCCGTGGACACCCTCCAGGTGCAGCAGGCGTACTGGTGGACCACGAGCGGCCAGACGTTCCTCCAGGCCCAGGTGGCCACCACCGCCACCGACGACCCGGACGTGGAGATCACCGTCAGTTGGCGGACGGCGGACGGCGCCACCGGGTCGTTCCCGCTGTACCGGTTCGAGGACTCCGGCGAATACCAGTACCACTACAACCTTCCCCAGCCGGTGCCGAACCGGCCGGTCCAGTTGACCGCCACCTCCAGCCTCGGCGGGGCCAGCCGCGTGATCACGCCGACGTTCTGGCCCAACGCCACCCCGCCGCCCCTGCCGGCCGGTTACCAGAAGGACTTCATCGACGCGTACCTGACGCCGACCGACATCCAGGCTCGGATCAAGCGGCTGGCCCGCCAGTACCGGGATCTGGTGGACGTCATCGACCTGCCGAACAAGACCCAGGGATACCGGCGCAACGCCGTCGCGTACCTGGGTGACCCGGCCGTGGCGGCCGTGGTGGTCGAGTCGGTCCGCTTCGGCGACCAGGGCATGAACGGCGTGCAGGTGCGGACAGTCGACCCGGGCCGGCGCAACCGACCGCTGACCGTCCGTTACCGCGATCGCGTGCTGACCGTGTCGTTGGCCACCGACACCGCCGGCAAGACGGTGAGCACCACCGACGAGGTCGCCGCGGCGATCAACGCCCGCCAACCGAACCGCTTCCGGGCCACCGTCGAGGACGGCTCGACCGGGCTGCCCATGCCGGTCGCCGGTCCGGCGCGGCTCGACGACGGGTTGCAGGGCACCGAGGTGCCGGCACGGCCGTGGACGGTGCAGGCGCTGCGCCTCGGCGTACACCGTGACGGCTCCCGGGTCGGCGTGCTCGCCTACTCCCAGGAACACGCCCGGGAGTGGGCCACGCCGCTGGTGACGCTGGAGTTCGCCGAGCGGATGCTGGCCAACGCCCGGACCGACCCGGCCACCCGCGAGCTGCTGGAGCAGGTCGACATCTTCGTCATTCCGACGGTCAACCCCGACGGCGCGAACTATTCGTTCAACGACTTCAACATGCAGCGCAAGAACCTGGTCAACCACTGCACCGGGGCGGCCCGCGACCCGAAGTACCGCACCTCGTGGGGCGTCGACCTCAACCGCAACTACACCGTCGGGTCGTACTTCGACGGCTACGTGGGCGCCAGCGCCAACTGCCTCTCCGGCACCTACGCGGGCACCGCCGAGCTGTCCGAGGCGGAGAGCAGCAACGTGATCGCGCTCGCCAAGGCCCACTCGAACATCAAGTTCGCGATGAACGTGCACTCCTATGGCGGGTACTTCATGTGGCCGCCGGGGGCGTACCGGGCCGACGGCCGGGTCACCCTGCCGCGACCGTCGATCGACGAGTCGACGCTGTTCCTCAACAGCGCCCGGCGGATCGTCGGCGCCATCGCGCAGGAACGGGGCACCGTCACCTGGCCGTCGCAGACCGGGCCGGTCGCCGACGTGCTCTACTCCGCCGCCGGCAACTCGGCGGACCAGCTCTACTACGAGTTGGGCATCTTCGCCTGGGACTTCGAGGTCGGCAACGACCGGTGGAACCCGGCGACCAACCAGTGGGAGGGCGTCGGCTTCCAGCCGCCGTTCGACGAGGCACACGGCGAATCCCAGGAGTACGCCGGCGGACTGGTGGAAATGGTCCGGGTGGCCCGCGACTACGCGGCGGCCCAGCCCGCCGCCTGATCTCCGGGCGGTGCCGTGCCCGCACGCCGGGCACGGCACCGCCCGCCGACATTTCATCCGTTTCCGCCCGACGGCTCGCGGGTAGGGCTTGTTCATGGACACGAACACCACGGCCCACCTGATTGGCGGCCCCCGCGACGGCAGCACTCACGACACCGGCGGCGACGCGCTCGTCGAGCTGGAGATCGACGGCATGATGCACCGCTACATCAAGACCACGAAGCAGCACGACGACGGCCAGCCGCTCTACAACTACGACGGGATGGTGGCCCCCGACGGCGGCGAGCCCGGCGTCGAGGACCCGGCCGCCCGGGTCGTCTCGCCCCGCGCCGACGCCGAAGGGCACGGCGGCACCCACTGACCGCAACACCGAGCGGATCGAGCCGCCCCGAACGGGGGCACCAGTCGAACCGGCCGGCCACGGATGAACCGTGGCCGGCCGGGTAAGCAGCAGCCTTGCCTGGTGGGGAGACGACCGGCGTCGCGGCGTGCCGCGACCGGGCGTACGGGCGGGCGGCACTGAGCCGACCCGCCCGTACGCGCCCGCGATCAGTTCGAGGAGATCCAGTTCCAGGCCGAGACGACCCACTCGGTCTGCTGGAGCCAGGCCACGCCGAGGCCGACGAGGAACACCGCCGTCGCCAGGTGGGCGCCGCGCGCACCGCGCCGGACCCGACCGAGTTGCCGCTCCAACACCACCCGGCCGACCAACCGGAACAGGGCGAACAGGCCGACCGCCACCAGCAGACTGAGCACCAGCACCAGCAGCGGACCGCTCAGGTCACCCTGGCCGGAGAGCGCCCAGATCCCCCAGCAGACGAACGCGAACAGCCCGGCCGCCGCGCTCCACTCACCGCCACGCCGGAGCTGCGACATCCGCGAGCTCAGCGACCGGCGCGGGGCCGGCTCGCCGGGCCAGCCGGTGCCGGTCGGCTCCTGCTCCACCACCGGGAACGGCTCGGTCCGCGGGCTGCGCGGCTGGCCCACCGGGGCGACACCCCGGCGGAACCCGTCACGCTGCGGCGGCACCCCGACGCCGGCCTGCGGCGGCACCTCCACGGTCCGCTCCGCCCACGGCTGCGTCTGGTCTGCCATCTTGTCCTCCCCCTGACCGACGGCAACAACACCGCCTGATCCGAGGGTAGCCAGCCGGCAAACTGGTCGCCGACCCCGCCCGAGACGCCGGCCGACGCGACAGTGCCGAATCCCACCCCGGGCAGGGTACGGTCGGCTGATGGGTGACCCCGACCGACGACGGCGACGGCTACGCCACCACCCCGACTCGGAGCCGGCCGGGCGCAGTGCCGACAGCCCGACGGTCAGCACCCCCGGGGTGCATGACGGTGACGACCCGCCGCCGCGCCGCCGAGGCCCGGGTGGCGACGAGCGCGACGGCGAGCGGGGGCTGCGAGGGCTGGTCGGCTCCGGCTCGTCCCAGGTGGGCCTGAGCGCCGCGCTGCGGGCCCGGGACGCCGCCCGGCCCACCGACGAGGATCTGGCCGAGGCGGAAGCCCGGGTGGTTGTCGTCCGCCGAAACTGGGTGCCCCGCGAGGAGTTGCCCCGCTCGCCGCGCTGACCTCAGGGCAGGACGGGCAGCTGCCGGGTCCGCTCATACTCGGCGACCTGGTTGATCCGACGGGCATGCCGCTCGTTGCCGGAGAACGGCGTGTTCAGGAACGCCTCGACGATGCCGGTGGCCTCGTCCAACGTGTGCTGCCGGGCACCGATCGCGACGACGTTCGCATCGTTGTGCTGGCGCGCCAACTGAGCGGTCTCGACGCTCCAGGCCAGCGCGGCGCGGACGCCGGCGACCTTGTTGGCGGCGATCTGCTCGCCGTTGCCGGACCCACCGATGACCACTGCCAGACCTGTCTCGTCAGCCACCACCTGGTCGCCGGTGTGCAGGCAGAACGTCGGGTAGTCGTCGTCCGGGTCGTAGCTGTGCGGGCCGACGTCGACGACGTCGTACCCCTGCTTGGCCAGGTGGTTGGCCAGGTGCACCTTCAACTCGAAACCGGCGTGGTCGGATCCCAGGTAGACGCGCATACCGGGCAGTCTGTCAGGCCGCGCTCTCCGACGTCGCGGGGGCGGCGTCGGAGAGCCGGGTTCGTCACACGGTCGTGCCGGGGAACGCTCAGCGCGGCAGCTCGGCGACGACCAGACCGCCACGCGCCTTCGGGGTGAACCAGGTGCTCTTGCGGGGCATCTTCTCCCGAGCGAGGTTCACCGCGACGAAGTCGGCGACGGTCACCGGCGCGATGAGGATGGCCAGCTCGGCCCGCCCGGCGTCGACCTCACCGGTGAGCCAGCTCGCCGGGTAGTCACCGCCGACGTAGGTGATCCTCTTGTCGCCCGGGTCCAGACCGAGCGCGTCGCGCAGCAGCAGCCGCTCGACCAGAGCGTGGTCCAGGTTTTCCAGGCGGGCGGAGGCCGTCGTCGGCAGGCGCACCGCGTACCCCTGGCCGTCGAGGCGGAGGTGCACGGTGCCGCCACCCTGCGGGACCTCGACCGGGCCGTCGATCGGCTCGACCTCGGCGCCCGCGGCCCGCAGCCGGTCGAGCAGCTCGGCCGGTGTGGTGGTCAGCTCGCTGACCAGTCGGTTGTACGGCTGGATGGCCACCGACGCGGGGGTCGTGACCACGGCCAGGAAGCGCGACAGCCCGCCGGTCTGGGCAGCCAGGCTGCGGTGGTTGCCGTCCGCGACGACCAGCTCCCCGCCGCCGGCGAGAGCGGTCAACGCGGCCTGCTCCGGCCCGGGACCGAGCAGCCAGATGGCGTGCGTGCGCCCCGCCTGGTCGGTGTCCGTCGCGGCGGGCGCGCCGGACATCTCGGTCGCCGACGCGAGCGCGGCGTGCAGCTCGTCGCCGCGCCCGGTCTGGAGCAGCAGTACGGGTGAGAGCAGGTGACCGAGCGCCTCGGCCAGTGCCACCCGCTCGCGCACCTTGGCGATGAAGACGTCCTCGTTGCGGATGACCAGACCGGGCTCGTCGGCCCGGGTGGAGATCTGGTCGGTGTCCACCATCGCGAACAGCCCGTACGCCGGCTCCTCGCCGGGTGCGGTGATCCGGTAGAGCACCACCACCTGCTCGGCGGGGGTGTAGCTGCCGTCCGCCTTGGCCTCGGCGAGGCGCGCGACCGCGTCCGGCAATGCGTCCAGGAACGACCTGCCCAGGCTCTGCGGGGCGCGGTGCGGCATCTCGATGCCGAGGGCACTGTGCGGGTTCGCCTCGATGATCGCGGTGATTTCCGCGTCGTCGGCGAACTCGTCGTAGTTCTGCGCGCCGGTGCCACCAGTGGTGACCCACGCCCGGGAGATCGGATGCACGACCGTCATACCCGCTGACGCTACCGGCGACGGTGTCGCCGTCGACGGGGGACCCGCGGGGGGTCCACCAGATGAAAGCGCCAGGCCGGGCGGAGTGGTCAGCCGGTGCGGTCGGACGCGCCCCGGCGGTGCCTGCCTGCGGTTGCCGGCCCGCCATTGCCCCGCCGGCCGGTGCCGACCGGCCCGGTGTTCACGGCACGGCGGGGTGACGCGGGCGGCCCCGGCACGGGCCGCTCGGGCGGCGGCGACGGGACGGGTCGCGGGCTCATGGGCGGCGTGGGCACCGGACGTGAGGGGGCGGGCGCCGGCGGAGGCGGCGCGGGTTGGGCCGGTGCCGCCGCCGACGGGACGGGCGACGCCGGGACCGGCAGCGCCGGGACGGGCGACGCCGCGGTGGACGCCACGAGGTCGATCGGGCCGGAGTCGACGGCTGACGTCAGAGGGTCGGCCGACGTGGGCGGCGTGAGCCGGGAGGTCACCGGAACCCGGGCCACGCCCACCACGATGGGCGGCGCGAGCAGGTCGACAAGATGGGCGGGTAGGTCCGGACGGACCGCCGGCCAGCGGGAGTCGTCAACGGACCAGTAGGCCGCGCCGGGAGTGTCGATCACCCCCTGCCGGGTCAGCTGATCGTCACCGGACGCACGGTGCTTGGCCATCGGGATTGCCTCCACGAACTGCGGGGTGCGGCCCTGCGGGTCGCTGCGGCGGACATGCAGGCCAACGAGCGCGGCGGTCTCCCGGTGACGGGGCGGGCATCGCCACGACGCGACACGCCGAGCGGGGCGCGCTGCGGAGGTGGTCGGCGATGGAAAGGACCCCCGATCGACGCCGGGCGTCGGCCGGGGGCCCCTGGACACACCTCAGTCGAAGATCGGGCCCTGCTCCCGGGTGCGCTTGAGCTCGTAGAAGCCCGGCGTGCCGGCGACCAGCAGGACGCCGTCCCAGAGCCGGCCCGCGGCCTCCCCCTTCGGAGCCGGGGTGATCACCGGGCCGAAGAACGCGACAGGGGTGCCGTCCGGGCCGGGCGCGTGGACGACCGGCGTGCCGACGTCCTGCCCGACCGGGCGCATCCCGGCCTCGTGGCTGGCCCGCAGCGCCTCGTCGTAGTCGGTGCTGTCGGCGGCCGCGGCCAGCGCCGGGTCCAGACCGGCGTCGGTCAGCGCGGCGACGTACAGCTCGTGACCCCGCTCCTCCTTGCCCAGGTGCATCCGGGTGCCGAGCGCGGTGTAGAGGGGACGCAGGGCGTCGTTGCCGTACCGCTGCTCGGCGGCGATGCAGATCCGCACCGGGCCCCAGGCGGTCTTCAGGAACTCCTTGTATTCCTCGGGCATCTCGTCCCGGCCATCGTTGAGCACGGCGAGGCTCATCACGTGGAAACGGATGTCCACGTCACGGACCTGCTCGACCTCAAGCAGCCAGCGGGATGTGATCCACGCCCACGGGCAGGCCGGATCGAACCACATGTCGGCGGTGACACGATCGGTCACGGTGAGCTCCCTTCGCGACGGGGGCGCCGGCAGTCCGGCGTCTCAGGGGAATCTTCACCCCGCAGCCCGTCGAGCGGCACCCGAATGAGAGCGTGACCTCGGCCACCGCGGGCTGCTCGTACATGGAAGACTCGGTTCGGGCCGGCCGCCACGAGCGGTTGGCAGACGGGCGCCGCCGGGCGTACGGCGAGATGTTGGGATGGAGACGAACAGTGCCGGGAGTGCGCAACCTGACGCAGGTCGAGGCGACCGAGCGGGCTCGCCTGCTCAATGTGACGGGGTACGACATCAGTCTGGACCTGTCCACCGCCGTGCTGGCGGCGGACGGCCGCACGTTCCGGTCCACGACCGAGGTGCGTTTCCGCTGCTCGGAGCCGGGTGCGAGCACGTTCATCGAGCTGGCCGCCGAGTCGGTGCGTTCCGCGACGCTGAACGGCTCCCCCGTCGACCTCTCCGACTGGTCGGCCGAGAAGGGCCTGGTGCTGTCCTCCCTGGACAGCGACAACACGCTGGTCGTCGACGCCGACTTCGGTTACTCCAACAGCGGCCAGGGTCTGCACCGCACTGTCGACCCGGTGGACGGCGAGACGTACCTCTACAGCCAGTTCGAGACGGCCGACGCGCAGCGGGTGTTCGCCTGCTTCGACCAGCCCGACCTGAAGAGCGTCTACACCTGGCACGCCACGGTGCCGGCGCACTGGCGGGCCGTGTCCAACATGCCCGTGCAGCGCGAGGAGCCGGCGGGTGAGGGGCTCAAGACCCTGCACTTCACCGTGTCGCCCCGGATGAGCACCTACATCACCGCGATGTGCGCCGGCCCGTACCACGAGGTGCGGGACAGCCACGACGGCATCGACCTGGGGGTGTTCTGCCGCGCGTCGATGGCGCGCTACCTGGACGCCGACGACCTGTTCCTGATCACCAAGCAGGGCTTCGACTTCTTCCACGAGAAGTTCGGCGTGCGCTACCCGCTGCCGAAGTACGACCAGCTCTGGGTGCCCGACTTCAACGCCGGCGCGATGGAGAACTTCGGCTGCGTCACGCACGCCGAGTCGCACTACCTGTTCCGCTCGCAGGTCACCGACTTCGAGTACGAGCAGCGGGCCAACACGATCCTGCACGAGCTGGCCCACATGTGGTTCGGCGACCTGGTCACCATGCGCTGGTGGAACGACCTGTGGCTCAACGAGTCGTTCGCCGAGTGGGCCAGCCACTGGTGCAACACCCACGCCACCCGGTTCACCGAGGCATGGACGACGTTCCTGTCCATCCGCAAGAACTGGGGCTACCGGCAGGACCAGCTCTCCTCCACGCACCCGGTCTACACCGAGATGCCGGACATGGAGGCCGTCGAGGTCAACTTCGACGGCATCACCTACGCCAAGGGCGCGAGCGTCCTCAAGCAGCTCGTCGCGTACGTGGGTGAGGAGCCGTTCGTCGCCGGGCTGCGGGCCTACTTCGGCAAGCACGCCTGGGGCAACGCCACCTTCGACGACCTGCTCACCGAGCTGGAGGCGGCCTCCGGCCGGGAGCTGCGCAAGTTCGCGGCGCAGTGGCTGGAGACCGCACAGGTCAACACGCTCCGCCCGGAGGTGACCATCGGCGCGGACGGCACCTACGAGCAGGTGGCGGTCCTCCAGGAGGCGCCGACGGCATACCCGACGCTGCGGACGCACCGGATCGGCGTGGGCCTGTACGACCTCACCGACGGGCGGCTGGTCCGTCGCGAGCGCTACGAGGTGGACGTGACCGGCGAGCGGACCGACCTCGCCGAGCTGCGCGGTGTCCGGGCGGCCGACGTGCTGCTGCTCAACGACGACGACCTGAGCTACACCAAGCTGCGCCTCGACGACCGGTCGATGGCCAACGTGGTGCAGCACATCGGTGGCTTCGAGTCGTCGCTGGCCCGGGCGCTGTGCTGGACCGCCGCGTGGGACATGATCCGCGACGCCGAGCTGTCGGCCCGTGACTACGTGGCGCTCACGCTGAGCGGGCTGCCCGCCGAGACCGACATCAACCTGGTCACCGCCACCCTGCGGCAGGCGACCACCGCGCTCACCCTGTACGCCGACCCGGCCTGGGCGCCGACCGGTTGGGCCGACCTGGCCCGTACCGCCCGGGACGCGCTCGCCAGCGCCGAGCCCGGCAGCGGTTTCCAGCTGGCCTGGGCCCGCGCGTTCACCTCGGCAGCCCGCTCCGACGAGGACCTGGCGACCCTGCGCGGTTGGCTGGACGACACCGGCATCCCGGCCGGGCTGACCGTGGACACCGAGCTGCGCTGGTCGGTCCTCGCCGCGCTGGTGGCCAACGGCGCGGCCGGTGCCGCCGAGATCGAGGCGGAGCTGGCCGGCGACCGCACCGCGAGCGGTGAGCGGGAGGCCGCGTACGCCCAGGCGTTGTTGCCGACGGCCGAGAACAAGGCCGCCCTGTGGGCGCTGCTGACCGGCTCCGACGCGCTGCCCAACTGGCGGCACCGGGCGCTGTTGCAGGGCTTCGCGCACCCGACCCAGGTGGAGCTGATCGCCCCGTACCGGGAGCGGTACTTCGAGACGGTGGCGCAGGTGTGGGCCACCCGGGACAGCGAGCCGGCGCAGGAGTTCGCCCAGTTGGCATACCCGGCCTACCTGGTGGAGGACGACACGGTGGCGGCCACCGACGCGTGGCTGGCCGGCGACGGGCACCCCGGCCCGCTGCGCCGGCTGGTCGCCGAGGGCCGCGACGGCGTGCTGCGGGCGCTCAAAGCCCGCGCGAAGGACGCGCAGACCGCCTGAGCAGCGGTTGTCCGGCCCGGGGCCGGCGTGGGTGTGAGCCCGCGCCGGCCTCGGGCCATTATGGTTGCGGAAGGAGGTGGACGCGATGGCACAGCCGACCTACCAGTGGCAGCCCCCGGAGCGGGGCTGGCGCGAGCAGGACCTTTTCGACCTGCCTGCGGACGGGAACCGCTACGAGATCATCGACGGGAGCCTGCACGTGACCCCTCCAGCTGGTCCCGAGCACCACGAGTTGGCGGACGAGATCCGGATGACGCTGCGCCAGGCGGGTCCCACCGATTGGCGGGTGATCCGGGAGATTGGGGTGCGGGTTCCCGGCGGCAATCTCATCCCTGATCTGACGGTGTTGCGACCGAGCGCACCGCGCGGGCGAATGTGGGCCGAACCGCTGGACATCGCGCTTGTCCTGGAAGTCGAGTCGACGGGAAGCCGTCGTCATGACCGGTTCACCAAGCCGGCGCTGTACGCCGAGGCGGGTATTCCGCACTACTGGCGGGTGGAACGCGGCGATTTCGGCCCGGTGATCTACCGCTACCGGCTCGGCAAGGGTGACCATTACGAACTGCTGGGCACCGTTGGCCCGGACGACCCGGTGAGCGTGGACGAGCCGTGGCCGATGAGGTTGGACCCGAGCGCCTGGCCTCGCTGAAACAACCCAGGCAGATCGAAGCCCGGCCCGCTGTTCGCGGGCCGGGCTTCGTCGTACGAGGAGAGGGTCAGCCCTTGCCGGCGTGGCTGGAGAGCTGGTCGAGGCCGTTGATGATGCCGCCGGCCAGGTCACCGCCGCTGAACGCGCCGGCCATCGAGAGCGCGGCCAGCTTGGCGTACGTGTCGGGGATGCGCTTGCGCGCGTACCGGCCGGTGATGATCTCCAGCTGACGCTGGTTGGGCGACACCGCGATCAGCACCGACTTGTCCGGGTCGGCGAGCTGACGGTGCAGCCGCTGGGCGTGCTCCCGGACGGGCTCGTCGAGACCGCCGACGAAGACCGAGAAGACCAGGCCGGTGCCCTGGTCGGCAAGGCGCAACGCCTCGTCGATGCGCAGCAGCTGGCGGGTCGAGAAGGGCCCGTCCAGCACCTCGGGCGGATTTTCCGACCCGGCGTGCTTTTCACCAACGGTCACTTGCGCCTCCGGTTCCACCGGCCGGCGCCTCGACGCTGGCCTGCTCAAGCTTGTGGCTGGTCAGCGCGGGCGCCTGCGCCCCCGCCGTCAGCGCGGTGCCGGCCGAGTCGGCCAGCTGCTCCGGGCGGCCCAGGAACCAGACCGGAGTGAAGTCGAAGGGCCGGCCCGGGCGGTAGCGCTTGGCACCACGGCCACCGCCGGTGGCACCACCGCTGCTACCGGCATAGGTGAGGCCGGCGATGACCAGCACCGCGGCCAGCGGGATGCCGACGAAGACCAGCAACGTCTCGGTAACAGACAATCCCAACGCCCCCAGGCGGAAGAAGGACGACCTCGAACAAGCGGGTCGGATGGATGATCATGATGCTGGCCACCCGACGCCGTCACCATTCACGTTAGCGGAGTCGACGGCCCGCCAGATTGCGGGGTGCCGATCCCATCCGTCACTGGAGTTCTCCAGTTGCGCAGCGGTCGCGATGAGCCGGGCGTCGTCGCCGTACCGGCCGGTGAGCAGCACCCCGACGGGCAGGCCGTCGGTGGTGGTGCCGACCGGTAGGGAGACGGAGGGATCGCCGGTGACGTTGAAGATGGCGCAGTAGGGCGAGAAGCGGCGTTGCCGGTCGAAGTCGGCCGCCGGGTCACCATCGGCGGTGAACCAGCCGACGGGCGCCTGCGGCGCGGCCAGGGTGGGACAGAGCAGCAGGTCGACCCCGGCGGTGCGACGGGCGCCGAGGCGGACCTGAGCCTGCAACTCGCCGAGGGTGGCGGCCAGCGTGCCGGCGGAGATCTCCGCGCCCCGGGCGCGCATCAGCCGGGTCAACGGCAGCAGCTCCGCTTCCCGCTGCGGCGGCACCGGGGCGAGCGCCAGCACGTACCAGAGGATCTCGAACAGCGGCCACACCGCCGGCCCGAGCGGCGGCGGCACCTCGACCACCTCGTGGCCGGCTGCGGTGAGCAGCGCGGCGGCCCGGTCCACGGCGGCCACGCAGTCGGGGTGCACCGGCTCGTCGGCGAGCATCGGCGTGGTGAACCGGCCGATGCGCAGCGGGCCGGGCTCGGCCCGGCGTGCCACGGCCAGATATCCGCCGGACGGCGCGGGCGGCGACAGGTAGGGTTCGCCGGGGACCGGCACGGCCATCACGTCGAGCAGCGCGGCGACGTCGGCGACGGTCCGCCCGAGCGGGCCGCTGGTGGGCAGGCCGAACGCGCCGGAGCCGAGCGGCCCGCCGGAGACCACGCCACGGCTGGGCTTGTAGCCGACCAGGCCGCAGAGCGACGCCGGGATGCGCAGCGAGCCACCGCCATCGGACCCCTGGGCGACCGGGACCAGCCCGGCAGCCACCGCCGCCGCGGCGCCGCCGCTGGACCCACCAGCGGTGTACGCCAGCTGCCACGGATTGCGGGCCGGCGGCGCGACCCGGCCCTCGGAGTAGAGCGAGCAGCCCAACTCGGAGGTGGTCGTCTTACCGAGGCTGACCAGCCCGGCGGCCTTGATGAACCGGACCACGTCGGCGTCGACCGGCGGGACGAAGTCGACGAAGGCGGCCGAACCGAAGGTGGTGCGCACGCCGGCGGTGAGGGTCAGGTCCTTGATCGCGGTCGGCACACCGTGCAGCGGGCCGCGCGCCTCGACCGGCACGGCGTCGGCGGCGCGTGCGGCCTGCCGGGCGAGGTCCTCGGTGACGGTGACGAACGCGCCCACGGTGTCGCCGAGCGCGGCCACCCGGCCCAGGCAATGCTCGACCAGGTCGACGCTGGTCAGCTCGCCACGGGCGATCGCGGCGGCCTGTTCCAACGCGGTCAGGTCGTGCGGCTCGGCCATCCCCTCATCCTGCCCGCTGGGACGGGCCCCGGGCGTCCGACACACGCCGGACTCCCCCACCCACTCGGCCCACCGGCCCACAGATGCGCTCAGCCGCGCAGGAAGCGCTGGGCGTTGGTGGAGAGGAGCTTGTCGCGCTGGGCGTCGGTGAGGAAGTCGGCGTCGCGGACCACCGCGCCGGCCGGGCGTTCCCCCAACGGGTACGGGTAGTCGCTGCCGACCAGCACCCGGTCCTCCCCCATCGTGTCGACCAGCAGCCGTAGCGCGGGTGCCGCGAAGACCACCGAGTCGACGCTGAACCGGTCCACGTAGCTGCTGGGCGGGGCGACGGACGCGCCACGGACCAGGTCACCACGGCGGTGCCAGGCGTTGTCGGCGCGGCCCAGCCAGAACGGGAAGCTGCCACCACCGTGTGCGAAGCAGATCCGCAACGTCTCGGGCACCCGGTCGAAGACGCCGCCCAGGATCATCGCCAGCACCGACAGGTGCGTCTCGGCGGGCATCCCGGTGAGCCACCGGGCCATCCAGCGGTCCAGGCGCGGGCCGTCCGGCATGTCCCACGGGTGGACGAAGACGGGTGCGCCCACCTCGGCACAGTGCTGGAGGAAGGTGACCACCCCGGCGTCGTCCAGGTCCCGGTCGCCGACGTGGTTGCCGATCTCCACACCCACGTGCCCGGCGGCCAGGCTGCGGTCCAGCTCGGCGCACGCGGCGTCCGGGTCCTGGAGGGGCACCTGGCAGAACGGCACCAGTCGGTCGCCACCGGCAGCGGTGACCTCCAGGGTCAGGTCGTTGAAGATCCGGGCGACCTTCACCGCCTGGTCGGCCGGGCGGTCATAGCTGAAGAAGACCGGGGTGGGCGAGACCACCTGCACGTCCACGCCGTCGGCGTCCATGTCGGCCAGCCGGCGCGACGCGTCCCAGCACTCGGCTCCGACCGGGCGGAACTCCCTCTCCCCCACCATGATCATGGCGGCTCGTTCGGAGTCGACCCGCAGCCACGGCCAGCCGGACCCACCGCACGCCGCGCCGAGGTCCGGCCACCCCTTCGGTACGACGTGCGTGTGCACGTCGACGACGCCTGCGGGCATCAGCCCTTGCCCGGGTGCAGGGTGCCGCAGTTGGCGCAGGTGCGTGCCTGCTCGTCGGCGTAGAACGCCTGGAACACCGGCGGTAGGTCGGCGGCGATGTCGCGGACCTGCAACTCCACCTCGTGCACCTTGTTGCCGCACTTCGGGCAGTACCACTGGAACGTCTCCAGCGTGCCCTCCTCACGGACCCGCTCGACGACCATGCCGATCGAGCCGGCCTCCGGCCGCTGCGGCGAGTGCGGGGTGTTGCGCGGCAGCATCCACATCTGACCCTCGCGCACGTGCACCGTACGCGGCCCCTCGGGGGTGACCAGGTTGATGTGCATGTTGCCCTTGACCTGGTAGAAGAACTCCTCGTACGGGTCCACGTGGAAGTCGGTGCGCTGGTTGGGCCCGCCCACCACCATCACGATGAAGTCGTCCCCGCCGGGGAACATCTCCTTGTTGCCCACCGGCGGCTTCAACAGGTGCTGGTTGTCCGCGATCCACCCGGGAAAGCTGAACGGTTCGGCGATCTCACTCACGACTGACCTCCCGAGGGAAGAAGGGCCACGGCCTGGATCTCGATGAGCAGGTGTGGATGGGGCAACTGGTGCACGGCCACCGTGGTGCGGGTCGGCCCGGACGCGTCGAAGAACTCCGCCCACACCTCGTTGTAACCACCGAAGTCATTCATGTTGACCAGGTACGACGTCACCTGGACGAGGTCGGCGAGGTCCGCGCCGACCGAGCGCAGCAGATCGCCGATGTTCTCGATCACGGCTCGCGTCTGCACCCGGATGTCGAGGTTGGTCGTGCCGAACTCGTCCACCGACACACCAGCGAAGCTGTTGTCCGGCCGCCGCGACGACGTACCCGAGACGAAGGCGAACCCACCCGCCACCTTGACGTGCGGAAAGGCCCCCCGAGGCACAGCCTTGCCGGCCACCACCCGCGCGGTCACGACGACGCCCGCAGCGACGCGGTGCCGAGCTTCTCCACGACCGCACGGACGTGCGCGCCGGGACGCAGCGGCACAGCCGCGGTGGCGGCGCCGGCCAGGAAGACCCACCCGGACTCCAGCCGCACACCGTGCCGGCCGGCCAGCCGGATGCCCTCGTCGAGGGCCCGGCGTGGATCGCCGAGGATCGCCGCCGTCGAACCGACCTGCGCCACCCGCCCGTCGACCTCCAGCAGCACACCCAGGTTGTCCAGACCCGCCGGCACCGGCGACCACGGCCCGATCACGAACGCGGCGGCCGAGGTGTTGTCGGCGATCACGTCCGGCAGCGAGAAGCGGAAGTCCGCGTACCGGGAGTCGATCAGCTCGATGGCCGGGGCGACCGCGCGGACGGCGCTGGCGAAGTCGCCGACCGGCTCACCCGGCTCGGGCAGCCGGTCCAGCAGGAACGCCACCTCCGGCTCGACCCGGGGGTGGATGTACGCGGCCCGGTCCACCACGCCACCGTCGGGGACCCGCATCGTGTTGGTGAGCCGCCCCCAGATCACCTCGTCCACGCCGACCTGTGCCATCTTCGCCCTGCTGGTCAGCCCCATCTTCAGCCCGACGAGCCGCTCACCGGCGTCCACCCGGCGTTGGAGCAGTGCGGCCTGCACGCCGTACGCGGCATCCACGTCGAGGCCGGTCTCGGCGGCGAGCTGCGGGATCGCGGTGGCCGTGGCCGCTGCCGCGCCCAGCTTCTCGGCGATCCCGGCGATGTCCGGTCCGATCATGACTGCTCCTCCTTGCCGGCCAGGTCGAGTGCGACGTCCACGATCATGTCCTCCTGGCCGCCGACCATCCGGCGCCGGCCCAGCTCGACCAGGATCGACCGGACGTCCACCCCGTACCTGGTGGAGGCCCGCTCGGCGTGCCGCAGGAAGCTGGAGTAGACCCCCGCGTACCCCAGGGAGAGCGTTTCCCGGTCCACCTGGACCGGTCGGTCCTGCAACGGGCGGACGATGTCGTCGGCCGCGTCCATCAGCGCGAACACGTCGCAGCCGTGCTTCCAGCCGTGCAGCTCGGCGACCGCCACGAAGACCTCCAGCGGTGCGTTGCCGGCACCCGCGCCCATGCCGGCGAGGGAGGCGTCGACGCGGACGGTCCGGCCGTGGGGTGCGCCCGGGCCGACCGGCGCGGACCCGGTGACCCGACCGTGTTCGACGGCGAGCACGCTGTTGGCGACCCCGAGCGACAGGTTGTGGTGCGCGTGGATGCCGATCTGCGTCTCCGGGTCGAGGACCTGCCGGTACGCGTCGATGCGCTGCGCCACGTCGGACATCAGCAGCCGACCACCGGAGTCGGTGACGTAGACGCAGTGCGCGCCGTAGGACTCCATGAGCTTGGCCTGAGCGGCGAGCCCGGCCGGATCGTTCATGTGCGACATCATCAGGAACCCGGCGACGTCCATTCCGTTCTCCCGCGCCCAGGAGATGTGCTGGGCGGAGATGTCCGCCTCGGTGCAGTGGGTGGCGATCCGGACGCTTGTCACCCCGAGCGCCTTCGCGGCCTTCAGGTCGGCGATCGTGCCGATGCCCGGCAGCAGCAGCGTGGTCAGCTTCGCCGTGGTGAGCACCTCGGCTGCCGCGGAGATCCACTCAGCGTCGCTGGCGGCGCCGTGGCCGTAGTTGACGCTGGAACCGGCGAGCCCGTCCCCGTGCGCCACCTCGATCGCGGCCACCCCGGCGGCGTCCAGCGCGGCGGCGATGGCGCGGACCTGCTCGACGCTGTACTGGTGGGCGATGGCGTGCATGCCGTCGCGCAGCGTCACGTCCTGGATGTACAGGTCGGTCATGGCGCGGCCACCTCCGAAGAACGCAGGGCGATCAGCCGCTCCGCGGTACGCAGAGCGGCAGAGGTCATGATGTCCAGGTTCCCGGCGTACGCCGGCAGGTAGTGCCCGGCACCGGAGACCTCCAGGAAGACCGACACCTGCAACGCGGTGAGCTGCCGCCCGAGCGTCGGCACGTACGCCCGCACCCGGTCGAACTGCACGTCCTGCTTGAGCCGGTAGCCGGGGACGTACTCCTGCACCGCCGCCACCATGTCCGCCACCGAGGCGGCGATGGCGTCGGTGTCGGCGTCGGCGTCCGGGCAGAGGCAGTAGACGGTGTCCCGCATGAGCAGTGGCGGGTCCGCCGGGTTCAGCACGATGATCGCCTTGCCCCGCTCGGCCCCACCGACCACCTCGATGGCCCGAGCGGTGGTCTCGGTGAACTCGTCGATGTTGGCCCGGGTGCCCGGGCCGGCCGACCGGGAGGCGATCGAGGCGACGATCTCCCCGTACGCCACCGGGGTGACCCGGCGCACCGCGGCGACGATCGGCACCGTTGCCTGCCCGCCGCAGGTCACCATGTTGACGTTCGACTCGTGCAGGTGCTCGTCGAGGTTGACCGGCGGCACGACGTACGGGCCGAGCGCGGCCGGGGTCAGGTCGACCACCGTGCGGCCGTGCGCGCGCAGCACCTCGTCGTGGTGTCGGTGCGCTCCCGCCGAGGTGGCGTCGAAGACCAGTTCGACGTCGGCGAACTCGGGCATCGCGACCAGCCCGTCCACGCCGTCGGCGGTGGTGGCCACGCCCAGGCGGCGGGCCCGGGCCAGCCCGTCGGACTCCGGGTCGATGCCGGCCATCGCCACCATCTTCAGGCTGTCACTCAGCCGCAACACCTTGATCATCAGATCGGTGCCGATGTTTCCGGACCCGAGCACCGCCACACCGGTCACTGGTTGTCTCCCTTGCTGAAACTCGTGCGCACCGAGCCGAGCCCGGAGATCCGTGCCTCGTACGCGGCTCCCGGGGTGACCGGGACCATCGGGCCGAGCGCCCCGGAGAGCACCACGTCCCCGGCGCGCAGCGGGTCACCGGCGCGAGCGAGCGTGCTGGCCAACCAGTGCAGGGCGTGCAGCGGGTTGCCCAGGCAGGCCGCGCCGGCGCCGACCGAGACCGGCTCGCCGGCGTGTTCCAGCACCATTCCGCACAGCCGCAGGTCGACGTCGGCGAGGCGGCGAGGCGTGGTGCCGAGCACGAAGAGCCCGCTGGAGGCGTTGTCGGCGACGGTGTCCACGATGGAGATGTCCCAGCCGGCGATCCGCGAGTCGACGATCTCGATCGCCGGCAGCACGTAGTCCACCGCGCGGATCAGGTCGACAGTGGTGATCTGCGGGTCGGCGAGATCCCTGTCGAGCACGAACGCGATCTCCGCCTCGACCCGCGGCTGGAGCAGCCGGTCGATGGGCACCTCGACCCCGTCGCCGACCGCCATGGCGTCGGTCAGCATGCCGAAGTCCGGTTGGAACACCCCAAAGGTCTCCTGCACCGCCCGGGAGGTCAGCCCGATCTTCGCGCCGACCCGGCGTTCACCGCGGCCCTGCCAGGCCCGCGCCTGGAGCTGCTGCACGTGGTACGCGGACTCGACGTCGCCCTCCGGCAGCAGCCGGCCCCGAAGTGGTGCACACGGCTTGCCGGTGCTGCGGGCGTCGGCCAGCTCCCGGTTGGCGGCCTCGATGTCAGCTTCCATGCCCGCTCCCTCGCTACGGCTCACGACAGGTCCACGCTCGCTACGGCTCACGACAGGTCCACGCAGACGTTGGTGAGTTCGGAGTAGAAGTTCAGCGAGTGCACGCCGCCCTCCCGGCCGATGCCGGACGCCTTCACCCCGCCGAACGGGGTGCGCAGGTCACGCAGGAACCACGTGTTGACCCACACGATGCCGGCGTCGAGCCGGGCGCCGGCCCGGTGCGCGACGCCCACGTCCCGGGTCCAGACGGTCGCCGCGAGGCCGTACTCGGTGCCGTTCGCCAGCGCGTACGCCTCGTCCTCGGTGTCGAACGGCGCGACGTGCACCACCGGCCCGAAGATCTCCTCGCGGTTGGTGCGCGCCTGCGGGCCGAGCCCGGTGAGCACTGTCGGCTGCACGTACGACCCGCCGTCGCGGGTGTCACCGAAGGTGGGCGTGCCGCCACCGGTGAGCACCTCGGCGCCCTCGGCGCGGGCCAGCTCGTACGCGCCGAGCACCTTCGACCGGTGCTGGTGGGAGATCAGCGGCATGGTGGCGGTGGCCTCGTCGGTCGGCCAGCCGTACGCCAGCTCACCGGCCCGCTTCGCCAGCCGGGCCGTGAACTCCTCGAAGACCGGGCGCTGCACGTAGATGCGTTCGGTGCAGAGGCACACCTGCCCACCGTTGGTGAAGCTGGACCGCACCGAGCCGGCCACCGCGGCGTCCAGGTCGGCGTCGGCGAAGACCAGGCCGGCGTTCTTGCCGCCCAGCTCGAAGCTGACCGCCTTCACGCCGTCGGCGGCGGCCCGCATGATCGCGCCGCCGGTGGCCGACTCGCCGGTGAAGGTGATCGCGTCCACGCCGGGGTGGCGGGTGAGGAACTCACCCGCCGAGTCCGGCCCGAACCCGTGCACCAGGTTGAACACCCCGGCCGGTACGCCCGCGGCGGCCATCACCTCGGCGAGCACCGTCGCCGAGGCGGGTGTCTCCTCGCTGGGCTTGACCACCACGGCGTTGCCGCAGGCCAGCGCCGGGGCGACCTTCCAGGTGAGCAGCAGCAGCGGCAGGTTCCACGGCACGATGACCGCGACCACGCCGACCGGCTTGCGCAGCGCGTAGTTGAGCGCCCGGCCACCGGTCGGGGTGACCGTCGTGAACGACTCGGTGGGCGCGGTCGCCACGATCTCCGCGAACGCCCGGAAGTTCGCCGCACCACGAGGAATGTCCAGCGTGCGGGCCTGGGCGATGGACTTGCCGGTGTCGGCGACCTCGGCGGTGACCAGATCGTCGAAGCGGCGCTCCAACTCGTCGGCGACCCGGCGCAACACCTCGGCGCGTTCCCGTTCGCCCATCCGGCCCCACGGCCCGCGCAGCGCCGCCCGGGCGGCGGCCACCGCGTCGTCCACAGTCGACCGCGACGCCTCGTCCACCTCGAAGACCTGGTCCCCGGTGACCGGGCTGGCCTTGGTGAACATCGACCCGCCGGCGACGAACTCGCCGGCGACGAAGTTGCGCAACCGCTGCGGGCCACCCGGCGCGTGGCCGGCCATCAGTCGCGGGTCCCACAGGCCGGTCATTCCTGCCTCCCTCGGCTCAGTACCGCGCCGATCGCGCCGACCAGCAGCACCGCGGCCCCGCCGACGACCGCCCCCAGCACCCGGTGCTGTCGGCGCACCCGGCGGCGCACCTCCGCGTACGGGGTGGTGGAGAACGACACCAGCTCGTACTGCGAAACGTACCGGCCGGGGAGGGCTCGCTCCAGGGCGTGCTCCACCCGCCGCCGCGTCTGGAAGACCGGGGAGGCGACCTTGTCCCGCATCTCCACGAAGTTGGTCAGCGCCATCGTGGCGATGGCCTCGGCGTTCTCCTGCCGGCGTCGCTGGAAGAGGGGCAGCGCCGCCAGCCAGTCGTCGGCGCACTCGTCCAGGCAGCGCTCCAACTCGACCACGTCCTCGAAGGCGCAGTTCGCGCCCTGCCCGTAGAAGGGCACGATCGCGTGCGCCGCGTCACCGAGCAGGCCGACGCTCCCGTTGACCTGCCAGGGCGTGCAGCGAACAGTGCCGAGCACGCCCACCGGGTTGTGCTGGTAGTCGTCGACGAGGTTCGGGGCCAGCGGGATGACGTCCGGGTAGTGCTCGGCGAAGTGCCGCTCGATTTCGGCCAGGCTGGTCAGCGAGGCGAAGCTGCCGGCGCCGTCGTTGGGCCAGAACAACGTGCAGGTGAAGGAGCGGTCCGGGTTCGGCAGCGCGATCATCATCGAGGTGCCGCGCGGCCAGATGTGCAGGGCGTCCGGGTCCAGGGCGAAGTCCCCGCCCAGCGGCGGGATCGTCAACTCCTTGTAGCCGTAGTCGAGGAAGTCCACGCTCTCGTTCAGCAACCCGTACGCGAGCAACTGCCCCCGCACCGCGGAGCCGGCGCCGTCGGCACCCAGCACGACCGACGCCTTGGCCGCGACAGTGCCCTGCGGTGTCTCGAAGCTCAGCGAGCCGTCGGTCGGGTCCAGCCCGACCAACCGGTGGTCGAAGACGACCCGCACCCCGGGCAGCGCGGTGGCCTCGTCCAGCAGGGCGTTGTTCAGCGCGCCCCGACTGATCGAGTTGATCGCCCGGTCGCCGGCCGCGCTGTACGACTGGAACTGCTGCTCCCCCTGGACCGGGTGGATCATCCGGCCCCGCATCGGCAGCGCGTCGGTCATCACCTGCTCGGCGAGCCCGATCCGGCGCAACGCGTCCAGGCCGCGCTCGGAGAGCGCCAGGTTGATCGAGCGCCCCCGCTCGGCCGTGCCGGCCCGCGGGTCGGAGCGGCGCTCGTAGAGCGCCACCGGGTAGCCGCGCCGGGCCAGGAAGCAGGCGGCCAGACAGCCTGCGAGGCCGGCACCGATGATCGCGACCTCGTCGCGCCGCGCGGTCACGGGTTCACCTGCCCCACCGTCGCGGCGAGCGCCGCCGCGGCCCGCCAACAGTCGAGGTACGTGGAGTAGAGCGGCACCGGGGCGAACCGGATGACGTCCGGTTCGCGGGCGTCGGCGATGACGCCGTGCTCGTGCCGCAGGCGTTTGGTCAGCTCCGCCGCGCTGCCGTGGCCGATGCGCACCGAAAGCTGGCAGCCCCGCCGAGCCGGGTCGCGCGGGGTGACCACGCGCAACGGCCGGTCGACGACGACCTCGTCGAGCAGCGACTCCAACCAGCCGGTGAGTCGCTGGCTGCGGGCGCGCAACGCCGTCATGCCGACCGCGTCGAAAACCTCCAGCGAGGTGCGCACCGGGCCCATCGCGAAGATCGGCGGGTTGGAGATCTGCCAGGCCTCCACTGTTGCGGGTGGCCGCGACACCGGGGTCATCTCGAAGCGGGTGGCCGCCGCGGTGCTCCACCAACCCTCGAAGCGGGGCACTGTCTCGTCGCCGAGGTGCCGCTCGTGCACGAAGACGCCGGCCAGGGCACCCGGACCTGCGTTCAGATACTTGTAGGAGCACCACGCGGCGAAGTCGACATCCCAGTCGTGCAGGGCCAGTGGCACGTTGCCGACCGCGTGGGCCAGGTCCCAACCGACCACCGCGCCGGCCGCCCGGCCGGCGGCCGTGATCGCCGGGATGTCCAGCAGCTCACCGGTGAGATAGTTGACCCCGCCGAGCAGCACCAGCGCCACCCGGTCGCCCTCGGCGGCCAGGTAGGCGGTCACGTCCTCGGTGCGCAGGGCGTCCTCACCGTCGCGCGGGCGCAACCGGACCACGGTTTCGTCCGGTTCCAGGCCGTGGAACCGGGCCTGGCTGCGCACCGCGTAGCTGTCCGACGGGAACGCCGCGTCCTCGATGACGATGCGGGTGCGCGCGCCGGCCGGGCGGTAGAAGCTCACCATCAGCAGGTGCAGGTTGACCGTGAGCGAGTTCATCACCACGGTCTCCGCGGGGCGGGCGCCGACCAGTCGCGCGGCCGGCGCGGTCAACAACTCGTGGTACGGCAGCCACGCGCGCGTCGCCTCGACGTGCCCCTCGACGCCGAGCCGCGCCCAGGCGTCCAGGTCGGCGAGGAGTTCGTCGCGGGTGGCCCGGGGTTGCAGGCCCAGTGAGTTGCCGGCGAGGTACGCCGACTCGGGGTGGTCGCCGCCGTCGGCCGGGGGCACGTGGAACAGGTGCCGGTGACCCGGGTCGGCTTCGTCGAGGCGGTGCGCCTCTCGTTCTGGGGTGTGCACAGGGGTGTCTCGCTCTCCGGTCACATCGCGGTGCGGGCCGACCACAGCTCCGGGAAAACCACCCGGGCCATGCTGCGTTGCAGCCACGCCAGGCCGGCGGAGCCTCCGCTGCCGACCTTGGCGCCCATCGTCCGCTGCACCGCCTTGACGTGGTTCCACCGCCAGTCGCCGAACTCCTCCGCGACCGAACTCAGCGCCTCACCGAGCAGTCGCAGGTGGTTGTCCGGGCCGCCGTCGTCGTAGATCCTCACCCAGGCCGCCTCGACCGACGGGTGCGGATCATGTTCGACGGCAACGTCCCGGTCGAGCAGGTCGGCGGGCAGATCGAAGCCACGCCGGGCGAGCAGCGCGAGCACATCGTCCCAGAGGCTCGGCGTGGCCAGCCCGGCGGTCAGCGCGGCGTACACGTCGGTCTGTCGACGGAACGGGCGGATCAGCGTCGGGTCACGCAGCCCGAGCAGGAACTCCAACTGCCGGTACATGGCCGACTGGAAGCCGCTGGCCTCACCGAGCAGGTTGCGGAACCGGTTGAAGTCGGCCGGGCTCATCCAGCGCAGCCCCTGCCAGGCGGCGTTGAGCCCCTCCAGGTGCAGTTTGGCTCGACGCAACGGCGCCAACGCCTCCCAGACCTGGTCGGCGCGGATCAGCCGCTGGGTCTCCCGCAACTCGTGGCAGGTCAGCCCGAAGTACAGCTCCATGATCTGGCTGACCATCAGGAAGGACATCTCGCCCGGGTCGCTGCTGAGCGGGTGCTGCATCCGGTGCAGGGCGCTGGCCTGCACGTACGCGTCGTACGGCACCATGTCGGCGAACTCCAGCGTGGGCTCGCCACCGGTGCGCTCCGCCTGGGCTGCCCGCTGCCCCGGGGTCACCGGTCGCACCGTGGCGGGGCGGTTCGGCGCCCGCCGCTCCGTCTGATCCACCATCTCGTCTCCCTCCCCCGGACTCGCCGACGTCATGATCCCTCGGTCGGATCGGCCTACGGAATGCCAGATCAACGGCTCTCGCCGCCTTCTCCTGGCGAACCAAAGGCAACTAGGCGAAGTCGGTTCACGAAAGTAAGGTCTGAGCGTGGACGACATGGACTGGGCGCTGCTGCGCGAGTTGCAGGCCGACGCGCGGCTGTCCTTCAGCGAGTTGTCCCGGCGGGTGCACCTGTCGCCACCGGCGGTCGCCGAGCGGGTTCGCCGGCTGGAAGAGTCCGGAGTCATCACCGGCTACCACGCCCATGTCGACCTGAGCCGAGCCGGCCGCACCGTGATCGCGCTGATCCGGATGTCCTGCTACGGGGCGCGATGCATCCTGCACGACCCGGCGGTGGCGGGCTGGCCGGAAATCCTGGAGATCCACCGGATCACCGGGGACGCGTGCAGCGTGCTGAAGGTGGCCGCCGGCTCGATCGGCGCGTTCGAGGGCGTCATCGACCGACTCGCCCCGTACGGCCAGCCGTCGAGCACGATGGTCCTGTCGTCCCCGCTGGGCTGGCAGCCGATCACGCCGCTCCCCTCGACCGGGGTCGCCCCGCGCCAGCGCTGACCCACCCCACCCTCACCGCCTGCGGGTTTGCTCCCGCGCCAGCGGGAAAGCAGCCCGCGTGCCCAGGGGAGGGTTCCGGCGGTCGTCGCCGGTTGGGGGGAAATCATGCAGGGAATCCGCACGATCAACCGCGCGCTCTCGTCCGCACTGACGCTGGTCGGGCTGGTGGGGGCGTTCGTCCTGATGTCTGTCGCGCCGGCCCGTGCCGGCGAGAACACCTTCATCGAGGTGACGCCGAACAGCGCCCAGGCCGGTAGCCGGGTCACGATCCGGGCGAGTTGCGACAACGACAACAACCGGCAGGCCAACGTGCACTCGGAGGCCTTTGATCACGTGACGCTCAGACCGGACAACGGCTTCCTCAAGGGGCAGGTCACCATTCCGGGCAACAAGCAGGCCGGCGACTACGCGGTGGACCTGCGCTGCCAGAACGGCCAGACGGCCACGACGAACCTGACCGTGCTGAACATGGCGTCGCCCAGCAAGGGACCGGCGACCGGGGGCGGCGGGACGGCCGGCGGTCGCGGCACCGGCTCACTGCTGGTGCTCGGCGGCGTGGCGCTGGTGGCCACTGCGATCGCGCTCGGCATGGCGGGCGGCCGGCGTCGGACCGGAGCCGGCTCCTGAGCCGGACGACCCATGACCCGCAGATCCGCGCGTGCGCGGCCGGACTGCCGCGCCCGCCTCCGGGCCGGGCCGGCGCTGCGCGCCTCCGGCCGGCTGGTGGCCCGCGCCTCCCGCCGGCTGGGCCGCGTCGCCGGTCAGGCCGGGTCGGCCAGCATCGCCACCACCGATCCGACCGCCCAGCCGCTGCGACCGAGGCGTCCGGCCGGGTCGCCGTTGGCCGGACGCCTGATCGGTGCGGGACCAGGGTTGCCGGTCCTGGCCGTCGCCGCGCTGATGGTGCTGATCGTGGCGATGCTCGGCGTCGAGCAGGTGACCGGTATGAGCCTGTTGCCGGACCAGCTCAGCGCCGGCTTCCGACCGCCACCGAAGAAGTTCCCGGTGCTGTCGTCCAGCCGTCCGACCAGCCTCGCCATCGGCAAGATCGACGTCGAGGCGCCGGTGCACGACGTGGGCATCGCCCCGGACGGCACCATCGCCGTGCCGGACGCGGCCCGCGCCCAGGAGGCCGGCTGGTACGACCAGGGGCCCACCCCCGGTCAGTACGGCCCGGCCGTGATCGTCGGCCACGTCGACACCACGAGCGGGCCGGCGGTCTTCCACAAGCTTCGCGAACTGCGCTCCGGTGACCAGATCGAGGTCACCCGCACCGACCGGAGCGTGGCGATCTTCGAGGTGGATTCGGTGGAGCGGTTCGACAAGGGGCGGCTGCCGGTGGACGAGGTGTACGGCGACTTCAGCCGTCCGAGCCTGCGACTGATCACCTGCGGCGGCCAGTGGGTCGGCGGCGAGACGGGCTATTCGGACAACGTGGTGGTCTTCGCCTCGCTGACGAAGGCACGTACAGGTGGTTGACCCGGGTGAAGCGGAACCGGGTCAGTTCTGACCGGGGCTTGCCACGGGTAACCCCGCAACCTTGGCGCTCTCGAGCAGTCGCCGGTCATAGCTGACGAAGGCGATGAGTGCCGTTCCGGACTCGTTGGTCAGAACCTGAGCGGTGGCAAGGTGAATGGCGTCGAGGCTGCGTAACGTCGGCTCGGCAAACGCGGCAGCGGTCGCACGGATCGTGCCGTCGATCTCCAGCCGAAAGAGCCGTCCGACGGCCGCCGGCACGCCGACCAACGCCTGCGGGGCTGATCGGCGTAACGCTCTGGGCACTTCGACCTCGACCAGCGCGGAGGAGACCAGGGGGACGTCTCCGTGGGTGTTGAGCCAGGAGACAAGCTCAGCGCTGCACGCCTCCTGCCGAACCAACTTGACGACGGCGGCGGAGTCCAGATAGATCACCAGCGCTCCTCGTCCCGCATCTCGGCGAGCGTGGCAGCCACGTCCACATCCTCGTCACCCAGCTTCGGGGGAAGCGGCACAGAGCCGCCGCCGGTCGGAGCGACTGCCCGCCCCGCAGCTACGAGCTTGGCCAGTACCGACCTGTCGTCACTCACCGGAACCAGTCTGGCGATCGGATGCCCGCGATCGGTGATCTCGACGGTTTCGCCGCCACTCACCCGAGCCAGCACCTGACTCGTGTTCTGGTTCAGCTCTCGGACCCCGATGCGTTCCACAGACCGAGTGTAGAACTAAATGTTCTACACTGCGAGCCTATTCGCCTCGTATCGAGAAGACGGCGGCCAGTGGGTCGGCGGCGAGACGGGCTATTCGGACAACGTGGTGGTCTTCGCCTCGCTGGTCAAGGCGCGTGCCGGCGGTTGACAAGCCTCGACGTACTCGGCGAGCCGGGCGGCCCCGGTGAGCATGGCCCGGCCGCGCTCTGTGAGCCGTTGCCGCCACTGGCGCAGCGACGCGGCGAGCGGTTCGGCCCCGCCCGCGTCGCGCACCTGACGCAGCACGCCAGCGATGTGGTCGAGCCGGTAACCGCCCCGACGCAGCAGGTGGGCCAGTTCGGCGTCGCGCACGTCGTCCGGTGAGTAGACGCGGTGCTGGGTCGCGGGATCGCGCCCTGGCCGCAGAATCCCGGCCAGCTCCCACTTGCGCAGCGTCGCGGGTCGCAGCCCGAGCCGGTGTGCCAGCACGCTGATCGGCACGGCTTCCCGGCGCTGCGGTGACGGCTTGGTTCCGGTGAGTGCCACGACCGCCGTCTCGACCACGTCCAGGGTCTCTCGATCGCGCTGCAACAGGGTGTGACTCTGGTCGATCGTGCGCAGGGCCGTGTCGATCTCGCCCCGGTTGATTGCGCGCATGATGTCACCGCTGGCCGCGTAGCCGTGGCCCACGATCAGCGCGAGGTAGGCGCTCAACGCCTTGGCGTGCACCTCGGTGAACCGGCGGTAGCCGTTCGAGGTGCGCTCGGCCGGAGGCAGGACGCCCTCGCGTTCGTAGTTGCGCACGGCTTGCGCGGAGAGGCCGTGCCCGCGCGCGAGATCGACCGGTCGGCGTACCCCTGGGTTTGAGGGTTTCGTGGCTGCCACCGCGCTCCGTCACTCGTAAGTTTCAACCGCTGGTTCAACGATACGGTTGATGCAATGACCACCCTTCTCGACCTGCTTGCCGGATCACCGGCCCTGCTCGCGATCGGCGAGCCGACGCATGGTGAGTCCGCCTTCCTCCAGGTCCGCAACGAGGCCTTCATGACGCTGGCCGAGCACGGCTACCGGTCGATCGCGCTGGAGAGCGACCGGGCCGCGGGGCTGATCGCCGACGAGTTCGTGCAGGGCGGCGTCGTGACGCTCGACCGTGCGCTCACCGAGGGGTTCAGCCACGGGTTCGGAGCGGCCCCGGCCAACCGCGACCTTTTGCTGCGGATGCGCGAGTGGAACGCCGGACGGCCGGTCGCCGAGCACCTGACGTTCCACGGCTTCGACGCCCCGGTGGAGCTGGAGAGCGCCCCGAGCCCGCGGCGCCACCTCAACGACGTTTGTCACTTCCTCGGGCTGGACCGGTCCGCCGAGATCGACGACCTGATCGGGGATGAGACGCGGTGGAGTGACACAGACGCGATCTGGGAGCCGGGCCGGTCGGTCGGTCGCTCGACCGACGCTCAGCGACTGCGGGTGATCGCCGACGACCTGCTGACCGAGCTGTACCTGCAGGCACCCCGGCGACCCGAGGGCTGGCCGGCGGCGCTCGTACACGCCACGTCGGCGGTCGCGTTGCTGCGTTACCACGCCGCGGCCGCCGCACCACTGACCCAGGAGGAACGCTTCGCCCGCCTGGCCGGGGTCCGGGACGCGCTGATGGCCGAGAACCTGCTCGCGATCCGGGCGGCCGAAGCCCACCGCGGACCCACGCTGGCCTTCGCGCACAACACGCACCTCCAGCGCCATCTCAGCACGATGACGATGGACGGCGCGGAGGTGTCGTGGGCCGGCGCCGGCGCGATCGTCGCGTCACTGCTGGGCGACCGGTACGCGGTGGTCGTCGGCAGCCTCGGCGCGAGCCCCGCGCTCGGCATCGAGGCACCCGCCACGTCGACCTACGAAGGCAGACTCCAGCAGGAGGACGACCTCCCCGGGTACGTCCGCGCGTCCGACATCGGACCAGCCGAGCAACGGGCGCACGACTACCGCTACTTTCCGCTGGACCAGGCCACCATCGAACATGCCGACGCGGTGCTGCACATCCCGACCGGCGTCGATGCGGCCACGCTCGCCGACCGAATTCTCTCGCTGCCCGGCGTCGAACAGGTCGTGGCGAGCGAGGAGAACGGGTCACCCGAGGTGGCCTGGGGCGACCGGTTCTTCTACCTCGGCCCGGACCGCCGCCAGCCGTTCGCCACCATCGTCGAGCACGACGTGCCCGGCTTCGACGAGGCCGCACAGCTTGACCGCCCCGGTGTCTTCCGCCTCAACCTGGACCTGGGCCGGGCCGAGTTCGAGCGACTCTTCGGCTTCCCGCCCAAGGCATTCGAGGACCACCGGGACTTGTTCGACTTCGCCCGGCTGGACACCCTCGTACCGCACCCGGGCTACGCGCTGTACGGCTTCGGCAGCATCGTGATGCCTGGTCCGCAGATGCTGGCCGAGATCGACCGGCTACTGGCGATGGCGTACGGCCGGGCAGCGAACCGCCACGAGCGCGCAGCGCGTCGGGCAGCCGACCAGCAGGACTGAGCCAGCTCCGCGCGGAGTCAGGCGGCTGCTTCGGGCTCGCGCAGGTCCAGCCAGTCGGCCCAGCGGGGGTCCGGGGCCCGGTGCCCGAGCACCCGCCAGGCGGTGCCCTTCGGCGCGGCCGGCAGCGCGTGCAACCGCCACCCCATCTCGGCCGGAGTCTTGTCACCCTTGGTGTGGTTGCACCGGGCACAGGCGGCGACCACGTTCTCCCAGGCGTGCCGGCCACCGCGGCTGCGCGGAAAGACGTGGTCGATGGTCTCGGCCGGGCCCCGGCAGTAGGCGCACCGCCACCCGTCCCGGGCGAAGATCGCCCGCCGGGACAGCCCGACGTGCGTCCGGTAGGGCACCCGGACGAAGCGCGTCAACCGGACCACGGACGGCACCGGGAGCGCGTCCCGGGCACTGTGCAGGATGCCGTCACCGTCGGCGACGCAGACGGCCTTGGCGGAGAGGACGAGGATCGCGGCGCGGCGCACCGACACGACACACAGCGGCTCGTAGGTGGCGTTGAGGACCAACGCGCCAGAGCCCACCGTGGGTCGTATGTCAGGCATCGCGCTCACCCTCCCGGTTCAGCGGCTGCTGCGAACCGCCGCCGACCGGGGTCGGGCACGCCGGCCCACCCGGTCGACGCCGGGCCGATCACCGACGTCCGTTGCGCCAATAGTCCCTGATCGGACCCCGGATTGCACGTACTAATCCGGGGTCGGACATGAAGCTCTCTCTCGCACCTGTCACGATGGCCGGTTCGCCCCGTTCCGGTCGTGCCCTCTGCGGCAGTTCACCCGCCGGTGGGTCGGCGGCGGACTGTCGGGTCCCTTGCGGTACGAAGACAGGGTGAGTGCCGCCAGCGTGACGCCCCTTGCCCTGTCCACCGCCGATTCGGTGAGCTGCCAGGGCAGCACCTCCTGCGAGTGGATCTACGACATCACCAGATCGGCCTGGTTCGCCGAGGGCAGTTACTGGATCCTGCTCAAGCCGCTGCGGGTGCTGCTGATCCTGGCGCTGGCGATGGTGGCCCGCTGGGCGCTGCACCGCACCATCAACCGGTTGGTCCGGACGACCACCGAGGGCGCGGTGCCGACGATGCTGCGCCCGCTGCGCGAGCGGGTGCCCAGCACGGCGGGTGACCCGGCGGAGTTCGTGCCGGAGCGGCGACGGCAGCGGGCTGAGGCGATCGGCTCCGTGCTGCGCAGCCTGACCACCGCGTTCGTCTTCGGCATCGCGCTGCTGATGATCCTGCGCGAGTTCAGCTTCGACCTGGCTCCGCTGCTGGCCAGCGCGGGGATCGCCGGCGTGGCACTGGGTTTCGGCGCGCAGAGCCTGGTCAAGGACCTGATCGCCGGCCTCTTCATGCTGATCGAGGATCAGTACGGCGTGGGCGACAACGTCGACCTGGGCGAGGCGATGGGCGTGGTCGAGTCGGTCGGGCTGCGGGTCACCACGGTGCGCGACGGTCGCGGCGTGCTCTGGTACATCCGCAACGGCGAGATCATCCGGGTGGGCAACAAGAGCCAGGGTTGGGCCCTCGTGGTGGTGGACCTGCCGATCGGTTTCAACAGCACCGAGGAGGCCACCGCCGTCCTGCGGACCGCGGCCGCCTCGATCGCGGTGGACCCGGAGCTGTCACCGGAGATCGTCGAGGCGCCGGAGGTGCTGGGCGTCGAGCAGGTGACGGTGGACGGCGCGGTCATCCGGACGGTGGTGAAGACCACCGCGGACGGGCAGTTCGCGGTGGGCCGGGAGCTGCGTCGGCGGCTCGCCGAGGCGCTGGAGAACTCGGGGATCACCGCGCAGATCGCGGCTGCTCGTATCTATCCCGGTCTGCCGACCCGGCCCCTGCCCGACAGCGAGACCGGTCAGGGTGGTGCCACCTGACCCAGGCGAAAATGTCCGCCGATGCAGGGTCGCCAGCCGCCCGGCCCCTCAGGTATCGTCCGTTCGTTCAGTCGGAGAAGCGACGATCGATCCGTTCGCCCTAGCTAGTTGTCAGACGATCGGGCAGAATCCGGAACACGCGTTCCCGACGGAGCGTGATCACATACTCGCTGATCCGCAGATCTGACGAGGGCTTCCGGCCTGACTGCCACGAGCGGCCGAACCGGAGCCGATGGAGGCGACGGTGCCCGACGAGCGACCTTCCGCGGAAGGCCCCGCCACCTTTCGCGAAGTGTTCGCCCAGCACGAGTTTCGGGCCGTGTTCGTGGCTGGTGCTCTCTCCTGGGTCGGTGACTACGTCGCGAAGGCGGCCGTCACCCTGCTCGTCTACCAGCAGACCCGGTCCGTCGCGCTCTCCGCGGCAGCCTTCGCGGTCAGTTTCCTACCCTGGCTGCTCGGTGGTCCTGTGCTCGCCGCACTGGCGGAGCGGTACCCGTACCGCAAGGTGATGGTGGCATGTGACGTCATCCGCATGCTGCTGATGCTGCTCATCGCCATCCCGAACCTGCCGTACCAGGCGGTGTTGGTGCTGATCTTCGCTGCCACACTGGCCAACCCGCCCAGCCAGGCGGCGAAGTCCGCGCTGATGCCGCAGATGCTCACCGGGGACCGGCTGGTGCTCGGGCTGTCGCTGAACAGCAGCATCGGGCAGGCCGCCCAGGTCATCGGGTACGTGTTCGGCGCAGCGGTCGCCTCGATCGACCCGGTGGTCGCGCTGCTGTTCAACGCGGCGACGTTCGGCCTGTCCGCGCTGCTGGTCCGCCTCGGCGTACGCCACCGCCCGGCGTCCATGAACCCTGCGCACCGCAGCCACCTGCTGCAGGAGACGCGCGAGGGGTTCGCCATCGTGTTCCGCACACCGGTGTTGCGGGCGATCGCGGTGCTGGTCTTCAGCGCCATGCTCTTCTCGATCGTCCCGGAGGGGCTCGCCGCCGCCTGGGCCAACGAGGGCGCCAAGGGCGACCTGAGCACGGGCGCGGCGCAGGCGGTGATCATGGTGGCCAACCCCGTGGGCTTCGTCCTGGGCGGGTTGCTGGTGAGCCGGCTGTTCGGGCCGGCCCGCCGGATGAAGCTCATGCGGCCACTCGCGGTGCTCGCCCCACTGGTGCTGGTGCCGGCTCTGTTCGATCCGTCCCCGCTGGTGGTGGCGTTGCTTGCCGCCCTCTGCGGGTTCGCCGTCGCCGGCATGCTGCCGATGGCCAACGGGTTGTTCGTCCAGGCACTGCCCAACGGCTTCCGCGCCCGTGCCTTCGGCGTGATGGCCACCGGTGTCCAGGTCATCCAGGGTGTCGCGGTGCTGGTCACCGGGCTGCTTGCCGAGCGGTTCCCCATCCCGGTGGTGGTCGGGTTGTGGAGCGCGGCCGGAGTGGTGCTCATGGGGGTGGCCGCGCTGCGCTGGCCGGACCGGCAGACCATGGACGAAGCGATCGCCGCAGCCACAGCGGCCAACGCCCAGCCGCCGCAGGAACCTGCCAGCCCTGCCAAGGACGACACGGAGGCGGGCACTCCCGAGCCGCGCTCCGGCGACGGGCAGCGCCGCCACGCGGTCACCTGACCCCCGGCGTGATCCGACGCACGCCGCACGGGTCGGGCCGGCACGGAGCGCACCTGGCAGGATGGAACGGTGAACCCCGCAGGTGAATCCGACCGTCCTGGTGCGTCGATGACCCTCTTCGAAGCGGTCGGCGGCGAGCCCACCTTCCGCAAGCTGGTCGACGAGTTCTACGCCGGCGTCGCCACCGATCCCCTGCTGCGGCCCATGTACCCGGAGGAAGACCTGGGGCCGGCCGCGGATCGGATGACCCTGTTCCTCATGCAGTACTGGGGCGGCCCCAACACCTACTCCGCCCAGCGCGGCCATCCGCGGCTGCGGATGCGGCACGCGCCCTTCCGGATCGGCGCCGCCGAGCGGGACGCCTGGCTGCGGAACATGCGCCGCGCCGTGGACCGGCTCGACCTCGAGCCGGAGATCGCCGCCACACTCTGGGACTACCTGGAGCGCGCCGCATACTTCATGGTCAACGCCGAGGAGGACCCGGCCAACGGCGGCTGATGGCCAGGCCGAGGTTGCGTCAGAGCAGCGCGCCCTCGTCGTGCAGCCAGTCCACGAAGCTGGTGGCCACCGCCGCGCCGCAGTCGAGCATCTCGACCAGGAGCGCGTCGTGGGTGCCGGCGCCGAGCGGCACCTGGAGCTCGGCGTAGATCGGTAGCTGCCCACGCTCGGTCGGGTCGCCGATGTACGCCTTGCAGAACCGGCGGGTGTGGTTCCACTCGTTGACCACCCGGTATGCCCGGTCGGCCCAGTCCGGCGGGACGGTGGCATGTGGGCGCGCCCGCATGACCAGGATCTCGTCCTCCGGCCCTTCGAGGGTGACCAGCACGGCGTGCCGTTCCCACATGGCCAGCAGGTTGCCGTCGCCGTCGGCCAGGTAGCGCACGTCGAGCAGGTCGAGTGCGTCACAGACCCGGCGCAGACTCACCGGCTCGACGTTGGCGGGCATCTCGGACAGCACCGGCCGCTCATTGGCCGGGCAGTCGTCCCCCGGCTGGCGGGGGCTGGGCGGCCCGACCCGGACCGCGCTCTCCACTGTGATCCCGCTTCGGGTTTCCGGATCGCCGCCGTCGGCGGGACCGGGGCGCCATGACCACCACGGCATCGCTCGCGCACCTCACTCCCCAGCGGATCCAGCCGCCTACGGTGCGTTGGATCCGAGGATGGACGGTACCCGGACAGCCGAGTTGAAGCACCCCCCCAACGACCGCCCCAGCCCAGAAGAATGAGCCGGGGTCAGCCGTTCGGACGAGTACTCAGGGGTGTCACGGCAAGATCCGTGGCCTTCTGCGACCATGCCGCTCCGTATGGTCCCACCAGGCCAACCCAACGACCCGCCACCCGCACCTGAACGTCGGGACCGCCGTGGCCGGCGACCGGGCCGTCAGCGGCGCCGAGGAAGCCCATCCGGACCACCGCCTGCACCAGCCGCTGGGGCACCTCGATCGGCTCGGCGGGCGGCCTGTCCGGAGTGACCAGCACCGCCACGTGGTCGAGCAACGCGTCGCGCAGCGCACGCTGACCCACAGCGCGGCCGGCCACCCCCTGCTCGCTCGCCGTCCGCAGGGTGCCCGCCGCCGCCTGCGCGATCCGTCGCAGCTCGGCGACCGGCAGCGCCTCCACCTGCTGGCTGCGCGCCGGCGGCAGCGGCCACCGCCACTGCGCGTCCCGGCGGGTCGGCAGGGCCGCACCGCCACGCTCCAGCTCGGCCAGCAGCTCGGCGGCGGCCACCGTGACGTCGTCGGCCGGCCCACCGGCCACCGTGCGGACCACGAGGACCTGCCACGGCAGCCGGGCCCAGAGGGCGACCCGGCCGGGCCCACCGGCCGGCCGCAGCCGGACCGGTGCGACCGGATCCAGCCGGACCAGTCGGGCCAGGAAGGCGCCCGCGTCCGCCACGCCGGCGACACCGTGCGTCGGGCTCGACGCGGCCGTCCGTCCCGGCTCGGCCGTACCCGGCCGGGTCATGCCGCCCCGCCCTGTGGGGCGTACGTGAGAAGGAAGTCCCGCTCCTCAGGTGTGATCCGTCGGGGCACCTGGCGGGTCAGGTCGAACGGCACCAGCACCGAACGGGCGCGGCTGGCCAGCACCTCGCCGTCGTACAGCTCGTACGCGACAGTGAACCGGGAGGCCCGGATCTCCTCCACCCACAGCTCGATCCGAACAGTGGGCGCCGCCTCCGCGGTGGCCCGGCCCAGCGCGTAGTCGACCGGGCGCAGGTAGTCGACCTCGTGCCGACGGATCACCACCCCGTCGGCGAACGAGCCGACCCCCCAGGCCCGGCCGCCGGCGAACATCAACGCCACCCGCGCCTCCTCGTACAGGGTGAGGAAGCGCGAGTTGTTGACGTGGCCGTACGCGTCCAGGTCGGACCAGCGCAGCGTGCAGTGGTAGATGAACCGGTCAGACACCTTCTCGGCCCCGGTCAGTCGCGGGTCAGCTTGCGGTAGGTCACCCGGTGCGGCCGGGCAGCCTCCGCGCCGAGGCGGTCGATCTTGTTCTTCTCGTACGCCTCGAAGTTGCCCTCGAACCAGAACCACCGGGTCGGGTCCTGGTCGTCGCCCTCCCAGGCCAGGATGTGCGTGGCGACGCGGTCCAGGAACATCCGGTCGTGCGAGATGACCACGGCGCAGCCGGGGAACTCCAGCAGCGCGTTCTCCAGGCTGGACAGCGTCTCCACGTCCAGGTCGTTCGTCGGCTCGTCGAGCAGGATGACGTTGCCGCCGATCTTGAGCGTCAGCGCCAGGTTGAGCCGGTTGCGCTCACCGCCGGAGAGCACCTTCGTCGGCTTCTGCTGATCCGGTCCCTTGAAGCCGAACGCGGCGATGTACGCCCGCGACGGCATCTCGACCTTGCCCACCATCAGGTAGTCCAGCCCGTCGGAGACGACCTCCCAGACGGTCTTGTCGCCGTTGAGGCCTTCGCGGTTCTGGTCGACGTACGACAGCGAGACGGTGGGGCCGACCCGGACCTGGCCGCCGGTCGGCTCCTCCAGCCCGACGATGGTCTTGAACAGGGTGGTCTTGCCGACGCCGTTGGGGCCGATGATGCCGACGATGCCATTGCGCGGCAGCGAGAACGACAGGTTGTCGATCAGCAGCCGGTCGCCGAAGCCCTTGCTGAGGTTGACCGCCTCGATCACCGTGCTGCCCAGACGCGGGCCCGGCGGGATCTGGATCTCCTCGAAGTCGAGCTTGCGGGTCTTCTCCGCCTCGTTGGCCATCTCGTCGTACCGGTCCAGGCGGGCCTTGGACTTGGTCTGGCGGGCCTTGGCGTTGGAGCGGACCCACTCCAGTTCCTCGGTGAGGCGCTTCTTCATCTTGGCGTCGCGGCGACCCTCGACGGCCAGGCGGGCGGCCTTCTTCTCCAGGTAGGTGGAGTAGTTGCCCTCGTAACCGATGGCCCGGCCGCGGTCCAGCTCCAGGATCCAGCCGGCCACGTTGTCGAGGAAGTACCGGTCGTGGGTGATCGCCATGACGGTGCCGGCGTACTTGGCGAGGTGCTGCTCCAGCCAGGAGACGCTCTCCGCGTCCAGGTGGTTGGTGGGCTCGTCGAGCAGCAACAGGTCGGGCGCTTCCAGCAGCAGCTTGCAGAGCGCGACGCGGCGGCGCTCACCACCGGAGAGCTGGGTCACGTCGGCGTCCGGCGGGGGGCAGCGCAGCGCGTCCATGGCCAGTTCGAGCTTGGAGTCGACGTCCCAGGCGTCGAGGTGGTCCAGCTCCTCCTGGAGCTTGCCCATCTCCTCCATCAGCTCGTCGGAGTAGTCGGTCGCCATCTGCTCGGCGATCTTGTTGAAGCGCTCCAGCTTGGCCTTGGTCTCGGCGACCGCCTCTTCGACGTTGCCGAGCACGGTCTTGGCCTCGTTGAGCGGGGGCTCCTGGGCGAGCATGCCGACGGTGTAGCCGGGCATCAGCCGGGCCTCGCCGTTGCTCGGCTTGTCCAACCCTGCCATGATCTTGAGGAGGCTGGACTTACCGGCGCCGTTCGGACCGAGCACACCGATCTTGGCTCCCGGCAGGAAGCTCAACGTCACGTTGTCGAGCACGACCTTGTCGCCGTGCGCCTTGCGGGCCTTTTCCAGGACGTAGATGTACTGGGCCACGGTGCGGGCTACCTCCGTCGGTTGCTGTCGCTGATCGGCGGCGCGGGCGCGGGCTGCGAAGACCGCCCGCCGCCGCCGGCCGGTGACCGGCCGCGCGCACGCCATCGTCAATCCTGACAGGTACGACGCGGTTCGCCCACATCACCCCGCCTCAGGAGTACGCGGACGAGCCTCCTTGCGAGAGCCGGTAAGGCAAATTACGGTTTCGGTATGACCAAGAAGATCACGATCAGCCTGCCCGATGATCTTGCCGACCGGCTGACTGAGGAGCCGAACGCCTCCGCCTATGTCGCGGAGTCCCTCCGACGGCGAGTGGCCGGGGAGAAGACGCGTGAGATCCTTCGGCGGGTCGGTTTCGAGATCACTGATGAGGGCGTGGCGGGGGTACACGCCGAGATGGAGCAGTTGAGGGCGAGCATCACCCCCGAACTGCGCGAACAGGCGGCCCAACTCCAGGCCGAGGTCTTGGCGGCACGCGCGAGAGCCAGCCGGTGACGGGCTACGGCTTGGCGCTGGATGCGACCGCCCTGCTGGCCTATTCGTCATCGTCACGGGATGTCGGTCACCGCATCGCGGAAGCCGCTGACTATGGCGTGCACGTGCTGGTGCCGGCACTCTGCCTCGTCCGCGCGCACCAGGAGGCCACTCCCGGCCAGTGGGAGATGCTCGAAGTGCTCGCCGCGTTGCCGCACATCCGGGTCACCCCGGTCGAGCCGAACATGTGCTCGTTTCTCGGCGGATGGTCACGCCGAATGGCCGGGAACACGGACCTGGCCCAGCTGGCGATGGACGCTGCCGCCCACCCCCTCGTACCGATCATGACGGATCGGCGGGAGTTGCTCGGCGAGGTACTGCCCAAGGAATGGCCGATCATCGACCTCTGATCCACGGTCTGTCGACAAGATCACCTCTAGGATTCGGTCCGACCGAGGCGGGTAGGAGACTCCGGCACGGGGCACCAGACGCCGCAGCTACGCTCAGTACGCTCATCGCGGTGGACCCGTCAGTACCCGGAGGTGGCCGATCGTGACCGTCCGAAGCTCCTTTGTCGTAGTGGCGAACCGTCTGCCGGTCGACGAGGTGAGCACACCCGAGGGGCGGCAGTGGCGACGTAGCCCCGGTGGGCTGGTCACCGCGCTGCATCCCGTGCTCGCCGAACACCAGGGCACCTGGGTCGGCTGGGCTGGTGGCACCGGCGCGGCTCCCGAGCCGTTCGACCTGGAGGGGATCCGGCTGCATCCGGTCCCGCTCAGCGCCGAGGAGCTGGAGCGCTACTACGAGGGCCAGTCCAACGCGACGATCTGGCCGCTCTACCACGACGCGGTCGAGACGCCGGCCTACAAGCGCCGGTGGCGGGAGGCGTACCGCCTGGTCAACGCGCGGTTCGCGGAGGCCGCGGCGGACGTCGCGGCCGAGGGTGCCACGGTCTGGGTGCAGGACTACCAGTTGCAGTTGGTCCCGGCGATGCTCCGTGAGCTACGTCCGGACCTGCGGATCGGGTTCTTCCTGCACATCCCGTTCCCGCCGATCGAGCTGTTCATGCAGATGCCGTTCCGCACCGAGATCCTGCGCGGTCTGCTCGGCGCCGACCTGGTCGGTTTCCAGCAGCGGCTGGCCGCGCAGAACTTCGTCCGGCTGGCCCGGCACCTGCTCGGGCTGCGCTACGAAGGGCAGATGATCCAGGTCGAAGGTCGGCAGGTGAAGGCGGGCGCCTTCCCCATCTCGATCGACACCCAGGAAATGGAGCGGATGGCCGCCGACCCGGCGATCCAGGCCCGGGCGAAGCAGATCCGTGCCGAGTTGGGCGACCCGAAGACGATAATCCTCGGCGTCGACCGGCTGGATTACACCAAGGGCATCGAGTTGCGACTCAAGGCCTTCCGCGAGCTCCTTGCTGACGGAAAGTTGACAGTCCCCGACGCGGTTATGGTGCAGGTGGCCACGCCCAGCCGAGAGCGCGTCGAGCACTACCAGGCACTACGGGTCAAGGTGGAGCGCGAGGTTGGTCGGATTAATGGCGAATTCGGCCGGGTCGGCGTGCCGGCGGTGCATTACCTGCATCAGTCGTACAGTCGCAGTGAACTCGCCGCGATGTACGTCGCCGCTGATGTGATGATGGTGACACCGCTGCGAGACGGAATGAATCTGGTAGCCAAGGAGTACGTCGCGTCTCGCGCCGACCAGGGTGGCGCGCTCGTGCTCAGTGAATTCGCCGGCGCCGCAACGGAGCTGCGCCAGGCCTTTTTGTGTAACCCGCACGACCCGGACGCGGTCAAGGACGCCCTGCTCCGGGCAGTGCACGTGGAGAAAACCGAGGCACGCCGCCGGATGCGGACAATGCAACGTCACCTGCGTACCCACGACGTGGGCCACTGGGCCAAGTCTTTCCTCTCCGAGCTTGGAGTTTCCGAGGCGGAGGCCGAGTGAACACGACCGTCAACGATGGAGCGGCGATGGCCACCGGGGTGATGGACCCCGAGCTGCGCTCCGCCATCGGCCGGATCGCCCGGGTTCCCCAGCTCCTGGTCGCCTGCGACTATGACGGCACACTGGCGCCGATCGTGGAGGACCCGAGCACGGCCGTCCCGCTGCCCGAGTCGGTCGCTGCGGTCCGCGCGCTCGCCGCGCTGCCGCAGACCACCGTGGCGGTCGTCTCCGGCCGGGCGCTGCGCGACCTGGCCGCGCTGTCCCGACTGCCCAGCGAGGTGCACCTCGTCGGCAGCCACGGCTCCGAGTTCGACATCGGCTTCGTCGAGCGACTCTCCCCCGAGCTGGTCGCGGTGCGTCAGCAGGTGCGCAACGCGCTGCGTGACATCGCCTCAGCGCACCCGGGCATCCGGCTGGAACGCAAGCCGGCCAGCGTCGCCGTGCACACCCGAGGGGTCGACCCGGAGGTCGCCGCAGCCGCCATCGAGGCGGTCCGCAACGGCCCGGCGACCTTCGACGGCGTCACCGTGACCCAGGGCAAGGAGGTCATCGAGCTCTCCGTCGTGGCCACCCACAAGGGCACCGCACTCGACCAGCTGCGGACCCAGCTCGCCTCCAGCGCGGTGCTGTTCATCGGTGACGACATCACCGACGAGAACGGGTTCGCGCACCTGCACGGTCCCGACCTCGGCATCAAGATCGGCCCCGGGGACACCCAGGCCAGCTACCGGGTCGCCGACCCGCTGGAGGCCGCCCGCGCGCTGGCGCTGCTGCTGGAGACCCGGCGACACTGGCTGTTCGGCGAGCGGGCGGTGCCGATCGAGCGGCACTCCATGCTGGCCAACGGTCGTACCGTCGCTCTGCTCACCCCCGAAGCCAAGGTGAGCTGGCTCTGCCACCCCAAGCCGGACTCGGCGGCGATCTTCGCCGACCTGGTGGGTGGCAGCCCGGCCGGTCACTTCAGCGTCGCCCCGGAACGCGGCGGCATCCCGCTGGGCCAGCGCTACCGCTCCGGCACGATGACAGTGGAGACCCGGTGGTCCGGGCTCACCGTCACCGACTGGCTGGACAAGCCGGCCCGGGAGACCACTCCGGACGACAGCCCCGCGGTCATCACCGGCGACTCGACCCTGATCCGGGTGCTCACCGGCAGCGGCAAGGCCCGGGTGGAGTTCGCGCCGAGGCCCGAGTTCGGTCAGGTCGCCGTGCAGTTGCAGCCGATCGGCGACGGCCTGCTGGTGCTCGGCTCCAACGAGCCGGTAGCGCTCTACGCCCCCGGCGTGGAGTGGGAGGTCGGCAACGACGGCGGGTACGAGACCGCCAAGGCGATCGTCGACCTCTCCGCCGCTGGCGGGCAGGTAGTGCTGGAGTTGCGCTTCGGCACGCACAGCCTTGAGCACCACCGGGTGCCGATCCACGAGCGGCAGGCCGCCGCCGAGCAGCCGTGGAAGGACTGGGTGGCCTCACTTCGGCTGCCGTCCACCAGTCGCGACCTGGTCGCCCGCAGCGCGCTCACCCTCCGTGGGCTCTGCCACGAGGCCACCGGCTCGATCCTGGCCGCGGCGACCACCTCGCTCCCCGAAGAGCTGGGCGGCGTCCGCAACTGGGACTACCGCTACTGCTGGCTGCGCGACGCGGCGCTGACCGCCCGCGCGCTGGTCGACCTCGGTTCCATCGAGGAAGCCGAGGCACTGCTGCGCTGGGTGGACGGCTGCATCGAGCGCACCGGCGGCCACCCGGAACGCCTGCACCCGCTCTACACCATCGACGGGTACGAGCTGGGCGCCGAAGCGGTCATCGACACGCTGCCCGGCTATGCCGGCTCCCGGCCGGTCCGCGTCGGCAACCTCGCCAACCACCAGTTGCAGCTGGACGTCTTCGGCCCGATCGCCGACCTGATCGCGGCCGTCGCCGACGCGCGCGGCTCGGTCCGCGACGACGAGTGGCGGGTCCTGGAGAACATGGTCGAGGCGGTTCGTCGCCGCTGGCACGAGCCCGACCACGGCATCTGGGAAGCCCGGCTGCCACCACGGCACCACGTGTTCTCCAAGGTGATGTGCTGGATGACCGTGGACCGCGCCCTGCACGTGATGCGGGAGCACGGCGGCGAGGACCGGCCCGAGTGGAAGGACCTGCGCGACCGGATCGGCTCCAACGTGCTGGAGCACGGCTGGCACGCCGACGTCGAGGCGTACAGCGTCGCGTACGGCGACGAGGACATGGACGCCTCGTCGCTCTGGATCGGGCTCTCCGGCCTGCTTGCCGGTGACGACCCGCGCTTCCTGTCCACCGTCCTGCGCATCGAGGCGGATCTGCGCAGCGGCCCGGTCGTCTACCGCTACCACTGGGACGACGGCCTGCCCGGCCGCGAGGGCGGTTTCCACATCTGCACGGCGTGGCTGATCGAGGCGTACCTACGCACCGGTCGCCGCACCGACGCCGAGGAGCTGTTCGCGCAGATGGTGCTCACCGCGGGCCCGACCGGGCTGCTCCCCGAGCAGTACGACCCGCTCGCCGAGCGCGGCCTGGGCAACCACCCCCAGGCGTACAGCCACCTCGGGCTGATTCGCTGCGCGCTGTTGCTGGACAACATGCTCAAGCAGTAGTTCGACAGCACGTAGGACGGGCCGGAGCGCTAGCGCTCCGGCCCGTCGCACTATCCGGAACGCGCAGTCCAGGCCCTGGTCGATCATGCAGTTATGGTGCCCAGTTTTGAGCCATAAAGGCTACTTTGTCACCCACCACAACTCCATGATCGACGGAGTGGGAGTGGAGGGCGGGGGGCGGGGGCGGGGGCGGGGGCGGGGGGCTCGCAGCCCGGGCTCATCCGTCGAGGGCGCCCACCACGTCGCCCACCACGACTATGGCGGGTGGGCGAATGTCGGCGGCGAGTGCGTCGGCGGCCACCGCGTCGAGCGTCGACCGCAGCACCCGCTGGGCACCTGTGGTGGCCTCCTGGACGACGGCGGCCGGCGTCTGTGGCGACCGGCCGTGCGCGATCAGGGTGGCCGTGATGGCGGCGAGGTTCTTCAACCCCATCAGGATCACCAGGGTGCCGCGCAGACCCGCGAGGGCGTCCCAGCGCACCAGCGAAGCTGGCGAGTCGGGCGCCAGGTGCCCGGAGACCACTGTGAACTCGTGCGCCACCCCACGATGGGTGACCGGGATGCCGGCCGCGGCCGGCGCGGCGATCGAGCTGGTCACCCCCGGCACGACGGTCACCGGCACGCCGGCCTCCGCGCAGGCCAGCAGTTCCTCGCCGCCCCGCCCGAAGACGTACGGGTCACCGCCCTTGAGCCGCACCACGAAGGCACCGGCCAGGGCGCGGTCGACCAAGATCTGGTTGATCTCCTCCTGCGCCCGGGACGGGCCGTAGGGGATCTTCGAGGCGTCCACCAGCTCGACGTCGGGGCGCAACTCGTCGAGGAGCAGCCCCGGCACCAGGCGGTCGGCGACCACCACGTCCGCCTCGGTGAGCAACCGCCAGCCCTTCACGGTGATCAGCTCCGGGTCCCCTGGCCCTGCCCCGACCAGCGCCACCCGCCCGGCGGTCGTCCCGGTGGAAGCGTCGGAACGGCCGGCGGTGCCGTCCGGTGCCAGGCGGACGGCGAGGAGGTCGCGGATCGCGTCGCGGACCGTCATCGCCCGGCGCGGGTCGCCGCCGCCGAGCACCGCCACGGTGACCGGGCCGTGCCGGGTCACCGCCGGGGTCCAGGCGGTGGCGGCCGTGCGGTCGTCGGCCCGGACGCAGAAGATCCGCCGCTCGGCGGCGACGGCGCTCACCGAGGCCGCCGCCAGCGGGTCGTCGATCGCGACCTGGACCAGCCACGCGCCGTCCAGGTCCTCGGGCACGAACCGGCGCGGCACCCAGTGCAACCGTCCCGCGTCGACCCGGGCGCGCAACGCCGGGGTCAGCTCCGGTGCCACCAGCAGGACGTCCGCACCGGCGTCCAGCAGCGCGGGCACGCGCCGGGTGGCGACCGCGCCACCGCCCACCACGACCACCCGCCGCCCGTCGAGCCGCAGACCCAGGGGGTACGGATTGGAGGTCACGCCGCACCACCGGCGCGGGCGACTCGCTCGCTGCGTGTGGTCACTTCTCGGCCACGCCAGCGGAGTCGAAGGTGGCTACCTCGTGCAGCACCCGGACGGCACCGGTGACCACGGGCAACGCCAGCAGCGCGCCGGTGCCCTCGCCGAGGCGCAGCCCCAGGTCGATCAGCGGGTCGAGGCCGAGGTGTCGCAGTGCCACAGTGGCGCCGGGCTCGGCCGAACGGTGACCGGCGACCATGGCACCGACCGCCGCCGGGGCGAACGCGGCGGCGGCCAGCGCGGCCGAGACCGCGATCACGCCGTCCAGCAGCACTGGCGTACGGCGGGCCGCGGCACCCAGGATCAGCCCGGCCAGCGCGGCATGCTCCAGGCCACCGACGGCGGCCAGCACACCCAGCGGGTCGGCCGGGTCGGGCGAGTGCCGGGCCAGCGCGGAGCGCACCACGGCGACCTTGTGGGCGTACGTCGGGTCGTCGATCCCGGTGCCCCGGCCGGTGGCGTCGAGCGGGTCGGCACCGGTGAAGGCGGCGATCAGCGCGGCGGCCGGGGTGGTGTTGCCGATGCCCATGTCACCGGTGAGCAGGATGCCGGCCCCGGCGTCGATCAGCTCGTCGGCGATCCGGATGCCGGTCTGCACCGCCCCCAGCGCTTCGTCCCGGGTCAGCGCGGCGGTCACCGTGAAGTCGCGGGTGCCCCGGCGGACGGACGCGACAACCAGTCGGGGCACCGCCGGGTCGAGCACCGCCGGCTCGGACCCAGCCGGCTCGGGCCCAGCCGAATCGGGCCCAGCCGGATCGGCGATCGGTCCGGTGGGCAGCGGGGTGGCCACACCGACGTCGACAACGGTGACCGACGCGCCGGCCTGTCGGGCGAACGCGTTGACCACCGCCCCGCCGGCCAGGAAGTTGCCGATCATCTGCCCGGTGACCTCCTGCGGCCACGGGCTGACCCCCTGGGCGTGCACCCCGTGGTCGCCGGCGAAGATCGCCACGGCGGCCGGCTCGGGCAGCGGCGGTGGGCAGGCCCCGGCCAGCCCGGCGAGGCGTACCGAAAGATCCTCCAGAGCGCCCAGCGAGCCCGCCGGCTTGGTCAGCCGGCCGTGCAGCTCGCGGGCGGCGGCCATGGCCGCTTCGTCCGCCGGTCGGATCGCCGCGATCGTGGTCTCCAGCATCATGCCTCCATGGTCTCGCGCAGCACCTCGATGAACGCGTCGGTGGTGTTACGGTCGCGCACCGCCACCCGCAGCCAGTCCGGGCCGAGGCCGGGAAACGTGTCGCCTCGGCGTACCGCCCAGCCCCGCTCCCGCAGCGCGGCTCGGATCGCGCTCGCGCCCGGCAGGTACAGCAGGACGAACGCGCTGGCGGGGCGGCCGACAACGCGTACACCGGGCAGGTCGGTCAGGCGGGCGACCAGGTGGTCGCGGTCGGCGGCGAGGTCGGCGGCGATCGCGCGTTCGGCCTGGACCGCGACGGCGGTGGCGCAGGCGGACGCGGCGGCCAGCGCGGGTGTGGAGACGGCCCAGAGCGGCTGGACGGCGGCCAGCCGGGTCAGCAGCTCCGGAGCGCCGAGCAGGTAGCCGATCCGGAGACCGGCCAGGCCCCAGGTCTTGGTGAGGCTGCGCAGGACGAGCAACCCCGGAAGGTCGCGCCGCTCGGCCAGCGACTCCGGTTCGCCGGGATGGCCGGGGGCGATGGTGGTGTCGGCGAACGCCTCGTCGACCACCAGCACCCGGCCGGGGCGGGCCAGCGTGGCCAGCGTCTGCGCCGGGTGCAGCACCGAGGTGGGGTTCGTCGGGTTGCCGATCATCACCAGGTCAGCGTCGGCGGGCACCCGGGACGGGTCGAGCCGGAAGTCGTCGGCGGGGTCCAGCAGCACCCGCTCGACCGGGTGCCCGGCGGCCCGCAGCGCCGCCTCCGGCTCGGTGAACTGGGGGTGCACCACCACCGGTCGGCGCACCCCGCGCAGCGCCTGGGCGATCAGCACGAAGCCCTCGGCCGCGCCTGTGGTGAGCAGCACCTCGTTCGGGTGACGGCGGTGGCGGGCGGCGACCGCCGCCCGGGCCGCCGTCGGGTCCGGATAGCGCGCCAGGTCGGTCAGGGTCGCGGCGATCGGGCCGGCCAGCCAGGCGGGAGGCGCTGCCTGGCGGACGTTGACGGCGAGGTCGATCAGGCCTTCGGTCGCCTCCGCGTCGCCGTGGTGCGCGAGGTCCGGCTCGGCCCCGGCGGTCGGGGCCATCCCACTCGGCTGATCAGACATGTCCGCGATCCTGCCGGGAAGGTGGCCGGTGGGACAGCCGATCTCGGCGTAAGCCACGTCACCACCCGCCGGTTTAAGAGTTCTTCTCAGGTACGAATCGGAAATGTCATAACTTGGCCATGTGAGTAACCGACCCCTTGCTGCCGCTGGTCGACTCGTCCCTCTACTTCGTGCCGGACTGATCGCCGGAATCGTGATCGCCGCCGCCGCGTACCCACTGGTCGCCGTCACCGGGCTCGGCGCGAAGGCCACCGCGCACGCCACGGAGCAGAAGACCAGACTGCTGACCACCGCGCTGCCCGCCGAGACCTCGTACGTCTACGCCCCGGACGGCAAGACCGTGCTGACCATGTTCTACGAGGAGTACCGGCAGTACACCAAGCTGTCGGACATGTCGCCGAACATCCAGCAGGCGATCGTCGCCGCCGAGGACTCACGGTTCTACCAGCACCACGGCGTCGACCCGAAGGGCGTCGCCCGTGCCTTCGTGTCCAATGCCCGCTCCAGCGGCGTCTCCCAGGGTGCGTCGACACTGACCATGCAGTACGTCCGGATGGCCCTGCGGGACAGCGCGACCACGCCCAAGGAGGTCCAGGACGCCACCCAGCAGACCAGCCTTCGCAAGGTCAAGGAGATGCGGATGGCGCTGGACCTGGAGAAGGAGATGAGCAAGGAGCTGATCATGGAGCGTTACCTGAACTCGGCGTACTTCGGGCACCGGGCGTACGGCATCTACGCGGCCAGCGAGATCTTCTTCTCCAAGACCCCGAAAAACCTCACCCCGGTCGAGGCCGCCACCCTCGCCGGGCTGGTCAAGTCCCCGTCGGAGTACGACCCGGCCGACTCCGACCAGAAGGAGGCCACCGGGCGACGTAACTACGTGCTGGACCGGATGAGCCAGCTCGGTTACCTCTCCCCCGACTCGGCCGCCGCCGCCAGGTCCGAGCCGATCCGGCTGAAGCTGACGACCCCGCCGCACGACTGTGCCGCGGTGGCGGAGAAGTACAACAGCTGGGGCTTCGCCTGCGACTACCTGAAGAACTGGTGGAGCGCGCAGCCCGCGTTCGGGGCGAACCGGCTGGAACGCATGGACAAGCTGCGCCGGGGCGGCTACCGGATCGTGCTCAGCATCGACCCGAAGATCCAGGAGGCGGCGGAGAAGAACGTCGGTTCCAAGGAGGCCACCGGCAGCCCGTTCGCCAACGGAATCGTGGTCTCCGAGCCGGGCACCGGGCGGGTCAAGGCGATGGCGGTGAACCGGACGTACTCGCTGGACCTCAGCGAGAACCCGCAGAGTTCCAATCCCGAGGCCGGGCCGAAGGTGAAGGCCAACTACCCGAACACTGTGGCGCCGCTGCTCGGCGGCGGTGACCTGGCGGGCTACCAGGCCGGGTCGACGTTCAAGATGTTCCCGATGCTGGCCGCGCTGGACTCGGGGATGACCCTCAACACCTCGTTCAACGCCCCCCACCGCTACCGGTCGACCGTCTACGACGGGTGGTCACCCTCCAACGCCAGCGGCGCGATGACCGGCCAACAGACCATGTGGTCCGGTTTCGGCAAATCGGTCAACACGTACTTCGTCTGGCTGGAGGAGAAGGTCGGCGCGGACCGGGCGGTCCGGTTGGCCGAGCAGCTCGGGCTGCGGTGGCGCACCGACGTCGACCGGGACCACGCGTCCCCGGAGAAGGCGAAGAAGTGGGGCGCGTTCACCCTGGGTGTCTCCGACGCCACCCCGCTGGAGATGGCGAACGCCTACGCCGCCATCGCCGCCGACGGTCGCTACTGCGAGGCGATCCCGGTGCAGTCGATCATGAACCGGGATGGCACGCCGACCACGTACGCCACCCCGGGCGGCATCCATCGTGAGGTGGCCAAGCCCCGCTGCCGGCAGGTGGTCAGCGCGGACGCCGCTCGGGCGGCCACCGACGCGGCCCGCTGCCCCACCGGCGACACCCCGGCGCGCGGGAGCTGCGGCGGCTGGTCCACCGCCGACAGCGTGCGGGGCACAGTCGGACGCCCGGTGGCAGGCAAGACCGGTACCACCGACAGCACGCGATCCGCCTGGTTCGTCGGCTACACACCGGAGTTGGCCGCGGCGAGCTTCATCTCCGACCCGGACAACCCGTTCAATGCGGTCGGTGACGGGCAGTCCCAGATCCCGATCAAGGCGGTGTCGGAGACGCTGCGCGACGGCCTGAAGGGCACACCGACCCGCCAGTTCACCCCACCGTCGGACGCGATCGTCGGCTGACCAGCCGGCGGGTCAGCGCAGGTCGGCGGCGACGAACGACCAGAGTTCGAGATCCACCCGGCCGCCGCCGACCAGCCCGGCATTGCGCAGCAGGCCCTCGTAGCTGAACCCCGCCTTCTCGGCGACCCGGCGCGAGGCCAGGTTGCCGGGTGCCACCCGCAGCTCGACCCGTTGGAAGCCGTGCTCCAGGATCAGCGCGATGGCCACCGCGTCGACGGCCTCGGCGGCGAAGCCGAAGCCCCGCGCGTGTGGTGCCATCGCGTAGGAGACCTCGGTGAGACGGGCACCCCAGTCGGTGCGCCGCGTCCACAGCGAGCCCACCACCTGGTCGTCCTCGCGTCGGACCACCGCATAGTGGTCACCCTCGCCGCTGTCCCGCCGCTGCCGGGCCAGCTCCGTGCACCAGGCGTGCCCGTCGATCGGGCCGGAGTCGTCGGGCAACGGCAGCCAGCGCCGGGTCAACTTGTCGGCGAAGACCTCCCCGGCCGCCTCCGCGTCCGCCGAGGTGAGTCGCCGCACCTCCGTACGCGGGGTGGAGACGGTCAACGCCGGGAATCGGCGCACCGCCACCTGACCGATCACGCCGGCACCCCGCCGGGCTGCGCCGGCACCGCCTCGTTCGTCGGCTCGGCCGCCGCAGCGACCAACCGGGCCGCCGTCGCCGGATGACCGGCCCAGTGCAGGGTGAGCTGCGAGGCGTGCACGTTGCGCCAGACGAACCCCTCCGGCGTGCCGCCCTCCCAGCTCCACGCCGGGCGCTGACCAGCGCGGGGGGTGAGCACCGCACGGTGCGCCTTGTGGCCGACCAGCACCGTGCCCTGGGCGGCGACCACGCTGTCGGTCTGGGCGGTCGCCTCCCGGTAGCCGGCCACCAGACCGTCCCGGCTGACGCCGATCGCGTCCAGGACACCGCACATCGGCAGCCCGTCCAACTCCCGGGCCAACCAGAGCAGCCCGGCGCCCTCGGCGACCACCGGACGCCCGGTCCGCGCCAGCTCGGCCACCGCGATGCAGAGCCGCCGGTTGGCCGACAACTGCTCGGCGTACGCCTCGGGCAGCGCGCCACCGATGACCAGCGCGCGGGTGCCCACCGGCAGTGCTTCGTCGCGCAGCGGATCGACGGTGACGATCTCGGCGCCGGCGGCGCGCAGCAACTCGGCGGTCTCCGGGTGGCTGAAGCTGCCGCCCGGCCCGCCGGCCAGCGCCACCAGAGGGCGGTCCGCCGGGGCGGTGAACGCGCCGAGGGCCTCCTCGGGAGACCAGGCGGGGGCGGGCAGCTCTGGGGCGGAGCGGGCCAGCCCGAGCAGTCGTTCCAGGTCGACAGTGGCGGCGACGGCCTCGCCCAGTCGACGGACCGCGCGGACGGCGTCGGCGGAGCCGTCGACCACCGGCGCCACACCGTGCCGCCGCGACGGCAGCACCGCCGGCAGGTCCTGGCGACGCAACGCACCGTAGACCGGCACACCCACGTCGTCCAACGCCTCGCGCAGCATCGCCTCGTGCCGCGACGACGCCACCCGGTTGAGGATCACCCCGCCGAGCCACAACTGTTCGTCGTACGAGCGGAAACCGTGCACCAGGGCCGCCACCGACTGACCCATCGCGGCCACGTCGACGACGAGCACCACCGGGCTGCGCAGCGCCGCGGCCGCGGCGGCCGTCGACTCCTGCTCCGGGCGGCCACCGACCGCGTCGTACAGGCCCATGCTGCCCTGCACGACGGCGAGCCCGGCACCGGCGGCACCGTGCGCCACCAGCGGGGCGAGCCGGTCCATGCCGACCAGCCGAGGATCGATCACCCGACCCGGCCGACCGGAGGCGAGGCCCAGGTAGGCGGCATCGACGTGGTCCGGACCGAGCTTGAACCCGGCGACGTCCACCCCCCGCTCGGCGAGCGCGGCGAGCAGCCCGATCGCCAGCGCATTCTTACCGTGCCCGGAGGACGGTGCGCTGAGCACCAGGCGCGGCACGACGGTCATCATCGACTCCTCGCGAGCGGTGGCGGGTACGCGACGGGACGACCGGGGCCGATCCGTCGGCGTGACGATACCCGTACGGCTGGAGACGTGAGCACCGCCAACCGGGGCCACCGGACCGGTTCCTGGCACGGCTCCGGCCCGGTCCAGGTCAGTGGCGCCGGTCATACGAGTAGCCTCGGTGCCGTGTACCGGTTCCTGCTGAGCCCACGCTGGCTGGGCGCTCTCGCGCTGACCCTGGTTGCCGCCGCCGTCATGGTGTTCCTCGGCAACTGGCAGCTGGACCGCTACCGGGGGCGTACCGAGGTCAACGAGCGGATCGACGCGGGCCAGCGGATGACCCCGACGCCTCTGGCCGAAGCGTTGCGTGCTCCCAGCGGCGGCGCGGGCACGACAGGCCCGGCCCCCGCCGAGGACAAGGTCTGGACACGGGTGACAGTCACCGGCCGGTACGACCCGACGAACACCGTGCTGGTCCGTGGTCGGACGGTGGACAGCCGGGTCGGCTTCGAGGTGCTCACCCCGCTGGTGCTCGCGGACGGCACGGCGCTGCTGGTGGACCGGGGCTGGATCCCGCCGGCGCCGGGTGGGGCGACCGCCCAGCCGCAGGTGCCGGCCGTTCCGACCGGTGATGTGACAGTAGTCGGTCGTGTGCACGAGACCGAGAGCGGCGCCGGCGCGGTGGCGCGGCGCGACGGGCGGCTGGAGATCCGACGGATCGGGGTGTCACGCCTGGCCGGCGAACTGCCCTACCCGGTCTACGGCGCCTATCTGCTGCTCGACGAGCAGACCCCGGCGGCCGACCCGGTGTTCAAGGCGGTGCCGGTCGGGCACGCCAACAACTGGCAGAACTTCGGATACGTCGTGCAGTGGTGGCTCTTCGCGGTGATGGCCCTGTTCGGCTACGGCTGGGTGGCCCGCCGCGAGGCACGCCGCGCCGCCGGCCTCGGCACCACCCCGGCTCCGCTGGACCGGGCGGCCGAGCCAACACCGAGCGCGTCCGCCTGACCGGCCCGGCCCGACCCGGTCCGTTCCGTTCCGGTGACTCACCCGGACGCTCGGGGGCACCGGGGACACCACGGCAGCCGGTAGTCTCCGCCGGGTGTTCACCTCACGTTGGGGGTCCCGATGAGCGTGGATCCCACGGCACCGCTGCCCGAGCCCGCTCCGGAGACCCGGGCGCACCCGCCGATCGACCCGTGGGCCGCCGAACCACCGACCGCGCCACTGCCGACGACGGCGCCGCCGGCCGCTGCGGCTTCCGGCCTACCGCCGACGACACCGTTCCCGGTCACGCCGGCACCAGCGCAGTTCTCCGGGCCTCCGGCACAGTTCTCGGCACCACCCGCGCAGTTCTCCGCACCGCCCGCTCCCTTCTCCGGGCCGCCGTCCCAGCCGGCCGGGGCATGGGGACCGGCCCAGCCGGCCGAGGGATGGACGCCGGCCCAGCCGGCCGGGGCATGGCCGGCGGTCGGGCCGTACCCTCCGACCCCGAAGGCGGTGCCCCCGGCCCTGGCCGGCTACGCCAGCGGGCCGGAGGTGGTCGCGGTGCAGATCGCCGAGATCGCGGTCAGCCCGCCCGTCATCCGTACGCCGGCCGGGGTGCTGCCGCTGGCCGGGGCGACCTGGCACGTGGCCGACTACTGGCAGCGCGAGGAGAAGGTGGCGACCTGGGCGCTGATCTGCGCCATCGTCGGCTTCTTCTGCCTGTTCGTCTTGAGTTTGCTCTTCCTGCTGGTCAAGGAGACCCGGCACCACGGCACCGTGCAGGTGACGGTGACCAACGGCGCGCAGCAGTACGTGGCGCGGATCCCGGTCGCCGATCAGACTCAGGTGGCGCACATCAACAACCAGGTGAACTACGCGAGGTCTCTGTCCAGCAGGTGACCCGGGCCGGTGCGGCCGGTCAACCGGCGGGACGACCGGCGTGGATGGCGCGGACGGCGTCGATGGTGTCCGCCTCGGCGGCGGACTTGTCGTCGCGATACCGCACCACCCGGGCGAACCGCAGCGCCATCCCCCCGGGATAGCGGGAGCTGGTCTGCACCCCGTCGAAAGCGATCTCCACCACCTGCTCGGGCCGGACCCGGACCACCCAGTCGCCGCGCTCGACCGCGAGGTCGAGGAACCGCTCGGTCTGCCACCGCAGCAGCTCGTCGGTGAGCCCCTTGAACGTCTTGCCGAGCATGACGAAGTCGCCGGTGTGCGGATCGCGCGCGCCCAGGTGCAGGTTGGACAACCAACCCTTGCGCCGGCCACTGCCCCACTCGACGGCGAGCACCACCAGGTCGAGGGTGTGCCGGGGCTTGACCTTGACCCAGGCGGCACCGCGCCGGCCGGCGTCGTAGGGGGCGTCCGGTGCCTTGACCACCACGCCCTCCTGCCCGGCGTCCAGCGCGGCAGCGAACGCGGCGGCGGCCTGCTCGGGCCCGTCGACCTCCATCCGACCGACCAGCAGCGACGAGTCGACCGCGCCGGCGAGGGCGGCCCACCGCTCCCGGCCGGGCAGGTCGATCAGGTCCTCGCCGTCGAGGTGCAGCAGATCGAAGAAATACGGAGTGAGCACTGTCGCGCCGGTGCTGGCGGCTGCCGCGAGCACCGCCGGGGCGACCGGAGTGCGGCCGGTGGTGCTGGGGGTGGTGCGTCGGGCGGCCCGACTGGAGGTCTGCTGGAACGGCAACGGACGGCCCGTCTCGTCCAGGCCGATCGCCTCGCCGTCGAGCACCAACTCGCGGCCCGGCAGGGCCCGGACCGCGGCGACCACCTCCGGAACCCGGGCGGTGATCTCGTCGAGGCTGCGGGTGAAGACGGCGATGTCGGCGCCCGAACGGTGCACCTGGATGCGGATGCCGTCGAGCTTCACGTCGACCACCGCCGGCGTGCCGGTCGCGGCGAGTGCCTCGTCGACAGAGGGGGCGCTCTGCGCCAGCATCGGCGCCAGCGGCCGGCCGACCTGAAGGCCGAACCCGGCCAACTCGGCGGCCCCGCCGGACAACGCGGCCACCGCCACGGCACGCAGGTCACCGGCGAGCAGCAGGGCCCGTCGGACCGTCGCCACCGGCACCTCGGCGGCCCGGGCGACCGCGTCGGCGAGCAACCCCGCCTGGGCGCCCTGGCGCAGCTCGCCGCTGAACAGGCCGGTGAGCAGACGCTGCTCCTCGGCGGTCGCCGCCGCGTAGAGGGCACCGAGCAACGCCCGCCGGCGGGCCTGCGAACCCGTGCCCGCCACGGCGGCGATCTGCTCGATGGCCGCGTCCACGGACGCCACCGTCAACGTCGGCTCGGCGGCCGGTGGCGGCAGGTCACGCAGGCTCGCGTAGCCCACCCCGGTCTGTCGTTGGCGCAGCTCACCGGCGAGATAGCCAGCACCGGGCTCGACCTCGCCCGGGTCGAGCCGGCGCAACGCGTCAGCGAGCAGCTCCACCTTGGCCCGCCGGCCGCTGGTGGCGCTGACGGCAGCGGAGGTGGCTGCCAGGTCGAGGAACCGCACGCAGCTCATCCTGCCAGTCACCTCCGACACCGCCCGGGCATTGCCGTGCCCGGGCGGTGTCGGCAGGTTGCCGCCCACCAACGCGGACGACGATCAGGCGGAGACGGGCTCCTCGATGCGCAACCCCCGGGCACGGACCTCGCCAGCGACACGGGAGAGCACCGAGTCGAGGGCGACCAGTGCGGCGGAGAGCTCACCGAGCTGTTCGTTGAGCGTGTCCTCGGACCACGCGGAGACGTCGACGTCCCCCAGCGCGCTGACAGCGGCCCCCAACCGGGCCATCACCTCGTTCGTACTCATGTACGAAAGGCTATAACAGCTGACCATCCGACACGCCGTAAACTCCCAGATCAGGCCCGAAATCGCCGTTCCGTGACCTAACTACGCGCAGCGGCGACATTGCCGAGCAGCAACGCCTCGGCGAGGCAGACCTTGGCGAACTCACCCAGGTGCAGACTCTCGTTCGGGCCGTGCGCGCGGGCGTGCGGGTCCTCCACACCGGTCACGAGGATCGCCGCATCCGGGAACATCTCCTGGAAGGTGGCGATGAACGGGATCGAACCGCCGATGCCGACGTCCACCGGGTCGGTGCCGTCCCAGGCAGCCCGGAAGGCCGACCGGGCGGCGTCGAACATCGGCCCGGACGCGTCGATCACGCACGGGTTGCCGTCGTGCTCCAGGCTGACGGTCACCTGGGCACCCCACGGAGCGTGCTTCTCCAGGTGCGCGCGAATCGCCGCGTACGCCCGCTTGGGGTCGTCGCCGGGAGCGAGACGGACGTTGAGCTTCGCCTTCGCGGCCGGGACCAGGGCGTTCGGCGCCTCGCTGGTGGACGGCGCGTCGATGCCGAGCACCGCCACCGCGGGCTTGGTCCAGAGCCGGTCGGTGATCCGGCCGGTGCCGATGAACTGGACGCCGTCGGCCAGCCCGGCCTCGTTCCGGATCCGGTCCTCGGGGTAGTCGACGGTGGCGCCCTCCCGGCCGACCAGCCCTTCCACCGCCACGTCGCCGGCGTCGTCGTGCAGCGTCGACAGCAGGCGGACCAGCGCGGTGAGCGCGTCCGGCACGGCACCGCCGAACATGCCGCTGTGCACCGCGTGGTCCAGCGTGCGCACCTCGACGAAACAGTTGACGACGCCGCGCAGCGAGGTGGTCAACGCCGGTACGCCGATGTCCCAGTTGCCGGAGTCAGCGATCACGATGACGTCCGAGGTGATCTCGTCGCGGTGCTCGATCAGCAGCTGCTCCAGCGAGTCGGAGCCGTACTCCTCCTCGCCCTCGATGAAGAGCACCACACCGACCGGCAGCGCGTCCCCGTATGCCCGCAGCGCCGCGACGTGCGCCATGATGCCGGCCTTGTCGTCAGCCGCGCCCCGGGCGTAGAGCCGGCCGTCACGCTCCACCGGCTCGAACGGGTCGGACTCCCACAGCGACCGGTCGCCGACCGGCTGCACGTCGTGGTGGGCGTAGAGCAGCACGGTGGGCGCACCGGGCGGGGCCGCCCGACGGCCGATCACCGCGGGCTGACCGCCGGAACGCACGATGTCGACGTCCAGGCCGCAGCCGCGCAGCAGTTCGGCGACCGCCTCGGCGGAACGTTCCACGTGTGAGTGGTCGAAGCCCTCGAAGGCGATGCCGGGGATGCGGACGAGACGTTCCAGGTCGGCGCGTACGCCGGGCATCTCCCGCTCGACGGCGGCCCGCACCTCGGACTCGGACATGATCGGTGAGGTCATGACCGGCATCGTATGCCGGCCTTACCCCGACGTGCCGGCCGAGCCCGTACCGTCACCGCCGCCCGCCGGCCCGGTGCCCGCCCGCGCGCCGGGTGCGGCCCGGCCGGCGCGCTGGGCGCGGCCGGCTGCCTCGGTGGCGGCGTCCATCCAGGAGCGGGCCCGACCGGCGGTGCCTCCGACCCACTCGCCGACGTCGCTGGCGCCGTCGCCGAGCCGGCGCAGCAACCCGACCAGCGGGTCGGTGGACCGGCTGAACTCCTCCCGGTACGACTCTGCAGCGGCCTTGATCTCCTCCGACACGCTGGTCGAGCTGTCGTCGTCGCGGCGCGGGTAGTCACCGGCCAGCACCCGCCCGTACGCCCCGGAGTCGATCCACTGGCGGAGCTGCGCCGCCCGGGCCACCGGGGCCGGATGGGTGCTCCACGCCGTCATCCTGATCTTGTGCAGGCTGTCGCGAAGGTCGCCGCCGCCGGCGTACTCGGCGGCCTGCTCCAGGAACGCGGCGGTGTCGATCTGGGACAGGTCACCGCCGCCCGCGAGCTTCATGAGCAGACGCAGCGCGGCCGCCGGGTCCTGCCCGGCGAGCAGACCGGCCCGGTCGGCGGACAACTCGGCCTTGCGCCACCACTCCAGCATCGCCGCGATGATCGCCCGCAGCGCGATCGCTCCCACCGGCAACCAGCTCAGGTTGGCCGCCCACCGGGTGAGGATCATGAGCATCGTCTTGTAGACCGCGTGCCCACTGCCCACGTGCCCCAGCTCGTGGCCGAGCAGGCAGCGCAGCTCGTCCTCGTCGAGGTGCTGCACGCAGGCGGAGTTCAGCACGATGAACGGCCGTTCCAGGCCCACGGCCTCGGCGCCCAACCAGGGCGACTGGGTCACGTACAGCTCGGGCAGTTCCGCCACGTCGAGCGCCGCCGCGGCCTCGGCGTAGCGCTGCCACACCGCCGGGTACTGCCGGTGGTCGACCCGGATCCCCGAGGCGAGCACGGACAGCCGGAAACCACGCTCGTTCCACATGCCGAAGAACGACCGCACCACGTCGTCGAACCCGCGCAGCTCCCGCAGGGCGACCAGAGCGCCCCGGTCGGCCGGATGCTCCCAGGCCCGCGAGCTGATGCCGGTGAGGGTGATCCGGCGCCGCGCGGGCGTGTCCGTTGCCGACATGATGAGTCCCCCGATCGCCGCGCCCTGGATGCTTCGCGTCGTGCCGTTGGCCGCCGTCCCGCCCAGTGCCCTGCCGGTGGCGGCCCTCTCGCATCGTGCCGTAGCCGCTGGCGGACGTCCATGCCCCCGCTCAACCGATGCGAAGGTAGTACCGGTCCGAGTCGTGCGGCAGCGTCGGCGCGCCATCCACCAGCAGGTCCGCGTGGTTGGCCGTGTCGTCGGCCGCGAAGTGCGTCTGCTCACCGGCGTGCCAGCGACGCAGCTCGGGCAGGATCTCCGGCCCGTCCCGGGCGACCGCGCGCTCCAACCGCAACGAGCCAGGCGCGGTGACGAACACGGCCAGGGTCAGCTCCGGCCGGACGACCGCACGGGCCGCGGTGACCCCCTCCAACACCAGCACCGGCGCGACCGGAACCGGAACCGGCCGCGGCAGGAAGCTCTGCCGCACCCAGCTGTAGCGCCGATAGGCGCCGGGCCTCCCCTCCCGCAGCGGACCGAGCACCCCCTCCTCGAGACGGGGCCAGAAGGTGACCTGGTCGTCCCAACCGTCGAGCAGGTCGTCGGTGTGCACCACGGGCGGCCGGCCGCCGGGCAGCGCCGCCAGGGCATCCGCGAGGCGCTCGGCGAACCGGCTCTTGCCCGCGCCACTCGGCCCGTCGACCGCGACCAGCCGGGTCCGCCCCAACCGCGCCGGGCCCGCGAGCACCCGACGGGCCAGTTCGGCGTACGCCTCGACCACTGCCACTGACGACCTACCAGTCCGACGACCGGTCGGTCCCCCGACGTCATCGGTCGTTCCGGTGATGTCCACGGCCCTCCGCTGCGGTGCCGGCCGGGTGGCCTCGGGACTCCGCGCGGCCTCGCAGTGGTGCCGGCCGTGCGGCCTCGGGGTCAGCCCAGCCTCGCGTGGTGCATGACCGAAAGTATGCCGCCGGAGCCGCCCGCCCGGGTGATCGACTCCGATTCATTGAAATAGGGGTATCCCGGTCGACCAGATACCGCGATTTCCGGAAAGCCGAGTGGATCACGCCGCATCAGCGGCCTGGCCGGGCCGGCTGACACGTCCGACTGACCATCCCTGGCCGGCCGTCGTCACGTCCGGGGGAATTGGGGCGGCCACGGGTGACGGGCGGCCCGTTCGCCGCCCCGGGGTGCCACCGAATCGGCATCATCGGGTGGTGCTCCGAGATGTGATGAGCCCCGGTATCGACGCCCTGCTCGAACAGGCCCGTGCCGGGCTGCACCGACTGACTCCGCAGCAGACCGTCGAGGCGGTCCGCGGCGGTGCGCTGCTGGTCGACACCCGCACCGATCTGCAACGCCGCGAACAGGGCGACCTGCCGGGCGCGGTCGTCATCGACCGTACCGTGCTGGAATGGCGGCTCGATCCGGCCAGCGCCTGGCGGATCCCGGAGGCCACCGGGTACGACCGGGAGATCGTGCTGGTGTGCCGACAGGGCTACAGCTCCAGCCTGGCCGCCGCCAGTTTGCAGACCCTCGGGCTGCGTCGGGCCACCGACATGATCGGCGGCGTCGACGCCTGGCTCGCCGCCGGCCTGCCGACAACCGACCGCCCCGCCGACATCCGCCCCTAGTCCTCCCTCACCCCGCCCAGGCGCACCACCGGGCGCCGCCGCGCACTGCGCACCGGCCGCACGGGCCCCGTCCCGCCCCACCCCGCCCTCGCCCCGTCGATCATGGAATTGTGGTGGGGGATGAAAGGGGTCAGTCGGAGCACAACGGGCACCACAAGTGCATGATCGACCGCGGCCAGGGAGTCCGCGGCGGACGGAGGTGCGCCGCCGTGGAGGCTGGGGGCTAGTTCTGAGGCGGCGTGGTGGTTGGTGGGGGGCCGGGTGGGATGAAGGGGAGGCCCGCCGGTGGCCCGGTTTCGATGAGACGCCAGAGGGCGTCGGTGTCCAGGTGTTCCTCGACGAGGTCACCGAGCAGATCGAGCGAGCGTTCCCGGGCGGCGGCGAAGCTGGTGGCCGGTGCGACCCGGAAGCCGGTACGGCCGGCCAGGCGAGCCGTCTCGGTGAGGAACCACCGACGGAACCCGTCGGACTCGAACGCCCCGTGCCAGTGCGTGCCGTGCACCGCGCCGAGTACGGCTCCCTCGCCGACACCGTCGTCGCCGGTCAGCAGCGGGGCCAGGGTGGGGTCGGTGTGCGAGACGTACCCGTGGTGGATCTCGTAGCCGCGCACCGGAAGGCCACCGTGGGCGGTGCCCACCGACTGTCGGACGGTCTTGCGTGGATCGAACGTGATCTCGATGGGTAGCAGGCCCAGCCCCGGCACGCTGCCCTGCCGGCTCTCCACCGGGTCATGGATGGCGCGGCCGAGCATCTGGAAGCCGCCGCAGAGGCCGAGCAGTGGCTTGCCGGCCGCCACGTGTGCGGCAACCGCGTCGGCGAGGCCCGTTTCGCGCAGCCAGGCGAGGTCGGCGACGGTTGACTTGGAGCCGGGGAGGACAACCAGGTCGGCGGCGGCCAGCTCGGCTGGTTCGATGGTGAGGCGTACGCGGACACCCGGCTCGGTGGCCAGCGCCTCCACGTCGGTGGCATTGCTGACCCGAGGCAGGCGGACGACGGCCACGTCCAGCCATTCGGTGCCGTGCGGGGCGGCGGGGCGGCCGAGCACACGGCCGTAGGCGAGTGAGTCCTCCGCGTCGAGCCACAGGTCCAGTGCCCAGGGCAGCACCCCGTACGTGGGACGGCCGGTGACGTGACGCAGCATGTCCAGCCCCGGCTGGAGCAGCCCGAGGTCACCTCGGAACTTGTTGATCACGAAGCCGGCGATCAGGGCCTGGTCGGCAGGGTCGAGCAGCGCCACGGTGCCGAACATCGAGGCGAAGACGCCACCCCGGTCGATGTCGCCGACCACGATGGTGGGCAGGTTGGCGTGCCGGGCCAGCCCCATGTTGACGTAGTCACCAGCCCGCAGGTTGATCTCGGCAGGGCTGCCGGCACCCTCGCAGATCACCGCGTCGTACGTCTCCCGCAGCTCGGCCAGCGCCGCGTACGCGGTCTCGGCGAGCCGGGGACGCAGGTGCCGGAACGTGCCGGCGGTGATGGTGTCGACGGCCTCGCCGAGCAGCACCACCTGACTCGCCAGGTCACTGCCCGGCTTGAGCAGCACCGGGTTGAACCGCAGATCGGGCGCGAGCCCACAGGCTGCGGCCTGCATGGCCTGGGCTCGTCCGATCTCGCCGCCACGCCCGTCCGGCCCGACGACCACCGCGGAGTTGTTCGACATGTTCTGCGCCTTGTACGGCGCCACCTTCACGCCCTGCCGGTGCAGCCACCGGCAGATCCCGGCGGTGAGCACGCTCTTGCCGGCGTCGGAGGTCGTGCCGGCGACCAGCAGTCCGCCGCTCACCGCCCGCTCCCCCGCCAGGCACCAACGATTCCGCCCGCTCCGACGGACCCGCCCGCACCGACGGCCCCGCCCTCGCCGACAGCCCGCAGCCCGCGCCCGCTGACGGCGGCGACGGGCCCGAGCCCACCCGCCAAGGCGACAAGCCCACGCCCACCGGTCACGGCGGCCAACCCGCGCCGGCCCACGGCGCCGACCAGACGGCCGAGGGTCACCGGGTAGGCGGCCGCCAACCCCACGGCCGCCAGCCCGACAGCGCCGGAGATCCGGGCGGCACGCTTCAGGTGCCGCGCCTCGGGACGGGGGCCGTCGCCGAGGAACGGCCGCACGTCGGAGCGCCCGAAGTAGACGTTGCGGCCACCGAGGCGGACGCCGAGCGCGCCGGCCATGGCCGCCTCGCACTGGCCGGCGTTGGGGCTCGGGTGGTCGTTGCGGTCACGCCGCCACACCTGCCAGGCCCGTTGCCGATCCCCGTGGGCGACGGGCGCGACAGCGATGGTGAGCAGCCCGGTCAGCCGGGACGGCACCAGGTTGAGTACGTCGTCCAGCCGCGCGGCCGGAGTGCCGAACCGTGCGTAGCGCGCCGACCGGTGCCCGACCATCGCGTCGAGGGTGTTCGCCGCGCGGTAGCCCAGCAGCCCGGGCAGACCGGCGACCGCGCCCCAGACCAGTGGGGCGACGACCGCGTCGGACGTGTTCTCGGCGACCGATTCGACAGTGGCGCGGGCCAGCTCGGACTCGCCCAGCGTCGACGGGTCCCGTCCGCAGAGGTGACCGAGACGTTGACGGGCTGCGGGAAGGTCACCGGCGCGCAGCGTCCGACCCATGACTGTGGCCTCGTGCCGCAGCGTGCGGCCGCCCAGCACGGTCCACGTGCTGGCGGCCACGAGCACCGCCCGGGTCACCGGCCGGTGCCGGGTGGCCGCCGTGGCGACGGCCCCGAGCAGCACCGGCCCGCCCACGGCCAGCGCGGTGAACGCCACACCCGCCGTACGGTCCGGCCGGTAGAGGCGGCGCTCCAACGCTCCGGCGGCCTGACCGAAGCCGGCCACCGGATGCCACCGGCGCGGGTCACCGAGCAGCCTGTCGAGCGCGTACCCGGCCAGCAGCCCCACCGCGTTCGCCACCGGCGCTGTCCGTCGCACCCGCACCACCTCCGGCCGGCCAGCCTAGACGAGCAACCCGTGAACCGGCCCGGCCCACGGTGCTTCACCAGTGAAGGACGTTTCGTGGCGCGCCAGGCGGGCCGGTCCTTCAGTTGTTGTCACGCGGGGTGACGACGCTGATCGCATCGCCACCCCGCCCCCGTCGTGCCGTTACGTCCGGTGCGGTGCTGCCGGAACGGCGACCGACCAGCCGCCAAAGAGGCGGTGACGAGCGGCGTGGCGCCCGACCGGCACGGGATCGTCAGGCGCCCGGCCCGCGAGGGCCGAACCGATGGGTCATGCCGGCTGCGGGACCCGACCCCGGCCACGCCGCCCCCGACCGGACTGCGCGGGCTCCGGCTGACCCTCGTCCGGCACCGGCTCCAGCTCGTCCAGGTCGGCGTTGTCCTCGTCCTCCTCGGGCGGGAGGGGCAGCTCGTCGTCGAGGTCGGGCAGGACGTCGACCGGCCCGATTCGCCCGCCGCTCGGGACGAGATCACCATCCACCGGGCCGTCGGCGAACGGGCTGGTGCGCAGCGCGGCGTAGTCGGGCAGCTCGAAGTCATCTTCCAGCGAGCGGTCGTCGGGCAGCACGGGCGCCTGCCCGGCCGGGACCGGCTCGGTGGGCTCGCCGTGCACGCGGCTCTCGGCCTCCGCGTCCTCCACCGTGCTGGTCGTGACACTGGGCCGGTTACGCAGGAACCGGGCCCGCCCTCGGGACAGGTCGTGGCCGACGGCGACCGCCTCCAACTCGTAGAGGGTGCGGTGGTTGCCGGCGTCGTCGGTCCAGTCGCGGGTGTAGAGCCGCCCGCAGACCACCACCGGATCGCCGACCATGACCGATGCCGCCACGCCCTCGGCGAGCTTGCGCCAGCAGTTGACGCGGACGCGCAAAGAGTTGCCGTCGACCCACCGGCCGCTGTCGCGGTCGAGCCGTCGGGCGGTCGAGGCGACCTTGAAGTTGGCCACCAGGGTGTTGCTCTGGGTGGTACGCCGCCACTCGGGCGTTGTCAGCACATTGCCGACGATTGTCACGTAGGTGTCGAACATCGTCCCTCCAGGGGGATTGGGGCCTGCCAACGCGAGTCGACTCGACAACGAGCCTCTGCGCTGAGGGCGGCCATCACCAGCGCCCCACCGGCGACCTGTGGACAACGAAGCCACCTGTGGACAACGCCCTGATCACGCCCTGATGTGGTACGCCCGACCCGCCCGACTCGACGTCGGCGGTTTCCGGGGCTGCCCGAACTGGGTATGCACTTGATCAACGCACCACCGACAGCTCCACGTCGACGAGAGGTCAGCGCCATGATGATCACCGAAATCGGCTCCGCAAACGTCTCCGAGGCGCAGCGATGAGCGCCGTGGCGAACCCGGCCACCGTTGCGGAGTGCCTGCGGGTGGGTGCCGGGTTCTCGCAGGGCGACCGCAACTGGATCGCCGAGCAGTTCGCCACCCTCGACGCCCGGTTGGCCAGCTTCCACGCCGACGCCACCGAGCTCGAGGTGTCGGTGAAGGACCGGGAGGCCCGCGGCCAGAAGGTCACCCTGGAGTGCTGGATCGCCGGCCGACAGAAGATCGTCACCACCTCCGCCGAGGAGGACCTGCACGCCGCGCTCAACGACGTCCGCGACGACCTGCGCCGCCGGCTCAACGACGCCAAGACCCGCCAGGAGCCCCGGCACAACAAGCACCTGCGCGACGTCCCGCAGCCGCAGAGTGAGCTGGACCCCGCCGACGGCCAGGAGCAACTGCCCGCCGCCGACCCGAGCCGCGCCGACGCGGAAACGGTCTGACCCACGCCTCGTCCCCGCGATCCTGCACCTTCGGGGCCGCGCACGCAGCTCGCAGAGGCTGCGCCGCGGCAACAGGAGCAGGATCGCGGGGGCAGGCCAGGATCGCGAGGGCCAGCCAGAGCGCGGGCTACCGCTGGGTAGGTTCGCGGCGTAGCGTCGCGTTCGTGGAACCGGACGTGTTGGGGCCGCCGTACGAGCGGCAGACGATCAACCTGGGCACCGACGACGAGGGACCGGTCGTCGCGACTCTGGTCCGGCGGCGCGCCGAGCGCCCCAGCGGGCGGGCCGTCCTCTACGTGCACGGCTTCGTCGACTACTTCTTCCAGACCCATCTGGCCGACTTCTTCGCCGAACGAGGCTGGGACTTCTACGCGCTCGACCTGCGCAAATACGGGCGCAGTCTGCTCCCGGGCCAGACCCCGAACTTCTGCCGCGACATCAGCGACTACTTCCCCGAGCTGGACGCCGCCGCCGAGATCATCCGCTCCGACGACGGGCACGACACCCTGCTGGCGATGGGCCACTCCACCGGCGGCCTGATCCTCTCGCTCTGGGCGGACGCCCGCCGCGACACAGGCACCGTCGACGGCCTGGTGCTCAACAGCCCGTTCTTCGACCTGAACGCCCCCTGGGCGGTGCGCCGACCCCTCGCGGCCGCCGTCTCCCGCCTGGGCCGCAGGGCGCCGCACCGCATCCTGCCGTTCGGGCTGGGCACGGTGTACGGCGAGAGCATCCACTCCGACCACCGCGGCGAGTGGACCTATGACCTGGCGTGGAAGCCGCTGGCCGGGTTCCCGGTCCGGGCCGGCTGGCTGAACGCGATCCGCACCGGTCAACGTCGGCTGCGCGCCGGCCTGGACATCCAGGTGCCGGTGCTGCTGGCCTGCTCGACCCGCTCCTTCCGGGGCACCAGGTGGCACGACAACGCGACCCTGGCCGACGCCGTGCTGGACGTCGAGCACATGGTCCGGTACGCGCCCCGCCTCGGCCGGCACGTCACCCTGGCCCGCTTCGACGGCGGGCTGCACGACCTCACGCTCTCCGGCCCGGCCGTCCGCAAGAAGGTCTTCGACGAGGTGGGCCGCTGGGCCGAAGCGTTCCTCGCCGCCGGCCCCACCGCCCCGGCCGATCCGGTCACCACCGATCCCGGGTCGAACGACGTGGCGCCGGCCGCCCCGGCTACCGCCGACCCCGCACCGGCCGACCCTGCGGCAGGCGGCGGGCCAAAGAGCGTCGAGACCTCCACCGACACCGACTCGACCACCAGCGAGGTCGGGCTACCGGAGAGCCGACGGTCCACGGCCGACACGGCAGGTGCGGTGCCGGCCGGCGGCTGACCAGCCGGGAGGGCGACGCGAGGCACGGGTGACGTCAGTGGGCGTGGCTCAGAGGCTGCGCCGGGCGTGGCTCAGACGGTGCTGCGTGGCTCAGATGTCGCCCGGCGTCGCCGGAAGGACGGCTCGGATCCGGTCGAAGGTCGCCACCGGGTGCTCGCCGACGCCGGGCAGCACCAGGCCCAGGCAGTACGGCGACAGCTCCCCGCTGGAGTCGGGCTGGACGACGAAGACCGGCGCGCCGACGTACCCCTGCGGCAGCTCCGTGGTGATCCGCACGGCGTCCCCGTCGCGGACCACCCGCTCGATCGCGACCTCCAGCGGACGCGACCCGTCTTCGCGTACCCCATGGGCCAGCACGAAAGCGGAACCGGCGTCGGCGCCGAGGCGGGCGACCACCTCGGGCCCGGCGGCGATCCCCGCAGGGACCGGCTGGACGCGCCACCGCCAGCCGCCGTCACCGGCCAACCGGTGCAGGCCCGCGGTCGGCAGCACCGCGACCCCGTCACCCGGAAAACGGGCCCAGCCGGGCACGATGTCGACCTCGGACACGGCGGCCGGGGCGACGCCGGCCGGCTCGGTGACGCTCGTCCGCAGCCCCAGCTCACCACCCGGCGTGCCGACCAGGTCGGCCGCCGTCAGCAGCGACTCCCCGACCGGGTCGTCGCCGCCCTGGAAGAAGAACGCGGTGCCGTGGTGCTGGTCGTCGTCCGACGACCGGTACGGAAGGATGGCGCGACCGACAACCTGGCACAGCTCGTAGGCGACGTCGCTCTCGGCGTCGGAATCCAGCAACACCAGCCAAAGGTACGGTCCGGGACCAGGTCGGTCCGCGGGAACCCGGATGCCCACCAGGCGGCTGACATGAGACCCTGCTCGACAACGTGGACGCGGGCACCCTTTTCGCCGCCGGGCAGCAGGACGGCGGTACCCTCTGGGCGCGACATCCACGTCACGCGCGCCCGTAGCTCAGCGGATAGAGCAGGGGACTTCTAATCCCAAGGCCGCAGGTTCGAATCCTGCCGGGCGCACCACCGTCGTCCCAGGTCAGCGACCTGTCTTTCCCGGTCGAGTCGATCACAACGGCCCCCGTACGGCCATTCATTCAGCCGGCGGCGGTCGATCGGCCTTGTTCGTGGCCCGGAATCGCGGTTGCCGACCCAGATCACTGCGTTAAGGGCAGGCACTCGGCGAGCAGGTCGACGACGTCGCGCCAGGCTCGCTGCGCGTGTCGTGGGTGGTAGCCGACGCCGGGGACCGTGGGGTGGTCGACCGGCGGGTGGTGGAAGGCGTGCAAGGCGCCGCCGTAGACCACGAGGCGCCAGTCGACGCCCGCGGCCTGCATCTCGGCGGTGAACGCGTCCCGTTGCGCGGGCGGCATGATGGGGTCTTCCGACCCGACCCCGGCCCACACCGGGCAGTGAATGCGCGCCGCCTCGCCCGGTCGGCCCGTGATCAGTCCGTTGACTGTCCCGATCGCGCGCAGGTTGACGCCGTCGCGCCCAAGTTCCAGCCCGATGGCGCCCCCGGTGCCGTAGCCGACGGCGGCGATCCGGTCGGGGTCGGTCCGCGGTTCGGCGCGCAACACGTCGAGCGCCGCGTGGCCGATGCCCCGCATCCGGTCGGGGTCGGCGAGCAGCGGCATGCAACGGGCCAGCATCTCCTCGGGGTCGCCCAAATAGCGCCCGCCGTGAAGATCGAAGGCCAGCGCCACGTACCCCAGCTCAGCCAGGGTGTCGGCTCGGCGGCGCTCGACGTCGCTGAGCCCCGTGCCCTCTGGTCCGAGCAGCACCGCGGGCCGGCGGTCGACACCGGCCGGGAGCGCGAGGTGCCCGACCATCGTCAAACCGTCGGCCGGATACTCGACCGTACGCGTTGTAACCGTCCTCATGAGACCGGACTGTAGCGACCGTCGAGCCAGGTCGGACCGGTCTTCGCCGCTGGCAGAACAATGCTGTGCCTGGCAACTGCCGCGGGCAGGCCAGCATCGCTCCGGCGTCAGCTCCGCTGCGCTGATAGCGTCGGGATGTGTCGATGTTCCGCACTCCTCAGGTGATCCTCTTCTCTGAGGACGTTCTGCGCGCGGCCGAGTTCTACGCCGGTCTCGGCTTCGCCGAGACCTTCCGGGTGCCAGTCGAGGGCGAGCCGATCCACATCGATCTGGTGCTCGACGACTGCAAGATCGGCATCGCCTCGGTGGCCTCCACGCGCGACGATCACGGGCTCGACCCGGTACCCCAGGGCCAGCGGGCCGCGGTGATCCTCTGGACCGACGACACCGCCGCCGCGTACGCCGCACTCACGGCGAGCGGCACCCCCGCACTGGCCGCACCGCACCGGTGGCTCGATCGCCTGCTGATCGCGTGGACGGCCGACCCGGACGGCAACCCGATCCAGATCGTCCAGCAGCTCTGAGCTGGGCGGCACCGGACCGAGACCCTTCCGCAGACGACGAACGGTCCCTGCCCTGGTGGGAGGGACCGTGTGCGGTCGGCGTCACCTGTGCGGAAGGCCGCAGCGTGGGGTGTGTTCAGCCCTGCTGGTAGCGCTCGTTGCGTCGAAGGGCCTCTTCGAGCTGGTCCTCAAGAATGATGATCCGGCAGGCCGAGGCGATGTCGGTGCCCTGGTCGCACATCTCCCGGGCTCGTGCGGCAAGGCGGAGCTGGTAGCGGGAGTAACGGCGGTGCCCGCCGCTGGAGCGCTGCGGGTCGAAAAGTTTGGCGTCACCGAGCCGACGGAGGAAGTCCTGCGAGCAGCCGATGATCTCGGCGGCGCGGCCCATGGTGTACGCCGGGTAGTCCTCGTCGTCGAGCATGTCGTCGGATTGGGTCATGAAACCTCCATCACGAGGGCCCCGGTGCTCGAAAGCACCGGGGCCCAAGGGTTGTGGGTCAGGAACACCATCTGCCGACAGAACGTCGGCTTGTCTTGTCCGCACCGGCCGTCAATGACGGCATCGGGTGCGAGGATCGCGTATGCGTGACCGGAGACCACCTTTCGTTCGATGGATACTGCGGTGTCCGCGCCCAGCCCATGTCCACGGGTGGCAGCGGGCGATCCAACGGTGTTACGCCCTCCCTTGCCTCTGATTTCCTCTGTCGTTCCTCTTGCTGTCCGTCGGTGTCCGAGCCCCACGCGACTTCATGGCCCTGACACGTGCGACGAACCCTGCTTGCCTCGGGTGAAGCCCTGAACGAGCCTCAGCCTCACCCGCAACTTCTGAGTGGGCCCACGAACTTCCTGGCCCAACTCCTTCGTCCTCGTGCGGGACGGTTACGTCAGCGTCTTTACTTGCTCCGTCTTCGACTTGAGAAACGTTAGCCGACAGCCGCAAGAAAATCTAGCTCTTCGCGCAGAGATTTTCTCTGCCGACGTGAGCAGTCCCGTCGACCGTGCAGCTGAGAACGCCGCCGGCAGGCGCTGCGCGGCCGACAGAAACACCCGGCGGGTGTCTACGGGCCGGCTGGCCTATGGCGTTAATAGGGCGTGACGTTCGAGGAGTACGCGTTCGCTCGCACATCGGCGCTGATCCGGCTCGCCCGACTGCTGACCGATGACGAGCACCTAGCCGAGGACCTGGTTCAGGAGGACGGCCTGGTGGTCCTCGGCGGGTACCAGCCGACCGGCGACCTGGGCCGCCCGGACACCTGGTGACACCACTGCGGTCGTGGATTGTCACCCGAACAGGTTGGCTGGCGGCAGAAGTCGCCCTTCCTTGGCGTGGGAGTAGTCGCGGGCCTCGGTCACCAGGCCCGCGTCGTCGAAGCGCAACAGGGTGCAGCCGGAGATGGTGAACGGCCGGTCGTTCGGGTAGGTGACCGCCCAGTATTCGACGCTCGCCGTGTCGCCGTCGACCTGCGGGTCGCCAAACCAGACCTCGGCCGGGCGGGTCTCCTCGTCGAAGCACTCCCGCAGGTAGGCGCGGAGCCCCACACGCCCCCGGTACGGGCGGAACATCGACGCCCAGTGATCGCCGTCCTCGGCTTGCAGCCCGGCGATGCCGTCGACGTCCTTGGCGGGCCATCCGTGCGCCCACACGGTCGCCCACCGCCTGGCCGCGTCGCGTACCTCCACGCTCGTCCCCCTCACGACAGTGCTTGCGCTCCTTCTACCAGCGACCTCCGACATGTCGTGCGGGCAGTGCGTCCGGTCGCACGGATGGACGGTTCTCAGCCGCGTTCGCCGTCGAGGAGCAGAGGCTCCACGCCGGTGATCCGCAACACGCGCAGGGTGACTCCGCTGGCGCCTCGGACCAAGAAGCGAGACCCGACCTGTTCCGCCCGGTCGCGCGCCAGCAGGAGGACGTGCACACCCGCGGCGCTGAAGAACCCGACGCCGCTCAGGTCGCAACAGACCTCGGGATGGCTGTCGACCGCGTTGAACAGTGCCGTCGCCAAGCGCGGCGCGGTGTCCATGTCGACATAACCCACCGGGGCGACGACCATCCGGTCGGCGGAAATGGTCGCGGACAGGTCGGTGGGCTCAGTGAAGCGAGCCACGTGGAACGACAGCTCGGAGGACTCCACCTCAGGGAAGCCAACCGCCTGGCGGATGGCGAGCGTCGCTGGTGTGACCAGCCCTTGGCTGACTGCCAGCGGGGACCGATCGAAGTGGGTCTGGAGGAGCCAGGAACGCTCAATCATAGGGGCTCGCGCCTCCTGTCGAGATTCGTAACAGGAAGGGCGCGTGTCTTGACCCGAACCCAACGGTAATAGGAACGGCCGCCGACCGCCAGTCAACTCGTACGCTGTTGCCGAGTTCAGCCGGCAGCACGCTGGCGGGCCGCCTCAGCGTTCCGTAGCCGAGCGCTCACGGCAGGTGCCCTGCGTCACCGCGATCCCGTTTGAGGCTCGACGGCCGGGCGGCCCTTTCGACCAGCGCGGCGGCGACGTCCCGCAGTTTGCGGTTGGAGTCCTGGGAGACCTTCGCGAGGACGGCGAACGCCTCGTCCGGGGTGCAGCGACGTTCGCCCATGATGATGCCCTTCGCCTGCTCGATGACCGCTCGACTCTGCATGGCCGACTGCATCTGCGCGGCCAGGGTGGCGGTGGTGTCGTACAGGTGGGCGTTGGCGAGGGCGACGGCGGCGTACCCGGCGAACGTCTGCGCGAGGGTGACCGCGTCGTCGTCGAAGGCGCCCGGTTTGACCCCGTAGATGTTCAGTGCCCCGAGCACGGTCTCCTGGATCGGGAACCCGATCGACAGTGAGCTGAGCGCTCCGCCCTGCACGGCTTGGGCCGCCCACCGCGGCCAACGAACCTCTTCGGACATGTCCGGGACGGACACGACGGCGGCCTCTCTCGCCGCCTCCAGACACGGGCCCTGCTCATACTCGTACTGCAGTTCGTCGAGTCGTAACGCCATCTCGCCGCTGAACGCGGCGGTGTGCGCCCCCTCCTGCTTCAGCAACGTCACCGATACCTCTTCCGCGCCGGGAATCGTTCGGCGTGCCAGCTCGGAGACCTGGCTCAACACTCCGGACAGATCGGTCTCGCCGAATTTGATCTGGCCGAGTTCAGAGATCGCCGCATTGGGATCAATGGGCTGCTGTGCCATGACGTCAAAGGTCCTCGTGCCCGGGGCGCGTACCAGTTGCAGGAAGGCGACGGCAGCGCGCGTGGTGATGGCGCACCGCGAACACGGGGCGCCGCACAGGCTCGCCAACCGAGCCCGGCGCCCGCTGCTGGACGCTGACTGGCCGACGCACAGGCGTCGGCTGCGGCAACAACTATACGACGCCGCTCGGAGCGGTTCCGAACGTGCAGCCGGATCGGGTCCAGCGCGCGGGCCGGGACGGCCGGCGCTGTTCCGTCGCGCCGACAACGTGCCGGGCGATCGTCGGGCACGCGCGTTAGCGGCACTCGTTTGACCTCTGTGGTGACTGGGCATGATGGCCCAGAAGCGTGAGCGCGACGCCCCGGCCTGGGATGTCTCGATCGCACCTCGGACTGTGCGAGCCGGGTCTCGACCTCACCCGACAGCGGCTGCGGGAGGCACCGATGCCAGCAGGATCAAGCCCCAAGAGGGAGCGGCAGTACGAGCACATCAAGGAGAGCGCGCAGGAGCGGGGCGCCTCCGCCGGCCGGGCCAAGGAGATCGCGGCCCGCACGGTGAACAAGGAACGGGCCCGCTCGGGTGAGGCGCGCACGTCGAGCCGGTCGTCGCGCAACGACGTGTCGTCCGGGCACCGCGGCGGTAAGCGCTCCCACAGCGGCGCGAAGGGTCGCACCAAGGACCAGCTCTACAACGAGGCGAAGCAGCGTGGCATCAAGGGGCGCTCGTCGATGTCGAAGGCGGAGCTGGAGCGCGCCCTGTCGAAGTAGCAAGGCTTCCGCGTGAGCGGTGCCGACGCACCTCGGCGCCCGGCACCGCCCGCGGCGGTCAGCTCATCGTGGCCAGCAGGTCCCGACAGGCCCGCTCGCAGGCCCGGCAGGCGTCCGCACAGATCCGGCAGTGCTCGTGCATGTCGGCGTGCCGGGCACACTCGTCACCGCACGACTTGCACGCCGTGGCGCACGCCTCCAGGAGGCTCCGGCTGAGGTTCGCGTCGTAGCCGGTGTGCCGGGACAGCACCCGGGCCGTGGTGGTGCAGATGTCCGCGCAGTCCAGGTCTGTCCGGATGCACTTGGTCAGGTCGGCGACCATGTCCTCGCTGAGGCAGGCGTCAGCGCACGCCGTACACGCCTGGGCGCAGTCGTTGAGGGCGTCGATCGCCGCCGCAAGCTTCGCCCGGTCCAGGTTGATCGACTTCGGGTACGTCTCGAGCATGGGCATCGTGGTGCTCGGCATCGGGGAATCCTCTCGTCGGCTTCCCTCGGCCCTACCCGAAGTCTCGCCCCGCACACGTCCCGGGCAGGCAGGATGCCCTCAGGCCCCGGATGGCTTGGCGGCCCGGTCGACCAGAGCCTGGGCCACGTCACGGACCTTGCGGTTGGAGTCCTGTGAGACCTTCGACAGGACCGCGAACGCCTCGGTGGGGCCGCAGCGCCGCTCGGCCATGATGATGCCCTTGGCCTGCTCGATGACCGCCCGGTTGGCCATCGCCTCGCGCATCTGCCGGGCGAGGTTCGCGGTGCTGTCGTAGAGCTGGGCGTTGGACAGGGCAACCGCGCCGTACGCGGCGAACGTCTCCAGCACCGTCACTGTGTCGTCGTCGAAGGCCTCGGGCGTGTGCGCGTAGACGTTGAGCGCTCCGACGACAGCCTCCTGGATCGGCAGGCCGATCGACACCGAACTGCCCAGGCCCTGCTTCCGCCCGCGGTCTGCCCACTCGGGCCACCGGTCCTCGGTGGAGAGATCGGGGACGGACAGGACGTCGCCGCTGGCAGCGGCGTCCAGGCACGGGCCCCGGCCCTGGGCGTACTGCCGCTCGTCCATCTCCCGGGCCACCTCGCTGGTGAAGGCAGCCGTATGCCCGACCCCACCACGGATCAACGTGACCGACACCTCCACCGGCATGGGCAGGACGCGTTTCGCGAGCTCGGCGACCCGTTGAAGGACCTCGTCGAGGTCGACTTCGGAGAGCTTGATGCTCCCGAGTTCGGCGAACGCGTTGGCAGGGTCCGACGGCAGGCGGGGCATGGGCACCAGATCCTCGGGGCCGGCGCGCCTGTCGGGCAGCGGAGCAGTCGAGCGCGCGGATGGCAGCACGCCGTGGCGGGCTGCTGCACAGACCCGCCCTGGCGGCTCCGGGACCCACGCCAATATCTTGACGCCGGCTCGCCCCGCCCCATTCAGGGGCACGGGCTACAGAGTTTTCACCCTACTCCCCTGCCGTGGGACGTGCCGCGACGACGTTTTGCCAGGACGAGAGCGGCTCGCGAAGCGCTGAGCGGGCTCAGACTGGCCCCAGCAGGGCGGCCAGCGCTTCGTCGCCCTGACCGAGCTGCGCTCCACCCGTTGGTGGCGCGACCAGGAAGCGTCGGCAGCCGTCGAGTTCCACGTACCGGTCGGGGCCGGCGGCGCCGTCCAGCGGGCGCAGCACCGCGAAACGCGACGCCGGGCTCTTACAGTCGGCCACCGCCCGCCGGTTGGCCAGACCACGGAGCACGCCCGCCTGGCGCTCGGCCGGCAGCGGCCCGCCGTACACGAAATCGCCCGCGGGCTTGCCGCCACCCTGTTGCGACGTGGGCACCTGGTAGACGCAGAGGCGCAGCGGCCCGGCGGCCAGAGACGTGGCCGGCGCGGGCGGCCCGGGCCGTCCGTTGCTGGTCTCCACCCACACCATGTCCGCCCACCGTTGCGCGCATCCGGCGGCCTCGGCCGCCGGGGATTCGACCTGTCCGACGGTACGGGTGTCCACAGTGGTCCAGGACAGCCCGGCGAGCGCGTCGCTCACCTCGGCGCGCGGCCTGCCGCAGACATTCGTCGGCAGGTACGGCCGCAGCCAGCGCCCTCGATCGTCGAGCAGCGCCAACCAGGGTGGGATGACCATGTCGGCGGTGCAGGCGATCTCCCCGTCGGCCTGCTCGTTGGGCAGGCGCAGTGCGGCGAGCAGCGGTGCGATCTGCTCGGCGCGTCGCTCCGTGGCGGTCTGCTCCTGGCCTCCGTTGACGCCCGGCCGGATCTCCCGCCCGCAGAGCACGGCGGCGACCGGGGTGAACGCGGAGTCGATGCGCCCGATCTTCGGCTCGGGCACGGTCGGTGTCGGTGTCGGCGTGTTCGGTACCGACAACACCGCACCGGCCTGTGGTGCCGCTGCGCGGCAGGAGGCCCACGAGTCGACGATCTGAGCCGGGCCGGGCTCCTCGGCCACGCCCGGCCCGGTGGTCGTGCCACCGCAGCCACCCAGCGCCATGCCGAGCAGTGCGAACGCCAGTACGGTCCGGGACGAGCGCATCCGGCTCACCACCTCTCCACCCGAGGATGGGACGGCCCACTGCCGCATCCGGTTCCCGCCAGGGCACCTGACGAACGCGAGTGGTTCACGCGCGAGCCGCGACACGCGCCCCTGCGACGGCGCGCTGCGGCGTGATCCGAGCGACCGGCGGGGACGCCGCCAACCGGGTGCGACGTGCCCGGCGGCATGATGACCGGATGGCACATCTGGGACTCGTCGCGCTGGTGGTCAGGGAGTACGACGAGGCGATCGACTTCTACGTCGGCGACCTCGGTTTCGAGTTGGTGGAGGACACTGCCCGACCCGACGGTTCGCGATGGGTGGTGGTCCGCCCGGCGGGCGCCCGGGAGACGGCGTTGCTGCTGGCCAGGGCGAGCACCGACGAGCAGCGCGCCCGGATCGGCGACCAGACCGGCGGCCGGGTCGGGTTGTTCCTGTACACCGAGGACTTCGCCAGGGACCACGCCCGGATGGTGGCCGCCGGGGTGCGTTTCCTGGAGGAACCACGCCACGAGGCGTACGGCTCTGTCGCGGTCTTCGCCGATCTCTACGGCAACCGCTGGGACCTGCTCCAACCCCGCAGCGCAGAGTGACACATTAGCGACACTCTGCGCACAACGGGTCAACGTTCGACACCAGCCATGCTATTGTCCGATGTCGATCTCTACCGCACGGACCCGGACCGGGTCGTTGTCGGAAGGACACTTCCCGATGCCGGCCGTTGCCACCCCGCCCGTGCCGCCGCCCACGCTGGACAATCCGGCCGGCGGCGCATTCGGCCTCATCTTCACCACACTGCCGGCGCTGCTGCGGCTGACCTGCGGGTTGGTCGGCGCGTCGGTGGCCCTGTCGGTGCAGACCCCGCCGGTCGAGCCAGCCGTGTTGCTGCCCGGCGTCGCCGCGCTGACCGGCTGGTCGCTCTGGTACGCGCACCGCGCGTTGCGCCACGGGATCACACCGAGCCTGGTCGCCGGTGACGTCGCGGTCACCGCGGTGGCCTGCCTGCTCATCCCCGTCATGGTGGCACCCGGGGTCCTGCCCGGTGAGGGCAGTTGGATCGCGGTGCTGGCCAGCACCACGGTGATCAACACCCAGGCCACCGCGCCGGCGCGCTGGTCCATCCCGGCCGGCCTGCTCGTCGTCGCCACCTATGTGACAGGCGCGCAGGCCGCCGGCAATCCCACCGAGGCTCGGGCACACGCGGCCACCCTGTTGGTGCAGACCGCCTGCACGGCGATGATGACGGCGGTGATGCGTCGACGGCTCGGCCGTGCGGACCGCGCCTTCGTCGAGCATCAACGGTTGACCCGGGAGGCGTTGGTCGCGCGAACCGCCCGCGAGGCGGAACGTCAGCAGAATCGCGACCTGCACGACACGGTGCTCGGCACCTTGACCATGGTCGGGCTGGGCGCGGTGTCCGGGCCCTCGACCGCCTTCCGCGACCGGTGTGCCGCCGACCTGCGTACTCTCGTCGCGCACACCGACGTCGGCCCGGTGGCCGGTGACGGCCCGGTGCCGCTGGACGGGCGGTTGCGGTTGGTGGCGGCCCGCCTGCCCGAGCTTCCGGCGCACCTTGACCTGGAGTCGTGTGCGGTCCCGTCCGGGGTTGCCGACGCCATCGGCGAGAGCACCTACGCGGCGATGTCCAACGTGGTCCGTCACGCGCCGGGCGCGCGGGCCACGCTGCGGCTGAAACGGGACGCGATCGGCGTCGTGGTCGAGGTAGTCGACGACGGCCCCGGCTTCGACCCGGCCACCGTCCCACCCCACCGGTACGGGTTACGCGAGTCCATCGGCGGCCGGATGGCGGCGGTCGGCGGTCGGGCCGACGTGCACTCGGCACCCGGCACCGGCACCCGGATCCGACTGGAGTGGCCTGGTGTCGGCTGACCTCGGCGCGCCAGCGCACACCATCGGCGCACCGCAGGCACCGGACCGGACCAGCGTGCCGGCCCCCCGGGAGCCGGTCTCCGCCGACGGGCTCGCCGCGCCGGCGGCCGTCGCGCAGGCCTCCGACCGTGGTGCGCGGATCGCCGCCGTCGCCATCGCGCTGGCCTGGCACGTCGCGATCGGGCTGCCGGCGGTGTGGGCCGCCCGCGCGGAGTTCGCCGCGCCGGTGGTGGTGCTCGGCGCGTGGGCGCTGGTCGCGGTGACCGGCGCGGTGGCCGGGATACGGCTGCTGCGTGGCTCACCGCTGCCGCCGTGGCCGTTGGCCGCGCTGCTGCTCGCCGTCGACGCGGCCGTCTTCGCAGCGGTCGGCGAGCGGCAGTTGTTCGCCGCCGCCAACTGGGTGTGGGGCACGCTCGGCTGGTTCTTCGTGCTGGCCCTGTGGGGTCGGCGGGTCGTGGGGCTGATCGCGCTGCTGACCACGCACGCGTTGATCGCGCTGGTCGCCGTGCTCGGGCACGGTCCCGACCCGGTCGACGTGGCCCGCTACGTGATGTACGTCTACGGCACGTTCTCGCTGCCGGTGGCGGTGTTCGTGGGCAGCGCGACGATCGTCTCGCTGGCGCGGGAACGCGCCGCCGCCTCGGCCGCCGGCCATACTATGGCGGCGGAGCGCGACGCGGCGGAGCGTGGCCTCCGCGACCGTCGGGACCGGCTCGCCCTGGTCAGCTCGGCGGCCGGGCGGGTGCTCGGGGAGTTGGCCGCCGGTCAGGCCGACCCCAACGACCCGGAGGTGCAGCGCCGCAGCGTGCTGGCCGCCGCCCGGCTGCGCCGCCTGATCGCCGAGTCGGACGACGTGCCCGACCCACTGCTGCACGAGTTGCGGGCCGCCGCCGACCTGGCGGAACGCAACGGCCTACCGATCGACCTGGTCACCATCGGGACCCCGCCACCGCTGCCGGTGGAGATCCGACGCCGGCTGGCCGACCCGCTCACCGGCACCCTCGCCGACGCCGAGGGCTGGGCCCGGCTGACAGTGGTCTCCGGCCCGGACGAGGTGGTGGTCAGCCTGGTCACGCCGGACCGGGAGGGGCCGGAGGCGACCGGCCCGCCACCCGGGGAGTACGACGACGGGCAGGTGCAGCACCTCTACGAACGGGACGGGAACATCAGATGGGCGCAGACCCGGTGGCAGCGATGACCGGCGAACGGCCGATCGGTGTGGCGATCGTCGACGACCATCCCGTCGTGGTCGAGGGGGTTCGCGCCTGGCTCGCCACCGAGCCGCGGCTGACCGTGCTGGCCACCGGCGACGACCCGGACGAGGTGCTGCGGGTGGCGCCGGACGCCGACGTCGTCCTGCTCGACCTGAGGCTGCACGGGCGGATGGCGTTGGACAAGTTGGCCGAGCTGAGCACCGCCGGGCGTCGGGTGGTGGTCTATTCGGAGCACACCGACCCGCAGACCATGCTCGCCGCGCTGGACGCCGGGGCGGTGGCGTTCCTGGCCAAGCACGAGGGGCGGGAGCACTGCGTGGCGACCGTGCTGGCCGCCGCGAGCGACCGCCCGTACGTGCCGCCGGCGCTGGCCGGAGCCATGGTCGGCGACCCGCGACCGGACCGGCCGATGCTGTCCGACAAGGAACGTGAGGCGCTGCTGCTCTGGTTCCAGTCGATGTCCAAGGCGTCGGTGGCACGCCGGATGCGGATCAGCGAGCACACGGTGAAGCAGTACGTCGACCGTGCTCGGATCAAGTACACCCGGGCGGGGCGGCCGGCCGCCACAAAGGCGGCATTACTCGCCCGCGCGATCGAGGACGGCCTCGTCCGCCCGGAGGAGATCGGCATCTACCGGTCACACGCGGCGCACGACCGGCCGACCCCCTAACAGGCGTCATGACAGCGGCCGGCCGATCCGACAGGCTTCACCACACAGCCAGCTGATCGGGAGGTCGTGACGATGCACGCCGACGCGTCCCCCTTTTTCATCGGTCCGCACCGGTTCGACGCCCCGGACGACGAAGCGGGGCCGACCCTGGATCGCCGTTACAACCTGCGTCCGGTGCATGGTGAACGGGTCCTCGCCCGCCACCGTCTGCTGGTCGCGGGCTACCTGCTCGGGCCGAGCGAGACACGGCGCCGTTGGCAGCTACCCGAGCCCGTCGCGGTGACCGTCACCGACCAGCGGATCTGCTGGGTGGGCAGCGGCTCTCATCTGTCGCTGGTCGCTGACGACCTGCCCCGGGCGCGGCCATCCGCGCGGATGAACGGCCTGATGAGTGGGCAGATCCGGTGGCAGTGGCCGTCCCGGTTGGAGCTGCCGGTCGCCGAGGAGGACGAGCCGTCCCAGCTGTTGATCGTCTGCGACGCGTTGCGCACCATTCAACAACCGGCGTTGGCCCTCGGCGGCCCGGCGGGAGAGGTCGTGGCGTTGGCCCGGCAGGTCCGCCGGGCGGTCGCCATGTTCCGGCTCACCCGACCCGAGCTGGTCGACCTGTCGGCTCAGGAGCGCGACGTGCTGCTGTTGCGGGCCGGCCCCGCCCTGCTCGCCGGGGCCACCCGGGTCACGCTGCCCGGCTCATTGCCGGTGGAGTTCCACTCCCGGGACGACTACTACCGCTCGGGGCCGGAGCCGAGCTCGTGGCGCGGGCTCGCAGGCGGCGCAGCATCCGGGCATCGCTGAAGCCGACGGTCCGCGCGGCGGCTTCCACTGTCGTGCCGTGGCCGATCAGGTGCTCGGCACGTTCCACCCGCAGCACCTGCTGGTAGCCGAGCGGGGTGAGCCCGGTGGCCGCCCGGAACAGCCGGGTCAGCGTCCGTTCCGCAAGGCCACCGGCAGCCGCCAGCTCGGCCAGTGGCAGCGTCTCGGCGTACCGGCTGTCGATCAGATCCTGCACCCGGTGCACCGAGTCGGACAGGTGGGAGCGGTGCCGCATCATCGCGCTGGCCTGCTGCTCGTGCCCGTTGCGGCGGGCGTAGACGACCAGCGTGCGGGCGATCTTCGCGGCGGTCGACGGGCCATGCCGGGTGGCCACCAGGTGCAGCGCCACGTCGATGCCACTGGCGATGCCGGCCGAGGTGACCACCCGGTCGTCGACCACGTACAGCACGTCGCGGATGACCTGGGCTGCCGGGTGCCGGCGGGCCAGGTCGTCCTGCACCTCGTGGTGGGTGGTGCAACGTCGACCGTCGAGCAGCCCGGCCCGCCCGAGGGCGTACGCCCCGGCGCAGATGCTGGCCACCGTGCCACCGGCGCGATGGTGCTCGGCCAGCCGCCGCAGGTCGCCTGGCGACACCGGCCCTTGCGGCCCGTGCGCCGCAGGCCGCCAACCGGGCACGATGACCAGGTCGTCCGGGGCCAGCTCGGGCCACCGGGTGTCGGCGACCAGGGGTACGCCCTGCACGGTGGTCACCTGCTCCCGCTCGGCGACGTAGTGCAGCCGGTAATCGAGACCGAGGTCGGCGGCGCTGGAGAAGACCTGGGCCGGCCCGGCGAGGTCCAGCAGGTGCAGCTGCGGGACCAGCAGGAAGACGACCCGGGTCATCGCGTCAGCTCCGGGTGCCGGCGAGGGCCGCGCCGGTCACCTCGTCCACCGTGCGGATGGTCGCGAAGCGGCCAGCCAGCGCGTACTCGGTGCGGGTGACGATCTCCTCGTTGGTGAGGGTGCGCGGGTCGGCCAGGATCTCCGCCACCGTGGCGGTCTCCGGCAGGTCCCGGTGTGGGATGGGGAAGGTCAGCGTGGCGTCGGTGACGAACGTCATCCGGTAGCCGAGGTCGGAGCCGACCCGGGCGGTGGTCTCCACGCACTGCTCCGTGCGGATGCCGCAGACGGTGATGTCCTGGATGCCCACCTGGGTGAGCACCTGCTGGAGGTTCGTGGTGGTGAACGCGTTGTGCGCGGTCTTGACCAGCGTCGGCTCACCCTCGGCCGGGACCAGCCCGTCGATCAGCCGCACGTGCCCGAGGGCGGGGTCGAACAACCCACCGGTGCCCGGCTCGGAGTGCAGGACCCAGACCACCTGGTCGCCGCGCTCGCGGGCCGCGGCGACCAGTCGTTCGACCTGGCGCACCAGGTCGGGGTTGGAGCCGTACGCCCAGATCGGGCGCTGACGGAAGGACTCCTGGACGTCGATCACGACGAGTGCTGCTCTGCTCATGCTCCGATCCTGACCGGATGAGGACCGCGCCGGCAGACACCATCACGCCCGGGTGCGGAACGATCCGGCCACGTCGGCGTCAGGCGCTGGGGGTGCGCTGCTCGGCGGCGGCGTCCAGAACGGCGGCCTCCTCCGGCGTGGGCGCGCTGCCGCCCAGGTGCGCGGGCAGCCACCAGGTGTCGTCCGGGCCGGCCGGGGCGTCCGGGTAGTCCCTCTGGGCCCGGTCGACCAGCGCGCTGAGCCGGGTGGTCAGCTCCTCGGCCAGCACGTTCGGGTCCGGGAAGTCCGCCGGGTTGATCGGCTCGCCGACCAGGATGGTGATCGGGGTGTGCCGGCGGGTCAGCGTGCGCGGGCGGCCCTTGGTCCAGAGCCGTTGGGTGCCCCACACCGCGACCGGCAGCACCGGCACCTTCGCCGAGCGGGCCATCCGGACCGTGCCGCTCTTGAGCTCCTTCACGGTGAACGACCGGCTGATCGTCCCCTCGGGGAACACGCCGACGACCTCGCCACGCTTGAGCGCGTCCACAGCGGCCCGGAACGAGGCAGCGCCGGCCTGCCGGTCCACCGGAATGTGCTTCATCCCGCGCATCAACGGGCCGCCGATCCGGTCCGCGAAGACCGACTGCTTGGCCATGAACCGGACCAGCCGCCCCGAGGGGTTCGCGCCCAGGCCGGCGAAGATGAAGTCGAGGTAGCTCACGTGGTTGCTGGCCAGCACCGCCCCGCCGGTGCGGGGTACGTGGTGGGCGCCCTCGATGGTGATCTTCAGGTCGAGAAGGCGGAACGCCGTCTTGGCGGCGGCGATAATGGGCGGGTACACGAGCTCCGGCATCCGCAGAATCTACCCTGCCAGCCTGTGGTTCGGCTGGGTGGCGACCGGCGGCGACGCGGGTTGCGCGCCGCCGCCGGTTCGTCGGTCGATCGCTCAGTCGGCGAGCTTGTCCAGGTCCAGCCGGCCCCGGGCGAACGCGTCCACCCGACCCCAGCGACCCGGGATGTCCAGCACCTCGATCCGCCCCATGCCCACCGGCAGCCGTGGCTCGACAGTCAGGTGACCCTCGTGCGGCTCCAGACCGAGCATGGTCCGCAGCAGCAGCAGCGGGGTGCCGGTCGACCAGGCCTGCGGGCTGCACGCCGTCGGATACTCCACCGGGAACTTGGTCAGCTCCCGGGGATAGCCGCCGAACGCCTCCGGCAACCGGCCGTCGAAGTACGTGGCCGCGTCCAGGATGCCGTTGGCGATGGTGGCGGCCTCCTCGGCAAACCCGTACCGGCGCAGACCCCAGGCGATGAAGGAGTTGTCGAACGGCCAGATCGTGCCGTTGTGGTAGCCGATCGGGTTGTACCGGGCCTCCCCCTCGGCGAGGGTGCGCACTCCCCAGCCGGAGAAGAGCCGCGGCCCCACCAGGTGGGCGGCCAGCTTCTCCGCCCGCTCGGGTTCGACGATCCCGCTCCACAGCAGGTGGCCGATGTTCGAGCTGAGGATGTCGCACTGGCGACCGTTTGGGTCCAGGGCCAGGGCGTAGAACTCGCCGTCGTCCACCCACCAGTCCCGGTTGAACCGCTCCTTCAGGGCTGCCGCCTCCCGCTCCAACTGGTCGGCGAACTCCGGGTCATCCCAGAACTCGCGGGCCATCCGGGCCCCGCGGACCTTCGCGTCGTACGCGTACCCCTGCACCTCGCAGGTGGCCCGCGGGAACGGCGGCAGGGTGCCGTCGCGGTAGGAGATCGAGTCCCAGGAGTCCTTCCAGCACTGGTTCTCCAGGCCGGTGTCGGTGTTGCGCCGCTCGTACCAGATGTAGCCGCTGCCGACCAGGTCGGCGTAGTTGTCGATCCACTTCAGCGCCGCCCGGGACTCCCGCTCCAACTCCTTGACCAGCGCGACGTCCCCGGTCCACCGCTCGTACTCGTCGAGCAGCACGACGAACAGCGGTGTCGCGTCCACCGAGCCGTAGTACGGCGAGTGGGGTTGCTCCTCGAAGGCCGCGGTCTCGCCGTAGCGCATCTCGTGCAGGATGCGCCCCGGGTCCTCGTCCCGGAAGTCGTCGAACCGGCTGCCCTGCAGGGAGGCCAGGATGCGCAGCGTCGTCTTCGACAACTGCGGGGTGAACGGCAGCGTCTGGAGGCAGGTGAGGATGCTGTCCCGGCCGAACATGGTCATGAACCAGGGCAGGCCGGCGGCCGGCAGGGTGGCGCCGCCCAGCGACAGCGGCGAGAAGCGCAGCGCCGCCAGGTCGATCAGGCTGCGCCGGTACGTGGCGGCCACCCGGCCGTGCTCGCTGTTGACCTTCGGGGCGTCGGCGATCCACTGCTCCAGGTCGTGCTGGAGGGCGAGCCGCTCGTTGCCGTGCACGCGCAACCCGAAACGCAGGTCCCGGCCGCCCGGACCGACGGCGTGCGTCTGGACGTCGATCGAGGCTTCCCACTGCTCGTTGGGCTCCAGGTGCACCGTGTACACGAAGCCCTTGCTGTCGTAGCGGGGAGACATCGACGAGGAGATGACCGTCTCGCGTTGGAAGTTGCCCCTTCGGTATCCCAACCGCAGCCGGTCCGACTCGACCTCGGTGAAGATCTCGCCCTTCTTGTTCACGATCTCGTCCTTGACCTGGAACAGGTCGGCGAAGTCCGACGCCGCGTCCATTCGGACTTCCAGGTCGACCGGCTTCTCGTCGTGGTTGAGGATGGTGAGCTGCTCGCAGAAGCTGCCACCCACCGCGCGCTCGCGGATGATCGACAACTTCGCGTCCACGTAGTGCGTGGCCATCCCCGGGACGAGGAAGAACCGCGACTCGAAGTACTGGAGGTCGTCGAAGGAGAGCGAGTTCAGCCGCTCGCCGTTGACGGTCAGCACCCAGGTCGACAGGAACCGGGTGTCGATGGAGAACAGCCCGGTCGGCTCGCTCGGTGTCGCCTCGATGTCACCGGTGTCCTCGCAGACGACGAACGTGTTGCCGTCCAGGATCCGGATCGTGTTGCTCTGCCCCATCAGTCCGCCTCCCCCACGAAACGCCGACGAGGTCCACGGGCGTCCGGGGAACCCGGGAAGATCCGCTCCACCTGTACGACGAGACGAGCGTCCCCGGACACCGTCATGTCCCCGCGCAACAGCGCGGCCAGGCCGTGTTCGCGGCCCGAGGCGATGTCGTCGAAGAGCACCGGGCTCGTCCCGATGACCGTGTCGGCCTCCTGGTCCTCCTGACTCACGTCCAGCCGGCCGTGGTCGATCCTCAGCAGCCAGTGCCGGGTCTGCGCCCCCTCGTGCAGGTCGATACGCACTGTCCCGGAGGTCTTGGCCAGCAGGGGTTCGTACCCCCGCCGGTCCAGGTCCTCGAAGAACCTCGTGGTCGCGTCCACCATCGGGTCCACTCCTCCCAGTTGCCGGGCCCGGGGTCCCACCCACCGCGCTCGCGTCGCGCGGCCGGCCGGCGTTGCACGTCCCCGCACGGGTCCCCGCCGGTTCCCCGGTCAACCTCGCCCGGATCGGGTGAGCCGCCGGGCGGTGTCGGACCAGCGCGGTAGCGTCCCCGACGGGACGTGCGGGACGGGAGGCACATGAGCGGGCAGACACCACCACAGATCGACCGGCGGCAGGTGCTCGCCTACCGGGCGGCGGCCCAGCAGCTCGACCGCTCCGGCGGCCCTCGTCCGGGCGACCTGGCCGTTCTGGCTCTCGGCGTGCAGGACACGCCCTACGGCACCGCCCGGCAGGCACTGGCGGCGCGCGGCGCGACCGGGCCGGACGACCGCCTGGAGCTGGTCTGGTCGATGCGCGGCGCCCCGCACCTGCACCGCAGGGCCGAGTTGCCGGCGCTGGCCGCGGCGATCTGGCCGCTCAGTGACGCCGACGCCACCCGCCGCATCCCCGGCCAGATCGGCGCGGGTGCACGGCTCGGGCTGGCTGCCTTCCGGGCCACCGCCGAGGCGTTCCAGTCGGTGGTCACCACCGAGTTGGAGCGCGGCGTGGTGAGCCGTGCCGTCTCCGACCGGGTGCCCAGCGAGCTGACCTACGACTGCCGGGTGTGCCAGGCCCGGCACATCTCCGGTGCGGTCTTTCAACAGGCCGGGCTCGCCGGTGGGGTGCGCCTCGTGGTGTCCGGCCGCGCCGCCCGGCTCGCCCCACTGCACGAGCGCACCGACCCGCCCACCGCCGCCGCGCACACCGCCGAGCTGGTCACGACATACCTGCGGCTGCTCGGCCCGGCCACCCCGGCCGACGCCGCCGGCTTCCTCGGCTCCTCGGCGACGGAGCTGCGTCGGGTCTGGCCGACGGGCCTGGTCGAGGTGCGGGTCGACGGGCGACCCGCCTGGCTGCCGGCAGACGCGGTCGAGGCGCTGACCAACGCGCCGCCGCCCCGGCTGGTGCGGCTGCTGCCGCCGGGCGATCCGTTCCTCGCCGGTCGCGATCGTGACCTGCTGGTGCCCGAACGCGAGCACCAGAAGCAACTGTGGCGAGCCATCGGCAATCCGGGTGCGCTGCTGGTAGACGAGGAGGTGACCGGCACCTGGCGGGCACGGCAGGCCGGAAAGAAGCGACTGGAGCTGACCGTCACCCCGTGGTCCCCGCTGTCCGCCCGGGTCCGACGCGACGTCGACGCCGAGGCCGCGACGGTGGCCGCCGCTCGTGGGGTCACCGACGTGCGGCTCCAGTTCGACCAGTCCTGATCCCTCGATCTGGCCCCCGACACCGCAGCGCCGGCCCTCCCCCGAGGGAGAGAGCCGGCGCGCCCGCGGCGGACGGTCAGTTGTTTGGATCGTCAGCGCTGATGTCCGCGAGCACCGACTGCGGTTCACGCTCGACCGCGAGGTCACCCATCGAGATCAGGCCGACAAGACGCCCGTCGTCGATCACCGGGAGCCGGCGTACGGCGTACGTACGCATCAGGTCAGCGGCGGCCACCACGTCGTCGTACTGGCTCACCGTGATCACGTCGCGGGTGGTGATCTGGTTGAGCTGCGTCGAGCCCGGGTCCATGTTCTCCGCGACACCTCGGACCGTGATGTCCCGGTCCGTGACGATGCCGACCACGCTGTCGCCGTCGGTCACCACCACATCGCCAATCGCGCTGTCACGCATCTCCTGCGCGGCGGCGATGAGCGTGTCGTTGCCGTCCATCGTCACCAACCGGGTCGTCATGAACTCTCCGACCGTTGTCATGGTGCTCCCCTCTCGGTGTCGGCACGGCCCGTCTACCCGCCGCCCCGGACGGGGTAACGCCGACGGCTCGCCGGGCTATCCGTGGGGGTGCCGCAAACGCCGCAGTTCGTAGAATCCACTGCTGGTCACTGTGTAGAACATCGGCAGCAGAAGGAAGATCACCAGCGCGAACAGCGGGCTGGCCAGGTATCCGACGAGAATCGCCAGCGCGTACGCAAGCAGGCCGACTGCGGCCCGTGCCCGTTCGGTCGGGAAGAACCGCCGCGAGACGGCCTGATCCAGCAGGTCGTGGTGTCGGGCGAGGTAGTGGTACAGACCCAGCCAGCTCGCCGAGACCAGCACGCCGACCAGGCCGTAGAGGGCCACGCCGGCCCGCTGGTCCGCCTCGTCGCCCTCCCGCATCGCCTGTGAGACGACCGAGGTGGCGAACGGCAGCAGCGCGGTGCTGAACAGCACGCCGAGGTTGTACCACTGCAGGGCCTTTCCGCTGCTTCCCACCCGGTTGAAGGCGGCTCGGTGGTTCAGCCACCCCACCGCCACGTACACGTACGACGTGACATAGGCGAGGTACGCCGGCCACTGCTCGACCAGCGCGTGCAGCAACTGACCGCGGCCGACCCGAGGTGGCTGAAGGTCCAGCACGAGCAAGGTGATGATGATGGCGAAGACACCGTCGCTGAACGACAGCAGACGGGAGGTTTCCCGTCTCAGGGTCGGGCCACCGGGGCGGGTCCCGTCGCTGGCCTGGTCGGCGCCCATCCCGTACCCCCCTTTCGCAGCTGGCCCGCGACGGCGGAGCAGGCACGGGAGGGCGGTATACCCCGCGGCGGACGACGCACCCCGCGCGTCGCGTTCCCACCGCCTGGTGCCGCTGCCTACCGTGGGCCGATGACGACGGGCGAGCAGGAGTTGCGGGAGTTGGTCGCCGGCTGCGCCTGGCTCACCCGGGCACTGACAGTGGTGCGTGACTCCGGGCTGCCGGACGCCTGGATCGGCGCGGGCGCCCTGCGCGACCTGGTCTGGGGCGAGCGGTACGGCGACGGGTTCGATCCGACGATGGTCCGGGACGTGGACGTGGTCTTCTTCGACCCGACGAGGCTGACCCGCGACGACGACCACCGCGCCACCGCCCGCCTGACGGCGGCATGGCCCGACCCGCCGTGGCAGGCACGCAACCAGGCGGCGGTGCACACCTGGTACGCGGCGAGGTTCGGCGGCGACCCGATCGAGCCGTACCGCAGCGTGGCCGAGGCGGTGGCCACCTGGCCGGAGTACGCGACGGCGGTGGTCGTCCGGCTGGACCCGGCCGACCGCCTGGAGGTCTGCGCCCCGTACGGTCTGGCGGATCTGCTGGGCGGGGTCTGGCGGCACAACCCGGCCCGGGTGGACGTGGCCCGGTCCCGGCAGCGGTTGGCCCGGCACCGACCCGCGCAGCGCTGGCCCGGGGTGACCGTGATCGAACCGGGCTGACCGGCAGCGACGGGCGCGTCAGCCCCGGGGCGGCATCCCGTAGATGCGCTCCACGTGCAGGCGCAGCACCAGCCGCGCCTCGTCGACCATGGCCTGGCGGTATTCGTCCCAGTCGGGGTGGTCGCCGCGCAGCCCTCGGTAGAGCGCCACCAACTCCTCGACGGTCTCGTCGCCGGGCTCGGCGGCCGGCGCGGTCAGCTCGGCGCGGCACTCGACCACCGCGTACGCCCAGCCGTCCTCGCTGCCGACGTGGAAGCTGGCCCGGGGGTCCCGGCGCAGGTTGGCGGTCTTGGCCCGGCCGCCGGTGACCGAGACCCGGATCAGGCCGGCGCCGCGGTCGAAGGAGTAGACCACTGTGGACAGCTGTGGCCGCCCGTCCCGCTTGATCGTGGCGAGGACGCCCATCGAGCCCCCGGCGACCAGATCGGTCAACGCCTGCTGGACGCGGTCATCCGGCACGGGTTCCTCCAGGTGGGACGATCGATCGGCTTCGTCCCATCCAAGCACGACCGGCCGATCGTCGCAGGAGGCCGCCAGGAACGGGACCGGGCCCCCGCCGACGTGCGGCGAGGGCCCGGTGACGACGACGGTCAGCGGCGTTCGGCGGCGACCAGCTCGGCGATCTGCACCGCGTTCAGCGCAGCGCCCTTACGCAGGTTGTCGTTGGAGCAGAACAGGGCCAGCCCGTAATCAGCGGTCTCGTCGGCGCGGATCCGTCCCACGTACGTCGGGTCCTGCCCGGCGGCCTGCAACGGCGTCGGCACGTCGGTCAGCGCCACACCGGGCGCGTCGGCCAGCAGCTCGTGTGCGCGCTGCGGGGTGAGCGGCCGGGCGAACCGGGCGTTGATCTGCAACGAGTGACCGGTGAAGACCGGCACCCGGACGCAGGTGCCGGACACCTTCAGGTCGGGGATTTCGAGGATCTTGCGGCTCTCGTTGCGCAGCTTCTGCTCCTCGTCGGTCTCGAACGAGCCGTCGTCGACGATCGAGCCGGCCAGCGGGAGCACGTTGAAGGCGATCGGCTGGGTGAACGAGCGCGGCGCGGGAAACTCCACGGCCGAGCCGTCGAAGGCCAGCCCCGCGGCGTGCTCGGCGACCTTGCGGACCTGCTCGTCCAGCTCGGCGACGCCGGCCAGCCCGGCACCGGAGACCGCCTGGTACGTGGAGACGACCAGGCCGATCAGACCAGCCTCGGCGTGCAGCGGGCGCAGCACCGGCATCGCGGCCATCGTGGTGCAGTTGGGGTTGGCGATGATGCCCTTCGGGCGGTCGAGGGCCGCGTGCGGGTTGACCTCGGCGACCACCAGCGGCACCTGCGGGTCCATCCGGAACGCCGAGGAGTTGTCGATCACCACGGCGCCGGCCTCGGCGACCCGGGGTGCCAGCTCCCGTGCCGTGCCCTTACCGGCCGAGAAGAGCACGATGTCCAGGCCGGAGTAGTCCGCGGTCGCGGCGTCCTCGACTGTCACCTCACCGTCGCGCCACGGCAGTGTCCGCCCGGCCGACCGCGCCGAGGCGAACAACCGCACCTGCTCCGCCGGGAACTTCCGTTCCGCCAGCACCTGCCGCATCACGCCACCGACCTGGCCGGTGGACCCCACAATGCCGATCCTCATGCTCGCGAGGCTACCCAGCCCACCACCGCAACCGGGAGCCCTTTCCCACGCCCCAGGCCCGCATCACACCCACCCCACCGCAAAAACCCATCCCCGACCGCCCCACCACCCCTCGGTGCCCTCCCCCGTGATCAAGAGGTTTGCGTCAGAAATCGCGCTTGGTTTGACGCAAATCTCTTGATCAACGGCGGGTGGGGGCAGGAGGGCGGGCGGGGTCAGGGGTTGGGGTTGGTGATCAGGTCGCCCAGGTTTGCCGCCGTCAGGTCGTCGCGGATGACCGCGGCGTCGCCTTCGATGACCAGGGTCAGCGCGTCCGGGTGCAGGTGGGTGGCCGCCGCTGCGGAGACCTGGTCCACGTCGGCGGCGAGCAGCGACTCCCGCAGACGGGCGTGGTAGTCGTCCGGCAGGTCATGCACCACCAGCGTGGTCAACGCGGAGGCGATCGCCCGAGGGCTCTGCAACTCGACGGAGAGCTGCCCCGCCCGCCAGGACCGCGCCACCTCCAGCTCGTCCTCGGTGACCCCGCTGGCCTGGGTACGGGTGATCTCGCCGACCGCCTCGACCAGGGCCGGCGCGGTGACCGCCGTCTGCACGCCGGAGCTGACCGCGAACCGCCCGAACCGCCGGGACGACGCGAAGTCGCCCCGGATGCCGTACGTGTAACCGTGCACCTCGCGCAGCAGGTGGTTGAGCCGGGAGGTGAACGCCCCGCCGAGCACCGTGCCGGCGAGCGTCATCGGCACGTGGTCGGGGTGTGCCCGGTGCGGCGACGGGTGACCCAGTCGCAGCGTCGACTGCACCGAGCCGGGACGGTCCACCAGGATGATCCGCCGGCCGGTGTGCAGCGGCACGTCGAGCGGGCCGCCCCGCTCGGCCGGGCCGCCGCCGGTGCCGGCGAACGCCGCGGCGGCGAGCGCGTCCAGGTCGATCCGGTCCAGGTCACCGGCGACGATCAGGGTGCCGGGGCGCAGGAACCACTCGGAGTGGAAGACCGTGACGTCCTCCACGTCCAACCCGGCGACCGAGTCCGGGTCGCCGTGCATCGGCCGTCCCCAGCGGTTCTCCGCGCCGAACAGGTCCGCGCGCAGCGCGGCGTCGGCGCGCGGGCCCGGGTTGGCCCAGTCCATCCGGAGTGCGGTCGCCTCGTCGTCGCGGACCCGGCGCACATCGGCGGGGTCCAGCTTGGGCGTCCGCACCGCCTCGGCGAGCAGCTCCACGGCCGCGCTGAGCCGGTCCACCGGGATCACCACGCTGGCCTGGAACGAGTCCCAGTCCAGCCCGGTCATCAACGCGGTGCCGAGCCCCTCGACGGCGAGGGCGTACGCGGCGGCGTCCCGTTGCGCGGTCCCCTCCTCCAACGCCTTCGCCAGCACACCGGACAGGCCCTCCTTGCCGACCGGCTCCTGGCCCGCGCCCACGTCGAGCAGCAGCAGCGCCACGGCGAGGTTCTGCCCGGGCAGGTGCGCGGCGACGACCTGGCCGCCGGCCACCGTGCGGCGGACCACCGGCGGAAACCGGTACGGGCGGGCGGCGCCCGGGCCGGGACGGTCGGCGATCAGCGTCATGAGGTCTCCTCGGGCAGGTAGGTCAGGACCACCCGGTCGGTGGCGAGCACCTCGGCGGCGGCCTCGGCGATCTGCTCGGCGGTCACCGCGAGCAGGCCCGGCAACTGGTCGGCGATGCGGGCCGGGTCGCCGAACTGCGTGGCGTACCGGCCGAGCAGGTCCGCGCGGCCGTCCACGGTGGACAGCTGACGCCACCACCCGGTGCTGAGCAGCGCCTTGGCCCGGTCCAGCTCCGCGGCGGTGACCGGCACCGTGGCCAGCTCGTCGACGACCTCGGCCAGCCCTTCGGCGAGCCGCTCGGCGCTCACTCCGGGGCGGGCGGTGGCGGTGGCGATCAGCGGCGCCGGGGCGTGCGCGAGGTCCACCCCGTACGCCCCGACCAGGTCCGGCTGGGCGATCCGCTCACCGTCGGCGAGCCGCTGGTAGAGCCGGCTGCCCCGACCGCTGCCGAGGATGGTGGCGAGCACGGTGATCACGTTGTAGCCGGGGGTGCCGAACGGGTAGCTGCGGTGGGCGATGTACACCCGGGGCGCCGGCACGTCGGCGCTCACCGACTCGACGGCCGTCTGCCCGGTGGCCGGGACACTGCGGCCGTCCGGGGCCGACGGGATGTCGTCGCGCGCGGGAAGGGCCCCGAAATACTTGTCGGCCAGTGCGAACACATCCGAGGCGGTTGCGTCGCCGACCACGGTGAGCACCGCGTTGTTGGGCGCGTAGTAGGTCTGGTGGAACGCCTGGAAGGTGGCGAGGTCGGCGGCGTTCAGGTCGGCCATCGAGCCGATCGTCGCGTGATGGTACGGGTGCCCCGGCGGGTAGAGCAGGGGCAGCAACCGCAGCCAGGCGTCCCCGTACGGGACGTTCTCGTAGCGCTGCCGGCGCTCGTTCTTGACCACGTCGCGCTGGTTGTCCAGCGTCTCCTGGGTGAGCGCCGGGACCAGGCCGCCCATCCGGTCGGCCTCCAGCCAGAGAGCAAGCTCCAGATGCTCGGCCGGCACCGTCTCGAAGTAGTTGGTCCGGTCCGGATTGGTGGTGGCGTTGAGCGAGCCGCCGGAGCCCTGGATCAGCTTCATGTGCTCGGTCTTCGCCACGTTCACCGAACCCTCGAACATCAGGTGCTCGAAGAGATGGGCGAAGCCGGTCTGCCCGGCCGGCTCGTGCCGGGAGCCGACGTCGTACCAGAGGTTGACGGCCACGGCCGGCGCCGTGCGGTCCTCACTCACCACCACGCGCAGGCCGTTGTCCAGTCGGGACGTCTCGATGGGCCAGGGGTAACCGCTGTCGGGCATGCCCCGACGCTATCCGATCTCACGGGCGGAAAGGTGACGTGCGGTCGGTCGGCGAGCCGACCCGCCGCATCGGGGCCGCCGCGCGGGGTAACGGAGGGGCATGACCGTCACCCCGCCCCCGTCCGCCGGCTGGGCCGCCACCGCCGTCGAACGCGCCAGCGCCGCGCTCGGCCGGCGGCGCCACGGCCGGCTGCTGCATCCGGCCGGTCACTCTTTCGCCGGCGAGACGATGATCTGGGGTACGCCCGGACCACCCGTCGGTGTCGGTCTGCTGGACGAGCCCGGCCGGTACCGGGCCACCGTCCGGATCTCCAAGGGCACGCCGACGCCCGGCAGTTGGCCGGACGTGCTGGGTCTCGCGCTGCGCCTGCACCGCGACGGCGAGCGTCCCTTCGACCTGCTGGTCAGTTCCAGCGGCGCGGCCCCGCTGCTGCGCAACCTGCCGCTGCCCCGGCGCCGCTTCACCGGGACGTACACCACGATCATGTGTTACCGCGTGGGCCGTCGCCGGATCTGGCTGGCCGCGCTGGCCGACCCCGACTCGGTCGGCCTGGGGCGCAGCCTGAGCACGGTGGCCGCCGCGACCCGGGCGGACACGCCGCGTCTGGTGCTCGCGGTCGCGTCCGCCGTGGGGTCGTGGCGGCCGGTGGGGCAGGTCAGCTTCGGTGCGCAGCTCAGCGCCGAGGAGGACGCCGCGCTCGCGTTCGACCCGGTGCGCAACCTGCCACCCGAGCTGCGGGTGGCAGGTCCGCTGGCCTGGCTGCGCGAGCAGACCTACCGGGGGTCACGCCGGGCACGTGGTGCGACAGCTCAGTCCGGCGGCTCGACCGCGACCACCGTCTGATCCGAGGTACGACGTTCCAGCACGGTGTCCGGGGCGGCGTTCTGGTCCGCCTCGCGGATGTCCGACTCGGCGAGGATCGCCTCCGCCTGCGCCTCCGGGTCGTCGCTGCCCACTGCCTCCTCCTCGGGCAGGAGGTGGTGGGCGCGGGACTCCACCCGGTCCTGATCGCTCTGCTCGTTGGTCATGGCACCCCTGTTACCCCGACCTCGTCCCCGGCACGCTGCCTCCGCCCCGCATCTTGGGACGACGGCCGGAGGTTCCCGCCCGGTCGGGTACGCTGGCCCGGTGACGCGTTCCTATCGATGGTTTAGGCAGCCGGCTCGCACGCCGGTGACTTCACCATGAACTGACGTCACCACGGACCGAGCCGGCTGGGCAGGAGCTGTCGTTCCTGCCCTTTTGCGTACGAGCAGCCGGCTCGTCCCGGGCACCGGCCCCGGGCACGGTCGGCGGAAGGATGCCCACCGTGACGACCCCGGAGACCAATCGGGTCAGCGATCAGCGGATCGACCGTGTCGTGCCGTTGACCACGCCCGCCCTCCTGCACCACGAGTTACCCCTGGACGCCCCGCTCGCCTCGGCCGTGCTGACCGGCCGCCGCGCGGTGGGTCGGGTGCTCGACCGCGAGGACGACCGCCTGCTGGTGGTGGTCGGCCCCTGCTCGGTGCATGATCCGGCCGCCGCCCTCGACTACGCCGAGCGTCTGCGCGGTGCCGCCGACCGGGTGGCTGACGACCTGCTGATCGTCATGCGGGTCTACTTCGAGAAGCCGCGCTCCACCGTCGGCTGGAAGGGCCTGATCAACGACCCGGGCCTGGACGGCAGTGGAGACGTCAACACCGGCCTACGGCTGGCCCGGGCGCTGCTGCTCGACGTGCTGCGTCTCGGCCTACCGGTGGGCTGCGAGTTCCTCGACCCGATCACCCCGCAGTACATCGCGGACACGGTGGCCTGGGGCGCGATCGGTGCCCGCACCGTGGAGAGCCAGGTGCACAGGCAGCTCGCCTCCGGCCTGTCCATGCCGATCGGCATGAAGAACCGCCCCGACGGCAGCATCGGCACGGCCGTGGACGCGATCCGCGCCGCCGGGGTGCCGCACGTCTTTCCCGGCATCGACTTCTCCGGCACCCCGGCGATCATGCACACCCGTGGGAACACGGATGGGCACCTGGTGCTGCGCGGCGGCGGCGGCCGGCCCAACTACGACGCCGAGTCGGTCGCCGACGCGCTCGACCTGCTCCGCGCAGCCGACCTGCCGGAGCGGCTGGTGATCGACGCCAGTCACGCCAACAGCGGCAAGGACCACCGCAACCAGCCGAAGGTCGCCGCGGACGTGGCCGCCCAACTGGCCGCCGGCCAGCGTGGGATCACCGGCGTGATGCTGGAGTCGTTCCTGTTGCCGGGCCGGCAGGAGCTCGACCCCACCCGGGAGCTGGAGTACGGCCGCTCGGTCACCGACGCCTGCCTCGGTTGGGACGACACCGCCGAGGTGCTCGACCACCTGGCCTCCGCAGTGCGGGCCCGCAGGGCCACCCTGCCGACGACGGTGTGACGGCCGCCACCCGAGGGCACGGAACACCGACGGGGGTCGGCTCGTTGACAGGGGTGTCGGTGTGTCCAGTGTCCCCGGGCCTCACCTAAATAGCCTTCGCGGAATACCGTCCGGCTGGAGCCGCGTAGTGCCACTCGCCGAGAGGCGACCTGCACACCGACACCAGCGCCGCCCCCGACCCACAAGGTCGGGGGCGGCGCTGTCTGTGGGCGGGCCACCAGAGCCAGAGGTGCGACAGGCCCCCCGGCGTGACGTTTGACCGATTCCGCCCCGGGTAGCTGATCGAGGTGACCGACGACGCATCCGTGTCCGGCGAGCCGGACACCCGGGCCCTCGACGACCTGCTCGACGACATCTACCGGGCGCAGGAGCGGGTCACCCAGGCCGAGATCTACCGCCGGGCGGTGGCTGCCGAGCTCCCGCCGGACCTGCTCGCCCGCATCGACGCGCTGCCCGAGGGCGAGTACGCGGTGGACGAGGCCAGCGACCTGCTGGGCGGTTCGATCGGGTGAGCGACCGCAGAAGGGACACCGACATGACCGACCGCGAGGACCACGACGAGGAAATGCCGGCGCTGGGTCAGCCGCCGAAGGGCAGGGACACCACGCCTGAGCCCGACTTCGCCAACGAACACGACCGCACCGCCGTGGACCGGGACATCATCACCGGGGCGGACGAGGACGAACGGGAGCCGGAGTCGCCGCACGGCTGGTCCGGCATGCAGCGCTGAGACGTACGACATTCGACAGCGGGGGCCGGCATGCGCCGGCCCCCGCTGTCGTTGTCCTCGACTGCTCAGTCGTCGTCGTGCCCACCCTCGGCGGCCTGCTGCGCCGTCGCGTACGCCATCTGGAGGAAGTCCGACGCGGCGACCGCCGTCAGGGCGGTGGCCACCAGCCGGGTCAGCCGGGGCGCGAGCACCAGGCCGCCGGTCAGCCCGGTGGCCACCCAGACCGCCAGGCAGAACGGGCAGCTCAGCAACTCGCCGATGGCGTGCCGGGTCGGGCTGCCCGAGTCGCGGACCTGCTCCATCACCTCGCCGCTGCCGATCGGGCGGTCGTAACGGGTGAACGGCGCCCGCAGGGGGCTGGTCACCGCGTCCTTGGACAGCAGCCGGCTCAACTTGTGCGTGGCGATGGAGAGCAGCACCACGTCGGACGGGGCGGGACGCTCCGGCACCGGGCGGCCGGTCACCTTGACCAGACCGGCGAGAGCGCCCGTCACCCCGGCGTAGGCGCCCATCGCCACCAGATAGCCGCCGAGCGGTCGGTGTTCGTGCGGCGCGTACGCCCGGCGCAACCGTGCCGCCTTTTGTCGCAGGCCAGTGTCGCTCACCCGGTCTCCTCAGATGTGTCGTGGTGGTACGGGAGTGGTGTCCCGCGTGGCCGGCTCAGCCGGCCTGGAGGTTGTCGGCGACCTCGCGTGCCAGGTTGGTGAGCGCTTCGTCGGCCAACTGGTCCGGGCCCGCCCCTCCCGAGCCGTCGGCCAGGTCGAGCTGGATCCGGGCGCCGCCGGAATCCGCGGGCTCCACCCGGATCTCGGCGGACCAGTCGTCGCCGTCGCCGTCACCCCAGCGGGCCCGCAACTCCTCGCCATTGATCTCGGCGGCGGGGCTGCCGTCGCCGCGAAGCGGCTCCGGCAGCCAGGCGGAGGCGCGGTCAGGGTCGGTGGCCGTGTTGAAGACCACCTCGGGTGGCGCGGACATGCCGCGCACGGCGCGCGCCGGCATCAGGCGTCCCGCAGGCGGCTGGGGTCGACCTCCCGGCCCGGGTGGCGGGCCAGGTACTCGGTCTCGAGCTCCGCCGTACGTCGCAGGTGGTTGGCGAGCGCGGAGTCCGACGCGTGCCGCAGGGTGTCGAGGCGGGTGCGGTGCAGGCTGTGCATCTCGCGGATCAGATCCTCGTCGGTCAACTCCGTCGGGTCGATGCCGGGCAGATCGCCGTCGAGACCCGTGGAGCCGGCCGGGTCGGCGAGGTCGTCGCCGCCCCACTCGGGCACCCGCTGCTCCGGGCTCATGTCGCTGCTGCCGCTGGACGCAAAGCCGTCCTCACGTACCGATCCGGTCATGATCGCCCCCCTTGATCTCGTTTGGGCTGGCGTCTAGACGATTGCCCAGGTGCGGGATCGCCAAACCCGCGTCAGCTACGACACGGTGTCGGAGACCGGCGCCGTCCCCGGTACCCTCGATGCCATGAGGCGGCTCTGGACCCCGGCGTGGATCGCGCGCCACGCGGCCATGGTCGTGCTGACCGTGGGTTTTCTCGGGCTGGGTTGGTGGCAGGTCAGCCGAGCCGCGGCCGGCAACAGCCTGAGCTGGGGGTACGCGGTCGAGTGGCCGATCTTCGCCGGCTTCGTGGTCTACGTGTGGTGGCGCGAGGTGAAGTTGGCCCGCAACCGGGCGGCGGAGGCCGACGCGCCACCGGCGGACCCGGCTGTCGCGCCGGAGCCGGCTGTCACCACGGGTTCCCGCCCGGCGGTGCGCCGACCGGTGCGGGTCTCCCGGGTGCCGGTCAGCGACGATGCCGTCCAGGACAACGACCTGGCCGCCTACAACCACTACCTGTCATGGTTGAACGCCAATCCGGGCGCCCGGCCCGGTGACTATCCCGGCTGAGCCGGGCTCGGAAGGACGGACGACGGTGGGCGCTGCCCTTACCCGGTACCGCGTGATCGCCTGGATCGTGGGCGTGGTGCTGATCATGCTGGTCGTGATCGGCATGCCCCTGAAGTACGTGTTCGACAACGCGGTGGTGGTCGAGACGATCGGGCCGGCGCACGGCTTCCTCTACATGATCTATCTTGTGGCCGCGTTCGACCTGAGCCGCCGCGCGGACTGGCCGCTGAAGCGGATGCTGCTGGTGATGCTGGCCGGCACTGTGCCGTTCGTCTCGTTCTACGCCGAGCGCCGGGTCAGCTCCTGGCTGGCCGCGCCGCAGGAGCAGCGGGCTCCGGAGCCGGTCGCCCGCTGAGTGGCCGCTGGGCCGACGCCACCTCGGCGCCGGCCCACCGCCGTCAGGTCAACGACTGGGTCGCCACGGGTCGGCCGACGCGAGCGGATCGACCCAGCCGCCGTACCGGTTGACTTCCCGGGCCCGTAACAGTGCCCGCGTGACCTGGCCGAACTGCCGTTCGTCGTCGGCGGTGAACAGCAGCATCTCCGTTCCCCGGTACCACCCCCACAGCTCGTAGGGCGGTGGGCGCCAGCGATCGCCCACCAGGGCGAGCGCGGCCGGAAGCAGGAACACCGCACCCAGGATGAGGTACGCCCCGGCGGTCAGGCGGTGCAGACCTCCGGTGAAGCCGAGCAACAGCCCGACACCGCCGAGCATGCTGGCGGTGATGACCACGGCCCGCACGGCGATCCGGTCGTGCGGGCCCCGGGTGGTCCGCAGATGGGTCAGGTCGGCGACCTGGTAGCTGGTTCGACCGGCGGTGAACCGGTCGACGGTCACGATGATGCCGGGCCGTGCGTACAGCAGGGTCGACCGGGCGCCCGGCACCGTTCGCGGCGGCGTCGTTCCTGCGCCTTCACGATTCACGGTTCCTCCCGCGGGGGACGGTTGGCCGAGATGACCCGCTGAATGACATCGCTACCGGTCGACGGGATTCCCGGCTCCGTTCACATTGTGTTGGGAGAACGCCAGCCGGCCTGGGCATTTGCGGACTCTCGACAGCTCCCCCAACCGCAGGACATCGCCGAGAAACAGCATCCATTTCAGGTTTTATCGGTTATGGGGGGCGGGTCTCCGGCGGCATACGCCCGGAACGACGAAAGTCGCATTTCCGTCAGTTGGGCACCAAAAGGGCGATACGCCCTCCCCTGTCAGGCGTCAACAGCCACGATGACGCCACCCAGCGCAGGGGTACGACAGGCCACTTCGCCAACATTCGCCCCTGCTTCAACTGCGAGCAACATCCGTCCCGGGTTAGGTTGGGCGAGCCGGTCCGGCCCAGTGCCGTCCGCCCCGGGTGGCCCCGGCCGGTGTCGCCGAGGGCATCAGCAGCCCCGGCGGCCGTGGGAGAGGGGCCTTCCGCTCTTGTCATCCCTGAGAAACCTGCTGCGCACCGTGGCGCTGGCCGGCATGTCGGCCGCGCTGATCGCCCCGACGGCGGTGGCTCGCGCCGAGCCGTCCCCCGCCGACCTGACCCGCCGGATCGAGACGTCCTCGACCGAGTTGGAGCGGGTCGTCGAGTCGTACAACAAGCTGCGTGAGGAGATCAAGACCAACGAGGCCGCAGCGGCCCGATTACAGGCCCGCATCGGCCCACTCGAAGAGCAGGCCAAGCAGAGCCAGGCCGACGTGGCCAAACTGGCCAGCACCGCGTACAAGACCGGCGGCCTGCGGACCGCGGACGCCCTGCTGCGCGCCGAGGGTGCCACCGCGCTCCTGGACCGCCTCGGCACGCTCGACCAACTGACCCGCCAGCGGCAGGAGAGCATCTCCAGCTACACCGCTGACCAGCGGCGGCTGCTCGACGAGAAGTCCCGCCTGGACGCGACACTGACCCGGCAGGCCGCACAGGCCCGTGAGCTCGCGGCAGGCAAGAAGCAGATCGAGCAGGACCTGGCCAGACTGTACGAGCTGCGCGAGCAGGCGTACGGGGCGGCCACCGAGCGACCCGAACCCAAGGCCGCGGTGGCCGAGGCCAGGAACGTGCCCGCGGTGGCAGGTGACGCCGGGGCCGCGGTGCGCTACGCGTTCGGCGCGCTGGGCAAGCCGTACGTCTGGGCAGCCGATGGGCCCAACGGCTACGACTGTTCCGGGCTCACCTCGGCGGCCTGGCGGGCGGCCGGAAAGTCGCTGCCACACAACACCCGGATGCAGTGGAGTGCCGTCGCGCACATCGGCCGGGGCGACCTACGCCCAGGCGACCTGGTGTTCTACAGCGGGCTCGGGCATGTCGCCCTCTACGTGGGCGACGGCCAGGTGATCGACGCGCCGAGCGCCGGTCGCAACGTGCTCAAGCGGGGCATGAACATGATGCCCATCCAGGGCTACGGTCGGGTCCGCTAGGCAGACGAATACGGCGAATGGCCGGCGTCCCCCTATCGGACGCCGGCCATTCGCCGTATTTACCACCAGGTCAGGCTGCCTGCAGCCCCTCGGCCCGGGCCAGCTCACGCAGCCGACCGAGAGCCTGGATCTCCAACTGTCGGATCCGCTCGCGGGAGAGCGAGAACCGGGAAGCGACCTCGGTGAGCGAGTGCTCCCGGCCGTCCTCCAGGCCGTAGCGGGCCCGCATGATGCCCGCCGACCGGTCGTCGAGGTGGTTGAGCAGGCCCTCGATGCGCTGCCGCTCCAGACCGCTGAGGACGATGTCCTCCGGCGACGGCGCGTCACTGTCGGCGACCAGGTCGCCGAGCTTGGTGTCACCGTCGTCGCCCACCGGGGTGTCCAGCGAAACGGTGTCCTGCGACCAGCGGCGCAGCTCGTTGACCCGCTCGACGGTGACGCCGAGGGCCGCGGCGATCTGCTCCGGCTCCGGGTCGGCGCCCAGCTCACGGGTCAGCTGCCGGGCCACGTTGCGCATCCGGTTGACGTCCTCCACCAGGTGCACCGGCAGACGGACGGTGCGCTCCTGCTGGGCGATCGCCCGGCTGATCGCCTGGCGAATCCACCAGGTCGCGTAGGTGGAGAACTTGTAACCACGCTCGTAGTCGAACTTCTCGACCGCCCGGACCAGGCCGGTGTTGCCCTCCTGGATCAGGTCCAGCATGGGCATGCCCGAGCGCACGTAGCGGCGGGCGATCGATACGACCAGTCGGAGGTTGGCGCGGATGAAGAGGTCCTTCGCCCGCTCTCCCTCGACGACCAGCCACTCCAGGTCGGCCCGGTCGACACCGGCGGGGAGGGCGTCCTCACCGAGCAGGTGCTCGGCGTAGAGGCCCGCCTCGATCGCCTTGGAGAGATCGACCTCCTTGGCGGCGTCCAGCAGTGGCGTCCGGGAGATCTCGTGCAGGTAGACGCCGACCAGGTCGCGCTCCTCGGCAACCTCGTCGGTTCGCATGCCGATGTTCTTGTCCACGTTGCCCACGGTCCCCTCGCTCGCGCCGGTTGCCCGGTTCCTTGCCATTCCCCACGTCCGTCAGCCCCTGGTAACTTCTGCTGTGCCCATCGGTGCTGACACCTACACAACAGATGAGACGTGTCGGGGATTCCGTCTCGTGAGTCGAAAGTGTCACGAATGCCTGAGTAGTAGCTGAGAGCACGGTCCATGTTTGCTGTCAGGACCCCGTCTGGCGGCTCTACGCTGGGCGCCACGCGCGGGTCACCGACCATGGCAACACCGCCGGCCCGGGGGCACAGCGACCCGGGTCACCACTCTGCTGCGATCCTGGTCACTGGCTGATACGCACCGGCGGACCGGTCGGTTCATCCATCGGGAGTGTTATTACCCCCCGGCCTGATGAACAATCCGAAGCCCGGTTCGCTTCCCGGTGGGCCGGGCGGGGGTCAGGAGGCGAGCAGGGCGAGGGCGCCGCGGACCTGGTCGGCGGAGCGGGCCAGTGCGGCCCGGGCGGCGTCCACCTCGGCGCCGGACACCAAGGCGACGAGCGCCGTCTTCAGGTCACCGTCGGCGGCGGAGAGGGCCTGCTGGGAGACCTGCTCGGAGCAGCCGGTGGCCTCGACCAGAATCGAGATCATTCGTCCGCGGAGCTTCGCGTTGGTGGCGACCATATCGATCATGAGGTTCGAGTAGACCCGGCCCAGACGCACCATGACGGCGGTCGAGAACGTGTTGAGCACCAACTTCTGTGCGGTGCCCGCCTTCATCCGGGTCGACCCGGTCACCACCTCGGGTCCGGTGTCCACCCCGATGAACACGTCGACCGAGCGAGCGGCCTCCGCCTCCGGATTGGCGCAGAGCAGCACCGTCGAAGCACCCTTGGCCCGGGCCGAGGCGAGCGCCCCGAGGACGTACGGGGTGCGTCCGCTGGCCGCCAGACCGACCACCAGGTCACCGGCGCGCACACAACCGGCCGCCTCGACCGCGCCGCCCCGCTCGTCGTCCTCGGCGTCCTCCACGGCCCGCCACATGGCGTCCGGGCCACCGGCGAGGTGGGAGCAGAACCAGTGCCGGGGCGAGTTGAAGGTGGGCGCCAGCTCGGCCGCGTCGAGCACTCCCAGGCGGCCGGACGTGCCGGCGCCGAAGTAGTGCACCCGGTGACCGCCGCGCAGGGCCGCAACCGCCAGGTCGACGGTGGTGGCGATCTCGTCGAGCACCGCTGCGACCGCGGCCGGCACCCGCCGGTCCGCCTCGTTGATCACGGTGAGGACGTCCCGGGTCGACATCAGGTCGAGGTCGACGCTGAGCGGGTTGCGCCGCTCGGTGGGCGCACCCACCCGGACCGTCGGGCGGGCGGGCGGTGCTGGCACGTCCTCGTCCGGCTCCACCGCACCTGCCGTCATGCCCGCCTCCGGTTGGCACCCACCCGGTGCGACTGGACCGCCTCGGCGGTCGCCTCCAGTGCCTTGCGTGCCCGGGCCCGGTTGCGGGCGGCCACCCCCACGAAGAGGCAGTCGACGACGGTGAGCTGGGCCAGCCGGCTGGCCGTCGCGCCGGAGCGGTAGGTGGTTTCGCGTGCCGCCGTGGTCAACACGAAGTCCGCGACGTCGGTGATCGGCGAACGCGGGAAGTTGGTCAGTGCCACCGTGACGGCACCCCGGGTGCGGGCCTGCTCCAGCACCTCGATCACATCGGAGGTGGTGCCGGTGTGCGAGATGCCGATCGCCACGTCGCCCCGACCGAGGAGGGCGGCCGAGGTCAACGCGGTGTGCACGTCCGGGAAGTAGAAGGCGATCCGGCCGATGCGGTGCAGCTTCTGCTGGAAGTCGGAGGCGACGAAGCCGCTGGCGCCGGCGCCGTAGATGTCGATCCGACCGGCGCCACTGATCGCCTCGACCACCTGCTCACAGACGGCGGGGTCGAGCTGCTCGGCGGTCTCCTCGACCGCTCGGGCGTCGTTGAACGCGATGGTGGCGATGATCTGGGCGAGGTCGGCGCCGGGCGGGATGTCACCACCGACCACCCGGGCGTCCGGCGGCTCGATCCGGCGAGCGGCCTCGGCGGCGAGGCGGATGCGCAGTTGCGGGTAACCGTCCATGCCCACCGAACGGCAGAACCGGATGACGGTCGCCTCGGATGTCTCCGCTGCGGTGGCGAGGTCGGTGATGGTCCGCCGGGCCGCAGCGGCCGGATCGGACACGACCAGTCGGGCAACCCGCTGCTCGGCGGGCGACAGCGACGGCAACAGCCCGCTGATGTGGACGATCAGCCCACCGGGCTCCTGACTCGCAGAAATCTTCGGACTCTTCGCCACGGGTGAAACTTACTTTCACCAAGCGTGAGCGTCAACTATGACTGTCCGGTAGGGAAAGTGTCGGCAGCCGGGATCACCGGTCCCGCACAGCCTGCCACTCCCGCAGGACCGCCGCCTCATCCGCCGGGTCGAGACCACCCTGCCGTACGGCGGCCGGCTGCGCTGCCATCCAGGACGCGGTCGCCCGAACGGTGTCGGACAACGGACGGACCGCCAGCCCGGCGTCCAGAGCCGGTCGGGCGTCGCGGTCCATCAGGCCGCCGGACTCCGGCAGTCGCACCCACAGCGGCAGCGCCCGCTCCCCCGACCACTCGCGAACGTCGTGGGACGACAGGAACTCCTGATCCACCCAGGTCAGGACGGGCTCCGGTGCGTCCAGCCCGGCCGCCACCCCGGCCAGCAGGTCCGCCCGTGTCATCGCCGGCCCGATGCCGTCGTACGTGCCGCTGAGTCGGGTGCCGGCGGCATGCAGCAACCAACCCGCCAGATCGGCGACGTCCACGAACTGCACCCGGTCGGTCGGCCGTCCGGGCGCGAGAACCTCTCCGCCGGCCGACAGGCGCCGCACCCAGTACGGAAAGCGGTCGCTCGGGTCCTCGGCACCGACGATCAGGCCCGCTCGGCAGATGAACGAGCGGTCCACGCCCACCCGCTCCCGGACCGCCTGCTCGATGCTCACCTTGCACTCGCCGTACCAACGGTGGTCCGGGCCGACCGGACCGTCCACGTCCGCCGGGGCGGCCGGCAGCACCGGTGCGTCCGCGGCGGTCTGGCCCGGGGTGGTGTTGTCCGCGTACACCGAGATCGTCGACACGAAGGACCAGTGGCCCACGTGGCCGGCAAGTGCGGAGAGCGCGTGCCGCGCGTGACTGACCTGGCGGGTCACGTCGACCACGGCGTCGAAGCCGTCGTCGGCGAGCGGCACCAGGGCGTCCGGGTCGTCGCGGTCGACCGGCACGAACCGGGCCCCGGCCGGCACGACGCCGGAGACGCCCCGGGCCGCGCAGGTCACGTCGTGGCCCTGGTCGAGTGCGAGCTGCGCCACCGCCCGACCGAGGAACCGGGTGCCACCGAGAATGAGGATCCGCATCCGCCGATCCTGCGCTGCCGGTAGGCGGTTCGGCCAGCCACTCTGCTCTGGGCAGAGCGTCGGCTGTGGAGCACCGGCAGGCGCCGGCCGGACGGGACGCTAGCGTGAGGCGCATGGCGGAGCGCAGCGTGTTGGTGACCGGAGGGGCTGGCGGGCTCGGCGGGGCGGCCGTCGCCGCGTTCGTCGAGGCGGGCTGGCGGGTGATCGTACCGGAGCGGGAAGCCCGGCCCGGGTCGGAGCCGGCAGCGGGGGTGCTCCGGCTGGTCGCGGACCTCAGCGATCCGGCTGGCGCGACGCGGGCGGTCGAGGCCGCCGCCGGCGACCCGGCGGCGCCCCTGCGGGCCGTGGTCAACCTCGTCGGCGGGTACGCCAGCGAAGGCCTGGTGCACGAGACCCCGATCGAGGTCTTCGAGCGGATGCTCACCGTCAACCTGCGGCCCACCTATTTGGTCACCCAGGCCGCGTTGCCGCATCTGGTGGCGGCCGGTGGTGGCGCGGTGGTGTGCGTCTCGGCCCGCGCGGCGGTCGCCCCGTTCGCCGGCGCGGCCGGTTACGTGACGGCCAAGGCCGGGGTGCTTGCCTTCGCCAACGCGGTCGCGGTGGAATACCGGCCCCGCAACGTCCGCTGCAACACCGTGCTGCCCAGCGTCATCGACACCCCGGCCAACCGGGCCGCCCAGCCCGACGCCGACCACTCCCGTTGGGTCGCGCCGGACGAGATCGCATTGGTGATCCGTTTCCTCGCGTCGGAGGAGTCGGCGCCGACCAGCGGTGCCACCGTTCCGGTCTACGGGCGGGCCTGAGTCACCAGCGGGGGCACCTCACCGGGTGCCGCCCTGGAGGACGCTGGCAGCCAGGTCTCCAGGTGCGCCTGGATCTGCTCGGTGACCTCCTCGGCCGGGCGGCCCGCGTCCACCAGCACGAAACTCGGGTATTCGGGCAGGGCCCGGTAGGCGGTGTCCGCCGCGGTCAGCCAGCCCATCGTCTCGTGATCGGTGCCGCGTTCCTCGATGCGCCGGTACGCCTCGGCCGGGTCCACGGCCAGCAGGAAGGTCACCTGCGGCGTCGGAAAGAGCCGGTAGCCGGCCCGTGCGAGCCGTTCCCAGCGTTGCCCGCCGTGGGCCCGGATGCTCGCGTACTGGCAGGCCGAGTAACGGTCCATCACCGCCGTCCGGCCGGTGAGCAGACAGCTGATCAGGGCTACGGCGATGGCGAGCCAACGGAGCACGGACTCCACCGCCAGCACGCCGTCGCGCCCGACCAGCCGCTGGGCGTCGGGCCGCCCGAGCCGGTTGGCGAGCCGGCCGAGCCAACGACGGCCGCTGGCGTTGCGGCGGTATTTCGCGGGGCGGCCGGCCGCGTTCAGCGCGTCGGCCAGTCGGTGAGCCTGAGTGGTCTTGCCCGAGCCGTCGATGCCGATGAGGGCGACAGTGCGCAACCGGGCCCTGCGTCGTCGCATCCCCGATGATCTGGCCACCCTCGACAGGTTATCCGACCCACGCACCCGACCCGTGAGGTATGTGATGGTTTATCCCTGTTGACACCCGACCGGGACACCCGCAGGTGTGGCCGACCGGAATGCCGGGTACCGGAGTCCGTATCCAACCGCCGGTCCACCAACACGACGACGGGAGAGCCAGATGGCTGAGCGCGGAGACGAGAGTCTGGTGCACACCCTCAAGAAGGTCGCCGCCGTGCTCAAGCAGTCCGAGATCCCGTTCGCCCTGGGCGGCAGCTTCGCCGTCTACGCCCACGGGGGCCACTCCAGCGAGCACGACGTCGACTTCCTGATCCGGGAGGTCGACGTGGAGAAGGCACTGGAGGCCCTGGTCGCCGCCGGGTTCGTCGCCGAACGCCCCCCGGAGGACTGGCTGGTCAAGGTCTTCGACGACGGCCGGATGGTGGATCTGATCCACCGGCCGATCGAGACACCGGTGACGGAGGAGACGTTCGCCGACACGGTCATCCGGCCGGTGGACGCGATCCAGATGCCGGTCCTGTCCGCCTCCCAGCTGATGGTGCACAAACTGCTCAGCTTCTCCCAGCACTACTGCGACTTCGCCCGCGGCCTGCCGCTGGCCCGCTCCCTGCGGGAGCAGATCGACTGGGAGCGGGTACGCAAGGAGACGGAGCACTCGCCGTACGCCGAGGCGTTCCTGGTGCTGCTGGACCGGCTGGAGGTGGTGCCGGCCGCCGGCACCCCGACCGGAGAGGGGACATCGTGACCCACCAACGCGACATTGGCGCCGGGCCACCGGACGAGTACGTCGAGGCGGAGATCCAACGGCTCCTCGCCGAGGACCCCGCCGTCGCCGAACAGGGGATCACCGTGGTGCGGCGGGAACGCGCCATCGTGCTCTACGGCGAGGTGGAGAGCCCACACCGGCGCGAGGAGATCCTGCGCCGGGTGTCCGAGCGCTTCCCGGACGTCCCGATCACCAGCGACATCGGGGTGATCCGCGTCGAGGCGCCCACGGAGATCGAGCAACTGCCCTGAGGGAGGTTCCATGGTGATCCGGATCGCCGCCGTGGGCGACGTACATCTGGACGAGGACGTGGTCGGTCGGTTCCGTCCCGCGTTGGAGGAGTTGCCGGAGTGCGCCGACGTGCTGCTGCTGGCCGGGGACCTGACCCGGCACGGCACCGAGGCCGAGGCGCGCTGCGTGGCGGAGGAGTTCGGTGGGTTGGCCGTGCCGGTGGTGACCGTGCTGGGCAACCACGACCACCAGTGTGACCAGGTGCCGCAGGTGGTGAAGGTCCTTGAGGACGCAGGCATCACCGTGCTGGAAGGCAACGGCGTCGTGCTGGACTGCGCGGGCGGTCGGCTCGGCATCGCCGGCGTCAAGGGCTTCGGCGGCGGGTTCGCCGGGCGGTGCGCCAGCGACTTCGGCGAGCCGGAGATGAAGGCGTTCGTCCGGACCACCAATGAGAGCGCCGAGCGCCTCGGCACGGCGCTCCGTTCGCTGGACTGCGACATGCTGGTCGCGCTCACCCACTACTCCCCGGTGCCGGACACGCTGGCCGGTGAACCGCTGGAGATCTACCCGTTCCTCGGCTCGTACCAGTTGGGGCAGGCGATCGACTCGGCACCCACGGCGCTGGCCCTGCACGGGCACGCGCACGCCGGCACCGAGCGCGGCACGACCCCCGGCGGCGTACGCGTCCGCAACGTCGCGCACCCGGTGATCAAGCAGGCGTACAGCGTCTTCCACGTCGGCGATCAACTCGACACCGACCAGGTTTCCCCGATCGGCCAGTCGGGTAGTCAGAGGTCATGGAGCTGATTCTCTGGATTCTCGCAGTCGTACTCGTGGTCGCCGGCATCCTCGCGCTGTTCCGCCGGCAGATCCTGTGGGGCATCGTCCTCATCGTTGTCGGGCTGTTGGTCGGCCCGGGTGGTGTCAGCATCTTCAATTAGCGTGCGTACCTCCTAAAAAAACCGGGACCCGCCGGGGTCGCCGCGACCGGAGCTCCGTCCTCCCGACAGGAGCACCGGCCGGGGCGATCCCGACGCTTTCTTGTGGGCGCTCCCACCCCCTGATGACGGTGCCGGATGTCTTGCGCGCCCTACCGCCGGTTTGACCTGACGCTGGATGGAAATTATCTCGACCATGGAGACATCTCAGGACGCGCCGAGGACCTCCGGCCGGCGGCGGTGGTGGGCTCTCGTGGGCTTCGCGGCGGCCGTCTTCGTCGCGGCCGCGATCGGCGGTCTGGGGGTGCAGGGCACCACCGGCGAGTACGCGAGCCTCCAGCAGCCCAGCTGGGCACCGCCCTCATGGCTGTTCGGCCCGGTCTGGTCGCTGCTCTACGCACTGATCGCGGTGGCCGGCTGGCTGGTGTGGCAGCGGGTCGGCTTCGGCCCCGCCCTCTGGGCGTGGACCGCCCAACTGGTGCTCAACGCCATCTGGACCCCGCTGTTCTTCGGCGCGGGGCAGTATGGGCTGGCGTTCGCCGAGATCGTGGTGATGTGGCTGGCGATCGGGCTCACCGTGGTGCTGTTCGCCAGGGTGTCGCGGGTGGCGACGGCGCTGCTGCTGCCCTACTGGGCCTGGGTCACCTTCGCCGCCGCCCTGAACCTGTCGATCTGGCAGCTGAACTCCTGACCTGACCGGCCCCCGACGGCGGCGCCCGCCGGGGACCGTGGCCGTCCCGGGGTCAGCAGCGGGGCACGCCGGGGATGTATCCGTCGGACCCGGTGTACACGTACGCGTCGGCGATGAACCGACCGCTGCCGATCCGGTCCCAGATCGAGCTGGTGCCGTACGTGCCGGTGACCGTGGTGCCGCTGGTCTGGCAGGCGATGGTCACCCGCGTGCCGTCGGCGACAGTGCCCACCGAGGCGTACCCGGTGCCGGGGCCGGAGCGGACGGTCAGCGGGGTGCCGCTGGTGTCGACAGTGCCGTTGCCGCCGCCCGAGGAGCACCCGTTGTTGCTGGTGTAGGTCTTGGTGCCCCAGTACAGGGCGAGGGTGCCGTTGAAGCGCACCTTGATGTCGGCACCGTCGAGGCGCTGCTCGTAGTGCAGGTGCGGGCCGGTCGACCCGCCGGTGGTGCCGACCCAGCCGAGCACCTTGCCGTAGCCGACCGTCTGCCCGACGGAGACGTTGAAGCCGTTGAGGTGGGCGTAGTAGGTGCTGTAACCGCCCCCGTGGTTGATCCGGACGTATTTGCCGTAGCTGGTGCCACCGAGGTCGGTCACGCGGTCGACGGTGCCGGGCGCGCTCGCCACCACCGGGTCGCCCTGATCGTCGGTGCGGTTGAAGTCGACGGCGTTCGCCGGGCTGTGACCCGATCGGGTCTGCCCGGACCAGGACTGGCCGCACGGGAACGGCACCTTGAAGGTCGGCGCGGCCAGCGCCGGGCTGGCCGGTGCCAGGACTCCTCCGACGAGCACACCCGCCACCAGCAGGCTGATCCACCGCTTTCGCATACAGCTCCTCCTATGTCGAAAACCTTCGATGAGGTGGCCCTAGCCTGACAGATATCGTCAATCTTCGAAAGAGTCGGAGATTCGCCCCGGGAGCGCGCCCACGAGGCAGCCCGCAGGTTTCCGGATTGTTACTCGCTCGTGTCTGACAGGGGGTGGACCGGACCGGATGCAAGCGCTTACATGTGTGCACGCCCAATCGGACCGGCGACGGGTCACCAGCACGACCGCGCCGGCTAGGAAGGAGGACGGCATGGCGGTCTTTACCAGACCACGCCAGGCCTTCGTGATCGCCGGCGTACTCGGGCTGGCGCTCAGCGCCACCGCCTGCGGTACCGGCGACGACAAGAAGAGCAGCAACGCGGGCTCCGCGGAGTGCGCCGCATACGACAAGTACGAGGGCCACGACGGCAAGAAGGTCTCGATCTACGCGTCCATCCGTGACGCCGAGGCGGACCTGCTCGAGCGCTCCTGGTCGGACTTCACCAAGTGCACCGGCATCGAGATCGACTACGAGGGCAGCGGCGAGTTCGAGGCGCAGCTCCCGGTCCGGGTCGACGGCGGCAACGCCCCCGACATCGCCTTCGTGCCGCAGCCCGGCCTCGTGAAGCGTTTCGCGGACGCCGGCAAGCTGAAGTCCCTGAGCGCCGACACCAAGGCCCTCGCCGAGCAGAACATGCCGGCCGACTGGCTGAAGTACGGCACCGTCAACGGGACGCTCTACGGTGTGCCACTCGGCGCCAACGTGAAGTCCTTCGTCTGGTACTCGCCGAAGACGTTCAAGGAGAAGGGCTGGGAGGTTCCGACCACCTGGGACCAGCTCATCGCCCTGAGCGACAAGATCGCCGCCAGTGGCATGAAGCCGTGGTGCGCGGGCGTCGAGTCCGGTGACGCCACCGGCTGGCCGGCCACCGACTGGATCGAAGACGTGATCCTGCGGACCCAGGGCCCCGAGGTCTACGACCAGTGGACCACCCACGGGATCCCGTTCAACGACCCGAAGATCGTCGACGCGGTCGACCGCGCCGGCGCCATCCTCAAGAACGACAAGTACATGAACGGCGGCTTCGGCGGCGTCAAGAGCATCACCACCACCTCCTTCCAGGAGGCGGGCGTGCCGGTCACCAACGGCAAGTGCGCGATGCACCGGCAGGCGTCGTTCTACGCCAACCAGTTCCCCGAGGGCACCAAGGTGGCTCAGGACGGCGACGCGTTCGCCTTCTACTTCCCGGCCATCGACCCGGCCAAGGGCAAGCCGGTGCTGGGCGCGGGCGAGTTCGTCGTCGGCTACGCCGACCGTCCCGAGGTCCAGGCGGTGCAGACCTACCTGGCTTCGGCCGAGTACGTCAACAGCCGCGCGAAGCTCGGCAACTGGGTCACGCCGAACAACAAGCTGGACATCGCCAACGTGGCCAGCCCGATCGACAAGCTCTCCGTCCAGATCCTCCAGGACAAGAGCGGCACCTTCCGCTTCGACGGTTCCGACCTGATGCCGGCAGCCGTCGGCGCGGGAACGTTCTGGAAGGGCATGGTCGAGTGGCTGAACGGCAAGGCGACCGCCCCGGTGCTCCAGGGCATCGAGAGCAGCTGGCCTAAGTGATCCCGGCGGTGGCCCGGCCCGTGACCGCGGGCCGGGCCACCGACTGCGGTGGACCCGAGAGGGAGGGTTGATGGAGTTCGACTTCGCCGATCAGCAGCCGAAGCTCCTCATGCTGATGTACGGGCTGGTCGCCTTCGTCGTGGTGGTGGGCGGTCTGCTCCTGCTGCTCGACATGGTGCCGGCCTGGTTCGCCCGGCGACGGGAGACACAACTCGTCGCCGCCTCGGCGAGTGGAGCTCCACTCCCCCGCCGAACCAAGCCGCGGGAAGGGCTCTTCGCGCTCTTCTTCCTGCTGCCGACGCTGCTGCTGCTCACCATCGGCCTGGTCGTGCCGGCCATCCGCACCACGGTGCTCTCCCTGATGAACAGGGACAGCACCGAGTGGGTGGGGTTGGACAACTTCGGCTGGATGTTCTCCGACGACGCGATCGTCCGGGTCCTGATCAACACCCTGATCTGGGTGCTCCTGGTCCCGCTGGTGGCGACCGGGTTCGGCCTGATCTACGCCGTACTCGTGGACAAGGCCCGCTTCGAGGCGGTGGCCAAGTCGCTGATCTTCCTGCCGATGGCCATCTCCTTCGTCGGCGCCAGCATCATCTGGAAGTTCGTCTACGCCTACCGGGGTGAGGGTGACCAGATCGGTCTGCTCAACCAGATCGTGGTCAGTCTGGGCGGTGAGCCCAAGCAGTGGCTGCTCGAATCGCCACTGAACACGCTGCTGCTCATCGTCATCATGATCTGGATCCAGGCCGGTTTCGCCATGGTGGTGCTCTCCGCCGCGATCAAGGCGATCCCCGGCGACATCGTCGAAGCCGCCCGGCTCGACGGGGTCAGCCCGTGGCAGATGTTCTGGCAGATCACCATGCCGAGCATCCGACCGGCGCTGATCGTCGTGATGGTGACCCTCACCATCGCCACGCTCAAGGTCTTCGACATCGTCCGGACCTCGACGAACGGCAACTACGACACCAGCGTGATCGCCAACGAGATGTACAACCAGGCGTTCCGGTACAGCGAGAACGGGCGGGGTTCCGCGCTCGCGGTCTTCCTCTTCATCCTGGTCATCCCGGTCGTGATCTACCAGATCCGTAACCTCCGTCAACAGCGGGAGGGCTGAGATGACGACCGCAACGCCAACTGTCGCCGTTGGCACCCAGAAGACCGACGGCACCCCGACCACCACTGCCGGACGGGTCCGCAAGCGGCTGAACAGCCGCACCGCCACCCTCGTCTCGGTCATCATCGCGGTGGCCTGGACCATTCCGACCTTCGGCCTGCTCGTCTCCTCACTCCGACCGGAAGACGAGATCAAGACCACCGGCTGGTGGACGGCCTTCACCAACCCGCAGTTCACGTTCGAGAACTACCAGCAGGTCCTGTTCGGGCGGTCGTCGTCCTCCGGGCAGCTCGCCGGGTCCTTCATCAACTCCCTGGCGATCACCATCCCGTCGGTGCTCTTCCCGCTCGCCTTCGCCTGCCTGGCCGCGTACGCGCTGGCCTGGATCAACTTCCGCGGCCGGGACTGGGTCTACATCGCGATCTTCGCGTTGCAGATCGTGCCGCTGCAGATGGCCCTGGTGCCGCTGCTGAGGTTCTTCTCCACCGGGGTCAGCCTCGGCGGCGTCACCCTGATGCCGGCCTGGGACCTGGTCGACGAGCAGAAGTTCGCCCAGGTGTGGTTCGCGCACACCTGCTTCGCGCTTCCGTTCGCCGTCTTCCTGCTGCACAACTTCATCTCGCAACTGCCGGGTGACCTGATGGAGGCGGCCCGCGTCGACGGGGCCACCCACCCGAAGATCTTCCGCACCATCGTGCTGCCGCTGATCACCCCGGCACTCGCGGCGTTCGGCATCTTCCAGTTCCTCTGGGTCTGGAACGACCTGCTGGTCGCGCTGATCTTCGCCGGCGGCAGCAACGAGACAGCCCCGCTCACCGTCCGGCTCGCCGAGATGGCCGGCACCCGGGGCAACGAGTGGCAGCGCCTCACCGCCGGCGCGTTCGTCTCCATCGTCGTACCGCTCATTGTTTTCCTGTCCCTGCAGCGCTTCTTCGTGCGAGGTCTGCTCGCTGGCAGCGTCAAGGGCTGACCCGCTTGCCCGCCGCCGCCTGGCCCCTCGGGCGGCGGCGGGCGCTCCGGGCACCGAGCGGGGGAACCGTGACGAGGATTGATGATGTGGCCCGGCTGGCCGGAGTGTCCACGGCCACCGTCTCGCGGGCCCTGCGCGGGTTGCCGACGGTCTCGGCCGCCACCCGACGCCGGGTGCTCGCCGCCGCCGAGCAGCTCGACTACGAGGTCTCACCGAGCGCGTCCCGGCTGGCAGGGGGCCGGACCGGCACGGTCGCGGTGGTGGTCCCCCGAATCACCCGCTGGTTCTTCAGCACCATCGTCGAGGCGGTCGAGGAATACCTCCACCAGTCCGGCTACGACCTGCTGCTCTACAACCTGGGCGGCCGTGAGCAGGTCCGCCAGCGGGTCCTGCGTACGGCCAACCTGCACAAGCGGGTCGACGCCATCATGCTGGTCGCCACGCCACTGCGGCCGGCCGATATGACCGCGCTGGCCGCCCTGGAACTCCCCGGGGTGACCATCAGCTCGGGAAGCAGGGTGCCCAACTGGCCCTGCGTCCGCATCGACGACGTGGCCGCCGCCCGGGCCGCCACCCGGCACCTCCTCGACCTCGGGCACCACCGGATCGCGCACATCTCCGGTGACCCGGACGACGAGTTGGCCTTCACCACCCACCTCGACCGCCGCCGGGGCTACCAGGCGGCACTGCGCGCCGCCGGTCTGCGGCTCGACCCGACCCTGGACGTCGAATCCACGTTCACCATCGACGGCGGCACCCGGGCCACCGAGGAGCTGCTGGCCCGCGGCGAGCCGCCGACCGCGATCGTCGCCGCCTGCGACGAGATGGCGATGGGCGCGATGACCGCGCTGCGCGACGCCGGACTGCGGGTGCCGCAGGACGTCAGCGTCATCGGCATCGACGACCACGACCTGGCCGGCGTGCTCGGGCTCAGCACCATCGCCCAACCCGCCGCCGAGCAGGGCAGACTGGCCGCACGGATGTTGCTCGACCCGCTCGAAGCCCGACCTCCGGGCCCCCTCGTGGGTCACCAGGGCACCGACGGCGCCACGCCGGTGATCCTGCCCACTCGGCTGGTGGTCCGGGACTCGACCGCACCACCCCGGGCACACTGAAGAACTTCAACCGTCGCCGCCGGCCGGCGGCTGGCGGCGACGCGGCCGGCAGGAGCACCGCCGGCAGTCCACCCACAGTTCGACACGGGAGAAGACCCTGAACACCGATCCGACGCAGCAGACCCCCTCCGGTCACCCGGTCACCGGCTGGTGGACCGAGGCGACCATCTACCAGATCTATCCCCGCTCGTTCGCCGACTCGGACGGGGACGGCATCGGTGACCTACCCGGCATCACCGCCCGCCTCGACCACCTCGTCGAGCTGGGCGTGGACGCGGTGTGGCTCTCCCCGTTCTACCCGTCGCCGCAGGCCGACGCCGGCTACGACGTGGCCGACTACCGCGACATCGACCCGCTGTTCGGCACCCTCGCCGACGCGGACAAGCTGATCGCCGAGGCCCGGTCCCGCAGCCTGCGGGTGATCGTGGACCTGGTGCCGAACCACACCTCGTCCGCGCACCGCTGGTTCCAGGCCGCCCTGCCCGCCGCGCCCGGCAGCCCGGAGCGGGCCCGGTACATCTTCCGGGACGGCCTCGGCCCGACCGGTGACCAGCCGCCGAACGACTGGCAGAGCGTCTTCGGCGGCCCGGCCTGGACCCGGACGGTCGACCCGGACGGCAAACCCGGCCAGTGGTACCTGCACCTGTTCGACACCGGCCAGCCGGACCTCAACTGGGACAACCCGGAGGTCCACGCGGAGTTCCTGGACGTCCTGCGGTTCTGGCTGGACCGCGGGGTGGACGGCTTCCGGGTCGACGTGGCGCACGGCCTGATCAAGCAGGCCGACCTGGCCGACTGGCAGGAGCCGCAGGAGATTCTCTCCGGCAACGAGATCGACAAGCCGCGCCCGCCGATGTGGGACCAGGACGGCGTGCACGAGATCTACCGGCAGTGGCGGCAGGTCCTGGACAGCTACCCGGGCGAGCGGGTGCTCGTCGCCGAGGCGTGGGTGGAGCCGGCCGAGCGGCTGGCCCGCTACGTCCGCCCGGACGAGATGCACCAGGCGTTCAACTTCGAGTACCTGCTGGCCGCGTGGACCGCACCGGCCCAGTACGCGGTGATCACCCGCTCGTTGGAGGCGACCGACTCGGTCGGCGCGCCGACCACCTGGGTGCTGTCCAACCACGACGTGGTGCGGCATGCCTCCCGGCTCGGCCTGCCGGTGGGCGGCGGCCGGCCCAACGGCATCGGCATCGGCGACCCGCAGCCGGACGCGGCCCTCGGCCTGCGCCGGGCCCGCGCAGCCACCCTGCTGATGCTCGCCCTGCCTGGCTCGGCGTACCTCTACCAGGGCGAGGAGCTGGGGCTGCCCGAGCACACCACGCTGCCCGACGAGGCCCGGCAGGACCCGACCTGGGAGCGCAGCGGGCACACCCAGCGTGGCCGGGACGGCTGCCGGGTGCCGATTCCGTGGGAGGCCGACGCCCCGTCGTACGGTTTCGGGCCCACCGACGCGAGCTGGCTGCCGCAGCCCGCGCTCTGGGCGGAGTACGCGCTGGACCGCCAGCGCGACGTGCCCGGCTCCACGTACGAGCTGTACCGCGCGGCGCTGCGGCTGCGCCGCGAGCACGGGCTGGGTCGCGGCACCCTGGAGTGGGTGTCCTCGGGCGACGAGACGCTGACCTTCCGCAACGGTGAGCTGACCGTGCTGACCAACTTCGGTGCGGCCCCCGTGCCGCTGCCGACCGGTGCCGAGGTGCTCGCCACCAGCGCACCCCTGAACGACGACAACGCGGTCCCGACCGACGTGACGGTCTGGCTGCGCTGACCCTGACCCAGTCCGTGAGGGGCCAACATCAGGGATGTTGGCCCCTCACGCTCGCCCGAGGCAGCACTTTCGGAGATGTTGCGCGGATCAGGACGGGCGTGCGGGCGGGGCGGGCGGTGGGGTGGGGGCGGCGCACGCGGCTCAGAGGCGGTCGGCGCGGGTGTGCAGCAGGTCGTGCACGTTGTCGATGTCCTCGGGTGAGGTCCGCGAGGCGAGCCAGTACATGACACCGGTGGGGATGAAGAAGAGCTGGAACGCGGCCAGCCCGACGGCGAAGTTCAACGGCGGCGGGAAAGCCGCTCGCAGCCCCTGGAACGCCACCCCGACCAGCCCGTTGCCGGCCGCGCGACCAACCCCGTTGACCAGGTTGCCCAGGCTGTAGACCGTGCCCCGGTGCTCGGGTGGGTTGACGTCGGCGATCAGCGCGAACCAGTTCGGCGAGTTGGCCGAGGTCAGCGCGAGCGCGACGATCGCGGTGAGCAGGCTCAGCCCCACCGACGGCTCGGTGAAGACGCTGGCCAGCACCGCGCCGACGACCGCGCCGCCACTCGCGCCGTCCGGCACGTCGATGGTCACCGGGACGAAGAACAACACCAGGTAGAACGGCAGCGCCGCGAGGATGCCGACCGCGGCGACCAGGGCCCGCCCTCTCGGCGTACGCCGCTGCGCCGCGTCGCCGATCAGGCCGCCCACGATGGAGAGCACCCCGCCGAGCTGGAACAGTGTGGCGAAGACGCTGCCCACGACCACAGCTGTCGACGTCGAATATCCCTGGGCCTCGGCCCGTTCGGCGAAGAGCACCGGCAGCCAGACCAGCGAGCCGAAGGCGGCCTGCGCGGTCAGGCCCTGCAGGATCAGCCACCGGTTGGTCCGTCGGGCCAGGATGCGCGGTAGGTCGGCGCGGCTGATCCGATAGTCGTACTCGGCGCCGGCGTCCAGCCTGCCGGCCAGTTCCGGCTCGCTCTGGCCACGGCGGACGTCGTACGTGAACAGGTACGCGAGGGTGGCGGCCAGGCCGACGCCGGTCAGGAGCAGGAACGGTCGCCGCCAGTCAGCCGCCCCGAGCAGCCCGCCGAGGAGCGTGCCGGCCAGGGTGCCGATCCCCTGGGAGAGCCCCCAGAAGCTCATCACCAACCCGCGCCGGGTCGGTGAGATCAAGTCGGTGACCACCGAGAAGCCGACCGAGCCGACCGCGCCGAGGCCGACCGCAGCGACCAGTTGTGCGGCGAGGAACGTGAGGTAGCCGCCGGCGAGCGCGCTGCCGCCGGTGCCCGCCGCCCAGAGCAGCGTGCCCACCATGAGCAGCGGCTTGCGGTTGGTCCGGTCGCCGACGTACGCCCAGCCGACCGCCGCCACGGCGCTGACCAGGAAGCTGACCGCGGTGACCAGACCGAGCAGCCGCCCCGACACGCCGAACGCGTCGGAGATCGGGCCGTACAGCGGCGGCACCAGCCCGATCGCCACGTTGTCCAGGGAGGCGAGCAGCACGAACACCACGACGCTGTACAACCGGTGGGCCGGGCCCCCGCCCCGGCCAGGCGGGCGGGGGCCGGACTGCGCCCGCCCCTGGCCGGGCCCGCCACTGGTCACCGTCATGACCGGCAGCCAACCAGACTCCGTCGAGGAGGCCGTCACGCGGGTGGGCGCCGGTCACCGTCGACCGGCACCCACCCGCGTCGATCCCGACGGTCAGCGCCGGTCGAGAACCAGTCCGCGAGCCGCGGCGTACTGCTCACGCACGGCGGGGACGGGCTCGGCGGCGTACTCCTCGGTGCCCTCGACCGCCCAGACCGGCGGCGTGGGACCGCCCAGGGCGACCCAGGCGGCCTGCCGGGCGGCGCCGTCGGCGACGTACTCCCCGGCTGGCGGGACGACGACCGGGCAGCCGAAGACCTGCGGCGCGATCCGGCGGACCGCGGCCGACCTGGCTCCGCCGCCGACCAGGATGACCCGGCGGGCGGTGGCACCCTGCGCGGTCAGCGCGTCCAGGCCGTCGGCGAGGGCGCAGAGCATGCCCTCCACGGCGGCCCGGGCCAGGTGCGCGGGGGTCGACGTGCGCAGGGTCAGGCCGTGCACAGCGCCGGTGGCGAGCGGACGGTTCGGCGTCCGCTCACCCTCCAGGTAGGGCACCATGACCAGCCCGTCCGCGCCGGCTGGCGCGGAGAGCGCCAGCTCGGCCAGCTCGTCCAGGCTGACCCCGAGCATCGCGGCGGCGGCGTCCAGCACCCGGGCCGCGTTGAGCGTGGCGACCAGCGGCAGGAAGCGACCGGACGCGTCGGCGAAGCCCGCCACCGCACCGCTCTCGTCGGCGGCCGGCACGTCGGCGACGCTGAACACGGTGCCGGAGGTGCCGATCGAGACGATCACGTCACCGGGCCCGGCGCCGACGCCGAGCGCGGCGGCGGCGTTGTCCCCGGTGCCCGCGCCGAGCAGCGCGCCGCCCGGCCCACCCAGCACGTCGGACAGCTTTCCCGCCGACTCCGCCGGACCGAGCACCTCGGGCAGCACCAACCGCCGGCCGAAGCCCCGCTCCAGCAGGTCCAGTCGGTATTGCCCGGTGGCCGGCGACCAGTAGCTGGTGCCGCTGGCGTCACCCCGGTCGGTACGCAGCGCGTCCAGCCCCGGTGCGCCGGCCAGCCGCCAGGTCAGCCAGTCGTGCGGCAGGCAGACGGCCGCCACCTGGGCTGCCCGCTCCGGCTCGTGTGTGGCCAGCCAGCGCAGCTTGGTGAGGGTGAAGCTGGCCACCGGCACGCTTCCGGTGGCCTCGGCCCAGAACCGACGCCCGGCCGCGCCGCCGCCGGCCTCCTCGACGAGGTCGGCGGCGGCGTCGGCGGATCGGGTGTCGTTCCACAGCAGCGCCGGGCGGACCACCCGGCCGTCCTCGTCCAGGCACACCATGCCGTGCTGCTGGCCGGCGACCGAGATCGCGGCCACGTCGGCCAGCCCACCGGCCTGGTCGGCGGCACTACGCAGTGCCTGCCACCAGGCTTCCGGGTCGACCTCGGTGCCATCCGGGTGCGGCGCCCGGCCCTGCCGGAGCAGGGCACCGGTCTCCGCGTCCCGGATGACCACCTTGCAGGACTGGGTGGACGAGTCGACGCCTGCGACCAACGGCATGGCGGGGCCTCAGCGGGCGCCGAGCAGGTGCTCGACGGCGAGCTGGTTGAGCCGGACGAAGGCGAAGCCCCGGGCGGCCACCGCGTCGACGTCGACATCCTCGAACGCGGACCGGTCGGCCAGGAACTCGTCGTAGCTCTCGCCCGCGCCGAGCGTCGGCGTGTTCAGCTCGCCGACCTTGCTGGCGGCAAGTGCCTCGACGACCTCGGGGTCGGCGCGGAACGCCGCTGCCCGCTCCTTGAGCAGCAGGTAGGTGCTCATGTTGGCGGCGGCCGAGGCCCAGACACCGTCCATGTCCTCGGTGCGGGAGGGCTTGTAGTCGAAGTGCCGGGGGCCGTCGTAGGTAGGCCCGCCGTTCGGGCCGCCGTTCTCCAGGAGATCCACCAGGGCGAACGCGTTCATCAGGTCACCGTGGCCGAAGACCAGGTCCTGGTCGTACTTGATGCCACGCTGGCCGTTGAGGTCCAGGTGGAACAGCTTGCCCTGCCAGAGCGCCTGGGCGATGCCGTGGGCGTAGTTGAGCCCGGCCATCTGCTCGTGACCGACCTCCGGGTTGAGGCCGACCATCTCCGGGTGCGCCAGCTGGGAGATGAAACCGAGCGCGTGCCCGATGGTCGGCAGCAGGATGTCGCCGCGCGGCTCGTTGGGCTTGGGTTCCAGGGCGAACCGCAGGTTGTAGCCCTTGTCGATGACGTACTGGGTGAGCAGGTCCACCGCCTCGCGGTAGCGGTCCAGCGCGGCGCGGACGTCCTTGGCGACGTCGTATTCGGAGCCCTCGCGGCCACCCCACATGACGAAGGTGCTCGCGCCCAGCTCGGCGGCCAGGTCGACGTTGCGCAGCACCTTGCGCAGCGCGTACCGGCGGACGTCGCGGTCGTTGCTGGTGAAACCGCCGTCCTTGAAGATCGGGTGGGTGAAGAGGTTGGTGGTGACCATGGGCACCACGAGGCCGGTCTCGTCGAGAGCCTTGCGGAACCGGGCGATGTGCTGGTCACGGGTGGCGGCGTCGGAGCCGAACGGGATCAGGTCGTCGTCGTGGAAGGTGATGCCGTACGCGCCCAGCTCGGCGAGCCGGTGCACTGCCTCGACCGCGTCGAGCTCGGGGCGCGTCGCGTCACCGAACGGGTCGCGGGCCTGCCATCCGACGGTCCAGAGCCCGAAGGAGAACTTGTCGGCGGGAGTGGGACGGGGTGCCATGAGCGACCTCCGGGTGGTGGTGTTGTCCGCTATTTGTTCAGCCATTGAATTATTTGCTCACCCTATGGCACTGTCAAGGGGTGAGCCTCACCCACGCCCCGGCCGGCGCAGTCCGTCAGGGCAGTCTGCGCGAGCTCAACCTCGCCCTGGTGCTCGGCCGCATCGCCGCAGCCCACCGTCCTCCGTCCCGGGCCGACCTGGCAACCGCGACCGGCCTGACCAGGGCCACCGTCTCCGCGGTGGTCGAGGACCTGCTCGCCGGCCACCTGGTCAGCGAATCCGACCCGGCGCCCCGCTCCGGCGCCGGCCGTCCGGCACGCGGGCTGGTCCTGGCCGACCAGGGGCCGGCCGGGCTCGGCCTGGAGGTCAACGTCGACTACCTCGCGGTGTGCGTGGTGGACCTCGCCGGCCAGGTCCGCCATCGCATCGTGCACCGGGCCGACCTGCGCCCGGTGGCCCCCGCCGACGCGCTGGCCCAGCTGGTCGAGATGGCCGTGGCGGCCCGCGACGACGCCACCGAGCGGGGCCTCACCCTGGTCGGGGCCGCGCTCGCGGTGCCCGGCCTGGTGGACGACGCCGGGATGGTCCGGCTCGCGCCCAACCTCGGCTGGCGCGACGTGCCCGTCCCCGCACTGCTCGCCGAGCATCCGCCGCTGGTCGAGCAGGTGCCCGGCGTGCCCGCCCTGGTCGTGGACAACGAGGCCAACCTCGCCGCGCTCGGTGAGCTGCACTCCCGGCCACCCGGCCCGTCCAGCTTCCTGCACATCTCCGGAGAGGTGGGCATCGGCGCCGGCATCGTGCTGGACGGGGCGCTGTTCCGCGGCGTGCGCGGTTGGAGCGGTGAGATCGGGCACCTTCCGGTCCACCCCGAGGGCCGTCCGTGCCGCTGCGGCGGGCAGGGCTGCCTGGAGCAGTACGCCGGCCAGGAGGCGATCGTGACCGCTGCCGGGCTGGCCCGGGCGGAGCTTCCGGCGGACACCGCGACGGCGCGGCTGGCCGAGCTGGCCGAGGCCGGCAACGCCGACGCGCTCCGGGCGCTGCACGACGCCGGAACGGCGCTCGGCGTCGCGGTGGCCGGCGTCGTGAACCTGCTCGACCTGGACACCGTGGTGCTCGGCGGCGGGTACGCGGCGCTCGCGCCCTGGCTGTGCCCTCCCGTGCTCGCCGAGATCGCCAGCCGGGTGCTGACCGCCGCCTGGTCGCCGGTCACGGTCCGGCCCTCGACGCTCGGCGCGGAGGCCGCCGCGGTGGGTGCCGCCGGCTCGGTGGTCCGCCGGATCGTCGCCCAGCCCGCCGGGTGGCTGGCCCGCTCCGGCTGATCGACACTGCGCGCTGGGCGTCTGTCGGTGCGGATCGGTATCCTTGCCCCTCAGCAACGATGCCGTGTGAGGAGTCGAGAAGCAGCATGCGCACGAGTCGTCAGACGCGAGCCGGCGTGCGGCGGTGACCACGACCCGGCAACCCAGCGGCACTCCGCTGCCAGCCGACCCGCCGTTGGCCCGCGAGCTGCTCGACGGTCTCGCCGAGGCAGTCCTCACGACGGACGAGACCGGCCGGGTCACCCTGCTCAACGCCATGGCGGCGGAGCTGCTCCCGGAGATCACCGTCGGCACCGAGCTGTCCCGCTGCCCGGTGGCGGCCCTGGCCCGGGCGGTCGCCAGCAATGCCGACCGCTTCGACGCCGACCACCGCGGCCGACGACTGCGCGGTGCCCGGCGACAGCTCGCCGGCTCCCGCTTCGCGTGGTACGTGCGCGACGCCACCGAGGAGCACGCCCGCGCCGACGCTCTGCTCGCCGAACGCTCCCGCACCGCGTTCCTCGCCCAGGCCGGCAGCCGGCTCGGGCTGTCCCTGCACCGGGACCAGGTGCTCCTGGCAACCACCACCCTCGCGGTGCCCTACCTGGCCGACGTCGCCGTGGCCCTGCCCCGACCGGCCGCGCCGGCCGAGCCGCACGCCCGCTGGATCCGGTACGCCGACGGCGAGCCCGCCCCGGTCAGCGGGCTGGCCCCGGCGACGCTGACCGACACCGTGCCCGGGCTCGCCGAGGCGCTGACCGGCGACCTCACCGAGCCGAGCCGTTGGCGCGACACCGAGCTCGCCGACCTGGCCGCCATGCTGCCGCCCGGGTTCGGCCACCCCGGCATGGTGCTGGTCAGCCCGATGCTCGGCGCCGAAGGGTCGGTCGGCGCTCTGCTGCTCGTCCGACGGGCCGGGCGGGCCGACTTCGACCCGCGCGACATCGAGCTTGCCCGGGAGTTTGCCGCCCGGGCGGGTGCCGCGCTGGCCACGGCCGACCTCCATGGCGAGCAGGCCCATCTGGCCCGGGTCCTGCAGGCCAGCCTGCTTCCGCCCGAGCTGCCCTCAGTGCCCGGCGTGACCCTGGCCGGCGGCTACCGGGCCGCCGGAGACAGCCTGCGCATCGGAGGCGACTTCTACGAGGTGTTCCCGCACGCGCGCGGCGCCCTGTTCGCGCTCGGCGACGTGTGCGGCAGGGGCGTGGGCGCAGCCGTGCTGACCGGCCGGGTCCGCCAGTCGTTGCAGACGCTGCGGTTTGTCGAGCAGCGCCCACTGGAGCTGATCGACCTGCTCAACCGTGCGTTGTTCGATGCGCCGGACGCGGCGCGGCGCAGCCAGCTCACCACTCTGCTGCTCGGTTCCCTCCAGCGCGGGCCCGACGGGGTGGACATCCGGATCGCCGGCGGGGGCCACCCGGCACCGCTGCTGGTCACCACCGACGGCACTGTCACCCCGGTCCCGGTCGGTGGCATGCCGGTCGGGGCTCTGACGGCCCCACGGTTCGCCGAGACCCGGGTGCACCTCGACCCGGGCGACCTGCTGCTGGCGTACACCGATGGGGTGACCGAGGCGCGCGGGCCCCGCGACGGGGTGATGTTCGGTGAGGCCCGGCTGCGTGCGGCGGTCGCGGCGGCGGCCGGGCAGCCGCCGGCGGCGCTGATCGACCGGGTGCTCGGGGCGGTCGACGACTGGTTGGACGGGCAGGCCCACGACGACGTCGCGATGCTGGCCGTCTGTGCGTCGGTGCCGGCGTGAGTGGGTCCGGCCGGAATGTGCGCGACCCGCTCACGGCCGCACCAGCCCGGAGCGGCGCGATCAGGCGGTTCGCGCCACCGGTGGGCCGCCGGCCGGCCAGTCCCGAATGGAGTCGACCGAGCGTTCCTGGTCACCCGACGGGCCTGCCCAGGCCCCACGGGTCTGCAGGCCCGGATCAGTGGGCAGAGACCGGCCACCGGGCCGGTCCGGGCCTGGCCAACCCTCCTGCTCCGCCGGCTCGCCCAGTGCCGACGTGGCGTGCGCCTGCTGGCGGCGACCGACCTCGTCGAATTCCCGCATCCCGCGCAGCAGCGCGTCGCGACCCTCCGGGCTCATCCCCGCCAGCACGGCCCCGAGCTGCTCCTGACGATCCGCCCGCAGCTCGGCGAGGAGCCGGCGGGCCTCCGGGGTGAGGTGCAGCGAGATCTCCCGCCGGTCGAAGCGGCCCGGCTCGCGCTCCAGCATGCCGGCGGCGACCAGCCGGTCGCAGAGGCGACTGGCGGAGCTGAGCAACATGTCGAGCTGGGTGGCGAGCCGACGCAGGTTGATCCCGTCGGACTGTTCCACCACCATCACGGCCCGTAGCTGGGCGCCGGAGACACGACTGGCGGTCCCCTCCCGGGCAGATTCCCAGATGCCCAGCAGGCTTGCGGCCACCGCGTCCAGCGCGGCAGCCATACTCGTCTCGGGGTCCGTCGGACCGCTCACATCGGCCATGGTGGGCCGAGAATACTCCGAACCCGCTGGTGGTCGAGCTTTAGCAAGGGAGCGACGATGAGCGAACCGGTCAGTCAGGCACGGCGCGCCCTGAACCAGACACCGGCCGACCGGCTCGTCATCGGCGTCGGCGACGTGCTCGGCCGGTCGTACGGGATCACCGACCTCGAGCTGTACCAGGTCGACTACCGGCTCGCGGAGCTCCTGCCGCTCGGCGACGGTGAGCCGATCGACAGCCCCGGGCACCCCGCCTGGCGGGCCTTCGACCACCAGTCACCGATACTCACCGACGGCAACGGGTGGTTCCCGGTCACCATGCGTGGCGAGCGCCGGGGGGTGCTGTGCCTGTCGCCCGTCCCGGACGACCCGGACGTCCTCGCCGCGCTCGCCGAGATCGCCACGGCCCTCGCCCACGAGGTGGCGGCGGTATCCTCCGGCACCGACGTCTACCGGGCGGCGCGGCGTAGCCAGCGCCTCACCCTGGCCGCCGAGATGCAGTGGGACCTGCTTCCCGGCCGCAGCCGGATCCGACCCTCGTTCAGCCTGGCCGGGCAGTTGGAGCCGGCGTACACGGTGCGCGGCGACAGCTTCGACTGGTCCGACGACGGAGAGCGGCTCTGGCTGGCCACCATCAACGGCACCGGTGAGGGCGTCGCCGCCTCCCTACTCACCTCGTTGGCCACCCACGCGCTGCGCAACGCGCGCAGGGCCGGGCTGAGCCTGGGCGACCAGGCCGCCCTCGCCGACCAGGCCATCTACGACCTGCACCGGGGCGAGCAGCACCTCTCCGCGTTGCTGATGGAGCTGGACCTTCGCTCCGGGACGATGGCCGTCGTCGACGCAGGCTCACCGCGACTGGTCCTGCTGCGCGGCGGGGACGTCACCGAGCAGCCCCTGGAGGCGCAGTTCCCGCTCGGCATGTTCGAGGCAACCGACTACCACGAGCAGAAGTTCCCGCTGGAGCGCGACGACCGGCTCTTCGTCGTCAGCGACGGAGTGCTGGAGGCCACCGGGCAGCACATGCGCTACGGCGAGACGGCACTGGACCGGTTCCTGCGCCGGACGGGGCCGATGGCGCCACTGGACGCCGTCCGGTCGCTGATCGGTGACCTGCGCGCGTTCGTGGCCGGTGACCTGGTCGACGACGCGGTGGTCGTCTGCCTGGACTGGTACGGCCCGCAACCGTGACCGGCGCGGTCAGTACGCCCCGCGGCCGTTCAGCACCGCTCCGAAGGTCTTCCAGAGGATGGTGAGGTCGGCGGCGAGGGACCAGTTCTCCACGTAGTAGAGATCGAGCCGAATGCCGTCCTCCCAGCTCAGATCCGAGCGACCGCTGACCTGCCAGAGGCCGGTCATGCCCGGCTTGACCAGCAGCCGCCGGGCCACGTCGCCGTCGTAGCGGGCCACCTCCGAGGGCAGCGGCGGGCGGGGCCCGACCATGCTCATCTGACCCAACAGCACGTTGACGAGCTGCGGCAGCTCGTCCAGGGACCACTTGCGCAGCAACCGGCCCACCCGGGTGACCCGGGGATCGTGGCGCATCTTGAACATCAGACCGTCGGTCTCGTTGCGGGCGGTCAGCTCGGCGAGCATGGCGTCGGCGTTGACCACCATGGTGCGGAACTTGAACACGCCGAACTCCTGCCCGCCCCGGCCGACGCGGACCTGCCGGAACAGCACCGGACCCCGACTGTCCACCTTGATGGCCAGGGCGATGAACGCGATCAGCGGCAGCAGCAGCGCCAACGCCAGCGACGAGACGGACCGGTCGACGAGACCCTTCACCAGCTTGCGTGCCCCGCGGAACTCGGGGGCCTCGACGTGGATCAGCGGCAGGCCGGCGACCGGGCGGGTGTGGATCCGCGGGCCGGCGACGTCGGTCAGCGCGGGCGCCACGACCAGGTCGACGCCGGTCCCCTCCAGCTGCCAGCCGAGGCGACGCAGTCGGGTCGCGGTCAGCTCGCCCGACGCGGTCACCGCGACGGTGTCCGCGCCGATCGCGGTGGCCGCCTCCGGGATGCCCCGGAAGGACCCCACCACCGGCACGTCGCCCAACCTCTGCGCCACCGGTGCGAGCAACGCGTCCGGAATGCACGCCCCGACCACCTGGTAACCGGCGTACGGCTCGCGGCGCAACGTGTGCACCAACTCCAACACGTGGGCGGTGTCGCCGACCACCAGCACCTTGCGGGACCACCCGGCGCCCAGCGAGCGGGCCCGGTGCAGGCGCTTACGGGCGGCGAACCGCGCCACCTCCAGCCCGACGGTGCCCACGGCGAAGGAGATTCCGAGGAAACCCCGGGACACGCCGAAATCGGCGATGTAGCCGACGATGGCGATCGCACCGGCCAGGCGCAGGCTGGCGGAGCTGACCCGCCGGTACTCGTCCGCCCCGTAGCCGATCACCCGGTCGTCGTAGCAGCCGAGAAACTTGAGCGAGATCAGCCAGGCCAGCACCAGCCCGGGGGCGACCAACACGTACGGGACATCCGAGCCGGTCGGCTCGTCGTCACCGAAACGGGTGACGTAGCCGACGAGCAGCGCGATGATGAGGATGGTGGTGTCCAGCACCACCAGAACCCGGACGTAGGACCGTTCGTCGGCGCGCGCCACCAGTCCAGCAGGACGGCCTTTCGGCCCCGCCGACGTGGCGGGGGTCAACAGTGTCGCCGCGGTCACCGGCCCTCCCACTCTGTTCAGGATGGCCCCGGCCGACGGGTCGGTCCGGAGGCGGACCGACTATGCCGGAACAGTCGACATCCTGCCTTGACAACTATGACGGCCGATTGCTTCGGACGTATTGCCGTCACTTTTCTTCAACACGGTGGCCAAAAAGGGCCTGCCACACCGGATCGACGGTACGGCAGGCCCTCTGGCGTCTGAGCGCCGGCTCAGCGCGGCGCCGGCGGACGCCGGGCGATCGCGCTGAGGAAGATGCTGCCGATCTCGCTCGGGTCCTTGGTGACGAAGACGTCGCCGCCGGTCACCTTCGTGATCGACTCCAGCTCGGCCTTGCTGACGCCCTCGCCGATGCCGATCATGATGACCTGGACCGGCCGCTCCGGGTCGGCGATTTCCTTGAGCTTGGCGAGCAGCTGCTGCTGGTTGAGGCCGTTGTCGTCCTCGTTCTTGCCATCGGTGAACAGCACGATCGAGTTGACCCGGCCGGGCTGCCAGTCCTCCTGCACGGCCTGGTACGCGGCCAGCATCGTGTCGTAGAGGCCGGTGTCGCCGCTGGAGGGCTTGATGGTGGCGAGCGCCCCCTCCAGCTGGGCCCGCTGACCGGAGAGCGGTCCGATCGGGATCAGCTGTCGGTAGTCCCGGTTGCCGACCAGCTTCGTGGAGAAGGTCCACAGGCCGATCGACCAGGAGTCGTCGAAGAGGCCGAGGCCGCGGCGTGCCGCGTCCACGGTGACCTCCTCCCGGCTCCGGTTGCTGGCGGAGGGCACCGGCTCCTTCATCGAGCCGGAGACGTCGATGACGGCCAGCATCCGACCGGACTGGGTGGCGATCGACCAGCTGGAGACGACCCGCTGGATCGCAGCCGGGTCGAGGCCACCCGCGGCGGTGCCACCGTTGGCCGGTGCGGTCGGCGCGCCGCCGGACGGGCTGGGGGCACCCTGCGGCGCCTTGAAGCCCTCACCCCAGTTGCCGTCCGGCGCGCGCAGCGACTGCGCGGCGAGCCGGTTGCGGAAGGTGGGGCTGGTGAGCAGCTCGAACAGCACCCGGGCCGCCGACGCCTTGCTCGGCTCGATGCCGGGCAGCACCGCGTACGGGTAGTCCAGCGGCATCGGCGCCGGCTCCATGTAGAGCGCGGCGAGCGGCACCGGTGGCTTCTTGCTGTTGTAGGCGATCACGTCTTCTTCGGACAGGGCCGCCGCGCCGAGACCGCTGGCGATGGAGGTCGCGTCGTTGGCAGTCGGGAAGCGGGCCAGCAGGTCGTTGCGGAGCGAGGAGCGCCCGGTGGCCAGTGCGCGGAGCGCGCCGACGGTGTTGCGCTGGGCGTCGGCTCCGCCAGCGCCGTTGGCTGCCGCCGTGAGCGACATCAGGCCGGACAGGCCCGCCGCGTCGCGGGTCGGCTCGACGATCCCGGTCCGCAGCGGCGCGCTCGTGTTGTTGACCTGCTTGAGCAGGTCGGTCCAGTTGAACTTCTTGTCCGGCCAGCCCAGCCGGGTCGCGATCGGCTCGGGCATCGCCACGACGATGGGGCTGCGCGCGATGGACGCGCCGTTGGTCGGAGCGAACGCCGTCGCGTCCTTCTTCAAGCGCAGCAACCAGGTCGAGGAGTCGGGCACCCAGACATCAGGGCTGACGGCGGTGCCGCTGGCCTGCCCCACACCGGCCAGGACCGCACCGTGCTTCGCCGCCACCACCGCGGCCACGTCCACCGGGTCGGAGGCGGAGACGTCCACCCGGATGCAGGTGGGGCCCACCGCGGCGCCGTCCTTGACCCACTGCGACGCGGCGGCGTCCACAGCGGGGGCCAGCTCGGAGGCGACCGCCACAGCGAGCCGGATCTCGCCCGAGCAGTTGGGCTGGATCAACTCCCGATAGCCGAACCACACACCGGTCGTGACGACGAGCACCGTCGCCGTCGCGGCGGCGGCTGCTAGGTGGAGTTTCGAACGCATGCGATGGCGGCCTGCTGACACGGTGACCATCTTGCGTACAAGGTGCCCTCTCTGCCACATCCGTTCGGACTAAAGTTACGCAGGAGAAACAGTTGACCTCCATTTAGCGACACAGAGTGACGCACCGGCCCCAGGGCGTTGCCTAATCAGCGCCGCCTTCGCGTTTCGACGGCGCAGATTCAGGGGAGCACGCACGTCGGGCTCGGCACCAGCACCGGTTCCCCGACCGCCTCCGGCACACCGGTTTCGATGTCTCGCCGCAAAACGCGCACCATGTCTGCCCGCTCGTCGGCGACGTAGACGTGCTCGCCGATCAGCGCGAAGTGCCGGGGCCACTCGCCACCGGTGTCCACTTCAGCCACCAGCTCGGGCAGATCCCCGGCCAGGGTGAAGACCGCCAGGGTCCCCGCCCCCCGGTTGGCGACATAGAGGAAGCGACCGTCCGGGGCCACCGCGACCTCCGACGGCTGGACATGACCGGACCGCTCGCTGGCCTCGACCCGACCGCGCTGGTGCATCGCGCCGTCGTCGGTGAGCTCGTATGCGGTGACCGAGGCGTCCAGCTCACCGACGAGGTAGCAACGTCGTCCGTCCGGGTGTCGGGCCAGGTGCCGGGGCCCGGTGCCGGGTGCCGTTCGGATGCGCGGTCCACGGGGCACCAGGCGCCCGCTCGCGTCGTCCAGGTCGTAGCGGTAGACCGAGTCGGTGCCGAGGTCCACAGCGAGGAGAGGCGCCCGGCCGGCGCCCGGCGAGACCATGTGGGCGTGCGCGCCGTCCTGGCGCTCCGGGTCGGGGCCGTGCCCCTCGTGCACCACCAGGTCGGTGCGCTCGCCGGGCACGCCCTGCGCGTCGAGGGGGAAGACCGCGACGCTGCCGCTGCCGTAGTTGGCCGCCACCAGGTGACCGCTGTCGGGCAGCACCGCCAGGTGACAGGGCTCCGCACCGCCGGTCGACCGGCTGCCGAGCGGGTCCAGTCTGCCCTCCGACCCGACCCGCCAGGCGCTGACCTCGCCGTCCGTCAGCTCGTTGACCGCGTAGAGCACCGGGCGGGTGGGATGCCGCGCCAGGAAGGAGGGGGACGCAGTCACCGCAACCGTGCCGAGCGGGGTCAGCGCCCCCGTCGTCGGGTCGCGGTGTGCCGCGACGATGCCGCTGCCCCGCCCACCGCTCTGCGCGGTGTAACCCCCGATGTGGACGATCTCACCCTGACCACTCACGTCCGACTCCTCCGCTGGCGTCCCCCGCTGATCCAATCAGAGGCTGCCCGCGTTGCCCGGCCCTTAACCGGCTTTCCGGCCCGGATCTCAGGCCGTGGGCACCGGCTCCCCACGCTGCCGGGCCACATGCTCGACCAGAGAGATCAACACCATCTTTCCGGACTGCCGGTCCCGGGCGTCGCAGAGCACCATCGGCACGTCCGGGTCCAGGTCGAGCGCCCGGCGTACGGTCTCCAGGTTGAACCGGCGCGAGTCGTCGAAGCAGTTCACGCCCACCACGAACGGGATGCCCCGCTGCTCGAAGTAGTCGATGGACGGGAAGCAGTCCGCCAGTCGACGGGTGTCGGCGAGCACCACCGCGCCGAGCGCACCGAAGGCCAGCTCGTCCCAGAGGAACCAGAACCGATCCTGACCGGGGGTGCCGAACAGGTAGACCTGAAGGTCCTCGTTGATGGTGATCCGGCCGAAGTCCATCGCCACAGTGGTCGTCGACTTGCCCTCCACCCCGGAGATGTCGTCGGTGCCGATCCCGGCGCCGGTCAGCACCTCCTCGGTCTGCAACGGGCGGACCTCGCTCAGGGCGCTCACCAATGTCGTCTTGCCAGCGCCGAAGCCTCCCGCGATGAGGATCTTCAGTGCCAGCGGGATCGTGGTGCTGGTGCCCACATGGTCATAGCGCACGGAGTCCACTGACCACCGCCTTGAGGATGTCGTCGTCGGGAAGGATGCCGGCGGCCGGCGGCTCGTGCACCGCGACCAGGCCTTCAGTCAGGAGATCACCGAGCAGGACCCGGACCACACCGACCGCGAGGTCCAGCTCGGCTGCCAACTCGGCCACCGACACCGGTTGGCGGGACAACGCGATCAGCCGTCGGTGCTCCGGGAGCAGGTGCGGACAGCTCGCCGCGTCGACGTCCGAGCCGGCCAGCACGAACGCGACCAGGTTGAAACCGTCGACGGCGGAGCGTACCCGCCCTCGGGTGAGGGTGTACGGCCGCACCACCGGGCCGGCGTCGCTGTCCAGCCACTCGTGCTGCGGTCCGGGCGGCTCAGTCCGCATCACCGGGTCCCACCGACGATCGGGCCGGCGCGGCGAGGCTCTCCCCCACCCGGATGACCAGCATCGCCATCTCGTACGCGACCAGCCCGATATCCGCGTCGGCGTCACTCACCACCGCCAGGCAGGCTCCCTGCCCGGCGGCGGTGACGAAGAGGTACGCCGCCTCCATCTCCACCACGGTCTGGCGGACCGGGCCGCCGTCCACGTGTCGGCTGGCGCCTCGGGCCAGGCTGGAGAAGCCGGCGGCGAGGGCACAGAGGTGCTCTGCGTCGGAGCGCTCCAACTCGGCCGAGCAGCCGAGCAGCAGACCGTCGGCGGACAGCACCACCGCCTCCCGGGCGGCCGGGACCCGTTGCACCAGCTCGTCGAGCAACCAGTCGAGGCCGGCGCTCTGCTTCGTCGAATGCCGCACTAGGCGTCCCTCTCAGTCGCGGTTGGGGAGTTCGGCGGTCGTCGCCGGGTCGGTGGGGTCAGCCGTGGCCGCCGGGCCGTTCGGCGCCGCCGGGGTGATCACGGTGGCGCGTCCGCGTGCCGTGCCGGCCTGGAGGGCGGCCATCACTCGGCGGACCTCCTCCGGGGATCGGGGCGAGGGGGTGTCGCTGACGGTCGACCGGGGCTGGGCGACGGGAGTCTGGCGTCGCACCCGGCGGGGCAGGCCATCCAGCCCGTCGTCGGTCGTCGCGGGGGTGGATTCCGGCCCCGCGTCGCCGGTCCCGTTCGGCGCGGACGGGTCCGAGGCCGACGCGCCGATGGCAGGCGCCAGGCCGCCTGCGGCAGCACCCCCGCCGGAGGCGGCCGGCGTCGCGACGGCGGCCGGAGCGGGCGGGGACTTGGCTGCGGGCGTGGACGTGGACGGGCGGGTGCGTGCGCGGGGCACGCTGCCCCGGCGTACCGGGCGCGCCAGCCGTCGGCCCGCGTCGGCCGAGGCGGCACCCAGGGTGGCCGGGTCGGGGCCGGCCGGAGGCTCGGCGGTGACGAGGTCGGTGGGGATCAGCACCACAGCGGTCATTCCACCCTTGCCGGAGGGCCGCAACCGCACCCGTACGTGGTGGCGGGCCGCCAGCCGGGCCACCACGAACAGGCCGAGTCGCGCGCTCTGCGCCGGATCGAACTCGGGCGAGCTGGCCAGTCGGGTGTTGGCGGTTTCCAGCGCCGCTTCGGACATGCCCAGCCCCTGGTCGGTGATCTCCAGGGCGTACCCGTTGGCCACCTGCTCCCCGACGACGGTGACCCGGGTGTCCGGCGGGGAGAAGGCGGTGGCGTTCTCGACCAGCTCGGCGAGCAGGTGGATGACGTCGCCGACGGCCCGGCCCAGCACTCCGGCCGGCTGCACGGCGGTGATGTCCACCCGGTCGTACGCCTCGACCTCGGAGATCGCGCCGCGGATCAGGTCGACCATCGCGACGGGGTTTCGCCACCCGCGGCCGGGCGCGGAGCCCGCGAGGATGACCAGGTCCTCGGCGTGCCGGCGGAGTCGGGTCGCCAGGTGGTCGACCTGGAACAGCTCGGCCAACTCGTCCGGGTCCTCCGCGCGCCGCTCCATCCGGTCGAGCAGGTGCAGCTGACGGTGCACCAGGCTCTGGCTCCGTCGGGCGATGTTGAGGAAGACCTCGTTGAGCCCGCGACGCAGGGTGACCTCGTCCACCGCGGCCTGGACGGCGGTGCGCTGCACCTCGGTGAAGGCGCGCCCGACCTCGCCGATCTCGTCGTTGCCGTATTCCAGGGGTGGCGCCTCCCGGGCGACGTCGACCTGCTCACCTCGGCGCAGTCGGGCCACCACGTCCGGCAGCCGGTGCTCGGCCAGCTCCAGCGCGGCGGTGCGGACGCCGCTGAGCCGTCGGACCAGGGTGCGGCCGACCCGCACCGCCACCAGCACCGAGATCACCACGGCGGCGAGTCCGAGCACCCCGGCGGCGGCCAGCCGGACCAGGATCCGGACCGCCATCGGCACCGAACGGTCGGTGAGACCGTCGGCCTCGGCCAGTTCGAAGTCACGCAGCTGCTGCTGCACGGCGTCGTGGCTGGCCTGCCAGGACGCCGCGTCCACCGGCGGCCGGCCGGGCCGGTTGGCCGCGACCAACGCGTCCTGCATGGCGCGCAGACTGGTGAACGCCGGGCTCTCGGTCAGTCGCTGGTACGCGACGCGCCCGGCCTCGGGCAGGTCGGCCACGGCGCTCTCGGTGAGCCACCGCTGGTTGCCGATGGACTGCACGAGCTGGGCGTGTTCCCCGTCGGCGAAGCGGCCGACGGTCAGTACGCCGGCCAGCATGGCGTCGGTCTGGCCGAGCAGCTCCCGGGATCGGCCCAGCGCGGTGAGCGCCAGCGCCTGCCGGTTGATGTCGGGATCGGTCAGTGTGGCCATCGCGGAGAACGCCTGGAAGGCCGCGGTGACCATGCCGCTGTAGAGGCCGATCGCGCCGGGACGGTCCATCATCCGGTCGTCGATGAAGTCCCGGCCGGTCGGCAGCGCCGCCAGAGCGGTGACCAGCCGGTCGACGCGGTCCTCCAGCAGGTCGTCGGCGGCGTCGCGCAGCGCCTCTCCGTCGACCCGGCGGCGCAGCTCGGCGACCGCGCGATCGGTGCGCTGACGCTGCTCGGCCAGGGCCGGCAGATCGGCGCTGCCGGCGAGCTGCACCACCGAGAGGCGGCGTTCCCGCTGCAATTCGGTGACCACCGCCTCGCCGGGGCGGCCCAGGTCGTACAGCAGGGTGCGGGCGGAGAGCAGATTGAGGGCGGGCCCGAAGGTCAACGTGGTCGCGAAGATCCACAACGCCAGGAGCGCGCTCACCGGCGCGACGACCAGGGCGGTCAGCTTCGAGCGGATCGGCCAGTCGCGGGTTCTCATCAGACCTCGCCCGTACAGGGGTGGCAGGAGGGGTGCCGGCACCGCCGGGCAACGCGTCGGCCGGTTGCGTGCCCGGCGTCGACGTCGGGCACCAGCGCGGGCGCCTTGGGCAGGATACGTAATCAGGGGCGGTTGCACTACCGCCCGTCGCCTCGGGATCGACGCTCCGAGACGCGCGGCGTCGAGATCGACGATCCGAGACGCGCCGGGCCGGAGGCTGTGCCCTGCGGGCAGACGGCGAACGCCCCGCTGGCGGACCGGCGAGGCGTTCGTCGTGCTGGGGGCGGGTCAGGCGTTGTCGGCGATGCCGAGGCCCTCGGCGACCCGCCGGCCGTAGGCGTCGTCGCACTGGCTGAAGTGCCAGACCATCTTCTCCTGGATCTGCTTGTCGCACTGACCCAGCAGGTTGATCATGTTTTTCACCAGGTCGTCGCGCTCCCACTGCGGCATGGTGCGGAAGCGCTCACCGGCCTGGGCGTAGTTGTTCTGCCGCTCGATCGGCGCCCGCATGACCCGGCCCGAGACGAACGGCTGGTATTCCCGGTACGACTCGTCAGCCTGCTGCAGACCGGCCACCGAGGACGGCTCGAAGTTGATGTGGGGGTTGCCGCCCCGGCTGTCCACCCCGTACGCCATCTGACCACCGTCCTGATTGGTGTTCACCTGGACGTCCTCGCGGGGGGCGTTGATCGGCAACTGGAGGTAGTTCGGGCCGACCCGGTAACGCTGGGTGTCCGAGTAGGAGAAGGTGCGCCCGACCAGCATCTTGTCGTCGGAGAAGTCGAGGCCGTCGACCAGCACGCCGGTGCCGAACGCGATCTGCTCGTTCTCGTTGTGGAAGTTGCCGACGTTGCGGTTGAGGGTCAGCAGGCCGACCGGAAGCAGCGGGAACACGTCCTCGGGCCAGGTCTTGGTGTCGTCCAGCGGGTCGAAGTCCAGCTCCGGGTGCTCGTCGTCGCTCATGAGCTGGACGTTCAGCTCCCACTGCGGGTATTCGCCGCGCTCGATCGCCTCGTAGAGGTCCTTGGAGGCGTGGCCCAGCTCGCGCGCCTGGATGGCGGCGGCCTGCTCCTCGGTCAGCGACTCGATGCCCTGCCGCGACTTCCAGTGGTACTTGACCAGCACGCCCTCGCCCGCGGCGTTGACCATGCGGTACGTGTTCACGCCGAAGCCGTCCTGCGTCCGGTAGTTGGCCGGGATGCCGCGCGGGCTGAACAGCCAGGTCAGCATGTGCATCGACTCGGGAGTGTTGGACATGAAGTCGAAGATCCGGTTCGGCTCCTGCCGGAAGGTCACCGGGTCCGGCTTCAGCGAGTGGATGACGTCGGGGAACTTGATCGCGTCCCGGATGAAGAAGACCGGCAGGTTGTTGCCGACGAGGTCCCAGTTGCCGTCCTCGGTGCGGAACTTGACGGCGAAGCCACGCGGGTCGCGGGTGGCCTCGGAGGAGTCCCGCCCGCCGATGACGGTGGAGAAGCGGAGGCTGACCGGGGTCTTCGTGCCCCGGGTCTGGAACAGCTTGGCCCGGGTGTAGGTCGCGGCCGGCTCGTCGCCGATCGTCCCGTACGCCTCGAACTCGCCGTGCGCGACGAAACCGCGCGCGTGCACCACCCGCTCGGGGATCCGCTCCCGGTCGAAGTGGCTGATCTTCTCCAGGAAGTGGTAGTTCTCCAGCGTCGCGGGCCCCCGGGAGCCAACCGTCCGCTGCTGCTGGTTGTTGTGCACGGGGTGACCCTGCCGGGTGGTGAGGATCGGCTTGCTGGTCTGTGGGTGCATCACCCCACCCAACCGCCTTTTCTGGAATGAGTCAAGTTTCAGCGGAACGGTGAGCTGCGTCTCTCGTCAGGAAAGTGTCCCGAATCGGGATTGGCGATCAGTGTGCGGAGGGAATACCAGGAGACGAAGGAGGAGCCCATGTCGCCCACTCAGGTAATCGTCATCGTGCTCGTCGTGCTGGTGCTCGTCGCGGCGGCCGCCGTGGCCGTGCGGCAGCTCGGCCGCCGTCGCGCGCTGCGCAGCAAGTTCGGGCCGGAGTACGACCGGGTGGTGGCGGAGCAGGACAGCCGGTCCGCCGCGGAGCGCGAACTGCGCGATCGGGAACGCCGGCACGCCGAGCTCTCGCTCACCCCGCTCAGCCCGGAGTCCCGGGCCCGCTACAGCGCCGCCTGGGAGGAACTCCAGGTCCGCTTCATCGACTCACCCGGCGAGACCGTCGGCGACGCGGACGAACTGGTCACCCGGCTCATCGAGGAGCAGGGCTACCCGACCGGCGACTTCTCCGACCAGATCGCCCACCTGTCCGTCGAGCACGCCCGCACGCTGAGCAACTACCGGGACGCGCACGACATCCACCTGCGCAACACCCGAGGCGAGGCCAGCACTGAGGAGCTCCGGCAGGCGGTCGTCCACTACCGGGCACTCTTCGCCGACCTGCTCGGCGAGGAACCGCTCGGGCAGCACACGCCCGACCAGCCCCACCACCCGGACCACGACGCCACGAGCCGCTGAGGAGGCCACCGATGCGCCAGGATGAGCAACAGGTGAGCAACGACCATCCGGAGGCCGTCCGGTCCGCACCCGTGCCGGTCCCCCCGGCCGGCGACCGGACCAACCGCTCCGACGCCCCGGAGGACGCCCTCGACGAGCGGGACACCTTCGACGAGCAGACCACCGACCCGGACCGGACGAACGGCACCGAACGGGATGCCGCATACGACCCGGTCGACGACGAGCGGGCCGACGACGTCGACCTGCGCCAGCGGCGGGACGACCGGTCCACCGACGAGGGCGGTTTCCACGAGCCGGGGCCGCTGCCGACGACGTTCGGCGCCACCACGGTGGCCGACGCGGTGGCCGCCTCCGCGCTGGCCAGCCCGCGCCCGCAGGACCAGCCCGACCCCCGCGCCGAGCGGACTGCCCAGCCGGGCGACGGCGCCGAGGACGGTGAGCGTGAGGGCCTGCGCGCCGACCCCACCGCCGAGCTGCACCGCCGCGACAATGATGTCGACGACGCGGACCTCGACGACCGCGCCGACACTGACACCTCCGCGCGGACCTTCGTAGCGCCGGGGAGCACGGACGGCGCCCCCGAGCGGCGCGACGACCTGACCGGCGACCCGGACGTCACGGCCGGCTACGGCAGCGCCACACCGGAGATGGTCGACCCGGACGCGGACGGCGAACCGGTCACCACCGACGGCACCAGCACCCCGCTGGAGTCCGCCGGGACGTCGCAGCCCGCCGGGTCGACGGTCGCGGCGGGGGCGGCCACGCTCCTGGACACGGACACCGCGCAGGGCTTCCGGGACCGCTGGCGGGACGTGCAGTTGCGCTTCGTCGACGATCCGCAGGCCGCAGCCGGCGAGGCGCAGTCGCTGGTGGAGGAGGCCATCCAGGCCCTCTCCTCGGCACTGGCCGCGCAGAAGACCACGCTGGGCGGGTGGCAGGACGCCGGCTCCGCCGACACCGAGCAACTGCGGATGGCGGTACGCAACTACCGGGACTTCCTGGACCGCGTACTGGGTCGCTGAGTCTCACGACCGACAAGGGGCGCTCCGGCCGGATGGCCGGGGCGCCCCTTGCCGTCGGCAGCCTGTCGGACCGCCCGAACGGAGCCGAACACACCGGATCCCTCCAGGGGGATTGAAACCGCCCGTCCGGGGTAATACGGCGCGCGCGTACAGCCAGCGCGGACGTCGGCACGAGGGGTGACGGGATGGACGGCGACGGTCTTCGGCTCAACATGAACGGCCTGGACTACCTGATTCTGGCGCTGTACTTCGTCACCGTCCTCGGGGTCGGCTTCGCCGCTCGCCGCGCGATCCGGACCAGCGTCGACTTCTTCCTCTCCGGCCGCTCCCTGCCGGCCTGGGTGACCGGTCTCGCCTTCGTCTCGGCGAACCTGGGCGCGTTGGAGATCATCGGAATGGCCGCGAACGGGGCCCAGTACGGTGTGATGACGGTCCACTACTACTGGATCGGCGCCGTCCCGGCCATGGTCTTCCTGGGCATCGTGATGATGCCCTTCTACTACGGTTCCAAGGTCCGCAGCGTGCCGGAATACCTGCGGTTGCGGTTCAACCGCCCCACCCACCTGCTCAACGCCCTCAGCTTCGCCGTCGCCCAGGTGCTGATCGCCGGCGTCAACCTCTACGCGCTGGCCCTCGTCATGCAGGCGCTGCTCGGCTGGCCGCTGTGGACGGCGATCGTGGTCGGCGCGGCGATCGTGCTGGCGTACATCACCATCGGTGGCCTGTCCGGGGCGATCTACAACGAGGTGCTCCAGTTCTTCGTCATCCTGGCCGGTCTCATCCCGGTCACCGTGATCGGCCTGGTCAAGGTCGGCGGGTGGAACGGTCTGATGGACGCGGTCGGCGACACCAAACTCGGCGAGGCGGGCCTGCACGCGTGGCAGGACACCGGCAGCACCGCCAACCCGCTGGGCGCGCACTGGATCGGCATCGTCTTCGGCCTGGGCTTCGTCCTGTCGTTCGGCTACTGGACGACGAACTTCGCCGAGGTGCAGCGGGCGCTCTCGGCCAAGAACATGAGCGCCGCCCGGCGTACGCCGATCATCGCCGCGTACCCGAAGCTGTTCATCCCCCTGGTCACGATCATCCCCGGTCTGGTGGCCCTGGTGACGGTGAAGGGGCTCGGCGCGGAGAGCGGCGACCTCCAGTACAACAACGCCATCCCGCTGCTGATGCGCGACCTGCTCCCCAACGGCGTGCTCGGGGTCGCGGTCACCGGCCTCCTCGCCTCGTTCATGGCTGGCATGGCGGCCAACGTAAGCGGCTTCAACACCGTCTTCACCTACGACATCTGGCAGGCGTACATCCGCCGTGACCGGTCGGACGAGTACTACCTGCGAATCGGCCGGTGGGCGACGGTCGGCGCCGTGGTGATCGGGATCGGCACCGCGTTCATCGCGGCCGGGTTCAGCAACATCATGAACTACATCCAGGCGCTCTTCTCCGTCTTCAACGCGCCGCTGTTCGCCACCTTCATCATCGGCATGTTCTGGAAGCGGATGACCGCGCTGGCCGGCTTCTGGTCGCTGTTGCTGGGCACCCTGGTGTCACTGAGCCTCTACCTGCTCTACAAGGGCGGAGTGATCGATTTCAACTCCGACCTGGAGGAGAGCTTCTGGGGTGCCGGCCTCGCCTTCGTCACGGCGGTGGTGGTCGCCGCGATCATCACCCCGCTCACCGCGCCCAAGCGGGACGAGGAACTGCGCGGGCTGGTCTACGGGATGGGCGGCATCGACCTGAAGGGCGACGTGCTCGCCGGCGACGCCGTCTGGTACCGCTCCCCCGTGCTCCTCGGCGTGATCGCGGTCGCGCTGGCCGCCCTCTTCTACATCCCGGTCTTCTAGGAAAGGGGTCGGCAGATGGACAACCACAGCCAGCCGGCACAGGACCCGCTGATCGACGAGTCGGAGGCGGAGCAACGGCGGTCCGCCGCGGCCCGGCTGTTCGACATCCGCCGGGTGATCGGTGGCCTCTTCGTGGCGTACGGGATCATCGTGACGCTGATCGGCATCTTCGACAGCCGGGCCGAGATCGACAAGGCCGAGGGTGTGCGGATCAACCTGTGGGCCGGGCTGTCGATGCTCGTCTTCGGCCTGCTCATGCTGCTCTGGCAGTGGCTGCGTCCCGCGGACCCGCCGGCCCCGAACGAGCAGCCCCCGGGAGCTGATCGCACGGCCTGACCGCACGGCATGAGCGCGGCCCGGCCTGACCGCCGGGCCGCGCGGCATGAGCGCGGCACGAAGGGGTACGCGAGGGAATCCAGGCACCGTGTCGGACCCAGGAGGCAGCACCATGACCGATCGCGATCGCCAACCGCCGCTGGAGGACAGCCCGCAGGTGGCCTCGGCGGTGGATGATGACATCACCGTCTCGCAGTTTCGGACCGGAGGTGGGCCCGACCGGGACACTCCGGGCTTCGCCGAGCCCCGCAGCCGACCCGACGACCTCGCTCCGGACACCGACGAGCTGATCGGCGACCCGTACGCCGCCGGCACCGGGGCGACCGGGACGGGCACCGGTGCTGGCGGGGACAACATCCGCACCGGGAGCGAACAGCCCTGGGAGCCGGAGGACCTGGTGATGGCCCGCGGGCAGGACCTCACGCCGGAAAACCTGGAGAAGGCCCGCCGTGACCTGGCCGAGCAGGGCCGGGCGGCGATCGAGCGCACCGTGCCCTGATCGGGCAAGGGGGGTCCCCGGCCCGACCAGAACGGTCGGACCGGGGACCCGGGGGGAACCTGCCGCCGGCAGTGCCTCACCAACTGCCGGCGGCCGGTGGGTGTGAAGCGTTCCGGTCAGAGAGCCGGGTACGCGTTGCGCATGAGCTCCTGGAACTGGGCGGAGAACCACGCACCGGAGATCGGCGCGTCCGGCAGAGCCCCGGACGGGTTGTTGCCGTTGCGGGCGTTACCGCCGTACGTCGGGTCGCACATCCGGTCGAAGCCCTTGCCCTCGTTGTTCGGGATCTCCTTGCTGGAGCCGTCCGACTCACCCGGCGGCTTCACCCAGACGTAGGCGTCGATGCCCGGCTCCGGGTTGGCCCGGGGCCGCTCGCCGAGGCCGGCGCCGGCCTGGTTGCACCAGTTGCCGAGGTGGAGCCGGCGGTCGATGCGGCCACCGTTGACGTACGTGTCGACGCTGGTCGTGGCGCCCGGCCCGGTGGGCCGCGCGGAGCCGCCCCAGCCGTTGCGGGATGTGTCGATCAGCATGCCGATGCCGGAGTTGAAGCCGACCGAGACGAGCTTGTCGCGGAACGCCTGGGCGAAGGACAGCTCGTCGACGTAGTAGTTCCAGTCGACCCACTTGGACTGCCGCACCGTCTGGCCGTTCACGTTGTCGGTGACCTTGAAGTACGGCTCGCGCAGCGCCGAGTAGTTCGCCGTGTTGACGATGAACCCGTGCACGTTGTTGACCGTGCTGCCGGAGGCGACCGCGGCGGTCTTCAGGATGTCGGCGGTCGGGCCGAAGTTGGTGTCCCAACCCAGCCAGCCGTGGTGGCCGGCGTCGATGTAGTTGTAGACGTTGCCGATCGAGCCCAGCTTGGCGAGGGCGTAGCCGACACCGTTGACGTACGCGCCGTTGGCCTTGACCGTGTCGCACATGACAGTGCCGCCGGCCTGCCCGGACGTGTTGGTGATCAGGTTCGGCAGCGAGTCGATCTCGATGACGTTGATGATCCGCAGGCTGCTGTACTTCGCCTCGCCCTGGATCGCGGCGATCGGGTCGATGTACTGGGCCTTGTACTTGGGCAGCTCGTCCGGGCCCAGCTCACCATTGGAGGCGAGCGCGGAGCAGTCCCGGCCGGGCAGGTTGTAGATCACGAACTGGATGTAGCCGGCGCCCTGACGTAGCGCCTCGTCCAGGTGCTCACGCACGCCGAAGGCACCGTTGGAGCTGCTGTCCGGCGTGCCGTTGATCGCGGCGATCCGGTCCAGCCAGACGGCGGTGGGGTTGTTGGAGACCCGGCTTCCGCCGGCCTCGGCGTCCGCCTTGGCCTTCCACTCCGGGTTCACGTAACCGCGCGCCCCGGCGTAGGGGTTGTCGACCTTGGTGCCGGGCGGAGGCGTGGTGGGCGGCGGGTCGGTGGGCGGAGGCGTGGTCGGCGGAGGCGTGGTCGGCGGGGGCGTGGTCGGCGGGGTGGTGCCACCGTTGCAGACCACGCCGTTCAGGGTGAACGAGGTCGGCTTCGGGTTGCTGCCGCTCCACGCGCCGTTGAAGCCGATGCTCGTCGACGCGCCGGTGGCGAGGGTGCCGTTGTAGGACAGGCTCCTGGCGGTGACCTGGCTGCCGGACTGGGTGAACTCGGCCGACCAACCCTGCTGCACGCGCTGGCCGGAGTTGGGGAAGGTCCAGCCCAGCGTCCAGCCGTTGAGCGGGTCACCGACGTTCTTGATGGTGACGCTGGCGGTGAAGCCGCCGGGCCACTCGTTGCTCGTGTAGGCGATGTCGCACTGAGTCGCGGCCTGCGCCGCGGTGACCGGAATCGTCACCAACCCGCCGGCGACCAGGACACCCGCGCCGGCGAGCGCCATGGTCCGGCGTGGGCCGGACAGCCTTCTCCACACATTCATGCCACTGATCTCCTTGGGCGAGACCGGGCCCGCGTACGGCCCGGCGAGACGGCCCGGCGGGCGTCCTGCACGGACGGCCTCCGGCGCCAACGGGAATCTTTGGGGGGCGCCCGACCCGGACGGGCGATGGTGGTGGTGGTGCGCGGCCGATGCGTCGGCCGGTCGATCGGCGGCGGGACGTCGCCCGGCGAACCGGTGCCCTCGACTCCCAGCCTGCGCGGTGTGGCTCACCTCACCGCGTTGGACGATTCTCGCATGGGAGCGCTTCCATGGCAATGGCTCGATGCGTTTGCGCGCGCCGACCGTCCCTCGATCCGTTTCGGACGATACCCCTGAGTGCGCTCGGGCAGCACGTTGCGGGGCGGACCCGCCGCGACCGGGATGACCGGCGCGGGCGAGGCACGGGCAGGCCGGAACGCCGTGCGCCGCACGGAAGGGCGTCTCGCGCCTGAGACGACACTCGGCGCGGCGAAAGCCGCGTAGCACCCCTTAACCTCTTACTTGGATCAAAGGTCAAAACGCGAATCTTTCACTTCATAAGTCATGAAACCGTCTAACGTCGGTCTTAGCTCGGTTGTCGCCGGGCACAGGACAACAGGGATGGAGTGACGCAGGTCATGGCTAAGAAGATGCTCGGGAAGGTCGTTGCGGGCGCCGCGCTCGGCGGTGCATCGCTCCTGGTGTTCGCGCCGGGGATCGCGTTCGCGGACGGCCACGACGACGCCAAGGACCGCGACGGCAAGGTCTACGCCAAGCCGCACGTCGTCAAGGCTGGCGAAGAGGTCAAGCTCCTCGAGATCTGCCCGGATCGGCAGGAGCACGCGTACGTGTGGTCCAAGGTCACCGGCAAGGTCAAGCTCAAGCCGGCCCACGAAGACCGGGGCGAGGACCGCGAGTGGCGCGAGGAGGAGAACTCCTCGGACCACGACAAGGGCAAGGACGAGCACGGCAAGGACGACAAGGGCAAGGACCACGAGGGCAAGGACGAAAACGGCAAGGACGAGCACGGCAAGGACGACAAGGGCAAGGACGACAAGGGCAAGGACCACGAGGGCAAGGACGAGCACGGCAAGGGCGAAGAGGGCAAGGGCGAAGACGGCAAGGACAAGCCGCAGCCGCCCGCCGACGGCGCCCAGCCCGGTGGCCAGGGTGGCGGCGCTGCCGCCGACGCCTACGGCGACGAGGGCAGCAAGGACTGGAAGGGCGAGGAGCACGGCCAGGACGCGGACGACAGCCGCGACAAGAAGGACTGGGACTCCAAGGACGAAGGCAAGAAGGACTGGGAGTCCAAGGACGAGCACGGCTCGGACGAGTACGGCTCGGACAAGGGCTGGGAGTCCAAGGACGAGCACGGCTCCGGCGAATACGGCTCGGACAAGGGCTGGGAGTCCAAGGACGAGCACGGCTCCGGCGAATACGGCTCGGACAAGGGCTGGGAGTCCAAGGACGAGCACGGCTCCGACGAGTACGGCTCGGACAAGGGCTGGGAGTCCAAGGACGAGCACGGCTCCGACGAGTACGGCTCGGACAAGGGCTGGGAGTCCAAGGACGAGCACGGCTCCGACGAGTACGGCTCGGACAAGGGCTGGGAGTCCAAGGACGAGCACGGCTCCGACGAGTACGGCTCGGACAAGGGCTGGGAGTCCAAGGACGAGCACGGCTCCGACGAGTACGGCTCGGACAAGGGCTGGGAGTCCAAGGACGAGCACGGCGGTTACGGCTCGGAAGAGGGCCGTTCCGACGAGCGCGACTGGGACAAGGAGCGCGAGTTCGTCTACTACGGCGAGGCCAAGGTCGACAAGGACGCGAAGCCAGGTCGCTACGAGCTCAAGGGCTCGTGCGGCGAGGGTGAGCTCGTCGTGCTGCCGCACGGCGGTGTCGACGGTGGTGACGGTGGCGCCAGCACCGGCACCGACCGTGGCCTGGCCACCGGCGGGGCGGGCCTGCTCGGCGCTGCCGCGCTGGGCGGGATCGTGCTGATGCGTCGCCGGCGGACCGATGGTTCGCTCGTCTGACGTGACGACGACACGGGCCGGCGGCCGTCACGGGAGACCGTGGCGTGCCGCCGGCGCGGCCGTCGTCGTCACCATGGCCATGATCGGCGCCGGGATGATCGGCGCCAGTCTGAAGGACACACCCGCTCCCCGACCGCCGCAGCCGTTGGCTCAGGCCGGTCCCGAGGTCACCGGGTCGGCGAGCACCGCCGACGACGCCCCGCCGGTCGACGGGCAGCCGGTCGGAGACGCGCCGGCGGGACTGGCCCGTTCGGCGCCGACCAGCATCGAGATCCCCCGGATCGGTGTCGACGCGACGATCATGTCGTTGGGCACCAACCCGGACGGCACCGTCCAGGTCCCTCCGCTCGACCAGGCCGACAAGGCCGGTTGGTACGAGCCGGGTGCGAGTCCCGGCGAGACGGGCAACGCGGTCATCGTCGGGCATGTGGACTCGGCGGTGCTCGGTCCGGCCGTCTTCTTCGACCTCGGCGCGCTCACCCCCGGTGACACCGTCACCGTGCGCCGGGCCGACGGGGTGCCGGCCACCTTCACCGTCGACTCGGTGAAGTCATACCCGAAGACAGCCTTCCCCACCGAGTTGGTGTACGGGCCCAGCGACCGGCCTGGCCTGCGGGTGGTCACCTGCGGCGGTCAGTTCGACGCGGTCGCCAAGAGCTACCCGGACAACATCGTCGTCTTCGCCAGCCTGGTGGCCTGAGCGGGGACGAAACGAAACGCGGTCCGGCCGGTCGGGGTCACCCGATCGGCCGGACCGCGTCCGGTGTGCCTGACTCAGGCGGCTGCGGAGGTCCGCACCAGGGTGCGGATCTGGCGCAGCAGCACCGAGAGGGCGGCGAGGTCCGCCCGCGACTCGTCGAACTCCCCCATCGCCCGTCGAGCGCGGTGGATCGAGGTGGCGTTCGACTGCTCCCACTGCTGCACCCGCTCGTGCGGCGGCAGGTCGCCCGGGGTGGACTCCAGCACCTCAGCGGTGAGCGCGGCCAGCGCGGCGTACAGGTCGTAACGCAGCGCCATCCGCGCCAGCGTCTGCCAGCGGTCCTCCCGCGGCAGCAGGGAGATCTTCGACAGCAGCGAGTCCACCCGGAACAGGTCGGACAGCACGAAGTAGACCGAGGCCACCTCGCCGACGTCCCGTCCGCTGACGTTCGCGGTCTCCACCACGTCCATCAGACCGAAGCTGTACATCAGTCGGGTCGCCCGCTCGGCCAGCTCGCGGGGCAGCCCACGCTCGGTCATCGAGTCCATGTGCGAGGCGATGCCCTGCCGCTCGTCGCCGTAGAACAGGTCCTCCAGACCCGGGAGCAGTCGGGTCACCCCGTCCCGCAGCCGGGCGATCTCGGCCGGCACGTCGATCGGCGAGCGGCGGTTGGAGACCAGCCACCGCACCGCCCGGTCGAGCAGCCGGCGGGTGTCCAGGTAGACGCTGGTCTGCAACTCGGGTGCGACCTTGTTGTCCAGCGCCTCCACCGCGTCCCACAGGTCCCGCAGGCCGAACACCTCGCTGACCACCACGTACGCACGGATCACGTCCGCCGCGCTGGCCGCGGTCTCCTCGACCACCCGGAAGATGAACGAGATGCCACCCCGGTTGATCGCCTCGTTGACGAGCACTGTGGTGACGATGTCCCGGCGCAGCCGGTGCCGGCCCATCCGGTCGGCGAACCGTTCGCGCATCGGCGTCGGGAAGTAGTTGACCAGGACCTCGGTCGTCCACTCCTCGTCGGCCAGCCCTTCGGTGAGGATCTCCCGCTCCAGGACGATCTTCACGTACGCGAGCAGCACCGCGAACTCCGGCGCGGTCAGACCCGATTCGCTGCGGACCGCCAGTTCCTCGTCCGGAGGAAGCGCCTCCAGCGCCCGGTCCAACCCGCCCGACCGCTCCAACTCGTTGATCATCCGGCGGTGCACCGGCAGCAGCGAGGCGGCCTGGGCCTGGGCGTTGTTGATCGCCCGCGCCTGGTCGTAGTTGTCCCTCAGCACCAGCTCGGCGACCTCGTCGGTCATCCCGGCCAGCAGCTCGTCCCGCTCGGCCGTGGTCAACTCGCCGTCGGCCACCGCGGTGTTCAGCAGGATCTTGATGTTCACCTCGTGGTCGGAGGTGTCCACCCCGGCCGCGTTGTCGATGAAGTCCGTGTAGATCCGGCCACCGGTCAACGCGTACTCGATCCGGCCGAGCTGGGTCCAGCCCAGGTTGCCGCCCTCGCCCGCCACCCGGCAGCGCAGGCTGCGCCCGTCCACCCGGATCGCGTCGTTGGACTTGTCGCCCACCTCGGCGTTGGTCTGGGTGGACGCCTTGACGTAGGTGCCGATGCCGCCGTTCCAGAAGAGATCCACCGGGGCGGTCACGATCGCCTTCATCAACTCCTGCGGCGACAGCTGCGTGACGTCGTCGTCCAGGCCGATCGCCGCCCGGACCTGCGGCGTGATCGGGATGGACTTGGCGGTACGCGGGAAGATGCCGCCGCCTGCCGAGATCAGCTCCGGGTTGTAGTCCTCCCACGACGAGCGGGGCAGATCGAACAGCCGCCGCCGCTCCGCGTACGAGGTGGCCGCGTCCGGGTCCGGGTCGAGGAAGATGTGCCGGTGGTCGAAGGCGGCCACCAGGCGGATGTGCTCGGAGAGCAGCATCCCGTTGCCGAACACGTCGCCGGACATGTCGCCGACGCCGACCACCGTGAAGTCCTGGGTCTGGGTGTCCAGGCCCAGCTCCCGGAAGTGCCGCTTGACCGACTCCCAGGCGCCCCGGGCGGTGATGCCCATCTTCTTGTGGTCGTAGCCCGCCGAACCACCGGAGGCGAACGCGTCGCCCATCCAGAAGTTGTGGGTCCTGGAGATCTCGTTGGCGACGTCGGAGAACGTCGCCGTGCCCTTGTCGGCGGCCACCACCAGGTACGGGTCGTCCCCGTCGTGCCGGACCACGTCCACGGGAGGCACGATCTGCCCACTGACGATGTTGTCGGTGACGTCCAGCATCGCGCCGACGAACTCCTGGTAGCAGGCGACCGCCTCGTCCCGGTCACCCGGCTTCTGCTTCAGCACGAAGCCGCCCTTGGCACCCACCGGCACGATCACGGTGTTCTTCACCATCTGCGCCTTGACCAGGCCGAGCACCTCGGTCCGGAAGTCCTCCCGACGGTCGGACCAGCGCAACCCGCCCCGGGCCACCGGCCCGAACCGCAGGTGCACACCCTCGAAGCGGGGCGAGTAGACGAAGATCTCGAACTTCGGTCGCGGCGCCGGCAGGTCCGGAATGGCCTGCGGGTCGAGCTTGAACGCCACGTACGCCTTCGGCCGCCCGTCGGCGCGCTTCTGGTAGAAGCTGGTCCGCAGGGTCGCCTCGATCAACGTCAGGTACGAGCGCAGGATCCGATCCTGGTCGAGGCTGGCCACGTCGTCCAGCGCCTCCCGGATCATCTCCACCAGCTCACCGCTGCGCTGCTGCCGCTGCTCGGTCGTCTGCTCGCCCGGCGCGAACCGGGTCTCGAACAGATCCACCAGCAACGCGGCGATCTTCGGGTACGCGATGAAGGTCTGCTCCATGTAGTCCTGCGAGAAGACCGTGCCGGCCTGCCGCAGGTACTTCGCGTACGCCCGCAGCACCACCACCTGCCGCCAGGTCAGCCCGCCGCGCAGCACCAGCTCGTTGAACCGGTCCACCTCGGCCTCGCCGCGCCACGCCGCCGCGAAGGCGTTCTCCACGTGTGGGCGCACCTCGGACAGCTCGTGGTGCCCCTCGGGCAGCAGGAGGCCGAAGTCGTACAGGTAGACCCGACCGTCGATCCGGTCCACCTCGTACGGGTGCTCGTCGACCACCCGTACGCCGAGTGAGTGCAGCACCGGCAGCACGGCGGAGAGCATCATCGGTTCGCCGTACCGGTAGACCTTGAACCGGACGTCCATGGCCTCGGCGAGGTCCGCACCGGGCACCCGGGTGCCCGGCCGGGGCGCGAGCTGCTTGCGGAACAGGTGCATCTCCAGCTGGCCGGGCTCCTCCAGCAGCTCCAGCTTCGCCAGGTCCTTCATCGCCTCGTACGGCGTGTGCCCGTCCTTGTAGCCCTCCGGGAACGCGTCGGCGTACCGGGTGAACAGGTGCTTGGCCTGCTCGTCGCCGAGCTTGCGCTCCAGCACCAGCCGGTAGTCGTCGTCCCAGAGCCGGGTCGCGTCGGCCAGCTCCTCGGCCAGCAGGTCGGCGTCGATGTCGCCGGGCGGCCGGGTCGGGTCGGTGCGGACGATGAAGTGCACCCGGGCCAGCATCGACTCGGTGACCCGGGTGGTGTAGTCCACCCCGACACCGTTCAGCTCGCGCAGCAGGATGTCCTGCATGCGAAGGCGGTTCTGCGTGGTGAACCGGTCCCGGGGCAGGTAGATCAGGCAGGAGATGAACCGCCCGTACGCGTCCCGGCGCAGGAAGACCCGCAGCTGCCGGCGGCCCGCCATCCGCAGCACACCGACCACCGCGTGGTACAGGTCGTCGGTCTTGATCTGGAACAGCTCGTCGCGCGGGTACGTCTCCAGGATCTGGATCAGATCCTTGCCGGAGTGGCTGCGCTGGCTCAGGCCGGAGCGGTCCAGCACCTCGGCGACCTTGCGGCGTACGACCGGCAGCTCGCGGACGCTGGTCCGGTACGCGGCCGTGGAGAACAGGCCCAGGAACCGCCGCTCGCCGATCACCTCGCCGTCCGAGTTGAAGATCTTGAAGCCGATGTAGTCGAGGTAGGCCGAGCGGTGCACGGTGGCCCGCGAGTTGGCCTTGGTGATGATGAGCAGGCGCTTCTCCAGCACCTTCTCGTGCGCCTCGGGCGTCATCGACGACAACGACCGCGGGTCCGGCGAGTCCGAGCGCAGGATGCCCAGCCCGGTGCCGAGCACCGCCTCCAACGCCTTGCCGTCCACCGCGTCGGTGGCGTCACCCCCGGGGGCGTCCACCAGGCGGTACTCCCGGTAACCGAGGAACGTGAAGTGGTCGTGGGCGAGCCACCGCAGCAGCTCCACCGAGTCCGTGATGTCCTTCTCCGGCACGGGTGGGCGATTGTCCGAGGTACGCGCCGAGGCCAGTTCGTCGGCGAGCGCGAGGGCCCGCTGACGCATCTTCGGCCAGTCCTCGACCGCCTCCCGCACATCGGTGAGCACCCGCTGCAACTCGCGACGCAGCCGGTCCCGCTCCGCCGCGTCCCGGACCGGGTCGATCTCGATCCGCATCCAGCTCTCGATGATGTCGCCGGAGATCGCGTCATCCGGCTCCACGTCCGCGGAGACCTCGGTGAGCCGCCCCAGCGGCTCACGCCGGACCACCACGAGCGGGTGCACCAGCAGGTGCACGTCGAGGTGGTACGAATTGAGCAGCGCGGTGACCGAGTCGACCAGGAACGGCATGTCGTCAGTGACGATCTCGACGACGGTGTGGTGCTGGTCCGCGTACGGTTCGTGGATCCGCAGCTTCAACTCGCCGGGGACCCGCTGCTGGGCGAGGTCCCGGTGTGCCCGGGCCGCGTCGAGCATCTCCTCTGCCGTGAAGCCGACCAGTTCCTCGTCCGGGGCGAACCGCCAGAAACGGCCGACAAGTGTCGCCGCGTCGTGGTCGTCCCCGGCGAGCGCGACAGCCTGGGCCACCAGGCGCTCCGCGTTGGGAACTGGTTCGTCGAGCTCGGCGTCCTCCACGTCGTCGGCCAACGCCTCGGTCGGCAGGCCCAGATCGTAGATGGTGTCGATGCTCGACCCGGTCAGCCCGGTGACTCCCGTGTCGAGCCGGCCGTAGCCGTCCCCGTCGGTCGCCGAATCGAAGCTGTCATCGTCCCGGCCGGAGTCATCCTGCCGGAGGTCGGGTTCCGGTTTGATCGCCGGACGCCGGTCCATCGGTGCCACTCCCCTCGACCCACCGCGTTGTGGGTCACTCTGCCGCCCAGCCTAGGCCCTGCCGTTCTTCGCCTTCGTCGGCGGACCACTGGCCAGACGTCCGGATCGGGACTTTGTCCTTTCACCCGTTGCGGGTCCGAGGTTGGCCGGCTGCGGGATACCCCGCCACGCGATGTTCATCACACGGGCGCGGCCCTCTTTACCCGCGCTCGCGCGCCCACGGGACGTTGGGGACGGCGTCGGCGTACTACCGTGCGAGGGCAGTCTGAGATCGGAAGGACCAGCTCCATGCCCTTGTCGTACCCCCGGCCCCACCGGCCGAACCACGCCCGCCGCCTGACCGCCGCCCTCACCACGGCGCTGCTCACGGCCGGTGTTCTCGCCGGCTGCTCGGGTGACGACGGGCCGCAGAGCACCGTCGACGCCTTCCTCGGCGGTTGGCGCAGCGGTGATCTCCAGGCGGTCGGCCTGATCGACCCGACCGGCAACAAGCTGCCGTCGACCGAGGTGACTCGCGAGATCAAGGAGCTCTCCGGTGAGCTGGCGGCCACCCCGCCCACCCTGAAGCGGCGAGGCGAGCCGAAGGTCACGAAGGACATCGCGACCGCGACGGTCCAGGTGGAGTGGAACCTGCCCGGTCAGACCCGTTGGACGTACGACCGGGAGCTACGCCTCGCCCACGGCGATGACGACCAGTGGCAGGTGATCTGGGAGCCCAGGGTGGTGCACGAGCAGCTCACCAAGGGTGACCGGTTGGCGCTGCGCCGCGACGCCGGTGCCCGGGCCGCGGTGTTGGACGCCGCCGGGCAACCGCTCGTGACCCCGCGTCCGGTGGTCCGGGTGGGCGTGCAGCCCGACGGGGTTACCGACATCAAGAAGCTGGTCAAGGACCTCGACGGGGCGTTCAAGGCGATCCGCCCGGCGCTGGTGCCCGCCGTCGACCTGGCCGACCTGCCCGAGCGGGTCGCCAAGGCCGAGCCGGGCGCCTTCGTCGAGGTGGTGTCGCTGCGCGAGGAGGCGTACCTCCAGATCAAGCCCCGGATCTACGACCTGGACGGCACCAAGTTCATCTCCGCCAAGGTCGACCTGGCGCCGACCAGGGAGTTCGCCCGGGCGGTGCTCGGCACTGTCGACCCGGCGCAGGCGGACGACCTCACCGCACACCCGGACCGGTACGTCGCCGGTGACCTGGTCGGGCACGGCGGGTTGCAGGGCCGCTACGACGAACGGCTGCGCGGCGCGCCCGGGCTGACCGTGGTGGTCGAGCGGCCGGCCGAGGGCGGCAAACTGGAGTCCACCGGCACTGAGTTGTTCCGTCGGGAGCCGCAGCCCGGCCAGACGCTGAAGACCACGCTGGATGTCGCCGCCCAGAACGCGGCCGACGGGGCGCTGCGCGCCGAGTCCCGCCGCTCCGCCCTGGTGGCTCTCCGGATCAGCGATGGCGCGGTGCTCGCCGCGGCGAACGGCCCCGGGCCGGCCGGGGAAAACCTGGCCTTCACCGCCCAGGTGCCGCCGGGCTCGACGTTCAAGGTGGTCAGCACGCTGGGCCTGCTGGACCGGGGCGCGGTCACTCTGGACGGGCCGGTGGCCTGCCCGAAGACCTTCACCGTCGATGGTCGGTCCTTCAAGAACTCCGACAACTTCGAGCTGGGCTCGGTGCCGTTCCGCACCGACTTCGCCAAGTCCTGCAACACGGCGTTCGCCTCGCTGGCCCCGAAGCTCGGCGGTGACGGGCTGGCCGCTGCCGGCCGCGCGTTGGGCCTGGAGGGTCAATGGGACCTCGGCACCGACGCCTTCACCGGCAAGGTGTCGACGGGCGGCAGCCTGGCCGAGCAGGCCGCGGCATCGTTCGGGCAGGGCACCACGCTGGTCAGCCCGCTGGCCATGGCCGGCGCCACCGCCGCCGTCGCCCGAGGCCGGTTCGAGCAGCCGAAGCTCCTGCTCGACCCGGCCCCGGCCAAGCCAGCCGCTGCGGGTGAGCAGCTCAAGCCGGAATCGGTCGCGGCCCTGCGTTCGATGATGCGCGAGGTGGTCACCAGCGGCACCGGCAGCGCGCTCAAGGATGTGCCGGGCGAGGTGTACGGCAAGACCGGCACCGCCGAGTACGACGACAACCCGGCCCACACCCACGCCTGGTTCGTCGGTTGGCGGGGTGACGTGGCGTTCGCCGTGTTCGTGGAGAAGGGCGGGGCCAGCACGGCCTCGGCCGTCCCGATCGCCGAGCGCTTCCTCCGCGCCCTCCCACAGTCCTGACACCCGCGCGACGAGCGCACCCGCAGCGAGCGGCCCCCGCACCACGAAGGCGTTGATCGACTCGGTTTCACGGAAACTGCGGTGTCCGAGCCACCTGGATACCGCGACTTCCGTGAAACCGAGTCGATCACGGCCCGGAGGGGCCGCCAGACGGGTCAGGCCGTGTCAGCTTTGTGGTGGTCCGAGGGGCCCTGGGCCGGTGCGGAAGGTCGCCGCAGCAGGCCTGGGCCGGCCGACGCGGGCGGACCGACCGGCTCCGGTTCGACCAACTCCGGTTCGACCAACTCCCGCTCGACCAACTCCCGCTCGACCGGCTCCCGCTCGAACGTGGCGGCGATGTCCGCTGCGACGCTCGACTGCTCGGAGCGGGCCTGACCGTTGGTGACTGCTGGTTCCGCCTCGGCCACGATGTCGTGCGGCGTTGCGCCCCCGAAGAAGCGGCCGTCGGAAGAACCAACGCCGGCAGACCCGAAGGCCGAGGATGCGTCGCCGGCAGACCCGACATCGGAGGGTCCGGCCTCCGCGAGCGACCTGGCGTCGACGGACGGGTCCCACGGGGGAACGTCGGCGAACGACTCCTCGCCATGAATCGCGCTCGGCAGCGCATCGAGCCGCTCGGCAGCAACGAGCTCGTCGAACCGCTCGCCCCGCTCCAGCCCATCAGGCCGCGCACCACGAACGAGCCCACCGAGCTGGTCGGCACGATCCATCCCGTCGAGCCGCTGGGAGCGGTCGGGTCGTTCGGTGGTGCCCGCGGTCCGGCCGTTGCCGCGCCGGGGGCCGGGGGTCGGCCGGGCCGAGAGCAGTCGGGGCGGCACCGCTTCCGGTGCGCTGACCGGAGCCAGGCCGGCGACCACGGTGTTGACGATCTCGGCAGCGTACGAGCCGTCCGGGTCGTAGTCGGGGTCGAAGACGGTCAGCTCCACGCCGAGGCAGTGCGGGGTGTCGACCAGGCCGGCGAGCAGGATCTCCAGCTCGGCGAAGGCGATGCCACCCGGGTCGGGAGCGTCCACGGCGGGCATCACCGCGGGGTCGAGCACGTCCACGTCGATGTGCACCCAGTAGCCCGCGCAGTCGGCGAGCTGCTCGTGCGCCCACTGGGCCGTGCGGGCGGCGCCTTCGGCGCGCAGCGCGGGGACCGGCCGGGTGGTGATGCCGGCGGCCTGGAGGTCGAGCCGGTACTCGTCCTGCGCACGGATGCCGAGCACCACCACGTCGATGTCGCGGAAGTATGGCCGGCGGCCCTCCAGGGCGGCCAGGTCGGCCTGCCCACGCCCGGTGACGAGGGCAAGGTCCTCACCGGCGGCCGCGCCGACGTAGGAGGCGTTGCCGGGGTGCCGGAAGTCGGAGTGCCCGTCGACGAAGACCAGCCCGATCCGCCCGCCGACGGCCTCACCGAGGCGGTGCATGGCCAGCGCCGAGCCGAGCAGCACCGAGCAGTCGCCGCCCAGCACCACCGGGAACTCCCCCCGGTCGATGATCGAGCCGATCCGTTCGGCGAGCGCCAGCGAGTAGTCGGCGATCTCCCGGGCGTGGCACACGCCGTCGCCGGGCCGCCAGTCGCCCGGGTCGTACCGGGGTGGGGTGATGCAGCCGGCGTCGCGGGCGCGCAGCCGGGCCAGCAGGTCGTGGTCGCGCAGCGCGCCGGGCGCCTTGCCGCAACCGGGGACCGACGTGGACGTCGGTGGCCGCAGGCCAAGGTTTGTCGGCGCGTCGAGGACGGCGATCCGGCGCATCGTGAGCTCCCGTCCTCGGTGGTCGGGCGGGCCGGCCGGAACGCCGGCCCGCGCTGGCGTGCTACGAACTCAGAACAGGGCGCTGGCCAGAGCCCGGCGTGCCGAGGCGACCGCCGGGTCGTCCGGGCCGGCGATGGAGAAGAGCGAGACCAGGTGCTGGCGGACGGTCTCGCGGTCCTCCCCGGCGGTGCGCCGGACCAGACCAACGAGCCGGGCGTACGCCTGCTCGGCCAGGCCGCTGAGCACCTCGATGTCGGCGGCCAGCAGCTGGGCGGCCACGTCGTCGGGGGCGCTCTCGGCGGCGGCCATGGCGGTGGTGGGGTCTGCGCCGGCCACCCGGCGGGCCACCCCGACCTGGGCCAGCCCTGCGGTGGCCGCAGCGTCCGCGGGCGCGTCGGCCAGGATCTTCTTGTACGCCTGCTCGGCGGCGTCCAGATCCCCGCTCATCAGCGCGTCGTCCGCCTCGTCGAGGCGGGGGTCCTCCGGCTCGGTCACGGCCACGCCGCCGGCCTTGAGGACGGCCTGGAGCCACTGCCGAAGCTGCGCCTCGGGCACGACCCCGGAGAAGGCGTCGACGGGCTGCCCGCCGACGACCGCGTAGACCATGGGAATGCCCTGGACCCGGAACATCTGGGCGATTCGCGGGTTTTCCTGCACGTCGACCCGTGCCAGCACCCAGGTGCCGTCGCCCTCGGCGTTCAGCCGTTCCAGCACCGGGGCGAACTCGTCGCTCTCCGGGAAGCCGGCGGCGCCGAAGAACACGACGACGGGCATGGCCATCGACCGTTCGAGCACGTCGGACTGGATTGTCGCCTCGGTGACGTCCACGATGGCGGTGTTACCGCCTGCGGTGGGCGCGCCCGGGGCGCCGTTGGACGGGCCGCCCTGCGGGGGCGTGCCGGGGCGGGGACTTGCTGGTGCGGGGCCACGCAGCGTGCTGAGGTCGACCGCGCCGCGGGTGAAGATCGACGAGGTGATCCGTGGGTCGCTCATGGTTACCTAGTCTCGCACGTGAGCCCCCGATCTCAGCTCACCCGCAACCCCGACGTTGCAACTCTCACGCCCCACCCCCACCCCCGGCGATCGGCCATTTCTGCCGCCCGGAAGCGGGCAGCGGATGCGTGATCGACGGGGGTGGTGGTATGGGTCAGAAGCGGGCGGGTTCGCGGTAGGTGCCCCATTCGGCGCGGAGCGCGTCGCAGATCTCCCCCAGGGTCGCTTCGGCGCGGACCGCGTCGAGCATGGCGGGGATCATGTTCTCGTCGGTGCGGCTGGCGTCGACCATCCGGGCCACCGCCGCACGGACCGCCGACTCGTCCCGGGCGCCCTTGCGCTCGGCGAGCACCCGGCGCTGCTCCAGCTCCACCTCGTGCGAGATGCGCAGGATCTCCAGCTCCTTGGCGACCGTGCCGGTGTGGCAGTTGACCCCGACGATCTTCTTGTCGCCCTTTTCGAGGGCCTGCTGGTAGACGAAGGCCGACTCGGCGATGTGACCGGTGAACCAGCCGTCCTCGATGCCGCGCAGGATGCCCGAGGTCATCGGGCCGATCTGGTGCGGCCCGTCCCCGCCGAGCTGCCGGATCCGGGCGAAGATCTCCTCCGCCTCGGCCTCGATCTTGTCGGTCAGTGCCTCGACGTACCAGGAGCCGCCGAGCGGGTCGGCCACGTTGACCACACCGGTCTCCTCCATCAGCACCTGCTGCGTACGCAGGGCGATCTCGGCGGACTCGTCGGTGGGCAGCGCCAGGGTCTCGTCCAGCGCGTTGGTGTGCAACGAGTTGGTGCCGCCGAGCACCGCCGCGAGGGCCTCGACGGCGGTGCGTACGACGTTGTTGACCGGCTGCTGCGCGGTCAGCGACACACCGGCGGTCTGCGTGTGGAATCGCAGCCAGAGGGCCTTCTCGCTGGTCGCGCCGTAGACGTCGCGCAGCCAGCGGGCCCAGATCCGGCGGGCGGCCCGGAACTTGGCGATCTCCTCGAAGAAGTCGAGGTGCGAGTCGAAGAAGAAGCTCAGCCCGGGCGCGAAGACGTTCACGTCCAGCCCGCGCGAGAGACCCAGCTCCACGTAGCCGAAACCGTCGGCCAGGGTGTACGCCAGCTCCTGCGCGGCGGTCGAGCCGGCCTCACGGATGTGGTAACCGGAGACCGACAGCGGCTTGTAGCGCGGGATCTCGGCGGCGCAGTATTCCATCAGGTCGCCGATCAGGCGCAGGTGCGGCTCCGGGTCGAAGAGCCACTCCTTCTGCGCGATGTACTCCTTGAAGATGTCGGTCTGCAGTGTGCCGTCCAGCTTGGACAGGTCGGCGCCCTGCCGCTCGGCGGCGACCAGGTACATGCAGAACACCGGCACGGCCGGGCCGGAGATGGTCATCGAGGTGGTGACGTCGGCCAGGTCGATGCCGTCGAAGAGCGCCTGCATGTCGGTGGCGGTGTCGATGGCGACGCCGCAGTGGCCGACCTCGCCGAGCGCCTGTGGGTCGTCCGAGTCGCGGCCCATCAGCGTCGGCATGTCGAACGCGACCGAGAGGCCTCCCCCGCCGGCGCCGAGGATCATCTTGTAACGCTCGTTGGTCTGCTGGGCGTTGCCGAAGCCGGCGAACTGCCGGATCGTCCAGGTCCGTCCGCGGTATCCGGTCGGATACAGACCCCGGGTGTACGGATATTCGCCCGGCCAGCCGATCCGTTCGAAGCCGGGATAGGTGGCGCCCTCCGGCGGCCCGTAGACCGGTTCCACCGGCATGCCGGAAAGCGTGGTGAAGTCGGCGTCCCGCTTGCGCGCGGCGTCGTAGCGGGCCTGCCAGCGCGCGCGTCCGGCGTCGATCTCGTCGGCGTCCATGAGCAGGGCTCCTCCTCGGTTCCTCGACAGCACGTCGAGTGTAAGGCCCTCACCTGAACGATCGCTAAGTCACGTCGTACCGACGGGTAACGTGCGCTGGGCCGACTCCGGAGCGGCGGCAGGCCGAGTGCGTGGATCGCCGGCGTCCAACTCTCGCCCGGTTTCGGTGCGGCGGTGGCCGTTGCCACCGCCGCACCGGCACGAGGGACCCCGGTGGCACGACGGACGTCCGTCATTCCCCGACGACGGGCACCTGCTGCCCACCGCCACCCGAGGTCACGAGACTGATCTCAGTAACGGGTCTTCACGAGGAACTGGTAACCAACCACCTTGGTGCCGCTGTTGTTGTACATCGGCCAGCACTGCTGGGGCGACGTCCACGACGAGACGTACGTCGGGCGGGCCGCCTTGCACGCCGACATCGTCGGGTACATCGGGCTGTTGTAGTCCGCGAGAGCGGGCGACGCGGTGCCCAGCACGATGCCGCCGGCCAGGGCGGCAGCAGCAATGAGGGTACGGCGGCGCGGACGACGCAGAATCTTCGGCATCTTTACTCCAATTCCGGTGGACCCTCTACTGAGGATCTTGACGTCAGGAGCTTAGGGCACCACCGGAGCGCGCTCAGGTCAGACCGTCGGAGCCGAGGGTGCGCCCATCGCCACGTCGTCGACCCGGATGTTGACCTCGTCGACCCGCAGCCCGTACGCCTCGACCGCCTCGGTGACCCGGGCCCGCACCTGGCTGGTGATCTCCGGAACTGGCTGCCCGGCCTGGATCACGAGCACCAGGTTGACCACGGCGGCATCTCCGGTCACGTGGGCCGAGCAGCCCCGCCGGGCGTCACCCACCTGGTCCAGCCCGACCCGGTCGAGGACGGAGTTGAAGAACCGGGCGACGTCCCCACCCAGCTCGGCCACACCGGGCACCGCTCGGGCCGCCGCGACGGCGATCTTCTCGACCACCTCGTCGGAGACCTGCGTCGTCCCGCCGGCCACCGAGGGCATCGCGCCCATCTCCTGCGTCGCCTCGTGGTCCATGTGCCACTCCCCCTGCATCTCATGCCGCCGCGCCGGCTCACCGACCGGGCCCCACCGCCGTAGGGCGGTGCGAGCCTACAAGGGCGTGGTGGCGCGGAGGCGTCCCGCGTGGACGGTCAGCGGGCGAGTTGGGCGAGCAGAGTGTCCGCAGCCGCGTACGGATCGAGGCCGCCCTCGGCCACCTTCGCGGCGAGCGTGGCCAGCTCCGTACCGTCGCGTAGGGAGCCGATCCGGGCCCGGAGGATGCCGAGCGCGATGGCCTCGACCTCGGCGGCGGCCCGCGCCTCCTGGCGGCGGCGCAGCTCGCCGTGCTCGACCAGCCAGCCCCGGTGCTTGTCGATGGCGGCGGCGATGTCGTCGATGCCCTCGCCCCGCGAGGCGACCGCGCGGACCACCTGCGGCCGCCACTGCCCGGGGCCGCGCTCACCGAGGGCGATCATGCCCTGGATGTCGCGGACGGTGGCGTCGACGCCGTCGCGGTCGGCCTTGTTGACCACGAAGACGTCGGCGATCTCCAGGATGCCGGCCTTGACCGCCTGGATCGCGTCGCCCATCCCGGGTGCGAGCAGCACCAGCGTGGTGTCGGCCAGCGACGCCACCTCGACCTCGGCCTGCCCGACGCCGACGGTCTCCACCAGCACCACGTCGCAGCCGGCGCCCTCCAGCACCCGGACCGCCTGCGGCGTCGCCGCGGACAACCCGCCGAGATGCCCCCGGCTGGACATGGACCGGATGTAGACGCCCGGGTCGGTGGCGTGGTCCTGCATCCGCACGCGGTCGCCGAGGATCGCGCCGCCGGTGAACGGGCTGGACGGGTCCACCGCCAGCACGCCGACCCGGTGCCCGCGTGCGCGCAGTGAGCGGACCAGCTCGTTCGTGGTGGTCGACTTGCCCACCCCGGGTGAGCCGGTCAACCCGACCACCTGGGCCTGCCCGGCGTACGGCGCCAGCGCCGCGGCGACCGCCGGCAGCAGCGGGTCGCCGTTCTCCACCAATGTGATCAACCGGGCCACCGCGCGGGGGTCGCCCGCGCGGGCCCGCTCGACCAGCTGCGGTACGTCCCGACTGCGGCGCACCGACGTGCTGCCCGCTGCCGGGACCTGCTCGGCCGCCTCGCTCACAGTGCCGTCTTCGTTCGCGACTGCGGGGTTCGCAGAACCGGCTCGCTCCTCGCGCTCACCGGTCCGCCGCTGCGCTTCCCGGCACGTGGATGATCAGCGCATCGCCCTGGCCACCGCCGCCGCAGAGGGCCGCCGCGCCGGTGCCGCCACCGCGTCGCTTCAGCTCCAGGGCGAGGGTGAGGACGAGACGCGCGCCGGACATGCCGATCGGGTGCCCCAGCGCGATCGCGCCGCCGTTGACGTTGACCTTGTCCGGGCTGATGCCGAGGTCCCGAGTGGACTGCACGCCGACCTGGGCGAACGCCTCGTTGATCTCGATGAGGTCCAGGTCCGCGACGCTCAGGCCACCCTTCTTCAGGGCGTGGTTGATCGCGTTGGACGGCTGCGAGTGCAGGGAGTTGTCCGGGCCCGCCACGTTGCCGTGCGCACCAATCTCGGCCAGCCAGGTCAGCCCCAGCTCGATGGCCTTGGCCTTGCTCATCACGAGCGCGGCGGCGGCGCCGTCGGAGATCGGCGACGAGCTGCCGGCGGTGATGGTGCCGTCCTTGGCGAAGGCGGGGCGCAGCTTGGCCAACGACTCGACGGTGGTGTTCGGGCGGATGCCCTCGTCCTCGCTGATGACCAGCGGGTCACCCTTGCGCTGCGGGATCACCACCGGGGCGATCTCGTCGGCGAAGTGGCCGTTCTTCTGCGCGGCGGCGGCCCGCTGGTGGCTGGCGGCGGCGAAGGCGTCCTGCTCTTCGCGGGTGATGCCGTGCCTGGTGCCGAGGCGCTCGGTCGACTCACCCATCGAGCAGCAGTCCCAGGCGTCGCTGAGCCCGTCGTGTGCCATGTGGTCCTTGACCACCACGTCGCCGTACTTGTAGCCGGTGCGCTGGCCCATCAGCAGGTGCGGGGCGTTGGTCATCGACTCCATGCCGCCGGCCACCACGATGTCGAACTCGCCGGCACGGATCAGCTGGTCGGCCAGGGCGATCGCGTCCAGGCCGGAGAGGCAGACCTTGTTGATGGTCAGCGCTGGCACCGACATCGGCACGCCAGCCTCGACCGCCGCTTGCCGCGCGGGGATCTGACCGGCGCCGGCCTGGAGCACCTGCCCCATGATCACGTACTGGACCTGGTCCGGGCTGACGCCGGCCCGCTCCAGCGCCGCCTTGATGGCGATACCGCCGAGCTTCGTGGCCGGAAGGTCCTTGAGGTTGCCCAGCAGCCGCCCCATCGGGGTCCGCGCGCCGCTGATGATCACCGAAGCCATGCCTGCCTCCGAAGGGGGTGCCGAGCTGTTCGAGGGGGGTGCCGAGCTGTACGCCTTAACGCTTGTTCGGCCAGACTAACGCCATGACTGAGAACTCCCCCGCCGAGCCCGGTGAGGACTACGTCACGGACATCGGGCTTCGCAAGATTGACCACGTCGGGATCGCGGTCGCCGATCTGGACGCCGCGATCGACTTCTACCAGCGGACGTTCGGGATGCGCTGCGTACACGTCGAGACCAACGCCGAGCAGGGCGTGCGGGAAGCGATGCTGTCCGTCGGTCCGACCACCGAGGGCGGCTGCGTGCAGTTGCTCGCCCCGCTGACGCCGGAGTCGACGATCGCCAAGTTCCTGGACCGCAACGGGCCGGGCGTGCAGCAGGTCGCGTACACCGTGGCTGACATCGACAAGGCCTGCGCGGCACTGCGCGAGCGGGGAATGCGGCTGCTCTTCGAGACCCCGAGACGCGGCACCGCGAACAGCCGCATCAACTTCGTACACCCGAAGGACGCCGGCGGCGTCCTGGTGGAACTGGTAGAACCCGCCCCCGCCCCCCACTGACCCCCTACCCCTGCCCCCACCTCCCCCTGCCCCCCACGCCCCGTTGATCAAGAGGTTTGCGTCATCCTGCGGCTCGCAGGTGACCGAAGGCTCTTGATCAACGGGGCGTGCGCTTGTGGGCGGGTGGGCCGGGGCGGTTGGGGGCTCGGTTGCGGCCGGGCGCACGTCAGTGCTCGGTTGGCGGGGTGGCCGGGCAGCTTCACGCATCGGCGGATGCAGTTTTTCACACAGGACTTCCGGCTTTAGCTACCGTTCAGTAACGTCCGCCACACAGGAGCGCGACCGGGGTCGGATGTGTCGAATGCCGACATGGTGGTCGTGCCCCACCGGCGCCGACGATGGCAGCACCCCGGCCCATTCGGGTGCGGACGAACCGGAGGTCACCGTGCAGGACATCCTCGAAGCGATCATGGCGGCGGAGGAATCGAACGACCCGGACCGCGAGCTCGCCGGCGTCGCCGGGCTGCCCGTACCGGAGAGCTACCGGGGTGTGGTGGTCCGCGCCGAGGAGTCCCGGATGTTCGACGGCATGGCCACCCGGGACAAGGACCCGCGCAAGGCGCTGCACGTGCAGGAGGTGCCGACGCCGGAGCTGGCGCCGGGCGAGGCACTGATCGCGGTGATGGCCAGCGCGATCAACTACAACACCGTGTGGACCAGCATCTTCGAGCCGGTGTCCACCTTCAAGTTCCTCCAGCGCTACGGCCGGCTCTCCGAGCTGACCCGCCGGCACGACCTGCCGTACCACGTGGTCGGCTCGGACGCGGCCGGCGTGGTGCTGCGCACCGGCCCCGGGGTGACCCGGTGGGCACCCGGCGACGAGGTGGTCGCGCACTGCCTCTCCGTCGAGTTGGAGGACGCGGCCGGGCACGACGACACCATGCTCGACCCGCAGCAGCGGATCTGGGGCTTCGAGACCAACTTCGGCGGGCTGGCCGAGATGGCGGTGGTCAAGGCCAACCAGCTGATGCCGAAGCCGCGACACCTGAGCTGGGAGGAGGCGGCCAGCCCGGGGCTGGTCAACTCCACCGCGTACCGGCAGCTCGTCTCGCACCACGGCGCCAACATGAAGCAGGGCGACGTGGTGCTGATCTGGGGCGCCTCCGGTGGCCTCGGCGGGTACGCCACCCAGATGGCCCTCAACGGCGGTGCGATCCCGGTCTGCGTCGTCTCCTCGCCGGAGAAGGCCGAGCTGTGCCGCCGGATGGGCGCGGACCTGGTCATCGACCGGGCCGCGGAGGGCTTCCGGTTCTGGAAGGACGAGGAGACCCAGGACCCGGACGAGTGGAAGCGCCTGGGCGAGCGGATCCGCGAGCTGACCGGCGGCGAGGACCCGGACATCGTCTTCGAGCACCCAGGTCGGGAGACCTTCGGCGCCAGCGTCTACGTGGCCCGGCGCGGTGGCACCATCGTCACCTGCGCGTCCACCAGCGGTTTCCAGCACCAGTACGACAACCGCTACCTGTGGATGCACCTCAAGCGGATCGTCGGCAGCCACTTCGCCAACTACCACGAGGCGTGGCAGGCCAACCGCCTGGTCGCGCTGGGCAGGGTGCACCCGACGGTGTCCCGCACCTACCCGCTGGAACAGACCGGTCAGGCCGCGTACGAGGTGCACCGCAACGCCCACCAGGGCAAGGTCGGGGTGCGCTGCCTGGCACCGACCGACGGCCTCGGCGTACGCGACGGGGAGTTGCGGGCCCAGCACGAGGACGCGATCAACCGGTTCCGGGGGCACTGACCGGCGCACGGCCGGATCCGGGGGCACTGACCGGCGCACGGCCGGTTCTGGCGGGCACTGACCGGCGCACGCCGGTTCGGGGCACTGACCTGGACACCAGCCGGACGGATGAGCGGTGGATGGCCAATGCGGTGATCGGCCATTGTTCTTCCAACCCGATTAGCGTGCGGTTGTCCGGATCGAACAAAGGGCCTCGGGGTAACCCCGGGGCCCTTTTCCGGATCACGCGGCATGGCGCCCGTCCCGCCCGGGACCTGCCAAGATCGCCGATTGGTCCGGCTCCGCCGATCGCGGAAGTTGACCATGTAAAGAGGGCATGAAAGCTCCGCACCGCTCTTGCGAAGCACCCTGGGGCGTCTGCCAGTATGTCCCAATGCCCCAGCAGCAGTCCTCCCCTCTCGCGTTCTTCGATAACGCGAACTCGCAGCCAGATTTCACCGTAGGCCTACGCGGATACAACACTCACCAGGTCGACGACTTCCTCGGCCGGATGACCGCCGCGCTGACCCAGTCCGAGCAGGCCCGTGCCGAGGCCGAGCAGCGGATGAACGACGCCCAGCGTCGGCTCCGCCAGGCCGAGCAGCGCATGAGCGCGCTGGAGCAGAAGCTCACCGACACGAACAAGCAGCTCGAAGAGAACAGTCGGCCCACCCTCTCCGGGCTCGGCACCCGGGTCGAGCAGATCCTCCGGCTCGCCGAGGAGCAGGCCAACGACCACCGCAACGAGGCCAAGCGCGAGTCGGAGGGCATCCTCTCCGCCGCCCGCCTCGAGGCTCGCGAGATCACCGACAAGGCACGTGCCGAGGCCGCGGCCATGAAGGCCAGCGCCGAGCGCGAGGCCGGCAACCTGCGTACGGCCGCCGAGCGCGAGGCCGCCGAGGTCCGGGTGCAGGCCCGTCGCGAGGCCGACACGCTGCGCGCCGACGCCGACCGCGAGACCAAGCAGCTTCGCACCGTCACCGCGCACGAGGTGGCCGAGCTGAAGTCGACAGTCGAGCGGGAGGTGGCCACCCTCCGCGCCACCGCCGAGCGCGAAATCACCCAGCAGCGGGCCAAGGCCGCCCGCGAGGCTGAGGAGAAGCGCGCCGAGGCGACCAAGCTGCTGACCGACGCGCGGGACAAGCGCGACAAGGACCTTCAGGCCCTGGAGCTCCAGCTCGCCGAGCGGCGGGAGAAGGCCGAGCGCGAGGAGTCCGAGCGCCACGCCGCCCAGGTCGCGCAGACCCAGAAGCTGGTCAGCGAGGCCGAGCAGCGTGCCCGGGCCGCGCAGGAGCGTGCCAAGGAGATCGAGCAGCGCGCCGAGGCCCGGCGGGTCGAGTCGGAGCGCAACGCCGCCGAGACGGTCGACAAGGCCAAGGCGCACTCCGAGAAGACGCTCAACGAGGCCAAGGCCGAGTCGCAGCGCCTGCTCACCGAGGCCCGCACCGAGGCGGAGCTGACCACGCAGGCCGCCCGCCGCGAGGTCGATGACCTCACCCGGCAGAAGGACGCGGTCACGTCGCAGCTGGGCCAGATGCTTTCCGGGCTCGCCGGCATCGTTCCGGGCATGCCGGCCGCTGCCGCTCCCGCGGCCAAGCCGGAGGCCAAGAAGACCGAGGGCGGTCAGGACCGGGTCCCCGCGGAGTCCGCTGGCTGACGCGAGGCCGTCAGGTCGGGGCATCGAACGGCGCGAGGTGACACCGGGTGACCGGTTCCACCTCGCGCCGTATGCGTTTCCCAGTTCGTGGAATCTCCCGCTCGCAACGGAGTGAAGTAGCTCGCACAAGGCCCGTCCGTATCGCCCCAGCAGGGCCCGTTGCGTGTGAGGATGGGGGCATGTCGCACGGCGAGGAACTGTTCGCTCTCGGCGGGGACGTGACGACGGAGCCCAGCTTCGAGTCCGCTCTGCGGGGGTACGAGAAGAAACAGGTCGACCGGTATGTCGCGCGTGCCGAGCACGAGATCGCGACCCTCGCCTCCGAACGGGAACAGGCGTACACACAGATCCACAAGCTCGCCGGCCAGGTCGAGGTGCTGCAACGCGACCTGACTCAGGTGCGCAAGCAGATGAACGTGGTGGACCGCGCCTCGTTCCGGCACCTCGGTCCGCGGGTCGAGTCGATCCTCACTCTCGCGGAGGAGCAGGCCGAGCAGATCCTTGCCGATGCGAACGGGGAGATCGAGGCCCGCCGCAACGCCGCCGAGCACATCGTCGAGGAGGCCCGCGAGCAGGCCTCGCGGGCTCTGAAGGACTTCGAGATCGCCCTCGCCGCGCGCCGCGCGGAGGAGGAGCGGCACAGCACCGCCAAGCGGGCCGAGGCGGACGCGACCCTGCGGGCTGCCAAGGACGAGTCGGCGCAGCTGCGTAAGGCGGCGCAGGACGCGCTGGCGAAGGCCCAGCAGGAGGCCACCCAGCTGCGCGACTCCGCCAAGGAGATCCACGCCCGGGCCCAGCAGGAGTCGACCAAGCTGCGCGAGTCGGCTCGTGAGGCACTGGTCAATGCCCGGCAGGAGGCCAGCGACCTGCGCGAGGCGGCCAAGGAGGTGCACGCCAAGGCCCTCCAGGAGGCCAAGCGGCTCACCGACGCCGCGACCGAGGCCGGCCGTGCCACCCACGCCAAGGCGCAGCAGGAGGCCAAGCAGATCATCGACGATGCGTCGATGGCTGGCCGTGCCACCCGCGCCAAGGCCCAGCAGGAGGCGGAACGGCTGACCACGCAGGCCTCCGAGTCGGCGAAGCGCAACCGCGCCGAGACCGAGGCGTACGTGCAGCGGATGCGCGCCGAGACCGAGGAGTACGTCAAGCACGCCCGGGCGCAGACCCAGCAGGAGCTGGGCGCGTGGCGGGCCGGGGTGGAGCAGGAGGTCAACTCCCGGCGGGAGGCGGCCGACCGGGAGCTGGCGCAGCGGCGGGCCACGGCCGAGCAGGAGTACGCCAAGCGCCGCGACGAGCTGGAAAAGCAGCACAAGTCCCGCCAGCAGGAGCTGGAGACCGGGTTCACGAGCCGCCAGCAGGAGATGGAGACGGCTTTCACCGCTCGCCGCGACGAGCTGGATGCCGAATACTCCGGCCGCAAGAACGAGCTGGAGACCGAATACACGGCCCGCAAGAACGAGATCGAGCAGGGCGCGGCCGGGATCCGGCAGGCTGCCGAGCAGGACGCGGCGGCGCTGCGCCAGCGGTCCGAGGCGGAGGCCGCCGAGCTGCTGCGCCAGGCCGAGACCGAGGCCGGCAACAAGCGCCGCCAGGCCGACGAGCATGTCGCGGCCTCCCGCCGACAGTTCGAGGAGTACGCGGCCACCACCCAGCAGCACCTGGCCACCACGCAGCAGCACCTGGCGGCCACCCAGCAGGAGTCGGCGGCGGGCCGGCAGCAGCTCGCCCAGGTGATGCTGGAGATCGCCCAGGCCCAGCAGCAGCTCGCTGACCTTCGGCAGGAGACGTGGAAGTCCCGGCAGGAGTCCGACGAGCTCCAGCGGCAGATGGCCGAGCTGCGGCTGCAGAGCGTCGCGGGGCCGATCGACGGCCCGACCGCGCCGGCCGCCGGTGACGGTGCGAGCCGGAGCGCGGCTGACGACGGGGACGACGGCGCGACCGTGTCCGGCGCGGCGACCGTCCCTGACGCGGCGACCGTCTCAGATGCGGCGACCGTCTCAGATGCGGCGGGCGTCGATGCGGGCACGCCGGCCGGGTCGGGTGCGGCTACCGGCCTCAAGACCGAGCCCGCCGACACCAGGCAGCCGGTGAACGCCGGGGCCGAGGGTGCCGGGCAGTCCACAACCCGACCGGTGGCCGAGCCGGTGACCACCGTCGATGGAGGCGCGGCCAGCGCCGGGGTGGACGGGGAGCCCACCGTGGCCGCCGTTCCGGGTGTGGGTGGCCGGGACGCCAAGACCACCAAGATCACCAGCACCGGTGAGAACGGCAAGCGACCCAGCAAGCCGACCACCGACGAGCGCAGCGCCAAGCCCAGCAAGGTCACCATCGAGAAGGACTGACGGCCGGCGTTGCCAGCCGCATGACCCACGCGAGCATCCAAATCTTGGACAGTTTCCGTTACCCGTTGACGGAAACTGTCCGAGATCTATTTGTGCGTCGGACGGCGCTGGGATTGGGTGGGGCTCCAGCCGGCTGCGACGAGGGCCCGCCGGACGGTGTCGGCGACCTCGTCGGGGCGGGCGCGGACGAGCCAGGCCGGAAAGCGCAGGATCCGGTCGCCGCTGGTCCAGACGTCGTTCTGCCGACGCATGTCGTCCGCCCACTGCCGGGCGTCCATGTGGTGCGCGCCGTCGATCTCGACCTGCACCCGCCACTGTCGCCAGTACGCGTCCAGCCAGCGGTTGCGGCCCGCCGCGTCGACCCGATGTTCCTGAAGATCAGGGACGGGCAGCCGATGCCGGCGACAGAGGCGCAGGAAGTCGATCTCGGAGAGCGCCTGCGCGCCGCCGGCGATGTCATCGACGGTCTGTTGGATCAGGTGCCGGCGCGGTGCTCGGGGAAGGACGTCGAGCACCGCCTGCAACTCCTCGGGCAGCACCCGCCGCTGCTGACAACCGGCCGCCAGCACTCCCTGCGCCTCGTCCACACCGACCGCCCATCCCGCCGCGTCGATGAGTGCTCTGGCCGTCGTGGTTCGTGGTGGACGGGCGAGTTGCCGATGCGAGTCCGGCAGCACCGACGTGCGATGCACCAGCACTGCGGGCATGTCGATCGGGAGGCGACGCAGCGAGGTCCGTGCGGCACGGCGGACGGCCGGCACCAGCACGTGCAGTGGCTCGCGGCGCAGCCCTCGTACCCCCGCTTCGGTGGCGGCGGTCACCCCCGCCAGCATCGCACCCGGTCCAGCTGCCAGCACCGCGACCCAGAGCTGTTGGTCGCGGTTCATGCGACCGTTACCGGTCAGCAGGACGCCGCGGCAGATCGACCGCCACCGGCCCGAGCGGATTCGCCCGCGCACCGTCCCCTCGCTGAGCAGGCCGGACACCTGCGCGGTAGTCAGCACGCCCGCCTGCTCGAAGGCGAGCCAGTCGACTGCGTCAGCGTCGTCGGCGGGCAGCATCCGAACAGCTTTCACCGCCGGGAAGCCACCACACCACCAGATCATGGACAGTTTCCGTTACGTGCTAACGGAAAGTGTCCAAGATCTACGCGCCGGCGGGAGCTAGACGATGTCGGGTGGTGGGTCGAGGCACGGACGGCGGCTGGTCGGGCATACGGAACACCAGGTTGACGGCCTTGTGGTCGATAGCGACCATGAAGTCGCTACGCTGCTGACGCGCTGAGAGATGATCAGAAACAGCCGTCGCTGCCGCCGGTCGTCTGACGGCCTGAGCCGGGAGGTCCCTGGTGCCACAGCACGACCCGTCGGCTGGCGATCCGGACGCGACGCCCGATCCCCCGTCGACCGAAACCGCACCGGTCGACACACCACCGCCGGTGCCGGTCCCCGCTCCGGGAATCGACCCGGACGAACCGCCGGCCGTCCCGTCCGGGAAGTTCGGCACTCCGGGGCGCCCGCTGCGCCGCAGCAGCTTCCTGATCGGCTTCACCGGCGCGTTGGGCGTGCTGTTGGCGTACACCCTTTATCTGGGGATTCGCAATGCCGGCGGCATCCTGGTGCTGGTGGTGATCGCGCTCTTCCTGGCGGTCGGTCTCAACCCGGCGGTGGTCCGACTACGCCGCTGGGGCGTGCCGCACGGCCTGGCGGTGGCGGGGGTCGCGTTGACCGTGGTGCTGCTGCTCTCCGGTGGCGTGGTCGCACTGGTCCCGCCGATCGTCACCCAGTCGGGGCAGTTCATCGACCAGATCCCGAGCCTGCTCGACGAGTTGCGCCGCAATCCGACGGTCAACGACCTGGTGGAGCGGTATGACGTGGTGGAGCGGGTGCAGGGCGCCGCCAACGCGCAGACCATCGGGCGGGCCCTCGGCGGGGTGCTCGGCGGTGCTCAACTGATCTTCGGCACGGTGTTCCGGACGCTGACCGTGCTGGTGTTGACGATCTACTTCCTGGCCTACTTCAACAAGCTGCGCTCGCTGGGCTACTCGCTGGTGCCCCGCACTCGGCGGGAGCGGGTGCAGCTGATCGGCGACGAAATCCTGGCCAAGGTCGGCGCCTACATGGTCGGGGCGCTGAGCATCGCGGTGCTGGCCGGCGCGACCACCTTCGTGTTCGCGTTGATCGTCGGCCTGCCGTACCCGTTCGCGCTGGCCGTGGTGGTCGCGGTGACCGACCTCATCCCGCAGATCGGCGCGACCCTGGGCGCGGTGATCGTGAGCCTGGTCGGCTTCGCGTCCGACCTGCCCACCGGCATCGCCTGTGCGGTCTTCTTCCTCATCTACCAGCAGGTGGAGAACTACCTGATCTACCCGAAGGTGATGCGGCGCTCGGTGGAGGTCAACGAGGTGGCCGCCCTGCTCGCCGCACTGCTCGGGGTGGCGCTGCTGGGCGTGGTGGGCGCGTTGATCGCCATCCCCACGGTGGCCGCGCTGCAACTGATCCTGCGCGAGGTGGTGCTGCCCCGCCAGGAGCGGCGCTGAGCCGTCAGTCGCCCGGCTGCGGCACGGGCGTGTCCGCGAACGAGGCCACCGTCCGGTCGGCGTACGCGCTGACGTCGCCGGCCTCCATCGGGCCGTCCCAGGTCGTCGGGAGCGGCACCTCGACGGCCGGGTTGACCCGCCGGACGATCTCGTCGAGCACCGTCTCCGCGTCGCCCACCCAGAGGTGCTTGGCGCCCGGGACGCCGACCACCTCGGCCTGCGGCACCGCAGCGAACCGCTCCCGAGCCTCGGCCGGGCGCAGGTAGTCGTCGAACTCCGGCACCAGCGCCGTCAAGGGTCGCCCCGAGGCGGCCCAGGTGGCCAGGTCCTCCGGGGCCGAGAAGCGCAGCGGCGGGGAGAGCAGGATCGCACCGGCGATCGCCGGGTCGCAGCCGTACTTCAACGCCAGGTCGGTGCCGAACGACCAGCCGACGAGCCAGATGTTGGGCAACTCGGCGAACTCCGCGTACTCGATGGCGGCGGCAACGTCGTACCGCTCCCCCACCGCGCCGTCGAACGCACCCTCGCTGGTGCCGCGCATGCTGCTGGTGCCCCGGGTGTTGAACCGCAGCACGGCCAGGTCGGCCAGCGCGGGCAGCCGCCAGGCCGCCTTGCGGAACACGTGGCTGTCCATCATCCCGCCGTGCGTGGGCAGCGGGTGCAGGCAGACCAGGGTGGCCACCGGCGGCCGGTCGGCCGGCAGTGCCAACTCGCCGACCAGCCGCAGACCATCGGCGGTGTGCAGCTCGATGTCCTCCCGGCGGCCGGGCAGGATCGACGACGCGCGGATCGCTGTGCTCACCGCCCAAGTCTGGCGCGAAGTCGCCGCCACCGCCCGCCCAGGCGGTAACAGGGTGATCCAGGTCGCTCAGCCGTGGCGCGAGGCGCCCCGGACAGGTCGCTCAGCCGTGGCGCGAGGCGGCCCCGGGCAGCCGCTCAGTAGCGCGGGGCGCCCCGGCCGCGCTGCACCGCCGGGCCGCGTCGCTCCCGGGCACGCCAGCAACCGCTGTGCCAGTGCCGCCGGTCGGTCAGATCACCCAGACCGTCTGCCGGCCAGGCCACCAGGTGCGCCACCCCGGGTGGGATCTCCTGGTTACAGCCGGGGCAACGGTACGTCTTGACCGACGCGCCCGCCCCGATGCCGCGCACCTGCCAGGCGCCGTCGGTCCACTGCTGCACCGAGGCGACACCCTGCCGGACGCGGTCGGCGTCCAGGTTGGCGTTCTCGTCCCGGCGAGGGCGATTGCGACGGGGGCTCACAGTCACCAAGCGTACGGTCCGTCGGACGGGACGACCTCGCGGCCAGCCCGCCCGACGGTTGACGTCACTCCCAGCTCTGCGGCTGGGTCGGGTCCTCGGAGAACTTCACGTCCGCCAGCAGGGCCGTCGCCTCCGCCTCGGTGAAGATGCTCGCGGGTCTTTCGCCATCCCAGGGCCAGCCGAAGTCGGCGATCACCCTCGTTCGGGGGATGCCTACCAGCTCCAACCTCGTCCCCTTCGCGGAGAGCAACGCGGGTCGGCCCCCGATGGTCCGATCCGCCTCGGTGTAGGTGCCCACCGTGCTCGCGTACCGGTACTCCACCGACATGTTCTCCATCGCGGTCCGCTGGAGGCCGAACCGGGCGGTGACCATTCTCGGGTACGAGTCGATGTCGACCTCGCAGTTGGTGACCTTCGCGCCTTCGGGCAGGGCACCGAGCCGCAGCGGCCCGGCGCATCGTCGGGCCTCTTTCCAGCGCAGGGCCTCGACCGCCTGATTCAGAACGGCACGGTCCCCGTGCAGCATGACGGCACGGGCGTACAGGCCCGGCGCGGGCTGCCACAACTTGACCAGCCCACGGGCCATGCCGCTGACCGGGCGGATCGCGCCGTCGAAGATCGGGCGTCCCAACTCCGTCACCTCGAACGACGTGCCGTCGATGTTGACGCTGCTGTTCAGCTCGGACGACCTGCCCACGTCGATGCGTACCTCTTCGCTGCCCGCCACGCTGAGCCGTACCGTCTCGACCTGATCTCGGATCACCTCCCAGCCGAGGTAGCGGGCCCGGGCCGGGTCGAGGCCGAAGTGCAGGACCTGCGGATCGGCGCCGACCAGCGCCGGGTCACCGGCGGCCCCGGGCACCCCGGTGGCGCGGGGGGGCACCGGGGTGGCACCGGTCGACGTGGTGGCGGTCCAGGGCAGGCGGCCGGTCAACCCGTCGAGGCCCGTCCCGGTCACTCCCACGATGCCGAGTGCGCCGACCAGGGACAACGCGGTCCCTGCGGCGACCCGGCGGTGGAGTTGGCGGCGGCGACCCCGAGCGTGGGAAGCCCGCAACAGCCGGTCGGCGTCCACGGCGCCCTCGGCACGGTCCCGCAGGGTTTGGACGATCCGCTCGTCGAGGTCTGTCACGGTCGGCTCCCGTTCGTGGCCGGGGCACCGCAGCGCTCCCGGAGGTTGGCGAGCGCCCGCATCGCGTGGGTGCGGACGGTGACCGGCGAGCAGTCCAGGATCTGGGCGATCGTCGCGTCGTCGAGGTCCTCGTAGAAGCGCAGCACCAGCACCGCCCGCTGACGGTCGGGCAGGCCGAGGATCAGGCGCCACATCTCGTCCCGGTCGGCCGCCTCACGGCCGAGGTCGCCACGCTGCGCCCGGTCGGCGAAGGTGTCGACGACCAGCTCACGGTTGGACCGGCGACGCCACCAGGAGTTGTTGGCGTTGACCAGCATCCGACGTACGTACACGTCGGGCCGGTCGGCCCGCGAGATCTTGCGCCAGTGCACGTACGCCCGGGACAGCACCTCCTGGGTGAGGTCCTCGGCCCGGTGCTCGTCACCGGTCAGCAGCCGCGCCAGCCGGATCAGGGCCGGGCCGCGGCTGCCGACGTACTCCTCGAAGGTCACATCCCTCAGACGCGGCCGGGCCCCTCCGGCGTTGACCCCGTCAGCGGTGCGAGTGGTCGCGGAAGCCGCGGCGGGTCTTGCGGCCCAGGTAGCCGGCGGTGACCAGGTGCTCCAGCAGCGGCGCGGGTGCGAAGCCCGGCTCGCGCAGCTCCAGGTACAGCTCGCGCTGGATCGCCAGCGACACGTCCAGCCCGACCACGTCGAGCAGTTCGAACGGGCCCATCGGGTAGCCGCAGCCCAGCTTCATGGCGTGGTCGATGTCGTCGGCCGTCGAGTAGCTGGCCTCCAGCATCTTCACCGCGTCGTTCAGGTAGGGGAAGAGCAGCGCGTTGACGATGAACCCGGACCGGTCGCCGCAGACCACGCCGGTCTTGCCGAGGACGGCGCAGACCGCGCGGGCGGTGGCGGTGGCCTCCGGGGAGGTGCGGATGGTGCGGACCACCTCGACCAGCGGCATGACCGGCGCCGGGTTGAAGAAGTGCAGCCCCACGACGTCGGCCGGCCGATGGGTGGCCATCGCCACGTCGATGACCGGCAGCGAGGAGGTGGTGGTGGCCAGCACGACGCCCGGCTTGCAGATCTCGTCGAGGCTCGCGAAGAGGGCCTTCTTGACGCTCAGCTCCTCGACCACCGCCTCGACCACCAGGTCGACGTCGGCGAGGTGGTCGAGCGTGGCGGACCAGCTGATCCGGCCGAGCGCGGCGTCCCGGTCGGCCTCGGCGAGCTTGCCCCGCACCACGCCCTTGTTCAGCGAGGTCTTCACGGCCTCGCAGACCTTCGCGGACTTCTCCATGCCGCGGGTCACCGAGACGACCTCGTAGCCGGCCTTGGCGAAGACCTCGATGATCCCGGTGGCCATCGTCCCGGAGCCCACCACGCCGACCTTCGTGATGGCCCGCGCGCCGTCGGCGACCGCGGCCTCCGTGGCCAGCGGCGTCGCCTCGTCCGGTACGACCACCGGCGAACCGGGCCGCTCGTAGGTGTAGAAGCCCCGACCCGACTTCCGGCCGAGCAGCCCCGCCGTGACCATCTGCTTGAGCAGCGGCACCGGGGCGTGCCGGCGGTCCCGCCCGCCGCGCCGGTACATGGTGTCCAGGATCTCGTACGCGGTGTCCAGGCCGATCAGGTCCATCAGCGCCAGCGGGCCCATCGGCAGGCCGCAGCCGAGCTTCATCGCGGCGTCGATGTCCTCCCGGGTCGCGTAGTGCGCCTCGAACATGCCGACCGCGTGGTTGAGGTAGCCGAACAGCAGCGCGTTGGCGATGAAACCGGCCCGGTCGTTGATGGTGACGTCGACCTTGCCGAGCCGGGCGCACAGCGCCTCGACGTCGGCGACCACCTCGGGCGAGGTGACGACAGTGCGGACCACCTCGACCAGCTTCATCACCGGCGCGGGGTTGAAGAAGTGGATGCCGATCACCTGGTTGGGCCGGCTGGTGGCCACCGAGATCTCGGTGACGCTCAACGAGGAGGTGTTGGTGGCGAGGATGGTCTCCGGCCGGCAGACCCGGTCCAGCTCCGCGAAGATCCGCTGCTTGAGGTCCAGGTGCTCGGGCACCGCCTCGATGACCAGGTCGACGGAGTGCAGCGCGTCCAGCCCGACCGCGAAGTGCACCCGCTCGTGCAGGGCGTCGCGGTCGGCGGCGGCGAGCTTGCCCTTGGCGACGGCACGGTCGGTGGAACCGGCGAGGGTGGCCCGGCCGCGCTCCAGCGCCGGCTCGGAGATCTCGACGGCCACCACGTCGATGCCGTTACGGGCGAAGACCTCGACGATGCCGGCACCCATGGTGCCCAGCCCCACCACGCCAACGGTGCTGAAATCGCGCGCCACGACCGGCCTCCCCAGAGACTCCGCACGGCCACTGAACGGCCGCTAAGGTTATGCGCGCGAGTCTGCCACGTGACGCTGGGTTGTCGAGACGCCGTGGGATATTTCACCCACGCCGCCGCAGGGCGCAGGGACGCGGCGGGCCTGGTGCTCAGACCGCCGTCAGGCGGTGGGCACGGCGGTCAGGGCGAGCAGCTCCGCGACGAACTCCGCCGGGCGCTCCAGGTGCGGGCTGTGACCACAGCCGGGCAGGACCACCTCGTGGTACGCGCCGCCGGCCGCCGCGTACCGCTCCAGCACCGCCCGGGTCTGGCCGACCATCGGCTGCGGTGGGCAGGCGTCCTCGCCCGGCCAGCCGGGCACGAGACCCAGCGAGCCCAGGTACGCCAGGTCGAACAGCGAGGTGTCCGAGACGATGACGTCGGCGTCGCCGCGTACCCAGGTGACCGGGGGCTTCTCGGCGACGGCCACCAGCTCGTCGGCGAGCCGGAAGAAGGTCGGCGCGAGGGCGTTGAGCACGCCGCGCTCCCCCGGTGCGGTGCCCGGCCAGTTCTCCGAGGGCACCGCCGTGCCCGGGTAGTTGTCGTCCCCGGTGGCGGTGGAGAGCACGGTGTCCAGCAGCAGATCCTCGTCCTCGACCAGCGAGGCGGGATCGGCCACGTAGGTGGCTCGCAGCACGGCACGCGGGCTGGCCGGCGCGTCCGCGCTGCGGTCACCGGCGGCGAGCCGGGCGACGAAGTCCGGGTTGGCCGTGCCGGCGCCGGTGCCGGCGAAGTCGGGGGTGGTCGGCGTGCCGGTCAGGTCACGGGTGCCGCCGAAGCCGTACGGGGAGACCGGCGCCGCGAGCAGCAACGCGCCCACCCGGTGCGGATGGTCGACCAGCAGTCGCATCGCCACCCCGCCACCGAGGGAGTGCCCGACCACCACCGGGCGGGCGTCGGCACCGAAGAGCGTCGGGTCGTCCAGCAGGGCCGCCACGTCGTCGGCGAAGTCGCGCAGGCCCCGGGTGGCGTCCACCGGTGCCGTCTCGGAGTCGCCGTACCCCCGCAGGTCGGGGGCGACCACCCGCAGCGTCGGCGGCAGCCGCCGCACCAGCGGCTCCCAGAACAGCGCTGACGAGCAGTTGCCGTGGATCAGCAGCACCGTCGTGCCGTCCGGCGGGCCAGCCACCCGGACCGCCTGGGTGATGCCGTTAGCCGTCACGGTCCGCTGCTCGGTCTCCATCCGCGGCATGCTGCCACGCGGGCCCCCGCCGGTCCAGGTGTCCGGCAGACGCCTGGGGCGCGCACCGGGTGTGGGCCGCACTCAGCACTCGACGTGTGCCGAGTGAGGGAAGGGGCCCTCCCGTCTCAGCGACGGCCGCTCGGCGGCGCGGCCAACGGCAGCGGCAGCGTCGGTCGGACGTCCCGCCGCGACGGCCCGAAGCTGAGCCCCACCGGGTCGGTGAGCGCCACACCGGGATCGAACAGGCGCAGCTCGGTCCGGCCGAGCCGGATCACGTCGCCGTCGGAGAGCAGCTCGACCTCGCTGATCCGTCGGTCGTTGAGCCAGGTGCCGTTGGTGGAGCCCAGGTCCCGCAGGGACGGCCCCTCCGGGGTCAGCCACACCTCGGCGTGCCGACGACTCAGATGCGGGTCGGCGATGACCACGTGGCCGGTCGGTGCCCGACCGATCACCTGCGGCTCGCCCCGCAGTCGAAAGCTCGCACCGCGCATCGGCCCACCCGCGACCGTCAACAGCGGCATCAGTTCCGGATGTTCCTCCATGGAAAGTCAGCCCTCCACCCCACACCGTCACTCCGCGCGTCAGCCTGCCATCAGACGGTAATCGTCAATACCGACCGGCCGGTCAGCCTCTCGTCACCTCCCGGCCACCTGCCGTTCGACGATTCGGGCGGACCGCACCGGCCATCGCTGCCCTGACCTGCACTGATCAACGATCGGTCGGGGTGGAGCGACTCCCGTCCCGCCGCCTCGGATCGGGGACCTACCAGCGAGTAGTTTTCGGGTCTAGACTTCCGTCATGACGGCTGTGCATGTCCCGGGGACCCCGGTCATCGAGGCGGGCCGGTTGATTTCGACCAGCCCGGCCACCGGCATCGAGGCCGGTCGCCTCCCGATCGCCACCGACGACGAGGTGCGACAGGCCGTCGACCGCGCCCGGGCCGCCGGCGAGTGGTGGGCAGGGCTCGGCTTCACCGGCCGCCGCGACCGGCTGCTGCGGTGGCGCGCGCTGCTCGCCAAGCGGATCGAGCAGTTGGCCGAGCTGGTGCACATCGAGGGCGGCAAGCCGGTCGCCGACGCGATCGTCGAGATCGTCACCGCGATCGAGCACATCGACTGGGCCGCCCGCAACGCCGGCCGCGTGCTCGGCCCACGCCGGGTGCGGTCCCGGCTCATCCTCGCCGAGTTCTCCGGTCACCTCGAATACCAGCCGCACGGCGTGGTCGGCGTGATCGGGCCGTGGAACTATCCCGTCTTCACGCCGATCGGCTCCGCCGCGTACGCGCTGGCCGCCGGCAACGCCGTGGTGCTCAAGCCCAGCGAATACACGCCCGCCGTCGGCCAGTGGCTGGTGGACAGCTTCGCCGAGGTGGTGCCCGAGCACCCGGTGTTCACCGCCGTGCACGGGATGGGCGACGTCGGTGCCGCCCTGTGCCGCTCCGGGGTCGACAAGGTGGCCTTCACCGGCTCCACCGTGACCGCCCGCAAGGTGATGGCCGAGTGCGCCGAGACGCTGACCCCGGTGCTGATCGAGGCCGGCGGCAAGGACGCCATGATCGTCGACAGCGACGCCGACCTGGACGCCGCCGCGGAGGCCTGTGTCTGGGGCGGCATGACCAACGCGGGCCAGACCTGCATCGGCATCGAGCGGGTCTACGCCGTCGACTCGGTCTTCGACGCCTTCGTCGACAAGGTGGTGGCCCGCGCCGGTCAGCTGACCGTCGGGCCGGAGGGCACCGACATCGGCCCGATCACCATGCCCCGGCAGATCGACGTGATCCGCCGGCACATCGACGCCGCGATCGACTCCGGCGGGCGCGCCGTGCTCGGTGGCCCGAGCGCTGTGCAACCGCCGTACGTCCACCCGACCGTGCTCGTGGACGTGCCGGAGGAGTCGGCCGCCATCCAGGAGGAGACCTTCGGGCCCACGTTGACCATCAGCCGGGTCCGCGACGCCGACGAGGCCGTCACCCGTGCCAACGCCCTGCCGTACGGCCTGGGCGGCTCGGTCTTCGGCCGACGGCGCGCGGTGGCCATCGCCCGGCGGCTGCGCTCCGGAATGGCCTCGGTCAACTCCACCCTGACCTTCGCCGGCATGTCCACCCTGCCGTTCGGCGGGGTGGGCGACTCCGGCTTCGGGCGGATCCACGGGGAGGACGGGCTGCGCGAGTTCGGTCGGGCCAAGGCGATCACCCGGCGTCGTGCCCGGTCACTGCTGCCGTCGATGACCTTCGAACGGACGCCGACCGACGTGGCCCGGCTCGTCAAGGCGATCAAGGTGATGTACGGAAGGTGAGTGTCAGATAGCCGATCTTCAAAGAAGATCGGCGAATCGACATGTGTGTACGGGTGGTTACGGCGGTACATTGCGTTAAATGGGCCCCAATCGATTGCGCTACCGCCTTGTCGACAGTGACCAGTCGTGGAGCGCCCGGCGACGTCGGCACCGTTCGGACTGGCTGGCGCGCACCTTCCCCGACATCGGCGACATGCACGTGGTCGATCTCGGCGGCCGGCTCGGCACCTGGCACCGCGCCACCGTCCGGCCGGCCCGGGTGACAGTCGTCAACCTGGAAAAACCCCCGGCCGTCGTGCCGGAGTGGGCCCACGTCGAGCAGGCCGACGCCTGCGATCTCCCTGCGCGCCTCACCGGGGGCAGCTTCGACATGGTTTTCTCGAACTCGGTGCTGGAGCACGTGGGCGGGCACGAACGTCGGTTGCGCTTCGCTGCCGCCGTCCGCTCACTGGCCGACCGGCACTGGGTGCAGACGCCCTACCGCTACTTCCCCATCGAGCCACACTGGATCGCGCCGGGCATGCAGTTCCTACCGGTGCGGCTGCGCACCGCGTTCGCCCAGCGGTGGCCGTTGGGGCACAAGCCGACCCGCAGCCATGACGCCGCCATCCACCAGGTGCTCTGGACCGAGCTGCTGGACCGCTCGCAGATGCGCCACTACTTCCCGGACTCGGCCATGCTGGTCGAGCGGGTGTTCGGCCTGCCCAAGTCGCTGATCTCGGTGCGCACCGGGAGCTGAGCCGCTCAGACCTACCTGGAGCTGAGCCGCTCAGAACAGCGTCAGCTCGTCCTTCTCAATGCCCCGCAGCTTGTCGTAGTTCACGACCACACACCGGATGCCCCGGTCGGTGGCGAGGACCCGGGCCTGCGGCTTGATCTCCTGCGCCGCGAAGACCCCGACAACCGGGCTGAGCAGCGGGTCACGGTTCATCAACTCGAGGTACCGGGTCAACTGCTCCACCCCGTCGATGTCGCCACGACGCTTGACCTCGACGGCGACCGAACCGGAGTTGGCGTCCCGGCACAGCAGGTCGACCGGGCCGATCGCGGTCATGTACTCGCGGCGGACCAGCGTGAACCCCTCACCCAACGCGCTGGGGTTGGCGGCCAGCAACTCCTGGAGGTGCGCCTCCACCCCGTCCTTGCGCAGGCCGGGGTCGACACCCAGCTCGTACGAGGTGTCCTGGAAGATCTCCTCCAGGGTGATCCGCAACTCCTCGCCAGCCTTGTTGACCACCCGCCACACACCGGGGGCCTCCTCCAGCCGACATGGCGGGCTCATCCAGTTCAACGGCTTGTACGCCCGGTCGTCGGCATGAATCGACACCGACCCGTCCGCCTTCACCATCAGCAACCGGGTGGCCAGCGGCAGGTGAGCCGAGAGCCGTCCGACATAGTCCACCGAGCACTTCGCAATGACCAACCGCACCCGACGAGGGTAGCCGAGCACCCCCCGGTCGCCAGCGAGCGGCACTGGCGCGTCGATGCCATGCTGAGACCGTGTTCGAAGTCCTCACCGGCACCGGCCTCGCCGCCTCAGCGGGCCTGAACGCCTACATACCCCTGCTCATCCTCGGTCTCCTCGGCCGTTACACCGACCTGATCGACCTGCCCAGCGGCTGGACCTGGCTCGGCAACGGCTGGGTCATCCTCATCATGGCGGTGCTGCTCGCCGTCGAGATGGTGGCGGACAAGGTGCCCGTGGTCGACCACATCAACGACATGGTGCAGACCGTGGTCCGGCCCACCGCCGGTGGCCTGGCCTTCGGTGCCGGTTCCTCGTCGGAGACCGTGACGGTCAGCGACCCGGAGACCTTCTTCTCGACCCACCAGTGGGTGCCGGTCGTCACCGGCGTGCTGCTGGCACTGGGCGTGCACCTGCTCAAGTCCGCGGCACGACCCGTCATCAACGCGACCACCGCCGGGTTCGGCGCCCCGGTCGCCAGCACCGCCGAGGACGCCACCAGCGTGGTGGTCTCCCTGGTGGCGATCATCCTGCCGGTGCTGGTGCTGGCTTTCCTGCTGGGCCTGGTGGCCTTCATCTTCTGGTTCTTCCGCCGACGCTCCGAACGCCGCCGGGAACGCGACGCGGCCCGCGCCGCCGGCTTCCGCGTCTGACGCCTGATCGACGGGTCAGGGCAGGTCGTTGGCGCGGCGGATGACGGTGACCAGGTCGTCGATGATGCCGGTGAGGGCGAAGTCCTTCGGGGTGAAGACCCGGGCCACCCCGGCGGCCCGGAGCGTGTCCGCGTCGCCGGCGGGGATGATGCCGCCCACCACCACCGGCAGGTCCGCCCGGCCGGCGGCGCGCAGCCCGTCGAGCACCGCCGGCACGGCGGCCAGGTGCGACCCGGAGAGCACGGACAGCCCGACCAGGTCGACGTCCTCCTCGACGGCGGCGGCGACGATCTGCCCCGCCGTCAGCCGGATGCCCTGGTAGACGACCTCGAACCCGGCGTCGCGGGCGCGTACAGCGATCTGCTCGGCGCCGTTGGAGTGCCCGTCCAGGCCGGGTTTGCCCACCAGCAGCCGCAGCCGGCCGCTGCCCAGCTCGCGGGCGGTGGCGGCGACCCGCTCGCGGACGGCGGCCAGGCCGGGGTCGCCGCCGCTGCCGGTGGCGCCGGCCAGGCCGGTCGGTGCGCGGTACTCGCCGAAGACCTGGCGCAGCGCGCCGGACCACTCGCCGGTGGTCACCCCGGCCCGCACGCACTCCAGGGTGGCCGGCATCAGGTTGGTGGTGGTCGCGGCGTCCGCGCGGAGCCGGGCGAGGGCCGCGTCGACGGCGGCCGTGTCCCGGTCAGCCCGCCACCGGCGTACGCCCTCGGTGGCGGCCGCCTCGACCGCGGGGTCGACCTGCTCGACGGCTTCCGCGCCGGCGGCGGTCAGCGGGGAGGATTCGGTTTCGGTGTACCGGTTGACCCCGACCACCACGTCGGCACCGGACTCCATCCGCCTGCGGCGTTCGGCCAGCGACCCGACCAGCGCGCTCTTGAGGTAGCCGGTCTCCACGGCGGCGACCACGCCGCCCAGCTCCAGCACCTTGTCCAGCTCGACCCGCGCGCCGGTGACGATCTCGTCGACCAGCGCGGTCATCACGTGCGAGCCGGCGAAGAGGTCGGGATATTCGAGCAGATCCGACTCGTACGCCAGGACCTGCTGCATCCGCAACGACCACTGCTGGTCCCACGGGCGGGGCAGGCCGAGCGCCTCGTTCCAGGCGGGCAGCTGCACCGCGCGGGCCCGGGCGTCGCGAGACATCGTCACGCCGAGCATCTCCAGCACGATGCGCTGGATGTTGTTCTCCGGCTGCGCCTCGGTGAGGCCCAGCGAGTTGACCTGCACCCCGTAGCGGAACCGGCGTTGTCTGGCCTCGGTGACCCCGTACCGGTCCCGGGTGATCTCGTCCCAGAGCACGCCGAACGCGCGCATCTTGGCGATCTCCTCGACGAAACGCACCCCGGCGTTGACGAAGAACGAGATCCGCTGGACCACGTCGCCCATCCGCTCGGCAGGCACCTGGCCGGAGTCACGGACCGCGTCGAGGACGGCGACCGCGGTGGCCAGCGCGAAGCCGACCTCCTGCACGGGCGTGGCTCCGGCCTCCTGGAGGTGGTACGAGCAGATGTTGACCGGGTTCCACCGGGGCATCTCCCGCAGCGTGTACGCCACCACGTCGGCGGTGAGCCGCAGGGACGCCGCTGGCGGGAAGATGTACGTGCCCCGGGACAGGTACTCCTTGATGATGTCGTTCTGGGTGGTGCCCGAGCAGCGGGCCAGCTCGGCGCCCTGCTCCGTCGCCACCGTGCCGTAGAGAGCGAGCAGCCACATCGCCGGGGCGTTGATGGTCATCGAGGTGTTCGTGTCGGCGAGCGGGATGCCGTCGAAGAGCGCCCGCATGTCGCCGAGGTGCGCCACCGGCACGCCGACCCGGCCGACCTCGCCGGTGGCCAGTTCGTGGTCCGGGTCGTACCCGGTCTGGGTGGGCAGGTCGAAGGCCACCGACAGGCCGGTCTGCCCCTTCGCCAGGTTGCGGCGGAAGAGGGCGTTGCTCGCGGTCGCCGACGAGTGGCCGGCGTAGGTCCGCATCACCCACGGGCGGTCCCGTTCGGGCAGCCGTCCCGGAAATGCCGTCTCGTCCATGGCCGGAGTTTAAGTTACCGCCCAGTAAAAGGGGCTGTGGAAAACCACACAGGTCCATGTCGGGGACATCCGGGTGCGAAGCACCCGCAGTGGCGCGCACCGCCACACCCCGGGCACCGGGCCAGCAGGGTCAGGACGCACACTGGACGGCATGGATGACGAGCTGGCCATCTCCGTCCGAGGGCTGCGCAAGGCGTACGGCGACAACGTGGCGGTGGCGGGCGTGGATCTCGACGTGCGCCGGGGTGAGGTGTTCGCGTTGCTCGGCCCGAACGGCGCCGGCAAGACCACCACGGTGGAGATCCTGGAGGGCTACCGGCACCGGGATGCCGGCGAGGTCTTCGTGCTCGGCGCGGACCCGGCCCACCCGGACGCCGACTGGCGCTCCCGTGTCGGCATCGTGCTCCAGGGCACCGGCGAGTTCGACGAGCTGACCGTGGCCGAGGTGATCCGGCACTTCTCCGGCTTCTACCCCGACGCCGACGACCCGGACAAGGTGATCGAGCGGGTCGGGTTGGGCGCCAAGGCGAAGGCCCGCACGCACACCCTCTCCGGCGGGCAGAAGCGCCGCCTGGACGTGGCGCTGGGCATCATCGGTCGCCCCGAGTTGCTCTTCCTCGACGAGCCGACCACCGGCTTCGACCCGGAGGCCCGCCGCGAGTTCTGGGAGCTGATCCGCGACCTCGCTGCGGCCGGCACCACCATCGTGCTGACCACGCACTACCTGGACGAGGCGGAGGCGCTCGCCGACCGGGTCGGTGTGATCGCCGGTGGCCGGCTGGTCGAGGTGGCCGCCCCGAACCGGCTGGGCAATCGGCAGGAGGCCCTGGCCACGGTCTCCTGGCGTACCCCGGACGGGACACTGGAGAGCGCGCAGAGCGCGACGCCGACGGCCCTCGTGGCCGACCTGGCCGCGCGCCACGGCGGCGAGGTCCCCGGCCTCACGGTGACCCGGCCGACCCTGGAGGACGTCTACCTCACGATGATCGGACACGCGCGATGACCACCACGACAAGGCCGGCGACGCCGGTCACCGCGACCCGCAGCCGTCGTGCCGGCGCCGGCGCGCTCGCGCTGCGCCAGGGCCGACTGGAGATCACCCAGTTCCTGCGCAGTCGGGAGTCAGTGGTGTTCACCATGGGCTTCCCGATCATCATGATCCTGATCTTCGCGTCGATCTTCAGCGGGGAGATCGGTGGCGGGGTCAAGTACACCCAGTACTTCATCACCGGCATGATCGCGACCGGCCTGATGACGGTGAGCTTCCAGAACCTGGGCATCTGGATCCCGATCGAGCGGGACCGGGGGGTGCTCAAGCGCTACCGGGGCACGCCGATGCCGAAGTGGGTCTGGTTCGCCGGCAAGGTGATCATGGTGGTGGCGATCGGCATCGCCGAGACCGCGCTGCTGCTGGCCGTCGCGGTGGCGCTGTTCGATCTCGACCTGCCGGGCACCGCCGGGAAGTGGTTGACCTTCGGCTGGGTCTCCGGGCTCGGGGTGACCGCCTGCACCCTGTGCGGCATCGCCATCTCGTCGCTGGCCCGCACCGCCCGCAGCGGCTCGGCGGTGGTCACCCCGGTCGCCCTGGTGCTCCAGTTCATCTCCGGGGTGTTCTTCGTCTTCACCGACCTGCCCACCTGGATGCAGCAGGTGGCGGCGCTGTTCCCGCTCAAGTGGATGTGCCAGGGGCTGCGGTCGGTCTTCCTGCCCGACGGCTTCGGCGCCCAGGAACCGGGCGGCTCGTTCGAGCTGGGCCGGGTCGCGCTGGTGCTGGCCCTGTGGTGCGTGATCGGCGTGGTGCTCTGCATGACCACCTTCCGCTGGACCACCAAGCGCGACGGCTGACGCGGAGAAAGGGGGCGGACGCTGTGCGTCCGCCCCCTTTCCATGTCCCGCTCAGTACGTGTAGAAGCCCTTGCCGGTCTTGCGGCCCAGGTCGCCCGCGGTGACCATGCGCTGGAGCAGCTCCGGCGGGAAGAACTTCTCGTCGGCCGTGTCGGTGTAGATGTTCTTCGAGGCGTGCAGCAGCACGTCCACACCGGTCAGGTCGGTGGTGGCCAGCGGACCCATCGCGTGCCCGAAGCCGAGGCGGCAGGCCGTGTCCAGGTCCTCGGCGGACACCACGCCGGACTCCACCAGCTTGACCGCCTCCATCACCAGGGCGGAGATCAGCCGGGTCGTGACGAAGCCGGCAATGTCCCGGTTGACCACCACCACCGTCTTGCCGATCTCCTCGGCGAAGGCCCGTGCGGTGTCCAGCGCGGCGTCGCTGGTCTTGTAACCGCGTACCAGCTCGCAGAGCTGCATCATCGGCACCGGGGAGAAGAAGTGGGTGCCGACGACCGACTCGGGTCGCTCGGTCACCGCGGCGATCTGGGTGACCGGGATGGCCGAGGTGTTGGTGGCGAGCACAGCGTCTGCCTTGCAGATCTTGTCCAGGGCACGGAACACCTCGTGCTTGATCTCCAGCCGCTCGAAGACCGCCTCGACCACGATGTCCGCGTCCGCCGCCGCCTCCAGGTCGGTGGTCGGGGTGATCCGGGCCAACGTCGCCTCGACCTCGGACGCCTCGATCCTGCCCTTCTCGGCGAACTTCTCCAGCGACTTCCGGATGCCGCCCAGCCCCCGGGTGGTGGCCGCGTCGTCCAGGTCGCGCAACGTCACCTGCCAGCCGGCCTGCGCCGCCACCTGAGCGATGCCGGAGCCCATCAGCCCGGCCCCGACGACCGCGAGTCGACCCGCCATCTACTTCTCCCTCGCTGCGATTGAGTGCCTGCAAACACCCTAGTCGGCGAGCCTGAACGATGGCTAAGGGGCGTCCGGGAGGTGCCTCCCGGCAAAGCGGCGGTCCGGCGCCGTTGCCCGGCCCGCCGTGCGACCTCCCGGCGGGTCAGATCTCCAGCGACGGTTCCTCCGGTGCGGTGCCCCGCTCGATTGCCACCCCGAGCGCGCGCAGGTCGGCCACGAAGTCCGGGTACCCCCGGTCGACGTGGTGCACGTGGGAGACCTCGGTGACACCCTGCGCGCAGAGCCCGGCGATGATCAGCCCCGCGCCGGCGCGGATGTCGGTGGCCCGCACCGGCGCACCGGACAGCCGACCCCGCCCACGGACGACTGCGTGATGCCCATCGGTCTTGATGTCCGCACCGAGCCGCATCATCTCGTTGGCGAACATGAACCGGCCGTCGAAGATGTTCTCGGTGATCAGAGAGGCGCCGTCGCTGACCGCAGCCAGCCCGATCGCCATCGGCAGCAGGTCGGTGGCGAAGCCGGGGTACGGCAGCGTCACCACGTCCACCGCCCGGGGCCGCTCGTCCATCCGTACGCGGAAGCCGTCCCCCCTGGTCTCCACCAGGCCACCGGCCGCCATCACCTTGTCCAGCGCGACCTCCAGGTACGCGGGGTCCAGCCCCGTCACCGTCACGTCTCCCCGGGTCATCGCCGCGCCGAACGCCCAGGTGCCGGCGACGATCCGGTCCCCCACCGTGGCGTGGCGCACCGGGCGCAGACCGGGGACCCCGGTGATCCGCAACGTGGACGTGCCAGCGCCGACGATCCGCGCGCCCATCTCGTTGAGCATCGTGCAGATGTCGACGATCTCCGGCTCGCGGGCCGCGTTGTCGATCATCGTGGTGCCCTGGGCGAGCACCGCCGCCATCACCAGGTTCTCGGTCGCGCCGACGCTGGGGAAGTCCAACACGATGTCCGCGCCGCGCAGCCCGTGCGGGGCGGAGGCGATCACGAACCCGTGTTCACCGGAGATCTCCGCGCCCATCCGGGTCAGCCCGGAGATGTGCATGTCCAGCCCCCGTGACCCGATGGCGTCGCCGCCGGGATGGGCCACCCGCACGTACCCCCGGCGGGCCAGCAGCGGACCGAGCACACAGATCGAAGCGCGCAATCGCCGGACCAGGTCGTAGTCGGCCTCGGCACCAGGCTGCTCGGGCACATCGATGGTCACCGAGCGGGACCGGGCCACCCCACCGCGGGCGACCATCGGGTCGACCGGGTCGTCCGCGTCGAACCGGACCTCGCAACCCAGCCGGCGCAGCACCTCCCCCATGATCGCGATGTCGGTGATCCGCGGGACGTTCGTGATCACGCTGCGGCCCGGCGCGAGCAGCGCGGCGGCCATCAGCTTCAGCGCCGAGTTCTTGGCGCCGACCACGTGCACGGTGCCGGCCAGGCGGGCGTCACCGTGGACCCGGATGACGTCGACGTCGTTGACCGCCGTGTCGCCCGCGTCGCCGGGGCCTACCACCACAGGCCAACTGGCGGAGCTGTCCGGCCGCGCCGGGATCGTCAGGTCGGGAATCCGTAGGCTGTGCGTCATGGCCGTCCACCTCACGCGCATCTACACCAAGGCCGGCGATGCCGGCATGACCAGGCTGAGCAACAACGAGCAGGTGCCGAAGACCGATCCACGCATCGCCGCGTACGCGGATGTCGACGAGTGCAACGCGGCGATCGGCGTCGCGATCGCCATGGGCGAGCTCGACGAGGTGCTGCGGGGAGTGCTGGGGTCGGTGCAGAACGACCTGTTCGACGTCGGCGCCGACCTGTCCACCCCGGTCGAGCCGGAGCCGAAGTACCCGCCGCTGCGGGTGACCGAGGAGTACGTCGAGCGCCTGGAAGGCTGGTGCGACGAGTACAACGCACGCCTGAGCAAGCTCGACTCCTTCATCCTCCCCGGCGGCACCGCGGGCGCGGCGCTGCTGCATGTGGCGCGAACCATCGCCCGGCGTGCCGAACGGGCGGCGTGGGCGCTGGTCGCCCACGATCCGGACCGAACCAGCACGCTCCCGGCAAAGTATCTCAACCGGCTCTCCGATCTGCTCTTTATCCTGTCAAGAACGGCAAATCCGGCGGGAGACGTGCTATGGGTGCCAGGCGGCAAGCGCTGACCAGAGGGCTCTGCACCACGTCGAGCAGTGACTTCCCGATCTGACCGCCCCCACGCCTACCTGAACCGAGCAGGCGTCGTGGTCGACTCGGGTTCAAGAAAAACGGGGCATCCAGACCAGCAGGACACCCCGAAATCAACAAAGTCGAGTCGATCACCAGCGACGCAGAAGGCGGAACCCAGCCTCACCGGTAACGGCAGGTGACAAGAACCGCGCCAGAACGACGCAGGGTGCCCAAGAAGGGTTTCCGGGGAGCCCGCCCGGCGCAGGGATCAAGCCTGACCGCCCGGAGCCGGGCGGGCTCCCCGGAAACCCCAAGGACGACCAAAGGCGGCCTCAGCAGCCACAGCAGTCCTCAGGCAGCCGGCCAGTCCTGGGAGGCCAGACGTGGCGAGACCGCCCCCGGAGGGGCGGCCTCGAGCCAGGAGAGGAAACCGGTCACGGTCGACCGCGCCATGGCGATCTCCACCGGTGCGTGGTGACTGGTACAGCGGAGGATCACCCAGTCGGCCGGCATGGAGAGCCGTTCCTGACCTTCGGGCAATCGGCGGCGCTCCACCGCCAGCCCCTTGCGCGACAGCACGCGCTTGGGGCGGATCGCGAAGCTGAACATCCGGTACCAGCGAAGCTCGTCATCGGCGAACCGACCGAAGCCGGGCGACCAGCCGCGGCCGTCGAGCATGGTGGAGACCCGGACGCTGAGCCGGATGATGCCACCGCTGCGGGTGACCAGAGCTCGCCGGACGAAGAGAATGAAAAGCGCGCCGAGGATGACGACTACGCCGATCCCGAACCCTTCGACGATCTCCATCCCCGGTGTGACTCAGCGGCTCGGCGCGGAAACCGGGGTTGCGCTCTCGGCCAGCACGGTGACACCGTCGGCGCTCACCGAGAGGAAGCCGCCGGCCACCTCGTAGGTGACCTGCTCACCACCGGCCAGCTTGATGCGCACCTGGCCGGGCTCGGCGAGCTGGCCGAGCAGCGGCGCGTGCCCCGGCAGAACACCCAGCTCGCCCTCGGTCGTACGAGCGACGACCATCTCGGCGTCACCCGACCAGACCTTTTCCTCGACGGCGACGAGCTCGACGTGAAGCTGCTGTGCCACGCTGTCTCCTTGCTGCGGCTACGGATTGCCGAAAGTCTAGCCTGACGCCCATGCGCGCCCCACGCGGGTGGGAAGAACCGCGCCCCGACTACTTGGTCTTGTTCAGGAAATCCGGGTGCTCCAGCAGGAACGGGTCGAGCTGCTCGTTCTTCAGCGCGGCGAAGAAGTCCGGAACCCCCTCCTGGAACTCCTCACCCAGGTATTTCTTGCCGTCGTACTTGCCACCACCGGGCAGTTTGATCATCTGGATAGTGTTGGGGCGGATGTCCTTCAGGGCGAGCCCGAAGTCAACAACACTGTTGCCCCGTCCGTTGAAGATCAGCGACTGCCCGGCGGCGCGGAGCACCTTGTCCAGCTTGATCGGATTGGACACCACGTCGGCGCTGAACGCCTGGCCGACCATGGCCTTGACGAACTGCTGCTGGTGGCGCTGCCGGCCGTAGTCGGAGTCCGGAACGCCGTTCTTCGGGTAACGCTGCCGAACGTAGTCCAGCGCCTGCCACCCACTCAGGTGCTGGTTGCCCTTCTTGTAGACCGCCTGCGGCCCGACGTAGCCCTCGCCGCGAGTGTTGCCCGGCCGGGCCTTGCCGTCCGGCTGCTTGTGCTCGGACTTCACTTCCCGCTCGATGTACATGTTGACGCCACCCATGGCATCGACGATCTTCTGGAAGCCGGTGAAGTTGATGATCGCGCCAGCGTCGAACCGCTTGATGCCCGTCACGTTCTGCACGGTGGTGGCCAGCAGCTCGAAGCCCCGGGCGGCGTCGGGGTTCGCCCCCGGCACCTGGCTGCCGAACGACATGGCGGCGTTGATCTTCGTGGACTCGCCCGCGAAGTTGGCCTTCTTGAACGCCGGGATGTGCACGTAGAGGTCGCGCGGCAGTGAGAAGAGGTAGGCCCGGTCCATCGTCGCCGGCACGTGCAGCACCATGATCGAGTCGGCCAGCGGCGCCGCCGTCGCCGTACGCGGGTCGATGCCGACCAGCAGGATGTTGAGCGGGCCCTTGATCTCGCTCTTCTTCGCCTGGGCACCGGCCGCCTGGTCGCCGAACAGGTCCGCCTTGCCCACCGCCCCCTCGTAGCGGGCCATGAGCACCTCGGTGCCGACCAGCACGGCACCGCTGAGCACGGTCAACACGGTGCCGAACACCGTGCAGATCCTGGCCCAGCGCGGCACACCCCGCCAGACAGACGACTTGCGGCCACTCTTGCCGGCCTTACCCACGAGTTCTCCGTTCGTTACGCCCCACGGGAGGAAGACGGGCGCACGTCGCCGAAAGGTTGCAAAGATCAAAGCTCTTTCACATAAGAGCGCGGAACGAACGTATCTCGGGTGGCTCGTCTGTGCCGACCACGAGTAACGGACCGCGACGATGATAGGACGCGAACGTGAACAAAAGACTGCCCCGGCATTGCCGGGGCAGTCTCTTTGTTGCAGATCCGATCGAGCTGGTCAGTCCTTCATCAGCTCCGCAGCCTTGGCCTCAAGGTCCTCGAGACCGCCGCACATGAAGAACGCCTGCTCGGGGAAGTGATCGTACTCACCCTCGCTGATCTTGCGGAACGCCTCGATGGTCTCCTTGATCGGGACCGTCGAGCCCGCCACGCCGGTGAACTGCTCCGCGGCGTACGTGTTCTGCGAGAGGAAGCGCTCGATCCGCCGGGCCCGAGCCACGGTGATCTTGTCTTCCTCGGAGAGCTCCTCGATACCGAGGATGGCGATGATGTCCTGCAGGTCGCGGTAGCGCTGCAGGATCCGCTTCACCTCGGTGGCGACCTGGAAGTGCTCCTGGCCGACGAACTCCGGGGCGAGGATCCGGGACGAGGACGCCAGCGGGTCCACGGCCGGGTAGATGCCCTTGTCGGAGATCGACCGCTCCAGGTTGGTGGTCGCGTCCAGGTGGGCGAACGTGGTGGCCGGAGCGGGGTCGGTGTAGTCGTCCGCCGGCACGTAGATCGCCTGCATCGACGTGATGGCCTGGCCCCGGACGGAGGTGATCCGCTCCTGGAGCTCGCCCATCTCGTCGGCCAGGGTCGGCTGGTAACCCACGGCGCTCGGCATACGGCCGAGCAGGGTGGACACCTCCGAACCGGCCTGGGTGAAGCGGAAGATGTTGTCGATGAAGAGCAGCACCTCCTGCTTCTTCACGTCCCGGAAGTACTCCGCCATGGTCAGCGCGGAGAGGGCCACCCGCAGCCGGGTGCCCGGCGGCTCGTCCATCTGGCCGTAGACCAGCGCGGTCTTGTCGATGACGCCGGACTCGGTCATCTCGGCGATGAGGTCGTTGCCCTCACGGGTGCGCTCACCCACGCCGGCGAACACCGAGGTACCACCGAAGTTACGGGCAACACGGGTGATCATCTCCTGGATGAGCACCGTCTTGCCCACGCCCGCGCCGCCGAACAGACCGATCTTGCCGCCCTTGACGTACGGGGCGAGCAGGTCGATCACCTTGATGCCGGTCTCCAGCATCTCGGTCTTCGGCTCCAGGTCCGCGAAGGCCGGGGCCTTGCGGTGGATGCCCCACCGGTCGTCGGCCTCGAACGTCTCGCCCTCTTTGAGGTTGAGCACCTCGCCGATCGCGTTGAACACCTTGCCCTTGACCGCGTCGCCCACCGGCACGGTGATCGGCTCGCCGCGGTCACGCACCTCAGCGCCGCGAACCAGGCCGTCCGTCGGCTGCATCGAGATGGCACGGATCAGGTTGTCACCCAGGTGCTGGGCGACCTCCAGGGTCAGCGTCTTCTCACCGCCGGACAGCTTCACGTCAACGTTGAGCGCGTTGAACAGGGCCGGCATGGCGTCGCGCGGGAACTCGGCGTCGACGACCGGGCCGATGACCCGGACCACGCGACCCGTGGCCGTCTTGGTCTCTACTGGTGCAGTCATCACACTTCACTTCCCGACGCGGCCAGCGCGTTGGCGCCGCCGACGATCTCGCTGATCTCCTGGGTGATCCCGGCCTGGCGAGCCGAGTTCATCTCGCGCGTGTACTTCTCAATCATCTCTTCGGCGTTGTCGGTGGCGCTCTTCATCGCCCGCCGCCGTGCCGCCGACTCACTCGCCGCCGACTCGATCAACGCCGCGTAGATCCGCGTGTTGATGTACCTCGGCAGGAGCGCGTCGAGCAGCGCCTCCGCCTCCGGCTCGAACTCGTACGCCGGCAGCAGCCCTTCGGAGCGCGGCCGGTCCTCCACCTGCATCGGACCGATCACCTTGGTGACCGGGTTCTGCGTCATCAGCGAGTGGAACTGGGTGTAGACGATGTGCAACTCGTCGACGCCGAGCACCCCGTCCGCTCCGGCACCGCCGTCGACGTCGTCGGCACCGGCCGTGAACGCCTTGATCAGCGTCTCACCGACGGCGCGGGCGTCCTCGAACGACGGCTGCTCGCTGAACCCGGTCCAGTTGGCCTCGATCGGGCGTTCGCGGAACCGGTAGAACCCGACGCCCTTACGTCCGATGACGTAGAGCACCGGCTCCTTGCCGTCCGCCTTGAGCCGCGCGATCAGCGACTCCGCCATCCTGATCGCGTTGGAGCTGTAACCGCCGGCCAGGCCACGGTCGCTGGTGACCAACAGGACGCCGGCCCGCCGCACCCGCTCGCGCGGGGTGAGCAGCGGGTGGTCGATCCGCGCGTTGGACGCGAGCGCCGTGAGCACACCGGTGATGGCCTGGGCGTACGGCAGGGACGCCTGCACCCGGGCCTGAGCCTTGGCGATCCGGCTCGTCGCCACGAGCTCCATCGCCTTGGTGATCTTCTTCATCGACTTCGCCGAGCGGATCCGTTGACGAAGAACGCGTACCTGGGCCGCCATCAGATCAGCTCTCGGCCGGGCGGTCGGTCGCGCCGTCGCGGAAGCGGGTCACCGTCTCGCGGCTCTCGTCGCCCTCAAGCGGTGCGGCCGGCGCGTCGTTGACCCGACGCTCGTCCTCCTTGTTGAGGAAGACCTGCTTGAACTCGGCGATCGCCCTGTCCAGGGAGCCGATGATGTCATCGTTCCACTGGTTGTCGGCGATGCCGGCCAGCACACCCTCGTGCTTGTGCCGCAGGTACTGGAGGAACTCCGACTCGAAGCGCCGGACCTCACCCACCGGGATGTCGTCCAGCTTGCCCTCGGTGCCGGCCCAGACCGAGACGACCTGCTCCTGCACCGGGAACGGCGAGTAGTTCGGCTGCTTGAGCAGCTCGACCAGGCGCGAACCGCGGTCCAGCTGGGCGCGGGAGGCCCGATCCAGGTCGGAGGCGAAGGCGGCGAACGCCTCCAGCTCGCGGTACTGCGCGAGGTTGAGCCGCAGCGAACCGGCGACCTTCTTCATCGGCTTCACCTGCGCGGCGCCACCGACCCGGGAGACCGACGTGCCGACGTTGATCGCCGGACGGACGCCCTGGTTGAACAGGTCGGTCTCCAGGAAGATCTGGCCGTCGGTGATCGAGATGACGTTGGTCGGGATGAAGGCAGAGATGTCGTTGGCCTTCGTCTCGATGATCGGCAGACCGGTCATCGAGCCGCCACCCAGCTCGTCGGAGAGCTTCGCGCAGCGCTCCAGCAGGCGGGAGTGCAGGTAGAAGACGTCACCCGGGTACGCCTCACGGCCCGGCGGGCGACGCAGCAGCAGCGACACAGCCCGGTACGCCTCGGCCTGCTTGCTCAGGTCGTCGAAGACGATCAGGACGTGCTTGCCGCCGTACATCCAGTGCTGCCCGATGGACGAGCCGGTGTACGGGGCGAGGTACTTGAAGCCGGCCGGGTCGGACGCCGGGGAGGCGACGATGGTGGTGTATTCCATCGCGCCCGCCTCCTCGAGCTGCCCCTTGATGGAGGCGATCGTGGAGGCCTTCTGGCCGATGGCGACGTAGATGCAGCGAACCTGCTTCTTCGGGTCGCCGGTGCGCCAGTTGTCCCGCTGGTTGAGGATGGCGTCCAGGGCGACCGTGGTCTTACCGGTCTTCCGGTCACCGATGATCAGCTGCCGCTGACCCCGACCGATCGGGGTCATCGCGTCGATGGCCTTGATGCCGGTCTGCAGCGGCTCGTCGACGGACTGACGGGACATCACGTTCGGAGCCTGCAGCTCCAGCTCGCGGAAGCCCTCGTTGGCGATGTCGCCGAGCGCGTCGATCGGATCGCCGAGCGCGTTGACCACGCGGCCGAGGAAGGCGTCGCCGACCGGAACGGAGAGAACCCGCTCGGTGCGCTTGACGCGCTGCCCCTCCTCCAGCTTGGCGGAGTCACCGAGAACGACGACACCGATCTCCCGGACGTCGAGGTTCAACGCCACGCCGAGCGTGCCGTCCTCGAACTCCAGGAGCTCGTTGGTCATGGTCGAGGGCAGGCCCTCGACGTGGGCGATACCGTCACCGGTGTCGGCGACGGTGCCGACCTCCTCGCGGGAGACGTCGGGCGAATAGGAGGAGACGTAGCGCTCCAGGGCGCCGCGGATCTCCTCCGTCGAGATGGTCAGCTCGGCCATCCTCTGCTTCCTTAAAATTCAGGGGCCCGGGATACCTAGTACCGACCGGTCCGAATGGCGTCTGTCATTCAGGTGCTTCGCGGGGAGCCGTCAGCGCTTGGCGAACGCGTTACGAGTCTCCTTGAGCCGGCGCAGGATCGTCCCGTCGTAAAGATCGGAACCGACCCGGACGCTCATACCGCCCAGGATCTCGGGGTCGACCGTCTGCTTGACGTCGACCTGTCGACCGTATAGCTCTGCAAGCCGAGCGCCCAGCCGTTGCTCCTCCGCGTCATCCAACGGGGCGGCCACGGTCACGTACGCGACCTGCCGGTCCCGCCGGTCGGCGGTGAGCTCGACCAGTCGGGTGAGCGCCCCACTGAAGGAGCGCCCGCCGAACCCGGAGAGTGCCACCTCGGTCAGGCGGACCGTCACCGGGTGGGCCTTGCCCTCCAGCAGTTCGCGAACCAGCCCGGCGCGCTGGGCGACCGGCGCGATCGGGTCGGTCAGCAGGGTGGCGAGTTGCGGCTGCCCGGCGACCAACTGACCGAACCGGAACAGCTCGTCCTCTACCTCACCGAGATCACCGGTGGCGTCGGCGCTGGCCAGCAGCGCTTCGACGCCGAGCCGCTCGGTGCCGTCGAGCAACTCCGACGGTGCCGACCAGCGGCTGGCGACCAACGCGCTGGTCAGGTCGAGTGCCTGCCCGTCGAGCTTGCCGCGCAGCATGGTGCCGAGCAGGCTGGCGCGATCCTCGCCGGACCGTGCCGGGTCGGCGAGCGCCCGGCGCAGCCGCACCTCTCGCCGCAGCAGATCAGCGACGGAGAGGACGCCGTCGGCGGTGGCGGCGACCGCCTGCGGCTGTGCGCCGCGGGTGTACGCCTCCAGCCGCTCGACGGCCGCCTTGTACGACTCCCGGCCGGCGGCGTGCATCAGCGGGCCCCCGCGCTCTCAAGATCGGTGAGGAAGCGCTCGACGGTGCCCTTGCGACGGGTCTCGTCGGCGAGCGACTCCCCGACGATCCGGCTGGCCAGATCGACCGCGAGGCCGCCGACCTCCGCGCGCAGGTCACGCACGATGGTGGCCCGCTCGGCGTTGAGCTGCTCCTTGCCGGCGGCGACGACCCGCTCGGACTCCTCCCGCGCCTTGGCGAGGATGTCCTGACGGATCCCCTCGGCGTCGGAGCGGGCGTCGTCGCGAATCTTGGCGGCTTCGGTACGCACCTCGGCCAGCTGCGCGCGGTACTGCTCGAGCAGTTGGTTCGCCTCAGCCTGCGCTGCCTCGGCACGCTTGAGGCCACCCTCGATCGCGTCGACCCGCGCCTGATACATCGCCTCCATGCGCGGCATGACGTACTTCAGCAGCACAAAGACAAGCAGGGCGAAGGAAATGGTCCCGATGACCATTTCTTGCCAGATCGGCAGGATCGGGTTGTGCTCGACACCTTCAGCGGCGTTGAACATGTCAGACCTCCGGGTCGCGTGGTGCGAAGTGTCAGCCGCCGACAGCGAAGGCAAGCACCAGGCCGAAGAGCGCGAGCGCCTCGACCAGGGCGAAGCCCAGGACGAGCCAGGTGCGGTTGAACGCGGCGGACTCCGGCTGGCGGGCGCTCGACTGGATGTAGGCCGCGAAGACCAGGGCGACACCGATACCGGGGCCGATGGCGGCGAGGCCGTAGCCGATGGTGTTGACGCTGCCTTCGATAGCGGCAATAACCTGCATTGCGGGTATTCCTCCTAGTTCACACGTGAGTTTTCACGCGTACGCGGTCGTTACCAGAAGCTTGGTCGGGCCGGACGACCCGCCGAGCCCGATCAGTGCTCGTCGGCCAGCGATGACCCGATGTAGTTGGCGGTCAGCGTGACGAAGACATACGCCTGCAGCGCCGCGACCAGCAGCTCGAAGAAGGCCATCACGATCGCCATCACGAAGGAGAAGACCGAGGCGGCCTGGATGAAGATGCTGTCCGAGGCCAGCAACACGAACCCACCGACGGTGAAGACCAGCAGGAGCAGGTGGCCCGCGAACATGTTGGCGAAGAGCCGGAGCGCCAGGGTGACCGGCCGAACGATGAAGTTCTGTAGCAACTCGATCGGGATCAGCAGGAAGTGCATCGGCCACGGGACGCCGGGCAGGATCAGGCTCTGCTTCAGGTATCTACCAAGGCCGTGCTTGCGGATGCCGATGTAGATGTACATCACGTACGAGATGAGCGAGAGCACGATCGGGAAGGCGATGTGCGAGTTGGGCGAGATCTGCAACCCGGGCACGATGCTGAAGACGTTGGTCAGCAGGATGAAACTGAACAGCACCGTGAAGTAGGGCGCGAAGCGGATGCCCGCGTTGCCCATCTGCTCGCGGGCGATGTTGTCCCGGACCAAGCCGTAGACCGACTCCGCATACCACTGGGCCTTACCGGGGACCAGCTTGGGCTTCCGGTAGGCCAGCATGAAGAAGATGATCAGCAACGCGACCGCGAGCCAGACCATGATCCCGAACTTGGTGACCCAGGGGCCGGCCACGTTCGGCGGGTAGAAATCTCCGACGCTGGGGGGCCAGGGAAGCCCCTCGGCGGCGACGAGCTGTCCACTCACCGTGTCATCCTCCGCACTCGACAGACCCGCGCGTGCTGGCACTCAAGCACTGAGCCTCTTCATGATCAGGTAGATCGCTCCGGCTGCGCCGAAGATCATGCCCGTGGCGATCCCGATGCCCGTCGGAAATCCAAAGAGGCGTCCGGCGAGCCATCCGAGGAAGCCCCACACCAGGATGCCGGCGAGGAGATAGCCCAGAACGGTGCCGGCAACGCCCTCCGATGAGTGCTCATCGGACTTCTTGGGGGAAAGGTCGTCGGCCATGACGCCGCGAACAATATCAGCCGGGGCGCGTCGGGGTGTGCGGCACCCCCCACACTGCGGGCAGCGTGCGGGCCGTACTACGGGCGCGTCAACCGTCGCCAAGGCTACTCCCGTCGAGTCTCTCTGAGCAGCCCGACAGAGCCGGAAAATAGCCGACTAATCGTCCGTCGGGGAGCCCACCGTCGGACCCGCTCAGTCGCGTTGCGCCTCGAAGGTCGGCATCGGAGACCGCAACGCCCAGGTCAGGTGAGCTCCGGTCCATACCACCACGGCCGCGATGACGGCCATGCCCATGACCCGCAAACCACCCCAACCGGTGGCCGCGATGGCCGCCATGGTCAGACCGAGGATCACGATCTTCACACCGTAGGTGACCAACCCGACAGACATGATCATGCGGGGGTTGATGGCGTCCGCCCAGGCAACGGAGAGCCCGGAGATGAGATAGCTCACCACCACCAGCGCAATCCCGGCCGCCGCTCCGGCGGCGCCCTCGGCACCCTCCAGGACCGCCGCGAGCGGGACCGCCAGTATCGCCAGCACCGCACAACTCAGCAGCGTAAGGCGGAGGTACGGCAGCCGAACCCGGATCGCGCCCGGCTCACCCGCCCGTGGCTCCTCCGTCCGTGGCTCGCTCATCGGGGGTACGCCGGGAACGTCGCGACCAGCTCGGCCACCTCGGCACCGATCCGGGTCAGCTCGTCGGCACCGCCCGGTGCTCCGGGATCGGTGCGCACCACCCGTGCGATCAGGGCGGCCACCTGCCGCAGCTCCCCCTCCCGCATGCCCTGGGTGGTGACGCTCGGCGTGCCCACCCGGATGCCGGAGGCCACCATCGGCGGCTGCGGGTCGTACGGGATGGCGTTCTTGTTGAGAGTGATCGACGCGGCGTCGCAGCGTCGCTCGGCCTCGGCGCCGGTCACCCCCAGCTCCCGCAGGTCGATCAGGGCCAGGTGGGTGTCGGTGCCACCGGACACCGGGCGCATACCCTCGTCGGCCAGCCCGGCGGCGAGCGCCTGGGCGTTGGTGACCACCTGCCTGGCGTACGTCTGGAACTCCGGCTGGGCGGCCTCGCGCAACGCGACCGCCTTGGCCGCGACCGCATGCATCAGCGGGCCACCCTGGGTGAACGGGAAGACCGCCTTGTCGATGCGCTGGGCCAGCGACTCGCGGCACAGGATCATGCCGCCGCGTGGGCCCCGCAGCACCTTGTGGGTGGTGGCGCAGACGACGTCGGCGTACGGCACCGGTGACGGGATGGCCCGGCCGGCGACAAGGCCGATGAAGTGCGCGGCGTCCACCATCAGGTAGGCGCCCACCTCGTCGGCGATCTCCCGGAACCGGGCGAAGTCGATCAGCCGGGGGTACGCGGTGGCACCACAGATGATCAGCTTGGGTCGGTGCGTCCGCGCCAGGTCCCGTACCTCGTCGTAGTCGATCTGCTCGGTGTCCGGCCGGACCGGATAGCCGACCGGGTGGAACCACTTGCCGGAGAAGTTCACCCTGCTGCCGTGGGTGAGGTGCCCGCCGTGCGGCAGGTCCATCGCCAGCACCGTGTCACCCGGCTGCACCAGCGCGGCGTACGCGGCCAGGTTGGCGCTCGCCCCGGAGTGCGGCTGGAGGTTGGCGTGCTCGGCCCCGAAGAGCTCCTTGGCCCGGGCGATGCCGATCTCCTCGGCCCGGTCCACCTCGGCGCAGCCGCCGTAGTAGCGCCGGCCCGGGTAGCCCTCGGCGTACTTGTTGGTCAGGGTCGAGCCGAGCGCGGCCAGCACCGCCGGCGAGGTCAGGTTTTCGCTGGCGATGAGCTGCAGGCCGCCCCGCAACCGGTCCAGCTCGCCGAGGACCACCGCGGCGATCTCCGGGTCGGTGGTCCTGAGCTGCGCGAAATCCGGCCCCCAGAAGGTACTCGTCTCGGTCTCCACAGCCGATGAGTCTAGGGGGCCGCACACTGGGACCTGTGAGATGCCTCGTCACGGGAGCTACGGGATACATCGGCGGGCGGCTGACGCCGCTGCTACTGGCCGACGGGCATACCGTCCGCTGCCTCGCCCGCAAGGCGGTCCGGCTGCGGGACGTGCCCTGGGCCTCGGCGGCCGAGATCGTCGAGGGGGACCTGAGCCGGCCGGAGACGCTGCCCGCCGCGTTCGCCGACGTGGACGTCGCGTACTTCCTGGTGCACTCGTTGGGCCGGCCCGACTTCGAGGAGGCCGACCGCACGGCGGCGACCAACTTCGCGGCGGCGGCCCGCGCTGCCGGCGTACGCCGGATCGTCTACCTGGGTGGGCCGGAACCGGCGTCCGACGCGGAGGTCCCGTCCCCCCACCTGCGGTCCCGGGCCGAGGTGGGCCGGATCCTGCTGGCCAGCGGGGTGCCGACGGCGGTGTTGCGGGCCGCGGTGATCATCGGATCCGGCTCGGCGTCGTTCGAGATGCTGCGGTACCTGACCGAGCGGCTACCCGCCATGATCACCCCGCGCTGGGTCCACAACCGGATCCAACCGATCGCGGTCCGCGACGTGCTGCGCTACCTGGCCGGCTCCATCGCGCTTCCGCCGGACGTCAACCGGGGCTTCGACATCGGCGGGCCGGACGTGCTGACCTTCCTCGACATGATGCAGCGCTACGCCCGGGTGGCCGGGCTGCGCCGACGGATCATCGTGCCGGTCCGCGCGCTCACCCCGTCGCTCTCGTCGCACTGGGTCGGCCTGGTCACCCCCGTGCCGAATGCCATCGCCCGTCCCCTGGTGGAGAGCCTGATCCACGAGGCGGTCGCGCACGAGCACGACATCGCCCGGTACGTGCCGGACCCACCCGGTGGGCTGACCGGCTTCGACGACGCGGTGGCGCTGGCGCTCGCCAAGGTGCGTGATGCCCAGGTGGAGACCCGTTGGTCGAACGCGAGCGGCCCGGACGCGCCCGCCGAGCCGTTGCCCACCGACCCGAAGTGGTCCGGCGGCACCGCCTACACCGACGTCCGCGAGAGGGTGGTGGACGCCCCACCGGCGGCGCTCTGGCGGGTTGTCGAGGGCGTCGGCGGGGAGCACGGCTGGTACTCGTTCCCGCTCGCCTGGTCGATCCGCGGCTGGCTGGACCGGCTGGTCGGCGGGGTCGGGCTGCGTCGGGGCCGACGCGACCCGCACCGCCTCCAGGTCGGTGAGGCGCTGGACTTCTGGCGGGTCGAGGAGATCGTCCCGGGCGAGTTGCTCCGGCTGCGCGCCGAGATGCGGCTGCCCGGCCGGGCCTGGCTGGAGATGCGGGTGCTGCCAACTGACGACGGCCGCAGCCGCTACCAGCAACGCGCGGTCTTCCTGCCACGCGGGCTCAGCGGCCACGCCTACTGGGGGTCGGTGGCGCCCTTCCACGCGGTGGTCTTCGGCGGGATGGCCCGCAACATTGCGCGCAACGCCGAACAGGCCCCCTGATCCCCGCAGGTCTCAGTTGCCGGTGCGGGCTCCGGTGACCTGGAGGGCGGTTCGTTCGCTCGGCGGGACGAAGTCGCGTACCGGTTGGTCGCGCAGGGCGACGGCGAGCACCTCGCCGACCGCGTCCACCATCCGAGCCTGCACCGCCTGGCCGACCGCGTCCCGGGGATCGTCCGGGTTCGCCGCCATCGAGGCGACCGCCAACTGCGGCGTGAACGCCACCACGGTCTCCGTCTCGTACCGCTCCGAGCTGCCGGTCTTGCCGGCCACCGGACGGCCGAGCCGCGCGCGCAGCCCCGGTGCGGTGGCGCCGTCGCAGCGCCCGTACATCGACTGGTCGCCGACCGGGCAGCGCGCCGCGTCGGTGGCCGCCCGGGCCACGTCGGGGTCGAGCACCTGCCGGCAGTCCGGCTTGGCGGCGTCGACCGGCCGGCCGCCCGAGTCGGTGATCGAGACCACCGGCAGCGGTGCGCACCAGGTCCCCTCGGCCGCCACCGTGGCGTACGCGGTGGCCAGGTCCAGCGGCGTCGTCGCGGCCACGCCCAGGGTGAACGGGCCCCAGTTCTTCGCGCCGTAGCGGGCCAGCTTGGCGTCGGAGTCGGCCCGCAGCACGATGCCGAGCCGCTCGGCCATCTCCACCACCCGGTCGGCGCCCACCTTCTCGGTGAGCCAGGCGAAGTACGTGTTCACCGAACGGCCGAACGCGCTCCACATGGTGCGGGGGCCGTCCATCGACGAGGGGCTGGCGTTCGTCGGGCACCAGTGACCGTCACAGCTCGCCGCCCCGGTGACCGGGAAGCGGGTGAGCAACTGGGTCGGCGCCACGAAGTCGGTCGACAGCGGCAGGCCGGACTCCAGCGCGGCCAGCATGGTGAAGAGCTTGAACGTCGAGCCACCCTGGTACCCCTCGATCGCCCCACCGCCGGCGACCAACTGGTTGACGGTGTTGGGGCGGTTCTTCTGCCCGACCGGGTTGTCCTGCACGCTGTAGGCACGGTTCACCGACATCGCCAGCACCCGCCCGGTGCCCGGCTGCACCACGGCGGTCGGCACCGCCTCGGCGTCCGTCGGCCGATAGATCTTCAGCACCTGCTCGGTGGTGGCCCGCTGCACCCCCGGGTCCAGCGACGACACTATCGAGAACCCGCCCCGGCGCAGCGCGCGCTGCCGCTCGTCGGCCGTCGCGCCGAACGCGGACTGGCTGCTCCACCAGCGGGTGAACCAGTCGCAGAAGAAGCCCCAGTCGTTGTGCGCCTCGGGCACCCCGGTGCAGTCGTTCGGGGTCTCACTGGGCTGAAGCTGCAACGGTTCGGCCCGGGCCGCCGCCGCCGCGTCCGCCGGCACCTGCCCCGACTCCACAAGCCGCTCCAACACGTACGACCGTCGGGCCAGCGCGGCGTCGGCGTCGCCGTTGATCGGGTCGTCGCTGTCCGGTGACCGGACCAGACCGGCCAGCAGCGCCGCCTGGGACAGGGTCAGGTCGGCCGGAGACCGGGAGAAGTAGCGCTTGCTGGCCGCCGCGATGCCGTACGCCCCGGCGCCGAAGTAGGCGATGTTGAGGTAGCGGGTGAGGATCTGCTCCTTGTCGAGCTCCCGTTCCAGCGCGAGCGCGTAGCGCATCTCCTGGAGCTTGCGCACCGTGGTGACCTCGGTGGCGGCCACCCGCTGCGTCTCGGTCAGCCGGGGGTCGCTGCTGAGCACGTTGCGGACGTACTGCATGGTCAACGTGGAGGCGCCCTGCCGCGTCCGCCCGTCCCGCTTGTTGACGGTGAACGCGCGCACCACGCCGCGCAGGTCCACGCCGCTGTGCTGGTAGAACCGGACGTCCTCGGCGGCGACGATCGCCTGGCGCATCACCGGGGCCACCTCGTGCAGCGGCACGTCCACCCGGTCCTCCTGGTAGAAGGAGGTGATCAGGGTGGTGCCGTCGTTGGCGTAGAGGTTGGAGCGCTGGGCGGTCGGCGGCGTACGGAGCGTGTTCGGCAGCTCCGAGTACGGCGTGGACAGGTTGCTGAACCCGATCCCGAACGCCAGCGCCGCCGGCAGGGCAGCTGCGGCCAGCACCAACCCGGCCAGCACTCCGGCGATCACCACGGTCAGCAGTTTGTCGAGATGGGCCCGGATCATCAGCTCTCCCCGCAGGAGCCGGTCACGCTAGGACCCGTTCAGGATGACCCGAAAAGCCCCTTTCGCCCCTGGTTTTCCCCAAACCCGGAGGAAACTCGCACCAAGGCTCAGGGCAGCAGTGCGCCGGCCAGCGGGTGCACCGTCTCCTCGATCTCGTCGGCGACCCGGCTGAAACACTGGTCACCGCGACCCCACGGGTCGTCCAGATCATCGGTCGGCAACGCCGAGGCGCCCAACCGGACGTCATGGGCCGCAGCCACCAGAGCCACACCCCGGGCGTAAACGGCCTCCGGGGTGGCGTCACCCGGCGGCAACGCGGTGGCGTCCACCGCGGCCAGCAGCCGGCCGAACTCCCCCAGCACGAACGTGCGGGCCGCCGCGTCCGGCCGCAGCGCCACCACGTACTCCTGCTGGTCCGCCGTGGCGGTCAGGACCAGGTCGGCGGCGTCGATGTGGTCCGAGCGCAACTTACGGGCGGCGAACCCCTCGACGTCCCCACCCCGGCCGTTCACCTGCCGCGCCGCCGGCGGGTTCATCTCCTCGCCCGCGTGCCAACCACCCGTCCCGGCGCTGTGGCTGTGCACCAGCTCCTCGGCCCGGGCCGGGTCCTCCGCACGCCGCGTCAACCGCTCCCGCACCGCCAAGGCGAGCAGCCGCTCCGCCATCGGCGAGCGGCAGATGTTGCCCATGCACACGTGCAGCACCGTGAACGGGGGCACTCAGACCGCCCGACCGTCGATGAGGTCCGGTACGACATCGCGCAGCTTCTCCAACGGGATCGCCCCCGCCCGCAGCAGTTGCGGCACCTCACCGGTCAGATCCACGATCGTGCTGGGCACCGGGTCCGGGCAGGGCCCGGCCTCCAGGTAGGCCCGCACCGAGTAGCTGAGCTGGTCACGCGCCTCCTCGGCGGTCACCGCGGCGGGCTGGCCGGTCTTGTTGGCCGACGAGACCGCCATCGGGCCGGTCTCGCGCAGCACCTCCAGCGCCACCGGGTGCAGCGGCATCCGCACCGCCACCGTGCCCGTCTTGTCGCCCAGATCCCACTGGAGGCTCGGCGAGTGCTCGACGACGATCGTCAGGGCACCCGGCCAGAACGCCTCCACGAGGTCCCGTGCGGCGGTGGGCAGCGAGAAGACCAACCCGTCCAGGGTGTGCCGCGAGCCGATCAGCACCGGCGGCGGCATCTGCCGACCCCGGCCCTTGGCATCGAGCAGCGCCTTGACCGCGTACGGGGTGAACGCGTCCGCGCCGATCCCGTACACGGTGTCCGTCGGAAGGACGACCAGCTCGCCGTTCTTGACCGCCTCGATCGCCGCAGCGATGCCGCGGTCCCGATCGGCGGGCGACCGGCAGTCGTAGAGCATCACGGGGAGTCAGTCTGCCACGCCGCCCCGATCGGGGCGTGCTGGCCGTCCGCCCGTCGGGACGCGGTGGCGAAGCGGGGCCGTCCGGTGAGGTCCCGATGCTCCGTGACAGCGCTGAACCCGCCGTGCCCGGCGAGCAGCCCGGGCACCGCCGCGCCGTGTGTGTCGTCGTGCTCCACCCCGAACGCGCCACCGGGGCGCAGCAACGCCGCCGCCCGGGTGACGACCGGCCGGATCACCGCCAGACCGTCCGCGCCGCCGAAGACCGCCTCCGCCGGGTCGTGCCCGGCCACCTCCGGCGGGACCACCACGTCGTCCGGCACGTACGGCGGGTTGCAGAGCAGCACGTCCACTCTGCCCACCAGGTCCGCCAGCAGATCCGGCGCTGTCACGTCGGCCTCGACCACCTCGATCGGCCGGTCCCCCGCCGCGGCCCGCTCCGCCGCGTTGCGCCGCAGCCAGGCCAACGCCGCCGGGGACCGCTCCACCGCGATCACCCGCGCCCCCGGCAGCTCCTGGGCGACCGCCAGCGCGATGGCGCCCGAGCCGCTGCACAGGTCGACCACCACCGGGTCGGGCCGGCCCTGGGCCTGCTCGACGCCCCACCCGGCCAGCAACTCGGTCTCCGGCCGGGGCACGAAGACACCCGGACCGACCAGCAACTCAAGGTGACGGAACCCGGCCCGACCGGTCAGATGCTGCAACGGTTCCCGCCCGGCGCGACGACGCGTCAGGTCGTCGAGCCGCGCCAGCTGGTCGTCGCTGAGGTCGTCGGCGAGCGCCAGCCGACCCCGGGGCACCCCGAGCACGTACGCGGCCAGCAACTCGGCCTCCACCCGGGCCGAGCCGACCCCGGCGGCGGCGAGCACCCGGGCCGATCGGGCCACTGCGGCGGACGGACGGATGGGGCCTGTCCCTCCGGGGGGGTGTTGCGGCAGAGTACTCACGACATAATCATGAAGCGTCGCGGGCGACGCGACGAACAGGTGCGCCCAGGCGCACGGCAGGAGGTTGGCGGGTGGGCTGGCTCGACCGGGTCGATGACCAGGTTGATGTCCTCACGCACGCCCGTGCACTGCAGGAGGCCAGCCGTTCCGCGGAGTCGTACGTCCTGCTGGAGCGTGTGATCCGCACCACGGCCGACCCGGCCGCGCGAGCGGACGCGCTGGTGCAGCGCCTCTCCGCACTGATCAATCTCGGTCGGACCGCGGAGTTCACCCGGGCCATCGAGGAGGCGTCGGCGGCGGTTCGCGACCTCGCCGAGCCATACCTGCACGGGCACCTCAACGCGCTGGCCGCGCTCGCCGCCCACCACCAGGGCGCACTGGACCGCTGCGTCATGCACCTCGTCCGAGCCGCCCGCGCCCTGGGCGCGGTGGAGGACCCGGACCGGGACACCGCCTGGGGTTGGCACGACCTGGCGATGGCCTACAGCTACCTCAGCTTCCACGGTTACGCCCTCGGCGCCATCGAGCGGGCCCGTCAGCTCGGGCTGACCGCCGGCATCCCCGAGGAGACGTTCGCCGCCCCGGGCATCCGGCTGCGCAACGCGGTGGCACTGGACCACAACGGCGACAGCGACGGATGCCTGCGGGTGCTCCGGGACGTGGCCGCCGACCTGGCCCGCTTCGTCCGCACCGGGCGGGCCGGCCAGCTCCGCCCGAGCAGCCTCGCCGCTTACGGCTACGCGGCGGCTCGGCAGGCCGCGCTCGGCGACCAGGTGGCGACCACCGGGGAGGCCGAGCCGTCCCGGTTGATTAGCCACGGCGGGGACAGCGCCCGCGCCCGCGACATGCGGCAGCTCGGGCAGGTGTGCCTCGCCGTGGCCGCCGGGCGGCCGATCGAGGCGGTCACCCGGTTGGACACCGTGCACGTTTCCACCGAGACGCTCGGAGCGGCCGAGCCGGCCCGGCTGCGCAGCATCGCGCTGACCCGCGCCGGAGACCACCCGGCGGCGCACCGGGCCGACCGCCTGGCGTTCCGGCTCGCCGCCCAACGCAACGACCGGCTGCGGGACGTCTACATCGACGGCATCGCCGCCCGCATCGACCACGAGGAGATGCGCCGCGAGGCGGCGCGGTTCGAGGGCGAGGCGTTGACCGACCCGCTCACCGGGCTGCCCAACCGACGCCGGCTGGAGCGGTACATCACGGCAGTGGTCACCCGGGGCGAGCGGGTCGTGATCGGCGTCTGCGACCTGGACGGCTTCAAGGCGGTCAACACCCGGCACGGCCACCACTCCGGCGACCTGGTGCTCCAACGCATCGCCGGGGTGATCAACCGGGTGATGCGCCGGGGCGACTTCGTCGCCCGCTACGGCGGTGACGAGTTCGTCGTGGTGCTGCCGGACACCGGCATGACCGAGGCCGCCGAGGTGGCCCGCCGGATCGAGGCCGCCGTCCGACTCGAGGACTGGGAGTCGCTGGTGCCGGGCACGCCGGTCGGGGTGAGCATCGGCTTCGCGGAGGTCTCCGGCGGCAGCGGGCTGCGCGACGCGCTCAGCGTCGCCTTCGAGCTGGCCGACCGGGAGATGCTGCGCGCCAAGTCCCGTCCCCGCGCGAGCTGACCGCCAGGGCTCGCGTCGATCAAGAACTTGTGGTGCCTCACCAAAGGCCCACGATGTGACAAACCACCCACCACAATCCCATGATCGACGGCGACGGGTCGCCGTCGGCCGGGCTGCTCAGCGGCGGGTCAGCTCGGTGTCGCCGGCCAGCCGGGCGGCGCGGTCCGCCTCCGTCAGGGCGTCCAGCACCCCGTCCAGCTCGCCGGCGAGCGCCAGGTCGAGGTTGTACGCCGTGTAGCCGATCCGGTGGTCGGTGATCCGGTTCTGCGGGTAGTTGTAGGTGCGGATCCGCTCCGAGCGGTCCACCGTGCGCACCTGGGCCTTCCGGGCGTCCGAGGCGGCGGCGTCGGCCTGCTCCTGGGCGGCGGCCAGCAGCCGGGCCCGCATGATCCGCATCGCCTGCTCCCGGTTCTGCAACTGGGACTTCTCGTTCTGGCAGGAGACGACGATGCCGGTCGGCAGGTGGGTGATCCGCACCGCCGAGTCGGTCGTGTTGACCGACTGGCCGCCCGGGCCGGACGAGCGGAACACGTCGATGCGCAGGTCGTTCGCGTCGATGGTGACGTCGACGTCCTCGGCCTCCGGCAGCACCAGCACCCCGGCGGCGGAGGTGTGGATCCGGCCCTGCGACTCGGTGACCGGGACACGCTGCACGCGGTGCACGCCGCCCTCCCACTTGAGTCGGGACCAGACGCCGCTGCCGCCCTCCGGCACACCCTTGGTCTTGATGGCGAGCGAGACGTCCTTGACCCCGCCGAGGTCGGAATCCTGCGCGTCGATCACCTCGGTGACCCAGCCGTGGCGCTCGGCATAGCGGGTGTACATCCGCAGCAGGTCGCCGGCGAACAGCGCCGACTCCTCGCCACCCTCGCCCGCCTTGATCTCGACGATCACGTCCTTGGCGTCGTGCGGGTCGCGCGGGATGAGCAGCTCGGCGAGGCGTTCCTCCAGCACGGGCAGGGTCGCGGCGATCGACTCCGCCTCGCTCGCGAAGGACGGGTCCTCCGCGGCAAGCTCGCGGGCCGCCACCAGGTCGGCGCGGGCCTGTTCCAGCTCGTCGGCGGCCTTGTGCAGCGGCACCAGCTCGGCGTAGCGGCGGCCCACCCTGCGCGCGGTCGCCTGGTCGGCGTGGATGGCCGGATCGGCCAGCCGCTTCTCCAGCTCCGCGTACTCGTCGAGGAGGCCGGCCAGACGCTCGCTGCTCATGCTGCGGATGCTCCTTCGACGGTGCGAGCCGGGAGAGCCGGAAGGCCGGCGGCCGGGCGGAAACTGGGAGAAATGCGGACGGCGCCCGCATCCGGCAAAAACCGGACGCGGGCGCCGAACGTGGAACTACTTGGCCTTCTTGGCCTGAACCTTGGCGTACTTCTGCTGGAACTTCGCGACCCGGCCGGCGGTGTCGAGAACGCGCTGCTTACCGGTGTAGAACGGGTGGCAGGCGCTGCAGGTCTCGGCGTGGATCGCCCCGCCCTTGGCGGTGCTGCGGGTCGTGAACGTGTTGCCACAGGAGCAGCTGACCTCGGTGGTCACGTACTCCGGGTGGATGTTTGCCTTCATCGCCTCGGTCCTCTCGTTGGTGGTCGCCGGGTCGCCGTCATCGCTCGTCGCGCCGTACGCGACGGGCTCGGGCGTGAACCGGAACCGGTGGCCGATTGACCAGTGTGCCATGGGCCTGAGCCGACCCGGTAATCGGGCCGCACACCTCGTCCGGCATCGTCAACACGTGCCTACCCGTCCGCATTCCCACCGCCCGACGGGGCATTCGTCGACCCGGCGGACCGCCGCCAGGTACCCCGCAGGGGGTACGCACGCCGAGCCGGAGGTGCGACGTCGATGACCCGCCTGATCGCCACCCGGGGACTGCCCGCCTCGGGTAAGACGACGTTCGCCCGCACGCTCCAACCCTCCGTGGTCCGGGTCAACCGGGACGACCTGCGCCGGATGCTGCACGGCGAGCGGCTGTTCACCCAGTGGGCCGAGGCCCAGGTGACAGTCGTCCAGCGGGCCCAGGTCGAGGCGTTGCTGCGGGCCCGCGCGGACGTCTGCGTGGACGACACCAACCTGCGCTCACGGACGCTGCGTGACTGGGCCGAGCTGGCCGCCCGCCACGGCGCGGACTTCGAGGTGCACGACTTCACCGACGTGCCGCTGGCCGAGTGTCTGCGCCGCGACGCCGCGCGCCCGGCCGCCGAACAGGTCGGCGCCGAGGCGATCCGTCGACTGCACGAGCGGTACCTGGAGGGGCGGACCCTGCCGTTGCCGGTGCCGCAGGCCCGCACCGGACGCCCCGCCGTCGTGCACCCGCCGTCGACCGAGCCACCCGAGATCGTGCTGGTGGACATCGACGGCACCGTCGCGCTGGCCGTTTCCCGCAGCCCGTACGACATGACCCGGGTGGGCGAGGACGAGCCGAACACGGCGGTGATCGCGGCGGTCCGGGCGATGCACGCGGCCGGGTACGGGGTGGTCTTCTGCTCCGGGAGGGACGCCTCCGCCCGAGCGGCCACCGAGGCGTGGCTGGCCCGGCACGTCCGGATCCCCTACCTCGGCCTGCACCTGCGTGCCGTCGGCGACTCCCGGAAGGACTCGATCGTGAAGCGGGAGATCTACGACCGGGAGATCAAGGACCGATACCGGGTGGCCGGCGTCTTCGACGACCGTGTCCAGGTGGTCCAGATGTGGCGGGCCCTCGGGCTGACCGTCTTCCAGGTGGCCGACGGCGACTTCTGAGGGGTCCGGACGGGCCCCGCGCGTGGGGGCCCGTCCGGACAGTTCACCTGGTGACGGTGATGGTGGCCTCGGCACGGGCGCCGTTGACCTCCACCGTCAGGCGTAGCGGCGCGGCGGGCCGCAGTGCCGTCAGGGTGCCGGTGGCCGGGTCGAATCGGGCGGTGTGCCATGGGCGCACCCCGGCCGCCGAGCCGATGTGCACTCCCGGCGAGGCCGACCAGTCGGCGCTGACCGGTGCGGCCACCGGGACCGTACGCCCGCTGGGCTGGGCCAGTGTGGCGGTGACCGTCGCGGGGGTGCCGACCGCGACGCTGGCCGGGGCGGCCACCGTGAGCCGGTCGACGTGCGCGTGGAACTCCGCGTCCACCCAGCGTGGGCCCTCGGCGAGCGGGTCACGGCGGGCCCGGTCCGCCTCGGTCGGGGTCACCGGGTCCACGCCGAACTCCGTCCAGCCGGTGAAGCCACCCTGGTCGGCAGGGGTGGACGGCGTCTTGCCCGCATTGCCGTTGATCACGTACGGCACACCGTCGACCCGGTCGGCGTGGAAGGTGCCGACGTGCCCGCCCACGAACAGCGCTCCCTTGCCGGTGCGATGCTGGAAATCGGCCAGCCACTGCTCCAGCAGCGCCGCCTCCTTGCGGTCGCCGAGCTGGCTGGCCTGCGCCGGGCTGGGGTCGCGCGGCGGGTGGTGGTGCAGGACGACGACCGAACCCACACGTCGGTCGGTGGCCGCCGCGTCCAGCGTCTCGCGGAGCATCCGTACCTGGTCGAAGCCGCCGCCGCGCAGCGTCCCGGTGGACGAGTTCAGCGTGACGAACCGGGTGCCGTTGTGGTCGAACACCCGGGAGGTGGCACCGAACGCGGCAGCGAAGTTGCTGATCGGGGCGCCCATGATCTCGTGGTTGCCGGGCACGTAGTACCAGGGCAGCGCGTCGCCCAACTCCTCGTCGAGGATCCGCCGGGCCAGCGCGAAGTCGGCCGGGTAGGCGGTGTCCACGAAGTCGCCGTTGATCAGGAGGAAGTCCGGCCGGGCCGCCCGCACCTCGCGCAACGTCCGCCGGGCCTGGGCGACCAGGTCGCTGTCCGGGTCGGCGGCGACGAACTGGGCGTCGGAGAGCACCGCGAACCGCCACGGCGCGCCGTCCACAGTGCCGTCGCGGACCACCACCCGATCGGTACGCGGGGCCACCTCCGGCACGTCGACCGTCGGGGGCACCTTCGCCACCAGGTCGTCGATGATCACCTCGCTGGTGTACTGCGCGGCGGCGTTCGTCTCGGCCACGTAGAAGCGGCGTACCCGCACCGGGTACTGCACCCCGGCCGGCACCGCGAACTCCACGTACCGCCAGCCGGTCCAGGTGATCAGTGGGCCCCGCAGCACGTGCTGGGTGTCCTGGGCGTCGTGCAGGTGCAGGCTGGGCCACTCCCCGGTGCCGTTGCCGTGGATCCACATCCCGAAGGCCTGCGGCTGACCGGGCACCTCGATCCAGGCGGGCGGGTCGGCGTACGCGGCCCGCGTGCCGGTGGACTGGCCGAAGTCGTACGACATGCGCAGGCCGGTGCCGGTGTGCCCCGGCGCGGGCGCGACCGACCCGCTGGCGCGGGCCTGGCTGAACCGCCAGGAAGCGGCGTCGTCGAACCCGGCGACCGGCACGTCGGTCAGGCCGACGGTGACCGGCAGGACCACGCTCGTGCGGCCGACGCGAACGGTCACCAGGCCGGAGCCGGTGTCCCCCAACGCGGCGACGGACAGGTTGCCGTCCCCGGTGGGGGTGATCCGCAGCAGGTCCCGGTCGTAGTCGAGGGTGAGGTCGGCCGGCTCGATCGGCGCGGTGTTGCCTTCGGCGTCGTACCCGACCACGCCGACCAGGGCGTTGCCGTCCCGCCCGGTCAGCCCGACCCGTGGCGTGGTGGTGCCGATCCGGGCCAGCGGGCCGAGCACTGTGAGGTTCAGGGAGCCGGTGACCCGGCCCCGTGCGGCGGTGACCGTGCTGGCCCCCGGCGCGCCGGCGTGGAACACGCCGTCACGGTCGATCCGGCCGCGTACCGCCGGGTTCGCCCGCCAGGTGGGAGCGCCGGCCGCCGGGCCGTACGTCTCGTCGTAGCCGGATGCGGTGAGGGTGCGGGTCAGCCCCGGGAAGACCCGGTCGGGCCGTCCACCTCGCACCGGTGAGACACCCGGGGCGGCGGTGGGGTCGCTGGCCGTCTCGACCCAGTAGCCGGTGAGTCGCCCGCTGCCCTTCGGCGCGTAGATGGCCAGGCCGTTGGGCACTGCCCGCTCGCTGCCGTCGGAGGGGCCGTTCTCCACCTGCACGGCGGGCGCGCCCGGCTCCCGGGCCAGCAGCGTGGACGATCCGCCGCCATCCAGGTTGAGCGCGTGGTGGGCGCCCAGCTCGGCCATCATCCGGCCCATCTCGGTCTGCGTCACGCCGCGGCTGTCGACCTGACGACCGTCCACCGTGAGCATGATCATCTTCCGACCGTCGGCGCTGAACCCGACAGCGGTGCGGGGGGCGAGGGTCGGATCGGCGATGCTCTGCACTACGCCGTCGCGGACCAGGACGTTGCCGCCCCCGACCGCCGCGTGCAGGGTGCTGCCGTCGGAGGGCTTCGGCCGCCAGGCAACCGTCACCGGGTCACCGGCGCGCAGGCCGGCCAGCGCGTCCGCGCCGAGGTCGCGGCCGAGCAGCACGGTGCTGCCTGCGGCGATCGGGCCGCTGCCGGCCACGCTTCCCACCGCGGCCACCCGACCGTTGGTCACGGTGACCTCGACCACCCGGGCCGCGCCCTCCACGGCACGCTGCCGGGTGTACGTCCCCCACAGCTCGGTGAACGCTCCGATGCCGTCGGCCTGGACCATGTTGTTGAACTGGGTCAGCGGGACCGGCCCGGTGGGCAGGGTGGCGCTGCCGTCGAAGTTCACCTCGATCACCCGGCCGAGGCCGTTCGTGGTGACCGCCACCGCGTTGCGGTGACCGCTGACCCCGGACTGGATCAGCTCGCCGTCCCGGACGCCGACGCCCTGGGCGGCACCCGAGTTGTTGATGTCGAAGAAGTCGCCGTTGACCGCGGCGACCGCGCGCGACTGGTCCACCGCCTGTCGCAGCGGCTCGGCCCGGCTGACCGCGCCGGAGTTGACGTAGTCGACGGTGGAGCCACCGGCCAGATCGGTGGTGAGCGCGTCGGCGCGCAGCCAGCCCTCGGCGTCGTACCTGTCGAAGGACGTCAGCTGCACGCCCGGGGCGACCGGCCGGGTGGCCTTCGTGGTCTCCAGCCCGCCGGCCGGCTCCAGGCCACCAGCGACGGCGGTCGGGGCGGTCGGGGCGGTCGCGGCTGTCGGGGCGGCGGCCAGGCTGACCGAGCCGGCCGGGCGGGAGGACGCGGGCGGCGCGTCCTCCGCGATCGTGGGTGAGGCCAGGTACGGCGAGGCGACTGGGGACGGGGTGACGGTGGGCGCGGCGGTGGCCGGCGGTGACAGGGCCAGGGCGAGCAGCGGCGTCAGCAGCAGGACGCCGGTGCGGCGGGCGGTTCGTCTGCGGGTACGCATGGACGACAGTCAACCCGGCAATGAATAGAAGTTTCAATACTTATCGACTGAACCGAAGGAAAATTCCATCAGGTGCCGCCCGGAGACATGACGAAGGGGCACGACCGGTGTGGCCGTGCCCCTTCGTCTCACCCGGGGATGGTTACTCCCCCGGCGTCGACTTCGCGATCTGCATCAGGAACTCGATGTTGGTACGTGTCTTCTTGAGCTTGTCGAGCAGCAGGTCCATCGCCGCCTGCGAGTCCAGCGAGTGCAGGACCTTGCGCAGCTTGTGGAGGATGGCCAGCTCCTCCGGCGCGAGCAGAACCTCTTCCTTACGGGTACCGGACGGGTTGACGTCGATGGCCGGGAAGGTGCGCTTGTCGGCGATCTTCCGGTCCAGCTTCAGCTCCGCGTTGCCGGTGCCCTTGAACTCCTCGAAGATGACCGTGTCCGCCATGGATCCGGTCTCCACCAGCGCCGTGGCGATGATGGTCAGCGAGCCACCGTTCTCGATGTTGCGAGCCGCGCCGAGGAAGCGCTTCGGCGGGTACAGCGCGGTGGAGTCGATACCACCCGACATGATCCGGCCGCTGGCCGGCGCCGCCAGGTTGTACGACCGACCGAGCCGGGTCACCGAGTCGAGCAGCACGACCACGTCGTGCCCCAGCTCAACCAGGCGCTTGGCCCGCTCGATGGCCAGCTCGGCCACCGTCGTGTGGTCCTGCGGCGGACGGTCGAACGTGGCCGCGACGACCTCGCCCTTGATCGACCGCTGCATGTCGGTGACCTCTTCGGGCCGCTCGTCCACCAGCACCACCATCAGGTGGCACTCCGGGTTGTTGTGCGTGATCGCGTTCGCGATCGCCTGCAGCACCATCGTCTTACCCGCCTTCGGCGGTGACTGGATGAGTGCCCGCTGGCCCTTGCCGATCGGCATGACCAGGTCGATGACCCGGGTGGTCAGGATGTGCGGCTCGGTCTCCAGGCGCAGGCGCTCCTGCGGGTAGAGCGGAGTGAGCTTGTAGAACTCCGGTCGACGCCGGGCCTCCTCCGGCTCCATCCCGTTGATCGTGTCCAGCCGCATCAGCGGGTTGTACTTGTCGCGCCGCTGGTCACCGCTGTTGCCGCCCTCGCGGGCCGCCCGCACCGCACCGGTGATCGCGTCACCGCGGCGCAGGCCGTACTTCTTGATCTGGGACATCGAGACGTAGACGTCGTTCGGACCGGCCAGGTAGCCGGTGGTCCGCACGAACGCGTAGTTGTCGAGCACGTCGATGATGCCGGCCACGGGGACGAGAACGTCGTCCTCGCTGACCTGCGGCTCACGCCCACCGGTGTCGGCACCGGTCTCGGTGCGCTCGCCCCGCCCGCGACGACGGTCCCGGAAACGGCTGCGCCGGCCTCGCCGGCCGCCACCCTCACCGTCGTCGTCGTCGCTGTCCCGCTCGACACGCTGACCACGGTCGTTGCGGTCACCGCGGTCGTTGCGGTCGGCCCGCTCCGGACGGTCGTTACGGTCGGCACGCTCGCCCCGGTCGGAACGCTCGCCCCGCTCGTTGCGCTCGCCCCGGTCGGCACGCTCGCCCCGCTCGGCACGCTCGCCCCGCTCGGCACGGTCGCCCCTGTCGGAACGCTCCGCGCGGTCGCCCCGCTCGGCACGCTCGCCCCGGTCGGAACGCTCCGCGCGGTCGCCCCGCTCGGCACGCTCGCCCCGGTCGGAACGCTCCGCGCGGTCGCCCCGCTCGGCACGCTCGCCCCGGTCGGAGCGCTCGGCACGCTCGGCACGCTCCGGACGCTCGGCCCGGTCCCGGCGATTCTCGCCGCGGTCGGTCCGCTCGCCAGCGCCAGCCTCTTCGGTACGCGCCTCCTCGGCGCGGACCTCGGTCGGACGCGCCTCGGTCGGACGGGTCTCGGTCGGACGGGTCTCCGCTGCTGCGGTCCGGCTCCGCCGGGTGCGAGTGCGACCTTCGGTCTCGGCGGCCGGCTCGGCGGGCGCCTGATCGGCACTGCGCCCCTCGGCTGCCGGCCGGTCGGCGGTTTCCCGCACCTCGGCGCGCACCCCCTCACGGGTCGGAGCGGCCGCGGCCGCGACCTCGGCCCGTGGTCGAGGGGTCCCGGCGGCGTTGCCGCCCTGCCGCTCGGAAATCGCGGCGATCAACTCGCCCTTGCGCATGCGAGCCGTGCCGGAGATGCCGAGCGACGCGGCCAGGCTCTGCAGCTCTGGCAGCAGCATCGCCGACAGACCGGTGCCGCTACGCCGACGACGGGCGGGAGCGGCTGCGGTGGCATCGCCAGCGACGTTGGAAACATCCGACGTCACGTCGGTGGTGTCGCTCAATGGATTCCTTCCCTCGTAAGGCCGTGGCTGCCCGGAGTCGGAACTCAGGTGGCCGGGCGGCCTCGGTGCACCCGCCTCGCAAGGACGCGTCGCGGGAGTCTGTGACACAGCAGCCGGTCGGTATCCCGACTCACCAACGTCGGTGAGCAGGTCTCGCCGTCTGCGGCGACCTGTGGAAACTGCGGTGCGGCGTGGGCCTTGGCAGGGGTAGACGGGCTGACCGCCGAGAGCTTCGGGGGTGCGCCGCCCCGCAGGAGATCGCGTGCTTCGCGGCTGTGCTAGGTCTAGAGCGTAATCAACTCTTCCGACCTGCGGCAACAGGGTCCCGCTCGGCGTGTCCAAGTCTACCCCGGGCAACCCGTGCGCCGCTGACGTCTATCGGTAACTGCCAGATCTGCCAGTCTGTTCCCGCTGGGAAGCTCGCCGGAGGCTCGCTGAGCGCCAGCACAGTGGGCCCCGCCCCACTGACCACAGCCGCCACACCGGCCGCTCGTAACGCGCTGACCAGGGCAGATGTCGCTGGCATCCCGGCCGAGCGGTAATCCTGGTGGAGCCGGTCGACCGTGGCCGGCAGCAGCAGGCTCGGGTCGGCGGTGAGCGCGTGCACCAGCAGAGCGGCCCGCCCGGCGGTCAACGCAGCGTCGCCGTGCGGCACGGTGGCCGGCAACGCGGCCCGGGCGGCGGCGGTCAATCCGCGTTCGGCCGGCACGAAAATGATGGGCCGCACCCCGTCGGCGACCGGCAGGGACACCGCCCGGGCACCGGTCGGCTCGGACCAGGCCACCGTGAAGCCGCCGAGCAGGCAGGGCGCGACGTTGTCCGGATGGCCCTCGATCTCGGCCGCCAACCGGAGCATGCCCGCCTCGTCCAGCCGGTGCTCCCCGTCGGTGACCAGGGCGCGGGCCAGCAACACCCCGGCGACGATCGCGGCGGACGAGGAGCCGAGCCCCCGCGCCTGGGGGATCCGGTTGACACACTCCACGCTCAAGCCCCCGGGGTGGGCACCGAGCACGTCGAAGGCGGCGCGCATGGCCCGCACCACGAGGTGCCGGTCATCGTCGGGCAGCTCGCCGGCACCCTGCCCGGTCACCGTCACGCGGACCCCGGCCGACGTGACCTCGGCGGCCAGGTCGTCGTGGAGCCCCAGGGCGAGACCCAACGCGTCGAAGCCAGGGCCCAGGTTGGCGCTGGTGGCGGGGACCCGGACGCGAACCGGCCCGGCGGTGAAGTTCGTCGGCACGCGCTCATGGTAGGGCCTGTTTAATAAGGGCGGTCGAGCCGAGGCGGAGTCCGGGCGGCGAGCCGGCAAGGCGCGGTTTCGTCCGGATACCGGTGTTGTATCTGGACGAGACCGCAACGCCGCCGGTCGTCGTCCGGGCCCGCCGCAGGCCGGCCAGTCCTTGTGAAACAGGCCCTAGGGTCAGGGACCGACGATCCGGTCCCCCGTCCGCAGCCTGGGACCGCCCGGTTCAGCCGACCGGCTCGGGGGTCGCGTCGGTGAGCGAGAGCCGACGGGTGGCGATCCGCCAGCCCACCGCGTACACGAGGGTGATCAGACCGCAGCCGGCGAGCACGACCCGTTCGTCCACCACGTCCACCACCATGGCCACCGCCAGTTGGCTCACCGAGATGGCCAGCGTGGCGAGCATCATGTCGGTGGCGAAGACGCGCCCCCGCAGGTGGTCCGGGACCTCACCCTGGAGGGCGAAGTTCGATATCACCCAGTTGCTACCGCCCGCGAAGTGCGCCAGGAAGACCAGCAGCAGCACCAACGGAAACCAACGGACCACCGATGCGCCCAGGTAGGACAGGCCGTAGAGCGACATGGACAGCGCGAGCGCGGGCAGCAGCCAGGCTCGGTTGGTCAGCACCCGACGCATCAGGATCGGCCCCACCAACGCCCCGGCGCCCCGCACCGCGAAGAGCAGGCCGGCACCGAGCGGACCGACGCCGTACACGCCGGCCAGCAAGGGGAACACGGTCAGCACGCCGTTGCCCAGGCCGACCGCCGACTTGACAGTGACCAGCGCGAGCACCCGAGGCCGGTGCCCGATGTAGCCGAGCGCCTCACGGACCGCCGCCCAGGTCCGCTGGGCCGGTCGGGTGGTGTCCCGGGGCGCCTGCAGGGGCCGGCGGATCCGGGTCGCCAGGGCCGCGGCCAGCGCCAGGCCCACCGCCGCCACCCAGAAGCAGACGTACGGGCCGGCGACGGTGCTGAGGACGCCGCCGAGCGAGGCGCCGACCACGGTCATGGTGCCCCAGGCGGAGCCGGCCACGGCGTTGCCGGCGGCCAGCTCGTGGGGCTCCAGCACGTTGGGCAGCGCAGCCTGGGCGGCCGGTGAGTAGAACGCCTTGGCGACCGCCACCACGCCGATCGCGACCAGCGCCAACCACGCAGTACCCGCGCCCCGAACCCCGAGCAGCAGCAACACGCCCGCGAGCGCGGCCACGTTCGCGGCGATCATGATCTTGCGCCGGTCGAAACGGTCGGCGATCGTGCCCGTGTACGGCAGCAGCAGCGCCACGATGCCGGTGTCCACGGCCAACACCAGTGCGCCCCAGACTCCGCTGCCGGTCAGGTGGGGCAGCAGCACCAGCAGGGGCACCATGACGAACCAGTCAGCGCCGAAGACCACCAACTCGGCGAGGAAGAGGTTGCGGAAGCTCCGATTGCCGGTCAGAACCGAGAGGGTGGACGCCACGGAGCGCGACCCTACCTGTTCGGTACGGGGGCTACACCTGCCGCCAGCAGCGCGGAGACGGTGACGAATGTGTAGCCGCGCGACCCTCGGCGCGGTTCGGATCGAGATATCTCGACCGATCAATGTGGAAACGCCCCCGGCAGAACCCTGCCGGGGGCGTTCCGCGACGCGGTCCGACCTACTCGGTCGGCTCGGACGGAGGCAGCGGCGAGGTGCGGCTACGGGGCAGCCGCAGCACCTCGAACTGGTCCGTGCCCTCCACCAACGCACCCGACGGGGCGGGACGCCCGGCCGGCTGCGCACCCCCGGCCGCCGCCGGGACAGGCGCGGCGCTCGGCACCGCTACCTGATTCGGGGCAGCCGCCTCGTCGGTGTCCGCCGTGGGCACCGCCGGGTCACCTGAGCGCCGCCGACTACGCCGAGCCCGCAGCGACTCCTTGGTGTTCTCCACCATCGTGTAGAGCGTCGGCACCAGGATCAGCGTGAGCAGCGTCGAGCTGAGCAGGCCACCGATCACCACGACCGCCAGCGGCTGAGAGATGAAGCCGCCCTCACCGGTCAACCCGAGCGCCATCGGCAGCAGCGCGAAGATGGTCGCCACCGCGGTCATCAGGATCGGACGCAACCGGCGCCGGCCACCCTCGACCACCGCCTCCTGGACCCCCATGCCCTGCGCACGGTACTGGTTGATGAGATCGAGCAGCACGATGGCGTTGGTCACCACGATGCCGACCAGCATCAGCACGCCGATCAGCGCCGGCACGCCGAGCGGCGTCCCGGTGACCAGCAGCAGTCCGATAGCGCCGGTCGCCGCGAACGGAATGGAGATCAGCAGAATCAGCGCCTGGGTGAGGCTGCGGAACGTGGCCACCATGATCAGGAACACGATCGCGATCGCGGCCAGCACCGCCAGACCCAGATCACCGAACGCGTCCGCCTGGTCCGCGCTGACCCCACCGATGGTGAAGGTCGCTCCGGGTACGTTGATGCCGTCCAGCCGCTTCTGCAGCTCCTGGCTCGTCGCACCCAGGTTCGAGCCGGTCGCGGCGCCGGTCACCGACACACTGCGCTCACCGTCGATTCGGCTGACCTGTTGCGGCCCCTCGCCCTGCGTGACCTGCGCGATGTCACCCAGCTTGACCGGCCCGACCGGCAGTGCCCGCAACTGCTCCACCGACATCGGCGGCTGCGTACCCAACCGCAGCACCACGTTCTGCTGCTGGCCGTCGAGCGTGACCTGACCCAGCGGCGCTCCCCGGAACGCCTGCGACACGAGCTGCCCCACGGCGGCCTCGGTGAGCCCGGCCCGACCGGCCGCGACCCGGTCGACGGTCACGTCGACACGCGGCACCTCGGCGGCAAGGCTGGTGGTGACATCCTCGACGTCCGGGACGCCGGCCATCGCCGTACGGGCCTCCTCGGCGGCCCGGGTCAGCACCTCCGGGTCGCTGGCCTGGACGATGACCTCCAGCTGGCTGGTGGACGCCTCCTGCCCGCCGCCAAAGCTGATCTCGCCCAGTCCGCTGCCGAGCTTGTCGAACTCCTCGCGCAGCACCTCACGCATCTGCTTCGCGTCGGTGTCGCCGTCGAGCGCCAGCGACCAGGTCGCGATGTTGTTGCCGCCGCCCCCGAACGGGTTGTCCCCGCCGCCGGCGGTCACCTGGTACGTCGTTACGCCCTTGGTCCGGGACAGCACCGACTCGACCTGCTTGGCCGCCGCGTCGGTGGCCGCCAGGCCACTGCCGGCCGGCAGTTCCTGGCTCATGTTGAGGGTGTCCTGGCCGGAGTCGTCCAGGAAGTTGGTCTCCAGCTTCTGCGCGAGGCCGAGGGTGCCGAAGAGCACCAGCAGACCGAGCCCGACGGTGATCCAGCGGGTCGACCGCTTGCGGGTCGCGAACCCGATCACCGGCAGGTAGGCCCGCTGCAACGGGCTACGCAGCTCCTTCTCCTCCGCACCGCGCCGCACCGCCTCGTCGTCGGCGGTGCCGCCGCGCGGCTTGAGGAACCAGTACGCGAGGACCGGGATCACGGTCAGCGACACCAGCAGCGAGGCGAGCAGGGCCACCGTCACGGTGATCGCGAACGGCGCGAAGAGCTGGCCCACGAACCCGCCGACCAACGCGATCGGCGCGAACACCGCCACGGTGGTGAGGGTGGACGCGGTCACCGCGCCGGCCACCTCGCGGACGCCGGTGATGATGGCGTGCCGCTTCTCCTCGCCGTACTCCAGATGTCGTTTGATGTTCTCCAACACGACAATCGAGTCGTCCACCACCCGGCCAACCGCGATTGTCAGCGCGCCGAGGGTGAGCAGGTTGAGCGAGTAGTCGCCGATCCACAGGGCAATCAACGCCACCAGCACGGAGAGCGGGATGGAGACGGCGGTGACCACCGTCGAGCGCACCGACAGCAGGAAGACCAGGATGACGATGACCGCCATCACCAGGCCCAGCAGGCCCTCGGTGGTCAGCGACTCGATCGACTTCTCGACGAACGGCGCCTGGTCGAAGACCACTGTCAGCTCCGCGCCGGAGGCGTCCTTCAGGTCGTCGAGCCGGTCGCGGATATCGTGCGAGATCTGCACCGCGTTGCCGTCCGGCGCGGCGGTGACCGCGATGCCGAGGCTGTCCTTGCCGTTGGTCCGGGTGATCGCGGTGGCCGGAGCCAGTTGCTGCTCGACGGTCGCCACATCAGCGAGACGCACGGGCGCCGCGCCCGGGGCGACCACGATGCCGCGCAGGTCCTCCAGGGTGGCGATCGGCGTGCCGACCTGCACCGGAAGGGACAGCGCCCCGTCGGTCACCGCGCCGGCGGGAACCGCCACGCCGTTGGTCTTCAGCGCCGCGCCGATCGCCGTCGGCTGGACCTGCGCCGCGGCCAGCTTCGCCGGGTCCGGGGTGACCAGCACGACGTCGTCGCGGGTGCCGGTCACCTCGACCGTGCGAACCCCCTCGACGCCCTCCAGCTCCGGCACCACCGCCGTACGCAGCTTCTCGGCCAGGGCCCGCTCATCCCCCGTGCCGGTCGCGGCCAGCACGACCGCCGGAAGATCGTCGGTGCTACCGGCGATGACCTGCGGGTCGACGCCCTCCGGCAGTTGGGAGTCGATCCGGCTCAGCGCGGTCTGCATCTTGTTGACCACGTCGTCCAGGTCGGTGCCGAACTCGTACATCACCTGGACGGTGGCCGAGCCCTCGCGGGACGTGGAGGTGACCTGGTCCAGCCCCGCGATGCCCTGGAGGGCGTTCTCGATCGGCTCGGTGACCTGCGACTCGACGATCTCGGGGCCGGCACCGGGGTAGGGGGCCACGATGAACGCGGCCGGGAACTCGAGCGACGGCAGCAGTTGCTGCTTCAGCGACGGCACGGCGAACGCTCCGAACGCCGTAATCACCACCGCGATGAGGGCGACAAGCCCTCGGTTGGCGAGGCTGAATCTGGCGAGCAGCGACATCGGCCTGGTTCACTCCTGAACGAGAATGCGGGCGGGGATACGTGAAAGTGTGCCCGACACGATCACCAGAACCCACGCCGCCCCCACGCCCGTCCCGCAGAACCGGCCGGCCTCCGCCGGTCACCGACCGGGCGGTGGAGCGTTCAGGCCAGGTCGAGGGCGCGGGCCGCGGCCATCGGGTCGTTCGCGATGGTCAGCGGCGCCGGCGCGGTGGAGATCGCCCACTCCGGGTCCTTCAGACCGTGGCCGGTCACCGTGCAGACCACCGTCGACCCGGGCGGCACCGCGCCCGCCGCGGCCTGCTGGAGCAGGCCGGCCACGCTGGCCGCGCTGCCCAACTCGACGAAGACCCCCACCTCGCGGGCGAGCAGCCGGTACGCGGAAAGGATCTCCCGGTCGGTCACCGCGGCGATCAGGCCACCGGAGGTGTCCCGCGCGTCCAACGCCTTGGTCCAGCTCGCCGGGTTGCCGATCCGGATCGCCGTGGCGATGGTCGACGGCTCCGGCACGACCTGGCCGGTCACGATCGGGGCCGCCCCGGCGGCCTGGAAGCCGTACATCTTCGGCGTCCGGGTGGTGGTGCCGGCGTCCCGCTCCTCCGCGTAACCCATCCAGTAGGCGGAGATGTTGCCGGCGTTACCGACCGGCAGGCAGTGGATGTCGGGGGCGTCACCGAGCGCCTCGACGATCTCGAAGGCGGCCGTCTTCTGACCGTGCAGCCGATCGATGTTGACCGAGTTGACCAACGCGACCGGGTGGTCCTGGGCCAGCTTCGCGGCGAGCGACAGGCAGTCGTCGAAGTTGCCACTCACCTGCAGGAGCTTCGCGCCGTGCACCAACGCCTGGGCCAGCTTGCCCAGCGCGATCTTGCCCTGCGGCACCAGCACCGCGCAGGTCAACCCGGCCCGGGCCGCGTACGCCGCGGCGGAGGCGCTGGTGTTGCCGGTGGAGGCGCAGATGATGGCCTTGTTGCCGGCCTCGACCGCCTTGGACACCGCGAGGGTCATCCCCCGGTCCTTGAACGAGCCGGTCGGGTTGGCACCCTCCACCTTGAGGTGCACGTCACATCCGATCCGGGCGGACAGCACCGGCGCCGGCAACAGCGGGGTGTTCCCCTCGTGCAGCGTGACGACCGGCGTGGCCGCGGTGACCGGCAGCCGATCCCGGTACGCCTCGATCAGACCCCGCCACATGTCGTTCTCCTCGCCTCTACCGCCGCGCCGACCCGGCATCACGGTCACCTTGGACCAGCCTGCCCGAGCCGTCGATCGCACACCCCGGCTTACCCACCTGGCGGGACACGCGAATCGTCCCGTCGATGGTCCAACGACTCAGGCGCCGCCCTCGACCCGCAGCACGCTGGTCACCGACCGGACGATGTCCAGACCGCGCAGCTCACCGACGGTCGCGGCGAGCGCGGCGTCCGGCGCGACGTGCGTGACGATGACCAGCTCGGCGTCGCCGTCCCGGCCCGGGGACCCGCCCGCCGAGCCCTGCCGTACGGTCGCGATCGACACGTCGTGCCGGGCGAACACGCTCGCCACCGAGGCCAGCACACCCGGGCGGTCGGCCACGTCGAGGCTGACGTGGTAGCGGGTCAACGCCTCGCCCATCGGCCGGACCGACAGGTCCGCGTATGCGCTCTCGCTGGCCGCGCGCACCCCGGCGAGCCGGTTGCGGGACACCGCGACCACGTCACCGAGCACGGCGCTCGCGGTCGGCGCGCCCCCGGCGCCCCGGCCGTAGAACATCAGCTGCCCGGCCGCGTCGGCCTCCACGAAGACCGCGTTGAACGCGTCGCCCACGCTGGCCAGCGGGTGGCTGCGCGGGATCATCGCCGGGTGCACCCGGACGCTGACGGTCTCCCGACCGCTGGCGTCGACGCCTCGGGCCGCGATGCAGAGCAACTTGATCGTGCAGCCCATCGCCTGGGCGCTGGCCATGTCCGCGGCGGTCACCTCGGTGATGCCCTCGCGGTGCACGTCGGCCGCGCCGACCCGGGTGTGGAACGCCAGCGAGGCGAGGATCGCCGCCTTCGCCGCCGCGTCGAAGCCCTCGACGTCGGCGGTCGGGTCGGCCTCCGCGTACCCCAGTGCGGTGGCCTCTTCCAGGGCCTCGGCGAAGCCGGCGCCGGTCGCGTCCATGGCGGAGAGGATGAAGTTGGTGGTGCCGTTGACGATGCCGGTGACCCGGTTGATCCGGTCACCGTGCAGCGACTCCCGCAACGGGCGCAGCAGCGGGATGGCCCCCGCCACGGACGCCTCGTAGTAGAGGTCGCCGCCACCCTCGGCCGCCGCCTCGTGCAGAGCGACGCCGTCCTCGGCGAGCAGCGCCTTGTTGGCGGTGACCACGCTCTTGCCGGCGCGCAGCGCCTCGACCAGCCAGCCTCGGGCCGGCTCGATGCCGCCGACCACCTCGATCACCACGTCCACGTCGTCACGCTTGATCAGGCCGAGCGCGTCGGTGGTGAACAGGTCCTCGTCGACCGGCAGGTCACCCCGGTCACGGCCGAGCCGACGGACGGCGATGCCGGCGATCTCCAGCGGAGCGCCGATCCGCGCGGCCAGGTCAGCCGACTGCTCGTGCAGCAGACGGACCACCTCCTGGCCGACAGTGCCGCAGCCGAGCAGCGCCAAGCGCACAGGTGACGTCATCCCACATCCAAAGCGAGCAGGTCCTCTTCGGTTTCCCGCCGGACGATCAGGCGCGCCTGGCCGTCGCGTACCGCGACCACCGGTGGCCGGGGTACGTGGTTGTAGTTGCTGGCCATGCTCCGGCAGTAGGCACCGGTGCCGGGCACCGCGACAAGATCTCCGGCCTGCACGTCGGCGGGCAGGAATTCATCCTTCACCACGATGTCCCCGGACTCACAGTGCTTTCCCACCACGCGGGCGAGCAACGGCTGCGCGGTCGAGGCCCGCGAGGCCAGCGTGGCCGAGTAGGACGCGTCGTACAGGGCGGTACGGATGTTGTCGCTCATCCCGCCGTCGACGCTGACGAACGTCCGGATGCCGTCGAGCTCCTTGACCGTGCCGACCTCGTAGAGGGTGAACACGGCCGGCCCGACGATGGCCCGCCCCGGCTCGATCGACAGGTGGGGCACCGCCAGGTTCTCCGCCGCGCACTCCGAGTCGACGATCTTGCGGAGGCGCTTGGCCAGGTCCTGTGGTGTCGCCGGGTCGTCCTGGGAGGTGTACGCGATGCCGAAGCCGCCGCCGAGGTCCAGCTCGGGCAGCTCCACCCCGCGCGCGTCGCGGATCTGCGCCTGGAGGGCGAGCACCCGGCGGGCCGAGACCTCGAAGCCGCTGGCGTCGAAGATCTGCGAGCCGATGTGCGAGTGCAGACCACGCAGCTCCAGCACACCCTCGTCGAGGATCTTGAACGCGGCGTTCGCGGCGGCGCCGCCGGCCAGCGAGAAGCCGAACTTCTGGTCCTCGTGGGCGGTGGCGATGAACTCGTGGGTGTGCGCCTCCACGCCGACAGTGACCCGCACCAGCACCCGAGGCCGAACCCCCCGCTCGCGGGCCAGCGCGGTCAGGCGGTCGATCTCGGTGAACGAGTCGACGATGATCCGCCCCACCCCGGCGTCCAGCGCCCGGGACAGCTCGGAGACCGACTTGTTGTTGCCGTGGAAGCCGATCCGCTCCGGCGGCATCCCGGCCGACAACGCGGTGGCCAGCTCACCGCCGGTGCAGACGTCCAGGTGCAGGCCCTCCTCGGCGATCATCCGGACCACCGCCCGGCAGAGGAACGCCTTGCCCGCGTAGAAGATGTCCTCGGTCGGGAAGGCCGCCCGGAAGTCGCGGCAGCGCGAACGCAGGTCGGCCTCGTCCAGGACGTACACCGGGGTGCCGAACTGGGCCGCGATGTCGCGGACGCTCAGGCCCGCGACGGCGACCGCGCCGTCGGCCCCCCGCGTCACGCTGCGCGGCCACAGCGCCGGCATCAGGGCGTTGACGTCCTCGGGGGTACGCAGCCAGGCCGGCCCCTGCTTGCTGATGTCCGCGTGCAGCGCACCAGCCTCATGAGCCCGCATGTCACATCCTCTCGGGAGCGGAGACGCCGAGCAGGTGCAGGCCGTTGGCGATCACCGTGCGGGTGGCGTTGTTGAGCCACAGCCGGGCGCGGTGCAGGTCGGTGACCTCCTCGTCGCCCAACGGCAGCACCCGGCAGTTGTCGTAGAACCGGTGGTAGGAGGCGGCGACACTCTCCTCCAGGTAACGGGCCACCCGGTGCGGTTCCCGCAGCTCGGCGGCCGTGGCCACCACGGCGGGGAACTCGGCGAGCGCCTTGAGCAGCTCGTTCTCCTTCTCGTGGTCGAGCAGCTCGGGACGGAACGCGTCCCCGTCGCCCGGGACCAGCCCCACCTCGGCGGCGTTGCGGGCCACGCCCGCGGTCCGGGCCGCCACGTACTGCACGTAGTAGACCGGGTTGTCGCGGGTCGCCCGGGTCCACAGCTCGATGTCGATGTCGATCGGGGAGTCGCTGGAGTAGCGGGCCAACGCGTACCGGGAGGCGTCCACGCCGATCGCCTCGACCAGGTCCTCCAGGGTGATCACGGTGCCGGCCCGCTTGCTCATCCGCATCGGGGCACCGTCGCGCAGCAGGTTGACCAGCTGCCCGATGAGGATCTCCAGGTTGCGCTCCGGGTCGTCGCCGAAGCAGGCGGCCATCGCTTTCATCCGGCCGATGTAGCCGTGGTGGTCGGCGCCCAGCATGATCACGACCCGCTCGAAGCCGCGCTCGCGCTTGTCCAGGTAGTAGGCGCAGTCCGCGGCGAAGTACGTCCACTCGCCGTTGGACTTGCGCAGCACCCGGTCCTTGTCGTCGCCGAAGTCGGTGGTGCGCAGCCAGGTCGCGCCCTCGGACTCGTAGAGGTGCCCCTGCTGACGCAGCCGGTTCAGCGCGAGGTCCAGCTCACCGCGGTCGTGCAGGTCCTTCTCGTTGAAGTAGGTGTCGAACTCCACCCCGAAGTCACGCAGCGAGGAGCGGATCTCGTCGAACATCAGCGCGACGCCCTCGACCCGGAAGACCTCCTGGGCGGCGTCGTCGTCGAGGGTCCGCACCTCCGGCCGGCGGGCCTGCACCTCGGTGGCGATCTCGGCGATGTACGCCCCGCCGTAGCCGTCCTCCGGCGCCGACTCACCCTTGGCGGCGGCGAGCAGCGACCTGGCGAACCGGTCGATCTGCGAACCCGCGTCGTTGAAGTAGTACTCCGTGCCGACGTCGGCGCCGGTGGCCCGCAGCAGCCGGCTCAGCGCGTCACCGACGGCCGCCCAGCGGACCCCGCCGATGTGCACCGGCCCGGTCGGGTTGGCCGAGACGAACTCCAGGTTGATCTTCTCGCCGGCCAGCCGGTCGCTGCGCCCGTACTCCGCGCCGGCCTCGACGATCACCCGGGCGAGCTGACCGGCCGCAGCCGCGTCGAGCCGGATGTTCAGGAAGCCCGGCCCGGCGATTTCGACCGATTTGACGCCCGATGCCCGGCCCAGCTCGTCGGCCAGGGCCGCTGCCAGCTCCCGAGGCGGGACGCCCACCTTCTTGCTCAACTGCAGCGCGAGCGTCGAGGCGTAGTCGCCGTGCTCGGGGTTGCGCGGTCGCTCCACCACCGTGCTCGCCGGCAGCGCGGCGCGGTCGAGCCCACGCTGCTCGAAGACGGCGTGGGCGGCGGCGAGGACGACCGAGGCTAGTTCTGCAGGAGTCACCCAACCATGTTATCGGGGGTAGACTCGGGCACTCGGCGGCTCCCCTGCGCGTCATCCGGCCCGCCACTCCCCTGACCGACCGACTTGACGAGGCACGATGAGCATCAGCACCCCGGGTGGCCCTGAGCGCCGCCCGACCGTGGTCAGCACCGGCAAGAAGCCGGCCGCCGGCCGGCCCGCCGCCGGCGCCAAGGCCGGTTCCGGCAAGCCGACGGGCAAGCCGGCGGGCTCCCCCCGGGCAGGTGGCAAGGGCCCTCGTAAGCCGGTCACCCCGGTCAAGGTGAGCCAGGGCCGCGCCTGGGGCCCCATCGCACTCTTCGTCGCGGTGGGCGTCCTCGCGGCCGGCATCATCGGCTACGGCGCCTGGGCGTCGTTCCAGGGCTCCAAGCCGTGGGACAAGCGGGCCAACGCCATCGACGGCATCGCCAACATCCGCAAGTCCGACCCGGACAGCCTGAAGTACGAGTCGCACAAGTCGGGCCCGCTGACCTGGAACTACTCGCCGCCGGTGGGTGGCGTGCACAACGCCGCCTGGCAGAACTGCATGGGTGACGTCTACGACGCCCCGATCGCCAGCGAGCACGCGGTGCACAGCCTGGAGCACGGCGCCGTGTGGATCACCTACCGGCCCGACCTCCCCAAGGACCAGGTCGACAAGCTCGCCGGCAAGGTGCGCGGCGTCGAGAAGACGCTGATGAGCCCGTACGAGGGCCTGGACAAGCCGATCTCGCTGCAGGCCTGGGGCTACCAGCTCAAGCTCGACAACGCCGACGACTCGCGGATCGACCAGTTCATCAAGGACCTGCGGGTGAACGCCTCCGTCGAGGGCCCGACGGCGCTCTGCAACACGGGTATCACCGCCACCGGCACCACGCCGCGTGAGCTCCAGCAGCAGCCCACCCAGTAAGGACGGCGATGACTGCCCCCGCCACCACCGACAACGAGTACGACGACACCCCGGCCGTCCCGAACGAGGACGGCCGGGCCCCGGCGTCGCGCTACGGCGTGCTGGCGCTCGCCGTCATGGTGGTGGTGGGGTTGCTCCTCGGGTACGCGGGCGGTCTGCTCACCCCGCGCGTCACCCGACCCGGTGACGCGTCGGTCGAGGCGGGCTTCGCCCGGGACATGACGTCCCACCACGCACAGGCGGTGGAGATGAGCCTGATCGCGTACCGGTCGGCCACCCTCCCCGAGGTGCGGCAGATCGCCGTCGACATCGCTACCGGGCAGCAGGGCGAGATCGGCGCCATGCAGACCTGGCTGCGCGAATGGGATCTGAGCCCCACCGGGTCGCAGCCGCCCATGTCGTGGATGTCCGACGGAGCCACTGTCAAGAACGGGCTGATGCCGGGGATGGCCACCCCGGAGCAGATGGCCGCCCTGCGCGATGCCAAGGGCATCGAGGTCGACCGGCAGTTCCTCGCCCTGATGTACGCCCACCACCTCGGCGGCATCCACATGATCGACGCGGCCCTCGGCGAGACCGACAACGACGAGGTGCTGCGGGTGGCTCGGACGATGAAGGCCACCCAGCAGACCGAGCTGAACAACCTCCGGCAGCTCCAGGCGCAGGCCAAGGGCTGACCGACCCACGGGCACACCGGGCCCGCGTCACCGCCACACGATGGTGGGACGCGGGCCCGCTCCCTACGGCCCCACCCGCGCCCGGCCCCGCCCGTGCCCCCGTCCAGCCCATGCCCGGCCCGGCCCCGCCCGGCCTCGCCCACGCCCAGCGCCGCCCACGCCCTTGATCGACTCGGGTTTCAGGAAACCGGGGTGTCAAGGCGACCGGGACACCCCGACTTCCAGGAACCCGATTCGATCAAGACGAAGCATGTTGGCTTGCGCCCTGAAAGATGGGCTTTTGTCTGTTGTGGGGCAATGGCGAGGCACGGGCGATTACGTTGCTTAGAGAGTTTTCTCCGCACATATCGTGACCAGTTGCGATTCGGGCTCGTTGCCCAAGACGTGGGGGTTGCACTCAGAGACGCACGGCGTTCGGTCACCAGTTGGTGCCGACGCCACACCATTGGCGGTGACGGGGCGGTGGCAGCCGTCCGTCGCGGACAGCGGCAGGGCGAGCCGGGAATGCTCAGCCGCGAACAGGAACTCGAACTGATCGACACACTGCGGGGCGTCCACCCCGACGAGTTCGGCTTGGACGAGGAGCTGTGGACGCGGCAGAGCCTCACCACGCTCATCCAACGGCGCTTCGACCTGCCGTTGGACCCTGGAGCGGTCGGGGCGTACCTGCGGGCCTGGGGGTTGGGTCCGCGCGAGCCGCGCGAGCGCGCCTGCGGGCTCTGCGTCAGCGCGGTCGAGCGCTGGGTCCGCAGTGAGTACCCGGCGATCACCCGGGCCGCCCAGGAGCACCTCGCGGAGGTCTACTGGATCGGCCGGGTCCGACTGCGCGGCACCATGCCGGCGGCGGACGTGATCTCCGCGGTCTCGTCCCGTGGTCGGGTGCGCTTCATGATCACCACGCCGACGGTGGACCCGCCGCTCCCCCGCGACTTCGTGCTGCGGCTCAGCGGCGAGGAGCAGCGCACCGTGCACCTGATCGTGGACGGCTCCTGGCCGCGCAACGAGTGGCCACGTCGGCTTCCCCGGCGAATCGTCCTGCACCCGCTGCCCAGTTGCGGGCGGGCGATCGCGGCGGCCTGAGCACCGGGTGGGCCGGTTACCGACACGATCGGCTCACCCGATACCGATTCGGCGTACGGGGGGAGGGTTTGCTAGTCTTCTCCAGTCGCTGAGCCCCCGTAGCTCAGGGGATAGAGCACCGCCCTCCGGAGGCGGGGGCGCAGGTTCGAATCCTGCCGGGGGCACCAAGAAAGATTTCACCCGACAGTGCCGGGCGCAGGAGCGAGTTTGGCTCCCGCGCCCGTTTTGCGTTTCCGGCGGCCCTTCCGCCGCCGCGACCTGCCGTCATCCTGCTGCGTCGGCGTAGCGACGGGCGAGCCCTGCGAAGGCGGCCTTGAGCTCGGCGGGCCCGATCACCTCGATGTCGGCGTCGAACCTGCCGAGCGCGGCTGCGAGGCCGACCCAGGACCAGGAGCCCTGTACGAGCTTGCAGCGGTCGGGGCCGAGTTCCTCGACAAGCCCGTCGCGGGTGTACGTGGCGACGACGGCGGCGGGAAGGTCGAGGACGACCTCGCCCACGCAGGGCCACGCCGAGGTGTCGGTGGAACCTCGGAAGCGGCCCGCGACGTACGTGGTCACGTCTCCCATGGGCAGTTGTCGTGGGGTGAAGCGTGGTCCGGTCGGGGTACGCGGGCTGACCCGGTCGCAGCGGAAGGTCCGCCAGTCGTCCCGGTCGAGGTCCCAGGCGACGAGATACCAGCGACCCTTCCAGGTGACGAGGTGGTGGGGCTCCACGCGGCGGGGCGGCGCGTCGGTGGCGGGGCTCGTCGAGGCGTAGTCGAAGCGCAGAACCTCGTGGGCGTGGACGGCCGCGCCGATGGCTGTCAGCACGGTGCTGCCGACCGGGGTGTCCGGCCCGGTGGTGGCGGGTTGTCCGACGGCGGTGACCTGGAGGGCGTCGATGCGGTGCCGCAGTTGGCTGGGCATGACCTGCCGCATGGTGTTCAGCGCTCGCGCCGCGCCCTCCTGGATGTCCGCCCCGGAGAGGGCTGCCACCTGGAGTGCGACGGCGATGGCGACGGCTTGCTCGTCGTCGAACAGCAGGGGTGGCAGTTGGGCGCCGGCGTCGAGCCGGTACCCGCCGTCCGGCCCCTTGAAGGCTCTGATCGGGTAGCCGAGCTCGCGCAGCCGGTCGACGTCGCGTCGCACCGTTCGTGGGCTCACGTCCAGCCTCTCGGCCAGGAGGCCGCCCGGCCAGTCACGCCGGGCCTGGAGGAGCGAGAGCAGCGACAGCAGTCTCGCGGAGGTCGTGGCCATGCATCCGAGTCTGCCCCAGATAGCGGCCACAACCTGACCGCTACCCCTGCCATCGTCGGCGTTGCACCCGGGCACCAGCCACGGGTCATGTCACACGAGGAGCAGCAATGAGCATCAAGACCGTCGCGCACATCAACCTTCGGGGCAACGCGCGGGCCGCCCTCGATTTCTACCGGGCCGTCTTCGGCGGGGACCTCGTCGCGGTGACCTACGCCGACGCCCACAACGTGCAGAGCCCGGACGAGGCCGACCAGGTCATGTGGGGTCAGGTCACGTCCGCCGAGGGCTTCCAGATCATGGCGTACGACGTGCCGTCGGCACGGCCGTGGAGCCAGGGCGAGAGCCCGTTCTTCGTCTCGGTCCGGGGCAGCGACGCCGACGAGATCACCGGCTACTGGAAGAAGCTGAGCGAGGGCTCGACCGTCCTGGTCGACCTCGCGCCCGCCGGCTGGGCTCCCCTCTACGGCATGCTCACCGACCCGTTCGGCGTCACCTGGGTGCTCGACGTCGCCGTCGAGTACGACGCCGCCTGACCAGAGGGAGCAGCCCACCGCCGATCCCGAGGGATCGGCGGTGGGCTTCGGTGCCGCTCAGTGCGCCTCGGCCGGCACCAACCTCAGGTGCGCCTCGGGTGTCGTACCCGCGTCCGGGCCGCCGGAGTCCGAGCGGCGCTCGCGGCGTTTGAGCCACCGGTCGATCACGAGGTTTCCGACGAGCCCGACAGCGCCCCAGATGGCGATGACCAGCAGGTTCTGTCCGACGCCGACGCCGTCGAAGTACCGCAGCGATCGGGCGATGTCGACCGCCGCGGGCAGCGGCAGCACGTCCTGGAGAGGGCGGAACACCTCGGGGACCAGGTACACCGACATGCCACCGCCGGAGGCGGGTACGCCGGCCATCATGAGCACCACCATCATCGGGATGATTCCCGCCAGGCCGACGGTGCGGGTGAGCACTCCGGTGGCCAGGGAGACCGAGAAGATGGTCAGGGTGCCGTAGGCGATCGTCTCCAGGGCGTTGCCGCTGATCGCGCCGATGAGGACGTCGAAGAGGAACCACAGCCAGACGGACATGCCGATCGCCCAGCCGCCCAGCAGCGGCAGGAACTGGCGCAGGCGGCGCACGTGCGGGGCACCGCCACGCAGGACGGCCAGGAACAGGAAGCCGGCCATGATCCAGGACATGCCGACGTACATGCTGTTGCTGCCGCCGGTGTCGGTCTCGCTCAGGGGTTGCACGTCGGTGAGCGTGAGCGGGAGGCCCTGGGCCGCGGTGATCGGCTGGAAGATCGCGCGGATCGCGGACTGCTGGCTGGCGTTCGCGGCGGACGCCGAGTAGAGCGTCGCCGGGGTGTCCGGTGCCGACGGCAGGACGAAGGCGGCGACCACGTCGCGGGAGCGGATCTGCTCGGTGGCCTCATCCACGGTGCCTGCGACGGTGACGTCGAGGATGCCGTCGAGCTGTGCGTTGAGACCGGCAGCGGTCTGCTGAGCCTGCCCCGGGGCGCCGGCGACCACGACGACCGGGATGTCGTGCGGTTGCGGTTTGTGCATGGAGAACCCCATGGCGCCCACGACGACCACGAGGATGGCCAGCGGGAAGCCGGCCGCGGCCACGTACCGGAAGCGCTTGGAGCGCGGCGGCCCGCCGGCCAGAGCGGGGGCCTTCGAGTCGGGGTCGCTGATCGGGGGGACGCCGGGGATCATCTTCCCGCTCGCGCTGCGCTCCTTGAGCAGGCAGAGCGCGAGGGCGGCCACGATCCACACGGCCAGGACGATCAGGTGGGTGCCCAGACCGTTGCCGTCGAAGTACAGGACCGAGCGCAGTGCCTCACCGGCCGCCGGGAGCGGCAGCACGCCATGCAGGAACTGGAAGAACCCGGGCATGTTGTGCACGGACAGGGCCAGGTTCGACGCGGGCATGCCGAACACGACCCAGAGCAGCATGCCGGGCAGCACCGCGAGGGGCCCGACCACCTTGGAGAGCAGCAGCTGGGCCAGGCCGACGGCCGCGGTGGCGAGCATGCCGACGCCGAGGAAGGTGAGGTAGTGGCCCTCGACGGCACCCACGACGGGCCCGAGGATGAGCCAGATGATCGAGCTGGTGAACGCGGACCAACCGGCCAGCACGGGCAGGAACCGTCGCAGCCGCAGCAGGTGGGGGACGCCCATCACCATGATGCTCAGTGGCACGTACCCGGCCAGCATCATGCCCATCGCGGCGAACAGGACCGCGATGCCGGCCGAGTCACCGGCGGGTAGCGGTGCGACGTCCTCGGTAGTCGTCTGCCAGCTGTTCTGGAAGGCCACCGGCGCGAGCAACTGCTGGACGGTGGCGTTCTGTGAGGCTCCGGCCGCCGAGGCGGTGAGGATGGTGGCGTTGGCGCCGCCCGCGGTGGGCAGGATGAGCGCGCCGGTGGCTTCCTGGTCGTGCAGCAGGTCGACCGCGTCGTCGCGGGTGGCCACCAGGGTGGCCTCGGTGCTGTCAGCGGCGTTGAGCCCGTCGACGACGGCCTGCGCCGTGGCGCCGCTGCCGACGACCGCGACCGGCATGTCCCGGGGGTGCGGTGAGTGCATGGTCGACATGTAGGTCGCGAACATCATGGTGACCATGAGGAACGGCATCACGAACAGGGCGACCATTCGGATGATCTGTTCCTTGCGGTCCGCGCCGGGCGGGCGGCCGTCCACCACGTCGGCAGCCTCGATCACGGCTTCGGTATCCATGCACGCTCCAGCTCATGTTTGTACGCCAGTTGACTTATAAACTGTAGGCGGCGGATGCCGGGACCGGGAATCCGGCTAGGTTGACCTGAGTCACATCCGGGCGAGAAACACGAGGGGGCCGGTCATGAGGCGCTCCGAGGCGGCCCGCACCGCGCTGCTGGACGCGGCGGAGCGGCTGTTCGCCGAGTCGGGAGTCGCCGAGGTCTCCGACCGCAGGGTGGCCGAGGCGGCTGGCAACACCAACCACTCGGCGGTGCGCTACTACTTCGGTGGGCGCGAGGGCCTGCTCAAGGCGCTCATGGCCCGCCACGTGCACGAGGTGGCGCAGGCACGCGTCGGCATGCCCCCGACCGACGACTCCGTCCTCGGCGACATCCGCGGTCTCGTGGAGCCGAGCATGCGCGTCCTCGACCAGCTACCGCGCCCGAGCTGGCGGGCCCGGTTCCTGGAACACATGCTGCACAACCCCGCCACCTTGCCGATCATGCGGGAAGCCCAGGACACCACGCCCCAGGCACTGGAGTTGCGTGAGTCGCTGGCCGCGCGGCTACGGCACCTCGACCCGGAGGTGGTCGCCGGCCGGGCGCTCCTGATCACCCGCATCGTCAGCACCACGACGGCCGAGGTCGAAGCACGCGCCGAACGCAACGGCGAAGACCCGCGATGGCCCGAGGTCGGCGACTTCCTCGTCGACGCCATCACCGGAATGCTCAGCGCCCCCATCAGCCGGCCACGCCGAGCGGAGAGCTGATCGCCGGCTCACCTGCTGACGTACGCCGCCAGGTGCTCGCCGGTGAGGGTGGAGCGACCAGCCACGAGGTCGGCCGGGGTGCCCTCGAAGACGATCCGGCCTCCGTCGTGACCGGCGCCGGGACCGAGATCGATGATCCAGTCGGCGTGCGCCATGACCGCCTGATGGTGCTCGATGACGATCACCGACTTGCCGGAGTCGACGAGGCGGTCTAGCAGGCCGAGCAACTGCTCGACGTCGGCCAGGTGCAGGCCGGTGGTCGGCTCGTCGAGGACGTAGACGCCGCCCTTCTCAGCCATGTGGGTGGCCAGCTTGAGCCGCTGCCGCTCGCCGCCGGACAGGGTCGTGAGCGGCTGCCCCAGGCTGAGGTAGCCGAGCCCGACCTCGGCGAGCCGGTCGAGGATGGCGTGCGCGGCGGGCGTACGCGCCTCGCCGGCGCCGAAGAACTTCTCGGCCTCGGTCACCGACATCGCCAGCACCTCGCTGATGTCACGACCACCGAAGCGGTATTCCAGCACCGACGCCTGGAACCGCTTGCCCTCGCAGTCCTCGCAGGGAGCGGCGACGCCGGCCATCATCCCCAGGTCGGTGTAGATGACACCGGCACCGTTGCAACTCGGGCAGGCACCCTCGGAGTTGGCGCTGAACAGCGCCGGTTTCACACCGTTGGCCTTCGCGAACGCCTTACGGATCGGGTCCAACAGCCCGGTGTACGTGGCCGGGTTGCTCCGCCGTGAGCCCCGGATCGCGCCCTGGTCGATCGACACCACGCCCGCTCCGGCGGGAATCGACGCGTGCACCAGGGAGCTCTTGCCGGAGCCGGCGACGCCGGTCACGACGACGAGCACGCCGAGCGGCACGTCGACGTCGACGTCGCGCAGGTTGTTGGCCGACGCGCCACGGATCTCCAGCTTGCCGGTGGGCGTGCGGACCGTCTCCTTGAGCGTCGCCCGGTCGTCGAGGTGGCGACCGGTGATGGTGCCGCTGGCGCGCAGACCCTCCAGGGTGCCCTCGTAGCAGACGGTCCCGCCGTCCGTGCCGGCGCCGGGACCGAGATCGACGACGTGGTCGGCGATGGCGATGGCCTCCGGCTTGTGCTCCACGACCAGCACGGTGTTGCCCTTGTCGCGCAGTTGGAGCAGCAGCTCGTTCATCCGCTGGATGTCGTGCGGGTGCAGCCCGATCGTCGGCTCGTCGAAGACGTAGGTGACGTCGGTGAGCGAGGAGCCCAGGTGGCGGATCATCTTGGTCCGCTGCGCCTCGCCACCGGAGAGGGTGCCCGACGGCCGGTCGAGGGACAGGTAACCCAGGCCGATCTCCTCGAACGAGTCGAGGAGGTGTTGCAGCCCCGCCAGCAACGGGGTCACCGACGGCTCCTTGATCCCGCGCACCCAGGCAGCCAGGTCACTGATCTGCATCGCGCAGGCGTCGGCGATGTTCTTTCCCTTGATCTTCGACGACAGGGCCTCCTTGCTGAGCCGGGTGCCGGCGCAGTCGGGACAGGTCGTGAAGGTCACCGCCCGCTCCACGAAGGCGCGGATGTGCGGCTGCAACGCGTCGATGTCCTTGGAGAGGAAGGACTTCTGGATCGACGGGATCAGACCTGCGTACGTCAGGTTGATGCCGTCGATCTTGATCTTGGTTGGCTCCCGGTGGAGCAGGTCGTGCTGCTCCCGCTTGGTGAACTTGCCGATCGGCTTGTCCGGGTCGAAGTAGCCGCAGCCACGGAAGATCCGCCCGTACCAGCCCTCCATGCTGTAACCCGGGATCGTGATCGCGCCCTCGTTGAGCGAGAGGCTGTCGTCGTACAGCGCCGACAGGTCGATGTCGGTGACCGCGCCCATGCCCTCGCACCGCGGACACATGCCGCCGAGACGGGTGAAGGTCGCCTTCTCGGTCTTCGTCCTGCCAGCGCCACGGTCGACGGTGATCGCACCGGTCGCCTTCACCGACGGGACATTGAAGGAGTATGCGTTGGGCGAGCCGATCTGCGGCTGACCGAGCCGACTGAACAGGATGCGCAGCATCGCGTTGGCGTCGGTGGCGGTGCCGACGGTGGACCGGGAGTTGGCGCCCATCCGCTCCTGGTCCACGATGATCGCCGTGGTCAGGCCGTCCAGCAGGTCGACCTCGGGCCGCGCCAACGTCGGCATGAAACCCTGCACGAACGCGCTGTACGTCTCGTTGATCATCCGCTGCGACTCGGCGGCGATGGTGCCGAACACCAACGAGCTCTTGCCGGAGCCGGAGACACCCGTGAACACCGTCAGCCGCCGCTTCGGGATCTCGACGCTGACGTCCCTGAGGTTGTTGACGCGCGCGCCCTGCACCCGGATCAGGTCGTGACTGTCGGCAACGTGCGGCGCGGAGGGCTGGGTGGCCGTGCTCATCGTGTCTCCATCTGTCGGGCGGGACGACTCAGCGCACTTCCTGGATGCGGATCATATTGCCGGCGGGGTCCCGGAAGGCGCAGTCGCGTACGCCGTACGGCTGCTCGGTCGGCTCCTGGACGACCTCGGCGTCGCTGGCCTCCAGCTTCGCGAACGTGGCGTCCAGATCGGTGGTGGCGAGGTTGACACCGAAGTAACTGCCCTTGGCCATCAGCTCAAGGATGGTCTGCCGCTCGGCGTCGGTGATGCCCGGGTTGGCGGTCGGAGGGTGCAGGACGATGGCTGTGCTGGGCTGGCCGACCGGCCCGACCGTGATCCAGCGCATCCCCTCGTAACCGACATCGAGGCGGACCTCGAAGCCGAGGATGTCGCGGTAGAAGGCCAGGGAGGCGTCCGGATCGGTGTGCGGAAGGAAGCTGGAGTGAATCGTGATGTCCATGGCCGTCACGCTAGTTGCGGCTCCGTGACCCGCGCTTCTCGATTCCTGATCGGTCTGGTCACCTGCTTCGCCACGCACGACGGCATCCCCGCCGTCGCCTGCGCCGCCTCACGGCGGTAGACGCTGGGCGGCACGCCGACCAGCTCGGCGAAACGGGTGCTGAAGGTGCCCAGCGACGAACAGCCCACCGCGAAACAGACATCGGTGACGCTCAGGTCGCCACGACGCAGCAGCGCCATGGCCCGCTCGATCCGTCGTGTCATGAGGTAGCTGTATGGGGACTCGCCATAGGCGAGCCGGAACTCGCGGCTGAGGTGCCCCGCCGACATGTGCGCGCCACGGGCGAGCGCCTCGACGTCCAGCGGTTGCGAGTACTCCCGGTCGATCCGGTCGCGGACCCGGCGCAGCCGCGCCAGGTCGCCCAGTCGCTGGGTCGCGTCGGGTTTGCTGCTCACCTGGGAAATCGTGCCACAACCCACCGACATTCAGCCGGTCGCCGGGCGCGAGCGAGGGCCGACGAACCTGGTCAGCCGGCCTCGCGGCGGGCACGGGCCCGGCGCTTCCCCTCGTGCATGGCCTGCACCCGGGCCACCGGGATGGTCCGGCCCTCGGCGACCAGGTCGGCGGGGAGCGGCTGCGGGGCCGGCATCAGCGCGGCCCAGGGATCGCCGTCGGCGACCAGCGACGGCACCGTCCGGATGGTGAAGTCGGCGGGGGTCACCTCGGTCAGGTCGGCCCAGTCGACAGGGAAGGAGACCGGCATCCCGGGGCGCAGTCGAGGGCTGTACGCGGCGGCCACGGTGGCCCCGCCTGCGCGGGTGGCGTCCACGAAGACCCGGCCACCCCGGTCCTCCTTGATGTACGCCGTGGTCGCCAGCGCCGGGTCGAGCCGCTCGGCGCGGACGGCGAGCGCCCGGGTTGCGGCGGCCAACTCCTCCGCCGTGGGTTCGTCGGCCACCGGGACGAACACGTGCACGCCCTTGGCCCCGCTGGTCTTGACGGCGCCGGCGAGGCCGGAGTCGGCGAGCGCCTGGCGGACCAACAGGGCGGCGGCGACCGCCGCGCGGAACCCGTCGCCCTCCGGCGGGTCCAGGTCGAGCACCAGGTGGGTCGGGCGGTGCGGGTCCGCCGCGGTGGCCAGCGTCGGGTGGTACTCCACCGCCCGCTGGTTGGCGAACCAGAGCAGGGTACGGCGGTCGTCGCAGAGGGCGTACGAGATCTCCCGGTGCGACGCCTCCGCCCAGACCGGCACCCGGCGGACCCAGTCCGGCGTGTAGCGGGGAAGGTTCTTCTGCATGAACGGTGGCTGGCCGGGGCGGACCCTGATCACCGACAGCGGGCGGCCCCGCAGTTGCGCGAGGATCGGGTCGTGGACCGCGTCGAGGTAGTCGACCAGGTCGCGCTTTGTCGCGTCGTCGCGGTCGGACAACGGCTGGTCCAGGTTGGTCAGGGCCACGCCGTCCCGGGTCTCGTCAGCCTCGCTCACCCGACCACCCTCCCGGCCTGAGTGCCGTCGGTCAACCGGACGCGGCGCTTCGGTGCGGATCGTTTCCGGCCCCTGCGCCGACCGGGTCCGCAGGACCGGCGTCGGACGCGGCGCCGGCCGGGTGTCGGGGCAGCGTCGTCACCGCGACCAGCAGCGCGGCGACCACCAGGCCGGCGGCCACGGCGAACGCGGTCCGGTAGCCGCCCGCGAGCGCTGCCGTCTCGGCCCAGCCGGAAGCCCGCAGAGCGTCGCTGCGAGCGGCGGCCAGGGTGGCCAGCACGGCCAGGCCGACCGCGCCGCCGACCTGCTGGGTGGTGTTGGCGAGGCCGGAGGCGAGCCCGGCGTCCGTGTCGGTCGCGCCGGCCATCGCGAGGGTGGTGACCGCCGGCAGCGTCAGGCCGCCGGCCACCCCGAAGACGAGCATGGCGGGGAGTACGTCCACGGCGTAGCCACCGTCTGCGGGCAGCCGGGCGAGCAGCAGGAACCCGACGGTCGCCAGGCCGAGCCCGGCCAGGAGCACGCTCCGGGCACCCCAGCGGGCGATCAGCCGACCGGCGAAGCCGAGCGACACCACCGCGATCACCACCGGGGTGGGCAGGAAAGCCCAGCCGGTGGCCGACGCGTCCAGCGCGAGCACCAGTTGCAGCTCCACGGCAAGCAGGAACTGGAAGCCGAAGTACGCGGCGACCATGAGGAACTGCACGGTGTTCGCAGCGACCAGGCCCGGTACGCGCAGCACCCGGGCCGGCAGCAGCGGGACGGCCGCCACCCGCTGACGTACGGCGAACCCGCCGAGCAGCAGCACCGCGAGCACCGCCGTACCGAGGGTGCGTGGGCTGGTCCAGCGGTGCTCGGCGGTGCCCACGATGCCCAGCACAGCGACCATGAGGCCGGCGGTGGCGAGCAGCGCGCCGGGCACGTCCAGGCCGGACCGCAGGCCGATCCCCCGTTCGGCGGGGAGCAGGCGGACGGCGGCGAGCAGGATGACCGCCCCGATCGGCAGGTTGACCAGGAAGATCGACCGCCAGCCGGCAGCCTCGGTGAGCAGTCCACCGGCGACCGTGCCGATCGACGCGCCGGCCGCTCCGGTGAAGCTGAACACGGCGATCGCACGGGCCCGCTCGGCCGCCTCGGGGTAGAGCCGGACGATCATGCCGAGACTGACCGCCATGGCGAGCGCGCCGCCGACGCCCTGCCCGAAGCGCGCGGCGACCAGCAGCGCCGGCCCGGTGGCGACCGCGCAGGCCACCGAGGCCACTGTGAACAGTGTGATGCCGGCCAGGAAGACCCGCCGTCGGCCGAGCAGGTCGCCGAGGCGGCCGGCGAGCAGCAGCAGCCCGCCGAACGCGACCAGGTAGGCGTTGACCACCCACGCCAGGCCGGCGGCGGTGAAGCCCAGGTCGCGTTGTACGGCGGGCAGTGCCACGGCGACCACGCTGCCGTCCAGGATGATCATCAGGCTGCCGGCGCAGAGCACCAGCAGCGCTGGCCAGCGGGACGCGACGACACGGTCCATGGAACCCCTCCTTGGTGCACGGTTTGTTACCGAGGTCATCGTCTGTGACCATGAGCCGGAGCGGAAGGAGGCACTGTTGTGTCCCAGAGGAACAGCGATGTGTCCGCGCAGGTGAAGGCCGAGTTGAGCTGCGCGGCCGAGAACGTGCCGTTCACCCCGGGTCAGGCCCGGGCCTGCACCGTCCGCGAGGTGCTCGACCGGGTCGGCGGCAAATGGAGCATCAGCATCCTGGTGTCCGCCTCACACGGCCCGGTGCGCTTCACCGAGCTGGAGCGGAACGTCGAGGGGATCAGTCGGCGGATGCTCACGCTGACGCTGCGCAACCTGGAACGGGACGGCCTGCTGCACCGCACGGTCTATCCGACCGTCCCGCCCAAGGTCGAGTACACGGCGACCCCGATGGCCTTGGAGCTCTACGAGTCGCTGGTGGCACTCACGAGCTGGGCCGAGCGGCACCGCCGGGCCATCGCCGAGGCGCGGACCAGGTACGACGCCGCGCACGCCGGTTAAACCGCGCGCCGGTGTGGGGAACGCCACCACGCCAATCTGACCGATCGGTCAGGGTCTGACCGATCGGTCAGGCATGCTGGTCTGCGGAGGTGGACCAGTGATGGCCAGAGCAGTGTCCGAGACGCACGGCGAGATCCTCGCCGCGGCGGCGCGGCAGTTCGCGGTGACCGGTTACCGGGGCACCTCGCTCCAGGACATCGCCCGCGAGGTCGGCTGTTCCAAGGCGACCGTGCTCTACCACTTCGCCAGCAAGGAAGCCCTGCTCGCCGAGCTGATGGCCCCGGCGATCGCGGTGCTGCGAGACCTCGACGACCAGCTCACCGGGCTGACCGGAGCGGCCGCCCAGCAGGCCGCCGCCGTCGGCTTCGTCGACCTCGCGGTCCGGTTCCGGGGTGAGATCGCGCTGCTCCGCGGCGAGTTCGCAGAACTGCTCTGCCAGCCGGCCTTCGCACACATCCAGCAGATCTCGGAACGCCTTCGGGACGCGTTGGCCGGCCACTCGGACCGGCCGGTAGCCCGGGTCACGGCACTGGTGCTGCTGGCCGGCATCCCCGAGGCGTGCGCCGAATTCGTCGACATTCCTGACGACGACCTGCGCTCCGCCCTGCTCACCCTCGTCCGGCGGGCCGTCGAACCCGTCGACGCAGCCCTGCCCCAACAACCCACGACCGAGGACAAGGACTTCTGATGGCCACCCTGCTCTACCGGCTCGGCCGGGGCGCGTTGCGCCGGCGACGGCTCGTCGTCGCGCTCTGGCTCGTCGTACTCGTCGTCGCCGGCCTGGCCGCGGCGACCCTGCGCGGCCCGACGGCGAGCAACTTCACCATGCCCGGCACCGAGAGCCAGCGCGCGCTCGACCTGCTCAGCGAGCAGTTCCCCGCAGCCAGCGGCGCCACCGGCACCATCGCGGTCAAGGCGCCGGCCGACGGTCAACTGGCCACCCCCGAGGGTCAGGCCGTGGTGCAGGAGCTGGTCCAGGAGGCCTCGACACTGCCCGGCGTGGTCGGCGCGGTCAACCCGTTCCAGGTCGGCGCGGTCTCGCCCAACGGCCGGTACGCGCTGGTCCAGGTCCAGTTCGCCACCGGCGGCGACGAGGTGACCGACGAGCAGCGCACCGCGTACGAGGAGGTCGGCGCCGCCGTCGAGGCGAAGGGTTGGCAGGTCGCCCCGGGCGGCGAGGTGCTGGGTGGTGAGCCGGAGATCGGCTCCACCGAGGCGCTCGGCGTACTGGTCGCCGCGATCGTCCTGATCATCACGTTCGGTTCACTGGTCGCCGCTGGAATGACCATGCTCAACGCGCTGATCGGCGTCGGCGTCGGCATGGCCGGTCTGTTCGCGCTGAGCGGCGTCATCGAGTTGACGAGCACCGCGCCGATCCTGGCGCTGATGCTCGGCCTCGCCGTCGGCATCGACTACTCGTTGTTCATCACCTCCCGGCACCGACAGAACCTGCTCGAAGGCCTGTCCCCGGAGGAGGCGGTCGGCCGCGCGGTGGGCACCGCCGGTTCCGCCGTGGTCTTCGCGGGTGCCACAGTGGTCATCGCCCTTGCCGGCCTGGCCGTGGTGAACATTCCGTTCCTCACCGTGATGGGTCTCGCCGCCGCCGGCACTGTCACCATCGCCGTGCTCGTGGCGATCACCCTCCAGCCCGCACTCCTCGGCTTCGCCGGCAACCGGGTGCTGCCGCGCCGCCTGCGTTCCACGGTCGATGCCGCGGCGCCTGGTGAGCCGGTGGGCGAAGAGACGGTGCCGGCCGAGGACCGCTCCGGGTTCGGCTTCCGCTGGGCGCGGTTCGTCATCCGCTTCCGGGTGCCGGTCATCCTGGTCTCGCTGCTCGGCCTGGGCCTGCTCGCGCTGCCCACGCCGGACATGCGGCTGGCCCTGCCGGACGCCAGCACGGCGACGGTGGGCTCACCGGCCCGGGTGGCGAGCGACCTGACCACCGAGGGCTTCGGTCCGGGCTTCACCGGCCGACTCGCGGTGGTCGTGGCGGGCGACGACGCGCAGGCGACCGCGGCCGCAGTGCCGCAGGTGACCGCGATGATCCAGCGCACCGAGAACGTCCTCGCGGTGGCACCGCCGCAGCTGAGCCCGGACGGGCGGACCGCGCTGCTCGGCGTGGTGCCGAAGACCGGCCCGACCGACGAGGCCACCGAGACCCTGGTGCACGACGTCCGCGACGCGGTCGGCGGGGTCCAGGGCGTCGAGGTGCTGCTCACCGGCGCCACCGCGGTCGGGATCGATGTCTCGGAGAAGCTCTCCGATGCGCTGCCGATCTACCTGCTGCTGGTCGTCGGGCTCTCGGTGCTGCTGCTGATGCTGGTGTTCCGCTCGCTGCTGGTGCCGCTCAAGGCGGCGCTGGGCTTCCTGCTCACCGTGGCCGCCACGTTCGGCATCACGGTGGCGATCTTCCAGCAGGGCCACCTCGCCAACCTGGTCGGACTGGACACCCCGGCCCCGCTGGTCAGCTTCCTGCCCATCCTGCTGATCGGCATCCTGTTCGGGCTGGCCATGGACTACGAGGTGTTCCTGGTCTCCCGGATGCGGGAGGACTTCGTGCACGGCGACACCGCGCGTGAGGCCACGATCAGCGGCATGGGCCACGGTGCCCGGGTGGTCACCGCCGCCGCGCTGATCATGATGTCCGTCTTCGGCGGCTTCGTTTTCCTCGAAGACCCGATCATCAAGTCGATGGGCTTCGCGCTCGCCATCGGCGTGGCCATCGACGCGTTCGTGGTCCGGATGACCATCGTGCCGGCGGTGATGTCCCTGCTCGGCGACCGTGCCTGGTGGCTCCCCCGCTGGCTCAACCGCGCCCTGCCCAATGTGGACATCGAGGGCGAGGGTCTGCGCGAGCACCTGGAGGACCGGACCCCCACGCGGGTCTGAACCCCACTGGTCGATCATGGAGTTGTGGTGTCCGCCGTGCCCCGGTCCGGGGCGTTGGTCGGGCACCACAACTCCATGATCGGCGCGACCGGGTCGGGTCAGACCCCGGCCGGGTACGTTTCCATCTCGCCGGGGGCGGCCGGGACCGGCAGCGGGTGCAGGGCCGTCGTCTCGTCACACCAGATGAAGGCGTCGTACCGGTCGCCGAGTCGCGTCGGCACGTAGTTGCCCCAGGACTCGAAGGACGGGTCGTAGACGACCCCGATCGCCCGGTGGTCCACAGTCTCGGTGACCCAGCCCGGCTGGTCGTCGCCGCCGAAGATCAGGACCGCCCGCTCCGGCATCAGCTCGTGCAACCGCCGCTCGACCGACCCTTCCCGCGCCGGAGGCACCACCATCGCCTCGGCGGGCGAGCCCCAACGGGGAGCGGCGATCACCGTGCCCCGGTAGCTACCGAAGCCGATCAGGGCCACCGCGTCGTCGCCGTGCCGTTCCCGGGCCAACTGACCGATGTTGACCATCCCGTCGGCGGCCATGTCGGTGGCCCGGGCATCCCCGACGTGCGTGTTGTGGGCCCAGACGACCCCCCGGGCGTCCGGCCCGTACCGGTCCAGCAGCCGGTCCAGAGTGTCCTGCATGTGGGTGTCGCGGATGTTCCACGAGTCCGGCCCGCCGGCCACCATCGCGCGGTAGTACCGCTCCGCGCCGGCCACCACCTCCGCGTTCTGCCAGGCCGAGAAGCGATCCGGGCCGTCGGAGAGGGCGTGTTCGCGGGTGCGGGCGAGCAGCCGGACCACCTCCTCCTCGCAACGGGCGGAGACGAACCTGCTGGCCGCGCCGTACTCCTCGACCCTCTTGCCGTACGGCTCGAAGCAGCGGTAGGCGTCCTGCGCCGCCTCCAGCGACGTCGGGTCCTCCTCCCCCAGGTAGTCGAAGATCGCCTGCATCGACTCCCAGAGGCTGTACACGTCGAGCCCGTGGAACCCGGCCCGTTGATCCTCCGGCCGCTCCACGTTCCAGGCCCGCAGCCAACTGGCGAACCGGGCCACCTCGGCGTTGGCCCACATCCAGGTCGGCCACCGCTCGAACTGCTCCAGGGCGAACTGCGGTTCGAGTGCGCCACCCGGCGCGGCCGTCACCGAGCGGTGCACCCGGTCACAGTCCGGCCAGTCACCCTCCACGGCCACGAAGGAGAACCCGCACTCCGCGATCAACCGGCGGGTGAGCTGCTCACGCAACCGGTAGTAGTCGTAACTGCCGTGGGTGGACTCTCCGATCATCACCACCCGGGCGTCGCGAACGCGCTCCAGCAACGGGTCGAAGTCGCTCGGCGCGCCGAGCCGCTGAACCAGCATGCCAGCGGCTACCCGGCCGCCGCTGCGGCAAACCGTGGGCGCGCCGCGGCCCGACACGCCGGCCGCCGGGCCGCCGGGGGTGCCGACCGAGCCGGTGTACGGCCACCGCGAGCGGGTAGCCGGCTGACATGACCGTCACCGGCGTTCAGTTGCAGGAGTACCTGGCCGGGCTCGACTACCCGGTCTCCCGGGAGGATCTGGTCCGCTGGGGCCAGGAGAACGGGGCCAGCACGGCGATGTTGCAGATGTTGCAGGCGTTGCCGGCGGATCAGTTCGACTCACCGGACGAGCTGAGCGCCGCGCTGACCACCCTCTCCTGAGCTGTCCTCCAGCGCCGCGACCCTCGGGTTACGCGAGGGCGACGGTGCGGGATTCGGCGCGGGCGGTTTCGGCGGCGGCGATGATGCCGACGACCTCCCGGCCGAAGCGGACGTCGCAGCGGTGGTCGCGGGTGCCGGCCCGCACCTGCTCGACCAGTTGGTCGATCGCGACGCCGAACGCGGTGGCGGCGTCGTTCTCGCCGAACGGGACGTTCTCGATGCCGTTCTCGCCGTAGAACACGAACTCCCGGGCCATCGACTCGGTCGGGGCATCCAGGGAGAGCGAGGCGCTGCTGGTGGCACCGCCCTCGTGGGTGAGCAGCAGGTGCACCATGCCGCTCGGCCCGTCCATCGCCGCCACCTGGGTCACGCGACCCAGCACGGGCAGGAGGATGGAGAGCGCGTGCGGGGCGATGTCCCAGAGCGCGCCGTGCTCCCGGCGCCACAACGAGCCGCCGTACGGGCTGCCGTCCTGGAAGATCGAGGCGAAGGCGGTGGTCCGGCCGTGCTGCCACCCCCCGGCGGCAGCGGTGGCGGCGAGGAACGCCGTCACGTTCGGCTGGAACCGCTGGGTGAAGAAGACGACCGAGGCGACCCCGGACTCCTCGGCGGCGGCGACCACCCGGTCGGCGTCGGCCACGCTGAGCGCCAGCGGCTTGTCCAGAAGCAGGTGCCGTCCGGCGGAGGCGGCCCGGACCGCGATATCGGCCTGGACGTCCGGCGGCAGCGCGACGGCGACCGCCTCGCACTGCTCGATCAGGGCGTCGACGTCGGCGTAGGCCGGCACCCCGTACCGCTCGGCCAGCGCGGAGGCCCGCTCCGGGTTACGCCCCCACACTCCGACCAACTCCGCGTCCGGGTGTGCGTGCAACGCCTTCCCGTGCGTCTCGATCGCCCAGTGACCGGTGCCGAACAAACCGAACCGCAGCACGTGTACCTCCGCTGTTTCCCCACCCCGCGGCAACGCCACGGACGCGATCCACGCTAGTCGCCCCACCATGGGCATTGGCGGCGGGTCGACCAACCGGAGCAGCTCACATGCTGTGCCACCGGGCGTGGCCGGGGTCCGGGCGTGGCCAGAGTCCGGTCGGCGCGGGGATCCGGTCGGCGCGGGGATCCGGTCGGCGCCGGGATCCGGTCGGCGCCGGGATCCGGTCGGCGCCGGGATCCGGTCGGCGCCGGGATCCGGTCGGCGCCGGGATCCGGTCGGCGCCGGGATCCGGTCGGCGCGGGGATCCGGTCGGCGCCTGTCGAGCTGCCCCACCCGTGGGGCGGAGCCTGGGCCTGGGCCTGGGCCAGGGCCAGGGCCAGGGCCAGGGCGGGACGTCGGGACGGGCCGCCGGAGGCGTGATCGACTCGCATTCCTTGATTCCGGGGCATCCGGAGGCTCGCGACACCCCGCCTTACAGAAAGCCGAGTCGATCATTGAGTCTCCCGCCGCACCCCACGCGCGGGGGTGACCCCCGACCACGACAGCCGACCCGCCGCGCCCCACTCACGGGGCAGCTCTACAGCGAGCGGCGGACACCCTGCCGTCCGCCCGTGGTCGGCGGCGGCGGCGAGGGCGAGGGCGAGGGCGAGGCAGGGTCATCCCGTTACTACGACGGTTAGTAGGCTGTGCCGGTGACCGAGGCAACGACCGGGCGGGTCCGGTGACCAGCGTGAGCGCCGACTCACCGGTGGACGGGATCGTGTCGACCGTGTCGATCGTGCTGTCGCTGCTCGTCGCGTCGTGGGCGCTGGTAGGGGCGGTTCGCCAACGGCCGCCGGACCGGGCGCAGTTCGTCGGTCTGGCCGTACTCGAAGTGGCGTTGCTCGTCTTGGGCGTGCTGGCGCTCGTCGCGGTCGGCGGCGGGGATCGGCCCGGCGAGCCCGGCGCCTTCTTCGGTTACCTGGTCACGCTGGTCTGTCTGCCGCCGCTGGCGTGGGTGCTGGCCCGGATGGAGCCGACCCGATGGGGCTCGGCGATCGTGTGCGCGGTCTGCCTGGTGACCCCGGTGGTGGTGGTCCGGTTGCAGCAGACCTGGGAGGTGCTCGGTGGTTGAGACACAACCGGTCCGGCGTCGCACGAACACCGGGCCTGGTCGGCTGCTGATCGCGGTCTACCTGCTCTTCGCGATCGCGGCGACCAGTCGGGCCGGCCTGCAGATCGCCACCAAGTTCGACGAGGCGCCGGTGGCGTATCTGCTGTCCGCGCTGGCCGCGCTCATCTACATCGTGGCTGCGGTGGGGCTCGCTCGTGCCGGCCACACCGGGCGACGGGTCGCGCTGGCGTGCTGCTCCGTGGAACTGGTCGGGGTGGTCGCGGTCGGCATCCTCAGCCTGGTCGACAAGGATCTCTTCCCGGACGAGACGGTCTGGTCGCAGTTCGGCAGCGGGTACGGCTACATCCCGCTGGTGCTGCCGGTGCTCGGCCTGATCTGGCTCTGGCGCACCCGCCGCGACCCCGCCTGACCCAGCGACGAGGGCGTCCCCTGCGCGAAGGAACGCCCTCGTCGGAAGAGCCTGTCAGTCCCGTGGGCCGCCGGCGACGTAGATGACCTGGCCGGAGACGAAACCGGCACCCTCGCTCGCCAGGAACGAGATGGTGTGCGCGACGTCCTCCGGCCGCCCCGGCCGACGGACCGGGATCTCGGCCGCGGCGTGCTTCTGGAAGTCGTCGAAGTCGACCTTCATGCGGGCGGCGGTGGCAGCGGTCATGTCGGTGACGATGAAGCCGGGCGCGACCGCGTTGACGGTCACCCCGAACGGCCCCAACTCGATGGCGAGCGTCTTGGTGAAGCCCTGGAGGCCGGCCTTGGCGGCGGCGTAGTTCGCCTGGCCCCGGTTGCCCAGCGCGGAGGTGCTGGAGAGGTTGACGATCCGCCCCCACTTGCGGTCCACCATGTGCTTCTGCGCGGCCTGGCTGAACAGGAACGCACCCCGCAGGTGCACGCCCATCACCGTGTCCCAGTCGGCGTTGGTCATCTTGAACAGCAGGTTGTCGCGCAGCACGCCAGCGTTGTTGACCAGGACGGTGGGCACGCCCAGCTCGGCGGCGACACGGGCCACCGCCGCCTCGACCTGATCGCGGTCGGAGACGTCGGCGCCCACACCGAGCGCCCGGCCACCGTCGGCGGCGATGGCGTCCACCGTCTCCTTGGTGGCCGACTCCTCGATGTCGACCACGGCGACGGCCATCCCGTCGGCGGCCAGCCGCCGGGCGGTGGCCGCACCGATACCGCGTGCGGCTCCGGTGACGATGGCGACGCGGGGCTCCTCCGACATGATTACCTCCCAGTAACGTGCGGTCGATCGGAGGAGCTTAACGTCAACAGGCCGACCCTCGGCATAGGCGAATCCACCGGTATCCGTACCCGGAGACCTTCACCGCGCCGAGCTTGCCCAGCTCGCCGTAACCGCGGTCGGTGAGCACGTCGATCGGGAGGTCGGCCTCCGGTTCCAGGCTGCTCAGGTCCACCTCGACGTCGTCGGTGCCGAGGTTGTGCACGAAGACCATGGTCCCGGTCGGCCCGTCCGCCCGGTGCGCGAGCACTCCGGCCGGCATGGCCACGTCGATGTGGGTGGTGGAGCCGGAGCCGATCTCCGGAGCCTCCCGCAGCGTACGGATCATGCGCTCGAACCAGGCGAGCAGCGACTTGGCGTCGCTCCGCTGGGCGGTGACATTGACGTTCTGGTAGCCGAACTCACCCTTGTCGATCACCGGGCGGACCAGCTTCTCCGGGTCCGCCGTGGAGAAGCCGGCGTTCGGCTGGAACGACCACTGCATGGGGGTACGGATCGCCTCCCGGCCGGGCAGCGACAGGTCCTCGCCCATCCCGATCTCCTCGCCGTAGCGCAGCACCGGGGTGCCGCGCATGGAGAACTGGAGGGCGTACGCCAGTTCGAGGCGACGACGGTCGTTGCCGAGCATCGGGGCGAGCCGGCGACGGATGCCCCGGTCGTAGATGCGCATGTTCTCGTCCGGGCCGAACTGCTCGTACACCTGGTTGCGTTGTTCGGTGGTCAGCCGGGACAGGTCGATCTCGTCGTGGTTGCGCAGGAAGGTGGCCCACTGCCCGCCGACCGGCAGCTTCGGGGTGTCGTGCAACGCGTCGATCAGCGGCTCCGGGTCCTGCCGGGCCAGGGCGAGCATGAGCCGACCGTTGAGCATGAAGTCGAAGAGCATGTGGATCCGGTTGCCGGAGCCGCTGCCGTCGCCGAAGAAGGTCGGCAGCTCGTTGGGCTCGACGTTCGCCTCGGCCAGCAGGACGGCGTCGCCGCGCCGCCACTGCACGTGCTGGCGCATCTCGGTGAGGAACTCGAAGTCCTTCGGCGAGTTCGGGTTGCCCGGCTCGGTCAGCTCGATGATGAACGGCACCGCGTCCATCCGGAAGCCGGAGACGCCGAGCTGGAGCCAGAACGACATGATCTTCTTGACCTCGGCCCGGACTTCCGGGTTGGCGAAGTTGAGGTCCGGCTGGAACTTGTAGAACCGGTGGTAGAACCAGGCCTTGGCGGTGCGGTCGTAGCTCCAGGTCTCCTTCTGCTCGCCGGGGAAGACCATGCCCTGGTGCCGGTCGTCCGGCTCGGTGTCGGACCAGACGAACCAGTCCCGGTACGGCGAGTCCGGCGAGGAGCGGGCGGACTGGAACCACGGGTGCTCGTCGGAGGTGTGGTTGACCACCAGGTCGATGATCACGCGGATGCCGCGGTTCTGTGCCTGGTGCAGCAGCTCGGCGAAGTCGCCCAGCGTGCCGAAGCGCGGGTCGACGTTGTAGAAGTCGGTGACGTCGTAACCGTCGTCACGGTTGGGCGACGGGTGGATCGGGTGCAGCCACAGGCAGGTCACCCCGAGCCGGGCCAGGTAGTCCAGCCTCCCGATCAGCCCACGAATGTCACCGACGCCGTCGCCGTTGGAGTCGGCGTACGTGTCGATGTCGAGGCAGTAGACGACGGCTTCGGAATACCAACGGTCACCCATGCCGGAGGAACATCTCCGTTCGATCACCGCGGCAAACCAGCCCGGCGGGCCGCACCTCGTGGTGGGCTACCGTGCCGGTCATGGAGATCGACCTCGTACCGCCGAGCGAACTGATGGACTGGTCGCGGGGCAGCTGGCTGCACCCGCCGGTGCGCGTCGAGGAGGGCCCGGCCGGTGAGCTGGTCGTCGAACCGGCCGCGGAGAGCGACTTCTGGCGGCGGACCAGCTACGGCTTTGTCCACGACGACGGCCCTGCGCTGCTGGCACCGCTGCCCGTCGGCGCGGCCATGGAGGTGAGCTTCCGGCTCGACTTCTCGGCACAGTTCGACCAGGCCGGTGTGCTCGTCCGCGTCGACGAACGGACGTGGACCAAGGCCGGTGTCGAGATGAGTGACGGCGAGTCGCAGCTCGGCGCGGTGGTGACCCGGGAGTTCTCCGACTGGTCGGTGGCGCCGGTGCCGCAGTGGACGGGCCGGGAGGTGACAGTGCGGGCCAGTCGGGCCGGCGACGCGCTGACCGTCCGCGCCCGGGTCGACGAGGAGCCGTGGCGACTGGTCCGGCTCACCCCGCTGGACCCGGCGGCCGAGGCGCTGGCCGGGCCGTTCTGCTGCGCGCCGTCCCGCGCCGGCCTGACCGTGGTGTTCACCGGGTGGCGGCAGGGGCCGGCGGACACCGCGCTGCACCCGGAGCACTGAGCGCAGGTGTAGCGCGGGCCCTGCTGGGTATGACCCTCCGATCCCCCGAAGCCGACCGGAAGGACGACCATGGCGTACGCCCAGAGTGGCGACCCGTCCGAGTTCACCGGGCTGACCGGTTGGGTGGCCTCGGTGATCGAGGCGATGGGGCCGGTGGGCGTGGCGCTGCTGGTGGCGTTGGAGAGCATCGTCCCGCCGATTCCCAGCGAGATCGTGTTGGCGCTCGCCGGCTTCCTGGCCCACGAGGGCCAGTTCAACGTCTTCCTCGTGGTGCTGGCCGCGACGGTCGGCTCCCTGGTCGGCGCGTTGGTGCTCTACTGGCTCGGCGCGGCGCTCGGCGAGGAACGGCTGAAGCGCTGGCTGGACCGCATCCCGTTGGTGGACCGCGACGACCTGGAGAAGGCCGACCGCTGGTTCGAGCGGCACGGCCGGTGGGCGGTGCTGATCGGCCGGGTGGTGCCGGTGGTCCGCAGCCTGGTCTCCGTGCCGGCCGGGGCCAACCGGATGCCGCTGGGCGAGTTCATCCTGCTCACCACCATCGGCAGCGGGGTGTGGAACGGTCTCATCGTCGGGGCCGGCTACGCGCTGGGGAGCCGTTGGCAGGACGTCGAGCGCTACAGCGACTGGTTCAACTACGCGATCGTCGCGGTCTTCGTCGTCATGGTGGTGATGTGGGCGATCCGTAAGGTCCGCCGCCGCCGGGAGCGCGACGACCGGCGGTCGGTGACCGCCGGTCGTTGATCCGCGTTATCGCTCACCGCCGGCGTCCTGGCCGGACGCCGGCGAGCATGGTCAGGGCAGGGTGTCCAGGTGCGGCCCCACCGCGTTGGCGAAGCCGTTGCCGTTGCTGACGTCCCAGTTCACTGACCAGGTCATCGCGCCCCGGATGCCGGGGTAGGTGCGCGGCGGCCGGAAGCTGCCGCAGTTGGTGCCCCGGGTCAGGCAGTCCAGGGCGGCGTTGACCACGCTGGGCGCGACGATGCCGCCGCCGGCCGCCCCCGGCCCCGCCGGCAGACCGAGACCGACCTGGTCGGGGCGCAGCCCCGCTTCCAACTGGATGCAGGCCAGCGCGACGATGAAGTTCACTGTGCCCTGCCCGTAGGCGGCGTTCTGGTCGCAGCCGAGCATCGCCCCCGAGTTGTAGAACTGGGTGTTGACGACGGTGAGGATGTCCTTGATGTCGAGCGCCAGTTTGAAGTAGCCGCCGGCCGGGTTCTGCATGTCGATGGTCTGCGGTGCCATCGCGATGATCAGGCTCGACCCGACCTTGGCCCGCAGCGCGCGCAGCGCCTGCGCCATGTACGTCGGGTTGAGCCCGTTCTCCAGGTCGATGTCGATCCCGTCGAAGCCGTAGCGGGCGATCAGCGCGGCGGCCGTGTCGGCGAACGCGGCGGCCGAGGCCGCGTTGTTGACGGTGACCCGGCCGGTCTCGCCGCCGACCGAGAGGATCACCCGCTTGCCCCGGCTGTGCAGGGTACGCACGTCGGCGGTGAAGTCCGCTTCGGTGTAGCCGCCGAGCGCGGCGGCCAGGCCGGGGTCGATGCCGAAGGTGAGCGCGCCGGGCGTCGCGGTTGCCTCGGCGAAGGCGACCGCGACCAGGTCGTACTCGTTGGGCACGTCGCGCAGCCGCAGCTCGACGGCGGGGTTGTCGAAGTTGTGCCAGTAACCGGTGAGCAGGTGCTTCGGCAGGTCACCGGTGGGCGGGTCGGTCGGCGGCGGGGTCGTCGGGGGTGGAGTGGTGGGCGGTGGGGTGGTGGGCGGCGGCGTGGTGGGCGGGGTGCCGCCACCGCAGGCCGCGCCGTTGAGCTGGCATCCGCTCGGCGAGCCGGAGCCGCTGGCCAGGAAGCCGAAGGAGACCGAGGCGCCCGGGGCGATGGTGCCGTTCCAGGACCGGTTGATGAAGGTGTGCCGTTGGCCGGCGGAGGTGAGCAACGCGTCCCAGTAGCTGCCGAGGGTGGTGCCGGACGGCAGGTCGAAGGTGAGGCTCCAGCCGTTGATGGCCGAGCTGCCGCCGTTGGTGATGGTGTACTTCCCCTCCCACCCGGAGCCCCAGTCGGCGGTCTTGACGAAGCTGGCGGTCGGTCCGGCGGCGAACGCCGGCAGCGCCACCCCGGCCGCGCCGAGCGTCGCGGCGAGCGCGGTGACCAGGGACAGGACTAGGGATCTGGCAGGCTTCATGCGACCCTCCGCGCCCGGGAACGGGCATCCATGGACGTCAACGTCAACGCTAATTATTAAGACGGTTAACTGTTTCTGTCCAGGGCCTGCGACGGTGGGATCGCCTGGGGTCGGCGCAGCACCGCCTGCTCGACCGCCGACCACACACTCGTGGTGACCAGGTAGATCACCGCGGCGAGCGGCAGCACCAGCGCCACCAGCACCGTCGTGAACGGCAGCAGAGGCAGCAGCCGCCCGAGCACAGCCGCCCCCGGCCCCTCGGTGGGCGTACCGGCCACCGTCCCGACCGCCGCCGACGCCCGCCGCGCCCGCCGCGACGACCACCACGCGACCGCCAGCAGCACCGCCAGCAGGATGGCGAAGAGCGGGCCGGCCGCCCCGCCCAACCCGTCGCTGAGATGGTGACCCAGCGGCACCCCGGCGAGCCGCTCGTCGAGCAGCCCGGTGCCACCCTCGCTCGTGGTGAACAGCCGGTACAGGACCAGCAGGAAGGGAGCCTGGAGCAGCAACGGCAGGCAGCCTGCGATCGGGTTCGCCCCAGCCTCCCGGTACAACGCGAACACCTCGCGCTGAAGCGCCGCCGGGTCGTCCGCGTACCGCTGCTGTAGATCACGCACCTGTGGGGCGAGCGCCGCGCGGCGCCGCTCGCCGCGGACCTGCGCGACGGTGAGCGGCGAGATCAGCAGTCGGACGGCGACGGTGAAGAGCACGATGGCGGCGGCGGTCGCCATCCCGCCGGCCAGTGGTTCGAGCAGGTCGGTGAGCCAGGACAGTGCCGTGCCGGCAGCGCCGACAACGTCGTGCAGTGGTGCGAAGGCAAGCATGGAAAACCCCTCGGTCCGATTCCGGTGGGGCCCTCCCCCGGGCGGTGTCCGCTCGACAGGGGGGACCGGTGACGGCGGGATCGGCCGCGCGGCGGAGTGGCGCTACGCGGCCGAGGGGTGTCCGGGAGCACGGGGACGAGGTCGGCCGGCGGCGTCCGGGTCGATCTGCCGGGGCACCCGTCGACCACGGGAACGGGCCCGCAACCCGGCCCACCGGGGGCCGGCGCCAGGCGTACCCGCGCGGTCGTGCACCCGAGCCGCCAGCACCACGGCGAGCAGCACCAGGGCGGTCAGCGCGGCGCCCGCGAGCAGGTCGGCCGGCCGGCCCGCGAGCAGGGTGAGCTGGGCGAACGCGTACAGCCACGCGAACCCGACGAAACCCAGCGGCACCGGCACGGGCTCAGCATAGGACGCGGTGTCACGCCGTCCGGGCGAATCGCGACCCCGGGTGCCGGCACGCCGAGGACGACGCGCCACCGCCACGTTTCCCGGCATCACCACGTTGGGTAACCAGACGACGGACCGACGCGGATGGGCCGCGATTCGGCAGAAACGGGCGGTGGTGTCGATGACCGGTCAGGTGGCGGAGGCGCTCAGCGAAGAGGCTGCGGCGACCGGATTGCTCACCGTGGGTGTCGAGGAGGAGTTCCTGCTCGTCGACCCGCACACCGGAGCTGCGGTCCCGGCCGTCGATCTGGTCATGGAACAGGTGCCGGCCGAGCTGCGCGGGCAGGTGGAACGGGAGTTCCAGACCAGTCAGATCGAGATCGGCAGCCCGCCCGGCCTGGAGCTCTCGTCGATCCGGCACTCCCTCGGCGTACTGCGTCGGGCGCTCGCCGAAGCCGCCGAGCGGGCCGGCGTGACAGTGCTCGCCATCGGCACCGGCCCGGTGGACGGCCCGGTGCCGCCGGTGGTGGACAAGCCCCGCTTCGACCGGATGATCGAGCGGTTCCGACTGCTCGTCCCAGGCCCCGGCAACAACGGCATGCACGTGCACGTGGGCGTGCCCGACCCGGACACCGGCGTGCAGGTGCTCAACCACGTACGACCGTGGCTGCCGATGCTGCACGCGATCACCACCAACTCCCCGTTCGCCCGTGGCGAGGACACCGGCTACGCCAGCTGGCGATCCGTGGAGTGGGAGCGCTGGCCGTCGGTCGCGCCGACGCCGCTGCTGGAGTCGCACGAGCACTACCAGCGGCTGATCCGCCAGTTGATCTCCAGTGGGGTGATGCTCGACGAGGGGATGCTCTACTGGTACGCCCGGCTGTCGGCGAAGTATCCGACGGTGGAGCTGCGGATCGGCGACGTCTGCCCGTCGGTGGACGACGCGGTGCTGGTCGCCGCGCTGGTCCGGGCCCTGGTGGCCACCGCCATGGCGGATGTCGAGGCCGACCGCCCGGCGTTGCAGACCGACCACCACCTGCTGGTCGGCGCCCACTGGCGAGCGGCCCACGACGGCCTGGAAGGCGAGGCCGTCGACGTCACCACCGGTGAGCTGCGCCCGGCCTGGGAGCTGTTGGACCGGTTCGTCGAGCGGATGCGACCGGCGCTGGAGCAGCATGGCGACTGGGCCGAGGTGACCGATCTGCTGGGTGGGCTGCGCCGGCACGGCACCGGGGCCGCACGGCAACGCGCGGTGTACGAGCGCACCGGACGACTCACCGACGTGGTGCAGGACGTCGCACGGCAGACCCGTGGCTGAACACCGTCGTGACAGGATGAGCCTGTGGCGCAACGCCTGATCGTCATCGGCGGGGACGCCGCCGGAATGTCGGCGGCGTCCCAGGCCCGACGCCGCCGCGACCGCGACGACCTGGAGATCGTGGTCTTCGAGCGGGGCCATTTCACCTCCTACTCGGCGTGCGGCATCCCGTACTGGATCAGTGGCCTGGTGCCGGGCCCGGACGCGTTGATCGCCAGGGATCCGCAGACGTTTCGCACCGAGTACGCGATGGACGTCCGGATGCGCCACGAGGTCACGAGCATCGACCTGGAACGCCGCGAGGTGGTGGCCCGGGATCTGGAGGGCGGCGGAGAGGTCCGCGAGCGCTTCGACGACCTGATGTACGCCACCGGCGCGGTGCCGGTCAAGCCGCCGTGGGCGGTCACCGACGCGGGTGGCGTGTTCGGCATGCAGACCCTCGACGACGGGGCGGCGCTGCGCGAGTGGTTGGACTCCGAGCCGAAGCCGCGCCGGGCCGTGGTGGTCGGCGGCGGCTACATCGGCGTCGAGATCGCCGAGGCGCTGATCCAGCGCGGCCTCTCGGTGACCCTTGTCGAGGCGGGCGACCAGCCGATGGCGACGGTGGACGGCGACATGGGCGAGTTGGTGGCCGAGGCCATGCGCGGCCTCGGCATCACGATCCGGACCGGCCTGCCGGTGACCGGCCTGGAGCAGCGGGACGGCCGGGTGTCCGCGGTGGTCACGGCCGAGGGGCCGATGCCGACCGACGTCGTGGTCCTGGGCCTCGGCGTACGCCCCAACGCCGCGCTCGCCGAGGCTGCCGGGCTGCCGATCGGGCCGACCGGTGGGGTCCGGGTGGACCGCCGGATGCGCGTGCCGGGGCTGCCCGGGATCTGGGCTGCCGGTGACTGCGTGGAGACCCTGCACCGGGTCAGCGGAATGCCGGTACACGTGCCGCTGGGCACGCATGCCAACAAGCAGGGCCGGGTTGCGGGGATCAACATCGGCGGCGGGTACGCCACGTTCGCCGGCGTGATCGGCACGGCGGTGACCAAGGTCTGTGACCTGGAGGTGGGTCGGACGGGCCTGCGCGAGGGCGAGGCCAGGACGGCCGGCTTCGACTTCGTCTCGGTGATCGCCGAGTCGACAAACCGGGCCGGCTACTACCCCGGTTCCCGGCCGATGACGGTGAAGCTGCTCGCCGAGCGTCCCAGCGGCCGGTTGCTCGGCGCGCAGATCGTCGGCTGGTCCGAGGCGGCCAAACGGATCGACACGCTGGCCGTGGCACTCTGGAACGGCATGACGGTGGACGATATGACGTCACTGGACCTGGGCTACGCTCCGCCGTACGCGCCGGTGTGGGACCCGGTGCTCATCGCCGCCCGAAAAGCGGTCGATGCGCTCGCCGCGCTCGCCCGCTGACCCGCGTCCGCCGTGGAGGACCACCCCGTGACCCAGACCCCGACCCGGCCGACAGCGCGTCGACGCCCCACGATGGTCGACGTGGCCCGACGCGCAGACGTCAGCCTGAAGACGGTCTCCCGGGTGGTCAACGACGAGCCGGTGGGGCAGGAACTGGTCAACCGGGTGCTGGCCGCCATCGCCGAGCTGGGCTTCCGGCGCAACGACATCGCCCGCAACCTGCGCTCCCGGCAGCTCAACGCCACCGTCGGGTTGCTCATCGAGGAGATCGCCAACCCGTTCTACGCGACCATCGCCAGCGTCGCCGCCGAGATTGCCGCTGCCCACGGCACCATGCTGATCACCGCCTCGTCGGAGGAGGACCCGGAGCGGGAACGCGCCCTGCTCCAGGACTTCACCCAGCGCCGGGTCGACGGGCTGCTGGTGGTGCCGGCGGGCCTCGACCACTCGTTCCTGCGTCGTGAGGTCGAGCTGGGGATGCCGGTGGTGTTCCTGGACCGGCCGCCGCAGGGGCTGCACGCCGACGCCGTGCTGTTGGACAACCGGGGCGGCAGCCATGCCGGGGTGGGCGCGCTGCTCGACGCGGGGCATCGCCGGGTGGGCCTCCTGCTGGGCGCGCCGAGCGTACCCACGATGCGCGAGCGGCTGGTCGGGGCGCGCGCGGCGCTGGAGGCGGCCGGGGTCGAGCCGGACGAGTCGCTGGTCCGCGAGAGGCTCATCGCTCCCGAGGAGGCCGGTCGGGCGGTCGGCGCGCTTCTCGACCTGGCGGACCCGCCCACCGCGTTCTTCTGCGCCAACAACCGGCTCACCGTCGGCGCGCTCCAGGAGCTGCACCGCCGCGGCAGTGACGCCGCGCTGGTCGGTTTCGACGACTTCGAACTGGCGCACCTGATGCCCCGGCCGCTGACCGTCGTCGGGTACGACACCCGGGAGCTGGCGAGGGTAGCCACCGAGCGGCTGTTCCAACGCATAGCCGGCGACGACTCCGCACCGACGACCACAGTGCTCCCCACGAGGCTCCTACCCCGCGGCCTGACCCGCCCCTGATCCCTCCCTCCCCCTCCTCGGGGGCCGATCATGGAGTTGTGGTGCCGGACGTATGCCGCGAAGTGCGGTCAAACGCCCACCACAAGCCCATGATCGACCGGCAGAGAGGGTTTAGCTCGCGGCCGTCAGGAGGGTTTCGACCTCGGCGCGGCTGGGCGGGTCTGCGCCTCGGCGTCCGCAGGTCAACGCGGCGACCGTGGCGGCCTGCCGGAGCACCGCAGCCCACTGCGGCGCGGTCACCGCGGTGAGCCGGTCGGCCGGCCGGTCGCCGAGTGCGTCGAGGTCGGCCAACGCGGCGAGCAGACCGCCGGTGAACGAGTCGCCGGCGCCTACCGTGTCGACCACCGTGGTGCGTACCGCCGGTTGTTCGTGCAGCGTGCCGTCCGGGGCGAGCAGCCAGGCGCCCTCACCGCCCCGGGTCACGACCGCACAGCACACCCTGGCCGCATGCCACTCCGCCATCACGTCGGCCACCGACCGGTCCGGGTAGAGCCAGGCCAGGTCCTCGTCGCTGGCCTTGACCAGGTGCGCGAGGGGCACCTGCCGGCGTACCCGCTCCTGCTCGGCGGCCCGGTCCGTGACGATGCTCGGACGCAGGTTGAGGTCGATCGAGAGGGTGAGCGCGTCCCGGTGACGTTCGAAGGCGAGCAGGTCCTCCAGCACCTGCGCCCCGGGGGTCAGCGCGAGCGCGAGCGACCCGGTGTGCAGGGCGGTCGCCGGGGAACCGGCCAGCTCGGGCAGCTCCTGCGGCGTCCACTGCCAGTCCGCCGCGCCGGCCAGCCGGAACTCGTAACTGGCCTGCCCGCTGGCGTCCAACGTGGCCACTGCCACCGACGTGGGCTCCTCGGCGCGGACCGCCCACCCCAGGTCCACCCGGTTGGCCCGCAGGTGCTCGGCGACCTGCCGGCCGTACTCGTCGGTGCCGAGCCGGGCCAGCAGTCGTACCGGCTGGTCGAGGCGCGCCAGGGTGACCGCCACGTTCGCCGGGGAGCCCCCCGGCACGGCCCGCTGGCCGTCGGCGGTGACCACCAGGTCGATCAGTGCCTCACCCGCGACCACGATCACGCGGGCACCTCGCCCGGTGCGAGCGGGCCGGCGCCGCCGAGCCCGTCGGGCGCGCGGGACAGCAGCACCGCCTGGTACGCGTGGTAGACGTCCGGCCGGCCGTGCCAGACCGTGTCGGAGGGCAGGTTCTGTGCATCCAGCTCGTGCCGCCACCCGATGCCGTCGATCAGGGTGCGCCGGGCGTACGCCCAGAAGACCCGGTACCAGTCGGCGTAGACCGCGTCCCCGGTGCGCCGGTGCAGGGTGATGGCCGCGCCGACCGCCTCGGCGAGGACCCAGTGCATCCGGGAGCGGACCACCGGTTGGTCATCCCAGTCGATCGTGTAGACGAAGCCGTCGGCGCCGTCGACCGCCCAGCCCCGTCGAACGGAGGCGGCAAACAGGGCACGGGCGTCGGCGAGCAGCCACCGAGGAGGCTGCGGAAGGACAGCCTCCAGCTCAAGCAGCAGCCGGGCCCATTCCAGCCAGTGGCCGATTGTGGAGCCGTACGGGCGGAACGGGTCCGCGGGCTGGTCCCGGTTGTAGTCCGGCAGCGGCGTCCAGTCGGCGGTGAAGTGCTCGGGCAGCCGCCAGTCGTGCCGGGCGGCCTCGCCGTGCACCAGGTGGGAGGCGATCCGCAGGGCCCGGCCGGCCCAGCTCGCGTCGCCGGTGGCGGCGGTGGCGGCGAGGAACGCCTCGACCATGTGCATGCTGCTGTTGGCGCCGCGGTAGTCCTCGGTGACCGTCCAGTCCCGGTTCCACGATTCGCGGACCGCGCCGGCGTCGTCGTCCCAGAACCGGTCCCGCACCACACTCAGCACGTCGGCGAGCAACCGCTCCGCGCCCGGCCGGCCGGCCCGCGCGGCGCTGGACGCGGCGAGCAGCACGAACGCGTGGTCGTAGCCGGCCTTCCGATCGTCGACAGGTGCCCCCTGCTGGTCCACCGCGCTGAACCAACCGCCGTACCGATCGTCGCGCAGCAGGGTGCTGAGCGCGGCGATCCCGTGGTCGACGAGAGCGGCGGCGTCCGGGTCGCCGTGACGGTGGGCGAGGGCGGCCACGTGGGTCATCCGGCAGGTGATCCAGGTGAACACCGGCTCACCGCGGTCCGGGGTGCGGTCGTCGGTGAGCCACCAGAAGCCGCCCTCGGGCCGAACCGACCGGCCGGCCGTGTCGAGCAGTGTGCGGGCCTGATCGGCGAGGAACTCCTCCAGATCGGGCAGGTCGGGTGACCCGGCGGGAGCGGGGGTCTTTGCGGCGTCGGATCGGGGCAGGTCGGTCATCTCAGCTGGTCACCGTCGGGTAGGAAAGGGACATACGGCCAGGATCGGCGGGCGGACCGGGTCCGCGCCGGAAAACCGCCAACGGGACACCCCGAGCTGCGGGTGCGATCGGGAGTCATCATGCGTACGATTCCCCCCTTTTGCCCGTTGACATCGTTGTCACCTGCCAACCCTGCTCCGGTGATCGGTCGACTGTCAATTCCGGTTGCGTCACACCGCTCCGGGCCGGATCTGGTCAGTAATAGTCGTCGATCGGCTGGCGCGCCTCGTCGAAGAGCGCCGGCCCCTCGTACCGAATCGGAGGCAGCGGCGGCGTGGCGGGCTTGACCTCCTCGAACTGCTCGCTGGACAGCGCGTACACCACGCGTCCGAGGCCGGAGCGGTCGATGGCGGTCGCGCACATCGGGCAGGGCTGGCAACTGGTGAACATGGTGGTGCCGGCAGCCTTCTCGGCGGGAAGCTCCCGAGCCGCCCAGCGGGCCAGCTTCAACTCCGGATGGGCGGTGATGTCCGCCTCGGAGACCACTGTGTTGTGGTCCTCGATCAGGACGACGCCCTCGGCATCGACCAGCAACGAGCCGAACGGCCGTTCGCCGGAAGCCCCCGCCTGACTGGCGAGTTCCACGGCGCGGCGGAGAAACTTTTCGTCGTCGGGTGTCATCGGCCCTCCTGGGATCTGTGATGTGCGGCCACGGCCGCCAGTGTCCGCCAGGCACGCTCGGGCTGGCGGATCTCGGTCAGGTCGCCGTTGAACGGGTCGAGCACCACCGCCTCGGCGCCGAGCAGTCGGATCTGGTCGATGTCGGCGGTGATCTGGTCGATGGTGCCGACACCGGCGAGCCGGTCCGGGGCGGTGACCGGCTCCCGGGTCTCCTGGAGTGCGATGCGCGGCACCAACGCGGGCACCGGGCGGCCCAGGTCAGCGGCGATGGTCTTCAGTCGTGCGGCGGCCTCGGCCAGCCGTCCGGGTGCCACCCGCAGCGGGTGCCACGCATCACCGAGCAGGACCGCGCGGCGCATGCCGGCTTCGCTGTTGCCACCGACCCAGATCGGGATCGCTCCCGAGTCGTAGTCGTCGGTGTTCTGCCAGGCGTCGCGCATGGCCCGCAGGTGGTCGTCGGTCAGCGCGCCGCGCCGCTGGAACGGCACGCCCAGCGCCTCGAACTCCTGCCGGGCCCAGCCGACGCCGACCCCGAGGACGAGCCGGCCGCCACTGAGCCGGTTGAGGTTCGCCGCCATCCGGGCCATGAGCAGCGGGTGCCGGTACGGGACGATGAGCACAGTGGTGCCCAACCGGACCCGGGAGGTCACCCCGGCCAGCCAGGACAGCGTGGTGAACGGCTCGTAGAACGGCGCCGGGTACTGCTCGGCCACGTCCGGGGTCACCACGATGTGATCGGAGACCATCAGCAGATCGAAGCCGAGACCCTCGACCGTCTGTGCCCACCGACGCAGCACGTCGGGGTCGGTGCCCGGGGCGAAGTTCGGTACGTTCACGCCGATCTGCACGGCCCTACGCTAGCCACTGTGGACCCGGCATGGGAACAGGCCACCAACGCAGGGGTGGACGGCCCAGGATGGTCGGATGGATCTCCCCGAGGGCCTCGACTGGGTCCGTACGACACCGGTGGGCCGGACCTGGCTCGGCACCCTCCCGACGTGGCTGGCGGAGTGCACCGAGCGGTGGTCGCTGCGACTCGGCCCGCCCTTCCGCTACGCCTACGCATCCCTGGCACTGCCCGCGGACCTGCCCGACGGCACGGCGGCGGTGCTCAAGCTCCAGTACCCGGACGAGGACAGCCGGCACGAGGCCGACGCCCTGGCCCAGTGGAACGGCGACGGGGCGATCCGGCTGCTCGCCCATGATCCGGAACGACGCGCCCTGCTGGTGGAACGCTGCCAGCCCGGCAGTCCGCTGCACGAGCTTCCGATGGACCGCGCGCTGGACGCGGTGACCGCCCTGCTGCCCCGGCTGTGGCGACCGGCCGGCGCGCCGTTCACCCCGTTGGCCGAGGAGGCCGCCGGCTGGATCGACCGGATGCCTGACAACTGGGAACGGGCCGGCCGGCCGTACGGGCGACGGCTGCTCGACACGGCACTCGACCTGCTCGCCGGGTTGGCGTCGAGTCAGGGCGAGCAGGTGCTGGTCAACCAGGACCTGCACGCCGGCAATGTGCTCGCCGCCGACCGGGAACCATGGCTGGCGATCGACCCGAAGCCGCTGACCGGCGAGCGGGAGTTCTCGGTCGTGCCGATGGTGCGCGGTCGGGAGTTGGGTCACTCGCCGACGGCCGTCCGGCACCGGTTGGACCGGCTCACCGCCGAGCTGGGGCTGGACCGCGAGCGGGCCCGGGGTTGGACGATCGGGCACACGTTGGCCTGGAGCATCGACGGTGCGGTCGTCTTTCCGCACCAGGTCGAGGTGGTCCGCTGGCTGCTCGACGCCGACTGAGGTTCGGCAGCGCCGCGAGTCGCCCGAAGGGCGGGGCGGTGCATGCGTCGGGGCGGGCGGCTCAGGCGGCCTGGCAGGTCCGGCACCAGTACAGGTTGCGGCCGGCCAGCTCGCCGCGGCTGACTTCGGTGCCGCAGACGTGGCAGGGCGCGCCGGGGCGGCGGTAGACGTACACCTCGCCACCGTGCCGGTCCACCCGCGCCGGCCGGCCCATCGCCTCCGGCAGGTGCGCGCCGCGCACGGTGTCGATGCGGCCGTGCTCGACCGCGAGTCGCATCAGCCCGGCCAGGTCGGCCCAGAGCGCGTCCCAGTTGGCCCGCGTGAGCCCTCGGCCGGGCATCGTCGGCGGCAGGCCGGCCCGGAACAACGCCTCGGTCACGAAGATCAGCCCGGTGCCGGCCACCACCGACTGGTCCAGCAGCAGCGCGGCGAGGGGCGTGGGGCTGCGCGAGATCCGGGCGTACGCCCGCTCCGGGTCGGCGTCGGCGCGCAGCGGGTCCGGTCCGAGGCGGTCCCGCAGTGCGGCCACCTCGGGTGGGGTGATCAGCTCGCAGGCAGTGGGTCCGCGCAGGTCGAGCCAGTGCCGATCGCTGGCGAGTCGCAGCCGCACCTGACCGACCGGCTCCGGCGGCTCCCCCGGGCCGTCGGTGAACTTGCCGTACAGCCCGAGGTGTACGTGCAGGGTCAGCTCACCGGCGTAGTGGTGCAGCAGGTGCTTGCCGTACGCCTCGGTGCTCTCCAGCACCGTCCCGGTGAGCCGGGCGGCGCCGTCGGCGAAGCGGCCCTGCGGGCTCGCGGCGTGCAGCTTGTCCCCGGCGAACAGCTCGGCGTGCCGGGCCGCCAGGCGATGGATCGTGTGTCCCTCTGGCACGGGTGCCAAGGATAGCCAGCCGCGCTGGCACGGCGGTCGACTCGGGTTTCTGAAAACCGGGGTGTCCAGGCGTGCAGGACACTGCGGCCTCCAGGAAACCGAGCCGATCAAGGCCGAGTGTCGAGCCCGTACCCAGGATTGGTGTCAGGAAACGCCCAGGTGGGTACTTCAGGGCGGTACCGCGTGGATGCCACCTACTCCGTCGGCCACCACGCATTCATCAGGAGGTGTGTAGTGGTCAGGATTCCTTCGCTGTCCCGCCGGTCCGAGCCGGCACCGACGCGGGACGAGAACCTCGACGGTCGCATCGACGACCGCGACACCCCGGTCGACAGCGGCCGGGACAGCGCAACCCAGACCGACGTGGACCAGCCCGGGGACGGCGAGCGCAGTCGCCCGGTGGTCACCGATCGGGACGCAGACCAGACGACGTACCGCAGCGCCGCCGCAACCGACGACCAGCCCGGCGATCAGGCCGGCGAGGCCGAGCGGCGGGCCGCCGCGCGGGCCGCGGTCGCCCGCGCCGCCACCGCCCGACCCGCGGAGAGCACAGCTTCCACCGCCCGTCCGGTGGAGACGGAGCCGCGCAGCGGCGCCGCCAGCCCGGTCGTGACCGAGCCCCGGCCCGGCACCGACCCGACCACGGGGCGCACGGCCGACCGGGACACCGACCTCGACGGCACGACCCGGCGACCCGACACGACGGACCGGGTCACCACCGACCGCCCGGTCGACCCGACCCCGGACACGACAGCGCCCGAGCCGCCGGTGACGCGCGGCCCGAAGCCGCGGGCCAGCCTGCTCGCCACCCTCGGCCTGATCGTCGCCGTGGCCGGTGCGATGTTCGTGCTGACCGGCACCCTGGCCGGGTACGGCATCGGGCTCGGCGCGTTCGGCGCGGTGCTCTCGGTGCTCGGCCTGATGGCCACCCGCCGCCGGCACGTCGCCGGCAAGACCGACGCGCTCTTCGGCGTGCTGATCGGGCTGGCCGCCGTGGTGATCGGGGTGCTGGCGATGACCGGCCAGTTCGACTGGCCGACCACCGACGGCGACTGGGTGCAGCGCTTCCGTGAGTGGCTTGACTCACAGTTTGTCGATCGTTTCTAGCGGGCACTGTTCCGCTCGCCGGTGATGCACCGGCGAAAAGCCGGCGGTTCGCCGGCAGCCCGAACACTCCGGTGGTTCACCGGCCGGGCGACACCCTTTCAGGGGCGGCGGTTCGCCGCCCCTGAAGTGTTTCCGGGGTCAGGCACGCCTGACACAACGAATCGCTCCCGGCAGTCGCTCAGACGCAACGAATGTTCGGTCCGCGCAACTCTCAGTGGTGGATCCTGCCGCTGACGCCGCATACCGTTGAGCAACGGCGCCAGCCCGTGGGCCACGGTGGCCGGGCGCGCCCGACCCCTGGGAGCAGGACAATGACGATGGACGCCACCAGCCAGCGCCTGTTGATGTGCCGGCCGACGTACTTCGCCGTCGATTACGCGATCAACCCCTGGATGGACCCGACCGCGCCGGTCGACGCCGCGCTGGCCGTCCGGCAGTGGGAGCAGCTGCGCCAGACGTACCGCGACCTGGGCCACACCGTCGAGGAGATCACTCCGGTGCCCGGCCTGCCCGACATGGTCTTCGCCGCCAACGGTGGCACCGTGATCGACGGCAAGGCGATGGCCGTGCAGTTCCGCGACCCGCAGCGGGCCGACGAGGCACCGGCGTACCGCGCCTGGTTCGAGGACGCGGGCTTCGAGATGTACGACCCGAAGCACGTCAACGAGGGCGAGGGCGACGTCCTGCTGGCCGGCGACCACCTGCTGGCCGGCACCGGCTTCCGCACGGCGCACGCCTCGCACGCCCAGTTGCAGGAGGTCTTCGGCTACCCGGTGATCACCATGCAGCTGGTCGACCCGCGCTTCTACCACCTGGACACCGCGCTGACCGTGCTCGACGAGCGGACCGTGGCGTACCTGCCCGAGGCGTTCTCCCCCGGCAGCCAGGCCGTGCTGCGCCGGCTCTTCCCCGACGCGGTGCACGCCACCATGGCCGACGCCGCGGTGCTGGGCCTGAACGCGGTGAGCGACGGCCGGCACGTGGTGCTGCCCGCGCAGGCCACCGACCTGGCCGCCAAGCTGCGCGACCGGGGCTACGAAACCATCGGGGTCGACCTGTCCGAGCTACGTAAGGCCGGCGGCGGACCGAAGTGCTGCACGCTGCGACTCCGTCAGGGAAAGGCAAGCAAGTGATCGTGGATGACAAGCTGCGTACGCCGGGCGCGGTCCGGGACGCCGAGCGCTGGACGGCGCACAACTACCACCCGCTGCCGGTGGTGATCTCGTCCGCGGAGGGTGCCTGGCTCACCGACGTGGACGGCCGGCGTTACCTGGACTGCCTGGCCGGCTACTCGGCGCTGAACTTCGGGCACCGGCACCCACAGCTGATCGCCGCCGCGCACGCACAACTGGACCGGCTCACGCTGACCAGCCGCGCGTTCATCCACGACCAGTTCGCCGACTTCTGCCGGGAGCTGGCCGAGCTGTGCGGCAAGGACCTGGTGCTGCCGATGAACACCGGCGCCGAGGCGGTCGAGACCGGGATCAAGGTGGCCCGCAAGTGGGGCTACCAGGTCAAGGGCGTGCCCGCCGGGCAGGCCAACATCGTGGTCGCCGAGGGCAACTTCCACGGCCGGACCACCACCATCGTGAGCTTCTCCACCGACGAGGACGCCCGCGCCGACTTCGGGCCGTACACCCCGGGGTTCACTGTCGTGCCCTACGGCGACCTGGACGCGCTGACCGCCGCGATCGACGAGAACACCGTTGCCGTGCTGCTGGAGCCGATCCAGGGCGAGCAGGGCGTGGTCGTGCCGCCGGAGGGCTACCTGCCGGGCGTACGCCAGGTCTGCACCGAGCGCAACGTGCTCTTCATCGCCGACGAGATCCAGTCGGGTCTGGGGCGTACCGGCAAGACCTTCGCCTGTGACCACGAGGGCGTCGTGCCGGACATGTATCTGCTCGGCAAGGCGCTCGGCGGCGGCATCGTGCCGGTCTCCGCGGTGGCCGCGAACGCCGACGTGCTGGGCGTGCTCAAGCCCGGCCAGCACGGCTCCACCTTCGGCGGCAACCCGCTCGCCTGCGCGGTCGCCATCGAGGTGGTGCGGCTACTCGCCACCGGCGAGTTCCAGCGCCGCTCCGCGGAGCTGGGTGAACGGCTGCGGGCCGGCCTGGAGGGTCTGGTCGGCAAGGGCCTGGTCGGGGTACGCGTCCGCGGCCTGTGGGCCGGTCTGGACATCGACCCGGCGCTGATGACCGGCCGGGAGGCCTGTGAGCGGCTCGCCGCGCGCGGTGTGCTCGCCAAGGACACCCACGGCTCCACCATCCGGCTCGCCCCGCCGCTGGTGATCACCGAGGACGAGATCGACCTGGCGGTGGCCAAGCTGGCCGAGGTGCTGGCCAGCTGAACGACCCCCGCTGGTCAAGATCTGCGCAACTACAGGGAAAGTGCTGCCTCGACACCGTCCGAGGCAGCACTTTCCCTGTTCTTGTGCGGATCTTGGCCCGCCGCCGGGCCCCGCCGCCGGGCCGGCCGCCGCCCCCGGCGGCCGGGGGCGGCGCGTGTCAGGGACGGGGTAGGCGCATGGCCATCGTCGGAGCCTCGGCCATCACCGACGTGGGGGTGAAAGGGGCACCGGTGGGCAGTTCCTCGGCCCGACCGATCTGCACCCCTGGGTACAACTCCACCATGTCGTTCTCGCCCAACACTCGGGACTGCTGCGGTGCCAGGGGGATCCGGTCCGACTCGGCCATCGAACCGGCCGGCCGGATGCCCGAGCCGTTGGTGCTGACGTCGGTCACGATGACCTCACCGACCCGCAGCTCGAAGTGGACGTGACCACGGCTGATCCATCGCCGTGCCTCGTCGTTGAGCCACTGCCCGAGCATGATCCCGCCTTCCTGCTCGGGTGCCCGGCCGGCCACCACCGGCTGGTCCTCGCTGAGCACGAACCGCCGCCGGACCAGGCCGCCGACCCGCACCGCGAGCACCTCCGAACGTGGGCGAGGCCCGCCGTCACCGAGCCGTACGCCGTGTCGGGGGCAGGTTGGTACGCCGTTACGCAGCGCGGGCGGCGGCTGTGCGGCGGGGCTGCGGTCGACGCCCCCGGCCAGGTCGGCGAACGCGCCACCCCCACCACCGCCACCGAACAGCGCGCAGCCCGACTCCGGGCAACGCCACTGGCGGGCCAGCAGCTTCACCCCGGTCGGCGAACGCTTGCCGGCTACCGGCGAGTGCCCACCACCGACGTGCGCGATGAACACCGGCCCGCCGGCGCCCGGCACCGGCGCGACCACCCGACCGGGCTGCTCGACCAGCCACGGGAACCGACCGCGCAGCCCGTCGAAGCGCACCCGGCTGAGCACCGGCAACCCGAGCAGGTCGGCGACCTCCAACATCCGGTCACCCGGGTTGTCGAGCACCTCGACGAGCCCGTCGTCGGCCCAGCGGCGGACGACCATCCGCTCGTTGGAGGTGAGGTCGGCGTCGGAGAGCAACGCCCGGTGCACCACCGCGTAGACCTGGACGCTGTCCTCCTCCAACTCGCGGGAGAGCGCGTCGATGACCATGCCTAGGCGCAGCAGGCTGGCCGGCCGTCCGCCGTCGATGTCCTGATAGCGGATCACCTCGGCCAGGTCGATGACTGCCCTCGCCAGCGACGGGTCGGTGCAGACCCGCCCCTCGATGGCGTCCAGAACCTTGCTGATCTCGAATCTCATGCCGCGCTCCGGACGATGTCGTCGATCCGCCGGGCCAGCTCGATGTCCCGGTGGGTGACCCCACCGGCCGAGTGCGTGACACAGCGGAAGGTCAGGGTCCGCCATCGGATGTCGATGTCGGGATGGTGGTCGAGCTCCTCGGCCACCGTCGCCACCCGGTCCACCACCGCGATGGCCGCCGGGAAACTGCCGAGCTGGGCGGTACGACCGATGCCGGTCGGGTCACCCGACCAGTCGGGCAACCGGCCCAGCTCTTCTCGCACCGCGTCCGCGGTGAGCAGGTCTGCCATGACCAGACCCTACCGGTGGCGCGTACGACGGGCCGTACGCGCCACCGGTGGCCAGCTCAGCTGGCGATCAATCTCTTACAGCCGCAGACGCTCTGCCAGAGCCCCGACATTGGGTGCCGCGATGGGGCGGGCATCATCAGATGCCCGCCCCATCGCTCAGTCCTCGTAGCCGCGCAACGGCCGTTTCCTTCTCAGCCGCGCAGCGGCTGTCCCACCTCGTGCAGGTGGCCGAGCGCCTGCCGGTACGACTCGACCAGCCCGGTCTCCGCGTACGGGATGCCCTGCTCCGCGCAGTAGGCGCGGACGATCGGTTGCGCCCGCCGCAGGTTGGCGCGGGGCATGTTCGGAAACAGGTGGTGCTCGATCTGGTAGTTGAGCCCGCCCAACGTGGCGTCCACCAGCCAGCTACCCCGCACGTTGCGGGAGGTCAGCACCTGCTTACGCAGGAAGTCCAGCTCGTCCTCGGCGGTCGGCATCGGCATGCCCTTGTGGTTGGGCGCGAACGAGCAACCCATGTAGAAACCCCACAGCGCCTGGTGCACGACGGCGAAGAGCAGCGCCTTGACCGGCGACATGACCGCCAACAGCAGTGCCACGTAGGCGGCGGTGTGTGCGACGAGCAGCACGGCCTCGACCGCCCGGCGCCGCATCGGGGTGGTGTACCGGCCGTCAGAGTCACGCCCGACGATCGCCCGGATGCTCGCCACGTGCAGGCTCAGACCCTCCAGCAGGAGCATCGGGAAGAAGAGGTACGCCTGCCGCTTGGCCATCCAGCGGTTGATCCCACGGGTCTCCAGGGCCTGCTCGGGCGTCCACACCAGCGCGCCCGCGCCGACGTCCGGGTCCTCGTCCTCGTGGTTCGGGTTGGCATGGTGCCGGTTGTGCTTGTCGACCCACCAGCCGTAGCTGATTCCCACCGCCGCGTTGCCGGCGAACAACCCCACCAGCTCGCTGGGACCACGCCGACGGAACATCTGGCGGTGCCCGGCGTCGTGACCGAGGAACGCGACCTGGGTGGTGGCCACCGCCATCAGGGCCGCGAGGGGCAGCTGCCACCAGGAGTCGCCGAGCAGGAACACGGCCACCCAGCCGGCCACGAAGGCCCCGAGGGTGAGCACGATGCGGGCGACGTACCAGCCGGGGCGCCGCTCCAGCAGGCCCGCCTGGCTGATCCGACGGGACAACTGTGCGTAGTCACTGCCTCGCCGTTGTACCGGCGGTTCCGCCACCGCTCCGAGCGCCATTGCTGCTCCCGTTCCGCTTACGCCCGTACCGGGGTGGTTCGGGCTTAATGTCAAGTCTCCCGATCGCGGTAGCGGTGAGTAACCCCGACAACCCCCGAATAGGGGGTAGGGCAGGCCCTACCCCCCACTGGTTCGACTCAGCCCAGCCGGCCCACCGCGGCGCGCAGTCGAGCCACGTCACGCCGCCGCCGCTCATAGGTGGCGGCGAGCCCGACCAGCGCCAACCCGCCGACCCCCAGGTAGATCCACCGGGGCAGCAGATCCCATCCCCGGGCCAACTCGTGCAGCGCCAGCAGCGTCAGCACGCCGCCGCCGAGCAGCACCGGTGCCTGCCATCGGCGGGTCGCCCCGGCCAGCACCGCGCCCAGCGCCGCCGCGCCGAGGAGCAGTCGCCGCACCGGCTGCGGGTCCGGCCCGGTCAGCACCGACACGAGGCTCGGCAGCAGCGCCGCGACCAGCCCCGGGCCGAGGGCCGGCCAGCTGGTCAGCCCCGGCCGGGTCCGCAACGCCAGCAGGCCCGCGCCGAGGGCGAGCGCCGCAGCCGGCAGGGTGTACGCCTCCAGCACCGTCACCCCACCGGCGGCCAGCAACACCCATGCACCGAGCAGCTCGCTTGAGCCGGCGATGCCGGCGAACGCCCACCGCCGGCCGGCCGGCTCCCCCCGGCGCAGCAGCCGCAGCGCCACGGCGGCACCCCAGAGCACGCAGACCGTGGCGAGGTGTCGCGCCGCCTCGACGGTGAGCACTGCCGCCACCAGCGCCACTGCCTGCGCGGCAGCGTCCAGCACCCGCCCGACCAGACCCCGCGCCGGGGTGGTCGCGGCGGCGACAGCCAGCACCAGCGCGGCCACCGCCAACAGGGGGTACGCGGCGGCCCGCAGCGGCAGCCCTCCCACCCACGAGGCGGTCACCGCCAACGCGGACGCGGCACCCACCGCCGCGAGACAACCGGCGACCCGCACCTCGACCGTGCGCCCCCCGACGGCGACGACCACCGCCACCACCAACAGCATCCCCTCGGCGGCGAGCGAACCGGCTCGGGTGACGAGCAGCCCCGCCACACCGGAGGCGACCAGCACCACACCCAGCGGTACGGCGATCGGTGCGAGCCCTGGGCGGGGCGCGGCCAGAGCGGCGAGCAGCAGCGCGGCCGATCCGGCGAGCAGCACGGCGGCAGGCAGCACCGGCCACGGCGCGCCGACCGCGACGAGCAGCACTGGCAGCGCCGCCGCGGCGAACGGCAGCGCGGGCAGCACCGGTGGGCGGACCCGCCGGCCGGCGAGCACGGCGGCCACCGCCAGCACCACCAGCGCCAACCCGACGGGCAGCGCTGCCGGCTCGGCGACGACCCGGGGCACCCCCGACCAGACCCGTCCCGGGTCGCCGTACGGCGACACGAGCGCGGTCAGCACCCTCGGCAGAGCCGCCAGCACGGCGACCACCGCCAGGGCGCCGCCCGCCACCACCACCGGGACCGACAGGTGGGCCTCGTCCTCCTGCCGATCCCAGCGGACGACGATGGCGACCCCCAGCGCCGCCAGCGCGGCGTACAGCGCGATCGGCTCGTTCCCCGCCACGACCAGCGGGGCGAGGCCGGGCACGGTCATGGCGACCAGCGCGCCGGTCACCGCGTACCCGATCAGCTCCACCCGCTGGCGACGCGCCGCGAGCACCGCGACCAGCGGCAGCCCGGCGGCGATCAGCGCGAACCGCGCCTGCCACCAGGGCGGCGCGCCCGCGGCGAACGACGCCACCACCGCGATCCCGGGCAGCGCGAGCTGCGCGACCAGCAGACCGCCGCCGGCCACCTGCCGGTACGGCCCGGCGCCCCGCCGGATGGCCAGTGCCAGCCCCACCACGGCGATGACGCCGAGAGTCACCAGCACACCGGCCGGGGCGGCCAGGGCGACCAACAGCCCGTGCCCGAGCAGGACGGCACCGCCGAGCGCGCGGGTGAGCAGGGAGGCCAGGTGGGTCGCCGGGCGGATCAGGACGGCGAGCAGCAGCGCGACCCCGCCGACCAGGTCGACGGCGAGGACCTGCGGCCAGGTGGCCGACCACCCGGCCGGCAGGGCCAGCAGCACCGCCACCGCACCGGCCGTGGCGAGCGCCGCTCGGGCCCGCCGGGGCAGCAGCAGCACCGTCGCGCCGACCCCCAACGCCACGGCGGGTGCGAGCTGCCAGCCCCAGTCCAGGTCCGGTCCCCTGCCGGCCCCCCGCCACGGCGGCAGCGACCGGCCTGCGGCGGCGACCGCCAGCGCGACGGTGACCAGCGCGGCCACCTGAGCCGTGCCCGCCGCGACCAGCAGCGCCCCGGCGCCCGGGCCGGTCCGCCAACCACCGGCGCCCGCCACCTCCGCTCCGGACCTGACCGGCAGGATCCGCACCGCGGCGGCCAGCCCGAGCGCCACCGTCGCCGACGCGAGCAGCAGCAGGGACGGCCGCAGCTCGGCCACCGGGCGCAGCAGGGCGGCGGCGAGCACCGGCACCAGCAGCCCGGCGGCCACCGCCCGCAGCGCCCGCCCGCCGACCAGCCAGGCCGCACCGAACCCGGTCAACGCAACCAGCAGCAGCGGCAGCCCGGCCAACAGTGGCGAACCTGCCGCCCGTCCGAGGATCAGCGGCGTCAGGGCGCAGCCAGCGGCACCGATGAGAGCGGCGACGTGACCGATCCCGGCCGACACCCTGCCAACGAGCAGCGCCACCCCGTCCCGGCCGCGCAACGCGGCCAGCACGGCCAGGTTCACCAGTGCCACCCCGAGCAGGACCAGTGACCAACCGGCGGCACCCGGTTCGGCCCCGACGGCGAGCAGCGGCAGCACCGGCTGGGCGGCCAGCAGCGCGGCGAACCAGGGCCCGGTCAACCCGCTCCACCGGCCGTACGCGACGGCGACCGCCGCGCTGGCCCCCCCGACCAGCGCGGCGTACCGGCTGCCCGGCCACCCGGCCACCCCGGCCAGGTCCACCGACCAGGCCGCGTAACCGTCCAGCACCACCAGCAGCAGACCCACCGCGGCGAAGGTCTCCGCGGTGCCCCGCAACCCTCGACGGACCGCCAGCAGCGGCACGGCGAGCGCGAGCGCGGTGAGCGCGGCCAGGATCGACGCCCGTCCGCCGACTCCCACCGCCGCCCAGGCCACCGCTGTGAACACGACCGCCGCGGTGCCCAGCAGGAGTCCACCGAGGACGAAGAGCAGACCCTGGACGGTCCGGGTCGAGGTTTCGGCCGCGCCCGGCGCCGCGACCGGGACGAGAGCTGGCACCGGCCCGACGAGGGGCGCCGGGCGTGCCCCGGCGGAGGCGGCCAACCCGGCACGGACGACCGCCGCCAGCTCGGACCGCCGCCGCGACAGGGCCGACAGGCGACCGGCCAGCTCGGTGTACGCGTGACGAGCCCGTTGCACCTGCGGCTCAAGCTGGGCGATCTCGCGGCTCAGCCGGACCACCTCGGCGGCGGTCGGGTCGGGCACACGGGAACAGCCGGTGCAACCGACGGTCAGGTCGGCCGGAGCACCGCAGGCGGGGCAGGGATAGCGGGTGTCGTCCACCCGGTCATCATCGGAAGCCGACCGGGGTGTGGCACAGAGTGCGCGTACTCAGGGCCGGGTGTGCTCGTGCACCCAGGTGGCGTACGCCGGGTCGCCGCTCTCCACAGTGGACACCAGGATCTCCGGCACCTCGTACGGATGACTGACCCGGATCTGGTCCACCAACGCGGAGAGCCGGTCGGGTGCGGTCTTGAACTGCACCGACCACTCGGTGCTGGTCTCCACACCGGACCTCCACCAGTAGGTGCTGTCCACCTGACCACCCACCTGGGCGCAGGCGGCGAGCCTGCCGGCGACGGCCGCAGCCGCCAGCACGTCGGCGACCGAACGCGCATCCACCACCGTCGTCACCACGCAGATCTGATCCACGACCGCACCCTACGCGGCATTGTGGTGCTGAGCCCGCCTTTCGATCGCGACTGCGGGGCTCCGCTGCGCTGCACTCCTCGCGCTCACCGATTAGACGCGATCCAGGCATCGATCCGCGCCCACCAGTCGAAGAGCCAGTCGATGCGTTCCTGCCGCCCGGCCGGCACCTCCTCCGGTGGCACCGACCAGAACCGCATCACGATCCGCTTGTCCATGGGCAGTTCCCGCCAGACGTCGGCGACGGTGAGCATCCGGTCCAACCCGGTGTGGGCGACGAAGATGACCCCGGCGTCCGGGGCGGCGTCCAGCGCGGCGAGCATTCCGCCGGGCTGCGGGGCGAGCACGTGACGCATCCGCTCGGCGCGCAGCGCCATCCGTTCCAGCCCGAGGGAACGCAGCCGGGCGATGGCACGCAGTCGTCGCTTGGGGGTGAAGTTGCCGCCCTCAGGGAAGATCACGAACGCGTCGTTGTCGTCCAGGCCGGCGGCCAGGTGCCCGACCTGGCGTACGGTCTCCTCGCCGCGCTCCGGCGTCGGCGCGATGAACCGGTTGGGCAGTCGGTTGAGCAGCACGTCGATCGCCGGGTCCCACTGGAGGGTGTCCTTGAGGACGATCCGTGGCTCCCGGTTGAACCAGTTGACCAGCCCGTGGATCAGGATGAACGAGTCGCCCGGCCCGGCGTGCCGGCAGAGCACCAACTCGGGCCGGCCGGGCAGCGCCGTGTCCGGGTCGGTGCCCACCACGTCGATGCGCAGCCGCAGGGCCCAGCGGGCCTGCCAGAACAGCACCCGCAGGAACCAGCCGGCCAGCACGTAGTGTGCGCGCTGGAAGGCCGGGGACCGGGTCCGCCAGCCGAAGCCGGAGACGACCCAGAGCAGGAACAGCGCGAGCAGCGCGGCGGCATCCCAGACCAGGTAGACGCAGCCGATCCAGAGCAGCCGCAGCGGACGCAACCGACCCGGGAACAGCGGGGACACGGCGGCGGCGAGCAGCGCCCAGATCGGCAACGTGGTGACCACGACGAACGCGAGCGCCACCACGGCGGGGGCGAACAGCAACCGACGCAGCCACCTGGGGGGCAGCGGCATCATCGCTCCAGATGGGTGGCGAGGTAGCGCCGCGAGGCGGTGTACGCCCGGCTGATCCGCCGCCCCACCGCCGCCATGTCCCGGTACGCCCACGGTGTGTCGTCGCGGGGGTTCAGCCCTCCGGTCGGCAGGACGTGCACCTCCACCCCCTCGGGCAGTGCCGCCATCTCCCGGAAGAAGCGGTGCCGGCGGGAGATCTCGAACGCGACCTGCGCGATCTCCCACGGCCGGCGGGGCGGTGTCAGCTCCCGTTCGATCCGACCCACCTGGAGGACGTAGATCCGGCGGGCGCCGACGGCCACCGCCTCGCCGATGGGGATGGAGTTGACGATGCCCCCGTCCACGTAGTGCGCGCCGTCGATCTCCATGGGTGGGAGCAGACCCGGCACCGACGCCGATGCCAGCACCGCCGGCACCACCGGACCGCTGTCGAACCAGTGCTCGGCCGCCCGCTCGATGTGGGCGGCGCAGCAGCGGAACGGCACCCGCAGGTCGGCGAAGGTGGTGTCCACGCCCAGCTCGGTCTCCAGCAGCCGACGCAACGGCCGGCGAGAGTGCAGGTGGGTACGGGCGGCGAAGCGGCGCAACTGCCGGGCGACCGAGTCGCCGTACACCTCGCTGGCCTCCGGCGAGGCCCAGAGCCGGACCAGCCGGTCGGTCACCGCCTCCGTCGGGTCGGCGGCGACCAGCGCGCCGTTCACCGCGCCGATCGAGGTGCCGAGCACCATGTCGGGTGTGATGCCGGCGCGGAACAGCGCCCGCAACATGCCCACCTCGACCGCGCCGAGCACGCCCCCGCCGCCGAGCACGAATGCCACCGGTCCCGCCGCCATGCCTCTCATCCTGGCACGGGCGCGCAGCCGACCTCCCGGCCACCGGCACCGGGCGGTCGGCGCACGGCAGGCACCGCCCGTCGACAGCTGACCGATGACGGCGTTGACAGGCCGGAGACATTCGCGCAACCTGATACCGCTCCCACCCCTGAGGCAGGTGCGATCGGTGAAGGCAGCACTGCATCCGGGCCGGTTACTGGCTCGCAGATACCGACTTCTCGACCAGATCGGCGCCGGCGGCATGTCGGTCATCTGGCGTGCCCGGGACGAGGTGCTGGACCGGCTCGTCGCGCTCAAGGTGCTCGCCCCCTCGCTGGCCGCCGACGCGCGGTTCCGGGGCATGGTGCGCGAGGAGGCCCGGGCCGCCGCCCAGTTGGTGCACCCGCATCTGACCTCTGTGCACGACTACGGCGAGACGGTCGACCCGGACGGCTCGATCACCTCGTTCGTGGTGATGGAGCTGCTCAGCGGCGAGGAGTTGGAGCTGCGGCTCACCGAGGGGCCGCTGCCGTGGGCGGAGGCGATCGAGGTGGGTGCCCAGGTCGCGGAGGCGCTGGCCGCGGCGCACCGGCTCGGCATCGTGCACCGGGACGTCACCCCGGCCAACGTGATGATGACCGCGACGGGCGTCAAGGTGCTCGACTTCGGCATCGCCACCCGGATCGGCGCGCCCGACGAGGACGAGGACGGCGAGACGTTCGGCACGCCGGCGTACGTCGCCCCGGAACGCCTCGACGGCGCGCCGGCCCAGCCGTCCACCGACGTGTACTCGCTCGGCGTGCTGCTGCACGAGGCCCTCACCGGCCGGGTCCCGTACCCGGCGGACACCTGGGAGCAACTCAGCGCCGCGCTGGCCGACGGCCCGCCGCCCACGCTCGCCGACCTGCCGGACCTGCCCCCACCGGTGGCCCGGATCTGCCTGCGCAGCCTCGCCCGCAACCCGGCCGACCGGCCGACCGCACGGCAGGTCGCCGCCGTGCTGCGCGACCAGTTGCTGCCTCCCGATCCCCCGGCCGCGACCATCCGGGTGCCCACCCAGCCCCTGCCGCCGCAGCCGGCCGCCGTGCCAGCAGCGGCGGGAGGGACAGCCGCCGGTTCGGTCTGGTCCCGTCGACGGCTGGTGCTGCTGCTCGTCCTGGCCGTCGGTGTGACGCTGGCCGGAGTGACCCTTCTGCCCGAGGATGAGCCGACACCCCGGACGCAGCCCTCGGTCGCCCCGGCGACCACCCCGCCGAGCGACCCGCCGGTCCCCGCGTCGTCCCAGCCGAGCGCGTCCCCGCCGCCGACGAAGCCGAGCACCGGCTCGCCCACCTCGAATCCGGGCACCCTCGTCGAGGCCGCCAACCGGGTCGACGGGCTGATCAGCGCCGGGCTGGGCGCCGGGGAGATCCGCGACGACGTGGGTCTCGACCTGCGCAACGAGCTGCGCAACCTGACCGCCGCGGTCAGCTCCGGCCGCGGCGAGCTGGCGCCACCGGTGGCCCGGCTGCGCGAGAAGGTAGCGGTCCGCCTCGGCGAGGGCGGCATCAGTCCGGCGTACGCGTCTCGGCTCGACGCCGCCATCGTGGAGCTGGGCGGTGCCGAGGTCTGACCGCGCGGAAACGCCGAGGTGGGCGGGTCAGCGGGCCGGGACCCGGGCCGATTCGCGAATGTCGTACCGGCCGGTGGCGAAGCGTCGGAAGATCGCCGCGTAGCCGTCCGCCATCCGCTCGACCGAGAAGTTCTCCGCGACGTGCGCCACGCAGTCCTCCGGGTCGAGCCGCTCCGCCGCGAGCACCGCCGCGGCCAGTTCCTCCGGCCGTTCACAGACCAGCCCGGTCAGCCCCGGCCGGACCAGCTCCGGCACGGCCCCCCGGTTGAGGGCGACCACCGGTGTGCCGGTCGCCATCGCCTCCAGCATCACCATGCCGAACGGCTCGTCCCACTGGATCGGCATGATCAGGCAACGGGCGTCGACGAGCATCCGCAGCGTCTCCGCGCGGCCGGCGTTGAGCACCACTGTCACGTTCTCGTCGACCAGCGGCGCGACGACCTGCTCGTAGTAGCGGCGCTCGGCCGGCTCGTTGCACTTGCCGGCCAGCAGCAGGGGCACCCCTGCCTCCCGGCACGCCCGGATGGCGACCTCGGGGCCCTTGTCCGGGCTGAAGCGGGCCAGCCACAGCACCGGTCCCGTCCCGGGTCTGGTCTTACGCGGAAAGCCGCGGATGTCCAGCGCGTTGTGCACAGTGCCGGCCCAGGGCAGGTCGGTGTTCAGCCGACGTTGGGTGTGCGAGATCGCCACCAGGGCGACGCCCGAGTCGATGTCGCTGAGCACGTCCCCGTACTCCCCCACGGGGTTGCCGTGCACAGTCGCGACCGTCGGCACCGCCCGGCGGCCGGCGACCAGCGGGCCGATCGTGGTGTGGTCGTGGATGACGTCGAAGTCGGCCGCCGTGATCAGCCGATTCACCCGGGCCAGGTGAGCAAGCTCAGGCAGTGACTCGCCGAGCCGCTCGTACTGGACCTCGGAGACAGTGGAGACGAAGCCGTGGGCCGCCGTGCCGTGGTCGTCACCGGCACCGAACAACGTGACCTCGTGCCCCTGCCTGCAGAGCGCGTCCACAAGGGCGGCGACGACCTGTTCGAGGCCGCCGTAGCCGGGTGGCGGCACGGACAACCAGGGTGGAACCACCATCGCGATGCGCAACGACCGCTCTTCCGGGCGGCCCGCAGGGTGGTTCACGGCCACGAGTCCTCCCCGTTGATCCCCGGTGCGGCGTCACCGCCGGTCCGGACGGTCGGCGGCGATTTCCCAGTGACGTCCCCGGTAAACCGGACAAGGCGGACGCTCACCCGCCCACCAGGATCTGGTCGTGGACTGCCCGCACGCCGGGGGCGGACCAGGCCACCCGCTCGACCTGCTCGCGTTCCCACCAGGATCGGACCACCCCGGCAAGGACGAGCGTGTCGCCGTCCACCTCGACGGTCACCCGCTCCGCACCAAGCGTGCGCATCAGTGCCCGCTGCACGTCCCGTCGCAACCTCTCAGCGACCGCTGCTGCCGGAGGTCGCACCTCGATCAGGTTGGTGAGACCCCGTACGCCGTCGAGCCGGCGCAACTCCCCCTCGGCGGCGCGCCGCTGCCAGCCGAACTCGACCTCACCGCGCAGCATCAGCCAGCCGTTGGCCACTGTCACGTCCAGCCGCTCAGCGGGCACGAAGCTGTCCCACTCCAACGCCCGGGACGCGGCGAGGGCAACCTCGGCGTCGGTACGCCCCGGCGTACCGGGCAACCGCACCTCGATCTCGTCGGCCACCGCCCGGACGCCCCGGACCCGCTGAGCGGACCGGGTCGCGGCCCAACTGCGAGCGGCACCGTCCACGAAGCCGGTCAGGGTGACCACTCCCTGGTCGACGCGTACGCCGATCTCGTTCGGTTGCAGCTGGGCGTCCCAGGCCAGCTGCGCCAGGACGTCGCGTTGGATCCGCTGGTCCTCGCGGACATCCACCACCCCGGTCATGGCACCCACCCCCGGTTCCCCTCGCCGAGACTCGCCCGCCGAACGTGCCGGAAACCGGGGTGACGGCGGTTCACCCGATCCGGGTGAACCGCCGCCGGGGGAAAAAGCGGCGGGTGACGGAGCCGACCCCCTCGGCCCCGCCACCCGCCGCTGGAGGGAGGAAGCAGGTTCAGTTGTCCGTCAGGACGTCTCGGCGAGCGTCACGGTTACCGACTTCTCGGCGCCGTTCCGCTTGAACTGCACCTCGACCCGGTCGCCGACCTTGCCGGCCTGCACCGCGCCGACCAGGTCGTCGGAGTCGTTGACCGGCTTGTCGCCGAAGCGGGTGACGACGTCGCCACGCTGGAGGCCGGCCTTTTCGGCTGGGCTGCCCGGGGTGACCGACGCGACGAGCGCGCCGCCGCCCTCGGCCTGGTTGACGCCCACCCCGAGCGACGGGTGGCTGACCTTCTCGCCACGCTGGAGCTTGCCCGCGACGTCCTTGGCCTTGTTGCTGGGGATGGCGAAACCGACGCCGATGTTGCCGGTGCTCTGCCCGGAGGTGGCGATGGCGGTGTTGACGCCGATCACCTCGCCCCGGGTGTTGACCAGCGCGCCGCCGGAGTTGCCCGGGTTGATCGGCGCGTCGGTCTGGAGCAGACCGGAGATCGAGCTGACGGCCTGGCTCTGCTGCTGGCTCGGGTCCTGCGGCTGACCCTCGCCGGCCCGGATGGTGCGGTCCCGGGCGCTGAGGATGCCGGAGGTCACCGAACCCTGGAGGCCGAGCGGGCTGCCCAGGGCGAGCACCTGGTCGCCGACCTGCATGGCGTCGCTGTCGCCGAACTTGGCCGGCTTGAGGTCGCTGACCCCGTTGGCCTTCACCACGGCCAGGTCGGTCTTCGGGTCGGTACCGATGACCTTCGCGTCGGCCTTCTTGCCGTCGGCGAAGATCACCTGTACGGCGCCACCGGCGGCGTTGGCGACCACGTGGTTGTTGGTCAGCACGTACCCGTCGGCACTGAGCACCACCCCGGAGCCCTCGCCGCTGTCGGTGGTGATCGAGACGACGCTGTCCTGCACGGAAGCGGCGATCTTCGGGAGGTCGGCGCTGTTGATGACCGGCGCCGCCGAGTAGGTGCGGGTGATGCCGCCGCCGTCCCCGTCGAGGGCGAGGGCGAGGGCACCGCCGGCGACGCCCGAACCGAGCATCAGGGCGAACACCGCGACGCCCGCTCCGGCGAACTTGGCGATCCGACTCGGCCGGGGGCCACTGCCGGGCGGCGCGACCTGCGGGCCCCACGGCGGGACCGGCTGGCCCGGCTGCTGCCCGAGGTGCTGGCCGTGCTGGCCGAGGTGCTGGGTGTGCTGCTGGTGCTGCGGGTAGGCGCCCGGCTGGCCCCCGCCCGCCCAGCCGGACTGCTGGCCCGCGTACCAGGGCGCGCCGGGGTGGTGGCCGGCGTTCGGCTGCGGGTAGCCGTGCTGGCCGGGCGCCGGGTAGCCGGAGACCGGGTACGGCGGCGCGGACGGGGTGGGGGCCTGCGGCTCGTACCCGGTCAGCTGGGGGGTGGCCGGCTGACCGGCGGGCGCGGCGGAAGTGACGGCCGTGGCGTCCGTGTCGTCCGTGTCGTCACCGGCGGTCGGGACGACCTGGACGGGGGTGGTCGGGGAGTCGGACTGCGCGCGCTCGTCACGCGGCAGCTCGGCGGTGGGGTGCGACGGCTCGGCGTCGGTGGGGGCCGGCCGGCGCTGCGGGTCGGACTCGAACTCGGTCATGGAACTACCTTCTCCCTCCGCACTGCGATCAACCTGGAACCGTCCTGGAAGTTGGCTGAAAGTCACTCGTCCGCCGCGTCGATCTGTGCCAGCAGCGGGATCCGGACCCGGAAGGTGGCGCCACCACCGGGCGTCTCGGCCACCGAGACCGAGCCGTGGTGGGCGGCGACGAGCGCCGCCACGATGGCCAGGCCGAGCCCGGTGCCGGTGTTGCCGTCAGCGCGCCGCGTCCGTGCCGCGTCGGCCCGGTAGAACCGTTCGAAGACCCGTTCGGCCTGCTCCGGGGAGAGGCCCGGCCCGGTGTCGGCGACCTCCACCACGGCGAAACCGCCCGGTTCGCTGTGCAACCGCACGCGGATCTCGGCGTCCGGCGGGGTGTGGGTCAGCGCGTTGGTGACCAGGTTGCCGATCACCTGGCGCAGCCGCGCGTCGTCGGCGGACACGACGAGCGGACCCGCGTCCGGCTCGATCTCCAGATCGATCCGCCGATCCGGGGCCATGGCCCGGGCGGCGTGCACGGCGTCGGAGGCGAGCACCGGCAGCTCCACCGGGGTCAGCGACAGCGGCCGCTCCCGATCCAAGCGGGCCAGCAGCAGCAGATCCTCCACCAGCAGCCCCATCCGGGCCGCCTCGTCCTCGATCCGGCGCAGCAGGCCGGCGGTCTGCTCCGGTGCCCGCGCCGCACCCTGCCGGTACAGCTCGGCGAAGCCGCGAATGGTGGTCAACGGGGTCCGCAGCTCGTGCGAGGCGTCCGCGACGAACTGCCGCATCCGCTCCTCGGAGCGCCGGGCCCGCGCCTCCGACGCCTGGGCCGAGGCGGCGGCGTCCCGGGCGGCGCTCTCGGCCCAGCGGGCCGACGTCTCCGAGGCGGCTCTGGCGGTGAACGCCGCCTCGATCTGGGTGAGCATCGCGTTCAGCGCGCGGGAGAGCCGGCCCAGTTCGGAGGTGGGATGCTCCTGGCCGTGCTCCGGGTCGGGCACCCGGCGGGTCAGATCACCCCCGGCGATCGCGGCGGCGGTGCGCTCGATCTCCACCAGCGGCTTGAGGCTGGTCCGGACGATCGCCGCGCCGACCGACGCCAACATGATCAGCACCGCACCGCCGACCAGGAGGTCTATCCAGACGAGCCGCTTCACCGCCCGATCCACCTCGGTCAGCGGCTGACCTACCGCGAGCACCGAGCCGTCCGGTTGAGCCGCGTAGTAGACCCGCCATCTGGTGAAGCCGTCATGAGACACGACGGTCCGCGGCTCCCCCTCCAAGTCCTCGAAGCCATCACGGCTAGTGGGGAAGGTAGGCAGCTGAACAGGATCAAGACTGATGTCGTCGTAGATCGCCGGGTAGACCTGTTGCTCGTCAGCCACCGACACGACGTAGTCGCTGGGCAGCATGGCGTTGACCTGCCCGCTGCGCAGCTTCGGGAGCAGCTGACCGAGGCCCTGGGCGGTCGACCTGATCTGCCCGTCCACCTGGCCCTGTAGGTAGTTGCGGAGGAAGTACGCGGTCAGCGAGCTGATCACCAGCAACGCGACGGCGACCAACGCCAGCACCGAAGTGACCAGCTTGACCCGCAGCGGGACGCTGCGGACCCGCCCTTTCGCCTGCTGGACCCGGTTCACGCCGCCGGCTTGCGCAGCACGTAGCCGACGCCGCGGAGGGTGTGGATCAGCCGGGGCTGGGTGGTGTCGACCTTGCGTCGCAGGTAGGAGATGTAGGACTCGACGATGTTGTCGTCACCACGGAAGTCGTAGTTCCAGACGTGGTCGAGGATCTGCGCCTTGGACAGCACCCGGTTGGCGTTGAGCATCAGGTAGCGCAGCAGCTTGAACTCCGTCGGCGAGAGCTGGACGCGCTGGCCGGCCCGGTGCACCTCGTGGGTCTCCTCGTCCAACTCCAGGTCGGCGAAGGTGAGCCGGGACGGGGCCTGCTCGCCGGTAGTGGTGCGGCGCAGCACGGCGCGGATCCGGGCGGTCAGCTCCTCCAGGCTGAACGGCTTCGTGACGTAGTCGTCGCCGCCCAGGGTCAACCCACGGATCTTGTCGTCGGTGGCGTCCCGGGCGGTCAGGAAGACCACAGGCGTACGCGTGCCGCCCTCGCGGAGCATCCGGATGACCTCAAAGCCGTCGAGATCCGGAAGCATCACGTCGAGCACCACCAGGTCGGGCCGGTGGTCCTTGGCGGCGTTGAGCGCCGCGCTCCCACTGGTCGCGGTGGCCACGTCGAAGCCCGCGAACCGCAGGCTCGCGGAGAGCAGTTCGAGGATGTTGGGGTCGTCCTCGACGACGAGGAGTCGCGCCTCGGTCTGGGTAGCGGGCATGGGCCCATCATCGGTGACGTCACTGCGCCGGCGCTGGATGGTTCCTGGAAAATGCCTGTGAGTCGTGGCCGGACCCTTGACCCTGCTCAGCGCAGCAGGCGGCGCAGCCCGTCCAGGGCGCCGTCGAGCAGCCGGATGGCGGTGCTCAGCTGGGTTTCGCTGAACTGTCGGGCGCGCACGAGCCGGCCCACCTCGGCGGTGAACGCGGCCAGCCGCTGGTCGAGTTCGTCGAGCAGCGCGGCCTGCGGCCCGCCGTTCGGCGTCGGCCGGGGCGGCGCCGCGGGGGCCTCCCACCGGTTACGCCGGGTCTGCCGGGTGGCCTCGCTCAGCTCCCGTTTGAGGTCGCGTACCGACCCGCGCACCTCGCTGCGGATCTCGCCGGCCAGGCTGGAGAGGTCGGCCACCGAGGCCGCGATGTCCGATTCCAGCTCCGTCAGCTCACCGGCGCGCTGGTGCAGCTCGGCACGGCCGGCGTCGGTGATGTCGTACGTCTTGCGGCCGCCGGCAGCGGTGTGGCTGACCAGCCCTTCGGCCTCCAGCCGTTGCAGGCGGGGATAGATGGTGCCGGCGCTGGGCGCGTAGAGCCCGAGGAACCGGTCCTCCAGAAGGCGGATCAGCTCGTACCCGTGCTTCGGGCCGTCGTCGAGGAGCTTGAGGAGATAGAGCCGGAGCCGTCCGTGGCTGAACACGGCGGTCACGGCAGCTCCTCGGAATCGTTGTCGACCGCTCGGGCGAGCAGAGCGATGCTGCCCGAGGTCGCGGAAGCCCAGAGCTTACCTTCGCCGGCACCGAGCACTCCCTCGCTGCTGCGCAGTGGGAACGTCGAGGTGCGGACCTGCGGAAAGCCGCTGGTGATCCGGCCGGAGGCGGTGTGCATCTGGACGGCGAGGTCGCTGTCCTCGCGGACCCGGACGGTGATGCTGCCCGAGATGGTGGTCAACCGGATCTCGCTGCGCCGGGGGTTGTCCAGGTCGCAGGTGATCGCCCCGGAGACGGTCTGCGCACGCACCCGCTCGGCGGCGCTGTCGGCGAGGATCACCTCCCCGGAGACCGTCTCCAGAGTGAGGTCGCCCCGGACGCCGAGCGCCTCCACCGGCCCGGAGGTGATCGTCGCGGAGGTGTTGCCGCGCAGGCCCATCAGGGTGATCTGACCGGCGGTGACATGCACAGTGGTCTGCCGGCGCAGACCGGAGGCGACCACCGAGCCCGCGACCAGCCCCAGGTCGGCCAGGACGTCGGCGGGCACGGCGAGCGAGACGTCCACCCGGGGGTAGCGGTGGATCATCCGGAACCAGCGCAGGACGTCCGTCCAGCCGTGGCCGCGCTCCTGACGGACGGTGAGCCGGCCGTCGGAGTGGTCGATCAGGACCGGCCGGCGGCCGACCTGGGTGACGTCGATCCGGGTCGGGCCGTCGGTGGCGACCACGTTGAGCCGGCCGCTCAGCAGGCGGACGTCCAGTCGGGTGACCGGGCCGTCCACGGTGAGCCGCTGCGGGCTCTCGACCGTCCATCCGGCCATGGGTTTCCTCCCCTCGACGACGCGCGGACACGCGCCTGACAGGGAGGACAGTAACGCGATACATCGCGATAGCACAAGACAGGTCGCGTGTTGGTCGCCCCTGCGCCGGGCGGGGTCGCCGACTGCGACCCCGCCCCCTCAGGCCGCCAGGTCCAGCTCCCGGCCGGACGTCTGCACCGGCACGGACACGGCGACCGCCGGGGTCACCGTGGGCACCGGACGCAGCCGGGTCCGCGCCACGCCGCCTGCCGGCAGCAGGTGTACGGCCGACTCGGCCGCCCGGGCCAGCAACCGCCGGTCGGCAGCACGGGCCGGGTGCAGCGCGGCGGCGATCGTCACCGACACCACGATGTCCCGCGCCGCGACCACCCGGGCCACCGAGCGCAGCAGGGTGTCCGCACCGAGAAAGGCCGTTGCCGTGGTGGTGGAGCCGATGGCCTCGCAGCGGTAGGCGAGCCGCAGCGGCACCACCGGGCTACCCGCGTCGATGGCCGCCTGGAACATCGCCGGCCGAAAGCCGCCGCCCGGGCGGCAGTCGGCACCGCCGTCACCAGCGCACCAGGTCGTACCCTCCGGAAAGACCGCCACCGACCGGCCGGCGCGCAGCATCTCGGCGACCCGGCCGACGCTCGTCGGCAGTGCCCGCGGCCGGGACCGGTCCACGAAGACCGTGCCCGCCGCCGCGGCCAGCAGCCCGACCACCGGCCAGGAGCGGATCTCCCGCTTCGCGACCATCCGGGTGGGCGCGACCGCCAGCACCGCGAGGATGTCCAACCAGGAGACGTGGTTGGCGACCAGCAGCGCCCGCCGTCGGGGCAACCGGCCCCGGATCACCAGCCGGACGCCGAACGCCCGCGTGGTCGCCCGGGCCCAGCCGCGTACCGCCGCCTGCCGCTCCCGGGTCGGAAGCACGGGCAGCAGCAGCACCAGGCCGACCCCGGCGACCAGCATTCCGGTCACGGCGACCAACCGCAGCACCCGGCGGGCCACCGGCACCGTGGGCACCTCGCCGGCCGCCGGCAGGCAGTCGTCGTCACAGCCCGAGGAGGGCCGCCACAGATCGTGCGCCCCGGTGGTCACCGCTGCTCCCCGCCCAGGAAGTGGCGCAGGTAGCGCGGGTTCATCCGGTCCAGGGAGAAGAGCACGTAGAAGTCCGCGCACCCGAAGTCGGGGTCGTACGCCGGCTCGCCGCAGATCCACGCGCCGAGCCGGAGGTAGCCCCGCAGCAGCGGTGGCACCACGACGCGCCCCGCCGGTCCGACAGCGGCCACCGGCGCGGCGGCGGCCGGGCCGGGAGCCGTGGCCGACTCGGCGAACCAGGGTCGCCGTGGGCGGACCCGCAACGGCGGCGGTGACAGGTGCCGGGCCTGGGCCTGGCTCCACACCTCGGCGACCGTCCGCCCACCGTCGACCACCGGCACCGAGGCGCAGCCACCGAGCCAGCGGGAGCCACGCAGGTGCAGGTACCGGGTGATGCCGGCCCACATCAGATTGATCACCGCGCCCGAGCGGTGGTCCGGGTGCACGCACGACCGACCCGCCTCGACGAGGTCGTCGCGGAGCGGGTCGAGCGCGGAGAGGTCGAACTCCTCCTCGGCGTACCGCTGGTCGGTGCGTCCGGGCGGTAGCAGCCGGTAGGTGCCGACCACCTCGCCGGTGCTGTCCTCGCGGACGATCAGGTGGTCGCAGTACGCGTCGAAGGGGTCCACGTCCAACCCGGCCTCGCCGGGAAGGAGGGTGGCGCCGAGTTCGGTGGCGAACACCTCGTGGCGCAGGCGTTGCGCGGCCGCGACCTGGGTGGGGTCGTCGGCGATCAGCAGGGTGTATCCGCTGGTCTTCAGGGATGTGCCAGCGGCATGCAGAACGGCCATGGGATCTGTGTAGGTGCCCGGGTTGCCCTCCACGGGGACCACCGGTGTCGATCGGGTGAACGCCGGCAGGCGAGACCGCTGGCGGCACCCCGCGAAGACCGTGCGAGGCTGCCCGTGCAGGCCGGCGAAGACGCCGGTACGCCCACCGGAGGTCGACGATGCGCATCGAGTCCCGCTACAACGGGCCCCCCGGTTCCGGCAACGGCGGCTGGAGCGCGGGAGTGTTCGCCACCGAGTCCGGCGGCAGCGAACCGGTCGAGGTGACGCTGCGCCGGCCACCACCGCTGGAGACCGAGTTGACGCTGGTCGACGGTGCGGTCCGTGACCCGTCCGGCGAGTTGGTGGCCGAGGTGCGCCCGGCCGGGGTCGTCGATGCCGTCGTACCCCCGGTGGACCTGGCCACGGCGGTGGCTGCGGCGGCCCACTTCCCCGGCCTGGTCGAGCATCCGTTCCCCGGCTGTTACGTCTGTGGGCCGCAGCGGGCGGACGGGTTACGGATCTTTCCTGGCCGGCTGCCCGATGGGCGGACCGCGGCGCCGTTCCGGGCACCCGAGCAGGTCAGCGAGGCCACGGTCTGGGCGGCGCTGGACTGCCCCGGCGGTTGGGCGGTGCTCGCACCCGGTCGCCCGTACCTGTTGGGCCGGATCGCCGCCGGGGTCACGGCGCTACCCGGACCGGGCGACGAGTGCGTGGTGACCGGCGAGCTGCTCGGCGTCGACGGACGCAAGGCGCTCGTGCGGACCAGCCTGTACGGCCCGGACGGCGTGCTGCTGGGCGCGGCCCGGGCGACCTGGATCGCGTGCTGACCTCCGCCGTAGTCCCCAGGGATGAGTCGCCTCCACCTCGCGACGGAGGCAAACGTACCGACCGCGCCTGATTGACCTTGTTGCCACGGGCCGTCACGCTGTGCCACGGCGTACCTCGACGCCACACACGGGAGGAGAACGATGTCTGACGGGCAGAGAAGCCCCACCAGCGACGGTCAGATCGTGGTGTCCGGTCTGACGAAGCAGTACAAGAACGTCCGGGCGGTGAACAACCTGTCCTTCACCGTGGCGCCGGGGCGGGTGACCGGCTTCCTCGGCCCGAACGGCGCAGGCAAGACCACCACGCTGCGCATGCTGCTGAACCTGGTCACCCCCACCGCCGGCACGGCCACCATCAGCGGCCAGCGGTACGCCGACCTCGCCACCCCGCTGCGGCAGGTCGGCGCGGTGCTGGAGGCGTCCAGCGCGCACAAGGGCCGCACCGGCATCAACCACCTGCGGGTCATCTGCGCGGCGGCCGGGCTGCCCAAGCAGCGGGCCGACGAGGCGTTGGCCCTGGTCGGGCTGACCCCGGCGGCGAAGCGCAAGTTCAAGGGTTACTCGCTGGGCATGAAGCAGCGGCTCGGCATCGCCGCCGCGATGCTCGGTGACCCCCGCGTGCTGATCCTCGACGAGCCGGCCAACGGGCTGGACCCGGAGGGCATCCGGTGGATGCGTGGATTCCTCAAGAACCTCGCCCAAGAGGGCCGCACCGTGCTGGTCTCCAGCCACCTGCTGTCGGAGATGCAGCTCCTCGCCGACGACGTGGTGATCATCGCGGCCGGGCAGCTCGTCCGGCAGGGTCCGGTCGACCAGGTGCTCGGGTCGATGGCGCAGGGTGCCCGAGTCCGGGTCCGCACCCCTCAGGCCGAGACGTTGACAGCCGCCCTCAAGGCGCAGTCGGCGACCATCGAGACCGATGAGCAGGGTGTGCTGCTGGTCGGCGGGGTGGACGCCCCGACGATCGGCCGGTCCGCCCTCGCGGCCGGGGTCGAGCTGCACGAACTGACCACCGAACGGCCCGATCTGGAACGGGTCTTCCTGGAGCTGACGGCCGGAAAGGCGGGCATCCGATGAACCTGGTCCGATCCGAGCTGCTCAAGATCCGTACCACCAGCACCTGGTGGTGGCTGGCCCTCGGCGCGTTCCTCTCGATCGCCCTGGCGTTCGCTGTCAACGCGTGGTTGGCGGTCACGGCGCTCGGCGGCGACGCCGAGGAGATCGGCGTCAGCGCCGAGCAGGCGACAGCGCCAGCGCAGGCGGCGAACCTCTACACCTCGGGCCAGTACCTCGGGCTGATGTTCGTGATGCTCATCGGCATCCTGATGGTCACCAACGAGTTCTTCCACCAGACCGCGACCACGACGTTCCTGACGACTCCCCGGCGAACGTCGGTCATCGTCAGCAAGCTCGTCGCCGCCAGCCTGCTCGGCTTCATGTTCTGGCTGGCCACGACGCTGATCGACCTGGCCGCTGGCGCGATCTTCCTGTCCGCCAACGACTACGGCACTCAGCTCGGTGAGTGGCCGGTGCAGCGGGCACTGCTGTTCAACCTGCTGGCCTACGCCATCTGGACGATCCTCGGTGTGGGCATCGGCACGCTGATCACCAACCAGCTCGGTGCGGTGATCACGGCGGCGGTGCTCTATCTGATCGGCACCCAGGTGGTGGGACTGCTGTTCCTGCTCCTGTCGAACCTCCTCGACAGCGAGGCGGTTCTCAAGTGGCAGGTCGTCTGGCCCGCTGTGGCATCCCAGGTCATGATCACTGAGGGCACCTCGGAGTTCACACCGTCCTGGTGGGTCGGTGCCCTCGTGCTGATCGGCTACGCGCTGGTCAGCGGCATTGCCGGAGTTCTGCTCACCCGGCGGCGCGACATCGCCTGATGGCGTCTGCGACCCCGGGGCGGCAACGACAAGCTGGCCGCTCCGGGGTCGGGCGTCACCCTCGGCGACCGGCCGCGCGAGGGGCCGAGCGTTACCAGTTCGACATGGTGCGCGCAGGCGTTGCTGAACTTCTGGCATCTTCTGTGAAACCGGCCACGGGACCGAGGCGGAAATGCCTGCGGGATCGGTACGGCGTAGCCTGGGAGCCGTACCCTCCGTGCCCCTGACCGGGCGGGAGGAACACACCGCGTGCCACACAAACCCGCGTGAAAGAGGCGATTACCGGCCGTGTCGACCCAGCAGACTTCGCAGGAGAACCCACTAGCGGGTTTCGGCCCGAATGAGTGGATCGTCGAGGAGATGTACCAGCGTTACCTCGCCGACCCAACGAGCGTCGATTCGGCCTGGCACGACTTCTTCGCCGACTACCGCCCGGCGCCCGGAGCGGCCACCCCGCGCGGCGCCGAGTCGTCGAACAAGCCAGCCGCCGCTCCCGAGCCCGACGGCCAGCCGGAGGCAGCCGCCGAGGTCAGCCAGCCGAGCACCAAGGCGAAGCCGGCGACCGCCACGAAGCCGGCCGCCGCGCAGTCGGCACCGGCCAAGCCCGCCGCCGCTCCGGCCACGGCCAAGGCCGCACCGGAAAAGGCCGCACCGGCCAAGCCGGCCGCCAAGGCCGCCGCGCCGGCCGCTGACGGTCCGCAGACCACGCCGCTGCGTGGCGTCGCCGCGAAGATCGTCCAGAACATGGACGCCTCGCTGAGCGTGCCCACCGCGACCAGCGTCCGCGCGGTCCCGGCAAAGCTGCTGGTCGACAACCGCATCGTGATCAACAACCACCTCGCCCGGGGGCGCGGTGGCAAGGTCAGCTTCACCCACCTGGTCGGTTACGCGCTGGTCCGGGCGCTGGTCCAGCACCCGGAGATGAACAACTCCTTCGCCGAGGCCAACGGCAAGCCCGCCGTGCTCCGGCCGGCGCACGTCAACCTCGGCATCGCGATCGACCTGGCCAAGCCGGACGGCAGCCGCAACCTGGTGGTCCCCTCCATCAAGGGCTGCGAGACGATGGACTTCCGGCAGTTCTGGCAGGCGTACGAGGACGTGGTCCGGCGGGCGCGGCGCAACGAGCTGACCATGGAGGACTACTCCGGCACCACGATCTCGCTGACCAACCCGGGCGGCATCGGCACCGTGCACTCGATGCCGCGGCTGATGCAGGGCCAGAGCGCGATCATCGGCGTCGGCGCGATGGAATACCCGGCCCCCTACCAGGGCATGTCCGAGACCACCCTGGCCGAGCTGGCCGTCAGCAAGATCATCACGCTGACCAGCACGTACGACCACCGGATCATCCAGGGCGCGCAGTCCGGCGAGTTCCTCAAGGTGATGCACGAGCTGATCCTGGGCGAGCACGGCTTCTACGACCAGATCTTCACCGCGCTGCGCATCCCGTACGAGCCGGTGCGCTGGATGCGCGACGTCGCCGTCAACTCCGAGGGTCAGATCAACAAGACCGCCCGGGTGCACGAGCTGATCCACGCGTACCGGGTGCGCGGTCACCTGATGGCCGACACCGACCCGCTGGAATTCAAGATCCGCAAGCACCCCGACCTGGACGTCCTCCAGCACGGGCTCACCCTGTGGGACCTCGACCGCGAGTTCCCGGTCAACGGCTTCGCCGGCCGGCAGCGGATGAAGCTGCGCGAGATCCTCGGCGTGCTGCGCGACTCATACTGCCGCCGGGTCGGCATCGAGTACATGCACATCCAGGACCCGGAGGAGCGTCGCTGGGTCCAGGAGCGGATCGAGCGCAAGTACGAGAAGCCGGCCGCTGACGAGCAGAAGCACGTGCTCAACCGGCTGAACGCCGCCGAGGCGTTCGAGACCTTCCTGCAGACCAAGTACGTCGGCCAGAAGCGCTTCTCGCTGGAGGGCGGCGAGTCGCTCATCCCGCTGCTCGGTGAGGTGCTGGAGTCCTCGGCCGAGAACGGCCTGGACGAGGTCGTCATCGGCATGGCCCACCGGGGTCGGCTCAACGTGCTGGCGAACATCGTCGGCAAGCCGTACGAGAAGATCTTCTCGGAGTTCGAGGGCCACCTGGACCCGCGCTCGACGCAGGGCTCCGGCGACGTGAAATACCACCTGGGTCAGAACGGCAAGTTCACCACCCCCGACGGCGAGCACTCGGTCAAGGTGTCGGTGGTGGCCAACCCGTCGCACCTGGAGGCCGTGGACCCGGTGCTGGAGGGCATCGTCCGGGCCAAGCAGGACCGGATCGACCTCAAGCTCGAGGGTTACACAGTGCTGCCGCTGGCGGTGCACGGTGACGCCGCGTTCGCCGGGCAGGGCGTGGTCGCCGAGACGCTCAACCTGTCGCAGCTGCGCGGCTACCGCACCGGCGGCACCGTGCACGTGGTGGTCAACAACCAGGTCGGCTTCACCACCGCCCCGGAATACAGCCGGTCCAGCCTCTACAGCACCGACGTGGCCCGGATGATCCAGGCGCCGATCTTCCACGTCAACGGCGACGACCCGGAGGCCGTGGTCCGGGTGGCCCGGCTGGCCTTCGAATACCGGCAGACGTTCAACAAGGACGTCGTGATCGACATGGTCTGCTACCGGCGGCGCGGGCACAACGAGGGCGACGACCCGTCGATGTCCAACCCCCAGATGTACAAGATCATTGACTCGAAGCGCTCGGTCCGCAAGCTCTACACTGAGGAGCTGATCGGCCGCGGTGACATCACCGTGGAGGACGCGGAAGAGCTGCTGCGCGACTACCAGGCGCAGCTGGAGAAGGTCTTCAAGGCCACCCGGGACGCCGCGGCGGCACCGCGCCAGCTCAACCGGCCGCGCCGCGAGGAGGAGCCGGAGCCGCAGGTCGACACCGCCACCGACGCGTCAGTGGTCAAGGCGGTCGGCGAGGCGCACATCAACCTGCCGGAGGGCTTCACCCCGCACAAGCGGATCCAGCAACTGCTGGACCGGCGGGCGAAGATGTCCGTCGAGGGCAACATCGACTGGGGCTTCGGCGAGATCATCGCGCTCGGTGCGCTGCTGCACGACGGGGTCACGGTCCGGCTGGCCGGCCAGGACTCGCGTCGCGGCACGTTCGTCCAGCGGCACGCTTCGGTGGTCGACTCCCGCACCGGCGAGGACTATCTGCCGCTCAAGTCGCTCACCGGCGACGGCGAGCGCTCCCGGTTCTTCGTGCACGACTCGCTGCTCAGCGAGTACGCGGCGATGGGCTTCGAGTACGGCTACTCGGTGGAGAACATCAACGCGCTGGTCGCCTGGGAGGCCCAGTTCGGTGACTTCGTCAACGGTGCCCAGTCGGTGATCGACGAGTTCATCTCGTCCGGCGAGGTGAAGTGGGGCCAGCGCTCCGCCGTCACCCTGCTGCTGCCGCACGGCCACGAGGGCCAGGGCCCGGACCACACCTCCGGCCGGCCGGAGCGGTTCCTGCAGATGTGCGCCGAGGACAACATGCGGGTGTCCATCCCGACGACCCCGGCGAACTACTTCCACCTGCTGCGCCGCCAGGCACTGTCGCCCAAGCGCAAGCCGCTGGTGGTGTTCACGCCGAAGTCGCTGCTGCGGCACAAGCTCTGCGTCTCGTCGGTGGAGGACTTCACCACCGGCACCTTCCAGCCGGTGCTGCGCGACACGGCCGCCCCGGCACCGGAGGCGGTGAAGCGGGTGCTGCTCTGCTCGGGCAAGGTCTACTACGACCTGTTCCAGGCCCGGCAGGAGCGCGGCGTCACCGACACCGCGATCCTCCGGATCGAGCAGCTCTACCCGCTGCCGGTGGAGGAGATCCGGGCCGCCCTCGCGCAGTTCCCGAACGCGGAGGACTTCGCCTGGGTGCAGGAGGAGCCGGCCAACCAGGGTGCCTGGTCGTTCGTCGCGCTCAACCTGCTGGAGCACCTCACGGACGTCCGGCTGCGGCGGATCTCCCGCCCGGCCGCAGCCGCCCCGGCGGTCGGCTCGGCCAAGACCCACGAGGTCGAGCAGAACGCGCTGATCGAGGCGGCTCTCCCCCGCCCGTGACCTGACCGCACCGCGAAAGCCGGGGCAGGGCCGTTCACCACGGTCCTGCCCCGGCTCCGTCGGTGCACTTGACCACCCGCCCGGCCCTGCCGGGCCGAGTTAGAGGACGTACCCATGTACTTCACCGACCGTGGCATCGAGGAGCTGGTCGAGCGCCGGGGCGACGAGCAGGTGACCCTGGAGTGGCTGGGTGAACGCCTGCGCGACTTCGTCGACCTCAACCCCGACTTCGAGACGCCGATCGAGCGGTTCGCCACCTGGCTGGCCCGGCTCGACGACATCGACGAGGAATGAGCCACCCGGTGCCGGGAAGCGCCGCCCGGCTGGGCATCTGACGGGCGGCTGGCCGCTGGCGACTGGCCGCTGGCCGGCGCCTGCCGGTCAGCCGGTACGGGAGGCGACGGGTTCCAGGCCGGTGCGTCGCAGTTTCTGCCAGCCCAGCCGGCCGCCGGTCAACGCGGTGACCACGGCCTGGATCATCACCAGATACATCAACTGCCGATAGACGAACTGCTGGAGCGGCAACACCCACAGCACGCCCAGCTTCTCCCGGTCCAGCCGGAACGCCACCACCGCGGTGACCAGCTGCACGCCGAGCATGACCAGCCAGGCCACCGCCGTGGCGGTCCGGTCGAGGAAGAAGAGGCCGTACAGGGCCAGCAGGTCGATCACCGGCGCGAGCAGCGGCAACAGCACGCCGAAGAGGCTGAGGAAGAACAGGCAACGCCGGGTGAACCGGCCCGACGCACCCCTGTCGAACACGGAGCGGCGATGCTTCCACATCGCCTGCATGGTGCCGTAGCTCCACCGGTAGCGCTGTTTCCAGAGCTGGCCGATGCTCGTCGGCGCCTCGGTCCAGGCGCGGGCCGTCTCCTCGTAGACGACCTTCCAGCCGGCCCGGCCGAGCGCCATGGTGACGTCGGTGTCCTCGGCCAGGGTGTCATCGGTCATTCCCCCGGCGTACCGCAGCGCCTGCCGCCGGAAGCCACCGATCGCCCCGGGCACCGTCGGCATGCAGCGCAGCGTCTCGTAGAGGCGCCGGTCCAGGTTGAATCCGATGACGTACTCGATGTGCTGCCACTTGGCGATCAGACTGCGCCGGTTGCCGACCTTCACGTTGCCTGCCACCGCGCCCACCTGCGGGTCGGCGAAGGGCTGCACGAGCCGGCGGACGGCGTCGGGCTCGAAGACGGTGTCCCCGTCGACCATGACGATCAGGTCGTGCCGGGCCAGCGCCACGCCGGTGTTCAACGCGCTGGGTTTGCCACCGTTGGGCTTGCGCACCACCCGGACGTTGGGCAGACGGAGGGCGTCGACGATGTCCGCGGTCCCGTCGGTGGAGCCGTCGTCGACGACGACCACCTCGATTCCGCCGGGATGGTCGCCGCCGGCGAGTGAACGGACCGCCGCGGCGATCCCCTCCTTCTCGTTGTACGCCGGGACGATCACCGACACCGGCGCGGTGACCGGCGGCCCCCACGTCCAGTCCCCGGCCCGACGGCGCCGGGCGTGTCGCCCGGCGAGCAGGAACAGCACGGCGGTACGCCCCAGCGTGAGCACCCCCACAAGCACGAAGAGGATCCCGAACACGCTCAGCACGTGGTCGGCGCCCCGAACCGCCCAGACCAGCATCCGGCCGCGCCAGCGGTCCCCGGCGGTGGCTGCGGCACCGGATTCCGCCCGGTGGTCGACACCGGCGGCGGCGAAGGCGAGGTTCAGTCCCTCGGTCGCGGTGACGAAGCGGTATCCCCTTTCCTTCATCATGGGGATGAAGCGGTCGAGGGCGGCGACGGTCTGTGCGCGGTCACCGCCGGCGTCGTGCCAGAGGGTGATCGCGCCCGAGGCACCGTCCGGGGTGGCGTTCTCGACGATCCTGTCGACGCCGGGCAGCGCCCAGTCCTGGCTGTCGGTGTCGTTGAGCACGGTCAGGTACCCGAGATCACCGGCGGCGATCAGCACCGGCCAGTCCTGGTTGTCGATCGCGTCGGCATGCGAGGAGTACGGAAACCGGACCAGTGAGGTGCGCACGCCGGTGACGGCGGCGAGGGCGAGCTGGGTCTGGGCGTACTCCAGGTCTCGCCGCCATCCGGACAGCTCGCTGAGGTCGGGGTGGGTGAACGTGTGCACGCCGAGCTCGTGGCTGCCCTCGACCAGGTTGCGGGCCATGTCGGGGTGCCGGGCGACCTGCGAACCCAGCACGAAGAACGTGCCCTTGACCTGGTGGGCGTCCAGGACGCGCAGAACCTCGGGGGTCCAGACCGGGTCGGGGCCGTCGTCGAAGGTGAGCGCGATGGTCCGTTCCGGCAGACGGTAGGAGCGGACCTGCTCGCTGTTGGCGCTGATGATCGGCCCCCCGTTCACCACCGAGGTGGGGACCTCGCGTTGCCCCTGGTTGCTGTGCTGGTGGTCCGGGGTGAAGGAGGCGTTGGTGTACGCGTTGACCAGGAGCACGCCGGTCAGGACCGCCAGAAGCATGCCGAGCAGGACCCAGCGCGGTGGCGGTACGGCCCGGCGGCGGCGGGCCGTGATCGCCGGCTCAGCCATCCGCGGGGAGTCCGTCGGTGGGGGAACCGCCGGGCTCGATGTCGATGGTTTCCTCGGGCGGGGGCGGCGGGTCCTCGGTCGAGGGTGAGTCTGCGGGTGTCGGAGCCGCCGAGGTGGTCCGCCCCGGGCTGGGCGAGGTCGGCACGCCGGCGGGGTCACCGCTCGCCGGGCGGGTGGCGCTCGGTGACCGGGTGGGGGCAGGCGAACGGGGAGCCGGGGCGACGGTGGGTGCCACCGTGGCCGCCGGCGTACGGGGGACGGCTGTCGAGGGCTCGGGGATGGCGGTGATCGCCTCGGCCTGCGGCGACTGGGGCCGTTCAGACTGCTCGACCTCGTCCAGGAAGGGGAGCACCGTGTGCGGCTCCACCATGCCGCCGGCGAAGCTGACGGCCACCAGCCCGGTGTAGGTCAGGCCCAGCAGACCGACGACGTACGCGAGCCAGCGCAGGCGGGAGCGGCGTCGGCCGCTGGGGTCGACGAAGACCGGAGGCGGTTGGGGCACGGCGGCGATCAGCGCGGTGGGGCCGTCGGAGCGGTTGACCACCATGGTGGGCTCGTCGACCGGTGCCGCCGGTCGGGCCCTCCGGCCGCTGGCCATGTCTGCCGGCGTCAGTCTCCCGGTCGACGTATCGTCGCTGCTCAAGCCCCGGGTGGTCATGGGGTGCGAGTCTAAGCGTGAATTTTTCTCAGCTCTGACGATGGCTCACTGAATGAGACGCCGACCGCACCGTCGGGCCGCGCCGGGTCGCCGCCACCACCCTGCCCGGCAGCCGGACGAGTCAGCCTCAGCCGCCGATGAAGGCGTTGATCAGCTTGTGGGGTGTGCCGTCGCCCAGCATGTCCTCAAGGTCGGGGCCCTCGGCGTTCGCCCCGACGCTACGCACGAACATGGCCTGCTCGTATTCGGCGAGCGCCGTCTCCACGTCGTCGGGGTGCGCGGCGATGGCCTCGCCCAGTTCTGCGCCGTCCAACAGGGCCAGGTTGGCACCTTCGCCGTTGGGGGCCGCCAGGTGCGCGGCGTCGCCGAGCAGGGTCACCCCGGGCGTACGGTCCCACCGGTGCTCGGCGGGCAGGGTGAAGATGTGGCGCAGGACCGGTGGGGTCTCGCCGTCGGTGACCAGAGCGGTGAGCTCAGGCGCCCAGCCGTCGAACTCCTGCACGATCCGAGCGGTGGCGACGTCGGGGTCGGTGAAGTCGATGGTGGCGAACCAGTCCTGCGGCCTGGCGAGCATCACCCAGGTGTGCAGGTTCCCGTCGCGCTCCCGGTGGGCCAGGATTCCCTTGCCCGGCTCCAGCACCATCATCGCTCCGCCGCCGACGGTTTCCGCGCTGGTCGGGTGCCGGGCATCCCCATCGAACAGGTGGGTCTCGATGAACGAGAAGCCGGTGTATCCGGGTGTCGCGTCGGAGAGCAACGGCCGGACCCGGGACCAGGCGCCGTCCGCGCCGACCAGCACGTTCGTGACGACGGCAGTGCCGTCGGCGAAGGACACCTCGTGGCGGCCCTCACCGAGGGTCCGGACGCCGCTGACCTTGTGGCCCCAGCGGACGGTGCCGGCGGGAAGCGAGTCGAGCAACATCTGCCGCAGTTCACCGCGCTGCACCTCGGGGCTGCCACCCGTGCCGTCGTCGGGCACGTCGAGCAGGAGGGTCCTGCGCCGGTCCAGGATCCGCATCGCCTGACGCCCCTCCAGGATGAGTTTGCGGAACTCCCCGGTCAGGCCCGCCATCTCCAGCGCGGGCTGGCCGTTGTAGTCGCGGATGTCCAGCAGGCCGCCCTGGGCGCGCGTCGCCGGGGACGTCTCCGCCTCGTAGACCGTGCACGGAACGCCGCGCACGTGCAGCACGCGTGCCAGCACCAGGCCGCCCAGACCCGCTCCGATGATCGTGACCGGTGTCGTCATGGTGGTCCTCCAGATCTGATGGGCGCACCTGTTGGATCGCCGCTCCAAACGACGTTAACACGTAATTGGAGCGGCGATCCAACAGGTGCGACACTAGAGGCATGGCAAAGAGAACGGCGAACGGATCCGCGCAGTCCCGACGGCGCACGGACAGCCTGTCCAGGGAGCTGATCATCCAGACCGCGATCGAGATCCTGGACAGCGACGGCGAGAGCGCGCTGACGCTGCGTGCGCTCACCGTTCGCCTGAAGACCGGCTACGGCGCGATCTACCACCACGTCGCGGACAAGGGCGACCTGCTCGCGGCGGCCACCGACGACGTCATCACCCGCGTCCTGTCCGGCACGGCCACCGCCGCAGGCCCGCGCGACACCCTGCGCCTCCTCGCCCAGGGCCTGTTCGACGCGATCCACACCCACCCCTGGGTCGGTGCGGAACTCTCCCGGCAACCGTGGCGGCCCGCGCTACTGGACTTCTACGAGAGCATCGGCAGACTGCTGGACGCGCTCGCCGTCCCCGAGGAGGCGCGCTTCGACGCGGCCGGGACCCTCGTGAACTACGTCCTCGGCGTCGCCGTGCAGAACGCCGCGAACGCCCGACACCTCACTGGCAGCGACGCGGACCGGCAGGCGTTCCTCAACACCACAGCCGCGCAGTGGGCGCAACTGGACCCCGCCAGGTACCCGTTCGTGCACGCGACGGTGACGCAGCTACGCGAACATGACGACCGTGAGCAGTTCCTGGCCGGCATCGACATCTTCCTGGCCGGCATCGCAGCCCTGCGCCAGAAATGACCACCTGTCGGATCAGGCGGTGGACGGGGGCCATTGGGCCTGGGTGGCGGATCTCGCGATCTTCTAGGGTGGGTACGTGGCTCGCAGCGTGTATCTGACCAGCGTCGGTTCGGGCGGGGGCAAGTCGACCATCGCCCTCGGGCTGGCGGAGCTGTTGTCCCGACAGGTCGGGCGGATCGGCGTGTTCCGGCCGCTGGTCTCCGGCACCGGCCCCGACCCGATCCTCGCCCTGTTGCACGACCGCTACCGGGTCGACCTGCCCGAGGCGGACCTGACCGGCATGACATACGCCGAAGCGGCGGCGCTCGTCGCCGACGGGCGCCGGGAGGAGCTGATCTCCCGGGTCGTCGAGCGGTACCGGGCGGTCGAGCGGCAGTGCCCGGCGGTGGTCGTGGTGGGCAGCGACTTCGACGACCCGGGTGACCCGGCCCACCCCCGGGAGCTGGCCTTCAACGCCCGGCTGGCCACCGAGTTCGGCAGTGTGGTGGTGCCGGTGGTGGACGGTTTCGAGCAGGAGCCGGCGGCCGTCGCGGCGGCCATGCGGGGCGCGTACCACGATCTGGCCGACCTGGGAGCGACAGTGCTCGCGGTGATGGCCAACCGGGTGGCCGGGCCGATGACGCTGCCCGACCTGCCGGTCCCCGCGTACGCCATCCCAGAGGTGCCGACGGTGTCGGCGCCGACGGTGGCCGAGGTGGCGGCGGCGCTCGACGCCACCCTGCTGGCCGGGGACGACGCCGCGCTCAGCCGGGACGTGCTGGACTTCGTGGTCGGCGCGGCACACGTGCCGACCCTGCTGGACCACCTCACCGAGGGCGCCCTGGTGATCACCCCCGGGGACCGGGCCGACCTGCTCGTCGCCGCGAGCGCCGCGCACGTGGCCGGGCAGGTGTCGGTGGCCGGGCTGGTGCTCACACTCGGCGAGCAGCCCGACCCCCGGGCCATGCGGCTGGTGGAGGGGCTGAACACCGGGCTCGCGGTGCTGTCCGTGCGCAGCGACAGCTACGACACGGTGGCCGCGTCCAGCCGGATCGAGGGCCGGCCCAGCGCGGCCAACCCGCGCAAGGTGGAGGCCGCGCTGGGCGCTTTCGAGCGCTGCGTGGACACCGACGACCTGGCCAGCCGGTTGCGGGTCAGCCGGTCGACCCGGGTCACCCCGCTGATGTTCGAGAACGAGCTGATCGACCGGGCCCGCTCGCAACGCCGGCACCTGGTGCTGCCGGAGGGCGCCGACGACCGGATCCTGCGCGCGGCGGAGATCCTGCTCCGCCGTGGGGTGGCCGAGCTGACGCTGCTGGGCCGACCGGACGACATCACCCGGCGCACCCGCGAGCTGGGCATCGACCTCGGCGACGCGAACGTGGTCGACCCGGTCACCAGCGACTGGCGGGACGACTTCGCGGCCGAGTACGCGAGGCTGCGCGCCCATCGGGGCATGACCGCCGAGCTGGCGCACGACATCGTGGCCCAGCCCAACTACTTCGGAACCCTGATGGTGGCGACCGGACGAGCCGACGGCATGGTCTCCGGCGCCACGCACACCACCGCCGCGACCATCCGACCGGCGTTCGAGATCATCCGTACCGTGCCGGAGGTCTCGGTCGCATCCAGCGTCTTCTTCATGCTGCTGGCGGACCGGGTGCTGGTCTATGGAGACTGCGCGGTCAACCGCGACCCGGACGCCGCCCAGCTCGCCGACATCGCGATCTCGTCGGCCGACACCGCCGCCCGGTTCGGCATCGAACCCCGGGTGGCCATGCTGTCGTACTCCACCGGCAGCTCCGGTGCCGGCGCGGACGTGGAGAAGGTCGCCGCGGCCACCGCGCTGGTCCGCGAACGCCGGCCCGACCTGCTGGTCGAGGGGCCCATCCAGTACGACGCGGCGATCGACCCGGCGGTGGCGGCCACGAAGCTGCCGGGAAGCCCGGTCGCCGGGCACGCCACAGTCTTCATCTTCCCGGACCTGAACACGGGCAACAACACCTACAAGGCGGTGCAGCGCTCGGCCGGGGCGGTCGCCGTCGGCCCGGTCATGCAGGGCCTGCGGCGGCCGGTCAACGACCTGTCCCGCGGCGCCATGGTGCCGGACATCGTCAACACCGTGGCGATCACCGCCATCCAGGCGGCCACCGAGGAGGCGTCGTGAGTCGGGTGCTGGTGCTCAACTGTGGGTCGTCGTCGGTGAAGTGGCGCCGCTACGACGGTGAGCAGGTGCTCGACCACGGCACCGTCGAGCGGGTCGGTGAGCCCGGTGGCGGCCCGGCGGACCACGCCAGCGCCGTCCGGCAGATCCTGGACGGGCTGGACCTGACCGGCCTGACGGCAGTCGGGCACCGGGTGGTGCACGGCGGCCGGAAGTTCAGCGCACCGGTGCTGGTCGACGACGCGGTCCTGGCCGCCATCAAGGACCTGGTGCCGCTCGCCCCGCTGCACAACCCGGCCAACCTGGCCGGCATCGAGGTGGCCCGCGCGGCGCTGCCGGACATCCCGCAGGTCGCCGTCTTCGACACCGCGTTCCACCACACCCTGCCGGAGGCCGCCGCGACGTACGCGATCGACCGCGAGGTCGCCGAGCGGTACGGCATCCGGCGGTACGGCTTCCACGGCACCTCGCACGCGTACGTGTCCCGCCGCACCGCGCAGCTGCTGGGCCGCCCGTACGAGCAGCTCAACACGATCACCCTGCACCTGGGCAACGGGGCGAGCGCCTGCGCGGTGGCGAACGGTCGCAGCGTCGCCACCTCGATGGGCATGTCCCCGTTGCAGGGGCTGGTGATGGGCACCCGCAGCGGTGACCTCGACCCCACGGTGATCTTCCACCTGCGCCGGGAGGGCGGGCTGTCGGTCGACGAGATCGACGACCTGCTCAACCACCGCAGCGGTCTGCTCGGGTTGACCGGCGTGAACGACATGCGCGAGGTGCTCCAGCGCCGGGCGGCCGGTGACCGGGCGGCGGAGCTGGCCTTCGACGTGTACTGCCGGCGCATCACCGGCTATGTCGGGGCGTACTACGCGCTGCTCGGCCACGTCGACGCGATCACCTTCACCGCCGGGGTCGGCGAACACGCGGCGCCGGTCCGGGCTGCCGCGCTGGCCGGCCTGGACCGGCTCGGCATCGCCGTCGACGATGTCCGCAACGGCGGCGAGGGCGACCGGGTGATCTCACCCGACGGCGCCGAGGTGAGTGTCTGTGTCATCCGCACCGACGAGGAACGGGAGATCGCCCGGCAGACCCGGGACGTGGTCGCGCGGGGCTGACGACCGGGCAGCGGCGGCGGATCAGCGGCGGGCGTTGCGCCGACGCCGGGCACTGACGGTACGGCGGACCCGGTCCCGGCCGGGCCCACGTCTGGCCCGCGTCGGGCCGGAAGCCCGGCCCGGCAGGGTGGCCGACCAGACCATGCTCCCACCGATCACGGCGAAGGCCAGACCGAAGGGGATGCCGCCCCAGGCGTTGAGGACGAACACCGAATCATCGGTGTTGCCGTTCTCGGCGAGGAACTCCTCGGGGTGCACCGGGTCGACCCACACCCGCAGCACCGCTGGCGGTTCCTCGGTGCAGCCGCCGGCCGAGCCACAGAGGATCCGCTCGGAGTACCGGACACCCTCGTAGTTGTATCCGACCTGGATGGTGTCGGTGCCGCCGCCACGTCCGGTGGTGTCCCGGCGGTCGCTCACGTCAGCCAGAACCGGCACGCCCTCGGCCCGTAACCGCTCAGCCTTGGTGTGCAGGTGCCACTTGTAACCGGCGACGCTTGTCGCGTACCCGAGGCTGGTGAGCAGGAGCAGGGCACCCATGACGGCCGGGCCGCGGCGGATGCTCCGGAGCCTGGTCAGCAGGGACGCCGACGGGTCGTCCGCCGGCCGCCGGCTGGGCGCGTCGGCCCGGTCGGGCACGCTCAGCTCGTCGCGAGCCAGGCGACGAGGGCGACCAGCACGACCACGACGACCGCCGCGCCGATGATCAGCGGCAGGCGGGACGGCGGCTCCGCCGGCGCGGCGGCCTCCGGCGTCTGGCTGAACGCGCGGAACGCCTCGGTGTTGCCACTGGGGTCGGTGTAGTTCTCAGGCATGCCGGTGACCCTAGCGAAGCCGGTCCAGGCGCACCGCCCCCGCCCGCACCGCCCGCTCGGGTCGACCCGCCCGGCGGAGCGGACCCGACCGGGTGGCGGGCACAGCCGGGCCGGACGGCGGGGTCGTTGCGCACACTCGGGCACCTACCGTGGAACCATGGGGGCGCGACGGCTGGTCGCCGTACTGGTGACGGCACTGCTGGCTGGTTGCGCGCCGGCCACCGCCACGATCGACGAGGCCACCGGGCCGGTTTCGGCGCGTCGGGCGCCCGAGGGGTCGTACGCCGTCGGCGTGCGTACGCTCACCCTCGATCCGCGCTCGGCGCGCCCACTGCCGGTGACGATCTGGTTTCCGGCATCGGCGGACAGGGTGGCGGCCGGGCGGTTCCCGGTGGTGGTCTACAGCCACGGGCTGGGCAGCCGTCCCGATCTGCACGCCGGCCTGACCACCCGCTGGGCGGCGGCGGGGTTCGTGGTGGCCGCTCCCGCGTACCCGCACACCCGGCAGGGCGCCGCCCACTTCACCCGGGCCGACGTCCGCAACCAGCCGGCCGACGCGTGGCGGCTGATCCGGCACCTCGGGCGGCTCGACCGCAACCGCGAGGATCCGCTCGCCGGTCACCTGGACCTGACGTCGGTCGCCGCCGCAGGCCACTCGGCGGGCGGTTTCACCACCTCCGGCATGTTCAGCGAGGGGCACCCCGCCCGGTTGCGCGCCGGGATCGTGATCGCCGGGGGCGGGTTGCCCGGCAGCTTCGCGGGGCCGGTCGCGCCGGTGCTCTTCGTGCACGGCACAGCCGACGCCGTGGTGCCGCTGACGGTCGGACGGGCGGCCTACGGGCGTACCCCCGGCCCGGCCGCGTTCCTCAGCCTGCTCGGCCAGGACCACGGCGCGTACCTCACGCCGGGCCATCCGGGTTTCGCCCCGGTCCTCGCCACCACCACCGACTTCCTGCGCTGGACGCTGTACGGGGACAAGGCGGCGGGAGCCCGTCTCCCGGCCGACGCCCGCACTCCCCTGACCCGCTACGAGTTCCGTCCCGCCCACTGATGCCCGGGCGCGTCACTCCTGCCGGTTCTGGTCGAGCAGATCCTCGTACACCCCGACCTTGAAGGTGATCAGGTCCAGGCACTGGGCGAGCCGGCCGAGCTGGTCGGTGACGCGCCCGTGGTGCTCGCGCAGGAGCACGAGTCGTTCCTCCTCGTTGCCCTCGCCCTCGCGAACGAGGTCGGCGTAGCGGCGGAGCGCGGGCAGCGGCATGCCGGAGGCGCGGAGAATGATGCAGACGCTCAGCCAGTCGACGTCGTCCTGGCTGTAGACGCGACGCCCGGCGGGCCCACGGCGTACGGGGCTGACGAAGACACCCTGCTGCTCGTAGAAGCGGAGCGCGTGCACGCTCAAGCCAGTGCGTTCGGCGACCTGTCCGATGCTCAGACTCGCGGTGACCTCAGCCATGCCGAGCAGGGTAGCGAGGGTTGACCTAGAGCCGACTCTAGCTCCTACGGTGCCAGGTGATCACCACTGAGAAACACCTAGGAGCATCGGCATGCGCTATCGCACCCTCGGCGGCACCGGCATCGAGGTGAGCACCCACTGCCTCGGGACCATGATGTTCGGTGCCGTCGGAAACCCCGACCACGACGACTGCGTCCGCATCGTCCACTCCGCCCTCGACCAGGGCATCAACGTCGTCGACACCGCCGACATGTACGGCCGCGGCGAGTCCGAACAGATCGTGGGCAAGGCGCTGCGCGGGCGCCGCGACGACGTCGTGCTCGCCACCAAGGTGCACTTCCCGATGGGCGAGGGCCCCAACCAGGGTGGCAACTCGCGGCGCTGGATCCTCAAGGCGGTCGAGGGGAGCCTCCGGCGCTTGGACACCGACTGGATCGACCTCTACCAGGTGCACCGTCCCGACCCCTCGACCGACATCGAGGAGACACTCTCGGTGCTCACCGACCTCGTCCGCGAGGGCAAGATCCGCGCCTTCGGCTGCTCGACGTTCCCCGCCGAGGAGATCGTCGAGGCCCACCAGGTCTCCGAGTGCCGCGGCCTCGGACGCCTGCGCACCGAGCAGCCGCCGTACTCGATCCTGGCTCGCGGCGTCGAGGCCTCGACCCTGCCGGTCTGCCGGCGCTACGGCATGGGGGTGCTGGTCTGGAGCCCGCTCGCATTCGGGTTTCTCAGCGGGAAGTACCGCAGGGACCAGCCCGTCGACCTGTCGGCCGGGCGTGCCGCCCTGCGGCCGGCGCAGTTCGATCCCACGATCGCCGGGAACGCCGCCAAGCTCGACGCCGTCGAGCAGCTCGTCGACCTCGCGGCCAGCATCGGCTGCACGCTTCCACAGCTCGCCATCGCCTTCACCGTGGCCCATCCGGCCGTCACCTCGGCGATCATCGGACCGCGGACCATGCCGCAACTGGAGGACCTGCTCAAGGGCGCCGCGCTCACCCTGGACGACGCGACCCTCGACCGGATCGACGAGATAGTGCCGCCCGGCACCAACCTGTACAACCCGAACGCCGCCTTCCGGCCACGTTCGCTGACCGACACGGCGCTGCGGCGACGCCCCCTCGCCGACCGTGCCGCGGCCTGAGTGAGCCTGACGCCGGGACGCAGCGGTCGGTGATCGGGTGGGCACAGCGCGCCGAAGCCCGCCGAGCGGGTCCGCCGGGCAGGGCACAATTGGATTCATGTCGCGTCGCGTCACTCCCGCACTGATGGCCAGCACCGTGCTGATGGCCGGTCTGGTCGGCTGCTCAGCGGACACCCGCCCGAGTCGGAGCGGGCAGGCACCGCCGGTCGAGCCGAACGCCGCCGCCACGCCGACACCGCAGGTCCCCGCCGGAAAGGCCCCGCAGCGCGCCTTCGCGGTCGGCGTACGCCAACTGAAGCTGGACCGGGACGGCCGCGCGCTGCCGACGACGCTCTGGTACCCGGCGGCCGGGCAGTCCGGCGGCGCGGCCAAGCGATCGGCGACGGCGGCGGAGGGCCGGTTCCCGGTGGTGATGTTCAGTCACGGTCTGGGTGGGCGGCCGGACGACTACGCCACGCTGCTGACCCGCTGGGCGGCGGCGGGTTTCGTGGTGGCCGCGCCGACGTTCCCGCACACCTCCCGGGGCGCGGACAACAACGTCCTCGACGTGCTCAACCAACCGGCTGACGTGTCGTATGCGTTGGATCAGGTGCTGGCGTTGGACGGCAAGGCCGGCGACGCGTTGCGCGGCCGGTTGGACGGCGAGCGGGTGGCCGCGGCCGGGCACTCGGCGGGCGGGGTGACCACCATCGGTCTGTTCACCGCGAGCAGGGACGAGCGGCTGGACGCGGGTGTGGTGTTCGCCGGCACGGCGCTCGGTGTGGGCACCGCGTTCGCCGGCGCGGCCGCGCCGCAACTGTTCGTGCACGGCGAGTTGGACGAGGTTGTCGAGTACGCGGCGGGCAAGGCCGCGTACGACAAGGTGCCCTGGCCGAAGGCGATGCTGAGCCTGCCCAAGGGCGACCACGGGCGGGCGCTGCTCAGCGACGGCGCCACGCTGCGGGTGGTCTCGGACACGTCGGTCGAGTTCCTGCGCTGGTCGCTCTACGGCGACCCGGCGGCCAGGAAGCGCATCCCCACCGACGCAACACGCGGCGACATAGCCACCTTCGACGACCACCTCTGACCCGACCGGGCCGAAAACGGCGAAGATCCGCGCAACATCAGTGATGTTGCTGCCTCAGCGCGCCCCGAGGCAGCAGTTTCCCCGATGTTGCGCGGATCATGACGGCAGCGTCAGGCGGTGTGGTCGATGACGATCTTGCCGAAGGCGTCCCCGGAGTGCAGCCGGGCGAAGGCGTCCTCGACGCGGCTGAACGGCACCACGCTGTCCACCACCGGGCGCACCTCGTTCTCGGAACAGAACGCCAGCAGCTCGTACAGCTCCTCGGGCGTGCCCATCGACGTGCCCAGGATCTCCAACTGCATCGCGAAGAGCCGACGCAGGTTGACCGCCGGCTGATGCCCGGCGGTCGCCCCGGAGACCACGATCCGGGCCATCGGCGCGGCCGACTTCAGCGAGTGGTCGAAGGTCGCCGCACCGACCGTCTCGATCACCACGTCGACCCGTTCCGGCAGCCGGGCACCGGGTTCCACGGCGGTGGCGCCGAGGGCGGAGATCCGTTCCCGCTTGCCGGCGTCGCGGCTGGTCGCGTACACCCGCTTGCCCATCGCGACGGCGAGCGCGACGGCCGCGGTGGCGACGCCACCGCCCGCGCCCTGCACCAGCACGCTGTCGGCGTCCGCGACGCGGCCCTTGGTGGTCAGCATCCGCCACGCGGTCAGCCAGGCCGTGGGCAGGCACGCCGCGTCGGTCGCCGACATGCCGTCGGGCAGCGGGATCAGGTTCGACCGGGGTACGGCGACCCGCTCGGCGAGCGTCCCGGCGAAGTGCTCGGAGAGGATGGAGACCCCGCGCGGGTCGCCGGGGGTGACGACCACCGGGTACACGACCACCGGGCGTCCCTCCGGGTCCAGCCCGACCGCGTCGCAGCCGAGGATCATCGGCAGCTGGGCCTCGGTGAGACCGACCCCGCGCAATGACCAGAGGTCGTGGTGGTTGAGCGAGGTGGCGCGCAACTGCACGGTCACCCAGTCGTCGGCCGGGTAGGTCGGCTCGGGCTGCTCACCGACAGTGAGCGCGGTGAGCGGGTCGGCGTCGTTGAAGCGGGAGGCGAAGGCAGCACGCATGATCGGCACGGTAACAAGCTGAGCGCCCGTTAAGAAGCCGTGCGCACAGGCCGGCGGCGCATGCTGCGCCGGAGCGCCCCCGGCCCATGCGTGCGCACACACCGGCGGCGCATGCTGCGCCGGAGCGCCCCCGGCCCATGCGTGCGCACACACCGGCGGCGCGTGCTGCGCCGGAGCGCCCCCGGCCCATGCGTGCGTACACACCGGCGGCGCGTGCTGCGCCGCCCGGCCCGTGCGTCCTCAGCGGCGGGCGACGCCGTCGCGGCGGGCTGCCTCGGCGACCGCCTCGGCCACGGCCGGCGCGACGCGCGGGTCGAGCGGAGACGGGACGATCGCGTCGACGGTCAGCGACTCGGCCACCACGCCGGCGATGGCGTCCGCGGCGGCGACCTTCATCGCCTCGGTGATCCGGGTGGCGCCGGCGTCGAGCGCGCCCCGGAACACCCCGGGGAAGGCCAGCACGTTGTTGATCTGGTTGGGGTAGTCGCTGCGCCCGGTGGCGACCACCGCGACGTGCCGGGCCGCCACCTCGGGGTGCACCTCCGGGGTCGGGTTGGCCAGTGCGAACACGATCCCGTCGGGTGCCATGCCGGCCACCGCGCTCTCGGGGATCTGCCCACCGGAGACCCCGATCAACACGTCCGCGCCGCGCAGCGCCTCGGTGATGTCGCCGTGGCGACCGTCGGCGTTGGTGCTCGCCGCCAGCTCGGCCTTGGTGCCGGTCAGCTCGGTGCGGTGCCGGCCGATGATCCCCTTGGAGTCGCAGACCACCACCTGGTCGGGGTTGACGCCCCCGGCGATCAGCATCTTCGTCACGGCCACCCCGGCCGCGCCCGCACCGCTCACCGCGACCCGCAGGTCACCCAGCTTGCGGTTGAGCAGAGTGGCCGCGTTGCGCAGCGCGGCGAGCACCACGATCGCCGTGCCGTGCTGGTCGTCGTGGAAGACCGGGATGTCCAGCGCCTCGTCGAGCCGGCGCTCCACCTCGAAGCAGCGGGGCGCGCTGATGTCCTCCAGGTTGATCCCGCCGAACGACGGGGCCAGCGCCCGCACCACGGCGACGATCTCATCCACGTCCTGGGTGTCCAGACAGATCGGCACCGCGTCCACCCCGCCGAACTGCTTGAACAGCACCGCCTTGCCCTCCATCACCGGCAGCGCCGCGCGCGGGCCGATGTTGCCGAGCCCGAGCACCGCCGAGCCGTCGGTGACCACCGCGACGGCGTGCGCCGCCCAGGTGTAGTCGTCGGCCAGGCCGGGGTCGGCGGCGATCGCCTCACACACCCGGGCCACCCCCGGGGTGTACGCCAGGGAGAGGTCTTCCCGGCTGGTGAGCGGCACGGTGGAGGCGACGGCCATCTTGCCGCCCCGGTGCAGCAGGAAGACGGGATCAGCGGGGTCCACGGTGGACGAAGACATGGTGGTGACTCCAGTATCTGTCGAGCAGACGGGGCGGCCGGCCCTGCCGCGAGGTGGGCGGCGAGCGGTGGCACGCTGTGCGGGGGGTCACCCGGGCACTTTCCGAGCATAGTGTCGGCACTGCCCGTCGGATGTGAGCAGGGTCATATCCGCCGGCGAGGAACCCGCCCCGGACGCGGCCAGTAACGGGCCACCACCCGCCCCCGCACGTCGGCCACCCCGTACGCCCGGGAGTCGTCGGTGATCAGGTCGTTGTCCCCGTGCAGCCACCAGCCGCCGTCCTGCGGCCGGACCGCGCGCTTCACCACCAGCAGCTCGGGACGGGTCCGGAAGACCGCGACCACCACGTCCCCGGGTCGGATCGGGCGGCCACCGGGGCGTACCAGCACCGCGTCGCCGTGGCGCAGCGTCGGTGCCATGGACGGTCCGGTCACCAGAACGGCGGTGAGCGGTCTCCGCAACCGGGCCGCCTCACCCGGGTGATCGGTGCCCACTGGTTTCACCTCCACCCGGTTCGGGGAGCATTCCCAGGAGTAATGTCGCCTTTGATCATCGCAAACTTCCCATGGAGGATCCCGATGCGACTTCCGCGCATCCTTGCGCCCCGCGTCACCGCGAGCGCTCACTGCGACCTGCCGTGCGGTGTCTACGATCCGGCTCAGGCTCGGATCGAGGCCGAATCGGTCAAAATGATCTGCGAGAAGTACCAGGCGAACACCGACCCGGAGTTCCGCACCCGCGCCATCATCATCAAGGAGCAGCGCGCCGAGCTGGTCAAGCACCACCTGTGGGTGCTCTGGACCGACTACTTCAAGGCGCCGCACTTCGAGAAGTACCCGAACCTGCACACCCTGTTCAACGAGGCCACCAAGCTCGCCGGCGCCGGTGGCGTCAAGGGCAGCCTCGACCCGGCCACCGCCGACAAGCTGCTCGGCAAGATCGACGAGATCTCGAAGATCTTCTGGGAGACCAAGAAGGCGTGACCACCCCGGTCATCCCGACGATCCGGCCGGTACGTCCCGAGGACGTACCGGCCGTCGTCGCCATGGTGCACGAGCTGGCGGAGTACGAACGTGCCCCGGAGCAGTGCCACCTGAGCGTCGACCAACTGACCTCGGCCCTGTTCGCGACTGTTCCAGGTCGTGGCGCGGCGTCAGACGCGCCGAGTTGGAATGGTCGTCCGACGGCTCCGGCGCTCTTCGGTCACGTCGCGGTGGACGAGCGCGACGAGCCGATCGGCTTCGCGCTGTGGTTCCTCAACTTCTCCACCTGGGCCGGGGTGCACGGCATCTACCTGGAAGATCTCTACGTCCGGCCGGCCGCTCGCGGGTCCGGCGCCGGTCGGCTGCTGCTCGCCACCCTGGCCGACATCTGCGTACGACGCGGATACCGGCGACTGGAGTGGTGGATGATCAACTGGAACCCGGCCGCCGGGTTCTACGCCTCGATCGGGGCGGAGCAGATGAGCGAGTGGGTCCCCTACCGGCTCAGCGGGGACGCCCTGAGCCGGTTGGCCGGCCAGGCCACCAACGTCGGCACGCGTACGGGCGACTGACCGGGTAGAGTCCCCGACCGGGGGGATGAGGCGTGACTCAACTGACTGGCCAGGCAGCAACCGACGACGACGTGGTGCACCTCACGGTGCCCGCCGACGGCGGTTACCTCGGCGTCCTTCGCACCGCCACCGCCGGTCTGGCGGCCCGGTTGCAGTTCGCGCTCGACGAGATCGAGGATCTCCGGATCGCGGTCGATGAGGCGTGCGCCATGCTGCTCGCCATTGCCACCCGCGACGCCGAGCTGGAGTGCCGCTTCGCGGTCACCGAGGACGCGCTGACCGTCGAGGTGACAGTGCCGACCGTGCGGGGCGCCACGCTGCCCGGCGAGTCGTCCTTCGCCTGGAAGGTGCTCACCGCGCTGACCACCTCGGCATCGGCCACGGCCGCCGACGGTCGGGCCACGATCGCGCTGCTCACCCGCCGCTCCGGCAGTTACTGACCGACCCGGCACGAGCCGGCCGGGTCACTTACCGGCACACGCCGGCAGTCACTCGAAGCCGAGCGCCCGAGTCGTCGGAGGGCTGACCAGCAGCCAGCCCACGCCCAGGCCGAGCGCCATCAACGGCACACCCAGCCAGGCCAGCCCGGCCTGAATCATGAACCACCCGATCGGCAGCAGCATGAGCTGGAGCACGATCGCGGGGGCCCGTGCGCCCGCCTGGAGGCGCAGCAGGGCCCGGCCCAGCGCCCAGAGCACCACCGCAGCCCCGATGGCGAACACCGTCACCAGCAGCGCCGACAGCAGATCGGTGGTGGTGGCCGTGAGGTCGGCCCAGATCAGCCACACGGCGATCAACCCGACGACGGCCGCCTCTGCCCACAGCAGCCGGACCGCCCAGCGGAGCGTGACGGGAAACGGGGCCGAGTCGATGGTCACGCGCGCCACGATACCCGGGCTTTCGGGAGGTACAGTGCCGCCCATGCGGGCCGTCCTGGTGGTCAATCCAAAGGCCACCACCACCAGCGAACGCAGCCGGGACGTGCTTGTCCGGGCGCTGCGCAGCGAAGTCGATCTCAGTGTGCGATACACCCGCCGACGCGGGCACGCCATGGCGTTGGCCCGGGAGGCCGCCGCGGAGGGGGTCGACCTGGTCGTCACCCTGGGTGGCGACGGCACGGTGAACGAGGTGGTGAACGGCCTGATGACGGCCGACCCGCCGACCGGTGCCGACGACGCCCCGATGGCCGAGCGACTGCCGGCGCTGGCGACCGTTCCGGGCGGCTCCACAAACGTTTTCGCCCGCGCCGTGGGTCTGCCCCGGGAGTGGCCGGAGGCGACCAGCATGATCCTGGAAGGGCTGCGGCTGGGTCGGAGCCGGACGGTCGGGCTGGGCCTTGCCGACGACCGCTACTTCACCTTCTGCGCCGGGTTCGGCCTGGACGCCGCGGTGATCCACCGGGTGGAGCAGGCCCGGCGCAAGGGGCGGGTGTCCACGCCGTCGCTCTACCTGCGCTCGATCATGAACCAGTATTTCTTCGCCTCGGACCGCCGGCATCCCGCGATCACGTTGGAGCGCCCGGGCGAGCAGGCGGAGGCGGAGCTGGCCACCGTCATCATTCAGAACACGGCGCCGTGGACGTACCTGGGCGACCGGGAGGTCAACCCGAACCCGTCCGCGTCGTTCGACCTCGGGCTCGATGTGCTGGCACTGCGTCAGCTCCGGGTGGCTAGCACAACACGGACAGTGACACAGTTCCTGGGTCGGCAGCCTGATCCACGAGGTCGTCAGGTGTTACGACTCCATGACACGGCGGAGTTCACCCTGCTCTCCAGTCGTCCGCAGGCGTTCCAGCTGGACGGCGACTATCTCGGCGAACGGGAAAAAGTCAGATTCACCTCCGTTCCCGCCGCACTGAGAGTAATCTGCTAGGTCTCGGGTACTGCCGTAGGTCGACACGGTGACCGCAGCCACACCGGCCGATCACCGCCACACCGAGGGGCAGGTGCCGGAAATGTCAGCAATGTCACGCGGACTGTACTATATTGATCCTCGACTGTGGCACGGCGGGTAACCAGGAAAGCACTGGAACCCGGACAAACGGGTTGTGGGCTTGCTCACCGCCCGGAGTTTTTCCGAGCGTCACCCTTGACATCACGAGCGTTCGTGAAAGTATTCACAAGCGAACTTGAGTTGCCGGGACATTGCCTGGATATGCTCGTCAGGTTGAGCTGTTCCAGCAGGTCCCCGGCGCTAACTGCCTGCTCACGCACTGCCGAATGGTCGGACGCTAACTGTCACCATCGGCACGCGGATGCATATAGGAAAAGCACGACCAAGCAATTGTTGCCACCCATCCAGAATGAGGAGTGTTGCCGCCATGGACTGGCGTCACCATAGTGTCTGCCGCGACGAGGACCCGGAGCTGTTCTTCCCGATCGGGACGTCCGGACCGGCTCTCCTGCAGGTCGAGCAGGCAAAGGCCGTCTGCAGGCGCTGCTCCGTGACCGACCAGTGCCTGCAGTGGGCACTCGAGTCTGGTCAGGACGCTGGCGTCTGGGGCGGAATGAGCGAGGAGGAGCGGCGCGCTGTCAAGCGGCGCGGCGGTCTCCGGGTGCTGCGCGCTCACTCCGCCTGATCCCCAACACACAGCTGTACGCCCCGGTGGGTCCACCCACCGGGGCGTTCCGCTGTCCGACACAGGATCACCGCGCCGGCACAGGTCACCCGATCGGCGTGACCATCGGCCGCCAGGGCCGGTCGTCGACCCGGCGCAGCACCAACTCGACCAGCTCCGGCGCGTCGGTCAACGGCGCGGCGACCGACACGGCGCCGGCCGCCCGGGCCGCCTCGGCCACCGCGTCGTGGAACAAGCCCGGCGCCAGGAAGTACGCGCACACCGCGACCCGACGCGCGCCGGCCGCCCGCAGCCGGAACACCGCCACGCCGGCCGCCGGTGGAGCCGCCGAGGCGTACGCCACCCGGCAGGGCACCCCGAACTCCGCGGCGAGCGCGTCCGCGACCTGGCCCACCGAGCGACGCGCCCGCGCGTCCCGGGTGCCCGCGGCGGCCAGCACCAACGCGTCGAAGCGGCCCGGGTCCGCCTCACCGAGCCTGCGGCGCAGCCCGCCCAGCAGCCCGGCATCGACAGTGCCGTCCGCCGGGCCGAGCACGTCGGTCACCCGTACCGTCAGGGGTGGCCCGGCCTGCGCCGCCGCGGCGACCGCCGCCGGAATGTCCACCCGATGGTGGTAGGCGGCGGTCAGCAGCAGCGGCACCAGCACCGCCTGACGGTGACCGGCCAGGGCCAGGTCGCGCAGGACCGCTGTCGGCCCCGGCTCGGTGTGGTCCAGCCAGCTCGCCCGGACCGGTGTGCCCGGTCGGGCCGCCGACACGGCTCGCGCGAGCGCCCGGGTGGCATCGGCCGCTCGTGGATCACGACTGCCGTGCGCGACCAGCACCACCGGAGTCACCCCGCCGGCCGCATCAGGGCCGGTCGGGGTCGTCGTTGGCGAGGTCAGACGTGCAGCCCGCACTCGGTCTTCTCGAACATGGCCCACCGGCCGGCCCGCGCGTCCTCGCCGGCCTTCGTTCGGCGGGTGCACGGCCAGCAGCCGATCGACCCGTACCCCTGCTTGAACAGCTCGTTGACCGGCACGTTGAAGCGGGCGATGTAGGCGTCCACGTCCCGCTGCGACCACGCCGCGATCGGGTTGACCTTGACCTTGCCGCGCCGCGCGTCGAAGGTCACCACCGGCGTGTTCGCCCGGGTCGGCGACTCGTCCCGGCGCAGACCCGCCGCCCAGGCGTCGTACCCGGTCAGGGCCCGCTCCAGCGGCTCCACCTTGCGGAGCTGGCAGCAGTCGTCCGGCGACTTGTTGAACAGCCGGGGGCCGTACTGGCCGTCCTGCTGGCCGACGGTGAGCCGGGGCCGGATCGACCGGACGTTCACCGGCAGCGTCCGGGCGACCTCGTCGCGCACTCTGAGGGTCTCGGGAAAGTGCAGGCCGGTGTCGAGGAAGACCACGTCCACGCCCGGGGCCACCCGGGACACCAGGTGAGCCAGCACGGCGTCGGCCATCGAGCTGGTGACGCAGAACCGGTCGCCGAAGGTCTGCGCGGCCCAGCGGGCGATCTCCAGCGCCGGGGCGCCTTCCAGGTCCCGGGCAGCCTGCTCGGCCAGGACGCGAAGCTCGTCCGGGTCGCGCCGGGCCGGATCGGTCGGCGTCGGGCCGCCCGGCCCGACCAGGCGCAGGTTCGCTGCGGAGACGAGGCTCATCGGGTCACCGACCGGGAGAGCAGCCCGGTGAACTTCACCGAGAAGACCCGGGTGCAGGCGCGGCACTCCCAGGCGCCGTGCCCCGCCTCGTTCGGCCGCAGGTCCTCCTCGCCGCAGTACGGGCAGTACAGGGGTGCCGCTCGGTTCTCGCTGCTCACCGCAGTTCCTCCTCGTCGACTCTGATCACCCAGTTGGCGAACGTCTCGCCCTCGCTCCGACCGGCCAGGTAGCGACGGGCCAGCCGTTCCACGTACTCCGGAAGCTCGTCCGCGGTGGTCTTCAGGCCGCGCAGCTTGCGGCCGAACCCGGCGGTCTGACCCTGGGCCATGCCCAGCCCGCCGCCCAGGTGCACCTGGAAGCCCTCCACCTGCTGCCCGTCCGGGCCGACCACCAGTTGACCCTTGAGCCCGATGTCGGCCACCTGGGTCCGTGCGCAGGCGTTCGGGCAGCCGTTGATGTGGATCGAGATGTCCGCGTCGAAGTCGCGCAGCCGCTGCTCCAGCCGGGCCACCAGCTCCTCACCGCGGGCCTTCGTCTCGACGATGGCCAACTTGCAGTACTCGATGCCGGTGCACGCCATGGTGCCGCGCCGCCAGGCCGACGGCCGGGCCTCCAGACCGATCCCGCGCAGCGCGTCGACCAGCGACTCCGTCCGCTCGGACGGCACGTCGAGCACCAGCAGCTTCTGGTACGGGGTGAGCCGCACCCGGTCGCTGCCGTGCGCCTCCACCACGTCGGCCAGCTGGGCGAGCTGCGTGCCGGAGACCCGCCCGACCACCGGTGCGGCGCCCACGTAGTGCCGCCCGTCGGCCTGCTCGTGCACGCCCACGTGGTCGATCGGCTTCGACGGCAGGGTCGGCGCCGGACCGTCGAGCAACGTGCGACCGAGGTAGTCCTTCTCCAGGACCTCGCGGAACCGCTCCACACCCCAGTCGGCCACCAGGAACTTCAGCCGGGCCCGGTTGCGCAGCCGGCGGTAGCCGTAGTCGCGGAAGATCCCCACCACACCGGCCCACACGTCCGGAATCTCGGCCATCGGCACCCAGACGCCGAGCCGCTGGGCGAGCATCGGGTTGGTGGAGAGACCACCGCCGACCCAGACGTCGAAGCCGGGGCCGTGCTCGGGGTGGTCGACACCGAGGAAGGCGATGTCGTTCGACTCGTACGGGGTGTCGACCAGCCAGGAGATCGACGTCTTGAACTTGCGGGGCAGGTTGGAGAACTGCTTGTCGCCGACGTACCGGGCGACGATCTCGTCGACCGCCGGGGTCGGGTCGAGCAGCTCGTCGCGGGCGACCCCGGCGACCGGGCTGCCCAGCACGATCCGCGGGCAGTCGCCGCACGCCTCGGTGGTCTGCAGGCCGACCGACTCCAGCCGGCGCCAGATCTCCGGCATGTCCTCGACGCGGATCCAGTGGTACTGGATGTTCTGCCGGTCGGTGATGTCGGCGGTGTCCCGCGCGAACTCCCGGGAGATGTCCGCGATCACCCGCAGCTGGGCCAGGCTGAGCTGGCCGCCGTCGATGCGGACCCGGAGCATGAAGAACTCGTCCTCCAGCTCGTGCGGCTCCAGCACGGCGGTGCGCCCGCCGTCGATGCCGGCCTTGCGCTGGGTGTAGAGGCCCCACCAGCGGAACCGGCCGCGCAGATCCTGCGGGTCGATGGAGGCGAAGCCGCGGTGCGCGTAGATGGTTTCGATCCGGGCCCGGACGTTGAGCGGGTCGTCGTCCTTCTTGATCCGCTCGTTGGGGTTGAGCGGCTCGCGGTGGCCGAGCGCCCATTGACCCTCACCCCGGGGCCGGCGCGGCGCCCGGGCCGGGCGGGTCGTCGGGTCCTCGGATCGGGCCGGCGTGCTGCTGACCGCCATCGCGGCGTCCTCCGTTGTCTGCTGTGCCTCGGGGCACGCGGGGCGCGGCGGCCGACCCGGGGAAGCGGGCGGGACAACGGTGTCTGAGACAGCCGGCGCGGAGCGCGCCCGAGACGGATTGGTCGGGCGTCGTCAGTAGGCCGGACAGATCGCGCTGCGCACGCGGCCGTAATCGACGTGGCGACGAGCCACGAAGCGGCGGACGACTGCGGCGGTCATGGGGCTCATGCTGCCACACCCCATGGGGGCCGGCCAATGTCCGCGTGCTGGATCCCACATCACGGGCCGAGGGTCAGCCGACCAGCTGGTCACCGAGGATAGTTCGGGCATAACGCACCACCCGCCCCTCTCGTACGCCCGCGATCAGGCCGTTGTCCCGCAGGGTGGTGAGGTGGTGCGACGCCGTCGCCGGCGCGAGACCCAGCATCGCGGCCAACTCGCCGGTGCTCAACGGTGAGTCGAGCAGGGATAGCGCCGCCGCCCGGGTGCCGCCGAGCAGGGCGCCGAGCGCCGCGCTGGGCGGCGGCGAATCCCACAGCCCGCCCAGCCCGGTGGGCGGATAGCAGAGGGCTGGCCCGCCGTCGCCCTCCATGATCGCGTGCACCGTCGGCCCGGAGAACGCGGTAGGCAGCAGCGTCCACGGGCGCCCGCCCAGGTCGGCCGGCAGGGTCGTGCCGACGGCAACCCGCAGCGCAGCGCCGTCCCACCGGATCAACGGGTGCACCTCGCGCAGCAGGGTGCGTCCGCCCTGCTCGGCGGCGAGCAGCGTCCGCCGCCGAATGTCGGCCAGCGCGAGCGCCCGCAGCCGGGGCCAGTCCGGTGCGATCAGCAGAGTGAAGTACCGGTGGAGCTGCGCGACCAGCTCGTCCGGGGCCAGCCAGGGTGCGCCGGCCCGCTCCAGTTGCCGGCGCACCCTGGACGGGTGGGTGCCGGCGACCGCCCGCAACTCGGCGGCAAGGTTCGGCGCCACCCCGATCGGGGTGAGGAAATCCGGCACGTAACCGTTGGACGACCTGAGCACCGCCAACAGCGGTTCCAGGCCGGCATCCGGCAGCAGCCGCTCCGCGCGTTCCCGCCACGGACGGTGCATCCAGTACTTCGCCGGCTTGCGTAACGCCCAGGAGCTGGCCACCAACTCGGCCAGGGGCGAGTGCACGAACCGGACCCGGCTCAGGTCGTCGGGCGAGAACCGAACCTCGATCACCCACGGATTCGACCACGTTCGAACGGTTCGGCGACAGCGCCGGGCGGCCCGACGATTCTCGTCATGGAGTACAGGCAACTGGGCCGGTCGGGCCTGCGCGTCAGCGCGGTCGCGTACGGCAACTGGGTCACCCACGGCAACCAGCTCGACGACGACGCGGCGGCCGCGTGCGTGACCGCCGCCCTGGACGCGGGCATCACCACGTTCGACACCGCCGACCGGTACGCGCAGGGGCGGGCCGAGGAGGCGTTGGGCAAGGCGCTGAGCGGCGTCCGGCGCAGCTCGATCGAGCTGTGCACGAAGGTGTGCCTGCCGGTCGGGCCGGGGGCCAACGACGCCGGGCTGTCCCGCAAGCACATCATCGAGGGCTGTCACGCCTCGCTGAACCGGCTGGGCACCGACTACCTCGACCTCTATCAGGCGCACCGGTACGACGACAGCGTGCCTCTGGAGGAGACGATGCTCGCCTTCGCCGACCTGGTCCGCCAGGGCAAGGTGCTCTACGTCGGCGCCTCCGAGTGGACCGCCCCGCAGCTGCGGGCGGGCCTGCGGCTCGCCGCCGAGCTGCACATCCCGTTCATCGCCAACCAGCCGCAGTACTCAATGCTGTGGCGGGTGGTGGAGGCCGAGGTGTCGCCCGCCTGCGCCGATCTCGGTCTGGGGCAGCTCGCCTGGTCGCCGCTCGCGATGGGCGTGCTGACCGGTCGGTACGAACCTGGCCGACGTCCGCCCGCCGGCTCCCGAGCCACCGACGGCTTCGGTGGCTCGTTCATCGCCCGCTACTCCTCGGATCTGCTGCTCTCCCGGGTACGCCGGCTCCGACCGATCGCCGAGGCCGCCGGCTGCACGATGGCCCAGTTGGCGGTGGCGTGGGTGCTGCACCGGCCGACCGTGGCGGGTGCGATCGTCGGCGCGTCCCGGCCCGAGCAGCTCGCCGAGACGGCCAAGGCCGCCACGGTACGGCTCGACGACGAGCTGATGGCCCGGATCGACGCCGTGCTCGACGAACTGGTGGAGCGCGATCCGGCGAAGACCGCCCGGCCGAACGATGTGATGCCCGCCTGGCGCCCACCACCTGCGGCCGGCTGACGCCCACGCGGGGGGGTGGCCGTGGCAGGCTCGGACTGTGGGGCAATTGTCCAAGAGGTCGGCCGGGACGGCGCGGGAGCACCTGCGCCGTCTGCCGGTCTGGCTCCCCCCGGCGCTGTTGACCCTGGCGGTGACCCTGACCGGGCTCGGCTCGGCCCAGCTCTGGCGCGACGAGCTGGCGACCTGGAGCGCGGCCACCCGGTCGCCCGGCGACCTGGCCCGACTGGCCGGCACCATCGACGCCGCCACCGGGCCGTACTACCTGCTGATGCACGGCTGGACCACTGTCTTCGGCGACTCCACGATCGCCCTGCGCGCGCCGGCCGTGCTGGCGATGACAGTGGCCGCCGGGCTGCTCGCCGTGCTCGGCGCACGGCTCGTCGACCGGCGCGGCGGCCTGTTCGCCGGGCTGCTGTTCGCGGTCCTGCCCGGCACGTCCCGCTACGGGCAGGAGGCCCGCCCGTACGCGCTGGCCACAATGCTCGCCGTGCTCGCCACAGTGCTGCTGGTGACCGCGCTGCGTCGACCCGGCTGGGCCCGTTGGGCCGGTTACGCCGCCGCCGTCGCCGCTCTCGGGCTCATCCACCTGATCGCGCTAACAGTGCTCGCCGCCCACGCGCTGGTCGTCCTCATCGCCTGGTGGCGCGGCCCGGCCGCGGCCGGGGTCGCCACCCCGGCGCACCTCGACGCCGAACGCGACCGACGGGTGTGGCGGTGGCTGGTCGCCGTGGTGCCGGTCGCGCTGCTGGCCGGCCCGCTGCTGGTCAAGGCCCGGGCCCAGCAGTCCCGGCAGTTGAACTGGGTCCACCTGGCCCGACTGGACGACCTCACCGCGCTGCCCGGCGGCGTCACCCAGAGCAGTGTGGTCGGTGGACTGCTGGTCGGGGTCGCGGCGCTGGGCGCGGCCCGACTCGGGCGACGCGCACTGCTGCCGGTCAGCGCGGTGCTGCTGCCCGTACTGCTGCTCTTCGCCGCCGGCACTGTCGTACCGCTGTGGGTGCCCCGGTACCTGGTCTTCGTGGTGCCCTTCGCGTGCCTGCTGGCGGGCGCGGCGCTGGCCGCCGTGGCCGCTCCGGCCGCGCTCGTCGTGGTGGTGCTGGCCGGGCTGCTCGGCCTACCCGACCAGGCCGCGCTGCGACGGACCCACGAGTGGCCACGCAGCGCGCCGGTGGACTACGCGGCGGCGGCCCGGGTGATCGCCGACGGTCAACGCCCGGGGGACGCTGTGGTCTACTCGCCCCGGCACAGTTGGCTCTTCCTCGACCTCGGCATCGAGTACCACCTCGGCGACCCGCCACGCGACGTGCTGGTCACCGAAAACGAGGTCCGCCGCGGCGATCTGTGGGCCGCCGAGTGCCCGCGACCGGCGCAGTGCCTGGCCGGCACCTCCAGGGTGTGGTTGGTCGTCGCCGGCCGGCACGCCGAGCCGCTGGCAGCCGTGCCGGGCGCCAAGGGCGACGCGCTCCGCGCGCAGTTCACCGTCACCCAGGTCTGGCAGCGCCCCGGCCTCACCGTCGCCCTGCTGACCAGCCGCCCCGACCGCTGACCGGACCACCCCTGGGCAGGCCGGCGGCCGGGCCCGCCCACCTCGATGAGCGTGATGCCGGTGAGTCATCTTGATGACTCAGAGGCATCACGCTCACCCTGATATCCGGTCCCCGGCGCGGGACCGCCCGACGGGAGGCCGGCGGTCAGGCCTGTGAGCGGCCGTCGTGGGTGTTGCGGGCCAGCGGGACGACCAGCACGGCCTCGGTCCCGCCGTTGGCGCCGGCCCGCAGCTCGATGGTGCCGCGCAGCTCGCCGGTGACCAGGGCCCGGACGATCTGGAGACCGAGCCGGCTGGCGCGCTCCGCGTCGAAGCCCGGCGGCAGCCCGCGCCCGTTGTCGGCCACCGAGACGTGCAGCATCTTGCGGAACCGGTGCGCCGAGACGACCACCTCCGGTCGCAGCGACGGGTCGACCTCGGGAGCGGCGACCGGCACCATGCCCGAGGCGGCAGGTACGGGAGGATCCTCCGCCTCGTCGGCCGGCGGAAAGCCGTGCTCGACGGCGTTGAGCAGCAACTCGTTGAGGACCATCACCAGCGAGGTGGCGATCTCCGCCGGCAGCACGCCGAAGCTGCCCCGCCGTCGCATGCCGACGCTCACCTCGGTCGCCGCGACCTCCGTCGCCGCGCTGGCCACCCGGTCGACGATGCCGTCGAACTCGACCGCCTCGTCGCTGGACATGGAGAGCGTCTCGTGCACCAGGGCGATGGACGCGACCCGCCGGACCGACTCCTCCAGCGCGACCCGGGCCTCCGGCATGGACACCCGGCGGGCCTGCAGCCGCAGCAGCGCGGCGACGGTCTGGAGGTTGTTCTTCACCCGGTGGTGGATCTCCCGGATGGTGGCGTCCTTGGTGATCAGGGCTCGGTCCCGGCGACGGACCTCGGTGATGTCCCGGACCAGCACCAGCGCGCCGATCGGCACGCCGGCGGGCATCAGCGGCAGTGCTCGGGTGAGCATCGTGGCACCGCGGGCGTCGATCTCCCGTCGGGGCGGCGCCTCACCGCGCAGCGCGGCCAGGATGCCGTTCGAGGCCTCGGTGCCGTCCAGCGGGTCACCGGCCAGCCGGCGGTGCAGCGCGGCCAGGTCTTCGCCCACCAGGTGGGAGGCGTAGCCCAGTCGGCGGTACGCGGACTGCGCGTTCGGGCTGGCGTAGGTGACCTTGCCGCCGGCGTCGAGCCGGACCAGGCCGTCGCCGACGCGGGGCGCAGAGGTGGTCTCGCCCGGATGCCGGGGCGGCGGGAAGGTGCCGTCCGCGATCATCTGCGCCAGGTCGTCGGCGGTGGTCAGGTAGTTGAGTTCCAGCTGGCTGGGGGTGCGCGCGGTGGAGAGGTTGGTGTCCCGCCCCACCACGGCGATCACCTCACCGGCCTCCCCCTCGGCGGTCCGCAGCCGGACCGGGATCGCCTCGTGCCGGGCCGGCACGTCGCCGTACCAGACCGGGTCGCCCTCCCGCCAGATCCGGCCCTGGGAGTACGCGACGCCCAGGTGGGCCACCTCCGGCCCGCCGACGATGCGCCCCACCTGGTCGTCCTGGTAGGCGGTGGGGGCGGTGGTCGGCCGGACCTGGGCGACGCAGAGGAACGTGCCGTCGGCGTCGACCGGCACCCAGAGCAGCAGGTCAGCGAAGGACAGATCGGAGAGCAGCTGCCAGTCGCCGGCGATCCGGTGGAGGTGGTCGATGTCGGCCGGACGGAGGTGGGTGTGCTCCTCGGCGAGGTCGCGCAGCGTGGACACGGTGACCAGGGTGCCACGCCGCGCCTCACATCGTCGCGGTGACCTTCTTCAACCCGCGCGGCGCGTCCGGGTCCTCACCTCGGGTCAGCGCCAGGGCCAGCGCCAACCGCTGCAACGGCAGGATGTCCAGCAGTGGGGCGTACCGCTCGTCGACCTCGGGAACGGCCAGCCGGGTGGCGCCCGGCACCTCGGCGGAGCCGACCACCACGACGTCGGCGCGGCGTTCGCCGAGACGGGGCAGCACCTCGCCCATCGACCGTCCACCCGGACCGGAGCCGACGACCGCGAGCACCGGGACCTCCGGGTCGGTCATCGCGAGTGGGCCGTGCAGCAGGTCGGCGCCGGAGAAGGCGAGCGCCGGCAGGTAGGACGTCTCCATCAGCTTCAGCGCGGCCTCCCGGGCGGTCGGGTAGGCGTACCCCCGCCCGGTGGTGACCAGTTGCCGGGCGAAGCGGTAGCGGGGCGCGAGCCGGGCCGGGGTGTCGTCGGCCAGGGTGCGGGCGGCCAGCTCGGGCAGCGCGTCGAGCGCCTCCCGCTCGGCCGTCGGGAGCACGCCGTCGCCGGCCCGGATCCCCTCCACGAGCATCAGCAGAGCGAGCAGCTCGGCGGTGTACGTCTTGGTGGCGGCGACCGCCCGCTCGTGCCCGGCGGCGATGTCGACGCTCAGCTCGGCGACCTCGACCAGCGGCGAGTCGGGGGCGTTGGTCACCGCGAGGGTCAGTGCCCCGGAGGCGCGGGCGGCGCGCAGCACCTCGGCGAGGTCGGGCGAACCGCCGCTCTGGCTGACCCCGACGACCAGCGCGTCGGACAGGTCGGGGCGGGCCCCGAACAGGGTGACCGCGCTGGGCGAGGCGAGCCCGGCGGGCAGGCCGAGACGGATCTCGGTGAGGTACGCCCCGTAGAGGGCCGCGTGGTCCGAGGTGCCCCGGGCGGTGAAGACGACGTGCCGCGGGCGGCGTTCGGCGATGATCGCCGCCACCCGGGCGATCTCGGCGGCGTTGGCTGTCGAGAGCAGGCGGGCGTAGCCAGCTGGCTGCTCATCGATATCGGCGGCCATGCCGGCCCCTGCACGAGTCACGAAAACCCCTCCCCTGCGCGGTTGCCGCGCGATTCTTGCTCAGTCTTGCACTTTTAACCGTATCTCAGCAATCGAACGAGCAGGACTGCGCAGGTGATCACCAGTTGATCTCAATATCAACTACGCTGGGAGCGCTGCATCCGCCTGGCCCAGCGACGAGAGGACGACGTGCCCGAGGGAACGGACGATCCCGCACTCTCCGCGACGGAGGAGCTGGCGCTCGCCCGGCTGGCACTCGACGAGGGCGACCTGCACCACGCCGCGGGGCACCTCGCCGGCGCGCTGGCGCGAGCACCCACCCTGCCGGAGGTGCACGAGACGCTGGCCCGACTCGCCGCGGCGAGCGGTGGCGGCCTCGACCTCTTCCCGATCAGCCACCACACCTTCGTGGGGGCGGTCGTCGCCCGCGCCCACCTGCTCGCCACCGCCGGCCGCCCCGCCGAGGGGCTGGAGCTGCTGGCCGCGGCGACCGCGTACTCACCCGGCACCCAGTGGGCCGGCGTCCCCTGGGTCACCGCGCCCGAGCTGGTCGAACGGCTGGACCCGGACCACATCGCCCGCGTCCTCATGCAGGTCTGCGCGGCGCTGTCCGACCCGGTGCCCCGGGTCGGCCGGGGCGCCCTGACGCCGTACCTCACGCTGGCCCGCAACGCGGTCACCGTGCACCCCGAGCACGGTCTGCTGCTGGGCGCGGCGTCCGCGCTGGCCCGGCGTCTCGGCGAAGTCGCCCTCGCCGTCCGCTGGGCAACCCGAGGCGTACGCGCACAACCCTCGAAGATGGGCGAGGTCTGGCTCGGGTACGCGTACCGCAGCGCGGGCCGGACCCGCGAAGGCCTCGCGGCCCTCGGTCGGGCCGTCGAGCTGGACCCCGACGACCTGGCGATCTACGCGGACATCGCCGGCACCCTGGCCGACATCGGCCGCCTCGACGAGGCACTGGAGTGGACCGAGCGGGCGCTCGCGCGCGACCCGTCTTTCGACTGCGCCGTGCACACCGCACACCGCCTGCGGCACCTGCGCGACGGCGACCTGGCCCACCTGGTGGCGCTCGCCGACTTCGTCCGCGACCACCCCGACGACAGCCACGAGCACGGCGACCTGGCCCAGTGCTGCCGTGCCCGGCCCTGGCTCGGCCAACTGACCCCGGCCGGCGGTCCACTGGTCGACGCGATGCGCCAGGCGGTGGCCGACGACGACAACGGTCTCGGCAGCGCCGTACGCCTGCCCGCCGCCGCTCCGCCGAGCGCCGTCCGGACGGCGACGTCCACCGCGCCCGGGCTGCGGATCGAGGTCGTCGGGGGCGCGCCGGAGCCGGACCCGCGCGAGCCCCGGCGGGCGTCCGCCCAACGGTTGTGGCGCTACGCGGACGACGTGCCCACGCCCGCGCTGCCGGCGCCCTCGGCGACGGCGGTCGAGCGGATCGGGCAGGTCGCGCACCCGGCGTGGCCGCACCCGCCGGCGGCGTACGACGCCGCGGTGGGCCTGGCCGGCCTCGACGTGACCGACCTGCTCGGCCTGCTGGTGCACCCGCCGGCCGCACCGGCCAACGCGGTGGGTCGGCTGCTGGCCGCCCACGACCCGTCGGTCTGGGTCCGTGGTGTGCAGGTGTGGGCCTGCCTGGGGCTGCTGCACCACCGCACCGACGAGCCGTGGGAGGGCTCGACGCGCCGCCGCGTGCTGCTCGACCTGATCTGGGGTGTCGAGGACTGGGTCACCGAGGCGGCGCTGTTCGCCCTGGTCACCGCGGCCTGGGTGGATCCCTCGGTGCGGTCGGACGTGGCGCGGGTGGTGGCGGAGCGGCTCGCCGACGCGGCCGCCGTGGCACGGACCCGACCGGTCCCGATCGCCGCCTCGCTGGCCCACCTGGCACTTGCCGCCCCGGATCTGGACCCTGCCACCGCGGCACTGGCCGGCGAACTGCTCGGCCCGCTCTCCCCCCAGGTCCCCCGCCCCCGCAACCCGCTACGCCGCCTCTGGCAACTACTGCGCGGCGCACGCACCCGCTAGGCGCCCTGTCGCGGGAAAAGGCGCGCGCCGCGCCGGCCCGGACGGGACGACGCGGCGCGCGGTGAGGATGTCGGGATCAGGCGACCGGGGCCGCCTTGCCGAGAGCGACCTCGGCCTCCTCCTCCGGAGTGGCCTGCGGCGGCGCCTCGTTGGCGGTCCGCAGCGGGATCTCCTTGATGAACCAGGCGAGCACCGGGATCACGATGGTGAACAGCACCGCCCAGAGAAAGACGTTCGAGATCGCGTCGGATAGGCCGCCGAGCACCATGTCGCGGGCCTGGGCGGGCAGGTCCTTGAGCTTCTCCAGATCCATTCCCGAGCCGCCGGACTCGCCGCCGAAGGCCCGGCCGCCCTCGGAGCTGGCCAGCCGGTTGGCGAAGATCGCGCCGAACAGCGAGATGCCGAACGAGCCGCCGATCGACCGGAAGAAGGTCGCCGCGCCACTGGCCGCACCGAGGTCCTTCTGCTCCACGCTGTTCTGCGCGATCAGCATGGACGTCTGCATGAGGAAGCCCATGCCGACGCCGAGCACGACCATGTACAGCGAGGACATCAGCTTGCTGGTGTCGGCGTCGAGCATGGACAGCAGCGCCATGCCCGCTGTCATCACGACACCACCGATGATCGGGTACGCCCGGTATCTGCCGTTGCGGGTGATCGCCCGCCCGATGACCAGCGAGACCACCAGCATGCCGAACATCAGGGGCAGCAGCAGCAGACCGCTGTTGGTCGCCGACGCCCCCTGCACGGTCTGCTGGTAGAGCGGCAGGAAGTTCATCGCGCCGAACATCGCGAAGCCGAGCAGGAAGCCGATCACCGAGATCAACGCGAAGTTGCGGTTGGCGAAGAGCGCCAACGGCAGGATCGGCTCCTGGACGCGGCGTTCCACCAGGCCGAACGCCACCAGCGCGAGCACGGCCAGGACGGCCAGGCCGAAGATCTGCGGCGACGTCCAGTCGTACTCGTTGCCGCCCCAGGTGGTGATGAGCACGATCGCGGTGATGCCGACCGAGAGCAGACCAGCGCCGAGCCAGTCGATCCGGTGCTCGGTGCGGTACTTCGGCAGGTGCATGGTGGTCATCAGCACGAGCAGCGCGATCCCGCCCAGCGGCAGGTTCACGTAGAACGCCCAGCGCCAGGACAGGTGGTCGGTGATGAAGCCACCGGCAAGCGGACCGGCGACCATGGCGATGGCCATGATGCCGGCGATCATGCCCTGGTAGCGCCCACGCTCGCGGGGCGGGACCAGGTCACCGATGATCGCCATGACGCCGACCATGAGGCCACCGGCGCCGAGGCCCTGCACGGCCCGGAAGGCGATCAGCTGGACCATGCCGTCCTGCGGGCCGCCGAGCATGCCGGAGCCGGCCATGCCGCAGAGTGCGGAGCCGACGAGGAAGACGACCACCGAGGTCAGGAAGACCGACTTGCGGCCGTAGAGGTCACCGAGCTTGCCCCAGATCGGGGTGGAGACGGTGGTGCCCAGGACGTACGCGGTAACCACCCAGGTGAAGTGGTTGAGCCCGCCGAACTCGCCGACGATCCGCGGTAACGCGGTGCTGACGATCATGTTGTCGAGCATCGCGAGCATCATCGCGATCATCAGCCCGAACAGCACGACCCTGATGTTGTTGGGTCGCACGCCGGCCTGGGTTGCCTGAGTCATGGGTAAGCTCCCCCCGAAGATTGCCACACTTACTTGCCGCCCGGCTAGTCACCTTACTAGCCGCACGGTAAGTTCGGTACAAGCAACGGTCAAGCCAATTGGAGGGCACGCGTGAGGGAGAGCACAGGCGGGACGCGGGACCGGATCAAGGCCGTCGCGCTCGAGCTCTTCACCGAGCAGGGGTACGAGAAGACCTCGCTCCGGGAGATCGCCGAGCGTCTCAACGTCACCAAGGCGGCGCTCTATTACCACTTCAAGAGCAAGGACGACATCGTCGCCAGCTTCGTCGAGGACCGGCTGGAGCAGATGGACGCCCTCAACGCCTGGGCGGCGACGCAGCCGGCCACCCTGGCCACCCGGCGCGAGCTGATCACCCGCTACGCCGACACGATGTTCGGCGGCGACCAGCCGTCCGTGATGCGCTTCTTCGAGCAGAACCAGACAGTGCTCAAGAGCCTCGCCTCCGGCCAGCAGATGCGCGGCCGGATGATGCAGCTCGCCAGCGCCCTCTGCCGGGGCGACGACTCCCCCGCCGCCCAGCTGCGCGCCGCACTGTCACTGTTCGCCGTGCACACGAGTTGGTTCGCCGTACGGGCACCGGGCATCACCAACGAGGAGCGGCGCCGGCTCGCGTTGGAGGTGGCCGACGAGCTGCTCGGCGCGATCGGCGCGGGTGCCTCAGCGGAGCCCGACGAGAGTGCGGCGGAGGCCACCTCCGGCAGCCCGCGCGGCTGATCGGTCGGCGGTTCAGCCGCGGGTGAGGGCCAGTCGCAGGCCGAGCAGGTCCACGCCCGCCGCCGGCGCCCAGTCCTTCTCCGGCGCACGGACGAAGCCGAGCCGTGAGTAGAGCCGGTGCGCCGAATCGGCCATCCCGGCCCGGACGCAGATCACCAGCGCCGTGCAACCCAGCTCCACAGCACGCGCCACGCATGCTTGCGCCAACGCCGCGCCGACACCCCGACCCTGGGCGCCCGGGTCGACCGCGAGCATCCGGAACTCCGCCTCGCCCGGCCCGGACAGCTCGGCGAACGGCGTGCCCGGCAGCACGAAGGTCACCGAGCCCAGCACCGCATCGGTCACCTCGTCGACCGCGACCAGCACCTCACCGCTGGCAGCCCGGCTCGACACGTCGGCCAGCACCTCGCCGTACCCGTGTTCGCCCTTGAGCTGCCCGTCCGCCTCGTACGCGGCCACGGTCAGCCGGGCCACCGCCGGGAAATCGGCCGGCTCGGCAGGACGAACCCGCAAGCCGGTCAAGCGATCACCGCGATGAGGTCACCGTCCTGCACGACGTCGCCCTCGTTCACGGCGAGCTGCTGGATCACACCATCGGACTCGGCGATGACAGGGATCTCCATCTTCATCGACTCGAGGATCACCAGGGTGTCGCCCTCGGCCACCGTGTCACCTGCCGTGGCGACGACCTTCCAGACGTTCGCCACCATCTCGGCGCGGATCTCCTCGGCCATGTCCGGGCCCTCCCTCATCGCGATGTGTCTGCCGTCGTATCCAATCATGCGTCGCCCGGTGGCGGGCGCGCAGCGGCACGGCCGGGATGGCACGCCCGCCCTGGGGAAGGCGGCGGGTGTCGACCGCACTACCATCAGCGGGTCGGACCCGACGCCGGACCGCCGGTGGGTGCACTGGCGCCGAGGTCGTGCGCAGGACGGATCCGACCCATCACGAGGAGGTCAGCATGGCGAAGAAGTCCCGGAAGAAGAAGGCTCGTAAGAAGAGCGCCGCCAACCACGGCAAGCGTCCCAACTCCTGAACGCGTCGACGGGCCCACGGCCCGTCACCGCTCAGCCCGACCCGGCCGACGCCGGGTACACCGGTGGCCCGGGTCGACATCGACCCGGGCCACCGGTCTTGAAGCTGTGCCGCGCCGACGCTCAGTCGGCCAACTCCCGGGATTCAGTGGTCTCGAAGACCACCAGCTCGGTGAGCTTGACCCGCAGCCGCTCGCGCAGCTCGTCGGGCGCTGTCTCGTTGCCGCAGCAACGAGCCACCAACGCCCGCACCTCCTGCTCCAGTCCGTACTCGCGCAGGCAGGGCCCGCACTCGTCCAGGTGATGCCGGATCAACGAGCGCCGCTCGTCGGCGCACTCCAGATCCAGGTAGAGGTAGACCTCCGCGAGCACTTCGCGGCAATCCGTCTCGTGCGGCTCCCCACAGCTCACGTCACACCTCCCGGCCGGCAGCGGCGTTCGAGCCCTTCGCCGAGCGGGCCGCACTGAAGCCCCGCTCCCCGGCGTAGCGCTCGAGCAGCTTGCGCAGATTACGACGGCCCCGGTGCAGACGCGACATCACGGTGCCGATCGGCGTGCCCATGATGTCCGCGACCTCCTTGTAGGAGAAGCCCTCGACATCGGTCAGGTAGACGGCCAGGCGGAACTCCTCCGGCAACTGCTGGAGGGCCTCCTTCACGTCGCTGTCCGGCAGCCGGTCCAGTGCCTCCGTCTCGGCGGAGCGCAGCCCACTGGAGGTGTGCGACTCGGCCTCGGCGAGCTGCCAGTCGGTGATCTCCTCGGTGGGCGCCTGGATCGGCTGGCGCTGCCGCTTGCGGTAGGAGTTGATGTAGGTGTTGGTCAGGATCCGGTAGAGCCAGGCCTTCAGGTTCGTGCCCTGCTCGAACTGGTGGAAGGCGGCGTACGCCTTCAGGTAGGTCTCCTGAACCAGGTCCTCGGCATCCGCCGGGTTGCGCGTCATCCGCAGCCCAGCAGCGTAGAGCTGATCGACGAATGGCATCGCGTCCCGTTCGAACCGGGCCCTGCGCTCGTCCGTCTTCTCGGTGGTCAACCGCACATCCCCTCGCGTCGGATGCTTTCTCGCCGAGGATACGCGCACGGACCTGCCCGCAGATTCACTTCCGGCCGGTGTGCCCGTGCTCACCACACCCGCCCCGCCCGGTCCCGCCGTCGCCGGCCACTCCGGCCCATCCAGCAGCTGCTTCAGCTGCCGGGCGTCCCGTTCGTCCCGTTCCAGGCTCCGTGTCTCGGTCGGCACCGGTCACCCCCCTCGCAGAAAAGTCGTCCAGGGTTGGTAACGCGAGATGACCACTGGGGCATTCCACCCGGCCCTCCCGTTCCTGGTCCCGGCCCCGACGGCGGCCGGCGCTGGGACCAGGAAGGGCCTGGGAGGACTGGTGCCGTCGGTCCGGATCGGGCCGGTGCCACCATCGGATGCAACGACCCTCGCCCGGCACCGGAAACGGTCGGCCGGGTGAGCCGGGTCAGTCGGCCGTCCAGCCCCGGGCCCGCAGCCAGTCCCGGACGACGCCCGCGGTGCCGGCCGGGTCCCGCCGGAGGTCGTGCGTCTCCCCGGGACGGCTCACCACCTGCACGGCCGGCGACGGTTCCGGCGTCCCGAACGGGTCCCGGTCGCCGTTGACGACCAGCGTCGGCAGGCCGGTGGCCAGTTCGGCGGCACGCGAACGCTCCGGCCGCCCGGGCGGGTGCAGCGGAAAGGCCAACGCGACCACACCGACCGCCCCCACCGCGCCCGCCGTCCGGCAGGCGACCCGCGCGCCGCTGGAACGACCGCCGACCAGCACCGACGGCACGTCGGCGTGCCGGTCGCGCAGCACGGCGAGCACCGCCGTCCACGCCTCGTCGAGATGACCCGCCGGTGCCGGGGCACGTCGACCCGCGACCCGGTAGGGCTGGGTCACCCGGACCACCGCCAGGCCGGCCGCGACCGACGCGTCGCGTACCGCGAGCAGGTCGGGCGCGTCGATGCTGCCGCCCGCTCCGTGCCCGAGCACGAGCAGAGCGGTGGCAGGGCGGTCCGGCAGGTCGGTGGTGATCCCCGCCGGACCGCGCGGAGTGTCGATCTCGTCGCTGGTTGGCACCGACCCATTCTGCGCCGCCTGGCAGACGACGCGTGACGGACCGGGCCGTTGGTCAGCTCAGCGGAACCAGGGTGAGCAGCCGGTCGCGTACCGGCGGGCCGGGATCGTCGACGGCGTCCGGGTCCGGCTCGACCTCGCCACGCCAGGCGACCAGCATCGCCCGCCGCTCGCGGGGCGTGGTCGCACCCCACACACCGTGGCAGTCACCGACGTCGAGGGCCCAGGCCAGACAGGACCCCTGCACGTCGCAGCCGCGGCACAGCGCGACAGCGGCGTCCGCCGGCTCGTTCGGTGCCGGAAAGAATGTCTCCGGATCGACGCTCTGACAGGTGCCTCTGGTGCGCCATGCATCGTCCTGTTGCCGTTCCCGCACCGCTCGCAGCAGTCGCGGATCTCGCCGCGCCGCAGCCACCTCGTGCGGGCGGGGCATACGCGCTCGTGTCAATCCACCCACCTCCCCCGTGGGACCGGCAAAAACGGTGGACGTCGTCCGCCCCGTGCGAATCGACAGCCACTACCGGCGCTGTGTTCTATCGCACTTCGCAACATCGGGACAAGGGTCTGCCGGGAACATGACTGAACAGCCAGGAGACGAATCGCGCGCAACCCTGTCAAATCGGTGCCTGACAATGCGCGGCGGCGTCAGAACAGGGTCAGCTCCTGCGGTGTCACCGTCGGCGGCACCGACACGCGGGCGATCAGCTGTGGCCCGTCGTTGCGAACGTCGCCCACCGCCGCCCCCACCGGTCGGATCTCCAACCCCGCCAGCCGCTCCGCCGACGCCGGAACAAGCAACCGCTCCGGCTCGTCGGTCGGCGCCAGCCACGACGACCAACGCTCGGGCGGCAACAGCACCGGCATCCGGTCGTGCACCTCGGCCAGATCGCCGAGCGCCGCGGTGGTCAGCACGCTGAAGGTGAGCCGGGAGTCGGCACCGGACTCCCAGACCGACCAGATGCCGGCCAGGGCGAGAACCGAGCCGTCGGTGGGGGTCATGTAGTAGGCCTGCCGCCGGCCGTCGGGCTGACGGACCCACTCGTACCAGCCATCGGCCGGGACCAGGCAGCGGCGGCGGGCGAACGACCCGGCGTACGCCCGGCTGGTGGCCACCGTCTCCGCCCGCGCGTTGATCATGCGGGCGGCCCCGGCGGCGGAACGGGACCAGTGCGGCAACAGACCCCAGCGACCAACACAGAGACTGCGATGCCCCTCCGGGCTCATCCGAACCAGGGGCACCCGGTCGGTCGGCGCGACGTTGTGGTCCGGACGGACCACGCCCTCGGTGTCGTCGGACGACTCGAACAGCGCGCTGAGCTCGCCGGAGCTCCGGGTCGTCGCGTACCTGCCGCACATGGGCCACACGCTAACGCGTCGGAGGCCCCGTCGGCTGTCCCGCCAACCGGGAGTACGACCCGCCGGGCCACACCGTCCACCAGCCGGCACGGCAGAATGTAACCGTGGGGAACCTGACAGCGACCCGGCCGCCGCAGCCGTGGACCGCACCGACCGCGTCCGACCCGGTGGCGGCGACGCTGCGCCTGCCCGGTTCCAAGTCGATGACCGCACGCGCCCTGGTGCTCAGCGCACTGGCCGCCGGCCCGTCGACGCTGGCCGGGCCGCTCCGCGCCCGCGACACCGAGTTGATGGCCGCCGGCCTGCGCGCGATGGGCGCGCACGTGTCGATCAGCGACGACGAGCAGTGGCTGGTCCGACCGCACCCGCTGGTCGGCCCCGCGCACGTGGACGTGGGCCTGGCCGGCACCGTGATGCGGTTCGTGCCGCCGGTGGCCGGGCTGGCCGACGGGCAGGTCACCTTCGACGGCGACCCCTACGTCCGCACCCGACCGCTCGGTCCGCTGATCGAGGCACTGCGGTCGCTGGGTGTCCGCATCGACGTCACCGGCTCGGGCAGCCTGCCGCTGACAGTGCTCGGCACCGGCCGGGTCACCGGCGGTGACGTGGTGATCGACGCGTCCGCCTCCAGCCAGCTCGTCTCCGGGTTGCTGCTGGCCGCCCCGCGCTTCGACCGGGGCGTCGTGGTGCGCCACGTCGGCCCGCCGGTGCCGTCCGCGCCGCATCTCCGGATGACGGTGCAGATGCTGCGGGCAGCCGGCGCGGCCGTCGACGACAGCACGCCCGACGTCTGGACCGTCGAGCCCGGCCCCCTCACCGGGCGCGGCTGGGAGATCGAGCCAGACCTCTCCGGAGCGGTGCCGTTCTTCGCCGCGGCCCTGGTCACCGGCGGCGAGGTGACCCTGCAGGGCTGGCCGCGCAGCAGCTCGCAGCCGGTCGAGCAGCTCCGCTCGCTGCTCCAGCGGATGGGCGGCGAGGTCACCCTCTCCACCAGCGGGCTGACCGTCCGGGGCACCGGCGTGGTGCACGGCCTGACCGCCGACCTCTCCGACGTCAGCGAGCTGACCCCGGCGCTGACCGCGCTCGCCATGCTGGCCGACTCGCCGTCGGTGTTCACCGGCGTCGGGCACATCCGTGGCCACGAGACCGACCGGCTGACCGCGCTCGCGCGCGAGTTCACCGCACTCGGGGCGGACGTCACCGAGTCGCCGGACGGGCTGGAAATCCGGCCCCGGCCACTGCGCGGCGGGGTGTTCCGCACCTACCACGACCACCGGATGGCGCACGCCGCAGCGGTGACCGGTCTCGCCGTGCCCGGCATCGAGGTCGACGACGTGGGGTGTACCTCCAAGACCATGCCCGAGTTCCCGGCACTATGGTCAGCGATGGTGACCGGCAAGAGCTGACGCGAGAAGAGGACAGGTCCTGGCGACCAAACGGCGCGAGTACGACGAGGACGACGTACGGGTACGGCCCGGAAAGTCGTCGCGCCCGCGTACGCGCACCCGACCCCAGCACTCCGACGCCGTGGACGGCTTCGTCATCGCCGTCGACCGCGGGCGCTACACCTGTGTGCTGTCCGGAGCCGAGCGCGGCGTGGTCGGGGCCGAGCTGCCCACGGTCACCGCGATGCGGGCCCGCGAGCTGGGCCGCAAGTCGGTGGTGGTCGGTGACCGGGTCAGCCTGGTCGGGGACACGTCCGGCGCGGAGGGCGCCCTGGCCCGCATCGTCCGGATCGCCGAGCGACGCTCGGTGCTGCGCCGCACCGCCGACGACGACGAGACCACCGCCGAGGGTCGACTGGAACGGGTCGTGGTGGCCAACGCCGACCAGTTGGTGATTGTCAGCGCGCTGGCCGACCCACCGCCGCGCACCGGGTTCATCGACCGCTGCCTGGTGGCCGCGTACGACGCGGACGTTGAGCCGCTGCTCTGCCTCACCAAGGCCGACCTGGCCGGGCCGGAGGAGGTGCTGGGCTACTACACCGAGCTGGAGCTGCCGTACGTGCTCAACCGCCCCGACTCCGACCTGTCCGCGCTGCGCGCGCTGCTGAGCGGCAAGGTGTCGGTGCTGGTCGGGCACTCCGGGGTGGGCAAGTCGACGCTGGTCAATCGCCTCGTCCCGGACGCGCTGCGCGCGGTCGGTGTGGTCAGCGCGATCGGCCGGGGGCGGCACACCTCCACCAGCGCGGTGGCGCTGCGGCTGCCACCGGTGCCCGGCGTCGACACCGACCCCGGCTGGATCATCGACACCCCCGGCATCCGCAGCTTCGGTCTGGCCCACGTCTCGGCCGACAGCCTGCTGCACGGCTTCCCGGATCTGGTCGAGGGCACCGTCGACTGCCCGCCCAACTGTCAGCACACGACCGACGAGGCCGCCTGTGGGCTGGACGCCTGGGTGGCCGCCGGCAAGGCCGACCCGCGCCGGTTGGCGTCGTACCGCCGGTTGCTCGCCTCCCGCGCCGGCGAGGGTGACTCGCGCGGCGAGAGCGACCAGCGCGGGCCCGGCGAGGGTGACCGGCGCGGCCCCGACGAGTGAGTCGGCGGGCGTCGGCTAGGTTGCCGGGATGACCGGGTACGCCGACGACCTCGCCCTCGCCCACCTGCTCGCCGACCGGGCCGACGCCATCTCCACAGCCCGGTTCCGCGCGCTCGACCTGCGGGTCGAGGCGAAGCCCGACCTCACCCCCGTCTCCGACGCGGACACCGCCGTGGAGCGGGAGATCCGTGGCCTGCTGGCCGAGCACCGGCCGGCGGACGGGCTGCTCGGTGAGGAGTACGGCGCAGGGCCGTCCACCGACCCGGACGGCCGCCGGTGGATCATCGACCCGATCGACGGCACCAAGAACTTCGTCCGGGGCGTGCCGGTCTGGGCCACCCTGATCGCGCTCTACGACGGCGACCGGCCAGCGGTCGGCGTGGTGTCCGCCCCGGCGCTGGGGCGGCGCTGGTGGGCCAGCGCGGGCGCGGGCGCGTACGCCGGTCACGGCCCGGCCGCAGGCGAGCGGATCGGGGTTTCCGCGGTCCGGGACATCGCGGACGCCAGCTTCTGCTACTCGTCACTCGACGGCTGGGAGCGCGCCGGTCGGCTCGACGCGATGCTGGATCTGATGCGGGCCACCTGGCGCAGTCGGGCGTACGGCGACTTCTACGGCTACATGCTGCTGGCCGAGGGCGCACTGGACGTGATGGTCGAGCCGGAACTGTCCCTGTGGGACGTGGCGGCGCTGGTCCCGATCATCACCGAGGCGGGTGGCACGGTCACGGATCTGTTCGGTCGACCGGCCCCGGCCGGCGCGCCAGGCACCGACAGCAGTGTGGTGGCCACCAACGGTGTGCTGCACCGCGACATCCTCACCAGGCTCGATCGCCCAGCCGAGCGCTGACCCCCGGCAACCTCTATCCTCGCCAGGTGGTCTCCTCCGGCTGGTGTTTTCTCGCGACGATGATCGTCGCGTACGGCTTCGCCAACCTTCTCCAGTCGGTGGCGGCGGCCCGCACCACGGTTCACCACACCTTCGATCCGGGCCTGCTGCTGCGCCTCGCCGGGCACCGGACGTACCTGATCGGCCTGGGCTGCCAGATCGGCGGTTTCGTGTTCGCCTTCCTGGCCCGACGGGACCTTCCGCTGTTCCTCGTGCAGGCCAGCGTCGCGGCCGGGCTCGGGGTGACAGCCATCCTCGGTGTGCTGGTGCTGAAGTGGCGACTACCGGCGGCGGAGGTGGTGCTGCTGGCGCTGCTCTTCGCCGGGATCACCGCCCTGGTGCTGTCCGCGCGCCCGGCGCCGTCGAAGCAGCTCGGCACCGCCGGCTCGATCGCCCTGCTGGTGGCGCTCGGTGTCATCGCGGTGCTCGGGGTCTTCGCCGTCCGGCTGCACGGGGCGCAAGGTTCGGTGGCCCTCGGCTCGCTGGCCGGGTTGGCGTTCAGCTCGGCCGCGGTCGCGGCCCGGCCACTGGCATCCGCGTCGTCCGCCGAGGCGTTCCTCGCCCACCCGCTGTTCTACCTGCTGATCGCCCACTCGATCGTCGGTCAGCTGCTGCTCGGCCTGGCCATGCAGCGCGGCTCGACGACCGCCGCGGTCGCCGCGATGGACGCCGCCGGTGCGGTGCCGGCCGCGATCGTCGGCCTGCTGCTGCTCAACGACAAGATCTGGCCGGGCCGGGAGTGGCTGGCGGCGGTCGGTTTCCTGGTCACCCTGGCCTCGGTGATCGGGCTGACCCGGTACGCGCAGCCGCAGCAGCAGCGCCCGGCGACGCGCCGTCGTGACCGGGCCATGGTCGCGGCGACCCGTCCCGGCTGACCGACCGGGTCGCCCGACCTGCCGCTCAGGCCTCGACCGGCTTGCGGCGGCTCACCACCCGCTCGTAGAGGCGCTCCAGCGCACCGGCGGTCCGCTCCCAGGTGTAGCTGCTGCGGACCCGGTCCACCGCGGCGTGCCCGTACGCGAACCGACCGGCGTTGTCGGCGAGCAGCCGACGTATCGAGACCGCGAGTGCCCGCACGTCGCCGGGGGGGACGAGCTTGCCGGTGACCTCGTCGACGACGGCGTCGGCCAGACCACCCATCGCGTAGCCGATCACCGGCACGCCGCAGGCCATCGCCTCCAGCGAGACCCGCCCGGCCGAGGAGTAGTGCGGGGTGCAGGCGACCACGTCCGCCGACCGGTACCAGGTGGCCATCTGGTCGTGCGGCACCGCCCCGACGAGCCGCACCTGGTCGACGACGCCGGCCTGCTCGGCCAGCTCGCGCAGCCGTCGTGCCTCGGCGTGGTTGGCCAGTTGGTCCGCCGGTGGCCCACCGGCGATCACCAGCTCGGCGTTGCCGACCAGCCGCATCGCCCGGATCAGGTCCTCCTGGCCGTGGCCCGCGGAGAGCGAGCCGACCGAGAGGATGCGGGACCGCTGCTCGCGTGGTGCCGCCTCGCCGTCGGGGTGGAACTGCTCGATGTCGACCCCCGGGGGCACCAGGGCCACCGAGCTGCGTTGCAGACCCATCCGGGTCAGCTCGTCGACCTCGTCGTTCGACTGCGCCACAGCGATGTCCACAGCGCGGGTCAACGCGCGTTCCAGCGTGATCCGCTCCCCCGGCCCGTCGTAGCGGCCGCCCAGGTGGCGCAACTGCTCGATGCCGAGTGAGTGGAACGTCTGCACCACCGGGATGTCGGTCTCGCGTACGGCGTGCGCGGCGGCCAGGCCCCCGACCCAGTAGTGCCCGTGCACCACTTCGGGCCGCCAGGCGCCGGCCCACTCGTCGGTCAACCAGCGGCCGAACTCCGTCACGTACCGGATCAGCTCGGCGGTGGGCAGTGGGGTGGGCGGGCCAGCGGGCACCTGGTGCACCTGGTAGCCGTCGACGGTGACCGTCGCCGGCAGGCCGGGATCGTCCCGGCGCTCGTAGAGCCGTACGTCGTGGCCTCGTTCGGCCAACTCGGCGGCAACCCGCGCGACGTGCTGTCGGGTGCCGACCGGTGGGCCGTCGGCGTGGCGGTACGAACTGGCGTGCGCGCAGACGAGGCCGACGCGCATGGGTCACCTCCCTGCGATCTTTCCTCGGCAGTGGTCCTCCCGGTCAGAGCGTCCCATTAACCCCGCGACCCGGAGTCGAAACCTGGCAGATCAGGAAGAGTCCCCCCGAGTGCCACTGACACTTGCGGCACAGCAATCACAAGCGGCACAGGCAGCCAAGTTCGACGATGATCGACAAGCTCTGAGTGGTATGACCTGGCCCGGGCGGGGGTACCGCTCAGGAATGCCGCTGACCCGCACCCTCGACGATTCGACCGTGGTGATCACCGGCGCTTCCAGCGGGATCGGCACGGCGACCGCGTACGCCCTGGCCCGCCGGGGTGCCGCCGTCGTGCTGGCCGCCCGCAGCGAGCCGGCCCTACGACAGGTCGCGCAGCGCTGCCGGGAGTTGGGCGGCCAGGCGCTGGTCGTACCGACCGATGTGACCGATCTGGAGTCGGTGCAACGACTGGCCGAGCGGGCGGCGGCCGAGTTCGGTCGGATCGACGCCTGGGTGAACAACGCCGCGGTGAGCGCGGTGGGCCTGTTCGACGAGATCCCGGTCGCCGAGTTCCGGCGGGTGCTGGAGGTCAACCTGCTCGGAGCGGTGCACGGCATCAAGGCCGCCCTGCCCCACCTGGGGGCGGCCGGTGGCGGTGTCCTGGTCAACAACGCCTCGGTGCTGGCCGAGGTGGCCATGCCGTACCAGTCGGCGTACAACGCCAGCAAGCACGGCATCCGAGGGCTCGCCGACACGGTCCGGCAGGAGTTGCGGGTCACCGGCCGGGGTCAGATCTCGGTCTGCACCGTGCTGCCGGCCACCATCGACACCCCGTTCTTCCGGCACACGGCCAACCACACCGGCCGGGAGTTGCTGCCACCGCCGCCGATCTACCCGCCGGAGGTGGTCGCCGAGACCATCGTCCGGCTGCTGCGCCGGCCCCGCCGGGAGGCGTACGCCGGTGGCGCGGCCCGGCTGATCGGCCTGCAGTGGCGGCTGGCGCCCGCGTTGGTGGAACGCACCCTCGGCTGGTACCTCCAGCGGACCCAGTTCGGTCCGGGCGCTCGGGTGGACAGCAGCGGCAACGTGTTCCACGCCGACGCCCAGGCCCGCCGGGACGGCGGCTGGAACGGCCGGCGGCGTCAGTTGGTGCGGATGACCGCCGCGTTCGGTCTCGCCGCGGCCGGCACCGCTGTCGGCACCATGGCCGCGATCAACCGTCGATCCCGGTCGGTCCGCTGATGACCGGCCTCGACCGCCCGAATGCGCGAACGGTGACCGGCGCGCACAATGAGGCGATCATGTCGAACTGTCTCGTGGAGATCGACGAGTCGTCGGCGGTGGTCCGGTTGACCGGTGTGCTCGACGCCGCCGGAGCCGAGGCGGTACGCGGCGCGCTGCTCGCCAGACTCGCGGACCGGCCGGGCCCGGTGGTGGCCGACGTGACCGGGCTGCGCGTCCTCGATGAGGTCGGTCGGGGCGTCTTCGCAGAGGTTCGCCGGGAGGTGGCCGACTGGCCCGCCGCGGATCTGCTGCTGTGTGACCCGGCGGTCGACGGGCCCGCCCACCCGGACCCCGCGCTCGCTGGCGTGCCCGCCTTTCCGACCCTCGACGGCGCACTGGCCGCGGTCGCTTCAACGCCGCTGGCGGCGGTGCTCACCGCCGACCTGGCCCCGACGGTGGGAGCCGCCCGGCAGGCCCGCGAGCTGGTCACCACCGGCTGCCAACGCTGGGGCATGCCAATGCTGGTCGACCCGGCCTGCATCGCGATCACCGAGATGGTGAACAACGTGGTGGCGCACGCCCGGACCCCGATGACCGTCCGGCTCGCTCCGCAGGACAGCACCCTGCACCTTGCGGTCCGCGACCACTCCTCGCGTCTGCCGACGTTCGCCGGGCTGTCCCCGCCGAACCGGGCCGGCGGCCGCGGCCTGCTGCTGATCGACACGGTGGCCCGCCGCTGGGGCAGCAGCGCGATACCGGACGGCAAGGTCGTCTGGTGCGTCCTGCACCCGGACGACGAGGTCGCCCACCTCGGCTGACGGGGCGTTTCGCCGCCGGTGCCGGTTTCGCCACCACACAGCCTGCGGTGCTCCGGTTATGGCGGGAAGGCAGCGGGTAGTGATCAGACATGCGCGACAACGAGTACCCGACCCCCGTGTCCGACACCGAGGCGCAAGGCCTGCCCGACACCGCCGATGACGACTCGACCGCCAACGACGACGTCCTCACCGGGCGCGAGGCGGACGGCCCGGACCCGGCCCAACTGCCCGGCGACCGTACGCCGGTGGCGGTGGACCGGTTCGGGACGACCGCCGAGGAGCAGCTCGACGGTGAGTCGTTGGACTACAAGCTCGACCGGGAGGTCTACGAGCGCCCGGCCGATGACCCGCTGGCCGGGACGATCGACCCGAAGATCGCCTTCGAGGCGGACAATCTGGAAGCCGCGGCGGAGGCCCAGCTGGACGCCGACGTGATGGATCCGGGGCCCACCTCGGACCCGAACTCACCGGTCTCCCTCTACGACCACGGTCAGCTCGGCACCGTGGCCGACGCCACAGTCGGCCGGCTGGTGGAGCCGGACGAGGGGGCGCACACCGACCAGGAGACCGACTCGGTGGCGTACGACGCGGGTTCGGCTGGCGGCGGGGCGACCGCCGAGGAGTTGGCCATCCACGAGACGGAGCCGCCGCGCTCGGTCTGAGGAGGGTCAGTCGTCCAGACCACGTTCGATGGCGTACCGGGTCAGCTCGACCCGGTTGTGCAGTTGCAGCTTGCCCAGGGTGTTCTGCACGTGGTTCTGCACCGTGCGGTGCGACAGCCCGAGCCGCTGCGCGATCTGCTTGTACGACAGCCCTCTCGCCACCTGCCGCAGCACCTCCGTCTCCCGCTCGGTGAGCCGGGGCGCTGCGGACTGTGCACTGCCGGCAGGGCCGGTCGGCTGCCCCGGCCGGGCGGCCAGCCGGCGGTACTCGCCGAGGACGAGCCCGGCCAGGCCGGGGGTGAAGACCGCCTCGCCGGCCGCGGTGCGGCGGACCGCCTCAAGGAACTCGGCGGGCGCTGTGGACTTCACCAGGTAACCGGTGGCACCTGCCTTGACCGCGTCCAGCACGCTCTGCTGTTCGCCGCTGGCGCTGAGCATCAGCACCCGCACGTCGGGCAACGCCGCACGCAGACCCAGGATCACCTCGACGCCGGAGATGTCCGGTAGTTGCAGGTCGAGGACGACCACGTCGGGCCGGGCGGCGGCGGCCACCCGGACGGCCTGCCGGCCCTCGCCGCTGGTCGCCACCACCAGGAAGCCCGCCTCCGTGAGGTCGCGGGCCACCCCCTCCCGCCACATCGGATGGTCGTCGACCACCATCACCCGGGTCGGGGTCACCGCTGTGCCCTCGGCACTGTCAGCTCGATCTCGGTGCCGGCGTCGGGGGCGGACACGATCCGAACCGTTCCGCCCACGTCGGCCACCCGACCCCGGATCGACTGGCTCACGCCGAGCCGACCCTGCGCGGCCGCCTCGGTCAACCGGCCTTCCGGGATGCCCGGCCCCTCGTCGCGGATCGACACGGTCACCGTCGCCCCCTCATCCTCGATCAACACCCAGGCCCGCCCGCTGGCGTGCCGCCCCACGTTGTCCAGGGCCGCGCCGGTCGCGGCGGCCAACTCCCCCGCCACCCGCCGAGGCAGCGGCACCGGGGTGGCCGGGGCGGAGAGCACCACCGCCGCCGAGGCGTACCGGCCGAGCAGGGTCCGCAGGTCCACCGCCGCAGCCTCGGTGCCGTCGGGGAGCACGGCAGCGCTCGCCGGGCTGGTGCCGGCGATCAGTGCCCGCAACGCGGCCTCCTGCTCGCCGGCCAACCGGGCCAGCTCGCCCGCCTCACCGGGCAGGTCGGCACCCCGCCGCTGCACCATCGCCAGCACCTGGAGCACCGAGTCGTGGATGCCCCGGGCCAGCCGCTCCCGCTCCCGGGTGGCGGCCTCCAGCTCCACAGCGCGTTGCAGCCGTTCCTCGGCGCTCGCCGCGAGCCGGGCCACGTGCCCGACCACCACCCCGGCGAGCAGCATCAGGATGACCCCGGTGAACGAGGACTGGCCGATCCGCTCCCGGGTGGTCAGGTCCGCGCCGGCGACCAGCAGCGCGGCGACAGTGCCCCGCCGCCGACCACCGGAGACGGCCCAGGCCAGCACCGGGCCGGCCATCCAGGCGACCCCCATGGTGGGTACGCCGGTGGCGAGCGCCGCCCGACCGACCACCCACGGGGTGGCCAGCACGATGGCGAGCACCACCCCGAGGTCGGCCAGCAGCAGCGGCCAGCGCCGCCAGGCCGGCCGGGCGTACCCGACCGCGGTCGCCGCGGTCCAGGCCGCCATCACCAGGATCAGGGCGCCGACGGCGTACGGGTGGTCGTACCGGTCGGCGTCGCGCACCGCGAGCACGCAGACGTACGCCAGGGACGCGAGCCGGAACACCGCCAGCGCACGCCACAGCGGCACCTCGAATCCACCCGGCGGCGACGGCATGGCGGTCAGGATGCCATAACCCGTCCACCGCACGGCGAGCAGCGAGTGCGGTTCGGGAAACCCTGACGTACGGTGGAAAAGCCGCGAAATACTCCGAGATCCGCCGCCGGGACGGGCCCATGACGAACGCAGATCCGCACGCACCGCGTACGGTTGTGCCCATCGAACCTGCCCTCCTGATCGCCGAGGCCTTCGACCAGGCCCAGGTGACCGAGATTCGACACTCGGTCACCTCATGCGCGCATGCCTGCGGACTCACCGGCCAGCGGCTGGACGACTTCGTGCTCGCGATCAACGAGTTGATCACCAATGCGGTCCGGCACGGCGGCGGGCGTGGATGGTTGCGCCTCTGGAACGAGTCCAGCCTGCTGGTCTGCGAGGTGGCCGACCACGGGCACGGGATCAGCCCGCAGCGGCTGGGCGACCGCAGTCGGCCGGCCCCGGACACCGCCGGCGGGTGGGGCCTCTGGCTGGCCCGCGAGCTGACCGACGCCATGGAGGTCGTCTCCAGCTCCGCCGGCACCACCGTCCGGATCACCGCCGGCCTCGTCAGCCACGACCGCACCACCCGCTGATCCTCCGCAGCCGCTCCCCGCGGCTGCAATCTGCGGCTGCGGGGAGCGGCTGCGGGAACGGCTTGCGGCAGCGGGGACGGCTTGCGGCTGCGGCTCAGGCGAACAGCGCCGAGACGGACTCCCCGTTGTGGATCCGGCGCATCGCCTCGGACAGGGCGGGCGCCACCGACAGGACCTGCAACTTCGGCACCCGCTTGGCGTCCGCGATGGGCACCGTGTTGGTGCAGACGATCTCCAGGACGCCCTCCTGGTCGCTGAGCCGCTGGAGGGCGTCGCCGGAGAACAGCCCGTGCGTGCAGGCCAGCCGGATCGACCGGACCTTCAGGCCCCGCAGATGCTCCATCAACTCGACAACAGTGCTGCCCTTGGCGATCTCGTCGTCCAGCACGATGACGTCCCGGTCGGCCACCTCGCCGATCACCGCGCTGATCTTGACCAGGTCGTCACTGAACCGCTGCTTCGCGCCGGCCGCGACCGGCGTGCCGAGCAACCGGGCGAAGGCCGCCGCCTCCTTGGCGTTGCCAAGGTCGGGTGAGACCACCACGGTGTTGCTCAGGTCGTAGCGCCGGAAGTGGGTGGCCAGCTCCCGCAGCGCGTGCAGGTGATCCACCGGGACGCTGAAGAAGCCGTGCACCTGCGGCGAGTGCAGGGTCATCGCGAGCACCCGGTCCGCGCCGGCCGACACGAGCAGATCGGCGACGAGCCGGGCGCCGATCGAGATCCGCGGGGCGTCCTTCTTGTCGGAGCGGGCGTACGCGTAGTGCGGCAGCACCACCGTGATCCGGCCGGCCGAGGCGCCCCGCGCCGCGTCGATCATCAGCAGCAGCTCGACCAGATTCTCCTGCACGGGCGGCACCAGCGGCTGGATCAGGAAGACGTCCCGCTCCCGGCAGTTGGCCTGCAACTGCACTTCCAGACAGTCGTTCGCGAATCGGGAGACCCGCACCGGGTGCAGCGGCACCCCGAGGTGGGCACAGATCTCGGCGGCCAGGTCGGGATGGGCAGTTCCACTGAAAACGGCGATGTCGCGCACGTTCGCACATCGTAGGCGACCCGGGCGGCGGCCTTCGGCGGCGGGCCGCAACCGGCCGTGACGCCTGTCGCACCGAACGCCGGTCCGGGTACGGTGCTGCGGTGACCCCCCAGTACGTCGCCGCCATCGACCAGGGCACCACCTCCTCGCGGTGCCTCGTCTTCGACTCCGCCGGGGACATCGTCGCCGTTGCCCAGCGCGAACACCGGCAGATCTTCCCCCAACCAGGCTGGGTGGAACACGACGCCGAGGAGATCTGGGACAACGTCCAGCAGGTGGTCTCCGAGGCGCTGCGGGCCGCCGGCACCGACCCGGCCGGCCTGGCCGCCGTCGGCATCACCAACCAGCGGGAGACCACCCTCGTCTGGGACCGGGCCACCGGTCGCCCGGTGGCCAACGCCATCGTCTGGCAGGACACCCGGACCGGGCCGCTGCTGCGCGAGCTGGCCTCGGCGTACGGCGAGGAGCGGTTCCGGGCCCGCACCGGCCTGCCGCTGGCCACCTACTTCGCCGGCCCGAAGCTGCGCTGGCTGCTGGACGAGGTCGACGGCCTGCGCGAGCGCGCGGAGCGCGGCGAGGTGCTCTTCGGCACCATGGACAGCTGGCTGATCTGGAAGCTGACCGGAGAGCACGTCACCGACGTGACCAACGCCAGCCGGACCATGCTCATGGACCTCACCACCCTCGACTGGGCTCCGGACCTGCTGGACGCGATGGGCGTCCCGGCGGCGATGCTGCCGGAGATCCGCTGCTCCGCCGAGGTGTACGGCACCGCCACCGGCGTGCTCGCCGGGGTGCCGGTGGCCAGCGCTCTCGGCGACCAGCAGGCCGCCCTGTTCGGGCAGACCTGCTTCCAGCCGGGCGAGGCGAAGTGCACCTACGGCACCGGGAGCTTCCTGCTGCTCAACACCGGCGCCACCCCGGTCCCGTCGACGCACGGCCTGCTCACCACGGTCGCCTACCAGATCAAGGGGCAACCGCCGGCGTACGCCCTGGAGGGCGCGATCGCGGTCACCGGCTCGTTGGTGCAGTGGCTGCGCGACAACCTCGGGCTGATCTCCACGGCCGCGGAGGTGGAGGATTTGGCCCGCACCGTGGACGACAACGGCGGCTGCTACGTGGTGCCCGCGTTCTCCGGGCTGTTCGCCCCGCACTGGCGCACCGACGCCCGTGGGGTGATCGCCGGTCTGACCGGTTACATCACCAAGGGGCACCTGGCGCGGGCCGCGCTGGAGGCGTCGGCCTGGCAGACCCGCGAGGTGGTCGACGCGATGGATGCCGACTCCGACGTGGCACTGCGCCGGCTCCGGGTGGACGGCGGGATGACCGCCAACGGTCTGCTCATGCAGTTCCTCGCCGATGTGCTCGACGTGCCGGTGGTTCGGTCCCGGATCACCGAGACCACCTGTCTGGGTGCCGCGTACGCGGCCGGCCTGGCGGTCGGCTTCTGGCCGGATCTGGCCACCCTGCGGGCGAAGTGGCGCTCCGATGCCCAGTGGGAGTCCACCATGGCCCCGGAGCTGCGCGACCGGGAGCTGCACAACTGGCGCAAGGCCGTGCAGCGCACCCTCGACTGGGTGGAGTGACCGCCGACGCGGCTGTCACTCCCAGCGGTTGCCGGTGAGCTTCTCGTACACCTCGACGTACCGGGCGCGGGTCGCCTCGACGACCTCGTCGGGCACGTCCGGCGCGGGGGCCTGCTTGTTCCAGCCGCTGCCGGTGGCCCAGTCCCGCACGTACTGCTTGTCGTAGGAGAACTGCACACGGCCCGGCTGGTACGACTCGGCGGGCCAGAACCGCGACGAGTCGGAGGTGAGCAGTTCGTCGGCGAGGACCAGGGTGCCGTCCGGTGCCCAACCCAGCTCGAGCTTGGTGTCGGCGATCAGGATGCCCCGGTCGGCGGCCAGCTCGGCACCGCGCCGGTAGACGTCGATGGTGATCTGCCGCAGCCGCTCGGCGGTGGCCTCGCCCACCTTGTCCACCACGTCGTCGTACGTGATCGGCTCATCGTGCTCACCCATCGGCGCCTTGCTCGACGGTGTGAAGATCGGCTCGGGCAGGATCGACGCCTCGCCGAGCCCTCGGGGCAGGGTTATGCCGGACACCGCGCCGGTCTGCTCGTACTCCCGCAGGCCGCCGCCGGTGAGGTAACCCCGGGCCACGCACTCGACCGGGACCATGTCCAGCCGCTGGCAGCGGATCGCCCGCCCGGCGAACTCGGCGGGCACGTCGGTTGCCGAGATGACGTGGTTCGGCACCAGGTCGGCGAGCTGCTCGAACCACCAGAGCGAGAGCGCGGTGAGTAGGCGACCCTTGTCCGGGATCGGCGTCGGCAGCGCCACGTCGTAGATCGAGATGCGGTCCGAGGCGACCAGGATCAGGTCATCACCGTCGGCGTAGACGTCCCGAACCTTGCCCGAGTGCAGAAGTTCCACGCGCCCTAGTACACCATGCGACATCGGAAGGCCTGATTCGACCACCCACGCCGGGGGTGACCGGACGGACGTTGACACCTTCGTGCGCTGCCTGCGTGAATGGTCCGACCGCCGCCCTCGCAGGTCCAGGAGACCCCCGTGCCCGTTGTTCGACCCCCGTTCGACCGCCTCGGCGCCGACCCGGGCCGGCGCCGACTGCTGACCGCGGTGCTCGGCGCACCTCTGCTCGCCTCCGGCGGGCTGGCCGGGTGCAGCGACGACGCCGCCACCTCGACCCAGGACGGGCCGGTCGAGCTGTCGGTCTTCTGGTGGGGCGGTCCCAGGCGGGCGGCGCTCACCGAGAAGGTCCTGCGGCTCTACTCGGAGCGCAACCCCCAGGTCACCTTCCGGGTCACCTGGCAGGGCGCCGACGGCTACTACGAGCGCCTGGCCACCCAGGCGGCCGGCGGCAACGTACCGGACCTGGTCCAGATCGACGACGCCATGCTGACCGAGTACGCCCAACGCCAGATCATCCTCGACCTCACCGACCGGGTCGCCGACCACAGTCTGGATCTGCGGGGCCTTCCGGAGGGGCTGATCCGCTACGGCACGGTGGAGGGGCGGACGATGGCGGTGGCCGGCGGGCAGACCCACGCGGGTGTGGTCTTCAACCGGGAGTTGTTGCGGGAGCTGCAGGTGCCGGAACCGCGCGCCGGGATGAGCTGGGCCGAGTACATCTCCTGGGCGGAAGAGGTCACCGAGGCCAGCGACGGCCAGGTGGCCGGCACCATGGACCCCTCCGGTGACTACCGGGCACTCTGGCTCTGGTTGCGGTCACAGGGCGGCGAGCTCTACCGGGGTAAGCAGCTCGGTTTCGGCGTGGAACAGCTGATCACCTGGTTCGAGCTGTGGCAGCGGGCCCGCAGGGCGCGGGCCACGCCGGGTGCGGCGCTGGTCGAGCAGGCCGACAGCGGCGAGCCGTCCCGGCAACTGGTGGTGACCGGGTTGACCGCCGCGTCGTTCGCGTGGTCCCACCAACTGCCCGAGTTGCAGCGGCTCACCGGGGCCGAGCTGGGCATGGTCGGCTTGCCGGGGCCGACCGGTGCGCAGTGGGCGCGCGCCTCGATGTTCTGGGCCGCGTTCCGGGGCACCCGCCACCCGGACACCGTCACCGACGTGATCAATTTCCTGACCACGAATGGCGAGGCCGGCACCGTCCTCGGCCACGAACGCGGCCTGAACGCCAGTCTCGCCGTCCGCCGCTACGCCGAGGGCAGCATCACCGATCCGGCCCAGCAGCGGGCCGCCGCGTTCGGCGCGGCCATCGCCGACCAGCTCGGGCCGGCCCCGGCGCCACCCCCGAAGGGGCACGCGAAGGTGCGGACCCTGCTGGTCGCCACTGCGGAGAGCATCCGCGTCAAGCGGACCGGCACCCGGGCGGCCGCCTCACGTTTCATCGCGCAGGCCAACGCCGCCCTGGCGGCGTGACGACCGGAGGTCGGCCCACGGCCCGCCGCCGTGGACCGACCTGACCGGCTGCCGGGTCAGCGCGGCGGGCCGCCGCGACGGTTGCGCATCAGACGCAGCACGAGGAACACGACGATCGCGACCACCACCAGGCAGCAGAGCAGCGGAAGGATCCCGAAGCCGCTGCGACCCCGACGCCGGGCGGCTTCCACCACCAGCTCGCCGGTGCCCGTGGACGCCCAGGCCGCGACGGGCACGAAGACCGCCAGAACGGCCCCACCGAGGACCGCGCTGAGTCGGCCCCACCACTTACCGAATGAAGACATACGCCCATCCTCGCCGAAGGACGCAACACCGGCACGTCGGTCCACGCCGAATCACGGAACTGAGATCTTTCCGGCCTGAGGTAGGACCCGCGAGGGGCCGGTGCCTGCGAGGTGCCGGCCCTCCGGGAGTCGCTCCTCCCCGCTGAGGCGCCAAACAAGTCCGGCCCCCACAATGTGGGGGCCGGACTCATGTCATTTCATTTGTAGCGGGGACAGGATTTGAACCTGCGACCTCTGGGTTATGAGCCCAGCGAGCTACCGAGCTGCTCCACCCCGCGTCGACTGGTTAAGACTAACCCATGCGTCCCGGCGATGATCAGCGGGGGTCACCAACCGCTGCGGCCGACACCGCAGAATGTCGAAAGCCCGCCTCCGGCGAACCGGAGACGGGCTTTCTGTCGTAGCGGGGACAGGATTTGAACCTGCGACCTCTGGGTTATGAGCCCAGCGAGCTACCGAGCTGCTCCACCCCGCGTCGGCTCGCTAACCGTAGCGCACCACCCCCGGCCCCCGCAAAACGACATCCGAATCCGCCGGATCGCGACCCGGCCGCCGCGGTCAGCCGAGCCAGACCTTCACGGCGGCGACCGCCCGGGCGCTGTCCGCGTCGACCTGCGCCCGTTGGCTGGAGGTGTTCTCCCAGCCCTGCTCCCAGAGGATGGTCACCACGTCGCCGACCCGGATCGCCCGGATCAGCCGTACGTCCTCCACGCCGGTCGGGTCGCCGTTGACGTCCAGTTCCGGGCGGCGCATCTCGAACAGCACCGACTCGTCGCCATAGCGGGTGTCGGTGAGCAGCCGCTGCCTGCTCAGCACCGGCGCGCTGTCACCTGGCCGTTCCTGCTGCGGGCAGTCGCGCACCGCCCGCCGCAGCTCGTCCAGCAGGTCGTCGGCGCGCCCGGCCCGGTAGATGGTGATGGAGTGCGTGTACGTGCCGTCCGGGACGTGCCCCGCACCGGGATTCTGCGGCAGCTTGTAGACCACGTTCCGGGTCCGACGCTGCACGATCGCCCCCTCACTCGAGTAGCGGGCGCCGCACAGGTCCGGCAGCACCTCAACGTCCCGAAACTCCGGCGCGATGCCGATCTGGTTGGCCGCCGCGAGCCGGAAGAACGCCCCATCCGGGATGCCGGTCGGCGTCCTGGGCTGCGCCGCACCTGTGACACCGGGAGACGTCGCCGTCGTACCCGGGGAGCGTCCGGGCGGGGTCGGCGAGACGGGCGGTGATGCCGAACCGCCGGTCACGCTCGGCGACGGCGACGCGGATGGCGGCGCCGGCGGCGTGGGCGTGCCGGCCGGCGACGGTACGGTCGCCGACTGCGGAGCGACCACCTGGGTCCCGACAGCCACGCCCACCACCACCAGGGCCACGGCAAGGGTGCTCCCGCCGACACGCAGCCTGGCCCGACGGTCCGCCTCCTGCCGCAGCACCTCGGGGACGCCCAGATCGCGAGCGTCGGCGTCGGCGGCGAGGGACCGGTACAGCTCAGACAGTTCACGCGACATCGGTGGCCTCCAGTTCCACGACGGCCAGATCGGGCAGCAACGCGGCGAGTCGGGCCCGGCCGCGGGAAAGCCACGACTTCACAGTGCCAACCGGCACGTCGACCTCTCGGGCGATCTCCTCGACGGGCATGTCGAACAGGTAGTGCAGCGCCAACACCCGCCGGTGGGTTGTCGGCACCTGACGCAGGGCCTGGACCAGCAGCACGCTGTCCTCGTTGGGCGGAGGGACCGGCGGTGGAGGCCCGGCCAGCCGCAGCGCGCCACGCAGGCCGCCCAGCCGCCGCCAGCGGTCGGTCGCCAGGCGGGACACCACCAGCCGCAGCCACGCCTCCGGCGCCGGATGCGCCGACAACCTCCCCCACTGCCGCCAGGCCCGGGCGTACGCCTCCTGCACCAGGTCCTGTGCCTCGTTGTGGTCGCCGGTGACCGCATAGCCGTACCGCACCATCCGCCGCGCCGTGCCGCGGTAGAAGTCATCGAAGCTCTGCGCGTCCCTCACGACTGCTCCCCCTCATCCCACCCCGTTGCAAATGAGGACGGCGAACCGGTGCCGCAGGTTGCGGCCCGACCGAACCTGTCGGTGAGGTGACACACGGGCACACCACCGGACACGGCGGAGCCCCCGCCGTCCGGACCGGTGCGGTCCGACGACGAGGGCTCCGAGACGTGCTCCCCGCTGTGGTGGATCAGCCGCCGGGGCTCGGCGACGCGCCACCACTGGCAGTGCCGGCGGCCTGCTGCGCCTGCTGGAACGCGGTGAGCGCCTCGTCCAGGGCCTTCAGCGCACGCCCGTACCGCTCGAAGTCACCGGACGTCTGCGCGGCCCGGACCTCGGTGATCGCGGTCTGCACCCGGCCCGCGGCGACGGCCAGGTCACCGGTCGGCGGCGGGATGCTGGCGCTCGGCGTCGGCGCCGGCGTGGCGGTCCCGCTGGGCGTCGGCGTCGGCGTCGGGGTCGTGGGGTTGCCCCCGGTGGTCGGCGGCGGCGACGTGCCCTGCCCGGCCTTCTTCCCCTGCTCGACCAGCTGCTTGATGCCGTCGTTGATGTTGTCGGCCAGCGCCACGAAGGAGCCACCGTCACCGTAGGAGAGCAGCACCTTCTGCAACAGCGGGTACGCGTCCTGCTGGTTGCTCTTCACGTAGACCGGCTCGACGTAGAGCATGCCGTCGGCGAAGGGCAACGACAGCAGGTTGCCGTACTGCACCTGAGCCTGGTTGCTGGAGAGAAGGTTGAGCTGCTGACGGATGTTCGCGTTGTTGGTCATCTGCTGGTGCACCTGCACCGGGCCCGAGATCCGGGTCTGGTCCGGCAACTCCAGCACCTCCAGGCGGGGCTTCCCCTCGACGTACGACCCGGAGATCAGCGCGGCGAGGTTCTGCCGGCCGTTCGGGGTAACCGCCGAGGTGAGCTGGAACCGCGGGCTCTCCTGCCCCGGGAACTGCGTGAACAGGTAGTACGGAGGCTGCTTCTGGCCGCTGTCCGGGGCGTCCGGCACGTTGGGCACCTGCCAGAAGTCCTGAGCCGAGTAGAAGTCACCCGGGTTGGTCACGTGGAACTTGGTGAGCAGGTTGCGCTGCACCTTGAACATGTCCGCCGGGTAGCGCAGGTGCTCGGTCAGCTCGACCGGGATATCCGCCTTCGGCAGCACCAGGTCACCACCGAACGCCTTGTTCCACGCCTTGAGCACCGGGTCGGTGTCGTCGTACTCGTAGAGCTTCACGGTGCCGTCATACGCGTCGACGGTGGCCTTCACCGAGTTGCGCATGTAGTTGACGTCCTCCCGGGCCAGCTGGAAGGTGCCCCGGTTGGTCAACTCGTCGGTGGTCTCGGTCTGGAGGTTGACCTTCTCGGCGTACGGGTAGGTGGCCGCCGTGGTGTAGCCGTCGACGATCCACTGCACCCGGCCGTCGACAACCGCCGGGTACGGGTCGCCGTCCAGCGTGAGGAACGGCGCGACCTTCTCCACCCGGTCGCGCGGGTTACGCACGTAGAGCAGCTTGGAGTCCTTGTTGACCGCCTCGGACAGCAGGAAGTTCGACTCCTGCTCCTTGATGGCGTACAGCAGCCGCCGGGCGAAGGAGCCGATCTCCACGCCGCCCTCACCGGTGTAGGTGTAGGACTCGCCGCCACCCTCACCGACCGGCCGGTCGAACTCGGCCTTTTTGTTCGGGTCGGACTGCCCGACGATCGCGTAGTCGTCGGCCGCCATCCGCTCGCCGTAGTAGATCCGCGGCTGCTTGGCCGTGATCTGCTCGGTCTGCGAGGAGCACGCCTCCTGGGTCTTCTCGCCCAGGAAGCCGGAGACGAAGAACGGCTGCCCGCCGCAGACCACCTGGTTCGCCGGGGCGGCCACCAGCCCGTACCCGTGGGTGTAGACGGTGTGCCGGTTGATCCAGGTGTTCTGCTGGTCGGTCAGCTCACCGTAGTTGATCTCCCGGACGCCGACCACGTAGTCGGAGACGTTCCCGTTCACCCCGTACCGGTCGATGTCCAGCTTGGGGCCGAAGTCGTAGAAACCACGCACCTGCTGGAGCTGGGTGTACGTCTCGCTGACCAGCTGCGGGTCGAGCAGACGCACGTTCGACACCACCGAGGTGTCGGTTGCCAGGTTCGCCGGTGGGGTGAGGTTGTTCGCCGCGTACGGTGTCGTCTCGGTGGCCGCCAACCCGAACGCCGCTCGTGTCGCGTCGATGCTGCGCTGGATGTACGGCGCTTCCTTGTCCTTGGCGCTCGGCTTGACCTCGAAGGTCTGCACGGCCCAGGGGTAGATGCCGCCGATGGCCACCGCGGACACGCCGAGCAGCGCCAGCGAGATCCCCGGCCAGACCAGGTTCCGCATCCAGGCGTTGGAGAACACGATGATCGCGATCGCCACCACGATCGAGATGTAGGCCAGGATCTCCTTCGCCGGCAGCAGCGCGTTGACGTCGGCGTAGCCGGCGCCGTACAACTTGGCGCCCTCGTTGTACTCCAGCAGCATCGCCCGCCGGTCCAGCACGTACGCGACGGCCTTCAACAGCACGAAAACCGCGACCAGGCTGCTCAGGTGCGCGCGGGCGGCGTTGCTCATCCGGTCACCGACGCCCTGCAGGCGGACCCCGCCGAAGAGGTAGTGCACCGCCAGCGCGCCGATCACCGCCAGCACCACAGCGGTGAAGGCGACGCCGAGCAGGTAACGCCAGAACGGCAGCTGGAAGACGTAGAAGCCGATGTCCACCCCGAACTCCGGGTCCTTGATCCCGAAGTCACCGCCGTTGCGGAAGAGCAGCCACTGGTTCCACCGGTTCTGCGCGGAGAGGCCGGCGAAGAGCCCGACCACAGCGGCGGTCAACGCGATCCAGGTGCCCAACCGCGGGCTGAGCACCATCCGGTAGCGCTCCAGCGTCGCCTGCTCCACCGAGTGCGGACGCAGCCGCGGACGCAACCGGTAGGCCAGCCACAGGTTGCCACCGACGATCACCGCCATGCCGAGACCGACGGCCAGGAAGAGCACCAGCCGGGTGAGCAGGACACCGGTGAAGACCTCGGTGTAGCGCACCTCGTCGAACCAGAGCCAGTCGGTCCACGCCTGGACACCCCACCCGAGCAGGGTGAAGAGCACGAACACCCCAACCAGGACAGCGATGGTGACGCGCCCGCGCCGGCTCATCCTCGGAAGGGGGCTGCTGCTACGCATTACCACTGTTGGCTCCGCACGCTCGATGTGATCGGCTCCGACCAGGCACCCAGAGTACGGGGTGTTCCTGAGCGTGTCGGGGCACGGTCACACCGGTCAGCAACGCGTCGGCTGACCACCCGCGCGCAACGCCTCCAGAGCGGTCATCGCCTCGTCCAACGAACCCACCCGCAGCAGGGGCAGACCCGGCTGCGGATTGCGGACCGCCTCGGCGCAGTTGTCCGCCGGCACGAGGAACACCTTGGCCCCGGCGCGCTTGGCGCCGACCAGCTTCTGGGCGATCCCGCCGATCGGGCCGACGTTGCCCTCGTCGTCGATGGTGCCGGTGCCGGCGATGATCTGACCGCCGGTGAGATCGGCCGGGGTCAGCTTGTCCACGATCCCCAGGGCGAACATCAGACCGGCGCTCGGCCCACCGATGTCCTCCAGGTCGATGCCGAGGGTGAACGGGTGCGGCTGCTGCTGGTCGATCTCGACGCCGATCCGCGGCCGACCGTCCTGCTCCTGGCTGGTCACCTTCACCGTGGCGGGCACGCCGTCCCGGGTGTAGCCGATGGTCAACGCCGTCCCGGCCGGCTTGGCCCGGACCAGTTCGGTGACCTTCGCGGCCACCGGCACCGGCTGACCGTCGACGGAGGTGATCACGTCGCCGGCCTTCAACTCGCCGGCGGCCGGCCCGTCACCGGACACCGTCTTGATCACCACCTGCACCGGAAAGCCCAACTCCCGCAGCGCGGAGGTCTCCGCGCTGGTCTGGGACGCCTTGAAGTCCTCGGCGTTGCGCTGCTCGACCTGCTCCGTCGACTCCCCCGGCGGGTAGACCAGCTCGCGTGGCACCACCGCCTCGTCGTCGGAGAACCAGCCCGCGATCGCCCCGCGCAACCGCACCGTGGGCTGCACACCCACCGTGGTCAACCGCAACTGACCGGCGGAGGTCGAGGTCTCCCGCCCGGTGACCTGGATGACCTCCTTGCCGTCGGCCGTACCCAGGGTGTTGACCGTCGGGCCCGGGCCCAGCACCACGTACGGGATCGGAACCCGGAGCACCCCGATGCTCAGCAGGGCGGTGAACAGGGCACCGAGCAGGACCGTCAGGCCACGACGTCTCATGCCGCAGAGCGTACCGACCGACCGGACGGCTCCTGCCGGATGCGCACGCGACTTCGCCCTCAGCGCAACGCCAGCGGCGGCGACCTGGGGCGCGGCCCGCGTACCGTAGACGTCGTGCCTGATATTCCGTTCGGTTTCGCGCTCCCGGGTGGTCAACCACCAGACCCCAACGATCCCGCGCAGATGCAGCAGTTCATGTCGCAGTTGCAGCACCTGCTCTCCGCGCCGGGCAGCGGGCCGGTCAACTGGGACCTGGCCCGGCAGGTAGCAGCCAGCCAGCTCGCGGCCGCCGGCGACCCGGCGGTGTCACCGTATGAGCGCAACGCCGTCGAGGAGGCGCTGCGCCTGGCCGACCTGTGGTTGGAGCCGGCCTCGGCGTGGCCGTCCGGCATCCAGTCCCCGGTCGCCTGGAACCGCAATGAGTGGATCTTCAAGACGCTGGACGTGTGGCGCAAGCTCTGCGACCCGGTGGCCAGCCGCATGGTCGGCGCGATGGGCGACCTGGTGCCACCGGAGGCCCGCGCCCAACTCGGCCCGATGCAGTCGATGGTGGCCTCCCTCGGCGGCGCGCTCTTCGGCGGTCAGCTGGGCCAGGCCCTCGGTTCGCTCGCCGCGGAGGTGCTCTCCGCCGGCGACATCGGGCTGCCGCTCGGCCCGGCCGGCACGGCCGCGCTGATCCCGGCCAACATCCGGGCGTACGGCGAGGGCCTGGAGCTTCCCGAGGACGAGGTCCGCCTCTACGTGGCACTGCGTGAGGCCGCCCACCAGCGGCTGTTCCAGCACGTCCCGTGGCTGCGCGGTCACGTGCTCAGCGCGGTCGAGATGTACGCCTCGGGCATCCGGGTCAACCGGGAGGCGATCGAGGAGGCGATGGGCCGGGTCGACCCGACCGACCCGGAGTCGATGCAGGCGATCGCCCTGGAGGGCATCTTCACACCGGAGGACACTCCGGCGCAGAAGGCATCCCTGGCCCGGCTGGAGACCGCACTCGCCCTGGTCGAGGGCTGGGTCTGCCACGTCGTGGACAGCGCCGCCAGCGACCGGCTGCCCAACGTCGTCCGGCTCGGTGAGGCGTTCCGCCGTCGCCGTGCCGCCGGTGGCCCCGCCGAGCAGACCTTCGCCGCACTCGTCGGCCTGGAGCTGCGCCCACGGCGCCTTCGCGAGGCCGCGGCACTCTGGGCGGCGCTCACCCAGCACCGTGGCATCGAGGGCCGCGACGCCGTGTGGGGCCACCCGGACCTGCTCCCGTCGGACGACGACTTCGCCGACCCGGTCGCCTTCGCGATGAACGACATGGACCTCAGCGAGCTGGACAGCTTCGACTTCACCGCTCCCGGTGGGGTGGAGGAGAAGTCCCCGGGCCAGCCCGACGAGACCGACGGCGAGAACGACACCAAGTCCTGAAACCTGGGCCGTGATGCTTGAAGCCGGGTGCCCGCGCTGCTCGACGGCGGGCGCCCAGCGTGCAGGTGGCCCTGGATGGGCAGCAGGTGACGGCCCCCGGTCGGGAAGCGTGCCGGTCAGGCGGGGCGGCCCGAGCCGGAGAGCAGGGCGCGGGTCGCCTCCCAACCCTCGAAGGCCGGGTCCAGCGTGGCCAGGTCGGCCGGGCCGCGCAGTCGCCGCCAGCCGGCGGTGACCGCCACGTCCCCCGGTCGAGGGGCACCGGAACGAACGTCCGTCGGCGTTGCCGTGTCCAGGTTCAGCGGGGGTAGCCAACCCGGCACGGGCAGCCGCACAGCCACCCCGAGCAGGCCCGGACCGCCGCCGTCGACCGGAGCCACCGCGACGGGTCGGGTGGTGAGCGGGCGCAGCAGCTTGCCGACAGTCAGTGCGGGCAGGTCAGGCACGTCCCCGACCAGCACCGCCGCCTGGTCGTAGCCCTCCAGCGCGGCGAACACGGCATTCGGCGTCGGCTCGGCGACCTCGTAGACCGCGGTGCCGGGCCAGACCAACGCGTCGGCGAGGGATCGGTCGGCCGGGGTGACCGCGACGGCGATCTCCACCTCGTTGAGCGTGGCGAGCAGGTCGATGACGTCTTCCGCGAGCGCCGCTCGCCATTCGGCCCGGTCGACGCCCGGGGGCGACCAGGAAACCGGTCCGAGCAACGCCACTACCACCCGTCGTGCCACCCCCCGACCCTAGCGCCCATCCTGGCCGCCCCGACCACCCGCTCACCCGCACGGCCGCGCCGCGCCGAACAGCGACCCCGCACGCCCGACCACCCCGCAGGCCCCAGCACGCCGAACGGCCGTCTCGCACGGCGCGCGTGGGCATGATCGAACCGGGTTCATGGAAGTCGCGGTGTCCGCAGGGCATCGATAGCGCGGTTTTCAGGAAGGCGAGTGGATCTAGGCCGACCGCGCTCTCAAACGAGGCGCGGGCTTTCCGAAGGGCTCGGCGCGCGGCAGCCCGGAGACTCGAGGTCTGTGGATCAGGTGGGGAGCGGTGCGCAGGAGGCAGCGGCCACGCCTTCGAGGTAGCCGCGGGCGCGTTCCGCCTTCGGGTAACGGCCGACCAACGCCCAGAACCGGGCGTTGTGGCTGGGCACGATGAGGTGCGCCAACTCGTGCAGCAGCACGTAGTCGATCACCCAGTCGGGCATTTCCTGAACGCGGTGCGAGATTCGGATGCTGCGGTCGGCCGGCGTGCAGGAGCCCCACCGGCCGTTCTGGTTGGTGACCCATCGGACGCTGGCCGGAACGGCCTTCGTGGGGTATTCGGCCAGGTAGAGGTCGATGAGCCGGCGCGCCCGGGCCAGCAGCTCGGCATCGGAGCGGGCCAGGCGCCCCTCCCGGGCGGCGAGCCGGGCGAGCATGCGGTCGACCCACTCGCTCTCCTCGGCTCGGGAGAACTGGTCCGGGATGAGGACGACGACCCGCTCACCGTCACGGTACGCAGACACCGTGCGTCGTCGGCGCTGGCTGCGCCGCACCTCGACGACCGGCTTGCGCGTCCCCGCCATCACTGGCCCGCGCAGCCTCGGCTACGTGTCACGAAGGAAAGCTAATGCGTACTGACCAGGGGTCCGCAAGGGTCAACCACGCGACACGCGCCCAGAAAATGGTGATTGGTCGTCAGGCGTCCGGAAAATTTCTTGACGACGGCCCCGCCACGCCATCTCGTCACCCTTCGTGAACGCCGATGGCGGTGTCGCACGACGCCTCTCCACCGTAGGTGATCACCGGCCGGAGGCCGCGCCGGGGGCACTCGCACGGGTGGCTGTGAGGGTTTGGTCGGCGTGTCCCCGCCAAACTGACTTATCCGACCTATTTCGCCATGCACACTCTCGACGTCGACTTGCTCACAGTGTCGATGCACAGCTGACATGGAACTGCCCAGACCTGGGTAGGGTCCGCGAACCAGCGGTCACGAAGGTGGCCGCGGAGTGAGACCCAGCGCCGGCGCCCCGTGTGGCCCGCCGCCGGGCACCCCGCCGGGACGGCATTGACCGGCGGACGAGACGAGGAGGGCACCGTGGCCGACCAGGCCCAGACGACCTACAACGGTTACTGCGTCAAGTGCAAGGAGAAGCGGGACTTCGAGGGGCACGTCGAGGTCTCGAAGACCGGAATGAACATGGCCAAGGGCAAGTGTCCGGTTTGCGGGACAACAGTGAACCGCATCCTGGGCAAGGCCAAGGTCTGACCGTACGGGTGACGGGGGCGGGGTGGCCGGTGGTCACCCCGCCCCGTTGCCGTCCTGGGCGGTCGTCGGGTCGTCGACCGCCTGTCGGGTGACCGACAGTCTCGCCGGCAGCCTGTGGAAAACCCGGCAAAGCCTGTGGACAACGCTGGACAGCGGCCTGGGCGCCTGTGGACAACGATCGACCGAACGCGAAGTCACGGTCACGATTGGTGACCATGAGTCGCACCGTACTGCCCCGTCCCACGCTGCTGCCCGGCCTCAACCGGCTCTGGCGGGACCGGCACACCCTCCAGCTCGGCGTCGGCCCGGGGCCCGCCGTGCTGCTGGAGCTGGCCAATCCCCGAGCCGCCCATCTGCTCGACCTGCTCGACGGCACCCGCAGCGAACGCTCCGTCCTGACGCAGGCGGCCACCGTCCGGGTCACCGCCGACGAGGCACGTACGCTGCTCGACGCCCTGCGTACGGCCGGCCTGCTGGTGCCCGCGCACAGCCTGCTCCCCCGTGACCTGGCCGGCCCGGTCCGCGCCCGGCTGGCGGCGGAGGCCGGCGCGTTGGCCCTGGCCGCCGCTCGACTGCCCGGCACCCCCGCACAGGTCCTGCGCCGTCGGCGGACCACCCGGGTCGTGCTCACCGGTGCCGGGGCGCTCGGCGGGCCGCTGACGGTGGCGTTGGCCCAGGCCGGCGTAGGGCAGGTGATCCCCCACCTCACCGGCCCGGTCCGACCCGTCGACCTGGTCGGCACGGGCATCCCCGCCACCGAGCTGGGTCACCCGCTGGCACCGGCCGTGCGGGCGGCGGTCAACCGCGTCGCGCCAGGCACCGGCACCCAGCGGGGCCGGTCCACCCGGGTGGACCTGGTGATCCAGCTCGGCACGGACCGGCCACCCGCGCTGGTGGCCGCCGGTCTGGCCCAACGCCGGCAGCCACACCTGCTGGTCACGCTGCGCGAGGGCGTACCGGTCGTCGGGCCGCTGGTCCGCCCACCGGCCGGGCCCTGCCTGCACTGCGTCGAGCTGCACCGGGCCGACCGCGACCCGGACTGGCCGCGGCTCGCCGCCCAGCTCGCCGCCACCGACCCGGTCGCCGCCGGAGCGACCAGCACCCTGCTGGCAGCCATCGGGTACGCGCTGGCCGAGGCGCTGACGCAGCTCGACGGCGGTCAGCCGGAGACCCTCGGTGGGGCCATGGAGATCACCGGCGCGGGCCGCTTCCGCCGTCGGGGCTGGCCGCCACACCCGGCGTGCGGGTGCTCGCGAGGTCGAGTGTCCGCACCAGCCCGGCCGCAGAGCAGCAGCGGAGCCCTCCGGTCGGTAACAATGACCGTGTGACCGACATACCGCGCCGCGCCGTGTCCCGCACCGCCAAGCTCGCCGCCCTGCCGCTCGGCTTCGCCGGCCGGACCGTTCTCGGCATGGGAAAGCGCGTCACCGGGCTCGCCTCCGACGTGATCTCCGCGGAGATCCAGCAGCGCACCGCCGAGCAGCTGTTCAGCGTGTTGGGCCAGCTCAAGGGTGGGGCGATGAAGTTCGGCCAGGCGCTGTCGGTCTTCGAGGCGGCACTGCCGGAGGAGATCGCCGCGCCCTACCGCCAGGCGCTCACGAAGCTCCAGGAGGCGGCGCCGCCGCTGCCGATCGCCAGCGTGCACAAGGTGCTGGCCGAGCAGCTCGGCCCCGACTGGCGGGACCTGTTCGTCGAGTTCAACGACACCCCGGCCGCCGCCGCCAGCATCGGCCAGGTGCACCGGGCACGGTGGCGGGAGCCGGGGTTCGACGAGTCCGGCGCACCGAACAGCCGCGACGTGGCGGTCAAGATCCAATATCCGGGCGCCGGTGAAGCGCTCCTCTCCGACCTCAAGCAGCTCTCCCGGCTGGGCGGAATGTTCCGGGCCATCCAACCCGGTCTGGACGTCAAGCCGCTCCTGGTCGAGCTGCGCGAGCGGATCACCGAGGAACTGGACTACGAGCTGGAGGCCGAGTCGCAGCGCGCCTTCGCGGCCGCGTACGCCGACGACCCGGAGATCTACATCCCGCAGGTGATCAACGCGGCACCCCGGGTGCTGGTCACCGAGTGGGTGACGGGCACCCCGTTGGCCGACATCATCCGCGAGGGCACCGAGGAGGAGCGGGACGAGGCGGGCCGGCTGATGGCCACCCTGCACCTCTCCGCTCCGCAACGGGCCGGGTTGCTGCACGCCGACCCGCACCCGGGAAACTTCCGGCTGCTGCCCGACGGCCGACTCGGGGTGATCGACTTCGGCGCGGTGGCCCGGATGCCGGAGGGAACGCCGGAGCCGATCGGTCGGATCGCCGCGATGGCGCTGCGCGGCGACGCCGACGAGGTGGTGGCGGGGCTGCGCTCGGAGGGCTTCATCGGCGCCACCGAGCAGATCGACGCCGAGGGGGTGCTCGACTTCATCCGTCCGATGCTGGAGCCCATCGCGGCGGACGGGTTCCGGTTCACCCGGGCCTGGCTGCGGGCCGAGGCGGGTCGACTCGCCAGCCCGCGCTCCCCCACGTACCAGCTGAGCAGGCAGCTCAACCTACCGCCGTCGTACCTGCTGATCCACCGGGTGACGCTCGGCTCGATCGGAATTCTCTGCCAGTTGGAGGCGAAGGCTCCGTACCGCAGCATCCTGGAGCGTTGGCTGCCCGGCTTCGCCCCGGTCGCCTGAGGACGTCCAGAAGGGCGGGTGCCGGTCGGCACCCGCCCTTCTGTGTGCGGTGGTACTAGAGAACGCCCAGGTCGCGTGCCGTCTGGTTGCGGCTGTTCATGGCGACGGTACGGGCGGATCGGGTTGCCTCAGTGCTCGTGGTGGTACGACCGGCCTGAGGCCGGCGCATTCGAGCCCGGGACAACGCTTCGTGGAGTAGTTGCATCTCGAAGGCTCCACTCGGGACGTTGAACATCGTCTTCTCACTCACTGCCGGTGCGACACCGGCGTAGTTGGTACGGATCGGGAACACGTCAGGCTGCCAGCCGGACCGCGCCACGCACCTCGGACAGCCCACTGGCCGCCAGGCGCGCCTCGGCCTCGACCCGAAGCTCGGCGTCACGAGCGACGTCCTCCTTACGTGGACGGCCACGGGGCCGCTTACGCGGGACGACCGCGCCACGCTCGAAGATCTCGCCGCCCCAGACGCCCCACGGCTCCGCTCGCTCAACAGCTCCGGCCAGGCATTCGACACGCAGCGGGCAGTCCCCGCAGAGCGACTTGGCCAGCTCGAGCTCGGTGGGCGAGTCGGAGAACCACAGGTCAGGGTCGAACTTCCGGCAGGGCAGGTTCGCCTCCATCTCGATGCTCATGTCGAGTGGGGCCAACGCCAGACTCATCTCCCGGTCACCTCTCTCTCACATTCGATCTCGTGGATCGCATTCCGACGTACTTACGGCGGGCAAAAAACTGAGGCCGCGGATCCCGGTAAGCGGGTTCCGCGGCCTCGAGGTGAGCCGGTGTCTGATGGTCAGACCGGTTTACCTCGAGGTGGAACGCCGCGGACATCCATGCGCTTCTTGGCGACCTGGATGCCATTGCCCGTGAAGCCACTGGTCCCCTCGACTCCGACTGGTGCGAGGGTCAGGCTCAGCTCGGTCTGAACCTGGTGCACCTGCGGAACCGACGGTCGTGCAGCCGTGAGGGCCACCCGGACAGCCGACAGCGGAGCGCAGACAGACGGCATCGCCGCCAGACGCTCATAGGTGAAGATCTTCACGGGACCCACCTCCCTCACGTTCCTCGGATCGACTGGACCAACCCCCGTGAGCAGCCGGAATGGCGCCGCTCGCGTGGTGTGTCCTGAGGCTATTCCTCGCGCCGGGGCGAGGGCAAACGAATTTACGACGAGATTTCGAAAGTTTTCTCAGGGCAGACATCGTCCACACCCGCGCCCCCCACCAGCGCCAGCACCGACTCCCCGTAGAGGCCCAGCTTGCGGGGGCCGATACCGGCGATGGCGATCAGTTCCTCCGACCGCTCGGGCCGCCGCTCGGCCAGCGCGATCAGCGTCGCGTCGGTGAACACCACGTAGGCGGGGACCTTCTGCGCCCCGGCCACCCGCTGCCGCCACTCGCGCAGCCGTTCGTGCAGCTCATCGTCGATGTCGGACGGGCAGGTGGGGCACCGACCCAGCTTGCGGTCCGGGCCGGCGAGCAGGGTGGCGCCGCAGATCCGACAGGAGACGATCTGGGTTCGACGCCGCTCGGTGCGTTTGGCCGCCGGACCGGTGCCGCCGCCGGACGCCCGTTCGGTGCCGCCGGAGCGGTCCAGCTGGGGCAGGAACCGCGACGGCCGCCGGGCCCGTCCGCCCGGCGAGCGTGCTGCGGCGTACGACAACCAGAGCCACTGCCGCGCTCGGGTGATCCCGACGTAGAGCAGCCGACGCTCCTCCTCGACCTGCTCGACGGTCTTGGCGTACGTGGTGGGCATGGTGCCCTCGGCGAGGCCGACCAGGAAGACCGCGTCCCACTCCAGCCCCTTGGCGGAGTGCAGCGAGGCGAGGGTCACCCCGTCCACAGTCGGTACGTGCTGCTGGGCGGCCCGGCGGGCGAGTTCCTCGGTGAAGTCGGTGAGCGTAACGGGACGTTCCACCGACGCGGCCTCGCCGATCGGCACCACCTCGGGGCTGGCCGCGTACTCCTCGGAGAGCTGGACCAGCGCGGACAGCGCCTCCCAGCGCTCGCGGGCGGCGCCACCGGCCGGGGGTGCGTCCGGGGCCCAGCCGACCGCGGTGAGCGCCTCGACGACGGCGGCCGGCAACGGCGTCTCCCCGGGGATCGAGCGGGTGGCGGCGCGAAGCGCGACCATCGCCTGGCGTACCTCGGTCCGCTCGAAGAACCGCTCGGCGCCCTGCACGACGTACGGCACCGCGGCCTCGGTGAGCGCCTTCTCGTACGCCTCGGACTGCGCGTTGACCCGGAACAGCACGGCGATCTCCTTCGCCGGCGTGCCCGCGTCGATCAGGGCGCGGCAGCGCGCGGCGACCGCGTTCGCCTCGGCCGGCTCGTCGGTGAAGATCCGCAGGTCCGGCTCGGGGCCGGGTGGGCGCTGCCCGCTCAGCTCCAGCCGCAACCGCGCCTCGGTGCCCCGGGCCTGGGAGATCACCGCGTTGGCCAGCCCGACCACCTGCGGGGTGGAGCGGTAGTCGCGGACCAGCCGGACCACCGTGGCGTTGCGGTGCCGGCGGGGGAAGTCGACCAGGTACGCCGAGGTGGCCCCGGTGAACGAGTAGATCGTCTGGCTGGCGTCGCCGACCACGGTCAGGTCGTTGCGGCCGGCCAGCCAGGCGTCCAGCAACCGCTGCTGGAGTGGGTTGACGTCCTGGTACTCGTCGACCACGAAGTGCCGGTACTGGGTGCGGATCTGCTCGCCGACGTCCGGGTGCTCCTCGATGCCCCACACCGCGGCACGCAGCATGTCCTCGAAGTCGATCACGCCGTTCGAGCGTTTGAGTTGCTCGTACGCGGTGAACACCTCGGCCACCTTCGCCGGCTCGTGCGGTGTGTCGCGCAGCGCCCGGGCGGCGGCCACCACGTAGTCCGTCGGCTCGACCAGCGACGACTTGGCCCACTCGATCTCGCCGGCCAGGTCGCGCGCGGCGGCCCGGTCGGTGCGCAGGCCGACCCGGGCAGAAGCGAGGGTGACCAGCCGCACCTTGCTGTCCAGCAACTCGGGCATGGCCCGGCCGGACAGCAGGCGGGGCGCGAAGTACCGCACCTGCCGCAGCGCAGCGGCGTGGAAGGTCCGCGCCTGGACACCGTGCGCCCCGAGCAGAGTGAGACGGTGTCGCATCTCGGCGGCGGCACGGGCGGTGAAGGTGACCGCGAGCACGTGCCGGGGGGATATCTCACCGGAGAGTGCCCGGTGGGCGATCCGGGAGGTGATCGCCCGGGTCTTGCCGGTGCCGGCGCCGGCAAGGATGCAGACCGGGCCGGCGGGCGCGGTCACCGCGGAGCGCTGCTCAGGGTCCAGCCCGGCGAGCACGTGTTCCGACGCTGAGTGAACCGCCACAACCAGGAATCATCTCAGCTCCCCTCAGCGTTGCAGCGAACAGCCTCGGCTTGATCCGCAAGCCGCGGCCGGAGGAGTTGGAGGATCCGACCATGTTGACGATGTATTCCACCCCCTGGTGCGGCTACTGCCACCGGCTGAAGTCGCAGCTCGACCGGGAGGGCATCGGTTACGAGGTGGTCGACATCGAGCAGGACCCGAAGGCCGCGGAGTTCGTGATGAGCGTCAACGGCGGCAACCAGACGGTGCCGACCCTGCGCTTCGACGACGGCAGCGCCCTGACGAATCCCTCGATCACCCAGGTCAAGCAGCACCTGGAGACCCTCACCGCCTGACCGGCCAGATGACCGTCGACGAGCGGCCGCCCCACTCGGGGCGGCCGCTCGTCGTGTTCCGAGGTCGGTCATCGTGGAGGCGGAAGGTGGGTGCCGGTCGCCAGCGGCCGGTCGGCGTCCTCTGCCGGTCGCCGGGGTGCCGGGAGCACCGGAAGGGCCGGCGTGGGCGGGCGGGTGCCGGGGGGCGCGCTCAGGTGCCGGCCCCGCCAGAGGTAGCCACCGGCGATCAGGGTGGCCACCCCGACCAGCGCGAAGAGCAGCCGGTAGTCCAGGAACCCGACCAGCAGGGCGCCCGCCCCGATGGAGAACGCCTGCGGGCCACTGACCACCGCCTGCGTGGCCGCGGCGACCCGGCCGACCAGCGTGGGCGGGGTCCGACGCTGGATCAGCGTGTGCAGCCCGACCATCGTCAGCGGGAGCGAAACGCCGGCCAGCAGCACCGCCGCAAACCCGAGCCGGATGTCGGGGTACGCGAGCGCGAGCGCGGCCGGGGAGAAGAACGCGACACCGGCGGCCAGTGTGCCGACCTCACCGAGCCTGCGGACCAGCGCCGGTGAGCAGAGCCCGCCGAGCAACCCGCCCACGCCCTGCACGGTGACCAGCACGCCCACGAACGCGGCGTCCCGGTTCAACCCCTGGTCGACGTACGCGAAGATGAGCGACTCGCTGAAGCCCATCACCAGTGATCCCAGGCCGTAGCCGAGCAGTGCCCGGCGCAGGGCCGGCTCGCCGGCCAGGTGCCGCAGGCCCGCGCCCAGCTCGGCTGGCCAGCGCAGCCGCACGGGCGGTAGCGCCTGCTGCGGAGTGGGTAGAGCGGTGACCACCGCCGCGGCGGTCAGAAATCCGACGATCCCGATCCCGGCCAGCGCCCACCCACCGAGCGCCGCGTAGAGCGCCGCGCCGGCCAGCGGGCCGATCAGCCGCATCCCCTGCCGTACGGTCTGGAGCAGGCCGTTCGCCTCGGCCAGCAGCTCGACCGGCACCATCTCCCGGATCAGCCCGCTGAGCGCCGCGCCGAGCGTGATGGACGACAGCCCGTAGAGGGCGGCCACCAGGTAGACGATCCAGACGTCGCCCGCGTGCCGGACGGCGAACAACGGGGTGAGCAGGGCGGCGGTGAGCACGTTCGCGGCCAGAAAGAACGGCCGACGCGGGTACCGGTCGACGAACCAGCCGACCAGCGGTGCCAGCATCATCGGCGCGATGACGGCGAAGATCGTGGCACCGGCCAGCCCGTTCGAGCCGGTCAGATCCTTGACCCAGATGGCGAGCGCGAGCAGCAGGATCGACTCGGCGGTCATGCTGGCCAGCAGACCGCCGAAGAGCAGGCGGAAGTCGGGTCGGCGCAGGATCGTGCGCATGGGTCCCTCCGGCGGGATGGCCTGCCCGGCTGGGCGAGGTCGACGTGGGCCGCGACCGCGGGTCCGTCATCGTCCGGCATTCCCGTGGTCCGATTTTTGCAGGACACGCCCCCGCCGGAACCTCCGACACCGGTCGCGCCGTCCATACTGACCGTGGGGGGCGAATTTCATACAGTTACCGTCGCGCCAGCGGCGGTCGACGGGAAAGAGGACACTGTGCCTCCTGCCGCACCCAGCCCGATCCTGCGTCGTCGCCGATTGGGCGTCGAGCTGCGCCGCCTGCGTGAGGCCGCGGGCCTCACCGGCGACCAGGTGATCGAGCGTATCGGTTGGGCCTCCGCGTCCAAACTGTCCCGCCTGGAGAACGGCCGCAGCCGACCGGACCCGCAGGACGTCGGCGACCTGTTGGATCTCTACGGCGTCGACCAGGCGGTGCACGACGAGTTGCTCGGCATCACCAGCGAGGCCGGCGACATGCGCGGCTGGTTGAAGAACTTCCCGGTGATGACGCAGCAGCAGCGCAGTTGGGCCGAGTTGGAGGCGGGCTGCGCCGAGATCTCCGAATACAACCCGGTGCTGGTGCCCGGCCTGTTGCAGACCCCGGGTTACGCCCAGGTCCGGATCGTCTCCGCCCGGCAGGTGGGCGCGGGCGCGGGCGAGCCCGAGCCCGACGACGAGCCGGAGACCGAGGTGCAGGCGCGGATGGCCCGTCAGTCGTTGCTGACCCGTGAGCCGCACGCGCCCCGCTACACCGCCGTGCTGGAGGAGGCCGCTCTCGGCCGCCGCGCCGGGCCGCCCGAAGTGCTGCACGAACAACTGCTCCAGCTCTGTGAGCTGGCCCTGCTGCCGAACGTGACGCTGCACGTGCTGCTTCGCGACACCCAGATCGGCAATTGGTACCTCCCGCCGACCGCGTTCTCGGTCTACCGGTTCGCCGATCCCCTCGATCCGGAGACATTGGCCATCGAAGGTGGCTTCACCGACGTCATGTCGACCGAGGCAATCGCGCTAAATCGCTATAAAGTGGTGTTCGAGTGGCTATGCACGTCGGCACTGAACGCCGAGGACACCCTCTCCTGGCTGATCGAGTCAACGGGACGGCTGACCGAGGCGGCGCCCCCATCCACAGTGGCGTTCGGGCCGGCAACGGCGCCGACCCAGCGCCGCCGGGCCTCGGGGCGGCTGACGGATCGGTGATCCACGGGGGACCGACCCTCCGTCGGGGCGTGCGGCACCACTCGTCCCATCGGATCGCTTCACATCAGGAGCAGAACCATGAACGACATCCGTAACACGCCGTCCGTCTCCGCTCACTCGCTGGCGGATGCCCCGTGGCGTACCAGCACACGCAGCCAGACCTCCAACTGCGTGGAGGTCGCCCCACTCAACGCCGGCCCGTCGGCGGTCGCCCTGCGCGACAGCAAGGACCGAGGCGGCCCGGTGCTGCTGTTCAACCGCGCAGGGTGGCTCGGTTTCATCACCGGAGCCAAGAAGGGCCAGTTCGATCTGAACTGAGCCGGTGACAGGTACGGGGCCGTCGGCGCACTGCCGGCGGCCCCGTCGCTGTACGCGCCCGCCGACCCCCTGAGCTGCATCGGCTGATCGGACGACGCTCCGAACTGATAGGCGCGTTTCAGTTGCTGGGACGAACACGGGGCGTAACATGGCCCTCGGATACGTGGAACTTCCACACTGGCTTATCCATCGCGGCTCATCCGGAGACCCTCATGCGGTTCCTGATCGTTCGCACCGACATCCGCGCCGTCGCCGACGGGGACATCGCCGCTGCCTGGGCAGACGGCCACCGACTCCGCGACGAGACGACCACCCCCGAGCCACGACGGCAGACCGTGCACGCCGAGGACCGGGACGCCGCACTGCTGCTGGCCCGCGCTCTGGCCACGGTCGGCGCGGTCCGCGCCGGCAAGCAACGGGTCAAGGTCGTGCCGCTGATCGAGCCCCGCGCGGCCTTCCGACACAGACCGGGCCGCAACGGCACCTGACTCGACAAGACGTCCGTCGTGGTCGGATCGGCTCCCCCGCCGCGTTTATCGCACCCACCGACCACGACGGCCCGTGTTCCCGGCCCGTGACCGCCGCGGCAACGGCGGCCACGGGTCGGGACCGTGCTTCACCGGTCGGCGTCCACCCAGCCGTCCAGCCACCGGTGGATGAGGAACAGCGCGATCGACGACGGCGGTGGCAGGATCAGCTGGGCACCGTCACCCACGTCCACCGTCCGCCCGGCCAGCGCCGCCCCGATCTCCCGGCGCGAGAACCACCGGGCGTACGCGATCTCGGACGGATCGACCCGCACCGGATCGTTCGGGTTCGCGGTGGCCAGGAAACCCAGCATCAGCGAGCCGGGGAACGGCCACGCCTGGCTGCCCACGTACCCGATGCGCTCGACCCCGATGCCCACCTCCTCGCGGACCTCGCGCAGCACGGCGGCCTCCGCCGACTCGCCGGGCTCGACATAGCCGGCCAGGCAGGAATAGCGCCGGCCGCCCGGGGTGCCCGGCCAACCGGCGTTGTTGCCAAGCAGGCAGCGACCGTCCGGGCCGTCCACACCGTCGTGCACCAGCACGATCATTGCCGGGTCGGTACGCGGCCAGATCCGCCCACCGTTACGGTCCACCCGGGACCAGCCCGCCTCGTCCATCGCGGTCGGCGCCCCGGTGCTCGTCGAGTAGCCGTGCCGGGTGTGCCAGTTGAGCAGCGCCAACGCCGTGGTGAAGATGCCGGCCTCCCGGTCGGCCAGCAGGTGGCCCACCTCGCGCAGGTTGACCGCCCGGGTCCCCGGCAACGCCGGCAGCGGCGCGTCGACCGCGAAGACCGGCACCCCGTCCGGTTCGACACCGAGGAACATCGCCGTCGACTCGGACCCGGCCGGCACGTCGGCCGCACCGAACAGCACCAACGCCGGTGGCGACGTGTCGGTGCGGGCCAACGTCCGACCCTCGTCGGTCGAATCGAGCAGCAGCACGCGGCCACGCAGCCACGCCTCGGTCAGCCACTGCGAGTCGCCCCGCCGGTGCGCGGCTCGATCCAGCGTGGACCGGGCCAACGGCGGCGCCGCCTCCCCACTCACGCCAGCGCTCCGCTTCGCTCCACGCCGCCGTGAGACGGCCCACTGCTGAGCCCCATGGCTCGCTCGCTGCGCTCGCTCACAGCTTGGGCTCGGTGTGGACCGGAGTCAGCGCGGCGAGGCCCGGGGTGACCCGCTCGGCGTCACCGAGCACCACGATCGCCGCCCGAGCCGGTGCCAGGTACCGGGCGCCGGCACGCGCGACATCGTCGATGCTCGCCTTCGCCAACCTCGCCGCATACTCGGCGAGGAAGTCGAGGCGCAGCCCGTTGCCCGCGTACGCGCTGGTCAACGCCGCCAACCCGGCCTGGGTGGACATGCCGAGCTGGAGAGTGCCTAGGGCGTACTGACGGGCCTGCTCCAACTCCTCGGGCTTCGGTGGCAGCGACGCCAACCGGCCCAACTCATAAGTCGTCTCCAGCAGCGCCGGCCCGGTGACCTCGGTGGCCACCTCGGCGGAGGCCACCAGCACCGACCCGGCCACGGAGTGCTCGATCCCCGAGTGCGGGCCGTACGTGTAGCCCTTGTCCTCGCGGATGTTCTCCACCCAACGGGAGGAGAAGTAACCGCCGAAGATCAGATTGGCCAGTTGCAGCGGGGCGTGGTCGGGGTCGGTGCGGGACACGGCCGGAAGCGCGATCCGCAGCGAGGACTGCACCGAGCCCGGCCGGTCGACCAGCAGCAGTGGGCCCGGCTCCAGCGGCGGCGTCGCCGGCAGCTCGGCCACACGCCCGGCGCCGGCCCAGCCGCCGAGCGCCCGCTCGGCGGCGTCCAGGGCCTTCTCCGGCTGCACGTCACCGACCAGCACCAACTGCGCGCCGGCCGGGTGGACCCGCTCCGCGTGCAGGGTGCGCAACGCCGCCGGGCGGACGGCGCGGATCTGGCCCGGCTCCGGGGTCTGCGTCGCGTACGGGTGCCGGCCGTAGATCCGCTTCAGCAGCGCCTCCCGGGCCAGGTGCGCCGGCTGACTCTGCGCCACCTGGATCCGGTCGACCAGTCGGTCCCGTTCGGTGGCCACCTCGTCGCTCGGGTAGCTGGCGCTGGTCAGCACCTCGGCCAGCAGCTCCAGCATCCGGTCCAGGCCGGTGACCAGCCCGGCGCCCGAGAGCATCAGCCGGTCCGGGTCGACGCCCGCGGAGAGCCCGCCACCCACCTTCTGCAACTCGGCGGCGAGCTGCACGCTCGTCATCGACTCGGTGCCGGAGAGCATCGTCTGCGAAAGCATCGCGCCGCGAGCCAGGTGCACCCGACCGAACGGAACCCAGAGCCGCAACTCGACCAGCGGCACGGCGGGCCGGCGTACGGCGATCACGGTGAGACCGTTTTGCAGCGTACGTTCGGCCTGCTTGGGCACCTTGAGCTTGCGGGTCGGCCCCAGCGGCGGCAGCGTACGCGGCCCGACGGGAGCAGTGGTCGTAGTCACTGTGCCACCTTCGTTCGCGACTGCGGGGCTCGCAAAACCGGCTCACTCCTCGCGCTCACCGAACGCCTCCGGCAATGACCTCGATGGCGGCCCGGCGCTCCGGCCGCAGAGTGGCCGCGGCGGCCCGGACCTGGTCCTCGGTGACGTCGCCGACCAGCCGGGGCAACTCGTTGAGCAGGCCCGGTTCGCCGCGTTGCTGCTCCAGCACGGCCATCCGCAGCGCCCGGCCGAGCACCGCGTCGGTGTCCCGCAGCAGATGGGTCGCCATCCGGGCCTGGGTGCGGGCCAGCTCACCGTCGGTCAGCCCGTCGGTGGCCAGCCGGTCCAACTCCTCGTCGATGGTGCGCAGCACCTTGTCCACGTCGCCCCCGGGCGGCAGATGCGCCTGCAACAGCAGCGCTGTGGGGTCGCGGACGTCGAACGGGTCACCCATGAAACCGAGGTATCCGCCGAGGCTGGTCACCGTGCGGTCGCGCTGCACCAGCCGCTCGACCAGCCGCGACGCGTCGCCGTCGGTGAGCACCTCGGCCAGCACCACGTACGGCAGGTAGCCGGCGAAGTCGGTGACCGGGTCGGGCACACGCCAGGCGCCGGCCACCGCCGGCAGCGGCGCCAGGGCATCGGTGTACGAGGTGCGCCGCTCGGCGGTCAGCTCGGGCTCGGTGAAGTCGGGCCGTTTCGGCGCCGGTCGGGCTGGCACGTCACCGAAGTGCCGGGTGACCAGCTCGGTCGCCTCGGCCACGTCGATGTCGCCGCTGACGGCGAGGACCGCGTTACCGCTGGCGTAGTAGCGGCGGAAGAAGTCCGCCGCGTCGGCGACGGTCGCCGACTCCAGGTCGTCAAAGGAGCCGTAGCCGTCGTGCGCGTTCGGGAAGGTGTCGAACATGACCGGCGGCAGGGTCAGCCAGGGGAAGCCGCCGTACGGCCGGTTGAGGACGTTGACCCGGATCTCCTCCTTGACCACGTCGACCTGGTTGCGCAGGTTCTCCTCGGTCAGTCGGGGGCCACGCATCCGGTCCGCCTCCAGGAACAGCGCGCGTTCCAGCGCGTTGCTCGGCAGCGTCTCGAAGTAGTCGGTGTAGTCCAGGTGGGTGGAGCCGTTGAAGGTGCCACCAGCGCCCTGCACGTGCCGGAAGTGGGCCAGCTTCTCCAGGTTTTCCGAACCCTGGAACATCAGGTGCTCGAAGAGATGGGCGAAGCCCGTGCGCCCCTCCGGCTCCGAGCGGATGCCGACGTCGTAGACCACCGCCACCCCAATCACCGGGGCACTGCGATCAGGGGTGAGCACCACCCGCAGGCCGTTGTCGAGGGTGAACCGCTCGACCGGATACTTCGTCGCTGGAATTCTGGATCTCCGCGCCGCCACGGGATCGACCCTAGCGCGTCGACACCCCCGCCACCCGCGACCTCCCGGAGCCGCCGCCACCGCGAGGGTGAGACGGCGGGTGCGTCGGGCGGCGGGGTGACATCCGGGACCGGTGGGAAGCGGGCGACCGGCCGTGCGGGGACAATGGGGAGATGAAACGAGAGACACGCCTGATGCGGTTGACCGGGGCGCGCGCGAGCGGCGCGGCGGCGACGGGCGCGGCGGCGACCGGCGCGCGGGCTACCGGCGCGGCGGCGACCGGCGCGCGGGCTGTGGGAGCGGCGTCGCTCGGTGCCCTCGCCGTGGGGGCGGTGGCCGTCGGGGCCGTGGCCGTCGGAGCGCTGGTCATCGGGCGGCTGGCGATCCGCCGGGCGGTCGTGCGGGAGCTGCGCGTCGGCCGGTTGGAGATCGACGAGTTGGTGGTGCACAACCGACCCACCGCCGAGGGATAACCCGCGCCGGCGCGGACCGCGTCGAGCGAGGCTTACCGCGCCCCCACGCGCCGTTCATCACCCGCCGCGTGATGCCGCTCGGGTGTCGGGCGGACACGGGGCAGCACCTCGGCGCCGACCCGCTCGGCCTCCTCCCGGTGCGGCCAGCCGGAGAGGACGAACTCGTCGACGCCGAGTGCCGCGTACTCGTCGATGCGGGCCGCCACCTCGGCGTAGCTGCCGACCAGCGCGGTGCCGGCACCCTCGCGGACCAGGCCGACGCCGGCCCAGAGGTTCGGCGCGACGGTGAGCCCGTCGGTGCGACCGGCGTTGAGCGCGGCCATCCGGGCCTGACCCACCGAGTCCATCCGGCGGAACCTGGCCTGTGCGGCGGCGATCCGCTCGGGGCTCATCCCGGCCAGCAGCCGGTCGGCCTCCGCCCACGCCTCGGCGCCGGTGGGTCGGGCGATGACGTGCAGCCGCAGACCGGTGCGCAGGGTGCGGCCCTGCTCGGCGGCGAGCGCCCGGACCCGGGCGACCCGGGCGGCGATCGACGTCGGCGGTTCGCCCCACATCAGGTACACGTCGGCCTGTCGGGCAGCCACCGTCTCGGCGGCCGGGGACGCGCCGCCGAAGTAGACCGGCGGTGGCTCGGCGAGCGGGGTGGCCAGGCCGCCCTGGTCGACCCGGTAGTGCCTCCCGGCGTAGTCGAAGGGCCGGCCGGCCCAGGCGCGGCGGAGCACCTCGATGAACTCGCCGGTGCGCGCGTAGCGGTCGTCGTGCCCGAGGAAGTCGCCGTACGCCCGCTGCTCGGCCGGGTCGCCGCCGGTGACGATGTTGAGCGACAGCCGGCCACCGGAGATGGCCTGGAACGCCTCGGCCTGTTGGGCGATCAGGGTGGGCAGCGCGAAGCCGGCCCGAACGGCGACCAGCATGCCGAGCCGCTCGGTGTGCTGGGCGACCGCCGCGCAGACGATCCACGGGTCGGGGCAGCCGGCGCCCACGGGCGTGAGAACGGCGGTGAAGCCGTGCGTCTCGGCGGCCCGGCCGACCTCGGCCAGGTAGGCCACGGTGGCGGCCCGGTCGTGGCGGGCGGCGCCCGCGGTGACGGTGGCGGCACCGACCTGGTCACCGTCGCCGGAGGTGGGCAGGAACCAGTGGAAGCTCATCGCGAATTCGCCTCTCTGCCGATCACCGAGTCCGGTTTAACCTAGCAAGCTGGTAGGAAATACCGACATGACTGAGACGCGCCATCCCGCCATGTGGATGGGTCTTGACGCTGATCGCGGCCTGGCCCAGTCTTCCTACCAACTAAGTAGGAATACTGCGGATTGGATGGACGATGAGACGGCTTCCCATGCGCCGGCTGGTCACCCTGGCCACTCTCGCCGCCCTCGGTGCGGCGACCCTGGGCAGCACCGCCGCGTGCGGCGACGACAGCGAGGGCACGGGCGGCAGCTCCGGCCCGGTGACGCTGCGCCTCGGCTACTTCCCCAACATCACGCACGCGCCGGCCGTCGTCGGCGTGGAGAAGGGCATCTTCGCCGAGAAGCTCGGCGCCGACGTCAAGCTGGACCCGAAGACCTTCAACGCCGGCCCGGCCGCCATCGAGGCCGTCTTCTCCGGTGCGCTGGACGCCACCTACATCGGTCCGAACCCGACAGTGAACGCCTTCTCCAAGTCCAAGGGTGAGGCCGTCCGGGTCATCTCCGGCGCGGCCTCCGGCGGCGTGGCGCTGGTGGTAAAGCCCGGCATCGCCGGCGCGCAGGACCTGAAGGGCAAGAAGATCGCCACCCCGCAGCTGGGCAACACCCAGGACGTGGCGATCCGCTACTGGCTCAAGCAGCAGGGTCTGACCACCACCAAGGAGGGTGGCGGCGACGTCAAGATCGTCCCGCAGGAGAACGCCCAGACGGTCGAGACGTTCAACAGCGGCGCGATCGACGGTGCCTGGGTGCCCGAGCCGTTCGTCTCCCGCCTGGTCAACGCCGGCGGCAAGGTGCTCGTCGACGAGCGCGACCTGTGGCCGGACAAGAAGTTCGTCATCACCAACCTGCTGGTCAGCACGAAGTTCCTCAAGGCACACCCGGACGTGGTGCAGAAGCTGGTCGACGGTCAGGTGGCCGCTAACGAGTTCGTCAACACCAAGCCCGAGGAAGCTCAGCAGGCCATCTCCGAGGCGATCGGCAAGATCACCGGAAAGCCGCTGGACCTGAAGCTCATCAAGCAGGCGTGGCCGACGTTGGAATTCACCAACGACCCGATCGCGACCTCGCTCAAGGCCGGCCTCGACCACGCCGTCGAGGTCAAGCTGACCGAACCGGTCGACCTCAAGGGCCTGTACGACCTCAAGTACCTCAACAACGCGCTCAAGTCGCAGGGCAAGCCCGAGGTCGTCCAGCCATGACGTCGACCACGACGACGCCGCAGAGCGCGACCACCGCGGTCGCGCTCTCCGGCGTGACCAAGGTGTACGGGCGCGGGCCGAACGCCGTCCTGGCCCTCGACGGTGTGTCGCTGGACGTCGCACCCGGCGAGTTCGTCTGCCTGGTCGGTGCCTCCGGCTGCGGCAAGAGCACCCTGCTGAACCTGGTCGCGGGGCTGGACCGGCCCAGCGGCGGGCAGATCACGTTGGCCGGCGACGCCAACCCGGGGCTGATGTTCCAGGAACCGGCGCTGTTTCCCTGGCTGACCGTCGACGGCAACGTCGAGGTGCCGCTGAAGCTGCGTCGGCTGCCCCGGGCCGAGCGGCGCGAGCGGGTCGCCGAGTTGCTGCGTACGGTGCACCTGGCCGACTTCGGCCGCAAGCGCCCCCACGAGCTCTCCGGGGGCATGCGGCAACGGGTCGCGTTGGCCCGCACGCTGGCCCTGGACACGCCGGTGCTGCTGATGGACGAGCCGTTCGGCGCACTGGACGCGATGACCCGGGACATCCTGCACGACGAGCTGGAACGCATCTGGTCCGAGCGGAACCTCTCGGTGCTCTTCGTGACGCACAACGTCCGCGAGGCCGCCCGACTGGCCGACCGGATCATCCTGCTCTCCAGCCGTCCCGGCCGGATCATCTACTCCACCGAGGTGGACATCCCGCGCCCCCGACGGATCGACTCCCCCGAGGTCGCCGCCATCGCCGCCGAGGTCACCGAGCGGCTCCGTACGGAGGTGGGCCGCCATGGCCAGTGACACCCTGACCAACACGGCGCGTACCGACGCGCAGATCTCCGGCCTGGACGCGCTGGAGATCGCCGGCCGGGACCCGGAGGTTTCCCGGGGTTCCCGGTTCTGGGCCGCCACCTGGCCCAAGCTCGCCGCGCTGGCCATCGCCATCCTGGCCTGGCAGCTGGTGGTCTGGTCGGGTTGGAAGCCGCCGTACTCGCTGCCGGGGCCGCTGGAGGTCGGCCGCGAGCTGGTCAACCAGGCACAGGGCCCGCAGCTCTGGGAGGGCCTGGTCACGACGTTGCGGCGGGCCGCCGTCGGCTATGTCTTCTCGGTCGCGGTCGGTCTGCTGCTGGGCCTGGCGGTGGCCCGGTCCAAGGTGCTCCGGGCCGCCATCGGCTCGATGATCACGGCGTTGCAGACCATGCCGTCGATCGCCTGGTTCCCGTTGGCCATCCTGCTGTTCGAGCTGAGCGAGAAGGCGATCTTCTTCGTGGTGGTGCTCGGCGCGGCGCCGTCCATCGCCAACGGGGTGATCTCCGGCGTGGACTACGTGCCACCGCTGCTGCTGCGCGCCGGTCGCAACCTGGGCGCTCGGGGGCTCAATCTCTACCGGTACGTCATCGCGCCGGCCGCCCTGCCGGCGATCGTCGCCGGGCTCAAGCAGGGCTGGGCGTTCTCCTGGCGCAGCCTGATGGCCGGTGAGCTGATCGTGGTCGGCATCTCGCAGACGTCGCTCGGCGCGCAGCTGACCTACTCCCGCGAACTGTCCGACGCACCCTGGCTGCTCTCCACCATGATCGTCATCCTGGTGCTCGGCCTCGGCGTGGATGCCGCCTTCGGCGCGGCGGACAAGGCGATCCGGCGGCGCTGGGGCGTGCTCGACCAGGCGGGCAACTGACCCGTGTACGTCTCCGCGCGCAGCGACTACGCGCTCCGGGCGATGCTCGCCGTCGCCGCCGCCAGTCGCGGCGGCGGCGGGAGCGGAGACGGTGAGTTGGTGAAGGCGGCCAGCCTGGCCGAGGTGCAGGACATCCCGCTCAGCTTCCTGCAGGGCATCCTGCTCGACCTGCGCCGAGCCGGTCTGCTGCACAGCCATCGGGGCGCCGACGGCGGGTACGCGCTGACCCGCGCAGCCGACGGGATCACCGTCGGGGACGTGTTACGGGCGGTCGGCGGTTCGCTCACCACGGTGCGCGGCCTGCCGGCCGAGCGCGCCGGCTACCACGGTGTGGCCGCCGGGCTGGCCGACGTCTGGCTGGCGGTGCACGGGGCGATCGCCACGGTGGTCGACAGCACCACCCTGGCCGACCTGCTCACCCGCAACTCGACCGACCACGCCCCCACCACCTCGTGAAACGGCGGCGGTGATGTGGTCGGGTCGGTGCCCCGCCGACCCGACCACATCTCGTACCGATCCTGACCGGGCCTGCCCCTCCGCCGGCACCGGTCGGCCGGTCGCTGCTCAACCCACGTGGGCGACCGCCGGGCCGGAGCCCTGGTCGCCAGGGCCGTGCAGCTCCACCAGACCGGCGGGAGCGTTACCCGCCGGGGTGGCGTGCCAGGGTGCGAAGGCCGCAACCATGGCGAGCAACAGCCCGGTGAGCGCGACCGCGACCACCAGGATCAGTTCGCGTAGTGCACCCGAGCCGGCTTCGCCCGCCATGGTCACCCCTCCCGTGCCGGGCCCCCCGCCCGGCTTTCCCCCGGTGGTCAGCCTTGACCACGGTCAGCCATGACGCAGTCGGCCAGCCGACCGAGCAGAGGCTGATTACCGACTCAGAAGTCTGGCCGGCCAGGGCCGAAGACAGACCGACCCGCCTCGCCGAAGCGGGGCGGGTCGGGCGGTCGAGGCGCGGAAGATCAGACGGTACGGGGGCGGCGCGGACGGCGGGACCGACCCGACGCCCGGTGTGTCGGGCGGGCGCCGCCATCGGTGGCAGTGCCACCGACACCGCGTCCCCCACGAGCGGCGGGAGCCGGCGGCGCGACGATGGTCACCGGCACCCCGGACGGCTCACGCGCACCGGTGACCCGGGCCAACGCCTCGCCATCGGAGCGCACCTGGACCGACTCGGGCCGGATGCCGGCGGTGGCCATCAGTCGGGACATGTCCCGACGCTGCTCGGGCAGGACCAGGGTGACCACAGAGCCGGACTCGCCGGCCCGGGCGGTACGGCCGCCCCGGTGCAGGTAGTCCTTCGCCTCGGTCGGCGGGTCCACGTTGACGACCATGTCCAGACCGTCCACGTGAATGCCCCGAGCCGCGACGTCGGTGGCGACCAGAGCGGTCACCTGGCCGTTGCGGAACTGCTCCAGGATCCGGGTGCGCTGCGGCTGGGACTTTCCGCCGTGCAGTGCGGCCGCGCGTACGCCCTTGGACAGCAACTGACGGGCAAGGCGGTCGGCGCGGTGCTTGGTGCCCATGAACAGGATGGTGCGGCCCTCACGGGCGGCGATCCGGGTCAACGCGTCGGGCTTGTCCAGGGCGTCGACGTGCAGCACGTGGTGGGTCATCGCCGTCACGGTGGCGGTGCCCGGGTCGACCGAGTGGGTGACCGGGTTGCTCAGGAAGCGGCGGACCAGCCGGTCCACACCACCGTCCAGAGTGGCGGAGAAGAGCATCCGCTGGCCCTGCGGCGCGACCTGCTCAAGCAGCTTGGTGACCTGCGGCAGGAAGCCCATGTCGGCCATCTGGTCGGCCTCGTCCAGCACGGTGATCTCGACCTGGTCGAGCCGGGCGTCGCCGCGGTTGATCAGGTCGTGCAGCCGGCCGGGGGTGGCGACAACCACCTCGGCGCCGGCGCGCAGAGCGTCGGCCTGCCGCTGCAACGACAGCCCGCCGACGACGGTGGTGCAGCGCAGCCCGACAGCGCGGGCGTACGGGGCGAGCGCGGTGGTGACCTGCTGGGCCAGCTCACGGGTCGGCACCAGCACCAGGGCGAGCGGGCGACCCGGCCGGGCCTTACGGCCGGCGGTGCGGGACAGCAGCGCAAGCCCGAAGGCGAGGGTCTTGCCGGAGCCGGTACGACCTCGGCCCAGCACGTCGCGGCCGGCGAGCGAGTCGGGCAGCGTCGCCGACTGGATCGGGAACGGCTCGTTGATGCCCTGCGCGGTCAACGCGGTGAGCAGCGCCGGTGCCAGCCCGGTATGAGCGAAAGAAGGAATAACTGTGGTCATGCGGGAGCCTTCCTCGACGCGGCACGTGTCGAGGGAGGGCGCCGAAGTCGGCGCTGTCACCGGCGGCAAAAAGGCAGCCAGGACTCACAAGCACGAACCGATTGGAGTACGGGCCGGCCCGCCACCGGGCCGTCACCTGCGGAGGCAGGCGACGGCGGGGCGGGCCGGTCCCGTCACCGTCACACCCGGAGGGCGCGACAGGTAATGCTGACCGATCCGAAGATCAGAGCGGGCGGATGTTCTCCGCCTGCGGGCCCTTCTGGCCCTGGGTCACCTCGAACTCGACCCGCTGGTTCTCGTCCAGGCTCCGGTAGCCGGAGGACTGGATCGCCGAGAAGTGGGCGAAGACGTCAGCGCCGCCGCCGTCGGGGGTGATGAAGCCGAAGCCCTTGTCAGCGTTGAACCACTTCACGGTGCCAATAGCCATGTGTTTCGTCTCCTTGACGGAACGTCGGACTCGCACTTGTTGCGTGCCCGAAGAGGAGCGCTCCGCGCGGGGATGCGCGAATCGCCTGTCGCTTCTGGTCGCCCCGCCCGGAGAACTCCGGACACAACAAAGAGCGCCTGGGGCCACAATCCCGCCAGGCGCACACAGAGTCTCTGGTAACCAAAACTGCAACCCGGCCAACGTATCATGGTTTTCCCACCAGCGGTCAAGCTTGGGCGGAATCTTCGGGCAACTGGGCGATCATGGCCGTGAGCCCCGTCACATCCAGCAGATCGGCGGGCCGAACCGTCACGCCGTGCCGGACGTAGTGGAAGGCCGCGCCCACCCGGTCAACCGGCACACCAGCCAGCTCCGCCCAGGCCAACCGGTACACGGCCAACTGCACGGCGGCCACGTCAGCCGCCGGCCCGGTCGGCTGCGCGCCGGTCTTCCAGTCGACCACGTCGAACCGCCCACCCGGCCGGGCGAAGACAGCGTCCATCCGCCCCCGCACCACCACGCCGGCGATCACCGTGGCGAACGGCACCTCCACCTCCACCGGTGACCGGTCGGCCCACTCGCTGGCCAGGAACCGCTCCTGCAACTCGACCAGCGCCTCGTCGGGCGCGGCATCCGCGTCGGCCGCACCGGGCAACTCGTCCAGGTCCAGCAGGCGGTCGGCGCCGAAGCGCTGCTCCAACCAGGCATGGAACGCGGTGCCGCGACGGGCGTACGGATTGGGCTCGGTCGGCACCGGACGGCGCAGCGTACGGGCCAGCCCGGCCGGGTCACGCCGCAACGCCACCAGCTGGGTGACGCTCAACTGCCCGGGCAGGGCCACCTCGACCGCACCGGAGAGCCTGGTCAGCTCGGCCCGTTCGGCCAGCAGCAGATCCGCCTCGCGCTGCCAGCGCGCCACCTCCGGGTCCACCTCCGGCTCGACGGTCACCAGCGGCCCGTCCACCACCGAGCCGACCGGCCCGGCGACCACCGACGCCGGGCCGTCGGTCATCAGGCGGCGCACCAACCCGGCCGCCTCGGCCAGTGCCGGCCGGCGACCACCCAACGGGTCGGCCGGCCACTCCGCGCGGAGCACCACCTCGGCCGTCGGGTTCGTCGCATCCGGGGTCGGCTCCGGCACCCACGCGTCGATCAGGTGCCCCGGCCCGCCGTCGAGGCAGGCGTCGTACACCTCACGCAGGAAGACCGACGGACCTCGTGGCCGCTTCGTGCCCTCCCCCCACCAGTAGCCCGAGCAGAGCAGCAGCCGGCGCGGCCGGGTGACCGCCACGTACGTCAGCCGGCGTTCCTCCCGCTCGTCATGGGCCCGCCAGGCGTCGGTGAAGTCGGTCGCCGCCCGGGCTACCGCCCGCTGGTCGGCCGCCTCGTCGAGCGCCAGCTCGGGCAACCCGTCGGCGTCGCCGCGCAGCGGGAACGGCAGCACCCCGAGCCCACCCAACCAGTGGTCGGAGTTGCGGACCGGACCCGGCCACAGCCCACGGCTCAGCCCGGCCACGGCCACCACGTCCCACTCCAGGCCCTTGGCGGCGTGCGCGGTGACCACCTGCACCGCGCCCTCCACCACCTCGACCTCGCCCGGCGCCAGACCGCGCTCCTCGTCCTCGGCTGCGGCCAGGTAGGACAGGAAGCCGGAGAGCGTCGCCCCCGGGGTCTCCCCGCTGAAGCGGGCCGCCACATCCCCCAGGGCGTCCAGGTGACCCCGGGCCAGGCCCGCGTCGCCGGCGCCGTCCCGGCCGGCCCGGACCGCGACCTCCACGTCCAGGCCGATGGTCCGCTCGATGTCCGCGATCAGGTCCGGCAGGGCCTGGTCCAGCCGGTAGCGCAGCAGCGCCAACTCCAGCCCGTACGCGCGCAGCCGCGCGAAGCCCTCCGCCGAGTACGCCTGCGCCGGGCCGAGATCGGCCAGCGCCTCCACCAGGGTCGCCTCGTCCAGCAGGTCGGGGCTGATCTCCGAGGTGTCGTCGGCGGCAACCTGTCGCCGGGCGTTGGCGATGGCCCGGGCCCGCTTGTGCAACGCCACCAGGTCACGCGGCCCGATCCGCCAACGGGCGCCGGTGAGCAACCGCAGCAGCGCGGCACCGTCGGTCGGGTCGGCCAGCACCCGCAGCGTGCAGACCACGTCGCGTACCTCGGGGGTGTCCAGCAGGCCACCCAGCCCGACCACCTCGACCGGGAGACCGCGCTCCCGCAGTGCAGACTCGATCGCCGGAATCTGGCTGCGGACGCGCACCAGCACTGCCGTCGTCGGGCGTTGCGCCACCGGGATGTGCTCGGGTGCCGCGCCCGGCATCCGGGCCGCCCCACGCCAGGCCGCGAGCACGCTGTCGGCGATCCAGTCGGCCTCGTCGGCGTACGTGGACAGCATCGCGCAGTGCACAGTGCCGCCGGCCGCGCCACCGGGGCTGCGGTGTGGGATCGGGTCCCGGACGGTCAGCGCGGAGCGCAGCTCCGGCACCTGGGCACCCGCCGCACGCAGTGGTCTGGACAGCGCGTTCGCCACCCGGAGGATCTCGGGGCGGTTGCGCCAGCTCGTGGTGAGCCCGAGCGCCCGGGCGGGCTGACCGTCGGCGCGGGCGAACTCGGTGGGGAACCGGTCCAGTGTGCCCGCGCTGGCCCCCCGCCAGCCGTAGATGGACTGGCACGGGTCCCCCACCGCCGTCACCGGGTGCCCGCCACCGAACAACGCGTTGAGCAGCACCACCTGGGCGTGGCTGGTGTCCTGGTACTCGTCGAGCAGCACCACCCGGAAACGGTCCCGCTCGATCTGACCGACCCCCGGGTGGTCCCGGGCCACCCGGGCCGCCCGGGCGAGCTGGTCGGCGAAGTCCATCGCCTCGAAGTCCTCCTTGCGTCGGGCGTACGCCCGCACCAGCGGCAGCAGGCGCAGCCGGGTCTGCTGGAGGGTGAGCGCCTTGCGCACGTCGGCGTACACCCGGCCCGGCCGGGACTGCACCTCGGCGAAGAACCGGCCGGTCCAGGCCGCCAGCTGGTCCGGCGCGACCAGGTGCTCGTCCAGCTCACCGGCGAGTGCCAGCACCGCGTCGGTGATGGTGCTCGGCATCCGGTCCACCTCGGACATGTCACCGTCGTAGTTGCGCACCAGCAGGTCGACCAACTGCCAGCGGGAGGCCTCGGTGAGCAGCCGGGTGGACGGCTCGTAACCGGCCCGCAGCCCGTGCTCGGTGACGATCCGCCCCGCGTAGGAGTGGTACGTGGAGACGGTGGGTTCACCGGCGAGCGGGTCGTCCAGCGGGTCCCGACCCTGTCGGCCGACGCGGCGGATGAGCTGGTCGAGCCGGGTCCGTACCCGGTGGGCCAGCTCGCCGGCCGCCTTCCGGGTGAAGGTCAGCCCGAGGATCTGCTCGGGGCGCACGTACGAGTTGGCCACCAACCAGACCACCCGCGCGGCCATCGTCTCGGTCTTGCCGGACCCGGCGCCCGCGACCACCAGCAACGGCTCCACCGGGGCGGCGATGATCGCGGCCTGCTCCCGGGTGGGCGCCGGCAACCGCAGCAGCTTGGCCAGCTCGACGGGCGTGTAGCGGGGGCCGGAGTCCGCCAGCCGGGGCGTCGGCGCGGGGCCCGCGCCGAACAGGGTGGGCTGGGTCATGGGGTCTCCGGACGTCGGACGGTCGGCGGCTCGACCACCTGGCGCCCCTGCCCGGAGACCGGGCAGCTGGTCCGCACCGGGCAGACCCGGCACTTCGAGTTGGCCACCGCGGCGAACGTGGCGGCTGCCATCGTATCGGCGGTCCGCCGGACCAGCGCGGTCGCCCAGCCGGCCGCCGGCCCTTCACCGGGCGCCGGCTGATTCTGCTCCCGGGCGTCCTTGGCGGAGGTGCCGAGCTGCACCAGCGCAGCACCTCCCGACTCGTCGCCGAACTCGGCGAACGCCCCCGCCTCCACCGCCGCCTGGTAGGCGCCGAGCTGCGGATGCTCGGCAAGCTCGGCGCCGGTGACAGCTGTCGACTTGCCGGTCTTCAGGTCGATCACCACGAGCCGCCCGGCCTCGTCGACCTCCAGCCGGTCCACCCGACCGGTCAGGTCGACCGGCCGGTTCGGGTCGTCCAGGCGGACGGCGAACTCGTGCTCGATCGCGAGCAGCCGACGCGGGTTGGTGGCCAGCCAGCGCAGCAGCTTGTCGACCATCGCCTCGGCGCGTTCACGCTCCGGCCCGGCCATCCACCGGGCCGCCAGCTCGATCGCGTCGAACCGCGCGGCCACGTAGTCGAGCAGCGCGCCCCGGTCGGCGCTGGCGTCCTCGGCGAGCATCGCGGCGGCGTGGACCAGGTTGCCCACCCCCTGCGCGGTGCTGGTCGGGCCGCTGCCACCGTGCCGTTCCAGCAGCCACCGCAGGCTGCACCGCAGGGCGCTCTCCATCGCCGACGGGGTGACCCGCACCGGCTTGCCCTCGTCGACCAGCGGCCGGTCGTCGGAAAGGCCGCGCAACCCCCACCAGTCGTCGGGGTGCGCGCCGGGGACACCGGCGGCGGCGAGCCGCGCCAGCTCGACCGCCGCGGCGCGCCGCCGGGCCGCCGGGGCAGCCGGGTCGGTGATGGCGGTACGCAGCTCGGCGACCAGCGCCGGCAGGGTGAGCGCCCGGGGTGGACGGGTGACCGGCAGCGCCCCGGGGCGGTCCGGCTCGCCGTCCCCGTCCTCTCCCGTCGCGCCACCGGGGTCGGCGGGCGGCGGGCCGGTGCGCGGCCCGGGTGGCGGGGTGGGTGGGGTGGGTGGACCGGGTGGCGGGGTGGGTGGGGTGGGTGGACCGGGTGGCGGGGTGGGTGGTGCGGTCGGGCCCAGCTCGTGCAGGAACCGGCTCGGCTGTTCCTCGTGGTCGTCACCGCCGACTGCGGCCGATGCCACGGCACTGACCAGCAGTCGGTGCCGGGCCCGGCTGATGGCCACATGGAAGAGCCGGCGTTCCTCGTCCAGCAACGCCGAGGTCTGACCCACCACGTTCGCCACGGCTGCGCCGCCGGCCGATCGACCCGCCAACACGTCGACGAGGCGCTCGGAGCCGAGCAGGCTGCCGCGCAGTCGCAGGTCCGGCCAGATGCCCTCCTGCACGCCGGCCACCGCGACCAGGTCCCATTCCAGGCCCTTCGCGGCGTGCGCGGTGAGCAGGCGCACCGCCGCGCCCCGGTCGGCGGTCGGGGCGATGGTGTCGGCCGGCAGGTCCTGGGCGAGCACGTGGTCGAGGAAGACCTCGGTGCGGGCACCGGGCAGTCGGTCGGTGAACCGTGCCGCCGCGTCGAAGAGCACCAGCACCGCGTCCAGGTCACGGTCGGCCGCCTCGGCCCGCCGCCGCCGGGCCAGGTCTCCCTCGCCGGCCGCCGGCCGCCCCTGGATGATCGCGCCCGCCCAACGCTCGGCGAGACCACTGGCGTCCCAGACCGCCCAGAGCACGTCCTCGGCGGTCGCCCCTGGTTGGGCGGCGGCATCCCGTGCGGTGGCCAGCAGCCCGGCCACCGCCTGCGCCGGCTCCGCCCAGCGCCGGTCGATGTCGGCCAGCTCCGTCGGATCGCGCAACGCCTCGACGATCAGCTCCCCGGAGGGGCGTCGGTCACCGCCGGCCAGCGCGAGCGCGCGCAGGCCCTGCCGCAGCCGCCGCTCGGCCAGCGGGTCGGCTCCGCCCAGCGGCGAGTGCAGCAGCGCGACCGCCGCCTCCTCGTCCAGACGGGCCGGTTCGAGCGCGCAGCGCAGCAGGAGCAGCAGTGGCGCGACCGCCGGTTGCAGGTGCAGGGGCAGGTCCTCGCCGTGCACCACGGTGGGTACGCCGGCAGCGTGCAGTGCCCGCCGCAGGGTGGGCAACTGCAGCGCGGTGGACCGCACCAGCACCGCCATCCGCGACCACGGCACGCCGTCGAGCAGGTGGGCCGAGCGCAGCGCGTGGGCCAGCCAGGCCGCCTCGCTGGTCGCCGAGCGGAACGTGTGCACCTCGACCACCCCGGGCGGCGCGTCCGGCAGCGGGTGCAGGCGGCGGTGCGCCGCCGGGCCGCGCAGCCGGCGACCCAGCCGGGCGATCGCCGCGAGCAGACCCGGCCCGGCCCGGTACGACGTGGTCAGCAGCACCTGTGCGGCCGGCGCCCCGGAGGCGGTCCGGAAGCGGTGCGGGAAGGTGGCCACCCCGGCCGGGTCGGCGCCCCGGAAGGCGTACGTGGAGGAATCCGGGTCGGCGAACGCGACAAGTGACTTGCCTCCGCCCGCGATGACCGAGAGCAGCTCCACCTGGGCGGGGTCGGTGTCCGCCAGCTCGTCGAGGTAGACGTGGGTGAGGCGGCGACGCTCGGCGGCCAGCAGCTCCTCGTCGTCGCGCAGCAGCCCGGTGGCCGCCCGGACCAGCTCGGCCGGGTCGTACGCGATGGAGCCCCGGTTGCTGACGTCCCGCAGCGCGAGCACTGCCACGTACTCCCGGAGGAAGCGGGCGGCGGCCGGCCAGTCCTCGCGGCCGAGCTTCTCGCCCAGCCGGGCCAGGTCGACAGGGCCCACGCCCCGCTCGGCGGCACGCATGAGCAGGTCGCGCAGCTGACCGGCGAAGGCCCGGGTGCGCAGGGCGGGACGCAGGTCGGTCGGCCAACCGACCGGGTCGTCCTCGGGCTCCTCACCCACCACGTTCAGCAGCTCGCGGATGATCATATCCTGCTCGGGGCCGGTGAGCAGCCGGGGTGAGGGCTCACCCCGTTCTGCGGCGGCTCGGCGGAGCAACCCGAAGGCGTACGCCGGGAAGGTGCGCACCAGCGGCTCGCGCAGCACCCGGTGGCCATCCTGGGCGATCCGGGCCTCGATGCGCTGGCGTAGCGCGGTCGCGCCTCGGCGGCCGAAGGTCAGCACCAGGATGTGTTCGGGGTCGACCCCCTCGGCCACCCGGGCGGCGACCGCCTCGACGAGCGTGCTGGTCTTGCCGGTGCCCGGGCCGCCGAGCACGAGCATCGGCCCGTCGGTGTGCCCGACCACCTCGGCCTGCACCGGATCGACCCGCCAACCGCCGCCGCCGGCCAGCTCACGCCCGGCCGCCAGCTCAGACCCGGCCACGCCTGCGGACCCGGCGACCGACTCAGGCCGCGCCCCGCGCTCAGGCCCACCCCTGCGTTCAGGCCCACCCGACTCGCCGACACCGCCCCTGGGCGCGCTGTCGGCGGGCACGGAAGCGCCGGAAGGCGCTGCCCCGTCCCCCCGCGCCGGCCCTCCGGACCGCCGCACCAACCGGTACGCCTGCATCAGCTCATCCCATCAGACCCGTACGACACCCACCCCAACCCACCCAACCCCCACCCTCCCACCCAACCCCACCCCATCCACCTCCGTCGATCATGAAGTTAGCGGCGCGACACGCCGACGGCGGTGACGCTAACTTCATGATCAACAGGGCGAGGACGCCCGGGGCAGGGGGCAGGGCAGGGGTCAGGTTAGGCGGGACTCTAGGGCGTTCAGGGCTTCGGGGACGGTGGTGGCCACTGTCAGGAGGTTGCGGCCGGCGGGTTTGAGGAAGTTCTGGTCGGCCAGGGCGTCGAGCCAGTCCAGCAGGGGGCGGTAGAACCCGTCGGTGTCGATCAGCACCATCGGCTTGGCGTGCAGGGCGAGGGTCGCGGTGGTCCAGACCTCGAACAGCTCGTCCAGGGTGCCCAGCCCGCCGGGCAGGGTGAGGAACGCGTCCGACTTCTCGATCATCAGGGTCTTGCGGCTGTCCATCGAGTCGGTCACCAGCAGCTCGTCCGAGGCCAGGTCGGCGACCTCCAGATCGACCAGCGACTGTGGGATCACCCCGACGGTGCGCCCCCCGGCGGATCGGGCACCGTCGGCCAGCGCGCCCATCATGCCGACGCAGCCGCCACCACTGACCAGCGTGTGCCCGCGCCGGGCCAGCTCCGCGCCGGTCTCGGCGGCCAGGTCCAACCAGCGCTGGTCGAGGGTGCGGGACGAGGCGCAGAAGACGCAGATCGCCGCCATCAGTTGTCCCGTGGCTGGTCGGCGGCCTGCTCGGCGGCGGCCTGCTGGTCGGCGCCGGTGCGGGCGACGGCCTCGTCACGGACCGCTTCCTGCTCGACGGAGAGCGCGGCCTCCGCCTCGACGATGTGCCGGACCGCGGCGTTGACGTCGTCGGTGAGACAGATCAGTTCCAGGTCGACCGGGCCGATCTTGCCGTCGGCGGCCATCGTGTCGCGCATCCAGTCGAGCAGCCCCTGCCAGTACGCGACCCCCATCAGCACGACCGGGAACCGGGTCACCTTGCCGGTCTGCACCAGCGTGAGCGACTCGAACAGCTCGTCCATGGTGCCGAAGCCACCGGGCAGCACGACGAACGCCTGCGCGTACTTGACGAACATCGTCTTGCGGGCGAAGAAGTAGCGGAAATCGATGGCGAGGTCGACCCACTCGTTGATGCCCTGCTCGAACGGAAGCTCGATGCCGAGGCCGACGGAGAGCCCACCGGCCTCGCTGGCACCGCGGTTGGCGGCCTCCATCACCCCCGGCCCACCCCCGGTGATCACCGCGTAGCCGGCCCGAGCCAGCGCGCCGCCCAACTGCTCGGCCAGCTGGCACTCCGCGCTGTCCGGTCCGCTGCGGGCGGAGCCGAACACACTGACCGCCGGTGGCAGGTCGGCGAGGGTGTCGAAGCCTTCGACGAACTCGGAGAGGATGCGCAGCGCACGCCAGGCGTCCTTGGTCTTCCAGTCGCCCCGCCCACGTGAATCCAGCAACCGCTGGTCGGCGGTGCTGCTCGGAATCGACCCTCTGCGCAGTGTGACAGCGCCCCGGTGCCGCTCCTGTCCCGGACCGCGACCGGCCTCCCGCCCGTTGTTCTGGCTCATGGGGCAACCGTAGTGGAGCGACACCGGCCGGGTGTGCGGGGCGGGGACGCCGAGAAATAGTTCGGGATCATGGGCAACTATTCGGCTCCCCCGTACGTCTTACTATTCACATACCGGGTATGCCCGGGCGCGCGCCTTCGGGGGAGGAGACAGCGTGATCAGCAACAACGAGATGATCCGGATCCGTCGTCAGATGCAGCGACGGATCCGAGACGTGGTGGCTGAGCGTCGCCGCATCCGTGAACAGGACCCAACCAACGTCTCCCCCACAACCCCCGCACCACCCGGAGCTGATCAAGAGGTTTGCGTCGCCGACAACGGGCCAGGCTGACGCAAACCTCTTGATCACCGGCAGAGCGCCAGCAGGCGCGAGAGGGGGCGGCCCGGGTCAGGCTGGTGCCAGCCAGCGGTGCAGGGTTGCCGCGCCGTCGCGGATCTTGCTGATCTCGACGTGCTCGTCGGGGTGGTGGGCGAGGTTCGGGTCGCCGGGGCCGAAGTTCAGCGCGGGGATGCCCATGGCCGCGAACCGGGCCACGTCCGTCCAGCCCAGCTTGCCGATCGGCGCGGCACCGACCGCCGCCAGGAACTCCTTCGCCGGGGCCGCCTCCAGCCCGGGGGCAGCGCCTGGCGCGGTGTCGGTCACCACCACCTCGAAGCCGGCGAACACCTCCCGCAGGTGCGCCTCCGCCTCGGCCGGGCTGCGGTCCGGGGCGAACCGGTAGTTGACCTCGACCTCACAGTGGTCGGGGACCACGTTGCCGGCGACCCCACCGTTGATGCGCACCGCGTTCATGCCCTCGCGGTAGTCGCAGCCGTCGATGGTGACCCGGCGCGCCTCGTACGTCTGGAGCCGCCGCAGCACCTCACCGGCGGCGTGGATGGCGTTCACCCCGTGCCAGGAGCGCGCCGAGTGGGCGCGTACCCCGGTCGTGGTGACCACCGAGCGCATGGTGCCCTGACAGCCCGCCTCGACGATGCCGTACGTCGGCTCCAGCAGCACCGCGAAGTCCGCCTCCAGCCACTGCGGGAACGCCTGGGCGACGAGGTTGAGCCCGTTGTACCGCGACTCGATCTCCTCGGCCTCGTAGAAGAAGTACGTCACGTCGTAGCGCGGGTTGGGCAGCGTCACCGCCAGGTGCAGCGCGTACGCGGTGCCGGACTTCATGTCGGAGGTGCCGCAGCCGTACATCAGGTCGCCACGCATGGTCGACGGGAAGTTGTTGTTCAGGGGCACCGTGTCGAGGTGCCCGGCCAACACGACACGCTGCGACCGACCGAGGTCGGTGCGCGCCATCACCGTGTTGCCGTGTCGGTGGGTGGTCAGGTGCGGTACGCCCCGCAGCACCTCTTCGACACAGTCGGCGATCGCCTTCTCGTTGAGGGACACGGACTCTATGTCGACCAGAGCGCGGGTCAGCTGCACCGGATCGGCGAGGACCTCGGGGGTCAGCGGGTTCTCCATGAATCGCACGGTACCTTCAGGTCTGTCAGCGCGAGGAGCGAGCCGAGGTCAGCTCGGCCGTGACCGAGAGGTGTAACAGTGACGTCCGCAGATTCCGCCTGGGGCATCGGCCTGGCCACGGTCACCGCCGACGAGCAGGTGCTCGACACCTGGTACCCGACCGGCAAGCTGGGCCTGGGTGAGCTGCCGCTGGTCTCCGGCGAGGACAAGGCGGACGTGCTCGACCTGCCGCCGGCCGCGCTCGGTGACCGGTCGCTGCCTGGTCTGCGTACCGTCCAGGTGGTCACCGTGATCGGCTCGCTGGACGACCCGATCAAGGACGCCTCCGACGCGTACCTCCGGTTGCACCTGCTCTCGCACCGCCTGGTGCGACCCAACCAGCTCAACCTCGACGGCATCTTCGGCAAGCTGGCCAACGTGGCCTGGACGTCCGCCGGGCCGTGCCCGCCGGAGCGGGTGGACGAGCTGCGGGTGATCGAGCGCGCGGCCGGCCGGCACCTGTCCGTGTACGGGGTGGACAAGTTCCCCCGGATGACGGACTACGTGGTGCCCTCCGGTGTGCGGATCGCCGACGCCGACCGGGTCCGTCTCGGCGCGCACCTGGCCGCCGGCACCACGGTGATGCACGAGGGCTTCGTCAACTTCAACGCAGGCACCGTGGGCACCTCGATGGTGGAGGGGCGCATCGTGCAGGGCGTGCTGGTCGGCGACGGTTCCGACGTCGGCGGCGGCGCCTCGATCATGGGCACGCTCTCCGGTGGTGGCACCGAGAAGGTGAGCATCGGCGAGCGCAGCCTGATCGGCGCGAACGCCGGTGTCGGCATCTCCCTCGGCGACGACTGCGTGGTCGAGGCGGGCTGCTACATCACCGCCGCGTCGAAGATCACTCTGCCGGACGGCCGGGTGGTCAAGGCCCGGGAGCTGTCCGGCGTCGACGGCCTGCTGTTCTGGCGCAACTCGGTCACCGGCGCATTGGAGGCCCGGCCGCGCACCGGCCGGGGCATCGAGCTGAACGCCGCCCTGCACGCCAACGACTGACGGACCCGCCGGGTCCGCGGCGCTCGGCCGCGGACCCGAACGGGGTACGCCTCAGCGCAACCGGTACGCCTGGATGATCCGTTGGGTCACCGTGTTGCCGGCGGTGTCCCGTGCGGTGGCCCGCAGCGACACGTGGCCGGCACCGGCCGGATGCCGCAACACTGCCGACCAGCCGTCGGCCGAGGTGCGGACCAGCTTCGCCTTGCCCCAGGTCTTCCCACCGTCGTACGAGACGTCGACGGTGAGCTTCTCCACCCGGCTGGCCGGTGCGCCGGGCTGGCGCTGCACCCGTACCGGTACGACGAAGCCCTGACCGGCCGGAGCGCTGTTGTCGACCCGCAGCTGCGGCGCGAAGCGCACCGCCGACAGGGGCAGTCGGGCCGGCGTCTCACCGGCGACGTGCCTCGACCGGAAGGTCCAGCTGGACTCCACCTCGGTACTCAGGTCGGTGAAGCTCCGCTTCGCCGACGTGACGAGGCGGTAGTCGGCCCTACCCGGCGGCACGGCGAACTCTCCGTAGCCGGCGTACTCGGTCTCACCGACCAGCTTGCCGTTGCGCCACAGCGTGGTGTGCTCGCTGTCGGTCAGCGAGGCGCCCGGGTGCCCGGCCGCGTCGCTGAACATCGGCACGCCGACCAGGATGGTGTCGCCGACCCGGCTGACGCTCTGTTCCGGCCAGCGCGGTTTCGGGAAGGACGGCGAGTACGGCGCCTGGTTCCAGATCTCCTGCACCGTCCGCCCGGCCCGGTAGGCGGTGGGGACGGAGAAGAGCGCCGCCTGCGCGTTCAACCAGCCTTCCTCGTCCCGCTTTCCGAAGTCGATCTCGGACTCCCACTGCACACCCTTGGTGTTGTAGTACTCGACCCGCTGGCCCGGCACGGCGGTGGGGAGGATCAGGGCGGAGCCGCCGACGTTGTACTCCAGCACGGGGAACACGATCCGCTCGGCCTCGATGCCCGGGTCGCCACCACGGAACCGGTGCACGACGGTGGCCAGGTCCCGTCGGGTGTAGTCGCGGACGAACCCCGTGGGCATCTTGCCGGGGACCGCTTCGGCCAGCGCGTACAGGTACGGGCTGTTGGCCGTTTCCGCCGGGGTCCACTGGCTGCTGACGGTGGCGACGAACTTGTCGGCGGGGACCGGCTTGCCGATCTGACCGCTGGTCAGGCCGGTGAACGTCTCCGCCCAGAGCCCGACGCCGTACCCACTGCCGTCGTCGGCGGTGAAATTGGCGCTGAGGTCGATCAGTTGCGGAACGGCGCTCCGGTCCGGAACGGTCGTCCGCACCGGCTTGGCACGGCGAGCGTCCACGACGATCCGGGTGTCCTGATCGACAGTCAGTTCGGGCTGCGCCAACAGCGACATCCCGCGCTGCTCATCTTCTGGCCCGGGCTCGAAGACGAGGCCGGTCAGGCCGTATTGCCCCTTGGGCACCCGCACGGTGGCCACCCCGTCGGAACTGAGGAGGTCCCAGGTGCCAAAGGTGTCCATCCCGACCAGCGCGGTCCAGTGGTCAGCGGTGCGCGCGCCAGCGCGGTTCAGGTGTTCCACGGTGAGCGTGTAGCTCTCCACCTCCCGGTTCACCGCCAGCGGAGTGACAGCGACCGCCGCACCGGCCCGGGCCACGATCCGCGCGGTCCAGTAACCGTCGGCGTCGCCGAGCCGGGTGTCCGTGGTGACGGTCGTGGCGGCCGTGCCGCCCGCCGGCACTGTGAGTTGGCTGGCGCCCAGGACGAACAGGCCGGCCGGCAGCGCCCGGCCGCCGGGGCCGGAGCCCTCGATGCTGAGGTCCACGGTGACCGGGGCCGGACCGTCGTTGCGCCAGGTCACCGTACGGGTGATCGGGGCATCGTCGCCGTGCGGCCAGAGGGTACGACCGAACGAGACGCTCACCGGGTCGGAAGTGAGCTGCTGGGTGATCGCGTGTGCGACGTCGACCCGCCCGGCTCCCTGCTGGTAGGCGGTCTGGTCCGGGTGTGGCTTGGCGGCGGCCATCAGAGTGGCCTTGAGCCGGTCGGCCCGCCATCCCGGGTGCTGCTGGGCCAACAGCGCGGCCGACCCGGCCACGTGCGGGGTGGCCATCGAGGTGCCGGAGAGCGTGACGTAGCGGTCCCCCACCGGCTCGCCGATGACGCCGTTGGCGGACCGTGCGGCGACGATGTCGACGCCGGGCGCGGTGATGTCCGGCTTCAGCGCGTCGTCGCCGACTCGCGGTCCCCGGCTGGAGAAGTCGGCCAGTTCGTCGTCGCGGTCCACCGCGCCCACGGCGAGCCCGGCGTCGGCGCTGGCCGGGGAGCCGACCGAGCCGTCCGAGCCGTCGTTGCCGGCGGCGAGGACGAACAGCGTGCCGGTCTGCGCGGTCAGAGTCTGCACGGCCTCCTCGACCGGGTCGAGCTCCGGGGTGTCCCAGCCGCTGAGGCTCATGTTGACCACGGCGGCCTTCTTCTCCACCGCGGCCCACTGCATGCCGGCGAGGATCGCCGAGTCGGTGCAGCCGGCGTCCTCACAGACCTTGCCGTCCAGCAGCGTCGCGTCCGGCGCCACACCCCGGTACTTGCCGCCGGAGGCCGCGCCGGTGCCCGCGATGGTCGAGGCCACGTGCGTGCCGTGGCCGACCGTGTCCCGAGCGTCGGCGACCTCGGTGAAGTTGCGCGCCTCGGCCACCTTGCCGGCCAGGTCCGGGTGGGTCGCGTCGACGCCGGTGTCCAGCACCGCGACGGACACTCCTGCCCCGGTGAAACCGGCCGCCCAGGCCGCGGGCGCGCCGATCTGCGGCACGCTGTGGTCGAGGGTCACCCGTCGATGGCCGTCCAGCCAGATCCGCTCGACGCCCCCCGCCGCGTCGAGCCGGGCCCCAGCGGGACCGGTGGCGACCGTCTCCCAGACGGCGTCGAGGGAGGACTTGTCGCTGCTCAGGGCGGCGCCGCCAATCACCGGCAGGTCGCGGGTCACCCTCGTGCCGGGCAGAGCGGCCGTGGCACGCCGGGCGGCGCCCGTCGAGCCGTACGCCACCAGCAGCGGCAGGGTCTTGCGGTGGGCGTCGTCGTAACCCGCCTCGACCAGGCCGGTGACGTCGAAGAGTCGCCGGTCCACCCGGCCCGAGCGCAGCAACGGCAGCGCGTCCGTCGGTGTCACAGTGAGTCGACCGCGCTCGCGCTGAACCAGGAACTGCACGTCCTCGCGGCCGGCACCGCGCCGAACCGAGGCGCCTGAGGCGGTGACGGTGACCCGGTCGCCGGTGATCAGCGTGACGGTGACCGAGCGGTTGGCGGTGGGTCCACCCGGAGTGGACTGTTGGTCGGTACCACCCGGTGGGGCGGGCACGGCGGCTGCGGCTGAGACGGGAGCCGGCGCGGAGAGCGCAAGCGTGAACACGAGGCCGAGGGCGGCCAATCTTCTTCCCTGGTGCAACGGATCCTCCTCGTCAAGCGTCTTGATGGATGAGAGTCACATTGACAACCCAGAATTGCATACTGGGTATGCAGAATGAAGTCCTAAAAATGACGGACCCGCCACGAGCCGACGAACCGGGCCGGCATGATCGGGCGGTGACCTCCATGAAGGACAAGATGCTCGCCGGCGAGCCATACATCGCCGACGATCCCGAGATCATCGCCGACCTGGACCGCGCCGCCCGACTGATGGAGCGCTTCAACACCAGTCCCGCGGCCGACCCACAGGCCCGGATCGCGGCACTGCGTGAACTCCTCGGCGAACTGGGCGAGGACACCTGGATCCGCCCGCCGTTCTACTGCGACTACGGCTGGCAGATCCGGATCGGGCCCCGCAGCTTCGTCAACTACCAGTGCGTCTTCCTCGACGTCGCACCGATCACCCTCGGTGCCGACGTCCAGATCGGACCGAACGTCCAACTGCTCACCCCGACGCATCCGGTCGAGCCCGGTCCGCGACGGGACAAGTGGGAGGCCGCCAAGCCGATCACCATCGGCGACAACGTCTGGCTCGGCGGTGGCGCGATCGTGCTGGCCGGCGTGACGATCGGCGCGAACACCGTCGTCGGCGCGGGCGCGGTGGTCACCCGGGACCTACCGGCCAACGTGGTCGCGGTCGGCAACCCGGCCCGGCCGGTCCGCGAACTGGACTGACTGCGGTGGCCCTCGACGGGCCGGTCAAGCCGAGTCCGGCCCGGACGCCCCGGCCGCGCCGACCGGTCAGGCCGCCGGGGGCTCCGACAGGCGGACCACGAGATCGGCACGGTCGGCGGTGGGGGTGATGAGAGCCGCGTTCGACTCGTCGCTGCCCAACGCCCAGGCCCGCGCCTGCTCCGGTGACCGACCGTACGCCTCGTGCCGGGCCGTCAACCGGCGCTGGCGCAGCTCGGCGTCCAGGTCCAGGAACCACGCCTCGTGCAGCAGCGGCCGGATCTCCTGCCACGGGTAGTCCCGCAGCAGCAGGTAGTTGCCCTCGGTCACCACCAGCCGCACCGACGGCAGCACCTCGATCGCCCCGGCCACCGGCTCCTCCAGCTCACGCCGGAACTCCGGCGCATAGACCGAGGTCGGCTCCAGACGGCGTAACCGGCGCAGCATCGAGACGTACCCATTGGCGTCGAAGGTGTCCACCGCGCCCTTACGGTCGGCGCGGCCCAGCCGGACCAACTGCGACTGCGCCAGGTGGAAGCCGTCCATCGGCACCAGGCAGGCGGTCGGCCCGACCTCGCGCACGATCAACTCGGCCAGCGTGGACTTCCCGGCACCCGGTGCCCCGGCAATGCCGAGCAGCTGCCGTGGGCCAGCCTCGGCCAGCACCAACGCCCGTCCCACCAGCTCGTCGACGGACAGCACCTCGGCCGGCGGCATCAGTCGAGAACCGGATCGCTGATGGTGAACCGCGCCTGCACCGCCGCCTGCACGGTCTGCGGCTGCGGGTCCAGCTCAAGCTCCGGCGGGCCACCACCCGCGCCGCCACCCCCGGCGAACGCCGCCCGGGCGAACATCGGCCGGTCGGCCGGGCCGGTGTCGGCCAGCTCGATCAGAGCGGTGACCCGGGCGCCGAGCGCCTCCGCGTACTCCCGGGCCCGCAGCAGTGCGTCGCGGATCGCGGCGTGTCGCGCCTCGCGGTGCACGGGGCTGTCCGGACGAAGCTCCCACCACGGACCGCTCACCGAGACCTGGTCCTGGTCGGCCAGCCGGAGCATCAGCTCACCGAGGGCGGTGAAGTCGGTGACCGTGACCGTCGTGGTGACGCTGCCGAGCCATCCCACCACACGCTCGCCCGAGCGCTTGGTCTGCGGCCGGACCCACAGGTCGCCGGTCTCCCGGCGGGCCACCGCCGGCTCGGAACCGTCCAACAGCACCCGGACGGCGGCGGCCCGCTCGGCGAGCTGAGTCAACGTCGCCTCCCGATCCCGACCACGGGCCGTCACCGTGACCGCGAACCGGGCCAGCTCGGGCGGCACCTCCCGGGTCACCTCGCCGCGCACCTGCACCACCGGGCCGTCCATCGCCATGCCTGTCAGCCTAGTCAGCCACGGGGAGCCACGCGGTGTAGGAAACCGTCCCGGAGCCGACCTGACACCCGGTCAGGTGCCCACCGACGTCACCCAACCCGCGCAACCAGGTCACCTCGACGTCGTGGTCGCCGTCGACAGCGAACTCCCGGGTCTGACCGGCCAACCGCCGACCCGACAGCGCCGATCGGGCCGCTCTCGCCTCCGCGTACCGGGCGATGAGCGCTGGCGCGTCGCCGGCCCGAAGGGCGGCGGCCAGCCCGTCCAGGAAGGCGCGGACCTCGTCCAACTCGTGCAGGACCCGGTCGCGGTTGCCGAGCAGCATGTTCGCGGTCCGCTCCGCCGGTGTGCCGGCGACCCGTGTGCCGTCGGAGAAACTGCCCGCCGCCAGCGTCAGCACCGCGTCGCGCAGCGGCGCCCGCTGCGTCGCCCCGGCCAGTGCACCGGCCAGCAGGTGCGGCACGTGCGAGGCGAGCGCGGCCGCCGAGTCGTGTGCCGTCGCGGACATCGGCACGACCCGGGCTGCGAACAGCTCCACCAGGAGCCCGCTCAGCCAGCGGAAGGCGTCGGTCGCGGTGCCCGGCGCCGGGCAGAGCACCCAGGCGGCACCCGCCAGCAGGGTCGGCGAGGCGGCGGTGAGACCGGCGGACTCCGAACCGGCCATCGGGTGCCCGGGGACGAACCGGTCGGTGAGCCCGAGTCGGTCGGCCGCCTCGGCCACCTCGACCTTGGTGCTGCCGACGTCGGTGAGCACACAGCCGGGCGCGGTCAGCTCGGCCACCAGGGCCAGGGTGCCCGCAAGAGTGGGCAGCGGGCCGCAGAGGAACACCACGTCCCGCCCGGCAACGGCCTGCTCGATCGTGGCCGGGGCGACCACTCCCCGGTGCTGGGCCCGCTCCCGGGTCGCCGGGTCGGGATCCCATCCGACGACGTCCAGGCCGGCCTCGGCCAGGCGCAGCAGCGCCGAGCCGCCGATCAGGCCCGTACCGATCACAGCCGCCCGTACCCCGGCGTACCGCCCGGTCGTGCCGTCGGTCATCGCCGGCCGCCCGGGGTCAGGCCCGCAGCCGGCCGGCGACCGCCGCGACGTGCTCGTCGGACTCGGTCAGCGCAACCCGGACGTGCTGCCCGGCAGTGGGGCCGTAGAAAATGCCGGCGGCGACCAGGATGCCCCGCCGAGCCAGCCAGTCGACCGTGTCCCAGCAGTCCTCACCTCGGGTGAGCCAGAGGTAGAGACCCGCCTCGGAGTGCTCGACGGTGAACCCGGCACCGGTGAACGCGGCCCTGAGCACCTCTCGCCGGGCGCGGTAGCGCTCCCGCTGCTCCGCGGCGTGTCGCTCGTCCTCCAGTGCGGCGACCATGGCCGCCTGCACGGGCGCGGGCACGATCATGCCAGCGTGCTTGCGGACCTTCAGCAGCTCGGCGACGAGCGCCGGGTCACCGGCGACGAAGCCGGCCCGGTAGCCGGCCAGGTTGGAACGCTTGGAGAGGGAGTGCACAGCGAGCACCCCGGCGTAACTGCCGCCGCTGACCTGCGGGGACAGCACCGAGACCGGCTCGGCCGACCAGCCCAGCGGCAGGTAGCACTCATCGCTGGCGACCACCGCGCCGCGTTCCCGCGCCCAGTCGACCACCTTCTTGAGGTGCGCCGCGGGCAGCACCCGGCCGGTCGGGTTGCCGGGCGAGTTGACCCAGACCAACCGGACCCGCGAGGTCGGCCCGACCGAGGTGAGCGAGTCGGTACGAACGACGGTGGCACCGGCCAGCCGGGCCCCGTCCTCGTAGGTGGGGTACGCGATCGACGGCACCACCACCACGTCACCCGGGCCGATGCCGAGCAGGGTGGGCAGCCAGGCGACCAGCTCCTTCGAGCCGATGGTCGGCAGCACACCGAGACGGTCGACGCCGGCACCACAGGCCCGGGACACCCACGCCGCGATCGCGCCCCGCAGCGCCGGCGTGCCGGCGGTCAGCGGGTAACCGGGAGCATCGGACGCGTCAGCCAACGCCCGGCGGATCACCTCCGGCACCGGGTCGACCGGCGTGCCCATGGAGAGGTTGATCAGGCCATCCGGATGCGCCGCGGCCAGGGTGGCCGCGGCGTCCAGGGTGTCCCAGGTGAACTCGGGCAGCCGCGACGAGACCGGCGCGGGCCGGTTCAGTGGCCCTCGCCGCGCGGCGGCTGCGCGGCGACGAAGGTGGCGTCCTTCTCCACCTTGCCGATCTTCGAGGCGCCACCGGGCGAGCCCAGCTCCTCGAAGAACTCGTAGTTGGCGCCTGTGTAGTCCTTCCACTGCTCCGGGACGTCGTCCTCGTAGAAGATCGCCTCCACGGGGCAGACGGGCTCACAGGCACCACAGTCGACGCACTCGTCGGGGTGGATGTAGAGCATCCGATTGCCCTCGTAAATGCAGTCGACCGGGCACTCCTCGATGCATGCCTTGTCGAGCACATCCACGCACGGCTCGGCGATGATGTAGGTCACCGGTCTTCTCCTCCGCAAGACACGTCGCGATCTCCCGCGACGGTAAGAGCCTAGTATCTCGCCGGGGAGGGGGTCGATCGTGCTCCGACAGCAGGATGTGGGACACCGGATCGTGGTTCGCCGGATTGTGGGGATTCGCGAAGGTCGGCCGCTATTCTCCGATGCTCTCGGCGAGCTGGTGGAGCTGAGCGAGACTCATCTCACGCTGGCCACGGCGCACGGCCCGCTGCGAGTCCCGGTGACACAGGTCCACCGCGCCAAGCGGGTGCCGCCGACCCGTCGGCCGACCGCGGCAGCAGTGGTGGCGCTGGAACGCGCCGCCGACGAGGCCTGGCCGGCACCAACGCGGGGCCGCATCGGTGACTGGCTGCTCCGCTCGGCGGACGGCTGGACCGGACGAGCCAACTCCGCGCTGCCGATCGGCGACCCGGACCGCCCGTTGGCCGCCGCCGTGGACGAGGTCGAGCGCTGGTACGCCGAGCAGGGCCAACCCGCGATGATCAACACGCCGCTCCCACTCGCCGCGCCGGTCGGCACCGAGCTGGACGCCCGTGGCTGGACCGCCCGCCCGCCGACACTGGTGCAGACCGCGCCACTCCCCCTGCCTGCGCCGTCGTCCGTCGACACCCCGCCCGCTGCCGGGCGCGTCGACCTGGCTGGCGGGCAGGCCGGCGCTGGTGGGCAGGCCGGTGTCGCTGATGGGCAGCCTGGCCTGGCTGGTGGGCAGGCCGGTGACGCTGGGCAGGCCGGCGCCGCTGGTGGGCAGGCTGACCGGTGGGAAAGTGTGGTCGTTGAGCTGGCCACCGCGCCGAGCGAGGGGTGGTTGGCCGTCGCCGCGGGCCGCAAGGGCGGCCTGCCAGACGCCGCCCGGCACGTGCTCACCGCCGTGGACCAGGTCCGCTTCGCCCACGGATACGTCGACGGCACGCTGGTGGCGGTCGGCCGGGGCACGGTGACCGGCCAGGGGCGCTGGTTGGGCCTCAGCCTGATCGAGGTGTCACCCGAGGCCCGCCGGCAGGGGCTGGCCCGCCAGGTGATCGACGAGCTGGCTGCCTGGGGCGTGTCCGCCGGTGCGACGCGCGCGTTCCTCCAGGTCGAGCAGCACAACACCGCGGCGGTCGCGCTCTACCAGCGGCTCGGCTTCGTCACTCACCACACCTACCTGACCCGGGTCGCCCCGCACTGACCGCAACCACCCCTGGCGGCTCGACAGACGCGCCGACCCACTCGGCGTTCGCTGATCCACTCGGCTTTCAGGGAATCGCGGCATCCTTACGCCTCAGACACCGCAGATTCCTGGAACGCGAGTCGATCACGGCCGAGACACCGCGACTTCACGAAACGCGAGTCGATCACGGCCCGGACACCGCGATTTCACGGAACCCGAGTCGATCAAGGCGCGCACACCGGACCGGCCCGGCAGGCGGACACCTGCCCGGCCGTACGCCTGACTGGTCGACCGGCTGCCTGGCGGCGCGTGGCGGCAGGTCAGCGGCGTACGACGCGGCGGGGCTTCGCGGCCTTGACCTCGGCGTACCGCTTGAGCTGTTGCGAGCGGTAGTCACGTCCGAGTGCGGTGAGCAGCAGGTAACCGACCAGCACCCCGGCGCCCGCAGCGAGCAGGTAGAGCCAGATCTGGGCGAAGAACGTCGCCGCACCGCCCGCGAACGGGTTGTGACCGACCAGCAGGGGCCCGACCAGCACGGTCAACAGCATCGCGACCAGTACGACGAGGGCCATGTCGGCTCCCCAGCCCGCCAGTGGCCGACGACGAGCCCAGCGGAAGGCGACCACGGCCAGGATCAGCCCGATCACCGCGAACATCGCCAGTGACACCCGGTCGGCTGCGGTGTCGTCACCCTCGAAACCGAACCGGATGATCAGTCGGGCGACCACGTTGACCGCGAACAGTGCTGCAACGAGCACCCCGACGTCACGCCACCGTCTGTCCATCGCAGGACCTCCTGCCGTACGCCCCGTCGCGGGGCCCGCATCTCTGGCAGGAATATTTACCACCCCTACCTGGGTGGCGTCATCAGCCGCCGAGCGTGTGTGGCGGGGCGAGGATCTGCCGGAAGCCCATCACCGCGAAGGTCATGGCACCGGCGACGATCATCGCCAGGCCGACCCAGTTGTCGCCGGACAGCAGGAGGTCGCCTTCGGTGGTCCGGATGGCGGCCACCGCCATCAGCGCGAACCACGGCACCGCCGGCAGTGCGACAGCCCACCTGCGGCCCACCGCCTCGTATGCGAACCAGCTCAGCGCGATGTTGGCGCCGACCGCGAGAACGGCCGACACGCCGATCAGCTGCCCACCGACGCGGACCGTGGCGAGCAGCAGCTCCAGCACCCCGGTCACCACTCCGGCGATCACCACGACGATCGCGCCGACCAGCCGCAGGCCCAGGTCCAGCAGTCGCGACGGCGGCCCCGCCGGAGGCGGGGTGTCCTGGTCGTCCACGACCGTCATCGACGCGGCGGGCAGGGTCACCGGAGACCAGCCGCCGCGACCGGGGACCGGTCCGGGGCGGTCTCCTCGGGCAGCCCGGCGAAGAGGTCGTCCTCCCAGCCGTACGGCCCGGCGCCCGGGCCCTTCTCGCCGACGGCGAGGGTGAAGAACTCCACGCCCATGAACTCGCCGCCGAAGTTGCCGGCGATCGAGTAGAGCCACGAGTTGGCCGGGATCTGGGTGGCGTGCGCCCGCATCGCGGTTTCCTTGACCAGGTGCTGGTCGGTGCCGTCGATGCGGGCGGCGATCTGGGCGTCCGGGGTGCCGAAGGGCAGGTCGGCGATGTCCTCGATGCCACCGAACGGGTTGTCGGCGGACTCGGCGAAGTGGGCCATGCCGGCCTCCAGCACGCTGAGCGGCATGGCCGTCCAGTAGACCTTCAGCGGGGCGCAGCCCTCGTCGGCGGCCAGCTCGACGGCACGCATCGCCACCCGGTGCGCCTGGATGTGGTCGGGGTGGCCGTAGAAGCCGTTCGGGTCGTACGTGACCAGCACCTGCGGGCGTACCTCTCGCATGATCTCCACGAGATGCCCGGCGGCCTCGTCGAGGTCTGCCTGCCAGAAGGCGCGGGGGTGGTCGTTGGTCGCGAGCCCCATCATCCCGGAGTCGCGGTAGCGGCCGGCGCCGCCGAGGAAGCGGTGGTCGCTGACGCCGAGCGTGGCGCACGCGGCGGCCAGCTCGGCGATCCGGTAGCCGCCGAGCTGGTCGGCCTCGGCGGCGGCGAGCTGGGCCAGCGCGGGCACGTGGATCTCGCCCTCCTCGCCGAGGGTGCAGGTCACCAGCGTGACGTGCGCGCCGTTCGCGGCGTAGTGGGCCATCGTCGAGCCGGTGCCGATCGACTCGTCGTCGGGGTGCGCGTGGACCAGCAGCAGGCGGCGGTCGGGCAGCATCGTCACGACGGTCACTCTAACCGGCGTTCTGCTCCGGCCGACGCGGACGCGTCCGCCCAGGTCGGCCACATCACCTCCGGTCCGGCTCTACGATTTGGTCTGTGGACTTTCCGGAGCTGGCCGCCCGCACACGCCGGTTCAGCCACGGCGCGCCACGCGCTGTCTCCGTGGCTGACGACGGCTCCCGAGTGATCTTTCTGCGCTCCGCGGGGCCGGAGGACCCGGCGGACGCGCTCTGGCTGCTGGACGTGGCCACCGCCGAGGAGCGCCTGGTCGCCGACCCGGCAACGCTGCTCGGTGAGGGCGGGGACGTCCGGTCACTCTCCCCCGGTGAGCGCGCGCTGCGGGAGCGGCTGCGGCTGAGCGCCGCGGGCATCGGCTCGTACGCGTTGGACGCCCCCGGTCGGGTCGCGGTCTTCGCGCTGGCGGGGCGGTTGTTCCGGGCCGATCTGGTGCACGGCGACGTGGTGGAGGTGGCCACCGTCGGCCCGGTGCTCGACCCCCGTCCGGACCCGACCGGGCAACGGCTGGCGTACGTGACCGACGCGGCTGAGGGTGTCCGCCGGGGCGAGCTGCGGGTGATCGAGGCCGACGGCACCGACACCCTGCTGGCCGGTGAGGACGCCGGGGTGAGCTGGGGCCTGGCCGAGCACATCGCGGCGGAGGAGTTCGGCCGGTACCGGGGCTACTGGTGGGCGCCGGACGGGCGCATGGTGCTCGCCGCCCGGGTCGACGAGTCCCGCCTGGAACGCTGGCACCTGCACGACCCGGCCCAGCCGGCCAGTCCGCCGACCGCCGTCGCGTACCCCCGGGCTGGTGGGCCGAACGCCGAGGTCAGCCTCCACCTGCTGGACCTGGACGACGGCTGGGTCGACGTGCACTGGGACCGGGAGACCTACCCGTACCTGACCGCTGTCAGCTGGGTCGAGGGCAGCCCGTTGATCACGGTGCTGCGCCGCTCGCAGCAGCACGGGCTGGTGCTGGCGGTGGACCCGCGCACCGGGGAGACGCAGGTGCACGCCGAGCTGGCCGACCCGCGCTGGGTGGAGCCGATCGCCGGCACCCCGGCGCACCTCCCGGACGGCCGGGTGCTGGTCGGCGGGGAGTTGGCACACGACGGGTACGACGCACGGTGCCTGTTCGCCGACGGCACCCTGCTCACCCCGCCGTCGCTGTACGTACGGCGCGTGGTGGGTCGGCTGGCGGCGGCCAGCGGCCCCGCGGACCTGCTGGTGGAGGCGAGCGACGGCGAGCCGAGCGAGCGGCACCTGTTCCGGGTCCGCACCACCATCGGCGGTGGGGTGGACGCGCGTCGGCTCACCACCGACTCGGGCTGGTACACGGCCGCCGTCGGCGGGGACGTGCTGGCGATCGGTGTCGCGTCGCTGGACCATGCCGGGGTGCGCTGGTCGGTGCGTCGCGGCGGTCAGGAGATCGCCGAGCTGCGGTCGTTCGCCGCGACTCCGCCGTACTCTCCGCTGCCGTTGCTGGAACGGGTGACCGACCGGCGGCTGCCGGCGGCGGTCCTCTACCCGGACAACCACGTGACGGGCCGGCGGCTGCCGGTGCTGCTGGACATCTACGGCGGCCCGGGGCACCAGGAGGTCGTGGCGGCGCGGGCCGCGTGGTTGGAGCGGCAGTGGTGGGCCGACGCCGGGTTCGCGGTGGTCACCATCGACAACCGGGGTACGCCGGGAGTGGCCCCGTCGTTCGAGAAGGCGATCCACCGTCGGGTGGCCGACGTGATCCTGACCGACCAGATCGACGCGCTGACCGCACTCGCCGGCAAGCACCCCGACCTGGACCTGGATCGGGTGGGGGTGCGGGGCTGGTCGTTCGGCGGGTGGCTGGCCGGGTTGGCGGTGCTGCGCCACCCGGAGCTGTTCAAGTGCGGCATCGCGGGCGCCCCGGTGACCGACTGGGCGCTGTACGACACCGCGTACACCGAGCGTTATCTGGGGTTGCCGGAGGACGGCACGGACGTCTACGCGCACCATTCGCTGGTCGAGATGGCCGCCGAACCGCTCACCGGCCCGGACCAGGCCCGCCCGTTGCTCCTGGTGCACGGTCTGGCCGATGACAACGTGGTGGCGGCGCACACGCTGCGGCTCTCCGCAGCCCTGCTGAGCGCCGGCCGCCCGCACGCCGTGCTGCCGTTGACCGGTGCCACGCACATGGCCGCGAACGGCACCGCCGAGCGTCTGCTGCCTCTGGAGCTGGACTTCCTCCGTACCCATCTGCTGTGAACGCCTTGATCACCAACGCTCCATAAAGGCAGGAATCGGGAGGGTGCGGCGTCGAAACTCCCTGTCCAGGCGGCTCAGCACTCGGCGCATCTCCACGCGTGCCGACGACGGCAGGCGACGGGCGACAGCCTCCAACCCGTCTCGCACGAGCGCCAGATCCTCGTACTTGCAGCCGGGGCAGGAGGGGCAGAGCGAGGCCCCACGGGGAAGTTTTCGTCCACTCTGGCGCAGAAACTTCTGATATCTCAACAGGAAATCGGCAGTACGGCCGGGTCGGACGTGCTCATCGAACGGGTCCGGGTCGAAGCACTCCCCGCCGGGTGAGGTTCGACTGAAATAGCCACCGTGTTCGACAGCTCGAACGGCGGCCGTCGCAGCAGGAGAGAACTGGTCGAGAAGGCCGCCGCCCTCGCAGGTCCATTAGCGCAGGGCACGACCATTGGAGACGCCTGCCGGTTCTTGGCTGCCGGGTGTAGGGAATTTAGGCCTACGCCCAGCGGCGGAGAACGGAAGCAGTCCCCTTCCGACAACGCTGCCGGAAGGGGACCGACCTACCCGATCTTGAATCCGCGGACGTTACAACGCGTACAGCGGTCAGCTCTTGGGGCTGGGACCGAAACGGTTCGCGCCATGCGTGCTGTCCGAAACAAAGAACACGATGAGGACGATGGCGCCCAAGAGCGGTACCAGGCCGATCAGCACCCACCATCCCGCCCGGCCGGTGTCGTGCAGACGTCGCACCGCGACCGCCAGCGTCGGCAGCAGCAGCGCCAGGTTGACAACCAGACCGATGAAACCGGTGGAGCCGTTCTCGAAGGTCAGTCCCAACGCGCTGTCCAGGATGGCCGCGACGATGCCGACAATGACTGCGAACAAGGCGAACCACCAGTACTCAGACCGGCGGGCGCGGCCCGTGAAGCCGACGTACTGACTAAAGACGGACTTGACTGCGGCAATGAAGGACACAACTATCTCCGGTCGATCGAGGGGTTATCAAGGTCATCGCGAAGGCAGCCAAACAGGTCGATGAGGCGGGGTCAATGACCAAGCAGCCAAAGCGCAGTGGCCGCAGCGCCCACAATCGGTCCAACCAATGAGGCAAGCGCTACCAGCAAGCGAGGCCACCACCGGTACGGCGACGAAAACCGCCGCTGGGCGCCCGACACGCCAGAGAATTCGGTCTCGATGCGGATCTCGATCCGCGAGTCGATCACAAGCGTGAACGCACAGTCGATTCGCAGCTGCGTCACAACACCGTCGCCGACCGGCAGCAGCCACTTGCCACTGCGCCCGGTCAGCCCAGAAAGTCGACGTGGGCGTGGGCCGTCTGGCGGGCCATCGAGGTGTCATCCACGGCCCGGCCCCTAGCCGTCGCCAGCGACAACCTGACGGGCCCTGCGCCAGCTGCGACAGCGCCCTACCCGCGCGTTCAGGGGCGTGCGTCGAATTCAACCCGGGCGTCGAAGACGCGGTCCATGTGCGTCTCCGCCCAGTTCTTGATCGCGATCATGACCGGGAACAGCTCATGGCCGAGCGGGGTGAGCTCGTAGTCGACGCGGACCGGCACCGAGGCGGTGACCGTGCGGGTGACGAGGCCGTCGCGTTCCAGGGTGCGCAGGGTCTGGGTGAGCATCTTCTGGCTGACGCCGGCGATGCGGCGGGCAAGCTCGCCGTGCCGCTGCGGACCGTCGACGAGCGCTGGGATCACCAACGCGACCCACTTGTCGGTGAGCCTGCTCAGCAGCTCACGGGTGGGGCACTGTTCCAGGAACGCGTCGTAGTCGCGTTTGGCCTGCTCACGACGTTGCTCCGCACTCGTCGTCGCCATGCAGCCTCCTCTGGGTGCCCTAGGCACTTCACGGTACCTACTTACTGACAGTCCCGATGATTCGTACGGTCGTGGTGATCAAAGAGGTCCCACGAAGGAGACGACGATGCGCGCAGTCAGCTATGCGGAGTTCGGAGGGCCGGAGGTCCTGCACGTGGCCGAGGTGCCGGTGCCCGAGCCCGGGCCGGGGCAGGTCCGGGTGCGGGTCGCGGCGTCGGTCGTCCATCCGGTCGATCTGATCGTCCGCTCCGGTCGGTTCCCAGCCCCGTTGCCGACCGGCCTGCCGTACACGCCCGGCTGGGACGTTGCCGGCAGCGTCGACGCGGTCGGCCCGTCGGTCGAGGAGTTCAGGATCGGCGACGAGGTCATCGGCTTCTCCCCGTGGCTGCAAACCACTGTCGGCGCCCACGCGGAGTACGTACTCCTCGACCCCGCCTGGCTGACCTCCGCGCCCGCCGGCGTCCCCGCGACCGAATCGGCGACCCTGCCGACCAATGGCCTCGCCGCCGCCCAGGCCCTCGACCTGCTCGCGCTCCCCGCGGGTTCGACAGTGCTCGTCACCGGTGCCGCCGGGCAGGTCGGTGGGTTCGTCCTGGCGCTGGCCCGGGCGACCGGTCTGCACGCCACGGGACTCGCCGGACCCGACGACCGCGAGTTCGTCGAGTCGCTGGGCGCGGCGTTCCTGTCGCGCGACGACGATCCGACGGGGACGTTCGACGCGGTCGTCGACCTGGCGGTGATCGGCTCATCGCTGCTGGACCTCGTCCGGGACGGCGGCGGCTACGTGGCCGCGTCACCCCCACTTCGCCCGGAGCCGGTGCGGGAAATCCGGACCTTCGCGCTGGAGGTGGTACCGGACGGATCCCGGCTGGGCGAGTTGGTCAAACTCGTCGCCAGCGGCGACATCCCGCTCCGGGTCGCTGGCGTGTACCCCTTCGCCGACGCGGCGGCCGCCCATGACCGGCTGGCCAGGGGCGGCGTACGCGGCGGCGTGGTGCTCGTCCCCTGATCCGCAGCGAAAGCCTGGCCGTCGCGCATGCCGCTCGCGCCACGTGCTTGCATCTCAAGCCGGTTGAGATCGCATAGTGGGCTTCGATACGCGGCCAACTCCCCAAGATCGCGCTCGATCCAGTATGGAGTGGCATCCCGGCGGCAGATAGCCACTCGATACAGGATCGAGCGCGACCTTGGACGTCATTTGGGGTGAACCGCCACGCTCACAGCACCCCGAGGCCGATGGCGAGCTGGGTGATCGTCGGTGGGGCGCCAGGGTCGCGGGCGGCCTGGGCAACCACGTCCCGGACGGCTGGCCGCTCGCGGATCTCGGCGGGTGCGAGGCGTTCGGCACGCAACAGGACCCGGGCCGCATTGGCGGGGTCGTCCGTCTGGAGGTAGGCGCGCGCCGCGTCGATCAGGTGCGCGGCGCGGTGCTCGACCGGCAGCCCTCGCCACCCGTCCCACCCGATCGCCTTCTCGTGTCGGGCGACCGCCTGCGGTCCGTCACCCACCTCCACCGCGGCGGCGACCCGCGCCAGCTCGACGGCCGTCGGACCGAACGCCGTCCGGTGATGGTCGTGGCCGTCGCCCACCTGAGCGGCCAGCTCGGCGGCCTGGTCCAGCAGCTCACCGACCACCCTGTCGTCACCGGTCCTGGCCGCGATCAGAGCGGCCTGCACGCGCAGCGATCCACGCAGCGACAATTCCTCCGGTTTGCCAGGAGCAATCTGGGAAGCGGCGGCCAGCAGCACCGGCCCTGCCCGCGCCGACGCGCGCAGCACCTGACCCAACTGCACCGCCGCGCAGGCCAGCAGCACCGGGTCACCGGCAGCGGCGGACATCGCCCGATCAGCAGCCAACCAGGCGAGGCTCCCCTCGTCCAGCTTGACCAGCAGGCCAGCCGTCACCCGATATGCCTCCACCACCGCTGCCCGAGCAGCCACCGGGTCCTGTGTGTGGGCGCGGTGTACCTCGGTCACCAACGTGGGCAGCAGCTCGACCAGACGCGGGTACCGCGCGTGCTGGTAGGTCATCCACGCGTGCCGCACCTCCCGAGCCAACCGATCGGGCGACATCACCTCCCGGTCCGTCGGGCGACCAAAAGCCATTTCGTACGCCGACAGCGCCGCCCGAATCCGGCCGACGCCCTCGCGATGCTCGGCCACTCCATGGGGCTGGACATCACGACCGAGCAGCGCAGAGGCGTCGACCCTCAGCACCGCCGCGATGTCCCGAATGGTCGACATCCGTTCCAGGGAACGGACCCCGCGCTCAACCTTGTCCACCCAGCTCTTCGACTTGCCCAACCGATCTGCGAACGACTGCTGCGACAACCTTCGCCGCACCCGTAGGTAGGCCACGCGTCGACCGATCGGCACCGGGTCACCGCCCATCGCGCCACCGCCGATCCGGCAGCGCCCGAGTCGTCTCCTGCGCCGGTATCCGCTCCGCCTCGGCCTGCGCGAGCAACCGGCGCTTGGCTTCTTCCCGTTCGGCGGCGTCGATCTGCTCGCCCGTGTTCGGCGTACCGGTGTCGTCGTTGCCGCTCATTCCCACCTCCGCTGGCAGGGGCAGGTGGTCTCGCTTTGGCGACCTGTTCGTACTGATCCCGCCCTCACTCACAGCATCGGGTGAACATGCGGTGACGGAAAGCTAGCGGGTGTCCGCTGGTCGCGCGTGCCGTCCGCTATCGAGTCGCGGGCCGGTACGCCTCGTACACCTCGCGGAACGCCGCTGCTTCCGCTGTCCCGGTGTGCTCGACCTTCCGGAGCACTTCCCGCGCCCGCCACCAGTTCGAGGACACCACTCGTCCCGACCGGACCGCGTCGGCGGCGACGACACTGGCCTCGTCCGGCTGGTCGGCGGCCAACAGTGCCACCGCGAGATCCAGACGGGCGGAAGCCGAGCGCCGTGGCCGCTCACCACCATCGCCGCGCGGGTCCAATTCCGCCAAGGCGATCCGGGCCATCTGCTCGGCGCCCGGGTCACCAGCCCACGACAGCGTGGTCGCCGTGTACGCCAACGCCTTCGTCGGGTCGTACCGGTAGTGGTGCTCGGCCCGTTCCGGCACCGGCAAGTTGACTGTCAACCGATCCAGACGATCCAGCGCATCACGCGTCCGCCGCACGTCAGCCAATCGCGCCCACACCCGCGCCTCCTGGGCAGTGGCTTGGATGTACGCCGAACTTCCCCGAGGTGCCACCCGCTGCGCTTGAAGCGACAGGTCCATCGCCCGCCGGCAGTCGCCCTGGGTGAGCCAGTCCCACGCCTGCGTCTCCAGACACCATGCCTGGATCTCCGGATGCTCAGCATGCTCGGCAAGAGCCATGGCCGTGCGCAGATGAGCGCCCGCGGCGGGCTGTTGCAGCAGATCGATGTGGACCGTTGCCCGCAGCACGGTCAGCCAACCACCGGCAACGACGAGCCGTCGACGCTGCGCCAACGTCCCGCGACCATCGAGCAGGCGCCCCACGTAGGCCAACTGGCGACGCACCAGCGGCAGCAGATCAACCGGCCGCACAAGCGCGTACGCGCTCGCCAGGTCGTCCACACCCGCCTCGATCCGAGCGAGCGTCTCGGCGCTGACATCGCTGACCCGCACCCGAGCCAGCAGCTCCCCGGCCTCGGTGTCGTGGTCGACGGGCTCATTCACCAGGCGGACGAGGGTCCCGTCGGCTCGCAGCACCTCGTCGAGGTGGCTCGCCGTTTCGGGGGTGGGGGCCTTTGCGCCGGTCTCCAGATCGTGCAGGTGACTCTTACCCCGGTGAGCGAGCTGACCCAGTGCCCGCAACGACAGTCCGCGTTCGCTCCGAAGCGCACGCAGTTGGGCACCGAAGCGCGGATCGACATGCGACACGACATCGCCCCCAGATAGCGGCCAGGACGAATCTCTCGTTCGCCCGCCTTTCACAATGGGCGCGACATTCCAGCCGCACCGAGTGTGACACGACGGTGACACGACGCCAGCGTAGCGAACATGGACGCCCCGAACACCGTCCCGCGCACGGCTGCTCGCGCACAGTCGCCCCGCCGACCGAGGTGCCATCCCACCGGTAGCGCGCCTGCTGGAACCTCGTTACACACGCTCAAGGCCCGATGACAACGCATTCGATACGGCCGACGAACGCGTTTCGGGGCAGTCAGATGAGGGCTGGGGTCGCTAGGGTGCCGTCGATGGCGTGCCGGCTATTCCCGGACGCGGTCCTCGGCACGCCCCACGTGACATCCACCGATTCGAAGGAAGCCCGGCATGAGTAGCCCACGCGAAACCTTCCTCCGGCTGGTGAACGGTGTCTGCGCCGGTCCGCACGAAGACCTGGCTGACCTGTATGCCGAACAGACCCATGTCACGCATCCGTTCCACCCGCTCAACCCGCCTCCGCTGCGCAGCCGCGCTGAGCTGCACGAGCACTTCACCGCGCCGCCTCCGGTCGCCCGGACGCTGAACCGTAAGCCGGTAGACGTGACGATTCATGAAACGGCCGACCCGGAGGTGATTGTCGCCGAGTTCGCCTATCAGGGACGGGTCAACGAGACAGGCGAGGCGTTCACGGTGCCGTGTGTCTTCGTGATGCGCATCCGCGACGGGCTCATCATCGAGTCGCGCGACTACATCGACCACATCTCCAGTGCGCGGGCCTGGGGTCAACTCGACAGTCTGCTGACCGCGCTTCGTCCGCGGCAAAGCACCACAATCGAAGGCGCAGCCCAGCCCTGATCCCCGGCCGACTACGGCGTCCAGTCGCGCCGCAGCAGACCGCAGATCACCATGTCTTTGAAGCCGTCGCCGTCGTACTCGCGCTCCCGCTGGGTGCCTTCGTGCGTGAAGCCGCAGGTCTCCGCGGTCCGCCGCATGGCGGTGTTGCTGGCCAGCGTCTCCAGTTCCAGACGGCGGAGGTTGCGGTTGCGGAAGCCGTACCGGCAGAGCAGTTGGATTACTTCGGTCCCGTACCCCTGGCCACGCGCCTCGGGTAGCAGCGAGACGCCGAGGTGGGCGTACTGGTTGAACGTGTTGATCCCCCACAGCGAGCCGCCACCGAGGAACGTGCCGTCGGCCGTGGTTTCGGCCAACAGCGACACCGCGGTCTGGCCGTCGGGCGGCTCGGTAACCTGTTTCTCCAGCCTGGCCCGGACCTGGCCGACGTGGCGCGGCAGGAACGGCTCGCCGTCTGTGATCAGGTGCAACTCGGGATCGCCGTAGAGGCGGAGCATGTTCGGCGCGTCGTCTGGCATGGGTGGGCGCAGTCGGATCCGGTCGGTGGCGAACATGCCGCGACGCTAACAGCCGGCCTGGAGATCCACGACCGGATAAGCGTCGTCGCGCAGGTCGCTGAGGGTGGCGGCGAGCCGGGCCGCGAGAGCCGCGTCGGCCAGCGTGAGTTCCGCGATCAGCGCGGCCGTGGCCGCGGTGAGGGCACGCGTCAGCTCGGCTTCGTCGAGCGCGCGTAGCAGTACAACTGATCTTGCTTGAGCCGCGAGGCCCTCGGCGGCCCCCGGCGCGAGGCCAGAGCGAGAGCAGACGACCTCCGACAGTGGTAGCACAAGTGCTACAGTAGGGCGTATGCATGAAGTCGGGTTGCGGGAGATGCGGCAGAACGCCAGCGATCTGGTGCGCAGGGCGCAAGCGGGTGAACGCGTGACGATCACTGTCGCTGGCCGACCGGCAGCCGTACTCGGCCCGGTCAGTCCTCGAACCTGGCGCGAATGGGACGATCTCGCCGGCGTGTTTGACCAACCCACCGACCCAGGATGGGCAGCCGATCGGGACCTCCTCGAGGATGCCGTCACCGATCCGTGGGTTGAGCGGTGAGCCGCGGGATCCTCGACACCAGCGTCCTCATCGCTACCGACGTGACCCCGATTCCGGGTGAATTGGCCATCAGCGTCGTCAGCCTCGCCGAACTTCAGTTCGGTGTCCTGGTCGCGAAGACCGCCGAGGCGAGAGCGCTCCGTCTGGCGCGGTTGAGCGCGATCCAACGCCGATTTGATCCGCTTCCCATCGACGAAGCCATCACCGACAGCTACGCGCGACTGGCTGCCCGCGTCGTCGAGATCGGCCGTCAGCCACGAGCCAGGGTGATGGACCTGCTCATCGCCGCAACCGCGCACGCTCATGACGCCGCCGTCTACACCCGCAATGCCGACGACCTCGCCGGTCTCGAAGACCTCATCACGATCCATTCAATCTGACAGCGTCCCGCCGAGCTGGCCAGATGAAACGGCAGGGCCGCACCAAGTGACCCGTCCGGCACAAACAGAAAGGTCCCCTCCCGACGGCGCTGTTGAGAGGGGACCCTTCTTGCCTAGGGTGTGACTTACGGCTTGACGTGCGCGTTCACGAACGACGGGTAGCCGAAGACGCTGGAGATGAAGATCCCGCCCGCCTTGGACCCGTGCACGTTGTAGGCCACGTCGACGTAGAACGGCACCACCGGCGCGTGCTCCTTCATGATCCGCTCATCGAGCTTGGCCCACTCCGGTCCCTGGTCGGACGGGGGCAGGGCCAGGATGCGGTCCATCTCGGTGTTGATCGCCGGGTCGTTGAAGTAGGACTGGTTGCTGTTGCCCTCGGCCTTGATGGTGCGGCCGTCGTAGAGCACCGGCAGGATCGACGCCCCGCTGGGCCAGTCCGCCGCCCAGTTACCGATGTACAGGTCCCAGGGGTTGTTCTTCTTCTTGATCTCGTCGAGCTTCGCGTCGTCCGAGATGTTCCGGACGGTGATCTTGAAGCCGGCCCGCTCCAGGTTGGCCTTGAGCTGGGCACCCTGCTGCTGCTCGGTCGAGTTGTCGGCGACACCGAGAACCAGCTCCGGCGTCTTGCCGCCGAGCAGTTCCTTGACCTTGTCCACGTTGCCGTTGGCGCCCGCCGGGTACGCGTCGTACGCCTTGTAGCCGATGGTGGCCGGCGGCATCAGCGTGGTCAGCGGCGCGGCGACGGTCTGACCGCCGAGCGCCTTGATCATGCCTTCGCGATCGATGGCGTAGTTGAGCGCCTGACGCACCTTCAGGTCGGTGACCCGCTGGTTGTTGATGACGAGCTGGTTGGCGCTCGGAGTCGGCGAGAGCAGCGTCCGCGACTTGAGCGACGCGTCCCCGGCGACCTTGGCGACCAGCGAGGCGGGCACGGCGTTGAAGGCGAGCGCGCTCTGGTCGGCGCCGTTGTCGGCGATCACCCGGTTGTTGGCGGCGTCCGCGGTCGGGCCGAAGCTCCAGACGAACTGGTCCGGATACTGGTGGCGGACCGGGTCGGTGTTCGGGTCCCAGTTGGGGTTGCGGTCCAGGGTGATCTGCACGCCGACCTGGTTCTTGGCGACCTTGTACGGCCCGGACGAGAACGGCTGCTTGTCCAGGTCGACGCCGGTGTCCTTGTCGGCGGGCAGCGGCGCGGTGGTCGGCAGCGAGACCGCGAACGGCAGGTCACAGCGGGGCTTGGCGAACTCGAAGCGCAGCGTCTTCGCGTCCGGCGTGCTCAGGCCCGGCGGCAGCGACGTCTTGTTTTTCTTGAAGTCCCACTTGGTGTCGAACTGCGGGGTGTCGGCCAACCACTCCTGGATGTAGGTCGGGCCGCCGGACAGGTCCGGGTCGAAGGAGCGGGCGATGCCGTACGCGATCTCCTTGGAGGTGATCGGCCGGCCGTCCTCGAACTTCACCCCGTCCTTGACGGTGAATTCCCAGACCTTGCAGTCGTTGTTGACGTTCTTGCCCGGCGTCTCGGCCAGGTCACCGACGAGGACCAGGCCGCCCTTGCCGTCGTCCTTCCAGGTGGTCAGGTAGCGCGCGAAGAGGGGGTTGGCCATCAGACCGGCGAACGAGTACGTCCGCTGCGGGTCCAGGTGGGAAATCGGCGTCTCCCGGATGATGCTGAAGACGCCGCCCTTCGCAGCGCCGCTCACCTCGGCCGCCGGCCCCTGCGAGTCCTTGGGGTCGGTCGCGATGACCCCGGTCTGCTTCCGGTCGGTGTTCACCGTGGTGCCCTCGCCCGTGTTCTCCGAGCACGCACCCAATGCCACAACCAGAGCGATCGCGCCGCCTGCGGCAGCCACCACGCGTGGTCTCATGAAGTACCCCCTTCACCCATGTGCCGTGCGGTTTCGTCGGGGCGAGAACCGCCGACGTCCCGAGGATCGTAAGGAAGAAAACCTACGAGTTGTGTAACAGTTGTCGATAAATTTCGCCATCGGTGGGCGTGGCGGACACCCGGCCGTCAGCGCAGCCGCACCCGTGGGTCGATGGCCGCGTAGAGCAGGTCCACCAGCACGTTCGCCAGCACCACGAAGACGGCTGCGATCAGCACCGTTGCCATGATCGTGGGCAGGTCACCCGAGCGCACCGCGTCCACCGCCGTACGCCCCAACCCCTGGATGCCGAAGGTCGTCTCGGTGATCACCGTGCCGCCCAGCGCCCCGCCCACGTCCAGCCCGGCGATGGTCACCACGGGGGTGATCGCCGCGCGCAGCGCGTGTCTCCCGTACACCTTGGGTTTGGCCAGGCCCTTGGCCCGCGCGGTCCGGACGAAGTCCTCGGACAGCGTCTCCAACATCTGCGCGCGGGACAGCCGGGCGTAGATCGCCGAGAAGAGGAAGGCCAGCGCCACCCAGGCGAGCACCAGCCCACTGGCCCACTTCGCCGGATTGTCGAAGAGGGACGTGTAGCTCGGCACCGGCAGCAGCCGCAGGTTGTAGACGAAGACCAGCAACAGCACCGCGCCCACGAAGTAGAGCTGCAACGAGGCCCCGGTCAGCGAGAAGCCGATGGCCAGGCGGTCCAGCCAGGTGCCCCGCCGCAACGCGGAGACCATGCCGAGGCCGACCCCGAGCAGCAACCACAGGATCGCCGCCGGGATCACGATGCTCAGCGTCACCGGCAGCACCCGGGCGATGGTGTCCGAGACGGCCTCGTTGGTGACGTACGACCAGCCCAGGCAGGGCGCGTCACACCGGCCACCCTGAGCGCTGCCCAGGTCGCGACCGGTGACGATGCCTTTCATGTAGCCGGCGTACTGGCTGACCAGGGGGTCGTTCAGGCCCAGGTCGTCGCGGACCCGCTCCAACCGCTCCGGGTTGCAGTTCTTCGAGCAGATGCTGCTGACCGGGTCGCGCGGCAGGGCGAAGAACATCAGGAAGGTCAGCACGCTCACCGCGAAGAGGGTCAGCGTGGCGGAGAAGAGTCGCTTGAGCAGAAATCGCGCCATGATTTTGACCCCTACCGGGACGACTTCGGGTCGAGCGCGTCACGCAACGCGTCGCCGAAGAGGTTGAAGGCGAACACCAGCGCGAAGATCATGATGCCCGGGAAGAACACGTACGCCGGGTCGGTCTGGAGGAAGTCCAGACTGTCGTAGATCATCCGCCCGAAGCTCGGGGTCTCGTCGCTGAGACCGACACCGATGAACGACAGCGCGGCCTCGCTGGTGATGAACTGCGGCACCGCCAGGGAGAACGACACCAGGATCGGCGCCCAGATGTTGGGCAGCAGCTGCCGGAAGAGCATGTGCCCCAGCCCGGCCCCGCTGGCCCTGGCCGCCTCCACGAACTCCCGCTCGCGCAGCGCGATCACCTGCCCGCGAACCAGCCGGGCCGTGCTGGTCCAGCCGAAGATGGCGAAGACGGCGATCAGCACGCCCACCCCGAAGGCGGACGACACCTGCCCCCGCTCGCCGTAGAAGCGCAGCGTGACGGTGGGGGTGAGCGCCAGCGCGATGATCAGGAAGGGCATGGCCAGGGTCAGGTCGGTGATCCAGTTGATCACGGCGTCGAGCCAGCCGCCGAGGTAGCCGGCGAGCGCGCCCAGCACGACCCCGATCGTCGCGGTGATCAGCGCCGCCGCGAACGCGATGAACAGCGACGTCCGCAACCCGTAGATCAACCGGATGAAGATGTCCCGACCCAGGTTCGGCTCCAGGCCGAACCAGTGGTCCCCGGTGACACCGCCGGCGTAGCCCAGTGGCATGCCGAAACCGTCCAGCAGGTTCTGGAACTGCTCCCGCGGCCCGATCCCGTAGGCCATCTCGATCAGCGGGGCGGCCAACCCCAACACCATGAAGAAGACCAGGAGTACGCCGCTGACCACGGCCGTCCGGTCGCGTCGCAGTCGCATCCAGGCGAGCTGACCGGGTGAGCGGCCGACGACGCCCTTCGCGGCGGGCGTGGTCGCGTCCGGGTCGGACTCGATCTCGGCCAGCGCCAGACCCTCCACCGGGGACAGGCTCACGACGGCACCTCCTCGAAGATCGGAGCCGCCACCTCGGGGAAGTGGCACGCGGTGGCCTGCCGACCACCGTCGCGCGGCACCAGCGCCGGCTCCTCGGCGGCGCAGACGTCCTGCGCCTTCCAGCAGCGGGTGCGGAACCGGCAGCCCGACGGCGGGTCGAGCGGGGTCGGCACGTCACCGGTCAGCCGGATCCGGCCCGCCGGGCCGAGCTGGGTGACGTCCGGGATCGCCGAGAGCAGCGCCCGGGTGTACGGGTGCTGGGGGCGTTCGTAGATGTCCGCCCGGTCGCCGATCTCCACGATCCGACCCAGGTACATGACCGCGACCCGCTGGCTGAAGTGCCGGATCACCGCCAGGTCGTGCGCGATGAACACGAACGCCAGGCCCAGCTCCCGTTGCAGGTTGCGCAGCAGGTTGACCACCTGCGCCTGGATCGAGACGTCCAGCGCGGAGACCGGCTCGTCGGCGACGATCAGCTTGGGCCGCAGGGCCAGCGCGCGGGCGATGCCGATGCGCTGACGTTGACCGCCGGAGAACTCGTGCGGGTACCGGTTGTAGTGCTCCGGGTTCAACCCGACCAGCTCCAGCAACTCCTGCACCCGGGCCTTCACGCCGCCCGGCGGCTTGATCCCGTTGACCTGCAACGGCATCGCCACGATCCGGCCCACGGTGTGCCGCGGGTTCAACGAGGCGTACGGGTCCTGGAAGATGATCTGGAGTTCCTGACGCAGCGGACGCAGCTCCCGCCGGCCGGCGTGCGTGATGTCCCGCCCGTCGAACTCGATGCTGCCGCTCGTCGGCTCCAGCAGCCGCACCAGCATCCGACCGGTGGTCGTCTTGCCGCAGCCCGACTCCCCCACCAACCCGAGCGTCTCGCCGGGTCGCACGTCGAAGTCGAGGCCGTCCACCGCCCGCACCAGGCCGGTGCCGCGCAGCCCCTGGCGTACCGGGAAGTGCTTGGTCAGCCCGCGCACCCGCAACAGTGGTTCGTCGGTCATCGGGCCACCCCCACGGATGCGACGTCCTCGGCGTAGAACGCGGCCCGCTCCTCCACGCTCAGGTGGCAGGCGACCAGGTGGCCGTCCGCCCCGGCCGCTCGCAGTTCGGGCACCTCGCTGCGGGAGCGGCTGCCGGCGCGGTCCGCGTACCGGCAGCGGGGGTGGAACGCGCAGCCGGACGGCAGGTTGATCAGGCTGGGCGGGTTGCCGGGGATCGGCACCAGGTCCGCATCCGCGTCGCCGTGCAGCGACGGCACACTGGAGAGCAACCCCCAGGTGTACGGGTGCTGCGGCGAGCGGAGCACCTGCTCGACCGTGCCCCGCTCGATGGCGCGCCCCCCGTACATGACCAGCACGTCGTCGGCGACCTGGCCGACCACGCCAAGGTCGTGGGTGATCAGGATGATCGCGGAGTGGAACTCGGCCTGGAGGTCGGCGAGCAGGTCCAGGATCTGCGCCTGCACGGTGACGTCCAGTGCGGTGGTCGGCTCGTCGGCGATCAGCAGCGCCGGGTCGTTGACCAGGGACATCGCGATCATCGCCCGCTGGCGCATGCCACCGGAGAACTCGTGCGGGTACTGGTCGAAGCGGCGCGCCGGCTGCGGGATGCCCACCCGGTCCAGCATGTCGACCGCCCGCTGGCGGGCCTCGCGCCGGTTGGCCTTGGGGTGGTGCACCCGGTACGCCTCGGCGATCTGCCGACCCACCGTGTAGTACGGATGCAGCGCCGACAGTGGATCCTGGAAGATCATCGCCATGTCCCGGCCGCGTAGCCGGCGTACCTCCTCGTCGCCGAGGCCGACCACCTGACGGCCACCGACGGAGATCTCCCCGGTGATGGTGGTCCGCTTGGGGTCGTGCAGGCCCAGGATGGCCAGCGAGGTGACGCTCTTGCCGGAACCGGACTCACCCACGATGCCGAGGGTGCGGCCCCGCTCGACGGCGAACGACACGCCGTCGACCGCGCGCACCACGCCGTCCTCGGTGTCGAACCGGACCCGCAGGTCACGCACCCGCAGGTAGGCATCCTCGTCGGAGCGCTGTGCCGGCACGGCGGGACGGTCGTCCGGATCGCCGGACGGCAACGGTTCCGAGCTGTCCACGGCCACCTCCCTCAGTGACGAAGGGAACTTACATGAAAGTCCCGAGGGTGAAAATAAGCTACAAAGTCGGCACGTGTCAGCGGGCCCGAGCGTAACGAGTCGGCATCGGCCGCGCACCCCCCTCACCTCGCCATCCACGCCCATTCATGCCGCGATCGCACCTTGGGTGCGACCATGGTGTCGGCAGCACCGGGAGGATTCCCGCCGGCACGAGGTGGAGGTGACGATGACCGCGGCGGTGTTCAACCACGAAGGCCCGTGGACCGAAGAGGAGTACCTCGCCCTCGGCGAGACGCAGCAACGCGTCGAACTCTTCGACGGGAGCCTCCACGTGACCCCAGCCCCCACCCCTCGACACCAGAACATCTCCGGCGAACTACGCGCAGTGCTACGAGCCCCGGTGCGCGAAGCCGGCCTGCACGTCTTGGAAGCGGTGAACGTCCGCCTCAGGCCCGGCCGGATCCCGATCCCCGATCTTGTTATCACCGGTCCGATCGACTTCGACGAACTCAACGTCGAGGCGGGTGACGTGCGGCTGGTTTGCGAGATCATCTCGCCGAGCAACGCCTCGACCGACAAAGTCCTCAAGATGCACTACTACGCGGCCGCCGGCATCGAGTGGTATCTCCTGGTGGAGCAGGACAGTGGAACCATGCATCTGTACCAGCGGCGGGGCGGTCACTACACCGAGCAGTCCGTAACCAGACCGGGCGATCTGCTGGTGCTTACCGAGCCGGTGAAGGCCACGATCCGGCCGGAGGACCTCGTCCCCTGACGGGTGTCGGTCGGCTGGCCTAGGGTCGGTCGCATGACCGAATTCGACGCGGCCACCGCCGCCGTCCAGGCCGCCCTCGACGCGGGCGCCCGGTACGCCGACGCGCGGGTGATGCACCGCCGCTACGAGTCGATGAGCGCGCGCAACGGCGACGTGGAGGAGCTGAGCCAGGACGAGAGCATCGGCATCGGTGTCCGGGCACTTGTCGGTGCGAGTTGGGGCTTCTACGCCGTACCCGATCTATCCGACGCCGCCGCCCGCGACGCCGGCCGGCGCGCGACGCGGACGGCCATGGCGAGCGCGCGGGTGCCGGGCCCACCGGTCGACCTGGTTCCGGCCGAGGCGGTCACCGCGAGCTGGTCCTCCGGCTGCCAGATCGACCCGCTCGGGGTGCCCCTGTCGGACAAGGGTGACCTGCTGGTCGGCGCGACCCGCACGATGGCCGAGCACGGCGCCGACCTGGCCGAGGGCCTCTACCAGATCTGGGACACCGCGAAGTGGTTCGTCTCCAGTGAGGGCCACCAGATCGACCAGCGGATCCGCGAGTGCGGCGGCGGCATCTCCGCCACCTCCATCGGTGACGGTGAGACGCAGCGCCGGTCCTGGCCGAGCTACCGGGGGCAGTACGGCACCACGGGATGGGAGCTGGTCGAGTCGCTCGACCTGGCCGCGCACGCCGCGCAGATCGCCGAGGAGTCCCGGGCGCTGCTGACCGCGCCGCTCTGCCCCGCGGGCGAGACCGATCTGATCCTCGGCGGTGAGCAGTTGGCCCTCCAGATCCACGAGTCGGTCGGGCACGCCATCGAGTTGGACCGGATCCTCGGCTGGGAGGCGGCGTTCGCCGGCACGTCCTGGCTGGACCTGGCGCAGCTCGGCTCGCTGCGCTACGGCTCCGAGCTGATGAACATCACCATCGATCCCACGATCCCCGGCGCGTTGGGCAGCTTCGGCTTCGACGACGAGGGCTCCCCGGCGATCAAGCGGGACGCGGTGCGCGACGGTCGCTGGGTGGGGGTGCTCGCCGGCCGGGACTCCGCCGCCATGGCCAACCTCGACTACGGCGGCAGCGTACGGGCCGACGGGTGGGCCCGACTGCCGATGGTGCGGATGACCAACGTCGGTCTGGAACCGGGCCCGCACACCCTGGAGGAGATCATCGCGGCCACCGACGACGGCGTGCTGATGGACCTCAACAGGTCCTGGTCGATCGACGACAAGCGGCTCAACTTCCAGTTCGGCTGCGAGGTCGGCTGGGAGATCAAGAAGGGGCGGCGGGGGCGGATGCTGCGCAATCCCACGTACACCGGGATCGGCCCGCTCTTCTGGCGCTCGATGGACATGCTGTCCAGTGAGACGGTCTCCTGGGGCACGCCCAACTGCGGCAAGGGCCAGCCCGGCCAGATCGGCCACACCGGTCACCCGGCCGCGCCGGCCCGGTTCCGCAACGTCCGGGTGGGGGTTTCAGCATGACGGATTTGGAGCTGGCCGGGCAGGTTGTCGAGCTGGTTCGCCGTCTCGGCGGTCCGGCCGCGCAGGCCGATGCGGTGGTGACCCGGGCGGACCTGGCGCTGACCCGGTTCGCCAATTCGGCCATCCACCAGAACGTCGCGGAGTCGACAGTCGGGGTCCGGCTGCGGCTGCACATCGACGGTCGGACCGCCGCCGGCAGCGGCAGCGTGGTCACCGCCGACGGGCTGCACGCGCTCGTGGAGCGCACCCTGGCGGCGGCGCGCCTCTGCCCGCCGGACCCGGGCTGGCCGGGGCTGGTCGCACCGACGCCCGTGCCGGCCGCGCCGCCCGTGGACGAGGCGACCGCGTACGCCGAACCGGACCAGCGGGCCGACCGGGTTGGCGCCTTCGTGGCCGCCGCCGGTGGCCTCAGCACCGCGGGCTACTGCCGCACCGCGCACCGCTCGTCGGCGTTCGCCAACTCGGCCGGGCACACGGCGTCCGGCCGATCGGCGGAGGCGGCGATGGACGGCATCGCGCGCAGCGACGGCGCGGACGGGGTGGCCCGGTTCGCCAGCGACCGGCTCTCCGACCTCGACGGTGCCGAGCTGGGCGCGCACGCCGCGGCGAAGGCGCAGGCGGCGGCCGACCCGGTGGAGCTGCCGCCGGGGCGTTACGAGGTGGTGTTCGAGCCGGCCGCCGTGGCGGACCTGTTGCAGAACCTGTCCTGGTATGGCTTCAACGGCAAGCGGTACGCCGAGCGGCAGTCCTTCGCCGAGCCGGGGGCGGCCCAGTTCGACCGGGCGGTGACCCTGGTGGACGACCCGCTGGGCGCGTCCGGCCTGCCGTTCGACGCGGAGGGCACCGCGCGAGGGGCGCTGACCCTGGTGGAGGCGGGCACCACCCGGGCGGTCGCCCACGATCGGCGGACGGCGGCCGAGGCGGGTGCGCGGTCCACCGGGCACGCGGTCGCGGGTGGCGCCACCTGGGGCCCGATGGCCCGCAACCTGCGGCTGTCCGGCGCGACGGCCGGCCCGGCCAGCGCGACCGGTCGGAGCACCACCGGCGCGGCGGCCGGGGCGGTCGTCGACGCGGACACCGCCGCGCTCGTCGCCGGCGTACGCCGTGGGCTGCTGGTCAGCGACCTCTGGTACACCCGGGTGCTGGACCCGAAGAGCCTCGTCGTCACCGGGTTGACCCGCAACGGTGTCTGGCTCATCGAGGACGGCACTGTGGTGCGGGCGGTCCGCGACCTGCGGTTCACCGAATCGTACCCGCGGGCGCTGGGGCCCGGGGCCGTGCTCGGGCTGGGAGCGCGGGCGGTGCGCCAACCGGACCGGGTGGACGGTGCATGGTGGTCGGCGCCCTCGGTGCGGCTGGCGTCGTGGCACTTCACCGGGGGCGCCTCGGGCTGAACGCGGCGATGTGCACGACGATCCGCCGCAGACCGCCGTGTCGGGGTATTTCCGCAGGCCAGACACTCGGGACACTCCCTTGCGCGGACGGCTCGCAGAGATCGGCGTAACGTGTGTCACTTAGCTGCGTCGGTCGATCCGGCGTGGTCGTTGGTGTGCGCATGACGTGGCAGCGGGTGCGGGTTCGCCGGTCCGCGTGCCGACCGGAGAAAGATCCGCCCGCCCGTACGGGCCCGTCGAGGAGACGACTCGAATGACTTCAACGGCAACGAGGCCGCGGGGAGCGCGGGCGCGCGCCGCGATCGCGGCGAAGACGTTGCGTACCGACCGCTGGTGGTTCGCCCCGCTGATCACCGTGATCGGGCTGAGCGCCTGGGTCGCGTACGCGACGGTCCGGGTCTTCATGCACGACTTCTACTGGGTCGCGGATTACCACTACCTGACCCCGTTCTACTCGCCCTGCGTCACCGAGCGGTGCATCGAGGGCGCCTCACACTTCGGCCGGTTCCTGCCCGGCTGGTGGATCATCCCGGACGCGGCGCTGACCCTGCCGTTCCTGCTGCTGTTCCGGCTGACCTGCTACTACTACCGCAAGGCCTACTACCGGTCGTTCTGGCTGTCGCCGCCGGCGTGCGCCGTCCCGGACGGCCACAAGGAGTACGGCGGTGAGACCCGCTTCCCGCTGCTCGGTCAGAACCTGCACCGCTACTTCTTCTACGCCGCCGCGATCATCTCCCTGATCAACACCTGGGACGCGATCCTCGCCTTCCACTCGCCCAAGGGCTTCGGCTTCGGGCTGGGCAACATCATCCTGCTGCTGAACGTGGTGATGCTCTGGGCGTACACGATCTCCTGCCACTCCTGCCGGCACATCATCGGCGGCCGGCTCAAGCACTTCTCCAAGCACCCGGTGCGCTACAAGGCCTGGACGTTCGTCTCGGCCCTGAACGTCCGCCACATGCAGCTCGCCTGGATCACCCTCGGCACCCTGGCGCTGGCCGACTTCTACATCATGGCGCTCGCGGCCGGCTGGTTCTCCGACCTGCGGTTCATCAACTAAAGGGCCCCTGACATGACCACAACCACTCGCATCGAACGACACCACTACGACGTCGTCGTCATCGGGGCCGGCGGCGCCGGTCTGCGCGCGGCGATCGAGGCCCGGCTGGCCGGCAAGAAGACCGCGATCATCTCCAAGTCGCTCTTCGGCAAGGCGCACACGGTGATGGCCGAGGGCGGCGCGGCCGCCGCGATGGGCAACGTGAACAGCCGGGACAACTGGCAGGTGCACTTCCGCGACACCATGCGCGGCGGCAAGTTCCTGAACAACTTCCGGATGGCCGAGCTGCACGCGAAGGAGTCGCCGCAGCGGATCTGGGAGCTGGAGACGTACGGTGCGCTCTTCGACCGCACCAAGGACGGCAAGATCTCGCAGCGCAACTTCGGTGGCCACGAGTACCCGCGCCTGGCGCACGTGGGCGACCGGACCGGCCTGGAGCTGATCCGCACCCTCCAGCAGAAGATCGTGTCGCTCCAGCAGGAGGACCAACGGGAGTTCGGCTCGTACGACGCCCGGATCAAGGTGTTCTCCGAGACCACCATCACCGAGCTGCTGCTCGACGGTGACCGGGTGGCCGGCGCGTTCGGCTACTACCGCGAGTCGGGCGAGTTCATCCTCTTCGAGGCGCCGGCCGTCGTGCTGGCCACCGGCGGCGTCGGACGCTCCTACAAGGTCACCTCGAACTCCTGGGAGTACACCGGGGACGGGCACGCGTTGGCGCTGCGCGCCGGGGCGACGCTGATCAACATGGAGTTCCTCCAGTTCCACCCGACCGGCATGGTCTGGCCGCCCTCGGTGAAGGGCATCCTGGTCACCGAGTCGGTGCGTGGTGACGGTGGCGTCCTGAAGAACTCCGACGGCAAGCGATTCATGTTCGACTACGTCCCCGATGTCTTCCGCAAGCAGTACGCGGAGACCGAGGAGGAGGCGGACCGCTGGTACACCGACCCGGACAACAACCGGCGTCCGCCGGAGCTGCTGCCCCGTGACGAGGTGGCCCGCGCGATCAACAGCGAGGTCAAGGCCGGTCGGGGCTCCCCCGCCGGTGGCGTCTTCCTGGACATCGCGAGCCGGCGTTCGGCCGAGGAGATCCGCCGGCGGCTGCCGTCGATGTACCACCAGTTCAAGGAGCTGGCCGACGTCGACATCACCGCGGAGGCGATGGAGGTCGGGCCGACCTGCCACTACGTGATGGGCGGCGTCGAGGTCGACCCTGATTCGGGTGCCGCCTTCGGCCACGTACGCGGGTTGTTCGCCGCCGGTGAGGTCTCCGGCGGCATGCACGGTTCCAACCGTCTGGGCGGCAACTCCCTGTCCGACCTGCTGGTCTTCGGCAAGCGGGCGGGCGGGCACGCGGCCAGCTACGCCGACGGGCTCGCCGCCCGGCCGAAGGTGGCCGTGGACGCGGTCGAGGCCGCCGTGGAGACCGCACTCGCCCCGCTCCAGCGCGACACCGGCGAGAACCCGTACACCCTTCAGCAGGACCTCCAGGCGGTCATGGGCGACCTGGTCGGAATCATCCGGCGCGAGGGCGAGCTGGCCGACGCGCTGGTGCGACTGGCCGAGCTGCGCGAGCGGGTCGCCAAGGTGAGCGCGTTCGGCGGCCGGCGCTACAACCCGGGCTGGCACCTGGCCCTGGACCTGCGCAACATGCTGGTGGTCTCGGAGTGCACCGCGAAGGCGGCGCTGGAGCGGCAGGAGTCGCGCGGCGGGCACACCCGGGAGGACTACCCGGCGATGGAGCCGAAGTGGCGGCAGGTCAACCTGGTCTGCTCGCTGGACGGCGACAGCGTACGGCTGACGCGTAAGCCGCTGCCGAAGATGCGGCCGGAGCTGATCGGCCTCTTCGACCGTGCGGAGCTTTCCAAGTACCTCACCGACGAGGAGCTGGCCGACTTCGACGCCCTCGTCGCCGACGCTGGAGAGGCGGACAACCGATGAGCGCGAAGCGTCAGTTCCGGATCTGGCGGGGCGACGAGACCGGCGGGGACCTGCAGGACTACATGGTGGAGGTGAACGAGGGCGAGGTGGTCCTCGACGTCATCCACCGCTTGCAGGCCACCGACGCTCCCGACCTGGCCTGCCGGTGGAACTGCAAGGCCGGCAAGTGCGGCTCCTGCTCCATGGAGATCAACGGCAAGCCGCGGCTGGGCTGCATGACCCGGATGTCGACCTTCGGCGACGAGGAGACGGTCACGGTCACCCCGCTGCGTACCTTCCCGGTCATCCGGGACCTGGTCACCGACGTCTCGTTCAACTACGAGAAGGCACGGGAGACGCCCGCGTTCGCGCCGCCGGCGGACGTCGCCCCGGGTGACTACCGGATGCAGCAGGTCGACGTCGAGCGCTCGCAGGAGTTCCGCAAGTGCATCGAGTGCTTCCTGTGCCAGACGGTCTGCCACGTGATCCGTGACCACGAGGAAAACAAGCAGGCGTTCTCCGGCCCGCGGTACTTCATTCGGGCGGCCGAGCTGGACATGCACCCGCTGGACGCCCGGACGGACCGCAAGGAGTACGCACAGGCCGAACAGGGCCTCGGTTTCTGCAACATCACCAAGTGCTGCACCGAGGTCTGCCCCGAGCACATCAAGATCACTGACAACGGGATCATCCCCATGAAGGAACGGGTCGTCGACCGCAGGTACGATCCCCTTGTGTGGCTTGGTAGCAAGATCTTCCGTCGGGGCGAGACGCCCCAGACCAGCGTGACCACCGCCCGTCAGGGCTCGCCGACGCCGGGCTCAGCCCGTGGTGGGCTCCACTCGCATGCGGGTGGCTCCCACGACTCGCAGGCTGAGGCGCAGGCGCAGAGCGGCGTCAACTGGCACCGGGAGGTGCCCCACCCGACCGCTCCGGCGGTGGACGACCGGGGCAAGCTTCCGCTGACCGAGCTCACCTTCGACCGGGCTGCCGCGCCGTCGCCGTTCGGTGACGACGTGACCTTCCCGCTGCCTCCGGAGCATCTGAACTTCGCGCACCCGGACCAGGACAACAAGCACTAGAAACCTCAACGAAGACGGGGGCCGCGGCGGCAGCCGCGGCCCCCGTCCGCATACCCCACCCCCACCCCCACCCACCCCCACCCACCCCGGCCCCGGCCCCCGCCCCACCCCCGGTCGATCATGAAGTTATTGCCAGCTCAACCGGCGTGTCGCGGCAATAACTTCATGATCAACGGGAGCTGGGGGGCCGCAGCAGGGGGCGGAGGGCGGCGACGATGGGGGCGTCGGCGGGGAGCCAGGTGACCGAGTCCAGTTCGTCGGCCGTGAGCCAGCGCAGCGCCTCGTGTTCCAACGCCTCGGGCTCCTCGCCGTCGAGCAGGCGGGCCGCGTACACCTTGAGCACCGAACGGCCGTGCGCCATCCGTACGTCACGGCCGACCCGGTCGCCGATCTCGACGCGTACGGCCAGCTCCTCGACGCACTCCCGGATCAGCGCGTCGATCTCCGCCTCGCCCGGCTCGACCTTTCCGCCCGGAAACTCCCACATTCCTGCCACTTCGGGTGGGGCGGAACGCGCGCAGGCGAGCACCCGCCCGTCCCGGATTATCGCCGCGCCGACGATCACCTTCAGGTCCCGTCGTTCGACCTGCCCGCCACCATTCGCCCGTTCGGTCCGCACGGGCGTCCAGGGTGCCAGATCAATCGGCGGTTTGGGTACCGTAGCCGTCCGCTAGGCCAACAGAACACGGAAGTGTGGGCGTGGACACCCCTTCCGCGCGGCGAGAGACTAGAGGACACCGACAAGACACGGGATGGCGACGATTTGGCCACAAGCCGGCAACGGCGCTTGGGGGGTGCGGTGATGCGCGTGCTGTTCAACAGCAGGGCCAAGCACGACTACCTTGCCGACGCGTTGACCTTGCTGTCTGGTTGGACACGCGAGGGGGAGCAGATCCGACGGACGCTCGCGATCGACGATACCCAACACGCGGCACTAACTGAACGGGTCAAGGTGGTCGCAGATGCGCTGCACCTTCGCCCGGAGATCAGCCGGCAGTCCGACAGCACCCAGATCCGGGTCGGGCACGGCAACGGTGAGCCGCTGACCGAGGGCGAGGTCCTGTTGGCCGCCCGCATCGAGGACGCGTACCGGGCGGTCACCGAGGCCTGAAATTCTACTGGTTGGTAAGTCTGAGGTTTTCCTGAGAAGCACTGGGGTACCAGTTCCACGCGGGAGTTGACAAAGCTCTCGCGACGGACCGAACTACTCAAAGTGCTTTTGAGGAGCTGACATGACCACCCCCACGCAGAACCGCGCCAACGACCACGTCGAGCACGCCGGCCAGCACGACGTCCGCCGCGTGAACCGCCGCGGCGACGAGACGAAGCCGTCCTGGAAGACCAGCGAGCTGGCGATCTACGTGCTCGCCGTCATCGGTGTGCTGATCGCCTCGAACGCCGTCGGCGACGGCGCCGCGAACGACGGCGGCGACTACTTCGCCGCCGACAAGGCCTGGTGGTACATCACCCTGCTCACCATCGGCTACCTGGTGAGCCGGGGTCTGGCCAAGGCCGGCAGCCGCAGCACGGACCACGACCCGCGCAGCGACCACTGACCTGTCGCCGAAGCCCCGCGCCCGCCCGTCTCTGACAGGCAGGCGCGGGGCTTCCGCATGTCCGTCAGGCAGCTGGGGCTCACCGGTCGGCTACGGCGTCCTGCGGGTACCAGCGCAACTCCACCGAGTTGCCGTCCGGGTCCTGCACGTAGATGGACGTCGCCGAACCGCGGGCGCCGAACCGCCCGACCGGCCCGGTCAGCACCGTGAAGGCTCCGGAGTCGACCACCCGGGCCCAGTCCAGCGGTGCCACCACCAGGCAGAAGTGGTCGACGTTCGTGCCCTGCCGCTCGCCACGGACCAGGTCGATGATGCTGTCGCGGCTGATCCGCACGGAGGGAAACGGGACGCTCCCCGCGCGCCACTCGTCGACCCGTACCGGCGCCAGGCCGAGTCGGCCGCAGTAGAAGTCCAGTGCCCGTTCCACGTCGGCGACGGTCAGCACCAGGTGGTCGAAGCCGGTTACCCGTACCGCGCTGACGTCCGCCCGCTGTTCGTGGATGCTCATGTCGCAGCCTTTCGCTCGGTGTCTCCCTGCCGCGTTCACGATCCCCGGGCGGGAGACGCCGACCAAGAGCCGATATCGCTACGATCGTTGCCCACAGGTCAACGATGGGGGCGGACGTGCTGGAGCGGTACGAGGTCGAGACGTTCCTGACCCTCGCCGAGGAGCTGCACTTCGGCCGCACCGCCGAGCGACTGACCGTCAGCACCGGCCGGGTCAGCCACGTGATCAAGAAGCTGGAGCGTCGGATCGGCGCACCGCTGTTCGCCCGCACCAGCCGGGTCGTCCGGCTCACCCCGATCGGCCGGCAACTCGCCGACGAGCTGGCCCCACTGGTTGCCGGGATGGACGAGGCCGTCCGCCGGGCCGTCGACGCCGGCCGGGGCGTCACCGGGACCCTACGGGTGGCGTTCCTCGGCGAGTGGACCGCGCCGGTGCTGCTGCGGGCCGTGGCCCTGTTCAGCGAGCGGCATCCCGACTGCCAGGTCGAGTTGCGGGAGGCGCAGCTGGCCAACACACGGTCCGGCCTCCTGGACGGCTCCACCGACGTACTCATCGCCTCGTTTCCCTTCGACGGGATGGCCACCGGCCCGGCGCTGCTCTCCGAGGACCGGGCGCTGGCGGTCGCGGCGGGTCACCCGCTCACCCGGGAACGCTCGGTGTCGCTGGAGGTCCTCGCCGACCACCCGGTGGTGCAGTACCCGGCAGTGACGTCGGTGGAGTTCAAACGGGACCGCACCCCGGAGCGCACCCCGGCCGGCCGGCCGGTGCCAAAGGGACCCGCCGGGAACACCTTCTCCGAGATGCTGTCCCTGGTCGCACTGGGCCGGGGCGTCCTGCCGGTGGGTGAGCACACGAGGCGCTACTACCCCCGCCCCGACGTGGCGTACGTGCCCATCCACGACGCGCCACCGATCGAGCGAGGGCCGGTCTGGCTGCCCAGCAACACCACCACCCGGGTACGCGAGTTCGTCCGCGCCGCGACCGACGCGAACGCCCGATGAGGCACGGCGAGTTCCGCCACCAACGGCTGGTGCAGGTCTATGACGCGGAGTGCCGGTGGGGGCCGGACGACGACTTCTTCCGGGCGGTGGTCGACGAGACTCCGGCTGCCCGGGTTCTCGACCTCGGCTGCGGCACCGGCCGGTTGACCGTCGCCCTCGCCGCCGCCGGCCACACGGTCACCGGTGTGGACCCCGCCGGCGCGTCCCTGGCCGCCGCCCGCGCCAGGCCGGGTGCCGAACGGGTGACCTGGATCGAGGGCACCTCGGCCCTGCTCCCGAGTCGGGCGTTCGACGTGGCGGTGCTGACCAGCCACGTCGCGCAGTTCTTCGTCGACGACGCCGAGTGGACCCGTACTCTCGCCGACCTGCGCCGGGCGCTCGTGCCCGACGGCCGGCTGGTGTTTGACGCCCGCGACCCCGCGGACCGCCGCTGGGAGCGGTGGAACCCGGTGGATTCGCAGCGTCGGGTCACGCTGCCGGACGGCGGCGAGGTCCGCGCGTGGACCACGGTCACCGGGGTACGCGACGGAGTGGTCGACTTCACCCACCACTACCACTTCGTCGACGGTGAGGAGCTGGCCAGCTCGGCGACCCTGCGCTTCCGCACCGAGGCCGAGCTGCGTAACTCCCTGACCAGGGCAGACTTCGTCGTGGACCACGTCTACGGCGGTTGGCGTCACGAACCTGTCGGTCACGGCGACGGCGAGTTCGTGGTCATCGCCCACGCTGGGTCGCTGGCACCGGTTTTCTAGCCTGGATCTCATGGCGAACATCGCGTACGACCGCAAAGAGCAGGTCCAGCAGATCGAGAGTGGCCTTCTCGAGGGTGAGCAGATCATCGCCGTCTACGACGCGGTCGGCACCGGCACCGGGTTCATCGGGCTGACCGACCGCCGGGTGATCATCCAGGACCGTTCCTTCGTCGGGAAGCGGTTCGCGATCACCAGCATCCCGTACTCGAAGATCACCAGCGTGAGTGTGGTCAGCAACAAGTCCTGGGGTGGCTCGTTCTTCTCCACCGGAGCGATCGCGATCCACGTCGGCACGCACACCTACGAGGTGGAGTTCCGTGGCGCACAGAAGAGCCACCACGTGCACAACGTGATCCTGCACCACATCTCCTGACCGCACTTCCCGTCCTGGGCCCGGCTGGCGTAATTGCCTTGCCGGGCCTGTGGCGTCTCTGGTGTCCTCGGTCGACAGCCGTGCGAAGGGAGCAGCCACCATGCCAGACACGACGAGGTCCCACGAACCCACCGTCATCCGACCTGAGGAATCGAGGCTTCGTGAGCACTACCGCTCCCCTGGCGCTGAGCGCCACTGAACCCAACCCCGGAGGCCGCTGATGTCGGTCTTCGACGATCCCGGCCTCTTCGGCCGGCTCTGGGCCGCCGACTACGACGGCCCCGGCAACCCCGACCCGGCGCCAGCGGTGGACTTCCTGGCCGATCTGGCCGACGGGGGGCCGGTTCTCGAACTGGCGATCGGCACCGGCCGGGTCGCACTTCCGCTGGCCGAGCGCGGTCTCACCGTGCACGGTGTCGAGGCGTCCGAGGAGATGGTGGCGAAGTTGCGGGCCAAGCCCGGCGGCGACCAGATCCCGGTCGTCGTCGCCGACATGGCGGACGTGCCGGTGAAGGGTGAGTTCCGGCTCGCGTACCTGGTCTTCAACACGCTGTTCAACCTGGTGGACGCCGAGCGGCAGGCGGACTGCTTCCGCAACGTCGCCCGCGTGCTGTCGCCCGGCGGCGCGTTCGTCATCGAGGCGTTCGTGCCCGACCCGCGCGACTTCGACTCGGACGAGCAGGTGCAGGTGCGGTCCGTGACCGAGGACTCCGCGACGATCCGGCTGCACAAGTACGACCGGCCGGCGCAGCGGTTCATCCGGCAGACCATCACCTTCGACGCCGAGGGTGTGCACCTGTTGCCGTTCGCCATGCGGTACGCCTGGCCACACCAGATCGACGAGATGGCGCAGCAGGCGGGGCTCCGGCTGACCGAACGGTACGCCGACTGGCAGCGGCGACCGTTCCACGCCGAGAGCCCGTCGCACATCTCCGTCTACCGGGCGGAGTAACGGTGTGATCAACTCGGGTTCCGGAAAGTCGGGGTGTCATCGCCACGACGAAACCCCGACTTCAAGGAACCCGAGCCGATCATCTGGTCTTCCGCTCAGCGCTGATTCTGCTGCCAGCAGCCTTTCTTGAATCGTCGGGCCCGCGCCGGGTGAGCTGGCAGCATGCCAACGGACGCCGCCCGTTTCCCACGCTCCTCGCCGTACTGGCCGGTGGTCAGTCACCCACACCTCCGGCGCGTCCTGCCCGGGCTCGCCGTGTCCGCGTTGGGCGACGGCATGGCGGTGGTCGCGGTGACGTGGCTCGCCATCCAACTCGCCCCGCACGATCAGCGCGGCACCTGGATCGCGGTGGCCATGGCGGCGTACACACTGCCCAGCGCGGCCGGGACGGTCGTCTTCGGGCGGTTGCTGCGTGGGCGCGGCGGCGCGCAGCTCGCCGGGTGGGACGCGATCCTGCGGGCCTCCGCCCTCGCGGCGATCCCCCTCGCCCACCTCGCCGGCGTGCTCACCATCGGGCTGTACGTGGTCCTGCTGGCCGCGTCGGCGCTGCTGCACTCGTGGGGCTCCGCCGGCCGGTTCACCCTGATCGTCGAACTGCTGCCGCAGCAACACCATCTGCCGGCCAATGCCGTGCTCAGCACCATCGGAGGGTTCGCCACCATCGTCGGCCCGCCACTGGCGGGCATCCTGATCGGCTGGGTGGGGCCGGTCTGGGTCATCGCCGTCGACGCCGCCACCTTCGCCGCGCTGGCCCTCACGTACCGTCTCGCCCTTCCCGCCAACGACGGACCCGCACGGTCCGAGAGCGGCGCTTCGCGAACGGCCGGCTTCGCTGTCATCCGCCAGAACCCGGCCCTGCTGGGCCTGCTCGTGCTGAGCCTCGGGTTCTTCTTCCTCTTCGGACCGGTGTACGTGGCGATGCCGATCCACATCACCGACGACCTACACGCCTCCGCGATGCTGCTCGGGGCCTACTACACCGCGTTCGGCGTCGGCGGCCTCACCGGAGGTCTGGTCGCCGGTTACCTCCGCGGCTGGCCACTGCGAGCCACCACCATCGGCATCGTCGTCGCGTTCGGCGTCGCCATGCTGCCGCTCGGCCTGGGCGCACCGGTCGGTGTGTCGTTGCCGGCGTTCGCCCTGGCGGGCTTCATCTGGGCGCCGTACATGTCCACGTCGATGGCGCTGTTCCAGCGCAGCACGTTGACCGCCCAGCTGCCCGCGGTGCTCGCCGCGAACGGTGCCATCCTGGTGCTGGCGGTGCCGCTGGGCACCATGCTGGGCGGGCTGCTGGTGGGTGCCCTCGGCCCCCGACCGACGCTGCTGCTCTGCGCCGTGGCGATCGTGGCCCTCGGCCTGATCGCCGGGGCAATCGCTATCCCCAGGCGGAGCTCGCGATTGCCCGGCGATGCAGCCGTCACCGAGGTCAGTGCCAGTCGCTGATCCGGACGTCGTCCGGGGCCGGTCGGCCGTGGCCGGTCTCGACCTGCTCCTTGAGGCTCATCAGGAACAGCGCCCACTTGGTGCTGCAGTGGTGCATGAACTCGACCGGCTCGCGCCAGCCCTGATGCGCGAACTGGACGATCGTGTACTCGCCGCGCTGGTCGAGACGCCAGTCGACCTCGGTGCCGACCCACTCCTCGGGGCCGTCGACGACGCGCCACCGCACCCGCCCGGCGGGGTTCAGCTCCAGGACCTCCATGTCGAAGCCGCCGGCATCGCCGAACCGGAAGGCCAGCTTTCCACCGACTTCGCTCTTGCCCACCGTGTCGGTGGTCCACCAGGCGGCGAGGCCCTCCGGCGTTGCCACCGCTCGGTAGACGTCGTCGAGCGGTGCGACGACGCCGACCCGGTGCAGGATGTCGACCATTCTCATTCTCCTTCGTCGTTGGTGCGGGTGCGTTCGATCGCCTCGGCGATCCGCTTGATCCGGCGGAGTCGGGCGTCCCAGGTGGAGCCCACCGCCGAAAGTTGCGCGACGGCGCGGGCGAGCTGCGCCTCGTCGACCTGGTAATGACGCTCCCGACCGGACGACTCGGCGTGTATCAGCCCGACCCGGTCCAGGACGGCCAGGTGTTTCGAGACGGCCTGGCGGGTGACGGGTAGCCGCCTGCTCAGCGACGTCGCGGTGCCCGGCCCGTCGGAGAGCAGAAGATCGATCATCGTACGACGGGTGGGGTCACCGATCGCCGACCACAGCTCGTCGTCGACCGCCGTACTCATGGGGTGGCGACCAGCCGCGCGACGTACGCGCCCAGCCGGGGCATGTAGTGGTCCCAACCGTTCTCGTGGTCCTGGTACTGCGCCTCCAGGACGGCGATCTCCCAGCCCATCTCGCGGAAGCCGGTCTCGGTCATCCGGATCTTCGTCCCCGTGCCGTCGGGGATCAGCTCGAAGGTGACGAGCAGCGCCTGCCCACTGCGGTCCGGCTCGGTGAAGCACCACCGGAAGGAGAATCGCTTCGGCGGGTCGACCTCGACGACGGCGAATGCGACGGTCGTCGTCTCGCCGGTGTCGGCGTTGCGCCACACCAGTTCGCCGGGCGCGCCCGCGACCGACTCGAACCGCGCGTCGTCGGGCCACCACTCCCGCATGTGCGCGGGCTGACTGACCACCTCGAAGACCGCCTCGGGTGACGCGTCGACGTGGATGTCGCGTTCGATGGTTCCCTGCTCCATGAGCCTCAACCTTTCGCAACCTTTGGTTGCACTCAACCTACGACAGCCCCACACTCTCGCGCAACCTTTAGTTGCATGTCGCGGTCGCGTCGTACCCAGGGAGCACAATGCCGTGCATGTCTGAGCCATCGCCGCACCGGCACCACGCCATCGACTACGTCGAGTTCACGGTGACCAACCTCGCCGAGGCCAAGCGCTTCTACGCCGACGCGTTCGGCTGGGAGTTCAACGACTACGGGCCGGCGTACGCCGGCATCCGCAGCCCGCACGGCGACTCCGCGGCCGAGGTCGGCGGTCTCCGCGAGGATCAGGATGTCCGGGCGGGCGGCCCGCTGGTGCTGCTCTACTCGGCTGACCTCGACCGCTCCGTCCAGGCCGTGAAGGAGGCCGGCGGGCAGGTGGTGAACGGGCCGTACGAGTTCCCCGGTGGCCGCCGGTTCCACTTCACCGACCCCAGCGGCAACGAGCTGGGCGTCTGGGCCGAGCGGTAGGGACGCGCACCCGTGCACACCCTGCTGGTAGCCGTACACCCGGAGCCCGGGTCCCTCACGCACCACACGGTTCGGCAGCTCGCGGCGGCGCTTCGCCCGGGTTCGGTCGAGATCGCCGACCTGGCGAACGAGGACTTCGACCCGAGGTTCGGTGTGGCCGACCGTCGGGCATACCAGCAGCGTGGCGAGCCCCCGCCCGACGTGCGCCGCGAGCAGCAGCGCCTCGACCGCGCCACCGACCTCGTGCTGGTCTTCCCGGTCTACTGGTGGTCGATGCCGGCCCTGCTCAAGGGTTGGATCGACCGTGTCTTCATCAACGGCTGGGCCTTCGACTACGCCCCCTCCACCGGCATCCAACCGAGGCTGCAACAGCTCACCACCCACCTGCTCCCCATCGCCGGTGACGACGCGGGCCTCTACGAGCGCCACGGGTACGGGCAGGCGCTGCGGACGCAGATCGAACACGGGATCGTGGACTACTGCGGCAGCCGCCGTGGCGTCACCGCATTCGTGCACGAGTCCGAACAGGACGACTCCTCCGCCACAGGGCGGGAGGTCGAGCGGGCCGTAGCCCTGATCCGGGACGCCATCTCCGTACCACTCGACGCCCGTTAACCGGTTCACGGAGATCGCGAGCTCGGCCCGGGATCTCCGATCTCGACCTGCTGCTCGCTCTGCACGCCGAACCGACCGAGGCCGACCGGCTGGATGCGGCGAGGATCGAGCAGGCCCTCGACCAGTCCTTCGACCAGATCGACGGCGTGGGGATCCTGCTGTTCAGCACACGCACCCTGCTCAGCGAGCTCGAACGTCATGACCTCGGCTTCTTCGTCGCCTGCCTGTGCACTCCGCTGCTCGGCGACGACCTCGCCGAGGAACTTCCCCGTTACCGGCCCACTGCTCTGCTCGCCCGGGAGACGAACGGCGACCTGTCATCGGCGCTGCCGGAATGGGGCAGGCAGGCGGCCAGGGCGACCACTGACTACCAACGTAGGGGCCTCAGCAGGCTCGTCGCTCGTCGCATCGTCAGGACCGGATTCACTCTGGTCATGCCTCGTTGGGGAGGCTGGACGAGCGACCTCACCGAGTCCGCCGAGGCGTTTGGCACCTACTACCCGGCACGTGCCGAGCAGATGCTCGGGGCTGCCAGGATCGGCCGTGCACCGACGGCGGATCCGACTGTCCTACGCCAGCTCATCGACGACCTGGGGCCGTGGCTCGCAGCGGAGTACACCGCCGTGCACGGCTTGAAGGCCGCCCGTCCCTGACGTCGCAGCATGCCCGGAGGAAGGCACTGACTCCACGGCGACACCAATGTCGTCCGCTAGCGCCTTTGCTGCCGCGTCGGTCGGGCCGACACGAAGGTGCGGGCGACAAGACTCTGTATCTCGACCGGGTCATCCGCTACGGCGAGCCTGATGCCTGTGAGTCATCAATATGACCCACAGGCATCAGGCTCAACAGAGCTGGGCCATCCAAACGGGTACGGAGATCTGCTGGACTCTGCCGCATGGGTTGGCGGCTTCTGGCGGGACGATCTCCGCCTCACGCACAGGGGCAACGCACCAGCGAGCCTGACACTCAGTTGGTCACTCCTCATCAGCTTGCGAACGCTGCCGTCGACGCAGCAGCAAGGCCGACACCAGGTAGGCAGCGCCGAGCAGTGCCGTCAGAAGCCCGATGATCAAAGACCAGCCGATCGGCTCACCGATGGCAGCTACAGCGCGCGCCGAGCCGAGGAAGATCCAGATGCCTCCCAGGATGAACCCGCTCTTTGGCGTCTTCGATGTCTGCCACCAAGGGTTCTCGCCCCGTCCCATCCGACGGAGTTTGCCACTGGCGCGGCGTTTCGGCACCGGCGAGCCGCTCGCCTACCGAGCGACTCTCAGGCTGGCCCGGCCGACACGGTCAGGGTCGAGACGCCCACACCGCCGGGTGCCCGCCCGGCAGACTCACGACCTGCATCCGGTTGGGGTCCACGCCTCGTAATCGTCATCCGCAGCGGCCTTGAGCAGGTGGCCGTCATCGAACACGATCCGCAGGGCACCAGACTTGAACGCGACCGCCGACAGTACGGTGCTGTTGAACAGCACCAGGCCAGCAGCGACATCTTGGCGTTCGGGGTGCAAGTTAATCTTGTTCAGGGTGCGAAGACGATCTGCCAGGCTCCGGTAGTTCCCTCGGGCACGACCTCGATGGTCACCGGGTCGCCGGCGCGGAGCGTGAGGCCAAACTCGCTTGTCCAACGGCCGTCCTTGTCGCCGTACATGCTGTCGGGGATCGTCGAGTAGTCCCACCACCGGCCGGTCGTGATCTCTTTGCCGTTGACGCGGAGGTGGAGGAGTCCCGGCGTCTGAGAGTCCATCTTGATGGTTTCGATCGTCTTCCAGATCACCGTCTGTCGAACGGCACGCGACGGGTCAGCGGGATCGGACCGGATGATGACGAAGTCCCCGCAAGGCACCTCGGTGCAGCCAGCTGGAAGCAACAGCGGGCCGAGTGCTCCTGACGACCGGGGTGGCACCGGGTACTGGTCAAGCGGGACTCCCTCGCCGATGGCAAGCCCGAACGTGCCGCTCGACGGGACCTGCGTCTGAATTACGCCCGACTGGTTCAACTGGCGCACCCCGGTGATCGTCAAGACAAAGGTGGAGGGCTTGCCGACCGCCACGCCGTAGTTGGCCCAACCGGGACCTAGGTTGCCAGCGCCGCAGTCGCCTTGGGCGAAATCGTGGCCGTTGATGCTCAGTTGCTCCTGAAGCAGGGCGTCGTCGCAGCGGGTGGACACGACGAGATCGAGGGTGGTCGGCACGATTGTCAGTTCGACGCGACGCTCGGGCAGCGTCGCGGACTTCACGGCCACGAGCCGGGCACCGTTGGCGTACTCGGGGAAACCGTCGATGGTGCGTACCGGCGAAGGGCTGTCCGCCGGAACGGGGGCGACGTCCGGGTGGAGCCCGGGCACGACAGCGGCCGTGGCGACGCCGCCCAGGGCGACCACCGCGCAGGTCGTCCAAGTCGCGATGCGGCGACGACGTCGCGCGACCACCTTCGCCCGCACGCCGCGCAATCGCACGTCGTGCAAGACGTGCCCCGCTGGATCGCCGGAACGCTCACCGAGCACCTGTGGGAGATCGGTCAGGTTCATCGCAGCATCCCTTCCGGCGCCAACGTCTCGTCGAGGCGGAGCTTGGCCACCGCCCGGCTGGCCTGGCTCTTCACCGTGCCGACGGAACAGCCGAGGACCTCGCCGATCTCGGCATCCGGCAGGTCCTCGAAGTACCGCAGCACGAGCACGGCGCGCTGCCGGCGAGGCAGCTGACCCAGTGCCCGCCAGAGGCGGTCCCGGTCGTCGAGACCCGAGTACCGATCCGCTTCGGCGGCCACCTCAGGAAGATCGGCCGTGGGCACCTCGCCCCGCCACCGGCGCCGCCAGGACGACGCGTACGCGTTGACGATGATCCGACGCACATACGGCTCCGGATCACCCTCGATACGCCGCCACGCCTCCCACGCCCGCGCCAAAGCCGTCTGCAGCAGATCCTCGGCCGACGCCCAGTCCCGTGTAAGCAGGAACGCAGTACGCAACAGCCGAGGTGAGCGGGTCGCGACGAACTCGTCAAAGCCCTCCGGTGTGATCACGTCCCCGCCCTTCTCCCCAGTCACAGGTAGTACCGGCTGTGGACGGAAAAGGTTGCATAGTCCGCGCCAACTCTGGCGGGGCTGTGCCCCCGACGTGCCCCACTGCACCGACTCAACCGCCTGACCGGTGGGAACCGGCCCGATTCAGGCGTTGAAACGGAGCTTCACCGCGTTGTGTCGTCGAGCAACGTCAGGAGGCCTGCGGCCGAGGACGCCGTAGCCAGTCCGGGCTCGGCGGTGGTGGGACCCGCAAAGGTCCCCGCCGATCACGGATGTACGTCGCGTAGTCCGCGAAATGTCGACGGCGGCTCAGGTAGTGCGGGTAGTGGTCGAAGTGCCACCGGCAGGCGTCGATGAAGTCCGAGTGGTCATCGAGCCCGAGGCGGGCGCACACGAGCGCGAACGGGCATCACGCACGGAGGCCTCGACCCATCCAGGAAAATCGTCCGAGTGCCAGCGCACGATCACCGCCCTCAGCTTCACCACGAGGCGAAGCTTAGGCGGCAGACGTTGGACCGGAACTAGACGTTGAAGCGGAACTCCACCACGTCGCCGTCCTGCATGACGTACTCCTTGCCCTCGATGCGGACCTTGCCCGCCGCCTTGGCCGCCGCCATCGAACCGTACTCAACCAGGTCGTTGTACGAGACGACCTCGGCCTTGATGAAGCCGCGCTGGAAGTCGCTGTGGATGACACCCGCGGCCTCCGGCGCGGTGGCGCCGACCGGGACGGTCCAGGCGCGCGCTTCCTTGGGGCCGGCCGTGAGGTACGTCTGGAGGCCGAGCGTGCGGAAGCCGACCCGGACGAGCTGGTTGAGGCCGGGCTCGTTCTGCCCGATCGACTCCAGCAGCTCGCGGGCCTCATCCTCGGGCAGGTCCACCAGCTCAGACTCGATCTTGGCGTCCATGAAGACCGCCTCGGCGGGGGCGACCAGGGCGCGCAGCTCGTCGAGGAACGACTCGTTGGCCAGTTCGGCCTCGTCGACGTTGAAGACGTACAGGAAGGGCTTGGTGGTGAGCAGGTGCAGCTCGCGCAGGTGCTCCAGCTCGATCTTGGCGGCGGCGGCCCCGGAGTAGAGGGTGGTGCCGCCGTCGAGCACCTCGATCGCGGCCTTCGCGGCGGCGACCGCGGCAGCCCTGTCCTTGCGGAGCTTGGCTTCCTTCTCCAACCGGGGCAGCGCCTTGTCCAGGGTCTGCAGGTCGGCGAGGATCAGCTCGGTGTTGATCGTCTCGATGTCGTCGGCCGGGGAGATCTTGCCGTCGACGTGCACCACGTTCGGGTCGGAGAAGGCCCGCACGACCTGGCAGATCGCCGAGGCGTCCCGGATGTTGGCCAGGAAGGCGTTGCCCCGGCCCTGCCCCTTGGAGGCGCCGCGGACCAGGCCGGCGATGTCGACGAACGACACCGGGGCCGGCAGCACCTTCTGCGAGGAGAAGATCTCGGCCAGCTTGCCCAGCCGCTCGTCGGGCAGCCCGACCACGCCGACGTTGGGCTCGATGGTGGCGAACGGGTAGTTCGCCGCCAGCACGTCGTTCTTGGTCAACGCGTTGAAAAGCGTGCTCTTGCCGACGTTGGGCAGGCCGACGATGCCGATGGAAAGACTCACGACCGGCCAGCTTACGCGGGTGTCGACCGGACCGGTCCAGGCGGCTCGGTTTCCGACGGCACGGCCCCCGGCGAGGGGCAGCGCTGACCGGTCGTCAGCCGAGCAGGCGTGGGGCGATGACCGCCTCGCGGACGCTGCCGTCCGCGCCACGGCTGACCTCGTACGCCGAGACGCCCTCGCGGTCCGCGATTGCCTCGACCAGGCGGATTCCCCGGTAGACCAGACCGACCCCGTCGTCCGTGCAGTGGCTGGTCGGGAGCGTCCCGCTGCCCACCAGCTCGTGCATCAGCGGGCGGCGCTGGCCCTCGCTGTCATAGTGCACCCCGTTGCCGTACGGCAACCAGGCCAACCCCTCGGTGAAGCCGCGCAGTCGGGGGCCGAAGCTGTCGGTGGCACCGCCGACGTGCCAGCAGATCGAGCCGGCGGAGACGCCGGCCAGCACCACACCGGCCTGCCAGCACTCGTGCAGGATGTCGTCGAGCCCGTGCACCCGCCAGACGGCGACCAGGTTGGCCACGCTGCCGCCACCGACCCAGATCACGTCCTGGGCGAGCAGGTGGGCGCGGACGTCCTCGACGTTCGGCATGGGGAAGAGGGCGAGGTGCGACAGCCGGAACCGGGTGTCGGCGAACGCGCCGTAGACCGCGGTCAGCGAGGTGGGCTGGTCACCGACGGCCTGCCCGAGGTAGCAGATGCGTGGCTGCGGACCAGCCTCGGCCAGCTCAGCCGCCAGCTCGAAGACCGGGCTGGGGCGCATGTCGTACGGCCCTCGGTCGCCCCGGGAGAAGCCCATGCTGGTGGCGATGATGGTCGGTTCGCTGGCGGGCATCGGGCGTCCTTACGTCGGGGCGGTGCGGCGTCCATCCTGCCGCAGCCACGAGGCGGCCGGTTACCCGCCCGCGTGCCGGCCGCGGCGCTGGCGGGGCACCTCGACCTCGGGCCAGTGTGCCTCGGACGGCCGGTCGGCCGGGGGCAGTTGCGCCGCAGCTGCGCGGGGCAGGGTGAACCGGTCGGCCGCGGCCGGGCCTGCCGAGAACGACTCGCGCAGCATCCAGCGCACCTCGTCGGCCGTCCAGCCCAAGCCGGCTCGCGCGGCGATCTCGCGCACCAACCGCCGGCCCACGCGGGTGTCGTCGTCGTAGAAGCGCATGCACCAGTGGTGGGTCCACATCCCGAGTGCCCGCAGGCCCGCGTCGTCGAGTGAGCCGACCAACCGGCCGCAGGCGGTGTCGGAGAAGGCCTGATCGGGGTCGGCCGCCCGGTCCCGTTCGATGGCGCCGACGGCGGCCGGTGCGACGGCCCGCATCCGCCGGTAGAAGGACTGCGCCACCGCGCGGGGCAGCGCCGGGAACGCGCCCGGTGTCGACGCCGCCGCCCAACCCGCCACGCTCGTCATGTCCCGCACCCCTTCTTCAGTTGGTTGCCGGACGGTACCCGTCACGACCGACACTTCCGGACCGAAAAACACCCCGGATCGCGGATAGCGACGATGACCTGGGGCGTCTGTATGGGTGACAACGAAACGGGGGTGGTGGGTGGACGAGGACGAACGCGCTCGGCTGGCCGAGTTCGTCGGCAGCCGGACACCGGCGCTGATGCGGGTCGCGTACCTGCTGACCGGGGACCGCAACGCCGCCGAGGACCTGTTCCAGTCGGCGTTGGCGCGAACCATCCCGAAGTGGGAGACCATCCGGCACGCCGATCCCGAGGGGTATCTCCGCGTGGTGATGTACCGCGAGCAGATCAGCTGGTGGCGGCGACTTCGCCGACGGCGGGAGACGCCGCTCAACCCGGCCGACGAGCCCGTTGGCGTCGACCCGAGCGGTGGCTCCGACGTACGGCTGGCGATGCGTGCCGCGCTGCGCCACCTGCCACCGGCGCAGCGGGCGGTGGTGGTCCTGCGCTACTACGAGGACCTGCCCGAAGCCCGGGTGGCCGAGCTGCTCGGCTGCTCGGTGGGCACCGTCCGCAGCCGTACGCACCGGGCGGTCAAGCGCCTGCGCGACCTGCTGCCGGAGATCGAGTTGCTGGAGGTACGGCGATGATCGATCCCTTCGAGAACCTCATCCGCTCCACCCTCACCGACCTGGCCGAGGAGGCACCGATCGTGCATGACCAGTTGAACCGAGCGGAACGGCGGGTTCGCAACAGACGCCGCGCCACGGTGACCATGGGGGCGGTGGGCACTCTCGCGGCGATCCTGATCGCGGCGCCGATCGCCCTGGCTGCCAGCGGATCGGACGGGCCTCCGCCAGCCGCGCCGAGCCCGGCGGGCCCGGCAGCCGTCCCCGTCCCGTCCGGGCCGCCGTCCGGCGTGCCGATCGTCACACCAATCCCCGCCGACCCCACAGCGGTGCCGAGCCCGCCCGGCGTGCCGGGCCGACCGACGGTCACCCCGGTTCCGGGAGGCGCACCCGGCGTACCGGGCCGGCCCACTGTCAGTCCGACTCCGTCCAGATGAGCAGGACCGGTCAGGCCGGCGGCGTCCCGGCACCGGCCTGACCGGCCGCCCCACGGTCATCTCCGGCCCCGGCGGCGCCACGACACAATTGACGTCCGCGAGCCGCAGGGCAGGGAGTCGGTCGGAGATCCCGGTCACCATCGCGCGGCGCTCCCCGTACCGGCGAGCGCCGCGCGTGCCCGCGAACACGACGCATCGGTCCACCGAGTTTGTCGAGGCCGGCATGCCCGCTCATCCTGGGGCCATGACCGACCACGACGGCCGAGCGGCTCAGGGGCAGCGATGACCACCGCCATGGCCCGGGTGCCCGACTCCCTCCGGGGGCAGATCGTCACACCCGGCGACCGCCGGTACGCGCAACTGCGCTCGACTTACACCACGTCGGCGTCGCCGGCCGCCGTCCTGCTGCCGAAGACCACCGCGCAGGTGGTCGACGCGCTCCGGTACGCGCGGGAACAGCGGCTGCCCATCGCCGTCCGCAGCGGCGGGCACGGCTTCTCCGGGGCGTCGTCCAACAACGGTGGCGTGGTCATCGACCTGTCCATGCTCAACCGGGTGCAGGTCCTCGACGAGCGGGCCGGGCTGGTTCGGATCGAGGCCGGTGCCCGCTGGGCGAACGTCGCGAAGGCGCTGGCCCCGTACGGCCTGGTGGTCAGCTCGGGTGACTACGGCGGCGTGGGCGTCGGCGGCCTGGCCACCGGCGGCGGTGTGGGGTGGCTGGCCCGTGCCCACGGCCTCACCATCGACCGCGTCCGCGCGGTCGAGGTGGTGCTCGCCGACGGGACGCTGGTACGCGCCGACGCCGCGCACGAGCCGGAGCTGTTCTGGCTGGTCCGGGGCGCCGGAGCAGGCGCGGGGATCGTGGTGGCCTTCGAGATCGAGGCGGCCGAGCAGCGCAACGTCGGCGTGGCGCAGCTGGTCGTCGAGGCGCACCCGGACGGTCGCACCATCCGGGAGTGGACGAGTTATCTCGCGCAGGCCCCACGGGAACTGTCCGCGGCCGCCGTGGTGTACGCCGAGGGTCGCTCGGTGCTCATGTCCATCACCGCCGTGGTGGCCGCCGAGAGCCTGCGCCGGGCCCGACCGGCGGTGGAGCCACTGCTCGCCATCGGCAAGGTGCTCGAACACCGGACCGACCTGCTGCCCTACCCGACGCTGGTGCCGACCGCGCACCTGCACCCGAACGTCGGGCAGCAGCGGGGCACGACCACCAACGGTCTGTTCACCGGGCTGGACGACGCCGGCGCGCGGGCCGTGACGCGCGCGGTGACCGGGCCGGGGCGGGCGGTGGTGCAACTCCGCTCGTTGGGTGGGGCGGTCAACGACGTCGCGCCCGACGCGACCGCGTACTCCCATCGCCACCAGAACACGATGGTGGTCGCGTCGGTGTTCCCGCCGCAGGGCGCCGGGGCGTTGGACGCGGCCTGGCGGGCCGTCGGCGCCCGCGCCGACGGCGCGTACGTCAACTTCGAGAGCCGACCGGACCCGGCCGCGTTCGCCCGGACCTACCCGGGCGAGACCGGGGCCCGGGTGCGGCGGCTGTGGAAGCGCTACGACCCGGACGGCGTGTTCCGGTCGGCCCTGCTGACCGGCCAACCCAACCGCTCCGGCCAGTCCACCCGCGCAGGCGGGTCGGCCCGCTCGGGCCAGCCCAGCCGCGCCGGTCAGTCCGCCCGGTCCGGCCAGCCTCACCGGCGTCGCCGCTGACCACGTCGGGCGCACGCCGAGGTCCGATTCCCGCCAGCCGACGACGCACCGAGCGGGGCATCATCGGTGACATGGAGATGGACTTCGAGCGGTGTTACCGGGCTGTGGACAGCCGTGACCAGCGGTTCGACGGCTGGTTCTACACCGGCGTGACGTCCACCGGCATCTACTGCCGACCGTCCTGTCCGGCGATCACGCCGAAGCGGAAGAACGTCCGGTTCTTCCCGTCCGCCGCCGCGGCGCAGGGTGCCGGGCTGCGCGCCTGTCGCCGCTGCCGGCCCGACGCCGCGCCCGGCTCGCCCCAGTGGGACATTCGCGCCGACGTGGTCGGCCGGGCGATGCGGTTGATCGCGGACGGGGTGATCGACCGGGATGGCGTACCGGGGTTGGCCTCCCGTCTGGGCTACACCGAACGGCACCTGCACCGGATGCTGAGCGCCGAGATGGGCGCCGGGCCGCTGGCGCTGGCCCGGGCCCAGCGGGCACAGACCGCCCGGATCCTGATCGAGACGACCGACCTCGGGATGGCCGAGATCGCGTTCGCCGCGGGCTTCGGCAGCGTGCGGCAGTTCAACGACACGCTCCGCGAGGTGTACGCGAGCGCCCCGTCCGACCTGCGCGCGGCCCGTGGGCGCCAGCAGGCGGCGGTCGGGGCGGGGACAATCGCGCTCCGACTGGCGTACCGCCCGCCGCTGCACGCCCGGGCGCTGCTGGACTTCCTCACGGTGCGGGCGTTGCCCGGGGTGGAGGAGGTTCGCGACGGGACGTACCACCGGGGTCTGCGGTTGCCACACGGCACCGGCGAGGTGGCGCTGACCCCGGCGGACGGGCACGTGGCGGCGACGCTGCGTCTGACCGACCTACGCGACCTGGCACCCGCTGTGGCCCGCTGTCGCCGGCTGCTCGACCTGGACGCGGACCCGGCGGCGATCGACGGCACGCTCGCGGCGGACCCGGCGCTGGCGCCAGCGGTCGCCGCCGAGCCCGGCATTCGGGTGCCCCGCGCGGTGGACGGCTTCGAAATGGCCGTCCGTGCCGTCATCGGCCAACAGATCTCGGTAACCGCAGCCCAGAAGACCCTGACCCGCCTCCTGGCCGCCCATGACCCCGTTGATCATGAGGTTGACGAGGCCGATGGAGATCAAACTCCAGGCCAACCTCATGATCAACGCGGCGAGGGCGGGCTGCGGGGGTTTTTGAGCGCGGACGAGCTGCTGCGCGTGCCGGACTACGGGTTCGGGATGCCGGTGGGGCGGCGGGAGACCTTGCGGGGGCTGGCGCGGGCCGTCACCGACGGGACGGTCGACCTGGCGCCGGGGGTGGATCGGGAGGAAGCCGTGCGGCGGCTCCTCGCCCTGCCCGGCATCGGCCCGTGGACCGCCAACTACCTGGCCATGCGCGCCTTCGGCGACCCCGACATCCTGCTCAGCACCGACCTCGCGGTCCGGCGCGGCGCCGCCGCACTCGGCCTGCCCGACACCCAACAAACCCTCGACGGGTACGCCGACCGTTGGCGTCCCTGGCGGTCCTACGCCACGATCAGACTCTGGAGAGCGGCATGAGCATCGACAGCACCGTCCTGAGCACACCGACCGGCCCGCTGAGCATCCTCATCGGCCCGGACGGCGACGTACGGGCGGCCGGCTTCACCCCGGACCCGGCGGCGCTGCTGCCCCTGGTCCACCCCACCCTGCGGGCGCCACTGCGACAGCTGGCCGACCTCGGGCCGGTGAGCACGGCAGTCCGGTCCTACCTGGACGGCGACCTCGCCGCCATCGACACGGTGCCGGTCCGTCAGCTCACCGGCGGAGAGTTCATGGCGCACGCCTGGCAGGTGCTGCGTGAGGTGCCGCCGGGCACCCCGGTCACCTACACCGGGTACGCGGCACTGGCCGGCCGGCCACCGGCGGTGCGGGCCGCCGCAGCCGCCTGCGCCCGGAACGCGGCGGCACTGTTCGTGCCCTGCCACCGGGTGCTCCGCACCGACGGGACGCTCGGCGGTTACCGCTGGGGGCTGGACGTGAAGAAGTGGCTTCTCGGTCATGAGCGGCGCTTGACAGCAAGCTGACAGAGGCATCGACACCTGTTAGACGCTACCGTCTGGTAGTGCCTGTGGAGAGCGACGGCGACCCGGCCGCCCGGGTCGCCGCGGGCAGCCACCCCGTGCACAACCTCTGGCGGCTGCGCCCCTACCTGCGCCCGTACGCGGCCGAGTTCGCCTGGTTGCTCCTCGCGGGGCTCGCCGGCACGGCGGCCGGGATCGCCGTACCGCTGGTCGTGCAGCGGGTGGTGGACGGGCCGGTGGCCCGCCACGAACCTGCCGGGCTGCTCCAGCTCGGCGGCCTGGCGCTGCTGCTCGGCGTGGCCGAGGCGGTGCTCATCTTCATCCGCCGGTGGGTGCAGTCCTCCTCGGCGGTGGGCATGGAGGCGGCGCTGCGCGCCGACGTCTACGCCCACCTGCAACGGTTGCCGACGAGTTTCCACGACCGCTGGCAGTCCGGGCAGTTGCTCTCCCGGATCACCAGCGACCTGTCGGTGATCCGCCGGTTCCTCTCCTTCGGCGTGTTCTTCCTGGTGCTCAACCTGACCACCTACGTGGTCGTGGTGGTGCTGCTGATCAACCTGCACGCGGCACTCGGGGTGCTGGTGGCGGCCAGCGCGGTGCCACTGCTGTTGATCAGTCGCCGGTTCGGGCGGCACTACCACGCCGCGTCCCGACGGATGCAGGACCAGCAGGGCGACGTGGCGACCCTGGTCGAGGAGACCGCGCAGGGCCTTCGCACCATGAAGGCGTACGGCCGGGGGCCCGAACTGGCCGCCCGCTTCGCCGGTGGGGCCCGAAGGCTGCACGACACGGGCGTCGGCAAGGGTCGGCTGCTGGCCAACACCTCGGCGTTGCTCGACCTGGTGCCGAACGTGACCCTGGGCGTGGTGCTGGTGGCCGGGGCGGCCGCCGCCGCGGGAGGCGCGCTCACCATCGGCGAGCTGGTCGCGTTCGTCAGCCTCCAACTGATGCTCATCTGGCCGGTGCAGTCGCTGGGTTGGATCATCGCCAACGGCCAGGAGGCAGCCACCGCCGCCGACCGGATCCAGGAGGTGCTGGACACCCCACCCCGGATCGTGGACTCTCCCGGCGCGCTCGCGCTCCCCCGCGACGCGGTCCACGGGCGGCTCCGCTTCGAGCGCGTCGCGTTCAGCTACCCGGGTGCCGCCGCGCCCGTGCTGCACGAGATCGACCTGACCATCGAGCCGGGTGAGACGCTGGCCCTGGTCGGGGCCACCGGCTCCGGCAAGAGCACCCTGCTGTCCCTGGTGCCCCGGCTGCACGACGTCACCGCCGGCCGGATCACCCTGGACGGGCACGACCTGCGCGAGCTGCGACTGGCCTCGCTGCGCCGGCTGGTCGGGGTGGCGTTCGAGGAACCCACGCTGTTCTCCATGTCGGTCCGCGAGAACCTCACCCTGGGTAACCCGGACGCCAGCGACGACGACGTACGCGCCGCTCTCGCGTTGGCTCAGGCCGACTTCGCGTACGACCTGCCGTGGGGGTTGGCCACCCGCGTGGGTGAGCAGGGGCTGTCCCTCTCCGGCGGGCAACGGCAGCGGCTCGCCTTGGCGCGCGCCGTGCTCGGCCGGCCGCCGGTGCTGGTGTTGGACGACCCGCTGTCCGCGCTCGACGTGCACACCGAGGCACTGGTCGAGGCGGCGCTGCGTCGGGTCCTGCGCGACAGCACCGCGCTGTTGGTCGTGCACCGGCCGTCGACGATCGCGCTGGCCGACCGGGTGGCGCTGCTCCAGGACGGCCGGATCACCGCGATCGGCCGGCACTCCGAGCTGCTCGCCACCGCGCCGGCCTACCGGGCGCTGCTCGCCGCCGAACCGCCACCCAGGACCGGCGAGCCGCCCGCCGGGCACCCACCGGCGTCCGGAGCCACCGGGTCGAGCCCGTCCGCTTCGGACGGCTGGGGGCTGGTGCACTCGTGACCGTCCCGAAGCAGGCCGACCCACCGCCCGAGGAGGAGCCCGAACTCACCCGCTGGCGCGGAACCGCCACCGACCCGGAGGCCGACCGGAGCAGGGCCGAGGACACCGCGCCCGAGGCGGTAACCCGGCTACGCCGGCTCAGCCGGGTCCTGCTGGCCGACCTGCTGCGCCCGCACCGGGGGCGACTCGCCGTCGCGGTCGGCCTCCTGCTGGCCCAGAACGCCGCGGCGATGGCCGGCCCGTACCTGGTCATGATCGGCATCGACCGGGCCATCCCGCCGCTGCGGGCCGGCGACCCCGGCCCGCTGGTCGCCGTCGCCGGGGCGTTCGCGGCGGCCTCGGTGACCGAGTACGCGGCCCGTCGCGGATTCCTCACCCTCTCCGCGCGCATCGGCCAGGCCGTCCTGCTGGACCTGCGGCAGCAGGTGTTCGGGCACTTCCTGCGGCTGTCGGTGGGCTTCCACGAGCGATACACCTCCGGCCGGATGGTCTCCCGGCTCACCAGTGACCTGGACTCGATCGCCGAGCTGGTCGACGGCGGGATCGACAGCCTGGTGCTGGCCGGGCTGTCCATCCTGTCGGTGGCCGCCATCCTGCTCTGGCTGGACCTGCCGCTGGCCGCCGTGACGCTGCTCGCCTTCCCGTTTCTGTTCTGGCTCTCCCGCTGGTTCGCCCGGTCCTCGGCCAGCGCGTACCGGCGGACCCGGGACGCGGTCGCGCTGGTCATCGTGCATTTCGTCGAGTCGATGCGGGGCATCCGGGCGGTGCAGGCGTTCCGCCGGGAGCCGCGCAACCAACGGATCTTCGTGGCGCTCGGCGACGACTACCGCCGCACCAGCCTGCACGCGTTCCGGCTGATCGCCACGTACTCGCCCGCGATCAAGCTGATCGGCAACGTCACAGTGGCGGTGGTGCTCTGCTACGGCGGCTGGCGGGTGCTCGGCGGGCAGACCGAGGTTGGAGTGCTCGCCGCGTTCCTGCTCTACCTGCGCCGCTTCTTCGAGCCGATGCAGGAGTTGAGCCAGTTCTACAACTCGCTCCAGTCGGCCACCGCGGCTCTGGAGAAGCTGGCCGGGGTGCTCGACGAACGTCCGGCCGTCGCCGAGCCGGCCCGGCCCACCCCGCTGCCGACCGGCCCCGGTCGCGGTGAGCTGACCTTCCGGGCGGTGTCCTTCGGCTACCGCCCGGACACCCCGATCCTCGCCGAGCTGGAGCTGACCGTGCCGGCCGGGCAGACCGTGGCGCTGATCGGGCCGACCGGCGCGGGCAAGTCGACCATCGCCAAGCTGGTCGCCCGGTTCCACGACCCGGACACCGGCACGGTACGGCTGGACGGGGTCGACCTGCGCGACGTGCGCGACGCCGACCTGCGCCGGGCGGTGGTGCTGGTGACGCAGGAGAACCACCTGTTCAGTGGGACCGTCGCGGACAACATCCGGTTCGGTCGCCCGGGCGCGGACGACGCCGAGGTTCAGGCCGCGGCGCGGGCGATCGGCGCGCACAGCTTCATCGCGGCGCTGCCCGACGGGTACGCCACCCAGGTGCACCGGCGCGGCGGCCGACTCTCCGCCGGGCAACGGCAGCTCGTCGCGTTCGCCCGGGCCTTCCTGGCCGACCCGGCAGTGCTGATCCTGGACGAGGCCACGTCGTCGCTGGACGTACCGACCGAGCGGCTGGTGCAGCGGGCCCTCGGCACCATCCTGCGCGACCGCACCGCCCTGGTGATCGCGCACCGGCTCTCCACTGTGGAAACCGCCGACCGGGTGCTGGTCCTCGACGACGGCAAGGTCGTCGAGGACGGCCCGCCCGCCGTGCTGGCCGAGGCCGACGGTCGGTACGCGGCCCTGCACCGGCAGTGGCGCGACTCGCTGATCTGACTGCCTGTCCCCGGTCGATGCCCGCCCGTCTGCCCGCCGGTGTGTTCGGCGGCAACTACGTGGCCGGGCACCCGGGAGGTGCCTACGATCGCAGGATGACCGAAACGGCGAGGACGGCCCGCGCCGGCGTTCCCGAGCGTCCGACCCTGGACGGGCTCGAGGAGAGCTGGGCACGCCGCTGGCAGGAGGAGGGCACGTACGCGTTCGACCGCTCGAAGAAAGAGCGTAAGGACGTGTACGCCATCGACACCCCACCGCCGACCGTATCGGGCGAGTTGCACATGGGGCACGTCTTCTCGTACACGCACACCGACACCGTCGCGCGCTACCAGCGGATGCGCGGCAAGGCCGTCTTCTACCCGATGGGCTGGGACGACAACGGCCTGCCCACCGAGCGGCGCGTGCAGAACGTGTACGGGGTGCGCTGCGATCCGGCGCTGGCGTACGACCCGGTGTGGCGGCCACCGGCGGCCCCGGTCGACGACGCGGCCCGCCGTGACCCCACCCCGATCTCCCGACGCAACTTCATCGAGCTGTGCGAACGCCTGACGGTCACCGACGAGCAGGTGTTCGAGGCGTTGTGGCGGCGGCTCGGGCTCTCGGTGGACTGGTCGTTGACCTACACGACGATCGGCCGGGTCGCCCGGGCCACCAGTCAGCGGGCTTTCGTGCGCAACCTGCTGCGGGGCGAGGCGTACCAGTCGGAGGCACCGACGCTCTGGGACGTCGGCTTCGCCACCGCGGTCGCCCAGGCGGAGTTGGAGGACCGGGAGCGTCCCGGCGCGTACCACCGGCTGCGGTTCGCCACGCCCGACGGGCGGGAGGTGCTCATCGACACCACCCGACCCGAGCTGCTGCCGGCCTGTGTGGCGCTGGTCTGTCACCCCGACGACGAGCGGTACGCCGACCTGGTGGGCGGCACGGTGCGCAGTCCGTTGTTCGCCGTCGAGGTGCCGGTGTATGCCCACCCACTCGCCGACCCCGCCAAGGGCACCGGCGTCGCGATGGTCTGCACGTTCGGTGACCTGACCGACGTGACCTGGTGGCGTGAGCTTCGACTGGACACCCGGGTGGTGATCGGCCGGGACGGCCGGCTGCTGCCCGAGCCGCCGGCCGGGGTGCCGGCCCAGCCGTACGCGGCGCTGGCCGGGCAGACCGTCAACGGCGCCCGCCGGGAGATCGTCGGGATGCTGGCCGACGCGGGTGACCTGATCGGTGAGCCGCGCCCGATCACCCACCCGGTCAAGTTCTACGAACGCGGCGACCGGCCACTGGAGATCGTTTCGACTCGACAGTGGTATCTGCGCAACGGCGGCCGGGATGCCGAGCTGCGGGCGACGCTGCTGGCCCGGGGCGAGGAGCTGCACTGGGTGCCGGGGCACATGAAGCACCGCTACGACAACTGGGTGGGTGGCCTGACCGGGGACTGGCTGGTCAGTCGCCAGCGCTTCTTCGGGGTGCCGGTGCCAGTCTGGTACCGGCTCGACGACACTGGCGAGCCGGACTGGTCCCACCCTCTCACGCCGGACGAGTCCGCGCTGCCAGTCGATCCATCCAGCGATCCGGCGCCCGGCTACGACGAGTCGCAGCGCGGCCGTCCGGGTGGCTTCATCGGCGACCCGGACGTGTTGGACACCTGGGCCACCTCGTCGTTGACCCCGCAGATCGTCGGCGGCTGGGAGACCGACCCGGACCTGTTCGCCACGGTCTTCCCGATGGACCTCCGCCCCCAGGGGCAGGAGATCATCCGGACCTGGCTCTTCGACACAGTGGTTCGCTCACACTTCGAGCACGGGGTGCTGCCCTGGCGGGACACCGTGCTCTCCGGCTGGATCCTCGACCCGGACCACAAGAAGATGGCCAAGTCCAAGGGCAACGTGGTCACCCCGCTGGCGCTGTTGGAGCAGCACGGCTCGGACGCGGTGCGCTACTGGGCGGCCAGCGGCAAGCCCGGCATGGACCTGGCCTACGACCCGGCACAGATCAAGATCGGCCGGCGGCTGGCAACCAAGCTGCTCAACGCATCCAAGTTCGCGCTCGGGCTGGGTGCGGCGGACGCGTTACGCGCACCGTACGACAACTCCAGCTCGGCGCGTCTGACGCCACGCCGCGACCTGGAGCTGTCGGCCACCGCTGCACTGGACCGGGCCATGCTCGCCGAACTGGCCACCGTGGTCACCGCCGCCAGCACCGCCTTCGACTCGTACGACCACACGGCGGCGTTGCAGGCCACCGAGGCGTTCTTCTGGCGGTTCTGCGACGACTACATCGAGCTGGTCAAGGAACGCGCCTATGGCACCGGTGCGGGGGCCGACTCGGCGCGGGCGGCGCTGGCCTCGGCGCTGTCGGTGCAGCTGCGACTGTTCGCCCCGTTCCTGCCGTACGTGACCGAGGAGGTCTGGTCGTGGTGGCGGTACGGCTCGGTGCACCGTGCGACGTGGCCCACCACCTACGAGGTGGCCCGGACGATCGAGGGGTCGGGTGACCCGGCGCTGCTGCGCCTCGCCGGCGACGCGTTGAGCCAGGTGCGGCGGGCCAAGTCGGAGCGGAAGCTGTCGATGAGGGCGGAGGTGCCGCTGGCCGAGGCACTCGGTCCGGCGGCGCTCCTGGAACAGCTCACCCTGGTCGCCGACGACCTGCGGGCAGCCGGCCGGATCGGCAAGCTCGACCTGCTCCCCGACCGCACCCCGGAGCTCGTGATCGCCTGCGCCTTCTGACCCGTGTCCGCCGCCGCCCACCCCCCGGGGCGGCGGCGGACCGGTGTCACCAACCGCGCAGGAAGCGCAGCCCGAGCAGGAACGCGACCACCGCGGGCCCCACCAGCAGGGTGATCGCCTGGAGGCGGTACGGCATCCGGTGCCGGGTCAGCTCGCCCGCGTTGCCCAGCACGATGGCCCCGGCCAGCATCAGGAACGCACCCCACCAGCCCGTCTCCAGGTCGATCAGGTCCACCCGGATCAGTTGCAGCGTCAGACCGAGCAGGGCGCCGGTCAGCGCGAGCAGGGCCACCGCCCGGTGCAGGCCACGGGCCAGCGGGTGGGCCGCCCGCCAGTAGTAGGTGCCGGCGACCGCCAGACAGGGCAGCACCACCAGCAGGGGCCAACCCCGCCCCATCACGCCGAACATCAGCAGCGCGCCCACCGCGAACACCAGGGTGCCGATGCAGGCGAGCATGTAACCGGCGAACGCCCGGCCACCACCCCGGGCCAGCAACGGCCCGCCGCTGGCCGCGATCAGGGCGGCCGGGATCAGGATGAACACGGCCCACCAGTGGAACTGGCCGGTGCCCTGAGCGGCCGTGGCGACCGTGGCGCAGGCCAGCCCGGCGACGGCCAGACTGGTCAGCCATGGCCGGCTGCTCCGGGAGTACGGCTCAGCCAACGACGTCTGCTCCGCTTCGACGCTCACGCCCATCAGCCTGGCCTGAGGTGGCCTGACCGGTCCATCCGGCCAGCCCTACCGCCAGGCGGGGGCTGGCCGGAACAGCGCTTCGCACCGGTGTCAGCTCGTCTCGCCGGCCACGCTGAACGAGCGCAGACGGTCGATGGCCAGCACTGTGAAACCGACGCTGACCAGAGCGGTCATCACCGACGCCACCGGCACCGACACGCTGGTCTCCAGCAGCCCGGTGGGGGCGAGCCGGTCGGCGAGGGCGATCACGTACTGCTGGATGGACAGCACCTTGGTGCCGCTGACGAAGTTGCCCAGCAGCCCCTCCCAGATCAGCACGTAGACCAGGCCGAGCAGCACCGGCCGCCTGGTGACCAGGCTGAGCGCGAGGAACAACGCCGAGTACGCCAGCGCGCCGAGCGCCGCAGCGACCGCCAGTGCCAGTCCGAGGCGTACCGAAGCGGCCAGCACGCCCGCGACGTAGAGCGGCACCACCACGGTGGCCGCGGTGACCCCGGCGGCCACCGCGAGCTTCGGCAGCACGATCTGCCAGCGCGGCAGCGGCTTGGTCAGGATGTGCACCACAGTGCCGTCGTCGATCTCGGCGCCCAGCACGCCGGTGCCGATGATCAGCGCAACCACCGGCAGCACCACGGCCAGCCCGAGGCCGACCAGCACCGGAGGCCCCCACTCGCCCGGGTCCACCCCCAGCGACCGGCAGAGCACTGCCAGCCCGAGCAGCACCAACGGCAACGGGAGCAGCAGCAGGAACCGACGCCGGCCGAACAGCCCGCGCGCGGTGATCCAGGTAATGGTCGACATGTCAGCTTCTTTCGTTCGTGACTGCGGGGCTCACTCGCTGCGCTCGTTCACTCCTCGCACTCACTGGTCAGGCCTCCACGAGGTAGGAGAAGACGCTCTCCAGAGACTCGTCGGACGGCACCAGCTGGCGCACCCGGATGCCTTGCTTGAGCGCGATCCGGGGTAGCGCCCGGGTGAAGGCGCCATAGTCACCGGCGCGCACGGTCAGGCCCGTCGGGTCCAGCTCGACTCCGCTCACCGACGGCTCGGCGATCAGCGCGACGGCCAGCGCCCTGTCGTTCGTCGACCGCACCGCGAACACGTGCGGGCGATTGGTCATCAACCGACGGATGGTCCGGAAGTCGCCGGAGGCCGCCAACCGCCCGGCCACCATCACCTGCACCGTCCCGGAGACCTGCTCGACCTCCTCCAGGATGTGCGAGCTGAACAGGATCGTCCGGCCGGCGTCGCCCAGGCTGTGCAGCAGCTCCATCATGTGCAGCCGCTGGCGCGGGTCCATCCCGTTGAACGGCTCGTCGAGCAACAGCACCTGCGGGTCGTGCACCATCGCGGCGGCCACCCGGGCCCGCTGTCGCATGCCCTTGGAGTACGTGCCGATCCGGCGGTCCTGCGCCGACTCCAGCTCCACCAGGTCGATCGCCCGCCGGGCCGCCGCCGCCGGGTCGGGCAGCCGGTGCAGCTTCGCGCTGGCATGCACGAACTCGTACGCGGTGAGGAAGCCCTGCACCGCCTCCCGCTCGCTGACCAGCCCCAGCCGCCGGTAGACGTCGGGGTTGCGCCAGGTCGGCTCGTCGTCGAGCGTGACCGTGCCGCGTGACGGGGACAGGAAACCGGCCATCATGTGCAGCAGGGTGGTCTTGCCGGCGCCGTTCGGGCCGAGCAGCCCGGTCACGCCCGGCCCCAGGGCCATGCTGATGTCGTTGACCGCGACCACGTTGCCGTACCACCGGGACACCCCGGTCAGGCTCAGCGTGCTCATCAGGAGGCGACCTTCCGGTAGCGACTCAGCAGGAGGGCGGTCGCGCCGGCGACCAACAGCACCGCGGCCAGGGCGTAGACCGGGCCGAACCCGCCGATCATCATCTCGCCCGGATCGCCCTCGACCAGCAGGTCACCCAGCGACCAGATGCCCACCCCCTGCACCAGCGTGGAGGGCGAGGCCAGCCCGGCCAGCTCGTTGGCGGCGCGCGACGGCAGGATGCTCAGCACCCCGACGATCGGGGTGGTCATCAGGAAGACCGCCACCACCCCACCGGCGGCGAAGGCGCGCTTGCCGGTCAGCGAGGCGACCAGCAGCCCGACCGAGGCGAAGACCACCGCCCACAGCCCGGCGTAGAGCAGCCCGGGCAGCAGGTCGAGCAGCTCGTTCCACACCCCGCGCATGCCCTGCTTGGTGGTGAAGGCGGCACCCAGGAACATCAGCAGCTGTGGCCCGCCGAGCAGCAGCCAGAGGGAGGTGACCAGCGCCAGCAGCTTCGCCAGCGCGTAGTCGCTGCGCGGCAGCGGCCGGGAGAAGTACAGCGGCAGCACACCGCTGCGCAGGTCCCGAGAGACCAGCTCCGGAGCGACGACCGCGACGAAGAAGATGACGAGCCAGCTCATCGCGTCGGCGAACTGGGCGTACGTGGCGACCGGCTCGCCGATCTGGCTGCGTACCGCGGCCAGGGCCACCGCGACCAGGGAGACGATGCCGACCACCAGCCACGGGAAGATCTTGGCCTTGGCGCTGCGCCCGAACCCGAACGCGGTGCGCAGCCCGTGCAGGTAGAGGGCGCCGAAGACCTGCCGGCGGCCCAGCCTCGGGCCCTCGTAGCGCTGGTAGCCGATGTCGTGGATGACGCCTGTCGACGCGGAGCGCACGGCGGCTGCGGTCGGCTCAGGCATGGGAGAGCTCCCTCGTGGCGAAGAGTTCGGCCACCCGGTGCCGGCGCTGGTCCAGTCGGTGCAGTGGCAGGTCCAGTTCGGCGACCGCGCCGAGGATCAGGTCGTAGGTGCCGTCGTCGGCGAGTGGCACGAGGAGCAGTCGCCCGTCCCGCGCCACCGGCAGTTTGAGCTCGGCGAGCCGGGCGGCGAGCTCCTCGGTGCCCTCGCTCACCTCGACGGCGAGCACGTCGGTGGCCGAGGTCATCGCGGAGATGTGGTCGGCGCGCAGCAGTTTGCCGCCGTCGATGGCGATCAACGTGTCGCAGATCCGCTCCACCTCCCCGAGCAGGTGCGAGCAGACCAGCACGGAGATGCCGAACTCGTTGCCGATCCGGTGCACCAGGGCCAGCATTGCGTCACGGCCGGCCGGGTCCAGGCCGTTGGTCGGCTCGTCGAGCAGCAGCAGGTCGGGGTCGTGCACCAGCGCCTGGGCCAGCTTGACCCGCTGCTTCATGCCGGTCGAGTAGCCACCGACCGGGCGGTAGCGCTCCTCATAGAGCCCCACGTGCCGCAGCGCCTCCGAGGCCCGCTCGCGAGCCGCGGTGCGGGGCAGGCCGCTCATCCGGCCAAGATGGGTGACCAGTTCGGCGGCGGACAGGTCCGGTGGGAGGCAGTCGTGCTCCGGCATGTAGCCGACCCGGTTGCGGACAGCCGCCGGGTCTGCGGTCGGGTCGATGCCGAGCACCGAGACCTGACCGCTGGTTGGTGCGATCAGGCCGAGCAGAATCTTGATCAAGGTGGATTTACCGGCGCCGTTCGCGCCCACCAGGCCGATGATCCCGGGCTCGACGGCGACGGTGAGGTCGGCGAGCGCGGTGACCCGACCTCCGTACGTCTTGGTGAGCGACTGGGTCGCGATCAGTGTCACGGTGCCCAGCGTAGGGAGTGCGGGCCTGCCTGAGACACCGGCGCGCCCCCGGCGCTTCCCTGATCCTTGGCGTAGCGGACCCCTAAGGTCCCCTGCCCTGCTGCTGGGGAGGTGTTTCCGCAGTCCGGCGCCCGGCGCCACCCCACCTCGGAAAAAGCCCATCGGGGGTGGGACGATTCACGTTCCGTTCAACGGGCAGTAATCGGGCAGTCGTCAGTGAGGGCTGGCGGATCCGATCCGGCGCTGCTGCCGCCCGTCGAGGTCGTGGAGTGGCGCCCTCGACCGATCGGCGGTCGGCTGCGAAACTGTGTGCCGGTCAGCGAGTGGGGGGTGTGGATGAGCAACGGCTGGGTGCTGCCCGACGAGGTGCTGCGGGACGCACCGGCGTACACGCCGCGTCCGGGTGAGCTCGCGGATCTGGAGCTGCTGCTGACTGGCGCGTACGCCCCTCTGAACGGCTTCATGACCCGCGCTGACCTGGTCTCGGTGAGCCGACGCGGCCGGCTGGCCGACGGCTCGCCGTGGCAGGTCGCGGTGACCCTCCAGGTGCCGGCCGCCCTGGCGCAGAGTTTCGATCCGCGCGACCCGGCCCGTCGGGCGCTGGTGCTCACCGACGGCGAGGGCGCCCCGACGGCTGCCCTGGACGTGGCGGACGTCTGGCCGGTCCGCGAGGGCGTGGCGGGGGTCGGCGGCCAGGTCCGGCGACTGGGCGACGGTGGTCACGGCCCGTTCCAACGGCTGCGCCGCAGCCCGGAAGAGGTCCGCGCGCTGCTGCCCCCGGGCCGGGTGCTCGGCGTCATCGCCGATCGGCCGCTGCATCGTCCGCAGCTCGCCCAGATCGCCCATGCCGCCCGCACCCTGGCCGCGCACCTGCTCGTGATGATCCCGGTCGGTGAGGGTGGCGTCGGCGGGCTCCCGCCGGAGGCGCTGGTACGCGCCGTCTTCGCCGCCCGCGACCGGATGCCGCCCGCCACCCTGGTCGCGGTGCCGTTGTCGCACCGACAGGAGGAGATCAGCGACGCGCTGCTGCGCGCCCGGGTCTCCGCCTCGTACGGGGTCACCCACCTGCTCTCCACCGGCGAGATGCTCTCCGGTGCCGGGCTGCGGGTGCTGGTGCCGCGCGAGCTGGCGTACGACAACAGGGACGGGCAGTGGCGCTGGCGGGAGGACATCCCACCGCGCAACCGCCGGCTCGCGTTGACCCAGCAGGAGATCGACGACCTGCTCGACCGGGGTTTCCCGTTGCCGGAGTGGCACACCCCGCCAGCCGTGGCGAGGGAGCTGGCCCGGGCCCGGCCGCCGCGCCGGCACCGGGGGCTGGTGGTCTTCATGACCGGCCTCTCCGGTTCCGGCAAGTCGACGATCGCCCGAGGGTTGGCGGACGCGTTGCGCGAGAGCGGCGACCGGACGGTGACACTGCTCGACGGGGACGTGGTGCGGCGGGAACTCTCCGCCGGGCTGAGCTTCAGCAAGGCCGACCGGGATCTCAACGTCCGACGGATCGGCTGGGTGGCCGCCGAGGTCGCCCGGCACCACGGGGTGGGCATCTGCTGCCCGATCGCCCCGTACGCGGCCGCCCGCGCCACTGCCCGTGAGATGGCCCTGGCCGCCGGTGCGGGTTTCGTGCTGGTGCACGTCGCCACCCCGCTGGAGGTGTGCGAGCGGCGGGACCGCAAGGGCCTGTACGCGCGGGCACGGGCGGGCCTGCTCACCGGGATGACCGGCATCGACGACCCGTACGAGGAGCCGACCGACGCCGACCTGGTGCTCGACACCACCGACCTGAGCGTCCCGGACGCGGTGCAGGCGGTGCTGCACCACCTGACCGAGACCGGCTGGGTGGAGCTGAAGATCGCCTCCGCCTGAGGCGTCGCCGTGCCCCGTTCCTTCCACAGCTGCCCGCTACGCGCTAGTGTTCATCTTTGTTGGAACACGTTTGACCGCGTGAGAGTACGGGGACCCCCGGGAGGCACGGCAATGCTCGCTCAGCAGCGGCAGGTGGCCATCCTGGAGCGGGTCCGGTCGACCGGCGGCGTCCGGGTGAGCGAGCTGGCCACCGAGTTCGGCGTCTCCGACATGACCATCCGCCGTGACCTGGAGGCGCTGCACGAGCGCGGCCTGCTGGCCAAGGTGCACGGCGGCGCCACCACAGCCGGGCCGGGGTCGACCGACGAGCCGGGCTTCCACGCCAAGTCGGTCCGCCAACTGCCCGAGAAGGCCGCCATCGCGGACCGGGCCGCCCAGCTCGTCCGGCCGGGCGCGGCGGTAGCCCTCTCCGCCGGCACCACCACCGCCGAGCTGGCCCGGAGGTTGGTGGACGTGCCCGGCCTGACAGTGGTGACCAACTCGCTGCCGGTGGCCGAGATCCTGCACGCCGGAGGTCGACCAGACCAGACGGTGGTGCTCACCGGGGGCGTACGCACACCGTCGGACGCGTTGGTCGGTCCACTCGCGGTCGGTGCGGTCCGGTCGCTGCACCTGGATCTGCTCTTCCTGGGCGTGCACGGCATCACCGAGCGGGCCGGCTTCACCACCCCGAACCTCATGGAGGCGGAGACCGACCGGGCGCTCGTGGCCGCGGCGGACCGGTTGGTGGTGCTCGCCGACCACACCAAGTGGGGCACGGTGGGCATCTCCTCGATCGTCGAGCTGACCGCCGCACACGTACTGGTCAGCGACGACCGGTTGCCTCCGCCCGCTCGACGGGTACTCGGCGAACACGTGGGCGAATTGATCATGGTGAAGGCAACAGGGGCGGGCCGCGCGACGCGCACGCCGACGAGTGAGGGGACGGCGCCGTGAAGCGCACCGCGATCGACCTGGCCGACGGCCGGGAGCTGATCTACTTCGACGAGCGCGACGACGCCGTCCGCGACCAGCCGGACCGCCGCGACCTGCCGCCGCCGCCTCCCGCGTCCCAACTGCGTTACGACCCGCTGACCGACGAGTGGGTGGCGGTCGCCGTGCACCGGCAGACCCGCATCTTCCTCCCGCCGGCGAACGAGTGCCCGCTCGACCCGTCGGTGGGCGACCGGCTGACCGAGATCCCCGCGCCCGACTACGACGTGGTGGTCTTCGAGAACCGGTTCCCGTCGCTGAGCGGCCGGGTCGCCGACGAGCCCGGGGAGATCACCCCGTTCACGTCGGTCCGGCCGGGCCTCGGGCGGTGCGAGGTGGTCTGCTTCACCTCGGACCACAACGCGTCCTTCGCCAGCCTGTCCCCGCGCCGGGTCCGCACGGTGCTGGACGCGCTCGCCGACCGCACCGAGGTGCTCGGTGATCTGCCCGGCGTGGAGCAGGTCTTCTGCTTCGAGAACCGGGGCGTCGAAATCGGCGTCACGCTGCACCACCCGCACGGGCAGATCTACGCGTACCCCTTCGTGACGCCGCGCACCCGCGCGCTGCTGGCCGCGGCCCGCCGGCACGCCGAGCGGACCGGCGGGGGCAACCTGTACGCGGACGTGCTGGCCGCCGAGCGCGCCACCGGCGACCGGGTGGTCACCGAGAACGAACACTGGACGGCGTTCGTCCCGGCGGCGGCCCGTTGGCCGTTCGAGGTGCACGTCGCGCCGCGCCGGGTGGTGCCGGACATCCCGGCGCTCAGCGACAGCGAGCGGGACGCCTTCGGGCCGCTCTACCTGGATCTGCTGCGCCGCTTCGACGGCCTGTTCGACATGCCGATGCCGTACATCTCGGCCTGGCACCAGGCGCCGGTGCGCATCGACCGGGAGCTCGGCCACCTGCACCTTCAGCTGTTCAGCATCCGGCGCGCCAAGGACAAGCTGAAGTATCTGGCGGGCTCCGAGTCCGGGATGGGTGTCTTCATCAACGACATCTCCCCGGAACGCGCCGCCGAGTTGCTGCGCGCCGCCTGAGCCGCGCTGCTTTCCCGCCCTGCGGTGAGCGCTGCGAACCCCCCTCGCTGAGCGCTGCGAAACAGGGCGCGGGGGGCCCGGGACAGGGCCCCCCGCAGGGAAGGGACGGCTGGCTGTGCACGGCACAGCCGGGAAGGCTGGCTGATCGGCGCACGGGTGCCGCGGGTCGACCGAGGTCAACCTTCCTGGACGCGACTGGCATCTCGTCCATCCTGGTCAACGAGGCGCGCCGACAGCGGTGACGACAATCGGCGCGTCAGCCCCGGACACGCCGAAGCCCGCCGGCTGAGACGCCGGCGGGCTCCGATGATGCGGTACGCCTGGATCAGGCGGCGATCTTGCGGGCCAGGTTCTCGTCGAGCGCGTTCATGAACTCGTCGGTGGTCAGCCACGGGGCGTCCCGCGAGATGAGCAGCGAGAGGTCCTTGGTCATCTGGCCGCCTTCGACGGTGTCGACGATGACCTGCTCCAGGGTGTTGGCGAACTCGGTGACCGCCGGGGTGCCGTCCAGCTTGCCCCGGTGGGCCAGGCCCCGGGTCCAGGCGTAGATCGACGCGATCGGGTTGGTCGACGTCTTCTCACCCTTCTGGTACTGCCGGTAGTGCCGGGTGACAGTGCCGTGGGCGGCCTCGGCCTCGACGGTACGACCGTCGGGGGAGAGCAGGACGGAGGTCATCAGACCCAGCGAGCCGAAGCCCTGCGCGACGGTGTCGGACTGCACGTCACCGTCGTAGTTCTTGCAGGCCCAGACGTAGCCGCCCTCCCACTTGAGCGCGGCGGCGACCATGTCGTCGATCAGCCGGTGCTCGTAGGTGATGCCGGCGGCGTCGAACTCGGCCTTGAACTCGGCCTCGAACACCTCGGCGAAGAGGTCCTTGAACCGACCGTCGTACGCCTTGAGGATGGTGTTCTTGGTGGACAGGTAGACCGGGTAGTTGCGGTCCAGCCCGTAGCGGAACGACGCCCGGGCGAAGTCCCGGATCGACTCGTCGTAGTTGTACATGCCCATGGCGATGCCGCCGCCGGGGAAGTTGGCGACCTCCATCTCCATCGGCGCGCCACCGTCGGCGGGGGTGTAGGTGATGGTCACCGTGCCCGGGCCGGGGACGACGAAGTCGGTGGCCTTGTACTGGTCACCGTGCGCGTGCCGGCCGATGATGATCGGCTTGGTCCAGCCGGGGACGAGCCGCGGCACGTTGGACATGATGATCGGCTCACGGAAGACGACGCCGCCGAGGATGTTGCGGATGGTGCCGTTGGGCGACCGCCACATCTTCTTCAGGCCGAACTCCTCAACCCGGGCCTCGTCCGGGGTGATGGTGGCGCACTTGACGCCGACGCCGTGCTCCTTGATGGCGTTGGCGGCGTCGATCGTGACCTGGTCGTCGGTCTCGTCGCGGTGCTGGATCGACAGGTCGTAGTAGTGCAGGTCGACGTCGAGGTAGGGCAGGATCAACTGCTCCCGGATCTGCTTCCAGATGATCCGGGTCATCTCGTCGCCGTCGAGTTCAACGACCGGGTTGTTTACCTTGATCTTCGCCATCGACCGGCGCTCCTCTCGGGGGACACGTGCTCAAGCAGTACGAGCGTACTGCAATTGGGCCGGCAGCCCCCAGCCGGCCTCGACCGACCGGCGGAAACCGGGCTGCGCGGAACAGGAATGCCCTGGAATCATCGCCCGATGCCACTGAACCGCACCCTTGGGTCTATCACGGTCACCGCACTCACCGACGGTGAGGGTGCCTTCTTCCAACCCCGCGCGGAGGCGTTCCCGCAGGCCACGGCGGCGCACTGGGCGGAGGCCGACCGGCGCGACCCCGGCTCGGTGACCGCCGACGGGCAGTGGTGGCTGCCGTTCCGCAGTTTCGCGATCCGCTCCGGCGACGGGCCGGTCACCCTGGTCGACGCCGGCATCGGGCCCGTCGACGCGCCGGCCGCGAGCTGGGCGCCCGTGCCCGGCCGGATGCCCGCCGAGCTGGACGCGGCGGGCATCGACCCGGCCGACGTCGACACTGTCGTGCTGACCCACCTGCACAGCGACCACATCGGTTGGGCCGTCACCGGCACGCCGGGCCGGCCGTATTTCCCCAACGCCAGCTATCTGGTGCAGCGCGCCGAGCTGGACGCGGCGGAGACGCTCAACCCCGGGCTGCCGGCCGGCCTGATCGCACCCCTGCGCGCCGCCGGCCAGCTCCGGGTGGTCGACGGCGAGACCACTCTCACCCCGGCGGTACGCCTGCTGCCCACCCCCGGCCACACCCCGGGCCACCAGTCGGTGCTCCTGACCTCGGCCGACGAACGGATGATGGTCACCGGCGACCTGCTGGTGCACGCCGTGCAACTCGTCGACCCCGACCTGGCGTACGCCCACGAGGTGGACCCGGACCTGGCCCGCACCTCCCGGCGGGCCGCGCTCCGCACCCACTCCCCCGCCGTCCTGGCCACCCCCCACCTGGGCGCCCCCTTCACCCAGTTCCCCGCCCCCACCCCACCCCGCCCCACCTTCCGAGCTGGTTGATCATGAGGTTGACGGGGTTTTCGATCTCCATCCCTCCCGTCAACCTCATGATCAACCGGGGATAGGGGACCTGGGGGACCTGGGGACGCAGAAGGGCCCGCCGGTTTCCGGCGGGCCCTTCTGGTTCGCGGGAACTACATGCTGGAGATGTCACCCTGCTTGGCGCGGACGGCTTCGGCCGCCTCCAGGAGGCTGGCGCGCTCGTCGGCGTCCAGGTCGGTCTCGACGACCCGCTTGACGCCCTCGGCGCCGATCTCGGCCTCGACACCGAGGTAGACACCGGAGATGCCGTACTCGCCGTCGACCCAGGCGCAGACCGGCATGACCTCGCCCGAGTCCTCGGCGACGGCCTTCGCCATCCGAGCCGCGGCGGCGGACGGGGCGTAGTATGCCGAACCGGTCTTGAGCAGCGCGACCACCTCGGCGCCACCGTTGCGGGTCTTGACGACCAGCTCCTCGATCTGCTCGGCCGGCATCGCGTCACGCAGCGGCTTGCCGTTGACGGTGCTCTTCGAGGGCACCGGGACCATGGTGTCGCCGTGCGAGCCCAGGGTCAGCGTGCGTACCGACGCCACCGGCACGTTCAGCGCCTCAGCGACGAAGTTGCTGAACCGGGCGGTGTCGAGCATGCCGGCCTGGCCGAGCACCCGGTTCTTCGGGAACTGGGTGGCGAGCTGCGCCAGCGCGGTCATCTCGTCCAGCGGGTTGGAGACCACGATGACGACGGCGTTCGGGGCGTACTTCGCGACGTTCTCGGCGACCTGGCGGACGATCTTGGCGTTGGTCTCCAGCAGGTCCATCCGGCTCATGCCGGGCTTGCGCGGCAGACCAGCGGTGATCACGACGACGTCGGAGCCCTCGATCTGCTCGTAGCCCTCACCGTTGGGGCCGGTGGTGACACCGACCACCTTGGTCTCGAAGCCCTCGATGGCCCGGGACTGGTTGAGGTCGAGCGCGAGGCCCGCAGGCTTGCCCTCCACGATGTCGGTGATCACTACGGTGTCGAAGACGTCGTACTCGGCCAGGCGCTGTGCGGTGGTGGAGCCGTAGAAGCCAGCCCCGACGACAGTGACCTTCTTACCCATGGTCGTCCCACTCCCTGATACCAGTCGGTTTTCCGGACCGTATCAGTCATCCTGGCACCGATCAGGCCAGGGGCGGCGGCCATCGCCGGGATGGGGCGAACGTCACCGCCGTCCTGGTTCGGCGCCACCGGCGCGCGGGCTCAGCCGCGCTCGGCGCGCTCGACGACGTTGGTGAGCAGCATGGCCCGGGTCATCGGCCCGACACCGCCGGGCATGGGGACCAGGGCTCCGGCCGTCTCGGCCACCTCCGGGTCGACGTCGCCTGTGTAGCGGCCCTTGCCGTCCGCGCCGATCACGCGCGTGATGCCGACGTCCACCACGACGGCGCCGGGGTTGATCATGTCTGCGGTGAGCAGGCCCGGCACGCCGGCCGCGACGATGACGATGTCGGCGGCCCGGGTGTGCGAGGCGAGGTCGAGGGTGCCGGTGTGGCAGAGGGTGACGGTGGCGTTCTCGGAGCGGCGGGTGAGCAGCAGGCCGAGCGGTCGGCCGACGGTGTTGCCCCGACCGACCACGGCGACGGTCGCGCCGCGCAGCGCCACGTCGTGCCGGCGCAGCAGCTCGACGATGCCGCGCGGGGTGCAGGGCAGCGGGCCGTCGTAGCCGAGGACGAGCCGACCCAGGTTGACCGGGTGCAGGCCGTCGGCGTCCTTGTCCGGGTCGATCAGCTCCAGCACCCGCTGGGTGTCGAGATGGGCCGGCAACGGCAGCTGGACGATGTAGCCGTGGCACGCCGGGTCGGCGTTCAGCTCGGCCAGCACGTCGTCGACCTGCTGCTGGGTGGCGTCGGCCGGCAACTCCCGGCGGATCGAGGCGATGCCCACCTCGGCGCAGTCGCGGTGTTTTCCGTTGACGTACGCCTGGCTGCCCGGGTCCGCCCCGACCAGCACCGTGCCCAGCCCGGGGGTGATGCCGCGTTCCGCAAGTGCCTTCACCCGGATTCGCAGCTCGTCCTTGATCTCCGCCGCGGTTGCCTTGCCGTCCAGAAGCGTCGCCGTCACGTCCAGATCGTCTCACGGCCACCGGCCGCAGTTCCGACGGACCTCGCTCGCGCGGCTCGTCGCCACCTCGGCCACCACCGTCAAACATGACCGTGCGTAACGTGTTGCACGTCACTCTCAGTCACTGTTTGTTCATTCGGTCACCGTCGAACCAGACAGGCGGGCCGAGCACGACGGAGATCGGATGGCCCGCCCGGAGAGCCCCATCCCGCCTCAGACCGGCACTGCCGCCCTCACGAACGACAAGACTTTTGCAGGCAGGCGAGGTTTACGGCGGTTTTCGCTAGCAGGCGGATCCGCCTTCGACAAGGGGACCACCCCCGGACCGTTACCCACCCGCAACCGCGTCGTTGTCGAAGGCCCGCCGCCGACCTACCGTTGCCGCTTGTTGCGCAGCGTAACCCAGCGTCGGGCCTGACTGCGCAGCGTGAGGAGATGAGGAGGCTCAATGCGAGTTCGTAGACTCGCCGCCTGGACCGCCCTCCCGCTCGCGGTGACGCTGGGCCTCGCGGCCTGCGGCAGCGGCGGAGACGGTGGATCCAGCGGCAACGGCAATTCGGCGGTCAGCATCCAGATCGGCGAGCCGAAGCACCTGGTTCCCACCAACACCACCGAGACGTCCGGCTCACAGGTGATCGCCGGCCTGTTCAGCCCGCTCGTCGACTACGACGCCCAGAACAAGCCTTACGAGGTCGCGGCCGAGTCGGTGACCTCGTCGGACAACAAGGTCTGGACGATCAAGCTCAAGGACGGCTTCACCTTCCACAACGGTGAGAAGGTCACGTCCGAGGACTACGTCAACGCCTGGAACTACGGCGCGTACGCCCCCAACGGTCAGGACAGCAACTACTTCTTCGAGAAGATCGCTGGCTACGACGACCTCCAGGGCAAGGCGCCGAAGGCCAAGGAGATGTCCGGTCTGAAGAAGGTCGACGACCTCACCTTCACCGTGACGCTCTCCGAGCCGTACATCGACTTCAAGACGGTGCTCGGCTACAACGCGTTCTACCCGATGCCGGACGCCGCGTTCTCGGCCCCGGGCGTGCTCAAGGACTCCTACGAGCAGGCGCCGATCGGGCAGGGCCCCTTCAAGATGAAGGGCACGTGGCAGCACGACAGCAAGATCGAGGTCGAGCGCTACGACGCGTACCCGGGCGAGAAGCCCAAGGTCAAGAACGTTGAGTTCCGGATCTACCAGCAGCTGACCGCGGCCTACGCGGACGTCCTGGCGGACAACCTGGACGTGCTGCCGACGATCCCGACCGAGAGCCTGAGCACCGCGCCGAGCGACCTGGGCGACCGGTACCAGACCAGCCCGATGTCGTCGTTCCAGTTCCTCGCGTTCCCGACGTTCGACAAGGACTACAGCAACCCGGACGTGCGTAAGGCCATCTCGATGGCGATCGACCGTGACGAGATCACCAAGTCGGTCTTCAAGGGCTCTCAGCAGTCGGCGCGCTCCTTCGTCTCGCCGGTCCTGCCGGGCTACCGGGAGAACACCGCGGGCACCGCCGGCGAGTTCAACCCGACCGAGGCCAAGAAGCTCTACCAGGCCGCGGGTGGTCCGTCGAAGATCGTCATCTCGTACAACGGCGACGGCGGCCACAAGGACTGGGTCGACGCCACTGTCAACCAGCTCAAGGCCAACCTGGGTGTCGACGCCGTCGGCTCGGCCGAGCCGAAGTTCGCCGACCTGCTGACCAAGGTCGAGAAGAAGACGCCGGTGGGTGCGTTCCGGATGGGTTGGGTCATGGACTACCCGACCATGGAGGACTACCTCGGCCCGCTGTACAGCACGAACGGCTCGTCGAACTACTACGGCTACAGCAACCCGGAGTTCGACAAGCTGGTCAAGGAGGGTTCCGCCGCCAAGACGCAGGACGAGGCGATCGCCAAGTACCAGCAGGCGGAGGACATCCTGGCCAAGGACATGCCGGTGATCCCGCTCCGCTTCGGCGAGAACGTGTTCGGCCACTCGTCCAAGGTCAAGAACGTGCAGATGGACCTGTTCCAGCGGGTCAACCTCGTCAAGATCGAAGCGGCCAGCTGAGCTGACCACGGTGCGGGCCACCCGGGCGACGACGCCCGGGTGGCCCAAATCGCGCCACCGGAGCCGGGCCGCAGCAGCGGACCCGGCGTCGGTGGTGCCGGCTCCCCCGGGCCTGACGGCACGTCTCGGATATTTCGGGTACGACCAGAGATGCCGTCCTGCGACCCTTTCGCACATTTCCGGAGAGACTGCTAAGCATGTTCCGCTACATCTTGCGGCGCCTACTGCAGATGGTCCTGGCGTTCTTCGGGACCACCCTGATCGTCTACGCGCTGACATTCGCCGGACAGGGCGACCCGATCCAGGCGCTCGCTGGTGAGCGGCCGGTGACGCCAGCCCAACGGGCCTACCTGACCGAGAAGTACAACCTGGATCAGACGGGCGTCGGCGGCTTCTTCTACCGCTACTTCGACTACGTGAAGGACCTGCTCCAGGGCAACCTGGGCGAGTCGCTCACCGGTCGGAGCATCGGTGACATCCTCCAGCAGGCCTGGCCGGTCACCGTGCGGCTCGCGCTCATCGCCCTCGCCGTGGCGATCATCTTCGGAGTCAGCGCGGGCGTGATCGCCGGTATCCGCCGAGCCAGCATCTTCGACAACTCGACCTTGGTGCTGACCCTGCTGGTGCTGGGCATCCCGACGATCGTGCTGGCGCCGCTGGCGCAGTATTTCCTGGGCGTCAAGTGGCAGCTGTTCCCGCCCACCGCCGGCTCGGACCCGACGTTCTACGCGCTCCTGCTGCCGGGCATCGTGCTCGGCTCGCTGTCGCTGGCCACCGCGCTGCGGCTCACCCGGGCCTCGGTGGCGGAGAACCTGCGCGCGGACTACGTCCGGACCGCCCGGTCCAAGGGCCTGGTCAAGCGCCGCATCGTCATCGTCCACGTGCTGCGCAACTCACTGATCCCGGTGGTCACCTTCCTCGGTGTGGAGCTGGGCAACCTGATGAGCGGCGCGATCATCACCGAGGGCGTCTTCAACATCCCCGGCGTCGGCTTCAACCTCTTCCGCGGCATCCGCACCGAGGACGGCCCCCTCGTGGTGGGCATCGTCAGCGTGCTCGTCGTGGTCTACCTGGTCTCGAACCTGGTGGTGGACGTCCTGTACGCCGTACTCGACCCGAGGATCCGCTATGAGTGATTTTGAGACTGTGGCGGCGACCGAGAACCAGGCCGCGCGGCGTGGCCCCTCGGGCGAGCCGGGCACACCCAATCAGGTCGGCGCCGCGAACAAGCCCCGCAGCCTGGCCGGAGACGCCTGGCGGGACCTGCGCCGCAACCCGATCTTCTGGATCTCGCTGACGCTGGTCGTCATCTTCACCCTGATGGCGCTGCTCCCCGGGGTGTTCACCGCCAACAACCCGAACGACTGCCTGCTCTCCCGGCAGCACGCCGGGCCGTCCGGTGGGGCCATCTTCGGGTACGACTTCCAGGGCTGCGACACGTACTCCCGTGCGGTCTACGGCACCCGCGCCTCGCTGCTGGTCGGCGCGCTCGCCGCTCTCGGCACCGGGATCATCGCGCTGGTGATCGGCATGCTGGCCGGTTACTTCGGCCGGTGGGTCGACGCGGTGCTCTCCCGGGTGATCGACGTGGTGCTCGGCATCCCGCTGCTGCTGGCCGCGATCGTGCTGCTCAAGCGGGTCTCCAGTGACAGCCAGTGGGCACGGATCGGCGCTGTCGTCTTCGTGCTCGCCCTGCTCGGCTGGACCACCGCCGCCCGCGTGGTCCGCTCCTCGGTGATCACCGCAAAGGAGCAGGACTACGTCGCGGCAGCCCGGATGCTCGGCGCCGGCAACAGCCGGATCATGTGGCGGCACATCCTGCCGAACTCGCTGGCCCCGGTCATCGTCGTGCTGACCATCGCGCTCGGCTCGTTCATCGCGGCCGAGGCGACGCTCTCCTTCCTGGGCATCGGCCTGAAGGCGCCCACCATCTCGTGGGGCCAGGACATCGACACCGGCCGCATCCACATGCGGGAGGCGGCCACGCCGCTGATCGTCCCGTCGGCATTCCTCGCGCTGACCGTGCTGGCGTTCATCATGCTCGGCGACGCGATCCGTGACGCCTTCGACCCGAAGCTGCGGTGACTCATGCGAGCGCGAGGAGTGAGCGAAGCGAGCCCCGCAGTCGCGAGCGAAAGGCAGGCACAGCCATGACCGTTCAACCGACGCCCGCCTCCGCCACGCCCGAGGGCGGCCACCTGCTGGAGTTGCGGGACCTGCACGTCGAGTTCCGCACCAACGAGGGCGTGGCCCGGGTGATCAACGGCGTGTCATACCACCTGGACGCCGGCGAGACACTGGCCGTGCTCGGCGAATCCGGCTCGGGCAAGTCGGTCACCGCCCAGGCGATCATGGGCATCCTGGACACCCCGCCCGCGTTCGTCCGCTCCGGCCAGATCCTCTACCAGGGTCAGGACCTGCTCACCCGCTCCGAGGAACAGCGCCGGCAGGTACGCGGCAAGGAGATCGCGATGATCTTCCAGGACGCGCTCTCGGCCCTGAACCCGGTGTTTCCGGTCGGCTGGCAGATCGGTGAGACGCTGCGTCAGCGCTCCGGCCTTTCCCGGTCCGACGCCCGACGCCGTGCCATCGAGCTGATGGACCTGGTCAAGATCCCCGGTGCCGCCAAGCGGATCGGCGACTACCCGCACCAGTTCTCCGGCGGCATGCGGCAGCGCGTCATGATCGCCATGGCGCTGGCGCTGGACCCGAAGGTGCTCATCGCCGACGAGCCCACCACGGCGCTCGACGTGACCGTCCAGGCCCAGATCATGGACCTGCTGGCGGACCTGCGCCAGGAACGCAACATGGCGATGATCCTGATCACCCACGACCTGGGCGTGGTAGCCGGTGTCGCGGACCGGATCGCCGTCATGTACGCCGGCCGGATCGTCGAGCACGCCGACGTCCGCTCGCTCTACAAGGCGCCCGCCCACCCGTACACCAAGGGTTTGTTGGAGTCGATCCCGCGCCTGGACGTCCGCGGCGAGGAACTGTCGACGATCAAGGGGTTGCCGCCGAACCTGATGCGCATCCCGTCCGGCTGCCCGTTCCACCCCCGGTGCCCGTACGTCCAGCAGGTCTGCGTGGACGTCGTGCCGCACGACCTGGTCCTCGGCGACGGCCGGACCAGCGCTTGCCACTTCGCGCAGGAGGTCCGTGATGACAGCGCCGCCCGCTAGCCCCAGCAAGGTCCGCGGCGAGACGATCCTCTCCGTCGACAACCTGGTGAAGCACTTCCCGATCACGCAGGGGGTGCTGTTCCAGCGGCAGGTCGGCGCGGTGAAGGCCGTCGACGGGGTGAGTTTCGAGCTGCGTCGGGGCGAGACGCTGGGTGTGGTCGGCGAGTCCGGCTGCGGCAAGTCCACCCTCGCCCGGCTGCTGATGCGCCTGGAGACGCCCACCTCCGGAGGCGCGACCCTGGAGGGCAAGGACCTGTTCAAGGCCTCCGGGGGTGAACTGCGCCGGGTGCGCCGCAACATGCAGATGGTCATGCAGGATCCGTACACGTCGCTGAACCCGCGGATGACCGTCGGCGACATCATCGGCGAACCGTTCGAGATCCACCCGGATGCCGCACCCAAGGGCAGCAAGCAGAAGCGGGTCCAGGAACTGCTCGACGTGGTCGGGCTCAACCCGGAGCACATCAACCGGTACCCGCACCAGTTCTCCGGCGGTCAGCGTCAGCGCATCGGCATCGCCCGCGCGCTCGCGCTGCGACCCGAGGTGATCGTCTGCGACGAGCCGGTGTCGGCGCTGGACGTCTCCATCCAGGCCCAGGTGATCAACCTGCTGAAGCAGTTGCAGAACGAGCTGGGGCTGTCGTACATCTTCATCGCCCACGACCTGTCCGTGGTGCGGCACATCGCCGACCGGGTGGCGGTGATGTACCTCGGCCGGATCGTCGAGATCGGCACCGAGGACGAGATCTACGAGCGGGCCACACACCCGTACACCCAGGCTCTGCTCTCGGCGGTGCCGGTGCCCGACCCGGAGGCCCGCGACCAGCGCAACATGATCCGGCTGGTCGGCGACGTGCCCAGCCCGGCCGACCCGCCGAGCGGCTGCCACTTCCGCACCCGCTGCTGGAAGGCCCAGGAGATCTGCGCCGTGGAGGACCCGAAAACGGTCCCGAGAGCGGCGGACCCCCACCCGTCCGCCTGCCACTTCGCCGAACTCCGCCCCACAACCCCAACGGCCTGACCCGCCCCAAGCCCCGTTGATCATGAAGTGATTGTCCCGACACGCCGACCGGCCGGGCAATAACTTCATGCTCAACGGGGTCGCGCGGGGTTTGGCGACCTAGTGGAAGAAGTGGCGGGTTTTCGTCAGGTACATCGTTACGTTGGCCTTTTTGGCCGCTGCGATGACTTCTTCGTCGCGGATCGAACCACCGGGCTGCACGATGGCGCGGACGCCGGCGTCGATGAGGATCTGCGGGCCGTCGGCGAACGGGAAGAACGCGTCCGAGGCGGCGACCGAACCCCGAGCCCGCTCGGCGCCGGCGCGGTTGACCGCGAGCTGCGCCGAGTCGACCCGGTTGACCTGACCCATACCGACCCCGACGGTGGCGCCGTCCTTAGCGAGCAGGATCGCGTTGCTCTTCACGGCACGGACCGCCCGCCACGCGAACGCCAGGTCCCGCAGCAGCTCCTCGTCGGCGGCCTCGCCGGTCGCCAACTGCCAGGTCGCCGGGTCGTCGCCGGGGGCGTCCACCCGGTCGGCGACCTGGGCCAGCACGCCACCGGTCACCGGCCGCAACTCCACCAGCGCCGGCGTCCAGGCCGGCGCCCGCAGCAGCCGGATGTTCTTCTTGGCCTGCAACACCTCGACCGCGCCCTCGTCGAAGCCGGGCGCGACCACCACCTCGGTGAAGATCTCGGCCACCTGCCGCGCCAGCTCGACCGAGACCGGCCGGTTGACCGCGATGACGCCGCCGAATGCCGACACGGGATCGCAGGCGTGCGCCCTGCGGTGTGCCTCGGCCACGTCCACGCCCACCGCGATGCCGCACGGGTTGGCGTGCTTGATGATCGCGACGGCCGGCTGGTCGGCGAAGTCGTTCGCCGCCCGCCAGGCGGCGTCCGCGTCGACGTAGTTGTTGTAGGACATCTCCTTGCCGTGCAGCTGCTCGGCCTGGGCCAGCCCCGCCGGGGCGTCCGGGTCGGTGTAGAGCGCAGCCGGCTGGTGCGGGTTCTCGCCGTAACGCAGCGCCGCCGACTTGCGCAGCGCCAGCCCCGCGAACTGCGGCCACCAGTCGTCGGCGGGTGCCAGCTCCTGCGCGCACCACCGGGCCACGGCCACGTCGTACTCGGCGATGTCGGCGAACGCCCGGGCGGCCAGCGCGCGCCGCTGGGCCAGGGTGAAGCCCCCCTCGCCGAGCGCGCCGATCAGTGCCGGGTAACCGGCCGGGTCGGTGAGCACGGCGACCGAGGCGTGGTTCTTGGCGGCGGCCCGCACCATGGCCGGGCCACCGATGTCGATCTGCTCCACGCACTCCTCGACGTCGGCGCCGGAGGCGACGGTCGCCTGGAAGGGGTAGAGGTTGGAGACCAGCAGGTCGAACGCCGCAACCCCCAGCTCGTCGAGCTGCGCGACATGCGTGTCCTTGCGCAGGTCCGCGAGGAGACCCGCGTGCACCTTCGGGTGCAGGGTCTTCACCCGGCCGTCGAGCACCTCGGGGAACCCGGTCACCGTCTCCACCGGCGTCACCGGCACACCGGCGGCGGCGATGGTGCCCGCCGTGCTTCCGGTGGACACGATCTCCACACCGGCGGCGTGCAGGGCCTGAGCCAGCTCGACCAGCCCGGTCTTGTCGTAGACGCTGACCAGCGCCCGCCTGATCGGGCGGCGCCCGTCCTGAGTGGGACTCACGGAACCGTGACCTTCCTTCCGGTGATGGTCCAGCCTTCGCGGACCAGGCGACCAACCTGCTCGACGAGCTGGCGCCGCTCGGCTTCCTTGATGCGCTCGGTGAGCGTGTCCACGTCGTCGTCGTCGAGCACCGGCACCGCGACCTGCGCGACGATCGGCCCGGTGTCCATGCCGGCGTCGACGAAGAAGAGGGTGGCCCCGGTGAGCTTCACGCCGTAGGCGAGGGCGTCACGCGGGCCGTGGATGCCGGGAAACGCCGGCAGCAGGGTGTTGTGGGTGTTCAGGTAGCGGTCGCCGAACGCGGCGAGGAAGTGGGGGCCGACCAGCTTGAGGAAACCGGCGGAGATGACCAGGTCCGGTTGGTGTTTCGCGACGTGCGCGGTGAGCGCCCGGTCCCAGTCCTCCCGGGTGTCGTGATCACGGACCCGCTCGACGAAGGTCGGCACCCCCGCGGCCTCGGCCCGGTCCAGGCCCGCGATGCCGTCACGGTCCGCGCCGACCGCGACGACCTGCGCACCGTACGCGGGGTCGACGGCGGCATCCAGCAGCGACTGGAGGTTGCTACCGGAGCCGGAGATGAGGACGACGATGCGGGCGACAGGCGCGGGCTCGGTCACCGGGCCACCCTATCGGGCAGGTCAGGAAGCCCTCCGGCTGGGCGGCGCGCCGATCTTTGACAGTGCCGACGTGCATCGACCCGGTACGCTGCCGCTCGCTCGGACTTGACACCTCGTCGGTCCGTGCCCCCGCACCGATCGGCACACCAGCGGTGTCGCTGCACTGAGGAGCACCGCGTGTCGCCCGGTCACCACCCCTACGGCAACCGTCGATCGGCAGCACCGTGACGATGTCGTGGTGCTGCCGCGCTGTGCATTCCGAGGACTGACAGCGATCATGGGTGGCAACAACAGCAGTAACTGACGGAACCAGTTCAAGGAGCTCTCGAATGCAACCCGGTAACCCCGGCCAGGACCCGTACGGCCAGCAGCCCAACCAGGACCCGAACGCACCCCAGCCGCCGCAGTACGGCCAGCCGCCGGCGGCCCCGTACGGCCAGCAGCCGACCTCGGGACAGCCGTACGGCCAGCAGCCGACCTCGGGACAGCCCTACGGCCAGGACCCCTACGCCCAGCAGCAGCCCCAGTACGGCGGCGGCGGTCCGACGTACCCGAACGCCGGCTACCCGCAGGGGGGCCAGGGGCAGAACAACACCCTCGGCCTGGTGTCGATGATCCTCGGTATCGCGTCGATCCCGCTGATCTGCTGCTTCTACCTGGGCATCCCGGTCGGCATCGCGGCCGTGGTGACCGGTTACCTCGCCCGGCAGAAGGTCGCCCAGGGCCAGGCGAACAACGCCGGGCAGGCCAAGGCCGGCCTGATCTGCGGCGCGGTCGGTGTCGGGTTGGGCATCATCCTGATCATCCTCAGCATCGTGGCGAACGTGGCCCTGCCCACCCAGCCCTGACAAGCTCGGATTCGACGGGGCGCTCCGGATTCGTCCGGGGCGCCCCGCGCGCGTCTACTGGGCGGGGGTGCGGGTGAGGGCCCGGGTGGCGGCGGCGCCGAGCAGTGCGCCGACCGCGATGACGACAGCGGCCACCGCACCGACCTGCCAGCCCACCGGCCCGACCTGTGCCAGCCGGCCGGCGCCCAGTGACCCGCCGGAGACCGCGGCGGCCACACCGAGCAGCACGCCGGCCACCAGCCCGGCCAGCACCGCTGGGGCCAGCACCTCGGCCCAGCGCTGCGGGGCCCGCTCCGGCCCGGCGAGTCGGGCCACCCGGCGGGCGAGCAGGCAGCCGGCCACCATTCCGGCCAGCACCGGCACCGCGAGCAGCAGGGCGCCCAAGCCGTCCACCGGGCCTCGTGGCAGACCGGCGAGCAGTGGCACGGCTGGCAGTGCGCCGACCGACACCTCGCTGGTGCGAACCGCGGTGTCGGTGCCGACCGCGAAGCCCGGCCCGAGCAGATAGCTGGCCGACCAGATCGCCGCGTTCGGCGCGTACGCGACGCTGACCAGGGTGATTCCGGCCTGCCCGGCGACCCCCGTCCGGTACGCCCCGATCATGTCCGCCGCGTCGCCGCCGCCGGTGGCCACCGCCAGGCCGGCCGCACCGGCACCCGCCCCGAGCAGCAGCAGCCCTGCCACCAGGCCGGTGCGAATGCCGTCCCGCAGCGGATTTGACAGCCGGGTGACGAGGAGCCGGGTCACGGCGGTGATGCGGGTGGCGCCAATCAGTGCGGCGAGTGTGCCGACCACCGCGAACGTGGCGCCCGCCCGGATCGGGGACACCGTCGGCCCACCGGCACCCACCAGCACCGCCGCGAGTGCGCCCAGCAGCGCGTACGCGATGCCGACAGCGCCTGCGGCGAGCAGCGCGCGGCGCGGTGAGCGGGTGTCCCGGGCGCCGATCGCGCGGCTGACGTGCACACCGGCCCGGCTGAGCCGCCAGAGCGCGAGCACGGTCAGCGCCAGCGGGGCGAGCCCGAGCGGGCCGGAGTCGGTGTGCAGCGGCACGCCGTGGCCGAGCAGCCAGCCGGCCAGCGCCGTGCGCAGGGTGCTGACCAGTGTCGTCGAATCCGTGCCGAGCTGGACCAGGCCGAGCACGATGGCGACCGGCAGGTAGGAGGTGAGGGCGGCCCAGCCGGCCGCCACCCCGGCGGCGACGGGCAACGGCGCGCGCCCGCGTGGCGCCCCGCCCGCGCGGGGCGCGGGCACCCGTCGGGCCCGGGCGGCACGATCGACCGGCCGGTCGTCGGCGTTCACACCGCCGGGACGGCTGGGACGGTCAGGGGTGACGGGGGACATCCGCTCTACTCTGGCACGTCGCGCGGGCGGTGGCAGTCCGTTAAGCCGCCCGAAGGGCGGCGAGTTGACCGAACCGGGGCCCAGGCCATCCGGCCCGGTCTAGCCTCGGCCAGAGGGGGCGCGAGTCGCCGCCACCCGGGTCGGGTCCGCCGGTCGCGGTCCGGCCGGCTCGCCGCCCACGACCGCCCGGAGGACGCCGTGACAACGCCATACGCGCCATCCCCGCCCCCACCGGCCCGGGGACGGGACCGGACCACGCTCTGGGGCGTGCTGGGCATCGTGCTGGGGCTGATCTGCTGCGGCATCCTGGGCATCATCTTCGGCTACCTGTCCATCCGCGACGCCCGTCGGTACGGGCAGTCACCGTTACTGGGCTACCTCGCCATCGTGTTCGGCGTGATCAACATCATCGGTGGCGCGATCCTGCGTGCCACCAACAACTACCCGTTCTGGAACAACGACTGAGCGGGCTGCGCCACCACCAGCGGGATACGCCGACGGCGCAGGTACGCCGAAGGGGGTCGACCGGTTGCGGTCGACCCCCTCCGGTGTTGCCTGACCGGCTCAGTTGCCGGACATGATCTCCCGCATCAGCTTCGCGGTCTCGGTCGGCGTCTTGCCGACCTTGACGCCGACAGCCTCCAGCGCCGCCTGCTTCGCCTCGGCGGTGCCGGCCGAGCCGGAGATGATCGCCCCGGCGTGACCCATGGTCTTGCCGGGAGGAGCGGTGAAGCCGGCGATGTAGCCGACCACCGGCTTGGTGACGTTGGTCTTGATGAACTCGGCGGCCCGCTCCTCGGCGTCGCCACCGATCTCACCGATCATGACGATGGCGTCGGTCTCCGGGTCGGCCTCGAACGCCGCCAGGGCGTCGATGTGGGTGGTCCCGATGATCGGGTCACCGCCGATGCCGACGCAGGTGGAGAAGCCGATGTCGCGCAGCTCGTACATCATCTGGTAGGTCAGCGTGCCGCTCTTGCTGACCAGGCCGATCCGGCCGGAGCCGGTGATGTCGGCCGGGATGATGCCGGCGTTGGACGCGCCCGGCGAGGCGATGCCGGGGCAGTTCGGCCCGATGATCCGGGTCTGCTCGCCCTTCGCCACGTTGTACGCCCAGAACGATGCGGTGTCGTGCACCGGCACGCCCTCGGTGATCACCACGGCCAGCGGGATCGCGGCGTCGATCGCCTCGACCACTGCGGCCTTGGTGAACTGCGGCGGCACGAAGATGACAGTGACGTCGGCCCCGGTCTCGGCCATCGCGTCCGCGACGGACGCGAAGACCGGCAGCTCGGTGCCGTCGAAGTCGACCTTCTGGCCCGCCTTGCGCGGGTTGACGCCGCCCACCACGTTCGTGCCGGCGGCCAGCATCCGCCGGGTGTGCTTCGAACCCTCGGAACCGGTCATCCCCTGGACGATGACCTTCGAGTCCTTGGTCAGCCAGATAGCCATGATCAGACCCCCGCAGCTGCCAGCTCGGCGGCCCGCTCGGCCGCACCGTCCATGGTGTCCACCCGCTGCACGAGCGGGTTGTTCGCGCTGTCCAGGATTGCCCGGCCAGCCTCGGCGTTGTTGCCGTCGAGACGGACGACGAGCGGCTTGCTGACCTGCTCGCCCCGCTGCTCCAGCAGCGCCAACGCCTGGATGATGCCGTTCGCGACCTCGTCACAGGCGGTGATGCCGCCGAAGACGTTGACGAAGACGCTCTTCACGGCCGGGTCGGAGAGCACGATCTCCAGCCCGTTCGCCATCACCGCGGCGCTCGCGCCACCGCCGATGTCGAGGAAGTTGGCCGGCTTGACGTTGCCGTGCCGCTCACCGGCGTACGCGACCACGTCGAGGGTCGACATGACCAGACCCGCGCCGTTGCCGATGATGCCGACCTCACCGTCGAGCTTGACGTAGTTGAGGTCCTTGGCCTTGGCGGCCTGCTCCAGCGGGTCCACCGCGGCCTGGTCGACCAGCGCCTCGTGGTCCGGGTGCCGGAACGCCGCGTTCTCGTCCAGGCTGATCTTGGCGTCGAGCAGGAGCATCCGGCCGTCGCCGTTCTTGGCGAGCGGGTTGACCTCGACCAGGGTGGCGTCCTCGGCGACGAACGCCTGCCACAGGCCGACGGCGATCTCGACCACCTGGTCGGCGACCTCGGCCGGGAAGCCGGCGGCGGTCACGATCTCGCGGGCCTTGGCCTCGTCCACGCCCTTCACGGCGTCGATCGGGGCCTTCACGACCTTGTCGGGGGTGTCGGCGGCGACCTGCTCGATGTCCATGCCGCCGGCGACGCTGGCGATGCAGAGGAAGGTGCGGTTCGCTCGGTCGAGCAGGTACGAGAAGTAGTACTCCTCGGCCACGTCCGCGGTCACCGTGATCATGACCTTGTGGACGGTGTGACCCTTGATGTCCATGCCGAGGATGTCGGTGGCGCGGGCCACCGTCTCCTCGGCGCCCTCGGCGAGCTTGACGCCGCCGGCCTTACCTCGGCCGCCGACCTTCACCTGCGCCTTGACGACCACGCGACCGCCGAGGCGTTCGGCGATCGCACGGGCCTCTTCCGGGGTAGTGGCGACGCCGCCGGCCAGCACGGGCAAGCCGTGCCGCTCGAACAGGTCCCGCCCCTGGTACTCGTACAGGTCCACGATTGCGCGTCCCGTCCCGTCTCCGCGGCGCGCCGTCGCGCCGCCACCAGCGTTCAAAAACAGTTTGACGCCTGTCATCAGTTGAAACAGGCCATTGGCCGCAGCCTAGCGAGGTCGGCACCACCGGCAACCGAGCGGGTGCGCGGTGTGCGGTAATGCACAACCGGACATCAGACGCGGCCGGTTTGCGGCCACGACACGGATGGCATCAACCATCCGGGCGATGTTGTCCGGCTTGCGTAACCCGGCCGTGGGGGCGTCGTTGAGTCAGATGTCGGAGCGCTGAGAAGCGTGACGACGGGAGACGGCCGATGCCCTGTCGGTCGAGGGGTGGCGGCGGGGCATCGTGCATAGAGGGGCCGGACGTGTGAGGGGTGCGTCCGGCCCCTCCCCCGTGCCCAAATCCGGTCGCTGAGCTACGAGCCTCAGGAAACCGGCTGCGCCACGTTCTGCCGGACCCACTCGACAATCGCCTGAGTGGTGGCACCCGGCGTGAAGATCTTGGCGACGCCCAGCTTCTCCAACTCGGGAATGTCGCCGTTCGGAATGATGCCGCCGCCGAACACGACGATGTCGCGAGCGTCCCGCTCACTGAGCAGTTCCAGCACCCGCCGGAAGAGCGTCATGTGCGCGCCGGAGAGGACGGACAGGCCGACCGCGTCGGCGTCCTCCTGGATGGCGGTCTCCACGATCTGCTCGGGAGTCTGGTGCAGGCCGGTGTAGACGACCTCCATGCCCGCGTCCCGCAGAGCGCGTGCGACGACCTTCGCGCCCCGGTCATGGCCGTCCAGGCCGGGCTTGGCGACGACGACCCGAATACGAGAGCTCATCAGCGCACACCTTTCACCGGCTTCACGGGCCTTCACCTGAACGAACGGTAACCCGGCGGGCCCGGCCCAGGAAATCGGGGCCGGGGAACCGGGCTCCGCCGCCGGCCCCTGCCCGGCATTGTCGTACGGGCGGACCCGAAGTGGCGGGCAGCGGACCGGGGGCCGGCCGGGGAGGCCGCCGAGCCAGATCGGGAGGCCCGCCAAGGAATTCCGGCGCTGCCCCGAGTCAAGTCGGACGACTCCGCCGGATCGGTCACGCTCGGCGACGAACGGGCAGCATCAGGGGCACCGTTTAGCGGCGCGATGCGTGACAATCATGGACGTAAACGGACAGATCGACACGCCAGTTTGGCGGTCTAGCTTGTGACTCGCCTGGTGGTTGGCTAACGTGTCCACGGTTGTCATCAGGTCCATGGACGGGTGACGACGCGGTCAGCGGACGTTCATTCGAGCTTCACGAACGCCCACCGGCCGCTTCGGAACCCCGACAACGGAGGGTGTGCGTGCGCCAGCGCCTGTCGTCTGAGCCCGATCGATATCGCGGTCGTCGCCGTGTGCCCACCCCACCGCGCAGCCGTTACGCCGCTGTCGTCACCACGGCGTTCGTCGGGGCCGGCATCGTCGCCCTCGGCGCGAGTGCTCTGCCCGACGCCAAGGACGTCAGCCCGTCGGTGCTCGACGAGCTCAAGCAGGCGTCGGTCACCAGCCAGGACGCTGCGGCCCGTGCTGAGAACGCCGACCGCGCCTCGCGGGACAGCCGCAGCAAGGACAGCGCCGAGCCCGAGGTCTGGCTGCTGCCGCTGCAGGGCTACGACTTCAACTCCCCCTACGGGCTCCGCTGGGGCAAGATGCACACCGGCGTCGACCTGGTTGCCGGCGAGGGCACGCCCTACGTGGCGATCCACGACGGGCTGGTCACCAAGGCCGGCTGGTTCGGCGGGTACGGCAACGCGGTGATCGTCCAGCACGCCGACGGCAGCGAGGCCATCTACGGCCACTCCTCCTCGGTGAGCGTGAAGGAAGGCCAGCAGATCAAGGCTGGCGACCAGCTTGGTCTGGTGGGCCAGACGGGCCACGCCTACGGCACGCACCTGCACCTGGAGATCCATGTCAAGGGCCAGCCGGTCGACCCGGTGCCGTTCCTCCAGGACCGCGGAGTGGACATCAAGCTGCAAGTCGAGGCAATCTACAACGAGGTAGCCGCCTCCTGACGTTGCGTAACGACCGTTGACCGCCCGGATCTGTCGATCCGGGCGGTTTTTCGTTGCCCCGGCCGGATGGATGTATCCCGGGCCACAGCTGCGATTGTGACCGGCGACACGACGGAGCATGATCACTTTTCCGGATAGAACGCCATAGGGCGGGTCATATCTGGGCAGCCATCACTTCACGCGCCGCGCGGTCACCCGGTCCCCGCGCCCACCCCGGCTCGGTCCGACACCAGTATTTCGAGGTCAAGTGCCCCTCGACTGTGAAGGTCCGCCGTGCAGGAAGACAGCCCCGTCCAGAACGAGAACACCCCCGACGCCCCCCACACCGGGCAACCGCAGCGCGCCGGCCGGCGGAACCGCCTCGTCGTGCTCAGCGCCGCCGCCCTGGTGGCTCTCGGCCTCGGTGGCGTCGCGGTCGCCACCACCGGCGGCGACCACCCGGCACCCGCAGCCGTCTCCCTCGACGCGCAGAGCCGGGCCGAAGCCGCCAGCCGAGCGGACCGCTCCGCCCGCGAGTCGAGCACACCGGTCACCCCCTCGGCCAGCCCGACACCGAGCACGTCCGCGGCCACCGCCAGCCCGACGCCCGCGAAGACGGCCACCGCCAAGGCCAAGCCGAGGCCGAAGCCGAAGAAGACCACCAAGCCCACGCCCGCCTGGGTCAACCCGATGCCGGGCGCGGCCGTCACCTCCTGCTACGGGCAGCGATGGGGCACCCTGCACGCAGGTATCGACCTGGCGCTGCCCTCCGGCACGCCACTCCGCGCCGCAGCCGCAGGCACCGTGACCCAGGCCGGCGACGCCTCCGACGGGTACGGCAACTCCGTCTTCATCGACCACGGCAACGGATACCTGACCCACTACGCCCACCAGAGCCGCATCGCGGTCACCGTCGGCCAGAAGGTGAAGGCCAGCCAGGTCATCGGCTACGAGGGCGCCACCGGCGACGCCACCGGCCCGCACCTGCACTTCGAGGTGCACCAGGGCATGTGGAACCAGATCGACCCGGCCCCGTTCATGCGGACACGCGGCGTGGACCTGGGCTGCTGAGCCAGAAACGTCGGTTCACCCCATCGGGCCGCCCGTCCCACTGGCAGCGACGCCGCGCTCGGCTGCCTTGTAACACCGCGCCACCTGGTGGAAGGCTTCCTTGGGCTCCCACTGTGACGGGTCCTCGGGCGGCACCCGCACCACGCCGAAGCCCGCCATGTCCAGGTCGTGACGCGGGTCCGCGCGGTGCGGGAAGTCCGGCATGGCAAAGGTGTAGACGAAGCAGCCGTGCACGCCATCTGCGGCGTAAAGGTCGATGAGTTCGGCCAGATACGCCGCCTGGGTGGGCTCGTCGCGTACGTGACCGTCCTTGACCTGGGGCGGTTGGGTGAACCAGTTCACGATACGAAACGCCCCGGGCCCCCGGCGCTCGGCCCCGAGATGGGCGCCGCACCCGAACTCGGTGATGACCACCGGCTTGTCCGCCTCCCGCAGCAGGGCACGCAGCCGTTGCTGGTAGGCGGCCGGGTCGGGGCCGAGACGGTAGAGGTTGACGCCGACGAGGTCGAAGCCGGACCAGTCGACCTTCTCCCAGAAGCCCGCGGCGTAGCTGACCGGCCCACCGAATGCGGCGCGGGCGACAGGCAGGGCGGCCCCGAGCAGGGCGTTGAGCTTGCGGGTGATCCGGCGGTCGAAGAAGCGTCGCCGCCGCACCAGCACCTGTAGCCGGATGAAGACACGCGGTCCCGGGAGCATCCCCGGGGAGGTGAGGGAGAACTCGCTGCCGAGCAACAGTGTGACTCGACCCGGATACTGGACGCGCAGTTCCTCGGCCGCGGCGGCCGTCGCCGAGAGATGGGCCAGGATCTCTCGGTGCGGGCGGTCGGCGACATACGGCCGGATGTAGACATCGAGCCCGACTTCCAGGGCGCGCCGCGCGGCTTCCATCTGCGTCCGGGTATCGGTGTCAATCACCATCACGGTCGTGCAATGCAGGTCCTCGCGGATGGCGCGCATGTCCCGGCGTACCGCCTCACCGGAGGTGTAGCCGGCGACGTACGAGATACCTCTGATCTCCAGGCTCACGCTCCCCACTATCCGGGCCGGATGCGGTGTCGGAAACGCCTGAGGAACTGAAATAGACCTTGGTTCACATCCCTATACCTTCGGCGCTGCTGCCCGCCGCGCCGGTCAGAGCTTGTCGACCGGGGCGTGCCGGAGCACCAGCCACATGGTCTGGTCACCGAAGTCGATCTGCGCGCGAGCACCCGGGCCGTGCCCCTCGACGGCGAGCACCCGCCCCAGCCCGTACCGCTGGTGGTTGACCCGGTCCCCGGCCGCCACCTTGGGCCCCTGCGGCAGCTCGCTGGCCGTGGTCAGCCGGCTGGCGTCCACGCCGAGCCGCTGCGCCAACTGGGCCGCCTTCGGCGTACCCCCGGTGAAGTTGCCACGCGCGCCGGGCGTGCGGTCCGCGCGGCCTCCGACGCCGCCGCCCCCGCCGGCCCACGAGGTGTACGACCCTTCGGTGCGCTCCCAGTGCACCAACTCCGTCGGCAGCTCCTCCAGGAACCGCGACGGCGGGTTGTAGGACGGCTGCCCCCAGGCCGAGCGGGTCACCGCCCGGGAGAGGTAGAGCCGCTGCCGGGCGCGGGTGATGCCGACGTACGCCAGCCGGCGCTCCTCCTCCAGCTCACGGGTGTCACCCAGCGAGCGCAGGTGCGGAAAGACGCCGTCCTCCAGCCCGGTCAGGAAGACCACCGGGAATTCCAGACCCTTGGCGGTGTGCAGCGTCATCAGGGTGACCACCCCCTGGTGGTCGGGGTCGTCGGAGGGGATCTGGTCGGCGTCGGCGACCAGCGCCACCTGCTCCAGGAAACCGGCCAGGGTGGCCCGCTCCCCTTCCTCGCCCAGCGCCTCGATCCGCTCGGTGTACTCCCGGGCGACGCTGACCAGCTCCTGGAGGTTGTCCACCCGGCCGGCGTCCTGCGGGTCCAGGCTCTCCTCCAGCTCGGTGAGGTAGCCCGAGCGGGTCAGCAGTGCCTCCAACACCTCTTCCGGGGTGCCGGTCTCGGACAGCTCCCGTGCCCCGTCGAGCAGCGCCACGAAGTCGGCGATGCCGTTGGCCGCCCGGCTGGAGATGCCCGGCGCCTCCCGGGCTCGCCGCAGCGCCGCGCCGAACGAGATCCGGTCCCGGCTGGAGAGCGCCTCGACGCACGCCTCGGCGCGGTCGCCGATCCCCCGGCGGGGGGTGTTCAGCACCCGCCGCAGGCTCACCGTGTCGTCGTCGTTGACCACCGAACGCAGGTACGCCAGTGCGTCGCGGACCTCCTTGCGCTCGTAGAAGCGCACCCCGCCGACCACCTTGTAGGGCAGGCCGACGCGGATGAACACCTCTTCGAACACACGGGACTGGGCGTTGGTGCGGTAGAAGACAGCGACATCGCCGGGGCGGGTCTCGTCGGCGTCGACCAGCCGGTCGATCTCCCGGGCCACCCAGTCGGCCTCGGCGTGCTCGGTGTCGGCCACGTAACCGACGATCCGCTCGCCCGCGCCGGCCTCGCTCCACAGCCGCTTCGGCTTGCGGGAGGTGTTGCGGTCGATCACCGCGTTGGCCGCGTTGAGGATGGTCTGGGTGGAGCGGTAGTTCTGCTCCAGCAGGATCGTCCGCGCGTCGGTGAAGTCGCGTTCGAACTCCAGGATGTTGCGGATCGTCGCACCGCGGAACGCGTAGATCGACTGGTCCGCGTCGCCGACCACGCACAGCTCGGCGGGCTCCAGCCCGTCGGTGCCGGAGACCAGCTCCTTGATCAGCGTGTACTGGGCATGGTTGGTGTCCTGGTATTCGTCCACGAGCACGTGCCGGAACCGCCGACGGTAGCTCTCCGCGACGTGCGGGTGCGACTGGAGCAGGTGCACCGTGGTCATGATCAGGTCGTCGAAGTCCAGTGCGTGCGCCTCACGCAGCCGGCGCTGGTAGAGCGTGTACGCCTCGGCCAGCGCCCGCTCGTTGGGCCCGGTGGCCCGTGCGGCGAACTGCTCCGGGTCGACCAGCTCGTTCTTGAGGTTGGAGACCTGGGCGGCCAACCCCCGCGCCGGGTAGCGCTTCGGGTCGAGATCCAGCTCGCGGGTGACCAGCTGCATCAGTCGCCGGGAGTCGTCCGCGTCGTAGATGGAGAAGGTCGACTTGAGGCCGGCGTGCTCGTGCTCGGCGCGCAGGATCCGGACACACGCGGAGTGGAACGTCGACACCCACATCAGGCGCGCCCGCGGACCAACGAGCGCGGCGACGCGCTCCTTCATCTCGCCGGCCGCCTTGTTGGTGAAGGTGATCGCGATGATCTCGCCGGGATGGACGTCCCGTGCGGCGAGCAGGTAGGCGATCCGGTGCGTGAGCACCCGGGTCTTGCCGGACCCGGCGCCGGCCACGATCAGCAGCGGCGAGCCGGCGTGGCTGACCGCGTCGCGCTGTGGCCCGTTGAGCCCGGCGAGCAGCTGCTGCGGATCGAGGCGGACGGCGGCGGGCCGGGGCCGGTCCGGGCGGGCCGGCGCGGACTCCGGCGCAGGCGGGGACGCGGGAATGTCGAAGAGAGGATGCATCGCCCGACAAGTCTATGCCGCCAGTCGGACACTACGGTCTCTGGCGCTCGGCAGCTCGTGCCCGACCGCGTGCTCCCACCGCACTGCCCGCCAGTCGGGCAAAGATCGGCGTCTCACCGCGGAATGCTTGCGCACCCGGCGTCGACGTGGGCATACTCGACGGCGTGATCGCTGCGCGCTACTACTTTTACTACGGCACCGGGAGTCCGGCTGCCGTAGGTCGCGCCTGATCGATTCAGACCTACGAAAGCCCCGGGCTCCTGGAGTCCGGGGCTTTTTCCGTCCCGGGTTCCGGGCACCGGGCACCACAGTGCGAGAGGTACCCGATGATGACAGACGTGATGGAGCAGAGCGGCGGCCCGACCCGACCGAAGGCCGAGCAGCCCGCGGTCAACGGGAGCGAGCCGGCGGCACCCCTGTCGCCGACGGCCGAGGCCGCTGGGCCGCCAGAGGCACGGACCGGCACCGAGGAGCCGTCCGCCTCCGCTCGGATCGTGCAGATCAGAGAACGGATCGACGAGATCGACCACGCCCTGATCACGCTCTGGCAGGAGCGGGCCGCGTTGTCCCAGGAGGTCGGGGTGACCCGGATGGCCTCCGGCGGGACGCGCCTGGTGCTCTCCCGCGAACGCGAGATCCTGGAGCGCTTCCGGGTCGCGCTCGGCGCCGACGGCACCCAGTTGGCCCTGCTGCTGCTCCGCGCGGGCCGCGGCCCGCTGTGAGCCGCACCGGCCCACGGCGACTCACCCGGCCCGTGCGCCCCTCGTGACCTTCGCTGCGCCACGCGGCGCCGGCCCCGGGCCACGGACAGACGAAACCGCCTGCCGTCGTCGTGGTGACGTCGGCAGGCGGTTCCGGTGACTCACGCCTCGTGGGTGGCGACGACCTGGCGCCGCTCCGCGAAGTGGCAGGCGCTCGGGTGGTCCGTGCCCTGTCGGATCTCCAGCAGCGGGACCTGCTCGGCGCAGACGTCCTGCGCCTTCCAGCAGCGGGTCCGGAACCGGCAGCCCGAGGGCGGGCTGATCGGCGACGGCACGTCACCCGTGAGCCGGATGATCGTCTTGTTGTTCCGCTGCGTCGGGTCCGGCACCGGCACCGCGGAGAGCAGTGCCTGGGTGTACGGGTGCGTCGGCCGCTCGTAGATCTCGTCCTCGGTGCCGATCTCGACGATCTTGCCGAGGTACATCACCGCGACCCGGTCCGAGAGGTGGCGAACCACCGACAGGTCGTGCGCGATGAAGACGTACGACAGCCCGAACTCGCCCTGGAGCTGCTCCAGCAGGTTCATCACCTGAGCCTGGATGGAGACGTCCAGCGCCGACACCGGCTCATCGCAGACGATGATCTCGGGTCGCAGCGCGAGCGCGCGGGCGATGCCGATGCGCTGACGCTGACCGCCGGAGAACTGGTGCGGGTACCGGTTGATGTGCTCCGGGTTGAGCCCCACCAGGTCGAGCAGTTCGCGGACCTTGGCCCGGCGGCTGCCCTTCGGTGCCACCTCCGGGTGGATCTCGAACGGCTCACCGAGCAGGTCGCCGACGGTCATCCGCGGGTTCAGCGAGGTGTACGGGTCCTGCATGACCAGCTGGATCTGCCGGCGGAGACGGCGCAGCGCGCCACCGGACAGCTTGGAGGTGTCCTGGCCCTTGTAGACCACGCTGCCGGCGGTCGGCTTCTCCAGGTTCATCAGCACCCGGGCGAGCGTCGATTTGCCGCAGCCGGACTCGCCGACCACACCGAGCGTCTCACCGGCGCGCAGACCGAACGAGACCCCGTCGACCGCCTTGACCTGGCCGACGGTCTTCTTGAACACCACACCCTGCGTGACGGGGTAGTGCTTGACCAGGTCACGGACCTCAAGGATGTTCTCAGACACGGTTCACCAGCTCCTCGGCGAAGTGGCAGGCGCTGGCCCGGTCGCGGCCGACCTGCAGCAGCGGCGGGACCTTCTCCCGGCACACCGGCTGAGCCATCGGGCAGCGCGGGTTGAACGGGCAGCCCGGCGGGATGTTCATCAGGTTCGGCGGGAGGCCCTTGATCGTCCGGAGCTGCTGCCCCTTCTCGTCCAGGCGCGGGATCGATTCGATCAGACCGATGGTGTACGGGTGCGCCGGCTTGGCGTACAGGTCGTACACGTTGGCTTCCTCGACGATCCGGCCCGCGTACATGACCGCGATCCGGTCCGCGACGTCGGCGACCACGCCGAGGTCGTGGGTGATCAGGATCATGCCCATCTGCCGCTCACGCTGAAGCTCGGCGAGCAGGTCCATGATCTGGGCCTGCACTGTCACGTCGAGGGCGGTGGTCGGCTCGTCCGCGATCAGCACCTCCGGGTCGAGCGCCAACGACATCGCGATCATCGCGCGCTGCCGCATACCGCCGGAGAACTGGTGCGGGTAGTTGTTGAACCGGCTCTTGGCGTTCGGGATCTTGACCTGGTCGAGCATGTCGATCGCGCGCTTCTTGGCCTCCGCGCGACCCATGCCCCGCCGGACCCGGAACTGCTCGGCGATCTGGAACCCGACGGTGAAGACGGGGTTCAGCGCGGAGAGCGCGTCCTGGAAGATCATCGCGATACCCTCGCCGCGGATGCGGCGGCGCTCCTCGTCGGACATGCGGAGCATGTCCTTGCCGTGGAAGCGGACCTGGCCACCGGTGACGAAGCCCGGCGGCGTGTCGAGGATGCCCATGATGGTCTGCGCCGTGACGCTCTTACCGGAGCCGGACTCGCCGAGCACGGCGAGGGTCTCCCCCGCGTCGACGTGGTACGTGACCCCGTTGATGACCTTTGCGACGCCGTCCCGGGTGCGGAACTCCACCCGCAGGTCGTCGACCTCGAGCAGCCGGCCGGAGGGACGTCCGGACCCGCCGGGTCCCGGCGCGGACTGCTCGGACACGAGAATGTCGGACACTGGATATCCCCTAGCGGAGTTTCGGATCGAGGGCCTCGCGGACCGCCTCACCGAGCATCACGAAGCTCAGCACTGCGGTGACGAGGAACGCGGCGGGGAAGAAGACCAGCCCTGGCGCGACTCGGAGGAAATCCTTACCGTCGCTGATCATGATGCCCCAGGACACCACCGGAGACTTCAGACCGACGCCCAGGAACGACAGGGTGGCCTCGGCGCCGATGAACGAGCCGACCATGATCGTGCCGTAGACCAGCAGCGGGGCCAGGCAGTTCGGCAGCAGGTGCTTGAGGATGATCCGGCCGGTGCCGGCGCCCAGGGCGCGGGCCGCGACGATGTAGTCGGCTTCCTTGGTGGCGAGCACCGAGGAACGCATGAGGCGCATCACGACCGGCCAGCTCAGCACGATCAGCGAGACGATCACCAGGCCCATGATCTGGGCCTTGCTGTTGCCGGAGCCCGAACCGTTGAACGTGGTCAGGATGACGATCGCGCCGAGCACGAAGGGCAGACCGAAGAAGACGTCGGCGATCCGGCTCAGCAGCCCGTCCACCCAGCCACCGCGGTAGCCGGAGATGATGCCCATGGCACCACCGACGAGCAGGGTGCCGACCACGGACAGCACGGCGACGATGACGGATGCCCGCGCGCCGTAGATGACCCGCGCGTAGACGTCGCGGCCCTGCACGTCGTAGCCGAACCAGCCATTGGCGGACGGCTTGTCGAGGCTGCGGGACAGCGATCCGTTGACCGCGTCACCCGGGGCGAACAGCGCCGGGAAGGCCGCCATCAGCAGGAAGATCAGAATCAGGACGCTGGCGATCCAGAACAACGGCTTGCGGCGGAGGTCCCGCCAGGCGTCACCGAGCAGGCCACGGGGCTTTTCGTTGCTCTGCGGCTGACCTGCGGTAGCAGGGGCGGCGGAGTCGGTCGGGTGCGCGCCAGGGGTGCTGACGATTGATGCGGTACTCGGGTCACTCATAACGGATCCTCGGGTCCAGGGCGGCGTAGAGCAGGTCAACCAGCAGGTTCATCACGAGATAGACCAGCACCAGGACGACCACAATGCCCACCACGGTGGCGCTCTCCTTGGTCACGATCGCGCGGTACACCGCACGGCCGATCCCGTTGATGCCGAAGATCCCCTCGGTGACGATCGCACCGCCCATCAGGGCACCGAGGTCGGTGCCGAGCAGGGTGACCACCGGGATGAGCGAGTTACGCAGCAGGTGTACGCCTACCACCCGGCGCATCGGCAGACCCTTGGCGATCGCGGTGCGCACGTAGTCGGCGCGGCGGTTCTCCGCGATGCTCGTACGTGCAACCCGGGCGATGTAGGCCACTGACGCACTGCCCAGCACGAAGCCCGGCACGATCAGCTCGGACCACCGCATCTCGGAGGAGACGGTCGGCTTGACGATGCCCCACTGCACGCCCAGGAGCCACTGGAGCACGAAGCCGACGACGAAGACCGGCAGCGCGATCAGGAAGAGCGTGGAGACCAGGACCAGGTTGTCCAGGAAGCCGTTGCGGCGCAGACCGGTCAGCACGCCGGCACCGAGGCCGATCACGGCCTCGATGGCGAGTGCCACCAGGGCCAGCTTCAGCGTGTTCGGGTAGGCCGTGGCGATGATGTCACCGATCTCGCGCTGCGAGAACGTCTGACCGAAGTCACCCTGGAGCAGGTTCTTCATGTAGTTGGCGTACTGCACGAAGACGTTCTGGTCGAGGTGGTACTTCTCAGTCATGAAGGCGATGTACTGGTCCGGGCAGCGTCGCTCGCCGCACTTGCCGGCGAACGGATCGCCCGGAACGGCCCAGACGAGCCAGTAGATCAGGAACGTCGTACCGATGAAGACCGGCACGAGTTGGAGCAGCCGTCTCAACAGATAACGGCCCATGGGGTGGTCCTCCAGACAGGGGGCGCGTCGGACGGCCGACACGGTGGTGACAACGTGCGAGTGGAGTGTTGTAACACCCAGTCGCGGAACGGCCCCGGGTCGGGCTCACCGGATGTGGCGAGCCCGACCCGGGGTCAGACCGTTCGGATCAGAGCTCGACCGAGGTGATGTCGAGTTCGCCGACGTTGTTCAGCTCGAGCTTCTTGATCTTCTCCGAGTGGCCGGACTGCTGACCGTAGAAGTAGATCGGGATGCTCGGGACGTCCTGGTCGACCAGCTCGACGGCCTTGGAGAACGCCTCGTGCGAGGCCTCCAGGGTCGGCGCGGCGCTGGCCTGCTTCGCCAGGGCGTCGACCTCCTTGTTGCTGTACAGACCGTCGTTCGAGGAACCACCGGTGACGTACAGCGGGTTGACCCAGTTCTCAACGTCCGGGTAGTCCTGCTGCCAGGCAGCGCGGTACGGGCCCTTCATCTGGTGGGCGTTGATGCTCTGGCGGAAGACCGCGAAGGTCGGCACGCCCTCGGCCCGAGCGTTGATGCCCAGGTTGGTCTTGATCTGCTGCGCAACGGCGTCCATCCAGTCCTTGTGGCTGGAGTCCGAGTTGTAGTAGAAGACCATCTCACCGGTGAAGCCGCCGGCCTCGGTCAGCAGCGTCTTGGCCGTGGCCGGGTCGAACTTGCAGGCGGTGCAGTTGCCCGGCTTGGCGCCCGGGGTCAGCGGGTTCGCCCAGCTGTCGGCCGGCTTACGGGTACCGAAGAAGATCTTGTCCGAGATCTCCTGCCGGTTGATCGACAGCGACACGGCACGACGCAGCTTCGGGTTCTGGAAGCGCTTGTCGTAGGTCGGGAACGCGATCAACGCGGTCGACGGCGTGACGGTCGACAGACCCCGGTCACCGAGGTCGGTCTTCCACTTGTCACCGGCGAGCGCCGAGGTGGGGACAACCTCCATGAAGTCGAGGTTGTTCGCCAGCAGGTCGGCGTAGGCGGCCGTCTCGTCCTGGTACAGCTTGACGTCGACGTCCTTGACCTTCATCTTGTCGCGAAGGTTGTAGTCGTCGAAGCGCGTCAGCTTGATGAGGACGTTGTCCTCCCACGACACGAACTTGACCGGGCCGTTGCCGACCGGCTTCTTGCCGAACTCTTCCGGCTTCTGGGTGAAGAAGACGTCCGGCAGCGGCATGAAGGCGCTGTAGCCGAGCTTGGTCGGGAAGACCGCGGTCGGCGCACCCAGGGTGACCTCGAAGGTCTGCTCGTCGACGACCTTCAGGCCGGACATCTTGTCGGCCTTCGGCGCCGGGGCCTTCTGCGGGCCCTCCGCGCCGTCCGGGTCCGTGGTGTAGGTGTCCTCGAAGCCCAGGATGTCGGAGAAGAAGGTGCCGTTCTGCGCGCCGTTCGGCGAGTAGGCGGCCCAGTTCCAGGCGTCAACGAAGTTCTTCGACTTCACCTCGGTGCCGTCGTGGAACTTCGTGCCCTTCTTGATCTTGATCGTGAAGACCTTGGAGTCCGTGGTGTTGATGGACTCGGCCAGCGCGTTGCGCGGGGCCCCACCGTCGTTCGGGTACTCGACCAGGCCGGTGAACAGCCAGTCGATCACCTTGCCGCCGCCAGTCTCCGTGGTGTTCGACGGGACCAGCGGGTTCTCCGGCTGGACGCCGTGGACGGTGATCGCGCCGTCCTTGCTGGCGGCAGCGTCGTCGTTGCTGTCACCGCTCGAGCAACCGCTCGCGACAAGCGCGGCAGCCGCGCTGAGCGCAATTGCGCTCGTCGCCCGCTTCGAGACTCTCATTCCGAGGGGCCTCCTCTTTCTAACCAGGTTCCGTCGTGGGTTTCACGCACGTTTGGGGGTGACACCGCCCGACCACCCCGAGGCGCGGGTCGCCGGGACCACAGGGAATTTGGGGACACCCTGATGTTCCGATCCGCCGGGCTCCCTCACCAACGAGGCGCGACACGACGCAGGAGGCACAGCCACGAATCGCCGCGAGCGGCGAGGACGTGGTCGTTGGCCGTACGGAGTGCCACACACCGATGGTGAGGTGCTGCCACTGTGACACCAACTGGCCTCTTCCGTGAAGGTGCCGTTATCAAGCCGTTAGTTGCCCGCCACGTTGCCGATACTTGAAAAATGATCATAAAACGGTCGGTCCGGGCAGCACTGAGCAGGAAATACGTTGCATCACCCGCGAACCTGGGTTCGGCCCACGCGTACACGGCGGGCCTCACCTCTGCCCGATAGGACGTACGTCACCATCCGTTTTTCGACCCGTCCGGATGAGGTCTACTACGGCTGCACGGGCACCATCACACGGCTGGGTGGCCGAGGGCGCAAAGATCGTCTGTCTGATCCTCCGGCCCGGTGACGTGCTGTCACACGAGCCGGCGGTCCGCCGCCCAACGGGAGAGCTCGTAACGGTTGGACATCTGGAGCTTGCGCAGCACGTTCGACACGTGCGTCTCCACCGTCTTGATGGAGATGAACAGCTCCTTCGCGATCTCCTTGTACGCGTACCCCCGGGCCAGCAGCCGCAGCACCTCCCGCTCACGGTTGGTGAGCTGGTCCAGCTCGGGGTCGGCCACCGGTGCGTCCGGTCGGGCCGCGAAGGCGTCCAGCACGAAGCCGGCCAGCCGCGGGCTGAACACCGCGTCCCCGTCCGCCACCCGGCGGATCGCCGCAGCCAGCTCGTCCGGGGAGATGGTCTTGGTGACATACCCCCGGGCACCGGCGCGGATCAGCCCGATCACGTCCTCCGCCGCGTCGGAGACACTCAACGCGAGGAACTTGACCTGCGGGTGGGTGCGGCGCATCGCCTCCAGCACCGCGCGTCCGCCGCCGTCGGGCATGTGCACGTCGAGCAGCACCACGTCCGGTCCGACGGCGGCGATCCGCGTGACCGCCTCGGCCACCGTGCTCGCCTCGCCCACCACCTCGACGTGGGCGCCCAGCTCCGCGCGCACCCCGGCCCGGAACATGGCGTGGTCGTCCACCAGGAACACCCGCAGCCGCTCGGGGCGGGCCTCCGCCGGGTCGAGGTGCTCGGTCGACTGCTCGGCCATGGTCATCTGTTCCTCTCCGCTGCGGACGAGTCCCGGGAGATCGGCAGGATCAACCGAACCTCGGTCCCCTCCCCCGGGCCGGACCGGATCTCGGCCCGTCCGCCGTGCCGCTTCATCCGCCCGATGATCGAGCCGCGTACGCCGTGCCGGTGGTCCTCCACGGTATCCGGATCGAAGCCCTTGCCCCGGTCCCGGACGAAGACGCTGACCTGATCCGGCTCCACCTCGGCGTAGAGCGACACGGTCTGCACGCCGGCGTGCCGGGCCGCGTTCACCAGCGCCTCCCGCGCGGCCGCGACCAGCGCCCCGACCTTCTCGTCGGTCTCCCGGTCACCCACCACCACGGTCTCCACGGTGATCGCGAAGGTGTCCTCGACCTCGGCGGCGGCCTGCTCCAGCGCGGCGGCGAAGCGCTCGCTGGGCGACGCGGTGGGCTTGTAGAGCCAGTTGCGCAGGGAACGCTCCTGCCCTCGGGCCAGCCGCTGCACCGTCTTGACGTCACCGGCGTTGCGCTGGATCAGCGCCAACGTGTGCAGCACCTGGTCGTGCACCATCGCGGCCAACTCGGCCCGCTCCTGCTCGCGGATGCGCCCCTCGCGCTCCGAGCGGAGTTGGCTGTACGTCCGCCAGAGCACCGGCGCGGCGACCACGCCGACCCCGGCCAGCCCGACCAGCGCGAAGATCACGCCATTGATCACCGCGTCGAAGTTCTGTGCCGGCGAGTAGACCGCCGCGACGCCGATGATGCCGACCGCGACCAGCACTCCCCCGCCGATGAACCGGAGCACGAAGGCCCGCCGGTCACTCTCCTCGACGACCGCGCCGAGCCACGGCACCGGCATCGTGTCGCCCCACTGCCGCCGCCGTTCGGGCGCGGACTGGTGCCAGATGACCCCGGCGCCGACCGCGATGATGGCCACCAGCCAGCCGGCGGTGCCCGCCGCGCCGACCGAGTCGAAGACCATCACCTGGATCAACAGGACACCGAGCCCGATCCCCACGAACGGCAGGAGCTGGGCCACGTCGCGCCGGGGCGGCACCGCGGTGTCACCGGGCCGCAGCGGCACCACGGCCCAGAAGGCCGCGTAGAGCAGCAGGCCGAGCCCACTCAGCCCGAGCAGCACCATGAACGCGACGCGCACCCGCAGCACCGAGATGCCGAGATGGTCGGCGATACCGGCGGCGACGCCGGCGGCCATCCGGTGCTCGGGTGCGCGGTAGAGGCGCGGAGGCGAAGTCACGGTGCTGATCGGAGGCTCCCTGTCACGGTGGCGGGACGGTCGAGGTCGGTGATTCGATCGTCACACGCTGCGGCGTCCACGACCACGGGGACGCCCCCGACATTCCGGCCGCCGGATCTCAGGGTGGGGTCAGGGTCGGGTCCTGAGGTCGAACGGGTGCACCGGGCAGCAGGATCGAAGCATGACCGAGGAAGCTGCCCCGCCACCCCGTCCCGGGTCGGCACAACCGGGAGGCACATCGCCGCCCACGCCGGCCGCGACGGCCGGCGGATGGACCGAGCCCGGCACGTCCGGTCCGCACCCCGGCGCCGCACCTACCGATCCGTACGGCGGCTACCCGCCGCCCACCGGCCCGGGCCCCAGCTTCGCGGCCGGCACCGGTTACGGAGCCGGCGGCGCCGCGGGCACACCACCCGGGCAGGGTGGCGGTCCCGGCCCGTCCGCGCCGCCACCGCCGCTGGGCGGCACCGGCTTCACCTCGCGGTACGGGCTGGTCCGGCCACGCGAGGGACGGTATCTGGCCGGCGTCTGCGCGGCGATCGGGCGAGCCACCAACACCGATCCGGTGCTGTGGCGGGTGCTGCTCGCGGTGCTCGGGTTCTTCGGGGGCATCGGCATCCTGGTGTACGTCGCCGCCTGGCTGATCATCCCGAACGAGGGCGACACCGCGTCCCCGGTCGAGTCGATGCTCGGGCGCGGGCGTTCCAGCATGTCGCCGGTGACCGTGATCGTCCTGGGCATCCTGGTCGCGGCCAGCTTCGGCTACATAGTCACCGACGCCTTCCGCGCGGTGCTGCTCGGCGCGGCCATCCTGGTCGCCGGCGCGCTGCTGCTCAACCGGGACAGCCGCAACTCGCAGCCCGGTGCTCCGAGCGGGCCGGCGCCGTCCGCGCCGACCGGCTCCCCGCCCGGTCCCGTTCCGCCGGTGACCTGGCCAGCGCCGTCGTACGGCGTCGCGCCGTCGACCGGCCCGCTGACGACGACACCGGGGGCCGGCGGCGATCCCGCGTACGTCACCGCGACGACGGGGGGAACACCCACCATGGCGTACGACGTGCAGCCGACCGCTGGTCCGCAGCTCTCCGCCCCCACGCAGCCGGTGTCCGGGGTTGGTCCCGTGTCCGGAGTTGGTCCCGTGTCGGGGCAACCGGCCGGCCCGACGGCTGTCCAGCCCGACTGGCCGACACCTTCCACCGGCTGGCCGAGCACCGCCGCCCCCAGCGTCGGCTGGCCGTCGGCACCCGTGACCGGCGCACCCGCTGCCCCGTCCGGCTATCCGACCGCCCCTCCACCGTCCGGATACCGGCCTCCGTTCGCGCCGCACGGCCCGTACGCCCCGCCGACTCCGGCCGCGCCCCCTCCGCCCAAGCCACCCAAGCCGCCGAAGCGCCCCAAGGAGCGTTCGCCGCTCGGCGCGGTGACCTTCTCGTTGATCTTCCTGGTCCTCGGTGTGGTCGCCCTGCTCGACCTGCTGGACGTCTTCGCCATCAGCGCCTCGTCATACTTCGCGGCCGCGTTGGCCACGATCGCGCTGGGGCTGCTGGTCGGCACGTGGTTCGGCCGGGCCCGCTGGCTCATCGCGCTCGGCCTGGTGACCGCGGCGGCGCTGGGCACGGCGACGGTCGCCGAGTCCTACGACCGGATCCGGGGAGTCGACGGTGCGGTGACCTGGGCGCCGACCGACTACCGCGACCTCGCCGACCGATACGAGAACAGCTTCGGTGACGCCGTGCTCGACCTGCGCGGCATCGACTTCACGAAACGGGACAGCCAGGTCACCGTCGCCATCAACTTCGGCCAGGCGACCGTTGTCGTACCGCCGAACGTCGACGTCACCACGGTGGCCGACGTCAACGCCGGCGACGCCAACATCTTCGGCAACCGGTCCGGCGGGTTGGACGGTCGCCTGCGGGAGACCACCGATGTCGGCGCGGACGGGCCCGGCGGCGGGACCCTGCGCCTCTACGTCCACGTCAATGCCGGCAATCTGGAGGTGACCCGGTGAAGGCTCACCGCACTGATCTGGTGTCTTTCGCCTTCGGGCTCGTGTTCCTGGCGCTGTCCGGCTGGTGGCTGCTCGCCCAGCTGCTCGGGCTCGCGCTCCCCGCGGTCGGCTGGTTCCTGGCCAGCGCACTCATCCTGATCGGGGTCTTCGGGCTGGTCGGAGCGCTGCGCTCAGGTCGGTCGCCGCAATCGGAGGCGACCACCGAGACCCCCGCCACCGAGGCCACCACCCCCGTCTCCGGCGCGAACGCACCCGTCTCCGGTGCGGCCGCGCCGACCGCTGGTGCCGCCGTACCAACCGCTGGTGCCGCCGTACCGACCTCCGGCGCTCCGCTGCCGGTCTGGGAGGCCGAACGGTCCACCTGGGACGTTCCCCCCTCGGGTCCGAAACCGTGGGACGTTCCCGCCTCGGGTCCCACACCGGAGGCGCCGACCGCCGAGGTGATCCACCCCGCCTGGCTGGCTCATCCGCCCTCCGAGGAGCAGACCGCACCGGTCTCCGGCCCGACCGACGACCGGAACGAGGAGCCGACCCTCGGGATCGACACCCGACCGGCCCCGGCGGAGGGGGACGAGCCGACCCGCCCCGACCACCCGGTCGAGGCCGTCGGCGACCAGTCGGCCGACCAGCGGGACGGCCGGCGCGGGCAGGGGTGACCTTGGGCGCCTGCCGACGTCGGCGTACTCCACCGCTACGGCGGTGCGACTGACGCGAACGGACGCATATGCTGGCCGGTGGAGATCTCGCCTCCGCCGGCCGGCCCGTCCCGCCATGCCGGTCCCGCCGCGATTCCCGTCTCTACCCCGTCAGGAGCCCGCCCGACATGACCCAGTCCCCCGCCGTGCGTACCACCGGCCGGTCCGGTCCGGTCCGCATCGGCGAGCGAGCCGCCCGTACCCTCGTCACCGAGCTGGCCCGGATCAACGATCCCAAGGCCGCCCTGCTGGTCGGGGCGAGCCCGGAGTCCGCGGTGCTGGCCGCGGCGATCGACGCGCTGCTCCCCGGTGACCGGCTCACCGTGGTGCCCGCCGAGCCATTCGGCGCTGCCGCGCTCCGCGAGCACATCACCGCCCAGGGTCGCTGGGTCGCCGACCGGGTGAGCGTCGTCGACTCGCTGGCCGAGGCCGAGCCCGCCGGGGTCGTCATCGCCGGCGAGGTGTTCGCCGGCACCGCCGAGGAGACCCGCAGCGGCATCGAGGGCCTGGCCAAATACCTCTCCGACGGCGCGGTGTTGAGCGTGGCGACCATCGCCATGCCGGGCCGGACCACCGGCGCGGCCACCGAGCTGGCTCGACAGGACGCCCTCTACGGCGTCGGCGCCGACCTGGTGCTGCGCAACTCGCCACCGGTGCGGGTCTACCGGCTGCGGTTCACCCCGGCCAGCCCGGCCACGGCCGACAGGTTGGCCCCCGCGCACCGCCCGTCGAGCGTGCCGCTGACCCGCGGCATGCACATCGACTCCAACGGCGTGGCCGCGGCGGGCATCGCGCTGGGCCTCGCGGCGCTGGCCCGGGTGGCGCGTCCGTCGTCCAAGCTCTGGCTGCTGCCGGCGCTGGCCGCCGGGCCTGTCGCCGCGTTCTTCCGCGACCCCGAGCGGGACGTGCCGGAAGACCCGGGCGCCGTGGTCGCCAGCGCGGACGGCAAGGTCCTGTCGGTGCAGCGGTTGCACGACGAGCGTTTCGGCGACGGCGAGTGGCTCCGGGTCGCGGTCTTCCTGTCGGTGCTGGACGTGCACGTCAACCGGTCCCCGGTCGCCGGCAAGGTGGTGGACTACTTCGTCGCTGACGGCGGCTTCGTCAACGCGATGAAGCCGGACGCCGAGCACAACGTGGCGGCGTACACCGTGTTGGACACCGCTCGCGGCACGGTGGTGGTCGCGCAGCGCACCGGGCTCATCGCCCGCCGGATCGTGCAGCGCGCGCCCATCGGCGCGCTGCTGGCCAGGGGCGAGCGCTTCGGGCTGATCCGGTTCGGCTCCCGGACCGACGTCTACCTGCCGGCCGATGCCGCTGACCCGTTGGTCGGGCCGGGCGACAAGGTCGTCGGCGGTTCCACGGTCATCGCCCGCTGGCGCTGACCCACGAACGAGGAAAGGGGCGCCGCTGTCCGCGGCGCCCCTTTCTCGTTGCTGCGATCAAGCGGTACGTGGTGCTGTGCTCAAGTGGTGCGGCGTGCTGTGCTCATTTGGCGCGATGTTGCTGGGCTCAGGCGGTGCGACGCTGCCGCAGCCAGAGCACCGGCCCGCTGACCAGGTAACCCACCACGATCAACGCGAACGTGATCCGGATGTCGACCAGCGCGCCGATCACCGGAGCCAGCCAGAGCCACGGGGGCAGCTTCACCAGGCGGGCGAGCTTGGCGTACGGGAAGCTCGAAACCATTGCGAAGGCCAGCAGCGCCACCCCGGCGACCAGCACGGCCCCGGGCACCGGCAGGCCGATCGCCACGGTCAGGGCGAGCACCGCCGCCGCCATCGTGGTCGGCACGCCGCAGAAGAAGCGGCCGTCCTTCGGCGAGACGTTGAAGCGGGCCAGTCGAATGGCGGCACAGGCCGCGACCAGGGCGCACGCCACCGCCGCCGCAGCGGTGGAGACGGAGCCGGCGAGCGAGGCGTAGACCACGACCGGCGCGGCGAGACCGAACGAGCACATGTCGGCGAGCGAGTCCATCTGCGCGCCGAACGGGCTGGCCACCCCGAGTCGGCGGGCCAGTGCGCCGTCCAGACCGTCGAAGGCGACGCAGGCGATCAGGCAGAGCGCGGCGATGCGCACCTCGCCCTGCATGGCCAGGAAGATGGCCAGCATGCCGAGCATCAGGCTGGCCAGCGTGCAGGCGTTGACCAGGCCGAACTTCATCCGACGGGCGATGGTGCGCTCGCCGGGAAGCAGCGGGATGGTCGCGGCGGACGCCTCGTCGGCGTACGCCATCGGCGGCATCGCCGGGCTGACCGGCATCACCGCCTCGATCTCCGCCCGACCGACGTTGACAGCCGGCCGGCTGAGCCGGTCCAGGCCGTAACGACGGCGCTGCCGGTCGGCGTACCGGTGCTCGGTAGGAACCAGGTCGGTCCCGCGCAGGTCGTCGTCACGACGACCGACCCGGACCAGGAGCACCTGGCGGGCGAACGTGCTGCTGCGGCGCAACCTGCCCGCCCAGCGACGCCCTGCGGGGCGCGGACTGTCAGTAGTACGACGCCGGCGCCATGGGGCTCTCGGCACGTTTCCTCCATCACCGGATCGGCTGACCGCCGTGGGGGCGGGTGTCCGGCTGTCTCGTGCCGGACCTTGCGTGGCCCGGCAGCCGTTTTGCGGAGTACACCATCGCATAGGGGAACATGGCTTGGCGATAGCTGCCGGCGGTACTTATATCTGGCTTAAACCGCTCGAACCGCTCGCTTGTTCCCATCCCGGGCTTCATCGCCCGTTTCCTCCACCATTCCCGCCTTTGACTGTACCGGAGGGTCACCAGTTCGGCTCACCGAGCGGCGTGCTATCGGCCAGTCTGTCCGATTGCCAGCGCAGCGATGTCGCTCAACGGCAGGTCAACAGCTTCGGCGCGGGTGAACCAGCCGGCCCTCGCCGTCGAGCCCCCTGCGGATTCGGTGACCACCGCATCGGTAGGTACGTCCACCAACACCCGATAGATCACCCGTACGCCGTGCCAGTCCAATGGCCGACCCTCCGGGCCGAGCGCGGCAGGGTTGTGCAGATTGTCCACCCCGAGAAGCTCGACCACCCGACCGAGCTGACCACCCTCCTCGACCAACTCCCGGAGCAACCCGGTGGTCGGCTGCTCACCGTGATCGGTACCCCCACCGGGCAGGTGCCACAAGCCAGCCCCCGGATAGCCGTCCGCGATCTGCGTGAGCAGGATCCGCCCGGCCGGATCGGTCACCAGCCCGTACGACCCGAAGCGCAGCCGGCGATCGGGGTGCGGCGGCGGAAACGACTGACCCGGCCGGTGCGACCCGGGCGGCAGCGGCGTGACCGGCAGGCCGAGCATTTCGGCGGTGAACGGTGTCAGTGACAACCCCGCCGCCTCGGCCAGGGTGAGCCAAGCAACGCGATCAACCAACCCACCACCAGCCTCAGCCGCCGGCCCGTCACGCTGGGCCAACTCGAAGAACAGCCGGTCGGTGTGCAGCGAGACGTCCTCCGGATAGCTGGTCACGTCTGCGACCACCGCCCGCAGTCGACCCGCCGCAACGGTCAGCCCGGTCTGCTCGGCGACGGCACGAACCACGGCACGCTCGGGATGCTCGGCGTGCGCGACAGCACCTCCCGGCAGCCGCCACACCCCGGGAAACTCACCGCCCACCCCGTCCCGAACCACCAGCACCCGATCGCCATCCCACAGAACGCCATAAACCCCAACCCGCCGCAAGAACCCCATCCCCGCCCACTCCCGCCCGCCCACCAAACCCACCAAACCCGTCGATCATGAAGTTATAGCCGTCCATCTCGGCGTGTCCTGACAATAACTTCATGATCAACGGGGCGAGGCGGGCAGGAGGGGTGCGACGGGGTCGGGCCAGCGCGGTGTGGACCGACAGGACCGGGCCAGGAGGACCGGACCGACAGGACCAGACCGACAGGACCGAGGTCGAGCAGGTCCGTGACGTGGACACCGACAGGACCGGACCGACAGGACCTCGACCTGTGGCGCCGACCCTCCGCACCGGGCGGCGTTCAAACCGGCCTCAGGTCCGAAGGACCGCCCCTTGCCGAAGCATGCCCTTTCTGCGGATATGTCCGTGCTGCGTCAGGTCACCGCGCGACTACGAGGCCGCTCAAGCAATGATCGACTCGGTTTTGCGGAAATCGGGGTGTCCTGGTGCTGGGATACCGCAACTTCAATGAAACCGAGTCGATCATTCGGCCGCAGCACTTCGCCGCGGGATTGCCGGGTATCCACACCCGCACGACCGCACGACCGCACAACCGCCGGCAGCAGGCAGCAGGCAGCACGCAGCACGCAGCAAGGACATCCCCGACGCCAGGCAGCGCGGCCGCGGTCACCTGCGCGCGCCTGACGCGAGATGCACCGAACCTGCATCACCGCAGGTCACACCGGCGCCAGAAAGAGGCCGGGATGACCACGGATCAGGTGAGCTGGGCGGCTTGGACTGCTTCGGCGGTCACCTCGGTGAGGTGGTGGGTGGGGAGAGCGCCCAGCTCCTCGCGCCCGAACCAGCGGGCCTCGCAGGTGGAGCCGCCCACGTCGGCCACGGTCAGCGGGTTGGGTTGGTCGACGACGACGCGGTAGAAGGCGCGCACTCCGTGCCAGTCGATCGGGTAGCCCTCGGGGCCGAGTGAGGCGGCGTCGCGGTGGCTGGCCACCCCGAGAAGCTCGACCAGGCGGCCGGTCTGCCCGGTCTCCTCGACCAGCTCGCGGATGAGGGCCGCTCCGGGCTGCTCGCCGTAGTCGGTGCCGCCGCCGGGCAGGTGCCAGCAGCCGGCGCCGGGGTAGCCGTCGGAGACCCGGGTGAGCAGCACCCGGCCGGCCGGGTCGGTGCAGACGGCGTACGCGGCGAAGCGCTGCGCCCGGTGCAGCCCGTCCGGGCCGGGCACCGCGTAGAACGAGGGGAACTCGGGTGCCTCGTCGGGCACCACGTCGGCCGAGGAGGCGGGCAGCCCGAGGGCGCGTGCGGTGAACGAGCGCAGGGGCAGCTCGCGCGCCTCGTCGAGCGTGTACCAGCGGGCCAGGTCGGTGGGACGCTCGCCGACCCGGTCGGCCAGTGTGCCGCCACGCACCGCCACCCGGTAGATCAACCGGTCGGTGTGAATGGTGATGCCGCGGTCCGGCAGTGCGCGCATGTCGGCGAGCACGTCGGCCAGGCCGGACACGGCGACCGAGAGGCCGGTCTCGGCGGCGGTTTCACGGACGACAGTGTGGTTCGGGTCCTCGCCGTGGTCGACCGCCCCGCCAGGCAGCGACCACGTGCCGGGGGTGCCGGAGCGCTCCGATGCGCGGACCAGCAAGACTCGGCCTCTTGAATCAGCACAAACTGCGTATGCCGCGATCCTGCGGAGCGGCTCCAGCAAGGTGGTCACGGGACCAAATTCTCCCCGCGCCTGGTTACCGGAACGGAAAAGAGTCGGATTCCTGACTGTCTGACACCGATCAGGGATCGGTCAGGGTAAGGATCCGGGCGGTCACCGAGGGCGGGCCGGTCGCCAGCGCGGACAGTGGGGTCATGACATCGACCACCGCTCCCCACGCCCCGTACAAGCAGCTTCGGCGACCCACCACCGACCGAATGGTCGCGGGGGTCGCCAGCGGCATCGGCCGCTACTTCGCCATCGATCCCACACTGGTCCGGGTGCTCTTCGCGGTCAGCGGCCTGCTCACCGGCGGGCTGGCGCTGTTCGCGTACCCGATCATGTGGTTCCTGATGCCGGAGGAGCCCACCGGCGCGCCGGCCTGGCCGCACCCGGCGGGCACCGCGCCGCAGCCCACCGCCCCGACGCCGCCCTACCCGCCGACGACCCCGTTCAACACGCCGCCGGCCGCCTGAGCAACGCCTACTCCCACTCGATGGTGCCCGGCGGCTTGCTGGTCACGTCCAGGACCACGCGGTTCACCTCAGCCACCTCGTTGGTGATCCGGGTGGAGATCCGGGCAACCACCTCGTAGGGCAGTCGTGACCAGTCAGCGGTCATGGCGTCCTCGCTGGAGACGGGGCGCAGCACCACGGGGTGCCCGTAACTGCGCCCGTCTCCCTGCACACCGACGCTGCGGACGTCGGCGAGCAGCACCACCGGGAACTGCCAGACGCCCCGGTCCAGGCCGGCGGCGGTCAGTTCCTCGCGGGCGATCAGGTCGGCCTCGCGGAGCAGGTCGAGGCGCTCCTGGTTGACCGCGCCGATGATCCGGATGGCCAGGCCGGGGCCGGGGAACGGGTGCCGCCAGACCATCGCCTCGGGCAGGCCCAACTGGAGGCCGAGCGCCCGGACCTCGTCCTTGAAGAGGGTGCGCAGCGGCTCGACCAGGGCGAACTTCAGGTCCTCGGGCAGACCGCCGACGTTGTGGTGACTCTTGATGTTGGCGGTGCCGGTGCCGCCGCCAGACTCCACCACGTCGGGGTAGAGGGTGCCCTGGACGAGGAACTCGACGTCGCCGTGCGAGGCGATCTCGCGGGCGGCGGCCTCGAAGACCCGGATGAACTCCCGGCCAATGATCTTGCGCTTCTGCTCCGGGTCGGTCACGTCGGCCAGCGCGCCGAGGAACCGGTCGGTGGCGTCGACCACCTTCAGCTTGATGCCGGTGGCGGCGACGTAGTCCTTCTCGACCTGTTCGGCCTCACCGGCGCGCAGCAGGCCGTGGTCGACGAAGACGCAGGTGAGCTGGTCACCGACCGCCTTGTGCACCAGCGCGGCGGCGACCGCGGAGTCCACCCCGCCGGACAGGCCGCAGATGACCTCCTTGTCGCCGACCTGGGCGCGGATCCGGGCAACCTGCTCGTCGATGATGTTCTCGGGCGTCCAGGTCGGCTCGATGCCGGCGATGTCGTACAGGAAGCGGGTCAGCATCTCCTGGCCGTGCGCGGTGTGCCCGACCTCCGGGTGGAACTGCACGCCGGCCCGCCGGCCGGCGAGGTCCTCGAAGGCGGCGACCGGCGCGCCCGCCGACTCGGCGGTCACCGTGAAGCCCGCGGGGGCCTCGGTGACGGCGTCACCGTGGCTCATCCAGACGGGCAGGTCCGCCGGGAGGTCGCGCAGCAGCACACCGGGTTCGAGCAGGCGGGGGCGCAGCGGCGTGCCGCCGTACTCGCGGTTGCCGGTCTTCGCGACAGTCCCGCCGAGCGCCTGGGCCATCGCCTGGAAGCCGTAGCAGATGCCGAAGACCGGCACGTCGGCGCTGAACACGCCCGCGTCGATCTGCGGTGCGTCGACTGCGTAGACGCTGGCGGGGCCACCGGAGAGGATGATCGCGGCGGGGTTCTTCGCCAGCATCTCGGCGATCGGCATCGAGTGCGGCACGATCTCGGAGTAGACCTTCGCCTCACGGACCCGGCGCGCGATGAGCTGGGCGTACTGGGCTCCGAAGTCCACCACGAGGACGGGGCGAGGCAGGCTCATGTGCGCAAATCCTACCGACAGTCACGGCCGCGCCCGGCACCGGCTCGCCCCCGCGCCCGCCGGCCTCAGGGCCGCAGCGCGCCCGGGGCGTCCGTCGGCACCGCCGGGTGGTGCGGGGGTACGGGTGCCAGCCGGCGGTACGGGGACCCGAGCGTCGGTCGGGGGTCCTCCTCGCCCCGGTTGGGCCAGAAGGACATCGCCCGTTCCGCCTGCGCGGTGATCGTCAGCGACGGGTTCACGCCGAGGTTGGCCGAGACCGCCGCGCCGTCGACGACGTGCAGCCCGGGGTGCCCGTACACCCGGTGCCAGGGGTCGACCACCCCGTCGGCCGGGGTGGCGCCGATGGGCGCCCCGCCGAGGATGTGCGCGGTCACCGGGATGTCGAACGGCTCGGTGAGTGAGCCGCCGGGGGTGCCGCCGATCTCGTCGGCGAGCAGTCGGGCCGCGGTGTTGCCGGCCGGGATCCAGGTCGGGCTCGGGGTGCCGTGGCCCGGGCCGGTGACCAGTCGACGACCGAACAGGCCGCGCCGCCACCGGGTGGTCAGTGAGTTGTCCACCGACTGCATCACCAGGGCGATCACCGTCCGCTCCGACCAGCCGCGCACGGACAGCATCCGGGCGGCCAGCCGTGGCTGGCGCACGATGCTGCCCAGCCAGCGGCGTACCCGGTGGGGACCGCCGTCGACCAGGAGCGACTGGAGCAGCCCCATCGCGTTGGAGCCGCGCCCGTAGCGGACCGGTTCGATGTGGGTCTGCGGGTCGGGGTGGAACGAGCTGGTGATCGCCACGCCGTCGGTGAAGTCCAGCCCTTCGGCCCGGGCCTGCTGGCGTGCCACCGAGGCACCCAGGATCGCCTCGGAGTTGGTCCGGGTCAGCTCGCCCAGGCGGGGCGAGAGCCCGGGCAGCACGCCGTCGTCCTTCATCGCGTGCAGCAGCCGTTGGGTGCCGAGCGCTCCGGCGGCGAACACCACCTGGTCGGCGTGGATCACCTGGCGTCGGTGACGCACCCAGGCGCCGGTGCGGACGGTGTGCACCTCGTACCCGCCCTCCGCGGCGGGCTTGACGGCGGTCACAGTGGTCAGCGGGTGCACGACGGCGCCCAGCCGCTCGGCGAGCCAGAGATAGTTCTTGACCAGGGTGTTCTTCGCCCCGTGCCGGCAGCCGGTCATGCACCCGCCGCAGTGCGAGCAGCCGGTGCGCTCCGGGCCGGCACCGCCGAAGTACGGGTCGGCGACCCGCTCGCCGGGGCGGCCGATGTGCACGCCCACCGGGGTGGCGTGGAAGGTGTGCCCCACCCCCATCCGCTCGGCCACCGCCCGCATGGCCCGGTCCGCGCCGGTGTTCACCGGGTACGTGGTGACGCCGAGCATCCGCTTCGCCTGGTCGTAGTGGCGGGCCAACTCGTCGCGCCAATCGGTGATGTCCCGCCACTGTGGGTCGGTGTAGAAGGGCGGCAGCGGCTCGTAGAGGGTGTTCGCGTAGACCAGTGAACCGCCGCCCACCCCGGCTCCGGAGAGCACCAGCACACCACCGCCGGAGCGCTTCGCGGCCGGGCGGAGCAGGGTGATCCGCTGGATGCCGTAGCAGCCCAGTTTCGGCGCCCACAGGAACCGGCGGGCGCGCCAGGACGTCTGCGGGAACTCGTCGTCGGCGAAGCGCCGACCGGCTTCCAGCACAGCGACGGAGTAGCCCTTTTCGGAGAGGCGGAGCGCGGTGACGCTGCCACCGAAGCCGGACCCGATGACGACCACGTCATACCGCATGGATGCATCATTACTCGCCAGTAGCGCTCGCGCTAGCGCCCGATTTCGCGCGATCATGCTCCGGCCGACCGACCCGGCGCCTTCCGGCCGCAACCCGGAGCACCCGTCGGAGCGTTGTTCACCAGACGGGTGGAGGGAATTTTCAGATGATCCTCGGGTCGATGGCACCGCGCCGACGGTGGTTGCTGCTGGGGTTGACGGCCCTCGCCGCCGTCGCGCTGATCGCGGCCGGGGCGGTGGTGATCACCCGGCTGACCAGCGACAACAAGCCGGGCGGTGCTCCGGTGGCCGGCTCGCCGACGCCGACGCCGATTCCGACGCCCACCCCGAGCCCCAGCGGCCCACCGCCGGGCGCGGACATCACCGGCCCGCTCAACCTGCTGCTGGTGGGTGTGGACACCCGGGTCAGCGTGCCCGGATGGGAACCGCACTCGGACGCCGTGCTGGTGCTGCACGTGCCGAAGGGGTTGGGCCAGGCGTACCTCTTCTCGCTCCCCCGCGACCTGCTGGTGGACATCCCGGCGTTCCCGAAGGCCGGCTACAAGGGCGGCAAGACCAAGCTCACCCACGCGATGAGCTTCGGCAGCCGGGTGCCGGGCAAACCCAAGGAGCCGAGCGCCGCCCAGGGGTACGAGCTGCTGCGCAGCACGGTCGCCGGGTACACCGGGCTGCGGATCGACGCCGGTGCGGTGCTCACGTTCAACGGGTTCGACAAGCTGGTCGACGCGCTGGGCGGGGTGGACATCTACGTCGACCAGCGGGTCGAGTCGATGCACCGCCGACCGGACGGCAAATACCGGGAGAGCGTGCCGGGCGGTTACACCGGGCCGCAGCAGGTCTACGAGAAGGGCGAGCAGCACCTCAACGGCTGGCAGGCACTGGACTACGCGCGGCAGCGCTACATCACCGGCGGCGACTACGCCCGGCAGCGTCACCAGCAGCAACTGATCAAGGCGATGACCAGCAAGATCCTGGACGAGGGCCTCGCCCGGCAACCGGAGCGGGTCGACCAGGTCGTCGCGGCGCTGGGTAACACGCTGATCTACGTGGGTGGGCGGCGGATCGTCGACATCGCGTACGCCCTCGGTGGGATGCCGGCGAACAAGTTCGTGCTCGTCGGCCTGCCCGGGTCCGGCGTCGGCAAGGGCAGCGCCTACCGCGGCGAACAGCTCACCGCCGTCGGCCGGAAGTTCATCACCGAACTCCGCGCCGGCCGCGCCGACGCCTACCTCGCCGCCAACCCCACCCTGGTCGTCAGGAACTGACCCCGCTCAGAGCCGCTTGGGCAGGGCCGGCTTCTTCGTGCCGTACAACCAGGCGTCGAAGAGCGCGTCGAGCTGCTTGCCGGAGACGCGCTCGGCGAGGGCGACGAACTCCGCAGTGGTGGCGGTGCCGTTGCGCTTCTCCGCCGCCCAGGTCTTGACGATCTCGAAGAACGCCTTGTCGCCCACAGCCACCCGCAGGGCGTGCAGGGTCATGCCGCCGCGCTGGTAGACCGACTCGCTGAACAACTCCTTGGCACCAGGCTTGCCCGGCGGCGTCTTCCACACCTGAGCGGACATCCGGGCGTACCGGTTGTCGAAGGCCTCCTTGGCCGTGTACGTCCTGGTGTGCTCGGCCCAGAGCCACTCGGCGTACGTCGCGAAGCCCTCGTTGAGCCAGATGTCCTCCCACCTGGCCAGCGCGACACTGTCACCGAACCACTGGTGCGCCAGCTCGTGCGCGACCACCTCGGTGTTCTCGCCCTGCCGGAAGAAGCCGGCGGAGTAGACCGGGCGGCTCTGCGTCTCCAGGGCGTACGAGATCCGGCTGTCGGTGACCACCACACCGCCGTACGCGTCGAACGGGTACGGCCCGAACACGCTCTCCAGGTAGTCGGCCACCTTGACGGTCTGGGCGATCGACGTGTCGGCCGCGCCCTTGGCCACGTTGGTGGCGACCGCGTTGTAGACCGGGCGGCCCTTGTGCTCACCGGTGGTGATCCGGAACTTGCCGATCACCAGCGTGCTCAGATAGCTCGCCATCGGCGACTTCTCCGACCACTTCCAGGTGGTCCAGCCGTCCTTGCTGGCCTTGCCGCCCGGCACGCCGTTGCTGACCGCGGTCAGACCGTCGGGCACTGTGACCTCGAAGTCGTACGCCGCCTTGTCGGACGGGTGGTCGTTGACCGGGTACCAGGTGCTGGCCGACTCGGGCTGACCCAGGGCGATGGCACCGTCCGTGGTGTGCAGGAACCCGCCCTCACCGAGCGTCTCGTTCTTCAGCGGCTTCGGCACACCCTCGTAGGTGACCTCGGCGACGAACCCGTTGCCGTTGATCAGGCCGGAGGCCGGCTTGACCACCAGCTCGTTCCGCTTCCGCTCATGGGTGGCCGGCGCGCCGTCCACGGTGACCGTGGTGACCGTCAGGCCGGCCAGGTCGAGGTTGAACGTCGACAGGTCGGTCGTCGCGGTGGCCTGCACCGTGGTCGTACCGGTCAACCGGTCCTTCGCCGGGTCGTAACGCACCTTGACCGTGTACCGCCCGACGTCGTAGCCGCCGTTGCCGTAGGTCGGGAAGTAGGCGTCCCCGACCCCCTCGGCACCGGCGGTGAACGTCCGTGCCGGGGTGGGCGACGCGCTCGGCGCCGACGCCGCCTCCGGGGCCGACGAGTCGCATCCGGACAATGTGAGCGCCCCGGCCACCAGCAGACCGACGCCCATCCGTAGGTCGTGCCGCGTCACCCGCATCTCGAACCCTCCCCGGTACGGTCGCGGTGACGGCGTCCACCGCTCCGCGCGCACGGACGGTCCCCCGCCGTCCGCAGGCGGGAGCATATCCACCGGCCATCACGGCTCCGTCACGGCAGTGTGGGCGCTGATCCACCCACCAACCAGGCGTCGAAGAGCGGTCGAAGCTGCCGACCCGCCACCCGCTCGGCCAGCGCGACGAGGTCCGAGGTGGTCGCGTTGCCCGCCGCCCGCTCGCTGGTCCAGGTCCGCAGGAGGCGGAAGAACGTGTCGTCACCGACGGTCCGGCGCAGCGCGTGCACCGCGAGTGCCCCCCGCTTGTAGACGGCCGTGCCGAACATCGACTCCCGGCCCGGCTCGACCGACGGCTGCGACCAGTCGGTCGCCGCGTACTGGAGCTCGAAGTTGCGTTGCGCGGTCCGGCCGCCGTCGTGCTCCTCCCACAGCCACTCCGCGTAGCTGGCGAAGCCCTCGTTGAGCCAGATGTCGCTCCACCTGGTCAGCGACACACTGTCGCCGAACCACTGGTGGGCCAGCTCGTGCGCCACCACGCTCGGGTTGGGTTGGTCGTCCGCGAAGAATGCGGGCCCGTAGACCGGGCGGGACTGGGTCTCCAGCGCGTACCCGATCCGGTCGTCGGCGACCACGATCCCGCCGTACGAGTCGAACGGGTACGGGCCGAACCGGCTGGCCAGGAAGTCGACGATCGCCCCGGTGCGGGCCAGTGAGCTGGCCGCGCCGCCGTTCGCGGGCAGGCTCGCCGCCACCGCCGTGACCATCGGTCGGCCGGCGTGCGTGCCCGTCACCACCCGGTAGTCGCCGATCACCAGGGTGCTCAGGTAACTGGCCATCGGGGCGCGCTCCGACCAGTGCCAGGTGGTCCAGCCGTCGGCGCTGCTCTTCGGGCCGGGCACACCGTTGCTCAGTGCGGCCAGGCCGTCCGGGACGGTCACCGCCAGGTCGTAGGTGGCCTTGTCCGACGGGTGGTCGTTGACCGGGAACCAGGTGGCGGCCGAGTCGGGTTGGCCGAGTGCGACAGCGCCGTCGGCGGTGTGCAGGAAACCCCCGCTGCCCAACGACCCGTCGACCACAGCCGTGGGCACACCCGCGTAGTCCACCGCCACGGTGAACTGCCGGCCGCGCGGGAGCCCGGCGCGCGGGGTCACCACCAGCTCGCCGTCGCCGCGCCGGTGGTCGGCTCGTGCGTCGGCAACGGTGACCGCGCTGACGGTCAGGCCGGCCAGGTCCAGGTTGAACCGGGACAGGTCCTGGGTGGCCGTGGCCGTGATGACGGCGCGACCGGTCAGCCGGTCCGTCGACGGGTCGTAGCGGACGTCGAGGTCGTAGTGCGAGACGTCGTAGCCGCCGTTGCCGCGCCCCGGCACGTACGGGTCGCCCGCGTCGGCCGCACCGGGGCGGAAACCGTCGCTGTCGCCCGTACAACCGGTCGTGGCCAGTCCGACGAGGCAGGTCAGCGTGGCGGCGATGGCGGCCAACCGACTGCCGGCCGATCTCCGTCCGGTCCGGACCATGCACACCCCCTGCGGTACCTCCGGTCAGGACGAGCGTAGTCAGCGCCGCAGGCGACGCGGCCCGTATTGACGATCATCAGTAACTTTCGTTGAATCAAACAAAAGGTGCCATCGATCGATACTTTCTTTCGACTTTGACCGACGTTAGTGTCGATCTCCGACCACCGTCGCGAAAGGTGGAACCATGCCAGACCACACCGCACCCGACGCCACCCCCACCGGCCGACTCAGCCGTCGGTCCCTGCTCGCCGCGTCCGCCGGCGCAGCCGCCGCGATCGGCGCGGCCGGCCTACCGGTCCTCGCCACCGGCACCCCCGCGCTCGCCAAACCCAAGAGCAAGCTGCGGGTCGAGCCGCTGATCCCGGCGAAGAACCGCGGCATCATCCTCTACAGCGTCCGTGACCGGATCACCGCCGCGCCCGACGACAGTGGAGTGCCCTACGGCTTCGAGCGCGTCCTCGCCCGGCTCGCCGAGATCGGCTACAAGGAGATCGAGTTCGCCGGCTACACGCAGAGCACCGAGATCCTCGGCCGGCAGATCACTCCCACCGAGATCCGCAAGATCCTCGACGACAACGGTCTGGTGGCCAACGGCACCCACGCCTCGATCCAGCCGGCCACCTTCCAGCAGCAGCTCGACATCGCCGAGGAACTCGGCATGAAGAACATCGGCACCGGCAGCGACCCGACCAGCAGCGCGTACAAGGCCGAGTGGGACGCCGCCGCCGACATCTGGAACGAGCTGGGTCGGCAGGCACGGGCCCGGGGCATGCGGCTGTACACGCACAACCACGACGCCGCGTACAGCTTCCTGATCGACCGTGGCCCGCGCGACGCGCAGGGCCGGCAGACCCGGTCGTCCGGCATCCGCCGGCTGGAGTACTTCTTCGAGATCACCGACCCGCGGTACGTCTTCTTCGAGCTCGACATCTACTGGGCCTACGTGGCCCGCTACAAGCACCAGAAGTACGTCAACCCGGCCGGCCAGGAAGTGACCGACCTGTTCGACCCGATCCTCACCGTGGCCGACCGGACCACCCGGTTCCCGCTCTTCCACGCCAAGGACGGCGACCGGGACACCAGCGTTCCCAACGGATACCAGATGACCCCGCTGGGCGAGGGTGACCTCAACTTCCAGCAGTTCTTCCAGACCATCGGCGAGCGCAACTTCCACCACGCCAACTGGGAGATGGACACCGCCCCCGGCGGTGCCGACAACAAGGGCCAGTCACTGGACTTCGCGGCGACCAGCTACCGCAACATGTCCGACCTGACCATCTACCTGGACAAGTGACTCCCGTCTGAACGCGACGAAGGCCGGCCCCGCAGCACCGCGGGGCCGGCCTCCCGGCGTCTGAGAGAAGGGTCAGCGGTCGAGGACCAGGCCGACCTTCTGGAACTCCTTCAGGTCGCGGTAACCGCACTTGGCCATCGCCCGACGCAGCCCACCGAACAGGTTGAGCTGGCCGTCGGCCTCGTCAGCCGGCCCGAAGAGCAGCTCCTCCATCGACCCGAGCGGCTCACCGGCAACCTCGAACGCGCCCCGAGGCAGCGACGGGTGACTCGCCGCCGAGTGCCACCAGGCACCACCGGCGGGGGCCTCCTCGCAGAGCGACAGCGGCTCACCGAGCATCACCGCGTCCGCACCGCAGCCGAGCGCCTTGGCGATGTCGCCCGAGGTCTGGACGTCACCGTCGGCGATGAGGTGCACGTACCGGCCGCCGGTCTCGTCCAGATAGTCGCGGCGGGCCGCCGCCGCATCCGCGATCGCGGTCGCCATCGGCACCCGGATCCCCAGCACCGACTCGGTGGTCGACCACTCGTCGCCACCGATGCCCACGATGACCCCGGCCGCACCGGTACGCATCAGGTGCAGAGCGGTCTTGTAGTCCGTGCAACCGCCGACGATCACCGGCAGGTCCAGGTCAGCGATGAACTCCTTGAGGTTCAACGGCTCATCGGTGGTCGACACGTGCTCGGCCGAGACGATGGTGCCCTGGATGACCAGGATGTCCACCCCGGCGTCCAGGATCACCGGGGCCAGCGCCAGGGTGTGCTGCGGGGAGACCCGCACCGCCACAGTGCCGCCACCGGCGCGCAGCTCACGAACCCGCTCGGCGATCAGGTCCGGGCGGATCGGCTCGGCGTACACCTCCTGGAGCTTCTTGGTGGCGCGGGCATCCTCATCGAGGCCGGCCAGTTCCTCCAGCACCTTGGTCGGGTTCTCGTAGCGGGTCCAGAGCCCCTCGACGTTGAGCACACCGAGGCCGCCGAGCTCACCGAGCCGCACCGCCGACGCCGGGCTCATGGTGGCGTCGGAGGGGTGGCCGACGCACGGGATACCGAACGGGTACGCGTCGAGCTGCCAGGAGGTGGAGACGTCGTCGACGTCCCTGGTCCGGCGGCTCGGCACGATGGCGATGTCGTCCAGGTGGTAGCCGCGCTGCGCGGTCTTACCCAGCCCGATCTCGACCACGTCACGCATGGGGGACTCCAGATGGTTGGGGGTGGTGGGTCAGCGGGTGTGGTAGTTGGGCGCCTCGACGGTCATCTGGATGTCGTGCGGGTGGCTCTCCTTCAGCCCGGCCGCGGTGATCCGGATGAGCTGGCCCCGGCGGTGCAGATCGGGGATGTTCTCCGCACCGGCGTATCCCATGGCCAGTCGCAAACCGCCGACCAGCTGGTGGGCGACCCGGGAGAGCGGCCCCCGGTAGGGCACCTGACCCTCGACGCCCTCCGGGACGAGCTTGTCGTCGCTGAGCACGTCCTGCTGGAAGTAGCGGTCCTTGCTGTACGACTTGGCCTGACCCCGGGACTGCATCGCGCCGAGCGACCCCATCCCGCGGTAGGTCTTGAACTGCTTGCCGTTGACGAAGATCAGCTCACCGGGGCTCTCCTCGCAGCCGGCCAGCAGGCTGCCGAGCATCACCGTGTCGGCACCGGCCACCAGGGCCTTGGCGATGTCGCCGGAGTATTGGATGCCACCGTCGCCGATCACCGGCACGCCGGCCGGCCGGGCGGCACGGGCTGCCTCCATGATCGCGGTCACCTGCGGCACACCGACACCGGCGACGATCCGGGTGGTGCAGATCGCGCCCGGACCCACGCCCACCTTGACGCCGTCGGCGCCGGCGTCAACCAGCGCCTTCGCGCCGGCGTACGTGGCCACGTTGCCGCCCATGATGTCGACAGTGACGTCGGCCTTGAGCCGGCGGACCATGTCCAGCACGGCCCGCTGGTGACCGTGCGCGGTGTCCACGATCAGCACGTCGACGCCCGCGTCGACCAGGGCACGGGCCCGCTTGTACGAGTCCTCGCCGACACCGATGGCGGCGGCGACCCGGAGGCGGCCGGCGTCGTCCTTGCTGGCGTCCGGGTACTGCTCGCTCTTGGTGAAGTCCTTCACGGTGATCAGGCCACGCAGCCGACCGGACTCGTCGACGATCGGCAGCTTCTCGACCTTGTGCTGGCGCAGCAGCGCGAGAGCGTCGTCCTTGCTCACGCCCACCCGGGCGGTGACCAGCGGGGTGTGGGTCATGATCTCGCGGACCGGGGTGTCCGGCTCGGAGACGAAACGCATGTCGCGGTTGGTGACGATGCCGACCAACTGGCCGTCGCCGTCCACCACGGGGACGCCGGAGATGCGGTAACGCCCGCACAGCTCGTCCACCTCGCGCAGCGTGTCGTCAGGGCTGGCGGTCACCGGGTTGGTGATCATGCCGGACTCGGAGCGCTTGACCAGGTCGACCTGGAGCGCCTGGTCCTCCATGGAGAGGTTGCGGTGCAACACGCCGATGCCGCCCTGGCGGGCCATGGCGATCGCCATCCGGGCCTCGGTCACCGTGTCCATCGCGCTGGAGAGCAGCGGAATGGACAACTCGACGTTGCGGGTGAGCTTCGTCCGGGTGTTGACCCGACTGGGCACCACGTCCGACTCGCCCGGCTGGAGCAGCACGTCGTCGAAGGTGAGGCCGAGCGGAACCACCCGGGCGGAGCCGGCCGGCAGCTCGGGCAGGTGGCCGCCCAGGTCGGCGTGCTCCACGCCGGCCGGAAGATCGGTGCTGGGCGAATTTTCCACGATTGCTCCCCTGAGCTGCTCGGATGGGCTTCAGCGAGGTGGCGCGGGCGGGCACCGGAGCGCGCCACGGTGCCGGCACGTCGCCTCATCGTACCCAGTGACCTGGGCGACCCGTCTGTGGCGGCCCGGCCCGGCGCACGGCCCGGGGGGCGGACGTCCGCGCCGCGTTGGGTCTACGGTGAAGGGGTGCACGACGAGCCCATCGACCCGTTCAATGGCGACCCGGCCGATCCCACAGCGGGTCTGGATGAGCCGGGCGATGACCCGACGCCGGATCCGCTGACCGACGTCGAGCGGCAGGACGTGCTGGAAGACCTCGCCGACCTGGAGATCTACCAGGCCCTGCTCGCCCCGATCGGGGTCCGTGGCCTGGTGATCGAATGCGAGGACTGCCGAGAGCCGCACTACTTCGACTGGGACCTGCTCCGGGGCAACCTGCGCCACCTGCTCAACTCCGGCCGCCCCCGCGTGCACGAGCCCGCGTACGACCCCGACCCGGACCACTACGTGACCTGGGACTACGCCCGGGGCTACGCCGACGGCGTGCACGACACCCTGACCGAGGGCACCGAGGACGAGCCGGGCACCTCGACCGCAACGCAGTGACGGTCGGGTGCGTGGACGCCGTTTGATGGTGGCGTGCGGCGCGTACCGGTGACCGTGGCGTGCGGCGTGGCGCGTGATCGTGGCGTGCGCGCGGCGTGTGCTGGTGACGGTGGCGTGCGGCACGTGCCGGTGACAGTGGCGTGGCCCTCAGGCGACCAGCCCGGCGCGGAAGCCGGCTGCCACCGCGTGCGCCCGGTCCCGGGCCCCAAGCTTGCGGAACAACCGGCGAGCGTGCGTCTTGACCGTGTCTTCCGAGACGAACAACTCCCGGCCGATCTCCGCGTTGCTCTTACCCTCGGCCATGCCGAGCAGCACCTGAAGCTCGCGCTCGGTGAGGCCGATCGACGCCCGGGTGGGCCGGGCGTTCGCAGCGGGCCGGGCCGGATCGGTCTGATCCGCCGACGATTCGCCGGTCGCCGACTCGGCCTCGTCGTCCCCCCGCTGCACCGGCACCGACGGCATCCCCGCCGACCCGTCGCCGGGCGTTGCCGGCCAGCCGGGCTCGCCGGAGCCACGCGGCGACGGCCCGGAGCGACCAGAACCGCCCACCGCCGCGGCATCCCGGGCCGGATCGGTGATCCTCTGCCGGGAGGCCCGGCCGGGCGCTGTGAGCAGCAGGAGGGCCTTGGCCACCGCACTGGTCAGGTCGTGGTCGACGTTCTGAATGAGACCGCGGGCACCGGCGCTGATGGTGGCCGCCGCCGCCTCGGACTCTTCGGTGCCGAGCAGCAGCACCGCGGCCTGCGGCGCGCGGGCCAGGACCCGACGAACGAAGCCGGCGCTGTCCGGCCGGGTGAGGGCCGTGTCGGCCAACACCACGTCGGCCGGTCGCTCGGCCAGCCGCAGCATCACCTCAGGATCGGAGACTGCGGTACGAACGATTGCTGACAACCCCAGCCGCGCGGCAGCAGAAGCAAGGTGCTGGGCCGCGAGTGGTGTCCGAACGCACACAAGGACGGTACGCACTGTGGTCTCCTCTCCGCCAACGAGCAGACCATGACGGGGTCGGCTCGGGAGGGGGTTCCCGGCAATCCTTCGAACTTTTCCGACAGATAGGGCAAAAGCCGCAATTTGTAGGACGTTTTCGATCACACACGTGTGAGTCGGCTGCGACCCGGGTACCGGGAGGTCCAGGCCGGGAACGGTGCGCCTGCGCGGCCCGCCGCACGGATGCCGGCCACAAGGATTCTCGCGGAGCCGCGCGGGAGGAGGGGTGCTGATGTCGAACGTACGTAGACTGCCCGGACCCATCGTCGATCTCTGGGACTGGCAACGGCTCGGTGCCTGCCGAGGGCGGGACAGCGCCCAGTTCTTCCACCCGGACGGCGAGCGTGGCTCCTCCCGACTGCGTCGCGAGTCCGCCGCCAAGTCGGTCTGTCGCGCCTGCCCGGTCCGGGCCGAGTGCGCCGCACACGCGCTGTCGGTCCGTGAGCCGTACGGCGTGTGGGGCGGCTTCAGCGAGTCGGAACGACTGCGACTGCTCGCCGTCGGCTGGGAGGACCTGGCAGACCGCCGGCACGCCCGGGTCGACGTCGCACGGCTGGAGGCCCGACTGGGTCACCCGCACAAGTCGACCGTCCCAGCCCAACGCAACGTCGCCTGACCCGACACATACCTGACGTCCGCGAAACCGCGTCCCTGGTTCGGGGGCGCGGTTTCGACGTCTCCGACCCCTCGACGGCCTCGACGTCCACGGGTCCTAGGCGGCTCGGCCTCCCCCGCCCGGTCTCGTGGAAAGCTCCAACATCCGCATGATCGACACGAGTTCAATGATGTCGGGGTGTCCCGCCGCCTCGGACACCCCGATATTGGCAAAGCCGAGTGGATCATGCCCGGAACGGAACGGGCTGAGGCCGGCAGCGCGCCGTATGGGAGGTTTGTCCGGTCTGAGGGGTTGAGCCAAGAGCGCCGATGATCGCGGTACGAGGGTTGCGGCCTTCGGGGCGTTTGGCCTGTGACCGGTCGCACCGGTGGGTCGGAATGATGGCCGGGGCGGGGTCGTTACACACTCTGACGATCGCAGGACCACCGCCTCACCGCCCCGCCCACGGGGTCGAAACCGCTGGTGGCGGGGTTGGAATGCGGCCCCGGGCCGCATCGTTGCAGCACCCGCGCTCCATCGGGTGCGACGGAATGGCCCGGCCCCCGGAATGACCCCGGGCCCCCGGTCGTTGCAGTCCCCACGAGCGACCACCCCGAGCACCGCTTCACACGAGCCGGTGTCGGTGGATGGGCCCACCGGGGAATGACCCCCGACCCCCGGTCGTTACACATGGACCCGGCGCCACAAGCCCCGCTCGTAGGCCGCCGACCCCGGCGCCACAAGCCCGCGCTTGTCACCGCCGACCCCGGCGCCCGAGCCCCGCTCGCAGGCCGCCAACCCGGCCCCCCACAAGCCCCCCGGCTCGACTGGTGCCGATCTCCCCGAAGACTTTTCCCCTTTGTTTGATGCAGCGCCGGACGAGGTGCTCACACCCTTGCGTCGCCGACCCCCATTGGCGGTGCGGGTGTTTCCTACCCCCGAAGGAGCTACCCCCATGAACACGATCTTCCGTAAGAGCATGTTGTCGGTTGCTGGTCTCGCGTTCGCCGGTGGTGTCTTCGCCGGCCCGATCGCCGCCCACGCTGCCAACCCGGTGGATGGCAAGCCGGTCGCGGTGGCGGTGCAGTCGGCCGCCCCGAAGCCGCAGGGCGAGCAGTCCCACATCACGTTGAATGACGAGCAGACCGCGAACGTGAAGGCGATCATCGCCGCCACGAAGAAGGCCGGCCTGCCCGAGCGCGCCGCGGTCATCTCCATCGCCACGAGCCTGCAGGAGTCCAAGCTGGAAAACCTGGGCCACCTCGGCGACGCCAATGACCATGACTCGCTGGGCCTGTTCCAGCAGCGCCCGTCCAGTGGTTGGGGCACGCCGGAGCAGATCACCGACCCGGCCTACTCCACCACCGCGTTCCTCAAGGGCCTCAAGCAGGTCGACGGGTGGCAGGACATGGCGCTGACCGACGCCGCGCAGACCGTCCAGGTCTCCGCCTACCCCGACGCCTACGCCCAGTGGGAGCAGCAGGCCACCGACCTCGTCGCCCAGCACTGGAACAGCTGACACTGATACCAACACGAACACTGAACGACCCGACCGCTGGCCGGCACCCCCACCCGGGGTGCTGGCCAGCGGCATATCCCGCACAACCACAAGGACACCAACAACCAGGCCCGGCAGACCTTGGACACTTTCCGTTAGCCGCTAACGGAAACTGTCCAAGATCTACACGGTCGGGCTCAGTCGGCCGGCGCGACACACCGCCCACCGGGCCGGGCCGGGCCGGCCGACAGCATTCCGACGGCTTCCGACCAGGGCGGACCGTCCGGCACTGCCGGATCAGCGGACGGTGACGGTGACCGTGTGCCAGCCGGTGGCACCGTCCGGGACGACATCCTGCGTCCGCTCGGTCTGGGTTTCGCCGGTGGCGTCCGTTGCCCGGACCTGGAGCCGGTGCTCGCCTGGCGTGGCGTCCCAGCGCCACGACCACTGCACCCAGGTGTCCACCGACACGGCTGGGGCCAGCTCGGCCTGCTGCCACTCGCCGTCGTCGACGCGGACCTCGACCTGGCGGATGCCCCGGTGCTGCGCCCACGCCACACCGGCGATGGTCACTGGCCCCGTGGTCAGCCGGTTACGTCCCCGGGGCGTGTCGATCCTCGACTGCGTCTTGATGGGCCCTTCGACCGACCAGCCGCGCGGCACCCAGTACGCGTCGAAGTCCGCGAACCGGGTCAGCTCCAGCTCCGTCACCCACTTGCACGCCGACACGTACCCGTAGAGGCCGGGCACCACCATCCGGACCGGGAAGCCGTGCTCGACGGGCAGAGGCTCGCCGTTCATGCCGACCGCCAGCAGCGCGTCCCGCCCGTCGCGCAGCGCAGCGGTGGGGGTGCCGCAGGTCCAGCCGTCGACCGACCGGCCGACGACCTGGTCGGCGTCCGCATCCGGCTCGACCTCGTCGAGCAGTTCCCGCAGGGGTACGCCGAGCCAGCGGGCGTTGCCGATCAGGTCACCGCCCACCTCATTGGAGACGCAGGCCAACGTCACGTACCGCTCGACCAGCGGCCGGGCCAGCAGGTCGGCGTAGGTGTAGGTGCGCTCGGTGCCGACCCGCCCGTGGATCCGCAGCCGCCAGCTGTCCGGGTCCACCTGGGGTACCACCAGCGCGGTGTCGATCCGGTAGAACCCGAGGTTCGAGGTGACGTACGGCGCGAGTTGCGCCAGCGAGAGGTCCGCGCCTGCTGGTACGGCCGCTGCGGGGGCGACCGGCGCGGGCAGCCGGATCGCGTCCCGAGCGGCGGACACCCCGCGTCGACCGGCCAGCCAGCGCCCACCGAGACCTGCCGCCACGGCGGTGCCGAGCAGAACCCCGCTGCTGGTGAGGAACCGCCGCCGCGACTCGGGGTCGACTTCCGCAGTCCCGGCCGCGGGTTGCCCGCCCGGAGCCACCGGCGCAGCGGGCGTCACCGGGCCAGCGGGCGGCACGATCGGCGTGGGCGGTGACCAGGGCCAGGGGTCCAGCTCGAACGGGCCGTCGATGAACAGCCAGAGCACCAGGCCGCCGAGGCCGGCGCCGACAAGCGACGGCAGCGCGTCGGCGGCGTCCGCACCGGAACGGGTCAGCGCGGCGGCCACACCGATGACGCCGAACGCGGCGATGCCGGCCAGGCCGAATGCCAGCCGTCGGACCGCCAGCACACCGAACAGCGCCGCGAACCCTCCCAGCAGCAGGCCCGTACCGACCAGCAGCGCGATCTTGTCGGCGGTGCCGAAGAGGTCGATGGCGAGTTGCTTCAGCGACTCGGGGACGGCGTCGACGACCACCCCGCCGACCGCGACCAGCGGTGCCGACCGGGGGCCGGTCAGGACCGCCACCGGTTCGGCGATTCCGATCGCGACGGCGGCGGCGGTGATCCCGGCCAGCGCGGCGTAGCGCCGCGACGTGGTGCTCATCGGCCCAGTGTGCGCGATCATCCGGTCCACTCGCCAACAACGACAGCGTCGGTAACAGACCCATAAGACGTTCCGGGACACACCGTCGTGCGACGGTGTGCCCCGGAACGGGTGTCGCTACCGGGTCAGAAGCCCGGGCCGTGCTGGTGGCCGTGACCGTGGCCGTGGCCGCCGCCGGCGGACTGCTCCGCCTGCTCCGGCTTCTCGACCACGAGGCTCTCCGTGGTGAGCAGCAGACCGGCGATCGAGGCGGCGTTGGTGACCGCGTTGCGGGTCACCTTCACCGGGTCGATGATGCCGGCCTTGACGAGGTCGACGTACTCGCCCTTGGCGGCGTCGAGGCCGTTGCCCCACTCCAGGTCGGCGACCTTCTGCGTCACGACGTAGCCGTCGTGACCGGCGTTCTGGGCGATCCAGCGCAGCGGCTCGACGAGCGCCTTGCGCACGACCGAGACACCGACCTTCTCGTCACCGGTGAAGCCCAGGTCGTCGTCGAGGACCGAGCGGATCTGCACCAGGGCGGCGCCGCCGCCGGGCACAGTGCCCTCCTCGACCGCAGCCTTGGTCGCCGCGATGGCGTCCTCGATGCGGTGCTTGCGCTCCTTCATCTCGACCTCGGTGGCCGCGCCAGCCTTGATGACGGCGATGCCACCGGAGAGCTTCGCCAGCCGCTCGGCCAGCTTCTCCCGGTCCCAGTCGGAGTCGGAGGCCTCGATCTCCTTGCGGATCTGGGAGACCCGGTCGGCGACGTCGGCCTTCTGGCCACCGCCGTCGACGATCGTGGTGTTCTCCTTGTCGACCACGACGCGCCGAGCGGTGCCGAGCACCTCCAGGCCGACCTGGTCGATCTTGTAGCCCAGCTCCGGGGCGACCAGTTCGGCGCCCGTGGAGATCGCGATGTCCTGGAGCATCGCCTTGCGCCGGTCACCGAAGCCCGGGGCCTTGACCGCGCAGACCTTGAGGGTCTTGCGCAGCGAGTTGACCACCAGGGTGGAGAGCGCCTGGCCGTCCACGTCCTCGGCGATGATCAGCAGGGGCTTGCTGTTCTGCAGGACCTTCTCCAGCAGCGGCAGCAGCTCTTCGATCGCCGAGATCTTCTGGGTGGTGACCAGGATGTACGCGTCCTCAAGGACGGACTCCTGGCTCTCCAGGTCGGTGACGAAGTTCGGCGAGATGAAGCCCTTGTCGAACTGGAGACCCTCGGTCACTTCCAGCTCGGTGGTGAGCATGGAGCCTTCCTCGACGGTGATGACACCGTCGCGACCGACCCGCTCCATCGCCTCGGCGATCAGGTCGCCGATCGTGGCGTCCTGCGCGGAGATCGTCGCCACGTTCGCGATCGACTCCTTGCTGGTGACTTCGGCGGCACGGCCGAGCAGCGCCTCGGAGACCTTGGCGGCCGCCGAGTCGATGCCCCGCTTGAGGCCGGCCGGGTTGGTCCCGGCGGTCACGTTGCGCAGACCCTCGCGAACCATCGCCTGGGCCAGCACCGTCGCGGTGGTGGTCCCGTCGCCGGCGACGTCGTTGGTCTTGGTCGCCACCTCCTTGACCAGCTGCGCGCCAAGGTTCTCGTACGGGTTGGTGAGCTCGATCTCCTTGGCGATGGTCACACCATCGTTGGTGATCGTCGGCGCACCGAATTTCTTGTCCAGGACGACGTTGCGCCCGCGCGGGCCGAGGGTGACCTTGACCGCGTCCGCGAGGGCGTTGACACCGTGCTCCAGCAGGTGCCGGGCGTCGTCCGAGAAGCTCAGGATCTTCGCCATTTATGTCCCTTCGAAGCGCCATTGCCCCGGCCCGGCGAGCCGGACCGGGGCAGTGGCACTGATCGGTTGCTTACTTCTCGATGACCGCGAGGACGTCGCGGGCGGAGAGCACCAGGTACTCCTCGCCGGCGTACTTGACCTCGGTGCCGCCGTACTTCGAGTAGAGGACGGTGTCGCCGACCTGCACGTCAACCGGAACCCGGTTGCCGTTGTCGTCGACGCGGCCCGGGCCGACAGCGAGGACAGTGCCCTCCTGCGGCTTCTCCTTGGCGGTGTCGGGGATCACGATGCCCGACGCCGTGGTGGTCTCAGCCTCGTTCGCCTGGACCACGATGCGGTCCTCGAGCGGCTTGATCGCAACCTTGGTCGCGGTAGTCACGGGCATACCCTCCTGGGGTACTGGTTTCGTTGCTGGCCGGCGGGGCCGACCAGCGTCAATCTGCCTCATGCCACCGGGCGGGGCCGTCGTCGCGGGTGCCGGTCCGCCTGGCGTGCGCCCCCGGGTCGCGAGACCCGGAAGCTGGCACCCTCAGGGTGAGAGTGCTAATCGCAGGTTATTCCGTGGCTAGCACTCCGTCAAGGAGAGTGCCAGCGAGTCGCGCCCCGCCAGCCCGGATTTCCCGGTCTACCCGGACAATGACCGGGTGGATCTCGATCAGCTGGCGGCGCTGCGTACCCCCGAGGGATCGGCCGCGCTCACGGCGGCGGCCGGGCTGGCCGGCGGTGATCCACTGGCTGCGGCGTCGGCCCTGCGCGCGGCCGGGGTGCCGCCGACGCTGGCCGCGACCGCGCTCACCCAGGCTGAGCTGCGCCACCGGGCGGTCGGCAAGTTCGGCCCGGCAGCCGCTGGGATGTTCCTCACCCGCCCGGGGCTGGAGCAGGCCACCCGCCGGGTGGTCGCCGACCGGCGGGCCGCCCGGCTCCACGCGGCCGGCGTGCGCACCCTGGCCGACCTCGGATGCGGCCTCGGCGCCGACGCGCTGGCCGCCGCCCGCGCCGGCATCCGGGTGTACGGGGTGGAGGCCGACCCGGTGACCGCCGCGATGGCAGCCGCCAACGCCGACGCGGCCGGGCTGGCCGACCTGTTCACTGTCGAGTGCGGCGATGCCACAGCGTTCGACGTCTCCCGGGTCGACGGGGTCTTCTGCGACCCGGCCCGCCGCACCACCGGCACCGGGCGACGGATCTTCGACCCGCGCGCCTACTCGCCACCGTGGGACTTCGTGACCGGGCTGGCCGAGCGGGTGCCACGCACCGTGGTGAAGGTGGCGCCGGGCCTGGACCACGCGCTCATCCCGGCCGGCGCGGAGGCCGAGTGGGTCGGCGTCGATGGCGACCTGGTCGAGGCCGCGCTCTGGTGTGGTGACCTGGCGGAGGTGCCCCGCCGCGCCACCCTCTACCGCCAGCGGGGCGTCGAGACACGCCGCCACCAGCTCAGCGGCTCGGGTGCCCACGAGGCGCCGGTCGGGCCGCCGCGTCGCTACCTGTACGACCCGGACCCGGCGGTGGTGCGCGCGCACCTCGTGGCCGAACTGGCCACCGAACTGGACGCCACCCTGGGCGACCCGAGCATCGCCTACCTCTACGCCGACCAGCCGATCCGCACCCCGTACGCACGCTGCCTGGAGATCACCGACGTGCTGCCGTTCTCGCTCAAGCGCCTGCGGGCGCTGCTGCGGGATCGTCGGGTGGGCCGGGTGGAGATCCTCAAGCGGGGTTCCGCGCTCACCCCGGAGCAGCTTCGACGGGACCTGCGGCTGGCCGGCGGCGACGCGGCGAGCCTGGTGCTCACCCGGGTCGCCGGCGCACCGACAGTGCTGATCGGTAGGCCGGTCGACTAGCGTCGCCGGTGTGGCAGGACAGGGCACTCCGGCGACGGCACTGGTGGTCAAGCGTGGGGTGGCGCACCGCACCCATCCGTACCGGGTGGCACCGGACGCCCCGAACTACGGCGCGTTGGTGGCGGTGGCGCTCGGCGTGCCACCGGAGCGCGTTTTCAAGTCGCTGGTGACCGAGGTCGACGGCGCACTGACCGTGGCGGTCGTTCCGGTCACCGGCGAGCTGGATCTGAAGGCGCTCGCCGCGGCCGTCGGTGGCAAGCGGGCGGCGCTGGCCGACCGGGCGGTCGCCGAGCGGGCAACCGGCTACGTACGCGGTGGGATCAGCCCGCTCGGGCAGCGCAAGCGACTGCTCACAGTGCTGGACGACTCCGCGCTGGCATTCCCGACGATCTACGTCTCGGCTGGTCGACGTGGTCTGCAACTCGAACTGGCTGCGGCGGATCTGGTGGCGCTGACCGACGCCCGCACCGCGCCGTTGCAGACCCACTGACGGCCTTCGTTACGTCGACTGCCACGTGGGATACCCGCGGAGTAACAGTCGCGTTGCTGAATTGTTATCGCTCCCAACAAACTGTGCACCTGCGCGGTCTTGTGGAGCCGGTGTGACGCGAAATACGTTGCCGGACACAACAAAACAACACCTCCCCCACCTCCGAAAGGACCCTGCACATGCGTAAGGGGATCCTCACCATCGCCGCCGTGGGCCTGCTCACGACCGGCGGCTTGACCGCCTGTGGCGACGACTCCGGCGACAACGCCGCCTCCGCCAAGACCCCCAAGATCGGCGTGATCCTCCCGGACAGCAAGTCCTCGGCCCGCTGGGAAACGGCGGACCGCCGGTTCCTGGAGGAGGCGTTCAAGGCCGCAGGCGTCCAGTACGACATCCAGAACGCCCAGAACGACAAGACCGCCTTCCAGACCATCGCCGACCAGATGATCACCGGCGGCGTGACCGCCCTGATGATCGTCAACCTGGACTCCGGCACCGGCAAGGCAGTGCTGGACAAGGCCAAGTCGCAGGGCGTCGCCACCATCGACTACGACCGGCTCACCCTCGGCGGCTCGGCCCAGTACTACGTCAGCTTCGACAACGAGACCGTCGGCAAGCTCCAGGGCGAGGGCCTGTCGAAGTGCCTGACCGAGAAGGGCGCCAAGAACCCGGTCGTGGCGTACCTGAACGGCTCCCCCACCGACAACAACGCCACCCTGTTCAAGGCCGGCTACGACTCGGTGCTCAAGCCGAAGTTCGACGCCAACGAGTACGTCAAGGGGCCTGAGGACGCGGTGCCGGCGTGGGACAACGCCCAGGCCGCGACGATCTTCGAGCAGCAGCTCACCAAGGCCAACGGCAAGATCGACGGTGTGCTGGCCGCCAACGACGGTCTCGGCAACGCCGCCATCTCGATCCTCAAGAAGAACAAGCTCAACGGCAAGGTGCCGGTGACCGGGCAGGACGCCAGCACCGAGGGCCTGCAGAACATCCTCGCCGGTGACCAGTGCATGACCGTCTACAAGGCGGTCCGGGAAGAGGCCAAGGCCGCCTCCGACCTGGCCATCGCGCTCGCCAAGGGTGAGAAGAAGGACACCGGCCAGACCGTGAAGGACGGTGACCGGGACGTCCCCTCGGTGCTGCTCACCCCGAAGGCCATCTACAAGGACAACGTCAAGGACGTCATCGCCGACGGCTACGTGACCAAGGAAGAGGTCTGCACCGGGGCGTACGCCAAGCTCTGCGCGGACGCCGGCATCAGCTGACCGACGCCGCATCACCCGCCGGGACGACCATCGCCGCCCGGCACGGGAGCACCCCTCCCGTGCCGGGCGGCGCCCGCCGGACGGGCCCCTACCCTCCCTTGAGAAGGAGACCCCCCGTGTCCGCGACCCCCTTGCTGGAACTCCGCGGGATCGACAAGAGCTTCGGTCCTGTCCAGGTGCTCCGCGACGTCGCCCTGACCGTCCACCCGGGCGAAGTGACCGCACTGGTCGGCGACAACGGCGCCGGCAAGTCGACCCTGGTGAAGTGCATCAGCGGCATCCACCCCACCGACGCTGGCGAGTTCCTGTTCAACGGTGAACCGGTACACATCAGCAGCCCCCGCGACGCCGCCGCACTCGGCATCGAGGTCGTCTACCAGGACCTCGCGCTCTGCGACAACCTGGACATCGTGCAGAACATGTTCCTGGGTCGGGAGAGGCGCAGCGGCATCGTCCTGGACGAGCCGACCATGGAACAGCTCGCCGCCGAGACGCTGGCAGGGCTCTCCATCCGCACCGTCACCTCGCTGCGTCAGCACGTGTCCAGCCTCTCCGGCGGCCAGCGCCAGACCGTGGCCATCGCCAAGGCGGTGCTGTGGAACAGCAAACTGGTCATCCTGGACGAGCCCACCGCGGCCCTCGGCGTGGCACAGACCGCGCAGGTGCTCGAACTGGTCCGCCGACTCGCCGACAACGGCCTGGCCGTGGTGCTCATCTCGCACAACATGAACGACGTCTTCGCCGTCTCCGACCGGATCGCCGCGCTCTACCTCGGCCAGATGGTCGCCCAGGTGAAGACCACCGACATCACCCACGCCCAGGTGGTCGAGCTGATCACCGCCGGGCGCTCGGGCGGGCTCGGCCTCGCCACCGACCCGGGCAGCAACGGCGACGGCGCGCAGCCGGCCGACTCGACCTCAGGAGGCCTCCGATGACCACCACCGCCGTGCGCAAGGACGGCCCGGCGGCCGTCACACCGGCGCCGACCGTCGGAGGTCATGTCCGCAACTACCTGAGTCGGGTACGCGGTGGCGACGTCGGCGCGCTGCCAGCCGTGCTCGGCCTGATCGTGCTCTGCACCGTCTTCGCGATCATGCGGCCGTCCTCATTCCTGTCGGCCGGCAACTTCGCCAACCTCTTCACCCAGGGTGCGGCGGTCACGCTGATCGCGATGGGCCTGGTCTTCGTGCTGCTGCTCGGCGAGATCGACCTGTCCGCCGGCTTCGCCAGCGGCGTCTGCGCGGCGGTGCTGGCCAATGTGGTCACCGTGCTCGGCTACCCCTGGTGGGTCGCCGTGCTCGCCGCGGTCGCCACGGGTGTGGTCATCGGAACCGCGCTCGGCATGCTCGTCGCGAAGATCGGCATCCCGTCCTTCGTGGTCACCCTCGCCGGTTTCCTCGCCTTCCAGGGCGTCGTGTTGCTGCTCGTCAAGGAGGGCACCAACATCTCCGTCCGCGACGAGGTGCTCGTCGCCATCGCCAACCGCAACCTCGCCCCCACCCTCGGCTGGGCACTGACCGCCCTCGCGGTCCTCGGCTACGCGGCGGTGCAACTGCTGCGCCACCGCAACCGGGCGGCCCGTGGTCTGATCACCGACCCGATCGCCGTGGTGGCGCTGCGGATCGGCGGGCTCGCCGTCATCCTCGGCACCGCTGTGTACGTGCTCAACCTGGAGCGCAGCCGCAACGTCCTGATCAGCTCACTCAAGGGTGTGCCGATCGTGGTGCCGATCATCGTGGTGCTGCTGGTCATCTGGACCTTCGTGCTGCAGCGCACCAGCTACGGCCGGCACATCTACGCAGTGGGCGGCAACCGGGAAGCGGCCCGCAGGGCCGGCATCGACGTCGACCGGATCCGGATCTCGGTCTTCGTGATCTGCTCGTCGATGGCCGCCATCGGTGGCATCGTGGCGGCCAGCCGGGCCAACTCCGTCGACCCGAACACCGGGGGCAGTAACGTACTGCTCTACGCCGTCGGCGCGGCGGTGATCGGCGGCACCAGCCTCTTCGGCGGCAAGGGCCGGGTCCTCGACGCCGTGCTCGGCGGCGCGGTGGTCGCGGTCATCGAAAACGGAATGGGCCTGATGGGTTACAGCGCGGGAGTCAAGTACGTGGTCACCGGCGTCGTGCTGCTGCTCGCCGCCAGCGTCGACGCGCTCTCCCGCCGCCGCGCGGCAGCCACCGGCACCCGCTGACCGCGGGAGGTAGCACCACGATGCGCCCAGGACCGAGCCAGGACGACGTCCGACGGCAGAACCTCGGGGCTCTGCTGAGGCATGTGCACGTCCACGGGGCGACCACACGCGCGGAACTGACCACCACGCTGGGCCTCAACCGCAGCACCATCGGCGCGCTCACCGCCGACCTGTCCGCGGTGGGGCTGGTCAGCGAAGGCGCGCCGAAGGAGACCGGCCGGGCCGGGCGACCGTCACTGGTCGTCCGGCCCGAGTCGGCCCGGGTCTACGCGTACGCGTACTCGGTGGAGGTGGACCGTCTGCGCGCGGCCCGGATCGGGTTGGGCGGGGCGGTCCTGGACCGCCGTGACCTGGACAGACCACGCGGGCTGCTGGCCGCGGAGGCCGCGCCGCTGCTGGCCGGCGCGGTCAAGGAGATGCAGCAGCTGGTGCCGGCCGACGCGATCTGCGTCGGCGCCGGCGTCGCGGTCTGCGGCATGGTCCGCCGGGACGACGGCCTGGTCCGGCTCGGCCCCACCACCGGCTGGGTGGACGAGCCGATCGGCTCGGCCCTCGCCGACGAGTTGGGCATCGACGTACCGGTCACGGTGGGCAACGTGGCCGACGTCGCCGCGTTCGCCGAGCACGCACGGGGTGTTGCGGCCGGTTGCGACAACGTCCTCTACCTGTACGGAGACGTCGGCGTGGGTGCCGGCATCATCGCCGGTGGACGTCGGCTGACCGGGCACGGTGGGTACGGCGGCGAGGTCGGCCACATGAAGGTGGTCCGCGACGGCCGGCCCTGTGAGTGCGGCTCCCGGGGTTGCTGGGAGACCGAGATCGGCGAGCACGGTCTGCTGCGCGCCGCCGGACGTTCCGACGCCCGGGGTCGCGACGCCCTGCTGGCGGTCTTCGACGCCGCCGACCGGGGCGACGCCCGGGCCCAGACGGCGGTCCGCCAGGCCGGCGACTGGCTCGGCTTCGGCGTCGCCAACCTGGTGAACATCTTCAACCCCGAAATGGTCATCTTCGGCGGCACCATGCGCGACCTCTACCTCGCGGCGGCGGCCCAGATCCGCAGCCGGCTCAACTCCAACGCGCTCGGAGCCTGCCTGGAGCACGTTCGGCTGCGCACGCCCAAGCTGGGCGCGGACGCCCCCCTGATCGGGGCCGCCGAGTTGGCCTTTGAACGACTCCTCGCGGACCCCCTCGACGTGGGCTGATCCGCGTACGCTGTCCGGCGTGGATGTCGAGCTGCGCGCCTCCGACGACGACCGCAACCGGGTGGTCGCCGAGCTGCACCGGCACACCGCAGCGGGCCGGCTGACCCTCGACGAGTTTTCCGATCGGGCGGGTGCAGTGTGGACGGCACGCACCCTCGGTGACCTGGCCGCGCTGACCCGCGATCTGCCGGCACTGTCCGATCCGCCCGGCGACCGCGACACCGTCGGGCACGGGCACCGCGAGCTGCTGATGCTCTTCGCCGCCGCGGCGCTCACCCTGCTGCTGCTCGGCGGCTTCCTCGCCATCACCCGCTGATCCACGTCGCCAAACGGTGAACTGATCGCGCGATCAGTCCGTATCAGTGGGCGGACGGGCAGCCGGGAGCGTATGGCTGTCCGGTCCAGACGCGTTTCGGTCCGGACCGAGGAGGCACCACAGACATGGCACCGCTCAGATCCGCCCATCGCCGGCTGGGCAACCGGACCCACCGAGCGGCGATGCTGCTCATCGCGATCGTCGCGGGGATCGGTGTCCTGCCCGGCGTGGCCATGGCCGCGCCCGCCGGCGGCGGGCAGCAGCTCAACGCCGCCGACATGACACTGCTCAACGGGGTACGGCTCGCCGGGCTGTGGGAGATGCCAGCCGGTCAGATGGCCGCCGAGAAGGGGCAGTCGGCCAAGGTGCGGGAGATCGGCGCCGGCATCGCCAGCGAGCACCAGAAGCTCGACGAGCTCGTGGTCGAGGCAGCCAACAAGTTGGGCGCGACAATCCCCAGCGAGCCGACCGCCGAGCAGAAGGGCTGGCTGGCGGAGATGCAGAAGGCGTCCGGCGCCCGGTTCGACCAGATCTTCGTCACCCGGCTCCGGGTCGCCCACGGCAAGATCTTCCCGGTGATCGGCGCGGTCCGCGCCAGCACCCGGGACGCCACCGTCCGCAAGCTCTGCGACGACTCCAACGGCTTCGTCATGCACCACATGCAGATGCTGGAGAGCACGGGCCTGGTCCGCTGGCCGGAGCTGCCCCCTGCGGCCCTGCCCGCCCCCGGTGACGACGGCCTGTTGGCCGCCGCGGCGGCCAACGCCGGCCCGCAGGTCGGGGTCAGCAGCACAGTCGTCTGGCTGGTCTTCCTCGCCGCCCTGGGCACCGGTGGAATCGCCACCTACCGGATGCTGCGCCGCAGCTGACCATCGGCGATGGCCTCGTTGGTGGCTCGCGTCAGCGGTCGACCTGGGTGAAATCCCAGGAGTGCGGAGCGCGGGCCACCAGCAGGGCAGGCGGATCGGGCAGCGGTCGCGGGTTGCTGCGCCACTTGGAGATGACCACCACGCGATGGTCGGTGGAGGAGAAGACCTCGCTGGAGACGTGCAGCGGGTCGTGCTCCAACTCGGGCAGGGCGGTGTCGCACACCCAGGTGATCAGGTCGGCGACGCCGTACGCCTCGGCGCGCGCCTCCCACATCCGCACGATCATGTCCGCCGCCCCCGTCACACGCTGACCGTGGTCAACGGCAGTGCCGAATCGGCAGGCAGGTCCAGTCGGCTCGGCGCGACCCCAGCCGCGACCAGGTGCGAACCGAGCGCGGCCACCATCGCACCGTTGTCCGTGCAGAGCTTCGGACGGGGCACCCGGACCCGGATGCCGTACTTCTCGGCCCGCTGCTCGGCCATCGCCCGCAGCCGCGAGTTCGCCGCCACTCCCCCGCCGATCACCAGGGTGTCGATGCCCTGAGCGCGGCAGGCGGCGAGCGCCTTGCTGGTCAGGACGTCACAGACCGCCTCCTGGAAGGACGCGGACACGTCGGCCACCGGCACCGGCTCACCGGCACGCTGACGCGCCTCGACCCACCGGGCCACCGCCGTCTTCAGGCCGGAGAACGAGAAGTCGTACCGGTGGGCGGCGAGATCCTTGGCGGCGGTCAGGCCGCGTGGGAAGGCGATCGCGGCGGCGTCGCCGGCCCGGGCCTCCCGGTCGATCGGCGGGCCGCCCGGGAACGGCAACCCGAGCAGCCGGGCGACCTTGTCGAACGCCTCACCGGCGGCGTCGTCGATGGTGGCGCCCAGCGGGGTGACGCCCCGGGCCAGGTCGTCGACGAGCAGCAGGGACGAGTGACCGCCGGACACCAGCAGCGCGATGGCGGGTTCGGGCAGTGGGCCGTGCTCAAGGGTGTCCACCGCGACGTGGGCGGCAAGATGGTTCACGCCGTACACGGGCTTCTCGGCGGCGAGCGCGTACCCCTTGGCGGCGGCGACACCGACCAGCAGCGCACCGGCCAGACCAGGCCCGGAGGTGACCGCGATCGCGTCGATGTCGGCCAGGGTGACGCCGGCCTCGGTCAGGGCCCGGTCCATGGTGGGCACGATGGCCTCCAGGTGTGCCCGGCTGGCCACCTCGGGCACCACACCCCCGAATCGGGCGTGCTCCTCGACACTGGAGGCGAGTGCGTCGGACAGCAGGGTGTGCCCCCGCACGATGCCGACGCCGGTCTCGTCGCAGGAGGTCTCGATACCCAGGATCAGCGGTTCGTCAGCCATGGTCGTGTGGTCCGTCCCCGGTCGGCTCGGCGTCGCGCCGCATGACCAGCGCGTCGGTGTTGCTCGGTTGGTAGTAGCCGCGCCGCACCCCGATCGGCTCGAACCCGTACGTCGCGTAGAGCCTCTGGGCGGCGGCGTTGTCCACGGCGACCTCCAGCAGGGTGCTGCGGGCATCCCGCCGGGCCGCCTCGGCGAGCAGTTCCTCCAGCAGGACGCGGCCCACGCCCCGCCGCTGGGCGTCCCGGCGCACGGCGATGTTCTGCACCCACACCTCGTCCGGAGGAGCCCCGGCGAGACCGGCGTAACCGAGCACCGCGCCATCCCCGTCGACGGCGACCCGGTAGTGGTGTCCGTTGGCCAGCTCGCTCCAGAACATGGCCGGCGACCACTGCTCGGCGCCGAAGAGGTCCGCCTCGATCGGCAGCACGTCGTCGATGTGCCACCAGCGGAACGGGACGAGCCGTACCGCTGTCATGGCAGGACCGGTTTGCGGCCGACAGCCGCCACCGCGTCGGGACGGCGCAGGTAGAGCGGGGTGAGCCGCTCGCTGGACGCTCCCGCCCGGATCCGCTCGGCCGCGAGCAGCGCCAGCACGGTGGCGTCCGGGTACCTGGGCTCGACCCGCACGGGCAGGTTCAGGATCTCGGCGTACCGGTGTGCCCCGTCCCCGACCGCGATCGTCGCGCCCAGCTCCCGGGCGCGCGCGGCGGCCACCGACGGCGTGGACACCTCAGGCCCGACGACCCGCTGGCCCGCACCGTCGTAGACGGCCCAGTAGAGCTCCTTGCGCCGGGCATCGCTGGCGGCCAGCACCGGCTCGCCGGACGCCGCCGGGTAGCCGATGGCGTCCAGCGAGCAGACGCCGTACGTGGGGATGCCGAGCACCTGACCCATCGTCGCGGCGGTGACCAGGCCGACCCGCAGCCCGGTGAACGGACCCGGGCCGAGCCCGGCGACGATGGCGCTCAGGTCACGTGGGCGCGCGTCGGCGTCGGCGAGGACCGCGTCCACCTGGGGAGCGAGCAGTTCGCCGTGCGCGCGGGCATCGACCGTGCACCGGTGCGCCCGGGACACGACACCGTCCGCCGAGACCTCCACCAGCGCTGCGGTCACCGCAGGGGTCGAGCTGTCCACCACGAGTACGAGCACGGTTAGCCAGCCTAGCCGCCCGGCCACCGCCCCCGGTCACGCCCCGCCCCGGTCACCGCCCCCAGGCCCGCCCCACCCCACCGCGGTCCTCCGGACGCCCCGCCCACCCGCACCCCGCCCGCAACCCAGCCGGGCGGCGAAGCGGCCGGGGAGCGAAGCGGCCGGATGCGACGACGCCACATTTCCTTTTGAGCGTGATGCCTGTGAGTCATCAAGATGACTCACAGGCATCACGCACACTGGGATAGGCCCGCCGCCAGCCGCCAGGCCATCGACCGGGGCGGTCCTCGGCCGGATCAGCGGCGAGTCGTCAATATGCCGCAGAGGTATCGCCGGCATCTGGCCCTGGTCCACCATGCGGGGATGCCATCCACTCGCCTTGTCACCCTTCTCGGCGCTACCGTGCGGCAGCAACGACACCTGCGCGAGCTGAGCCAGCGTCAGTTGGCCGCGCTGGCCGGGGTCAGCCAGGCTGCCGTGGCCAGGATCGAACGTGGCGAGCGTGCGCCGACCATCCCGGTGCTGGAACGGATGCTCGCTGCGATGGATGTGCAGCTGGCCGTCGGGGTGGAGCCGCTGGACGCGCACCTTGACGCCCGGATGGACGACCTGGCCGCTCGGCCGCTCGCCGAGCGGATCGACGATCTGGGCCTGGATCGGCTGCTGGACCGGCTCAGCGATCTCCCGCAGGTGCTCACCGGGAGCACGGCTGCCCTGTTGCAGGGTGCGCCGGTGCCGGTGGACGCGCTGGAGATCGCCGTGCGGTGGCAGGACTCGAAGGTGTTGACCCGTTGGCTGGAAAGGAACTACGGGCAGCGGTGGAACGCTCGCTGGGGCGAGTTCGGCGGTGTGTGGCTGGAGCCCGAGGAGCCGGGCGAGCACCGTTGGTCGACCCGGTACGGCGAGATCAGGGCCACGATGTGCGACGAGCTGCCCGAGACGATCGAGGTGCGCCACGGCGGTCGGGGTTACCAGGTGGTGCCGCTCGTCGAACTGGAGCTGACCGAGCCGCGCGCCGGCGAGCTGTTGCGCCGCTACCGTGACCGGCAGCTGGCCATCGGAAGCTGAGCCACCCGCCGGCCACGCCAACAGCAGGGCGGTGACCGGGAGCCGCGAGCCGCAGAGGTCAGCCGGCGGTGCGCTCCCAGTCGATGGTGGGCAGGCCGGCGTCGGCGAGCGCCTTGTTGGCCGCGCTGAACGGGCGGCTGCCGAGGAAGCCACGCGGGTTCATCGGGCTGGGGTGGCCGGCCTCCAGCACGACGTGCTGCGGGTTGGTGACCAGGGCCGCCTTCTTGCGGGCGTAGCCGCCCCAGAGCAGGAAGACCACCCGGTCCGGCGAGGCGTCCAGTGCCCGGATGGTGGCGTCGGTGAACTCCTCCCAGCCGGCGTTGGCGTGCGAGCCCGGGGTGGCCTGACGGACGGTCAGCACCGCGTTGAGCAGCAGCACGCCCTGGGCGGCCCACCCGTCGAGGTTGCCGCTGCGCGGCTTGGGAACGCCGACGTCCTCGCCCAACTCCTTGAAGACGTTGCGCAACGACGGCGGCACCGTCACACCGTCGCGGACGCTGAAGCTCAACCCGTGTGCCTGCCCGGCCCGGTGGTAGGGGTCCTGCCCGAGGATCAGCACCCGGGTGCCCTGCGGCGGGCAGAGCCGGTAGGCCGAAAACAGGTCCTCCAGGGGAGGGAAGACGGTCTGCGTCGCGTATTCCCGAGCGACGAACTCGGCCAGCGCGGCGGTGCGCACCGCATCCAGGTGTGGGGTGAGCACGGCACGCCACTGCTCCGGCAGCAGGGCCAGCAGATCCAGGGCGGGGGCGTCGTCGGGCATCAGGAACCTCTCACACAGCGCGGGTCGGTCCCCCGCACTCTAGGCATCGGATACGACAGCGGCCGCCCTAGCCCAGGTCGGCGAGCCGACGGGCCCAGTCGCCACCGATCGGGTCCAGCTCGACGATGCGGGTGTCGTCGTCGCGGCGGTCGATCCGGACCCGCAGGTGCGCGTCGACCAACTGCTCCACCAGGCCTTCACCCCACTCCACCACGGTCACCGAGTCCTCGACCGATGCGTCGAGGTCCAGGTCGTCGATCTCGGCGCGGGGGTCGGTGGCGGCGCCCAGCCGGTACGCGTCGGCGTGCACCAGGGCGACCCGGCCGCCCCGCGCCGGATCGGGGCGGTGCACCCGGGCGATCACGAACGTCGGCGAGGTGATGTCGCCGAGAACACCGAGCCCGGCGCCGACGCCCTGGGTGAGCGCGGTCTTGCCAGCGCCCAGCGGGCCGGTCAGCAGCACCAGGTCGCCGGCGCGCAGCAGCCCGGCCAGGCGTCGGCCGAACTCCCGGGTGTCCTCGACGGTCGGCAGCTTGACGACGTGACTCACCGTTCCTCCGGCTCTGCGAGTGATTCGAGGAACCGCGCGAGCGCGGCGTTGACCTCGTCGGCGTGCTCCAGCATCACCACGTGTCCACTGTCCTTGATCTTGACGAACTCGGCGTGCGGCAACCGCCGGACGATCTCCTCCGAGTGGGTCACCGGAGTGATCATGTCCTTGTCACCGACCACCACCAGCACCGGCGTCGCGGCCAACGCCGCGAGAGCCGGGAAGCGCGAGTGGGTGGCCAGGGTCCGCAGGTAGCGGGTCACCGTGTCGGCCGATGTCCGGGAGTTCATCGTCTCCACGTAGGACACCAGCGACGGGCTGGGCTTGCGGGTGCCGAAGCCGTACTTGCGGGTCAGCAGCCAGGCCACGTTCGACGTCGACTTGCGGGCCCTGTCGATCACCGGCCCGCCGTACCGGGTGGCGTTGCTGACCATGTACAGCACCGGGCCGCCGACCCGGCCGAGCAGCGCGGGCGCGACCAGCTTGGTCTCGGCGATGAGCCCGCCCGAGGTGGCCATCAGGACCGTGCCCACCACCCGGTCACCGAACAGCTCCGGGAACAACTCGGCGAACGCCATGATGGTCATGCCGCCCATCGAGTGACCGACCAGCACCAGCGGCCCGTCCGGGGCGGTGCGGTCGATCACCTGGCGCAGCGTCCGGCCGAGCACCGCGAGGTCGTACTCCCCGGTCTCCAACCGGCCGGACCGACCATGACCGGGCTGGTCGTACGCCACGACCCGGTAGTCACCTCGGGCCGCGAGCATCTGGCGCTGGAAGTGGAACGTCCCCATGTCCAGGCAGAAGCCGTGCACCAGTACCACCGTCGGATGCCCCGGCACCGGCCTGGTCGGCTCGACCACCTCGACGTGGATGTCCGTGCCGTCCGGCAGCTCCAGACGGAACGCCTCGTCGTACCGCTGCTCGCCGAACGCCTCGTGCGCGTAGCGGTCGGCCGGGTCTGCCTTGAGCCGGCGGACCAGGGTGCGTTCGGTCGCGACGCCGGCCGCCAGGCCCGCGGCCGCGACCCCGACCGCGGCCCCGAGGATCCCCGCGACCCGGCCCGCCGCGGTCCGCGGACGCGGAATGCGGTAGCTCATGGCCGCTCGCCGTCATAGATCCGAGGCACGCGTGTGCTGCCGAACCGGGTGACGATCTCGTAGTTGATCGTGCCGACCGCCTCGGCCCAGTCGTCGGCGGTCGGCTCACCATCGGCACCACTGCCGAACAGGGTCGCCACGTCACCGTCGGCCACCGGGTCGTCCCCGCAGTCGATCACGAACTGGTCCATGCAGACCCGTCCCGAGATCGTCCGCCGAGCGCCGGCGAGCTGGACCGGGCCGGTGTTGGACGCGTGCCGGGGAACCCCGTCGGCGTACCCGAGCGGCACCACGGCCAGGTTCGCGTCCGCCTCGGTGGTGTAGGCGTGCCCGTAGGAGACGCCGGTGCCGGCGGGCACCCGCTTCGTGAGCATCACCCGGGCGCGTGCGGTCATCGCCGGCCGCAGCCCGTACGTCTCGCCGGCCACCGGGGAGAGCCCGTAGATGGCCAGGCCGGGGCGGACCAGGTCGAAGTGGGTGTCCGGGCGGGTCAGGGTGGCGGCCGAGTTGGCGAGGTGCCGCCAGCGCGGGCGCAGCCCGGCCCGCTCGACCATGGCCAGCCCTTCGTGGAAGACGGCCAGTTGGCGATCGGTGGTGGGGTGGCCGGGGCTGTCCGCGTACACGAAGTGGCTCCACACGCCGACCACCTCGACCAGGCCGTCGGCCTGCGCCTTCGCGGCGGCGTCCAGCAGCGCCGGCCAGTCGGCGACGGTCGCCCCGCCCCGCGACAGCCCGGTGTCGATCTTCAGGTGCAGGCGGGCGGGGCGCCCGGCGAGCCGGCTCGCCTCGATCATCTCGTCCAGCTGCGGCAGACTGGCCGCGCCAAGGTCCACTCCGGCGGTGACCCCCTCGTGCAGCGGCAACCCCGGCGCGAGCAGCCAGGCCAGCACCGGCACTGTCACTCCGGCCCGCCGCAGGGTGAGCGCCTCGTCGAGGGTGCAGACACCGAGCCAGTCCGCGCCGGCGTCGAGCGCGGCGCGGGCGGCCGGAAGCATGCCATGGCCGTACCCGTCGCCCTTCACCACAGCCATCAGCTCGGCGCTGGTGCCGGAGCGGAGCCTGCTCACGTTCTCGCGGATCGCGTCAAGATCGACGCGTACCTCGGCCTGCCACATACGCCCAGCCTACTTTCCGCCGTGATCACCGGGGGCGGCGACGCACGCCCCCGGACGACGACCCGGCCGGAACGGGCCGATCAGCCCAGCCGGGCGACAACCGGGCGAAGTGCGGTGACCACGTCGGGCGCGGTCACCGGCCCACCCCGGGCCGCCTCCCGGCCGGCGAGCCCGTGCAGGTATGCGGCCGAGGCGGCGGCCCGATCGGCGGGCACCCCGGCCGCCAGCAGCGAGCCGAGCAGCCCGGCCAGCACGTCACCCGTGCCGCCGGTGGCCAGTGCCGGGGTGCCGGTCGGGTTGACGTACGCCCGGCCGTCCGGGGTGCCGATCACCGTGCGGTCCCCCTTGAGCAGCACCACCGCGTTCATCCAGGCGGCCAGCCGCAGCGCGGAGCCGACGCGGTCGGCGCCGGGCTCCTCCCCGCACAGCCGGGTGAACTCCCGGTCGTGCGGGGTGACAACGATCGGCGCGTCCCGCCCGCGCAGCCGGTCGGCGAGTGAGCCGTCCACCAGCAGGGTCAGCGCGTCGGCGTCGAGCACCACCGGCACCGGGGAGGCCAGCACGGCGCGCAGCTCGGCCGACGCGTCCTCTCCGGTGCCCAGGCCGGAGCCACAGACCCAGGCCTGCACCCGGCCCGCGTCGGCGACCCGCCCACTGGCGATCACCGAGGGGTGCTGGTGCAGCACCTCGGACCGGGCACCGCCGGCATAGCGGACCAGGCCGGTCGGCCCGGCCAGAGCGCCGCCGACGGAGAGCACCGCCGCGCCCGGGTAGGTCGCCGAGCCGGTCGACACGCCCACCACGCCCCGGCTGTACTTCTCCGACGCCGGGCCCAGCTCCGGCCACCAGTCCACCAGGTCGGACCACTCGGTTACCCGCAGCGCCGGGGAGCCTCGCAGCCACGGGCGCAGCCCGATGTCGACCAGCTCCACCTGCCCGGCCAGGGCGGCTGCCGGCCCGACCACCAGTGCGGGCTTGAGCGCGCCGAACGCCACCGTCACGTCGGCGCGGACCGCTGTCGGTCGGCCGGACGCGGACAGCGGCACGTGGCCGGTGTCCACCGCGACCCCGCTCGGCACGTCCACCGCCAGGATGGTGGCGCGCTCGCCGTCGCGCCCATGCAGCTCGCCGAGGCGTTGGACCACCTCGTCCGCGCTCGCCCGCAGCCCACCGGTGCCGCCGATGCCGACGATGCCGTCCAGGACCAGGTCGACCGGGCCGGCCGGCTGCGGCACCAGCCGGCCACCGGCCGCTCGCAGGGCGGCCAGCCCGGCGGCGTGCGCACGCCCGGGGGTGAGCAGCAGGGCGGACACCTGGACTCCCCGGCGGGCCAGCCGCTCCCCCGCGTACAGGGCGTCGCCACCGTTGTCACCGGAACCGACCAGCAGCAGCACCCGGGCGCCGTAGACCCCGCCGCGCTCGGCGAGCAGCAGCGCGGCCCGGCGGGCCAGCCCGGCGGCGGCCCGTTGCATCAGCGTCCCGTCCGGCAGCGTGCCCATCAGCCCTGCCTCGGCCGCCCGTACGTCGGCCACCCGCCACACCGATCTCATGCCACCGTGTCCCATTCGTTCGCGGGTGGACCGGGTCGGCCCGCCCAGCCGACGTCACCGTTCCGCGACCACCATCGCCGACGCGATCCCCCCGTCGTGCGACAACGAGAGATGCCAGCGGTTGACCCCACGCGCGTCGGCCGCCGCCGCGACCGTGCCGGAGACGGCGAGCCAGGGACGGCCGTCCGGATCGGGCACGATCTCGCAGTCGTGCCAGCTCAGCCCGGCCGGAGCGCCGAGCGCCTTGGCCACGGCCTCCTTGGCGGCGAAGCGGGCGGCAAGGGACTCCGACGATCGCGGGGCACCGGCGCGGGTGTGTCGCTCGGCAGTGGTGAAGAGCCGGTCGGCGAGCAGCGGCGTCCGTGCCAGGGCCCGGGCGAACCGGTCGACCAGGACGACGTCGATGCCGACAGCGACGATCACCACTTCACCCTACCGGCGGCCGGGGCCGCAGATTAGCCGTCGGGGCCGCGGTGGGCAACGCCTGTGGACAGGCCGGGGTACGCCTCAACGCCGGCTGTCCACAGGGCACTCGACGACCTCCGGTACGCGCCTAGCGTCAGCGCGTCGATCCCGATCGTCGGTGGGGGTGTGGTCATGACCGATAAGCCGTTCGTCGTCCGGCCGGAGGAGCTGCGCGCGGTCGCCGTCGTGCTCGACGACGGGGCACACCGGCTGGCGCTGGGCCTCGCGGGGGTGCCCGGGTTGCTGGTGACGGCACCCGAGTGGCGAGCCGGCGCGGCCCTGGCCGGGGTGGAGGCAGCCGTGCACTCCTGGTTGTGCCGGGTGGGTGCTGGGGTCACGGCGGCCTCCGCCGGAGTGCGGGCCGCGGCCGAGGCGTACGAGTCGGTCGACGACCGGGCGGCCGACCGGTTCGCCTCCCTGCACCGGTGAGCAGCGTCGCCTACCGACACCTGTGGGCAGCCGATCCGAGCGGGTGGCGGGCCGCCGGGACGGCCTGGGCGGGGTTGACCGGGCTGGTCGACCGACGCGTCGGTGAGCTGCGTACGGCGGACAGGCGCTTGCGGGGCGGTTGGTCGGGCGCGGCGGCCACGGCGGCGGACGCCCGGCTCGTCGGTCTGCGTGACGAGCTGACGTCGGTCGCACCCGTGTTGATCGAGGTCGACCAGGTGCTGGCCGAGCTGGCCGGCCGGCTGGCCGTGGCGAAGGCACGGCTCGCCGATGCGGTCGCCCTGGCGGACGCGGCCGGCCTGCTGGTGGACCGCTCGGGTGGGGTGCACGTCGATCCCGCCCGGGCCCGGCCGACCGAGCGGGCCGGCGTGGCAGCGGCCCGGGTGGCGGCAGACCTGCGGGACGCGCTCGACGAGGCCGGTGCCGCGGACCGGGCCGCCGCCGACCGGTTGGACGAGCTGGCCCGGGCCGCCGGCACCGGCTGGGCCTCCCCGCCACCGCCGGACCGGCCGGCCCCCGGTGCGGCGCCGACCCTGGTCCGCGCCTGGTGGGCGGGTCTGACACCGGCGCAGCGACGGTGGCTGATCGGGCACGAGCCGGCGCTGGTCGGCCGATTGGACGGGGTGCCGGTGGCCGCCCGCGACCAGGCCAACCGGCTGCGGCTCGGGATCTGGCGGGAGGAGCTGCTGGCCGAGCGGCGGCGGTTGCTGACCCGCCTGCCACCGGGGGCGCTCGCGTCGGTCCGGCTGCGCGGGCTGGCTGAGCGGTTGGCCGGTCTGGACACGCTGGGCGGACGACTGGCGGGCGGTGGGGAGCCGCGGGCATACCTGTTGGGGCTGGATACGGCCGGTGAGGGTCGGGTGGTGCTGGCGCTCGGCGACCCGGACCAGGCCGACCGGGTGCTCACCTACGTGCCGGGGATGGGTTCCGGGCTGGACGACGCCCCCGGTGAGCTGGGCAGGGCGGCGCGGGTGCTGGACCGGTGCACCACGCTCGCCCCGACTGAACGCAGCGCGGCGGTGCTCTGGTTGGACTACGACGCCCCGGATTTCGTGACCGACGCGGCTTTCGCAGGTCTGGCACGCGATGCCGGCCCGGCACTGCACCGCTTCCAGGAGGGGCTGCGAGCCACCCACGAGGGGCCACCGGCCCGGCAGACCGTGCTCGGGCACAGCTACGGGTCACTGGTGGTGGGCATGGCCGCCCGGGAGCACGGGCTGGCCGCCGACGCGCTGGTCTTTGTCGGTTCCCCCGGGGTCGGTGCGTCGCACGCCGCCGAGCTGGGCGTGCCCGCCCGGGAGGTCTGGGCGAGCAGCGCTCCCGACGACGTGATCCGCGGGGCCCTTCCGGTGGACGAGATGGGCCGACGTGCGCTGTCCGGCGCGGCTCCGCTGGCCGCCGCGCTGGCCTGGCCCGACCGGACCGGCCACGAGCTGTGGTTCGGTCACGACCCGTCGGATCCCGGGTTCGGCGGTCGGGTCTTCGGCAGTGGGCGAGGAGGCCACACCGGTTACTGGGACCCGGGCAATCCCGCGCTGGACGGGATGGCCCGGGTCGTGCTGGGCCAGGTCGTGGAGGGGCCTACTCGACGGTGACCGACTTGGCCAGGTTGCGGGGCTGGTCCACGTCGTGTCCACGGGCGGCGGCGATCTCGGCGGCGAGCACCTGCAACGGCACCGTGGTGACGAGCGGGGCCAGCAGCGTCGGCGTACGCGGCACGTAGATGAGGTGGTCGGCATACCGGACGACCGCCTCGTCGCCCTCCTCCGCGATCACGATGGTCCGCGCACCGCGCGCCCGGACCTCCTGGATGTTGGAGACGACCTTGTCGTGCAGCATGCCCCGGCCGACCGGCGAGGGCACCACGCAGATGACCGGGGTGCCCTTGTCGATCAGGGCGATCGGGCCGTGCTTCAGCTCGCCGGCGGCGAAGCCCTCGGCGTGCATGTACGCCAGTTCCTTGAGCTTCAGCGCGCCCTCCAGGGCCACCGGGTAGCCGACGTGCCGGCCGATGAACAGCACTGTCGGCTCGGACTTCAGCTCCCGGGCCAGCTCACGGACGGGCTCGATCCGGTCGAGCAGCTCGCGCAGCTTGCCGGGGATCTCCTGCAACTGCGCGACCACCGCGCCCACCTCGTCGGCGAACTTGATGCCGCGCACCTGGGCCAGGTGCAGGCCGATCAGATAGCAGGCGACGACCTGGGTGAGGAACGCCTTGGTGGAGGCGACGGCGATCTCCGGCCCGCCGTGGGTGTAGAGCACGGCGTCCGACTCACGGGGGATGGTCGAGCCGTTGGTGTTGCAGATCGCCAGCACCCGGGCCTTCTGCTCCTTGGCGTGGCGCAGCGCCATCAGGGTGTCCATCGTCTCGCCGGACTGCGAGATCACCACGATCAGCGTGGACCGGTCGAGGACCGGGTCGCGGTAGCGGAACTCGCTGGCCAGCTCCACCTCGCAGGGGATCCGGGTCCAGTGCTCGATGGCGTACTTGGCGACCATGCCGGCGTGGTACGCCGTGCCGCAGGCCACGATGAAGATCTTGTCGACGTCGCGCAGGTCCTGGTCGCTGAGGCGGACCTCGTCGAGGGCGATCTCGCCGGTCTCGGTGAGCCGGCCGAGCAGCGTGTCGGCGATGGCCTGCGGCTGCTCCTCGATCTCCTTGAGCATGAACCAGTCGTAGCCACCCTTCTCGGCGGCCGAGGAGTCCCAGTCGATGTGGAAGTCCTTGCCGGCGGCGGGCTGGCCGTCGAAGTCGGTGATCTCGATGCTGTCACCGGTGATCAGGACGATCTGGTCCTGGCCCAGCTCGACCGCTTCCCGGGTGTGCTCGATGAACGCGGCCACGTCGCTGGCCAGGTAGTTCTCACCGTCGCCGCGGCCGACGACCAGCGGCGAGTTGCGCCGGGCGCCGACGACCGCACCGGGCACGCCGGCGTCCACCGCGAGCAGGGTGAACGCGCCCTCCAGCCGCTGGCAGACCACCCGCATGCCGGCGGCGAGCAGCTGCGGGCTGTCCGGCTGGCCGGCGGCGCGCAGGTCGGCCAGCGCGGCGGCGAGCAGGTGGGCGGCGCACTCGGTGTCGGTGTCGCTGGTGAACTGGACGCCGTCGGCCTCCAGCTCGTTACGGAGCTTGGCGAAGTTTTCGATGATGCCGTTGTGGATCACCGCGACCCGGCCGTCGGGGGCGACGTGCGGGTGGGCGTTGCGGTCGGTCGGGCCGCCGTGGGTGGCCCACCGGGTGTGCCCGATGCCGGTGGTGCCGTCACCGATGCCGATCGGGCTGGCCGCGCAGGAGGTCGGGTCGTCGGCGGCCCGCTCGGACAGCACCTTCTCAAGGTTGGCCAGCTTGCCGGCCTTCTTCTCGGTCAGCAGCCGGTCGTCGCAGACGATCGCGACGCCCGCCGAGTCGTAGCCGCGGTATTCCAGCCGCCGCAGCCCGTCGAGCACGATGCTGAGTGCGGGGCGCGCGCCCGCGTATCCCACGATTCCACACATGGCCCGCAGCCTAACCCAGTTTCACTCATGATGGGTGCTCGAAAGTCGGGTTATCAATCACGGAATCTGAGCGATCGGGGGTTGGCGGGGCGCAACGGGACGAGCGTCGCAGGCCCGGGCGGGGCCGCCCGGAGGTGACGGGGGTTGCGGCGCGCCGTCGGGTACGACAGTCTCTCGGCGGGTTCGGCGCGCCCGCCCTCGGCCCGTTCGTCCCATACCCACTCCCGCCCGGAGCAGCCATGTCCGACGCGCCCCCGCCCGATCCGTCCCCCACCTCACCATCGGACCCGGCACCCGGCGGCACGTCGGGGTCGACACCCGAGCCGTCCCCGCTGCGCCCGGCCTCTCCGTTGCCACCGGACCCGACGGCACCGCCCTCCCCCGCTGGGCTCCCGGCGCCCGACCCACTGGCTCCGGCTCAGCCGTGGGCACCGCCGGCGCCGTGGGCGCCAGCCCCGTGGACCCCGGCCGCGCCGTGGACCCCGTCGCCGCCCCCGACCCAGTGGACGCCTCAACCGCCTCCGACCCCGTGGACGCCCGGGCCACCGGCGTCGCCGTGGTCGCCGTCCCCGCCCGACCCGTCGGATCCGACTGCCACCGGGCCGCCTCCGGCAGCAGGATGGCCCACGCCTGCCGGCGCGCCACCGCCCGCGCACTGGCCGCCGTCAGCCGGATGGCCGCCCCACGGCTATCCGCCGCCGTACACCTACCCCGGCCAGCCGCGTCCCAGCGGCAGCCCGACCACGAGCAGCGGCCGGATCGTCGGCATCGTCGTCGCGGTCTTCGTGGCGCTGGTCCTGGTCGTCTGCGGCTGCCTCTGCGCGGGTGGTTTCCTGTTGGACAGACCCGGCTCGGAGCCGGTCGCCGAGGAGCCGTGGGTTGTTCTCGACGACGGTTGGACCGCGCCCACCACACGTGCGCCCATTCCGGAGCGACCCAGCCCCGCGCCCCCGACCCCGAGCAAGCAGCCGCTCACCCGACCGACGTCGGGGCCGGCCCCGGTGACGGTGGTCTACGAGGTCACCGGATCGGGCGAGGCCGACATCGCGTACTTCGACGCCGAGAGCGACCTGATCCACGTCGACAGCGCGAAGCTCCCCTGGCGCACCACCATCCGGACCAACGGCCAGAACCGGGTCAGGTTGGAGGCCGACTGGGTCGATATGGAATACCACGGTCTCCTCGAATGCACCGTCGCGATCAGCGGCACCGGCACGCCGGTGGTCCTCAAGGAGCGGAGCTACGGCAGCATCTGGTGCGCGCCCGAGTGAGGCTGGGGTTCGGCCATGGTGTGGCCTTAGGCTGACGCAGGTGACGAGCACCGATGTCGACCCGCTGGTGGCCCGGATGCGGCCGTTCGGCACGACGATCTTCGCCGAGATGTCCGCCCTCGCCGTGCGCACCGGCGCGGTCAACCTCGGGCAGGGCTTTCCGGACACCGACGGTCCACCGGAGATGCTGGCCGCCGCCGCCGAGGCGCTGCGCGGCGGGCAGAACCAGTACCCGCCCGGCCCGGGGATTCCCGCCCTGCGCGCGGCGGTCGCGGCCCACCAGCAGCGGTTCCAGGACCTGTCGTACGACCCGGACGGCGAGATCGTCATCACCGCGGGTGCGACCGAGGCGGTCGCGGCCAGCATCCTCGCCCTCTGCGAACCGGGTGACGAGGTGGTGTGCTTCGAGCCGTACTACGACTCGTACGCTGCCTCGATCGCCCTGGCCGGCGCGGTCCGGCGACCGGTGACCCTGCGGCCCGCGGCCGACGGCCGGTACGCCTTCGACCCGGCGGCGCTGCGCGCGGCGTTCGGCCCGCGCACCCGACTGGTGCTGCTCAACTCACCGCACAACCCGACCGGCAAGGTCTTCACGCCGGCCGAGTTGGCGCTGATCGCCGAGCTGTGTCAGGAGTTCGGCGCGTACGCGGTCACCGACGAGGTGTACGAGCACCTGGTCTTCACCGACGCGTCGAGCCCGCACGTGTCGTTGGCCGGCCTGCCCGGGATGCGGGAGCGGACGCTGCGCATCTCCTCGGCCGGCAAGACGTTCTCCTGCACGGGTTGGAAGGTCGGCTGGGCGAGCGGCCCGGCGGCGCTGGTCTCGGCGGTGCTGCGGGTGAAGCAGTTCCTCACCTTCGTCAACGCGGCACCGCTGCAACCGGCGGTGGCAGTGGCGTTGGCGCTGCCGGACGACTACTACACCGGCTTCCGCGACGGGCTCCAGCAGCGCCGTGACCAGCTCGTCGGTGGTCTCACCGACGCCGGGTTCGAGGTGCTCGACTCGGAGGGGACATACTTCGTCACCGCCGACATCACCACACTCGGCGGCCGGGACGGGGTGGAGTTCTGCCGTTCGCTGCCGGAGCGCTGTGGCGTGGTGGCGGTGCCGACGCAGGTCTTCTACGACGATGTGGAGGCGGGCCGACGGCTGGTCCGGTTCGCGTTCTGCAAGCGCCCCGAGGTGCTGACCGAGGCGGTCAGCCGGCTGCGCGCTCTGAGCCGCTGATCCGACGGGCCGGCTGTCCGGGAGGCTGTGGAGCTGATGTCGTGAGCGACTCAGCTCCACAGCGTCCGAACTGACCGCGCCCGCCCGCTAGGACGTGGCGGGGCTGGCGGTGCGGACCAGCTCGGCGATCCGCTCGGCGACCTCACGGGCGGTCGCCTCGGTGGCCGCCTCGACCATCACCCGGACCAGCGGCTCGGTGCCCGACGGGCGCAGCAGCACCCGGCCGGTCTCACCCAGCTCCGCCTCGGCCCGCTCGACCTCGGCGCGCACGGCCGGCGCGGCGGCACCGACGGTCCGGTCGCCGACCGGCACGTTGATCAGCACCTGGGGCAGCTTGGTGACCACCGACGCCAGCTCGGCGAGGGACTTGCCGGTGGCCGCCATCCGGGCCATCAGGTGCAGGCCGGTGAGCACCCCGTCGCCGGTGGTGGCATGGGCGGGCATCACGATGTGACCGCTCTGCTCACCGCCGAGCGCCAGCCCGGAGGCGCGCAGCTCCTCCAGCACGTACCGGTCACCGACCTTGGTCTCGATCAGCCGGATGCCCTGCGCGGACATCGCGAGCCGCAGCCCGAGGTTGCTCATCACGGTGGCCACCAGGGTGTCCTGGGTGAGCGTGCCGGCATCCCGCATGGCCAGCGCGAGGATCGCCATCACCTCGTCGCCGTCCACCTCGTCGCCGTCGGCGGTGACCGCCAGACAACGGTCGGCGTCGCCGTCGTGGGCGATCCCCAGGTGGGCGCCGTGCTCGACCACGGCCTCGCGCAGCGCCTCGATGTGGTTGGAGCCGCACTCGTCGTTGATGTTCAGGCCGTTCGGCTCGGCATGGATCGCGATGACCTCCGCGCCGGCCTCCTGGTAGGCGACCGGGGCGACCTCGGCTGCGGCGCCGTTGGCGCAGTCGACCACGACCTTGATGCCTTCGAGGCGGTGCGGCACGGTGCTGACCAGGTGCTGGACGTAGTGGTCGGCGCCGTCGAGAAGGTCGTGCACGCGGCCGACGCCGGCACCCACCGGGCGGTCCCAGGCGGTGGTGGCGTTCGTCTCGACGGCCGCCTCGATCTGCATCTCGATCTCGTCGGGCAACTTGTGCCCGCCCGCAGCGAAGAGCTTGATGCCGTTGTCCGGCATCGGGTTGTGCGACGCGGAGAGCATCACCCCGAGGTCGGCCTTGGTCTCTGCCGTGAGGAACGCCACCGCGGGGGTCGGCAGCACGCCGACCCGCACCACGTCGGCGCCGGCGCTGGTCAGACCGGCGACCACGGCGGCCTCCAACATCTCGCCACTGGCCCGGGTGTCCCGGCCCACGACGGCCAGCGGCGGGTGGCTGCGGTCCGTCTCGGCGAGCGTGTGCGCGGCGGCCACAGCGAGCGCCAACGCCAGCTCCGGTGTGAGATCCGCGTTTGCCCGCCCGCGTACGCCGTCCGTGCCGAACAACCGACCCATACCCGCCAACCTCCGATGAGCACTGCCAATGAGGAGAAAGCGGAACGGCCGACCCACCTCCCCCTAGCGGGGAGGCGGACCGGCCGTCCGTCAGAAGTACAACGCGCTGTTGAAGATCAGCGCTTCGAGTACTGAGGAGCCTTACGGGCCTTCTTGAGGCCGTACTTCTTGCTCTCCTTGACCCGGGCGTCCCGGGTCAGGAAGCCGGCCTTCTTCAGGGCCGGACGGTCGTCCGGGTCGTTGATGATCAGCGCACGGGCGATGCCCAGCCGAAGCGCGCCGGCCTGCCCGGTGGTGCCGCCACCATGCAGGTTGGCGATGACGTCGAACTGCTCGGGCTTCTCGGCGGTGACCAGCGGGTCCTTGATGAGCTGCTGGTGCACCTTGCTCGGGAAGTACGCCTCGAGGTCCTGGCCGTTGCAGGTGATCTTGCCGGTGCCCGGGACGATACGGACCCGGACGATGGCCTGCTTACGGCGGCCCACGGTCTGGATCGGCCGGTCACCGCGAGGCGCGCGGGCGACGGGCGCCGGCGCCTCGGTGGCCTCAGGGGCTTCCGGGGCGACCTCGGTCTCGGTGATGTCGGTCATGCTGCTTCCTTCGCCCGCGCTCACTGCGCGATCTGCTTGATCTCGAACGGCACCGGCTGCTGCGCGAGGTGCGGGTGCTCGGCACCGGCGTAGACCTTCAGCTTCTTGATCAGCTGACGGCCGAGCTTGTTGTGCGGGAGCATCCCCTTCACGGCCAGCTCGATGGCCCGCTCGGGGCGCTTGGTCAGCAGCTCCTCGTAGCCAATCTGCTTCAGACCACCCGGGTAACCGGAGTGGCGGTAAGCAACCTTGGTCTGGCGCTTGTTGCCGGTCAACGCAACCTTGCCCGCGTTCACGATGACGACAAAGTCGCCCGTGTCGACGTGCGGCGCGAAAGTCGGCTTGTGCTTACCACGCAGCAACGTGGCGGCGTGGGTGGCCAGGCGGCCCAGCACGACATCAGAGGCGTCGATGACGTGCCACTGACGCTCGATCTCACCCGGCTTCGGGCTGTACGTACGCACAGGTCTACCTTGTCTCGTCGTCGGTCTGGGGTCGCGCGCCGAGGTGACCAGATCTTGCAGGCCGGACCAGCGCGCACGAACGACCAAGCGTACCTGATGGGGCACGCCTCTGGATGTCGTACAACAGCAGGCAACGATACCCGGCGCCCCATCCGCAGGTCAAAACGGGGGTGCGCTCGTGCGCGGCGACACGCCAGCCGTGGCCCAGCTCACACGTTGGCGAGCCGATCGGCCCTCGGCCGGAGGTAAAACACCCAGGTGACCGCGAAACACAACGCGTACCAGCCGATGAAGGCCAGGTAGGCGGCGTCGGCGTTGCCGGAGCTCAGGAACGACTGTCGGAACGAGATGTTGACCAGCACCCCACCGGACGCCCCGACGGCACCCGCGATGCCGATCAGCGCGCCGGTCATCCGCCGCGCCCACCGCGCGGCGGCCTCCGGATCGCGGCGACCTGACGTCACGGCGTCCGCCGCCCGGGCCCGGAAGATCGCCGGGATCATCTTGTAGGTGGAGCCGTTGCCGATGCCGGAGAAGACGAACAGGGCGAGGAACCCGGCCAGGTAGAGCCCGAACGACCGTTCCCGGGCGGCGTACAGCACGGTGCCCGCTCCGGCCGCCATCGCCACGAAGTTCCAGAAGGTCACCCGGGCACCGCCCAACCGGTCGGCCAGGTGCCCGCCCAGCGGGCGGATCAGCGAACCGACCAGCGGGCCGAGGAAGGTCAGCCAGGCGGCGTCGACCGGGGTGGGGAACCGCTCGGCGAACTGGAGCTGGAGCACCTGACCGAAGGCGAAACCGAACCCGATGAACGAGCCGAAGGTGCCGACGTAGAGCACCGACATGACCCAGGTGTGCGGGTCGCGGGCCGCCTCACGCAGCGCGCCCGGCTCGTTGCGCGCCCCGGGCACGGTGTCCAACCAGCGGGCCGCGGCCAGCGCGGCCAGCACGATCAGCGGCAGGTAGACCGCCGGCACCAGACGGGGGTACGCGGCTCCGGCGGTGGCGAGGACCGCCAACCCGACCAACTGCACCGCGGGTACGCCGAGGTTGCCGCCGCCGGCGTTGAGCCCGAGTGCCCGGCCCTTGAGCCGCTGCGGGTAGAACAGGTTGATGTTCGCCATCGAGGAGGCGAAGTTGCCGCCACCGACGCCGGTCAGGCAGGCGAGCACCATCAGCGTGGAGTAGGACACCCCGGGTTCCAGCAGCACCGTCATCGGCACCGTGGGCACCAGCAGCAGGAGCGCGCTGATGATCGTCCAGCGCCGCCCGCCGAAGCGGGCCACCGCCAGCGTGTACGGCAGGCGCAGTACCGCGCCCAGTGCGGCCGGCACGGCGGTGAGCAGGAACTTCCCGGCCGGGTCGATGCCGTACGCGGGGCCGAGGAAGAGCACGGTGACCGACCAGAGGCTCCACACCGAGAAGCCGACGTGCTCGGCGAAGATCGAGACCCAGAGGTTGCGCCGGGCGATGGGCGCGCCCGTCACCCGCCAGAAGTCGGGGTCCTCGGGGCGCCAGTCGTCGAGCCGGCGCGCGCGCCCGGTGGCAGCCGGCGGCCGGGTGGTGACTGCGGTGCTGGTGAGCGTGCTCACGGCGGCTCCTCCTCGTCGATGTGACGAGGAGGAACGCTAGGAACGCCCGGTTACCTGGCAGTGCCCGTCGCGGGTCGGCCCGGAAACGGGGACCGCACCACGGGCCGGCGGCGGTGGTGAGGTCGGTGCTCAGAGCTGTTGCAGGATGCGCAGCGCGCGGCCGACCCGGATCATGGTGTCGGTGTCGGCGACGTCCACGCAGTCGGTGAACCACTTCTTCATGGGCGAGGAGATGCGGTCGGGCATCACCACGTACCGGCCCATCGACACGGCGAGCGGCGAGTCGCGCAGCAGCGACTCCTCCACCACCTCGACCACGATCACGATGGGTACGTCGGTGGAGTTGTAGACGTCCGAGCTGACCACGAGGCCGAGGCGTTCCCGGGCGCCCTCGATGCGCCAGACCTCTCCCCTACGCAGCACGCGGTCGTCCGCCGGAGAGCAGGTCGTTGACCATGCCCACCTCGCGGGCGTCGGCGAGAGCGGCGGACTCCAGGTCCAGACCGGCACGGCCCACGGCTGCGGCGTGCGCGGTGAACACCTCGCGCAGCGCCTTCTCGCGGGCGGCCTGGTCCATCCATGCGGAGAGCGACAGCCCTTCGCGCTTGGCGAACCGCCGGGCCTCCTCGATCGTCTCGTCGGTAAACGACAGAGTCACCTTGGCAGTCATGCCGCTGAGACTACCCACCGGTGTGACCGACAGTCATCCACGCGATCGCCGGCTCGCCCCCCGACGTAGAAACGCACATACCGGCGATGTTCACCGGGCCCGGCCGCCGAACACCGCGAAGCGCCACTCCTTGAAGTAGCAGTCGACGTCGACCAGGCCCGCCTCGGCGAGCCACCGGCACTGGTCGGCGACCGTCGCCGGCCGGTCGTGCCGCATCCGCTCCCGGGATGCGGCGATCTCCTCACCGGACGCGCCCAGCTCGGTGATCCGCTGCATCCACACCTCGTCGTAGCGACGGTCCAACTCCGGAGTCGGGCCGGCGACCTGCTCGGCGTTGACGAACACCCCGCAGGGCGCGAGCGCGCCGGCAGCCCTCCGGTACAGCGCCCGCTTGCCCTCGTCGTCGAGGTGGTGGATCGCCAGCGCGCTGACCACCGCGTCGTACCGGCCGGCGGGCAGCGGATCGGCCAGGTCGGCCCGGACCGTCCGGTGCGGCACCGACCGGGCGTCCAACTGCTCGGTGGCGCGGGCGAGCATCGCCGGCGCCCCGTCGACCAGGGTCAGCCGGACACCGGGCACCGCGGCGGCCAGCAGCAGCGAGAGCAGGCCGGTGCCGGCGCCCAGGTCCAACACCTCCGGCGTACGACCGGCGGCGAGCGCGGCCCGCAGCGGTGGCGCGGTCACCTCCACCGCCGTGCCGTAGAAGGCGTCGAAGCAGGGTACGAGCCGCCTGCGCGCCTCGTCGTAGGTGCCGGCCACCGCGTCGAAGACGTCCGTCACGCTCATCGCGCTCTCCCAATTAGTGAGACAACTTTCCCACATTATAAGCGAATGAACGACGCTGATGTCGTCAGCGATTCAGCTCCAAAGGATCCGGCTCGCACCTCCCATCGCACGCGAAGTCACAGCGGACTCCGCCGCAACGGAGCCGGAACGGTCGGTGTGGTCAGTCCGGTCGCGCCTGCGTTTCCGGGCGGAGGGTTGACCCCGGACACACGAAGGCCCCCGGCGAACCGGGGGCCTCTGCGTGATGCTGATCAGGCCGGGTCGTGTGCCTTCGCCATGCCGACGAACGCCCGCCAGGCCGCTGACCCGAAGACCAACGCCGGCCCTGCCGAGTCCTTCGAGTCCCGCACGCCGACGATGCCAGGCAGGTTGTCCGCAACCTCGACACAGTCGCCGCCATTGCCGCTGCTGCGGGTGCTCTTACGCCACCGCGCGCCGGTCAGTTCCATGTCTTCGCCATCTCCGTAAGTAGATCGACGGATTGCCAGTGGGACAGCGCCTCGCCGCGCACGTTCTCCCACGCGGCCAGCATCGCCGCAATGTCCTCGGCACCGGTGACGACTTGCCCCTGAAGCTGATTGTCGAGGTAGCCGGCAATCCGATGCTCGGGCCCCACGGCGATCACGAAGGGACCGTTCAGGCCAGCGTACGCGCCGACGGTAGAGGGGACGATGTGCACACGGACGTGCGGGGCCTCGCAGGCGGTGATGAGGGCCTGCACCTGCTCACGCATGATGGCTCGTCCGCCGACTGGCCGCCGCAACACGCCCTCGTCAACAACGGCGGTGAAGTGTGGCGGGTCTTCACGGGCCAGGATGCTTTGCCGGGCGAGTCGTGAGGCCAGGTGCCGCTCGACGTCGCTGCGGGCGATGACGTCGGCTCCGGCGAGCACGGCGCGAGCGTATGCCTCGGTCTGGAGCAGGCCGGGGAGGACGGTCGACTGAAACGACCGCAGCGAGATCGCCTCGCGCTCGATCTCTTGCCATGGTCGGAACCAAATTGGCTCGCGGCGTCTTGAAGTGTCCGGCCAGATGTCTCCTATGGGCCGTCGGAGCGCACTCGCCGCCGCCTCCCGGTGTCGGGGGTGCGGAATGTGGTCGTGGTTCAGCCAGCGCGCGACCGTCTTTCGATCGACCCCGACCAGCCCTGCCAGGGACTCGATCGAGTGCCCCGTCTCGGTTAGCGCGGCGCGTAGCGCATCGTTCACGACTCCCCCATCGGATGCGCGGAATGTCTCGCGACCATATCGCTACGGCGGTTTTTGTCCCATCACTGGCCGCAAGGTGGGTTCAGGCGGCGCGGCCGGCAGGGATCACGGAACCCGGCGGACGCGTTCGTATCGGGGCCGCCCTCGGCCTGCCAGAGATCTTGGACAGTTTCCGTTACGTCAGAACGGAAACTGTCCAAGATCTCCACAGGCGAGCACGCACGGGGCGGCTCCTTCCCACAGCGACGACCAGGGGAGCGCACCGTGCCGGACTGGCCGGGAATGGTGACGCGGTCGCGCGCCGGTCCCTGTTCGTGATGCCCGCAGGCCTGATCTGGCCGGACCCGCCCGCCCGTCGCCCCACCACCCGCACGCCCGTCAAGCGCGGTCCGGTGAAAGTCGTCGGATGACCCGCCGCCCTCGCCCGCACCATCCGATGCGCCCGGCGTGGCTCTGCCGTAACTGCGCCGCTCCCTGGCCGTGCTTGCCGGCTCAGCTACACCTCGCGACCGAGTTCTACGGCCATTCGATCGCCCTGGCGTTCTATCTGGCAGTCCGGGGCGATCGCTGGCGACCATCCGTCCTCTGCCGTGCCCGCGTGCGGTGTGAGCCCCACTTGACAGGACCGAAACAGAAGAGACCCGGACCGGAAACCGCCCGGCGGCACGCTTTGCCGACATGACAGACGGTGCATGGTCGGCAACTCGACCGGGGCTGGCGCCCCGGGAGGTGGCGACGCACTGCCCGTACTGCGCGCTGCAGTGCGGCATGACGCTGCGCGAGGACGACACCGGGGTCTCGGTCCACCCCCGCCAGTTCCCCACCAACCGGGGCGGGCTCTGCCAGAAGGGTTGGACCGCCGCCGAGCTGCTCGACCACCCGGAGCGGCTGACCACTCCCCTGCTGCGTGACCCGGCCACCGGTGAGCTGCGCCCGGCGAGCTGGGACGCCGCGCTCGACCGGGTCGTCACCGGCATCCGCGCGGTTCAGCAGGACGCCGGCCGGGACGCGGTCGCCGTCTTCGGTGGCGGCGGCCTGACCAACGAGAAGGCGTACGCGCTGGGAAAGTTCGCCCGGATCGGGCTGCACACCCGGCACATCGACTACAACGGACGGTTCTGCATGTCCTCGGCGGCTGCCGCCGGGATGCGCGCCTTCGGCATCGACCGTGGGCTGCCGTTCCCGCTCGCCGACCTGGGGCGGGCCGACACCCTGCTGCTGGTCGGCGCGAACCCGGCGGAGACCATGCCGCCGCTGGTGCGCTGGCTCACCGAACAGCGCCGGGGCGGCGGCCGGCTGATCGTCGTCGACCCCCGGGTCACCGCCACAGCCCGCCAGGCCGACCTGCACCTGCAACCGCTGCCCGGCACCGATCTCGCGGTGGCCAACGCGTTGCTGCACATCGCCCTCACCGAGGGGTGGGTCGACCGGTCCTACGTGGCCGAACGCACCACCGGCTTCGAGGCGGTCCGCCGCAGCGTCGCCGCCTGGTGGCCGGCTCGGGCAGAGCAGCTTTCCGGTGTGCCGGTGGCCGACCTGGAAGAGACCGCCCGCGCGTTGGGCACCGGCGGTCGCGTGATCATCCTGACCGCGCGCGGCGCCGAGCAGCACGCCAAGGGCGTCGACACGGTCACCGCGTACGTCAATCTCGCCCTCGCCCTCGGTCTGCCCGGCCGCGACGGTTCGGGGTACGGCTGCCTCACCGGCCAGGGCAACGGCCAGGGCGGGCGGGAGCACGGGCAGAAGGCCGACCAGCTCCCCGGCTACCGGCGGATCGACGACCCGGCGGCCCGGGAGCACGTGGCCGGTGTCTGGGGGGTGCCGGCCGACGAGCTGCCCGGCCCGGGTGTGCCGGCCTACCAACTGCTCGACTCGCTCGGCACACCGGACGGCCCCCGCGCGTTGCTGGTGTTCGGCTCCAACCCGGTGGTCTCCGCACCCCGGGCGTCCCGGATCGAGGGCCGGTTGCGCGATCTCGACCTGCTGGTCGTCGCCGACCTGCTGCTCTCCGAGACGGCCGCGCTGGCCGACGTGGTGCTGCCCACCGCGCAGTGGGCGGAGGAGGACGGCACCATGACCAACCTGGAGGGTCGGGTGCTGCGTCGCCGGGCGCTGCGCCCACCCCCACCGGACGTCCGGACCGACCTGGACATCATCTCCGCCCTCGCGGCGAGACTGGCCCCCGACGAGGCCGCGGCCACCGAGGCGGCAGCCCGGTTCCCGGCCGACCCGGCCGCCGTCTTCGCCGAGCTGCGCCGCGCCTCCGCCGGCGGGATCGCCGACTATGCCGGAATCAGCTGGGCCCGGATCGACGGTGACGACGGCGTCTGGTGGCCCTGCCCGACCGAGGACGGGCCGGACACTCCCCGGCTGTTCGCCGAGCGGTTCGCGACCCCGGACGGCCGGGCCCGGTTCCACCCCGTCGACCACCGGCCGGCCGCCGAGGAGGTCTGCTCCGCGTACCCGTTGCACTTCACCACCGGCCGGGTGCTGGCCCAGTACCAGTCCGGCACCCAGACCCGCCGGGTGCCCGCGCTGCGGCGCGCCGCCCCGGAGGCGTTCGTCGAGCTGCACCCCGACCTGGCCGCCCGCCTGGGCATCGACGACGGCGACCCGGTGCGGGTGACCTCACGCCGGGGTGAGCTGTGCGCCCCGGCGCGCCTCAGCGCCGGGATCCGACCGGACACCGTGTTCGCGCCGTTCCACTACCCGGGTGCGGGACGGGCCAACTCGGTCACCAACGACGCGGTGGACCCGATCTCCGGAATGCCCGAGTTCAAGATCTGCGCGGTACGGGTGGAAAAGGCATGACGGCCCGGGTGGTGATCGTCGGCAACGGGATGGCGGGCGCCCGCCTCGCCGGCGAGCTGCACGCCCGCGAAGGGGACCGGAAGGTCACAGTGCTCGGGGCGGAGCCGCACCGCGCGTACAACCGGATCCTGCTCTCCACCCTGCTGGCCGGCCGCATCGACGAGCCGGACGTGGAGCTGACCGAGGCCGCCGGGCACGGCATCGACCTGCGCGCCGGCGTACCGGTGACCGCGGTGGACCGCTCCGCCCGGGAGGTACGCACCGACGACGGCGAACGCATCTCCTACGACCACCTGGTGCTGGCCACGGGCGCACGCGCGGTGGTGCCGCCACTGCCCGGCCTCGACCCGGCGGACCTGCCGGAGCGGGTCGTCCCGTTCCGGACCCTGGACGACTGCCGGCGGATCCTCGCCGCGGCTGACGGCGCACGCACCGCGCTGGTGCTCGGCGGGGGGCTGCTCGGCCTGGAGGCCGCCCGAGGGCTGGCCAGCCGAGGGCTCGCCACCACAGTGGTGCACCCGAGGGAACACCTGATGGAACGGCAGCTCGACCCGACGGCCGGTGCGGTGCTCGCCGGCACCCTCGCCGGATTCGGCGTCACCGTGCAGCTCGCGGTGCCGGCGACCGGTGTGGTCGCCGACGCCACCGGCGTACGCCTCGACCTGGCCGACGGCCGGACGTTGCGCGCCGACCTGCTGGTGCTCTCCTGCGGCGTACGCCCGGACACCGCCCTCGCGCGGGCCGCCGGGCTGAACGTCCGGCGCGGCGTGGTGGTGGACGACCGGCTCCGCACCGACGACCGGTCCATCTCGGCGATCGGCGACTGCGCCGAGCACGACGGTGTGCTCACCGGGCTGGTCGCACCCGCCTGGGCCCAGGCCCGGGTGCTCGCCGACGTGCTGACCGGGACGGACCCGCTCGCGCGGTACCGGCCTCAGCCGGTGGTGACCCGGCTCAAGGCCGCCGGGATCGACCTGGCCTCGATGGGTGACGCGGTCAGTGGCGGGCCGGGTGAGGAGCTGACCTTCACCGACCCGGCCCGGGGCACGTACGCCCGGCTGCGGATCCGCGACGAGCGGCTGATCGGCGCGATCCTGCTCGGCGACAACCCGGCCGTCGGCACGGTGATCCAGCTCTTCGACCGTGGTCACCCCGTGCCGGCCGACCGGCGGGCGCTCCTGCTGGGCCGGGCACTCGGCACGGTCGGCGCGACTCCGGCCGCCTCACCGGCGCTGATGCCGGACGCGGCCACTGTCTGTCAGTGCAACACGGTGAGCAAGGGCGCACTCGTACGGAGCTGGCGCTGCGGAGCCCGGACTGTCGACGCGGTGGTGGCGGCGACCCGCGCCGGCACCGGATGCGGCGGGTGCCGGGACGCGGTGGGCGGCATCGTCGACTGGCTGAGCCAGGCGGAATCGGTGGAGGTGACGCGATGAGCGGCGGCGATCTGGTCGTCATCGGCAACGGCATGGTCGGGCAGCGCTTCGTCGACGCGCTGCGCGCCCGTGACCCGGAGGGTCGCTGGCGGGTGACAGTGCTGGCCGAGGAGCGGCGCCCGGCGTACGACCGGGTGCGGCTCTCGGCGTACTTCGACGGGGTGGGTGAGAGCGAGCTCAACCTGTACACACCGCACGACGGGGTGCGGCTGCGTCTGGGCGAGCCGGCCACCGCCGTCGACCGGGCCCGGCAGGTGGTGACCACCGGCGTCGGCGAGTACCACTACGACGCGCTGGTGCTGGCCACCGGCTCGTACGCCTTCGTGCCACCGGTGCCTGGCGCGGAGCTGCCCGGGGTGTTCGTCTACCGGACCCTGGACGACCTGGCGGCGATCCGGGCGTACGCCTCCGGCCGGCGGGTCGGCGCGGTGATCGGTGGCGGGCTGCTCGGGTTGGAGGCGGCGAACGCGCTGCGGCTGCTCGGCCTGAGCACCGAGGTGGTCGAGTTCGCGCCCCGGCTGATGCCGGTTCAGGTGGACCAGGCCGGTGGCGCGATGCTGCGGCGCTACGTCGACGAGTTGGGCGTACGGACCCACCTCGGGGTGGCGACCAGCGCGATCCGACCCGGCCCGGACGGGGCGGTCGCCGCACTGGAGTTGTCCGACGGTGGCGTGCTCGACGCGGAGCTGGTGGTGGTGGCCGCCGGTATCCGGCCCCGGGACCAGCTGGCCCGGGACGCCGAGCTGCCGCTGGGCCCGCGCGGCGGGGTGCTGGTCGACGCGACCTGTCGCAGCGCCGACGAGCGGATCTGGGCGATCGGCGAGTGCGCGGCGGTCGACGGCACCTGCCACGGCCTGGTCGCACCCGGCTACGCGACGGCCGAGGTGGTGGCCGACCGGCTGGTCGGTGGCGCGGCCACCTTCCCGGGCGCGGACACCGCCACCAAGCTCAAGCTGCTCGGCGTCGACGTGGCCTCGTTCGGCGACGCCCACGGCACCACCCCGGGCTGTCTGGACGTCACGTTCACCGACCCGGCCACCCGGGTCTACGCGAAGCTGGTGCTCTCCGACGACGCGCACACACTGCTCGGCGGGGTGCTGATCGGTGATGCCAGCGCGTACCCGACGTTGCGGGCCAGCGTGGGCGGCCCGCTGCCGGCCGCGCCGCTGGCGTTGCTCGCCCCGGACGGCGGTGGGGCGGACGCCGGTGCGCTGCCCGCCGCCGCCCAGGTCTGCTCCTGCAACGCGGTGACCCGGGGCGACGTGGACGCCGCCATCGCCGACGGCTGCGCGGACGTGCCGGCGTTGAAGGCGTGCACCAGGGCCGGCACCAGCTGCGGTTCCTGCGTGCCGATGCTGAAGCAGCTCCTGGACGCGGCCGGTGTGGCGCAGTCCAGCGCCCTCTGCGAGCACTTCGACGTCAGCCGACGGGAGCTGTTCGAGATCGTCCGCGTACGCGGGATCCGCACCTTCTCCCGGCTGGTCGCCGAGCACGGCCGGGGGCGCGGCTGCGACATCTGCAAGCCGGTGGTGGCGTCGATCCTCGCCTCGCTGGGCAGCGGCCACGTGCTCGACGGTGAGCAGGCGTCGTTGCAGGACACCAACGACCACTTCCTCGCCAACCTGCAACGCGACGGCAGCTACTCGGTGGTGCCCCGGATCCCGGGCGGTGAGATCACCCCGGAGAAGCTGATCGTGATCGGTGAGGTGGCCCGGGACTTCCAGCTCTACACGAAGATCACCGGTGGGCAGCGCATCGACCTGTTCGGGGCGCGGGTGGAGCAGTTGCCGCAGATCTGGCGGCGGCTGGTGAACGCCGGCTTCGAGTCCGGTCACGCGTACGGCAAGGCGCTGCGGACGGTGAAGTCCTGCGTGGGCGAGACCTGGTGCCGGTACGGCGTACAGGACTCGGTGGGGCTGGCTGTCGCGTTGGAGCTGCGCTACCGAGGGCTACGGGCTCCACACAAGATCAAGTCAGCGGTGTCCGGCTGCGCCCGCGAATGCGCCGAGGCGCGCAGCAAGGACTTCGGCATCATCGCCACCGAGACCGGCTGGAACCTCTACGTCGGCGGCAACGGCGGCTTCCGCCCCCGGCACGCCGACCTGTTCGCCACCGACCTGTCCACGGAAACGCTGATCTCGCTGATCGACAGGTTCCTCATCTACTACATCCGCACGGCCGACCGGTTGCAACGCACGGCCGGCTGGATCGAGGCGATGGACGGCGGCCTCGACCACCTGCGCGCGGTGATCGTGGACGACTCGCTCGGGCTCTGCGCCGAACTGGACGCGGCGATGGCCCAGCACGTGTCGTCGTACTCCGACGAGTGGCGCGACGTGCTCGACGACCCGGACCGGCTCCGCCGCTACACCTCCTTCGTCAACGCGCCCGACGTGCCCGACCCGTCCATCACCTTCGCCCGGGAACGCGGCCAACCGGTGCCGGTGCGCGAGCACCCCCCGGGCGGATTCGAGCACCGTCGGCAACCGGTCACCCTGGGCCTACCGGAGGTACGGCGATGAACCTGACCACCACGCTGAGCTGGACCGCTGTCTGCCCCCTCGACCGCCTGGAACCGGACCGAGGGGTCGCCGCCCTGGTCGAGGGGGCACAGATCGCCCTCTTCCGCACCGCGGACGGGTTGTTCGCGATCGACAACCGCGATCCGGTCTCCGGGGCGTACGTGCTGTCCCGGGGCATCGTCGGCAGCCGCGGCGGAGTGCCGACGGTCGCCTCGCCGCTGCACAAGCAGGTGTACGACCTGCGCAGCGGGCACTGCCTCGACCTGCCCGGGGTGGCCGTGGCACGGCACGACGCGCGTTGCCGCGACGGGCTGGTCGAGGTGCGGCTGCGACAGGAGGCTTGATGCGGGAAGAACTGGCGGGCTTCACCATCGGGGTGACCGCCGACCGGCGGCGCGACGAGTTGGCCGCGCTGCTCGAACGCCGGGGCGCCCGGGTGGTGCTGGCCCCGGCGTTGCGGATCGTGCCGCTGTCCGACGACACCGAGCTGCGCGAGGCGACCCGCGCGTGCCTCGACCAGCCGCCGGACATCCTGATGGCCAACACCGGCATCGGCATGCGCGGGTGGCTGGAGGCGGCCGAGGGTTGGGGGCTGGCCGAGCCGCTGCGTTCGGTGCTGGCCAGCTCGTACGTGGTTGCCCGTGGCCCGAAGGCACGCGGCGCGATCCGTGCGGCCGGGCTGCACGACCAGTGGTCGCCGGCCTCGGAGAGCTGCGACGAGGTGGTCGACCACCTGCGCCGGCGAGGTGTGGCCGGGCAGGTGATCGCCATGCAGCTGCACGGTGAGCGACAGCCCGAGTGCACCCTCGCGCTTGAGGCGGCCGGTGCCACAGTGATCGAGGTGCCCGTCTATCGCTGGGCCCCACCGAGCGACCCGGCGCCGCTGCACCGGCTGATCGACCTGATCGCCGGCCGACTGGTGGACGCGGTGACCTTCACCTCGGCACCGGCGGCCGAGGCGCTGCTGCGGGCAGCCGGCGACCGCACCGACGCGCTGCTCACCGCGTTCCGCGGCGACGTGCTCGCCAGCTGCGTCGGCGCGGTGACCGCCGAGCCGCTGCTCCGGCGCGGGGTGCCGGTGAGCGCGCCGGGTAGGGCCCGGCTGGGGGCGCTGGTGCGGACGATCGTCGACGAACTGCCCCGCAGGACCGTGACGTTCAAGGCCGGCGGGCACCTTCTCACGCTACGCGGGCACGCCGCGGTGATCGACGGCGAGTTGCGACCGCTCGCCCCCGCCCCGATGGCCGTGTTACGCGCCCTGGCCCAGTCGCCCGGTCGGGTGCTGTCCCGCACGGCGCTGCTGCGGACGCTGCCCCGGGGCGCGGACGAGCACGCGGTGGAGATGGCGGTGGCCCGTCTACGGGCCGGCCTGCGCGCGCCCCGCGTGGTGCAGACCGTGGTGAAGCGCGGCTACCGACTCCGGGTGGACTGACGCGTCATGGCCGACCGGCGTGCGCCGGCCGGCCATGACCCGACGGCTCAGCCGACAGGCGTGGGGAAACCCCGCCCGTGCTCGGCCTCAAGGCGGAGCATGGCGTGCTCGACCACCGTCACCAGCACCTGCTTGACCGAGTCCCGGTGCCGGGCGTCGGTCATCACCAGCGGCACCTGCGGCGAGATGGCCAGCGCCTCGCGGACCTCCTCCAGCTCGTACTGGGGAGCACCGTCGAACCGGTTCAGGGCCACCACGTACGGCAGGTTGCGGTTCTCGAAGTAGTCCAGCGGGGCGAACGCGTCGGTGATCCGGCGCGTGTCCACCAGCACGGCGGCACCCACCGCCCCTCGGATGATCTCGTCCCACATGAACCAGAACCGGGTCTGACCCGGTGTACCGAAGAGGTACAGGATCAGGTCCTGGGCCATGGTGATACGGCCGAAGTCCATGGCGACCGTGGTGGTCTCCTTGCCCGGCACCTTGGACGGGTCGTCGATGCCGACACCCGCCGCTGTCATCAACGCCTCTGTGGTCAGCGGTGTGATCTCGGAGATCGCCCCGACCAGTGTCGTCTTACCGACGCCGAAGCCGCCCGCGACGACGATCTTCGCGGAGACGATTCCCCGGCCCGGCCGCCCCCTAGCGGGGTCATAGCCTGCGAAGTCCACTTAGCACCCTTCCAAGCAGTTCCATCCGCTCCTCGAACCCCTCGGCGGGAGCAGCAGTGTGTAACGTCAGCAGGCTCTCGGCCACCATGTCGGCGACCAACACCCGGGCGACGCCCAGCGGCATCCGGGTGTACGCGGCGATCTCCGCCAACGACTGTGCTCGGCCCTCACAGACCGTGGCGATTCGGTGCTTGTCATGCCCGGCGAAGCGGGACTCGGCAACCTGGGTGAGCGACGCGGTCAGGACGGCCTCCAGGGCGATGTCCTGTCGAGGTTCGGTACGACCCCGGGTGACCGCGTACGGACGCACCAGCGCGCCACGCGGGTCAACGCGCCGTTGGTCCATTCCCGATCACCTCCCCGTCCACTGTAGAGCCCGGCCAGTGCCGCCTTTCGTCCTGCTTCGGCGCGCGGTTCGAGCGCCGCCTTCCGGTGCTAGGAGCGCACCGCGTCACGCGGCAGCGGCACCAGCGCGGCACCCACCCGCTCGACCAGCAGGGCCATCTCGTAGCCCACCTGGCCCACGTCGCAGCTGCGCGCGGCCAGCACGGCCATCGACGATCCGTCGCTGATCGACATCAGGAAGAGATACCCGCTGTCCATCTCGATGACTGTCTGCAACACCCCGCCCGCGCTGAACATCCGGGCTGCGCCCTCGGTCAGGCTCACCACACCGGAGGTGATCGCGGCGAGCTGATCCGCCCGGTCCCCCGGCAGGTCCCGGGAGGACGCGAGCAGCAGCCCGTCGGCGGACACCGCCACCACGTGGGCGATACCCGCCACGCTGTCGGCGAAGTTGGTGAGCAGCCAACCCATGTCCTGCATGGCAGCTGGCCTGTTCATCGGCTCTCCTTGGTCGAGGTGCTGTTCAGGTCCGTCCCGGCCGTCCGACCGCGCTGCACACCGCGGTGGTAGGCCGACAGCAGACCTCGTACTTCATCCGGGGTCCGCCGGCTGCGGTCCCGGCCGCTCTTCGGTTCGATGCCGCCCGGCACGAGCTGTTGCTGCGGCACCCGCTTCGGCAACCCGGAACGGGTGGTCCCGGCGGGCGCCGGCTCGGCCGCCCTGCTCGCACGGGACCAGCCCTCGTCGGCCGCAGTCCGCCAGGCGCCCGGGTCCACCGAGGGCGCACTGGGCGCGGCCCGTGCCGGCCGGGCCGCCGGAGGCGGCGTGTACGACGGCGGCGCCGCGGGCGGCGCGCCGAAGCCTCCGCCGGTCGCGGTGCCATGGCCTGCGGCACCCGACGTGCTGGTGCCATGGCCTGCGGCACCCGACGTGCTGGTGCCATGGCCTGCCGCACCCGGCGTGCTGGTGCCGTCGGTGTTGGAACTGCCCGGGGTACGGGTCGGCAGTTTCGGCCGGGCCGGCGCGGCGGGCGGCACGGACCCGGCACTCGCCTGAGCGCCGTTGCCCGAGCGCAGGCCGGCGTCGGCCGGAGCCGGCGGCTCGTCGAAATTCGGTCGGGTGAAGATCGCGGTGGCGTCGTCGCCGTGCGACCGGAACCAGACCGCCTCCATCTCCCGGAAGATCGGCGCCTCGGCCGGGAAGTCCGGCCGGGTGCTGACCGGTGCGGCGGGTACCGGCGGAGCAGCGGGTGCCGGGGGCGCGGCGGGCGGTGCCACCGCGCCGAGGCCGGCGACCGGCCCGACCGGCAGGCCCGGTGTCGCGCCACGCCCGTCGGCGGTGTCCGGGGTCGAGCCGCGCCGGGGCAGCGGATCGATGGTCGGGTAGGCCACGGTCGGGCTGCCCGCCGAGGCGCCCGCGCCGTTGCTGTACTCGGGCCGCGCCGGCGGAAGCGGGGCGACGGGGGCCGGTGCCGCCGAGCGGGCGCTGGCGTAGCCACCCGCCTGTACCGGAGAGTTGGTGTCCCGCGAGTCCAGCGGGGACTGCCACTGGGCGGGTGCCGGGGGGCTGCTCCGCCACTGGTCGGGCAGCGTCGCCGCCGAGGTCGCGGCACCGGCGAACTGCTCGCTGTGGCCGACCGGCGTGAGCGGCGTCTGCTCCACGGCCATCGGTTGACGCGGCCGCGTGAGCGCCTGGTCGCGTCCCCGGTTGTTGGGCAGCACCACAGTGGCGGCGGGCAGCGTCACCTGGGCGACGGTGCCGCCCTCGACGTTGCGGCGCAGCTCGACCCGGATGCCGTAGCGGGAGGCGAGCCGACTCACCACGGCCAGACCCATCAGCCGGAACGCGGCGACGTCGACGCTCGGCGGGGCGGCCAACCGGCGGTTGAGCGAGTCGAGCTGTTCGTCGGTAAGGCCGAGCCCGCGGTCCTCGATCTGGATCAGGACGTAGTCACGGATGCGGCGACCGTCGGCCACCACCGTGGTGTTCGGTGGCGAGAACCGGGTGGCGTTGTCGAGCAGCTCGGCGACGAGGCGTACCACGTCGTTGACCGCGTGCGCGGCCACCGAGATGTCGGTGTCGACCGTCCCGAACTCGATGCGGTTGTACAGCTCGACCTCGGACTGGGCGGCGCGCAGGACGTCCACCACCAGCGCGTTGTCGTGGCGCGGTGCGGCGGAGTCGGCGCCGGCCAGGACCAGCAGGTTCTCGTCGTTGCGGCGCATTCGGGTGGCCAGGTGGTCGAGCTCGAAGAGCTGCGCGAGCCGCTTCGGGTCCTCCTCGCCGCGCTCGATCGCGTCCAGCTCGCCGATCATCCGGTCGACCAGGGTCTGACTACGACGTGCCAGGTTGAGGAACATCGCCGAGACGCTGGTACGCAGCGCAGCCTGCTCGGCGGCGACCCGTACCGCCTCGCGGTGGACGACGTTGAAGGCCAACGCCACCTGACCGACCTCGTCGCGGGTGTTGAGCTGGATCGGGTCCCGGACCTGGCGGACGATCTCCTCCACCCCGCCGTCGCCCACGCTGCCCATGGTCTGCAGCCGCTGCACCGCGTCCGGCAGGTCGTGGTTGGCCACCGAGAGGGCGCCCTCACGCAGCCGGCGCAGCGAGTGGTTGAGCGAGCGGGCCAGCACCACGGCCAGCGAAATGGCGATGATCAGGGTCAGCAGCACCAGGATCGACTCGACCACGGCCTGCCGGATGACGTCCGAGCGTGCCTCGTCGGCCTGCTGGAGCAGGCGGTCCTGCAGTTGGATCTCGGCCCAGCGCATCAGGTCGTTGACCGCGCCGATGGCGGCGGTGGCGTCCTGCGCGGTGACCAGCGGGCGCTGCCCGACCGAGCGGGTGATGTCGGTGGCCACCCGGTCGGCCAGGCCGACCGCGTCACCGGAGACGGTGCTGTCGACCAGGGCGCGCTGCACCGGGTCGGCGGCCAGCGAGAACGCGACCAGGGCCTCCTGCTGACCGGTCAGCGTCGCCACGAAGGACGAGAACTGCTCCGAGTCGAGCTGACCCGCCGTCAACGCGGTGAAGGCGACCGCCTGCTCCTCGGCGACGGAGGCCTTGGCGCGGGCGAAGGCGGAGACCGCACGCCGGCTGTCCCCCAGGCTCTCGTCGCCGGGCAACTGGGCCAGGCCGTCACCGTACGAGACCAGGTCGGTGAGGATCACGCCGTAGCGGAGCACTACCTCGGCAACGGCCATCTGCTGGCGGCCCAGCACCTCCTGGCGGGTGCCGTCCAGGGTTGCCAGGTGGTCGTCGATGGCGACCAGCCGCTCGCGCAGGGCGGTCGGCACCTCGCCGACCCGGCCTCGCTCGGCGCGGTACTCGTCCACCTGCTGCTGCGTCTGGCGGACCCGCAGGTTGTACGCGTCGGCCGCCTGCTTCGGTTTGGCCAGGTAGGCCGCGGCGGCCATCCGCTCGGCCTGAAGGTCCTGGGTGAGGGCGCTGACGTCGATGGAGAGGGCCGTCAGCGAACGGGCCTGGGTGGCGTCGAAGGCACCCTCGCCAATGGAGATCAGGCGGACCGTCGCCAGCGCGATCACCGCCGCCACCGGGACAACCAGGATCAGGGCCAGCTTGGACCGGATCCGGGCGTCGCGCAGTCTCGGCAACCCTCGGCGGGGACGCCGAGCGCTGTCGCCGAGCGCGGGCAGGGTCGTCGGTCCGGTGCTCACGACATCGCCTCCGTCGTTTCTTCCCCGCCTGAGCCGCCGAGCCATGCCGTAAGCGGAGGGGACCACGCGCGGCACGGCCGCGATTTCATCAGAGAAGATCGGGTTTGGGAAGCCGCAGTGAGGTAGGAAACGGTCGGACGGAGCGCATCCCGTGATCCGGGCAACTGATACCTTCATTTCCGCAAGCCCCTGAACAGGGCATGTAACTCCAGAGTGGTCACGCGTGTGTGCAAAGTGAGCTTTTGCAAACATTGCGTTACCCCAGCATGTGGGATGACCGTCCCGAGAATGCTGCCGGGGTCCGCGCTTGACCACAGCGCCGGCCATTGGCAAGGTTTTGCAGGCTTCGCGCACACCGTACGGCAGAGGAGATACCGTCCTCCACTGAGGACGGATTAGCGGCGGTGACCGGGCAGCGCCCGCGCCCGCACCTGGAGGACTGAGTTGAGCCCCATCCGCTCCGCGACCATCGCGGCGCTCGCATCGGCCGTAGTGGCCACCACGCTCACCGGCTGCCAGTTTGGCGGGGCGGAGCAGGACACGAGTCCGATCGTGATCGCTGCCGACCTCGAACTCTCCGGCGCCGCCGCCCCCGTCGGGCGGGCATACCAGCGCGCACTGGAACTCAAGAGGGACCAGTTGAACTCCTCCGGAGCACTGAACAACCGGAAGATCGAGCTGAAGGTGAAGGACAACCGTTCCGACTCGGCCGAGTCACTTCGCAACATCGTCGACTTCAGCAGCGATTCCCAAGTCAGCGCCATCATCATGGGCGGCTGTAACGAATGCGCGGTCGGTGCGGTCGGCACCATCAACGAGAAGCGGATTCCCACCATTGCGCTCGCCGCTTCCGGCGCGATCGCCAGCCCGGTCGCCGAGCGGCGCTACGTGTTCAAGCTCGGCCCCAACGCCGTGGACAGCGCCGCCGCACTCACCACCGAACTGCGTCGCAACAACCTCCGCAAGGTGGGGATGCTCGTCAGCGACGACGACTACGGCCGGGAGGGCGCGACCGCACTCAGGAGCGAGCTGGACAAGGCCAAAATCACGCTGCGCGAGCAGAAGGTCAAGACCACCGACACCGACGTCAGTCAGCAGGTCCGGCAGCTGACGTCGGGCAAGCCCGACGCGCTCGTCTTCTGGACGCCGCCGGAGCAGGCGACGCTGGCGGCCACCAGCGCTTCGCAGACCACCTTCCGCGGGTCGCTGTTCTTCGACGCGGGCGCGGCCGGTGACCTCTTCCTCGGCGAGGCAGCCACGGCCACCGAGCGGGCCACGCTGATCTTCACCCAGACCATGGTGATCGACGACGTGATCGCGACGACGCCGGCCAAGGCGGCGCGACGACAGTGGTTCCAGGACTACACGGCACGTTTCGGCGGCTACAACGGGTCGTCGTCCTTCGCCGCGGACGCCATGCAGTTGATCGCCGACGCGGAACTGCGCGCCGGCGGTGAGGTCGGCAAGGTGGACCGCGACGGCCTTCGGGACGTGCTCGAAACGTCCCAGATGGATGGCCTGTCCGGCCCGATCCGAATGACGCCGGACAACCACAGCGGCCTGATGCCGCAGGCGCTCACCACGTTGGTCGCCCGTAACGGGCGCTGGCGCCTGGCGGGGTAACGCTTCCCGGCCACCGTGCATAAGAGGGCCGACCTCCCGACGGGGAGGCCGGCCCTCTTCGTTCCGGCGTGCGGCGGGTCAGCGGCTGCTGGTGGTTTCGCGGACCCAGGGCAGGGCGATCCGTTCGCTCAGCACGAGCGCCGAGTAGAGCAGGATGCTCACCAGCGCCACCAACATGATCGCCGCCCACGCCGTGGCGGTGTCGCCGACGCCGGCGTACTGCGTGATGACGTAGCCGAGGCCGCTCTCGCCGGCCTGGAACTCACCGATCACCGCGCCGATCGCGGCCAACGGCATGGCCACCTTGAGCCCGACGAAGATCTGCGGCAGCGCGGCCGGGAAGCGCACCTTGCGGAACGCCTGCCAGCGGGACGCGTTCCAGGACCGCACCAGTTCGGCCAGGTCCGCCGGCGTGGTGGTGAGGCCGGTGGCGGTCGAGAGCACGATCGGGAAGAAGCAGAGCAGGAACACCATGGTGAGGATCGGCGTCTGGCCCCAGCCGAACGCCACCACCAGCAGCGGGCCCAGCGTGATCTTCGGCACCGCGTTCACCGCGACCAGGAGCGGGGTGAACATCCGCTCCACCGTGCGGGAACTGGCCAGGGAGAGTCCGATCAGGACACCGGCCGCCACCGAGAGGGCGAAGCCGTACAGGATCTCCAGCATCGTGTCCCAGGTGTGCCCCAGCATCTGGACGGGCTTATCGACGAACGCGGTGAGCACCTCGCCGGGCGGCGGCAGCGCCGCAGGGTGGATCAGCTCCAGCCGCGCGGTCAACCACCACACCGCCAGAGCAATCAGGAGGCCGACCGCGGGCAGCGCCGCCCCGGCTCCGGCCCGTAGACCGGCACCTCGACCCGCACGCCCCGACTCGGGGCCGGCACCCGGGGCCGGGGTCGCCGCCACCGCCGGGTCCGCTGACCGGACGTCGGTCATCTTGTCCTCCTCGAAATCTCACGGCCCCCGTGGGGGCCGACGAGCGACGGGGGTACGCCCCACCGGGATCGGCGGAACGTACCCCCTGGTGACGACCGGACGATCAGGCCTTCGGCGCGAGGCTGAAGTCGATGATCTGCTCGGGGGTGATGTTCTGCTTCAGCGCGCCAGCGCCCTGCAGGATGGCGATGCTCTTGGCGACCCGACCGCTGTCCAGGGTGCCGATCGCGGTGCCGGTGTTGCCGGAACGGACGTACGCGGCCATCAGCTCGAGCTCGGCGGCGGCGGCGACCGGGTTGGCGGCGTCGACGTTCTTCTTCAGGATCTCGCCGGCCTCCTTGGAGTTGGCCAGGCTGTACTCCAGGCCCTTGAGCAGCGCCGCGGAGAACCGCTTCACCATCTCGGGCTTCTCCTTGGCGATCTTCGAGGAGGTGATCAGCACGTTGCCGTAGAGGTCCTGCATCACGTTGCTGTACGGCAGCATGACGGCCTTCTTCTTGGCAACCGCCTCGATGGTCGGCTGACCGACGACGAACTGGCCGATGCCGTCCACCGAGCCGGAGCCCAGCATGCCGATCAGGCCCTGCGCCTCACCGTTGACCCAGGTCACCTTCTTCTCGTCAACACCGGCGAGCCGCGCGTACGTCGGGAACAGGTTGCGGACCACGGACCCGGGGGTGTCGGCGAGCTTCTTGCCCTCCAGGTCCTTCGGGGAGGCGATGTTCTTGCCCTCGACGGTGGCGATGCCGGCCATGGTGCGCTGCTGGATCGCGGCCACCACGGTGAAGTCCTTCGCCTGGCCGTTGCCGACCTGGAGCAGACCGCCGGTGAGGTCGATCGGGCCGAACTGGGCCTGGCCACCGACGATGGTCTGGATCACACCACCCGTGCCCTGTCCGGGCTTGATCTCGACGTCGAAACCGGCGTCCTTGAAGAAGCCCTTCTCCTTTGCCACCCAGGCGTAGGAGTCACGACCGAAGTTACCGAAAGAGGTGAGGTAGGTCACCTTCTCCAGCGAACCGCCGTTGCCGCCCTTGGCGTCGTCTGACGAGTCCGACCCGCTGCTGCAGGCGGAAACGAGAGCGAGGGCAGTGGCCAGCGCGGCCGTAGCGACCGTACGGGTCAGCCTTCTCATCAGTAGCACCATGTCCTTTCCTACCGGGGCCGACGGGCCACCGGAGGGGGTTGTCGTGACGGGCCGGCGGGGAGGGGTGGAAGCCGGGCACCGCCGTCGTGAGGGGACTCTTCGCGGGCACAGCGTACGAGAAACCCACAGTTGCGACGCCAGGCATATCGGGTTGCGGAACGGAAACAACCTGACGACCACCCCGGACGGTGCAATACGTAGACACGCCCGCTAGCCTTTGTCGGATTCCTGACCGTCCACTCAGCGGAGGTGCGCCGGAGATGATCCGACTGTCCGGGGTGTCCCGTACCTTCGATGGCCGATCCGGCCGGGTGGAGGCGCTGCGCGGCATCGACCTCGACGTCGCCGAGGGTGAGTTCGTCGCAGTGCTCGGCCGCTCCGGCTGCGGCAAGTCCACCCTGCTGCGGCTGATCGCCGGGCTGCTCCCGCTGACCGCTGGCGAGATCACCGTGGCCGGTACGCCGATCACCCGCCCTCGCCAGGACATCGCCATGCTGTTCCAGAAGCCGGCGCTGCTGCCCTGGCGCACCGTGCTGGACAACGTTCTCCTGCCGGTGGAGATCTTCGGCTGGAGCCGTGCCAAGCACCGCGAGCGGGCCCGGCGACTGCTCGACGTGGCAGGGTTGGCCGGGTTCGAGAAGCGGCTGCCGCACGAACTCTCCGGCGGCATGCAGCAGCGGGTCTCGCTGTGCCGGTCGCTGATCGGTGAGCCCCGCGTGATGCTGATGGACGAGCCGTTCTCCGCGCTGGACGCGCTCACCCGCGAGGAACTCTCCGGCGAACTCCAGCGGGTGCACATGGAGAACAAGCCGACGATCGTCTTCGTCACCCACTCCATCGACGAGGCGGTGCTGCTCGCCGACCGGGTGGTCGTGCTTAGCCCCCGCCCCGGCCGGATCCGCAAGGTGCTCGACGTCGACATCCCCCGGCCCCGCACCCTCGGCCGCAACGCCCACCTGGCTGACGTCGCGCGAGTCAGCGCCGACCTGCACGAGCTGTTGATGGAACGCGACGAACCGGCCACGGCCAGCACGGAAGGACGATGAGCATGCGGGTGTCGGTCTTCACCGAACCCAACCGGGGCGCCACCTACGACACCCAACTCCGGTTCGCGCGGCTGGTCGAGGCCTGCGGGTACGAAGGCTTCCTCCGAGCCGACCACTACCAGTCGATGGGCGCCGACCCGGGCCTCCCCGGCCCCACGGACGCTTGGCTGACCCTCGCCGCGCTGGCCCGGGAGACCCAGCGGATCCGGCTCGGCACCCTGGTGACGTCGGCCACCTTCCGCCTGCCCGGCCCGCTCGCGGTGATGGTCGCGCAGGTCGACCAGATGAGCGGCGGCCGGGTCGACCTGGGCATCGGCGCCGGCTGGTACGAGCGCGAGCACACCTCGTACGGCATCCCGTTCCCGCCGGTCGGCGAGCGCTTCGACCGGCTGGCCGAGCAGCTTGAGGTCATCACCGGGCTGTGGAGCACCCCGTCCGGCGAGACCTACAGCTTCACCGGCGACCACTACCGGCTCGTGGACGCGCCCGCCCTGCCCAAGCCGGTGCAGGTGCCCGGGCCCCCGATCATCGTGGGCGGTCGCGGTCCCAAGCGCACCCCCGAGCTGGCCGCCCGGTACGCCGCCGAGTTCAACATGCCGTTCAAGTCCGTGGCGGACACCGCCAAGGCGTACGACCGGGTGCTTGAGGCATGCGAGCGCACCGGGCGGGCGGAGTCCGGGCGCGACCCGCTGGTGCTCTCCGCCGGGATCGTCGTGGCCATCGGCCGGACCGACGCCGAAGCCCAGCGGCGGGCCGCACCCCTGCACGAGAAGAGCGCGCTCCCGCCGGAGGACCCGGTGGTCGGCTCACCCGCGCAGCTCGCGCAGCGGATCGGCGAGTTCGCCGCAGCCGGCGCCACCCGGGTCCACCTGCGTCTGATCGACTTCAATGACCTCGACCACCTCGAACTGATCGCCGCCGAGGTGCTCCCCCAACTGGACGGAGAACGATGACCGACGTGATCGACGGGACCGAACTCGGGCCGGTGGGCCAGGAGATCGTGTACGAGAACGACCGGGTCCGGGTCTGGCACATCCGCCTCGAACCAGGCGAGCGGCAGCCGCTGCACCGGCACGACCACCCCTACCTGGTGGTGGCGATCGAGGGCGCGAAGAACGTCGTGCAGACCATCGACGGCACCCGGATCGACGCCGACGAGCCCACCGGCGGTGTGGTCTACCGGGATCCGGGCGCGGTACATATGCTCACCAATGTCGGAGACACGACTTACCTGGCTCGGCTGGTCGAACTCAAGTAGACCCGCCGAGCGCGGGCCTGCGCGTCGCGCGGCGTGCCGGTGGCGATTCGGTGTACCGGGTGCGTAACGTGCCCGACATGGCCTTTCGGACCTGGGGCAGACTGCTGCTCACGGCGCTCGGGGTGAGCGTGCTGGCCGGAGCCGGCCAGCTCGGCGTCGCGTACGGTTTCGGCATCGTCCGGCTGACCGGCGCCTTCACCGGTACGACCGTCAACCAGTGGCCGACCCAGCTCGTCTGGGTGGGCTGGTTCGCCGCGAACGCCGCCGTCGTCGGCGCCGTCCTGACCGGACGCCTCGCTCGCCGCGACGCACCGGCGGTCAGCACCGGCCGCCAGCTGGCGATCGGCGGCGCGGCGGCGCTCGGTGCCACCGTCATCGCTCCCCTCTGCATGCAGCCCGCCCGCGCCGCCGAGTTGATCTCCGTCGACCCGGTGTGGGCGGTGGGCATCTGCGCCGTGCTCGGTGCGGTCATCGGGGCGGGCGCGGCGATCGCCGTTCTGCTCCGGCCCGAGCTGGGCTGGAACATGGCCGCGGTGGCAGGCGCGGTCTGGCTGCTGGCGCTGATCTCGGTCCTGCCCTCGCTCGGCACGACCGGCCCGCTGCCGACCGTGCGGCTCGGCGTCCTGGAGCCGAGCTGGCTGGCCGACGACGCCGCGCAACGGCTGTCGCTGCTCCTGCTGCCCATCGTGGCGCTGCTGGCCGGCGTGGCGACCGCCGGGCTGGCTCGCTGGCGGGGCCAGGCACCCCTGATCAGCGGGGCCACCGGGGTCGCCGGCCCGGTGCTGGTGGCATTCGCGTACCTGACCGCCGGCCCGGGTGACGCCGTGGACCGCTACCAGGCCACTCCCTATTACGGCTCGTTGATCGCGATCCTCGCCGGTGCGCTCGGCGCGGCGGCCGCAGCGCTGCTGCGCTGGCCGACCGGCGCTCGCAGCGCGGATTCGCAGGCGATCGAGCCGTCCGACATCCTGCGCCCACTGCCCCCCGGCCCGGCCCTCCCGGGCACCGCGTCGGCGAACTCGACGAACGACCCGGACACCACCGAACGCACCGACGCGGACCTGCCCGCCGACACCAAGCCCGCCGGTGGTGTCGTCGCAGGTCCGAGGGCCGCAGCCGGCTCCGATGGCGTACGCACCGCCCCGGCCCACTGGGACTGGCCGGCGTCCACCACGGGCGGCCAGGATGGCCCGACCCCCGCCGTTGCGGCGAAACCCGCAGCCTGGCTGACCGATCCGACCGGCGAGTTCACCGCTGGAGAGCAGACGCGCCGGTCGATCCCGGGCGATGTCACCTCCCCGGTCGAGAGCGAGCGCTCAGCCGCGACCAGCGTCAGCAGCCCCACCGACGCCACCCCGGCCAGCGCCAAGGCCGGCCACGCCGATGCCGCCACCCCGACAGTCGGCCCTGCCAGCGCCCCGACCGACAGCGCAACAAACACGCTCACGACCGCCACGGGCGCGAGTGCGTTAACGGCCAGCACCAGAACCACCAGCACCGGCACGACCGCCACCGAAGCGGCCAGCACCGGCACGACCAGCGCAAGCGCGGCCGACGCCGGTACGGGTGATGCGGCGGTGCCGAGCAAGCCGCGCCGGGTCCGTAAGCCGAAGGTCAGCCCGGGTGCCGCGATCTCTGACCCGGTCGATGACGCCGCGCCATCCGAGTCGGATACCGCCGACGAGGCGGCCACCGGCCGCACCAGGAAGGTCACCCGGGCGGGCAGGTCCGCCGACAGCACCGGTTCTGGCACGGTCACCGCCGCTCCCGTTCCGAGCAGGCAGAGCCCGGGCACCGACGCCGATCCGACCACCGAAACCGCCCCGACCACCACGAGCGGCGCGACGGCAGTGGTCCCGACCACAAGCGGTGCGACAGCAGCCGCCCCGACCGCCGCAAGCGGTTCGACGGCGACACCGGCCGGCGCCAAGGCCGAGGCGGTCAAGCCGCCCCGCACCCGGGCCGCAACCGCCGGAACGGAAGCAGCCGACCCGACGGCGGAAGCAGCCCAGTCGTCCCGCGTCCCGGCCGAGGCGCCCATGCCGAAGGAAGCACCCCGCCCGAAGGCGGAAGCGACCAGCTCGAAGGCGGAAGCACCCAGTCCGAAGGCGGAAGTAGCCGACCCGAAGGCGGAAGCGACCAAGCCTCCCCGCGCCCCGGCCGCCGCGAGTAGCGCAGTGGCGGGGGCAGCCGACCTGCCGCGCAGCGAGGCCGCCGCAACCAGCTCGAAGGCCGACGCCGCCAACCCGCCGCGCACCCCGACCACCGCAACCAGCCCGAAGGCCAACACCGCCGACCCGACCAGCGCATCCGCAACCCAGCGGGCGGGCGAAGCCGACGACGAGCCGGTCGCCACCGAGGACGGTCCCGGCACCGGGTTGTTCGGGAGCGCTGCCGCCGGTGACCCGGACGCCGACCGATGGACACCAGCACCTTCGGCCTGGCCGGTCAGCGCGGCCTGGACGGTGCCGCCGCAGACCTCCGCACCGGGGCCAGCGACATCGGAGACGCCGACCGGGTCGGACAAGGCGACCGGGCCGACGCCGAGGCCCCGACACCGGGCGCCGTTGCCGGACCTGAGCCGGGCCAGCTCCTGGAACGCCTTCGACACCACCCGGCGCGCCGGACACGCGGAGGCAGCGGACAGTTCGGCGGATCGGACGACGCCGACCAGCCCGGCCGCGACCGGCGAGACAGCCGCCCGCGTTGGAGGCCCGGGTCAGCCGGACGCACCGGTCATGCCGGGCGCGGCCGGCACGCCCTCCGACGCCGGCACCGACGAGACGGCGAGCACCGACGCCACACCGGCCGCGTCGAAGCCGGGCAAGGTTGCCGAGCAGCCTTCCCGCCGAGGACGGCTCGGTGGCCTCTTCCGCCGCAACCGGTCCCGGGCCGACGAGGAGAGCCAGGAGGCGGCAGACAACGTGGAGCCGCTGCCTGCAAAGGACGAGGAGTTCGTCGACTGGGTCGCCGGGCTGAGCAAGCCGGTGTCGGACAACGAACCGGAGCAGGACAACGGTCGCCGGTCGCTGCGCTCCACCGGTCGGCACCACCGCGAGTGACCCCACCCGCGGGCACGTCGGAACGCCGATCGACCTGCCTACCTGCTTGATCCACTCGGGTTCACTGATGTCGGCCTGTCCCACCGGCCCGGACACCGCGACATCAGTGAACCCGAGTCGATCACCCCGACCCGATCACCCAAGAGTGCGCACCGCGCCGGTTCAGGCCAGCGGCAGATACACCCGGCTGCCGCCGGAGACGAACTCCTCCGACTTGTCCTTCATGCCGCGGGCCGCGTACTCCTTCAGCTCCTGGGTGATCTTCATGGAGCAGAACTTCGGGCCGCACATCGAGCAGAAGTGCGCGGTCTTCGCGGGCTCGGCGGGCAGGGTCGCGTCGTGGTACGACCGAGCGGTCTCCGGGTCCAGCGAGAGGTTGAACTGGTCCTCCCAGCGGAACTCGAACCGTGCCTTCGACAGCGCGTCGTCCCACTCCTGCGCGCCAGGGTGGCCCTTGGCCAGGTCGGCCGCGTGCGCGGCGATCTTGTACGCGATCACGCCCGCCTTCACGTCGTCCCGGTCCGGCAGGCCGAGGTGCTCCTTCGGGGTCACGTAGCAGAGCATCGCGGTGCCGAACATGCCGATCATCGCGGCGCCGATCGCCGAGGTGATGTGGTCGTACGCCGGCGCGATGTCGGTGGTCAGCGGACCGAGCGTGTAGAAGGGTGCCTCGTGGCACCACTCCTGCTGGAGGTCCACGTTCTCCTTGATCTTGTGCATCGGCACGTGGCCAGGGCCCTCGATCATCACCTGGACGTCGTACTCCCAGGCGACAGTCGTCAGCTCGCCGAGGGTGCGCAGCTCGGCGAACTGCGCCTCGTCGTTGGCGTCCGCGATCGAGCCGGGGCGCAGCCCGTCGCCGAGGGAGAACGTCACGTCGTACTTGGCGAGCAGCGCGCACAGCTCCGCGAAGTTGGTGTAGAGGAAGTTCTCCTCGTGATGCGCCAGGCACCAGGCCGCCATGATCGAGCCGCCCCGGGAGACGATCCCGGTGACCCGGTCCACGGCCAGCGGCACGTACGGCAGCAGCACCCCGGCGTGCACCGTCATGTAGTCCACGCCCTGCTCGGCCTGCTCGATCACGGTGTCCCGGAACACCTCCCAGCTCAGCTTCACCGGGTCACCGCCGACCTTCTCCAACGCCTGGTAGATCGGCACCGTCCCGATCGGCACCGGGGAGTTCCGCACGATCGCCTCGCGGGTCTCGTGGATCCGCTTCCCGGTGGACAGGTCCATCACGGTGTCCGCACCCCAACGGGTGGCCCAGGTGAGCTTCTCCACCTCCTCGGCGACCGATGAGCTGACCGCCGAGGTGCCGATGTTGGCGTTCACCTTGACCAGGAACGCCTTACCGATGATCGCCGGCTCACACTCCGGATGGTTCACGTTGAGCGGCAGCACCGCCCGGCCGGCGGCGATCTCGGCCCGTACGAGTTCCGGGTCGACGTTCTCCCGGATCGCCACGAACTCCATCTCCGGCGTCACCACACCCGCCCGCGCGTACGCGAGTTGTGTGGGCCGGCGACCGTCCACCCCGGCGAGTGGCGTGCCCGCACCCCGTACCGGCGCCACGTCACCACGCTCGGCGATCCACGGTCCCCGCAGCGGCGGCAACCCGACCTCCGGGTCCGACCCGGGGCCGGACGTGTCGTAGAGCCGCACCGGCGGAAGATCTCCGGTCAGCCCCACCTCCGCGAACGGCACCCGGACGTCCGGTCGCGAACCCTCGACGTACACCTTGCCTCGTGCGTGCATGACAGCCTCCCTGGTGATCAAGCGGACCAGCCGAAGTGGTTCAGCGGTCCGCGCCCCGCGCCCAGCTCCCAACCCCGCGCGCCGGTCAGCGCCCGGAGCACGTACTCCTTGGCGGCACCCACCGCCGCCGGCACCGGATCACCCAGCGCGAGCCGCACGGCGATCGCCGCCGAGAACGAACACCCGGTCCCGTGGGTGTGCCGGGTCGTCACCCGGGGGGCCCGCAGCAGCGTGGTGACACCGCCGCCGTGCAGCACGTCGACCGCCTCGCCGCCGTCCAGATCACCCCCGGTGACCACGACGTGGTCGGGGCCGCCGGCCGCGAGCGCCTCGGCGGCCACGACCATCCCGGCCACGTCGTCCACCGGGCGTCCGGTGATGGCCGCGGCCTCCGCGCAGTTCGGCGTCGCCACAGTGGCGTACGGGAGCAGCCGCTCCACCGCGCCCACCACGCCGAGCCGGTGGCCGCTCGTGGCGACGAGCACCGGGTCGACGACGAGCTGGGGCAGCCGGCCGGCACGTGCGGCCTGCGCCACCACGTCGGCGACCGCCGGGGTGCCGAGCATTCCCGTCTTGACCGCCGAGACGGTGAAGTCGGCGAGCACGCTGTCCAACTGCTCGGTGACCGTGCGCGGAGGCAACGGCAGGACGGCGTCGACGCCTCGGGTGTTCTGTGCGGTGACCGCCGTGATGACGCTGGTGCCGTACGCGCCCAGCGCGGCGAAGACCTTCAGGTCGGCCTGGATGCCCGCGCCGCCGCCGGAGTCTGAGCCTGCGATTGTCAGCAGTGTTCGCGGGGTCATTTTGCCTGGCCTTTGGTTGCGGTTGGGGGCTGCGGCCGACCGTGCCCACTCCGGGCGGTCAGGCTTGATCCCTGCGTGGGCACGGTCGGCCGCAGCCCTGACGTGGAGACCTGGGTGACCCCGCGCCGGGTTTGGGTCAGCACAGGGGTGACCGCCTCGACATAGGCGTTGGTCAGGGCGGCGGCTGTTTCGGCCGGGTTCGCGGATCGCATGAGTGCGCCCAGTACGGCTACTCCGGTGGCTCCCGCCTTGACGCAGGCGGTTACCTGTTCTGGGGTTTCCACTCCGCCCAGCGCCAGGACCGGCACGTTGCTGATCCTGATCAGCTTTCGCAGGCCGTCCGGTCCCAGGGGTGGGCCGTAGCCCGGTTTTGTCTTCGTGGGCCAGACCGGGGAGACGGTCGCGTAGTGCTCGGTGGTCAGGCGGTTCAGCTCGGCTTCGTCGTGGCAGGAGCGGCCGACCAGGCTGTGGGTCGGCGGCGGATACGGGCCGGCGGCGGGCAGGTGCACGGCGTCGCCGCCGAGCGGGTCGGGGCCGGCCACGACGAGAGTTCCGCCGACGTCGGCGACGATCGCGCGCAGCTCGACGGCGAGAGCCGCACGCTCGGCGCGGGGCAGGTCCTTCTCCCGCAGCACCACCCAACGCACTCCCCCGGCCACGGCTCCCGCCACGACCCGGTCGAGCCCGCCCCGCGCGACGAGCCGGTCGGTCAACAGGACAACACCGGACGGCGGGGTCACAGGTCCGGTCTTCCCTCGTCGGGTGTGGAGGGCAGCGCGTGGAAGCGCCGGGCGATCCGGCCGGCGCCTGCCGCCAGCCGGCCCGCCTCGACCGCGTACCGCATCGCGGTCGCCATCGCCACCGGGTCCTCGGCCCGGGTCACGGCGCTGGCCAGCAGCACCGCGTCGCAGCCCAGCTCCATGGCCAGGGCCGCGTCGGAGGCGGTGCCGATGCCCGCGTCGAGGATCACCGGCACGTCCACCCCCTGCCGGATGAGCCGGATGTGGTGGGGGTTGCCGATGCCGAGCCCGGAGCCGATCGGGGAACCGGCCGGCATCACCGCGGCACAGCCCACGTCGGCGAGCCGGCGGGCGAGCACCGGATCGTCGCTGGTGTACGGCAGGACGGTGAAGCCGTCGGCCACCAGTTCCTCGGCGGCGCGGAGCAGTTCCACCCCGTCGGGCAGCAGCGTCCGCTCGTCGCCGATCACCTCCAGCTTGACCCAGTCGGTGTCGAACGCGTCCCGGGCCAGCCGGGCCACCTTCACCGCCTCGGTCGCGGTGTGGCAGCCGGCGGTGTTCGGCAGCAGCCGTACCCCGCACCGGTCCAGCAGCTCCAGCAGCCCACCGGTGGAGCCCGGCGCGGTGCCCACCCGGCGCAGCGCCAGCGTGACCAGCTCGGTGCCGGACGCCCGGATCGCCTGTTCCAGCACGTGCAGGTTCGCGGCGCCGCCGGTGCCGAGGATCAACCGCGAGGTGAACGTCTCCCCACCCAGCTCGAACGTCACGCCGCTCACCCGCCCTGCGCCGCGGTGAGGACCTCGACCCGGTCGCCGTCGCGCAGCACAGTGGCCGGCCAGCCGGCCCGGGGCACGACCTCGCCGTTGACCGCGACCGCCACCCCCCGCTGTTCGGGCACGACGTCGCGCACCAGGTCGGCCACCGACGCGCCGCCGGGGACGCTGCGTCCGGCCCCGTTCACCGTCAACTCCACCGGTCCCCCTCCATCGTCGGTTCAGGTCCACCCGCCGCGGCAGGTGTGCGAGCGGCCGATCCGGCACCGACGAACCGTTCGGGTCCGAAGGGCGCGAGCAGCGGGTCGGGCACGCCGTCGAGCACCAGCTCGGTGATCAGGTCGGCGGTGATCGGGGTGAGCACGATGCCGTGCCGGTGGTGCCCGGTGGCGGCCAGCACGTTTGGCCGGTCGGGCAGCGGCCCGAGGATCGGCGCGTTGTCCGGCGTGCCCGGGCGCAGCCCGGCGACCGCCTCGACCAGGTCGTACTCGGCCAGCTCGGGCAGCAGGTCGACTCCGGCGCGGAGCAGGCGCTGCACCGCACCGGCGGTGACAGTGGTGTCCGCCCGTTCCTCGACCGTCGCGCCGAGCACGACCTCGCCGTCGGCGCGGGGCACCAGGTAGACGGGTTCGCCGTCGGCGTACCCCCGGATCACGTGCCGGAAGCCCGGCGCGACGCCGTCGGGCGCGCGGAGCCGGAGGATCTGGCCCTTCACCGGCCGGACGGGCAGGCCGGTGAGGGCGGCGGCCCCGCAGCCGGCGGCGACAACCGTGACCGCAGCATCCACATCAGACAGAGGCGCGACCGCCTGCGGCACGAGCACCGCTCCGGCCCGCTGGGCGGCCGTGCGCAGCGCCGGCACCAGCCGCCGGGGGTCGACCTGGTGGTCGGTGGGCGCGAGCGCGCCGCCGCGCAGCCGTGGTGCGAGCGCCGGCTCGCGGTCGCGCAGCTCGCTGGGGCGCAGTGGGGTCACCGGCAGGCCCAACCCCTGCTGGTACGCCCAGAGCCGGCGCGCCTCGGCCAGGTCGTCGCCGGTCAGCCCGACCATCAGGGTGCCCTCGGTCCGGTAGCCGATCCCGGTGCCGCACGCAGCGGTCAGCTCGGCGGCGAACGCCGGCCAGCGGGCGGCGGACGCCAGCAGCAGCCCGGTCAGCTGTCGCTCACCGAAGTACGCCTCGGCGACCGGCGAGAGCATGCCGGCGGCCACCGCCGACGCCCCCGAGCCGGGCTCCGGATCGTGCACCACCACGCGCAGCCCTCGGGCGGCGCAGCGCCAGGCGATCGCCAGCCCGATCGGCCCCGCCCCCACCACCGCGACGTCCGGCCGGGCCCGGTCACTCGATCGCGCTGACTCCGAGCGGCCGGTCAGCACGCCAGGGCCTCGATCAGCTCGGCGGTCGCCCGCGCCGGGTCGGCGGCAGCCGAGACCGCCCCGACGACCGCCACCCCGTACGCCCCGGCGGCCCGCAGCTCCGGCACCCGCTCGGCGGTCACGCCGCCGATCGCGATGACCGGCACGTCGACGGCGTCGACGACGGCACGTACGCCCACGGGCCCGATGGGGTCTGGCAGGCCGGACTTGGTGCTGGTGGCGTGACACGGCCCGACGCCCAGGTAGCTGGCTCCCGCCGCGACCGCCGCGGTCGCTGTTCCCGGCGCGCGGGCGGTGGCGCCCAGCACGCCGGCCGGGCCCAGCACCCGACGGGCGGCGGCGACCGGCAGGTCGTCTGCCCCGACGTGCCCACCGGCGGCACCGACCGCCAGCGCCACGTGCAGCCGATCGTTGACCAGGCAGGTCGCCCCGTACGACACGCAGAGCGCCAGCACCCGCTGGGCCAGCTCGTACGCCTCGCGGTCGGTGGCGGAATCCTCGACCCGGACCTGCACCACCAGGTCGGCTCGGGCCACCGCGAGGGCGGCCCGGACCACGGTGAGCGGGTCTCGCCCGGGTCGGGTGTCGGTGATCAGATGCAGTCGCCCCAGGGACGGCACGGCAACGCTCCTCCCTGCGCCGGCATTATCCGGATCAGGTTCGACGGTCGGGGGCTGTCAGCCCCCCTCTCAGCCCGGCACACCGGGCTCCCGTGGGTTACTTGCGTGTCACCGTACGACAGATCCGCCGGTCTGCCAAGGCGGGTGTCGACGGGCCGGAATGGCGGATTAGGTTGGGCGCTTCATCCCGGTCCTATTCGGAATGTCGCCCCCCGTTGCAGAACCGTTACCTGCCGGCATCTTGCCGGACATTGAGCCAGCCGAATTAATTTGTTCAGCGATTCGACAAAATGTTGGCGGGGGCACCGTGACGCGGTGTCACCACCGGCTCCATCTGGGAGGGTCTTCGGCGAGCCGGCTCCCGCGATCCCTGTCACTACGACATAGGAGGCGGCGTGTCCCGTTCTCGTCGTGCCCGCGTACCCATCACCGCAACCCTGATCTCCCTGGCCATGGCCTCGACCACCCTGTTCGGCACGCCCGCCCAGGCGGCCGCCCAGGTCCCCCCACGGGATGCGAAAGCCGCAGCCCCGGTCAGCCAGGTGGTGCCGAAGGCGCCAAAGGCCGCGGCCGATCCCTTCTCCGTCCTCGTCTTCTCCAAGACCGCCGGCTTCCGGCACGACTCCATCCCCACCGGCATCGCTGCCATCCAACAGCTCGGTGTGGCCAACGGATTTACAGTGGACAACTCCGAGGACGGTGCCGCATTCAACGACGCCAACCTCGCGAAGTACAAGGCGGTGATCTGGCTCTCCACCACCGGTGACGTGCTCGACGCCGAGCAGCAGGCGGCGTTCGAGCGCTACGTCAAGGCGGGCGGCGGCTACGTCGGCATCCACGCCGCATCGGACACCGAGTACAGCTGGGCCTGGTACGGCGACCTGGTCGGCGCGTACTTCGCCAACCACCCACAGAACCAGCAGGCCACGGTCAGGGTGGAGGACCACGCCCACCCGTCCACGACCGGGCTGCCGGACCGCTGGTCCCGGTTCGACGAGTGGTACAACTACCAGACCAACCCCCGGCCGGACGTGCACGTGCTCGCCAGCCTGGACGAGAAGAGCTACACCGCGGGCGCCGGTGCCATGGGCGCCGACCACCCGATCGCCTGGTGTCAGGACTTCGACGGCGGCCGATCCTGGTACACCGGGGGCGGCCACACCCGGGAGTCGTACGCCGAGCCCGAGTTCCTGTCCCACCTGCTCGGCGGCATCCGGACCGCGGCCGGTGTCGAGAACGCCGACTGCGGCGCCTCGAAGACCTCGAACTTCGAGAAGGTCGCGCTGGACAGCAACACCAGCAACCCGATGGAGCTGGACATCGCCGGAGACGGGCGGGTCTTCTACATCGAGCGCGACGGTCGCGTGCAGATCGTCAAGCCGGACACCGGCAGCACCATCACCGCCGTCGACCTGGACGTCTTCACCGGCAACGAGGACGGGCTGATCGGCATCCGGCTCGACCCGGACTTCGCCACCAACAAGTGGGTGTATCTCTACTACGCCCCGAACGACGGGGTCACCCGCAACCTGCTGTCCCGCTTCACGGTCACCGGCGACACCATCGACCCGGCCAGCGAGAAGCAGGTGCTGCGGGTCGACACCCAGCGCAACACCTGCTGCCACGCTGGCGGCAGCATGGCCTTCGACAGCGCCGGCAACCTCTACCTGGCCACCGGTGACAACACCAACCCGTTCGAGTCGAGCGCGTACTCGCCGCTCGACGAGCGGCCGGGCCGCCAGGACTACGACGCGCAGCGCAGCTCGGGCAACACCAACGACCTGCGCGGCAAGGTGATCCGGATCCACCCGGAGGACGACGGCACGTACACCGTCCCGACGGGCAACCTCTTCGCGCCGGGCACCGAGAAGACCCGGCCCGAGATCTTCGCGATGGGCTTCCGCAACCCGTTCCGGATCGGCACCGATCCGAAGACCGACACGCTGTACGTGGCGGACTACGGGCCGGACGCCAACGCGGACAACCCGAACCGGGGCCCCCGCGGCCTGGTCGAGTGGAACGTCGTGACCCCCGGCAACTACGGCTGGCCGTACTGCACGGGCACGAACGAGGCGTACAACGACTACACGTTCCCGTCCGGCCCGAGCGGTCCGAAGTTCGACTGCGCCGCACCGGTCAACAACTCGCCCAACAACACCGGCCTGACCAACCTCCCGCCGGTCGTCCCGGCCACCGTCGACTACGGGTACGCCGGCGACGCGCGCTACCCGGAGATCGGCGGTGGTGGCGCGCCGATGGGCGGCCCGGTCTACCGCTACGACGCCGACCTCAACTCCAACCGCAAGTGGCCGGCGTACTACGACGGCAAGGCTCTGCTCGGCGAGTGGAACCAGAACAAGATGTACACCATGCAGATGACCCCCGACGGCAAGTCGTTGGTGGACATCAACCAGCTGCTCACCGGGATGAGCATGGTCCGGCCGATGGACTTCGAGTTCGGCCCGGACGGTGCCCTGTACCTGATCGAGTGGGGCAGCGGCTTCGGCGGCAACAACGACAACTCCGGCGTCTACCGGATCGACTACACCGCCGGTGACCGTGCCCCGATCGCGGCGGCGTCCGCCAACCCGACCTCGGGCCCGGCGCCGTTGACTGTCACCTTCTCCAGCGCCGGCTCCCGGGACCCGGACGGTGGCACGCTCACCTACGCCTGGACCTTCGGCGACGGGCAGACCTCGACCGAGGCCAACCCGACGCACACGTACGCGACGGCCGGCAGCTACACCGCCCAGCTCACCGTCACCAACCCGAAGGGCCGTACCGCGGTGGCCAACGTGCCGGTCACCGTGGGCAACACCGCGCCGACGGTGACCATCGAGTTCCCGCCGGACGGTGGCTTCTTCAACTGGGGCGATCAGGTCCGCTACAGCGTCAAGGTGACCGACCCCGAGGACGGGCAGGTCGACTGCGACAAGGTGCAACTCCAGGTGCTGCTGGGTCACGACGAGCACGCGCACCCGCTGGAGCAGCACACCGGCTGCACCGGCACCGTCCAGACGTCGCTCGCCTCCGGGCACGGCGCCGAGGCGAACGTGTTCGCGGTCTTCGAGGCCACCTACACCGACGAGGGTGGCGCCGGCGGGTCCGGCCCGCTCACCGGTCGGGCGATCGAGATCCTCCAGCCCAAGCAGAAGCAGGCCGAATACTTCACCGCCACCGGGCGCGCCCCGGTGAGCACCGGCGGCGGCGACGCCGGCGTGCAGCGGGAAGCCGGCGCCGACACCGCCGGTGGCGGCCAGAGCGTCGCTTTCATCGAGGACGGTGACTGGTGGTCGGTCGCTCCGGCAGACCTGACCAACATCACCGAGATCCGGTTCCGGGCCGCCTCGGCAGCCGCCGGCGGTCGGATCGAGGTCCGTGCGGGTGCGGTTGACGGACCGGTGGTCGCCACGGCCGTCGTCCCGTCGACCGGTGCGTGGCAGACGTACACGGACGTGAGCGCGCCGGTCACCGGTGCCGCGAGCGGCTCGCTGTACTTCCTGGCCCGCGACCCGAACGGCGGGACGGGCTCGCTGTTCAACGTCAACTGGATGGACTTCATCGGCCGCGGCGTCACCGAGAACGCGCCACCGGTGGTCAGCGCCACGGCCACCCCGGCCACCGGCACCGCACCGGTCACCGTCGCCTTCGACGGCACGGCCACCGACGCCGAGGGCGACACCCCGCTGACGTACGCCTGGGACTTCGGTGACGGAGGCTCGGCGACCACACTGGACGCCAGCCACACCTACACCAACGCGGGCACCTTCACGGCCACCCTCACGGTGACCGACAGCAAGGGTGCCAAGTCGTACGCCACGGTGCCGGTGCGGGTCGACGCTCCGGACACGTCCTGCTTCGGGGCGCGTTCGGACGACTTCAACGGCAACAGCCTCGACAAGGAACGCTGGACCAGCGTGGTCCGGGAGAACCAGCTCTACTCGCTCAGCGGCGGCGCGCTGCGGCTGCCCACCGCGGTGGGCGACCTCTACGGCGCTCGCAACGACGCCACCAACCTGGTGCTCCAGGCGGCTCCGACCGGCGCCTGGGAGATGACCACCAAGGTCACGCTGCCGGTGACGGCGAACTACCAGCAGGCTGGCGTGCTGGTGTACGGCGACGACGACAACTACGCCAAGCTGGACCTGCTGTACAACGGCAGCCGGCGGGTGGAGTTCATCCGGGAGACGGCCGGTACGCCTCGCAACGAGGCCGCCGACAGTGCCGCCGCACCGGCGGGTGACACCGTGTACCTGCGGATCACCAGCGACGGGACGAACCTGACCGCCGCCGCCTCGGGCGACGGGCAGACCTTCACCCCGGTCGGCCAGTCGGCCGCGCTCGCCGGCATCACCAACCCGCGGATCGGGGTCTTCGCGCTCAACGGAGGCACCGAGGCGCCCGTGGTCGACGCCGCGTTCGACTCGTTCCAGGTCACGCCGGACGCCCCGGCCGGCCCGGTCGACCCGTCGGACGAGTTCACCGGTTCCACGTTGGACAAGTGCCGCTGGGACGCCATCACGCGGGAGGACCCGAACGGTTACCGGGTCACCGGTGGCGCGCTGCGGATCGACGTGCCCAACGGTGACATCTACGGCACCGACAACACCGGGCCGAAGAACTTCATCCTCCAGACCGCGCCGTCCGGCGACTGGACCCTGGAGACGAAGGTCGACGGCAGTCTGCTGAACGAGCAGTACCAGCAGGCCGGTCTGCTCGTGCAGGCCGACGACGACAACTACCTGAAGTTGGACTTCATCGCGGACAACCAGGCCGGCCAGGCGGTGACGCGGCGGATCGAGTTCCGCAGCGAGATCGCCGGGACGGTGCAGAGCCCGCAGCCGGAGGCGGCCAGCCTCACCTCGGCGGTGTGGCACCTGCGGCTGGCCCGCACCGGTGACACGTTCACCGCGTCGTACTCGGCCGACGGGACGACCTGGACCGCGTTGGAGGCGCTGACCAACAGCGCGGTGGGTGCCACCCCGAAGGTCGGGTTGTTCACCCTCGGCGCGAACCAGACCGCCTCGAAGACCGCCGCGTTCGACTACTTCCGGTTGAGCACGAAGGTCGCCGACGAGACCGCGCCGGTCACCACCGCGACGGTGTCCGGCACCCCGGTCGAGGGGTGGCACACCGGGCCGGTGACGGTGACCCTCGCCGCCGCCGACGAGCCCGGTGGTAGCGGGCTCGCCAGCACCGAGTACCAGTTGGACGGTGCCACCACCTGGACGGCCTACACCGCTCCGGTCGCGGTCAGCGGGGACGGCGAGCACGAGGTGCGGTTCCGCTCGACCGACCAGGCGGGCAACGTGGAGTCGACGAAGACCGTCACGGTCAAGATCGACACCACCGCGCCGGTCACCACGGCGACATTCGCTCCGGCGAACGACGCCGGCTGGCACAACGGGACGATCCCGGTCGTGCTGGCCTCGACCGACGCCGGCTCCGGCGTCAAGACGGTGGAGTGGTCCCTGGACGGCGGCACCTGGACGCCGTACACGACGCCGGTCGAGGTGACCGGTGACGGCCAGCACGAGCTGCTGTTCCGCTCGACCGACAAGGCGGGCAACGCCGAGACGCTCAAGTCGGCGGTGCTGCGCATCGACGGCACGAAGCCGACGCTGCTGGTGTCCGGGATCGCCGACGGCCAGCTCTACGGTGACAGCCAGGACATTCGGGTGTCCTGGCAGGCCGTCGACCCGACCTCGGGCATCGCGTCCGTGGTCGGCGAGCTGGACGGCAGGGCGTACGCCAGCGGCACTCTCCAGGCCATGTACGAGCTACCGCTCGGCCTGCACGAGCTGACCGTGACCGCGACCGACAAGGCGGGCAACCAGACCACCTCTGCGGTCCGGTTCTTCGTCACCACCTCGTTCCGGGACATGCAGGGCCTGCTGGACCGGTTCAAGGCGACGGGTCGACTCTCGGCCAAGGCGCACAAGCAGTTGACGGCGAAGCTGGACGCGGCCCGTCAGGCCGAGGCGGCCGGCAACGACAACAAGGCGATCAAGCAGTTGACCGCCTTCCGTACGCTGGCCGCCGACGCCACACTGGTGGCCGAGGCGGAGATCCGGGACGTCCTGATCCGGGACGCCGACGCCATGATCGTCCGGCTCGGCGGCGCGGCCAGCAAGGCCGGGGTGAAGGCGAACGACGGCGCTCCGATCAAGGGCACCGGACGCCTGGGTGAGGATGCCACCCGGCTCGCACCCGGTCGCCAGCTCTGATCCGACGAGGCCCCTCCCCGACGTCACGGCGTCGGGGAGGGGCCTCCCTCGTAGGTAGTGAGGAGATGTCCGTGACGGGTATCCGCAAGGTGTTGGCCGCCGTTCTCGTCGGGCTGGCCCTGACCCTGTTTTCCGCTGCCCCGGCGGCCGCTCAGGCCGACAAGCTCAAACTGACGGTGGCCGGCGACGGGGCTGAGGGAGTCACCATCCAGGCCGTCTACGCCGACGGCCGCCGGCTGGACCGGGTGGTGCGGTTGGTCCTCACCGCCACCGGCCCGGACGGGCAGAAGGTCGGGCCGGTGCAACTGGAGCCACAGCCCGAGGGGCAGGGCTTCTACAGCAGCGGCCCGGTGCTCTCCACCGGCACGTGGAAGGTGACGGTGAGCTCCCCCGCTCCGCTCAAGAGCGAGGCCACCGCCACGGTGCAGGCCCGGGCAGCACAGTCACCACCGGTGCCCGCGCCGGTCGCGGTGACCAGAACGACTGACGGAGACCGCGGGGCGGGTGCCGGCTGGTGGCCGTTCGCGGCGGCCGGCCTCGTGCTCGTCGCCGCGGCGATGGGGGTGGCCATGCTCTTCGGCCGCCGCCGCACCGGTACGCAGAACGACTGACCGACTCGACATCCTTGAAGTCGGGGCTTCCCGGACCGCAGGACGCCCCGACTTCAAGGAACGCGAGTGGATCACGCGCCGGCGGTCGCCCGCCGCGCTCAGAGGATGGCGCGCAGCGCCGCCAGATCCTCGTCGCTGGGCTCCCAGGTGCCGGCAGCGGCGTTGGCCACCACCTGCTCGGGCGTGGTGGCACCGGCGATCACCGAGGTCACCGCCGGCTGGGCGGCCAGCCCGCCGATCGCCACCTGGAGCATGCTCAGACCCCGCTCGGCCGCGTACGCCTCGATCGCCTCGATGGTGTCCCAGTCGGCTGCGGCGAGCCGTTCCGCGTACCGGCCACCACCGGAGAGCCGGCTGCCGGCGGGCGGCTGGGCCTCCCGCTTGTACTTGCCGGTGAGCAGGCCGTTGGCGAGCGGGAAGAACGGCAGCATGCCGAGGCCGAACCGCTCGCAGGCCGGGATCACCTCGGCCTCCACCGAACGCTCCAACAGGCTGTAGTGGTTCTGCGCGCTGATGAAGCGGGCCCGACCGTTGGACGACGCGACCCAGTCCGCGTCGCCGATCTGCCAACCGGCGAAGTTGGAGTTGCCCAGGTAACGCACCTTGCCGTCGCGGACCAGGTCGTCCAGGGCGGCGAGGGTCTCGTCGATCGGGGTGCCCGGGTCGGGCTCGTGCATCTGGTAGAGGTCGATGTGGTCGGTGCCGAGCCGGCGCAGCGACGCCTCCACGGCCCGGGCGATGTAGCGCCGCGAACCCCGGGCACCGAAGTCCGGCCCGTTGAGGCCGTTCATGTCCATGCCGAACTTGGTGGCCACCACCACGTCGTCCCGGCGTCCCTTGAGCGCCTGCCCGAGCAGTTCCTCGGAGCCGCCCTGCGGTTCGCCGTAGATGTCGGCGGTGTCGAAGAGGGTGATTCCGGCGTCCAGGGCGGCGTCCACCACCGCGCGCGTGCCGTCGAGGTCGAGCTTTCGGCCGAAGTTGTTGCAGCCGATGCCGACCACGGACACCACGAGCCCGGAGTCGCCCAGCCGGCGATAGGTCATCTCAGTCACGAGATCCACCCTATGCCGGCCAGGTGCGGGCCACCCCGGCGGCGGCTCAGCCCACCACCTCGGTGACCAGCTCGCGGGCAGCACGGATGGTGGCTGCCAACTCGGCGGGGCTGTGGCCGACGGCGCCGAGCAGTGCCTGCGCCCGCTGCTCGAAGTCCGGCGGCGCGCCGGGCAGCTGCCCCGCGGCGGCGATCATCCCCTTCTCGTTGACCAGCCACCGGCCCGCTCGGGCGTGCAGCACCTGGGCGAGCACCCCTACCACCCGGAACAAGCAGCCGGCGACGTACCCGCTGTCCCCGCCGACGCTGGCCTTGGCCGCGCCGGTCAACAGAAACCCGGCCTCCCAGCCGCTGGCCACCAGCGCGTCGGCCAGCGCGGGCGGGTACTCCCCGGCCTGCTCCTTCAACCGGGCCAGCTCGTGGGTCGGATCCGCGAGAACCTGACACAGCGCCACCTCACCGACATAGGCCGACGAGTAGAACCCGAGCGGGTGCCCGGCCTGCACCCCGACCTCGTACCGGCCGGCCCGGCAGTCCGTCCAGACCCGGTGCACCCGGTCGAGGTCCCGGTAGATCCAGTCCACGGCTACCCCGCCGATCCGCAGCCAACCACCGCCGTCGACCCAGGGGCCCCATCCACCCGGGGCGGTGAGCGCGACGTCGGCGTCGTCGGTGACTGTCGCGGCGACCGCACGCAGCGCCGGCACGTCCAGCTCGCCCCGGTAGTACAGGCCCAGGTCCCAGTCGGAGTCCGGGCGCTGCTCGCCACGTGCCCGGCTACCACCGAGCGCCACGGCGACCACCCCCCGGACGGCGCAGAGCCGGTCGGGCAGGTCGGCGGGGATCACCCGACGTCCCAGACCGGTTCCGGGGTCTCGACCACTTCGTTGTCGCCTCGGAACAGCACGAACCGGTCGAAGGACCGGGTGAACCAGCGGTCGTGGGTGACCGCGATCACCGTTCCGTCGAACGCGTTCAGACCCGCCTCCAGTGCCTCGGCGCTGGCCAGGTCGAGGTTGTCGGTGGGTTCGTCGAGCAGCAGCAGGGTCGCCCCGGACAACTCCAGCAGCAGCACCAGGAACCGGGCCTGCTGCCCACCGGAGAGCGTGCCGAAGCGCTGGTCGCCCTGCGCGGCCAACTCGTAGCGGCTGAGCACCCCCATCGCGGCGTGCCGGTCCATTCCGGTGCGATGCTCGTCACCCCGCCAGAGGATCTCGACCAGCGTCTTCGACATCAGCTCCGGCCGGTCGTGGGTCTGGGAGAAGTGACCGGGTCGGACCCGGGCACCGAGGCGGGCCGTGCCGTCGTGCGCCACCGGGGCGAGCGCGCCCGCCCCGTCGACCGGCCCGTTCGCCGGGTCGGGGTCGGTGCCGCCCCGGGCCAGCAACCGCAGGAAGTGCGACTTGCCGCTGCCGTTGGCACCGAGCACCGCCACCCGGTCGCCGTACCAGATCTCCAGGTCGAAGGGGAAGGTCAGGCCGTCGAGCTCAAGCTGCTCGCAGATGACCGCGCGCTTGCCGGTCCGCCCGCCGCTCAGCTGCATCCGGATGTCCTGGTCCTTCGGCGGTACGGGCGGCGGCCCGGCCTCCTCGAACTTGCGCAGCCTGGTCTGCGCGGCTTGGTAGCGCGAGGCCAACCCGTCGTTGTACGCGGCCTTCTGCTTGTACATCAGCATCAGCTCGCGCAGCTTCTGGTGCTCCTCGTCCCAGCGACGACGCAGCTCGTCGAGGCGGGCGTGCCGGGCCACCCGGGCGGAGTGCCAACTGGCGAAGCCACCCGGGTGCACCCAGGCGCTGCCGCCCTCGACGGCGACCACCCGGTCGGCGCTCTGGGCCAGCAGCTCGCGGTCGTGCGACACGTAGAGCACCGACTTGGTCGACTCGCGCAGTCGCGCCTCCAGCCAGCGTTTGCCGGGCACGTCGAGGAAGTTGTCCGGCTCGTCGAGCAGCAGCACCTCGTCCGGGCCGCGCAGCAGCAGCTCCAACGCGAAGCGCTTCTGCTGGCCACCGGAGAGGGTGCGCACCGGCCGGTCCCGCACGGTGTCCCAGGGCAGGCCGAGCACGATTGTCGCGACGGTGTCGAAGAGCACCTCGGCGTCGTACCCGCCGGCCTCGCCCCAGGCGCCGAGCGCGTCGGCGTACGCCAACTGGGCCTTGCCCGCGGCGTTGCTGAACTTGCCGTGGGCCTCGGCCGCCCGCATGGCCGTCTCGGTCTCGCCGAGCCGGCGGCCGGCGTCGCGCAGCGCGGGCGGGGCCAGCGACAGGGCGAGGTCGGCGAGCGTCGACTCGTCCCCGATCATGCCGATGAACTGGCGCATGACGCCCAGCCCACCGGCGCGCGCGACGACGCCGCTCCGCACCGGCAGGTCACCGGCGACCATTCGCAGCAGCGTCGTCTTCCCCGCCCCGTTCGGGCCGACCAGGGCGACCTTGGCGCCCTCCCCGACCCGGAACGACACGTCGGCGAAGAGTTCCCTACCGTCGGGCAGGATGTGCCCGACCCCTGCCACGTCCACGTATCCCACGCGGGGATCCTGCCCCAGCGAGGGGCGGAGGGTATATCCAATTACCGGGTGACTCGCAGCACCCGGAAGCCCTTCTGGCTGGCGTGCCGCTCCACCTGCCAGCTCTGCTCGGTGAGCCAGCGTTGCAGCGAGTCGCCGCCGAGGTGCCGGGCGACGACCAGCCAGCCGACGCCGTCCGGCGCGAGCCGGGGCAGCCACCGCAGCAGCAGGTCGTGCAGCCCGTCCTTACCGATCCGAATGGGAGGGTTGGACCAGATCTGGGCGAACGAGACGTCCGCCGGCACGTCGTCCGGCGCGCTGACCCGGACCCGGTCGCCAGCGCCGATCCGGACCGCGTTGGCGGCGGTCAGCTCGCGGGCGCGGGCGTTGACGTCGACGGCCCAGACGGTGCTCGCGGGCGCGAGGTCGGCCAGCACGCAGCTGATCGGCCCGAACCCGCAGCCCAGGTCGAGCAGGTCGCCGCTGGTGTCGGCTGCGGGCAGCTCGGCTTTGCGCAGCAGCACTGCGGTGCCCGGGTCGAGCCGGCTGGCGGAGAAGACCCCGCCGGCCGAGGCGAGCCGGTAGTCGCGGTCGGCGACGGAGAACTCGATCTCGCGCGCCGGGGCGTCGCTGGCAGGCTGCGCGGTGAAGTAGTGGTCGCCGGTCACGCCGGCAATTCTCGCACCGGCCCGGGCCGGCCACGACACGGCCTACGCACACAATTCCTGGATATTATCCCCAAAAGGGACAATGGCTCTTACTCTGGGCGACATGGTGTATCGGTACGAGTCCGATGAGGACGCTTTCGAGGAGTACCCGGAGCCCGGGTCCGACCTGTCGGTGCTCGGCGCCGGTCCGCCCCCGCCCGCCGGGCCCTCTCCGTCCCGCTTCCCCACGCCGTCGCTGCCGCGAGCGAACCAGCTCTCGCTGCCGTCGTCGTCGCCACCGCCGCCGCCACCGCCACGGCCGTCTCGTGCCGAGACGCCGCCCGCCACGCCCCGTGGCCACGTCTACAGCTCGGCGTCGCCGATAGAGCCATCAGCCCGACGCGGCGGCGGCCGACTCTGGCAGGTGCTGATCGGCGGCGCAGCCGTCCTGGTGCTGCTCGCCCTCTGCGGCCTGGGCGCCGCCGCGCTGCTCGACAACCGCGACCAGCAACCGCAGGCCACCCCGACGTTCCAGCCGAACGCCGCCCCGACGTCCGCCGCGGCGCAAAGGCTCACCCTGGACTCCCGGGACACCGACCAGGCCCCGCTCACCGCCAAGGAACTCTTCCCCGGCAAGGAGTTGAAGCTCAACGACGGCCAGCCGAGCTACCAGGTCCTCAAGACCCAGTCCAGCGCCAGCTGTGCCGTCGCCGCCACCGGCGAGGTCGCCGACCTGCTGGTCCGACTCGGCTGCAACCAGATCGTCCGGGCCACGCTGCGGACACCCGACGGGGACCACCTGGTCACCGCCGGCCTGTTCAACCTCACCGACAAGGTCAGTGCGGAACGGGCCCGGGACCGGATCCGGCCGCTGCTCGACGAACGGCAGGGCCGGTTCCGTGGCCTCACCGCCGGCGAGGGCGACGGCACCGACGTGCTGGCCAGCGCCCCGGCGCGGGTGGGCTGGCAGGTCCGGGGCCACTACCTGGCGTACGCGCTGGTGGTCCAGAAGGACGGCGCTGCGATCAAGGCGGGAGACGCCAAGGTCGGCGAGATCCTGTTCGACATGATCGAGCTGCACCTCAGCCGGGGGGTGTTGCAACAGCGGGCCGACGGTGGCAGCGCCGGACAGCCGACGGCGGCGCCGACCGGCAGCAGCGGAACCCAGGGTGGCAGCACCGACGACGGCGAACTGCCGGGCAACTGACCGGCACGCCGTCGACGGTCAGCCCTCGACCGGGACCCGCAGCCGGCGGGTGAGGTCGGCACGGCGGGCGTAGTCGGCCGGGTCGGCCGGGTAGCCGACCGCGACGAGGGTCAACCCGCGCGCCGGGGCCACTGTCACCTCACTGGAGCGAACCTCACTGGTGAGCAGGCTGCCCGGCCACTCGACCGGGCGGCGGCCGTCGCCCGCCACCAGCATCGCCCCCACCAGGCTGCGCACCATCGCCTGGCAGAACGCGTCGGCCTGCACGGTGGCCACCAGGATGCCGTCCGGGTCGCGACGCCAGTCCAGCCGGGTCACCTCGCGCAGTGTGGTCGCGTTCTCCTTGCGCCGGCAGTACGCGGCGAAGTCGTGCTCACCGACCAGACCGCTCGCCGCGGCGTTCAGCGCGGCCAGGTCCAGGGGCTTGGGCCAGGCCAGCACCTCGTGCCGCCGCAGCGGCTCCGCGCCGAAGGGCGCGTCGGTGACCCGGTACTCGTAGCGCCGGAAGGTGGCCGAGAACCGGGCGTCGAAGTCGGACGGCACCTCGGTCATCGCCCGCACCCGTACGTCGGTGGGGAGCAGGCGGGCCAGCCGACGCAGCAGCCGCCCGTCGTGCTCCCGCCACACGTCGACGGGCAGGTCCAGGTGGCACACCTGCCCGGTGGCGTGCACTCCCGCGTCGGTCCGCCCGGCCACCGTCAGCCCGGTGGCCGTACCGGCGCCGAGGACGAGGTCCAGGGTCTCGACCAGCACCCCCGCGACGGTGCGCCGGGTCGGCTGGGCGGCCCAGCCGGAGAAGCCCGTGCCGTCGTACGAGACGTCCAGCCGCAGCCGGATCCGCTCGTCCACCTCGTACCTCCTGTCATGGGTCGGGCCCGACACCCCGATGGGGTGCCGGGCCCGACGTTGCCCTTGATCAGGCCTTGTTCTCGGTGGCCTCGTCGCTGTCCTCACGGGCGGCGTCGGTGTCACCGGACGCCGACACCGGCGCCTCGGAGTCCTGGTCGGCCGGAGCCGACTTCGGGGTCTCGTCGGCCGGGGCGAGCGCCTCGACCTTGTCCTGCTGCGCGGCCTTGCGGGCGGCGGTCTTCTTGTTCGCCTTCGGCTCGGCGACCTGAAGCTCCTCCACCAGCTCGATGATGGCCATCGGCGCGTTGTCACCCTTGCGCGGACCGGTCTTCACGATCCGGGTGTAACCGCCGGGGCGGTTGGAGTACCGGGGCGCGATCTGGTCGAACAGGGCGTAGACCACGTCCTTGTCCTTGACGACACCCAGCACCCGCCGCCGCGAGGCGAGGTCACCGCGCTTGGCCTTGGTGATGAGCTGCTCGGCCAGCGGACGCAGCCGGCGAGCCTTCGTCTCGGTGGTCTGGATCTTGCCGTGCTGGAACAGCGCGGTCGCCAGGTTGGCGAGCATCAGCCGCTCGTGCGAGGGGCTGCCGCCGAGGCGGGGGCCCTTGGTGGGCGTGGGCATTTTTGGTGCTCCTCAGTTGTGGCGGCAGCGCGGACTAGAGCTGCTCGGTCTCGCGGTAGTCGTCGGTGTCGTAGTCGGCCTCGCCGAAGGTGTCCACGACGTGCGCCGGGTCGAAGTTCGGAGCCGAGTCCTTCAGCCCGAGACCCATCCCGGCGAGCTTCATCTTGACCTCGTCGATCGACTTCTGCCCGAAGTTGCGGATGTCGAGGAGGTCGGCCTCGGTACGCCCGATGAGCTCACCAACGGAGTTGATGCCCTCGCGCTTGAGGCAGTTGTAGGAGCGGACGGTGAGGTCCAGCTCCTCGATCGGCAGTGCGAGGTCCGCCGCCAGCTGGGCGTCCTGCGGGGACGGCCCGATGTCGATGCCCTCGGCGGTCTCGTCCAGCTCCCGGGCCAGCCCGAACAGCTCGACCAGCGTCGAACCGGCGGAGGCCAGCGCGGTACGCGGACCCATCGACGGCTTGGTCTCGACGTCGATGATCAGCCGGTCGAAGTCGGTGCGCTGCTCGACACGGGTCGCCTCGACGCGGTAGGTCACCTTCAGCACCGGCGAGTAGATCGAGTCGACCGGGATGCGGCCGATCTCGGCGCCGGACTGCTTGTTCTGCGCCGCCGTCACGTAGCCCCGGCCCCGCTCGACGGTCAGCTCCATGTCGAGCCGGCCCTTGCCGTTGAGGGTGGCGAGCTTGAGATCCGGGTTGTGCACCGAGACGCCGGCCGGCGGCTGGATGTCCCCCGCGGTCACGTCGCCCGGGCCCTGCTTGCGCAGGTACATGCTGACCGGCTCGTCGTGCTCGGAGCTGACGCACAGCTCCTTGATGTTCATGACGAGCTCGACCACGTCCTCCTTGACACCGGGGATCGTGGTGAACTCGTGCAGCACGCCGTCGATCTTGATCGAGGTGACGGCCGCGCCCGGGATCGACGACAGCAGCGTGCGCCGCAGCGAGTTGCCCAGGGTGTAGCCGAAGCCCGGCTCCAGCGGCTCGATGGCGAACCGGGACCGGGTCTCGTTGATCGACTCCTCGGACAGGGAGGGTCGCTGGCTGATGAGCATCTTTTCTCTTCTCTTCCGGGGCGCCCGCTATATGACGCCCACGACACAAACTGTTCCGGTGGCCCGCCCCCGGGAGGGCGGGCCACCGAACGAGCTCGAACTACTTGGAGTAGAGCTCGACGATCAGCTGTTCCTGGACCTGCGTGTCGATGACCTGCCGGGCCGGGAGGGAGTGCACGAGCACCTTCATCTGGCTCGGGATGGCCTCAAGCCACGCCGGAACCGTCTTCGAGCCGGCCTGAGCCTGCGCGACGATGAACGGGGTGAGCTCCTTGCTCTTGCCCCGAACCTCGATGATGTCGTGCTCCTTGACGCGGTACGACGGGATGTCGACCTTCTTGCCGTTCACCGTGAAGTGACCGTGCTTGACCAGCTGGCGGGCCATGTCCCGCGAGTGGGCGTAGCCGGCCCGGTAAACGACGTTGTCCAGCCGCGACTCGAGGATCTGCAGGAGGACCTCACCGGTCTTGGCCTGCTTGCCAACGGCTTCCTCGTAGTAACCGCGGAACTGCTTCTCCAGCACGCCGTAGACACGACGGGCCTTCTGCTTCTCGCGGAGCTGGAGCAGGTACTCCGTCTCCTTCGTGCGGCCGCGGCCGTGCTGCCCGGGCGGGAACGGCCGGGACTCGAACGGGCACTTCGGACCATCGCACTTGCTGCCCTTGAGGAACAGCTTCATCTTCTCCCGCCGGCAACGGCGGCAGTCTGCACCGGTGTAACGAGCCATCTCTCTCTACCTCTCAGACCCGGCGACGCTTCGGCGGACGGCACCCGTTGTGCGGCTGCGGGGTGACGTCGGCGATCTGCCCGACCTCGAGGCCCACGGCCTGCAGCGAACGGATGGCGGTTTCCCGGCCGGAGCCGGGGCCCTTGACGAACACGTCGACCTTGCGCATGCCGTGCTCCATGGCGCGACGCGCGGCAGCCTCGGCGGCCAGCTGCGCGGCGAACGGAGTCGACTTGCGGGAGCCCTTGAAGCCCACCTGGCCAGCGGAGGCCCAGGAGATGACCGCACCGGTCGGGTCCGTGATGGACACGATGGTGTTGTTGAACGTGCTCTTGATGTGCGCCTGCCCGTGGGCGACGTTCTTGCGTTCCTTGCGCCGGACCTTCTTGACAGCGGCTCCGGCACGAGCCTTCGGTGGCATAAGTCTGTGCGCTCCTAGTTGACTTTCCGGATTGGGCCGGGCGGGCCGGTCTTCCTGGACCCGACATCGACCCGAATTCCGGTCAAAATCTACTTCTTGCCGGGCTTCTTCTTGCCGGCGACGGTCCGCTTCGGGCCCTTGCGGGTCCGTGCATTGGTCTTGGTCCGCTGGCCACGCACGGGCAGACCCCGGCGGTGCCGGATGCCGGCGTAGCAGCCGATCTCAACCTTGCGGCGGATGTCAGCGGCGACCTCGCGGCGCAGGTCGCCTTCAACCTTGTAGTTGCCCTCGATGTGGTCGCGGAGCTGCACGAGCTCCTCGTCCGTGAGGTCCCGAGCGCGCTTGTCCGGCGAGATGCCGGTAGCGGCGAGTGTCTCCTGGGCACGGGTGCGACCGAGCCCGAAGATGTAGGTGAGCGCGATTTCCATCCGCTTCTCGCGGGGGAGATCCACGCCGACTAGACGTGCCATGTGCGGGCGTACTCCTCGTGATGTGTGGCGGAGGTGTGGACCCGTCCCATCCCGCTACCGACTGTCCCGTCCTTCCGACGCGGTGAGCGCCGGCGACCGGGAACGGTCGCTGCCCGAGCGGGCCCCGGCCTCCGACCGGGGGTCAGCCACGCAGGAGTACGTCTCGCGTACCGCTCGTGGCTGGGACGAGCATGTGTGATGTGTGTGTCGCTGAGGATCCGCCTGGACCAACGCCACCCGGCCGGTGTTACGGCCGGACGGGCTGAGTCAGCCCTGGCGCTGCTTGTGGCGCGGGTCGCTGCAGATGACCATGACCCGGCCGTGCCGGCGGATAACCCGGCACTTCTGGCAGATCCTCTTGACGCTCGGCTTGACCTTCACGGTTGCCTTACTTCCCATCTGGCCCGGGGACGCGCGTTGCACGACACCAGACGTCGAAGACGGACACGGGACTTCCCGGTCGTCGTCAGGACTACTTGTAGCGGTAGACGATGCGCCCGCGGGTCAGGTCGTACGGCGAGAGTTCGACGACGACCCGGTCCTCCGGAAGGATGCGGATGTAGTGCTGCCGCATCTTGCCGCTGATGTGAGCCAACACCTTGTGGCCGTTCGCGAGCTCCACCCGGAACATGGCGTTCGGCAGGGGCTCGATGACCCGACCCTCGATCTCAATGGCTCCGTCTTTTTTCGGCATGTCCTCCGCTGTCCTGACGTCGATTGCTCCGGGCGGCCCACAACGTCTTACACGGAAATCTGATCAGAATCAGAAGACCGCGCCAGCCGCGGCTCCAGGTCCCACCGAAGCGCAGGGTGGGCATGCCGGAGTGGACGCTGTGCGCCGATCTGAAAGTGTACGCCGGCCTGCAGTCGCACGCCAAACCGGCCACCCACCCACCCCCGTCCCCCACCCCCAGGCCCCATCCCCAGCCCCGTTGATCATGAAGTTAGCGTCGCGACACGCCGGGAACGGCCGCGATAACCTCATGATCGACGGGCGGGGGTGGGCCTGGGGGTTGGTTGGGGTTGGGGGTCAGGTTGGTGGTGGGGGATTTTCTGGGTCGGTGGTGGGGGGTTTGCGCTTTGCCCGTTTGCGCTGTCGCTTGACCGCTTGGCGCCTTGGCTCTCCCCCGGCCAGCCCGGTGACCGTCTGGACCGCCAGCACCGCGCCCCACGGCCCCGCCACCCAGGCCGGCCAGAAGTAGAGCAGGTCCTGACTGAGCAGCGACGTCACCGCCCAGATGGTCACCACGATGGCGATCACCTTCAGGTACGGCAGCCACACCTCGGCCAGCCAGCGGGCCGTGACGCCGCGCGCCACCGGCGCAGGCTGGTCACCGACACTCGGCGGGGCAGCCGGGGTGAGCGGCGACAGCGCCGAACGCTCCACCGGCGCAACCGGCGGCAGGTCGGTCAGCAGCCCGTCCAACTCGGCGTACGTGCGCGCGGCGTAGGCCCGCTGCAACCGCTCGTCATACTCGTGCAGATCCAGCCGGCCCTCGTTGAGGGCGACCCGCAACCGGTCGGCCACCGCCGTCCGGTCCGAGTCCGAGGCTCGCATCCCGTCGCGACCGTCCATGCCGGCAAGCATGCCACCGTCACGCCAGTCACGCCCCACCCCAGGGCTCGGTCGATCATGAGGTTATCGCCACCGACGCCGGCGTGTCGTGACCACAACTTCATGATCACGGGCGGTGCCGGGTGTGGAGGCCCTGGGGGTGAGGGCTTCAGGGGGTTTTGGAGGCGGCGGGCTGACGGGCGGTCACCAGGTCGCCCAGGCGGGCCCGGCCGCCGTCGAACGCGGTCAGCACCCAGACCCCGTCCGGCAGCAGAGCCATCGAATGCTCGACGTGCGCCGCCACCGAGCCGTCGCGGGTCACCACCGTCCAGCCGTCGGACAACTCGACAGTACGCGGGGACGCCATCGTGATCATCGGCTCGATGGCCAACGCCATGCCGGGGACCAGGCGTGGACCCTTGCCCGGCCGACCGTGGTTGAGCACGTGCGGGTCCTGGTGCATCTCGGTGCCGATGCCGTGCCCGCCATAGCCGTCGACGATGCCGTACCGGCCACCCTTGCGGACGGCGGTCTCCACCGCGTGCGAGATGTCGGTGAGTCGGCCCTTGCCGCTGGCCGCACCGCGGGCGGCGGCGGCGATGCCGGCCCACATCGCGTCCTCGGCCACCGCGGCCATCTTCAGCAGAGCCGGGTCGACCTCGCCGACCCCGACGGTGATCGCAGAGTCGCCGTGCCACCCGTCCAGGACCGCACCGCAGTCGATCGAGATCAGGTCACCGGCCTGGAGCACCTGCTTCGGCGACGGGATGGCATGCACGATCTGCTCGTTGACCGAGGAACAGATCGACGCCGGGAAACCGTGGTAGCCCTTGAACGACGGAACGCCACCCGCCTCGCGGATGGTCGACTCGGCGATGGCATCCAGATCGGCGGTGCTCACGCCGGGGGCGACAGCCTCCCGCATCCGGCGGAGCGCCTCGGCGACCACCAGCCCGGCGGCCCGCATCTTCTCGATCTGGTCAGGGGTCTTCAGCTGGATGTCCAGCTGGGGACGACGCATGGAGCGATTACCTTTCGTTGCCGAACAGCGGGGCACATAACGCGTACCCCGCTGTTCGCACTCTATCCGCCGTGGCCCGGCCGGACCTCAGCCGCCGTACGACCGCAGGGCGTCGATGGCCCGGGTGGTCACGTCCTCCACCGGGCCGGTGGCGTCGATCCCGACCAGCTTGCCCTGAGCGCCGTAGTAGTCGACCAGGGGTGCGGTCTTCTCGCTGTATTCGCGGAGCCGGGTCGCGATCGTCTCCGGCTTGTCGTCGTCGCGCTGGAACAGCTCGGCGCCGCACCGGTCACAGATGCCGGGCCGGGTCGTGGCGTCGAACTCGACGTGCCAGATCTTGCCGCAACCCCGGCAGGTGCGCCGGCCGGAGAGCCGCCGGATCACCTCGTCGTCGTCGACCACCAGCTCCAGGACCAGATCGAGCGCGGTGCCCAGGTCAGCGAGGAGCTTGTCCAGAGCGGCCGCCTGCGGAGTGGTCCGCGGGAAACCGTCGAGAAGGAAACCCTCGCTGGCGTCGGGCTCGGCCAGCCGGTCCCGGACCATGTTGATGGTGACCTCGTCCGGAACCAGCTCGCCCGCGTCCATGTAGCGCTTCGCCTCGACCCCGAGCGGCGTGCCCTGGGTGACGTTCGACCGGAAGATGTCTCCAGTCGAGATCTTCGGCACCGAGAGGTGCGCGGCGATGAACTCGGCCTGTGTGCCCTTGCCCGCCCCCGGCGGGCCAACCAGAACGAGTCTCATCTACCGCAGGAACCCTTCGTAGTTCCGCTGCATGAGTTGGCTCTCGATCTGCTTCACGGTCTCCAGACCGACGCCGACCATGATGAGCACAGCGGTGCCGCCGAACGGGAAGTTCTGGTACTGCTGGTTGTCCAGCCAGATGAAGAAGAAGTTCGGCAGGATCGAGATGACGCCCAGGTAGAGCGCGCCCGGCAGGGTGATCCGACTGAGGATGAAGTCCAGGTAGTCGGCGGTCGGCTTGCCCGGGCGGATGCCCGGCACGAACCCGCCGTACTTCTTCATGTTGTCCGCGACCTCGGTCGGGTTGAACGTGATCGAGACGTAGAAGTACGTGAAGAAGATGATCAGCAGGAAGTAGACCGCGATGTAGATCGGGCTGCTCGGGTTGACCAGGTTGTTCTGGATCCACGACTGGGTCTTGCCCGGGTCGGTCTGGTCGAAGAACTGCAGGGCCAGCTGCGGCAGGTAGAGCAGCGACGAGCCGAAGATGACCGGGATGACACCCGCCTGGTTGACCTTCAACGGGATGTAGGTCGAGGTGCCGCCGTACATCCGCCGGCCGATCATCCGCTTGGCGTACTGCACCGGGATGCGGCGCTGCGCCTGCTCGATGAAGGTGACCGCAGTGATGACCACCAGGACCAGCGCGATGACCAGGGCGAACTTCCCCCAGCCCTGGCTGGTCTTGATGTTCCAGCCCTCGCTGGGCAGCCGCGCCGCGATCGAGGTGAAGATCAGGACGGACATGCCGTTGCCGACGCCCCGGTCGGTGATCAGCTCACCGAGCCACATGACCATGCCGGTGCCGGCGGTCATCGTCATCACCAGGATGGTCAGGGTCAGCCAGTCCGGGATGCCGGTGCCGGTGGGGATGATCGGGAACTGGTCGCAGCGGTTCTGGAACAGCTGCCCCGAGCGGGCCAGGGCCACGAACGCCGAGGCCTGCAGCACACCGAGGCCGAGGGTCAGGTAGCGCGTGTACTGCGTGATCTTCGCCTGACCGGCCTGGCCCTCCTTGCGGAGCTGCTCCAGACGCGGGATCACGACGGTCAGCAGCTGCAGGATGATCGACGCGGTGATGTAGGGCATGATGCCCAGCGCGAAGACCGAGAGCTGTAGCAGCGCTCCGCCGGAGAAGAGGTTGAGCAGGTTCACCACCCCGGTGGTGTCACCCTGGATGGTGTCGAGGCACTTCTGCACGTTGCCGTACGAGACGCCCGGGCTGGGGAGCGTCGCGCCCAGCCGGTAGACCGCAATGATGCCTACTGTGAACAGCAGCTTCTTGCGCAGGTCAGGCGTACGGAACGCACTGAGAAAGGCGGACAGCAACTTCTTCCTCCTGCGCGAGGCGGGCCGCCGGTGATCCCTGGCGGGTCGGGGTGGATCACGGGCGAGCGCCCGCAATCCATGGCTGGGATGGGACTCTAACAGCCCCACCCCGGTCCGGGCAGATGCGCCCGACTACATAAATCGATTCCGATATTACCGGGCGCTCAGGCCCCAGGCAGACCATGGCGCCCGCCAGTTGCTCACAACTGGACGGGCGCCATGGGTTGTACGCCTTACAGCTCGGTGACGGAGCCACCGGCAGCAGCGATCTTCTCCTTGGCCGACGCACTGAACGCGTGCGCAGACACCTGGAGCGCCACACCGCCGAGATCCCCGGTGCCGAGGACCTTGACCGGGTGACCCTTGCGGACCGCGCCGGACTCGACGAGCTCCAGCGGGCCGACCTGACCACCATTCGGGAACAGCTCAGCGAGCCGGTCCAGGTTGACCACCTGGAAGACGACCTTGAACTTGTTCTTGAAGCCCTTCATCTTCGGAAGGCGCATGTGGATGGGCATCTGCCCACCCTCGAACGCCGCCGAGATGTTCTTACGGGCCTTGGAACCCTTGGTGCCGCGACCAGCGGTCTTGCCCTTGGAACCCTCACCGCGACCCACACGGGTCTTCGCAGTCTTGGAACCGGGCGCCGGGCGCAGGTGGTGAACCTTGATCGTCATTACTCGACCTCCTCGACCTTCACGAGGTGGCTCACAGTGAAGATCATGCCGCGGATCTCGGGCCGGTCCTCCTTGACCACCACGTCGTTGATCCGCTTGAGACCGAGCGAACGCAGCGACTCACGCTGGTTGTGCTTGGTCCCGATACCGGACCGGAGCTGGGTGACCTTCAGACGTGCCATCAGCGAGCCACCCCCGCACGCGACGCCAGCATGGCTGCCGGCGCGACGTCCTCCACCGGCAGACCACGACGCGCCGCGACCTGCTCGGGGGACTCAAGCCCCTTCAGGGCCGCCACGGTGGCGTGCACGATGTTGATCGGGTTCGACGAGCCGAGGCTCTTCGAGAGCACGTCGTGGATCCCGGCGCACTCCAGCACGGCGCGCACCGGACCACCGGCGATGACACCCGTACCGGCCGAGGCCGGCTTGAGCAGCACGACGCCAGCGGCGTCCTCACCCGTGATCGGGTGCGGGATCGACTGGCCGATCCGCGGAACCTTGAAGAAGTGCTTCTTGGCCTCCTCGACACCCTTGGCGATGGCCGCGGGCACCTCCTTGGCCTTTCCGTAGCCCACGCCGACCGTGCCGTCGCCGTCGCCCACGATCACCAGGGCGGTGAAGCTGAAGCGACGACCACCCTTCACGACCTTGGCGACGCGGTTGATCGCGACGACCCGCTCAAGGTGCGGGGTCTTCTCGACGGGCGCGTTTCCGCGGCCGCCCTCACGGCGGTTGTCGCGGCGACCACCCTCGTTGCCACCGGACCCGCCGCCACGGCGCTGTTGACCTGGCATCAGCAGCCTTCCTTATCTCTCGTGACGGGGTTGTTAGAACTCGAGCCCGGCTTCGCGGGCGGCGTCGGCAAGCGCGGCGACTCGCCCCGCGTACCGGTTGCCACCGCGGTCGAAGACGACCTTGGAGACGCCGGCGGCCTTGGCCCGCTCGGCGAGCAGCGCGCCCACCTTGCCAGCCAGGGCGCTCTTGTCGCCCTCCGTACCACGCAGCGAGGCGTCCAGGCTCGACGCCGACGCCAGGGTGTGACCCTTGGTGTCGTCGACGACCTGGGCAACCATGTGCCGCAGCGAGCGGGTGACGACCAGGCGCGGACGCTCGGCCGTACCACTGACGTTCTTGCGGACGCGGAAGTGCCGACGCGCACGCCCGACGGCGCGCTTGGCGGCAACGCCGCGGCGGCGCTTGAGCAGCGTGGCGCTCACTTCTTACCTGCCTTTCCAGCCTTGCGGCGGATGACCTCGCCCTGGTACTTCACGCCCTTGCCCTTGTAGGGCTCCGGCGGGCGGATCTTCCGGATGTTGGCGGCGACCTCACCGACCTGCTGCTTGTCGATGCCAGCCACGTGGAACAGGGTCGGCCGCTCCACCGTGAAGGTGATGCCCGCCGGGGCGGGGACGACCACCGGGTGCGAGAACCCGAGCGCGAACTCGAGGTCCGAACCCTTGGCGGTGACCCGGTAACCGGTGCCGGCGATCTCCAGGCTCTTGCGGTAGCCCTCGGTGACACCGACGATCATGTTGGCGACCAGCGTACGGCTCAGGCCGTGGAGTTCCTTGGCCTTGCGCTCGTCGTTCGGCCGGTTGACGCTCAGCTGCCCATCCTCGGCCCGCTCGACCGTGATCGGCTCGGCGAGGGTGTGCTCAAGCTGGCCCTTGGGGCCCTTGACCTTGACGGTCTGCCCGTCGATCGTGATGTCGACGCCGGCTGGCACCGGGATCGACTTACGTCCAATTCGCGACATTTCTACCAGTCTCCCGTTACCAGACGAAGGCGAGGACTTCCCCGCCAACACTCCGCTTGCGGGCCTGCCGGTCGGTCAGCAGTCCCTGGGACGTCGAAATGATCGCCACGCCCAGCCCACCGAGCACCCGCGGGAGCCCGTCCGACTTGGCGTACACCCGGAGACCGGGCTTGGACACGCGCTTGATGCCGGCCAGGCTCCGCTCGCGGCTCTGGCCGTACTTCAGCTCGACGACCAGTCGCTTGCCGACGGCGCCCTCTTCGGGCTCCTCGACCGACCAGGCAGCGATGTAACCCTCGGCCTTCAGGACCTCGGCGATGTTCGCCTTGATCTTGGAGTAGGGCATCTTCACCTGATCGTGGTACGCCTGGTTGGCGTTACGCAGACGCGTGAGCATGTCTGCGATCGGGTCGGTCATCGTCATGGATTTCGTCAGCCTTTCTCGCCGGGGTTCCCCGGGCATCAGCCCCGGGCCTACGGCGAAGAGCAATACCTAATCGGTGCAGGAGTTCCCGGCCGACGGCCGGGACGCGGTCGCCCTTACCAGGAAGCCTTGGACACGCCCGGCAGCTCACCACGGTGAGCCATCTCCCGGATGCAGACCCGGCAGAGCCCGAACTTGCGGTAGACCGCCTTCGGACGCCCGCACCGCTGGCAGCGGGTGTACGCGCGAACCGAGAACTTCGGCTTCGCGGCCGCCTTGATGATCAGCGCCTTCTTGGCCATCTCAGTTCTCCTTGAACGGGAAGCCCAGGAGCTTGAGCAGCGCCCGGCCCTCGTCGTCGGTCGTGGCGGTCGTGACCACCGTGATGTCCATGCCCCGCTGGCGATCGATCCGGTCCTGGTCGATCTCGTGGAACACCGACTGCTCGGTCAGACCGAACGTGTAGTTGCCGTGCCCGTCCAGCTTGCGCCCGTCCAGGCCGCGGAAGTCGCGGATACGCGGCAGCGCGATGGAGAGCAGCCGGTCCAGGAACTCCCACATCCGGTCGCCACGAAGGGTGACCTTCGCGCCGATCGGCATGCCCTCGCGGAGCTTGAACTGCGCGATGGACTTGGTCGCCCGCCGCACCTGCGGCTTCTGGCCGGTGATCGTGGCGAGGTCGCGGACCGCGCCGTCGATCAGCTTGGCGTCGCGAGCAGCCTCGCCGACACCCATGTTGACGACGACCTTGACCAGCCGCGGCACCTGCATGGGGTTGCCGTAGCTGTGCTGCTCACGCAGCTGGGCCACGATCTCGTTGCGGTACCGCTCCTTGAGGCGCGGCAGGGTCTTTTCGGTAGCCGTGGTCATCACAGGTCCTTACCGGTGCTACGCGCGATGCGGACCTTCTGGCCGTTGTCGTCGATCCGGTAACCGACGCGGGTCGGCTTGCCGTCGGAGTCCAGGACCTGCACGTTCGAGACGTGGATCGGGGCCTCCTGAGTGACGATGCCGCCGGTCTTGGCGCCACGCTGGGTGGTGCTGATACGGGTGTGCTTCTTGACCCGGTTCACGCCCTCGACCAGGACCTTGTCCTGCCGCGGGTAGGCCGCGATGACCTTGCCCTTGGCACCCTTGTCCTTGCCGGCGATGATGACGACCGTGTCGCCCTTCTTGACCTTCACGGTCACAACACCTCCGGCGCGAGGGAGATAATCTTCATGAACCGCTTGTCCCGCAGCTCCCGGCCCACCGGGCCGAAGATGCGGGTACCACGCGGGTCCCCGCCGTCCTTGATGATGACGGCGGCGTTCTCGTCGAAGCGGATGTACGAGCCGTCCGGCCGACGCCTCTCCTTGGCGGTGCGAACGACGACCGCCTTGACGACGTCGCCCTTCTTCACACCGGCACCCGGGATCGCGTCCTTGACCGTGGCCACGATGACGTCGCCGATGCTCGCGTAGCGCCGACCCGAGCCACCGAGAACCCGGATGCAAAGGATCTCCCGAGCACCCGTGTTGTCGGCGACGCGCAGTCGCGACTCCTGCTGAATCACGTCTATCTCCTATGTCTGCCGGTTCTCCGGCCGCCGTAGCGGCCGGCCGGAGCCTGGCGGAACCTACGCCCGACGCAACGCCGGGCTCGAGCCTTCGCTACTTGGCCTTTTCCAGGATCTCCACGATCCGCCAACGCTTGGTGGCGCTCAGCGGCCGGGTCTCCATGATGAGAACCCGGTCGCCGGTGCCAGCGGCGTTCTGCTCGTCGTGCACCTTCAACTTGGCCGTACGGCGCATGATCTTGCCGTACAGCGCGTGCCGAACCCGGTCCTCGACCTCGACCACGACGGTCTTGTCCATCTTGTCGCTGATCACCAGGCCCTCGCGGACCTTGCGGCGCGACCGCGCGGCGGCGGTGGCGGTCTCTTCGGTCATGATGCAGTCACCTCAGTCGGCGCGGCCGAGAGCCCCAGCTCACGCTCACGCATGATCGTGTAGATCCGGGCAATCTCCCGACGGATGACCTGCAGCCGCCGGTTGTTGTCCAGCTGCCCGGTTGCGGCCTGCACGCGGAGGTTGAACAGCTCCGCCTTGGCCTCCCGCAGCTTCGTGACCAGCTCCTCTTCGGAGAGCTCACGCAGCTCGGTCGCCTTAACGCCCGCTGCCATCAGGATTCACCCACTTCGCGCGTAACAATGCGGCACTTCATCGGGAGCTTGTGGATCGCGCGACGCATGGCCTCTCGCGCGATCTGCTCGTTGGGGAAGGACATCTCGAAGAGAACCCGCCCCGGCTTGACGTTGGCGACCCACCACTCGGGCGAACCCTTACCGGAACCCATCCGGGTCTCGGCAGGCTTCTTGGTGAGGGCCTGGTCCGGGAAGATCGTGATCCAGACCTTGCCACCACGCTTGATGTGGCGAGTCATCGCGATACGTGCCGACTCGATCTGCCGGTTCGTCACGTACGCCGGCTCGAGAGCCTGGATCCCGAACTCGCCGAAGACCACCCGGTTACCACCCTTGGACGCGCCACTGCGGTCCGGGTGGTGCGGCTTGCGGAAGCCCTTCGGGGGCTTGCGCGGCATCAGCATCTGTCAGCCCTCCTGCTGCGTTTCTGCCGGCTGAGTCGCGGCCGGAGCGGTAGCCGTTGCGGCGACAGCTGCGCTGTCGACCGGCTCGCCACTCGGCGTCTCGGCCTGCTGCGCGATGGTGGTCGCAGCAGCCCGGCCGGCCTCGGTGCCACCAGCCGTGGTGCCGGACGAACCCGACCGACCACGGCGCGGACGCTCGGGACGGTCGCCACGCTCACCACGACGCGGGCGGGACGGACCGGCCTCGGCCGGAGCCTCCCGGCCCGGAACGGCGTCGCCCTTGTAGATCCAGACCTTGACACCGATCCGGCCGAACGTCGTACGGGCCTCGAAGAAGCCGTACTCGATGTTGGCCCGCAGCGTGTGCAGCGGAACCCGGCCCTCACGGTAGAACTCGGTCCGGCTCATCTCGGCGCCGCCGAGGCGACCCGAGACCTGAACCCGAATGCCCTTGCAGACCGGGTTCTTCATCGCCGACTGCATGGCCTTGCGCATCGCCCGACGGAAGCTGACCCGGCTGGACAGCTGCTCGGCAACGCCCTGCGCAACCAGCTGGGCGTCCGACTCGGGGTTCTTCACCTCGATGATGTTCAGCTGAACCTGCTTGCCGGTGAGCTTCTCCAGCTCGCCGCGGATCCGGTCGGCCTCCGCACCCTTACGGCCGATGACAATGCCCGGCCGGGCGGTGTGGATGTCGACGCGAACCCGGTCGCGGGTGCGCTCGATGTCGACCTTGGAAATCCCGGCACGCTCGAGGCCCTTGGACATCATGCGGCGGATCTTGACATCCTCGCCGATGTAGTCCTTGTAGAGCTTGTCCGCGAACCAGCGGGACTTCCAGTCGGTCGAGATGCCGAGCCGGAACCCAGTGGGGTGAACCTTCTGACCCATTACTCGGCGTCCTCCGTCTTGCTCTGCGCTTCGGCCGGTGCGGCCTCCGTGGCCGGGGCGGCCTTCTTCGCCGCGGCCTTCCTCGGCGCTGCCGGCGCGACCGCTTCGACCGCCACAGTGATGTGGCAGGTGCGCTTGCGGATTCGGTACGCCCGACCCTGCGCCCGCGGCTGGAACCGCTTCATCGTCGGGCCCTCGTCAACGAAGGCCTCGCTGACGAGCAGCGCGTCAGGGTCCAGCCGCTCGTTGTTCTCCGCGTTGGCGATCGCGCTAGCGAGCACCTTGTACACCTGCTCGCTCGCAGCCTGCGGCGCGAACTGCAGCACCGTTAGCGCCTCCTTCGCGGGCAGGCCGCGGACGAGGTTGACCACCCGGCGCGCCTTCATCGGCGAGATGCGCACGTGCCGCGCAACCGCCCGCGCGCCCGGAAGCACCGGAGCGTCGCCCTTTCCTGGCATCGCTGTAACCCCTTGTTCCCTCTATCCGTATGCCCGCGGCGTCAGCGCCGACGGCTCTTCCGGTCGTCCTTCTCGTGACCCTTGAACGTGCGGGTCAGCGCGAACTCGCCGAGCTTGTGCCCGACCATCGCCTCGGTCACGAACACCGGGACGTGCTTACGTCCGTCGTGCACGGCGATCGTGTGCCCCAGCATCTCGGGGATGATCGTCGAGCGCCGCGACCAGGTCTTGATCACGTTCTTGGAACCCTTGTCGTTCTGTACTTCCACCTTCTTGAGCAGGTGGTCGTCGACGAACGGGCCCTTCTTCAGGCTGCGAGGCATGTCTTATCTCCCTCAGCCGCGCTTACGCGTGGCGTAGCGGCGGCGGACGATCAGCCGGTCACTCGGCTGGCCCTTACGGCGGGTGCGGCCCTCGGGCTTACCCTGCGGGTTGACCGGGTGGCGACCACCGGAGGTCTTACCCTCACCACCACCGTGCGGGTGGTCGACCGGGTTCATGGCGACACCACGGACGGTCGGGCGCTTGCCCTTCCACCGCATCCGGCCGGCCTTGCCCCAGTTGATGTTCGACTGGTCGGCGTTGCCGATCTCGCCGACGCTCGCGCGGCAGCGCACGTCCACCCGCCGGATCTCGCCGGACGGCATACGCAGGGTCGCGTACGCGCCCTCGCGGCCGAGCAGCTGGATGCCGACGCCGGCGGAACGGGCCAGCTTGGCCCCGCCACCCGGACGCAGCTCCACGTTGTGAATCGTGGTGCCGACCGGGATGTTGCGCAGCGGCAGGTTGTTGCCGGGCTTGATGTCGGCGCCCGGACCGGACTCGACGCGGTCGCCCTGCTTCATGTCCTTCGGCGCGATGATGTACCGCTTCTCGCCGTCGGCGTAGTGCAGCAGCGCAATGCGCGCCGTGCGGTTCGGGTCGTACTCGATGTGAGCGACCTTCGCCGGCACGCCGTCCTTGTCGACCCGCTTGAAGTCGATCAGACGGTACTGGCGCTTGTGACCGCCGCCGTGGTGTCGCGTGGTGATCCGGCCGTGGGCGTTACGCCCGCCCTTCTTCGGCAACGGAGCCAGCAGCGACTTCTCCGGCGTGGACCGGGTGATCTCGGCGAAGTCAGCGACGCTGGAGCCACGTCGGCCCGGCGTCGTCGGCTTGTACTTACGGATAGCCATTGTCTACACCCCTCAGCTGACCGGGCCGCCGAAGGCCTCGATGCGGTCACCGTCAGCCAGCTTCACGATCGCCCGCTTGGTCGCCTTGCGCTGACCGAAGCCGGTCTTGGTGCGCTTGCGCTTACCCTGGCGGTTGAGCGTGTTGACCGTCAGGACGCGGACGTTGAAGATCTGCTGGATAGCGATCTTGATCTCGGTCTTGTTCGCGTCCGGGTGCACCAGGAAGGTGTACCAGTTCCGGTTCAGCTCGCTGTAGCTCTTCTCCGAGACGACCGGCGCGACGATGATGTCGCGCGGGTCGGCGATGGTGCTCACTTGCCACCCTCCTCGGTGGTCTCGGCGGGCACGCCCAGGAACTCGTCCAGGGCGTCCTTGGTGAAGACCACGTCGTCGGCCACCAGCACGTCGTACGTGTTCAGCTGGCCGGACTCGATCAGGTGCACCCGCGGCTCGTTGCGCAGCGACACCCAGTTCAGTTCGTCGGTGCTGCTCAGCACGACCAGGACCCGACGGGCCTCGGTGAGCTTGGTCAGCGTGGCCAGGGCCGCCTTGGTCGACGGCTTCTCGCCCGAGACGAACGCCTCGACGACGTGCACCTGCCCGGCGCGTGCCCGGTCGGAGAGGGCACCCCGCAGAGCGGCGGCCTTCATCTTCTTCGGGGTCCGCTGGCTGTAGTCGCGCGGCACGGGACCGTGCACGACGCCACCGCCGGCGAACTGCGGCGCGCGGATCGAGCCCTGGCGGGCGCGACCGGTGCCCTTCTGCTTGTACGGCTTCTTGCCGCCACCGGCGACCTCGCCGCGGGTCTTGGTCTTGTGCGTGCCCTGTCGGGCCGCCGCGAGCTGGGCCACCACGACCTGGTGCATCAGCGCGACGTTGGCCTGCACGTCGAAGATGTCCGCCGGCAACTCGACCGAGCTGCTGGTGGTGCCTTCGACGGTGCGCACGTCAACGGTGGTCACTTGGCCGCACCGCCCTTCTTCACCTTGCTCTTGGCCGCGGTCCGGACCAGAACCAGCGCGCCCTTGGGACCAGGAATGGCACCCCGGACGAGCAGCAGGTTGTTCTCGGTGTCGACCGCCTGGACGGTGAGGTTCTGCACGGTGTACCGCACGCCACCCATCCGGCCGGCCATCCGGGTGCCCTTGAAGACACGACCCGGAGTGGCGCAGGCGCCGATGGAGCCGGGCGAGCGGTGCTTGCGCTCGACACCGTGACCGGCACCCAGACCGTGGAAGCCGTGCCGCTTCATCGGGCCGGCGTAGCCCTTGCCCTTGGTCTTGCCGGTGACGTCGATGGTGACGCCGGCCGGGAACTCCTCGACCGTGACTTCCTGGCCGAGCGAGTATTCCCCAGCGTCCGTGGTGCGCAGCTCGACGATGTGCCGGCGCGGCGCCACGTCCGCCTTGGCGTAGTGGCCGCTGATCGGCTTCTTGACCTTGCGCGGGTCGATGATGCCGTACGCCAGCTGGACCGCTGAGTAACCGTCCTTCTCGGCGCTACGAACCTGGCTGATGACGCACGGGCCGGCCTCGACCACGGTCACGGGAACAACACGGTTGTTGTCCCAGACCTGGGTCATGCCGAGCTTGGCGCCCAGGATCCCCTTGACTTGCCTGTCCATTTGTCCGGTCCCTACAGCTTGATCTCGATGTCGACGCCAGCCGGCAGGTCGAGGCGCATGAGCGAGTCGACCGTCTTCGGGGTCGGGTCGATGATGTCGATCAGCCGCTTGTGCGTGCGCATCTCGAAGTGCTCGCGCGAGTCCTTGTACTTGTGCGGCGAGCGGATAACGCAGAAACGGTTGATCTCCGTGGGCAGCGGCACCGGGCCCGCGACCTGCGCCCCGGTGCGCGTCACCGTCTCGACGATCTTCCGAGCCGAGGAGTCGACGACCTCGTGGTCATAGGCCTTGAGCCGGATGCGGATCTTCTGTCCCGCCATGGTGGCTTCTGTTCCTTCTCTCGATGCCGCTGTGTTGCGGGCGCCTGTACCGGCTGGTACAGGCCCACTTCGCCGACCCCCGCGGTCGGGCGTGTCGCGCCCTCGGATCGGGCTCCGCCCCGTGGTTCCGGAGCGGTGCTGACCGCGCGGTGGGTCAAGGCGCCGATCGCATTACCGCGACCTGAACGCCGTGCGAGGGTGGTTGGCGACTGGGCCGCCAACCACCCCACGCTCGACTGCCTCGCCACCCGGAGGTTCAGCGAAAGCCGAACACAGGCGACGAACTGTCGTTACGCAACCTGACTAGTATGCCGCACGACCGGCGGCGGGTCTAATCGGGGTTACCTAGTTCACTTGATGATCTTGGTGACGAACCCGGCGCCGACGGTGCGGCCACCCTCGCGGATCGCGAACTTGAGGTTCTCCTCCATGGCGATGGGCTGGATCAGCTTCACCGACATGGTGGTGTTGTCGCCCGGCATGACCATCTCGGTGCCCTCGGGGAGGGTGACGACACCGGTGACGTCCGTGGTCCGGAAGTAGAACTGCGGGCGGTAGTTCTGGAAGAACGGGGTGTGCCGGCCGCCCTCCTCCTTGGAGAGGATGTAGACCGTCGCCTCGAACTCCGTGTGCGGGGTGTTCGAGCCCGGCTTCACGACGACCATGCCGCGCTCGACCTCGTCGCGCTTGGTGCCACGCAGCAGCAGGCCGACGTTCTCGCCTGCGCGGGCGTCGTCCAGGGTCTTCCGGAACATCTCGATCGCGGTGACCTTGGTCTTGAAGCTCTTCTCCTTGATACCGACGAGCTCAACATCCTCGTTCGGCAGGAGAACGCCGCGCTCCACGCGACCGGTGACGACGGTGCCACGACCGGTGATCGTGAAGACGTCCTCAACCGGCATCAGGAACGGCATGTCGACCTCGCGCTCCGGCTGCGGGATCGAGGTGTCGACCGCAGTCATCAGGTCCAGCAGCTTGCCGGTCCACTCGGGGTCACCCTCGAGGGCCTTCAGCGCCGAAACCCGAACCACCGGCAGGTCGTCGCCCGGGTACTCCTGCGACGAGAGCAGCTCACGGACCTCGAGCTCGACGAGCTCCAGGAGCTCCTCGTCATCGACCATGTCGCTCTTGTTGAGCGCCACGACGATGTACGGCACACCAACCTGACGGGCCAGCAGCACGTGCTCGCGGGTCTGCGGCATCGGGCCGTCGGTCGCCGCGACCACCAGGATCGCGCCGTCCATCTGCGCGGCACCGGTGATCATGTTCTTGATGTAGTCGGCGTGCCCAGGGCAGTCGACGTGCGCGTAGTGCCGCGACTCGGTCTGGTACTCGACGTGCGCGATCGAGATCGTGATGCCGCGGGCCTTCTCCTCCGGCGCCTTGTCGATCTCGTCGAACGGCGTGTAGGGGTTCAGGTCCGGGTACTGGTCGTGCAGGACCTTGGTGATGGCCGCCGTCAGCGTCGTCTTACCGTGGTCGATGTGACCAATGGTGCCGATGTTGACGTGCGGCTTAGTCCGCTCGAACTTAGCCTTCGCCACTGGTGTCCTCCTGTGGACTTCTTGGTTCGTACGCCCGGCGCGCCGGTCGGCGCTTAGGACTCTGTCGACAGCCTTTCCGGCCAGAAGGCCGGGAAGCCATTGTGGGTTCTGCGGCGATGAAGCCTACAGGCCCGGTCTCACGCGATCCGATCGTGGTGGCCGCGGGCGGGTGAAACCTCCCGCGACCAACCACGAATCACCTGCTCAGGGCGTTACTCGCCCGTTGCCTTGGCGATGATCTCCTTCGCGACGCTCTGCGGAACCTCGGCGTAGGAGTCGAACTGCATGCTGTAGCTAGCCCGGCCCTGGGTCTTCGACCGCAGGTCGCCGACGTAGCCGAACATCTCCGACAACGGCACCAGAGCCCGGACGATGCGGGCGCCGCTGCGCTCCTCCATCGCCTGGATGATGCCGCGGCGGGAGTTGAGGTCACCGATGACGTCACCCATGTTCTCCTCAGGAGTGGTGACTTCAACGGCCATCATCGGCTCGAGCAGCGCGGGATCGGCCTTGCGGGCCGCGTCCTTCATCACCATCGAGCCGGCGATCTTGAATGCCATTTCCGACGAGTCGACCTCGTGGTACTGGCCGTCGAGCAGCGTCAGCTTCACACCCACCAGCGGGAAGCCCGCCAGGATGCCGTACTGAAGCGCGTCCTGCGCACCGGCGTCCACCGACGGGATGAACTCCCGGGGGATGCGGCCACCGCTGACGGCGTTGGCGAACTCGTAGGTCGGCGATTCGTTGTCCAGCGGCAGCGGCTCGACGCTCACGATGACGCGGGCGTACTGGCCGGAGCCACCGGTCTGCTTCTTGTGGGTGTACTCGACCTTGTCCACCTTGCGGCGGATGGTCTCGCGGTATGCCACCTGCGGCTTGCCGACGTTGGCCTCGACGTTGAACTCACGCCGCATCCGGTCGACCAGGATGTCCAGGTGCAGCTCGCCCATGCCGGAGATGACCGTCTGACCGGTCTCCTCGTCCAAGCGGACGCGGAAGGTCGGGTCCTCTTCGGCCAGCCGCTGGATCGCGGTGCCGAGCTTCTCCTGGTCGGACTTGGTCTTCGGCTCGATCGCCACCGAGATGACCGGCTCCGGGAAGGTCATCGACTCCAGGATCACCGGGTTCGCCGGGTCGGAGAGCGTGTCGCCGGTGGTGGTTTGCTTGAGACCCTGCACGGCGATGATGTCGCCGGCCTGCGCCGTCGGACGCTCTTCGCGCTTGTTGGCGTGCATCTGGTAGATCTTGCCGATCCGCTCCTTGCGGTCCTTGGTGGAGTTGACCACCTGGGAACCGGACTCGAGAAGACCGGAGTAGACCCGGACGTAGGTGAGCTTGCCGAGGTGCTTGTCCGTCTGGATCTTGAAGGCCAGACCGGAGAACGGCTCCGACTTGGAAGGCTTGCGGAGCAGCGGCGTCTCGCCGTCCGGCGCGGTGCCCTCGATGGCCGGAACGTCCAGCGGCGACGGCAGGAAGTCGACCACGGCGTCGAGCATGGGCTGGACGCCCTTGTTCTTGAACGCCGAGCCGCACAGCACCGGGTTGGCCTTGCCGGCGATGGTGGCACGCCGGATGGCGGCCTTGATCTCCTCGGGGGAGACCTCCTCGCCTTCCAGGTACTTCTCCATCACCGAGTCGTCGACGTCGGCCAGGGTCTCCATCAGCTTCTCGCGCCACTCGGCCGCGGAGTCGGCCAGCTCGGCCGGGATCTCCTCGATCGCGTAGTCGTCACCCTTCTGGGTCTCCCCACGCCAGGTGAGAGCGCGCATGCCGATCAGGTCGACGACACCGATGTGGTCGCCCTCGAGCCCGATCGGGATCTGGAGCACCAGCGGGGTGGCGTTCAGCCGGTCGATCATCATCTGCACGCAGCGGAAGAAGTCGGCGCCGGTCCGGTCGAGCTTGTTGACGAAGCACATACGCGGGACGTTGTACTTGTCGGCCTGCCGCCAGACGTTCTCCGTCTGCGGCTCCACGCCGGCGACACCGTCGTAGACCGCGACCGCACCATCCAGAACCCGCAACGACCGCTCGACCTCGACCGTGAAGTCGACGTGGCCCGGCGTGTCGATGATCTGGATCGTGTGGCCCTTCCACTCACACTTGGTAGCAGCGGAGGTGATGGTGATGCCACGCTCCTGCTCCTGCTCCATCCAGTCCATGACGGCAGCGCCCTCGTGGACCTCACCGATCTTGTACGTGATGCCGGTGTAGAACAGGATCCGCTCGGTGGTCGTGGTCTTACCGGCATCGATGTGCGCCATGATGCCGATGTTGCGTACGTTGGCGAGCGCGTCTGCGGCGGCCACTTCAATCCCTACTTATCGTCGTCTCGACTCAACTGGTGGCGGTTCCGGCGCCGCGAGGGCGCCGGAACCAGGGTGTTACCAGCGGTAGTGCGCGAAGGCCTTGTTCGACTCGGCCATCTTGTGCGTGTCCTCGCGCCGCTTGACGGCGGCACCGAGGCCGTTGCTCGCGTCCAGCAGCTCGTTCATCAGCCGCTCGACCATGGTCTTCTCGCGACGAGCGCGGGAGTAGGTGACCAGCCAGCGCAGGCCCAGCGTGGTCGCCCGGGTCGGGCGGACCTCGACCGGCACCTGGTAGGTGGCGCCACCGACACGACGGCTGCGTACCTCGAGGGTCGGCTTGACGTTGTCCATCGCCCGCTTGAGGGTGACGACCGGGTCGGTGCCGGACTTCTCGCGGCAGCCCTCGAGGGCCGCGTACACGATCGACTCGGCGAGCTGACGCTTGCCGCGGAGCAGGATCTTGTTCACCAGCTGGGTGACCAGCGGCGAGTTGTACACCGGGTCAGCGACCAGTGGCCGCCGCGGAGCGGGTCCCTTACGCGGCATGTCAGCTCTTCTCCTTCTTCGCGCCGTAACGGCTGCGCGCCTGCTTGCGGTTGCGGACACCCTGGGTGTCCAGCGAGCCGCGAACGATCTTGTAACGCACGCCGGGGAGGTCCTTCACCCGGCCACCGCGCACGAGCACGATCGAGTGCTCCTGGAGGTTGTGACCGACGCCCGGGATGTAGGCGGTCACCTCGATCTGGCTGCTGAGCTTCACGCGAGCGACCTTGCGCAGCGCCGAGTTCGGCTTCTTGGGAGTGGTGGTGTACACGCGGGTGCACACGCCGCGCCGCTGAGGGGAACCCTTCAGCGCCGGGGTCTTGGTCTTGGTCGTCTTCGCCTGGCGGCCCTTTCGGACCAGCTGCTGGATCGTGGGCACCGGGTTTCTCCGCTCCCTTCGGCCGCATTCGCGGCCGCGCCGTCGCTCGTTAGCCGGCCTGATGACCGGCTCTCCTACATTCCGACCAGGGTCACCTTGCGGAGACCCCGGCACCCGCGGTCGGGCGTGTCGCCCTCGTCACGGCCCCGTTGCGACGCTTTCGCGTGCGTACCGGGTTTGTTCACCGGTGCGCGGGTCGCCCCGCCCCGGATCTTTGGCTTGTCGTGCCGCCGCCCGGACTCCGGGGACAGCGCACGCACGAGTTGCCCGGGCATGCCCGGGCACAAGGGGAAAGAGTACCTACCACAACCGCCCAGGTCAAAACGGAATGGCCCGGCGACTGTCTCACATCCGCCGGCCGGATCTCGTCCTGCCCCGTCGCCCGCGATGGGCACCTGCAGACATAAGTGTACCGGCTTCCCCCGCGCGGCCACCCGTCGGCCCCGGGCCGGCACCGGGTGGTCGCCGCGGGACCTCCGCATCGCGGACCGGACGGTGACGGGCCTCAGGCCAGGGTGAGAAGCAGCGCCAGGCCCAGGCCCAGGAGGCTGAGCACCCCTCCCGCCACGCCACAGCTGATTCCGGCCACGGCAAGCCCACGGCCGGTGAACCGGACCGCAGGAGGCGCCACCGGCCGACGGATCTGCCGCTGACCGAGCAGACCGGTGACGATCGCCGCCACGCCGGCCAGCACCCCGAGCACGGTGAACGCTCCGGAGGCCCAGGCCCCGCCGTCGTCCTTGAAGCTCACCCCGAAGCAGATCACCAGCAGCGAGACCAGGACGGAGGCCACCCCGGCCACCAGCGCCCCGACGGCCAACCCGGAGGTGACCGGCGCCACGTCCAGGTGCACGACACCGAACGGCGTGCCGGGCACCATCTCCACCCGCTTCGGTGGCCGGCGTTGGTCATCGGTGGGCGGCGGCACCGGATGCCCGGTCATGCCACCCCAACCGGGCGCGTGACCCGGTGGCGGCGGCCCCCAACCCGCAGGCGCGCCGGGCCCGGACGGCGGCGGACCCCAACCGGGAGGCGCGCCGGGCCCGGCAGGCGGCGGCCCCCAACCGGGAGGCGAACCAGGCCCGGACGACGGCGGACCCCAACCGGGAGGCGCGCCAGGCCCAGACGAAGGCGGACCCCAACCGGGCGGGGTCGGCGCACCGGAGACCGGGTACGGCTGGCTGGAGCCGGTCGGGGTGGTCGGGCCCCAGCCGGGGTGCGGCGCGGGAGATGACGGCGCAGGCGATGACGGCGCGCTCGGCGTGGCCGCGGGCGGGTGCGGCTCGCTGCTCGGGTCCGGTCGCGCCCAGTCACTCGGCTCGGGCGGGGTCGGCGCGTCCGGATGACCGGCCGGTTCGTCCGCAGGGGGCCGCGCCGGTTCCGTCACGAGGTCCTCCTGTCGAAAGGGCACCGCCGCCGCACGGCGGACACCGGCCAGGCTACCGCCGAGAGCGCCGCCGTCCGCGCCCGGCGCGGCCACGGGCGGCTCAGTCCATGTTCGCCGGGTAGTCATGGCCGAACGGCGCGCCGGCCAACCGCACCACCCCGATCACCACCGCGACCACCACGGTGACCGCGACCAGCACGAGGCCGGTCCAGGCCATCCGCTCCCCCCGTCGCAGCCAGGCGCCGCCGGTCAGGAAACCCCCCGAGGCGTACGCCTCACGGCGCGCCTGCCGGGCCAGTTGCAGCGCCACCGTCGCCGGCACCACCCCGCCGATGAAGAGCCCGGTCAGCATGCCGAGCAACCCCAGCGCGAAGACCGCCCGCGCCTTGGTGGCACGGGCCGGATCCGGGTCCAGCGGGTGGCGCAGGCCCTGCTGCGCGACGGGCACCTGCCCGGGTGCGGTCGTCATACCCCCATCATGCCGAACTCGGCCCGGGGGTGGGTGGGTCCGGACACGACGAGGCCCCCGGCGGAAACCGGGGGCCTCGTCGTGCGATTGGTGCTTAGCGGTACGACCCGAAGTCGAAGTCGTCCAGCGGCACAGCCTGCCCGCCGGCCGGCCCGAAGCCGTAGTCGGTCTCCGGGTACCCGGTCATCGAGTAGACCTTGGCCTTGGCCTCCTCGGTCGGCTCCACCCGGACGTTGCGGTACTTGCTGATGCCCGTACCGGCCGGGATGAGCTTTCCGATGATCACGTTCTCCTTGAGGCCGACCAGCGAGTCGCTGCGCGAGTTGATCGCAGCGTCGGTCAGCACCCGGGTGGTCTCCTGGAAGGAGGCCGCCGAGAGCCAGGAGTCCGTGGCCAGCGAGGCCTTGGTGATACCCATCAGCACCGGACGACCAGCGGCGGGCTCGCCGCCCTCCGAGACGAGTCGGCGGTTCTCCGACTCGAACAGCGCCCGGTCGACCAGCACACCCGGCAGGAACTCGGTCGAGCCGGAGTCGATGACCGTCACCCGCTTGAGCATCTGGCGGATGATGATCTCGATGTGCTTGTCGTGGATGAGCACACCCTGCGAGCGGTAGACCTCCTGGACCTCACTGGTCAGGTGGACCTGGACCGCCCGCGGACCCATGATCCGCAGAAGCTCGTGCGGGTCGATGGTGCCCTCGGTCAGCTTCTCGCCGACCGCGACGTGACCGCCGTCGTGGGTCCGGAGCTTGACGCGCTTCGAGATCTTGTCGTAGACGATCTCTTCGCTGCCGTCGTCCGGCACCACGATGATCTTGCGCGAGCGCTCGCCGTCCTCGATCCGGATCCGGCCGGGGGTGTCGGCGATGGGCGCCTTACCCTTCGGGACCCGAGCCTCGAAGATTTCCTGAACACGCGGCAGACCCTGGGTGATGTCCTCACCAGCGACACCACCGGTGTGGAAGGTACGCATCGTCAGCTGCGTACCGGGCTCACCGATGGACTGGGCGGCGATGATGCCGACCGCCTCGCCGATGTCGACCGACTTACCGGTCGGCAGCGACCGGCCGTAGCAGGCCGCGCAGACACCCAGCTTGGACTCGCAGGTGAGCACGCTGCGCACCCGGACCGTCTCCACACCGGCGGCGACGATCTTGTCGACCCCGATGGAGTTGATGTCCTGGCCGCGCTCGGCCACCACGGTGCCGTCCGGCCCCTTGATGTCGTCGGCCAGCGTCCGGGCGTGCACGCTGGTCTCGGCGTGGGTGTGGACGACGAGCTTGCCGTCCAGCTTCTCGCCGATCTGCATCGGGATCGCCCGGTCGGTGCCGCAGTCCTCTTCACGGATGATGACGTCCTGCGAGACGTCCACCAGACGACGGGTCAGGTAACCCGAGTCGGCGGTCCGCAGCGCGGTGTCGGCGAGACCCTTACGAGCACCGTGCGTGGAGATGAAGTACTCCAGCACGGACAGACCCTCCCGGTAGCTGGCCTTGATCGGCCGCGGGATGATCTCGCCCTTCGGGTTGGCCACCAGACCACGGATCGCCGCGATCTGCCGGAGCTGGAGCAGGTTACCGCGGGCACCCGAGTGGATCATCTTCCACAGTGGGTTCTCCTGCGGCAGCGCGGTGTCCATCTCCTTGGCGACCTCGTTGGTCGCCTTGGTCCAGATCTCGATGAGCTCGCCGCGACGCTCCTCGGCGGTCATCAGACCACGCTGGTACTGCTTGTCGATCCGGTCGGCTTCCTTCTCGTACTTCGCCAGGATCTCCGCCTTGCGCGGCGGAGCGATGACGTCCTCCATGCCGATCGTCACGCCGGACCAGGTGGCCCAGTGGAAACCGGCCTCCTTGAGCCCGTCCAGGGTGGCGGCCAGCGCCACCTTGGGGAAGCGCTCGGCGAGGTCGTTGACGATCGCGGAGAGCTGACCCTTGCGGATCTCGTAGTTCACGAAGCGGTAGCCCTGCGGCAGCGTCTCGTTGAACAGCACCCGACCCAGGGTGGTCTCCACGGTCAGCGCGTCACCCTCGACGAAGCCCTCCGGAGCGGACCACGCCTCGGCGCCGGCACCGTTGTCGACCTCGACCACACCACGAAGGCGGATCTTGACGGGCGCCTGCAGGTGCAGCTCACCGTTGTCGAAGGCCATCCGCGCCTCGGCGTCCGAGCTGAACGCCCGGCCCTCGCCCTTCTCACCGGCGGTGAGGTGGGTGAGGTGGTAGAGACCGATGACCATGTCCTGGGTGGGCATGGTGACCGGCTTACCGTCGGCCGGCTTGAGGATGTTGTTCGACGACAGCATCAGGATCCGAGCCTCGGCCTGAGCCTCGGCGGACAGCGGCACGTGCACCGCCATCTGGTCACCGTCGAAGTCGGCGTTGAACGCCGTGCAGACCAGCGGGTGGATCTGGATGGCCTTGCCCTCGACCAGCTGCGGCTCGAAGGCCTGGATGCCCAGGCGGTGCAGGGTCGGCGCCCGGTTGAGCAGCACCGGGTGCTCGCCGATGACCTCTTCCAGCACGTCCCACACGACCGGGCGCTGACGCTCGACCATCCGCTTGGCGGACTTGATGTTCTGCGCGTGGTTGAGGTCCACCAGCCGCTTCATGACGAACGGCTTGAACAGCTCCAGGGCCATCTGCTTGGGCAGACCGCACTGGTGCAGCTTGAGCTTCGGGCCGACCACGATGACCGAACGGCCGGAGTAGTCGACGCGCTTGCCCAGCAGGTTCTGGCGGAACCGGCCCTGCTTGCCCTTGAGCATGTCGGACAGCGACTTGAGCGGGCGGTTACCCGGGCCGGTGACCGGCCGGCCGCGACGGCCGTTGTCGAACAGCGCGTCGACGGCCTCCTGGAGCATCCGCTTCTCGTTGTTGACGATGATCTCGGGAGCACCGAGGTCGATCAGCCGCTTGAGGCGGTTGTTCCGGTTGATCACGCGGCGGTACAGGTCGTTCAGGTCGGAGGTCGCGAACCGGCCACCGTCGAGCTGCACCATCGGGCGCAGGTCCGGCGGGATGACCGGGACGCAGTCCAGCACCATGCCGAGCGGCGAGTTGCGGGTGTTCAGGAACGCCGCCACGACCTTGAGCCGCTTGAGCGCCCGGATCTTTCGCTGGCCCTTGCCGGACCGGATGGTCTCCCGCAGGCTCTCGGCCTCGGCGTCGAGGTCCATGTTCTGGACCAGCGCCTTGATCGCCTCCGCGCCCATGGAACCGGTGAAGTACTCACCGAACCGGTCGCGCAGCTCGCGGTAGAGCAGCTCGTCGGTGACCAGCTGCTTCGGCTCCAGCTTGCGGAAGGTGTCCAGCACCTCGTCCAGGCGGTCGATCTCGCGCTGGGCCCGGTCGCGGATCTGGCGCATTTCGCGCTCTCCGCCCTCCTTGACCTTGCGCCGGACGTCCGCCTTCGCGCCCTCGGCCTCCAGCTCGGCCAGGTCGGCCTCGAGCTTGGCGGCGCGCTTCTCGATCTCCGAGTCGCGGCTGTTCTCGGACTGCCGCTTCTCGGCCAGGATCTCGTTCTCGATCGTCGAGAGGTCACGGTGACGCGACTCCGCGTCCACGCTCGTCACGACGTACGAGGCGAAGTAGATGATCTTTTCGAGGTCCTTGGGGGCGAGGTCCAGCAGGTAGCCCAGCCGGCTCGGAACGCCCTTGAAGTACCAGATGTGGGTCACCGGAGCAGCGAGCTCGATGTGCCCCATCCGCTCACGACGGACCTTGGAGCGAGTCACCTCGACGCCGCAGCGCTCACAGATGATGCCCTTGAACCGAACGCGCTTGTACTTACCGCAGTAGCACTCCCAGTCGCGCTGCGGACCGAAGATCTTCTCGCAGAAGAGCCCGTCCTTCTCCGGCTTCAGGGTGCGGTAGTTGATCGTCTCAGGCTTCTTGACCTCGCCGTGCGACCACTGACGGATGTCGTCGGCGGTGGCGAGACCAATGCGCAGCTCGTCGAAGAAGTTGACGTCGAGCACTATGTCCCCTATGTCGTCGTCTGTACTGCTAATTCTCGGGCGGGGTCGGGGGCCGGCGAACCGGCCCCCGACCGCTCACCTCAGACCTCTTCGACCGAGCTCGGCTCGCGCCGGGACAGGTCGATGCCCAGCTCCTCAGCGGCCCGGAACACCTCGTCGTCGGTCTCGCGCATTTCCAGGGCCACACCGTCGCTGGAGAGCACCTCAACGTTGAGGCACAGCGACTGCAGCTCCTTGAGCAGCACCTTGAACGACTCCGGGATGCCCGGCTCCGGGATGTTCTCGCCCTTGACGATGGCCTCGTAGACCTTCACCCGGCCGAGCACGTCGTCGGACTTGATCGTGAGCAGCTCCTGCAGGGCGTACGCGGCGCCGTACGCCTGCATCGCCCAGCACTCCATCTCACCGAAACGCTGACCACCGAACTGCGCCTTACCACCCAGCGGCTGCTGCGTGATCATCGAGTACGGCCCGGTCGAACGAGCGTGGATCTTGTCGTCGACCAGGTGGTTGAGCTTCAGGATGTAGACGTAGCCGACCGCGATCGGGTCGGGCAGCGGCTCGCCGGAACGACCGTCGAACAGCTGCGCCTTGCCGGTACGCCCGATCAGCTGCTTGCCGTCCCGGTTGGGCAGGGTCGACTCGAGCAGACCGGAGATCTCCTCCTCGCGGGCACCGTCGAAGACCGGGGTGGCCACGTTGGTGTCCCCCTCGGACTCGTGCGCGTCGATCGAGCGGAGCTGGCGCTTCCAGTCGGCGTCGTCACCCTCGACCTTCCAACCGGTCTTGGCGACCCAACCGAGGTGGGTCTCCAGAACCTGGCCGATGTTCATCCGGCTCGGCACACCGAGCGGGTTGAGCACGATGTCGACCGGGGTGCCGTCCTCAAGGAACGGCATGTCCTCGATCGGAAGGATCTTCGAGATGACGCCCTTGTTGCCGTGCCGGCCGGCGAGCTTGTCGCCGTCCTGGATCTTGCGCTTCTGGGCGACGTAGACCCGGACCAGCTCGTTGACACCCGGCGGCAACTCGTCGCCGTCCTCGCGGGAGAACGTGCGCACACCGATGACCGTGCCGGTCTCGCCGTGCGGCACCTTCAGCGAGGTGTCCCGAACCTCACGCGCCTTCTCACCGAAGATCGCGCGGAGCAGTCGCTCCTCCGGGGTCAGCTCGGTCTCACCCTTGGGCGTGACCTTGCCGACCAGGATGTCACCGGGGACGACCTCGGCACCGATCCGGATGATGCCGCGCTCGTCGAGGTCAGCGAGCATTTCCTCGCTGACGTTCGGGATGTCGCGGGTGATCTCCTCCGGACCGAGCTTGGTGTCCCGGGCGTCGACCTCGTGCTCCTCGATGTGGATCGAGGTGAGCACGTCCTGCTGCACGAGGCGCTGCGACAGGATGATCGCGTCCTCGTAGTTGTGACCCTCCCAGCACATGAACGCCACCAGCAGGTTGCGTCCGAGTGCCATCTCGCCTTCGTCGGTGCACGGACCGTCGGCGATGACCTGACCGGCCTCGACGCGGTCGCCCTCGAAGACCACCGGCTTCTGGTTGACGCAGGAGCCGGCGTTGGAGCGGCGGAACTTGTGCAGCAGGTACGTCCGGCGGTGGCCGTCATCCTGGTGGATGGTGACGTAGTCGGCACAGAGATCCTCGATCACACCGCCGACCTCGGCGACAACCACGTCGCCAGCGTCGACCGCGGCCCGGTATTCCATGCCCGTACCCACGAGCGGCGCCTCGGCCTTGACCAGCGGCACCGCCTGGCGCTGCATGTTCGCGCCCATCAGTGCCCGGTTGGCGTCGTCGTGCTCGAGGAACGGGATCATGGCGGTCGCGACCGAGGTCATCTGCCGGGGCGAGACGTCCATGTAGTCGACGGCACCGGGGACGACGTCCTCGGTCTCGCCGCCCTTACGACGGCAGAGCACCCGTTCCTCGGCGAACGTGCCGTCAGCCTTCAGGCGCGCGTTGGCCTGGGCCTTGACGAACCGGTCCTCCTCGTCCGCGGTCAGGTAGTCGATCTGGTCGGTGACCCGACCCTCGACGACCTTCCGGTACGGCGTCTCGATGAAGCCGAACGGGTTGACCCGGGCGAAGGTGGACAGGGCGCCGATCAGGCCGATGTTCGGGCCTTCCGGCGTCTCGATCGGGCACATCCGGCCGTAGTGGGACGGGTGCACGTCGCGGACCTCGAAGCCGGCCCGCTCACGGGACAGACCACCCGGGCCGAGCGCGCTCAGCCGGCGCCGGTGGGTCAAGCCCGCCAGCGGGTTGGTCTGGTCCATGAACTGGGACAGCTGCGACGTACCGAAGAACTCCTTGATCGCCGCCACCACCGGGCGGATGTTGATCAGGGTCTGCGGCGTGATCGCCTCGACGTCCTGCGTGGTCATCCGCTCGCGGACGACACGCTCCATGCGGGACAGGCCGACCCGAACCTGGTTCTGGATCAGCTCACCCACGGTGCGCAGACGACGGTTGCCGAAGTGGTCGATGTCGTCGGCCTCGTAGCCGTCCTCACCGGCGTGCAGCCGGCACAGGTATTCCACGGTGGCGACGATGTCGTCCTCGGTGAGCGTGCCAGTGGTGATCGGCACGTTCACTTCGAGCTTCTTGTTGAACTTGTAGCGCCCGACCTTGGCGACGTCGTACCGCTTCGGGTTGAAGAAGAGGTTGTCGAGCAGGGTCTGGGCGTTCTCGCGCGTCGGCGGCTCGCCAGGGCGCAGCTTGCGGTAGATGTCGAGCAGAGCCTCGTCGGCGCCGGCGATGTGGTCCTTCTCGAGCGTGGTCATCATCAGCTCGGACCAACCGAACCGCTCGCGGATCCGCTCAGCCGACCATCCGACGGCCTTGAGCAGGACCGTGACGGCCTGCCGACGCTTACGGTCGATACGTACACCGACCGTGTCGCGCTTGTCGATGTCAAACTCCAGCCAGGCACCCCGGCTCGGGATGACCTTGACGCTGGAGAGGTCGCGGTCGGAGGTCTTGTCCGGCTGCTTGTCGAAATACACGCCCGGAGACCGGACGAGCTGGCTGACCACGACGCGCTCGGTGCCGTTGATGACGAAGGTGCCCTTGGGCGTCATCATCGGGAAGTCACCCATGAACACCGTCTGGCTCTTGATCTCGCCAGTGGTGTTGTTGGTGAACTCCGCGGTCACGAAGAGCGGAGCGCAGTAGGTCAGGTCCTTCTCCTTGCACTCCTCGATCGAGGCCTTGACCTCGTCGAAGCGCGGCGCAGAGAAGGAAAGTGACATGGTGCCGGAGAAGTCCTCAATGGGACTGATCTCTTCAAGGATCTCCGCGAGACCCGAGCGTGCGTGCGGGTCGTCCGCCGACCGGCCCTGCCAAGCCTCGTTGCCGACGAGCCAGTCGAAGGACTCGTTCTGGATGGCAAGGAGGTTGGGGACCTCGAGGTGTTCGGTGATCCTGCCGAATGAAACTCGGCGGGGAGCGAATGCGCTCGACGTACGACTGGTCTTCGCAGGGCGGGAAGCTGCCAAGATGCGTCCTTCCGAGGACCGGTGCTGCAGAACGGCTGGTACGCGTGCACTCCAATGACCCCACCAGAAATATCCGTAAACGGACATTTCCGAGCAGGGGTCAAGTCGGAAGGCAGCGCAAACTAGCAGTGTAGCCGAGAGGCTAACCGCTGTCCAGCCCACCCCGCAGGTCGTTTGCGGAACGTGCCTCGGCCCCCGTCAACCGGGGTCTGCCGGGCCGCTCAGAACGCAACGTCCCCACTGGGCCGCTCGGGTCGAAGCGGCCGATGGTGCCGCCGCTGTCATACCCACGTCGTGGCCGTCGCAAGCGCGGTGTCTTGCTGGTGTCAGCGTGCCTGGCAGCCTGGGGCCGCGTCAAGGGCCGGTATCCGGGTCGCCGCTTCTTTCCTCCTGGCGGGCGACCCTCCGCGCTCGTTCGGACCGCCGGCGCCGGTGGTCCTGGCCCAGCTCAGAGCCGGTCGGCGCCGGATCCACCAACACGGCGGGCGGCGATCCGTGTCGGATCACCGCCCGCCGCGATGCGATCGTGTCCCGGCTCACGAGCCGGGACACGCGCGCTGGTGGAGCTCAGGTCACTTGAGGGTGACCTTGGCGCCTTCGCCCTCGAGCTTGGCCTTCGCCTTGTCGGCGGTCTCCTTGTTGACCTTCTCCAGGATGGCCTTCGGCGCGGACTCGACCGCGTCCTTGGCCTCCTTGAGGCCCAGGCCGGTCAGCTCACGCACGACCTTGATGACCTGGATCTTCTTGCCGCCGTCAGCCTCGAGGATGACGTCGAACTCGTCCTTCTCCTCCTCGGCCGGGGCAGCAGCGCCACCGGCGCCACCGCCGGCAGCGGCAACCGCGACCGGAGCCGCGGCGGTGACCTCGAAGGTCTCCTCGAACTGCTTCACGAACTCAGAGAGCTCGATCAGCGTCATCTCCTTGAACGCGTCGAGCAGCTCGACAGTGCTGAGCTTCGCCATATCTGGCGTCCTTTCCTGATTCTGTTAAGTAAGAACTGGTGCGCCGTGGGGGCCATCAGGCCGCCTCGGCGCCCTCCTTCTCGCGCTTGTCCTGCAGAGCTGCCGCCAGGCGGGCGGTCTTCGACAGCGGGGCCTGGAACAGGGCCGCGGCCTTGCTCAGGTTGCCCTTCATCGCGCCGGCCAGCTTGGCCAGCAGCACCTCGCGGGACTCCAGGTCGGCAAGCTTCGTGACCTCGGCCGCGGAAATGGCCTTGCCCTCGAAGACACCGCCCTTGATGACGAGCTTCGGGTTGGCCTTCGCGAAGTCGCGAAGCCCCTTCGCCGCCTCGACGACGTCGCCCGAAACGAAAGTCAGCGCGGTAGGACCGGTGAACAGCTCGTCGAGGCCGGTGATGCCCGCGTCCGTCGCAGCACGCTTCGCGAGCGTGTTCTTCGCGACCGTGTAGCTGGTGTCGGCGCCGAGCGAGCGCCGAAGCTGGGTGAGCTGGGAAACCGTCAGACCGCGGTACTCGGTCAGCACGGTGGCGCCTGAGCTGCGGAAGCTCTCGGTCAGCTCAGCAACGGCCGTGGCCTTGTCGGCCCGGATCGGCTTGTCCGCCATGTCCCTCCTCTCTCGTTACTCGAGGCTGGTCCCCGTCACCGCCGAGGCGGGAACGGGGGCGGAGGCAGCACGACAACGAAAAAGCCCCGGCGCAGGGCGCACGGGGCGAGGGCCGGAAGATCATCACGGTCGGCGGACCATGAACACTGCCGAGTTACGCTTGCCGCCCTACGCGGGTCGCCCGATGTCGCGGGGCCTTCGACCGTGCCGAAGCACGGTGACCAGCGGTCTCTGGGTGGTTCCTCATCCGTGAGAACACGGATGACGGTTGAAGAGTACGCGCCCCGGCCACCAGCGCCAAATCGCGGTCGGTGAGCCGCGCCACGGACGGCCGGCACCGGTCAGCCCTGGGCCCGCCGCCGCCACAGATAGCCGCCGAGCACCGCAGCGCTCCAGGCCAGCGCCCACCCGCTCAACCCCAGCAGGGTCAGCGCGGCCGCGTCGCCGCCGGTGGTGCGTGCGGCGGCCATGATCGGCGGCGCCAGCCAGGGGGCCACCGACCCACTCAGCCCGAGCACCACCGCGCCGACCCCGCCGAGGGCCAGCACCGCGACGCCGTAACCGGCACCGCCCACCGACGCCCGGCTGGCCAGCGCGCCGAGGGCAACCGCAGCGGGTACGGCGAGCAGGTGCGCCCACACTCCCAGCGCGAGCCCGACCGGGATCGACCGGTCCCCCGGGTCGACCGGGCCGGAGACCCCGCCGACCAGCCACGGAAAGAGCAGCGCCACGGCCACCGTCACCAGAGCCGCCACACCGGCGGCGAGGAGCCCGGCCAGCCGCTCCCGGGCCACCCCGACCGCCACCTGCGCCAGGCGGCGCTGCACGTCCGGCTCCACGTCCAGCAGGATCTTGGTCTGCCAGGCGACGACCGGGAAGAGGACCACGGCCGAGACGCCGTACGCCTCCGCCGGCTGCGCGCGGCCACCGCCGTAGAGGGTGCCGAGAACGACCAGGCCGGCGAGCAACGGGGCCACCGCACGCCCGGTGCGCAGGAAACCGGCCAACCTCATCCGCACCAGGGGGATCACCGGGCCTCCCCCGCTGCTGGCTCGATCATCGGGTCGACGCCCTGGTCGGCCCCGGACTGCCCGGGTGTCGGCTCACCGGTCGCCGATCGGATCGACGGTGCGGCGGGTCGCGCCTGTGCGGCGGCGGTGGAGGCGTCGGCGCGTACTCCCAGGACGTGGTGGCCCTCGGCGCGCAACCGGGCGACGGTGCCGGCGACCCGCGCGGCCGGCACCGCGACCTCGACCACGGCGAACGTCTCGTCCGCCGACGACGTCTCCTCGGTCAGCGAACCGTCGGCCACCAGCCAGCGGCGCGCGGCCGGCAGCCGGATCGTCTCGCCACGGTGGTCGCTGACCAGAACGGCGCCGTCGGCGGCGAGCACCTCGGCGATCAGCTCGGGAACCAGCTCGCGGGTGGCGGCGTCCAGCCCCTCCCACGGCTCGTCGAGCACCAGCAGGCCCGGCGGGCGCAGCATCGCCTGGGCCAGGCCCACCTTCTGCGCGGTTCCCTTGGACAGCTCGGGCAGTCGGACCGAGCGGAAGGCGGACAGCCCGAGCCGGTCGGTCCAGGAGGTCACCGCCTCGTCGGCCGCCGCTCCGCGCAACCCCGCCACCCGGGCCATCCCGGTGAGATAGCGGGCCACGGTGAACGGCTGGTCGGCCGGGAAACGCTCCGGCACCCAGCCCACCCGCGTCGGGCGGCCGGTGACCCGGCCCCGGCCCGGCCGGAGCACGCCAGCGGCCACCTGGAGCAGTGTCGACTTGCCCACCCCGTTGCGGCCCAGCACGACAGCCGCCTCGCCCGGACCGATGTGCACGTCGATGCCTCGCAGCACCCACCGCCCCCGCCGGTGGTACCGCAACCAGACGTCTTCCAGCCGCATGGGCCGAGACTGCCACATCTCAAACGCGCCGGGGCGCCGCCACAGTAGTGGCGGCGCCCCGGCGGAGCGAACTGTCGGCTCAGGCCTCGGCCTGGTCCTCCCGGAGGTTCTTCACCAGGTTCGGGTCGACCGGGACGCCCGGGCCCATCGTGGTGGTCAGGATGACCTTGCGGAGGTACTTGCCCTTGGACGCGGACGGCTTGGCACGCAGCACCTCGTCGAGCACCGCAGCGTAGTTGTCCACCAGCTGGCTCTCCGTGAAGGAGGCCTTGCCGATGATCAGGTGCAGGTTGGAGTGCTTGTCCACCCGGAAGGTGATCTTGCCACCCTTGATGTCCTGCACCGCCTTGGTGACGTCCATGGTCACAGTGCCGGTCTTCGGGTTCGGCATGAGACCGCGCGGGCCCAGGATCCGCGCGATCCGGCCGATCTTGGCCATCTGGTCCGGCGTGGCGATCGCCGCGTCGAAGTCCAGCCAACCACCCTGGATCCGGGCGACCAGCTCGTCGGTGCCCACCTCGTCGGCACCCGCGGCGGCGGCCTCTTCGGCCTTCGCGCCGCTGGCGAACACGATCACGCGGGCGGTCTTACCGGTGCCGTGCGGCAGGTTGACCACGCCGCGGACCATCTGGTCCGCCTTGCGGGGGTCGACGCCGAGGCGCATGGCGACCTCAACCGTGGCGTCGAACTTGACGTTGGTGGTCTCCTTGGCCAGCTTCACGGCCTCGGAGGGGGTGTAGAGCTTCGACCGGTCGATGACATCGGCGGCCTTGCGGTAGCTCTTGCTGCGCTGCATTGCTGATTACTCCTGTGGTCTCTGGCGGGCCGCTCGGCGCGAGCCCTCCCACGGTCGGGTCGAAGGCTTTGGCCGACGTCAGTCGTTGACGGTGATGCCCATCGACCGGGCGGTGCCGGCGATGATCTTCTCGGCCTGGGCCAGGTCGTTGGCGTTGAGGTCGGCCATCTTCTTCTCGGCGATCTCACGCAACTGGGCGCGGCTGACCGAGCCGACCTTCTCGGACTGCGGAACACCCGAGCCCTTCTGCACACCGGCGGCCTTGATCAGCAGCCGGGCAGCGGGCGGGGTCTTCAGCACGAAGGTGAAGGACCGGTCCTCGTAGACGCTGATCTCGGCGGGGACGATGTCGCCCCGCTGGGACTCGGTCTGCGAGTTGTAGGACTTGCAGAACTCCATGATGTTCACGCCGTGCTGGCCGAGCGCGGGGCCGACCGGCGGCGCCGGCGTGGCCTGGCCCGCCGGCAGCTGAAGCGTGAACGTCTTGACGAGCTTCTTCTTCGGAGGCATGTCACTTCCTGGGGCTTGGAGCTGGGAAAATGCGGCTGTCGCCGCCCTCGGAGCGCGCACGGTCAGCGCGGTGCGACAGCGGCGACATTCAAGAGTAGCGCAGGCCGCAGCCCACTCGTCCGCCGAGGTCGAGCGGGAGGGCATACGCCGACGTCGGCGGCGGGCCAGGCCCGCCGCCGACGACCAGTCAGATCTTGGCGACCTGGTTGAAGTTGAGCTCCACCGGGGTCTCGCGACCGAAGATCGACACCAGCACCTTGAGCTTCTGCTGGTCGGCGTTGATCTCGCTGATGGTGGCCGGCAGCGATGCGAACGCGCCGTCGGTGACGGTGACGGAGTCGCCCACCTCGAAGTCGAGGACCTTGATCTCCGGCTTCGACTTCTTCTGCTCGGTCTCGACGGCCGGCGCCAGCCACTTCAGCACCTCGTCGAGGGAGAGCGGGGCGGGCCGGTCGGCCCGGTCGGTCGCGCCGACGAAGCCGGTCACGCCCGGGGTGTTACGGACACAGGAGTACGACTCGGCGGTCAGCTCCATCCGGACCAGGATGTAGCCCGGGAAGACCTTGGCCTGGATCTGGGAACGCTTACCGTTCTTGACCTCGACCTCTTCCCGGGTCGGCACCTCGACCTGGTAGATGAAGTCCTCCATGTCGAGGCTCGTGATCCGGGTCTCGAGGTTGGTCTTGACCTTGTTCTCGTAGCCGGCGTAAGAGTGCACCACATACCAGTCACCCGGCGCGTAGCGCAGCTTCTGCCTCAGCTCGGCAACTGCGTCGAACTCCTCGTCCGGTGCGGGCTCGGTCGTTGGGAACTCCGGCTCGCTGGCGGCCTCAACCGACTCGTCACCAGCCGCCGTCGCGACCGTGGACTGCTCGTCCACCTGTCCGGCGGTCTCGTCGTACTCAGGCACGCTCGCTCACTTCCGTCACTATCGGCTGGAGGCAGCCGGTCAGTCCGAGTTGCCAAAGACAAACAGCACGACCTTGGCGAAGCCGTAGTCCAGCACACCGACGATCGTCAGCATGACCGCAACGAACGTCACCACCACGGCGGTGTAGGTCAGCAACTCCTTGCGGGTCGGCCAGATGACCTTACGCAGTTCGGCTACGACCTCGCGGAAGAACCGGGCGATGCGGCCGAACACGCCCACCCGACCCGTTTCCGACCGGGTGGTCGGTCGGCTGTCCGCCGACTCTGCCCGGGCGCGGGACCGCGTGGCGGTGCCTCCCCGGGATACCGGCTCGTCCGCGCTGGAGGCGTCGTCGTCGGCTACGTCGTCGACGACCTCGTCGTCCAGACGATCGTCGCCGGCGTCCTCGCCGTGCCGCTTGTTGTCGGCCACTTCGCCCTCCGTCGCGGAATCTCGGGTCGCACGCCGAGTGGCGTACGCGGCGCTGGTCACGCCGGCCGGGCCCAACCGTCCCGCGACGGGCCGCGGCCGGTGGATCATCCGGAGGGCCCCGATTGCCTCGGAACCACCCCGCCGATGCCACCACCACGGGCCGGACGCCGCCAAGCTGGCGGCGCGACCCACGGGAACGGTCAGGCCTGAGGCGCAGGGGTGACAGGACTTGAACCTGCAGCCTGCGGTTTTGGAGACCGCTGCTCTGCCAATTGAGCTACACCCCTATGTGGCAACACTCGCCCCACGCGGCCACAGACGACCGAGCAGGGGTCACTTGCCCCACGGCGGACCAGTGTACGGGTAGCCACCCGACTTTCCCAACCGGTCTCCCCGCCACGCGTGGCGGGGAGAGTTCAGCGGGTCGAACGGATGGTCGCCCGTGCCTGTGAGAGCACCTTCTCGCCCCCGCAGACCGCTGTCACATCGATTCGGGTCAGGCCGTCCTCGGTCACCTCACGGACCCGCGCGGTGACCTCGATCTCAGTCCCCTGGTCGTCGTCGGGGACGACCACGGGCCGGGTGAAACGGACGTTGTACTCAACCACCGCGTCCGGTGCCCCGGCCCACTCGGTGATCGCCCGGCCGACCAGCGCCATGGTGAACATGCCATGGGCGATCACCCCGGGCAGACCCACCTTGGTGGCGACCCGGTCGCTCCAGTGGATCGGGTTGAAGTCGCCCGAGGCGCCGGCGTAGCGGACCAGGTCCGCGCGGGTCACCCGGAACGTCTGTGCTGCCAAGTCCATCTCAGGCCTCCCCGCGTACGACGTACTTGGCCCAGACGGACACGACCGGGTCCCCGCCGACGGTGCTCACGTCGGTGCGGGTGGTCAGGAAACCGTGCCCACCCCGGGTGCTGACGTCCTCGATGGTGTTGGTGCAGACCAGCTCGTCACCGGCGACGACCGGCCGGGTGTACGCGAACCGCTGGTCGCCGTGCACCACCCGGCTGTAGTCCACACCCAGGGCCGGGTCCTCGATGATCTGGCTGCTCGCGGCCATCGTGATGATCACCGGGAAGGTCGGCGGGGCCACCACATCGGAGTGGCCCAGCGCCCGAGCGGCCTCCGGGTCGTGATGAGCCGGGTCGGTGGCGCCGATGGCGCTGGCGAACTCACGGATCTTTTCTCGGCCCACCTGATAGGGGGCGGTCGGCGGATAGGTCCGGCCGACGAAGGAAGGGTCGAGAGACATGCCGCGAACCTACACGGAAAGCACAATCGCCGATCTGGTCGGCAGGCGGCGGCGGAGCCGCGCCAAACCGGTCAGATCGGCGATTGAAAGCTTCGACAGCGGCCGGCGTGAAACCGGCCCCGGGTCAGCGGGTCTCGCGGTGGACCGTGTGCCGACCGTCGCGCGGGCAGAACTTCTTCAGCTCGATGCGGTCGGGGTCGTTACGCCGGTTCTTGCGCGTGATGTAGTTGCGCTCCTTGCACTCCACACACGCCAAAGTGATCTTCGGCCGGACATCGGTAGCCTTCGCCACGGCGGAGTGCCTTCCTCGCTAACGGAAACAACTACGACGCGCCAGCCTAGACGCTGACAGCGCGGACATGCAAAGTGGGCGCCAGAAGCGCCCATTTTCTTACGACCACCGGCAACGAGCCCGGAAGACGAGAGTAGCGGTGGCCGGACTTGAACCGGCGACACAGCGATTATGAGCCGCTTGCTCTACCATCTGAGCTACACCGCTGCGATGGGTCCAGCTGAACCCTCGAGCCCCCTTACGGAATCGAACCGTAGACCTTCTCCTTACCATGGAGACGCTCTGCCGACTGAGCTAAGGGGGCCTGCGCGATCTCCCCGTGGGGCGCGCAGGAGTAAGAGTACACGGCCCGGCTCGACAGGTGAAATCGGATCCCCGGTGATCGTTTGCGCCCTGCTCAGGGCACGACACGCAGGCGCGGAAGCTCCCCGCTGGCGACCGTCTCCGTCTCGACCTGGGCACCGAACCAGGCAGCCAACCGCTCGTACGGCAGTGGCCTGCTGAACAGGAAGCCCTGCCCGATCTCACAGCCGATGTCCTGGAGAAGCTCCAGGGTCAACTCGCTCTCCACGCCCTCGGCCACCACCGCCAGGCCGAACTGCTGTGAGAGGGTCACCACGGCGTTGACGATCGCCAGGTCCCCCGGGTCGGTCGCCATGCCCTGCACGAAGGAGCGGTCCACCTTCACCTCGTGCACCGGCAGCCGGCGCAGGTGCGCCAGGGACGAGTCACCCGTGCCGAAGTCGTCCACCGACAACCGCACGCCGAGATCCCGCAGCCGCCGCAGGGTCGGGATGGGCCGGTCCGTGCCGTCCAGCACGCCCGCCTCGGTGATCTCCAGGGTGAGCCGCTGCGCCGGCACCCCGTACTCGGTCAGCAGCTCCTGGACCCGGTCCGGGAAGTGCTGGTCGGTGAGCGTACGGGCGGCGAGGTTGACCGCGATGGGCAGCGGCTGATCGGCCAGCGCCCAGTCCCGGCTGCGGCGCAGCCCCTCGCGGAGCACCACCTCCGTGAGCCGGCTCAACTGGCCGGTGTGCTCGGCCACCGCCACGAAGTCCTCGGGGGCGACAGTGCCGTGCGTCGGGTGCTCCCACCGGGCCAGGCACTCGACACCCACCAGGCGCCGATCCCTGAGAGTCACCTTGGGCTGGAAGTAGACCTCCAGCTCGTCGTCGTCCAGCGCTCGGCGCAGATCGCCGGCCAGACCCAACCGGCGCAGCGATCGGGACTCCAGCGCCGGGTTGAACAGCTGCACGCTGCCCGGCACCGACTTGGCCGCCGTGGCTGCCAGGTCGACCCGCAGCAGCAGGGCCGCCGCATCGCTGCCGTGATCGGGGTGTACGGCCACCCCGACAGCGGTGTTGACGTCGAGGGTGAGCGCGTTGAAGACCATCTCGTCGCGGATCTGCTCACGCAACTGGCCGGCCAGCTCAAGTGCCGCCTCGGCGCTCTCCAACCGCAACGTCACCAGGAACTCGTCGCCGCTCGCACGGCCGACCAGCGCCGACGACGGAGCATTGGCGCGCAACCGGTTGGCAACCTCGGCCAGGACCTTGTCTCCCGCGGCGTGGCCCAACGACTCGTTGACCTGCCGCAACCCGTCCACGTCGAACAGCAGCAGCGCCACCACTTCGCCGGGAAGGCGGATCTTGACCGACTCGTCCAGTGCCCCGGTGATCCGCCGCCGATTGGGCAGCCCGGTCAACGTGTCGTGGTACGCGTCGTGCCGCAGCCGGTCGACCAGCCGCGAGTTTTCCAGCGCAACGGCGACGTGGGCGGCCACGGTCTCGAAGACCGGGATGTCAGCGGCCGTGAAATGGCCGACGTCACTGAGCCGGTTGACCACTTCGAGGGTGCCGATCACCGCCTGGCCGGACCGCAGCGGCACCGCGATCACATCCTTGACCTTCGAGTCGGCAAGTGCGGACCGCAGCGCCGGGTCACCGCCGAAGGCCCGACCGATGGCAACTGTGTGGCCCGACTCACGGACGGTCTCCCGCAACAGCGGCGGGGTCTGGGCGACGTCGAGCAGACCCAGGTCGTCGAGGCGTGACGTCAGCAGGACTTCCGGGTGCCGACCCTGCGCCGGAAGCCACAGCGTCGCATACTCCGCCTGCATCAGAGAGCGGATCCGGCCGAGCAGCACGTCCGCCAGGTTGCCCTCCTGGCCCGCCTCGCTCATGGCTCGGGTCAGTTCGTACATGTCGCCCAGCGTCCGGTGCTGCCGAAGGAACTGGGAGTAGGAGCGGTAGAGCAACGCGCCAGCCACCGCCAGCGAGAGCAGGAGCAAACTCGACCAGAGGGTCGTCACCAACGCGATGAGGATGAGCATCCCGACCGCTACGTTCAGCGCCGAGGTCAGCAGGACCTGGACGACGGTGCTCAACGTCTCCCGGGTGCCCTGCCAGCCCTGCAGGAGGGTGATCACGCCGACCACAGCCGCCAGGCTGATGAGTGAGTTGGCGGTGACGGCCGCGAAGAGCACGCCCCAGGTGGACGGCCGTACCGAGGTCAGCTGCGGCGACGCGGCCAGCACAAGGCCGGCCACCGAAACGCCGGCCGCAGCCCGGGCGACGTTGAACCAGACCTTCGGCGGCGCGTAGCCGCGATGCATCTGGGTGAACACTTCGGCCACCGTGGCGGTGACGATGACGAGCAGCGGCGACAGCCAATACAGCGCGAGCACGAGCGGGATCTCGGTGAGGGTCACCACGACCGCCTGACGGCGGACCACGAAGTTGAGCGTCGGTATCCCGGCGGCGACCATCACCATCAGCAGCACTACGGCGATCGGCCAGTCCGCGAAGCGGATCGGCTCCGACAGCGCGAGGACCAACATGCCCACCAACGCGATCCCGGCGAGGGGAGCCGTGATCAGCCAGGCGTGTTCGGTCGTCCGACGTCGGCTGGCCTCAGATGCCAACGCACTGCCCTGTCATCGTTTGCGCCGTGTTGGCACCAGGATCACCGACCGACGGCTGACTGCGCTCCACTCGAAATCGAAACGCTGTGGCCGGCGGGGGCGCCCCACTCGATGCCGGTGGCTTGGTAGTCCTCGCCGATGTGCGCGCCGAGGAGGCCAACGGCCAGCACAGCGAGGGCGATGGACGCCAAACGCAGCCGGCCATACCTTCGACCAGACATTTGGAGCTCCTGTCGGCAGGGGGCCTGTGAGGGGATGGAGATTCCACGATGGTGCCACAGCGGCGTCCGCCTGGAAAGTTCCCCCACCCGCAATCAGACCGACCGCCCCGCAGGCCGACCCGGTCGGCCGGGCCCGCACATCGTCCGGCCAGATCATCCGCTGATCAACCCACACTCAGATGCTCAAGAAACGACCTAGCGGAGGAAAGCACCCCCACCAGACGTATCGGTTGATACGAACTGCGCGGCCCCCGCCTCGGCTTCGCACACTACTCGCCGCCACCTCGCCGCAACAGGTCACTGTCATCTATATCGTGACCGTTATCGCGCCTTGCGGGACGACCCGAACCTCACTTCGATGGGGTGCGGCGAGCACCCGGGCAACCCGGTCTGCCCAGTCGTCCGTCCTACGGGTCGGCCGCCTCTGGGCCAGCGTCGACAGCACGGTGTGCGTACGGCGACTTCTTGAAGAGTGCGCGACGGTTGTACCGCGACCGCCGTCAGGATGTTCGCAGCGGGCGGAACGCGGCCCGCATCTCGGCGGAGAAGAGCTCCGGCTGCTCCCAAACTGCGAAGTGGCCACCACTGTCGACTTCGTTGATGTACGCGACGCCGGGGTAGGCCGCCTCGACCCAACTGCGCGGGGCGGCCCAGATCTCCCCGGGAACGTCGCGAAGCCGACCGGAACCGTGACCGGAGGAGGAGCCTGACCGGCGGCCTGGAACCGGCCGAACTCCCAGTACCAACGCGGAGACCGGGCGGCCGGTCGCCGGGTCGAAGGGCTCTCCCGCGCTGGCCGCCTGGACCAGATCGGCGCGGAACGAGTGCGCCAGGGCTTTGGTACGAAACATGTCCCCGAAGCGTTGGTTGCTCACCGCCCAACGGACCCGCCACGGTCGAGCCTTCCGGTCAGCGCGTCTACCGATCTCGCAGATCTGCACCGCGTAGCTCTTCACATGGCGTCCTGCTCCAGGTTGCCGAGCCACCGCCCCTACGGCGAGTCGAATCCGGTGGTCCGGGATGCAGGTCCGCCGGTACTGTCCGGGCTCACCAGGAACCCGAGCGGCGAGGTCGACATGAGCAGCGATGGCGGGACGACGGTGCTGTGGCGCCCAACCGGACCGAACGAGCTGGCTCTCGTCCGCGACTCCGGATGGCGGGCGTGGCCGCCGCGCCTGCCGGATCAGCCGATCTTCTACCCGGTCCTGAACGAGGACTACGCGATCATGATCGCCCGAGACTGGAACGTGCCCGCGTCCGGCGTCGGCTACGTGACCCGCTTCCGGGTCGAGTCGGAGTTCCTGAGCCGGTACCCGGTCCGCCAGGCAGGCGGCAAGACCATTCTGGAGCTGTGGGTGCCGGCCGAGGAACTGGACGAGTTCAACGCCCACATCGTCGGGCAAATCGAGGTCGTGCACGAGTTCCGGTAGCCGCCGGCCGGCGGCGGGGGTGGCCGTCATCAGCCGCTGATGCGCACCCCACCCCTCAACACCCCTCGTCTCACCACGGCCACGGGAGCTGCACCACAACCCTCCCGCGACGGGGGCATCAACGCCAGGCCGGGTTGTCGCTTACGCGGAACGTGTTGAAGAGCGACTCATGCATGTCACCGTCGGGGCCGAGCAGAACAAAATCCGGCTCAGTACGGGCAACCGACTCGTGCAGCTTCGCCAGCAGGTCCTCGACCGGCGTCTGCGGCAACCCCAGCTCTCGGCGCAGCGGCTCCTGCTGCTGTTTGGCTTGCGGGAAGTCCTGCTGCAGGTCATGTTCCAGCCGCACTGCAGCCAACCGCATCTCGTCGAGACTGCCTCCTCCAGAAAACTTCAGGCAGTCCTGCCAGTACGGCACCCCAACGATCAGTTCCAATGCCTCGGCGAGGCTCGCCGCGATCAGGCCAGCCTGCCCCTCCGAAGTCGCGAAGATCATCGGCCGGGAGGATCCGACTCCGCAGAGGTAGTAGACGCCACCAGTGCTTTCGCCTGCGATGGCCTCCAGCGCCGCGCCTGACGCCAATCGAGTTTCCTCAGCAGGCTCATCGCCTGTTACCTCAAAGTCGAAGTAGCCGGCCAACAGGTCAGCGGCTACGGCACTGCTCTTGATGCGTGCGAGCATCAGATCAGCATCAGACACGGCCAGAAGGCTAGCGCCAGCCATACCTGAGGCGAGCGCCCGCCCACCGAGACCGGGATGCTGGAATCCGAAGGCCCGGCAGGGCCATCCGTGGGCCAGCAACTATGGCGCGCAACGGGCACGAGCGGGCACGAGACGCAACCTGGCCCGCCGCCGCCCGCAGGCGTTTCGGGCATCACGACCCGCTTGAGCACGCTCTTCCAAACTGGCGGTGCCTCACGACCTCTAACGACGCCCGACACCGGTGCACCCGCTCACGCGCGGCTGGTCCGAGGTTAGAAACAGCATGAACGCACAGGGCGGAACTTTCACTGTCACAGTGCCCAGCCGTACGGATTCCGTCCCGCAATCCCGAAGTCGCTCCGCGGCCTCCTGCAGCCCGATCGTCGGCTGGCCTGTTCTCCGGGCGTGCCGCTCGCGGCGCCGATAGATCGCCTCCAGGTGGGATGCCGGAATTCCGTCATCCCAGATGACAACCTCAGCGCCCTGGAGCAAGGCCTGCCGGCACGCGCGATGGGCCGGCACATGATCAACAAGGGCGCTCAGAAGTTCGTCTCGCGTCACCAACCAGCTCCCGTCTGGGCCGTGCCGCAGCTCCAGGACGTGCCCGCTACGTGCCCGATCGGCCGGAGAGTGAGGGACAGTAGCGGTCAACGGTCGCAGGAGACGACGAAGGCCTCCGAACTGCGTTTACGCAGCTCGGAGGCCTTGTCTTTGCCTGGTGGCGGGTAGAGGATTCGAACCTCTGAAGCTTTTGCGACGGATTTACAGGGCGTCCGCGATCTTGAGGCACCTAGGGGGTCTCAGCTGCGGTTTTGGCTCCGCCGCCCGCCCACTCATGCTCGACTGCCCATCATCTGCCCACGCCCACGCAGACCGTCTAACGTTCCAAACCTAACCATCGAGGCTTTTTTTAAAGCCACTGCTTGCGCTAGGACCCGGGCCAAGCCGAGCAGTCGCAGCCGAGAGGCTACATAGCAAGATCGCGGTTTTTTGCAGACGCGTCAGGACTGAGGGCTGCCGCGCTGGCGGCGAGGGCAGCAGCGATGCCCGACATGATCAGTTGGAATCGCGACGGGGCCTCCGCGAAGCCAGCAGACGCCGCGGTCCAGGTCGCGCCTGCCGTAAAGAAGGCACTCACAACCCTCCGCCGACGCTCACGACTCATTGCCACGGGCACGATAATGGCACTGGGCTGCAACATCAGCCGAGAGCCTCGCCGATCTTGTCGTTCATGGTGTCGTCTCCCCCGTCGATGCAGTTGGCGTAGACGCGGAGCAGGACGGCGACTCCGTGGCCCAGGCGCCGGGCTACCTCGGTCGGCGGGACGCCGGCATTCAGCCAGAGCAAGGCCCCCGCTGTTCACCACATCTCGTCCAGCAGGGCCAGGCGTCGTCGGAACGTGCGAGCGTCCCGCTTGGGCAGCGCATGGGCGACGACTTCGAGGATCGCTCGCGCACAAGGCGGACTGACCAACCGATAAGTGGGCTCATAAGGTGCCCGGTACGCCGAATCATCTATCCGGTGGGCCGGATGCCGCACCGCCTTTTCCCAGATCTCGAGCGCCCGCTCCACGTCGAAAGGCCCGAGCCGCGTGAGTTCAAGATCAAGGATTGCGGCCAGACCGCGACCTGATAGACCAGGTACCACTGAGAAGTGGTAGGCCAGCATCCCGCAGCGGCACAAGGCCGAGCGTGTCGAGCGGGAGCGCCGAAGCTCCCCGGGCCGTCTACGCGGCATGGTCCTTTCGGAGAACAGACATGCCGAGATCTTCGCACGATGGCGGAGCGTGGTCATCCGAGCGCGTCGCCGATCTTGTCGTTCATGGTGTCGTCGCCACCGTCGATGCAGTTGGCGTAAACGCGGAGCAGGACGGCGACTCCGTGGCCCAGGCGCCGGGCGACCTCGGTCGGTGGGACGCCGGGCTGGGGTAATCATGTGGACCGGTCGGGCTCCTACAGCGCCATATAGGGGGCAGACCGTGCTTCAGATTGCTTTCTACTTTTCAGCGAAGCGACGAGGGGTTACTGGGCGGCTTAAGCGAAGCCTTAGCGCCCCTTTCGGGGCCCAGCCGGGCAATCTTTCCGCACGTCGCAGCTCCCGTCTTGCACTCTTGTTCGATAACAGGAGTGGCTAACGCCTGGGTCGGCAGACGGAACTAGCCTCGCGGTCGGTGTGCTGACGTCCTAGCCCGCCGGTGATTCGCCCCGCTGCCGAATTTCTCTGTTCTGGATCAAGGCGCCGCGCTCCGCGCGCCGCGGGCGGTGAGCCGGCCGGCGGCAAGCCGCCCCGGCCGCCTCCGGCGCCGGGGCGGAGAGCCACCGACTGCCGCCGGACCGCCGCCCCCGAACATCCATTGACTAGACGCAGCACGACCACGGCTAGGCGGTACGGAAGCCGTCAGGTCGACCTAACCGAGGGCCAGGGCTTCCGGCTGCCGCGCCAGTCCAACCCCGGGACTGGCTTGCCCCCGGCCTACCTCCGCGGCCAGGCAAGCCCCACGGCACCCGTAACCGGTCGCTCCAGGCGGGTTCGCACCGGGCCGGCCTCCCCAGGGCACGAGCGTTCGCAGCCTCAGAGAAGCCCTGAGAGGCAAGATCGACCTGCCCACCATCTGCCCACAACCAGTCGCCAACGGCTGGACTCAGCCGGACTCGACCAGACAAACGACAACGGCCCCCGATCAGCATCTCTGCTGGTCAGGGGCCGTGTTTGCACCTGGTGGCGGGTAGAGGATTCGAACCTCTGAAGCTTTCGCGACGGATTTACAGTCCGCTCCCATTGGCCGCTCGGGCAACCCGCCAGGGCACCCCACCGCGTCGTAACGCGGCGGCGGAAGCAAGGATAGCGGCTTCCCCCGGGACCTCCGCAACCGGGTACGGTCAGGGGGTCGTGCCGCTGGTCGGCGGCCGACGGCAAGCCCAGACCGCCGGACAGCAGGAGCAGAAACATGGCAGCGAACCCGTCGTTCGACATCGTGAGCAAGGTTGACCGCCAGGAGGTCGACAACGCCCTTCGGCAGGCGGAAAAGGAGCTCGCGACGCGGTTCGACTTCCGCGGCACCGGTGCGGAGATCTCCTGGTCCGGCGAGGAGGCGATCGGTCTTCAGGCAGAGACCGAGGAGCGGGTCCTCGCCGCACTGGACGTGTTCAAGGAGAAGCTGGTCAAGCGGAACATTTCGCTGAAGTCGCTGGACGCTGGCGAGCCGCGCCCGTCCGGCAAGATTTTCAAGATCGACTGCAAGGTGATCCAGGGCATCGAGACGGACAAGGCCAAGGCGATCAGCAAGAAGATCCGCGACGAGGGTCCCAAGGGCGTGCAGGCGCAGATCCAGGGCGACCAGCTGCGGGTCACCGGCAAGAAGAGGGACGACCTCCAGGCCGTCATCTCGCTGCTCAAGGGTGAGGACTTCGGCGTCGCCCTCCAGTTCAACAACTACAGGTAAGGCGGCGACCGCCGGCCTGGTAAGCGGATCGATCATGCTGTCAAGCTGGCCCAGATGACCGCCCAGACTCACTGGCAGGCGTGGCATGAGCCGTACGCCGACGAAAACTCCCCGCTGTCTCGTCGGCTGCGGCTGGTCCAGCAGCACATTGCCTCGTGGCTGGATCAGCGCCTCGACGAACGGCTGACTGCGATAAGCGTGTGCGCGGGGCAAGGGCATGACCTTATCGGCGTCCTCGCCTCAAGGGCTGATGCTCAACGTGTACGTGGAACCCTGCTTGAGTTCGACTCGGGCAATGTGACTGCCGCTCAGGCCGCCGCCGATCAGGCCGGCATCTCCAACATCGTGATCAGGCAGGCTGACGCGGGCCAACTCTCCGCGTATGCGGGGACCGTTCCGGCCGACCTGGTGCTCATGGTCGGGGTCTTCGGCAACATCTCAGACGCAGACGTGGAGCGAACCGTTGCTGCCCTGCCCCGGTTGTGCGCTGAGGGTGCCACCGTGATCTGGACCAGGACCCGGCGAGACCCGGACCTGACGCCAGCTGTACGGGAGTGGCTCCGGGGTGCCGGCTTCGTGGAGCAGGCATTCCACGCTCCGGACGATGCGCAATTTTCTGTGGGCGTTCACCGGTTCGAAGGTTCTCCGCAGCTTCTGGACCCTGCGGACACTGTCTTCACGTTCCTGCGCTGACGCCAACTGGTCGCTGCCCGACAACGGGCAGCCGACGCCTACTCACAGGGCTTCGCCGGTTGCCGTCGTTGATGACTGCTGTTTGACCGCGTTTGGCGGTGTCTTGCGCCCCATCTCCGCCCCGAGCGCCTGCCGGGCGGCTTCGCCCATGGGGTCGTCGCGGGTCGGCATCCCCCGGATGGTCGGCAGCACCTCTTCCCGAAAGACGCCGTGCAGCCGGCGCAGTTCCCGCGCCGGATGCTCGGAATCGTCGACCCGTACGTCCCAGAGCGGGTACGGCTGATCGCCGACCACCGTGACGGTCGCCGACCGTGCGCCGTGCCGGTCACCGCCGGCCTCCTCGCCGGCCCCGATGGCCAGAACGAGCCGCTCCGCCAGGTCGAGTTCGCCGCTCTCCTCGAACACCCGGACGATCTCCGCGAGGGTCTGCGGGCCCACCAGTCGGTTGCCCTGCACCGCGTAACCCGGCCCGTTGCGGTGCCCCGCCCAGTCCTTCGTGCGGGAGCCGGTGAAGGCGTACGAGCTGCCGTTGCCGTCGACCATGCCGACCTGCCGCACCTCCCGACCCGGGTCACGGGCCAGCAGTTCGGTCAGGACGTCCTGCGGCGAGCGGCCCTCGCCGAGCAGCGGCAGGCCGTCGTAGGCCAGGAACGGATTGGGGGTGGCCTGGGTCGCCACCGCACCACTGCCCGACTGGACGTGTGCGACGAGCTTGCCGACGGCGGGCCTGGCCGTCAGGGCTCCCACCCCGAGCTGGCCGGTACGACGACACCGTGCGGCGATCGAGAAGGTCACGCCCGGCAGATACCCGGACGAACTTCCGGCATGCAGGCCCCGCCGTTGCCGTCGTCGGCACCTCCGCATGGCGCCGCGATCCGTTCACACCGTGTCCTACTGCCTGATCCGCTCCGGATGCACACCGTCGACCATGTCGTGCCCCGGCACCTGGATGCAGAGCGCCCCCGGCTCTGCCCCGCACACCGGGCAGCGCCGCCAATCCTCGATCGAGCCCGGATCGTGCCCCAGTTCACCAGCCATGCGGCTGATCTCCACCGCCGCCTGATGCAGGTCTTCGTCCTGATGCCGGGTAGCGGCCCGATGGACCTTGCGCACCGCGCTCTTCGCACGCTCTTCCATGGGGTCGGGGTCGGGGTCGGGCATGGCAGCGTCGTTCCCGGGATGCACGACCTGAAACGGATCCAGTTGCCGAGCGGCGGGGTTCAGCGGTCGGCCGTCGAACCACCCAGGCAGGCATGAACGTCCGGGTCGGCATGGACCCACCCAGGCCGTCGTCAACCACCGGGTCGGCGTCGACCGCCCCGGCCCGGCGGCGGCTCGCTCCGCTCGTCAGGCGGGAGTCCATCGACGACCAGGCATGGACAGTCGGGTTCAGTAGACGACGCTGTACCAGTGCTCGGTCTCGCCGGGCAGTGGCACCAACCGCACCTTGGTGCCGCCCGGGTGGTCGAACATACGCACCCCGTCGCCGAGCAGCACCGGGGCGAAGAACATCAGGATCTCGTCGAGCAGACCAGCCTCGATGCACTGCTTGGCGACATTCGCGCCGAGGATGTTGACGTACCGGTCCCCGGCGGCCTCCTTGGCCTGGGCGACGGCGGTGTGCAGGTCACCGACGAACGTGACGTCGGCGGGTGGCTCGGCCGGTGGTTGGTGGGTGAGGACGAAGACCGGCCCGTGGTACTGGCCGCCGAACGCGCCTTCGCTGTCGGTGCCGCGGTTGGGGTCGTCGCCGCCGAAGGTGCCGTTGCCGGCCAGGATCGCGCCGACGCTGTGCAGCAGGCGCTCCGCCGTCGGGTTTTCGCCGCCGAGGTGGTCGGTCAGCCAGGACATGTCGCCGCCGGGGCCGGCGATGTAGCCGTCGAGTGACGCCGTCGCCGAATATAGAACCTTGGCCATGCGCCCAGGGTAGGCGGCGGAACTCGGATTCCTGGAAGTCGGGGTATCCGCCGCGCAGGAACACCCCGACTTCAAGGAACCCGAGTGGATCAAGCCCGCACGGAACGCACGCCCGCGGAATGCAGCGGGGTCAGACCGTCACGGGCTGTTCGGCGCGTACCGCCGTGTTTTCCGCACGGGCGATGGGCCCGGCGGGCAGCGCGGCGACCGCGGCCCCGACTGCGACGGCCGCTCCGGCGAAGAGGAACGCCCAGCTGACGCCGCCGGTGTGGTCCACGATCAGGCCGGCCACCGAGCCGCCGGCGGCGCTCGACGCGACCGCCACGGTGACCACCCAGGTGTACGCCTCGTTCAGCATTCCGGCCGGGGCGATCCGGCCGACCAGGGTGTTCTCCAGGGTCAGCGCGGGCGCGATGGCGGCCCCGCCGACGACCAACGCGACACCCAGCGCCAGCGGGGTGGGCATCACCGCGAACACCACGAAGGTGCCGGCCACGGCGGAGAGCAGCAGGGCGAACTGGCGGGTCATGTTCGGTGCCGGCTTGCGGACGCCGAACCAGAACCCGCCGATGGCGCTGCCGACCCCCCAGACGGCGAGCAGAATCCCGGCCAGGCTCTCCGGGTCGTCGGTGGTGTGGCCGCTCGCGTACGCCGGGACGATCACCCCGGCGGCGCCGAACGCGATGCCGAGGCTGGCCACGCAGACCAGCAGGGCCGGGAATCCACCGACCCGCAGCGGCCCGAGCCCTCTGGCGTGGTGCTCCTTCGCGTGCGGGCGCCAGCCGCGCATCACCTCGCCGAGGGCCACGGCGGTCGTGCCGACCAGGGTGACCACAGCCGCGCCGATCAGCGCGGCTGCCGCGTCGGCGAACAGCACGAAGCCGGCGACGAGCAGCGGGCCGAGCACGAAGACGATCTCGAACAGCGACGTCTCGGCGGCCAGCGCGGTGTTGCGCAGGGCGTACCGGCCGGAGCTGGGGCTGGTCAGGTCGTTCCAGGCGTTACGGATGGCGGCGGTGAGCGGCGGGTACGTGGCGCCGGCCACGGCACTGGCGAGGTAGATGGTGGGTAGGGCGTCGTCACCCGAGCGGCTGGCCAGCAGCAGCGCGATGAGCGCCACCGGGTGGGCCACGGCGGTGACCAGCAGGACGGGGGTGGGGCCGACCCGGTCGGCGACCCGCCCGGCCACGGGGCTGAGCGCGGCGCCGGCGACGGCGTAGATCCCGCCCGCGATGGCCGCCAGCGCGTACCGCCCGGTCACCTGCTCGACCACCAGGAGCAGCGCCAGTGGGGTCATGCCGATCCCGAGTCGCCCGATGATGCCGGTGATCAGCAGCATCGGTGCGCCCGGGATCCGCCACACACCCAGGTACTGACGCAGCGCGGCCACCGAAACCTCCGAAAATGTAATGAGCGTGAGCCGTTACGACCCTAACGCCGCCGCCGGACGGGACGACACCGGATATCAGCCTCGACACAGCGCTCCGCCCGTACCCGGTGTGACCGGGTACGGGCGGAGACGTGAATCAGCAGCGGGTCAGCGCTGGAACTGCACCGGCCCCGCGTTGGCGGCCATCTGCTCCAGCCGGGCGACCCGGTCCTCCATCTTGGGGTGGGTGGAGAAGAGCGCCGCCATGCCGCCGCCCCGGAACGGGTTGGCGATCATGAGGTGGGCGGTGCTGGTGAGCTGGCCCTGGGCCGGCAACGGCCGGCGGCGGGCCACCGCATCGATCTTGCGGAGCGCGCTGGCCAGGGCCAGCGGGTCGCGGCTCAACTCGGCACCCGAGGCGTCCGCCTGGAACTCACGGCTCCGGCTGATCGCCAACTGGATCACCGTGGCGGCGATCGGGCCGAGGATCAGGGTGAGCAGCAGCACGGCAGGGTTCGGCCGGTCCTCGTCGTCCCCGCCGCCCAGCGGGATGAAGAAGGCGAGGTTCGCCAGCAGGGTGATGATGCTGGCCAGACCCGCCGCCACGCTGGAGATCAGGATGTCCCGGTTGTAGACGTGTGACAGCTCGTGCCCGATCACACCGCGCAGCTCGCGGTAGTCGAGGATCTCGGTGATCCCCTGGGTCACGCACACCGCCGCGTGCTGCGGGTTACGACCCGTGGCGAACGCGTTGGGCTGCGAGGTCGGGCTCACATAGAGGCGCGGCATCGGCTGCTGGGCGTCGGTAGCCAGCTCCCGCACCATCCGGTACAGCTCGGGGAACTGCGCCTCGGTGACTGGTTGCGCCCCCATCGAGCGCAGTGCGAGCTTGTCGGAGTAGAAGTAGGTGACGCCGTTCATGACCAGTGAGACGACGACAGCGATGACCAGACCGCCACTGCCGCCGAACCAGTAGCCCACCGCGAGGATCAGGGCGCTGAGCAGGCCAAGCAGCGCTGCGGTCTTCAGACGGTTGTGGTGCACGATGTCTCCTTCGGTGCACGGATCGCCGGGATCCGCTGACCGGTTCAACAACCCGGTACCCACCAACCATCCGTCTCAACGCTGAGAGTTCACTGAGACCGAAGTGCCAGGTCAGGTCAGCGGCCGGCCAGATCGAGCACCAACTGCGGGGCGACGCCGAGCACCACGGCGGCCACCGTCGCCACCGCCAGCACCACGGCCACCACACCCACCACGGGTACGGCAGCCGCACCGCCACCGGCTTGCGCCGCGGCCGGGCCGGGCGTCGTCGTCGCCGGTGCCCAGAGCGCGGCGGTCACCCGCAGGTAGTAGGCGAGCCCGATCACCGCATTCAGCGCCACCACGAGCGCCAGCCAGGCCGCCCCACCGTCGAGCAGCGCCCGGACCACTGTCACCTTCGCGAACAGGCCGGCGAGCCCCGGCGGCAGGCCGGCCAGGCCCACCAGCGCGAGACCGAGCGCCGCAGCCCGCCAGGGGTGCCGGCGGGCCGCCCCACGGAGGTCGTCCAGCGTGCCGCCGTCCGCACCGGCCGGGCGCAGCGCGGTCACAGCGGCGAACGCGGCCAACTCCAACACCACGAAGAAGACGGCGTACGCCATCGCGGCGGCGTACGCGGCGGAGCGTGCCTCGTCGGTGCGGCCGGCGGCCAGCGCCAACGCCCCCAGCGGGGCGAGGATGTAGCCGGCCTGCGCGACGGACGACCAGGCCAGCAGCCGGACGGTACGCCGCTGGCGCAGCGCGACCAGGTTGCCGACGGTCATGGTGAGCACCGCGAGCAGGGCGAGCACCGGGCCGGTCTGATCCGGTGGGAGTGCCCGCTGCACGACGGCGAGCAGTGCGACAAGGCCGCCCAGCTTCGACGCCGTCGACAGGTACGCGGCCACCGGCAGCGGCGCGCCGTCGTAGGTGGCCGGCGCCCACGCGTGGAACGGCACCGCCGCCACCTTGAAGGCCAGCCCGACCAGCAGCACCGCCACCGCTGCGGTGGTCAGCGGCAGGTCCCGCAACTCCGGCCGTTCGGCGAGCAACGCGCTGAGCCGGTCCAGGTGCAGCCCACCGGTCACCGCGTACAGCAGCGCCGCGCCGAGCAGGGTCAGCGTGGTCGCCACCACGCTGACCACGAAGAACGTCACCGCCGCCTCGGCGCTGGCGAGGCTCCCCCGACGCAGGCCCACCAGCACGTACAGCGGCAGGGTCAGCGTCTCCAGGGCGACGATCAGGGTGATCAGGTCGCCGGCCGCGCCGAGCACCACGCCGCCGGTCATCGAGCAGGCCAGCAGGAAGCAGTATTCCCCCACCGGCGACCGCCCCGCCCGCAGCGCGGGTGCGGAGAGCCCGAGCACGCCCAGGGTGAGCAGGGCCACCACCGCGCCGACCAGGGCGGCCCGGCCGCCGAAGATCCAGGAGCAGTCCGCGCCGACACAGAACGTCCGCCGCTCCCCAGCCGCGCCGACCAGGGCGGCGCCGACGGCGGTGCCGAGCGCGCCCAGCGCGGCCACCACGATGGTGGCCCGTGGCCGGGCCAGCAGCAGGTCGGTGAGGAGCACGAGCACTGCGGTGCCGGCGGCCAGGTAGGCCGGCAGCAGCGCGACGCTGTCCACGCTCTGCACCACGTTCATGTGAGCCTGCCTCTGTTCGCGACTGCGGGGCTCCGCTTCGCCGTACGCCTCGCGCTCACCGGGAGACCACCCCGATCAGGGCGTCGACCGGAGCCTCGGCGACGCCGAGGACCAGCGCCGGGGCCAGCCCGATGGCCAACGCGAGCAGCACCAGCGGCACCCACGCGGTCAACTCCGCACCGGCCAGGCCGGGGCCGACCCGCCCCACGGCGGGGCTCGGACGGTTGTGCGTGACCTGGCGCAGCAACCGCAGGAAGTACGCCGCGGTGAGCGCACCGCCGATCGCGGCCAGCACCCCGAGGGTGGTCCAGAGCGGGCCGCCCACCTGGACGGCCGCGATCACCGCGAACGCCTCGCCCCAGAACCCGGCCAGCCCGGGCAGACCGAGCGACGCGACAGCCGCGAACGCGAGCAGACCGGCCAACCGGGGCGCGGTCTCCCGCAGCCCGGACAACTCGGCGAGGGTGCCCGTGCCGGTTCGGTCCTTCACAGCCCCGGCCAGGAAGAACAGCAGAGCGGTGATCACCCCGTGCGCGATGTTGCCGATCAACGCCGCCTGGATGCCGATGGTGGTCAGCGTAGCGACGCCCAGCAGCACGAAGCCCATGTGCCCCACGCTGGAGTACGCGATCAGTCGCTTGACGTCGGACTGGGCCAGGCAGACCAGTGAGCCGACCAGGATCGCGGCAACGGCCAGCACGCCGAGCACCGGCGCCGCCCAACGGGCGCCCTCCGGCGCCACCCCCACCGCCACCCGGATCAGACCGTAGGTGCCCATCTTCAGCAGTACGCCGGCCAGCACCACACTGCCCACCGTTGGCGCCTGGGTGTGCGCGTCGGGCAGCCAGGAGTGCAATGGCCACAGCGGGCTCTTCACCGCGAAGGCCAACGCCAGCAGGGTGAACGCGGCCAGCTGGGTGCCCCTGGACATCCCCGCACCGCCGGTCAGGGCCACCACGTCCGCGGTGCCGGCGGCGGCGACCACCACGTACACGCCGACCAGCAGCAACACCGAGCCGAACAGGGTGTAGAGCGCGAACTTGCGGGCCGCCCGACGCCGGTCCGCACCACCCCAGCCGGCGATGATCGCGTACATCGGCAGCAGGACGACCTCGAAGAACAGGAAGAACAGCACCAGGTCCAGGGCGAGGAAGGTGCCCAGGATGCCCACCTCGACCACCAGCAGCAACGCGACCAACGCCCGGCCACTGCCGCCGTCCGGAACCCGCCACATCGTGTACGCGCAGCAGAGCAACGTGAGCAGCGCGGTCAACACCACCAGCGGCCACGAGATGCCGTCCACGCCGAGATGGAAGCGCAACTCCAGGCCGGGCACCCAGGGCAGGTCAAGTTGGTGCCACGGGCGCACCGCCGGCGCCCCGGCCGACCAGGCGACCCAACCCCGACCGCCGAACACCAGCGGCACCGCGGCCAGCAGGGTCAGCGCCGCCGCGACAGTGCCGACCAACCTTGCCGCCCGGTCCCGGGGAGTCGCCGCCACAGCGACCGCGCCGAGCGCCGGCACCGCCAGGACGGCGACCAGCAACACCTGCCCAAACGTCATAGGTTCACCCCTATTACGGCGGCCAGCCCGATCAGCAGCGCGCCGGCCAGCACACCGGCGGCGGCCCGGGGCAACGCCGCTCGGTGCAGCGTGGCCAGCCCCGCGCCCAGACCGGATGCGGCCCGGCCGCTGCCCTCGACCACGCCGTCCACCACCACCTCGTCGCCGGTGCGCGCTACGCGGGCCAGCGCGCGGACGGGACGTACGACAAGGGTGTGCTGGACGTCGTCGAGCCGGAACGCGCGGGCGAAGACCGGCCGCAGCGGGCCCAGCGCGACCGCCGGGTCGGCGGTCGGGTCCCGACGCCAGCCCAGCGTGACCAGCCCGGCGCCAACCAGCAGCAACACGAGCGGAAGCAGCACCCCCGGCCCCACGTGGACCAGGCCGTCCTCAGAGCCCGCCACCGGCACGGTCGGGAAGCGCAGGCGATCGGCGAACGCCCCGACGAACCCGGCCAGACCGAGCAGCGCGGCCGGCACGGCCAGCAGCAGCACCGGCCACCGCAGCACCGCCGGCGGGTCGTGCGGGCGAACCAGCGGCAGGCGTGGTGTGCCGAAGAACGCGCGCAGCAGCAGCCGGCCGGCGTACCAGGCGGTGATCGCCACGCCGAGCAGCCCGGCCATCCACACCAGCCAGCCCACCCAGGACGGTGCCGGGCCGGTGCCCTCCAACGCGGCGGACTCGGCGACCGTCAACACGCCGTCCTTGCTCCAGAAACCGGCGAGCGGCGGCACCCCGGCCAGCGCACCCAGGCCCACCACGGTGCACCAGAACGTCACCGGCATGCTGCGCCGCAGCCCGCCCATCTCCGACATCAGGGTCGTGCCGACCGCGTGGATGACCACGCCGGCGGCGAGGAACAGCAGCGCCTTGAACGCGGCGTGGGTGAGCAGGTGGAACAGCGCCGCAGACGGAGAGCCGACCGCCAGCGCGCCGGTCATGTAACCCAACTGGGACACCGTCGACCAGGCCAGCACGCGCTTGATGTCGTCCTGGGCGGTGGCGGCGAGCGCGCCGAGCAGCAGGGTGATCGCGCCGACCACCCCGAGCACGGTCAGCGTCACCGGCGCGGCCGTGAACAGCGGGTAGAGGCGGGCCACGGCGTAGACGCCGGCGGCGACCATCGTGGCGGCGTGGATCAGCGCGGAGATCGGCGTCGGACCGGCCATCGCGTCCGGCAGCCACGTGTGCAGCGGGAACTGCGCGCTCTTGCCGGCGACACCGGCGAGCAGCAGCAGGCCGGCAGCGGTCAACGTCACGCCGGAGTGGTCGTGGGCGAGCACGTCGGCGATCCGGAAACTGCCCGTGGACACGCCCAGCAGCGCGATGCCGAGCAGGAACCCGACGTCACCCACCCGGGTCACCAGGAACGCCTTCATCGCGGCGGCCGGCGCGCCGGGCAGTCGACGGTCGTGGGCGATGAGCAGGTACGAACAGAGGCCCATCACCTCCCAGCCGACCAGCAGCATGATCAGGTCGCCGGCGACCACCACCAGCAGCATCGCACCGGTGAAGAGGCTGATCTGGGCCGCGTACGGCGCGTAGCGGTGGTCGACGTCGATGTCGTCGTGCGGGCCGCGTCGCAGATAGCCGATCGAGTAGACCTGCACCGCCAGGGCGACCGCGGTGACCGCCACCGCGACCAGTGCGGCGGCGCCGTCCAGCCGTACGCCGAGGGTCACCATCAGCCCGCCGACGTCGACCCAGGTGGTCGACGTCTCCGTCGGCCCGTCGACAGTCAGCAGCAGCGCGACGGCCAACGCCAGCGCGACGGCCGCACCGGCGACCCCGAGCGCGACGGCCGCGCTGCGGGCCCGATCGCCGCCGGTCGCGCTGTTGCCCCGTGGGGCCGGTGGCAGCAGCAGGCCGAGCAGGCCGGCGGCCAGCGGTACGGCGGGCAGCAGCGCCCCGATCAGCCCGGTCACCGGCGAGCCTCCGTGTCCAGGACGGCCGGCTCTCGCCCGTCGAAGGGCTGCGCCGGCTCGGTCAGCGGCACGTCATCCACCGCGACGGTGGCCCGCAGCCGGTAGAGCTGGAGGACGATCGCCAGCCCCACGCCGATCTCGGCGGCGGCGAGGACGATGACGAACAATGCGAAGACCTGCCCCGAGTGCGGCAGCACGGCACGGGCGGTGGTGTCCGCGGTGACCAGGATCAGGTTGACCGCGTTGAGCATCAACTCGACCGACATCAGCACCAGCACCGCGTTGCGGCGGCGCAACACGCCGTAGACGCCGAGGCCGAACAGCAGCGCGGCGGTGACGTACGGGATGACCGGCCTCACCGGCGCCCCCCGGGCTCGACGTCGACCCGGGCGTCCGGTGCTGCCGTGGCGTCGCGTTGCGGGGCGGGTCGGCCGATGTCCGGCCGGGACAGCACGATCGCGCCCACCAGCGCGGAGAGCAGGAGCACGGACAGCACCTCGAACGGCAGCACCCAGGACTGGAAGATCTGCTCCCCCAGCCGCTCCGCGGTGCCCGCGGCGGGAAGCGCGACGCTGCTCCAGCGGTACGCGTCGATCAGCAGGACGGTCAGCCCGAGCCCGGCGCCGCCACCGATCAGGGCGGCCGGCCAGCCAGGCCGGTCCAGGTCGTCGGAGGCACCGATCGGGGCCCGGGTCAGCATCACCGCGAACAGCAGCAGGACCACCACCGCGCCCACGTAGATCAGCACCTGCACCCAGGCCACCAGCTCGGCGCTGAGCACCAGGAAGTCACCGGCCAGCGCGCCCAGGCACACCACCAGGTAGAGCCCGGCCCGGACCAGGTGTTTCGTGGTCACCACCAGCACGCCGGCGCCAACCGCCACCGCGCCGAGGGCGAGCAGCAGCACATCCGCTCCGGTCACCGGGCCGCCTCTCCGGCTCGGGCGCTCACGACGCCGGGTCCTGGTCGGCGTCGGAGCGTACCGATGGAGGGGCCGGACGGGCGGCGGCCGCCTTGCGCGCGGCGGCGGTCTCCTCCTTGGCCGGCTCACCGTTCGGGTCGTGCGCGGGCGGCGGCGGAACCGTGGCCATCCACTGACCCAGGTGGTCCTTGTCGTGCAGCAGGTCCTTGATGTCGTACTCGGCGTACTCGAATTCCGGTGACCAGTAGAGCGCGTCGAACGGGCAGACCTCGATGCAGATACCGCAGTACATGCAGAGCGAGAAGTCGATGTCGAACTTGTCGAGCACGTTGCGCTGGCGGGGGCGGGCGGCGCCGGGCACCGCCACCTCCTCCTTGTGCGAGTCGATGTAGATGCACCAGTCCGGACACTCACGGGCGCAGAGCATGCAGACCGTGCAGTTCTCCTCGGACAACGCGATCACGCCACGCGAGCGGGGCGGCAGCTCAGGGGCGACGTCCGGGTACTGCTGGGTGGTCGTCCGGCTGGTCATCGTCTTGAGGGTGACCGCCAACCCCTTCACCAGGCCCGCGCCGGGCAGGCCACGCGCACCGGTGGCGCTGGCCGGGTCGCCGTGCTCGCTGGGGTCGCTCATGCCGACCATCCTGCCCTGTGGCCCCGGCGCGCGCGACCACCACCCACAGGTCCAGGGCGGTACCGTGGTCGCGGGGAGAACGAACGCACCTGGAAGGACCTGCCATGACCGCCGCGCTGCAGAGCGACTACCCGCCCGACGGCGGGTGGACGACTGACGATCTGGATGCGCTGCCCGAGGATGGCCGCCGCCGGGAACTGCTCGATGGAGTGCTGCTGATGTCCCCCTCCCCCACCCGCACGCACCAAATCATCGCTGGGCTACTGATGGCCGAGCTGCACGCTGACTGCCCCGACGGCTATGACGTGACCCAGGGCGTCGAGGTGCGGATCAACCGCACCCGGTCCTTCATCCCCGACGTGCTGATCACCACGGCCACCGCAGCTGCGCGGGAGCCGTCGAAGTACGAGCCACACGAGGTGGTCCTTGCCGTCGAGATCGTCTCACCGAGCACCCGCTCCATCGACCGGGTGTTGAAGCCGGCGCTGTACGCCCAGGCGGGCATCCCGTTCTACTGGCGGATCGAGACGCAGGGTGGCGCGCTGGAGGTCGTCACCTACCGGATCGACGCGGTGAACGAGGTCTACAGCGAGACGGGGCGGTGGACGAAGTTCGTCGACACCGGCGAGCCCTTCCCGATCAACCTGGCGATCAGCCGGATCACGCCCCGGGTCCGCTGACGACGGTCGGTGGGAGCATCTCGACGCCGAGCTGCTGGAGGAGCTGGAACAGCTCGTTGCAGCTCCACACCTCGACGATCCGGCCCGCCCCGTCGAAGCGCAGGAACGTCGCACCGGAGTAGCTGACCACCTGCCCGGTCGGCGGCACCGGCCCGAACTGCCCCACGTGCGTGCCCGCCGCCCGCCAGTGCACGGCCACCCGCTCGCCGGCCGCCACCACGTCCACGATCTTGTAGCGCAGGTCCGGGAAGGCCGCCCGGCGCTCGCGGTGCCAGGCCAGCGTCGCCTCCGGCCCGGTGCCGCCCAGCCCCGGGCAGTCGTCGGCGATCAACTCGTACGCGGACTCCTCCCGGCGCGCGTTCCACACGTCGGCGATGAACCGGCGGGCCGCCGCCTCCACATCCGTCATGCCGGCAGGGTAACCGGGTCCACTCCGCGTCGCTGAGCGGTAGATCCGTAAGGATGGGGTACAGACACTGACCGGACCGGGAGGGTGACGTGGGCGAGGAAACAGGCGGGAAGTACGTCGAGCCGGGTGGCGAGTTCACCCGCGACCAGCGGTACATCGCCACTCGGATCACCGAGGACGGGCGGGACGGGTACCCGGTGGAGCCGGGCCGGTACCGGCTGGCGGTCAGTCGGGCCTGCCCGTGGGCCAACCGCCTGATCATCGTGCGACGGCTGCTCGGCCTGGAGGACGCCATCTCGATGGCGGTGGCCGGCCCCACCCACGACGCCCGGAGCTGGACCTTCGACCTCGACCCGGACGGCCGGGACCCGGTGCTCGGCATCGAGCGCATCCAGGAGGCGTACTTCAAGCGCTTCCCCGGCTACGAGCGCGGCATCACCGTGCCGGCGATGGTGGACGTGCCGACCGGGCAGGTGGTGACCAACGACTACGCGCAGATGAGCCTCGACCTGTCGACGCAGTGGGGCGCGTACCACCGCGACGGCGCTCCGCAGCTCTACCCGGAGCACCTGCGGGCGCAGATCGACGAGGTCAACGCGGTGGTGTTCCGGGACGTCAACAACGGCGTCTACCGGTGCGGCTTCGCCGGCAGCCAGGAGGCGTACGACAAGGCGTACCACCAGCTCTTCGACCGGCTGGACTGGTTGACCGAGCGGCTGACCGACCAGCGTTACCTGGTCGGTGACACCATCACCGAGGCCGACGTGCGACTGTTCACCACCCTGGTCCGCTTCGACCCCGTCTACCACGGTCACTTCAAGTGCAACAGGCAGAAGCTGAGCGAGATGCCGGTGCTGTGGGCGTACGCCCGGGACCTGTTCCAGACCCCCGGTTTCGGCGACACCATCGACTTCGACCACATCAAGCGGCACTACTACGAGGTGCACCGCGACATCAACCCGACCGGGATAGTGCCGCTCGGCCCCGACCTGTCGAACTGGCTCACCCCGCACGGCCGGGAAACGCTGGGTGGCCGCCCGTTCGGCGACGGCACCCCACCCCCGCCGCCGGCCGAGCCCGTCGACCCCGCACACACCCCGTTGCGCTGAGCGGCGCTCCTACAGGGCGACGCGGACGGCTGCCGTGAGGACCAGTTGGGCGAGGGACGCTGGCACCAGCACCAGCCAGCAGAGCCGCTGGAGCTGGTCCTCACGCAGCCGGGGGTAGGACACCCGGAGCCAGATGATCACGAAGGACACGGCGAAGACCTTCAGCAGGGTCCAGAGCCAACCCAACTGGTCGTCCGCGAACGGGCCCTGCCATCCGCCGAGGAACAGCACAGTGGTCAGCGCGGCGATCACCACGATGCCGACGTACTCGGCGAGCAGGAAGAACGCGAAACGCAGCCCGGTGTATTCGGTCATGTAACCGAAGACCAGCTCCGAGTCGGCCACCGGCATGTCGAACGGCGGCCGGCGGATCTCGGCCACCCCGGCGACGAAGAAAATGATCATCGCGGGCGCCTGCCAGAGCAGCCACCACGGTTGCCACGCCTCGACGATGCCCGACAGGCTGAGCGTGCCCGCCGCCATCGCCACCGACGCGGCGGCCAGCACCAGCGGCAGCTCGTAACCGAGCAGCTGTGCGGCACCGCGCAGCCCACCGAGCAGGCTGTATTTGTTGGCCGACGCCCACGCCGACATCAGCACCGCCACCACCCCGACACCGACCACGGCCAGCACGAAGAACAAGCCGATGTCCAGAGGTTGCCCGACCAGGTCGTTGGGGCCGAGCGGGATGACCAGCAGCACCAGCAGGTAGGGCACCAGGGCCACCACCGGGGCCAGCCGGAACACCGCCCGGTCCGCCTCGCGTGGGGTCACGTCCTCCTTCTGCACGAACTTGACCCCGTCCGCGACCAGCTGGGCCCAACCGTGGAAGCCGCCCGCGTACATCGGGCCGAGCCGGCCCTGCATGTGCGCCATCACCTTGTGCTCGGCCTGGCCCACCAGCAACGGCAGGGTGAGGAACGCGACCAGCACGCCACCCACCCGCAGCACCAGCTCCACCCAGAGCGGCATCAGGTCGTACCCCCGTCGTCGTCGGTGCGCTCGGCGCGGGCCGGCGGGTCCGCGACCGGGCCGGGCGCCGGCTGGTCGGGTGAGCCCGGGCCGGCAGCGGGCGCGGGCTGCTCGGGCACGGCCGGGCCGTGGTCGGCCGCTGCAGACCGGGGAGTACGCGCCGGACGGGCCCCCGGAGCGGGCCGTGCCGGACGGTCACCGGCGGGTCTGGCCGGGGTGCCGCCACGCGGCCCCTCCCCCACACCACCCGCGCCGGCCGGGGTGGGCGTGGGGCCCCACTCACCCGGAGCCGGAACACCCGGCGGGCGGATCGGTCGACGCCCACCGCCGGCCTCCGACTCGCCCGGTTCCTTCGCGCCCGGCCAGGGCTTGGCCACCCGGGAAGCGAGCACGAACTCCTTGCGCAGCGGGTGACCCTCGAACTCCGGGGGCAGCAGCAGCGGACGCAACTCGCCGTGGCCGGCGAAGCCGATGCCGAACATCTCGTGCGTCTCCCGCTCGTGCCAGGCGGCACCCGGGTAGACATCCACCACAGAGGCGACAGTGGCATCGGCACGCGGCAACCGGGTACGCAGCAGCACACCGTGCCGCAGCCGCGTCGACCAGAGATGCGCCACCACGTCGAAGCCCTCGGCCAACTCGTCGACGGCGGAGAGCCAGTCGAAGAAGTCGCAGGCCAGCTCGGTGTCGTCGCGGGCCGCGCGAACGGCGACCAGCCAGCTCTCCGGCGGCACGTCAACGGTGGCCCGGGCGAACCGCTGCCCGCCGGAGACCGACGGGGTCGCCTCGACCGGCGCGAGCAGCGCCACCAGCCGAGCACCGAGGGCTTCGGGAGTCATGCCGCTGATCCTAGTGCCGACCGGGCCCGGGCCCGGGCCGCCGCCGATGCCAGATGATCTGCCGGCTTTGGGCGCGGCGCAGCCCTCGGCGAGGAAAGATGAGGGCGTGCGCGCTGTGACTGTGAAACCCGGGGTCGCCAACTCGCTGAACCTCGTCGAGGATCAGCCGGAGCCGGCTGCCGAGGAAGGCTCGGTCCTGGTCGAGGCGCTGGCGGTGGGGATCTGCGGCACCGACCACGAAATCATCGCCGGAGAGTACGGCGAGGCGCCACCGGGGCGGGACCGCCTGGTCATCGGGCACGAGTCACTGGGCCGGGTGATCGAGGACCCGAGCGGCACCATGCAACCCGGCGACCTGGTGGCCGGCATCGTCCGGCATCCCGACCCGGTCCCCTGCCCCAACTGCGCGGTCGGCGAGTGGGACATGTGCCGCAACGGCCAGTACACCGAACACGGCATCAAGGCGCTACCCGGGTTCGCCCGTGACCGCTGGCGGATCGAGCCCCGGTTCGCGGTCGCGCTCGACCCGGCGCTGGCCCAGGTCGGCGTGCTGTTGGAACCGACCAGTGTGGTGGCGAAGGCCTGGGACCACATCGAGCGGATCGGGCACCGGGCCGAGTGGCAGCCGCAGACCGTCCTGGTGACCGGGGCCGGGCCGATCGGGCTGCTGGCCGCGTTGCTCGCCACCCAGCGCGGGTTCACCGTCCACGTGCTGGACCGGAACACCGACGGGCCGAAGCCGGAGCTGGTCGCCGGGCTCGGCGCCACCTACCACACGGTGCCGGTCAACGACCTGCCCTTCGAGCCGGACGTGGTGATCGAGTGCACCGGTGCGCCCACCGTGGTCCTCGACGTCATGTGCAAGGCGGGCCCCACCGGGATCGTCTGCCTGGCAGGGGTGTCCAGCGGCGGCCGGACCATCAACTTCGACGCCGGCGCACTCAACCGGGAGCTGGTGCTGGAGAACAACGTGGTGTTCGGCTCGGTGAACGCCAACCGGCGGCACTGGGACATGGCCGCGCAGGCGCTGGCCGGCGCCGACCAGGTCTGGCTCGAGTCGCTGATCACCCGTCGGGTGCCGGTGAACAGGTACGCCGACGCGTACACCCCGGGGCCGGACGACATCAAGGTGGTTCTGGAGTTCGCGTCCTGAGCGACGCCACGCCCGATCAGATGCCCGGCAGCCGGCCGTTGCGGAACAGGTCGACGAAGAGCTGGTGGTCCTGCCGGGCGCGCACCCCGTACGCGTGGGCGAAGTCCACCAGGTGGGCGACGAAGCCCGGCTCGTCGGCGTCCACCGCCGCGACGATCGCCTCCTCGGTGGAATAGTCCACCAGGTCGTGACTGGACTCGTCGTCGGCGACCGAGTGCATCCGGGCCACCGCCCGACCGAGGTCGACGAGCACCCCGGTCAGTTCCTCCGGCTCGTTGACGTCCGACCAGTCCAGGTCCGCGGCGTACGGGGAGACCTCGGCGACGAGCTGCCCGGCCCCGTCCAGCTCGGTGAAGCCCAGCCACGGGTCGGCGTGTGCCTGCAACGCCCGCTGCGACTCGGCTGTCCGGTGGCCCTGGTGCTGGAAGTAGCCGCGGACCGACTCGTCGGTCACGTACCGCGCCACCGCCGGCACCTGCGCCTGCTTCATGTAGATGACGACGTCGTTCTCCAGGGCCTGGGTGTGCCCCTCCAACAGCAGGTTGTACGACGGCAGCCCGGCCGAGCCGATGCCCACCCCCTTGCGCAGCACCACGTCCTTGATCCGCGCCGCCACCGGCCGAAGCTGCGTCGAAGCGTTCGGCAGTGTGCCCAGGTAGTCCTGGAAGGCGGCACGCACCCGGTCCCGGGTGGCGTCGTCGATCTCGAAGACCCCGTCACCGATGGAGAACCGTCGCTCGTAGTTGTCGATGGTGGTCTGCGCGGCCAGCAGGTCGACGCGGGTGTTGAGCCGGGCCTGCTGAAGCACCCGGCGCAGCACACCGTCGGCGTTCTCCAGGGTGATCGAGCCGATCGCGTCGTCCCCTCCGGCGGCGATCGCCCGCAGCTCGGTCAGGTACGACCGGGCGAAGCCGGCCACCAGATCGCCGATCGCCGTGTCGGAGAGCGCCTTGCCGTAGCCGAGCAGCGCCACGCTGGCCGCGAGCCGCCGCAGATCCCAGGTGAACGGCCCGACGTACGCCTCGTCGAAGTCGTTGACGTTGAACACCAGCTGCCCGGAGGCGTTCATGTAGGTGCCGAAGTTCTCCGCGTGCAGGTCACCGTGGATCCACACCCGGCTGGTCCGCCCGTCGGAGAACCGGTCGTCGGCGAAGTCGCCGAGCTGGTCGGCGTAGAACAACGCCGCGCTGCCCCGGTAGAAGGCGAACGGCGACGCGGCCATCTTGCGAAACTTGCGGCGGAAGGCGGCCGGGTCGACAGCCATCGACGCGCCGAACTCCTCGGTGAGCACGTCGATGATGTGGGCGGACCGCTGGTCTGCGGAATTGCTCATAGTGCGCAGGCTAGCCGGGCCCGGCGAGCACCGGCGTCAGCTCGCGGTGGGTGGGCGGACCGGCGGGGCCGTGAGCGAGTCGACCGAGCGTGGCGCGGCGGCCTCGCGGGGCGGGGCGTCCAGCGGCGCGGCGAGCACATCGCGCTGGGGCACTCCGCCGATTCCGGACTGCTCGGCGGCGATCTTCTCCTGTAGGCGCAGGATGCCGTGCAGCAGCGCCTCCGGGCGCGGCGGGCAGCCGGGCACGTACACGTCGACGGGAATGAGCTGGTCGACGCCCTTGGTCACCGAGTACGAGTCCCAGTAGGGGCCGCCGCAGTTGGAGCACGCGCCGAACGAGATGACGTACTTCGGCTCGGGCATCTGGTCGTAGAGCCGCTTGATGGCCGGGGCCATCTTGTCGGTCACGGTGCCGGAGACGACCATGAGGTCGGCCTGCCGGGGGCCGTGTGCGAACGGGATCACGCCCAGCCTGATGAAGTCGTGTCGACCCATGCTGGTGGCGATGAACTCGATCGCGCAGCAGGCCAGCCCGAAGTTGAAGACCCAGAGCGAGTAGCGGCGCCCCCAGTTCAGCACGAACCGGATCGGCTCACCGAGCACTGCCGGTAGCTGCACCTCGGGCCTCCCTCAGCTGTCTCCGAGTCGACAGTCAACCACAGGCACCACGGCGGCAACCCGCGCAACCGATACCCGCGTCAGGGCGTGTGACCGACGTGACCGCGTTGGCGGCACGCGTACGGGGAGGACCAGATGACGGTGATGAGGGAGCCACGGCTCGACGAGCCGCCACCCGAGGGGACCGCGGAGCGGTCGGCGCGGTCGCAGGAGCGCGAGGTGATCGACTTCGACGGGCTCTACCATGCGCACTTCCGGTCGTTGACGCTGCAGCTCGCCGCCTACTGCGGTGACCTGTCGCAGGCACAGGACCTGGTGCAGGAGGCGTTCTGCCGTGCGTTCGCCCGCTGGTCGCGGGTGTCCCGCTACGACGATCCGGTGGCCTGGGTGCGTCGGGTCGCCTGGAACCTGGCCACCAGCCGCTGGCGGCGGCTGCGGACAGCCCAGTCGTGGCTGCACCGGCAGCGCGAGGAGCACATGCCGGGGCCGGGGCCGGACCGGGTCGCGCTCACCGCCGCCCTGGCCCAGTTGCCGACCACCCAGCGCCGCGCCGTGGTGCTGCACTACCTGGCCGATCTCAGCGTCGTGCAGATCGCGGCGCAGGAGGGAGTGCCGGAAGGCACTGTCAAGTCCTGGCTGCACCGGGGACGGGCAGCTCTGGCGGTCAGCCTGGCCACCGCGAACGAGGTGAACGACAATGACTGAGCTCGACGATATCCTGGTCGGCGGCGAGTTCGCCGCGTTCCGCGAGGCGTACGCCCCGGCGGTGCACCCGGCCGGGACGGCTGCGGTGCGGGAGACAATCCGGCGTCGGCGCCGGCGTACCTCGATGGTCACCGCGGCGGCCGTTGTGCTCGCCGTGGCGATCCCGGTGGGCGCGAACGCAGCCCTGCACCGGCCGCCCGAGCCCGGACCGGCTCAGACCGTGACTCCGACCCCGTCGGGGACGAGCGCCCCGCCCACCTCGCCCGCACCGAGCACGGCCAGCCCCATCTCGGCCGCGCCGGACGGTCGGATCACCCGGTCGCAGCTGCTCGCCGCCCGACTCGCCCTGCCGCGCTGGCCGCAGGGCGCCCCGACGACCTGCCTCACCGACGAAGTCCGGCTCCGGTCCGGGTCGCAGCAGGACTCGGTGGCGACGCTGCTGGGCGACCCCCGCTACGCCGACCTCGACGGCGACGGTGCCACTGAGACGGTCGCCCTGGTCGCCTGCCGCCAGGGCGAGGCCTCGGCCAAGCAGGTGATCGCCTTCGACCGGGACGGGGCCGGCCGCGTGGTCACGATGGGCCGAGTGGTCGGCACCCGGGAGGGGATGGACGACGTCACGGACTTCGCCGTGCAGGCCGACGGAGAGATCCGGGTGCACGTGGCGGACATCCAGCCCTGCTGCAGCACCCCGGAGTGGGCGCCGCAGCGGCAGTGGCGGACGTACGCCTGGACCGGCGAGCGGTTCGACCAGACCGCCGGGCCGACGAAGTTCGGGGTCGACCCCCGGCTGACCGACCTCACCCTGACGGCCGGTGACCTGATCGTCGGGGCACCGGACGCGAAGGGCAAGCGGGCCGCAACGTTGACCGTCACGGTGGTGAACAAGGGACCCGTGGACGTGCCCCTGCTCGGGTTCAGCAACTTCTACACAGTTGGGGAGCCCGCCGGCGGGGACCTGGCCCGGTGCCGGGAGGTGCGCTCCGATGGGCCGGACGCCTGCGTCCTGGACGGCCTGCCGGCCGGGGATCGGAAGACGTACACCTTCACGTTCCGCTACGCGCCGCCGAGCATCGACAATCCGCCGAACCTGCAGGTCATCCACTACGACTCCCAGGAGCGGTGGTGGAGCGACCTGAAATGGAAGGACAACGAGGTCGAGCTGAAGACGGCCGGCTAGCCGCGCGACGACCCGGGCCGCGGTGTCAGATTGGCGACAGGCGCAGCCGCAACCAACCATCCACATAGGACGTGTGCACACCATCGGGCGACGGAGATGCCGCCACCCAGCAACGGGGATCCACGGGAGGACTTCGACATGACCACACGCACCGCACGGCGGCTGGCCGCCCTTGTGCTCGGCCCGGCAGCGGCGCTGCTGGCGTTCAGCGCACCCGCCGCGGCGGCACCTGCCGGCCACGGCCTCGACGCTGACGTCTCGGTGGGCCAGCTGGTGCTCAACCCGACCGAGCGCGGTTACCAGGGCAACCTGCCGATCACGGTGACGAACCGCGGTCCAGCCGACACCTACTTCAGCGTCACGATCGTCGAGCCGGTCGCCGGCTCCATCGGCAACCTGTCGCCGGACAGCGCGTGCGGGTTCCAGGGCCTGCAGGACAACCGCCGGGTCGTCAACTGCTCGGTGCCCGGCGACAACCTCAAGCCGGGCGAGCGGCGGTCGTTCACTGTCGCCTTCCAGGCGCTCACCACGCCACGCGGCGTGGCGATGATCGCGAGGGGAGGCAGGGTCGAGGTGAACGTCGGCGACGGCAGCGAGGCGATCGGGGACGCGGAGAGCTTCGCCGCGCGCTTCCGCTCCACCTCGGGCTCTCTGCGCAACCCCGTGCCGTACGTGCAGGACAGCCAGGCACGAGCGTCGATCAGCACGGCCGCCGCGGCCACGCTGGTGCGGCAGGAGGACGGCAGTTACCAGGGCCGACTGCCGGTGACCGTCCGGTGGGCCGGTGACGCCGCGCACGATCTCCTCTTCGGCGAAGCGACCACGTTGCCGGCCGGCGTGCAGATCTGGGGCACCGACCCGCAGGACATGCCGAGCTTCTTCACCAACTTCGTCGTCCCGGGCGGGCGCTTCATGGCCGGCGAGGAGCGGAGCTTCGACGTGCTGCTCCGGGCGGAGCCCGGCACCGTCCCGGGTGATCTCGGTGCCGCCACCTTCCAGCTCGACACCCAGTGGGACAGCATCGTGGTGGCGGACGCCAGCCCGGGCGACAACACCGCCTCGTTCACCGTGACGGCCGGCTGATCACGAGGCACCGCCCGACCAGGGCCCGGGACCACTGCGGTCCCGGGCCCTCGTCGTCGCCGGGGTCGCACCCGAGCAGCTGTCCGGGACCCGACAGACAGTTCCGCCGGTACCCCGCAACCGGCTGGCGCGTCCGGCTGTGTGATCGATGCGGGCGGACGTACGCCCGTGGCTACCGCGGGGGAGGACGGGTGGTTGTGACGAGAGACGAAGGTGTGGGCGGGCGTCCACCGGACTGGCCGGGAACCGCCGTCCTACCACCGACGAAGCTGGTCTTCGACGACTTCTACCACGCGCACTTTCGGGGGCTGGTGGTGCAGCTGACCGCATACACGGGCGACCGTGGGCAGGCGCAGGACCTCGTCCAGGAGGCGTTCTGCCGGGCCTACACCCGCTGGGACCGGCTCGCAGGGTACGAGGATCCGCTGGCCTGGGTTCGTCGGGTCGCCTGGAACCTCGGCCACAACCGGTGGCGGCGACTGCGGACCGCCCAGTCGTGGCTGCTGCGGCAGCGGGAGACACACGTCGCGGGGCCGAGCCCCGACCGGGTGGCGGTCGACGCCGCACTGGCGAAGTTGCCGCCGAAGCAGCGGCGGGCCGTCATCCTGCACTACCTCGCCGACCTGACGGTCGCCGAGATCGCCGACCAGGAGCGGGTCGCGGAAGGGACCGTCAAGTCCTGGCTGCACCGGGGCCGGGCGGCACTCGCGACCCACCTGCACGACCCCAACGAGGAGGTGCGGGATGTCTGAGCAGGAGCCCCTCGGCATCGCCGAGGAATTCGCCCGCTACCGCCGTACCGTGCTGGCGGAGGTCGAGGCGCCCGGGCCCGCCGCCGTCCGTCGGGCCGCACGGCAGCGCGGCCGGCGCCGGCTGGCCGCGACGACCACGGCGGTGCTCGCGCTGCTCAGCGGTTCCGCCATCGGGTACGCGGCGACGAACGGCCCGGACCCTCAGCCGGGCCCGGTCGAGCCGACGCCGAGCGTGTCGGCGTCGCCGACGCCGAGCGACATCCCCAGTCCCTCCGTGACCAGCGCCAGCCCGACCTCGACAGTGCCCGACGGTCGCATCAGTCGAGCCAAGCTGTTGGAGACTCCGGTGACCCTGCCGGCGTGGCGGGCCGGTCCGGCCTGCCCGACGTCACAGATCCGGCTCACCGCTGACGCTCGTGAGGGCACGAACTGGCTCATGGTGCTCGACCACGGGGACGTGGACGGGGATGGTGCGGTGGAAACCGTGGCGCTCGTGCAGTGCGTGCTCGGCACGGGCGGACCGATGCAGGTGGTCGCCTTCGACCGGAACGAGGACAACGAGGTGATCACGCTCGGCCGCGTGGTGGCGAGCACCCGCGACAAGCCACAGTGGCTGTTCGCACTTGATGTGGTGGACGGCGGCACGGTTAGGGTGCAGGTCGGCGACCTCGCGCCCGGGGGCGGCTGGGACGCCAGGTGGTCGCAGCGGCAGTGGCGGAGCTATCGCTGGACGGGTGACGCCTTCGCGCAGACCTCCGGGCCGACGACCTTCGGTCCGAATCCACACCTCGTGAACCTCTCGGTGACGGCCGCCGACTTCTCCTGGGGTCCGAAGGAGCCCGACGGGACCCGAACCGGCACGATGGAGGTCGTTGTCCGCAACGTCGGCACGACGCCCGCCGCCCTCGTCGAGTTGAACCTGGGCTTGCAGCCCGGTGCCGTCGCCGAGGGCGGAGGCTGGTCCGTCTGCGCGGGCGGACCCCCGTCGAAGTCGCCACTCACCTGCCGCATCGGACCCCTCGCTCCCGGTGCTACGCGCACCCTCCAGCTCGGGCTGCGGGACAAGAGCACGATGAGCGGCAGCGGCATCGCCCGGGTCAGGCCGATCGGTGCCGCTGACAACCCGCTGTTCGAGTCGGCGCAGGAGGACAACGAGGACCGCTACCGCTACCGATGAACCATCCAGTGGTACGGCACGCCCGAATTCCCGGCGTGCCGTACCACCGTCCGTGGCTGCTCCGGACGACGGGCACACGGTCGTCGCCGCGTCACCAGGCGGGACGTTGAAGCAAGCCCACGAACTCCACAAGCAGTCGTTCCCGCAACCGCGCCGGGGCCGCGTCGAGCAGGGTGTTCACGGCCGCCATCCGATCCAGGGCCCCGGTGCCGAGGCCCAGCCCGGCGGCCAGGCCGGCAACCAGTTCCGGGGTGAGCGCGTCCGGGGTCAGCGACGTCGCCAGCGCCCGCAGTTCGGGCGGGAGGGCGACCGGGCCGGTCGCCCGAGCCGCCGTCACCGCGTCGGCCAGGTCCGGGCCGAACTCGGCCACCCGGGGCGCGACCGAGGCGGTCACCGTGAGGTGCACGCTGGCCGGCAGGCCGGCGTACGACAGCTGGGGTTGGGTGTGCCAGCCGCGTGCGGTCAGCTCGTCCACCAGGACGAACAGGTCGGGGCCGTCGTCAGTCGCGGTGAAGCAGACCACCGTGGACTCCGGCTCGGCCATCAGCCGCAGCCCGTCAACGGCGCGGACCGCGTCGGCCAGGCCGGCGACCGCGTCCCGGGTGACGCCGGCCAGCCGCAGGTAGCCGGCGTCGCCGAGGTGTCGCAGGGTGGCGTACGCAGCCGCGATCGGCCCGCCCGAACGGGTGGACGCGATCACCGGGTTGATCATCGTGTAGCCGGGCCAGTCGGCGTACGCGAAGTACTGCGGCGCACGGAGCGCGGCGTCGCGGTGCAGCAGCACCGACACGCCCTTCGGCGCGTACGCGTACTTGTGCAGGTCCACCGACATGGAGGTGACGCCGGGCACCGCGAAGTCGAACGCCGGCACCGGCTCACCGAGGCGACGCAGGTACGGCAGGGTCCAGCCGCCGAAGCAGGCGTCCACGTGGCAGCGCACCCCGGCCTCGGCGGCCGCGCCTGCGATCTCCGCGACGGGATCCACCACCCCGTGCGCGTACGACGGCGCGGAGCAGGCCACCAGCACCGTCTCCGGGCGGATCGCGGCGGCCATCGCGGCCGGGTCGGGGCGCAACGTGTCCACCGAGACCGGCACCACGTCCAGCGCCACCCGCAGGTAGTGCGCCGCCTTGGCGAACGCGGCGTGCGCGCTCGACGGCACCACGATCCGGGGTTCGGCGATCTCCGGGTGGGCGTCCCGGGCCGCCTTGACCGCGAGGATCAGCGACTCGGTGCCGCCGCTGGTGACGCTGCCGACGACGTCCGGCGCGGTCGTGCCCGGCCCGCCGCCGAGCACCCGGCCGGCCGCGCCGACAAGCGCGTTCTCCATGGCCAGCAGGGACGGGAAAGCGGTCGGGTCGAGCCCGTTGACGTGGGCGCTCTCCCGGTGCGCGGCGGCAGCCAGGTCGTCCAGCCCAGGCACCGCCGGGTCATAGACGTACGCGAACAGACGCCCGCCGTGCGTGGGCCGGTCGGCGGCACGCAGTTGGCGAACCTCCGCCAGCGCGACATCCGCGGCCACCCCGTCGGACGACAGTGCCCCGCCCGCAACCCTGCTCTTGTCGATCATGGAGTCGTGGTGCCTTTCTTTTTAGGTTTTGCCGCTTTCATCCCCCACCACAACTCCATGATCGACGCGTCCGTTGCTAGTGGCGGCCGCCAGCACGGCGGGGGTCAGGGTGTAGCGGCGGAGGAGGAGGATCGGAGGGCCGATCAGCAGGGCCGGGAGGACCGTGAACCCGAGGAGGACGCCCAGCCGTGCCGTGTCGGACTGGGCGGCGGCCGTGCCCGTGTCGGAGGAGACGTACCCGGAGAGCTGGAGCACCAGGCCGTAGATGCCCGGGCCGAGGGCCAGACCGAGGGTCTCCCCGGCGGTCCAGAGGCCGGTGAAGACGCCAGCCTGCCGCCGTCCGGTGCGCGCCGTGTCGTACGCGATGCAGTCCGGCAGCATGGCCAGCGCGAACACCTGCTGCCCGGCGTACCCGACGCCGAGCACCGCGACCACCAGGTAGACGGCGACCGGTGGCAGCACCGGGGCGGCGACCAGGGCGAGCGCCCCGGCAGTGAGGATCAGCGCGGCGACGACAAGTGCGACCCGCTTGCCCAATCGGGCGCCGACCCGGGACCAGAGCGGCATCACCAGCAGTGCCGGCCCGACGAAGCAGACGAAGAGCAGGGTCGGGCCGCTCTGCTCGTCGCGCAGGACCTGCCCGGCGAAGTAATTGACCCCGGCGAGGATGGTCGCCACGCCCGCGGACTGCACCACGAAGCAGATCAGCAGCGCCCGGAACGGCCGGTTGGCACCGGCCACGGCGAGTTGGGCGCGCAGTGTCGGCTCGCTGCCGCCCACCACACCCCTCGGCGCGGACCGGGTGCCGAAGAACGCGCCGAGGGCGCCGAGGACGATGAGCGCCGCCACGAACAGCCCCATCCAGCGGTGCCCGGGCACGCCGTCGCCGCCGGCCGTCACCACCAGCGGGGCAACCGCGCCGGAGACCAGGATGGCCAGCGCCAGCACGGCGATCCGCCAGGTCATCAGCCGGGTGCGCTCGGCGTAGTCGTCGGTCATCTCGGCCGGCATGGCCACGTACGGCACCTGGAAGAACGCGAACGCGGTGGCGGTGGCCAGGAAGGCGAGCGCCACGTACGCCACGGCGGCCGGACCGTTGCCGAAGGGCGCGGCGAAGATGGCCGCGAACAGCACGGCGAGCCCGAGACCGGCGACGAGCAGGTACGGCCGGCGAGCGCCCCAGCGTGACCGGGTGCGGTCGGAGATCCGCCCGGCGACCGGGTTGACCAGCACGTCCCATGCCTTGGGCAGCAGCACCAGCAGGGCGGCCATGCCGGCGGCCACGCCCAGCGTGTCGGTGAGGTACGGCAGCAGCAACAGACCGGGCACGGTGCCGAACGCGCCGGTGGCCAGCGAGCCGAGCGCGTACCCGGCGTGCACGCCACGGGGCAGCCGGCCGTTGGCTGACGAGCCGGCGCCCGGCTGCGTTTTCATGGGGACGAATGTTACTCACGTTTGGACGGCGGTCACATCCCCTCATCAGGCGACCAACGGGCCGCCCTGATGTCCACGCCCTCGCCGCGCAACGGCACCCCCTCGGCACGCAGTCGGGCCCGCGCCTCCCGCTCGTGGCCCGGCGGCAGCCGGCCGGCGGAGGTCACCACCCGGTGCCAGGGCACCGAACCGCCGTGGCGGGCCATGATGTTGCCCACCAGCCGAGCCGAGGCGCGGCCCGAGCGCTCGGCCAGGGCGTCGGCGACCCCGCCGTACGACATCACCCGGCCTTCCGGGATCCGCTCGACCAGGTCGAGCACCGCCTCGACGTACTCGTCAGGTGTCACAATCGGCCACCATATGGGAACGCCGCCGGGCGATGCGGCCGTGACCACGCAGAATGGGCGGGTGCGCGACGCAGTCACGACGGCCCGGCGGGTCGTCGTCAAGATCGGATCCTCCTCGTTGACCACCGCCACCGGCGGCCTGGCCGACGAGCGCGTCGACACGCTGGTCGACACCCTCGGTCGGCTCACCGCCGAAGGCCGCGAGGTGGTGCTGGTGTCCTCCGGCGCGATCGCCGCCGGCCTCGCCCCACTCGGCCTTATCCGACGCCCGCGCGACCTGGCCACCCAGCAGGCAGCCGCCAGCGTCGGGCAGGGCCTGCTGATCGGCCGGTACGCGGCCAGCTTCGCCCGGCACGGCCGCACTGTCGGGCAGGTGCTGCTCACCGTCGACGACGTGACCCGGCGCGCGCACTACCGCAACGCGTACCGGACGCTGCGCAAGCTGCTCGACCTGCGGGCGGTGCCGATCGTCAACGAGAACGACACGGTGGCCACCCAGGAGATCCGGTTCGGCGACAACGACCGGCTGGCCGCGCTGGTGGCCGCCCTGGTGCACGCCGACCTGCTGGTGCTCCTCTCCGACGTGGACGCGCTCTGGACCGGCGACCCCGCCAAGCCGCAGTCGACCCGGATCACCGAGGTCCACGGCGACGCGGATCTCGCCGGAATCACCATCGGCGGGGCCGGCCGGTCCGGTGTGGGCACGGGCGGCATGGTGACCAAGGTCGAGGCCGCCCGGATCGCCACCGGTTTCGGCATCCCGGTGGTGCTCACCGCCGCCGACCTGGCCGGTGCGGCGTTGGCCGGCGAGCCGGTCGGCACCCTGTTCCACCCGCAGCGGCAGCGCCCGACGGCCCGGCTGTTCTGGCTGGCCCACGCCACCTCGCCCCGAGGGCGGCTGCACCTCGACCCGGGTGCGGTGGCCGCCGTCGTCGGGCGGCGCAAGTCGCTGCTGCCCGCCGGCATCACCGCAGTGGACGGCACGTTCACCGCTGGTGACCCGGTGGATCTGGTGGACACCGCCGGCGCGTCGGTCGCCCGAGGGCTGGTCAACTACGACGCGGTGGAGCTGCCCGGGCTGCTCGGCCGCTCCACCTCCGAACTCGCCGCGGCGCTCGGCCCGGCGTACGAACGAGAGGTCGTCCACCGCGACGACCTGGTGCTGCTCTAAGGAGTCAACAGTGAGTGAGCGTCAGCGAACGAATCATCGGCTCAGGGCGGTGGTGCCTCAGGGCGGCACGGAGCGCAGCGGAGTGCCGGCATGAGCGTCAGCGAGCAGGCCCGACGGGCGCGGGACGCCGCCGCCGAGTTGGCCGTGGCCACGCGTACGGTCAAGGACGCCGCGCTGGTGGCGATGGCCGACGCGCTGGTGGCGCGTACCCCGGAGATCCTGACCGCCAACGAGACGGACCTGGCGGCCGGCCGGGAGGCCGGGCTGAGCGCGGCCGTGCTGGACCGGCTCGCCCTCGACGCGGGCCGGGTGGCCGTCATCGCCGACGCGCTGCGCCAGATGGCCGCGCTGCCCGACCCGGTCGGTGAGGTGGTCCGCGGCTCGACCCTGCCCAACGGGCTGGAGCTGCGCCAGATCCGGGTGCCGTTCGGCGTGGTCGGCATCATCTACGAGGCGCGACCAAACGTGACAGTGGACGCCGCTGGGATCTGCCTCAAGTCCGGCAACGCGGCGCTGCTGCGCGGGTCGTCCTCGGCGGCGCACTCCAACGCCGCGCTGGTCGCGGTGCTGCGGGACGCGGTCGCCGACGCCGGGCTGCCGGCCGACGCGGTGCAGCTGCTCGACGCCAGCTCCCGCGACTCGGTCAAGGAGCTGATGCGCGCCCGTGGGCTCGTCGACGTGCTGATTCCGCGCGGGGGCGCGTCGCTGATCCGCACGGTGGTCGAGGAGTCGACCGTTCCGGTGATCGAGACCGGGGTGGGCAACTGTCACGTCTACGTCGACGCCGCCGCCGATGTGGCCAAGGCCGTCGCGGTGACGCTGAACGCCAAGACGCAGCGCCTCTCCACCTGCAACACCGCCGAGTCACTGCTGGTGCACGCGAGCGTCGCCGACGCGTTCCTGCCGCCGATGCTGGCCGCTCTCGCCGAGGCCGGGGTGACAGTGCACGGCTCCCCCGAGGTGGCCGCCTACTCCGCCGCCGTGGTCCCGGCCACCGAGGAGGACTTCGCCACCGAATACCTGTCGGCCGACATCTCGGTCGCCGTGGTCGACTCGCTGGACGCGGCGGTCGCGCACATCCGCCGCTTCGGCACCGGGCACACCGAGGCGATCCTCACCGACTCGGCGAGCGCGGCCCGCGACTTCGTCGCCCGGGTGGACGCGGCGGCGGTGATGGTGAACGCCTCCACCCGGTTCACTGACGGCGGCGAGTTCGGGTTCGGCGCGGAGATCGGCATCTCCACTCAGAAGCTGCACGCCCGCGGCCCGATGGGTCTGCCCGAGCTGACCAGCACCAAGTACGTCGTCACCGGGGACGGGCACCTGCGCTGAGGCCTGCGGCAAGGTCCTCGGCCCGGCCGAGGACCTTGGCAGGTTGTAGGCCGGCCTCAGCCCGGCTGCGAGGCGGCTCCGGCCGTCGCGGGCCGGGCGGCCCGGATCGCGGACAACGTGGCGTGCACGTCGAACTGGTGGCCGTCGTCGCTCTCCCAGCCGCCGTCGCTGCGCTGCGTCTCGGTCAGCCGGCGCAACGCCCGCACCATGATCCAGTCCTGCGGGTCGATGCCGGCCCGGCGCAGCGTGGATGCCAACCACGCCACGTCCCCCGGGGACATCTTCGGCATCCGTTCGGCGAGCACCACCTGGATCCGCGCCGACTCCTGGAACATCTCCTGTCGGTGCAGCACGGCCGCGCTCAGCCAGCCGGCGGCGAGGTACGAGGGCCAGCTGCCGTCCGGACGCAGCCGCGCGGCGAGCGAGTGGGCCGCCGCCTGCACCACCCCGGCGTACGCCCCACCGACCCGATGGTCGAGCGGGCCCGACGCGCGGGCGTCCAGGCCGGCGACGGTGAGCCAGAAACCGGCGTTGGCCGTCTGGAGGAACCCGGCCTCCGGATCGCCGGGTCGGGCCCACTCCGGGGCCGAGTCGGCCAGCGACGCGTCCTCGTCCCAACTGCCGTCGGCCTGCTGTCGCGACGCCAGCCAGTCGAGTGCCCGGCGAGCGGCGGGGCGGCCGAGCGCACCCAGGTCGTCCAACTCGGCGAGCCGGAAACAGGTGGCGTCGATCGAGGCCATCGCACCGCCCCAGGTGGCCGGCCAACCACCGTCGGGTGACTGGCCGATCTCGGCCGTCTCCAGCAGCTCGGGGGGCACAGCGGTGCCGTTGCGAAGCCAGGAGAGGCGGGCTCGTTCCACCGCGTCCCCATGCGCCACGACGAACCCGATCGCCGCTTCCAAGTCGACCACGGCGGGAACGCTACCTGCGCAGACGCGATCCCGCCTCGGAGAATCGGTTGGCCCGGAGTGGCTGCGTCGCTCCGGGTGCCCGGTCCGAGCGGCGTCACGTGCGTCGATTGCCGGGGCGGCGGTGTGGGCCGCCCCGGCAATCGATCAGTACGCGGGCAGCGCCGGGTCGATCTGCTTGATCCAGGAGAGCACGCCGCCCTGCACGTGCACGGCGTCCCGGAAACCCGCCGCCTTGAGCGCGGCGAGCGCCTCCGCGGACCGGACGCCGGACTTGCAGTGCAGCACGATCTGCCGGTCCTGCGGCAGCTTCGCGAGGGCCTCGCCGGAGATGATGTCGCCCTTGGGGATCAGCGTGGATCCGGGGATGCGGACGATCTCGTACTCGGCCGGCTCCCGGACGTCGACCAGGAAGATGTCCTTGCCGGCGTCCTGCCACTCCTTGAGTTCGAGTGCCGTGATCGTCGCGTCGAGCGTCGCCTCCTGGGCCTCCTCGGAGACCGCGCCGCAGAAGTCCTCGTAGTCTTCCAGCAGGTCGGTGACCGTCGGGTTCTCGCCGCAGAGCGCGCAGTTCGGGTCCTTGCGGACCTTGATCTTGCGGTATTCCATCTCCAGGGCGTCGTAGACCATCAGGCGGCCGACCAGCGGCTCACCGATGCCGGTGAGCAGCTTGATCGCCTCGTTCACCTGGATCGAACCGATCGACGCGCAGAGCACCCCGAGTACGCCACCCTCGGCGCAGGAGGGGACCATGCCGGGCGGCGGCGGCTCCGGGTAGAGGCAGCGGTAGCAGGGGCCGTGCTCGGCCCAGAACACCGACGCCTGGCCGTCGAAGCGGTAGATCGAGCCCCAGACGTACGGCTTGCCGAGCAGCACCGCCGCGTCGTTGACCATGTAGCGGGTGGCGAAGTTGTCGGTGCCGTCGACGATCAGGTCGTACTGCGCGAAGATCTCGCGGACGTTCTCCCGGTCCAGCGCGGTGTTGTGGATCTCCACGTTGACCAGCGGGTTGATCTCACGGATCGACGCGGCGGCGGACTCGGCCTTGGACCGGCCGATGTCGGACACCCCGTGGATGATCTGACGCTGGAGGTTGGACTCGTCGACGGTGTCGAAGTCGATGATGCCGAGGGTGCCGACCCCGGCCGCGGCGAGGTACATCAGGGCGGGTGACCCGAGGCCACCGGCGCCGACACAGAGCACCCGGGCGTTCTTCAGCCGCTTCTGCCCGGTCACCCCGACATCCGGGATGATCAGGTGGCGCGAGTAGCGGCGGATCTCGTCAACGGTCAGCTCGGCGGCGGGCTCGACGAGCGGGGGCAACGACACGGTGGACTCCCCGGGATCGGCGGTGTGAACCGCGCCATTGTTGCTCGCCGGAGCCCTGCTCGGCCATGAGGGACGACACGTGGTCCGCGATGCGGGAGCGGGAATAACCGACGACCCGGTCGATCAGGGGACGATGTCACCCGCGTAGCGACGGCCGTCGAGGTAGGGCCAGGCGTTGGCGACGCAGCCGTTCAGGCCGTACGTCTGCTGCTGCATCACCGGCGCGGGCTCCCCCGGCCCGGGGCAGGCCTCGTGCTCCTCGCCGAACTCGTGGCCCACCTCATGGTTGATCACATAGGTGCGGTAGGTGTCCAGCGAGGCGCCGTAGTCGGGGACCGCCTCCATCCAGCGGGCCAGGTTGATGATGACCTGGCCCGGCAGGCGGCAGGAGGTGTAGCGCTCGGTGGTCAGCCCGCCCTCGGCACACATCCGCTCGGACGTGACCGGGGTGGCCAGGTAGATGGTGAAGTCGGCGGCCCCCGCGTCGGCCACCCTTTGCACCCGCAGGTCGCCGGAGGCGATCCAACTGCGCGGGTCGCCCAGCACCTCGTCGACAGTGGCGGCGAACGCGTCGGCGTCCTGGCCGGTGCCACGTTCGACAGCGACCCGGTAACGGCGCAGCGGACCGTCCGCACCGTGCTCGGGTGTCTCGCCGTCGGCTGCGGTGAATCGTCCCGCTCCGACCGACGGATAGCTGGTGGGCACCGGGTGCGCGGCCACCCCGCCCCCGTGACCCATGCCGCCCTGGGTCGTGGCGGGAGTCTCGGCTGGCGGCTCGCCGGTGCGGTAGAGCGTCACGCCGATCGCGGTGGCGAGGACGAGCAGGCCGAGCAGCAGGCTGCGGCGGCGGCGCCGGTGCATCCGGACGAGCGTGGGACGCACGTACGCCGGACGGCCCGACGGGTCGGGCGGCTGGGGTGGGCCGTAACGGGACGACGGCGTCATGACGTCGAGCCTGCCAGATTATTCGGGCATTTCTCCGAATTTGCCGCTTTTGCCGCAAGACGCCTGATGGGGGCTGGAACGTCGGCGTGTCGGCCCGTCGGTCAGAGGGCAGGACCGGCGTAACGACGCCCGTCGAGGTACGGCCACTGGTTGACCCGGCACCCGTTGAGGAACAGCGTCTGCTGCATCATCACCGGTGCCGGCCTGCCCGCCCCCGGGCAGCGCTCGTGCCGATGCCCGAGCTGGTGACCCACCTCGTGGTTCACCACGTACGTCCGGTAGACCGTCAGCGGCACTCCGGCCGAGACGAAGTGCGGCACGGACAGCCGCCACCGATCCAGGTTGATGATCACCTGGCCGGGCGCGCGGCAGGACGTGTACGGCCGACCCCCGACCCGGATGTCCACCCCACCATCGGCGCACATCCGACCCGCCGTACGGGCGGTGGCCAGGTAGACGGTGAAGTCGCGAGGCGCGTCCCCGGGCACCTGCTGAAGCCGCAACCTGCCGCTGTCGACCCAACTGCCCGGCCCGGCGAGCGCCGTCTGCACCGCCAGCGCGAACTCGACGGCGTCCTCGTTGCTGCCCGACTCCACAGCGACCCGGTAACGCCGCAGCTCACCCGCACGGCCCAGCACCGGGCCGGAGCGGGCGTCGTAGCCGAAACGCCCCGTGCCGGCACTCGGAACCGCACCGGGCGCCCGCAGCACCGGAGACGGGCTGGACGCAACCGCCTCGGAGGGCGACGGGCTGACCGACGGCGGCAGTGGCGCGGCCACCAGCGGCGGCAGCGAGGCGATCTCGTCGGCGGCCAACCGGTCGGCAGCGGGATGCCCACCCGGCCCCTCGGCGATCACTGTCACCACCGCGCCGACAGCCAACACCACCGCCACCAATTGGGCGAACAGCGCGAAGCGTCGCTGACGGCGACCGGGGAGGGGGGCTGAGCTGGGCATCCACGTCAGCCTGCCAGATCAGGCCGCCTGGCGGTGTCCCCCGTTTCGGCGAGGAGGCCGACCACCGCCCGGGCAACCAGCCGGGGCACCTCCAACTGCGCCACATGACCGACACCGTCGAGCATCATCAGCCGACTGTCCGGGATGACCCGGGCGGTCTGCGGCGCGACCCGTACGTCGACCAGGCGATCCGCTCGGCCGCCCACCACCAGGGTCGGTGCGCGCACCGCCTCGGCGAGGCGCCACAGCGAACCCGGCCCGGGCAGGTACGCCCGCAGAAAGCTGGAGACCAGACCGCGGAACGTCCGGACGTACGCGGCGGCGTAGTGCTCCGCCTCGTACCGGACCCGGATCTCCTCCAGCGCCTCGGCCCGGCGCTGGTCGCAGATGCGGGTCAGATCGGCGACGCACGCCTCCAGCACCTGCTGGGCCATCACCTCGGGAGCGAGCTGGGTGAGGTGCCGGGCGACCAGCCGTTCGCCGCGCGGGATGGCGAGCACCGGCAGCATCCGCCCCTGCAACGAGCGACGGAAGTCGAGGAACGGCAGCGCCGGGGAGATCAGGGTGAGCGTACGGACCAGGTCGGGCCGCAGCCCGGCCACCTGGACCGCGACCGTGCCGCCCAGCGAGTTGCCGAACAGGTGAACCGGGCCCCGACCGGAGTGCTCGATCCAGCGGACCACCAGATCAGCGAACGCCGGAATCGTGTAGCGGGGGCCCGGCTCGCTACGGCCGAAGCCGGGCAGGTCGATGGCCTGACCATCGAGGCGGTCGGCGAGCAGCCCGGCCAGGTCGGTCCAGTTCTGCGACGACCCGCCCAGGCCGTGCACGTACAGTGCCGGCTCCGCGCCGGCGGCGGTGGCCGGGGTGTCCCGTACGTAGGTGACCCGGCCGTCGAGGCGGACCTCCCTGCCCGGCCACGGTGGCGGGACATGGTGGTCGGGAAGCAGGTGGTCCGGCCAGAGGGTGGCGCGTCTCATCGTTCCAGTCTGCCTCGGACCACTCAGGACAGCAGCGCCTCCAGCCGACGGTTCACCGCCGCGAGGGTCGCCCGGACCACCGCCTGCCGGGGATCACCGGCGACCAGAGCCGAGCCGGCGAGCTGCTCGACCCAGCCCTCACAGACGAGCAGTGCCACCACGGTGGCCACCTCGCAGTTGCCGAACGGCACCACCGCCGCGTGCTCGACGAAGCAGCGCCCCCGCTCGGCGTTCTCGGCGCCGCGCAGCAACTCGTCCACCGCGGCGGCGGCCGCGACCGCGCAGAGCCGCAGCACGTAGCCGTCCACCGCCGGCCCGGTCGCGTACCCGGAGGCGCTGTCGCCCCCGGCCAGCAGCCGGACCTCCACGTTCGCGTCCAGGCCGAAGGTGCTGACCTGCACGTGGTCGATCACCACCCGGGGCCCCGGCGTGCCGCCGGTGTCCAGCGGTCGGGACGGCGCCGACTCCGTAGTGGTCACCTGACCACCGGAGTACGACGTGCCGAGCGTCGCCGGGCTCCCGGTCGCGCCACCGGCCGGCGCGGCCGAGACCGATCCCGGCTCCTCGACCGTGGCGCGACCCCGGTGTGGGGCGTTCGACCGGCGGCGGCGCGAGATGTCGGTGGCGGGCCTCTGCTCAATGCCTGCCGGCATGGCCTCCACCCGAGCACCCGACGGACGACCGCTCGTCGGCGTCTCGACCGCCCGCACCTCACCGGTACGCGCTTCGGCGCCGGCATCGCGTGCGGTCACGCTCTGCTCCGGGGTACGCCGTTCGGCGGCCCGGGGTTCGGCAACGCGACGGCGAACCGGCGGCGGCGGCGTGCTGGGCAGACCGGGCACGTTCTGCGGGGCGGCGGCCAGCCCCATCCGATCCTGAAGCAGCCGGGCCACCTGTCGGCTCACCTCGGCCGGGTCGGCGCCGTCAGCCAGGTCGAGCCGGAGACTGTGCGCTCCCGCCGGGGTACGACGCAGCGCAGCGTCGCGGACACCGGCCACCTCGCGGACGGCGTCCAGGATCGCGTTGACGTCGAACCCCTCGGGGCGCTCCCGCAACGGGGCTGGCTCGTCGTCCCGACGAAGGTGGGTGGCGATGCGGGCGAGTTCCGGAGTTTCGGCGGGTGGCTCCACAGCTGGCGGCTCCGGCACGACGGGCACGTCCGGTTCTGCGGGGACGCGCTGCGGCAGCACCACCGCTTTCGGGTCCGACTGCCGGGCGTCGTCGGCCGGTTCGGACGACGACGTCGGGTCGGGTGCGGATCGGCGAGCCGCATAGGGGGAGGCGGACACGGGTCCTGGCCGGTCGTGGGGCTCGGACCCGTTCGTGGCAGGGGGCGGAGTCGATCCCGTCGAGGACGACGTGAGGTCACCGGGTGACGGGGCGTTGGTCGGCGCGGCCGGGCGGTGCGAGTCGACGGGAGACGGGCCGGGCAGGTCTGGCGTCGCCGGGCGGAGCCGGAATGGCGCGGTGGCTGGTCGGATCTCGGGCCGTGGCATTCCCGGGGTCTCGCCGTCGTCACCCCCACGGGGCATGGACGACTGGATCGCCCCCCACGAGGGACGGTCGACGGGGGTGGCGGGGATGCGGCCCTCGGACCAGTCCGGCCGTTCTTCCCGCGCGGTGCTCACCGGGCTGGTGGGCGGCCCGCCAGCCCAGGTGGGGCGCTCGGCGACCAGGGGCGGGCCCGCCGGAGCCGGTGGCGCCTCGGCCAGTGCGGGAGGTGGCCCGGCTGGCGCCGGCGGTGGCGCGTCAGCCGATGCCGGGCTGGCAGCCCAGGAGGGCCGCGCCGGTGGCGCACTGGTCGGCTCGGGATCGGCCGCACCGCCAGCCCACGACGGGCGGAGCGACGGCGTACCGGTCGATGCCGGGTCGGAACCCCCGGCCCAGGACGGCCGCGCCGGCGGGCCACTGGTGGGCTCGGGATCGGCCGCACCGCCAGCCCACGACGGGCGGACCGACGGCGTACCGGTCGATGCCGGGTCGGAACCCCTGGCCCAGGACGGCCGCGCCGGCGGGCCACTGGTGGGCTCGGGATCGGCCGCACCGCCAGCCCAGGACGGCCGGTCGATCCGGGGCGTACGGCTGGCTCCGGGCCCGGCCCAGGACGGCCGGTTGGCCGGCGGACCGCTGGTCGGCGTCGGGCCGTCTGCCCAGGCCGGGCGCTCCACGGCCGGTGGCGGCGTGCCCGGCGGGACCAGCGGCGGCGTGCCTGACGACGGCACGGCCGGCTCGCCGGTCGGGGCCTGGTCCGGGTCGACAGCCCGGAGCGGGCGATCGGTGGGCGGGACAGCGGGCGGGGCTGCCCAGGTCGGCCGGTTGGCCGGGGGCCCGCTGGTCGGTTCCGCCGGGCGCTCCGGCGCCGCCTCGGACGCGACGTCGCTCCGGACGGGGTCGTACCCGCGGGGCGGCTCGGCGCGGACCGGCTCGTACGGGCGGGGTGACTCGGCCCGCACCGGCTCGTACGGCTGGATGGGCTCGGCGACCCAACCCGGCGCGGACTCGTCGGTGGTCGGCGGACCAGCCGGCTCGTCGTCCGGACGGGACCAGGGCGGCGCCCAGCCACCGCCCCAACTCGGGCGGTTCCAGCTCGGCCCCGACCAGTCCGGCTCGATGGCCGACGATTCCCCGGCCCGGTGCGCGTCACCCGGGCGGGGGCCTTCGGCGGCGCGAGCCGGCTCGGTCGCGTCGGCGTGCCCGGCCGGCCCCGGGGTGCGTCCCGGTGCTGCCTGGTGCTCCGGAGCGAGCGGGTCCCGCCGGTCGCGTGACCCGGCGACCGGTGGGTCCTCGGCGGCCAGCCGTTCGGCGTTGGGCGCGTGGAAGCCGGGCGGCACCTCGAAACCCGACGCGGCGGTGCCGACGGGCGGCACCTGGACGGCAGGCGGCGCGGAGGTGGGCAGGCCGGGCTCGGCCCAGCGGGCGCGGTGGGCGGCGGCCGGATCGGCGGCGGAGCGGTCGGGCTCGTCGACCCCCTGCTCCACACGCGGGGCGGGACGTTGGGCGGGCACGACAAGTCGGTCGCTGGCCGGCTCGGGGCGGCCCTCGACGGGCAGCCCGGGGGGTGCGCTCACCGGCGTGGGACGTCCCACTGTCGGTTCGGGGCCGGGGCGACGGACGCCGTTGGCGTCATCGGGATGGTGCACACCGTTGGCGTTGTGGCCGTTGACCCGGGTCGGCGGATCGAGGTCACCCGGCAGCCCGGCCAGCGGCGACGGCAGGTCGCCGTGCCTGGTGGAGGAGGTGCGCCAGCCGGACGCGGGGTCCGGCTGCCAACGCGGCGCCTGCTCCCGGGCATCCTCGTGATCGGCGGCTCGCGGCCACCCACCCGCCGGGGGTGCCCACCCGCTGACGGAACGGCTCGGGTCGTCGTGCTGACCCGCTCCGTCACCGTGCTCTCCCGGGGTAGCGGCTCCGGGTTGACCTGTTTCACTCACCGCGCGCTCCTTGGTCGCCCCCGCTGAGGCTACCGTGTGCCGAGAGTGGCGATAAGTTACAGCGGCGGGCCATTTCCACGACGGTGGTCGCGGGCCTCGCCCGGTCTGGGGGGAAAATGCCGGCTCGTACGGAGAACTCGGAGGAACCCATGACCGCTGCGGGCAACGGTGCACAGACCACTGGACGACCCACCCGTCTGCCCCGCTCCGCGCGTCGTAAGCAGCTTCTCGCTGCGGCGCAGGAGGTGTTCGTCGCACAGGGTTACCACGCCGCCGCGATGGACGACATCGCCGAGCGGGCCGGGGTTTCGAAGCCCGTGCTCTACCAACACTTTCCCGGAAAGATGGATCTGTACCTGGCGCTGCTCGACACGCACTGTGACGCCATCGTCGCTCAGGTGCAGGACGCGATGCACGGCACCAGCGACAACAAGGAACGGGTCAGCGCGTCGGTGCGGGCGTACTTCGACTTCGTCGACCACGAGAGCGAGGCGTTCCGGCTCGTCTTCGAGTCGGACCTGCGCAACGACCCGGCGGTGCGGCAACGGGTGGAGCGGGTCGAGCAGGGCTGCATCGCGGCGATCACCGACACCATCATCTCGGACACCGGCGTGAGCCGGTCGCACGCCGAGTTGCTCGCCTCCGGGCTGGTCGGCGCCGCGGAGACGGCCGCGCAGTTCTGGCTGGCCGGTGGCCGGCAGGTGCCGAAGGCCGAGGCCGAGGCGCTGGTGGCCGCGCTGTCGTGGCGGGGCATCGCGAGCTTCCCGCTGCAAGGTGAGTCAGCCTGACCGCCGACCCCGTGATCGGATAGCCTTCGCAGGGCGGTTCTTTCGCCCCAGTTGAGGAGGCACAGTGGAGGTCAAGATCGGCGTGCAGTACGCGCCGCGTGAGCTGGTAGTCGACAGCGCGCAGTCGCCGGCCGAGATCGAGCAGATCGTGACCGACGCCTTCGCCGGTAACGGCGGCACGCTCTCCCTGACCGACGAGAAGGGCCGACGGGTCATCGTGCCGGTCGAGAAGGTCGCCTACGTCGAGATCGCCGAGGCGTCGTCCCGGGCGGTCGGTTTCACCGTCCGCTGACTGGTCCGGCCATCGCGGCAGGTCGGCATCGGCCCACCTGCCGCAGGCCGGCACCGGCTTCCCGGGCGGTCAGTTGTTCAGCCCGGCGCCGGCCATCCGCGCTGTGTGCGCGGCGGTGAGCCTGCCGAACAGACCCGGCACGTCGACCCGGTCGCCCCGCACGATCAGCGCGGTGAGTGCGACCCGCGCGGCGGCGGAACCGGCTCGCCTGGGACAACGCCTCGCCGACCAGCCGCCGCGCCCACATGGAGAGCCGGCCGGCCACCCGGGAGTCGTCGGCGACGGCCACCCGGATCTCCGCCGCGGCGAAGACCGCGTAACGGGAGTCGTGAGGACGTCCAGCACCAGCCGCCCGGGCCGGTTCTTCCAGCGCGGGACCGGGGATGCTCGGCGTGGACACGAGCGCAGGCCAACGGCATCCCACGAGGCGGATAGACGTGACGTAGGTCACAATTACTTGCCCCGCGTGGCGAGTGGCCGGGTGGGAATCGGGACGGGCGCATCCCTGTTCAGGTAGCATGGAGCAGTTGCCGTGGGCGCCGATCTGATCGAAGCTCAGCCCGCGGCGCGCGTGCGGCCCGGTCCGGCTCGGCAATCTGCCGCCGACCGTGTGGCCCGCGTCATACCGAACGCGCCCTGAGGACATGACGGGCGCACCCACGAGAGGGCACCCCCACATCCACATGAGCGACCTGACTCAAGATTTGATGGACGGCCAGGAACTGGCCCCCACTGCCCCGGTTCGACCGGAGGCCCCCACGTTCGCCGCACTCGGCGCCCGCGCCGAGACCGTCGAGGCCCTGGCCTCGGCGGGCATCACCCGCGCCTTCGCCATCCAGGAATACGCGATCCCGATCGCGCTGCGCGGCGTCGACCTGATCGGTCAGGCGCCCACCGGCACCGGCAAGACCCTCGGCTTCGGCGTGCCCCTGCTGGATCGCGTCTTCGCGCCGGGCGAGGGCAGCGACGGCGTCCCCCAGGCGCTGGTCGTCGTCCCCACCCGTGAGCTGGGCATCCAGGTCGCCAAGGACCTGGCCGCCGCCGGCCGGACGCGGGGCGTCCGGGTGCTGCCGATCTACGGCGGCGTCGCGTACGAGCCGCAGATCGACGCGCTGCGCAAGGGCGTCGAGATCCTGGTCGGCACCCCGGGTCGGCTGATGGACCTGCAGAAGCAGAAGCACCTCCGTCTGGACCGGGTGCACGCGCTCGTCCTCGACGAGGCCGACCGGATGCTCGACCTGGGCTTCCTCGACGACGTCGAGAAGATCCTCGCGATGCTTCCGGAAGACCGGCAGACGATGCTCTTCTCGGCCACCATGCCGGACCCGATCGTCACCCTGTCCCGGCGCTTCCTGCGCCAGCCGATGACGATCCACGCCGGGCACACCGCCGAGACCGGTCCGTCGCCGCAGACCCAGCAGCTGGTCTACCGCACCCACTCGATGAACAAGGTCGAGGTGGTGGCGCGCATCCTCCAGGCGGAGGGGCGTGGGCTGACCATGATCTTCACCCGCACCAAGCGGGCCGCCGACCGCGTCGCCGAGGACCTCGACTTCCGCGGGTTCGCGGTCGCTGCGGTGCACGGCGACCTCGGCCAGGGTGCCCGCGAGCGGGCGCTGCGGGCCTTCCGGGCCGGCAAGATCGACATTCTGGTCGCCACCGACGTGGCGGCCCGAGGGCTGGACGTCACCGGCGTCACCCACGTCATCAACTACGACTGCCCCGAAGACCAGGACACCTACACCCACCGGATCGGTCGTACCGGCCGGGCCGGCGCGACGGGTGTCGCGGTGACCTTCGTCGACTGGGACGACATGCCGCGCTGGCGGATCATCGACAAGACCCTTGGTCTGGAGATGCCGGAGCCGCCGGAGACGTACCACACGTCGCCGCACCTCTACACCGACCTGCACATCCCGACCGAGGTCAGCGGCACCCTGCCGACGGCCGAGCGCACCCGCGCCGGGCTGTCCGCCGAGATCGAAGAGGACCTGGGCGGGACGACGCGCTCCCGTCGGGGCGACAGCGGTGGCGGCCGGAGCCCCCGACGCGGTGAGAGCCGTGGCGAGGGGCGAGGCGAGCGCCGTGGTCGGGGCGACAGCCGCCGTGACCGCTCCGACGCCGGCACGCCGGCAGCGGCCGAGGCCGAGGCACCGGCGATCGCCGAGGCTGGCGACACCGCCGACGAAGGCACCCGTACCCCGCGCCGCCGGCGTCGCCGCCGGGCCGGCGAGACGGTCGTGGGCGAGCCGACCGCGGTGATCTCCGCCGATCCTGGCAGTGACGCCGAGCCGACCGCCGCGTCCGACGGCGAACCGTCGAAGCCGCGCCGCCGCCGGCGCCGCCGTGGTGGCGGTTCCGGTGCGGGTACGCCGGCCGAGGCGACCGCGGACTGACCCACAGCCACACCTGACATCCCCCGCACCGCCTCGCGCGGTACGGGGGATGTTCCCTTCCCACCCCACCTGCCGAAGATGGAACGATGCCGGAACCACTGGATGTTGCCCTGACCGAGGTTCGGGCGCTGCTGCTCGACCCCGCGCTGACCCGGGCGGTCGCCGCCGGACGACGCCGTGGGCGCCATCCCGTGGTGGCTCGGGCCGAACTGCGGCCGGTGCGGCTCAAGGCCGGCCCGCGACTGCAGATCGCCACCTCCGACGGCACGCGCCCGTACACCCGCAACGTCGCCCCCGGTCCGGAGGCGATCCAGGCGATCGACGAGCTGCTGGCCGAACCCTTCGGCAACTGGCACGTGGAGACGGCCGACGCGACGCTCCAACTCCGGGTGACCAAGTCCGGCGAGGCGCAGGTGCACCGCGCCGCGACGTCCCGCCCGGCGGCCACACCGAGCGGGAACGACCGGACGAAGGAATACCTGCTCGACCCCGGTGACCCGATCTTCGCCGAGATCGGCGGCTCGGCGGCCAAACGCCGCCAGGTGGACGCGTTCCTGCGTGCCCTGGCCGCGACCCTGCCCGACGATCTGACCGGTTCGCTGCGGGTGGTCGATCTGGGCTGCGGCAACGCGTACCTCACGTTCGCCGCGTACCGCTACCTGGCAAGTCGAGGGCTCGACGTCCAACTGATCGGCGTGGACGTCCGGGAGGACCAGCGGCGACGCAACACCGAGCTGGCGCAGCGGCTGGGCTGGGCCGACCAGATCAGCTTCGTCGCCGGCACGATCGCCGACGCCGTCGTCGACCCTGCACCCGACCTGGTGCTGGCGCTGCACGCCTGCGACACCGCCACGGACGAGGCGTTGGCCCGCGCGGTGCGCTGGGAGGCCCGCTGGGTGCTGGCCGCGCCGTGCTGCCACCACGACCTGGCGAAGCAGCTCCGCGCCCACCCCACCCCGGCACCGTACGAGCTGCTGACCCGGCAGGGCATCCTGCGCGAGCGGTTCGCCGACGTGCTCACCGACGCGCTGCGCGCCGGGTTGTTGCGGGTGCACGGGTACCGAACCGAGGTCGTGGAGTTCGTCGACTCCCAGCACACGCCACGCAACCTGCTGATCCGTGCCCGCCGCACCGGCAGCGAGGCCAGCGCACAGCAGAACGCGGAGTACCGCGAACTGGTGGACCAGTGGCAGGTCACACCCCGACTGGAGACCCTGCTCTCCGCCGCCGAGGAGCCCACCGCCTAGCGACGGCGATCGCGGCCGCCACTGCGGTCCCGGGCACCGTTGCGCTCGCCGGCGCCACGGTCGAGGACCGATATCCGGTCGCCGCCGTTGCGCTGGGTGGCCCGCTCACCGTCGCCCAGGACGGTCGGAAAGGGCACGACCTTGCCCGCGCTCTCGGCGTTGCCGGCGGCGGCGAAGGCGTTCCAGGAGATGTCCACCAGCAGCTTCTTGGTCTCGGCGTGCCGAATGGCAGCGCTGTGCTGCAACGCCATCCGGGCACCCAGCACGACCGCGACCAGCGTGGTGGTGATCGCACCGGTGGCGGCCAGCACCTGGAGACCGGTCGCAGAACTGGTGCGGAGCACCAGAACCAGCAGCCAGATCCAGAACGCGGCGGCGAAGACGCCGGCCTTGGCAACGAAGAACATGCTCACCGCACCGGGCTGGTACGGCTGGGGGCGGCTCGGTTCGGCCATGGTGCTCCTCGGGCGGTGGTGCGGTCGGACGCGGCAGACGGGACCATGCCGGGACGGGCACCGAGCTTAGTGGAAGAACGATAGTGATCGCTTGATGCAATTTTCGGTTGGCATCATGCTGTCGCGGAAAAGTCTCGTCCACGGGACAGATTGTGCGGTCAGTCAATTGTTTCCGGCTGTGGGCGTACTACCCTCGGAAAGGCGCATCGTCCCGGTGCTGCGGCAAGGGGGAAAGACACACAGGGATGGGACCAGCCGAGGTATCACCGCAGATGGCCTTCGCCCGCTTCGTCCGGCGCGCCATCGATGACGCTCGTGACGAACGTGGCTGGACCGTGACCGATCTTGCCTCGCACACGGGCGTGGGACGTTCCACCGTGTTCCGCTGGTTGGCGGGTGACTGGCAGGATTATCCCGAGCTGGCCAAGGTGCGCGGCTTCTGCGCCGCACTGGACCTACCGGTCGCTGCCGCGTTCCGCGCGCTCGGGCTGCCCGACGCCGGCCCCACCCCCCGTCGACGCCACGACGACGGCCCCGTCGAAGCCGACGTCCGCGCCATCCTGGACCGGCTGGCCGACCCGACGGTCCCCGCCGAGGAGAAGCACCACATCCGCGACCTGCTCCGCTACCTGGCCCGCCGCCCCATCCGCCGAGCCGGCTAACCCCCCACCCCCACGCACCCCGCCCCCACCCGCGGGGGTTGGCCCGGGGGTTAGGGGACCGTGAGGGTGAACTCGGCGGTGTGGACTTCGGTCCCTACCTGGAAGTCCAGGTACAGGCGGTAGCGGCCGGAGCCGGGGGTGGTCAGCCAGAACTTGACCTGGCCGTCCACCAGCTCTGGTTCCGGGTGCACGTGCAGGTAGCCGAGGTCGCCCTCGCGCAACGCCACCAGATGCCCGTACGCCCCGAGGTACCGCTCCAGCGGGGCGGCGCCGCCAGCACCGTCGACCCGGAACGTCAGCGGCACTGTCGCCCCCGCCTGCGGGGTGCCCTGGTAGCCGACCGTGAACCGGTCCACCGTCGTCGAGGTGGCCGGACCCGGCAGCGGGCGGGGCTGGTAGTCACCGGGCACGACCAGGTCCGCGCCGAGGGTCACCGCGGTCTGCGCGCCGTTGTCGGCGACGACGGTGAAATCGGCGTACGCGCGCCAGACCCCGGACTGCGCGAGGGTCAACGGCACCGACCAGGTGCCGTCCGCCGCCATGGTCGGGTGCAGGTGCTGGTAACCGGTCAGGTCCCGGCGGACGACGATGAGGTGCATCGGCTTGTCGTGCACGACGGCGAAGCGGGTGACGGGCCGGCGCTGCACGTCGCGCACCTGGAAGCGGAGCTGACCGGGCCTGCCGGCCGCGAACTCGATCGTCAGGGGCGCCAGGGTGAACCCTGCTGAGCTGACCGCCAGACCGCCCGGCTCGGTGGCCGTGCCCTGATCGGTGCTCGCGGCGCTGCCGTGGTTGTGCGGCCCGGTCCCCGGTGGGTCGGTGTGATCGGCGGCCAACGACGGGCTGCCGGTGGCGGTGCCTGTCGTGTTCATCCGGCCGAGGCCGAAACCGAGCAGCACCGCCAGCACCAGCCCACCGACCACCAGCGCCAGCCGGAGCGTGCTCCGGTCCGGCGCGGCGGAGACCTGGTCAGGCACCGCCGACACCCAGCACGTGGCCCGCCTCGGCGACGGCGGTCCTACCCGTGACGTCGTGCGCGCGGGTGACGGGCTGCTGGTCGGTCATACCGCCCACGGTACCGCCGCGTCGGGGCGGCCCAGGCCGACGCCCGGACGGCGTGGCGACGGTCGCATTCGACGCTGCCCGGGAACTTTCCCACCCGACCGGCGCAGACCGCGCCGCAGCGCCGGTCAACGCCCTCGACCAGGCATGGACGACGCCCCGAACCCGTGCAGCGCCGACGACCGGCCCCACGCCCGTCGGGTCAGCCGGCGACGGCGAGGGCGAGCGGGAGCACGTCGGGCGCACCGGCCCGGCGCAGGGCCCGAGCGACCAGCGTCATCGTCCAACCCGAGTCGATCAGGTCGTCGACGAGCAGCACCGGGCCGTCCAGGCCCGTCAGGGCGTCCGCCAGGTCGGTCGGCACGGTGAAGGTGTCGTGCAGCGCGCGTACCCGTTGGGCGCTGTTGCCGCGCGGCCCGGCCGGACCGCCCGGACCGGCCGGGACGACCTCGCCGAGCAGCGGCAGCCGGCCCACGGCGGCGATCCGCTCGGCGAGCGACCCGACCAGTCGGGGCCGTCGCCGCGAACCGACCGCGACCACTCCCACCGGCCGGCGGGGCCACGGGTCGTCGCCGTGCGCCCACGCCTTCAACACCTCCACCACCGCGCCGACGACGTCGTCGGGCACCGGCGCGTCCGGCGCCTCCGGGCCGACGAGATCACGCAACCGGCCACCCCAACCGAGGTCCGACAGGCGCCCGACGGCACGGCCCGGCAACGCCTGCTCCGCGGGGGCGATCCGGCCCTTGAGGGGTACGCCCACCGCGTCCAACCCGGTCGGCCAGAGCTTCTTCGGGGCGATCTCCACGCCGGGGCGGCCCAGGAAGGTCTGCGCAGCGGCGAGCGCGGCTGTCGACACGTCGGCGGAGAAGAGCGGGTCGGCGCACCTGTCGCACCGGCCGCAGTCGGTCGCCCCGGTGTCGTCCAGGCGTTCCCGTAGATACCGCATCCGGCAGTCGGACGTGGTCGCGTACTCCCGCATGGCCTGCTGCTCGACGGTGCGCGCCTCGGCGACGCGGCGCAACCGGGCCTCGTCGTAGACCCAGGGCTCGCCGGTGGCGAGCCATCCACCGCGCACCCGGCGGACCGCGCCGTCCACGTCGAGCACCTTGAGCATCAGCTCCAGGCGGGTGCGGCGCAGGTCGACGAGCGGTTCGAGGGCCTGGGTGGAGAGCGGACGGTCGGGGTGCAGGGCGGCCAGCACGGCGCGCACCTGCTGCTCCGGTGGGAACGCCAGCGAGGCGAAGTATCGCCAGATGGCGGCGTCCTCGACGCCGGGCAGCAGCAGCACCTCGGCGTGCTCGACGGCGCGGCCAGCGCGGCCGACCTGCTGGTAGTACGCGATCGGCGAGGGCGGCGCGCCGAGGTGGACGACGAAGCCCAGGTCAGGCTTGTCGAAGCCCATGCCGAGAGCGCTCGTCGCGACCAACGCCTTGATCTTGTTGTCGAGCAGGTCCTGCTCGGCGGCGCGCCGGTCGGCGTCGTCGGCCTGCCCGGTGTACGACGCCACCGGGTAACCCCGGGAGCGCAGGAACTCGGCCGTCTCCCCCGCTGCCGCGACGGTCAGCGTGTAGACGATGCCCGAGCCGGGGAGCTGATCGAGGTGGTCGGCGAGCCAGGCCAGCCGGTGTGCCGGGCTGGGCAGGTCGAGGACCCCGAGGCGCAGCGACTCGCGGTCCAGGGTGCCGCGCAGGATGAGGGCGTCGCCCAACTGCTCCGCCACGTCCTGGGTGACCCGCGAGTTGGCGGTGGCGGTGGTCGCCAGCACCGGGGTGCGCTCGGGGAGCTCGGCGAGGAAGGTGCGCAGCCGCCGGTAGTCCGGCCGGAAGTCGTGCCCCCAGTCGGAGACGCAGTGTGCCTCGTCGACCACCAGCAGCCCGGTGGTGGCGGCCAGCTTCGGCAGCACGCCGTCGCGGAAGTCCGGGTTGTTGAGCCGTTCCGGGCTGATCAGCAGCACGTCCACTGCACCGGTCTGGATCTCCGCGGTGATCTCGTCCCACTCGTCGAGGTTCGCCGAGTTGATCGTGCGGGCCTTGATGCCCGCCCGGGCCGCCGCCTCGACCTGGTTACGCATCAGCGCCAGCAGCGGCGAGACGATGACGGTCGGGCCGTGCTCCCCGCGCTCGCGCAGCAGGGCGGTGGCCACGAAGTAGACCGCCGACTTGCCCCAACCCGTCCGCTGCACACAGAGCACCCGTCGCCGGTCGACGACCAGTGCCTCGATGGCCCGCCACTGGTCCTCACGCAGACGGGCGTGGTCACCGGCCAGCCGGCGCAGCACCGCCTCGGCCCGCTCCCGGATTGCCGCCCGCTCTGCTGTCTCCACCCGGCATTTCTACCAGCCCACGCCGCAGAACCCCCACGATCAGCGGGACACAGTGGGCCCCGCCTCCACTGCCGCCGGCGTGTCCGTCGGCAGGACGGGCGGCGGCAGGAACAGCAGGACGCCGCGGAGACCGTCGACAACCGCGAGGGGCAGCGGGCAGCGCGCGGCCAACTCCTCCATCGACGCGTACGGGCCGCGTACCCACCGGTCCATCGCCACCTGCCGGCGTTGCGCGTCGGTGAGCCCGGGCAGTGTGGCGAGCACGTGGTCGGGTACGGCGTTGATGTCCACGAGCCCGCCGTCGTCGAAGGCGCGGGGCAGGTCGGGGCGGCCGATCGCGAACTCCAGACGCGCCGAGGGATAGAGGTGCAGCAGGTTGCGCGCCTGCTCGCGGCGCACCCGGCGCTCCTCGTCGCGTGCCTGCGCCATCTGCGGCCGACCGGTGATCCGCCCCCAGACCCACCGGTTGAGCAGGACCACGTGCAGGGCGCCCACCAGCCAGCAGAGGCCGATCACGCCGAGCCCGAGGAACGCCTCGGCCGCCGAGTCCTCCTTCTCCAGGTCGTCGGTGGCGATCATGAAGACCAGCAGCACCGCGGTGACGAGATAGCCGACGGCCGCGAGGCCGAGCCGTCGACTGCGGCGCCGCACCGCGTACGCCAGCATCACCAGCCAGGTGCCGGTGCCGAACGAGAGCAGTGGCAGGAGGGTGCCGGCGACGGTGGCCGTGGTGCTCACCCACGTCGGCAGCGGCTGCCGCTCCCGGCGCGGCTGGTCGACCGCGAACGGGGACGGCTGTCCGGTGGGCAGGCCGGCCAGAGCGGGGTACAGCGGCGAGGGCAGATCCGCGTACGGCGGGACGGCCGCCTGGGGCAGCGGGCCCGACGCTTGGGGCGACGGGCCCGAGGCCCGGAGCGCTGGGGTCGCCTGGGGCGGTGGCGTCGCCTGGGTCGGGACGGCCTGGGCGGGCGGTGGTGCGGAGGGCGGTGCGGCCGGGGCAGCCGGATGTGAGTCGGCGGACGGGTGCGCCGGCACCCTGTTCTCCGCCTGCCGCGCGGCGGAAGCCGAAGCTGGCCACCCTGTTTCCGGGACGCCGGCGGTGAGGGTCGGGTCGGCGCGCAGGATCCGACCGTGCAACTCGCGTAACGCCTCGCCGGGCCCGATGCCGTATTCCTCCCGGAGCAGGCTGTCGATATCCCGGTAAGCGGCCAACGCCTCGGCCTGCCGTCCGCTGCGGTAGAGCGCCAGCATGTACTGGTGGCGCAGCCGCTCCCGGACCGGGAACTCGGCCACCAACTCGACCAACTCGCCGACCAGCTCGCGGTGCCGCCCGCTGTCCAGTTTCAGCTCCGCGCGGGTCTCCAGGGCGACGGCCCGCAACTCCACCAGGCGGTGCCGGGCAGCCTCGAACACCGCACCGGAGAAGCCGGTGAACGGCTCCCCGTGCCACAGGTCCAGAGCGGCGGTCAGCTCGGCGAGCGCCTGCTCCGTGACGCCGGACTCGTGCCGCCGCCGGGCGGCCTGGACGCCCCGCTCGAAACGGACCGCGTCCACCGCCTCGGGATCCACGCGCAGCAGATAGCCGGCGTCGGTCAGGCTGAGCACCTGCCCCGGTGTACGCGGCGACCGGTCCGGCTCCAGCACCCGGCGCAGCCCGGCGACGTACTTCTGCACCACGTTGGGGCCGTTCGCGGGCGGATCGTCCGGCCAGACCGCCTCGACGATCTGCCCGGTGGCCACCGGACGACCCGTGGAGAGCAGCAGCACGGCCAGCACCGCACGCTGCTTGCCGGGACCGAGGTCGATTTCACGGTCGGCGTACCAGGCCCGCTGAAGCCCGAGGATCTCGAAACGCAGCGTTCCTGACATGCGAATTTCCGCTCCTGACACCCCCGACGATCGCCGGACGGCAGTGCCCGGCAGCCGGACGGCAGCATATCGGCAGCGGTACCGCCGTGCCCGCCCACAACATGGTCATCGGCACAAGCCACGCAGCGAGAAAGAGAAATGTGATGACACAGGCAACGGGCAGCGCGAGCACCATCCGACGGACGATGGGCGTGGTCACTGCCATGCTGGCCACGACCACCCTGCTCGGTGGGTGCGGGCCCAAGAGCGAACCGGCCTCGGCACCGCAGAGCGGCCCGAGCGCCAGCCCGACCGTCGACCCGAAGCAGGCGCTCCTCGACGCCGTCCCGGACGGCACCGAGGGGACGTTCAAGTTCAGTGGCAAGGACTCCTCCAACACGCACAGCGGACGGGTCGACCCGGCTTCGAAGGCTGTCGAGATCAACACCACTGGCGCACCGGGCTCCGATGGCATCACCACGAAGATGTCGTTCCTGCTCATCGGTGAGGAGGTCTGGCTGAAGGCGAAGTTCAGCGGCCAGCCGGGCCTGCCGAAGTTCCCGGACAAGTGGATGAAGCTGGACCGCACGAAGCTGGCCGAGAGCGACACCATCCCGGCCTACGACGGTGCGGACCAGGGCAACGCCGGCCCGCTCATCGAGGCGGCCACCTCCGTCAAGGAGCAGAGCCCCGGGCAGTACGCCGGGGTCGTCGACGTGAGCACTGGCAACGCGGCCCAGGTGCTGGAGGAGGGCGAGGCGGCAGCGCTCGGCGAAGCTGCCAAGTCGGTGCCGTTCACCGCAGTTGTCGACGCGGACAAGCACCTGACCTCGCTGACGCTGAAGATCCCGGCCGCCGGCAAGGCGAAGGCGTACGACTACGTCGTCACCTACGCCGACTACGGCACCTCGCCGAAGATCAGCGTGCCGACCGGTTCCGCCGCGACGAAGGCTCCGGCGATGGCCTACGAGATGCTGAACGGCTGACCCACGACGCAGGAGGGCGGCGGCCACACGGGGGGCCGCCGCCCTTCAGTCGTTCATGGGCGCGCGCGTGCATCAGCGGCCGAGGACCGAGCCCCCGTTGACGCCGAGGACCTGACCGGTGACGTAACCGGCGGCCGGGCTGGCGAGATAGCGGACGGCCTCGGCGATGTCGTCCGGCAGCCCGGCCCGCCCGACCAGGGTCGCCGCGACCCGCTTCGCGTGCCCCTCGGCGGTCATCCGGTCGCCGAAGAACTCGGTCTCTGCGACATAGCCGGGGCTCACCACGTTGACCGTGATCTGGTCCGGGCCGAGCTGAGCCGCCAGGTCGTACGCCCAGCCGTGCAGGGCCGCCTTCGCCGCCGAGTACGCCCCGCCGCCGCCGCGCTGAGCGGCGATCGAGCTGACCAGGATCACCCGCCCGCCGGGGCGACGCAGTGCCGGCCGCAACGCCTCGGTCAGCAGTACGGCGGTGAGCACGTTGGCGTCCAGGTTGGCCCGCCAGTGTGCGGCTGTCCCGGCCAGGGTGCCGGTGTCCCCGCCCAGGTAGCCGCCCGCGTTGTTGACCACCACGTCGACCGGCCGAGCGTCGACCGCCGCGAGCACCCGGTCGAGCTGCTCCGGGTCGGTCAGGTCGGCGGGGACCGCGTTGACAGCGTTGGCCCGACCACACTCGGCGGAGATCCGTTCGGCGGCGGCCGACAGCACATCCGACCGCCGGCCGACGATCAGAACGTCGTACCCGTCCCGAACGAGCGCCTCCGCAACGGCGGCCCCGATCCCGGTCCCACCCCCACTGACAACAGCAACCCGAGAGTCCATCTCCCCCAGCCTCCCCTCCGCGACAACACCCCGTCGATCATGAAGTTATCGCCATCCGCCGCGGCGTGTCGTGGCTATAACTTCATGAACGACGGGGGCAGAAGGGGGTTGGGGTCAGCGTGGGGGGCGGAGGGTGCGGGTCAGGTGGGACAGGCGGGGGGCCAGGCTCGTCAGGCCTCCTGGGAAGAAGTAGACGGCCAGGATGAAGACAGTGCCCAGGACGAACAGCGGCTGGCTCAGCGGGTGGCTGAGGACGGCCGGCAGGTTGTCCACCGCGTCGCTCGTGCCGAATGCGGTGAGCCGGTGGTCCAGGTACATGTAGAGGACACCGCCGAGCACCGGCCCCCACCTGGTGCCCGGCCCGCCGAGCACCACCATGACCAGCAGCGACAGGGTCAGCTCGGAGGACGTGATGTGCGGCGACGCGCCGCCGACGATGAGGACGTAGACCACCCCGCCCGCCGACGCCAGCCCGCCGGCGAGGGTGAACGCCACCAGCTTGTAGCGGTACGGGTCCAGCCCGAGCACACCGATCCGCCGCTCGTCGTCACGCAGCCCGGCGAGCACCCGACCGGTCGGGGAACCGCTCACCCGGTGCACCACGAAGACCACCAGCGTCAGGTACGCGAGCGCCAGCCAGTACAGGTTGACGGTGTTCGTCACCCCCACCAGCCCGGCGGGCAGCCCGGACACGTCCAGCGGCAGACCTTCCTCGCCACCGGTGAGCCCACCGAAGTCCCGGGCCACCAGGATCGCGCCGACCTGGGCGAAGGCCAACGTGACCATGGCGAACGCGATGCCCACGGTGCGCAGCGCCACCGCGCCGAGCAGCGCGGCGAGGATCGTCCCGCCGGTGATGGTCAGCAACGCCGCCTGCCACAGCGGCAGACCGGCCCGGGTGATGAGGATGTCGGTGCCGTACACACCGGCCGCGAAGTACAGCGCGTGCCCGAAGGAGAGCATGCCGGTCCGGCCGAAGAGCAGGTCGTACCCGGCCGCCAGACCGCCGAAGATCAGGCAGATGGCGAGCAGTTGCAGGGTGCCGGGCGAGTTGACCGGCCCCTCGAAGATCCCCGGCAGGGAGATCGTCGAGTACGGCAGGATCGCCAGCACGACCAGCGCGACCAGCGGCAGGAACGGGCGGACCCGGTGCCACCGCCCCCGCTGCGGGGTCAACTCGTCGGGCACCTGCGCGGGAGGCGCGTCGATCACCGTCATGCCGTTGCCACCTTTCCGGCGATGCCCTGCGGGCGCAGCAGCAGCACCACGGCCAGCAGCCCGACCACGCAGATGTCGCCCAGCCCGGACGTGCCGTAGTAGTTGACGAACTGCTGAACCAGGCCGACCACGACCGCCGCGTACGCGGAGCCGACCACCGAGCCCATCCCGCCGATCACCACCACGATGAACGCGAAGATCAGCAGCGAGCTGCCCTGACCGGGCGAGACGGTGCCGAAGTAGACCCCGCCGAGCGCACCGGCGAGCGCGGCGGCCGCCCCACCGATCGCGAAGACCAGCGTGAACGCCTTGCGGACGTCGATGCCGAGGGCGGTCACCATCTCCCGGTTCTCCACCCCGGCCCGGATCACCAGGCCGTACCGGGTCCAGCGCAGGAACGCCAGGATCGCGCCGAGCACCAGCACCGCCGCGATGATCAGCAGCAGGCCGCCGTTGGGCACCTGCGCGCCGAGGATCCCGGTCACCTGCCGAGTCCAGTCGGGGCGCGGAAACGGGCGTGCGTCCGCGCCCCAGGTGGCCTGCAACAACGCCACCCCGGCCAGGGACAGGCCGACGGTCACCAGCACCTGCTCGATGGTGCGGGAGTAGAGCGGGCGGATCAGCACCAGCTCGACCAGGATCGCGACCAGCGTGCCGGCGGCCACCCCGAAGGCGACAGCGAGCACGAAGCCGAACCCGTCGGAGCCCGCGCCCGGCAGGTTGCCCGCCGCCCACCAGGTGCCGTACGCGCCCACGCCGAGGAACAGCCCGTGCGCGAAGTTGAGCACGTCGGCCAGACCGAAGACCAGGGACAGGCCCGACGCGACCAGGAAGTACAGCGCCGCCAGGCCCAGCCCGGTCAACGCCAACAGAATCACGGTCCCCATCAGTGGGACACCTCCGCCGAGCCGACACCCAGCAACGACCTGGTCAGCGCCGTCTCCAACAACAGCTCACGGGCGTCGCCGGTCCAGGCCACCTTGCCGGCGGCCAGCACCACCGCGTCGCGGGCCAGTCGGCGTACGACGGCCAGGTTCTGCTCGACGAGCAGCACCGGCACCGACTCCGCGACCCGTTCCAACACCTCGGCCACCTCGGTCACCACCTTCGGCGCCAACCCCTTGGTCGGCTCGTCGACCAGCAGCAGCCGGTTGTCGTTGAGCAGCACCCGCCCGATCGCGAGCATCTGCTGCTGCCCGCCGGACAGCGAACCCGCCCGTTGCCGTCCGCGCCGGTCCAGCTCCGGGAAGAGCGCGAAGACCTTGTCGTACGCCGGGCTGGTGCCGCGCCGCTCGGCGAGCCGCAGGTTCTCGGCGACGGTGAGGCCGGCGAACACGCAGCGGTCCTCGGGCACGTAGCCGAGCCCACCGCGGACCAGTCGGTGCGTGCGCTGGGCCAGCAGGTTCTGCGCACCCATCCGGATGGTGCCGCGGACCTCCCCGGCGGGTGGGGTGAGGCCGACGATCGCGCGCAACGTGGTGGTCTTGCCGACGCCGTTGCGACCGAGCAGGACGGTCACGCCGGTCGGGGCGACCGCGAAGGACACCCCCTGGAGGATGTGCAGCCCGGAGATCCGGACCGACAGGTCCTCCACAGTGAGAACTGGTTCCATCAGGCCCGCCTCCGTTCGCGACTGCGGGGCTCGCAAACCCGGCTCACTCCTCGCGCTCACAGCGACTCCCCCAGGTAGGCCTCTTGCACCGTGGGGTTCGCCATCACCGTCTCCGGGGTGTCGCAGGCCAGCAGCGCGCCGTGGTGCATGACGGCGATCCGGTCGGCCAGCTCCAGGATGACGTCCATGTGGTGCTCGACCATCAGCACCGCCCGGCCGCTGTCGCCGGTCAGCGACTTGATGACGGCCACCAGTTCGGGGATGTCCTCCGCGCTGACGCCGGCCATCGGTTCGTCCAGCAGCATCACCCGCGGTTCACCGGCGAGCAGCAGGGCAATCTCCAACTTGCGCTTCTCGCCGTGGGCCAGGGTGCCGGCGAGTGCCGTACCCCGGTGGGCGAGACCGACCCGGTCGAGCGCCGCGTCGGCGGCGGCGGCGACCTCCCGGTCGGCCGCCGCCCGCCGCCACAGTGCCATCGAGCCCCCGCGGTGCGCCTGCACGGCGAGCCGGACGTTCTCCCGCACGCTGAGCGAGCCGAAGACCGAGGACGCCTGGAAGGTACGGCCCAGTCCGAGGCGGGCCCGCCGGTGCGGCGGGAGCGCCCCGATGTCCTGACCGTCCAGAACTATCCGGCCCTCCGTGGCCCGGCGCAGGCCAGTGATCAGGTTGAACAGTGAGGTCTTGCCGGCGCCGTTCGGCCCGATCACGCCCAGGAACTCCCCGGGCGCGAGGTCGAGGTAGACGCTGTCGACGATGGCGACCTCACCGATCCGCCAGGTCAGACCGCGGGTGGCGAGCATGGGTCAGCCCTTCATCGCCACGGCCGGTGGCGCGGACTCGTCACCGGTGAGGCTCTTCTGCGCGGTGGCCGTGAACTCGGTGCCGCTGCCGGTCAGCTTGGCCTGGAACATCGGCTGGAGCAGCGCGTGGTCGGCGGCCCGGATGGTCATCTTGCCCTTGACCCCGTCGAAGCTCCAGCCCTCCAGGGCGGTGACCATCTTGTCGACGTCGTCCCCGCCCTCCTGCGCCGCGCGGACCACCATCTGGGCGGCGGCGAAGCCGTCCGGGTGGAACAGGTCGATGGTGGTGACCTTCGCCTTCAATGCCTTGCTGGCCTCGGTGTCGCTGGCACCGTCGAAGTAGTGCGACAGGAAGGAGATCTTGGCGCCGGCGGTGCCGAAGGTCTGCCACGAGGCGCGGATGTCCAGGCCCGTGACGACAGTGGTGGACGAGAGCACGCCCTGCTGGTCGAGGGTCTGCCACATCGCCGGGGCGGTGGTGCCCGCCCAGGCCACGAACAGCAGGTCCGGCTTCGCCGCCTTGATCTGGCTGGCGAACGGGGTGAACTCGGTGGCGCTGGCCGGCGCCCGGACACTGCTCACGGTGGCGCCCGCGCTGCCGATGACGGCCTTGACGGCTGCCTCGTTGGCGTCACCGAACGCGCCGTCCTGGGCGAAGACCACGACCTTCTTGCCGGCCGGGTCGCCGATGAACGACTTGGCGGTCACCACGTCCTGGTAGGACTGCCGGCCGGAGCGGAACGTGTACTTGTTCGCGCCGGTCACCGCGTCCGTGGCGGCCGGGCCGGAGATGAACAGCACCTTGTTCTGCGCCGCGATGGGCGCGACCTGGAGCGCCACGCCCGAGGCGGTGGAACCGGCAATGATCTTCGCGCCCTTGCCGATCAGGTCCTTCGCGGCGGAGACCGCCTTGGCCGGGTCGCCCGCGTCGTCGACCTCGGTCAACTCGATCTTCCGGTCACCGACCTTGCCGGTGCCCTTGGTGGCGAAGTCCAGCCCCGCCTTGAAACCCTCGATGTACTGCTTTCCGTAGCTGGCCAGGGCACCCGACTGGGAGTACACCAGGCCGACCTTGACTGGCGCGGCGTTGTCGCCGCCGCCGGTGGCGGTGTCCTGCGGGCTACCACAGGCCGTGGCGGCCAGCGCCGCGGCCATCATCGTGGCGGCGGAGAGGAACACCCGCCGCGTCGTCCGGACCGTCATTGCGACTCCACATGAGGACTCGGAGGGAGAGAACTTCTTCGTGACGGCTCACGCTAGAAGTGACGTCACCCACGAGCTATGTGGCGGAAACACACAAGTAACAGGAATGAGGTGGCCGGGGGTTACAACGGGCCGCACGGTCACCGGAGAGCCGGCGTTCCCGGTGGCCTGAACCTCCACGGACCACCCGAGGTCTGTGTCGCCTCGCCCCATCTGCCCCGATCGGTCAACCACAGGGACCGTCGTGGGCCGCCGGGCGCGGGCAGCGCAGATGACCGTCGAGCAGGCGAAGATCGCGTCAACTTCCCTGTTGTTGCTGTCTCAACCCGCCGCAAGGCAGCAACATCGGTGAAGTTGCTGCCGCGTCCGGACCCCGGATGTGTCGCTGGCCCGCCGTCCGGGTGGCGGACGGCGGGCCAGCGGGTGGGCCGGGCGTGATCGGCCCGGCGGTCGGCTCGGAGCGGATCAGCTCCGGGCCGAGGTGGGCTCGGTGGCGGCAGGTTCCCCGCCGACGGGGCAGAGAGGTCAGTTTCCGGCTAGGGCGGCGACGGCGGTGTCCGGATGGTCGCTGAAGACGCCGTCCAGGCCCAGGCCGAGGAAGAGTTCGTACTCGGCGGTGATGTCGCCGCGCGCGTTGGGGTCGGTGCCGATCCGGAAGTCCACCGGGAGGAACTGGTTCTCCGCGCGGAACGTCCAGGAGTGCACGAGCAGCCGCTCACGGTGCGCGTCGCGCACCACGTTGGTGGGGGCAAGCAGGGCGCCGGTGGCGTCCCGGGGCACGAGCAGGTTCTTGTTCGCCCCGATGCCGTCGGCGTACCCGGCGATCCACTTCAGCCCGGCTGGCGTGACGAGGTCCTGGTAGCTGCGGGTGTCACCGGCGACGGTGAAGTCGTACGGGCGGCCGGCGGCGTCGAGCAGTTGGACCAGCTTCACGTCGGTGATCCGGCTCAGCCGTCGCAGGTTGGCCGTCTCGAACGACTGGATGAAGACCGGCGAGTTTCTGCGGTCCAGCTTGTTCTGCCGCAGCACCCGCAGCAGCGGCTCCTCCAACGGCAGGCCGATCGACGTGAAGTAGGTCGGGTGCTTGGTCTCCGGGTAGATGCCGATGGTGCGGCCCCGTGTCCGCCCTTCGGTCCGGGCCAGGTCGATGACCTCCTGGAGGGTGGGCACCTCGAAGCGACCGTCGAACGCGGTGTTCGCCACGCGGACCTGCGGCAGTCGTTCCTTGGCCCGCAGCGTCTTCAGCTCGGCCAGTGTGAAGTCCTCGGTGAACCAGCCGGTCACGGCGACACCGTCGATGGTCTTGGTCGCCTTGCGGGCCGCGAACTCCGGGTGCGTCGACACGTCGGTGGTGCCGGAGATCTCGTTCTCGTGCCGGGCGACCAGGACGCCGTCGGAGGTGGACACCAGGTCCGGCTCGATGTAGTCGGCGCCCATCCGGATCGCCAGCCGGTACGCCTCCAAGGTGTGTTCCGGCCGGTAGCCGCTGGCACCTCGGTGACCGATCACGATCGGCCGGTCGTTCGCCCGGGTGCGGTCCGCGCCGGTCGAGGGCTCGGCGGCGGCGATGGTGGGCACGGCCATGGCGGCGGCTGCGAGCAGCACGCCGGCCAGGCCGAGGGTCGAAAGGGTACGTCGCAACGCCGTCTCCTGTCGTCGGGGTGAGCCGCTTCAGGAGACCGCCCCGGATTGGCCGGCAGTTGGTCGAGGGTTGGCCGGGAGGTGAATCTCCGGAATGAGCGTTCCCGCTCCCGGCGACGGGCGGGAAAGGAAGATTGTCTGGTGCGCCGGTTTTTCCGCAACCCCGTGCGGCTGGTGCCGCTGGGGTTCCTGGTGCCGATCCTGCTGGGCACCGGGCTGCTGATGACCCGCTGGTCGACCATCGAGCATCAGCGTCCACCCCTGGTCACCGCGTTGTTCACCGCCACGTCGGCGGTGTCGGTGACGGGGATGGCGATCAACGACACCCCCAACTACTGGTCCGGCGCCGGCCTTGTGGTGATCACCGTGCTCACCCAGCTCGGTGGTCTCGGCATCCTCACGGCGGCGGCGCTGGTCATCCTGGTGGTCTCACGCCAGCTCGGCCTGCGTAACCGGCTGCTGGTGCAGGCCGAGACGGCGGAGTTCGGCATCGGTGAAGTGGGCCGGCTGCTGCGCCGGATCGCGGTCACCGTCTTCGCCTGCGAGGCCGTGATGACCGCTGTGGTCGCCGGCCGCCTCTGGTGGGCGTACGACTATCCGCCCGGACGGGCCCTGTGGTCGGGCGTGTTCCACGCCGTCCAGGCGTTCAACAACGGTGGTTTCGCGCTCTACACCGAGGGTCTGCTGGCCTTCGACCGTGATCCGTGGGTGTCGCTGCCGCTGGTGTTCGGGGCCATCGTCGGTGGGCTGGGGTTTCCCGCCCTGTTCGAGGCCGCCCGGGAATGGCGCAAGCCGGCTGGCTGGGCGGTGGCCACCAAGTTGACCATCTGGGGCAGCGTGGTCCTGCTGCTGCTCGGCTTCGTCGGCCTGCTCGCCGCCGAGTGGACCAACGCCAGCACCATCGGCTCGTACGACGTCGGGGGCAAGGTGCTCGCGTCGTTCACCCAGATCGCGTTGAGCCGCACCGGTGGCTTCAACGTGCTGAACATCGCCGACCTCCAGGAGGAGAGCTACCCGCTGCTGATCGTGCTGATGTTCATCGGCGGTGGCAGCGCCAGCACGGCCGGCGGCATCAAGGTGTCCACGTTCTTCCTGCTCGCGTTCACCATCTGGGCCGAGTTGCGCGGCGAGCCCGACGTGACGGTCGGGCACCGCCGGGTGGCCACCGCGAGTCAGCGGCAGGCCGTGACGGTGGCCCTGCTCAGCGTCGCGCTGGTGACGGCCGGGACCATGCTCCTGCTGCTGCTCACCGAGGGCGTGCGGTTCGTCGCAGCCCTGTTCGAGGTCACCTCGGCGTTCAGCACCACCGGGCTCACCGTCGGTCTGGCCAGCGAGCTGCCGGCCAGCGGCCAGCTGGTGCTGACCGTGCTGATGTTCATCGGCCGGGTCGGGCCGCTCACCGTCGGGTCGGCGATCGCCCTGAACACCCGGCGCAGGCTCTACCGCTACCCCCAGGAACAACCCATTGTCGGCTAGGAGCGAGGAGGGTCGAGGTGTCGGCGAGACGATCGGACGGCGGCGGCATCGTGGTGATCGGGTTGGGTCGCTTCGGCTGCCATCTGGCCGCATCGCTCAACCGGATGGACCGCGAGGTGCTGGCCGTCGACCGCAACCCGGATCAGGTGCAGCGCTTCTCGGCGCAGCTCGACCGGGTGGTCCAGGCCGACGCGACGGAGGACGGTGCGCTGCGGCAGCTCGGCGTCACCAGCTTCGGCCGGGCGGTGGTGGCCATCGGGGCGTCGGTGGAGGCGAGCGTCCTCACCGTGCTGGCGTTGGTCGAGCTGGGTGTGCCGCAGATCTGGGCGCGTGCCACTTCGCAGAAACACGCCAAGATCCTGTCGTCGGTCGGCGCGCACCATGTGATCTTCCCGGAGGCGGAGACCGGCGAGCGGGTGGCGCACCTGATCGTCAGCCGGCTGCTCGACTTCATCGAGTTCGACGACGACTTCGCCATCGCCACCGTCCGGGTGCCGGAGTCGCTCGTCGGGCGCACCCTGCTCGATCTGCGCCCGGAGGAGCGTTCCGGGGTCCGGGTGATCGGCGCGAAGGCACCTGGTGAGCGTTTCCGGTACGCCTCGGACGACACAGCGCTGGCGCAGGGTGGGCTGCTGGTCGTGGAGGGTGGGATCGACCAGGTGCAACGGTTCGCGGGGCGACGCTGACCGTCACTTCTTACCGCCGTGCCCCTTCCCCTTGCCCTTTGTCACTTTCCCGCTTTTCCCGGACCACCACCCGGCCCTTTGCCCTTGCCGGGCTTCTCAGGCTTGGCCTTGGGGCCACCCGAACCCGGGCCGCCGCCAGCTGTCGCCGCCTTCGGCGGGGCCTTGGGTTGGGTCTTCGTCGTGGTGGTCGCCGTGCTCGCCGGGGCGGTGGACGGCGTGCTGCCGGCCACCCCGGAGACGCGTACGCCGCAGGCCACGTCGCCGAGCCGGAACTCGACCGGCAGCTGGTTCGCCCCGCTGTACGTGCCGGTGAGGGTGAGCTTCTCGGCCGCGCCGGGCGCCAGCGTGGTGCGCTCGGCCACCGGCCGGACCAGCACGGTGTTCCCCTGCTGCTGCACCGGCGCGGGCTCCGCCTTCGTGACGGTCTGCTGACCGGGGAAGGTGAAACTCATCGCCCAGTCCCGCAGCTCACTCTCACCGGTGTTGGTCAACGTCAGCTCGGCGGCGAAGTCGGTGCCGGAGTCCGTGCGCAGCGCGTACGCCACCTCGCACGGCACCTTCTCCGGCAGGCCCATCCGGGCCTCGGTGGTCGGCCGGCCCTCGCCGCTGGCCGGGGTACGCGAGGTGAAGCCCCACATCACGCCGGTGACCGCGATCAGCCCGACGGCAGCCACCCCGGCCTCCACCCGCCGACGACGGCTCACCCGCTGGCGGACCCTCTGGTTCCGCTGGCGGGTACGGGAGATCGGCAACGCGTCGGTCTCCGCCGACCAGGGCAGGATCGTGGTGCCCGCGCTGGCGAGCGCGGCCGGGTCCAGCGGCCCTCCGGCCGGGGAGACCGGCACCGCCGCCAGCATCCCCGCCGCGTCGGCGAGGGTCCGGGCCACCTCGGCGGTCGCCGGCCGGTCCGCGGGTTGCTTGGCAAGGCAGCGCCGCACCAGGTCGGTCACCTCGTCGGGCAGCCCCGGCACCTCCGGCATCGGATCCGGGTCGGTGTACATGTGCGCCCGCAACATCTGGGTGGTGGTGCTGGCCTGCCACGGCAGCCGACCGGTGAGCATCCGGTAGAGCAGCAGCCCTACGGCGTACACGTCGGTGGCCGGGGAGACCTGACCGTTGTCCAGCCGTTCCGGGGCGAGGTACGCGGGGGTGCCCAGCAGCGTGCCGTCCGGCCCCTTCTCGCTCTCCCCCACCAGCGCGGAGATGCCGAAGTCGACAACCTTGACCCCGGTCGACGTGAGCATCACGTTGCCCGGGGTCACGTCACGGTGCACCACACCACGGGCGTGCGCGGTGGCCAGCGCCGAGCTGACCTCCGCGCCGATGGTCATGGCCTCCCGCCAGGGAAGCTGGCTCTCCCGGCCCAGCCGGCTGGCCAGGGAGGTGCCGTCGATCAGTTCCATCACCACGTACGGCACGGTCAGCCCGACCTGCTCGGACTCGCCGTAGTCGTACACGTTGGTGATGTTGGGGTGGCAGAGCCGCGCGGCGGCCTGCGCCTCGATCCGGATCCGGTGGCGGAAGGCCCGGTCGCTGGCCAACCGGGAGGCCAGTACCTTCACCGCGACCTGGCGACCGAGCACCTCGTCGTACCCGCGCCAGACCACCGACATGCCGCCCGCGCCGAGCTGCTCGATCAGCCGGTACCGCTGATCGAGCAGTTGCGCGCCGTTCCGGTCCCCACCACCCATGGTGTGCGTTGTTGCCCACAAGCAACCGACCTACACCCGGAGGATCGGAATCGGTCAGGATTGTCACTCGTTCAGGCGGTAGCCAGCAGTTGGTCCACCGGGGCGTAGTCGTCGGTCAACACCATCGCCCCACCGACGAAATCCGTCAGCTCCGCGCCGGACAGCAGGCTGACCTTGGGGTCCACCTCGCTCAGTCGGGTGCGGACGGCGTCCAGCGGCAGCGGCGCGTCGGAGCCGACGATGAGGAAGTTGGAACCCTGCTCCTCGGCGAGCGCCTCCGGCGGCGCGATCAACGCGACGTGCCGGAACTCGGCCGCCACGGTGGCCAGCTCGGCGCGGATGAACCGCAGCGGTGGATAGTCGATGACGTTCTGCACGTACACGCCGCCGGGGCGGGTGACCCGCCGGACCTCGGCGGCCATCTCCCGGGTGGCCAGGTGCCAGGGCACCACCAGGTGACCGAACGCGTCACCGACCACCAGGTCGCGGCTGTCCGTCGGCTCGCCGACGACCAGCATGCGGGCGTCGCCCACCACCGTCCGCAGCTGCGGCCCCGGGCGTACGCCCAGCTCCCGCTCGCCCAGCTCGACCAGCCCGCCGTCTATCTCGAACACGACGTTCTCGGTGCCCGGCCGGGTCGCGGTCAGGTAGGTCGGCACGGTGAACCCGCCGCCGCCCAGGTGCAGCGCGTCCAGCCGCTGACCGGCCGGCGCGGCGACGTCGGCGACGGCGCCGATCCACTTCGTGTACGCGTACTCCAGGTGTTTCGGGTCGGCGAGGTCCACGTAGGAGTGGTGGGCCGAGTTGAGCAGCAGCGTCCGTCCGGTGGGCCGGTCCGGGTCGGCGGTGACCCGGGCGCAGTGGTAGGCCGTCTCGATGTCGCACGGGTTCGGCGCCACGGTGGTCAGCCCTGCCCCGACCAGGCCGAGCACGGCCAGCGCGGCCCGGGTCCGGGCCGGACCGGGCAGCTCGGTGGGCTCCTGCCGGCGCAGGTACCAGCCGAGGCCGAGGCCGACCAGCCCGAGCGCGACCGCGAGGGTCAGCAGGATGACGGTGCTGCGCAGCGCGGCGACCAGCACGAAGCCGGTGAGCAGGGTGGCGGTGATGCCGCCCAGCGTGCCGATCCCGGAGAGTCGACCGACCACCTGGCCGGTGCGGCGCAGGTCGGCGAGCTGGAGCTTCACGACCAGCGGGGTGACGGCCGCCAGCAACGCGGCCGGCACGAACACGGCCAGAGCCACCAGCAGCAGGATCGCGCTGGCCGCGCCGCCCCGCAGCACCTCACCGGCGTACCGGACGACGGGCAGGGTGATGGCGGTGGCGATGCCGGCCAGCACCAGCGCCGGTGCCAGCAGGCCACGCGGGTTGCGCCGGTCGGCCAGCCAACCACCGGACCAGGCCCCGTAGGCGATAGCGGCCAACGCGATGCCGATCACCGAGCTGGTCACCTGGAGGGTCACCCCGACGTAGGGGCCGACCAGGCGCAACGCGACGGTTTCCAGCACCAGCACGGCGCCGCTGGAGAAGAAGACCAGGAAGGCGGCCAGGCCGTTGGGCAGCGCCCGGCCGGTGACCGCAACGGGCGGGGCCGAGGACGCCGGCGGGGCCGCTACGTCGGACGGTGGGGTGCTCATCGTCGCGATGGTACGCAGCGAAGCTGGTGCTCCGGGTCAGTACATCGAGAGATGAACATGGTTCGTGTGGGATGCGGCGGGGCTGCCGCTGCCGCTGTACGAACGCCACCCCGTGCCGGGGTGCCAGATCTGCCTGTACCAGATCACGTAGAGCACGCCGAGACGGTCGGCGTTTCGCACGTGCCAGGCGGCGAGGCTGTCGCCGTACGCCTTGTCGCCACCGGTCGCGTTGCGATCCTCGAAGCCGTTCGTGGCGGCCGCGAAGTCGCAGGCACGCCCCTTCGGGTGCTCGCCGCCACCGCCCTCGCGCTTACAGGAGACGTGCCGCTTGTAGCCGGCCGCCTGGGTCTGCTTGAGCGCGTTCAGGGTGCGCGGGGTGATGCAGCCGGAGGTGGTCGGGTCCTTCACCGAGCACGACTCCGACGGCCAGGACCCGTCCGAGTTGCGCGGGGCCGGCTTCGCCGAGGTGGAACTGCCGCCGCTGAACCCGTTGCTGCTGCCCGAGCTGACCTCGGCGAGCGCCGCCTCGGCCTCCTTCTTCTTCTTCGCCATCACGGCGAGCTGCTTCTGCTGCTCACGGACCTCGGCGTCGATGGCGATCTTGGCCTGCTGCGCCTGCTCCCGAGTCTCGACGAGGTCACGCAGCCGCTTGCTGTCGCGCTGGGCCATCATGTCGAGGTCGCTGACGCGTTCCAGGAACGCCTGCGGCGTGCTGGTGTTGAGCAGCATGGTCGCCGGGGTGAGCCGGCCGACCCGGTACGACTGGGCGGCCACCTCGCCGACCTGGGCGCTCAGCCCGACCAGTCGACCCTCGACCGCCGCCAACTCACCGGTCAGCGCCGTCTGGCGACGCTTGGAGTTGTCCAGTTTGGCCTTCGCCTCTATGTGCCCCTTGGCGGTCAGCTCCAACGCGTCCTGCAGCTTCTTGCTGCCCCCCTCGCCGGGCTCCGCGTACGCGGGCACGGCGGCACCGCCGAGCACGAGCGCGACGGCGGCGAGCAGAGCGAACAGAGTGCGGCGACCGAGCCGCGGGTGGAGCATGGTCCTGGGCACGAAAGCGTCCTTCCGTCGACCGCCGGCCCCCGGTGAACCACTGCGCGGCGGCGTCCCCGCCGGCGCCGGTCGGCGGCCTGCTGGCGGAGACCGCCGGTCACGATACCGGACTGTGGGCTGCTGACCATCCCCCTGACCGCCGGGCCGCCCAGATGTCGACAGAGCGTCCCAGTGCCATCGCGCAGAGCGTCCAGAAGCCTCGCGCAGAGCGTCCAGAAGCCTCGCGCAGAGCGTCCAGGAGCCCGCGCAGCGCCCGGATCAGGGGCTGAGCAGGGCGCCGCGTACCTCGTCCCAGATCTGCTCGTTGGCCGCGACGAGCAGCCCGCGGCCGTCGTCGGAGGGGTGGTAGTCGGCGCCGTCGAACCTGCGGGCGACGCCACCGGCCGCGCGGACCAGCAGGGTGCCCGGGGCGTGGTCCCACGGCAGGGTGCGCCAGAAGAGCACGAACTGCTGCTCACCGGTGAGGATGTCCAGGTATTCGCGGCCGGCGCAGTGCTGGCCGGGCAGCAGCTCACCGAGGTGTCGACCGCCGGCGCGGACCCGGTCCCGGATCTCCGGCGGCAGGAACTTGGTCATCGCCGCGCCCCGCAGCTCGCCGAGCGGCGGCAGCGAGGCGGTGGTGTCGACCGGTCGGCCGTTGAGCAGGGTGCCGTCGTCCGCCGAGCCCACGGCGAGGGTGTCGGCGAGCGGGTCGAGGATCCAGCCGGCGTTCGGCCGCCCGTCGGTCAGCAGCGACACCATCAGGGCGAACGGCCGGCGACCAGCGGCGAAGTTGGCGGTGCCGTCGACCGGGTCGACCAACCAGACGTCCCCACCGTCGCCCAGGTGGCGCAGCAGTCCCGGGTCGTCGGCGACGCCCTCCTCGCCGACCACCATCGAGCCCGGACGCAGTCGGCGCAACCCCGCCGACAGCAGCTCCTCGGCCCGCTGGTCGGCGACGGTGACCACCTCACCGTGCGCCTTCTCCGAAACGTCCGCGTCGTCGAGCTTGCGGAACAGCGGCAGCACGACCTGGTCGGCGGCCTCCCGGAGCAGGTCGCCAACGTCGTCGAGCAGGGTGTCAGCCACGCGGCGGCAACTTGACCACGCTGACGAAGAACTCGTCGATCTGGCGGACCACCGAGATGAAGCGCTCGAAGTCCACCGGCTTGGTCACGTAGGCGTTGGCGTGCAGCTGGTAGCTGCGCAGGATGTCCTCGTCGGCTTGCGAGGTGGTGAGCACCACGACCGGGATCCGGCGCAGTTCCTCGTCCTTCTTGATCTCTTCCAGCACCTCCCGGCCGTCGCGGCGGGGCAGGTTGAGGTCGAGCAGGATCAGGTCGGGGGCCACCGCGTCGGCGTACTGGCCCTCCCGCCGCAGGTAGGCGAGCGCCTCGGCGCCGTCGGAGACGACGGTCAGCCGGTTACGCAGCTTGTGCTCCTCGAACGCCTCCTGGGTCATCAACACGTCACCCGGGTCGTCCTCCACGAGCAGGACCTCGATCGGGCTCTTGCCATCCGCCGGCGCGGTCATCCCACCGTCTCCCTCATGTCACCCGTTCTACCGCTTTCCGGCGCCCCGTCGGCCAGGTCCGGCCGGTCCGACCCTCCGGACTGCTCCGCCGAGTCTGCCGGATCCTCGTTCGAGGCCGTCGTGTCGCCCGCCGCCAGGGCCGGCGGCGTCTCGGCCGAGTCGACAGCGGCAGCCGCCTGCACGTCCGCCGGGAGCGCCGGCAGGGTGAAGCGGATCGCGGTGCCCTCCGGTACGTCGGTGTCCACCCACACCCGGCCACCGTGGTATTCGACGATCTTCTTGACGATGGCCAGCCCGATCCCGGTGCCCGGGTACGCGTCCTTCGAGTGCAGCCGCTGGAAGATCACGAAGATCTTGTCGGCGAACTCCGGCTCGATCCCGATGCCGTTGTCCTGACAGGTGATCTCCCACTCGGCGCCCACCAACCGGGCCGAGATGTGCACCTTGGGCGCGACGTCCGCGCGCCGGAACTTGATCGAGTTGCTGACCAGGTTGGCCAGCAGGTTGGTGAGCAGCGGTTCCTCACCCGAGATCACCGGCAGGTCCGTCCAGGTCAGCTCGGCGTCGGCGTACTGCCGCGCGGCCTCGGTCTGGCCGGCCACGTCGCCCATCACCTTGTTGAGGTCGACCTCGACGAAACCGGTGGTGAGCCGGCCGATCCGGGAGAACGCGAGCAGATCGTTGATCAGGCGCTGCATGCGTTGCGCGCCGTCCACCGCGAAGGCGATGTACTGGTCGGCCCGCTCGTCGAGCTGCCCGGCATAGCGGCGCTGGAGCAACTGGCAGAAGCTGGCCACCTTGCGCAGCGGCTCCTGGAGGTCGTGCGAGGCCACGTACGCGAACTGCTCCAGGTCACGGTTGGACCGGGTCAGCTCCTCGGCCTGCTTCTGGAGCTGGCTGTTGACCCACTCGATGCGCTCGCGGGCAGCCCGCACCTCGGCCAGGTCGGCGGCGATCTTCTGACGCATCGCGTCCACGTCCTCGCCGAGCCGGATGAACTCCGGCGGGCCGACGGTGGCGATGCGGTGCTGGTAGTCGCCCTCGGCGACCTCGCGGACCTGGATGGCCAGGGCGGTCAGTGGCCGGACCACCATCCGGTCCAGCGAGAGCAGCAGGACCGCACCGGCCACGACCACCACCAGGGCGGCGACGATCAGCAGGACGACCAGCACGTTGCTGCTGGTGCGTACGTTCCTGGCGGTCTGTTCCCGGGCGGCCAGGACCTCCTCCTGGAGGTCGTTGACCGCCGTGCGCACGTCGTCGAACTGCTGCCGTGCCTGCTCGGTGACCAGTGCCTGGCCCGCGCTGGTGCCGCTGCGCTCGGTGGTGGTGATCACCGGCTCGGCGACCGACTGCCGCCACTGCGCGATGCGGTCCTCGACGGTCCGCAGCTCCTGGCTGATCTGCGGATAGTTGTCGAGCAGCCCTCGCATCGAGGCGGTGACGCTCTTCTCCTGGGTGAGCCCTTCCCGATAGGGGATCAGGTCGTCCTGGTCACCGCTGACCGCGTAGCCGCGGATCGCCGTCTCCTGGTCGAGCAACGCGTTGAGCAGCTCCTGGGACTGCACCCGCAACGGGCCGGTCTCGTTCAGGACGGCGTCGATCTGGGTGCGGTTGCGGGCGGCCATCGCCGCCTCCGCGCCGGCCAGGGCGATCAACAGGAAGCCCACCACGGTGAGCAGGCTGATGACCCGGCGGCGCAGACTCCAGCCGCCGACCACCGGCTTCACCGGCCACCACCCCGGCTGACCAGCAGCATGGCCACGTCGTCGGCGAGCGCGCCACCGTTGAGCCGCTCGGCCCGGCCGACCAGCCAGGCCGGCAGCTCGGGCAGCGACACCGACCGGTTGGCCGGCTCGTCGAGCAGCCCGGTCAGCCCCGGCACGTCGAGGCGTTCGTTGCCCGCTCCCACCCGCCCCTCGATGAGGCCGTCGGTGTACATCAGCAGGGACCAGTCATCGGTGTCGAACTCCAGGTCGTAGGCGATCGGCCGGCGGGGTCGTACGCCCAGCAGTCGGCCGCCGGGCGCGGGCACCGGGGCGACCCGCCCGCCGGAGAGCAGCAGCGGCGGCGGGTGCCCGGCGAGTCGGACGGTAGCCCGGTTGGCATCCAGGTCCAGTCGGGTGGTGGCCACCGTCGCGAAGATCTCCTGGAGGCGGCGCTCACTCATCAGGACCTGCTCCAGTGCGGGCAGCACCTCGTCGTCCGGCACTCCGGCGAGCACCAGGGCCCGCCAGGCCACCCGCAGCTCGACGCCGAGCGCTGCCTCGTCCACCCCGTGCCCGCAGACGTCACCGACGATCAGGTCGATGCGGTCCGGGCGGGTCTGCACCACGTCGAAGAAGTCCCCGCCGATCAACGCGGCGTGCCGGCCGGGCCGGTAGAAGGTGTGCACCGCCACCTGGTCGGTCGTCATCAGCGGCTGGGGCAGCAGGCCGCGTTCGAGTCGCGCCGACTCGGCCTGACGCAACTCGACCTCGCGCAGCCGTCGGGCGTTCTCGTCGGCGCGCTTACGCTCAACGGCGTAGCGCAGTGCCCGGGTCAGCAGCACCCCGTCGACCTGACCCTTGACCAGGTAGTCCTGTGCGCCCTCGGCGACCGCCACGACACCCAGGTGCTCGTCCGATCGGCCGGTCAGCACGCAGACCGCGGCGCCGCTGGACATCTCCAGCACCTGGCGCAGCCCGTCCAACCCCTGCGCGTCGGGCAGGCCCAGGTCGAGCAGGACGCAGTCGACGTCGGCGATCCGCTGCCGCGCCTCCCAGAGGCTGGTGGCGATCATCAGGTCGATCATCGAGTTCGTCTCGGCGAGCAGCTCGCCGACCAGGAAGGCATCGCCCTCGTCGTCCTCCACCAGCAGCACCCGCAACCGCTCGCCAGGTGGCAGGTTGGCATGCCGCGCCAGACCGCCGTGCGGGTACGGCACTACTGGGGAACCGGTCAGACCGGCTCCCCGGGTCGGCCGGGTCACCGCCGCGAGGCGCGGGAGTTCGCTGGTGATGTCGGGCTCCTTCCGAGTGCCCTGCTGATCCTGTATTAGACAACGGTCGCACACAACACGATGGCTCCGGCGCGGGCGGGGGCGGTGCGGATCACTGCCCGTCGGATGACGAACCGGGCGGGCGGTCGATGGGGGGCCTACCGGCCGTCCCATCGGTGACCGCTGACGGGCAGGATGGTGCCACCCCAGGCCCCACCACCCCCCGAGGAGTTCCCGTGGGCGCACCCACCACCCCGGCCACGACGGGCACGCCGGCCCATTCGGCTCCAGGCGTACCCCCTGCCGACCGGGCCCTGACGCGACCTCGCCGGCGGCTCCTGGCCGCCGCTGCGGCTCTGGTCGCGCTGGCCGCCGTCGGCGCCGGCAGCCTGCTCGACCTGCGCACCCCGGCGCCGAAGCCGGTGGATGCGCCGGCGGGTGAGTTCAGCGCCAGCCGGGCGTACGAGGACGTCCAGGTGATCGCCGCCCGGACGCACGTCGCCGGCAGCCCGGCCAACGACCAGGTCCGCACGCACCTTGAGCAGCAGTTGCGCGGCCTGGGCCTGGAAACCGAGGTGCAGGACACTGTGGCACCAGAGGCCGGCCAGCTCAGCGGGGCGGCGGGCGGGGCGACTCTGGCCCGCGTGCGCAACGTCGTGGCCCGGCTGCCCGGCACCGATTCGACCGGTCGGGTCTTCCTGGCCGCCCACTACGACTCGGTGCAGACCGGGCCGGGTGGCAACGACGACGCCGCCGGCACGTCGGCCATCCTGGAGGTGGCCCGCGCGCTGACCACCGGCCCTCGGCCACGCAACGACATCGTCTTCGTGCTCACCGACGCCGAGGAGGCGTGCCTGTGCGGCGCGGCGGCGTTCGCCACCAGTCACCCGCTGGCCGCCGACGGCGGGGTCGTGCTCAACCTGGAGGCGCGGGGCTCCACCGGGCCGGTGATCATGTTCGAGACGTCCCGGAACAACGCGAAACTGGTGGACGTCTTCGGCCGGGCCGCACCGCACCCGGTCGGCACCTCGTTCGCGGTGGAGATCTACCGGGCGCTGCCCAACGACACCGACTTCACGGCGTTCCTGGACCAGAAGTTCATCGGGCTGAACTCGGCGTACATCGACGGTGGTGCGATCTACCACACACCGTTGGACACGCCGGAGGCCATGGACCGGGGCAGCCTCCAACAGCACGGGGACAACGCGCTGGGCCTGGCCCGGGAGTTCGGCGCGACCGACCTGACCGAGCTGCGCTCCGGGCACGACGCGACCTACTTCCCGGTCCCCGGCGGCCTCGTCCGCTACCCGGGCACACTCACCCTGCCGCTGGCCCTGCTCGCGGTGGCCGCGGTCGCCGCGCTGGGCTGGCTGACCCGTCGGCAGGGCCGGGCCAGCGTCGGCCGGCTCGCCGCCGGCTTCGGGCTGGCCCTGGTGCCGATCGTGGTCGCGCCGGTCGCCGCCCAACTGCTCTGGCTGGCGATCACCGCGATCCGACCGGGGTACGCGGAACTGCTCGACCCGTACCGGCCGATCTGGTACCGCCTGGCCGTCGTGGCGCTCGCCGCCGCCATCCTGTTCGCCTGGTACGCGCTGACCCGCCGCCGGATCGGCCCGGCCGCACTCGCGGTCGGCGGGCTGGCCTGGCTGGCGCTGCTCGGAGTGCTGCTCGCCGTGGCGGTGCCCGGCGGGGCGTACCTCACCACAGTGCCGGCGCTGGCCGGCGCCCTCGGTGGGCTGGTCGCGCTGCGTACCCGGCAGACCGGGCCGTGGCCGGTGGTGGCCGTGACCGCCGCCGCGGCCGTTGGTGTGGTCATCCTGCTGCCCACCGTGGTGCTGCTCTTCCCCGCGCTGGGGATGGGCATGGGCGGGGTTGCCGCGCTGGTCGCGGTGCTGCTCGGTCTGACCGCCCTGCCGGTGGTCGACCTGCTGCACCCGCAGGCCGGCGGCCAGCGCGGCCTGCTGGCACTGCGGGCCCGACGGCTCGGCGTGCTCCCGGCCGCCGCCACGGCCGTGGCGGCGGTGGTGCTCGCCGGGGTCGGGCTGGGCGTCGACCGCTTCGACGCCGACCATCCCGCGCCCACCCACCTGATGTACGCCATGGACGCCGGCACCGGCCAGGCCCGCTGGCTCAGCCACGAGAGTGACCCGCAGTCGTGGACGGACGGCTACGTGGACGGGACGGCCGACGTCGGGGACGACTTCCCCGGGCTCGGCGACGGTGAGCTGCGGGCCGGGCCGGCACAGCCGGCGAACCTGCCGGCCCCGAAGCTGGACGTGGTGGCCGACGCCACGGCTGGTGGAGAACGCACGCTGCGTCTGCGGCTCACCCCGCAGCGGGCCGCCCGGCTCGCCACCCTGCACGTCGACACGTCGACCGCCACCGTGCTGCGGGCCGAGGTCGCCGGGCGGCCGGTGCCGGTGGAGCCCCGCGAGGGCAAGTGGGGCTTCGGGCTGGTGTTCCACGCCCCGCCCACCGAGGGCATCGAGGTCACGTTGACAGTGCGGCCCATCGCCGGGCAGGTGGCGTTGCGGGCCATGGACGCCAGTGACGGGTTGGACGCGCTGCCCGGCTTCCGCGCCCGGCCGCCGGCCGTCGGCGTCGTCGGGTCGCACAGCTCCGAGATGCTGGCGGTCGCCCGCACCTATCCGATCTGACCCGAAGCGGCCCGGCGGAGTTCCTCGTCCGCCGGGCCGCCGCTCTTCGGCGTCAGTGCGGCGCGGCCGGGCCCAGGTCGCTGGGGTCGGTGTTGCCGCCGCAGACGATCACCGCCACCCGCTCCCCCGCCTGCGGCACGTACGCGCCGCCGACCAGCGCGGCCAGCGCGGTGGCGCCACCGAACTCGGCGGCGACCCTCAGCTCCGACCAGAGCAGCCGACGCGCCCGCACCAGATCCTCGTCGCTGACCAGCACGGAGACCACGCCGGTCCGGCGGGCGGTGTCGAACGCGATGTCGCCGATCCGGCGGGCGCCCAGCGAGTCCGTGGCGATACCGCCCACCTCGATGTCGACCGGTCCACCCGCCTTCAGCGCGGAGTGCAGGGTGGGGATCTGCTCGGGCTCGACGGCGACGACACGTACCGACCCGTCGAACCAACTGGCGATGCCGGACACCAACCCGCCGCCGCCGACCGCCACCAGCACGGTGTCGATCCCGTCCACCTGCCGTTCCAGCTCCCGGCCGACGGTGCCCTGACCGGCCACCACCTCCGGCTGGTCGTACGCGTGCACGACCAACGCGCCGGTCTCGTCGGCCCGCTGGGTGCTCGCGGCCAACGCCTCGGCGTAGTGCTGGCCCACCTGGCGCACCTGGGCGCCCAGCCCGGCCAACCGCTGCACCTTCACCGGCGAGGAGGTCACCGGCACGAACACCTCCGCCGGCACGCCCAGCGACCGGGCCGCGTACGCGACCGCGAGGCCATGGTTTCCGCCCGAAGCGGCGATCACCCCCGTCGGCGGCAGCGGCCCCTGGAGCATCCGGTTGAACGCGCCGCGCGGCTTGAACGAGCCGGTGTGCTGGTGCAACTCCAGCTTGAGGCTGAGCTGCCCGGGCACGCCCAGGTCGGCGCCGTCGACAGCGATGACCGGGGTTTCCCGCACCCGCCCCTGCACCAACGCGGCCGCCGCCTCGACGTCGCTTCTGTTCACCATGGGAAACGCCCTTCACTACGACCGTCGTCGGTGAGCCATCCTATGGAGCTTCGCCGGCCATCCTTCGCCGATGCCCTCTGCGACAGTGGCGGGGTCCGCCCACGTCAGCGCGGTGGATGGTCACCGCGGTCGGCGGCGCGCCGCAGCCGGCGGTGTTCGGCGGTCACCACCCCCAGCAGGGCCAGGTCGAGCGCGACCACGGCAACCGCACCGAACTGGTTGACAGTGAAGTTGAAAACCTGCCCGAACAGCAGGTTGACCAGCAGCGCGAGCTTGAAGAACCGGAACGCCTCGGGGCGGTTCGGGCGCAGCAGCCACGCCGCCCGCAGGCTGAGCACCGCCGTGACCAGCGCCGTTGCGGTGACACCGACCACCGCACCCCACTCGCGCTCCTGGTCCAGCTCTCCGGTCACACCGTCCAGCAGCACCGCCACCATGATCAGCACCGGCTCCACGACCAGATAGGCCACCACCAGCCAGACCAGCCAGCGCTGCCTGGTCGCCCAGACGGCGAGATGCCGGAATCGGTCCGCCGCGCGCTGCCAGAACCGGACCGGGGACGGTTCCCGCCGAGGCACCGTGTCCAGCAACTGCTCCATGGCCGCCTTGGTGGCCGGCCCGGCGCCCCGCACGAGATGCCGTACGTCCGCTCTGCGCCGGTCGGTCAGCCCGGCGGGCAGACCGCTGAGCACCATGTCCAGCGCGTTGGCGGTGCGCTCGGCCGAAGTCAGCCGGGACCGGCCGGTACGCCCGCGTACCGCCTGGGTGAGCAGGACGAGCAGGGCGAACGCGACGTAGATGATGGCGGCGGCCGGCGCGTAGAAGTAGTCGGTGCCGGTGGTGACGAACTTGCCCACCTCGTCGATGAACAGCCCGAACCCGATACCGCCGACCACGGCCCCGGCGGTACGCGGCCATTCGCCGAGGAAGACCAGCGGGATCCCCAGGCCGACCGCGAGCAGCAGGCCGCCCCAGAGCACGTGCGCGATGTGCAACCCACCGCCGCCGAGCTGCGGATAGTTGGTGGCCTCCAGGTACGCCCGCAAGGCCAGCACGGTGACCACGCCGGAGAGCACGAACGCCTGGAGGTGGGACGCCGCCTCAACCGCACGGGTCGGCAACCTGGTAGCCACGTGGATCCCTGCCCTCGTTACTGCTCGTCGCCGGTGAGGTGGACGTCGAACTCCACCGGCGCTACCCCACGAGCAAACCACCGCAGCCGTCCGAGACGCGCTGAATGCGGTCCGCCAGCTACACCAGCCGCAATGATCTCATCGCCGCCATCATCTGGCTCCGATGACCGGCACCGCAGTCGAAGTGGCGCACTACCGCGTCACGCTGTGGAACGCGGTAAATGGCGGCGTCGAGAGCAAGGTGCGCTTGAGCGTTGGCCAGTCGCAACTCCACCAGCGGAGCAACGTCCGCCAAGCTCGCCGGCCGAACCGTCAGCATCAGAGTGACCAGGTCTGGACGACGTCGTCAGGGCCCCAGATGAGATCCACGGCCCCGGCCGGGAGGTCGACTCCGGAGCGGCTGACGACGACCAGGCCGCTGGTCCCGGGCTGAAAACCCGGGATCATCGGGGCGTGGCGCCGCAGCTCGTCGAGATGGTGCCGGTCGAATGGGCCGTCCTGCCATTTGATGGAGCCGGCGAACGCGATGCGGGAGGCGATCGGGGCGCGGTCGCCCCCGACAAGATCGATTTCCACGTTGGATTGGCGGTTCCACCAGCCGCCGACCTCCCACGTATCGGTCCAGGGCAAGGCCCCGGCACCGGCGGAGATGGCGAGCGCATCGCGGATGATCGGCTCGACGGCGTTGCCCCGCCAGGTGGACCACCGAAGATCGAGGAGGGCGCGGGCGGCCGCTGTCCGATCGCGCAGAACCAGTTGATGCACATCGCGCAGAATGGCCAGATACAGGCGCAGGTTACTGTCAGCGATCCGGTACTGAGCCAGCTTGCTCGGCTTGGTGGACAGCGGTTTGTCGACAGCGAGAATCTGTTTTTCCTCGACGAGCCGGTGAAGCAGCGGGGACAGGGTGCCGGAGCTGACCGGGCCGCCGCGGTCCCCGGCGGCAGCGGCGATGTTGCTGAACGTGCGGCTACCTGTCCCGCCGACCGCTTCCAAGATGCGCCGGGCAGTGTCCGGAGCGGGAAACTCCGACGCCAGAGACTGTTCAGGGACGGTGAACAATGCTGAAGTCTTGTTGGAGATCTCCTGACTCAGGAAATCGGCGGGTGGCGTGCCCGGGGACCACTCCAGGGCGATACCGGGTAACCCACCAGTGATCAAGTGGGCATCGATCGCGTCCGCGCCGCCCAGCCCCGTCACGGCGGCGGTTTCGGCAGGATTGAACGGGCCGAGAACCATGTTCGCGGCCCTGCCGTAGAAGGGCCGGTCGTACTCGGTGAACCGCTGCATCATGTGCAGATCACTGCCGAGCAGCAGCAGTAGCACTGGCTTGCTGGAGATGAGCCGATCCCAGGCGACCTGAAGGTGCCCGTCGAACGTCGTGTCCTGCTCCGAGATCCAGGGCAGTTCGTCGAGAACGACCACACTCGGCGCATCGGGCAGGACACCCGCCAGGATCCGCAACATGTCTCCCCAGCCACCCGTCGGCGGCTGGGACGGCAGAAGGTCACGACCGCCGGGGGTAAGCAGCGAAGAGTCGCGCAAGGCACCAAGAAAGTAGCCGACCGCTTCGATGCTCGATGCGCCCTTGACCGCGGTGTAGAAGCAGTAGGGCAGATCGACGCGGTCGCACAACTCCTGCACCAGCCGTGACTTGCCCACCTGTCGCCGACCACGGATAGCCACAGAGCGGCCCTCACCGGTGCGCTTCACGTGATCAAGCTGTTTGGTCAGCAGGTCGAGTTCCGTGCGCCGGCCGATGAACATCGACCCTCCCGAAGCTAGATTCAATCTTACTTCGGAACAGTCTACCTAAGCACAGGTCGCTAATGCCGCTCCTACTTCCAGCGGAAGTGCACGAAGAGCCTGCCGAAGTTCTTCGAGTCCTTCTCCACGCGGTGGTAGAGCTGCTTGACGTCCTTCTGGTCGAGGAACCGCAGCACGCGCTTCTTGAGCTGACCGGACCCCTTGCCGGGGATGATCTCGACGAGGGTGGCCTTCTTCGCCACCGCCTCGTCCATGATCCCGCGCAACGCGCGGTCGATGTCCTGGCCCTTGTTGAAGATCTCGTGCAGGTCCAGCTTGAGCTTCATGCCGCAGTCCCCGGCCGGTCAGGTCCCATGTCCGCCATCCTAGGGCCCGTTTCACGAGGACCGGCCGCCCCGCGGCGGGCCCCGAAAGACGAAGGGGCGGCCCCGGAGGACCGCCCCTGCCATGTCACCGTTCCACGCTCAGCGTGTGCCGCCCACCCGGGTCTCCACCCGCTCCAGCGCGATCCGGTAGTCGTCGTTGGTCGCGTACATCGCCGCGGCGATCCGCAGGTGCCGCAGCGCGTCGTTGTGCCGGTTGAGCCGCTCCAGCGTCCGACCGAGCACGTGGTGCGAGTAGTGGTCGCTCGGGTCCCGGTCGACCAGCTCCCGCAGGTGCTCCTCGGCGCGGTTGAGCTGCGCCGACTGGAAGTACGCCCGGGCCAGCAACTGCCGTACTGCCGTGTTGCCGGGTTCGGCGTCGATGATCGGCTCCAGCAGTCGGGCCGCTCCGCTCGGGTCACCGGTTTCGAAGAACATGGTCGCCCGCCGGTAGTCCGCCAGAAGATCCATCTGCCCCACCCCCTCGGGTCGCACCGTCACCTGTTCCGACGCTGGCACAACACCGGGCGTTTGGCGACTGTTCCCGGCAGTCGCGATCGGGTCAGTTGCGGCACCGACAAGGTCAGGTGCGGGCGTCCCGGCGGCCGACGGAGAGCTCCCACGCGCGGACACCGCCGACGATCCCGGCGGTGTTCGGCACCACCACCACGTCGTCGCCCATCCGGGCCAGCTGCTCGGGTCGGATCAGCCGGGAGTTGCCCCCGCCCAGGTAGAGGCGGTCCCAGCGGAACACCGGGCGGAGCCCGTCGACCACCTGCCGGATCCGCCGGGACCAGAAGGCGTCGCCGAGCCGCCGGCGTTCCGGCTCACCCACGTACGTGTCGTAGGTGGTGCCCCACCGCACCGGCGCGTGCGACAGCTCCAGGTGCGGTGCGAGGACCCCGCCGTCGAAGAGCGCGCTGCCCAGCCCGGTGCCCAGGGTCAGCACCAGCTCGCAGCCGGTGCCGGCGACCACCCCGGCGCCGTGCACCTCGGCGTCGTTGAGCACCAGCGCCGGCACCCCGAACGCGTCGGCCAGCGCGCCCCGCGCGTCCCAGCCGGACCACTCGGCGAGCAGATCCGGGTCGACGCGACTGCGGGGGCCGCTGCGGGTCACGTAGTGCGGCGTGGCGACCACCACCCCGTGCCGGATCATTCCGGGTACGCCGACGGTCAGGCGGTCCGCCGTCGGCAGGCGCCCGCCCAGATCGAGCAGGGTCCGGACGAAGAGCTCAGGCGGCAACGGGTACGGCGTGGGCACCCGCAACGGCCGGGCCCGCATCGTTCCCGCCTCGTCGAGCACGGAGGCCTTGATGCCTCCGCCGCCGCAGTCGATCGCGAGTGTGGTCACCACGTCGTTGAGTCTGCCCGCTGCCGGCCGCTCGTATGCGGGGGGCCGGATAGGCTGCCGTCCTGATGAGCGCCACGATGATCGTCAAGGACCTGGCAGCCGGGCACGGCGACCGCCCGCTTTTCGCCGGATTGGACCTGGTGGTCGCCCCCGGTGACGTGATCGGCCTGGTCGGGCCGAACGGGGCCGGCAAGTCGACGCTGCTGCGTACCCTCGCCGGGTTGCTGCCGGTCGAGGCCGGCACCGTGCGACTCAGCCCGCCCTCCGCGAGCGTCGGGCACCTGCCGCAGGAGCCGGAACGGCGGCCGGGCGAGACGGTACGGGACTTCCTGGCCCGACGGACCGGGGTGACCGCCGCGCAGGCGGCGTTGGACGCGGCGACCGAGGCGTTGACCGCCGGGGCGGCGGGTGCTGACGACGCGTACGCCGACGCGCTGGAGCGCTGGCTCGCCCTCGGTGGCGCGGACCTGGACGAGCGCGCCGAGCAGGTGAGCGCCGACCTGGGCCTCGCGGTCGACCTGGACCACCCGACGACCGGGTTGTCCGGCGGTCAGGCGGCCCGGGCGGGGCTGGCGTCGCTGCTGCTCAGCCGCTACGACGTGTTCCTGCTCGACGAGCCGACCAACGACCTGGACCTGGCCGGGTTGGAGCGCCTGGAGGAGTTCGTCACCGGGCTGCGCGCCGGCACGGTGCTGGTCAGCCACGACCGCGAGTTCCTCACCCGCACGGTGACCCGGATTCTGGAGTTGGACCTGCCCCAGCAGCAGGTGCACCACTACGGCGGTGGCTACGCGGCCTACCTGGAGGAGCGCGAGGTGGCGCGCCGGCACGCCCGCGCGGACTTCGAGGAGTACGCCGACACGAAGGCCGGTCTGGAGGCGCGGGCCCGCACCCAGCGTGGGTGGATGGAGAAGGGTGTGAAGAACGCCCGCCGCAAGGCCACCGACAACGACAAGATCGGCCGCAAGTTCCGCAGTGAGTCGAGCGAGAAGCAGGCCGCCAAGGCCAAGCAGACCGAGCGGCTGATCGAACGGCTCGACGTGATCGAGGAGCCGCGCAAGGAGTGGGAGCTGCGGATGGAGATCGCCGCCGCCCCCCGCGCCGGCGCCGTCGTGGCCACGCTGCGAGGTGCTGTGGTACGCCGAGGCGGGTTCACCCTCGGCCCGGTCGACCTCCAGATCGACTGGGCGGACCGGGTGGCGGTGACCGGGGCGAACGGCTCGGGCAAGTCCACCCTGCTGGCCGCGCTGCTGGGGCGGCTGCCGCTGGACGCGGGCACCGCCACACTCGGGCCCGGCGTGGTGATCGGCGAGGTGGACCAGGCCCGAGGGTTGTTCCTCGGCGACGCGCCGCTGATCGACGCGTTCCACGCTGCCGTACCCCACATGTCGCCGGCGGACGCGCGGACCCTGCTGGCCAAGTTCGGGCTGCGTTCGGCGCACGTGCCGCGACCGGCGGCCACCCTCTCCCCCGGCGAGCGGACCCGGGCGGCGCTGGCCCTGCTCCAGGGTCGCGGGGTCAACCTGCTGGTGCTGGACGAGCCCACCAACCACCTGGATCTGCCCGCCATCGAGCAGCTTGAGTCGGCGCTGGCCAGCTACCCCGGAACGCTGCTGCTGGTCACCCACGACCGGCGGATGCTGGCCGCGATCGAGACGAACCGGCGGCTCCGCGTCGACGGCGGGCGGATCGCCGAGGATTGATCCGTGCCGGCGGGCCAGCGCGGGGTGAGAATGACGCCATGCTCAAGTGGGAGTACGCCCTGCTGGTCCGCCGCCGCCAGGCCGCGACCAACGACCTCGGCTGGGAGGTCGTCTTCGTCTGGTACGGCCCGGACGGCTCGATGGTCGACGTGACGCCGTACGGCGACACCGCCCTGGCCCACCTGAACCGGGCCGGTGACCAGGGCTGGGAGTTGGTCGCGATGAGCGAGGACCCGTCCCTGCCCGGCAACAACGAGCTGCACCGCTATCACCTCAAGCGGCCGAAGCCCGCGGAGCCGCCGCCCCGCCAACGGATGCGCGGCGGTCGCCGTACCCTCTCGGGCTGACCCGAGCCGGCTGGCCGGCTCGGCTGGTGACGCGGTGTCTCCTTCGAGCGTGATGCCCCTGAGTCATCTTGATGACTGTGTGGCATCACGACGATTGCCGTCCTGCCCCGCATCCTGCGACACGCCCATGGCCCGCCGCGCCGGAGCAGGCGACGACGAGGACGAGCGGGGCATACCGGGCGCGATTGCGGGTATCGCGCGGCGGGAGGTGGCCCGAATGGTCGCTTTGGCACTGACTCCGCCCTCGGCCGACCGGCTGCGGGCGATCGACGATTCCCTCGCCCAGGCATGGGCGGACCGGGCTCGACACGACGACCGGCTGCGGGGCCTCGCCGTGGAGGTGCGGTTCGACCGGGGGGTGGCCCATCTCAGCGGAGACGTCGCCGAACCGAGCCAGTTACGGCTGGTACGGGACCTGGTGGGCCGGCTGGCCGGCGTCTACGGCATCTGGTGCCGGGTCGGCATCGGTGGGCGGGCGCCGGTGGTCGTGGACCTCGGTTGCGGGCCGACCAAGCAGTGGTCGAGCAACCTGGGGCTGGACATCTATCCGGCGCCGGGGGTGAACGCGGTCGCGGACCTGTCCGGCTCGCTGCCACTCGCGGACAACTCGGTGGACGTCCTGTTCGCGGTGCACATCCTGGAGCACCTGATCGACTTTCTGCCGCTGGTGGACGAGTGTCACCGGGTGCTGCGGCCGGGTGGCGTGCTGCACGTGATGAGTCCCTGGTGGGGGCACGTGAACGCGGTGGCCGACCCGACCCACGTCCGGCTGATGGACGTGCAGACGTTCAAGGGGATCTGCCAGGGCCGCCCACCGGGCACCCCACGGTGGTATCCCCTGCACGCAGGCTGCGACGGCGCCTCGATCTTCGCCGACCTGACTCCGCTCCCACCGGACGCCGACACCGCCCCGAAGTCCCACCTGGCCCGCTTCTTCGACTGACCGGCCGGGCGACGGCTTACGGGGTCCGGGTGGATTCGCGGATTTCCAGGCGGTAGGGGGCGGAGACCTCCTTCGCCGGGGCGGTGCGGTCGCCGTCCAGGCGGTTGGCGAGGAGTTCGACCGCCAGTTGGGCGATCTTCTCTTTGTCCGGGGCGACGGTGCTCAGGGTCGGGATGGAGAACCGGCCGTCCTCGATGTCGTCGAAGCCGACCACCGCCACGTCCTCGGGCACCCGCAGACCCGCCTCGTGCAGCGCGCGTAGGGCACCCAGGGCGAGCGTGTCGTTGAAGCAGAAGACGGCGTCGGGGCGTACGCCGGAGGTGAGCAGGCCCTGCATGGCGGCCGCACCGTCAGCACGGTGCCAGGCCGACGCGGGCGCCACCAGGGCTTCGTCGTAGTCGAGCCCGGCGGCGCGCAGCGCGTCGGCGTAGCCGGCCAGGCGCAGCCGGGCGCTGGCGCCCTCGTCGGTGCGCTGGGAGCCGATGGCGGCGATCCGGCGGTGGCCGAGCTGGATCAGGTGAGCGGTGATCTCCCGGGCCGCGGTCACGTTGTCGATCACCACTCGGTCGGCGGGGCCGTGTTCGACCCGCTCGCCGAGCAGCACCATGGGTGTGCCGTCCAGGCCGGCCAGGTCCTCGGCGGTCAGCGCCAACGGGCTGAAGATGAGCCCGTCGATCAGGTGGTCGGTGATGCCGGAGGCGACCACCCGTTCCTGCTCGCGCCGACCGCCGGTCTGGTCGATCAGCACCGTCCAGCCGTAGGCGGCTGCGGCGTTGACCACGTAGCGGGCCAGCTCGGCGAAGTACGGGATGTCCAGTTCCGGAACGGCCAGCGCGATCACGCCGGTGCGGCCCTTGCGCAGGTGGCGGGCCGAGAGGTTGGGCCGGTAGTTGAGTTCGGCGATCGCCTCCTCGACGCGAGCACGGGTGTCCGGCCGAACGTGCACGTAGCCGTTGACGACGTTGGAGACGGTCTTCACCGACACCCCGGCCCGTTCAGCCACGTCCTTGAGCCTGTGTCGCACTCCGCAACCTCCCCGATGTAACCCAGCGCACCATACCTCGTCATCAGCCCTTTACAACGTTGCCTACAACGTTGTAGAAACGATGGACACCGGGTGAACGGTGACCGCGCTCACCCGGCATCGGCACGAGGAAAGGTGGCACCCCCTTGCGGACCGCGCAGCTGACGATCGACCCGGCCTTCTCCATCGGCCCGGCCGACCGACGCCTCTTCGGCTCATTCGTCGAGCACATGGGGCGGTGCGTCTACGGCGGCATCTACGAGCCCGGCCACCCCAGCGCCGACTCCCGGGGCCTGCGCCGCGACGTGCTGGACCTGACCCGTGAGCTGGGCGTCTCGGTGGTCCGCTACCCGGGCGGCAACTTCGTCTCCGGCTACCGCTGGGAGGACGGGGTCGGCCCCGTCGGCAACCGGCCCCGCCGACTCGACCTGGCCTGGAAGACGATCGAGACCAACGCGTTCGGGCTGGACGAGTTCATGACCTGGGCCGCCGAGGCCGGCGTCGAACCGATGATGGCGGTCAACCTCGGCACGCGCGGGGTCCAGGAGGCACTGGACCTGCTGGAGTACGCCAACCACCCGGGCGGCACGGAGCTCTCCGACCTGCGGCGCAAGCACGGCGCCGAGGACCCGTACGGGGTGCGGCTGTGGTGCCTGGGCAACGAGATGGACGGCCCGTGGCAGGTCGGCCACAAGACCGCCGACGAGTACGGCCGCGTCGCCGCCGAGGCCGCCCGCGCGATGAAGATGATCGACCCGTCGGTCAGCCTCATCGCCTGCGGCAGCTCCAACCGGCGGATGCCCACCTTCGCCTCCTGGGAGGCGACGGTGCTGGAGCACACCTACGAGCACGTCGACTACATCTCGGCGCACACCTACTACGACCCGTCCGACGGCGACCAGGCCAGCATCCTGGCCTCGGCCGTCGACATGGACAACTTCATCACCGAGGTCGTCGCGACCGCCGACCACGTGGCCGCCAAGCAGCGGCACAAGCGCAAGTTGAAGATCTCCTTCGACGAGTGGAACGTCTGGTACGAGTCCCGCCTCCAGGCCGACCTGGACCGGCGCGGTTGGGTCGAGGCTCCGGCGCTGATCGAGGACGACTTCACAGCGGTCGACGCGGTGGTCGTCGGCGACCTGCTGATCACCCTGCTGCGCCACGCGGACCGGGTCGGGGTGGCCGCGCAGGCCCAGCTCGCCAACGTGATCGCGCCGATCCGCACCCGCAACGGCGGCCCGGCCTGGCGGCAGAGCATCTTCCACCCGTTCGCGCTGACTGCCCGGTACGCCCGGGGCACCGTGCTGCGCACCGACCCGGTGTCGCCGCGCTACGACACGAAGAAGTACGGGGACGTGCCGGTGCTCGACACCGTCGCCGTGCACGACGAGGAAACCGGCGAGTTGACCGTCTTCGCGGTCAACCGGGACCAGACGGACCTCGCCTTGGACATCGATTTGCGCGGTCTGCCGGGACTATCCGGTTATTCCTTCCAGAGCATCGCTGCCGGGTCTGACCCGTCGGCGACGAACACCGAGGCCGACCCCGACCGGGTGACGCCTCGGGACCTGCCCACCCCCACCCCCGACGGCGGCCGGTGCACAGTGCGCCTGCCCGCCGTGTCCTGGAGCGTGCTCCGCTTCGGCCCGGCCAACGCGTAGGTGTCACACCGGTTCTGAGCAGGCACAATTCATCCGTCCCCCTCAAGGAGAGATAAAGCATGATCCAGAACGACATGAGCCGGCGTCGCCTGCTCGGCCTCGGTCTCGGACTCGGCGCCGCGGCCTCGCTGACCCTCGCGGGCTGCGGTGGCGGCGACGACAGCGCCTCCGGTCCGGCCGCGGGCAACGGGGGCAAGGAGTACACCGGCCCCAAGGTGGACCTGAAGCTGTGGAACGGCTTCACCGGCGGTGACGGCGAGATCTTCAAGACGCTGGTCAACCAGTTCAACACCGAGCACAAGAACATCGCCGTGTCGGTGGCCACGTACCAGTGGGAGGACTACTACAACAAGCTCCCCGGCGCGGCCTCCAGCGGCAACGGGCCGGACATCGCGGTCATGCACATGGACCAGCTCGCCACCTTCGCCGCCCGCGGCGTGATCACCGAGCTGGACGACGTCGCCAAGAACCTGGAGCTCGCCGAGGGCGACTTCGCCCCCACCGTGTGGAAGGGCGGGCTCTACAACAACAAGCGGTACGGCATCCCGCTGGACATGCACCCGCTGGGCTTCTACTACAACAAGTCCGTCATGCAGAAGGCCGGCCTGGACCCGAACAAGCCGCCGACGACGAAGGACGACTACGTCGCCGCGCTGACCGAGCTGAAGAAGGCCGGCATCCAGGGCTTCTGGGTCAGCCCGTTCCAGTTCACCGGCGGCATGACCTTCTACTCGCTGCTCAACCAGTGGGGCGCCACCCTGTTCGACGCCGAGGTCGCAAAGGCCACCTTCAACTCGGACCCGGCGGTCGAGGCGTGCACCTGGCTGGTCGACATGATCAAGCAGGGCTTCTCGCCGGCCAACGTCGGTCAGGACGCCGACTACCTGTCGTTCAAGAGCGGCAAGAACGCCTTCACCTGGAACGGCATCTGGCAGATCAACGATCTGAAGAAGAGCCCCGAGGTGCAGTGGGGCGTCGCTCCGCTCCCCCAGATCGGCAGCAAGCCGGCGGCCTGGGCCAACTCGCACAACTTCACCATCGTCAAGCAGCGGGCCAACGACGCCAACAAGGTCTCCGGCGCCAAGGTCTTCATCAACTGGCTCAGCGAGCACTCACTGGACTGGGCGAAGGGCGGCCAGATCCCGGCCCGAAAGGCCGTCCGCGAGGGCGCCGAGTTCAAGGCGCTGCCGGAGATCTCGTCGCTCGCCCCCGAGCTGGAGTACGCGGCGTTCCCGCCGGCGGCCCCGGGTCTCGGCGAGGTCATGACCACCTTCTACAACTCCTTCAACGAGGCGGCGCTGGGCAAGAAGTCGCCCAAGCAGGCGCTGGACGACGGTGTGGCGAAGGCCAACAAGCAGCTCGAGGACAACCGCAAGAAGTACGGGAGCTGATACCCCGTGGCGGACGTGATCGAGGTCGGGGCGGCGCGCGGTGACGCGCCGCCCCCGGCGGCCAGGGCTGCCCGTCGGGCCGCCTCGGCGGGTCGGACCAGACGGGCGACGCCATATCTGTTCCTCGCCCCCTACCTGGTCCTGTTCGGGGTGTTCGGCCTGCTGCCGATCATCCTCGGCCTCTGGCTGAGCGTGCACCAGTGGGACTTCCAGCTGCCCAACCGGCCGTTCGTCGGGTTGGACAACTACAAGCAGCTCTTCTCCAGCGACTCCGCCGTCTACGGCGACTGGTGGCAGAGCATCCGGGCCACCGCGATCTTCACTGTGCTGTCGGTGCCGCTGCTGGTGGTCGTACCGCTGGGGTTGGCACTGCTGCTCAACCGGTCCTTCCCGGGCCGGACGTTCTTCCGGGCGATCTACTTCGCTCCGTACGTGCTGGGTGTCGCGGTGATCGGCCTGCTCTGGCGGTTCCTGCTCGACGCCAACCTGGGCCTGGTCAACCGGCTCCTCGGCGTGGTCGGGTTGCCGTCGGACACCCCCTGGGTGACGAACATGCCGTGGGCGTGGATCTCGCTGGTCGGGGTGACCGTCTGGTGGACCTCCGGCTTCAACGCGGTGATCTACCTGGCCGGCCTCCAGGACATCTCGCCGGAGCTGTACGAGGCGGCCCGGATGGACGGCGCGAACGCGTGGCAGCGGTTCCGCAACGTCACGCTGCCCGGGCTGCGGCCGGTGCTGCTCTTCGTGATCACGACGACCGTGCTCGCCTCGGCGAACATGTTCGGCCAGTCGTTCCTGATCACCCAGGGGACGCCCGGCACGGAGACCCGCACTGTGGTGTGGTTCATCGTCGAGGAGGGCCTGCGCAACAACAACGCCGGTCGTGCCGCCGCGATGAGCATCGTGTTCGCCCTGCTGCTGGCGGTCGTGAGCATCGCCAACTTCCGCCTCTTCCGCTACAAGGAAGACTGAGGGGACCGCCATGACGACGCCCACGCCGACCACCGACGGCTCCGCACCGGGGCTGCGCCGGGTCGGGCTCTACGCCACCCTGGTCGCCCTGGCCCTGATCTTCCTGGTCCCGCTGGTGTGGATGGTCATCACCTCACTGAAGACCTACACGGCCGCCCAGCAGATCCCACCGAGCTGGCTGCCGAACCCGCTCGCCGGTTACGGCTACGAGCAGATCCTCAACAACTCGGCGAACCCGGTGCTGCGCTGGTTCCTCAACAGCATGGTGGCCGCCACGCTGCACTCGGCGTTGGTGCTGGTGACCGCCTCGATGGCCGCGTACTCCCTGGCCCGGCTGAAGTTCCGGGGTCGCGGGGTGACCTTCGCACTGATCGTCGGGACGCTGTTCATCCCACCGACCTCGCTGATCATCCCGAACTTCCTGATCGTCGACCAGCTCAACTGGATCGACACCCTCGCCGTGGTCGTGGTGCCCGGCGCGGCCAGCGCGTTCGGGGTGTTCTTCCTGCGGCAGTTCTTCCTCTCCCTGCCGAACGAGCTGGAGGAGGCCGCCACGCTGGACGGCGCCAACCAGTGGCAGATCTTCTACAAGGTGGTGCTGCCGCTGTCCAGGCCGGCGCTGGCCACCCTGGCCGTGCTGTCGTTCCTCACCAACTGGAACGACTTCCTCTGGCCGATCTTCGTGCTGTTCAGCCCGGAGAATCTCACCCTGCCGCCGGGCCTGGGCCTGCTCCAGGGCTCGTACGTCACCGACTACCCGGTGATCATGGCGGGCGCGGTGCTGGCCAGCCTGCCGGTGCTGATCCTCTTCGTGCTGGCCCAGCGGCACATCATCCAGGGTGTCTCCCGCAGCGGTCTGAAGGGATGACGCGTACGACCGCCCGGCGACGTGGCGCGGCGGCGATCGTTCTCGCCGCCGCGTTGCTCGTCGCGGGCTGCTCCGCCGGCACCGAACCCACCCCCACGAGCAGCGGGAGCGACTCCAGCGTGTTCACCAACCCGGTCGTGAAGACCGACGCCCCGGACCCGCAGGCGATCCAGGTGGGCGACACCTGGTACCTGTTCCACACCAACTCCGGCGGCCGCAACGTCCCGGTGCTCACCTCGACCGACCTGGTCAACTGGACCGAGGCCGGGGATGCCCTGCCGGCGCTGCCGGACTGGGCGGACGCCGGGAAGACCTGGGCACCTGAGGCGATCCAGCTCGCACCGGAGGTGTTCCTGCTCTACTACACGGTCGCCGGCCGGGAGTCCGGGCGGCAGTGCGTCGGACGGGCGGTGGCGAGCGCGCCGCAGGGACCGTACTCCGACGACGCGGCCGGCCCGCTGATCTGCCAGGCCGACCTGGGCGGGGCGATCGACGCCAGCCCGTACCGGGACACCGACGGCAGCCTGTGGCTGCTGTGGAAGAACGACGGCAACGCGATCGGGGTGGACACCTGGCTCTGGTCGCAGCGCCTCGCCGACGACGGCCTGACCCTGGTCGGTGAGCCGACGAAGCTGCTGAAGCAGACCGAGCCGTGGGAGGGCACCCTGATCGAAGGGCCGTTCTTCCACCGCCAGGATGGCCGGCTGTACCTGTTCTTTGCGGCCAACGCCTACGACAAGGCCGAGTACGCCGAGGGCTACGCGGTCTGCGAGGGCCCGACCGGCCCGTGCGTGAAGGCAGGCGAGAACCCGATCCTGAAGAGCAACGAGGCGGCCTCGGGCCCCGGCCACGCGTCGATGGTGGTCAAGGACGGGCGAACCTGGCTGCTGTACCACGCCTGGCCGCCGGGCCAGGAGGGCAGCACCGACCCGGGCCGGCAGGTGTGGCTCGACGAGGTGACCTGGGCCGACGGCAAGCCAGTCGTCAAGGGCCCGACGGCCACGCCGCAACCCCGCCCCTGAGCTGGCCGTGCGGAAGGGTCCCGAAGCTGGGGCCCTTCCGCACGTGTCGGTCAGGCGGTCGGCTCGCGGGGGGCCGGGGCAACCGCCGGCTCGTGCTGGGCCAGCCGGTTGCGGCGGTGGCCGTAGCCGAAGTAGATGACCGCGCCGAGCAGCATCCAGGCCAGGAACCGCAGCCAGGTCTCCACCGACAGGTTGAGCATCAGGTAGAAGCAGGCCAGCGCGGAGACGATCGGCAGCACCGGGGAGAACGGCACCCGGAACGGGCGCTCCAGGTCGGGGCGCTTGCGACGCAGGATCGGCACCGCGACCGACACGAGCACGAACGCGCAGAGCGCGCCGATGCTGACCAGGTCGGCCAACGCGGACAGCGGCAGGAAACCGGCCAGCAACGCGACCGCCACCGTCATGATCGCGGAGATCCGGTACGGGGTGCCCCAGCGCGGGTGCACCTTCGCGATCGAGGGCGGGATCAGCCCGTCCCGGGCGATGGCGAACCCGATCCGGCCCATCGCCACCAGGTCGACGAGGATGACGCTGGTCAGGCCAGCGACCGCAGCGATGGAGACCAGCACCGCCGCCCAGCCCGCCCCGACCGACTCGAACGCCGACGCGATCGGGGCGCCCCGGTCGATCTCGGTGTAGGGCACCATTCCGACCACCACGAGCGAGACGCCGATGTAGAGCACTGTGGAGATCAACAGCGTGCCGAGCAGACCCAGCGTGAGGTCCCGCTTGGGCTTCCGGGTCTCCTCACCCAGGTTGGCCACGGCCTCGAAGCCGGTGTACGCGAAGAAGACCACCGCGGCGGCGCTGAGCACCCCCACGAAGCCGAAGACCGACGGCTCCAGCCCGAAGAGCGCCTGCGTGACCGGTTGCTTGATGCCGTCGTCGCCGCTGCCGGCGGGCTCGGCCGGTGGGATGAACGGGGTGAGGTTCGCGGCCTTGACGAAGAACAGGCCGGCGACCACCACGAAGACGCAGATGGCCACCTTGACCAGCACCAGCAGGTTGGTGATCCGGGCGGATTCCCGGATGCCGACGATCGCGACGATGCCGAGGATCAGCACGATGGCGATGGCGCCGATGTTGACAGTGCTGCCCTCCTCGCCGAACCAACGGGTCGGCAGGTCGAGCAGTTCGGCCAGGTAGCCGGACCAGCCGCGGGCCACCACGGCGGCGCCGAGTGCGAACTCCAGCAGCAGGTCCCAGCCGATGATCCAGGCGACGATCTCGCCCATCGTGGCGTACGCGTAGGTGTAGGCGCTGCCGGCGGTCGGCACGCTGGAGGCCAGCTCGGCGTAGCAGAGCGCGGCCAGCAGGGCGACCATGCCGGCGATGGCGAAGGAGATCACCACGCCCGGGCCGGCGCTGTCGCGGGCCTCGATTCCGGTGAGGGTGAAGATGCCGGTGCCGATCACGATGCCGATGCCGAAGCCGGTGAGGTCGATCGCACCGAGCCGCCTCTTCAGCCCCAGCTGGCCGTCACTGCCGTCCGCCTCACCTTGAGCTATCACGTCCTTGATCGGTTTTGTGCGCAGCACGGACATGCGCTCACCCCTCCCACCACCGTGCGACCACCCCCGTGGCGGCCGGTGACCGGCGTTGCTACCCAGCGACAGGAATGGTCAACCACGAGCCCTTGCGGTAACGGCCCGACTGTGAAAATTTCCTACCAGCGGTAGATAGCCGTCGGCGAATCTTGCCGAGGGTGCCGCGCTCATCACACGGGAGCCCCAACGGAGGGACACACCGCATGAAGCCAACTCGCCTCGCAGCCGCCGGGCTGATCACCACCCTGCTCGGCAGCCTCGTCGCCGCCGCCCCCGCGAACGCGGCGCCCGACACGGCCAGCGCCACCAGCACCTCCAGCACCAGCTGCACCACCGACCCCGCCACACCGAAGCGGCAGTTCCGGGCCATGTGGATCTCGTCGGTGGTCAACATCGACTGGCCCAGCAAGGCGTCCCAGACCAGCCCGGACCGGGTCGCCGCCCAGCAGGCCGAATATCGGGAACTGCTCGACCTCGCCGAGCGGCTGAACCACAACGCCGTCGTGGTGCAGGTCCGGCCGACCGCCGACGCGCTCTGGCCGTCGCCGCACGAGCCCTGGTCGGAGTACCTGACCGGCACCCGTGGACAGGACCCGGGCTGGGACCCGCTGGCGTTCCTGGTCGACGAGTCGCACAGGCGCAACCTGGAATTCCACGCCTGGTTCAACCCGTACCGCGTCTCCATGCCGGCCCCCGGCGGCGCCGGCGCGGACCTCAACCTGCTCGCCCCCGGCCACCCGGCCCGGCAGCACCCCGACTGGACCTTCGCCTACCCGCCGGCCGGCGTGGCCGGCAGCCGGCTCTACTACAACCCCGGACTCCCCGAGGTACGCGAGTTCGTGCAGACCGCGATGATGGACGCGGTCAGCCGGTACGACGTCGACGGCGTGCACTTCGACGACTACTTCTACCCCTACCCCAGTGGCAGCTACCAGGTGCCCGACGACGCCGCCTTCGCCGCACACAACCGGGGCTTCACCGACCGGGCGGACTGGCGGCGGGACAACATCAACCTGCTGATCCAGGAGATGAACGGCAAGATCAAGGCGGCGAAGCCGTGGGTGAAGTTCGGGGTCAGCCCGTTCGGCATCTGGCGCAACCAGACCGCCGACCCGCTCGGCTCGGACACCACCGGCAGCCAGTCGTACGACATCATCTCCGCCGACACCCGCAAGTGGGTCAAGCAGGAGTGGATCGACTACGTGGTGCCGCAGCTCTACTGGTACATCGGCCAGTACCCGGCCGCCGACTACGCGCGACTCGTCCCGTGGTGGGCCGAGACGGTGCGCGGCACCCGCGTGCAGCTCTACATCGGCCAGGCCGACTACAAGAGCGGCGACCCGGCGTACGGGCCGTTCTGGCAGAACCCGCGCGAGCTGTCCGACCACCTGACGCTCAACCGGTCGTACCCGGAGGTGCAGGGCAACGTGCACTTCTCCGCCGTCCAGGTGCGGGCCAACCGCCTCGGCGCCACCGACATCTACGCGGCCGAGCACTACTCCCGGCCCGCGCTGGTGCCGGCCATGACGCACCTGCCGGCCAAGCCACTGCTCTTCCCGGTGGTCACCAAGGCGGCCCGACAGGCAGACGGCGGAGTACGGCTGACCTGGCGCCAGCCGGCGGACGGCGCCGGGCCATTCGGCACCGCCACCTCGTACGCGATCTACCGTTTCGACGGCACCACAGTGCCCGGTCGGTGTGCCACGGCGGACGCCGCGCACCTGGTCGACACCGTCCGGGCCACGCCCGGCGGGGCACAGTCCTGGGTGGACACCTCGGCCGTGCCCGGTAAGCGCTACACCTACCAGGTGACCGCGCTGGACCGGTCGGCCAACGAGAGCCCGGCCAGCCCGCCGGCATTCGTCCTGCGCTGACCCGTTCTCCCGAATGCCCCGGGCGCCTCGTGTGCCCGGGGCATTCGTCTGTTTGAACGCATGTCACCAATAGTTGGCGAGGCACATACCGAGCAGTTGATCAGTTGATCGAAACTGATCGACATCCGGTGACCCGCCGGTAACTTCGGTCCCACCCGCCCACCCCCGCGGAGGTAACCCGTGCCCCGACGTCTCGCCACCCTGTTCGCCTCGGGCGCGCTCGCGCTGCTCGCCACCCTCGTCATCGCCTCCCCCGCCGCCGCCGTCACCCCCGCAGAGAAGCTGTCCGTGCTGTCCAGTTGGACGCAGACCAGCTCGTCCAGCTACAACGCCTGGAACAGTGCCCGGGTCAACCGGGCCCCCTGGGCCGAGTACAACTTCAACTGGTCCACCGACTACTGCTCGTCCAGCCCGGACAACCCGCTCGGGTTCACCTTCAACCTGGGCTGCTACCGGCACGACTTCGGCTACCGCAACTACAAGGCGGTCGGCCAGTTCCCCGCCAACAAGTCCCGACTGGACAGCGCCTTCTACGAGGACCTGAAGCGCGTCTGCACCAGGTACAACGCGGTCGTCCGACCGGCCTGCTACAGCCTCGCCTGGACCTACTACCAGGCGGTCAGCGTCTTCGGTTCCGTGGCGGCCGTACAGCAGGCCGACATCGACCGCGCCGCGAAAATGAAGGCCAAGGCCGAAGCCGCAGCCGCCGCAGCCCGCGCCTAACCCCACCCCAACCCCAACCCCCTTGGCGGCGTTGATCAAGAGGTTTCGGTCACCGGGAGCCTGTTTCCTGACGCAAATCTCTTGATCAACAAAGCTGAGGGGTGGGGGTGCGTGGGGCCGGGTGGGGTTAGGCGCGTTCGGTTCGGGTTGCCGGGTGGCGGTCCGGGTCGGCGGGACGACGGGGGGTTGGCTGGGACAGGCCGGTGCTGAAGCGGGTCGAGTCGGCCGCCAGGTCCGGGTGTTCCACGTCGAGGGCCAGCGCCGCCGCCTCGTCCAGCCCCAACTCGGCACCCTCGCCGTACGCGTCGTCGAAGGCCGCGTCGCCCAGCACCGTACGCAGCTGCGCCTGCTGCTCCGCCCAGTAGCCGCCGTAGATGCCCGGGGTCGCCCGCATGCTCGCCCGGGTGGCCTGCGCCGCCCCGAACAGGCGAGCCGCGGTCAACCGGTCCCCGCCGATGGCGCAGCGCACCGCGACCGCGTTCAACGTGTCGCATGCCCGGCCGTGGTAGCCGTGACCCATCCGGGAACGCAGCGCCACCAGCAGGTGCTCGTGTGCGGCGACGACGTCGCCCCGGGCCAGCGCGACCATCCCGAGCAGCATGTCCACCGAACGCCGACCCCGCTCCACAGGCCGGGCCGCCTCCACCGGGCGGACCGCCCCGAGCAGGTCGGCCGCCTCCTCCAGGGCACCCCGCCGCCACAGCAGCTCGGCCAGGCTGAACACCGCGAACAGCGCTTCGCCGACCACGTCCTGCCCGTGCGCCCAGTCGATGACCTCCCGGCACACCCGCTCGGCCTCGACGAACTGCCCCATGTCCACCAGTGGCGCGGCCCTGCCGGCGAGCACCCGGGCCAGCAAGCCGGCGTCACCGGCCTGACGGGCGGCTGCCTCCGCGCGCTGTGAGTAGCGCAGCTCCTCCGCGAACTCGCCGTCGGCGCCGGCGTGCAGCGAGTGCATGTGGTACGCCGCCGCCAGCTCCGCCTCCGGGATCCGCTCGCCCGTTTCGGCGATCCGCCCGTACAGCCGGAACAACCACAGCCGCCCCTCCCGGGCCAGGCCCCGCTCAAGCCACCACTGGTCCAGGCCACCAGCCAGACCGAGACCGGCACGGGCACTGCCACCGGTGGCGCACCATCGCAGCGCGGCGCGCAACTCCCCGGCCAACGGGTCCAGGGCGTACAACGACAACGTGACGGGCCGGCCGTCCTGGCCCAGGTGTGCCTGGCCCAGCGCATGCGCCGACCAGGCCACGTGCCGGTTCCGGGCGGCCTGCTCCTCACCCGCCTCGGCCAACCGCCGCGCCGCGTACGCCCGGATGGGGTCGAGCATCCGGTAGGTGCTGCCCGCCGCACGCGGCTCGGCCAGGACCATCGATTTGTCCACCAGCACCGACAGCGGGTCCAGCGGGTCGTCGCCCAGCAGCCACTCCACCGTGCCGAGGTCAACCGGCCCGGCGAAGACCGCCAGCCAGCGCAGCAGGCGGGCGGCCCGGGGCCCCAGCGTCCGGTACGACCAGGTGACGGTGGCCTGCATGGTCAGGTGCCGCTCGGTGGCCGAGCGATGCACCGCCCTGGTCGCCGGGCTGGGCGGTGTCGCGCCCGCCGCCGCCGCGACCAGGTCCACGGTGTCCTGCTGGTTGCCGGACCAGCCCCGCTCCACCGGCGGCGGCTCCGGGTCTTCCCGGCCGGCGTCCAAGGTGCCGAGCACGTCGTCCAGTCGCTCGGCGAGCTGGCCGACGGAGAGCACCCGCAGCCGGGCTGCGGCCAACTCGATGGCGAGCGGCAACCCGTCGAGCCGCTGCACCACCCGACGCAGATCGGCCGACTCGGCCGGGTCCGGCTGCCGGCCGCCGCGCGCCGCCGCCGTCCGGTCCAACAGGAGCGCCACCGCGTCGCTCTCCGCGCCGTCCGGCCGCGGGTCGACCGAGAGCGGCGGGATCCGCCACACCACCTCGCCCGGCAGGCTGAACGACTCCCGACTGGTGGCCAGCACCCGTACGCCGCTCCCACCGGACAGCAGCCGCGCGATCACCTCCGCGCAGGCGGCCGGTTGGGTGTCGCAGGTGTCCAGTACGACCAGCATGCGGCGGTTGGCCGCGTACTCGACCAGGGTGTCCAGCATCGGCCGGCCCGGCTCGGGTCGCAGGCCGAGCACCGCGGCGATCGCGAACGCCACCAGCCCCGGGTCGGTCACCGCGGCGATGTCGACGAACCAGACCCCGTCCGGGTACGCCTCGACGACGCCGCTGGCCAGCTCCACAGCGAGGCGGGTCTTGCCCGCGCCGCCCGCCCCCAGCACGGTGACCAGGCGGTGTTGTCGCACCAACAGGCCCAGCTCGACGCGCTCGGTCTGCCGACCGACGAACGAGGTCACCTGGGTCGGCAGGTTGTGCGGCACCGTGTCGGCGGTGCGGGGCCGGGGGAACTGCCGCTCCAGGCCCGGTGCGATGAGTTGGAACAGCCGCTCCCGGTCGTCGAAGCCGCGCAACCGGTGCAGGCCCAGGTCGAGCAGGGTCGCACCGGGCGGCAACGGTTCGGCCCGACGGGCGGTGGACGCCGAGCAGAGCACCTGCCCACCGTGGGCGGCGGCGGCCACGCGGGCGGCCCGGTGCACCTCGGGGCTGGCGTACTCGCCGTCGCGCGGCTCGGCGTAACCGGTGTGCAGGCCCATCCGCACCCTGGGTGCGGCTTCCGCTGTGGGCCAGTCGTGGTTGGACAATGCCCGTTGGGCGGTCAGGCAGGCGGTCAGCGCCGAGGCCGGGTCCTCGAAGGCCAGGAAGAACGAGTCGCCCTCGGTCAGCAGCTCCGCGCCACCCGTGCTGGCCAGCGTCCGGCGCAGCAACCGCCGATGCTCAGCGAGCACCGGTCGGTAGTCCGGACCGAGCAGTTGGGCCAGCCGGGTCGAGCCCTCGATATCGGTGAACACGAAAGTCACCCAACCGCTCGGGAGCTGGATCCGTGGCGACATGCGTGGAACCTCCGCCCGTGACGTCGGATTCATGCTGCCTGAATCCGAGCGATCACGCATCGTGAGAACGGCCGGGCAGGTGCCGCCTCAAGGTGCCACTCGGACCCGCTCCCGGCAAGGACTGTCCACCAGGCGGCGGCGAACTGGCCCGATCAGCAGCCGCAGGCGCCACCGCAGCAGCCACCACCGGCGGGCGCCGGAGCACCACCGGCGGAACCACCTCGGCCGGTGACCGCGACGGCGGAAAGCAGCTTGACCGTGTCGGCGTGTCCCTGTGGGCAGGTGGCCGGCTCACCGGCCGCAGCCATCGAACGGTTGACCTCGAAGGTGTCTCCGCAGGCGCGGCAGCGGAACTCGTACCGGGGCATGGCACCCAGGGTACGTGGATCTGGCATTCGGCGGGGCATGGGTGATACTCGAAGGGTGGTGGACGGTGAGGACGACACGCGTGTGCAACCGTTACGACCGGCCGCGCCGCTGGACGGCCCACTGGAGGGCTCGGGGGCCGCGCCCGATCCGGTGCGCGCGGTGCCCCGTCCCCGCAGGCCATGGCTGAGCGGACGGTCCGGGACTGGGCCGACCACACCAGCGGCCACACCCGCACCGACCGCCCCCGACCCGGCCGCGAAGGTCGAGGCCACCACGGTCGCAGACCCGAAGACAGCGGACCCGAAGACAGCGGACCCGAAGATCGCGGACGCCACGGTGGAGGACGCGAAGGCGGACGCCGTGGCCGACGATGCGAAGGCCGCCGCCGTGGCCACCGCGGATCCGGCGAAGACCATGGTGGACGGCGTACCCGTCGTGCCGGCATCCGATCCCGCCCGGCGGCGGCGGGTGCCGTTCGCGCACGCGGTACGGCTGGAGCCACGCCGGGCAGCGGCCTCCGCGGCCCACGCGACCCGCGCCTGGGCTCGTCGACCGAGCGGTCGGCTCACCCTGCCCGGTGTGTTCCTGCTGGCACTGGTGGCCGCGACCGCGGCGGCGGGCGCGCTGCTCGTGCCGGCCACCATCCGCGCACCGCGCCCGGTCGCGGCCGACTCCTCCGCTACGCCGGCCGTACCGCCAGCGGCGCCGTCCGGCTTCCCCACCGGGCCGCTGCCCACCGGGCCGGTGCCGACCGCGCCGCTGCCCAGCGGTGGGCTGCCCGGTGGCGGCCTCCCCGGCAGTGGGCTGCCGACCGGGCCCGCCATCGGGCCGGTGGTCGGGGGTCGACCGTCGGACGCTCTGGCCGGTTGGGCTCAGCAGGTCGGTGCCAAGGTCGGTGTCCCCGCGACCGCCATGCAGGCGTACGGGTACGCCGAGCTGGTGCTCGCCCAGACCAACCGCAGCTGCGCATTGAGCTGGACCACGCTGGCCGCGATCGGCAAGGTCGAGTCGGGGCACGGCTCGGCCAACGGCGCGCGGTTGGGGCCGGACGGCATGGCGCTGCCGAAGATCATCGGGCTGCCTCTGGACGGCAAGGACGGCCGGATGCGGATCATCGACACCGACCGTGGGGCGCTCGACGGAGACCCGGACCTCGACAAGGCGATCGGGCCGATGCAGTTCATCCCGACCACCTGGCAGGAGATCGGCGCGGACGCCGACAACGACGGCAAGAAGGACCCGCACGACCTGGACGACGCCGCCCTGGCAGCGGGGAACTACCTCTGCAAGGGTGGCCGAAACCTGAGCATTCCGGGCGACTGGTGGAACGCGATCCTCTCCTACAACGACGTGCGGCGCTACGCCCAGGCCGTCTTCGACACCGCGAACCAGTACGGACGGGCCAGCCGCTAGTGAAGTGATCGTCTCGATACGTTGGAGAACTGGACACTTCCCCCCGGCCTCTGTTAGCGGCAAGCTAGACGGGTGATGGTGCGCGAGTGGGACCCCAGGACCGCGTCGTCCGCCGAGATCGCGTCGCTGCTGGCGACGCTGAACGCGGTCCTGGCGGCCGATCTGCCGCAGGACCCGCCGTGGCGGGAGACCTCGCTGCGGGAATACCTCGCCGAGGTGATGCCCGGCGAGCGGCGGATCTCCTGGATCGCCCAGGCTGAGCCGACCGACCCCGGCGACCCGGGCGCGTTGCTCGGCCAGGTGCACGTGCTGCTCCTCGGTGACATCGGCGTGCTCGAGGTGTTGGTGCACCCGTCCGTGCGGCGCAGCGGTCTCGGTCGTGACCTGGTGTTGCGCGCCGCCCGCCGGGTCTACCAGGAGGGCTTTCAGTCGATCGGGGTGGAGGTGGTCGGCGACACGCCGGCGGTGGCCTTCTACGAGTCGCTCGGCTTCGCCCGGGAATACGTGGAGACCCGCAGCGTGCTCGACCTGACCGCTGTCGACTGGGCCGAGCTGGCCGAGATGGCGACCGGCATCGGGGCGGGTTACCACCTGGAGTTCTTCCCCGGCGGGCCACCGGATGACCTGATCGAGGCGTACGCGCGGGCGAAGGCCGAGGTGCGCGACGTCGACGACGGTGAGCTGCGCCCCAGCTCCTACGACCCGGAGCGGCTGCGCGACAGCCTCGACACCCTGCACCGGCGGGGCATGAAGCCGTACATCGTGCTCGCCCGGCACGAGCAGAGCGGCGAGGTGGCCGGCCTTACCGAGGTGGTGGTCCCGGCGCAGCACCCGACCCGTGCCGACCAGTACGACACGATCGTCGCGCAGGACCACCGGGGCTACGGCATCGACCGGGCGATCAAGGCTCGGATGCTGCTGGAGCTGCGCTCCGCCGAGCCGGAGCTGATCGAGGTGCAGACCTGGAACGCGCAGGCCAACGAGGCGATGTTGAAGGTCAACGCGGAGTTGGGTTACCGGTCCGACCGGGACTGGTGCGAATACAGCGTGGACGTCGCTGAGCTGGTGCACCGCCTCGACCCACCCCGCTGAGGAATTCACGAAACTGTCCAGTTGGGGATGGACGGCGGACAGCCGCGCACCTTAACGTGCGTTCGACCCCCATCCACCCATCGTGGAGGCCCTATGCGCCCGCGCCGCTCAATCGCCGCGCTCGCGACCGCCACCGCCGCCGTGACCATCACGGCGCTCGGCGTCGCACCCACCGCGGCCAGCGCCGCGCCCACCGACCTGTTCATCTCGGAGTACGTCGAAGGCTCGTCGAACAACAAGGCGATCGAGCTGTTCAACGGCACCGGCGCCGCCGTGGACCTGACGGCCGGCGGCTACCAGTTGCAGCTCTACTTCAACGGCTCCACCACGGCCACCACGATCGCATTGACCGGGAGCGTGGCCGCTGGTGACGCGTTCGTGTTCGCGAGCGCCTCGGCCGGGGCCGCCATCCTCGCCCAGGCCGACCAGACCAGCGGGGCGAGCCTGTTCAACGGTGACGACGCGATCGTGCTGCGCCGGGGCACCACAGTGCTCGACTCGATCGGTCAGGTCGGGGTCGACCCGGGCACCGAGTGGGGGGCCGGCACGACCAGCACCGCCGACAACACCCTGCGCCGACTGCCGATCGTGGCCGCCGGCGACACGGACCCATCGGACGCGTTCGACCCGGCCGCGCAGTGGGCGGGCTTCCCGGTCGACACCTTCGACGGGCTCGGCGCGCACACAGTCGACGGCGGCGGCCCGGTGGACGTGCCGGCCACGCTGATCTGCGGGGGGCCGTTGGTCACCGCGGCGGGCACGGCCGCGACGCGCGAGGTCACCGCCACCGACCCAGACGACACGGTCGTCGATCTGGCGGTGACGGGGGTCAGCCCGACCCCGACCAGCGGCTCGATCACCCGCACCGCGCTCACCCCCGCGGAGGGGTTGGGCGGCACCGCCCGCGCGACGGTCGGCACCAGCGCCGACCTGACCGCCGGGGCGTACACCGTCACCCTGACCGCGACCGACGCGGACGGTGGCACCGCCAGCTGCGCGCTGGTCGTGCAGGTGACCCGGGAGCTGACCGTCGGCGAGGTGCAGGGTCCGACCACCGACGCCGAGTCCGGTCCGAGCGACCGGTCGCCGCTCGCACCGGCGAGCGGCAACGGCACGAGCAGCACGCTGTACGACGTCCGCGGCGTGATCACCCAGTTGACCCTGGCGCGGACCTCGGCGGGGGCGGAGCAGCACGGCTTCTTCCTCCAGAGCCGCACGGGCGACACCGACGGAGACCCGACCAGTTCCGACGGCATCTTCGTGTTCATGGGCACGTTCACCTCACTGGTCGGCGGTTACGTCCCGACGGTCGGCGACGAGGTGGTTTTGCGGGCCCGGGTGTCGGAGTACTTCGGCTTCACCCAGCTCTCCGGCGCCTCGCTGGTCCGCCGGATCGCTGGCGGGCTGGCCGTGGACACCGCGGTCGAGGTCACCGACGCGGTGCCACCGGTCGAGGTGACCGACGCGCAGCGTTTCTGGGAGCGGCACGAGGGCGCCCGGATGCGGGTACGCGCGGGCAGCGGCGCGGTGAGCGGACGGGACGTCTTCTCGTCCACTGCCGACGCCGAGCTGTGGGTGGTGGATCGGGACGATCCACTGCTGGACCGCGCCGACCCGTACACCCGGCGGGTCTTCCGTGATTCGCACCCGCTGGACAACGACCCGACCCGCCGTTTCGACGACGGCAACGGCCAGCGGACGCTGCTCGGCAGCATGGGTGTGAAGGCCACCGCCGGGGACAGCGCCGCGCTGCTCCCGCCGGCGCACACCTTCGACACGCTGCGCGCGGACGCGGTGGGTGGGGTCTACTACTCGTTCGAGAAGTACGGCGTCCAGGTCGAGCGGGCGGAATTCGACGCCGGGGCCGACCCGTCGAAGAACAACCCGCCCAAGCCGGCCGACCGGTCGCAGGAGGTGGCCGTCGCCACCTACAACGTGGAGAACCTGTACGACTACCGGGACGACCCGTTCGACGGCTGTGACTTCACCGGCAATGCCGGCTGCCCGGGCGTCAACCCGCCGTTCGACTACGTGCCGAGCAGTGAGGCGGACTACCGGCAGCAGCTCGGTGCTCTCGCCGACCAGATCGTCAAGGATTTGCACGCACCGGACCTGATCCTGGTGCAGGAGGCCGAGGACCAGGACATCTGCACGGTCTCCGGCGCCACGTTGAGCTGCGGTGACACCGACAACGCGGACGGCGCTCCGGACAGCATCCAGGAGTTGGCGCTGGCGGTGGCGGCAGCCGGTGGGCCGGCGTACGCCGCTGCCTATGACCGGACCGGCGCGGACGCCCGCGGGATCACCGCAGCCTTCCTGTACCGCACGGACCGGTTGTCGCTGGCGGCCGCGACGGCGGACGACCCGCTGCTGGGTTCGGCGCCGACCGTCCAGTACCGCTCTGCGGGGTTGCCGGCCAACGCGGACGTGCAGAACCCGAAGGCCCTCAACGCGGTGCTGCCATCGGACGTGGACACGTCCACCGGTCGGGACGGCAGCAACGTCTTCACCCGCGCTCCCCAGTTGGGCAAGTTCACAGTGGCCGCCGCACCCGGCTCGACGGAGCGGTTCACCCTGTACGCGCTCAGCAACCACTACTCCTCGGGCCCGGACAGCCGGGTCGGGCAGCGGCGGGAGCAGGCGCGCTACGGCGCGGCGATCGTCACCGCGATCGAGGCGGCCGACCAGACCGCCCGGGTGGTCTACGGAGGGGACCTGAACGTCTTCCCCCGCCCGGACGATCCCATCGCGACCGGCAGCCAGCCCACTCCCTCGGACCAGCTCGCACCGCTCTACGAGGCGGGCCTGCACAACCTGTGGGACAACCTGGTGGCGGACGTGCCGGCGTCGGCATACTCGTACAGCTTCGAGGGGCAGGCGCAGACGCTCGACCACCTGTTCGTCAACGACGCGCTCTACGGCGACCTGGTGCAGGTGCGGGCCGCGCACATCAACGCCGACTGGCCGGCGGAGTTCGCCGGCGACGGGTCGCGGGGTTCCAGCGACCACGACCCGCAGGTGGCCCGGTTCCGGTCCCGGGCGTCGTTGACCGTCGCCGACACGGCGGTGGTCGAGGGCAACCAGGGCACCAGGCAGCTCACCTTCACCGCCACGGTGTCCCGGCCGCTGTCCCAGCCGGTGTTGCTCTGCGCCACGACGGTCGGCCTCACGGCGCAGGGTGGTGCGGACTTCGACCCGTACGCCGGTTGCAAGGTGTTGGCGGCCGGGCAGACGTCGGTGGCGTTCCCGGTGTCGGTGCGCGGTGACCGTAAGCGGGAGGCGGACGAGAAGCTGACGCTGCTGGTGGCCGGGGTCCCTGGTCTCCGGCTGGCTGACCCGCTCGCGATCGGCACGATTACCAACGACGACTGACGTCGCGTTTTCCCGGCGAGGCCCGCAGATCCGTTCCGGATCGGCGGGCCTCGCTGGTGTCAAGGTGAGACCACCCCGCGCGGGGGCCACGGCGGTCGGGGCAGGTGCCGGTGTTGAGCCACACGCACCTCCCACTGGCTTCGGCGCCGCATCGCGTCCCGAACTGCCCGGTTGCGGTAGAACGTCTCGGGCGGGCGGGCCAGCCCGTAGATGTCCGCCCACCATTCGCCCGGCTCAGGGTCGAGAATGGTGTCGAGGTGCGACGGGTAGCGACGCTCCGCGCCGTTGTACGTGTCCTGCCAGTCCTGCATCGGTTTGAGCACCCGGCCGAACTCGTCCACCACGGCCAGCCGGCAGCCCAGCACACCGATGATGCGCCGAAGCAGGACGATGCTCGGCACCATGCGGCCGGCCTCGATCCGGCCAATGGTGGCATGGTGCACACCCGCCCACCGGGCCAGCTCGCGCTGGCTCAGGTCGGCGCGACGGCGGACCGCCCGGACGATACCGGCGGCAGGCCAGGGCGCGTCGGAAGGCTCGCTGAGCAGGACCGGCTCGGCTGAGGCTTGCGAATCACTCATGCCGCCACCGTCCCGCCTGGTGGAGTCGGCCGCAATCCCGCTTACCGTGCCTGTGGATAACCAGCTGACCTGTGGACATCGTTTACGGCCCGGCGGATCACTTTCCGTGCTCGCGGCACCGATCGCACCACCACTACAGCGCGTCACAGGGCTTTGCGCTGCTCCGTCGAGCCGCCCCGACCAAGGACAGACACGCCACCGGGCTGAGCAGGGGAATCCCCAACCTCGCCAGCAGACACACCACCCCCCGCCCGCCCCCTTTGCTCTGCAGTTCAATATGCACCGAGAGCGGAGGGTGAGCGTCGCCGTCGTGGGTGCAGAGCAAAGGCGGGAGAGGAGGTGGTGGTGGCGGCTCGTCAGATGGTTACGCTCCGCTAACCGTTATTGCCGGCAGGACCGCAGGCCGCAGGCCGGCCGATCCGCAGGCTGGTCGGTCCACAGGCTGGTCGGTCCACAGGTCAGTCGGTCCACGAGCCGGTACGGCCGGGAAGCTCAACCACGCCGCCCGCCGACGGGACACGCGGTCAGGACGCGCCGGCCGTGCGCGAGCCGGTGCCGCGCCCGCCCCCGCACGCTAGGAAGACAGCGCGGTCAGAGTTGGACCTGGGGTCAGTAGCGCTGGCGCAGCAGCCCGGCGGCCTCGACCGCCCAGTAGGTGAGGATGACCTGCGCGCCGGCCCGCTTGATCGAGGTGAGCGTCTCCAACATCACGCGCTCCCGGTCGATCCAGCCGTTCGCGGCGGCAGCCTCGACCATCGCGTACTCACCGGAGACCTGGTAGGCGGCGACCGGGACGTCCACCGCGGCCCGCACCGCCGACACCACGTCGAGGTAGGGCAGCGCCGGCTTGACCATCACCAGGTCGGCGCCCTCGGCGACGTCCAGCGCCACCTCACGCAGCGACTCGCGCAGGTTGGCCGGGTCCTGCTGGTAGGTGCGTCGGTCGCCCTCCAGCGCCGACTCCACCGCCTCCCGGAACGGGCCGTAGAAGGCGGAGGCGTACTTCACGGCGTACGCCAGCACGGCGACATCCTGGTGCCCGGCTGCGTCGAGCGCCCGGCGCACCACGCCGACCTGGCCGTCCATCATCCCGGACGGCCCGACCATGCCGGCCCCGGCGGCGGCCTGGGCCACCGCCATCTCGGCGTACGCGGCCAGGGTGGAGTCGTTGTCCACCTCGCCGTCGGGGGTGAGCAGGCCGCAGTGCCCGTGCGAGGTGAACTCGTCCAGGCACAGGTCGCTCATCACCACGGTGTCGTCACCCACCTCGGCCACCACGTCGCGGATGGCGACGTTGAGGATGCCGTTCGGGTCGATGCCGCCGGAGCCGGTCGGGTCGCGCCGTTCCGGCACACCGAAGAGCATGATCCCGCCGACGCCGGCCTGGACCGCCTCGGCCGCCGCCTTGCGCAGCGAGTCCCGGGAGTGCTGGAGCACCCCCGGGAGCGAACCGATGGCCCGCGGCTCGGTCAGCCCTTCCTTGACGAACATCGGCACGACCAGCTCGGCCGGGTCGACTCGGGTCTCCGACACCAGCCGGCGGATCGCCGGGGTGCGGCGCAGCCGGCGGGGCCGGATCTCGGGGTACGACATGGAAGGGCCTCCTCGAACGACTACCGGAAGCGCAGAGCGGTCGGGCCCTGCACCTTCGAGCCGCGGCGCTGCTTGGCCGGCATGGCGGCCAACTTCTCGCGCAGCTCGACGGCGTAGGCGGCGAGCGCCTCCACCAGGTCGGGCACCGAGGCGTGTGGCGGCTGGACGTCGACCCGCAGGCCGAACTCCGTCGCGGTCTCCGCCGTCTTGGGCCCAATGACGGCAACAACGGTCCGGGCGTGCGGCTTCCCGGCGATGCCGACCAGGTTGCGCACGGTGGAGGACGAGGTGAAGAGCACCGCGTCGAAGCCGCCCGACTTGATGGCGTCCCGGATCTCGGCGGGCGGCGGCGCGGCCCGCACCGTCCGGTACGCGGTCACGTCGTCGACCTCCCAGCCGCGCTCGGTGAGCCCGGCGGCGAGCGTCTCGGTGGCGATGTCGGCGCGCGGCAGCAGCACCCGGCCCACCGGGTCGAGGATCTCGTCGTGCGGGGAGAACTCGGCCAGCAGCCCTTCGGAGGACTGCTCCCCGGTGGGGATCAGCTCCGGCTGGATGCCGAACGCGCGGACCGCGTCCGCCGTCGCCTCACCGATGCAGGCGATCTTGACGCCGCCGAAGTGCCGGGCGTCCAGACCGTGCTCGGCGAACTTCTCCCAGACCGCGCGGACCGCGTTCACCGAGGTGAAGATCACCCAGGCGTACCGGCCGTCGACCAGGCCCTTGACCGCACGCTCCATCTGCGCCGGGGTGCGCGGCGGCTCGACCGCGATGGTCGGCACCTCACACGGGATCGCCCCGTACGCGCGCAGTCGGGCGCTCATCACGCCGGCCTGCTCCTTGGTCCGGGGTACGAGCACCTTCCAGCCGTACAGCGGGCGGTTCTCCCACCAGCTCAGCTTGTCGCGCTGACCCACCCCGACACCGACGGTGAGCACCACCCGGCCGGTGAAGCCGAGCGCGGCGGCCACGAAGCTGTCCACTGTCGACGTGGTCGTGTACTGGGTCTCGCCGGTGCCGTCGCCGGTCACGCCGACGCCGGTGGTGCCGTCGACCCCGGCGGCGAGCAGCCCGTCCCGGACGGCGGCGAGGTCACCGGCGTCCACGGCGAGCGCGAGCGAACCCCGGCCGACGGCCGTGGCCAGCGCCTCGAAGTCCAGTGTGCTGACGTCCTCGACGTCGGCAGCCGTCCGCACACCCGGCAGCGGCACACCGGCGTAGGTGGCCACACCCTCGGCCTGGCCGACGCCGGGCACCACCTCGAAGTGGGCGGCGGTGCGGGCGACGGCCTGCACCTCCTTGACCACCGAGTCGTGGCCGAACGGGTCGCCGGCGACGAGGTGCACCGCGTTCAACCCGGAACGGGCCGCGGAGATCAGCACCTTCGCCACGTCCCCGGGCGCGCCCTCGGCCGGCGTGAACTCGGCATCGTCCCTGGCATCGGCACGAACGACGGCGAGCAACGACTCCGGGACTCCCCGGTCGTAGATCACCTGGTCGGCGTCGACCAGGGCGTCGTGTGCCCGACGGGTCAGCAGACCTGGGTCACCGGGGCCAGCCCCGACGAACGCGATACGGCCGACGGGCTTACGGGTGCGGGTCATTCTGTGCTCCCAAATTGCTGGGTCCCCGGGCCGGTGTGTCCTTCGTGGCCGAGGATCGAGTCGGCGCCGAGGTCGAGGAGTTCGGCGGCGAGTGCCTTACCGATCTCCGCCGCGTCGGCGGGCGTTCCGGTGCGGGACAGCCGGAGGTCACGAGTGCCGTCCGGGCTGATCACCGCCCCGCGCAGGTAGATCTCATCGCCGTCGTCACCTTCGGCGAGTTCGGCGTAGGCGGCGACGGGTGCACTGCACCCGGCCTCCAGGGTCGCCAGCAACGCGCGTTCCGCGGTGACCGCGGCGCGCGACGGTGCGTGGTCGAGCAGCGCGAGCAGCTCGACCAGGTCCTGGTCATCGACCCGGCACTCGACCGCCAGCGCACCCTGGGCGGGTGCGGGCAGCATGAGCATCGGGTCGAGGGTCTCGGTGATCGTGTCGGTCCGACCGATCCGGGCCAGCCCGGCCCGGGCCAGCACGACCGCGTCGAGGTCGGCCTCGGGGCCGAGCACCCGCGCCAGGCGGGTGTCGATGTTGCCGCGGATCGGGGTGACCTCCAGTTGCAGCCCGAGGGCGTGCAGCTGGGCGATGCGGCGCAGCGCGCCGGTGCCCACTGTGGCACCGGGCGGCAGCTCGGCGAGCGTCCGCCCGCCCTGGGCGATCAGCGCGTCGCGCGGGTCCTGTCGGGCCGGCACCGCCGCGATGTGCAGCCCGGCGGCGGCGGCCGTGGGCAGATCCTTGTAGGAGTGCACCGCGAAGTCGATCGTCCTGGCGGTCAGCGCGTCGCGCAGCGCGGAGACGAACACCCCGACGCCGAGCCGGTGCACCGGCGCGTTGGAGCGGTCGCCAGCGGTGATCACCTCCACCAGCTCGACCGGGCGGCCGGTGGCGGCGGTCAACGCCTCGGCGATCTGGCTGGACTGGGCCATCGCCAGGGCGCTGCCCCGGGTGCCGAGGCGCAGGGGGGCGGTCATCGCGCACCTCCGGTGGGCGGGGTCGGCTCGGTGGCGTCGGCTCCGGACACCGGGTCGGTGCCGAGCAGTGCCGCGCCGAGGTCGGGGGTCAGCACGTCCGGGACGGTGTCCACCGGAGAGGTCTGCGGGACCTCGAGGTCGAACAGCTCGCGCAGCAGGGCCGCGTACTGGTCGCCGCCGGGCTCCGCGGCCAACTGGCGCACCTTGACGGTGGGCTGGTGCAGCAGTCGCTGCACCACCCGGTGCACGGTGCGGGCCACCTCGGCCCGCAGGTCGTCGCCGAGGTCGGGGCGGCGCTGGGCGAGCCGGCGCAGCTCGGCGGTGACCACGTCGTCGGCCCGGCCGCGCAGCGCAGCGACAGTGGGTGCCACGTCGGCGCCGCGCAGCCAGGTGAGGAAGCCCTCCACCTCGGCCAGCACGATCCGTTCGACGGCGGCGGCGTCGGCAGCCGCCGGACCGTCGGCGAGCAGCGCTGCCATCCGGTCGATGTCGATCACCTCGACGCCGGGCAGCTCGGCGACACCATCCTCGACGTCGCGCGGGACGGCCAGGTCGAGCAGGACCAGCGGGCCCCGGGCCGGGTCCCGCTCGGCCAGCGCCGCGCTGACCACCGGACGGGTGAGGACCGGTTCGGTGGACGCGGTGGCGGCCACTACGATGTCCACTGTGGAGAGGGTGTTGGCCAGCTCGGTCATCGGCGCCGCACTCGCCCCGTACGACTCGGCGAGCCGGACGGCCCGGTCGGCGCCCCGGTTGCTGACGGTGAGCGGCCCGGCGCCCAGCCGGGACAGCGTGGCCACCCCGAGCGAGCCCATCGCGCCGGCACCGACCACCAGGGCCGGGTGGCCGTCGAGGTCGCCGTCGAGGTGCCCGGCGGCGAGCTCCAGCGCTGCGGTGACGACGCTCTGGCCGGCCCGGTCGATGCCGGTCTCGGCGTGGGCCCGCTTGCCGACCCGCAACGCCTGCTGCATCAGCTCGTGCAGCAGCCGGCCGGCCGAGTCGGCGCCGGTGGCCCAGTGGTACGCGTCGCGCAGCTGCCCGAGGATCTGCGCCTCACCGACGACCATCGAGTCCAGGCCGGTGGCGACCCGGAAGACGTGGTCGACGGCGGCGGTGTCGTAGTGCACGTACAGGTGGCTGGCGAGCGCCGCCGGCGGACTGCCGGCCTGCTCGGCCAGGACGGCGCAGACGTCGCCGAGCCCGCCGTGGAAACCGGACACGGCGGCGTAGACCTCCACCCGGTTGCAGGTGGAGACGATCACCGCCTCGGCCACGTACGGCTGGGCGATCAGGCGGTCCAGGGTGCGGGTCAGGTCGGCGGGGGGCACAGCCAGCTGCTCCAGCGTGGCGACCGGGGCGGTCCGATAGGACGCGCCGACGACGAGCAGTTTCACGTGCCGATCGCCTCCTGGGTGTCGGTGGCCGCGAACCCGCCCGGCAGGGCGGTGAGAGCGGACCCGCCGGTGGCGGGCAGCGCGGTCAGCGATGCCTTGCGGTGCTCGTGGAAGGACAGAATCTGCAGCTCGATGGCGAGGTCGACCTTGCGTAGGTCGACCCCCTCCGGAACCGAGAGTACGCACGGTGCGAAGTTGAGGATGCTCGTCACACCGACGGCGACCAGTTGGTCGGCGACCTGCTGGGCGGCTGCGGCCGGGGTGGCGATCACGCCGATCGCCAGGGATTCCTCCGCGGCGACCGTCGCCAGGTCGTCGACATGCCGGACAACCAGGCCGTTGATCTCCTCGCCGACCCGGGAGGGATCGGCGTCGAGCAGTGCGGCGATCCGGAAGCCCCGGCTTGCGAAGCCGTCGTAGCCGGCCAGGGCGTGACCGAGATTACCCACGCCGACCAGGGCGACCGCCCGGCGTTGAGTGAGCCCGAGCACAAACTCGATCTGCTCGATCAGCAGCGCGACGTCGTAGCCGACGCCCCGGGTGCCGTACGAGCCGAGGTGGGAGAGGTCCTTGCGGAGCTTGGCGGAGTTGACACCGGCGGCGGCGGAGAGGCCCTCGCTGGAGACAGTCTCGTGCCCGGTGTCGGCGAGGTTGTGCAGCGCGCGCAGGTACTCCGGGAGCCGAGCGACGGTCGCCTCGGGCAGATCCGGTAGCGCCGGTACGGCACCGGCGCGGCCGGGCGCGCCTGGGTGACGGTGCTGACTCATGAGACTCCGTGCGGTGCGATCCTCGGCCAACTCCGCTGGTCGGCCGCTTATGGACTCCCGCTGGCGACCGAGATTGCCGGCTGTGCTAGCAGGGCGCGTCGGAGTCACAGAGTAGGCGCTTGTGAAGACGTGCACAAATCGCGATCTTGTCGCTGCGCCACGCAACCTCACCAGCACCTCCATTCCGCAAGATCGATCCGACGGGCTTCCGCTCACGCCACCCGGGCGATTATTGCTCAATCCCGACTTCTCTGACCAATCCCGCGCCGAGGCTCACAGGGACCGTCCCCCCAGGTGGTAGGGGCAGCACTACGGGGGAGAGGCAGGGCTTCGGGATGGGGACCCGAAGCCCGAATGCCTAGCCTTTTGGGCATGACCGCCGTTGCCGCCACCAGCGACCAACCGACGCTGGCACCGAGCATCCCCCGCCAACTCTTCGTCGACTCCGGGTACGTGCTGCTCGGCCTGCCCCTGGCGGTGGCCAGCTTCGTGGTCCTCATCGTCGGCACCGCGGTCGGCATCGGCCTGGTGGTGACGGTGGTCGGCCTGCCGATCCTCAGCGGCACCCTGTACGCCGCCCGTGGGCTCGCCGACATCGAGCGGCTGCGGCTGCCCGCGGTGCTCCGGCAGCCCCGGATCCGGCCGCACTACCGGCTGCCCGAGGCGGGCGCGAACGCCTGGCGACGGATCTTCGTGCCGATGCGGGACGCCCAGTCCTGGCTCGACCTGGCGCACGGCATCCTGCGGCTGATCGCGGCGGCCGGCACCTTCGTGGTGGCCCTGGTCTGGTGGGCGGGAGCGATCGCCGGCTCGCTGTACTGGGCCTACGACTGGGCCCTTCCCCGAGCCGACGGCGAGGGTGACAAGGACCTGGCGCAACTGCTCGGCCTGGGCGACTCGACCACCGCCCGAATCGGCCTGAACACCGCGATCGGGGTGTTCTTCCTGATCACCCTGCCGATCGTGATCCGGGGTTGCGCGCTTCTCCAGGCCAGCTTCGCCAAGGCCATGCTGACCGGGGTGGCCGAGATGCGCGACCGGATCACAGTGCTGGAGGAGCAGAAACGGGCCGCCGTGTCCGCCGAGGCGTCCGCGCTGCGCCGGTTGGAACGCGACATCCACGACGGCCCCCAGCAGCGCCTGGTGCGCCTGGCGATGGACCTCAGCCGGGCCCGGATGCAGCTCGCGTCCGACCCGGAGGCGGCCGGCCGGACCATCGACGAGGCAGTCACCCAGACCCGGGACACGCTGGCCGAGCTGCGGGCGCTGTCCCGGGGCATCGCCCCGCCGATCCTGGTCGACCGGGGCCTGCCCAGCGCCCTGGCCGCGATCGCCGCGCGTGGGCTGATCCCGATTGAGCTCCAGGTGGATCCGCAGCTCGGCACGCCGGGCGGGCGGCTCGACCCGGCGGTGGAGAACACCGCGTACTTCGTGGTGTCCGAGGCGCTGACCAACGTCGCCAAGCACGCCCGGGCCACCGAGGCCGTGGTGGCCGTCGCCCGGCAGGGCGCCCACCTCCAGGTGCGGGTGGGCGACGACGGTCAGGGCGGCGCACACCTGGCCAAGGGGCACGGGCTGGCTGGCATCGCCGACCGGGTCCGGGCCGCCGGCGGTGAACTGGTGGTGGTCAGCCCGGCCGGCGGCCCCACCGAGATCCGCGCTGAGCTCCCGCTGTGATCAGTCCCGCGCCGCGCCCCCACTACGGGTCGGACGTGGTAGACAACACAGCCATGCGCATCGTGATCGCGGACGACGCCGTCCTGCTCCGGGAGGGGCTGGTCCGGCTGCTCACCGAGAGCGGCCACCAGGTGGTGGCCGCCGTCGGCGACGGCGACGCGCTGGTCGAGGCGGTGGTGGAGCACCGCCCGGACGTGTCGATCGTCGACGTCCGGATGCCGCCGTCGCACACCGACGAGGGGCTGCGGGCAGCGGTGGAGGCACGCCGGTTGGTGCCGCGTACCCCGATCCTGGTGCTCTCCCAGTACGTCGAGGTCTCGTACGCCGATGATCTGCTCGCCACCACCGGCGGTGCCGGCGGTGGGATCGGCTATCTGCTCAAGGACCGGGTGGCCGCGATCGACGAGTTCCTGGACGCGCTGCGCAGAGTGGCGGCCGGCGGCACGGTGCTCGACCCGGAGGTGGTCGGTCAGCTCTTCGCCCGACGCCGCCGAGACGACCCGCTGAGCGAGCTGACTCCCCGCGAGCGCGAGGTGCTCGCCCTGATGGCCGAGGGCCGCTCGAACACCGCCATCGCCCGTTCCCTGGTGGTCAGCGACGGCGCGGTGGAGAAGCACGTGCGCAACATCTTCACCAAGCTCACGCTGCCGCCCGACACCGAGCAGCACCGGCGGGTGCTGGCCGTCCTCACCTACCTGCGGAACTGACCTCCCGGGCCAGGGTCACCGCGTCGGTGAGCGTGTCGGCCACCGGGTGACCGGAGTCACGCAGCCGGGCCGGGTCGGTGAACCCGCCGGTGTAGAGCACCGCACGGCCGCCCACCGCGAGGGCCGCGTCCGCGTCGTCGATGGAGTCGCCGATCAGCACCACCGAGGCGCCGTCCACGCCCAGCTCGGTGAGGTGCAGCTGGAGCGACTCGGCCTTACGGCCGCCGCCGACCGTGGCCCGCAGCCCGTCGACCCGGGCGAAGTGGCCGGTCAGCCCGTACGTGTGCACGGTCGGCACCAGCTCCTCGTGGAACCACATGGAGAGCAGGCTCTGGCCGCCCGGCCAGGCGGCCATCGCGGTGCGCGCGTCGGCGGCCAGCTCACAGGTGGTCAACCCGGTGCGGTACGCGTCGTGGAAGATCCGGTCCAGTCGGCCGAACTCGTCGTCGTCGACGGCCTGGCCGAGCACCTCGGCGTAGTACTCGGCTATCGGTCGGCGGAACCGCACCCGGTGCTCGTCCAGGGTGACCGTCGGCCCGCCCAGGCTCGCGAACACGACGTTGGTGGCGGACACCACCAGGCTGAGGTCGTTGAGCAGGGTCCCGTTCCAGTCCCACACGAGGTGGGGGTGCGCAGGGGTCATCAGAGCACCTTAGGCACCGCTCAGAGCTGCGGAGTGGTCAGGTCCCGCAGCAGCCGGTCCTCCTCGACCCGCCAGTAGCCGTGCTCCTTGCCGTCGAGCATCACCACGGGCAGCCGGTCCCCGTACTCCCGCTCCAGCCCGTCGTCGCCGGTGACGTCCCACTCGACCCACTTGTCGCCGGTGACCGCCACCACCCGGTCGAGTGCGGCCTTGGCGTCGTCGCACAGGTGGCAGCCGGGTCGGGTGATCAGGGCGAGCCGGGCGTCAGTGGCCATCGGTTACCTCCGTGCGGGTGTCGGCGGGTGCGGGTGGGTCGGCTGGCGTCGCCGGCCGGAGCTGGACCTTTTTACCTTGCCGAGCACGGCGGCAGGGTGCCGGCACCACGTACGCCCGCACAGTCTCGCCGGTCCTCGGGTGCGGCACACCCCGTACCGCCGACTCGGCCACCCCGGGGTGGCCGGTGGACACCTGATGACCGGTGACCTACGGCGAAGCGCGCCGCAGCGGCGGGCTCCACCGGCGCCGCGCTGCGAAAGTCCCATGAACGGGACTCACCTGTGTGCCATCGGCGGGCCGTCCAGGTCCTGTCGATGGGACGGGCGGCACCGTCCACAGACGCCTCGGCAAAGCAGGCGCGCCACTCGACGCGGCGGCCCAGCCGAACGGGCAATCAGCCCCCGACCAGGTGATCCATCCTGGAACACCGCGCCGATGCAAAGTCAAACGCACACGACGGACAACCGGTCCGCCACCGGTGCGGCGGAGCGGGAAATACTTCCGCCTTGTGTAACGGACTTGCCACGCGCGGGTGACGTTGGCCCTATCATCACTCGGGTCGGCTCACCCCATTTGCCGTGAGTCGACACCCCTCAGCCCGAGGAGGCCCCCGTGCCTGTGAGCGCATTGGACCAGCACCTCCAGGGGAATTGCCGCCCGCCGGCAACTCCCATGACCGTCCTGCCCGACCGGGATCCCGGTCGGCCCGTCCCGATGACCTACAGACCGGCCCGTCCGGTGGCCAACGGGACGGGGGCAGCCCGGTGACCACCTTCGGTTACGCGGAACGCCCGCTCGGCCTGACCGGTCAGCCGGCCCGCTCCCACGTCAACGAGCGGCCCATGGCCCGTTCCCCGCTGGACGAATCACACGGCACCGCCGTGCGGGGCGACGGCGCGGCGCATCGGACACGCAGTCGGCCACACCACAACGAACCGACGCCACGGCCCGCGGTGCCGGGCGGAAACGGTGGACCGCCCGGGGGTCGCGTCGCCGTACCGCCCCGGCCGCTGCCAGCGCAGGGTCGACGGGTCAGCGACACACCAGCGGTGACCACCGACCCGGCGGCGGGTGAGACAGCGGTGATCCCGGCGGTGCCGGCCACCACCACCACCACCCCGACCGGCTTCCCGAGCCGCCCGGACCCGTCCGACCCGGCCACCGAGGTCTGGACGCTGATCGAGCGGGCCCAGGCCGGCGAGTCCGAGGCGTTCGGTCTGATCTACGACCGGTACGTGGACACCGTGTTCCGGTTCGTCTACTTCCGGGTCGGCAACCGGCAACTCGCCGAGGACCTCACCTCGGACACCTTCCTGCGCGCGCTCAAGCGGATCGGCAGCTTCACCTGGCAGGGCCGCGACCTCGGCGCCTGGCTGGTGACGATCGCCCGCAACCTGGTCGCGGACCACTTCAAGTCGGGCCGCTACCGGCTGGAGGTCACCACCGGCGACGTGCTCGACGCCGACCGGGAGGACCGGGGCCCGGAGGGCAGCCCGGAGGCCGCGGTGGTGGAGCACATCACCAACGTCGCGCTGCTCACCGCCGTGAAACAGCTCAACCCGGAGCAGCAGGAGTGCATCGTGCTCCGCTTCCTCCAGGGGTTCTCGGTCGCCGAGACGGCCCGTGCGATGGGCAAGAACGAGGGCGCCATCAAGGCCCTCCAGTACCGGGCGGTTCGCGCCCTGGCCCGCCTCCTTCCCGACGGCTTCCAGCCGTAGATTGTTTCGGCGGGGCCGATGGACGCCGATCAACGTCCCTGCAGGTCAGAGTCGGTCCCGCCCGGTGACGACGATCACTTTCTGTAATTTCCGGCCCGCCAGGCCCGTAACCCGTGCCCGGTCCGCCGCGTTTCTCCGGGTGCGACCGGTGGATGTCCTGGCAGGCCCGGGACACCGAGGTCCGACCGGCACGCCGGCGGCACCTCACCTCCGTGGTGTCACACTGCCGCCCGGTCGCTGGCAACGACCGCGGCCGACCGGCCGTGACCAGCGAGAGGGAGGTGCCTGCGGTGGACAACATCCTCTTCTCCCGCCGGCGCGCCGAGCGCTTCGCGCAGCTTCTCGACGAGGCCAACGGCGCTCGACGACACCACGTGCGATCCCGGGTGGACGGTCAACTCGCGCCGCTCGTCGCGGTGGGTCAGCAGCTCACCGTCGACCCTCCGGCTGTCGAGGTGAACCCGGACTTCCGTACCGGCCTGCGGGCAATGCTGCTCGCGACCGCCGAACGCGAAGGACTGGGCGCCCCACCGGCGGCCAGCGAACCAACCACCACGACGACGACCCGCGGGCGGCTGCTGCCGGCGGTCACCGCTCGTCGGGCCCGAGCCCGGGGCGCGATCCTGATCGGCATCGCGGCCGGCGCCATCGCGGTCTCCGGCATCTCCGCCGCCAGCGAGAACGCCGTGCCCGGCGACGCGCTCTACGGCATGAAGCGCTCGACCGAACGCGCGCAACTCGCCCTGGCCAGCTCGGACATCAGCCGCGGCCAGCTCTTCCTGGACTTCGCCCGGACCCGGGTCGGTGAGGCAGCCAAGCTGCGCGGCGACCGGATCGGCTACAGCGCGGTCCTCGACGACATGGACGCCGACACCCGGCAGGGCGTACGCCTGCTGACCGCCGCCGCCGTGCAGCGGGCCGAGCCGGGCAGCCTGGACACACTCAACACCTTCGTCTCGGGGCAACGCCGGGCGGTGAGTGGCCTGCTCGACGGGGGCACCCGCGCCGACCGGGCCCGGACCCAGCGGTCGCTGGTCCTCCTGGACACCATCCGGGAACGTTCGGATGCACTGCGTGCGGCAATCGCCTGCGGCCTCCCGGCCCCGACCGCCAGCGACACTCTCGGCCCCAACCCGAGCGCCTGCCCCGGGGCGCGCTGACCCGCACCCCATATACCGCAGGTCCGACCGGCCGCGCCACAGTTCGTTCTGGGCTCGGCCGGTCGACCGTATCCGGCGGCTACCCTTCGCTGGGAGGCATCCGTCGTACCGGTGAGGAAGGGAGTCGCGTGGCGCGCAGCCGTAAGGTGACGGTCAGCACCGACGCCGAGGGGCACACTGCGGGCTGGGCGGAGACCGACCTGGCCCCGGCCACCGCGCCGGATTCGACGGCCGCGGCGTTCTTCGACGTGGACAACACCATGATGCAGGGCGCCTCGATCTACTGGTTCGCCCGTGGGCTCGCCTCCCGCAACTACGTCACCACCTCCGACCTGGCCCGGTTCGCCTGGCAGCAGCTCCGGTTCCGGCTGCTGGCCCGGGAGCACGCCGGTGACATGTCGCTGGCCAAGGAGGCCGCGCTGGCCTTCGTCCAAGGCTGGCGGGTCGACGAGGTGGAGCACCTCGCCGAGGAGATCTTCGACGAGATGATGGCTCCCCGGATCTGGGCCGGCACCCACCAGCTCGCCCGAGGTCACCTGGGCGCCGGCCAGCGGGTGTGGCTGGTCAGCGCGGCCCCGGTGGAGATCGGCCGGGTGATCGCCGCCCGGCTCGGCCTGACCGGTGCCATCGGCACGGTGGCCGAGATCGTCGACGGGGCGTACACCGGGAGGTTGGTGGGTGACCTGATGCACGGGCCGGCGAAGGCCGAGGCGGTCACCCAGCTCGCCGCTGTGGAAGGGCTCGACCTGACCCGCTGCGCGGCCTACAGCGACTCGGCCAACGACCTGCCGCTGCTCCGTGCGGTGGGCAGGGCGGTGGCCGTCAACCCGGACGGCAGCCTGCTGCGGCAGGCCCGCCAGCACGGCTGGGAGGTACGGGACTTCCGCACCGGCCTGCGCGCGGTCAAGATCGCCGTGCCGTCGACCGCGGCGGCCGGTCTGGTCGCCGGCGCGGTCACCGCCGGCCTGGCGTTGCAGCGCCGCCGCCGCGCCGACTGACTCAGGGGCCGAACGGGTCGGGCCGTCGCTCCAGCAACGTGTGCAGGGTCTGCTGGATGGTCTCCCGCACCTGGTCGGCGAGGTTGAACACCACCAGCGGGTCGTCCGCCGAGTCGGTCAGGTGGGCCGTCGGGATGGGTGGGCAGAACTCGATCAGCCACTTGCTGGGCAGCGGCACCATGCCCAGCGGGCCGAGCCACGGGAAGGTCGGCGTGACCGGGAAGTAGGGCAGCTTGAGCAGTCGGGCCAGGGGCTTGATGTCGGCGAGCATCGGGTAGATCTCCTCGCCACCGACGATGGCGACCGGCACGATCGGGGTGCCCGTGCGCAGCGCCGCCGAGACGAAACCGCCCCGCCCGAACCGTTGCAGCTTGTACCGGTCGGCGTAGAGCTTGCCGATCCCCTTGAAGCCCTCGGGGAACACACCGACCAGGTCTCCCCCACCGAGCAGCCGTTCGGCGTCCGGGTTGCAGGCCACAGTGCCGCCGGTCTTGCGGGCGAGCTCGGACACCACCGGCATCCGGAAGACCAGGTCGGCGCCGAGCAGCCGTAGGTAGCGGTGGGCAGGGTGCTTGTCGTGCAGCGCAGCCGAGAGGATCAACGCGTCCAGCGCCACCGTGCCCGAGTGGTTGCCGACCACCAGTGCGGGCCCGTCGACCGGCACGTGCTCCACCCCACTGACCTCGGTGCGGAACCAGTCCCGGTAGAGCAGCCTCAGCAGCGGGTGGAAGACCGCGTCGGTCAACTCCGGGTCGAAGCCGAACTCGTCGACCTCGTAGTCGCCGGCGAGCCGTCGGCGCAGGAACGCCAGGCCGTTGGCGACCTTGCGGTCCCAGTGGTCCCCCGGCCGGTCCGCCACGGCTGGCGGGGTGCCACCCGGCGTCGATGCGTCGACCGGGGCGCCCGCGTCCGCGCCGACGGGCTCGTCGGTGGCCGCGGTGTCGACCTCGTCGGCCGGCGTGGGCGTCGGTGTCGGGGCGACCTGCGCCGCCGGCCGATGACCGTTGCGCCGCGCCGGGTCCGCGTCCGCTGCGGGCGACTGCTGGGGTACGTCGAAGCGCCCGACCCCCTGCGGGTCACGCCCCTCTGCCGGCCCGGTCATGACGCCACCTCGGTTCGCGACTGCGCGGCTCGTACAACCGGCTGACTCCTCGCGCTCATGGCCGCTCCTGAACCGCGGAGCGGACCTGCCGGATGCCGTCCAGGACGAGCTGCTCGGCAACGGCCAACTGACCCCGGGTGACCACCACCCCACCCTGGTGGGCGCGGATGAAGTCCTCGAACGCCTTGGCGGTGGAGCGGGGCGTGAAGCCGTACTCCTGCTCAAGTCGGCTGGTGTCGACCACCCGGCCGTGCACGAAGAGGTCGACCTGGTCCAGGCCGTAACGGCCGAAGCCCATGCTGCGGGCCAGCGCGGCGGCACCGGAGAGGCCCGGTTCCAACACCGGCACGGCCACCCGTCCGGCTCGCCGGATCGCCTGGGACAGCGACAACACCCCTGGGCCGGCGACGTTGTACGTGCCCGGGTGATCTTCCACGATCGACCGGTGCAGCACCTCCAACGCGTCGTCGAAGTGCAGGAACTGCAGACGGGGGTCACGGCCGAAGACGGTCGGCACGAAGGGCTGCGCGAAGTAGCGGGTCAACGTGGTGTCGGCGGTCGAGCCGATGAACGGCGCGAAGCGCAGCACCGTCGCGGTGACGTCGGACCGACGGCGCCGGAAACCGCGGACGTAGCCTTCAAGGTCGAGGATGTCGCGGCCGAAACCGCCGCGCGGGACCTCGCGTGGCTCGGTCTCCTCGGTGAAGACCGCCGGGTCCCGGAACGACACCCCGTACGCGGCGGTGGACGAGCGGACCACGATCTTGCGCAGCCGAGGTGCCCGTTGGCACGCGGCCAGCAGGTGCATGGTGCCGATGACGTTCTGGTCCTTCATGGCCGACCGGCCACCGTGCTGCGGGTCGGGAGAGCTGACCAGCGCGAGGTGCACCACCGCGTCGACGTCCAGGTCGGCGAGGAGCCCACCGAGCGCATCGTTGTCGACGCGGATCCGTTCGACCCGGTCGAGCAGGTCGGTGAACTCGGTGCCCGAGTCCGGTGCGTCCACCCCGATGACCCGCTCGATCCGCGGGTCGGCGGCGAGTCGGGCCGCCACGTGGGCACCCAGATAGCGGCCGACCCCGGTGACGACGACGACCCCCGGAGCACCTGAGGTGCCACCGGGGGTCATCTGACGCACCTACCCCGGCAGGATGGACCGAGCCGGGACGACCACGGCCTGATCACCTGAGCCTCCGGGGGTCGACAGTTTGGCAAGTGACGCCGAACGCCGGGCTCTGAGCCCGGCGGCGATCACTTGCCGAGACGGCGACGCTGGACGCGGGTCTTGCGCAGCAGCTTGCGGTGCTTCTTCTTAGCCATGCGCTTACGGCGCTTCTTGACCACCGAGCCCATACGACAGCCTTTCGATACAACGTTCGGGGCGGACCGGATGACACCACGCAGGTGGCGACGGCGACCGCTTGCGGACAACGGACCGGACCAGTCTGGGCGGCGGGACGCACCGGTGGGGTCTCGGTCGGGCTCCAGGGTAGCCGCAGAGCGTCAGCCGGACCAACGCGCCCCCGTCGGGGCCACCTTTCGCTCGCGACTGCGGGGCTCGCAAGCTCACTCATCACGCTCACCGATGCCGGTTACAAGGCACCTGGAAGGCGGAACGGTGGCTCAGGCGGTTTCCTGAAAAGCACCCCGAAGATATTCGTGCACCGCATGCTCGGGCACCCGGAACGAGCGGCCGACCCGGACGGCGGTGAGCTCACCGCTGTGCACCAGTCGATAGACCGTCATCTTCGACACCCGCATGACCGTCGCCACCTCAGCGACGGTCAGGAACTTGACCTCCGACAGCCGTCCGTCGGACTGCGACCCGGCCATGGCTCACCGACCCATCCCATGCCCGGCGCGTGCCAACCCGACGGATGCTCCGGGCCGGGCCGGCGACGCGCGTGTTACCAGTACGGTAGCGGGGCGGTTGTGACCGGCGCGATCCCTTCGTACAACTGATCATGCTTCGATCGCTGGTTCACCCGATCCGTGCTCCCGGTATCTGCCCGCCTGCGACCGTCGTCCGATTGCTCCGACCCTGCTCATTCGGCGCGCAGCGCGACCACCGGATCGAGCCGGCCGGCGCGCTGCGCGGGCACGACCCCGAAGACGATGCCCACCACCGCCGAGACGCCGAAGGCGAGCGCCAACGACCACCAGGTGATCGCGGCGGGGATCGGCGACAGCGCGTTGACCAGCAGGGCGGTCCCCACGCCCAGCGCCATCCCGGTCAGCCCACCGATCGTGGTGAGCAGCACCGCTTCGAGCAGGAACTGCACCCCGATGTCGCGCGGGCGCGCGCCGACGGCCTTGCGGAGCCCGATCTCCCGGGTCCGCTCCCGGACGCTGACCAGCATGATGTTGGAGACGCCGACGCCGCCGACGAGCAACGAGATGCCGGCGATGGCGGCCAGGACGCCAGTGAGGACGCCGAGGATGTCGCCGAGCACACCGAGGATCTGCTGCTGGGTGACCGCGCTGAACTCGGTGTCGGGGTGGCGGCGGTTGAGTTCGGCGACGATCCGTTCGCCCAGTTCGTCGATGCGCTCCCGGTCGGGGGCCTTCACCGCGATGCCGTCCACCCGCTGGGTGCCCCACAGTCGCTGCGCGGCGGTCACCGGTACGTGCACCTCGTCGTCCCGGTCGACACCGAGGCTCTGCCCCAGTGGCGCGAAGACGCCGATCACCCGGAACCGCACCCCGGCCAGCGCCACCTGCTGGCCGAGCGGGTCCCGGTCGGGGAAGAGCGCGCGGGCCACCGAGTCGCCGAGCACCGCCACCCGCCGACTGGTGTCCACGTCGGTGCCCGTGAGGTAGCGGCCCCGGGCCAGCGACCGGGTGAACACCGCCGGGGTGGTCTCCAGCACCCCCTGCACTGTCGTGAAGTCCGAGCGGGCACCGGCTCGCGCGGTCGCACCGGAGGCGACGGTGACCGCCACCCGGTCCGGGTCGCCGACCACCCTGGTGACGGCGTCCACGTCCTTGAGGGTCAGCGGGGAGACCACCGGCGCGTTGCCCACCTCGATCCGGCCGGGGACGACCAGCAGCAGGTTGGAGCCGAGGCCCTCGACCTGTTGCTCGACCTTCTGCTTGGTGCCGGTGCCGATGGCCACCAGCAGGACCACCGAGGCCACCCCGATGATCACCCCGAGCATGGTCAGCGCGCTGCGCAGCCGGTTGGCCCGTAGGGCGTCCAGTGCCACCCGCCACGCCTCGGCGACCCTCACGTCGCACCTCCGGGCCGCTGGACACCGGGCTCGCCCGGGTCGGCCCCGTGCGGAAGGCGCCCGGTGGCTCCGGCGGCGCCACCGGAGCCACCGGACGGGTGCCCCGGACCGCTTCCGGACGCGGACCGGGGCTCCGCGCTGGGAGCGGGGACCAGTGTCGCAGGTCGACCGTGATCAACGGACGGCGGTCGATCATGGTCGGAGTGCGGGTCGTCGCCGTCCGCGCCTGCCGGGCGTACGGCCGCGGCGCTGTCCGCAACGACCGCGCCGTCGCGCATCGTGATCCGGCGACGCGCCCGCGCCGCCACCTCCTGGTCGTGGGTGACCATCACCAGCGCCACCCCGGACTCCGCGTTCAGTCGCTCCAACAGCTCCAGCACCGCCGCGCCGGTGACGCTGTCCAGGTTGCCGGTGGGCTCGTCGGCCAACAGCACCGTCGGCTCGGTGACCAGTGCGCGGGCGATCGCCACCCGCTGCTGCTCACCGCCGGACATCTGGTTGGGCCGGTGGTCGAGCCGGTGCCCGAGGCCGACGCGGCCGAGCATCGCCGCCGCCCGCTCGCGGCGCTGCCGGGCCGACACCCCCCGGTAGACCAGCGGCAGGGCCACGTTCTCCACCGCCGAGGTACGCGGCAGCAGGTGGAACGCCTGGAAGACGAACCCGATCGTCTCGTTGCGCAGGGTCGCCATCTCCGGCGGGGCCAGCGCGTTGACGTCCCGCCCGCCGATCACCAGACGGCCACCGGTCGGCCGGTCCAGCCCACCGAGCAGGTGCATGAGCGTGGACTTGCCCGAGCCGGACGGGCCGACCAGGGCCACGTAGTCCCCCGGTTGCACGACCAGCGACACCCCCCGCAACGCCTCCACGGACACCCCGTCGAGGTGGTACGTCCGGGACACGTCCACCGCCTCGATCGCCGGCGGGACGCCGGTCACCGCACCTCCTGGCCGTCGCGCACCTGGTCGGTGCCGCGCACCACGATCCGGTCACCGGGTTGGACACCGTTGAGGATCTGCACCAGATCCGACCCCTGGACGCCCACGGTCACCGCCGCCCGGCCGGCCCTGCCGTCGCGGACCACCCAGACCGCGTCCCGGCCGTCGGCGGAGAACACCGCAGAGGCGGGAACGGTCACCGCGTCGGCTGCCTCGCGGACCCGCAGGTGGACGATCGCGTTCATTCCCGGGCGGGGCGTCGGAGCGGGCTCGTCCTCGGCCAGCTTCCCGGCGCCCAGTGCGAGGCGCACCCGGTAGCTGACCCCGCCCTGCGCCGAGCTGGTGGGCAGCACGTCAACCGAGCGGACGGTGGCGTCGTAGCTGGCGCCGGTGACGGCGTCCAGCTCGACAGTGGCCGTCACACCGGCCTTGACCAGCAGCACGTCGGTCTCGTCCACCTCGGCGAGCAGCCCCAGCTGCCCGGTGTCGACCACGGTCAGCACCGGCGTGCCGGCGGTGACCCGGCCGCCGACCGCGACCGCGTCGTCCACCCCGGCCGGCGGTCCACCCTGGCTGGGGGCCAGCACCGACGGGTCGAGGCCGGCGGCCTGAGCGCCACCGGCCTGCTCCAACAGCCCGGCGAGGCCTCCGGTCGCGCCGCCGCCGGCCCGGGTGCCGCCGGGTTGCACCACACCGGCGATCGGAGCGCGCAGGGTCAGCGCGTCGACTGTCGCCTTCGCCAGGTCGTACCCCTGCTGTGCCTGGAGCCGCTGCGCCGCGGACAGCGCGCCGACGGCGGAGTTCAGCCCGCTGATCCCCCGCTGCACCGCGCGGACGGCCTGGTCGGCGCTCCGGGCGGCGGCAGCGTACTGCCGCTGGGCGGACGTCACCTGGGTCAGCAGCGCGTTCTTCAACTGCGGGTCGGCGATCTTCTCGGCGGCCTTCCGGGCGGCGTCGAACGCCTCGTTCGCGGCCTTGTCGGTGTCGCGCCGGCTGCCGGTCAGGTCACCCGTCGAGACACCCCGCCCGGCGCGCTTCGCCGCGTTCAACGCCTCCTTCGCCTGCCGCAGCCGCTGCTGGGCGGAGGGCGAGTCGACCACCGCGAGAACCTGGCCACGCTTCACCGACTGTCCCGGTTGGACACGCAGGCTGGACAGGGTGCCGTCGGCGGGAGCGGTCAGGGTGGCGGCGGCCCGGGCCGTCACCGTCGCCGGCGCGTCGATGACCTCGCTGACCGGGTTGCGGGCGGCCGAGGCGAGCGCGACAGGCGGCTGGTCGTCACCGCACGAGGCGGCGGTGGTGGCGGTGAGGACGGCGACGGCGGTCAGGGCGATGAGCAGGCGGGGCCGCGTGGTGCTGGCGGGCCGCGGCAACTGAGGGCGGCGCACCCATCGATGGTACGACCAGCCGTCCCGGCGACCGCGAGCCGCTCGGTTGCTCCCGCCCCGAGGCCCTGGACGACGAGGTGTCGGTCAGCCGGCGGCGGCGCGGACGTACGCGACGCACTCGTCGTGCAACGTCGACCACTGCTCGCCGAACGCCTTCTCGGCGGCCACGTCGAGGGTCCTGCGATCGTGCACCACGGTCTTGAAGAAGGTGAGCAACCGCAGCGGTCCGTACCGGTCGACGAGGTGCCGGACGGCCAGGTAGCCGACGCCGTAACTGCCGCCGACGCGCTCGGCGGAGGCGTCGTCGGCGGGGTTGATGCCCTCCAACTGGCCATCCCAGCCGCCCCGGACCAGTTTCCGTACGTCGGCGATCCCCTCGTACCGGTCGACCGCCTGGCCGCCGGCGCCGGCGAACTCGGCCAGCCCTTCCACCAGCCACCAGGTGTCCTTGCCCGGGTAGCCGCGCTCCGGCAGTGAGGCCGCGTGGGTCAACTCGTGCCGGAGCAGGTCGTCGGTGCCGCTGCTGGACAGCCCGTCGGCGTTGAGCACCACCTCGTGGTGCCCGCCGCCCACTGTCACGGCGTAACCGCCGGTCCATTCTGGCCGGTCGCCGCCGTACCAGCGTTTCCACTCGTTCCGGCCGGCGTAGAAGATCCGGTAGCGGTCCGGCGGCGAGCCTGTCACCGCGTACCCGTCGGCGACCCTGGCCGCCGCCTCGGCCTGGGCGAGCAGGCCGGGCAGCTTGCCGCGCAGCGCCGGGGTGGTGGCGACAATGGTCCGCGCGCCGATCGCCACGGCCAGGTCGCTGATCTCCCAGGGGCGGGTGCCGGTCTCCACCGACCTGGATTCCTCCATGGCGACCAACCGGGGCTGGTCGCCGTTCTCCCGCCAGCGGGTGCCGATCAGCACCGGGCTGGGCTGGCAGTTCGGTGCGACGAAGCAGTACTGGAACCGCACCAGGAGCCGCCACTCGCCCGGCTTGTCGGTGATCGGCGCGGGCAGACCGCTCGGCTCGGCCCGCCAGACGGTGACCTTCAGCCCGCGTAGGGCGGCGAAGCGGCGGAGCAGGTCACTGTGCGCGGCGGGGTCGGCGACGGCGAGGAAACCGGCGCGGTCGCCGCCGAGCAGGGCCGTGGACTGCCGTTGAAGCTGGGCGGTCATCCGGTCGGCCAGCCCTCGGGCCACCGTGGTGGCGGGATCGTCGGCCGTCGAGACGCCGGCCCGGCTGATCGTGGACCGGGCGCCGTTCTCCCGGATCACTCCGACGACGAGCAGCGCCGGCAGGCCACAGCCCAGCAGCAGGAAGACCACCACGAGCACCGTCCACAGCGGCCAGAGCCGCCGTGGTGCTGGCTGCTGCACCCCGTCAGTCACCCGCCGAAGGGTACGACCAATTGCTGAGAGGGGCGAGGCCGACCCTAGACACCGGTGCACACCGCCAGGAAGCCGAGCAGCTCCTCGGCGGTGCGCTGCGGCCGGTCGGCGTGCGGGTAGTGGCCGGACTCCTCGATCATCCGGGCCTCGGCGGTGCGGAAAAGCCGGCGGGCGGCCCGGGCCTGCGCGCCCGGATCGGGGAAGTCCGGATCCTTGGAACCCATCAGCACCAGCACGGGTTGCCGAACCTGGGGGGCGCGGGCCGTCCAGTGCGGCTCGGCCGGCGCGATCACGCCGCGCGTCGCGGCCATCCGGCCAGGTTCACGCAGGTTGGCCACCATCGACCGGCGGTACGCGGCGTCGTCGGCGGGCCGGTGCACCGGGAAGAGCGTGTTGTGGAACCTCCCGAACAGTCGCGGGCTGCGCAGCACTGCGGCCTGCGTCAGCCGCAGCAGCGGGTTGAGCTTCGGCTGCCCGACGAACGCGCCGATCTGCACGATGCCGGAGACCAGCTCCGGGGCGTCGGTGGCGGCGAAGACCACCGCCGCGGCGCCGGACGAGCTGCCGACCAGCACGGCCGGCCCGGCATCGAGGTCGCGGACCACGGCCAACAGGTCGGCGCCGACCTCGGCCGGTGCGTACGTGGGCCAGCCGGCACTGGACTCCCCGTGCCCCCGGACGTCGACCTGGGCGACCCGGTAACCGGCTGTCACCAGCAGTGGCGTGAGGTGCCGGAAGCTCGCCCGGTTCTCCCCCATGCCGTGCACGAGGACGACCAGCGGGCCCTGCCCGTGCGCCTCGTACGCGATGTGTCCGCCGTCGCGCCGCACCTGGCCACTTGTCACAGCTCAGAAGCTAAGGCTCCTGGTCAAGGTCGTCACCCGGATCACGCGAAACGGGCCGGCGCCGACCCCGGGGGGTGACCGCCGGCCCGTCGACCGATGTCGGGTTACTTCTTGGAGATCAGGGCGCGGCCGAAGAAGACCAGGTTGGCCGGGCGCTCGGCGAGCCGGCGCATCAGGTAGCCGTACCACTCGTCGCCGTACGGGACGTAGGTCCGCACTGTGTAGCCCTCGCCCGCGAGGCGCGCCTGCTCCTCGGGGCGGATGCCGTAGAGCATCTGGAACTCGAAGCGCTCCGGCCCCCGGTCGAACCACCGGGCCCGGTCCTCACCGATGGCGATCATCCGGGGGTCGTGGGTGGCCAGCATCGGGTAGCCGTCGCCGGACATCAGGATGTTCATGCAGCGCACGTACGACTTGTCCACCTCACGGGCCGACTGGTAGGCCACCGACTCCGGCTCCTTGTAGGCGCCCTTGCACAGCCGCACCCGCGACCCGGCCGAGGACAGCTCCCGGCAGTCCGACTCGGTCCGGCGCAGGTATGCCTGGAGCACCGCGCCGGTCGACGGGAAGTCCTTGCGCAGCCTGCCCAGCACCTCCAGCGTCGAGTCGGTGGTGGTGTGGTCCTCCATGTCCAGGGTGACAGTGGTGCCCGCCGCGTCGGCCGCCGCGCAGATCGCCCGCGCGTTGTCGTACGCCAACTGCTCGTCGAACATCTGGCCGAGCGCGGACAGCTTCACACTCACCTCGGCGGCCGGGGTCAGCCCCGCGGCGGCGAGCATCTTCAGCAGCTTCAGGTATTCGTCGCGGGTGGCGACGGCCTGCTCGGGGGTGACGGTGTCCTCACCGAGGTGGTCGAGGGTGACCGCGAGACCGTCGTCGACGAGCCCGCGGGTCGCGCGCAACGCGTCGTCGGTGGCAGCGCCGGCGACGAACCGGCGGACGACGTCCCGGGTGTACGGGGCAGTCGCGACGAGCCGCTCGACCTGGGATGACCGGGAGGCGGCGAGGATGACGGAACGGAGCATGAGCCGAGCGTAACGCCCCTGCCAGGCCCTCCGCCGAGGGGCGGCGGTGCGGCCCGCCCGGATGCCGGGAAGGGTCCGTTCCACAACAAAACCCCTCCTGACCCAGGGGCGGGACGGCGGCGGTGGCGCCGATCGGCTACAACGATGCCGTGGACCAACGCCCCCGCCGCCGGCTCCGGTCGGCCTCCGTGCAGCTCGGCGCGCTCACCGCTCTCGCGCTCGCCCTTTCCGGCTGCAACATGACCTCGGACGACGACGATGACGACGACTGCGCCCTCGGGCCCGTCGGCGGCGGCGACACTGTCGCGCTGGCGATGCGGGTCCCCGACTCCGCCGCCGGTCGTGCCGCCCCGGAGCCGACCACCGCGGCTCTGCCCGATCGCGGCGGGTTCGGCACCCACCTCGCCGCCTGCGGCGGCTGACATGCGCCGTGTGACGGTCACACCCCGACCCGACTGGGACACCACCATCCGGGAGCAGGGGCTGGTCTACGTCGACACCGAACTGCCGGACGGCGGGATCATGTCGTACTGGGACGAGACCGCCGCATACGCCTTCGACCTGGACGAGGTGCTGCGCCTGGAGGAAGCCACCGAGGAGCTGCACCGGATGTCCGTGGCCGCCGCCGAGCACGTGGTGACCCGCCGCCGGTACGCCGAGTTCGGCATCCCGGAGTGGGCGGCCGACGCGGTGGCCCGGTCACTGCGCGAGGCGCCACCCACCCTCTACGGGCGCTTCGACCTGGCGTACGACGGCACCTGGCCACCGAAGATGCTGGAATACAACGCGGACACCCCGACCGCGCTGGTCGAGGCGAGCATCATCCAGTGGTACTGGCTGGAGGAGACCCGGCCGGAGCTGGATCAGTGGAACAGCCTGCACGAGCGGCTGGTCGGCGCCTGGGCCAAGATCGGGGCTGGGTTGCACGAGCGCCGGGTGCACGTGCTCTGGTCGAACGAGGAGGAGTCCGGCGAGGACCACATGACCGCCGGCTACCTCGCCGAGACCGCTCGACAGGCCGGCCTCGACGTCGAGCTGCTCCCCATCCAGAAGATCGGCTGGGACGGCCGGCGTTTCGTCGACGCCGACGACCTTCCGGTGACCACGTGCTTCAAGCTCTACCCGTGGGAGTGGATGCTGGCCGAGCCGTACGGGCCGGCGGCGCTGGCCCCGGGCACCCCGACCACCTGGATCGAGCCGGCCTGGAAGCTGCTGCTGTCCAACAAGGCGCTGCTCGCCGTCCTGTGGGAGCTGTACCCCGACCACGAGTACCTGCTCCCGGCGTACCTCGACTCGCCGCGCGGCATGTCCGAGTACGTGGCCAAGCCCCTGCTCGGCCGGGAGGGCGGCTCGGTGCGCATCGTCACCGCCGACGAGGAGATCACCAACCCGGGGATCTACGGCGACGAGGGCTGGTGCTACCAGGAGTTCCGGGCGCTGCCGCAGTTCGCGGGCAACCGGATGGTGCTGGGCAGTTGGATCGTCGACGGCGAATCGGCCGGGGTGGGGGTGCGGGAGAGCGCCAGCCTGATCACCGACGGCTACGCGCGGTTCCTGCCGCACTACATCGACGCGCCGCGCACCCCGTGAGTCGTCTACCGTTGGGGGCGTGAACTTCGACGCGTACGCCCGGACCGGTGTTGACCTGGTCAACGCCCGCCTGGACGACCTCGACGACCTGCGGGCCCTCTTCCCCGACGACAACGCCTGGATGCGCGACGAAGTCGCGGACCGGGACGTCGCGATCTTCCGACGGGCCCAGAAGCGGTTGCGCGACGTCTTCGAGTACGGCACCTCCGGTCGTGACGGCCTGGCGGTCACCGAGCTGAACGCGCTGCTGGAGGCGTTTCCGGTGCAGCCGCGCATCTCCGGGCACGACTCCAGCGACTGGCACATGCACGTGACCAGCCGGGGCGCCTCGGTCAGTGCCGAATACCTGGCCGGCGCGGTCTGGGGGCTGTCGGTCTGGCTCTGCGAGTACGGCAGCGCCCGGTTCGGGGTCTGCGCCGACGAGCGGTGCGGCAACGTCTACCTGGACACGTCGTCCAACTGCTGCCGGAGGTTCTGCTCGGAGCGGTGCGCCACCCGCTCGCACGTGGCGGCGCACCGGGCCCGCAAGCGGGCGGCAATCGGCGAGCAGGTGACGGTCGCCGCGCAGCCGACCGCCGGCGTCGACTCGCTCTCGCCGGTCAGCTGACACCGCCACCGCCCGGTTCGGGCGGACGGGTCAGACGTCGACAGGTGACGGCGCGGTCAGGTGCTGGCGGGCGAACTCCAGCGCGGCGCGCAGGTCGGCCTCGCGCACCGCGCGGCTCTTCGCGCCCCGGGTGGCGACCTCCACCGCCACCGACCCGGTGAAGCCACGCCCGGCCAGCGAGGAGAGCAGCTCACCGCACGGCTGGGTGCCGCGACCGGGCACCAGGTGCTCGTCGCGGCCCTCACCGGTGCCGTCGCCGAGGTGCACGTGCGCCAGGCCGGCGCCCATCCGGTCGGCCATCTCCAGCGGGTCGCTGTGCGAGGCCGCGCAGTGCGACAGATCCAGGGTGTACGACGGGTAGCCGGTGTCGGTGGGATCCCAACCCGGGACGTACGGGACGAACTGCCGACCGGCCATCCGCACCGGGTACATGTTCTCCACGGCGAAGCGCAGCCCGGGGAACCGGTCCCCGACGGTGGCCAGCCCCTCGGTGAAGTTGCGCGCGTAGTCCCGCTGCCAGGTGAACGGCGGGTGCACCACGACGGTCGGCGCCTCCAGCGTCTCGGCCAGCTCGGCGGCCTTGCGTAGCCGCTCCCACGGGTCCGGGCTCCACACCCGCTGGGTGACCAGCAGGCAGGGCGCGTGCACCGAGAGCACCGGCACGCCGTAGTGCTCCGAGAGGCCGCGCAGCGCGCCAACGTCCTGGCTGACCACGTCGGTCCAGACCATCACCTCGACGCCGTCGTAGCCGAGTGCCGCAGCCAGTTGGAACGCCGCCGCGGTCGGCTCGGGAAAGACCGACGAGCTGGACAGGAGCACGGGAACGCGGGAAGTCACATCAACCAGCGTAGCCCGGCAGCGCCCGGGACATCGTGACGAGCGCCGGCAAACCGACCGAAACCGGGAGCCCGCTCAGATCGGTTCGAGTTGATCCAGCCGACGGAGGATGACCCCCTCGCGCAGCGCCCACGGACAGATGTCCAGCGAGTCCAGATCCAGGCGGCGCATCACCGCCTCGGCGACCACCGCGCCGGCCAGCAACTGGTGGGCCCGACCCGCACTGACACCCTCCAGCTCCATGAGCTGCGCCGGTGGGATGTGCCGAATGAACCCGATGACCTGCCGCAACCCGGCGCGGGTCAGGCTGCGACGCACCCAGAGCCCCGAACCGGACGGTGCCGCCCCGGCCAGTCGGGCCAGGGTGCGGAACGTCTTCGAGGTGGCCACCGTCCGATCCCAGCCGACCTCGGTCATCTGGTCGACCACCTTGTCCAGCCGGCCGTCCACGTACTCGCGGAGCTTCTCGACGGCCTCCGCCGACGGCGGGGCCGCGCTGGCCGGGTCGACCCGCAGTCGCTCCCGGGTCAGCCGGCCGGCGCCGAGCGGCAGCGAGACCGCGGCGGCAGGGTCCTCGTCGATCCCGGCGGCGATCTCCAGGGAGCCACCGCCGATGTCCAGCACCAGCAGCCGACCAGCCGACCAGCCGAACCACCGCCGCACGGCCAGGAACGTCATCCGCGCCTCGTCCGCGCCGGAGAGCACCGCCAGCCGTACGCCGGTCTCGTCCCGGACCCGGGCCAGCACGTCGGCCGCGTTGGTGGCGTCGCGCACCGCGGACGTGGCGAACGCGATGAGGTCGTCGGCCTCCAGCCCGGCGGCCGCCGCCTTCGCCATGCCGACGGCCTTGACCAGCCCGTCGGCGCCCGCCTCGGTCAGCGCACCGTCGGGGCCGATCTGCTCGGCCAGCCGGAGCACCACCTTCTCGGAGTGCGCCGGCCACGGGTGCGCGCCGTGGTGCGCGTCAACCACGAGGAGGTGCACCGTGTTGGATCCAACGTCGAGGACACCCAGTCGCATGGTGAAGACCCTAGGCGCAACACGTTTGCGCGGCTCGCCGGCCTGCGGACGTCACCGCGCGTACGCTGGGCCGGGTGACGATGGAGCTCCGTGTGCTGGTGGACGACCCGGGCGATCCGCGCAGTCGCGAGGTGCCACTGGATTTTCCCCGGGAGTGGATCGAGTTCGCCGACCCGGCTGACGAGACGCACCTGATCCGGGCCGACCTGACCTGGCTGCTCTCCCGCTGGACCTGCATCTTCGGCAAGGGCTGCCACGGCATCATCGCCGGTCGGGCCTCCGACGGTTGCTGCTCGCACGGGGCGTTCTTCACCGACTCGGACGACGAGAAGCGGGTCCGCAACGCCGTCAAGCGGCTCACCCCGGAGACCTGGCAGCACTTCCGGCGCGGGTTCAAGAACTGGACCGACGAGGACACCATCGACGGCAAGAACCCGGCCCGCCGCACCGCCACCCAGGGCGCAGAGGGCCCGTGCGTGTTCCTCAACGACGCCGACTTCGTCGGTGGGGGTGGCTGCGCCCTGCACGCCCAGGCGTTGCGCGACGGGGTGCACCCGCTGGAATACAAGCCGGACGTCTGTTGGCAGTTGCCGATCCGCCGCGATCAGGACTGGGTCAAGCGCCCGGACAACTCCAAGGTGCTGGTCTCCACCCTGTCCGAGTTCGACCGGCGGGGCTGGGGAGCCGGCGGGCACGATCTGGACTGGTGGTGCACCTCCTCGACGGACGCGCACGTTGGCGCCGAGCCGATGTACCTGTCCTACGGGCCGGAGCTGACCGCCCTGATCGGCGCTGCCGCGTACCAGCGGCTGGCCGAGCTGTGCGCGGCCCGGACGAAGCAGGGCATGGTCGCCCCGCACCCCGCCGACCAACTGTGACGCGGCCACGCGACGACGACCCGGCACGGCGAGACGCCACCGACTTCGGCGGCCTCGCGGACGAGATCATCAACCGCCACGCCGCGCTGCTCGCTCGCTTGGAGAGCGACGCCACGACGGCTGCGGACGAGGAGCCCGGGGCATCGGGTGGGACGCCTTTGGAGCTGACTCGTCTACGACATCGGCGGACAGCCTGAAGGGGCCCGCGCCGAGCGCAGGCCCCTTCAGGTACGCCGATCACGGCTCGAACTTGTAGCCCAGACCCCGCACGGTGACGATGAAACGCGGCGCGGACGGCTCCGGCTCGATCTTGGAACGCAGCCGCTTCACGTGCACATCCAACGTCTTGGTGTCACCGACATAGTCGGCGCCCCAGACCCGGTCGATGAGCTGGCCACGGGTCAGCACCCGGCCCGCGTTGCGCAGCAGCAGCTCCAGCAGCTCGAACTCCTTCAACGGCAGCTGCACAGCGCCGCCGTCGACGGTCACCACGTGCCGCTCGATGTCCATCCGCACCGGCCCGGCGGCCAGCGTCGGGGCACCCGCCTCGGCCACCTCCGGGCTCTGCCGGCGCAGCACCGCCCGGATCCGGGCGACCAGTTCCCGCGGCGAGTACGGCTTGGTGACGTAGTCGTCGGCGCCGATCTCCAGCCCGACCACCTTGTCGATCTCGCTGTCCCGGGCGGTGACCATGATGATCGGCACGGCCGAGCGCTGCCGCAGTTGCCGGCAGACCTCGGTCCCCGACATCTCGGGCAACATCAGGTCGAGCAGCACGATGTCGGCGCCGGTCCGGTCGAACTCGGTGAGGGCGTCGGTTCCGGTCGCGGCGACCGAAACCTCGAAACCCTCCTTACGGAGCATGTACGACAAGGCGTCGGAGAACGACTCCTCGTCCTCGACCACGAGAACGCGGCTCAACGGGGATTTCCTTTCCATTGCTGTCAGACCTGCCGTAGCCCAGCCGGACCGGACTCGATCCCAACCGGCGGCAGTGTCGCCAGGAGGTCGTCCGGTGGACTGGCAGGCAGCCGGAGGGTGAACGTCGATCCACCACCAAGAGTGCTCGACACCTCCACCCGTCCGCCATGGTTGCTCGCGATGTGTTTCACGATCGCCAGCCCGAGCCCGGTGCCGCCGGTGGCACGCGAGCGGGCCTGGTCGGCCCGGTAGAACCGTTCGAAGATCCGGTCCACGTCGGTGGGCGCGATGCCGATGCCCTGGTCAGCGACGGCGATCTCGACGTGCTCGTCGTCGCCGCGCAGGGTGACCCGCACCGCGGTGTCCGCGCCGGAGTAGTTGATGGCGTTCTCCACAAGGTTCGCCACCGCCGTGGCGAGTTGCGAGTCGCTGCCGTACGCCGTGAGGCCCCGCTGACCGTCCACGGTCACCTCGACACCTCGGGCGGAGGCGGTGGTGCGGGTCCGATCGACGACCTCGGCGATCACCCAGTCCAGCGCGACCGGCTCCGGTGGCGGCTGCGGTTCGGCGCCCTGCAACCGGGTCAACTCCAACAACTCCTGCACCAGCCGGCCCAGCCGGGTCGACTCGTGCTGGATCCGTTCGGCGAACCGGCGGGCGGCCACCAGGTCCTCGGAGAGGTCGGGCGCCGCCGCGTCGGCCGGTTCGGTCGCGTCCAGCAGGGCCTCGGCCAGCAGTTGAAGCGCGCCGATCGGGGTCTTCAGCTCGTGGCTCACGTTGGCCACGAAGTCGCGTCGCACCCGGGTCAGCCGGTGCGACTCGGTCACGTCGGCCGCCTCGACGGCGATGAAACCGTTGCCCAGACCCATCGCCCGCAGGTGCACGCCGAGCGGGTTCTCGCCCGCGCTGTCGCGACCTCGGGGCAGGTCAAGCTCGATCTCGCGTCGCACGCCGGTGCGTCGCACCTGACCGGCAAGGGTACGAATCAGCGGGTGCGCGGCTATCGAGCCGGGGCTGCTGCCGGCACGCAGAAGCCCCATCGCGCGGGCGGCCGGGTTGATCAGCACGGGCTCGTCGTCGTTGTCGAGTACCACGACACCGGCCCGGAGCGAGTCGATCGTCCGGCGGCCGAGCCCGGTCTGCTGCTCGTCGGCTATCGCGGGCCTCCCCCTGCTCCAGCGGGAGCTCGCGCCGCCCGTCGACGTGGAGCGGCCGTCCCGCGCGGGCAGGAACCGGGGCAGCAGGAAACCGGCGGCCAACCCGGCCACCAACGCCAAGGCGACCACGACCGCCACTGCCCACTCCACCCGGCGATCGTAGGGTCATTGTTAACCTGGCTACCACACAGATCGGGACGAACCACCCTCACTTTCAAAACTGTTCACCCCCGCGTCTGGCGTCGTTCACCGTGGTTCATCCGGGGTCCGTCCGAGCGCCCTACCGTTGGCGTCGCACCTGCTCAACCCCCTGCGCCGGCACCCGTCGGCGGCGACCGACCACAGGACGTGATGATGCGCGACGAGTTCCGGGCCGACCTCCAGATCGTCAGCCAACTGCTGGTGGACATGGCGGAGGGCGTCCGCGCCGCCATGCGCCAGGCCACCCGGGCCCTGCTCACCGCCGACCGGCAGGCCGCCGAGACGGTCATCGAGCGGGACGCCGAGATCGACGACCTCTACCGGCACGTCGAGGAGCGGGTCTGTGACCTGCTCGCCCGACAGGCGCCGGTCGCCTCCGACCTCCGGGCGATGATCACCGCGCTGCACGTGGCCGCTGATCTCGAACGGATGGGCGACCTGGCCGAGCACGTGGCGAAGACCGCGCTGCGCCGGCACCCCTCCCCGGCCGTCCCGGCCGAGCTACGGACGGTCTTCACCGAGATGTCCGAGATCGCCGACCGGATGGCGGTGAAGATCGGCTCGGTGCTGGCGAAGCCCGACGTCGACCTCGCCAGCGAGCTGGACGGCGACGACGACGCCATGGACGAGCTGCACAAGAACCTGTTCGCGGTGCTCCTCGGCGACGACTGGCCGTACGGGGTGGAGACCGCGATCGACGCCACCCTGCTGGGTCGCTTCTACGAGCGCTTCGCCGACCACGCGGTCAACGCCGGCGAGCACGTGATCTACCTGATCACCGGGCAGAGCGCGCCCACCAGCAACTGACGTACGAGACGAGAAAGGGCCCCCGGTCATCGCTTCGCGCGTGACAGGGGGCCCTTTCCGACAGCTCAGCGGCCCTGGTTGGCCACCGCCGCGGCGGCTGCCTTCGCGGCGGTCGGGTCGAGGTAGGTGCCGCCCAACGTGAGCGGGCGCAGCTGCGGGTCGAGGTCGTAGCGCAGCGGGATGCCCGTCGGGATGTTGAGCTTGGCGATCGCCTCGTCGGAGATCTGGTCGAGGTGCTTGACCAGGGCGCGCAGCGAGTTGCCGTGCGCGGCCACCAGCACCGTCCGGCCGGCCAGGATGTCCGGCACGATCGAGTCGTACCAGTAGGGCAGCATCCGGTCGACGACGTCCTTGAGGCACTCCGTGCGCGGCATCAGCTCGGTCGGCAGCAGCGCGTAGCGGGGGTCACCCACCTGCGACCACTTGTCGTCGTCCGCGATCGGCGGCGGCGGCGTGTCGTACGACCGGCGCCAGAGCATGAACTGCTCCTCGCCGTACTCGTCGAGGGTCTGCTTCTTGTTCTTGCCCTGCAGGGCGCCGTAGTGCCGCTCGTTGAGCCGCCACGACCGGCGCACCGCGATCCAGTGCCGGTCGGCGGCGTTGAGCGCCAGCTCGGCGGTGCGGATCGCACGGCGCATGACGCTGGTGTGCACGACATCCGGCAGCAGGCTGTGCTCGCGCATCAGTTCACCGCCGCGCCTCGCCTCGCCCTCGCCCTTCTCGGTCAGGTCGACGTCCACCCAACCGGTGAAGAGGTTCTTGGCATTCCAGTCGCTCTCACCGTGTCGCAGCAGGACCAGCGTCCCGACGGTGGGCCCTTCGCTCGCAGTCATGCGGATCATCCTGCCTCAACCGCCGAGGGGACACGCGGGCAGCCGTCGTGACGACCACCACGTGAAAATCCGGGTGACCAGCGGCTCGGCCCGCCACTAGGGTTGTAAGGCGCGGCAGTCATATCGGTCATTACTTGCAAGCGGGGCGCCATATGCGGACGATGCGGAGCTGGTTCCGGGACACCACCGGCGGCCTGCCCACCACCTTCTGGTACCTGTGGTCGGGCACCCTGATCAACCGGCTCGGCTCGTTCGTCCTCGTGTTCCTCGCCATCTACCTGACCCAGGAACGCGGCTTCTCGGCCTCGCAGGCCGGGCTGGTGATCGGTCTGTGGGGCGTCGGCGGCGCGTTCGGCACCACCGCCGGCGGCACTCTCGCGGACCGGTGGGGCCGGCGGCCGACGTTGCTCACGGCACACGTGGGCGCCGCCGCGATGATGCTCGGCCTCGGCCTGGCCCGGGACCTCTGGGCGGTGGCGCTGGGCGCCCTGCTGCTCGGCATGTTCGCCGAGGCGGCCCGACCCGCGTTCGGCGCGATGATGATCGACGTGGTGCCGGCGAAGGACCGGCTGCGGGCGTTCTCGCTCAACTACTGGGCGATCAACCTGGGCTTCGCCTGCGCCGCCGTCCTCGCCGGTCTCGCCGCGCAGGCGGACTACCTGCTGTTGTTCGTGGTCGACGCGGCCACCATGCTGATCACCGCGCTGATCATCTTCAGCCGGGTGCCGGAGACCCGACAGGCCCGTTCGGTCACCGCCACCGCAACCACCACGGCTCCGCGCGGCGCCCTGCGCACGATCCTCACCGACCGGGTCTACCTCGGCTTCGTGGCACTCAACCTGTTCGCCGCGCTGGTCTTCCTCCAGCACATCTCGATGCTGCCGATCGCGATGGGCGACGACGGCCTGAGCCCGGCCACCTACGGCTCGGTGATCGCGCTGAACGGCATCCTGATCGTGGTCGGCCAGCTCTTCGTGCCCCGACTGATCCGGGGTCGGAGCCGCTCACACGTGCTCGCGCTGGCATCCGTGGTGATGGGCGTCGGGTTCGGGCTGACCGCGTTCGCCGGCACCGCCTGGTTCTACGGGCTGACCGTGCTGATCTGGACGGTGGGCGAGATGCTGAACTCGCCGTCCAACTCCACTCTGATCGCCGAGCTCTCCCCCGCCGAGCTGCGCGGCCGTTACCAGGGCGTCTTCTCCCTCTCCTGGCAGATCGCCGGGGCCAGCGCGCCGATCCTGGGTGGCCTGGTGCGCGAGCACATCGGCAACGACGCGCTCTGGTACGGCTGCGCCGCGCTCGGCGTCGTGACCGCGGTGGCCCACCTGGTGTCGGGGCCGGCCCGGGAGCGGCGTGCCGCCGCGCTGCGCCGCTCCGGCGAGGCGCTGACACCGGTCACCGCCACCCGGGGGTCCCAGCCCGCCGAGGCCGCCGTCTGACGACACGCCCGAGGTTCGGGCTTCAACTGGCGCGACGCGGCCTGGGTTTTCTACCGTGCAGGTGAAACGGTTAAGAAACTGAACTGTAGGGAGGTCGGTTGTACGCCGCGCGGCGCTGGTGGCACGACACCGCAGGCGGACTCCCCGCCACCTTCTGGTACCTCTGGGCCGGCCTGCTGATCAACCGGGCCGGCGCCTTCGCCATGCTGTTCCTCTCGCTGTACCTCACCGACGTACGCGGGGCGAGCGTCGGGCTGGCCGGCACTGTCGTCGGCGCGTACGGGGCCGGTGGAGCGGCCGGAGTGCTGCTCGGCGGGGTGCTCGCCGACCGGTGGGGTCGCCGGGCGACGCTGCTCGCCGCGCACCTGGCAACGGCCGCCCTGATGGTGGCGCTCGCCTTCAGCCGACCCCTTCTCCTGATCGCGGTGCTCGCCGCGCTCGTCGGCGTGGTCCACTCGATGCCCAGCCCGGCGTTCGTCGCGGCGATCGTCGACGTGGTGCCCGCCGAACGCCGCTCACGCGCCTTCAACCTCCAGTTCTGGGCGTTCAACCTGGGCATGGCTGTCGCCTCGTTGCTCGCCGGGGTGCTGGCCGAGGCGAGCTTCACCGCGCTGTTCCTGGTCGACGCCGGTGCCACTCTGACCGCCGCCGCCGTGATCGGCTGGAAGGTGCCGGAAACCCTGCGGCTGGCCAAGCCCACAGCCGACCGTCCGCCGGCCGCTCGTCCGGCCACCGGGTCCGCCCGGCCCCGCCGGCCAGGGCTGCACACCGCGCTGACCGACCGCACGTTCCTGGTCTTCGTCGGGCTCACCTTCGTGCTGGCCGTACTCACCATGCAGACGTCGACGATCATGCCGTTGGCCATGCGGGCGGACGGCCTGGGCCCGTGGGCGTACGGGGTGGTGGTGGCGCTCGGCGGCGCGCTGATCGTGATCGGGCAACTGTTCGTGCCTCGGCTGATCGACCGGCACCGCAAGGACGTCGTGCTGGCCGCCTCCACCGCACTGCTGGCGCTCGGCTTCGGGGTGTTGGTCGTCGCCGACGAACTGGCCGTCTACCTGGGCGCCGCGGTGGTCTGGACGATCGGCTCGATGCTCGCCGCCCCGCCCAACGCGCAGATCAACGCCGACCTGGCACCGCCGCAGTTGCGCGCGCGCTACCAGTCGGTCTTCTACCTGACGTTCCCGGCAGCCGCCTTCATCGCTCCCACCCTCGGCGGAGTGAGCCTTCAGCACCTCGGCGACCTGCACTGGCTGATCGTGGGTGGGGTGGGCCTGCTGGCCGCGCTCGGGCATCTGCTGGCCGGGCCATCCCGGGAACGACACGTCGCCGCGCTGCGTCAGGCCGCCCGGCCGGAATCGACAACAACCGCAGACCGCGTACCAACGGCGTAATCGGCATTCCACGGCAAAGCGCCCACCGTGACCCGAAAGTCATGGTGGGCGCCCGCCGGTGGGGCCGGCGGCGGCGGGCAGACACTCACCCCCGTAAGCGTCGCCCGCTCACGCCGCCGGTCCAAACAGGTGGTAACCGTCCCCCAACGGTTGTCCACCCGTCCCCTCGCACCTCGCCTGGTGCGCGGATCTGATCGATCCGCCGCTCCCCCGAACGTTTCCAAGCGTGGTGCGGTGCAATAAAGCTAGTTCGCCCGGATTCTGGATTCAACCCAGATCGGCTGTCTCGCCCGTCACAACTGGCGAGTATCCGCCGTTCCGGCCTCGGTCATTGGCAACAGCCGCGTACCCGGCAGCCATTCCCGCAAACACCTAACCGTCTTCCCGATCGGGTGACTCGGTCCGGAAGAAGTTGCTCTGCCGGCCGTCGCGCATCTGTTCCTGATAAATCAGGTTCAGCTTGCGCAGGTCGAAAGTATAAAACCAGTCATCCCAGGTGATTTCCCGAATCCGGCTGCTTTCCCGGTATCCGGGGATGTTGAAGGTCAACACACCCGCTCGACCATCCCGCTCGGTGCGGGCGATGGTCGCCGGTTTTGCCCCGCGTTCCCGGGCCCAGCGCTGGATCACCTCGTGATTCGCGGTGATCAGGCTCCGCCCGGGCCGCTCCGGCCGATCCGTCAACGACGAGATCACCTGCGAGCTGCGGACCGACCGTCCGGTTCCCCGTCCGGTTCGGATCCCGCCGGCTGCCGCGCCGCCACCGGCCGGCGCGGTGCGCTTGGCAGGGGCCGCACGCTTTGCCGTTGTGCGCTTGGCGGGCGCCGCCCGCTTCGCCGTCGTGCGCTTCGCCGCTGCCGTACGCTTCGCCGCCGGCCGCGCCGGTGCCTTCTTCGCCGGCGCCTTGCGGGCTGGCGCCGTACGGGCCGTCGCCGTCCTGCGCGCGGCCGTCGACGTCGCCGCCGTCGTCTTCTTGGCGGCTGTCGTCTTCTTCGCCGCCGTCGTCTTCTTCGCCGCCGTCGTCCGCTTGGCCGCCGTCGACTTGCGGGCGGCGGTCGTCTTCTTCGCCGCGGCCCGCTTCGCCGGTGCGCTCTTGTTCGCCGGCGCGGCCTTCGCCCGGCTCGGCGCCGCCCTGGCCGCCGACTTCTTGGTGGCGGCGGCACGACCCGCCGACGCCCTGGTGCCGGTGGCCCGACCCGACGGGCCGGTGCTGCTCCGACCCGCGCCGGCCCGCATCGAGCGCACCAACTGTTTCACCAGGTCGGGCTTACGCAGCGCGGAGATCCCGGAGACCCCGCGTTTGCGCAGTTGCCCTCGGATGTCGTCCACCCGCATCCGGGAGATCTCCGACTCGGAGACTCCCGGGGTGCCCGGCGTCTGGTTGCCGGCCTGTCGCTTCGTCCTGGTCGCAGTCGCGCCGCGACCTGAGCTGTTCCGCTGAGCCATGGGATGCTCCGCTCCTTGGCACTCCGTCCTCGGCGCGCGGGGGTCCCTTGCCGCACCGCGCGGTGCGGCATACCCGTCAGGAGCAGTCCGAACCACCCTCATGTCGGAGGCGCGGAAGGCGCGGGCGCCGAGCGCGGTGCAGCTGTGTGGTCAGGCCGGGTCGGGGCCGGAGCCGGACGGCTCGAAGAGATGGGCGAACGCGGCCAGGTTGGCGGTCGACTCGCCGCGCTTGACCCGCCACTCGTACTCCCGCCGGATCGAACTGCCGAAGCCGATCTCCAGCATCGTGTCGAACGACTCGTCGGAGTAGGTGAGCACGGAACCGAGCAGCCGGTCCAACTCGTCGGCGTCCACGCCGGCCGGGTTGACCCGACCGGTCAGGTACACGTCGCCGACCGCGTCGGTGGAGAAGGAGACGCCGTACATGCGGGCGTTGCGCTGCAACAGCCAGGCCCACAGCTCCTCGCGGCGCTCGTCCGGCTGACGCATCACGAACGCCTCGATGCGCAGCGCGTGCTCGCCGACGATCAGGTTGCAGATCGTCTTGAGCTTGTGGGTGCCCGGCAGGGTCACCGCGTACGAGCCGGGGCCGGTCGACTCCCAGGCCAGGTCACGCTCGGCACAGACCGACTCGATCAGGGTCGCAAGATCGCTCTTCGGGCTCACCGGACCCACTCTACGACCGACCCGGCCGACGCACCGGTTGGCGACCGGTGTACCCGGTCACCAGGAGCAGGACAGCGCCGGATCACCGGCCAGGTCCGCCGCGAGCCGGGCGCGGTGCCCGGCGATCGCCTCGCCGTACACGCCGAGCAGGCCGGTGACCGTGCGGTCCCAGGAGAACTGCCGGGCGTGCTGCTCGGCGCCACGGGCCAGCACCGCCCGGAGTGCCCGGTCCGGCAGCAGGCGGCCCAGCGCACGGGCCCAGTCGACCGGGTCGTGGCCGTCGATCAGTACGCCGCTCACGTGATCCCGTACGGCGGTGACCAGTCCTCCGACGGCGGCGGCCAGCACCGGCGTACCGCAGGCCTGTGCCTCCAGGGCGACCAGCCCGAACGATTCGTTGTGTGACGGCACGGCGACCAGATCGGCGGCCCGGTACAACGCGGGCAGGTCGTCGCCGGTGAGCGGGGGCAGGAACCGCACCCCGTCGGTGACGCCGAGCGTGCCGGCCAGCTCGATCAGGGCGGTCGGCCGGTCCAGGCCGCTGCCGCTGGGCCCGCCGCAGATCACCACTGTCACCTGGTCGGCCAGTGCCGGGTCGCGCTCCCGCAGGGCGGCGACCGCGCGGATCAGCACGTCGGGGGCCTTGAGCGGTTGGATCCGACCGACGAAGGCGACGACGTACCCCTCGGCCGGCAGCCCCAGCCGGCGGCGAGCCTCGCGGGCAGCCGCGGACCGCTCGCCCGGCGCGGGCCGGAACCGGCCCAGGTCGACACCCGGCTGTACGACGGACACGCGGGCGGGGTCGGCGTCGTACCGATCGAGGAGGTCGCTGGCCTCGACCCGGGTGTTGGCGACCAGCCGGTCCGCCTCGGCGACCACCTGCTCCTCGCCGATCACCCGAGCCTTCGGCTCTGGTCGGTCACCGGCAGCGAGCTGGGCGTTCTTGACCTTCGCGAGGGTGTGCGCGGTGTGCACGAGCGGCACACCCCACCGCTCCTTGGCCAGCCAGCCGACCTGACCGGAAAGCCAGTAGTGGGAGTGGATCAGGTCGTAGTGCCCGGGCGGGCGGGACGCCTCGGCGCGCAGCACCCCTGCGGTGAAGGCGCAGAGCTGGCCGGGCAGTTCCTCTTTGGTGAGGCCCTCCAGGGGCCCGGAGGTGATGTGCCGGACCTGCACGCCGGGTGCCATCTCGACAACCGGGGGGAGGTCGCCGGAGGTGGCCCGGGTGAAGATCTCCACCTCGACGTTGGCCTCGGCGAGCCGCCGGGCGACTTCGAGGATGTAGACGTTCATTCCGCCGGCGTCGCCCGTGCCGGGCTGGTGCAGGGGGGAGGTGTGTACCGACAGGGTGGCGATGCGGCGAGGCCGGGGCCACGGTTGGGCACCTCGCTGACGCCCGACACCGGTGTGCATTTCCGCCACATCCGCTCCTTTGCCACGGTTGATGCCGTCCGCACGACCGGCGCTTCTCGGTCAACCTGTACGCCGGATGTCATCTTCCCCATCGGGCTTCGGAAATTCCCGGCGCGGCCCCCACTGGTGACGGACCTCATCAACGGGACGCCGTCAATGGCTGCCCCCGCGCCCGGTCGGGGCGGGTCGTGCGGCCGGGGGACAATGTCGAAATGACCTCTGTCGCCATCGTCACCGGAGCATCCAGCGGGATCGGCGCGGCCACCGCCCGTCGGCTCGCCGCCGAGGGCTTCCACGTGCTCGCCGCCGCCCGCCGCGCCGAACGCCTCGCCGACCTGGTCGCCGAGATCACCGCCGCCGGCGGGCAGGCCACCGCGGTGACCTGCGACATCACCTCGGACGAGTCGGTGGCCGCGCTGGCCGAGGCCGCCGCCCAGGCACCCGGGCCGGTCACCCTGCTGGTCAACAACGCTGGCGGGGCGCGTGGACTGGACCCGGTGGAGTCCGGCTCGGTCGCCGACTGGCAGTGGATGTACGACGTCAACGTGCTCGGCACGCTGCGGGTCACCCAGGCCCTGCTGCCCGCGCTGGAGGCCTCCGGTTCCGGCACCATCGTGGTGGTCTCCTCCACCGCCGGCCTGACCGTCTACGAAGGTGGGGGCGGCTACACGGCGGCGAAGCACGCGCAGACCGCCATCGCCGGCACCCTCCGCCTGGAGCTGTGCGGCCGCCCGCTGCGGGTGATCGAGATCGACCCGGGCATGGTGAAGACCGACGAGTTCGGGCTGGTCCGCTTCGAGGGTGACGCGGAACGGGCGGCCGCCGTCTACGCCGGGGTGCCGGGGCCGCTGGTCGCCGAGGACGTCGCCGACTGCATCGCCTGGTGCGCCACCCGCCCGGAGCACGTCAACATCGACCGGCTGGTGGTCCGGCCACGGGCGCAGGCCGCCCAGCACAAGGTGCACCGAGTCAGCCAGTGAGGCGCGAGGAGTGAGCCGGGTTTGCGAGCCCCGCAGTCGCGAGCACAAGCGGCCAGTGAGGCGCGAGGAGTGAGCCGGGTATGAGCGGCGCGGCGCGGCGTCGGCCGCTCGGCGTGGTCACCCGGGGCACGACCAACCCGAATCGACTGCGTCGGGTGGACAACTGGATCGTCGCCACCTGTGCCGACCGGCTGTCGGCCGCGGCCGACCCCCTGGTGGTCGACCTCGGCTACGGCGCCACCCCGGTGACCGCTGTGGAGTTGCGCGCTCGGCTGGCGGCCGGGGTTCGTCCGGACGTACGGCTGGTCGGGTTGGAGATCGACCCGGCCCGGGTGGCCGCGGCGGCGCCGGCCGCCGACCCACCCGGCCTGACGTTCGCCCGGGGTGGGTTCGAGCTGGCCGGGCTCCGGCCGGTGCTGGTCCGCGCGTTCAACGTGCTCCGACAGTACGACGAGAGCGAGGTGCCGGACGCCTGGCGGACGATGACCGCCGCGCTCGCCCCGGGTGGGGCACTCGTCGAGGGCACGTGCGACGAGTTGGGGCGCCTCGCCAGTTGGCTGCTGATCGACGCCCACGGCCCCCGGACGCTGACTCTCGCGGCGAAGCTCACCACGCTGGGCAGCCCCGCGGAGCTGGCCGAGCGGTTACCCAAGGCGCTGATTCACCGCAACGTTCCCGGTGAGCCGGTGCACGATCTGATCCGCGCGCTGGACGACGCCTGGCAGGCCGCCGCCCCGTACGCCACCTTCGGCCCCCGCCAACGCTGGCTCAGAGCGGTGAGCCGGCTCCGCGAGACCGGCTGGCCCGTCCTCGACGGCCCCAGCCGCTGGCGCCAGGGCGAGTTGACCCTCCCCTGGCCCCTCCCGGCGCGAGCTGGTTAGAGGGCGCAGTTCACCAGGACTGGTTCGGGGTGGAGGGTTACGCCGAAGCGGGCGTGGACCTGGTCGCGAATGTCGCGGGCCAGGGCCAGCAGGTCGGCGGTGTGGGCGGTGCCGCTGCGGTTGGTGAGGGCGAGCGTGTGCTTGCTGGAGATGGCCGTCCCGCCCGGACCGGGGTGACCCTTGGTGAAGCCGGCCTTGTCGATCAGCCAGGCCGCGCTGACCTTGACCATGCCGTCGGCTCCCGGCCAGGCGGGCGGGTCACCGATGTCGGCGGCGCGCTCCCGGAGCAGCTCGTACGTCGCCCCGTCGAGCACCGGGTTGGTGAAGAAGGAGCCGACGGAGCGGGTGTCCGGGTCGGTGGAGTCGAGCACCATGCCCTTGCCGGCACGCAGCCGCAGCACCGTCGCCCGGGCGTCCGCCAGCGGCACCTGGTCGCCCACCTCGACACCGAGCGCCCTGGCGAGCTCGACGTAGCGCACCGGCCCGGAGAGCGGGGACCGGGTGAGCCGGAAGTCGACGGAGAGCACCACCCAGCGGTCCGCGTACTTGAAGATGCTGCCTCGGTAGGCGAACCCGCAGTCGGCGGCGGGGATGATCTGGCGGGTGCCCTCGACCCGGTCGTACACCTCGACGCCGGTGATCGTCTCGGCGACCTCCTGGCCGTAGGCACCGACGTTCTGGATCGGGGTTGCGCCGGTCGAGCCGGGGATGCCGGAGAGGCACTCCAGACCGGCCCAGCCGTTGGCGACCGTGGCGGCGACCAGGTCGTCCCACGGTTCGCCGGCCTCGACCCGTACGGTGACCGACCCGGCGTCCTCCGCGACTACGCGCAGGCCCCGGGAGCGCACCAGGACGACGGTGCCGGGGAAGCCGGAATCGCCGATCACCAGGTTGCTGCCACCGGCCAGGACCAGGACCTGCTCGTCCGCGTCCCGGACCGCACGGATGATCTCTTCGGCGCTGCCGGCGGCGACGATGCGCGCGGCCGACCCACCCATCCCTAGAGTCGTGTAGCTGGCCAGTGGACCAGGGATGGCACGATCGGCTGCGGTTGTCGGCTGGGCGGAGGCGTCTGGCACGCCCTTCACCTTAGGCTGAGTAGTAGCCGTGGCACCCACTGGTCGCCCGGCACCCCCGGGAGGATGGCGATGAGCAGACTGCAGGGCAGCAAGGATTTTTGGATCGGGGCGCTCCGGGCGGAGGGTCCGGCATTCGCGGCGGCGGTGGCCGAGGCGCCGCCGGAGACACCGGTGCTGTCCTGTCCGGGCTGGACGGTCAACGACCTGACACTGCACCTCGCTGGCATCTATCACTGGGTGTCGTCGTTCGTCGGCTCCGGCGCGACCGCGCAGCCGGCCCGCCGCGAGCCGCTCGAGGCGGACCCGGGCGCGAGCCCGCTCCAGCTCTGGCAGCAGGGGTACGACCGGCTGTTGACCGTCCTCGACGGCCTCGACCCGGAGGCACCGGCGTGGAACTGGGCGCCGCAGCCGAAGAAGGCCGGCTTCTGGCCGCGCCGGATGGCTCACGAGACGGCGGTGCACCGCTGGGACGCCCAGCTCGCCATCGGGGCCGGTGACCCGGTCGAGGCGAAGCTGGCGGCCGACGGGGTGAGCGAGGTTCTGGACACCTGGCTGCCGGCGGGCCGGCGGCACGTGCCGGGCGACTGGCACGGGGTGGTGCAGCTTTCCGCGACTGACGCGGCCCAGGAGTGGTATCTGCGGCTGCGCGGCGAGGGGGTGGCGCTGCTCGACACGGCGACCATCTTCGACCACGACGACCACCATGCCCGGGTGCAGGTCAGCGGCAACGCGAGCGACCTGCTGCTGGCGCTCTGGGGTCGGGTGAGCTTCGAGACGCTGGATGTCGCCGGCGACCGGGGCCTGCTGGAGGGTCTGCGCCCCGACTGAGCGGGCCTCTTCGACGAGGGCGTCACCCATTGACGGGGGGCGCCCTCGAACTCGTCGTGGGTCACGTCCGAATATCAAAGAGAGCGCTCTCTTGACAGGGCCGGACACGTCCCAGCACCCTGTCCGTGAGAGCGCTCTCTTAACCATCTGCCACCACCGACCACCTTGAGAGAGGTCGAAACCCATGGCTGTCTTCCCGCGCCGCCGGCTCGCCGCGGTAGCCCTCGCCGCGACCACCGCCCTGCTCGTCACCGCCGGCTGCGGTGGCGGCGACGAGCAGAGCGGGGACGGGCCCGTCACCCTGACCGTCGACGTCTTCGGTCAGTTCGGTTACGAGCAGCTCTACCAGGAGTACATGACCGCGAATCCCGACGTGAAGATCGTCGAGCGCGGCACCGGCACCAACCTCGACGAGTACTCACCGAAGCTCACCCAGTGGCTCGCCGCCGGCCGGGGCGCCGGCGACGTGGTGGCCATCGAGGAAGGGCTGATGGTCGAGTACAAGGCCAACCCCGGCAACTTCGTCAACCTGCTGGACCACGGCGCCGCCGACCTCAAGGGCAACTTCCTCGAGTGGAAATGGAACGCCGGCCTGACCGCCGACGGCAAGCAGCTCATCGGCCTCGGCACCGACGTCGGCGGCATCGCCATGTGCTACCGCAAGGACCTCTTCGAAAAGGCCGGCCTGCCCACCGAGCGCGACGAGGTCTCCAAGCTCTGGCCCACCTGGCCGGACTACATCGCCACCGGTGAGAAGTTCGCCGCGGCCAAGACCGGGGCGTCCTTCCTCGACGCGGCCACCAACACGTTCAACACGATCCTGCTGCAGACCGCCGGCAACAGCAGCGGCTACAGCTACTACGACACCAGCGAGAAGCTGGTCGTCGACAGCAACCCGGCCGTGCGACAGGCCTACGACACCACCATGGACATCATCGACTCGGGCCTCTCCGGCAAGTACGGCTCCTGGTCGGAGGAGTGGGTGTCCGCCTTCAAGCAGTCGAAGTTCGCCACCATCGCCTGCCCCGCCTGGATGACCGGCGTCATCGAGGCCAACGCGGGCCCGACCGCCCAGGGCAAGTGGGACATCGCACGGGTGCCCGGCAACGGCGGCAACTGGGGCGGGTCGCACCTCGCCGTGCCGAAGCAGAGCAAGCACCAGGCCAAGGCGATCGAGCTGGCCAAGTTCCTCACCAGCGCCAAGGGTCAGATCGGCGCGTTCAAGGCCAAGGGCCCGCTGCCCTCGTCCCCGCAGGCGCTCGACGACCCGGCGATCACCGGCGCGACCAACGCGTACTTCTCCGGGGCGCCCGTCGGCTCGATCTTCGGCACTGGCGCGAAGAGCCTCAAGCCGGTCTACATGGGCCCGAAGAACCAGGCCGTCCGCACCGAGGTGGAGAACGCCGTGCGGACCGTGGAGCTGGGCCAGCGCAGCCCCGCGCAGGGCTGGACGGACGCGGTGACCAACGCCAAGAAGGCCGCCGCCAAGTAGCCCGAGCGATCGTGCGGGCGGGCCCCGGTCACCGGAGTCCCGCCCGCACGGCGAAAGGAGTCCCCGGGCATGACCGCCCAGCTCGAAGCCCGCCCGCCGGTCGCACCGGCACCCCCGCGTCCGACAGGTCGCTTCAGCCGGCTCGACACCCGGTTCTCGCCGTACCTCTACATCGCCCCGTTCTTCCTGATCTTCGCGATCTTCGGGGCCTACCCGCTGGCGTACACCTTCTGGGTCTCGCTGCACGACTGGGACCTGCTCGGCACCGACCACCCGTTCGTCGGCGCCGAGAACTACACGCGGCTGCTCGCCGACACCGACTTCTGGCACGCGCTGGTCAACACGCTGGGCATCTTCGTGATCTCCACCGTCCCACAGCTGCTCGCCGCGCTCTGGCTTGCCAATCTGCTCAACCGGGGCCTGCGGGCGCGTACCGGCTGGCGGATGGCGGTGCTCGTCCCCAACGTGACCTCCACCGCCGCCGTGGCGATCGTGTTCGGAGTGCTCTTCGGCCGTGAGTTCGGCATGATCAACTGGCTGCTCGACCTGGTCGGGATGGACCCCATCGGCTGGAAGTCCAACCGGTTCGCCTCCTGGGTGGCCATCTCCGCCATGGTCGACTGGCGGTGGACCGGCTACAACGCGCTGATCCTGCTGGCCGCCATGCAGGCCATCCCCAGGGACCTGTACGAGGCCGCGGCGATCGACGGCGCCAACCGGGCGCGGCAGTTCTGGTCGGTCACCGTGCCACTGCTCAAACCGACGATCATCTTCTGCACCATCATCGCCACCATCGGCGGGTTGCAGCTCTTCACCGAGCCCCGGATGTTCCACTCCGGCACCAACCCGATCCGCGGCGGGCCGCTGCGCGAGTCGCAGACCCTGACCATGTACATGTTCGAGAACGCCTTCGCCCCGCACTACAACTTCGGCTACGGCTCGGCGGTCGCCTGGCTGCTCTTCGCGCTCATCGCGATCGTCGCGGTGGTCAATGTGCTGATCCTGCGCCGCCTCGGCGGCGGATCGGGCCCCGACGCACGGAAGGGATCGGCGCGATGAGCCGGCTCTGGCGGGCCAGCCCGCTCACCTACCTGGCCCTGGTCGTCGCGGCCGGCCTGTCGATCTTCCCGATCTGGTGGATGATCGTCGTCGCCAGCCGCTCCAACGACGCGATGGGCCAACTGCCACCCCCGGTCACCCCCGGCGGCAACCTGGGCGCGAACATCTCCCGGCTGTTCGACAACACCGACGCGTACTTCGCCACCGGCCTGATCAACTCGACGATCGTGGCCACCACGGTCACCGTGTCCGTGGTGTTCTTCTCCAGCCTGGCCGGGTTCGCGTTCGCCAAGCTGCGGTTCCGCGGCCGCAACGCGCTGCTGCTGGTCATCATCGCGACGATGATGGTGCCGACCCAGCTCGGCGTGATCCCGCTCTACCTGCTGATGACCCGGCTGCAGTGGAACGACCGGCTGCCCGCGGTTATCGTCCCGGTGCTGGTCACCGGGTTCGGGGTGTTCATGATGCGGCAGTACGCCGGCCAGGCCATCAGCGACGAGCTGATCGAGGCCGCCCGGATGGACGGCTGCGGCACCGCCCGGATCTGGTGGCACGTCGTCGTGCCCGCGCTGCGCCCCGCCGCCGCCGTGCTCGGCCTGCTCACGTTCATGACCACCTGGAACGACTTCCTGTGGCCGTACGCTGTGCTGAACGACCCGGCGAATCCCACAGTGCAGCTCTCCCTGCGGGCGCTGTCGGACGGTTACTACCAGGACATGTCGCAGGTGTTCACCGGGACAGCGATCGCGACGCTGCCCCTGCTACTGGTCTTCGTGTTGTTCGGCCGGCAGATCATCGGCGGGATCATGGAAGGTGCGGTCAAGGCGTGAGCGAGCGAACCAGCAGGCACAGCAACGAGGCGTCGACGACGCCGCGAAGCGGTGGCGTCGACGAACTCCGTTTTCCCGACCATTTCCTCTGGGGGGCGGCCACCGCCGCGTACCAGATCGAGGGCGCGGCCCGCGACGACGGTCGCGGTCCGTCCATCTGGGACACCTTCAGCCGTACGCCGGGCAAGGTGTACCAGGGTCACACCGGCGACGTCGCCTGCGACCATTACCACCGGTACGCCGACGACGTGGCGCTGATGGCCGAACTGGGCCTGCGGGCGTACCGTTTCTCGGTCGCCTGGCCCCGCATCCAGCCCGACGGCACCGGCCCGGCCAACCCGCGTGGGCTGGACTTCTACGACCGCCTCACCGACGCGCTGCTCGACCGGGGAATCGACCCGATCGTCACCCTCTACCACTGGGACCTGCCGCAGGCCCTGGGCGACCGTGGTGGCTGGACCAACCGGGACACCGCCGAGCACTTCGCCACCTACGCCACCGCCGTGTACGCCCGCCTCGGCGACCGGATCGACGTGTGGACCACGCTCAACGAGCCGTGGTGCTCGGCCTACCTCGGCTACGGCAACGGGGTGCACGCCCCGGGCGAGCAGGACCCGGGAGCGGCGTTCACCGCCGTACACCATCTGCTGCTGGGCCACGGCCTGGCGGCGCGGGCGCTGCGGTCAGCCGGCGCGCGCAGCGTCGGCATCACCGTCAACCCGGCCGACGTGCGACCGGCCGACCCGGAGAGCGCGGCGGACGCCGCCGCGGTGCGCCTGGTCGACGGCCTGCACAACCGGATCTTCCTCGACCCGCTGCTGGCCGGTGGCTACCCGGACGACGTCCGCGAGCACGTGGCGCGGATCATCGAGCCGACGTTCATCCGCGACGGTGACGAGAAGCTGATCGCCGCGCCGATCGACCTGCTGGGGATCAACTACTACGCGCCCGGTTATGTGGCCGGCCGACCCGACGGCGCCGGCAACGACGCCTACCCGGGCACCGAGGGCGCTGTGCACTTCGTGCCGCCGACCGGGCCACTGACCGACATGGGCTGGATGATCGAGCCGGCCGGGCTGACCCGGTTGCTGGAACGGATCGCCACCGACTACCCCGGCGTGCCCCTGCTGATCACCGAGAACGGTGGGGCGTTCCCTGACAAGCCGGGCGCCGACTCGCCCGACGGTCCGACGCAGGTCATGGACACCGATCGCATCGCCTACCTCGACGGGCACCTGCGCGCGGCGCACGAGGCGATCTCCCGGGGCGTGGACCTGCGCGGTTATCTCGTATGGTCATTGCTGGACAACTTCGAGTGGGCGGAGGGTTACCGCAAGCGGTTCGGGATCGTGCATGTCGACTACCTGACCCAGCGGCGCACACCGAAGGCCAGCGCCCGGTGGTACCAGGAGGTGATCTCCCGGAACGGGCTGTGACAAGCGGGGGGAAGGGCGCGATGACGACGGCACAGCGGCCGACGCTCGAAGCGGTGGCGGCGCGGGCCGGGGTGTCCCGCGCCACCGTTTCGCGGGTGGTCAACGGCTCCACCACCGTCGCGGAGCCGATCCGGGAGGCGGTCACCCGGGCCGTCGCCGAGCTGGGGTACGTGCCCAACCTGGCCGCCCGCAGCCTGGTCACCCAGCGCACCGACTCGATCGCCCTGGTCATGCCGGAGGCGGCCACCCGGGTCTTCTCCGACGACCAGGTCTTCCCCGGCATCATCCGTGGCGTCAGCCAGGAGCTGGAGGCGGCCGACAAGCAACTGGTGCTGATGCTCGCCGGTTCGCCGGCCGGGCATCAGCGGGTCGAGCGGTACACCACCGGTCGGCACGTCGACGGGGTGCTGTTCGCCTCGCTGCACGGCGCCGACCCGTTGCCCGGCACACTGGCGCGGCTTGGCATCCCGGTGGTGGTCAGCGGTCGGCCGCTCGGCGACGTGCCCGTGCCGTACGTCGACGTGGACCACGTGGCCGGGGTGACCACAGCCGTCCGACACATGATCGACATCGGTCGGCGGCGGATCGCCACCATCGCCGGCCCACAGGACATGGTCGCCGGCATCGAGCGACTCAGCGGTTACCGCAGCGCGGTCGCCGACGCGGGGCTGCCCGAGCTGATCGCCGTCGGCGACTTCACCCGCGAGTCCGGTGCGGCGGCGATGCGTCGCCTGCTCACCGAGCACCCCGACCTGGACGGCGTCTTCGCCGCCTCCGACCTGATGGCGCACGCCGCTCTGCGGACGCTGCGCGAAGCCGGCCGGCGGGTGCCCGACGACGTCGCGGTGGTCGGCTTCGACGACATCGAGACGGCCGCGTACACCGAGCCACCGCTGACCACCGTCCGGCAGCCGATCGTGGAACTCGGCCGCCGGATGACCCGGCAACTGCTCCGGCTGGCCGCCGGGGAGGAGATCGAGCAGGCGGTCATGCTCCCCACCGAGCTGATCCGACGAGCCTCCGCCTGACCACGCCGCCCGCGGCAAGATCCGGGCAACTTCGGTGTTAATGGTTCGCTCGGGTCTGCGTTCGTCGCTAGCCTCGCCGGCATGCCGGATGCTGTCGCGTTGCTGCACGTCCCCGCCCTGTCCGACGTCGCCGAGTACGCGTACGCGGCCATCGTCGAGCCGCCCGCCCGGCTGGTGTTCACCGCCGGGGCGTGTCCGCTGGACGCCGAGGGACGCACCGTCGCGCCGGGCGACCACGCCGCGCAGGCCCGGCAGGTGATGGCGAACCTGGAGACCGCCCTCGCGGCGGCCGGCGCCACGCCCACCGACGTCGTCAAGACCACCGTCTACGTGGCGTCGTCGCAGCAGAAGGACCTGGTGACCGTCTGGGAGGTGGTGCGGGACTTCTTCGGCGACCACGACCCACCCAGCACCCTGCTCGGGGTCGCCGTGCTCGGCTACACCGACCAGCTCGTCGAGGTCGAGGCCGTCGCCGCCGTACGGACGGAGGCCTGACATGCGCATCCGTGTGGCGCGATCCGACGACGCCCCGGCCGTGGTGGCCCTGCGGGCGGCTGTCTACCCGTACCTGGTGCGCGGGGTCGAGTCGACCCGGAAGATGATCGCCGAACCGCCGCCCGGGGAAGACTGGACCGCGTTCGTGGCCGAGGTCGACGAGCGGGTTGTCGGTTGGGTGTCCGCCGAACGCATCGGCACGACATCGGCGGCGGACGTCGGTGGCATCAACCTGCTGCACGTGCACCCGGAACACCGGCGGCACGGCATCGGCACCGCCCTGCTGACCGCCGCGACCGACTTCCTCCGCCCGTTGGGAATCCGCCGGGTGCGTGCCATGGCGCAGCCCGACGCGCTGCCGTACGCCCGGCGGCACGGCTACGAGCCCAGCCGGGAGGTGCGCTACTCGGCGCTCGACCTGAATCCGGCACCCGCGCTGCCCGACCCGCCTCCGGGGGTGCGGCTGCTTCCGATCGCCGACCTGGACCCGCACCTCCTGTACGCGGCGGACGTGGCCTCGGCGGCGGACGAACCGGGGGACGTGCCGGTCGACTCGAAGAGCTACGAGAGCTGGCAGTACGACGTGTGGGACAACCTCGGGCTGGACAAGGCGTCCAGCATCGCGGCCGAGGTCGGTGGTGAGGTGGTCGCGTTCAGCCTGGTGAAGCGGGACGGGGACCGGATGTGGTCGGACTACACCGGCAGCATCCCGACGTACCGGGGCCGAGGGCTGGCGCGGCTGGCCAAGGCGGCCGCGCTGCACCGGGCCGCCGCCACAGGCGTACGCGTCGCGTACACCTCGAACGACGAGGCGAACGCGCCGATGTTGGCGATCAACGCCCGACTGGGCTATCGGCCGGTGACATCGCAGTGGTCCTGCCTGGCCGACCTGAGCTGATCGTCGTCGCCCGGTCGGGCCGAACCCTCAGCCGCTGTCGAGATCGAGGTACGGGCTGAGGAGTTCGCGGGCGAGGCCGGTTGCGGTCCGCAGCGGAAGCCCTCCCTCGATCATCCGGCTCAGGGCGTAGACGATCGACTGGACCAGTTCTGCCATGCGGGCCGGGTCCGACGAGCCGTGGTCAGTGAGCGCGGCCCGCAGCGGGGCTTCCAGGCTGTCGTGCATGAGCCGACTGGACGCGGCGAGTGTCTCGCTGCTGCCGGCCGATGCCAGCGCACGGGCCAGTGCGTGATCGCCTCGGGCAACCAGTTGCAGGTTGGCTTCCACGTACGCCTGGATCTTCGGTCCGGGGGCGGCGGCCTCGTCCATGTGCTTCTCGACGTACGCCGACCAGCGGGGGAACGTGTCGATGACGAGTGCGTCGAACATGTCGGCGCGGGACTTGAAGTACGAGTAGACGCTGGATCGGGCGAGGCCGGCATGCTGGGCGACCTCGGCCAGCCCAGGGATCTGCTCGGGGTGTTTCGACAGCAGGGCGCGGGCCGCGTCGAGCAGCGCGGCGCGTTGGGAGGCCCGATGCTCGGCGACAGTCGCGGCCTGGATCTTCGGCACGCCGCCCCCCTTGTTCCGGACGGACGTGGCCGGCCTGGTCGTGCGCCGCGCCCGCACCCTGCCGTCGTGGCTAGCTGCTGGCCGCCAGCTTGCCGTCGACCATCTCGTAGACGGTGTCACAGTATTCCAGCACATCGTGGTCGTGAGTGACCATGACCACCGCGACCGACCGCTGCCGGGCCTCGTGGGCCAGCAGCCGCACGATGTCGTGGCTGCGCGCCCGGTCCAGCGCTGCTGTCGGTTCGTCGACCAGCAGCACGCTGGGCTCGGTGACCAGCGCTCGGGCGATCCCGACCCGTTGGCGTTCGCCACCCGACAGTTGGTGCGGGCGGCGGTCGGCCTTGTCGGTCATACCGACGTCGGCGAGCAGCTCCAGCGGGTCTCGGCCGGACCGCGTCGACCGTGGTCCCAGGCGCAGGGGCAGCCGCAACTGGTCGACGGCGGTCAGCGCGGGCAGCAGGTTGCCCGACTGGAACACGAACCCCACATGCTGACGGCGCAGGGCGGTCCGTGTGCGGCGGCTCGGCACTGTCATGTCCTGACCGGCCACCGTGACGGTCCCCTGGTCGGGCCGGGCCAGGCCGCCGGCGACGGCCAGCAGACTGGACTTGCCAGCACCGGACGGGCCGACGATCGCGGCCAGCTCACCGGGTCGCACCGTCAGGTCGACGTCGTCGAGCGCCTGCACGGTCTCGGCGGCGTCGCCGTGCCGCAGGGACACCGCACGCATCACCAGGCCGAGCCGCTCGGACGAGTCAGCGGGTGCGGTCGAAGCGGTCGGAGCGGAACTGCTGCTCATCGGTTTCCTCCCAGAGCGGTGGCCGGGTCGACTGAGGTGATGCGGATGACCGCCGCGGCGGCTCCCACCAGGCCGAGGACGACGAGGCCGATCCCGGCGGCGGAGATGCTCGGCAGGCTCAACGCGAACGGGACACCGCTGCCTGTGATGAAGGCACCGAGCGCCAGCCCGAGCCCCACGCCGACGAGGACAGCGACCGCCAACAGGACGAACGCCTGCGTCAACGCGTCACGCAGCACCCAGCCGGTCGAGGCGCCCAGCGCTCGCAGGACGGCCACCTCGGGCTTGCGCTGGATCGCCCACACCGCGAAGAACGCTCCGGCCACCAGCGCCGAGATCGCGTACAGGAATCCCTGAATCAACTGCAGCGTCGTCGTCTCCGCCGTGTATCCGGGCGAAGCCCCGTAGGACTCCTTCAGGGTCAGGCTCTCGGTTCCGGTGGCGGCGTCGCCCGCGGTCAGATCGACGGACTTCCCGTCGTCCGAGCGGACCGCAACCGCCGTGATCTCCGTTGCGGCCCTCGGCGGCAGATCCGCGTCGGGGGCGGTGCCGGACTTGATCGCCTGCCATGCCGCCAACGGCACGTACGCCACGTCCACGTGCCCGAAGGTGTCCTGTTGCTCGGTGACACCGACGACCCGCAGCCGCGTACCGAGCCGATCCACGGTGACCGTGTCGCCCATCCGCAGCCCCGCGTCCAGCGCCGTGGGACTCACCACGATCCCGTCCGCGGTGCCCAACCGCTCGCCCTGGCTGACCCGGGGCGACAGGAACGAGGCGGGTTGCACTCCGAACAGCGCGAGATCGACCTCAGTTCCCCGATCGGTACGAGTGTTCACCAGCGTGTTTCCGAACGGCGCCGCGTCCGCGACGCCCGGCTGGGCACCCCAGCTGTCGACCGCCGACATGTCCACGACGCTTCGTGAGAACGCGGAGTCCCGCTGGACGCCGTGCGCGAAGGCGAACGACGTGACCGGCAGGTTCTGCAGCCCGGAAACGCCGTCGCGCACCAGGCCGACCGACAGCCCCGACAGCATCACCATCAACACGGCGATCAGCGCGATCACGGCGCCCATCAGAGCGAACCGCAACCGGGCGAAGCTCAGCTCACGAATTGCGAGGAACATCAGCGCCCGCCCTCGTGGATTGTCGACATCATGTCGGCATCTTATCAACACGCTGTCGGCAAAACTTCGCCTGCTGGTGGCACGGTGGCCGGGCGTACCGCTCAGGCGTCGTCGAAGACCCGGCGGGCCGCGGCATGGGTCGCCGCCCCGAACAGCACCAGGCGGGCCTCGACGACGGTGGCGGGCGTGGCCGCGCGCAGCACCGTCAGTGCCTGCCGGACCGCGTCGTCGATCGGCCAGCCGTAGATGCCGGCGGAGATCAGCGGAAAGGCCACGGTGGTCGCGCCCAGCTCGTCGGCCACGCGGAGACTGTTGGCGTAGCAGTCGCGCAGCAGCGCCGACCGGTCTTCGCTGGCGGACCAGACCGGCCCGACGGTGTGGATCACCCAGCGGGCCGGCAGCTCCCCCGCGGTGGTCGCCACCGCCTGGCCAGTGGGCAGACCCCTGCCGTAGCGGGATGCCCGCAGCGCGCGGCACTCGGCCAGGATGGCGGGCCCGCCACGTCGGTGGATGGCGCCATCGACCCCGCCGCCACCGAGCAGGGACGAGTTCGCGGCGTTCACGGTGGCGTCGACCTGCTGTGTGGTGATGTCCCCCTCGACCAGGGTGATCTCCATGTCAGTCCTTCTCGATGGACTGGCCGAGCGACCGGCGGGCCAGCAGAGTGGCGCCGGCGACCGCCGCCGGCATGATCAACACTGCGCCGAGCGGGATCAGAAAACAGAGGAAGACGGCCACCCCGAAGCCGAGCGCGGTGGGTCGATCGGCCTTCAGGATCGTCCGGCGCTGCGGCAGCCGCATACCGCGCCGGTAGAACGGCGCCCCGACCAGCTCCACGGCGAGGAACCAGCCACCCACTGCCGCGCCGATCACCGGGACGACCGTCTGGCCGACCACGGGGATGAAGCCCGCGAGGAAGAGCGGAATCCCGACCAGCGCGGTGAGCGCCACCAGTCGTACCGAGTCGGCGAGGCTGCGCCGCAACGACGACCAGAAGGGCACGTCCACCGCGCCCGGCGTGCCGCCGTACCGCTGCTCGACCTGCTCGGAGATCTTCTCGTAGAACGGGTCGCCGATGACCAGGGTGACAGCGGTGAAGGTGAGCACGCCGAGCAGGCCGCCGAGCCCCAGGAAGGCCAGCCCGGCGATCACCCGGACCAGGCTGCGGGTAGTGCTCGACCAGTCGTCGGCGAACGGGGTGACCAGCGCGGCGAGGTCGTCCACGAAGTACACCAGGGTGGCGAGCGCGGCCAGGAAGAACGCGCCGGAGATCAGCGCCGGCACGACCCCGAGCAGCATCAACCCCGGGCTGCGGACATAGAGACCCAGCCCTCGCACGAGCAGCCCCGCCCCGGCGAGGAAACGGCCGACGACTCCGGTGACCGGGCTGGCGACTCTGCTGACATCCACGATCGAGCAGCCTATCGACCGATGATCCGGTCCGCCGGGTGGAGCCGTAGCAGCGACTGTTCGCGTCCACATCAACCGGTTGGCGGACGGGAGTGATCCACCGGGAACGCCGGGGATCATCGCCGACCAGTCGATTCGCCGGCGGGCCACCCCGACAACCCTTGAGGGGGTACGAAGCCAGCGGCGGAAGGGCGGCACGATGTCGGTCATCGAGGTGACCCACCTGAGGAAGCGGTACGGCGATCTGGTGGCGGTGGACGACGTGTCGTTCGCGGTGGAGCCCGGGGAGATCTTCGGCGTGCTCGGCCCGAACGGCGCCGGCAAGACCACCACCGTGGAGTGTGTCGCGGGGCTGCGTGTCCCCGACGGGGGCGGGGTGTCGGTCCTCGGGCTCGACCCCCGAAGGGACGCGGCCCAACTCCGGCAGCGGGTCGGTGTGCAACTCCAGGAGAGCCAACTGCCGGACCAGTTGCGGGTGGCGGAGGCGCTGGAGCTGTACGCCTCGTTCTACCGCAACCCGGCCGCCCCCGCCGAGTTGATCGAGAGGCTGGGGCTCGGCGAGAAGCGGAACACCGCGTACAAGAAGCTCTCCGGCGGTCAGAAGCAGCGGCTCTCCATCGCGTTGGCCCTGGTCGGCAACCCGGAGATCGCGATCCTCGACGAGCTGACCACCGGGCTGGACCCGCAGGCCCGGCGGGACACCTGGAGCCTCATCGAGCAGGTCCGGGACAGCGGAGTGACGATCGTGCTGGTCACCCACTTCATGGAGGAGGCCGAGCGACTCTGCGACCGGATCGCTGTCATCGACAGAGGCCGGGTGGTCGCGCTGGACACCCCGGCGGGGCTCGTGTCGTCGGTGGCTCCCGAGCAGCGGATCCGGTTCCGGCCGTCCGCCCCGGTCGACGACCGGCTCCTCACCGACCTGCCCGAGGTCTCCGCCGTGCAGCGCACCGGCAACCAGGTGGTGGTTACCGGCACCGGTGACCTGCTGCACGCTGTCACCTCGGTGCTCGCCCGCCACCAGATCGTCGCCGCCGACCTGCGGCTGGAGCAGTCCACCCTCGACGACGCCTTCGTCGAGCTGACCGGGCGCCAGCCCGCCGCCTGAGGGAGAACCGACATGCACGCCTTCGGGCAGATCCTGAAGATCGAGACACGACTCTTCCTGCGGGACTTCGGTTCGCCGCTGACCACCATCGTCCTACCGCTCGCGCTGCTGGTGGTGTTCGGGCTGATCCCGGCGACACGTCAGCCGGAGACCCAGTTCCGGGACCTGTCCTTCATCCAGTACTTCGCACCCTCACTGCTGGTGATCACGCTCGCCATGTCGGCGGTCAACATCCTGCCCACGGTGCTGGCCACCTATCGGGAACGTGGGGTGCTGCGCCGGCTGGCCACCACGCCGGCCAGCCCCGCCGCGTTGTTGACCGCCCAACTGCTCATCTCGCTCGCCACCATCCTGGTCAGCGCCGTACTGCTCGTCGCGGTGGGCTGGTTGGCGTTCGACGTTCCGTTGCCCCGGCGTCCGCTGGGCTTCACACTGGCCCTCCTCCTCGGCACGGCGGCCCTGCTGGCGCTCGGCCTGCTCGTGGCGGCGGTGGCGCGGACGGCGAAGTCGGCGCAGGCGATGGCCGTGCCCCTGTTCATGGCGGTCATGTTCTTCGGTGGTGTCTACGTCCCCCGGTTCATCCTGCCGGACTTTCTGGTCCGAATCGGCGACTACACACCACCCGGGGTGCAGGCGCTCCTCGACGCCTGGACCGGCACCTCACCGCAGCCGCTGCACCTGGGGATAATGGCGGTGGTCGCCGTGGCGGCCGGCGCCGGCGCGGCAAAACTGTTCCGCTGGGAGTGATCGGGGATTCGATGACCAGCAGCGGTGCGCACGACCGTCTGGCCAGGTGGCGAGAGCACGAGGCGACCCTCTATCGCGTGGTCCCCTACGGCGGGCTGGCTCTGGGCACCCTGCTGGCCCTCGTCGCGCCAGCACCCCACGGCTTCGGGGTGACCCCCACCGTCGCCGTCGCCGTGGCCGCCGGGTGCTGGGTCACCTGGTTCGTGACCCTGCACCCCGACTGGCAGAGCCGGCGCAAGCTGATGGCGGTCTACTACGCCGGGCTGATCACGTTCGCCGCCGCACTGGTGGCCGCCAGTCCGTGGTACGGCCTCTTCGCCTGGATCGGTTACATCCACGCCTTTCCGGTCCTGCCCCGGCGCTGGCGGATCGCCGGGGTTACAGCCACCGCCGCACTCATCGCCACCTCGCAGGGCGGTGGCCTGGCGATAGCGATCTCGCACTGGCCGCTCTGGCTGCTGTTGGTGCTCTTCAACCTGGTGGTGGCCGGTTCGGTGAGCTGGTTCGCGATGATCGCCGAACAGGAGGACGCCAAACGCCGACGACTGATGGCAGAACTCGGCGAGGCCAACCGTCAACTCACCGAGACGGTCCGGGAGAACGCGGGGCTGCACGTCCAACTGCTCACCCAGGCACGGGAGGCCGGCGTGCTGGACGAGCGGCAGCGGATGGCGCGGGAGATCCACGACACCCTGGCCCAGGGGCTGACCGGGATCATCACCCAACTGGAAGCGGCCGAGCAGACCCGCGACCGCTCCGCCGACTGGCGGCGGCACGTCGACAACGCGCTCGCGCTGGCCCGGGAGAGCCTCACCGAGGCCCGCCGCTCGGTGCGGGCCGTCCGCCCGGAGACGTTGGAGACGGCCCGGCTGCCGGACGCGCTGGTCGAGCTGGGCGGGCGCTGGTCGGCTCTGAACGGGGTACGGGCCGAGGTCGCCACCACCGGTACGCCCCGCCCCCTGCACCCGGAGGTCGAGGTGACCCTGCTCCGGGCCGCCCAGGAGGCGCTGGCCAACGTGGCCCGGCACGCCGCCGCGTCACGGGTCGGGCTGACCCTGTCGTACATGACGGACGTGGTCACCCTCGATGTCCGTGACGACGGGACGGGCTTCGACGTCACCGGGCAGCCGGCGCCCCGCGAGCCGGGCGGCGGGTACGGGCTGACCGCGATGCGGCAGCGGGTGACCCGGGTCGGTGGCGAGTTGGCCGTCGAATCCGAACCGGGAGGCGGCACCGCCATTTCGGCGTCCGTCCCCGCGCTGCCGGGAGGTGCCGGTTGACCGCCTCGATACGGCTGCTGATCGTCGACGACCATCCGGTGGTGCGCGACGGGTTGCGGGGGATGTTCACCGGCGACCCCGGCTTCGAGGTGGTCGGCGAGGCCGCGGACGGCGCGGAGGCGTTGACCCTGGTCGCGACTGTGCGGCCGGATGTGGTGCTGATGGACCTGCGGATGCCCGGAATGAACGGGGTGACCGCCATCGGCAGGCTGGCCCGCTCCGGCAGCACCGCCCGGGTGCTGGTGCTCACCACGTACGACACGGACGCCGACGTGCTGCCCGCCATCGAGGCCGGTGCCACCGGCTATCTGCTCAAGGACACGCCCCGCGAGGAACTGGTCCGCGCGGTACGGGCCGCCGCCCGGGGCGAGTCGGTGCTCGCACCGAGCGTCGCCGGGCGGTTGATGGGCCGGCTGCGTGCACCGGTCGAGGAGCCGCTCAGCCAGCGTGAGCTGGAGGTGCTCACCCTGGTGGCCCGTGGTGCCTCCAACCGGGAGGCGGCGGCTCGGCTGTTCATCAGCGAGGCCACCGTCAAGACGCACCTGCTGCACGTGTACGCCAAGCTCGGGGTCAACGACCGGGCCGCCGCGGTGGCCACCGCGTACGACAGGGGGTTGCTGACCCCCGGCGGGCGGTGAGTGAGGGCCGGGCAGGATGGGCGGGTGCGCGCGTCCCGGCTGATCTCGCTGCTCCTGTTGTTGCAGGCGCGCGGGTCGATGACGGCGGGTGAGCTGGCGCGGGAGCTGGAGGTTTCCGAGCGGACCGTCTACCGGGACGTGTTGGCGCTCTCCGCCGCCGGGGTGCCGGTCTACGCCGACCGGGGCCGCGTCGGCGGGTACCGGTTGCTCGGCGGGTACCGCACCCGACTGACCGGGCTGACCCGGGACGAGGCGGAGGCGCTCTTCCTCTCCGGGCTGCCCGGCCCCGCTGGCGACATGGGGCTCGCCGACGCGGTCGCTGCCGCCGAGTTGAAGGTGCTCGCCGCCCTGCCGCCGGCCCTGCGCGACGCCCCGGCCCGTGCCGGGCAGCGGTTCCATCTGGACGTGCCGGGTTGGTTCCGGGAGACCGCGCCGCCGCCGTGGCTGACCGAGCTGGCCCGGGCGGTCTGGCGCGACCGGGTGGTGGAGCTGCGCTACCGGCGCGGTGACCGGGAGGTGGCCCGGCGGGTCCAGCCGTACGGGCTGGTGCTCAAGAGTGGTGTCTGGTATCTGATCGGCCGGGTCGACGACGACACCCGCACCTATCGGGTGGACCGGGTCACCGGGGTCGAGGTGGGCGAGGAGAGCTTCGAGCGGGACGAGGGCTTCGAGCTGGCCGGGCACTGGCGCGAGCAGGCAGGGTCGTTTCTGCGGACCGTACTGCGGGCCAAGGTCACCGTCCGGCTCAGCCCGGCGGGTCTGCGCCAGCTCCGGCACCTGGTGGATGCCCCCTTCGTGTACGACGAGCTGGTCGCCGCCGCCGGAGCACCCGACGGGCAGGGCTGGGTGGTGGGCCAGCTGCCCGTCGAGTCCGTCGAGGTCGCCTACCACCAGCTGCTGGGGCTCGGCCCCGAGGTGGAGGTCCTCGGCCCGCCCGAGCTGCGGCGGTTGTTCACCGACGCGGCCGACCGGTTCCGGGCGCTCTACCGGTAGCCGGTGACGTCCGAGGGCTTGCCCGCGTCGACCACCTCGACGATGTACCGGAACCCCTCCGGCTGACTGCCGTCGAGGTCGGTGAATCCGTACACCTTGGACAGTGTGCCGGCGTCCACGGACTGGCCGTTCCAGCGGGCCTTCTCCTCGTCGGCGGCGAGTGCCGCCACCGCGCGGCCGACGAAGGCCGGGGTCTCCGAGATGAGGAAGTTCGGGTCGGTGGCAGCGCCGTCGCGCCAGTTGTCCTCGGTCACTCCGAAGTGCTCCAGCATCGCCTCGGAGCGGATCCAGCCGGGGGTGAGCGCCACCGCCGTGCAGCCGTGCGGCTTCAGCTCGTGCGCCTGGCTGAAGGCGAGCCGGTTGACCGACACCTTGGCCAGGTCGTAGAAGACCGAGAGCCGGTAGTTGTCGTCGTTGTACGCCTTGGTGCCGTCGCCCATCTCCACCAGCAGCCCACCCGGCTTGCGGATCAGCAGCGGCAGGGCGAAGTGGCTGGTGATGATGTGGGTGTCGATGGCCAGTCGCAGGGTCCGGAAGCCCGCGTCCAGTGGCTGCTCCCAGACCGGCTTGTCCCAGGTGACCAGCGGGTCGCCGCCCCAGATGTCGTTGACCAGCACGTCGAGTTGGCCCTGCTCGGCGTCGATCCGGGCGACGAGGTCGCGGACCTGCTCGGGCACCAGGTGGTCGACCTGGACGGCGATGCCCGTGCCCCCGGCCTCGGTGACCAGCTCGGCGGTCTCCTCGATGGTCTCCGGCCGGTCCATCTCCGAGCGACCGGTGCGGCTGCTGCGACCGGTGGCGTACACCGTGGCGCCAGCGGCGCCGAGCTGGACAGCGATCTGCCGACCCGCGCCCCGGGTGGCACCGGCGACGAGCGCGATCTTTCCTGCGAGCGGTTGTGTCATACCTGCGAGGTTGTCAGCGATACCTGACAACCAGCGTCCGAATTCCCGGATCGCTCTGATGAACCGGGGAGGGGAGACCTCGACGCTCCCTGTAGAGCTGCCCCACAGACGGGGCAGCACTCGCCGTCCGCACCGCGCCCCATATGTGGGGCAGCTCTACAGGGCCACTGCAGGTATCCCGCCGCCCGACGACCTCTACTGGTCCAGCCCGAGCCGTCTCAGTCCACCAACCGGACGCGGACCCGGCGGTTGGCTCGGCCCTTGCTCTCCACCTTCACGACCTGCACCTTGCCGATCTGGGCGGTGGACGCGACGTGGGTGCCGCCGTCGGCCTGCACGTCCAGGCCGACGATGTCGACGATCCGGACCTCCTGCTCATCCGGCGGGATGAGGTTGGACTGGGTACGGATGATGTCCGGCAGGGCCAGCGCCTCGGTGCGCGGCAGCACCCGGGTGGCAACCGAGCGGTCGGCGGCCACCTCGGCGTTGACCAGCTCCTCGATCCGACTCTTGAAGTCCGGCGGGACCTCGGGGAGGTTGAAGTCCATCCGGGCCTCGCCCGGTTCCATCGAGTTGCCGGTCACGAGCGCGCCGAAGTCGCGGAACACCACACCGCAGAGCACGTGCAGCCCGGAGTGGGTACGCATCAGCCGGGTGCGGCGCTCGTCCTCCAGCGCGCCGACGACCTCGGTGCCGGCGGGCGGCAGCGGGTCACCCTCGGCGGGAATCAGGTATGGGTCGTCGCCCTTGCGGGTGCCGACGATCCGGGTCTGCACGCCCTGCCACAGCAGCACGCCGTGGTCCGGTGGTTGGCCGCCGCCGCCCGGGTAGAACGCCGAGCGGTCCAGCACGATGCCCTGCTCGGCGTCGGCGTGCAGGACCGTGCACGTCCACTCACGCAGGGTCGGGTCAGCTAGGTCGAGCCGGTGCGTCCGGCCATGTTGTGTGACGCCCATGACAGGGCACGTTACTCGTTGAGGAAGCCGGCGATGCGGTCCCGCAGGTCGGCGCGTTCCGACCAGAGGACGCCGGGCCGGTCGTACACGTGCAGGGTGGCCTGGGGCAGCGCGGCGGCGAGTCGCTCGGCGACCTCGACCGGGTGCAGGTCGTCGCCCGCGTTGGCGATCACCAGCGCTGGCGCGGTCACCGCCGCGAGGGCGGTGGTGTCGCGCAACGGCGTCTGCTCGGCGAGGCCCGCCAGGCCGGCTGCCAGACCGTCGCGGAGCAGCTGGTCGAGCCGTTGCCGCAGGTACGCCCAGCCGGCGGGAGTGTTACGCACCGCAGGAGGCAGCTCCAGGGTGACGACGTCGGCGACCGCCGAGGCGTCCCCGCTCTCCACCGCCTCCAGCAGGTCCGTGATGCGTTCCTGCGCGACCGGGCCACGCGGCCGGTCGAGCACCGCGGGCAGGAAGAAGACCAGCTTCTCGAAACGGTCCGGGCTCTCCACGAGCAGCCGGCAGAGGGCACCGGCGCCGAGGCTCGCGCCGAACGCCCGACTGGCCCCGCCGAGGTCCGCGATCGCCCGCAGGTCCCGGGCGAGGTCCAGGTAGTTCCACGGCCCGTCCGGTGCCTCGGAACGGCCATGCCCACGGAACTGGAAGAACACCTTGCGGCCCGTCACCCCACTGCCGAACGGGCGGGTGGTGGCGATGCCGTTGCCCAGCCCGTGCGCGAACACGGTCACCGGGTCACCGGTGCCGGTGACCAGCCGCTCCAGCCGTACGCCGTGCGGGGTGGCGACCAGGTCGGTGTCCGGCTCCGGCAGCGCCGGGCGGCCGGTACGCGGCCCACCCGGACCGGGCCCCCAGGTGCGGGGGCCGCTGTCCGGTGGGGGTGGCCAGCGGAAACCTCTCACCAGAACCCTTTGCCGTCGCTGAGGTCGCGAAGGCCGACCCGAACGTCGAGCAGGTAGATGAGACCGGCGGCGATGCCGATCAGTCCGAAGAGGCTGATCGGCCCGAAGCCGAGCAGGGTCAGCACGAGACAGACCGCCAGGATGGCGATCCAGCCACCCTTGGGAAGTGTCCCGATGGCGGGGAAGGCGTCGGAGCGCTGGGTGATCGCGTGGACCAGGGCGACGCCCTGGACGATCAGCGCGAAGACGAGCAGGATCAGCTCGATCACGTAGCGGACTTCGAACGCGAAGATCGGCGCGGCGTTGGCCATGCCGGCAAGCTTATGTCGAGGACCCCGGCTACGTCCGACAAGGACGCCGCCGGGGTCGTCGACATGGCGAACTACTCGGCCGCCGGGCGGGTCCGCTTGGTGGCCCGGGGCAGCTTCGCCGACGGGGTCGCGGCCGGCTTGGCGGCCTTCGGTGCACGGGCCGCCTTCTTGACGGCGGCCGGCTTGGCCTCGGCGATCTCGGCCACGTCGGCCGGGGTCGGCACGTCGGCCGGGGCCGTGGCGGCGGGAGCCGCGGCCGTGGTGGCGGGAGCCGGGGTGGTGGCGGTGGTCGCCGGCACACCCTCGGTGGCCTCGATGTCGGCGTTGACCGTCTCGGCGGCCTCCAGCACACCGGCGCCGACGACGCGCTCACCCCGGGCGACCAGCGCACCGTACGCGGCGAAGGCCCGCTCCTGGGCGGCCTGGGCGCCCGCGTACACCATGATGGCGTTGCGGGTCGCGGCAGCGCGCAGCTTGTCGAGGTCGGTGACCTCGCGCAGCTTGGCCAGGTCGGCGGCCTCGCGCAGCTTGGCCAGCTCGGCCGAGTCGCGCAGCTTGGCCAGGTCCAGTTCGGCCTGCGCCCGCTCGCGCAGCGTGCCGGCGGTCTCGTTGGCGGTACGCAGGGTCTCGGTGGCCTTCTGGCGCAGCTCGTAACCGGTCAGCACGGCCCGACCGCCCAGGTCGGCGACGACCCGGGTGCTGAGGACGCCGACAACGGCCGGCAGCTTGCGCAACTGCTCGATGGCCAGCTCACCGGCGCCAGCGGCGGCGTAGATCGGGGCGGGGATGCGGTTGGTCTTCGGCTCGCTCATGACGTCTCCTCTTCGGCCGCCGTGGCGGCCTCGCGGACCGCCGGACCGGCGGCCTTCTTCTCGGGGGTGTTGGTGCTGCCCGGGGCGGGTGCGGTGCCCGCCTCGGTGACGGCGACCGACTCGAGTACGGCCTCGGTCGGGGTGCCGCCAGCGGTGGTGGGGCCGGTGGCGGCCAGGTTGGCCAGGTCGGCGGGTTGATCGCCGACATCGGTCGGGGTGGTCGCCCCGGCCGTGCCGCCGGTGGACCCGGTGCCGCTGCCCTCGGCGGGGGCCTGGGCGTCGGCCAGCCGGGTGTTCTCCCGGCGGAACGTCTCGTAGATCTGGGTGAGTGACTGCTTCTGGGCCATCGTCAGGTCGGCGTCAACGGCGATGGCCGCGAGCACGCCGTGACCTTCCTTGTCGTCGAGCAGCCCGGCGCGCAGGTACATCGCCGGGGTGGAGACCCGCAGCGCGCTCGCCAGTTGCTGAAGCACCTCGGCGCTGGGCTTGCGCAGGCCGCGCTCGATCTGGCTGAGGTACGGGTTGCTGACCCCCGCCTGCTCGGCGAGCTGACGGAGCGAGATCTTGGCGTTCCGCCGAAGATCGCGGATGAACCCGCCGACGTCGGGAAGGTCCTTCGGTGTGGCCATGACCGCGACATTAACCGGCCGCGCTAGCTCCTGCAAGCAAAACGCTAGCCACAGTTAGCAAGGTCTCAGCGGTCGCTTGCGCCGCACTCCCCCGATTCCGTACGGTCCGTCCGTGCACAAGATCACAGTCAATGGAGCAAGCATCGCGTACGACGAGGCGGGCACCGGTTCGCCCGTCGTACTGCTGCACGCTGGCATCGCCGACCGGCGGATGTGGCGAGGGCAGCTTCGCGCGCTCGCCGCCCACCACCGGGTGATCGTCCCGGACCTGCGCGGCTACGGGGACTCGGAGCTGCCGCCGACGCCGTTCGCGCACCACGACGACGTGGCCGGGCTGCTGGACGCACTCGACCTGCCCCGCGCCGCCCTGGTCGGCTGCTCCTTCGGCGGGGCGGTCGCCATCGACACCGCACTGGCCCACCCCGACCGGGTGAGCGCACTCGCGCTGTTCGACACGGCGGTCTCCGGCAACGAGTGGTCCGAGGAGGCGAACGACCTCTGGGACGACCTGGTCGGCGAGGTCGACCCCGACGACTTCGTCGCCGGCGCTGCCGGTGAGGTGCGGTTCTGGGTGGTCGGCCCGGGTCGCCAGCCGCAGGACGTCGACCCCGCGCTCCTCGCGTTCGCGCAGGAGATGGACCAGCGTGCGCTCGCCGCCGAGTTGGCGCTCGGTGCGGTCGAGGTGGGAGAGCTGACGCCGCCCGCGATCGGTCGCCTCGGCGAGCTGACAGTGCCCGTCCTGGTCACCGCCGGCGCCGCCGACGTACCGGACATCAGCCGGCTCGCCGACCGGATCGCCGCCGAGGTCCCCGGCGCGGTACGGCTGCCGGACGTGCCGGACGCCGCACACCTGTTGCCGCTGGAGCGTCCGGAGCCGGTCAACGCCGCACTGCTCGACTTCCTGCGCTAGACGACAGTCACCAGAGCGGGCGGACCGCGCCGACCGGGACACCGCCGCCGAAGAGCGGCACCTCGGCGTACTCGGTCAGCACCGGGGCGTCCACACCGAGCCGGCGCAGCGCGGAGACCAGCACCGGCATCCGGGCCCGGTCGGCGCCGTCGTCGATCTTCAGTGCGACGGCGCCGACACCCGGCAGGGCCACCGCGATCACGCCCTCGGCACCGACCTTGGCCAGCAGGTCTGGAACGCCGCGCATCAACCGGGTGTCGTCGGCCTGGGTGCCACCGACGATCTCCGGGTACGCGCGCATCGCGTCGGCCACCGTACGCGGCACCGAGCCGGGCTCGGCGTCGACCAGCCGGAGGAACGCCCCGGCCAGGCCGGTGAGCGACACCGCGAGCACCGGGGCGCCGCAACCGTCCACGCCCACCGCCGCCGCCTGCTCGCCGGTGAACTCCTCGATGGCCGCCCGCAACCGGTGCTGCAACGGGTGCTCCGGCCGCCAGTAACCATCCAGCGGCCAACCGGCGGCCTCGCAGGTCAGCAGCATGCCGCTGTGCTTGCCGGAGCAGTTCATCTGCACCCGGTTCGGGCCGCCCCCGGCGCGCAGCACGGCCTCCCGGGCCGCCACGCCCACCGGCAGGTCGGGCGGGCAGTGCAGGGCCGAGGCGTCCAACCCGGCCCGCTGGAGCAACGCACCGACCCGGGCCAGGTGGAAGTCCTCACCGGCGTGACTCGCCGAGACCAGCGCCACGTCGGCCGGGTCGGTCAACGGCAGGCCGGCACGCAGCATCCCGATCGCCTGCATCGGCTTGCTGGCCGAGCGGGGGAAGATCGGCGACGTCACGTCCCCGGCGGACGCCACCGCCGCACCGGCGGCGTCCAGCACCACCACCGAACCTCGGTGCGCCCCCTCCACGAACCCGGAACGGACCACCTCGGCGAGTGGGGCGCCACCCTCGTACGTCTTCGTCACGCGCTGGACGGTACCGACGGTGCCGGGGTGCCCGTCGGCGGGGTGACCAGGTGGTCCTCCGCTCGGGTGACAGGAGCGTGGGACCGGCCCGGCCTTACAGACCGAGCAGCTCGCGAGCCTCGGTGGTGGTCAGCGGCGGGCGTTGAGCGAGCTGGGCGAAACCCACAGCGCGGGCGACCAGTTGCATGTTGGACTCCACCGGACGGCCCTTGGCGTACGTCACTGTGTCCTCCATACCGACCCGCAGGTGCCCGCCGGTCGACAGGGAGGCCAGCAGCACCGGAATCGTGCTGCGGCCGACCCCGGTGGCCGAGAACGTGGTGCCCTCGGGCAGGTCCCGCAGCATCCGGTGCGCCGCGACCAGCGTCTCGGTGGTGCCCGGCATACCGCCCGGCACGCCCATCACGAAGTCGACGTGCACGTGCCCGCCGGCCGGCAGGCCGTACCTGCCGAGCAACCGCTGCAACGCGGACAGGTGGCCGAGGTCGAAGATCTCGTACTCCGGCACGATCCCGCGTTCCTGCATCCGGGTGTGCAGGTCGACGATGAACTCCCAGCGGTTGAGGAAGACGTCGTCGCCGAAGTTGACGGTGCCCATCGTGCACGAGGCCATGTCCGGCCTGGCGTCGAGGACGGCCAGCCGAGCAGCCTCCGGATCGGTCACCGCGCCGCCGGAGGAGAGCTGCACGATCAGGTCCGTGCTCTCCCGCAGCGCCGCCACCGTGTCGGCCAGGCGCACCGGGTCGAGACTCGGCCGCGCCTCGTGGTCGCGGATGTGAACGTGGATCACGGCGGCGCCGAGCGCCTCGCACTCCTTGGCGGTGAGCAGCAACTCGTCGAGGGTCACCGGCAGCGCCGGCACCTCTGCCTTGGCCGACTCAGCGCCGGTCGGGGCCACCGTGATCAACGTCCCTGTCGTCATGCCGGCGATCCTAGACGGCCCGCTCAGGACGGGTCGATCGCCGCCGCGGTCTCGCCGATCATCAGCGCGGCGTCGTCGGAGACGTTCCGCTTGATCACGGCGAGGGCGACCTGACCCAGCTCGTGGTGCAGCACCGCGGTGCCGACGAAGCCGACCGCTCGGCCGTCGAGGGTCACCGGCGTACCGGCCGCCGGCGGCTGGTCGGTGGTCACACCGTCCAGGTGCAGGAGTACGAGGCGGCGCGGCGGCCGACCCATGTTGTGCACCCGGGCCACCGTTTCCTGCCCCCGGTAGCAACCCTTGTCCAGGTGCACCGCCGGGCCGATCAGGTCCACCTCGGCCGGGATGGTCCGGTGGTCGGTGTCCACCCCGACCCGGGGCTGGCGCGCGGCCACCCGGATCGCCTCGTACGCCCAGAGCCCCGCGACCGGCACGCCCGCGCCGCGCAGCTCCGCCACGACCTGGTCCATCGCCGAGCGGGGCACCAGCAGGTCCACCCCGAGCGGGCCGCGGCGGGCCCAGCCACCGATCGGCAGCGGTCGTACGTCGTACCGGGCGCTCGCCCGGAGTGGCACGGCACCGTGCGGGAACTTCGGACCCGGCACCGCGACCTGGTCCGGCGCGGCGAGCCCGGTCACGCCGAGCGTGCTCAGCGCCTCCGTCGCCGCCGGCCCGACCAGCGACAGCAGTGCCCGCTCGGCGGTCGCGTCGCGCGGCTCGACCTTGCTGAAGAACCGCATCTTGTTCAGGTAGGCCAGCAGACCCTCGGTGGCCCCCGGCTCGGTGTCCAGCCAGGTGGTCTCGCCGTCCTCGGCGACCATGGCGTGCTGCTCGATGTGGCCGTGCGGGGACAGCACCAGCAGTTCGGTGCCCTCACCGGCGGCCAGTGCGCTCAGGTGCTGCGAGGTGACAGTGTGCAGCCAGCTGGCCCGCTCTTCCCCGGGCACCGCGATGATCCCCCGGTGCGACCGGTCGACCAGACCGACAGCGGTGTCGAGGGTGCGCTGCTCACGCAGCGGGTCGCCGTAGTGTGCGGCCACCCCCCGCACCCCGGCCGCGACATGCGCCGGATCCGGCTGGTCACGGCTGGCCTCGTCGATGCCCTCGACGGCCACCGCGCCCGCGATGTCGATCATTTATCGTCCCCGTTCTCGCAGCGTACGCAGACGCCGAAAAGTGACACGTGCCCGATATCCACCCGGAACCCCCGCTGCGTGGCCAACTGGTCGGCGAGCGGGCGCAGCAGCTCCGGATCGATCTCGTCGATCGCGCCGCACTCCCGGCAGACCAGGTGGACGTGTTGGTGCTCACCGGCGGCGTGATAGGTCGGTGAGCCGTGCGACAGGTGCGTGTGGGTGACCAGGCCGAGCCGTTCCAACAGCTCAAGCGTGCGGTAGATGGTGGTGATGTTGACGCCGGCCGCGACCTCCCGGACGGCGGTGTGCACCTGCTCCGGGCTGGCGTGCCCCAGATCGAGCACCGCCTGGAGGACGAGCTGCCGTTGGGCCGTCAGCCGCAGCCCACGGGCCCGCAGCATTTCCGCGAGGGAGGATTCGGACACCGTCCGATCATAGTTCGGCCACCAGGCTGCTCCTCACATCGCGATCGACCGCCACTACGCTCGACGGTCATGGTGAAGTCGTCCGGCGGGGAGGGCGCGGCCGCGCGGATCGCCGTGCTCGGGCGCGGCCTGATTCCGACCGGCGACCCCGTGCTTCGCGGCGACGATCTCGGCGTCCTGCACGGCGACGGCATCTTCGAAACCATGCACCTGCGGCACGGCCGGCCGTGGCTGCGCGACGAGCACCTGGCCCGCCTGGTCGCGGCGGCCTCCGCCATCGACCTGCCGCTACCCCCCACCGCAGCGCTGACCGACCTGCTCGACGAGGTACGCGCAGACTGGCCGACGCCCGCGGAAGGGGCGCTCCGGCTGGTCTGCACGAGGGGCCCGGAGGCCGGCGGCCCCCCGACGGTCTACGCCACGCTGGCCGAGGTGCCGGCGCCTTCCCGGGCAGCCCGGCGGAACGGGATCAATGTGGCCACCCTGCCGCTGGGGGTGCCCGCCGACACTCGCCCCGGGCTGAGCTGGCTGCCGGCCGGGATCAAATCCACGTCGTACGCGGTCAGCAGCGCCGCCCGCCGCTGGGCCGGCCGGGCCGGCGTGGACGACGTGCTGTGGGTCTCCTCCGACGGCTACGCGCTGGAGGGCCCCACGGCCAACGTGGTGTGGCTCACCAACGAGACGCTCTGCACGGTGCCGGCCGCGATCACCGGCATCCTCGCCGGCACGACCGTCGCCTGGTTGCTCGCCCACGCCGGCGAGTTGGGCCTGAACACCGCCGAGCGGCTGGCCACGGTGGCCGAGCTGCACGCCGCGGACGGCCTGTGGTTCACCTCGTCGCTACGCGGAGCCGCCGAGGTGCACACGCTGGACGGGGTGCGTCGAGCTCGCTGCCCGCGCACCCCCGCCCTGCACGCCCTGCTGGGTTTCCCGGTCTAGTCAGCCGCCGACCCGGACGAGCCGGGCGGAGAGGTGCGGGCTGAGACCGTGGCCCATGGCGGCCATCTCCTGGGCGTAGAGCAGCGCACCCTCGACGATGCCGAAGAGCCGCTTCCCACCGGTGACCTCCTTGGCAGTCGGAGTCCGGACCACGGCGTCGGTGGCGAACTCGACCTGGGTGCCGGTGCGCTTGCCCAGGTGCAACTCCATCACCCCGGTCGGGGTGCTCAGCAGCGCCTCCAGCTCGTCGGTCGCCCGCCCGTCCACCAGCACCGGCCGCCACCAGCCGATCTCACGACCGGCCGGCCGGACCGGCTTGCTCTGCTCGTCCAGGATCCAGGCGCGGGACTCGTAGTGCAGGAACGGTCGGCCGTCGTGGCTGATCCGGATCTCCTGCGCGTAGTCGAAGTCCTCGATGGTGGGGAAACCACCCTTGCCCCGGCCGCGCCACAGCCCGATGTAGGGCAGCAGGCCATCCAGCGCCGGGTGCAGCTTCGGCCCGACCCGCAGGTCGTGGCTCTCCTCGAACGGGTACTCCTCGACCGGCGGCGCGTTCAGCCACGGCGGCTGCAGCGGGTTCTCGCTCACAGGGCCACCTTCGTTCGCGACTGCGGGGCTCGCAGACCCGGCTCACTCCTCGCGCTCACAGGGCCACCTTCGTTCGCGACTGCGGGGCTCGCAGACCCGGCTCACTCCTCGCGCTCACCAGCGTCCTCTCGAAATGCGTACGGCAAGGTAGACCAGGCCACCGGCGAGCCCGCCCAGGCCAGCGACCAACAGGCTGACAAACCCGATCTCGGTAACCATCCCGGCCATCCTATGCTGGGCCACATGGCCCGCACTCTCGTCGTCAAGGCCACCGCGGGGGCGGACGCCCCGGAGCGGTGCGCGCAGGCATTCACTGTCGCCGCGACGGCTGTCGCGGCCGGGGTGGACGTGTCGCTCTGGCTGACCGGTGAATCGACCTGGTTCGCGCTGCCCGGTCGCGCCCAACAGTTCGAGCTGCCGCACTCCGCACCGCTGGCCGAGTTGCTGCACGTCATCCTGACCAGTGGCCGGGTGACCGCCTGCACCCAGTGCGCCGCCCGCCGGGAGATCGGCCCGGACGACGTGTTGCCCGGGGTGCGGATCGCGGGCGCTGCGGTTTTCGTCGAGGAGGCGTTGGCCGAGGGCGCGCAGGCACTCGTCTACTGACCATCCGACCCGGTGGGGCTGATCCGGGCGGAGTGCCGATACCGACCCGACATCTCGGACGGCTGCCTACGATTCGGATGTGACCGAGGCGGCGGAGAGGTTCTTCGAATCACTGCCGGCGCGCGCCCCGGACGTCCTGGGCGGCCTGGCCGACGGAACCCTGCAGATCGACCTCGGCAGCGACCACCGGACCGAGCACTGGCTGGTCCGGATGCGGCCCGGATCGGTGCAGGTCAGCCGCGAACGCGGGCCGGCCGACGCCATCTGGTTCAGCAGCGCCGCCCTCTTCGATCGACTGATCACCGGCGAGGCGCAGGGTGTCGCGGCGGTGCTACGCAACGAGAGCACGTTCAGCGGAAACGTGGTGCTCTTCCTCGCCTTCCGTCGGTTCTTCCCCGACCCACCCGGCACCCGCGACCCCCGTGAGGTGGCCCGCCGGGCGGCCAGGCGACCGACGTGAAGGAACTCGTCAGCATTCTGGACGGCAACACGTTCCTGGTCAGCGACCGGCGGGGGGACATCGAACCGTCCTACGACTTCCCCACCGGGCTGTTCTCCTTCGACACCCGGTTCCTGTCCAAGTGGGTGCTCACCCTGGACGGCCAGCGGCTGCACGCCCTCTCCGTCGACGACACCCAGTCGTACCGCACCAAGTTCTTCCTCGCCCCCGGCGAACCCACGCACTACCTGGACGCCAAGGCGTCGGTGATCCGCAGCCGGGCGATCGTGGGCAGCTTCGCGGAGGAACTGACCGTCCTCAACCACACCGAGGCGGACGTCGAGTTCACCGTCCGGATCGACATCGCGGCCGACTTCGCCGACCTGTTCGAGATCAAGCACCGCCGGCAGAAACAGGGGCGCACCACTGTCACGGTCGCGGAGAACGAGTTGCGGCTGACCTACCGCCGGGAGGCGTTCCACCGGGAGACGACGGTCAGCACCAGTGCGCCGGGGCAGGTCGACACCACCGGGATGACCTTCCGGATCCGGATAGCCCGCAACGGCAGGTGGACCACCCGGCTACGCGTGTCCAGCGTCGTCTTCGGGGCGCGCGGTGAGGACATCCGCGCGACCCTCCCCTACGGCGGCAGCCGCAGCGCGGACGCCATCCGGGCCGAGCAGCAGGAACTGATCGACCGGGCGCCGAAGCTCGGCTGCGACTGCCAGCCACTGGCCGGGGCGTACCGGCGCAGCCTCAACGACCTGGCCGCCCTGCGCTACGAGTCGATCGCCCTGGGCGTGCGGCTGATCGCCGCCGGACTGCCCTGGTTCATGACCCTGTTCGGCCGGGACAGCATCATCACCTCGTTGCAGGTGCTGCCGTTCCTGCCGGAACTGGTCCCCCCGACCATCCTGATGCTGGCCGGACTACAGGGGCACCGGGTGGACGACTTCAGGGACGAGGAGCCCGGCAAGATCCTGCACGAGCTGCGGTACGGCGAGACCGCCGGCTTCGAGGAGCAGCCGCACTCGCCGTACTACGGGTCGGCCGACTCCACACCACTGTTCATCATCCTGCTCGACGAGTACGAGCGGTGGACCGGTGACGCCACACTGGTCCGCAAGCTGGAACCGCAGGTCCGCGCGGCGTTGCAGTGGATCGACACGTACGGGGACCTGCTCGGCACCGGCTACCTCTGGTACCAGACCCGCAACCCGGAGACCGGTCTGCAGAACCAGTGCTGGAAGGACTCCTGGGACGCCATCTCGTACGCCGACGGCGAGATGCCCGGCTTCCCCCGGGCGACCTGCGAACTTCAGGGGTACGCGTACGACGCGAAGATCCGGGCCGCCCGGCTGGCCCGGACCTTCTGGAACGACCCGGCGTACGCCGACCGGCTGGAGCGGGAGGCCGCCGACCTCAAGCGGCGGTTCGACCGCGACTTCTGGATCGCCGACCGCGAGTACTACGCGCTCGCGCTGGACGCCGACGGCCGGCAGGTGGACGCACTCACCTCGAACATCGGGCACCTGCTGTGGAGCGGCATCGTGGACGAGTCCCGCGCCGGCAAGGTGGTCGAGCACCTGCTCGGGCCGCGCTTGTTCTCCGGGTGGGGGGTGCGGACGCTCGCCGAGGACGAGGGGCGGTACAACCCGATCGGGTACCACGTCGGCACTGTGTGGCCGTTCGACAACTCGATCATCGCCTGGGGGCTGTGGCGGTACGGCTTCCGGAATGAGGCCGGGCTGATCTGCGACACGATGCTGGCCGCGTCCCGCTACTTCGAGGGGCGGCTGCCGGAGGCGTTCGCCGGCTACGCCCGCGACCTCACCGACTACCCGGTGGAGTACCCGACCGCGTGCAGCCCGCAGGCCTGGTCGACCGGCACTCCGCTGCTGCTGCTCCGGGTGATGCTGGGCCTGGAGCCGCAGGGCGAGCACCTGATCATCGACCCGGCCGTGCCACCGGGCATGGGCCGGGTCGAGCTGCTGGACATCCCCGGTCGGTGGGGGAAGGTCGACGCGTTGGGCCGCAGCCGTGACGCGGAGGATCAGCCGGGCGGCGGCTGATCCGAGCGAGCCGCCCGGCTCAACCCGGGCAGCCGACGGTGGCGGCCAACCGGGTCGCGTCCTGGTTGAGCTCGGCCAGCACGGTGACCGGGCCGGTGCGGTACGCGTACACCGGGGGTTGGTCCAGCAGTGGGGCGTTGCCGGCCAGCGCGGCCAGCGCGGCCGTCGGCGCGGCCGGGCCGGGGCCCTCAGCGGAACGGACGGTGTGGGCCGACCCGCCGCCCGGGCAGGGTGCGGTGACCAGCTCCGGCGCGGCGTCAGCCGGGCGGTCGAGCGCCCGCAGCGCCGCGGTCAGGGCGGCGGCCTCGGGACCGGCGGTGGCCGCGACCGGTGTGTAGCCGGAGCCGACCGGCCGGCAACCGGTGTCGACGACCACTCGCACCCGGCCGTCCGCGGTCGGCCGTCCCTGGACGGCCACGAACTCTCCGGCGTCGGCGTACAGCTCGATGCCGTTCAGCCCGGGGCCCACCCCGGCCCGCCAGCTCGCCGGCAGACGCTCGGCGATCCCCTTCAGCACGGTCTGCTCGGAGCCGGTGGGCGCGAGCACCCCGACGTCACGCCGCAGCCTCGCCCCGTCGGCGAACGGGGTGACCCGGCAACCCTCCGCGATCCGCGCCGGGCCCAGCTCCAGCAGACCGGCCGCACCGGCCGCCCGGGCCAGCTCGCCGATCGCCCGGTCGACCACCGGGCCGGCCTGGTCGAGGGACCGCTGCTCGCGCACGGTCGGTGGGTCGTCGCGGACCGACGTCCAGGTGAGCAGGGCCAGCAACACGGCCCAGGCCGCTGTCGCGGCCAGCAACACACGCCGCCACGACCGGGCAGGAGGCGGCGCGGTGGGACCGGCCGAAGGAGCCCAACCCGTCTGGACAGCACCGTTCACCCGGCCATGGTGTCACGGGTGTGCCGCCGGCCCACCGGCGGTCAGGTCGAGCGGGGTGGTGGATCGAGCCGGTAGCCGATCCCCTGGACGGTGTGCACCTGCGGCCCTCCCGGGAGACCACGCAGTTTGTGCCGGAGCTGCTTGACGGCGGAGTGCAGGATGGCGCTGCCCCGGTACGGGCCGCTCCACACGGCGGCGAAGAGCTGTTCGTAGCTCCACACCACCAGCGGTGGGCCGATGAGCAGGGCGAGCAGTTCCCGTTCGGTGGGGGTGAACGGAAGCGGGTCCCCGCGCCAGGTGACCCGGTGTCCCGCCCGGTCGACGACCAGCTCACCCCAACTGACCAGGCCCTGCGGCACGCCGGGCGGCACGATCGCGGGACGGGCCGGAGCGGCGGGCGGCACGGTCGCGGGGCGGGCCGGCGGCGGGGCGGTCGGCGACGACAGCAGCTCGCGCAGCTCGGTCAGGTCGGCACAGCTGAGCACCGGGCCGAGCCCGTCGAGTTGACGCAGCACCCGCTCCCGCATCGACATGTCCGCGCTGACGCAGACGACGATCGGAACCTCTTCGCCGGACATGCCACCCTCACCCGTGATTTCCACCAGTAGATAGTGACGTATGCCGATTGATTTCGCGGCCCGTCCCGGCGGGACGGCGGTGACCGCCGAGGACCGGTGACCGGCGGTGGCCCACACCACTGGCGCATCGCCGAACACACGACCGGGGCCGACCACCCCAGGAGGGTGACCGGCCCCGGTCGATCAGAGCAGTGGGTCAGGCGACGGTGACGCCAACCTCGTTGACGCCACGGCCAGCGGTGACGGCGGTGTCGCCGTTGCCGTGCCGGGACAGCGCCCGAAGCGTCCAGGAGCCCGGCGCGGCGAAGAACCGGAACTGGCCGGCTGCCGAGGTCACCACCTCGGCGGTGAACTCACCGGTCGAGTCGAGCAGCCGGACGTACGCGCCCGGCACCGGCTCGTCCTCGGTGGAGCGGACGATCCCGGTGATGACGGTTTCCTTCTCCAGGTCCAGACTGGCCGGCAACGGTGCGGCCTGGTCCGGTGCGGCGCAACCCGCGGCGATGGGAAGCGTCATGATCAGGCCTCCCCGGGTTCGTCACCGAGCGCGACCGGCACGCCGACCAGCGAGCCGTACTCGGTCCAGGAGCCGTCGTAGTTCTTGACGTTGCGGTGGCCCAGCAGCTCCTGGAGCACGAACCAGGTGTGCGAGGAGCGCTCGCCGATCCGGCAGTAGGCGATGGTCTCCTTGCCGTCGTCGAGCCCCGCGTCGCCGTAGATCTTGCGCAGCTCGTCGTCGGACCGGAAGGTGCCGTCCTCGTTGGCCGCCTTGGACCACGGGACGCTGATCGCGGTGGGGATGTGCCCGGCCCGCTGCGCCTGCTCCTGCGGCAGGTGGGCGGGGGCGAGCAGCCGGCCGGCGAACTCGTCGGGGCTGCGCACGTCGACCAGGTTCTTGGTGCCGATCGCGGCCACGACCTCGTCCCGGAAGGCCCGGATCGACGTGTCCGGCTCCTGCGCGACGTACTGCGTCGCCGGGCGGGCCACCGAGTCGGTGACCAGCGGGCGGGCATCCAGCTCCCACTTCTTGCGACCGCCGTCGAGCAGCTTCACGTCGCCGTGGCCGTAGAGCTTGAAGTACCAGTAGGCGTACGCGGCGAACCAGTTGTTGTTGCCGCCGTAGAGGATGACGGTGTCGTCGTTGCTGATGCCCCGCTCGGAGAGCAACGCCTCGAACTGCGTCTTGTTGACGAAGTCCCGGCGGACCTGGTCCTGCAGGTCGGTCTTCCAGTCAATCTTGATGGCGCCGGCGATGTGGCCGGTGTCGTAGGCCGAGGTGTCCTCGTCGACCTCGACGAAGACGACGCCCGGGGCGTCGAGGTTCTTCTCGGCCCATTCGGCCGAAACGAGTGCGGTGTCGCGACTCATCGAATCACTCCCTGGTGAGGATGGATGGTGAGCCAACGCGCGAGCATTGATGGGTGTAACTGTCGCACCACGCGCGGGACCCAGCGGAAGGACGGGATCACGGGTTCGTGCGACGGCGCCGCTGCCGGGCATTCGGTGGGATCACCGGAGGGCGCGAGAACCCTGTGCCGGTGGCCGCCGTCAGGCGGCCGGAGACAGCCCCGCCGTCAGATGACGGGGCGACACAGGCAGGTGGCCACGCGGCACAGGTCGACCGCGCGCCGTTTGGTGAGGTGGGTCCCCATGGCCAGGGAGCCTACCAGCCAGTGACCGGGCTGCCACTGAGCCGACCACCATCCGGGAATCGACCGGATCACCGGCCGGATGGGGTTCCCACTCAGCTGACGGAATTGATCGGTACGTTCTTCGCGTCGGCGGTGACCGCCAACCCTTCCGGCAGCGGCCGGACCTCCCGGACGGCGAGTTGGAACGGCAGGTCGGGCAGGGGCACGTCGATGGAGATGTCCTTGGCGAAGTTGTTCAGCAGGCCGCGCGCCAGCGGCAGGTTCGGCAGACCTGTGGCGTCCAGGTCGTTGAAGCGCAGGGCGACGGCGCCGTTGTCGGCGACGGTGACGTCGGCGGTGCCGCTGATCGTGATCTTCTGACCGAGGATGTCGGCCGGACCCGTGACGGCGAGCTTGCCGTTCTGCTCGCCAAGCGTGAGACCCGGACGCTTCAGCAGCGCGGCGAGGCTGTCGTAGCTGATCGTGCCGGTGCCGTCGACCGTGTCCGCCACGATGTCACCCTGGCCGGTGCGCAGAGTGTCCAGTGAGGCCCGGACGTTGCGGGCGTCCACGTCCAGCACCGACAGGCGCACGACGTCGCCCTGGACCGGGGCCTGCACGTCCCGCAGGTTGATGGTGATCCGCTGGTAGCGGCCATCGAGCACCTGGGTGAGGAACGGGGTGCCGCCCACCTCCACATCGGGCTCGGCGGATTGCGCGCCCTGCTTGGTGATCTCCTGGCGGACCCGGTCGGCGATCATCCGCTCGGCGACCCCGACCGCCACCCGGTCGGCGACGACCAGCAACCCCGCCACCACCAGGAGCAGGACGAACAGGCCGATGAGCAGCTTGCGGCCGCGCCGTCGGGGCCGCGCCCCGTCCGCCGGATAGTCCTCCGCCACGCCGCCTCCTGTCTCCACCCGCCGCACCGCGACGGGTCGTCCACACCGGTGCCGCTGCGCGGCGCACCCGTAGGTACCCGACCGGCTCCAGGCTCAACCGTGACTCAGAGGAAGAGCATGCACATCGCGTACGCGGCCGGTGCCGCCAGGGCGAAACCGCCGAGCGGACCCTGCATGTGCCGGGCCACCCACATGGTGGGCGGTTCTCCGGCCATCAGCCGGCCCGCCTCCGCGTACCCGACGGCGAGGTCGGAGAGCACGGCGGTGACCGCCGCGGCCAGGCCGATCACGGCGGCCCGGGTCGGCGTGAAGGGTGCCACCAGGTAGCTGCCGAGAAGTGCGCTGGTCAGCGTGCCGACCATCGCGCCGGCCACCACGCCAGCCGCGCCCCTGGGCACCTGCGGGGCCAGCCGGGGCCAGGGCAGTACGGCGTCGGTGAGCCGAGCGACGGTCAGAGCGACGCCGCTCGCCGTCAGGCAGACGGTGATCGCCTGGGTGCCGGCCGGGATCCGGCTGAGCACGATCAGGGTGCCGAAGGCCACCACTCCGACCACGATGAGCAGCGTGGCGCCGAGGGAGTCGGTGACCCGGACCCGGTCGACGCGGCGGACCAGCTGGCCGAGCACCGCGGCGAGGAAGCCACCGGCGGCCAGGTAGCCCAGCGGCGCCAGACCGGCGACGTCGGTCTGCACCGCGGCGATGTCGGCGAGTGCGGCGACAACGACGCTGATCCCGGCGACCACCAGCATCGCGGGAGGGCGCATGGCGATCGTCCAGGCGAGCACGAAGAGCAACTGGACGCCGAAGATGATGAAGGCGAACGGCAGCCGGTGACCAGGCCCGGATGTCTGCGCGCCGAGCACCAGGCCGACGCCGAGCAGCGCGGCGAAGCCGGCGATGGTCAACGCGAGCTGACGGTGCACCTCGACCGGGGGTATGACCTCCTCTTCCGGCTCGTCGATCTCGTCTTCGGATCGGCGCGCCGGTTCGCCGGAGCGACGGGCTCGGCGAGGCCCGCTTCGTTCGCGGCGATCGCCGTCGGTGGTGGCCGGACCGGTACGCGGCGCGGGCGGGTTGCCGCGCGTCGCTGCGGCGGCCGGGCCCGGGTGGGGCCCGGCGGGCCACGATTCGCGGCCGGCCTCGGGCGAGGTGGAGGGAAACACGACCCGATCGTGCCAGACCGGCGGCCGGACACGACGGTCACGGGTTTCAGCAACGTTAAAATCTGCTCCACGATCAGGGGCAAGGTAGACAAACGGGAAATGGCCAGGCGGCGCGGCCGAGGCGATCGGTTACGCTCAACCCCGCTACCCCGCCCGTCAGCGACGCCGGGACCACGCAATTTCTCAGCACACTCCCCCGCGAGTGTGTCTGGTCGCGTGCGGCCGAGCGCCGCCGGGACGGAGGTGATCGTGGAGATCCTGCTGCTGGTGACCGCGCGCGCAGGCGAACCGTCGGCTGTGCTGCCGGCACTCGACCTGTTGCCGCACTCGGTCCGCACCGCGCCGCGCGACGTCCGCACTCTGGTCGCGGGCCCCAGCCCCGACGCGGTGCTGGTGGACGCCCGGTCGGAGTTGAGCGAGGCCCGGGCGACCTGCCGCATGTTGCACGCCACCGGGCTCGGCGTGCCGCTGGTCGCGGTGGTGACCGAGGCCGGCCTGATCGCGCTGAACGCCGACTGGGGCGTCGACGACGTCATCCTCGCCTCGGCCGGTCCCGCCGAGGTGGAGGCGCGACTGCGGCTCGCGGTCGGCCGACTGAGCAACGCGACCGCCGGCGCCGGCGGCTCGATCCGGGCCGGCGAGCTGACCATCGACCCCGACACGTACGCGGCCAAGCTCAAGGGCCGCCCTCTCGACCTCACCTACAAGGAGTTCGAGCTGCTGAAGTTCCTGGCCCAGCACCCGGGGCGGGTGTTCACCCGGGACCAGCTCCTGCGGGAGGTCTGGGGCTACGACTACTTCGGCGGCACCCGCACTGTGGATGTGCACGTCCGGCGACTGCGCGCCAAGCTCGGCTCGGAGTACGAGTCGATGATCGGCACCGTCCGCCAGGTCGGCTACAAGTTCGTCGTCCCGCCGTCACGGTCCCTGCCCGAGGCGGAGCACGCACCCCTGCCCGTCTGATCGGCGAGTCACTCAGCTTTCCCATATGCCCTTTTTGTGCAGCTTGGCGGTTCTATTCTGACTGCCGGGTTTGTCGGAGAAAGGGGCGACGGTGCGCGCAGTGACCACGGGGGCGACGGGTCGGCCTGGCCGGCAAACCGGGCGGAACCCATGACGCGGGTCAGTTCGACCGCGCGGGCGACGGGAATCGTGACGCTGGTGTTGGCGGCGCTGCTCGGCTCGGCGTACGCGCTGGGCCGCAGCCTCGTCGTCGACCCGACCCCCCGGCGTCCCACCGATGTCACCGCGCACGCCGACGGGCCGCACTACGCCGACCAGCCCAGCGACGGCGAGCCGGGCGACGTCCCGAACCCCGGCGCCAGCAACGGCCCCACCGAGGCCGGCCAGGACGGGTCGGAGCGGGACGGCGGCGGCGACAAGCTGTTCGGCGCGCACGCCACCACCGGCTCGCCACGGCTCGCGCTGACCTTCGACGACGGGCCCGACCCGCGGTACACCCCGCAGGTCCTCGCCATGCTGCGCGAATTCGATGTGAAGGCAACGTTCTGTGTGGTCGGCGAGAACGCTCAGAACCACCCCGACCTGGTCCAGGCGATCGTGGGCGACGGCCACACCCTGTGCAACCACTCCTGGCACCACGACGTCGGCCTGGGCGCCCGGTCGGCCGACGCGATCCGGGCCGATCTCCTGCGCACGAACGAGGCGATCAGGGAGGCCGTGCCGAACGCGCCGATCGTCTGGTACCGGCAGCCGGGCGGCGCCTGGACGTACCCGGTGGTGTCGGTGGCGCGCCAGCTCGGCATGACCCCGCTGCACTGGTCGGTCGACCCGTCGGACTGGGATCTACCCGGTGCCGCCAAGATCACCGCGACGGTGCTGAGCCAGGCCGAACCGGGCTCGGTGGTGCTGCTGCACGACGCCGGCGGCGACCGGCAGGGCACCGTGGACGCGTTGCGCCGGATCCTGACCGACCTGACCGCGCGGTTCGACCTGGAGGCCCTGCCCACCGACCCGACCTGAGTCACAGCTTTCGCTCGGCGACGGACCGGGCGTCACGACACGCAACGGATACGGTGACGGGATGAGCAGCGCGGAGCCGACCAGCGACCAGGTGACCCGGACCGACCGACTGGCACCGGCGGACATCGCCGACGTGCTGGCCCTCGCCAGCTCCGCGGGCGACACCGACGGCGCCGACCCGCTCGACGAGCACGTCCTGCTCCGACTGCGCGACCCGGACGCCCCGGCCGTGCACCTGATCGCCCGCGCCGACGACGGCGCCCTGACCGGGTACGCGCACCTGGACACGACCGACCCCGTCGGCGGCATCGGCGTCGAGCTGGTGGTGCACCCCGCGTACCGGCGGCGAGGCACCGGCCGCGCACTGGCCCGGGGCGTGCTCGCCTCGGCCACCGGGCCACTGCGGGCGTGGGCGCACGGCGACCACCCGTCCGCCGCCGCGCTCGGCGTCGATCTCGGGTTCACCCGGGCGCGGGTGCTCTGGCAGTTGCGCCGACCACTGGCCGCCCCGCTCGGCGAGCCGCGCCTGCCCGACGGGGTGGCGCTGCGCGCGTTCCAACCCGGTGCGGACGACGCGACCTGGCTCAGTCTCAACGCGCGCGCCTTCGCCGAGCACCCCGAGCAGGGCCGGTGGACCTCGGACGACCTGGCGGCCCGCCTTGCCGAGCCGTGGTTCGACCCGGCCGGCTTCCTGCTCGCCGAGGAGACCTCGACCGGGCGGCTGCTCGGCTTCCACTGGACCAAGGTGCACGAGCGGCCCGGATCGGCCCGGATCGGCGAGGTGTACGTCCTGGGAGTGGAGCCGACCGCGCACGGCGGTGGGCTCGGCCGGGCGCTGACCACCGCCGGGCTGGCGTACCTGCGGGACAAGCGCGGCCTGGACCGGGTGATGCTCTACGTCGACGAGTCGAACACCGGGGCGGTGGCGCTCTACGAACGGCTGGGCTTCGCCCGCTGGTCCGCGCACATCAACTACCACCTGGGCTGACCGCGGTCACCGGCGGTAACGGCCGGGCGTCGGCGGCATAACGCCGAACCGGAAATATACCCATACTTCCGACAGGCGTATCCCGGTTCACTTAACGGACAACTCACCCTCGGCAAGCGGTCACCTCGGGGGCCGCACGTGTTCACCCTGCGTTCACTTGTGACCGGCGAACCGGCTACCTGGCACTTCTAACTTTCGTGTCAGCCGGTCAGTGCCGGTCCTCGGCCCCCGGGATCGGGGCGCCAAGTCAGACGCGAAGGGAAACCCCTCAGGTGAAGCTCCAGCGGTACGGCACTATTGCCTGCCTCGCCCTTGCCGCGACGCTCGGCCTCAGTGCATGCGGCTCGGACAACAACGAGCCCGCCTCCGGCGCCAGCGCTTCGGGCTCGACCGCCGCGGTCGACTGCGCTACCGGAACGCTGAACGCCCAGGGCTCGTCGGCGCAGAAGAACGCCATGGCCGAGTGGATCAAGGCGTACCAGCAGAAGTGCCAGGGCACCACGATCAACTACGAGCCGACCGGCTCGGGCGCCGGCATCCAGGCGTTCATCGCCGGCACCGCCGACTTCGCCGGCTCCGACTCCGCGCTCAAGCCGGAGGAGCAGCCGCAGGCCGACGCCAAGTGCGTCGGTGGCAAGGCGATCCACCTGCCGATGGTGATCGGCCCGGTTGCCGTCGCCTACAACGTCAGCGGCGTGGACAACCTCCAGCTCAAGCCGGCCACCCTGGCGAAGATCTTCGCCGGCAAGGTCACCAAGTGGGACGACGCGGCGATCAAGGGCGACAACCCGGACGCCAAGCTCCCGTCGACCACCATCCAGACCGTCCACCGCTCGGACGAGTCGGGCACCACCGACAACTTCACCAACTACCTGTCGAAGACCGCTGAGACCGACTGGACCCTCGGCAAGGCCAAGGCGTGGAAGGCCCCGGGCGGCACCGGCGCCAAGGGTTCGGACGGCGTGGCCAGCTCGGTCAAGGGCGCCGACGGCTCCATCGGCTACATGGAGTGGTCGTTCGCCGAGAACGCCGGCCTGAAGATGGCCAAGATCGGTAACGGCGCGGGCGAGTTCGCCGCGCTGACCGCCGAGGCGGCCGGCAAGACCATCGCCGGCGCGGCGGTCGAGGGCCAGGGCGACGACCTCAAGCTGAAGATCGACTACAACACCAAGGAGGCCGGGGCCTACCCGATCGTCCTGGCGACGTACGAGATCGTCTGCAGCAAGGGCCTCGCGGCCGACAAGTTGAAGCTGGTCAAGGGTCTGCTGGGCTACGCCGCCAGCGCCGAGGGCCAGACCTCGCTGACCGACCTGGGCTACGCCCCGCTGCCCGAGACGGTCCGCACCAAGGTCGAGACCGCGGTCAAGAACCTCTCCTGACCCGACCCCACCACCTCCGCAACCGAATCGAGCGAGCAGATGGGTGAAACCCCTCACCGCTCGGCCGACGCCGGCACCGGCGGGACGCGCGTGACCCAGAGTCACGAGTGGCCCGCCGGTGCCTCGGCGCGTGTGGCCGAGGCACCAGTCAGCACCCGTTCCCCGGGCGGCACCGGACTGGGCGGCGGCGGCGCACTGCCGCGCAGCCGCAAGTTCGGCGCCGAGCGGGCCTTCCGCGGTCTCACACTGGCCGCCGGCACCGCCGTTCTGGTCATCATCGCCGCCATCGCGATCTTCCTGATCGCCAAGGCGGTGCCGGCCCTCCGCGCCAACACCGAGAACTTCTGGTCCTACGAGGGCTGGTCTCCCAATGAGACGCAGCCGAAGTTCGGCATCGGCACACTCGCCTTCGGCACCGTGCTCAGCTCGGCGCTGGCGCTGCTCATGGCGGTGCCGGTGGCGTTGGGCATCGCGCTCTACCTCTCGCACTACGCACCCCGCCGGCTGGGCACCGCGCTCGGCTTCCTGGTCGACCTCCTCGCCGCCGTGCCGAGCGTGGTCTTCGGCCTCTGGGGGCGGGACATCTTCATCAACCCGGTCCGGGACTTCTCCGTCTGGCTGAACGAGTACTTCGGCTGGATCCCGATCTTCGGCGGCGACGGCCCGTTCGGTAAGTCGATCATGCTGGGTGCCCTGGTCCTCGCGATCATGGTGCTGCCGATCATCACCTCGCTCTCCCGCGAGGTGTTCCTCCAGACGCCGACCGCGAACGAGGAGGCCGCCCTCGCCCTGGGCGCCACCCGCTGGGAGATGCTCCGCACCGCGGTCCTGCCCTACGGCCGCCCCGGCGTTATCGCCGCGGTGATGCTCGGCCTCGGCCGGGCGCTCGGCGAGACCATCGCCCTGGCGCTCACCCTCGGCATCACCTTCGGCATCTCGTTCAACCTGATCCAGAACGGCGGCAACACCATCGCCGCCAACATCGCCAACGCGTTCGGCGAGGCGAACGAGACCGGCCGGGGCGCGCTCATCGCCTCCGGTCTGGTGCTGTTCACCATCACGCTGATCGTCAACATCACGGCGCGGGCGATCATCTACCGCCGCCGGGAGTTCACGGAGTCGGCCGCATGACCACAACCGTCACCTCCGACCGCACCCGGCCGCCGGCCCAGCCCGCCTCGCTGCGGGCCAGGCGGCTGCCCTGGTACGCCGCCCCGGCCATCGCCGTGGCAGCCCTGGTGCTCTCCGCCGTGATCGTCTACGGCACCGACATCGGCGGCCCGATCCTCGTGGTCGTCCTCGGCGCGATCCTCTACCTGGTTGGGCTCTTCGCCGCCGCCAACGCGGTCGAGGGGCGCCGGTCGGCGCGCAACCGCACCTGGAGCGCACTGATCCACTCCGCCTTCGTGCTGGCGGTGCTGCCGCTCGTCTCGGTGGTCTGGACGCTGGTCAGCAAGGGCGCCCAGCGGTTCGACGCCAACTTCTTCCAGACCTCGATGAACAACATCGGGGCCCGGGACGCCAACGGCGGCGCGTACCACGCGATCGTCGGCACGCTGGAGCAGGTCGGCATCGCCACAGTGATCACCGTCCCGCTCGGCGTTCTCTGCGCGATCTACATCGTCGAGTACGGCCGGGGCAAGTTCGCCTTCGCGATCCGGTTCTTCGTGGACGTGATGACCGGCATCCCGTCGATCGTCTCCGGCCTCTTCGTGTTGGCGTTCTGGGTGCTGGTCGTGTCGCCGTGGTTCAACGACGGCCGGCCGAGCTTCTCCGGCTTCGCCGCCGCGCTCGCGCTGAGCGTGCTCATGCTGCCCACCATCGTCCGGTCCACCGAGGAGATGCTCCGCCTCGTCCCGGCGCCACTGCGCGAGGGCGCGTACGCGCTCGGCGTACCCAAATGGAAGACCATCCTGCGCGTGGTGGTGCCGACGGCACTGCCCGGCATCGTCACCGGCGTCATGCTCGCCATCGCCCGCGCTGCCGGCGAAACCGCGCCGGTGCTGCTGGTCGCCGGCGGCGGTGCCGCGATCAACACGAACCCCTTCGAGAACAACCAGTCGTCGCTGTCCCTCTTCGTCTACCAGCAGGCCGGTGACGCGTCGAAGTACGCACCGGCACGGGCGTGGACCGCGGCACTCACCCTGGTCGCCCTCGTGCTCATCCTGACGATCGCGGCGAAGCTGCTGGCCCGTCGCAACCGGCTCAGCCGATGAACCCCGGAGGTACCACCATGGCCAAGCGCGTCTCAGCCTCGAACGTCACCGCGTACTACGGCGGATTCAAGGCGATCGAGAACATCAACCTGACCGTCGAGCCGAAGACGGTCACCGCCCTCATCGGGCCGTCCGGTTGCGGCAAGTCCACGTTCCTGCGGTCGATCAACCGCATGCACGAGGTGCTGCCGGGTGCCCGGGTCGAGGGCAGCCTGACCATCGACGACCAGGACATCTACGACCGGGACGTGGACGTCACCGCGGTCCGGCGCACGATCGGCATGGTCTTCCAGCGGCCGAACCCGTTCCCCACCATGAGCATCTTCGAGAACGTGGTGGCCGGGCTGAAGCTCAACGGGGTCCGCAAGAAGTCGATCCTGGAGGACGCGGCCGAGAAGGCGCTGCGCTCGGCGAACCTGTGGGACGAGGTCAAGGACCGGCTGGGTAAGCCCGGCGCGGGCCTCTCCGGCGGTCAGCAGCAGCGGCTCTGCATCGCCCGGACCATCGCGGTCGAGCCGCAGGTCGTGCTGATGGACGAGCCGTGCTCGGCGCTCGACCCGATCTCCACCCTGGCGATCGAGGACCTGATGTTCCAGCTCAAGGACAAGTTCACGATCATCATCGTGACGCACAACATGCAGCAGGCCGCGCGGGTGTCGGACCGGACCGCCTTCTTCTCGATCGAGAAGACCGGCGACCCGGGTCGGCTGATCGAGTACGACAACACCCAGAAGATCTTCAGCAACCCGAGCGTGAAGAAGACCGAGGACTACATCACCGGCCGCTTCGGCTGAGCCGCATACCCCTACCCAGACCGCGCCCAAGATCTGCGCAACTACCCGGATACTGCTGTCTCCCGCGCGTCCGAGGCAGCAGTATCCCTGAAGTTGTGCGGATCTTGACGGCGCGCGTCGGACACGCGCGCCGCCGGCAGCGGGTCAGCTCAGGACGAAGCGGGGTTCGCCGTTCGGGGGCAGGTCCAGGCGCGGGGTGATCGGGGTGGCCGCGTCCCGTTCGGCGGCCGCTCGCGCCACTCCGGCCAGGTCGCCGGCCGCCGCAACCTGCGCCAGCGTGACCAGGGTCGGCGGCAGCATGGTCAGTTCCCCGGCCTGGGCCCGGGCCAGCGCGTCCGCCGGCCGGATCCACAGGGTGTGGTCGGCCTCGCCGGAGACGTCGCGGGTCCGCTGCCCCGCCGGCAGCAGGGCGACGAAGAAGTACGTGTCGAAGCGGCGCGGCTCGAACTCGGGAGTGATCCACCGGCTCCACGGCAACAGCAGGTCCGACCGCAGGGTGAGTTGACGCTCGGCGAGCAGCGCGGCGAAGCCCAGCCGGCGCCCCTCCAGGTCCTGCCGGGCGGCCTCCCAGTCGTCGCCGCTGACGTCGCCCACCACCGTCTCGCGGTCCGGGCCGGCGAGCAGCACGCCCGCCTCCTCGAAGACCTCCCGGGCGGCGGCGCAGACCACCGCCTGGGCGGCGTCCGGGGTCACCCCGAGCCGCCCGGCCCACTCAGTGGGTGCCGGCCCGGCCCAGTCCAGGTGTGCCTCGGAGTCGGAGCGGTCCACCCCGCCGCCGGGGAAGGCGTACATCCCGCCGAAGGTCATGGCGGCGACCCGACGGATGACGTACACCTCGAAGTCGGCGTCGGTCGGACGCAGCAGCAACACGGTGGCCGCGACCCGCGGCGTCGCCGGGGTGCCACCCTCGGCCTGGAACCGGCGGGCGTGCTCGACCAGTGCGGCCGGGGCTGCGAAGCCAGCGCTGTCGATCGTCATGCCGCGAGCCTAGTTCCCCGACCGGCGGGGCTGGTTGGTGTGCCAGGCACCTCGGTGCGGCGGCCCGACCACTCCCACCGCCCCTTTGCTCTGCTTACGCGGATGCACCGGTGACGTTCGGTAACTGTCGCATCCGCGTAAGCAGAGCAAAGGACGTGCACAGCAGTGGGCGGACCACCGATCGGCAGAGGTTCGGCGGACGAGTCATCGGTCATCGGGCCGGGCGGCGGGTGGTTCACCTGGCTGGGCTAGCGTGCCCGACATGACTCGTTGGGGCATCCTGGCCACCGGCCACATCGCCAGCCGTTTCGCCGAAGACCTCCGGCTGGTGCCGGACGCCGAGCTGGTCGCGGTCGGCTCCCGCGCCGCGGAGAGCGCGCGGCGCTTCGCCGACACCTACGGCGCGAAGCGCGCGTACGGCTCCTGGGTGGAGCTGGCCGCCGACCCGGAGATCGACGCGATCTACGTGGCGACGCCGCACTCCGCGCACTACGAGGCGGCGATGACCTGCCTGACCGCCGGGCGCGCGGTGCTGTTGGAGAAGCCGTTCACCCTTGACCTGGCTACCAGCACCGAACTGGTGGACACTGCCCGCGCCTCCGGGGTCTTCCTGATGGAGGCCATGTGGATGCGGCTGAATCCGATGATCCTGCGCGTGGTCGAGCTGATCGCGGACGGGGCGATCGGCACGGTGACGGGCGTCCGGGCCGACTTCGGGGTGGCCGGGCCGTTCCCGCCGGAGCACCGGATGCGCAACGCGGCGCTGGGCGGGGGCGCCCTGCTCGACCTGGGGATCTATCCGATCAGCCTGGCTCACCTGCTGCTCGGCGTGCCGCAGCACATCCGCTCGTGGGCGCAGCTCGGCCCGGAGGGGACGGACGAGAACACCGGCATGCTGTTCGGCTACGACACCGGAGCGCTGGCAACCCTGAGCTGCGGCATGGTCGGGTTGAGCGGGCAGACCGCCTCGATCACGGGCACCACTGGGCGGATCGACCTGCCGGAGCCGTTCTTCCGGCCGGGTTCCGTGACAGTGCACCGGGCCGGCGCGGAGCCGGAGTCGATCGTCGCCGACGGGGCCGGCAACGGCTACCAGTACGAGGCGATCGAGGTGCAGCGCTGCCTGGCCGCCGGCCTGACCGAGAGCCCGGTGGTGCCGCATTCCACGACCCTTGAGGTGATGGCGCTGCTGGACACGGTCCGCGAGCAGATCGGCGTGCGCTACGTCTGACGGAACGGGCCCCTTGTTGACGCGCGAGGCGTCGACAAGGGGCCCGGGGCCGGGTCAGCCGAAGAGCGGCCGGACCAGCAGGTAGGTGACGCAGGCGATCAGCGCTGCGGCCGGGAACGTGACGATCCAGGCGAGCACGATGTTGCCGGCGACGTTCCAGCGGACTGCGGAGAGCCGCTTGGTCGCGCCCACGCCCATGATCGCCGAGGTGATGGTGTGGGTGGTCGAGATCGGGGCCTTCAGCACCAGGGCGTTGAAGTAGAGCACCGCGCTGGCGACCGTCTCGGCGGCGAAGCCCTCCGGCGGGCCCAGGTCGATGATCTTACGACCGAGGGTGCGGATGATCCGCCAACCGCCGGCGTAGGTACCGAGGGCGAGCATCGTGGCCGAGGTCCAGAACACCCAGCCGGGGATGTGCGTCTTGTCGTCCTGGAAACCGCCCGTGTACAGGGCGAGAACCACGATGCCCATGGTCTTCGCGGCGTCCTGCATGCCGTGACCGACCGACATGGCGGCTGCCGAGACGGTCTGGGCCCACCGGAAGCCACGGTTGAGCTTGCCCGGCTGTCCCTTGCGGAACAGCCAGAGGATGGCCAGCATCAGCACGTAGCCGAGGGTGAGACCGACGATCGGCGACAGGATCATCGGCAGGATGACCTTCTCGCCGATGGTGACCCACTGCACGATGCCGCCGGTGGACAGCAGGGTCGCGCCGACCAGACCGCCGAAGAGCGCGTGCGAGGACGACGAGGGCAGACCGAAGTACCAGGTGATCAGGTTCCAGGCGATGGCGCCGAGCACACCGGCGAAGACCACACCGAGGCTGGCAACCCCGGTGGGGAGCGTGACCAGGCCGTCGCCGACGGTCTTGGCCACCCCGGCACCGAAGTGCGCGCCGACGAAGTTGCCGACCGCGGCGAGCCCGAGGGCGATCCGGGGTGTCAGCGCCCGGGTGGAGACGCTTGTTGCGATCGCGTTGGCGGCGTCGTGGAAGCCGTTGGTGTAGTCGAACGCCAGGGCCACCGCGATCACCGCCAGCACGGCGATGAGTTCAGGGGACACCGGCTCAGGACTCCTTGACGGCGATGGTCTCGACGGTGTTCGCCACGTGCTCGAAGGCGTCGCAGGCGGCCTCCAGCTCGTCGGCGACCTCCTTCATCTTCAGCACCGTCAACGCGTCGTACTCGCCGGAGAAGAGGCGGACGAGCAACTGCCGGTTGATCCGGTCGCCCTCGTTCTCCAGCCGGTTGCACTCGATCCAGTAGTCCTCAAGATCCTTCATCGACTTCAGCCGGGGCATCGCGTCGGCGGTCAGCTTGGCCTGCTGGTCGAGCACGTTCACCATCTCGTGCAGCTCACGGGGCAGCGCCGGCAGCTCGGTCAGCCCGTACAGGTAGAGCAGGTCACCGACGGCCTCCAGGTGGTCCATCACGTCGTCGAGCAGCGAGCCGAGCCGGTAGATGTCCTCCCGGTCGAACGGCGTGATGAAGGTCGAGTTGATCTTCTTGTACAGGTCGTGGGTGATCTGGTCGCTGTCGTGCTCGACCTCGGTCAGCCGCTCGCTCACGGACTGCACGTCGACACCGGGCAGGGCCAGCTCGTTGAGCAACGCGGTGCCCCGGACCAGGTTCTGCGCGGCCCTGGTGAAGAGCTCGTAGAAGGCGCCCTCGGTGGGGCGGAAGGAAAACTTCACAGCACAGACCTCGTCGCGTCGGTGGAAGGGTGGCGGCGCCCGAAGAGCGTCCGCTTGGTGAATGCTAGGAGCCGACAGAACCGCGAATTCGCCGGCCCACCCCTGGCCAGGCCTCATTCACCGCTCGTTCACCTGCTGTTCATCTCGGCCGTCCCACCCGCACCCGGTCCCCCAGCAAGCAACCGTTCCCGCTCTTGAGCCACGTCGAAATCGGCAGCCGGATACCCCAGATCAAGCGTGTCGAACGTCTCACGCAGCAGATGGGCCACCGCCCAGTCCCGGTACCACTTGCGGTCCGCCGGCACCACGAACCAGGGCGCGGCGTCCGTCGCGCACCGGCTGAGGGCCTCGGCGTACGCGGCCTGGTAGTCGTCCCAGTGCCCCCGGGAGTCGATGTCGGAGGGGTTGTACTTCCAGTGCTTCTGCGGGTCGGTGAGCCGTTCCAGCAGGCGGTTGCCCTGCTCCTCGTACGAGATGTGCAGCATCACCTTGACCACTGTCATCCCGCCCTCGGTCAGCTCCCGCTCGAACGAGTTGATCGCGTCATAGCGGGCCCGCCAGGTCGCCTCCGGCACCAGCCCACCGACCCGGGCGATCAACACGTCCTCGTAGTGCGAGCGGTTGAACATCCCCACGTACCCCGCCGGCGGCAGCTCCCGCCGGATCCGCCAGAGGAAGTCGTGCCGCAGCTCCTGCCGGGTCGGCGGCCCGAACGAGCGGATGTGCAGACCCAGCGGGTTCATCGCACCGGCCACCCGCTTGATCGTGCCGTCCTTGCCACCGCAGTCCATCGCCTGGAGCACCAGCAGCACCCGGTGCGCGGGCTGCTCGGACCCGGTCTTGGCCATCGCGAAGAGCATCTCCTGCTGCCGGCCCAGCTCTCCGCCGACCAGCTCCACCTGCTCTCGCGCCCAGGCCTTACGGCGCTCACCGCGACCGACAGTCTCCGGCAGGCCGGGCGTGGAACGGGGGTCGATCGCGCCGAGATCCACCGGTGCGGTGACCCGCAGCAGCTCCCGCACGGAGCCGCCGGCCGGTGCCACGATCTGCCCTTGCTGGGGTGCGCTCATCCACGGATCATCGCCCACCCGCAGGCCTTCCGCCCGCCGAGGGCCACCCCTCGGGTGACGGGCGGGGCTGCCAGCGCGTGCGGTCGACGGGAGGATGTAGGCCAGGACGGTGCCGACCGGGAGGGTGGTGGGTCGTGCGGGACCTGGCGACGGAGTTCGAGGCCGAGCGGGGCCGGCTGCTCCTGGTGGCCCACCGGATGCTGGGCAGCCGCAGCGAGGCGGAGGACGCGGTGCAGGAGACCTGGCTGCGCTACGCCGGGGCGCTCGCCGACCCGACGGCCCGCGCCGAGATCCGTGAACTGTCCGCGTGGCTGACCACCACCTGCGCCCGGATCTGCCTGGACGTGCTCCGCTCGGCACGGGTGCGGCGGGAGGCGTACCCCGGGCAGTGGCTGCCGGAACCCGTGGTGAGCGCGTTGGGCGGCCCGTCGTCGGACGCGTACGCCGCGGACCCGGCGGAACGGGCGGTCCGCACCGACCAGGTCGGCGCGGCGTTGCTGGTGGTGCTGGAACGGCTCGCGCCGGAGCAGCGGGTCGCCCTCGTGCTGCACGACGTGTTCGCGGTGCCGTTCGCCCGGGTCGCCGACGCGCTCGGCACCACCGAGGTGGCCGCCCGTCAGCTCGCCTCCCGCGCACGACGGGCGATCACCTCGTCGGACGTCCCCCGCCACACCGCCGACCTCGCCGAGCAGCGCCGGGTGCTCGAAGCGTTCGTCGCCGCCACCGAGTCCGGCGAGCTGGACCAGCTGCTCCGGGTGCTCGCGCCGGACGTGGTCTTCGTCGGCGACTCCGGCGGGCACTTCCCCGCGGCCCGGCAGCCGGTGCTCGGCGCACCGGCGGTGGGTCGCTTCACGCTCGGCCTGTTCGGCCGTGCCGGCCGGTACGCCGACCGCGTGCGGTCGCGACCGGTTCTGGTCGACGGCGCGCTCGGCCTGCAGATGGAGACGGTGCACAGCGACGGGCGGCCGATCCGCCTGGTCACCGCGTTCGCCGTGGACCAGGGGCGGATCACCGCGATCTACAACCAGCTCAACCCGGAGAAACTGACCGGCCTGGTGCCGTTGGGCGACGACGACGCCTGGCCGCCGCGCTGGTGAGCCGCACGAGCGGGGTGCGGCCTCAGACCACGAGGGCCAACCACTTGCGGTACGCGGTGGCGAACGGCTCGGTGCCGTCGCCGAGTGACCCGAGCAGCCGCTGGGCCGCGGCTTCGGCCTCGGCCACCACGTCGTCCGGGTAACCGAACCGGGCCCGGTGCTCGGCGAACTCGTCCTCGTCGAGCAGCTCCACCAGGCCGGTGGCCCGACGCCGGACCACGTCGAGGTCCAGGTCGATGATGTGCACGACGTCGTCGGATTCCCAGTGGGCCGGGGTGGTGATGTCGCAGTAGACCTCGCTGGTGCGGGGCGGCGGGTTGAACATGGCCGTCCACCAGGCGCGATGTGGCACCAGCAGCACGAACGGGATCTTCTCCACCGATGGCCGGCCGTGGTAGACCGAGGCGGTGCCCTCGGGCACGCCGAGCCAGATGCCGAGATCGTCCTCGGTGAGCCGACGGGCCGGGTAGTCGCGGTGGGCGCTGCCGTCGTACTTGCGGTAGATCACTCGGACCATGTCGCTCGGCATGATTCGCACCCTAACCGATACTGCCCACGCGTCGTAGCGCGGCGGTAACCGGACGGCACGGGCCGGACCGGCCGGTCGTGCCGGCATCTCGCCACGCAGCGGATGGGCGCGGCCGGTGTCGGCGGCGACGGGTACCGTCGCACGGTGACTCCGCCCCGCACCGCCACCGGTTCCGCCACCCCGTCGGCTCGCGGCAAGGGCCGCCGGCGGGGTGCCCGGCCCAGCGGCACGGAGCTGCTGGCGGCTGCGGTCGGCGCGGTGCCCGGCGGCGCGGAACGCCCCGGCCAGCAGCAGATGACCGAAGCGATCGAGGAGTGCGTGGCCGGCGGCGAGCATCTGCTCGTGCAGGCCGGCACCGGCACCGGCAAGTCGCTGGCCTACCTCGCGCCGGCGCTCACCGTGGACGGCCCGGTGGTGGTTTCCACCGCCACCCTGGCGTTGCAGTCCCAGCTGGTCGACCACGACCTGCCCCGGCTGGCCGACGCGGTCGAGCCGGTGCTGGGGCGTCGGCCCACCTTCGCGGTGCTCAAGGGTCGCCACCACTACCTCTGCCTCGCCCGACTGGACAACTCCACCGAGGAGGAGCCGGAGGACACCCTCTTCGACGCCCCGGCGGCCCGCCCCGGCGGTGGGACGAAGTGGCTCGGTGAGGCGGGCCGGCTGGGCAAGCAGATCGAGCGGCTGCGTGACTGGGCCGAGAAGACCGCCACCGGCGACCGCGACGAGCTGGACCCAGGCGTCGAGGACCAGGCCTGGCGGCTGGTGTCCATGCCGGCCCGCGAGTGCGTCGGCGCGACCCGGTGCCCGTTCGGGCAGGAGTGCTTCGCCGAGGCGTCCCGGGCCCGTGCCCGCGAGGCCGACATCGTGGTGACCAACCACAGCCTGCTCGCTGTCGACATGCTCGCCGACCGGCACATCGTGCCACCGCACAAGCTGCTCATCGTCGACGAGGCGCACGAGCTGGCCGACCGGGTCTCCTCCGCGGCCCAGGCGGAGCTGGTGCCCGAGCTGATCGACCGGACCACCCGGCGGGCCCGTACGCTGCTGCGGCCGGAGACCGCCGAGGCGCTCACCGCTGCCGGTGACGCCCTCGCGGTCGGGCTGGCCGAGGCGCCGGCCGGGCGACTCACCGCCGGGCTGCCGACGCCCCTTCGGGAGGCGTGCACGCTGCTCGACGCGGCGACCCGCTCCGCCCTGGACGCGATCGGCGACATCAAATCCGACGGCCCCGACCCGGTGCGCAAGCAGCAGGCCAAGGCCGCACTGGACGAGCTCTCCACCACCGCGCAGCGGCTGCTGGAGGAGGCCGACCACGACGTGGCCTGGGTGGAGAAGAACGACAGCGGCAGCCGTCGTGCGCTGGTGGTCGCGCCGCTCTCGGTGGCCGGCACCCTCGCCACCCACCTGTACGACGAACGCACAGTCGTCGCCACCTCGGCGACCCTGGCGCTGGGCGGCCGGTTCGACACGGTGGCCCGCGCCCTCGGGCTGGACGCGCCGCCGCCCGCCCCGCCGACTCCCGCCGCGGCCGCGCTGGCCGCCCGCACCGGCCCGGGCCGTCCGGCCGCGGAGGCGCCGGGCCGTCGCCTCGCTGGAGACGTCACCCTCAGTCCCGTCGTGCCGGCCACCGAGGGCCCCGGTTGGCGGTCACTCGACGTCGGGTCGCCGTTCGACTACGCCCGGCAGGGCATCCTGTACGTCGCCGCGCACCTGCCCCGCCCCAGCGTCTCCGGGCTGCCCGAGGCTGCCGGGGAGGAGTTGCTCGGGCTGGTCGAAGCGCTCGGTGGTCGTACTCTCGGGCTCTTCTCCTCCCGGCGGGCCGCCCAGCAGGCGGCGGAGCTGCTGCGCGCGCGGACCGACCTGCCGGTGCTGCTCCAGGGCGAGGAGGCCCTGCCCCTGCTGGTCCGCCGGTTCCGGGAGGAGCGGGCGAGCTGCCTGTTCGGGGTGATGTCGCTGTGGCAGGGGGTGGACGTGCCGGGTGACGCCTGTCAGCTCGTCGTCATCGACCGGCTGCCCTTCCCCCGTCCGGACGAGCCGCTGGCCGCCGCCCGCGCGGCGGCTGTGGACGCCGGCGGCGGGTCCGGCTTCTCCGCCGTCAGCGTGCCGATCGCGGCGGTCCGGCTGGCTCAGGGTGTGGGCCGGCTGATCCGGGCGACCGGCGACCGGGGCGTGGTCGCGGTGCTCGACTCCCGACTGGAGACGGCCCGGGGCTACGGGCCGTTCCTGCGCCGCTCGCTGCCGCCTTTCTGGTACACGACCCGCCCCGAGGTGGCCCGCGGCGCCCTGGAACGCCTCGCCAAGTCCTGAGCCCGCGTCGCCAGGATCGCGCTACAACACGAAACAGTGGCCTCCCCGAGCGGGGAGACCACTGTTTCCACGATCGTGCGCGATCTTGTCGCCGGCGGCCTGGGAGGTCAGGGTGCCTGGGAGGCGACGACCACGGCGTCGGGTGGGGTGTCCGGGACCCTTCGGGCGGCGAGCCGGCGGACCGCGGTGTTCAGCACCGCGATGAGCGGCACGGAGACCAGGGCGCCGGTGATGCCGGCGAGTACGACACCGGCGGCGATACCGATGATCACGGCGAGCGGGTGGAGAGCGACCGCCCGGCCCATGATCAGCGGCTGGAGCACGTGCCCCTCGATCTGCTGCACACCGATCACCGCACCCAGGATGATCAACGCGGTGACCGGGCCGCTGTCGACCAGCGCCACCAACACCGCCACGCCACCGGAGAGCGCCGCACCGACGATCGGGATGAACGCGCCGAGGAAGACCAGCGCGGCCAGTGGGAAGGCGAACGGAACGTCGAAGATGACCAGGAAGATGCCGATGCCGACCGCGTCGATGAAGGCGACCAGCACTGTCGCGCGGACGTAGGCGCCGAGCGTGTGCCAGGAGGCGCGGCCCGCGTCGTCGACCTTCCACCGAGCGGCGACCGGCAGGAGCCGGACCAGGAAACGCCAGATCCGGTTGCCGTCGCGCAGGAAGAAGAACGTCGCGAAGAGCACCAGCAGCGTGCCGGTCAGCACCTCCGCCAGCGTCGCGGCCGTGCTCAGCGCGCCGCTGGTGAACTTCGAGGTGTTGTCGTTGATCCAGGCCTGCGCCTCGTCGATGTAGCGGTCGAGTTGGCCGTCGGAGAGGTGCAGCGGGCCCGTCTTCAGCCAGTCCTGAATCTGCCGCACGCCCTCCGAGGACTTCTCGCTGAGCTCCGGCACACCACGGATGAACTCGTTGACCACCAGCGTCAGCGTGCCGATCACCGCGGCCAGGCCGCCGACCAGCACCACCGCCGTCGCCAGTGACCGGGGCAGTCGGGCCCGCAGCAGCCAGCCCACCGCCGGCGCGAGCAGCGCGGAGAGCAGCAGTGCGATGGCCAGCGGGATGATCACGATCTTGATCGTGCCGACGATCCGGAGCAGGGCCCAGGCCACCACACCGATCACGATCAGGCGCCAGCACCACGCGGCGGCGATCCGCAGCCCATGCGGGACGTCGGCGTCATCCCGGCTGGAGGTCGAGCTGTGCAGGTCCACCGGAGGCTCCGCGCCGAAGACCGAGGCGCTCGGCGGTGCGGTCGGCCCCGGAACGGCCGGCGACGCCACCCGGGCGGCGTCGGACACGCCGCTCAACTCCTCGCTCGTGCTGCCCTCGTCGGAGCGCGCCGGCTCCTGTCGTGACTGGTAGGCGCGGCGCAGCCGCCCGCGTACCCGCTCGAAGCGGCTCAAGCGCACCTCCTGGCAGAAGAAATCGGTCCGCCCACGGCGACAGGTCGGACAGCATACGTCCGTTGCCGACACCGTAGGGCAGTTCCGCCACACATTGCCCTCGCCACCACCGGCGTAACCACCGGCGGCCGGCCGTCGGCCACACGGTAGCGTCTGCGGCGTGACCGTCGACAACGATCTCGACGCTGGCCTGCCGATCCGCCTGCTGCACGACCGGGTGCTGGTGCGGATGGAGGGCAGCGAGGGCGAACGTCGCTCCACCGCCGGCATCGTCATCCCGGCGACCGCCCAGGTCGGCAAGCGCCTCGCCTGGGCCACCGCCGTGGGGGTGGGCCCGAACGTCCGCGCCATCGTCTCCGGCGACCGGGTGCTCTTCGACCCGGACGACCGCTCCGAGGTCGAGCTGCACGGCCGCGGGTACGTGCTGCTGCGCGAGCGGGACGTGCACGCCGTGGCCGCCGAGCGGATCGAGAACGACCCCACCGGCCTCTACCTCTGACGCACCTCCCCGGGCCACCACGCCCCGCCGCGCGCCGTTTGCCCGGCCGCACGACGGGAAGCCATCCGGCGACCGTGGCCCTGGGGAGGGACGATGCCGGTATTCGTTAAGAAGTTGTTGACCTGGGGCAGCGTCGCGTTCCTGATCTACTTCGTGGCCTTCCGGCCGGACGGCGCCGCACAGATGTTCAAGGCGATCGGGGCGGCGCTGATCGCGATGTTCCAGGGTTTCGGTGACTTCCTCACCACCCTGATGACCTGAGCTGGGCCGCCGGCCGGCCGTCAGGGGTGATTCGGCGGCCAGGGCGCGGGCGGTCGCAGGGCAGCGGGCCAGCCGGACGGGGCGTAGCCCACCGGAGGCGCGGCAGGGGCCAGCACCACCGGAATCGGCACCACCGGCTCGTCCGGTGCGTCCACCGGGCGCTGCGTACCGTCCGGGAAGCGCAGGTGGTAGCGGCTGCCGTCCCAGACCCCGGTCGGGGCCTGCGGGTCCCGGCCGACGAAGAACGACCGGTACGCGGTGATCGCGTCCAGCAGCTCCCGCTCCTCTCGCGCGCTCCGGTCCTGGTCGGCAGGCTTGCGGTCCAGGCCGCGCAGCGTGCCGTCACGCAACAGGGCCAGCCGGGTGGCGGCGGACTGGTAGCCGCGCATGGCGCGCACCCCGGCGTCGCCGGCGACCCGCCGGGCCCACCTGCGGGCCGCGTGCCGCCGGCCGAGGCTGCTCAGCGCAGCCACCTCGGGCGGGCTCAGCCAGCCGGCGCGTACGTAGTCCGGCAGGGTCCGCTCGGTGAGCCGCCCCTCCCAGGCGCGCAGCCACACCGCCAGCCCCACCATCCCGAAGAACACCGGCACCATCAGGCCCAGGAAGCCGTACAGCATGATCAACGCCTGGCCGGTGGCCTGGGTCAGCGTGGGCAGCAGGTTCCACGTGCCGTGCAACATCATCGCCAGCAGCAGGCCGCCGATCGGGGCGAGCACCCGGACCCGCCGGTCGGCCGTCCGCGCCGCGATGCCCAGCCCCACACCGGTCATCGAGGTGAAGAGCGGGTGAGCGAACCCGAACAGCAGGATCCGCAGGATGAAGATCGCGATGACCTGCTGGATGCCGGTGGCCGGGCCGTACCGGTCGACACCGGACGCGTAGCCCAACCCGCCCAGGTAGAGGATGTTCTCCACCATGGCGAAGCCGACCGCGGACAGCCCGCAGTAGACCAGGCCGTCGGTGATCCCGGACCACTCGCGGCGGCGGAACACCAGCAGCAGGATCGGGCCGAGCGCCTTGGTCAGCTCCTCGATGAACGGCGCCACCAGCACCCCGGTGAGCGCGGACGGCAGACCCCAGTCCTCGAAGCGGTTGGCCGCGAAGTCGTTCACCGTGAGCGAGGCGGCGGTGGAGACGAACGCTCCCCAGGCGAAGCAGAAGATCAGATATTTCAGCGGCTCCGGTTCGTACCGGTCCAGCCAGAGGAAGCAGGCGACCAGCACCGGCACCGGCAGGATGGCGGCGGCCACCCCGATCAGCAGGGCCTGCACGCCGAGCGACTGGCCGAGCGTGAAGACCATGAACACCGCGCAGGCGGCGATGAGCAGCACCACCCCAGCCAGCGCCAGGAACCGTCGCCAGCCCAGTCGGCGCAGCGGCATCCGGGGTGCCTCGCCGACGGACGGGGCCGCTGGCGCGGGCGACGACGGCAGGGGTGAACCGGGCGGGGTGTCGGCCATGCGGTCAGCGTAGCGATCTGCCGCCGGCTGGTCCGGTCGCATCGGCAGCCGCTATGCTGCCGGCAGGTCACGAGCGCCAGCGTCAAGCCCCGGCTTGCTGGCCGGCAACCCTCGTCGAGTTCGCGGTGGGGTGCCCCGGGTGATGACCGGGCCCAGCCCGATCGGTGTGCTGGGCAAGCGCGGACCCCGTCCCGATGCCGCACCCGGGGTCCCTGACCCCGGAGGTTCCGGCGTGTCCGTCACCCTTGTCTCCTCGCTGCCCATCCGCGTCGACGCCGCGCCCCGGCCGGCCTCGTCGCGACCGCTGGACGTCCTCGGCGTACCGGGCGAGATCAACCTGGACTACGCGGCCAGCGCACCGTGCGCGCGGGCCGCCGCCGACGCGGTGACCGAGCTGCTGCCCTGGTACGCGAGCGTGCATCGTGGGGCGGGAGCGCTGTCCCGGCGCTGCACCCTCGCCTACGAGCAGGCCCGCCAGACGGTCGGTGACTTCTTCGGCGGCCGCGCCGACGACCACGTGATCTTCACCCGCAACACGACCGATGCGCTCAACCTGCTGGCGCGGGCCCTGCCGGCCGGCACGACAGTGGTCACCAACGCCTCCGAGCACCACGCCAACCTGCTGCCCTGGCCGCGCGGCTCGGTGCGGTTGCCGGTGCCCACCGACCCCGACGCGGCGGTACGCGACCTCGCCGCCGCCCTCACCGAGCTGCGCCGGGGCAGCAACCCGGCGCTGCCGGTGCTGGTCGCGGTGACCGGTGCCAGCAACGTGACAGGTGAGCTGTGGCCGGTCGCCGAGCTGGCCCGGGTGGCACACCGGCACGGCGCCCGGATCGTGCTGGACGCCGCGCAACTCGCCCCGCACGTCCCGGTCGACCTGCTCGCCCTCGACGTCGACTATCTGGCCGTGTCCGGCCACAAGCTGTACGCGCCGTTCGGTGCGGGTGTGCTCATCGGCCGGGCGGACTGGCTGGACGACGCCCCGCCGTACCTGGCCGGTGGTGGTGCCACCAGCCACGTCGGGCCGGCGACCCACGACGTGACCTGGGCGACCGGCCCGGCCCGGCACGAGGGCGGCACCCCGAACCTGCTCGGCGCGGTGGCGCTGGCAGCCGTGTGTGCGGCGCTCGACGACGCCGACCGGGCCGCACTGGCCGCCCACGAGCAGGCGCTGCTGGCTCGACTGCGCTCCGGCATCGCCGCCCTGCCGCACGTCGTGGAGCTGCGCACCTTCGGTCCGGACGCGCCCCGGGTCGGGATCGTCTCGTTCGTGGTCGCCGGCTGGGAATCCGGCGACGTGGCCGCACGGCTGGCGGCCGAGCACCACATCGGCGTACGCGACGGCTTGTTCTGCGCTCACCCGCTGGCCCGGCGGCTGCTCACCGAGGCGGCGGGGCGTAGCGGTCGGCGGGACCTGCCGCCCACCGCGCTGCGTGCCAGCATCGGCCTGGGCAGCACGGCGGCCCAGGTGGACCGGCTGCTCGCCGCGCTCGCCGAGCTGGGCTGAGGCCTCCGCGCGACTCGCTCAACCGACCGGCGGGGCGGTGGGTGGTTTCGGCGCCTCGCCCGGCTCGGCGGGCTCTCCGACGGGGCGCTCCTGCTCACCGAAGGCGGTGCGGATCCACCGGTTCGCCTCCTCCTGTTCGATTCCGGAGGCCACCAGCAGGTCGCTCGCGGTGGTCCGGATCTGGGCGACCACCACACTGCCGGAGAAGCCGACCCCGTCGCCGTACGCTCGCCCGGCCTCGCTGACGGCCCGAAGCGACCGCTCGCGGGCCTTCTCCGGTTCCTCGCCGGCAGCGAACTCGTGTTTGAGCAGCCGGACCGACTCGGCGAGGTGGTTGATCGCGTCCGGCATCGGATCGGGCACCGGTTCCTCGTCCTCGACCAGGGTCACGGACCTGCGGATCAGCGTGCCGCTGTTGCGCATCGCCCGGTCGATCGGGTCGGCCGCCTCCGCGTAGTGGGTCAACTCGTCGCGGCGGTGCCACCGGGCCGGGGAGAGGGTGGCTGTCTCCTTCGCGCCCTCGATCGCCTCCCCCAGCGTGGCCAGCTCCTCCTTGTTGTTGCGCAGCCGGTCCAGTGCCCGCTGGATGCCGGCGCGGTCCCGGTTGCGCAGCCCGTCGGCGGTGGCGTCGAGTTGGGCGGCGAGCAGGTCCAGCGCCGGCCGGGCGGCCCGGTTGATCACCCGGAGCGGGTTCAGTGGCAGCAGCACAGCCGTGACCAGCAGCGCGATCCCACCGCCGAGGAACGCGTCGACGAAGCGGGGGATCTCCAGGTTCTGGGTCGACGGGCTCAGCGTGACGATCAGCACCGCCGTGGCCGCCGCCTGGATGACGATGGCGACGCTCGCCCCGGCGAAGATCGTGAGCAGGATCGCCACCGTGACCACCAGGCCGAGCTGCCACGCCCCGGTGCCGAGAAAGTAGATCAACAGGTCACCGACGGCCACCCCGACGCCCACCCCGACGATCAACTCCACGGTCCGGCGGAACCGCTGGCCGACCGACGCGGCCAGGGTGCCGACAGCGGAGATCGGCGCGAAAACCGGTTGCGGGTTGCCGAGCAGCCGGTGCGAGACGAAGTACGCCAGCCCGGCAGCCAGCCCGGCCTGCACGGCGAGCCCGCCGGCCATCCGCACCCGGTGCAGCCGGTCGTGCAGGGTGGCCCGGCCGCGATGGCGCAGCTCCTCGGTGGCCTCGGCGATCCGGGCACCGTCGATGTCCACCAGCCCCTTGCGCAGCGCGGTACGTCGCACCATTGGAGGTCGCTTGTCCCGGGCCACGGCCATGGGCGCGACTACCCGTGGTGGGCCCGCTGAATCCTCCCTTCTCGCGCGTCGTGGGCGGATGCGGCAGACTCGGGCGGTGGTTGATCTGCTGGATCGCTGGCGAATCGCGGCCCGGGGCGCCGGTGCGGGTTCGGGCCTGACGTCGACCGGTGCCGGGGAGCAGTTGCTCGCCCGGTGGCGGGAGCCGCACCGGCACCATCACACGGTGGCCCACCTGACGGCGGTGCTCGACGTGGTGGACGAGCACGCCGACCTGGCCGGCCGGCCCGACGTGGTCCGGTTGGCGGCCTGGTTCCACGATGCCGTCTACGACCCCCGGGCCGTCGGCGACGCCAACGAACGCGACAGTGCCGCGCTGGCCGAGAGCGTGCTCGCCGGGCTCGGAGTGCCGGCGCCCACGGCGGCGGAGGTGCGCCGGCTGGTACTGCTCACCGCCGGGCACACCGTGGCACCGGGCGACCTGGACGGCGCCCTGCTGTGCGACGCGGACCTCGCCGTGCTGGCCGCCCCGCCGGCCGATTACGACAGGTACGCGGCAGCCATCCGGCGGGAGTACGCGCACGTGCCGGAGCCGGCCTTCCGGGCCGGGCGGGCTGCGGTGTTGACCGGCCTGCTGGCGCTGCCCGCGCTGTTCCGGCTGCCGCCGCTGGCGGCCCGATGGGAGGAGCCTGCCCGGGACAACGTGCGCCGCGAGCTGGCCGCGCTCAGCGAGGGGTCGACGGGCGCGGGCTGACCAGGTGTTTCGGGCGACGCAGTCCTGCGGAGCGGAGCAACCGGGCCAGCTCCCGGCTCGGCACCACCTGGGCACCGAGCCACACCGCCGCCGCGAACCGGTCGGCCGGAATGTCGTAGTGGTCCCGGTCGAAGCCGCGTCGGGGCGCGCCGAGTGTCTCGGCGAAGGCGTGCAGCTCGGCGTACGAGACGTCGCTGATCAGGTGCGACCAGAGCCGACCGCGCCACGGCCAGGCAGGCCGGTCCAGGTAGAGCATGGTGCCCAAGCTATCCCGCTCAGTTGATCATGTTGATGATCGCCCGATGGCGACCTAGCCTCGGCTGCATGGCCCCCACCAATCTCCTCGACGACCTGCGCGACGCGCTCGGTGGCGACGCCGTGCTCACCGACCCGGACCTGCTGCGGATGCACCAGCGGGACGAGGCCGACCTGTGCGCCGCCGGCACCCCGCTCGTGGTGACCCGTCCGCGCAGCACCGAACAGGTGGTCGCCGTGGTCCGGGCAGCGGCGCGGCACGGCGTACCCGTGGTGCCGCAGGGTGCGCGGACCGGGTTGGCCGGCGCGGCGAACGCGGTGGACGGCGCGGTGGTGTTGAGCACCGTGGCGATGGACGAGATCCGGGAGATCGACCCGGTGAGCCGGATCGCTGTGGTCCAACCCGGGGTGGTCAACGCGGCGCTGGCCGGGGCGGTGGCGAAGCAGGGCCTCTGGTATCCGCCGGATCCCGGCTCCTGGGAGTCGTCGACGATCGGCGGCAACGTGGCCACCAACGCCGGTGGCATGTGCTGTGTGAAGTACGGCGTGACCACCGAGTACGTCCTCGGCCTGGAGGTGGTGCTCGCCTCCGGTGAGGTGCTGCGCACCGGCCGGCGTACGGCCAAGGGGGTGGCCGGGTACGACCTGACCCGGCTCTTCGTCGGCTCGGAGGGCACCCTCGGGGTGATCACCGAGGTGACGGTGGCGTTGCGGCCCGCGCCGGCCGAGTCGCTGACCCTGGTGGCGGTCTTTCCGTCCACTGCGGCGGCCGGCGCTGCGGTGGCCGAGATCGCGGCCCGCGGGCTCACGCCCAGCCTGTTGGAACTGCTCGACCAGACCCACCTGCGGGCGATCGAGGCGTACCAGCCGATGGGGCTGCGGACCGACGCGCAGGCCCTGCTGCTGGCCTCCGTGGACACCGGCACCCGTGCCGCCGACGACCTGGCCGCCCTGGCCGCTGTGTGCGAGACGGCCGGCGCCGACGAGGTCTACGCGGCCACCGACGCGGTGGAGGCGGCGGCGCTGCTCCAGGCCCGCCGGCTGGCCCACCCCGCCATGGAGAAGTTCGCCGCCGACGCCTACCCGGGTGGCAACGGCGGCCTGGTGATCGACGACGTGGCGGTGCCGCGCGGTTCGCTCGCCGCGCTGCTGGACGGGGTGGCCCGCATCGCGGCGGAGTGCGAGGTGCCAATCGGTGTGGTGGGGCACGCCGGGGACGGCAACATGCACCCGAACATCGTGGTCGACCGGGCCGATCCGGCGAGTGTGGAGCGGGGCCGGCGGGCGTTCGACGAGATCATGCGGCTCGGCCTGGACCTCGGCGGCACGTGCACCGGCGAGCACGGGGTGGGGCTGCTCAAGCGGGACTGGCTGGCCCGGGAGATCGGGCCGGTCGGCGTCCGGGTGCACCAGGCGATCAAGTCGGCGCTCGACCCGGCTGGTCTGCTCAACCCGGGCAAGGTGCTCTGACCTGGCTGAAGGTCAGCCCTTGACCTCGGCCGGGGTCGCCTGGGTGAGCAGCAGCAGGATCTCCCCGGCGACCGGCGTGCGCTCCTCACCAGGGCAGTCCTGCGAGGTGATCAGCCCGGTCGAGGTGAGCAGGCTGGACGTCAACGCGTCGATGCAGGTGGTCCGGTACCTCCGGGCCTGATCGGTCTCGGCGGCCAACTTGGGGTTGGCGAGCAGCACCTGGAGCCGTTCGGTCAGCTCCGGCGCGAGGGTGCCCCGGGAGGTGACCCCGTCACCGGCGCAGTCGAGGCACTGCCACGCGCCGTTGCGCTCGACGCTCAGGGTGCGCATCGGCCCGTCTTCGCCGAGCCGTTGGAGCAGGCTGACCTGACCGGCGGCGACGGTGGTCGGGATCTCCAGCTGCGATCCGCCCCCCGCCACCGGGGCGGATGGCTGCGCCAGAGTCGTACCCGGCTTGTCCCGGTCGAACAGCGAGCACCCGGTCAGGGCACCGACGAGCGCGACGGCGAGGAGGGGTAGGAGCAGACGAGGGTGCGCGCGGGGTAGCACGCGCGGAAACCTACCCCACCGTAGGTAGCGACCGAAACCACCATCCGGGTCGGTATCGATGGTTACCCATTGGTAACGTCGCAATTCGTCATCGAGCGGACGGACGCAGCTCTACCTGATCGTCGTCGCCGCCACGGTCGGCGGCGTAACCCCGCACGTCCGGAGCGCCGAGCCGGGCGGCGTCCGCCGCGGCGTCGTCCGGCATCAACTGGGACTGCCGCTCCGCCTCCACTCGGGCGCGGTAGTGCTCCACCTCGCGGGCCCGGGTCGCCTCGTCCCAGCCGAGCACCGCGCCCATCAGCTCGGCGGTGTGCTCCGCGGACTCCAGCCCTCGGTGGCTGGTCTCGAACGAGATACGGGTCCGCCGGGTCAGCACGTCCTCCAGGTGCAGCGCACCCTCGGCCCGCGCCGCGTACGCGACCTCCGCCGCCAGATACTCCGGAGCACCCGCCAGCGGAGACGCGAGCAACGGGTCGGCGTCGACCAGGGCCAGCAGGTCCAGGGTGAGGGTGCCGTACCGCTCCAGCAGGTGCTCCACCACACCCACCGGCACGCCGTGCCGGCGGGCCAGGTCGGCCCGGTCCCTCCACATCGCCGGGTAGCCGTCGGCACCCAGCAGAGGCAGATCGGCGGTACGCGACGAGCGCGCGCCGCCGAGCCTGCGGGCCGCCCGGTCGACCACGTCGGAGGCCATCACCCGGTACGTCGTGTACTTGCCACCGGCGACCAGCAGCAGCCCGAGCATGGGCTCGAAGACCGCGTGTTCGCGGGAGAGCTTCGACGTCGAGTCGGCCTCGCCGGCCAGCAACGGCCGCAGCCCCGCGTACACCCCCTCGATGTCGGCGGTGGTCAACGGCCGGTCCAGCACGGTGTTGACCTGCTGCAACAGGTAGTCGATGTCGCGGGCCGAGGCGGCCGGGTGGGACCGGTCCAGCCGCCAGTCGGTGTCCGTCGTGCCGATGATCCAGTGCCCGCCCCACGGGATGACGAAGAGCACCGAACTCGCCGTGCGCAGGATGAGCCCCGCCTCGCCGGTGATCGCCGAGCGGGGCACCACCAGGTGCACCCCCTTCGAGGCGCGCACCCGGACGCCGGGCCGCAGGCCCACGTCGTTGAGCATCCGCGACATGTCGTCGCTCCAGACACCGGTGGCGGCGATGACGGTACGGGCGTGCACCTCGAACTCCGCGTCCGGCGAACCGGCCGGCGCCTCCAGGTCACGGACGCGGACACCGGTCACCTCACGCGCCTGCCGGATCAGCCCGACGGCGCGGGCGCTGCTCACGACCGTGGCACCGAGGCTGGCGGCGGTGCGGGCGAGGGTCACCACCAGGCGGGCGTCGTCGACCTGCCCGTCGTAGTAGCGGATCGCCCCGGCCAGCGTGTCGGGCCGCAGACTCGGGAAGACCCGCCGGGCCCCCTCGCGAGTCAGGTGCCGGTGCAGTGGCATGCCCCGGCCACCGCCGAAGATCCCGGCAAAGGCGTCGTAGGCGGCCACCCCCGCGCCGTAGTAGGAGCGGCGGAAGATGCGGGCCGGCAGGTCCCGCAGCCCTCGCCCGGCGGGCAGTGGCACCAGGATCGGCACCGGACGCACCAGGTGCGGCGCGAGCCGGGTGGCGAGCAGGCCGCGCTCGGTGAGCGCCTCGTGCACCAGGTGGAACTCCAACTGCTCCAGGTAGCGCAGGCCACCGTGGATGAGTTTGCTCGACCGGCTGGAGGTGCCCGCCGCGAGGTCACGCGCCTCGACGAGGGCCACCTTGAGGCCCCGGGACGCCGCGTCCAGAGCGGCACCGGCACCGGTCACCCCGCCCCCGATGACCAGGACGTCGAAGCGCTCGGCGCGCAGTCGACGCAGGTCGGACACACGGCGGACCGGCGAGAGCTGGCCGGCGACGGATCGGGAGATGTTGGGGTCACGCACAGGTCCACGGTAACCGCCATGCCACCGTGCCGGCATTCGCCGCCCGCCCGGCTGACGGAAACTGTCCAGCACCGGCACGGTTCTCCGGTCGAGCCGCAACACGACGGTCGGGTGGAAACCGCTCGCCGTGGTCGTAAGGTTCTCGGATGCAAGGTCACCCCGCGCAACCCGGATTCAGCGACCGCAGCTCCCCGTGGTCGGTGGTCGCAGCCGTGCTGGTCGGCTGCTGGACGGTCGCGGTCACCGCGGCCACCCAGACCGGCGGCTGGGTCACCGATCAGGTGCTGCTGGGCTTTGGGCTGGACCGCGTCGGCTGGCTCTGGCCGGTGCTCGGCCTGACCACAGTCGTGCTGGTGGGCACACCTGCCCTGCTGCTGGCCGTGCTGCCCCGGTCGGCTGCGGTCCGGGCCACCGGGAGGGCCTGGCTGATCGGGGGTCTCGCCCTCGGAGTGCTCACGCTGCTGCGGGTCGTGCCGCCGGTGCACCACGAGGCGTACCTCGCCGGGCTGGCCGGCGTCGCGTTGCTCAGCGCGCTCGCCGCGCTCTGGTCGGCGCGACGATCGTCCGGCCCGGATGTCGACACCGCGCCCGCCGCCGCACAGTGGGCCGGCGAGCGCACGGAGCAACGCGACGCCAGCGGTGGTGCGGCGCTGAACGACGATGCCGCCGCCCGAACCGAGGCCGTCGCAGGCCCGGGGTCGAGCGCCGACGCCGCCGAGAGTCAGAACCCGGTCGGACGTCAGCGTGGATGGCATCGGACCGGGCCGGTGCCGCTGCTCGCGATCGCCGCCGGGTTGGCGCTGCTGCTGCCGTGGGCCTGGCTGGGCGCGCTCGGCGGACTCCTGGAAACCGCGCTCGCGCTGTTGGCGGCAGCCGCGCTGGGGGTGCTGGCCGCGACACTGTTGGACGCCACCTTCTGGTCCCGGTTCGCTGTTGGCCGGCCGCCGCGGCCGGCCCGGCTCGTCCTGCTGGGAGGTCTGGTCGCCGGGGTGGCGCTGCTGCTGCTCGCGGCCGGCACCGGCCAGTCCGGCGCGCAGTTGCCGGCGCTGCTGACCCTTCCCCCGGTGGGTTTCGCACTGGCCGCGCTGTGGGCCGCGGCCTGGCGACCCAGCACCGGCCCGGCCGCCGCCGCACGCGCCGGCCGGACGGCGACCGGCTGGCTCGTGGGCCTGGCCGCACTCGGCCCGCTGGCCTTCACCGACCCGGAAGAGATCACCCTGCTGCTGGTCGGCACCCGGGACATCCCGTTCTGGGTGGCGGCCGCCGCCGGCGCCGGGCTCGCCGTCGCGGTCCTGGTCGCCATCGGGTACGCGGTGCTGCTCGCCCGGCCGACGGCACGTACCCCGAGTCGCCGGACGGCCGCGGTGGCAGCCGTGGTGCTGCTGGTGGCGTTCGGCGTGGTCGACCTGGGTCCGGGCCAACCGGGCCTGTACGGCGAGCGACTGTTCGTGGTGCTGCGGGCGCAGGCCGACCTGAGTGGACTGCCGGCCGGCGCTGCGGGTCGGGCCGGGAGGGACGCCCGTGCGACGGAGGTCTACCGACGGCTGGTGACGACCGCCGAGCAGAGCCAGGCCGACCTGCTCCGGGGGTTGCGTCGACTGCGACTCGACCCGGTGTCGTACTACCTGGTCAATGCGGTGGAGGTCGACGGCGGTCCGGCGGTGCGGGCGTGGCTCGCCCGCCGACCTGAGGTGGCCCGGGTGCTGGTCAGCCAACGTCTGCGGCCACTGCCGGCCCCGGCGGGGCAGAGCCGCGGCACCGCGCCCAGGCCCACCGGCCCGGAGTGGAACATCCGCCAGATCGGCGCGGACCGGGTGTGGTCCCAGCTCGGGGTGACGGGCACGGGCATCGTGGTGGGCAGCTCGGATTCGGGGGTGGACGGCGGCCATCCGGCGCTGCGCGCCGGGTTCCGGGGCGGAGACGATTCCTGGTACGACCCGTGGGACGACACCCGCAGCCCGACCGACCAGGGTGGGCACGGCACCCACACGGTGGGCAGTGCGGTGGGGCGCGACGGCATCGGGGTGGCGCCTGACGCGCAGTGGGTGGGCTGCGTCAACCTGGACCGCAACCTCGGCAGCCCTGCGCACTACCTGGACTGCCTCCAGTTCATGCTGGCGCCCTTCCCGACCGGCGGCGACCCGTTGACCGACGGCCGTCCGGAGCGCGCCCCGCAGGTGCTCACCAACTCCTGGGGTTGCCCGCCCATCGAGGGTTGCGATCCCGGCGTACTGCGGCCGGCCACCGCCGCGCTGGACGCCGCCGGGATCTTCGTGGTCGCCGCCGCCGGCAACACCGGGCCGTGGTGCGCGTCGATCGACGACCCACCGGCGCCGTACGTGGACGTGCTGACCGTGGGTGCGGTGGACGCGCAGCGCCGGGTCGCCGAGTTCTCCTCGCGCGGGCCGGTGCCGGGTGCGAGCAAGCCGGACGTGCTGGCACCGGGTGTGGGTGTGGTGTCGGCCATGCCGGGCGGCACGTACGCCGCGCTGGACGGCACGTCGATGGCGACCCCGCAGGTGGCCGGGGTGGTCGCGCTGATGTGGTCGGCGAACCCGGCGCTGGTCGGCGACGTGGCCCGGACCCGGCAGATCCTGCGGGACACCGCCACGGCGGCGACGCCCACCTACCGCTCCGACAACCCGTCCGACACCTGTGGTGCCCCGTCGAACGTCACGGGTGCCGGTGAGGTGGACGCGTACGCCGCCGTGCGCGCCGCCCAGCAATAGGCAGGTTTCCTTCCGGATCCGACGGGCGGGAGCGCGGGCCGCCACACGGTGTTCTAGGGTCGGCGACCATGGACGCCGAGATCACCGTCACCGAGCTGACCCGCGACCTGGCCGACACCGTGGTGCGGCTCTGCGAGCAGGCTCTCGACCTGCCCGAGGACGCCACCGAGGCCGCCGCCATCGTGGACGTGCTCTGGCCCCGGGCCGCCGCCGACCGGCCGGTGGCCGTGCTGGGGGCGTACCGGGGTGCGGACCTGGTCGGGGTGCTGTTCTGCTCGGTGTCGTCGGCCGAGCCGGGCATCGGGCACGTCGACCTGGTCGCGGTCCGTGCGGATCAGCGCCGCCAGGGCGTCGGCCGGGCGCTGCTGCGGCGGGCCGAGCAGGTGCTGGCCGAGCGCGGAGCGACCGAGGTGCTGCTGGCCGGGAACCCGCCGTACTACGCGTGGCCGGGCATCGACGTCCGCTACACGCCGGCGGTCTGCGCCGCCCTCGCGCTCGGCTACCAGCAGGACCGGACCGCCTGGAACATGACCGCCGACCTGTCGTACGACGGGTCACCGGCACTGCGGTCCACCGAGGCGGCGGAGCGGCGGCTGGCCGATCAGGGCGTCACGGTGCGCCGGGCGGAGCCGGCGGATCTCCCGGCGTTGACCGCGTTCGCCCGGTCCACCTTCGGCGGCACGTGGGACGGCGAGTTGGCCGGGTCGGTGGGTCGTGACGGCGCCGGCTGCCACCTGGCGGAGCGGGGCGGCGAGGTGCTCGGCTTCGCCGCGTACGGGTCATCCCGGCAGAGCTGGTTCGGGCCGATGGGCACCGCGCCGGCGGCCGAGGGGTCGGGCATCGGTGGTGTACTGCTGCGGCGCTGCCTGCGCGACCAGCAGGCGGCGGGGCTGACCCGGGCGGAGATCGGCTGGGTGGGGCCCGTGCCGTTCTACTCGGGCAGCGCGGGTGCCCGGATCGAGCGGGTCTTCTTCCTGTACCGGCGGACCCTGCCGGTGGCATAACCAGGGCAAAGGGGACATTGATCCATTCGCCCACGTCGGTCATCGACGCCCCCTACCGTTTCGGTAGAGGAGGCAGCCATGACCACGGATGACGACCAGACCGAGGACGGCCCGCCGATCACCTGGAAACCGGTCGGCGAACTCCCCGGCCAACTGCCGTTCGACCGGCTCGACTACGGCGACGCCGAGCAACTGGCCGAGATGACCACCGACGACGGGTCGGCGGTCGTCGAGGAGTCACGGGAGATGGTGGACGAGCCGATCAAACTGCTTCCGCCGTACGACCGGGCACAGAAGCGGCGCAACCAGCGCCCACTGCCGACCTGACGACGAACGGGGCGGACCGCATCAGCGGCCCGCCCCGTTCCGTGTCGGAACTGGACTCAGAAGTCCATGTCCCCGCCACCCGGGCCAGCCGGGGCAGCCGGGGTCTTCTCCGGCTTGTCCGCGACAACGGCCTCGGTGGTGAGGAACAGCGCCGCGATGGAAGCGGCGTTCTGCAGCGCCGAGCGCGTCACCTTGGCCGGGTCGATGATGCCCGCGGCCAGCAGGTCGACGTACTCGCCGTTGGCGGCGTTGAGGCCGTGACCCGCTTCGAGGTTACGGACCTTCTCCACCACGACGCCGCCCTCAAGGCCGGCGTTGACGGCGATCTGCCGCAGCGGGGCGTCCAGCGCGACCTTGACGATGTTCGCACCGGTCGCCTCGTCGCCGACCAGGTCGAGCTTGTCGAAGGCGGTCTTGCCGGCCTGGACCAGCGCGACGCCACCACCCGGGACGATGCCCTCCTCGACGGCGGCCTTCGCGTTGCGAACGGCGTCCTCGATGCGGTGCTTGCGCTCCTTGAGCTCGACCTCGGTGGCCGCGCCGACCTTGATGACCGCAACGCCGCCGGCCAGCTTGGCCAGCCGCTCCTGCAGCTTCTCGCGGTCGTAGTCCGAGTCGCTCTTGTCGATCTCGGCCCGGATCTGGTTGACCCGGCCCTGGATCTGCTCGGCGTCACCGGCACCGTCGACGATGGTGGTCTCGTCCTTGGTCACCACGACCTTGCGGGCGCGGCCCAGCATGTCGAGGCTGGCGGCGTCGAGCTTGAGGCCGACCTCCTCGCTGATGACCTGGCCACCGGCGAGGATGGCGATGTCGGTCAGCATGGCCTTGCGGCGGTCACCGAAGCCCGGCGCCTTGACGGCGACCGACTTGAAGGTGCCACGGACCTTGTTGACCACCAGGGTGGCGAGGGCCTCGCCCTCCAGGTCCTCGGCGATGATCAGCAGCGGCTTGCCCGACTGCATGACCTTCTCCAGGATCGGGAGCAGGTCCTTCACCGACGAGATCTTGCTGTTGGCGATCAGGATGTACGGGTCGTCGAAGACGGCCTCCATACGCTCCGGGTCGGTCATGAAGTAGGCCGAAATGTAGCCCTTGTCGAAGCGCATACCCTCGGTGAGCTCCAGCTCCAGCCCGAAGGTGTTGCTCTCCTCGACGGTGATGACGCCTTCCTTGCCGACCTTGTCCATCGCCTCGGCGATGATCTCGCCGACGGTGCTGTCGCCAGCGGAGATGGAGGCGGTGGAGGCGATCTGCTCCTTGGTCTCGACGTCCTTGGCGAGCTTGGACAGCTCCTCCGAGACGCTCGCGACCGCGGCCTCGATGCCCCGCTTCAGGGCCATCGGGTTGGCGCCAGCGGCCACGTTGCGCAGGCCCTCGCGAACCAGGGCCTGGGCCAGGACGGTCGCCGTCGTCGTGCCGTCACCGGCAACGTCGTCGGTCTTCTTGGCGACCTCCTTGACCAGCTCAGCGCCGATCTTCTCGTACGGGTCCTCGAGCTCGATCTCCTTGGCGATGCTCACACCATCGTTGGTGATGGTGGGGGCACCCCACTTCTTCTCGAGCACGACGTTGCGGCCCTTCGGGCCGAGGGTCACCTTTACGGCGTCGGCGAGCTGGTTCATGCCCCGCTCGAGGCCGCGGCGAGCCTCTTCGTCGAAAGCGATCATCTTGGCCATACGGCGTTGTCCTCCTGGACACTCACGGGCCACCCGAGATGTGTGCCCCGGATGGGCCGCCTGGTGTGCGCACCTAGGGACGTCGCCACCTGGCGACGACGACGTCCTTCGGCCGGGCCGGATAGCCCGCGACGACCGGCCATGTGCTGCCCCGGTGTCTCCACACCGGCACAACCTGGCCCCACCGTCCCGACCGTTGGCACTCACGGTATGCGAGTGCCAATGACTTGTTTAGCACTCTCCCCTGCCGAGTGCAAGCACGATGGGGCCGCTCAGCCGAGTTCCGCGGCCAGTCCGGGAGTGTTCACCGGCGCCTCATGAGCGCGCTGCTCGGCGTACGTGACCAGCAGACCGATCATCTGGGCGAGGTGGGCCGGCAGGGCCAGCACCGCGGTGATCCCGATCACCACCACCGCCCCGACCGCGCTGCCCGGGGATGCGAAGGGATCCGTACCGAACGCCGAGGTGCCGACGCCTTCCAGGGCGCCGGGGATCACGGTGCCGACGATCACCGCCAGGGCGACCAGGGCCACCCGACCGAGCAGCAGGCCGAGCCGGTCGTGGAACATCCGGAACGACCGGCCGATCGGGTTGTGGCGTTCGAAGAGGTAGACCGGGCCGGCCATGCTCAGCGCGAACGCCAGGTAGATGCCCGGCAGGACGCAGAAGCAGACACCGATGCCGACGAGCAGGCTGACCAGCAGGGTCCACCCCCACAGCCCGAGTGCCCGACGGATGCCGTAGCGCAGCGCGGAATCCAGGCTGCCCGGCTGCCCGGCCGCCTGCTGGGTGATCACCCAACTGCCGGCGGCCCACCCGACGGCCTGCAACAGCCCGACCAGCACGCTGCCGCCGATCAGCACGACCAGGAGGCCAACCAGCTCGGCGGCGAAGTTGTCCGGCAGTGCGGCGGTCGTGCTCGTCCCGGCCTCGGCGGCCCAGTTCGCCGACGGGTCCAGCCCGAGCGAGATCACCGAGAGCACCGCCGCGGGCAGCACCTGGGTGAGCAGCATGATGGGCACCAGTTGCCGCCAGCCTCGGCGCAGCGCTCCCCCGCACCGGCTGAACCAGCCGGCGAGGCCGGCACCAGGTGGAGTGACGAGGGGGTCGTTCGGGTCGTACCCGTAACCCGGCGGGTACCAGTTGACCGGCGGCCCCGGATGCCACGGCTGCGGACCGTAGGGCCCCGCTCCAGGCGGGTAGCCCCCGGTGGGCGGGAACACCCACCCCTGTGGCGGTTGACCGGCCGGGCCCCAGGCACCCTGCGCAGGATCCCAACCAGCCGGCGGGACACCCGGCACGGAGCCAGGCGGCTGACCGGCCGGGCCCCAGGCACCCTGCGTCGGGTCGGACGGGCCTGGCTCACCCGGCCCGTAGGGGGGCGTGGACGAGGGTGGCTGGTCGGTCATGAACGCTCCTCAGCATCGGCTGGAACGGTTCACGATCTTCCCGGCTGCGCGCCCGTGCCGCCAGCCCCCAAGGCGGTGGCCGACCGGTGCGGAACGGTCAGGCGATGACGCGTACGTGCTCCGCCTGGGGGCCCTTCTGGCCCTGGGCGATCTCGAACTCGACCCGCTGGCCGTCGTCCAACGCCTTGTAGCCGTCCATCTCGATCGCGGAGAAGTGAACGAACACGTCCTGACCGCCGTCGACGGCGATGAAGCCGTAGCCCTTTTCGGCGTTGAACCACTTGACGCTGCCCTGTGCCACGGTGCCACTTCCCTCACTCTGCGCGGTGCTGCCTGACCCGGCGCACGGAGCGGCCGGGCGCCCTCGGACCACCACCCCGGCAATCGATGACCGCCATTGAAGCAGGTGACCGAAATCGCACGCTACACGAGGACTGACAGCCGTGCACGACCACAAATCGGGCATGGTCCTGATCGCTTCCACACCAGCTCCGGCCGCACCGGTCGACCCGACGCGGCGATCCGACGGATTCATCGACGTGAGTGCCAGTGGGGAGGGAGACGAGGCTGCGCCGCGAGCCGGTGAAGATCGGGCCCGACCCGAAAAATGCCGTTCACGCCCTGTGATAGGCATGCGGCATGACCACCGATACGGGCTCGACCTCCGTTCGTCGGGCGGAGATCCGCCGGGGCCGGCCGGAGGACGCCGCCCGGATGCGGGCGCTGCGCCTGGAGATGCTCGCCGACGCACCGTTGGCCTTCCTGGAGACCCTGGCGGACGCGGCGGCCCGACCGCACAACGAGTACGCCGCACGGGTCGCGTACACCTCGGCCGGCCCGAACAACGCGCAGTTCGTCGCGGACCCGGGTGGCCGGCTGGTCGGGCATGCCGGTGGCACGGTCACCCCGGACGAGCCCGGGCTGACCGTGATCTACGCCGTGTACGTCACGCCGACCTGGCGGGGCAGCGGCCTTCTCGGCGACCTGATCGACGGGGTGGCCGACTGGTCCCGGGCGTGCGGCCGACCGGAGCTGCTGCTGGAGGTCGTGGTCGGCAACGACCGCGCCTACCGGGCGTACCAGCGGCTGGGCTTCAAGGACACCGGCGTGCGAGTCCCCCACCCCAAAATCCCAGCCCTGAACGAGCTACAGATGCGCCGACCCGCCTGAGAGAGAACTGATCCCAAGGCAGAGCCACTGAGATGCCCTAAAAAGCCGGCAGCGACGCCACCGCCGTGCCCACAAAGGGTTTCCGGGGCAGCCCGACCCGCGCAGGGATCAAGCCTGACCGCCCGGAGCGGGTCGGGCTGCCCCGGAAACCCCCACCGCAACCACCTACACGTGACGCCGAGACTGAACGATCCGGAACCGGTTGGCCACATAAGCCCCATCGGTCAACGCCGAGTTGGCCGCCGCGTTGGCCCCGCTGCCGTGGAAGTCGGAGAACGCCGCCGACTGGTTCACGAAGACCCCGCCGGTGAGGTTGCAGGACAGGTGCACCCCGACCTCGACCGCGACCGCCTCGGTGGCGTCCAGCACCGCCTCGTCGGTGGAGTAGACCCCGGCGGTGAGCGCGCCCTTCTCGCCGACCGTCCGGCGCAGCAGCTCCAGGCTCTGCGCGGTGGAGTCGGTGGCGATGGCGAACGAGATCGGCCCGAACCACTCCCGGCCGTACGTCTCCGCGTCGTCCGCCGCCAGCTTCACGATCGTCGGGGTACGCACCACCGCGTCGGCGTACGCCGGGTGCGCCACGGCCCGCGACTCCAGCACCGGCTCGCCGACCTTGGTCACCTCGGCCAGCCGTTCCAGCACTCCGTCGTTGACGATGGCGCCGGTCAGCTCCACGCCTCGCGCCGGATCGGCGGTGAGCTTGCCGACCGCTGCGGCGATCCCGCCGGCCACCTCGTCGAAGCTCTTGTGCCCCTGCTCGGTCTCGATGCCGCCGGCCGGGATGAGGATGTTCTGCGAGGTGGTGCACATCTGGCCGCTGTAGAGGGTCAGCGTGAAACCGAGGTTGCGGCACATGCCGGCGAAGTCGTCGGTGGAGTCGATGACGACCGTGTTCAGACCGGCCTTCTCGGTGTAGACCGAGGCCTGCCGGGCGTGCGTCTCCAGCCAGTCGCCGTACTCGGTGGAGCCGGTGAAGTCGACGATCTTCACGGAGCGGTGCAGGGCCAGGTCGCTGGCGAGCTTCTCACCGGGTGCCTCGGCCGCCAGCATGATCAGGTTCGGGTCGAACCCGGCCTCGGCGAGCACCTCCCGGGCGTACTTCACGGTGATGGCCAGCGGTAGCACCGCGCGCGGGTGCGGCTTGACGATCACCGGGTTGCCGGTGACCAGCGAGGCGAACAGCCCGGGGTACGAGTTCCAGGTCGGGAAGGTGTTGCAGCCGATCACCAGCGCCACCCCACGCGGCACCACGTGGAACGTCTTGGTCATCCGCAGCGGGTCACCCTTGCCGGCGGCCTTCTCCCAGCCTGCCGTGCCCGGGTGCCGGGTCATCTCGGCGTACGCGTAGGCCAGCGCCTCCAGGGCCCGGTCCAGTGCGTGCGCGCCGCCGGCCTGGAAGGCCATCACGAACGCCTGCCCGCTGGTGAACTGCACCGCGTTGGCCAGCTCGAAGATGTTCTTGTGCAGCCGGTCGAGGATCTCCAGGCAGACTCCCACCCGCGCCTGCGGGCCGGCGTCGCGCCAGGCCGGCAGCGCGGCGGAGGCGGCGCTCACCAGCTCGCCGGGGCCGGCGTGCGGGTAGCGCACGGCGAGCTCCACCCCGAACGGGCTCGTCTCGGTGGCGACCCGGTCGCCAGCGCCCGGCTGGTCGAGCGGGAAGTCACCACCGAGGTACGCCTCGAAGGCGGCCTTGCCGTCGGCGGCGGCGGTCTCGCCGTACACCCGAGGGCTGGGGGATTCGGGATAGGCGGACCAGTAGCCCCGCTCCGTGATCGCGGTCAGCGCACGGTTGAGGGTGTCGGCGTGCCTGTCGTACAGGGGCTGCGGGGTCTCCGTCATGCCCGCCATCATGCCTGAGCCCGGTCCGCGAGCAGTAGCGCGAATGCCCGACAGCGGCTCATGCCGCAGTCGGGTTCGGGAGCAGAAGCGCCAATGACCGACGGCACCGCGGTTGCCCGCGGAGACAGCGGGTAACCGCGGGCCTCCGGCCAGGAGAGCCGGCCACGGGAGGGCGGCGGGTGAGGATCACCGAGATCCGGGTGCACGGGGTCGCCGACAAGGGGCCCGAGACGATCCTCGACCGACCGATCGTCGCGCGGGTCGCGGGAGACGACAACGCCGGCTTCTACCGGCCGCGCCCCGGCTACGGTGCCCCCGCGGACCGCGACGGGGTGACGCTTGAGGCGTACCGCTGGAGCCGGCTGACCGGCGGCACCGCGATCCGGACGTTCTCCCTGGTCCTGCTCCTGCCGTTCATGCTGAGCAACATCGCGGTCTGGATGCTGCCGGTGACCGGTGGCGGCGGCCGTGCCGCGCGGGCGCTGTGCCGACTGCTGGCCGCGACGATGACCGCGATGTACGTGCTCTCCACCGTCGGGGTGTCCCTCGACCTGATCGCCTGGCAGTGCGCGGCCTACCCGAGGTGCCTGGAGGGGCGGCGGGAGATCTCCTGGCTGGGTGGCGTGCCGCCCGGGCAGCGGCTCGCGCTGCTGGCCGTACCGCCGATCATCGCGATCGTCCTGATCTGGCGGCTCGGTGCCCGGACCTGGCAGCTCCCCGAGGACAGCGACCACGCGCCCGGGGTGGGCGCGGACCGGCTCGACGCGCCCGCCTTCTGGGACACCCGCTCGCTGCTGCGCCGACTGCGCTCGGTGCACATCGCGGTGGCGCTGGGCACGCTCGACGTCACTCTGCTGCTGGCTCTGGCGCCGCACGACGCCACACTGCCCGGCTGGCTGCTGCTGGCCGCGAATGTGGTGCTGCTCGCCGGCGCGGTGGTGCTGCTTCGCCGGCCGGCGATCGAGCGACGCGGGAAGCAGGACCAGCGGAGTTCGCGGACGATCCGCTGGGCGGCCGTCGCGCTCACCGCGCTGACCCTGGGGTACGCCCTGGCGCCTCGGCCGCCGTGGGCGGCCGAGGGGATGTTGCCGGGGTACGGGATGCTGGTCGCCGGGTTGTTCGCCGGGCAGGTGGCGCTGCTCGCGATGCTCGGTCTGGTGGTTTCCCCGAGCTGACCCGCCGGATCGGGCAACTCACCGCCGACGGGAACGCTGTGGTGCTGTCCGGGCAGAGTCACGGCAGCGTGCTCGCGGCGGTGACGATCCTTCAACTCCCCGACCACTGCCAGCGGCGGGTGGCCCTGCTGACCTACGGCACCCCGCTCGGAAACCGGTACCGGCGGATCTTCCCGGCGTACGTCAACGACGAGATGTTGCGCGAGGTCGGCGGCCGGTTGGCCTGGCGGTGGATCAACCTGTGGCGGTACACCGACGCGGTCGGCGGACCGGTGTTCGTCCCGCTCCTGGACGGACCCGACGACCCGGCGGCCCGGGTCGACCGTCGGGTGCGGGACCCGAAGGGACTGCTCATCCCACCGACCGACACCGTGCCCCCACCGGTGCAGGGCCACCGGTTCACCCCGGACGACGACTTCCTCGACGCGATCCGCGAGCTGGTCGGGCGATTGGAGCGAACCGACGGGTGACCGCCCGGGTCAGAGGGTGAGCTGCCAGTTGTTCCAGGCGTCCACCGGGCGGAAGCCGAGCTGCTCGTTGATCGCCACCATGTAGCTGTTGCTGGCGGCGTTGAAGGTGTCGATGACGCGGACCGTCGGCTCGTGGGTCAGCAGGTGGTGCAGGTTCTCCGCCTTGGCGATGAGGCCGAGCCGGTGCCCACGGTGGGCCGGGTCGACGATGGTGATCTGCTGGTAGGAGTGCCAGTCGGTGGAGGCGCTCACATCCAGCAGGGTCCAGGCGACCAGCCGCCCGGACGCCTCGTGGCGCATCCCGAGGTGGTAGCGGCGCCGACCCCGGGCGTCCAGGGCGCGCTCGGTGCCACGGATGCGCTCGGCGTCCACCTGCTCCGGGTCCCACTGCACGTCGCCCATGGGCGCGTCCATGAGCAACCGGCCGTCCAGGTAGGCGATGTCCGCCACGTACTCCTGCGGGGTGGAGCCCTGCCAGCAGACCGATTGATAGCCCTCCGCCCGCGGCCGGGCCTCGGCCAGCGCCGCGCGCAGGGCGATCCGGTCGATCGCGTCGACGTCGAGGCGGCGACGCACCTCGGGCAGCGCCGACTGGGCGCCGGTGGTGGCGGCGAACGCGTCTCCCGCCGCTGATCGCGCCGGCCCGTCGGGCAGCGCGGAGACGGTCATCGCGACGACCCGCTTGCGGCCGCGCTCGCGGAGCAGGCGTACGCCGTACTCGTGCAGCGCGCGACCGACACCCCGGCGCCGCAGCTCGGGATGCACCGTCAGCTCGGCGGTGGCGTTGTCGGTGTTGTCGAGCTGCGGCAGGTCCAGCTGGAGGTAGCCGGCCGGCGCGCCGTCCAGCCGGGCCAGCGCCCAGAGCGATTCGGTGCCGGGCATCGGCGTGTGGAACAGCGCGTCGAAGCGGCGTCGGCAGAAGGGTGGGAGGTCCGGCAGGTCGACTTCGGTGGCCGCCGCGCCGATCCGGTACGCCTCGTCGACCGAGGTGTGGTCGGCGCCGTCGAACGACGCGATGGTGATGCTCATGCGGTGAGCGTGCACCGTACAAAAGCGATCGGGCCAGCGAATTACTCGCTGGCCCGATCGAACGTTGGTCGGGAGGGACACTCGCACAACGCCTCCGGCGTTGGGTCGCAAGAACTTCAAAAGTCTTCGGCGAAATGCCCTCCCGCACGGAGCATCTTGCGCCGTCCGGTTCCTGCCGTCAAGTCCGTAGCGGCGGGTTTTCCACACTCACAGCTAAAACCCAGTTACGGACTGATCAACTCGGTTTCACTGAAGTCGGGGTGTCCAGTCAGCCCGGACACCCCGATTTCCGTAAACCCGAGTGGATCAAGACCGGTAGCGGGTCAGCCCAGGAGGCCGGCGTCGCGGGCGGCGCGCAGCGACGGCTTGATGTGGTGGGTAGGCCCAACCTGACCGGCCACCGCGTCGATGGTCTTCAGACCCTCGCCGGTGTTGAATACCACGGTCTCCGCCGTCGGGTCGAGCCGGCCGGACTCGACCAGCTTGCGCAGCACCGCCACTGTCACCCCACCGGCGGTCTCCGCGAAGACGCCCGTGGTGCGGGCCAGGTCGCGGATGCCCGCGCGGATCTCGTCGTCGTCGGCGTACTCCATCCAGCCGCCGGTGCGGCGGACCGCCTCCAACGCGTAGAGGCCGGCGGCGGGGTCCCCGATGTTGAGCGACTTGGCGATGCCGGTGGGCTTGACCGGGGTGATCGTGTCGGTGTCGGCGTGCAGGGCCGTGGCGATCGGGTTGCAGCCGGCAGACTGCGCGCCGAAGACCTTCCAACCGCCGACCGGCGCCTCGACCAGACCGATCTCCACCAGCTCGGAGAACGCCTTGTCAATCTTGGTGAGCAGCTCGCCGCTGGCCATCGGGATCACCACCTGCGCCGGGATCCGCCAACCGAGCTGCTCGGCCACCTCGTAGCCGAGCGTCTTGGAGCCCTCCGCGTAGTACGGGCGGACGTTCACGTTGACGAACGCGGTGTCCTCGAACTCGTCGGTCTCCACCAGCTCGCCACAGAGCCGGTTGACGTCGTCGTACGAGCCGTCGATGGCGACCAGCTCGCCCCCGTAGACGGCAGTGGTGATGACCTTGCCCTGCTCCAGGTCGCTGGGAATGAAGACCACCGAGGGCACCCCGGCGCGGGCGGCGTGCGCGGCCACCGAGTTGGCCAGGTTGCCGGTCGACGCGCAGGCGAACCGGGTGAAGCCGAGCGCCTTCGCGGCGGTGAGCGCCACCGAGACGACCCGGTCCTTGAACGAGTGGGTGGGGTTGGCGCTGTCGTCCTTGACCCAGAGCTGCGCGGTGATGCCCAGCTCGGCGGCGAGGTGCGGGGCCGCCACCAGCGGGGTCAGCCCCGGGTCGAGGGTGACCCGGCTGGCCGGGTCCTGACCGGCGGGGAGCAGTGCGGCGTACCGCCAGATGTTCTTCGGCCCGGCCTCGATCTGCTCCCGGGTGACCGTCGCCAGGGCGGCCGTGTCGTAGTCGACCTCCAGCGGGCCGAAACACTCGTAGCAGGCGTGCTGGGCGGCGAGCGGGTAGCGCGCCGAACAGGCGCGACAGACCAGGGCGCGGGCGGGGCTGGCGGAGGTGTCGATGCCGGAGGCGGCGAGCGTCGACGTCATGTCGAGAGTCCTCTCATCTTTCCCCGCATCGCACGGTGCGGCGGGGACGGAATTGGCACCTGCCCCGCGGGTCGCTCAGCGGTGAGCGCGCGGGGTGGTTGCCGGGGCGTCGTCGGGCCGTATCCCTCAGCCCCTCTGGATGAGGTATGCAGTTGTGCCGTCGAGTCTAGGCAAAGCCGGGCGCGGCCTCCAGGGCAGATCCCAGGTAGTGGGTCAGCGGACGCTCACCGCTGCGGGGTCGGTCACCGCGATCGGGTCGGTGACCGCTGCGGTCCGGGGCAGCGCCGAGGCTCGGGGCCGGGGCCGGGTGGCGAGGTTCGCGGCGACCAGGGCGGCGATCGTGATGGCGGCCCCGACCAGCTCGACGGGCTCCGGGCGGTAGCCGCGGGCGATCTGCACCGCGAACGTGGTCACCGGGACCAGGTTCATGAACAACGCGGCGTTGGCGGCACCGAGTCGCTGCACGCCGGTGTTCCAGGCCAGGACCGCGACCACGGCGCCCAGGATCACCGCGTACGCCAGTTGCGGGGTGACCGCCACGAGGTCGGCGGCGGCCGGCGCGCGCTGCCAGCCGACGGCGTCGGCGCCGATGCTCGCGGCCAGCATCGCGGCCGTGCCGGCGAGTGCGGTCAGCGTGGTGAAGCGCAGCGGCGACCACTCGCCGAAGCGGCTGGCACCGTGCGTGTAGATGCCCCAGCCGAGCACCGCGCCGATCATCATCAGCCCACCGAGACCGAACTGGCCGAGCCCGGTCAGGCTCCCGCGGGTGATCACCAGGCCGACACCGAGGAGCGCCACCAGGGAGAGACCCAGCAGGAGCGGCTTCGGGCGTACGCCGTCACGGGCCCAACGGACCAGTTGGGTGATCACGGGGGTGGTGGCCACGAAGAGCGCGACCTGCTGCGGGGCGGCGTGTTCGAGGGCCAGGCTGGTGAGCAGGTTGAAGCCGGCGAAGCCGACCACTCCGAGCACCACCACCTCGGCCGTCCGGCCGCCCGACCGCAGCGCGCCGGCACCCTCACGGAGCAGGAGGACGGCGACCAGGATGACGGCGGCGAGAAGATAGCGGGCGGTGGTCAGGTTGAGCGGGTCGACCCGGGTCAGCGCGCTGGCCAGGACCGGGAACATCACTCCCCAGGCGAGCACGGCGAGCAGCGGGTAGGCGGCGGCGCGGGATCGCATCGTCAGCTCCAATGTTCGAGTATCGTCGAACCAACGGAACCGACAGTAGGAGCTTGTTCGATAATTGTCGAACAAGGGTTACACTGGTCACATGGAGCCGCACGAACCCGAACTGACCGCCGTACCGGTCACCGCCGTGCTGGCCGCACTCGCCGACGACGTGCGGCTGCAGATCGTCCGGGCGCTCGCCGAGGGCGGCGAGGCGGCCTGCGGCAGCTTCGACTTCGGCGTCTCCAAGGCGACCCGCAGCCACCACCTCAGAGTGCTGCGCGAGGCCGGCCTGACCCGCACCCGCGCCGCCGGCACCAGTCGCCTGGTCCGACTCCGACGCGACGAGCTGAACGAGCTCTATCCCGGCCTCCTGGACGCGGTCCTCAGCCCTCGCCCGCCGGCCTGACCCCCGCCACCACCGTCGCCGAGCGCGTCGCCGGAGCCCTCTCGTCGAGGCCCCGGCGACGCGCGGCACGCGTGCGGTCAGACAGCCACCGAGCTGGGCTCGGCCACCGAGGCGGGCGCTGGTGCCGACGGGGAGTCGGCGCGACGCCGGGCGAGCAACGTGTCGAGCGCCCAGGCGCCCGGGCCGAGGGCCGCTATCAGCAGGAACGACCAGCAGAAGAGGGCGGACAGCTCGCCCCCGTTCTGCATGGGCAGCAGGTGATCCGGCTGGTGCACCACGAAGTAGGCGTACGCCATCGAGCCGGATGCCAGCAGAGCGGCGGGTCGGGTGAAGAGCCCGGCCAGCACCAGCGCGCCGCAGACCAACTGGATCAGGGCGGCCCACCAGCCCGGCCAGGTGCCGAGCGGTACCGCCTTGCCGGTCATCGGGTTGCCGCCGAACAACCCGAAGACCGAGGTCAGGCCGTGCAACGTGAACAGCAGGCCGATCACGATGCGGAACAGGGACAGGGTCGGCCCGCCGAGCCGAGAGACGTTCATGGGACCTCCATTGAGATGAATGGATGCATCCCGTCCATCGTGACGCATGGTTACATCGAAGTTAATAAATTCCTTGCTGGTGGGAAGATCCCCGGTTGAAATATGTCGGCGCCACGCCCGCCGGTGACGAGCAGGCGGACGGCGAATGCGTCGCGCCGAGGCGCTGAGCTGCGGCTGCGCAGGAAAATCGACCTCAGCAGGGCGTTGGCCGCTCCATGGGAGCGCTCCCGAATGACGGTACAGCCCACCAGGCGGTGCGCGCAGCCCGCCGACCCGCCGCAGACGCGGACGGCTGGCCGACCCTGATGATCCACTCGGCTTCTTTGAAAGCGCGGTATCCCGAGGCCAGGATGCCCCGGGTTCAGGGAAAACCGAGTCGATCAAAAGCGGCTCGGAGGCCGGGACGGGCAGGGTGGGCAGCGACGGGACGCCTCCGTGCGCGAGGATCGGTGGATGATCTCCCGGGAGATGGCAGCACGACGGGCCGGCTGGTCGCTCGCGGTGTTCGCGTCAGCGCTGGCGCTCGGCGCCTGCGCACCCGGCGATCATCGCGGCCAGTCCGGGGATCCCCCGAGCCCGCCGCCGAGCGCACCCGGTGTGTCGACGAGCCCGTCCGCGAGCACCGACCCGCTGGCCGAGTGCCCGGCGTCCGGCGTCCGGATCCGGTCGACCGGATCGGACGCCGCGATGGGCCTTCGCGCCCTCGGCCTGGAGCTGGTCAACTGCGGCGACCGTCCCTACCAGCTCAACGGTTACCCGGTGCTGCACGTCTACGACGAGCAGCGTGAGCCGATCATGCTGCGCGTGGTCAACGGTGCCAAGGAGATCACCTCGGGCTTCGACCAGCCGCCCCGGAAGGTCACTCTCGCCCCGGACGAGCGGGCCACCGCCGTGGTGCTCTGGCGCAACCTGGTCACCGACTCGACAGTGGTGGCCAGCAACGGGGAGTTCCTGACGGTGGCACCCGCGGCCGGCCAACCGCCCCACGAGGTCGACCCGGACGGACCGGTCGACCTGGGCAACACCGGTCGGATCGGCGTCAGCGCCTGGAAGAAGGCCGACCCGTCCACGCCGGCACCGACGCGCCCGGCCCCGCTGCCGATACCGAGCGTGGTGCCGTCCTCGGTGAGCCCGCCCGACAGTCGGCTGTGAGCCCGGCCCGTCAGCTGGTGATGTCCTTGCGGGTGAAGCGCCAGAACGCCAACCCCCAGAACAGCGTCGCGTAGCTGATCGCCGAGATGCAGCCGCGTACCACGTCGTCGGTCTGCACGGGAGTCGAGAGCAACCCCAGCCAGGCGGTGCTGAAGTGGGTGGGCAGGAAGTCGCGTACCGCGCCCAGGGCGGTGATCTGGTCCAGGATGCTGGACAGGATCCACAGCAGAACCGCACCACCCACCGCGCCCAACGCGGCGTCCGTGGTCACCGACAGCAGGAACGCCAGCCCGGCCACCACCAGGAGTACGACCGCCAGATAGCCGAGCACCGCCAGCAACCGGAGCAGCCCCTCGGTGGGTTCCAGCTCGGCGGCGACAGTGCTGCGCAGCGGCGACCAGCCGTAGCGCAGGGTCCCCGCCAGCAGCGCTGTGCCGGCCAGCAGGATCAGGGCCAGCGCCGAGTACGCGAGCGCGACCACCAGCTTCACCGTCAGCAACCTGGCCCGGGGCACCGGGATCGCCAGCAGGTAGCGCAGGCTGCCCCAGCTCGCCTCACTGGCGACCGTGTCACCGCAGAACAGGGCGACCACCACCACCAGCAGGAACGACGCCGAGACGAAGATCGAGAACAGGGTGAAGTTGAGGCCACCCGAGGTGGCCAGCTCGACCAGGCTGGAGAACTCGTTGCGACCGTTGTCGTCGTCGCCACCCGAGTCGAACTGGAACGCGATCAGGATGATCAGCGGCAGCAGCACCATGAACCCGAGCGCCAGCTGGGTGCGCCGCCGGGACGCCTGCCGCCGGAACTCCGCCGCGAAGGGCATGGTGGCCGACGGCCGGTAACCGCGGGCCGCACCGGCCGGGTCGGTCACGCCCAGCGGCGTCTCGACGGAAGAGCCTGCCATCACCGGTCACCGCTTCCCCGAGAGTTCTCGCCCACCAGGGCGAGGAACGCGTCCTCCAGGCGCCGCCGCGGCACCACCCGGTCCACTCCGATGCCGGCACGCACCAGCTCGGCCACCACCTCGCTGCGGGCCGTGCCGTTGGTGTCGACCACCAACTGGCCGTCGCTCTCCGGCAGGACCCGGACCCCGTGCAGCCGGTCCAGCACCGCGCGCGCCGCCACCGGGTCGGTGACGTCGAACAGCACGCTCGGCGACTCGCCCACGATCTCCTCCACCGGCCCGGACGCCACGATCCGGCCCTTGTTGACCACCACCGCGTGCGTGCAGGTCTGCTCGACCTCGGCCAGCAGGTGGCTGGAGACCAGCACCGCGCGCCCGTCCGTGGCGTAGCGCTGGAGCACCCGGCGCATCTCGGCGATCTGCGGCGGGTCGAGCCCGTCGGTCGGCTCGTCCAACACCAGCAGCTCGGGAAGACCGAGCATGGCCTGGGCGATGGCGAGGCGCTGACGCATCCCGTGGCTGTAGTTCTTGATCTTCCGGTGCACCGAGTCGCCCAGCCCGGCGATCTCCAGCGCCGCGTCGAACTGCGCGTCCTCCCACGGCCGTCCGGTGGCCCGCCAGTACGCCTTGAGGTTGTCCAGACCCGACAGGTGCGGCAGGAAGCCGGGGCCCTCCACCAGCGCGCCGATCCGGGACAGCACCGGCGAGCCGGGCACCAACCGGCGACCGAAGACGTAGATCTCCCCGGCGGTCGGCTGGGTCAGCCCCATCAGCACCCGCAGAGTGGTGGTCTTGCCGGCGCCGTTCGGCCCGAGCAGACCCACCACCTGACCCGGGTGCACCTCGAAGTCCACGTTCGACACCGCGACGAAGCCGTCCGCGTACTCCTTGCGCAGTGCGCGCACGGCCAGCGGGGTGTCCGCGTACTCCGGGTGCACCGAGCGGTCCTGGCGGCGGTGCCGGCGGCGGACCACGGCGACGACCACGACGAGCCCGACCGCGATGGCGGCGAGCAGGCCGGCGAGCACCCAGCGCCAGAGCGTCGCGGCGGTGGGGATCGGCTCGCCGCTGACCGTGGGCAGGGTGACCGCGCCGTCCACCGCCACCGTGTAGACGGTGGGCTGGGCGGGCGTGGTGTACGCCTGGTCGGAGGTGGCCACGACGAGGCGCAGCCGGTGGCCGGCCTCCACCCGTCGGACGATCCCGGGCAGCGTCACGGTGACCGGGCGGGCGTCCTGCACCTGCTGCGGCAGGCCGGTGAGCCGGATCGGGGCGACCAGCCCGTTCGGCAGGGTGGCCGCGCCGTCCGGGTCGACGTCGTAGAGCTTGACGAACAGCACCGCCTCGCCGGTGGGCGACGCGGCCCGCACGGTGACGGTCGGCGCACCGGCAACGTCCACCGCCTCGGTCAGCGGCGTCGACTCGAACCGGGCGTGCTGGCCGGGCACGTCACCGGCCACGCCGTCCAGCAGCGAGGCGAGCCCGCCGGCGAACGGGATCGAGGAGATGGCGGCCGGATTGCCGTTGGGCGGGTTGGCGATCGGCTGGGCCGGGCCGGCGACCGCGATCTCCCGGCGGGCGTTGCCGGTCAGGCCCGGGTAGTCGGCGCGGCGGAAGCCGGTGGCGACGAGACCCCTGTCGAGCGCGTCGAAGCCGGCGATCCGCGACCAGGTGAAGTCGTCGCCGGGCGCGTCGCCCTCGCCCTTGACGTAGTGGTCGAGCCACTGGACGGTCAGGAACTTCACCCGGTCTTCGTCCGAGCGGGGTCCACTGCCACCGTCGTGCCCGCCGGTGAACCAGGCGACCCGCACCGGGGTGCCGGCGGCGGCGATGCCGCGCGCGTTGGCGTCCGCCTCAGCGAGCGGGAAGAGGGTGTCCGCCTCACCCTGCACCAGCAGGGTGGGCGCCTTGATCCGGTCCAGGACACCCGCCGGGCTGGATCGGCGCAGCAGGTCCACGGCGGCCTGGTCGGCCTGACCGGTGGTGGCGATCCGCAGGTACGCGGCGCACACGTCGGCGGCGAACCGGCCGCAGGACGGGTCGGCGGCACCGGCCGGGGCGCCACCGGGACCGGTGCCCGGGCCAGCACCCGGCCCGGGGCTGGGCGGACCGGCCGACTCCGGGGCTCCCTGCGGCTGGGCGGCGGTCGCACCGGACAGCCCGGCCGGCCCGGAACCCACGTTGCCGCCGCCACCGAAGAACAGACCGGCCCAGCCCTTCTTGAACACGCCCTCGGTCGGCGCTCCGCCGGTGCTCTCCGGCAGGAAGGCGCGCGACAGGTCGTTCCAGGTGATCATGGGGACGATCGCGTCGACCCGACTGTCCTGGGCGGCCAGCAGCAGTGCCAACCCGCCGCCGTACGAGCCGCCGACCACACCGACCTGCGGGTCACCGGTGGCGTTGGTGCGCACCTCCGGCCGAGCGGCCAACCAGTCCAGCAGGCGCTGAGCGTCGCGCACCTCGTGGTCCGGGCTGTCCAGGTGGATCTCACCGCCGCTGCGGCCGAAGCCCCGGGCCGTCCAGGTGAGCACCGCGTAGCCGCGCCCGGCGAACTCCTCCGCGTCGGAGCGCACCGACTCCTTCGTGCCGCCGAACCCGTGTGCCAACAGCACCGCCGGCACCTTCCGCCCGGACGACGCGTCGTCGGGCAGGTAGAAGGTCGTGTCCAGGTCCACCGGCTGGTCGCCGGACGGTCCGGAGCGGACGGTGAGCATCGCGCTTTCGGTGCGTACGCCCGGCCCCTGCGGCCACACCGCCCAGGTCACGGCGGCGGCCAGCAGCACGACGACCGCCCCTGCGGCGATCGCGCGACGGCGGGTGGGCAGGGCACGCCGGAACCACGCGGCCGGCGACGGCGATGTCATGCGGCACACGGTACGGCCCGCAGCCTGAGCGTTGGCTGAGATCCGCCGTACGTCCGTCCGGTTGCCCCGATCGGTGTCGAGATGGGTGCGAGCGCGCAACGTCGGACGCGGCACAGTGAGTTGACTTCGGATTCCGTGAATTCCGATCTATGCCGGATATCCACCTCGATCCCTCCATGTCACACCCATCGACGAAACAAAGTGGGCCGAAGGCGCGGACAAATGCTGACATTGCTCGAACTGACGCGAACCTGACTCGCCGACTGAGGTCTGACCGGTAGGCGGTTCGATTAGTTTTCCGGTCCGGTGCACGGGACTTTTCGGCTGACCCGAGACCGCGCCAATTCGCGCTTCCCCGCCGGAGGAGACACACATGACAGTCCCCGCGCCGCGGGCCCGTCGACGGCCGTCCACGCTGGGCCGACTGCTGCCGCTGCTGCTCGTCGGGGCACTACTGGCGCCCGTGGGTCTGCTCGTCACGTCTGCCTGGCGGCAGACCAGCGACGATCGGACCCTGGCCGCCCGCGAACGACTCGGCGTGCAGTACCTCGGTGCCCTGGCCGGGGTCACCGACGCCCTGGTCGAGGCCCAGTCGGCCGCGGTCAACGGTCGCCCCGTCGCCCGGGAGGCGTTGGACCAGGCGGTCGAGAAGGCCGCCGCGGTGGACGCCCGCATCGGCGTCGAGCTGCTCAGCCAGGAGCGCTGGGCAGGGGTACGCGCCAAGCTGGAAGCACTGCGCGGCCGCAGCCCCGCCGACCCGGAGTCCGCCTACACCGCGTACGGCGAGGCTGCCGACCTGCTGCTGGCCCTGCACCGCAAGGTCCGGGAAAGCTCCGGGCTCGTACGCGACCCCGCAGTGGACTCCTTCTTCCTGCAGGACAGCGCCGGCGAGGAGCTGCCCGAGGCGGTGGTGGCCGCCGGCCGGCTCGCCGACCTGGGCACTCTGATCTCCCGCCGCCCCGCCGCCGAGCAACCCCGTGGCCTGATGGAGCTGACCGGCCTGCGGGTCACCGCCCTGGCGCCGGCCAACGACGTCGTGGACAACCTGCGCTCCGCCGTGGACGGCTCGGAGAGCACCGATCTCGGCGCCAACGTGCTGACCCCGCTCGACACCTACCAGCGCTCGGTGGAGGCGCTGGCCGCGTTCTCCACCCCCGGCGCCGGAGGCGTGGACCAGGGTCAGTTGGCTGCCGCCGGGCTCAACACGCACCGCGCGGCGCGCCAACTTCAGCCGGTCATCCTCGCCGAACTGGACGCCCTGCTGGTCGAGCGCATCGACGGGCTGGACCGGGACCGCTGGCTGACCATCGCCGCGGGGGTCGTCGCCGTGCTGTTGCTGGGCTGGCTCGCCGCACTGCTGATCGGTGCGGGTCGCCGGGCCCGACGCCGGGCCGCCCTGGCCACGACCCACACGGAAGCCCCCGACACCCCGTCCCGGGCAGACCCCTGGCAACCGGCCGCCTCCGAACCGCGAGAGCTGCAACCGACCGGCGCGCTCCGGGCCCCGGAGACCGCGCAGTGGGGGGCGTTCGATGCTGCTCGGTAGGCTCCGCATCCGCGGCAAGCTCGCGCTGCTCGTGGTGATCCCACTGCTCAGCATGGTCGGCCTGGCCGTGCCCGTGATGCTCGACCGGGTGGCCGCGGCACAGCGGGCCGGCGACACCGCCGACCGGGTACGACTCGCCAGTCGCGTCGGCAGCCTGGTCCAGGACCTCCAGCAGGAACGCATCCTCTCCGTCGGTTTCCTGCTCGGCCGGGTCGACCGGAGTGAGCTGATCCGCAAGTCCGCCGACGTGGACGACCGGGTGGCCGACCTGCGGGCCGACGGGAGTGACGCGCTGACCGACCGCGTCGACCGCGCCCTGGACGGTGTGTCCAGCCTCAGCGACCTGCGCACGGCAGTGCTGGCCCGGGCCGCGAACCCCGGGCAGGTGATGGACGCGTTCGGCCCGGTCAACGTGGGCATGATCGACTCGCTGCGGCTGGCGTTCGGTGTGGACACCGAGACGCAGGCGGGCCGTCAGGTGCTCGCCCTCGACGGGCTGCTCCGCGCCGACGAGGGCCTGGGCGCCTGCGCCACCCTGAGCGTGCTCGTCAAGGTCATCGGCAGCCCGGACACCAGCGCCGCCTACGTGGCGTGCATCGCCGCGCTCCAGGTCGACAGTCGGCGCTTCCGCGCCCTGATCACGCCCGAGCAGCTCGCGGTGGCCCAGCTCAACGACGCGGCGGTGGCCGCGCGTACCAGCCCCGACTTCCTGGTCACCAGCGCCCGGGATCCGGCCGGCGCAGTCCGCGACGTGCCGATCGAGGCGCTCTTCCCAGCCGTCCGCACGATGATCCGACTCGGCCAGTTCGTCGAGAAGAAGCTGGTCGCCGACGTGCTCACCGAGGTGACCGCCGAGCAGCGCCGGGCGCTGACCGCCGCGTACCTGGTCGGTGCCGCGACAGTGCTGATCCTGATGCTGGTGGTGATGCTCAGTGCGGCGGTCGCACGCACGGTGGCCCGACCGCTGACCCGCCTCACCCGCTCGGCCGACCGCGTCGCCCGGGTCGCCGAGGCCGAGCTCGTCCGGGTCACCGACGACGAGACGGAGAGCCCACAAGCGGTCCGGCTGGAGCCGGTGGACGTCCGGGCCAACGACGAGATCGGCGACCTGGCGCGGGCCTTCGACCGGGTGCAGACCACCGCCGCGCGGCTGGTCGAGCGGCAGGTCGCCGGCCGACGCAACGTGGCGCAGATGTTCGGTCACGTCGGGCGGCGCACCCAGAATTTGGTGGGCCGGCAGATCGCCCTCATCGACCGGCTGGAGCAGCAGGAGGCCGACCCGGGCCGGCTGGAGCACCTGTACCGCCTCGACCACATCTCCAGCCGGCTGCGGCGCAACGCCGGCAGCCTGGTGGTGCTCTCCGGCGCGGCCGGGGCCGACGCGCACACCGCGCCGGTGCCACTGGCCGACGTCGTCCGGTTGGCGCTGGGCGAGATCGAGGACTACACCCGGGTGGAGGTGCGGGTGCCCGCGGGCATCTCGGCCGCGCCGGCGGTGGTCGGTGACCTCATCCTGGCGCTGGCCGAGCTGATGGAGAACGCCACAGTCTTCTCCCCGCCGCACACCCGGGTGCTGGTTGCCGCCGAGGCGTCCGGCCTCGGCGCCCGGATCACCGTGGTGGACCACGGCATCGGCATGGGCGAGCAACGGCTGGCCGAGGAGAACGCCCGGCTCACCCGCCGGGAACGGCTCGACCTGGCACCGACCGAGGTGCTGGGCCTGTTCGTGGTGGGCCGGCTTGCCCGTCGCCACGGCTGGGAGGTGGGCCTGACCGCCACCGGCGGCGGTGGGGTGACCGCACACCTGGAGATCCCGTCGGCGTCACTGGTGCTGCGCCGCGCCGACCGGGCCGGGGCCGCCGTGGCCCGGGCCGCCGTGCCGGCACGGGACCGACGTAGCGCCACCCCGACGGTCGACGACAACGACACGCGGTCCCTCGCGGCGGCAGTCGCCGCGCCGGCCCGCTTCGACTCGGACCTGCTCAGCCGAGCCACCCGCAGCCTGGAGGCCGGCCCGTCCTGGAACGCGTTCGGCCCCGGCCAGACGGAGCAGGTCGCTCCCACACCCCAGGCACCGGAGCCGTCGGGCACGCCGGCCGGGCCGCGGGTCCGGCAGCGGGTGCCCGGGGCCAGCCTGCACGCCACCGCCGCGCCGACCCGGCCCGTGGACGCCACCGGCGCGGACCCCGCCGCCGCCCGCGCCCTGGTCGAGGCGTTCCAGGCCGGGGTACGCCGGGCCGAGGCAGCATCCGGTGTCCGGTCGACCATGGCGGACCCGAGTGTGACCGTCGACCTGCCGAGCACACCGGGCGGCGCCGGCCCGACGGTGACGGACAACGCGGGACCGTCGGATGGCACACCGGGTCGGGGCCGGCTGAGCCGGCGGGTGCCGGGGGCGAACCTGACCGCCATCCCGGCCTGCCAGCCGCCCAGTACGCACCTCGGTGACCCGGCCGAGGTCCGAGATCAGATCAGCGAGTTCGAGGAGGGCGTCGCCCGCGCCCTCCGCGAAGTCAGCCCAGACCACCGGAACGAAGAGGGATCATCACGGTGACCAGCCCCTTCCTGCACGACAACGTCGACCAGAGCCCGACCGGCGCCATCGGGGACCTCAGCCCGGAGGCTCGCACGTTCAACTGGCTGCTGGACTCTTTCACCTCCAGCACCGCCGGGGTCCTGGAGGCGATCGCGGTCTCCTCGGACGGCCTGCTGATGGCCATGTCGGCGATCAAGGATCGGTCCAACGCCGAGCGGTTGGCCGCCGTGGTCTCCGGAATGACCAGCCTCGCCGGTGGGGCGGCCAGTTGGTACGCGCTCGGCGGCTTGAACCGGGTGATCGTCGACATGGCCGACGGCTATCTGCTGATCAGCGCGATCAGCAGCGGTTCCGTGCTCGGGGTCGTCGCGGACCGGTCGGCCAACCTGGGCACCGTCGCATACGAGATGACGCTCTTCGCCGGGCGGGCCGGTGGCGCCCTGACCCCGCGGTTGATCGTCGAGTTGAAGAACGCCGTCCAACAATGACCCCCGAGGTCGCCGGCGAGGATCCGGACCCGGACCCCCGGGTCCGGATCCGCCCGTACCTGCGCGCGTTCTCCCCGACCGGGGAGAGTGTGGCGGCACCGGCGCTGCCCGAGCCGGAGGAGGGTGGCGGTGGGCCGGCCGGTCCCCGTCCGTTCGTGCTCACCTCAGGGCGGGTGGCGGGTGCCGATCCGGCGATCGGGCTGGAGACGCAGGTGACGGTCCGCCCGGACAGCGGCTGGTGGAGCAGCCCTCCCGGGGTCCTGATGGCACCGGAGATCCAGGCGATCATCGCGCTCTGCGCCGAGCCGATCTCGGTGGCCGAGATCTCGGCCCGCACCCGGCTGCACTTCGGGGTGACGCGGGTCCTGGTCGGTGACCTCCGGGCGGCCGGGCACCTGGACGTGCACGTCACCGACACCGACGACGCTCTCGACCCCAACCTCATCCTGCGAGTGATTGATGGACTCCGTGCGATCTCCTGAATGGCCGGTCGCCCCGCTCGGCGGGGTCGCCGCGAACAGCGCCGCCGCCCGGTACGGCATGTCATCGGGCACCGGGCCGATCGTCGGGCGGGCCGGGCCGCCGTCGAGCGCTCCGCCGCCGCCGTACCAGCCTCCGTCCGCTACGCGGGCGTCATCGCCGCCGGTCGGAAGACCCGCCGCGCCGCCGGTCCCGGTCAAGATCCTGGTTGCCGGCGGCTTCGGGGTGGGCAAGACGACCACAGTGGGCGCGATCTCGGAGATCGCGCCCCTGACCACCGAGGCCGAGATGACCACCGCCGGGATCGGCGTGGACGACCCGGGCGCCCGATCATCCAAGACCACCACCACGGTGGCCATGGACTTCGGCTGCGTGACCATCGACCGCAGCCTCAAGCTCTACCTGTTCGGCACCCCGGGGCAGTCCCGGTTCGGCTTCATGTGGGACGACCTCGCCCGGGGTGCGCTCGGCGCCCTGGTGGTGGTGGACAGCGCCCGGCTGGACGACTGCTTCCCTGCGATCGACTTCTTCGAGCGGGCCGGGTTGCCGTTCGTCGTCGGGGTCAACGCCTTCGACGGGCGGCTGGCCCTGGAACTCGGCGAGATCCGCTGGGCGCTGGCCATCGGCGACCACGTTCCCCTGGTGCAGTTCGACGCCCGGGACCGGCTCTCGGTGCGGGACGCCCTGCTGGTCGTCCTGGACCGTGCGCTGGACCGGGCTACGCGGGACCGGAGGGCCTGAGCTGACCGGCTCCGGCCGTGGCGGGAAGGAGGTCTGTGGTGAGGGGTGACCTGGACGAGACGCTGGCCCGACTGGCCCGGCGCGAGGAGGCGCTACGCCGGCGGGTCAACGACCGTGCCGACACCACACCGCCCTCGGGCCAGCCCGAGCTCGCGCGCGGCGACGAGCGCGACGCGGTGCCGGGCGGCCACGGTCCCCGCCACGCTGGGGCGGACCCCTCGGCCGACGTGGCCGGTTGGGGGCCGGTCGAGGAGGTGGCCGAGGCGGTGCGTCAGATCGTCGGCGCCCACCCGGGGCTGGCGGTGACCGTGCACGTGGAGCACGCCGGGCGGACGTACCCGTTGCGGGTTTCCTGGGACGGGCCGGACGTCACGGTCGGGCCGGTGCCCCCGGCGGCACCGCCGGTGGCGCCGGTGACACCTCCACCGACCTGGCCGCTGTCCGGCCGGACCGTTCCCGCCTGGGCGCCCGGCCCGAACGGGTTGACCCCGGACCCGGCGGCCCGGCTGGCCGAGCTGATCCGACGGGACCCGTCGCTGTTGGACGAGCTGGATCCGCGGCGCTGACCGGCAAGGCTGGCTGTCGGCGGCTACGGTCGGGCAGTGGCGCAACCCGACCTGACCTTGACGGCGAGCCTTCGGCCGGCCGCGCTGGACGCCCGACGGGGCATCGTCCGGCTGCACCCGGAGGCGCTGACCGCGCTGGGGCTGCGCCCCGGCGACCCGGTCCGGCTTGTCGGCCGCCGGGAGACAGCCGGGATCGTGGCGGCGGCTGCGCCGGGCGCGAGCAGCGCCCTGCTGTACGCCGACGACCTGATCCTGGGCAACCTGGGCCTGCGCGACGGCGGTCAGGTGCTCCTCACCCCGGTGCCGCTGACCCCGGCGGGCCGGGTCGTCCTGGCCGGCCCGGTGGAGGTGGTCGCGGCGGTCAGCCCGGAGATGCTCCGGCTCGCCCTGCTGGGCAAGGTGCTCACCGCGGGCGACGACGTGTCGCTGCTGCCGCAGGACGTGCTGCCGGACGCGTCGGTGCGCAGCCTGGTCGAGGCGGCTCGACGCAGCCTGGCCAACACGGTGGGCTTCGCCTGGACCAGCACCCTGCTCACCGTGGTCGCGATCGAACCGTCGGCCGGCGCTCTGGTCACCATGAACACGGTGATCGCCTGGGAGCATGGCGCGACCACCCACGGCGGGCCCACCCCGGTCGACACCGCGCCGGGCCGGCCACGCGGGGCGACCGACGCGACGCCGCCGGACGACGCGCCGGACGTGGACGAGCTGCCCGGGCTGCGGGCCCAGGCCGAGGAGCTGACCGAACTGCTCGACCTCGGCTTCCACCACCGGGAGGTGCTGGGCCGGCTGGGCACCACCATCTCGTTGGGCGTGCTGCTCGTCGGCCCGGCGGGCTCGGGAAAGTCGGCGCTGGTCCGGGCCGTTGCCGCCCGGGTCGGTGCCCGCGTCCAACCGCTCTGGGCGCCCGAGGTGGCCGCGTTGACCAACCAGGCCGCAGCCGACCGGCTGCGCGGCGCGGCGGCGAAGGCCCGGGACGGCGGGCCGGCGGTGCTGCTGGTCAGCGACGTCGAGGCGCTCGCACCGGCGGAAAGTCCCGGCCCGGTGGCGACGGTGTTCCGCCAGGTACTCACCGAGTGCATTCGAGCCGGCGTCGCCGTGGTCTGCACCACCAGCCGACCGGAGGCGGCCGATCCCGCACTGCGCGCGCCTGACCTGCTGTCGCTGCGGATCAGCATCCCGCTCCCCGATCAGGCGCTGCGCCGCGAACAACTCACAGTGCTCACCCGGCAGGTGCCGTTGGCCGACGACGTCCGGCTGGACGAGGTGGCCGCGCGTACCCCCGGGTTCGTCGCGGCGGACCTGGCCGCGCTGGTCCGGGAGACCGGGGTACGCGCGGCGCTGCGGCAGAAGTCCGCCGAGACGCCCACGGTGTCGATGGCCGACTTCAGCGCTGCACTGGAGGTGGTCCGGCCGACCACGATGGCTGCGTCCACACTGGATCTGGCCTCGGTGACCCTCGACGACGTGGGTGGCCTGGACGAGGTCAAGCAGACCTTGACCGAGTCGGTGCTGTGGCCGTTGACCTACCCGGACACGTTCGCCCGGCTCGGGGTGCAGCCGCCACGCGGCGTGCTGCTCTACGGGCCGCCGGGCTGCGGCAAGACCTATCTGGTGACCGCGCTGGCCGGGTCGGGGCGGGCCAACGTGCTGTCGGTGAAGGGCGCGGAACTGCTCTCCAAGTGGGTCGGCGAGAGCGAGCGCGCGGTCCGGGAGCTGTTCCGCCGTGCTCGCGAGGCGGCTCCCACCCTGATCTTCCTGGACGAGGTGGACGCGCTGGCCCCGGTACGCGGCCAGGCCACCGACGGTGGCACCACGGACCGGGTGGTCGCCGCGCTGCTCACCGAACTGGACGGGGTGGAGACGCTGCGCAACGTGGTGGTGGTCGGCGCGACGAACCGGCCGGACCTGGTCGACCCGGCGCTGCTGCGACCAGGCCGGTTGGGACGGCTGGTCTACGTGCCACCGCCGGACGGGCCGGCCCGCTCGGAGATCCTGCGGGCCGCGTCCCGACCGGTGCCACTGGCCCCGGACGTCGACCTGGCCGCCCTCGGCGACGAGCTGACCGGCTTCTCCGCGGCGGACTGCGCGGCGCTGGTCCGGGAGGCGGCGCTGGCCGCGATGCGTGAGTCGCTCGCCGCCGCCACGGTGACCGCCGAACACGTCGCGGCCGCGCGAGCGCGGGTACGCCCGTCACTCGACCCGGCCCAGGTCGCCTGGTTGGCCGCGTACGCCGCCAACCGAGAGTGATCGGAGAAGGACAACCGGATGAACGCCGGCTACACCGCCGGGGTGGTCCAGCGGGAGATCACCGGCCCGCAACTGCGGTCGCCGGCCACCGGCGACCTGCTCGGCTCGGCGTTGTACGTGGTCAACGGCCGGTTCGACGTGGAGTCGACGCCGAGCACCGACTACAACATCGTCCGCGTGCCAGCCTGATCCAGGTGGTCGGCGGTGGCCCACCGCGGTCGCCGCCGACCAACCGGGGTCACCGTCGACCGGCCTCGCTCAGAGCGCGGGCGGCGTCGAGTCGAGGCAGATTTCGGCGTGCACCTTTCCGCCGTCCTCGCGCAGTTTCGCGCCGCATTTTTCGAGTACGGAGACCGCGCCGAAATTGTCCCGGGTCGTCTCCGCCACGACGGCCCGCATGCCGGCCCGCGCGGCCTCGTTCAGCAGCTCGCGCAGGGCGACGACGCCGATCCCCTGGCCCCGGGCCGAGCGCCCGAGCCACATGCCGGCCTCCACCGTGCCGGGCTCGTCACAGCGAGTCATCCGGACCATGCCCATGACCTCGCCGCCGACGAGGATCGCGTACATCTGGGAACCGGTCGGGCCGTCCAGGCCACCGAAACTGGCCCGGTGAAAGTCCCGGAACGCCTCCCGGCGGGCGAGCGACCAACCTGCGGGCGCCTCAACCGGAGGCATCACGTCATCCGGCTCGGCCTCGGCAGCCGCTACGGAGAGCAACGGCTCCAGGTTCTGCTCGTCCACCGGCTCCAGCCGGACCGCACCCGCCACGTGCCGCAGTCTGCCGGCCTCAATGGTCGAAGTCCACCCCATTGGACATCCAGTGGCGGTCCGGTCAGTCGTACCGGCCGGTCGGGCGGCGTGGGTGTTCCTCCTCACGCTCCGTTGTCACCCGTCGGGGTAGAAAATCGCTGATCCGCCTACTCGAACTCGCAGAACACCACCGAGGCGTCGTCGGTCGGCTTGTGCCGGCGGAGCCGATCGGGGTGGTCGCGCTCGGCGGCCCGGACCCGGTCGATCAACCTGCCCGGCCCGTCGGTGCTCAGCAGGTCCAGCAGACCGGCCCAGTCGGTCAACCCGAACTGCTCCACCGCGCTGGACGCGCCGTCACTGAGCAGCGCCGCCCGGCGTAGCGCCGCCGGGCCGTGCCGTGGCAGGGTCCCGGTCACCGCGTGGAAGGCCGCGTCGGGGTCGGCGGCCGCGACCCAGTAGCCGTGGGTGCGGTTCATCCGCTCCCGCTGGACGCTCACGGCGTGCCGGAACCGGGTGACCGGGTCCGCCGCACCACCCGGCACGGCCGCGACCGTCTCCCGCAACTCCGCCATGGCCGTGTCCAGCCGGTTGTCGGTCACCACGCTTATCTGGCCGCCGGTGTCCAGGACCAGTGGGCTGTCGCAGAGCACCAGGTAGTCCACCTGGTCGCCACAGTCACGCAGCAGGCAGACCGTGCTGGACGGGGTGCCCGGATGGTCGAGGTCGCACTGCCCGCCGTGGTCGGCGCGTACGGCGAGGATGGCCGCGGCCAGGTTGCTGGTCAGCCGGGCCGCCGGGCGGACCGCCTCCGCGACACCGATCCGGGCAGCCAGGTGCCGGACGTACCACTCCGGCCCGTGCATGCAGCCGGTGTCGAAGCCGTCCGGCACTGTCGCGCCGTCCAGGACGCCCACCAGCGGACCGAACCGGAAGACCAGGTCCTCGTTGACCGGCCGGGCCGGGGCCGGCGCGGACGCGGAGCGAACCCGCATCGCCCGCCCCGGCCCCGACGCGCCGATCGGGTCAGCGCTGCCGAAGGTCGTCGGCTGCCGCATGCGTCTCCCCCTGCACCTGCCCGGCGGCCGAACGGCCCTGGTCGCGTACGGCGGACACCCCCTGCTGGGCGGTGGACCGCACTGACTGGGCCGCCTGCTGCGCGGGCTCCCGCAGGTTGTCCTGCATCTGGTGGCCGACCTGGCTCGCCTGCTCGCGCAACTCATCCGAGTGCTCACTCACCATGGTCCGCGCCCGCCCGGCGAGTTGCCGCTCTCGGCCGCTCGGCGGGATCAGCGAGGCGGCCAGCAGACCGACGCCGAAGGCGACCAGGCCAGCGGCCACCGGATTGCCCTGAGCCTGCTCCCGAGACTGGTGCCCGAGCGAGCGCGCCTCGTCCCGCACCGAGCCCATGGCCTCCCGGGACTGGTGCCCGAGCGACCGGGTCTCGTCGCGTACCGAGCCGGCCATGTGCGACATCCGCTGGCTGGCCTCTTGCCCCATGTGACTCGAGCTGCCCATCACCTTCTCCTTCGCTCGGGTGAACGCGCCTCGGGCCTGCCCGACACGGTCACCGGCGATCCGACGCGGGTTGACCTTGTCGGTCAGCGCGTCGACGTCATAGCTCAACTCGGTGCGGGTGGTCTCGATCTCCCGCCGGATCCGATCCGGATCACTGGACACGATCTGTCTCCTCCCGACTCGTTCACCGACCCCGCAGGGCGTCCGGCAACTCCTGGGCAGTCTGCTTCGTCCGGGGCAGAACCGCACGTGCCCGCTTCAGCTGGGTCCGGGCGTTGATGAAGAGACCACCGGCCACGGCGGCCCACAGCACCGCGACGATCAACGCCGCCCACCCCTGATCCATCGTGTTGGACAGCCCCCACCAGAGGGCGTACGACACGAAGAGCACGGCCAGGAATCCGGCCAGCCCGGCACCGCCGAACATGCCACCGGCCTTGCCGGCCTGGCTGACCTCCTCGCGCAACTCGGCCTTGGCCAGCTCGACCTCCTTGCGCATCAGAGTGGAGACGTCGCGGGTCACTTCGCCCAGCAGTTCGCCGACCGAGGCCTGGGTCCGTTCCTTCTCCGGGGCGCTCACGTGGCCACCCCGCCCGGCAGATCGGACGACGGGCGGCCGGCGGGCGAGACGTTCTGCGCCCGTGCCGTCCCGACGTACGGCTGACCAGTCTCCGCTGGCGCGCGCTGCGGTTGCGACGGCCCGCCGGCTGCGCTGCCTGTTCCACCGTTGCCGGAGGCCGGCGCGGTCAGGCCACGGGTGAGCCGCCCAACCAGCAGCCCGGCCACCGCCGCGCCCGCGAGGAAGGTCCCCGGGTGGCGCCGCGCGTACGTGCGTACCTCGTCGAGCACCTCGCCGGGCTCGCGCTCATCGAGCCACCCGGCAGCCTGCTGGGCGGCGTCGGCCGCCTTGCGTACCACCTGACCGGCCAGCCCGGAATCGCCGTCCCGCTCGGCCATCGAACTGAGGTTCTGACCCAGGTCCCGGAGGCCCTCGGCGGCCCGCCGCTGCTGCGACTGCGCCTGATCGCGAAGCTGCCCAGTGGCCTGGCCGGTCAACTGCTGGGCCTGTCGCCGCGCCTCCGCAGCCACCTGCCCGCCCTGCTCAGCGGCGGTGTGGGCGACCTGACCCCCGGCCTGCGCGGCCTGCTGGCCGACCCGGGAGGCCTCCTGGCGGGCCTGCTGACCTCTACCGCTGGATCCGCTCTGGTTCGTTGCCGTCATACCCCGCTCCCTCCTTGAGACCGAGGTCGCGTAGCAACCTCGGAACGCCTCCCGCCTACCCGCCTGGCCAGCCGACATGCGGCCCTGCCGACCGGCGTGGGGCGGAAAGACCGACAGCAGGGGCGTGAGGGGACGGAATCGGAGGAACCAGCCGCCAAGGTGCAGGAGAGAGCAGCGCGGTCAGCGGCGCCGGTTGCGGGCGCGCGACGAGCGCAGGCGACGCAGCCGGCCGATCAGCAGCGGCTCGGCGGCGAGCGCGGCCGGGTTGTCCAGCAACCCGTTGAGCAGCTGGTAGTACCTGGTCGAGGAGATCCCGAAGGTGTCCCGGACGGCCTGCTCCTTGGCGCCGGCGTGCCGCCACCACTGCTGCTCGAAGGCGAGGATGGCCCGCTCCCGCTCGGTCAGCCCGGGCGGCGGATCAGCGGGCGGCGCGGGCTCGTCGATGGTCTCGGCGGACAGCGCCGACTCGTCCGTGGTCTCGATGGACGGCGCCGGCCGAGGAGTCGGGACGATCGGCCCGGCACCACCCGCCGCGTCACCCGGACGAGCGTCGGTGGACGGCTCGGGGGTGGCGGGGGTGGCGTCGGCGGACATGTCGCTCAGCCTAGTCAGCGGCGACCAGGGACGCAGCAAGCGGCGCGGCCGCTCCGCACCGTCGGGAACCCCGACGGCCGGGCCGGCCGCGCCGCGTCACTTCGGTCAGGTCAGGAGATGTCGCGGCGACGCATCGCCCAGAGCGCCGCCCCGAGGATCACCACCACCCCGACCGAGAGCAGTACGGACGACTGCTGCCAGGTGATGTCCAGAGTGTCCGGCTCGCACGACCCGTTGAATGTCGCGTTGCAGGAGTTCCAGTCCTGGAGGGTGACTGTCTTCGTCATCCAGGCCAGCGCGTACGTGGGCAGCAGGAATGCCTCGGCCCAGCGCACGTTCGCCATCGCCAGCAGGATGCCCAGGCCGAACTGGCCGACCACCATCACCGCCACGACACCGCCGAGTGCCATCGCGGTGTGCCGGCCCAGCGACGCCAGGGCGAAGCCGATGGTGGTGAGGACCAGCACCAGCACCACACCGCGCAGCCCGGTCAGCATGAACGACTGCCAGACACCCGAGGTCATCTTCTCGGTGCTGCCCCGGAAGGACGCGACCGCCCAGAACCCGGCGAACCAGAGCACCGCGGCGGGCAGCGTCACCGCCAGGATGCCGGTCAGCAGCGCGGCCAGCTTGGTGAGCAGCACGGTGAGCCGCTTGGGCCGCCAGAGCAGCAGGTTCATCATGCCGCCGGTGCTCCACTCGGCACCCACGAAGGAAGCGCCGATCACGAACCCGACCAGGGCGAGGATCGCCGCGAACGGGATCAGCGTCTCGTCGAACGTCTCCCGGAAGTCGAACGTCGAGGGCAGGAACCACTGCGCCTCGATCTGGTCCCGTGAGGGCGGCGTGATCATCGAGCAGTCGTCCGGGTAGCGGCCGTCGTTCGGCGTGCCGGCCGTCTTGGCCTGCTCGCACGCGACGCGCTCCTGCTCGATGTAGCGCACCTGCTCCTGGTACTGCTGGTCGGCCTGACGCTCAGCCCGGGCGAGCTGCTCGGCGCCGAGCTTCTGGTTGCTGAAGAAGACCCCGATCACCACCACGGCCAGCACCAGCAGACCGAGCAGTGTCATGTACCGGGTGAAACGCCGCTTGGTGAGCCGGCGCAACTCCGTCCGAAAGAGGCTCACGCGCCCCACCCTCCTCCGGCGGGGCCGGGCTGACCCGCCCCGCCGACCTTCATGGACTCGTCGACCTGCCGGTGCTGACCGGGGACCGGCGCGGTGGCGGTCAGTTCGAGGAAGACGCTCTCCAGATCGACGGCGATCGGCGCCAACTCGCTGACATAGAGGTTCTGCTCGGCGAGCAGCCGTGTCACCGAGGCCGGCTTGTCGACGCCGGCGAGCATCAGGTGGTCGGGGTGCCCGGTGACCTGGATCCCCGCCCGGGTGAGCGCCTCGGTGGCCGCCGGCAGGTCGCTGACCGCTTCCAGCCGGATCCGGACCGCACTGGACGAGTGCTGCGCGAGCACCTCGTCGACCGGGCCGAAGGCGACCCGCCGACCCAGCGAGATGATGGTGACCGAGTCGCAGATCAGCTGGATCTCGCCGAGGATGTGGCTGGACAGCACCACTGTCATGCCGGATTCGGCGAGGGTACGCATCAGCGTGCGCATCTCCCGGATGCCGCCCGGGTCGAGGCCGTTGGCCGGCTCGTCGAGGATGAGCAGCTTCGGGTTCTTCAGCAGGGCCGAGGCCACGGCGAGCCGCTGCTTCATGCCCAACGAGTACGTCTTGACCCGCTCACCGGACCGGTCGCGCAGCCCGACGAGTTCCAGCACCTCGTCGACCCGGGTGGCCGGCACCTCGCCGGCACCGGCCAGCAGGGACAGGGTGTCCCGTGCCGAGAAGTGCGGGAAGAACTGCGGGCTCTCCACGATCGCGCCGACCTGGCCGGCGACGGCGGGCAGCGCGTCGGGCACCTCGTGCCCGAGCAGTGACATCCGCCCTCCGTCGGGCCGGATCAGGCCGAGCAGAGTACGCAGAGTGGTCGTCTTGCCGGATCCGTTGGGGCCGAGGAAGCCGTGCACCTGCCCCGCGTCGACCCGCATGTCGAAGCCGTCGAGCGCGTTGCGGGTGCCGCGTCGACGACTCTTGTACGTCTTACGTAGACCTTCGATCTCCAGGACAGCTGGCAAGCTGCACCTCCCCCGATGGGTGGGCGTGACAGCCGACACCATACGCGGTATGCAGATGGTCGCAATACGCGGTATGCATCGACGCGCCGATCGGGCTACTTCATCGACGGAATGTGACGGCTCAGGCGCAGATGACCTGTACGCCGGCGGCGCGGAAGCCCTCCACCACCGTCGGGTCGGCACCGGAGTCGGTCACCAGCGTCTCCACCCGTTCGACCGGGCAGATCCGGGCGAAGGCGTGCCCGCCCAGTTTGGACGAGTCCGCGATGATGACCACGCGCTTGGCCCGGGCCACCATCAGGTTGTTCATCGCCGCCTCGCCCTCGTGGTGGGCTGCGGCGCCGAGCTGCGGGTCGATCGCGTCCACGCCGAGCAACGCGACGTCCAGGGTGACCTCGCGCAGCAGCGCCCCGCCCAGCGGGCCGACGAGTTCGAACGACTTCGGGCGCACCACCCCGCCGGCCACCACGACCTTCATCCGGGACCGGACCAGCAGCTCGTTGGCGATGTTGAGCGCGTTGGTCACCACGGTGAGCTGGGCGCCTTCGGCACTGGTGTTGAGGTCCGGCCGGACGGCGAGGGCCCTCGCGACCTCGGTGCTGGTGGTGCCGCCGTTCAGGCCGACCACCGTGCCCGGCGTGACGAGCGCGGCGGCGGCAGCCCCGATGCGCTGTTTCTCCGCCGAGTGCTTGGCCGTCTTGTACCGCAGGGGCAGGTCGTACGAGACGCCGTTGGCGACCGCGCCGCCCCGGGTCCTCGTGATCATCTGCTGCTGGGCGAGCTGGTCGAAGTCACGCCGGATGGTGGCCTGGGAGACGTCGAGCCGCTCGGCTGCCGCCTCCACGCTGACCCGGCCGTTGTCGGTCAGCATCTCGAGAAGGGCGTTCCATCTGGCGTACCGGTCCACCGCGGAGGCCCTCCCAGTAACTGCACGGACGGTGATTGATTGCGTGCACACTAGTGCGCGAAACTAGGCTGGCGCAAAAGACTGACCTGCGCGATCGGGTGGTCGGTTGCCACGGCCACCCGCGTTCGCGCAGAATAACGCGCGAAATGCGGGTCTAACGAGCCGTATTGCGCACCGGTCGCCCCTGCGAGGAGTTTCCCATGGCGTACGTGGACGCGGAGATCGCGAGCCAACCCGACTGTTGGCGGGAGGCCGCCGAGCTGGCCGACGTCGTACGCGGTGACCTGCCGCGTCCCGGTGAGCGGGTCGCCGTCGTCGGTTGCGGCACGTCGTGGTTCATGGCGATGGCGTACGCGGCCCGCCGCGAGCAGGCCGGCCAGGGCGAGACCGACGCGTTCCAGGCATCCGAGTTCCCCGCCGGCCGCCAGTACGACCGGCTGATCGTGATCACCCGCTCCGGCTGCACGACGGAGGTGCTGGACCTGCTCGCCGCGCTGCGCGGGCGTACACCCACCACCGTCATCGTCGGCGACCCGACGTCCCCGGCGGTCGACCTGGCCACCGCCACTGTCGCCATGCCCTTCGCTGACGAGCGGTCGGTGGTGCAGACCCGCTTCCCGACCACGGCCCTGGCCCTGCTCCGGGCCCACCTGGGCGACCCGGTGACCGCGCTCGCCGCCGACGCCGAGGTGGCCGTGCGCTCCCCGCTGCCGATCGACCCGGCCACCATCGGGCAGGTCACCTTCCTCGGTCGGGGGTGGACGGTCGGGTTGGCCCAGGAGGCAGCGCTGAAGTGTCGCGAGACGGCCACCTTCTGGGCCGAGGCGTACCCGGCGATGGACTACCGGCACGGCCCCATCTCGGTCGCCGCGCCAGGCCGGCTGGTCTGGGCGTTCGGCGAGCTGCCCGAGGGTCTCCCCGAGGACGTGGCCGCCACCGGCGCCGCCTTCGTGCACAGCCGCACCCACGGTTGGCGCACGGTGCTGGGCAGTTGGTCCGCCGGTCGCACCCCGGTCGACCCGATGGCCGACCTGATCCTGGCGCAACGCTTCGCTGTCGCGCTCGCCACCAGCCGAGGTCTCGACCCGGACGCGCCCCGGCACCTGTCCCGGTCCGTGGTGCTGGCGTGACCGACCAGGTGGTCGTCGCGCTGGACGTCGGCGGCACCGGCATGAAGTGCGCCCTGGTCCGGCCGGACGGCGTCACGGTACGCACCGAGCGGCACCCCACCAACGCCAGCCGCGGCCCGACGGCAGTTGTCGGCACGATCCTGGACGTGGCCGAAGGGCTTGCCGAGAAGGCCCGCGCCGACGGCCTCACCCCGATCGCTGTCGGCATCGCCGTGCCCGGGGTGGTGGACGAGGCACGCGGAGTCGCGGTCTGGTCGGCGAACGTGGGCTTCCGGGACGTACCCCTGCGGGACCTGGCGGTCAGGCGGCTCGGCCTGCCGACGACGCTCGGTCACGACGTGCGCGTCGGTGGTCTCGCCGAGGCCCGGCTCGGCGCCGGGCGCGGCACCGGGCACGTGCTGTTCGTGGCGATCGGCACCGGCATCGCCGCCGCGCACGTCGTCGACGGCAAAGCCGCCGTGGGTGCCCACGACGCCGCCGGGGAGATCGGCCACATCCTGGTCCGACCCGACGGCCCGCGCTGCGGCTGCGGTCGACCCGGCTGCCTGGAGGCGATCGCTTCGGCCTCCGCGATCGGACGCCGCTACGCCGAACTCGCCGGTGCGACAGCCGACGCCCCGGTGACAGCCGCCGAGGTGGCCGAGCGGGCCGCGGCCGGCGAGGCGCTCGCCGGCGAGGTCTGGCAGGAGGCCGTCGAGGCGCTCGCCGACGGCCTTGCCACCGGGCAGGCGCTGTACGACGTGGCGACGATCGTGCTCGGCGGCGGCCTGGCCCAGGCCGGCGACCGGCTGCTGGCCCCCCTGCGGGCAGCGCTGCACGAGCGAATGACCTTCCACCGGGAGCCGCGGCTGGTCGCGGCTGCCCTCGGCGACGAGGCCGGCTGCCTCGGTGCCGCCCTGCTCGCCCTGGACGCCGTGGGCGTCCGTGACCACCAGGAGAAACGATGACCGTACGGGTGAACGGCCGCGTGGTGACCCCGACCGGTGTCATCCGACAGGGCTGCGTCGAGTGGGACGGGGATCGGATCACCGCGGTGGCCGAATATCCCTCGGTCCGCGACGGGCACTGGATCCTGCCGGGCTTCGTCGACATGCACACCCACGGCGGTGGCGGGCACACCTTCACCACGGGGGATGCCGCCGAGGCTCGGGCGGCGGCCGACTTCCACCTCGCGCACGGCACGACCACCCTGCTGGCGAGCCTGGTCAGCTCACCATTTCCGCTGATGCGCGCGGCTACCGAGGCGTTCGCTCCCCTGGTCGACGAGGGTGTGCTGGCGGGCGTCCACTTCGAAGGGCCCTACCTCTCCTCAGCACGGTGTGGCGCGCAGAACCCGGAGTACCTGCGCGATCCGTCGACCGACGAGCTGGCCGAGCTGATCGAGCTGGGCCGGGGTGCGGTGCGAATGGTCACCCTCGCCCCGGAACGCGACGGCGCACTGGAGGCGATCAAGCTCCTCACCGCGCAGCGGGTGGTGGCGGCGGTCGGCCACACCGACGCCACGTACGAGCAGACTCGCGCGGCGGTCGCCGCCGGTGCCAGCGTCGGCACCCACCTGTTCAACGGCATGCGACCCGTGCACCACCGCGAACCGGGCCCGGTGGTGGCCCTGCTCGATGAGCCCACCGTTATCTGCGAACTTGTCGCCGACGGGGTGCACCTGCACGACGGCATGCTGACCTTCGCGACCGCGACCGCAGGCCCGGACCGGGCCGCGCTGATCACCGACGCGATGGCCGCCGCGGGGATGGCAGACGGCGAGTACGAGCTGGGCGGCCAGGCCGTCACCGTGACCGACGGGGTGGCGCGACTCGCCCGTGACGGGTCCATCGCCGGCAGCACCCTGACCATGGACGCCGCCCTGCGGCACGCCGTGGACGCCGGGATCCCGATCTCCGACGCCGCTCGGATGGTGGCCACCACCCCGGCACGGGCCATCGGCCTGGGCGACCAGGTGGGTGCCCTCCAGGTGGGCCTCCGCGCCGACCTGGTGGTGCTGGACGCCGACCTGAAGGTGGTCCGGGTGCTGCGCCGAGGCTCCTGGGTGGAGTAACGGCGGCCGTCGCCCTGGCCGGGACCGGTCTGGCGTGCTCCGGCGTGGCGCGGCGTGCTCCCGGCGGGCCCGGCGCTGCTCGGCCTGGCGCGGCGTGGCCTGGCCCGGCGCGGCGTGGCGTGGCGCGGCGTGGCGTGGCGTGGCGTGGCGTGGCGTGGCGTGGCGTGGCCTGGCGTGGCGTGGCGTGGCCTGGCCTGGCCCGGCGCGGCGCGGCTTGGCACCCCGCGGCCCCTTTGGAGCTGATGTCGTAAACGAATCAGCCGGCCCCAACGATCCTGGGCCAGGGCAACGGCCAAGGGAGCAGAGCGGGGCCAGGGCCAGGGGCCAAGGCCATGGGCCAGCGGGCCGGGACACGGGCCAGCGAGTGATTCGTTTACGACATCAGCTCCAAAGGCAGCTACCACATACTCCCGATGCGACGCGGAGCAGGCAAAACCCAAGCTCAGCCGATGGCGGGGACTTCCACGCCGAGGATGGCCTGCTCGTCGGGACGGTGCACCAGCACGTCGGCCAGGTACGACTGGACCGCGTGGCGCATCCCGACGTCCCGGCCGGCCTGCTCGGAGAGCAGCCACTTGTGCTCGATGATCTGCGCGAATAGCTCCTGCGGCTCCAGCTTGCGGCGCAGGTGCGCGGGAACGGCCCGGACCACCGGCTCGAAGACCTCGGTGAGCCAGCGGTGTGCGGCCTGCTGCTCGTCGGTCAGGTCGCTCTCCGCCCGATAGGCGTCCAGGTCGTTGAGCAGCTTGCGAGCCTGGTTCTCCTCGGCGTCCAGACCGGTCAGCCGCAGCAGCCGTCGGGTGTGGTAGCCGGCGTCGACCACCTTCGGCCGGACCAGGTAACGCCCGTCGTCGATGGACGACATGGCCACCTCGGCCACGTCGAAGCCCAGCTCGTTGAGGCGGCGGATCCGGCCCTCGATGTCGTGCCGGGCCTCCCGCTCGACGGCCTGCTCGTAGGTGATCTCGTGCCACAGTCGCTCGTAGCGCTGCACGACCTCCTCGCAGACCACCTCGGGGTCGATGGACTCGTGCAGCAGGCCGGCGGCCTGGAGGTCCAGCGCCTCACCGAAGATGTTCACCCGGGCGATCTCCAGGTCCTCACCGCGCTGACCGTTGGAGAGTGAGTTGTGCAACGCGCCCGTCTCCGCATCCACCAGGTAGGCGGCGAACGCGCCCGCATCGCGGCGGAACAGCGTGTTCGACAGCGAGCAGTCACCCCAGAAGAAACCGGTGAGGTGCATCCGCACGATCAGGGCGGCGAGCGCGTCGAGCAGCCGGCTCATCGTCTCCGGCCGCAGGGTGTGCGAGAACAGCGCCCGGTACGGCAGGGAGAACTGGAGGTGCCGGGTGATCAGCACCGATTCGAGGGGTTCACCGTCCTCGGTCTGCCGGTCGGCGACGACCGCCACCGCCTCGACCGAGGGAAAGTCGATCCGCTCCAGGGCTCTGAGCAGGTCGTACTCCCGCTCAGCGATCCGCTCGCGGGTCTCCTTGAATGCGTACACGTAGTCACCGAGCCGGACGAACCGGACGATGTGTCGGGAGATGCCCTGCGGCAGGGCCACCAGGTGTTGGGCAGGCCACTCCTCCAGCGGTGTCGACCAGGGCAGGTCGAGCAGCGCCGGGTCCACGAGGGCAGACGTGATCCGCACGGGCACAAGCATGACGCCTCGCCCCCCGCATCCGCCTCACATCGTGGTTGGGCCCACAGCGCCGAACACCCCGGCCTGGCGCCGGGCCGGTAGCGTGGTCGCGTGCTCAAACCCACGGCGGTACGACGTGACCTGCGGCTACGGCCCGTCCGCCCGGCCGGCTGGTGGTTCGACGCGCTGCTGCTGGTCGGGTTCGGCGCGTTGACCCTCGCCCTCGCCGGAGGTGCGTTGCTCGGTCTGGACCTCGCGGTCCGGGAGTGGGCCTACGCCCATCACCCCGCGCCGATCTACTGGACGGCCCGGGCGTTCAACTTCCTCGGGCAGGGTGGATGGCTGCTGATGCCGCTCTCCGGGGCGCTCGCCGTCGCGGTGGCCTGGCGGAGCCGCACCGTCCGGCCACTGCTGCTGCTGGCGGGGGCGTTCGTCCTCCTGTATCTGACGGTCGGGCCACTCAAGGTCCTGACCGACCGGGCCGCGCCCAGCTCCGACCTGCCGCCGACCCAGTCGGTTCGGATCTTCAACGACCTGCCGCCCACCGAGTACGACCTGTCCTACCCGTCCGGGCACGTTGCCAACGCGATCGTCTGGTACGGGGTGATGGCCGTCCTGCTGACCGCGCTCACGGCGGGGCGACTGCACCCGAGCGTGCACCGACTGATCCGATTCGCTCCCCCGGCGATCCTGCTGGTCACGACGACCTACCTGAACTTCCACTGGCTCACCGACGGCGTGGCGGCCCTGCTGCTCGGGGTCTTCCTGGACCGGCTGCTGCACCGGGTGCCCTGGGACGACATCCCACTCCCCCGCCGGCTACGCGATTGGGACCGACCGTTCACCTCGTACCCCTAGGGTTTCGGTCCGTGGACCAACTGTCGCGGCGGCTTGGCGTACCGGATGCGGTTGTCATCGGGTTGGGCTCGATGCTCGGCGCGGGCGTCTTCGTGGTCTTCGGCCCGGCCGCGGCGGCGGCCGGCGGCTCCGGGTTGCTGCCCGCGCTGGTGCTGGCCGGCTTCATCGCCTTCTGCAACGCGACCAGCTCGGCGCGGCTGGCGGCCCGCTACCCGGAGTCCGGTGGCACGTACGTCTACGGCCGGGAACGCCTCGGGTCGTTCGCCGGATTCCTGGCCGGCTGGGGCTTCGTGGTGGGCAAGACGGCGAGCTGCGCGGCGATGGCGTTGACCATCGGGGCGTACCTCTGGCCGGGCCAGGCCCGGTTGGTCGCGGTCGGCGCGGTGCTCGCGGTGACCGGGGTGAACCTGCGCGGCATCGGCAAGACGGCTACCGTCACGAAACTGCTGGTGGCGCTGGTGCTCGCGGTGCTGGCCCTGGTCGCGGTCGTCGGAGTGGTGGGCGGGCCGGTGCACCTGGATCGGCTCGGTGAGCCCGGCGGCTCCGCCCGAGGTGTGCTCACCGCGGCCGGGCTGCTCTTCTTCGCCTTCGCCGGGTACGCCCGGATCGCCACGCTCGGCGAGGAGGTCCGCGATCCGCAGCTGACCATTCCCCGCGCGGTGCCGTTGGCGCTCGGGGCGGTGCTCGCGATCTACGTGGTGTTGGCCGTGGTCACGCTCGGCGTACTCGGCGCCGACCGGCTGGCCGGGTCCGCCGCGCCCCTGGTCGACGTGGTGACCGCCGCCGGGCTGCCCGGCCTGGCCTGGGTGGTCCGCGCCGGGGCCACGATCGCGGTCGTCGGGGTGCTGCTGTCCCTGGTCGCCGGGGTCGGCCGGACCACCCTCGCGATGGCCCGCCGCCGCGACCTGCCCGGTGCGCTGGCCGCCGTGCACCCCGTGCGCCGGGTGCCGCACCGCGCGGAGCTGGCGGTCGCCGTCGTGGTGATCGTGGTCGTGCTCCTCGGCGACGTACGGGGGGCCATCGGCTTCTCCAGCTGCACGGTGCTGGTCTACTACGCGATCACCAATGCGGCGGCGCTCACACTGGGGCGGGAACCCGGTCGGCGGCTGCCGGTGCAGGTGCTCGCCGGCCTGGGGCTGGTCGGGTGTTTGCTGCTCGCGGTCAACCTGCCCGTGACCAGCGTCCTCGCGGGCTTCGGTGTGCTCGCCGCTGGCGCCGCCTGGTGCGCGCTGCGCCTCGCGCGCCGGTGACCTGAGCGGGCCACCGGCGCGCGGGTGTCAACGGCTCAGGCGTCGGTAGCGGCGCACCGCCAGCGGAGCGAACGTCGCGATCAGCAGCACCGGCCACAGCACCGCCAACAGCATGGCGTGCTCCGCCGGCCAGGAGTCGCCACCCAGACCCGGGTTGCCGAACAGCTCGCGGATCGCCGCGACTGTGGCCGACAAAGGGTTCCACTCCGAGATCGTCCCGATGACCGGGGGCATCAGCTCCGGCGACACGAAGACATTGGAGATCGCGGTGAGCGGAAACGCCGCCGGGAAGACGATGACGCCGACGGTGTCCGGGCTGCGGACCAGCAGCGCCAGGTAGATCCCCATCCAGGTGATCGCGACCCGCAGCAGCAGGAGCAGCCCGACGGCCAGCAACGCCTTGCCCACACCCTCTCGCCACTGCCAACCGACGAGCAGGCCGCAGACCAGCAGGGTGGACATCTCCAGCAGGGCGCGCAGCAGATCGGCGGCGCTGCGGCCGGTCATCAGGGCGGACCGTGCCATCGGCATCGACCGGAACCGGTCGACGACACCCCGGCTGAGGTCCAGCGCCACGCCGGTCGCGGTAGCGCCGAGGCCGTACAGCATCGTCATCACGAAGACCCCGGGCAGCAGGAACTCGCGATAGTTGCCACCGCCCGGCACCTGCATGCCGCTGCCGAACACGTACCCGAAGACCAGCACGAACATGATCGGCAGTGAGAAGTAGAGGATCACCTCCTCCGGCTGACGTACGACATGGATCATGTTGCGCCTGGTCATCGTCCAGCCGTCGGCTACCGCAGTGGTCATGCCACGTCCGCCTTTCGTCCGGCGCCAACGGGTTCGCGGGCCTCGTCGGGCCGATGCCCGGTCAGGTGCAGGAACGCCTCGTCCAAGGTGGCGCGCCGCAGGCCGATGTCCTCGACCGCGATCCCCGCGTCATCCAACGCCCGCACGACGTCGACCAGCCCGGCGACCCGGTCGGCCACCGGCACGCTGAGTTGCCGGATCTCCGGGTCACGCTCGGGCTCCGCGCCGCAGATCGGCGCGACGATGCGGGCGGCCAGGTCCAGGTCGGCCGCATCGCGCACCACCACCTCGATCCGGTCGCCGCCGGTCATCGACTTCAGTTCGTCCGGTGACCCCTCGGCCACCACCCGGCCAGCGTCGATCACCGAGATCCGGTTGGCGAGCTGGTCGGCCTCCTCCAGGTACTGGGTGGTGAGCAGCACCGTGGTGCCCTCGGTGACCAGGGCGCGGACCAGGTCCCACACCTGGTTGCGGCTGCGCGGGTCCAGGCCGGTCGTCGGCTCGTCGAGGAAGAGCACCCGCGGCGTACGGATCAGACTGGCGGCGAGGTCCAGCCGACGACGCATCCCACCCGAGTACTCACCGGCGGAGCGGCTCGCCGCCTCGGCAAGCCCGAACCGTTCCAGCAGTTCGGTGGCGCGTTGCCGGGCCTCCCGCCGGCCCAGCCGGAACAGGCGGCCGAACAGTTCCAGGTTCTGCCGACCACTGAGGGTTTCGTCGACCGCGGCGTACTGCCCGGTCAACCCGATCCGGGCCCGCACCTCGTCCGGCTGTCGCAGCACGTCGAACCCGGCCACGGTGGCCCTGCCCGCGTCGAAGCGCAGCAGAGTGGTGAGGATCCGTACGGCCGTCGTCTTTCCCGCGCCGTTGGGCCCCAGCAGCCCGTACACAGTGCCGGTCGGTACGGCCAGGTCGAACCTGTCGAGCGCGCGGGTGGGGCCGTACCGTTTGCCCAGACCCTCGGCGACCACCTCGTATGTCGTCATGACCCCACGGTGCGGTCAGCCGCTGACGGGTCACGCACCGTCCGCTGACGGCAGCGCACCAGGCCTGCTCGCGGCTTCGGCCTTCTCCTGCTCGGTGATCTCGTCGAGCACGAGGATGATCTCCGACCGGGTGGCCTCGCCGACGTACCAGCCGGTGAGCCCGCCGACCAACGCCTCCTCGCAGAGCCGTCTCGCCTCGACCAGATCGCCGCGCAGCCGGGCCACCTGGGCGAGGCCGAGGCGGGCGCTGGCCACGAACTCGGGCGCGCCGCTGCGCTGCGCAAGGAGCAGCGCACCGGCGAAGTCGTCCCGTGCCGCGGCGAGGTCACCGGCACGCAGCCGGATCTCGCCCCTGGTCCGCAGCATGTCGGCCTGGTCGACGGCCGACCCGAGCGCCTCGACCAGTCCCATGGCCTCGTCCATGTGGGCGCCCGCCGTCTCCGGATCACCCTGCCAGGCAGCCAGTTCGCCGAGCGCACCGAGTGTGATCATGCAGCCCCATCGGTCCCCCGTGCTCCGGAAGCCGTCGAGCGCGGTGGTCAACGCGCTCCTGGCCCGGTCCCACTCGCCACTCCACATCAGCGCCGAGCCGCTTCCCATCGCGCCGAGCGCGTTGATCCACACGTCCGGACCGACCAGTCGCCGCAGCTCCCGCATCAACTCCTCGACGTGCTCGGCGCCGCCGGACGGCGGCCCGGTCGAGATCCCCGACAGATACAGCAGGAACGGTTGTCGAGGCGGCCCGTCGAGGCTGCGGATCACGGACCGCTGATTTCCGAGCGAGGGCAGGTGGCCGGCACCGGCGAGCGACGTGTTGTAGACGCAGAGAGCGAACTCCTCGCTCAGCCCCGGCGGCGCTTCGGCCCCCAGCAGGTCGAGGACGTTGGCGGCCAACCGGGCCGCTTCGCCGCGCATGCCGCGCAGCCACCAGTAGAACGACAGGGCCGCGACCAACCCGGCCGCGTCGGGCGCGTCACCGGCCGCGGTGGCACGGCGCAGGGCTGCGTGCAGGTTGTCCCGCTCGGCGTCGAGCCGCCGCAACCAGTGCAACTGTTCGGCTCGCCGAAGGTGGTCGCTGGCGGTCCAGGCGAACTCCAGGAAGTACGCGGTGTGCGCACGACGTAGCTGGTCGGCCTCGCCGGCTTCGGCGAGACGCTCGGCGCAGAAGGCACGCACCGTCTCCAGCATCCGGTAACGGCCGCCGGTCAGCTCCACGAAGGACTTGTCGGCCAGCCCGCTGAGCGCGTCGACGAACTCGGCCGCGGGAAGGCCGGAGACCCGCCCGGCGGCCTCCAGCGCGGCGCCGCCAGCGAAGACGGTCAGCCGGCGGGCCAGCGTGCGTTCGGCATCGTCGAGAAGGTCCCAGCTCCACTCGACCACAGCCCGGAGCGTGCGGTGTCGGGGCGACGCGGCCCGGCTGCCCATGGACAGCAGCCGGAACCGGTCGTCCAGACGGGCGGCCACCTCCGCGACGGGCAACGCCCGCAGCCGCGCGGCGGCCAGCTCGATCGCCAACGGCAGGCCGTCGAGGGTGCGGCAGATCCGCAGCACCACGTCGACGTTGGCCTGTGTGACGGTGAAGTCGGGTGCGACGTCGGCGGCCCGTTGGACGAAGAGGCTGACCGCGGCGTAGTCGTCGGCATTCTCCGTCGACGCGTCGGGTGGCGGCAGGGTGAGCCCGGACAACGGGCACAGCGCCTCGCCGGCCAGCCCGAGCGGCTCGCGACTCGTGGCCAGCACCCGCAGCGCCGGGCACGCGCCCAGCAGTCGTGCGGCGAGCCGGGCCACGTCGGCGATGACGTGCTCGCAGTTGTCGAGCACCAGCAGCAGCCGCCGCTCGGCCAACGCCTCGACCAGTCGGTCGGTGGACTGCCGGCCCGGCTCGGCCGGGGCCCGCAGACCCGCGTCACGCAGACCGAGCGCGCTCAGCACCGCCTGTGGCACGTCCGACCCGTCGGCCAGCCCGGCCAGCTCGACGAAACGGACGTCGCCGTCGACGCGTCCCGCCGCCTCGATGGCCAACCGGGTCTTGCCCGCTCCCCCAGGGCCGGTGAGGGTGACCAGCCTGCGCTCGCCGAGCAACGCTCGAACGCGCTTGTGCTCCTCCTCACGCCCGACGAACGTGGTGAGCTGGCTCGGCAGCGCCGGCTCGGCCGCCGCGCGTTCCTCACCACGCAGCACCGCCAGGTGAACGGCAGCCAGCTCCGCCGATGGGTCGACACCGAGCTGATCGGCCAGCGTGTGCCGGGCGTCCTCGAACTCGGCCAGCGCCTCCGCCGGCCGACCCAGTGCCGCCAGGGCACGCATGAGCTGGCCTCGCGAGCGCTCCCGCAGGGGATGCGCCACGACCAACTCCCGCAGCTCCGCGATCAGCGCGCTCTGTGCGCCCAACGCCAGGTCCGCCTCGACCCGATCCTCGATGGCGGCCAACCGCAGCTCGTCCAGCCGGGCCGCCTGGGCGGGCGCGCCGGCTGCGCCGACGGCATCGGCCAGGGCGGGGCCACGCCACAGCTCCAGCGCCTCGCGCAACACCGCCGCCGCGCGGGGCCAGTCACCGCCGGCGAGCGCGCGCCGCCCCGCCTCGGCGAGCCGTTCAAAGCGGTACGCGTCGACATCGTCGGGATCCACGGCCAGGCGATAACCGGCCGGGTGAAACTCGACCGGGTCGTGCCCGGCGGGCAGGGCCTGGCGCAGCCGCGACACCTGGGACTGGAGCGCGTTGGCCGCACCACGAGGCGGATGCTCCCCGTACAGGCCGTCGATCAGCCGCTCCGCGGAGACCACCCGACCCGCGTCGAGCAGGAGGAGCGCCAGCAGGGCGCGCAGCCGCGGACCGCCCACGGGGACCTCTCGCCCGTCGGCCAGCACCACCTGGGTCGGTCCCAGGATGCGGAAACGCATGCCGCCATTGTCGCTCAGCTCCGGCCGGTTCCGGCTGACCGATCCGTCGAGCTTGCGGGTCGGAGGGTGAACCGCAATTTCGGTGCCCCCGCACAGGAAGGAGAAGTCCCTATTGGCGCTCGCTTTGGTGTCGGAATCTAGCGTAGACAGGGGTGTACTCAGGTGCATTTTTCGGGAACATTCGGGTAGCGAATGCTGCCCTCACTCTCCTGCCAAGAGCTTATGCACTCGCTTGGATTCTTGTATTCAAATATGGCTACCAGGCCGAGTAGGGAAACTGGGTTGTCCGCCCTGAAGTCCCAGCCATCCCGCTGAGCACAAAAGGTATCGGTTTCCCCTGTCGTACCAAATCGAGAATCGTTTATCTTCGAGGACTGTGATTGCCGTTGTGTAGACATTTATGTGTTCGCTCAGCGCTGCCATCCCGACTCCTTTCCGCGTCGTACGGTTGTCTCATCGGCCCCCGCTCAATCAAGTCGTGCGCATACCACCCACAACTCGTACTCCTCTGCCGTTACCCCGCATAGGGCATCGCCGGCCAGTGACATCGCGACAAACTCCGGCTCGCCAGGATTCGGACCGAGCGCGTCGAGCGCCAGCGGCCCGTCCGGCAGTCGCACCGCCACCCAACGCCTTTCGTCACTGTGGCCTGTGAGGCTGATTAGCAGGGTGCCATCGCCGCTCGTCAACCCGCGCTCATGCACCAAGCGGCGCCACCGTCGCTCCACCTGTTCCACTGCATCGACCGCGGCGAGTGCGACCGACCATTCGGGTCTTGCCGGCGAACTGACGACCGGCTTCCAGGCTTCCTGTTCGGACGGCAGCCCTTCCGCCATGTCATACGCCTCGAGCACGTGGAAGCCGGCCACCCTCAATCGATCTTTAATCACTGACGAAGCGGCCGAGAAGCTGCCCAGGGCCTGACAGGGAGCGTCCGTGTCGCCATTAAGAACACCGTCGTCCCACGGCAGTTGCCGCACACCACCGACCGGAATTCGTCGAGCAGCGGCGCGAAGCTCTGCGACGGCTGACCGGTCACCGGCCGAGTCTCCGAGAATTGTGAGAGCCTCCGCCTGCCGCCGCAGCTCAACCTGGACTGACGGCGACCCAAGCAGAGCCTCACGGTCATCGGCGTCGAGCACCCCAAGGCCCTGCTCCCGAGCCGAGAGCTCGTCGGCCGCCGCATATGCCCGCTCGGCTGCGTAGACGGCGTAGGTGACGTCATCGCTGCCCACCAGCTCAAGCAGGTAGATGAGCGACGCGACCGCATCCTCCGCCTGAGGTGCCCAGTCATTCCAGTCATCCTCCGAGGGCAGCAACTCCTTCACTGCGTCCGGCGAGGGCAACTCGGGACAGTGCACAGCCGGCTGATGACCGGCCGAGGCCGACCAGACAGCATCGACGCTGGCTCGCACGAGGTCAGCGTCACCGATCTGGTCCGGCTCGCTGAACTTGACATAGGACGGCACCAGAACCTCGACACAACTGACCGCGAACGCAACACGCTGCCACGGTTCGAGTGCGGCAAGGACCGTGCGCAGCCGCTGACCGTTGAAGCTCCCGGTAGACGCTGCTCCAGCTTCAGGACGGCAAGAGGGCTCAGTTTCCTTGCTCAAGGAACACCTCCGCGTCGAATGGTCGGCCCGCCAGGCGAGCAGCCTCTCGAACCTCTTCGGAGGTCATCCGTGAGACCAGCTGATGGGCCTCGTGCACTCCGTCGCCGCTGCCCTCATTGAGCATCGTAATGAACCACCGCAGACCCTGCACCAGATCCATGCTCGTCCCAATGCCGTCCCGGTACCAACTGCCCACGACGAACATACAGTTGGACTGACCCGCCTCGGCGCCGAAGAGATACCACTCGAACGCTTCTTCATCAAGGTCAAGGGCAGCCAGATGGTTTCCCAGGAACGGGGACGCCTCAGTGACTTCCGCCTTCGCAGCTACCCTCAACCATCGCACGGCGTTAGGGATGTCGACCGCAAGGAATTCGCCATTGGCGTAATGCAGGCCAAGGTTGAAGGCAGCTATCCCGTCTCCACCCTCGGCTGCCGCACGATAGAGCCGCATCGCCCTTTCCTTGTCAAAGGCGACCCCCTGCCCTCGCTCCAGCAGGTACGCCAGAGTCCGCTGGGCGACCACGTCGCCCTCGGCGGGGACTGACCCAGGAAGTCGACAGTCTCCTCCGGAGCGTCGACATACAGCATGAAAATGACGCCCAACATCGTACGTGCACGAGTGTTTCCGAGGTCAGCCTGCGCCTTCAGCACAGGGCACAGGCGAAGCAGCTCAGCGACAGCCGAGTCATCGCCTGCGGCAGCAGACCTGAGGCACGAGTCCGCCACTTCAACCGGATCCTGGCGGTCCCCACTCCACCGGTCATAAATCGAATGCAGCATCATCCAAATCCACCTCCATGACCAACCCAGTGACGTCGACGTAGGTCACGTATTCCGGGTCGTCCGAGAGAATCCCTGCGGGGGAGAACGAATCAAGCAGTTCCAGACCGCCGGGCTGCCTGGGCCCCACTCGCACCGCTCGAGCCAGGCCATCAGCACGATAGAGACCGTTCTTGATCGGCAGGCAACCCGATGACCACGAGTCGGTGATTGACAACCACTTACGCTGCCCTTCTTCCCTGACCAGGTGGATAGCGCAGCGGCCGCGCCGGGTGATGTCAGCTCACCTCGCCGCTCTCGTCATGTCGGCGGGTCAGCGCGAAGTCGTCCGGTGGGCCGCCAGCGATTGTCGAGGAAGCGCCTGCGGCGGGGGCAACGGGGTGGGCCACGCCGGCCCCCGAGTCCGTCTGGCCCGGCACCGAGGGAGACGCCGCCGCTGGGGTGGGCACTCCGCCGTGGACCGCTCCGGCCGGCCGGGAGACCGGGCCCGGGCGGACTGGCGGGGCACACTGCCGCGTCAGCCAGTCCAGTCCGCGCCGCCGGGCGACCACTGTCAACCGGTCGCCCGCGAAGATCACCTGGCGAGGGTCGAGGTCCTTCCACCAGATCGTCCTGCCGCCACCGGCCGGGGTCCGGGCGATCAGCCGGACCTGCCCGTCCCGGTTGACCATGCCCAGGGGCCGGCCGTCCAACTCGGAGCCGGCGGCGACCGGCACCTCGGCGACCGGCAGCGCGTGCCGGTCGACCGGGATGGTGGTGATCACCGCCCGTTCGGTGAGGGCACCGATGAAGGCCGGGGCGGCCAGGTAGGAGACCGACCGGGAGACGCCGAGGGCGAAGGTCTCCTCCACCCGCTCGGCGAAGTCACCGTCGAAGAACCGCAGCACCACCCGCAGGTCGCCACGAAGATCACGGGCCGCGAGCGCCGCCTCCAGGTTGGCGACGTCGTCGGTGGACGCCACCACCAGCGCCTGACAGTCGGCCACCGACGCGGCGACCAGCGTCTCCGGCAGCGAGGCGTCACCGACGATCAGCGGCACCTCCAGCTGACGGGCCAGGGCGGCGCCGCGCGGCTCCGGGTCCTTGTCGATCGCCACCACCTCGACGTCGTACTCGCGCAGCTGCGCCATCACCCGGGTGCCGACGTTGCCCAGGCCGATCAGCACGACGTGCCCGACCCGCGCGGGTTGCAACTGGCCCGTGTGCAGGGCCAGTCGTGCGTTGACGATGCCGTCCACCACGACGGCGGTGATCAGCGGGATCAGCGCCAGCCCGGCCAGGTTGAGCACCACCTGCATGATCTGCGCGCCGGCTGGTTTGGTGGTGTCCGGGTCGGCGCCGCTGAGCGTGGTCACCAGCGTCAGGTACAGGGCTTCCAGTGGGGAGGCGCCCTCGGTGCGGGAGATCAGCGCCCCCAGCACCGCGATGACCGCGAGCACCAGCATCACCGCGACACCGATCTTGCGAGTCGCGAAGCCGCGTACCGCGCCCAGCAGCACCGCGACCGGGCGGCGTCGCCGACGGGCCCGGACCAGTCGACGGGCGGCGACCTCGGTGCCGGGTGGCTGCCCCGTCGCCTCGGCGAGCACCAGGTCCGCGCCAGCCTGCTCGGCCGGAAGCAGCTCCACCCCCTGCGCCTCGGTGAGGTGGGCCAGTGCGCAGACCACGTCCTGCGGTCGGACGTCGGCCCGGCGGGCCACCCGAAGCGTCTTGTCCCGGTGCTGGAAGGAACTCGGGTCGACCTCGCCGAGCGCGGCTGCCACGAAGGCCGGCGCGGCCATCTCGGCGTCGGAGAGCACCTCGACCGATGCCTTGAGCAGCTTGCGCACACCGTCGGCGAGGGTGCCGTTGAACATTCGCAGCACCTGACGGACCCGCTGGTCGACGGCCTGGGCGCAGAGCGCGGCGTGCAGGTTGCCCACGTCGTCCTGGTGCAGCAGGGCCAGCCCGGACGCCCCGGCCAGGCCGGCGGCCTCGAAGGTGGCCACGTCCAGCCGATCCGAGCGGACCACCCGGACCCCCCGCAGTGCCGCCACGTCCGGGCCGTTGCTGCGGTAGCGCTCCGGCACCACGACGGTCACCCGGGCGCCACCCGTCGGCAGCTCGGATTCGAGCATCGCCCTGGCCACGTAGTAGGCGAGCGCGTCCTTCCCGCAGATCACATAGTGCGGGCGTGGATCACCAGCGGAGCGCAGCCGCCAGTTCCACTCGACCGCCCGTCGCGCCCGGTCCCGCCACGGCTCCGCCATGCCCGGATCGTAATCAGCACGGCCACGTTGGGCGACCCCGTCCGGATCATCCCCCCGGCCAGGCATGCCCGCCCTGGCGGCGGGTAGAGCAGCGACATGCAGACGTTCCTCCCGTACCCGGACTTTCTGGCCAGCGCCCGGACGCTGGACCAGAAGCGGCTGGGCAAGCAACGGGTGGAGGCCATCCAGGTGCTGCGCGGGCTCACCCGACCCGGGTACGGCTGGCGCAACCACCCGGCGGTGAAGATGTGGGCCGGGTACGAGGAGGCGCTCACCCGCTACGGGCTGGACATGTGCGCGGTGTGGACCGAACCGGGGCGGGCGGACACCTGTGCCACCACGATGACCGTCGACCTCGCCGCCGCCTGCGGGGCCGGTGTCGTACGGACCCAGGACGAGCTGGCCCGGGACGGCGAACTACCACCGTGGCTGGGCCGCGACGACCTGCACCTGAGCCACCGCTCGTCGCTGGTGCGCAAGGACCCGGCGCACTACCGGCCCCTCTTCGGTGGCGACGTTCCAGCAGACCTGGAGTACGTCTGGCCCGCCTCCGACCGCGCGCGCCGATGCCTGGAGTAGGGGAGACTGGGGCCCGAGAGAGGTAGGTGCCCATGGCGCTGTCGCAAGTGGTGGGTCGGCTCATCGGCGTACGCCAGCACCTGGTGGACCCGGGCGGCGGTGGCGCGGACCGCGTGCCGCGACCGACCACGGCGGTGGTGGTTGGTGGCGGCATCGCCGGCATGTCGGCGGCGGTGGTGCTGGCCGAGCGGGGTGTGGCGGTGACGGTGCTGGAGGCGGCGCCGACGCTCGGTGGTCGACTGGGCGCCTGGCCGGAGGCGCTCGCCGACGGCACCCAGCAGAACGAGCACGGCTTCCACGCGTTCTTCCGGCAGTACTACAACTGGCGGTCGATTCTCCGCCGGGTCGACAGTGACCTGGGTTTCCTCAAGCCCATCCCGGGCTACCCGATCCTCAGCGAGCAGTGGCCGACCGAGGAGTTCGGCAAGCTGCCGCCGGCACCGCCGACGAACCTTCTCGCGCTGCTGTTGCGCAGCCCCAGCCTGCGCCTGGCCGACCTGCGACTGATGGATCGGGACGCCGCGCTGCCGCTGCTCAGCTACGACCCGGTACGCACCTACGCCGAGTTGGACGGCACCACCGCCGACGAGCTGCTGGCGTCGCTACGACTGCCGGACCGGGCGCGGGCCATGCTGTTCGAGGTCTTCTCGCACTCGTTCTTCAACCACGAGGCGGAGATGTCGGCCGCCGAGATGGTCGCCCAGTTCCACTTCTACCTGCTCGGCAACCCGGAGGGGCTGGCGTTCGACTGCCCCGACGAGGACTACGCCACGGCGATCTGGGAGCCCCTGACCCGGCACGTCGAGAAGCACGGCGGCCGGGTGCTGACCAGCTCCGCCGCGACCGGTGTGCACCGCGACGGCGACGGCTGGCGGGTGACGACCACCGACGACGGCAGCCACCCGGCCGGTCACGTCGTGCTCGCCGTCGACCCGCCGGCGCTCGCCGCGCTGGTCGCGGCCTCCCCGGACCTGACCGGGCAGGCACCGGAGCTGGCGGCGCGGATGCCCGCCTTCGGCCAGCCCGGCCCGCCGTACGCGGTGGCGCGGTTCTGGTGTGACGGGGACGTGGCCGCCGAGCGGGCGGTGTTCAACGGCGTGTCCCGGCAGCCCACTCTGGACTCGGTGACGCTCTACCACCGGTTGGAGAACGAGCCGCGGCGCTGGGCGCGGCAGACCGGTGGGTCGGTCATCGAGCTGCACGCGTACGCCTGCGAGCCCGGCGTGTCAGCGGAGGAGCTGGCCGAGCGGATGCGCCGCGAGCTGGTCGCGCTCTGGCCGGAGGCCGGCGACCTGCGGGTCCGCGAGCTGCGGGCCCGGGTCGAGGCGCAGGCGCCGGCGTTCACTCCGGGCAGCCACGCCTGGCGACCGGGGGTACGCACCGACGCGACCGGCGTCTACCTGGCCGGGGACGGCATCGCCACGGACTTCCCGAGCGCGTTGATGGAACGCTCGGCGGCGACCGGGATCATCGCCGCGAACCACATCCTGCGCGCCGAGGGCGCCTCGGCCGAGCCGGTGCGCTCGATCCGACCACGCGGACTGCTCGCCCGGAAGCCCTGACCCGCGTGGAAGACCTGGCGCGGGAGTGCGGGTGCGTGCCCACACCCCCGCGTCGGATCAGTTGACAGTGACCGAGAACGACCGGTAACTGGACAAGCTGCCGTCGGCGTACTCGACGGTGAACCAGAAGTAGGTCCAGCCAGCCGTCGTGGGCGTCCAGGTGATCGTGGCCTTGCCGTCGGCGGCCAGCGGAACCACTCTGGGGTTGTTGTCGACACTGTCGAACCACCGCACCGAGGTGGCGCCCTTGGTCACCGCCGGAGAGACCGTGAAGACCCCGGGGACGCCGACGCCACCGCCGGAGCCGTCGATCGGATAGACACCGTCCGAGGTGATGGTGGGCCCATCGTCGACGAAGAAGGTCGTCTCCTGCTGATACCCCGGCTCGCCGGAGGCGCTCCGGCCGACGTAGCTGAGCTGGTGCTCACCGCCCTTGAGGGGCGCCAGGACCGGCTCGGCGACCCCGTCGGCTCCCACGGTCGCCAACTGCTCCGACCCACCGTCCACCCGATAGGCGATGGTGGTGACGCCGTTGCCGCGCTGGGTGCTGAACCGCATCGTGACCGCCATTCCGTTACCGGAAGGGTCGGGCTGTTGGGCCGTCGACCACGCGTTGACGGTCAGGTCGCGCACGTTGAACGTGTAGGCCCGCACCGGAGAGCTGTTGCCGGCGCGATCCGTGCTCGCCACGTACAGCGTCTGTTCGCCCGCGTCGCGAGGTCGCCACCGAATGGTGGCCGCGCCGCCGAGCTGGTCGGCTGGCACCTGGTTGTAGAGAGCTCCCTGGCTGTCGCCGTACCGGAAGCTCACCACGTCCGCGACGCCATGCGACGTGAACAGGAAGGTGCCCTCGGTTTCACGGCTACCGGTCGGGTTCGCCGGGTTCTCCGGATATTCCGGAGAGGCGACGGTCGGCGAGACGGCAGGCTTGGTGCGATCCACAGTGAAATGGCACGGATCGCTCCAGGGTGACCAGGCCCGCTGGTCGAATGTCCGGGCGTGCCAGGCGTACTCCCCGTCCACGAGCGAGGCCACCGGCATCTGGCCGACCGCGTCGAGACCGTCGGGGCCGCTGGAAATGCCGGGGTCGACAGGCGTGACAGCGGACGGGTCGGCGAGCGGCCAGTACTCGATCTCGGCGGTCAGCGCGTCGTACGGGTCCCGATCCCGGTCCGTCATGTTGGCGTATGCGGCAAATTCCGATCCGGTGAAGTACTCCGGACCGCAGGGGGTGTCGGTGTTCGCGTTGAAGAGCTTGGTCGGCTTGAGCGGGGCGGTGTTCGTCAGCTCCACCTCGAACCGGAACTCGTTGCTCTCCAGCCAGCGGCCGTAGGAGACATCCCCCTCGTTCCGCTTGGGGACCCGAAGCTCGGTGGTGAGTTGGTGCTCACCCCGGCCCAGCGCCCTGGTCAACGCGGCGGTCAAGTCCCATTTGGTCCGCCAGGAGGCGCAATCACCGCCCTCGGCGGTCGCGGCGACCGCCTTGCCGACCGTGGCCGGCGGGTTCGACCAACTGTTCTCACCGGTGAAGGCGGCCGTGGCCTGGGCGACGGTGGCACGCGCGCGTGCGCAGTCGTTGGCGCGGCTTTCCCGCCCGACGAGGGTCGCCTGGCTCAGCCGACCGACGTAGATCCCGCCGATGTCGAACGTTACATAGATGCGGGAGGAATGCGTGCTGCCGGCGTCATCCCGCCACGACCCGACCGGGATCTCTCCCCCGCTGGGGTAGAAGACCGCGGTGTCCGGGGTGGTGGAGTCGGTGTAGGCGAGGAGCGACGGTGTGAACACGTGGTGGGGTTCGGCGGCGGCGGCCGGACCGGGCGAGAGGACGACAGCTCCCAGCGCCAGCGTGGCGACGGCGGCCAGCACCGGCATATGCCCGCCCGGCCGGACACCGCGACTTACGAATCTCAAGTGGAGTTCCTCCTGTACGGTCGCCAGCAGAGCGGCGGCGACCGCTCGGATCGTAGTGACTTGAACCGACGGCGGCGGCCCCGTTGTCGATCGACGCGGAGCATCAGCCAGAATCCGACGGCTGCGCCACACCCTCCGCCTGAACGGGGAACGATGAACAGACCCGCCCGCAGAATCTTCATGCTCGCCTCGGCGACCGCGCTCACCCTCGCCGCCACTCTGGCCGCAACTCCGGCGCAGGCCGTGGAGCCCGACAGCGGCGCCATCACCGGCCACGTGGTGACCGAGAAGCCCGGCAACGTCACGGTCAACCTCTTCACCACCGATGGTGCCAGCGGTGGGCAGGTCGTGTCCGACGCTGACGGCAACTTCCGGTTCGCCTCCGTCCCGGTTGGCACCTACAAGATCCAGTATGGCTTCCTCGGCCGGTTCCAGTGGTCGCACCAAAAGCTCGGCTACTCGACCGCCGACGTGGTCACCGTCGCGTCCGGCGTCACCACGACGGTGCCGGAGGAGCAGATGCTCCTGCCAGGCGTCGTCGAGGTGCTCGCGACCGACGCGGTCAGCGGCGGCCCGGTGAACGCGTACTGCGCGGGCGTCCGCCCGTACGACCAGCAGTGCGGCGCCACCGACGGCCGGATTCGCCTGGCGAACCTGGAGTCGGGAACGTTCACCCTGGAGCTGCGCTCCTCGGACGGCCTGCATGCCGCGCAGGAGGTCAAGAACGTCAAGGTGACCCTCGGTCAGACCACCACGGTCGAGGTCGCCCTCCGCCCAACCACCGCAATCACCACCACCGTCGTCGACCGGGCCAGTGGGGATCCGGTCCCGAACGTCTGTGTGGCGGCACTGTCACTGACCTTCGGCTCGGTGGACAGCGACACGTGCGAATGGGGCGTCAACTACACCGACGAGCAGGGCCGGATCACCATCGGAGAGTTGCAGCCGGGTGAGTACACCCTGCTGGCGCTACCGGCCGACGAGGTGCACGGCATGCAGTGGGTGGGACGCCGTGGGGGCGTCGGCCGGCAGTATGACGCGCTGCGGGTCGATGGTCATGCCGGGCTGCTCAGCACCGTGCCCACCGTCAAGCTGGACCCAGCGGCCCGGATCACCGGCACGATTCGGGACACCGAAACCGGTCAGCCCCTCACCAACGGCTGCGCGTCGGTGCTGCCGACACGTCAGGGCTCCGGCGCGCCCGGGATCGGCCCGTTCTGCACCGACTCCGACGGCACCTACACGGTGCCGAACCTCGGGCCGTACGACTGGCCGCTGGAGTTCTCGCACTTCTACGACTACACCGAGCCGTATGCGGCGGTGTGGACGGGCAACGCGTCGGACCGCAAGACCGCCGCGACGACCAGGGCCGGAACCGACCAACCGGGCGTCGCCGACATCTCGCTCGGCAAGAACGGCCCCCGGTTGAGCATCGGCGTGACGTCGGCGGACGGCCAGCCGTACAACGGCTGGCTCGCGGGCGAGGTCTACAACGCCCGCACCGGGGACCTGGTCAAGGAGTACTCGTTCTACGGCCAGCGGGTCATCGAGGGGATGACCGACCAGTCGGTCAAGATCCGGTACGTGCCGAATCCGCCGTGGGTCGGCGGCTGGTACGGGGGGTCCGACCTCGCCTCCGCACGTGGCGTCGCCCTTCGTGACGGCGCTAACAAGAAGATCACGGTCGTCCTGTCAGATCCCTCCTGACCTGGGCAGATTCAGAACGAGGGGCCGCGCCGGTACGCCCGGCGCGGCCCTTCGCTCACTACGGCCGCTAAAACCACCAAAGCTGCTATAAGCGACTATTTGCTGTCGTACGCTCGATTGATCAACCGTCGATCGACCGGGCGGGAGGGCAGCGGCAGATGTCACCACTGCACCGCGTCGGCGCGGAAAGCGGCCCGCCGAACGACGAGATCGGCCGCGACGACGCGTACCCCCTGATCCGCGACGAACGCGCGTGCATCGTCACCGCGCTGCGGCTGGGCTGGTGGATGGCGGACGCCTACCACCACGGGCAGCACGCGGAGCTCGGCGCTCCCGTCGAGGCCCGACCGGCCGTACCCCCGGCCAAGCTCTCCAACCTCACCGAGATGTCCGCCCACCGCCGGATGCGGATGTACCTCGACGGGGTGGACGTCGCCCTGGCCCAGATCGCCGACCTCACCCGGCACAACGGGCCGGTGCCCGACACCGCCTCCGCCCGAGCCCTGCTCCCCGACCTGGACCGGGCCGACCCCGCAGACCCGGTACCCCTGCTGCTCGCCCTCGACGACCTCAACGTGGACGTGCTCCGCTGGACGATGGCCACCAACCACCGGGTCGGCCTGGCCTACCGGCTGGGCCGATCGGTGGCCGACACCGTCCGAGCCGGCGACGCCGCCCAGTTGCTGAGGCAGTTCGGTGGGCGGCAGATCCAGATCCGCCGGTGGTTGGACGAGCTGGCCACCGTCCTGCCGCCGTACTCGGCCGCGGTGGTGCGCCGGTCACTCGCCGCCTGGTCGAGCGCTGTCGACCGGGCCGGCCTCGGGGACCCGGCCGTGCCGGCGCCCGCCGAGCTGAGCCGGGCCCTGCGCGGCCAGGGCGACCTCTGGCGCGACGTGCTCACCGGCGGCCTGCACCCGCGCGACCTGCTCGACGAGGAGGACTACGCGGTGATCGCCAGGAACCTGATGATCCGGGACCGGCGGCTGGTGGCGCAGGCGGCACGCGGCATCTTCTGGCCGGTGCTCGTACCCGTGCTGCTGGTGCTCTTCGCGGTGGTCGGGGTGAGTGCCGCCGCGGCCGCCGGCTCACCGGCCACCCGGGCCACCGTCGCCCTGGTGGGCCTCGGCGCCGGTCTGGCCGCGATCTGGCGGTCGGTGTCGGGCCCGGCGCTGGCGGTCGCCGGTGAGGTCAACCGGCCCCTGCTGGACAGCGAACTCACAGTACGGATGGCACTGCGACTGAACCGCCCCCTGACCACCGCCCACATCTCGACGGACGCCACCACCCCCACCCGCCGCCAACGACGTTCCGACGAGACCAGCCAATCGAAATCCGTTGCCCGTCTGTCCCGTCCCGGCCTACCGTGAGCGCGCAAGGTCAACCACCACCGCGGGAGCAGCTCATGGCGATGTCGCACGTCACCATCGTGCCGTCGACGCTGCCCGGCGGCGGTTGCCGAGCGGAAGGTCCCCGGGCGGGCCGGCCCGACTGACGCGTATCCGTACGCGCTGAGCCGCCCCGTCCGACAGCCGGACCGGGCGGCTCTTCGCTGTCCGTCAGCCTCTGGAAAGGAGTCCCGGTGGACGCCGTCCTCGTCATCAACGCCGACCTCGGCCCGCTGCACCGGGTCACCGTCCAACACGCCGTACGGATGCTCTGCCGTCGGGTGGCCGAGATCCACGAGGCCGAGCCGGACCGGGTGATCGGGGTCTTCCCGATGCCCCGGGTGGTGCGGCTGGTCCGCTTCGTGGTCACCCGGTGGAGGTTCAACTCCGGGCCGGCCTGGTCCCGTGCCGGGGTGCTGCGCCGCGACGACAGGTGCTGCGCGTACTGCGGTGGGTCCGCCTCCACGATCGACCACATCCTGCCCCGCTCGCGCGGCGGTCGGAACACCTGGCGGAACACCACCGCCGCCTGCTACGCCTGCAACCAGCGCAAGGGTGACCGGACGCCGTCGGAAGCGGGCATGCCGCTGCGCCGGGAGCCGGTCAACCCCGGGTGGGGGGCGCTGGCCGGGCGGTGACGGACCGGCCGGCGGGAACGGGGGGCCGCGTTCCGGGTACGTCCCGGGCGCGGCACCCGCCGGCCCCCGGTCAGACGGCGCGTTCCCTGACCCTCGATTTCGGGCTGCCGCCGGGGCAGTGCACCCGGACCTCACTGCGGTGCTCGGAGGAGACCAGCTCGACCTGGATCTGCTTCGCCGGGCCCGGGTCGTACGCCTCGACCCGGAACCCGGGCAGGAGCGTCACCGCGAGCACCTCGACGGACTTCCCGACGCAGCGAATGGTGACCGTCCCGCCTCGCGCGTCCACGGACGCACCCGAGCCAGGGGTGGGCGTAGGTGTGGGCGTGGGCGCAGCCCTGGTCGGGGTCCGCCCGGGGGTGGTGACGGTCGAGCTCGGCCTGGCCCGAGGGGCTGACCGGGAAGCGGGCGCGGTGCTCCCGGCCGGCGGGACGGCGGCCGGTCCGGTGTCGGCCGGCTCCTCACTGCGCGGCATTCCCACAGTGGTGGTGCCCGGGCCGATCCCCGTCGAGGGCCCCTTCTGCCCCAGCCGACGGTTGTGCGAGTCACCGAGCGACCCGGCGACCGCCACCGCGGCGATCACCGCGCAGCTGACCGCCAGCACGGCCCGCCCCCGACGCCACGCTCCTCGCCGGGACGTGGACCCGGCAGCCGGCTCGCTCGCCGGCCCGGTCGGCTCGCTCGCATCGGCGGGGGTGTCGCCGGGCTGCTCGGTCCCGTCGGCCGCCGGGCCGACAGCACCGGCCGCCTCGACCACGGCAGTCGCTGCGCTGGCGGCGGCGAGCAGGATGCGGGCCGCCTCGACGGCCGGCGGCCGGTCGACGGGGTCGCGGGCCAGGCACCAGCGGTAGAGCCGGTGCACCTCGGGCGGTACGCCGTCGACCGGGGGCAGCGGACCCGGCTCGACGTGCGTGTGGGCGCGGAGCATCCCGGTCTGCGCCTCGGCGGGCCACGGCAGCCGGCCGGTGAGCACCCGGTGCAGCAGCAGGCCGAGGGCGTACACGTCGCAGGCCGGCAACACCTCGCCGGCCTTCAGCCGCTCCGGAGCCAGGTAGGCCGGCGTGCCCAGCAGCCGCCCCTCGAAGTCGATCTCCGACTCACCGGCGGCCGCCGCGATGCCGAAGTCGAGCACCTTGGCGCCGGTGGGCGTGAGCATCACGTTGCCCGGCTTGATGTCGCGGTGCACCAGATCCTGGTCGTGCGCGGCGGCCAGCGCGGAGGCCACCTCGGCGCAGACCCGCAGACCCGCGCGGGGCGGCAACGGCCCGGCCGCCAGCCGTTGTTCGAGGGTGTGACCGCCGAGCATCTCCATCACCACGAACGGGATCTGGGCACCGTCGACCAACGACTCGCCGAAGTCGTAGACGCTGGTGACATGCGGGTGCGACAGACGGGCCGCGGCCTTGGCCTCGGCCCGGATCCGCTGCCGCGCGTTGTGGTCGGTGGCGACGAGCACCTTCACCGCGACGTCCCGTTCGAGCACCTCGTCGTACGCCCGGTGCACCGCCGACATGCCACCACTGCCGAGGCGTTCCAGGAGCCGGTAGCGCCCCGCAAGCAACTGATCACGCTGCACGACCGACAGCCTGCCGTACCGACCGGCGGCGGGCCACCCCGGATCGAGGTGTTGCGATGGGTGGGACGGAGCTTCGGCTACTGCTCGCTCAGATCCGGGTGGTTCCGAAGGAATGCCTCACCCCGTCGGGCGTTTCGCAGGACCGACACGATCAACACCACCCAGACCACCAGCAGCAAGCCGCCGATCAATGCGTGGAACGGCGCGAACCCCACGAAGACCTGGCCGGCGCTCGTCATCACCAGCCCAGCGCACAGCACCGCGAGATAGCGCTGACTGACGAACTGTCTGGCGGTCTCCACGAGCAGAGCCGGGTCTTCGTCGGCCTCGGGTGCGTCGCGTCGCACCTGCCGATCCAGCCGGCGACGATGCGACCAGCTGAGCCCGATCAGGGGCGACTGTCGTCCCGACCGGTAGCGGCCGGTGGCGACCAGCCAGATGGCTGCGGCCACTTCGATGACGACTCCGACAATCACCAGGACGAGGCCGAGGTTGCTGGCCCAGTGCGGCGGGTCGCCGTCGAAGATGCCGGTGTTCTCACCACCGGTCGCGACACCCACCGCGAGACCGCCGACCACGGCGGGCAGCAGCACGAAGAGAAGAATCAGACGGAGTCCCCGTTGGCCCCGCTCGGTCTGCCCCGGATTCGATGCTGCCGCGTCCATAGTGGTCCCCCGATCACCGTGTGGAGCGGGGACTACCCATCGACGGTGACGGCTCAAACCGGTCAGTCGTCGGCCGGTGCCCGCCAGGCGAAGCGGGGCGTACGCCGCTCGGCCATCGCCGCGACCCCCTCCCGGGCCTCACCGGTGGTCGCCACCTGCCGGTGCCACCAGGCGATCCGCGCGGGCCCGGCACGGTCGTCGATGATCTCCTTGGCGGCGGCGACACTCAGCGGTGACCGCTGCGCGATCGTCGTCGTCAGTTCGTCCACCCGCCCGGCGAGCCGATCGGCAGGCAGCACCTCGTCGACCAGGCCGATCCGCAGGGCCCGCTCGGCGTCGATCAGCTCGGCGGTGAACAGCAGATGCTTGGCGGCGGACGGGCCGACCAGCCGGGCCAGCCGGCGCGTCGTCGGTGCCGGATAGACCAGACCGAGCCGGGCCGGCGGTACGCCGAACCTGGCGTCGTCCGCAGCGATCCGCAGGTCGCAGGCGACCGCGAGCTGAGCGCCACCCCCGACGCAGGCGCCTCGGATGGCTGCGACGGTCGGCTTGGCGAAACTGGCCAGCCGCTCCTCGGCGGCCACCGCGATGCTGGCGTCGCCGGCGTCCAACAGCTCAGCCAGGTCGCCGAGGTCGGCACCCGCGCAGAAGGCGTCGCCCGCGCCGGTGAGCACCAACGCCCGTACGCCCGGGTCGGGTTCCAGCCGATCGAGCAGTTCGGGGAGCTGACGCCACATGGCTGCGGTCATCGCGTTGCGCCGGGCCGGGTTGTGGATCACCACGGTTGCGACCGGTCCGGTCACCTCGACGGTCAACTCCGCGTCCGACATACGGCGACCATAACGGCGCGGACCCAGCGGCCACCCCCGAGGGGCGGTCGCTGGGCCCGCGGTCAGGTCAGGAGACGGTCAGCGCGGTGTCGTCGACCACGAAGGACGTCTGCAGCGAGGAGTCCTCGGTGCCGGTGAACTTCAGGTTGACAGTCTGGCCGGCGTACGCCGCCAGGGAGAAGGACTTCTGGCTGTAGCCGGTGGCCTTGTTCAGGTTCGAGTAGGTCGCCAGCGTGGCCAGAACGGTTCCGCTCGAGTTCAGCACCTGCACGTTGAGCTTGTCGTAAGCGACGCTGGTGGTGGTCTCGGCCGAGTCGATGTGCAGCCAGAAGCTGAGCGCGTAAGACGAGCAGCCGGCCGGCAGGCTCACCGACTGGGCGAGCGTCTCCGTGCGGGTGCTGCCGTACCCGTTCAGCCATGCCTTGTACGACCCGGTGCGGGCGGCCTGGCCGCTGGAGGTGGTGATGACGCCGGAGCTGGCGGTCCAACCGGTCGCGCCGGACTCGAAGCCCGGGTTGGCCAGCTTCTGCCCCGGCGCGGTGCAGCCACCGCCGGTGCCGTTCACGGTGAGTCGGTAGGTGGCGCTGCGGGTGACCGCGCCCGCACCGTTCACGGTGATCGAGTAGGTGCCGGGCGGGGTGCTCGCCGAGGTGCTGATGGTGAGGGTGGACGAGCCGCCCGAGGTCACCGAGGCGGGGCTGAACGCGGCGCTGGCCCCGCTGGGCAGGCCGGACGCCGAGAACGTCACCGTCTGCGCCGAGCCACTGGTGGTGGCGGTGGACACGGTGGTGGAGACCGCGCTGCCCGGGTTGACCGAGCCGGCGGTCGGCGAGAGCGCGACCGAGAAGTCGTTGCCGGTCGAGCAGGCTGAGTCGCTGCCGGCCACGTTCACCGCGGTCCAGGCGGCCTGCACGGCCTTGTACTCGGTGGAGCAGCTTCCGTACAGGTCGGTGGCTGCCCGCAGGCTGTACGCACGGGAGGTGTTCGCCGGGTTGCTGGTGCTGACGTACGCCGTGTTGGAGGTGAAGTAGACGTCCAGCGCCCGGTACCAGATCTTCTCGGCCTTGGCCCGGCCGATGCCGGTCACCGCGGGGGCGGAACCACAGACCGGGGAGGTGCCGTACGAGGTGGCGCCGGTGCCCTCGGCCAGGTTGAAGAAGAAGTGGTTGGCCACGCCGGAGGAGTAGTGCACGTCCTTGTTCTTGGTGCTGGTGGACCAGCAACTGTCGGACGAGCCGTCCAGCGACGGGTTGTACATGTAGCGCAGCGGCGTGCCGTTGTTGTTGATGTTGATCTTCTCGCCGACCTGGTAGTCGCCCGGGTCGCTCGGCGCGGCGGCGTAGAACTCCACCATGTTGCCGAAGATGTCACTGGTGGCCTCGTTGAGGCCGCCGGATTCGCCGGAGTAGACCAGGCCGGCCAGCGCTTCGGTGACACCGTGGCTCATCTCGTGCCCAGCCACGTCCAGCGAGACGAGGGGGCGGGAGTTGCCGGAGCCGTCACCGTAGGTCATCTGGGCGCCGTCCCAGAAGGCGTTGACGTAGTTGTTGCCGTAGTGCACCCGGCTCGGCACGCCGGCGCCGTTGCCGAAGATGCCGTTGCGGGCGTGCACGTTCTTGAAGTAGTCGAACGTCTTCGCCGCGCCGAAGTGCGCGTCCACGCCGGCGGACTGCCGGTTGGAGTTGGCCCCGGTGCCCCACGCGTTGTCCGCGTCGGTGAAGGTGGTGCAGCTCGACGTGCCGTTGTTCATGTCGCAGGTACGGCCGTTGCCGTGCGACGGATCGATCATCTGGTACGTGCTGCCGGAGAGCGTCGTGTCGATGCTGACCGAGCCGGTGTAGATGCCCTGACCGCTGCCGACCACCGACTCGATCTCGTCGTACGACCCGACGGTCGCGCCGGTGGCGGCGTCGGTGATCACGTGCAGCCGGGACGGGGTCTGCCCGTCGGGCTGCCACCCGCTGACCACGGTCTCCCAGGCCAGTCGACCCTGCCCGGAACTGGCGTCCACGAACAGCTCCGGCGTGCCCACCGCCTCGGCCTTACCGACGAACCGGGCGCTGGCGGCCTTCTTCGCGGCCGCCGCGGTGGTCCTGGCCGAGGTGGCGAGGGTCAGCGGCGCGGCCAGCCCGACCGAACTGCCGGCGTACGTGCCGTTCGGCGCGGTGTGGATCACGAAGTCACCGCCGTACACCCGTAGGCCCTGGTAGGTCCTGGTGTAGCGGGTGTGGGCAGCGCCGCTGGGGTCCACCTTGGTGCTGCGCACCTGGTAGGACTCGGCGCTCGAACCCTGGACGGCGCCGGGGTTCGCTCGTAGGACGGTTGCCGCTCGGGCCGCGGCGGAGGCGTCCGGCACGGGAGAGGTGGGCGGGGCCGCGTGCGCCGGGGTGACGACGCAGGTCAGCAGGCCGCTGGTGAGCAGCACTGCACTGACGGCGGCAAGAGCTCTTTTCAAGTGCGCTCCTGAGAGGAGAAGGATGTGACGGAGGTAGTCACGCATGTAGATATAGCTATGTGTTGAAGAAAAGAGAAGCCCTGAACCGATGTCAGACCTCGACATTGACCGAACGGATGAGGGGCTTGACGAGGGAACCAATACCTGCCCCAGCACGTCCGACGGACATGAGACCCGTCTCGACAGCCGGCGTCACGTTCGCCCTACTGGTCGCGCTCCTGGCCGGCTGCACCAGCACCGACCGCACCGGCGCCGCTCGTGACCAGCCGCCGACCAGCGCCGACCCCGCCCCGACCGGGCCGGCCACCGACGCCCCGCCGACGCCAACCGCGGGCCCCGCCTCCACGTTGCCGACCGGGCCGCCGGCCACCGATAGCGCGTCGACGCGGGTGATGCTGTTTCGCTCCGGCGGCTTCGCCGGCCGCGCTGACACCGTGACCGTCGAGCCGGACGGCCGGTGGACGGCCGTGGACCGTGCCGGCGGTCGGCGTACCGGCCAACTCACTCCCGCCGACCTCGGCCGGCTGCGCGGGCTGACCGCCGACGCCCGGCTGGCCGCCGAGGCCCGCCAGACGGCCGGCGCGACCATCTGCGCAGACGTGTTCAGCTACCGGCTGACCGTCGGCACCATCGAGGTCGGGTACGACGACTGTCCCAGCGACGACGCGCAACAGCTGCCGGCCACCCGCGCGCTGGTCGAGCTGCTGCTGCGGGCCACCGGCACTCAGACCACGTAGTCCGGAGGCAGGCCGGTTGCACGCAGCTCCGGCGGCAGGTGGGCCACGTCGTTGAGGGCGATCAGGTTGGGTGGGCCACCGGAGCTGTACCGGATCACCGTCAACCCCGCGTTGTGCAGGTTCAAGCCCAGCCATCGCCGCTCCGGCGCGTCGAGGGCGTGCCGCACCAGCCAGGCGATCAGGAAGGTGTGCGTCACGACCAGCTCGCGGACCGGCTCGCCGTCGGGAGCTTCCTCGGGGACCGGGCCGGTGAACCGCCGCACGGCCTCCGCCGTCACCCGCGGCCCGTCGGCCCGCTCGGCAGCCGAGAACTGCGCCAGGAAATCGGTGTACGCCGGCGGCAGGCCAGCCGAATCCGTGTCGTGTGGGAGATGATCGCCGGCCAGCTCTGTGGCGTACACCGGAGCTTCGGGCAGCGACCTGGCGATCAGCTCGGCGGTCTGCGCGGCCCGGCGCAGCGGTCCGTGGTGGACGGCGGCGAACCGGCGGCCTCGCAGGCGCTCGCCGAGCAGTGTGGCCTGCTGCTGGCCGCGCTCCGTCAGGCCGGTGTCCGGTTCACCGGCATCCGACTCCCGCAGCGCGGTCAGGTCCTGCTCGGCGTGTCGGGCGAGGTACAGCAGGCGAGCCACCATGCCGCCCACCTCAACACACCGGGAGGTGCGGGCTCCACCCCGCACCTCCCGGGCCTGCGGCGTCAGCTCAGTCGGCCTGGCCGGACGCCGCTCGCGCGAAGGTGACCGACACCCACAGCCAACCGGCCGTCACCGCCAGACCGAACGCCACCATCACGGCCGGAGCCGGTCGGACGATCAGGGCGACCCAGGCCACAGCGAAGAAGACCCCGATCACCAGGCTGTACGCGGCTCGACCACGTGCCCCCTGCCGTGCGGCCCGACGGCCCGCCACCACAGTCGCCGCGATCAGCAACACGAAGGCGACCGCCGCCACCAGGAAGTGCAGGCCGCCGTGCCAGCTGATCTGACCGGCGCCCCGGGGCGTGCCGACCGGGAACCCGTCGGCCGGGTCGGCGCTGAAGATCGCCGCGCCGATCAGGCCCAGCCCGTACAGCGCGAGCAGCCGGGGAAGCCAGACCGACCCGCCGCCTCCGCCGGTACGGCGGCGCAGCGCGTCGGCGGCCAGCGCGCAGAGCGCGCCGGTGACCAGGAACGTGACGATCTGGATCCAGCCCAGCTCGCCGGTGCTCAACACGCTGACCGGATGCCGGCGAAAGTCGAAGCCGTCCCGGGTCGACGCCTGCACGATCGCCGAGCCGACGAAGATCGGGCCGGCCAGCACACCGCCGATCAGCAGTGCGCGGTCCCGACCGACAGCGGCCGGTCCTACCAGCGGGAAAGGTGCAGCCTGGCTCATCGTCGGCTCCCCTACGCCCGTGGGAACATCTGGCCGATGCGGATCCGGTTGCCGAACGGGTCCCGGATGCCGAAGTCGATCCCGTACGGGCGTTCGGTCGGCTCGTCGGTGATCTCGACGCCCTTCGCCACAAGATCCTCGTGCGTCTTGCGGGCGTCGTCGGTGGTCATGAAGAGGTACCCGCCGAGGGCACCCTTGGTGAGCAGCTCCCGGACCTGCTCGGCGGTGGCCGGGTCCAGTGCGGGCGGGCCCGGCTTCTCCAGCAGGATCTCGCGCTCCGGGTCGCCGGGCAGGTTGACCGTCAACCACCGCATGAAACCGAGGTCCTGGTCGGTGTTGACCTCCATGCCGAGCTTGTTGACGTAGAAGTCAAGCGCGGCGTCCTGGTCGAGGACGTAGATCTGGGAGCGGCTGATCGCGTTCATCGTCATGCCCATGACGCTAGAGGTAGACCGTGACCTGCGGCTTATCCAAAACTGCTGGGTCGGGTCCACGCTTTGGCGAAGCACGACGGCACATTGGCCGCCGCGACGCGGTGCCGCCGGAAATCCGAGGGCGACTCCCCGACGATCTGCCGGAACGTACGGCTGAACGTGCCCAGGCTGCCGAAGCCGACGGCGTAGCAGATGTCCGTCACGTCCCGGTTCGTCTCCACGAGCAGTGCCATCGCGCGCTCCACCCTGCGGCGTTGCAGGTAGCGGTGCGGGGTCTCACCGAACGTGGCCCGGAAGGTCCGGATGAAGTGGGCCTCAGAGACGAGCGCGATCCGGGCCAGCGCCGGGATGTCCAGCGGCTCGCCGTACGCCCGGTCCATCGCGTCCCGGGCGCGCAGCATCGCCCGGTTCGACTCCTCCACCGCGCGGCTCATCGGCCCCCGTCCCGCCCTGCTCGTTGCCCGGCCCCAGGCTACCGCCGACCCCGGTGACCCGGCTTTCAAACCCGTCTCCGCTGTGACATCGGCCTATGGCCGGGACGGACCGGCCACGCCAGCATGGAGGGCATGACTCGTGCACTCATCGCCCTGACCAGTCACTCCGAGCTGGGCCGCACCGGCCGCTCGACCGGCTACTACGTCGGCGAGGCCGCCGAGCCGTGGGAGGTGTTCCGGGCCGCTGGCTACGACGTAGACCTGGTGTCCGTGGCCGGCGGCGAGCCGCCGGTAGACGGCCGGGACGAGAACGACAGCACCCAGAACGACTTCCTCGCCACCGCCGGCGTAACGGACACCCCGAGGGCCGCCGACGTCGACCCGGCCGGGTACGACGTGATCCTCTTCGCCGGAGGTCACGGCACCATGTGGGACTTCCCCGACGACCCCGACCTGGCCCGCATCGCCCGCTCGGTCCACGAGCGCGGCGGCGTGGTGGCCGCCGTCTGCCACGGTCCGGCGGCGCTGGTGAACCTGACCCTCACCGACGGCTCCCGGCTCGTCGCTGGCAAGCGGGTGGCCGGCTTCACGAACAGCGAGGAGGCCTCCGTCGGCCTCACCGACGAGGTGCCTTTCCTGCTCGCCGACAAGCTCACCGAGGCTGGCGCGCAGCACGTACCGGCGCCGGACTTCACCGAGCACGCGGTGGTCGACGGCCGCCTGGTGACCGGTCAGAACCCGCAGTCCGCCCGCGCCGTGGCCGACGCCGTGGTGAAGCTGCTCAGCTGAGCGCCGGTCGGATCCGGTAGTCGTCTGGCGGGCCGGTGGCACGCAGCTCGGGCGGCAGGTCGGTGACGTCGTTCAGCGCGACGAGCGTCGACGGGCCGTCCGAGCTGCGACGGATCACGGTCAGCCCGCCTCACCTCACATCGTCAACAGTCCCCCGTTCCGGGTCTCGTCCTTGATCGCGACCAGGTTCGCCACCACGTACGCGGGGATGTCCAGCGGCTCGGCGTACGCCCGGTCCATCGCGTCCCGGGCACGCAGCATCGCCCGGTTCGACTCCTCCACCGCGCGACTCATCGGCCCCCGTCCACTCCGCTCGTCGCCCGGCCCCAGGCTACCGCCGGTGCCTTCGCCGGTCGGGTAGCGCGCCGCCGCCCGGTGAAAGCACCGGCGACCACCATCAGAGCGACCACGCCGAGCAGCGCGCCGAGCAGCACCGTGCTGCGCGCACCGTGGCTCGGTAGCGCGAGGCCGGCGACCAGGGCGCCACCGGTGATGCCGACGTTGACGGCGGCAGAGACGGTGGCGGCGGCGAGGTCGGAGCGCCCGGGCGCAACCTCGAGCACAATGCCACCGAGCACCGCGGTGAACGCCGCGAACGCCAGCCCGGCCAGGGCGAGCAGGCCCACGGCAGCCGCCGGACGGTGGCCGACCGCGTACAGCCCGAGCAGTGCCACCGACTGGAGCGTGACGGTCGCGGCCAGGGCGAGCCACGGGCTGCGGTCCACCACCACTCCGACGGCGAGGATCCCGAGCACGCTGGCAACGCCGCGCACCAGCAGGATGGCCCCGACCGCCGAGGCGGCGAACCCGCTGACCTCGGTGACGAAGAGGGCGACGTACGTGTAGCCGGCGATGGCACCGGCGGTCGCCAGGATGGCCACCGCGACCAGCAGCCAGAAGCGGTAGACGTCGGGTGTCGCGCCCCGGGCGGCATGTCCCTCGTTGGGTGGCGTCGACGGCAGGAGCGAGGCCACCGCGACGAGCACGATCGCGCCGAGCCCGGCCACCGCCAGGAACGACACCCGCCAGCCGGCGCGTTCGCCCAGCCAGGTGCCTGCGGGCACGCCCAGGACCAGAGCGACGCTGCCGCCGGCGAACACGATCGCGACCACCCGACCGCGAAGCCCGGGTCGGAACAGCTCGGCCGCGGCCGGCACCACCACCGCCCAGAACAACGCATGGGTCGCCGCGGTCGCCATCCTGGCCGCCAGCAGCAGCGCGAACGAGCTCGCGAACACCGTGATCGCGGTGCTCACCACGAAGCCGGCCAGGAGCGCGGACAGCAGTCGCCGACGGGGGATTCTCCGGGCCAGCGCCGTCAACGGGATCGAGGCGACGACGACCACCGCGCCGTACGCGGTGACGAGCATGCCCACCTGCGACGGCGAGACGGCAAGGTCCGCGGCCATCGGGAGCAGCAGCCCGATCGGCAGCGCCTCCGCTGTGGTGTAGAGGAACGTCCCGCCCGACAAGCCGATCAGTGCTCCCACTGCTCGCCTGTGGCCCATGCGACCCTCCCCTTGTTACCAGCTAAATCATGTACGCCAGAAACAAGCTAGCGATCTCCCTTGCCGACGGTCAACTGGTAAAGTGGGTTTTGATGGAAACAGTCGAGGGTGTCACGCGGATGAACCTGGTGGGCGGCAACCTCGCCCTGGACTTCATCAACACCCGCTCCGGTCCACCCGTCGGGCTCCCGGACGACGACGTGCTGACCGGCTATTCGGAGCTGGTCGCCTGGGGGGTGCACGCGGGCGCCCTCACCGAGACAGAGGCGACAGCGTTGCGCCGGCTGTCCCGCAACGACCCGGACGGCGCCAGCGCTGCCTTCTCGCGAGCCCTGCACACCCGCGACTACCTCGACGAGGTGTTCCGGCCGCTGGCCGCTGGAGAAGCCCCGAGCACGTCTGCACTGGCCCGGTTGCGTGACGACGAAGCGGACGCGCTCGGCCACGCACAGCTTGAGGGCGGCAGCACGTTCGACTGGGTCTGGCGAGACGACCACACGCTTGCCCGACCTCTGCGGCCAGTGGTGCACGCAGCGGTCCAGTTGCTCACCACGGGTGCGCTGGACCGGATCAAGGGATGCGGAGGCTGCCGCTTCATCTTCAACGACGAAAGCAAGAACCGCAGTCGCCGGTGGTGCAGCATGGACGACTGCGGAACTGCCGAGAAGATGCGCCGATACGTCGCAGCGCGCCGCACGCGCGCGACGCAATGAGCGCGACGCAATGAGCGCGCTGCCGCCGTCGGGAAAGCCTGGTGGATACCCGTTGCTGTCGACAGCCCACCGCGCGCTCGCGCCGGCCGCACCGGAACGCCTGATAACCGCTGTAACGGTCACGGTGCATTCGGGCAGGATCATCGGCCGTGACACTTGTCCTGCCGCCGCGGCTGACCGCCTCGGCTCAGAGCTTGCGCGAAGCCGCTCATCGACGCGGACTACACACCGTCCAGCTTCGCACTTTCGAAGTACCTGCCGGGTTGCGTGCTGATCACCTTCATGCGGGACCAAGCTTCGCCGACGCCGTCGCACCGCTGCTCGGGATCGCGCCCCTGGAGGCTGCAGCTGGCTGGCTGACTGGCCTTCCTCGTGAACTTACCCGCCGCGAGATCACCTTGGTCGCCATCGGCGAGGCCTACGAACTCCGGCGACCGGCGTTCATCAAGTCGCCCAACGACAAGAACATCCCGGCGATGATCTACACCGATGGCTCCCGCCTGCCCGGCCCGGATGCTGTCGACCGACGGACTCCAGTGCTCGTCAGCGACATCGTCGACTTCACCGCCGAGTACCGGCTACACCTGCTCAACGGGGCTGTCCACACAGGCAGCCAGTACGCCGCGCACGGCCGGTTGCACCTCGGCCCTCCGTCGACTGACGCACTAGCCTTCGGCACCGATCTCATCGCCGGACACGGGCACACGCTGCCCTCCGCCATCGTCGTGGACGCAGGACTGGTCGACGGCTACTGGGCTGTGATCGAGGCAAATGCCGCATGGGCCAGCGGCGCCTACTTGGCGGACCCAGACCTGGTTCTCGATGTCGTCCTACGAGCGGCCAGCCCAACGGCTTCGGTCACCGCCCGCGACCGACAGTTCATCCGACGACCTCAGGTGACCGCTGCGATCTAGGCTCTGTGAGCGCCGATAGCCTGCACCGACCGCGACGACCACGGAGCCCGAGCATGAAGCTGTTGGCCGGCGCCACCGGCTTCAACCCGCCACCCGGCGTCCCAGCGGACCTCAGAACCTTCACCGCCGTCTGCCACCACGCCGCTCGCAGCATCGACGCCACCGTCACCGGCGTCATGCCCGCTGGCGTCGCGCCCAACTTCCACAGGGTTGATATCGCCCGTGCCCAGCACCACATCGCGGTGCTGCGACACACCACCTTGCCGTTCATCGCCTTCGCCCGCCCCCAGGCCGATGGCGACGTCATGGTGACGTTCGTCGACCACCCCGACCTCGCCGCCGCCCTCACCAACCTGACCGACGCCGAGGCCCTCACCGCCGAGCAGCTACAGACTTCCCTGTCACAGGTCGACCTGAGCGCGCTCAGTCCGCACGAACACGACCAGGTCAACTACTGGAAACCGACCACCGTCGGCGAACTGCTGTTCAACTTCTGGGACTGAGCACCAGAAGTGTGAGACAAGGGACAACCGAGATCGTCTAGCCGGACGTGTCACGGGTCAAGTGACAGCGATCCGTAACCTGTCATCGGCTAGATCCGCACGTCCTGAGGCGCACCGTGGTCTCGCTACTGATGGAGCTGGGCGTACCGCCGCACGTCGTTCAGGCCATCGCTCGGCACGCCGACGTGAAGATCACGCTCAAGGCCTACGCGCTCACGCCAACCTCGACGCGATGCGTCAGGCTCTCGGCAAGCTCGACGGGAAGCTCTCGTGAGTGCCGTTGCTGTCAGCGTTGCTGTCAACCGGTTGACTCGTGGCAGTGCCCAGCGGGAAAAGCCTGATGGAATTGGAGCCCCCGGCCGGGATCGAACCGGCGACATCTCGCTTACAAGGCGAGTGCTCTGGCCAGCTGAGCTACAGGGGCGCGTGCGTCGAGGTCAGCATAGCGAGTGGCGTCCGGATATCCCGCTCGCGATGCCTCCCGAGCACGGAAAACGTCAACAACCCGACGCCTGTACGCCTTTCCGCCGCCTGGCCGTGTGTCGATTGATGTCCGACCGTGCCGGAGTGACCGGAATGTGTAATCCGTATGTCACGTTCGACGCTCCCCGACCTTGGCAGCAAGGGGAAACACGTTTACGGTTCACACACGGACGACAGCCCGGCGCCCCCGCGTGACCGAGCCGCCGTCCGCTGACCGGCACGGATACGCGCCGGTTGCTCCTTCACTCGGATCGTCCGGCACGTTCCTGCCGGTGAAAGGAAGCGCTTCACCATGGCTACGGTCACCTATTCCAAGGCGTCCCGGGTCTACCCGGGCCAAGAGCGTCCCGCCGTCAACGAGCTGGACCTCGAGATCGGCGACGGGGAGTTCCTCGTCCTGGTCGGCCCCTCCGGTTGTGGCAAGTCCACCAGCCTGCGGATGCTCGCCGGCCTGGAGGACGTGGACGCCGGCTCGATCTACATCGACCAGCGTGACGTCACCCACCTTCCTCCGAAGGCCCGCGACATCGCGATGGTCTTCCAGAACTACGCGCTCTACCCGCACATGACGGTGTACGAGAACATGGCGTTCGCCCTCAAGCTGCGCAAGACCTCCAAGTCCGAGATCGACCGGCGGGTCAAGGAGGCGGCGGCGCTGCTCCAGCTGGAGGAATACCTCGGCCGTAAGCCGAAGGCGCTCTCCGGTGGTCAGCGTCAGCGTGTCGCGATGGGCCGGGCGATCGTCCGCGAGCCGCAGGTCTTCCTCATGGACGAGCCGCTGTCGAACCTCGACGCCAAGCTGCGTGTGCAGACCCGTACCCAGATCGCGTCCCTGCAGGCCAAGCTGGGCGTCACCACGGTCTACGTCACGCACGACCAGGTCGAGGCCATGACCATGGGTCACCGGGTCGCGGTGCTGCTCGACGGTGTCCTCCAGCAGGTGGACACCCCGCGGGCGCTCTACGACACCCCGGCCAACGTGTTCGTCGCCGGCTTCATGGGCTCTCCCGCCATGAACATCAAGACCGTTCCGCTGAACGAGCAGGGCGCCGAGTTCGCTGAGCTGCAGATCCCGCTGACCCGGGAGCAGGTCGCGGCGGCCCGCGCCGAGGGTGGCGACGGCAAGGTCACCGTGGGCTTCCGCCCGGAGGACTGCGAGCTGGTCAGCCCGACCGAGGGCGGCATGCCGGTCGTGGTCGAGCTGGTCGAGGACCTCGGCTCGGACGCCAACGTCTACGGCCACGCCGCGCTGGGTGGCAACTCGGAGCGCTTCGTCGTCCGCACCGACCGGCGCACCATGCCGAACATGGGTGACACCGTGTTCGTCAAGCCGGTCGCCGGTCGCAGCCACGTCTTCCACGCCGCCACGGGTGGCCGGATCTGACGTAACGCCTCACCGACGGGGGCGGTCCGCTTCGGCGGGCCGCCCCTTTCGTCGTACCGGCAAGGGCTCTTCACCCTGCGGAGCCAGCCCGGAGGTGGCTCTGTGGGGTGACTCGGCACGGCGGCTCTTGCTCGTACCGTCACGGCGACCCGAGCCCGAGGAGACGCCGTGCCCACCGTTCCCGCCCAGTCCACTGCTCGCCCGACCGCGCGTGCCCGCTCGTACCAGATGGTTCGCCTGGCGGGCCGCAGCCTCGCCTACTGCGCGACGCTGGTCCCGGTCGCCGTACTCGCGCTGGTGACCGCCCCGCTGGGCGGGGCCGGCGCCGCCGTCGCACGCTGGCGTGCCCTGCGTACCGGGCTGCTCGGGATGCCACCGACGGCCGTGCCCGGCCGGCGGCCCGGCACGGTCGCGGTGCTCGGCCACGCGCTGCTCAGCCTGCTCCTCGGTGCCGTGGCTCTGCTGCCGCTCGGCGTCCAACTGCTGATGGTGCTGCGCGGCGCGCTGTACGGCCTGGTGGACCCGGGGCCGTACGACGATTCCTGGGGTGGTCCGACCCGGGCCGGCGCGTGGGTGGCGCACTTCCTCGTCGGCCTGCCGATCACGGCTGCCGGGCTGGCCGCTCTGATCGGCATCGCCGCCGTGCACCAGCGGCTCACCCGACGCCTGGACGGGGAGCGGGGTCCTCGCTGGCTGATCCCGGCCGTGCTGCTGATGGCGCTCGCCGGGGCGCTGCTCTTCGTCGCCTGGACCCGTCAGATCTGACGACGAAGCCCCCTCCCGCGCTGGGCGGAGGGGGCTTCGTCGACGTGGTTACAGCTCGGCGGAGCGTCGGCGGGCGACCTCGGCCAGGGTGACCGCGGCGGCCACGCTGGCGTTGAGCGACTCCACCTCGGAGATCATCGGAATGCTGACGGTCAGGTCGCAGGTCTCCCCGACCAGGCGGGACAGCCCGCGCCCCTCGGAACCGACGACCACCACCAGCGGACCGACAGCGGCCTCCAGGTCGTACAGGTCGGTGTCACCGTCGGCGTCCAGCCCGACCACCATGAAGCCGGCGTCCCGGCACGCCTTCAGCGACCGGGTCAGGTTGGTCACCTGCGCCACGGGCACCCGCGCGGCCGCGCCGGCGCTGGTCCGCCAGGCGGTCGCGGTGATTCCGGCGGCACGTCGCTCGGGTACGAAGACACCCTGCGCGCCGAACGCCGCAGCCGAACGGATCACGGCACCCAGGTTGCGCGGGTCGGTGACACCGTCCAGCGCGACCAGCAGGGGGGCCTGCTGCTCCAGGGCGGCGGCGACCAGGTCCTCGAAGGGCTGGTACGCGAAGGGCGGCACCTGCAACCCGACGCCCTGGTGCAGCACCCCGCCGGTCATCCGGTCCAGCTCGGCCCGGCTGATCTCCAGGTTGGCGATGCCCCGGTCGGCGGCGGTCCGGATGATCTCGTTGATCCGGTCGTCCATGTCGATGCCCTGGGCGGTGTAGAGCGCCGTCGCCGGCACGTTGGCGCGCAGCGCCTCCAGCACCGGGTTGCGCCCGACCAGCAGCTCCGGGGAGTCCTTGGACGGGTTGGACTTGCGCCCCGGCGCGACCCGCGGGCCGGACCGGCCGGTGGGCTTGCCGCCCCGACCGCCGCCGCTGGCGCCCCGACCGACCGGTACGCCCCGACCGCCGCCCCTGCCCCAGGTGGTGTCCTTGCTGCCCGGCTGACCGATCTTCGGGGCGCGCCCCTCCTCGGCCGCCGCACGGCGCTCCTTGTCCTGCTTCCAGGCGGTGCGCTGGGGCAGCTTCTCGGTGCCCGAGTAGCCCTTGTGCCAGGGACGCTCGTCCGCGGGCAGGGTGCGACCCCGCCCGGCCAGGGAGTCCTTGTTCTTGCCGCCGGTGCCCTTGGGGGCGCTTGCCTTTGACGTCAGTCGCCGGCCACGGCGCTGCGAGTTGCCGGCCATCAGTCCTGCTCTCCAATAGTCCAACGGGGGCCCTGGGGGGTGTCCTCGACCACCACGCCGGCCAGCTTGAGCTGGTCACGCACCGCGTCGGCGGCAGCCCAGTCCTTGCGGCCCCGGGCCTGCGCGCGCTGCTCCAGGGCCAGCGCGATCAGGGAGTCCACCACGGCACGCAGATCATTCGATCGGCTGCCACCGGTCCACGCCGGGTTGAGGGGGTCGATCCCGAGGATATCCAGCATTGCCCGTACCACGGCCAGGGTGGTGCGGACGGTCACATCGTCACCGGCGCTCAGCGCGGTGTTGCCGTCCCGGAGGTGCTGTTGCAGCACGGCCAGCGCGGCGGAGGTGTTGAGGTCGTCGTTCATCGCCGCGACGAAGCCGGCCGGCAGCTCACCGGGCTGCCCGGCACCGACCCGCTCGGCCGCCCGCTGCACGAACCCCTCGATCCGGCGGTACGCGGTGGCCGCGTCGCGCAGCGAATCCTCCGAGTAGTCGATCACCGAGCGGTAGTGCGCGGCAGCGTAGTAGTAACGCAGTTCGACCGGCCGCACCCCGAGCGAGTCCACGTACGCCAGGTCGAGCGCGTTGCCGGCGGACTTACCCATCTTGGCCCCACCGATGCTGAGCAACCCGTGGTGCACCCAGTAGCGCGCGAACGGCAGCCCGGCGGCCTTGGACTGGGCGATCTCGTTCTCGTGGTGCGGGAACGTCAGGTCCAGCCCACCGCCGTGGATGTCGAACTCCGGGCCCAGATACCGCCAGCACATCGCCGAGCACTCGATGTGCCAGCCCGGACGACCGAGCCCCCACGGCGACGGCCAGTAGGCGTCGGCCGGCTCGTCCGGTTTGGCACCCTTCCAGAGCGCGAAGTCGCGCGGGTCCCGCTTGCCCCGGTCCGGGGCGTCCCCGGCCGACTGCATCGCGTCCGGGGACTGACCCGACAGCGACCCGTACGCAGGCCAGGACGCCACATCGAAGTAGACGTCGCCGGAACCGTCAGTCGCCGGGTACGCGTGCCCGTCGGCGATCAACTTCGTGATCAGCTCGTGCATCTCCGGGATGTGCCCGGTGGCGCGCGGCTCGTAGGTGGGGGGCAGCACGTTCAACGCCCGGTACGACTCGGCGAGAAGCAACTCGTTGACGTACGCGATCGACCAGAACGGCCGACCCTGCTCGCCCGCCTTCACCAGAAGCTTGTCGTCGATGTCGGTCAGGTTGCGGATGAAGGTGACCTCGTAGCCGGCGGCCAGCAGCCAGCGGCGCAGCACGTCATAGTTGACGCCAGAGCGAAGGTGACCGATGTGCGGCGGGGCCTGAAGAGTGAGACCACACAGGTAGACCCCCACCTTGCCGGCTTCCCGCGGGACGAAGTCCCGCACCGATCGGGTGGCGGTGTCATACAGGCGTAGCGTCACCGTACAAGGGTAGCTGTCCGTGCCTGTCCGGGTCCGGCGGTGCCGGGTCGTACGCTGCCAGGCGTGGATGCGACCGCACGCTCGGGTGAGACTCCGGCCAACCCCAGCGGCCCCGCTGACGCCGTCCCTGGACAGGCCGGGGCGGCGGGGCATGTCCATGCGGCCGGACAGGGCGATGGGTTTGTCGGGCGGGCTGACGCCGTTGCGGGACGGGCCGTTGAGACGTCGCAGACCCTCGACCGGGGTCTGCGGCTGCTGCACTTGGTCGCCGACGCCTCGGGCGGTCTGACCGTCACCGAGGCCGCCAACCAGCTCAACATCGGTCGGGCGGCCGTCTACCGGCTGGTCAGCCCGCTGATCGGGCACGGCATGCTGCGCCGCGACGGCGACGGCAGACTGCGCCTCGGGGCCGGGTTGCTGCACCTGGCCCGACGCGCCCAGCCATTGCTCGCCGAGGGTGCGCTACCCGCGCTGCGCCGCCTCGCCGAGGAGGCCGGAGCGACCGCGCATCTGACCGTCGTCGAGGGTGGCGAGGGCGTGGCCCTGGCCGTGGTCGAGCCGAGCTGGACGTCGTTCCACGTCGCGTACCGCGCCGGGGCACGGCATCCGCTGGACCGAGGGGCGGCTGGCCGGGCCATCCTGGCCGGTCGAGCCGGGGATGCGGCGCCGGTGAGCAGCAGCGGGGAACTGCAGGCCGGGGCGTACGGGGTGGCTGCGCCGGTGCTCGGCGTACCCGGTCTGGAGGCCAGCGTCGGCGTGGTCGCGCTCGCTCCGCTGGACGTCGACACGATCGGTCCCCAGGTGCTGGCCGCAGCCACGGCCATCACCAACGCCCTCCGCTGACAAACGAGTCACCCGCCTGTTCCGACCCGTGCGGGGCGGGCTCGCGCCCAGCTTGATCAACTCGGGTTCCTGAAACTCGCGGTATCCCGGTGCCGACGACACCCCGACTTTCAAGAACGCGAGTGGATCACAGCAGCACGATCACCAACTTCGTCACAGGTTCCGCGGGCAGTTGGCTCGTCTGAGCCCCGCCTGGGGCCGACTGGGCCGGATGGGCCGGATGGCAGCGCCCTGGGGACTGCCGGACGAGGGCGTCATCCGCGGGGTGCACCCACGCCGGCCAGCCGACGATCGCGTCATACCACGATCGCCGCACGGATTTTCGGTTGTCCACAGGGTCGGACGGCCGTCCGGGGCAGCTTGTCCACAGGGGTTTCGGCGGTCCATGGGTGGTCGGCAGGCTGCTCGGCATGCCACCACGTCCGCACCGCCCCGACGCCCTGACGTGGCGGGTCTTCCGCGGCTCCGATGCTGTCCGGGATGGCCTGCTCACCGAACATCAGCTGCGCAGTGCTGCCTGGCTGCGGCTGCGCCAGGACATCTATGCCGACGCACGGCTCGACCGGGACCACACCCTGGCCTGTCGCGCCGCACTCCTCCGACTCCCGCCCGGGGTGGTGATCGGAGGCCCGTCAGCCGCCTACCTGCACGGTGTCGAACACGCCGCCGCCTTCACCGACGACGTGCACGTCCTCGTGCCCCGGCCGATGCGGATCGGCCCACAGCGCGGCCTCCGCGTGCACGTCAACGCCATCACCCCGCTCCTCGACGACGAGATGCCGGCCCTCGCCGCGCCGCCACCGGCCTCGCGCCGCCCATCAGGAACATGGGGTCCGCCGGACGCAGAACGGTCGCCGGAGACAGGACGATCACGTGACGTAGCGCGCCCATCGCGAACCGGGCTCCCCACGGGAGCAGGGCGCCCGCCGACCATCGGAGCACCATCACGCCCAGCTCGGCAGCTTGCCCGACCGGAAGCGGTGACGGCCAGGACGGGCAGCATGGCGATCATCAGACCGGACAGCGTCGTGGTCGCCAGATTGGCCGACGGAGCCGGTGCCACGTCCCAGCCCAACTGGGACCCGAGCGGCCCGATCCCCCGCTCCGACCCGGGGCGGGCCGCCTGGGAAACGGCGGTGTGGCTCGACCCGATCCCGGCAGTCGCCGTCGTCGACTCGCTGCTCGGGCAGGGGCTGACCGATCGCGACACGTTGGCCGCACTGGCTGCTCGCAACGCCGAGCGGCCTGGTGGGCGTCGGGCACGATGGGTCTTCGACCTGGCTGACGGCGGAGCCCAGTCACCGCCGGAGTCACACCTGCGCGTACGGCTGGTGCTCGGTGGGCTGCCACGGCCGGTCGTTCAACATCCGGTACGCCTGGCCAGCGGCCTTGTCCTGCACCCCGACCTGGCGTGGCCGGAATATCGGGTCGCAGTCGAGTACGACGGCAAGTGGCACTCCGACGCAGATCAGCTACACCGGGACCGTCGTCGGCTGAACCTGCTGGTCGGCGCGGGTTGGCTGGTCCTGCATGTGACGAGCCGACGGCTGCAAGCCGAGTTTCCGGCGGTGCTCAAAGAGGTGCGCGACGCCCTGGTCAGCCGCGGATGGCGACGGTGATCCCCGGCCTGCCCACGATCGACTCGGGTTCCTGGAAACCGTGGCATCCATCGACCCCCGACACCCCGCCTTCAAGAAACCCGAGTCGATCAAGGCGAGGGGCGGAGCCGCGCACACCGACAACACCGCGCACACCGACAGGGCCCGGTCGACGCTTGTCGACCGGGCCCCGAGGTGGTGCTTTACGGGCGGGCGTTCGGCTGGAGCGGGGTCTTCACCGCCGCGTAGGCGTCGACGATCCCGTAGCCGTAGAAGCCGTTGAAGTTGACTCCACCGGCGCAGTAGGCGTCGTAGGTCTCGTCCCGGCCCTCGTTGCGGTACTGCTGGAGGCGCGGCTCCGGGCAGGCGTGCTCGGCTGCCGTCCGGTACAGGTGCTGCTCGACCAGGTCCGGCGACATCCCGAAGCCGCCCCGGCGCTCCGGCTTGCCGTACCGGCTGACGATCAGCGCGGCGACGCCGGCGGCGTGCGGGGACGCCATCGAGGTGCCCTGCAGATAGGTGAAGTAGCCACACTCACCGTTGGCCTTGCACTGCTTGAAGACCGACTCCTCGAACCCGGCGACGATGTTGCCGTCGGCGTCGACCGAGCCCTCCTCCTGAAGCACGTGCTTCGGGTACGAGGAGAGGATCATGTTGGCGTCGGTACGGAACGTGTCGGTCCCGAAGCCGTCCCGGAACCAACCGCCCGGGGCGGCGACCGAGGTCTGCTCGGTGCCGTAGTTGGAGAAGTCCGACTTCTTGCCGGACGGGCCGACCGACGACACACCGATCACGTGTGGGCCTTCGGCGGGCATGTCCCAGCAGCTGTTGTTGTCGATCGGCCGGGGGTACGGGTCGGCACCGTAGTCCGGGCTCGTGACGTCGGTCCGGGGTGCGCCCAGGTCCTCGTTGTTGTTGCCGAGCGCACCGACGAGGGTGACGCCCTTGTTGTGAGCGAAGATCAACGCCCGCTTCATCGCCTTGATGATGGCCCGCTGTTCGGCCTGGTCCTCGGGCGAGTCGGCAGGGTTGGCGGTGCAGTTGTAGAGCCACGGGTCGACGTAGAACGACATGTTGACCACGTCGATCCCGGACCGGCCGGCGTAGACCAGGGCGTTGACGACCGGGTCGAGGAAGAAGTAGCCGGAGTCCTGGCCACCCTTGAGTTCGACCAGCGAGACGTTCGGGGCAACGCCGGAGAGGCCGAAGCCGTTGGCCGCTGCGCCGATGGTGCCGGCCACGTGGGTGCCGTGCCCGCCGTCGTCGGTGCCGACCGGGTCGAGGCAGCTCGGCACCTCACAGGGGCCGTCCACGTCGGTCAGGTCGGGCGCGAAGTTGCGCGACAGCGACCAGTTGAAGTTCGGCGCGATGTCCGGGTTGCTGGCATCGACGCCCGTGTCCAGCACGCCGACGGTCACGCGACGGTCGCCGGGCTCGATCTTGCGGGCCTTGTCGGCCCGGATCATCTCCAGGCCCCAGAGCTTGTCGTCGAGCGGGTCGAGCTTGGTGCCCTTTTTCGCTGCGGCACGAGCGGCACCGTTGGCGGCAGCGGCCGTCAGGTGCTCCTGCTCGACGCGGTCCAGCTTCGGCTTGCGGCCGATGGCCTTCTGCTCGGCGGCGCCGAGCAGCGTCGGGGCGGCGTTCGCCCTGGCCGCGAAGTCGGCCCGGTCACTGGTGACCTGGAACATGCCGACCTCGTCGGACCGCGACACCACCGTGCCGCCGGCTGCCCGGATCGCGGCGACCGCCGTGTCGGCGGCGACGCCGTCCTCGGCGACGACGGTGAAGGTGCGGGAGTCGCTTGGCGCGGCGCTGGCCGGTACACCCAGCCCCGAAGCCGTAAGTGCCAGCACTGCCGCGGTTGCGACCGTGCCGACGGTGAAGCGCTTGCTCACCACATCAGATCCTCTCGTTGAGGGACGTGGCAGCCATCACACAACAACCTTCGGGTTTGCGCCAGGTGAACGCCCGTTATGGCGGTGAATCTCTCCTTCATCCACCCAGTTCGACGTCAACGCCGCCCACACCAATGCCGCCCACACCAGCGCTGCCCACCCCAACACCGCCCGGACCAGCGCCCACACCAAAGCCACCCACAGCGGCACCGGCATGCAGATGAGCAAGCGCGATCGGCAGTTCGGCCATGCTGGACACTTCGGCGTCGGGCGTGCACCCGACGGGGCGGGGCAGCCCCTGCCGGTTCAACCACACCGACCGCAGGCCGGCCCGCTGGGGTGCCACCACGTCGTGTTCCCACGAGTCTCCGACGTACACGATCTGCTCGGCCGGCACCCCGGCCGCAGCCACCACCGCTGCGAAGAACTCCGGCGCAGGCTTCTTGGGCAGGCCGTTCACGTGCGCGTACACCTCGAAGGCGAACTCACCGGCGAGCCCGCACCGTTCGGTGCGGCTGTTGCCGTTGGTGGCGAAGCCCAGGGTGTACCGGTCGCGCAGCGTGGCCAGCGCCGGTGGCACGTCCGGGAACGGTCGGGTGAGGGCGAACCGGCGGGCGAAGAAGAGGATCGCGACCTCGTCCAGGTGGTCGTCCAGTCCGGCGCGGGCCAGCGACCGGGCCAGCGCGGCCCGGCGGATCTCCGCCACCGGCGCGGCCTTCATCTCGCCGAAGACCGCGCCCCAGTCCGACTCCAGTTCAGCGAGCGTCACCTCGGCCGCCGCCGGGATGAGCCGCCGCATCTCGTCGAGGACGGCCACCAGCCCGCCCGTCACCGCCGGCCGCAGGTCCAGCAGGGTTTCGTCGGCATCGAACACCACAGTGGTCAGCACGCCACCCACTGTCCCACCGGCCACCGGCCACCGGCCACCGACCACCGACCACCGACCGCGGCCGCCGAGCACCAGCACCGACCACCGAGCGCCAGCACCGACCACCGAGCACACTCACCGACCGGCGAGCACCAGCTCCGGCTCGGTCGACACCGGCGCGGACGCCGCCGGTGTCCCGCGCAGTTCGTCGAGGCGTACCAGTGCGACCCCGGCAATGATCATCGCGCCGCCGAAGAGCTGCCAGCCGGTGGGCAGCTCGTTCAGGAACAGCCAGGCGATCAGCACCGCGAAGAGCACCTCGGTCAGCCCGACGAACGACGACAGGCGGGGGCCGAGGATCCGGGTGCCGGCGATACCGGCGAGGTATGCGACGACGGCGGCCACCAGCGAGAGCCCGGCGATGGGCAGTAGCCAACTGGTGGGCTGCCCGGCGAAGGTGACCTCGCCGAAGGTGGCGTGCAGCGGCAGCAGACCGGTCAGCCCGACGAGGAGCAGGACGGCGGCGCCGACGGCCATCCCGCCGCTGGCCAGGGCGACCGAGGGCAGCCGTGGGTCGACCCGCCCGGCGAGCACGAAGTACCCGGCCAGGCCGATTGCCGCACCCAGTCCCCAGAGCACACCGACCGGGTGGAAGTCGGCGGTGCCGGCGAGGTCGAGCACGAACGCCAGCCCGGCCAGGGCGGCTACCGATCCGGCCACGGTGAGCCGGCGGGGTCGCTGCCCGTGCCGCACCCACATCCAGCCGACGACGAGGATGATGCCGAGGTATTCCAGCAGCAACGCGACACCGACCGGCAGGTAGCGCACCGCATTGAAGAAGCAGACCTGGGCCAACGCCACCCCGAGGAGGCCGAACAGCCCGATGGCCGTGGCGTTGCTCCGCAGCACGGCCCACCTGCCCCGCAGCGACAGCAGGGCGGGGATCGCCAGCACCAGGGCGGCGATGCCGACCCGGGCGATCACTGCGGACCCGGCCGACCAGCCGGCGTCGATGAGTGAGCGCGCGAAGGTGCCGGAGGTGGCGAAGGTGACTGCGGAGAGCAACGCCAACGCGGCGCCGGCAGCAGGTCGTGAGTGCATGTCGCGCTCCTCGGGACGGCACCGTGTCATGAGCAAACTATCCTTGTGCCCGTGACGTTAGGCGGAAGCCATGACAGGAGTCAAGATGCTATTTGCTCATGACACTGAATGTTCCCTGATCGCCGCCGCCGCGCTGGTCAACACGACGGGTCGGGACGGCGAGCAGCTGCCCGACGTCGCCGCGTTGGACGCGTTCTTCGTCCGCTACTCCTACAGCGGGCGACACGAGCACACCGACGCCGAGTTACGCGCCGTCCGGGAGTTGCGGCCCCAGCTACGCCGCATCTGGTACGCGGAGCCACCCGAGATCGTCGCGCTGGTCAACGGCCTGCTGCTGGAACACAAGGCACTGCCCCAGCTCATCGAGCACGACGACGAGCCGTACCACCTGCACGCCGTACCCCGGGACGCGCCTCTGGCCACCCGGATCGCGGTGGAGGCGGCGATGGCGATGGCCGACCTGGTTCGCGCTGGCGAGCTGAGCCGGCTGCGAATCTGCGAGTACCCGGACTGCGACAGCGTGGTCGTCGACCTGTCCCGCAACCGGTCGCGGCGGTTCTGCGAGGCCGGTTGCGGCAACCGCGCCGCGGTGACCGCCTACCGCGCCCGCCGGGCGGCGGGTCGATCCTGAGCGGCTGCCCACTCCTCGGCCCGCAACTCGTACTCCACCTCGCCGTGCTCGGTGCCCGGGATCGGGTGGTCCCACTGAAGGTGGAAGGTCCGCAGGTAGCGCAACCCCGCCTTCGCCATCACCCGCCGGGACCGCTCGTTGACCGTCATCGTCTCGGCCCAGACGCGACGCACCCCGACGGTGTCGAAGGCGTACCGGACCAACGCCCGCGACCCCTCCGTGGCCAGCCCGAGCCCCCACGTCGAGCGCCGCAGCCGGTAGCCCAGCTCGGCCTCGGTGCCGTCCGCCGACGGGTCGAGCGCGAACCAACCCAGGAAGTCGCCGGTCCCCCGGTCGAGCGCCGCCCAACGGCCCAACCCGGGATGCCGCTCGTACTGGGCCAGCAGCCTCGGCAACTGCTCGTCGCGGACCGTGGCCAGCGGCGTGGCCACGCCACCGCTGAGGAACCGCATCACCTCGGGATCGCTGTCCAGGTCGACCAGCGCGTCCACGTCAGCCATGGTCAACCGCCGAAACCGCAGCCGCTCGGTGCAGGGCAGGTCACTCATGACGGGATCATCCCGCCGCCCCACCCCACCGTCGAGCCGTTTTACCCGCGCCCGCCCGCAGGCAAGATCCGCGCAACATCGGGGAAGTTGCTGCGTCAGGCCGTGACGAGGCAGCAACGTCCGTGAAGTTGCTGGCAACCAACCCCGCGACCACCGTCGCGGGCGAGGCGGTCGCGTCAGCGCGGGGGCGCGACCACGAAGAGCCGCCAGGAGTACGCGTCGACAACCAGCACGGGCCCGTCCGAGTCCTTGCTGTCTCGCACCCCGACCACGTCCCCGAGATTGGTCGCCACCTCGACGCACTGGTCATTGGAGCCACTCCGGCTGCTCTTCCGCCACGAAGCTCGGGTCAATTCCACGACTCCGCCACTTCCCTCAGCAACTCGATCGACTCCTGCGGTGGCAACGCCTGCCCGAGGGTCGCTTCCCAGGTCCACTGTAGACGCAACAGGTCTGCGGGCCGATCAAGTTCCTGGCCGCCGATCTGGCCACCAAGGTAGGCAAGGTCACTCTGATCCGCCACCGTGGCGAGGATGAACGGCCCGTTCAGGCCGGGATACTCCTCAGCTGAGCGAGGCACCACGTGCAGCTGAACTCGTGGATGCTCGGTCGCCAAGCGCGCCAGGTGCACCGCCTGCTCCAACATCACCTTCCGACCGCCAACGCGCCGCCTGAGCACCGACTCATCCAGCACGGCGACCACATGCGGCGGCCGATCCTCGTAGAGGACCCGCTGGCTGTCCAGCCGGTCCGTCAGCCGACGCTCAACCTCGTCGGCGTCGAGCAGCCGGTCCGATTCGAAAACGGCACGGGCATAGCCTTCGGTTTGCAGCAGTCCTGGGACGTGCAGCGGGTCAAACCAGCGCAGCGCGCGCGCCTCCGCGAGGATCGCACGCCAGCCACGCAGCCACACCTGAGCCTTGTCCAGGCTGACCAGTTCGGTGGACATGCGGCCGAACAGGCCGCCGGTGTCCAGGGCGCGGTCGACGAGTTCCAGGTATTTGGCGGTGGGCGGTTGCTGGCCCAGCTCGACGGCGCTGACCATCGACGCCGAATAGTTGACCGCCTTGGCCAGCTCGTCCTGACTCCAGCCCCGCCGAGCCCGGGCCCGGCGCAGCTCCGCGACCAGGAACGCCGCCGCCGTCATCTGTCCATCGGCCATGCCGTGCCGCCCCTCCACCCCGCTGACGATCAACTCCAGTCGGCCGCCAGCGGCGGCGCCACCCGAAACAGGGCGACTGTGACGACGCGGCCAAACCCTTCCGACCGTAGTCGCCTGATCACCAGACTGTGAAGTGCGGCGCGGCTCCCCGTCCCCCGGGTCTGTCGGCGCCGCACGGGACCGCCCGCTCCCCCGGCCGGGCGGTCCCACCTCCGGTGGAAAAGGGATGAGCGAGGGGCGAACGGGGCCGATGCCACAAACGATTCAGCTCCAAAGGAAGGCAGCAGCATGTCCCGGACCGCCCCGGACAACCGCGCCACGACCCCCTGTCGGCCACACCTGCCGTTGCGCCCGCTCTGGCTGTGCCGGGTCTGCGCCGCACCCTGGCCCTGCCCGGTCGCGCGGCTCACCCTCCGCCAGGAGTACGCCGACGACCGGGTGGGGTTGAGCGTCTACCTGTGCGCGGTCCTGCACGAGGCGGCCGCCGACCTGTACCGGCTCAACCCGCACGACGGCCCGGAGCCCGCGGCGCTCTTCACCCGCTTCCTCGGCTGGGCCAGACCACGCGACACCCGCTGAGCCGGGCAGGCCGGTTGTCAGGGGTGGGTCATCCGCAGCAGGTCCAGCGTCTCGTCGAGCTGGGTCTCGGTGAGCTTGCCGGAGTCGACGTGCCCCCGGGAGATCACCACCTCGCGGATGGAGGTCTGCTTGGCCAACGCCTCCTTGGCGATCGACGCGGCCTCGTCGTACCCGAGGTAGCGGTTGAGCGGGGTGACGATCGACGGCGACCCCTCGGCGTACGCCAGGCAGACCTCGGCGTCCGCGACCAGGCCGACCACCAGCCGGTCGGCGAACAGCCGGCTCACCGCGGAGAGCAGCCGGATCGACTCCAGCAGGTTGCGGCCCATCACGGGGAGCATCACGTTCAGCTCGAAGTCGCCCTGCGAGCCGGCGAAGCCGACTGTCGCGTCGTTGCCGATCACCTGTGCGCAGACCTGCCGCATCGCCTCGGCCACCACCGGGTTGACCTTGCCCGGCATGATCGACGAGCCGGGCTGGAGGTCGGGGATGCGCAGCTCACGGAGGCCGGCACGGGGACCGGAACCCATCCAGCGGATGTCATTGGCGATCTTGTAGAGGCCGATCGCCACGGTACGCAGCTGCCCCGAGGTCTCCACCAGCGCGTCCCGGGCGCCCTGCGCCTCGAAGTGGTTGCGCGCCTCGGACAACGGCAACCCGGTCGACTCGCGCAGCTTGTCGATCACGGCGGCGGCGAAGCCGAGCGGGGTGTTGATCCCGGTGCCGACGGCGGTGCCACCCAGGGGCAGCTCGGCCAGTCGGGGCAACGAGCCCTCCAACCGCTCGATGCCGTAGCGAACCTGCGCGGCGTACCCGCCGAACTCCTGGCCGAGCGTGACCGGGGTGGCGTCCATCAGGTGCGTACGCCCGGCCTTGACCACCGTCTCGAACTCGGCGGCCTTGGCCTCCAACGCCGACGCCAGGTGGGCCAGCGACGGCAGCAGATCCTCGACGATGAACTGGGTGGCAGCGAGGTGGATCGAGGACGGGAAGACGTCGTTGCTCGACTGGGAGGCGTTGACGTGGTCGTTCGGGTGCACGGGCGACCCCAGCTCCCGGCTGGCCAGGGTGGCGATCACCTCGTTGGTGTTCATGTTCGACGACGTGCCGGAGCCGGTCTGGAACACGTCCACCGGGAACTGGTCGTCGTAGCCGCCGTCGGCCACGTGCGCGGCGGCGGCGGCGATCGCAGCGGCCACGTTGGCGTCGATCACGCCCAACTCGCCGTTGACCTGGGCCGCCGCGCCCTTGATCTGCGCGAGCGCCTTGATCTGGGCCGGTTCGATGCCCCGGCCGGAGATCGGGAAATTCTGCACCGCGCGTTGGGTCTGTGCCCGCCACAGCGCCTCGGCGGGCACCTCCACCTCGCCCATCGAGTCGCGTTCGATCCGGTAACCGGTCGCCTCTGGAGTCGTCACGCGTACCATCCTGCCGCGCCGGTGGCCGACTCGCAGATGATCCGTCAGCCCAACTCGGCCAGCAGCCGTTCCACCTCGTGCTGCTCCGGTGACTCGATCTCGCGGAACAGGGACAGGGCCCGGATCAGGTGCACGCGCGCCGTCGCCGGGTCGGTCGCCAGCAGGCAGCGGGCGATGCCCTCCAGCGCCCGGCCCTGCTCGTGCCGGGAACCCAGCCTGGTGGCGTCGACGAGCACTCGCCGATGCAGGTCGAGGGCACTGGTCACGTCCCCCTGATCCAGGATGGCTCGGGCCAGCAGGTTGCGCGAGCCGCACTGGCCGATGCGATCCCCCGCCTCGGTCATCGCGACCAGTGCCGCACGGTGCAGGTCGGCGGCCCGTTCCGGACGGCCGGCCTCCCGTTCCATCATCCCGATCTCGTTGAGCACCTCACCCTCCCCGAACCGGGCACCCCTCTGGCGCTTGAAGCGCAGCGCCACCCGCAACAACCGTGCGGCCGGCGCCACGTCGCCCATCCGATGTCGGACCATCCCGAGGTGCCCGAGGGCGTTGCCGATCCGCCGCGTGTCGCCGACCTCGCGAGCGATCCCCAGGTGCCGCCGAGCGGTGCGCAGCGCCTCGTCGTACCGTCCCCAGAGCAGCAGGGTCATCGTCAGATTGTTGAGTTCGTTCGCCAGCGCCGTCGTATCGCGCATCCGCGTCGCCAGCGCCCGAGCGGCGTTGTAGGACTCGCGAGCCCGGCGGAACTGGAAGTTGGCGGCGTACGCGGTGCCCAGGTTGCCCAGGGTGTTGCGGTATTCGTACTGCAGACCCAGTTGGCGGAAGATGTCGAGTGACCTCTCCATCACCCGGATCGAGGTGGGGAAATCACCCAGCCGGTAGTGGGCCGAGGCGAGATAGTTGAGCATCATCCCCACCGCCCTGTCGTCACCCAATACCTCGGCGGCGCGCAGGCCGATGGTGTGCGTCTCGATCAGTTCATCCAGGCGACCGCCCTCGAACTGGGCGTACCAGCAGGCTCTCGCCAACTGCCAGCAGTAGCGGAGGAACCCCTCGGTCTCCGCCAACCGGACCAGGGCGGTCCACGCGGCCAGGTTCTCGTCGAGCCAGGCGCGACCCTGCTCGGCGACGAGCATGGCCAGTTCAGGACGGAGCGGCTCCCCCACCACGATCAGCGAGCGAAGCGCGGAGAGTTCCCTCTCGCGGGCGATCGCCGTGGCGACGTGCAGGTGGTGATCGAGCAGACGCTCGATGCCGCCCCGCCGCTCGACCGCCCGCCCCGGCTCGGCCACCAGCGTCCGCGCGTACTCCCGGACCAGGTCGTGCAACCGGTACCGGCCGGGCTCCGCCTCCTCCACCAGGTGCGCGTCGACCAACTCGTCCAGCAGGTCCTGCGTATCGGGTAGGGACAGTTCGGCGAGGACGGCGGCGACCGAGTTGTCGAACCGTACTCCCGGGTGCAGACCCAACAGCCGGAACGCCCGCTGCGCCACCAGCGACACCTGGGCGTACGACAGGGCGAAGGCGCGACCGACAGACCGTTCGCCGGCTTCGAACTCGGCCAACGGATCCGGTCGGGTGCTCAGCCGCTCGGCCAGGTCGGCGATGCGCCAACGGGGTCGGTGCGCCAGTCGGGCACCGGCCAGCCGGATGGCGAGAGGCAGGTGGCCACAGCGTCGAACCACCTCGGTGGCGGCCTCCGGCTCCGCCGCCACCCGCTCCGCGCCGACGACCCGTCCCAGCAGCTCGACCCCCTCGTCGGTGTCGAGGACGGGAAGCGATGACGGCCGTCCCTCGTCCACCCCGACCAGCCGGCGACGGCTGGTGATCAGGACCAGACAGTGCGAGCCGTTGGGCAGAAGCGGTGTCACCTGGTCAGCGCTGGCTGCGTTGTCCAGCACCAGCAGCGCCCGCCGGCCGGCCAGCTCGCTGCGCCAGAGCGCCAACCGGTCGTCCTGGTTGGCCGGCACCCGCTCGTCGGGCACACCGAGCTGCCGCAGCAGCGTGGCCACCGCTGCGGCCGGCGTCAACGGGGTGCGCTCACTGTGCCCGTGCAGGTCGATGTAGAGCTGGGCGTCCGGGTAGTCGTCCGCGAGAACGGTGGCGACGTGCACCGCGACGGTGGTCTTGCCGCTGCCGGCCATGCCGTCGATGAGCTGGATCCGTGCGCCGGCCTCCACCTCCTTGACCAGGCGGGCCAGTGTCTGCTGCCGGCCGGTGAAGTCGCCGATCGCCCGGGGCAGCGAGCGGACCGGGGCGATCGGTCGGGCATCCCGACCGACCAGCGCCAGGTCACCGGCGAGCACCCGCTGGTGCAGCTCTTGCAACTCGGCGCCCGGCTCGATGCCCAGCTCATCGGCGTAGAACCGCCGGCCCTCGCGATAGACCGCGAGCGCGTCGGCCTGCCGACCGACCGAGGACAGGGCGAGCATCAGCTGGCCACGCAGCCGTTCCCGCAGCGGATGCTGGTCGACGCTTTCGGCGATCTCCTCGATCAGCTCGGCGGCCCGCCCGAGGCGCAGCTCGACGTCGACGCGCTCCTCCAGCGCGGTGAGGCGCTGTTCGTCGAGGGTCTGTGCGCGACGGCGGACGCTGCGGCTGGGAATGCCGCTGAGCGCCGGCCCGCGCCAGAGCGCCAAGGCCGCGTGGAACCGCTCAGCCGCCTCGGCGAACCGGCCGGCCGCGACGGCGGCTCGGGCCTCATCGACGCCACGGGCGAAGGTGTCGGCGTCCAGGTCGCTCGGGGCGATACGGACGCCGTACCCCGCCGGGTCGGTGACGATGATCTCCGGTGCCAGCCCCAGCTCGGCGAACCGTCGCCGCAACCGCGACACACAGGTCTGCAGTTGGGCCCGGGCGGTTGCGGGCGGACGCTCCTCCCAGACCGCGTCCACCAGATCCTCGACGGGCACCAGCCGGCCGGAGCGCAGCAGCAGCATGGCGAGCACGATCCGGTCCCGGCCGGCGGTGACGGTGGACTCGCCACCGCCGACGCGCAGAGGCCCCAGGATCCCGAACCGCATCTGCTCCCCCGCCGTGATCTGCAACTTGCAGCAGCGTAACCCGGTGGTCACACATTGAGGCATGCCGGTGATAGTGATGTGAGAGCGGATCGACAGGGCTGCGCCTCAGACTCGCACCGGGTTGTCGGTGACGGCATCCGACGGGGGCGGTGCGCCCGCCCCACCCAAGCGGGGCGGGCGCACCGATGTCGGCAGAGCACGGACGACAGAGGGGGTGCCGGGCGAGTTCGCCCGGCACCCCCTCGCGTACGTGTCGGTCAGCGGCGGCCGACGGTGAGCACCGGTTTGGTGACCTCGGCGAAGAAGTCGTTGCCCTTGTCGTCGACCACGATGAAGGCCGGGAAATCCTCCACCTCGATCTTCCAGACCGCCTCCATGCCCAGCTCCGCGTATTCGAGGACCTCGACGTGCTTGATGCAGTCCTGGGCGAGGCGGGCCGCGGGGCCACCGATCGAGCCGAGGTAGAAGCCGCCGTGCTGCTGGCAGGAGCGGGTCACCTGACCCGACCTGTTGCCCTTGGCCAGCATCACCTGTGAGCCGCCCGCGGCCTGGAACTTCTCCACGTACGCGTCCATCCGGCCGGCGGTGGTCGGGCCGAAGGAGCCGGAGGCGTAGCCCTCGGGGGTCTTCGCCGGGCCGGCGTAGTAGACCGCGTGGTCGCGCAGGTACTGCGGCATCGGCTCGCCGGCGTCCAACCGCTCAGCGATCTTGGCGTGCGCGATGTCCCGGGCCACCACGAGCGGGCCGGACAGCGACAGCCGGGTCTTCACCGGGTACTTGGACAGCTCGGCGCGGATCTCGTCCATCGGCCGGTTCAAATCGACCCGCACGACCAGTTCGGCGTCGAGCGAGTCGTCGGTGACGTCGGGCAGGAACCGGGCGGGGTCGGTCTCGAGCCGCTCCAGCCACACACCCGACGGGGTGATCTTGGCGACCGCCTGCCGGTCCGCCGAACACGAGACGGCGATCGCCACCGGGCAGGACGCACCGTGCCGGGGCAACCGGACCACCCGCACGTCGTGGCAGAAGTACCGGCCGCCGAACTGGGCGCCGATGCCGAAGTTGCGGGTCAGCTCCAGCACCTCCGCCTCCAGCTCCAGGTCACGGAATCCGTGCGCGCTCATCGAACCGGAGGTGGGCAGCGCGTCGAGGTACTTGGCGCTGGCGTATTTCGCGGTCTTCAGGGCGTACTCGGCGGAGGTGCCGCCGATGACGATGGCCAGGTGGTACGGCGGGCAGGCGGCGGTGCCGATCAGCCGCAGCTTCTCCTCCAGGAACTGCATCATCCGCGTCGGGTTGAGCAGCGCCTTGGTCTCCTGGTAGAGGTACGACTTGTTGGCCGAGCCGCCACCCTTGGCCATGAACAGGAACTTGTACGCGTCGGGGTGCCCGTCCGGGTCCTCGGCGTACAGCTCCACCTGGGCCGGCAGGTTGCTGCCGGTGTTCCGCTCGTCCCACATGGTCAGGGGGGCGAGCTGGGAGTAGCGCAGGTTGAGCTTGGTGTAGGCCTGGTAGACGCCCCGGGAGATGGCCTCGGCGTCGCCACCGTCGGTCAGCACGTGCCGGCCGCGCTTGCCCATGACGATCGCGGTGCCGGTGTCCTGGCACATCGGCAACACCCCACCGGCGGCGATGTTGGCGTTGCGCAGCAGGTCCAGTGCGACGAACCGGTCGTTCGGCGAGGCCGCCGGGTCGTCGATGATCGCCCGGAGCTGGGCCAGGTGCGCGGGGCGCAGGAAGTGCGCGATGTCGTGCATCGCCTCGGCGGTCAGCGCGGTGAGCGCGGCCGGCTCCACAGTGAGGAACCGGCGGCCTCCCGGGCCGTGTACGACGTCCACGCCCTCGTCGGTGACCAGGCGATAGTCCGTCTGGTCGGGGCCGGTCGGCAGCAGAGGGGCGTACGAGAATGCGGCGGCACTGCTCATGAGCGGCAAGCCTAGGGCAGACCGGTCGATCACTCCCACCCGCCGGGCGGGTCCTGGGACGCCGCTCTCATCGCCTCGGGCCCGCCACGCCTCCCCGCCGTCCGGATCCGCTGGTGACTCGCCCGCTCAGCCGTCCTTGCCGCCGTCCGGCTCGGGGCAGAGTTCGCCCTTCGGCCCGCAGTCGCCGTTGTTCGACCCGCCCGGCCCGGTGCCGCCCGGCGCGGGATTACCGCCGTCGCCGGGCGGTCGGGCGGGCGAGCCCCCGTCCGCACCGAAGCGGACGTACCCGATCTCCCGCCCCTCGCCGACGATCATGCCCTGCGACCCGACCGCGAGGGCGTTCGCCGAGGTGCGCAGGACGGCCAGTTCCCGGCCGGTGCGCGGGTCCAGCGCGGCCAACCGGGACGGCTTCTCGTCGGCGACCACCGCCGCGTACGGGGTGAGCGCCGCACCGGCCTTGCCGCTGGCGGGTCGGGTCCACAGCACCTTCTCGGTGCCCAGCTCGTGGGCGGCCACCGACCGCTTGTCGGCCGCCCGGAACACCGCCAGGCGGTCGTCGACCGCGATCAACTTGGTGCCCGAGCCGCCGACCCAGAGCAGTCGCCCGTCGTACCCGTCGATGACCGCCTCGCGACCGTCCGGGCCGACGCCGATCAGCACGTTCCGCGCGCCCTGCGGGTCTTCGCGCTGCACGCAGCCGGCGGAGTCGGCGGTGCGCAGGTTGACCCCGGCCCGCTGCCAGGCCTCCTGCCCGGTCGCCGGGTCCCGCGCGGAGATGGCGAAGTAGCAGGTGCCGTCCTGGGAGCGGGCGGCGATCCGCAGCATCCGGCCCCCCACCACGGACAGCCGCTCGTCCCGGCCCGGTTCGACGTTCTGCAACACGCGACCGGTGGCGGTGTCGACCACGTGCACCCGGCCGTCCACCGGGAACCCGAGCAGCGGTGGCGCGGGTTCCGCCCCGGCCACCCCGTCGTCGATCCGGGTGTGGGTGAGCCGGCGGGTGCCGCGCAGGCCAGGGTTGTCCGCGAGCAGGCCGCTGTGCACACCGGGCAGGAACGCCGTCCAGAGTGGCGTGGTGCCGCGCGGGTCCCAGGCGCTCAGGGTGCAGTCGGTGGCGTCCGTGCAGCGGGCGTCGAGGAGCAGGTTGCGGTACGTCCACACGGCCACCGCGTCGTCGTCGCGTCGCCGGGTCACCCCGGTGGCCGGGTCGAGCAGCTCGTACCCCTTGACCAGGAGCTTGCCCACGGCGACGACCGGGTCACGGTCGCCGCCGGCGACCGCCGACCAGTCCGCCTTGCGCTCCCACAGCTGGGTGCCGGTGGCCAGGCTGCGGGCCTCGACCCGGGTGCGCTGCTCGACCACGACGGAGTCGCCGGCGATGGTCACGCTGCGCGGAGTGCCGCCGACCCGTTGCTGCCAGACCACGTCGGGCTCGGAGATGGGTTCGCTGCGGTCCACCCAGTCCCACAGGCCGGGGAAGGGGTTCCACACGCCGGTCGCGGCGAGGGCGACGACCACGGCAAGGCCGAGCAGCAGCCCACCGCGCACGCTCCCCTTCGCCACACCGCACACCGTAGCCACGATCACGGATCTTCCGTACGCCCGCGCCGCCGTGTCGCCACGCTTTCTGGGCTCGGAGGTGTTAGAGCGCCCTTCCTTCGGCCCGAACGGCGCTCCGCACCAGCGGAAGCGTGCGGTAGGGGATCTGCTCGGCCAACGCGATGATCGTGGACGCCCGGGTGATGCCGGCGGACGAGACGATCTGGTCGATGACCCGTTGCAGGTCGGTGTTGGATCGGGCCACGATCCGGCAGAGCAGGTCGCTGGAGCCGGTGATGGTGTGCGCCTCCAGCACCTCGGGGATGGCGGCGAGGTGGGCGGTGACCGGGTCGTGGCCATGCCGCTGGCTGATCTCCAGGGTGACGAAGCTGGTCACGCCGAACCCGATCGCGGCCGGTGAGATCTCCGGGCCGAAACCCTGGATGACCCGCCGCTCGACCAGCTTGTCCAGCCGGGCCTGCACGGTGCCCCGGGCCACGCCGAGGCGACGGGAGCACTCCAGGACCCCGATCCGCGGTTCCTCGGCGAGCAGTTCGATCAAGCGCACATCGAGCCCGTCGAGCTGTACATTCTGCTCACCATTCATGGGTGTCAACCATACCGAATGCGCAACCTGACCAGCATTTCCGTCAACAGTTGCCCACCCGGTGCCGGGCCAGCGATCCTCGCCACAAGAACCGACCACGGCGGCCCACAAGGCCGGCCGGTACGCGAGGGAGCCCACCATGACCCAGGCGATCGACCGACCCCAGTCGACCGAGGACGTCGACGTCGACCGGCTCGTCGGCGCAGTCGACCACGACATCAGCCACGACCCGTTCCCGGTCCGGGGCCTCGACCACGTGCACTTCCTGGTCGGCAACGCCAAGCAGGCCGCCCACTACTACTCCACCGCGTTCGGCATGACCTGCGTGGCGTACCGAGGCCCCGAGCAGGGCTACCGGGACCACGCCCAGTACGTGCTGACCAGCGGCTCGGCCCGTTTCGTGCTGACCGGCGCGGTGCGCCCGGACGCCGACGGCTCCGAGCACGTGGCCCGGCACAGCGACGGGGTGAGCGACATCGCGCTGGAGGTGCCGGACGTGGACACCGCGTACGCGCACGCCATCGCCCAGGGCGCCACCAGCGTCGTGGAGCCGCACGAGGTGACCGACGAGCACGGCACGGTCCGGATGGCCGCCATCGCCGCGTACGGCGACACCCGGCACACGCTGGTCGACCGGTCCCGCTACACCGGCCCGTTCCTGCCCGGCTTCGTGGCCCGTGGCCCGATCGTGGACCGGCAGCCGATGATCGACGCCGGCATCCAGCCGAAGCGCTTCTTCCAGGCCGTCGACCACGTGGTCGGCAACGTGGAGCTGGGCCGGATGGACGAGTGGGTCGAGTTCTACAAGCGGGTGATGGGCTTTTCCAACATGGCGGAGTTCATCGGCGACGACATCGCCACCGACTACTCGGCGCTGATGAGCAAGGTCGTGGCGAACGGCACCCGCAAGGTGAAGTTCCCGCTCAACGAGCCGGCGATCGCCCGCAAGAAGTCGCAGATCGACGAGTACCTGGAGTTCTACCAGGGGCCCGGCGCGCAGCACATCGCCGTCGCCACCAACGACATCCTGGCCAGCGTCGACGCGATGCGGGCCGCCGGTGTGGAGTTCCTGGACACCCCGGACTCGTACTACGAGGACCCGGAGCTGCGCGCCCGCATCGGCAACGTGCGGGTGCCGATCGAGGAGCTGAAGGCTCGCAAGATCCTGGTCGACCGGGACGAGGACGGCTACCTGCTCCAGATCTTCACCAAGCCGGTGCAGGACCGCCCGACGGTCTTCTTCGAGCTGATCGAGCGGCACGGCTCGCTGGGCTTCGGCAAGGGCAACTTCAAGGCGCTCTTCCAGGCGATCGAGCGGGAGCAGGAAGCCCGCGGCAACCTGTAACACTTGCGAGCGTGACGCAGCCTCCGTCGTACCCGACGCCGCCGGTCGGTGGGCCTCAGCCCGCCGCCGGCGCCGTCGCGCCGCCGCCCGGACCACACCCGCAGGGGTACGCCGCGCCGCCGCCGCAGTACGCCCCACCCGGGTACGCCCCGCCGCAGTGGCACGCCGGACCGCCCGGCTCGCTGCCCCCGCCGCTGAGCCCGGGCGGTCAGCCGCTGGCCAGCTTCGCCGACCGGCTGCTGGCCTGGCTGATCGACACGGCGCTGGCGACCGCCGTGTCGCTGGCGTTGTTCAGCCCGTTCTTCGTCATCCTGTGGCTGCGCATGTTCAGCGAGATGACCCGGACCAACCCGGACGGGACCTTCGTGGAACCCGACCCGGCCGTCTTCCTCGTGGACTTCTTCCTGCCGATGATCCTGCTCCAGTTCGGGCTCATCGTGGTGATGCTCGGGCTCTACTGGCTCTACCACGTGGAATACCTCAAGCGCCGCGGTCAGACCCTCGGCAAGAAGGTCATGAAACTGCGGGTCGTGCCGCTCGACCCGACCCGCACGCTCAACCGGGGAATGGCCGGGCGACGGTGGGTGGTGCAGCACCTGGCGGGCTCGCTGGTCCCCGGGAGCAGCTACCTTGATGGGCTCTGGCAGCTTTGGGACAAGCCGTGGCAGCAGTGCCTCCACGACAAGTTCGCCGAAACGGTCGTCGTTAGGGTGTCCTCGTGAGTGAGCGGAGCGAGCGAACCAGCAGGCTCAGTAGCGTGGCGCCTCGCGCCGTCGCGCAGCGAAGCGGAGCGACGGCGTGAGTGTGCAACCCGGCTGGTACGTCGACCCCGCCGACACCGAGACCCGGCGCTACTGGGACGGCGAGGGTTGGCTCGGCGCGCCCATCCCCGTCGACGCCACCCCGCCGGACGGCCCACCGCCGCCCGAGCCGGTCACGCCGCCCGAGCCGCCCACGCCCCCAACCTCCGGTCCGACCTCCCCGGGACCCGTCGCACCCGGCTGGCCGCCACACCAGGGCCCACAACCCGGACCACAACCGGGGTACGGCCCGCCGCCGGGTCACGGCCCGGGCTGGGGACCGCAGGCCGGCCCGCCCGGTTGGGGTCCGCAGGGCGGTCCTCCCGGCTGGGCCCCTCCGGGTGACCAGTCCGCCGGGACGCCCCCGGCCGGTCACCCCGGCTGGGCGCCTCCGGCTGGTCACCCCGGCTGGGTGATACGACCGCCCGAGCCTCGGCCGCACGGCCTCAGGCTGGCCGGTTACGGCCGCCGGCTCACCGCGCGGCTGATCGACCTCGCGCTTCTCCTCGCACTGAACGTGGTGGTCAACGGCTGGTTCGTCTGGCGCTGGGCACAGGAGTGGGCACCGTACTGGCAGGAGTTGTTCCGGCGCGCCGCGCGGGGCGACACCTCCGCCGAGGGCCTGCCCGTTCCTGGCGAGCAGGCAGGATCGCTCCTCGTGGTGATCCTGCTGATCGCCACCGCGCTGTGGCTGGCGTTCGAGGTGCCCGCCATGGCCGCCGGTGGGCAGACCGTCGGCAAGCGGGTGATGCGGATCCGGGCGGTGCCGATGGCCGCTGACCAGCCGTTGGGCTTCGGCCGGGCGCTGAGCCGGTGGAGCACGCTGGGCCTGCCGACGCTGCTCTGGTACTGCGCCGGGATCGGCCTGGTGCTGCAATTCGTCGATTCCCTGTCCCCCCTCTGGGACCACCCCCTGCGCCAGGCGCTGCACGACAAGCGCGCGCAGACGGTGGTCGTCGAAGTCCCCTACCGCCCCGCTTCCGCCCCCTCGAACGACCGCGACCAGCCCCCGGGAGACACCCCATGACCGACTCCGGACGTCACCAGCCGGCGCTGCGGCTGACCCGCGCCGACCTGGACGCGTTGCCCAACTACGTGCCGGGGCGCAGCCCTGCCGACCTGGCTCGGGAGTTGGGCCTGCCGGAGGCCATCAAGCTGGCCAGCAACGAGGTTCCCTACGGACCGCTGCCCGGCGTGGTGGAGGCGGTCACCGAGGCGATCACCACCTCGCACCGCTACCCGGACATGGGCGTGGTCGCGCTGCGTGACGCGCTGGCCCAGCGGTACGGCGTGGACGCCGACCGGATCGCCACCGGCTGCGGTTCGGTGGCGCTGGCCGAGCACCTGGTCCGGGCCACCTGCCTGCCCGGCGACGAGGTGCTCTACTCGTGGCGGTCGTTCGAGGCGTACCCGATCATCGTGGCGACCAGCGGCGCGACCAGCGTGCGGGTGCCCAACGACGCCGGGCACGGGCACGACCTGGCGGCGATGGCCGCGGCGGTGACCGACCGGACCCGGGTGATTTTCGTCTGCAACCCGAACAACCCCACCGGTACGGCGTTGCGCCGGGCCGAGTTGGACCGGTTCCTCGACGCGGTGCCGGACGACGTGCTGGTGGTGATCGACGAGGCGTACCGGGAGTTCGTCACCGACCCGGAGGTGCCGGACGGGCTCGACTACCTGGACCGGCCCAACGTGGCGGTGCTGCGAACGCTGTCGAAGGCATGGGGGCTCGCCGGGCTGCGAATGGGCTGGTTGGTCGCCCAGCCGGTGGTGGCCGCCGCGATCCGCAAGGTGGCGACGCCGTTCTCCAGCAGCACGGCGGCCCAGGCCGGTGCGCTCGCGGCGCTGACCCAGGCGGCCGAGATGGAGCGCCGCTGCGCCCTGGTTGTCGCCGAGCGGGACCGGGTCACCGAGGCTGTCCGCAAGTTCGTGCCGGACCTGCCGACGAGTCAGGCCAACTTCGTCTGGCTCCCGCTGGCCGACCGCGCGGTGGCGTTCGGCAAGGCGTGCGAGGCGCGTGGCGTGATCGTCCGGCCGTTCGCCGGGGACGGCGTCCGGGTCACCATCGGCACCCCGGCCGAGAACGACGCGTTCCTGGCCGCCGCCGAGGCGGCGCTGACCTGAGCGTCGACCTGGTGTGACCAACCAGTGACATAAGCGGCGTTTGTCCTGTTTATGGTGCTTTTACCCCTATCTTTCGAAGTAGCCGGTTGTGCGAGGACGCACACCGGCTCACTTCGAGAAAACGGGGTAACGAACAGTGCGTACTGCCAAGATCTGTCTCGCCGGGGCGGCCGCCGCCGCGATGGTGGGAGTCCTCGCCGCACCGGCCGCTGCCGCGCCGACCGACACCACGACCACCACCTTCGAGGTGCTCGCCGGCACCCTCGACATCGACGCGCCCGCCGCCGCCGACCTCGGTGATGGCGCCCCCGGCGGCACCATCACCGGCCAGCTCGGCACGGTGACCGTCACCGACTCCCGGGGTGCCACCAACGCGTCCTGGGTGGCCTCGGTGACGGCGACGGTCTTCCAGACCGGCGGCGCCTCACCGCCCGAGACGATCCTTCCGGAAGAGATCAACTACTGGTCCGGCCCGTTGACGGCGTCCACCGGCGATGGCACCTTCACGCCGGGACAGACGACCGCCGGCGACGCCGATCCGCTGTCCAGCGTCACCCCGCTAACCGCGTTCACCCACTCCGGCGGCACCGGCGGCAACACCGCCAGCTGGAACCCCACCCTGGTGGTCAACGTCCCGCTGGACAGCATCGCGGGCGTCTACACCGGCACGGTGACGCATTCGGTGGCGTAGCCCCCGGGGGCGGTCGACCATCGCGGTCGCGCTCGCTCTGTTCTGCCTCGCCGGTCCGGGTCTGTCGACCCGGGCCGGCGCGGTCGAACCGGACGCGGGGTCGGACGACGGGGCCATCGGGATCCGGCTGTTGGAAGCCCCGGCCGACCGCCGCACCGATCCTCGGGCGCTGCGCTACATCGTCGACCACCTACCGCCGGGCACCACCATCAATCGGCAACTGCTGATCGTCAACCGCACCGACGAGACCCGTCGCGTCGACGTGTATCCGGCAGCCGCGACCCTGGAAGCCTCGGCGTTCCGCTTCGGCGAGGGTCGTGCCGAGAACGAGCTGACCTCCTGGGTCACCCTCGACCAGCGCGCGGTGGAACTGCAACCGTGGGGCGAGGCCCGGGTCCGGGCGACCGTCACGGTGCCACAGGCCGCCTCGAAGGGCGAGAGGTACGGGGTGATCTGGGCGTCCACCGCTTCGGCACCCCGGGCCAGCGGTGAGGTGACACAGGTCCACCGGGTCGGCGTCCGGATGTACCTCGGCATCGGGCCCGGCGGCGAACCGGTCTCCGACTTCTCGATCGGTGAGGTACGTCCCGCCCGCGGCCCGGAGGGTGACCCGTCGGTGACCGTCCAGGTCCGCAACACCGGCGGCCGCGCCCTCGATCTGACCGGCACGGTCTCCCTGACCGACGGTCCAGCCGGCAGCCGGGCCGGCCCCTTCCCGATCGGGCAGGGCGTCACGCTGGCACCGGGTAACGCCGGGCAGGTCATCGCCCGATTCCCGGTCGAGTTGCCGAACGGCCCCTGGAAAGCGGAGGTGAACCTGGAGAGCGGGCTGGTGAAGCGCAGCGTCACCGCGCAGATCCAGTTCCCCGATGCGGGTCAGGTCGGAAAACGGGGCAGCGTCGTCAGCCGGATCGTGTCCGGCTGGGCCGTGGGGGCAGCCGTCGTAGGCCTGCTGTTGGTCACCGGTCTCGCGGTGCTGGCCCGGCGATCCCGGCGATCCGGTCGGCCGTCAGCCGGCCGGCCGAGGGAGCGGATCCGCGCTGGCGGCTGACAGCACGCCAGCGGCCGCACGGGCCGCCAGCCTGAGGGCACAGGCCGCCGGCCGGAGGCCGCACGGGCCTGGCCGGAGGCCGGAGGCCGCACGGGCCTGGCCGGAGGCCGGAGGCCGCACGGGCCTGGCCGGAGGCCGGAGGCCGCACGGGCCTGGCCGGAGGCTCCGATCAGACCGGCCGCCTCCGGCGGACAGCGAGCCAACCGACGAGGAGCAGACCCCCGCCCAGCCCGACGAGCAACAGTGTCGACCCGCCCGGACCGGTGACCGGCAACTGACCACCGTGGCCCGGCGTGGGTTGAGGCGGGTCGGCCGTGGGAGTGGGTGGAGGCTGGGTCGGCGTCGGTGTCGGTGTCGGTGTCGCCGGCAGGATCTCGAAGGTGACGCCGGTGTCCGCCGACGGCTCGGCCCGGACGGCGCTGATCCCGCGCGCCGATGCGGGGTCGGCGCTCAGCACCGGCGGGACCGCCGGCACGAGGCTCGCGGTCGCGGCGAGCGCGCCGCCCACGAGGTAGCTGGTTGCTGTCCGACCCATGCGCCGACCCCTTTCCCGAAACCTGAACCATGAAAAACCTACCCTTTCTGGACAAAGGGTATGGACTGGTCGAGGGTTCAGGTGCCGAAGACGCCACGATCAGGTGGCAGCCAGGATCACCGCTTCGCCGGTGTAGTAGTAGCGCTGGTCGTCACCGTCCGGGTCGACCGGCTTGCGGAGTCGTTCGACAGCCACGTAACCGTCCGCCGCGGCCACCGCCCCGGGCGCCCAGCCGGTCCCGTCCGAGCCGACGTTGAGCAGGAAGCGGGACAACTGCGTCCCCGTCGCCGGATCCAGCGTCACCAGGTCGTTCGCCTCGGTCAGCAGGTGCACCCGGCCAGGCTGCGCGGCCAGCACCCGGGCCGGACCCAGGCCCTCGGACCGCCAGAGCTCCGTGCCGGTGGCCGCCGACCGGGCCACCGCGACCCCGTCGAGCACGACAACGGCCTGGTCACCGACCAGCACCGCGCCGGCCGGATCCAGCGCCGGGGCGGCGACCGGCACACCAGCACCGAGCAACCAACCCCGGCCGCCCTCGTCACCCGGACCGGAGGTCCGCAGGGCCAGGCAGTCCGACTGGCCGGTACGGCAGCCGAGGGGAGTCACCACCAACTCGTCCGGGCCACCCGGCGGTCGCCAGCGCTCGCGCACCACGCCGGTCGCGGCGTCCCGGAACTCGATCGTGGCCGGTCCGGCGCAGGTGTCCACGCCGATCAGCTGTCCCGAGGAGCTGGTGCCGACGTCGCTGCGGCACCTGCCCGGCAGGTCGACCCGCCACAGCTCCCGGCCGTCGCTCAACTCGACCCCGCGCGCCTGGGCGTCCCCGCTGACCAGCAGCACCGTTCGACCGCCCGGAAGGTCGGCGAGTTGGAGCCCGCGCGGGTCCCACACGGGGGCCGCCCAGGTACGTCGCACCACCGCCGTGCCTGCGGCCGGCTTCGGACCGTCGGCCTTCCAGAGCACCCCGCCGGTCCGCGCGTCGAGGGCGACGAGTTGGCCGTCGGACCAGCGGCTGACCACAGTGCTGCCGCTGGCGACGATCCCGGTCAGCTCGGCGGGCCAGCGCCGGTACGACCAGTACGGGCTGGTCCGGTACCGCCCGTCGACCGGCCGGTCGGCGTAGACCTGACGGTGTGCGGCGTACACCCGCAGTCGCCCGTCCACGATCAACGGGGCGACCGGCAACCGACCGATCACTCCGGCAGCCGGTCGGGCCGGGGCCGGGTAGTCACCCCGCGCCAGCGTGCTCACCTCCGCCGGTGCGAGCACCCGGTGGACGATGACCGCGACAGCTGCGATCGCGAGCAGCGCCGCGACCGCCATCACGAGCCGTCGTCGGCCCCTCGGGAACCCCATGCCGCACCTCCGACCGGCACCCTACCCAGCGGAACCGGCCGCACCCCGCTCAGGTCACGGCGACGACGGTCGCGCGGAGGGGCGGATCTGGCGGGTCGGCGCTCAGGCGGCTTCGACCGAGCCGAGGACGCCGGCCGCGACGGTCAGGTCGGCGAGATCACGCCGCAACGCCACCTCGACCGCCCGCGCGGCGAGACCGCCGAGCAGCAGCGCCACCACCCGACCGTACGGGTCGGTCGGCGCCGCCTCCTGGCTGACGGTGATCGCGGTGCAACCCCGGCGGCGACGGCGGACCGGACGCAGGCTCCAGGTGATGCGGTAATCCACGCCGGCACCGGAGGAACAGAGCACCAGTCGATGGGGAGCGACTGCCTCCACCACCAGGAACTCCTCGCTCAGCGTGCCGCCGCCCGGCTGGGCGCGCTCCTCACGCCAGGCGGTGCCCGGGCCGAACGGCCCCGGGGTGAGGATCTCGATCGGGCCGGCGGCGGTCAGCCGGGCCGCACGGCCGGGCAGGTCGGTCAGCAGACGCCAGACATCGACAGCGTGCGCCTCGATGAACCCGGTAACCGCGACCGTCGACATGCCACCCTCCCGTGTCCCCGACGGTACGCGGAGTAAGGGCCGGACGGGGCCCCCGGGACGGAATTTCCACCACCCGGAGGCCACGCTGTCCGTTTGGACCGTTGCTCGGCACCGGACGTCGTCGACCGGTGCCGATGCTCCGGTCAGTGCTCGAATCGACCGGCCCGGATCGCGCCGATGAAAGCTGTCCACCCCGGCGGGCTGACCGCGAGCGTGGGGCCGGCCTGGTCCTTGGAGTCGCGGACCGCGACCAGACCGTGGACGTCAACCAGGTTGTCCGCGACCTCCACGCAGAGCCCCTGGTCGTTCGAACGGCTGCTGGTACGCCAGATTGCGCCCGTAAGATCGTGCATCGTCGTTACCTCCGTGTGCAATGGAAGCCCCACCGCTGAGAGCCGGGCGGAGCCCGGCCCGGATCGCGCGGCGAGGCAACGGGATCCGGACGATCAACGGGTCAACCGGGGCCGGTTATCGCACGGGCTGTGCGATGACCGGTCCCGTGCACGAGACGGATGGAATGCGACCGTTCAGTTGGCCGGACGAATGGTGCCGCTGACCTCGCCGAGGGCGATGGTGGTGCCGTCCGGGCCGGGCGCGGTGGCGGTGATGGTCACCGTGTCGCCGTCGGCGAGGAAGGTGCGGCTCTCGTCGCCGACCTTCACCGGCTCCGCCCCACCCCAGGTCAGTTCCAGGAACGAGCCGACCTGCGATCGGTCCGGGCCGGAGACGGTGCCGGAGGCGTACAGGTCGCCGGTGCGCAGTGACGCGCCGTTGACGGTGAGGTGCGCCAACTGCTGAGCCGGCGTCCAGTACATGGTGGCGAACGGCGGCTCGCTGACCTGCTCGCCGTTCCACTCGACCGCCAGTCGGAGGTCCAGCCCCAGGTGCGGCACGTCACGCAGGTAGTCGACCACCGGCGGGTCCTGGTCGGGGGCGGGCACGAACGCGTCGCCGAGCGCGTCCAGCGGCGTCACCCAGGCCGAGACCGAGGTGGCGAATGACTTGCCGAGGAACGGCCCGAGCGGCTGGTACTCCCAGGCCTGGATGTCCCGGGCCGACCAGTCGTTGACCAGCACCACCCCGAAGACGTGGTCGGCGAAGTCATCGACCGACACCCGACGCCCCAACGGGCTGGGCACGCCCACCACGAAGCCGACCTCGGCCTCGATGTCGAGGCGTACGGACGGGCCCGTGACGGGGCCCTCGGCGGAGGCGCGCTGCCCGGTCGGTCGGATCACCGGTGTGCCGGAGACGATCACGGTGCCGGCCCGCCCGTGGTAGCCGATCGGCAGGTGCTTCCAGTTCGGCAGCAGCGGCGGCTGGCCGGGGCGGAAGATCTGTCCGACGTTCGAGGCGTGGTGCTCGGACGAGTAGAAGTCGACGTAGTCGGCCACCTCGATCGGGAGCAGCATCTCCACGTCGTCGAGGGGCACCAGCAGCGGCTCCACCGCGGGTCGGTGAGCCGGGTCGGTCAGCAGCTCGGTGATGCGCTGCCGCACCGCCGTCCACTGCGGACGGCCCAGCGCCATGAACTCGTTGAGGGTGGGCCGGCACAGCGCACCGGCGGCCAGCACCAGGTCGGCTGCCTCCGCGGCGGCCAGGTCGAACACCCAGGACCCGATCCGTACGCCGATCCGCGACTGGCCCTCGTCGGACCGGAACACCCCGTACGGCAGGTTCGTCACCCCGTACGGCGATCCGTCAGCGCCGGTCACCCAGGTCATGCGTCGTAGCCCCCGTTCACCAGCCCCAGCCGGATCAGATCGGTCAGTGGTTCCAGGATGCTGCACGAGCCGAAGCCCACCCACAGTGGGCGCGGTAGGTCTAGTCGTGTCGTCGCCCGCTCCACCAGTGGGCGTGGGTCGACCACGGTCAGCAACTCGGCGACCGCCTCCACACCGTCGCCGTCGGCGGCTGCCAGGGTGGCGGCCAGCACGTTGGCGTAGCCGTGGTGGGTGAACCCGGTCTCCGAATCCAGGTGCCGGACCGCCTGGTGCAGCCCGGCGGTGAGCTTGAAGGGCAGGCCCCGGTCGCGGCAGGCGCAGATCACGGCGGCCAGCTCGGCTGGCGTGGGAAAGAGTTCGGCGGCCAGGCCACCGGTGCGGAACTTGGCCGCGACGGGCACCCCGTCGTTCCGGGCCGCGGCGAGTGCGTCCAGCGCGCCCATCAGCCCGAAGGTCAGCGGCAGCTCGGCGTAGACGGCCTCGACGTCCGGCAGCGCATCGGTCAGCCGCAGCAGCTCGGCGATGCCGGGCAGGGGGTCCTCGCCGCGTTTGGCGACAGCCACCTCGACCTGGCGGGCGGTGACGCCGTCCGGGGCGAGAAACGAGAGCGCGTACGGCAGGTTCCCGATCCCGGTGTCACCGATCAGCCCGATCACCAAGCCCTCACCCGGGTCGACGAGACCAGTCAGCTCGCCTGCCGAGACTGTCGAGGCGGGGATCAGCAGCGGGCCGACCAGGTCGGCGTACCAGGCTGCGCGGTGCCGGCGGTGGGCGGTCAGCGCGTCGGGCAGCGTGGCGCTGCCCGGGGGGAAGACGGCGGCGTCGTCCACCAGGCCGTCGAGGAGTGCGGGCACCTGCGTTGACACGGAACAAGAATGTACGGGACGCTACGAGGAACGGACAACAGCGTCCGATTATCGGACGCTGTTGATCGGTGAACGGAACATATCGGGAGGCGAGATGCCGTATTACCGCAGCGTCGGCGATGTGCCGCGCAAGCGCCACACCCAGTTCCGCCAGCCCGACGGCACCCTCTACGCCGAGGAGCTGATGGGCCAGGAGGGCTTCTCCTCCGACTCGTCCCTGCTCTACCACCGGCACGCGCCCACAGCGATCCTGGCCGCCGACGAGTTCACCCCGCCCGCGTTCACCCGGGCACCGAACCTGCCGCTCAAGCCCCGCCACCTGCGCACCCACAAGCTGGACACCGGCGGCTCCGACCCCGTCCTCGGCCGGCAGTACCTGCTCGCCAACGACGACGTACGGATCGGCTACGTGCTCGCCGACCGGCCCTCACCGCTGTTCCGCGACGCCACCGGCGACCACTGCCTCTATGTCGAGTCGGGCACCCTGCGGGTCGAGTCCCCGTTCGGGGTGCTGGACGCGGTGGCCGGCGACTACGTCATCATCCCCACCTCGACCATCCACCGGCTGGTGCCCACCGGTGACCAGCCCGTCCGCCTGCTCACCGTCGAGGCGTCCGGGCACATCGGCCCACCCAAGCGCTACCTCTCCGTCCGCGGCCAGTTCCTGGAGCACTCGCCGTACTGCGAGCGCGACGTCCGCGGCCCCGACTCGCCGCTGCTCGTCGACGGTGAGGAGGTTGAGGTGCTGGTCCGCCACCGCCGTGGTTGGACCCGCTACGTCTACGCGAACCACCCGTTCGACGTGGTCGGCTGGGATGGGCACCTCTACCCGTGGGCGTTCTCCATCCACGACTTCGAGCCGATCACCGGGCGCATCCACCAGCCCCCGCCGGTGCACCAGACCTTCCAGGGCCCAAACTTCGTCATCTGCTCGTTCGTGCCCCGCAAGGTCGACTACCACCCGGACGCGATCCCGGTGCCGTACAACCACCACAACGTCGACTCTGACGAGATGCTCTTCTACACGGGCGGCAACTACGAGGCCCGGCGCGGTTCCGGCATCGAGCAGGGCTCGATCTCCCTGCACCCGTCCGGGTTCACCCACGGCCCCCAGCCGGGTGCAGCCGAGCGTTCCATCGGTGCGGACTACTTCGACGAGTTGGCCGTCATGGTCGACACGTTCCGCCCCCTGGATCTCTGCGACGCCGCCACCGGATGCGAGGACGAGGGATACGCCTGGACCTGGGCGCGTTCGGTCTAGTCGCGCTGGGGTTTCGCCGGAGCCCACCCGCTCTGGGCGGTCAGGCTTGATCCCGACGCGGGCGGGCTCCGGCGAAACCCTGACGTGCGCGAGCTGGGCGACGCTTGTTGATCTGTCGCGGTGCTGCCGGAGAGGGCTAGCGGATCGCGGTGCGGGTGAATACGGCGAACTCGGCGATCGCCGTGGCGGCGATCGCCAGCACCAGCGGCCATGGCGAGCCGATCACCGCGTACACCAGCAGCAGCACCGGCGCGGCGGCCACGGCGTAGACCGCCAGGGCCATCGCGCGGTCAGAGTGCAGCATGGCGGGCAGGACGGTCCGGGCCAGCCCGGGCAACCGGGCGGCGAGCTGCCAGACGACGATCCCACCGGTGAGCGCGGCGAGCACCGCCAGCATGCGGGAGAACCCGTCGCTCGCCGACGCCGCGACCGCGACCAGCACCGCCGCCACCAGCGACCACCCCGCCCCGTAGAGCACCAGGCGGTGCAGGCCGGACGCGAGGGTTCGCGGCGAGTCGACTCGGCTCGGGCTGATCGACACCGCGTCCGCCACGTGCGCCAACGCCTCCGACCAGCGGCGCTGCTCCAGACGCATGACACCGACCTCGTGCCCGGCCTCGGCGAGGCGCGGATCGAGCCGCAACGCCTCCCGGTAGGCCCGCTCGGCCAGGTCGAACAGGTCCAGCCGGGCGGCGACCAGGCTGAGCACCAGATGGGCCTGCGGCTCCTCCGGGGCAAGCTCGACCCCGCGCCAGGCCGCGTTCAGCGCCGGCTGCCCGTTGCGGGCGCCGGCCAGGATCGCCGCCGCGCTGCGCTGGGCGTACGCGTCGGCCGGGCCGAGGGCGAGGATCCGGTCTGCGGTGGCAGCCGACTCGGCGTAGCGCTCCAGATCGGCCAGGGCCATGCCCCGGGCGACCAGCGGCGGGAGGGCCTCCGGTGCGGCGGCCACGGCCGTGTCCGCGGCGGTGAGCGCCTCGGCCGGACGGTCGGCGGCAAGGTGCACCCGGGCCAGCATGGTGAGGGCATCCACGTCGTCCGGCTGGAGGGCCAGCCCGTAGGTCAGCTCGCCAGCCGCCTCGTCGTGGCGGCCGAGCTCGGCGAGGAGTTGGGCGCGCTGGACGTAGCCGTCGGCGGCGGACTGGTCGGGAGCGGGGTCGCTGGACATCGCGGCGAGCTTAGGCGGCCGGCGCGTCGTACACCAGAGCCACCGCGATGCCGGTGAGCCCTTCCTCGCGGCCGGTGAAACCGAGCCCGTCGGTGGTCGCGGCGGACAGCGTGACCGGGGCGCCGACGGCGGAGGAGAGCACCTCCTGCGCCTCCGCACGACGCTTGCCGATCTTGGGACGGTTGCCGATGACCTGCACGGACACGTTGCCGATCTCCAGGCCGGCGGCCCGCACCCGGCGGGCCGTCTCGGTCAGCAGCGCCACACCGGACGCGCCGGCCCACTCTGGTTGACCCACCCCGAAGACGGCGCCGAGATCACCGAGGCCGGCGGCGGAGAGCAGCGCGTTGCAGGCGGCGTGCGCGACCACGTCGGCGTCCGAGTGCCCGGCAAGGCCGTCCTGGTCGGGCCAGAGCAGCCCGGCCACCCAGCAGGGCCGACCCGGCTCGAACGCGTGTACGTCGGTGCCGATGGCCACCCGGGGAACGATCATGATCAGAGCCTACGCGTCAACCGCCGGCGGCAAGCAGATGCTCCGCCAGAGCCAGGTCGAACGGTCGGGTGATTTTCAATGCGTACTCCGAGCCCGGCACGCAGCTCACCGTCACGCCCTGCTTCTCGACGAGACCGGCGTCGTCGGTCAGGGAGTCACCGGCTGCGGCGTGCGCGGCGCTGAGCACCGCCCGGCGGAAACCCTGCGGGGTCTGCACCGCGCGCAGGGCGGAACGGTCGACGGTGCCGAGCACCACCTCGCCGGCGCCGACCTCCTTGATCGTGTCGACGACCGGCAGGACCGGGATCACCGCGTCACGCCCGTCCCGGACTGCCGCGGCGACGGATTCGACCAGCTCGGGCGGCGTGAGCGCGCGGGCGGCGTCGTGCACCAGGATGATCGTCGGGCCAGCGGGCACCGCGGCCAGCGCGGCGGCCACCGACGCCTGTCGCTCCGCGCCGCCGGCCACCACGATCACCGGTGCGACCGGGGCCAGCAGCTCACGGACGGCCGCCACCTCGGCGACCGGCGCGGCCACCACGATCGTGTGCACCGACGGTGCGGCGGCCAGCCGTCGCACGGCGTGCACGAGGAGCGGCTCGCCGCCGAGCAGGCGCAGCGCCTTGGGCCGGCCGGGGCCGAGACGTACGCCGGCACCCGCCGCAGGCACGAGGACCGCGACGTCACCGCGCGGATTGAGCTGCGCGGTCACGTCACGGTCCTCGGTGGTTTCTTTGCTACGAAGTGGGTACGACGATGCTGTGCGGACTAGGCCTCGGTGAGGACCTTGTCGAGCAGCGTCTCCGCCTCGTCCTTGGTGCTCTTCTCAGCCAGCGCGACCTCACCGACGAGAATGTCGCGGGCCTTGGCCAGCATCCGCTTCTCACCAGCGGAAAGGCCCCGCTCCCGCTCCCGGCGCCACAGGTCGCGAACGACCTCGGCGACCTTCAGCGGGTTGCCGGAGGCCAGCTTTTCCAGGTTGGCCTTGTAACGTCGCGACCAGTTGGTCGGCTCCTCGGTGTGCGGAGCCCGGAGAACGTCGAAGACCTTGCCCAGGCCTTCTTCGCCGACCACCTCGCGCACACCCACGATCTCGGCATTCTCGGCGGGCACCCGGACCGTCAGGTCACCCTGCGCGACCCTCAGGACGAGGTATTTCTTAGGCTCGCCCTTGATGATCCGAGTCTCGATTGCCTCGATGAGTGCGGCCCCGTGGTGGGGGTAAACAACGGTCTCGCCGACACTGAAAACCATAGGTTCGAAACCCCTTTCGCTGTGTCTAGGGTAACACGGTCAGGCACTGATGTCTCTCCGATGTCCTGACCATTGGCGCAGCTCAGGGGCCCTGTGAGAGGTCTTGCTTCAGCTTGACAGGCGGTCAAACCAATGGTTCGAACACGCTCCGTAACGAACGAATGACTGCCCGGTACGGGTGAACGGAACGTCGAGATCAAGGGCTACGCGCTCCTCCCATGGTAGCCCGGCCAGCGGGACTGCGCCCAGGTGTAGCGGGAGGAGCCCCTGGTGCGCGACCCTGGAGACGGAGCCGCACTCCGCTCTCGAGACGCTTCCAGGAGGTCCGATGGGCAAGCCGGACGCAGAGGGCCACGGGCCGACCGACGGCCTGCCCGGCCTGCCGCCCGAGTGGGGCCGTGTCGTGGTTCCCGACGACGCCTCCGCGCTCGCCGCCGAGGCCGCCCAGATCCGCCGTGAACTCCGTAGGGCCATTGGCCTGCCCCGTAGCCGCGCTCTGGGCCTACCGCTGCTGGTCCTGCTGGTGGCGGTCCTCACCACGCTGACCGGCCTGGTCGCGGTCACCTGGCCACGCGCCAGCCGCAGCGACCGTCCGACCCCGGCGCCCTACTCGCCACCCGCGACCCTCGCCGGGCGGGCCCTGCCCGCACTGGACCTGGTCGACGCGGGCCAGGCACCGGTGCCACTGCGCGGCCTGCTGCCCGCCATGATCATCCTGCTGGACGGCTGCCCCTGCCCGGACCGCGTCGCCGACGCCCTGACGGCTGCGCCCGCCGGGGTCTCCGTGGTGACCGTCAGCGGCGGCCGGACGGCGCCAGCCCCACCGACCAACCGACCGCAGGTCCGGGCGCTGGCCGACCCAGCCGGAGGGCTGCGCTCCTTCCTGGGCCAACCGGCCCGCCCCGGCGTCGCCACCGCCCTGCTGGTCGACCGCGCCGGCACGGTGACCCTGGTGCTGCCCGACCTGGGGCCGGTGGACACCTACCGACGTGAGCTGACCGCCCTCGGCGCCTGAGCGCGGCTCACCGCCTGAGCGGCCTGGTCGCGGCTCAGCGCGTGGAGTGCGGCGCGACGCGCCCGAGCGCGGCTGACGGCCTAGCGGGGCAGGAAGACGAGCTGCGCCTGCACGTCGATCTCCCGCTCACCCGTCGCCGACAGCGACACCCGGAACGGCCTGCCGTGCGCCAGCACCTCGGCGCTGGCGACCGTGCCGTCACAGTCGATCTGGGACGGCCCAGCAAGCCCTGCCCCGGAGACGCTCACCAGCATGGCGCCCGGCCTGGTGCACCGGTATTGCAGGAGGTGACGGCCACTGTCGCCCGCTGCCTGCCGGACCACGCTCTGCCCCGGAGCGAGTGTCGCCCGCTCCTGCCAAACGGTGTCGCGGAACGAGGGCAGATCATCCCCGAAGAAGAGGGCAGCGAGATTGCCGTCGATGTCGACGATCTTGCCGGTCTCCGGGTCGATCTCCGTCCGTACGCTCTCCGGGATGCTGACGACCTCGCCGCTCGCGTCCACCCGCATCGTCAGCCGTTCACCGGGCGCCCCGGTGACCAGGGCGCGTTCCAGCGCCGTGCTCACACTCGGCCCGGTGGACGGGACGGTCTCCGAAGGAGCAGCCGACCTGGCCGTCGAGGCGGGCGCGGTGGCCTGCCACCACCAGCCACCAACGGCCAGCACGGCCACCGCGGCACCCACCAGGACGACCGAACGCAGTCGGTCGTCCGTCGTCGTATCCATCCAGCGAGCGTACCGGCCGGAGGAGGAGGTGATCAGTCCTGTCGATCGAGCAGGGCGGCGTACAGGGTGAGGCCGGGACCGAACGCCAACATGACGACACGTCGAGCCGCAGGAGTCGCACGGCCCAGCCGGTCCAGGATCAGCAGTACGGTCGGGGACGAGCAGTTGCCGTGCTCATCGAGCGTCGCCCGGGACGCCGCCAGACCCTGCGGCGGCAACGCCAACTCACGCTCCACCACGTTGAGGATCCGCGGGCCCCCCGGATGCACCGCCCAGCCGTCCACCTCGGAACTGGTGAGACCGTGCCGGGCCAGAAGGTCGTCGACCAGCGCACGGACGTGCCTCGACAGCACCTGCGGCACCTTCGGTGACAGCCCCATCCGGAAACCGGCGTCGGTGACGTCCCACGTCATGTGGTCCGCTGTCGAGGTGTCGGTGACGGACGTGACCTCGCGCAACGCGTACCCCGGGCCGCTCGGCGTGACCACGGCGGCGACCGCCGCATCCGAGAAGAGCGCGTGGGAGACGATCTGCTGGGTGTCCACCCTGGCACTCGACGGTTGGATGTGCAGGCTGGTCAGCTCCGCGCAGAGCAGCAGCGCCGGTCGCCCTCGCGCGGTGACGAAGTCACTCGCCGCGCCGAGGCCCGGCATCGCCGCGTAACAGCCCATGTGGCCGATGAACATCCGCTGGGTGTCCGCGGCCATGCCGAGGTCCCGGGCGAGCAGGATGTCCAGCCCCGGGGTGGCGTAGCCCGTGCAGGAGCAGACGATGAACAGCCCGATGTCGCCGGCGTCCAAGCCGGCTGCGGTCAACGCGCGGCCCACCGCCTCCTTGCCCAACGGCAGCGCCTCGACCTGATAGCGACGCATCCGGCGCTCGGTCGGCCAGTCCGACACGTCCTCCAACAGCGGGTTGACCGCAGCCTGACGCCGGGTCACCCCGGAGTGCGCGAAGATCCGCTGGGCCAACGACCTGGTGGTGCCGGTGAAGTGCCGGGAGAAGTAGCCCTCCCACAACTCGTCCTGCGAAGCGGACGGCGGCTGTGCAATCCCGAGCGCCGCGATCACTGGTACGGACACGATCCCCACCTCTCGTCAAATGCTGTCCTCCCCCTGGCCGTCCCACCAGCCGCCTCGGCTGGCCTATCTTGCGTGCGAGTCCCCGGCCGGCTCACCAACGCGGTGCCGATCCGTCGCGGTCCGGGTCGCCGCCCAGGGCGGCGATGCCCAGCCAGTCGGCGCAGACATCCGAGGTGGCCGGGTGCAGCGAGCCGCAGCGGGCATCGCGGTAGAGCCGCTCCAACGGATGACCACGTCGGGTCGCCGAGGTGCCCGCCGCCTCCAACACCGACGCCGCCACCTCGGCGGCCGTGGTGCCGGCGAGCAGCTTCGCCCGCCACACCCAACGGTTTGTCTCCTCGTCACCCGGAGCCTCGTCCACCCGACGGGCCGCCTCGGCGACCACAAGCTGGGCGGCCGCCGTGGCCGCGTCCGCCCGGCCCAGTCGGGCCCGCACCGCCGGCAGACCGGCCAGGTTACGGGCGTTGAGGTGCTCGGCCGCCGCGTCGATCGCCGCCCGGGCCACCCCCACATACACCGCCGCGTAGCTGGCCACCAGCCAGTGCGGCATCAGTTGGGCGACCACCAGCGCCAGCCCTTCCACACCACCGAGCAGCCGGTCCGCCGGAACCGTCACGTCCAGGTGCAGGTCGTGCGAGGAGGTGGCGCGCATGCCGAGCGCATCCCAGGTCGGCTCCACTGTCAACCCGTCACCGGCCGGCACCAGGAACTGCGAGACCACCGACTGGTCGGCCGCGCTGCGCGCCGCCACCAGGTAACCGTCGGCATGCCCGGCGCCGGAGCAGAAGGTCTTGCTGCCCTTGAGATGCCAACCCTCGTCGGTCGCCTCGTACGCCGTGGTCAGCTGGGACAGCCGGGCACCGGCGCCACGCTCGCTCATCGCGACCGCGTACCAGGAGCCCTGAGCCGCAGCGGTGAGCAGCCGGTCCCGGGCGACCAGCGCCTCGTCCGGCACACCCAACGCCTCGGCCAACTCCTCGGTGACCGCGCCCAGGGCACCGGTCACCGAGGCGTGCATGTTGAACACCAGGGCCGTCGCGCCGTTGCCTCGGGCAAGCTCAGTGGCCACCGCGGCGTACTCGGCGAAGCTGGCCTCCATGCCACCCAGTGCCCGAGGCACCATCAAACCGAAAAGGCCAGCCTCCCGCAGGTCACGGAAGTCCTCGACGGGGAAGGAACCGTCCCGGTCGTGTTCCGCCGCACGCGCGGCGAACCGCGGCGCCAACCGGCGGGCCGCCTCAAGCGCCTGCACCGTCATATCGTCTCCTCCTCGGCGTCCCATACCCCCGCCAGGCCCGGACTATCCTTTGCGGACCCCCCGGCCCTGGTAGAGCACCGCGGTGGACCGGGTCGGCACGATGCGTGGCGCGCGGCCCGTGGACGTCGCACCGGACGTCCGGGTCGCGCGGGCCCGGCGCAGCAACCAGGCAAGCATGCCCCCGACCTGAGGACGGATGCCTCGCAGCCGCAGGTCGACACCGTGCCGGGCACACTCGGCCACCAGTGCCCGGGCGTCCACGAACAACCGTGGATCGTGGATGCCGCGTGGCACGGTCGGCAGCCGCTCGGCGATCCGTACCGCAACGAGCCGGGCCAGCGCCGTGTCGTTCAGGGTGTCCAACACCAGCAGACCGCCCGGACGCAGCAGACGGCACGCCTCGGCCACCGCACGCGGCCAGGCCGGCACATGCTCCAGCAGCTCACCTGCGGAGACCACGTCGGCGCAACCGCTCGGCAGCGGGACGGCGGTGACGTCGCCCTGGACCACGCGCACCCCGTGCTCGGCCGCCTGGACCAACGCCGAGCGGGTCAGATCCACCCCGACGTGGCGGTAACCCTTGCCGGCCAGGTGCGGCGCGAGCAGACCGGCGCCGCAACCCAGATCGACCAGCAGCGCGCCCGGACGGGTGGCCGGTGGCACCAGCGCCGCGCGGGCCTCCGCCAGCCAGTGCAGCATCGCGAACGCGCCATCGGGCCGCCACCACTCACCGGCCAGGTCGTCGTACTGGCGCGGATCGTTACGCGGCAGCACCCGGGGGCCGGTGGACGCCGCGGACGCAGCCACGTCTCGCATGGCACCGAGCGTGGCACGACTGCTCGGTAACGACCAGACTTCCCTTATGTCGTCCAGGGTGTTAGGGCTGGTCAGAGCGAGCCATCCGGAACCGGCCGCAGCGGTGACCGCGGTTTCCGGCCTGTTGGCCTGGGGAGTGGGTCACCGGCCGACCGGAATCGTGTCCGTCGTGCTCGCCGTTCTTGCCAGCCAGCTCGCCGTCGGCTGGACCAACGACGCGCTGGATGCCGAGCGGGACGCCACTGTGGGGCGTACCGACAAACCGGTCGCCGCCGGCGCTGTCGGTCGGCGCACCACGGCCTGGGCCGCGGCGGTGGCCGCGGTGGCCTGTCCGTTGCTGGCGCTGACCACGAACCCCACTGCGGCGTTCTGGTTGACCGTCGCACTGGTCTCGGCGCTGCTCTACGACTGGCCGCTCAAGGCCACCGCGTTCTCGGTGCTGCCGTACGCCGTCTCGTTCGGCGCGCTGCCCGCCTTCGTGGTGCTGGCGCTGCCCGGGCAGCCGACCCCACCCGCCTGGCTGCTGGTCGCGGCGGCATGCCTGGGGGCCGGGGCGCACTTCGCCAACGTGCTGCCCGACCTGGCCGACGACGCGCGGACCGGGGTGCGCGGCCTGCCGCACCGGCTGGGCGCCGCCGGCAGCCGGATCGCGGCGGCCGGCCTGCTCCTCGCGGCGACCGCGGCCCTGGTCCTCGGGCCACCCGGGCCGCCGTCGGCGATCGGGGTCGCAGCGGTCGTCACGGCCGCCGTGGTGCCACCGCTGAGCTGGTACGCCGGGCGCTCGGCGGTCCGGGCCGGCCGGCGGCCGGTGTCGGCCTTCCGGGCGGTGATGCTGGTGGCCCTCATCGACGTGGTCCTGCTGGTCGCGAGCGGTCGGGTGGTGTGAACGGCACCCGGGCAGGTGGCATTGCCGGGTCCGCGTGCGGGCCTCGATCAGTCCCAACTACCCTGGAGCGCGGTCTGCGCGGGTATGGCCACCGTGCCCGGCGTGCGGCCCGGGTGGGGATTGTGACGAGGAGGACCGACGTGACGCGCTCGATCAGGGGATCCCGGCGTGCGGCCCTGTTGCTGTCCGGAATTGCGGCGGCCAGTCTGCTGACGTCCGGCTGCGGCGCCGGCCAGATCGCCGAGACCGCCACCAAGGAGGCGTCGGTCCAGGGCGTCAGCCTCACCACCAACAACGGTTCCTTCTCCGTGCGTGGCCTGCTCGTGGACTACCCGGGCACCGAGGGCTACAAGGCCGGCCAGGACGCTGGGCTCAACGCGGTGATCTACAACGACTCGAAAGAGACGGTGACTGTCACCATCACCACCGAGAGCGCCCGTGAGGTGGTGATCAGCGGCGGCTCGGCGAGCCCGTCGCCGTCCGCCTCGGAGTCCGCCTCCACCAGCCCGTCTGCCTCCGGCTCGGCCAGCCCGTCGACCTCCGGGTCCGGCTCGGCCAGCCCGTCGGCAACCCCGTCCGAGACCGGGTCGTCCTCGGCCACCCCGTCCGCCCCGGAGTCGGCGCGGGCGTCCGGTTCGGCCAGCCCGTCCGCTCCGGGCACGCCGGCCCGGATCGAGCTGGCCCCGCTGAGCTACGTCCAGCTCAACTCCGAGGCCACCACGCAGCTCCGACTGCTTGGCCTGACCGAGGCGCTGCGCTCCGGTCAGAACGTCTTCGTGACCTTCGACTTCGGCAACGGCAACACAGTGACCGGCCCGGCGCCGATCGCGGTGCCGCTCACCCCGGCCGCACCCCCCTCGCCGATCATCGAGCGCGAGGGCGGCTACGGAGACGACGAGGGTGGCACCACCCACGAGTGACCCGAGTCCACATCGACAAACGCCCCGGCGTGGTGACCACCACGCCGGGGTGTTTTCGTCATACGCGAGGGCTAGCGTCCTGATGTGACCACCTCCCGATCGACCCCTTCGCGCGGCGGCACCGCCGGTGCCGCCCGTGGCCGGTCCGCCGCCCGCGAGCCGCGTCCGGCCTACCAGTGCGACGCGTGCGGGCACCAGCCACCCAAGTGGGTGGGGCGCTGCCCGGAGTGCGGCGAGTGGGGCGCGGTGGTCGAGAGCACGGTGACCGGCCCGACCGTCTCCGGTCGCGTGGTCAGCTCCCGGATGCCGACCGAGCCGGCCCGGCCGATCGCCACCATCAGCGCCGCTCCGGCCCGCGCCGTGCCCACCGGGGTGAGCGAGCTCGACCGGGTGCTCGGCGGCGGCCTGGTCCCCGGTGCCGTGGTGCTGCTCGCCGGCGAGCCCGGTGTCGGCAAGTCGACCCTCCTGCTCGATGTGGCGCAGCATTGGGCGGTCGGTGCCGGCAGCCCCTCACTGGTGGTCAGTGGCGAAGAGTCGGTCAGCCAGGTGCGCCTGCGCGCCGAACGGATGGGCACCCTGCACGAGCAGCTCTACCTCGCTGCGGAGAGCGACCTGGCGTCGGTGCTCGGTCACCTCGACGCGGTCAAGCCGGGCCTGTTGGTGCTCGACTCGGTGCAGACCATCTCGACCACCGGCACCGAGGGCGTGCCCGGTGGGGTGACCCAGGTGCGCGCGGTGACCGCCGCGCTGGTCTCGGTCGCCAAGGAGCGGGGCATCGCCACCGTGCTGGTCGGGCACGTCACCAAGGACGGCCAGGTGGCCGGCCCCCGGGTGCTGGAGCACCTGGTCGACGTCGTGCTGCACTTCGAGGGCGACAAGCACTCGTCGCTCCGCCTGGTGCGCGGCGTGAAGAACCGGTTCGGCGCGGCCGACGAAGTCGGCTGCTTCGAGATGCACGAGGGTGGCATCAGCAGCCTGGCCGACCCGTCCGGGCTGTTCTTGACCCGCTACGCGGAGCCGGTCCCGGGCACCTGTGTGACAGTGGCCATGGAGGGGCGGCGGGCCCTGGTCACCGAGGTCCAGGCCCTGATCGGCGCGACGGTTGCCGGCTCACCCCGACGCACCGTCTCCGGCCTCGACTCGGCGCGTCTGGCGATGGTGCTCGCGGTGCTGCAACGACGCACCGAGCGGCTGACCCTGCACGACCGGGAGGTCTTCGCCGCCACTGTGGGCGGGATCCGGGTGGTGGAGCCGGCCGCCGACCTGGCGGTCGCGTTGGCGGTCGCCTCCGGCGGGCTCAACCTCGCCATCGCGCCGCACCTGGTGGCGATCGGTGAGGTGGGGCTGACCGGCGAGGTGCGCCGGGTCGGGGCGGTGTCGCGCCGGCTGGCCGAAGCGGCCCGGCTGGGGTTCAAGGTGGCCCTGGTGCCGACCGGTTGCGGGCCGGCCAGCACCGGCGCCGGCCCCGAGCACATGCGGGTGACCGAGGTCACGGACGTCCGTTCGGCACTGCACCATGCGGCCCGCGCGTCCGCCGAGTGACGCACCGTGCCGACGGAGACGGTGATACCGGACAGCACGTCGCAAGCGGGAATCGGTTGGAAGGGCCGCATCGTGACACATCACAGTAACCACGACAGCACCCACCGCACGGCAGTCCGTAGACTGTGCCCGTGCCGATCGACCGCGAAACCACCAAGCCAGCCGGCGCGCCGCCCCAGGCCCGCACCGGCGCCGTGGGCTCGCCCGCCCGCCCGATCAGCGTGAGCGTGACCGCGGGAGCCGCCGGGAGCGCCGGGGACCCGTTGCGGGCCAACCTCGCCCTGATGGCCCCGGGCACCGCCCTACGCGACGGTCTGGAGCGCATCCTGCGCGGCCGCACCGGCGCGCTCATAGTGCTCGGCTACGACAAGGTCGTCGAGGGCCTGTGCACCGGGGGCTTCCCGCTGGACGTGGAGTTCTCCGCGACGCGCGTCCGGGAGCTGTGCAAGATGGACGGCGCCGTCGTGCTCTCCAGCGACGGCACCCGGATCGTCCGGGCGGCCGTGCACCTGATGCCCGATCCGTCCATCCCGACCGAAGAGTCCGGCACCCGGCACCGCACCGCCGAGCGGGTGGCTCGGCAGACCGGCTACCCGGTCATCTCGGTCAGCCAGTCGATGCGGATCATCAGCCTCTACGTCAACGGCCAGCGGCACGTGCTCGACGACTCGGCCGCCATCCTCTCCCGGGCCAACCAGGCGCTCGCCACCCTGGAGCGCTACAAGCTCCGGCTGGACGAGGTCTCCGGCACGCTCTCCGCACTGGAGATCGAGGACCTGGTCACCGTACGGGACGCGGTGGCCGTGGTGCAGCGACTGGAGATGGTTCGCCGGATCGCCGACGAGATCGCCGGTTATGTGGTCGAGCTGGGCACCGACGGTCGCCTGCTCGCCCTGCAACTCGACGAGCTGATGGCCGGCGTGGACGCCGACCGCACGCTGGTCATCCGGGACTACCTCCCGATCGGCCGCAAGTCGCGCACCCTGGACGAGGCACTCGTCGAGCTGGACCTGCTCGGCGCCACCGAGCTGATCGACCTGGTGGCGGTGGCCAAGGCGATCGGCTACCCGGCCGCGTCCGACGCGCTGGACGCTGCGGTCAGCCCTCGCGGCTTCCGGCTGCTGGCCAAGGTGCCCCGGCTGCCGGTCGCGGTGGTCGACCGCCTGGTCGTGCACTTCGGCAGCCTCCAGCGACTGCTGGGCGCGACAGTGGAGGATCTGCAGGCCGTCGAGGGCGTCGGCGATGCACGGGCCCGAGGCGTCCGTGAGGGGCTGTCCCGGCTCGCCGAGGCATCCATCCTGGAACGGTACGTCTGACCCCGGCTCAGCCGGTGATGGTGAGCTTCACGGGTGAGCTGAGCTTCGTGCCCACCCGGGCGAACACCTGGTACGACCCGAGCGGCGGGAACGGCCCGCCGGCCAGCGCACCGTCGCACCGGCTGGTGTCCCGCCCGTTCCACGGCACCTGGTAGGCGCGCTCGAAGTTCGGCGTGAATGACTGCACGTCCGAGCCCTGGACCTTGCCGCAGGTGTCCGACGACCAGATCTTCTCCGCACCGGACTTGATGAAGATCTCCTGCAGGTCGGCACCGACGTTCCGACTGCACGTGCGGTCCGACGTGTTCTTGATCTTGAGTTGCAGCTCGACCACCGCCCCACGCTGGACCGAGGTCGGGCTCGCCGACGAGACCACGCTGATCTCCGCGTCGGTGCAGGTGCCGTCGTCCTCCGAACCGGCCGCCGCGCCCAGCGGAGGTGTGTTGCTGGTGATCGCGGGGCTCGGACTCGTCACAGCCGGATCGGCGGACGCGGGCGGCGGCGGAGCCCCGGTCTCCGGGGTCAGCACCGGGCCCTCAGGAGCGGGCGTGCCGGCGGAGGTCGGCGTCGAAGTCGCCCCCGCCGTCGGCTTCTCGCCGGAACGACCCGACTGGGTGCACGAGTAGAGCAGGACAATCAGGAAAAGTAGCCCCGCTCCGAGTACGACGACGCGACGCCGCCAGTACACGGCGGGTGGCAGGGGGCCGACCGTCAGACGCATGATGCCTCCCACCGTAGCCGCGCTCCCCCGGCCAGTACGGCGCGACGCGCCGGGGCCGCCCGCGGGCACCCGATCCACTCTCCACTCAGGACAAAACTGCCGACCGTCCGGCGACCGATCAGAGGTAGACCTTGCGCTGGTAGACGGCGTGCGCACCGGCCACCCGATCCAGGAAGAGCAACCCCGCGCAGTGGTCAATCTCGTGCTGCAACGCCCGAGCCTCGAAGCCGTCGGTCACCAACCGGACCGGCTCACCGGTGCCCGGCAGGTCACCCTCCACCACCAGCCGGCTGGCCCGCTTCACATCCCCCGTCAGGTCCGGCACCGACATGCACCCCTCCCGGCCGGGCTTCCACCGCGTCGCCTCGACCACCCGGGCGTTGCAGAGCACAAAGGTGCCATGCACTGTGACCGCCTTCGGGTGCCCGGTCACATCGACGGCGAAGACGCGCGCACCCACCCCGACCTGCGGCGCGGCCAGCCCCACGCAGCCCGGCGACACCCGCATCGTCGCCACCAGGTCGGCCGCGAGCTGGACGGTCTCCTTCGCGGTCGGATCGACCCCCTCGGCGGCCCGACTCAACACCGGATGGGGGGCCGACACCACCGGCCGCACCTCACCGGGCACGACCAGCGACTCGGGTGTCCAGTCGCCCAGACCGACGTACGCCTCGACGTCCGGCCCGTTCTCCTCGCCGCTCACAACAGATCCGGGTCCGCCGGCCGGAGGGTGACCTCCACGCCCAGCTCGGCAGCCGTCCGGTGCAACCGGTCGATCAGTGTGTCGGCCACACCAGCCGGCAACTCGACCTCGGCCAGCACCACGTAGAGCGACCCGGCCAACCGCGTACTCAGGTCGGTGACGTTTCCGCCGGCGTCGACCAGCACCCGGGTCATCGCCGCGACGATGCCCATCCGGTCCGAACCGTGCACCGCCATCACGTACGGCTCACCCGCCGCAGGCACCTCGCCGTCCGGCGTGACCGCGCGTACCGTCGCCAGCAGTTGCCCCTCGGCGGCCAGCGGCGCCAACGCGGCCTCGACCTCGGCGGAGGCCGGCCCGGTGCAGATCAGGGTCATCGCGAAATGCCCCCGCAGCCGCGTCATCGTGCTGTCGGTGAGGTTCGCACCCAGTCGGGCGAGGACCTCGGCGACGTCGGCCACGATGCCCGGCCGGTCCCTACCGATGACGGTGATCGCGAGCTCGTTCATCCGGGCATTCTCTCCGATCCGTCGGGCGCAGCCGTGGCACCCCGCCCGAGCCGCCCATCCAGCGGGATCGCCAGGCGTGACATCATCGACGGCGCCATGACTCAACCCGATTTCGCCACCCTGGTCAGCCGGTGGTTCCAGCAACATGCCCGTGACCTGCCGTGGCGTGCACCCGGGGTCACCCCGTGGGCCATCCTGGTCAGCGAGGTCATGCTCCAGCAGACCCCCGTGGTCCGGGTGGTGCCGGCCTGGCAGGCATGGCTGGCCCGCTGGCCGGACCCGGCGGCGCTGGCCGCGGACACCCCGGCCGAGGCAATCCGGATGTGGGGACGTCTCGGCTACCCCCGTCGGGCAGTTCGGCTGCGAGAATGCTCGGTCGCGATCGTGGACCGGCACGGCGGCCAGGTGCCGGACCGGTTGGAGCAACTGCTGGCACTGCCCGGGGTCGGCACCTACACGGCTCGGGCAGTGGCCACCTTCGCGTACGGGCAGCGGCACCCGGTGGTCGACACCAACGTGCGCCGGGTCGTCTGCCGGGCGGTGGCCGGCGAGCCGGACGCCGGACCGGTCACCCGGCCAGCCGACCTCGTCGCCACCGAAGAGCTGCTCCCGGTGGAACCGGCCGCCGCGGCACTCGCCAGCGCCGCGTTCATGGAACTGGGCGCGGTGATCTGTACAGCCCGGTCACCGCGCTGTACCGCCTGCCCGGTCGAGTCAATCTGCGCCTGGCGGGCCTCCGGCCAGGAGGCGCCAGCAGGGCCAACCCGGCGACCCCAGCGGTACGCGGGCACCGACCGACAGGTACGCGGTCTCCTGCTCGGGGTGCTCCGGGAGACCACCGGGCCGGTCCCACACCAGCGCCTGGACCAGGTCTGGACCGATGACGTCCAACGTGCCCGAGCCCTGGCCGGCCTGGTGCAGGACGGGCTGGTCGAAGCGGCCGGAGCCGACAGCTTCCGCCTCGTCGGCGACGGCCCGTCCCACCCGACAGCCGACCTGACCACCTGACCCACCCCGCGCTGACGCTGTCTTGTCCTGCCCCCGCCCGCCGCGCGGGCCGCGCCCCGCCGCGCGGACGGCCCCGGGCCGGGCCGGGCCGCAAGCCTCCACAGGACGTCAAAGCCACCCCCACGCCCACCACTCCACGCCGCCAGCCGCACTCCGCCCACAACATCAGGGAAGTTGCTGCCTCCCGACGCCGTGAGGCAGCACTTTCCCTGATGTTGCGCGGATCTTGCGTAGCGCGGCGCAGAGAGACACGGCGGGCGAGGGCGGGCGAGCGCGGGTGACCTGTGGGGGTAGCGCAAAAAAGGCGGGGCCCCGGTGGCTCACGCCACCGGGGCCCCGCCCTCTTACTGCTGGTTACGCCACCTCGTCCGTCGCCGCTGCCGCGGTGCCGGCGGCCGTGCCACCGAGGTCGGCCGGAACGGCGTCCGGAACCTCGACCGGCTTCTCGGCACCCCGGAAGACGAGCTTGGACTTGTCGATGTCGTTCGGGTCGCCCTCGCAGTCCACCACGACGATCTGACCCGGGGTCAGCTCGTTGAACAGGATCCGCTCGGAGAGGTTGTCCTCGATGTCGCGCTGGATCGTGCGACGAAGCGGACGTGCACCGAGCACCGGGTCGAAGCCCTTCGCCGCCAGGTACTTCTTGGCGTTGTCGGTCAGCTCCAGACCCATGTCCTTGTTGCGCAGCTGGCCCTCGATCCGCTGGATCATGATGTCCACGATCGAGAGGATCTCGGTCTGACGCAGCTGGTGGAAGACGATGGTGTCGTCGATCCGGTTGAGGAACTCAGGCCGGAAGTGCTGCTTGAGCTCGTCGTTGACCTTCTGCTTCATCCGGTCGTAGTTGGACTCGGAGTCCTCCGACTGCTGGAAGCCCAGCGACACCGCCTTGGCGACGTCACGGGTGCCCAGGTTGGTGGTCAGGATGATGACCGTGTTCTTGAAGTCCACGATCCGACCCTGACCGTCGGTGAGCCGACCGTCCTCCAGGATCTGCAGGAGCGTGTTGAACACGTCCGGGTGGGCCTTCTCGATCTCGTCGAAGAGGACCACCGAGAACGGCCGACGCCGCACCTTCTCGGTCAGCTGCCCGCCCTCGTCGTAACCGACGTAGCCGGGAGGGGCACCCACGAGCCGGGAGACCGTGTAGCGGTCGTGGAACTCGGACATGTCCAGCTGGATGAGGGAATCCTCGCTGCCGAAGAGGAACTCGGCGAGCGCCTTGGACAGCTCGGTCTTACCGACACCGGACGGACCGGCGAAGATGAACGAGCCCGACGGGCGCTTCGGGTCCTTCAGGCCGGCCCGGGTACGCCGGATCGCCTTCGAGACCGCCTTGACCGCGTCCTCCTGGCCGATGACGCGCTTGTGCAGCTCGTCCTCCATGCGCAGCAGGCGTGAGGTCTCCTCCTCGGTCAGCTTGTAGACCGGGATGCCGGTCCAGTTGCCGAGAACCTCGGCGATCTGCTCGTCGTCAACCTCGCTGACGACGTCCAGGTCACCGGCCTTCCACTCCTTCTCCCGCTGAGCCTTCTGACCAAGGAGCTGCTTCTCCTTGTCACGCAGCTGAGCGGCGCGCTCGAAGTCCTGAGCGTCGATCGCGGACTCCTTGTCGCGGCGCACCTGGGCGATGCGCTCGTCGAAGTCACGCAGGTCTGGCGGTGCGGTCATCCGACGGATCCGCATCCGGGCACCGGCCTCGTCGATCAGGTCGATCGCCTTGTCCGGCAGGAAGCGGTCGGAGATGTATCTATCGGCCAGAGTTGCGGCAGCCACCAGGGCTGCGTCCGTGATCGAGACCCGGTGGTGCGCCTCGTAGCGGTCACGCAGGCCCTTGAGGATCTCGATGGTGTGCGCCAGCGACGGCTCACCCACCTGGATCGGCTGGAAGCGGCGCTCGAGAGCGGCGTCCTTCTCCAGGTGCTTGCGGTATTCGTCGAGGGTGGTGGCACCGATGGTCTGCAGCTCGCCACGGGCCAGCATCGGCTTGAGGATGCTCGCGGCGTCGATCGCGCCCTCGGCGGCACCCGCACCCACCAGGGTGTGGATCTCGTCGATGAACAGGATGATGTCGCCGCGGGTGCGGATCTCCTTGAGCACCTTCTTGAGGCGCTCCTCGAAGTCACCGCGGTAGCGGGAACCGGCGACGAGCGCACCCAGGTCGAGCGTGTAGAGCTGCTTGTCCTTCAGAGTCTCGGGCACCTCGCCCTTGATGATCTTCTGGGAAAGCCCCTCCACCACGGCGGTCTTACCGACGCCGGGCTCACCGATCAGGACCGGGTTGTTCTTGGTACGGCGGGAGAGCACCTGCATGACCCGCTCGATTTCCTTCTCGCGCCCGATGACCGGGTCGAGCTTGCCCTCGCGGGCGGCCTGAGTCAGGTTACGGCCGAACTGGTCCAGCACGAGGCTGGTCGACGGCGCGGCCTCACCCGGCGTGGCGCCCGCCGCGGCAGGCTCCTTGCCCTGGTAGCCGGAAAGCAGCTGGATCACCTGCTGGCGGACCCGGTTGAGGTCGGCGCCGAGCTTGACCAGCACCTGGGCGGCAACGCCCTCGCCCTCACGGATCAGCCCGAGCAGGATGTGCTCCGTGCCGATGTAGTTGTGGCCGAGCTGCAGCGCCTCGCGCAGCGACAGCTCCAGCACCTTCTTGGCCCGCGGCGTGAACGGGATGTGCCCGCTCGGCGCCTGCTGGCCCTGGCCGATGATCTCCTCGACCTGCTGGCGGACGCCCTCCAGGGAGATGCCGAGGCTCTCCAGGGCCTTTGCCGCGACGCCTTCACCTTCGTGGATCAGGCCCAGCAGGATGTGTTCCGTACCGATGTAGTTGTGGTTGAGCATCCGGGCCTCTTCTTGGGCCAGGACGACAACCCGTCGCGCTCGGTCGGTGAACCGCTCGAACATGCCCTCGTGCTCCTCACGTGCCGTGCGCCTTGATGGTCAAGATCTTGGCGGGGCCGGTGCACGAACGTCCGGGACGGGCGTCCGTGCCTCCTTACTCTATCGTCGTTCACCGACTCAGCTGAGGTCGTGTGTCTCTGCTCTGGGTCGGTTCCACGTCGTTTTGGACAACCGTCCGCGCTCAGGAGGTGTTCCGGTAGCCCTGTCGCTACGCGCAGAGCGAAATCCGACTGGCGTGACGGAAGCCCGATCCGGGCTCTGGGAGCGCCGTGGAGGCGCTCCGAGGGGCCCGGAGGGGGTGGGCCGGAGGTCGCGACGAACGCCGCGCCGGGCCCTGAGGAAGGTTGTCCACAGGTTGTGGACAGCTGTTCCACTGGTTGTGGACAACGCCGCCGGGTGCCGAATGCTTCCCGGGCCCCGGACGGGCGTCGGCGGAAACGGCGACGCCGGCCCGGAGAGGTGCTCCGGCCCGGCGTCGGTGTCGCCTGCGGTGGCGGAAGAGCCACCCGGTCGCTGACGGATCAGCGCTTCGCGTGGTACTCGTCGACGATCTCCTGCGGGATACGACCCCGGTCCGAGATGTCCTTGCCGGACTTCTTGGCCCACTCCCGGATCGCCTTGTTCTGCTCCCGATCGGCGGTCGCGCCACCCCGACCGCGGGCGGCACGCCCACCGATCACGACGCCGCCGCGACCGACCTTGGTGCCAGCGCCCACGTACGCGGCAAAAGCGTCGCGCAATTTAGCGGCGTTGGCCTTCGACAGGTCGATCTCGTACTGAACGCCGTCGAGGGCGAACTTGACGGTCTCGTCAGCGTCCCCGCCGTCCAGGTCATCGACCAGCTTGTGAATGATCTGCTTGGCCACGTCCCACATTCCTTTCGAGCAGGGCGCTCCTGCTTAACGAGAGCACAATAACCCGCGCGCCGCTCGCCGCGTCAATAGGATGCCACTACGGCCCGGCGTGAGCCGGGCCCGACTACTCGGGGCGGACCAACGGGAAGAGGATCGTTTCCCGAATTCCGAGCCCCGTCAGGGCCATCAACATCCGGTCGATTCCCATTCCCATGCCGCCGGCCGGCGGCATTCCATACTCCATCGCCCGGAGAAAGTCCTCGTCGAGACGCATCGCCTCGTCGTCGCCCCGCGCGGCCAGCTGCGCCTGGGCCACCAGCCGCTCGCGCTGCACCACCGGGTCGACCAGCTCGGAGTACGCGGTGCCCAGCTCGAAGCCGAGCACGTAGAGGTCCCACTTCTCGGCCAGGCCCGGCTCGCTGCGGTGGGCCCGGGTGAGCGGGCTGGTCTCCTCCGGGTAGTCGCGCACGAAGGTGGGCGCCACAAGGCCGGGGACGACCAACTCCTCGAACAGTTCCTCGGCCAGCTTGCCCGGCCCCCACTTGGGGTCCACGGCCAATCCCACCTTGTCCGCGTACTCGACGAGGCGGGAACGGTCGGTGCGGACCGTGACCTCCTCGCCCAGCGCTTCGGAAAGCACACCGAACAGCGTCACGGATCGCCACTCGCCACCCAGGTCGAACTCCCGACCGTCGGCGTGGGTCACCACCATCGAGCCGCTGACCGCGATCGCCGCCTGTTGCACGAGATTGCGGGTCAACTCGGCCATCGTGTTGTAGTCGCCGTAGGCCTGGTACGTCTCCAGCATCGCGAACTCCGGCGAGTGCGAAGAGTCGACACCCTCATTACGGAAGTTGCGGTTGATCTCGAAGACGCGGTCGACGCCACCGACCACAGCGCGCTTGAGAAACAGTTCCGGCGCGATTCGCAGATACAGATCGGTGTTCAACGCATTGCTGTGGGTCACGAACGGTCGGGCCGCCGCGCCACCATGCAGCAGTTGCAACATCGGTGTTTCCACCTCGATGAAGCCCTGCCCGTGCAGTGAATCGCGCAGACTACGTACGGCGGCGGACCGGGTGCGAACCATCTCCCGCGCCTGCGGCCGGACGATCAGGTCGACGTAACGCTGCCGGACGCGCGCCTCCTCGGAGAGCGGCTTGTGCGCCACCGGCAGCGGACGCAGCGCCTTCGCGGTCATCTCCCATTCCTGCGCCAGCACCGACAGCTCACCCCGGCGACTGGTGATCACCTCACCGGTGACGCCGACGTGGTCACCGAGGTCGACCAGGCGCTTCCATGCCTCCAGTCGCTCCGGGCCGACCCGGTCCAGCGAGAGCATCGCCTGCAACTCGGTGCCGTCGCCGTCCCGGAGGGTCGCGAAGCAGAGCTTGCCCGTGTTGCGTACGAAGATCACCCGGCCGGTGACCGCGACCTGGTCACCGGTCGCGGTGTCGGTCGGCAGGTCGGCGTAGCGCGCCCGGACCTGCGCCAGGGTGGTCGTGCGGGAGAAACCGACCGGGTAGGGCTCGACGCCCTCGGCGAGCATCCGGTCCCGCTTCTCCCGGCGGACCTTCATCTGCTCGGGAAGGTCGTCTGCGGGGTCCACTGGCACGGGGTTCTGCTCGCTCACGGCACGCTTCCTCGTCACGGGAGATACAGGGGTCAGGCCCGAGCGTACTCAAGCCCTCAGGGGGTCGTTACCGGATAACCTGCCCGGCATGGCGGATCACACCCAGGCTCTCTCATTCGGTGCGGCGGCAGCAGACTACGACCGGTTTCGTCCCCGTTATCCGGAACCGGCAGTGCGGTGGGCGCTGGACGGGTTGGGGAGTTCCGCCCGCATCGTCGACCTGGGCGCGGGCACCGGCATCCTCACCCGCGGCGTGCTCGCCCTGGGCCACGAGGTGACACCCGTGGAGCCGGACCCCGCCATGCGCGCCCAACTGGCAGCCGCCACCCCCGGACTCACGGCGCTGGCCGGTGGTGCGGAGTCGGTGCCCCTGCCCGACGAGGTCGCGGACGCCGTGGTGGTGGGGCAGGCGTACCACTGGTTCGACCGGGAGCTGGCGCACATCGAGATCGCCCGGGTGCTGCGGCCCGGCGGGACATTCGCCCCGATCTGGAACATGCGCGACGATCGGGTGGACTGGGTCGCCGAGCTGGGCCGGATCGCACACCTGGGGGACAACGCCGGCAACGTGATCGAGAGGTACACCGACTTCGGCCCCGCGTTCGAGCCGATCGAGCTGGGCGAGTTCAACCACCACACCACGCTCACACCGGACGACATCGTCGCGATGCTGCACACCCGCTCATACTGGCTCACCGCCCCGGCCGAGCGGCGGGCGACGATCGACCAGGAGCTGCGGGAGCTCCTGGCCACCCACCCCGAACTGGCCGGTCGGGAGACCGTCGAGCTGCCGTACCGCACGATGGTCCTGCGGGCCCGGCGGCGCTGACACCACCGCGACCACCGACTCCACGTGGGCCGGTCAGAGGTTGCGCTCGTAGACCATCCGCAGGCCGATCAGCGTGATCATCGGCTCGTGGTGGGTGATGGTGTGACACTCGTTGATCACCAGGGAGGCCAGGCCGCCGGTGGCGATCACCGCCCGCACCTCGCCCAGTTCCTCGGTCATCCGCTCGACGATCCGGTCCACCTGACCGGCGAAGCCGAAGTACAGGCCGGCCTGAAGGCACTCCACGGTGTTCTTGCCGATCACCGAGCGAGGCTTGGTGGCCTCGACCTTGCGCAGCTGCGCGGCCCGGGCGGCCAGCGCGTCGAAGGAGATCTCGATGCCCGGGGCGAACGCGCCGCCGAGGAACTCGCCCCGACCGCTGATCACGTCGAAGTTGGTGGTGGTGCCGAAGTCCACCACGATCGACGGCCCGCCGTAGAGGGTGTACGCGGCCAGGGTGTTCACCACCCGGTCGGCGCCCACCTCCTTCGGGTTGTCGATCGCCAACTGCACCCCGGTCCGCACCCCGGGCTCGACGACGACACTCGGCAGGTCTGCGTAGTAACGGCCGAGCATGGTGCGCAGCGACCGCAGCGCGGCCGGCACCGTGGAGCAGGCGGCCACGCCGGTGATCTCGACGTTGTCCCCGGCGAGCAGGCCCCGGAACATCAGGCCCAGCTCGTCCGCCGTCGAGCGGGCATCGGTCTTGATCCGCCAGGAGTGCACCAGCTTGTCGCCGTCGAAGGTCGCCAGCACGGTGTTGGTGTTTCCGATGTCGATGCAGAGCAGCACGCACGCAGCCTAGACAACGACCGTGCGGGCAGGTGCGGACCGGCCGGCGGACCGTATCCTTGGAGCATCGCGACATGAACATGGGTCAATCCACGGCGCGGCCGGACGGGGAGCGGACATGTCGGGGACGTGGTGGGTGCGGGGTCGTAACACCCTGCGCCGACGTCGACGACACGTGCTGGTGCTGGTCGCCTTGGCCGGCGGCGCGATCTGGATGATCGTGCAGGCGTGGCGGGCGTCCATCCGGGAGAGCGGCAGCTTCACCGGCGACCTCTACCTCAACATCGGCGCCGCTCTGATCATGACGCTGCTGACCTACGTGGTGCTCAACCCGCTCTTCCGCGAACTCCAGACGGTCAGCATCATCGAACACCCCCGACTGGACCGGGACGCCCTGATCGAACGGGTCGCCCAGTCCCGGGAGATCGTGGCCATCCTGGAAACCTGGACCAGCATGCTGGAGGGCCCGTACGCTGCCCGTTTCGTGGCCGCGCTGCGCTCCGCGCTCGTCAACGGCGCCGCCGTCAAGGTGCTCCTCCTCGACCCGGACTCACCGGCGGTCCGGCTGCGCGGCGAGGAGGTGCGCCGGCGGGACGCCTCGGTCGCCATCCTCAACAACCTGTGGCACTTCGCGCGGCTCAGCGAGGAACTGCCCGAGTCGGCCCGCGCCCGGCTCCAGGTCCGGGTCTACAGCGCCGCGCCCTCCGTGCAGATGTACCGCTGGGACGGCAAGGCGTTCATCTCGTTCTTCCCCGTGCAGGGCAGCACCTTCGACACCCAGCAGATCGAGGCGTTCGTGTCGACCCCGCTGGGCGAGTTCGTCGACGACCGGTTCGCCGAGCTGTGGGACACCGCCCCACTGGAGGACCTGGCGGCCTGCCTCACGCTGCGGCTCTGCCTGCGCCAAGCCGGTCGTGACCTGGAAACCTGCGACGCGCTCTACGTCCGCTCCGACGGTGAGTGGTACATCGCCGGCACCGACCTGGTGCGCAACGTGGCCCGGCACGGCCTGGCCGGGCTGACCGTCGTGCTGCAGCGGCCCGAGGCGGCCGGCGAGATCTTCGCCATCGGAGAGGCCGACGAGCTGCCGCCCGAGATCTACAACCGGGTGCTGGAGCTGTTCCGGGCCAAGTACGGCCTGGACGGCCGACAGGACACCGAGAACCGGGTGATCTTCAACCTCACCACCAGTTCGTTGACCACCGTCTGAGACGCCGACGCGCGCCGCTACTCGGTCCGCAGGTCCAGCGCGATGTCCAGGATCGGCGAGGAGTGGGTCAACGCGCCCACCGAGAGGAAGTCGACGCCGGTCGCCGCGTAGCGGCCCGCGACCTCCAGGGTCAGCCCGCCGGTCGCCTCCAGCTCGGCCCGGTCACCCACCGCGGCCACCGCCTCGGCCAACAGTTCGGGCGTCATGTTGTCGCAGAGCAGGAAGTCCGCCCCGGCCTCCACCGCTTCCACCGCCTCGTCGACGGTGGTCACCTCGACCTGCACCGGCACCTCCGGGAAAGCCTCCCGGACCCGCCGGTAGGCCGCCGTGATGCCCCCGGCCGCCAGCTTGTGGTTGTCCTTGATCATGGCCACGTCGTAGAGGCCCATCCGCTTGTTGGTGCCCCCGCCGGCGCGCACCGCGTACTTCTCCAGCGCCCGCAGGCCCGGCGTCGTCTTGCGGGTGTCCAGCACCATCGCCTTCGTGCCGGCCAGGGCGTCGGCCCAGGCACGGGTGTGGGTGGCCACCCCGGACATCCGGCAGAGCAGGTTGAGCGCCGTCCGCTCGGCCGTGAGCAGCAGCCGGGTCGGGCCGGTCACCGTGGCCAGCACGTCGCCGCGGGCCACCCGCTCGCCGTCGCGGGCCAGCACCGACACCTCGACGGTACGACCGAAGCCCGTCACCTCGCCCACCAGCTCGAACACGGCGGCGGCCACGGCCATCCCGGCCAACACCCCGTCCGCGCGGGCCACCAGGTCGGCGGTGTCGGTCTGCTCCGCCGGGATGGTGGCCACGCTGGTGACGTCCAGGAAATCCGGGCCCAGGTCCTCGACCAGCGCACCCTCGATCACCTGTCGTACCTGCGCCGGATCCAGGCCAGCCGCCCGCAACGCCGTCTCCGTCGACTCGATCACGAGTTTCCCTCCCACTGTTGCGTCACCCGGCCCTGCGCCCCGACCGACCCGACCAGGTGGCCCAGCCACCGCTCGTCGGCCGTCGGGAAGTCCTCCCGCCAGTGGCAGCCCCGGGTCTCACCACGGGCGTACGCGGCGGCGACCAGCGTCGACGCCACTGTGAGCAGGTTCGTCGCCTCCCAGTCGGCGGTCCGCGGCCGGCCCCGGGCCACGCCCAGCTCGGTCAGCGTCGCGGCCGTCTCCGCCAGCGTCGCCGCGGACCGGAGCACCCCGGCCCCCCGGGTCATCGCCCGTTGCAGGGTCGGCGTCACCTCCGCGGGCAGCACCCAGCCCGCACCACCACGCCAGGCGCCTGTGTCGGCCGGCTGAACCTGCTCGGGCAGGCCGGCCGCGATGTCCTCGGCGATCCGCCGGGAGAAGACCAGACCCTCCAGCAGGGAGTTGCTGGCCAGCCGGTTCGCGCCGTGCACACCCGTGCAGGCCACCTCGCCGCACGCGTACAGGCCCGGGATGGAGGTGCGGCCACGCAGGTCGGTGCGGACACCTCCGGAGGCGTAGTGGGCGGCCGGCGCCACCGGGATCAGGTCGGTCGCCGGGTCCACGCCGATCGCCAGGCAGGACGCCACGATGGTGGGGAACCGCCCGGCCAGGAAGTCCCCGCCCAGGTGCCGCGCGTCGAGGAAGACGTGATCCGCCCCGGAGGCCAGCAGCACCCGGTGGATGCCCTTGGCCACCACGTCCCTGGGGGCCAGCTCGGCCAGCTCGTGCTGACCCACCATGAACCGCTTGCCGTCCGCGTCCACCAGGTATGCGCCCTCGCCGCGCAGCGCCTCGGAGACCAGCGGCTGCTGCGCGTGCCCGGCACCGGGCACCCCCGCGCCGGGCGGGGTGATCAGGGCGGTCGGGTGGAACTGGACGAACTCCACGTCGGTCACCGCCGCCCCGGCCCGCAGCGCCAGCGCCACCCCGTCCCCGGTGGAGACCGCCGGGTTGGTGGTAGCCGAGAAGATCTGCCCCATGCCGCCGGTGGCGAGCACCACCGCGCGGGCCAGCAGCGCGCCGACGCCGTCCTCGCTGCCCTCGCCGAGCACGTGCAGGGTGATCCCGCAGGCCGGGCCGAGCCCCTCCGGGCCGTCGCCCGGGGCTCGCAGCAGGTCCAGCACCAGGGCGTGCTCGACCAGTCGGATCCACGGGTCGCGCTGCACGGCGGCGTGCAGGGCCCGCTGCACCTCGGCGCCGGTGGCGTCCCCGCCCGCGTGCACGATCCGGTCCGCCCGGTGGCCGCCCTCACGGGTCAGCATCAGCGAGCCGTCGGGGTGGCGATCGAACTCGGCGCCGATCCGGATCAGTTCCCGCAGCCGGGTCGGGCCCTCGTCGACCAGCACCCCGACCGCCGCCGGGTCGCAGAGACCGACTCCCGCGATCTCGGTGTCCCGGGCATGGGCCGCCGGAGTGTCCGTCGGGTCGAGCACGGCGGCGATGCCGCCCTGCGCCCACCTGGTCGAGCCGTCATCGATGTTGACCTTGGTGACCACCGTGACGTGCAGACCCGCCTCACGCAGGTGCAACGCCGCGGTCAAGCCGGCCACCCCGGAGCCCACCACGATCACATCGGTGGTCTCGACCCAGCCGGGCGCGGGCGCGGCCAGTAACGCGGGCAGGGCCGGCAGGTCGACGGTCGGAACGTCCATCCTCCCAGTCAACCCGAACGGTCCTCGCTCGGGGCGGCGGGGGCGGGACGAGTGTTTTCGGCTACCCCGTCCGGCGCCGTCCGGGGCGCGCCAGCCGGGGCCCTGCGGTCACTTCGTCCGGACCGGAAGGCCGGCCGGGCCCGCGCCCTTCAGCGAGGCGGTCACCGTGCGGTCGCTGAGCCACAGGTAGCAGCGGACGCCCCGGTCACCGACCCGCCAACGCCCCGCACCCGGCGGACGGACCACCACGCCGCTGCGGAAGCTCAGGTCGGCGTCGTCCGGCACGCCCACGTACCGGCCGAGGACGCTGCGACAGCCGTCGTACAGCGGGGACCAGTCGCTGTCCCTGGTCGGGTACGCCGTGTCCGGCGCGCGCCACACCCCGACGAACTCGGCGTCGTGCTGCTTGCCGCACTCCACCGGCGCCAGCGTCTGCACCCGGCTGGCGGTGCGGCCGGTCTGCTGGCACCCCAGCCGCAGCCCCGAGGCCCCCTTCAACGTGTCCCGCAGGCTGCCCGACCGGACGACCACGGTGGGCGCCGCCTCCACGGTGGTCAGCTCCGTCAGATCGCACCGGAACCAGCGGGAGCCAGCCGCCCAGCCCGGCCCGGAGGGCAACGCCACGGACAGCCGGAGCCGACCAACCCGCCATTCGTCGCCCACGTAACCGGTCGCGCGGGTGTCGCACTCGGCGAACGCGCCCCGCAGCTCGGCCGAGCCACCTGGCGGGGCACTCGCCCGCTCGACGGGGAACGCCCCCACGTGCACGGTCTCGACCCGGTGCGGGCCGGCGCAGTCCACCGGCTCATAGGCGGCGAGGGTGACCACGTCGGTGAAATCGGCGGCCTGACACACACCGGCGGCCGGGGTGAACGCCGACGGTGCCGGCAGGGCCGCCCAGTCGTCGGTCAGATCACCATCCAGGCCGCCGGAGCCGGCACAGCCGACCAGCAACGTTGCCGTCACGGCAGCGGCGAACAGAGTCGTCATGGCACTGCGCATATAGCGGCCTCCCCCAGCCACCCGCCGGCTTACGCCAGCGCGCCCAGGGTAACCGCAAATGACCTTCTGGTGACAGAGCGGAATCGGGCCGCTCGGAGTCAGACGGCGGACACCGCCAACGGGCTGGGCACCGGGTCACCGGCCATGCCGGGTGCCACGCCGGCCGGGTCCGCACCCAACTCGATCACCCGGTTGTCGGTGTCCACGTGCACCACCCGTGGCCGGTACGACCGGGCCTCGGCGTCGTCCATCTGCCCGTACGAGATCAGGATGACCAGGTCACCGGGGTGCACCAGGTGCGCGGCCGCACCGTTGATGCCGATCACGCCGCTACCCCGCTCACCCGGGATCACGTACGTCTCCAGTCGGGCACCGTTGGTGATGTCCACGATCGCCACCTGCTCGCCGGGGAGCAGGTCGGCGGCGTCGAGCAGATCCTCGTCCACCGTCACGGAACCGACGTAGTGCAGATCGGCCTGGGTCACGGTGGCTCGGTGGATCTTCGACTTGAGCATGGTCCGGAACATCGGGGTGGCCTTTCGCGGATTGGTGGAGGGGTGGCGGCCGGGTCAGTGACGCGGGGCGAGGTGGATGGCCGCGTTGTCGATCAACCGGGTGGCGCCCACCCAGGCGGCGATCACCAGCCGGGCCGGCCCGGAAACCGGCCCCGGCTCCAGCTCTGGGTCGGTGAGCACCAGGTAGTCGAGGCGGGCGCCGGGCGTACCAGCTCCGAACGCGGCGTGCGCGGCGGTCAGCACCGCCCCCGCGTCGCGGCCGTCGTCGGCGGCCCGCGCACCGGCCCTCAGCGCGGCGGACAGGCTCAGCGCTGCGGCCCGCTCCGACTCGCTCAGGTAGCGGTTGCGGCTCGACAACGCCAACCCGTCCGACTCGCGGACGGTCGGCACGCCGACCACCTCGACCGGCACGTCCAGGTCCCGGGTCATCCGCCGGACCAGGGTCAGTTGCTGGTAGTCCTTCTCGCCGAAGAACGCCAGGTCCGGCCGGGTGAGCTGGAGCAGCTTCAACACCACGGTGAGTACGCCGTGGAAGAAGCCGGGACGACTCGCACCCTCCAGCTCCGCGCCGAGCGGGCCCGGGTCGAGGCGTACGCGGGGCTGGCCGTCCGGATACATGTCGGCGGCCGACGGGGCGAAGACCAGGTCGGCACCCGCCCAGCGGCACACCTCCAGGTCCGCGTCGAGGGTGCGCGGGTAGCGGTCGAAGTCCTCGTTCGGCCCGAACTGCAACGGGTTCACGAAGATCGTCACCAGCACGTGGTTGGCCTGTTCCCGGGCCGCGCGCAGCAATGTCTCGTGCCCGGAGTGCAGCGCGCCCATGGTCATCACCACCCCGACCGTGCCCTTCAGCGCGGCCCGAGCCTCGGCCAACTCGGCGCGCGTGTGCACGAGCTGCGTCATCGCTGCACCTCGGTTCGCGACTGCGGGGCTCGCAAGATCGGCTCACTCCTCGCGCTCACGCGGCCACCTCCCTACCGTTGTCGGCCAGCACGCCGAGCAGCGACTGCGCGTCCACCGGCCGGAGCCGGCCTGCGGCGATTGCCCGGTCGGCGGTACGTCGGGCCAACGCCAGGTACGCGGGGACGGATTCCGGCGCGGTGGCGGCCAACCGGGCCAGGTGCCGCGCAACGGTGCCCGCGTCGCCCCGGGAGACCGGGCCGGTCAGGGCGTCGTCGCCGAGCCGCAGGGCGTTCTCCAGGGCGGCGCGCAGCAGCGGGGCCAGCACCTTCTCCGGCCGGTCCACCCCGGCGTCGCGCAGCCGGTCGGCCGCCTCGTTCACCAGGGTCACCAGGTGGTTCGCGCCGTGGGCCAGCGCGGCGTGGTACAGCGGGCGGTCCGACTCGGCCACCCACTCGGGCACGCCACCCAGGTCGGCGACCAGCCGGGCGGCCAGTGGACGCAGCTCGGCCGGGGCGGTCACCCCGTACGAAATGCCGGGCAGGCGGGTCAGGTCGTCCGGCGTACCGGTGAAGGTCATCGCGGGGTGCAGGGCCAGCGGCCGGGCACCGACCTCAGCGGCCGGCGCCAGCACGGCGAGGCCGTGCGCGCCGGAGGTGTGCGCGACCACCTGGCCGGGGCGCAGCGCGCCCCGGTCGGCGAGGTCGGCCACCACACCGGCCAGGGCATCGTCGGGCACCGCGATCAGCAGCAGGTCGGCGGCGGCGTGGGCCACGGCGGCGACCGGGCGGCGTGGCACCTCGGGCAGCAGCAGCGCCAACCGGGCGCGGCTGGCGCTGGAGCCGCCGGCGACGGCGACCACCCGATGCCCGGCGGCGGTGAGTGCGGCGCCCAGTACGGCTCCGACGCGGCCGGCACCGATGACACCGACGGTCAGCAGACGGGGGGCGACAGGGGCGCCGGGAACGGCGCGATCCCGCGATGCGGCGGGCCCGTGAGGGGCTGCCGGACGCGGGCGCAGCGGTGCGCTCATCACGATGATCCAGTCCTCGAGAAGGGGTACCGGTCGATCGCAAGTATGCGCCCGCCCCGCCGAACCAGGACAAGCATGTGTGAAAACCTTCACCACCGAAACAAGGGTCCCCTGCCGACCCATCCGATTGCACAGGAGACCCCTACTAACAGGCGGAATGTCACCATTCGGGGGCCTCCGGGGTGTTCCGTTCACGTCGTAACCGCTGACCGTAGGGTCGGCACCGTGACCCACGCTCAACCAGAGGTGATCTGATGTCGATCCGGTGGCGGGACGCGATGAGCCGAGCCCTCTACGGACCGAACGGCTTCTTCGTCGCCGGCAGCGGGCCGGCCGACCACTTTCGGACCAGCGTGCACGCCTCCCCCGCCTTCGCCGCCGCGTTCCTCCGCCTCGTCGCGGAGGTGGACTCGGCCCTCGGCCATCCGCCACGGCTCGACGTGGTGGATGTCGGGGCTGGGCGTGGGGAGCTGCTGCACAGCCTGCTCAGGCTCGTCGCAGCGGCACCCGCCGCCGGGGTTGCGGTCGGGGTTTCCGGGGAGCCCACCCGCTCCGGGCGGTCAGGCTTGATCCCTACGCGGGCGGGCTCCCCGGAAACCCTGACTCCCGCGCCCTCCGCCCGATCCTTACGGGACGAGCCGTCGTCCGGCACGGCTCGACCGTCGCTTGCGGAACGCGTGCGCTTCACAGCGGTCGAGTACGCAAGCCGCCCCGAGAACCTGCCTGAAGAGATCACCTGGGTGTCTGAGATCCCCGCCGAGATCAACGGGGTGTTGCTGGCAACCGAGTGGTTGGACAACGTCCCACTCGACGTGGCGGTGCACACCGCCGACGGCTGGCGGTACGTGCTGGTCGACCCCGAGAGCGGCGCAGAGACGCTCGGGGAGTCGGTCAGCCCCGCCGATCTCGACTGGCTCACCACCTGGTGGCCCAGCCCCACAAGCCCGCAGAGTGCTGCCAGTGAGCCGGATCTGGGGTTGACCTGGACGGACGAGACAACCGGAAGCGAGTCGGGTTTCGGGGCAGCCCGGCCGGCGCAGGGATCAAGCCTGACCGCCCGGAGCCGGCCGGGCTGCCCCGAAACCCCCCACAGTGACCACCGTGCAGAAATCGGAAGGAGCCGCGACGAAGCGTGGGCCAACGCGGTACGACAGATCAGCCGAGGGCTCGCGGTGGCCGTGGACTACGGGCACCTGAGCGGCGCCCGGCCTGTCGACGGGACGTTGACCGGGTATCGGGGTGGGCGGCAGGTGCCTCCGGTGCCGGACGGGTCGAGTGATGTGACAGCGCACGTGGCCATGGACTCGGTCGCCTCCGCTGGTTCGGCTGTCGCCCGGTGCGCGTACTCCCTGGTCCTTCAGCGGGAGGCGCTGCGGGCGCTCGGGGCCGACGGCGGCCGACCGCCGCTCAGCCTGGCCGGCACCGACCCGGCGGGGTACGTGCGGGAGTTGGCCGCGGCGTCGGCGGTGGCCGAGCTGACCGATCCGGCCGGGCTCGGCGGGCACTGGTGGCTGCGCCAACCGGTCGGCATCCCGCACGAGCCGGCCGTGGCACGATGACGGGCATGACCACCGACGCCGGGGACCTTCGTGAACTGACCGTCGGCACCGGGGCCGGGCTGGTCGCCGGCACCGGCGACCAGCAGCTCGGCACCGACATGGTGTTGAACATCGGCCCGCAGCACCCGTCCACGCACGGTGTGCTGCGGCTGAAGCTGGTGCTCGACGGCGAGCGGGTGGTCGCCTGCGAACCGATCATCGGTTACATGCACCGGGGCGCTGAGAAGCTGTTCGAGGTGCGTGACTACCGGCAGATCATCGTGCTGGCCAACCGGCACGACTGGCTCTCGGCGTTCTCCAACGAGCTGGGTGTGGTGCTCGCTGTGGAACGCCTGATGGGCATGGAGGTGCCGGAGCGGGCCACCTGGCTGCGGATGGCCCTCGCGGAGCTGAACCGGGTGCTCAACCACCTGATGTTCCTCGGTTCGTACCCGTTGGAGATCGGGGCGATCACGCCGATCTTCTACGCCTTCCGGGAGCGGGAGACGATCCAGGCGGTGATGGAGGAGGTCTCCGGCGGCCGGATCCACTACATGTTCAACCGGGTGGGTGGCCTCAAGGAAGAGGTGCCGTACGGCTGGACCGGTCGGGCCCGCGCGGCGATCGGTGAGGTACGTCGGCGGCTGCCCGACCTGGACCACCTGATCCGGCGCAACGAGATCTTCCTGGCCCGGACGGTGGGCGTTGGCGTGCTGTCCGCCGCGGACGCCGCCGCGTTCGGGGCGTCCGGGCCGGTGGCCCGCGCCTCCGGGCTCGACCTGGACCTGCGCCGCGACGACCCCTACCTGGCGTACGACGAGTTGGACGTGCCGGTGGTCACCCGCACCGCCGGCGACTGCCACGCTCGCTTCGAGGTGCTGCTGGACCAGGTGTACGCGTCGCTCGACCTCGCCGAGCAGTGCCTGAACCGGGTGGACCAGCTGACCGGGCCGATCAACACCCGGCTACCGAAGGTGCTCAAGGCGCCGGAGGGGCACACGTACGCCTGGACGGAGAACCCGCTCGGCATCAACGGCTACTACCTGGTGTCCCGGGGTGAGAAGACGCCGTGGCGGTTGAAGTTGCGCACCGCCTCGTACGCGAACGTGCAGGCGCTGGCGACCCTGCTCCCCGGCTGCCTGGTGCCGGATCTGATCGCGATCCTCGGCTCGATGTTCTTCGTGGTCGGCGACATCGACAAGTGAGCCGGACGGCCTGACCGGTCAGCGCCAGCGGTCGCCGGGCGGGGTGCCACCGGCACGCGGTACGTCGTCCTGCGGCGGGTAGCCGTAGCGCTCGTCGACCCGGCGCCGGCCGGCCCGTTCCGGGGCGGGTTCGGCCTGGTGGCCGCGCTGGCGCGGTGGACGCCACTCGTCCGGCACCGGGACGCCACCCGTCGGCAGCGCCGGCCGGTCCGTCGGCTCGGCCCGGTGGTACGACTCGCGCTCCTCGTGCCGGCGCGGCTCGTCATAGCGGTGCGCATCCTCGTGCCGGCGCGGCTCGTCGTAGCGGAGCGGCTCCTCGTGTTGACGCGGCTCGTCGTAACGGCGTGGCCCGTCGTGGCGGCGCGGCTCCTCGTGGCGGCGCGGCTCCTCGTGGCGGACCTCGGCCCAGCGGTCGGCCACCCGGTATTCGGTGCCGGTGGCGTCGGCCTGCACCTCGGCCCGGCGCTCGCCGACCCGCAGCTCACGGCCGTTCTCGTCGTCGCGGACGGCGGCCCACCGGTCGCCGGCCCGCAACTGCGACCAGTACTCGCCGGTGTCGTCGGCTCGCAGAGGTGGCCCGGGCTGCGGTGCGGCACCCGCCCGGTCGCGCTGCTCGGACCAGCCACGATCGTCCGGGCTGTCCCAGGAGGGCGCGTCGGGCCTCTCCGGTGTGCGGTGCGACCGCGCCGCCGGGCTGGGCTCGTCGGGCTGGGCGTACGCGTCGCGCGGATCGGTCCACTCCTGCGCTGGCGGGGTCCACTGGCCCGCGTATCCAGCGCCGTAACGCCCAGCCGGCTCGGCCGGCCCGCCATCCACCACCGTGTGCCTTGTGGTGACGTGCACGGTTTCGGTGTGCCGGACCACGCCCGGCCGGTGCCCCGGTTCGGGGCGGTCGTGCTCCCGGGGGCGGGCTGAGCCGTACGCGGCGGCGGCCGGCCGTTCCGCGCCGTACATCCCGGAGGCGGCCGGCGGCGTCGCAGCCTCCCGTGGGTACGCCGGCTCGTCGTCCTCCCTGTGCTCGGAGCGAGCCCGCCGGGGTGCGTCGGCCGGGCCCGTGACCCGGGCGCGGCCCGCGGACGCCTCACCCGGTGCCTGGACCCGGCTGCGAGCCACCGGCACGTCGTCCACGGGTGGCTCGACGGCTGGCACCCGCGCCCGCCCGGCGCCGGCCGGCTCGGCGGCGGGGGCGGCGCCGGCGAGGGCGGCACCGCTGGCGTCGAGACGGCGACGGACCGCGACGATCCCCTCCTGGGCCCGTTGCGCCTGGTCGAGTGCCTGGTTGCCGCGTTGCGCGGCGGCCACGATCTCGGCGCGCAACTCCCGCCGGAGTTCCTCGATCTCGTCCAGCAGCTCGTCGGCTCGTGCCGAGGCGCCCTCCGCGTCGGGACGCAACGCGATGGAGAGACCGATCAGCACCACCGCGAGGATCGCGAGCACCGCGGCGAAGCGCAGCGGCCCGTTGCCGTCGGCGACCAGCAGGATCAGCGCCGCCACCGGCGCCAGAGCGACGCCCGCCCAGAAGAGCATGGTCAACAGCGGCGGTTGTCGGGCTTCAGAGGTGGCCGGGGCTGGCATGGATGTGCAGCCTACCGAGGAGATTCGCCGGAGGGAACGGGGTCCCGGACGCACGGACGCCCCCGCCCGGGTCGGGGCGGGGGCGTCCTCAGCGCCTGGGGGGAGAGGTCAGCTCGTGGCGAAGGCGCCGTCCGAGGAGAAGATCAGGCCCACGCTGATCGAACCGTCGCGCAGGCCGCTCTTGGTCAGCGGTCCGCCCTGGTCCAGCGAGGAGAACTTGCCCACCGACAGCCCGTAGGTCTTTTCCAGACCCGGCTTGCAGAACGGACGCTGCTCGCACTCCGGCGGGCCGCCCAGCACGGTCGCGCTGCCGGAGCACTTCGCGGCCAACTCGGACAGGGTCCGAACGCCGTACTTGTCGGCGAAGGCCTGGGTCACCGCGAAGGCGTTCTGGTCCTGAGCAGCGGCCGGGGTGCCGAAGGTGAGGCCGGCCTTGTCGCCCTCGGTCTTCAGCGCGGTCACCGTCGTGTTGATGTCGGGCGAGGAGATCGGCTGGGCGTTGGCGCCGTTGGCCTTGGTGTTGAGGAACTCGGCCATGGTCGCCGCGTACTCCGGGACGACCTGGATCTCGCCCTTCTCCAGCGCCGGCGCGTACAGCTCACGGTTGCCGATCTGCTGCACCTTGACCTGGTAGCCCGCGGCGGTGAGCGCGATCCGGTACAGCTCGCCCAGGATCTGACTCTCGGCGAAGTTGCCGGCACCCACCGTGATGTCGCCGCCCGGGCCCTTGGCGATGCCCGCGGTGAGGTTGTTCGCGCTGGCGAACTCCTCGGCCGCCACCTTGGGGGTCTTGCGGTCCTCGTTGACGGCCTTGTTGAGCTGGATCAACTTCGGGGTGTCGAGCGCGGTGGAGACCTTGTCCAGTGCGGCGATCAGCTGCGGGTTGGCCGCCTTGCTGTTGACCGCGGGAATGACGTTGTCGGAGTTCTGGAGCTTCTTGTCGTCCTGCAGAGCGATGAGCTGCTGACCGGCGACCGGGGCGCACCCGGCGCCGGAGGCGCTCGTCTGGGGTGCGTCGGTGCCGGACGAGCCGGCGCCACCGCATCCGGTGAGGAGTGCTGCCCCGGCGACGACGCCGACAGCGCCGATCGCCAGACGTGAACCTGCGCGCATGTGCCCGCCTTCCGTGTCCCGGCGCGGCCCGTTCGGGCCGGCCGCGTGTCCGACGGGCGATCCTGACTGTCGGCCGCCCGCGAATGTCCACCCAACATCCTCCGGAACCGACCGACAACCTGAGGTGGACTTCGTCACCGCATCGTCACCGATCGGATGGATGCGGGTCGTCGGCTCGACGCAGGGCTCACCCGGACGGGTCAGGCGTTCCCGGTGGCGTCGGCGGGCCGGGGCCGTCCGAGGCGCTGCCGGCCGCGCCGCAGTGGCCGGGGGGTGACCAGTCGTTCGACGCCGCCGAGGACCACCTCGGCCAGCAGCGCGAGCCCGGCCACCAGCACACCGCCGGCGACGATCTGACCCCCGCCGACCGCGACACCCAGGCCGAACCCGGTGCGGATGATCTGGCCGAGGCCACCGCCGTTGACGAACGAGGCCAGCGCCGCGGTCGCGATCACCTGGACCGCCGCGGTCCGGAAACCGGCCGCCAGGTAGGGCACCGCGAGCGGCAACTCGACCCGGCGCAGCAGCTGCCCGCCGGACAGGCCCATCCCCCGGGCCGCGTCGCGGGCCTCCGGGTCCACCTGCCGCACCCCGGTGTACGCGTTGGCCAGCAGCGGTGGCACGGCGAAGACGGCCAACGCCACCACGACCGGCGTGCGCCCGAAGCCGCTGGCGAAGACCACCGGCAGGATGGTCAACAGCGCCAGGGTGGGGATGGCCAGGGTGGCGTTGGACACCAGCACCACAAGGCCACCGCCCCGGCCGAGGTGCCCCAGCCAGAGCCCGACCGGCCAGGCCACCAGGCAGCCGAGCGCCACCGCCATCGCCGAGATCGTCAGGTGCTCACCGAGGCGGTCCAGCATGCCGCCGGGGTTGGTCCAGTTGAGTGGGTCGTTGATCCAGACGATCGCCTGGCCGATCGGGTTGTCCGCGACGCTCACCGTGCCCTCCGGGCGGACCAGGGGGTCACCAGCCGGGCGACCAGGACGAGCAGCAGGTCGAGCACGACCGCGAGCGCCACGCAGAGCAGCGCGGCGGTCATGATCTCAGCCTTGTAGAGGTTGTTCTGGAAACCCGCGAAGATCAACTGCCCGAGACCGCCGTGCCCGACCAGCACCCCGACTGTGACCAACGCCACGGTCGAGACGGTCGCCAACCGTACGCCGGTGACGATGCCCGGCAGCGCCAACGGCAGATCGATTCGGAACAGCCGCCCCCACCGGCCGTAGCCCATGCCCTCGGCGGCCTCGCCGACCTCCGGAGGCACCTGGTTGAGCCCGGCCACCACATTGCGCACGATCAGCAGCAACGCGTAGAGGACCAGCCCGACCAGCACCGTGGTCGTCCCGGTGCCCAGGTAGGGGGCGATGAACGCGAAGAGCGCCAGCGACGGGATGGTGTAGACGACCCCGCTGACGGCGAGGATCGGGCCGGCGAGCGGGCGGAACCAGTACGCCAGAACGGACAACGGCAGGGCGATCAACACCGCGAACAGCACCGCTCGCCCGGTGAGGGAGGCGTGTTCGCGCACCGCGGCGAGGATCGTGTCAGAGTTGTCCCGCACGTACTGCCAGGAGAACCAGGGGTTACCCGGGTCGGCCCGGTAGCTCAGGCGGAAGGACATACGTGGACGTTACCCCGGAGGCCGGCGACGTGGCCGAATCCCCTCGCGCGGCGCCGATCCGCCTACAGGGCATCCAGAAGCGCTACCCGAACGGCACCGAGGCCGTCCGGGACCTCAGCCTGGACGTCCGGGCCGGCGAGCTGGTGGTGCTGATCGGCCCGTCCGGCTGCGGCAAGTCGACAGTGCTGCGCATGATCAATCGCCTGATCGAGCCGACCGCCGGCCGGATCCTGCTGGGCGACGAGGACGTCACCGACGTCGACCCGGTCCGACTGCGCCGCCGAATCGGTTACGTGATCCAGAACGTCGGCCTCTTTCCACACCAGACGGTCCGGGCCAACGTGGCCACAGTGCCGGGCCTGCTGCGATGGCCAAAGGGCCAGACCCGGGCACGGGTCGACGAGTTGCTCGACCTCGTCGGGCTGGACCCGGCCGAGTTCGGCGGTCGCTACCCGCACGAGCTGTCCGGCGGCCAGCGGCAGCGGGTGGGGGTGGCGCGGGCACTCGCCGCCGACCCGGTGGTGCTGCTGATGGACGAGCCGTTCTCGGCCGTCGACCCGATCGTGCGGGCGCGCCTCCAGGAGGAGTTCCTCCGCCTCCAGGCCGAGGTCCGCAAGACGATCGTGCTGGTCACCCACGACCTCGACGAGGCCGTCCGGCTCGGCGACCGGATCGCGGTCCTCTCCGAGGGCGGGCACCTGGAGCAGTACGACACGCCTGCCGCGTTGCTCGGCGCACCCGCCACCGCGTTCGTCCGCGAGTTCGTCGGCGCCGACCGGGGCATCCGCCGGCTGGCGGTCACTCCACTGGACCGGGAGTCGCTCGAACCCGTACCGGGGGACGCCGCGGTTGACCTGCCGACCGTCGCGCTGGACGGCTCCGCCTACGACGCGCTGGCCGTCCTGCTCACCTCCGGACGGGACCAGCTCGTGGTGACCGACGGCGGCCGACCGGTGGGCACGCTCAGCCGACAGCGGCTGCTCGACCTCGGCCGCCCAGCAAACTGAACTGACGACGACCGGGCTGCCGCAGTCGGCGGCCCGGTCCCGCTGCCGGAGGCGGTCACGTCCAGGTGGCCGCCGGCCGTCCGGACGACCGGGCCGACCGGCTCAGGCGCGACCGCCGAGGCTGGCGGTGCCGATGATCCACCCGGTCAGGAAGCCGTAGCCGGCGCCCGTGCTGGCATCCTGCAGGGCACCCAGCATCGACGGGTTCGGCCCGAGCAGCGCCGCGAGCACGGCGGCGAGCCCGCCAGCCAGCACGTACGCGGCCCAGCCGGAGAAGAACTGGCTGACCGAGCCGGGCACCCGGGCGACCTGGGCGGCGGGCAACAGGTAGAGCAGGCCCACCGCGAGAATCACCAGCAGCACAGCCCGTACGTCGGCGGCGAACAACCCGCCGGCCTGCCCGTCCGCGTCGAGCCGCCAGGCCGGCCACGCGAGCAGGCGCACGTAGAAGGCGGCGGCCGAGTCCGGGTCGGTCTGCGTACCGGCCCAGCTGGTGAAGGCCGGGCTGCCACAGATGCCGACCAGCAGCAACACGGCGAGAGCACCGGTGCCGGCCGCCGTGCCGTAGCGCCCGACCGGGCCGGACCGGTGCATGAGCGACGTGATCCGCCCAGGCCCCGAACCGGTCGTCCGGGCGGACCTGGGCTGCCCCGAGCGGCTCAGTGCTTCATCAGGTAGTCGATGAAGGCGGCCCGCAGCAGTGGCGCGGACTCCTCATAACCGTGACCGGTCAGCTCCCGCCACAGCGCGTTGGCCTCGTCGATCGTCGGGCCGATCGAGTTCGGTGCGCCGTCCAGCACGGTGGCCTCGTCCGCGTTCGGCAGGTGCCGCAGCACCGACCAGTAGAACTTGACGTCGCGACGCTCCCGGGCCAGGGCGAACGCCCGCTCCCGCAGCTCCTCGGTGGACAACGCGTCGAGTTCCTCGAACGAGGTTCCGCCGGGGGCGGCGGCAGGTATGTCGGTCATGTCGCCGAGCCTAACGGTCGAGATCAGCCCCGGCCCGGCGGACGCGACGCGGCTCACCGCTCGTCGGTGTCCCACCGGCGTGGGCTGTCCTCCCAGCGCGGATCCCGCCACGGGTCGGCTGGTTGGGGCGCGGCGGGAGTCGGCAGGGTCGGGGGCCAGTTGTCGACCGGCCGCGACTGGGGCATGGTCCAACCCGTGCTGATCGTGCCGTCGCCGACCGGCTCGGGCCGGTCGGCGCTGCCCGGTCGGGGCCGCCCGAACGTCTCGACCAGCCGGGTGACCAGCAGGCCGACGCCGAGCGCCACCCCGCCGACCGCCCAGTTGCTCAACGTCCAGCCACGCTCCGGTGCGTACGTCTGGAAGAGGGTGACCACGCCGACCGCCAGCACCGTGCCGAACACCCCACCCCGACGGCCGTACGCGCTGGTGCCCGCGAGCATGGCCACCCCCACCGCCAGCACCGTCCAGTCCAGGCCCGAGGTGGGCGCGACCGCTTCGAGGCCGTTGGCGGCGAACAGCACGCCGGCGAGGGCGGCCAGCACGCTGGAACCGACCAACGCGACAGCGGTGACCACTGCGGCCAACGTGCCCCGCCGACGGGCCGGATCGGCGATCGGCCGGTACCGGCCGGCCAGCCGGCGAACAGCCCGGGTGGCGCCGAACAACCCGCCGAGGATGGCCACCGCGGCGAAGCCGGCGATGAGATACCCGGCGTTGCGCCCCGGGTCGTAGTCGCCCTGCACCAGCACGGGCGCCGACCGACGTTCGATGTACACCACCACACCGGCCGCGCCGGCCAGGCTGGCAGCCCAACCGGGCACGTGCAGCACCACCACGACCAGCGCCAGCGCCAGCCCACCCAGCGCCGCGACGCCCACGGCCGGGCCGACCGACGCCGGCAGGCCCCGATCGCCCTGCTCGGCGTAGTGCAGGGCGGCGGCGAGCCCGATCGGCCCGACGGCCAGGTTCGGTGCTGCCGTTCGCAGGCTCAACCCGGCAGCCAGGGTGAGCAGCCCCAGCCCGACCGCGGCGACCAGCAGCGTCCGCAGGTTGTCGCCCCGCAGGGCGGCCGAGTCTTCCTGCCAGAGCAGCCAGCCCAGGGCCGCCAGCCCGGCCAGCAGCAGGAACTCCCAGCCCAGGTGCACGCCGATCCGATCCCGGCCGGGCTCTCCGTGGGTGGGGTCGTCGAAGACGTTCTCCAGAACGGCGGCGGGCACCCCCGACGAGGGTTCCGCCGACCGGTCCCGGCCCGCTTCTTCGTACCCCATACGCCGCCTCCCCAGTGGCCGGCCGTCCCCGGTCCGGCGCGCGGACGAACAGGGGGCGGCCCTTGCTCCCCGATCGCAGGCACCGTACCCGCGCCCGCAGCCGGGCGTAACCCCCTGCTCAGCGCTGGCCGGGGCGGCTCTCCCGTGGGTCCTGCTCACGCTCGTCGTCGGGGCGTTCCGGCACCCGGCAGGAGCGCTCCAGCCACAACGCGGCACCGACCAGAGCCAGCGAGGCGAGCAGGCCCCCGGCCGCCGCCGGACGGTCGTCGAGGGCGGCGCGGGTGGTCTCCACGAAGAGCCAGCCGGTGAGCCCCGCGTAGAACCCCGCGAAGATGGCCGCGGCCAGTGCCGACGCCTTGGCCAGCACCACGAAACGCGCGACCATCAGCGGGTCGACCGGCTCCCGGCCGGGCTTGCGCTCGATCCGCCCCCGGGTGTTGATCGCGGCGTACGCCTCGAGCACGGCGAGCCCGGCCAGCGTCACCACCGGCAGCCAGGGCAGCCGGGGGATGCCGCTGTAGTAGAGAGTGCTGATCAGCAGCCAGGCCACCGCCGCGGCGGCCAGGGCGGCCACGACCAGGGTCGAGATCCGGGTGGGACCCATCCTGGACCGGTCCGGGCCCGACCCGCCCGGTGGTGGGGACTTCGCCTGCGTCATGCCGGCCGGCTCCGCTCGGTCATGCCGTCGACTCTAACGCCAACTCCGGCCGAGGACGCAGTTCCAGCGCCTCGTCCGCAGCGGGGCCGGTGGTCAGCAGGTCGGTCAGCCAGCCGTGACCGGGCAGCCGACCGTACGGCTGGATGTCGATCCACGGTCGCAGCACGAAAGCGCGCAGGTGCGCCCGTGGGTGCGGCAGGGTCAGCTCCGGGTCGTCGCTGAGCACCGGCTCGTCGTCGTCGCCCCAGACGGCGATCACGTCCACGTCCAGGGTGCGCGGCCCGAACCGCCGCTGTGGGTCACGCACGCGACCGGCCGCACGCTCCGCGTCGCGGGCCCGCTCCAGCCAGTCGCGCGGTGTCGCGCTCTCGTCCTGGACCAGCAGCACCGCATTGAGGTACGCGGGCTGGTCGGCGTCGCCCCACGGTGGAGTCTCGTACACCCCGGAGAGCACGAGCACGGCGTCGCCGAGCGTGGCGACAGCCGTGCGCAGGTGCTCCAGACGGTCGCCCAGGTTGCTGCCGAGCGACAGCACGGCCCGGGTCACCGGGCACGCGCCCGGGTCATGGTGACGGCCACATCACTGAAGGTGTGCGGCACCGGGGCCTCCGGTTTGTGCACGGTGATCGTGGCGACGCCGACCCGCTCGTCGGCCAGGCAGACCGCGAGGAGCCGGTCCGCGAGGGTCTCGATCAGGTTGACCGGCTCGCCGGTCACCACGGCGACCAGGCGTTCGGCCAACTCGCCGTAGTGGACGGTGTCGGTGACGTCGTCGCTGGCAGCGGCCGGGGCGAGGTCCAGTTCGAGGACGGCGTCGACCACGAAGTCCTGCCCCTGCGCCCGCTCGAAGTCGTACACCCCGTGCCGGCCGTGGGCCCGCAGGCCGGTCAGCTGGATCCGGTCCGTCGTCATCGTTGCACCTCTTGCCGGTGGTGGTGGCTACGCACGCCCTGCTGGCGGTCGTGGTGCGCGCCGGCCAGGCGCGGGCTGCCGGTCGCGACCCAGACGGCGAGCGCGTCGGCGGTGGCCCGCACGTCGTGCACGCGTACGCCCCAGGCGCCCGCGGCCACCGCCAGCACGCTGGTCGCCACTGTGGCCGCCTCCCGCTCGGCGGTCGGCCGTGGGGTGCCGTCGGGGGCGGCCAGCAGCCCACCTAGATAGGACTTGCGGCTGGCCCCGAAGAGCAACGGGTAGCCGAGGTCCAGCAGCTCCGGAAGTCGGGCGCTGAGCTCCCAGTTGTGCGCGGCCGTCTTGGCGAAGCCGAGGCCGGGGTCGACGACGAGACGGTCGGCGGCCACCCCGGCGGCGAGCGCCGCGTCGATGCGTTGGGCCAGCTCGGCTCGGACGTCGGCCACCACGTCGGTGTAGGTGGCCAGCTCACGCATCGTGCGGGAGTGCCCCCGCCAGTGCATCAGCACCCAGGGGCAGTGCGCGTCGCGGACCACGCGGGCCATGTCCGGGTCGGCGAGCCCGCCGGAGACGTCGTTGACCACCGCCGCACCGGCGGCCAGGGCGGCTTCCGCCACCCGCGCTCGGCTGGTGTCGATGCTGACCGCGACGCCCGCCGCGGTCAGCTCGCGGATGACCGGCAGGACCCTGTCGACCTCGGTCGCGGCGTCGATCCGCTCGGCGCCCGGACGGGTCGACTCGCCGCCGATGTCGACCAGGTGCGCGCCAGCGTCGCGCAGACGGACGCCGTGTCCGACGGCCGCTTCGAGGTCGGCGTACCGTCCGCCGTCGGAGAAGGAGTCCGGTGTGACGTTGAGGACGCCCATCACCACCGGGCCCGGAGCCCGCACCAGATCGGTCACGACTAGACGGTACCGGTCGCGGCAGCGGCGTTCGCCGGCCCGGGTCGGGCTCCCATCACCACCCCTGACGTGCTCGTTAGAACAGGTGTACGATCGGTCATTCGGGCAGCATCGGGCAGGCCCTTCGCGGCTTGTCGCAATCCGGGGCGGCCCGTACGCTTTGGAATTGGCCAGCATCGAGATGGCGAAGCTTGGAGGGAGGGCCGAAGCGGGGGAAAACCGCCCAAACCTCGCCACCCTCCGTGGTGAGTAACGAACGCAGGGTCAAGAACGCTGCGCCCTGTGGAGCACATTTCCCGCCAGGTTCGTCCATTGCACCGCCGCGGCACCGCCGGCCGCGCTATGGGGAGGTTCCAGTGATCGCCTTCGAGCTCATGGAGACGGCGTCTTCGGGCGTCGCCCACGCGCTCTCCACTCTGGCGTCGACTCCACTCGCGGAGCCGGCACCGAAGGGGATCGACACCAACAGTGTCGTCACCTTCTTCGCCAGCAAGATCGCGCCGATCCTGCTCGCCGTCCTGGGCGTCATCTTCATCGGTCGCGCCAGCCGGGGCGAGATCTCCAAGGTGCTGACCAGCTCCGCGATCGCCATCGTCGGGCTCGCGTTCATCGCTGGCGCGGCAACACTCTTCTTCGTCGGCGATTACCTGATCGACCTGATCTTCGAATAGGCGCGTTCACCAGATGCGGCTGCGCACCGACGACGACATCTACCGGGCCCGCCTGGTCTACCTCGGGCCGCCCGGTTACACCCTTCCGGTCCACCTGCCCTACGCCCAGTACGGGCTCTTCATGCTGCTGGTCCCCCTCTACATGTTCATCCACTGGCTGTTCACGTTGACGGTCGAGCTCTTCCCGGCCTGGGAGATCGCGCTCGCCATCGTGACCACGTCGTTCATCTTCCGGCACGTCGACCCCGATCGGCCGGCGCGGGTGGTCATCCGCACCGCGCTGACCGACTGGCGACGCACCCGGGAGCCGGCGATCGAGCAGCGCGATCCGCGTCTGGTCGGCAGCCGGATCAGGATTCGGGAGGAGCTGGCATGACCGGGCGTACGCCGATCGGTCCGTCGCACGACGCGGGCGACACCGTGCCCACAGTCGCTGAGGCGGTCGCATGAGCCGCTCTTCCACGCCGGGTTCTCCGGCCGGCCGCCCGGCCGGGCCGGCAGGTCACCGTGCGCACTCGTTCGACTACACCGAGGACGAGGACGAGGTGGCGCTCGACCCCGCGCTGGTGACGTCACCCGGCCACGGCGCGGTCGGCGTGTTCCAGGCGCCCCGGCCGATTCCGCGCCGGACGCCCCCGGCCGAGCCCAGCGCGGTCTCGGCCGGCGAGAACGCCGACATCGACTCCCCTTTCCTGGACCTCTTCGGCGGGGCCCGGCCCGGCGGGGCGCGAGCCGTCAAGGCCGGCCCGAGCACCCGGGAGCAGCCGGCGATCCCGCAGCAGCAGCTCCCCGCACCAGCTCGACCGGCTCCCGAGCTGGAGCCACCGTGGACGCCCGACGACCAGGCCGGCGGCCGCAGTGTCGAGCCCCGACACGGCGGCGCTCACCTGGGCGGTGAGTCACGGGTGCCGCATCAGGCCGGCGATCGGCTGCCGATGGTCCGTCCGCCGCGCGAGCCCGACGTCACCCCCGACGGCACATCCGGGTCTCGGACCAACGGCCCGACGACCCGACAACCTGACACCGCACCCGCCGCACGGCCGACGGCAACGCCGTCGAGTCGACCAACGGCACCGGTGGACCAGCCAGTGTCACCGGTTGGCGGGCCAACCGCCCCGGTGGATCGCCCGGCAGTCCGCGCGAGAGCGGCCCGGCCAGCTCTGGAGGGGCCCCAGCGCCGCGCCGCCGACTCGGAGCGACCCAAGGGTGCCGGGAAAGAGGTCGCCCCACCCCGCGAACGTGGTGCCAGCCGCCAGGACCGACCGACCAAGCCGACCCGGATCCGCGCCCCGAAGATCAAGTTCGGTGACCGGGACCCGTCGGTCGAGCTGGCAATCACCGAGATCGCCGGTCACCTGACCTTCACTCCCAACACGGTCACCGCCTGGTACTGGCTGCCCGAGGTTCGCTGGGCGTTCCGCCCGGACGCCGAACGCGAAGCGTTGTTGTCGGCGATCTCCGAGCAGTACGCCGGCCTGGCCGGCTTCCGGCTGCACCTGCGCCGCACCACCCGGCCGTTCCCCGCCGACGAGTGGGCGCGCACCATCGACGCCCACACCGCCGCACCGCTCGCCGACGTTCCTGGCACCACCGGCTGGGCCGACCACCTGGTCGCCGCCCAGCGGCACCTGATGGCCGTCAACCACGCCGAAGGCCAGACCTACCTCGGTGTCACCTTCGCCCGCCGATCCCTCGGCGACTCGCTCACCGAACGCCTGCTGCGCACCTTCGGTCGGGGCACCGCCGACGGCGAACGCCGCAAGCTGGGCCGCACCGTGGAGCAGTTCGACGAGGTGCTCGGCGCATTCGGCATGCGCGGTCGCCGGGTCACCGCACAGGAGCTCGAATGGCTGCTCTACCGCTCGGTGGCGCTGTGCATGGCACCCCCCGGGCGGCTCTCCCCGGTGACCAACGGCCAGTGGGAGCGCGGTGACCTGCTCGCCCTGACCGAGCAGGTCGAGCGCTACCGCACCCCGTACGGCTCCACAGTCAAGCTGGTCAACCGGATGACCGGCGAGGAACGGCACGTGGCCGTGCTCGCGGTCGGCCGGATGGAGCCGCTGGAGATCCCGGAACGGCACGAGCCCTGGCTGCACTTCCACGAGCGGCTGCCCTGGCCGATGGAGATCTCCACCCGCGTCGACATCCTCGGCTCCGGCGACTCCTTCCGTAACCTGGAACACCGGCTACGGATGATCCGCTCCCAGCAGCTCGACTACGCCGAGCACGGCATCGACGCACCGCCGGAGCTGGAGCGACTGGCCAAGCGGGCGCTGGTGATCGGCGACGAGATGACCACCGGCCTGCCGGTCGACTCGGCCCGCGCGCACGGCTGGCACCGGATCGCCGTCGGCGGCCGGACCAGGGAGGAGTGCATGGAGCGGGCCCGCCGGCTCATCCAGCTCTACTCCCGGGAGCTGCGCATCTCGCTGCAACACCCGAAGAACCAGGACTGGCTGGCCCGCGAGTTCATCCCCGGCGAGCCGATCGCCAACACCGGCTACGTTCGCCGCATGCCGGTGCCGCTGCTGGCCGCCGCACTCCCCCAGGCCGCATCGAACGTGGGCGACCGGCGGGGCGACCTCATCGGCCGGACCGCTGGCACCTGCCGCCGCCCGGTCTTTCTCGACCTGCACTTCCCCATGGAGGTCCGGGAACGCTCCGGGCTCGCTGTCTTCGTCGCCGAACCGGGCGGTGGAAAGTCCACCCTGCTCGGCGCGCTGGGCTACCTGGCCGCCCGCAGAGGTGTCCAGGTGACCCTGCTCGACCCGTCCGGGCCGCTGGCCCGACTCTGCGCCATGCCCGAGCTGCGGCCGTACTCCCGGGTGTTGAACCTGACCGGCTCGGAGCACGGCACCCTGGCGCCCTACTCGCTCATCCCGACGCCACTGCGCAGCGAGTTCGGCGCCGGGGCCGCCGGTGACCGGGAGTTTGAGATCGCGGTCTCCAACGCGCGGGCCGAACGGCGAATGCTGGTCCAGGACATCTGCATGATGCTCGTTCCGCCGCAGGTCGCCCGGGAGGCGTCGACCGCCACCCTGTTCCGGCACGCGGTCCGTCAGGTCCCCGCCGAGGAGACGTCCACCCTGGACGACGTCGTGAGCTGCCTCGGGCGCCTCGACGACGACGCCGGCAAGGAGCTGGCCAACCTCCTGCTGGACACCGCCGAGATGCCCCTGGCCATGCTCTTCTTCGGCCGGCCACCGGAGGGGCTGCTCGGCGCCGACGCCGCACTCACCGTGATCACCATGGCCGGGCTGCGGTTGCCCGACCTCAAGATCGAACGCGAGTACTGGTCAGCCGAGGAGGCACTGGCCCTGCCGATGCTGCACACCGCGCACCGGCTCGCCGTACGCCGCTGCTACGGCGGCTCGATGTCGTCGCGCAAGCTCGTCGGCCTGGACGAGGCGCACTTCATGGAGGGCTGGCGATCCGGGCGTTCATTCCTGGTCCGGCTCGCCCGCGACTCCCGCAAGTGGAACCTCGCCGCGCTGGTCGCCTCGCAGAACCCCAAGGACATCCTCGGCCTCGACGTGCAGAACCTCGTCTCCACCGTCTTCGTCGGCCGGATCGCCGAGGACGCCGAGATCGCCTCCGAAGCACTACGACTGCTGCGGGTGCCCGTCAACGACGGGTACGAAGCCACCCTCGCCTCACTCTCCGCCGCCGACACCAGCTCGTCCAACCGGCTCGGCTTCCGCGAGTTCGTGATGCGCGACGTCGACGGGCGGGTGCAGAAGGTCCGCGTCGATGTCTCGTACGTCGAAGGGCTCCTGGACCACCTCGACACGACGCCCGCCGCGATCGCCGCGGCGGCCGGAGTGCTGCCGAGCATCCCCCTGCCGGACCTGGAGGCGTGACATGGCGAGGGCCCGAGCGAGGATCGTGTCGTTCCTGCTCGCCCTCGGCGTACTGGCCGGGGCCTCCCTCAGCTGGCCGCTGATCGGAGCGGAAGCCGCAGCCGCCGCACCGCCCGTGGCCCAGGCCCGCGCCGACCTCTGCACCACGGCCGAGTGGCAGGCTGACTTCCGGGCCTGCGTCGGGAAGCTCCAAGCGGTCAGTGAGGACGAGGTCAAGTGTCGTAACGCGCCGACCCCCGGCACGCCGGACTCTGGACTCGCCGGCTGGTTCGCCGGCCGGCCAGACTCCGCCAAGGAACTCGGGCCGAAGGGGCTTTACAGCGACTACGGCTACGCCGGCTACAGCTACCCGACCTACGACATCCCGGGCGGTTGCGCGTCGTCGGTCCTGCATCCGGACTACAAGTTCACCACCACCGTGGCGAACGGGGAATTCATGATCGCCACCGCGATCGTCGGCGCTTCGAACGCGCTGCGGGAGCGGGCCTGGGATCCGCGGTCGATGTGGGGTTGGGCCGATCCGCTGGTCGAGCAGGCAACCAAGGCCGTTTACCAGAAGGTCTTCAGCGTCTTCGGCATCGTCACCCTCTGCGTGGTGGGGCTCTATCTGCTCTGGCGGTCCCGCCAATCGGACATGAGCAACGCGATGACCACCGCGGGCTGGGCGCTGCTCGTGATGGTCGCGGTCACGGCCCTGGCAGCCTGGCCGGTCAAGTCGGCGAACATCGCGGACGGCACGCTGGTCACCACGTTGGGTGTGGTGCATGACGCCGTGGGTCCTGCGGCCCGAGACACCCCACCGGATCAGTGCGACGATTCGACTCCCGGAGCTTGTAAGGACAATCGGCCACCCGCTGTGCGAGCCAGTGACACCGCCACCGAGGCGATGCTCTACCGGAACTGGCTGCGTGGAGTACTCGGCTCCGCCGACAGCGAGACCGCTCGCAAGTACGGCCCAGCCTTGTACGACGCGAAGGCGCTTTCCTGGGACGAGGCAGAGAAGCTGCGCGCCAACCCGGCTACCCGGGAGGCGACGATCAAGGCGAAGCAGCAGCAGTGGGCGCGGGTGGCCCAGCAGATCCAGACCGAGGACCCGGAGGCGTACGAGTATCTCCAGGGTGTGCGGGACATGGATCGGGTGGGCGCGGGATTCATCGCGGTGCTGGCCGCGTTTCTGTTCGCGATGTTCGACCTGACTGCGTCGTTGCTGGTTCTGCTGGGCTTCCTCATCTTCCGGTGGGCGGTGATCGCGGCACCCATTCTCGGCACGGTCGGTCTGCTCCGGCCGGCCAGCGCTGGGCTGCGCCGGCTGGCGAATGCGGTCGTCGCCGCAGTCTTCAACATCGCCATCTTCGGCACCGGGGCTGCCATCTATCTGTTCGCTGTCGACCTGATCATGAGCACGCCCACCCTGCCGGGCTGGCTCCAGGTGGTGCTGGTCTGGCTCTGCGGCGTGGTCGGCTGGCTGCTGCTGCGGCCGTACCGGCGAATCACCCAACTCGGCGGCAAGGACAGCAGCGAAGCGGTCAGCTCCGCCGGGTCCTGGCACCGCCGGTTCTTCCGGGACATGCGGACAGCCGCGAGACTGGACGTGGCCGAGCCGGGTGGCACGGCCGAACCGGTGGGTGGGCTTCGACGGTCGCCGAACGCGGAGCAGACCCGGCTGCGCCCGGAGGCCCGCCGGGAGGACCCGGTCTCCACGCCAACGGTTGTTGCCGAGGGCCAGCGTGCTGGCGCCGGGCGACCCGACGGTCGGGAACGGCCCGACGAGGCACCGGCGAAGGAGACCAGAGACCGAGGTCGCCCGGTCGCCCCCCAACCTCGCCGCCGGCAGCCGGCGACGTGGACCGAGCCGGACGTGCCAGCCGAAAACCCGTCGTTTGTGGTCTACCGTCCGGGCTCCTCTGAGCGCACGCCGGACCGGACCGGACCCCGGGTGCGTTCAGAGGCACGGTGACGGCGATGCGACGGGCCCTGGAGTTTCTCTTCACCCGAGCGCTGCGGTCCCGGCTGGGCGTGGCACTGGTCATCGCGGTGATCGTCCTCGGTGTGCTCGGGGCGGCACGGCTGATCTCCGACCCGGCAGATCCGGCGGACGGGTTGAGTAACCGGCCGAACCGGCCGATCACCACCGTGGACCCGACGGCTGGCGACGATGGCGTGCTCACCAGCCCGGCGCCACCGTCACCCGTGACGTCGCCCGGCGCCGGCACGCCGGAGCAGACCTCCGACCGTTTTGCCGCAGCCTGGCTCGGCCGACCTGGAATCACCGCTGAGCAGTGGCAGGACGGCCTCAAGCCGTTGTCCACACCGGCGCTGACCGAGAAGCTCGCCGGTGTTGATCCCGAGGGCGTCCCGGCTGAAAAGGTCAGCGGCGCACCGTCGGTGCGGGCGCGCACCGAGACGTTCGTCGAGGTACTACTGCCGCTCGACAACGGCCAACTGCGGCTGGAACTGGTGGCTGCGGATGGCGGCTGGCTGGTCGACGTGGTGGATTGGGAACGGCCATGACCGGCGCCAGCCGGCAGTCGGTGCGGATCGGCGTGATCGCCAGCATCCTCACCGGTGTGCTTCTCCTCCTCTGCTGCACCGGGGGTACTGCGGCGTTCTTCCTCAGTGGGCTCGGTGGCGACGGTGAGGACGGGGACTCCTTGGCAGGCTTCGGCTGCGGCCCGATCCGCCCGGTGGACATCGTGGGCGAGCTGCCGCGGTTCACCGAGTACGGCGACGCACAGGTCCGCAACGCCGCCATCATCATCAAGGTCGGCCAGGACCTGGGGGTGCCCTCCCGGGGCTGGGTGATCGCGCTGGCGACCGCGATGCAGGAGTCCGCGCTGCGCAACCTGGCGAACAGTGACGTGCCCGAGTCCCTGGCTCTGCCACACGAGGGCGTCGGCGCGGACCACGACTCGCTGGGCCTGTTCCAGCAGCGGCCGGGGTGGGGCTCGGTCGCCGAGCGGATGACCCCCTCGTACACGGCTGGCAAGTTCTACGAAAAGCTCGTCAAGGTCCGGAGCTGGCAACGCCGACCGCTGACGGTGGTGGCGCAGCAGGTTCAGATCAGCGCCTATCCGGACGCGTACGCCAAGCACGAGGAGCTGGCCAGCAAGATCGTGGATGCGCTGGCCGGTGGGGCGGCCCGCACCGTCGAGATCAACGGCAAGGCGGTGTGCGACGCGGCCGAGCGTGGCGAGATTGCTGCCTCCGGCTGGACCGCGCCGATCCCTGGCGACGTCGGTTCCGGCTTCCGCACCGCCAGCCGGCCCAGCCACAACGGGGTGGACATCGGCGCGGCCAAGGGCACCGAGATTCGCGCAGCCGCAGCCGGTCGTGTGCTGGTCGCCCGCTGCGACCCGGACAACAGGGGCCGGCGGGACTGCGACGTGGACGGGTACCCCGACAAGGGCGGCTGCGGTTGGTACGTCGATCTGCTGCACGCTGGCGGCTACATCACCCGGTACTGCCACATGGTGGTTCAGCCGCGCGTCAGACTGCATCAGATCGTCCCGGCCGGTGAGGTCATCGGGCAGGTTGGCAGCAGCGGCAACTCGTCCGGGCCGCACCTGCACTTCGAGGTGCACCTGCGCAATGACCGGTCCAGCCGGGGCGCGGTCGATCCGGTCCCGTTCATGCGCGCACGGGGTGCCCCGCTGCGCGCCGCCGAGTGAGACCGCCACGGGGATGACCGGACCGCTGCCGGACCCGTTCGCCGACCAGCCCGACTGGGCACCACGGCCACCCCGTCCGCTGACCATCGTCCCCGCCACCGAGCGGGTGGAGCTCCGCGGGCGCCGGGTTCTCGTCGGGCTGCCGGGGCTGGGCTGGCGCGGCGACCTGCGCGCGGACGACCGGGTGGTGCAGAGCGCCAGGACCTACGTGCCGGTGATCCCCGAGCACGAGTGGTACCGCGCCGAGGCCGACCAGGTCGAGGTGTTCGCGCCGCTGGTGCCGGTGGAGCGGGTCTGGGTGGAGACGGTTGGCGCCCAGGTTGGTTCGGAAGGTGCCCGGGACACCGGAATCCGGCTGGTCTCGCTGGACGGTCCGGCACACCGGACCCCCACACCGGTCTTCGAGGCGGACGCCGTCACCGGGCGCCGGGTCGTGCATGTCGAGGGCGGTCTGGAGCACCGCGACCTGCGAGCGGTCACCGAGACCTACTCCGGTGCCGAAGGGGACATCTGCGTCCGGATCACGCCCGAGGTGGAGTGGTACCGCTGGGCCTGGCGCGGTCAGTCACCCACCACGCTGGAGGTCCCGGTCCATCTGTTGTGGATCGAATAAGAGTCAGCTGGCCCGTTCGCCGCCACAGACTCGCCAACCATCGTCATCCTCAACGACGCTGAAGGTCCAGTCCTCTCGCCGGCTGCTCCGGGGAACACCCTCCGCAGAACCAGCAATCGTCAACGTCGTCTCAACGGATTCTCCGTCACGAGATGGCGTGCGAACCAGCGGGCCCCAACTGACTCGCACGGTGACATTGAATTTCGACTCACGTTGCTCAGCCTCTGTTCGTAGGTCCCGAACGGGTTGAAGGTCGGCCCCGCGTTCGCAGGTGTAGAGAGCGGCCCTTGCGTCGTTGCGATCCACGAGGAATGCGCGCAGGTAGTTGTCCACCGCCACGTCGGGTGCGCTGCGATCCGGGGCCGCCGCGCGGTTGTACAGCACATATCCCGCAATGATCCCGCCCAGGCAGAGCAGCGCCAGCACCCCAGCCACGACCGTGAGCACCGTCCGCATTCGGCGGCGAGGCGGCTGCGGCGCCGGCGTTGGCGCGGCCGGCGGCAGTTGCTCGGACGGTGTCCGTTGGGCCGGTACGCGGGAGACCTGGGAACCGGCGGGGGGCTGCACTGATTCCACCTCCTGAAGTTATCGGCTGGACGCCCCGGAGCCAATAGCCTCAGATCCAGCGGATCGTGACGGACCCCTCCCCACCGGTGAGATCCACGACATCCCTGGCGCATCGCCGGGGCACCTCCCGGAGGAGCGGACCCGGCTGGGATACCGTCTCTGCTCGGGAGGGGTTGCCAACCTCGGGCAGAGGGGGTGGACGCGGTGGCCGGTCCGAAGGCACGTACGAACCGCGCCGCAGCTCTGCACCGCCGGGCGGCGGCCGTCGCGACCGCCGCTGCCGGGATCCTGGACGAGACCCGACCCGCTCCGGCCGATCAGCGCCGCCAGTACGAGGTGGCCGACCGCCTGCGGGAGGTTGCGGCACGACTGGCGCCGGGTTGGTCGGGCGCGGCTCTGGACTCGCTCACCGTGGACACTCCGGCGGGTGACTGTCCGCCGCCGTTCGTCCGGGTCGGCACGGCGGCGCCGTTGGACGACGCCCGTTTTCCCGCGTTGGTGCCACTGGTCGGCACCGGGCATCTGAGCGTGGACGCTGACGCCCGGGAGCCGCGGGTGGCGGGGTTGCTCCGGGCCGTACTCCTGCGGTTGTTGGGTGCGGCACCGGCGGGTGCCCTGTTGATTCGCGCGGTGGATGCCACGGGTGTCGTGCTGACGCCGTTCGGCGCGCTCGCTGATGCTGGCCTGCTGCCGCCGCCGGCGGTGGACGTGGCGAGTCTGCGTGCGGTGCTGACCGAGGCGGAGCAGTGGGTCACGCCGGGTGCGAGCGGGCGACGTCGCCACGACCGGACGTTGTTGTTGGTGGTCGCGGCGCTGCCGGATTCGACCGGTCCGAGTGATCTGGCGCGGATCGAGGCGCTAGCCGAGCAGGGGCCTGCTGCGGGGCTGCACCTGGTCGTGGCGGGCTGGCCGCCGGCGGGCCCGTATTCGGCCCGGGCGCCGCTGCCGCACACCACCTCGTTGGTGCTGCGCAACGCGTACGCGTTGCTCGGTGATCCGCCGGGGTCGTCCTTCGCCGGGCCGGGCGCCGATCCGCCGGGTGGGTTGAACTCACCGGTCTTCGTCGAGTCGGACCCGCCGGCTGAGCTGGTCAATGCGGTCTGTCGGCGGCTCGCCGAGCAGGCGGAGGCGGGTTCCCGGTTGGGGTTGGCGGCCCTGTTGCCGGTGACGGGTGAGCGGCTGTGGGAGTCGAGTTCCGCAGACGGGTTGACGACCACGGTCGGTGACGCCGGGGGCCGGTCGGTGCCGTTGGGCTTCACCGAGCTGACTCCGCACTGGCTGGTGAGCGGCCGGTCCGCCGGGGGTCGCGCGGCGTTCCTGACCACCGCGTTGCTCGGTCTGGCCGCCAGGTACGGCCCGGACGATCTGGCGCTCTACCTGGTGGATCTCGGTGACGGTGAGTCCTTCGTGGAGTTCCTGCAGACCGAGCGCGACCGGTCGTGGATTCCGCAGGTGCGCGCTGCCGCGATGGCCGCCGACCGGGAGTACGTCCGGGATCTGCTCGACGAGCTGACGGCCGAGGTGCAGCGGCGGACGGAGGCCGGTGCGCGGGCTGGCGGGCAGCGCTTCGCGGAGTTGCGTCAGCATCGGCAGCTGCCGCGGATCGTCTGTGTGTTGGACAATGTGCCGCTGCTCTTCGCCGAACGGGACCGGTTGGCGGCCGAGGTGGCGGCGCAGTTGGACGGGCTGGCCCGGGCCGGTCGGGCGTACGGCGTGCATCTGGTGCTGGCCGGTGCGGGTGAGCTGGGGTTGAGTGCCCGCGCGGATGCCGGTCACCGGGATTCGGTGCTCGGGCAGTTCCCGGTGCGGGTGGCGTTGCCGGGTGGCAGCCCGGTGTTGGAGCCGACGAATGATTCGGCGGCTGGTCTGCCGGTGGGCAGCGCGGTGGTCAACACCGCTGGTGGGCTCGGTGGTCCCCGGGGCGCGACCCGAGGTCACGAACGGTTGATCCGTCACCCCGACCCGCAGGACCACCCGGATGTGGTGGAGGCGCTGCGGCACGAGCTGTGGGCGGCCCGGCCGGCCGGTTCGGTGCCACCTGTGGTCTTCGCCGGTTACGCCCGACCCCTGTTGAGCAACGATCCGCGACACCGGGCGGCCCTGGCGGGGCAGGCCCACGGTCCGGCCGCTCTGCTGGGTCGTGCGGTGGACGTGACCCGCTCGACGGTCGCCGTGCCGTTGGGGCCTGCGGCCGGGCGCAACCTGGCGGTGCTGGGGTCGGGTGTCGCAGCGGGCGGGCTGCTGGTCACGGCAGCCCGGAGCACCGCGGACCATCACCCGCCGGGCACCGCCCGTTTCCTGGTGGCGGCACCGGACCCGGGCTCCCGAGCGCTGGCGGAGGCGTTGACGGCCGAGTTGGCGGCCCGGCATTCGGCCGAGATGGTGGATCTGCCGACGCTGCTCGCGGACCCGCCCGACGAGTTGCCGACGTACCTGGTGGTCTTCGGCTTGGACCGGCCGGGTCCCCGGGAGCTGCCGGTGGACCGGCTGCGGGCGCTCCTGCGGGACGGTCCACCGGCCGGCAGACACCTGCTGGGCTGGTGGCGGGCGGTGCCGCCGTTCGCCGCGCTGTTCGAGCCGGCGGGCGAGGTCGACAAGCTGGCCGCCGTGGTCGTGTTGGACGTGCCGGTCGCGCAGCTCACTCCGGTCTTCGGGCGGCCGGTGGAGTGGCGGGCCCGCCCCGACCGGGCGGTGCTCTGGGACGGCCCGGACGAGCGGGGCCGGGTCCTGGTGCCGTTCGCCGACGAGGCCGGCTGATCCGGTGACGCGAGCGGGGGGTGTCGAGATGGGTCCGAACGCGACGGTGACCGGGCCGGGGCGGCAGCGGGCCGCTGCGGCGGGCGGAGACGCCACGCCGACGGCGATCGAGCCCGGCGCGGCCTGGGGTGAGTATCTGGCCGCGGCACGTCAGCTGGACGGGGTACGCCGCAGCGCGGCTGCCGCAGCGGGTGAGCAGGCCCGGTCGGCGGAGGCTGCCCGGGAGGAGCTGACGGTGGTCCGTAGTGGGCTCGCGAGTCAGCAGGAACTTCTGCGGGAGCTGGGCGTACCGGCGATCTCCCTGGTGCCGTCGCCGCCGGAGCTGACCGAGGCGGCCCGGTCGATGGCGGGCGGCCCGGCTGCGGTGTTGGCGGCGCTGCGGGCCGCGCGAGGTCGGGCCGAGGCGGCGGACGCGGCCCTGGCCGCGCGCGGTCGGTTCCGGCCGGGGTCGTGGCCGGCGCGGGCCCGCAACCTCCTGGTGTACGGGCCGTTCGCGCTGGTGGTGCCGCTGATCCAGGTCGCGGTGTACGCGGCCACGGGAATCGGGCCGGCCAGTGTGGCGGCGTTGATCTGCGGTCTGCCGATGCCGGCGGTCGCGTTCGTCGCCGGGTGGGTGGGCATCGGTCGGTTGTTCCGTGTGGGCCCCGCCGAGCGGCTGGACCGTACGGTCCGCTTCGGTGCGCTGGTGTGCCTGGTGCCGGCGGTGCTGGTCACGGCAGGCCTGTTGCTGGCCCTGCTGGCCGGCTGACCCACCGGGGTCTCCCGGGAGGACGGGCAGCAACGGAAACGGCCGGCCGCCCCGGGAGGGGGTCGGCCGGCCGTGGTGTGTCCAGGGGTGTCAACGGGGGATGATCAACGCCATCGCCTCAGCCCGCGACTTGGAGTCCGTCTGCAGGATGCCGCGCACGGCTGAGGTGATGGTCTTGGCACCGGACTTCTGGATGCCGCGCATCGCCATGCACATGTGCTCACACTCCAGCACGACGACGACGCCGCGTGGGGCGAGCTTGCTCATCAGCAGGTCGGCGACCTGCGAGGTGAGCCGCTCCTGCACCTGGGGTCGACGGGCGAAGACCTCGACCAGTCGGGCCAGCTTGGACAGGCCGGTGATCCGCCCGTCCGGGCCGGGGATGTAGCCGATGTGCGCGCTGCCGCGGAACGGCAGCAGGTGATGCTCACAGAGGCTCATCACGTCGATGTCCCGGACGATCACCAGCTCTTCGTGGTTGGCCTCGAAGGTGGTGCTGAGCACCTGAGCCGGGTCGACCCGCAGGCCGGCGAAGAGTTCGGCGTACGCGCGGGCGACCCGGGCCGGGGTCTGCTGGAGCCCGTCGCGGTCCGGGTCCTCACCGACGGCGATCAGGATCTCGCGGACGGCCTTCTCGATCCGGCCGAGGTCGACGGCGTCCTCGACGGGACGGCCGGTCAGCTTGCCGCTGATCAGCCGCGCGGCCACGAAGTCGAGCTCGTCGTCGGGTTCGGTCGCGGAGACGGCCAGCTCCCGGTGGGGGGAGCTGGCCGTCGGGTCGTTGCTCAGTGCGTGCCGTCCGAGTTGTTGGACGGCGCCCCGCCACCGACGGACGCCTGCGCGCCGTCAGCCTCGGCCTGCGCCTTGAGCTTGTCCTTCTCCGCGGGGGTGAGCACGGGCGGCTCGGTGGACGGCTGGCGCTTGCCGAAGCCGTTGTACGGAGCCAGCGGCGGGCGCTTGACCACCCGGGAGCAGATCCGCGCCATGTCGGCCGTGGAGAGGGTTTCCTTCTCCATCAGCTCGAGCACGATGTTGTCCAGGACGTCCCGGTATTCCACCAGGATCTCCCAGGCCTCGTCGTGCGCCAGCTCGACGAGTGCCCGCATCTCGCCGTCGATCTCGGCGGCCACCGAGTCGGAGTAGTCCCGCTCGTGGCCCATGTTGCGACCGAGGAACGGCTCGTCTCCGCTGGTGCCGTACTTGATCGCACCGAGCTTGGAACTCATGCCGTACTGGGTGATCATCGCGCGGGCCAGTTGGGTGGCCTTCTCGATGTCGTTGCCGGCACCGGTGGTGGGCTCGTGGAAGACCAGCTCCTCGGCGGCCCGGCCGCCCAGCGCGTACGCCAGGGTGTCGATCATTTCGGCGCGGGTCTGGGTGTACTTGTCTTCGGTCGGGAGCACCAGGGTGTGGCCCAGCGAGCGGCCACGGGACAGGATCGTCACCTTGTGCACCGGCGCGGCGTGCGGCAGCGCCCAGGCGACCAGCGCGTGCCCACCCTCGTGGTACGCGGTGATCTTCTTTTCGTTGTCGCTCATCACCCGGGTCCGTCGCTGCGGACCGGCGACCACCCGGTCGATCGACTCTTCCAGCGAGTCGTTGGTGATCGCCCGCTGCTCCTTACGAGCGGTGAGCAGGGCCGACTCGTTGATCACGTTGGCCAGGTCGGCGCCGCTGAAGCCCGGCGTGCGACGGGCCACCGCGTCGAGGTCGACGTCGGGCGTGAACGGCTTGCCCTTGGCGTGCACCCGCAGGATTGCCTTGCGGCCCTCCATGTCGGGGGCGTCCACCGGGATCTGCCGGTCGAACCGGCCCGGGCGCAGCAGCGCCGGGTCGAGGATGTCCGGCCGGTTGGTGGCCGCGATCAGGATGACTCCACCCTTGGTGTCGAAGCCGTCCATCTCGACGAGCAGCTGGTTGAGCGTCTGCTCCCGCTCGTCGTGGCCGCCACCCATGCCGGCGCCACGGTGCCGGCCGACGGCGTCGATCTCGTCGACGAAGACGATCGCCGGGGCGTTCGTCTTGGCCTGCTCGAACAGGTCACGGACCCGGCTGGCGCCGACGCCGACGAACATCTCCACGAAGTCGGAGCCGGAGATGGAGTAGAAGGGCACCCCGGCCTCGCCGGCGACCGCGCGGGCCAGCAGCGTCTTGCCGGTGCCGGGCGGGCCGAACAGCAGCACGCCCTTCGGGATCTTGGCGCCCAGGGCCTGGTACTTCGCCGGGTTCTGCAGGAAGTCCTTGATCTCGTACAGCTCCTCGACGGCCTCCTCGGCACCCGCGACGTCCGCGAAGGTCGTCTTCGGAGTGTCCTTGGTGATCATCTTGGCCTTGGACTTGCCGAAGTTGAGCACCCGGGAGCCGCCGCCCTGCATCTGCGACATGAAGAACAGCAGCAGGAGCACGAGCAGCGCGATCGGCAGCAGGTTGACCAGCAGGCTCACCCAGATGCTGTCCGACGAGACCTTGGCGTCGGCCGGGCCGGTGACCCGGTTGTTCGCCTTGGCGTCCAGCACCTCGTTCCAGATCTGGTCGCCAGCCTGGTACGGGAACTGAGCCTCGATCTTGTTGGTCTCGGTCTTACCGAACTTGGTCTTCTGGGCCAGGTCGAGCTGGAGCGTCTGCTCCTTGTCCTGGAAGACAACTTTGTTGATCTTGGCGGTGTGCAGCTGATCGAGCGCAACGGAAGTGTCCACGCGGTGGTAGCTGGGACCAGCGGTGAACAGCTGACTGAGCACAACGGCGCCGAGGATGACCAGGATGATCCAGACCACCGGTCGGCGGAAGAAACGCGTACGTTCCATACTGTTGTCGAGCGCCGGGGCGCCCGCATCCTCCTGATCGACGTCCTGACCGTCTGATGGTGTCGCCGCGGTGAGCGGCAGCCGGAGCCGCCGTGCGGGCCGGCCTCGACCCCGAGGCGCGAAACTGCCGCGCCGCGGTCATTCGACGGTACACCGTGTACGCGAGGAGTGAGCTTGCGAGCCCCGCAGTCGTGCACCATCAAAAGCCGCGCGTACGCGAGAAGCGAGCTTGCGAGCCTCCGCACCAGGCGCACCTTCGGGATCGACGGCACGCACCGTGGGCAGGCCCACCAGCCCGGCACCGAACGTACGGCGGGTCCGGGTAGGAACCGGCGTGGCGGGGAGTCCTGCCCGGCCACCTGAACGCCCGGTCACGCGGTCGAGGGGGTCGGGCGCGGAGTTACCTCCGGGCCACCGTGGTCCACGGTAACCGCAAGAGCTGAGAGCGCGCTGAACGTCGGCTTGATGGATGCCGATGCGAGTTGGCCTCACTACGCCGCCGGGTCGTCCCGACAGCTCCCGCGTCAGGTGCGGGCGTAGACCTCGGGCTTGAGCACACCGACGTACGGCAGCTCCCGGTAGCGCTCACCGAAGTCCAGGCCGTACCCGACCACGAACTCGGTGGGGATGTCGAAGCCGACGTACTTCACCGGGACCGGCACCTTGACCGCGTCCGGCTTGCGGAACAGCGCGACCACCTCGACGCTGGCCGCCGAACGCGACTCCAGGTAGCGCAGCAGCCAGGAGAGGGTGAGCCCGGAGTCGACGATGTCCTCGACGACCACCACGTGCCGGCCGGCGATGTCCCGGTCCAGGTCCTTGAGGATGCGGACCACCCCGGAGGAGGTGGTGCCCTGGCCGTAGGAGGAGATGGCCATGAAGTCCAGCTCGGCCGGCGGGCCGTTGCGGCCCAACGCCCGGGCGAAGTCCGCCATGAACATCACCGCGCCCTTGAGTACGCACACCAGCAGCAGGCCGTCAGTCACGTGGGAGTAGTCGGCGGAGACCTGCTTGGCCAGCTCCGCCGTCTTCTCGCGGATCTGCGCCTCCGAGATGATCACGTGGTCGATGTCGGCGTCGTACCAGGAGCCGTCAGCCATGACTCCTAGCCTGCCGTACGTCGGATGGCCTCCGTCGGCGGGGCCGCACCTTTTGGCGCGGTCCCGCCGGGGATTTTCTCGGCAAATTACGCTAATCACATCAGTTGGTGCGTGACCGCCAGCGGCGGCCGTCGTCGGTGGGCTTCCAGTCGGCCGAGTCGTGGCTGTCGGCGGTGAGGCCGGCGGCCGAGGCGGCGACGAGCAGGACGAGGAACAGGAGGAAGAACAGGAACTCCATGGCGGCGCTCGCTTTCGCATGATTGCTGTCGGTTTCGCCGCCGGTGCGCACCGGACTGAGACCAGTCTGCGACCACTCACGCCGACCGGACAGTGGCAGCAATGCCATTGGTCATCGATTTACTGCCACCCGTCGGGTTACCCTCGTCACATGCTCCGGTCCATCGCCGTTCTCGCTCTCGACCAGGTCGCCCCCTTCGAGCTCGGCGTGCTCGCCGAGGTGTTCGGCACCGACCGCACCGCCGACGGTTTCCCGGGCTACCGCTTCCAGGTGTGCAGCCCCGACGGTGCTCCGGTGCGTACGTCGTCCGGCTTCCACCTCACGCCGCACGCCGACCTCGGCCCGGTCGACGAGGCCGACCTGGTGGCCATCCCCGCGCACAGCCAGGGCACCACCGTTCCCGGCCCGGTGCTGGACGCGCTGCGCCGGGCCGACGCGCGCGGCGCACACCTGTTCAGCGTCTGCTCGGGCGCCTTCCTGCTCGGCGAGGCCGGCCTGCTCGACGGCCGGGAGTGCACGACCCACTGGCGGTACGTGGACGAGTTGCAACGCCGCCACCCGCTCGCCCGGGTGCGCTGCAACTCGCTCTACGTCCAGGACGGTCGCCTGCTCACCAGTGCAGGCACCGCGGCCGGCATCGACGCCTGCCTGCACCTGATCCGCCAGGAGCACGGCTCGGCCACCGCGACCCGACTGGCCCGGCGGATGGTGGTCCCGCCGCACCGCGACGGCGGTCAGTCCCAGTACGTCGAGGCCCCCATCCCGAAGGCACCCGAGGCACCCACCCTGGAGCCGGTGCTGGAGTGGCTGATGGGTCACCTGGACCGGGCGATCACCGTGGAGGAGTTGGCCGCCCGCGCCGGGATGGCGCCTCGCACGTTCGCCCGCCGTTTCCGCGCCGAGACCGGCACCACCCCGCACGACTGGCTCACCAACCAGCGGGTGCTCCTCGCCCGACGGCTGCTCGAAGAGACCCCGTTGAGCGTGGAGGCGGTCGCCGACCAGGCCGGCTTCGGCGACGCTGCGGCGCTGCGGCACCACTTCAGCCGCCGGGTCGGTGCGACCCCGCACAGCTACCGGACCACCTTCCGGGACCGGGCGCACAGCGCCTGACCAGGACTCAGCCCGGGATGACGGGTGACAGTCGGTCGGCGCGGCGGAGCACCCGGACACCGCCCGGCAGATCGGTCGGGCCCTGGCCGTGCCAGTCGGTGACCAGCGCGTCCAGCGCGGCGACGTGCCGGTGCGACAGCGCCCCCGGCAGGGCGCCCAGCTCACGAGCCCAGGAGTGCAGCACCCGGCCGCGCACGGCGGGAACCAGGCCGACCAGCTCCGGCACCGACAGGCCGCCGGCAGGGTGCCGGACCGCCGCCAGTGCCGTTTCCGCCAACTCGTCCAGCGCGGCGTTGTCGGCCGCCACCAGCCGGGCGGTACGCGCGAGGTTGTCCACCACGCCGGGCCCGAGCGCGCGTACCAGCGCCGGCAACAGGTCGGCCCGCACCCGGGACCGGGCGTACGACGGATCGGCGTTGTGCGGGTCCTGCCATGGGCTCAGCCCCAGCACGGCGCACGCGGCCCGTGTCTGGTCCCGGCTGATCTCCAGCAGAGGGCGCAGCAGCGGCACACCGTCCAACTCCCGCCGGGCGGGCATCCCGGCCAACCCGCGGGGGCCGGCGCCCCGGGCAAGCGCGAGCAGCACCGTCTCCGCCTGGTCGTCGCGGGTGTGCCCGGTCAGCACCGCTACCGCGTTCTGCTGTTGGGCCGCCTCGGTCAACGCCTCGTAGCGGGCCTCCCGGGCGGCCGCCTCCGGCCCACCTGGGCGCCCGGCCACCTCCACCGGCACCACTGTCGTCGACGAGAACCCGGCCTCGCGGCCCCAGGCGGCCACCGCCTCGGCGCGCTCGGTGGAGCCGTCCTGCAAGCCGTGGTCGACGGTGACGAGCATCGCGCTGCGGCCCATCCGAGGCGCCACGAACACGGTGGCTGCCGCGAGGGCGAGCGAGTCGGCGCCGCCGGAGCAGGCGACCAGCACCGGCCCGTCGGACGACAGACCGGTCAGAGCGCGGCGAACCGCCACCCGGATCGCGGCCACCGGCGGGGCGAGCGCGGCCACCGGCGGGTGATCAGCCAGCGGCCGGGATGGTGCCGGCCGGGCCGTGCACCCGGGCGACCCAGGCGTCCGGGTCACCCAACTCCGACAGCCGGGGCAGGGTGAGCGGCGAGTTGAAGATCGAGTTGAACCCCTCCATGCCGACCCGTTCCACCACACCGTGGACGAACTTGCGTCCCTCGGCGTACTGGCGCATCTTGACGTCCACCCCGAGCAGCCGGCGGATCGCCTTCTCCACCGGGTTGCCCGCCTCCCGGCGTCGGTTGAACGACGCCCGGATCCGCTCCACGCTCGGGATCACCTGGGGGCCGACGCCGTCCATGACGAACTCGGCGTGCCCCTCCAGCAGGGTCATCAGCGCGGTGAGACGGTCCAGTACGGCCCTCTGCGCGGGGGTCTGCACGATGTCCAGCACGCTCGTGCGGCTGTCCGGGTCGCGGACCACGTCGGACAGGGTGGAAACCCCCCGCCGCAGGCGCTCGACCATGTGCTCGCCGCCGCTGGACGAGGCGTCCACGAAGGCCTGCACCTCGCTCAGGAAGTACGCGCGCATCCACGGGACCGCCGTGAACTGGGTGCGGTGGGTCACCTCGTGCAGGCAGACCCAGAGCCGGAAGTCCCGGGGGTCGGCGCCGAGCTTGCGCTCCACCTCGACGATGTTCGGTGCGACCAGCAGCAGTTGGCCCGGGTCGGCCGAGAAGACCTCGTACTGGCCGAGCACCCGGCCGGAGAGGTACGCCAGCACGGTGCCGGCCTGGACCCCGGTCAACCGGGACCCGATCGCCTCGGTCAACGCGCCCGGCTGCTTGTCACCGGAGAGCCGGCTCACCAGCGGAGTGATCACCTCGCGGAGACCGGCGATGTTGGTCGCAGCCCAGTCACGCCGGTCGACCACCCGCACCGGCGGGTGCGCCACCTGCGCCTTCAGCCCCGTGTAGTCGGCCACGTGCCCGGCCGCCTCGTCGGTCAGCCGACGCAGGTCGCCGACCACGTCGGTGGCCTCGGTGTACGACACCCGGGGGCCCGACTTGCTCAGCGCCCCCGCAGTGGCGGCGGCCAGATCCCAGTCCACGAACTGCGCCATGGACCCACCGTACCCGCGCCGCGACACCCCGGCCCGGCCTCGCGCCCTCGATCGACGCCGATGGCGGTGGCCGGCAGGCGCGGAGACCCGCGACCGGCGACGGTCAGCGGCAGCCGCAGCCGGCCAGTGCGGCGGCGATCCGGTCCAGCGCCGGTTGGGCGGTCTCCTTGCCGCCCGGCACCTGGTCGGTGAGCACCGCGAAGGTGAGCAGCCGACCGTCGGCGGTGGTGACCAGGCCCGCGATGGAGTGCACGGCGGTCAGCGTGCCGGTCTTGGCCCGGACGCTGCCCGCACCGGGAGCGGTGCCGGGTGCGGTGCGGTAGCGCTCGTCCAAGGTCCCGGACCAGCCACCCACCGGCAGACCACCGAACACGCCGGCCAACTCCGGGTGGTCCGGGCTGGCCGCCAGCCGGACCAGGTCGGTCAGCAGCGACGGGCTGATCCGGTTGCGTCGGGACAGCCCGCTGCCGTCGGAGAGGGTGATCTCGTCCGCCGGCAGGCCCAGCTCGGCCACCTCCGCGTCCATCGCGGCGGCGCCCCCGTCGAACGAGGCCGGCTGGTTGCGGGCCAGCGCGACCTGACGGGCCAGCGCCTCGGCCACCAGGTTGTCGCTCTCACTGATCATGATGTCGACCATCCGGATCAGCGGTGGGGACTGCACCACGCCCAGCTCGGTGCCCGGTGCCGGGGTGCCACCGGCGGCGGCCTGGGCCGGCGCCGCGCCACGCTTCACGGCGTCGGTGGGCACGCCGAGCAGTCGGGCGAACGACTTGCCGGCGGCCAGGTCCGGCTCGGCGAACCGCGCGGCGGCCCCGTGTTCGGCGCCCGGGTCCCTGCGCCCGCCGTCGGTCATCAACGCGGTCACCGCGCCCCCGGACCCGCCGGTGGGGATGTCGGCGTCCCAACCTGGGCCGTAGATCGGGCCGGAATAGACCGAGCCGTCCACTGTCACGCTGGTCGGGGTGGTGCCGCCGAGCGCGGCGCGCACCTGGGCGGCCAGGTCGTCGAGGCGCGCAGCTCCCGGGTAGTAGCCCTTCTTGTCGATCGCCAGGGTCGGATCGCCGCCCCCGATGATCACCACTTCGCCGGCCTTCGCGCCGGCCACCGCGCGAGTGGGTACCCGGTAACCGGGTTCCCGGGCCGCCAGGACGGTCACCGCGGTCGCCAGCTTGGTCACCGAGGCGGGCACGGTGCCGTCGTCCGCCCCCTTGGCGAACAGCGTCTGGCCGGAGATCACGTCGGCCACCGAGACGTTCACCCGGCTGCCCAGGACGGCGGCACCGACCAGCGGGTCGAGCACGGCACGTACCCCGTCGGGGGTGGGCACCGGGGCGTTCGGGTCCGGGCCGGCCAGCACGTCCGACGGGTTGGGCTCCGGGGTTGCCCCGGCGGCGTTCGACGCAGACTCGGGCTCGTCGCCCAGCCACCCGGCGACCGGGCCGGGCCGGGCGACGACGACTCCGACGCCGGCGAGCACCAGCAGCAGCACGACCGCCAACACCACAGGTAGCCGTCGGCGGCGCTGCGCGACGGGCGCGGGCGCCGGCCCGGCGTCACCGGGCGCGGGCAGTGCGGAGATCGGCGGACCCAGCGGTGGAACCCGACCGGGGTCACTCGGACCGGGGCCCTGCGGGCCGGTCGGTGCCGGACTGACCGGAACCGAAGCGCTCCCACGCGACGGGCCGCCCGAGGCGGGGCTGACCGGAACCGAGGCGCTGCCGCGCGACGGACCGCTCACCGGCCGGTCGCCACCGACCACCGGAAAGCGACCCGGATTCGGGTTGGGCGAGGGCGACCCGGTCGGCGAGCGCCAGGGCAGCGGCGCGGGCCGCTCGGGCATCCGCTCCGGGCCCGGATTCGCAGACTCGGGGGCCCGTGGGAGGTGGGCGTCAGGCACCGGGACCCGCCCCGTCGCACCGCCGGATCCGGATCGTCCAGTACCGTGCGCGGAGCCCCCGTCCGGGCGGTAGTGTGAATCTTCCCTCCCCACGACCCCCTCCTCCCCCAGCGAAAATCGGCTTGGGTGACACTACTTCGGTCCGAAGACTATGCGGCGGCCGGAGTCGGCGGGTGGGCATTCACCTGTCCGGAGGGCCGCCAGTGGTTCCGTTAGCCAGCGTGGGCAGACGAGGGAGCGTGCAGATGGATTTCGACGTGACGGTTGAGATCCCCAAAGGTCACCGGAACAAGTACGAGGTGGACCACAAGACCGGCCGGATCCGGCTGGACCGCACCCTCTTCACCTCGACTCAGTACCCGGCCGACTACGGGTTCATCGAGGGCACTCTGGGCGAGGACGGCGACCCGCTGGACGCGCTGGTGCTCGTCCCCGAGCCGACCTTCCCGGGCTGCCTGATCCGCTGCCGCACCATCGGCATGTTCCGGATGACCGACGAGAAGGGCGGGGACGACAAGGTCCTCTGCGTGCCCTACGAGGATCCTCGCCAGGAGCACCTGCGCGACATCCACCACCTCGGCGAGTTCGACCGGCTGGAGATCCAGCACTTCTTCGAGGTGTACAAGGACCTGGAGCCCGGCAAGTCGGTGGAGGGCGCGACCTGGGTCGGCCGCACCGAGGCCGAGGCCGAGATCCACGCCAGCTACAAGCGGGCCCGGGACGCCGAGGCGCGCGGCGAATCCATGCACTGACCGATCGCTGACGCACCGGGCCCGGGGGCCGCTCAACCGAGCAGCCCCCGGGCCCGGTCGTACAGGTCGAGCACCGCGCAGGCGATCGGCACCACGGCGACCACCAGGGCCGTGTCGGTGAGGTCCGCGACCCTTCCGACGTACGGCGAGACCGGCCGACGGGCGTACGAGGTGCCGGCCGCGGCGGCCACCAGGGCCAGCGCCGCACCGCCCAGGACCAGCGCCAGCCGCCCCGTGTCGTCGGCCCGGCCGACAAGTGCCGCGCCCAGCACCGCGTAGCCGGCCAGCCCGGCGAGCACCGTCGGGACCCGGTGTCGCAGTGCCACGAACAGCCGCGATCGCAGCAGCAGCACGGCCGAGGTGACCGCCACGAGCACCCGGCTGGCCGTGCCGCCGACCGCCCCGAGGACGACCGCCGCGGCCACCGCCAGCAGGGCGTGCCCGATCAACATCCCGGTGAGCATCTCCTCGGTGCGGGTCACCGCGGCGTGTACCCGACTCCGGTCCGGCAGGTCCCGGGTCCGCTCCGGCTCTTCGGCGGGGGCCGAGGTCGGCAGGGTGATGGGCGGCAGGGGCAACTTGCCCAGCCGGATGGCCAGCAGCGGGATCACGCCGACGGCGAAGACCAGTGCGCTGAGCAGCACCGCCGCCGTGCCGGCCGGGGTCAGCAGCAGCCCGCCGAGCGCTGCGCAGGCGCCGGTCAGCCCGACCGTGACACCGGCCACGAAGACCCTCAGCCGGCTGGCCACCCCGAGCAGGCCGATCAACGCCACCAGCAGCAGCGCCACCGAGCCGGCCAGCAGCTCGGGAGCGCCCAACCAGCGGGCCGGCCCGAACGGCACGACCGGGTCGCCGGAGCCGACCGCGAGGGCGCCGGCCGTGAACGCGTACGGCAGCGCGTAGCCGCCGAGCGTCGCCCCGGCGGTGCCGTCGCCGTTGGCGCGGGAGGCCACCGCGCCGGCCACGGTGAGCAGCAGCGCCACGGCAGCGGCCGCCAGCCAGCCAGGCCGGTACGTCGGCCCACCGGCGAGCAGGGCGAGCAGCCCGACGGCGAGCGGCACGCCGGCACCGGCCAGACCGGCGGCCCGGGTGGCGGTGGGCGACCATGCGCCGCCCCGGCGACGGGCACCGTCGGCGATCGCCTCGACCACGTCGTCGTACTCCAGCTCGGGCCAGTGCGCGCGGGCCGGCACCAGGTGCAGCACCTCGCCGTCGCGGACGCCCTGGGGAAGCAGCGCCTGGGCGGTCGCGAGCAACGCGCCGTCGGTGCGGCGCAGGACCCAGCCGCCGTGCTGTTCGCCGTCGTCGGCCAGCCCGACACCGGCGTGCCGGAGCACGTCGGGCAGCAGCTCGGCCAGGGGCACCTGCTCCGGCAGGGCGACGTCCACCCGTCGTTGCGGCGCGCTGATGGTGACGCGTGCCAGCCCGGTAGTCATCGACTGGTCTCCATATCGAGGGGGATCGGAGGCTGCGCGGACGACAGGACTTTACCTACCATGAGTCCGGCTCGGGTTACCCAGCGCTGTCAGGAGGCCGAGTGTCCACCGTCGTCATCAAGCGTCCGCCACGTCGACCAGCGCCGGAGATCCCCAACGGCGAGCTGCCGGTCGAGGCCCCACCGGAGATTCCCGTGGTGGCCGGCGGGCGGTGGCAGCAGATGCTCATGCTGCTGCCCATGCTCGGCGGCACGGTGGCGATGGCCATGATGTTCGGCCGGGGCGGTGGCGCCTACTCGTACGTGGTGGGTGGGATGTTCGGGCTCTCCTCGCTGGCGATGTTGGTGACGTCCTGGGGCAGCGCCTCCGGCACCCCGAAGAAGTCCGAGATGATGGCCGCCCGCAGGGAGTACCTGCGGCACCTGGCCACGCTGCGACGGCGGGTGCGGCGGACCGCCGGGCAGCAGCGGGCCGGGCTCTTCTACCGGCACCCGGACCCGGGCGGGCTCTGGTCGACGGTGGACAGCCACCGGGTCTGGGAGCGGCGCCCCGTCGACCCGGACTTCGCGGTGGTGCGGGTCGCCGTCGGGCCGCAGACACTGGCCACCCCGCTCGTCCCGCCGGTCACCCGGCCACTGGAGGAGCTGGAGCCGATGACTGCCGGCGCGTTGCGTCGCTTCCTGGACGCGTACTCCGTGGTGCCGGACCTGCCGGTGGCGCTGTCGCTGCGCAGCTTCGCCCGGGTGCACGTCCGGCCCGCCGGCCGCACCGGGGGTGGCGGGCCCGCCGCCAGCGGGCCGCCCACCGGTGACCCGGGGGCGCAGGCGCTGGTCCGGGCCGTGCTGACCCAGCTGGCGGTCTTCCACGCCCCCGACGAGCTGCTCGTCGCGGTGTGCGCGGGACCGGAACGCCGCGCCTGCTGGGAGTGGGTGAAATGGCTCCCGCACGCCCACCACCCCAGCCGCACCGACGCGCTCGGCCCGGTACGACTGGTGACCAGCTCCGCCGCCGAGCTGGAAGCACTGCTGGCCGACGTGCTGGCCAGCCGCTCCCGGTTCAGCCCGGCCGGCCCGGCCACCGACGGCCCGCACGTGGTGGTGGTCCTCGACGGCGGCGAACTGACCGGGGCCAGTGACCTGACCGGTGACGGCGGCATCGACGCGGTCACCGTGCTGGACCTGGACACTCCGCCGCCCCGGCTGCTCGACCGGTACGCGCTGCTGTTGGAGCTGCACGGCCGGAGACTGCACTCGCGGTCGTCCGACGGGCATGCCGAGGTGGGCATCGCCGACCAGCTCGACCTCGCCGACGCCGAGGCGGTCGCCCGACGGTTGGCGCCGCTCCGGCTCGCCGGTACGGCACGCGGGCCGGACGCCCCGCTACAGGCCGACCTGGGCCTTCCCGAGCTGCTCGGTCTCGGCGACCCGGAGAGCTTCACGGCCGAGCAGGGCTGGCTGCCACGCTCGGCGCGAGAGCGGCTGCGGGTGCCGATCGGGGTGGGCACCGACGGCGGTGCCATCGAACTGGACCTCAAGGAGTCCGCCCAGGACGGGATGGGCCCGCACGGCCTGCTCATCGGGGCGACCGGTTCCGGCAAGTCCGAGCTGCTCCGCACGCTGGTGCTGGGGTTGGCCGCCACGCACAGCTCCGAGCAGCTCAACTTCGTGCTGGTCGACTTCAAGGGTGGGGCCACCTTCGCCTCGTTCGACCGGCTGCCGCACACCGCGGCCGTGATCACCAACCTGGCCGACGCGTTGCCCCTGGTCGACCGGATGGTCGACGCCATCAACGGGGAGCTGGTCCGCCGCCAGGAGCTGCTGCGGCGCGCCGGCAACTTCGCCAGCGTGCGCGACTACGAGCGGGCCCGGGCGGCCGGCAGCCCACTGGCCCCGCTGCCGTCGCTGCTGCTGATCTGCGACGAGTTCTCCGAGCTGCTCTCCGCCAAGCCCGACTTCATCGACCTGTTCGTGCAGATCGGCCGGCTGGGCCGGTCCCTCGGTGTGCACCTGCTGCTCGCCAGTCAGCGACTTGAGGAGGGACGGCTTCGCGGGCTGGACACCCATCTGTCGTACCGGATCGGACTGCGTACCTTCTCCGCACTGGAGTCCCGCACGGTGCTCGGGGTGCCGGACGCGCACGAGCTGCCCCGCTCGCCCGGCCACGGCTACCTGCGCGCCGGCACCGACCCGCTGGCCCGGTTCAAGGCCGCGTACGTCTCCGGTGCCGTCCGCCGTCGGAGCGCGACGGCCGGCGTCGCCGTCGAGGGCGGCGCGCGGCTGCTCACCTTCACCACCCACGTCGTGCCGGTGCCCGAGCCGACCGCCCCGGTCGTGCCCGTCGTCGCCGAGGAGGAGGGCAGGGGCACACTGCTCGACCTGCTGGTGGACCGGCTCGTCGGGCAGGGCCCACCGGCGCACCAGGTCTGGCTCCCGCCGCTCGGTCAGCCGCCGACCCTGGACGAGCTGCTCGGCCCGGTCGAGGTGGACCCGCAACGCGGCCTGACAGTGGGCAACCCGGAGCTGCACGGCGCACTCGGCGTGCCGCTGGCCGTCGTGGACAAGCCGTTGGAGCAACGCCGGGACCTGCTCTGGCTGGCCCTGGACGGCGCCGCCGGGCACGTCGCGCTTGTCGGCGCGCCGCAGAGCGGCAAGTCCACCGCGCTGCGCACGCTGATCTGCGCGCTGGCGCTCACCCACACACCGGCCGAGGTGCAGGTCTACTGCCTGGACTTCGGTGGTGGCGGGTTGGCCGCGCTGCGCGACCTTCCGCACGTGGGCGGGGTCACCGGCCGGGCCGACCCGACCGCCGTCCGGCGCACCGTCGGCGAGATGACCACCCTGCTGGCCGATCGGGAGCGCCGCTTCGCGGAGCTGGGCGTGGAGTCGATGGCCACGTACCGGCAGCGCCGCGCCGCGGCGGGAACGACCAACCAGCCGGGCACCGACCCGTTCGGTGACGTGTTCCTGGTGATCGACGGTTGGAGCACCGTCCGAGGCGAGTACGACGACCTGGAACCCCTGGTCACCGACCTGGCCACCCGGGGCCTGTCGTACGGGCTGCACGTGGTCGCCACCGCACTGCGCTGGCTGGACTTCCGCCCGGCGATCCGGGACCTGTTCGGCTCCCGCCTGGAGTTGCGCCTCGGCGACCCGTCCGACTCGCTCGTGGCCAGGCGTGCGGCGGCGAACGTGCCGGAGCGCCCGGGTCGAGGGGTGACCGCGGAGGGGCTGCACTTCCTCACCGCGCTACCTCAGCTCGCCGCCACCAACGGGGACACCGCCGACCTGGTCAAACGGGCTGCCGACGGGTGGGCGGGTCCTCCGGCGCCCCGGGTCCGGCTGCTCCCGCCCGTGCTGCCGTACGCCGATCTGGACCTCGTCGCGACGACCGGGCTGCGCTTGCCGATCGGGATCGCGGAGGCGGACCTGCGCCCGGTGCTGCTCGACTTCGCTACCGAGCCACATTTCGTGATCTTCGGGGACTCGGAGTGCGGCAAGTCCTCGTTCCTCCGCGCGCTGGCCACGTCGATCACCACCCGGTTCACTCCCGAGCAGGCCCGGGTGATCCTGGTCGACTACCGGCGCAGCCTGCTGGGGGCCATCGAGACGCCACACCTGATCGGGTACGGCACCGCTGCGGCGCACACCGCCGAGCTGGTCGAGTCGGCCGCCGGCTATCTGGAACGGCGGGCCCCCGGGCCGGAGGTCACCCCGCAACAACTGCGGGACCGCTCCTGGTGGTCTGGCCCGGAGCTGTTCGTGCTGGTGGACGACTACGACCTGGTGGCGTCCGGTCCTGCAAACCCGCTGCGGGCGCTGGAGGAGCACCTGCCGCACGCCCGTGACGTCGGGATGCACCTGGTGCTGGCCCGTCGCTCCGGTGGCGCGGGCCGCGCCCAGTACGAGCCGATCGTGCAGCGACTGCGGGAGCTGTCCACCGCTGGTCTGGTGATGGCGGGCAGCCCCGAGGAGGGCGCACTCGTCGGATCGGTGCGACCCGGTCCGCTGCCGCCGGGCCGTGGCCGACTGGTCACCCGGCGAGAGGGCGTACGCCTCGTTCAGCTCGCGCAACTTCCGCCACCGTGACCTGACTCGCCGGTTCTTCCCGTGACAGGTGGGGAAACCGGTAATCTCCGATCGTCATGGTTCCGTCGGGATGAATGGCTGAGGATGTGACTGGGGTTCGGCACAGCGGTCCGTCAGTGGCCCGCCGGACGGCAGGCCGGGCGCTGCTCGGTGTGGCCGCGGCGCTTGCTGTCGTGGCCCCGACCGCGGCGGCCGCCCCCGTCGCCGCGCCCACCAACGGCGGACAGCTCGCCGGCGCGCCGATGGCGTTCGCCCCCGGTGACACCGTCACCCGCACCGACCAGGTCCGCGACGAGCAGTGGCAGCTCGACGAGTTGCGGGCCGACACGGCCTGGCGCAGCTCGACCGGCCGGGGCGTGATCGTCGCGGTGGTCGACTCCGGAGTGGACGGCAATCATCCCGACCTGGTCGGCCAGGTGCTGCCCGGTAAGGATCTGGTCGGCCCCGAGGGTGGGGCTGGTCCGGATCCGGTGGGGCACGGCACGACGGTCGCCGGCCTGATCGCCGGGCGCAGCGACGACAAACGAGGCGTGGTGGGCCTGGCACCGGACGCCCGGATCCTGCCGGTCCGGGTGCTCGACGAGCAGAACCGCTACGACGACGCCTTGATCGTCGCCCAGGGGGTCCGCTGGGCCGTCGACAACGGCGCCCGCGTGATCAACCTGTCGCTGGGCGGCAGCGGCGACAGCCCGGCCCTGGCCGCGGCCCTGGACTACGCATTCGTTCGGGACGTTGTCGTGATCGCCTGCACCGGCAACCTGGCGACCTCCACGAGCACCAAGGTCTGGTACCCGGCCCGCGAGCCGGGCGTGATCGCGGTCGCGGGCCTCGAACGCAGCAGCGACAACCTGTGGTCCGGGTCGATCACCGGCCAGGCGACGGTGCTCACCGCTCCCGCCAGCGGGCTCGTCGGCGCCAAGTCTCCCGACGGGTACTGGCGGGTGCAGGGCACCAGCTTCGCCGCGCCACTGGTGACGGCCACCGCCGCGCTGGTCCGGTCCCGCTACCCGCAGATGCCCGCCGGCGAGGTCGTCAACCGGTTGCTGGCCACCGCCCGGGACCTCGGCCCGACCGGGCGGGACGACCGCTTCGGGTACGGGGTGGTCGACCCGGTGGCCGCGCTGACCGCCCAGGTGCCGCCGGTGACCGCCAACCCACTGGACGACCAGACGTCGCCGGGCGTGACGGGTTTCGGCCCCGCCCCCGGCTCGGCCGACGACGAGCCGGTGGCCGGCGCCGGCAGCGACCCGCTCGGTCTCGCCGCACCCCGCCAGCAGACCAGGTGGACGGCCCGGGCGGCGGGCGGCCAGGACACCTCGGCACCGGAACAGCTGTGGACCGGAGTCGTGCTCTTCGTCGCCCTGGTCGGGGGCGCCGCCCTGGTGGTGCGCCGGCTCCGGCAACGGGCCCGCTGATCGCTGCCCACCGTCAGGCCTGACCGATCGCCAGGTCGGGTAGAACCGACCCATGAGTACGCATCGGCCGCCCACCCTCGCCCCCGCCGGCCAGCCGTCCTGGCGGCGGCGCCGACTTGATCCGGACCATTCGCTGGGTCTGCGGCTGACGCTGGCCGCGACGGCGGCGTTCCTGGTGTTGGTGCCCTTCGCGCTGCTCACACTGCTGGTGCTCGGCGCCTGGGCGCCGCTGCACCGGCTGGACACGGCGGTCACCCACGCGTTGCACGGTTACGCGCTCGACCACCCGGCCTGGGTCACGCTGATGCGGATCTGGACCGAGGTGTTCGCCCCGATGCCGCTGCGCGCCGTCGCACTGGTCCTGGTGATCTGGCTGCTGCGCCGGGGCGCCCGTCGGTTGGCCCTCTGGGCGACCACCACAATGGTGGTCGGTGGGCTGATCGGTCCGCTCCTCAAACTGCTCGTCGGCCGGGACCGGCCGGAGCTGCTGGACCCGGTGGCACGGGCCGCCGGTTACTCGTTCCCCTCCGGGCACGCGTCGAACGCCACCCTGGCCGCCGGGGTGCTTCTGCTGGTGTTCCTGCCGTTCGCCGGGCGGGGGGCGGCGCGGGCCGCGCTCTGGGCCGCCGCGCTGCTGATCACCGTGGTGACCGGGCTGAGCAGGGTGGCGCTCGGCGTGCACTTCGCCAGTGACGTGCTGGGCGGTTGGCTGCTCGGTGTGGCGGTGCTGGCGGCGACCACCGCCGCGTTCACCAGTTGGCGGGCGCACACCGGCCTCCGGCCGGTCCGACCGACCCGTGACGGCGTCGCTCCCGAGGTGGAGCGTCACCCGGGATCGGCCTGAGGCGTGCCGACGAGGTCGGCCGGGTAATGGGCGGCACATGTCCGAGACCGCGCTCCAGATCGTCCGCCGGGTGCTGCTGCCGGTGTCCCTCCTGCTCGGCGTCATGGTCCTGCTCGGGGTGCTGGTCACCCGCGTGTTCGCCCGAACCTGGCCGTTCACAGTGGAAGACGCGGTGAACCGGGAGTTGGCCGCCGACCGCACCGGCGGATGGAACGACGTCTCTCTGGTGTTCAGCACGCTGGCCAGCACCCAGATGATCGTCGTGGTCACGGTGTTGGTGGCGCTGGCGCTGCGGCTCTGGTTGAAGCGCTGGCGGGAGCCGCTGTTCCTGTGCGCGGCGGTGATCGCCCAGGCGCTGGTGTTCCTGCTGACCACGCTGGCGATCGACCGGCAGCGGCCGGCGGTGGAGCACATGGACGTCTCACCGCCCACGTCGAGCTTCCCGTCCGGGCACACCTCCGCGGCGGTGGCGCTCTACGTCGGCATTGCCGTGCTGATGGCGTTGCGGGCGCGCAGCACCGGGGCGAAGGTCGCCTGGTGGAGCCTGCTGCTGACGGTGCCGCTGGGGGTGGCGCTGACCCGGATGTACCGGGGGATGCACCACCCGAGCGACGTGGTGGCGTCCTTCCTCAACGGCGGCACCTGCGTCGTGATCATGGCTCGGGCCGTCCTCGACCGGGGGCTGCGGTGGGGGCGGGCGAAGCTGCCGACCGTGGGGCAGCCGGCGCTGTCGACCCGGGGCTGACTCCGCGCGGCTCTCAGGTGCACTCGCCGGTGGCGACCTGCCGGTTGCGTTCGGCGCCGGCCAACGCCACCGGGCGGGCCTCCGCGGCGGTCACCGCGAAGCCGGTGTTCGGGTCGTCGGCCGCCGCCGCGAAGATCACGCCGAGCACCAGGCCGTTGGCGGAGAGCAGCGGGCCGCCGGAGTTGCCGCTGCGGACCAGCGCTCGGATGGTGTAGATCTCGCGGGTGACGTCGCCGGACGAGTAGATGTCCGGGCCTTTGATCCGGTCGACGTCGCGGACCCGCGCCGACTGCGCGTTGTAGGGGCCGTCGAGCGGGAAGCCCAGCACGATGGCGTCGGAGCCGCTGCCCGCGTTGCCGGCGGCGAACCGCAGGGACGGGCCGGGCAGCCCGGGCACGAGCAGCACGGCCAGGTCCCGGTCCGGGTCGTAGACCACCACCTTGCCGTCGTACCGCTCGCCGCCCAGCTCCACAGCGACCGAGCGGGTGCCTGCGACGACGTGCGCGTTGGTCATCACCCGGTCGTCGGCGTACACGAAACCGGAACCCTCGATGCGGCGCGAGCAGCTGGGCGCCGAGCCGAGCACCTTGACGACCGACTTCTGGCCGTTGACGACGACCTGCGAGCCGGCCAGGGCCGGGTCCGGTGGGTCGACCTGCCGGGCCCGGGTGGGGGTGAGGTCACCGAAGACGTCCGGGAACCCGTCGGTGTCGACGGTGTCCTCCAGCGCGGTCGACAACTGGTGGGCCTGCTCCGGCACGACCCGGTTGACCACCGAGATCAACGCGCTGTTGCGCACCGCGGCGGCAAGCCAGGGCACTGACGACGAGCCGAGCGGCACCGCGACCAGCCAGGCGAGCAGCAGCACCGCGAGCAGTGAGACGAACGCCCCGCCCACGTCGTCGACCCGTTTGCCGACGTCGCTGGTGATGGTCTTACGCAGGTGCGAGCCGAGCCAACCGGCCAGCGCCTGCCCGACCACGGCCAACCCGAAGATCGCCACGAGCGAGATCAGCACGCGGGTGCCGGCATCCACGAACTGTCTGGCGAACAGCGGCCCGAGCTGGAGGCCCAGCAGCAGACCCAGGAAGAAGCCGGACAGCGACGTGATGCCGATGACGAAACCCTGGCGGTATCCGCTGATCGCGAACACGAGCATGAGCAGCAGGAGGACGAGATCCACGACGGACACGGGTCAAGCGTACGGGCAGTGCGCCGCCCAGATGACCATCGCTTGCCGAAGGTGACCGTGCGATCAGCGCAGGGCTGTCTCGTCCGCGTTGTCGGTGCCCGCCGAGGGCGCCGGCGTCGCCCCGCTCGGCGGGAGCTCGACCACCCGGCCGTGCGGCCACGGACGCGCCCAGCCCCCCATCTCCAGGAGGGTGGCCAGCACCCCGGCGGTGAAGCCCCAGACGAGCATCCCGCGCGCCGAGAACGCCGGCCCGATCCAGCCGCTCGGGTGGCGGACCCGCATTCGGTTGGCCGGATCGACCAGCTCGCTGACCGGCAACCGGGCGACGTGCGCCACCTCGGCCGGCTCCCGGGGGTGCACCGGGTGCGGGTCGTGCCACCAGGCCAGCACCGGGGTGACCACGAAGTCGCTGACCGGGATCCACAGTTTCGGCAGCTCGGCCAGCACGGTCACGCTGGTCGGGTCGAGACCGACCTCCTCGTTCGCCTCGCGCAGGGCGGTGGCGCGGACGTCGGCGTCCTCCGGGTCGGCCGCGCCGCCGGGAAAGGCCGGCTGGCCGGCGTGGTTGCGCAGGGTGGCGGCGCGTTGCAGCACCAGCACGTCGGGGCCGGCTCCGGGTTGCTCACCGAGCAGCACCAGCACGGCGCTCTCCCGGCCGCCCTCGGCCGGGGTGGTCAGCCGGGTGAAGTCCTCGGCGCGGGCGGTGCCGAGCCGGGTCAGCAGGGGCTCGATCCACTCGGGTGGTCGACGGGTCACGCCGGCACCGCCAGGCCGAGGTGCTGGCGGACCAGCTTGGCGAGCTGGGCATCGTCGAGCGCGCCGGTGGCGTCGATGTGCCGGATCTGGCCTTGCGCGTCGACGAAGAGGGTGAGCGGGAAGGCGTTGCGCTTCAACTCCCGTTGCAGCGCGTCGCCCTGGTCGACCAGGATCGGGAAGCGTACGCCGAAGTCCTCGCCGATGGACTGGGCGCCGCCCCGGCTGTCGCGCGTGTTCACCCCGACCACCTGGAGTTGACCGGCGGTCCGTTCGCTCAGCCGTTGGAAGGCGGGCAGTTCCTTGCGGCACGGCCCGCACCAGGACGCCCAGACGTTGATCACGGCCGGCCCGGCCACGTCCCGCAGGGCGACGGGGGCGCCGCCGGTGAAGCAGGACAGCGTCAGCTCCGGCAGCGCCTTTCCACCGGCGGCGGCCGTCGTGCCGGTCGTGGTGGGGGCCGTCGTCGCGGTCGACGTCGGCGCGGTGCCGAGCTTCGAACAGTCCCGGAAAGGCGACGGCCGCTCAGCGGCGGCCGGCGGCCGGGGGGCCGGGTCGTCGTCGGCCTTTCCTGCGGTGCAGCCAGCGACGACCAGCAGCAGCGGCAGGGCGAGCAGGGCGAGCCGCCGGTTCACGGCACCTCCGCGGCGATCGCCTGTGCGGGCACCAGCTCCGGGTCGACCCCGGCCGCCACCGCCAGGTCACGCGCCCGAGGGCCCTTGAGAAGCTTCGCGGCGGCGGCCGGATCGGTGGGCCCGGCGCCGTACGAGGGGCAGAGCTTCGCGAGTGTGCACGCCCCGCAGGCGGGCTTGCGGGCGTGGCAGACCCGTCGCCCGTGGAAGATGATCCGGTGCGACAGCATCGTCCAGTCGCGCTTCGGGTAGAGCGCGCCGACCGCATGCTCGATCTTGACCGGGTCGGTCTCGGTGGTCAGCCGCCACCGATGGACCAGCCGCTGGAAGTGCGTGTCGACGGTGATGCCCGGGACGTCGAACGCGTTGCCGAGGATCACGTTGGCGGTCTTGCGGCCGATGCCGGGGAGGGTCACCAGGTCGACGAGCCGGCCCGGGACCTGGCCGTCGTACCGGTCGAGGAGCGCCTGGCCGAGCTTGAGCAGCGAGTCGGTCTTGTTGCGGTAGAACCCGGTGGGCCGGATCAGCTCCTCCATCTCGGCCCGGTCGGCCCCGGCGTACGCGGCGGCGCTCGGGTAACGGGCGAAGAGCTTGGGGGTGACCTCGTTGACCTTCTTGTCCGTGCACTGCGCGGAGAGGATGGTGGCGACGGCCAACTCCAGGGCGTTGGAGTGGTCCAGCTCACAATGCGCGTCGGGGTGCGTTTCGGTCAGCACTCGACCGATCTTGCGGGCACGGCGGGTGCGCCCAAGGTCGGTCTCGCTGGCGCCGGGAGGACTGTCGGTCACGACGGTCAGCCTACGTCGCGCCCCGGACGTTCCTGGCGGGTCAACCGCCGGCCGGCGGCGAGATCTTGCCCTGCCCGTCGAGCCGGGCGCCGCCCTTGGGGAAGTCCGTGCGGCTCAGCTCGGTGACCAGGCCCAGACCCCGGTCGTTCGGGTCCATCGTCGGCTTGCCGGCGTCGTTCATGTACGTCGAGGTGAACGAGCCGCCGGCCCAGGTGCCGTCCGGCTTGAGCGACACCTTCAGCACCCCGCCCCAGCCGAGGCGGCCGTCGTTGTTCAGCGAGTTGCCGCCGCCGGCGAAGTTGCCCAGGCTGTACGCGATCAGCCGCCCCTGGTAGAACTCCATGCCGCGCAGCACGTGCGGCCCGTGCCCGACGATCAGGTCGGCGCCAGCGTCGATCATGGCGTGGGAGAACTTGACCGGGTCGCCCCGATTCTCGCCCAGGAACATCTCGGTGCCCGGCTTCACCCGGGTCTTCTCCGCGCCCTCGCCACCCATGTGCACCTGCACCACGACCAGGTCGGCCATGGTGGCGGCCTTGGCGACCACCGTCTTCGCCTTGGCGATGTCGACCAGGCTGTTGGACCAGACGTACGACGAGAAGCCGGCCACGGCGACCTTGACGCCCTTGACGTCGACCACGGTGATCTGGTCCGGGGCACCGGTGTGCTTGAGGTCGTACTTCTCCAGCGCCTTCTGGGTGTTCTCGTAGCCCTTCGGCCCGTAGTCGTAGCCGTGGTTGTTGGCCTGGTTGAGCACGTCGAAACCCGCGTCACGCAGGTGTGCGGCGTATTCCGGTGGGGCCCGGAACTGGAAGCAACGGGTGGAGTTGGCCCCGCACTTGCCGGTGCCGGTGTCCACCGTCAACGGCTCCTCCAGGTTGCCCATCACCAGGTCGGCCTTGAGCGCCTCGGTGACCGAGGTGAAGAAGCCCTTGCCGCCGGCTGAGGGCAGCCGGCTCGGCGCGTTGCCCATGATGATGTCGCCGGTGGCGGAGAGCGAGATCGCGCCACCCGCGCCGGAGGTCGCGCCCCCGCTGGCATCCGGGCCGGCCGTGGCCACCGGAGCGCCCGTGCCGCCACCACCGGCGCCGGGCTGCCACACGGGGGCCTCGCCGCCTGCATCGGAGCAGCCGGCGACGAGCAGGGCGGCCAGCAGCGCGGCGAGGCCGAGGGCGACGCGGCGACGCGGGCGGGACGCAAGGGGGGCGGGAGCATACATCGCCCGCGACCCTACCGGTCGGCAAACGCGCCGACGACAGCCGATCGGTCGAATCTTCAGCTGGTCAGCTGGTCCGACCAGGGCACGACCGCCCGGGAACCCCCGGCGAGCACCGCCGCGTGCACCGCGCGAGCCAGCGGGGCGCCCCAACTGGAGCGCGGTCCCCCGTACGCGGCCTCGGGCCCGTCGACCGGGCAGAGGACGGTGACCGCGTCGGTCGGGGTGCCGGTCCCCGGCAGTCCCAGCTCGCTGATCGCCTGGGTCTTCGCCTCGGTCGCGGTGGCCACCGCGTTGACCAGTGCCGAGTCGGCGAGCCGCGCCGGCACGTACACCACGATGTTGACCGTGCCGACCCGCTGAAAGAGCCCGGCCGGAGCTGGCGCGGCCGCGAGCACCGGCGTGCCGAGCCCGACCGTCGCCCAGGCCCGCACGCCGGTGTCGGTGCGCGCCACCACCTCGCCCACGTCCACCCCGGTCAGCAGACCCACCCCGGGCCCGTCGAGGGCCAGGTCGGCGGCGAGGGCCGTCAGGTGCGCGGCGGGGTCATCCCGGTCGTACGACATCGGTACGGTCGCGTTCAGCACCCAGTGCCGGACGCCGATGCCACCGCCCAGTGGGCCGCTGCTGACAGCTCGTAGGGGCACTTCCGCGCGCCAGACGAGCAGCGGAATGTGAAGCCCATCCTCGGCGCGGCTGGTCAGGGTTGGCTCGCTCAGCACGTCGGGCAGGTTACGCCCACCGATCAAGATTCCAGGGGCGACCTCTGATTCGTGCTCACGTGCGCCTAGACTTGGCGGCGCGCGAGGGGATCAGCGGACGGCGGACCCGGCCGACGGACGGCACGCGTAAGCGGAGGTGCGCGATGGACGAGGTACTGGCCCGCAGCGGGATCTTCCAGGGTGTTGACCCGGAAGCTGCCGAGGCGCTTGCCAAGGAGATGGAGACGATCGAGGTCCGCAAGGGCGAGATCGTCTTCAATGAGGGCGAGCCCGGTGACAGCCTCTATATCCTGCTGTCCGGGAAGATCAAGGTTGGTCGCCGCGCAGCGGACGGCCGACAGAACCTGATCGCGGTGATGGGGCCGTCGGACATGGTTGGTGAGCTGTCGCTCTTCGACCCTGGCCCGCGTACGGCGACCGCCACCGCGGTGACCGACACCCGGCTGGTGCGACTGCGCAAGCAGGCGCTGCGGCCGTGGCTGAACAACCGCCCGGAGATCGCCGAGCAGTTGCTGCGGGTGCTCGCCCGGCGGCTGCGTCGGACCAACGACTCGCTCGCCGACCTGATCTTCACGGACGTGCCGGGCCGGGTCGCCAAGAACCTGCTCCAGATGGCTGGGCGGTTCGGCACCCGCGACGGCGGTGTCCTGCGGGTGACCCACGACCTCACCCAGGAGGAGATCGCCCAGCTCGTCGGCGCCTCGCGGGAGACGGTCAACAAGGCACTGGCCGACTTCGCCTCGCGCGGCTGGCTGCGTCTGGACGGCAAGAGCATCATCATCCTGGACCCGGAGCGCCTGGCCCGTCGCGCCCGCGTCTGAGCGGTACGTCCCGTCCCCGCCTTCCGTCACCGACGGACGGCGGGGACGTTTCGTCTGCCCGGGCGCAGGAACGCTGGCTCGGGGGCGGCCGAAGCGGTGAGGGGTGGGCCATGGTGAACAGCGTTGCGGTGCTTTCCGACATCCACGGAGTGCTGCCCGACGCCGACGCGCTGGCCGTCTTCGGCCCACGCGACGGCCGTTGACCCGGCCGGTCGGGGACCTGGGTCAGCGTCCTTTGGAGCTGAGTCGTCTGCGACATCGGCCGGCGCGTTCGGCTGGATGACTCGTTTGCGATATCAGCTCCACAGCGAGCCAACAGTCCGTAACCCACCCCCCTGAGCCGTCCCCCGCGCCGAGCGACACAGAAAAAGTCAGTCTTGACTGTTTGTTTCTCAGGCCGCAGGCTGTTCGCGTGTCCCCCGCATCAACCCGCGTCCCTCAGCAGGAACGCAGCCGCGCCACTCAGGCCCGGCTGCTGGAGGCGACCGTCGACTGCCTGATCGAGCACGGCTGGTCCGGCACCACGACCACCGTCGTCGCCGCGCGCGCCGGTGTCTCCCGCGGGGCCCAGCTGCACCACTACCCGACGAAGGCCGCGCTGGTCACGGCCGCCGTGGCCCATCTCGCCGAGCGACGGGCGGCCGAGTTGCGCAGCGAAGCCGAAGCCCTGCCGGCCGGGCCGCAGCGGCTGGACCGGGTCATCGACCTGCTTGGCGTGGCGTTCACCGGGCCGCTGTTCGTGGCCGCTCTCGAACTCTGGGTCGCCGCCCGCACGGATCGGGAACTCCGGGACGCCCTGGTGCCGTTGGAGGCGATGGTCGGCCGGGAGATGCACCGGCTCACCGTTGCCCTGCTGGGCGTCGACGAGCGTCGACCCGGCGTCCGCGAGGCGGTGCAGGCCACCCTCGACCTGCTGCGCGGGCTCGGGGTGGCCAACCTGCTCAGTGATGACTCGGCCCGTCGTACCGCCCTGTTGACCACCTGGAAACGCCAGCTCGCCACCCTGCTCACGCCCTGACCGCCGGCCGCACCGGCCACCACCGACCGGAGGCACCATGGTCGACCTCACCGACCTGCTCGCGGATCTGGCCGCCGAGTCCGCCCAGCTCGATGCCCTGGTGGCTCCGCTGCCGGCCACCGACTGGGCCCGGCCAACCCCTGCGCAGGGCTGGAGCATCGGGCACCAGATCGCCCACCTCGCCTGGACCGACCATGTGGCGTTGCTCGCCGCCACCGATCCCGAGGCGTTCTACGCGACGGTGACCACCGCCCCGGACGCGACCCGGCTGGTCGACGCGGGCGCCGAGGAGTTCCTCGCCCCACCGGTGGAGCTGCTCGAACGCTGGCGGGCCGGCCGGACGGCTCTCGCCGACGCGCTGGCCGCCGTTCCGGCCGGCGAGAAGCTGCCCTGGTACGGCACCCGGATGTCTGCCACCTCGATGGCGACGGCCCGGATCATGGAGACCTGGGCGCACGGTGAGGACGTGGCCGACGCGCTCGGCGTCGTCCGTCCCGCCACTGACCGGCTCCGGCACGTCGCGCACCTCGGTGTGCGTACCCTCGGGCACGGCTTCGCCGCCCACGGCCGGGCGACACCGACGTCGCCGGTCCGGGTCGAGCTGCTCGGGCCCGGCGGCGACACGTGGAGCTGGGGTCCGGCGGACGCCGCCGACCGACTGAGCGGCCCGGCACGGGACTTCTGCCTGCTGGTCACCCAGCGCCGCCACCGCGCGGACCTCGCCCTGGTCGCCACCGGTCCGGTCGCCGACGAATGGCTCGACGTGGCGCAGGCGTTCGCCGGCCCGCCGGGTGTCGGCCGCGAGCCGGCCAGCGCGGACGGAGCACGAGCGTGATCCGGATCGGCAACGCCTCCGGCTTCTACGGTGACCGGTTCACCGCCTGGCGGGAGATGCTCGACGGCGGCGAGCTGGACGTGTTGACCGGCGACTACCTGGCCGAGTTGACCATGCTGATCCTCGCCCGGGACCGGCTGCGCGACCCCGACCTGGGCTACGCGAAGACGTTCCTCCGTCAACTGGAGACCTGTCTCGGCACCGCCCTCGACCGTGGGGTGCGGATCGTGACCAACGCCGGCGGGTTGAACCCGGCCGGCCTGGCCGCAGCCATCGACACCCTGGCCACCCGGTTGGGCCTGCCCGCCAAGGTGGGGTACGTCGAGGGCGACACGATCCAACGCCCGGACGCGCTGAGCGCGAACGCCTACCTCGGCGCGTTCGGCATCGCCGCCTGCCTGGACGGCGGCGCGGACGTGGTGGTCACCGGCCGGGTCACCGACGCGTCGCTGGTGGTCGGCCCGGCCGTCGCCCGGTACGGGTGGGGCCGCGACGACCTCGACCAACTGGCCGGGGCGACAGTCGCTGGGCATCTCATCGAGTGCGGCGCACAGGTCACCGGAGGCAACTTCAGCTTCTTCACCGAGCTGCCCGACGGCGGGCACCGGCCCGGCTTCCCGATCGCCGAGGTGTCCGCCGACGGCTCGACGGTGCTCACCAAGCATCCGGGCACCGGTGGCGCGGTCACCGTGGAGACGGTCACCGCACAACTGCTCTACGAGGTCGGTGGGCCGGCGTACCTGGGACCGGACGTGGTCGCCCGACTGGACACGGTGACGTTGCGCACCGACGGGCCGGACCGGGTCCGGGTCTCCGGCGTCCGGGGCACCCCGCCACCGCCCACGCTGAAGGTGGGCGTCAACAACCTCGGCGGCTTCCGCAACTCGATGACGTTCGTCCTCTGCGGACTGGACATCGAGGCGAAGGCGGCACTGGTCCGCGGGCAGGTCGAGGAGTCGGTCGGCAAGGACGGCCTGGAGTTCGTGCTGGCCCGGACCGACCACCCGGACGCCGCCGACACCGAGGCGGCCAGCGCCCTGCTGCACGTCCACCTGCGCGACGGCGACAAGGCGCGGGCCGGCCGGGCCTTCTCAGCCGCCGCCGTGGAGTTGGCCCTGGCCTCGTACCCGGGCTGCACGTTGACCACCCTGCCGGGCGACGCGACACCGTACGGCGTCTTCACCGCCGACGTGGTGCCGCAGGACGCGGTGCCACACGTGGCGGTGCTGCCCGGCGGCGCACGGGTCCCGATCGCCCCGCCGATCCGCACCGCGCCCATCTCGGCGGCCGAGACGGCTCCGGAGGGCGACTCGACCCACGACGGTCCGACCCGGCGCGGCCCGCTCGGCGAGCTGGTCGGTGCGCGTTCCGGGGACAAGGGCGGGGACGCCAACCTCGGCGTCTGGGCGCGCAACGACGAGGCGTACGCGTGGCTGCGCGGCTGGTTGACCGTCGCGCGGCTGGCCGAGCTGCTGCCGGAGACCGCGCCGCTGTCGGTGCGGCGCTACGACCTGCCGAATCTGCGCGCGGTCAACTTCGTGATCGAGGGCCTGCTCGGTGCGGGGGTGGCCGCGTCCACCCGGTTCGACCCGCAGGCGAAGGCGCTCGGTGAGCTGCTGCGCGCCCGGATCGTCGACCTGCCCGCCGACGCGCCGACGGGGGCTGCGCGATGAGCATCGTGGACACTCCGGAACGACGGCAGCTGCGGGAGCTGACCCGCGCCTTCGTGACCCGCGAGGTGCTGCCGCACCTGGACGACTGGGAACGGGCCGGCGAGGTGCCGAGAGCCCTGCACGCCACCGCCGCGAAGCTGGGCCTGCTCGGCGTCGGCTTTCCCGAATCGGTCGGCGGCAGCGGCGGTGACCTGCTCGACTCGATCATCGTGACCGAGGAGGTGATCCGCTCCGGCGGCTCGTCCGGCCTGATCGCGGCCCTGTTCACGCACGGCATCGCCCTGCCGCACATGGTCGCGGCCGCCGGTGTGAGCATCGGCGGATCGCTGGGCGGCCGGCTCGGTGGCACCTCAACGCCCGGCGACGATGACCTGGTCCAGCGGTACGTCCGGCCGACCCTGGCCGGCACGATGATCGGGGCGTTGGCGATCACCGAGCCGGACGGCGGTTCGGACGTGGCCGGCATTCGCACCACCGCCCGCCGCGACGGCGACCACTACGTGGTGAACGGGTCGAAGACGTACATCACCAGCGGCCACCGGGCGGACTTCGTGACCACGGCGGTCTGCACCGACTTCCCCGGCAGCGGCGAGCTGACCCTGCTGGTCATCGACAAGGGGCTGCCCGGGTTCACTGTCGGGCGCCGGTTGGAGAAGCTGGGCTGGCACTGCTCGGACACCGCCGAGCTGTCGTTCGTCGACGTGCGGGTGCCGGTGGCCAACCGGATCGGCGCGGAGGACACCGGCTTCCTGGCGATCATGCAGAACTTCGCCGCGGAACGGCTCTCGCTGGCCACCCAGGCGTACGCCACCGCGCAGCGCTGCGTCGAGTTGGCGGTGCGCTGGTGCCGGGACCGGGAGACCTTCGGGCGTCCGCTGGTCAGCCGGCAGGTGGTCCGGCACCGGCTGGCCGAGATGCACACCCGCGCCGAGGCCGCCCGGGCGTACGTGCACGAGGTCGCCGTTCGGGTGGCGGCCGGTGAGCCGGTGGTGACCGAGGTGGCGATGGCCAAGAACGTGGCGGTGGCCGCCTGCGACGAGGTCGTCGACCAGGCGTTGCAGTTGCACGGCGGGTTCGGCTACATGCGCGACGCCGAGGTGGAGCGGCACTACCGCGACGCCCGGATCCTCGGCATCGGCGGCGGCGCCACCGAGATCATGAACGAGATCATCGTGAAGGGGATGGGCCTGTGACCACACTGGACACCACGGTCGATCCGTCCGCGCCCGGCTTCGTGGCGAACCGGGCGGCGCTGCTGGAACGGCTCGCCGAGCTGGACGCGGCGCTGGACCAGGCCCGCGCGGGCGGCGGCGAAAAATACGTGGCCCGGCACCACAAGCGGGGCAAGCTGCTGGCCCGGGAGCGGATCGAGCTGCTGGTGGACGCCGACAGCCCGTTCCTGGAGCTGTCGCCGGTCGCCGCGTACGGCACGGACTTCCCGGTGGGCGCCAGCGTGGTCACCGGCATCGGCGTGGTCGAGGGCGTGGAGTGCCTGATCGTCGCGAACGACCCGACGGTACGCGGCGGCGCGGTCAACCCGTGGTCGCTGGCGAAGACGCGGCGGGCCGGTGAGATCGCGCTGGCCAACCGGCTGCCGATGGTCAACCTGGTCGAGTCGGCCGGGGCGGACCTGCCCACCCAGGCGGAGATCTTCATCCCGGGTGGTCGGGTGTTCCGTGACCTGACCCGGCTCTCGGCCGCGGGCATCCCCACGGTCAGCGTGGTCTTCGGCAACGCCACGGCCGGTGGCGCGTACGTGCCGGGGATGTCCGACCACGTGATCATGATCCGGGACCGGTCACAGGTCTACCTGGCCGGGCCGCCGCTGGTGAAGATGGCGACCGGCGAGGTCACCGACGACGAGTCGTTGGGCGGTGCGGCGATGCACGCCGGCACGTCCGGGCTCGCCGACCACCTGGCCGAGGACGAGCGGGACGGCATCCGGCTGGCCCGGCAGTGCGTACGACGGCTGAACTGGCGCAAGCACGGCCCGTCGCCGCGTACGGCGGTGCCGCAGCCGCCGAAGTACGACCCGGACGAGCTGCTCGGGATCGCCAGCGCCGACCTGAAGGTGCCGTTCGATCCCCGTGAGGTGCTGGCCCGGATCCTCGACGGCAGCGACTTTGACGAGTTCAAGCCCGCGTACGGGGGCGCGTTGGTCACCGGTTGGGGCGAGCTGCACGGCTACCCGGTGGGCGTGCTGGCCAACGCCCGCGGTGTGCTGTTCAGCGAGGAGGCGCAGAAGGCGGCTCAGTTCATCCAGCTCGCGAACGCCTCGAACACCCCGCTGATCTTCCTCCAGAACACCACCGGCTACATGGTCGGCACCGAGTACGAGCAGCGCGGCATCATCAAGCACGGCGCGTTGATGATCAACGCGGTGTCCAACTCGATGGTGCCGCACCTGACGGTGAACCTGGGCGCCTCCTACGGGGCCGGCAACTACGGCATGTGCGGCCGGGCGTACGACCCGAGGTTCCTGTTCACCTGGCCGAACGCCAAGTCGGCGGTGATGGGCCCGGCGCAGCTCGCCGGGGTGCTGTCCATCGTGGCCCGGCAGGCGGCGGCCGCACGGGGGCGCGACTACGACGAGGACTCCGACGCGGCGATGCGGATGATGGTCGAGCAGCAGATCGAGTCCCAGTCGGGCGCGCTGTTCCTCTCCGGCCGGCTCTACGACGACGGCGTGATCGATCCCCGGGACACACGGACCGTCCTCGGGCTCTGCCTCTCGGCGATCCACAACGGCCCGGTCAAGGGTGCCGACGGCTACGGCATCTTCCGGATGTGAGAGGCGAACTGATGATGATTCGGAAACTGCTCGTTGCCAATCGCGGTGAGATCGCACGTCGGGTCTTCGCGACCTGTCGCGCGCTCGGCGTGGAGACGGTCGCCGTGCACTCGGACGCGGACGCCGCCGAGCCGTTCGTCGGTGAGGCCGACCAGGCGGTCCGGCTGCCCGGGGCCACGCCGGCCGAGACGTACCTGCGGGTCGATCTGATCCTGGACGCGGCCCGGCGCAGCGGCGCGGACGCCGTCCACCCGGGTTACGGCTTCCTCGCCGAGAACGCCGAGTTCGCGGCGGCGGTGACCGACGCGGGGCTGACCTGGGTGGGTCCACCGGCCAAGGTGATCGCGGCGATGGGAGACAAGCTCGCGGCCAAGGCGATGCTCGCCGAGGCGGGCGTGCCGATGCTGCCGAGCTGGACCGACACCGATGGGATCTCGGCCTTCCCGGTGCTGGTGAAGGCGTCCGCCGGCGGTGGTGGGCGGGGGATGCGGATCGTCCGGGACGCCGCCGAGTTGGCCGAGGCCGTCGCATCCGCGCGCCGCGAGGCGGCCGCCGCGTTCGGCGACGGCACGGTCTTCATCGAGCGGTACGTCGAACGCGGCCGGCACGTCGAGGTGCAGATCTTCGGTGACGCCCACGGCCGGGTGGTGGCCCTCGGTGACCGGGAGTGCTCGATCCAGCGCCGGCATCAGAAGATCGTCGAGGAGGCGCCGGCGGTCGTTCCGGAGCAGGTGCGCACGGCGTTGCACGAGGCTGCGGTGGCCGCCGGTCGCGCTGTCGACTACCTGGGTGCGGGCACTGTTGAGTTTCTGCTCGCCCCGGGCGGCGAGTTCTTCTTCCTGGAGATGAACACCCGCCTCCAGGTGGAGCACCCGGTCACCGAGCTGTGCACCGGCCTCGATCTGGTGGGGTTGCAACTGCTCGTGGCCGAGGGTGAGCCGCTGCCGGCGACCCTTCCGGTCAGCACCGGGCACGCGATCGAGGTGCGCCTCTGCGCCGAGGACGCCGGGGCGGGTTGGCGTCCGGCAACCGGCACCCTGCACCGGTTCACGGTGCCCGCGGTGGCTGCCGAGTTCGGCGGGCTGACCCGGCCGGGGCTTCGGCTCGACTCGGGCGTGGTGGTCGGCTCGGTGGTCGGGGTGCACTACGACTCGATGCTGGCGAAGCTGATCGCCTGGGGGCGTAACCGTGCCGAGGCGACGCGGGTGTTGTCCACCGCGCTGGCCCGGGCCGAGTTGCACGGGGTGACCACCAACCGGGACCTGCTGGTGCGGGTGCTGCGCAGCCCCGCGTTTGCCGCCGTGGAGATCGACACCGGATTTCTGGACCGGCACGCGGAGGTGTTCGCCCCGCTGCTGCCCACCGATCGGCTCCCGCTGGCCGCGCTCGCCGCGGCCCTGGCTGCGGCTGCCCAGCGTCGGGCGACCGCACCGGTGCTCGCCGGGCTCCCGTCCGGCTGGCGAAACGTGCCCGCCGTTCCCCAGACCACCCGTTTCGCCGTGACGGGCGGCGACGAGATCGAGGTCCGCTACCGCCTGGACCGGGCCGGCCGGCTCGCCGAGTGGTCCAGCACCTCGGCGGCCTCCGACTCCGCAGATGGACCCGAAGCTCCCGAGCCGGGCGTCGAGCCCAGCGTGGCGCTGGTCGAGGCCACCCCGGAGCGGGTGGTGCTCGACGTCGACGGGGTGCGGCGCGCGTACCGCGTACACCGGGTGGGGTCGGCGGTCTTCGTGGACGGCCCGGACGGGGCGGCGAGCCTGGCCGAGCTGCCGCGTCTCCCCCTGCCGACGGCGGAGGTGGCCGCCGGGTCGCTGCTCGCGCCGCTGCCCGGCGCGGTGACCCGGGTGCATGTCCAGGTCGGTCAGCGGGTCACGGCCGGCGAACCACTGCTCACGCTGGAAGCGATGAAGCTGGAACATCCCGTGCTCGCCCCGACCGACGGTGTGGTCGCCGAACTGCCGGTGCCGGCCGGCGGTCAGGTCCAGACGGGCGCCGTGCTGGCCGTCATCGACAGCTCCCCCGCTACCGGCGACCTGGAGCCGTCGAATCCCGAGGAGGACCCCCGATGACCTTCGACCTCACCCCCGAGCAGGACCAGTTGCGCGACGCCGTGCGGGCGTTGGGCCGTCGTTACGGCCACGGCTACTTCGTCGAGAAGGCGAAGTCCGGCGAACACACCACCGAGCTCTGGGCCGACGCCGGACGGCTCGGTTACCTGGGCGTCAACATCCCCACCGAGTACGGGGGCGGGGGCGGTGGCATCACCGAGCTGGCGATCGTCTGCGAGGAGTTGGCGGCCGCCGGCTGCCCGTTGCTGCTGCTGGTGGTCTCTCCCGCGATCGCGGCCACCGTGCTGAGCCGGCACGGCACCGAGGAACAGCGCAAACGGCACCTGCCCGGCCTCGCCGACGGCTCCCAGAAGATCGTCTTCGCGATCACCGAGCCGGAGGCCGGTTCCAACTTCCACCGCCTCGGCACTGTGGCCCGCCGCGACGGTGACGGCTGGGTGCTCAACGGCCGCAAGTGCTACATCTCGGGCGTCGACGAGGCGGATCACGTCCTGGTGGTGGCCCGAACCGAGGACTCCTCCACCGGCAAGCTCAAGCCGGCGCTGTTCCTCGTGCCGACCGACGCGGCCGGGCTGACCCGGTCCAAGTTGGACATGGAGATCCTGTCCCCGGAGAACCAGTTCCTGCTCTACCTGGACGACGTCCGGGTCCCCGCCGACGCACTGCTCGGTGAGTCGCTGGACGCCGGGCTGCCGGCGCTCTTCGCCGGGCTCAACCCGGAGCGGATCACAGTGGCCGCGATGGGGGCCGGCACCGGCCGGTACGCCATCGAACGGGCCAGCGAGTACACCGCCACCCGCAAGGTCTGGGGTGGTCGGAGCATCGGCTCCCACCAGGGGGTGTCGCACCCGTTGGCGCACGCGGCGGTGCAGGTGGAGCTTGCCCGCCTGATGATCCAGAAGGCTGCCACCCTGTACGACGCCGGCCGTGATCTGGAGGCCGGGGTGGCTGGCAACATGGCCAAGTACGCGGCCGGGGAGGCCGCCGCGCTCGCCGTGGACACCGCAGTCCAGGTGCTCGGCGGGGCCGGCATGACCACCGAGTACGGGGTGGCGACCCTGCTCGGCGCGGTGCGGGCCGGCCGGATCGCACCGGTCAGTCGGGAGATGATCCTCAACTTCGTGGCGCAACACGTCCTGGGCCAGGACAAGTCGTACTGACCCGGGCCTCCGCGTCCGCGCGGGCGTGCCGGGCCGTGGCCGCGCGCGCCCGCGTTCCCGCACGTGCCCCCGCTGCATGATCGACTCGGTTTTCTTGAACCTGCGGTGTCCAGGCGTCAGTGATGCCCCGACTTCCTGAAAACCGAGTCGATCAGCGCGAGCCACGCCGGCGGCGGTCAGCTCGGGGTACGACAGGTGGCATCGATGCGGTGGACCGGGCGGACCCGCCGACCCATGCCCTCCAACAGTGAATCCTCGACGTGGAAGTCGTGAATGCGCAGTTGGTGGCGGGGCAGCTCCTCCTCGCTCGGGCAGAGCACCTGCGCGCGGACCAGATCGACCGGCACGTACCGGACGCCGCCCTGCTCCTGAAGGATCACCATGTTGACGTCGTCAGTGGTGACCACGTGCCCGCGCACGTCCTCGGTCGGCCCGTTCTCCTCGCCGACGGTGGTGACGGTCAGCGGCAACACCGGCGTGCTGATCACCGGCACCGCAGCCCAGACCAGCGTGGCCAGCACCGCCACCTCGGTCGCCGACGCCAGCGGCCGGATCACCACACCCGGCAGCGGTCCGGCGATGAACAGGGCCAGCAGCGGAGGCACCACGATGAGCGCCAGCACCAGCCCCTCGTCGCCCTGCTGCACCGCTTCCCGCAGGGTGGGCAGCATCAGCCAGCCGTACCCGGCCAGCAGCGCGACGATGATCAGCAGCCGTGGCACCACCCGTTCGTGCAGGCGCGCGGGACGGAGTTGGAACGCGGCCACGAATGCCGGCAGCAGCAGCGGGAGGTAGAGCAGCGGCCAGGTGATCAGGGCGAGCAGGAAGCTGGCCAGCACCACCCAGGCGGGGGTGATGTCGGCCCAGCGGGCGAAGAGCGGACGGCGACGGGCACCCGGCGGCAGCCGGTCGGCGCTGACGGCCAGCACCGCGCCGAGCGCGAAGACGGCGACCATGCCGGTCGAGAGCAGCCGAGCTGCCGTGGTCAGGAAGCCGGCGAGAAGGTTGACCGGCCCGACGTTCGCCACCAGCAGCAGTGTGGTCTGGAGTTCGCCGCCGGCCTCCACCCCGAGGCGGAGCACCGAGAAGATCGCCGGTACGCCCACCACGGCGGTCCAGAAGGACTGGCTGGCGCGAGCGCGTCGCTCCGCCGGGTCCCAGCGGACCCGCCCGGGCTCGACGTCGGCGATGATCGGCTCGGCGGGTTCGGCGACGGGCACACCGGCTGGCCAGTCGACACCGTCCACCCCGGCGGGCGGCGCCGACTCCGTACCGTCGATTGTCGGCGCGGCTGCGACGCCCGGCACGGAGCTGCGGGGCGGCGGGACCGAGCCGTCGCCGCCGGCGGCGGTGGTCGCCGCGCTCACTTCGTGGGCGCCTTGTCGTCGAAGTCGACCAGCTTCGGCACCTCCAGCGGCTGCGGCTGGCGCTTCTCGGCCTTGAGCCACGGACCCAGCGTCCGGTTGTACGAGGTCTGCCACGGGCTCGCCTGCTCGTCGCGCCCCTGCTGGTAGCTCTTCTGCAGGAAGAACGCGACCAGGTCGCGCAGTGCCGGGTCACCGATCGGCACGCCGATGCCCAGCAGCTCGCTGGTGCCGAACGGCATGTCGACGATCTCGAACTCCTTCGGGTGGCGGGCCAGGAAGCCGGCGAGGATCGTCTCGTCGGAGCTGACCGCGTCGTAGCGGCCCGCCCGGATGCCGGCGACGCAGTCACCGACGGTCTTCACGACCAGGGCCTTGACCTGGTGACCTCCCAGCTCGGCCTCGGAGGTGGAGCCGCCACTGGTGCAGATCTTGTAGTCCGGGTTACGGAGGTCCTCGATGGTGCTGATCTTGCCTCTCAGCCGCGTCGGCACCATCACCTCCTGGGTGGTGACGAAGTACGGCCCGGCGAAGCTCACCACCTTCTTACGCTCCTCGGTGATGGAGAAGCTGGACACCACGAGGTCGACAGTGCCGCCCTGCAACGCGGGGATCCGCTCCTCGGTGGCCACCGGAACGAACTCCAGCCGCTGGTCCCCCTCGTAGCCGAGGGAGGCCGCTATGTATTTGGCGATCTCGACGTCGAACCCGACGTGCTGGCCGTTGCGCAGCTCACCCATCAGCGGCTCGTTCGTGGCGACGCCGATGCGCAACTTCGACTGACCGTAGATGTGCGTCTCGCGCATCTTCTCCTGCACCGAGGACAGGTCCGGTTCCTGCCGGCTGTCGCACCCAGCGGCGGCGGCAAGGGTGAGCGTGAGGGCCACCGCCAGCGTCGACGCGACCGAGCGGAGCCGGGACTGCGAACTGCCTGCGTTCATGGGCGACCTCGCTGCCGGATGAGCTTGCGGGACACCGAGAGTAGCGGCTCTTGTCCATTGAGTGTGGACGTCGTCGGCCTTGTCGGCGGGCCCGGCGGATCGACGGCGATCTGCGCGGCGGTCGGTTCTGCGGTTGACAGCCGGCCCCGTGACGACATGCTGGACAGGTGAGTCGATTGCCCAGACCCGATGCGCGGACGGTGGCGGTGCTCGCGGCGCTGGGAGCCCTCGCGCCGCTGGTCATGCTGGTCATCTGGCGCCGACAAGATCTTGTCGGCGTGGTCCTCGCGCTACTCTGCGTCCTGCTGACCATGGTGGCCGGGGTCGCCGTCTCCGCCGCCCGTCAGGCCGACGACCCGGAGCCGGCGGACCGGTCGGCGACCGTCGGGCCGCCCGAGCTGATGCCGTACGGGATCGACGCGGACACCCTCGACGCCCTGGACAGCCGGGCCACCTTGCGTGCGGTACGTGACCGGCGGCGCGGGTCGAACGGGCTCAGCGGCGGCCGGTGAGGGTGGGCGCGGCGAGCGCGTCCACGCCCCGCCCGGCCAGACACCGGTACGTCCGGTCGATGCTGCCGTCGACTGGCGGTAGCACCTCCAGGTGCCAGCCGATCGGCTCGGCGATCCCGGTGGTCAAACGGAACGTCGTGGCGCTGCACACCTGCCGGACCGGCGCAGCGGCGGCCACCTCGTCGTAGTCGGCACCGACCAGCGCCACCGGCAGAATCCCCTCGGCGTACGTCTCCCAGGTGTGCCGACCGACGCAGGGGAGCCTCGCCGCCTCGGCGCGGCTGCCGCGGATCCGTACCGGGCCGAAGCACTCCAGCTCGGGCAGACAGCGGGCGCCCTCGGGCAGGGCGGTCGGCGAGCCGGCGCCGGTCACGCAGCCGGGCAGCGGGCCGGTGGCCGGGGCGGCGACCTGGGTGACCGACGGGCTCGGGGTGGGTGATGGCGCCCGGTCGGCGACCCAGGCCCCGGCGGTGGCGGAAGCGGCGAGCGCCAGCACTCCCGCGCCGCCGAGGAACCAGCGCCGCCAGCGCCGGTCACCGGTCACCACCTGCTGAGTGTCCTCAGTGGGCGGGCGGGGCACCGGCTGACTGGCCGCGTACGGGCCGGAGAGGGTCACGCCGCCGCTGACCGGGGCACCGCTGACCGGTGCCGACGGTGAGCCGAGGGGCAGGTTGGCGAGCAGGTCGTGCAGTTCGAGGGCGGAGGGACGCGCGGCCGGGTCGTTGGCCATGCCGAGGCGCAGGACGTCGATCAGCTCGTCCGGTACGCCGGGCAGGGCGGGAAGCGGCTGGTTGAACAACTCCAGCACGGTGACCAGGCTGGGGTTGCGCTCGGACTGCCAGCGGGGCGGCCGGCCGTGCATCACCGCGTAGAGGGTGGCGCAGAGCGCGTACACGTCGACGGCCGGCGACGGCGGGCTGTGGCTGAACATCTCCGGTGGCGCGTACGCCGGGGTGAGCACCTCCAGGGTGACCGAGGCGTCCCGGTGCTCGGCGAGCACTGCCAGCCCGAAGTCGGCGAGCACTGCCGAGTTGAAGTGCGAGTGGAGGATGTTGGCGGGCTTGACGTCGCGGTGCAGCACTCCGGCCCCGTGCGAGTGGGCCAGCGCGTCGGCGATCTTGATGCCGAGGTCACGGGCCTCCACCGGGCCCAGCGGCGACGTACGCATCCGTTCGGCGTACGAGCCGTCGCAGAGTTCCATGATCAGGTAGGGGTGCTGGTCGACGGTGACCCCGACGTCGAAGAGGTCCACCACGTGCGGGTGTGACGACATCCGGCCGGCAGCCCGCGCCTCGCGCAGGAAACGGGCCTGATCCCGCTCGCTGTCCAGCGTCCGGTTTTCCACCTTGACGGCGACCTCGCGACCCACCGAGATCTGGGTGGCCTGGTAGACGGTCGCGTAGCCGCCCCGGGCAAAGACCCGCAAATCCGTCAGACCGGGCACGATCGGAACTCGCAAGCCGCCGGTCGGGGTGTCGGTCACCGCTCGAAAATACCCAACCCGACCGATGGCTCAGCGCACCGCGTCCGCCGGAGCGGCACCGGCCGGACCGGTACCCTCCTCAGCGTCCGCAGTCGCCCCGGCACCGTCGGACGTCACCACGTCGCCAGCCGGCGCGCCCCGGCGGGCGTCCAGGCGCAGGCCGACGGCGGTGGCCACCGCCCCCAGGCCCTCCCAGGCCGCCACGCCGAAGAACCGGCCCGGAGCGATGTCGGCCAGCACCGCGATGGTGAACACGGTGAACGTGACCAGCCGGAAGACAACGGTGAACCGGTAGAACACCCGCCACTCGGTGACCGTGGCCAGCAGGTAGTAGACGCCCATGTTGAACGCCGCCATCGAGGACGCCAGCAGGAACGTGCCGGTGTGGTCACCGACGGCACGCGTCTCCGGCACCTCGAACCCGAGCATGCGCAACTGCGCCTCCGGCCAGAGCAGCCCGACCGTGCCCATCACCAGCGCCAACACGCCGAAGACCGCGATGGTCCAGCCCGCGATGGAACGCGGCAGCTTCATGAAGGACCTCCCCAGGCACGGCGACGATCACACTGTGGACCGGCACACGGTGGTGACACGCTAGCCGCTCACCCCGACCGCCACATCCCCGGAACCGGCAGAAACCGTGCCGGGTGGGGTCAGGTGAGGGCGGGGGTCAGGCGGGCGCGGAGGGCGTCGGCGGCGGCGCGTTCGCTGCGCTGCTCGGTCGCGTACGCCAGGCGGACCGCCTCGTCCGCGCTGGCCAGGGCCTCCGTCGGCTGGCCGCAGGCAGCCAGCGCCTCGGCCAGCACGCTGGCCGCGATCACCTGACTGCGCACGTCCTCGGCCGGCGCGGTGACCGCCCGGCGGGCCCAGTCCAACGCCTGCTCCCGCTGACCGTGAGCGAGCAGCGCCGCCGCGTACTGGGCCATCGTCTGGCGACGGGAGAAGAGCAGCGAGGGCGCGTTCGCGGCGGCCGTGGCCACCGGGGCGAGCAACCCGACCGCAGTCGCCGAGTCACCGGCGGCCAGACGTGCCGTCGCCAGCAGCACCCGGGGCGCCACCTGCGCCGGGGCCTGCGGGTTGTGCGGCTCCACAGCGGTCAGCACCGAGCGGGCCACCCTCTCGGCCGTCTCGCAGTCGCCCATGTCCAACGCGACGAAGCCGCGCAACGTGCCGGCCATCCCGGTGAGCAACGGGTGCGAGGTGCGCTCCGCGTACGCCAGGGCGTCGGTGAGCAGGTCCGCCGCGTGCTCCGGCTCGCCCAGCCCACGCGCCACCACCGCGCGCACCACCAGCGCGAACCCGCGCCCCCAGTCGTCGGAGGCGGCGGCGAACTCCCGGTACGCCCGCCGGGCCTCCCGGTCCGCCTCGGCCAGGTCACCCAGCTCGGCGGTGGCGAAGGCGGCCACCGCACGCAGCGTGCCCACCGCCCACGCCTCACCGACCCGCTCCCCGAAGGGCAGGAACACCTGCGCCATCCGACACGCCTCGCGCAGTCGGCCGGCGAGCAGTCGGGCGAACGCCGTGGTGCCGCGCAGCCAGGCCCGCCCGTACGGGTCCTTCAGCTCGGCGAAGAGCCGGGCAGCCCTGCCGAGCACCGCGTCGGTGCCGGCGAAGTCACCCCGGGTGGTGGTCACCCAGGCCAGATTCTGCAACGACCAGGCCTGCCCGCGTCGGTCCTTCGCGCCGAGGCTGACCTGGTACGCGGCAGCCAACCGGCTGCTCGCCTGACTCAGCCGGCCAGCCACGAAGTCGGCCATGCCGAGCCGGCGCATCGCCGTGGCACGTTGGATGGGCAACTGGCCCGCCGTGGCCACCTGCAACGCCTCCTGCCAGGCGGTCACCGCCCGACCCTGATCACCGAGGGTTTCCTGGGCCTGCCCCGCGAGCAGCAGCGCGCTGACCCGGGTGACCTCGTCCCCCGCGTTCGCGGCGATCTTCTCGGCGTACGCCAGCGCGTCGGCCACCCGGCCGACCTGGAGCAGCGCCCGTGCGTGCACCACCCGATCGGCCGCCGGCATGCCGTCGCGAGCCAACTCGGTGGCACGCTCGGCGTACTCCACGGCCAGCACCGGCTCACCGGCGGAGAGCGACCGGCGGGCGGCCCGGCCGAGCGCGGCGACGCCGAGCGGGACCACCGCCCGGGCCGGCGCGTCCGGGCGCAGCTTCACCGCGTCGGCGAGCGTGGCGGCCCGCTCGACGTGCATCGCCACGAAGTCGTCCCGGGCCTCGTCAGTGAACCCGCCCGGCGCCCCGGCTGCGGCCTCGTTCGCGGGCGCCGCCCAGCGGGCCAGCGCGGCGTGCCGCTCGGCCAGTTCCGCCTTGCTCACCCCTGCGTACGCGGCCTCCCGCATCAGCGGGGTCGCGAACGAGTAGCCGGTGCGGGAGCGGTGCAGCATCCGGCGTTGCAGCAGCTCCTCGACAGCCCTGTCGAGTTCCACGGCGACCACGGCCGACGGCCGACCGTCGCGGCCGGCGCGCTGCTCACGCATCGCCTCCAGGGCCCCGGTCGGCACCGTGTCACCGATGACCGCGGCGTCACGCAGCACCGAACGGGCGTCCGGTGGCAGCGCGTCGATCCGGGCGGCGAGGACGGCGGCGAGGTCGCGGGAGAGCAGCCGGCTGCCCAGCGACCCGGGCACCAACCGCCAACCGGTCGACGGGCTCTGGTCGCGTTCGCCGGAGCCGGGACGATCAACCGAGGCACGCGCACCGCGCGCCGGCTCCGGGGCACCGACACCGAACGCCGACTCCGAGGCGCGGGCACCGCGCGCCGACTCCGAGGCGCGGATACCGCGCGCTGTTTCCGTGGTGAGCGCTCCGCGCTCGATGAGCAGGGTGACCAGCTCGGCCAGGTAGAAGGGGTTGCCCTGAGCGGTGGCGAGCAGCCGGTCCGTGTCGGCCTGCGGCAGCTTGCCGCCGCTGAGGTAACTGGTGAGCAGCCGCGCCGCGTCGGCACCGCGCAGTGGCGGCAGGGAGTGCACCTCGGCGTCCGCGACCCGGGTCAGCGCGCCGGCCGTACGCACCAGCTCCGGCCGACCGAGCAGCAGCACCAGCACCGGGCCGGTGAGCCGGGACAGGGTCAGCCCGAGGGCACTGATCGTCTCGGGGGTGGCGTCGTGCAGGTCGTCCACCACGATCACCAGTGGCGCTTCCGAGGCGAGCCCGCTGAGCAGGTTGGCGACAGCGTTCGGCACCGCCTCGGCATCCGCGGCCGGGACGCTCGACCCGCCCCACTCGCCCGAGTCGGTGCCGCCGTGGGCCGGGAGTTCGCCGTAGCCGAGTAGGGCGAGCAGTTGCTCGACGGCGATCGGGGTGGTCTCGCCGCCGGAGCGGGCGAGCCGCTGCCCGAGCCGTCGCAGCCTCTCGTCCACCGCCGGTCGGGTCAGTGCGGTGGAGGCGTCACTGGGCAGGCCGACGGCGGCACGCACCAGGTCGGCCAGCGGCGCGAGACGACGTCGCTCGCCGAAGGCGGCACACCGCACCGACAGCACCCGGGCGCCCGTGTGCGCCGCGTACCGGCCGGCGCCCACGTCGTACCCGGCGGCGAGGCGCTCGACCTCCGCGGCGAACCGGGACTTGCCGATGCCCGCCTCGGCGGTCATCAGCAGCACCCGCGGGTCACCCTGGTCGATCACCTCGGCGAGCCGGCCGGCGACCCGGCCGATCTCCGTCTCCCGGCCGACGTACGGCGCTTCGTCGCCCAGCCCCGAGCGGGTGCCCGGTGCGTCCAGCAGGCCCAGCAGCTCGTACGCCTCGACCGGCTCACGCTTGCCCTTGAGCCGCAGCGGGCGCAGCGCCCGCCAGGACGACACGTGTCGGGTGGCGGCGGCGGTGCGGCCGCCGGCGTAGACCGCGCCGACCGCTGCGGCGTCGGCCAGCCGGGCGGCGGTGTTCACCGTGTCGCCGATGACCGTGTATTCGATGGCGGCCTGGATGCCGGCGATGACGTCGCCGGTGTTCAACCCGACGCGCAGCCCGAGCGGCGCGCCGCCGCCCCGCTCGTCGTCGAGCACCCGGCGGACGGCCCGCTGCATGGACAGGGCGGCCCGGACGGCGCGTTCGGCGTCGTCCTCGTGCGCCACCGGGGCGCCGAAGACGGCCATGATCCCGTCGCCGGTCAGCTTGTCGACGTGCCCGCCGAAGGTCTTCACCGCACCGGCGAGCGCGGCGAGCACCCGGTCGGTGACCGCACCGACCCGTTCCGGGTCGAGGTCCTCCGACCAGGAGGTGAACTCGGAGAGGTCACCGAAGAGCACGGTGACCACCCGGCGCTCGGCTGCCGGCAACGTGGCGGCGGCCGGCAGCGCGGCACCGCAGTTGTGGCAGAACCGCGCGCCGGGAACGGCGACGGTTCCACACACGGGGCAGGTCACATGTGCTCCAACCCACTGACCCCCGGCGCAGATTCCCCGATGCCGACACCCAGATACTCAAGCTGCGCACGGACCGACCACTCGGCCGCCCACCAGAGTGAGCGGTCCACGTCCGCGTAGACCGCAGCCACCACGTCGGCGGGCGTGCGGGCGCCGGCCGCGACCGCCGCCCGAACCTGATCGAGCCGGGCGCGACGGTGCGCGAGGTAGAAGTCGGCGGCGGCGGCGCAGTCGGCCAGCGCCGGGCCGTGCCCGGGCAACGCCGGGATCCCCCGGTACGCGGACAGCAGCTCCAGGCTGGTCAGGTAGTCACCGAGGTGCCCGTCCGGATGGGCGACGACGGTGGTGCCCCTGCCGAGAATGGTGTCGCCGGTGAACACCACCCGCTCGTCACCGTGCCCGACCAGGAAGCAGACCGAGTCGGCGGTGTGCCCTGGAGTGCCCAGCAGGCTGATCTCCAGGCCGAAACCGCCGAGGCGTTCGCCCGGTTCGGTCAGTGGCTCGCCGCCGATGGTGTGCGCCGGGTCGACGGCGAGGACGTGCACGCCGCCGAGCAGTTCGCTCAGCCGGGCGGAGCCCTCGGTGTGGTCGGGGTGGCCGTGGGTGATCAGGACCAGCCCGATCGGGCCGTGCTCGGCGATCCGGGTCAGGTGTCCCTCGTCCGCCGGCCCCGGGTCGACCACGACGGCGTGCTCGGCCGATAGGGCGCGCAGAACCCAGGTGTTGGTGCCGTCGAGGGTCATCGGCCCCGGGTTCGGTGCACGCAGCAGTGTCACCCAGGTCGGCAGCTCGTCGGCCAGCGCCGCAGCCGGTGCCGTCACGTGCCCGCTCATGGCTGCGATGGTACGACCCCGCCCGCAACACCCCACGATCTTGCCCACCGAACCCGGAGGAAGGGCCCCGTCGACGCCCGGTGGCGAGGAAGGGCCCCTCCTGAGCGCGGATCGCGGGGTGCTGGTGACGCGTCAGGCGACCTCGACGATGAGTTCGATCTCCACCGGGGCGTCGAGGGGCAGTTCGGCCACTCCAACCGCGCTGCGGGCGTGGCGGCCAGCCTCGCCGAAGACGGTCCCGAAGAGGTCGGAGGCGCCGTTGATCACCGCCGGCTGACCGGTGAAGCCGGGCGCGGAGGCCACGAAACCCGTCACCTTGACGACCTTGACGACGTTCTCCAGGCCGACGAGCGAGTCGACAGCGGCCAGCGCGTTGAGCGCGCACCGCTGGGCCAGATCCTTCGCCTGCTCGGCGGAGATCCCGGCGCCGACCTTGCCGGTCGCGAGCAGCTTGCCCTCGGCGATCGGCAGCTGGCCGGAGACGTACACGTGCTGCCCGGACTGCACGGCCGGCACGTAACTGGCCACCGGTGGCACCACCTCGGGCAGTTCGAACCCCAGCTCGGCGAGTTTCGCGTGCGGACCGTTGCTCACGCCTTGGGCCGCTTCAGGTAGGCGACCAGCTGGTCCGGATTGGGCCCGGGGATCACGGCGACGAGCTCCCACCCGTCCTCGCCCCAGTTGTCGAGGATCTGCTTGGTCGCGTGGACCAGCAGCGGGACCGTGGAGTATTCCCACTTCTGCATCGCTGAAGGGCTCCCTCTCGGTGCGGAATTGTTCGAGGGACAGCCTACGGTCCGCTGGCGGGGCGAGGTGCGGGACGCTGCTCCGGAGCGGCCGGCAGCTCCCCGCAGAGCCCTTCGTGCTCGTATCCCTGGGGGCAGCGGGAGCGGTCGGGCAGCAGCAGGTCGCAGAACACCCGGTGCCGGTTGTTCTGGTCGTCGGCGTTGGACACGGTGGTCTCGCCGGCGTCCAGCTCGGGCAGGAAGCCCAGGGACACCGCGACCCGGCCGGCCAGTACGGTCGCCGCGGCCAGACTCGGCACCCGGATCGGCAGGTGGATGACGAAGCCCGGCTCGTCGTCTTCGCGGGCCCGCTCGGCGGGGCGGCCCGGCGCCCGAGCCGCCTCCGTCTGCTCCGGCATCCGGCGGTACGACCGTTCGTTGACCGGCTGGCTGCCGACGGGCCCGCCGGTCTCGACCACGGACCCGGGCCGGCGCGGCCGGTCGTTGGTCGGGAACTGGGTGCGAGGGATGTTGTCCGCGTCGCGCATGCACTGCCTCCGGTCGTACCTCTCGGATCATGCTTCCGGTCCGAACCCATTCGTCCGTTCCGGCCCCCGCACCGGGACGAAGGTAGGTCGGTGGCCGCAGTCCCGCCAATAGGACGCGCACAACCGGTCACCAACAGTCACATATGCGACAGATCGACAGTCGCAGGATGGACTGCCGATCCGAGCGCGGCTCAGCACCGACCGAGCCGACGGCCCGCGCGGCATGGCGGGGGCGACGCCGATCTGCTCATCGACCGCTACCCTTCCGGTCGGACGGTCGCGCTGCGCCCGGACGCCCGCTCGATCACGCTCGGCGCCAGGGGTGGCGGCGGGCGCCGCACCCCCGGGGGAAAGACCATGACCCAACCGCCCAGCGGCGACCAGGCCGGCCCACCCGCTCACCCGCCGGCGCACCCGGATCCCGCCGGTCAGCCCGGCTCTCCGAGCATTCCTGCCCAGCCAGCCCCCGCCGCACCGACCGGGCGGCTCGCCCTCCCCGCATCCCCGGCCCAGCCGGCGCTCCCCGCTGAGCCGGCCGCTCCCTCCCAACCGGCCTTCCCCAGCCAGTCGAGTGGCGCTGACGGTGCCGGGCAGGCGGAGGGGCCGGGTGGCTCCACGTCGACCGCGGCACCGACCCAGCCGGGCAGCCCGGAGATCCCGCCACCGCCGTCGGGGTACCCGCCCTACCAGGGCACGGCCGCACCGAAGAAGAAGCGCGGCCTGCTGATCGCGGCGATCGCACTGGTCGTGATCATGGTGCTCTGCGTGGGCGGCGGCGTGGTGGCGTTCCTGACCCTGCGCAATGCCGAGACCGGCGAGGGCGCGAAGGAGCCTGCGATCGCCGTCGACGAGTTCCTCACCGCGGTCTACAAGGATCGCGACGCCTCCAAGGCTGCCGATCGGGTCTGTGCCGCCTCCCGCGACGACGAGAAGATCGCCGCGAAGGTCGCCGAGGTGCAGAAGTACGCCTCAGCGCACCAGAATCCGCGTTTCCGGTGGACCACCCCGAAGGTGGACAACCAGACCGGGGACCGGGCCACCGTCTCCACCCGGATCACCATGACCACCTCCGACGAGAAGGTGGCCGACCAGGACCTGCGCTTCACCGTGGTGCAGAAGACGGGTTGGTGGGTCTGCGAGGTCGCGTGACCGTCGGGCCTGGATAGGCTCGACGGGTGTGTGCAGCTGAGCGGCCGATCGAGCCGGCCGGTACCGGATGGTCCGCCCGCCTTCATGTGGTGACCGGCAAGGGGGGCACCGGCAAGACCAGCGTCGCCGCCGCCCTGGCCCTCGCGCTCGCCGCCGGCGGCCGGCGCACCCTGCTGGTCGAGGTCGAGGGGCGGCAGGGCATCGCCCAGCTGTTCGGCATCGACCCGCTGCCCTACGAGGAGCGGCACCTCGCCGACGCGCCGGACGGCGGCGAGGTACGCGCTCTCGCGGTGGACGCCGAGGAGGCGCTGCTCGAGTACCTCGACATGTTCTACAAGCTGGGCGCGGCGGGCCGGGCGCTGCGCAAGCTCGGTGCCATCGACTTCGCCACCACCATCGCGCCGGGGCTGCGGGACGTGCTGCTCACCGGCAAGGTGAAGGAGGCCACCACCCGCACCTCCGGGCAGCGGCGGGTGTACGACGCGGTGGTGCTGGACGCCCCGCCGACCGGGCGGATCGGTCGCTTCCTCAACGTCACGGCCGAGACCGCCCGGCTGGCCAAGGTGGGCCCGATCAAGACCCAGAGCGAGGGGGTCGCCGCGCTGCTGCGCTCCCCGATGACCGCTGTGCACGTGGTCACGTTGCTGGAGGAGATGCCGGTGCAGGAGACGGTGGACGCGATCGCCGACGTGACCTCGCTCGGCTTCGGCATCGGGAAGGTGATCGTCAACGGCGCCCGGCCCCCGCTACCCGCCGACCGGGCGATCACCGCTGCGGAGCTGCGGCGTGGGCTGGTCGCCGCCGGCCTGCCGGCCGATCGGGACACCGTGGCCGGTTTGCACGACGAGGCCCGGGACCAGGTCATCCGTCGCGAACTGGAAGATTCGCTCCGCGCCGAGCTGGTGGAGTTGGGGCTGCCGATGGTCGAGCTGCCGTTGCTGCCCGACGGGGTGGACCGTGCGGGCCTCACGACACTGGCCCGGGCCCTCGTCAGCGCCGATTGACTCACACCTGAGCTCAGCACCGGCGCATGGACCGACGCGGCCCGATACGCTCGATTGGTGCCTTCCGAAGACGCGGCGCCGCAGCTGGACGTCGACCAGATCCTCGCCGACCCCGGCGTGCGGATCGTCGTGTGTTGCGGTGCCGGCGGAGTGGGAAAGACGACCACCGCTGCGGCGCTGGCCCTGCGGGCCGCCGAGCACCACGGCCGACGCACCGTGGTGCTCACCATCGACCCGGCCCGCCGGCTGGCCCAGTCGCTGGGCCTGACCGAGCTGGACAACACCCCTCGCCAGGTCAAGGGCATCGACGTCGAGAGCAGCGGCGGCGAGTTGCACGCCATGATGCTGGACATGAAGCGCACCTTCGACGACGTGGTGCTGCAGCACACCGATCCGGCGAAGGCCGCGGAGATCTTCGCGAACCCGTTCTACCAGGCGATGAGCTCGACCTTCGCCGGCACGCAGGAATACATGGCGATGGAGAAGCTGGGCCAGCTGCACGCCCGGGGCGAATGGGACCTGATCGTGGTGGACACGCCGCCGTCCCGCTCGGCACTGGATTTCCTGGACGCGCCGGCCCGACTCTCCCGCTTCCTCGACGGACGGATGCTGCGACTGCTGCTGGCTCCGGCCCGCAGCGGCGGGCGGAGCATGTTCAGCCTGGTCACGGCCTCGTTCGGGATGTTCTCGAAGGTGGTGCAGAAGGTGCTCGGCGCACAGCTGCTCACCGACCTGTCCGGCTTCGTGGCCGCACTGGACTCGATGTTCGGTGGTTTCCGGCAGCGCGCCGAGCAGACGTACCGCATCCTCCAGGCCGGGGAGACGGCCTTCCTGCTGGTCGCGGCGCCCGAGCCGGACGCGGTCCGGGAGGCCGCCTACTTCGCGGGCCGTCTGCGGGACGAGCGGATGCCGCTCGCCGGCCTGGTGCTCAACCGGGTGCACCGACCGGCGGTGCCGCAGCTGGACGCCGAGCAGAGCCGGCTCGCCGCCGAGCGGCTGACCGAGCTGGGTGGGCACGAGGCCACCGCCGACGTGCTGCGGGCGCACGCGGCGCTGGCTCGTCAGGCGGTACGCGAGCAGCAGGTCGCCGCGCGGTTCACCGAGGCGTTCCCGGCGGTGCCGGCGGTGTCGGTGACGGCACAGCCCGCCGACGTGCACGACGTCGACGGGCTGCGGACGATCGGCGCGGCGATCAGCCGGCCGTGACCGGCGTCAGGTGGCCGCGCTGACGAGGATCTTGTCCTTGCCGGCCTTGTCCTTGCTGTTCTTCTTCATCGCTGCCTCGAACATCTTGCGCCAGCTCGTCACCTGCGGGTGACGACGCAACAGCGCCCGCCGTTCGCGTTCGGTCATGCCACCCCACACACCGAACTCGATCCGGTTGTCCAGCGCGTCGGCCAGGCACTCGTACCGAACTGGGCAGCTCCGGCAGATCCGCTTCGCCACGTTCTGTTCGGCGCCTTGTACGAACAACGCGTCCGGGTCCCCGTTCTGACATGCCGCCAGCGACGGCCAGTCAGTGATCATGCCCATGTGTACACGTCCCCCCTTGCAGTACCTACCGACCTCGTCGATGCACGTCAGCCGGCAATTCCCCCCGATCGCCCGGCCTGCCTTCCCCAAGGCGGCGCGGACGACATGTGGCGCTGTCGCCGCCCCCATCATGCTCTGTAGTCACCCGATTACGCAACGTTGTCGGCGAAATCCATCATTCCGGACACTCCCGGCTTCCCGGGCCTTCAACCGCCGGTTACCCCGCCGAGGTCAGCGATAACGCCGCGCCGCCTCCCTGAATTGGAGGAGACTCACGCCAGGTCACACGCAACCAAGCACGGGGGGTCGTGCGTTTAGCACAACGAGGGCAGCGCACGCAGGAAATGGGGAAAGAACGCCCCAGCGCACCTCGTTCCCTACTCGCGTACCCTGCTGAGGTGACCTGGATGCGGAAACGTGACCACAATGTGCTGACCAACGCCGCATCGCTACTCGTGTGTGGCCTGTTGGCCGGCGTGGTGGTCGCTGCGGCGGCCTTCCCCGCGGTGGCGATGTCCGGCTTGGCCGCGAAGGCGGGCGCCGAGACATTCGGCAACCTGCCCACGGAGCTGACGGTGGCCCGAGCGCCGCAGATCAGCTACCTGCTGGCCTCGGACGGCAAGACACCGCTCGCAACGATGTACGACGAGAACCGGCGCGACGTGAAGCTCGCCGACATCTCTCCCTACATGCAGAAGGCCATCATCGCGGCCGAGGACCACGACTTCTACAAGCACAACGGCGTCGACATCAACGGTGTCGCACGCGCGTTCGTCAACAACCAGGCCGAGGGCTCCGGCCGGCAGGGCGCCTCGACGCTGACCATGCAGTACGTCCGGCTGGCCATCGCCTACTCGGCCACCCACCCGGCCGACGTGGTCGCGGCGACCGAGGACACCAGCGCCCGCAAGCTCCGCGAGATGCGGCTGGCCCTCCAGGTCGACAAGGAATTCTCCAAGGACGAGATCCTCACCCGCTACCTCAACCTCGCCTCGTTCGGCAACGGCGCGTACGGCATCTTCGCCGCCAGCCAGGTCTACTTCGGTAAGCCGCCGAGCAAGCTCACGATCGATGAATCGGCGCTGCTGGCCGGCATGGTCAAGGCACCGACGACGAACGACCCGACCACCCCGGCCGGCCGCCCGCTCGCACTGGACCGACGCAACTACGTCATCCAGAACATGGTCGAAACCAAGGCCATCACCCAGCAGGAGGCCGACGCGGCCAAGGCGATCAAGCTGGTGGTGAAGGACAAGCGCACCCCGAACGGTTGCGTCTCCGCCAACGTCAACAGCTGGGGCTTCTTCTGCGACTACTTCTACCGCTGGTGGATGCAGCAGGAGACGTTCGGTTCGACCACCTACGACCGGGAGCGGCGGCTGAAGAGCGGCGGCTACACCGTCGTGACGTCGATCGACGTCCAGGCGCAGAAGGGCGCCGACAGGGCGGTCCGGAAGGCCAAGAGCGAGAACAGCAAGGAAGCCGCCATGGTCGCGGTGGTCGAGCCCGGCACCGGCCGGGTCCGGGCGCTCGCGGTGAACCGGCAGTTCAAGCTGGACGACCCGAAGAACCCGAAGAACAAGATCTCCAGCGATCCCGCGAAGAGCAAGAAGAAGATCCGGGGCAACTACCCGGCGACGGTCAACCCCCTGCTCACCGGTGGCGACGGCATCACCGGCTACCAGGCCGGCTCGACCTTCAAGATGTTCACGATCGTGGCGGCGTTGGAAAAGGGCATCCCGCTCAGCTACCCGATCAACGCGCAGAAGCAGTTCAAGTCGGAATACATCATCCAGCCGGGCCCCGCAGCCTGCCCAGGCACCAACTTCTACTGCCCCACCAACTCGACCGAGAGCATGGCCGGCCCACACAACATGTGGACCGCGTTCGGCCGTTCGGTGAACACCTACTTCGTGCCACTGCAACAGCAGGTCGGCGCGGAGAACGTGGTCAAGGCCGCCAAGCGGCTGGGCATCAACTTCCGGGCCCAGGAGGATCTGGACCTGGAGAAGGGTGCGCACCAGTGGGGCGCGTTCACCCTGGGCGTCTCGCAGACCACCCCGCTGGATCTGGCCAACGCCTACGCCACCCTGGCCGCGGACGGCACGTTCTGCGAACCGATCCCGGTGCAGGAGATCCGCGACCCGGAGGGCAACAAGCTCGACATCGCCAACCCGCGCTGCGAGAAGCGGTTCAGCACCGACGTGGCCCGCGCCGCGGTGGACGCGGCCCGATGCCCGGTCGGTGACAAGTCGTCGTCCTCCCGGTGCGCGGGAGCGACCGCCCCCAACGTCCGCGGCGACGTCGGTTTCCCGGTTGCCGGCAAGTCCGGCACCACCGACTCGGAGAAGACCGCCGCACTGGTCGCGATGACCAAGCAGTACGCGGTGGCGGGCATCATGGCCGACCCGGACTGGCCGCAGACCAACGTGAAGATGAAGCACGGGGAGAAGGACGGCATCAATCCGCCGGTGTGGGAGACGCTGCGGGACGCCATGAAGGGCAAGAAGGCGATCCAGTTCGAGCCGCCGGGCCAGAAGATCTCCGAGGGTGACCAGCGGAGCATCCCGAGCGTGAGCTGCATCCCGCTGGATCAGGCGAAGTCCCGGATCAAGGGTGCCGGCTTCGAGCCGGTGGTCTCCGACACCAAGGTCAAGTCTTCCTGTCCTCCGGGCACCGCCCACGGCACCAGCCCGGACGGGCGCACCATCAAGGGTGGCGTGGTCACCATCCAGGTCAGCAACGGTGGTGGCGGCACCACGCCGGGCAACACCGGTGGTCCCGGTGGCCCCGGGCAGCCTGGCAACCCGCCCGGTCGACCCGGTGGCGGGGGTCGTCCCGGCGGCTGAGCCGACGCGCAGGACACAACGGGCGGGCACCCTTCTCGGGTGCCCGCCCGTTCGTCTGTCCGGTCGACCGGCTACCGGCGCCGATCCCGAGGGCGGCAGTCACGGTGCCCCCGGTGAGTCAGAGGCCCAGCTGTCGGCGTACCTCGGAAGCCACCCGGCCGCCCTCGGCCTGGCCCGCCACCGCGGCCTGGGCCGCCTTCATGGCCGGGCCCATCTGGGCCTTGCCGGTGAAGCCGCCCGCGGCGAGCGCCCCCGACACCAGCTCGGCCAGCTCGGCGTCCGAGAGCTGCTTGGGCAGGTAGCGGTCCAGCACCTCACCCTCGGCCGACTCCTTCGCGGCCTGCTCGGCGCGACCGGCGTCGGCGAACGCGGTGGCTGCCTCCCGGCGCTTCTTGGCTTCCTTGGTCAACACGGCGAGCACCTCGTCATCGGTGAGCTCGCGCTTGGCCTTGCCGGCGACCTCCGCGGTGCCGACGGCGGCCAGGGCCATCCGCAGCGTGGAGGTGGTCAGCTCGTCGCGCGCCTTGAGCGCGGAACGCATGTCGGCAGTGAGGCGGTCCTTCAGCGTGCTCATGGACGGTCAAACTACCCTGAACGCCATGCGAAAGCGCACACTATTCCGGCTTGCCGCCGGAACCGCCACGGTCGGCGCGGCCACCCTCGCGTACGCGTCGCTCATCGAGCGCAACATGTTCACCCTGCGGCGGTACGACGTGCCGGTGCTGCCGGCCGACGCGGAGCCGCTGCGTGTGCTCCACCTGTCGGACCTGCACATGATGCCCGACCAGGCGCGCAAGCAGCGCTGGGTGGCGTCGCTGGCAGCCCTGGACCCCGACCTGGTGGTGGTGACCGGCGACAACATGGCGCACCCGGACTCGGTGCCCGGGGTGCTGCGCGCCCTACAGCCGCTGCTGGACTATCCGGGGGCGTTCGTATTCGGCTCCAACGACTACACCGGGCCGGTCCTGAAGAACCCGTTCACCTACTTCCTGCCCGACCGTGAATACACCGAGGGCGTCGAGCTCCCCTACGAGGAGCTGCGTCAGGTGTTCACCGGCGCCGGCTGGGCGGACCTCAACAACGTCCGGACCACGTTGAAGGCCGGCGGTCGACAGCTCGACCTGGTCGGCGTTGACGACCCCCACATCGACCGGGACGACTACCCCTCCGTGGCTGGCGCGGTCTCGTCGTCGGCGGATCTGTCCATCGCGCTGACGCACTCCCCGGAGCCACGGGTGCTCGACCAGATGGCGGCGGACGGCTTCGGGCTGATGCTGGCCGGGCACACCCACGGCGGTCAGGTCTGCGTACCGGGCTTCGGCGCGCTGGTCACCAACTGCGGCCTGCCCCGCTCGATGGCGCGCGGTCTGCACCGCTGGCCGGGCTCGGACTCCTGGCTGCACGTCTCCGCCGGCCTCGGCACCCACCCCACCGCCCCGATCCGCTTCGCCTGCCCCCCGGAGGCCAGCATCCTCACCCTCATCCCCCGCTGACCAGCCCACACCGCCTGCGCCCCGCCCACACCGCCTGCGCCCCGCCCACACCGCCTGCGCCCCGCCCACACCGCCTGCGCCCCGCGCAGGCCTCAAGATCCGCGCGGGCCTCAAGATCCGCGCAACATCAGGGATGTTGCTGCCTCATGCCGCAGCGAGGCAGCAACATCAGGGATGTTGCGCGGATCTTGGCTCTCTCCGGGGTCCGGGCAGCGGGGTACCGAGTTTGACCATCGGGTCGGGTGGGCTACTATTTGTCGGCACGCCTCGGGGTGTGGCGCAGCTTGGTAGCGCGCTTCGTTCGGGACGAAGAGGTCGTCGGTTCGAATCCGGCCACCCCGACCAGGTCAGAGGGCACATCCGATCCATGGATGTGCCCTCTAGTGCTTCCTGGGTGACCAACTGAGTGACTACGCCTCAGCAGACGGCGCGAAGATGCGATCCATGACCGCCGCCCCTTGCAGCAGCACCGGCCGAAGCTGGTGACGGTAGACCAGCTCGGTGACAGTGGTGCCGGAGTGCCCGCACAGGTCGGCGATGTCCTCCAGGCTCACCCCGCTGTCGGACAGCAGCGACACAAAGCTGTGCCGCAGCTCACGAGGTGTCCAGGCAGCCGGATCAAGGCCAGCCAGGGCGAGGACTCGGCGGAAGGCCCGGCGGACGTTGGCCGCGTCGAGGGCAGTGCCGACAGTCGAGGCGAAGACCACCCCAAGCGGCTGCCAGTCCTTGCCGGCAGTCTTGCGCTCCTGTTCCTGCCGTTCCCGGTGATGAGTCAAGGCGGTGACGCACCGGGCAGATAGAGCGAGGGTGCGTCGGGACTTGCGGGTCTTGGTATCGCCGCCGTCCCGGTCAGAGCGCCACACCTGGATCGAAGGCGGTAGCGGCGGATCCATGTCGAGTTGGCCGTCAAGGTCAACGTGGTCCCAGCGCAGGGCGCGGAGTTCTTCGGTGCGCGCGCCGGTCAGCAACGAGAGCACGACATAGGCGTGCAGGCGAGTTCCCTCGGACGCGCCGAGGACGGCCTTCGCCTGGTCCAAGGTGAGGGACTTGGAGGCGCGACCCTCCTGGCCGCGCGGGACGGTGCACAGCGCGACGACGTTGCGCTTCACCTTGTCCCGGGCCATGGCTCGGTTCACCGAGCGGTTGAGGCACCCGTAGAGGTCACGAAGGGTGCGAGTGCTGAGGGTGGTGGCCTTGTCGGCTAGCCAGCGGTCGACGTCCTGGGCGCGAAGCTCGCGGAGCTTCCGAGCGCCCAACGCCGGGATGATGTGGGTACGGCACAGGATCTCGCACTTGGTCTTGGTGCGGTCTGATCGGCCGTTGAGTCCGTAGGTCAGCCAGTCGGTGACGGCTTCGGTGACGGTGTAGTGGTGCTCGGCGATGGCGAGCCCGTCTTCGTAGTCGCGGATCTTCTCCCGCAGTTTCGCGCGGGCTTCGGTCTTGGTCTTGCCGCTGCCTTTGCGCACGATGCGTTTGCCGGCCGGGGTGTAGCCGACGGTGATGGTGGCCATCCAGCGTTGCCGGGACTCGTCCCAGTGCAGGCCGCCTTCGCCTCGGGCGCGGCGTGTGGTCATCGGGTGCCTCCTTTCTGGGCTTCGTGTTCGAGCAGGTCGACGTAGGCGGTGATCGCGGCGGCGGGGACGAGACGGGACCGGCCCTGTCGGACGGTGCGCAGTCGGCCAGCGCGGATCTGTTCGTAGATCACGGTCCGCGACAGGCTGAGCAATCGCATGGCCTCAGTGATCCGGTAGAGCGCCTTGGCCGGCGCGTCGATGGCTGGTGCGGTCAAACGGGGTGGTCCTTCCTACTCGGGGCAGCAGGTTCTTGACACGTACGTGTCAAGGGCGGGTGGGTTGGTTGACACGTACGTGTCAGCCGACGAGTTCGCGCATGGCTTCGCGGCCGGCTTCTGCTCGTTCGCGGGCCATGGCTGCGGCGGTGTTGGCGAGCAGGGCGTCGCCGGTGGTGAGCCACCCGCAGCCGGTGTAGGCGAGGGTGTTGATGACGACGGTGGTTTCCGCGTCGTGCTCGGCGTCCTGGTCGTGGTCGACCGTGCGGCGCCACACGACGCGGGCGTCGCGGAGAATGCGGAAGGTGACGGAGTAGCGGCGGCTCTTGGTGAGGAAGTGGCCGCCGAAGCCGAGCATGTGCGCCCACCGTCGCAGCCCGTTCCAGTCGGGTGCGCCGCCGAGGGTCCAGGCCGCGTCGATGAGTCGTTCGGTGTGGGTGCCGTCGGGGTTGGCGTACAGGTCGATGGTGTCGCCGTTGAGCCGGCCCGAGGCGTGGCCGGTGGCTTCGGTGCTCTTGGTGGCGTACTTCGCCAGGTACGCGGCGACCATGGCGTCGGTGATCTCGCCGTCGCCGGCCAGTCGGACGGGTCGGATGTCGGCGTAGCGGCCCTTGCCCTCATCGCCCCACCCGATCGGCCAGCCGGCGGGCTGGTGCGGGTGGGCGTCGGTGGTGAACGAGGTGGAGGCGGCAGCCTGCTCGACGGCGGCGACCAGGTCCAGCAGCCCGAGCGGTGCTGGGGGCGCGACGATCGCGCCGGGGCAGTCGGGTTCGTTGCCGTCGAGGCGGATGATGACGTGGTAATGCACGACGCCGCGTCGTTGCATCTCGGCGACCTTGCCGTAGGACAAGCGCAAGGAGCCCGCGGTGAGGCCAAACGCGCGGGCGGTCTTGGCCAACTCGCGGCGGATCGCGATGGTGGTACGCCGCCACAGCTCCCCGGCCTGGTTGTTGAACACGACCTGGGCGTGGTGGTCGTAGCAGTCCAGGCACAGCGGTGTGCCGAGGGCTTTCTCGTCGGCGGCGTGCAGCCGCTGGCAGCGCAGGTCCACCCCATGCGAGCACAGCACCTCAGCACGGCGGGGACGGCAGGGGATGGCCTGTCCGGTCTTGCTGGTGCGGCGGGTGTGCACCGCGCCGAACGACGGAGCGGTCAGGGTGACGAACACGGCGGGGTGTGCGGAGACGGCGGTGGGGATTCCTTTGCCGCCGATGAGGCCGGCGCGGATGAGGTGGAAGGCATCGCGGCGGTACACCTCGGCGCAGGACGGGCAGACGGCGGCGCGGCGGTTGCCGCACGGCTTGTAGATCTGCCCGTCGGGCATGTCCTCGGTCGAGGCCAGCGCGAGGAGTTCCCCGGTGGCGGGGTTGATGGTGGCGCACTCGCCGGTCAGACGCACGGGGCGGGTGCAGCCAGCGGCCGGGCGGACGTGGTGCAGCCACGCGAAGTAGTTCGGGTCCTGGGCGCGGAGCCGGCCGAAGTCGGCGGCGTCAACAGCGCGGCGGCCCGAGACGAACGGCTGTGGTCCCGGACGACGGATGCCGCCCGGGGTCACAGGTTCGATGGTGACCGTCACGCAGTGACCCGCGTGCCGGTCGTGGGCAGCTCACCGTAGATACGGGTGAGCAGTGCGGCGTAGTAGCCCGGCACCTGGGCACGGTGGTTCTCCCACAGGAAGACCAGCCGCACGAGGAGGTACACCTTGGGCAGGGTCATGCCGTCCCGGGCGGCCAGGATCTTCATCCGGCCAATCAGTTGGGTCGGTTCCCAGCCTCGGGACAGACGCGCCAGGCGCAGCGGACTCATGCCGCCACCCCCGAAGCGGTGGCCTGCTGCCAGGCGGTCAACGCGGCATCCGGGCGGGTGGCCCGGCGGTGCATCCGCACGAACTTCGCCGCGATCGACATGGCGTCGCCACGGCTGTCGAGCCCGGGCAGCAGCGCCTCCCAGTCCCGCCACTGGCAACCGTCCAGGGCGTTCCGGATGCGGGCACCGATGTCCCGCACCGTGTTCCAGCCGAGGGTGGTGATCTGGTCCGTCACGAGACGGGCCATGTCCTCGTAAGGCAGGTTCCCGTGGGTGGCCCAGCGGGCACCAGCGGCGAAGAACACCGCCTGTAGCTCCCACTCGGTCAGAGAACCGAGATCGGTCGGTGCCGACTCCACCGGACGGGTCGACGTCGGCAGGTGCAGAACCTTCGCGGTCGGCACCGTCGTCGCGATCATCGCGCGTCCTGCTGGGTCGATGGCCTGTTCATCAGGGCCTGGTGGACCATCAGATCCGCGAGACTGCCGTCATCCCAGACGGCAACGCCGCGCCACGCCTTGCGACGCGGGGTCGGCACAACCTCGGGCGGGCAGCACGAGTCACAGCAGCAGTACGGGTTGGCGGGGTTCGGGCAGACGTCGGCGCGGATGACGGGTTCGGGGTAGGAGACGGAGTTGACAGTGGGCGGCAGTCCAGAAACCTCAGCAGGGGTCGAAGCAGCGAGCAAGCCAGGAAGCTCGGAGACGAGCGAGACGGCGGCACGCGCCACGGGGTACAGACCCGAGGTCGATGGGACAGGAACGCGGGTACGCTGATAGAGCATCGTGTGGTCCTTTCGCGAGGTAGACCGATGCGCCCGGCCTCAGCGGGTGGCAGCCCGCTGGGGCCATCTATTGGAGTGCTGTACAGCGTCGGTGCTGTATTGAGGCCGACTTTACAGCACCGATGCTGTAGAGGGAAGGATCGAAGCTACTTGCCGTGGCGGGGGCGTGACTCCGCCCAGCTCTTGACCGTCTGGGGCCGCCAAGCCGGCGATCGACCGAACATCCGCTCCGGAGCGGGAGCCTGCTCGCGGGCCACGTAGGCCGCCCAGGTGCCCCGCGCGATTCCGAGATAGGCCGCGCATTCCGCCGCTGTCCACCAGTCGTTGGGCAGCGCGGGCGGGTTCGTCATCCGTGTCATTACGGGTGAGGATACGGGACGGGGCAGCACCCGCGCTGTAGCGGATACTGCCCCTCGCTCCGCTGCCGCTCGGCCTCCGGACCTGCTGCTGCCGGTTGCGGGAAGCGCCGTGGTTGATGCGGATCATGATGTAGATCTGCAAGCTCAGCAGTGTCGTGCCGACAATCATGGCGATCGCTGGCATCAGCAGAGAATTTGCCATGGCGCTGCCCTCCCCGTCGCTACTCGCTCGTCACGGTGTGCCTGTTTGGCTCACACTGAGAGTGGCGTCATCGACCAGGACCTATCGAGGTCCCGGCCGGGACCTCTGGCGGACAACTGACGGACAACTGGCGGACATCCGTTGAGGAAGCCATAGCAGTGCGCGACCGTCGACGTAGGAGCCCAGAGCGAGGAGGGGAACAGGTGGCAAGCACTCGCCGCACACCCCGAACGATGCTGGAGTACTTCATCCAGCAGCGCGATCGCACCTACGAGGAGATGGCCGACGCCTTCCTCCGCTTGGAGGAACCCGCCGCGATCAGCGCTCGTCACCTTGGTCGACTAGCCAGAGGCGAGCGAGGTTCTGCCGGTGCGACGCCGGCCACGAGGCGAGCGCTACAGGCGATGTTTGGCATGCCGCTTGATGATCTTCTCCGGCCCTGGACTCCGGAACTTGTCATAGCCCAGCCGGCTACCGACGACGGCTCATTGGTGCTGCCGTCACCCGGCAACGAAAGGAGTCTGATCAGAATGGCAGCCGAACGAGCCCGTCGCTTCACCCTCCTCGCCGCCGAGAGCACTACCCCGGAGGCGGTCCAGCAACTCCGCGACGACGTCCAGCGGCTGGCGCTGGCCTATCCACAGCGCCCACTCACCGAACTGCTCGGCGACATGGTCGAAACTCAAGACACCTTGTTCGCCCTGCTGGAGCGGAGGCAGACGCCGCAGCAGGCCCGGCAACTGCACTTCCTCACCGCTGTTACGAGCGGACTGCTCGCCAAGGCTTCTCACGACCTTGCCGACCCACACGCCGCGATGCTGCAAGCCCGCACCGCCGTCCTCTGCGCCGATCAGGCCGACCACAACGGGCTGAGAGCCTGGCTTCGTGGTCTTCAATCCATGGTCGCCTACTGGGCGGGCCGGTACGCCGAGGCCGTTCGGTTCGCCGAAGCGGGCACGAACATCGCCGCCGGCACCGCCGGCACGACCTCCGTGTGGTTGCCGGTGAGCGCCGCCCGTGGATATGCCGCACTCGGCAACAGCGCCAAGGCCCTCAGCGCGATTCGGGCAGCCGAAGAGGCGTGGAACCGTGTCGAGCCGGACGAGGTCGATGAGCTAGGGGGCATCTGCACGTTCAACCAGCCTCGTACGCTCTACTACGCCGCCGACGCCCTCGCATGGCTACCCAACGAGGCAGACCAGGCAGTCGACTTCTCCACCCGCGCCGTCAACGCCTTCGCCAACCCGAACGACCCTGCTTGGGCCTTCGGCGACCAGGCCGGGTCGCACTCGGACCTAGCGATCGCACGGATCGCCGCCCGTGACCTGGAGGGTGCCATCGAGGCCGTCACTCCGGTGCTAGACCTGCCGCCGAGCCAGCGCATCAACGGGATCGTTCACTCCGTGCAGCGGGTGCACCAGGCCGTCATCCGAGCCGGGCTGGCGGCCGAAGGACGCGACCTGCTCCAGCAGATCGAGGACTTCACCAGCACGCCTCTGAAGGCACTTCCCAGGTAAGGCAAGATCGGGGCATGTACCCCGTGACGTTGAAGGGCCGCGCCGTCATCCTGCGAGAGTTCCGCAGCGACGACGCGGCCCCTTCGCTTGCCCTCGTAGGCGACGAGCGCGTGACCCGGTGGCTCTCGTTCGACAACCGGGACCTCGAAGCAGCGACCGCGATGATCGAGGGAGCGGTATCGCGGGCCAAGACGGAGCCCCGCAACGAGTACTACCTTGCAGTGACTCTCCCGGGAGACGAGCTAATTGGCTTTGCTCGGTTGGGCCTCGACGGCGTGAAGGCCGCCAAGCTTGGATACGCCATCCGCACCGAGCAGTGGGGCCACGGCTATGCAACCGACGCGGCACGGACCCTGACGGACTTCGGCTTCCGAGAACTGGGGCTACACCGCATCTCCGCAGCTATTGGCCCAGACAACACCCCGTCGATCGCCGTAGCCCAGCGGCTTGGTATGCAGTATGAAGGCCGAATTCGGGACCACGTCTTCACTAATGGAGCATGGCGCGACTCGCTGCTCTATGCAGTACTGGCCAACGAATGGACCGATGTTGCGGGCCTCCAAGAGCGCTAGGTCGCACGAGATCGCGCGTAGACAATCATTTCGTCTACAATGTCTAGAAGTTGTTCAAGCTCGTCGTCGGAGATGTCGAGGCTTCCGTCCGCGTATCGCGCTGCCGCTCGTGCTCCATGCAACGCTCTGAGGGTTGCAGCGTGACTGCTAGGAGCGTTGGCATGCGCGACCCACTGGTCAAGCCATTCCTGCCGGTACGAGTGATTTTTAGTCCGTTGCTGCTGTAGCAGCATACTCGCTTGCACAGTCAGCTCTGCGGCGGAGTAGGCGACGTCGCATGCGACGGCAGGTGCCGTTTCGGAACAGGTCCGCGCCACAACGAGAAACTCTTCGGCCCGCTGTATAAGCCCGGAAGCCTGTTCGCGGTTGTAGCGAAAATCGAATGTCACGTACCTTGCGCCAGCAATAGTCGCCAGGCACACATACCCGCTGTTGGGGCCCACGTCGGGTGGCAAGACTGCAAGGACTTCCTCGATGTCAGCCTCGGTAACTGGCTGCCCCTCTTCGACCTTCGACGCCCGAACCTGAACCGAAATCCGCGCCTGATCGTTGATCCACACCCTCGGGTGCTTCCGGCCTGGATCGATCTCGACCACGACCTTGGTGATCGCGTCCCGTTCGAGCGTGAGTCCGCGTCGGGAAAGCTCTGGCTCAACGAAGACGTCAAATATTGAGTTCACAACGTTGCGGGCGAACTCATCGTTCGGAGGACTAGTCGACTCGCTCACGGCAAAGATCTTACCCTTCGATGGCTAGCCGTATGTCGAGTCTCAGGACGTGCGTGACAGATCAGTCTCGGGACGTGGGTGACACGTCCGGCTAGACGATCTTCAGTTTGCTTGCGTTGGGTTATCCGAAGGAGCCGTCGTCGCGGTTGGCGAAGGCGGCGCATCCGTCGTGTTCGAAGCGGACCCGTCCGTCGAAGTTCGAGGCGGGGTTCGTGCAGGCACCGTAGTCGTGGCCGAGTTCGCCGTCGAGGGGGATCCAGAATCGACATCCGCCGCATTGCTCGTCGTACCAGGCTGCTGGGTAGGCCGGGTCGGCGGTGTCGCGGTTGCGTTGTTTGATCCACCGCTGGTGGCAGTGGTTGTTGTGGTCCGCGTCGTTGCCGGTCCACGGTTTGCCCTGTGCCATGGGATCAGGGTGCGTCACGAGAGCCGATCGGAGGAGGGATTTTCGGGCGGGTAGGACGTCGAGGCGGCGTGCCGTTGCCGGGGCAGCTCCGGCTTGCGGACCTTGAATCGTGTGATGGGCTTGGTGGTGGTGCGCGGCACTTCGGTGAGGAGCTGGTCGCCGTCGTGGACGCGGAAGGTGGTGTCGGCGGCTTCGACGGTGAGGGTTGTTCCGGCGTGGGCGATGCCGACGTGGATGCGTTGACCGGCGATGACCAGAGATCCTCGGCAGCTGACACGGCGTTCGACCCGGACCGGCTCGGGTGCCGGGGTGGGTGGTGGTCCGGCGGGGCGGGCGTCGCGGATACGGGCCTGTTCGGCCGGGGTGAGTGGGTTGGGCAGGCTGCGCAGCAGGACACCGTCGGCGGTGATCTGCATGAGGCCGCGGTCGAGTCGGACGGTGACACGCCTGCCGGCGAAGTGGTAGCCGACGGGGTGTTGCCGGCCGGCGAGGCCGATCAGGCCGGTGGCGTTGACGAGCCGTTCGACCTCGATCGGGGCACCGACCTGGACGGGCCCTGTGGTGATCGGTGGTGGCCCGGCGGGTTGGCCGTCGTCGTCGAGGAGCTGCCGCAGGTGGGCAGGGGTGAGCCGGGACGGCACGGTTTTGAGTCGGACACCGTCGATGAGCAGGTGGATGACGGTGGTGTCGGCCCAGAGTGTGACCGGGAGTCCGGCGCGGGTGGGGCTGAGCCAGAACTGTTGCCCGCAGACGGTGAGGTTGCCCGAGGCGGGGACGATCCGGGTGACCTCCACGGCCAGGCCGACACCTTCGCCGGTTGTCACTGGTGCGGCTGCAACGGTGGCCGACCCAGTGGGCGCCGGGGGCATCGGCAGCGGCTTTCGGGGCGCGGGGATTGTGGTGGCCAGCGTCGGGGGCAGCCGCAGCGGCAGCTGCTCGTCGGCTGGTGGGGCGGTGAACCGGTCAGCGGGGAATGCCATGTTCAGGGACTGGTGCGGCCGTTGGGTGTTGTATTCGTCCCGGAACGCGTCGATGGCGGCTTGGGCCTCTTCCGGGCTGGCCCAGACTTCGACCTCGTCGAGGAGTTCGCGTTGCAGGGTCTGGTGGAACCGTTCGACCTTGCCGGTGGTGGTCGGGGTGCGGGGTTTGGTGTTGCGGGACACGATGCCGTTCTCGCGGCAGACGCGTTCGAACATCACCTCGGCCGGGCGGGGCTGGTTGAACCGGCCGGTGAACTGCTTGCCGTTGTCCGTCAGGACCTCCTCGGGGATCCCGAACCGCTGCAAAGCTTCGGTGAAGGCCAGGCACACGGCCCGGCCGGTGGCCCGGCGGACTACGGCAGCGATGACGCAGAACCGGGAGTGGTCATCCACGCCGGTGACGACCTTCGCCTCACCACCGTCGGCCAGTCGGATGCCGCCGACGATGTCCAGCTGCCACAGTTCCATCGGCCGGCTACGTTCCCACCGCTTGTAGTCCTCCCGACGACGACGGCGAGGTGTCGGGTTGACCAGGCCGTGCCGGATCAGCACCCGATGCACCGTGACCCGCGACGGGATCGGACCAGGACAGTCCCGACGGCCCAGCTCGAAGACCAAACGACGCGCACCCCAGCGAGGATGATTCCGCCGCAGCTCACAAATCAGCGCCTCCACCTCCGGCGGGGTCTGACTGGGCGAGGAACGCGGCCGGCTGGACCGGTCCGCGAGGCCTTCCAGGCCCTCGTTCTGATACCAGCCAAGCCAGCGATGCACGGCCTGGCGGGAGACTCCGAACCGTTCGGCGACGTCCCTGACCGTGGATCCGGCGAGCACGTCCTGGACGGCTCGGTACCGCTGTTCCATCACGCTCATCTCCACCAACACTCGGCGGAGTGTCACCCAGGTCCTGATACCGATGTGTCACGCAGGTCCCGAGACCGGACACGATGGCTAGCCGTAAATGGTGAGAACTTTCTATACGTCTTCAAGGCGGCCCGCTTCGCAGGCCGCTCGCGCCGCCGACCAGGGGCCGACCCCAACGGGGCCGCCGACCGGGGACCCCGCCGCCTTGGCGCAAGCGCCCGGCGGCACCCCGGCGGTTGCAGCCCCGCCGGCGGCGCGAAGAGGATGCGAAGAAGCCCCGGTCCGCCAAGAGTGGTTGGCAGATCCGGGGCTGTGATGGTGATCGGGACACAGGCAGGTGCCTCCGGCGGGGTGCTCTGGCGCTCTGGGATGGTGTCGCCATCCCGGCAACCTTCGTCCGGGCGGAGCCGAGCAGGTGGGGCCTGCCTGGTCAAGGTCGTTCAGACAGTGGTGTGCTCCACCTTGACCAGGCAGGCCCCACCCACTCCACGCGTGTGCGGACGAAGGCCGACGGGATGGCAAGGCTGGTAGCAACGGCGGAATGCACAGGAGCTTACGAACGAGCGGACCTCAGTAGGCGAATCGTAGAGGCCCTGAGCAGCGGGTCATGTACCAGCAAGAACCCGCGTAACCTCATCCGTGTTATCTTGGTAGTAGAATCAACTATCAAGTTCAAAGCAGGCGAGGGGCCGCGAACGCGACCCCCCGCCTGATGGTGGAGCGCCGGTCCCGTCGTCAGTTTCGTCGGCCGTCGACGAGGACCAGCAGGAAGACCAGCAGGACGAGCTCGGGGATACCCAGCTCGTCCCTGCCGGTCGCCGCCGTGAAGTTGGCGACCACCTCGCAGGCCAGAGCCAGGCTCACGAGCGAGCCGGACCGTTGATCCTGATCTCCTGGTGTCATCTAGATCCTTTCTTCCGTGGGGTTCCGGGCTAGGACATCGCCTAGCCCCGGACCGTCCGGAAGACCGGTCATAGATCACACCGTCCCCAATGGTAACCGACGGGGCTTCGGCGGAGGAAACCGGACGACGGCGGGGCGCGCCCGGAAGGCCATCCGGGTGACTATTTGGGTGACGACAGACCCGAACAGGGACGGACGACGGCGGACACCGGCGGACCACCGCAGCAGCTCAACGGTCGACGCCGGCCAGCTACCAGTCCTGCGGTTGTTCCTTCGGGACGAAGAGGTCGTCGGTTCGAATCCGGCCACCCCGACCAGGTCAGAGGGCACATCCGATCCATGGATGTGCCCTCTAGTGCTTCCTGGGTGACCAACTGCGGCCGGATCGAGGCCAGCCAGGGTTGCGACCCGGCGGAAGGCCCGGCGGACGGTGGCCGCATTGGGGGCAGTGCCGACAGTCGAGGGAAGATCAGCCCGAGCTTGACGTTTGGCCTAGGCGTCGTCGCCCGCGCTCTTCCAACCGTCCCGCTCGGGTAACTCGGCGAGAAGCCGCTCGTACTCGGCCTGGCTACCGATCGTTGCCCGGTGTTCGGGGTGAGCGACGTAGTGCCCGATCACAGCAGCGAGAAATTGTGCGTCGACGTTGTCGGTGCGCATGGCCTTCCGGCTCCACGGAATACCGCGTCGCCGCACCAGCTGGGGTTCCGCGATCGCCATCCGGAGCCGCGAGGGGCGGTCGACACCTGGGGGGATCTGAGCGGCCGGTAGGGCCTCCCACGGCACAGTGAGTGAGCCGAGAGCCCAACGCTGCCGTATCCCGTAAGGATGGAGCTGTACCCCGTAACCCCGCCACGCCTCGACCAGCAACAGCGCGACCAGCAAAAACCAGGGAATATTGACGACCACGTCGAACGTCGACGCAATGCCTGCCCTGGTCGAACGCACCACTGCGCCGATGCTGGCCGATGCAGGCGCGAGGAAGCCCAGGGCAATGAGCACCTTCCACGCCGGAGCGGGTGTGGCGAAGGCCGGAACCTGCGGCTGCACCACAAGGTAGACCGGACGGATCCCCATGGCGATGAGCGCCAGGACCAGGACCGCCAAGGTAGGGAAGAGCAGCGGGAAGAACAGGCGCTGCCCCAGGGTAGGCACGAACCCGACGGCCGCGACGTTCACGCCGGCCACCAGTAGACCAAGCATCAAGACAAGGTGCCGGTGACGCACCATGGCATCCGAAACCTTGCCGATCATGCCCGTGACCATACGAGCCGGCGGTTGCAGGACTGGCTAGCCGATCGGTCGACGCTGAACAACGAAGCGTCGATCATGTCAAGCATCCTGTCGCTCACCGATCGCGCGGGTGTGCCGGATCCCCAGAGCTCGAACCCCCTACCTGAAGTAGCCGGCCTGTCGGGGTGGGCGGTGAGTCAGCGGTCCGGGAAGCTGAACGGCGCAGCGATGATCATCGGGCAGAGATCCGGCACAACTGACATCGGCAAGGGCTGTCGACCGCCGTAAGGCAGCGGAAGAAATCGCCCTGGTCACGTGGCCGATCCGTCCGGTTGGGGATGATCGACGCAGCGCCGGAAGGGTTCAGGGTTCCAGTCCGCCCCGGCGGTCCGAACCACGGCGAGCGGCTGCAACCGCACAACCTGAGCTGTCCAGCAGTCCGACGATTCGGTCGCGACCTCTGCCCCACAGTTGCACACCAGGTTGGGGCAATGAGTTCCGCGTCTCCCAGCTGCCGCCCGCCAGTTCCTTCACCCGCGCGGGCGACGTTGGAGGGCTCGTCGGTGGAGGGCACATCCGATCTACGGATGTGCCCTCCACCGTTCCCGGGCGTGCCTGCGCGCTCAACCCACAAGGATGAGTTCCGGGACCAGGGGATGCTGCCGTCGCGGCTGACGACGGAGCGACGCCCCGCTGACTAGCATCGATCGCGATGGAGCTGCTGGAGCGCGCGGACGCGCTCGCCACCCTGGACCGGCTGCTGGCCTCCCCCGGTGGCGCGATCGCGCTCGTCGCGGGCGAGGCAGGAGCCGGCAAGTCCACAGTGGTCGGTGCGTTCGCGTCGACGGCCGGGGCCAGGGTGCTCTGGGGCAGCTGCGACCCACTGCTGACCCCACGGGCGCTCGGCCCGGTGCACGACATCGCCCGGCAGGTCGGCGGCGTACTCGCGGAACGACTGAGCGCACTGCACACGGCGACGGAGGCCGAAGGGCGCGGCGCCGTGTTCGACGCGCTTCTCGGCGAGCTGACCAACCCCCGGCCCGGTCACCGGACGGTGATGGTGGTGGAGGACGCGCACTGGGCGGACGGTGCCACCCTGGACCTCATCGCGTACCTGGGGCGGCGGCTGACCCGCCATCCGGCGCTGCTCGTGCTCACCCTGCGCGATGACGAGGTGGGGGCTGATCATCCTCTGCACGCCGTGCTCGCAGGGCTGCCCCGGCCACTGGTCCGCCGGTTGCCGCTGCCGGCCCTGTCCACGGATGCCGTCGCGCGGCTGGCCCGCCGCGCCGGCCGCGACCCTGACGGGTTGTACCAGGCCACCGGCGGCAACCCGCTGCTGGTCACCGAGGTGCTGGCCGCTACCGGCCCGGGTGTGCCGCCGACCGTACGCGATCTGGTGTTGGCCCGGCTGGCCGCGTTGTCGCCGCCGGCCCGGGAGGTCGCCGCCCTGGTCTCGGTGGTCCCGTCCCGGGCCGAGCCGTACCTGCTCGACGGTCATCCACCGGCTGCCGTGCAGGAGTGCCTGGATCGGGGGGTGCTGGTGCCGGCGGGCAATGCGGTGGCGTTCCGGCACGAGTTGCTGGGTCGGGCGGTACGCGAGTCACTGTCCCCGGTGCACCGGGTTGCGCTGCACGCCGCCGTACTGGCCCGGCTCACGCCCCGGCCGGACGTGGACGCCGCCCGGTTGGTGCACCACGCCCACCACGCCGACGATCCGGCGGCCGTGCTGCACTGGGCGCCCGTAGCGGCCCAACGGGCCAGCCGGGCGGGCGCGCACCGGCAGGCAGCGGACCACTACACCGTCGCACTCCCACACGCCGCGGGCCTGCCGGCACCGCGCCGGGCCGAGTTGCTCGAGGCGTACGCGACTGCCGCGTACCTTGCCGGGCTGGCCGCGCAGGCGCTGGACGCCCGGCAGGCCGCGCTCGCCCTGCGGGAGGCCGAGGGCGATCCGCTGCGGATCGGCGAGAACCTGCGCTGGGTGTCCCGGCTGTGCTGGTGGACCGGGGACAGCACTGCGGCCCGGACGACGGGTACCCGGGCGGTTCAGGTGCTGGAGTCCGCGCCGCCCGGCAGGCAGTTGGCGATGGCCTACAGCAACATGTCGCAGCTGCTCATGCTCGCCGACGACAACGGTCGGGCCATCGACTGGGGTGACCGGGCCCGGGAGCTGGCCCGGCGGCTCGGCGACGTGGAGACCGAGGCGCACGCCCTGGTCAACGTCGGTTCGGCCCGCCTCCAGAACGGTGATGTCGCCGGCATCATCGAGCTGGAACGTGGGCACACCCTGGCCGTCGCCCACCATCTCGACGACCACGCGGCCCGGGCGCTGGTCAACCTGGCCACCATGTCGGTGGAGTGGCACCGGATCGGGCGGGCCGCCGAGGCCCTGGACCGGGCGTTGCGTTTCACCGAGACCCGGGACCTCGACGGGTACGCCCGGCACCTGCTCGGACACCGGTCCCGACTGCGGCTGACGACCGGAAACTGGGCAGGTGCCCGCGCCGACGCCGAACGGGCGCTGACCGGCACCGTGCAGCCCGGCGGGAGCCTGGTCCCGGCCCTGGTCGCACTGGGCCGGCTCCATGCACGCCGGGGCGAGCCGAGCACCGAGGACCATCTGGACAGGGCGGCGCGCTGGGCGACGCAGAGCCGGGAACTCCAGTTCGTCGTGCCGGTCGCCGCGGCCCTGGCCGAACGACACTGGCTGGCCGGCGAGCCGGAACGGGCGGTCCCCGAGCTGCGCCGTGCCCACCGGCTGGCTCTCGACGCGGGCCAACCCTGGTACGCCGGCGAGCTGGCGTACTGGCTGTGGCGGGTTGGCGAGCCGCTCGGGGACACCGACGCGCTGGCGTCGCCGTACCGGCGGCTCATCGAGGGTGACTGGGCTGGTGCGGCCGAGGAGTGGCACCAGCTCGGCTGCCCGTACCCCCGGGCCGAGACGCTGGCCTGCGGCGACGACCCGGCGGCCGCTGAGGCGCTGCGGATCCTGGACGGGCTGGGCGCGGTCGCCGTGGCCCGCCGGATCCGGGCTGAGCTGCGCGGCCGCGGGATGGCCCGAGTGCCAAGAGGGCCGCGCCCGAGGACGGCCGGGGACCCGGCGGGCCTGACCGCCCGGCAGCGGGAGGTGCTGGCGCTGCTCGCCGAAGGGCTCAGCAACGCCGAGATCGCGGCCCGGCTGTCGCTCTCCGTTCGGACCGTCGGCCACCACGTGTCGGCGGTGCTGGACAGGCTCGCGGTGCCCAGCCGGGGCCAGGCTGCCGCGACGGCCCGCCGGCAGGGCCTGGCGCCCCCAACATAGGTGTTTCTACCGATCCCTCGCAGTGCCACTCCGCCTACGGTCGGTGACACACGAAACGTCCGAGGGGGACCATCGATGACCACCGCAATCGATCTCAACGCCGTCAAGGCACGCCAGCAGGTGACCTGGGCCAGCGGCGACTACGGCGCTGTCGCCGCCCTCATCCACCCGATCTCCGAGTTGCTGGTGACGGAGGCCGACCTGTCGGCCGGCGCCCGGGTGCTGGACGTGGCGACCGGCACCGGCAACGCCGCCATCGCCGCCGCGCGCTGCGGCTGCGTCGTGACCGGCGTCGACTACGTACCCGAACTGCTGGAACGGGGCCACGCCCGCGCCGCTGCGGAACGACTCCCGGTCACGTTCGTGACCGGGGACGCGGAGCGCCTGGCGTACGCCGATGGGTCCTTCGACGCGGTGCTCTCCGTCGTCGGCGTGATGTTCGCGCCCAACCAGGAACAGGCGGCAGCCGAGCTGGTCCGGGTCTGCCGGCCCGGCGGCACGGTGGCGCTGGCGTCGTGGACGCCGCAGGGATTCATCGGCGACCTGTTCCGCACGGTGGGGCGGCATGTGCCGCCGCCGGCAGGGCTGCGCCCACCGGTGCAGTGGGGCGACGAGGGCCGGGTCCGCGAGCTGCTCGGCGGGGCCGTGGGTGAACTGCGGGCGGTACGCCGGGAGTACGTCTTCCGCTTCGGCACCCCGGAGGAGTTCGCCGACTTCTTCCGGGCCAACTACGGGCCGACGCTGAAGGCGTTCGAGGCGCTGCCCGAGGAGCAACGATCGAATCTGCACGCCGATCTGGTGGAGCTGGCCCGTACCCACAACCGCGCCACCGACGCCACGCTGCGGATCCCCGCGGAGTACCTGGAGGTCGTGGCACGGCGGACCCCCGACCCGGTCTGACGCCTGACATGTCCGACGGGGCGGCTGCCGGTGTGGCCGCCCCCGCCGGTCAGTCCTGTCGTTCGGTGCGCTCGATCTCGGAGAAGGCGGCGGCCAGGTAGTCGCCCAACGGCACGCCGGTCGCCGCCAGCAGATCGGCCACCAGCAGCGGGGCATGCCGGGCCAGGGCGGACGCGTCCGGGGGTGACTCGTCGCCCTCGGGGTCGTACACCCCCAGAGCGCCGGCCAGCAGGACGAGCACCACGTGCGGGTCGACGTCCGAACGCCACCGTGCCGCACCCTGCACGCAGCGGGTCAACACGTGGCGGATGTCGTCGCCGGTCAGCCCGTCCGGGTGGCTCTCCTCCAGCAGCAACCGGACCACCGCGCCGAGCACCAGCCCGGAACGCTCGTCGGCGGCGAGCTTGCCGACCACCTCGTCGTACGCCTGACCGTCGCATGCCTGGGCTGCGGCGACGGCCGCGGTGGCGGTCACCGCGATGGCGCGGGCGGTAGCGGGCAGATGTCGCCAGGTGCCGGTCATCGGGTCAGCATCGCAGACCCGGCGGACACCGCCGGACCGGCGAGAGGGTCAGGTGGATCATCGTGGGATCGGTCACTCGTCGACCTCGACGACGGCGCGGCACGGCCGAAAACGAGTCGCGTGGTGTCACACCCGACCAACAGAATGCCGGACATGCTGCGCCGCGCTCTGCCCCGCCGTTCGGAAGCTCGCCGGATCCTTCTCGGCACCCTGCTGTCGGCGATCGGGCGCGGCTTGACCCTGCCGTTCCTGTTCATCTACCTGACCGACGTACGCGGGCTCACCGACACCCGCGCCGGGCTCGTGATCGGCTGGTACGGCGCCGTCACCCTGGCCCTGTCACCGCTGGGCGGGACGCTGATCGACCGGTTCGGCGCACGCCGGGTGGTGGTGCCCTGTCTGCTGATCGAGGCGGTCGGCACCGGCTCGCTCGCGCTGGTCGACTCGAGCGGATCGGCGCTGCTGGTGATGACGGTGATCGCCGTCGGCAGCTCGGCGATCTGGTCCGGGCAGAACACGATCCTCGCGTCGCTGACCGACGACGATGAGCGGCAACGCGTCTTCGGGCTGAACTTCGCCCTGCTCAACCTGGGCATCGGCATCGGTGGCATGACCTCCGGTGCGATCGTCGACACCGGCCGGCTCGCCACCTTCCAGGTGATCTACCTGCTGGACGCGGTGACCTACCTGCTGCCGGCCCTGATCCTGCTCACCCTGCCCGGCGTGGGCCACCGACTCGGCAACCGTCGGGGCGTCGACGAGCCGTCGGCCGGCGGCTACCTGACCGTGCTCCGGGACCGCCCGTTCCGGCGGCTGGTGATCTTCGGGTTGATCCTCACCACCTGCGGCTACGCACAGGTCGAGGTGGGCTTCGCCGCGTACGCGGTGCGGGTCGTCGAGGTGAACCCCCGGGTGGTGGCGTGGGCGCTCGCGGCGAACACCGTGATGATCGTGCTCGCGCAACTGCTGGTGATCCGCCGGATCGAGGGGCGCAGTCGCACCCGGGCACTGGCGGTGGTGGGTGCGGTGTTCGCCGCAGCCTGGTTGGTCCTCGGCGCGGGCGGTCTGGTCAGCGGCGAAAGCGCCCTGTTCGCCGCCCTGTGCGTGGTGGCCTGCTCGGCGATCTTCGGCTTCGGCGAGACGATGCTCTCGCCGGTGATGCCCGCGCTGACCAACGCACTGGCCACCGACGAGCTACGCGGCCGATACAACGCCATGAGTTCGATGATCTTCGGGGTCAGCGGTGTGATCGGTCCGGTGACCGCAGGCCCGCTCATTGGCGCCGCCAACGGCATGGTCTGGGTAGCGACTGTGGTCGGCGGCTGCCTGGTCGCCTCGCTGGTCGCGCTGTCCCTGCGCCGCCTGCTCAGCACCGAGCAGGACGGCCTCGCAACCACCGCCCCAGCATCCCCCGCCCCCACGCCCGCCACCGCCTGACGACCTCCGAGGCCCCTCCCCCGCGCCACCCCACGCCCGGGCGCTGCGCCCCGCACCCGCGCGCTGCGCCCGCGCCCGCACCCCGCACCCCGCACCCCGCACCCCGCACCCCGCACCAAGATCCGAGCAACTTCCCGGATGTTGCTGCCTCCGGCGCGCAGGAAACAGCAACATCCCTGATGTTGCGCGGATCTTCCTCGTTGATCTCGCCGCGGCAGGCGCGGGCGGGCGCGGCAGGCGCGGGCGGGCGCGGCAGGCGCGGGCGGGCGCGGCAGGCGCGGGCGGGCGCGGCAGGCGCGGGCGGGCGCGGCAGGGGGACGGAACGGGTCGGGCCCCGGAGCGGATGCTCCGGGGCCCGACGTGGCGCGGGGTCGGCCGTCAGGCGGCGGGGACCTCGGCGGTGGTGCGGATCCGGTCCAGCGTCGGCGCGGAGACCGGCGACTGGGCGGTCAGGTACGCCACGAAGGCGTCCAGGTCGATCTGGCCGGTGACCAGGTTCGTCCCGCCGGTGAGGACGCTGAACCCGTCACCACCGCCGGCCAGGAAGTTGTTCACCGTCACCCGGTAGGTGGCGGCGGTGTCGACGGCGGTGCCGCCGATGGTCAGGCTGCCCCGGACCACGCGGGTGCCGGCGCACGGGTCGGCGGCGGTGGCGCTGGTGCCGTTCAGGTCGACCACGTAGCGCAGGGTGGAGGAGGGGTACAACGTCCGCCCGGTGACGAACTGCTGCTCCAGGACGCAGTAGAGCTGCGCTCCGGTCAGGTCCAGCGTCACCAGGTTGTTGGCGAACGGCTGCACCGTGAAGGCCTCCCCGTAGGTGACCGGTCCGGCGTCCAGGGGCGCCCGGACACCACCCGGGTTCATGAGGGCGGCAACCGCGCCCTGCTCGTCGTCGGTGGCGGCGAGTTGCGCGTCGGCGATCACGTTGCCGATCGGCGACTCACCGCACGAGTTGGGCACCTGCGCTGAGCAGGTGCCCAGCAGGTTCTCCTGCGTCGTGGGAAGTGCGGTGGCGGTCACGCCAACCTGGCGGTCGGCGACCGGGCCGAGCACCGTCTTGTACCGGTCGATCAGCGCGGTCTGCTTCGGGTCCTTGGCGACGTCCCGGGTGACCACAACGTTGTTCGCGGCGGCGGAGATGACATCGCCCGACCGGCGGTCGATCTTGAGGTCGATGTCGGTGACCAGGCGGCCGAACGAGCTGGCGCTGGTCACCAGCTTGCCGTTGATGTCGCAGTTGTACGCCTGGTGGGTGTGCCCACTGACCACCACGTCGATGGAGGGGTCCATCCGGTTGGTGATGTCCACGATGGGGCCGGTCATGCCGACGCAGTCGTTGATGCCACCGGTCGCCGCCTGCGCACCGCCCTCATGCAGCAGCACGACGATCGTCTCCACGCCCTTGCGGCGCAGCTCGCGGGCGTACCGGTTGGCGGTGTCCGCCTCGTCGGCGAAGCTGAGGCCGGCGACGCCCTGCTGGCTGACGATCTGCGGGGTGCCCTCCAGGGTCATCCCGATGAAGCCGACCTTGACGCCCTGCACCTTGTGAATGGCGTACGGCGCCATCAGCGGCTTGCCGGTCGCGGTCTTGAAGGCGTTCGCGGAGAGGTACTTGAAGCCGGCGCCCCGGTACGGGGTGCCGTCGGCGCAGCCGTCGACCGGGTGGCAGCCGCCGTTCTGGATCCGCAGCAGCTCGGCGGCACCCTCGTCGAACTCGTGGTTGCCGACGCTGGCGTAGTCCAGGCCTGCCATGCTCAGCGCTTCGATGGTCGGCTCGTCGTGGAACGCGGCGGAGAGCAGCGGGGACGCACCGATCAGGTCACCGGCGGCGACGGTGATGGTGTTCTTCTTCTTGGCGGCGGCGCGCAGCTCGGCCAGGTGCGTCGCCAGGTATTCGACACCACCCGCGGTCTGTCCGGCGATGGTGCCGCTGGAGCCGCTCGGTGGTTCGAGGTTGCCGTGGAAGTCGTTGAGGGCCAGCAGGGTGACGTCGACCGGCTTCGGCCGTGCGTCGGCTTGCTCAGGGCTGGTGGCGACCGCGCCGAACGCGGCCACCGCAAGCACGGTCAGGCCGACAGCGGCCCGACGCATCCTGGTTATGGACATGGATCTCCTTGTGAGAATCGGCGCGTGCGGTGCCCGGCCTCTGGGTCGACCGGGCCGCCGGCCAGCGCCGTCGAAAGGGTCGCGATTGGCGGCGGTTGGGGTTGGCCGCCCGCCCCGACAGCCTCTCATCCGGACGCCGCCCGGTCGACCCAGGCAGCACATCAGAGCTGCGGGTACGCCCCGACCTCGGATCGACGGGCGTTTGGTGGGTCTGCCAGACAGTGTCGGACCCAGGGTCTAGAAAGGACGGGACGGTCAGCGCGGACGGAGGCGGCATCGTGAGCGGAACGACACCGGTGGTCGAGCAGGTGAGATCGGCGGATGGCACGCCCATCGCGTTCGAACGGGCCGGGACCGGGCCTGCGATGGTCCTCGTCGGTGGCGCGTTCAACGACCGCAACACGACCCGCGCACTAGGTGCGGCGTTGGCACCGGATTTCACCGTTTTCTGCTACGACCGCCGAGGTCGGGGCCAGAGCGGCGACACCCTGCCATACGAGATCGGCCGCGAGATCGATGATCTGGCTGCCGTGATCGCGGCGGCAGGTGGTTCCGCCGCTGTCTACGGGGTCTCTTCGGGGGCGATCCTGGCCGCCCTGGCCGCCGCGCAGGGTCTGCCGGTGACCGGGTTGGTCCTGTTCGAGCCGCCGTTCCAGGTGGGCTCACACGTGGGCGTCCGGAAGGACATCACCGCGCAGCTCATCGAGCTGATCGCCGCCGATGACCGGGATGGCACGGTGGAGACCTTCCTCAGCGTCTCGGTCGGGCTGCCCGCCGAGGCGATCACCGGGATGCGGGCGCAACCGGTGTGGGGCGCACTGACCGCCATCGCGCACACGTTGCCGTACGACGCCATCGTGAGCGCGGGAGGGCGACTGCCGGCCGACCGGCTGGCCGCGATCACCGCTCCGACCCTCGCGGTGGACAGCACCGGCAGTCCACAGTGGTTGCGGGGTGGGAGTCGGGCCGCGGCCGAGGCGGTCCCTGGCGGTCGGTCCATCAGCCTCGACGGTGGCTACCACGAGGTGCCGCCTGCGACGCTCGCTCCCGCGCTGCGCGAGTTCCTGCTCGACTGACGACCACACCGGCGCACGGCCCGCCAGCCGGGCGCGCGCGACGCAGGGTCAGCCGCCGGGCCGGCACGAGACGCAGGCGTCAGCCGCCGGGCCGGTGCGCGACGCAGGCGTCAACCGTCCTGCCGGCCTGACGTCGACCGTGAGCCGCCGACCAGCGCCTCGTCGACCAGGGCTTCGTCGACCAGCGCCACGACGGCGTCCGGCGACCAGGCGTCCGCCACGCCGGGCCGGCCTGCCAGATAGCTCGCGATCCGCTCGGCTGGCCAGCCGTGCGACTCGCGCAGGCCTCGGGCGATCATGCCGAGGTAGGTCGGCGCGGGCGGCCGACACCGCACGCCGGACGCACCCTCGGGTGCGGTGAAGGTGAGCATCGGGACGCCGCTGCGGCTGCCGGGGCAGACCAGCGTCTCGTACCGTCCGGGGCCGAGCGTCGCCCGCCCGGTGGCGACGGCGGCGTCGATGGCCGCGCCGGTCGCCGGGATGAGGTCGGTGGTGTCACCCACTGGGCGGTACATCTCCTGTGCCGCGATGTCGGTGAACTGCTCCAGGGTGACCAGGTAGGCGCGTGCGGCGGCCTCGCCCGGCAGGTGCGGGTCGTAGAAGGCCATTCCGCCGGTCCAGGCGCCGGACTCGCCGGCGAAGTAGATGCCGCCGGGCAGCGACACCGGCACCGACCGGCTCGGTGGGCGTCGGTCCCGGCAGCCCGGGTACGTCCGCCTTCCGCCGGGCGGGCAGCCTCCCCCGATGTACCACGCCAGCCGGGCGGCGTGCATGTTCGAGCCGTACGCGACGTACCAGACCTCCATGAGGGGTGCCGTCAGAAGCCGCCGGTCTGGCCGGCGGCGTGGCTCACCTGCACGGTGTGTGTCACGCAGCCGCCCGCCTCTACCAGGTGCAGCAGGAAGGCGGTCGGCTCGTCGACCCAACCGAACTGCTCGTCGGCGCTCATGGTGAGCGCGCTCTGCCTCCAGGTGCTGGGCGCCACGGTGAGCACCGTGCCCGCGTACGCCGTGGTGACCGCGCGGTGCAGGTGGCCGGCGGCTACCCGGACGACGTGCGGGTGCCGGCCGATCACCTCGGCGAGCGCGTCACCGTCGGCGAGCCGGATGGAGTCGGCCGCGGGGAAACCGACAGCGACCGGAGGATGGTGCAGGCAGACCACGGCGGGCACCTCGGGTCGCCCGGCCAGCACCCCGTCGAGCCAACCGAGCTGCTCTTCGCCGAGTTGACCGCCGTCGCTGCCGGCGACGAGCGAGTCGAGCACCACGACCGTCGCCGCCTCGTGGTCGACGTGGTAATAGGCGGAGAAACCGCCGCCGAGCCACGGCGTACCCCCGAAGGCGTCGAGCAGCGACTCCCGGTCGTCATGGTTGCCGGGAACGAGGTGCACCGGCAGCGGGAACCGGCCGATCAGCTCGCGCAGTGCCGCGTACTCGTCGGGTCGTCCGTGGTCGACCAGGTCACCGGTGATCACCACGCAGTCCGGTCGGGGCCGCAACGCGAGTACCCGGCCGAGCGCACGGTGCAGCCCCGCGGTCGGTGCGGCGGCGAGCAGGCCGGTGGTCAGGTGCGGGTCACTGAGCTGGGCGATGATCATGGGTCGCTCCTCCGCGCCGGGATCTCCACGCTATCGCCGGTCACCGTTTCGCGTTGCCCGCGACCGGGACCCACAGCGCGAAGCCGCGAGCCCGAAGCCCACAGGCTGCGTCCACAGCCTGTGGATAGAACATGCGTACGACGTCAGTCGACTCTCAGCAGCCGGAAGTACGCTTGATCGCGCGGCTCGGCGACGCCGGGCTCCTCCCCTACCTGGAACGACGTGCGAGTGGATCATCAGCGAGTCATCCGTGACGTCACCGTCCGCCTGCCGATGGCGTCGAGCACGCCGGAGGCCTGTCGGTGGACGGTCAGCGCACTGTCCCGCCACACCCCGGCGACCATCTCCGTACTGCTCGCGGTTCACGACCGCCTGCGCTGCGTCGCGGCGACCGGGGCCTGGCAGGTCTTCGCGACCGTGCCGGCGCGGACAGGCATCGTCGGCCGGGTGTACGACAGCGGCGCCCCGGCTGTCGTCCCGGACGTCACCGTCGACCCGGACTACCTACCGGTACGCCCGGACGTGACCGCCGAGCTGTGCGTACCGGTGCTGGATCCGACGGGCCGGGCGATCGGCGTCCTCGACCTGCAGTGGAGTGAGCCGATCGACCTGGAGCCGTGGCGGGAGACCACGCAACAGCTTGCCGACCAGCTCGGCGCGCGGATCGCCGCCCTCGGTGGCCCACCGGCGGAGAGCCGCAGCGAGAAGCTGCTCCGGCACGCTGCCGCCCTCTCCACCGCACCGACCGAGGCGGACGTACTGGACGTGGCGGCCTGCGCCGCGCGCGAGGTCTCCGGCCTCTCCACAGCGGTGCTGCTGATCGCGGGGCGGCTCGGCGCACCCCCGGCGGCCCCGAGCGACCTGGAGACCCGGATCCGCGCCGAGCTGACCGAGTCAGGTCCGGCCGCACTGGTCCGGATGGTCGATCGGGCACACCGGTACGGCGCGGGGTACACGCTGGGCGAGGCAGGACACCCTCCGACCGAGGACTATCGACCGCTGACCCGGGCGGGGGTGCGCACGCTGGTCGCCGTTCCGGTCGGGCCGCCGGACGCCGGCGGGGTGCTCCTGGTCGCCGACGAACGCGCACTGCGCCCGGACCCGACCACGGTCAGCCTGATGGAACTGCTCGCCGGGCAGGCCTGGACGAGCCTGGACCGGCTGCGCACTCTGGCCCGGCTGCGCGAGCAGGCCAGCTCCGACCCGCTGACCGGGTTGCGGCACACCGGCCCGTTCGGGCAGCGGATCGCGGCGGCCACCCCGGGGCGTACGGCCCTGCTGGCGATCGACGTGGACGGCTTCAAGACCGTCAACGACACGTACGGCCACCAGGCTGGCGACCGGGTGCTGGTCGGGTTGGCCCGGGCGCTGGAGGGGGCGCTGCGCCACGGTGACGAGCTGTACCGGATCGGCGGCGACGAGTTCGTCGCGGTGATCGAGGTGAGTCGCCCCGAGGAGGCGGTCCGGATCGCCGAGCGGCTGACCGAGGCGGCCCGGCGAGTCGGCCGCACGATCAGCGTGGGCGTCGCGCTACCCCGCCCCGGCGAAACCCCCGACCGCACCCTGAGAAGAGCTGACCAGGCCCTGTACGCGGTGAAACGCCAAGGCCGAGACGGAGTCCACCTCTCCGCCGCGTAACCCCAACCCCCACCCCGTCGATCATGCAGTTGTGGTGGGGATATTTGCCGCTGCCGGTGTTGAAGCGCCCACCACAACTCCATGATCGACCCCGCAGGCGGGGCGGGGCGGGGAGTCGCTGGTCAGGGGGTGCGGAGTTCCTTGGCTAGGAGCTCGGCGATCTGGGCGGTATTGAGGGCAGCGCCCTTGCGGAGGTTGTCGCCGGTCACGAAGAAGTCGAGGGCGCGGGGGTCGTCCAGGGCACGGCGGATCCGGCCGACCCAGGACGGGTCGGTGCCGACGGCGTCGATCGGCATCGGGAACTCCCCGGCGGCGGGGTCGTCGACAAGGATCACCCCGGGCGCGTTGCGCAGTGCCTCGCGGGCGCCCTCGGCGTCCACCTCGGTGGCGAAGACCGCGTGCACGGCCACCGAGTGGGCGGTGACGACCGGCACCCGGACACAGGTGGCGGACACCTTGAGGTCGGGCAGGCCGAGGATCTTCCGCGACTCGTTGCGGATCTTCATTTCCTCCGACGACCAGCCACCGTCTGCGGGCGAGCCGGCCCACGGCACCACGTTGAGCGCCATGGGGGCCGGGAACGGGCCCAGGTCGTCGCCGACCGCCTGCCGCACGTCGCCGGTGCGCGAGCCCAGCGCCCGATCGCCGGCGACCTTGGCGAGCTGGTCGTGCAGGATGTCGACGCCGGACTTGCCCGCGCCGGAAACCGCCTGGTACGAGGCGAGCACGAGCTCCCGTAGGCCGTACTCGCGGTGCAGCGGCGCGACCGCGACGATCATCGCGAGGGTGGTGCAGTTGGCGTTGGCGATGATGCCCCGGGGCCGGTTGCGGACCTGCTCGGGGTTGATCTCGGGCACGACCAGCGGGACGTCCCGGTCCATCCGGAACGCGCCGGAGTTGTCGACCGCGATCGCGCCTCGGGAGACGGCGATCGGTGCCCACTCGGCCGAGACTTCGTCGGGCACGTCGAACATCGCCACGTCGACCCCGTCGAATGCCTCGTGGGTCAGCGCCTGGACGACCATCTCCTCGCCCCGGCAGCGCACCCGGCGCCCGACCGAGCGTTCGGAGGCGAGCAGCCGGATCTCACCCCAGACGTTGCGACGCCCGGTGAGCAGCTCACACATCACGGTGCCGACGGCACCGGTCGCTCCGACCACTGCGAGGGTGGGCAGCGCCGTCATCGGCGCTACCTACCCGTCCCCGCGTAGACCACGGCTTCGGTGTCGCCGCCCAGCTCGAACGCGTCGTGGATGGCGCGGACGGCGGCGTCGAGGTCGGTGTCCCGGCAGACCACGGAGACCCGGATCTCGGACGTGGAGATCATCTCGATGTTGACCCCGGCGGCGCCGAGCGCGGCGAAGAACCCGGCGGCCACACCGGGGTGCGAGCGCATGCCGGCACCGATCAGCGAGACCTTGCCGACGTGGTCGTCGTAGAGCAGGCCCTTGAACTTGACCGGCTCCTGGATCTTGCTGAGCGCGGCCATCGCGGTCGGGCCGTCGGTCTTGGGCAGGGTGAACGAGATGTCCGTCCGGCCGGTGCCCTCGGTGGAGACGTTCTGCACGATCATGTCGATGTTGATCTCGGCGCCGGCGACCGTGTCGAAGATTCGCGCGGCGGCACCCGGCTCGTCGGGCACCCCGACGATCGTGATCTTGGCTTCGCTGCGGTCGTGCGCGACTCCGGTGATCAGTGCCTGCTCCACGGAAAGGTCCTCCATCGATCCGGTGACCATCGTGCCGGTGTTGGTCGAGTATGACGAACGGACGTGGATCGGCAACCCCGCCCGCCGGGCGTATTCCACGCTACGCAGGTGCAGAACCTTCGCGCCGCACGCGGCCAGCTCCAGCGTCTCCTCGTAGGTGATGTGCTTGATGTGCCGGGCGTTGGGCACGATCCGAGGGTCGGCGGTGAAGATGCCGTCGACGTCGGTGTAGATCTCGCAGACGTCGGCGTGCAGGGCTGCGGCGAGCGCCACGGCGGTGGTGTCCGAGCCGCCCCGGCCCAGGGTGGTGACGTCCTTGGTGTCCTGGGAGACGCCCTGGAAGCCGGCCACGATGACCACCGAGCCCTCGTCGAGCGCGCCCTTGAGGCGCCCGGGGGTGACGTCGATGATCCGCGCGCGGCCGTGCACCGAGGTGGTGATCACGCCGGCCTGAGAGCCCGTGAACGAGCGGGCTTCGTACCCCAGGTTGTGGATGGCCATGGCGAGCAGCGCCATGGAGATCCGCTCCCCGGCGGTGAGCAGCATGTCCAGCTCGCGGCCCGGCGGCAGCGGGCTGACCTGGTTGGCCAGGTCGAGCAGCTCGTCGGTGGTGTCCCCCATCGCGGAGACCACCACCACCACGTCGTCGCCGGCCTTGCGGGCGGCGACGATGCGCTCGGCCACCCGCTTGATCCGCTCGGCGTTGGCGACGGAGGACCCGCCGTACTTCTGCACCACGAGTGCCACGACGGTGCACTCCCTCCCAGTAACCCTGAGCGTGCCGACGCCGCCGGAACCGGGGCCGGCGGCGCGTGTCAGACCCCTTGAGGGTATCCGGCGGGCAACGACGGCGGGTCAGGTGATCCCACCATCCGGCCCGCACGGGCCGGCGAGGGGCGGTCCCACCAGGTTGGGCGGTACGCGGGGACGACCCCGTCCGACACGCCGGAACGAGCCCGGTACGCGTCGGCACCCACCAACGGCCCGCACCCACCAGAATGGGCCGGTGCCCGCCCTCATCCGCCCGACCGGCCGTGTGCTCGGGCCGCTCGTGATCGCCCTGCCAGCACTCCTGATTGCCTGCACCAGTGCGCAGCCCCCGAGCCCGATGCCCACGGAAACCGGGGCGGTCGAGGTGGAGGCGGCCCGGGACGAGCTGGCCGCGCTGGCCGCGGCCGCCCAGGACCGCCACCTGGTGGCTCAGTACGTGTACAGCCGGACGGGTCAACCGGACCGCACCATCGTCTTCACCAGCGCGAACGATGGCAGCTGGCGGGTCGACGTGCCCGGGGGCGCCCTGGGTGGCGCCGCCGATGTCTCGATGGCCGCCACGGTCGACGGGCTGTTCCAGTGCGCCCTGCCGTCGGTCGGCCGACCGGAGTCGGCGAGCTGCGTACGCCTCGGTGACCGCGACGACGCGATCCCGCGCCGGTCGGACCCCCGGATCCAGCATCCGCTCACCGACTGGCTGGACGTGCTCACCGACCGGCGCGCGCCGTTGGCGGTGGCCCCGGCCAGCGCGCCGGAGGGCGTCACCGGCACCTGTTACTCGGTGGAGTCCACCTCGGCGTCGCTCAACGCCCCGCTGGACGTGGGCATCTACTGCTACGACCGGGACGGCACGACGACCGGCGTGCGGACCGGAGCGGGGACGCTGCGGCTGGCCGCGCCACCCGGCCCGGCACCGGCCACCGTGCAACTCGCCGGGCCGGTGGTGGTCGACCGGGACCCGCTCGACACCGCGGCGCCGCCGACGCCTGACCCGTCGGACAGCCCGAGCGCGGGAACGTCCTGATCTTCGTCCCGTTACGGGTGCGTTTGACCACATTTTTCAAGCCCGCCCTGAGCCGCGAATCACCCATACAGGACGATTCACGCCATGGCTGACCTGACCCCGCTGCTCGCCTACCGCTGGAGCCCCTGGGCCTTCGACCCCAGCGCCGAGCTGACCCCGGACGAGGCGGCCTCGCTGCTGGAGGCGGCGCGCTGGGCGCCCTCGGCGGAGAACCGGCAGCCCTGGCGGTTCGCCGTGGGCCACCGGGAAGACGAGACCTGGAAGCGCATCCTGATCAGCCTCCCGGGCAGCGACCAGGGTTGGGCTCGACATGCCGCCACCCTGGTCGTCGGGGCGCACACCGGCGGCGACGCCGAGCGGGCCGCGTACGACCTCGGTCAGGCGATCGCCCACCTGACGTTGCAGGCCACCGCGCTCGGCCTGCACGTGCGCCAGCTCACCCGCTTCGACCAGGCCGGCCTCGCGACCGAGCTCGACCTGCCCGGCGCCGTCCGTCCACTGGTGGTCGCCGCCGTGGGCCGGCTCGGGGACCCGTTCGCCCTCCCGCCCGACCTGCGCGCCCGGGAGATCGGCCTGCGCCGCCGTCGCCCGGTCGCCGACCTGCTGCTCGCCTGATCACCCAGGCAGGTCACCCTCCCCGGCTGGCCCGGAGCAGGACCCTCGCGGCGTCGCTGTTGCGGTAGAGGACGTGCCGACCCTGTCGAGACCGGTGGACCAGCCCGGCTGCGCGGAGCGCGGCCAGGTGCTGGGAGACGTTTCCGGCGGACATGCCGGTGACTCGGGCCAGGTCGGTGGTGGTGGTCGCCGTGTCGAGCGTGTGCAGCAGTGCGGCGCGGCCGGGGCCGATCACCCGTGCCAGCGGGTCGCCGGGCGGTGTGCCGGTCGCCTCCCAGAGCGTCCCGACCCCCCGGACCGGATACGCGCCGACCGGCAGCGAGTCCTCCAGCAGGTTCCACAGCACGTGCCGCTCGCTGAACACCGTCGGGTTCAGCGCCAGCCCACGACCGCGGAGGTCGAAGTCCCGCTCGAACGTGTCGTCGCTGATCACCCGGTCCCCGTGCCAACGCAGGCTCGGGTGGAGCTGCTCGAAGAATCGACCGGCACCACTCTCGGCGAGCTGCGCGGCGCGGTACGCCACGTCGGCGTCGAGCAGCGCCCGCATCCGCGGCCAGTCCGGGGCGATCGCCTCGTCGTACCAGACCCGCACCGCGTCGACGAGCTGTGGCAGCAGCCCGCCGGGGTCGGCGAGCAGCGCCTGCCCGAACGGATTGAGCGGCCGGCGCGGGGTGGTCGCCAGCAGGTCCTGGACCACCACGGCCGGTGGGGTCGCCGCAATCTGGTCGAGCTGCTCGGCCACCTCCACGTTCGGCCGGGCCGCCGGGGTGAGGAAGTCGGGCAACCAGCGCCCCCGCCCGACCAGGTGCGTCAGCGGTCCGACCCGGTCGGCCACCTCGGGACGACGCAGAGTCACCCGGGCCCGGTCGATCCAGGGCAGGTGCACCGCGTAACGGACCGGGCTGGCCAGCGCCCACATGCTCATGACCGTCTCGTTGACCGGCGACACGGCGAGGCGCACTCCCGCCACGTCGGCCAGACTGAACCGCAATTCGGACATGCCACCCCCGGCGCAGGATTTGGTTCAGCCTAAAAGGCTCGACCGAGGCCGTGGGGGCACGGTTCACTGCCGGCCATGGGGGCCAGAGAAACCATCCGTACCGCTGTCCGAAACGTCGTACCGCCGGCCGGGTTGACCCGCGCCCTGGCGGTGCAGGCGATGGTCTACGCCGTCGGCAGCGGCCTGTTCCACGCCGGCAGCGCCGTCTTCTTCACCCGGGCGCTGGGGCTCAGCGCCGCCCAGGTCGGGCTGGGGCTGTCCATCGCGGCGGGGGTGTCGCTGCTGGGCACGGTGCCGCTGGGCGGGCTCACCGACCGGTACGGGCCGCAGCGGGTCTGGATCGTCGGGCTGGTGCTGAACGCGGCGCTCTTCGCGACCTACCCGTTCGTGGGCGGCTTCGCCGGGTTCCTCGCCGTGGTGGTGGCGCTGGCCGCCGTGGAAGCCGCGAGCGGCGTGGCAGTGCAGGTCTACTCGATCAACGCGCTTCCCCCGGAAGAACGGGTCACGGCGATGGCGTACCAGCGCTCGTCGCTGAACGTCGGCTTCGGGCTGGGAGCGGTGATCAGCGGCCTGGTGCTGGCGGTGGACACCATCGAGGCGTACCGGGGAATGGTGTGGTTCATCTCGACGGTCTTCCTGGTCACGGCTCTCTTCGTGCGGCGACTGCCCCGGCTGCCGCAGGTGGCCCGGCCGACCGAGCCGATGAGTCGCCTCGCCGTGCTGCGGGACCGCCCGTTCATGGCGGTGTCCCTGTTCTCCGGGCTGCTCACCGCGCACCAGACGCTCTACCTGACGGTCATGCCGCTGTGGATCCTCACCCACACCGACGCCCCGAAGACGATCATCGCCGGGCTGGTGCTGCTCAACACGGTCCTGATCGTGCTGCTCCAGGTACGCGTCAGCCGGGGCGCCGACACCGCGTCGGGCGCGGCTCGGGCCTCTCGCCGGGGCGCCCTGCTGATCGCCCTGTTCTGTCTGGTCCTGCCGATCTCCGGGCTGACCCGGGGCGCGCTCACCGTGGTGGTGCTGGTGGCCGCCGCGACGGTGCTGATCCTGGCCGAGCTGATCGAGTCGGCGGGCGCCTGGGGCCTCACCGCCACCCTCCCGCCGGCCGACCAGCGCGGCGCGTACGTGGGGGCGTTCCGGCTCGGCTCCCAGGTGCAGTATCTGATCGCCCCGGTCGGTCTGACCGCGCTCGGGGTGACCACCGGCGGGTGGGGATGGTTACCGGCCGCAGCGATCTTCGTGCTGGTCGGGCTGGCGATCGTACCCGTGGTGGGTTGGGCCGGGCGGACACCGCGGCTGGGTGCTGCGGCGCCGGAGCGGACCATGACGCCGGTCCCATAGTCCGGACCTACCTTCCCACCCCCCTCTTCATCACGTAGGGTGACCTGGTCATGTGGCAGGCGCTTGTTCTCCTTAGCCGCCGCGACGAGGCCTGACCGGCCGGCACCTCGTCGCGGAGTTGCATCGCGCCGTCCAGCACATCCGATTTTCTTCTCGGCACCGCCGCGCACCGTTGCCCGGCATCTCGCCGACACCTTCCGATCTGCTGACGCCACATGTTCCAGGGAGCACTCTGAGATGGCTCAACCTGTCACCGACGCCGAGACCGATCCGTTCGCTCGGCAACACCCGAGCCGGATGCCGTACCACCGCTACCAGCCCTACCGGGAGCAGTTCCGGGTCGAGCTGCCGGACCGCAGCTGGCCCACCCGCACCGTCGAGGCGGCCCCACGGTGGTGCGCGGTGGATCTCCGCGACGGCAACCAGGCACTGATCGACCCGATGTCGCCCGAGCGCAAGCGGCGGATGTTCCAGCTGCTGGTCCAGATGGGCTACAAGGAGATCGAGGTTGGCTTCCCGTCGGCCAGCCAGACCGATTTCGACTTCGTCCGGCAGCTCATCGAACAGGACATGATCCCGGACGACGTGACCATCCAGGTGCTCACGCAGTGCCGGGAGCACCTCATCGAGCGGACCTTCGAGTCGCTGCGGGGCGCGAAGCGGGCCATCGTGCACTTCTACAACTCGACCTCCACCCTCCAGCGTCGGGTGGTCTTCGGCCTGGATCGGGACGGCATCTCCGACATCGCCACGACCGGCGCTCGGCTCTGCCAGAAGTACGCGGAGATCCACACCCCGGACACCGACATCTTCTACGAGTACTCGCCGGAGTCGTACACGGGCACCGAGCTGGAGTACGCGCTGGAGGTCTGCTCCCGGGTGATCGACGTGATCGACCCGACGCCGGACCGGCCGCTGATCATCAACCTGCCGGCCACCGTCGAGATGGCCACCCCCAACGTGTACGCCGACTCGATCGAGTGGATGCACCGGCACCTGCCGCGCCGCGACAGCGTGATCCTGAGCCTGCACCCGCACAACGACCGGGGCACCGGGGTGGCCGCCGCCGAGCTGGGCCTGCTGGCGGGCGCGGACCGGATCGAGGGCTGCCTGTTCGGCAACGGCGAGCGCACCGGCAACGTGGACCTGGTGACGCTGGGGCTCAACCTCTTCTCCCAGGGCATCGACCCGATGATCGACTTCTCGAACATCGACGAGATCCGGCGGGCCGTCGAATACTGCAACCAGCTGCCGGTGCACGAGCGCCACCCGTACGCGGGCGACCTGGTCTACACCGCCTTCTCCGGCTCCCACCAGGACGCCATCAAGAAGGGCTTCGACGCCCTGGCGGCCGACGCGAAGGCTGCCGGCGTACCGGTGGACGAGCAGACCTGGGCCGTGCCGTACCTGCCGATCGACCCGAAGGACCTGGGCCGCACCTACGAGGCGGTCATCCGGGTCAACTCGCAGTCCGGCAAGGGCGGCGTCGCGTACATCATGAAGAGCGAGCACCAACTGGACCTGCCGCGGCGGCTCCAGATCGAGTTCTCCGGGGTGGTGCAGCAGGTCACCGACCACGACGGTGGCGAGGTCGACCCGGGCGCCATGTGGGAGATCTTCGCGACGCACTACCTGCTCGACCACCAGCCCGACCCGGCCGTCCGGTTGTCCAGCTACACGATCGGCACGATCGACGGCAAGGTCGAGATCGAGGCCCAGGTCGGCGTGGGCGACGAGCAACGCTCGCTCACCGCGGTCGGCAACGGCCCGATCGACGCGTACGTGAACGCGCTGCACTCGATCGGCGTGGGCGTGCGCGTGCTCGACTACCACGAGCACGCGCTCTCCTCCGGTGGGGACGCGCAGGCCGCCGCGTACGTGGAGTGCGAGGTGGACGGTCGCACGGTCTGGGGTGTCGGCACCGACGCCAACATCGTCACCGCCTCGATCAAGGCGGTCACCAGCGCCGTCAACCGCGCCCGCCGCTGACCTACGCGCGACACCCCCGGAGCAGCTACTTCGGGGGTGTCGCGGCGGGCATCGAGTGGCAGGGCTGCGACGGCGGGGCTGCCCGGGGCGGTCGGTGGACCAGCACGAGGGCCAGCACCGCCCCGGCCACGAGCAGGCCGGCGCACCACTCCATCGCGCCCCGGAACGCGTCGGTCAGCTCGGCCTTCTGCTCGTACCCGCCGCCGGACAGGCCGACCAGCAGCGGCAGCGCCGCCACCGCGAGCAGACCGCCGGCCCGGGACGCCGCGTTGTTGAAGCCGCTGGCGACGCCGGAGAACCGGTCCTGCACGGCGGCCAGCACCGACGCGGTCAGTGGTGCCACGACCAGGGTCAGCCCGATGCCGAAGAGCAGCACCCCGGGCAGCACGTCGGTCCAGTACGACGCGCCCGGTCCCACGCCGCGCAGCAGCAACAGACCGATCGCGGCCACCACCGGTCCGATGGCCAACGGCAGCCGGGGGCCGATCCGGGCCGACAACGCTCCGGCTCGGGCCGACCCGACCAACAGCAGCAGGGTCATCGGCAGCAGCGCGATGCCGGTGCGGAAGGCCGACCACTCGACCACGTTCTGCAGGTAGACGGCGAAGAAGAAGGTGAAGCCGCCGAGCGCCGCGTAGACGACCACTGTGAAGATGTTCAGCACCGAGAAGAGCCGGCTGCTGAACAGCCCGGTGGGCAACATCGCGGCGTCGCCGCGCCGCCGTTCCAACAGGACGAAGGACACCGCCGACAGCACTCCGACCACTGCCGCGACCAACACCGGCGCGGAGTCGAAGCCGCGCGCCGGTGCGTCGATCAGGGCGTACGTGACACCGGCGAGCGCGAGTGCTCCGAGCAGGGCTCCGGCGACGTCGAACCGCCGTGGGGTCCGCCCCGGGCCTTCGGTCCGGGAGGCGCTCTCGTCCCGGCTCTCCGGCACCCAGTGCATCGCGGCCAGCACCACCAGCACGGCGATCGGCAGGTTGAGGAAGAAGATCCAGCGCCAGGAGAGCGCGTCGATCAGCCAGCCACCGATGAACGGGCCGAGCGCTGTGGACACCCCGGACAGCCCGGCCCAGGCGCCGATCGCCCGGCCCCGGTCGTCCGGGTGGAAGCTGGCCTGGAGCACCGACAGCGACCCGGGTGTGAGCAACGCCCCGCCGGCTCCCTGGAGGAAACGGGCCGCGATCAGCCAACCGGTGCCCTGGGCCAGCCCGCACAGCACGGACGCGGCGGTGAACCAGACCACGCCGATGAGGAAGATGCGTCGCCGGCCGAAGCGGTCCCCGAGTGCGCCGCCGAGCAGCACGAAAGCCGCCAGCATCAGCAGGTAGCCGTTGATGGTCCACTGGAGATCGGCCACGTTCGCGCCGAGATCCTGCCCGAGTTTCGGCAGCGCCACGTTGACGACAGTGCTGTCGAGGAAGACCATGCCTGAGGCGAGTACGGCGGCGAGCAGCGTCCCACGGCCGGCGGCGGTGCCCATTCGGAGGGCAGGCGCCGGTACGGGTGCGGTCATCCCACCAATCTGCCCTGCCTGATGTGGGAGACGCCACGAAATGCCAAAACCATCCCCGGGTACTGTGCGCAATCGCCGGGAGACCGCAAGCTGGAGAGGTGTCGTCTGTGCGTACCACATCAGGACCGCGAGCGGCGGTGATCGCGCTCGCCGCGACGCTGACGCTCGGCGTGGCCGGTTGCGTCCCGCAGGACGAGCCGGACACTCCGCCGTCGAGCGGCGGCGGCAATGCCGTGCAGCAGCTCGGCCAGCTCACCGTCGCCACCGCAGGCTCGATGAAGGGCTACAGCCGGGACCACTTCCCGCACTGGCGGGACACCGGCAAGAACTGCGACGTGCGGGACAGCATCCTCCAGCGCGACGGCAAGGACGTGAAGCTCTCCGGCTGCAACGTGGTCGGTGGTCGCTGGGAGAGCGTGTACGACGGTCGCAGCGCCGCCGATCCCGCCGATGTGGACATCGACCACATGGTGCCGTTGGCCAACGCGTGGCGCTCGGGTGCCGACGAGTGGGACGACCAGAAGCGCGGCGATTTCGCCAATGACACGACACGCCCGCAGCTCATTGCGGTTTCGGCGTCCTCGAACCGGTCAAAGGGTGACCAGGACCCGTCGCAGTGGAAGCCGGCGAACCGCGAGTACTGGTGCAAGTACGCTGAGAGCTGGGTGACGGTCAAGCACTACTGGCGGCTGACGGTGACCACCGCCGAGAAGGCTGCCCTGACCGACATGTTGGAGGGCTGCACAGTGGGGAGTGAATCGTGACCGCCGCCGAGGAGAGCGCTGGCACCGGCTCGGCCGCCGCCGGCATGACCGCGGACGGCACCGCCGAGGCGCCCGCCGCGGTGCCGGGTGCCGGCATGGTCGCGGATGCGGGCGGGGCCTCTGGCCCGCAGAGCCGCACCACCGACATCGTGCCCGGCCCAGGCGGGGTGATGACCGACGAGGTCGGCGTCGTCACCGGCGACCTGACCCTGCGCACCGAGTACGCGGACGGCAAGGTCACCCTGCGGGTGCAGTACAAGGATGCCGACGAGTGGTATGTGGTCACCGGCGCGTCGGTGGCGTTGGCCGACCCGGCGGGGCTGGACGCGGTGCACGGCGTCGCGGTGGGACTGCTCAACCGCCCGGAGGGCTGAGCAGCTCCGACGTCGCCGGCACCGCGTCCAGTCTCAGACGTACGAGCCGGGCTCGGTGGGCGCGGAGACCACGGCCGCCGCGTCCCCCTCGCCCTCGGGGCGGACGATCTGCGCGCTGACCCCGTGCGGGCGCAGCTCGCCGCTGGCGATCTGCTCGGCCCAGTGGCAGGCCACCCGGCTGACACCGATGTCCCGCAGCACGGGCCGCTCGTCCGCGCAGCGGGTGGGCTGCGCCCACGGGCAGCGCGTGTGGAAACGGCAGCCGGACGGCGGGTTGGCCGGCGACGGCAGGTCACCGGCGAGCAGGATCCGCTCACGACGGTCCTCCACGTCCGGGTCCGGCACCGGCACCGCGGACATCAACGCCCGGGTGTACGGGTGCAGCGGCTCGTTGTAGAGACGGTCGCTCGGCGCCTCCTCGACCAGCGCGCCCAGGTACATGACGCCGACGGTGTCGGAGATGTGCCGGACCACCGCGAGGTCGTGCGCGATCACCAGGTAGGTCAGCCCCAGGCTGTCCTGAAGTTCGTCGAGCAGGTTGACGACCTGGGCCTGGATCGACACGTCGAGTGCCGAGACCGGCTCGTCGGCCACGATCAGCTCCGGCCCGAGCACCAGCGCCCGGGCGATGCCGATGCGCTGCCGCTGCCCGCCGGAGAACTCGTGCGGATAGCGGGACAACGCCCAGCGGGGCAGCCCCACCGCGTCCAGGGTCTCCCCGATGATCCGCCGGCGGTCGGTGCGGTCGGCGCCGATCCCGTGGGTCTGGAGGCCCTCGGTCAGGATCGACTCGACGTTCTGCCGCGGGTCGAGGCTGGACATCGGGTCCTGGAAGATCATCTGCATCCGGCGACGCATGCTGCGCAGCTTGCCGGACGCCAGCGTGGTCAGCTCGACGCCGTCGAAGCTCACCTCGCCCGCGGTCGGCGGGGTCAGCTGGAGCAGCGCCCGACCGAGCGTGGACTTACCGCAGCCGGACTCGCCGACCAGGCCGTACGTCTTTCCACGCGCGATGCTCAGGTCGACCCCGTCGACGGCCTTCACGTGGCCGACCACCCGGTCGAAGAGCACACCCCGCTTGATCGGGAAGTGCACCTTCAGGTCACGGACCTCGACGAGGATCTCGTTCTCGCTCACGCTGATTCCTCCTCGCGCGGGGCGGGCACCGTGCCGGGCACCGGCTCCGGGTTCACGCACCGGTAGCTACGTCCGTCGTACGCCTGCACCAGCTCCGGCGGCTCGCCCACGCACTCGTCGATCCGTCGGGAGCAGCGCGGGGCGAAGGCACAGCCGTCCGGCCAGGGCAGCAGGTCGCGGACCGAACCGGGGATCGGGTTGAGCTTCTCGCCCCGCCCGGCGTCCAGGCGCGGCACCGAGCCGAGCAGACCCACTGTGTACGGGTGCCGCGGCTGGCGGAACAGTGGACGACGGCGGGCCGTCTCCACCACCCTGCCGCCGTAGAGCACGTTGACGGTGTCGACCATGCCGGCCACCACACCGAGATCGTGCGTGATCATCAGCAGCGCGGTGCCGGAGTCCCGGACCAGTTCCTTGAGCAGCTCCAGGATCTGGGCCTGGATGGTGACGTCCAGAGCGGTGGTCGGCTCGTCGGCGATGAGCAGCCGAGGCTGGCAGGCCACCGCCATCGCGATGAGCGCACGCTGGCGCATGCCACCGGAGAGCTGGTGCGGGTATTCCTTCAGCCGCCGCTTCGGGTCCGGGATGCCGACCCGGTCCAGCAGCTCCGCCGCCTCCTTGGCGGCGGCCGCACCCTTCATCCCCCGGTGCCGGGTCAGCACCTCGGTCACCTGCAACCCGATCGGGATCACCGGGTTCAGCGAGGAGAGCGGGTCCTGGAAGATCATCGCGATGTCCCGGCCACGGATGTCCCGCCGTGACCGGTCGTCGAGCTGGAGCAGGTCCGTGCCGTCGAAGACGGCCTTGCCGCCGACCCGGAGGCCGGGTTGCTTCGGCAGCAGACCCATGATCGCGAGCGAGGTGACGCTCTTGCCGCAGCCGGACTCGCCGACCAGGCCGACCACCTCACCGGCGTCGACCGAGAAGGACACCCCGTCGACCGCGTGCACGGCCCGCTGGCCGCGCCGGGCGAACGTGACGGACAGATCGTCAACTTCGAGCAGTGCCATTACCGGCCTTCCGTTCGCGACTGCGGGGCTCGCAAGCTCACTCCTCGCGCTTCACACATGGGGGCCTACTTCCGCAGCTTCGGGTCGAGGGCCTCACGCATCGCCTCACCGAGCAGGGTGAAGCCGAGCGCGGTGATGATGATCGCGACGGCCGGGTAGATCGCCAGCGACGGCCGGATACCGAGGTACTGCTGCGCGTCGGCGAGCATGACACCCCACTCCGGTACGGCCGTGTCCGGGTTGCCGAGGCCGAGGAACGAGAGCGCCGCAGCCTCGATGATCGCGGTGGCCAGGGTCAGCGTGGCCTGCACGATCACCGGGGCGAGCGAGTTCGGCACCACGTGGGTCAGCGCGATCTTCGACTTCTTGACACCGAGCGAGGTGGCCGCCAGCACGTAGTCGCTGTTGGCCTGGGAGATCATCGAGCCGCGCAGCAGCCGGGCGAACACCGGCACCGAGACCACGCCGACCGCGATCATCACAGTGGTCAGGCTGGCCCCGAGCAGGGCGGCGATGCTCACCGCGAGCAGCAGACTCGGCATCGCCAGCAGCATGTCGATGAACCGCATCAGGGTCGTGTCGATCCAACGCCCCCACCGGCCACCGAGACCGGCTGCGGCACCGGAGACGCCACCGATGACCGCGCCGATCGCCAGACCGATCAGGGTGGAGACCACACCGACGAGCAGGGTCTGGCGGGCACCCACGATCATCCGGCTGAACTCGTCACGGCCCTGGTGGTCGTAGCCGAACCAGTGGTCGCCGTTCGGGCCGGGAATGACACCGGGCTTGATCAGCCCTTCCCGGATGCCGATGGTGTCCGTCGCCGCGTACGGCACGAGGAACGGTCCGATGACCGCGACCAGCACGAACAGCGCCAGGATGACGGCGCCGACGATCGCGGCCGGGTTGCCGCGCAGCCGGCGGAACGCCTCCTGCCAGAGGCTGACGCCACGCTCGTCGTCACGGGCGGCCAGTTCGGAGAGCCGGTCGATCTTCTCGCGCTTCTTGCCCGGGCTGAGTGTCATCGCACCCTCACCCTCGGGTCGATGAAGCTGTAGGAGAGGTCCACCAGGAGGTTCACCAGCACGTACACCACCGCGATGATCAGAATGAAGCCCATCAGCACCGGATAGTCGCGCTGGCCGATGGCCTCGGCGACGAATGCTCCGATGCCACTGAAGGCGAAGACGGTCTCGGTCAGCACGGCGCCGGAGAGCAGGCCGCCCGCGAGCAGACCGATCGAGGTGGCCACCGGCAGCATCGCGTTGCGCAGCACGTGCCGGCGACGGACCGTCTGCTCAGTCAGGCCCTTCGCCTCGGCGGTGCGCACGAAGTCCTCGTTGAGCACCTCCAGCACGCTCGCCCGGGTGATCCGGACGATGATCGCCAGCGGGATGCTGGCCAGCGCGATGGCGGGCAGCACCAGATGCCAGAGCGCGTCGGCGGCGGCGTCCCACTCGCGGGTCATCAGGCCATCGAGGACGAAGAAGTTGGTGACCCGGGTCGCCTCCAGCGTCGGGTCCTGCCGGCCGCTGGACGGGAACCAGTGCAGGTTCTCCGAGAAGATCGCCTTGAGCACGTAGCCCAGGAAGAACACCGGGATGCAGATGCCGATCAGCGAACCGCCCACGGACGCGTGGTCCAGGAAACGGCCGCGACGACGGGCGGCCAGGTAGCCCAGCGGGATGCCGATGCCGATCGCGATGATCATCGCGGTGATGGTCAGCTCGACGGTGCCGGGGAAGCGCTCGATGAACTCCGTGGTGACCGCCCGCTTGGTGGAGGTCGAGGTGCCCAGGTCGAGCTTGATCATCCGCCGGACGAACCGGCCGTACTGCACCAGGATGGGCTCGTCGAGCCCCATGTTGCGGCGGATGGCGGCACGCATCTCGGGCGTGCCGCGCTCGCCGAGGATGGCGGTCTCGGGGCCGCCGGGGAGCCGGCGGAGCCAGATGAAGAGCAGAAGGGAGAGCCCGAACAGCGTGGGTATCAGCTGAAGCAGGCGCCTGACGATGAACCGGAACACGGCGGCCTCGAAGGGGTGCGGAGGGTTGCGGGCGGGCGCTGTGCGACAGCGCCCGCCCGCGTTCCTTGCGTCAGATCAGGACTTACTTGAACTCGGCGGTTGCGAAGCGCTCGTCGGTGAGCGGGCTCGCCTTGACGCCGGTCACGTCCTTGCCGAACACGATCGCCGGCGGCGAGTGCGAGATCGGCACACCGGGCAGGAACTCCATCACGGACTTGTTCAGGGCCTTGTACTTCTCGGTCCGGGCCGCGATGTCCGCGGTGGTGTCCGCGTCCTTGAACTGGTCGAACAGGGCCTTGTTGTTGAAGCCCCACTCGTCCTTCGGCCGGTCGAAGAAGGTGCCGATGAAGTTGTAGGCGTCGCCGTAGTCACCGGTCCAGCCCAGGAAGTGGATGTCGTGCTTGCTGCCCGAGGTGGTGGCGTTGAGGTAGTCCGGGCTCCACTTGAGCGGGATCGCCTCGACGGTGATGCCAACCGCCTTCAGGTCCGCCGACAGCAACTCGAAGATGTCCTTCGGGTTCGGCATGTACGGCCGGGTGACCTCGGTCGGGTAGTGGAACTTCAGCGTCAGGTTCGACGCGCCCGCCTCGGCCAGCAGCGCCTTCGCCTTGGCCGGGTCGTAGTTGTACTTCGGAACGTCGCCGCTCCAGCCCTCGACGGTGTCGGGCATGAAGTTCTCGGCGACCTTGGCGCCCGGGGGCAGCTTCGAGTCGACCAGCTGCTGACGGTTCAGCGCGTACGCGATGGCCTGCCGGACCTTCGGGTCGGCGAGCTTCGGGTTGCCCTTCTGGTTGATTGCCAGGTAGAGCACGTTGAACGCCGGGCGGGTGAGCATGTTGAAGCCCTCGCCCTTCAGCGGCTCGACGTCGGCCGGGCCAACCAGGTCGTAGCCCTGGATGTCACCGGAGCGCAGCGCCTGCTTGCGGGCGTTCTCGTCCGAGATCGTCTTGAAGATCAGGGTCTTCAGCTTGGCCTTGGCGCCCGAGTAGTCCTCGTTGCGCTCCAGGGTCAGCGTCTTGTTGGCGACGTCCCAGGCCTTGAACTTGAACGGGCCGGTGCCGGTCGGGTGCGCCGTCGCGTACGCCGGGTACTTGATGTCCTCGGCGGTGCCCGCGACGTTGCTCGCGTCGAACTCCTGCAGCGCCTTCGGGCTGTGGATGGAGAACGAGGGGAGCATCAGCGCGGCCGGGATCTTGCTGGAGACCCGGGTGAACGCCAGGTCCACAGTGGTCGCGTCCTTGGCGGCGCACGACTTGAAGAGGCTCGCCGGCAGGTCTTCGCTCTCGTTCTTCGCGAAGCCACCCATGACGTCCTGCCAGTACGCGGTCACGTCCGGGCTCTGCATGAGGCCCTTGGCGTTGTACCAGCGGTTGAAGTTGACGCAGACGGCCTCGGCGTTGAAGTCGGTGCCGTCGTGGAACTTCACGCCCGAACGGAGCTTGAAGGTCCAGGTGGTGCCCGCGGCGTCCGGGGTCCAGGACTCGGCCAGGCCGGGGGTGACCTTGGTGCCACCCTCCTCCGGTCGGACCAGGGTCTCGAAGACCTGACGCGCCACGCGCAGCGACTCACCGTCGCTGGCGAAGCTCGGGTCGAGCACCTTCGGGTCTCCGGCGACGCCGAAGACGAGGGTGTCCTTCTTGCTACCGCCGGATTTGTCGTCGTCGCGGTTGCTCTCGGCGCAGCCTGCTACCGCGAGGGCCGCGACCGCGATGGCCGCGATCGCGACCTTCGGCCTGGGTGCACGCATGTGTGCTTCACCTCGTCCTTGGGGGTACGGACAACGTGGTGACAGGGGTCACCGATGGCGGTGACCATAGCTCCCGTTGCGTCCACCCGGAAACCGCCAGGTGGACGGTTGGTATCGGATCGTGCCTCAACCGCCGCTTGACATTCGATTCGAAGGTAAACGGCCCCAAAAACCGATCAATCTGCATCCGCGATGCCAAACTGTTACGTCGAACAGCCCCGATGAGGGATCAAGTGTCAGATCAATTCCGGGCAGTGACGCCCACCGACACGACGATGGCCGGCGCCCCGGTTCGGGCGCCGGCCATCGACCGTGGATGAATTTCAGACCGCCCGGCGACCCTCGAAGGCCCGACCCAGGGTGATCTCGTCGGCGTACTCCAGGTCGCCGCCGACCGGCAGCCCACTGGCCAGTCGGCTCACCGCGATGCCCATCGGCTTCACCATCAGGGCCAGGTAGGTGGCGGTCGCCTCGCCCTCGGTGTTCGGGTCCGTGGCCAGGATCAACTCCCGCACCCCGCCACCACCCAGCCGGATCAGCAGCTCCCGGATGCGCAGATTGTCCGGGCCGATCCCCTCCAGCGGATTGATCGCGCCGCCCAGCACGTGATAGCGACCGCGGAACTCACCCGTCCGCTCGACGGCCACCACGTCCTTGGGCTCCTCCACCACACACAGCACCTCGTCGGTGCGGCGTGGGTCGCGGCAGATCCGGCACTGTTCGGACTCGGCCACGTTGTAGCAGGTCGTGCAGAACCGCACCAGCTCCTTGACCTTGCGCAGCGCGCCGGCCAGCCGGTTGACGTCGGCAGGGTCCGCCGACAGGACGTGGAACGCGATCCGCTGAGCGCTCTTCGGGCCCACGCCCGGCAGCCGACCCAGCTCGTCGATCAGGTCCTGGATGGCACCTTCGTACATCTGCCGCCTCAGAAACCGGGCAGGCCGAGGCCGCCCATGCCACCGGCGACCGGGCCCATCTTGCGCTCGGTCAGCTCCCGGGCCGCCTCGGCGGCGTTGTGCACGGCCGCGACGACCAGGTCCTCCAGCGTCTCCACGTCATCCGGGTCGACGGCCTTCGGGTCGATCTTGATGGCCTTGAGCTCACCGGAGCCGGAGACGGTCGCGGTGACCAGCCCACCGCCGGCGGTGCCGGTCAGCTCGGCCTCGGCCAGCTCAGCCTGGGCGGCGGCGATCTGCTGCTGCATCTTCTGCGCCTGCTTCAGCATCTGCTGCATGTTCGGCTGTCCACCTGGGCGCACGGAAGGCTCCTTCTCGCACTCGTCTGCTCGGCCGCCGCCCAGCCTATCCGCTGGGACCGACCCCGCCCCGCCCGGAGGCGTCCGCCCACGCCGGGGCCGTCCACCCGCAATGGGTACGGCTACCACTACCCCGAACCGGGCATCTGCCGGTAGTGCGCACAGAGCCGTCGCACTGGTGTGCTCGTGGCATGAATCTCAACCCCACCGGCCGGGTCGGCGCGCTGTGCTGGGCTGCGGCAGCACCGATCTTCCTCGTCGCCAGCCTGGTCACCGGCCTGCGGTGGCGCGAACCGACCTACAGCTGGGCCCTGCACAACATCAGCGACCTCGGCAACGCCCACTGCGGCATCTGGGACACCACCAGGCCCCGCTACGTCTGCTCGCCCTGGCACCCGCTGATGAACGCCGCGATGCTGACCACCGGAGTGCTGCTCGCCGCCGGGCTCCTGCTGACCTGGCGACTGCTCGGTCGCGGCGGCGTGGTGCGCTCGGCCCAGACGCTCCTGCTGGTGGCCACCGGCGGGTACGCCCTGGCGGCCCTCTACCCGGCCGACGTCGACGAGAACCTGCACGTCCTCGGCGCATTCCTGATCATGGGTCTGGGCAACGTCGGCCTGCTCCTCGCCGGCTTCGCGCCGGGCACCACGACGCTCGGCCGGTGGCGACCGCTCACCCTCACCGCAGGGCTCGTCGCCCTGGTCGGAACGGTGTTGTTCTTCGCCCAACAGGGCGTCGGGATCGGGGTGGGCGGCATGGAACGGGTCGCAGTGCTGCCCTTCCCCCTCTGGGCCTGCTGCCTCGGCGTCCTGCTAGCCGAAAGACCTGCCAGCCTGCCTCGCTCAAACCCAAGCAAGGTCCACTAGTTCCTTGATCGTTGGCAGCTGAGCAACTTGACACGCCGCACACGGCACTGCTGAGCTGCCACCGATCGCCGCGACGCAGTCCCCTACCGGGCGTCGACCTCGTTGATCTTTTCCGCTCCGAAGGTCTCCCGGAGCAGCCGTACCGCCTGCTCCTCGCTGGACTCCCGGGCGGTCTTCTCGTCGATGACCTCGTCCAACGGCTCGTCGCCCGGGTCGAACCCCTCGTAGACCGGGGTCGCCGGCGCCGCCCCACCCGGCCGACCACCGCGCGTCGGGCCGTCGAAGTCCGGGTCGTAGGGAGGCTCGCCCGCCCATTCGGCGTCCGCGACGGGCCGGGCTGCCGCTGGGGTACGCGCACCGCGCCCCGCCGCCGCCGCGCGAGCCGCGGCGATGGCGCTGCTCACCGGTGCGTTCCCGGCTGTCGCCGGCTGCCGGGCCGCCGGTGTCGGGTTGTCCCGTCCGCCCGGCTTACCGCCACCGGCCGATGCGCCAGGGCCACCCGCAACACCTGGTCCACTGCCGTTCGCGGTGCCGCCGTTCGCGGTGCCGCCGTTCGCGCTGGCCGATGCGGGGGCCGAGCCGGAGCCGCCCGACGCGGCGTCGGCACCTGATCCGTCGGCCGACGCGCCGCCGGGGCGGGCGGCCTCCGGCCAGTCCTCGTCATCGGTCGCCGCCGCGGCGGAGGCACCGCCGCCGGGGCGCGCCGCCTCCGGCCAGTCGTCCTCGTCATCGGCCGCGCCGGGCTGCGCTGCGCGAGGCCCACCCGCGCCGTCCGCGGCAGCGGGCTGGGCTCCGCCCTGCCGACCTGCACCGTGATCATCCGCAGCGGTACGCGGTGCTGCGCCCTGCTGACCCGCACCGGAGCCGCTTCCGTTCACGCCGACAGCGCCGCGCGCACCCGGGCCGGTGGTGCCGGTCGCATTCGCTGCGCTGGACGGCGCATGAGTCGGCCCAGCGGCACCGGTCGAGGTCGGTGCGACGGGCGGCACGCTCGCCGCGCTGGTAGCAGTCGGTGCGGCCGGCGGCGCACTCGTCGGGCTGGTAGCAGTCGGTGCGACCGGTGGTGCACTCGTCGGGCTGGTAGCGATCGGTGCGGCCGTCGGGTTGGCAGCAGTCGGTGCGGCCGGCGGCGCGCTCGTCGGGCTGGCGGCGGGTCGGGCCGGAGCGGCCTGTTGTGAGCGCTGCGAGCCGGACAGCGACACGCCACCGCGCTCACCGGCCACCTCGCAGCGGATCTGCCAGCGCCCGCCCAACTCCTCGTAGAGCGCGTCGGTCAGCACAGCCGCGTGGTCGGCCATCATCTTGGCCAGCACTGTCGACTTCACCGTCAGCACCAGCATGTCGCCGTCGAGTTCGCGTACGACCGCGTCGCGCATCAGGGCCGCGATCCGCTTGTTGGTCCGGTTGACCTTGCCGACCACGTCGGGCCAGACGCGGCGGACCGCGACCGCGTCCAACGCGGCAGCCGGCGCACCCGGCCGGGGTGGCACGGGCGTGGCCGGGTCGGGGAGCACCGCCGACGGCGGCACCACGCGACGCTGGGAGGGTGAGCCGGCGCCCGGCCCGGCGGGCGAGACTGGTGCGCCCTGATCAGCGGGTGCCGACCCGACGGTGGCACCGGGTGACGCCGGGATGGGCGAGTCCGCGGCCGAGGCCGGCACGCCCGACACTGGCGCGCCCGAGGTCGGGACGCCCGAAGCCGGTGCGTTCGACGCCGGAGCGGTCGGGACCCGGCCGGCCGAGGCCGGAGCACTCGACACCGCAGCGCTCAGGTCGACGGCGTTCCGGGCCGGGGACGCCGCACTGTCGACCTCCCACGGCGGTGCGGAGGTCGGGGCGTTGGTGGGTGCGGGGCCTGCGGCAGCCGGGACCGGTGGGGCCTGCTGTGGGCGTACCCCTGGGTGGGCTGCTGGCGCGAAGCCGGCGGCGGCCGGCGGCGCGTCGGTGCCGCTCAGGGTGAGCCGACGTTCCATCCGCTCAAGCCGCTGGAGGAGACCACCGGCGGAGTCGTCCACGCCGGGCAGCAGCATCCGGGCGCAGATCAGCTCCAGCAGCAGGCGGGGCGCGGTGGTGCCACGCATCTCCACCAGGCCGTCGTGCACGATGTCGGCGCAGCGGGAGAGCGTGGCCGGGCCAAGCTGGGAAGCCTGGGCGGCCATCCGCTCGATCTGGTCGGCCGGGCCGTCGATCAGGCCCTTCGCGGCGGCGTCCGGCACCTGCTGGATCACGATGAGGTCGCGTAGCCGTTCCAGCAGGTCGGCGGCGAACCGGCGCGGGTCGTGCCCGGCCTCGGCGACCCGGTCGACGGTGGCGTACGCGGCGGCGCCGTCCCCGGCGGCCAGCGCGTCGCACATCTCGTCGATCAACGCGGCATCGGTGACCCCGAGCAGCGCGGCGGCCCGCGCGTAGGTGACACCCTCCGGGCCGGCCCCGGCCATGAGCTGGTCGAGCACCGAGAGGCTGTCCCGGGCGCTGCCTCCACCGGCGCGGACCACCAGCGGGAAGACCGCCGGCTCGACGGCGACGCCCTCCGCCTGGGTGAGCTGCTCCAGGTACGGGCGGAGCACCTTCGGCGGGATCAGCCGGAACGGGTAGTGGTGGGTCCGCGACCGGATCGTGCCGAGGACCTTCTCCGGTTCGGTGGTGGCGAAGATGAACTTGACGTACTCCGGGGGCTCCTCGACCAGCTTGAGCAGGGCGTTGAAGCCCTGGGTCGAGACCATGTGCGCCTCGTCGATGACGTAGATCTTGAAGCGGCTGCTGGCCGGCGCGAAGAAGGCGCGCTCACGCAGCTCGCGGGCGTCGTCGACACCACCGTGGCTGGCCGCGTCGATCTCGATCACGTCGATCGAACCGGCACCGTCGGTGGCCAGCGAGCGGCAGGACTCACACTTGCCGCACGGCTCCGGGGTGGGGCCCTGCTCACAGTTGAGCGAGCGGGCCAGAATCCGGGCGCTGGAGGTCTTGCCGCAGCCGCGCGGCCCGGAGAAGAGGTAGGCGTGGTTGAGCCGTCCGCTGCGCAGCGCCTGCGACAGCGGCTCGGTCACGTGCTCCTGACCGATGACCTCAGCGAAGGTACGCGGCCGGTACTTGCGGTAGAGCGCCAGCGTCACTCGTCCCGCCTCCTCTCGACCGAGCCATTCTGCGCCGGTCGGGCGCGGGTGACCACCCACCACCCCGGCGCCTGGGTTGCCGTGCTTGATCGACCGGGCCCGCCAGGGCTTGATCGGCCCCGCGTCGCGCCTGACCGGCCCCGCGCGGCGCTTGATCGACGCTGCGCCGCGCTTGATCGACTCGGCTTCCTGGAAACCGCGGTGTCCACGTGGCCGGGACACCCCGACATCACGGAAGTCGAGTGGATCAACCGGCCCACAGACAAAAAGGCCTCCCGTGCACCCGGCAGAGCTCGCTTATCCTTGCTGCCTTCCGGCCCTGGGGAGGTTCACGAGATACCGCCGCACGGGAGGTGCCGCCCAGCCTACCCGACCGCCCGTCGATCTTCAGGGGGTGGTGGGGTGGCCCGGCCGACGGAGGCCTGTATCCTGGCTCGCGGAGGATTCGCCTAGAGGCCTAGGGCGCACGCTTGGAAAGCGTGTTGGGTTTACACCCTCACGAGTTCGAATCTCGTATCCTCCGCTCTCTTGAGCAGCACCAACGACAGGGCCGGCCCCCACGGGGACCGGCCCTGAATCGTTCTGCAGGCCCCTCGCCGGGAACCACGCCCGACCCGGTGCCCCGACCCCCTTCAGGCGCGGGCGCGCGCCCAGGAGAGGAAGCGGTCGGTCAGCCGACCTGGGTCAACCTCGCTGAGCTGCGCGCTGGCCTCGGCTTGGAGCGTCGCCAGGTAGACGGTCAACGCCAGCCGGTCGTGCCGGTATTCGCCGAGCAGCCGCAGCTTTGCCGCCGAGCAGGGCCAGGCGATGCCGCACGCGGCACAGCGCCAGGTGGGTCGGGTCGGCAGATGGTTCCGGTAGCGGCGGCGGGGCACAGGCGAACCTCCTTCGCGGTGGACGGGGGTCGCCCCGTCGGGGCGACCCCCGGACTGACGCCGACCGCCGGGCTCCTGCGCCTCCACCGGTCACGCCGTCTTCTGCGGACCACCCTCTGGCGCGTCACCGGACAGGTACACCGCGTAGCGATATGGTCCTCAGATATTCGAGACATCCGATGGAGGGGCCGTGAACGATGCGCTTCGGGTGGCGCTCAGCGACACCGGGCACACCACCGAATCCCTCGCCGAGACCGTGGGCGTCGACCCGAAGACCGTGGGGCGCTGGTTGACCGAGGGGCGCATCCCGCACCCCCGGCACCGCCTGGCGGCAGCGGAGGCCCTCCACAAGGACGTGTCGGACATCTGGCCGGACACTTCAAGACGTCGTGACCCCATCTGGTTTCGTCCGTGGCAGGAGATCGAGCGCGAGGCGGTGTCACTGCGCTCGTACGAGTCGACCGTCCTGCCGGGGCTGTTGCAGACCGAGGCGTACGCCAGGGCGGTGCTGAGCGGCGCGGGCCTGATCCCCCGGGGTGACATCGAGCGGCTTCTCACGGTCCGGCTCGGTCGACAGGGCGTCCTCAGGCGGGATGACCCGCCGCAGTTCACGGCGGTCGTCGACGAGGCGGTCATCCGTCGCCCGGTGGGCGGCGGATCGACAATGCGCGAGCAACTGTTGGCCGTCGTCGCGGCGTGCGCCGAGCCACACATCCGGGTGCACGTCGTGCCCAGCACGGTCGGCGCCTACGCCGGGTTGAACGGGCCGTTCGTGATCGCACACAGCCACGACCACCGGGTCGCCGGTTACCTGGACAACCAACTCCAGGGACAAGTCGCTAGCGACCCCGAGGACATCGCGGCCATGATGGCGGCATGGGAGAACGTGCGCGGGGAGGCGCTGTCCCACTGGCAGTCGGTCGACCTGATGAGGGAAGTGGCGCAGACATGGAGCTGAACGGCGCACGGTGGCGTAAGAGCAGCCGCAGCAGCGGCAACGGCGGCAACTGTGTCGAGGTCGCCGACAACCTGCCCGGCGTCGTCGGCGTACGGGATTCCAAGGACCCGACCGGCCCGGCGCTCACCTTCGCGCCGGCGACCTGGCGCGCGTTCATCAGCCGGCTTGCCATGCGGCTCTGACCAGGGCCTCAATCCGTCGTACACATGTTCTATCCACAGGCTGTGGACAGGGCTTGTGTCAGGAGCCGTCGCGGAGATCGGCGAGGCGTTCCGACCGAAAGTTGATCTCGTCGAACGTCACATTGCACCCGTCGCCGGTCGGCGACTGGCCGGCGAAGCCGATCCGGTCGCGGGTCGTCTCGCCGTCGAAGCTGAAAACGCGGATCAACTGCCAGGTCGTGCCGTCGCCCGAGGCGTGGTACGCGTAGACCCGGCCGATTCGCGAGACGCGCAGCCACACCGACCGGTCGGCCACGACGAAGGCGTTCGCGTCGTCGGCGACACCACGGCAGATGACGGAAACGATCATGGGCTTACCCTCGGGTGAGAACTCGAAGCACAACTTGCCCCAGCACCGCTCGTCACGCCAGAGCAGCAGCACCCCGGCGTCGAAGGTGGCGGCGAAGGCAACGCTGACCCGGGCGCTGAACTGGAAGTCGCCCTCCGGCGGCAGGTCACCGAGCAGCGTCGCCGCGTTGAGGACGGGCACGGCGTTCTCGTACCCGTCGACGCCGACTCCGCTCGGGTCGATGAAGATGTCCGTGCGCGGCTGCGCCGACACAGTCACGGCGCCGGTCGTCTCGTCCACCCGCCAGAGCCCCTCGGGTGAGGACACGAGCGGAGACGGCATACCGGGGACGGTCAGTTGGTCAGCCATGACCAGGACCGTACAACGGGTCCCGGCAGGGAGTCTGTCGCCGCTGGGCGGGTACGGTCCGGGAATCGACGTCGGCCCGACCGGAACCGTCGTACACATGTTCTATCCACAGGCTGTGGACGGCGGAGGGTTCGATGGCTTACCAGCTCAGCGCGGTGGTCGCGGACGCCGAGCTGCTCCGCGAGCAGACCGCCGAGCTGGATCACGCGGTCCTCGGCGAGCTGCGCCAGGATTTCGGGTTGTTGCCGGTCACACCGCAGTTGGTGGTGGAGCTGACCGGGTCGCTGCCGGATTTCGCGACGGACGACCGGACCGCCGAGCACCCGTTCGGCCTGGTGCTGTCGCCGACGCTGACCGAGTTGCTGACCCGCTGGTCAGAGGCGGGGCCGGTGGCATACCTGGAGGCGGAGTTCTTTGGTGGCACCGGCTACCAGTCGGCGGCGGTGTGGCTGGGCGGGAGGCTGTCGTGGGGTCCAGGCTTCGACGACGTGTTGGACGCGCCGCGCGAGCAGTGGCCGATCAACGCGGCGCTGACCCGGCTCGGTGTCGAGCCCGGCGAGTGGATCGACCCGTTCGCCGAACTGGGGTTGCACCTGGAGCGCAACACCGAGGGTTGGCTGGCGCACGGGCGGCGTCGACTCAGCGCCGACTACTGGGACGAACTGGTCGAGCAGTGGGAAAATCAGTAATCCGGCGAACGCCAGCAACCTGAACGCCCTCGTTCCGTTGGGGACTGGGGGATTCCATGAAATTGCGACAATTTGCTTTTATAGCCATGCTGATGACGGCTGCCTCGATCGCTGGCAGCGGCGTACCGCCAACCGGGTCGATCCCGCACGGCCGGCCCGCCGGCAGCGTGGAGATCATCGACCTGAACGGCCTGCGCAACATCGAGTTCGGTGACACCGAGGATGAGCTGACCCAGCGCGGCATCCTGCGTACCAGCCTGGACGCCTGCGGGCCGATGCTCGTCGGCCACGACACGGTCAGCCCGGTCTTCATGGACGACAGACTGGTGCTGCTCTGGGTCGGCGACCCGATGCGGACACCGGAGGGCATAACGGTGGGCTCGCCCGTCGACCAGGTCTGGGCCCGCTACCAGTTGGTGACCAGACTCGATGCTCCACAGGGGACGCACCGCCTCGACGGGTTGCTCGCCCGCAGCGGCGACCGCGCGTACCTGTTCCTGCACGACGGGCGCACGGTCCGAAAAACCATCGCGGGGTACGCCGACTGGGCCCGCCGCCTCTTCGACGAGGGCGTCGGCCCCTGCTGAGGCGAACCGCACCGACGTGGCGCTGACGGGCGGGCTGATCCGATGTGGATCGACCCGCCCGGCACGTCGGGTCGATGCTTCAGTGTCGGGAACACCCGGCGGGCTGTTCGCGGCTCGCTGAGCGCTCAGACCGTCCCGGTGGCCTGTTCGGGCAGCCGCGCCCCGGACGCCGCGGCGAAACCGGCGAGCGCGATCTCCGCGGCCTGTCGCAGGTCCTCCCGGCTGACACCGGCGGCGGCATGCACCGCCTGCCCCTCGCTGACGATCATGACGAAGCGGGCGAGCGCGACCGGGTCGGCGTGAGCGGGTAGGTCGCCTTCGGCGACAGCGCGGGCGAACCGGTCGGCGAGAGCCCCTTCGCCGGCCAGGCGGCTGGCGGCGAGGAACCCGGCGACGGGTGCGTTCTCGCTGGAGCAGGCGGTGCCGCCCTGGATCGACAGGCACCCGGCCGGACGGTCGGGCCGGGTCACGGCGAGCACGTTCTCCCGCAGCAGGGTGGCGACCACCTCGTACGCGGTGGGTTGGGCGAACGCGCTCCGGGCGTACGCCATGTCCTTTTCGGCGTAGCGGGCCACGGCCTTGCGGAACAACTCCTCCTTGCCCCCGTAGGCGGCGTAGAGGCTGGGTTTGTTGATGCCCATCGCGGCGGTGAGGTCGCTCACCGACGCGCCCTCGTACCCCTGACGCCAGAACACCTCCACTGCGCGCTCCAGCGCCTCGTCGGCGTCGAAACCCCGTGGTCGCCCTCGCTGTGGCACGGCCACCACCTCCCTCGGCCCATCTTACCCGCAGCCCAACCGATCGGTACAGAAATTTGCGAACGCTGCCGCCGGTTGCTACGGTCGGATCCGTACCGTTCGGTACAGAAATAGCCAAAGGAGATCCATCGTGGGACAGCTCGACGGCAAGACCGCCCTCGTCACCGGGGGTACCACGGGCATCGGCCTGGCCGCCGCCCGCCGCTTCGCCGCCGAAGGCGCGTACGTCTTCGTCACCGGCCGGCGCAAGGGCCCGCTGGACGAGGCCGTGGCCAGCATCGGCACCAACGCCACCGGTATCGCCAGTGACGTCGGCAACCTCGACGACCTGGACCGGGTGATGCGGGCGATCGAGGCCCGGGGCGCCGGGCTGGACGTGGTGTTCGCCAACGCCGGCGGCGGCGAGTTCCTCCCGCTCGACTCGATCACGGTCGAACACATCGCCAGCACCTTCGACACCAACATCTACGGCACGGTCTTCACCGTGCAGAAGGCCCTGCCCCTGCTCAACGAAGGTGCCTCGATCGTGCTGACCGGCTCGACGGCCGCCAGCAACGGCACCCCGGCGTTCAGTGTCTACGCCGCATCCAAGGCCGCCATCCGCTCGTTCGGCCGCACCTGGGCCGCCGAGTTGGTTGGCCGGAACATTCGGGTCAACACCCTGGTCCCCGGCTCGACCGAGACCCCCGGGCTCGCGGGTCTCGCGCCCAGCCCCGAGGAGGCCCCCGGCCTGCTCCAGTCCATCGCCTCGGGCGTGCCCATGCGCCGGATGGCCCACCCGGACGAGATCGCCAACGCGGCGCTCTTCCTCGCCTCCGACCAGAGCAGCTTCATGACCGGCGGCGAGCTGTTCGTCGATGGCGGCGAGCAGCAGCTCTGAGACCGAACGCGGAACGCCCGGTCGATCCTCGCGGATCGACCGGGCGTTTCTGCACTACAGAGCGGTGGCGGAGGGATTTGAACCCTCGGAGGGCGTTAACCCTCACACGCTTTCGAGGCGTGCTCCTTAGGCCGCTCGGACACGCCACCGCCGACGAGGGTACAGGACCGCTGGTTCCGACGCCGAACCGGTATCGCCCGTGCCGGCCTGGCAGGATCTTTGCCATGAGTACGCACATCGGCGCGAAGCCGGGCGAGATCGCCGAGCGGGTCCTGATGCCGGGCGACCCCCTGCGGGCCAAGTGGATCGCGGAGACCTACCTCGAGGGCGCCACCTGCTACTCGACGGTCCGGGGCATGCTGGGTTTCACCGGCCGCTGGAACGGCGTCGAGGTTTCCGTCCAGGGCTCCGGCATGGGCATGCCGTCGGCCTCCATCTACGCACACGAGCTGATCAACGAGTACGGCGTGAAGACGCTGATCCGCGTCGGCTCCTGTGGTGCCCTCAGCACCGACCTGCAACTGCGGGACGTGGTGGCGGCCATCGGGTCCTCCACCGACTCCAACATGAACCGGATGCGCTTCGACGGGCTGATCGACTACGCCCCGGTGGCCGACTTCGGGCTGCTGCGTACGTCGGTCGAGGTGGCTGAGCGGCGCGGCATCACGATGCACGTCGGGCCGATCCTGGCGGCGGACGCCTTCTACACCGACCGGCCGGACCTCTACGACACGCTCGCCGACTACGGCGTGCTGGCGGTGGAGATGGAGTCGGCGGCGCTCTACACGATCGCCGCCCGCTTCAAGGCCCGCGCGCTGACCGTGCTGACCGTCAGCGACCACATCAAGACCGGCGAGAAGACCACCTCCGAGGAGCGGGAGCAGACCTTCAGCCAGATGGTCGAGATCGCCCTCGACACGATCATCGCCTGACCCGTCCGGGCGGCGTCACCGCGGAGAGCGTGATGACTGTGAGGCATATTTATGCCACACAGTCATCACGCTCTTCAGCATCAGGCCGGCCCGATCCCGCCACGTCAACCCGCGCCACGCCACGCGAGCCCGATCCAGCCACCCAGGTCACACGGCGGCCAGCGCCCACGTCGGCGAGAGGCGAGCGGCCCGGCCTCAGCGGAAGAACGCGCGCAGCACGGCGGCGGTCTCGGCCTCCAGCACCCCGCCGTAGACCTCGGGGCGGTGGTTGAGCCGGCGGTCACGCAACACGTCCCAGAGCGATCCAGCTGCGCCGGTCTTGGGCTCCCACGCGCCGAAGACGACGGTGGAGACCCGGGCCAGCACCAGCGCACCAGCGCACATGGTGCACGGTTCGAGGGTGACCACCAGGGTGCAGCCGTCCAGCCGCCACCGGCCGACCTGCTCGGCACCTCGGCGCAGGGCCAGCACCTCGGCATGGGCGGTGGGGTCGCCGGTCAGCTCCCGCTCGTTGCGCCCGATGGCCAACTCGGTCCCGTCCGGCCCGTAGAGCACCGCGCCCACCGGCACGTCGTCCACATCCGTGGCACCGGTGGCAGCGTCGGCAACGCCCGTGACGGCGACCTCCAGGGCGCGGCGCATCCACAGCTCGTGCCGCTGCCGCCGGCCGACTTCGCCCAGGTCGGCCAGGCCCTCGTGGGCGCCCGGGCCGGCCCGGCCCACCGCACCGGGGGTCGGCTGCCCGGGCCGGATCGACTCCAGCGACGGATCGGTGGCGTCGGCCGGCTCAGACCTCACGCAGCTCCTCGACCTCGTCGACGCAGCCGAGCACCTCGCAGATCTCGGCGGTGACGTCCGCCGGCATCATGCCCTCGTGCGTACACAGGGTCAGCAGCTTCTGCGCGGAGATGCCCAGGTTGGCCAGCAGGTCGGCATCGCCCACCGGGTCGGCCTCCGGGTCGACGACGGGCTGCTCGCTCTCCTCGTCACCACTCGTCACCGGGCGCGGCTCCTCGTCGCCGTCGAGCCCGGTGACCGAGGTCTTCAGGTCACCGACCAGCAGCGAACCAAGAGGGGACTCCTCGGCGAACGCGGAGTCCGAACCGAACACCCGCAGGTCGTCGCCCTCGTCGAGACGCAGGACCACCAGATAGGCGTCATCGGCCTCGACGAACAGCAGCGACACGTCGGCCTCCAGGTCGACGTCACGCAGTCGGTCAGCGACCTCGTCGATGTCGGTGGCGCCGCGCAGGCTGACCTCGGCGGCGGTCCAGCCACTGTCGTCGCGCACCACGGCCGCAGCGAAGTACGACACGGTCCCCCCAATAGCCCCTCGGCACAACGCCGACCCGTTACGCGTGCACGTTAGCCGGTCGGGTCGGCAGGCGACCGGTCAACGCCCCGAAGCGCCGGTCATTCCTGACAAAGTCGGATCAGCCGACGACCCGACGGCGGGTGGCGATGAGCTGGCGCAGACGCTCGGTGCGCTGCCGCTGCGGTCGGCTGCGCTGACGGACCGCGCGGGCGCCCGCCAACTCGGCCAACAACTGAAGGCGGCGGCGGGTGCGATCCGGGTCCTGTCGCGGGGTGGTCCAGGCCATAGTGCCGAGCGTGCCGAGTCTCGGCGGCCACGTCAAGACGGCGTTCGCTACGCAGCCAACCGGGCACACGGCGCAGTCATGGACACTCGTTTCGGAGCCGTTTCGGCACTGTCACGGGAGTAGTCGGTGACGCAGTCGGCGGTCACCACAACGGCCAGTCACCGCTGGTTCCCCAGCGGACCGCCAGCACGGCGGCGGCGATGCTCCAGCCTCCCGCCGTGACGATGGCGACCCCGGTGGCGACCCCTCGGTCGCCATAGCGGACCAGCACCAGGGCGGTCAGCCACGCCAGCAGACCGGCCACCACCGTCCACCACGCGTAACTGGCCACATCGGTGCCGAGCAGCCCGAACAACAGGAACCAACCGGCCGCCGCGCCGCCGCCAGCGGCGACACCACCGCCGGTGACCGGGTGCGGCTCGCGGTAGGTGGGCCGGGCCGGCGGGCCGGCGGGGAAAAGACCCGAGGGGGTACGCGCCACCGGGCGGACGAAGGCACCGGGATCCGAGCCAGGTTCTGGTCGGGCGATGGTCACCGTCGCTGCCCTCCCTCACGCGCGTCGCTCGTGCCCACGGTACCGGCTCTGCCAGGATGACCGGATGCCGTCGCCGACGATCGGCCGCCGCGCGCGTCCGGCGTACCCGATCCTGCTGCTGCTCGTCCCGGTGCTGGCCGCCGGCTGCGCGACGACCCGGCCGGGGGTGCCGGCCGACGGCGCCGCGCCCACGCCGCCAGGGGTCTGGGCGACCGCCGAGCAGCCGGCGGCACCGTCGCCGTCGGCTGCCACCCCGACCCCGGCCTCGACACCGTCGTCGGCCGCGCCGTCGGCGGCGGCACCGCGCACCGGGCTGCGGCATGTCTTCCCGGTACGCGCCGACAACGTCGACTACCACCCGACGCACGGGGCGTATCCGGCCACGGATCTCTTCGCCGACTGTGGTGAACCGTTCGTCGCGGTGACCGACGGGACGGTGCTGGAGGTGAGTCGGGTCGACCGGTACTCGAAGCGGGGGCCGCAGGGCCCGGAGAACGGCGGCCTGTCGGTCTCCCTGCTCGGCGACGACGGGGTGCGCTACTACGGCTCGCACCTGAGTGCCGTGTCCGGCGGGGTCGACGCCGGGGTGCGGGTCCGCGCCGGGCAGCAGCTCGGCAAGGTGGGGCGCACCGGCAACGCCAACAACGTGTGCCACGTGCACTTCGGCATCTCGCCGCCGTGTGCGGGCAAGGACGGTTGGTGGATTCGGCGCGGGGTGCTCTGGCCGGCCCGCTACCTGGATTCCTGGCGACGCGGCGGCAATCGGGAACCGGCCACCGAGGTCACCGCGTGGCAGCGCAAACACGGCTGTCCGAAGGCTCCCTGACCGGCGCGGCACCGACTAGGTTCGGTGGGATGAAGGCCCGGGACCCCATCGCCGACCTGCGCCGGATCGCGTTCCTGTTGGAGCGTGCGAACGAGGCCACCTATCGGGTCCGGGCGTTCCGGTCGGCGGCGAAGGCGCTGGCCGGCCTGCCTGCGACCGAGGTGGCCGACCGGGCCGGCAACGGCACGCTCACCGAGCTGGCCGGGGTTGGTGACGTCACGGCCCGCTGTGTGGCGGAGTCGCTTTCCGGTGAGGAGCCGGTCTACCTGCGGCGGTTGGTGGCGACCGAGGGCAGCGACCTGGATGCCGAGGCGACGGCGCTACGCGCCGCTTTGCGGGGCGACTGCCACACCCATTCGGACTGGTCCGACGGCGGCTCGCCGATCGAGGAGATGGCGCTGGCCGCTGTGGAGCTGGGCCACGAGTACCTGGTGCTGACCGACCACTCGCCACGACTGACGGTGGCCCGGGGCCTGACCGCGGCCCGGCTGCGCCGGCAACTCGACCACGTCGCGCAGGTCAACGCGGCGCTGCCCGAGGGTTTCCGGATCCTCACCGGGATCGAGGTGGACATCCTCGCGGACGGCTCACTCGACCAGGACGACGAGCTGCTGGCCCGGCTGGACGTGGTGGTCGGGTCGGTGCACAGCAACCTCAAGGACGAGCGGTCGAAGATGACCCGTCGCATGCTGACCGCGGTCGCCAACCCGCACCTGGACATCCTCGGCCATGTCACCGGTCGGATGGTGTCGTCCCGCCCGGCCGGAGTGACCGGCCCGGGCGACCGGGGTCACCGGGCCCGGACCCGGGCGGAGAGCGATTTCGACGCGGACGCGGTCTTCGCCGCCTGCGCCGAGCACGACACCGCCGTCGAGATCAACTCTCGGCCGGAGCGCCAGGATCCACCGAAGCGGCTGATCCGCCGCGCGCTGGAGGCGGGCTGCCGGTTCGCCATCAACACCGACGCCCACGCGCCCGGCCAGCTCGACTGGCAACGGTTCGGCTGCGAACGGGCCGCCCTCTGCGGCGTCCCCGCCGACCGGGTGGTCAACACCTGGTCCGCCAAGCAACTCGTGGACTGGACCCACAACCACGCCTGACCTGGAGGCCCCGCCCGACCCCTTCCACGGGCCGGCCCGAGGTGGCCGGCCTCCAGAGACCCCTTCCAGCCGCCGCCCCGGGGGCACGGCGGGCCTCAGTGGCGGACCGGCTCGGCGGCGGGTGCTGCGGGCGCACCGACCCCGACCACCGGCCGGGGCTGTCGGCGGCCGAACACGCCCTGCGAGACCGCGACCCCGAGCAGCACGATCAACGCGCCGACCGGTTGGTGCCAGTTGAGGCGCTCGTCGAGCGCCACGGCTCCGATCAGCACCGCGAAGATCGGGATCAGGTAGGTGACGGTGGAGGCGGTGCTCGCGCCAGCCACCCGGATGTTGCGCATGTTGATCACGAAAGCGAGCCCGGTGCCGAGCGCGCCGAGGGTCAACACGCTGGCCACCACTCCCGCCGACAGCTCGGTGGGCAGCGGCGGCATGCCGGCGACGAACGGGGTGACGATGGCCAGTTGCCCGGCGGCGAGCAGCAGCTGCGCGGCGGACAGCGACAGGCCGGAGTGCGCGCTGCCGGCGACGAACCGCTTCTGGTACGGGATGGCGACGCCATAGCAGGCGGCCGCGCCGAAGCACATCAGCTGGCCGGTGAAGTGGGCCCCGCCGATGCCCTCCCAGACCCCAAGCACCACCAGCACACCGAGGAAGCCCAGCCCGAGCCCGACCGCACGGCGCACGGTCAGCCGCTCGGTGCGGAAGACCAGGACCGCCAACGGCAGCACGATCAGTGGCGTGGTGGCGTTCCAGATGCCGGCCAGCATCGACTCGACCCGCTGCTCGCCGTAGCCGAAGAGGGTGAACGGCACTGCCACACCGAACGCGGCGACGACGCTCAGGTGTGCCCAGACGCGAGGCTCTCGGGGCAGCCGGTCGCGCAGCATGGCGAGGACGACGAGCAGGGTCAACGCGCCGGCAACGACCCGGTAGAGAGTGAGCTGGACCGGGTGCAGCTCGGCCACCCCGACCTTGATGAAGAGGAAGCTGGAGCCCCAGATCGCGGCGAGGGCGACGAAGCCTGGCAACCAGGAACGGATTGGCGCTTTGTCAGGAGTGGTATCGGCGTTCACCCCTGACACTCTGCCGTAGCGCTCCGACAAAGTCGCACGCCTTTTCGGACGTCACACGCTGCCGGAACCTGTTGCTGAACACGACAAACGTCATCGACACGGGGGCGGGGTGGTCACGTAGTGTCGCAGCGTGGGACGAATCGATGAGCTAGCCAACCGATACGTGGCCGAGTGGGCGCCCTTGAGCCCCACCGGCGCGACCTTCGTCGGCATCGCCGGCCATGACGACCAACTCGACGACCTCTCGCCCGAGGGTTACCGGGCGCGCGCGGACCTCACCCGCCGGACTCTCGCCGACCTGGAGGTGACCGAGCCGGCAACCGAGTTGGAGCGGACCGCCAAGGAGGCCATGCAGGAAAGGCTCGGTCTGGACCTGGCCCGGTACGACGCCGGCGAGGTGACCAGCGAGGTCAGCGTCATCACCAGCGGGCTGCACGAGATTCGCATGGTCTTCGACCTGATGCCGACCGCGACGGCCGACGAGCAGGCCAACATCGCGGCCCGGCTCAACGGCTTCGCCGGCGCGCTGGAGGGCTACAAGACCACGCTGCGCGAGGCGCTCGCCGCCGGTCAGGTCAGCTCGAAGGTGCAGCTGGTCGAGGTGGCCAAGCAGTGCGACATCTGGGTCGACCCGACCGGGGACAACTTCTTCCACGGGCTGGTCGAGCGGCTGGACGCGGAGGGCTCGCTCGGCGCGGAGCTGCGTAGGGGTGCGGCGGCGGCGACCGCGGCGACCGCCGAGTTCGGCCAGTTCCTGCGTACCGAGATGGCCCCGCACGGGCGGGACAAGCAGGCCGCTGGCCGGGAACGCTACGAGCTGGCCTCGCAGTACTTCCTCGGCGCCAAGGTCGACCTGGACGAGACGTACGCCTGGGGTTTCGCGGAGCTGGCCCGCCTGGAGGCGGAGATGCGGGTCGTCGCCGGGCGCATCGCCGGGTCCGGCGCCACCGTCGACGAGGCCGTGGCCCGGTTGGACGCCGACCCGGCCCGGACCATCCAGGGCAAGGAGGCGTTCCGGGACTGGATGCAGGAGCTCGCCGACAAGGCGATCACCGAGCTGAACGGCACCCACTTCGACATCCCGGAGCAGGTCCGCCGCATCGAGTGCTGCCTCGCCCCGACCAGCGACGGCGCCATCTACTACACCGGCCCGAGTGAGGACTTCTCCCGCCCGGGCCGGATGTGGTGGGCGGTGCCGCAGGGCATCAGCGACTTCTCCACCTGGCGGGAGGTGACCACGGTCTTCCACGAGGGCGTGCCGGGTCACCACCTCCAGGTGGCACAGACCGCCGTCCGGGCCGACCTGCTCAACCGCTGGCAGCGGCTGCTCTGCTGGGTCTCCGGGCACGGCGAGGGCTGGGCGCTCTATTCCGAGCGGCTGATGGACGAGCTGGGCTACCTGGAGGATCCGGGCGACAAGCTGGGCATGCTCGACGGTCAGGCGATGCGCGCGGCGCGGGTGATCGTGGACATCGGCATGCACCTGGAGCTGGAGATCCCGAAGGACAACCCGTTCGGCTTCCACCCGGGTGAGCGGTGGACGCCCGAGTTGGGCTGGGAGTTCATGCGGGCGCACTGCCGGGTGCCGGACGAGAACCTGCGCTTCGAGCTGAACCGCTACCTGGGTTGGCCGGGGCAGGCCCCGTCGTACAAGGTCGGTGAGCGGATCTGGCTCCAGGCCCGCGAGGACGCCAAGGCCCGCAAGGGCGCGGATTTCGACCTTCGCGAGTTCCACCGGCAGGCGTTGGACCTGGGCGCGCTGGGCCTCGACCCGCTGCGCCGGGCGCTGGCCCGGCTCTGAGCCGCTGACGGTTCCGGGTGCTGGCGGTACGAACGAGCCGCAGCACCCGGAGCCATCGGGGCGGATGTGTCGTTCAGCCGAGGGCAAGCGCCAACGACGGCCGGGCGGTCAGCGTGTCACTGGTGACGTACGCCAGGTCCATGACCGGGTCGGTGAACGTGATCGAGATCGGCAGGGTGACCGGGATCCCGTCCGGCAACGGCAGGTCCGGCGTCAGGGTGAGCTTGATGCCGAGCAGCTTGCCGACGAACCGGGTGGAGTAGAAGGCCACGTCACCGCGGACGGTCAGCCGGTCGGTCTTGTACCGCTGGGTGCGCCCGTCGGGGCCGTCGGCGACCAGCAGGAAGTCGTCGGTCACCGCCTCCCGCATGCTGAACTTCAGCACCTTGAGGCTGCCCTTCTCGGTCTGCAGCTCGGTGGTCCCGTCGAACCGCAGCCCGGTCATGGTGACCTTGGAACCGGTGAGCTTGGACGGGGTCTGGCCCACCATTGGCAGACTCGGGTCGGCGGCGATGCGGGGCAGCGGTTTGCCCGGCTCCGCTTTGTCTGGCTTGTCGGGTGTCGTGGCCCCGGGCTTGCCCGACCCGCCCGGTTTCGGTGACGGGCAGGCCGTGGAGCCGGGACGGGCCGTCGGCGTGACTGTCGGCTTCGCCGACGCGCTGGCGGTCGGGGTAGCCGACGGCGTCGCTGTCTTCTCGCTGCGTCCACCGGTGAACAGGTCCCCGATGCCGTCCAGGATGTCGGTGATGATGTTGCCGTCCCGCTCCGGGCTGGCGCTCGGTGTCGGGGTCGGCGTCCCGGTGGGAGTGGTGGGGCTGGGCGACGGCGTGACGGAGCGGGACGGGCTCGGGCAGGCGGTCGCGGCGGGCCGGGTCGGCGCTGCCTGCACCGCTCTGGGCTGGGTGGCCAGGCCGGCCGCAGCGAGGCCCAGCACCAGCAGCGCAACTCCGAACACCCGCGGATCAGCGGAACGTCCCGGCCACTCGGGGGGTGCGCCCGCGTCGGTCGCGCCGCCCGCCGGGCGATCCACCCGTTCGTCGGCCGCGTCGGCCTGCTCGACTCCGATCCGCTCCGTGTCGACCCGCTCGACTCCGATCCGCTCCGTGTCGAGCCGCTCGACTCCGCTCTGTTCGGCGTGGCCCTGACCCGCGTCCGCCTGACCCGCGTCCGCCTGATCCGCGTCCGCCTGATCCGCGTCCGCCTGATCCGCGCCAGGCTGATCCGCCTCCGCCTGGCCCGCATCGACCTGGTCGGCGAGGGGCAGGTCGGTGTCGGACAGATCGGTGTCGGACAGATCGGTGTCGGACAGGTCGGCGGCGGCTGGCGCGGGTCGGATCGGGGTCCAGGCGAACGCGAGCGCGCTGCCGACGATGCCGAGCAGCAGACCGACGAAGAAGCCGCCGAGGTTGAGCCCGATCAGCGAGTAGACCGTTGTGACCGCCGCGACGACCGAGTAGAACAGCCGCTGCGCCGGGCTCAACCAGAGCAGCAGGGCGCAGGTCACCAGGATGACCGGGATCAGGAGCGAGAGCAGACCGGTGGCTCCGCTGTGGAAGCTCAGGCCGTTGATCGTCATCCGGGTGGAGGCGAACATCGCCACCCCGGCCAGGGCGATGAAGAGGCCACCCCAGAACGGTCGGCTCCGCTGCCAGCGGCGGAAGGTCTGCCACGCCTGGGCCGTGCCGCCGGGCCGGGTGTGGGACGCGTTGGCGGTTGTCACGTACTCCTCCTGGCGGAGCGGGGACGGGGACGGGGACGTGGCCTGCGGTGGTCGGCCACCGCGGGCCCCGGCTCACCTCAGAAGCACTCCTTGCCCTTGGCGTCGTCGCCCACGTTGACCTTCAACCGGAGTCCGACCAGGTTGAAGGTGGCCGCCGTGGTGTACCGGGACACCTGCTGCAGGTTCGTGATGGTGACGTGGTCGGAGTTCTGGCCGAACGAACCCTTCTGCGCCGTCGCGTTCAGGTCGGTCGCGTCCCGGCCAATCTTGATGTTGGTGAACGTCGCGTTGCCGTCGAGCGAGTCCATGGCGATCAGCAGGTCCTTGGCCCGGGCAGGCTCCTTGCCCTCACCGGCGTTGATGGTGAGAACCACAGGCAGGCCAGGCAGGTCAGAGCGGATGGACTGGCAGAGGTTGTAGAGCTCTGCGCTGCTGATCTCGGCGACGGCGATCGGGTGGGTCCTGCCGTCCTCACCCTTCTCGCGCACGACGCCGCCGTACTGCTTGAAGCCGTCGCCCTCAAGGCGGGCCGCGCCGATCTTGAACGTCTGCCCGGACACGGTGACGTCGGACGCGATGGCGCCGGTCGACATGCCGAACAGGATGGCGCCGACTGCGGCGGTGGCGGGGACCGCCATGGCGACGAACCGCCGCCACCGGGTACGACCCTGATCCTCAAACCGATCCTGCACGGGTTCCTCCTCAGGAAGCCGGTCCCGGACTGGCGGCCCCGCACCGGGCCCGTCATGTGTTACCGGCGGGTAACGATCGAGCCTGATCGTGCACCCGTTGCGGCGCGGCTCACAACCCCCTGGCCATCCAGCGGCAACACGAGGGCGACTCAACAGCAGGCCGCCGTCACGAATCGTGGAATTATCGGTGTGGACAGAAACCTCGGTAGGCGACAAAGGCGACATAGCCATGCCCCCCAACAACGGAGAGTGGCAGGGCATCGATGAATTACAATTAGGTAACGGATGTAAAGCACGCAATCGCGGAGAGCCGTTCGGCTCCTCCCTCTCGTCCGAACATCCAGGCGATCCCGGAAACAGCGGGACCCCACCGGACGGCCGGAGGTCCTAGGGTTTCGACGTGCAACTGAACGACGTGCGACGCGACTGGACCAAGCTCGGAGCTGAAGATCCGCTCTGGGCCGTACTCGTTGAGCCCGGCAAACGCGGCGGACGGTGGGACGTGGAGGAGTTCCTGGCCACGGGCCGCACCGACGTCGAGGGGACGTCCGGCCAACTTCGCCAACTCGGCCTGCCCACCCGCTGGGAGCGGGTGCTCGACTTCGGCTGCGGCGTCGGGCGACTGTCTCAGGCACTCGCCCCACACGCGGACGAGGTCGTCGGTGTGGACATAGCTCCGACCATGCTGGAGGCCGCCCGGCGACTCAACCGGAGCGCCGAGAACATCCGGTTCGTCCTCAACGACGCACCGGACCTGAGCCAGTTTCCCGACGGCCACTTCGACCTGGTCTACAGCGCCCTGGTGTTGCAACACCTGCCGCGCCCCGCCATCGATCACTATCTGGCCGAGTTCCTGCGCGTGTTGCGGCCAGGCGGCATTGCCGTCCTGGGGCTGCCAACCGAGCCGGGGCGTACGGCCAGGGGCATCGTCTGGCATCTGGCGCCGTCTCGCCTGATCAGCTGGGCACAGTGCCACCTGCTCAATTATCCGGCGCCGATGAAAATGACTGTCGTGCCACACGCCGACATGGTGCGGCTCATGGCCGCACATGGCGGGGACATCGTCGGGCAGTGGCGCGATCTGCTGTACAGCGAAGACTGGGTCTGCATGCGGTACGCGGTACGCCGCGCAGGGCATCCGAGGCAGGAGCCGCTCCACGACTGAGGGGTGGGCCGCATCGCGGCCCACCCCTCAGTCGTGCTTCCTGTCGTACCCGTTAGCGCTGCTCCACCTCGCCGTGCGCCGGGCGCTGGGCCGGCACCGTCGGGTCCTCGGACTTCCAGTTCGTCGACGCCGGCGGGATCTCGTCGGTCAGTGGACCGCCTGCGGGCTCGGTCCTGGGCTGCTCGGCGGTTTCCGCGTCGCGCACCGGTTCCTGGTCCACCCGGGTCTGAGTCGGGTCGGCACCGGGTGCCACAGCCGGGTCGGCGCGGTGCCGAGCGGCACCGTCGTTGGTCCGCGTCACCAGCCATACGCCGACGACCAGGGCGATCAGACCAAGGACACCGGCGGCGATCGGGCCCCAGAAACTGATCAGGCCGATCTTGAAGCGGTTGTCCTTGACCGTCTCGACACTGCGGCTGACCGTGTCGTCGTTGTAGTTGAAGTCCGCGTCGAGCAGCACCGTGGCGGTGCCGGTGTCTGGGCGCAGCTCCTTGTTCTGCTGTTCCCGGACGTTCACGTAGGAGCCCGTCACCGGGTCGATCCAGAGCGTACGGGTGTTGCTGTAGACGATCTGGCCGCTGGTGGCGCCGGGGGCGAACCGGCCCAGAAGCGGCTTGAGGCTCGCCTCCGGGGTGTTCAGCACCTCGTTCTCGATCCGCTGCTCGAAGCGGTACGCCTCGATGCCCTTGATCTTTTCCGTGCCGATGAACTTCGCCGGGACGGCCCGCTTCAGGTCACGGTCGAAAACCTGGTAGTCCCGCTTGCCGGTGCCGAACGGGAACTTGTAGATCTGGCCGGAGTAATTCACGTTCCCGACCGGAGTCTGCTCCGCGCCGCTCTCGTTGAGCCACTGCTCCTTCCACGGGGCGGCCGCACCGGAGATCCGGTAGAGGGCCAACTCGGTGCTGTACTGGCTGACCACGTCCGGGGTGTCGGCACGCCTGACCGTCTGGTAGACGTCCCAGATCACCGCGTCGCCCTTGAGTTCCTTGGGTAGCCGGTCCCTCGTGTCGTCCGGCTGAGGAATGACCTCGACGCTGGAGACGAGGTCACCTTGCAGGACCTCGATGCTCACCGACTCGCCGACGCGAGTGATCTTCAGGAACTTGGCGTTCTTTGCCTCCGCGACGGACGTCGTTGGTTCAAGATCATAAGGGAGCTTGGTCACGGAGGGGGCCACATAGAACGGCAGCCCAGCCGCGAAGACCAGCAACAAAACACCGAGCCCGAATAGCGCGGCGCCCACGCGAAGCTTCACTCATCCTCCTGTAACCTGCCGCCCTACGACCTGTTGTCCGGGGCACCCGATCCTTAACATGGCGGGAGGTTACTCCCCGGTCACCTTCGAAAGCGACCCCCTGGATGTCCAGATGTCCACAGCCGCCGCGCCAATAGTTCCGCAGACTTCGGTAACCGATCGACTCCCCGCCCTCGATGCGCTGCGAGCAATCGGCGCCGTGGCGGTCGTCGGTCACCACGTCGGGTTCCAGACCGCCGCCACCATGAACACCACGTGGGGCGGCTGGCTGGCCCGGCTCGACGTCGGCGTTGCCATCTTCTTCGTGCTCTCCGGATTCCTGTTGTTCCGACCGTGGGCCCTGAACGCCGCGACGGGACAGGCCCGACCGCGGGCCGGGCGGTACCTCTGGCGGCGGGCCCTACGAATCCTGCCGGCCTACTGGCTGGCCGTGCTGGTCTGCCTGTTCGTCCTGCCGCAGAATCGGCCGGCGTCCGCCGGTGACTGGATTCGCCACCTCACCTTCACCCAGATCTACGGGCCTGGCCAGTTGCGCTCCGGGCTCAGCCAGACCTGGAGTCTCGCCACCGAAGTCGCGTTCTACCTGATCCTGCCGCTGGTCGCCGTGCTCGCTGTTGGTCGGTCATGGCGTCCCGTCCGAACCGTCGTGATCGTCTGCGGGGGTTTGTTGGTGACCGCGGGATGGCTCGCCCTGATGGGGATCGGCTGGCTCGACAACGGCCTGCACACCATGTGGCTCCCCTCGTACGCGGCCTGGTTCGGCGCAGGGATGGCCCTGGCGGCGGCGCACGTCGCCCTGCGCACCGGGACCGCGCCCGCCGTATTCCGCGTCCTGGACGACCTCGCCTCCGCGCCGATTGCCTGCTGGGCAGCGGCGGTCGGGCTGATGGCGATCGCGACGACGCCCATCGCCGGACCCCGCGACCTCGCCGGTCCGACAGCCGCCGAGTTCGCGGTCAAGCTGGCCCTGTACCTCGCGATCGCGTCGCTGATCCTGATCCCGGTGGCCTTCGGCGGGCCAACGCGGGTGAAGGAGGCCTTCGGTGCCCAGTCCGCCCGATGGCTCGGCACCGTCTCGTACGGACTGTTCCTGTGGCACCCGCTGGTCATCGAACTCATCTACCTGATCGACGACCGACCGCTCTTCACCGGCGGGCTGTTCAACATCTTCGTACTCACCATGGTCTTCGGCCTGGTGTACGCCGCCGTCAGCTACTACGGCGTCGAGCGGCCCCTGCAGGTCCTCGGATCGCAGCGTCGGAACCGACGGGCCGGGCGCGGGCAGGCATCCGATACGCCCGCCGTCGATGTGGCCGCACCGGCCCGCACGGCGCCGACAGTCCCGGCGGGTACGCCGACGCCCACGGTCGGCGCGTAGCGCAGCCGATCAGCGCTGCCCCACCTGGGCATTGCCGGGCCGGCACCCCAACCCCTAGTGTGACGCGCGTCCCTAAATTACTTGAGAGTAGGGTTCGCGTGGAGCGTCGCTTCGGCATGCCCGGACACGTGCTGTTCCTCAACTGGCGAGACACCCGTAACCCCGAGGGTGGCGGTTCCGAGGTGTACGTGGAACGGATCGCCGCCGAGTTGGTGGCGCGCGGTTTCCGCGCCACCCTCTTCTGCGCCGCCCACAGCGAGGCACCCGGCGACGAGATCAACGAGGCGGGCGTCCGGCTGGTGCGGCGCGGCGGCAGACACACCGTCTACCTCTGGGCGGCGCTCAGCTACCTGGTCGGCGCGCTGGGCGTGGGCCCGCTGTCAAACCGTCGGGGCGGCCGGCCCGACATCCTGGTCGACGTCTGCAACGGATTGCCGTTCCTCTCCCCGCTGTGGGCACGGCGACCGGTGGTCAAGCTGATCCACCACGTGCATCGCGAGCAGTGGCCGGTGGTCCTTCCGCGGTGGGCCGCCCGGTTCGGCTGGTGGGTCGAGTCGTCGCTCGCCGTACGCGTCTACCGGCGGTGCCGGTACGTCACCGTCTCCGAGGCCACCCGCCGAGAGTTGGCCGTGCTGGGCGTACCGCCGGAGCAGGTCGCCGTGGTGCACAACGGCACCCCGGCGCTGCCCCGCACCGACGCCGAGCGGGCGCCGTTCCCGCTTCTGGTGACGCTGAATCGGCTGGTGCCACACAAGCGGGTCGAGGTGGCGTTGCGGGCGGTCGCGGCCCTCGCCGACGAGCTGCCCCAGCTGCGGCTGGTCGTCGCCGGCCAGGGCTGGTGGGAGTCGCACCTGCGCGAGCTTGCCGCGGAGCTGGACATCACCGAGCGGGTGGATTTCCGGGGCTTCGTGACGGAGGAGGAGAAAGCGGCTCTGCTCGCCTCCGCCTGGGTTGCCCTGACCCCGTCACTGAAGGAGGGCTGGGGTCTGACGATTGTCGAGGCGGGTTCCGCGGGCACGCCAACGGTCGCGTTCCGGGAAGCGGGTGGAGTCGCCGAAGCTGTCGTCGACGGGCGCACCGGCCTGCTGGCCGACGACATCGACGATTACCTGGCGAAGGTGCGCACGCTTCTGCACGAAGACGAAATGCGGCGAGAGATGGGGGCGCAGGCCCGGAAGCACGCGGCGAGCTTCACCTGGCAGGCCGCGGGTGGGCACTTCGCGGACCTGCTCAACGGTGTGGAGTCGCCCCGCCCAGTGCAGCAGCGGGGCGAGCCGTCCTACCTGTCGCCGTAGACCTCGGGGGCGTACGGGTCCTTCTTTCCGGCACGCTTGGCCGCTTCCGAAACACTCTTGGCCTCGTTGGCCGCCTCTTTGTCGGTGGCGGTCGCGGCGGCCGAGAGCCCGCCAAGGGCCAGGATCCCCAGCAACGCCGCCACCATGCCGGAGACGACCAGGGTCAGAGCTCTACGCATGCCAATCCTCCAATGGCGAGACGTGCGAGCGGACGTTACCACGCGGTAGGGCGCCGGTGTAGTGCCGAAATGGCAGCAGCCATAACCACCAGAAGGGCAGCGACGAGCGCCATCACGACTGCCCACGCGCCATGTCCAGGGGGGTCCGATTCAGGATGAACAGCGGGATTTCGGTAGAGAGTGAGAAACGGTCCCTCGTGGACGGTTTCGAGATCACGAAGGGTCGCCGGGCCGACCTCGCTGGGCCCTTGGTGCTGCACCACCACCCAGCGCACGCCGGTGGCCGAGACGGGCCGCCCTTCGGCCAACACCCGGCGCACCTCGCGGATCCGTGGATTCTCCCCGGCCACCGCGACATCGCCGACCCGGAGTGTGTCGTCGGTCAGCACCGTCCCCGGCAGATAGCGCGGCAATGGATCCAGGACGACACGTCCCGGGTTCCACGGGAAGGCCCGGTAGGCGGACAGCGGCAGCGCGAGGATCTCCCCCGGCTCGCCGGCCACCCGCTCGGCGACCGCCTGCCAGTCCGCCGGATAGCTCACCGGACGAAGCCGGCCGGCACCGCCGTAGGCGAGGTCCGGCATGACGGCCACCGGCAGGAGCAGCAGGCCGACCAGAACCACCCCCGCCACCTCCCGGTCGATCCTGGCCACCAGCCGCTCGGCGCCCAACGCGACACACACCACCAGCAGCAGGGCGTACGGGGCCAGGAACTTCTGGCCGTCTCGAAGCAGCCCCGCGCCCGGCAGGTGCACCACCGCCCAACGCAGCGCGGCGGCCCCGCCGGGGAGCACCCCGAGGGCAGCGAGGAGGAAGGCGATCCCGGCGAGCACCGCCAGCCGCACCGCCGTACCCGGGGACAGCCGGCGCCGCAGCAGGCCGGCACCGACACCGGCCAGGATCAGCAGGATCAGGGTCGCCAGCGGCACCAGCGGTGCCGCGCGACTGGAGGGAGTCGCCTGTGCGCTCCAGACGCCACCCGTACCCGCGAGCGCCACCAGCGGGCCAGCCCAATTCTCCGAACGCGCCGCGAACGCCGCCACCCCCGCCGAATCGGATGACCCGCCAGCACCGGTGACCAGGGCGGCGGTCACCCAGGGGGCGTTGAGTAACGCGACGCCGCCCACCACGAGCGCCGACCGGCGAAGGCGCGTCCGGTCCGACACCAGCAGGATCACCGTGCCCAACGCGATCAACCCGCCGGTCGGGGTGATCGCGGCGGGAGCGGCGGCGAGAACCACCCGAGCGAGCGCGCCATCACGACCCGCCCGCAGGTCCAGCGCCGCCCGGACCAACCAGGGCAGCGCGGCGTACGCGAGCAGCAGCCCCCACTGTCCGATCAGCAGCCGCTCGGCAAGGTAGGGCGTCCACGCGTACGCCACCGCGGCGAGCAACCGGACCGCGAGCCGTTCGGTCGGCACCAGACGGCCGGCGCCGACCGCGGCCAGGAGAACCGCCCCACCGAGCGCCACCCGCTGCACCGCCCAGCCCGGCACGAGCTGGGTCACCAGGGACATCACTGCGTCCATCGGCACCGCCCGGGGCAGAGTCTGCGCCGGGGCGACGAGATCCCAACTCAGCGGCTGCCGGGGTACGAACACCATGTCGTACAGCAGCGCGTAGCCGGGTGCCGCAAGCGGGGCCAGCACCAGCACCGTGACGACCGCCGCAACGGCGTACAGCGGCAGCGTGTCGCGCACCCACCGCGCCGGCGGGGCGCCGACGCCGGTGGTCTGCTCAACCATTCACGGTGCCGGCACCGCGCGGCCGACGGTGATCAGTTGGGTGCACACCCTGACCTCCGAGGTGCTCACGGTGACCTCGACGGCGTCCCCAGCCCCCTCCAGCAGGAAGAACACGTCGTTCAGCCCGCGCTTCAGAGTGATTACCCGGACGGCGTCCCCGAGACGGAAGATTGCCGTCGAGTCGCCCGAACTGACGTAGCCGAAATGGACCGCGTACGGCCACTCCTCCAGGTACCCGTCCAACGGGATTCGGGCGGGCCGACCACCCTCCGCCAGGTGCCCGCAGCCGGGCACCGTCCCCGGCACGATCTTCCGCCCCTGCACCACGACCGGACGGATCCGGCCGAAGTCGTCGAACATGAACGGTTTCTCGGCCTCCGCCACGAAGGTGGGCCGACGCTCGGCCGGGCGGAAGAAGTGCGACTGGAGATTGTCCGGCCAGAAGTAGCCGGCGATGACGCGGTCCGGGACGGTGGTTTCCAGGAAGACGGTGCCCGGCGCAGCGGCGGCAAGCTCGATCTGCGTCGTCGCGAGGTAGTCCCGCCCGTACTTGGTGCTCCAGTTGTCCCCGAAACGGGCCGTGCTCCACAGAGTGCCCACCCCGATGGTGGCCAGGACGACAATTATCGAGACCAGGCCGACCGCGAAGGCACCCGGCTCCCGCAGAACGGTCGGCACCGGCCACGCGGACACGTCGTCCTCATCGGCGTCCTTCGTCCCCAACAGGGCCGCGCCGACACAGATCGCGGCGACCAGCACCACGTCGGCGACGTACCGGGGGATGATGCCCACCAACGTGCCGAGCGGCCCACCGAGGCGGGTCACGGCGAAGAGCGCGGCGACCAGCCCGAGGTAGCACGCGAGCAGCAGCCAGGCCCGCCGGGCCGACGGGCGCCGCCGCGCGGTGATCACGATGAGAGCCCCCAGCACCGCCCAGGACAGCCACTTGGCGATGTCGTACGGGTTCACGGCCGGAGGACCGTCACCGGCGTACGCCCAACGCCAGGGGCCTCCGAGCAGACCCGGAACGACGGTTTCGCCGACCAGGTCACCGAGGAATTTGAGGACCTGACCGATGGATGTGGGTTCGTCCAGCTCGCGGGCGGGACGGGTCAGATAGAACGCCAGGTACGCCCCGGACAGCGCACCGAGCGCCAGCCACGCCGGCCAGTGTCGGCGGACCGTCGTCACCAGGCTGCGCCAGGCACCACCCGACGTGAAGAGAAAGACGGTCAGCAGGAACAGCAGCGGCACGATCAGCAGGGACTTGGTGTCGAAGAGCAGGCCGAACACCACCCACAGGACGACCGCCACGAGGTGCCGCAGTCGACCGGTCCGCACGTACCAGACCTGGGCCGTCGCCGCCATGACCAGGGCCAACTGCATCGGCAGCACGAGCAGCCCGACCAGCCACAGCGAGGAGACCTCAAGCGTCAGCGGGCTGAACACGAACAGGCACAGCGGGATGAGCAGCCCCCAGCCTGGCCGGAGCAGATGGCGCAGCAACCGGTAGACGGCGAACCCGGTCGCCGCCTGGCCGACCGCCAGCAGAAGCACCCAGGGCCAGGTGACAAAGCCCGCCACCCGCACCATCGCCCACGCCACCAGCAGGCCGCCGGGCATGAGGTGGTTGTTGAAGGTACGCAGGAGGTAGTCCGCGTCCAGCCGGGTGTCGAGAACCTGGGCAGCAATGACGAACTCGTCCTGCGAGAACCAGCCACGGGTGGCGAGGCCGGCGCGCCAGGCGACGGACACGACGATGAGGGCGAACGCTACCGCGCGGACACGGTCGGCACGGAACCATCGCCCGATCGGCCCCGGCCGGTCGCCCTCGGACGCGACGCCTTCCGGATGCGTCTCGACCTCAGCTTCTGGCATTGACATGGTCGGCAGCCTGCCACACGCTTACACGCCGTGGGGGTGGCCGTTCTCCCGATAACGCCACCGCAGCACCCCTGGTGGCCCGTCCGTGCCCGACCCGGATAACGTCGCGCGACGGTCGTCGGTTGCAGGTGCGCGTCCGGCTGGCGAAGACAGGAGCCGAAATGCGTGCAGAGGTGACCAATGATGCCGCTCCGGGGTCCAGCCGTGCCCGGCACACGGCCCGACGGTTTCGGCACCTGACCATTTGCATCGCTCTCACCGCCCTCGCCTTTCAGCAGGCCCCGGGTCTGGTCGTCCCCGACACCAAGATCGACCTGAGCGTCAACCCCGCCGGGTGGCTGCTCCGCTCGCTGCACCTCTGGGACCCCACCGGCACGTTCGGTCAGCTACAGAACCAGGCGTACGGATATCTCTGGCCGATGGGCCCGTTCTTCCTGCTCGGATCGGAACTCGGCCTCGCGCCGTGGGTGGTCCAGCGGCTGTGGTGGGCGCTGATCTTCTGTGTCGCCTACCTGGGAGTGGTAAGGCTGTCGGGCAGGCTGGGCATCGGCACACCCGCCGGACGCATGATCGCCGGTGTCGCCTTCGCGCTGTCACCCCGCATCCTCACCCAGCTCGGCTGGGCCTCGGTGGAGTCCTGGCCCAGCGCCATCGCCCCCTGGGTGCTCATCCCGCTGGTGGGCCTCGCCCGCGGCACCCCCCTGCGGCGCGCCGTCGCCGGGTCGGCCGTCGCCGTCGCCTGCGCCGGTGGAGTCAACGCCACAGCCGTGGCCGCGGTTGTGCCACTCGCCCTGCTCTGGCTCGCCACCCTCCAGCCCTTACGCCGCCGCGTCACCGCCATCGCCGCCTGGTGTGGCGCGGTGGCGCTGGCCACGGCGTGGTGGTTGGTTCCGCTGCTGGTTCTGGGGCGGTACAGCCCGCCCTTCCTGGACTACATCGAGACCGCCCGGAACACGACCAGCGTCACCGACGCGGTGACGACGCTCCGCGGCGCCTCCTACTGGCTCGCCTACGTGGCCTCCCCGTTCGGGCCGAACCTTCCGGCCGGCGCACGACTCGCCAACGAGGCGCTACTGGTCGCCGCGACCCTGGTGGTCGCCGCCCTCGGTGTCCTCGGGCTGTCCCGACGCGGGATGCCGCACCGCCGGTTCCTCATCACCGGTCTGGTGCTGGGCGCCGCGCTCGTCGGTCTGGGGCACGTCGGTGACCTGCCGAACCTCCTCGCCGGCCCTCAGCGGGAGTTCCTCGACGGCGTCGGTGCCCCCCTGCGCAACGTGCACAAGTTCGACGTCCTGCTCCGCCTGCCCCTGGCCCTGGGCATGGCGCACCTGATCGGCCTGGCCGTCCGCGCGGCACGCACCGCGCCCGAGCAGCACCGCCCACGAACGGTCGCACGGGCCTGGCTCACGGCCGGCGTGGCCATGGTCGCCGTGACGGCGGTTGCCACGCCCGCGCTCGCCGGCGGTCTCGCCACGCCAGGCGGCGTCAAGGCGGTGCCCGGCTACTGGCATGAGGCCACCGACTGGCTCGACGCGAACACCGGGCGCGGGCGGGTACTCGTCGTACCCGGGGCGCGCTTCCCCTCGTACGACTGGGGCAACACCACCGATGAGATGACCCAGCCGCTGCTGAACAGCCGGTGGGCGGTACGCAACTCCATCCCCTTCACCCCACCGACCACGATCCGGCTGCTGGACGCGATCGAGTCGACACTCGCCACCGGCGCCGGCTCGACCGGGCTGGCCGACCTGCTCGCCCGGTCCGGGATCAGCCACGTCCTGTTCCGCGCCGACCTTGACCACGGCCGCTCCGACACGGCCCGCCCGGCAGTGGTCCGCCAGGCACTGGATCGCTCACCCGGGTTGACCCGCGTCACCTCCTTCGGCCCCCTGCGCGGCGGGCCGTCGTCCCAGGACGAGTTCCGCGACCAAGGGCTCGACGTGTCCGTCCGGGCATTGGAGGTCTACCGGGTCGACCGGCCAGTCGAGCCGGTGGTCGCATACGACCGTGACGACGTGAGCACCGTGGTGGGAGGCCCCGAATCGCTCCTCGACCTCGCCGCGGCAGGGCAGCTCGGCGCGGCGCCAACGGTCCTGGCGGGCGACGCGGCGGCTGCCGGCGTTGCCGGCCCGGTCGCGATGACCGACGGGCTGCGCAGGCGGGACGTGTCGTTCGGCCGATCGCGCGACAACGCCTCCCAGACTCTCACCGCCGATGACACCTTCGAGGTGACGGCACCCGCTCACGACTACCTGCCCGAGTGGGGGGCGCAGCAGTTGACCGTCGCCCGTTTCGAGGGCATCAGCGCGATTCGCGCGTCGACCGCCCGTTCGCAGGTGGACTCCCCCGGCGGCGCCCGCCCTGAGCACCAGCCTTACGCGGCGATGGACGGCAAACCCGAAACCTCCTGGCAGTCCGCGCCGTACTCGCCCAGCGACCGCCAGTGGGTCGAGGTTGGTCTCGCCAACCCGACACGGGTCACCCGGGTCGAGGTTTGGTTCGACCTGAAGGCCGACACCCTGCCCACGACGGTGACCGTCACCGCCGGGTACGAGAGCCGCACCGTCGAACAGTTCAGCGATCACATGGTCTTCGAACTGCCCGGCGTCCATGTCACCCGCGCGGTCCAGATCTCGATCGACGACACTTACGACCTCCGCCCGCTCGGTAACGGATCGGTGGGCATCGCCGAGATCAAGATTCCCGGCGTCCAGACGAGCCGGACCCTTGTCCTTCCCGCCGCACCGGCCACCGATCGGCCGGCGACCGTCGTCGTGTCGGCGGCGCCCACCACGCCGGCCTGCTTCTCCGTCGACGGCCATCCTCGCTGCTCCACCGACGCCGTACGCGGTTCTGAGGACGCCTCCACCATCGACCGGACCCTCACCCTGCCCGCCGCCGGCACGTACGACGCCAAGCTGTGGGCGCGGCCGACGGCCGGCCCGGATCTGGACAACGTCCTCGACAAGCTGGTGGCCGACGCACAGCCGCTGCGCCTCACCGCGCAGGTCACCGCCTCATCAACGGCCGTTGCCGACCCGACCGGTCGGGCCGGCGCGGCGTTCGACGGGGACCCGACCACCAGCTGGTCACCGGCGGTCAGCGACGAGGCACCGATCCTTCGCCTCAAGTGGCTCAAGCCGCAGACCATCACCGGGCTCCGGTTCTCCGTAGACGACGAAACAGCCGCCACCCGCCTCGGAAGTGTGCGGGTGGTCGGCGACGGCGGTTTCCGAAGCAGCCTGCTCGGCGACGACGGGCTCCTTCGCCTGGACCCGCCGATGCGGACCGACGAAATCACCATTCAGTTCCTCGACAAGCCGTCCGCCACCAGCACGGACCCGTACAAGCTGCGGTTGCCGGAAAAGCTGCCCGTCGCGGTCGGCGAGGTGACCGTGCTGCCCGGAGCGCCCATCGTCAAATCGCGCCTCGACGCACCCGTGACACTGGCCTGCGGGTCGGGTCCGACGCTGCAGATCGGCGCGTCCCGGGTGACCACCACGCTCCGCGGCACACTCCGCGACCTGCTCGAACTGCGCGAGATGCCGGTCGAACCATGCGGGCGGGCCACGCCCCGACAGCTTGACCTGGGTCGCGGCGAGCACCGCCTCGTGACCACACCGAGCAATCTCTCCTCGCCGACTCGGGTCGCCCTGGTGCCGCGGACGTCCACGCCGACCCCGGCGGCGGTCGCCAGCGCCATCGAGGTCGGCTCCTGGGCAGCCACCGAACGACGCGTACGGGTGGCCGGCCACCCCGTCGACCGCGTACTCGCCGTGCGGGAGAACACCAACACGGGCTGGGAGGCGACCATCGGCGGGCGGACGCTGAAGCCGCTGGTGGTGGACGGATGGCAGCAGGGCTGGATTCTTCCCGCCGGCACCTCCGGGGAGGTGGTACTCCGCTTCGCCCCGGACACGACCTACCGAGCGGGCCTTCTGCTCGGCGGCATCCTGCTGGCGGTGGTGGTCCTCCTCGCGGTGCTGCCCGCCCGGCAGCCCACCGCGCGCACCTCGTCGACCGCCGTACCGCGAGGCCGTCGTCGGGTCACCCGATCCCTGCCGCTGCTGGCCGTCGGCGCCGCCGCGCTGGTGCTGTCGAGCGGACTCATCGGCGGCCTGTTGGTCGCGGCTGGCTTCATGCTGGCGGTACCCGGCCCTCGCCGCCTGCCCTGGACAGCCGACCCACGCCGGGCCAGGACGATCAGACGGGCCGTCGAGACGTGGCTCCCCGGCGCGCTCGTCCTGCTCGCCGGGTGGGCCTACCTCGAGTCGACGCAACGGAACACCAACGCCCTGCTGCAACTCGCGATCGTCGTCGCCCTGGGCGCTCTCTGGCTTTCCACCGCCGCCCGGCGACGACCCGTACGCCGAGTCACGCCGACTCCGGCGGCCCCAGCCGTTCCGGCGGAACCGGATCCGGCGGTCGCGGAGGCACCGATGCGGAACACGACCGACGGGCACCACCCGGCCCTGTCCGACATCACGTGAGCGCCCGGCGACCCGGCCGTCCGGAGGAGACCGCGGAGCCGGAGCCGACCGGCGGACGGGCCAACGGACTGGGCGCGGCGGGAGTCGGTGTCACCCTGGCCGGCGTCCTCGTCAACGGCCTGGCCTACCTGGTTCCGGTGTTGGCCGCCCGGCGGCTCGACCCGGCCGACCTCAGCGCACTCGCAACCGCCCTCGGCCTGGTGGCCATCGTCAGCGTGCCAGGGCTCGGTCTGCAACTGGCCGTCGCCGTGCACCACGCCCGGCACGGAACCTCCGACACCCGGCGGCTCACCGCAGTCACGGCCGCCGTGTGCGCCGGGAGCCTCATCGCGGCGACGCCACTGCTGGTCGCCGCTCTTGACCTCCCGGTCGAGGTGCCCGCACTGCTGGCGGTCACCACGGCGGCGATCGTGCTCTCCGCCCGCTCCCTGGGGGAGTTGCAGGGCAGCCAGCGCTTCCTGCGACTCGCCACCGGGATGGCCCTGCTCGCCGTGGGCCGCTACGGCGGCGTGATCGCCGGGCTGCTGCTCGGCGCGGGACTGACCGGAGCGCTGGCAGTCGGCGCGCTGACCGTGGCGCTCGCTCCGGCGGTGCTGGCCCGACTCGCCCGCGCACCCGGACGACCGTCCACCGCACCACGGCTGACCACCGCTCAGGTGGTCGCCGGCTGCGGCGCGACCCTGGCGATGCTCGTCGTCTCCTACGCCGATCTGCTCCTGGCCCGGCAACTACTTCCCCCGTCGGGTTCCGCGGCGTACTCGGTCGGCACGGTCCTGAGCAAGGGCGCGCTCTGGGCACCCCAGGTTGCCGCCGTCCTCGCCCTGCCGCGTCTCGCCCGCGGTGACCGCCGCAGCCGCACGGTGGCGCTCACGGTGACGGGTACCTGCGGCCTGGTGCTGGTGCTCGCGTCGACCCTCGCCGGAGGGCTGGCCTTCCGCCTCGCCGGTGGACCCGTCTACGCCCACCTCGGCCGGTACGCGCCGCTCTTCGCTGCGATCGGCGCGCTCTACGCGGTGGTGTTCGTGTTACTCAACGACCGCCTCGCAGCCGGTGCGCGGTGGGCCGCGGCACCGCTGTGGGTGGGCACGGCCGGCCTGGTGACCGTCGCGGCGACGATACGGCCACGCACCGTCGCCGATCTCCTCCTCGCGGCTCTGGGCACCGCCATCGTCACCACTCTGATCATGGCGGTGACCGCCCGTCGACCAACCGGAGCACCAGCGATCGGGCCGGGCTAGCTCTCCACGAGCCAGTCACTCAGAAGGCGGTGGTCGATGGCGTCCACCCGACCGAGGCTCCGGCCGGAGGCCATCCGGTCCCGCAGCTCAGCCCTGGTGAACCAACGCGCCTCCAGCAACTCCTCGCCGTCGACGCGCACCTCCTCGGACGTGGCGGTGGCCCGGAAGCCCACCATCAGGCCGGCAGGGAACGGCCACGCCTGCGACCCCTGGTAGGTCACCTCGGTGACGGTCACGCCCGCCTCCTCGGCCATCTCCCGACGGACCGCGTCCTCCAGGCTCTCGCCGACCTCGACGAACCCGGCCAGCGTCGAGTACGCGTCCTCCGGCGCACCCGCGTGCCTGGCCAGCAGACACCGCCCCGGTGGGCCGGGCGCCTCGATCAACACGATGACCGCCGGTTCGATCCGGGGAAACAGGATCCGCCCGCACTCACCGCCGGTGCAGGTCCGCAGGTGCCCGCCCCCACCGGCGACGGCCGCCGCACCGCAGGTCCCGCAGTACCGCTGCTGCCGGTGCCAGTGCAGCAACCCCCTGCCGTACGCCTGGACGGCCGCGTCGCCTGGTTTCAGGCGCCCGACCATTGTCCGTACGTCGACGGACCGCGTCGCACCGGCCATCTCGACGGCGGCCCGCTCGGGAAGCCCGGACAGGTCAGCGGCGAACACGGCCGCGTCCCCGTCGAGCCCCAGGAAGACGGTCTCACCGGCGGCGGACCGGACGAGCGACGCGCGCTCGGCGGTGAGCCGGACCGGCCCGTCCCCGTCGACGAGACAGCGGTCCCGCCACATGGGCAGCACCACCGTGGTCGGCTCGGTGAGCAGCGCACTCATCCGGGCCGGATCGGTGCGCAACGGGCCCGCCCGGTCCAGCCAGCCGCCCCCGTACGCCAACACCCGTTCCGCTGTGTCCACCCGGTCACCGTGCCACGTCTGCGCTTCGACACCGGCAGCACCCCCGGGCCAGCGCGACACGCCGGGAGACACGCGGTAGCTGGGTCTGGTGGGCGTAGCCGCCAAGGACGGCCGCGCATTCGTTACCGTAGGTGCCTCCGGGAGGGGAAACTCCCGCGGCACCCTGGCGATCGAGGTTGCAGTGACGCTGTACGGCGAAAAGAGTCCACCCGCCGACGACCGGCCCACCGTGCAGGTCACCGCGGTCACCTGGCCGGACGACGGACCGGCGGCCGGGCCGGCGCCCGTCCCTGGCAAGCCGGAGGGCGGCCCGCGCCGCCCCGGCCGGATGCGGATGCTGCTCGCCGCTGGCGTCACCGGTGGTGTGTTCGCTGCTGTCGCGGGTGCCGGCGCCTGGGCGTACGCCGGGGACGTTCCCCGCGGCACCAGCGTGCTCGGCACTGAGCTGGGCGGCCGGAGCCGCGCGGACGCCGACCGGGAGTTGCGGGCGGAGCTGGAGCGGCGGGCGGCAGCGCTCGCCAAACCGCTGACGGTCACCGTCGACGGACGCACCGCCGAGATCAACCCGGCCGACGTGGGGCTCGCCGTCGACGTGCCGGCGACCGTCGCGGCAGCGGCTGAGGCCGACGCGCACCCGGTCAGCCGGCTGGTCGGCTCCCGCACTGTCGAACCGGTGGTCACCGTCGACGCGGGCCGGCTGGACGACGCGCTCCGCAAGGTGCTCGGCGACCAGGCCCAGGGCATGACGATGCCGGCGATCAGCTACCAGGGCACCACGCCGAAGGTGGTGCAGCCCAAACCGGGGTTGGCCCTGGATCCGCAGCGGTCCGCCGAGGTGGTCCGTGCCGCCTGGCTGGCCGGAAACCCGGTCACCGTGCCCCTGGTGGAGAGCCACCCGGCGACCACGCCGGAGGAGTTGGACAAGCTGGTCACCGAGCTGGCGAAGCCGGCGGTCGCCGCGCCGGTCACCCTGCGCACCGACAAGGGTTCGGTGAAGGTCCCGCCCGCCGCCATCGCGAAGAGCCTGCGGTTCACCGCCGACAAGACCGGCAAGCTGACGCCGTCGGTGGACGTCAAGCGGCTGCGGGCGGCGCTCGGCGATGACCTGAACGCTGTCGAGGTCCCGGCGAAGGACGCCACCGTGACCATCGCCGGTGGCCGTCCCACCATCACCGAAGGGCGTTCCGGCCAGCAGCTGGACACGGCGACCCTGGGCACCGAGCTGCTGGCGGTGCTGCCGAAGTCGGAGGGTCGTGAGGTGACCGGCGAGCTGAAGCCGACGCCACCGGAGCTGACCGCGGAGAAGCTGACCAGCCTGGGCATCAAGGAGCGGGTGTCCACCTTCACCACCCGATTCACCGGTGGTCTGGCCTCGTCGCGTAGCCAGAACATCGCCACCATCGCCAAGGACGTGGACGGCACGGTCGTCCTACCCGGAAAGACGTTCTCCCTGAACGGTCACACCGGCGAACGCGGTTACGCACAGGGCTACCGGGACGCCCCGGTCATCCTGAACGGCAAACTGGTGCCGGGCGTCGGCGGTGGCACCTCACAGTTCACCACCACGCTGTTCAACGCGACCTACTACGCCGGGTTGGAGGACGTCGAGCACAAGCCGCACTCGTACTGGTTCGACAGGTACCCGGCGGTCATCGAGTCGACGATCTTCTGGCCGGACCTGGACTTCAAGTTCCGCAACAACACCGATTACGGCGTTCTGATCGACACCTCGTACACGTCGAGCACGATCACGGTGTCGATCTGGAGCACGAAGATCTACGACAGCGTGAAGACGGAGTACGGGCCGCGTCGCAACATCACCACGCCGAAGCTGATCCACCTGGAGCCCGGCCCCTCGTGCATCGCGACCAACGGCATCAACGGCTTCACGCAGGACGCCTTCCGGGTCATCAAGAAGGGTGGCGCGGTGGTCAAGCGGGAGAAGTTCACCTGGCGCTACGACGCGGAGCCCCGCTACGTCTGCGGGCCGAAGCCCTCCTGACGCCTCACCTGCTCTGAGGTTCCGCCGAGCCTGACGTCTCGCCCGCTGAGGTCTCGCCCGCTGAGGTCTCGCCCGCTGAGGTCTCGTCCGCGCTGAGGTCTTACTCGCCGGCGTCACGGCCCTGGCCGTGGCGCCGGCCACCCTGCGGGCGGCATCGGCACCACCCCGTGCGTCCTGCACTCGGATCTCGGCACTCGGATCTCGGCACGGAACCGGTGTGCGGCGGGATGCCACATCTCCTCGAACGGCCCATGACCTAACCACCGATACCGCGCCGAAGCACCCGGGACGCCAGCCACCACAGGATCCTCAGGATCGCTGCCAGGCCGCGAGGACGTTGACCGACTCAGGACACCGAAACCGCGGTATCCGGGGGCCTGATACCCCGATTTCACGAAAACCGAGTCGATCATCGGCCGCGAGACCACGCAAAACCATGGGGGAAACGCAGAAAGGGCCACCCGGTAACGGGTGACCCTTTCTGGAAAGATTGTCCGGCGGCGTCCTACTCTCCCACACCCTCACGAGTGCAGTACCATCGGCGCTGGAGGGCTTAGCTTCCGGGTTCGGAATGTAACCGGGCGTTTCCCCTCCGCCATGACCGCCGTAACTCTATCGACATGTCAAACAACACCAACACCAACATGTGTGGTCTGTTGTTCGTTTATCGAGAGTTGCACAGTGGACGCGTAGCAGCTTAGTAGTCAAGTCCTCGGCCTATTAGTACCGGTCAACTGAACCCGTTACCGGGCTTACATTTCCGGCCTATCAACCCAGTCGTCTAGCTGGGGGCCTTACCCCACCAAGGTGGGTGGGATACCTCATCTTGAAGCAGGCTTCCCGCTTAGATGCTTTCAGCGGTTATCCCTTCCGAACGTAGCTAACCAGCCGTGCCCTTGGCAGGACAACTGGCACACCAGAGGTTCGTCCGTCCCGGTCCTCTCGTACTAGGGACAGCCCTTCTCAAGTATCCTACGCGCACGGCGGATAGGGACCGAACTGTCTCACGACGTTCTAAACCCAGCTCGCGTACCGCTTTAATGGGCGAACAGCCCAACCCTTGGGACCTGCTACAGCCCCAGGATGCGACGAGCCGACATCGAGGTGCCAAACCATCCCGTCGATATGGACTCTTGGGGAAGATCAGCCTGTTATCCCCGGGGTACCTTTTATCCGTTGAGCGACACCGCTTCCACTCGCAAGTGCCGGATCACTAGTCCCGACTTTCGTCCCTGCTCGACCTGTCAGTCTCACAGTCAAGCTCCCTTGTGTACTTGCACTCAACACCTGATTGCCAACCAGGCTGAGGGAACCTTTGGGCGCCTCCGTTACCTTTTAGGAGGCAACCGCCCCAGTTAAACTACCCACCAGACACTGTCCCTGAACCGGATAACGGTCCGAAGTTAGATACCCAAATCAACCAGAGTGGTATTTCAAGATTGCCTCCACCCATACTGGCGTATGGACTTCACCGGCTCCCACCTATCCTACACAAGCTAATTCGAGTACCAATGTCAAGCTATAGTAAAGGTCCCGGGGTCTTTCCGTCCTGCCGCGCGTAACGAGCATCTTTACTCGTACTGCAATTTCGCCGGGCCTGTGGTTGAGACAGTGGGGAAGTCGTTACGCCATTCGTGCAGGTCGGAACTTACCCGACAAGGAATTTCGCTACCTTAGGATGGTTATAGTTACCACCGCCGTTTACTGGCGCTTAAGTTCTCCGCTTCGCCCCGAAGAGCTAACAGGTCCCCTTAACGTTCCAGCACCGGGCAGGCGTCAGTCCATATACATCGAATTACTTCTTCGCATGGACCTGTGTTTTTAGTAAACAGTCGCTTCCCCCTGCTCTCTGCGGCCATACAACGCTCCACCCGCGCGGGGCTTCACGTCTCCGGCCCCCCTTCTCCCTAAGTTACGGGGGCAATTTGCCGAGTTCCTTAACCACAGTTCGCCCGATCGCCTCGGTATTCTCTACCTGACCACCTGTGTCGGTTTGGGGTACGGGCCGCTAAGAACTCGCTAGAGGCTTTTCTCGGCAGCATAGGATCACTGACTTCACCTGAATCGGCTCGGCATCACGTCTCAGCCTTAAATGTGTTGCGGATTTGCCTACAACACGGCCTACACGCTTACCCCGGCACAACCACCGGCCGGGCTCAGCTACCTTCCTGCGTCACCCCATCGCTTGACTACTACCCATCAGGTTCCCAGCCTCCCCGACATCCGTCCGAAGACATCAGTCAGTTCAGGTGGTTAGCACAACGAGGTTCATCAGGGACGCTCTTTCGCGGGTACGGGAATATCAACCCGTTGTCCATCGACTACGCCTCTCGGCCTCGCCTTAGGTCCCGACTCACCCAGGGCGGATTAGCCTGGCCCTGGAACCCTTGGTCATCCGGCGGAAGGGTTTCTCACCCTTCTTTCGCTACTCATGCCTGCATTCTCACTCGTGCCGCGTCCACAACTGGGTCACCCCGCTGCTTCACTCGCGGCACGACGCTCCCCTACCCATCCACACACCTGCACAAGGAATCAAGTCCAAGCGAGGTTAAAATGTGAATGCCACAGCTTCGGCGGTGTGCTTGAGCCCCGCTACATTGTCGGCGCGGAACCACTTGACCAGTGAGCTATTACGCACTCTTTAAAGGGTGGCTGCTTCTAAGCCAACCTCCTGGTTGTCTATGCGACCCCACATCCTTTTCCACTTAGCACACGCTTAGGGGCCTTAGCTGGTGATCTGGGCTGTTTCCCTCTCGACTACGAAGCTTATCCCCCGCAGTCTCACTGCCGCGCTCTCACTTACCGGCATTCGGAGTTTGGCTGATTTCGGTAAGCTTGTGGGCCCCCTAGACCATCCAGTGCTCTACCTCCGGCAAGAAACACGCGACGCTGCACCTAAATGCATTTCGGGGAGAACCAGCTATCACGGAGTTTGATTGGCCTTTCACCCCTAACCACAGGTCATCCCCCAATTTTTCAACATTGGTGGGTTCGGCCCTCCACGCGGTCTTACCCGCGCTTCAGCCTGCCCATGGCTAGATCACTCCGCTTCGGGTCTAGGACACGCGACTGAATCGCCCTATTCAGACTCGCTTTCGCTACGGCTCCCCCACACGGGTTAACCTCGCCACATGCCACTAACTCGCAGGCTCATTCTTCAAAAGGCACGCCGTCACCCCGCAAGGCTCCGACGGATTGTAGGCGAACGGTTTCAGGTACTATTTCACTCCCCTCCCGGGGTACTTTTCACCATTCCCTCACGGTACTTGTCCGCTATCGGTCACCAGGAAGTATTTAGGCTTACCAGGTGGTCCTGGCAGATTCACGGCAGATTTCAGGGGTCCGCCGCTACTCGGGAACACCCACAGAAGGTCAGCAACTTTCACCTACCGGACTTTCACCGTCTACGGTCAGCCATTCCAGACTGTTCGACTAGCCACTAACTTTGTAACTTCTCGAACAAGTGTCAGCTTGTTCAGCAGGGTCCCACAACCCCGACCACGCAACCCCTGACAGGTATCACACGCAGCCGGTTTAGCCTCGATCCGCTTTCGCTCGCCACTACTCACGGAATCACTAAATTGTTTTCTCTTCCTACGGGTACTGAGATGTTTCACTTCCCCGCGTTCCCTCCACACACCCTATGTGTTCAGGTGTGGGTGACACCACATGACTGGTGCCAGGTTTCCCCATTCGGACACCCTGGGATCACAGCTTGGTTGACAGCTCCCCCAGGCCTATCGCGGCCTCCCACGTCCTTCATCGGCTCCTGGTGCCAAGGCATTCACCGTTCGCCCTTGACAACTTGACCACAAAGATGCTCGCGTCCACTGTGCAATTCTCAACAAACGACCAACCCACAACCCGATCCGCCCCACACCAAACCCAGCCCTTCAGGACCAGCGGTATGTGGGGCCAGGCCATGCCTGGCAGACTCCCAGCCCCCACACCGGAGGGCTGGCCAAGTCTCTGAAACAACAACCAATGGTTGTTCCTTCAGGACCCAACAGGGTGCTCACATTCTCCCCCAGCCGCACCAACAGCAACCATTCCCACCACCGAAGTGGCTGTACTAGGCGCCGCCGGCCGTTGCCAGGGCAAAACTTGCCAGTGTCTCCGCCATCTGAGCACCCCACCACCACAGTCGGGCAGTGCGGGCTCCTTACCGACTTTCGTCGGAAGGTGCTCCTTAGAAAGGAGGTGATCCAGCCGCACCTTCCGGTACGGCTACCTTGTTACGACTTCGTCCCAATCGCCAGCCCCACCTTCGACGGCTCCCTCCCACAAGGGGTTGGGCCACCGGCTTCGGGTGTTGCCGACTTTCGTGACGTGACGGGCGGTGTGTACAAGGCCCGGGAACGTATTCACCGCAGCGTTGCTGATCTGCGATTACTAGCGACTCCGACTTCACGGGGTCGAGTTGCAGACCCCGATCCGAACTGAGACCGGCTTTTTGGGATTCGCTCCACCTCGCGGTATCGCAGCCCATTGTACCGGCCATTGTAGCATGCGTGAAGCCCTGGACATAAGGGGCATGATGACTTGACGTCATCCCCACCTTCCTCCGAGTTGACCCCGGCAGTCTTCGATGAGTCCCCGCCATAACGCGCTGGCAACATCGAACGAGGGTTGCGCTCGTTGCGGGACTTAACCCAACATCTCACGACACGAGCTGACGACAGCCATGCACCACCTGTGACCGCCCCCGAAGGACCTCACATCTCTGTGAGTTTTGCGGCCATGTCAAACCCAGGTAAGGTTCTTCGCGTTGCATCGAATTAATCCGCATGCTCCGCCGCTTGTGCGGGCCCCCGTCAATTCCTTTGAGTTTTAGCCTTGCGGCCGTACTCCCCAGGCGGGGCGCTTAATGCGTTAGCTGCGGCACAGGAAACCGGAGAGGTCCCCCACACCTAGCGCCCAACGTTTACAGCGTGGACTACCAGGGTATCTAATCCTGTTCGCTCCCCACGCTTTCGCTCCTCAGCGTCAGTATCGGCCCAGAGACCCGCCTTCGCCACCGGTGTTCCTCCTGATATCTGCGCATTTCACCGCTACACCAGGAATTCCAGTCTCCCCTACCGAACTCTAGCCTGCCCGTATCGACCGCAGGCTTGGGGTTGAGCCCCAAGTTTTCACGGTCGACGCGACAAGCCGCCTACGAGCTCTTTACGCCCAATAAATCCGGACAACGCTCGCACCCTACGTCTTACCGCGGCTGCTGGCACGTAGTTGGCCGGTGCTTCTTCTGCAGGTACCGTCACTCTCGCTTCGTCCCTGCTGAAAGAGGTTTACAACCCGAAGGCCGTCATCCCTCACGCGGCGTCGCTGCATCAGGCTTCCGCCCATTGTGCAATATTCCCCACTGCTGCCTCCCGTAGGAGTCTGGGCCGTGTCTCAGTCCCAGTGTGGCCGGTCGCCCTCTCAGGCCGGCTACCCGTCGTCGCCTTGGTAGGCCATCACCCCACCAACAAGCTGATAGGCCGCGAGCCCATCCCAAGCCGAAAAACTTTCCACCCCCAGCCATGCGGCCGGAAGTCCTATTCGGTATTAGCCCCCGTTTCCGAGGGTTATCCCAAAGCTTGGGGCAGGTTGCTCACGTGTTACTCACCCGTTCGCCGCTCGAGTACCCCGAAGGGCCTTTCCGCTCGACTTGCATGTGTTAAGCACGCCGCCAGCGTTCGTCCTGAGCCAGGATCAAACTCTCCAACAAAAAATTAGTTGAACAGCATCCTGACAACAAACAAATGTTGCCAAAGGAAATCCCAACCAGCCAGCAAAAACTGACCAGTCCGGGGTATAAATCATAATTGGCACTGGCTTTACAAGCACCCTGTTGAGTTCTCAAAGAACAACCACACACCGACCAGAAGCCCCACCTCAGCGGAACCCCAACCGGGGCTTTTCGTTCTGTGTCCCCGCCGCTCTCGCGCCGGGCACTTTTACTACGTTACCTCACCGTCTTCGCCGTGTCAAACCGTGTGTCCCGGTCTGTCATGCTTCGTACGGGTTGGCACCGGCGCACTCACGCAGCAGCGGACCGCTGCGTCAGGTCGTCGGATTTGGCAGAACCGGCCGCTGCGGTTTCCCGCAGTCTCGCCCGGTGCCCTGCCGGTCGTGAACCTTACCCGGTCGGCTTCGCCGCACCAAATCCGCCTCGCGGCCGATCCGGCAAGCCCCGCCCGGACCGTGTCCCGCAGGAGCGAACCCCTGCTTGACCCGGTTGCCAACTCGTTCCGGGCCCTCAGGACTTCGTCCCGTTTGCCCCGTTCGCGCTGACAGAGAGAAAGTTACGCGTCCCCGGGTTTGATCGTCAAATCCACGGGTAGCGGCGCGCGTCACATTCGCGTCGTCGACCGATAGCCGAGCTCGGACCGAGGCCCGATCCGTTCTGCGACAGCCGCTGTCACCGGGAGGCGGGCAGGTCAGGCCGATTGCCGCCGACGAGCGGCGAACCAGGCGCGGATGCCGAGGACACCGACCGTCGTGCCGATGGCGAGAGAGGCCGCGATCAGCAGTGCGTGCACCCACAGGAAGCTGGTGGCGGCGCCGTCGGCGACAGTGCCGGACGCCCAGGACCGGGGGTCCTGCCAGATGGCGATCGCGAACCTCGGCCAGATCACCCAGGTCCAGATCCCGACCCCGACCAGGAAGACAGCCCAACCTCGCGACAGCACCATGGCAGCCGAGTATGCCAGCGCACCTGTTCACCTGGCCTATCAGCACAGACACGCAAGCACTGGGGGCGACCCGGTCTGTTTCCGACGGCAGCGGGATGGGCACTTCGAAACAGGACAGCTGAGGACCGTCCCCCCGGAGGTGCCCCATGCAACCCTCGATCTTCAATCCCTGGGCCTGGCGTGACCCGTCCGCCCTGGCCGGCGGATACACGCAGACCACCCCCTCGGTCACCCCGCCCGACGACCAGGACGGCGGGCACGACGGTCCGGACGCTCCCGGCCCCGGCACGCCTGTGGACCTGGTGGGCTACCAGGTCCAGGCGAGTGACGGGCGGATCGGCACCATCGACGAGGCGAGCAACGAGGCGGATGCCGGCTACCTGGTGGTGGACACCGGGCCCTGGATCTTCGGCCAGAAGGTGCTGCTGCCCGCCGGCACTGTGGAGCGGGTGGATCACCAGGAACGCGTCGTGCACGTCGACCGGACCAAGGAACAGATCAAGGACGCACCGCCGTTCGATGCGGATCCGGCCGACCCGGAATACCGGGAGCGCGTCGGCAGCTACTACGCCGGCGGTCACCTTCCCCCGCCCGGGGCTGTCCCGCGGGTAATGTGAGGCCGTGGTCCGGATGGGCAGCTGCGCGTCGGAGGCGGTCGACAAGGTCGACGGCCTCCCGCTCGGTGCGGTGCCCAGGATCCCGACCAGCTCCGGCGACGGCCGTGAGCAACTTCTGAACGTCCTCCGTGCCGGTGGTCTGCGATACCGCGCCGGCGCGCGATGGCGGACGGCTCGCTGAGCCGATCCCGCTGACCGAGGGGGCCTGAACATCGGCCCCACTCGGCGCGCGCCCACGCGTCACCAACCTCGGATACGAGAGGCACCCCACCATGTCCGTCGCACGAATGCTCACCGGCGACCGGCCCACCGGCCGCCTTCATCTCGGTCACTACGTCGGCAGCATCGCCAACCGGGTGCGGCTGCACCGACGCTACGAGAGCTTCTTCATCATCGCCGACCTGCACATGCTCACCACGCGCAACCGCCGCGAGGACATCGACCAGGTCTCCGGCAACGCCCGGGAGATGGTCACCGACATCCTCGCCGCCGGCGTCGAGCCGGAGAGCGCCACGTTCTACCTCCAGTCGGCCATCCCGGAGGTCGGCGACCTCAACACCCTCCTACAGAACCTGGTGACCGTCCCCCGGCTGGAACGGGTGCCGTCGCTCAAGGACATGGCCCGCGACGCTGGCAAGGAGGAGATGCCGTACGGGCTGCTGGGTTATCCGGTGCTCCAGGCCGCGGACATCCTCTGCGTGAAGGGCGAGGTGGTCCCGGTCGGTCGGGACAACGCCGCGCACGTCGAGGTGACCCGGGAGATCGCGCGCCGGTTCAACCATCTCTACGGGCCGGTCTTCCCGGTGCCCGAGCTGATCCCGGCGGACACACCGAGCCTGGTGGGCACCGACGGCGCGGCCAAGATGAGCAAGAGCCGGGGCAACTCGATCGCGCTCTCCGACGATGCCGCCACCGTGCGTCGGAAGGTGCTCGGCATGTACACCGATCCCAGCCGGGTACGGGCCGACGTGCCGGGCACGGTGGAGGGCAACCCGGTGTTCGCGTACCACGGGGTCTTCAATCCGGACCGCGACGAGGTTGCCGACCTGGCCCGGCGTTACCGGGCCGGGCAGGTGGGTGATGTGGAGGTCAAGGAACGGCTCGTGGCCGCGCTGGAAGGGTTCCTGGCGCCGATCCGGCAGCGCCGGGCCGAGATCGAGGCCGACCGGGGGTTGGTCGACCGGCTGATCGTCGAGGGCACCGAGCGGACCCGCCTGGAGGTACGCCAGACCTTGATCGAGGTACGCCGGGCGATGGGGCTGACCGGCGCGTACCAGCAGGTGCGGCGGCGGGCCGAGCGGAGCCGGCGGCGGACCGACGCCTCGGCCTGAGGTCGGCGCCCGGCGGGAAGAGCGGATGAACCCGCGACCGACCTGGGCAGAATGCCAGGATGAGGGGGATTTTCGACGAGCGTCCGGTGCGGGCTGCGGAGACGCACCGGACCACGATGTTCGAAATCTTCTTCGACCTGGTCTTCGTCTTCGCGCTCACCCGGGTCATCACGTTCATGGCCGGGTCGCCGACCGCGCTGACCCTGGCTCAGGGGCTGCTCCTCCTCCTGCTGCTGCTCTACTCCTGGGGGCCGTACACCTGGGTGGGAAACCTGGTCCGCGCGGACGTCGGCCTGGTCCGCGCGGCGACCCTGGTCGCAATGGCGGCGATCTTCGTGGTCGCGCTGGTGCTGCCGGACGCGTGGAAACAGGGTCCGGGGTTCCTGGACGCCCCGCTTGCCCTCACCCTGGCCTACGTGGTCGGCCGGGCGGTGCAGCTCGTGGTCCTGTTCTGGGTGAGCGCGACGAACCCGCCACTGCGCTCGACGCTGCGCTTCTTCACCGTGCCGGTGGTGCTGGCGTGGCTCCCGCTGGTCGGCGGCGCGCTGCTCGGCGGCGCGGCTCAGACGGCGCTCTGGACGGTCGCGCTGCTGGTGGACATCGGCGGCGCCCGGATCGCCTCTGCCTTCCGTCCGTGGCAACTGCGCAGCGTGGACCACTTCACCGAGCGGTTCGGCCTGGTGCTCATCATCGCGCTGGGCGAGTCGCTGATCTCCGCCGGTGCGGGGCCACGGACGATGGCACCCGTCGGTGCGGCGGTGGTGGCCGCGCTGCTCGGCCTCACCAGCACTGTCTGCCTGTGGTGGCTCTACTTCGAGCGGCTGGCGCCCGCCGCGAGGAAGGCCGTCAGCGATGTGCCGGATGAGCGACGGGCCGGCGTGGCCGGCGACGCGTACGGCATCGGGCACTCACCGCTGATCATCGGTGCGATCTACGTCGCGCTCGGCATCGAGGAGGTGATCAGCCAACTCAGCGAGGAGTCCGGTCATTCCGACCCGCTGGGCTGGGAAGCGGCCACCGCGCTCTACGGTGGCGCAGCCGTCTACCTGATCAGCAGGCTCGTGTTCCGCCGGCTGACCGTGCGCGTCGTCCACCCGACGCAGGTCGTCGCCGCGCTCCTGCCTCTGGCCCTGCTGCCGATCGGCCGGTCCCTGCCTCCGCTGGCGGCGCTCGCCCTGCTGACCGTCTTCCTGATCGGGGTCACCTGGTTCGAGCGGTGGGTCGATCAACACGACTGGGCACAGCCGCGCCACGCGTGAACTCCGGCCCGGAAAAAACCTGACGTGCCGTGTCGACATCCCCGTGGGTCGTTCGTCGTCATGCTGTACGGCGACACGCCGCACCGAGAGGAGCCGAAACATGAAGTACATGCTGCTGTTCATGAGCCCCATGGTCGACGGTGAGGTCGTCGACAACGGGTGCAGTTTCGAGGACTGGATCCGCTACGACCGGGAGATGAAGGACGCCGGGGTCTGGGTCTCCGGGCACCCCTTGCAGGACCTGACCACCTGCACGACAGTGCAGGTGGGCCCGGATGGCGAGCGCACGATCACCGACGGGCCGTTCGCCGAGACCCGCGAGCTGCTCGGCGGGTACGACGTCATCGACGTGCCGGACCTCGACGCCGCGCTGGACTGGGCGGCCCGCAGTCCCGGGGCCATCGGCACCGGGTCGGTCCAGGTCCGTCCGATCTTCGAGATCGACATGCAGGCCTGACCGTGCCGGACGAGAGGGCAGCAGTCGGGTCGTCCGTGGAGGCGGTGTTCCGGGAGGAACGCGGCCGACTGCTCGCCTCGCTCGTGCGCCGCTTCGGTGACCTCGACCTGGCCGAGGAGGTCGCCTCCGAGGCCATCGAGGCGGCCCTGGTGCACTGGCCGACCGACGGCGTCCCGAGCCGGCCGGGTGCCTGGCTGCTCACCACGGCGCGGCGTCGAGCCGTGGACCGGCTGCGTCGCGACCGGGTGCTGGCGACGCGGCTCGCCGTCCTCCGGGCGGAGGCCGAGCGGGCCGACCACGCCCCACCCGCGGACGCGGACCGTGACCTGCCCGACGACCGGCTGGCACTCTTCTTCACCTGCGCACACCCGGCCCTGGCCGCGCAGGACCGGGGAGCACTCACCCTGCGGTTCCTCGCCGGCCTCACCACGGCCGAGGTCGCGCGGGCCTTCCTCGTGCCACCGGCGACCATGGCCCAACGGCTGGTCCGGGCCAAGCGCAAGATCCGGGACGCCCGCATCCCGTTCCGGGTGCCTGGCGACGACGAGCTGCCCGGTCGACTGCCCACAGTGCTTCAGGCCGTCTACTCGGTCTTCACCGAGGGGTACGCCGCCAGCTCCGGCCCGGATCTGCAACGGATCGACCTGGCCGAGGAGGCCATCCGGCTGGGCCGGATCCTGCGTCGGCTGCTGCCCGCGGAGCGGGAGGTCGCCGGGCTGCTCGGCCTGATGCTGCTCGTCCATGCCCGACGTGACGCGCGTACCGGGCCGGATGGCGCCATGGTCCTTCTCGACGACCAGGATCGCGGACGCTGGGATCGCCCCATGATCGAGGAGGGGCGGGAGCTGGTGGTGGTCGCGCTGACCGGCCCGGAGCCCGGCCCGTACGGCGTGCAGGCCGCCATCGCCGCGCTGCACGACGAGGCCGCCGACGTGGCCAGCACCGACTGGCCGCAGGTGGTGGCCCTCTACGACGTCCTACTCAGCCTGGTGCCCTCACCGGTCGTCGCGCTGAACCGGGCCGCCGCGGTGGCGATGCGGGACGGGCCGGAGGCGGGGCTCGCCCTGCTCGACGAGTTGGCCGACGAGCCGCGGCTGCGCGGCCACCATCCCTATCCGGCGGCGCGGGCCGACCTGCTGCGCCGCCTCGGCAGATACGACGAGGCCGCGGCGGCGTACCGCAGCGCGTTGGCGCTGGTCGGCACGGAACCGGAGCGAGCGTTCCTGCTCCGCCAGCTGGAAGCCGTCACGAGCCCGTGAGCGGAGCTCGATGGCCGGCGCGCGCTGTACCCTTCCCCGGTGACTCTGCCTCTGCCTCCCGGTGAGTTCGCCGCGTACCTGTTCGACTGCGACGGCACGATCGTCGACTCGATGCCGCTGCACTACGTGGCCTGGCAGCGGGCTCTGGGCGAGTGGGGCTGCGAGTTCCCGGAGGACCTCTTCTACGCCTGGGGCGGCCGGCCGACGGCCGACATCATCGTCGCCCTCAACGAGCAGCAGGGTCTGAGCATGCCGGTGGCGACGGTCGTCGAGCGCCGGGAGAGCTACTACGAGGAGCTGCTGCCGCAGCTCGCGGCCGTGCCCGAGGTGCTGGCGCACATCCACGACGCGCACCGGCGGGTCCCGTTCGCCGTCGTCTCCGGCAGCACCCGCGCCTCGGTCACCGCCTCCCTCGACGCGCTCGGTCTGCTGGACCGGTTCGACGTGCTGGTCTGCGCCGACGACTACACGCGGGCCAAGCCCGACCCGCAGGCATTCCTGCTCGCGGCGGAACACCTCGGCGTAGCGCCCGAGTCGTGCCTGGTCTTCGAGGACACCGACCTGGGCATCCAGGCCGCGACCGCGGCCGGCATGGCATCGGTACGCGTGCCGCAACAGCGCATGCCCTGAGGTCTCAGGCCACCGTCAGCAGGAGCTTGCCGGCGTAGGAGGTCTCCAGGCGCTGGTGCGCGTCCCGCACCTTGCCCAGCGGGAACTTCTCCGCGACGTGCACCACGAAAGGCCCGGCCTCGATGAGTTCGTTGAGGCGCTGCAACTGTCGAGGGCTCGATTCGCCGTCGTAGGCCCGCACCGTGACGCCCGGCCGTTCCTGCGGCTCCGGCCGCACCCCGTGGGCGAACGCGACAACCCCGCCGTCGGCCAGCGCCTCGGTGAGCCGGTCGAGGGTCGCACCGCCGGCCATCGCCAGGATGGCCTTCACCCCGTCCGGCGCCGCGTCCCGGATCCGAGCCAGCACGTCGGTCATGTCGCCGTGGCCGTCGAGGGAAACGTCGGCGCCGAGCCGGGTCACCAGGGCGACGCCGTCCGCACCGGATGCCACGGCGATCACGTTCAGTCCCTGCCGTTTGGCCAGCTGCACGGCCAGGTGTCCCTGACCGCCGCTCGCGCCGAAGATCAGCAACCAGTCGCCGGCCGACAGGCTGACGGTGTCGAGCCCGGCCAGCGCGGTCAGCGCGTCGGTGGACATGGCGCCGGCGTGCTCCGCCGGCACGCCATCGGGCACCCTGGCCGCGTACTGCGCCTTGACTGCCGCGTACTCGGCGTAGAAGCCGCCCTTCGGCCGGGTGGTGGCGGAGACGTAGACCAGGTCGCCGACAGCGACGTTGGACACCTTGCTGCCGGCCGAGATGACGGTGCCGGCACCGTCGGAGCCGGGCACGATCGGAAGGGCAGAGCCCTCCGGTACGAGCACACCCTGCCGCTCGTACACGTCCCACACCCCCACGCCGGCGCTCCAGACCTTGATCAGCACCTCGTCGTCGGCGATCTCGGGGATCGGCAACTTGCGGAGGGTGATCACCTCCGGCCCACCGAAATCGTCCAGGGCCGCGGCCTGCATCCGCTCTGGCACATCCCCGTCAACCATGTGGATTCTCCTCCCGTGCCGGCGTCACCGTCGCAGCATGCCGGCTCGGGGACAGACGTGACCCCGGTGCCGGGTGCCGTTCACCCACAAGGGCGACCGTCCGCTCGCGGGGTTCCCCGACGGGCGTAGTCGGGACGGGCGTGGGAATGGCTGCGTGCCCGGAGGCGGCCGACGAGGGGCGGGCGCGGCCGTCGCGCCGGAACGCAACCGACCGGAAGGAGCACCGTGCGCGCTCCTTCGACGCGGGCCACGGCCTGGCTCCTGGTGACGTTGGCCGCGGCTTCCGGCTGTATCGACGTGATCTGCCTGACCAGGCTCAACGGGTACTTCGCCAGCGTGGTCACCGGCAACCTGGTGCACTTCGGCCACGCGCTCGCCACGGCGGACGCCCGCTCGTTGATGGGTGCCGTGGTGGCGGTCGGTGGTTACGCGGTGGGGGTGGCAGCCGCCACGCTGCCGCTGCGTCGCACCCCACCGGGGTGGAACGGCCGTACCGCCGTGGTGACCTCGGCGGAGGCGGTCCTGCTGCTCGGTTTCACCGTGGGCTGGTTCGCCTGCTCGGCCCGTCCCGGGTACGGCTTCGGGCTGGTGCTGCTGGGGATGGCCGCCGTGTCGAGCGGCATCCAGAGCGTGATCACCGTAGGTGCCGGTGTGAAGGGCGCGTCGACCACCTATCTGACCGGCTCGCTGACCGAGCTGGTCCGACGTCGCATCGTCGACCCGCACCGGTTCGCCGACGTGGGTGGCGTCGGCCGATTGGCCGGGCTGGTGCTCGGCGCCGCGCTCGGCACGGTGCTGCTGCGCACCGCCCCTACCTGGGCACCGGCGCTGGCGGCGGTGCTGGTGATCGCGGTGATCGCGGTCGCCGTCGGTCTGACCCGCCGCGCGAGCGCCGCCGGCGACCACCGCCAGCGGCGCTGACGACAGCTGGGATCAGGACGTCTGCGGCTCCTGGCCGCGCAGCGCCTGCGCTACGGCGTCGCGCACCCGGGCGTCCTCGCGCACCTTGCGCTGCGTCCGGTTGCGGCGCCGATACAGGTACGCCCCGACGAGCGCGGCGACCAGGACGACGAGCGCCAGCACCAACGTCCACGGCAGGGCCCAGCCGTGCGCGGTGACCGTGACCGGCTTGAGTGAGGTGGTGGAGCCCGACGCGTCGGTGAGCAGCGGCGTGAGGGTCGCGGTCGCGGCCAGCGAGATGGCAGGGGCGACGCCGTGCACGGGCACCGTCACGTTCCAGCTCTCACCCGGAAGCAGCTCCGGCGGCGCGGCGATGTCCCTGGCCCGTACCCGAAGCAACCCGAACGGGCCCGAGACCGACACCGCCTGCTGCCCGGACAGGGCGGCGTTGCCGACGTTGTGCACCTTGTAGGTGATGGTGGCGTCGCCCTTGCCGAACGGGTTGGCCGAGCCGGCGTACGTCACGTGCAGGTCCTCGATCGCGAGGTTCGGCTTCAGCTCACCGCCGACCCGCAACTTGATCCGGATGCCGAGGCGCCGGTCGACGTTGATGCCCTCGGCCTGGTCGGCCTGCGTGAGCGCGGTGAGGATGCCGCCGACGTAATCACCGGGCGTGGCGTTGTCCGGAACGCCGATCGTGAAGGGGACCTGCGCGGTCTTCCCGGGCTGGATCACGACACTGTCGGCTTTCGCCTTCACCCAGGCACCGACCGCGATGGACTTCTTGTCCTTGGTGAGCAGGTCGAGCTGGCCCGCGTCGGTCGTGAAGCCGTCGGCTGCGTACACGGCCAGGGTCAGCGGCGACGGGCCGCGGTTGGCCACGACCATGGCGTCCTCGACGGCGCCACCGGGATTGACGTTGTAGCTGTAGCTGGACCGGGCTTCGCCGTAGCCGTTGGAGGCCGTCCGGACCGTCCAGGCGACGTTGCCGTCCGCCGCCGAGGCGGGGCCGGCACCGACACCGACGGCCGCGACGGCGGCGAGCAGGGAGAGCGCGGTGGTACGAAGGACTGTCTTCCAGCGCGTTACGGACGGATACATGTCGGTTCCTTGAGGTGATCTTGGGAGGGGTGGCACATGGGTGGCGGGGCAGGCCCCGAAGGTGCCTACCCCGCCGAGTGGAACGTCCGGTCAGCTGCTCAGGGCAGTGATCGTGAGGGTGGTGCGGTAGCTGCCCTTCGCGATGCTGTCCGGGATCTTCAGGTCCAGGTCAGCGCCGAGCTTGGCACCGCCCCGGGGGTGCCCCTGCGCGGCCGCGCCGAGCCCGCTGGAGACCGAGAGGCCCTTGCCCTGGTCGTCGTAGGACGACAGGATCGGCGCCCCGGCCTCGGCGCCCGCGCCGCCGTCGAGCACGTACGGGGTCCAGCCCAGGTAGGAGCCGGAGAACTTCTTCTCGGCGTCCTGGAAGTCGCCGACGTTGGCCGAGATCGACCACGGGGCGAGCGAGCGGCGGCTGTCCGAGACGAGGATCGGGTTGATCTTGCCGGTCGCCTCGAAGAAGGTGCCGTCGCGCTCCTGCGCGGTACCCAGGTCGACCAGACGGTTGTAGCCGTCGATCGTCCAGCCGAACTCGCCCGGAGCCGGGTTCGGCACGTTGACCTGGATGGCCTGGCCGTCACCCTGGAACGGGTGCACCGTCACGTTGTCGACGATCGAGCCAACCGGCTGGCCGTCCGGGGTGTTGACGCAGGAGAGGCCCTTCTCCACCGCCGCGTTCGGCGCCGCGCAGGTGCCGCTGCGGACGTTCGCGAGGACCAGCTTGTCGCCGCGGACCTGCACCTTGACGTAGCTGCGGACGTGCTCCTGGTTCTGCACGGAGTTGTACCAGTACTTGTTCGGGTCCAGCGGGTCCGGGCCGTTGCCGCGGATGCCGGTGCCGGTGTTGTCCGGCTTCTTGATGTCGTAGTACTTCGAGCCGGAGGCCGAGTTGGCCGTCACGTAGATGACGCCACCCGGGCCGGGGAACACGTCGGCGGAACCCGGCTTCTCGGCCGGGTTCTCCTTCTGGCCGTTCTTGATGGAGTAGCTGCGGGTGTAGCTGTGGTCGTGGCCCTGGAGCACCATGTCGACGCCGAGGTTGGAGAACGCGGTGGTGAAGTCCTCCCGCCGCTGCTTGTTGTCGGTGTCGGTCGCGTGGCTGGCCGGCGAGTAGATGGAGTGGTGGTAGACCAGCACCTTCCACTTGGCCTCGGAGCCGTGCTTGTTGATGACGTCGGTGACGTACGCGACGTGCGCCGCGTCGCCGCCGGCGGAGCCGTCCGCCGGGTTGACGTAGCTGTTGCTGTTCAGGTCGATGAACAGCACGTCCTTGTGGATGAACCAGTAGTCGCCGCCGGACCGCGTCGCCTGGTCCCCGTTGTAGTACGCAGACGAGCGGTCGGTGTTCGGGGTGAAGTGGTGCTGCTCGTACGACTTGCCACCGACGTCGTGGTTGCCGATGGTGGCCACGAGGGGGATCTGGCGCAGCTGGTCGGGGGCCAGGAACGAGGTCCACTGCCCCTCGTCGTTGGCGCTCTCGACGTGGTCGCCGGCGGACACCAGCAGCTCGGCGTTCGGGTTGGCCGCGGTGGCCACCTTCAGGGTGTCCTCCCAGCCGGCCTGGTCCTTCAGCCGGTCGCCGGAGGAGCCGATCTGGGGGTCGCCGAAGAACAGGAAGTCGTAGTCGCCCTCGAAGTCCTGCGTCTTGAAGGCGTACGTCGGGGACCAGCTGCCCTCGGCGCCGACCCGGTACGAGTAGGCCGTCTTCTCGCGCAGGTTGCTGATCGTGGCGTGCCGGTTGAAGCCGGTGGTGGAGGTGTTCGCCGCACCGACGGCGTCGAAGCTGACCGCGCCGGCCGGGAACTCACCGTTGACGATCTCGGCGGTCGGGGCGAGCTGGATCTTCTGCGCGGTGTCGGCCGAGGAATACCAGCTCACGATGCGCTGGGTCTCGTTGGCGCCGACGCCGAGGACCACGCTGCTGATCGTGGTGGACTCGGCCGCACTCGCGGTGGCCAGCAGGCCACTGCCGAGGGCCGCGCCCATTCCCAGGAAGCCGGCTGCGACCCCGGCCACCAGACTCCGCCGCACGAGCCCGGAGGCCCGTGTCGAGGTCTTCAATGTCATCGACATTGTTCCCTTTTCAAATAGAGGAATGGATTGTGCCTTCACCCCACGCTGGGGAAGCAGATCCACGCTTTCGCCGCCTGATGAACCAACCATGAACGTGATCTTGCGAAAGACTGCACTTCACGAACTACTTAGCTCTACTCATGATCCAGAAATGCGCTGGACAAACCAGACCAGCCCCATAATGGACACGCCCGCAGAAACAACCCCGGTCGCCCAGAGGCCGGCTTTCGGCGCACGGCGGCGCAGCACGAACAGCAGCGGAAAGACGGCGGCGATAATCGTCAACTGAACGACCTCGATGCCGACGTTGAACACCAGCAGCGACCACAGCAGGGTCCACGACCACGCCTCGTCGATGCCCAACGCGCCGGCGAAGCCCAGACCGTGCACCAGGCCGAAGCAGAACACCACCCCGAGGCGGATCCAGCCCGCTCGGTCGAGGCTGAAGTGACCGGCCCCGGCCGTATCCAGGTCGGCCGCGTGCGCACCGCGCTGCCAGATCCCCCACAGGTGCCAGCCGGCGACGACGGCGATCGACAACGCGATGACCGGCTCCACGATCGCCGCCGGCACCTCGACCAGGCCGAGCGCGGCGAGCATGAACGTCACCGAGTGCGCCAGGGTGAAGCTGGTGGCCGCGAGCACGATCTCCCGGAGCCGCCGCGACCCCGCGATCAACGCCAGCAGGAACAGGATGTGGTCGATCCCGGTCAGCAGATGCTCGGCGCCCAGGAGGAAGAACTCGCCGAACCGCTCGTACCAGGCCTGCCCGGTGGAGAAGGTCGGGTGGTCGGCGTCGAGCGCCGCACTGCCCGACCGGCCGTCGATCTCGTACGTGACGATCGTCTTGGTGTCCTTGACGTAGCCCTCGCCATCGGGGAAGAGACCGCTGCGCACCTCGTGCTCGTCGCCCCGCTCAGGGCAGGTCCAGTCCAGCAGCAGATCCGCGTACGGCACGCCCTCGCGCTCGCCGATCGACGCGTCGCCCACCTCCGCCGGTCGGCAGGCCGCGCTCCCCGACGTGACCGAGAAGCGGTCGGCGACGTACGCGAGGACCGTCGAGGCATGGCTCTTCAGGGCCGCCGCCTGGGCGGTGGTGTCACCCGCCTCGAACGCGGCCGTTCCCGCCTGGAAGAGCGGATCGGCGTCAGCGGAATCGGCGGCGGACACCACGAGAAGGTCGTATTCGAGCTTCAACGCCGTACGGATGTGACCCTCGTCTCCGGCGGATATTTTCGCGTACACGGTCGACGAAAAGCCGTGCGCGGACGCGGTTCCGGCGCCCAGAAAAGGAATCACCGCTGCGACGATCCCGACAGCGGCGACGATTACGGTACGGCGGACGCGCCCTGACATGCGACTCCCTCGGTTGGCCAGTGCACGTTGCACGGCGCGGGTGAACACCAGCCCGCGGGCCGACGAACCGCCGGAAAACAAAGACCCCGAGCGCCCACCCACGGATAGTTGGCGCCCAGAATTGCGATAGGAATAGGAAGACGTACGCGCGTTTTCCGCCACCACCCGAAAGGACGATCGCCTTGCGCCCCCCGCTCCGGGCCGTTGCCATGCTGGCCGCGACCGTCGCCCTGATCACCGGCTGCGACTCCGGCGACGACTGGTCACAGCCACACCCCGAGCCCGCCGCCATCGGCACTCTCGGCCCAGGATTCGTCGCCCCCTCCACCACACCCGCTCCGGAGGCGACGATCACGCCGCAGCCGGGCTCCTGGGACGGCGTCCACCCGCCGAAGGACTACCGGGTGGTGTTGCTGACCTCCGGGGACGACGACCCGACCAAGGTCCTCGTGACAGCCGTCAAGGAGTGGGCCGACGACGAGCACGTCGACCTCCGGACGATCGTCGTCGGCACTGCGCACGACGCCGTCTCCAGCATCGCCAAGGCCATGGAGATGGGCCCGGACCTCATCGTCGGCGCCGGCAACGACCTCATCGACCCCCTCGCGCTGGTCACCCCGAGCCACCTGGACGAGAAGTTCCTGGTGGTGGGCGCGGAACTGGCCGAGCCCACCCACAACGTCACAGCGGTCGACTGGGACGGCGCGTCGTTCCGCGGGGAGGGGCTGGGCGCGTCCTCGACGTACGACCCGAAGTCGTTCACGGCCGAGCGCTGCGCGGCCGCCATCCGGGCCGGCGTGGCCGCGGTCCTCAACGACCTGACCGGGATCGTCGTCTGGCTCTGACGCTCAGCAGGGCCCGGCGCGGAGGTGTGCGGCCTCCGCACCGGGCCCGCGGATCAGGTCGCCGAGCAGGTGGGAGTCATTCCCGCACCGGTGCCGGTGCCCTGGAAGCCGAACTCGGTCGACTGACCGGGGGCGATGGCGCCGTTGTAGGCGACATTGGTGAACTGGACAGTGCCGGTGGTGCCGCTCCGATCGGCACCCCAGATGTTGGTGATACTGGCGCCCGACGGCAGGGTCATGGTGACCGTCCAGCGGTTGACCGGCGTGGATCCGGCAGTCACCCGGACCGTGGCGACGAAACCGCCCGTCCACTGGTTGATCGACGCCGTCGCCGCACAGCCACCACCGGTCGGAGGCGGCGTGGTCGGAGGCGGCGTGGTTGGGGGCGGCGTGGTTGGGGGCGGCTCGGTCGGAGGGGGTGTCGTCGGGGGCGGGGTGGTCGGGCCATCAGCCAGGACCGGCGTCTGCCAGTCCCGCCAGTCGGCCAACCGGCCGAGCGCCCTGCTCGAAATCCGGATCACCCCCGGCTCGTTCCCCGTCTTCAACAGGAACTTCCGGATGCTGTTCTGCAGAGGGCCCCGCCACTCGGGGCGGTTGGCGCAGTGGGTGCCGTCCTGGACGTCGGACCAGTAGGTGATGTTGTCGCCGGCACCGAGCGCCCGGTAGACCTCCGCGCCACCCAGGGCGGCCACACTCGCCGACCGGGGACCGAGGTTGGCGATGTGCGGGTTGTCCATGATGAACAGCCCTCGTGGCGCCACCATGGCGACCATCTCGTGCGTGTCCACCGGGAGCCTGTTCGGGCTGCCGGTGAAGGACCCGAACGCGTCACCCAGCCACGGCTGCTCCCCGTACGCGCTGCTCAGGCTCTGGGCACCCTCCCCCGGGATGCCCCGGAAGATGGGAACGCCAGCGCTGCCCGACTCGATCGGCATGGTCAGGGCGATGCGCTGGTCGAACACACCGATCGCGAAGGCGCCCTTGCCGTATCGCGAGCAACCGGTGACACCCATCGCGTCGGCCTTGAGGATGCCGTTGCCGGACTGCTCGACGACGTCGATGATCCGGCTCACGCCCCAACCCCAGGCGGCGAGCAGACCGGTGCTGCTCGATGCGCCGTAGATGCTGTAGAACGCGCCCTGCTTGTTGTTGCGGGGCGTGCCCTCACGGCCGACGACCATGGGGTCGTAGCTGATGACGGCGGCGCCGGCGGCCTTGATGGTGGCCGTGTCCGCGCCGAACCCGCCGACGACCACGACGGCCGGGAACGGGCCGGTGCCGCTGGGCAGCTCGACGCGCGCCGAGAAGCTGGCGCTCCTGCCGTTGTGCGACACGTTCACGGTGACGGTGCTGTTCGAGACCGTGCCCGTGACGGTGGCTGGCTTTGCCGGCTTGTCGCCGAAGACGAACTTCTCCGCCAACTCCTTGATCTCGGCCCGACGGCAGCGCCAGTCGGACCTGGAGGTGATGGTCTGGCCGTTCAGCTTCTTGAACGGATCGGGAAGTTTGGCGTTGGTGGGCAGCGAGCCCAGGTCCGGCAGACCGGACACCGCGCAGTCGGCGCCCTCGTCCTCCACTGCTGCGGCGGCCATGATGCCGGTGGCGGCGTGTGCCGTTGTCGTCCTTGTTGTTACCGATACCGATCCGGCGATCGTGAGCGCTGCTACCGCCAGCGCGACGACCGCCGAACGGATCCCAGAGCGGCCCGAGCTGATGATCATCAGGCTCTCCTTCCGAGTGCGGTGGTGGTGAAGGGAAGGAACGAAACGTGATCGATGATCACGAATGCCAGCCACGTCAAGTCTGGGTCCGGCTATCGGAAAGTGTCAATATCTGAGCCGAAAGTTTCGGCCTTTCCGGCCCACAGCCGTCGCCCGTGGGGGTGCAGATGTGCGCAGCCCATGGCACACGGGTCAAGGCCGGCAGCGGGTCGGAGCTGCCGGCACCGGAGTTCACGCTTCGCCAACGGGGCATCGAAACGTTTCGGTAAAAGTGCGCCCCCGTCGGCTCAGCTCGTCTCGCTGCGATTGACGGCCACCGACACCGCCGGCAACACGGTCACGGAGACGATCCAGCGGGCCTACCGGATCGCCTGAGACACTGCCCGGTCCGGGGTGGCGGCCGCTTGAGCCGCCGCCCCGGACCGGACCTCAGTGCCTCAGTGCCTCAGTGCCTCAGTGCCTCAGTACCTCAGTACCTCAGTACCTCAGTGCCTCGGTGCTTCAGGCGGTGAGGGCCCCATCGATGGCGATGGACGCGCCGCTGATGAAGGTGGCCTCGTCGCTGAGCAGGAACGTGGTCAGCGCGGCCACCTCGTCGGAGGTGCCGGCCCGTCCAGTCGGCTGCACCGACAGGTAGCGCTCCGCGGTCGACGGGGCCTGATTCACCACGTTCTGCCACAGTGGAGTGTCGATAAGGCCGGTGACCAGGGCGTTGACCCGCACGCCGGAGCGCGCCACGTCGAGGGCCGCCGAGCGCGTCAAACCGATGACCCCGTGCTTCGACGCGTTGTACGCGGCCTGGGTCGCGTCACCCTTCACACCGGACACGGAGGCGTTGTTGACGATCGCGCCACCGCCGGAGGCGATGATTGCTGGCAGTTCGTACTTGAGGCCGTAGAACACGCTGGTCAGGTTGAGGGCCAGCGACCGGTGCCAGTCGGCACTGTCGGCGTCGCGGACACTGGCCATCGGGCCACCGCCGGCGTTGTTGAACGCGCCGTCCAGTCGCCCGAACTCCGACACCGCGCTGTCGACGAGCCGCGCCATCTCCTCCTCGACCGTCACGTCGGTGGGCACGAACAGCGCGTTGCCGCCCACCTTCCTGATCTGCGCGACCACCTCCTCGCCCCGGTCCTTGTCCCGGGCGCCGATGACGACGCTGGCACCTTCGGTGGCCGCCCGCTGCGCGAACGCCAGGCCCATGCCCTGCGTGCCGCCGGTCACGACCAGCACCTTTGCTTCCAACCGTCCGGACATCTCGTCTCACATTCACTCGACTGGTCAGCCGCCGCGCGGCTCGGGATCGAAGATCGCGGGTTGCCGGCGATCGAATGTGTCCGGCCGGCCCGCAGGACTCCACGAGGCGGAACGCTAGCCTTTTCTGGAACGGTCGACAAAGTAACGCCACTCACAGGTTCGGGGTTGAGGTGCTGAAATCAGGCGTGGCCGGCCCACTCCTAGCGCTCAAATCCCTCCAGGCGCGGTTGACTGACCACCTCAGCCCCCTGTAATCGGAGGCACATTCTGTGGCGGTCGTTCCACAACCTCGTTAGCGTTGGGCGGGTTGCGCAAATACCCGTAAACCGCCCTTAAGGAATGTCATGCCCACACGTCACGCCGCCCCGCAGTCCCAGCGGTGGAAGGCACTGCTGTTCATCTCCATCGCTCAACTGATGGTGGTGCTCGACGGGGCCGTCATGAACATCGCGCTCCCCTCGGCGCAGCAGTCGCTGCACTTCACGGACGGGAGCAGGCAGTGGGTGGTCACCGCGTACGGTCTGGCCTTCGGCGGTCTGCTGCTGGTCGGTGGCCGGATCGGTGACATGGTCGGGCGCAAGCGCGTCTTCCTGATCGCACTGGCCGGGTTCGCGATCGCCTCGGCGATCGGCGGCCTGGCGGTCAACGCCGCGATGCTGCTGACCGCGAGGGCGTTGCAGGGTGTGTTCGCGGCCCTGCTCGCGCCGGCCGCGCTCGCGTTGCTCTCCCTGTCCTTTCCGCAGCCGAGGGAACGGGCGAAGGCCTTCGGCGTGTTCAGCGCGGTCTCGATCGCCGGTGGAGCGGTCGGTCTGATCGTCGGTGGTCTGCTCACCCAGTACCTGAACTGGCGTTTCTCGATGTTCGTCCTCGTCCCGGTGGCGATCATCGGGATCCTGGGCGGCAGTCGCACCGTCCACGACGACGGGGAGCGTCACCGTTCCCGGCTCGACCTTCCCGGCGTGGTGCTGGCCAGCCTCGGACTCGTCGGCCTGGTCTACGGCTTCGGCGTCGCCGAGAGCCGCGGATGGTCGTCGAGCGTGACCATCGGATCGTTCACCGCGGGCGTGCTGCTGCTGGCGGCCTTCATCCTGGTGCAGACGCGAGTCACGTCCCCGCTGCTGCCGATGCGCGTCCTGACCGAACGCAACCGGGCCGCCGCGTACCTCTCGGTCGGCCTTGCCATCGTCAGCATGTTCGGGATGTTCCTCCTGCTCAGCTACTACTTCCAGCAGGTCAAGGGTTGGTCGCCGGTGCTGGCGGGCCTGGCGTTCATGCCGATGGCGGTGGCGCAGGCCATCGGGGCCACGCAGATCGGCGCCCGGCTGGCGCACCGGACGGCCCCCAGGCCGATCATGGTCAGCGGCTACCTCGTCACAGCGGTCGGTCTCGTGCTGCTCGCCCTGCTCGACGCGGACAGCGCCTTCCTGGAGATCGCGTTCGCCGAAGCGGTGATCGGGCTCGGCATCGGCACCGCGTTCATGCCCGCGATGAGCATTTCCACCCACGGCGTCGAACCCAGGGACGCCGGGGTCGCCTCCGCGATGATCAGCTCGTCGCAGCAGGTCGGTGGCTCGATCGGCACCGCACTGCTCAACACCATCGCGACCAGTTCGGCCGCCACCTATCTGGTGTCGCACGGCGGCCCAGCGGCCCAGGCCCACGAGAGGAACCAGGCGCTGATGCACGGCTACTCGGGCGCGTACTGGACCGCCGTCGGTTTCGTGGCGGCGGCAGCTCTGGTCTCCGCGGTCATGGTGAACGCCGGCGCCCCGAAGCACGCTCCGGCGTCAGCCGACGTCCTGCCGGACATCGCGCCCTTACCCGCGCACTGATCGGCGCGACTCCGCGTGCCGGACGCGCCACCGGTGATCGAGGACACGGTGCACCGACGCGTCCGGCAGGGTGGAATCAGATGTGTGAGCAGAGCTGGCACCACGGGTGACGCGTTGTGAAGCGCACTCTGCCCATCCACCATCCGGCTTCCGCCACCGGCGATGGCGCCTCCTCGCCGGACGAGCCGGCGCGGCCGACGACCGCCCACCGGCAGCGCTGGGCGATCCAGACGATGGCTGTCGCATCCGACGACAAGGTGCTGGAGATCGGATGCGGTCGGGGAGCCGCCGTTTCTCTGGTCGCCAGCCGACTCACGACCGGCCGGATCGTCGCCATCGATCGGGCCGCGACGATGGTGCGAATTGCCACCAAACGGAACATGGCCCATATCAACGCCGGCCGAGCTGAAATTCAATGTGTCGGATTCGAGTCGGCGGACTTCGATTCGCTCCGTTTCGACAAGATCTTCGCAGTGAACGTCAGCATCTTCTGGCTGGGCGACGCAACACAGCAGATCGAACGGATGCGGAGCCTGCTGACGCCTGGTGGGCGGCTCTACGTGTTCGGCGAACGGCCCACAGCCGCACATGCCACCGCGAACCTCACCTCGACCACGATGCTGCTCGAAGCCCACGGGTTCGCGACAACCACAGCAAGCGCCACTCGCGGTAAGAGCCAGGTGCTCACCTGTGTGAGCGGTGCACCAACCAACTGAGTCGTGCATCTGCGGATGCGGTGTGGCCATCTTCGGTGCCCGCCGAGGCCACCGCTATTTGATCTATCGCGGTCGGTGGATGTCCAACCGGGTGGCGCGGGTGACGTAGCATTGACCGCGAACGTTATTCATCCCGGCACGGGGAGGAGCGGCATGAAGTTCGACATGGGAGCGCAGACTCTCGGCAGCCTCACCAAGCAGACCCAGGGTTCGTCTGATGATCTCGGCAGCCTGATCAAGCAGTTGATCGCTGCCGCTGAGCCGCTGCAGGGCAACTTCAACGGTGCCGGGCGGGTGGCATTCGATTCGTTCAAGGCCAACGCCGATTCGATCACCGCCTCTCTCAATTCCGCGCTGGGCGCGATTCTGGGCGGGCAGGGCGGAATGGATTCCGCGTTCGGCCAGGGTGACACCGAGATGGCCGACAACGCGTCGTCGGCGGCGGGCACCGCCAACTTCGACGCGGCCAGGTTCTCGAGCAGCCGCTGATTCCCGGGGGAGTGACAGGTTATGAGCACAGATCGACGCAGCTTTGACGTGGGCACCTCGCAGCAGGTCCAGAGCGACCTCGCCGGGATCATCGCCCGGCTGGAGGCCGTGATCTCGCAGCGCAGCGCCGACGTGTCGGCCGCGATGGCCGACTTCCAGGCCGACGGCGTCTCCGAGGAATACCGGACCGTCGAGGATCGGTGGAACCGCGCCGCCGGCGAGGTGCGCACGATCATCGATCTGGTCAAGACCACGATGGTCAAGAACGACGAGACGGCGACGACCACGCTGTCCAAGGCGCGCACGGCGGTGCAGTCCATCGGCTGAGTCGTTTTCCATCGAGTGTTGACGAGGGAGCACAAGCGTGAGCGCCTGGGATATCTCCCCCGGTGGAGTGCGCGACGTCCTGAATCGCACCCATGCCGCGGCCGCCCCGTTCGAGGGGCAGATGACCAAGTTCAACTCGGCGCTGGAGGGTTCCGCCGTCCAGTCGAGTTCGGAGATCGTCGGCCAGGCACTTCAGGGCTTCGTTGAGTCGATCAAAACGGACCTCGAGTTCGTGTTCACTCGCACGGGGGCGTGCATGAATGCGGCGGCACAGGCGACCAACGCCTACGTCCAGGGTGATCTGGACATGGCCGCCAACGCGCAACGCAGTGCCTCGGCGGCACCCGACCCCTCGGCGACGATGCCGGGGCCGGGCCGTGGGGCGGTGCCGCGATGATCAATCCCGGGGAGATCCCCCAGATCCCCGGCAACATGGAGCAGTTGGCCACCCACGCACAGACGATCAAGACGACCGGTGTCGACTTTGCCAACACCGGTCAGACGATCGACACCACCTGGCAGGGGTTGGCCGCGGTCTACGAGGCACCCGAGGCAGCACAACTGTTCGCCGCCTCCGGTCCGATACGCACCGTGTCGGCCTCGGTCGGTGAGGACGTCCAAGCCGTCGGCACCGCCCTGGCCACGTACGCCAGCGAGGTCAAGGAGATCAAGGCCCAACTCGCGGCACTGAAGGGCCAGGCGGAGCAGTTCGTCGAGTCGACAAAGGACGACGACGACTGGCGCGAGGACGAGGGCAAGGTCAACCAGCACAACGGCCTGATCTCTGCGGTGAACACGCAGGTCGCGGCGTTCTTCGAGGCGCAGCGCAAGTGCGCCAACACAATCAACGCCCTGTACGGGGGCCGCCAGTACCGCGCCGACAACGCTGACGGCCGAGCCGACGACGGCGAGTACGGCTTCAACGCCGACACGCTCAACGCCGCGGCCGGCGAGGACGGCGCCCTGCCCTGGGGCAGCAACGAGGAGCACGACCGCGGGTTCCTCGGTGACGTGGGCGCGTTCTTCGGTGGCATCGGTGAAGGCTTCGTCACCATGCTCGAAGACCTCGGCGGGCTGATCGGCCGCGACCCGACGACCGGCGAATGGAGCTGGGGCACCGCCGGCCAGTCATGGTTGGGCCTCGGCAAGTTCGTCTGGGCGGTCTCCATCTACATCAACCCGGTCACCATCGTGATCGACCAGACGGTCGGCATGCCGTTCCTGGAGAAGCGCGAGGCGGGCAACCTTCTCCTCAACGCCGGCAAGAGCATCATCGCCTACGACATGTGGAGTGAGGACAAGTCGAGGGCCGGCGGCCTCGCCACGTTCAACATCGTCTCCGCCGTCATCGGCACCAAGGGGGCCGGCTCCGGCGTACGCGGCGCAGGTGCCGCGGTCAACAGCATCCGGGGCAGCGCGACCGCCGCCCGAATCGGCGCCGGGCTGGTCCGCGCCGGCAACTGGCTCGACAACCTGCCCACGGTCGGCGAGGTCGCCATCAACTTCGCCAAGAAGTTCGACATCCAGATTCCGCAGATCGGGCCCCTGCCCGCCATTGCCGGCGACGTGCCGGTCGGACGCGGCTTCGACGTCGAGATGCCGAACGACCGCGGCGGCAACCCGATGAACATGGACGCTGGCAACGGCCCCGGCAACACACCCGGTGGGCGCACCCCGGGAGAGTCGACAACCGGCAACCTCCCCGGCGACAACACACCCGTCCGTAGCGGGCCGGAAGACACGCCACCCGTGCGGAACATGCCGGAAGACAACACGCCGCCGGGCAACCTGCCGGAGGACAACACGCCTCCCGGCAACCTGCCGGAGGACACCACACCGGGCAACGTCCCGGACGACACGACGCCGGGCAATGTTCCCGACGACACCACCCCCGGCAACGTCCCGAACGACACCACGCCCGGCAACGTCCCCGACGACACCACGCCGGGCGGGGGAAGCCCGGACCGAGGGCGGGATCTCACCCCGGCCGAGCAGCAGCGGTTCGTCGATCAGGCCGAGCGTCTGGGTCCTGCAGCGCGGGCCCAGGTGGAGAACCTGCTCGCCCGTACCGACCTGCCGGACGGTATGGCCAACCAGGCCGTCCGGGACTTCATGGACCTTCAGGACTCCGGTCGGCTGGCGGGAAGCGCCGACCGGCAGGGAGACATCTTCCGCGACATGCTCGACAACCTCAGCGGGGACCGCTCCGCCTTCGATGGCGCGGCGACGGAGTTGCGTGCCGCGAACGATGTGATCCAGAGCGGCGACCTGGCCCCGGGCAGCAGGATCGGTCTGAATGTCGTCGCCGGCGAACGGGTCAACCTGGGCAACGGCACGGTCGTCGACACCGGTCGCATCCCCGAAGCCGATCTCGTCTACCAGACCGCTGACGGCAATGTGCATGTGGTCGAGGTCAAGGCCACCGCGCAGACCGTGGCCAACAAGTTCCGATCCGACCCCGCCCAGTTGGAGCGCATGCTCGACTGGCGTGACGGCGCGCCGGGGCGGGAGGTGAGCATCCGGGTCGGCACCGACGAGGGTTGGACGGGGCTCTTCAGTCGCGCTGGCAACAACCCGCCGCAAATGGCGATCGAACGGCTCGCCGACCAGAACGTACCGATTACGATCGGCGGGCGTACCTTGTCGGGTGAGCAGTTGGCCGCGCTGCACCAGGCGGTGGAACGGGCTGCGGCCGACCCGGCGCACCCGATGAAGAAGCCGGCTGCCTGGTTCGGCGAGCACCTGCCCAACCTCGACGCGGCACGTGACTTCCTCAGGCCCTACGGAGTTGATTTCCTGTGACCGGTCCCTGGGTTGCCCCCGAATTGCTGGCCGCCCTGCCACTTCCGTGGCGGCTGGCGGATCCCGTCGAGCGTGGCAAGGCGACACGAGAGCTGTTGCCCGACCCACAGCAGCGGGCTGAAGCCCTACAGGCGTTGGAGATGTGTCTCGCCTACCTGGTGGACGTCAGGGACCGTTACGGCGACGAGACCGACTGGGGGCTTCCCAAGGAGTTCTTCGACGACTATTGGTTCATCCTCTACGCGGGGCTCAAGCAATCGATGCCGACCCTCGCCGACGTCACGCCCGAGAGGGTGCGCGACTGGGCCGAGGCGTACCTGGACCCGGAGGACGTCTTCGGTGCCACCTGGACGACGCCACCGGACGAGGTCGTTGACAGCATCGGTCGGTCGTGGGTCTTCTTCATCGTGCAAGGGGCGACGGAGAGTCTGGTTCGATGGCTCCGCGGCGTTGGGCCTGAGCATCTGGACGATTGGGAGCGGGTCCGAGTGGTCGACCTGCTCAAGGAAGCCACTCCTCGTCTGCAGTGGCGTCTGACGATCATCACCATCCCGACGATTCTTGATCTCGGGGGCCCCGACCAGAAGAGCTACTTCGATCGACTGGCCAACGACCAGGGCCTGCACGAGAAGACCCGCGCCGAGGCGGACAGTGTGAGCTCGTTCATCGACCGCGCACACGAGCCGATCTAGGGCCGTCGCGAGTGCGGCGGCCACCCTCGAGACGGTGTCGGCCCCTGGTCCTGTGCCGTGGTCACGACGGCTCGGGATCCGTCACCCCCGGAGTAGACACATGCGAGTCGAGTACGACGACGTTGAAATCGAGGACGACCTGCGGGTGACCCACCAGGGCGAACTCTTCACCGGCGAGGTGGTTGAACGCTCACCACAGGGCCAGGTCATCGCCGTCACCACGTACTTCAAGGGCATGGAGGACGGCCTCTCCGCCGAGTGGTACCCGAGTGGCGAGCGCAAGGCTGAGGGCAGCGCGCACTATGGCATAGCTGTCGGCGTCCACGAGGAGTGGCACCGCAACGGCAACCCCGCCGCCCGTGTCGAGTTCGACGACCAGGGCAAGCTGATCAGCCGCCAGCGCTGGGCCGAGGACGGCACCCCGATCAAGAACTAGTACTCCAACGTCATTTGATCTGCCGACTGGCTTGCTCGCCTAGCTCATGAAGAAGATCATGGCCGCGAGGCTTGCCCCCATGGCCAGGTGCTCCCAACGGAGCAGGTCCGTGATCGGTCGATTGCGCAGCCGGACGAGTGCGGTCGCCATCCAGCAGAAGTAAGCCGCCGTGGCGACGCGTAGCAACACGAGCGCCGGGTCATGGCCGGTGACGGTGCCGTGGTCCGTCCGGGGCCCGACGGTCATCTGGTGGGCAGCCATCGACTCGCCGTGTTGATGCATCAGCACGGCGAGCGCCATGAGCACGGCCCCGGCCATACGGTGCCACTCCAGCTCCGGGCCGCGCTCGGTCGGACCGCCGACGACGATTGCCACCGCCAAGGCCAGGAGCAGCAGCAGGCGGAGACTGCGGCCGACCCGAGCATGATCATCTCGATCATCAGGACGTCATCGCGGTGCGACGCCGGGGCGTGACCATTGCGCGGTGGGGCGGCCGTTGAGACGCCACGGGTGCCCCGTGACCCGCGGCCAGCCTTCAGGCGAGTTTTCCCAGTTCTCCTGCCGGCCGTACACCGTGAGGTCCAGGGCGTGGTAGGTGGTCATCAACGCCTCCACTCCCCGCCCGGTGGTCCAGTAGGTCTCGTAGACCTTGTCGCCGTCGCGCAGGTAGCACGCGATGAACCCGAAGTCACGACCGTCGGCCAGAGCCGGGTCGGAGTCTTTCGCCGAATACCAGGGGAACCTGTAGCCCATGAACTCCGCGAACGGGGCACTTTCGTCGTAGGGACCCTCGCAGAACACGGCGTAGGTGACGTCCCGAGCGTGCAGGTAGTCCAGCATCTGCATGTGACAGGTCGAGAAGGTGCACCCCTCACACTGATGCTCGTGCGGTTTACCGTCGTGCCACATGTGGAAGTAGGCGATGAGCATCCGGCGGCCCTCGAACACCTCCACCAGTGGGGTGTCCCCGCCTGAGCCCCGCACCGTCACCGTCGGCATCAAGGTCATCGGCAGCTGACGACGAGCGGCTGCGATCGCGTCTCCTTCGCGGGTATGGGCCTTCTCCCGGACCAGCAGTTCGTCGCGCTCGCGCAGCCACGTCTCCCGGTCGACGACCGGGGGCGCGGCGGCGCTGGACGCGGGGGTTGCCGTCATGGCTATCTCCTTCGTGGAATGGGGATCGGTCACAGATACCGACGACCGAGTCGGCGATCGTCATCGGTGACCGATGACGGATGGGTCCGCGGTCGTCAGTACGGTTGTGAGGACCAGTCAGCCCCGGGGAGATCACATGTCCGACTCGCCTGATGAGCAGGCGGTCTGGCTGCAGCGCGCCTTCGACGAGCACCGGCGTGAGCTACACGTCCACTGCTACCGCCTCGCCGGGAACGTCACCGACGCGGAGGACCTGGTGCAGGAGACCTTCCTGCGTGCCTGGCGGGCTCGCGACCGCTTCGAGGGTCGGGCGTCGGCGCGCACCTGGTTCTACCGGATCGCCACGAACGTCTTCCTCGACAGCCGCAAGGCAGCCGGTCACCGGACGGTACCGTACGGTAATCCGCTGGAGTGGTCCACCGAGCTCGGTCCCTATCCCGACGCCCTGCTGGCCGACGATCCGCAGACCGGTCTCGCCGCTCGGGAGACCGTCGAGCTGGCCGTGATCGCAGCGCTCATGTACCTGCCGCCGCGGCAGCGGGCGGCCTTCGTGCTGCGCGACGTCTACGGCTGGACGCCGCAGGAGATCGCCGCCGCGCTCGACACCGCCGTAGCGGCCGTCAACAGCCTCCTCCAGCGGGCCCGCCACACCCTCCGGCGGCGCGCTCCGTCGGACCCGAAGGACTGGCGCCGCCCGCAGCTCACCAGTGAGGACGAAGAGATCCTGCGCCGCTACGCCAACGCGAAGGACCCGGAGGCTTTCCGGGCACTGCTCGCCGAGGACGTACGGATCACGATGCCGCCCGAGCCGCCGGTCGTCGGGATCGACGCGGCCGCGGAGTTCCTCGGCCGACCGCTCGACTGGCGTACGTTCCCCACCTCGGCCAACGGGCGCCCGGCACTGATCAACTATCTCCGCCGGCCCGGCAGCCCGCACTACGAGGCGTTGGTCGTCGACGTACTCCGGATCGAGAACGGGAAGATCGTAGAGAGCAACGCCTTCATCGGTGCCCGTCACGTCGCCGCCTTCAGCATGCCCGCCACGCTCGACATCGAAGCCAAGTGACGTTGGAGTACCAGGCGGCGGAGAGCTGAGCAGGTGATGCTGACAAGCAGTCGGCGAAGAATCTCGCGCAACGGCTCGTCGATCCCTCAGCCGGTGCCCTGGCGGTCGGTACGCAGGCCGTACCTGCGCAGCACTGCCGAAAGATTCTCGTACGGGGCGCCCGGCCCGCTGTCCAACCTGTACCACCAGGATCGCCGCGCGCCCCTGCCGAGCGCCCGGCCCGGAATCACCTCGGGCTCCGAGTCGAGCGCCTGTTCCTGACGGCCGACCAGGATGCCCCACGGCAGCGCGGGAAGGCTCGGCGTGCTGGACCGGACTCCGCCGGACCGGCCCGGGTGCACGGCCACGATCATGCTGCGGACGGTCGACGCCAGCTTCTCGGCGAGTGCCTCGATCGTCGCCTCGTCAACAGCCGACAGTGGGGGGCCGGCCAGCCGGAGTTGTTCGCGGACGCCGACGTCGACCCGCTCGACAGTGAGGACACCGAGCAGCGCCGACCGGTTGTCGCCGCCGACGATCGCCACGCTGGTCGGTGCCGGTGCGCGCGTACGACAGAAGGACGTGAGGTCGCGACGCGACCACGTCTCGGTCACCGGCTCGGCGACGCCCCACCCGGCCGGGTCGTTGCCGGTGAGAGCGCGCACGGCGGCCTCGGTGCTGGCGCCGAGGTCCAGGGCCTCGGTGGCCGGGTGCAGCGTGACGATCTGGATCTCCAGGCCGCCGGTCCACGGTTCGGAGGCCGGCAGCGCGCCGGCGTCCTGGGAGCCGTTGGCCGACGAGAAGCGGTGGCCGTCCCACTGCAGCGGCAGGCCGGTGAGCCCGTCGCGGTACTGGTCGCCGGCGCGCACCACCCACTGCCCCTGTGCCTGCGCGAGCATCACCTCGACCGGGTACGTGATGACGCCGTCGGCCGGAGTGACGAGCTGGAGCATCAACCCGTTGCGGACCGCGTCGGCAGCGGCTTCGGCGAGCCAGGGCGACAGGCCGACCACCGTACGGTGCTGGTGCAGGACGACGGCCTTGTCGCTGATCGTGTCGGTCGTCCCCGTCATCGGTCCGCCCATGTCAGCCCTCCCGTTATCGATACGAGCGCGGCGGTGAAGCGGCGGGTCACGTCGGCGGCCCGCGGGTCGCCGTCGGGTGCCCGGCTCTCCACCCACCAGACGCGGCCGTCGAAGGAGTCGTCGAGCGTGACCCCGAGCAGCCGCTCCGCCTCCCCCGGCACCTGCACCAGTCGCGCGGTCTCGACGGTCAGCAGCAGCCGCCCGTCGCCGGGGTCGAACAACTGCACCAGCCCGGCCGAGTCGACAGTGTCCATCTTGAGGTCGGACCCGACCGCGAGCAGGGCGCCGAGCATCGCGGCAGCGTCGGGCTCGGCGCGGCACAGGGCCACCGTGTCGTACGTCATCAGTGCTCCTTGGTGTCGCCGAGGTATGCGGTCTGGGTCATGCGTGGGGGGTGCCCGGGGCGGATGAGCTGCCCGCGCCCCACCGGTAGGACCATCGGCCGTACGCCAGTGAACAGTTGCCCCTCCGTCCGGTCACCGGACATGAGCAGGCCCAGGCAGCCGGCCTCGCGAACGGCCAGCGGGAACGGCTCGAACAGGCCACGTGAGGCGCCGGACACCCGGCGGGTCATCACGACGTGCAGCCCGGTGTCGCGCCCGGCCGCCACGTACGGGACGAACGCGCCGAGCGGTTGGCTGGCCGACGCGGCGAGGATGTCGTAGTCGTCGATGAGCAGCACGATCCGTGGACGTGCCGCCTCGGACGGCTGCCTCTTCGCCAGCTCCTTGCACACCGCCGCAGACAACTGCTGGGCGAGTGTCGCGTTGGTGGCGTAACCACCGAGGTAGGACTCCGGCACCACGTCGGCGAGCCCCCGACGCGGATCGAACACGGCGAACACCAGCTCGTCGGAGGTGAACTGCCCCATCAACTCCTCGGCCACCAGCCGCAGCAGGTTCGTCTTGCCGGTCCGGGGATCGCCGAGGACGAGGAGGTGCTGGTCGCGGCCGAAGAGGTCGAGCACGGCAGGGGTGAAGTCGCTCTCGAACCGACCGAACGGCACCACCCCGTGCCCGGCCGGCGTGCCGGCGAGGTCGGCCACCGGCAGCACCGCGGGCAGCACCCGGACGGGTGGCGGCACGGGCCCCGACCACGATCCTCGTACCGACTGCACGGCCGCGACCAGGCCGGCGTTCGACGGGTCGGGTTGGCCGTCCAGGCGCGGAAGGGCAACCTGGGCGAACAGCTTGCCGCTGGTCAGCGCCCGGCCGGCCTGGTCCGCCGGGATGCCCCGGGCCAGCCTGCCGTCAATGCTGGACTCGGCGGGCTCGGTGAGCCGCAGCTCGATCCGGTTGGCGAAGGCGACCTGCTGCGCGGCGCGCACCTCGTTCCACCGCCGGGCGGTGCCGATGACGTGGATGCCGTAGCGGCCACCCCGGGCGAGCAGGTCGTGCACCTTGGTTTCGAGGCTCTCGAACTCGGCGTTGAGCTGGCCGTACCCGTCGATCAACAGCACCACGTCGACGCAGCCGACCTCCGCGCGTACGCGCTCGTCGGCGGCACGCAGGTCGTTGATCGTGTCGAACTGGTGCTGGGTGTAGATGCGCTGACGTTGCGCGAGCATCGCGTGCACCTCGTCGACGGTGCGGCGAATGCGCTCGCGGTCCTCTCGACTGGCGACGCCGCCGACGTGGGGCAGCTCGGCCAGGCCGGCCAACCCGTTGCCCAGCAGGTCGATGCCGTAGATCCCGACGTCGGTCGGACGGTAGGTGGTGGCCAGACCCAACGCCAGGGTGCGCAGCGCTGTCGTCTTGCCGGTGCCGGGTCCACCAAGCACGAGGGCGTTGCCCCCGCCCACGGCCAGGTCGATGAGCCAGGGGCCCTGCCACTGGCGGGCCGGGTCGTCGAGGCGGCCCAGCGGCACCGGCAGCCCGGTGGCGGCCTGCTCGACGATGTCCAGGCGGAGCCCGTCCGGGGTGCTGCGGATCCCACCGGCCGCCTGGTCGAGGGTGAGCGCGGCCGGCAGCGGTGGTAGCCAGATGGCCTGGACACGCTGGTCGCTCATCGACATCTGCTCCACCACTGTCGACAGCAGCGTCGGGCCGGTGGTGCGTCTGGTCGCCTTCGGCTCCTCGGGTGCGTCGTCATCGGTGTCCCGGCGGACGGTGCCGAACACCGGCATGGGCTTCGCCAACGGGCCGACGATCGGGGCGAGCTCTGCTTCACCGCCGTCGGTGAGCGGGCCGGACACGTAGGCGGCCTTGAACCGCTGGTAGATCGAGACGTCGACCTTCAGATACCCGCTGCCGGGCAACGGCGGCAACTGGAACGCGTCGACCGTGTCGAGAACGGTGCGCGACTCCATCTCGGTGAGCGTGCGCAGCCCGAGGCGGTAGGCCAGGTAGTTCTCCAGGCCGCGCATCTTGCCCTGCTCGACCCGCTGGCTGGACAGCAGCAGGTGCACCCCGATGGACCGGCCGATCCGCCCGATCCGGAGGAACAGGTCGATGAACTCCGACTTGGCGGCGAGCAGCTCGCCGAACTCGTCGATGAGCACGAGCAGATGCGGCAGCGGTGGGAGGGTGCTGCGCTCGCCCTGCACCGCGCGGAGCAGGTGGTACTCGACGATGTCGGTGACCTTGCCCGCGTCGGCGAGCAACTGCTGGCGGCGCTGCACCTCGCCGTCGAGGCTGGTGTACATCCGTTCCACCAGCGCGGCGTCGGCGACCAGGTTGGTGATCAGGCCGGAGACGTGCGGCATCTCGGCGAACGGTGCGAACGTCGCACCACCCTTGTAGTCGACGAGCACCATCGCCAACCGGTCGGGCGGGTGGCTCGCCGCCAGGGCGAGCACGAGCGTCCGCAACAGCTCACTCTTGCCCGACCCGGTGGCACCGACGCACAACCCGTGCGGACCCATCCCGAGCTGCGCGGACTCCTTGAGGTCGAGCAGCACCGGGCGTCCCACCGGGTCGACCCCGATCGGTACGCGCAGGAAGTCGCGCTCGCCCCGCGGCCGCCACAGCGTGGCGAGGTCCAGGTTCGTGGGATCGGACAGCCCCAGCAGATCCTGGAAGTCCGCCGGCGGGGTGCCCGTGCCGTCGTCGTAGGAGTCGGCCGACAGCCGCAGCGGCGCGATCCCCCGGGCGAGGCCCTCGACGAGCGGCACCGGCACCTCGTCGACAGTGCCGGCCACGGTCATCGGCGGCGACGCGGTGAGGTCCTCCAGGACGAGTGAGCTGCCGTCGATGGTGATCCGCCGGGAGATGTCGCCGGGCTCGTGCAGCCGGTCGGCGAGCAGGTGCACGACTGTGACACCGAGGCTCCCGAGGCCCACGAACTGGTCGGGGCTCGCCAACCCGCGTGCGACCTCGCCGTGGGCATCGTCGATGACCAGCAACCTCGACCGCGTACGGGCCTCGGCGCGCCCGGCGTTGTGGCGGAAGGACTTGAGCGCGTTGGTGGCCCGCTCCTCCAGGTCCACGGCGAGCAGCTCGGCGAGCGTCTCGGGGGCGGTGACCAGCAGCGGAGTCGGGCCACTCGGGCCGATCGACGACCGGTCGAGCAGGTGCGGCAGCCAGCGCGCCCACTGCCAGGTCACCGCCCGCTCCGGGGTGGTGACGATCGCGAGCGTCACGTCGTCGGGGGCGTGGAACGCGGCGACCTGGACGAGGATGGCGCTGGCGAGGGCGACCACCTCCTGGTGGTCCGGTGAGATCACGCTGACATCGCCGGCGCAGTCCAGGTCGACCCGCAGCGGCAGCCCCGGCGTCAGTTCGAAGCGGCGCATCAGCGAGTGGGCCTCGTGGCGCATGAACGGGTCGAGGGGGTTGGTCGGTGTGCTCTGCTCGCGCAGTTGGATCGGCCGGACGGGCAGCGCGCCCATGCCGACCCGTACCCGCAGGAAGTCGATGTCCGCGCGGCGGCGCTCCCACAACCGCGCCGGGCTGCGCACGACGTCGAGCAGTCGACTGACCGGCGGGTCGAGCACTGTCGCCTGCTCCTGGAGGCGCTGCTCGTCCTCGCGCAGTTGCTCGCGTAGCTCTTCCAGGTAGTCCTGGTACCGCTCGCGCTGGACCCGGCGCTGCCGACCGGCCTTGCCGAGCTGGGTGAGGTACATCGCCCCGGCAGCGGCCAGCGCGACGACCATGACCACCGCACCCAACGCCGCGAAGCCGGAGCCGCGCATGAACATCATCATGCTCATCGCCACGCCCGCGCCGGCCATCGGCAGCAGCGCCTGGAGCCCCACCGCGGATCGGCCGTCGGGCAGCTGCGGTGGTGCGTCCAACACGAGCGGGTCCATGGTGGACGCCGGGCGGGCCATCCGGGTGGGGCGGTGCACCATGCGCGTCGACATCGGGGCGTCCTCCGCTTACATCCGCCTGGCCGCAGCCAGGGCGAACGCGGCCGCGCGGGTCGCCTCGACGAGCGTCGCCTCACCGATCCGCGACGGCGTGATGAGTGCGCCGGCAGCCAGGTGACGGTCGTAGGGCAACACCACCACCGGTACGGCTGTCTGCTCGATCAGCTCGCGCGCGGCGTCGTCGACGAGGGCGGCCCGGCCGTCGGGGTTGCTGGAGTTCAGGACGACCACCACACGTGCCAGCCACGACCCGTACCCGCCCTCGATGATCCGCCGCAGTGCCTGGTAGGTGGCCCGGACCCCGTCCGGCGTCGCCGCGGCGACGAGCACCACCGAGTGCGCGTCGGACATGGCCGCCGCCGCGGTCCGCGACTCCAGGCCAGGTGGGCAGTCGACGACGGCGACAGCGAAGAGGCGCGACAGTGACCGCGTCACCTCGCTGCACAGGGTCGGGTTGGCGGTGCCGCTCGGCAGCACCCACAGGCCCGTGCCGGTGCGCGGAAGGAACGGTTCGAGCGCGCGGAGATCACCGCCCCGTGCCCCGATCAGGTCGGGTGCCAGCCGGTCCAGGGGCGGTTCGCTCGGCACGCCGAGCCGCCAGGTCAGCGAGCCCTCGTACGGGTCGGCGTCGGCGGCGAGCACGGGATCGGACCGGCGCGCCGCGAAGACCGATGCCAGCACCGCCGCCACCGTGGTCTTTCCTGCCCCACCGTGCACGGAGGCCACCGCGATCCGCCGGCCGGTGTGCACCGGCACCTGCACCTCGGCGGCGAGGTCGGCGAGCGCCCGGGTCGCCCGGCTGCTGGTGAACATTCGGCTGGCGCTGCGCCACATTCGCCGCAGTGGCGGATCGCCGGCACGGATCCGCCGGACGATCGACAGGTCGTTCGGCTCCGACCCCGCCGGATCGCCAGGTGCCCGGGGCGTCGGTGCCGGTCGGGGGGGCTGCGCGGGCTGCGGCGGTGCCTGCGGTGCCGACGCCGGCTGTCGAGGAGCGGCAGCGGGGGTGGTCGAGCTGTCCTGCACCCGCCGCTGTGGTGGGTACGGTCCGTGCCCTCCGGAGTGGGTCGGGCCGGGCACCGGTGGAGCGCTCATGCCACCGCCTCAATCAGAACGTGGTGAGAAGTCGCGAGTAGAGCCCGAACACCCCGACCGCAACGGGCACCAGTGCCGTCACGGTCAACGCCTCGGCGCGGTCGGCGTACTGCCGGGCTCGGGCCAGCGCGTGCGGTGGCGGCCGGTACGCCAGGATCACGAGGGCCACCGCGCAGACGGCCAGCGCCGTGAGCGCCGGACCCCACCACGCGTCGGGCGTGTCCCGCACCCAGCGCGTCAGCAGGCCGCCCACGATCACCAGAGCACCGGTCACCAGCCCCACCACCTCGACTGCCAGCGGGAACGCACGCATCCGCAGCAGCAGAGCGCTCGCCACCAGGGCCGCCAGCACCAGCGCCCACGGGCCCGCCGCGGCCGCCAGGACGAGGCCGCCGAGCGTCGCCGACGTCGCCGTCGCCACGGCGGCCACGGCCAGCCCGCGGTGCGCGGAGTCGACAGCGGCCTCCACCGTCACGCGACTCACCAGCTCGTCGTTGCTCCGGCGGTCGTCGAGGCGGGTGAGCCCGGACGCGATCATCGCGATCCGGGGCAGAAGCCCCAGCATTCCGACGGCCACGATCGTCAGCACCGCCGCGACACGCACGGCAGGCATGTCCAGCGCCAGCGGTACGCCCCAACCAGCCACCAGGGCCAGCACCGTCCCGCCACCGAGGACGCCGGCGCGACGGTTGCCCGTCACCGTGCCCACGGCGAGCACGACGCAGCCGACGCCGGCAGCCCAGAGGGCCCAGCGCAAGGTCTGCCCGTTCGTCAGCCCGGGCACCATGCTCATCGCCATCGCGGCACCGCTGAGCAGCACCGCCATCCCGACGGCCCGCTTGGCCACCAGCCCGACGAGGAGGCCGGACAGCGCGATCACGCCGCCGATCGCGCTCACCAGCGCGGCCCCCAGTCGCGGGGCGGCGAGCACGGCCGCCATCGTGGCGGCGAGCAGGCACACGGCGGTGGCGGTCCACATCCGGGCGGCAACGCCCCAGCGGCCGTACCTCCGGGAAAGGTCGTCGCCGACCTCGTCGGCGACGTCGTGCACGATCGCCGCCGGCGGCGCCTCGGAGATCGGGTCGACCCGTAGCATCGCGCCGTCCGGGACGGCCGCCTGTCGCAGGCTGCCGGCCGGATCGAGCACCGTGCCGTCGAGGGTGCTGATCTGGTATCCCCGTGAATCGTCCATCGGTCGGTGGCCGACCATGGCGACGATCTCGGGCAGGAGGAGGCCGAGCGGTTCGTCGGCCGGCAGCACCAGGTCGATGCGTCGACGCGCGCCGGCCAGGGTCACCCGGCTGAGCTGGCCTGCGGCGGGCGACTGTGCCTGGGTCATCGCGTGCCCTCCGACTGGACCGTCGGAGGGTTGCGGGCCTTCTGCTGATCGGCGATGACGTCCTTGAGGAAGGACCAGCCCACACACCCGGCGCAGGCCACGGCCGCCAACACGAGCCCGATCCGCAGCCACCTGAACCCGTCACCCGTGGCACGGACCCGGCGCTGCCGGCCCCACAGCAGCAGCTCACGCATCCGGGCGCGGCGGACCGCGACCGACTCGATGAGCTGGGTGTCGTATTCACGAGCCACGGGCCGATTCTATCCACGCCCGCTAATCCGAAGGGGGTGTCGATCGTGTGCGGTGCAGCGCCCAACAGGCTGTTTCTCGTGAACGGGCCCGCGACGGAATGTCCGTCGCGGGCCCGCCTTTCACGGATCAGCGTTGCAGGGTCACCAGGCCCGGCTCATCGCTGCAGGGTCAGCAGACCCGGCCGGTACGGCAGGAGGCCGTAGTCGACGCCGTTGGAACTGGGGGAACGACCCTGGTAGAGCAGTTGCAGGTTGCAGGCGTTGACCGTCATCGTCTGGTCGGCGTTGGTGCGCAGCAGCTCGCCGTGGCTGATGTCGTTGGTCCAGGTGGCGCCGCTGTTGGCCTTGCCGGCGAAGGGGTTGCTCTCGCTGGCGGCCTGCGGCGTCCATGAACCGCCGAGGCTGGTGGCCGTGAACGAGCGGAAGTAGCGGCCCTGCGAGCCGATCGCCTCGACGATCATGAGGTACTTGTTCAGACCCTGGAGCTTGTAGACCTGCGGGGCCTCGAACAGGTTGTTCGTGGTGTCGCTCATGATGGTCGTGTAGCTACTGCCGAAGCTGCCCGGGAAGTTCCCGATCGGCATGCTGGCCCGGTAGATCTTGCCGTTGTCCCCGGCGAAGAACAGGTACATGTTCGTACCGTCGCCGATGAGAGCCTGATCGATCGGGCCGGTGCCGGAACCGGTGATGCTTCCGGTGAACAGCGTCTGCGCCGCGGACCAACCGTTCGGGTTGGTCGGGTCGGTCGAGGTCCGGTAGGAGAACGCCGGCCCACCCCACTGGTAGGCGAGCACCCAGATGTTCTTCGGCGCGAAGTAGAACAACGACGGCGCCACAGTCCCCGAGTTCATCGCGTTCTGACTGGCCGAGGCCATCTGCGAGTAGTTCGTGAACAGGCCGAAGTTCATCGAACCCCAGCTGGACCCGAAGTCGTGCGTGGTGGCGTAGACGAGCTGCTGGCCGTTGAACGGAGCAACAGTGAAGTCCTTGAGCGACACCCAACCCGACCTCGGGTTGGCCAACACCCCGGTGGAGGACCACCGGTACGTCGAGGGAAGGTCGCACGTGCCACCCGGCGGCGGAGTCGTCGGAGGCGGCGTGGTGGGGTTGCCGCCACCGTCGACGCGGACGAGCTGCCACTGCTGGTTCGCGCCGTTCCAGTCGTCGTACTGCACGATGTTGCCGCCGTCTGCGGTCGAGGCGCCCTGCACCTCCATCACCTTGTTGCTGTTGCGGTTGATCAGCCGGACGTAGCCGCTGTCCGAGTCGGCCAACCGGAACTGCTGGTTGGTGCTGTTGTTGTCAGTCCACTGCACGATGCTGGCGCCGTTGGCCGTCGAGAAGCCCGAGACGTCCAGCACCTTGCCGGACAGCCGGGACTTCAACCGGTAGTTGCCACTCCCGGAGTCGACGAACTGCCACTGCTGCTGGTTGCCGTTGTTGCGGGCCCACTGGGTGATCCGGGCGCCGTCATTCGTGGCCAGGTTGTAGACGTCCAGGGCCTTGCCGCTGTTGCGGTTGACCAACACGTACCACGCGGTCGTGTCGACCGTCGCCGCGGCGGCGGGTGACGACACCACTGCTGCGGCGACACCGCCGACCATCACCGCCATCGCGCCAGCAGCGAGAACTCGGGGCAACCACCATCGCCGCCGCGCCGGCGGCGCGATCGATGGAGACCTATCAAGGGCAGACATGATCCTCCTTCAATGACCAAGAGCCGAGCGGCCTGCCCGGAGATGGGCGCACCGCGACGCGTGGCCGGGCACATGCGTCGTAGTAGTTAGCGCTAACAAGACTTCTGCATGCCCTGGCGCACGCCTGATTCGAGGTCGACGAAGCAGGCTCGCCCGGTAAGCCAAAGGTGTCGTCGTCCTTAAGCATCGACTGTGAGCGATAACATGACGTTCGTCAAGTCGTAACTTGCTGGGAACATCGGTCGATGGCGCACGGTGATCCTTGGACGTGATCACCTTCCGCAGACACCACCCCTTGCCTCCGACCCGGACGCCACTCGGACCCTTGAGCAAGGCCCCTCGTGCGCGCTAACATCGACGGCTGCCCATGACGCGGAACGCCCGCCGCAGCGCGGGCGGCCGAATCGACCAGACCCGCATCAGGATCCAGAACACCCCCGAAGCCCTCGACTGTCGCCTGGGCTCGGCTCGGTGACGCCTGCCCCGTACGCCCGGTTGCCGGTAGCGCGTGAGCCGCGCACGGCCAAGCCCAGGCGCGGAGGCACCTTGTGGTGTTATGTGCCGCCGAATATCGTCCCGATGTATCGGCGATATATCGAGGCGGCACTATTCGGCCGCCGTTGGATCCGGGAGGTGCGATGAGGTCGATCGACTACGACACGGAGCAGCACCAGGACTACGCGCGAGGCCGGGCACTCGCCCAGCAGCAACTGCGCGAATGGATCGGGGCCTTCGAAGCGGTACTGCCCGATCGGCGTCCGCTCACGGGGCTCGACGTCGGGTCGGGGACCGGCAGGTTCACACCCGCGCTGGCGGAGGCGTTCGGGCCGGTCACCGGCGTCGAGCCATCGGTCCGGATGCGCGAGGTCGCACAGACGCAACCCCAGCACCCGGACGTGCGGTATCTGGCCGGCGCCGCCGAGGACCTGCCGGTGCCGTCCAACAGCGTCGACTACGCACTCATGTTCCTGTCCTGGCACCACGTCCAGGACAAGCCCCGGGCAACCCGGGAGCTGACCAGGGTGATCAGGCCCGGCGGCCGGCTGCTGCTGCGGGCGAACTTCAGCGACCACCATCCCCGGCCGTGGTGGCTGGCGCACTTCCCCAACGGGTACGAGGCGGACGCTGCCCTGTTTCAGCCACTGCACGAGGTCATCGCGATGTTCACGTCCCTCGGCTGGCGCGTCGCCAGCTTCGACACTGTCACCGAGCCGTCCTCCGGCACCTACGGCGACATGCTCGAACGGCTGCGCCTGCGTACTCTCTCGTTCTTCGCGCAGCTCAGCCCCGACGACCTGGAGGTCGGCTTCCGCCGGTTGGAGGAGGCCGTCGCCGCGGCCCCCGGCGCACCGGCACCCGTGTTCGCCGAGCCGCTGCTCACCCTCGAACACTCCAACGACTACTAGGTGCGCATGTCAGGCGGTTGCTGGGGCGTCTCTGCGGTCCGTTGCGGCGCCATCGGGCAGGGCGGAGCGGATCACGAGCGGACCGCGACGTCCCAACGCCCACACGGCGAGCGCGAAGCAGCAGAGCGCCGTACCCGTGATCGTGACCGCTGCCCAGCCACCCACGGACCAGAGCGTGGTCGCGACGGCGGAGCCGACAGCTGCGCCGATGAAGTTGCTGACGGCCAACGCAGTGTTGAGCCGGCTGCGGGCTTCGTGGGAGAGGGCGAACAGCCGCGCCCGATTGAGGAGGGCCTGCGTCTGGAGGGCAACGTCGATCATGACGATCACGGTGATGAGAAGGACGACGGACCGACCGGCGAACACCGCGACGACGAAGGCACACAGGGCCAGCACCCAGGCCACACCGGTGGCCGGCAACGACCAGCCGCGGTCGTGCAGACGACCGCCGCGCAGGCCGGAGAGGACACCAGCGAGCCCAGCCAACCCGAACAACCCGATCACCGGCGCCGGATACCGGAACGGTGGGCCGCTGAGCAGGAACGTCAGCGCCGTCCAGAACAGCGAGAACGCGGCGAAGCCGGTGGCGGCCAGGACCAGCGTCCATCGAGCCGCTCGCTCACGCATGACCACCGCGCCGACCGAGACGAGAAGCTGTGGGTACGGCATGCGCGTCCGCGGTGCCAGCGGCGGAATCGCGCGGTAGAGCAGGACCGCGAGCAGCACGGCGACGGCTGCGGCGAGGACGAAGATCGCACGCCACCCCGCGGCCTCGGCGACGAACCCGCTGATGGTGCGGGAGGCCAGGATCCCGGTGAGGGTCCCGGACCCGACGGTGCCGACCACCCGGCCACGGTCGGCAGCACCGGCAAGATCACCGGCGAGCGGCGTGAGGACCTGCCCGGAAATCGTCGTCACGCCGAGCAGGCCGAGTGCGAGCAGGAGTACGCCCATCGACGGCGCCAGCGCGCACAGCAACAGTGCGGCCGCCGAGGCCAACAGCATCAACGGGACGAACCGACGACGGTCGAGGACATCGCCGAGCGGCACGAGCAGCAGCACGCCGACGGCGTACCCGACCTGCGTCGCGGTGACGAGCCAGCCGGCCGTCGCGGTCGCGGTGTGCAGGTCGCCTGCGATGAAGCCCAGCAGCGGCTGCGCCCAGTACAGGTTGCCGATGGCCACTCCCGCCGCCACCGCGAACAGGAACGTCAGTCGTCTGCTCATCTGCGACGGCGCTGCCATGCGGCTACTCCCGTCCCGGTCAGCCAGATGTCGGCGGCGGGTGGCCCCAGAACTCTGCCTTCCACCCATTACTGCCGGCGGCGACCGGATATCACCGTACGCGCCTGAGTGACAGCTCATGATCGCCGTTCGCGACCATGTCCCTGACCGCTGAGAGCATGTTTCGAACCCCGGGGCTCTGAATCACCACAGATCGGGGCAGGTGAAGTAGCTGCCGTCGAGGCATTCTCCGGTCACCCGCCACCTGTCCATGATTCGCCCAAGCTCGGCATAGGTCAGAAAGGTGGCCGACCAGTTCGTCCCGTCCAAGAGCGTGACCCAACCGTCGGCGTTCTCGATCGCCTCAGGAGAGTTATCGCCCAACTCCACTTCGAGGAGCAAATCATCTTCTCTGATCTGCTGACGTCCTCAGCTGGGCCTTTTCCCGAAGTACGGTTGCACGGTCCGCGCCAACTTACGCGGAATCGAACGAAGAGTTTCGACGGTCGCAGCATCAGTGAACCCGGTGGTCGTCTGCCAGTCCACACCGGAACCAGAAAGATCGCTGATAAAGACCACCTCAACCGCGAGAAGCATGCGCGCCCAGTCTGACGGAGCCAGCGGAGCATCATTCGCCAGCGCTGACCGGAAGGACCCGGACCTTCTCAGCAGATCGGCCTTTGAGTCGAACCCCATGCCGAAGGCCAGTTCGTCGCTGCACTGCCCGGGGCCTCCCCACTCCGCGAGCGCTCGCCGCAACAGGGTGACTTCACCCGGAGCCAGTAGGTCACTCGGGGCAACTGCCGCTTCAGGTGTCATGTCGGTTCGTCTCCCCGATACACATCCATTGATCCTTCGCCGCCGGTGCTGTCGGCGGGCGCATCGTACGGATGCGAGATTGGCGACCGTGGGCGCGGACCCCGCGAGGTCTGTGAAGCCCTCACCCCGTTGCAAAAGCATCATCCGGTGGCGCGACCATAGACGACCAGAGCCCAGGAGAGGCAGCCGAAGGCGGCCGTGCTGGCCAGCGCGCGGACGATGTTCCAGGTGACCCAGCTCGATTCGAAGTGCGCGCGTACGGCTGCGAGATCAGCGATGTGGCCGGGATCGCCGGCCGACGCCAGCTTGTCGTTGAGCGGGACGTTGACGGCGGTGGTGACGACGAACATCGCCAGGTACAGGGTGAGCCCGACGATGATCCACGGCAGCGCCGGACGGCCGTCTCCGCGCCAGGCCAGGAGAGCCGAGACTGCGGCGAACACCAGTGCGCCCAGGAAGCCCAGCATGAACCAGCCGTTGACGATGGCCACGTTGATCCGCTGCATCACGCCGACGAACGTCTGGTCGTCGGCCGTTCTGAGTGCGGGCATGACCGCGTAGGCGAAGGCGGCGAACAGCCCCGCCATGAGTCCGCTGGTGATGGTGGCGGCGATCAGCGACACCTGCTGCGCAACTCTCACGATGTCTGTCCCTTGTCCCAGACGCCGGTGGCGGCGGTGTCGGTGGCGTAGTCGGCGAAGTCGCGGGGCGGTCGACCCAGGGCGCGCTGGACCCCGTCGCCCAGATGGGAGTTGCGCCCGTCCAGCACGGTCGTGAACAGGTACATCAGCAGCTCCACGACCCCGGGCGGCGTGCCCTCCGCAGTGAGCGCCGTCGCGTAGTCGTCGGGGGGCACCTGAACGAAATCGATACGGCGGCCCGTCGCTGCGGAGATCTCGGCGATCGCCTCAGGAAAGGTGAGCAGCCGGGGACCGGTCAGCTCGTAGACCTGCCCTGCGTGCCCGTCCTCGATCAAGGCCGCCACGGCCACCTCGGCGATGTCGTCGACGTCCACGAACGGCTCGGGCACGTTCCCCACCGGCAGGACGACCTCGCCGCCCAGCACCGGCTCCAGCAGATAGTCCTCGCTGAAGTTCTGGCTGAACCAGCTGGACCGCAGGATCGTCCACTCGACCCCGGCCGACTGGACGAGTCTCTCGCTGGCCCGTGCCTCGTCCTCACCGCGACCGGACAGCAGCACCAGCCGGGAGACCCCGGACGCCACCGCAAGCTCAGTGAACGCCCCGACCGTCTCGGGCGCGCCCGGCACCGCCAGGTCCGGGTAGTAGGACACATACACCGATCCGACCCCCTGAAGCACCGGCGCCCAGGTCGCCCGGTCCGCCCAGTCGAACGGCTCGGCAGCGGAGCGGGAACCGGCCCGAACAGGCACTCCGCTCCCCTGCAGCCGCTCGACGATTCGGCGGCCGGTCTTGCCGGTTCCACCGAGTACCAGGACCGTCTTCCGCTCTCGTTCCTTCGTCATAGGGATCATTGAAATGCAGCGGGGTGAGAGTGTGGATAGCCAAAGCTCGCGAATCTGTGTGTAATCGTCTACGTGGACGCAGTCGCCAGTCTCCTCAACGGACCCCGAGCCCAGGGCGCGTTCCTCCTCCGCTCGATCCTGACCCCGCCCTGGTCGATGCGGATCAAGGACCAGGCGCCACTCACCCTGGTGGCCATGGTCCACGGGGACGCCTGGGTCCTCGCCGACGAGAGTGGCGCCGTACGCCTCGGTCCCGGCGACCTGGCGATCATTCGCGGCCCCGACCCGTACACGGTCGCCGACGACCCGGCCACGGCGCCGCAGGTCATCATTCATCCGGGCCAGCTCTGCACGACCCCGGACGGGCAGGAACTGCCCGAGATGATGGAGCTGGGCGTACGCACCTGGGGCAACAGCCCGGACGGCCCGACGATGCTGCTCACCGGCACCTACACGATGCGGGGCGAGGTCAGCCAGCGACTCCTGAGCGCACTACCACCGCTGTTGGTGGTCGCGGGCCACTCCTGGGACTCCCCGTTGGTCCCGCTGCTGGCCGCCGAGATCGTCAAGGACGACCCGGGGCAGGAAGCGGTCCTCGACCGGTTGCTCGACCTGCTGCTCATCGCCGCGCTGCGCGAGTGGTTCGCCCGACCTGCGGCCAGAGCCCCCGGCTGGTACAGAGCGCACAGTGATCCGATCGTCGGCCGGGCTCTGCAGATGCTCCACAACAACCCGGCCCAACCCTGGACCGTCGCTTCGCTGGCCGCCAAGACGGGGGTCTCCCGGGCGGCGCTGGCCCGCCGCTTCACCGCGCTCGTCGGCGAACCGCCCATGTCGTACCTCACCGAGTGGCGGCTGGCCCTGGCAGCCGATCTGCTCCGTGAGCCAGGAGCCACAGTCGGCGCCGTCGCCCGGCACGTCGGCTACGGCAGTTCCTTCGCCCTGAGCACGGCCTTCAAACGCATCCGCGGTGTCAGCCCGCGAGAACACCGACTGGCTGCCGGACAGTAGCGGGCATCGGCATCGAGACGGCGCTGCCAGTCGGATGTTGAGTCGGTAACCGGGCGCGGTTGATCCGTCGCAGGCCGGGTAGCTGAACGTCATGCGACTACCAACCCTGGTCAAGACCGCAGCGGCGGTCACCGTGACGGCCGCCGCAGGAGCGACGGTCACCGACGCTTCCTCGCGCTGGTACCAGCGGCTCCGCAAGCCGACCTGGCAACCCCCACCCGTGGCGTTCCCGCTGGCATGGACGCCGCTCTACGCGCTGATCGCAGTGGCCGGCGCCCGTGTGCTGGACCGCACCAGCGAAGCCGACCGCGCCGCGTTCACCCGCGCCTACGCACTCAACCTGGCCCTCAACTTCGGGTGGAGCGCGCTGTTCTTCAAGGCCCAGAAGCCTGCCGTCGCGCTGGCCGAAATCGCCGCGCTCAACGCCTCCAACTTCGTGCTGCTTCGCCGCGCCTCGCGTTCTGACCGCGTCGCGGCCGCCGCACTGGCCCCGTACGCCGCGTGGACTATTTTCGCCACCGCCCTCAACGGTGCCATCGTCCGTCTCAACACCAACAGGTGAGGCCGTGGCTAGCAGATCCCTCAACATCGCGGGATGGCATCGAGTTGCCGAACGGTTTCGGTACGGCGGGACTAGGTCCCCTGACGGGACGTGCTTGAACGGCGGGACTATCAGAGTCCGCCGGCGGCCCACTCAGCTAGCCGGCGCGTCATCGATTCCAGCCGCTGTCGGAACTCGTCGCGCATCTGCTGCTCCTGCGCTGCGTGTACACCCGCCGGAACATCTGCCCAGAACTCCTGAGTCAGACGGCATGAGTCAGGGCCGAGCGCCTCGATGGTGAGTGCGCTCCAGCTAGGACACCAGGAGGTAAGGCTACGGGTAACTGCGCGACGGCCGGGATCAAGCTCAGTCACCTCGTGCAGGACACCCATTCGGCCGCCTGGGGTCCGCTCTACGAAAGCCTGGATTTCGCCGACTCCCTCCCGACCTGGGAGAGCCACGGCTACCTCCGCCTCAAAGAGCTTGAGAGAAGATGCCGGGTCCCACATGAACGAAAAGGCCGCTTCCGCGCTCCGTGGTAGGTCAACGGCGGCTATCTCTCTTACCTGAACGGGCCTGGTTGTCACTCTGACCATGCGTAGACGTGTGAGCATGCGGCATCGTCTCAGGTGTTCGTGAGAGGCGAGGGGCGGAGGCTGGCGGCTAGGGCTGACTCGGCAGTTCCCTGCCCTCTGGGGCTGCCGGTACGCGCGGTGTTGTCGCGCAGGGGGCCCTCGCGCCCGGCCCGGACCCGATTGGCCCAGCCTTGAGCATGCCCTGGTACGTCCCCGGCGATCTGCGCGACCGGCTTCCCCGCCTCCTCGACGATTCGGACAGGCTCCCTCCCGGAACTCCGGGCGTACTTCTTGCGCTTCTGAAGGTTGTCGGTCCTGATTGTCGACGTCGCTAGCCTCAGGAGGGAATCTCGGCAGTTTGAAGACGCAGGAGGCCGTGGCGTTGCGGTTCGAGCATCGCGACACCGACATCGACGTGAACCTCGTCGACCGCGTGTGGCGCACCCGCTCCTCTGACGCCGAGGAGACGATGACGTCCGCAGCACGCACCTGCTGGCATCTGATCCTCTCGCGGGCGCAGGGACGCCTACTCGCCAGCCTGCGCGGGCCGGAAACGAGGGCGACTACGGCACCGGTCCCGCCGGGCACCGAGTTCCTCGGGGTCCGGTTCGCATTCGGCGCGGTTCTTCGGCCGCATCCTGCAGCCTCGATCGTCGATGGGTACGTGCCGTTCCCAGTGACGGAATCGGGCAGGATCGTCATCGGCGGCGAAAGCTGGGAGGCGCCGACGTTCGAGAACGTCGAGCATTTGGTCCGGCGATTGCAGGACGCGGGTCTGCTGGTGCGATCGCAACTCGGGGACGAGGAGCAAATCGCCGAGCATCCCGAAGCCAGCCCGACCGAGCGAACCCTGCAGCGTCGCTACCGAGCGATCATCGGACTGTCGCAAACCGCCGTTAGGCAGATCGACCGCGCGAACGCCGCAGCCACGATGCTGCGCAACGGCCTTGACTGGCGCACAGTCGTCGAGACGTTGGGGTACTTCGACCAAGCCCACCTCGCGCATGCGCTGCGTCGGTACGTCGGGTGCACCGCAGGCGAGCTGCAGGCGGGCCACTTTGCCGCGATGTCGTTCCTGTACAAGACGCACCCTGGGCCCGGCAGTTAGCGTCCGTCTGCCAACCAGCCCTGACGGCTGTCCGCAACCCAGAACTTGAAGGAAAATCGTGCTACTCAGCGTCAACATCTTCGTCAGTCTCGACGGCGTCATGCAAGGACCCGGAACTCCCGACGAGGACCGCTCCGGCGGCTTCGACCGCGGCGGGTGGCTCGTTCCGCACGCCTCGACGCACACCAACGAAATCGTCGAGAGCTGGTTCCGTGAGGCCGACGCGTTCCTCTTCGGCCGCACCAGCTTCGGCCTGCTCGGCGGGTACTGGCCGAAGGTCACCGAACCTGACAACCTGATTGCCGCCAAGCTCAACACGCTGCCAAAGTATGTCGTCAGCTCTACGCTGACCGACGATGAAGCCGATTGGAACCCGACGACGGTCCTACGCGGTGACCCGGCCGACGAGGTACGCCGCCTCAAGGAGCTTCCCGGCAAGGAGCTCCAGGTTCACGGAAGCTGGAAACTCGTGCAGACGCTGCACCGGGCAGGACTCGTCGATGTCTACCGGCTACTTCAATACCCGGTCATCGTCGGCACAGGAAAGCGTCTGTTCCCGGACGGATCGACGCCCGCGACGTTCGCAACCGTCGACGAGAGCTCGCGCGTACTGCCCGGCGGCGTCGTCTCGCTGACCCTCGACCCCACGAGCCTCGGCGCGATCTCCGCAGGCGCGTACACGGTCGACGAAGGGCGCTCGGCGACGGTCCTCGACTGACAACGGTGCCCGACCGGCTTCGAGGGAGCGCGGAACGGTTGCTGGTTGCCGCACTCAACAGCACCGACTGAGAGGCCGTTCAAACCTGCTTGAGCCGAGAGTTGTTCGCCTTGAGGATCTCGTCCGCCAGGGCGGGGGAGGACCTGACGACCGCTCGCGAGACGACGAGCGCGCCGACCATCTGGCTGAACAGAGCAATGGCCTGCTCGCGGGCCTGTTCGGCATCCAGGTGAGTGCCGGACTGACTGGCGTTCTCAAGCACCATCTCTGTGATGACACTGAAGAAGCCCTCGAGCCCGTGCTGGTACTCGGATTGGGCCGCGACGCCTTCACGTCCGACGTCCGTGACCAACGCGGCGGACGCGCAGCCGATTTCGGGTTGGTCACGGTGCTCGACGGCCAGGTACTGGTCGAAGATGTGATCCAGGGCCGCCCGGGCCGAGCCGGGATGTTCTTCGCGGATGCCGGCCAGGTTGCCGAGGGAGCTGCCGAAGCCCTGCCGGATGACTTCCAGGGCGAGCTCATCCTTGGAGCCGAAGTGATTGTAGAAGCCGCCGTGCGTCATCTCGGCGGCCTTCATCAGCTCGGCGATGCCGATCCCGTTGACGCCGTGGGTCCGGAACCCCCGGCCTGCGGCCTCGATGATTTTGTCGTGGTTGAGCTTCTTCCGCTCCGGCGTGAGGCGGGGCACGTGAGTCTCCTTCCCGGGCGGGTGGCGCACCCGAGCCACTGCTGAACAGGGCCGACGCCACCCGAACCTTCGATGATACCCATCATCAATGACGCCCGTCACGTCGGCACCCACCTTGACAGGTAACGATGTCAACCATCATTATTCTTTTTGATGACGGTTGTCATCGTAAGAGGCCTCAAGGGGTCTCCGCAACGGACAGAGGTTGGGTATGGACGTGGGAACGATCGGGGCGGGTACCGTCGCGCAGGCCATCGCCAGCCACCTCGTGGCTGCGGGCCACCGCGTGATGCTGAGCAACAGCCGCGGGCCGGCGTCGCTGAACGAGGTCGTGGCCGCATTAGGGCCGCTGGCCAGCGCCGGAACGGTCGCCCAAGCCGCGGCAGCCGACATGGTGTTCCTCGCCGTCCGGTGGAGCGATGTACCGACTGCGCTGGCCGGTGTGCCCGCCTGGAAAGGGCGCATCCTGGTGGACGCCACCAATCACATCGTAGGTCAGACGCCCGCCGACCTCGCCGATCTCGGCGACGAGACCAGCAGCGAGATTGTCGCCCGCCACGCCCCCGGCGCGCGGGTGGTGAAGGCCTTCAGCACCTTGTATGGGCAGTACATCGCGGCTGATCCCCAGCACGCCGAGGGCCGTCAGCTCCTCTTCTGCGCCGGAGATGACACCGAGGCGAAAACGCTCGTCCAGCAGACGTTCGAAGCCGTCGGCTTCGCGCCGGTAGACGCGGGGCCGTTGCGCGAAGGCGGCCGTCTCATGCAGGTCGGAACGGGTCCGCTCTCTGCTCTGCACGCTCTCAAACAGGACTGACCCCCAACATCCGACAGGAGTATCCAGTGAAGGCACTGGCCTATGAGAAGGCCCACCCGCTCGAAGAGTTCGCCCTGAAGCTCACGGATACGGACGAACCGCAGATGCGTGAGAGCGATCTGCTGATCGAGGTTCGGGCCGTGGGCGTCAACCCGGGCGAGGCGTCCGTCCGAAAGCTGCGCAGTGCACCCCCGGGTGGGCGGGTCATCCTCGGCTGGGAGTTCGCCGGAGTGGTGGCCAGGACAGGATCGGCGACGCAGGGATTCGCCGTCGGCGACTGCGTCATGGGGACCGGAGACGTCACCCGGGACGGCTGCTGGGCCGAACGCCTGGCCGTTGACCACCGGGTCGTCGCCCGGATTCCGGATCAGCTCTCCTTCGCCGATGCCGCCTCCTTGCCGATCGGCGGCCTCACCGCCTCCGAAGCCTTGTTCCGGGACCAGGACGGCCTGCCCACTGGTGTCGAGAACGTCCTGGTGGTAGGCGGCGCCGGAGGCGTGGGTTCGCTGGCGACGCAACTGCTCAAGAGCAAGACCTCCGCCCTGGTGCTCAGCACGGCTTCCCGGCCTGACTCCCGCGAGTGGTGCACGGCCATGGGGGCCGACCTGGTGCTCGACCACACAGCGGACGTCGCCGGCCAGCTGCGGAACGCGGGCGTCGACCGGATCGATCTGGTGCTCTCCACCAAGGGAACCGCCGCCAACATCGGCTGGATCGCCGACGTCCTGCGGCCGTTCGGCCATGTGGCAACCACCGACCTCACCGGCACCACCGACATCGAGCCCCTGATCCAAAAATCCGTTTCCCTGCACGTGGAGATGGTTTTCAGCCGTGTCATCGCCGGCCACGACCTCCATCGCCAAGGTCAGATTCTTGCCGATCTGGCGGGCCAGGTACGTCCCATCGTGACGACGCACCTGCACGGTCTCACTGCGGATTCCATGCGGGAAGCTCACCGGCTGGCCGAAAGCGGACGCACCATCGGCAAAACCGTCATCAGCTTCTGAACACCCGACCGAACTACAGAAAAGGAATGGACACATGGAAAAGCTGCTCGTCACTGGAGCCACGGGAAATCTCGGCCGCCTGACCCTGCAACTCCTCCTTGAACGCCTGCCCGCCGAGCAACTGGCCGGGCTTTCCCGCAGCCCCGACCGGGCAGCCGATCTGACTGAGCGTGGTGTGGACATCCGCCAGGGCGACTACTTCGACCATGCCTCGCTCGTACGGGCCTTCGACGGCGTGGACAAGCTCCTGCTCGTTTCGGCGGTGGCCTTCACCGATCGAAACACCCAGCACTACAACGCCATCACGGCCGCGAAGCAGGCCGGTGTTAAGCATGTGATCTACACGGCGATCCAGCGCGACGAGGACCTCGGCATCAATCAGGTGGGCGTCACCGAGTCCGACGTCTTTACGGAGCAGACCCTGCGTGCCTCCGGACTGACCTACACCATCCTGCGTAACCCGATCTACCTCGACTATCTGGAGCAATACCTCGCGGCCGACGTGTACGAGAAGGGCCTGCGAGTTCCCCCCGGCGAGGGCACTATGGCGCCCGCGTTGCTGCGCGACCTCGCAGCAGGCAACGTGGCCGTGCTCACCCAGGCCGGCCACGAGAACAAGACCTACACGCTCAACGGCAGCCAAGCGGCGTCGTACCGGGACATCGCCGCCACATTGAGCGATATCCACGGCCAGCCGGTCCCCTACCTGCCCGTCCCGGTTGAAGAATTCCTCGAAAGTTACCTCCAGAAGGACGTTCCCGGCCCGGTCGCCGAGTTCCTGACGGCCTGGGTCGCAGGTGTCGGCCTCGGATCGTTCAGCAAGCACACCGACGATCTGGAGCGGCTGATCGGGTACCGGCCCACCGGCTACCGCGAATTCCTCGAGAAGAACTACCCCGCGGTTGGTCCGGGAACGACGAATGAGCCGGCGCGCAGCGCATGATCGCCCAGACCAGCTCGGAGCCTCGCCCCATACGAAAGCAGGCAATATAGCCGGTTGGCTATATTCCCCTGCTTAAGTGGTGCGCCCGAAGGGACTCGAACCCCTAACCTTCTGATCCGTAGTCAGATGCTCTATCCATTGAGCTACGGGCGCTCGTGCTCAGCCAGTGTACACACCTGACTTTCGCGCGGAGACTCCGGGATTCGAACCCGGGAGGGGCTTTAAGACCCCAACCGCATTAGCAGTGCGGCGCCATAGACCAGACTAGGCGAAGTCTCCCTGGTGGCCCGTAGACCACCGCGCCCGAGGATACAGGTCGCCACCCACCGGGAGCAAAACGACTTCCGGGGTGCGCCCACCGGGACCGCCCGCCCTCGTGTTTCACCGCTGTGCGGCGGCGTGATCGGGACTACGCTCCATCGATATGCAGGAGCAGCCGCCCAGCGAGCCGACCCGTCGAGAGCCTGCTGAAAGAGCGCGTCGGCGCTCCCCGCGGGCCACCTTCACGCCGCCGACTGCCGCCGAGCAGCCCGCCGAGACGGCGACGCCGCCGCCAGCCGCTCCGGCGAGCCAGCGCCCTCGCCGGGCGAAGCCCGCCCCGGCGGTGCTGTTCCAACCCCCGGATCCGGACCGGCCGCTGCCCCGACAGCCCAGGCGCGCCCCGACCAGCGACGCGGGCGCCGAGCAGCCACAGCCGGCGACCGGCGACGCGAACGGCGACCGACCAGCTCCCCCGAGCGTCGACGCGAGCACCAGCCAGCCAGACCCGGCGAACACCGAGCAGCCACGCCCGGCGACCCCCGACCAGCCACGCCCTGGGACCGACGACCACCCGAGCCCGCAGGCCGCCACGGCAGCCACCGACCCACCACGACAAGCAGCACGCGTCGAGCCGAAGGCCCGGACCACCCCCGTTCGCAAGGCCGCCCGGAAGAAGGCAGCCGAGACCACCGTCGAGGTGACCCCGACCACACCGGCGCCGCGCAAGCGCGCCGCCAGTCCCGCCAAACGCACGGCATCCCCCCGTAAGAGCACCACGCCGAGGAAGGCCGTCCCCGAGCCCGCAGCCGAGCAGCACACGCCGCTGGCATCTCCCGCCGAGCAGCAGGTCGAGCCCGCTGTGGCGCGTACCCCGGAATCGGAGCTGCGGGCGGTCGCAGCGCGCGTGCTCGACCACCCGGGCTTCGCGCCGGAGCTGTTGGCTCTGGCGGCCGTGCGGGCGCTCGGGCCCGGCGCGGCCGACTGGGCCGGGCGGTTGCGTGCCCGGTATCCGGACGCGCCGGCGGACGGCCTGGCCCGGTTGGCCACCCGGCGGTTCGTCCGCTCGGCGGGCGCGGGTGGGGCGACGGCGGCCCTGGCCGGGTTCTTCGCGCCGCTGGCCGAGCTGACATCGGTGCTGTGGACGCACGCCAACCTGGTGCTGCACCTGGCCGCGGCGTACGGCAGGGATCCGGCGCATCCCGACCGGGCCGTCGAGCTGCTGGTCCTCACCCAGGTGCACCCGGACGCGGCGAGCGCGGAGGCGGCCCTGGCTGCCGCGCAAGCGGCGGGCGACCCGGTCGAGGGGGCCTGGCCGCGGGCTGCGGAGGCCGCCTGGCGGCTGGCCGCCCCGCTCACGGCGCAGGCCGGTGGCTGGGTGGCGTTGCGGCTGGTGGCCCGGCTGCTGCCGGGCGCGGCGGTGCTGGCGGCGGCGCTGGGTGACGCGGCGGCGGCCGACCGGCTCGCGTCCCGAGCGGTGGCCGTCTACCGGCCCGACCGGCGCTGAATCGTCAGAGCCAGTCGAACCACTCCCGGGGCAGCAGCGCGTAGCCGACGAAGGCGACCACGTCGAGCAGGGTGTGCGCGATGATCAGCGGCATCACCCGCCGGGTGCGCAGGTAGAACAGGCTGAACACCACGCCCATCACCGCGTTGCCGACGAACGCGCCGAAGCCCTGGTAGAGGTGATACGAGCCGCGCAGCAGGGCGCTGGCCGCGATGATCGCGGCGAGCCGCCACTGGAGCTGGCGAAGCCTGGTGACCAGGTAGCCGACCACGATCACCTCCTCCAGCACGGCGTTCTGCACGGCCGCGAGGATCAGCACCGGGACCGTCCACCAGACCTGCGGGAGTGCCGCCGGCACCAGCGTGGCGTTGATGCCGAGTTGGGCCGCCACCCAGAACAGGGCCAGCCCGGGCAGGCCGATCAGCGCCGCCAGGCCGGCACCACGGGCCAGGTCCTGACCGGGCCGCCGCGCGTCCAGGCCGAGCGCCCGTGCCGGGTCGCCGGGGTCCCGGGTGAGCAGGTGTACGGCGAGCAGCACCGGAAGCAGCGCGAAGACGATGCCGAGCAACTGGTAGGTGAGGTCCAGCCAGGGTCGGCTCGACGCCGAGGTGTTCAGCGAGGCGGTCTGCTTGGAGAGCGGACCCTCGGCGGTCAGCTTCGCGATGATCGAGACCACCGCGTAGACCGCTGACTGGCCGAGGGAGAGGCCGAGGACCAGCAGCGTCTCGGTGCCCAGCAGTCGGCGGGACACCGGGCGGGTCAGCTCAACGGTCACCGCACCACTCTGCCCGACAGGCGGCACCCGGGGCACGACCGACCGGCCAGCATGAGCCGATCGCACATTCTGTGCGACCAGTCGACACTCTCCGTGGAGATTCTATGGGCGCCCGATCCGCTGCCGTCTGGAGAAGGAGCGCCCCGTGGACAACCTCGCGCGGTTGCTGAAGGAGAGCTGGACCCTGGTCGAGGACGACCGGGCCCGGCTGAGCGGGCACTTCTACGCCCGGTTGTTCCTGCTCGACCCCGCCCTGCGGCAACTCTTCCCGGTGCAGATGACCGGCCAGGGCGACCGCCTGCTGGAAGCGATCATCGCGGCCATCCACACGGTCGACGACCCGGAGAGCTTCGACGAGTTCCTCCGGGCGCTGGGCCGCGACCACCGCAAGTACCACGTCGATGACCGGCACTACGCGACGATGGGAGTCGCCTTGCTGGACGCGCTGCGCAGCACCGCCGGCGACGGCTGGAACCTGGAGTACGACCAGGCGTGGCGCGAGGCGTACGCCGCGATCGCCGCCCTGATGGTGGCCGGGGCGGCGGCCGACGACGGCCCGCCGTTCTGGCACGCCGAGGTGCTGACCCACCAGCGGTACGGCCCGGACACCGCCGTGCTGACCTGCCGGGCGTTGCAGCATCCGCTGCGCTGGAAGGCTGGCCAGTACGTGAGCCTGGAGGTGCCGCGCCACCACCCCCGGGTGTGGCGGAACTACTCGGTGGCGAACGCCCCGAACGACGACAACGTGCTGGAGTTCCACGTGCGGTCGCCGGGTGCCGGCTGGGTTTCCGGTGCGCTGGTGCGTCGGGTGCGACCGGGCGAGCTGCTCCGCCTCGCGGCGCCGATGGGGTCGATGACCCTGGACCGCTCCTCGGAACGGGACATCCTCTGCGTGGCCGGCGGGGTCGGCCTGGCGCCGATCAAGGCCCTGGTGGAGGAGCTGGCCAGCTACAACCGGACCCGCTGGGTGCACGTCTTCTACGGCGCCCGGCAGGCGGGGGACCTGTACGGCCTGGCCGGCTTGCAGGAGCTGGTGGCCGTACACCCGTGGTTGTCGGTCACCCCGGCGTGCAGTGAGGACCCGGACTTCGACGGTGAGCAGGGCGACATCGCGGACGTGGTGGCCCGCTACGGCCCGTGGACCACGCACGACTGCTTCGTCTCCGGCTCGGCCCGGATGGTCCGGTCCACCCTGCGGGTGCTCGCCGCGGACGACGTGCCGCCGCCGCAGATCCGCTACGACACCTTCGGTGACCTCTAGACGTTCCTCCCCCCACACCGGGGCGCGTGCCCCTGCCCCCTGGGGCACGCGCCCCGGTCCCTCGTTGGTCAGTAGCGCCAGGGGTGCCCGGTCTCGCGGTATTCCTCCACCGGCACCAACGGCACGCCGGGCGCCATCCGGTCGACGTAGAGCCGCCCCTCCAGGTGGTCGATCTCGTGGGCGACCAGCCGGGCCATGCCGAACTCGAACGAGGTGATGACCCGGCTGCCGTCCCACTGGGCGTGCTCCACGTCCAGTCGGAGCGGCCGGGGCACCAGACCCCGGAAGTCGAAGAAGGAGAGGCAGCCCTCGTACTGCTCGTCGGTGTCCGGGTCGGCGTCGACCACCCGGGGGTTGAGCAGCACGACCGGCTCCGCCGAGCGATCCGGCGGCCGGACCACGGCCACCGCCCGGTCGATGCCGAGCTGCGGGGCGGCCACCCCCACCCCCTTGCTGAACGGGTGCAGCTCGTCGAGCCGGGCCAGGGCCGTGACGAGCCGGTCGACCAGGTCCCGGGCAACCGGCTCCTCCACGGGCAGGTCGAACGGCCGGACGCGTCGGCGGAGCAGGTCGGCGCCGCGTTGCACGATGCCGAGCCCGCGCATCCGGTCGCTGGGCCGGACCCGGACGCCGCCGGGGCCGCTGTCGGGTTCGGTCTCCGGTCGGGCGCGGAAGCGCCACTGCATCCGGTAGCGGGCGTTCAGCGGCGGGTCGTCGGTCTGCCAGTCGTAGATCGCCCGGTCGCCCTCGTCGTGCCGTTGCGGGGCCGTCCGCAGCGGGCCCTCCTCCGCGGAGAGGGAGGTTTCCACGCCCCAGACCTGCGGGTCGAGCCTCACCGGCAGGTCCAGGCGTACGGCGAGCTGCCGGGTGGGCAGCCGGACGGCGCGTTGGAACCAGGGGCCCCACTTCTCGTGCCCGACGCTGTACGCGTACTCGATGGTGGCCCGGTCGCCCGGGTAGAGCGGGAAGCGCCGCTCCCCGTTCTCGAAGAGCAGCCAAATCTCCTTGAACGCGTCCCGATCGTGTTTGGCCCGCCAGTGCATCGGCTCCGGGTCGCCGCCGCCGTCGTCCCTGCGGGCCTGCAGTTGCAGCTCGGCGAACGTGAGCGGGTGCTCCCGGTGGTGCCGGTTGGAGCGGCCGGGGTCGTTCGGGTAGCGGTCGACGGCGACCCTGGCCAGGTAACGGGTGACGGGCTCGGTGCCGGCGTTGTACAGCTCGCGGTGGATCACGCACCGGTAGCCCTCATCGGTGTGGGTGAGGGAGGCGAGTTCGCGCTCCACGACGAGGCCGGTGCCCGGCGGCAGCCACTGACCGGGCAGGTACGGCTCCCGGTGTGGTTGACCGGCGCGGGCGTGCCGCAGGTCGTCGTACTCCCGGAAGCGCTGCCAGATCGCGCCGCTGGCCTCCAGGACGGCCTCGGCGCGGCGGGCGAAGTCCTCGGTCGGACGGTGCCGGCGCCCCTCGACGTGACTCACGTAGGACGGGTCGAACCCCATCAGGACGGCCAGTTGCTTCTTGGACAGCCCTCGCCCGGTCCGTTGCCGGGCGAGCTCGGCCGCGAAGGAGTCGGCAGCCCGTTCGAGGGGTGAGGTCGTCATCAGCTTCCTCGTGGCCGGGGCTATAAGTTTCACGTTCTGTGCGCGAGCACACACGCATCTGGCACCTTGCCGACACACTTCTTGACAATCCACCGACAAACGTCGATCCTCTGGCAGCGTTTCCCCGTGTTGACGCCGGGTAGTACGCGAGGCACGGAGCGCTGTTCCCGCCGGAAGATCGGCGTGACCTGGGCCTCCCGATTTGACCAAGGTGAGGCTTCCCTTAGACCAGAGGGCATGGTTAGGCTAGCCTTAGCTCAGGACGGCACTGGTCGTCCGCCGAGGTTCGCTCCTCGGTCACGCGGACGGGGGACCTCAGGTGACAGCGGTGCTGCCGAGGCGCGACGCCACCGCCACGCCACTCGCCCCCGTCACCGCGGCGCTCCGCGCCATGTTCGGCACCGACGATCTTCCCGGGCTCGCCCGGGGCCTGGTGGTCGAAGACGAGCTCGGCTGGTCGCCCGCCACCACCCTGATCGACGGCAGTCGGCTGCCAGAGCTGCTGAACGGGGCCGCCGTCCGCTGGGGCGGCACCCCGCACGCCTGCGCCGCGCTGGCCTGGAAGTCGTACAGCTACTGGACCGCACTGCCGGTCGTGCTCGGCTGGGCCTCCGCCCGGCGGGTGCCGCTGCTCGACCCGGCCGACGTGCTGATCCACTTCGAGGACCACCGGCAGCTGCTCACCATGGGCCTGCGCCGTGGCATCACCGTGGCGGTGCTGCCGAACGACCCGCTGGCGCTCGCCGGCCTGCCTGAGGTGCGGGTCGTCGCCGACGAGGCGGAGCTGCTGGGCGCACTGCGCGCCTCCCTGCTCGACGCCCACCTGGCACCGCTCATCACGGCGATCCAGTCAGAGGTGCGGGTGGGCACCCGGACGCTGCTCGGCTCGGTCGCCTCCGGCATCGCACACGGCATCCTGCGGGCCGCCGACAACCTGCCCGGCTCCACGGTGCAGAGCATCGACACCCTGCTCGGCGCACTCGACCTGGCCGATCTGATCGAGCTGGTGCCAGGGCCGACCGGCGAGCCGAGCGTGCAGCGGCGCACCTGCTGCCTCGCCTTCACCCTGCCGCGACCGAAGGTCTGCCAGGGCTGCTGCGTCCGCTAGTGGGATTCAGTCGGTCAACGGCCGTACGTCCCACACCCACGCACCGCCGGTGAAGACCGGCTGGATCCCGGTCAGCTCGGTCATCCCCCGACGCAGCGCGGCCTCGTGCTCCTGCGGCCCGAGGATGACCACGCCGGCCCGCCAGAACCGCAGGTCGTCGACCGCCTTGACCCGGGCCTGCGGGGTGATCGGCGGCACCGCCCCGGTGCGTCGGATGGTGGAGAAGAAGCTGCTGGTGGGGCGCGGCGTGGCACCGAACAGGGCGACCTTGGGAGGGTCGGCGTTCGGACGGGTGTCCGGGCCCAGGAAGTAGCCACGAGCCAGCGGCATGTCCAGCCGGGTCTCGGCGGACCAGCGCAGCGGCTCCGCGTAGGTGGTGTCCGGCAACGGCAGGGTCACCACACTGCGCCCACCGGTCACGTAGGGACGCCAGGCCCCACTGGTCACGAAGGTGGGCACCGGGTCCAGATGGGCCACGGGCAGCGGAGTGGGCACGATCGGCAACAGGGCCATCACGAACACCGTGGCGGTGACGAAGCGGATCTGCCCGCGGGCGGCCGGGTGCGAGCGGGCCAGCTCGTGGGCGCGTTGCGCACCGAAGGCGAGCAGCAGCCCGACGATCGGGGTGATCGCCAACGCCCACCGCGTCGGCACGACCGAGTGCAGGATGGGCAGGTTCTCCAGCGCCGCCCAGGGACCGGGCACACCCGTACCCCGGTTGTCGAAGCGGACCTCGCGGCCCAACGAGAGCACCGCGAAGAGCAACCCGAGCCCGGCCAGCGCGAGCACCACCACCGAGCGGCGCATCCACCACACCAGGGCGATCACCAGCACCACCAGCGCCCAACCGAAGAAGCTGTTCTCCTCGGTCGGGTTCTTGGCCAGACCGGCGGCGGTGCGCGGGCTGCCGGCGAGTGACTCCCGGGAGTACGCGACGAACGAGGCGAGGTCGCTGGAGTAGCCACGGATCAGACGGGACAACCCGGAGTACGCGCCCGGCCCGAAGAACTGCACGTAGAGCGGGTACGCGAGCAGCAGCCCGGCGACCCCGGCGGCGACGGCAAGACCGGCGAGGAAGGGCCGGATCCGCGATCGCAGCTCCGGGCGGCCCAGGGCGAGCACGCCGACGACCACGCCGAGCCCGATCGCGGTCATCAGCAGGATCTCCAGGTTGAGGAAGGCCTGCCAGACGATCACGAGCGCGAGGAGGACCCCGTTGCGCAGCCAACGGCCCGGTTCACCGAGTCGCAGCGTGCGCCAGATGATCAATGGCACGACGAACTGCGACACGATGTTCGGGTGCCCGTTGGCGTGCGACACCATGGCGGGCGCGTACGCGCAGAAGCCGGCGCCCAGCCACGCGGGCCCCCGGGTGCCGATCAGGACCCGGGAGAGCAGGAAGTACCAGGCTGTGGCGGTGGCAATCATGCCGAGGGTGAGAAAGACCAGGAATGCCGCCCGAGGCCCGAACAGCAGAGTGATCGGGGTCAACGGCAATGAAATGGATAATACGGACGTATTAGCCATCAGATTCACGCCGTCCGGGACGTTCATCTGGTCGGAATGGAATGGATATGCAAAATGCGTCACGACTCGCGCACCGTGCGCCATCATCCATTCGAACTGCGACTGATCTGACTGGTTGTCCCGCACATCACTGCCCGGGTCCAACCAGAGCCGACCGGTGACCCAGAAGCCGAGCACCACGAAGCTCAGCACGGCGGCCAGATCGGCCCACTTCCCGCTGCGGGAGGGCCGAGCATCACCAGAGGCCCTCTGCGCCGACGACGCGGCGGCCGGACCGTCGCTGGGCACGTCCGGTTCGGGAGTAGTCATGACAATTCATAGGGTAGCCAGGGCCTGGCGCTGCCGTGACATGTTTCGGGGTACTGCCGTACTATGTGCCGGGTTCGCCGACCGCCGATCACGAACCCACCCCCCGACCACAATTCGGCCACCCCCGATGCCCCGATTCTTCTGCCGTCCCAGCGGATGATTCACTCTGTCGGTCCAGGCACGGGTCGAGTTCATATCGTGAGGAATCGACGCATGGCAGAAATCACTGGGGATCAGCGCGTGCAGTCCGAGGTCCTGGAAGGCCTGGCCACCGCTGTCAACCACCGTCGCTGGTTCATCGAACTGGCCGTGCCGTACCTCGGCGACGACCCGATCGAGATCGGCAGCGGCCTCGGTGACTATGCCCTGGAATGGTCGCAGCGGCTGCCCCGGTTCACCGCCACCGAGGCCGACCCGGACCGGCTGCTGCAGCTCAAGGAGCGCCTCGCCGAGCGGCCGAACATCGACGTCCGGCAGATGCTGCTGCCGCACGAGGACGGGGGCGACTACAGCTCCGCGGTCTCGTACAACGTCCTGGAGCACATCGAGGACCACGTGGGGGCGCTGCGCAGCATGCGCGACCTGGTCCGACCCGGCGGCGCCGTGATCATCATCGTGCCGGCATTCCAGTTCGCGATGGGGCCGGCCGACATCGCCACCGGGCACGTCCGCCGCTACACGAAGAAGACGCTCCAGGCGGCGATGACCGAGGCCGGACTGACCGTCGAGAAGATCCACTACGCCAACGCGCTGGGTCTGATCGGTTACTTCATGGCCACCAAGGTCTTCCGGCTGATGCCAAAGGAGGGCCCGATGGTGAAGGTGTACGACACCGTCGTCCTGCCCGCCACCAAGGCCGCCGAGCAGCTCGTCCGGCCCCCGTTCGGGCAGTCCGTCTTCGCGGTGGCCCGCGTTCCGTCCTGACCCGCCACCCCCGGCGATCTTGCACTCTGTTTCGCCATCACGTGCAAGATCGCGGGGTACGGATCACTCCTTGATCTGGTACGTCGGGCGGATCACCGCTCGGGCCAGGGTGTGGAACGTGAGGTTGAAGCCGACGTAGGCGGGCGTGGCGTCCGGGGTCAGGTCCAGCCGGTCGACGTCCACGGCGTGCACCGCGAAGACGTACCGGTGCGGGCGGTCACCGGCCGGCGGAGCCGCACCGCCATAGCCCTGCTGGCCGTAGTCGTTGCGGACCGAGAACGCCCCGCCGAGGTCGGTGCCCGCCGCGCCGCCGGCGCCGCTGGGCAACTGCGTTACGTCGACCGGCACGTTCACCAGCACCCAGTGCCAGAAACCGCTGCCGGTCGGCGCGTCGGGGTCGTAGCAGGTCACCGCGAAACTCTTCGTCTCGGCGGGGAAATCCGACCAGGTCAGCTGCGGCGAGACGTTGTCACCCCCGGTGCTGTCATGCGCGTGCCGGGCGTCCATCGGCTCGCCGTTCTGCACGTCGTCACTCGTCAGCGTGAACGAGGGCAGCCTCGGCAGCAGCTCGTACGGGTCCGGGGCAATCGGTCGTTCCAGGGTCATCGGGACGCGTCCTTCCGGTGTGCGGAGTTACCAGCCCCTTCTTACCCCGCCGCAGCCCCTCCAACGACCGGAAGTACGCGCTCACCGAGGGTGGTTTGCCAGAGCTACCGTTGAGGTCGGGCAACGTTCCTCAGGGGGACACCGTGGCCGGCATCTGGCGGGACTTCGTGGCAGCGGTCTTCACCGCGTTCCGCCGCCGGGACGAGCAGGCCATCGCCGAGGAACGCCGACGCGCGGTGGAGCGACTGGCCGAGGAGACGATCCGCGAGGCCCGACGGCCCACAAACCCGCCGGAGTGACCGGGACACCGGGTGCCGGACTACCACCGGGCAACCGGTGAAGATGACCTGATGGGGCGGATCCTCCGGTCGCGGCCGGTGGCGACCGCGGAGACACACCGAACCACCCTGTTCGAGATCTTCTTCGATCTGGTGTTCGTCTTCGGGCTCATCCGGGTCACCACGTTCATGAGCGAGCGGCCGTCGCCGGTGGCCCTCACGCAGGGATTTCTCGTACTCCTGCTGCTGTGGATCTCCTGGGTGGTCTACTCCTGGTTGGGCAACCACGTCCGCATCGACCTCGGGTTGATCCGTGCCGGTGTGACGGTCTCGATGGCGGCGGTCTTCCTCGTCGCCCTGGTCATCCCCGACGCCTGGGCGACCGGGCCGGGCACGATGAGCCAACGACTGATCCTGGTGCTGGCCTACGTCACACTTCGGGTTATCGCTCTCGCCCTCTTCCACTGGGCTGCGGCGGGCAACCGACAGCTGCGCAGGACCATCCGTGTCTATGCCCTCTCGACCGTGCTGTCCTGGATCCCCTTCGTCCTCGGCGCCGTGTTCGGCGGCACCGCACAGCTCCTGCTCTGGGCGGCGGCCCTCACGATCGACCTGGGCGGCGGGGTGGTGTCTTCGGTGCTGAGCGGGTGGCCGGTACGCAGTCCCGGCCACTTCGCGGAGCGCCACAGTCTCCTGGTCATCATTGCGCTCGGCGAGTCCCTGATCTCGGTCGGCGCCGGCGTCGGGGTACAGCGGATTCGTGGACCGATCCTGTTGGCCGCGATCCTCACGCTGGCCGTCACGGTGTGCCTGTACTGGCTGTACTCCTCCACCGCGATCGCCGCTGGCCAAGCCTTGACGATGGAGTCCGGGTTACAACGGGCCCACGTCGGCGCCAACGCCTACACCCTCGCCCACTTCCCGCTGCTCGCCGGGACCATCTACGTGGCGCTGGGAGTCGAGCAGGTCCTCGCCGGTCTGGCGCACGACGAGTCCCACGGCGCCTCGGAGTGGATGCCAGCGATCGCGCTGTTCGGTGGGACCGCCCTGTTCCTCGCGGGCCGGGCGACGTTTCTGGGCCTCAGCGTCCGCTGCGTACGACCGAGGCAGTTCGTCGCTCCCGTCGCGGCGCTGCTGGTACTTCCCGCCGGCCGCTATCTGCCCGGCCTGGCCGCTCTCGGCCTGCTCACCGCGCTCCTCGTCGCGCTTCTCAGCTACGAGGCGTGGACCAGGCGTGGTGCCGCTGGCAACGACTGACCAGCACTCGACTTTCAGGAAAGCGAGGCATCCGGGCAGCCCGGACACCCCGATTTCATGGAAACCGAGTCGATCAGCGATCGCGAGCGTCGTGGCGGAGGGTGTGGGATTCGAACCCACGAAGACATCGCTGCCTTACCGGTTTTCAAGACCAGCGCCATCGGCCACTAGGCGAACCCTCCTGGGCCGCCACCCGCAGGCGTACGGCCACGCATAGTCTGCCACGGCTCCCGTCGGGCGGCCCGGCGTCCCTCCCCGAATGCGCCGGCCAGGCGGTCCGCCGCGTCCACAGTGGGCTGGAGGGTGCACCTGCGGTGCCGGGCGAGATCGGGTAAGACTGACTCCATGAAGGCGATCACCATCCCGCAGCCCGGTGGACCCGAAGCGCTGGTCTGGGCCGAGGTGCCCGACCCGGAGCCGGGCCCCGGCGAGGTGATCGTGGATGTGCGGGCCAGCGGGGTCAACCGCGCTGACCTGCTGCAACGGCAGGGGCACTATCCACCACCGCCGGGCGCGTCCGCGTACCCCGGGTTGGAATGCTCTGGGGTGATCACCGAGGTCGGTTCGGAGGTCGCCGGGTGGGCGGTCGGGCAGCAGGTCTGCGCGCTGCTGTCCGGCGGCGGGTACGCCGAGCGGGTCGCGGTCCCCGCCGGGCAGTTGCTGCCGGTGCCGGCCTGCGACTCGGTGGACGCCGCAGGGCTGCCCGAGGTGGCCTGCACGGTCTGGTCGAACCTGGTCCAGGTGGGTCGGCTCAGCGCGGGCGACACGCTGCTGGTGCACGGCGGGGGCAGTGGGATCGGCACCTTCGCGGTCCAGCTCGGGGCGGCCCTCGGCGCGACCGTCGTGACCACCGCCCGGGCGGCCAAGCACTCCCGACTGCGTGAGCTGGGCGCGTCGCACCCGATCGACTACCGCGAGCAGGACTTCGTGGAGGAGGTCCGGCGGGTCACCGACGGTCGCGGCGCGGACGTGATCCTGGACATCATGGGCGCGTCCTACCTGGGCCGGAACGTCTCCGCGCTGGCGACCGGCGGTCGGCTGGTGGTGATCGGCATGCAGGGTGGGCGCAAGGCTGAGCTGGATCTCGGCGCACTGCTGACGAAGCGGGCGACCGTCGCCGCGACCTCCCTACGGTCTCGGCCGATCGCGGAGAAGGCGGAGATCGTCCAGGGCGTACGGGACGAGGTGTGGCCGTTGATCGAGGCGGGCCGGGTCCGGCCGGTGGTGGACCGGCGGCTGCCGATGACCGAGGCGGCCGAGGCGCACCGGCTCGTCGAGTCGAACGATCACTTCGGCAAGGTCCTGCTCACCCTCGGGTGAGCAGCCGGCGTCAGGCGGGCGAGCCCGCCGGTGTCGGATCGTCGGCCGGTCGGGGCAGCACCAGCCGGGCGCCCGGGCCCTCGCCGGCCAGCGCGTCCCCGGGGTTGTTGAGCGTGCAGCGCTGCAACGACAGGCAGCCGCAGCCGATGCAGCCGTCCAGGTCGTCGCGGAGCTTGGTGAGCAGCCGGATCCGCTCGTCCAGCCGGCTCCGCCAGCTCGCGGAGAGCCGCGCCCAGTCCTGTGGGCTGGGCGTACGGGCTTCGGGGAGCGAGTCCAGTGCCGCGCGGATCTCATCGAGGGAGACGCCGACCTGTTGGGAGATCCGGATGAAGGCCACCCGCCGCAACTCGGCGCGGGCGTACCGGCGCTGGTTGCCGCCGGTCCGATCGGCGCGGATCAGCCCCAGTCGCTCGTAGTAGCGCAGCGCCGACGGCGCCACACCCGAGCGGACCGACAGCTCGCCGATCGTCAGTAGATCCTGCATCACCAGGTCCTTGAGTTGAAGTCCACTTCAACTTACACAGTAGTGGCATGACAACCACAGTGACCACCAACACCGGCTCCCGGCTTCCCGGGCTGATCCGACGACTGACCGGCGACGAGAAGCACGCGCCGAGCGCGCACTCGACCATCGACGTGCTCCAGGTGCTCTACGACCGGGTGCTGCGGGTCACCCCCGACACCACCGACGACCCGGAACGCGACAGGTTCCTGCTCTCCAAGGGCCACGGACCGGCCGCCTACTACGCGGTGCTCGCCGCGCACGGCTTCATCCCGGAAGCCTGGCTCGACGACCTGGCCGGGCCGGCGAGCCGACTCGGCCATCATCCGGACCGGCTACTGGTCCCCGGAGTCGAGATCGGTTCCGGCTCGCTCGGGCACGGGCTCGGGCTGGCCGTCGGCAGCGCCCTCGGCCTACGGGCCCAGGGGCTGCTCAAACCCCGGGTGTACGTGTTGCTCGGCGACGCCGAACTGGACGAGGGCTCCAACCACGAGGCGATCGCGTACGCCGGTGCCACCGGCCTGGCGAACCTCACCGCGATCGTGGTCGACAACTCGTCGGCCACCCACGGCTGGGCGGGCGGCATCGCCAGCCGGTTCACCGTCAACGGCTGGACCGCCGACACCGTCGACGGCCGCAACCACACCGACCTGTACGTGGCGCTGACCGGGCACCGGCCGGGACGGCCGCACCTCGTCGTCGCCCACGTCGAGAACAAGGGATGACCGCCATGCGTGACGCCTTCATCGACGCCACCACCGCGCTGCTCGACGACGACCCGCGCACCGCAATCGTGCTGGCCGACATCTCGGCCACCCAGTTCGCGCCGGCCGGCACCCGCCACCCGGACCGGGTGTTCAATGTCGGCATCCGGGAGCAGCTGATGATCGGGGTGGCCGGCGGGCTCGCCCTGACCGGGCTTCGCCCGATCGTGCACTCCTACGCGACGTTCCTGGTGGACCGGGCGTACGAGCAGATCAAGCTGGATCTGGACCACCAGGGCGTGGGCGCGGTCATGGTCAGCATCGGAGCATCGTTCGACGGGTCGGCTGAGGGCCGGACCCACCAGTCGCCCGGCGACGTGGCGCTCTTCGACTCGTTGGGCGACGGCTGGACGGTGCGGGTGCCCGGCCACCCCGACGAGGTCGCACCGCTGCTGCGCGAGGCCGCGATCACCGACGATCCGGTCTACCTGCGGCTGAGCGAGCAACGCAACGCCCGGGCGCACCCGGACGCCGACCGGTTGCGGGTGATCCGGCAGGGTGGGACGAACGCGCCGCTCGTGCTGGCTGTCGGGCCGATGCTCGATCCCACCCTGGCAGCGACCGAGGGTATGGCCGTGACAGTCGCGTACACCCACACTCCCCGGCCATTCGACACGTCCGGGCTGCGGGCGCTCGCCGCGACCGAGGTGGTGCTGGTCGAGCCGTACCTGTCAGGAACGTCGAGCGCGGTCGTCAGCCGGGCCATGGCGGAGGTGCCGCATCGGCTGCTCGCCCTCGGGGTGGATCAGACCGACCTACGCCGATACGGAGATCCGGCCGACCACGCCCGGTGGCACGGCCTGGATGCCGACGGTCTGCGCCGGTCGATCAGTGCGTTTCTGGGATCAGCGCGCGGGTGACGCGGTGGAACGGCGGCGGGCGCGTTCGCGGCCGAGGATCCAGATCGCCTCGACGCCGTCCTTCCAGGTGATCTTCTTGCCCTCTTCCCGGCCACGAGCCCGGTAGCTGATCGGCACCTCGTAGGGGCGGATCCGGCGACGCAGCAGCTTGCCGGTCACCTCGGCCTCCATGCCGAAGCCGCGCGAGCGCACCTCGAGCGACCGGTAGAGCGCCACCGGCATCAGCTTGAAGCAGGTCTCCAGGTCGCCGATGTACGAGTTGAACAGCACGTTGGCCGCCATCGTGACGCCCTTGTTGCCCATCACGTACCAGAAGCTGTAGGCGCTGTGGCTGCCGAAGGTGCGATTGCCGTAGACGACAGTGGCCCGTCCGTCGAGCACCGGGTCGAGCAGCTTGGGGATGTCCTGCGGGTCGTACTCCAGGTCGGCGTCGAGGATGACCATGTAGTCGCCCTCCGCGCTGTCGACCGCCGTCTTGATGGCGGCACCCTTACCGGCGTTGCGCTGGTGGGTGATGACACGCAGACGTGCGTCGTCGGCACGGCCGAGGACCTCGCCGGTGCCGTCCCGGCTGCCGTCGTCGACGACGACCAACTCGATCTCGCAGGGATAGTCAACCGCCAACGCCTGCTTGAGGGCATCCGCGATGCGTTCTTCCTCGTTGTAGACCGGCATGAGGATCGAGAGCTTCAAGGGAATCTCCACGGTGGCGGCAACACGTCGGGGCACAGCCTAGCCTGGCTGGTTGACCTTCGATATGCCGCCACCATCGGGGCCGTCGGCGTGGCTAGCGCAGACGAATGGTGTTTACTACCCGCCATGTCGGCTGGCGGCTCTCTGCTCGCGGCGGTTCCCGCCGCCGGGGCGCTCCTGCTCACCGTCGCGATGAGGCCGCGCGAGGTCGGCGCGGTCGCGCCTCTACGGCTCGCCGTGGTGCGCGCCGCGCTGCTCACCGGCGTGTACGCGGTGCTCGTCGTCGAACTTCTCGGCGCGTTGCACGCGCTGACCCGGCCGGCCTTCGCCGCCGCGTGGCTGCTCTTCCTGGCCGCCGCCGCGACAGCAGCCGATCTGCGGCAGCGACGCGCGACCCGTACCGCGCCGACGCTCACCGCCGCACCGCGACCGGTGCCGGTCGGTGCCGTGGTGTCCGGCGGCAGCGCCGGCCCGCCGGCCGCCGTCGAGCGCGGTGCGACCGGGCCCGACCCCACGCCGACCCGCGCCGTCCGGGCACCGTCCGGCCTGCTCGCCGTGGCCCTCGACGCCTGGCGTACGGCGGGACGCGGCGAGCGGCTGCTCGTCGGCGCGATCGGCGGACTGGTCCTGCTGGAACTGCTGGTCGCGCTGCTGGCCGAGCCGAACAACTTCGACTCACAGACCTATCACCTGCCGAAGGTGGAGCACTGGGTGGCTCAGGGTGACCTGGACTTCTGGCCCACCGCCATCCACCGGCAGGTGACCATCCCGCCCGGAGCCGAATACCTGCTGTTGCACCTTCGCCTCCTCACCGGCGGAGACCACCTGTACAACCTGGTGCAGTGGGCGGCCGGAGTGCTCTGCCTCCTGGTGGTCGCACGGATCACCGCGCAGCTCGGCGGCAGCCGGCGGGCCCAACTGCTCACCGCGTTCGTGTTGGCGACCACGCCGATGGTGGTGCTCCAGGCGACCAGCACGCAGACCGACCTGGTCTGCGCGGCGTGGGTGACCTGCGCGGCGACCCTCGTGCTGGACGGGCTGCGTCGGCGGACAGGCTGGGGCACGGTGCTCGGGTTGGGGGTGGCCACCGGTCTGACCGCGGTGACCAAGACCAGTGGTCTGATCGCGGTCGGTCCGCTGCTGCTGCTCTGGGGGTTGGCCCAGCTCCGGCTGGCGCTGGCCGCGAGCACGGCGACGCCCGGCCCGACAGCCGCCGGCGCGGCACCACCCAACCCGACGGCCGGCGCGGCATCGCCCGGCCCGACGGCGGCCGGCGAGGATCGGCGGCCTCGGCCGGTCGGCGGGCTGACCCGCACGGTCGGCGCCGCGGTGTTGATCCTGCTGGTCGCGGCCGTGGTGGTCGGCCCGTTCCTGGCCCGGGTGACCGCCGAGTTCGGGCACCCGCTGGGGCCGCCCCGGCTGCGCGAGTCGATCCCGATGGAACGGCACGACCCGCCGTCGATCCTGGTCAACGCTCTGCGGATCGGGCACACCGCGTTCGACACGCCGCTGGCGCCCCTGCGCCGGGCCGGAGCCGAGGCGATCATCGACGGAGCGGGCGCGATCGGGGTCGACCCGCAGGACCGTGCGATCACCTTCGGTCGGGAGATCTTTCCGGAGCCGGCCTGGTATCCGGACGAGGACCGGGTGGCGTTCCCCCTGACCGGGGCGCTGGTGTTGATCGGTGCGGTCGTCGCACTCGCCCGTCCCCGCCGGATCGATCCCGAGCAGGCCGGGCCGGTGCGCGCGTACGCGGTGGTGGTGTTGGCCGCCGTCCTGTTGCACACCTCGATGATCAAGTGGCAGCCGTGGGGCAACCGGCTGATCCTCTACGCCGTGGTGCTGGCCGTGCCGCTGGCCGGGCTCTGGCTCGACGCGCTCTTCCGCCGCCGCCGCGCCAACCCGGGTCGGCAAGGAGCCCGGCGGTCGGTGGCCGCACTGACGGCGGTCACCGTGCTGGCCACCTCGGCGCTGGCCGGTGTGCTCGCGCTGTCGTACGGCTTTCCGCGACGGCTGGTCGGTGCCGGTTCGGTCTTCACCACCTCGGACTGGGACACCCGGTTCCTGCGGCGTCCGCAGTGGGCCGACGAGTTCCGCTGGGCGGCCACGGCGGTCCGCGACAGCGGTGCCGGACGGATCGGGCTGGTGCAGCAGAACGACAACTGGGAGTACCCGTGGTGGCTGCTGCTCCGGCAGCCGGACGGGGGTTCGCCGGACCTGGTGGCGTTGCAGTCGGTGCTGCCGGAGCGACCGCCGGCGGACCCTGCCTCGGTCGACGCGATCGTCTGCACCGGCAGTCGTCCGGCCTGCACGAAGCTGGTCCCGGCCGGCTGGTGGCTGGAGTTCCGCGGCTACGTCGGCTATGCCCTGCCGCCGGGCCGCTGACCCGGCGGTCCGCTTCGGCGCATCTCGATCGCCCGGATAGTCCGATCCGGGCGGTTCTGCAGCCTGCGCGCAAGGATCCGAGACGCATTCACATCCATTGGTCCGCACGTTACCTTCTGGTAACTCAGTCGACGTCCCGCGACTGAGCCGAAAGGAGTGCGTCGATGCCTGCAATCCCCGCCAGGCCCGAACGCGCGACCCGACGACGGGCCATCACCGTCGCCGTGGCCGTCGCCGCCCTCGTCCTACCGATGCTCGCCGGACCGGCCACCCCCGCCACCGCCGCCGACCGTCCAACCGTCCAACCACTCCCTGCCAACCTCGAGGCCATCCGGGCCGCCGAGGCCACCGCCCTCTACGGCACCCCCGCGATCCGCCCGATCGAGCAACGCCGCACCGCGCTGATCACCATGGGCGACAGCCAGATCTCCGGTGAGGGGGTCGGCAACTACGTGCCCGGCACCCACCAGGACGGCAACTGGTGCGACCGCTCGTTCGACCAGGCGGTGTTCCGCACCGGCATCCCGTCGGACGCGAGATACAACATCGCCTGCTCCGGTGCCACCCCGTGGAACCTCATCGCCGGCGGCCCGACCCAGCACAACGAGCTGAACCAGGGCGACTACCTGGGCATCAAGGCGCGCAACACGCACGTGAAGCTGATCTGGGTGGTGGTCGGCGCGAACGGCGACGGCACCATCCAGTTCGGCCCGGTCGCCACCGACTGCGCGATCAGCCGGGTCTTCCTCCAGGGCAACTGCTACCCCGACTACACCGACCAGTGGACGATCCGCACCGACGGCAGCCGCCGGGCGGTTGCGGACGCCCTCACCGACATCCGGCAGACCATGACCAGGGCCGGCTACCTGCGCACGGACTACGAGCTGGTGCTCATGTCGTACCCGAGCCCGGCCAGCCCGGACGTGGAGGACAACCCGAACTTCCCCGGCTGGTACTCCGGCGGCTGCCTGCTCTACCTGGCCGACGCCGCGTTCGCCCGCAACAAGGCGGTGCCGCTGTTCGAGTCGGCGCTGCGCGCGGCGGCCACCCAGACCGGCACCCGCTACCTGGACGCCAGCCGGCTCTTCCACGGCCACGAGGTGTGCACCGACAACACCTCGGTCCGCGGCCTCAACATCGAGATCGGGATCTGGAACGAGAACGCCGCCCGGCAGTCGTTCCACCCCAACGCCCGCGGGCACGGCATGTTCGCCCAGTGCATCACCCAGCTCTGGAACTCCGGACAGAACCAGGCCACCTGCGTCGACCCGGCCAGCACCGGCGCTGGCGTGCTCTACCCGGGCCTGATGCAGTTCAAGCAGTTGCGCAACCCTGCCACCAACACCTGCGTCGACGGTAAGGGTTACGACTCCCGCAACGGCACCGCGCAGCAGTCGTACGGCTGCCACGGCGGGCGCAACCAGGGCTTCTGGTACGACTCGGCCAAGCGGTCACTGCACTCGGAGCTGTCCCACGACCGTTGCCTCGACGTCGCTGGCGCATCGATGACGGCCGGCACGGCGGTCAACATCTACGACTGCAACGGCACTGCCGCCCAGCAGTTCACCTTCGTCGGCAACCAGATCAAGCCGGCTGCCGCCAGCAACCTCTGCGTGGCGTTCGACAGCCCGTCGTCGGGCGCTCCCCGGCTGCGGTTGGCCACCTGCTCCACCAGCGCCCGGCAGCAGTGGTCGTTCGAGGCCCGTACCGCCGCCAACCCGGTCGGCTACGGTCACGACGACTTCATCGGCTCCCGCGTCTACTGACGGAAGGAGGGGCCCCTGATCGACTCAGGGGCCCCTCGCTCACTTCGTGCGGGGGATGAGGACGAGTCGCGCCACGCCCTTGTCGCCGTCCTTCGCGCCGGCGACGCCGAGCGTCGCGCCGACCTTCACCTCGCTCGGCTGCACTGTGGCGCGCCGCTCGACGACCCGCAGGTCCGCGCCGAAGGTCCAGGTCATGGTGAAGCCGTCGGTGGACTTGACGGTCATCGAGTCGCCGTCGATCGCGGTCACCTCACCGCGCTGCACGGCGACGGTCTGCGTACCGCCGTCCTTCGTCTTCACGACCGCCTCACCGTGCAGGGTGTTCTTCCGCAGCAGCACCCGGGCCTGGCGGCGCTTGCGCCACTCCTCGCCGCGCTTCTCCCGGGCCTTGTCCCTGGCGGTGGGGGAGGCACCCGGCGTCGGGGCGGCCGGCGCGGCGACGGTCCGCACGTCCAGGTCGTCGGCGTCGAAGCCCATCGCGGTCAGCGCCTGACCCTCCACGCCCATCGCGGCGGCGACCTCGACGGCGGCCTCCCGGGCGGGCTGGCTGGCCACCTCGGCCGCACCGCAGCCGCTGACGCCCAGCGTGACCGCCGCGAGCAGTGCCGTGGTGCCGGTGGCGAATCCCCAACGTGGCATGACGTTCCTCTCGTCCGTGGAGCCCTCAGCATCTCCGTCGAGGACGAGCGGAGCGTCAGGCCGATGTTCGAGCCAGGTAAGGATCGCCGGGCAGTCGAACCGTGAAGGCGGCGCCGCCCTCCGGCGCGTGCCCGGCGGCGATCTCTCCGCCCAGCCGGCGGACCAGGCCGGCGGCCAGCGCCAACCCCAGCCCGCTGCCCACCTTGCGCACGCCCCGGTAACGCTGGTGCAGTGCCCCGCGTTCGAACGCCACCGCCAGGTCGTCGTCGGTGAAGCCGGGCCCGCCGTCCCGGACCTCCAGCTCACCGCCGGAGGCCGGGTCCGCACCCGCCGCCCGGACCGCGAGCACCACCGGCGACCCCGGGGGTACGACCCGCAGCGCGTTCTCCAGCAACCCGTCCAGCACCTGCCGGATCCGCCCCGGATCGGTGTACGCGGGCACCGGCTGACCTGGCGTCTCCAACCGGAACGGCACGCCCACCGCCGCGCACCGGCCGGACCAGGTCGGCTCCGCGTCCACGGCCAACTGGGTGAGGTCCACCGGCACCGGTTCGAGCGGGAAGTCGGCGGCCTCCAGCCGGGCCAGCGCCAGCAGGTCCCCGATCAGCCGGTCCAGGTGTTGGGCCTCAGCCAGCATCGTCCGACCGGTGTCGACGGTGTCGTCCGCGCCGAGCACCCCGTCGGCGAGCGCTTCGGCGTACCCCCGGATCGCGGTCAGCGGGGTGCGCAGCTCGTGCGAGACGGACAGCAGGAACTCCCGCTGCCGCCCCTCACTGGTGGCCAGCGCACCGGCCAGACCGTTCAACGCCTCGGCCAGGTCGGCGACCTCGTCCGGTGACTCGACCGGCACCCGGACGGCGCGGTCGCCGGCGCGTAGCCGGGCGGCTGCGGTGGCCGCGACGCGGATCGGCCGGGCCAGCCGGCGGGCCAGCAGCAACCCGGCCACCACCCCGGCGGCCAACCCGGCCAGCAGCGGCAACCAGAGGCTCAGCAGCACCCGGGCCCACAACCCGTTCGCCGAGGGGCGGGAGAGCACCACCCCGTTGCCGTTGGGGAGCGCCCGGCCCTCGACCAGGGCACGTTCGCGGTTGACGACGCGCCGGACCGACACGTTGCGCCCCTGCCCGATCCGCTGCACCACCCGAGGTGGCAGGCCCGGCCGGTCGACCGCTCCGCGCCGGATCAGGTACGCGTCGATGCCCTGGTTGCGCAGTTGCTGGATGAGCCGCTCCTCGTCGGCGCTGCGACCCCGGTCCAGGCGGGTGCGCAGCACCTCGGCCGCGAGCCGGGCCTGCGCGGCGAGCGCCTCCTGGTCGCGCCGCTCCGCGCCACGGATCGCCAACGGCACCGCCACGATCGCGGTGACCAGCACCGACACCAGCGCCACCGCGCAGGTGACCAGCACCGCACGGGCGGTGAGCGTACGGCCGAGGCCGCCACGTCGAGGTGCGGCGGGTGGGGAGGTGCCGACCACCCGCAGCGACATGGTCGGCGACCCGGCGCGCCCGGATTGGTCAGGCATCGACCGCGTACCCGACGCCTCGGTGGGTCCGGATCACGCTGGCCAGGCCGAGCTTCGCCCGCACCTGGGCGACGTGCACGTCGACTGTGCGGGTGCCGGCGTGCGCCGCGTACCCCCAGACCCCGGCCAGCAGCTCCTCCCGGGTGAAGACCCGACCGGGCCGGGCCATCAGATGGGCCAGCAGGTCGAACTCGGTGGAGGTGAGCTGCACCGGTGCGCCTGCGGCGGTGACCGTTCGGCGGGCCGGGTCGAGCGTCACCGGGCCGACGACGCGCTGCCGGTCCGCGCCCTCCGGGCCGCCAGCGGAGCGACGCAGCACCGCGCGCACCCGGGCGACCAGTTCGCGGGGGCTGAACGGCTTGGTCACGTAGTCGTCGGCGCCCAACTCCAGGCCGACGATCCGATCGACCTCGTCGTCGCGGGCGGTGAGGAAGATGACCGGGGTCCAGTCGCCGGCCTCGCGCAGCTGGCGGCAGATCTCGGTGCCGGGCAGGCCCGGCAGGGCGATGTCCAGGACGCAGGCCACCGGGCGGATCCGGCGGGCGGCGCTCAGGCCGGCCGCACCGTCCCGTTCCAGGTGGACGCCGAAGCCGTCCCGGGTGAGATAGAGCCGGACCAGGTCGGCGATGGCCGGCTCGTCCTCGACCACGAGGACGAGCCCGCGGTGCGGCGGTTCGACGGTCACCGGCCCATGATTGCCGACCCGGTGGACCCGGCGCGATCGGTGCGTGTTCGAGTCAGGTAAAGGCGACGCAAAGCCCGGTCGGGCGTCAGCTCACCACGGCGGGGCGGAACGCGTTGGGCCGCGCGGCGGCCGGCGCGTCACCGATGGTGGCGAGGATGCGCTCACGGGGCACCCGCAGGCGGGTCCGAAAGGCATGGTTGAGCAGCGCGTCGAGCTGCCAGACCTGCTTCGGGTGACTCGTGCGGATCAGGAACCGCTCGCGGATCCCGTCGATCGCGGTGGCCGCCATCTCGACCGACTGGAGTCGCGGGTCCGGGCTCCAGGTGACGTTGCTCAGCTCGCGCAACTCGGTGTTGAGATGCAGGCGCAGACGGTGCAGTAGTCGGGTCTGCTGGGTGACCACCAGTCGACGGTGGGTGAGCAGCAGCAGATAGTCGCCGGTGACCGGGCGGTCGGGGCGGCTGCAACGGGTGACCAGGATGGTGGCGTCACCGGAGCCGACGCAGCGCCGGAAGACCGGCATGTGCCGGCTCACGGTCTGCACGGCCAGGCCAGCCTCGGCGGCGGCCGGAAGGAACGTTCGGGAGAAGACGTCCATGACCTGCCCAACGACGTCTTCGGCGGGGTGACGTGGGTCACGCGGGTTTTTTGGAAGTTCCACGCCGCAGGTCGCACTGCCTGTCCGACTTCCGACTTGGACGGATCGTGGTCAGGAGTCCGGTTGAAGGGGGCTTGCGGCGAACAGCTCCTCCAGCCAACCGGGGACCGCGTCGGCGTACTCGGCACGGGACTCGTCGACGGTGTCCAGGGCTCGCCGCCAGGACAGCGACCGGCTCACCGGCCCCAGGCCGATCGCGAGGTCGGCGGCCTCGACGAGGGTTGGGCGGTCGTACCGGTCGGTCCACGCCTCCAGGTAGGCGTCGCGCAGCCGCGCCAACCCCGTGTCGTCGGCCGCCAGCTTCTTCGCGTGCCGGATGGACCGCAAAGTCACCAGCAGCGTGCCGAACGGGTGCGCCACAGAGGCGTCGCCCCAGTCGAAGTAGCGGTAGCCGTCCGGGCCCGCGAAGACGTTGCCGTCGTGCAGGTCGTCGTGCTGGACGGTGACCGGGATGCCGATGTCGGCGAGCCGGCGGCACCGCTCGGCGTACGACGGCAGCTCCGCCCGTAGCCGCTCGTGCAGGTCAGGGCTGAGCCCGCCCTCGGCGCCGATCAGCAGCGACCCGCGATCGTCGAGGAGCTCGGCGAGGAGCCCTGCCAACACCTCGGGGCGGTGGTCCGGCACGCCCAGGGCGACCAGTTCGTCGGCGCGCGGCGCGGTGGTCAGTTGAAGCGCCGCGTACCCGGGTAGTGCCCGCTCCCAGTGCGCCAGATCGGGGTCGCGCGCCAGCACGTCACGCAACGACTCGCCGCCGTCGGGCAGCAGCGACCAGCCCTGCTCCGGGTCCACCGCGATCGGTGTGAGCACCCGTTCCGGTGTCAGCTCGGCGAGCGTCGCGATCAGGGCGGCCTCGTGCGCGGTGCCGGGGTTGTTGGCCTTGAACCAGACCGGGCCGTCGTCGGTGGGCACCCGCCAGACCAGAGACCACGGGCGCACCCGAGGCTCCACCAGACCCGTCACCCGCCGGCCGGCCCGGCTCAACCTCGTGTCGACCCAGGCCCGGGCCCGCACCTGCCACTGCTCACTGGACCAGTCGGGGGCACGCTCACCGGCGATCGTCGTCACGCTGGGCACCTTAGGCGGCCCTCCCGGGCCGGGGCGAGGCGTTTTCCCCAGCGGTGTCAGACCAGCTCGACGATGGTGGCGTTGGCCATTCCGCCGCCCTCGCACATGGTCTGCAGGCCGTAGCGGATCCCGTTGTCCCGCATGTGCTGGAGCATCGTGGTCATGATCCGGGCACCGGAGCCGCCGAGCGGGTGACCGAGTGCGATCGCCCCACCACGCGGGTTGAGCCGCTCCGGGTCCGCCTCGGTCTCGGCCAGCCAGGCCAGTGGCACCGGGGCGAACGCCTCGTTCACCTCGTACACACCGATCTCCTCGATGCCCAGCCCCGCGCGGCGCAGCGCCTTCGCGGTGGCCGGGATGGGGGCGGTGAGCATGGTGACCGGGTCGTCGGCGGCGACCACGGCGGTGTGGATCCGGGCAAGCGGCCGAAGGCCGTGCCGGCTGGCCCACTCGGAGGTCGTCACCGCGAGGGCCGCGGCGCCGTCGGAGATCTGGGACGCGGACCCGGCGGTCACCACGCCGTCGGCACGGAACGGCGTGGCCAGCTCGCCGAGCTTGGCCAGGGTCGTGTCCCGGCGGATGCCCTCGTCGGCGGCGAACTTGCCACCATCGCCGAGTGGCACCGGCGTGAGCTCCGGGTCGAACGCGCCAGCGTCCTGTGCAGCGGCTGCCTTCTCGTGGCTGGCCAGCGCGAACTCGTCGAGCTGGGTGCGCGAGAGGCGCCACCGCCGGGCGATCAGCTCGGCACCGACGCCCTGGTTGAACGGCAGTGGCGCGTCGTCGGCGAAGCCCTCGACACCCCGGTAACGGTCCCGGAGCTGGTCGCTGAACGGCATGCCGCCGGCCACACTGGAGCCCATCGGCACCCGGGTCATCGACTCCACCCCGCCGGCGACCACCAGGTCGGCCTGGCCGGAGAGCACCGTCGCGGCGGCGAAGTGCAGTGCCTGCTGGCTGGAGCCGCACTGCCGGTCCAGCGTCGTGCCGGGGACCGTCTCGGGCCAGCCGGCGGCGAGCACGCCGTTGCGGGCGATGTTCCACGACTGCTCGCCGACCTGGGACACGCAGCCCCAGAAGACGTCGTCGACCTGCGCCGGGTCGAGCCCGGTGCGCTCGGCGAGGGCGCGCAGCACGTGCGCCGAGAGATCGACCGGGTGGACGCCGGCGAGGCTGCCCTTGCGCCGCCCGACCGGGGTACGTACCGCGCCGACGATGACCGCGTCACTCATGTTTACTCCCCGGTAACTTGGGCTGTCCCGATCCTACGTCGTCCCAGGACCGACCGTCCGGCCCCACCACCACGAGATGCCGGAATCCGACGGCCGCTGGCATGCTGGGCGGGTGGATGAGATCACCGGGGCCCGGCAGTGGCGAGTGCCGTCGAGTCTGCCAGCGGCGAAGCTGGCCGGCGCTGTCCTGCTCGTCGCCCTCGGGCTGCTCTTCGCCGACGGCGACCCGGTCCGCCTGGTGGTGGCCGTCCTGGCCGCGGTCACGGTGGCCGTCTGGGCGGTACGCGACCTGGTCGTGCCGGTCCGGTTGACGGTGGACCCGGCGGGGCTCACCGTCATCCACGGGTTCGCGGGCCGGCGGCTGCTGCCCTGGTCGACGGTCGAGGCGATCACCGTCGACCGTCGGCCACGGTTGGGGCTGACCAGCGAGACCCTGGAGATCGACGCGGGCAACTCGCTGCACCTCTTCGGCCGCTACGACCTGGGAGCCACCCCGGAAGAGGTCGCCGTCGCACTGCGTGCCGCCCGCCCGAACCCCTGATCTGTCAGCCGAGCAGCTGGGCGGTCCGGAAGAGAACGAGCGCGAGCAGGACCACCAGGATGATCGCCGCGCCGGCGACCTGCACCAGCGTCCGCCGGCCACGCGGCGCGTACGCGAGCACCAACGCCATCAGCGCGCCGACGACCAGCCCACCGAGGTGCCCGGGGATCGAGATGCCCGGCACCGCCAGCGTGAACACCAGGTTGATCACCAGGATCGGGATGATCCGGGAGATGTCCCGACCCAGCTTGCGTTCGATGATGATCAGTGCGGCGAAGAGACCGAACACGGCTGTCGACGCCCCGACGGTGAAGGCCCGCGGGCTGCTGAACAGGTAGGCGGCCACGTTGCCGCCCAGACCGGCGATCAGGTAGAGCGCGGCGAAACGGACCCGCCCGAGGTTGGCCTCCAGCGACCGACCGAGCACCCACAACGCCCACATGTTGAGCAGCAGGTGCAGCACGCCGTAGTGCAGGAACATCGCGGTGACCAGCCTGTACCACTGGCCCTCGGCGATCCCACCGAGCGTGTAGTCGGACAGGTACGCCCGGCCGAGCACCGCACCCCACTCGGTCAGCGGCGTGCTGCCACCCATGAGGCCGCCGAAACCGGAGCCCCCCATCGCCGCGTCCCCACCCCGGGCCGAGGCGATGGAGAGCAGCAGGAGCAGCGCGTTCACCGCGATCAGGGTCTTCGTGACATAGCCGTGCCGGCCGGCCGTACCACCACCGAAGGCGGTACGCGCCGGCCGGACACTGCGACGACCCTCGTTGACGCACTCCGGGCACTGGTGCCCGACCGACGCATCGCGCATGCAGTCCGGACAGATCGGCCGGTCGCAGCGGCTGCACCGGACATAGGTCTCCCGGCCGGGATGCCGGTAGCAGACCGGGGTGGTCGGCGGAGACTCGCTCACCGGGCCGACCCTCCGTCCTCCGCCGCGCGAACCACCGGCGCAGGCCGGTGCGGTGCTCCGGAGCGCTCAATCATGCGAGCAAAGGTACCTCGCCCGTTGGTCAGGAAGCAGACCGCTCGATCTCGACCCGCTCGATGACGACGTCCTGGAGCGGACGGTCGCTCGGGCCGGTCGGGGTGCTGGCGATCGAGTCGACGACCTTCACCGACTGCTCGTCGGCGACCTGACCGAAGATGGTGTGCCGGTTGTTGAGGTGCGGCGTCGGCGACACGGTGATGAAGAACTGCGAACCGTTGGTGCCCGGTCCGGCGTTCGCCATCGCCAGCAGGTACGGCCGGTCGAAGCGCAGCTCCGGGTGGAACTCGTCCGCGAACTTGTAGCCCGGTCCGCCCCGGCCGGTGCCGGTCGGGTCGCCCATCTGGACCATGAATCCGCTGATCACGCGGTGCGAGATGGTGCCGTCGTAGTACGGCCCACTGCCCGGCTGACCGGTGCGCGGGTCGGTGTACTCCCGGTTGCCCTCAGCCAGGTCGATGAAGTTGCGGACCGTCTTCGGCGCGTGGTTCGGGAAGAGCTCCAGCCGGATCGGGCCAGCGTTGGTGTGCAGGGTGGCGTAGACAGCCTCGGCCACGGGTACTCCTCACTTGTTGGTCAGTTCCATGCGGATCCTCCCATGTGCCCGATCTGGCATCGCGGAGGCATCCGAAGGTGGAGGATGACGAAGGAACAACTCCCAGGAGGTAGGACCGTGTTTGGATTCGGGCGGCGTAAGTCCCAGGGGCAGCTCGCGAAGGCCGAGCTGAACCAGAGCATCAGCCACCTGATGCAGGCAGCCAACCACGCAGCCAAGGGCGCTGGCGCAACCGTCGGTCCGCGGGTCCAGGTGGCCCGGGGCTACGTGGCGCCGACCGCGGCGAAGGTGCGCGACCGCGCGTCGACCGGCTGGGGGACCACACTCACCACGCTGGCACCGCTGACCGCGGCGGCCCGTGACGGCGCCGCGCAGGCAGGGCCGCTGACCAGGAAGGCCAAGTCGAAGACCATGCGGATCACCGGTAAGAAGAAGCAGCCGCGTCGTCGCGGCTCGATGATGACCGGCCTGTTGGCAGCGGGTGTCGTCGCCGGCGTGGCCGGCGCGGTGGCCATGCGCCGTCGCCGCGAGCAGCAGGAGTGGGCCGAGTACGACCCGACCCGCACCCTGGAGCCGATGCGCGACGAGGTCGACTCGATCGAGGTGCGCACGCCGTCCGCCACCAAGGGGAGCGACGGGTCCGCGATGACCGGCGGGTCCGCCATGACCGGTACGGCGGGGATGACGGGTGCGGCGGGGATGACGGGTGCCGGCAGCTCGGCGGTGGCCGGCGGCAGCAGCGCCAGCACCACCGGCACGGCCAAGCAGACCAGCGTCCGGCCGACCGACAAGGTCCCCTCGGTCGCCGAGGGTGCCACGGACGTCTCCGGCCGGCCGACCGACGACCTCACCAAGGCACTGGGCAAGGACACGGCACGCACCAACGGCCGTCGCTGACCCAGCGACAAACGCATCGAGCGTCGGCGCAGCGGGGTCACCCCCGCTCGCCGGCGCTGTCGCGTGCCAGCGCTCGGCGTGCGCTCCGCGTCAGCGCGGGCGGTCAGAGCCAGCCGTTGCGGCGGAACCAGCGGTAGAGGGCCAACGAGATGCCGAGCATGATGGCCAGGACCACCGGGTAGCCGTACGTCATCTTCAGCTCGGGCATGTTGTCGAAGTTCATCCCGTAGATACCGGCGATGGCGGTCCACACCGCGGCGATACCGGCCCAGGCGGCGATCTTGCGCATGTCGTTGTTCTGGTCGACGGTGACCTGGGCGAGCCGCGCCTGGAGGATCGAGTTGAGCAGGTCGTCGTAGGAGTTGACCTGCTCCACGGTGCGGCTCAGGTGGTCCTGCACATCCCGGAAGTAGCGGCGGATCTCCTTGGGCACGTCCCGGTTGACCTGGGAGGTCAGCGTCATCAGCGGCCGCTGCAACGGCACCACCGCCCGCTTGAACTCCACCAGCTCCCGCTTCATCTGATAGATCCGCTGGATCCGCCCATGGCTGTGGCGGTCGAAGACCTCGGCCTCCAGCATGTCCAGGTCGTCCTCCAGTTGGTCGGCCACCTCCAGGTAGAGGTCGACCACCCGGTCGGTCACCCCGTACGCCACCGCCCACGGGCCCTGGAGCAGCAGATCCTCCTTGGTCTCCAGGTCGGCGCGGATCGGGGCGAGCCGGCAGGCGTCGCCGTGCCGGACGCTGATCACGAAGTTCGGGCCGATGAAGAGCATCACCTGCCCGGTCTCCACGACCTCGGAGTTCTCGGTCAGCTCGGCGTGCTCGCAGTACCTCGCGGTACGCAGCACCAGGAAGACGACATCGCCGAACCGCTCCAGCTTGGGGCGCTGCTCCGCCTTGACGGCGTCCTCGACGGCGAGTTCGTGCAGACCGTAGGTCTCCGCGATGGCGGTCATCTCGGCCAGTTCCGGTTGGTGCAGACCGAGCCAGACGAAGCCGTGCTCCTCGCGGCGGGCCGCCGCCAGGGCGTCCGCGTACGTCCACTCGCCGGGTTGCCGCTTGCCGTCGACGTACAGCGCGCAGTCGACCACCGAGCTGCGGTCGGTGCCGGTCGGGGTCGGCACGGGCGGCGATCCGTCGGCGTTGAGGATCCGGGTCATCGCCCGGACCGGGGAGGGCCAGGCCCGAGGTCGCAACACCCGACCGGGGGTGGACGACGTCCGGTCCCGCTCTGTGCGATCCGTCATCGCGTCACCTCCCACGCTCGGCTGCGGCTTGCAGGCTACGCCGACTGCGGTCGGGGACATGTGTGACGGCGGTCGCGTGGGGGTGGTGCCGGGTGGGCCGGGCCGCATCGGGGGGTGTGCGGGGACGACACGGCCCACCCGGCACCGGTGGGGGCGGGAGGTTGTGCTGCCGCGTCGTCCGAGATGGGGGCCGGCCCGGAGGCCGGGCGGTGATCTCCGCTACATCACGGGCGACGCTCGCAGCATTGTGGGCCGCCGGCCGCCCCGGACGGGAGTCCCGGGACGGCCAGCATCGTCGTTCTGTCAGGAACCCGACAGTTGGCTCAGGCGCGGACGGCCTCGACGGCCTCCGCGAGACGACGGACACCCTCGTCGATCCGGTCGGCGGTCACCGCCGAGAAGGCCAACCGGAGGGCGTGCTGCCCACCGTCCAGCACGAAGTCGCTGCCCTTGACCACGGCGACCCCACGCTCGGCGGCAGCAGGAGCGAGCCGGTCGACCAGCACGTCCTCCGGGAACTCCACCCAGAGGAAGTAGCCGCCGTCGGGCTCCACGAAGCGCGCCTGCGGCAGGTGCCGGCGCAACGACTCAGCGAGCACCTGGGCCCGCTCACCCAGCGCCGCGCGGACCGTCTCGATCGAGCGGTCGATGTCACCGGAGACGCAGAACTGATGCACGATCGCCTGCGACACCATGCCGGGCGAGATGTAGAGGCTGGTCGCGTTCTTGGCGATGTCGGCGATCAGGTCCGCCGGGCCAACCAGATAACCGACCCGGACACCCGGGCAGACCGTCTTGGTGAAGCTCGACGCGTGCACCACCACGTTGCGGGTGTCCAGCGAGAGCATCGACGGCAGCGCCTCGCCACGGAAGCGGATGTCCGCGTACGGGTCGTCCTCGAAGATCGTGAACTCGTACTCGGCGGCCAGGTCGAGCAACTCCCGACGCTTCCCCTCCGAGAGCGTCATGCCGGCCGGGTTCTGGTAGTTCGGGATCACGTGCGCGAGCCGGGGTCGGACCCCCGACTCCAGCAGCTTGCGCAGCTCGGCAGTGTCCAGGCCGTCCGGCTGGACCGAGATGCCGTGCAGCTCACTGCCCATCCGCTGGAGGTTGAGCAGCGTCCGGTCGTACGTCGGGCGTTCCACCACCACCGCGTCGCCCGGGCGGACCAGGTGGTCGAAGAGGAACGCGTCGGCCTGAAGCGACCCGTTGGTGACCAGCACCTGGTTGGCTTCCACCCCGTGCTTCTCGGCGATCCACTTTCGCAGCGGAAGGTAGCCGACGGAGGTGCCGTACGCCGTGACCCCCGCAGGGTCGGCGTCGAAGGCGCGGACGGCGGCGGCCTTGAGCCCCTCGACATCGACGATGTCCAGCGAGGGAGCCCCACGGGCAAAGGAGATCAACTGCTCGGCGGTCATGGATGTTGAGCGTACGGGCGGCGATGGGGGACGCGCGGACGGCACGGCGATGTCCGCATCCTGAGCCACCGGGACGGGTGACCCGACTCCACCGGTCAGCGACAGATCAGACCGGAAGGGCGAGCGCGTCGTGGTGCGCCGCCCGGGAAAGCCCCTCCAACTGCACGCCGAGCGCGTCGAGGAGCTGGCTCCAGTCGAAGTAGGAACGCCAGGCGGTGATCCGACCCTTGCGGGCCCGGACCACGTCGGCCACCTCCCAGCTCACCAGCCGCCCGGTGGGAGCGACGGTGCCGTACGGCGAATGCAGCGTGCCGGTGTGGGTGCCGGTCAGACGCAGCTCGACGGCGGCGCCACCGCCGGTGCGAACCGTGCCCAGCGGGTCGACCCGCAGGTCTCCGAAGGCCCCCGTCCAGGTGCGCAGGAGTGCGGGCAGCTCGATCGGACGGACCGTCACGCCCGGCATGGAGTAGAACGCCTCCGGGGCGTAGAGATCCGGTAGACGGGCCACGTCCCGACGCAGGAGCATGGCGTACTGCTGCTCGATCAGCCGCTCCGCGTCGCGCATCGGGACCTCCCCCGCGGGCCACGGCATCTCCGCGCCCGCGAGGAATCTCTACCCGTCTATCCGGGCACGCACACCTGCGCGGGCCGAGATTCCGGCTCCGGCCGGGTCAGGTCGTGGAGACGGCGGCCTGATCCTCCGCCCACACCCGCATGATGTCCCGCACGGAGATCACCCCGGCCACCTCCCGACCGTCCAGCACCACCAGGTGCCGGAACCCGCCCCGGGCCATCGCCGCGGCGGCCTCGGCCACCGTCCACTCCGGCCCCGCGTAGACCACGTCCCAGGTCAGGTGGGCACCGGTGCGTTCCACGTCACAGTCCAGGCCGGCGCCGATTGCCTTCAACACGTCGCGTTCGGTCATGATCCCGACGCCCTCGGAGTCCGGATCGATCACGACCGCCGACCCGACACCGCGGGCCGACATCATCCGGGCCGCCTGGCGGAGCGTGTGCTCCGGACCGACGACGAGGACCTGGCTGGACATCGCATCCCGTACCTGCATCACACATCACTCCCTTGGGACGGTGGCATTCGGTACCGACATGGTCGTCCGTGGATGTTTCCGGGACAAGACCGAGCCTCGGCGCAACAGCGGACGCTCGCTACTGTCGAGCGGTGTCCACCGAGCCCCTGCGCTGCGCCGGCGCGCTGATCGTCGACCACGACGGCCGCATCTTCTTTCAGCGCCGCTCACCCCAACGGCGCCTCTTCCCCAACTGCTGGGACATCGTCGGCGGCCACCTGGACCCCGGCGAGGACATCGACGAGGCGCTGCGCCGGGAGATCACCGAGGAGACCGGCTGGGTTCTCTCGCACGTCCTCGGCCAGGTGGGCGAGTACCGCTACGTCGGCGACGACGGCCTGGCCCGCATCGAGTACGACTTCCTGGTCCGCGTCGACGGCGACCTCGACCGCCCGAGGTTGGAGGCCGGCAAGCACACCGAATACCGCTGGCTGGCCGAGGACGAGGTGACAGTGCTCGACGAGCACCGCCACGTCAACGACGGGCTGATCCGGCGGATCGCGGAAGAGGGCTTCGCCGTCCTGCGGTCGATCGGTCTGTGAACACCGTCGAGCTGGCGCCGCACCGGTTCGCCGGGCTGCTCGCCCCGGCCGTGGACCGGGCCTTCCGCGCCGGCATGCTGGCCGGTCGCGACGGCGGCGGGGCCGTTCTGTCCCAGCGGTACGGAGGAGTGGCGGCGACCGGCTTCCTGGTCGACCTGCGCACCCGACTCGCGGCACCCGGTGGCACTGTCGACGGCCCCGGGTTCGCGGCCATCACCCGTTACCAGGACCCGGTCGCCTGCCGGCGGACGGTGGACAAGCAGGTGGCGTACGGGATGCTCCACCGCGGCCCCGACGGCACGCTCTCCGCCACCGAACGGGGAGCGGCCTTCCTCACCGAGCTGTACCAGGTGCACGCCGAGGTCACCGAGGAACTGTGGGCCGGGCACGGCGAACGGGTGTCACGGCTGGTGGCAGCCCTCGGCCGGCTGCTGTCGTACGCCCTGGTGCTGGCCGACGAGGCCGGTGACCGCGGCGGCTCCGCCTTCGCCGCGATGGCACCCCCGCACGAGCCGGACGGCATCCCGTCGGGCGTGCTGCTGCTCAACCGGCTCGGCACGTTGCGATACCACCGGGCCGACGCGCACGCCGCGGCCTGGGAAGCCGCCGGGCACACCGCATCGAGCGTCGCCGCCCTGCCGGCCGGCCCCGAGCGGACCGCCATCGAGCTGGAGACCGACCGACGGGCGGCCGGCCCGTACGCCGCTCTCGGCGCGGAGGAGCGACTGACGATGCTCGCCGACCTGGCGGCGTTGCCCGGCTGACCCGGTTGACCACAGCGGCCCGACCAAGCGGCGCTATCCTCCAGCGATGACGGGGAGCAGGACGAGGGAGGATGTCGCGATGATCGGAATGGTGCTCGCGGCCGGAGCGGGACGCCGGCTGCGCCCGTACACCGACACCCTGCCCAAGGCGTTGGTGCCGGTGGACGGCGAGACCACGATCCTGGACATCGCGCTGGGCAACCTCGCCGAGGTCGGGCTCACCGACGTCGTGATCGTGGTCGGCTACGCGGCGGACGCGGTCCGCGAGCGGCAGGCCGACCTGGAGAAGCGGTACGGGGTGACGATCACCCTGGTGCACAACGACAAGGCCGAGGAGTGGAACAACGCCTACTCGCTCTGGCTGGCCCGGGAATACTTCGCGCGCGGGGTGCTGCTGGTCAACGGGGACACCGTGCACCCGGTGAGTGTGGAGAAGACCCTGCTCGCCGAGCGTGGCCCGGGCATCCTGCTCGCAGTGGACACCCTCAAGCCGCTGGCCGAGGAGGAGATGAAGACCACCTTCGACGCCGCCGGTCAGCTCACCCGGATCACCAAGATCATGGACCCGGGCGAGGCGTACGGGGAGTACATCGGCGCCACGCTCATCGAGCCGCAGGTCGCCGACGCCCTCGCCGACGCGCTGGAGGCGACCTGGCGACGGGACCCGAACCTCTACTACGAGGACGGCTACCAGGAGTTCTCCGACCGGGGCGGGGAGGTGCGGGCGGCGCCGATCGGCGACGTCCCCTGGGTCGAGGTCGACAACCACGCCGACCTGGCCCGCGCGCGGGAGATCGCGTGCCGCTACTAGCTCGGAGCGTCCTCACCCCGCTGCACATCGACGTGCGACGCGGGGCGGTCGCCGACCTGGGCGCGATCCTGGCCGACGGGCGGATCTCCTCCGGGGGCGACGTCGCGGTGGTGGTCGGCCCCGGTCAGGGCGCCCAGATCGCGGAGTTGATCCGACCGTCGCTGCGCTCCGCGGACGTCTTCACCGTCTCCGGCGGGACGCTGGACGCCGCCGACGACCTGGGCGGCAAACTCCGCGCCCGGTCGTACGACGCGGTCGTCGGCATCGGCGGCGGCAAGACCATCGACGTGGCCAAGTACGCGGCCACCCGTCGGGGCCTCCCGATGGTGTCGGTGGCGACCAGCCTCGCCAACGACGGGATCGCCTCCCCGGTGGCCAGCCTGATCACCGACGGGATCAAGGGCTCCTACGGGGTCCACATCCCGATCGGGGTGATCGTCGACCTGGACTTCGTGGAGAGCGGCCCGGACCGGCACAACCGGGCCGGCATCGGCGACGTGATCAGCAACATCAGCGCGCTGGCCGACTGGGAGCTGTCCCGGCAGGTACGCGGTGAACCGGTCGACGGGCTGTCCGCCTCGCTCTCCCGAGCGGGCGCCGAGGCGGTGCTCAACCACCCGGGCGACATGAGCGACGATGCCTTCGTGATCGTCCTCGCCGAGGCGTTGATCTCCAGCGGCCTGGCGATGGCTGTCGACGGCACCAGCCGTCCGTGCAGCGGCGGCTGCCACGAGATCATGCACGCGGTCGACTCGCTCTTCCCCGGCACCGCCTCACACGGCGAGCTGGCCGGGCTGGGCGCGCTGTTCTGCACCTGGCTGCGCGGGGACCTGCGCCGGTTCGGGGAGATGTCGGCCTGCCTCGCCCGACACGGTCTGCCCCGGCTCCCCGCCGAGGTGGCGCTCACCGACGACCAGTTCGTCGAGGCGGTGCAGTTCGCGCCGCGTACCCGGCCGGACCGCTACACGATCCTGGAGCACCTGGCGCTGTCGCCTACCGAGACGCGGGAGCGGCTGGCAGACTACGCCGGTGCAATCCGCGACCAGCTTGGCTGACCCCCGTCCCACCGTCGCCGACTTCCACCGGGTGAACCGGGGCGGCGGCCTGTTCAGCGAGTCGATCAGCCAGTGGCTGGGCGCCGTCTTCGCGTTGGTCGCCCAGCGGCTCGGGTTGCGCCCCACCGCGTTGACCATCAGCAACCTGGTGCTCGGGCTGGCCACCTCGGTCACCGTCGTGGCGCTCGCCGGCCCGGTCGCCGACGGCGACGTACCGGCCTGGGCGGTCGGCCTGCTCGCCCTGATCGGCTGGCAGGTGGCGTACTCCCTGGACTGCGCCGACGGACAGCTGGCCCGGGTGACCGGCCAGGGCAGCGCGGCCGGCGCCCGGATCGACATCCTCTGCGACGTGGCCGCGCAGATCGCCCTGGTGGCCGCGCTCGCCGCGACCGCCGTGGCGCAGGAGCCCTCCACCCCGACCTGGCTGGTGGCGACCTTCGCGGGCACCTGGATGGTCAACCTGGTCACCTCGGTGATGCAGGCCGGCCCGAACGCCGCCAGCATGGTCACCTCGACCTCGCTGCCGGTCCGCGTGGTGAAGCTGATCCGCGACTACGGCGCGGTGATCTTCGTGGCCGCCCTGGTGCTGGCCGTGGCGCCCGCGCTGGTCCTCTGGGTGATGGTGGCGTTCACCATCGTCAACGGCGGCTTCCTGCTCGCCAGCATCGCCTTCTCCGCCCGCGCCTCCCTGCGCTGACCGCCACCGCCCAGAACGCGTCCGCACGCGCCACCCGCGCCGCTCGCCCGCACAGGCGCGCCCGCTCGCGCCGTTGGCCCGCTCGCCCTCACGCCCGCACGCCGCACGCCCTCACGCCCGCTCGCCCTCACGCCGCACGCCGCACGCCGCACGCCCGCAAGATCCACCCAACTTCCCCGAAGTTGCTGCCTCGGGCTCGCGGGAGACCCCAACATCCCTGATGTTGCGCGGATCTTGCCGGCAGATCCGCCCGCCCGCTTCTACGGTGCCGCGCGGCGCGCCCGGCGCGGTCCCAAGATCGTGCGGAAGCGTCAGGTGCAGGAGCGTCAGGTGCGGCGGTTCAGACGTGGTTGGGGTTGCGGGCTACGCCCGCGTAGATGTCGATGAGCTGCTTGGTGACCACGTCGGGGTGGAAGGTGCGCTCGTAGCGAGCGCGGGCGGTCAGCGCCAGCCCGGGGGCGCCGGCCCGAGCGACGGGCAGGGCGGCGGCGAGCGCGGCGGGCTCCGGTGCGACGACCCAGCCGGCATCGCCCAGACCGATCCCGTCCGGCATCGGCGACCCACCACCACCGCCGGCGACGGCGGAGGCGACCCGCGCCGGGCCGGTGCCGGCGGGCTCGTGCGGGGCGTCGGCTCCGACCAGGTAGGGGATGCCGCCCAACGCCGTGCCGAGCACCGGTCGGCCGCTGGCCAACGCCTCGATGATCACGGTCGGCAGTACGTCGTGCCACATGGAGGCGGCGATCACCACCGCACTCGCCTCGACGGCGGCCCGCACCCCGGCACGGTCGAGTTGACCGAGGTAGACGACGTCGGCCCGCTCGGCGGCGGCTGCCTCCACGAGCGGGCGCAGCTCGCCGTCGCCCGCCATGCGCAGCGTGCCCAGCGCACCCACCGGGTGCCGGCGCCAGGCGTCCAGCAGCAGGTCGACGCCCTTCTCCGGGGAGAGCCGGGCCATGTAGAGGAACCCGTCACCGAGCGGCGTCGGCCGGCCCGGGTCGGGCACCGAGTTCGGCTTCACCACGATCCGTTCGTCCGGTATGCCGTAGTCACGGAGGTGATCGGCGATCGCCGAGGTGAGCGCGACGTACCGGTCGACGGAGCGCCAGGTGCCCCGGTGCACGGCAAGGGTGGTCGCCATCAACGCGCTCTGGGCCGCCGAGTCGCGGTAGCAGCGGTGCTTGATCGCCGGCACACCCAGCGCCCGGCCCTTGCAGTCCTGGCAGATCACGCCGTCGCGGAAGTAGATCCCCGAGGAGCAGACCTGCCGGTAGTTGTGCACCGTCTGCACCACCGGCACGCCGTGGCGGTGCGCGGTCCGCACCACCCACGGCGACAGCAGGGGGTACGGGTTGTGCAGGTGCAGGACGTCCGGTCGGTGCTCGGTGAGCAGTCGGCTCAGGTCGTGCTGGGCGCGCGGCGCCCAGATCGGCGAGATCGGCAGCAGCGCCTTCGCCACCTTCGACATCGACGGGATCTCGTCCGAACTGCGGATGAACGGCAGCACCTCGACGCCGGCGGCGGTCAGTTGAGCGATCTCCGAGTCGACGATCGTGTTCTCGCCGGAGGGCTGTGCTTCCCGGTACCGGTTGTGCGCCACCACGATTTTCACGGAGCCTTGCCTTTCGTTCGCGGCCGTGCCGGCTTCTGCCCCCCGCCTGCGCGAAGGCTCGCAAGATCACGTCTGTGGGGCTCGCGGGCTCACGCCTCGCGCTCGCGACAGGGACTCGCGAGCTGATTCCGCACGCTCACCGGAAAGAAGGCTACCGTTGTGTCGTGCCCGAGCTACCGGAGGTTGAGGCGCTCGCGGGTTACCTGCGACAGCGCGCGGTGGGGCGGCGTGTCGACCGGCTGGAGATCGCCGCGATCAGCGCCCTGAAAACGTACGAACCGGCACCGACAGCGGTTGCCGGTCGAGCGGTGGTCGATGCCAGCCGGCACGGCAAGTTCCTCGACGTGCTCTTCGAGGGCGACCTGCACCTGGTGGTGCACCTGGCACGGGCTGGCTGGCTGCACTATCGGGAGGCGTTCCCGTCCACCACCCCGTTGCGTCCCGGCAAGGGCCCGATCGCGGTGCGCGTACGCCTCGACGACGGGTCCGGCTTCGACCTGACCGAGGCCGGCACCCAGAAGAAGCTGGCCGCGTACCTGGTCAACGACCTGGCGACGGTGCCCGGGGTGGCCAAGTTGGGCCCGGACGCGCTCTCCGCGGACCTGCCCACCTTCGCCGAGCGGCTGCGGAGCCGGCGGGGGCAGGTCAAGGGGGTGCTGACCGACCAGTCGGTGCTGTCCGGTGTGGGCAACGCATACTCCGACGAGATCCTGCACGCCGCGAAGCTGTCCCCGTTCGCGATCACCAACCGGCTCACCGACGACCAGATCGCCACCCTGCACGCGGCCACCCGGCAGGTCCTCGGTGACGCGGTCGAGCGGTCCCTCGGTCAGCGGGCGGCGGAGCTGAAGGGCGAGAAGCGGTCCGGGTTGAAGGTGCACGCCCGCACCGGGCTGCCCTGCCCGGTGTGCGGGGACACCGTGCGTGAGGTGTCGTTCGCCGATTCGAGCCTTCAGTACTGCGCGACGTGCCAGACCGGCGGCAAGCCGCTCGCTGACCGACGGTTGTCCCGTCTCGTACGGTGAGTAGCCCCACTTCGCGACTACGGAGCGGAATCGTCCTTACTGAGCGGAAGCTCCGGTCCGCCATTCTGGCCACGCGCGCATCCATCGGTATAGTGGCCCGGTCCCCGGCTTCTGAAATGGTGCGGAGCCGGCCAGATCCCGCCGGCACCATCGGTCGCCAATCTCCTTCGGGGCGGCGACCGGTCGGAGCCCGCGTGGGAGACTGGGACGGTGGGCGACCCGGGCCCTCACTGCGAGTGAGCGGCCCGTGTCATGCGGGAGGACATGGGTGAGGTGACGGCAAGCCTCCAGCGCCCGGTATCCAACGAAGGCCGGAGCAAACTCGTGCGGCACGTCGACAGCTTCGAGATCCAGCCGCCGACGCCGTCGTCACACAACGGCGTCCCCCGATCGGCGTGGACCAGGGCGCGACGTCGTGTCTCCCGTTGGCACCGCCCATACATCGCGATCCTGCTGCTGCTCGACTTCGGCGCGGCGGCGTTCGCCAGCTGGATCGCGATCCAGCTCTTCGACCAGGCCGCCTCCGGTTTCTCCGGCACCAAGCAGGACCCGACCTGGTTCCACACGGTGTCCTACCTGCTGCTCCCGCTCGGCTGGGTGGTCATTCTCTGGAGCAACCGGGCGTACGACAGGCGCTATCTGGGGCTCGGCCCGGACGAGTTCAAGCGGGTGATCCGGGCTGGGGTGACGGTCGCCGCGAGTGTCTCGTTCCTCGCCTTCGCCACCAAGACCGAGTTGTCCCGTTGGACGGTCGGCACGGCCCTGCTCGGGGCACTGCTGCTGATCCTCTGGGGCCGGTTCGTGGCCCGTTGGGCGCTGCACTACATCCGGCGGCGGGCCGGTCAGGCCGCGCATCGGATGGTGCTGGTCGGCACCCTGCCGGAGTGCCTGGAGGTCTACGCGGCGGTCACCCGCAACCCGAACGCCGGGCTGGTGCCCGTCGCCATCCACATCACCGACGGCTATGCGGCGGCCCGGGGCATGCCGACCCCGGTTCCGATCTACGCCGGTCGCGACGTTCTCGCCCTGGTCCGGGAGGTCGGTGGCGACACGATCGCCGTCTGTGGGTCGGCCAGCGCCGAGCCGGGCGAGCTGCGCCGGCTGGCCTGGCAGTTGGAGGGCTCCGGCGTCGACCTGGTGGTCGCACCGCAGTTGACCGACATCGCCGGCCCCCGGGTGCACATCCGGCCGATCGAGGGTCTGCCGCTGCTGCACGTCGAGGAACCGACCCTCTCCGGGCCGGCGCTGCTGGCCAAGAACCTGATGGACCGGGTCGCCGCCGGTCTCGGCCTGCTGCTGCTGATCCCGCTCTTCGCGGGCATCGCCGTGGCGATCACGATCTCCGACCGGGGTCCGGTCTTCTTCCGCCAGCCCCGGGTGGGGCACGAGGGGCGCACGTTTCGGGTGTGGAAGTTCCGGACCATGTACGTCGACGCCGAGGACCGGCTGGCCAGCCTTGTCGACCGCAACGAGACCGACGGCATGCTGTTCAAGATGAAGCAGGACCCGCGGGTCTTCCCGGTCGGTCGCTTCCTGCGAGCCACCTCGCTGGACGAGCTGCCGCAGCTGATCAACGTGCTCTGGGGTGAGATGTCGCTGGTCGGGCCCCGCCCGCTGCCGGCCGACGACGGCGACTTCCTGGGCGACGTGCGCCGCCGCCTGCTGGTCCGCCCCGGCATGACCGGGCTGTGGCAGGTCTCCGGCCGCTCCGACCTGTCCTGGGACGAGTCGGTCCGACTGGACCTCTACTACGTCGACAACTGGTCGCTGGCGTACGACCTCAGCATCCTGTGGCGCACCGTCGGCGTGGTGCTCGCCCGCAAGGGCGCGTACTAGGGCTTGGCGCGCAGCCCCGCAGGGGCAAGGATCGCTGCGTGGGTGCCAACCTCTCCGCCGTGGTCGGCGTCGTCTCGCTCGTCACCGCGCTGACCGCCGCCCTGTTCGCGGTGCTGCGTCTGCGGGCTCGCCGGGGCATCGCCACCGCCACCCAACGGGCCACCTACGAGGTGCTGCACACCGCCGGTCTGGCCGCCGAGCCGCTGCGAGCGGGGCTGAGCGAGACGGGCGCGGCGAAGGCCGTACGCCATCTGCGGGCTCTGGTGGGCGCGGCCGGGCTGGCGCTCGCCAACGCCGACCGGCTGCTGGCCCTCGACGGGCGCGGCACGCACCACGGCGAGCAACTGCTCGCGGCGGCCCAGCGGACGGTGGACACCGGCCGCTCTACGGTGCTCGGTGAGCAGGAGCTGCACTGCGACCGGGTCGACTGCCCGATCCGAGGGGCGGTGGTCGCGCCGTTGCAGGGGGCGGACGGCCGGGTGGTCGGCGCGTTGGTGGCCATCGCCGACAGCCCACCGCCCCCGGGGTTGGTGCAGGCCACGCTGGAGACGGCGCACTGGGCCGGTAACCAGCTCGCCCTGGCCGAGCTGGATTCGTCCCGCGAGCGGCTGGCCCGCGCCGAGATCCGCGCGTTGCGGGCGCAGATCAGCCCGCACTTCATCTACAACGCGCTGACCGCGATCGGGTCGTTCGTCCGCACCGACCCGGAGCGGGCCCGCGAGTTGATCCTGGAGTTCGCGGAGTTCACCCGGTACTCCTTCCGGGCGCACGGGGAGTTCACCACCCTTGCCGAGGAGCTGCGCTCGATCGACCGCTACCTCACCATCGAGCGGGCTCGATTCGGTGACCGGTTGCAGGTGCGGTTGCAGATCGCCCCGGAGGTGCTCCCTGTGACGTTGCCGTTCCTCTGCCTGCAACCGCTGGTGGAGAACGCCGTTCGCCACGGGTTGTCCCGCAAGCCGGGCACGGGCATGGTGAGCATCGAGGCCCGGGACGCGGGCGCGGAATGCCACATCACGGTGGAGGACGACGGAGTGGGAATGGATCCGACCACGCTGACCGCCGGCATCGCCGAGCTGGCCCGCGGCACTGGCGACCCGGGCGACGACACGGGCCAGCACGTCGGTCTTTCCAACGTCGACGAGCGGCTGCGGTCGGTCTTCGGGGACCGGTTCGGCCTGGTCGTGGAGACCGGGCTGGGCTCGGGCACGAAGGTGAGCATGCGGGTGCCGAAGTTCCACCCCGGCGTACGGGCAGGGTCGTGAGCGAGCGAAGCGGGACGGGTGCGGTGAACGCGTCCGGTTTCCTGCGGGTGCTCGCGGTGGACGACGAGCCGCCCGCACTCGACGAGCTGGCGTACCACCTGCGGGCCGACCCCCGGGTTGCCCGGCTGCACACGGCCGGTGACGCGACGGAGGCGCTGCGGCTGCTCCGGGACGGTGACGTGGACGTGGTCTTCCTGGACATCCGGATGCCCGGGCTGGACGGGATGGAGCTGGCCCGGGTGCTGCGCCGGTTCGCCCGGCCGCCGGCGATCGTCTTCGTCACCGCGTACGACGACGGCGCGGTGGACGCCTTCGACCTGGGTGCCACCGACTACGTGCGCAAACCCGTTCGCGCCGACCGGCTGGCCGAGTCACTGCGTCGGGTGATCGGGTCGCGGGTGGTGCCGTCGCACCCGGCGGCACTGGCCCGCGCCGAGGAGGACCCGACCATCCCCATCGAGTTGGCCGGCACCACGCGGATGCTGCCCCGCTCGGCGGTGCGGTGGGTGGAGGCGCAGGGTGACTACGCCCGGTTGCACACCGCCGAGGGGTCGCACCTGGTGCGGGTCTCGCTGGCCACACTGGCGGAGCGTTGGGCGGATGCCGGTTTCGTCCGGGTGCACCGGTCGTACCTGGTGCAGTTGAAGTTGATCGCAGAGCTGCGGCTGGTCAACTCCGGCTACGTCGTGGTGATCGACTCCACCGAGCTGCCGGTGAGCCGGCGGCACACCCGGGAGCTGAAGGACAAGCTGGTCAGGGCCGCGAAGCAGGACTGGAGTCGCTGATCCGGGAATGAGACGACAGCTGCCGTACGTTGTACGCTAGTCCGTACGACTTCCGGAGGCTGCCGTGACTGATTCCCCGTTCGACGCCGAGACCGAGTTCGACCGTCAGGTCGACCGACTGGTCCAGCTCGGCTACCCCGCCCTCGCCGGGCTGCCCGAGCGCGCCTTCCGCGACCTGGTAGCGCCGCTGCGCGCGAGGGCGATCGAGGGTGCCGACGGGCTGTCCGCCCCCACCGACGCCCGGGTGCCCTTCCTGCTGGTCATCACCCGCGACCTGGTCGGCGTGCAGGAACGACTGGAGCTCACCACGCTGGCCGGCAAACGCAAGCCCGGCGTCCTGGACCGCCACTACGCCGAGGACGACCTGCCGCGCTTCGACCCGATCAAGGAGCTGGAGGTGCCGGCCGGACCGGCGTACCTGCTCTTCGACGTCGACCGGGGCGAGGAGTTCCGCAACCTGGCCCCGGCCACCGCCATGGAGGGGATCACCGCCCAGGGTCGGCTGCCGCTCACCATCGACGAAGGTCTGGCCTTCGTCACGCTGCACCCGGCCGCGCTGGCCAGCAACCGGTGCTTCTCGCTCGTCGGGTCCCGATGCGGCGACAAGCGGGTGCCTGCGCTCTGGATCAGCCAGGGCGCGCCGAAACTGGGGTGGTGCTGGTACGGCAACCCGCACACCTGGCTCGGCTCCGCCTCCGCCCGCCCGGAGCGCATCGGTCTGGAGTGACCGACGGCCGGTGCCACCAGGTCCGGCCTCGATCGACTCGGATTCCTGGAAGTCGGGGCATCCGGCCCGCCCGGATGCCCCGGCTCCCGCATGTCCAGCCCACAAGGCAGTTATCCACAGCCGTGAACCGTTCTCCACAGGTTATTCACAACGCCACCCACTGATCTCCACGGCGGCTCCCTACAGTCGAGACCCATGACGCAACGCCGGGTACTGGTGGTCGAGGACGAACGGACCATCGCCGAATCCATTGCCGCCCGCCTCCGCGCCGAGGGCTTCAGCGTGGAGATCGCGGCGGACGGGCCCAGCGCGGTCGAGCAGTTTCGCAGCGGCCAGCCGGACCTCGTCGTCCTGGACGTGATGCTGCCCGGCTTCGACGGCCTGGAGGTGTGCCGGCGGATCCAGGCCGACCGTGCGGTGCCGGTGCTGATGCTCACCGCCCGCGACGACGAGACGGACCTGTTGGTGGGGCTCGCGGTCGGTGCGGACGACTACCTCACCAAGCCTTTCTCGATGCGGGAGCTGGCCGCGCGGGTGCACGTCCTGCTGCGCCGGGTGGATCGGGCCGCCACCCCCGCGCCGCCAGCCATCCGCCTCGGCGACATCGAGATCAACGAGGCCGAGCGGCGGGTTCGCCGCGACGGCGCGGACGTGCACCTCACGCCGACGGAGTTCGACCTGCTGGTCCACCTCGCCGGGCGGCCCCGCACGGTGCTTCCCCGCGAACGGCTGCTCGCCGATGTCTGGGGATGGGTCGACGGGAGCGGCACCCGCACTGTGGACAGCCACATCAAGGCCCTACGCCGCAAGCTGGGCGCCGATCTCATCCGCACCGTGCACGGGGTCGGCTACGCCCTGGAGCTGCCGTCGTGACCGCCGCTATGCCCACCCGCCTGGACCGGGTGCTGGAACTGCTGCCCCGCCCGCTGGATCCGGTGCGCTCGATCAAGCTGAAACTGGGCGTGCTGCTGGTCGTCTCCGGTGCGGCCGGCCTCGGATACTTCTCGTACGGCATCGGCTGGCCACCACCGGTGACCTCGGCGACCGCCATCGCCGTCGCCCTGCTCACCTCCCAGGTCCTCGCCCACGGGATGACGTCGCCGCTGCGGGAGATGACGGCGGCGGCCGGCGCGATGGCCCGGGGCGACTACACACGACGGGTCCGCGCCACCTCCCGCGACGAGGTCGGTGAGCTGGCCCAGGCGTTCAACAAGATGGCCGCCGACCTCCATGCCGCGGACCAGCGCCGGCGTGAGCTGATCGCCAACGTCTCACACGAGCTGCGTACGCCGATCACCGCGTTGCAGGGCGTGTTGGAGAACATGGTGGACGGGGTGGCCGATCCCGAGCCCGCGGCGCTGCGCTCGGCGCTGGCCCAGACCGAACGGCTCGGACACCTCGTCGCCGACCTGCTCGACCTGTCCCGCCTCGACGCCGGGGTGGTGCCGCTGCGCCGGGTACGGATGGACGTGTGGGACTTCCTCGACGAGGCGGTGGAGCACGCGACGGCCAGCGCGTCCGGCGCCGGCATGGACGTGCACTTCGAGCTTCGCGAGTTGCTGACACCGCTGACGGTCGACGCGGACCCGTGGCGGTTGCACCAGGTGTTCGCGAACCTGCTCGACAACGCGGCGCGGCACAGCCCACCCGGCGGCGTCGTGCGGGTCAGCGCCGAGGAACACGGTGACCAGCTCCGGTTCGAGGTGAGCGACGAGGGCCAGGGCATTCCGGCGGACGAGCGTTCCCGGGTCTTCGAGCGGTTCACCCGCGGCGACCGGGCGGCCGGCGGCGGGACGGGTCTCGGTCTGGCGATCGCGCGATGGGTCGTCGAGTTGCACGGCGGTCAGATCCGGGTCCTCGATCCGGTCGGACCGCACCGGGGAGACCAGCCCGGCTGTCGCATCCAGGTCACCATCCCGATCGACGGGCCACACCGAAAAGAGGCCGCATGACCAGCCCTGGCAGCGTTCCCGTTCCGGCCACCGGGCCGACCGGAGCGCAGATCCCCCCACCCGTCAGACCCGGCACGGTTGCCCCGGCGGCCACCGGTCGGCCCCAACCGTGGCCGGTCACGCCGGCCCTGCCCAGGCCGCCGTCACTGATCGCGCGCCGCTGGCCAGGGCCGTCCGGCTCCGCCCGACCTCTGGTCCTGGCGGCCTTGACGGCGGCGACCGTCGTCGGCGCGTCCACGCTCACGATGGTTCGTCCCGGTCTCGGCTGGCTGGTGGCCGCGCTGGCCGGCACCGCCGCCCTCGTCACCGCCACGCTGAACACCACCGCAACGCCTCCGACGAACACCCCCACGACCGCGGCACCATCCGGGCCGACGAGCCCCGGAACGGTCGCCGCGACACCGACCGCCACGCCGGCTCCGCCAGCCGCGGCGACCACCGCCCGTCCCGGTGCCACGGGGGCACCGGGGCGGGCGGCACAAGTCGCCTGGGCTGCAGCGACGGTCGCCTTGGTCGCCGTCGGCACGGTCCGGGCCGCCGGCTGGCTCTTCGCCCTGTGCCTGCTCGCGGCCGCGGTGACCGGGACGCTCGCGGTGACCGGTGGGCGAAGCCCGCTCGGGATGCTGGCCGCCGCGACGCTGCCGCCCGCCGCGACGGTACGGGCGCTCCCCTGGGCGGTACGCGGGCTGCGGTTCGGGCAGCCGGCCACCTCGGGTATCGCGGTCGGGCGCATCCTGACCAGCCTGGCGATCTCGGCCGGCCTGCTGCTGCTGTTCGGTCTGCTCTTCTCCTCCGCCGACGCGGTCTTCGAGAACCTGGTCACCGGCCTGCTGCCGGATGTCTCGTCGGTCGGAGTGCTCGGCTGGCTGGCGCGGCTGGCGCTGATCGGCGGAGCCCTGCTCGGTGGCGCGTTCCTGGTCAGCCGTCCACCCGATCTGGAGGGGCTGCGCCCGACACCACCCCGACCGGCTCACCGGTTGGAGTGGACCCTCCCGCTGGTGTTGCTGGTCGCCCTGTTCAGCGTGTTCGTGCTGGTCCAGCTGACGGTGTTGTTCGGCGGCGCGGGGCACGTCCTGCGCACGGCCGGGCTCACCTACGCCCAGTACGCCCGCGGCGGGTTCTGGCAGCTGCTCGCCGTCACCGCACTCACCCTGCTGGTGATCGCGATCGCCGCCCGCCGGGCACCGAAGGCCACCCGGGCGGACCGCCTGCTGGTGCGCGTCCTGCTCGGCACGCTCACCGGGCTCACCCTGGTGATCGTCGCCTCGGCGCTGTACCGGATGCAGGTCTATGCGGACGCCTACGGCGCCACCCGGCTACGGCTCGTGGTGGCGACCATCGAACTCTGGCTCGGGCTGCTCTTCGTGCTGGTCGGGGTGGCGGTGGTGCGGTTGCGGGCCGACTGGCTGCCCCGGTTGGTGATCGGCGCGGCGGTGCTCGCCCTGCTCGGACTGGCCCTGGTGAACCCGGACCGGTTGATCGCCGACCGGAACGTCGACCGGTACCTGCAGACCGGCCGGCTGGACGTCACCTACCTGTCCGGGCTGTCGGCGGACGCCGTACCGGCACTGGCCCGGCTGCCCGAGCCGATGCGCGTCTGCGCGTTGGGGCAGATCGCCGCCGAGCTGCCCTCGGACGGCCTCTGGGGGACGAACCTCGGCCGGGATCGGGCGCGGCGTGAACTCAGCAGCATCCCGCTGACCGCGCGGACCGACTGCAACGGCGGCCGGTCCTGGTGACCGGAGCGGCTTGACAATCCCGCGCGGCGGGCGAGACTGCCGGGGTGGCCAAGCAACTCCCTGACGTGGGGTCGGGCGGTGCGGTACCGCCGCCCCGGCGGGCGCGGATCGTGCTGGCCGAGATCACCCGGCAGGACACCCGCGCCGAACGGACCCGCGCCGAGCTGGCCCAGCAGACCCAGGTCGGTGAGGCGCTGGTCCGCGGCCTGGTCCGGGCCCAACTCGCGCTGGCGTTGCGGCTCTCGCTGGTGGTGGTCATCGGGTTGGGTGGGCTGCCGTGGCTGTTCGCCATCGCGCCGTCGCTGGGCCGGACCACCATCGCCGGCGTCAACCTGCCGTGGCTGCTGCTCGGGGTCGCCTCCTTCCCGTTCCTGATCGGGGTGGGCTGGGCGTACGTGCGGCTGGCCGAGCGCAACGAGCAGGACTTCAGCGACCTGGTGCAGCGGCCGGAGCGCTGAGGTGAGCAACGATTTCGTGGTTCCGGCCATCGTGGCAGTCACCCTGGTCACCGTCGGGATCGGCTTCTACGGGCTGCGGCTGGCCCGGACCACGTCGGACTTCCTGGTCGCGTCGCGGGCGATCAGCCCAACGTGGAACGCCGCCGCGATCGGCGGGGAGTACCTGTCGGCGGCGAGCTTCCTGGGCATCGCCGGCCTGGTCCTCAAGGACGGCGTGGACGTGCTCTGGTACCCGGTGGGGTTCGCCGCCGGCTACCTCGCCCTGCTGCTCTTCGTGGCGGCACCGCTGCGCCGCTCCGGCGCGTTCACCCTGCCCGACTTCTGCGAGCTGCGGCTGGGGTCCCGCCGGCTGCGCATCCTGGCCACCGCCTTCGTGATCTTCATCGGTTGGCTGTACCTGGTGCCGCAGCTCCAGGGCGCCGGGCTGACGCTGGCAACGGTGGCCGGCTCCCCGTACCCGGTGGGCGCCCTGCTGGTGGCCGCCGTGGTCACCGCGAACGTGGCGCTGGGCGGGATGCGGGCGATCACCTTCGTGCAGGCGTTTCAGTACTGGCTCAAGCTGACCGCGCTCGCCGTACCGGTGATCTTCCTGGCGTTGCAGTGGCAGGCGGACGGCCGCCCGGCGGTGACCCCGCCCGACGGGCCGACGTTCCGGGTCGCGACCACCGTCGTGGTCGAGCACCGCGCGACCCTCACCCTGCCCGACGGCGAGATCCGGGAGGTACGCCCCGGCGACGAGCTGACCTTCGCCGCCGGCGACCCGGTGCCGGACGTGTCCGGGGCGGCCGCCGACGCCAGCGACTGGTTGCTGCCCAGCGCCGCGGGTGACGACGACCGAGGGCTCTTCGGGACGTACTCGCTGATCCTTGCCACGTTCCTGGGCACCATGGGCCTCCCGCACGTGCTGGTCCGCTTCTACACCAACCCCGACGGCGCGGCGGCCCGCCGGACCACCCTGGTCGTGCTGGCCCTGGTCGGTGCCTTCTATCTGCTGCCCACCCTGTACGGGGTGCTCGGCCGGATCTACACCCCGCAGTTGCTGGTCAGCGGGCAGACCGACGCGGTGGTGGTGCTGCTACCCGGCGCGGCCCTCGGCGACGGGACGGCCGGGCGGCTGCTCACCGCGCTGGTCTCGGCGGGCGCGTTCGCGGCCTTCCTCTCCACGTCGTCCGGGCTGCTGACCAGCGTCGCCGGGGTGATCTCGACGGATGTGCTCGGCCGAGGCTCGGTACGCGGCTTCCGTCTGGCCACGGTGATCGCCGGAGCGGTGCCGACGGTGCTGGCGCTGCACGTCTCCGGACTGGACGTGTCGCAGGTGGTCGGGCTGGCCTTCGCGGTCGCCGCGTCGAGCTTCTGCCCGCTGCTGGTGCTCGGCATCTGGTGGCGTGGCCTGACCGACCTGGGCGCCGCCGCCGGTGTGCTGGTCGGCGGCGGGGCGGCGATCGGCGCAGTGCTGGTGACGGTGCTTGGCCCGCCGCTGTCCGGCTGGCCGGCCACGCTCACCACCCAGCCGGCCGCCTGGACGGTGCCGTTGGCCTTCACCGTGATGGTCGCGGTGTCCATGGCCACCCGTCGCCGTGCCCCCGCCGACGTCGCGGCCACCATGCTCCGCCTGCACACCCCGGAAGCCCTCCGGATGTAGAGCGCTCTGAGGGCCTGTCCACCTCGGGGATGATCTCGGGTCCGCCCGTCGCGGGACGACAGAGCTGGCGATCGGCGGATAACGTCGGCGCATGACTGTTGAGCACCCCGCGCTCGCACTGCGTGGCCTGGCCAAGCGGTTCGACGGCACGATCGCGGTGGCCGGCGTCGACCTGGACGTCCCCGCCGGCTCCTTCTACGGCCTTCTCGGCCCGAACGGCGCCGGCAAGACGACGACCCTGTCGATGGCGGTCGGGCTGTTACGCCCGGACGCCGGCTCGGCCCGGGTGCTCGGGCAGGACGTCTGGCAGGACCCGGTGGCCGCCAAGCGGCTGCTCGGCGTGATGCCCGACGGTGTGCGCCTGTTCGACCGGCTGACCGGGGCGGAGCTGCTGGCGTACAACGGTTTGTTGCGGGGGATGGACCCGGCGGTGGTCGACCAGCGGGCCGCGGAGCTGCTGGACGTGCTGGCGCTCGGCGACGCCGGTCGGACGCTGGTGGTGGACTACTCGGCGGGCATGAAGAAGAAGATCGGCCTGGCCTGTGCGCTGCTGCACGGCCCTCGGGTGCTGGTGTTGGACGAGCCGTTCGAGGCGGTCGACCCGGTCTCCGCCGCGCTGATCCGGGACATCCTCACCAGGTACGCGGCCGGCGGCGGCACTGTGGTCTTCTCCAGTCACGTGATGGAGGTCGTCGAACGGCTCTGCTCGCACGTGGCGATCCTGGCCAGCGGCACCATCAAGCGGGTCGGGACGATCGGCGAGGTCCGTGGTGAGCGCTCGCTGGAGCAGGTCTTCGTCGAGGTGGTCGGCGGGCGCACCGCGACGGGTGAGGAGCTGTCGTGGCTGTCCCGGTGAGCACGGACGCCGCGCCCGTACGCACGGTCTCCGCCCGGCACTTCGTACGGCTCAAGCTGCGCGTGATGGGCAACAACTTCCGTGGCCAGGGCTGGCGGATCGCGATGTTCATCGGTGGCGTGTTCCTCGGCCTCTGGTTCGCCGCCAGCGGCTTCTTCCTCTTTGCCCTGCCCGGCCTGACGGGCGATGGGCAGTACGCGGTGCTGGTCGCGGCGGCGGGCGGTGGGCTGCTGGTGCTCGGTTGGCTGCTCCTGCCGCTGGTCTTCTTCGGTGTGGACGAGACACTGGACCCGGCCCGGTTCGCGCTGCTGCCGCTGCCCCGCCGCACCCTGGTGACCGGCCTGTTCGCGGCGGCTCTGGTGAGCGTGCCGGTGCTGGCGGTGCTGATCGCGTCGTTCGGGCTGGTGCTCACCGCCTGGTCGTTGGGCGGTTGGTCGGCAGGGCTGGTGGCGGTGGTCGGTGTGATCGCCGGGCTTCTGCTCTGCGTGGCCGCCAGCCGGGCGGTGACGAGCGCCTTCGCGACCATGTTGCGGTCCCGTCGGGTCCGCGACCTGGCGGCCGTGCTGCTGGCGGTGACCGCCGCGCTGCTCGGTCCGTTGCAGGTGTTCGGTCTCGCCGCGTTGCGGGAGGCCGACTGGACCCGGTTGACCGGTGTGGCGACCGTGATCGGTTGGACGCCGTTCGGCGCGCCGTGGACCGTCGGCATCGACGTCGCCCAGGGGCGGGTGTGGGCGGCCCCGGTCAAGTTGCTGATCACGGTGGTGGCGCTCGGTGCCCTGTTGGCGTGGTGGTCGCGGTCGCTGGAGTCGGCGATGGTGGGTGCGGCGAGCGCCGGTAAGGCTCCGGCGCAACGCGGTGTCACCGGCGGCGCGATCGCCCAACTCTTCCCCAAGGTCGCCGGCTGGGCCCGTCGGGACCGGTTCGGCGCACTGGTCGCCCGGGAGGCCCGTTACTGGTGGCGGGACGCCCGCCGCCGGGCCAACCTGATCACGATCGCGGTGGTCGGCATCTTCGTGCCCGTGATGATCAACCTGGGTGGCGCGGGTTTCGTGGCCGGGGACGGGCCCGATTCGACGACGAGTGCCGCCAACAGCTCACCGGTCCTGGTCACCATCTCCATGCTCTTCGTGGGTGTGGTCGCCGCGGTCACCCTGGCCAACCAGTTCGGCTTCGACGGCAGCGCGTACGCCGTGAACGTGGTGGCCGGGGTGCCCGGTCGGGTCGAGCTGGGCGCGCGGATGACGGCCTTCTCGCTGTACGTCCTGCCGATGCTGGCGTTCGTCGCGGTGGTGCTGTCGATCGTGCTCGGCCGGCCAGGTTGGATCGGGCTCACCATCGGCGGCCTGGTCGCCACCTACGGTGCCGGGCTGGCGGTGAACAGCCTGGTGTCGGTGCTCGGGGCGTACTCGCTGCCGGAGACGAGCAACCCGTTCGCCATGAACAGCGGCGCGGGTATGGCGAAGGGGCTGCTCACCCTGCTGGCCATGCTCGCCTCGGCGGTCGCGGCGGTGCCGATGGTGGTGGCCGCTGCGCTGCTCGGCGACGCCTGGCTCTGGCTGGCCCTGCCGGTGGGTGCGGCGTACGGGCTGGGGGCGGCGCTGCTGGGCGCGTACCTGGCCGGTGACGTCCTGGACCGACGCCAACCGGAACTGCTGGCCACGGTCACCCCACGCCGCTAGCCGGTCTGCCGGCTGGGGGCCAGGGCAGCGTCGGCGACGAAGCCACGCCAAGCGGCCGGAGCGAAGGCGAGGGTCGGGCCTGAGCGGTCCTTGCTGTCCCGAACCAGCACGACGCCGGGCAGATTGTCCGCCACCTCGACGCAGGCACCACCCGTGTCGCCGGACCTGGTCGACGTCCGCCAGCGGGGTTGAGGAACGGTCATGGCGTCACCTTCAGCTTCCGGATCAGATCCAGCGAGGCGCTTGTGGAGAGTGCTTCGCCGAGCAGGCTATCCCATTTCCGACCAATCAGACGCACGACGTCCGGGTCGTCGATGACGTGTCCACGAGCAACGTCTTCGACATAGGTGACCCGTTCACCGTCGGGCAGTTCAGCGAGCAGAAACCCGCCCGTCAACCCGACGTGGGCTCCGGCGTCAAGCGGCACGACGTGCAGTCTGACGCTCGGCATGACGGCGAGTTCCATCAGCCGACCAAGCTGAGCGTCCAGTACCGCCGGTCCACCGATCGGGCGGCGTAGAGCCGTCTCGTCCAGGACGAAGACGCATTGCGGCGACTCTGCCCGCTGCCACAACTGCTGTCGATCCATCCGAACCGTGACCAGCTCGTCCACCACCCTGGTCGGATTCAGGCCACCGGCGGAAATGACCGCGCGGGCATAGTCCTCGGTTTGCAGGAGTCCCGGAATCAGGCACGGCTCGAATTCGCAGAGCCGGATCGCCTGCTCCTCATGGTTGCGCCACGGCACGAACCACGTCGGCAGCCGCTGCCGATCAGCGGCCCGCAACAGTTCGGCGAGGAGGCCGCCGGTGGCGAGGGCCTCGTCGGCGGCGACCGCGAATTCCATTGTCGGCCGACGGCGCCCGGTCTCGATGGCGGCCACCGTGGACGGACTCCACTTGGTCAGCGAAGCCAGAGCCTCCTGGGACACCTCGGCACCGGCTCGGGCGGCCTTCAACGCCCGTACCCACATCTCGACGTTCATCCTTACCTCTCCGGTAAGTACGTGACCCCGCTGCGTAGTAAGCCCTGGCATCCTCCCCTCTCCGCGCCTCTCGGTCCAGGGTGGATGACACGCGGCCCGGCCGGTGGAGGCGATGTCCCGGCGTCCGGTCCTGCGTTCGGGCCGCCCTGGTCATCCCCCCGATCGGGGCGGCCCTCGTCGACCGGGAGGAGATCAGCCATGTTCGGGTTCATCCGTGGCAGGAACGGGGCGCGGTGGTCGCTCGTGGCCAAGATCCGCGCAACATCAGGGTTGTTGGTGCCTCCCGCGTGTCGGAGGCAGCAACATCCGGGAAGTTGCTCGGATCTTGGAGCGTGACGTGGAGCGTCACCGGTGAGCCGCCCGCACCTGCCGATGCGGCCGCTGTGGCGGTGTCGGGGCTGCGGCGCGCTCTGGCCGTGCCAGCCCGCACGGCTGGCGCTGCTCGCCGAGTACCGACACGACCGTGTGGGGCTGCTGGTCTACCTGGGCTCGGCGATGGCGGAGGCGGGCGATCAACTCGCCCGCCTCAATGGGCGCCCCGCCGACCTGCACGAGCGCTTCCTTGGTTGGGCGAGGGCCCGGGGCGGCACAATGTTTCACGTGAATCATGAGCCGGGCGCCGAGATCCATTCCACCGACCCGTTCGCGGTGCCGAGCGGGCAGCGATCGCCGGTGCGTCGACTGCGCGGCCGGCTCGCCGCGCCGGTGACCCTCTGGACGGCCCCCGGCCCGGCCGGGCTCACGGTGTCGTCCACCCTGGTCGCCGAGGGGGAGCCGGACCGGCTGGTCGGGCTGATCGACGCGGAGTCCGACTTCTGGGCGGCAGCCGAGGAGGCGGGCCGGTTCGCTGTCACGCCGCTCGGCCCGCCGCACCGGCAGCTCGCCGACCGGTTCGCCGGCCTGTTCCCCTCTCCGGGTGGGCTCTTCGCCGCGGACACGTGGATCGAGACGCCCTACGGTCCGGTGCCGGCGGACGCGGGCGGTTGGGCCGCCTGCCGGCTGGACACCGCCCGGGAGTACGGCTGGGGCCTGCTGGTGGAGGCCACCATCGAGGCTGTCGACCTGGCCGAGGAGGCCGCTCCGCTGCTGCACTATCGCGGTCGGTACCACGAGCTGCCGAGCTGAACGGACGGTCCCCGAGGACCGACCGGTCACCGGGGTGATCTGGGTCACTCGGCGCAGCCAGGCAACCGCTCGGCGCACTCGACGACCGACGTCGATCTCGGCCTTCCCCGTCGGGGAGCGCGCTCTTTACGGTGCGCGAAACTCCCTCTGACGCCTGTGAAGGTGGTGATCCACAGATGTCCACGGACACACCCGCTTCGGCCGCTTCCCAGTCGGACAAGTACCTGGCCGTACAACGGTCGGACGAGTTCGCCGGGCTGCGGCGTGCGCTGCGCGGCTTCGTCTTCCCGATGACCGTCGCGTTCTTCCTGTGGTATGCGCTCTACGTCATTCTCTCCGCGTACGCCCGGGACTTCATGGGCACGAAGCTGTTCGGCAGCAACATCAACGTCGCGCTGGTCTTCGGCCTGCTCCAGTTCGTCTCCACGTTCCTGATCGCCTGGCTCTACTCCCGGTACGCGGACCGGAAGATCGACCCCATCGCCGACCGGATCCGCGCCGAGATCGGGGAGGTGACCCGTGAAGACGGTTCACGCGGTTGAGACGTTCCTCGCGGCTGAGGCGGGCAATCACACCGCCCGCAACCTGACCATCACGCTGTTCCTGGTCTTCGTGGCGGTGACCCTGGCCATCACGATCTGGGCCAGCCGGCAGACCAAGACGGCAACCGACTTCTACGCGGGCGGCCGGTCCTTCTCCGGTTTCCAGAACGGCATGGCGATCGGCGGCGACTACATGTCGGCCGCGTCGTTCCTCGGCATCGCCGGCATCATCGCGCTCTACGGCTACGACGGCTTCCTCTACTCGATCGGCTTCCTGGTCGCCTGGCTGGTGGCCCTGCTGCTGGTCGCGGAGCTGCTGCGTAACTCGGGTCGGTACACGATGGCCGACGTGCTGGCCTTCCGGATGCGCCAGCGTCCGGTGCGTACGGCGGCGGCGGTCTCCACCATCACGGTGTCGATCTTCTATCTGCTCGCGCAGATGGTGGGCGCCGGCGCGCTGGTCGCGCTGCTGCTCGGCATCAAGCCGGGCACGACCTTCCTCGGCATGGACGCCTCCACCGCGAAGATCGCCACCATCATCATGGTCGGCGCTCTGATGATCATCTACGTCACCGTGGGTGGCATGAAGGGCACCACCTACGTGCAGATCGTCAAGGCGTTCCTGCTCATGGGCGGCGCGCTGCTGATGACGATCCTGGTGCTGGCGAAGTTCAACTTCAACCTGTCGGCGCTCCTGGGCCAGGCCGCCGAGGCATCCGGCAAGGGCAGCGCGTTCCTCGAACCCGGGTTGCGGTACGGGGTCGAGGTCGCCGGCAACTCGACGCAGACCTTCTACAACAAGGTGGACCTGCTGTCGCTGGGTATCGCCCTGGTGCTCGGCACCGCCGGTCTGCCGCACATCCTGATCCGCTTCTACACGGTGCCGACCGCGAAGGCGGCCCGTAAGAGCGTGCTCTGGGCGATCGGCATCATCGGCACCTTCTACCTGCTCACCCTGGCCCTCGGCTTCGGTGCGGCGGCACTGGTGGGCAGCGCGGCGATCACCGCGCAGGACAAGGCCGGCAACACCGCGGCGCCCCAGCTGGCCGAAGCGCTCGGAATCGACTTCTTCGGCGGCGAACTGGGTGGTGCGGCGCTGCTGGCGATCATCGCGGCGGTCGCCTTCGCCACCATCCTGGCGGTGGTCGCCGGGTTGACACTGGCCTCGTCGTCCAGCCTGGCGCACGACTTCTACGCCAACGTCATCAAGCGGGGTGACACGTCGGAGCGGCAGGAGGTACGCGTCGCCCGGATCTCCGCCCTGGTGATCGGCGCGGTGTCGATCGCCCTGTCGATCTACGCACAGAACCTCAACGTGGCGTTCCTGGTGGCGCTGGCCTTCGCGGTCGCCGCCTCGGGCAACCTGCCGGCGATCCTCTACAGCCTCTTCTGGCGGCGGTTCAACACCTCCGGCGCGGTGTGGGCGATCTACGGCGGTCTGGTCTCGGCCGTGCTGCTGGTGTTCTTCTCGCCGGTGGTCTCCGGCGCGGCGACGTCGATGTTCCCGGACCACGACTGGCAGTGGTTCCCGCTGTCCAACCCGGGCATCCTCTCCATCCCGTTCGGTTTCCTGTGCGGGTGGATCGGCACCGTCATCTCCAAGGAGCACGACGAGGACAAGTACGCGGAGCTGGAGGTGCGGGCCCTCACAGGCTCCGGCGCCCACTGATCCGAGCGCTCGTCACGAAGAGACCCCCTGTGCTCAACAGGGGGTCTCTTCGTGCAAATGGGGGTCGGTAGGCTGACCGGCATGAAGGTTGCTGAGCGCTTCGGTTCCGGTCACCGCGTTCTCGTCACCGGCGGCGCCGGTTTCGTCCCGTCGCACCTGGTGGATTCCCTGATCGCCCGGGGCTGCACGGTGGTGGCGCTGGACAACTTCGTGACCGGCTCCAAGGAGAACATCGCCCACCTGGTGGACCGGCCCACCTTCACGCTCGTCGAGGCGGACCTCTCCGACGGCCTGCCGACCGACCACCCGGCGCTGGCCGAGCGTTTCGACGCGATCCTGCACATGGCCTCGCCGGCCAGCCCCACCGACTTCGCCCAACTGCCGGTGGAGATCCTCCGGGTCGGCTCGGTGGGCACCCTGCACCTGCTGGAGCGCGCGGTCGCCGACGGCGCCCGGTTCCTGATGGCCTCCACCTCCGAGGCGTACGGGGACCCGAAGGAGCACCCGCAGCGCGAGACCTACTGGGGCAACGTCAACCCGATCGGGGTCCGCAGCGTCTACGACGAGGCCAAGCGCTTCTCCGAGGCCGCGACGATGGCGTACCACCGCTACCGCGGGCTCGACGGGGCGATCGTCCGGATCTTCAACACGTACGGCCCGCGGATGCGCCCGGACGACGGCCGCGCCATCCCCACGTTCATCTCCCAGGCGCTGCGCGGCGAGCCGATCACCGTGCACGGCACCGGCAACCAGACCCGTTCGATCTGCTTCGTCGAGGACCTGGTGCGGGGCATCCTGCTGCTGCTCGACTCGACCGAGACGGGCCCGGTCAACTGCGGCACCGAGCACGAGCTGACCATGCGGCAACTCGCCGAGTTGATCGTGTCGCTCTCCGACAGCAGCTCAGAGGTGACCTTCGTCACCCGCAGCTCGGACGACCCGGAGATGCGCCGCCCCGATCTCACGCTCGCCCGTGAACTGCTCGGATACGAGCCGACGGTCGCGCCCGAAGATGGCCTGCGACGCACGATTGAGCACTTCCGGGCACGGCTAGGGTAACCAGTTCACCGCGTACCGCCTGCCGCTGAGTGTCGCCTGAAGGCGGCGGTGGCTCCCGCTACGTACCCTGAGTTACATGTCCGCGACTTCGTCTGCCGGCGTCCCGCATCCGTACCTGCACCGCAGCGCCGGGCGCGCGTCGGTGCCCGGCCCCGATCGGGGCGCCTCCGGGCGTGCCCGTCCGACCGAGGCACGCTTCTACCCGTCGTACGACGAGGAGGAGCCCAGGCCCGGCGGCCCGGGTGGTGCCGGCGGGTCCGGGCGCCGTGGCCCGCGACCGCGCTGGGGTCGGATCGCCCTGGTGGCCGGGGTCGCGGTGCTGGTGCTGGCGTTGCTCGGCAGCGTGGGGGCCTGGTTCTACGCCCGCAACCTCAACAACGACCTGGCCCGCACCGACCCGTTCGCGGAGATCACCGGTGGCCGGCCGGTCAAGGCCGTCGACGGCGCGCTGAACATCCTGCTGGTCGGCAGCGACTCACGGGACCCGGACGCGCCTGTCGACACCAGGAGTGAGTGGCGCGCCGACACGGTCATCGTGATGCACATCCCGGCCGACCACCAGGAGGCCTACCTGGTCTCCATTCCGCGTGACCTCTACGTGCCGATCCCGGAGAGCGCCGGCGCGGACTGCGACTCCGGTGAGCGCGCGAAGATCAACGCGGCGTTCGCGTTCGGCGGGCTGCCGCTGGCGGTACGCACCGTGGAGTGCTTCACCGACGTGCGGATCGACCATGTGATGGCGATCGACTTCGGCGGGTTCAAGGAGGTCACCGACGCCCTCGGCGGGGTGGACCTGAAGGTGGAGCGGACGGTCACCTCGATCCACAAGCCGTACCGGACGTTCACCAAGGGCACCAACCACATGGACGGCGCGGAGGCTCTGGACTGGATCCGGCAGCGTAAGCAGTTCCCGGATGGGGACTTCGCCCGGATGCGGCACCAGCAGGAGTTCCTTCGGGCGCTGATGGACAAGGCGGCGAGCAGCGGCACGCTGGCGAACCCGAAGAAGCTCAACGATTTCCTCCAGTCGGTGACCGCGGCCGTAACCGTTGACCAGGGTTTCTCGGTTACAGACATGGCGCTGCAGTTCCGCAACCTGCGCAGCCAGAACCTCACCTTTGTGACCAGCCCGAACTCGGGCAGCGAGACGAGAAACGGCGAGTCGGTGGTCGTCTCGGACCGGGAGAAGGCGCTTGCGATGTACAAGGCCATGTCGGCGGACACCATGGCGGACTGGGTCAAGGCCAACCCGCCGAAGGGCAACGCCGGCGGCTGACCGAGGCGGGCACCCCGCTGCCGACGGCCCGACGGCGAACCCGCCGTTCGGGTCATCGAGTGGCGACGATCGACTGAATCCGGGAAGATCGACATCCGATTGATCCGAGATGAACTCGCCAAGTCGTTTTCATGTCCGTACAGTGGTGCCGCCCCCTCCTGATCACGAGCTGGAGCACGAATGCCGGTTCAGGCCAGTCGTCGCCCTTCCTCCTCCGGGTCTGCCGCGCCCAGCGGCCGGATCTCTGCGGCCATACCAGTGCAGCCACGCCCCGCCGGCGGTGGACCGGGCGGTCGTCCGCCCGGCGGCGGCGACGGCGGCAGTTCGGGTGGCGGCGGCGCGGGTGGCGGTGGGTCGGCGAAGAAGCGGACCAAGCGCAAGGACCCCCTCTGGGCCCGGTTGACAGTGGTGTTCGGGGCGGTGCTGATGCTCAGCAGCGGGGCGGCCATCGTCGGCAGCAAGGTGGTGATCGGGCAGGCGACCGGCGGCATCGCCCAGCGCGACCTGCTGGGTGGGGCCGGCAAGTCCGACGCCGAGGGCGGTGCGAGCCTGGAGGGGCCGATCGACATGCTGCTACTGGGCGTAGACGCCCGGGAGCGCTGGGCCGCCGATGACGTCCGCTCCGACAGCATCATCATCCTGCACATCCCGGCCACGCACGACCAGGCGTACCTGATCTCCATCCCCCGGGACACCGAGGCGCAGATCCCGGCGTTTCCCAAGAGCGGCTTCACCGGCGGCACCGACAAGATCAACGCCGCGTTCCAGGCGGGTGCCCGCAACGGTGGTGGCTGGGAGGGTGGCGCGCAGCTGATGGCGCAGACGATCAAGCGCCTCACCGGGATCAGCTTCGACGGCGCGGCGATCATCAACTTCGGTGGTTTCAAGAACGTCATCGACACCCTGGGCACGGTGCGCATCTGCGTCAGCCAGGAAGTCCAGTCGCTGCACATGTCGTACGTCGACGGCAAGCCGATGTGGAACGCCGACGCCAAGAAGACCGGCAAGCCGCGCACCCCGGTGGTGCACAAGAAGGGCTGCCAGGAGATGGAGGGCTGGGCTGCACTGGACTACTCCCGGCAGCGCAAGACCCTCCGCAACGGCGACTACGACCGCCAGCAGAACCAGCAGCAGCTGATCAAGGCAATGGCCAAGAAGGCCACCGACCGCGGGATGCTGACCAACCCGGCCAAGATCAAGCAGTTGATCAAGGCGGCCGGCGAGGCGTCCGTGCTGGACACCGGCGGCGTGCCGATCGAGGACTTCATCTTCACCATGCGCGGGGTCACCGGCAACGAGCTGACCATGCTCAAGACCAACAACGGCACCTTCCACGCCAACGGCAACAACACCGAGGGTCTGAACGAGGAGACCAAGGAGATGTTCCGGGCGGTCAAGCAGGACAAGCTCGCCGAGTTCGTCTTCACCCACCCCGAGGTGATCTCCAACCGCAAGTGACGGCCGGAAGTCGCGAAACCCAGCGACGGAATCGTCACCGCCCGTAGCCTGACGTGAGCAGGTTTCACGTATCGGCTGCGGGGAGGCGGTCACGTCCAGGTGGGGACGGAACGCGGCGGGCCGGGCCGGAGCGGCCCCGTCGGCCCGAGCACACCGCGCCCGCGGGTCGCGGATCCTGCTCGGCGTCGGCCTGGTCCTCGTCCTGCTGGCCGGGCTCGCCCTGGCCGGGATCCGGACACTGAGCAACCGGTACGAGCGAACGGTGACCAAGGAGCAGTTGCTCGACGCCGACTCCCGCACCGACCGCACCGACCTGGACGGGCCGCTCAACTACCTCCTGGTCGGCTCCGACCGCCGCCCCGGAGGCAGCGGGCCGGACCAACGCTCCGACACCATCCTCATCGTGCACGTACCCGCCGGCCAGCGGGAGGCGTACCTCGTCTCCATTCCCCGTGACCTGCTGGTCGCCATCCCGGCCGGGAACGGCTTCGGCGGCGGCCAGGACAAGATCAATGCGGCGTACGAGCACGGCGGCGGCGGGCAGGCCGGCGCCCAACTGCTCTCCGCCACACTGACCCGACTCACCGGCATCCGGTTCGACGGTGCCGCACTGATCGACTTCTCCGGCTTCCGCAAGGTCATCGACCTGCTCGGCGGGGTGCAGATGTGCGTGGACACCGAGGTCCGCTCGATCCACACCAACCGGGTCTTTCCCGTCGGCTGCCAGCAGATGGACGGGGCACAGGCACTGGACTACGTCCGGCAGCGCTACGACCTGCCCGGCGGCGACTACGACCGGCAGCACCACCAGCAACAGTTGCTCCGGGCGATGCTGGACAGCGCCGGCAGGGCGGACCTCCGCAGCAACCCGATCAAGCTCGACCAGGTGCTCCGGGCGGTCGGCGGGTCGTTGACCGTCGACACCAACGGCGTACCCCTGGAGGACCTGCTCCTCGCGCTGCGCGCGCTGCCGCCCGACGGGATGCGCGGCGTCCAGGTGCCCTCGTCACCGCAGACCATCGACGAGGTCTCGTACGTGGTGCTGGACAACGGGGGCAACGGGCTGTTCGAGGCGGTTCGCGGCACCCGGGTGCCCTCCTGGGCGCAGGCCAACCCCCGCTGGGTGACCCGGTTGTGACGGTGTCGACGGCCGGGTCGGTGCCGAACCGGCCGACGAGGATCTAGTGTTGCTTCCTGTGTTCGGACCCCAGGTTCCCACCGTGCCCGTGACCGAGATCGCCGACGAAACCTACCTGCTGGATGTGCGGGAGGACGACGAGTGGGCGGCCGGCCACGCCCCCACCGCTCACCACCTGCCGATGATGGAGTTGCCGGCACGGCTGGCCGAGGTGCCCACCGACCGGGAGGTGGCGGTCGTCTGCCGTTCCGGCGGGCGCTCCGCCCAGGTCGTCGCCTACCTGATCAACAACGGCTGGGAGCAGGTGCGTAACGCCGACGGCGGCATGCGCCAGTGGGCTGCCGTCGGCCGACCGGTGGTCGACGCGAACGGGCAGCCCGGCCAGGTCATCTGAGGCGGACGGGATGGGCGGGCCACTGGTCTTCGCGCACCGCGGCGCCTCGTACGACCTTCCCGAGCACACCCTCGCCGCGTACCTTCGCGCTCTCGACGAGGGCGCCGACGGCCTGGAGTGCGACGTCCGGCTGACCCGGGACGGGCACCTGGTCTGCGTACACGACCGTCGACTCGACCGCACCAGCAACGGTCGCGGTCTGGTCAGCGCGCGTACGCTCGCCGAGCTGGACGCACTGGACTTCGGCTCGTGGCATCCGGGCAGCGCACCGGGCGGCGACCTGCCGCCGGACGACTCGCACACCCGGCTGCTCACCCTGGCCCGGCTGCTGGACGCGGTGCTCGACGCCGGCCGGCCGGTCCGGCTGCTGGTCGAGACGAAGCACCCGTCCCGCTACGGCTCGAACGTGGAACGCCGACTGGTCAGCCTGCTGCGCCGCTACGGGCTGGCCGACCCGGCGCCGGACGACCCCGTGCAGGTCACCGTGATGTCGTTCTCCCCGCTGGCGGTCCGCCGGGTGCGCGAACTCGCCCCGACGCTGCCCACCGTGCTGTTGCTGGAGGTGTTGCCGCCCTGGCTGCGGTTGGGCCGGCTGCCGTTCGGCTCCCGCATCGCCGGGCCGGGTATCGGCCTGGTCCGGGGCCGTCCGCAGCTGCTGCCCGCGCTCCAAGCGGCCGGCAACGAGGTGTACGTCTGGACGGTCAACGAGCCCACCGACCTGGAGCTGGTGCTGTCCGCCGGGGTGGACGGGATCATCACCGACCGGCCGGCGTACGCCCTCGCCCGGCTGGGCCGCTGACGGGCGGGGGTGCCCAAATCCGGGTCGACGGGGCAGACTCGCCCCCATGCCGGAGCGTATTGACTTCCCCGCTCTCCTCGCCGGCCACACCGTCGTGATCGAGATGATCAATTCTGGGGACGCCGGCCTGCCGGTCCTCACCCAGCTCCTCCGGGTGGCCCAGCCGGCACTCGGCGCGACCGGTATGGCGTTCGTCGAGTTCGGTCCGACCGGTGGTCGCGTGATCTCCGCGACCGGCGCGGCGGAATGGGCCCTCGGTCGTCCGCTGGCCGCCGACGACCCGGACACCGTCTGTCTGCTCGCCGGGCCACGGGTACGCCAGGTACGCGTGGACCACCTCAACGGCAAGCTGGCCGGCGAGCTGAGCGGCAGCGACCTGCACTGGATGGTGGTCTCCCGGGCGGAGATCGGCGGCCACATCGTCGGGAGCATGCACGCGCTCTACTCGGACGACGACGAGCCGGGCCCGGACCAGCAGGCGGTGATCGGCTACCTCGCCTCCTGCGTCGCGCACATGTACGGCGACCAGAGCGGCCTGCCGGTGCACGGCGACGGCCCGGTGGTGGCGGCACTCGCCGACGGGCTCGCTGTCGTCGACCGGGACGGGCACGTCCGACTCTGGAACCCGGCCGCCGCCCAGGTCACCGGGCGGTCGGTCGAGCAGGCGCTGAGCGCGCCGTTGCCGTTCCCGCTGCCCCCCTCCGGCCAGGTCCGGGACCACCGGATGCCGGACGGCCGCTGGCTGCGGATCACCTCCGGCGAGCTGCCCGGCCCGGGCACGTTGCGGGTGGTCACCTTCCGCGACATCACCGACCAGCAGCGCCGCGACCACGACCGGGAACTGTTCGTCGCGGTGACCAGCCACGAGCTGCGCACCCCGGTCACCGTCATCAAGGGGTACGCGGACACCCTCACCGACCACTGGGAGTCGCTCACCGAGGTGGACAGGCGGCAGGCCGCCCGGGTGATCGGGCAGCGTGCCAACGAGTTGGCCCGGTTGGTCGACCGTCTCCTCTCCTCGGCCGCCGAGGCGGGGCCGGGGGACGACCCCGCGACCCCCTTCGACCTCGGCGAGGCGCTGCGCTCCGCCGTCGGCGACCTGCCGGCGGACCTGCGTCGCCGGCTGGTGCTGCTCCTCCCGACCGACCTGCCCAAGGCGCTCGGCCACCGGCCCAGCCTGGCCACGGTGTTGACCGAGCTGACGACCAACGCCGGCAAGTACTCGACACCGGACTCCCCGATCGAGATCACCGCCTCCGTGGACGGTCAACTGGTGGCGTTCCGGGTCAGCGACCGGGGCATCGGCATCCGACCGGAGCACGTGGAGCGGGCCTTCGACCGGTTCTGGCAGGGCGAGTCCGGCGACCGGCGCGGCTATCCGGGGGCAGGGCTCGGCCTCTATCTCGTCCGCCGGATCGTTGAACAACAGAATGGATGGGTATCCCTACGTCCGAGGACCGGCGGCGGTACGGTCGCAGAGGTGCGGCTACCACGCGGTTGACCGAGGTGGCGCGACGTGGAGGCGACGGTGGCAGCGGCAACGAGGGAGCGGGCGTGGTGCGTGGTGGTTCCCCACCACCCGGTCGGGGCACGACTGGCCCGGCACCGGCTCGCCGGCGAGTTGGCGGACGTCGTACCCCCGACGCTTCTCGCGGATCTGATCGCGGTGCTCGCGGAGCTGGTGGGTAACGCCGTGCGGCACGCCCGGCCGCTGCCCGGCGGAGTCATCCGGGTGGCCTGGCACCTACGCCCCTCGGCCGAGGGCGATCTGATCCAGTTGCGGGTCACCGACGGCGGTGCGAGCACCGGGCCGCGGATCCGGACAGCCAGCCTCGACGCGGCGGACGGGCGAGGGCTGCACATCGTGGCCGGTCTGGCCACCCGTTGGGGAGTCGAGCGCGACGGCATGGGCCAGCGCGTCTGGGCCGAGTTCGACCCGGTGCCGGCACCCCGACCCGACCTGGTGCCGGCACGCTGACCGTCACTGATCCTGACCTCGTCGGTGCGACCGGTGCTCGACGGGCTCGGGATGGGTGGGTCCCGCCCACGGAAAGCCGGTCGGGGCTCTAGGCTGTGACGCCGTGAGCAAGCGTCGAAAGAGCCAGCGCACCGCAGCCGACAGCGCCCCCCGCCGGGAGAAGGTGCGGGACATCTTCGTGCCGCGTCCGTTCGACGGGCTGGTCGACGAACCCGAGTGGATCGCCCTGCGCGAGTTGGTGCCGGCCGCCTCCGCGCCGCTGCGACTGGCACCCGCCCTGGTCGAGGAGTTCGGCGACCGGTCGGCGACGCTCGCCACGGTGCTGCCGATGGCCGCCCCGGCGATCAGCAAGCCGGACGGTCGGGTGCTCATCGGCCTCCAGCGCCACCAGCAGTCCGGTGACGTTTCCCGGGACCTGGCCGAGGCGCTGCTCTGCGCACTGCGGACCGAGCCGGGTGGCCAGGTGGCCGTGCCGCCGCTGCCCGGCCCCGGCCCACGCCTCCAGGACATCCTCGCGGACGGTCCACTGGACATCACGATGCACGAGGGTTTCGAGTTCTGGCTCGACCCCGGGGCCGGCGATGATCCGACCGTCCAGGCGTCTCTGGAGCGGGCGAACGCGGCGATCTACCCGACCGTGCGGTTGACCGCCGCGAAGGCCGCGTACTGGTGTCAGGTCCCGGAGAAGGCACACGTGCGCTGGGTGTTGCCCGAGGACGAGGACGCCGCCCTGGACGCGCTGGCCCGCCTCGGCGCGGCCGGTTCGCTGACGCTCGGCGAGCAGACCAAGTTCGCCGGCATGTTCCGCGCGCACGGCCGTCTGGTGCCGGTCTGGGACCTGCCGGAGGAGACTCCGGCGGCCGACTGGGAGGACCCGGTGGCGCAGTTCGCGAAGCGGTACACGGAGGCGCTCGCCGCCACCGACCCGCTGGACGCCGCCGGCCGACGCGCCCGTCAGGGGCTGCTCGGCCGCCAGCTCACCCTCCGCTGAGCCCGACCCGGCCCGTTCCGGCCGGCAACGGCTCGCGGGTGATCGGGCAGGACATGCAGCGCGGCCCTCCCCGACCGGACCCCAGCTCGGAGCCGGCGATCGGGATCACCTCGATGCCGGCTCGCTCCAACTGTGCGTTCGTCTCGGTGTTGCGCTCGTAGCCCACGCAGAGCCGGGGCGCCAGCGCGAGGGTGTTGTTGCCGTCGTCCCACTGCTCGCGTTCCGCGGTGACCGGGTCCAGCCCGGTGTCGATGACCCGGAGCAGGTCGAGGTCCATCGCGTCGGCGGCGGCCCGCAGGAACGGCGCCGGCCCGTCCACCCGCGGGTCCTCACCGTCCGCGCCGGCGATGACGGTGTACGCCGACAGCGTGCTCGCGATGTTGGGGTACATCAGCACGGCGTCCACGTCGACCATCGTGCAGACGGTGTCGAGGTGCATGGTGGCGCGCTTCTGGGCGATCGGCACCACCAGGATGGTGTGGGCCAGGCCGGCGGCGAAGACCTGCCGACCGAGGCGTTCGGCACCGGCCGGTGTGGTCCGTTCGCCCACCCCGACCGCCAGCACCCCGGGCGCGAGCAGCAGCACGTCCCCGCCCTCAAGGTGTTCGAGGTTGGGGCGGTAGACGAACTCGGTGCCGGCGAAGCGCGGGTGGTGCCGGTAGATGGCGTCGGTCAGCGTGGTCTCGCGGCGGCGGGCGGGCATGGCCAGGCTGGTGACGCCGACCCGGTCGCCGATCCAGAGCGACGAGTCTCGGGTGAACAGCAGGTTGGGCAGCGGGTCGATGACGAAGTCGTGCCGATCCATCAGGGTGTAGACCAGCCCGCCGGGCCGCTCCGAGCTGATCCGCAGTTCCTCGTGGGCCAGCCCGGCGGTCAGCACGTCGGCCAGTGCCGCCGGGTCCAGGTAGGAGAGGTGGTCGGCGACGCGGGCCCGCAGGGTGTCGCCGAGACGTCGGGAGCGCAGCACCTGTTCGGTGAGCTCGGCGCGGGCGTCCGCGACGGCAAGCGTCTCGGCCAGCAGGGTGGCAAGGTAGAGCACCTCCACCCCGCGCTCGCGCAGGGCGGCGGCGAACGCGTCGTGCTCCTCCTGGGCCCGCCCGACCCAGGGGATCGCGTCGAACAGGAGCGAGTCGTTGTTGCGTGGGGTGAGCCGGGCCAGTTCGGGGCCGGGCCGGTGCAGCAGTACGGTGCCGAGCCGCCCGACTTCACTGTCGACGTAGTGGGTCACTCCCGCAGCGTAGGGCAGGGTTTGGCGGCATCCGAGAAAAGAACTGTGGATGAATATGGCATTCATCCACAGTCATTCCGGCGCTCCGGCTTGCCGAACCCCGGTAGTGGCAACGTAGGGTAGTGGGGACATAACTTCGAGGGACCTTTTGCCGGAGGTCGACGACGATGACTGTCTTTCCCGCACGACGAGCCGTACCGTCCGCTCGGGCACTGCCGCCCGTCGCGGTGCCACACCCCCGTGCCGAGTCGACGGGGGTTCTCGAACCAGTCCGTCCGACACCGCTCGAATGGGCCCGCCGCCGTCGGGCCGAGCGAGGGGCGCGCCGCCTGGAGGCGGCCGGGGCGCGGGCGCTGGGCCAACTCGATCACCTCGGGCCCGCCTGGCACGTGATCGAGTGGCCGCGCACCGACGTGACAGACATCCTCGACCGCGGTCAGGACGAGCGCGCCGGGTTCCTCGCCATCGGGCCGAGCGGCCTCTTCGCCGTGACCATCGCCGACCACGGCCGGGCCAGAGTGCTCGTCGCCGGGGACGTCGTGCAGATCAACGGCAAGCGACCGCCGTACGTGGCCGAGTCCCGCCGGGACGCCAAGCGGGCCAGCAAGGCCCTCTCCGACGCGGTGGGGCTGCCCGTCCCGGTGACGCCGGTGCTGACCTTCGTCGGCTCCGGCGTTATCAGTGTCTACGGCCTTCCGAAGGACTGTCTGATGGCCACCCACCGCGAGCTGGATCGGCTTCTCGTGGCCGGTGGCAGTCGGATCAGCCCCGCCACGGCCGAGAAGCTGTCCCGGGTCGCACAGCACCCTGGCACCTGGCTGAACGGCACGTACCGTCCAGCTGCCGACTACCGGTGGTATGACGAGGGCCGAACGGCCGCTGACAAGCCGGCCAGTCGCCGGTAACGTCACCGGCGACGCCACGCGGCTCCGGTCCCCCCGTCCACCTCACCGGCTTCCCGCGCCGTCACCGGCCGCCTCGGTTCAGGCTGTGCGGCCTGGGTGACCAGGTGCGCTCGGTGATTCGTCGGCGACCCGCTAGCGTGGACAGTCGATCGGTGCACATAGGAGGCGCGGTGGCCCACGTCGAACTTTCGCTCTCGGAAGCGTTCGTGCCGGCGGCGCGGGCCTCGACAGAGCCGGAGTCCGACAATGTCGGCCAATGGTCCTCGACAGTGTCCCGGGCCGACGAGCCCTGCCTGCTGATCGACGCCGACACGAGGGTGGTGGCGATCTCCACGGCCGGCTGTGAGCTGCTCTGTCTGGGCGAGCCGGACGCTCTGATCGGGCGACCGCTGCTCGACGGAGGGCTGCGCCTGCTCGACTTCACCGCCAACCGGGGCGAGCTGACCGAGGCCGAGGCCGACAAGATCCCGCCCCTGCTGGCGCTCTCCTCCGGCCGACTCGCTCGTGGGCTGCTCCGGGTGCAGGCCGCCTCGGCCGACAACTCCGACGCGACCGTCGACGCGATCTCCACTCCGGTGCTCACCGACGGCACCGTCGCCGGTTCGCTCACCTTCTTCTCCGAGGTCTGACCTGCGGCGGAGTGTGTTGTTCACCGCACGCGGCGTTGCTGGGATGAGCCCGCGCGCAGGCCGTAGGGTGCCCTCATGCTGGATATCGCGCTGCTGCCGGGGGATTACGCCGTGTGCCGCCTGGCCGCCGGCACCACCCTGCCGTACGCGTTGTCCAGCGGGCTTCGCCACACCGACGTAGTCACGGTGAGCTGGACCTCCGACGGGATCTCCGTGATCTGCCCGACCGACCGGGCTCCGGCACAGGCCGTGGTGGAAACCGTGTGGCGCTGTCTGCGGGTCACCGCCCCGGTGGGGATGGCCGCCATCGGCAGCCTGGCCGCGCTGGTCGACCCGCTGGCCGAGGCACGGGTCAGCGTGGTCACGTTCTCCACCTTCGACACCGACTATCTGCTGGTGCCGGCCGTCCGGCTGACCGAGGGCACTGCCGCGCTACAGCGCGCCGGGCACCGCGTCACCGGCTGAGCTTCACCCCCACCGGCTGCTCACCCTACGATGGGCTCGGCCACCCCGGCCGCGACGAATTCTCCGATGTCCCGAGGATCGGCCCGTGCCGTTCACCCCACCCCGCCCCGCGTCTCCCCCATCGCGGGCAACGATCCACATCTCACCGGCGACTCGTGGCCGGTCGACCGGTCGCGTCCCCGTGCGGACCACCGCCCGGGTCCTGCCTGTCGCACTCGCGGTGTTCGTCGTCACGGTGCTGGTCGGCTGTGGCGCCCCACCCGAGCTGAGTGAGCCGACCGCCCTCCCCACCCACACCGCGGCACCGACGCCACCTGGCGCGAGCACCGCTCCCGCCACCCCGCAGGTGACCGCACCGCCGCCCGTCGCGGTCACGCCCACCGCCGATGCCGGTCTGGTCGCGACCGCCTGCCGCAACGGGCCGACCGGGCAGCGGGTGGTGCAACTGTTGCGCGGGCGGGCGGGAGTCCTCCCGGCCAACGTCCGGGTCCAGGTCCGCACCGGCCCACTCTGCGCCGCCGACTGGCAGTTCACCGTGCTCGAGGTGACCGGCCACGAGGAGCTCCAGGTGGTAACCCGGGGCCAGGCGGCCGCACCGACGCTGGTCACAGCCGGCACGGACGTCTGCACCATCGAGGTACGCGCCACCGGCCCCGCCGGGATCCGTGCCCTCGCCTGTGAGGCCGGTCCGGCCGCCGGCCCGGGTGCGTAGGCTGATCGGCATGCCGGGAACACCGCCGACACGTTTCGTCTACCTCGGGCCGGAGGGCACCTTCGCCGAGCAGGCCCTGCGTTCCGTCCCCGCCGCCGAGCGCGGCACCCGTACGCCCGCCCGGAGCGTCGGTGAGGCGCTGGACAGCGTCCGTGACTCCGACGCCGATGCCGCGCTGGTGCCGCTGGAAAACTCGATCGGCGGCGCGGTCGGCGTCACGCTGGATGAGATGGCCGAGGGCGAGCCGCTGGTGATCACCCGGGAGGTGATCCTGCCGGTGGAGTTCGTGCTCGGTGCCCGACCCGGCACGTCGCTGACCTCGATCCGCACGGTGGCGGCCCACCCGCAGGCGTCCACCCAGTGCCGGGGCTGGCTGCGCGACCACCTGCCCGACACCGTCGTGGTCGACGTGCTGTCCAACGGCGCGGCTGCCGCTGGTGCCGGCGCCGGCGAGTACGACGCGGCGATCTGCGCACCGATCGGGGCGACCCGGCACCGGCTCGCGATACTCGCCGACAAGATCGCGGATCATCCCGACGCGGTGACCCGGTTCGTGCTGGTGTCCCGTCCCGGGCCGCCCCCGCCGCCGACCGGCGACGACCTCACCTCGCTCGCGGTCTACATCGCCCACGACCGTGTCGGCGCGCTGCTGTCGGTGCTGATGGAGCTGGCCGTCCGCGGAGTCAACCTGACCCGCATCGAGTCCCGCCCGACCGGGGAGGCACTGGGCCGGTACGTCTTCTTCCTGGACTGCACCGGTCACGTGGCCGACGTACGCCTGGGCGAGGCGTTGCAGGGGCTCCGCCGGGTCTGCGCCGACGTCCGGTTCCTGGGCTCGTATCCCCGGCACCGGTGGGCCGAGTCGGCGGGCGAGCGGCCGGTGCCCGCACCGGCCGGCCTCTCCGACGTCGACTACGCCGACGCGGCGGCCTGGCTGGCCCGACTGCGCACCGGCGAGCTGACCTGACCGGGCGGGACGCCCCCAAACTCGGGAGCGCCCGCACCGCCGCTGTCAGCTCAGCAGACCGCCGAGCAGACCGCCCTCCTGCTGCTGCTGGCCACTGCCCACGACCGGCGGCTCCTCGGACGGCTGCACCACCACGAAGCCCTGGCCGGCGAAGCTCATCGTGAACGACTCACCGGTGCGTCGGCCCAGCAGCGTGCCGAGGCCCATCTGCTCGGCCCGGTGGTAGCCGGTCTGGAGGTTGGCCGACCAGCAGACCGCAGCCTGCGGGTCGACGTACGTCGGGGCGTCCACGTTGAGCACGACCGGCGTGCCCCTGGTGGTGATGGCGATCCGGCCGTAGCCGCTGAACACACAGTTGAACAGGCCGGACGACGAGGCCATCCCGGCGCCGCCGACCATCCTGATGTCGTACTGCAGGGTCGAGTCGAAGGCGAGCACGCTGGAGCCGTTGATGGAGAGGGCGTCGCCGGGCTCCAGGTCGATGATGTGCACGTCCTTGGCCAGCTCGGCGAGGAAGACGTCACCCTGGCCGGAGACCTTCATCAGCGGGACGCCCTCGCCGGTGAGCTTCTGCTTGAGGAACTTGCCGAGCCCACCCGAGCCCAACGCCTGGAACTGCACATTTCCCTGGTAGGCGACCATCGACCCGACCCGGGCCATCGCCTCACCGTTGAGCTCGATCTTCAACATCTTGGAGTTTTGCAGCCGCATGCCGGGCTGTGCGGACTCCTTTTCCAGATTCTCCGAGGAGAACAGCTCGCTGCGCATGTAAGGGTGCCTCCTGACAGGGTTGCGGTCGCTGCACCGAAGGTAGGCGACCCGGGCAACCACGTGCCAGCGGCCGCGCTGCGAGGACCGGCTGCCGCCGACCGGTGGCGCTCAGCCCCAGCCCAGCGCGTGCAGCCGCTCGTCGTCGATGCCGAAGTGGTGGGCGATCTCGTGCACCACGGTCACCGCCACCTCGTCGACGACATCGTCGTCGTTGTCGCAGATCCGCAGGATCGGGTGTCGGTAGATGAAGATCCGATCCGGCAGGACGCCGGAGTAGTCCCAGCCGCGGCTGGTGAGGGCGTGACCCTCGTAGAGACCGAGCAGGTCGGCCTCGCCCGGCGGCGGGTCGTCCTCGACGAGGATCACCACGTTGCTCATCAGGCCGAGCAGTTCCTCGGGCACCTCGTCGAGGGCATCGCCGACCAGTTCCTCGAAGCGCTCGCGGGTCATCTCCACCGGCACCTCACCCATTCTGCCCGATGCGGGGTGCGCCCGGCCCGGTCAGTTGGAGCACCGCAGGGATCCGCGGGGCCACGGAGAGAGTGATTCCCGAGGTGGGCGACGACTCTCTCCGTGGTCGAGCGGTTGGTGGGTCGACCGGCTCAGGAAGCCAGGCGGGCGTTGAGGGTGATCTCGGCGCCGGGCGAGAGCAGGCGGGAGATCGGGCAGTTGGCCTTGGCGGCCTCGGCGAGCTTCTGGAACTCCGCGTCGTCGATGCCCGGGACCTGGCCGACGGTCTCCAGGTCGATCCGGGTCACGGTCATCCCGGCATCGGTCTTGTCCAGGTGGACCTTGGCGGTGGTCTCGACCGAGCTGGCCGTCGAGCCCGCGTCGGCGAGGGCCTTCGAGAACGCCATCGAGAAGCAGCCGGCGTGCGCGGCGGCGATCAGCTCCTCGGGGTTGGTGCCCTCGCCCTCCTCGAAGCGCGACTTGAACGAGTAGTTGCCCGACAGGCCGCCCTTACCGGTGCGGACGGTGCCGGCGCCCTCGGTGAGATTGCCCTGCCATTGTGCTGAAGCGGTACGGATAGGCATGGGGAGAACGCTAGCGGAAAGGTGACCGCCGAGCGACCGACCGGGGCGGACGCCCGCCCTGCGATCCCCGTCACGCACAGCTGGCTGTGTCATGATGCGACCCAGGTCCGTGACCGGGCGGAAGGATGACCGATGTCCGAGGAGCTTCCCATCCCACGGCAGGGCGACCGCTCCGACGGTCTGGCCGTGATCGAGTGGGGTGCCGACGACGACCCGGCCCCGCGCCGCCGGTTCGGTTGGTCCCTGGCCGGGCTCACCCAGGACCCTCGGCTGCCCCTGCTGCTCGCCGGTCTGGGCGCGGTGGCCGGGGTCGCCTCGATGGTCGGTGAGTGGCTGGTGATGAGCCTGCCGAACGGCGGGCCCGAGGGGGACGCCACGATCGAGGTGCCCGCCGGGGTGTCCGAGGTCGGCGGCTTCGGAATCGGCTACCTGGTGGGGCTTCTCGCACTGGTCTGCACCGTGGTGTTGGCGCTTCGCGGCACCGCGTCCGTGCGGTCGAATGCCCGGCTGACCGGCCTCACGCTGGCCGGTGCCCTGCTGGCGTTGCTGGTCGCCGCCACGGCCACCCTCAACGATTCCGGTCAGCGCACCTTCTTCTACTCGGCACAGGACGGCTTCAAGGCCGAGTACGGTCGCGGCCTGATCATGGCCTTCGCCGCCTGTGTGCTGCTCGGTGCGGCCCTGCGGCTGGCCCCGGCCGGGACGCCGGAGGACGACCGGCCCGGGGACGCGCCGGCGGCCCGTGCCTGGCGCCGTCGCCGGGACCGCGACCCGGTGCAGGAGGACGGCCTGCCGGCACCGGCCGACCTCACGGTCACCCCCGCCGCGCCTTTCGCGCGCCCCGACACCCCGTCCTGAGCTGCGCGGATCCCGGCAACGGCTGTCCTCGCCGGGCCGCGACCGGCGGACACCCGAGGGGTGCCGCTCGTTGGCGTCCGATTCGCCTGGAAGCCATGGATGCGACCCGTTCCGCGAGGTACGGTTGCTGCCCGCCGTTACGCCGGGCCTCGGCTTTTCCGACCGCACGGCAGGCTGCGACGGCGGCGGGCGAAGGAGGAACGATGACCCGCCCGGGACTACCCAAGCTGATCGCGACCGACCTCGACGGGACACTGGTCCGCGGCGACGAGACCGTCTCCGCGTACACCCATGGGGTGCTCGACCGGGTGCGGGCCGCCGGAATTCCGGTGGTCGGCGCGACCGGTCGCGGCCCCCGGCTGACCGAACTGACCCGCAACGACATCCGCGCCGCCGACTTCCTGGTGATGGCCGGCGGCGGACGGGTGGTCGACCAGAGTGACCCCTCCGGCCCGCTGGTGCTGCGCGACGAGCGGCTGCCCGCCGAGGTGCTGGCCCGGCTGCTCGCCGACCTGGAAGCCGAGGTCGGCCCGCTGACCGTGATGGTCGAGGCGTCCGACGAGCATGACGCGCCGCTCTGGGGTGACTACCACGAGAGCTGGCCCTACCAGGACCGGTTCGAGGCGCGGACCCGCGCGGAGTGCCTCTCCTGCGATGTGATCAAGGCGTTCGCCCGGACCGCCGACCACCACGTGGACGAGCTGCTGGCGGTGGCCCGCCGGATCGTCTCACCGCAGGTCGCCACGCTCACCCAGGCCGGGCTCGGCTTCCTCGAGATCTGCCCGCCCGGCGTGGACAAGGCGAGTGGGCTGACCGTGGTGGCGCAGACCCTCGGGGTCGACCCGGCCGACGTGCTGGTCTTCGGTGACATGCCCAACGACCTGCCGATGTTCGAGTGGGCTGGCTGGGCGCGGGTGGCGGTGGCCAACGCGCACCCGGACGTCCGGGCCGCCGCCGACGAGGTGACCCTGCGCAACGACGACGACGGAGTGGCGGTGTACCTCGACCGGCTACTGTCCCGGTGATGCAAGAGACACCCCGCCTGATCGCCACCGACATCGACGGCACGCTGATCCGCGACGACCACACCGTCAGCCCACGCACCGCCGACGTGCTCGCGCGGATCTCCGCGCAGGGCACGCCGGTCGTCCTGGTCACCGGCCGTCCGGTCCGCTGGCTCAAGATGGTGTACGACCAACTGGCCGAGCCTCTGCCGGCCGTCTGCGCCAACGGGGCCGTGGTCTACGACCCGTTCTCCGACGAGGTGCTGCGGGCTGACCCTCTGGCGCCGCAGCACCTGGCCGAGGTGGCCCGGAGGCTGCGCGCCGAGGTGCCCGGCATCAGCTTCGCCGTCGAGATCCTCAACAGCCGGGAGATGCGACACGAGGCGCACTACCCGCTGCGCTGGGACGCCGACGCCGCCGGCATCCGACCGATCGAGACGCCGGAGGAGTTGCTCTCGCTGCCAGCGGTGAAGCTGCTGGCCCGGGCCGGCGAGCAGGACCCGGACGCGTTCGCCGAGCTGATCGCGGCAGCGGTGGTGGGGCTGGCGGAGGCCACGCACTCGTCGTCGTCCGGCCTGGTGGAGATCTCCGCCGCCGGGGTGACCAAGGCTGCCGGCCTGGACTGGTACTGCGATCGACTCGGGGTGAGCGCCGTCGACGTGCTGGCCTTCGGCGACATGCCCAACGACGTGCCGATGCTCACCTGGGCGGGGCGGGGCGTGGCGGTCGCCAACGCGCACCGCGCCGTCCTGGCGGTCGCCGACGACGTGACGACGGCGAACACCGAGGACGGCGTGGCGGCGTACCTGGAGAAGGTCTTCGGTCTGGACTGAGCGGGCCGCGACCGGTCAGAGGTACTGACCGGTGTTGTGGCCCTCACCGCCGCCCGGCTGGGCGATGCCCGGCATCCCGGGGACCATCCCACCGGGGCCGCTGGGCAGCGCCTGCCGGCCGCCACGCATCTGCTCCAACTGGACCCGGGCGGCCATCTGCTGGGCCACCAGGGCCGCCTGGATGCCGTGGAACAGGCCCTCCAGCCAACCGACGAGCTGGGCGTGCGCGATCCGCAGCTCGCCCTCACTGGGGGCCTTGTCCTCGGCGAAGGGCAGCGAGATGCGCTCAAGCTCGTCGCGCAGCTCGGGGGCGAGGCCCTCCTTCAGCTCGACGATCGACCGCTCGTGGATCTCCCGCATCCGGTTGCGGCTGGCGTCGTCCAGGGGTGCGGCCTTCACCTCCTCCAGCAACTGCTTGATCATGCTGCCGATCCGCATCACCTTGGCCGGCTGTTCGACCAGGCGGGTCGGGTCCTCGCCCTGGCCCTCGTCGGTCTGCATCGTGCCGATCGGCCGGCCGTCCGGGCCGACCACCACAACGGTGCCGGAGTGGCCGGAATCGTCGGGGCCGGGCTCGTCGTCTTGTCCAGCGGAGCGCGCTTCGGTCATGGGGTCCATCTTTACCCAGCGAGCGCGACCCATGCCGCCCGGGACCTACTCCCGGGGCCGAAACACCCGGGCGGGGCGCGCTACCGTCGCGCCATGCCTGTCGACCCGCGCGCCGTGCTGACCCGACCCGCGCCGGAACCCGACCGGACCGTCGCGTACGGCGACCACCCGGATCAGGTGGCCGACCTGCGCTTCCCGGCGGGCACCGGCCCCGCGCGACCGCTGGTCGTCGTGGTGCACGGCGGTTTCTGGCGGGCCGAGTACGACCGGCGGCACACCGGCCCGCTCGCGGCCGCTCTCGCTGCCTGCGGCTACCCGGTGGCGCAGCTGGAATACCGGCGGACCGGGCAGCCGGGAGGCGGTTGGCCGGGCACGTTGACCGACGTGCTGACCGGCGTGGCCGAGCTGCCGGCGCTGGCCGCCGAGGCGCTGCCCGGCCGGGTGACCCGGGCCGCGCCGATCCTGCTCGGGCACTCTGCCGGCGGCCACCTGGCGATGTACGTGGCGGCCAGCGCCCCGGCGACGGTGGCCGGGGTGCTCGCCCTGGCCCCGGTCGCCGACCTGGGCGAGGCGTACCGGCGGGACCTGGACGCGGGCGCGGTGGCGGCGTTGCTCGGCGGCGGCCCGGCGGAGGTGCCGGACCGGTACGCAACGGCGGATCCACGAATGTTGGTACCCGTTCGAACACGCACCGTAGTCATTCACGGCTCGGAGGATCAACAGGTTCCGGCGGAGATGAGCCGCGACTTTGTCACAGCAGCCCGTGGCGCAGGATCCGATATCTCCCTTGTTGAACTGCCCGGATGCGAGCATTTCGGGCTGATCGACCCTGAGTCGTCTGCCTGGCCTCAGGTTCTCGACGCTTTGCGGGCCCTGCACGATGATCTATAGCCATTGACGCAGCGTCGCGGACCAGGTAGAACGCCGGAGGGGCGGTGTTCGGCCCTGCAACGCTCCTTGGAAGGAACTCGGTGTCGCAGATGAATCGCAGGCGGGCGCTCCAACTGTTGGCCGCGCTCGGTACCACCGGGTTCGTCGCCGGGTGTGGCTCCGACACCGACGCCCAGCCGACCGCCAACCGCAGCCCGGTCAAGATCGGGTTGATCACGCCGCAGGGCGGCGGGTTCAAGAGCATCGGCGACGACATCACCAACGGCTTCCAGCTCTTTCTCGACCTGCACGAGCAGCGGCTGGGCGGCCACCCCGTCGACCTGCTGACCGCCGACGAGGGTGACACCGCCAAGAGCGGCAAGGCCGCCGTCGAAGGCCTGCTCAAGCAGGGCGTGCTGGCGCTCACCGGCGTGGTCAACTCGGCGGTGATGGTCGGCATCCGCGACACCGTCGAGGAAGCCCGCGTCCCGCTGATCGGCTCCAACGCCTCACCGAGCAGCCTGCAGAGCGTCTTCTACATCTGGCGGACGTCGTACGTGCTGGACGAGGCCGGCCGGGCGCTGGGCCGCTACCTGCGCGACCAGCTGCCGGCGAACGGCCGCGTCGCGATCATCATGCCGGAGAACGTCGGCAGCCCGGACGTGGTGCGCGGCTTCCGGCAGGAGTTCGGCGCGAACGACCCGCGCATCTCCGACCCGGTGACCTACACGAGCGCCAACCCCAACCCGGGCAAGACGACGTACGCCTCGGACATCACCAAGGCACTGGCCAAGAAGCCCACGGCAGTCTTCTGCTTCTTCGCCGGGGCTGCCGCTGTGGAGTTCATCAAGCAGCTCCGGGAGAAGTTCGCCGGCCCGGTCTACGCACCCGGCTTCCTCACCGAGGGCTCCGTGCTGGAGAACCTGAGGGACAACGCACTGGGCATCCAGACCGCGCTGAACTACTCGGCCGACCTGAACAACACGTCCAACCGGGTCTTCGCCTCGGCCTACCGCAAGAAGTACCAGGTCACCCCCACCACCTACGCGATGGCGTCGTACGACGCCGCGCAGGTCCTCGACCAGGCCATCCAGCTGACCGGCGGGAAGCCCACGCCGCAGCAGGTCAACCTGGCCCTCGGCAAGATCGGCCAGATCGACAGCCCGCGCGGCATCTGGCAGTTCAACCAGCCGCGCACGCCCCAGCAGAAGTGGTATCTGCGGGAGGTGCAGCGCGACGGTCAGGTCATGTCGAACGTGCTGATCAACGAGCTGGCCACGCTGGGCTGAACGCCCACCCGGAGCACGATTCGGGGCCGGTCTCCCAGTGGGAGGCCGGCCCCGAGGCGTCCGCGGGTCAGTGCCGCAGTTCGGCGATGCAGCACTTCACGCTGCCGCCGCCCTTCTTCAGCTCGGCCAGGTCGACCGCCACCGGGTTGTATCCGGCGGCCTTCAGCTTGCCGGCCAGCCGGGTGGCCTCGCTGTTGAGCACCACGTTGGCGCCGTCGCTGACCAGGTTGAGCCCGAAGGCCATCGCGTCCTCGTCGTCGGCGATCACCGCGTCCGGGAAGAGCTGGGTGAGCACCCGCTGGCTGGCCGCGGAGAACGCGCCCGGGAAGTAGACGACGTTCGAGTCGTCGATGGCCGCGAGCGCCACGTCCAGGTGATAGAAGCGAGGGTCGATCAGGCGCAGCGACACCACCGGCCGACCCAACGCCTCCTGCGCCTCGCCGTGTGCCGGAAGCTCGGTGCGGAAGCCGTGCCCGGCCAGGATGAGCCCGCCGTGCGCCTCCGGCACGTACGCGAAGTCGCCCTCGCCCTCGTTGGTCTCGCTCGGTGCGATGAACCGCCAGCCCTGCGACTCGTAGAAGGCGTGGTGAACGGCGGCCTCGGCGGCCCGCTGCTCGTGCTTGAACCGAGCGCCGTACACGCTGCCGTCCACGGTGAAGCCGCCGTTGGCGGCGTAGACCATGTCGGGCAGGCCCTGCTCGGGGGTGAGCAGGTGCACCTCGTGACCGAGGCCGACAAGCGTCTCGCGCAGCCGGTCCCACTGTTTGACGGCCAGGTCCCTGTCGACCGGGGTGGTCACGTCCATCCACGGGTTGATCGCGTACTCAACCGTGAAGTGCTCCGGCGAGCACAAGAGATATGTCCGCTTTCGCGGGACTCGGTGCTGGTTCACGGTCACCAAGAGTAGGTACCGTTGAACTTTGGTAACAGCCACAACCGTTGCTTCCCAGAGGCGGAACGTTGCAGATAGACGCGGTAGACCAGCGGATCATTGCGTTACTCGTCGCCGACGCCCGTGCGTCGTACGCCGACATCGGCACTCGGGTGTCACTCTCCGCCCCGGCAGTCAAGCGTCGCGTCGACCGACTGCGGGCCACCGGCGTGATCAGGGGATTCACCGCCGTCGTGGACCCGGCCGCCGTCGGGTGGACCACGGAGGCGTTCGTCGAACTGTTCTGCGCGGGCCGGACCACCCCCGCGCAGATCGGGGTGGCCGCACGTCGACACCCGGAGGTCGTCGGCGCGTACACGGTCTCCGGGGAGGCGGACGCGCTCGTGCACCTGCGCGCCGCCGACATCGCCCACCTGGAGGCGGCGCTGGAGCGGCTGCGCGCCGAGTCCTTCGTGACCTCCACCCGCAGCACCATCGTGCTTTCCCGGCTGGTCGAATCCCCGGGCGTGGGTCCCTCCACCCGACCTTGACCTCAAGCCCGCTTCAACAGGTGCAATGGTCGTGGCGTGGCGCGAGGCCCGCCGAGGCCGAGGGGGACCACATGCGGGCGATCTGGTTGCGGGAGTTCGGCGGGCCCGACGTGCTGGTGCCGGGCACCGCCCCCGACCCGACGCCCGGCCCCGGGCAGGTGCTGATCGACGTCGCGCACGTGAACATCACCTTCGTCGAGACGCAGCAGCGCTCCGGTCGCCCCGGGCCGTTCCAGGTCACCCCACCGCTGATCCCCGGCAACGGCGTCGGCGGGATGATCACCGCCGTCGGGCCGGACGTCGACCCGGCACTGATCGGGCGACGGGTGGTCAGCGCCACCGGCGGCTCCGGCGCCTACGCCGAACGCGCGGTGGTGGGCGTGTCCGCACCGATCGAGGTGCCCGCCGGGTTGGCGCTGGACGACGCGGTGGCACTACTGGCCGACGGGCGTACCGCCACCATGCTGATCGAGGCGGTGGGCGTACACCCCGGTGACCGGGTGCTGGTGGAGGCCGCCGCTGGCGGCGTGGGCAGCCTCCTCGTGCAGCTCGCGTCCCGGGCCGGCGCCCGGGTGATCGGCGTCGCCGGCGGGCCCCGCAAGGTGGAGCTGCTGACCGGCCTGGGCGCCGACCTGGCCGTCGACTACCGCCTGCCCGACTGGGCCGACCGCATTCGAGCTGCGACGGGTGGGGTCGACGTGGTGCTCGACGGGGTCGGCGGGGCGGTGGCCCGAGCGGCATTCGAGCTGGTGGACCCGGGTGGCCGCATGGTCAGCTTCGGATTGGCCAGCGGGGAGTGGTCGCCGGTCTCCGGGGAGGCCGCCACGGCACGGCAGGTCACACTGATCCGGCCGGACGTGCCGCCCACGCGGCTGCGGGCGTACACCGAACAGGCCCTGGCGGACGCGGCGGCCGGCCGCCTGCGACCGCTGATCGGCCAGCGATTCCCACTGGACCGCGCCGTCGACGCGCACGCCGCCATCGAGGCGCGCGCGACGGTCGGCAAGACCCTGCTGGACGTGTCCTAGAGATACATGCCGGTGCGGTGCTCCGAGTCGTCGCGTCGGACCGGCTTGTCGCCCTCACCGAAGAACCGCTTGCCGCCGAACTCGCCGTGCAGACGGTCGTCCAGTTCGTCGGCGAGACCGGTCATCACCTGCACCGCCAGCATCAGGTGGGTGGCCTGGAAGTTGCGGCCGAAGACCGGGATCGACGCCCAGACCGTGTCGTCGGCGCAGTAGAGGCGGCCGATCGGCATCCGGTTGGTCAACTCGGAGAGCTTGACGTAGAGGCGTTCGGTCGGCTCCACCTCGGTGAGAACCGGGGAGAAGACGTCCACCAGAGGTGGATTGTCCCGCACCCGCACGAAGACCATCGCCGAGCCGGCGCGGATGGTGATGTCGCCGTCCGAGTCGATCTGCAACCGGTCGGTGTCCGACTTCAACATCGTGGAGACCACCGTACGGACCCGGTCCGCCAGGTCGAGCACGTCGTCCCGATCGACCTGCGCGGCGGCCGCCTCGGCGAGCGCCTCCTCCAGGTCCGCCTCGACATCGGCGTCCGGGCCGAACTCGCTGCGCGCGGTGCCGAGCGGTTCCGAGGACAGCGGTTCGCCCTCGGCGTCGTGCACCAGATAGACCAGGAAGGCCGGGTGCGGAGCACCGTAGACGTCGCGCAGCGTGCGGGAGAGCAGCGTGGCGACCCTGGTCGACTCGCCCGTCGTGGCGTTCAGCCCGAAGGAACCACCGGAGCCGGGGACCACCCCCGGCGGGGACCAACCGAGCGCGACCATGTCCGCCACCGCGCCCCGGTCCAGTCGGTAGCCCGCCGGCAGGGCGGCGTTTCCGACCGCACGGGCGGACAGCACGCCGTCGGCGTCCACGTCGATGCTGATCGAATAGACGGCGTCTCCGGTGCCGGAGGCGGTCGGGTCCAGCGTCACGTCGAGATGCGCCCCCACCGGAAGGTCCCGCAGTCGCACGGCGAGCGCGCGGGCGAACTCCTGCCACGCCTCGGTCACCTTCGCCCGCAGGTCGGTGGTGCTGGGCTCGTCGAGCAGGATCGATTCCACCGGCTCAGCCGTAGCGCCAGGCAGCTCACCGTGCGGCGCCGAGGGGTGGTCAGCCGTCATGATCGCCTCCGTCCGTCACGATCACCCTACCCACGCCGCCCATGGGCCGAATCAGCCCGGACCGGGATCGGACAACGGCGGTCAGGGCGCCGTCGGGTCCGCAGGGTCGGCGCCCAGCTCGACGGGCCAGGTGCCCGCCAGCGCGCTGACCCGGGCCGCGGCATCGGCCGGGTCCGCCCCTCGACCAACCGCCAACCCCAGGAGGTACGCGGTGACCGGCGCCCCGGGCCGCAGCACCTGGTGGGCGACGTCCCGGGCCAGATCCAGCACCGCCGGCACCGGCACACCGGCCGGATCCAGATCCAACTCCGTGCACACCGCCGTGACCCAGTCGTCCATCACCGTCATCGCGCCCACTCCTCCGCCCGGCGTACGTCCTCGTCAGTGTCGCAGTCGAACCAGGGCGGCGGGCCGTCGCCGGACCAGGGCACCTCCCGTACGACGAGCCCGGCCAGCAACGCCCGGACCGGCGCCCCGTTCAGGCTGCCGCCGCGCTCGACCGCCAGCCGGTCCAGCCCGGCGCGCAGCGCGGCGACGCGCCAGACACCGCAGAGCGACTGCCGCCGCCCGTCCCCGTCGACGAAGCAGGCCCCGTCGGGCCGTCGTTCGCCACCGCCTGCCGCAGCCTCCTCGGCGACGTGACCCAGCAACTCCCCGATCGCGGAGCGGGTGAGCAGCGGCAGGTCGGCGGCGAGAAGCGCGACAAGTGCCGTGTCGGGATCCAGCAGCGCCAGGCCGGCAGCCGCTGCGGCGACCGGCCCGCCGCCGGGTGGGTCCTCCCGGATGACCCGCACGCCTGCGGGGACGGCGTCGGCCGAACCGACCAGCACCCGGAGCGTGGCATCGCTGACGGCGGCCAGCACCCGGTCGCGCATCGGCCGGCCACCGACCGGAAGCGCGGGTTTGTCGACTCCGCCCATCCGTCGGGCGGCCCCACCCGCGAGCACCACGGCGGCGTACGTCCCCATCCGGCCACCGTAGCCGTGTGGACGCCCCGGCGGCGGCTGGCCATGTGGATGCCAGACGCGCTCGCTGCCGGTGCCTGGTGGCCGGTGGCCGTGCGGGCGTGCCGACCTGGGGTGGAGGATGGCGGGATGGGACGGGCAACTGATCGACGGGGCGTACTCCGGATCGACCTGGACGCGGCGGCTGACGGACGCGGGTCGGTCCGCCGACCGGACACGCTCGCGGTGGAGGAGCCGCTGGAGATCCGGGTCGGTGCCGCCGGTCCCGGCCGCCGGCGACCGCTCGCCGTCACGATGCGCACCCCGGGCGACGACCTGGACCTGGCCATCGGGTTCCTGCTGACCGAGGGGCTGATCCGGTCGACCGATGACGTGTTGACCGCACAGCTCTGCGCCGGCGCGGAAACGCCGAACACGTACAACGTGGTGGACGTGGTGCTCGCGCCCGGTGTGCCGGAACCGACCACCGACCCGTCCCGGAACTTCTACACGACCAGTTCCTGCGGGGTCTGCGGCAAGGCCAGCATCGACGCGGTCCGCACCCGGTCGCTGTTCCCGGTCTCGGAGGATCCGCTCAGCGTGCCGGCCGCCCTCCTCACCGAACTGCCGGACCGGCTGCGCGCCGCCCAGCGCGGCTTCGATCGGACCGGCGGACTCCACGCGGCGGGGCTGTTCACCCCGGACGGTGAGCTGGTGGTGCTCCGGGAGGACGTGGGCCGGCACAATGCCGTGGACAAGGTGATCGGCTGGGCGGTGCGGGAACGGCGGCTGCCGCTGGCCGGGCACCTGTTGCTGGTCTCCGGACGGGCCAGCTTCGAGTTGACCCAGAAGGCATGGATGGCGGGGTTGCCGCTGCTGGCCGCTGTGTCCGCGCCGAGCACCCTCGCCGCCGAGTTGGCCGAGGAGGCCGGCATGACGCTGGTCGGCTTCCTGCGCGGCAACACCATGAACCTCTACGCCCGTCCCGAACGGGTCACAGTCTGATCACCAGCTCGTCGAGCAGCCCCAGCCGAATCACGGCATCGCGGGCAACCAGGAAACCGGCGATGCCGAGGACCCAGCCGAGCATACCGCCGGAGTGGCGTGCGATCCAGCCGTTGAGCCGCACCAGCACCGGCTCTACCAGCCTCGGCCACGCCATTCGCGCCACGAGCAGCAGCACCGCAGGCAGGACCATGACCACGCAGTAGGCAGCGAGCAACCCCACCATCTCCGCCGCACCGATCCCGGAGGTGGTCAGCAGACCGACCGCACCGAGGTACGGCAGCATCGTCGCCACCTCCGCGAGCGCGGCGAGTAGCGCCAGCCCCACCAGCCAGCGCATCGAGGAGTCACCGGCGGTGACCCGGTCCCGCCACCGCAGCACCCCGCCGCCGCGTGGCCGTCGTTTCCCGTCGTACCGGAAGCTGAGAGCGAACAGCCCAACGCCGAGAACGAGCTGCGCCCAGAGCACCGGCCGGTTGTCCATCGCCCCGCCGAGGACGTCGGCCAACTGGCTGCCACCCACGGCGAGCAGCAGCCCGACGGCGAAGTAGAAGAGGGCGATGGTGCCCAGATAGACGAGGATCCGCCGCGCGTTGACCGTCCCGGGCGCGAGCAGCAGCCAGATCGGGATGAAGAGGGTGCCGATGCTGGTGCTGTCGATCAACGCCAGCCCGGCCAGCGACAGCAGCAATTCGGGGGTCACGAGATCATTCTCCGGTGGTTGTGGCGCTGCCGCGTCGGCCGTGGACAGGAGCACCGCCTACATCCTTCGACGGATGCCCTGGACCTTCGCGCACGGATCGCTGAGCGACTCGGGTTCGTTGAAATCGGGGTATCGCGGAAGCGGGGACACCCCGAGTTCCGGAAAGCGGAGTCGATCAAACCCGAGTCGATCAAGCCGGCCTGCCGCCCACCTGGACGCCGCACGCCGACGGCCTCGCCGTCGGGTCGCCTGGTCAGGCCAGGTCGAGGATGCTCCAGTTGGTCGGCAGCACCTTCGCCGCCAGCTTGGGCTGCACTGTCGCGTAGTGCGCCTCGTGGGCGAGTGCCGCACTGGCGGCCTGACCGAGCGAGATGTCTCCATCAACGGCACGGGCCAACGTGCCGGTGTCCCGCACCTCGGCTGCGTCGAGCGGCAGCAGACAGATCACCGGCGCGCTCATCATCAGGGCCAGCAGCGCCGCGCCGACCTCGTCGCCCGCGCCCGCGATGGCGGCCGCCAGACAGGTGGCCGGGACGGCAACCTGCCGGCCCTCGTCGGCGACCTCCAGCATCAGCTCCCCCACCGAGACGTTGCCCTCGATGTAGGCCGTCAACGCCGACGCGTCGAACACGGCCGCGATCTGATCGCTCATCCGGCCCGTCCCAGCATCCGGCGGGCCTCCGCCAGTGCGTCCGCCGGAATCGGTGTGGCCAGTCGCGCCCGCCACCGCGCCCGGCCCGCCTCGGTCGGCTCAATGCCGGCTCGCCGCAGCACCTCGTGAAGATGCCCGGCGGCCATCTGGGCACGCACCGCAGCGGTGATCGCGGCCGAGACGTTGGGCTGCTGATCGAGCCACTCCGCGACGTCGTCGGGGAGGCTCACGGAGCGCTTCACGGTCATACCCGGCAGCCTACCCACTCTGGTAGCACCCACGGTATTACCATGCTGGTCAGCGGCGGCCACGTCGGCTCCGTCTGCGGGGACGGACCACGCCCGGCATTCCGACCGAGGGCCAGCCGTCCAGCTCGGACGGGGGCACGCCGCGGCGGAGCAGGTCGTCCAGCAGCACGGCGAGCGAGTAGTCCGGGTGCAGGCTCAACGTGCGTTCCAGTGCGACCGCCGCCAACGCCCCCTGCCCCGCTCGCCACGCCGCGAACGCCAGCAGCGCGCCCGGGGCGGCAACCAACTCCGGCTCGACCCGACGCAGCACGTCGGTCCAGAGGGCGATGTCCCGGTCCCGACCGTCGGTGCGTTCCCAGGCGTGGTCGCGGACCGGCAGGTGGGTCATCAGCAGGCTCAACCAGGCCACCTCGTCGTCGTCGAGCCGCTCACCACGTCGCTGCCGGCGCTGGGCCTCGCGGACCGCCGTCACCCCTGCGGAACGCACCGCACGACCGCCGAGCAGATCACTCTCGGGCGCCTGCTCGATCAGCTCGGCCAGCCTCAGCCGGGCCCGAGCGGTCGCCGCGCGCGCATCCTCCCGGGCCGAGCCGTCCACGGGTGACACCTGCGCCACGAGGGCGGCCCGGTCGGGGAGCGCGACCTGGCCGGCGAAGACAGCGGATGCGGTCAACGGGTTGGCGTCGGGGTCGTAGCGCCGGCCCTCGGGTGGGCAGCAGTCGGGCTCGGTGCAGAGATAGGACCACCACCGGCCGTCGGTCACGCGCAGCGCGTCGAGCACGTCCATCCCGCCGGCGCTCAGTGCGGCGCGCACCGCGTCCACGGCCGGCGTCACCCGATCGGGTTGCCCGTAGCCGACCACGGTGGCGGCCTCCGCGCCCTGCCGGCGGATCACACCGGCCAGGTGCCGGGCCCGCTCGACCTGGTCGGTCGACGGGTCGGGCAGGTCCGCACGAGCGGCGAAGATGATCTGCCGACCGAGCAACGCCACGGCGACCACGCTGTCGGTGGGATGAAAGCCGAGCAGGTACGGCACTGCGGCGATCAGGTCGGCGGGTGAGCGGACGGCGAGCTGGGGGCGGTCGGTCGAGGTCATGACGGAAGCGTGCGGCGGGTCCGCCCGGCTCGACAGACCCTGTGGATGACACGCGGCTTATCCACAGCTACTCAGCGTGTTTTCCCTGCTCAGCCCGCACCTACGGGTTGCCGGAACGGTGTCGGTGTCCTCGGGCGGGACCGTGCTGTCGTGGGGAGCGGTTACGGTGCGCTGATGGACCTGGCGTACCTGCGCGCGCACCCGGCACACCTGCCGACCTTCCGGACCCATCAGCGGCTCCGGGAGACGCCGGTGGCCGGTGGAAACATCTGTGCTGCCGCCCGGCTCACCCTGGACGACGGCCACTCCGTCTTCGCCAAGTCCTGGCCGGAGGGGGCCGACCGACCGGCACCGGAGGGCTTCTTCGCCGCCGAGGCGGCCGGCCTGCGCTGGCTGCGGGAGGCCGGCGCTGTCGGCGTACCCGAGGTGGTCGTGGCATTGCCGGACCTGCTGGCGCTCGACTGGGTGGAGCCCGGCGAGCCGACGCCGGAGGCCGCGGATCGCTTCGGCCGTGAGTTGGCCGAGCTGCACCGGGCGGGTGCGGCCACCTTCGGCGCCGCGTGGTCCGGTTTCATCGGGTCACTTCCCCAGGACAACACCCCGACCGACGGGCCATGGTCGACGTGGTTCGCCGAGCGACGCCTCACCCCCTACCTGCGGCGCTCGGTCGACGCCGCTGCGCTGACCAGCGCCGACGTCCCAGTGATCGAGCGGGTGATCGAGCGGGTCGGCGGGCTCGGCGGCGACGAGCCACCCGCCCGCATCCACGGCGACCTGTGGCCGGGCAACGTGCTGTGGGGCGCCGACGACCGGGCCTGGCTCGTCGACCCGGCGGCGCACGGCGGGCACCGGGAGACGGATCTTGCCCAGCTCGCCCTCTTCGGCGGCATCCCCCACCTGGATCGGGTGCTGGCCGCCTATCAGGAGAGCTGGCCGTTGCCGGACGGCTGGCGCGAGCGGGTGCCACTGCATCAACTGCATCTGCTGCTCGTGCACACCGCCCTGTTCGGCGGCAGTTACCGAGATGTGGTGGTCCAGACCGCCCGTGCCGCCCTGGGCGGCGCCGAGCGCGCTACGGTCGACAGGTGAGCGCCGCCCCGGGGACCAACGGGGTCCTCGTCGACCGGTACGGCCGCGTCGCCCGGGACCTGCGCGTGTCCCTCACCGACAAGTGCAACCTGCGCTGCACCTACTGCATGCCGGCAGAAGGTCTGCCCTGGCTGGCCGGCCCCGAGTTGCTGACCGACGAGGAGATCGTCCGGCTGGTCCGGGTGGCCGTCGAACGGCTCGGTGTGACCGAGGTGCGGTTCACCGGCGGTGAACCGCTGATCCGGCCCGGGCTCGTCGGCATCGTGACCGCGGTCGCCGCGTTGCAGCCCCGCCCCCGGATCTCGCTGACCACCAACGGCATCGGGCTGGACCGGCTGGCCCCGGCGCTGAGCGCCGCCGGCCTGGACCGGGTGAACGTCTCACTGGACACTCTGGACGCGGACCGGTTCACCCGGCTCACTCGCCGTCCCCGCCTCGACGCGGTGCTGGCAGGGCTCGCCGGTGCGGCGGCCGCCGGGCTCAGTCCCGTGAAGATCAATTCTGTGCTGATGCGCGGTGTCAACGACGACGAGGCGCCGGCCCTGCTGCGCTTCGCCCTCGACCATGACTATCAGCTGCGAATCATCGAGCAGATGCCGTTGGACGCCCAGCACGGCTGGGACCGCAGCACGATGGTCACCGCGGAGGAGATCCTGACCTCCCTGCGGACCGCCTTCGACCTCGGTCCCGACCCGGCGGAGCGGGGCGCGGCACCCGCGGAGACCTGGCTGGTCGACGGGGGCCCCGCCCGGGTCGGTGTGATCGCCAGCGTCACCCGCCCCTTCTGCGGAGACTGCGACCGCACCCGGTTGACCGCGGACGGCCAGGTCCGCGCCTGTCTCTTCGCCACGGAGGAGTCCGACCTGCGTGCCGCCCTGCGCACCGGCGTGGACGACGACGAGCTGGCCCGACGCTGGCGCACCGCGATGTGGGGCAAGCGCGCCGGGCACGGCATCGACGACCCCACCTTCCTCCAGCCGACCCGGCCGATGTCGGCGATCGGGGGCTGAGCCGTGACCCCGGGCCCGCTGACCGTCCGCTACTTTGCGGGCGCCCGCGCCGCCGCCGGCCAGACCGAGGAGGTCCTGCCCGCCGGCCGGTCCCTCGACGACCTCACGGCCGAGCTGGTGCGGCGCCACGGCGACCGGCTCGCCGCAGTGCTGCGAGTCGCGAGTTTCCTGGTGGACGGCGTCACCTGTCATGATCGTCAGGCACCCCTGCCGGCCGGGGCCACGATCGATGTCCTGCCCCCGTTCGCGGGCGGCTGAGGGAGGCGCACGCATGTTGGCGGTTCTGGGGTTCGTGGCCGTCCTGGCCCTGATCACCGGCTTGATCCACCTCTACCTGTGGAAGCGGCTCGTTCGGGACACCACCACACCTGGCCGCTGGCGCCGGATCGGCGCGATCGCCGCCCTGGTGCTGGCGCTGCTCGTGCCGGCCACCCTCGCCGGGACGCAGGCCGGGCTCTACTGGCTCGCCTGGCCGGGCTACGTGTGGCTCGCGCTGATGTTCTACCTGCTCGTCGTGCTGATCGTGCTCGAAGTGCCGATGCTGGTCACCCGGCTGGTGCTGCGTCGCCGGGTGGTCGCCGCGGAGCCGACCGCCGCCGCGCCCGAGCCGGTGCTGGTCGGTGCCGCCGGGCCGACCGACCCGCCGGCCGCCGGCGCCGTCGCGGCACCGGATCACGACCCGGGCCGCCGGCTGCTGCTGGCCCGTGGAGCGGCCATCTTCGCCGGTCTCACCGCCGCCGGCACCGTGGGGTACGGCGTCCGCACCGCCCTCGGCCCACCACGACTCGACCGGGTGCAGATCCCGCTCGCCAAGCTCCCCCGCAGCATGGACGGCCTGCGCATCGCCACCGTCTCCGACATCCACCTCGGTCCGCTGCGCGGCCGCGCCCACACCGAGCGGATCGTCGCCGCGATCAACCGCCTCGACGCGGACCTGGTCGCGGTCGTCGGGGACCTGGTCGACGGCTCGGTCGCCGAACTCGGCTCGGCCGCGGCGCCGCTGCGCGACCTGCGCTCCCGTTACGGCAGCTTCTTCGTCACCGGCAACCACGAGTACTACTCGGGGGTGGAGGAGTGGGTCCAGGAGGTCGACCGTCTGGGCCTGCGGGTCCTGCAGAACCGGCGTCAGGAGATCCAGGCCCGGGGTGGCGTGCTGGACCTGGCCGGCGTGAACGACCTGGACGCCACCGGAGACATCGGCCTGGCGGCCGGGCCGGACTTCGCCGCCGCGCTCGGTGACCGTGATCCGAGTCGCCCGGTGGTGCTGCTCGCCCACCAGCCGTTGGCCGCGGTTGAGGCGGCCCGGTACGGCGTCGACCTGCAACTGTCCGGGCACACCCACGGTGGGCAGATGGTGCCGTTCAACCTGGCCGTGCGGCTGGAGCAGCCGGTGGTCAGTGGGCTCGGCGAGGTCGACGGCACCAAGGTCTACGTGACCAACGGCGCCGGTTTCTGGGGGCCACCCGTCCGGGTCGGTGCCGAGCCGCAGATCAGTCTGGTCGAGTTGCGCTCGGCATAGCGGACGTCACGTCCGCGCGTGGCGGCGGGCGGCCGGCGCGGCGGGCGTGACAGGATGCGGCGTGCCTCCGTTCAGCGCCGTACCCCCCGGTGGCCTCCCGCCATTCGTCGCGGACCTGCACATCCACTCGAAATACTCGCGCGCGTGCAGCCGCGACCTCACGCTGCCGAATCTCGCGTGGTGGGCCCGGCGTAAGGGCATCGGTCTGCTCGGCACCGGCGACTTCACCCACCCCGCCTGGTACGACCACCTGCGGGAGACCCTGCGCCCGGCGGAGCCGGGGTTGTACCGGCTGGACGCCGAGGCGGAACGGGACATCGCCCGCCGGCTGCCGCCGCGGCTCGCCGGGACGGCGGAGGCGGACCCGGTCCGGTTCATGCTGAGCGTGGAGATCTCCACCATCTACAAGCGGGACGACCGGACCCGCAAGGTGCACCACCTGATCTACCTGCCGGACCTGGACGCGGTGGCGCGGTTCAACACCGCGCTCGGCCGGATCGGCAACCTCGGCTCGGACGGCCGGCCGATCCTCGGCCTGGACTCCCGCGACCTGCTGGAGATCACCCTGGAGGCCAGCCCGGACGGCTACCTGGTGCCGGCGCACATCTGGACACCGTGGTTCTCCGCGCTGGGCTCGAAGTCGGGCTTCGACGCGATCGCGGACTGCTACGCCGACCTGGCCGAGCACATCTTCGCAGTGGAGACCGGTCTCTCCTCCGACCCGGCGATGAACTGGCGGGTCGGCAGCCTGGACGGCTACCAACTGGTGTCCAACTCGGACGCGCACTCCCCGCCGGCCCTGGGGCGGGAGGCGACGGTGCTGACCGCCGAGCGGGACTACTTCGCCGTCCGGGAGGCGCTGCGGACCGGTGACGGCCTGGCCGGCACGATCGAGTTCTTCCCGGAGGAGGGCAAATACCACGCGGACGGGCACCGGCTGTGTGGGGTCAACTGGTCCCCGGAGCGCACTCGCGCGGCTGGCGGGCGCTGCCCCGAGTGCGGCAAGCCGCTCACCGTCGGCGTCCTCAGCCGCATCGAGGAGCTGGCCGACCGACCACAGGGGCACCGGCCGGCGCACGCCCGGGACGTCACCCACCTGGTGCCGCTGGCCGAGATCCTCGGCGAGATCAACAAGGTGGGTGCCCGGTCGAAGAAGGTCGAGGGGCGGTTCAACGAGCTTCTCGCCGCGCTCGGCCCTGAGCTGGAGATCCTGACCACGACGCCACTGAGCGACATCGCGCAGGCGGGTGGCGAGCTGCTCGCGGAGGGCATCGGGCGGTTGCGGCGCGGCGACGTCCGCCGGGTGCCGGGTTACGACGGCGAGTACGGGGTGATCACCCTCTTCGACCCGGCCGAGCTGGGCGCCCACGCGGGCACGGCACAGGAGACGCTGTTCGACGTACCCGTGCCGGCGCAGCGGCGACCCGCGGAGCCGGCGGCCAAGGCCACGGCCAAGCGCCCGGCGGCGGCCAGGGCGGAGCCGAAGCGCAAACCGGCCCCGGCGCCGCCGATCGCGTCACCGCCGTCTCCCCACGAACCGTTCGAGCCGATGCTCTCCGGGATGGAGGAGGTCGGCACCGGCCTGCTGGACCGGCTGGACGCGATGCAGCGGGTGGCCGCCTCCGCACCCGGTGGTCCGCTGCTCATCGTGGCTGGTCCGGGCACCGGCAAGACCCGGACGCTCACCCACCGGATCGCGTATCTCTGCGCGGAGCTGAACGTCTTCCCCGAGCATTGCCTGGCGATCACGTTCACCCGCCGGGCCGCCGAGGAGCTGCGGCACCGCCTCGACGCCCTGCTCGGCCCGGTCGCCGAGGACGTCACCGTCGGTACGTTCCACGCGCTGGGGTTGACCATCCTGCGGGAGAACGCGGACGCGGCCGGCCTGCCGGTCGACTTCCGCATCGCCGACGACGCCGAGCGCGCGGCCGCCCGCGCGGAGGCGGGCGACGACAACGCCAGCTACGCGGCGCTGCTGCGCAAGCAGGACCTGGTCGACCTGGACGAGCTGGTGAGCCTGCCGGTGGAGTTGCTGCGGGCCGATCGGAAGCTGGTCGCGCGCTACCGGGACCGCTGGCAGTGGATCTTCGTCGACGAGTACCAGGACGTGGACGCGACGCAGTACGAGCTGCTGCGGCTGCTCAGCCCGGCGGACGGCAACCTGTGCGCGATCGGCGACCCGGATCAGGCGATCTACTCGTTCCGGGGCGCCGACGTCGGCTACTTCCTGCGCTTCTCCGCGGACTTCACGGACGCGCGGTTGGTGCGGCTCAACCGCAACTACCGCTCGTCGGCGCCGATCCTGGCCGCCGCCGTGCAGGCCATCGCGCCGTCCTCGCTGGTTCGTGGCCGGCGACTGGACCCGGCCCGGCTCGACCCGGAGGCCCCGCTGGTCGGGCGCTACCCGGCGGCGTCGGTGGCCGAGGAGGCCGACTTCGTGGTCCGTACCGTCGACGAACTGGTCGGCGGGCTGTCCCACCGCTCGCTGGACTCGGGTCGGATCGACGGCCGGTCCACCTCGTTGTCCTTCTCCGACATCGCCGTGCTGTACCGCACCGACGCGCAGGCCGCGCCGGTCGTCGATGCCCTGACCCGGGCCAACATCCCGGTCCAGAAGCGGTCACACGACCGGCTGCGGGACCGGCCCGGGGTGGCGGCCATCGCCCGCGAGCTGCGGCACGCCGACGGGCTGGCCGGCTCGCTGGCCGCCCGGGTGCGGCTGGCCGGCCAGGTGGTAGCGGAGCGGTTCGCCGTGCCCACCCTGGACGGCGCCGCCAGCACGGTCCGTCCGGATGACGTCCGCTCGGCCGTGGACCTCCTGACCCCGCTGGCCCGGCGCTGCGGCGACGACCTGGAGACGTTCCTGTCGCAACTGGCCACCGGAGCGGAGGTGGACGCGCTCGATCCGCGCGCGGAGGCGGTCACGCTGCTCACCCTGCACGCCGCGAAGGGCCTGGAGTTCCCGGTGGTCTTCCTGGTCGGCGTCGAGGACGGGTTGCTGCCGCTGCGCTGGCCGGGCTCCACGCCCGACGAGGACGCGGTCGCAGAGGAGCGGCGGCTCTTCTTCGTCGGCCTGACCCGCGCCCAGGACCGGCTGTACGTCACGCACGCGGCCCGCCGGACCCGGCACGGTGTGGAGCGGGACTGCGCCCCGTCACCGTTCCTCGGCGTCATCGACCCCGGCCTGTTCGAGCGGTTCGGTGAGGCGGAGCCGCGCCGTCCGAAGGACCGCCAGCTCCGGTTGATCTGACGATCGCCACGCCGTCCCGGCCACGGCGCCGGCGACGGGTCCGGTGGGCGCCGGGGCATCACCCTGAGGAACGCCGGTCAGCCGGCGAGCACGCCGAGCCACGCGCCAGCGAGCAGAGCCGGCCCGAGTGGCAGCAGCGTGTCCCGGCGTACCCGCCGCGCGGCGAGCAGACCGAGCACCAGAGCACCGTGCAGCACATGCGCCAGGATCAGCCCGGTGAGCAGGGCGTCCCGGCCCAGGCAGCCAAGCGGCAGGCCGAGGACGGCAGCGAGTTTCACGTCTCCGAAGCCCAGCCGGGAGCCGGGGAGCAGGGCCAGCAGCACGTGCGCCGCCCCGGCGACGACCGAGCCGGCCAGCGCGCCGAGCAGCCGGTCCGGGTCGTCGGCCAGCACCGCCACGCCGGCCAGGCCGGCGAGGGCCAGCAGCCCGGCGGCGAGGACGAGCGGGTTGGGCAGCCGCAGGCAGGCCAGGTCGACCGCAGCCAGCACCAGCCCCACCGCCGCCAACGCGAGGAACACCGGCAGCGCGGGGTCGTCACCCCGAGCGACGGCGAGGCTGCCGTACACGACGGCCGCCACCGTCGGGCCGAGCAGGACCCAGGCACCGCGCACAGGTCGCGGCCGGGCCGGCGGGGTCGCGAAACGCCGGGCCAGCGGGGGTACGACGAGACCGACCAGCCCGCCGAGCAACGCCACCCCGACCAGTGCAGCGGTCGGCATGAGCCGGACGTTAGCTGTGGTCGCCCGTCGGCGCGGTCCCCGATCGCGCTTCCGCGCTCACCCGACGGGGGCGTTCGGTGCTCACCACCAGGGCCACCCCGGCGACGATGACCGCGCCGCCGAGCAGCACCTGCGGGGTGATCGGCTCGGCGACCACCAGCGCGCCGAGGGCCACCGCGACCGCCGGGTTGACGTAGGCGTACGTCGACACCAGCGAGATGGGCGCGTTGTGCAGCAGCCAGACGTAGGCGGTGAACGCGACCAGCGAGCCGGCCACCATGAGGTAGCCCAACGCCAGCCAGGATCGGGTGCTGACCGCGGCCGGGTGGAAGTCCCCCAACTCACCCCGACCGGCGGCGACGACGGCCAACACCAGCGCGCCGGCCATCATCTCGTACACCGTGGCCACGAAGGGGTCGGCCGGCATCCGGATCCGTCCGGACAGGAACGACCCGACCGACCAGGAGGTGGCCGCTGCCACCACGGTCAACGCCCCCACCAGCGGTACGGCGTCCGAGCTGCCGGCGGGCAGCACCAGCAGGACCAGACCGGCGAAACCCACTGTGACCCCGGCGAACGTCCAGAGCGGCGGCCGGTCCCCGTTGGCGGAGCGCAACAGCACCACGAGCAGCGGGACGGTCGCGACCAGCAGCGCGGCGATGCCGGAGGGCACCGCCACCCCGGGCGGTCCGGATTCGGCGAGCACCACCAGTCCGTTGCCGCCGGCGAGCAGGAGCACCCCGACCAGCGCGGCGGAGCCGAGTTGCCGGCGGTCCACCCGCAGTGCGCCGGGTCCTCGGCGGAGCCGCAGCACCACCGCCAGGATCAGTCCGGCCACGGCGAACCGCAGTGCGGCCGACAGCAGCGGCGGCAGCGTCTCCACTGTGATGCGGATGGCCAGATAGGTGGAACCCCAGAGCAGGTAGACCACGACCAACGCGGTCCAGATCAGGGTCGGCGTGGCGCCGGCGCGGCGGCCGGCGAGGGCTGCGGCGCTCGGTGGAGGTGAGCTCATCAGTGGACCACGCTACGGTGACCTCGGAGTCGGCGTCCCGCATTGGTGGCCGGCCTCTCACCACTCGTGCAGGAGGGCGGCATGACGAACTACGGACCACCGGGTGGCGGCAACCCGGGACCGTGGCGTGGACAACGACCCGACGAGACGCCCGGACGGCCGGTGCAGCAGCCGTACCCGCCAGCAGCGGAGCCCTACCCGCCGGCGGTCCCGTCCTACCCGCACGCACCCCAGGGGCATCCCGGGCCGTACAACGGCCCACCCGCCGCGCCCTACGGTGGCGGAGCGCAGCCGCCCTACGGCGGTGAGCAGGGTGCCCCCTACGGCGGGGCCGAGACGCCCTACGGTCGCGAACCCGGTGCGCCCTACGGCGGCTCGTACGGGTCGGCAGGGGTGAACCCGACGTACGGCGGGCAGCCGTACCGGCCGGAGGGCGATCCGTACGGCGGCGATCCGGCTCCGGCACCGGGCCGGCGCGGTCGAGGGCCGCTGATCGCGGTGCTGGCCGTCGTACTGCTGCTGGTGGTGGCCGGCGGTGCGTTCTGGTTCCTGCGCGGGCAGGGCGACGACGCGGCGCCAGTGGCCGCGCCGTCCGGTTCGGCGGTTGCCGGTGAGCCCAGCGCGGACGCGGCCGAGCCGGTGCCGAGTGCCGCAGCGCCGGAGTCGTCGGCCGATCCCCGCTTCGCCAAGGTCGGCCAGTGCGTCCGTAACGAGGGCGCCGCAGGCGGCAAGCCCAAGTTGGTGATCAGCGGTTGCGCCGCCAAGTCGTACGAGGTGCTGAGCCGGATCGACGGCGCCACCAGCGGCGAGCGGGACGCCGAGGCCAAGTGCGGCAAGGTCGAGGGCTACACGAACTGGTACTTCTTCGACAGCGAGCTGGACACTCTCGACTTCGTCCTCTGCCTCAAGCAACGCTGAGACCACCCGGGGATGACATGACGACCTACGGACCAGCGGGCTCCGGTCAGCCGGACGACCCTTACCAACGCCCACCCACCGGGTCCGACGGCTCGCCGCCGGTCGATCCGACAGTGCCCCAGTGGGGCCCGCCGCCGCCCGCCGAGGATCCGACCCGGCAGCAGTGGGGCCCGGCACCGAGCGGTGGGGAGCCGCCCACCGCGCCGATGTGGGCGCCCCCGCCCACCTCCGGCCCGGGCTATCCACCGCCCGGTCCGTTCCCGCCCGCCGGTCCGATGCCGGGTCAGCAGCCCACGCCGTGGGGTCAACCGCCTCCCGGCGGCAACGGGATGCCGCCCGCCGCACCGGTGAAGAAGACCGGCGGCAGGATCGCCCTCATCGTCACGCTGGTGGTGCTGCTCGTGCTCTGCCCGTGCCTCGGCCTGGCCGGTTGGGCGGTCTGGAAGATCGCCGACGCCAGCGACGACGTCGCGCCCAGGCCGTCGTCGAGCGCGCCGGTCTTTCCACCCGCCCTGCCCAGCGACGCACCGCCGTCGGCGGCACCGACCCCGGACCGGGAGTTCGCCAGGGGCGACTGCGTGGTGAACGAGGGCACCGAGGAAAACGCGGAGCTGCGCAAGGTGCCGTGCGGTCCGAACACCTACCAGGTGCTGCTGCGGATTCCGGCGACCACCGACGGGGACCGGTGCGAGACGCTCGCACCGCAGGCGACCGCGAACTACGTGCACGACAACTCGGTCGACCTGTTCGACTACGTGCTCTGTCTGAAGAAGCGGTAGCTCACGATTGCCGAAACTAGGGCTGTCTAGCGTCCAGGCTAGACAGCCCTAGTTTTGTCTCGACGGTGTCGACACGCCGGTAGCCCCATCTATCCATGTCTAGCCCCGCAGCTAGATGGCCCGATACTCTCCGATGCGTGGATCCGGTCCGCAACCCGTACGCGCCGGGCGCCGGCCAGCGCCCGCCCGAACTCGCCGGGCGGGGGCGGGAGCTGGACGTCTTCGACATCGTGCTGGAACGCATCGCACGGGGGCGCCCCGAACGCAGCCTGATGCTCACCGGGCTGCGTGGCGTCGGCAAGACGGTCCTGCTCAACACGCTCCGGTCGCAGGCGATCAACCGCCTCTGGGGCAGCGGCAAGATCGAGGCACGTCCGGACCAGTCGTTGCGTCGCCCGGTCGCCGCCGCGCTGCACATGGCGGTCCGGGAGCTCGCCCCCCGACACCGCGCGCCCGATCGGATCGACGCGTTCCTCGGCGTCCTCAAGGCCTTCGCCCAACGATCCGCCCCGACCGGCCGGGCCGGTGCCGCCCCGAAGCTGCGCGACCGGTGGCAACCCGGCATCGACGTGCCGGCGGCCAGCGGCCGGGCCGACTCCGGCGACATCGAGATCGACCTGGTCGAGTTGCTCAGCGACGCCGCCGCGGTGGCCAGTGACGTGGGCACCGGCATCGCCATCTTCATCGACGAGATGCAGGATCTCGGCCCGGAGGACGTGTCGGCGCTCTGCGCCGCCTGTCACGAGCTGTCCCAGCTCGGCGCGCCGCTGATCGTCGTCGGCGCCGGCCTGCCGCACCTGCCGGCGGTGCTCAGCGCCGCCAAGTCCTACTCCGAACGGTTGTTCCGCTACCAGCGCATCGACCGGCTCGACCGGATCGCCGCCGACCAGGCGCTCTGCGCGCCCGCCGAGCGCGAGGAGGTCGAGTACGAGCAGAAGGCACTCGACCTGCTCTACGAGAAGTCCGGCGGCTATCCCTATTTCGTCCAGGCGTACGGCAAGGCGACCTGGGATCACGCCCCGCGCTCGCCGATCACCGCCGCCGACGTACGGGTCGCCGCGCCCGAGGCGGAGGCCGAGCTGGCGGTCGGGTTCTTCGGCTCCCGGTTCGAACGGGCCACCCCCGCCGAACGCGAGTACATGCGGGCGATGGCCACGATGTCCGCGGTCGAGGGCGAGTCCGGAGCGGTGGTCCGCGACGACATGGATGCGGCAGTGCCCACCGCCGAGATCGCCCGGGCCCTCGGTCGCAAGCCCGCCAGCCTCTCGCCGGCGCGGGACGCGCTGATCAAGAAGGGGCTCATCTACTCCGGTGAGCGGGGCACTGTCGCCTTCACGGTGCCGCACTTCGGCAGGTACCTGCGCACCCAACCGGCCTGACCGCCGACCGGGACGACGGGGTCAGACCTTCGACCAGGGCGTCGGAAAGAGCACCTCGCCGCGGGGCGGGGGGCCCTCCTCGCTGGTGGACGGCGGCAGCACCAACGCCTGCCAGGGCTCACCGAGACCAGCCCACGGGCCCGTCAGGCCCAGCTCCGTTGCCGGGCTGAAGCCGAACCGGCGGTAGAAGGCCGGGTCACCGAGGACCACGACCAGCCGCTCGCCCAGCTCGGTGGAGGCGTCCAGTGCGGCCTGCACGACCGCTGTGCCGTGCCCGACGCGCTGCCGGTGCGGTGCGACCGCCACCGGGCCGAGGGCCAGCACGGGCACGTCCGAGCCTCGCTCGGGCCGCACACGCACCCGGGTGAGCAGCGCGTACCCGACCACCTCGCCGCCGTACTCGGCGACCATGGCCAGCTGCGGCAGCCAGGCGGGGGTGCCGCGCAACTCGTCGACCAGGATCACCTCCGGCGGCGTTGCCACGTCGGGGCGGGCGAAGGCGGCGGCCAGCACGCGGCGTACCGGGCCGGCGTCGGCCGGGTCCTCGGGGCGTAGCCGCAGCGTGGTCACCCGCGCGACGTTACCCTCCGCAGCCGGTCCATCCGTGACGGTCGCTCGAATCGGCGTGGCGCACGTGTACGAGCACCGATCCGATCCGGCCGTTGGCGGGGTAGCAAACGTCGCGAAGGGGTATGACTGATCCATGACGCCCGTACGCTCCCTCGCCCGAGTCATGCTGAGCGGCATTTTTGTGGTCAGCGGTTACCGCAACCTCCGTTCCCCGGAGCGGCTGGCCAAGAAGGCCGCGCCAGTGACCGACCGGGTTGCCCCGACACTGCAGAAGTTGAACCCCCGCATCCCCACCGACACCGTGCAGCTGATCCGGCTCAACTCGGCGGTGCAGCTCGGCGCCGGGCTGATGCTCGCCACCGGACGGCTCACCCGGCCCGCCGCACTGGTCCTCGCCGGCACGATTGTGCCGACGACCATCGCCGGGCATCCCTTCTGGAACGACGACGACCCGGTCACCCGTGACACGAACAAGGTCCACTTCCTGAAGAACCTCGGTCTCCTCGGGGGTCTGCTGCTGGCCGCGGCCGACACCGAGGGCAAGCCGGGTCTGCGTTGGCGCACCGGCCACCGCATCGGCCATTCTCGACGTTCCATGCAGCGCGCCGTCCGTACGGCCCGGCGCGAGGCCCGGATCGCCGTCCGATCCGCCTCCACCGCACGTCGCCTCCCCGGCTGACCTGCGTCGATCCGTCTCCGTGCCACCCCCACCCCCGCTAAGGCCGCGAATTACCTGAACCACCCGGTAGGCGTTAACGCGGTGGAAATGTCAAAAACATGTGTGGGATCGGACACGGTCGCATAACGCGGGAGGCACTGACGTGAGGCGCCGTTCTAGGCTCCGTGCAGGACCTGGACGGGTAGGACGACCTTGGTATGGGGGTGGCCACGCCATGCCGACGGCTGTCGGTAGACGGGCGGACCGCCTCGCCCCAATCCAACGCGTGACGCGTGGGATCGATCGCAGGAACGTCGTACGGGGTGCAATCGTGGCCGCCGTCGCCTACGCCGCATGGCTTGCCATCGGCACCTTCGGGCGGCCGTACAACTTCTTCGACATGAAGATCTATCACGGTGCCGTGGTGTGGTGGGCGAGCGGTCATGAGCTCTATGAGTTCATCGCGCCCGGAACCACACTCGGTTTCACCTACCCGCCCTTCGCCGGCCTGGTCATGCTGCCGATGGCGCAGCTCCCGATCGGCATTGCCGGCATGGTCAACGCCGCCGCCAGCATCGCCGCGTTGGCGCTGGTGCTGGCCGGGTTGCTCCGCCCCATCGTGGATCGGCTGGCGTGGCCACTGTGGTTCGTCGTGGCCCTGGCGGTGCCGCTCGCGGTCGCCATCGAGCCGGCCCGGGAGACCCTCGGCTACGGCCAGGTCAACATCCTGCTGTTCGCGTTGATCATGGCGGACCTGATCGGCCTGCGCTGGCGCTCCCGCCGGGGCACCCACTACGCCGCGACCGACGGTCCCCTGCTGCGCTTCCTCTACGGCGGCGCCTGGGCTGGCGCGGGCATCGGCCTGGCCACCGCGGTCAAGCTCACCCCGGCACTGTTCATCGCCTACCTGCTGATCACCCGCCAGTGGCGGGTGGCAGCCACCGCCATCGGCACCACGATCGGCGTGACGGTGGCGAGCTTCGCGATCGTTGGCGACGAGTCGCGGGCGTACTTCGGCAGTGTGCTCTGGCAGACCGAACGGGTCGGCGCGGCGGACATGACACCCAACCAGTCCCTCGCCGGTCTGCTCGCCCGGCTGTACGACTCGATCGAAACCCCCGGGCTGCTCTGGTTCGCCTTCTCGGTGCTGATCCTGGCGCTGGGCCTGTCCCGGGCGGCGAGTTCCCGTGCCGACGGTGACGAGCTGACCGCGTTCACGCTGGTCGGCCTGACCGCGAACGTGATCAGCCCGATCTCCTGGACCCACCACCTGGTCTGGGTGATCCCGGCGATCATCGTGCTGGCCGACGCCGCCGTGCGCCGCCGGGAGGCCAGTCGGGGGATGCCACAGCGCACCGGCCAGGGGACGGTGTTCGGCGGGCTGCCCGGGGTCAACGGGCTCCGCCCACCGATCTGGTATCCCACTCTGACCGGGCTCCGTCACGGGGTCGCCGCGATCGGGCTCTATCTGCTCTTCCTGATCTCCCCGATCTGGCCGTACGAGCACCAGCTACCGGAGATGTCGCACTACCAGGACGGTCTCTTCGGAGCGCTGATGGAAAACTCGCTCGCGGTCGCGCTGATCGTGCTCGTCGCCGCGCTGCCCTGGCGGCCCGGTGCGGAGCCGGCGTTCTACGGCGACCGGATCACCAGGGCCGCGCTGGTCAACGGCCGCCGCTGAACGGTCAGGGGCAGTTGACCCATTCATCGGTGCCATCGGTGAAGACCTGCCGCTTCCAGATCGGCAGGCGCGCCTTGACCTCGTCGACCAGCCGGGCGCAGGCCGCGAAGGCCGCCGCCCGGTGGGCGGTGCTCACCGCGGCGACCAGTGCCACGTCACCGATCGCCAGCGGGCCGACCCGGTGCGAGACCGCCACCGCGTAGACGTCGGGCTCCGCGGCGATCTCGGCGGCCACCTCGCGCAACACCTGCGCGGCGCTCGGGTGCCCCTCGTACTCCAGGCTCGTGACCTGACGCCCATGGTCGTGGTCGCGGACCACGCCCTGGAAGGAGACCACGGCTCCGGCCCGACGGTCGGCGACCGCCGCCTCGTGGGTGGCCAGGTCGAGCGGCTGGTCGGTGACCTCGCCGAAGGTGATCGCCGGTGCGGTCATGAAACACGCTCCCCAGGAAGCAACGGCAGTGGCACGATGGGCACCCGGTCACCCGGCTCGCCGCTGGTGCCGGGCCTGATGACGGCGAACCCGTCCGCGCCGGCCAGGCCACGCAGCATCGCCGAACCGACGTGTCGCACCGGAGTCGCGGTGCCGGCGGCCCGATTCAGTCGGACCAGCGCCAGGTGGGTGTGGTCACCGCGACCGGGCACCGCCTCGGCCAGGGTGACCTGCGGCAACACCGGCATCGAACGGCCCTGCAGACCGGCGAGCAGCGGCGCCACCAGCGACACCAGCGCGACGATGGCGGACTGCGGGTTGCCCGGCAGCCCCGCCACGAAGCGGATCCGCCCGTCGTGCCCGGCCAGCCGGGCCAGGAGCATCGGGAAACCCGGCCGGACCGCGACCGTGTTGACCACGTAATCGGCGCCCAGCGCCTCCAGGGTCGGGTGCAGGTGGTCGACCGGGCCGTTCATCGTGCCCCCGGTGGTGCACACCAGGTCGGCGCCGGCCAACGCCGAGCGCAGGGCCGCCACGTGCGCGGGCAGCGTGTCCGCCACCGGGCCGACCACGTCGGACGGGCGGATCTGGCAGCCGTACCGCCGCAGCCACCCGGGCACCGCCGGGCCCAGCGCGTCCCGGACACGACCGGCTGCCGGCGGGCCTGCGGTCAGCAGCTCGTCACCGAAGACGAGCAGCGCGGCGCGCGGCGCTCGTCGGACCCGCAGTGTGTCGTGCCCACAGGAGGCCGCCAGGCCGATCACCGCCGGGTCGACCGGCGTGCCGACCGGCAACAGCTCCTCGTCGGCGTACGCCTCCTCGCCGGGTTGCCGCCACTCGGGCGTCTCCCGGGGAGTGCCGCGGACCAGACCGTCGACGGTCGTGGACTCCTCCACGCGCAGCACGGCGCTGGCACCCTCGGGCACCATGGCGCCGGTAGCGATCTCGACGGTCGTGCCGTCCTCGGTGAGCGGCGCGGGGGTGCTGCCCGCCAGCACCCGGCCGACGACCCGCCACGGGCCGGTGCCGCGCACCGCCCAGCCGTCCACGCTGGAGGTCGGGAAGGCGGGCAGGTCGGTGCGGGTGGTCAACGGCTCAGCAAGGGTGGACCCGTCGATGTCGGCCAACGGTCGGGCGACGGCGGGCAGCGCGGCGGCCAGACCGACCGCGTAGACCCGCGACCGCGCTTCCTCCCAGCCGGCTGGTGGAGGTGCGACGACCCGATCCGCGGTGGGTGCGGTTTCCGTGCTCACCAACCGAGCCTATCGGCACGGACCGACACCCGTCGGGGCCTGGCGTGGACCGGTCGGTGGGCGCAGCCGCGAACCTCAGTGGTCGCCGCCGCGCAACTGGTCGACGGTGTGCCCGAGGATCGGCCCGAGCACGGCCAGGCCGTCCCGGGCGCCGCCGGTCGAGCCGGGCAGGTTGACCACGAGCATCCGACCAGCCACCCCCGCCAGACCCCGGGACAGCACCGACGTGGGCACCCGGTCGCGGCTGTGCGCGCGGATCGCCTCGGCGATGCCGGGGATCTCGTAGTCGAGTAGACCCCGGGTCACATCCGGTGTGCGATCCGACGGGGTCACCCCGGTGCCACCACTGGTCACCACCACGTCGACACCGTCGGCGCGGGCGGCCTGCAAGGCGGCACCAACCGGCTCACCGTCGGGCACCACCACCGGCTCGTCGACCTCGCACCCCAGCTCGCGCAGGCCGGCGACGAGCAGTGGACCGCTGGTGTCGGCGTAGACACCGGCCGCGGCCCGGTTGGACGCGACGATCACCCGCGCCCGGATCACGGCCGGTCCTCCGGCCGGACCCACTCGCCGGTCTTGCCGCCCTCCTTGCGCAGCACCCGAACAGCCTCCACCGAGGCCGCCGGGTCGACCGCCTTGACCATGTCGATCAGAGCGAGGCCGGCGACGGCAACCGCCGTCAGCGCCTCCATCTCCACCCCCGTGCGGTCCGCCGTGCGGGCGGTGGCCGTGATCTCCACGGTGTCGGCTGTCAACCGCAGGTCGACAGTGACGCCGTGCAGGGCGATCGGGTGGCACAGCGGGATCAGATCGGGAGTGCGTTTCGCCCCCATGATCCCGGCCAGCCGACCGACCGCCAACGCGTCACCCTTGGGCAACCCGTCACGATGCAGCAGGTCGATGACCTCAGGCGTGGTCCGCAGACGGCCGGCGGCCACGGCCAGCCGGCCCGTAACCGCCTTGGCGGAGACATCGACCATGCGGGCCGCGCCAGCACGATCGACGTGGCTGAGCTGTGCGGGTTCGGTCACGGTCGTGAGCCTATCGGTGCGGTACGACGGCGTTCGGAAGGCGAGGACGGGCCCGGCGGGACGCGGCGAGCATCGGACCCCGCCACCGAACCAGGGCGCGCTCCAGCAGCTCGCGAGTACGGTCCGGGCGACCGGCCACCAGTGCTTCCCGACCCGCTTCCGTTCCAGCTCGAAGCAAAAGACATCGACCCGTTCCGGGTCCACAACGAGTCGATAGCCGTTGCGTTGGCGTTCGATGGCGTTCGATGGCACCGTAACCGTCCGGGACAGCCTCGAAAGTCCGGCGCAGATTGGCCGCATTGGTCCGCACATTAGCCATAGCTGATTGCGGTGGGCAATCGACCCATAACTCGTCGACGAGGTCGTCCAATGTCACCAGCCGACCGGGTTGCACTGCGAGTATCGCGAAGATGCCTGCTGTTTGGGCGTACCGAGGCGCACCATGCAGGTAGAGAGTTGCACCGAAAGACCGCCCAGAACCTGAATCTCCACCGGCGCCCCGTTCGAGCCGTGCCGAGTATTCAGTCGATCACGCAGCGAAGTCTGCGCCCTCGCTTCGGTGACGTGCTGCTCACGGGGCGAAGCAGGATGGCCGTCGGTGACCTCGGGATTACCGCGAGGAAGGTCAGTCCATTGCCTTCCGCAACCGCACCATGTCGGCAGCAAGTTGCATCGGCACCAACCGTTCCACGTCGCCGCCCTCGATCCCCTCGAAGGCTGACGCCTTTACCCCTCCTGCCTGGAACCTCGGACGCGTCAACTCTGCCCGAGTCGCGTTGATGCCTCTCCAAACTCCGGATGAGGCAACTCCTGGGGTGCCGCAGACTTAGCGAATAACGCGACCATTACCTCGTCGGATACCGTCTGCAGTTGCCAGCCGTCTCACGAATCCAGCAAGGGCGAGTTCGACCGCACTCCGTTCAGCAGCCATGGACAGAACGTCACAAACAACCGCCAACTTGGCTAATGTTGCGCATACCGACATTTAATTCTTCTAACCTGCCGATCCTTCTCTTAAGCTGCCATTCCAAGGAAGACCTCCACTTTGGGTAGGTCCTCGAATTGGCTCAGCGAGAAGGGGGCAACGCGATGCGCGGCACCGACTGGAACTGACAAGTTCGACACAGGACTTCTGAGGGCCCGGGCAGTAGGCTGCGAGAACGCGCAGGCAGTCCTTCGGGAGCGGCATGACCCTTCCTCAGCGACGAGAGATTGAGACCGATCGGCGGCTGTTGCTGCTCGTCGGTCTCGTCGTCGTTGTTGCCGCGGTCATCGTCGCCACGTCACTTCCGACCGCATGGCGTTCGGCGAAGCTGGAGAAGGTGAGCGACGCCGCAGTCCTGGTCATGCTCACGCTCATGATCGCGTTGGGCACGCTGGTCAAGGCTCGCGTGCGGATCCGGTCGACGACTCAGTCGATCAGCTGGAACGAGACAGCGATCATCGTCGGTGCGGCCATCGCTCCGACTTCGGTGATCGTGCTCTGCACCGCGGTCGGGATCGCCCTCGCCTCGCTTCGCCTCACACCGATGAAGCTGGCCTTCGGTATCGGCAAGAACGTCATCGTTGCCTGGGGCGCTGGCACGGCACTCGCGATGACGACCTGGACCTGGCCGCCCACGGGTATGGCCCCCCTGATGCTGCTGGGGCCGTTGGCGCTCGCCTACCTGGTCGCGGCGCTCTTGGACGATCTGCTCGCCATTCCGGTCATCGCGCTCGCCTCCCAGACCAGGATCGCGAAGCACTTCCGCAGCAATCTCGACCTTCGGCTCGCTGGCTTCGCCGTGCGGTTCGCCGTTGCGGCCTGCACGCTGCTGATCATCCGGATGGACCCCCGGCTACTGCTCGCCGTCCCACCCCTGGTCCTGAGCCTGCACCTCGCCTACTCCGCACGCATTCGAGGCCGCACCGAACAGCAGGCGTGGCAGCGACTCGCCCGCACCACCGACGCGCTCAACGTGGTCGACCTGGACACCGTCCTCACCACCGCCGTCACCCAGGCCGCCGAGTTGTTCTCCGCCGACGAGGTCGAGATCGAGCTGCGCAACGGCGGCCGCACCGTCCGCGGTGGCACCGGCGGCATCACCTTCGACGGCCCGATCGGCACGCCCGCCGACGTGGACGGCACCATCGTCCCCGCACCGCTGGAAGGACACGACCGCACCGTCGACGTAGGCATACTTCGACTGCGCTTCCGCGGCCCGGTGCAACTCTCTGAGCGGGAGCAGTACACCCTGCACACCTTCGCCTCCGCGCTCTGCACCGCCGTTCGCAACGCCCAGGCGTACGCCGAGCTGGCCAGGGTGGCCGACGAACACGCGTACGCCGCCGCGCACGACGCGCTGACCGGCCTGGCCAACCGCCGACACCTCCTCGACGAGGGCACCGAGCAGTTGAGCACCCGGCACGCCGACGGCGTGACCGCGCTGGTGCTGATCGACCTCAACCACTTCAAGGAGGTCAACGACACGCTGGGGCACGCCGCCGGCGACCAGGTGCTGGTGCAGGTCGCCGACCGGTTGCGCGGTGCGGCCCAGGCGAGTGACCTGGTGGCCCGCCTCGGCGGCGACGAGTTCGCCGTACTCCTGCGCGGGCTGCCGGCCCCGGCGGTCGCCGCACACCGGGCCGAGTCCCTGCTCGCCGCCCTGCACGAGCCGTTCGAGCTGGACGGCATGCGCATCAGCGTCGAGGCCAGCGGCGGAATCTCCGTCGCCCCGTCCAGCGGTGGCATGGCCGAGCTGCTGCGCCGCGCCGACGTCGCCATGTACCAGGCCAAGCGGGCCGGGCAGCGGATCGCCACGTACGCACCGACCCGGGACACCGCCGACCTTGGCCGCCTCACCCTCGGTGGCGACCTGCCCCGGGCGGTCGCCGACCACGAATTCGTCGTCAACTTCCAACCGATCGTCGACTTGGGCACCGGCGAGGTGACCAGCGCCGAAGCGCTGGCCCGCTGGCACCACCCCACCCACGGCATGATCGACCCACTACGATTCCTGGAGGCCGTGGAGCGTTCGGGCCTGCTGCCGGCCTTCGCCGAGGCGATCCTCGACCAGGCGCTGATCGCGGCGGCCAACTGGCGCGACGCCGGCTTCGACGTCCCCGTCGCGGTCAACGTGTCCCCGCGCAGCCTGCTCGACGCGCGGTTCCCGGGCTCGGTGCTGGCCCGCCTGCGCGCCCACGACCTGGCACCGGACCGGCTGGTGCTGGAGCTGACCGAGACGCTGACCCTCAGCCAGCTCGACGTCGTCGACCGGGTGCTCAGCCGGCTCCGCGACGAGGGTGTCCGGCTGGCGCTGGACGACTTCGGCACCGGCTACTCGTCACTCTCGCTGCTCTCCCGCATCCCCGTGCACGAGCTGAAGATCGACCGGAGCTTCGTGACGACGATGGAGAGCTCGGCGGAGGCCGCCGCCGTCATCCGCTCCACCCTCGACCTGGGCCGCAGCCTCAACCTGGACGTCGTAGCCGAGGGCGTGGAGAGCGAACCGCAGCGGCGGGCCCTGTGGGAGTTGGGCTGCGTCGCCGGCCAGGGCCACCTGTTCGCCCGGCCGATGCCGGCCGGCACCCTGCTCGCGGCGATGCAGCGCGGTTCGGGCGGCCGACCCGGCACCCTGGCCGCGCCACTGCACGACGCCGGCGCGGTGATCCGGCTGAGCCAGAACCGCCGCCAGGCCGGCCGTTCCCGCCCCGACCGCCTCCCGCACCTGCCCGCCTGACCCAGCATCGGCCAGGTGCCGACGCAGGCCGGTCTGCCAGACTGGCGCCGTGATCGCCGACGACCCGACCGCCCGCCGCCGTCGCTGGCACTGGCGAACGCTCGACGCCGCTGGCGGCGGACTCGCCCTCGACCTGGGCCTCTACGCCGCCTCGGCCGCCTTCGCCGCGATCACCGCGGTCACGTCGACCCTGCTGCCGCACCGGGCGTGGGGCGCCGTCGCCGCCGTCGGATACCTGGTCGCAACGCTGGTGGCGCTCGTCCAGCTCCTGCTGCGTCGGCGCTCCCCAACCTCACCCCTGGTCGGGCTGCCGGCCCGCTGGGCGGTCACCGGTCTCGCCTGGGCGGGCACCGCACTGCTGCCCCTGCTCTGGCAGAGCATCGACCGGGCCGGCGGACGCACCGACCGGGCCCAGGAGGAGGTGCTGGTCGTGGAACAGGCCGGCACCCGCCTCCTGGAGCACGGCACGCCGTATCTCGGGCCCGACGCGATAGCCGCCCTGCCACCCGGCGAACAACTCATGGGCTACACCCCGTACCAGCCCGGCATGGCGATGTTCGGCCTGCCCAGAGCCCTGGCCGACACCTGGTGGACCGACTCCCGGGTCTGGTTCGCGGTGGGCACCGCACTCGCGCTCGCCCTGGCCGTGGCCGCCCTGCGCAGAACACCGACCGCCACCCACCAGGTCGACACACGCCACCGCCGGGACGCCGCGTTGCTGCGCGGCGTGCAGGCCGCCACCGTACTGCCGATCTGCGCCCTCACCCTCGCCACCGGCGGCGACGACCTGCCCGTACTCGCGCTCTGCCTGCTGGCCCTCGCACTCGCCGCCACCGACCGACCCGGCCGGGCCGGCCTCGCGGTCGGCCTGGCCGGCGCACTGAAGCTGTTCGCCTGGCCGGTCGCCCTGGTCCTGATCGTCTGGGGTCTGACCCGGCGCGCCGGCACCCGGGTCGCCGCCGGCGCGATCGGCCTGCCCGTCGCCGCCCTCCTGCCCGCCATGCTGGTCGACCGGGACGCGCTGACCGAGAACGTGCTGCGCTTCCCCCTCGGCCACGGCCTGGTCACCAGCCCCGCACAGTCCCCGTTCCCCGGCTACCTGATCGCCACCGCACTGCCCGCCGGCCGGCTGATCGCCGCCGCACTGCTGGTCGCGGCGGGAGTGGCCATCGCCGTCCGACTCGCCCGCCGCCCGCCCCGCACCGCCGTCGCCGCCGCGCTCATCTGCGGGTACGGGCTGCTCGTCGCCATCGCCCTGATGCCCTCGACCCGCTTCGGCTACCTGCTCTACCCGCTCGCCCTGCTCACCTGGGCACCTGCCCTGCACCGCCCGGTCGACACACCGCCGACCCCGGTCCCCGACCACCTGCCCGGTCGGGCCACTTCCGCGTAACTGGCGGGCGGAACGACGCGTCAGGGCGTAGACCTGAAGACATGACGACGTACCGCGACCGGGCCGACGCCGGCCGGGTGCTCTCCGACCGGCTCACCGCGCTCATCGGCGAACCCGACGTCGTCGTCCTCGGCCTCGTCCGCGGCGGCGTGCCCGTCGCCCGGGTCGTCGCCGAACGACTCGGCGCACCACTGGACGTGCTGGTCGTCCGCAAGCTCGGCATGCCGTGGGCCCGGGAGGTCGCCTTCGGCGCACTCGGGCCGGGAGGCGTCCAGGTGCTCAACGACGCGGTCGCCAGCCGACTCAGCAGCGACGACATCGCCGAGGTCAGCCGTCGAGAACAGGCCGAACTCGAACGCCGGGAACGCCTCTACCGGGGCGGTCGCGCGCAATTGGACCTCACCGGGCGTACCGCGGTGATCGTCGACGACGGCCTGGCCACCGGCGCGACCGCCCGCGCCGCCGTGGAGGTCGTCCGCCAACTCGGGGCACACCGCGTCGTGGTCGCGGTCCCGGTCGGCGCGCAGGAAGCCTACGAACTACTCGCCGCCGAGGCAGACCAGGTCATCTGCGCCCAACGCCCAGCGGATTTCGGCGCGGTGAGCGTCTACTACGACGACTTCCACGAGGTGTCCGACGAGGAAGTCATCGAGGCGCTCACAGCAACTGCCTACGTCCACCAGGTACCGTCGGGCGATGAGTAGTCTCACCTGTCCCAAGTGTCACGGAGAAATGCGCCAATACGAGCGCAGCGGTGTCGTCATCGACCAGTGCGGGGAGTGCCGAGGCATCTTCCTGGACCGCGGCGAGCTGGAGAAGCTGTTCGAGGCGGAGGCCAACTGGAGCCGCCAACAGAGCGCCGGTGCGCCGCCGCAGCCTGCCCAGCAGCCGGCCGGCTACCCGCCCCCGCCGCCCCCGCCCGGTTACGGTGCCGTGCCGCCGCCCCCGCCCGCCCACGGCTATCCGCCGCAGCCGGCGTACGGCCACCAGCAGCAACAGCACCACGGCTACCACGGGCACTACCGGCAGAAGAAGCGCAAGGGCTTCCTCGACGACATGTTCGGCTGAGCCCAGAGCCGACATTCCGCCCGGGTCGATCGACGTGTCGGCCCGGGCACACCGCCCACCCCATCGATGGTTGGCGGGGCGCGATCGTCCATGCCAGGGTGATTCGCATGACGGTGATCCGACCGGACGAGGCGCTGGCCCAGGCGTACGACGGGATCACCGCTGCCGTCGACGGCCTGGACGACGCCGGCCTGCAACGAACCACCCGCTGCCAGGGTTGGCTCATCGCCGACCTGCTGCTGCACGTGCTCGGCGACGCCCAACGGGCACTGGTCGCACTGGCCAGCCCCGTCGACGGCCCCGCCGACGTCGACGACGTGAGCTACTGGCGCGACTTTCCCGGCGGTGATGACAACGCCACCCGGCACGCCTGGTGGGTCCGCCGATCGGCCGCCGCCTTCGACCGTCCCACCGGGATCGTCCGGCTCTGGCAGGAGACCGCCCCGGCGGCGGTCCGCGCCGCCGCGTCAGCCGACCCCGAGGGGTACGTGACCACGCAGGGGCATGTGCTGCGCGTACCGGATTTCCTCGCGACCCTGACCACCGAGGCCGTCGTGCATCACCTGGACCTGACCGTGGACCTGCCCGGCGCGCCCTCGCCCGGCCCACTGGCGGTACGAGTCGCGGTGGCGACCATGGACGGTCTGCTCAGTGACGACACCGTCCGCCCCACCGCCTGGGACGACCACGACTTCCTGCTGAAGGCCACCGGGCGCGTGCCCCTCACCGAACGGGACCGGCTGGAGTTGGGCGAGTCGGCGGGCTGGTTTCCGCTGCTCGGCTGACCGACGATGTGACAACTTCCGCCTGCTTGTGAAGGTCGGTCGACCGACTTGTCCGAGATGCTGCGAGGGATCAGTCGGACGGACCGCTGCTCAGAATTTTCTCTGCGGTTTTCGCCTTGCGCGACAATGCAACTGGCGCTTCCGCGTACAGCAAGCTGATTATTTTCTCGGCAGGTCCACATGTCGTTCCGATCGTGTAGATCGATTTGTGGGGCCGAACGGAAAGACCGCAAATGCCGTGATTTCTGAGGAAGGCAGCGAACGCGCCCAAGAGGCGTTGACTTCTCACCAACCTGAATTGCGCGAATTCCGACAGCCGAGGACCCGGCCGGCGATAAGTTCCAAGCGAACCGTCTCCATCGACGACACCACGCCAGAAGTCACGCGACTCGTCCAGTCGTTCGCCGAGCGGGCCTTCGTATCTCCCGAGAGCGATCATGCGCTCGGCCAAGCGGGTCGAGCGCACCGAGAACCGGCACGACCCCTGTGTGGGGTTAGGTGCTGAGATGCTGCTGCTCGAACCTAGGAACGTACGAAGCAAGACCAGGTGGTCGCGGTCCCGTTGGGCGAGCCCAACGGAGATCTGCGGGAGATGACCCGCGCGGTACGTGACGCACCCGTCCGCGAAGAGAAACCCGAGCCAGTAGCACGCTTCCGGCGTCAACAGGTCAAACGCGTCGTGCCGAAGCGTGTGTACGACCCTCCGAATCACTACACCGCGCCGTACCAACAAACCCCGCATCCCCGGAGCCGTGAGTCCGAAATTCTTGGCGACCTCCGTCAGCGACAGGCCCTCGTTATAGAGCCTGACCGCCTCCACGCACTCCGAGTCGGTCAGCTTGGAAACTGACCGTGCCGGCACCCCTCGCCGGCGCAATAGACCACGGATCGCCTGCCGGCTGACGCCGTACGAGTATGCGATTCGAGTGAGGCTCTCGCCCTTTGCCGCACGCTGCACGGCCTCCTCGATTTGCGAGGGCGTAAGACGAAAACCCGTGCTTCTCATCCGATGGCCATGTCCACGAACCGCGACAGGTGCAACTGCGCAGCGACGGTTACCGTGTCGGTTGGCCCATTTCGATGCTTGGCAATTATGAAATCCGCCTCGCCCGCTCGCGGCGACTCCTTGTCGTAGTAGTCGTCACGGTGCAAAAGGATTACAACGTCGGCATCCTGCTCGATCGAGCCACTTTCCCGCAAATCGGACAGCTGAGGTCGCTTGTCCGTGCGCTGCTCGGGGCCACGGTTCAGCTGACTGACCGCGATGACCGGGCACTCGACCTCCTTGGCCAACAGCTTCAGGCCACGGGAGAGATCCGCGACCTCCTGCTGGCGACTCTCGGTGCGCTTCGGCGACGTCATCAGCTGGAGATAGTCGACCACGATCATCTTGAGGTCGTGCCGCTGCTTGAGCCGCCGAGCCTTGGCCCGGATCTCCATCAGGTTCATGCTCGGCGTGTCGTCGACGAAGAGCGGCGCCTCGCTGATCTCACCCATGCATCGGGCCAGCTTGGTCCAGTCGTCGTCGGAGAGCTGCCCGCTGCGCAACACGTGCAGCGGCACCCGCGCCTCGGCGGAGAGCAGTCGCATGACGATCTCGACCTTGCTCATTTCCAGCGAGAAGATCGCGGCGGCCTGGTTGGCACGAATCGCGGCATTTCGGGCAAAGTCCATACTAGCGGTCGATTTGCCCAAACCCGGCCTGCCTGCCACGATGATCAATTGGCCGGCGTGCAGGCCGTTGAGCAGTCGATCCAGGTCGCTGAAGCCGGTCGGCACGCCGGTCATCATGCCGCCGGTCGCCCCCACCGCCTCGATCTCGTCCAGCGTGGGCTGCAACATGTCGGCCAGGATCGCGAAGTCCTCGCTGACCCGGCGTTCGGTGACGTCGTAGACGGCCTGCTGGGCGAGGTCCACGACGTCGTCCACGTCGCGGCTGCCGCCGCTGGCGGTGCCGTAGCCCAACTGCACGATCTTGGTGCCGGCCTCGACCAGGCGGCGCAGCACCGCCCGTTCGCTGACGATCCGCGCGTAGTAGGCCGCGTTCGCGGCGGTCGGCACGCTGGCGATGAGGGTGTGCAGGTAGGGCGCGCCACCGATGCGGACGAGATCGCCGGAGTCGGCGAGCGCCGCCGCGACGGTGATCGAGTCGGCCGGCTCACCCCGGCCGTAGATGTCCAGGATGATGTCGAAGATGGTGGCGTGCACCGGCCGGTAGAAGTCGTTGGTCTTGAGGATCTCGACGACGTCGGCGATGGCGTCCTTGGAGAGCAGCATGCCGCCGAGGACGCACTGCTCGGCGGCAACGTCCTGGGGCGGAGTCTTGTCGAAATGGCCGTCCCGCGGCGCAGGTGGCTGGCCTCCGCCGGAGCGTGACTCTGCCCGCATGTCGTCGGTGACCGACACGGGTCCCCCCTCCACTGCGCCGGATCTGATTCCAGCTCTACCGCTGGGGTGCGACACTTCCGTCCGACCGGGCCGGTCGATCGGGGGCCATCGCGCCGGCGGTCGAGGGCCAACCATACGGACCCCGAGGTCAGAGACTCAACAACGCCGGTGGACGAGCCTTGGGACAACCTGTGGATGCCGGGGGACAGCATGTGCGCGGCGTGTGCACAGCCTGTGGAAAACTGTTGGGGAATTCTTCGCCATAACTCGTTGACCTGCGGAAACGTGCTCCCCAGCCTGTGGAGGAAGATATTTCGGTCGGGCCTGTGACACGATCGTCCCGTACTATCTCCAGCGAACGGCTACACCTGGACAGCGGATTCCGCTTTCGGTTCAGAAGGGTCACACTCCGGCCGTGAGTTACCGGGACTGGGGACGCGGGGATGGCAGCCCGCGCGAGCGCCAGCCGACCGCCTCGTGGGGCGAACGCGCGGCGTCCGTTCCGGTCGACCCGTACGACGAGGATGGGCGATACCGCACCTCCAGTCGGCGGCGTGCACTGGACCGGGGCCAGGACGAGCCCGTCGACGCCTACCTGCCTCGGTGGGCGTTGGAGTCGGGTGTCCGGCACGCTGACGGCGGCGGGCGTCACGCGGCACCGGACGAGGACGAACGCGAGCGGCCCACCTCCGGTCCTGGCCGACGCTCTGCCGAGGCGCCGAGCGGCCGAGGTCGGCGCAGCGAGGCGGGTTGGCGCGAACAGGCGGCGATCGGTGCCGGCCCGGACTCCGACCACACGCGGGAATGGACGCTCGACCGCCCGCAGGACCAGGGGTACGCCGGCCGTCGACGCGCCGACGCCGGGGAGGACGAGCCGGTCTCCGGTGCGATCCAGGACCGTCGCCCCCGCCGCGCCCCCGCCGGCCATCCTCAGGTGATCTGGTCGGGCGGGGATCTGGAGTCCGCCCCGAGCGAGCCCGCGCCTGAACCGGACGTGAGCCGCCCCACCCGGCGTAGCCGCCGTGCGGCGGAGGAGTCCTGGTCCCGTCCGGCGGCCGACCCGTGGGTGCGCGGATCCGACCGGGTGGCTGAGCCCGAGCCGTCGTACCCGCCCGCTGTGGATCCATGGGATGCCTCGGGTGTGCACGCGTGGCCGCCGGCCGCCGGGGCGGACGGGACGGATCTGAGCGGGCAGTGGTCGGCCGTGGAGAGCGTCGGTGGCTGGGAGCGGTCCGACCGCACCGGCCAGTGGGAGCGGTCCGCGATCGAGGACGACCAGTGGGACCGTACGCTGCCGCCGCGCTCGGACCGGTCCGTGGCCGCGGAGGGTTGGCCGGCACGGGATGACGGGTTCTGGCCCGGCACGCGGCTGGCCGATGACGACCCCCGGTGGATGGATCCGGCGACGTCGGCGCCCAGGTCGCCTGTGGTGGGTTACACCGCTCCGCGACCGCGCAGTGCGCCGGTGCCGCGTGGCGGAGCGCCACGGCGTCGGCCGGACCGGCCTGCGGTCGGGGCGGCGTCGGTGCGTCAGCGGGTCGAGTCGGCGGCCAGCGGTGCCTTCTCGCGGCGCCTGGAGGACGATCTGCTCGACCCTGATCCGGGCGGGCCCTTCCGGCCATTGCTGTTAACTGCGGCTTGTTACCTGGTGCCGGCGATGCTGATCTTCGGTTGGTTGTTGACGTTGGACAGCCAGGCGCCGGCTGGTTGTGTGACCGACATCAGCGGGGGTGGCTGCGAATCGGCCCGGTCGCGCGCGTTGGAGTCGCTGCTCGCGGGCTCGCCGCGCTTCGGTCTGGCGCTGTTGAGCAGTCTGGTGGTGGCAGCGCTGCTGCGTCGGGTGGGTACGACGTGGCGCTCGGCGACCATCGCGCTCGCCGCGGCGGTGGTGGGTGGCGGCCTCTCCACGGTGTTGATCAGCGCGGTGACCGGCCAGCCGATCGGGTGACCTGCCCTGCGAGGGAGGGCGGCACCGACCGGGCGTCCGCCCGACCTGCCCGGCAGGTCAGGGGGCACCGACCGGGGCCTGGTCGGGTTCAGATGACGTACGCACGAAGGCCCGCACCGATCGCTCGGTGCGGGCCTTCGTGGTGGTGTTTCGGACGTCAGCCCTGAACGACGTTCAGGTTGAACGACGCGGTCACCTCGGGGTGCAGCTTGATCTTCACCGGGTAGGTGCCGGTCGACTTGATGTGACCGGGCACCTCCAGCCGACGCCGGTCGAGGACCGGGCCGCTGGCCGCCTTGACGGCGTCGACGATCTCGGCCGGAGTGACCGAGCCGAAGAGCCGTCCGCCGTCGCCGGCGCGGACCTTCATGTTGACCTTGAGACCCTCGAGCTGAGCCTTGACCTCGTTGGCGTGGTCGAGGTCGCGGATCTCGCGGGCCCCACGGGCCCGCTTGATGACCGTGACCTGCTTTTCCGCGCCCTTGGTCCAGGCGATCGCGAAGCCCTGCGGCAGCAGGTAGTTACGGCCGAAGCCGTCCTTGACCTCGACGATGTCGCCCGGGGCACCGAGGCCGGACACTTCCTGAGTCAGGATGATCTTCATATCGGTGCCTCCTCTCAGCGGGTGGTGGCCGTGTATGGCAGGAGCGCCATCTCACGGGCGTTCTTGACCGCACGGGCGATCTGCCGCTGCTGCTGCGAGGTCACGCCGGTCACCCGACGAGCGCGGATCTTGCCGCGATCGGAGATGAACTTGCGCAGCAGCGCGGTGTCCTTGTAATCGATGTAGGCGATCCCGTCCTTGTCGAGCGGGTTCACCTTCTTCTTGGGCTTGCGCAGTGCCGCAGCCTTGGCCGTTGCACGTGCTCCTGGTTTGCGATCGCGAGCGCTAGGCGCCATTAGAACGGTGGCTCCTCGTCAAAATTGGTGCCCGAACCGGCACGCGCGGGAGAGGGAGAGGGAGCAGCCGAAGCCCAGGGGTCGTCGAAGTTGCCTCCGCCGCCACCCTGGTTGCCACCGCCACCGCCACCGCCGCCACCGAAGCCGCCGCCACCGCCGCCGGAGCGGGACATCTTCTGCACCTTCGCCGTGGCGTAGCGCAGCGACGGGCCGATCTCGTCGACCTCAAGCTCGATGACAGTGCGCTTCTCACCCTCGCGGGTCTCGTACGACCGCTGACGCAGCCGGCCCGACACGATCACCCGAGCGCCGCGCTGCAGCGACTCGGCGACGTGCTCGGCGGCCTGCCGCCAGACGGTGCATGCGAGGAACAGCGGCTCGCCGTCCTTCCACTCGTTCGACGCCTTGTCCATGAAACGGGGCGTCGAAGCGACTCGGAACTTGGCGACCGCAGCCCCGGAGGGGGTGAACCGCAACTCGGGGTCATCGGTCAGATTGCCGATGACCGTGATGGTGGTGTCTCCTGCCATGACCATCTCCTCGCGCACTCAGCGTCTCGTCGTACAGGCTCGCAGAGCCGTACGACAGAGTCGCGGAGGCTGATCCGGACGAACCGGGGTTGGATGCTCTAGCGCATTTCCGGTCGGATGACCTTGGTGCGCAGCACGGACTCGTTGAGCCGGAGCTGACGGTCCAGCTCGGCCACCGCAGCAGGCGTGGCCTGCAGGTCGATGACGGCGTAGATGCCTTCGGCCTTTTTGTTGATCTCGTACGCGAGGCGCCGGCGGCCCCACACGTCGGTCTTCTCAACCGAGCCACCCGCGGTCCGAATCACGTTCAGGTACGTGTCGAGCGACGGTGCGACGGTGCGCTCCTCGAGGCTGGAGTCGAGGATGACCATTAGTTCGTAGTGACGCAAGACGTGCTCACCTCCTGTGGGCTAAGCGGCCACGGTCCTTCCGTGGCAGGAGGTCTTGTGTCGCTGCCCGCACATGCCAGGGGAACCCGACCGGACGCGGACAACCTGACCAGGATACCCGGTCCGAACGATCATGCCCGGGGTGGTCGGGTCAGCGCCCGGACAGGCCGACGGGGGCCCCCATTCGACCGTCATCCGGCCGATGGTGGACCCCCGTCTACGAGGCCGCGGGGCGTCTGGTCCGCATTCCTTGGGTGGGACCTGGGGAGGAACGACCACACCGATGAGGTTGGACCGAAGACGCCCCGCGGAGCTTTATCGTGTTGTTACCTGACGATACAACGGCACTCGTACCTTGTCGGAGGAAAAAGCACAAATTTCCGAGATTCTTCATCGGTGGGCGATCGCTGTGCGAGGGGTCCCCTCCGCCACGCCGGGCCGCACGGCGGAGGTGACCTCGCTGTCGGCCGTCGACCTCCGGTCGCCATCCGCGGGCTTGCGTCGCTGGCGGCACCGGGTGCTGGTCGCCGGTTCAATTCCATCAACGATCGTCGGTCCGTCCGGTGACGCGACCGCACGCGACACCGCCCCGGCCGTCACCCCGCCAGTCGGGGTCGCGACGTAGGCTCGCTCGCATGCGTATCGGAGCCCACGTCGATTCGACCGACCCGCTGGCGGAGGCGGCCGCCCGGTCCGCCGACACCGTGCAGTTCTTCCTCGCCGACCCACAGGGATGGAAGGCACCCAAGCCCCGGGAGGACGCCGAGCAGCTGCGCACGGCCGAGGTTGACCTGTACGTGCACGCGCCGTACGTCATCAACGTGGCCACCCTCAACAACCGCATCCGGATTCCCAGCCGAAAGCTGCTGCTCGGGCACGCCAACGCGGCCACCGCCATCGGCGCCAAGGGTCTGATCGTCCACGGTGGACACGTCAACGCCGGGGACGATCTGGCCGTCGGCTTCGACAACTGGCGCAAGACCTTCGCGTACGCGGCCGACTCCGGCGGCTTCGGCGTGCCGGTCCTGATCGAGAACACGGCCGGCGGCGACAACGCGTGCGCCCGGCGACTCGACGCGCTCGCCCGACTCTGGGACGCCATCGGCGACTACGAGGTCGGCTTCTGCCTGGACACCTGCCACGCGTACGCGGGCGGCGAGGATCTGCTCGGCCTCGTCGACCGGGTCAAGGCGATCACCGGAAGGATCGACCTGGTGCACGCCAACAACTCCAAGGGCGCGTTCAACTCGGGTCAGGACCGCCACGACAACCTGGGCGGGGGCACGATCGACCCGGAGCTGGTCGTCGCGGTGATCCGGGCCGCCGGGGCCCCGGTGGTCGTCGAGACACCGGGCGGCGTGGAGGGCCAGACAGCGGACATCGGTTTCCTCCGCCAGCAGCTCGGGACGGCGAGCCCGGCAGCATGACGACCGGACAGCCCGGGACCGGGAAGGCCCAGCCCACCCCCACCGGCACGGACGCCGAGACCCGATCCGCCTCCGCCTCGGGCACCCCGGCACAGCCGGATCGCACCTCCGACGCCGTCTCCGGCAAGACTTCCGCGCCGACCGCCGAGACCCCTGCGCCGAACGCGGGGGCCGTCACCGACCAGCCGCGGTCGAGCGACGGCGGCACGACCGGAGCCACCACGAGCGGCGACCCGCAGCCCTCGAAGGGTGGCGGCGCCAAGGAGGAACCCGCTGGGGACGCCGCCACCGGTGAGGGCGACGGCCGGAAGGGCAGCGCGGCCACGGGCGGCACCGAGGGTGGCACCGCAACCAGCGACAGCACCGCCAAGGACGGCGCCGCCAAGGCCGACAGCGCGACCAACGCGGGCAAGGACGGCGCCCCGGCCAAGGACGGCACGGACGGCGGCTCGGAAGACGTCCCGGTCAAGGGCACAGGAGCGGGCAAGGGCAGGTGGTGGAGCAGGGGCAGGCGAGCGGGCAGGACCGACGGTCAGGCAAAGCCCGACGGTGACACCAAGACCGATGAGGCCAAGCCGGACGACCCCGATCGTTGGGAGGCGTTCGCCTCCGCTCCGGAGCCGCGGCCCTCCATCGTCACCCGGGCGGGCGGAGCCGTCGGCCGGTTCCTGATCCACGAGTGGACCCTGGCCACCCTCGGCGCGTTGGCACTGGCTGTGCTGATGACGTGGCCGACGTTGCGCTATCCCCGCTACACGCTCCCGCAGGACTACTGGGACCCGAGCCTGCAGGCCTGGCAGATGGCCTGGTCCGGGCACATCCTGCTGGCTGAACCGGCGCGCCTGTGGCAGTCCAACACGTTCTTCCCCGAGCTGTGGAGCTTCGCGTTCTCCGACACCCTGCTCGGGTACGCCCCCGCCGGGATGCTCGGCAGCGGCCCCGAGGACGCGGTGCTGCGCTACAACATCATGTTCGTGCTGGCGCACGCGCTCGCCACGCTCGGGGCGTACGCGCTGGCCCGGCAGCTCGGGGCTGGCCGAATCGGCGCCGCCGTCGCCGGCGTCAGTTACGCGTACGCCCCGTGGCTGCTGGCCCAGGCCGGGCACCTGCACGTGCTCTCCAACGGCGGGATCCCGTTGGCGCTGGCGATGTTGGCGCGCGGGCACGGCTGGTCACTGCGGCACGGTTACCGGCCCGAGCGCCGACACGACGGATGGGTCTACGCCGGTTGGCTGGTGGCGGCCTGGCAGCTGAGCCTCGGTTTCGGTATCGGGTTGCCGTTCGCGTACTTCCTGGCCTGCGCGGTCATCGTCACCGCCGTCCTCTACTACGCGCGGCGGCTGCGCACCGGCCAGGCCGTGCCCTTCGGTCGCCGGTTGTTCCTCGCGGACCTGCTCGGCGGGTTGTTCTTCGCCGGTGTGGGTCTGCTGATGGCGTTCCCTTTCTTCAAGGTGACCGAGCTGCACCCGTACGCTGAGCGGACCATCGACGACATCAGCATCTTCTCGCCGCCGGCGTCGGGTTTCGTGACGGCACCGGCCGAGTCGCGGATCTGGGGTGGGTTGCACGAGGGGGCACGCGCAGCGCTGCCGTGGCACCCGGAGATGACCCTGCTGCCCGGGTTCGTGCTCTACGCGCTGGCCGCGGGTGGGCTGTTCTTCTCGGTCTGGCGGCTGCGGCACCGACTGCTGCTGCTCGCCGGAGTGCTGGTGACGATGGCCTTCGCGATGGGCACCCGCTTCTTCGACGGCACCTTCACCTACGTGCCGCTCTTCGAGCACCTGCCGGGCTGGAACGGACTGCGTACCCCCGGTCGGTTGATGTTGTGGACCACGCTGCTGCTGGGTCTGCTCGCGGCGGGCGCGGTCACCGCGCTCACCGACCGGGTCCGTGAGTTGACCGCGCAGCGGATCCCGTCGTGGCCGGGGCCGTGGCTGCGGACGGCCACCCTGCTGCCGCTGCTGCTGGTCGCCGTCGAGGGCCTGAACACCACGCCGCATCCGGTGGTGCCGACCCAACCGGCAGCGATGCGTTCCACCGAGGGGCCCCTGCTGGTGCTGCCGAGCAACCAGAGCCTGGACCAGCACGTGATGCTGTGGTCGACGAGCGGTTTCCCCGACGTGGTCAATGGCGGCAGCGGCTTCACTCCGCGCCAGCTCGATGACGTCCGTCGGGTGAGCCAGTCGTTCCCCGACCAGACCAGCGTCGACTACCTGCGCACGCTCGGGGTCCGCTCCGTGGTGTTGCTGCGCGGGCAGGTGGTGGGCACTCCGTGGGAGATCACCATCGACGCGCCGGTGGAATCGCTGGGCATCAGCCGGCAGGACGTGGGCGACGCTGTCGTCTACCGCCTGTGAAGGTCTAGGGCGGTTTGCGGGGGAGCCCACCCGGCTCCGGGCGGTCAGGCTTGATCCCTGCGCCGGGCGGGCTCCCCCGCAAACCCTGACGTGGCCCGGGCCGCGTTCGCGCTGGTGTCAGGTGGCGGCGATGGGTTCGGGGTGGGGTTCGCTGGTCTCTTTGCGGCGCCAGCGGTCTACCCAGGGGGCATCTCGTGCGCCGTCGAGCACGCCACCGTCCGGGTCGTCCGGATAGGTCGCCCGGACCGCGTCCCGCTCGGGGTGCAGGATCTCCTTGACGACCAGCACGCAGAGCACCACCACGGTGGTCAGCCGGAACGTCGAGGCCAGCACGAACACCCCCTCCGGGAAGACGGGACGGCTGGTCGCCGCCCCGAGCAGCTCTCCGTAGAAGGCGACGAAGTAGCAGACCTCGGCGATCTGCCAGGCCAGGAAGGCGCCCCACTTGGGTCGGGCCAGCACCACCAGCGGCAGCAGCCACAGCACGAACTGCTGAGACCAGACCTTGCTGAAGATGAGGAACGCGGCGACCACCAGGAAAGCGACCTGCGCCAGCCGCGGGCGACGCGGTGCCCGCAGCGTCAGCGCGGCCACGCCGAGACAGGCCAACCCGAACAGCGCGTACGAGATGGTGTTGAGGGCGGGGATGTTGGCGTTCAGCCACTCGAACGGCCCGAGTTGGGCGGGGTCGTTGCCGACCTTGCCGTCCAGGTAGCGGCCGATGTACCAGAGCGTGCCCCAGTCGATGGGCCGGGTGGTGTTCAGCTCGAAGAACCGGTCCCAGTTCTCCGGGTATGCCCGGGCGGCCGGCAGGTTCACCAGCACCAACGCGGCGATCGCCGTGCCGGTGGCGATGAGCGCGGCGCGGATCCGGTCGGCCCGCAGCGCCAGGACGAGGAGCGGCCCGAGCAGGAACAGCGGCCACAGCTTCGCCGCACCGGCGAGCCCGAGCAGCACGCCGGCCACCGCTGGTCGTTTCCGAGCCCAGGCCAGCAGACCGAAGGCGGCCAGCCCGATGGCGAGCAGGTCCCAGTTGACGGTGGCCGTGAGCAGCAGCGCCGGGGCCAGCGCGAACAACGCGGCGTCCCAGGGTCGTCGGCGGCGCAGGGCCAGGATCACCGCCACGGTGGCCACCGCGAGGGCGCCCAGCACCAACGCGTTGAGGTTGTAGAACCACTGGGCCTGGTTGATGCTCGGGTCGCCCTCGCCGATGGCGTGTACCGGCAGGCCCAGCGCCCCCATGAAGTAGCCGGTCAGCACCGGGTACTCGACCGGGTGGTCACGGTAGGGCACCTTGCCCTCGTTGAGCCCCTCGGCGTAGTAGAGGGCGAGGACGTCGGTGTAGCAGAACCGGGTGTACTGGACGTTGTTCTGCCAGGCGCCGTCCTGGCAGGGGGACTTCTGCACCCAGTGCAGCGCGAGCGTGAGACACGCCAGCGCCAGCACGATCCGGACCGCGGTCCAGAAGCGACGTTCCTGGCCTGCCGGCCGGTCCAGTGCGGTCGCGTGGTCGCCCAGCGGGCCGCCGATCGCGCTGGACATGCCGCGGACGAACCCGTCGGAGCGGGACGGGTGGTCGGTGGTACCGGCGTCGTCGATGCCGGGCGTCGACTGGGTGCTCATGAAGAGGCATCCTGCCGTACGACGGGGGTGTCCGTCCCGTCCCGGCGCGGAGATCCGGGTATGAAAACGCCGCCGCCGGCCGGGACAGGTCGTCCGGCCGGCGGCGGCGTCATGAAGCGGTGCGGGTCAGTTTCGCTCGGGTGGTAGGCCGGGCAGCAGTCCGCCACCGCCGCCTCCGCCGCCTCCGCCGCCTCCGGGGTTGCCGCCCGGGTTGCCTCCGGGGTTGCCGCCCGGGTTACCCCCGGGGTTGCCGCCCGGGGTGCCGCCGACACGCGGGCAGAACGGGTCGGTCAGCGGATCACAGGTCGGGCCGCCCGGCAGAGCCGGGATGGTCGGCGGCGGCGGCTCCTTGCCGTTGCCCTTGGTGACGTCACCCTCGCCGGTGACGCTGGGCAGGGGGATCTCCTCCAGGCCCTTTAGTGCGACGTTCATGAACTTCTCCCAGATCGGGCCGGGGAGCGTCGAACCACCAATGTCCTTGCCGCCGGTGAGCCGGATCTCCGGCTTCCTCGGGTCCCGACTGCCCACCCACACCGCTGTGGCGTTCTGCGGGGTGTAGCCGACCGTCCAGGCGTGCGAGTTGTCGTCCTTGTCGTACTCCCAGGTGCCGGTCTTGGCGGCAGCCTGGCGGCCGTTTTCCAGCGAGATGTTGTTGGGGCGCGGGATCTGCTTCAGAACAGCGGTCACTTCGTCAGCGACCTTCTTGGGAATCCGCTGCTCCGGCTTGATCCGCTCGCTGCCGACGACCTTCCACTTGCCGCTGTCCTTGTCCTGCTGCTCCACCTTCACGACGAAGTGGGCCTTGATGTACTTGCCGTCGTTGGCGAAGGTTGCCAGGGCGTTGGCGTGGTCGAACACGGTGATCGGGTACTTGCCGAAACCGGTGTAGTTGTCGAACGGGTTCGGCCCCTTCTTCGACAGGTCGAAGGCCTGCGGCGGGTCGACGCCCCACATGGTGGTCACGCCGGCCTTCCGGGCCATGTCGACCACCTTGGCGGCGCCGAGCTCCTTGGTGACCCAGTAGAAGGGCACGTTGTACGACTGGATCGTCGACTCTTCGAGGGTGCAGTATTTGCCGCACTTGAGGTTGGTACGGCCGGCGTTGCCGATCGCCACATCGGAGCCCTCGGGCTTGTACGGCGTGGGGTCCCAGTGCGACTTGACCGAGATGCCCGCCTCGATCGCGGCGGCCAGGGTGTAGACCTTCATCGACGAGCCCGGCTGGTGTCCACCAGTCAGGTCACCGTTCTTGTCGGTGTTCTTGCCGGCGTAGTCGAAGTCGGCGCCGCTGTCACCGCCGTAGTAGGCGAGCACACGACCCTTCGACGGGTCGATCGACACCACCGCCGCCATGAGGTTCTTCGGCTGGTCGTTGAGCTCGGAACCCTTCTTGGACTGCATGGCGGTGTTCTCGGCGGCGGTCTGCAGCTTCGGGTCGATGGTGGTGGTGATCCGGTAGCCGCCGTCGCGCAGCGCGTCCACGCAGCTCGTCTTGCCCTCCGCGCCGTTGTCGGAGCAGAGGCCCATCGCGTCCATCTCCTGGCGGACGTAGTTGATGACGTTGCCTTTCGGGCTGTCGACACCGAACCCGTTCCCGCCCTTCTTCGGCGGCGGCACCTTCGGATACTCGGTGGGCGAAGCGGGCTGCCCGGGCGCGTCCACCCAGCCTTCCTTCTTCATGCCGGCGATCACGTAGTCCCACCGTGACCTGGCGTCGGTCGGGTTGACCGCAGGGTCGAACCCCTGGTGGGTCTCGCTCGGCACCGGCTGCTTGATGACCGCCGCGAGCACCGCACCCTCGCCCACGGACAGGTCCTTCGCCGCCTTGTTGAAGTACGTCTGCGCCGCGGCCTCGATGCCATAGGCACCGCGCCCGAAGTAGATCACGTTGAGGTAGTGCTGCATGATCTCCGGCTTGTCGTACTGCTCGCTCAGCTTGGAGGCGAGGATTGCCTCCTTCACCTTGCGGCCGTACGAGTCGTCCTGGAGGTTCTCGAACGCGTTGCGCGCGTACTGCTGGGTGATCGTCGAGGCGCCCTGCTTGTCACCGCCGGAGACGTTGTTCCACGCGGCTCGGACGATGCCCTTGTAGTCGACGCCGGAGTGCCGGTAGAAGTTGCGGTCCTCGGCTGCCGCCACCGCGTGCTGCACGTGCAACGGGATCTGGTTGATGGTGACGAAGCTGCGGTTCTCGCTGCCCAGCTTGGCCAACTGGGTCCTGCCGTCCTTGGCGTACACAGTGGTGGACAGCGGCAGCGGCAACTCGTTGGGCATGACCACGTTGGTCGAGTAGTAGGTGAACCCGACCACGCCGACACCCGCGAGCATGATGAAGACCGCGACACCGGCGATCAGCAGGTTCATCCGCTTGCGCTTCTTCGCCCGTCGGGCGGCGCCCGGGTCACCCGCACCACGGCCGCCCCGGCCCGGCCCGTTCGGTCCACCTGGACCACCGGGACCGCCCGGCCCACCGGAGACCGGCGAGACGCTCGCCCGGGCGACGGCGGCGCGGCCACCCACCGACGCGGAGCCGACACTGGCCCGGCCCGCCGGGGCGGCACCGACGGCGGCGGCGCCGACCACGGCTCGGCCTGCCGGTGCGCCCGGCGCCGGGGACACGGGCACCGAGGCCCGGCCCGCACCGGCGCGTCCGGCGGCCACACCCGGTGCCGGCGACACCGGCACCGACGCCCGCCCTGCGCGGCCGGGGGTTGCCGAGCCCACCGAGGCGGAACCGGCCGCAGCAGCGCCGCGCGGCGGCACCGAGGCCGATCCGCCCACCGTGGCCCGCCCACCGGCGGCCCGTGGGGTCACCGAAGCGCGGCCCGGGGTCGCCGTGCCAGCCTCCGGAGCCGACCAGCCATTCCCGCGGGAGTCACCGCCGGGGCGGCGGTATGCGTCGTCCGCGACCGGCCCGGGGTCGCCCTCGGGGCCCGAGTGCTGGGCCCGTCCACGCGCAGAACTGGGATCGCCGTACGAGTTCATTCCTCACACCCTGCCGGTCGCGGTGGGGCGCGACTGCGCCGCCACCGGGTTGCCGTGAGTTGCTTCACCCGGGAGACCGGCACGGGGGTGCCGTTTCACCGGGGGACTTGCCGTATTAATAGGGCTAATCGGACCAACGAGCGGTTGACCGTCCCGGGTTTCGTCTACGGCCCCGGGGCCGGTCCAACCAGCTGTGATCACCGTTGCGCCTCTCGCCTCCGCCGACCCGCACCTTCGGCGGCCGCCACGTCCTGCTCGCCGGTGCCGTCACTGTCGCCGGCCAGACCGTCCCGACCGAGCAGGTACTGCTCGACCAGATGGTTCCAGTCACAACCGAGGCACACCTCCACCACGAAGACCTGGAACTCACGCAGCGTCATCGCCAGGACAGGCAACTCGGTCAGTGTCCGGGCCTGCCCGGCGGACTGCTTGAGCTCGTCGCCATAAATGTAGTGGACGAGAGTCAAGTTCTCGCTGCGACAGATCGGGCAGCGTCGGTCGGTCGGCTCACCGTGGAACCGGGCGGCGTTCTTCAGGTACGGCGATGCGTCGCACACGTCGTACGTGCCGACCCGGCCGGCCAGGAGCTCACGCAGCACTGCTCGCTTCTGAAGCGAGTAGTCGACGACCTGGCGCTGCGTACGCATGCGAAGAAGGGTACGCGGTCCGGCCCGAGCAGGCGACCACGCTCACAATCCGTGACGGCACCGTCTCGGAACGGGGGTTTGCCCTGGCACGCGCGACCCGCTAACGTGCGATGTATCGGTCCGATACATCGCGGCGGTTACCGCTCCACGCCGGAGGGTAAAGAGAGGGTGGCCAGTGCTTGAGTTCGCCATCCTCGGCCTCCTGCAGGAGTCTCCGATGCACGGCTATGAGCTGCGCAAGGAGCTGACCGCCAAACTCGGCGCGATCCGGGCGGCGATCAGCTACGGCTCGCTCTATCCCACGCTACGCAGGCTGCAGGCGGCGGGATGGATCACCGAAGCTGATGAGACGCCTGCCACTGCCGAGGAGGTCCCCGCGCTGACCAGCCGACGAGGTCGGGTGGTCTACAAAATCACCGCGGAGGGCAAGGAACGCTTCGCCCAGCTGATCGCACAGGCCGGGCCCGAGACGTACGACGACACGGGCTTCGGGGTGCACTTCGCGTTCTTCGCCCGGACCGACCAGGCGACCCGCCTGCGCATTCTGGAGGGTCGCCGCCGCAAGATCGAGGAGCGTCGCGAAGGGCTTCGCGACGTGCTGGGCCGGGCGGCCGAGCGCCTCGACGCTTACACGCTGGAACTGCAGCGCCACGGCCTTGATGCCTGTGAGCGCGAGGTCCGCTGGCTGGAGGAGCTCATCGCCAACGAGCGCTCCGGCCGAGCCCCGACGGTCCCGAACATCGGGACAGCCGGCGGCCGACGAGAAGACAACAGCCCGCCTCCGCCTGGAGAGACCAGGAATGAGCGGCCGTGACAGAAAAGAAGGAGGCAGACGCTATGGGCTCCGTCCGCGTCGCCATCGTCGGTGTGGGTAACTGCGCCTCGTCCCTGGTTCAGGGCGTCGAGTACTACCGGAACGCCAACCCGAACGACCGCGTCCCGGGTCTCATGCACGTCGCCTTCGGCGACTACCACGTCAACTCCGTGGAGTTCGTCGCGGCGTTCGACGTGGACGCCAAGAAGGTGGGCATGGACCTCGCGGAGGCGATCGTCGCCAGCGAGAACAACACCATCAAGCTCTGCGACGTGCCGCCGACCGGCGTCAGCGTGCAGCGCGGTCCGACCTTCGACGGTCTGGGCGAGTACTACCGCGAGATCGTCGAGGAGTCCGACGCCGCCCCCGTCGACGTGGCGCAGGCGCTGCGTGACGCGCAGGTCGACGTCGTCGTCTGCTACCTCCCGGTCGGCTCCGAGCAGGCCGCCAAGTTCTACGCCCAGGCCGCGATCGACGCCGGCTGCGCGTTCGTCAACGCCCTGCCGGTCTTCATCGCCTCCGACCCGGAGTGGGCCCAGAAGTTCACCGACGCTGGCCTGCCGATCGTCGGTGACGACATCAAGAGCCAGGTCGGCGCCACCATCGTGCACCGCGCACTCGCGAAGCTCTTCGAGGACCGCGGCGTCGAGCTGCTGCGCACGTACCAGCTCAACTTCGGCGGCAACATGGACTTCATGAACATGCTGGAGCGCAAGCGGCTGGTCTCGAAGAAGATCTCGAAGACCCAGTCGGTCACCTCGCAGATCCCGCACGAGATGAGCAAGAGCGACGTGCACATCGGCCCGTCGGACCACGTGCCGTGGCTGGACGACCGCAAGTGGGCGTACATCCGCCTGGAGGGTCGCTCGTTCGGTGACACCCCGCTCAACGCCGAGCTCAAGCTCGAGGTGTGGGACTCTCCGAACTCGGCCGGCGTCATCATCGACGCCGTCCGGGCCGCGAAGATCGCGCTGGACCGGAAGATCGGCGGCCCGATCCTGTCGGCCTCGTCGTACTTCATGAAGTCCCCGCCGGTGCAGTACGCCGACCACGACGCCCACCAGGCCGTCGAGGAGTTCATCGCCGGCGAGGTCGCGCGCTGACCCGCTGAAACAGCAAGCACCGGCGAGGGCCGGGTCCGAAACGGACCCGGCCCTCGCCGCGTTCAGCTCGACATCTCCAGGTACGGCGACAGCCGCAGCGCCAACTCGTCAACCGAGTCGACCTCGCCGCTGACCAGCGCGTCGGTCAACGCCATCCGCTCCTTCGCGGGCCTGTCGAGAACGAAGCCGGCCCGGGCCAGGAACACCCGCATCGCCGCCCAGCCAAGTCCGGCGTTCCAGACGTCGAGTGGTCGCCACATCATCAGGCCATGCAGGAGCGCTGCCGACTTGTCGAGCACGGTCGGATAGACCTGGCGATCCAGGTAGGCCTGAATCGCCACCTCCACGGTCTTGTGCATCGACCGCTGCTCAGCCTCGGCAAGCTCCTTGAGGCGCTGTTCGACTTCGGGCTTGAGGGTCAGGGTGAAGGCCATACCGAAGTTGTATAACTGGTTGACCGGCGTCAACCTCCCGACCATGTGTGTCGTAGGGCGACACCGGCCTCCAGCTCCAGCAGCTTGACCTTGCGAGGCAGGCCCCCGCCAAAACCGACCAGCTTGCCGCCCGCGCCGACGATCCGGTGACACGGCACGATCACCGGGACCGGGTTGCGGTTGCAGGCCACTCCCACCGCCCGTGCCGCTCCGGGATCGCCGACCAGACGCGCCACATCGCCGTACGTCAGCGTCTCCCCGTACGGGATGCGTGTCATCTCCCGCCACACGGCCCGTTCGAAGTCGGAGCCGCGCGGCATCGACACCGGCACGGTGAACGCGGTCAGCTCGCCGGCGAAGTACGCCCGCAGCTCGGCGACGGCCTGCCGGGACACCTCGTGGTCAGGATCGTCCGCCGCCGCCTCGACCCGCCCGAAATGGGCGCCGCAGACGCTCGTGCCGTCGGTGGCGACGGAGAACTCGCCGATCGGTGAGTCGAGCACGGTCCAGCGCATCCACCCATTCTCCCTGTCTCGGACTTCCTGGCCCGCCCGGCTACCAGCGGCGGGCCGAACGCCACTCCTCGGCAGCCCGGATCGCCTCCGCCAGCGGCCCGTTCGGCGCGGGTCCGATCGCGGTCCCGGAAGCCCAGGTAGAGCTTGCGACCGGCGAAGAACGGGAGAAGCAGAGCCGCGTAGAAGACCGTGATGTGTCCGCCGCCGCCGGTGCTCAGCGGGAAGTAGGCGTAGTTAGCTCACCAAGATCCGTCAGCACTGCCCCTGTTTGGTCAGCACCGACGACCCACCTCGGTAGATCATCTTGTGTCCGCAGGGCTGTCAGAGCTTGCGCGGCATCGATACCGTGCAGGTCGTGGCAATGGGGACGCTCATCTTTCTGATCATCGGCGGGGCGGGCATCGGTGTGCTCGCGCTCGCCCTGCTCGGCACCGAGCTGTTCCAGTTCGGGCACGCAGACGTCGACGGGCCGATCTCGGTCGAGACGGTCGCCGGCTTCGCCGGCGCGTTCGGCTTCGGCGCGGCCATCGTCAACGAACTGCTCGGTGCGCGTACCCCTGGCATGGTCGTCGGCGCGGCGGTCGGCGGCGTGCTCGCGGCCGTGCCCACCGCCTGGTTGGCGTCCCGACTCAGCCGGGCGGCGCGGAACATGCGCACCGACGCCACCCCCACCCGCGACGACCTGGTCGGTGCGCTCGGCCTGGTCGTCACCCCGGTGCCGGTTGACGGCTACGGCGAGGTACGGATTCGTCTCGCCGGTCAACCGGTCAAGCTCAGCGCCCGTGCTGACCAGCCGATACCGGTCGGCGCCCAGGTCTTCGTGGTGCAGGCGCTCAGCGAGACCAGCGTGCAGGTCGAAACCTACTGACTTCCCCTCGTAGACAGGACTCCTTTATATGGCCCTGCTAATCGCCATCGGTGGCGCGGTCCTCCTCGTGCTCATCCTGGTGCTCTTCGTGCTCTCCCGGATCAAGGTGGCCGGACCGAACGAGGCGTTCATCGTCACCGGCCGCAAGGGTCGCACCACCCAGACCGCCGACGGCGGGCGCTCGACCGACAACTCCGGGCAGAAGGTCGTGCTCGGTGCCTCGGTCTTCGTGCTGCCGGTGGTGCAGAAGCTCCAGTCGCTCGACCTGTCCAGCCGACGGATCGACGTCGGCATCCGGGGGGCGGTGAGCAAGCAGGGCATCCGCGCCGACCTGCACGGCGTGGCGATCGTCAAGGTCGGCGGCACCGAGGACGCGATCCGGGCCGCTGCCCAGCGGTTCCTGCACCAACAGGACGAGATCGACAACTTCACCCGGGAGGTGCTCGCCGGAGCGCTGCGCTCGATCGTCGGCCGGCTCACCGTCGAGGAGGTCATCCGGGACCGGGCGGCGTTCGCCAGCGCGGTGGCCGAGGAGGCCGAGCACTCGATGACCAACCAGGGTCTCGTGCTGGACACCTTCCAACTCCAGGACATCCTCGCCGAAGGGTCCTACCTGCAGGACCTGGGCCGGCCCGAGGCCGCCCGGGTGCTCAAGGACGCGGCCATCGCCGAGGCACGGGCCCGGCAGCAGGCCGAGCAGGAGCGGCTGCTCGCCGAAGAGGCCATCGCGGAGGCGAACCGGAACCTGTCTCTCAAGCAGGCCGGCATCCAGGCCGAGATCGACGCGGCGAAGGCGAAGTCCGCCGCCGCCGGGCCGCTGGCCCAGGCCGAACGGGACCAGGCGATCCTCTCCGAACAGCAGAAGGTCGCCGAGCGCAACGCCGAACTCAAGCAGCGCCAACTGGACACCGAGGTGCGCAAGCCCGCCGACGCGGCCCGGTACAAGGTGGAGCAGGAGGCCGAGGCGTCCCGCGCCGCGGCGGTGCTGCACGCGGACGCACAGCGGCAGTCGGTCATCGCGGCCGCGCAGGCCTCCGCCGAACAGGCGCGGCTCACCGGTGAGGGCGAGCGGGCCCGGCGTGCCGCGCTCGCCGAGGCGAACGCGATCGAGGGCGCCAAGGAAGGTGAGGCCGAGCAGCGTCGGCGCTCCGCCATCGCCGAGGCGGTGGAGCGGGAGGGTCAGGCCGAGGCCGCGGCCATCCTGGCCAAGGGTGAGGCCGAGGCGGACGCGATGGCGCGCAAGGCCGAGGCGTTCGCCGCCTACGGCGAGGCGGCGGTGCTGGACCTGCTGGTCAAGGTGCTGCCGCAGGTGGTCGAGGCGGCGAGCGCGCCGATCGGGGCGATCGACAAGATGACCGTCATCTCCACCGACGGCGCGTCGTCGCTGACGAAGTCTGTGGCCGGCAACGTGGCCCAGGGGCTCCAGCTCGGCAGCGACCTGACCGGGATCGACCTGGCCGGTCTGCTGTCCCGGCTCGGCTCAGCGTCCGCGGCCGGCAACGGCACCCCCACCGGCAAGAGCGCCCCGGCCGTGGACGGGACCGCCGTCGAGACCCGCTGACGACGTACGCAGACGGGCGCCGCTCCCGGTTCGGGGCGGCGCCCGTCAGTTCCACTCGGGTTCGGTGCGAGGGCTACTCGACGAGGCCCTCGGCGCGGGCCCAGCGCAGCAGCTCGACCTCCGCGGCGTCACGGTCCAGAGGGCCGTGCTCAAGGCGCTGTTCCTTGAGGTGCTTCCAGGCCCGCCCGACCACCGGCCCCGGCGGTACGCCGAGCAACTCCATGATCGCGTTGCCGTCCAGGTCGGGACGGACCCGGGCCAGGTCCTCCTCGGCCGCGATCCGGGCGATCCGATCCTCCAGCGCGTCGTAGTCGGCGGCGAGCTGGGCCGCCTTGCGCCGGTTGCGAGTCGTGCAGTCCGAGCGGGTCAGCTTGTGCAGCCGGGGCAGCAGGTCACCGGCGTCGGCGACATACCGGCGCACCGCCGAGTCCGTCCACTCGCCCCGCCCGTACCCGTAGAAGCGCAGGTGCAGCGCGACCAGCGCGGTCACCTTGGCGATGACCTCCTTCGGGTAGCGCATCGCCTTCATCCGGGCCTTGGTCAGCCGTGCGCCGACCACCTCGTGATGGTGGAAGCTGACCCGACCGTCGGGGGCCGCAGCCTTCGTCGCCGGCTTGCCCACGTCATGCATGAGGGCGGCCATCCGCAGGATGAAGTCGCAGCCCTCCTCCTCGTAGGAGACCGCGTTCTCGACGACCGTCAGGGTGTGCTCGTAGACGTCCTTGTGCTGCGCGTGCTCGTCGATCTCCAGCTTCAACCCGGTCAGCTCCGGCAGGAACCGTTCGGCCAGCCCGGTGTCGACCAGCAGCCGCAGCCCGGTGATCGGGTCAGCACCGCAGAGCAGCTTCGTGAACTCGTCGCGGATCCGCTCGGCGGTGATCCGGTCCAGGTCGGCGGACATCTCGCTCATCGCCCGGTGCACGTCCGGGTGCACGGCGAAACGCAACTGGGCGGCGAACCGGGCGGCCCGCAGCATCCGCAACGGGTCGTCGCCGAACGACTCCCCGGGGGTGCTCGGGGTACGGATCATCCTGGCCGAGATGTCGTCCAACCCGCCGTGCGGGTCGGTGAACCGGTGCTCCGGCAGGCTGACCGCCATCGCGTTGATGGTGAAGTCGCGCCGCTTCAGGTCCTCGTCGAGGCTGGTGCCGTAGACCACCACCGGGTTGCGGCTGACCTGGTCGTACGACTCCGCGCGGAACGTGGTGATCTCCAGCCGGAGGCCGTCGCGCTGGGCGCCGATGGTGCCGAACTCCCGACCGGTCTCCCAGATCGACTCGGCCCAGCCCTTGAGGACCCGCAGCGTCTCGTCGGGGTGCGCGTCGGTGCAGAAGTCGAGGTCGTCCCCGAGTCGGCCGAGCAGGGCATCCCGCACCGAACCACCCACCAGGTGCAACTCGTGACCGGCGCGGACGAAGCGGCGGCCCAACTCGTCGGCGACCGGGGAAACCCGGAGCAGTTCGGCGACGGCGTTGCGCTGCGCGGCGGTGAGTTCGCGGCGGTCGGCGGCGTGAGGAGCGGAAGCTTCGGACATGGGATCGCCAGCTTATCGGGCCAGGGTGTGATCCGATCCGCCGGGCGCGGGTAACGGGTGGGGGTTGACTATGGTCTGTGGCGTGCGGGTCGGTGTCCGGCTCGACGTACCCCTGGGAGGCTGGAGATGAGCGGCGGGCTCTACCGCAGCGCCAACGCCACGCCGGACGGTAACGTGCCGCCGGCTGACGGGGCGATCTTCATCTCCGCGGAGCCGCTGAACCAGCCCGGGGTGGAGGCTACGGCGCCCCCACCCGAGGTCGTCGGCGAAACCAGCGCCGCCGCCAACAGCGCGGTCATGGCGGTCGGCAGCCTCGTCAGCCGGGGCACCGGCTTCATCCGGAACCTGATGATCGGTGCCGCCCTCGGCAACCTGATCGGCAACGCCTACACGACCGCAATCTTCCTCCCCAATCAGGTGTACGAGTTCCTGCTCGGCGGGGTGCTGACCAGCGTGCTCATCCCGGTGCTGGTCCGTCGACGCAAGAGCGACGCGGACCGGGGCGAGGCGTACGCCCAACGGCTGCTCAGCCTCGCGGTGCTGGCGCTGGCCGCGGCGGCCCTGATCGCCGTGGTGTCGGCGCCGGTGCTGACCACCATCTACGCCAGCGGCAAGGACAAGGCCTACACCGAGCTGATCACGCACCTGTCGTGGCTGATCCTGCCGATGCTGTTCTTCACCGGCGTCAGCGCGCTGATCGCCGCGGTGCTGAACACCCGGGGCCACTTCGCCGCGCCCATGTGGGCGCCCATCCTCAACAACCTGGTGGTGATCGGCGTCTTCGGTCTCTACATCCTGGTGTACGGGGCGAAGGGGCTACAGCCGTCGGAGATGGACGCCGGCCGGGTCCTGCTGGTCGGTGGCGGCACCCTGCTCGGCGTGGCGGTACAGACCGCCGGGCTGTTGCCGGCGCTGCGCAAGGTCGGCTTCCGCTGGAAGTGGCGGTTCGACTTCCGCGAGCTGGGGCTGCGTGAACTGGCCCGGCTCGGGGCCTGGATGTTCTGTTACGTGGCCGTCAACCAGCTCGGCCTCTTCGTGGTGGTCAATCTCCTCACCCGAGCGGCGGGCGAGGACCAGGCCGGCATCCTCATCTACAACAACGTCTTCCTGCTGCTGATGATGGCGCACGGCATCATCGCCGTCTCGATCATCACCGCGCTGATGCCCCGGATGGCAGCCGCCGCAGCTGACGGGCGGTTCCACGACGTCACCGCCGACCTCTCCCGTGGTGTCCGGATGGTCACGGCGGTGCTCGCGCCGATCGCGGTCTGCTACGCCGTGCTGTCCACCCCCATCTCGGTGGTGGTTTTCAGGTATGGCGCGTTCAGCGCGGAGAACGCGACGGCCACGTCCACCGTGCTGCTGGCCGCCGCAATCGCCCTGGTGCCGTTCGCCATCAGCCAGCTCTTCACCTTTGCCTTCTACGCGCTGCCGGACACCCGCACCCCGGCTCTGATCAACATCCCGGTGGTGGCGCTGCGGGTCGGCGTACAGATCGTGCTGTTCGCCGCGTTCGCCGCACACTTCGCGGCGGCCGGGATGATGATCGGCAACGCGGTCTCCTACCTGGCGGCGGCGGTGGCCTCCGCCTGGTTGCTCCGGCCCCGGGTCGGCCGGATCGGTCTGGGTGCCATCATGCGAACCATCGGCCGGGTCGTGGTCGCCGCGCTCGGCGCGGCGCTGATCGGATGGTTGGTGATCGCCGTTCTCCCCGGCAACGACACACCCAGTTGGACCGAGGCGGCGATCCAGTTGGTGGTTGGTGGGGCGGTCATCGGCGGGACCTACCTGGGTCTGGCCATGCTGCTGCGGATCAGTGAGATCACCGAGGTGGTCGGCATGGTCCGCCGTCGCCTGGGTCGCTGACCGTCAGCACCCGATCACAAAAAGTTTCTGCACACACGGACCGTGACCGCGGATCACCAGGCTGGGGACGCACCTGTGGATAACTCCGCGATTCGCCGGTCAACCACCGCATCGGCCTGTGGATAACCAACCGTACGGCTGAGCGTGCCGGGCCAATCGGTGGGAAGATGCCAGTTGTAGGGAGGGGTCGCGTCAGCCCAGCCCCGGCGTCGGGCACTTGCGGTGAAGCCGTAGATTAGCTAGTACATGTGCCAGCAACGTGGCTGACAACGGTCGTAACCGGACGAGCTCTTCGACTGCCGGGAACCCGCCGGGTACGGCGGGAAGATGACATGTCGGGGAGACGGGCAACCCAGGTAAGGTCGCTCTCGACGGGTACGGCAGGGGCCGACGCTGCGCGTCGACACCGGTCGGCCGGTTCCTTCAACGGCAGAGCGGGAAGCCACATGCCCAGCAGTGCGGGTCCATCGATCGACACGATCACCGAGGGAGGACGGGTGACCCAGGTCGGCGAGGGTCAGGAGGCGGACGAAAGCGCTCCTCCGGTCATGACCTTCGGTGCTCCCACGGCCGGTGAAGTCCTCGCCGAGCGGTACGAGCTGGTTGAGCACATCAACAACGACAGCGCGGGTCGGCTGGTCTGGCGCGGGGTCGACGTCATCCTGCGTCGTCCCGTCGCGGTGGTGCTGCGCTACCCGGGCGGCGACTCCGCCACCGAAATGCTTCAGGCGGCCGTCGCGGCCAGCCGGGTCATCCATCCCAACCTGGTCGGCGTCTACGACGCGATCGACGAGGCCGACCGCGCGTACGTGGTGCGCGAGTGGGTCGACGGGCAGTCCCTGCGGGACCTTGCGGCCGACGGTCCACTGGACCCGGCCCGGGCCACCGCGATCGGCAACGCCGTCGCGAGCGCTCTCGCCGCAGTGCACGCTACCGGCATGGTGCACGGCAACGTCCACCCTGGCACCGTCATGATCAGTGACGAGGGCCGCGTGGTCCTGGCGGACGCCCGCACCGATGGCGACGACAGCCAGGAGAACGACATCCGGGCGGTCGGCGGTGTCCTCTACTTTGCCCTGACCGGTTACTGGCCGCACGCCGAGGCACCGCTGCGTGGCGCCACCGCCGGCCACGGCCGGGCCGCCATCCCGGACGCCGTTCGCGACGCCGGGGGCGCCATCGCGGCACCTCGCCAGGTCCGGGCGGGTGTTCCCGCGTACCTGGACGACCTGACCATGGATCTGCTCGACGCCGAGATCGCGCCGCCGTCGTCCGATGTGCTCGCCGCCGAGCTTGCCCGACTGGACGTGCCGGCCGAGGAGGAGCACTACCTCGACAACAGTGGGCCGCTGCGGTTCGCCGCCGACACCGAGGAAGAGCCGTCGCCACTGGCCGCTGCCGGTGGTCGCAAGGTCGCCGTGGGCATCGCCGGCCTGCTGGCCGTCGCCCTGGTCGGTCTGCTGATCGGGATCAGCACGCTGGGCGACGGCGACAAGGACCCGCAGGCCAACCAGCCTCCCGCTCCCACCTCCAGCGCCCCGGCCGGCGATGCCACCCCGGCCGCCACCGCGGTCCGCAAGCTGGCCGTCAAGGGCGTCCGGATCATCGACCCGTACAGCAAGAACCGTAGTGAGGTCGACGGCGCCGAGAAGGTCATCGACGGTGACGAGGACGAGGGCTGGGAGACCGAGACCTACCGGGACCGGCCCAACTTCGGCAACCTGAAGAAGGGCATGGGCGTCTGGATCGACCTCGGCGAGCCGCACACCGTCAAGTCGGTGCAGGCAATCCTGTCGGCCACCGGCGCGTCCGCCCAACTCCTCGCCGGCACGACCAACCCGCCGTCCAGCTCCAGCGGTGACAAGCAGTTGGAGCTGGACTACAAGACCGCCATCGGCCAGCCGTTCGAGGACCACGACGGCACCACCATGACGTTCAACGGCTTCGACGCCGACCAGAAATACCAGTACCTGTTGTTCTGGATCACCGAGTTGGCTCCGGCCGAGGGTGGCTTCAAGCTTGGGGTGCAGGAGATTACGGTCCAGGGGTCGTGAGCCGGGCGCCACGATCCGGGCATCGCATTCGCTGGACGCGGTGATGGGCGGGCGTGTCGCCGCAACGGACCTGGAGCTGCTGCGCGCGCACGTCGCCGGGGACCGGGACGCCTTCGCCGAACTGTTCCGCCGGCACCGCGACCGGTTGTGGGCGGTGGCGCTGCGGACGCTCGGCGACCGCGAGGAGGCAGCCGACGCACTCCAGGACGCCCTGCTGTCGGCGCATCGGGCGGCGGGCCGGTTCCGCGGCGACTCCGCCGTCACCACCTGGCTGCACCGGATCGTGGTCAACGCCTGCCTGGACCGGATCAGACGCCGACAGGCGCACCCCACAGTGCCGCTGCCGGACGGCAACCGGGCCGAGGACGGCACCGGCGGGCTGGAGCCGGCGGCACCGGCCACGGACCACGACACGGTGCTGGTGGTCCGCGAGGCACTCGCCGCGCTGCCCCTTGAGCAACGCGCCGCCCTGGTGCTGGTCGACGTACAGGGCTATCCGGTCGCCGAGGTCGCCCGCATCCTCGGCGTCGCCGAGGGCACTGTGAAGAGTCGGTGCGCCCGGGGCCGGGCCCGTCTGGCGGTGCTGCTCGGGCATCTCCGCCCTGCCGTGGCCGCAACGCCCTCGGCACGATCGGACCCAGCCAAGATGGTCGGTGACGTGCCCGGCGTCACGCCGGGGAACCCAGGCCCGGCCGAGGGCGTCGGATCGGGGTCGAGCCGATACCGGCGGGACGCCAACCAGGAGGACACGTGACGACCGAGGGGTTCCGGGAGGTCGACGACGACCTCCTCGCTGACTACCTCGGCGGGGCGTTGGACGGCACCCCGCAGCAGGAGGAGGTCGCCCAGCTGGTGTCCGCGGACCCGGCCTGGGCCGAGGCGTACGCACTGCTGGCTCCCGCGTTGACGGAGGTCAGTTCGAGCCTGACCCGCTTGGCTGAGCCGTCACCGGAGATGCCGCAGGCGATCGTCGACCGCCTCTCCGCCGCGCTGGCCGCCGCGGAGCCGACGTCGGACGACCCCTCCGCCGAGCAGACCGCGCCCGGGGTCGACCCGGCCGCCGACACCGGGTCGCCGCTGGTCGTACCGGTGCAGGGCGGGGCCGGTCGCCGGCCCACCACCCCCGCCTCGTCCAGGTCGGGACGCCGGGCATCCACCGTCCCTGGTCGCCGCTGGCGTGAATGGGCCCGCCGTGGCGCACCGGTGGCCGCCGCCACGGTCGCCGTCGTCGCAGTCGCGCTGGGCCTCAACCAGTTGGCGACGGGCGTCTCGGACGACACCAGTGCCACCAGCGCCCAGGACCGGCCGGCCAGAGCACCCGCGGACGCCGCGGCGGCCGGCGCGGTCCGCACCACAGGGCCCGCACTGCGCAGCGGTACGGACTACACCCCGCAGAGCCTCGGCAACGAGCCGGATGTCGGCACGCTGAGCACAGCGACTCCCAGCCGAGTGACCGGCAACACCCCCGGCACCCAGCCGGAGGTGGACGACGAGGAAGGCCGGCGTCCCGCCGGCGACGGGCTGACCCAGTTGGCCCGGCTGACCGACGAGGCCGCGCTGGCGACCTGCCTGGCTGACGTGGCGGCCGAGCACGGCAACGCTCCACTGACGGTCGAGGTGCTCGACTACGCGCGGTTCCAGGGCGAGCAGGCCCTGGTCATCCGCTTCACCGACGCGACCGGAGCTCGTTGGGCCTGGGTGAGCGGCCCGGAGTGCGGAGTGCCCGGGTCCGCCTCGGACAGCCGGTATTCGGCGCGGGTAGGGTGAATCCACGGTCAACGGCACAAAGACCGGCCACGTGACCTGACCCACCGGATGCCCGGCTCGGGAATCCCCGGTTCGTACGATGACGTTCTGGAAGTCAGCTGCCGGCCCCACCCAGGCGTCGGCAACTCGGATCGGCATCGGTGCTCGCGCCGACGCCGAACACACACAACTCGGGAGACGGCAGTGGACGAGGTCCGCAACCTGATCATCATCGGCTCCGGGCCGGCCGGCTACACGGCGGCGGTCTACGCCGCCCGCGCCAACCTGAAGCCGCTGATCATTGAGGGCGTGCAGTCGGGTGGTGCGCTGATGACCACGACCGAGGTGGAAAACTTCCCCGGCTTCGCTGACGGCATCCTCGGCCCCGAGCTGATGGACAACATGCGCAAGCAGGCCGAGCGGTTCGGCGCCGAGTTCCTCACCGACGACGTGACCCGTGTCGAGCTGGTGGACACCGGCGACGCCGGCTCCGGCGCGGTGAGCACCGTCTGGGTCGGCGAGACCGCCTACCGGGCCCGCTCCATCATCCTCTCCACCGGTTCGGCGTGGCGGCCGCTGGGCGTGCCCGGCGAGCAGGAATACCTGGGCCACGGCGTCTCCTCCTGTGCCACCTGCGACGGCTTCTTCTTCCGCAACCAGCACATCGTGGTCGTCGGCGGCGGCGACTCGGCGATGGAGGAGGCCAGCTTCCTCACCCGCTTCGCCGAGTCGGTCACCATCATCCACCGGCGTGACTCGTTCCGGGCCAGCAAGATCATGGCCGACCGGGCGCTGAGCAACGAGAAGATCAAGGTCGAGTGGAACAGCACCGTCGAGGAGATCCTCGGCGACGACGGCAAGGTCACCGGCGTACGGGTCCGCAACGTGCACACCGGCGAGACCAAGGTGCTGGACGTGACCGGCGTGTTCGTGGCCATCGGCCACGACCCCCGCAGCGAGCTCTTCCGTGGTCAGGTCGAGATGGACGACGAGGGCTACGTCAAGGTCCAGGCCCCCGGCACCCGCACCAACGTGCCGGGTGTCTTCGCCGCCGGCGACCTCGTCGACCACACCTACCGCCAGGCGATCACCGCGGCCGGCACCGGCTGTGCCGCCGCGCTCGACGCCGAGCGGTTCATCGCGACGCTCAGCTGAAGCAACCGAACACATCTGAGGAGGGGCCATAGTGGGAAAGACCAAGGCGGTCACGGACGCCAGTTTCGTCGCCGACGTGCTGCAGGCTGACAAGCCGGTTCTGGTGGACTTCTGGGCCGAGTGGTGCGGCCCCTGCCGCAAGGTTTCGCCGCTGCTCGAGGAGATCGCCGGCGAGATGGGTGACCAGGTCACCATCGTCAAGCTCAACATCGACGAGAACCCGGAGACCGCGCGGGCCTACCGCGTGATGTCGGTGCCGACGCTCACCGTCTTCAAGAACGGCCAGCCGGTGCAGTCGATCGCGGGCGCCAAGCCGAAGGGTGAGCTGGTCAAGCTCATCGAATCGGCCCTCTGACCAGCAGGAACACCAACCGGACCCCGTACCCGCTCGCCGGGTGCGGGGTTTCGTTGTCTCCCGGGCCGCACCGGCGACGTTTTTCCTGGCCCCAGCCACCTCACCGCCCCGGAACGCATAGCCTCAAGCCTGGGCCGCCCGGCCAGCCAGCGTCGTGCAGAGGGGGTCGTGCGTGCGTCCGATCCGACCCGGTGACCGGGGACCCGCGGTCACGGAGATTCGTACCATCCTGATCGGCCTCGACCTGCTCGCCGCAGCCGGGCCGCACGCCGACGAGTTCGACCTGGACACCGAGCGGGCCGTCCGGGCGTTCCAGCAGTCCCGAGGGCTCAGCGTGGACGGCCGGGTCGGGGCGGAGACCTGGCGCGCCCTGGACGCCGCCCGCTGGCGGCTCGGCGCCCGCACCCTCTACCACGCGGTCCCCGAGGCGCTCACCGGCGAGGACGTCCGGTCACTGCAGGAGCGACTGCTGGAGATGGGGTACGACGTGGGCCGCGCGGACGCCATCTACGGCGTCCGGACGTCCCGCGCTGTGGCCCAGTTCCAGCGCGAGGTCGGTCTCACCCCCGACGGCTCCTGCGGCCCACACACCATGAACGCGCTGCGCCGGATCGGCCGCAAGGTGGTCGGTGGCCGCCCGCAGTGGCTACGCGAGTCTGACGCGATCCGGCAGTCCGGGCCGGCGCTGGTCGGCAAGACGGTGGTCATCGACCCGGGTCACGGTGGCACCGACCCCGGGATGGTGGTGCCCGACGGGCCGCTGCGCTGGACGGAGGCCGACCTGGTGCACGACCTCGCCAGCCGGTTGGAGGGGCGGCTCGCCGCGTCCGGGGTGCGGGTGCAGCTCACCCGGGGGCCGTCGCCCGACCGTTGTCTGCCGGACACCGACCGGGCCGAGCTGGCCAATTCACTCGGCGCCGACGTGTTCATCTCGCTGCACCTGGACGGCCACGCCAACCCGGATGCGGAGGGCGTCGCGACCTACCACTACGGCACCGACAACGGGGTGACCTCGGCGACCGGTGAGCGTCTGGCCGGGCTCGTGCAGCGGGAGATCGTCGCCCGGGCCGGCCTGCGGGACTGCCGCACCCACGCCAAGACGTGGGACCTGCTGCGACTGACCCGGATGCCCGCCGTCCGGGTCGAGGTCGGCTACCTCACCTCGCCCACGGACCGCGCCCAACTGGTCGACCCCCGGTTCCGGGACCGTGTGGTGGAGGCGATCGTGGCTGCCGTGCAGCGGATGTACTACCCGATCGAACGGGACGTTCCGACCGGCTCGCTGGACGTCAGCGAACTGCGGGCCGTCGTGGCCGCCGGCACCGTGGTCGACTGACCCTCCGCCTGAGTGCGGTCGCCGCGCGCGAGCCCGGCGGTCAACCGTTGGTGGAACGGGTGGCCGGGGCGGGACGGACCGGGCGGAGCAACGTCTCCGGGCTCATCGAGCCGAGCAACTTCTCCAGCGCGTACTCGACGTCGGACTTCCAGCTCAGCGCCGTACGCAGCTCAAGGCGCAGCCGGGGGAAACGCGGATGCGGACGTACGGTCTTGAACCCCACCGAGAGGAAGAAGTCGACCGGCGCCACGCAGCCACCCGAGGGGTCGTCCGCGTCGCCGAACTTGGCGTCGCCGAACGCCTCGATTGCCTTGATCCCCCGCTTGGTCAGGTCCCGGGCGACGCCCTGCACCAACATCCGGCCCAGGCCGCCACCGGCGAACGCGGCGACCACGTTGGCCGTCATCAGCAGTGCCGCGTCGGCGGAGACCGGCGAGGTCGGGAACGCCATCGAGCGGGGCACGTAGGCGGGTGGGGCGTACATCACGAAGCCGGCCGGCATGCCGTCGACGTACGCGAGCTTGCCGCAGGAGCCCCACTCCAGCAGCGTCTGGGAGACCCACGCCTCCTTCTCCAGGCCCGGATCGCCAGCGGCGCAGGCGCGCTCCGCGGAGACCGGATCGAGCTCCCAGTAGACGCACTGCCGGCACGGGCGCGGGAGGTCTTCCAACGTGTCGAGGGTCAGGCTGACCAGACGTCGCGACATATGGAGCATCCCCACAATAGGCTCGGTGGTGAGACCGGCATGGAACGACAGCGCCGCCTTCCTGCCCCCGACGAGCGATCGTACGCCGACGATCGGAGATGCGGGAGGGGACGCGCAGATGCCCACCCCACCGGGGACGCCGGACACGGTCCGCCATGTGGTCGATCCGTCTCGGCACGGTCGCGGGGCGGCTTCGGCGGACTAGGATCGACAATCGGTGTCCCGCCGCCATGGTCAGCGGCTTGTGGGGTACCCGGGGCGGGAGCCACCCGAGCAGCGATCGAGGTGAGGTCATGACCGGCACGACACTCGACGACTACACCGACCGGTACGCCCGGCGGGTACGCGGGATGACCGCCTCGGAGATCCGAGCACTGTTCGCGGTCGCCAGCCGTCCGGAGGTCGTCTCGCTCGCTGGTGGCGCACCGTACATCGCCGCCCTTCCGCTGGACGCTGTCGGTGAGATGCTCGGCCGGCTCGGCTCGGAGCACGGCGTGACCACCCTCCAGTACGGCATCGGCCAGGGCACCCTTGAGCTGCGCGAGCGCATCTGCGAGGTGATGTCGCTCTCCGGGATCGACGCCGCGTGCGGCGCCTCTCCCGAGGACGTCGTCGTCACCGTGGGCGGGCAGCAGGCCCTGGACCTGGTGGCCCGGCTCTTCCTCGACCCCGGTGACGTGGTGCTGGCCGAGGGTCCGACGTACGTCGGTGCGCTCGGCGTCTTCCAGGCCGCCCAGGCGCAGGTCGTGCACGTACCGATGGATGAGGACGGGCTCGTCCCGGAGGCGCTGGAGGCGGCCATCGCCGACCTCGCCCGTGCCGGGCGTCGGGTGAAGTTCCTCTACACGATCCCCACCTACCAGAACCCGACCGGTGTGACACTCAGCGAGGAACGCCGGGAACGGGTCCTCGACATCTGTGAGCGCGCCGGCCTGCTCGTCGTCGAGGACGACCCGTACGGTCAGTTGGGTTTCGAGGGTGAGGCCCCCGCGCCCCTGCGGGCCCGCCGCCGGGACGGGGTCTTCTACCTCAGCACCTTCTCCAAGACCTTCGCGCCCGGGCTGCGGGTCGGTTGGATCCTGGCACCGCACGCGGTCCGCGACAAGCTGGTCATCGCCAGCGAGGCCCAGATCCTCTGCCCCAGCGGTTTCGCCCAGGCCGCCGTCTCCACCTACCTGGGTACGATGCCCTGGCGGCAGCAGCTCAAGGTCTACCGCGAGGTCTACCGGGAGCGCCGGGACGCCCTGCTCGACGCGATGACCGACCTGATGCCCGAGGGCACCAGCTGGACCACGCCGGCCGGCGGTCTCTTCGTGTGGGCCACCCTGCCCGAGGGGCTCGACTCCAAGGCCATGATGCCGCGAGCGGTCGCCGCCCGGGTCGCCTACGTGCCCGGCACCGGCTTCTACGCCGACGGCACCGGCACCGGCGCGATGCGGCTCAACTTCAGCTTCCCGCCGCCGGAACGGATCCGCGAGGGCGTCCGCCGGCTGTCCGGTGTGATGGAGCAGGAGATCGCGATGCGCCGCGTCTTCGGTGCCGTGGGCGGTGCCGCCGGCCGACGCGGCCAGGCCGGCTCCGACGTGCCAGGGCCCGACTTGGCATGATGCCGGCATGGGTACGACCGCCGTTGAGCGCCTCCTCGTGACCGATTCCGTCGCCTCGCCCGACCTACGCGTCGTGGTGCTCGCGGGTGGGCTCTCCTACGAGCGGGACGTGTCACTGCGCTCCGGTCGCCGGGTGCTCGACGCGCTGCGCGCCGTGGGGGTGGAGGCCGAGCTGCGCGACGCCGACGTTGCGCTGCTCCCGGCGCTGGCCGCCGACCCACCGGACGCGGTGGTGATCGCACTGCACGGCGCCACCGGCGAGGACGGCTCGCTGCGCGGGGTACTGGACCTGTGCGACATCCCGTACGTCGGCTGCGATGCCCGCGCCTCCCGGGTCGCCTGGGACAAGCCCTCGGCCAAGGCCGTGCTTCGCGAGGCCGGCATTCCCACCCCGGACTGGGTGGCCCTGCCGCACGACCGCTTCTCCGAGCTGGGCGCGGTCGCCGTACTGGACCGGATCGTCGACCGGCTGGGCCTGCCCCTGATGGTCAAGCCCGCCCAGGGCGGGTCGGGGCTGGGTGGCGCGGTGGTCCGCGACGCGGCGGCGCTGCCCGCGGCGATGGTCGGCTGCTTCGCGTACGACTCCACGGCGCTCGTCGAGCGGTACGTGCCCGGCATGGACGTGGCGGTCTCCGTTGTCGACCTCGGCGACGGACCGCAGGCGTTGCCGCCGGTGGAGATCGTGCCGCGCAACGGCGTCTACGACTACGCCGCCCGCTACACGGCCGGCCGGACCACCTGGCACGCGCCGGCCCGGCTGGACCCGGAGGTGGCCGCCACGGTCGCCGACGTGGCCCTCGCCGCGCACACCGCACTCGGCCTGCGGGACCTCTCCCGCGTCGACGTGATCGTGGACGCCTCGGGCCAGCCGCACGTGCTGGAGGTCAACGTCTCGCCGGGGATGACCGAGACGTCACTGCTGCCGCTCGCCGTGCAGGCGGCGGGGTTGGACTTCGGCCGACTCCTCGGCACGCTGGTCACCCGGGCAGCGGCTCGCCTCACCACTTCCTGATCTGCTCACCTCAGGCACCCCCTGTCGAGGCGTTCGCGTGGGTCATCGAATCGCCTGGCCGACGCGGGGTGCGATGAACCGCCGCAGCGGCAGGGCGATGAGCAGTGCGACCGTAACCAGGAGGCCGCTGACCCACGCCGGGCCAAGGTCGTTGGCGTTGGCCCCGAGCGTCGCTGCGGCAACGGCAGGGCCGCCAGCGGCACCGATGTTGAGCGCCGCGGTCGCATACGAACCACCCATGGTGGGAGCGCCTGCTGCCTCATAGAGGACCCTGGCGATCAGGGTGCTGCCCAACGCGAAGGAAAGCGTGCCCTGCACGAACACGAGGAGCAGAAGCGCCACCGGCTGGGCAGCCAGGGTCGCCAACGCGAACCAGCCGAGCAACAGCAACGGGCCACCGACTGCGATCACGAGGCCGGGACGCTGATCGGAGAGCCGTCCCGCGAGGGTGACGCCGAGGAAGGACCCAACACCAAAGAGCACCAGCACGACCGAGACCCACAGCTCGCCCAAGCCGGCCGTGTCAGTCACGATCGGTGCCAGGAAGGTGAATGTGGCGAAGGTGGCCGCGTTGACGAGGGCACCGAGCAACATGACCAGGACCAGCCTGGGCATCGCGAGCTGGGCGATCTCGTTCCAAAGAGACGAGCCAGCCGGAGTGTCCCGAGAGGTCTTTCCGACACGGGCCGGGATGCCCTTCATGACACCGAAGGCAGCGGGAAGGCAGAGCAGTGCGATCGCCCAGAAGGTTGCCCGCCAGCTGAGCACCGTGCCGAGGATTGCGCCGCCGGGAACTCCAGCGATGGTGGCCACCGTCGTACCCGAGAGCAGCACCGCCAGCGCACGCCCTTTCTGGTCAGATGCGACGAGCGTGGCCGCCGCGCTCAGTGCCACAGCAAGGAAGCCCGCGTTGGCCAGGGCGGCGATCACCCGGGTGATCAGCAGAACCGCGAAGCTCGTCGTGAGAGCGCCTACGACGTGGGCGACGGCAAAAACCAGCACGAAGCACAGCAGGCTGGCCCGGACAGGCCACCACCGCGCAAGCGCCGCCATCAGTGGCGCGCCGAAGATCATCCCGAGAGCGAACGCCGAAGTCAGAAGCCCGGCAGCCCCGACCGACACGTCGAGGCTTGCGGCGATGTCCGGCACCAGGCCGGCAAGCATGAACTCCGAGGTGCCCATGGCGAAGACCGCCACGGCAAGCAGGTACAGCGGCAGAGGCATCAAGAACTCCGAGGTGAGAGAGAACGAGGAGACGTCTCGTCACCGCGGCCAGCGCCCAAGGGTGCGCGCAAATCCCCATGCAGCGAAGGCTGCTGGGAAGCGGACTATGAACTCAGTGGTTCAGGGGGCTGACGGCGTGACCGAAAACCCCCACCTTGGATGCCTCAGGGCTCGACATGGCGCAAACACTACTCAAAACCGCCGGTCACCAAGCAACCGGTTTCCGCCCGGCGCGCGTGTCGTCAACCTTGCGCCCCGGGGCACCGACGCTCTAGGCGTCGCTGTTCGGAGCGGCCCTGCGGGGTGCCTCATCCAGCGCGCCGGCGGTGGCCTTGTCAGCAGCCTCGCCCTCCGGATCGTTCCGGACCGCGGCTCCCCGGAGAATCGCGGGTCCGTTGGCGGGCACCGCGCCGGCGACGCCGGACGTTAGTGTGCCGGACTCCGAGACGCCAGATGGTGTCGTGCCGGACGTTGAGGCGCCGGACGATGTCGTGCCGGCGGGCGCGCTGCTCGCCGCGTTGCCGGCTCGTGCCGGGCTGGCGGTTTCGCTCGTCTGAGCGGTGTCGGCGACCGTGGACCCGGCGTCGGCGTCCCCGTCCACAGGATCCGCTGAGGGTGCCGTGTCGCCGTCGGTCGGATCGACGCCGGAAGTGGAGCCCGCTGGTTCGGGGATCTCCTCCGCCGCCTCGATGACCGAGGCAGCAGCAGCCGCCGCTGCGGCATCGGCGGCAGCGGCATCCGCAGCTTCGGACTGAGCCAGGAGGCTGGACGGTGCCTGCCACTGGATGCGGGGCGGCTCGGCGAGTGGGCGACCGCCAAACTCGGCGAGCCAGGCGGCGACGAGCGCCAGGTTCTCCCGCCACTGCGCCTCGGAGATCGGCGGCAGGATCGAGTCCCACAGTGACAGGAAGGTGCCCCGCAGCTGGAGGCGACCGTACGGCCGAGCGAGGAACCACATGTGCAGGTGGGCCGAGCCGTCGCCCCACCGGTTGACGTGGACTCGCGCCACCCCGTCGAGGGACCGGATTGCCCGCTCCAGACGAACGGTCATCACGCCCAGCTCGGCGGCGAGCAGGTTCGGCAGATCGCCGAGGTCGAGGTGTGTCCGCGATTCCAGGATGAGCACCATGGGCAGCCCGGTGGGCCGGTCCATGGCGCGTACCCGCCAGCGCTCTCCCACCCAGATGTAGGCATCGTCGGGTGCGTTGCAGGCGGTGCATTCCCGGAGACCCTCGCCCTTCCGGGGCGGTTCGACCGGGACCGGATCATCGAGTTGCTTCACGTGGAGATCGCCCTCGAAGGGGAACGACGGCCACTGGGTGAAGTCCGGGACTGAGGGAGGGGTGTCGTGCACGACGCTGACCCTAACCGAGTCTGGCACCGCTGTCCCTACCTGAATGATCGGTCCGGGCCTGCGGAATCAGTGCCTGTCGTCGACCGGGTACACGGTGTCACCGCTGCGCCGTGAAGCGATATCCACAGGCTGCCGAGATCCTCAACACAGGCCGTCATCCACAGGCTCGCACCCGCTCCCACGCGCTGTTTCACGTGAAACAGGGGGTGCCTGTGGACAAAGGGTGTGGATAACTTTTCGGGCCGTCGGTCGTTGTCCGCGAACTGCCTGCGGGGGCGTTGGCGAGGGTTCGCAGACGCATCGGGGCGTTGCCGTTCGACTCGGTTGCGCTGGAGCTTCGGATTCCGTTCCCAACGGGAGAAGGTCGCCCTGCCGGGGTGCCGAAGCGGTCCTGGATCGAACCGCTGCCTCAGCCGCGTGGAGTTCCACCGGGCTCAGCCCCTGAGAGGTTTCCCCAGGGGCACTGCCTCCCACTCCGGGCCGAGCGACGCCGTCCACCCCGCTCAAGGCGCAGCCAGGTGACGTGCACCGTGGGACGAGAACAGGCGGCGGAAGGCCGCCTGTCGAGGTGCCAGCCGAGCGGGACGGTCGCACCGCAAGGCCCCCAACGGTGCAGGGTCGACGGACAACGCGAGGGCGGGCAGCACGACGAGGGCGCGGGCAACGACGAGGGCGGACAGCGCGACGAGGGGCGCGGTCAGCACGACCAAGGGCGGGGCGTTGCGAGGTGGCCAGGCCGGGACAGGCGCAGACCGAGGCCGCGATACGAGGGGCGACGGGCGACGGCAGGCGGGTGGGCTGCCGCTTTTGCTGCGGGCTCCCGCCATCGCTGCCGGCCGGTGCGGACAGGTCGTAACGCACCGCCGCCGACCACCGCCTCCTGATGCTCACGTGCCCTGAGAAGAGCGTCCGGCGCTCCGGTCGATCACAACCACCCTCTGCGGCACACGACGCGGCAGCGAGCAACTGAGCGGCGCGCAGGGCACTCCATGAGCATCTACTAGCGGGCCGGGTGAGGACTGGCGTCCAATTCCGCATCACCCTGCATCTCGGCGGCCGAGCCGCGCTCGCAATGGATCAGGTGCAGTCGGGGCGTCAACCATCTGCGGCCCCCTCCGTTTCACGTGAAACAGAGCCTCAAGCCTTCGCCCACCGACCGACGTCGACTGGCGCAGGGGTTCGGTGGTGCGCCGCCGCGCCGCTCGGGCTGAGCGAGCCGTAGGCGATCGAGTCGCGCTGGCGGGGGCCGCCAATCGGTAGGGCGTGAAACGGCAGCCGTTTCACGTGAAACGTGGCGAGCGGGATACGGAACGGCCGCACACCCCTGAGGGGTAGCGCGGCCGTTGACGCGGAGGGAGGACTCAGCCCTCGCTCTCCTCCTGCTGCACTCCGATGATCCCGACGATCCGCTCCAGGTCGTCCACGGTCGCGAACTCGATCGTGATCTTGCCCTTGCTCCGCCCGATGTCGACCTTCACCCGGGTGTCGAACCGGTCGGACAGTCGGTCGGCGAGATCGGTCAGGGCCGGCGCGTGCGCCTTCGGTCGGCGCTTCGCGGCCTGCCCCTTCGCCGGCCCGTCGTTCAGCGTGAGGGCCACGATCTCCTCGGTCGCCCTGACCGACAGGCCCTCGGCCACGATCCGCAACGCCAACTGTTCCTGTGCCTCTGCACCGTCGAGGCTCAGCAGGGCACGGGCGTGACCGGCCGACAGGATCCCTGCGGCCACTCGGCGCTGCACCTGCGCCGGCAGGTTCAACAGTCGGATCGTGTTGGAGATCTGCGGACGACTCCGGCCGATCCGGCGTGCCAGCTCCTCGTGGGTGGCACCGAACTCCTCCAGCAGTTGCTGGTAGGCGGCGGCCTCTTCCAGAGGGTTCAGGTTGGCCCGGTGGATGTTCTCCAGCAGGGCGTCGCGGAGCATGGCGTCGTCTCGGGTGTCCCGGACAATTGCCGGGATGTTCTCCCGCCCGACTGCCTGAGCGGCGCGCCAGCGTCGCTCGCCCATGACCAGCTCGTACTTTTCGTCGTCGAGCTGCCGGACGACGATCGGCTGGAGGAAGCCGACCTCCAGGATCGAGGTCTTGAGCTCCTCCAGAGCCTCCTCGTCGAAGACCTGGCGGGGCTGCTTCGGGTTGGGCAGGATCGCGTCGACCGGGATCTCGGCGAACCGTGCGCCCGGCACCGGACTGAGCACGGGCTCCGGCTCTCGGACCGGCGCCCCGACGGGCGCCGTGGCGACGGCCTCGGTGCCCGTGTCGTCCACGTACTCGTTCTCCGGTTCGGCCGTCGCGGTGCCAGCGGCAGCCGGCGCCGGCCCGGTCGGGATCAGTGCCCCCAGGCCCCTACCCAGACCGCCCCGAGGACGGTTCTTCATGCCACGCCTCCCAGCGACTCATCCGCACTACGCATTCCGGCCCACCGGCTCCTTGACGCCTCGTTCCGCGATCTCCTGGGCGGCTTCGAAGTAGCTCGTCGCTCCCCGCGAACCGGGATCGTAGGTCATCACCGACTGGCCGTAGCTCGGTGCCTCCGAGACGCGGACGTTGCGGGGGATGACCGCCTGGAGGACCTTGTCGCCGAAGTGGTTCCGTACGTCCTGCTCGACGGCGTCGGCCAGCCGGGTACGGCGGTCGTACATGGTCAGCAGGATGGTCGAGACGTCGAGTTTCGGGTTGAGGTGCTGGCGTACCAGGTTGATGTTGTTGATCAGCTGGTTGAGCCCTTCCAGTGCGTAGTACTCGCACTGGATCGGAATCAGCACCTCCTGCGCGGCCACCAGAGCATTGACCGTCAGCAGACCGAGCGAGGGCGGGCAGTCGATGAAGACGTAGTCGAACTCGCCCGGGTAGGCGGCGATCGCGCGGTCCAGCCGCGACTCCCGAGCGACCACGGAGACCAGCTCGATCTCCGCGCCGGCAAGGTCGATGGTCGCGGGGACGCACCAGAGGTTGGGGATGCCCTCGACCGCCTGCGCCACCTCGGCCAGCGGAACGCTGTTGATCAGGCAGTCGTAGACGTCCGGGATGCCGGTGTGGTGCGGGACGTTGAGCCCGGTCGAGGCATTGCCCTGCGGGTCGAGGTCCACCACGAGCACCCGGTTGCCGTGCAGGGCGAGCGCCACCGCAAGGTTGACGGTGGTGGTGGTCTTACCCACACCGCCCTTCTGGTTGGCGACGCACATGACCCGGGTCCGGTCCGGTCGAGGCATGGTCACCTCGCCACTGGGATTCAGGATCTGCACGGCGCGCATCGCCTCCATAGCCAACGGTGGGTCATCCTCTTCGGGCGTCGGGGTTTCACGTGAAACGTACGTGGGGTCGGCCGCCACGGCGGCCAACGACTCGGTCGAAGCCACCGGTGCTTCGGCAACCGCAGGTGCGGCATCCCGAACGACTGCGGCGGTGGGCTGGTGCGGAACCGCGGGCTCGAAACGAACCGCCGCGGCGGTGTTGCGGCGACCCGAGGTCGACCGCACCTCAGCGGCGTTGACCGGTCGGCTCAACCCCTCCGGCGTACGACGAACACTCGCCGGATCCGGGACGGCCGCGCCCTCCGGTTGCCCCGAGCCCGGGGGCTGCTCGGATGCTGCCGGCGCATCGCCGTCCGCTGGACCGGTCGGTGACCCGGTCGCGCCGGGCGACCAGCTCGGGTAGTCGGTTTCACGTGAAACGGGATCGCTGGTTGACCCGGTCACGCGTGGATCGTCGTACCTGCCGTCGTCATGCACCTGTCATCCCTGCCCGCTTCGGATGGTCGGTCCGCGCCCCGGTCAACTTTGGCCACACCACGCTCGCATCCCGGAGCGTACGGCCCTCGGGAGCGATCGGAGACCCGCGACGTCCACCGCTCGCTCCACACTATCGACGCGCGGTCAGCCTACGGCGGACGGGCGCGACCGGTCCACGTCGGGTTGTCATCTCCTCGTCCATCCGTACCGGTACAACGAGGCAACCCGCCAGCCGGAAGCCCGATGGCGCGAAGTGTCAGCGTCGGCGGGAGCGACCGGCCCGCGAGCGCTTGCTGGCCGCCGGGCGAGCCGGGCCGACCATTCGCTCGCGCACGATCTCCACCACGGTGGTCGGCGGATCGATGACCCCGACGCCGCACAGCTGCACGGTCGGCTCTCCACCACCGAGTCGCGCCACCACCTCGGCGTGCTCTTCGATCTCCGCTGCGGCGGACGACCCCTTGAGCGCCAACAGTCGGCCGCCCCGAACCGCCAGGGGAAGGCTCCAGCCCGCCAGCCGGTCCAGTGGCGCGACCGCGCGGGCGGTCACCACGTCCCCGCTGATCGGGTCCCGCCCACTCGATCCGCTGGCCGCCTCGTCCGCCCGACCCCGGAAGACCCGCACCGACTTCGCCAGGCCGAGTCGCTCGACGACCTCGATCAGGAACGAGGTACGTCGGGCGAGCGGTTCGATCAGGGTGACAGTGAGGTCGGGACGGGCGATGGCGAGGACCAGACCCGGCAGGCCGGCGCCGGAGCCCACGTCGAGCACTGTCGCGCCGGACGGGATCCGCTCGGCGACCGCCGCGCAGTTGAGCATGTGCCGATCCCAGATCCGGGGCGCCTCCCGGGGGCCGATCAGACCGCGGACGACGCCGTCGGTGGCCAACAGTTCGGCGTACGCGGCGGCCAGGTCGAGACGGTCCCCGAAGAGGGTCAGTGCGGCCGGTGCCAGCTCGGGCGGCAGAGCCGCGTCCGCTGGCGACGGGGCGGTGTCGGGTCGGGTCGATTCAGCGTCTGCGGGCTGGACAGCGGACGGCCCGGGCGGCGTGCCGCCCGGGCCGGTCACGGTGTCGGCCGTGATGTCGTCGTGGGTCACCCGTTCAGTCCGCCGGCCGTACGACGATGCGCCGGTTCGGCTCCACACCCTCGGACTCGCTCGCCACGCCGGACATGGCGTTGACCACGTCGTGCACGCACTTGCGCTCGAACGCGGACATCGCGTCCAGCCGGACCGGCTCGCCGTACTCCTTGACCTTCTCGACGGCGTTCTTGGCGACCGCGGCGAGTTCCTTGCGACGGTTCGCCCGGTAGCCGCCGACGTCGAGCAGCAGGCGGCTCGGCGTCCCGGTCTGCCGGAAGACGGCGAGGCGGGTGAGCTCCTGGAGGGCCTCCAGGGTCGCCCCGCGCTGGCCGACCAGATTTTGCAGCCGCTCGCCCACCACCTCGACCATGGGGCGGCCCGCAGCGACCAACTCGTCGATGTCGCCGTCGTAGTCGAGGATGTCGAGCAGCCCCTCGACGTAGTCGGCGGCGATCTCGCTCTGCCGGAACAGGTCGCCCTCGCCGACGGCCTTCTTGGTCCGACCGCCGGTGGCGGCGGTGTCGGTGTCGTCGTCCGCCTCGGTCTCGTCGTCCTCGGTGTCGTCGTCCTCGGTGTCGTCGCCGTTCACCGCGAGCGTTGCGGTCTCCTCCTCGTCCAGGGACTGCTCGGCGCGGGGGATGCTGGTCTCGGTCACGGTCTCATCTCCGTACTCGCTCGGCCGGACCGTCGGGTCCGACTGGTTTCCCGGGGCCGGCGGGAGGTCGCCGGTGCCCACAGGCACGTCTGTACGGGCAGTGTCGCCCGTGGCCGCGCGGTGCGCGGTCGGTTCCGCCCGGCGCCGGCCTCACGGCGGCTGCACAGTGCGGAACGGGCCGCCACCAGTCACCTGGCGGCGGCCCGCAGAGGTCAGCCCTGCCGCTTGGCGGGGCGGTTCTTCTTCGGGTTGTTCGTCGGCTTGGCACCCGGCTTCGGCCCGGCCACCTTGGGCGCGGTGGCCTTGACCGGCGCCGGCGGAGCCGACTTGCCACGGCCGAACAGGCCGCCGGTCTTGGCGGGCTGCACCGGGTTACGGCTGGCAGCGGGGGCCACGGCCTTCTTGGCGGTCACCGGCGGCGGGAACTTCCGCAGCACCCACTGCTGCTGGCCGAGGGTGAAGAGGTTGTTGGTGACCCAGTAGATGATCACGCCGATCGGGAAGATCGCGCCGGAGATCAGCAGTGACGCGGGGATGCCGTAGAGCATCAGGCGCTGGATCATCCGCTGCTGCGGGTCCTCAGCCCAGCCGGTCTTGAGGATCATCTGACGGCTGGTCAGGTAGGTGGTCGCGATCATGACCAGGACCAGGACACCAGCAATGATCTTCACGGTGGTGCCGTTGGCGCCGAGGCTGGCCAGCTCGTCCGCGCTGGAGCCGAACTTGCCGGCGATCGGGGCGGTGAAGAGCTTCGCCTCCGAGGCGCTCTGGAACTGGTCGACGGTCCAGCCGTAGAGGGTCTTGCTCTGCTTGTCCGGGTCGAGGCGGCGCAGCACGTGGAAGAGGCCGAGGAAGACCGGGATCTGAAGGAACATCGGAAGGCAACCCATCAGCGGGTTGGCCTTCTCCTTCTTGTACAGCTCCATCATTTCTTTCTGGAGCGTCTCCCGGTCACCCTTGTGCTTCTCCTGAAGCTCCTTGACCTTGGGCTGGAGCGCCTGCATCGCCCGCTGCGACTTGATCTGCTTGACGAAGACGGGGAACAGGATCACCCGGACGGTGACCACCAGGAAGACGATGGACAGGATCCAGGCGAAGTTGGTGCCGATGACCGCGCCGACCGGCACCCCGATGGCGTCCCAGGCAGAGTGCCAGGTCAGCAGGATCCACGAAATCGCATAGTAGATCCAGTCAAGACTGAACAATTCTCAGGCTCCAGTCACATCGGCGCGGCGGCGACCGCCCGGCTCCGGCACCGGGTCATGTCCACCAGGGTGGAAGGGGTGGCAGCGCAACAGCCGCCGGACCGCGAGCGCGGCTCCCCGGAGGGCACCGTGCCGGGCCACCGCCTCCTGGGCGTACGCACTGCACGACGGGTAGAACCGACAGCGGGCCGGCAGTGCCGGACTTATCCACCGACGGTACGCGATGATGGGTGCGATCAGCACCCTGGCACCGGTTGACGTGGGGCGCGGGGTGGTCGGGTCGGCACTCATCGGGACCGCCGCTCTCGGGACGACCGGGCAACCGCGAGGGCGGCGTCCAGGTCGGTGGCGAGTCGGGGGTACGACGCCTCGGCCGCGGCGGGCAACGCTCGGACGACCAGGGTGCTGCCCTCGGGCAGAGCGGCGAGCCGCTCTCGGACCAGCTCCCGTAGTCGGCGCTGGACCTTGTTGCGGGTCACCGCGTTGCCGACGGCCTTGGACACGACGAAGCCGGCGCGGGACGGCGCGGAGGGCTGCTCCGCACTGTTGTCCCGCACCGGCTGCGACGAGGTCGGTGTGCTCGGGTCGGCGCTCACCGGCATGGTCAGGTGGACCACGACGGCGCCACGTCCGGCGCGCCGGCCACCACGGACCGCTGCGGCGAAGTCAGTGCTGCGCCGCAGTCGCTGCGCGGCGGCCAGCACGACTGCCCACGTTCCCTGGACCGGCCCGGTCGGCTCAGGCCGACAGGGTGGTGCGACCCTTGGCGCGACGGCTCGAGAGGATGGCACGGCCGGCACGGGTGCGCATGCGCAGCCGGAAGCCGTGGGTCTTCGCGCGCCGGCGGTTGTTCGGCTGGTAGGTGCGCTTGCTCACGTCAGGCTCTCCGTTTTCGTACGCGCCCCGTGCGACGGGATCGCCGGGGTCGTGTGGTGGTCCAGGCCACCTCGACGGTGGCCCACGATCGGTGCTGTCCGGCGGAGCGGAACCTCGGCGGTGCGGGGATGCGACCGCGGACAGCAAGCACCCATCACCCTAGCAGAGGGCGAGAAAGCAACCGTTCCAGCCTACGCAGGGGTGCAATGACCGTCAAACACCCCGAGGAGCGGCCAACGGGACGCGCCCGGGCCGAAGGGCGGTTTTCGCTGATGCCGAGAAGGGTGTCGCCGCGTCGCCGGTTGATGGCGCAGGGACAACGCTGTTACCGTGCCCGATTGCGGTGAGCGTCGGAAGCTCCGGTCGTCGCACAGGCAAGACCGGACAAGGCAGTGAATCGTTCGGCACGGTGAACCCGCTTCAGCGCCCGTTCAGGCAGGGGCAGGTCCCACCCGCGTCCGGCGGGCGGCCACAATCGGTCGGTACACAGGCTGTGGATAACTTGTGGATGACCACCGGTCGACCGTCAGGTGGGTGTTGTTCCACCCGCGAACGCGGCGGGCCCGGGACGGCCGGCTGGCAGACAGCGGCGGCCGGGAGCAGAGGCGAGGGGGTGGCACGACGGTGGCCGGTACGACCGACCTTGCCGCAGTGTGGTTAGCGGCGACCGACGAGCTGGCCGACGAGATCATCTCCGCGCAGCAGCGTGCCTATCTCCGGCTGACCCGGCTGCGGGCGATCGTCGAGGACACCGCGCTGCTCTCCGTCCCGGACGCGTTCACCCGCGACGTGATCGAGTCCCGGCTGCGCCCGGCGATCACCGAGGCGCTGACCCGCCGGCTCGGCCGGCCGATCCAGGTGGCGGTCACCGTTCGGGTCGCGGAGGACGCCACGGGCCGACCCGCCGGCACTGTCTACCGCAGCGCTCCGGAAGCCAGCCCGTTCGACGTCGAGGGTCAGGCTGCCGCATCCTTCGACGACGACCAGGGCGCTCGGACGCATGCCGATGCCCTGATCCCTGAGCAGTCACACGCGCCGCGTACGCCCGAGCCGGCCGCGCCACCCGCGCCCGCGGGTCCGCCGCTCGCGCCGAGCGTCGAGGCGCATCGTCCCGGGATGATCCCCGCCAGCAGGGACGGGCAGGAGGCGCTGTTCAGTGCCTCCTTCGCGGAGCCGATGCGGTCGCCCCGACCTGGAGCGGACCGGCGCGGCTACGACGAGCAGACCGGTCGCCTGGATCAGCCGGGCCCGGACACCCGGCCCTACGAGCCCCGCTACCGGGAAGACTCCGCGTCGCCGCGCGACCAGCACGTGATCCGCGCGCTGCCTCGGGACAGCGGAACGGACAGCGGCCCGGGCCGCAGCGGTGTGGACCATCGCGCGGGTGGCCGAGACGACCGCCGGCTGCCCGGCGCCGACACCGGCGGCAACCGGCTCAACCCGAAGTACATGTTCGAGACGTTCGTCATCGGCTCGTCCAACCGGTTCGCGCACGCGGCGAGCGTGGCGGTGGCGGAGTCGCCTGCGAAGGCGTACAACCCGCTGTTCATCTACGGTCACTCCGGCCTGGGCAAGACCCACCTGCTGCATGCCATCGGGCACTACGCCACGACGCTCGGCAACGCCCGCTCGGTCCGGTACGTCTCGACCGAGGAGTTCACCAACGACTTCATCAACTCGCTCCGGGACGACAAGACCAGTGCGTTCCAGCGGCGCTACCGCGACGTCGACATCCTGCTGATCGACGACATCCAGTTCCTGGAGAACCGCGAGCGCACCCAGGAGGAGTTCTTCCACACCTTCAACACCCTGCACAACGCCAACAAGCAGATCGTGATCACCTCCGACCGGTCGCCGCGGCAGCTCGCCACCCTCGAGGACCGGATGCGAACCCGGTTCGAGTGGGGTCTGCTGGCCGACATCCAGCCGCCGGACCTGGAGACGCGGATCGCGATCCTGCAGAAGAAGGCGGCGCAGGAGCGGATGTACGCCCCGCCGGACGTGTTGGAGTTCATCGCGTCCCGGGTGTCGAACTCGATCCGGGAACTGGAGGGGGCGCTGATCCGGGTGACGGCGTTCGCCAGCCTGACCCGGTCGACCGTCGAGCTGTCCCTGGCCGAGGAGGTGCTTCGGGACTTCATGCCCGACGGCGCCGGGCCGGAGATCAACGCCGACCAGATCATGGCCTCGACCGCTGACTACTTCGGGGTGAGCCTGGAGGACCTGCGCGGTCAGTCCCGGTCGCGGGTGCTCGTCAACGCCCGCCAGGTGGCCATGTACCTGTGTCGGGAGCTGACCGAGCTGTCACTGCCCCGGATCGGGCAGGCCTTCGGTGGCCGGGACCACACCACTGTCATGCACGCCGACCGGAAGATCCGTCAGCAGATGGCGGAGCGCCGCTCGCTCTACAACCAGATCGCCGAGCTGACCAACCGCATCAAGCAGAACAGCTGAGGCGTACGCCAGCCGTCGCGACGGCACTCAGTTCGGGACACGCCCGGCCGGAATCTCCGGCCGGGCGGTCTTTTTTTCGTCCTCGGCTGGACTCTCGACATGGTGGAGACCACAGCATCGAGGCCGTGACCGCCTCGATGCCCACTCGTTGTCCACAGCTCGTCATCCACCGTCGGTGGATAACTACGGTCCGTCTTTCGCCGGTTACCCACAGGCTGTGGAGAAACCCTGTGTACGGAGCTGTGGACGCCTGGGGACAACGGTCACGTTATCCACCGATGACGGTCCATCTGTGCATGAGCTGTTGAAGGTTCTGGGGATGAAGGCAATGGTGATCTTCACCGTGATCCACAGGCTTGGGGAGAAAGTCGGTGGATTACCGGTGGACAACCGGTGGACAACGGTGGACAACCGGCCGGCCGGAGCGGGCTGTGGACACGCGAGCCAGTTGTACCCCCGGTTCTCCACAGCTAAATCACCTGTGGATACCCTCTCTGAGCTGCGCAGACCCGGGTTGTCCACAGTTTGCACAGGTGCGATGAAGACGATGAGTTATCTCTTCTAAGAGAACAAAAACCAATCATCACCGTTGGGCTTTCTGTGGATCGGGCCGAACGCTGCCGGATCAGCCGGTCAGCACCGACACGATCCATGGGGTCGGGCGCACAGCCGATGCCTACGCGCCCTAAGGTGCGATGGGTACCCGCACGGTTGGGCGGGACGGTAGGCAGCGGTCGGCATGAGAGAGTTGTCGCTGACGTCGACGCGGAGGCATTGATGAAGTTCCGAGTAGAGCGTGACGCGCTCGCTGAGGCCGTGGCCTGGACCGCGAAGAGCCTGCCCAACCGGCCATCCGTACCGGTGCTGGCCGGGGTGATGCTCCGCGTCACCGACGGCAACCTGCGGGTCTCCGGGTTCGACTACGAGGTTTCCAGCCAGGTCACCGTCGAGGTGCAGGGTGACGCCGACGGCGCCGCTCTCGTCTCCGGTCGCCTGCTCGCCGAGATCACCAAGGCGCTGCCGGCCAAGCCGGTCGACATCGCCGCGGTCGGCGCCCACCTCGAGCTGGTCTGCGGCAGCGCCCGGTTCACCCTGCCCACCATGCCGGTGGAGGACTACCCCGCGCTGCCCGAGATGCCGCAGAGCGCCGGCACTGTCGACGCCGCCGCGTTCGCCACGGCGGTCTCCCAGGTGGCCATCGCGGCCGGCCGGGACGAGACCCTGCCGATGATGACCGGCGTCCGCGTCGAGCTGTCCGGCAACACGCTGTCGATGCTCGCCACCGACCGTTACCGGCTGGCGCTGCGCGAGATCCAGTGGCGGCCGGACGACCCCGACGTGAGCATCAACGCCCTGGTGCCCGCCCGCACCCTGAACGACACCGCCAAGGCTCTCGGCCCGCTGGGCGGCGAGGTCACCCTTGCCCTCGCCCAGGGCGCTGCCGGCGAGGGCATGGTCGGTCTGGCCGGCGGCACCCGACGCACCACCAGCCGCCTGCTCGACGGCGCCAACTACCCGCCGGTGCGTTCGCTCTTCCCGGCCACCCACAACGCCGCGGCCCGGGTGCCGGTCAGCACCCTGATCGAGGTCGTCAAGCGGGTCGCGCTTGTTGCCGAGCGCACGACCCCGGTGCTGCTCAGCTTCAGCGCCGACGGCCTGGTGGTCGAAGCCGGCGGTTCCGAAGAGGCCCGGGCCAGCGAGGCGATGGAGGCCACCTTCACCGGTGACGCGCTGACCATCGGGTTCAACCCGCAGTACCTCATCGACGGCCTGGCCAACCTGGGCTCCCAGACCGCCGTTCTCTCGTTCGTCGACGCCTTCAAGCCCGCGGTGATCTCTCCCGCCGACGAGGATGGCGAGGTAATTCCGGGGTACCGGTACCTCATCATGCCGATCCGCGTCTCCCGCTGATCGCGCCCAGCAACACCCAGATCCACGGAGGTAGAAACACATGCAGCTCGGCCTTGTAGGACTCGGCCGTATGGGCGGCAACATGCGGGAGCGGCTGCGCGCCGCTGGTCACGACGTTGTCGGTTTCGACCACAACGCGCAGATCAGCGACGTGACGACCCTCGCGGGCCTGGCAGAGAAGCTTGAGTCGCCCCGCGCGGTCTGGGTCATGGTGCCCGCCGGTGTCACCGACGCGACGATCGACGAACTGGCCGAGGTGCTTGGCGAGGGCGACATCATCATCGACGGCGGCAACTCGCGGTTCAGCGACGACGCGCCCCGGGCAGAGCGGCTCAACGAGCGGGGCATCGGCTACCTCGACGTCGGCGTCTCCGGCGGCGTCTGGGGCCGGCAGAACGGCTACGGGCTGATGGTCGGCGGCGCCCAGGAGCACGTCGACCGGCTGATGCCGATCTTCGGCGCTCTCAAGCCGGAGGGCGAGTTCGGCTTCGTGCATGCCGGCCCCGTCGGTGCCGGGCACTACTCGAAGATGGTGCACAACGGCATCGAGTACGGCCTGATGCACGCCTACGCCGAGGGCTACGAGCTGATGGCCGCCTCCGAGCTGGTGACCAACGTGCCGGGCGTGATCAAGTCCTGGCGGGAGGGCACCGTCGTCCGTTCCTGGCTGCTCGACCTGCTGGACCGGGCACTGGACGAGGACCCGGAGCTGGCCGAGTTGAGCGGCTACACCGAGGACACCGGCGAGGGTCGGTGGACGGTCGACGAGGCGGTCCGGCTGGCCGTGCCGCTGAACGTCATCACCGCTTCGCTCTTCGCCCGGTTCGCGTCGCGGCAGGACGACTCGCCCGCCATGAAGGCCGTCTCCGCGCTGCGTCAGCAGTTCGGTGGCCACGCCGTCCACAAGCGCTGAGCGGTATCCACACCCTGTGTACGTCCAACGGTTGGAACTGGTCGACTTTCGCTCGTACGAGCGGGTGGCCGTCGACCTCCAGCCGGGGGCGAACGTCCTGATCGGCGCCAACGGCGTCGGCAAGACCAATCTCGTCGAGGCGCTGGGCTACGTGGCGACCCTGGATTCACACCGGGTCGCCACCGACGCGCCGCTGGTCCGGATGGGCGCCGCGTCGGCGGTGATCCGCTGCGCGGTGGTCCACGACGGGCGGGAACTCCTGGTCGAGTTGGAGATCGTGCCCGGCAAGGCCAACCGGGCCCGGCTGGGCCGGTCACCGGCACGGCGGGCCCGGGACGTGCTCGGCGCGCTGCGACTCGTGCTCTTCGCCCCGGAGGACCTTGAGCTGGTCCGGGGTGACCCGTCCGAGCGCCGCCGTTACCTGGACGACCTGCTGGTCAATCGCCAACCCAGGTACGCGGGCGTGCGGGCCGACTACGAGCGGGTGGTCAAGCAGCGCAACGCCCTGCTGCGCACCGCGTACCTGGCTCGCAAGACCGGTGGGTCCCGGGGCGGTGACCTCGGCACCCTCGCCGTCTGGGACACGCACCTTGCCCAGCACGGCGCGGAGCTGCTCGCCGGTCGGCTGGAGCTCGTCGCCGCGCTCACCCCGCACGTCGCCAAGGCGTACGACGCGGTGGCCGCCGGTCGGGGCGCGGCGAGCATCGCCTACCGGCCCTCGATCGAGCTGGCCGAGCCGACCACCGACCGGGCCGCGTTGGCGGAGGCACTGACCGCCGCCCTGGCCGCGTCCCGCTCCGCCGAGATCGAACGGGGCACCACCCTGGTCGGCCCGCACCGCGACGAACTGGCGCTGACGCTGGGGCCACTGCCCGCCAAGGGGTACGCCAGCCACGGCGAGTCGTGGTCGTTCGCGCTCGCGCTGCGGCTGGCCGGCTACGACCTGCTGCGCGCCGACGGCATCGAGCCGGTGCTGGTGCTCGACGACGTGTTCGCCGAGTTGGACACCGGCCGCCGGGAGCGGCTGGCAGAGCTGGTCGGTGGGGCGAGTCAGCTGCTCGTCACCTGCGCGGTGGACGACGACGTGCCGGCCGCTCTGCGGGGCACCCGCTATCAGGTTGGCGAAGGGGCGGTACGCCGTGTCGGATGAGCCACGCACCAACAGTCCCGAGGCCGGAAAGGGCGAGGCTGCGCGTACCCCCGGGGGAAAGTCGACGGGCGGTGAGCCGGCGGCGGCCGCCAGCGGGCCGGAGCTGGCCCGGGCGGTGCTCGACGCTGCGCTGTCCCGGCGGCAGCAGGCGGCGCGCGCCCGACGTGCCCCCGGCGGCGGCGGCGACGCTGCCGGCAGCTCGGGGCGGCGGTTGCGGGGCTACTCCGGCCCGGGCCCCGACCCGCGCGATCCCCAGCCGCTCAGCGCGGTGCTGAACCGGTTGGTGAAGGCGCGTGGTTGGCAGCAGCCGGCGGCCGAGGCCACAGTGTTCGGCGCCTGGGAGCGGGTCGTCGGCGCGGAGGTCGCCCAGAACAGTCGCCCGGTCAAGCTGGAGAACGGTGAGCTGACAGTGGAGGCGCGCTCGACGGCCTGGGCCACCCAGCTGCGGCTGCTCGCCGGCTCGTTGCTCAAGCAGATCGCCAGCGAGGTCGGCCACAACGTGGTGCGCAAGCTGCACATCCACGGCCCGGCCGCGCCCTCCTGGGCGAAGGGGCCGCGCCGGGTACGCGGGCGGGGCCCACGCGACACGTACGGCTGAGGGCGCCTCAGCTCCGCCGCTGGGCCTCGCGGTCGGCCCGCTTGCGTTCGCGCTGTTCCCGGGTGAAGCGCTTGCGCTCGGCCAGGTCGCGCTTCCACGCGTCGCGGGCCTCGGCCGAGCCGCCCTGCACCGCGCCCTTCACACCCTCGGCGGGGCCGGCGAGGTGCCGGAAGGCCCAGCTCAGGAGTCGGCCGCCCTCGCCCGGGGCCTTGGTGACCGCGCCGTCCTCGCTCATCTGCCGCACTCTCCCGCGTCGTGGTCCCGCAATTGTTGGCCTACCAATGGTTGGTACACCAATGATTGGTACGATAGCTATCGTGCATCAGGAGGGCAACCGATGAGCGAGAGACCGGAAGGCGTCGACCCGCTGGCGCTGGAGCAGCAGGTCTGTTTCGCCCTCTCGGTGGCCGCGCGCAGTGTGGTGGCGGTCTACCGCCCACTCCTGGAGCCGATGGGGCTGACCCACCCGCAATACCTGGTCATGTTGGCGCTCTGGCAGCACGCACCGTTGTCCGGCCGCGACCTCAGCCGCCTGTTGCAGCTCGATCCGGGCACCCTGTCACCCCTGCTCAAGCGGCTCGAAGCAGCCGGCTACCTGCGCCGGGAGCGCGACCCCAGCGACGAGCGCAGCCTCGCCGTCACCCTCACCGACAGCGGCGCCGCACTGCGAAGCCGGGCCGAGCTGATCCCGGCCGCGATCGTGCAGCGACTCGGGCTGCCCGTCGAGGACCTGCAACACCTGCACGCGGTGCTCACGCAGGTGATCGCGGCGGCCAACCGACCGGGCGGCGACCCGACCTCGCCGGGGGCCGGCGCGGCGGTTCAGGCGTCGGCGTAGACGGCGAAACCGCGTTCGGCGCAGCGCCGGTAGAACGCGGCCAGCACGCCCAGCTCCGCGCAGGTGAAGTTCCACTGCGGCGGGTCGCCGCGCTCGTCGCGCAGCGCGTCGAGCCGGGTCTCCAACCACCGCAGCTGCTGCTCGGCCAGCCTGCCGTCGCCGAGCAGAGAACGCAGCACCGTGCTCACCGACTCGAAGGTGACCACCTCACCGTAGGGACGGTGCCCGGCCACGAATCTCTCGATGCCGCTGGCGATCCAGGAGCAGCCGTCCGGATCGATCACCGGGTCCTCGTCCTCGGCGGCGGCGTCTGTGGCGTACAACACACCTTCCAGGCCGAGGAGCAGATCCACCAGTTCGGTGTACGCGGTCGCCCGGATGGTGCCGGTCTTGGCGATCAGCTCGGCCAGGGCGGCCGTCGGCGCGGAGATTCGCGGCAGGTCGACGATCTCGCCGAAGTCGACGAACTCGGCCGGTGCGACCGGATCGTAGAAGCGGCCGGTCCGCGGCCAGTGCACCGCGACGTTGTCCAGCCCCATCTGTCACCTCTTAAAGAGCACGTGTCGGGTCGATCGGGTCGATCGTCCCGGTTCCGGCCGGTAAAGATCAAGGCTGGTTCCGGGGCGCCGCAAACGTACGGCACGGATGCTTCGGCCGCGACCCCCGACCCGCCCGGGCGCGGGTCAACCCGTTCGGGGACGGCGCGTGCGATCGGACCCTGGCGTGTGGGGGGAGTCGCGGGCAGCGGGGTTCTGCCGGCTACGGACATCTCAGCCGCCTCTCTGAGGGTGCCGAGTGGTGGTTCTGTCCCCCGCGCACAGTAGGATTGACAGCGAGACGAAGACCCGGAGTGGGAGAGGGACGGGGCCGGTGGCCCCAGATTCATTCTCCACGTCGGGTCGAGCCGATCGCGATCCGCGGGCAACCGCGGCGACCGGCGCGTTCGACCCGCTGTCCGGAGGTCTCCGGCACCGGTCCGCGCGCCGACGTCGCGTCCTGTCCGCCGAACCCGCGCCCGACGCGCCCTACCGGCGTGGCTGACGCGAGAAAGTGGCCGAGGGTGGCAGCGCAGGACAAGCAGGAGTACGGCGCAGAGTCGATCACCGTTCTTGAGGGTCTGGAGGCGGTCCGCAAGCGGCCCGGTATGTACATCGGGTCCACCGGCGAGCGCGGTCTGCACCACCTCGTCTGGGAGGTTGTGGACAACGCTGTCGACGAGGCGCTCGCCGGATACTGCGACACCATCGACGTGGTGCTGCTCGCCGACGGCGGCGTGCGGGTCACCGACAACGGCCGTGGTTTCCCGGTCGACCTCCACCCGAAGCTCAAGAAGCCGGGTGTCGAGGTCGCGCTGACGATCCTGCACGCGGGTGGCAAGTTCGACGGCAAGGCGTACGCGGTCTCCGGCGGTCTGCACGGCGTCGGTGTCTCCGTGGTGAACGCGCTCTCCACCAAGATGTTCGTCGAGATCCACAAGTCCGGCGCCGTGTGGCGGCAGCACTACACCCACTCCAAGCCGGGCCCGCTGGAGAAGGGCGAGGCCACCGACCGCACCGGCTCGGCGGTCTCCTTCTGGCCGGACCCCGACGTGTTCGAGACCGTCGACTTCGACTTCCAGACCATCTACCGACGCCTTCAGGAGATGGCCTTCCTCAACCGCGCCCTGCGCATCCACCTGCTCGACGAGCGGGTGGCCGAGGAGGAGGACGGCCGGCAGCGCGAGGTGACCTTCTACTACGAGGGTGGCATCGCCGACTTCGTCCGACACCTCAACGCCTCGAAGAGCCCGATCCACAAGACCGTGGTCGAGTTCGAGGCCGAGGAGGAGGGCATGTCACTCGAGATCGCCATGCAGTGGAACGAGTCGTACGGCGAGTCGGTCTACACCTTCGCCAACACGATCAACACGCACGAGGGCGGCACCCACGAGGAGGGCTTCCGGTCCGCGCTGACGAGCGTGGTCAACCGGTACGGCACCGACAAGAAGCTGCTCAAGGGCGACGAGAAGCTCTCCGGCGAGGACATCCGCGAAGGGCTCGCGGCGATCATCTCGGTCAAGCTGGCCAACCCGCAGTTCGAGGGTCAGACCAAGACCAAGCTGGGCAACACCCCGGTGAAGAGCTTCGTGCAGCGGGTCTGCAACGACCGGCTGGTCGACTGGTTCGACCGCAACCCGGCCGAGGCCAAGATGATCATCACGAAGGCCTCCCAGGCGGCGCGGGCCCGGATCGCCGCACAGCAGGCGCGCAAGCTGGCCCGGCGCAAGTCGCTGCTGGAGTCCGGCTCGATGCCGGGCAAGCTGGCCGACTGCCAGTCCACCGACCCGCGCGAGTCCGAGGTGTTCATCGTCGAGGGCGACTCGGCCGGTGGCTCCGCCAAGCAGGGCCGCGACCCGCGGACGCAGGCGATCCTGCCGATCCGCGGCAAGATCCTCAACGTGGAGAAGGCCCGGATCGACCGGGTGCTCAAGAACAACGAGGTCCAGGCGCTGATCACCGCGCTGGGCACCGGCATCCACGACGACTTCGACATGGAAAAGCTGCGGTACCACAAGGTGGTGCTGATGGCCGACGCGGACGTCGACGGCCAGCACATCCAGACGCTGCTGCTCACCCTGCTGTTCCGTTTCATGCGTCCGCTGGTGGAGATGGGCAACGTCTACCTGGCCGCCCCGCCGCTCTACAAGATCAAGTGGAACAAGAAGGGCGACGACGCCCAGTACGCGTACTCCGACCGCGAGCGGGACGGTCTGATCGCGCTGCGCCAGCAGAAGAAGCCGAACGCCAAGCCGGACGACATCCAGCGCTTCAAGGGCCTCGGCGAGATGAACTATCCCGAGCTGTGGGAAACCACGATGAACCCGGCGACGCGTACCCTGCGTCAGGTCACTCTCGACGACGCGGCGACCGCCGACGAGTTGTTCAGTGTGCTGATGGGTGAGGACGTCGAGGCGCGCCGGTCGTTCATCCAGCGCAACGCCAAGGACGTGCGGTTCCTGGACATCTGACGGATCGCGGTGGATCGGCCGGGTGCTGCCCGGTCGATCCACCGATCCACAGAGTTATCCACAGCTTGGCCGCTATCCACAGCGGTTATCCACAGCACGAAAACGACTCTGAGTCTGATAAGGGTATACAGTGACCGATTCTCCCGAGTCCACACCGAACGAGCCCGAGGTCCCCGCCGAGGCCATCGCCGCGGTGGTCGCGCACGACCGGATCGAACCGGTCGGGCTCGAGGTGGAGATGCAGCGCTCCTACCTCGACTACGCGATGAGCGTCATCGTCGGTCGCGCGCTGCCGGACGTCCGGGACGGCCTCAAGCCGGTCCACCGCAAGATCCTCTACGCGATGTTCGACTCCGGCTACCGCCCCGACCGCGGCTACGTGAAGTGCTCCCGCGTCGTCGGTGACGTGATGGGTCAGTTCCACCCGCACGGCGACTCGGCGATCTACGACGCGCTGGTCCGGATGGCGCAGTCCTGGTCGCTGCGCTACCCGCTGGTCGACGGCAACGGCAACTTCGGCTCGCCGGGTAATGATCCGGCTGCGGCCATGCGATACACCGAGTGCAAGCTCGACCCCCTTGCCATGGAGATGCTGCGGGACATCGACGAGGACACCGTCGACCTGCAGGACAACTACGACGGCCGGGCCAAGGAGCCCACCATCCTGCCGTCGCGGATCCCCAACCTCCTGGTGAACGGTTCCGAGGGCATCGCGGTCGGCATGGCCACCAAGATCCCGCCGCACAACCTGCGGGAGATCGGCGCGGCGGTGCAGTGGTGCCTGGAGCACCCGGAGGAGGACGAGGAGACCACCCTCGAAGCCCTGCTCGGCATCGTCAAGGGTCCGGACTTCCCGACCCACGGCCTGATCGTCGGCACCACCGCGATCCAGGACGCCTACCGCACCGGTCGCGGCTCGATCCGGATGCGCGCCGTGGTGGAGGTCGAGGAGGACAAGCGGGGCCGCCCCTGCCTGGTCGTCAGCGAGCTGCCCTACCAGGTCAACCCGGACAACCTCGCCGAGCGGATCGCCGAGCTGATCAAGGAGGGCAAGCTCGCCGGGATCGCCGACATCCGCGACGAGTCCTCCGGTCGTACCGGTATGCGGATCGTCCTGGTGCTCAAGCGCGACGCGGTCGCGAAGGTCGTGCTGAACAACCTCTACAAGCACACCCAGCTCCAGGAGACCTTCGGCGCCAACATGCTGGCACTGGTCGACGGGGTGCCGCGCACGCTCAACCTGGCCCAGTTCCTCCGCTACTACGTCGAGCACCAGATCGACGTGATCCGCCGGCGGACCGCGTTCCGGCTGCGCAAGGCCGAGGAGCGGGCACACATCCTGCGCGGCCTGGGCAAGGCGCTGGACGCACTGGACGAGGTGATCGCCCTCATCCGGCGCTCTCCGACCGTGGACGACGCCCGGCAGGGCCTGATCCGGCTGCTGGAGATCGACGAGATCCAGGCGACCGCGATCCTGGACATGCAGCTGCGCCGGCTCGCCGCCCTGGAGCGGCAGCGGATCGTGGACGACCTGGCCAAGCTCGAGATCGAGATCGCCGACCTCAAGGACATCCTCGCCAAGCCGGAGCGGCAGCGGAAGATCGTCTCGGAGGAGCTGGGCGAGATCGTCGCCAAGTGGGGCGACGAGCGGCGGACGAAGATCATCCCGTTCGACGGCGAGGTCTCGATGGAGGACCTCATCGCCCGCGAGGATGTGGTCGTCACGATCACCCGCACCGGCTACGCCAAGCGCACCAAGGTCGATCTCTACCGCTCGCAGCGGCGCGGCGGTAAGGGCGTCAGCGGCGCCACGCTGCGGCAGGACGACATCGTCAGCCACTTCTTCGTCTGTTCGACCCACGACTGGATCCTGTTCCTGACGAACAAGGGACGCGTATACCGGGCCAAGGCATACGAGTTGCCGGAGGCCAGTAGGGTAGCCAAGGGCCAACACGTGGCCAACCTGCTCGCCTTCCTACCCGACGAGCAGATAGCGCAGATCATTGAGATCCCGAACTACCAGGTAGCCCCCTATCTGGTACTGGCCACGAAGAACGGCCTGGTGAAGAAGACGCGGCTCGAGGAGTTCGACTCCAACCGTTCCGGCGGCATCATCGCGATCAACCTGCGCGATGAGGACGAGCTGGTCGGTGCTGCTCTGGTTGCGCCGGAGAACGACCTGCTGCTGGTCTCCAAGAAGGCACAGGCGATCCGGTTCAACGCCTCCGACGAGGCGTTGCGGCCGATGGGCCGGGCCACCTCGGGTGTGATCGGCATGCGCTTCACGGACGACGATGTCCTGCTCGCCATGGAGGTCGTCCGGGACGGCCTGGACGTTCTGGTGGCCACGAACGGGGGATACGCGAAGCGGACCCCGATCGAGGAATACCCGGTGCAGGGCCGGGGAGGTAAGGGCGTGTTGACTGCGAAGATCACCGAGCGGCGCGGTGGTCTGGTCGGCGCGGTGGTGATCGATCCGGACGACGAGCTGTTCGCGATCACCAGCAATGGTGGTGTCATTCGGACTCCGGTGAAGCCTGTACGCCGTACGCGTGACCGGAACACAATGGGGGTCAAGCTGATGGACCTCCCGGACGGCGTGACTATCGTGGCGATTGCTCGCAATGCCGACGAGCCTGACGAACAGGACTAGTTGAATGACGGAGACACAGGCGAAGTCGGGGAACACGGGGACCTCGGCCAACCCGGTCGACGAGGAGGCCGCCAAGGGCGGCACACCAGCGACCGGCCGCGCGGCCGTGGGCCGGGCTACGGTCCCCGCCGATGCGCCTGCCCCGAAATTCACGAGGGCTCCGGGCATGACACCCCCGCCGGAGCCGGCCGGTGAGGACGCTGGGGCCGCCGACAGGACCGAGAAGACGTCCGGTGCCGAGGCACCGACGTCGGCAGCCGCCACACCTTCGGGTGCGGCGGCGCCACCCTCGGCCCGTCCGGCGACCACCCAGCCGATCAACGTCCGGCCCGGCCAGGCGGCGTCTGCCGGGTCCACCGGCACCCAGCCGCGGATCACACCGGGCATGACCCAGCCGCAGTCGGACGGGTCGCGCACGGCCGCTGCTGGCCGTCCGGCCAGCGGCGGTGGCCTGCCGCCCGGCATCGGCAACGCGTCCGCCGTCGGGGCAGCCCGCGTTGGCGATGCGGTACGCGCGGCGCGTACCTCGGTCAGCTCGGCCGCTTCCCGCGGACCGCGCCGGGCCCGGCTGAACCTGAAGCGGATCGACCCGTGGTCGGTGATGAAGTTCGCGTTCGCCGTCTCGGTGGTGCTCTTCATCGTCGTGGTGGTCGCCACCTCGGTGCTGTACCTGGCGTTGGACGCGATGGGTGTGTTCCAGAGCGTCAACGACAGCCTGAGTGACCTGGTCAACGCCGGTGGTGGAGAGAGCACCAGCGGGTTCCAGATCACCGCCAAGGGCGTGATCCTCAGCTCGGCGCTCATCGGCCTGGTCAACGTGGTGCTGTTCACCGCGCTGGCCACGCTGGGGGCGTTCGTCTACAACGTCTGCGCCGACCTGGTCGGCGGGATCGAGCTGACCCTCGCCGAGCGCGACTGAGTGACCGGGACGCCGGGGCACCGCGGAATGCGGTCGCTCCGGCGTCCCGTACTCGGGTAGGTTTTGCAGGCGACGGCGGCCCGGCTCGCAGGGTCGGACCCCGATTTGGGGCCGGCAGAGTGGATGGGTTAATCTTGCTCGTCGCAACGCGGGGCTATAGCTCAGTCGGTTAGAGCGCAGAGCTGATAACTCTGAGGTCGATGGTTCGATTCCATCTAGCCCCACCGCATTGTCGTCCGACGCTAGTCGAGCGCGAGGGGTCGCCCCATGTTCAAGAAGCTGCTGATCCTGGCCGGCGTCGTCGGCGTGGCTGCCGTCGTCTTCAACAAGGTCAAGGCCGCCAACGACGAGCGTGCCCTGTGGCACGAGGCGACCACCGCACCCGACCTGCGCTGACGTCCGGCCCGGCGACGAGCGATCGACGCCACGGCCACTCACGGGGCCCTAGCTCAACTGGCAGAGCACTGCCTTTGCAAGGCAGGGGTTAGGGGTTCGAGTCCCCTGGGCTCCACCAGCACTTTCCCCGGTTGATCTCCTTCCGAGTCAGCCATTCGTACGGCCAAGTCCTCACGCTGTCCCCTCCTCGCCCTGGTCCGGCAGGAACGTGGCGAAGGCAGTCCGGTTGCCAGCGTCAGGACGAACAGCGATTCCAGCCGGTCCGGGTCAGCACCGACAGCAGCGTCTTGGCTTCCTCCAGAGTCAGAGCACACCGCTCGGTTCTGCCGAGGGCCGGAGGCTTGGCCGTCTTGGCGACGTTGCGCGGCACCAGGTCCATCCGCTCAGCATCGGCCAGGGGCGACGCGCAGCGCGGCGTGCACCTTGATGATGCTGGCCGGCGCGAGCTACAGCGCAGGAGCGGATCGAAGCGCGAGCAACCCGGCGACACCAGCGACCGAATCCGGGCACGGGACGAGACGCCACTGCTACCCGGCGCGGACCTGTCAATCGACACCGCAGAGATCGCACCTGCCGAAGCGGCTCGTCTGATCCGAGAGCGGCTAGCGCGCGTTGGGGCGCGTGTCTCGTCCCACCAGATGCCTGACACATTCGTCCCCCAGCTGATGCACGACGGTTGACCTAGGTTCTATGGGCGGGTGGGGGCATGGTCGTTGGGTTCGGAGGGCACGGGAGGCGGGGCGATGGACTATCGGGAGCTGTTCGACAAGCTCCATCGGCGGCCGGGCATGTTCGGGCTAGACGGCTCGTTTGGGCAGTTCACAGCGTTCCTGCAGGGCTACTGGATGGCTGACGCTCCACTGTTAGACGGGTGGCGCGAGTGGCTGGTCATCCAGTTCGACGCCGGTAACAACCTGATGTGGCAGGCACTCGCCAGACGGCTCGCTACTCCCGAGGAGTACTCACCGCTCCTGCCGCTCGATCACGTTCAGAACCGTGCCGCAAGCGACGCCCTGTTCAGACTGTTGGATCGCTTCCTGACGGAGCGCGAAAGCAGCGGAGGAGCTTCGGCGATCAAGGCCGCTCACCAGGCGTGGATGGAGTGTTAGAGCTGGTACCGGCCCGAGGGGCTGCCCACCTCCACCGTGAGTCCGGGCTAGCGTTCCACGATGGGCGCACTCACGGCGGAGATGGGCTTTGAGGCAGAGGAGCGGTACGTGCCAGACGTGGTGTTCCCCAGCGATCTTTCCGGCCACTTCTGGGCAACAGTGGAACGCCGGCCGGAAATCGATCGATGGCGCTTCGAGATCCTCGACTATCAGAACAACGTCCTGCTCAGCGGCTTGGCCTGTAGCGAGCGGCAGGCCGCAGCCATTGTCAACGCGTGGGACCAGGTGATCACAACGTCGCCCGACGAAGAGGACCCCAGCATAGATTGAGTCGATGACTCGGAATGACGGGTAGACCACCGCCCCAGGAACGCGCGGTCCCTAAAGCATCGCGATCTGGCCGGGCAGTTCGGGCGGACCGGACAGCACTGCGCGGAGCTTGTTGATCTGCGGGAACTCGCTCGCTCCCGCCTCGCCCCATAGGCTCCGCCACTCCGAGTCGTCACCGAGGACCCGGTCAAGTGCTTCAACCGCCAGCTGTGGCAGGTCGTCGTCCAAGTCAAGGGACTCACCAGCAAGCAGGAAGTCCGGCGCGTACGGCGAGGCTATCGGGTCTCCGCCGGGCATCTGAGACGCCACGATGGCCGCTGCGGCGATGGCCGAGGCGGCGTCGTCATGGTCGAGGTACCCGGTGTTGAGTGCTGCCGTTGTCAGAGCAGCACGAACCATTGCCGGCCGGGCAGGCGGATCGGCATCGTGGAGGTCACCGCACCAGTCGGCGGCGCTGTCGTTGTCGAACGGGCCGTCATCCCAAGTGCCCATGTACTCCTCCTTCACGTTCCCGGTGAGCGGATCATGAAGCCAAGCGGGGACGGACGCAAGGCGCGAGAGCGCTTGGCGGTACAGCCATCGGTACAGCCAAGCTGGCCGACGGACGTGGGTCACGAGCGGCGGCAGCCGGCAAGCCGAGCAGGTCAGCTACGGTCACCGACGCCGGCCGACAGCAGTTTTGATCTTTGCAAGGCAGGAGTTAGGGGTTCGAGTCCCCTGGGCTCCACCAGCACTTTCCTTGGTGATCTCGGGTCCGAGTGCAGCCAAGCGGTCATGCCTTCCCTCCTCGCCCAGCAAACGATCGATGGCTGAGGCAGCCTGACGAGCCCGTGCCGGTAGGCCATGGCCGTAGGTATCGGCCGTCATCCGGATCGTGGAGTGCCGGCTGAGCGCGCTCTTCCAAACTGACGGTGCTCTAGGGTTCGGCCATGCCTGAGGACCACAAGGACGCCCAGCTCTGGCAGCTTCGTCACGGTGGGGAGGTGGTCGCCCAGATTCGCGTGCACGGTGCCGATCAGCCATGGTTCGCAGGGCAGTTTGAGCCAGAACCGAGCTTTGTTGAGCTAGCGCCGCTTTTTCAGCGCGAGGTCGAGTTGGTGGATTCGGCCGGCGATCTCGACGGTGATGCGTGGGAGGCGGTGCAGTCTCAGATCTGCCAGACGGTTGCTCTGGTCAAGCCGGACGGCCAGGAGGTTGCCGACTTCGTCCTTCACATTCGTGGCGGTGAGGCGTCGTTCCGGTGGAGTGGTGAACCGCTCGACGAGTAGGACCCCGCTGATGGCTGTACACGCTGCGATGGCAGAGGCAGCCCGACGACGGTGACCCGTTCGATCGGCTAGGTCGCGGCGACGATCTCTTCCCCCTCGCCACGTGGCTCCTCCGAGACGGCTGCGATCCAATCCAGCGTTTCAGGCGTGATGATGCCGGACGCGGCATCGTCATTTCGGATGGCGAGGCGCCGCCTCAGTTCGGCCTGATCGACGCGGAAGTGCAGCAGACGCCAGCCAGCACCGAGTGATTCGACAAGCTGCTTGTAGTCGTCGCGCTCGCGGCGTTGCCCGAGGCCGTGATCGAGAACGACCGAGCGGCCGCTCCGGATCAGTTCGATGAGCTGCCTCCGCACATCTTCGACGACAGGACCCAGCAGGGAGACGTGGCGTTCGGCTGGGTAGTCCTTCCCAAGTCGACCGTGTCGTGCCTGCAGAACGTCATCGACCGACAGTCGAACCACCCCGGTGAGTTCCAGCGCCCGGGCGTAGGTCGATTTCCCTGAGCCCGGTAGCCCCACGAGGAGAAACACCACCGGTCTTGACTGGTCCACGTGGGCACCCTATCGATGCGTTGACAGGCCACAAGCCGAGGTCACCAGAGGTTGCTCAGGTGGTTGGGTCGATGTGATGGTCGAGCTTGTCGCGTAGCGTGCCGGCGAATTCCTCGGCCATGGCGAGTTGGTCATGAAGTGCGGTCACCCGCGTGGTGGCGGCGTGGTGGAACATGCCGAGCCGGTCCAGCAGCTCGGCCCGTTCGGCCCCGGTGGCGGTGTCGAGTGCGTCGAGGACGGCGAGGAGGTCCCGCATCTCGTCGAGGGTGAACCCGAGGGGCTTCATCCGTTTGACCACGGCGAGGCGGTCGAGGTCGGGCTCTGTGTAGAGGCGGAAGCCGCCCTCGCTGCGGGCGGAGGGGACGATCAGGCCGGCTTCCTCGTAGTGGCGGATGGTGCGGATACTCAGCCCGACCCGCTCGGCGGCCTCTCCGATCTGCATCAAGCGCTCTGGGGGCGGGCCGGAATCGTGTCCCGACCCAGCACCGCGGCTGGCGGCGGCGGTCATCAGTGGCCGACGCCGAGCTGGCCGGCGAGGGTGTCGTGGATGCGGGCGCTGGGCTTGTTCAGCTCGATGATCTCGACGTTCTTTCCCCGGGTGGCGTACTTGGTGGTGATGGCGTCCAGGGCGGCGACTGACGAGGCGTCCCAGACGTGCGCGTGGGTCATGTCGATCACCACGTTCTCGGGGTCGTTCGCGTAGTCGAACTGACCGACGAGATCGTTGCTGGAGGCGAAGAACAGCTCACCATGCACGGAGTAGATCCGGGTGGTGCCGTCCGGGTCAAGCACGCTGGTGACCTCGACCAGGCGGGCGACCCGGCGAGCGAAGATCACCATGGCGGTGAGCACGCCGACGACTACGCCGATGGCCAGGTTGTGGGTGGCCAGGGTGGTGGCGACGGTGGCGAGCATGACGATCGTTTCCCCGTACGGCATCCGCTTGAGCGTCTTCGGCGCCACGGAGTGCCAGTCGAATGTCGACACGGCCACGATGATCATCACGGCGACCAGGGCGGCCATCGGGATGACTGCGACCACGTCACCGAGCGCGACGACCAGGATGAGCAGGAACACGCCGGACAGGAAGGTCGACAGTCGGGTACGAGCACCCGATGCCTTTACGTTGATCATCGTCTGACCGATCATCGCGCAGCCGCCCATGCCACCGAAGAAACCGGTGACGATGTTGGCGACGCCTTGCCCCCAGGACTCGCGGGTCTTGTTGGAGTGGGTGTCGGTGATGTCGTCGACGAGCTTGGCGGTCATCAGCGACTCCATCAGCCCGACCAACGCCACGCCGAGGGCGTAGGGGGCGAGCACGGCGAGAGTGTCGAGAGTCCAGGGGATCTGCGGCAGACCGAGGGTGGGCAGGCTGTCCGGCAGCGCGCCCTCGTCGCCGACGGTTGGCACAGCCACGCTGGCGACCACCGTGACGACGGTCAGCACGACGATCGCGACCAGCGGCGCGGGGATCGCCCGGGTGAGCCGGGGCATTCCGACCATGATCGCCAGGGCGGCGGCCACCAACGGGTAGACCAGCCACGGCACGCCGATCAGATGAGGAATCTGTGCTGCGAAGATCAGGATGGCGAGGGCGTTGACGAAGCCGACCATGACACTGCGGGGAATGAACCGCATCAGCTTCGCCACGCCGAGCACCGCGAGCAGGACCTGGATCGCGCCGCCGAGGATCACTGCCGCGATGAGGTAGTCCAGGCCGTGTGCCTTCACCAGGGGCGCGACGACCAGGGCGATCGCTCCGGTCGCGGCGGAGATCATCGCCGGTCGACCGCCGCAGAATGCGATCACCACGGCCATGGTGAACGAGGCGAACAGGCCGACGCGGGGATCGACGCCGGCCAGGATGGAGAAGGAAATCGCCTCGGGAATCAACGCGAGCGCGACCACCAGGCCGGCGAGAACCTCGGTGCGGAACACCTTCGGCGACAGCCAGGACGGGCGGGACAGACGCGGTCGGAGCGTCGCGGACAGCACGGAAGACATACGGCCATTTCCAGTCAGGCGCACCCGGGGTAGGCGCACAGCAGCAGCCGTCCCTCGTGGGGGACGGACGGTTCAAGAACGGTCGGGCGTGGCTCCAGAGCTCAGGGCGCTCTGCCCACGAGGTGAGAGGGCTGCCGCCACACCTCGATGCCCCTCACAGAACCTACCCTTCCGTCAGGGGAGAGTTGGGGAAGCGTGGTGACCATCACCGGGGGTCCAATCTGAGACCTCCCAGCTCACGCGAAAGCCGGACGAGCGGCCAGAGCGGAGCGGACAGATCACGCGAAATTCTTCTGGCAAAGTGTCGAATCCGAGGCGAGTCGTTCGTAGAGCAGACGAGAGGTGGCCGGAGGAGGCCGCCTGGACAAGGGGGTCATGAGGATGACGCAGTACCTGATCTCGTTCAATGACGGCGCGATGGACCACATCCCCGCCGAAGAGATGCCCGACGTGGGCAAGGCCTCGCACACGGTGGTCCAGGAGGCCGTGAACGCCGGCGTGTGGGTGTACGGCGGCGGACTCGAAAGGCAGCGGGCGAGCGTCGTGGCCACCGACGGGACGGTCACCGATGGCCCCTACCCGGAGACCAGGGAGGTCATCGGAGGGTTCTCGGTCGTCGACGTGGCCACGCGCGAGGAGGCGCTGGCGTGGGCTGCGAAGATGGCCGCCGCCTGCCGCTGCGCCCAGGACGTCCGGGAGCTCATGCCCGACCCCGAGACGGACGCCATGATCCGTGAGGCCGCGATTCGGGGGTGACTCCCGACGAGGTCTGCTCGAAGGGACCTGCCACTTTCGAGCCGCCCTTGTCATGATCGGTGGGTGCGGCCGACATCGACTGGTCCACAGAGGAGGACGACCTGGAGGCGGCGGTCGAGGAGCTTCGATCGGACCTCGCCGCCTCCGTGTCGGACCTGGTGGACATCAGCCACCTTGTCGAAGGGATCCCGGGGGTGGAGTTTCGCGGTGGCCTCTGCTGGACCGAGCAGGGCCGGGCTCGGGACCCGTCCCGCTCGGACGAGCAGTGAGGGCTGGGACGCGCGGTGACGGCGCGGGCACGTGGTGACAAAAGGTGGGCGGCATGGCCGTGCCCGACCGGGGTAGGAGAAACGGCAACAACCCCCCGGAAGCGAGGTGTCTTACCAATGCCTACGGCACGCGAGATCATGACGAACGACGTGACCTGTGTCCGCGAGCAGGACGACCTGAAGTCGGCCGCGAAGCAGATGGCGGAGCTGGGGGTCGGTTCACTGCCGATCTGCGGTGACGACAACCGGCTCAAGGGCATGCTGACCGACCGCGACATCGTGGTGAAGGTGCTGGCCGAGGGCCGCGACCCGGCCAACGTGACGGCCGGGGAACTGGCCCAGGGCGAGGTGGTGACCATCGGCGCGGACGACGACGCGGCCGAGATCCTGCGGACCATGGGCCAGCACAAGGTACGCCGGCTGCCGGTGATCGACGGGCATGAGCTGGTCGGCATCGTGGCTGTCGCCGACGTGGCCCGTTCCCTGCCGGAGCGCCCGGTGGGCGACCTCATCGAGGCCATCTCCGAGCGCAGCTGACCGTCGCACCCTTCCTCGATCGCCGCCCCGGGTGGGCGGCGATCGCCGTGTCGGGGCTCTGCCCGAACGGCGGTCAGGAGGACGAGCCCGAACGGCGGTCGGGAGGACCGGAGCGACGGAGGCGGTCAGGAGGGCGGGGTGAGCGGGGCGGTCTCGCCGCGGGCGATGGTGCGTACCTGCTTCACCCAGCCGCGGCGGCGGGCCTCGTCGACGAAGTGCGCCAGCGGCGAGCGGAACACCGGGTAGTCGTCGTAGTGGATCGGCACGGTCAGCTTCGGGCGGACCAGTTCCACCAGGTCGGCGCCCTGCCGGGCGTCCATGGTGAGCAGGATCCCGGCGACCTTGGTGCCGCCGAGATGGATGAGCATCGCGTCGATGTCCGGGTAGCGCTCGGGGATGGCGGTGAGCAGCGGCCGGTTGAGCGTGTCGCCGGTGACGTAGAGCCGGAACTCGCGCCGCCCGGAGCGCTCCACGTCGATCATCGTGCCCATGACGTCGGGCATCAGCCGGTCCAGAGCACCCGGTCCGTGCTGTCCGGGCATCGAGGTCAGCCGCAGCGTCGTACCGTCGCGGTGCAGTTCCCGGGACGACCAGGTCGGCAGGCCCTGGGCGGCCTGGAAGCCCCAGCGACGCAGCCTGCGTTCCGCCGCCGGCGTCGTGACGATGGGCAGGTCGCGGTCCAGTTCCCGGCGGGCCACCCGGTCGAAGTGGTCGCCGTGCAGGTGGGAGAGGACCACCGCGTCCAGCTCCGGGAGCTGGGCGATGCGCAGCGCCGGGTCCGTGCGTCGGCGCGACCACAAACCCTTGCCCAGGTACGCCCGTTGACCCCGGTGCAGAAAGTTCGGGTCGGTCAACAGGGTGAACCCGCCGATCCGCAGCACCGTCGTCGCGGTACCGATGAACGTCACCTGTGGTTGCTCCGCCATCCTGCCCACCTCCTCCGGCTGCGGTACCCCGGCGAGCCCTGAGCATGCGGGTTGGTTCGGTGCTCAGCCTTTGGAGCCGCTGGCGCCGTTCCTGTCCGGTCGGGCCTGCGGCACGTGTTCCATCAGCTTGGTGAGCGCGCCGTTGGCGAAGGTGGCGCCGAGCGCCGACCCGGCCCCGATGGTCCAGCCGACCGGGCCGAGCGGGGTGCAGCCGAAGAACTGGCTCACCCCCGGCGTCTGCACCACGACGACAAGCACGCCCAGCGACGCCGCCGTGGACGCCAGCACGGCCGGGCTGGTGCCGCCGGCCAGGATGGTCTGGCCGAGCTGGGTGCCGACCAGGGAGACCAGGGCGACCGTTCCGGCTCGCTGACGGCGCCCGGTGTAGCGGGCCAACGTCCAGCCGGCGGTCGCGCCCAGCGTGGTGGCTGCCGCCCGCAGGCCGATCTCCCGGGTCAGGCTCTCGCCGAGCGCCGTGTCCGGGCCCTCCCGCAGCAGCGCGTCGGTGCGGTCCGACGCTGGTGGCCGGACGGCGATGGCCAGAGCGGGCGCCAGATCGGTGAGCAGGTTGACCAGCAGCAGTTGTCGTCCGGTGAGCGCGGAGCGGCCGGTCGCCGCGGCGGTGAGCACACTGAACGCGATCTCGCCGAGGTTGCCGCCGACCAGGATGCTGAGGGCGTGCCGCACCGACGACCACATCGCACGTCCCTCGATCAGGGTCGCGATGATGGTCTCCAACCGGTCGTCGGTGACCACCAGGTCCGCTGCGGCGCGAGCAGCCGGGGTGCCCCGTTGGCCAAGGGCGATGCCGACGTCGGCCAGCCGGATCGCCGGGGCGTCGTTGGCGCCGTCGCCCGTCATCGCCACGGTCCGCCCGCACTTCTGCAACGCCTGGATGATCCGCACCTTGTGTGCCGGGGTGCAGCGGGCCACCACGTCGGTGTTGGCCAACCGCTCGGCGAGCGCGTCGTCGTCCAGTTGGTCGAGTTCGCCGGCGGTGACGACCCGCTGTTCGTCGTGCTCGCTGATGGTGGCGGCGATCGCCTCGGCGGTGGCGGGGTGATCGCCGGTGATCATGATGGTGTGCACGCCGGCCTGCCGGATCCGGCGTACCGCCGGGGCGGCACTCTCCCGAACCCCGTCCGCGAGGGCCAGGAAACCCACGAAGGTCAGCCCGCGAACACTGGCGTCGGTCACCTTCGGGTCGTCGACGGTGCACTCGGCGACGGCCAGGATCCGGTTGCCCGCCCCGGCCCGGTCGGCGAGCATCCGCTCCAACTCCGCGCGGCCGGCATCGTCCAGCGGCTCCTGAGTGCCGTCCGTGCGCCGCGCCGAACAGCGCGGCAGCACTGTCTCCGGAGCACCCTTGACGCTCAACAACAGGCGGCCGCCGGTCTTCCCGACGCTCGCGTGGTAGCCGCGGGACGGCTCGAACGGCAGCCCACCGGCGGCCTGCCAACCGGGGGCACCGGTCTGCTCCACCACCCCAGCCTCGCCGGCACCCCGCCAGACGGCCCGGTCGGTCTGCAACGCCAACTCCTCCGGCTTCGTCGCGGCGGGAGTGGCCCGCAGCGCCGCAGCCAGCGTCAACTGGAGGCGGTCGTCCAGTCGGTCCACTGGCGCGTACCGGTCACCGGTGCTGTCGCCGACCCCGGCGAGCAGCAACTGGCCCTCGGTGAGGGTGCCGGTCTTGTCGAAGCAGAGCACGTCCACCCGGCCCAGCGCCTCGATGGTGCGCGGGTTGCGAACCAGGGCGCCGTGCTCGGCCAGCCGCCGGGCGGCGGCCAACTGCGCCGCGCTGACCAGGAACGGCAACCCCTCCGGCACGGACGCCACGGCGAGGTTCGCGGCGGTCGCCGCCGTCTCGGCCAGGGGTACGCCCCGAAGCAGGCCCGCGCCGGCCACCGCCACCGCCGAACCGGCGGCCAACGGGATGGCAGCCCGGGTCAACGAGCCGAGCCGGGCTTCCACCCCACTGGCGGGCGGGGCCTGCTTGACCAGGGCCAGGCTGCGCCCGGATTCGGTGTCCGGCCCGGTCGCCACCACCACGGCAGTGCCATGCCCGGCGGCGACGGTGGTGCCCTCGTACAACATGGAGTGCCGGTCGGCGATCGCGGCGGCCACCACCGGTCGGTTGGACTTGGCGACCGGCAACGACTCACCGGTCAATGACGATTCGTCCGCCTCCAGACCCACGGCCTCCAGGACGCGACAGTCGGCGGGCACCGAGTCACCCGGCTCAAGGGCGATGACGTCTCCGAGGACCAGGTCCTCGGCGGCGAGAACCTGCTCGGTGCCGTCGCGGCGGACCCGCGCGGTCACCGCCGAACGGGACAGGAGTTCGGCCAGTGACCGTTCGGTGTTGCGTTCGTGCACCGCGCCGATCAGGGCGGACCCACCGACGACGCTGCCCACCAGCGCGGCGTCGACCAGCGACCCGAACGAAGCGGAGAGCACCGCCCCGGCCACCAGCACCGGGGTGAGCGGGTTGGACAACTCATCCACGAAGGCGCGCAGCAGACCTCCGCTGCCCGGTCCGGTATCGCCGTTTCCGCCAGCGCCGTGGTGGCGGCGCTGCGCCTCCACGCCGGCCAGACCGTCCGGCGTGGTGTGCAGGTGGTTGAGCACGGTGCCGACGGGCATCAGGTGCCAGGGAGTCGTGACCGGCGCCGGCGTGTCCGACTGGTCGTGCAACCGGCGGGCCTGCCAGATCCCGTTCGCGAAGGCCAGCCCGGCCGCGCCGTTCACCGCGACGAGTGACCGGCCGGGCAGGTCGGTCGGCGGTGCCGTGAACGCGCCCAGCGCCCCGAGGCCGGTGCCGGCCATGGCCAGCCGGATGTTCTGCTGGGCCGTACGCCGGGCCACCCCGGTAGCCTCGATCACCAGGGCCACCACCCGCAGGTCGGCACCGACCAGCAGGTGCGCGCCCCACGGCGGCAGGTCCTCCGGCGGTGCGAACCCGAGACCGCAGTCGGACGCGCCGAGCGCCCTGCGGTCAGCGGAAACCAGCATCACCATCGCGCCGTCGCGCTGCAACGCGCGTACCGACTCGGCCAGCTGGTCCCCGCCGGGCAGCATCGCATCGGCGAAGCCGTACCGCTGCTCGTCACCGCCCGCCACGACGAGCCGCAGGCCGGCGTGCCGGGCGGCGGCCGGCAGCCCGTCGACGCCGGGTGCGGGTTCCGGCTCGACCCGCAACAGGGCGGCGAGTCGGTCACCGTGGGCGAGGCCGAGCAGTTGGCCGCCGGCCGAGCGCAGCCGATCGCCGTCCGGGACGTTGCCGGGGTCGTGAGCGGGCATCTGGTCCAGCGGCCCGAGCCGCCAGCCGTCCGCCGTCCGGGAGGCGGCCGGATCGTCGGGGTCGAACAGCGCGAAGGCCCGCTCCGCCACCTGGTCGACGTCCGCACCGGGCACGGGCGCCAGATCGGCCAGTACGCCCCGGTCCGAGCCGAGCACCGCGGCGTCCAGCACGAGCGTGTCGATCCGGTCCAACTCCCGCAGCACACTGCGGTCCATCGCGATCACCCCGCGCCGGGCCAGCATCCGGCCGAGCTGGGCGCCGTATCCCTCGCGTCCGCTGCCGGGCGCCTTCGGCAGAGCGGACAGGCCCAGCGCGGCGGCCCGTTTGCGCCCGGCGAAGGGCACCGCCGCCGCGCCGGCCGCCGTACCGGCGGCGAGGGCCCGATTGATGTACCGCTCGACCGGGCCGTGCGGCTTGGGTCGGGGACGGTCGCCTATCGGCCACCGCGCGACGGCACGCTCGGGGTCGCCGGTCAACCGCGGTTCGGCGCTCTCCCAGGCGGAGAACTGGGCCCGGTCCTCGCCCCACTCCACGAGCCGTTGGGCGCTGTCGACGACGATGCCGGTCCAGCGGCCGGTCAGGCCCTGCACGACGGCCTCGGCCAGGGGAAAGAGGATCTCCCCGCGCGGGTCGGAGCGCAACGCCCTGCCGAGGAACGCGTGCAGCTTCGGTTGCAGGTCGACAGCCGACAGCACGCCGGCCACCTCACCGGGCAACGGTGCGAACGGCAGGATCCGGGTGGCCGCCCAGAGGGTCAGACCCAGCGCGTCCGAGGCGAGCGCGCCGAGGGTGCGCGGGTTGTGTGGGCCCTCCTCCGGCGGGTGGGGGGGCGGAATCTCCGGGTCCGGCTCGTGGTCGCAGGTCCGCTCGACCCGGCTGATCGTGGCGATGAGGTCACCCAGAGCCGGTTCGGGGGCCTGCACGGCCACCACCACCCGCCCGGATGGTGCGTTCACCCTGGCCCACGCCACCCCGGGCATCCGCTCCAGCGCGCCCTCCACCTGCCGGGCGAGCTGGTCGCCGCCCTCCTGGCACACGCCGTGCACCTCGATGTGGTGGCGACCGGGACGGGACCAGACCCGACGCCGGGCGAGCCCGACCGACCGGGCCAGCCGGGTCGCGGCCGACCCGACGGTCCGGGACGCCTCGCCGACCAGGTGCGGCACGCCGAAGGACGGCAGGATGCGGCCGGCAGCGCGGCCTACCGCCGTCATCGAGGCGTACGGCTGGACGGGCGCCGGCCCGACTCCCTGTTGCTGCTGGTCCTGACCTTGGCCATCTCGTCCTCCCACCGCCTCACGTCCGGCGGCCTGGCTTCCCGACCTGCCGTCCGTTATGCCCTTCGAGTGGTGGAACTTTCCGCCCTCGCCGAAGCATGGACGGGTTGGGCGGTGGAATCCGACGACCATCACCGGACACGGGGAGGCCGGAATGAGCATGCTGACGCGACACCTCAACGGTTCGCAGGAGAACGTGCAGATGTACAGCCGGCGGATGGACCTACCGATGCTGGGCGAGGTGGCCCTGCCGCCACCCGACAAGGTCATCTACTACGCCGGGATCGGCGTGCTCGCCGCGCTGCAGGTCATCGAGTGGCCGATCGCTCTGGTGGTCACCGCCGGTCACCTGCTGGCAGACCAGCATTTTTCCGGACTGGCGCGCGGGGTCGGGAGGGCACTGCAGGACGCCTGACGAGAGCCGGGTCACCGGCGATTGACATGAATCCGGGTTGAGGTCCCATGCTCGGTCCATGCCGAGCACAGTCGCCCCCGCCATACCCGCCGCAGCGGGACTGTTCGCACCCCGGCTGCGAGCGATGACGGTGGGCAGCGTCGCGTTGATCTCGTTGCTCGCCTTCGAGGCGCTGGCGGTCGGTACCGCGATGCCGACCGTCGCCCGCAGCCTGGACGGGCTCGCGCTGTACGGGATCGCGTTCGGTGGCCCGTTCGCCACGGGTGTGCTGGCCATGGTGGTTTCGGGCATCTGGTGCGACGCCCGAGGGCCTCGGGGACCGATGTGGCACGGCGTCGCGTGGTTCGTCGTCGGGCTGCTGATCGCCGGGACCGCGCCCGTGATGAGTGCGCTGGTCGTCGGGCGGGCGGTGCAGGGTTTCGGCTCAGGGTTGCTCTCGGTGGCGCTCTACGTGATCGTCGGGCAGGCGTACCCGCAGGATCTGCACCGGCGGATCTTCGCGGCGTTCGCGGCGGCGTGGGTCGTACCGTCGCTGGTCGGGCCGGCGATCGCTGGTCTGATCGTGCAGTACCTGGGCTGGCGTTGGGTCTTCCTGGCGGTCCCGGCGGTGGCCGTGCCGGCGGTGTTGCTGATCCATCCGGGCCTGCGATCGCTGGGCCGGAGTGTGGCGAGCAGCCCGGCGGCCGGTGCGGCGGCACGGATCGGTTGGGCGTGCGGGGCGGCGGTGAGCGCCGCACTGCTGCACATCGGGGGTCAGCAGCGTGGCGTCACCGCCCTGGTGCTGATCGCGGTCGCCGTGGTCGGCCTGCTGGTCTGCGCTCCCCGCCTGCTGCCGGCCGGATTCCTCCGGGCGGCCCGAGGGCTGCCCACCGTCGTCGGGCTGCGCGGGCTGGCGTCGGCGGCGTTCGTCGGCGCCGAGGTCGTCATCCCGTTGATGCTCTCCCGGGAGCGGGGCCTCTCGCCGACCGCGGCCGGGCTGGTCCTGACGGTCGGCGCACTGGCGTGGTCGGTGGGCTCCTGGTTGCAGGGCCGGATCCCGGTGCCGGCCTCCCGGGCCAGCCTGCCGCGTGCCGGGCTGACCTGCATCACGGTCGGCACCGCCACGGTGGCGCTGGCCGTCCTACCCGAGTTGCCGATCATGGTCGCCGTGCTCGGCTGGGCGGTCGCCGGCCTTGGCATGGGGCTGCTCTACCCGTCGTTGTCGGTGCTCACCCTGGAGCTGTCCGCCCCCGGTGAGCAGGGCCGCAACAGCTCGTCGCTGCAACTGGGCGACAACCTCTTCGCGGCGACCGTGCTGGCGCTCACCGGGGCGGTGCTGGCGGCGGGAAGCGCACCTGGCCCGGCCAGTTACACGCTGACCCTGGTGGTGGCCTCCGGCCTGGGGCTGCTCGGGGCGCTGCTGGCCGGCCGTGTCGTGACGGGCGGGAGCGTACGGCCGGTCGGGTGATCGGGATTCCGCAGCATCCGAGCCGGTTGGCCGGGGAGGATGGCGGCGATGAACTTCCTGACCGTCCTGCCGCTCGCCGTGGTGATGGTCGCCGGGACCCAACTGGTCGTTGCGGTCTTCCTCGCCTCGTCGGACCGGCCCCGGGCGGCGTCGCTGGGCTTCCTCTCCGGTGCCGGGCTGGTGGTCGCGGCCGGAGTGACAGTGGGCTGGCTGCTGACCCGTTGGGTGGGCGGACTGGTCGCCGACGCCAGTGCCGTGGCCGGCAGGGTCGATCGCGGTCCCGTCATTGATCTGGTGGTCCTGGCCCTGCTGGTCAGTCTGGCCGTGCTGGTGTGGGTACGGCGGAACCGGGCCGGGCCACCGAGATGGCTGGGGAGCATCGAGCGTGCCGACCCGCGTCGGGCCCTGCGGCTGGGCGCGTTGCTCTTCGTGGTGACGCCCACCGACGACCTCACCATGGCCGCCGTCGGGGCGAGCGTGGCCCGGCACGACCTGCCGTGGTGGCATCTGGTGCCGTTCGTGCTGCTCACCGTGCTTCTGCTCGCCCTGCCCCTGCTGGCGTTGCTGCTGCTCGGGGACAAGGCGGCGCGGGCGCTGACCCGGATGCGCGAATGGGCCGAGCGGCACGCCTGGATCGTCAACGAGATCGTGATCGCGTTCTTCGCGCTGCTGACCGTGCTGGACCTGATCCGTTCGGGATGAGTCACAACCCGTCATCAATCGCCGTCCAGCACCGGCCGACCACCTCTCTGACACGTACGGGGGAACCCGGCGGAGATGAGAGCAACAACGGTTCACGTTCGTCTTACGGTGACGCCATGTTCGCTGTCGTCACCACGGTGATCCTCTACGTCTTCGGCTTCGTCTTCCTCTACGGCGTGATCCGGCTGGGTGTCCGCCACGCGTTGGAGGACCTGGAGTTGCAACGGGCCAAGGCCCACCGCGAGGAGGAGTTGGCGGCCGCTCGCGACCGCTCCTTCATGCGCGACAACGCCTTCCTCTCCGGCAGTTGAGCACCGGTTCGGTCCGGCCCAGGCCGGCGGTGTCCCGGGACGGCCCGGGAGCCGTCGGGCGGTTCGGCATGCCGGATGCGAGGATCGCACCCGTGATGGGAACGCTGAAGACCGAACCGGCCCGCGCCCGCCTCGACCTGCTCGCCCCGCCGGTGGCGGAGGCCATCGCGCAGTGGCCCGCCGACGCGCCCGTGGACGTCAACGATGTGCTGGTCGCGCCGATCGACGCCGAACTCGCCGACACCGCAGCGTTCTGCGCGGCGTACGAGGTGGGGTTGGACGTGTCGGCCAACTGCGTCGTGGTGGCTGGCAAGCGTGAGGGTGTGGTGCGCTACGCGGCCTGCATCGTCCTGGCGACCACCCGGGCCGACGTCAACGGGGTGGTCCGCCGCACGTTGGACGTGCGCAAGGCGAGCTTCGCACCGATGGACGACGCGGTCGAGCTGACCGGCATGGAGTACGGCGGCATAACCCCGATCGGGCTGCCGGCGCAGTGGCCCATTCTGGTGGACGCGCGGGTGATCGCCACGCCGCATGTGATCATCGGGTCCGGCGTACGGCACAGCAAGATCGCACTGCCGGGGCCGGCGTTGGGTGCACTGCCCGGTGCGCAGGTGGTGGAAGGGCTGGCCAGGCCGGCCTGAGCAGGCATCGGCATCGATGTTGTTGCACGTGAAACATCGTGATCATCAATACCGGGTGCCCTGGTGGCTCAGTGTGCCGCGGCCTCGCGCTGCTCGACCTCGCTGAGCGCGGCGAGCAGTGTCTGCACGTCCTGCGCGCCGGAGACCGCGTACTTCCCGGCCAGGACGAAGGTCGGCACGCTGGTGATGCCGAGGTCCTGAGCTGCGGCCAACTCGGCGGCGATGTCGGTGACGCGCTCGTCGGAGTCGAGGAAGCGGCGGACGTCGGCCGCGTCCAGGCCGATCCCACCGGCCACCGCGGCCAGCGCCTCCCGGGAGCCGACGTCGACACCCTCGTTGAAGTGCGCCTGGTAGAGCGCCTCCACCATCTCGGCCGCCCGACCGTGGTCGGTGGCGTAGGAGACCAGCCGGTGCGCGTCGAAGGTGTTGGCGATCACCGCGCGGTCGTAGTCCAGCCGGAGCCCGTCAGCCGCAGCGACCTGGGTCACGTGCGCGACCATCTGCCGGGCGCGCTCCGGGCCGCCGAACTTGCCGGCCAGCGCCTGCACCAGCGGGAGCGGCTGGGGCACCGGTGACGGGTCGAGCTGGAACGGTCGGTAACGGACCGTCACCTCGCCCTCGTAACGGGCGAGGGCCTCATCCAGGCGGCGCTTGCCGATGTAGCACCACGGGCAGATGACGTCCGCGTAGATCTCGATCTCCATGATCGGTGGCAACCTCGCGGTCAGCCGAGTTGTTCCCGCACCTGACGCTTGAGTCGGCTCAGGATCGCCGTGCCGCCGCGGATCCGCAGCGGGCTGATCGCCTGCGCCAGGCCCATCCGCTGGTAGAGGTCGTCCGGCACGTCCAGCACCTGCTCGGCGCTCGCGCCCGCCAGCCCTTCGGCGAGGATCCCCGCGAACGCCCGGGTGGTCGGCGCCTCCGGCGGGCAGTCGAAGACCGTCTCCACGGTGCCCTCCGGGGTCACCCTGGCGCGCAGGAAGAACGACGTCTGACACTCCGGCACCTGCTCCATGCCCTCGCGTGCGGCGGCGCCCTCCGGCAGCACCGGAATGACGTCGGCGTACTCCAGGAGCATCTCCAGAACCAGGTCGCGCGGCGCGGCAGCGAACTCGTCGACGATCTCGGCCAGTCGGGCCGGCATGTCAGCCATGCGTCGAGGCTACCGCCGGTCAGTTGCGAACAGGCCGGCGGCGCATTGCTGCGCCTGGCCGGCCTGTTCGTCACACCGTTGGGGACTGCTCGCTGATCTCGCTGAGAGCGCTGGTGGGGTCGAGTTGCATGGCCAGGTCGCCGAGCGAGACGATCCCGACCAGCTTGCGATCACTGTCACAGACCAGCACGCGCCGAATGCCCCGGTCGCGCATGAGCGCGGCCGCCTCACCCGCCGTGCAGTGCTGCTCGATCATGACCACCTCGCGGGTGACGATCGAGCCGATGGTGGTGGCCGCAGGGGAGCTGTTCTCCGCCACTGCCCGCACCACGATGTCCCGGTCGGTGAGCATGCCGGCGAGGCTGGCGCCATCGGTGACCACCACGTCGCCGATGTCCGCCTCCTTCATCACCCTGGCTGCTTCGTCCAGTGTGGTTTCGGCCGGCAGGTACACGACCTGTCTGGTCATCACGTCACTGACCCGGTAACCGGTCATGAGAGCCCTCCGAAGACGTATCCACCCGATCCGACTGCACTACCCCGTGACGCGACAGCTACACCAGGCTCGCACGTTCCTGGCGTACCTCGTGGACGAGCTGCTCCACCAGACCGCCCAGCGGCAGCTCGGTGCGCCCGTCGCCGGCCCGCTCGCGCAGCTCGACGTACCCGTCGGCGAGTCGGCGACCGACCACGACGGCCCGGGGGATGCCGATCAGCTCGGCGTCGGTGAACTTCACCCCGGCCGAGACGTGCGTGCGGTCGTCGACCAGCACCCGCAGGCCGGCTGCGGCGAGGCGCTCGCCGAGCGCCAGCGCCGCGTCGAGCTGAGGGCCCTTGCCCGCAACCACCAGGTGTACGTCGCACGGCGCGATCGCCGCCGGCCAGACCAGCCCTCGGTCGTCGTGGTGCTGCTCGGCGATCGCCGCGACCGCCCGGGAGACCCCGATGCCGTAGCAGCCCATGGTCGGCCGGACCGGTTTGCCGGCCGGACCGAGCACGTCGACCGCGAAGGCGTCGGTGAAGCGGCGGCCGAGCTGGAAGATGTGCCCGATCTCGATGCCCCGCCGGATGGTCAGCTCGCCCGCCTCGCACTCCGGGCAGGGGTCGCCGGCGCGGACGTCGGCCGCCTCGATGGTGCCGTCGGGGGTGAAGTCCCGACCGCACACCACGTCGGTCGCGTGTCGGCCCGGCTCGTTCGCCCCGGTCAGCCAGGCAGACCCGGTCACCACCCGAGGGTCGACCAGGTAGCGGATGCCCAGCTTGTCGAGCAGTTGCGGCCCGATGTATCCGCGTACCAGCTCGGGATGGTCGGCCCACTCCTCGAAGACGGCCACCTGTGCCGGGTGCAGGGCGGCACCGACCCGCTTGAGGTCGACCTCCCGGTCACCCGGCAACCCGATCACCAGAGGTTCGGAGCGCTCTGCGCCCGGCTGGCGGACGGAGAGCACGACGTTCTTCAGTGTGTCGGCGGCGATCCAGTCGTCCCGACCGCCCAACCTGCGGGTGTTGGCCAGCTCCACGAGGCTGGCGATCGTCGGGGTCTCCGGCGTGTCGTGTACCTCGACGGCCGGCCGCGCGCCCGGGTCGCCGGTGGCCGGTGCCCGGGTCACCACCGCCTCGGTGTTGGCCGCGTAGTCGCAGGCGGTGCAACCGACGTAGGTGTCCTCGCCGACCGGCGTCGCCGCCAGGAACTCCTCCGACGCGGAGCCGCCCATCGCCCCGGACATCGCGTGCACCACCGTGTAGTCCAGGCCCAACCGGTCGAAGATCCGCCGGTACGCCGCGCGATGCCGTCCGTACGCCTCCCGCAGCCCCGCATCGTCCAGGTCGAAGGAGTACGCGTCCTTCATCAGGAACTCCCGGCCGCGCAACAGACCGGCCCGGGGCCGGGCCTCGTCGCGGAACTTCGTCTGCACCTGGAAAAGCGTCACCGGGAAGTCCCGGTACGAGGTGAACAGGTCCTTGACCAGCAGCGCCGCCATCTCCTCGTGGGTGGGCGCCAACAGGTGCTCGGCACCGCGCCGGTCGGCGAGGGTGAAGATGTCGTCGCCGTACTCCGCCCAGCGGCCGCTCGTCCGATAGGGATCGGCCGGCAGCAACGCCGGGAAGTGCACCTCCTGGTCGCCGATCGCGAACAACTCGCCACGCACCACGTCGGTGATCCGATCCAGCACCAGCTTGCCCAACGGCAGCCAGGTGTAGCCGCCCGGTGCGGCGCGACGGATGTAACCGGCGCGCAGGAGGAGCCGGTGGCTCGGCACCTCCGCGTCGGCCGGATCCTCGCGCAGGGTCCGCAGCAACAGGGTCGACATGCGTAGCAGCATGCGCGCAGCGTAGAGCCGTGCCGAGCGCCCGAGCGACCCAATTCGTCCGGTGCGCCGCAGGCCCACGACCCAAAGGAGCGGCCCGTGGACCCTCTGCTGAGTCTCGGGTCAGACCGCAGGGATTGGCCGACGGAGGTGTCGCGTTGCTGTCCATGACCTCCGCCACGTCGCCCGTTCGGGGCACTTGCCGCCGCGCCTCCGGTGACAGACTGGTCGCCGCAGGCAACGAACGGCGTAAGGGGAACGCGGGTGGGCTGGCGCAGTTTTGTCGCGGTCGGGGACAGCTTCACCGAGGGTATGGACGACGCGTACCCGGACGGCACCTACCGGGGTTGGGCGGACCTGGTGGCGACCCGGCTCGCCGCCGACGCGGGGCCCGACTTCCGGTACGCGAACCTGGCCATCCGTGGCCGGCTCTTCCCCAGCGTGGTCGCCGAGCAGGTCCCCTCAGCGGTGGCGATGAAGCCGGATCTGATCAGCTTCGCGGCCGGCGGCAACGACGTGCTGCGCCGCAGCTTCGACCCGCACACGCTGGTGGCCCGCTTCGACGAGGTGGTCCGGCAACTGCGTTCCGGCGGCGCGGACGTGCTGCTCTTCCGGTTCGCCGACGTGATGGCCCGACTGCCCGGCCAGCGCCTCGTCGCCCCCCGGGTGCAGTTGCTCAACCAGGCGGTCGGCGAGACCGCCGAGCGGCACGGCGCGATCATGGTCGACCTGTACGCCGACGACACCTTCCTCAACCCGATGCTCTGGAGCACCGACCGGTTGCACCTCTCCCCGGCCGGCCACCGGCGAGTCGCCGGGCAGGTGTTGAACGCGCTCGGGGTCGGTTGCGACGAGGAGTGGCTGATGGTCCCGCCGCACCCGGCCCCGTCGCCGTGGCTGGCAGCCCGCGCCGCCGACCTGCGGTGGGCCGGACGGCACCTCGCCCCCTGGGTGAAGCGGCGGTTGACCGGTCGGTCGTCCGGTGACACGGTGACGGCGAAGCGCCCGCTGCTCGGGCCGATCGTCGACTGAGCGTGCTCACCCTTCACACCGCGCCGCTGCTGTGGCGCGACCGGGTCGGTGAGGCGGAGCCGGAGCACGCGGTCCTGGTGGGCGGCGACCGGATCGAGGCCGTCGGACCGTTGGCCGAGTTGAGTGGGGCGTACCCGGGTGTTCGGGTCCGCCGATGGCCCGGCACCCTGGGGCCGGGTCTGCTGCACGACGGCCCGCTGCCGGCGGCACCCACCCCACGCGAGCGGGTGCACGCGCTGCTGCGCAACGGAGTGACGGCGGTGTTGGCCGAGCACCTGACCGACCCGCTGCTGCGGGCTGCCGTCGACAGGAGTGACCTGCTGGTGCTGCCCGCCGCGGTGTCGGCGGTGCTGCTTCCGGGCGGACGCGCCGACCTTGCGGTCCACGGTGTAGACGGTGTCTGCCTGGTGACCGTGGTCGCCGGGCGAATCGTCCACCGCCGCGCCTGAACGGCACTGTCAACGTTCCCCGCACCACATCTGTGCCCCCCGATCCTCGATGGCGGGCCGTCCGGTCGTGTCGCGGCGTAGTTTGGGGATCATGTCTGTGCCGAGCGATCCTGATCCCCGCCTCCAGTCGTACGCGGACCCGCAACGGCTGGTCACCACCGAGTGGCTGGCCGAGCACCTGGACGACGAGGGCCTCGTCGTTGTCGAGTCCGACGAGGACGTGCTGCTCTACGAATCCGGCCACATCCCCGGTGCCGTGAAGGTCGACTGGCACCTGGAGCTGAACGACCAGGTGACCCGGGACTACCTGGACGCGAAGAGCTTCGCCGAGCTGTGCGCCGCGAAGGGCATCGGCCGGGGCGACACCGTCGTCTTCTACGGCGACAACTTCAACTGGTGGGCCGCGTACGCCCTCTGGGTGTTCTCGCTCTTCGGCCACGCCGACGTGCGACTGCTCGACGGCGGCCGGCAGAAGTGGATCGCCGAGGGCCGCGACGTGACCCGCGACAAGCCGGCGCGCCCCCGCGCCGACTACCCGGTGCCGCAGCGGGACGACGCGCCGCTTCGCGCCTACCGTGAGCAGGTCATGGCGCACATCGCCGCCGGCCGGCCGCTGGTTGACGTCCGGTCGCCGAGTGAATACACCGGCGAGACGCTGCACATGCCGGACTACCCGCAGGAGGGCGCGCTGCGTGGCGGGCACATCCCGGGTGCGGTCAGCAAGCCGTGGAAGTCCGCCGCCAACGAGGACGGCACCTTCAAGTCCGCCGACGAGCTGCGGGCGATCTACGCGGACCAGCTCGGGCTCAGCCCCGACGACGACGTGATCGCGTACTGCCGGATCGGTGAGCGGTCCAGCCACACCTGGTTCGTCCTGCGGCACCTCCTGGGCTATCCGCAGGTGCGCAACTACGACGGCTCGTGGACCGAGTGGGGCAACCTGGTCCGGGCGCCTGTCGTCAAGGGCGATCAGCCCGGCGGCCTCGCCGCCTGACCAAGCTGGCCAGCCCTGTCCCCGCGCGACCACCCGGCCGCGCGGGGATGAGGGCTCAGCCGGCCAGTGCCACCATGCCGGTCAGGTCGCGGACCACGCCGGTGACCTCGCCGGTCTCCGGGTGCCAGCGCACCAGGCCGCCCGGTTGCAAACGGAGCAGGACGGCACCCCGGTTGTCCCAGCCCAACACCTCGCAGCAACCCTTCCACCGGTCGCGGCCGAGGTCGAGCACGTGGGCCACCGCACCGGTCCGGGCATCCAGCACGGCCACCCCCTCGGCACCGTCGATCTCGCTGTTGGTGATCCACGCCGAGCGCGCCAGGCGTTCGCCGTGCAGCCAGCCCCGGCCGTAGAACTCGTTGACCTGGTACGGCACCGGTAGCGGGCCGCCGGTGACCTTCTGTTCGGAACGAACCGTGCCCTCACGGGCGGTACGGCTGCGCAGGGTCAGGTTGTCCCGCATGCCGCTCACCTCGACGAGCGCCGCCTCGCGACCGGCCGCCGGGTCGGGCGCGACCAGGTCCCAGAGCGAGACGTCGAGCTGGCTGGCCGCGCCGGAGGCCCGGTCCACCGCGTACGTCCGGCCGTCGCCGCCGACCAGCACCCGGTCGCCCGCCCAGACCACCATTTCCAGGTAGCCCTCGAGGGGGATGCGGCGCACGGTCGCCGCGGTGAGGTCGACCATGATCAGCTCATTGGTCTGCGCGAACGCGGCCGACCGGCCGTCCGGCGAGAGCACTCCCGCCTTCAGGGCGGGTGCCTGGTTGCCGCCCGAGTCCCGGGTGGGGGCCGGGGTCACCACGTCGAGACTGCGCACCACACCGTCGTCCCCGAGCACCCGGACGGGACCGTCCGCACGGTATTCCTCGCTGTCCAACGGCTGGAACAGCGCCAGCGCCCGCTGGACCGGTCGGGCGGAGAGGGGCACTGTCGCCGGGTCACCGAGTCGGGCCAGCGGATCAGGCGGGAAGGTCAGCTCGGCGGGGGCGCGCACCACCGGCCCGGCGTGGTTGGGCGCGACGGTCGGCGCCACCGAGTGGTCCGGCGGTGGGTTGGCGGGCGGTCGCAGGGCAGCGACAGTGCCGCCACCGATCAGCACCACGGCCACTGCCACCGCGCCGACGGCCCGGCGGGTACGCCGAGTGCGCCGGGCCCGTTCCCAGCCGGTGACCGCGGGGTGGCTGGGCCGGACGTCCTCGACGCTGACGGTCAGCAGTTGACGCAGGTCCTGCTCGTTCACGGGTTCACCTCCAGGCCGTTGGCCAGGTCGGCGGGGCGCTGGCTCGGTCGGGCATCCCGGGCCAGGTCCGGAGCGACCTCGCGGAGTCGGCGCAGCGCCGCGTGACACTGGCTCTTCACCGTGCCGACGGTCACCCCGAGCGCTTCGGCGGTGGCGACCTCGGTCAGATCCTCGTAGTAGCGCAGCACCAGCACGGCCCGCTGCCGTGGTGGCAGCAGGCCCAACGCGTCGTGCAGCGTCAGCCGCAACGCGCCGTCCCGGTCGTGGGCCACCTGCTCGGGAGGTGTGGCGCTGAGCCATTCCCGCCGTCGGCGACGCCACCACGACACCGCGTCCCGGTAGAGGATGGCCCGCACGTACGCGGAGGGGTCGCCGTCACGGACCGAGGACCAGCGCAGCGCGAGCTTCAGCAGGGCGTCCTGGAGCAGGTCTTCGGCCTGGTGCCGGTTGCCGCAGATCAGGTAGGCCGCGCGCAGCAGCCGGTGTTGGTGGCTCTCCACGAAGGCGAGGTAGCCGTCGCGTCCGTCGCTTCTCGTGGCTGCCATCCGCCCCCCTTCCGGCCGTCGCGATGCGCGTCACCTGGCAGACGCACGGGAAGGGGGAAAAGGTTGGGTCAGCTCTCCGGCGTTCCGGTCAGATAGCGCTGGAGGGTCGGCGCGACCCAGGAGACCAGGTCCTGCGGTGTCGTGTCCACCATGGGCGGCAGGCGGACGACGTACCGGGTGTAGGCGAGGCCGAGGATCTGACTGGCCACCAGGCCGGCGCGCCGGGCGGTAGTGGTCGGGTCGGTGCCGAACGTGGCCACGGCCGCGGTGAGCTGGTCGGCGAAGATGCCGCGCATCCGTTCGGCGGCACCGGGGTTGGTGCTGGCGGCCCGCAGCAGCGCCACGAGCGTCTCGTCGCCTTCCCAGCGGGTGAGGAAGTGCCGGACCAGCGTCTCACCGAGCTGCTCGGGTGGCACCGCAGCCAGGTCGGGCAGTCGGAGGTCGAACTCGGCCGCCGCGGCGAAGAGCCCCTCCTTGCTGCCGTAGTAGCGCATGACCATCGACGGGTCGATCTGGGCGTCGGCGGCGATGGCCCTGATCGTGGCCCGCTCGTAGCCGTCCGCCGCGAACCGTTCCCGGGCCGCGCGCAGGATCGCCGCCCGGGTGGCGTCCGAGCGGCGGGGAGAGGTCGGTTGGGCCGGCGCTGTCATGTCAACGACCGTAGGCCAACACCTGTTGACATGCAATCGACTGGCCTCTAGCGTCGCCAACAAGTGTTTGCCAACAGATGTTGGCAACGGTCTTCTGGAGGTGGCCATGCTGCCCACGAGCACCGACGTCCTGGTGGTGGGCGCAGGGCCCACCGGCCTCGCCGCCGCGCTGACGCTGGCCCGGCGCGGGATCGAGGTGACAGTGCTGGACCAACTGGCCGAACCGCCGATCACCTCCCGCGCGGCCGTCGTGCACGCGTACACCCTGGAGGTGCTGGACCGGATCGGCGCTGCGGCGCCGCTGGACGCCCAGGGGGTGCGGACGCCGCGCTTCACAGTGCGCGACCGGGACCGCGTGCTGCTGTCGGTGCCGTTCCACAAGCTGCCGTCCCGGTTCCCCTACGCGCTGCTGGTCTCCCAGTCGGTCACCGAGGCGGTGCTCGCCGGGCAGTTGGCCGAACTCGGCGTCCAGGTGCGACGGCCCTGCCGGCTGACCGGGTTGACCACCACCGGTGACGGGGTGCTCGCGCAGGTCGACGGAAAGACGCTGCGCGCCCGGTTCGTCGTCGGCGCGGACGGCTTGCACAGCACCGTCCGGCAGTTGGTCGGCATCGGCTTCACCGGCCCCAGCGACGAGGAGTCCTTCGTGCTCGCCGACGTACGGGTCCGAAGCGTTCTGCCCCGAGACGAGGCGGCGCTCTTCCTCGCCCGCTCCGGGCCGCTGATCTGGGCCCCGCTCCCGGACGGGGTGGTCCGACTGGTCGCCGCCGTGGCGACGGCCCCGGCCGAGCCGGACGAGGCGTACCTCCAGGCGCTGCTGGACGAGCGTGGTCCGGCGCGACGACCCGACCGGGTGACCGAGGTGCTCTGGGGCTCCCGGTTCCGGGTGCATCACCGGATCGCCGACACGTTCCGAGCCGGGCCGGTGCTGTTGGCCGGAGACGCCGGACACGTGCACAGCCCGGCCGGCGGGCAGGGCATGAACCTCGGCATCTGCGACGCGGTCGCCCTCGGCACCGCGCTGGCGGACGTGCTCGACGGTGGTCCGGACGCGCTGCTCGACGACTACACCGCCCGGCAGCGGCCGATGGCCGAGGACGTGCTGAGCTTCGCCGCCGGGCTGACCCGGCTGGCCACCGTCTCCCCGGCCCGCCGGCCGGCCCGTGACGTGCTGCTGCGGCTGCTCGGTGCCGTGCCACCGTGGCGCCGACGGATCGCGCTGCGACTGTCCGGGCTGTCCCACCGGGAACGCACGCCAGGCTAGGAGATCAGGTCTCGCGCGACCGGCACCGGCTGGGCACCCGCGGGCGGGTCGACCGGCCGCAGTGTCCGCCACGCGGCCAGTGTGACCAGTGCGAAGATGCCGGCCGCCGCACCCGCCACCGGCGCCGTCCCGTACGCGGCGGCGGCCAGCCCGGCGAGCGCCGCACCGATCGGCGCGGTGAGCAGGCCGACCATCCGCTGGGCCGATCCGACCCGGCCGAGCAGCCCGGCCGGCACGTTCCGCTGCCCGTACGACGCCCACAGGCTATTCCACACCACGGTGCCGGCGGCGAAGACGGCCAACGCGAAGCCGCCCGGCACCGGATGCCGGGCCAGGGCAAACCCGGTCAGCGCCACGGTCTCCGCGGCGAGCACCACGCACAGCGCCGGCACCGTGCCGAGCCGGGCGGCGAGCCGACCGGACCCGAGCGCCCCCGCCAGGCCCCCGACGATCGCGGCGGCGGCGAACAACCCGTAGCCGGCTGGCGGCACCCGCAGCACGTCCAGCGCATAGAGCACCAGCACCGCCATGATCCCGCTGATCGCCAGGTTGCTCGCGGCGGTGAGCAGAGTGACCCGCCACAGGGTCCGGTGCGCACGCAGCCAGCGCAAACCTTCGACGATCTCGCCCCACACCGACCCGCGCCGAGTGCCGGGCCGCGCTGGCACGCTCGCGACGGGAGTGGGGGCGAGGGCCAGCACGAGCAGCGCCGCCGCGGCGAAGGTGACGGCGTCGAGGGCGAAGGGGAGGGCCGGGGCGACGGCGAAGAGGACACCGGCGGCCGGCGCCCCGAGGAAACCGCCGGCAACCGCCGACCCCGCCTGGAGTCGACCGTTCGCCCGGGGCAGCGCGTCCGGTGGCACCAGCGCGGGGAGCAGCGCGAACGAGGCCGAGTCGAAGAGCGTCCCCAGTGTGGCGAGCAGGAACGCCGCGACCAGCAGCACCAGGACACCGACGCGGTCGAGTGCGACCGTCACGGCCAGTGCCGCCACCACGACGGCACGGATACCGTCGACCAGGGCCATCGTCCGACGACGGTCCCAGCGGTCCGCGTACACGCCGCCGAGCAGACCGAAGATCAACGGCGGCAACTGACCGGCCACGGTGACCGCCGCGATGACCCGCGGGTCGCGGGTCACTGTCGCCGCCAGCAGGGCCAGTGCCGGCGTACGCAGCGCGTCCCCGAACCGCGACGAGACGGCGGCGGACCAGAGCAGCCGGAAGTCCCGGCCCAGAGCTGAGGAGGTCATCCGGTGACCGTGCGGGTTCGACCGGGTCGAGGGTCAAGCCGCCGGGCGAAAGGGGGACGCGCGTGTCGGTGATCATCGGTACGGTGGGCGCCGGCATTTCGGGACCGGGGGAGAAGACACGCGTGGACCACACCTTCCAGGTCGACCTTCGTGGCGTGGTCGACCTGCTCAGCCATCACCTCTACGGCAGCCCGCGGGTCTACGTCCGAGAGCTGCTGCAGAACGCGGTGGACGCGATCACCGCGCGACGCTCGACCGAGCCGGACGCGCCAGCCCTGGTCCGCATCGAAACTCCCGAGATCACCGGCGACGGCACGCTGCGGGTGCACGACACCGGGATCGGCCTGACCGAGGCGCAGGTGCATGAGCTGCTGGCCACCATCGGTCGCAGCTCCAAGAGGGACGATCTCGGCTTCTCCCGGCACGAGTTCCTCGGCCAGTTCGGCATCGGCCTGCTCTCCTGCTTCCTGGTCGCCGACGAGATCCAGGTGCTCACCCGCAACGGCGAACACCCCACGGTCCGCTGGACCGGCTACGCCGACGGCCGGTACGCGGTGAGCCTGGCACCACCGGAGGCCGCCCGCGCCGAACCAGGCACCACCGTCACGCTGGTGCCCCGCCGCGACGCCGACCAGTGGTTCACCACACCGACCGTCACCGACCTGGCCCGCCTCTTCGGTTCGCTGCTGCCGGTCACCGTCCGGGTCGGCGACGTGGTCACCACCACCGGTGAGCCGCCCTGGCCGACCGCGCCGGGCGCGCCGGTCGACCGGGCGGCGCTGATCGCGTACGCCCGGGAGACGCTCGGCGTCGACCCGTTCGACGTGCTGCCGTTGACCGTGCCGGAAGCCGGGTTGACCGGTGTCGCCGTCATCCTGCCCACCCCGGTGAACCCGGCGGCCCGTGCGGGGCACCGGGTCTACCTCAAGCGGATGCTGCTCACCGAGCACGCCGACGGGTTGCTGCCGGACTGGGCGTTCTTCGCGCACTGCGTCGTGGACGCCACCGAGCTGCGCCCGACCGCCAGCCGGGAAGCCCTCTACGAGGACACCCTGCTGACCGCGACCCGGGAGGCGCTCGGCGACCAGATACGCGGCTGGCTGGTCCGGCTGGCGCGGCACGACCCGCACCGGCTGGCCGAGTTCCTCCAGGTGCACCACCTGGGTGTGAAGGCGCTGGCGCTGCACGACGACGAGATGCTCCAGCTGGTCGACCGGTGGTGGCCGATGGACACCAACGTCGGCACGCTCACCCTCGCCGAGTTCCGGGAGCGCTACGGCGTGCTCCGCTACGCGGCGAGCCTGGACGAGTTCCGCCAGCTCGCCGCGGTGGCTGCCGCACAGGATCTGGCGGTGGTCAACGGCGGCTACACGTACGACACCGAGCTGATCGAGCGGCTGCCGGCGGTGGACCGCTCGGTGCTGATCGAGCGTCTGGAACCGAGCGATCTCACGACCCGCTTCGACAGCCTCGACCCGCACGTGGAGCTGGCGCTGCGGCCGTTCCTCACCGCCGCGCAGCGGGCCGTCGAACGTTCCGGCTGCGAGGTGGTGATCCGGGCGTACGACCCGGTGTCGCTGCCCGCGCTCTACCTGGTCAGCAGGTCGGCGGCGTTCAACGACCAGCTCGCGGCCAGCCGGGACCGGGCCGACGAACTGTGGGGCGGGGTCCTCGACGCGCTCGCCTCCACCGCACCACCGGACCGCCCGCAGTTGGTGCTCAACCACCGCAACCCTCTGGTCCGCCGCGTCACCGCGCTGGCCGACCCGGAGCTGGTGGGGCTCGCCGTCGAGGCGCTCTACGGGCAGGCGCTGCTGCTCGGGCACCATCCGATCCGCGCGGCCGACGTGGCCCTGCTGAACGATTCCTTCCTCGGCCTGCTCGGCCGGGCCGTGCCGGGACAGGAGTGAACGTGAGCGACGAGGATCTGTGGCGGGTGCTGCGCGGCATCGCCGACATGCCGTACGGGGCGGGGCAGATCGCCGCGCTGGAGCAGCTGTTGCGTCGGGTCGACGCAACCGACGACCGACACCTTGCCTTCGTCACCCGGATGCAGGCCACCACCGGCTACATCTACGGCGGCGAGCCGGCGAAGTCCTTCGTGACCTTCTCCTGGTGCCTGTCCGAGTTCGACCAGGATCCGCAGCCCTACCACCAGCGGCACCTGCACAACCTGCTCTGGCACTTCAAGTACATGGTCAACGGGCTGCTGAACTTCCCAGAGGTGCCACTCGACCGCACGTACGCCGTGCTGGACGACATGGAACGCCGCTACCGGGCCGGTGGGCACAGCCTGCAGACCGTCCACAAGCATCGGTTCCGGGTCGCCAACCACGTGGGCGACGCCGAGGCGGCCGCGCACTGGTACCGGCTCTGGCAGACCACCCCACGCGACGCCCTCTCCGACTGCGCCGGCTGTGACCCGACGAGCCAGGTGAACTACCTCGCCGACACCGGGCGGGACGCGGAGGCGGTGGCGTTGTCCGAGCCGGTGCTCGCCGGCCGGCTCACGTGCAACGAGCAGCCGCAGGCGATCCTCACCGCGCTGCTCCTGCCGTACCTGCGGACCGGGCGGGCCGAGTCGGCGCGGGACGCGCACCGGGAGGCGTACCGCCGGTTGCGCGGCAACCTCGCCGACCTGTGGGACATCGGCGACCACGTCGAGTTCTGCACGTTGACCGGGAACGAGGCGCGGGCGGTGGAGTTGGTCGAACGGCACCTGGACTGGCTGGACCGGGCACCGTCGCCGGCCGCCGCGATGCACTTCGCTGCGACGGCCGCCGCAGCGCTGCGCCAGGCCGGTCAGAGCGGTGAGGCGACCCTGTACCGACGGGCTGCCGAGGGCCGACCGGCCGGCGAGGTGTCGGCGTTGGTGCTCGCCGACGAGCTGACACGGACCGCGACCGGGCTGGCGGAGCGCTTCGACGCCCGCAACGGAACCACCCACCAGTCGGAGTGGATCGCCCGCCGGCTCGCTGTGCGGCCGCGCGGCGAGCACCTGCCGCTGTCCGCGAGCGTCCGCCGTCGCCCGCCACGCCCGACCGAGGGCGAGCCGACCACTCCCACGAGCAGGGCCTCTGCGGCGACCGACGACGTGGTGCGCTCCGGAATGGCCGTGCCGGCCGCCGTGCCGGTGCCCGCCGACGCCGGGCCGGATGAGCTGCTGAACCTCGCCGAGCAGAGCTGGGGTCGGCACGACCCGGCCACGTTCCGAGCGGTGCTGGCCGCCTACGACGAGCGGTTCGGTTCGGCCGACCTGCCCCCGCGTACGCTCGCCCACCGGTTGGCGTTGCGGGCGGCCGAGCGCGGCGACGAGGACGACATCCCGGGCGCGATCGAGATGAGCCGAGCGGCACTGGAGGCGTACCGGACGGCGGGCGAGGAGTTGTCCGCCCAGGTGATCGCCGGGCGGCTCGGCGTGCTGCTGACCCGGTCCGACGACGACGCCGACGAGGGGTTGGCGTTGGTCCAGAAGGCAGCCGAGGTGCTGGACCGGGACGGCGACGCCCGGCAGCGGGCCGCCGCCCACGACCGGGTGGCGTTGGCGCTGCTGCACCGGGAACGCTGGGCCGACGCGCTCGCGGCGCTGGACCGGGTGCCGCCCGACGCGGGTGGCGATCCATACCTGGCGGCCCGGGTCGCACTGCACCGGGCGCACCTGCTGGAGCAGGCGGACCGTGTCGAGGAGGCACGCGCCGCCGCCGACGAGTCCCGTCGGATCGGCCGTGAACTGGGCGTCGGTGAGCTGGTCACGGCGGCCTGCCTGGCGTACGCCCGAACGGTGGACGACCCGGCCGAGGCGGTGGCCGCCTGCGACGAGGCACTGCCGCTTGCACCTGCGGACGCGGAGTTGCCGGTTCGCGTCGCCCGCGCCCGCGCGTTGCTCGCCGCAGGCCGGGCCGCCGACGCGGTGGACGACCTCGTCGAGGCGGTGACGCTCTGCGTGGAGCGGGGCGCCGAGGGAGACGCGTTCCTGCGGTGGGAGCTGGCGAACGCGTACCGGATGGTGGGGCGGCTCGGCGAGGCGGCCGAGGTCGCCGAGGAGGCCGTCCTCGGTCTCGACCGGCTTGGCGCCCAGGCCGAGGCGGACCGTTGCCGGCACCTGCTGGCCGGCGTGTACGCCGGTCTCGGCGAGATCGATCCGGCGCTGACCCTGCTGGAGCAGTTGGCCGACAACCTGAATGGTCCCGACAACCTCCCGTATCGGGCGCAGGTGCTGGAGGAGGCCGGCGACATCCTCTACGACGCGGACCGGGACGCGGCCGGCGCAGAGCGGTTCGCCTCAGCCGCCACGGCGTACCGGCTCGGCGGCATGCCGCTGGACGAGCTGCGGGCGCGTCGGCGCGAGGCGTACGCCTGGTTCTGGGCCGACGACCGGCCGGCGGCGATCCGTGCCGTCGAGCAGGTGGACGCGTTGGCGGCGACGCTGGCCGGACAGGCCGAGCCACCGGTGACGTACGAGCTGGCGATGGCGGCCGAGGCCGGGGCGCGGGTGCTGACGGCCGACGGCCGGCTGGACGAGGCGCTGGCGCGACTCACCGGGGTGCCCGACCAGCTGCGGTCGATCGAGGCATTCGGTGAGGCCGCCCAGGTGGAGGGTCTCACCGGCGAGTTGCTGCTTCGACTGGATCGGCCGGCCGAGGCGGAGCCGCTGCTGCGGCGTGTCCTCGGTGGGCTGCCGGCCGACTCGCGGCCGGTCCGCCAGACTGCCTGGCTGCTGGCCCGTGCCCTGGATCTGCTGGACCGGCCCGCCGAGGCCGCCGCGCTGCGGACGGAGCACGACCTCGATCCGGACGATGACTGAGCGCGCCGAGGTGTGCCCAATCGCTGGGTAACCAGCGGCCCCCCGTGGTCAGGTCGCGGTCTACGCTTGCCCGGTGACGGTGGAGCAGCAGGCACGGGGTGCGGCGGGCGCGGGCCGGCGCAGGTCCCGCAAGGACGAGATCCTGGAGATCGCGGTCGGTCTGTTCGCCGCCCGTGGCTACCACGGTGTGTCGATGGACGACATCGGTGCGGCGGCGGGGGTCACGGGTCCGGCGCTCTACCACCACTTCGCCGGCAAGGAGGCCATGCTGGCCGCCGCGCTGATCCCGGTCAGCGACGGGTTGCTGGCCGGTGGGCGGGAACGTGCCGCCGGCCGCCCGGACGACCCGCGCGTTGTGCTGGAGTCGCTGATCGACTTCCACGTCGAGTTCGCGCTGGCCAACCCGGCGGTGATCGCGTTGCACCTGCACGAGTTGGATCGCCTGCCGGAGGAGCCGCGACGGCAGATCCGTCGCCTGCAACGGCTCTACGTCGAGGAGTGGGTGACAGTGCTCACCGCGCTGCACCCGGGCATGCCCGACGGTGAGGCTCGGGTGCTCGCGCACGCCGCGTTCGGTCTGATGAACTCGACCCCGTTCCTCGGTGGCGAGGTGGACCGCCGACGCCGTGCCGAGCTGCTGCGCGGCGCGACCCTGGCCGCACTGCTCGCCTGAGGCCGACTCGCTCGCCTGAACCCGACTCGTCAGAAGCCCGTCGGTCATGATTCCCTGACTACCGTCCCACCATCCGGACGCCGGGAGGAAACATGATCGAGTCACTGCTGGTCGCCAATCGGGGCGAGATCGCCCGCCGGATCATCCGGACCGCCAAGCGGCTCGGCATCCGCGCGATCGCTGTGTACTCGGAGGCCGATGCCGACCTCCCGTTCGTGGCCGAGGCGGACGAGGCCGTTCTCATCGGCCCGCCGAACCCGGCGCAGAGCTACCGCAACGCCGAGGCGATCCTCGCCGCCGCGAAGGCGACAGGTGCGCAGGCCATCCACCCCGGTTACGGCTTCCTGTCGGAGAACGCCGAGTTCGCCCGTACCGTCGAGTCGAGCGGCCTGATCTGGGTCGGGCCCGACGCGGACGCGATCACCGCGATGGGCGACAAGATCAATGCCCGGAACCTGATGGCGGCCGCCGGCGTTCCGGTCGCGCCCGGCACCACCGACCCGGCCGCCGACCTGGACGCGGCGGTGACCGCCGCCGCCGGGATCGGCTACCCGGTGATGGTCAAGGCCGCGGCCGGTGGCGGCGGCATGGGCATGGGCGTCGCCGTCGACGAGGCCGCGCTGCGCACCGAGTACGACAAGGTGCGCGCGTTCGCCGAGCGGATGTTCGGCGACGGCTCGGTGCTGATCGAGCGGTACTTCCCCCGGGTGCGGCACGTCGAGGTGCAGATTCTCGGCCTGGCCGACGGCCGGGTGGTGGCGCTCGGCGAGCGGGAGTGCTCGGTGCAGCGACGCAACCAGAAGCTGGTCGAGGAGTCGCCGTCCCCGGCGGTGTCGCCGGAACTGCGATCCCGGCTGCTGGCGGCGGCGGTGCGTGCGGGTGAGGCGGTCAGCTACCGCAACGCGGGCACCGTGGAGTGTTTGCTCGATCCGGAGACGAACGAGTTCTTCTTCCTGGAGATGAACACGCGCCTTCAGGTGGAGCACCCGGTGACCGAGTACGTCTACGGCGTCGACCTGGTCGAGGAGCAGTTGCGGGTGGCGTCCGGGCTGGCGCCGACCTTCGACCCGGACGCGTTGGCGCCGAGCGGTCACGCCATCGAGCTGCGGATCAACGCCGAGGACCCGAAGCGCTTCCTGCCCGGCCCCGGCGTGATCAGGACCTGGGTGGAGCCCACCGGCGAGGGTGTGCGGGTCGACTCCGGTTACACCGAGGGCAACACGGTCACGCCGTTCTACGACAGCCTGCTGGCCAAGCTCATCATCAGCGGCGCCACCCGTGACGAGGTGCTGGAGCGGGCGAAGACCGCGGTCGCCGCCTTCCAGATCGAGGGCCCGAAGAACAACGTCCCCTTCTTCGCCGAGCTCCTGACCAACGAAGAGTTCCTCTCCGGCGCCTACGACACGGGCATCGTCTCCCGAATGCGCTGACCGGCCAGGCCGTCGCCCCTGCGGGGAGGCAGGACTGGTTCGTTCGCCCTTTGCTCTGCTTACCTATAGGCGACAGCGGTTGTCCTGATGACGGACAGTAGCCGTCGCACATAGGGCAGCAGAGCAAAGGGGCCGACATGCTGTCCCGATCCGACGTCACAGCGAGGTGACCGATGAGTCAACTACCAGATTCCGTCTCCATCCGTGAGGTCGGGCCGCGGGACGGGTTGCAGAACGAGGACCCGATCCCGACCGACGCCAAGGTGCGGCTTCTCGACGCCCTCTCCGGCACCGGCGTACGCCGGATCGAGGCGGTGTCGTTCGTGCACCCCAGGGCGATCCCGCAGATGGCCGACGCCGACGAGGTGTGGCAGCGGGCGGTCAAGGCAGACGGGGTGCGGTACTCGGCGCTGGTGCCGAACACCCGGGGCGCCCAGCGGGCCCTCGCCGCCGGCTTCACCGAGATCGAAGTGGTGGTCTCCGCCAGCGACACGCACAACCGGCGCAACGTCAACCGGTCGACCGACGAGTCGCTGGACGACATCGCCGAGCTGATCGACCTGCTGCACGGCGCGTCCGCGCAGGTCGAGGTGATTGTGGCGACCAGCTTCGGCTGCCCGTACGAGGGTGACATCGACCCGGCGCGGGTGGCCGGCATCGTCGACCGGGTGGTCCGCGACGGCGCGGACCGGGTCGCGTTCGGCGACACCACCGGCATGGGCACCCCACGCCGGGTCCGCGAGCTGCTGACCGCGGTACGCGACCGCAACGCGCACGTGCCGGTGCTGCTGCACTTCCACAACACCCGGGGTACGGCGCTGGCCAACCTGTTGACCGCGCTGGAGCTGGGGGTGACCGAGTTCGACGCCAGCGTCGGTGGCCTGGGCGGCTGCCCGTACGCGCCGGGAGCAAGCGGCAACCTGGCCACCGAGGAGGCCGTGCACATGCTGCACGACATGGGCATCGACACGGGCATCGACCTGGCGGCCCTGATCGAGGCGGCGGAGCTGGCCGAGGAGTTGCTCGGCAAGAAGCTCCCGTCCGGCGTGCTGCGGGCGGGCCCGCGTACCCGCCTGACGCCGATGCCGAGCTGAGCGGTTCGGACGCGACGAAGGGGCCGGCGCACGCGCGCCGGCCCCTTCCACGTGCCAGGTCGATCAGCTCACGGAGGTGAGCGCGCTCGGCCAGCTGTCGCGGAAGATGTCCGCGCTGCGGTCGGTGGCGCTGAACGTGCCGGCGAAGAGGTTGCTCACCCGGCTCGCCTCGGCGGAGCTGGGGTAGGCGTTGGTGCAGCTGGTGCCGGCGCTGCCGCCGGACATCAGCAGCGCGCAGTTCCCGTTGTAGTTGTCCGGCAGGCCGAGGATGTGCCCGATCTCGTGGGTCATGATCCGCAGCACGCTGTACTGGGCGGCCTGCTGGGTGTCGATGTAGACCCGGCCGTTGCCGAGGCTGGTCCGCTGAGCGTACGAGCCGCCGCCGGTGATCCGGTAGATCCGGAGGTTGGAGCCGCAGTTCGCCGAGAGGGTCAGGTTCACTGTGGCGTTGTTCCAGATCGATGCGGCCTGGTTGGCGACGCTGGCGTAGCTGCCCGCCTGGCTGGTGTTGTAGCAGATGGTCATGGCGGCGGACGCGGGCGACGGGTTGGCGACCGTGACGCCGAGGGTGGCGAGTGCCGTCGCGAGGAACGCGACCGCGAGCCGATTGAGTCGTGAGGTCATCGCTGACTCCGATCTGGGAGGGGGGTGTCAGGAGCCTAGCGATAAGCATTCATCTTTTTCAATGTCTTGCGTCAAGCTTCGCCGTCTGATTCGCCCGTGGGTCGCCGACGGTCGTGCCGATGCGCTAGCCTAACGATCGTTCAGGTCGTTATGGCGAGGGAGTCGGCGTGACGCTCGACGGTGAGGCACTGGAGCAGCTGCGCAAGCGGGCCCGGTCCGGCGGCGCGGACAAGTACCACGCGGCCAACGCGGCCAAGGGCAAGCTGTTCGCGCGAGAGCGGGTCGCGCTCCTGGTCGACGAGGGCTCCTTCGTCGAGGACGGCCTCTATGCCAACACGATGGCCGAGGGGCTGCCCGCCGACGGGGTGGTCACCGGCACCGCCACGATCGACGGCCGACAGGTCTGCCTGATGGCCAACGACTCCACCGTCAAGGCCGGCAGCTGGGGCGCCCGCACCGTCGAGAAGATCATTCGGATCATCGAGCGGGCGTACGGCGCCGGTGTGCCGATGGTCTACCTGGTCGACTCGGCCGGCGCCCGGATCACCGACCAGGTCGACCTGTTCCCCGGCCGCCGTGGCGCCGGCAAGATCTTCTGGAACCAGGTGCGCGCCTCCGGCTCGATCCCGCAGGTGTGCGCGCTGTTCGGCCCGAGCGCTGCCGGAGGGGCGTACATTCCGGCGTTCTGCGACGTGGTCGCCCTGGTCGACGGCAACGCGAGCATGTATCTGGGCTCGGACCGGATGGTCGAGATGGTCACCGGCGAGAAGACCACCCTGGAGGCGATGGGCGGGGCCAAGGTGCACACCGCCGAATCCGGCGTCGGGCACTTCCTCTGCAAGACCGAGGCCGACGCGCTCGACGTGGTGAAGACCTACCTGTCGTACCTCCCGGCGAACTGGACGCAGGCGCCGCCGACCGCCCCGGCCGTCGCCGCCCCGGCCAAGGCCGACCTGGCCGCGCTCGTGCCGGCCAGCGAGCGGCAGGCGTTCGACATGCGGCGCTACGTCAAGGGTCTGCTCGACGAGGGTTCCTTCTTCGAGATCCAGGCCCTCTGGGCCAAGGAGCTGACCATCGGCTTCGGCCGACTCGACGGCCAGGTCGTCGGTGTCATCGGCAACAACTCGATGTTCAAGGGCGGCGTGCTCTTCGTCGACTCGGCCGACAAGGCGACCCGGTTCGTGCAGCTCTGCGACGCGTTCAACGTGCCGCTGCTGTTCCTCAGCGACGTACCCGGCTTCATGGTCGGCAGCGTGGTGGAGAAGCAGGGCATCATCCGGCACGGCGCGAAGATGATCACCGCGATCTCCGAGGCGACGGTGCCGAAGATCTGCGTGGTGGTCCGCAAGGCGTACGGCGCCGGCCTCTACGCGATGGCCGGTCCCGGGTTCGAGCCGGACGCCACGATCGCACTGCCGACCGCGAAGATCGCGGTGATGGGGGCCGAGGCCGCTGTGAACGCGGTCTACGCCAACAAGATCGCCGCCATCGCGGACGAGAACGAGCGGGCCGCCTTCGTCGCCGCGAAGCGGGCCGAGTACGAGCAGGACATCGACGTCGTCCGCCTCGCCAGTGAGCTGGTGGTGGACGCCATCGTCGAGCCGCAGGACCTGCGCACCGAGCTGGTCCGTCGGTTCGCGGCGGCGCGTACGAAGGACCGGCACTTCTCCCGCCGTCGGCACGGCGTCACCCCGGTCTGATCCTCGATCCGGGCCCCCCACAGCGACCCGCCCCGGCGTCACGAGCGCCGGGTGGGACCGTCCTTACAGGAGGATGAGATGGACTTCCGGCTCACCGACGAACAAACGGCGCTGCGGGACAGCGTGCGGGACTTCGCGCGCGAGGTGGTCGCCCCGGTCATCGCCGAGCACTACGAGCAGCACACCTTCCCGTACGAGGTGATCCGGCAGATGGGCAAGATGGGCCTGTTCGGCCTGCCCTTCGGCGAGGAGCACGGCGGCATGGGCGGCGACTACTTCGCCCTCTGCCTGGCCCTGGAGGAGATCGCCCGGGTCGACTCCAGCGTGGCCATCACGCTGGAGGCGGCGGTGTCGTTGGGCGCGATGCCGATCTACCGCTTCGGCACCGAGGAGCAGAAGGCGACCTGGCTGCCCAAGCTGCTCAGCGGCGAGGCGCTGGCCGGTTTCGGTCTCACCGAGCCGGGCACCGGCTCCGACGCCGCCGGCACGCAGACGCGGGCGGTGCTGGACGGCGACGAGTGGGTGATCAACGGCTCGAAGGCGTTCATCACCAACTCGGGCACCGACATCACGGCCATGGTGACAGTCACCGCGGTGACCGGCACGAACCCGGACGGTTCCAAGGAACTGTCGACCATCATCGTGCCGACCGGCACGCCCGGGTTCACAGTGGCGCCGGGCTACTCCAAGGTGGGATGGACCGCCTCGGACACCCACGAGCTGACCTTCGACGACTGTCGCGTGCCGGCCGCCAACCTGCTCGGTGCACGTGGCCGGGGTTTCGCCCAGTTCCTGCGCATCCTCGACGAGGGCCGGATCGCCATCGCCGCGCTGGCCGTCGGCCTCGCCCAGGGCTGCGTCGACGAGTCGATCAAGTACGCGAAGGAGCGGCACGCCTTCGGCCGGCCGATCGGCGCCAACCAGGCGATCCAGTTCAAGATCGCCGACATGGAGCTGAAGGCGCACACCGCCCGGCTGGCCTACTACGACGCCGCCGCCCGGATGCTGGCTGGCGAGCCGTTCAAGCGGCAGGCCGCCATCGCCAAGCTGCACGCCAGCACGATCGCCGTGGACAACGCCCGGGAGGCCACCCAGATCCATGGCGGGTACGGCTTCATGAACGAGTACCCGGTGGCCCGGTTCTGGCGGGACTCCAAGATCCTGGAGATCGGCGAGGGCACCAGTGAGGTGCAGCGCATGATCATCGCTCGCGATCTGGGCCTCTGAGAGATCCAGTCGGACACCCGCACCGGGTGGACCGCCAGTACGGCTGTCGGGTTTCGGCGGGTGGGCGTCAATAGCCCGACGTTCGACTGCCGAGCGTCGGAGTCGATCCGTACTCTTCGTGCCCATGACTCCGGATCATGATCGGTCGCGGAGCCCGGCTGGTCGTACCGCCCTGTCGGAGCTGCTTCGCGAGCATCGACGCGCCGCCGGCCTGACCCAGGCCGAGCTGGCGTCCCGGGCCGGGGTGGGTGTGCGGACGGTGCGTGACCTGGAGCGCGGTCGGGCGGTCCGGCCGCAGCGCACCACAGTGGACCTGCTGGCCACGGCGCTGGCGTTGACCGACACCGGCCGGGCGGCGTTCCTGGCCGCGGCCCGCGGCTCCGCCGGTGAGCTGGTCCGCCCGGCCACCACCTCTCCGGCGCTCGCGGTCAGCGGCAGAGCCACGTCCGCCGACCGGCCGGTCAACCTCCCACCACCGGTGACGCTGATCGGCCGGGACCGCGACATCACCGAGCTGACCGGAATGCTGACGGCGGAGCGCGGGCCCCGGCTGGTGAGCCTGGTCGGGTTGGCCGGGGTCGGCAAGACCGCCCTGGCGACGTCGATGGCGCACGTGGTGGCCTCGGCCCATCCGGCCGGCGTGACCGGGGTGCTGATCGGCGAGGGCTCGGACGGGCCGGACGTGCTCGCCGCCTCGATGTCGGTGCTCGGCGCGGCACGGCTGCCGGACCTGGTGGCCCGGCTCGCCGGGCAGCCGGCGCTGCTGGTGATGGACGCGGTGGAACGCGCCCCGGGGCCGGTGGCCGCGACGCTGCACCGGCTGCTCGCGGCCCTGCCCTCGCTGCGGGTGCTGGTCACCGGACGGCACCCGGTTGGCCTACCCGGCGAGCGGGTCTGGCCGGTCTCCCCGCTCGACGTGCCGCCACCGGACGCCGAACGCTCCGGGCTGGCCACGCTCGAATCGTGGCCGGCGGTCGCGTTGTTCACCGCCCGGCTCGCTCAGGTCCGCCGGGAGACACCCACACCCGACGAGCTGCCAGCCCTTGCCGCGCTGGTTCGTCGCCTGGGCGGGCTGCCGCTGGCCATCGAGCTGATGGCCGCCCGGGGCCGGCTCCTCGACCTCACCGAGCTCCTCGACCGGTACGGCGACCGGGTGCTCGACCTCGCCACTCCCGCCGATCCCCCCGTCCACCCCGGTTGGGACGCGTTGGACGCGTTCACGGCGGGGTCGAGCCGCCCGGAGACCACCCCGGCGGTGGCCACGGTCACCCTGCGCGACGCGGTGGCGAGGAGCTACCGACTGCTGGCGCCGGACGAGCGGGCGGCGCTGCGGCAGCTCGCCGTGTTCGGCAACCGCTGGTCGGTGGAGTTGGCCGAGGAGATGCTCGCCGACGAGGCCGACCGGGACGGCACGGTGGCGATCGATCCTGTTCCGCTGTTGGACCGGCTCGTCGAGCTGGGGCTGCTGGGCGTACGCGGCACCGGGTCGTTCCGGTTCCGGCTGCTCGACGCTGTCCGTGACTATGCCGTGGAGCAGGCGGCCGGCGAGGGTGAGCTGACCTGCATCCGGCGGCGGCACGCGGAGGTGATCGCGCGGTTGGTGGCACGGACCGCGATCGACCTGATCGGCCCGCGAATGTCCGACGCGGTGCACCGGCTGGACGAGATGAGCAGTGACATCAGCTCGTCGCTGTCCCACGCGGCCACCGACGACCCGTTGACCGCGCTGCGGCTGGCGGCCTGTCTGACCCGCTGGTGGCGATTCCGTGGGCGCGACGTCGTCGGACGACAGTGGCTGCACCGGCTGCTGGCCGACCCGCGTACCGCCGACGTCGATCCGGTCCTGCGTGGCTGGGCCGCGCTCGGGGTTGCCCGGCTCGCGGCCGAGCACGGCGCGAGCGCCGAGGAACTGCCGACGGCGCGCGCGGCGTTGGACACCTTCCTGGAGGCCGGCGACGTCACCGGGGAGTTGGAGGCGCGCACCGTGCTCGGCAACCTGTTGATCTCCGTCGGCCGGCACGACGAGTCTCGCGAGCAGGCCGAGGTGGTGCTGCGGCTGGCCGCCCGCAATGGGCGGACCCGCGACCTGGCGGTGGCCCAGAACAGCCTGGCCTGGCACGAGATCCGGGTCGGTGACCTGCCTGCGGCCCGACGGCGGCTCGCCGCGGTGGACCGGCTCGCCGGCGAGAGTGGGGAACAGCGGCTGCGGGTGCTGGCCTGGGCCAATCGCGCCGAGGTCGCCCGCCTGGAGGGCTGGTACGCGGACGCCGTCGACCATGGTCGGCGGGCGATGGCGGGGTTCTCCGAGCTGGGCGATCCCGGGCACCGCCGCCGGGTGCTGGGAACGGTCGGGTTGGCGCTCGCCCAGGACGGGCGTGCTGCCGAGGCGACCGAGGTGCTCACCGAGCTGCGTACCGGGGTGACCGAGGCTGCGGCGGCCGGGTCGGGTCGGGTCCTGCCGCGACCGCGCTCCGGTGACGCGGCACTGCCCTGGGGTGGACCGGACGCCGGGCTCTGCGCGCTGATCGAGGGGAATCTCGCGCTGCACCGGGGTGACCGGGAGTTGGCTGCCGAGTGGTTCGCCGCCGCCGCCGACGAGGCGGGCCAGGATCGCCGGGACGTGGTGGAAGCGCTGGTGGGGCTGGCCGCGAGCACTGCCGATCCGGCAGTGCTCGACCGGCTCGCCCGAACCTGCCAGGAGAGCGGCATCCAGCTGCTGCCGCAGGAGACCGGACTGCTCTACGCGTTGACCACCGCCCGGGAAGGGCCGGCGGCCCGGTAACCCGGACCGTGTCGGCCGCCTCGGGCGCGGCCGAGGACGACCGGGGGCGAGAGAGTGGCGCGGGCGAAGAGCCCCCTTGGTGCTACCCCTCGCTGATCGCCCGCGCCGTCACCCCCCGGTGATCCCCGGTGCACGAAGCCTGCCACCGCTGCGACGGCAGAAAGCCGGCTTCGCCCGGATCATCCAGCTTGGCTCAGCCAGTTCTGCCGGTCTTTCTGCCGGTGCTGTCACCCCGCCCACCCTCGGGTGTGCTCAGGACCGGGCGGCGTCGGTCTGCTGCTCGAAGCTGGTGTCGTCGCTGCCGGCGGTGGCGCACGGATGCGCGGCGTCGCGGACCCGGCGCAGCCCGTCGAGAAGGGCCGCCAGTGCCTCGGGGTCGAGTTGGCCGGTGAACCACTGCTCGATCATCTGCAGGTGCCCGGGCAGCGTCTCGTTCAGTCGCTGCATGCCGGCGGCGGTGACCACCGCGTACGAGCTGCGCCGGTCGCTCGGACAGGCGCGTCGGGTGAGCAACCCGTCACGTTCCATCCGGTCCACCACACGGGTCACTCCGCTGGTCGACAGGGAGGTCTGCGCGGCGAGGTCGGTCATGCGTAGCTGGTTGCCCGGTGAGCGGGCCAGACGGGTGATGACCTCGAACTCGACCGCGGAGAGGCCGTGCTCTTCGAGTTGGGCGTTGAACCGGGCTGAGAGCCCGGCGTGTGCCTCGAAGAGCAGGCCGACGGCGGTGATCCGGGGATCGTCGAAGACGTTGGTCACCGGTTCATCGTAGCAGTACTTGACACGGGGAATATTGCAGTGGTTATAGTTGCTCAGGCAGTCGTTGGGCTACTAAACAATCTCCTGGAGGACAGCAGCATGACCAGCAGCATCGATGCGGTTACCCGCGACTGGGACGGCCTCACCATCCCGGCGGCCGGCACCTACGCGCTGGACGTGGCGCACAAGCGGGTTGGCTTCGTTGCCCGGCACATGATGGTGAGCAAGGTTCGCGGTGAGTTCAACGAGGCGACCGCCACCATCACCATCGCCGAGGACCCGCTGCAGTCGTCGGTCGTCGCGACCATTCAGGCGGCCAGCATCGACACCACGCAGGCCGACCGGGACGCACACCTGCGCAGCCCCGAGTTCCTGGACTCCGAGAAGTTCCCGACGCTCGAGTTCCGCAGCACCGGGGTCAAGTCCCGTCGTGGCAACGAGTTCGTGCTCACCGGTGAGCTGAGCATCAAGGACGTCACCCGCCCGGTCGAGCTGGAGGTGGAGTTCGAGGGTGTCGGCCGCAGCCCCTTCGGCCAGGACATCTTCGGTTTCTCGGCGAGCACCGAGATCGACCGCGAGGAGTTCGGCCTGACCTGGAACGTCGCCCTGGAGACCGGGGGCGTGCTGGTCAGCCGCAAGATCAAGATTGAGATCGAGGGCGAGGCCGTCCGTCAGGCCTGATCCCCTCCGGATCAACCACGCAGGGCCCGCGCCGCACGTCGGCGCGGGCCCTGCGTCGTCTCTGACATCCGATGCCGAGGTCGTGGTAATTGTCACGAGTTGTTCTCACCGCCATCGGGTCCTGACGGCTGGCGGCGGGGTACAGATGGCGCCACGAGCAGCGTCCGCTCGGGTCGATGTCGGATCACCGCCATTGGCCTCTGGCCCCGGTCAGGTGGGCGCTCTTACCGTGATGGTTCACAATGCGCTTCCGGGACGGCAGGATCCCGACCGCGCCGGTTGTCGGGAGGACACCACATGGGCAGGGACGTCTCGCAGGGCGCCTTCACCCGGGATGATCGCGTCCGGTACCGGCAGAAGGTGCGGCGGTGCCTCGACGTCTTCGCCCTGATGCTGGACGACTTCGGGTTCGACGCCGACCGACCGATGACCGGCCTGGAGATCGAACTCAACCTGGTCGACTCGGCGGCCGAGCCGGCGATGCGCAACGAGGAGATCCTCGCCGACATCGCCGACCCGCTCTTCCAGACCGAGCTGGGGCAGTTCAACCTCGAACTCAACGCCGAGCCCCGGCTGATCGAGGGCGCCGGTTTCGCCGAATACGAGCACGACCTGCGCGGCAGCCTCTCCCGGGCCGACGAGCGAGCGGCCAGGTCCGACGCCAAGATCGTCCTGGTCGGCATCCTGCCCACCCTCACCGAGGGGCACCTGGTCGAGGACAATCTCTCCACCAACGAGCGCTACCGGGTGCTCAACGACCAGATCGTCGGCGCTCGGGGCGAGGACATCGAGCTGGACATCCGTGGCGTCGAACAGCTCCGCACGCACACCGACTCGATCGCCCCCGAGGCCGCCTGCACCAGCCTCCAGTTCCACCTCCAGGTGGCACCGGACAGCTTCGCCGACTACTGGAACGCGTCCCAGGCCATCGCCGGTGTGCAGGTGGCGGTCGGCGCGAACAGCCCCTTCCTGTACGGCCGCCAACTCTGGGCCGAGACCCGGATCGCCCTTTTCCAGCAGGCCACCGACACTCGTCCGGATGAACTGAAGGCCCAGGGCGTACGGCCCAGGGTGTGGTTCGGCGAGCGGTGGATCACCTCGATCTTCGACCTGTTCGAGGAGAACGTCCGGTATTTCCCGCCGCTGCTGCCGATCTGCGAGGACGAGGACCCGGTGGAGGTGCTGCACGCCGGCGGTGTGCCGCAGCTCGGGGAGTTGAGGTTGCACAACGGCACGGTCTACCGGTGGAACCGCCCGGTCTACGACATCATGAACGGCCGTCCGCACCTGCGGGTGGAGAACCGGGTGCTCCCGGCCGGTCCGACGGTGGTGGACATGCTCGCCAACGCGGCCTTCTACTTCGGGCTGGCCCGCGGTCTGGCCGAGTCGGACCGCCCCATCTGGAGTCAGCTCACCTTCAGCTCCGCCGAGGAGAACTTCCACGCCGCCGCCCGGCGTGGCCTCGACGCCGTGCTGCACTGGCCCGGGCTCGGTGAAGTGCCGGTCACCAAGCTGGTGCTGGAGCAGTTGCTGCCCACCGCCGCCGTCGGCCTGGACGGGTTCGGTGTCGCCCCGGCCGAGCGGGACCGGCTGCTCGGCATCATCGAGCAGCGCTGCCGGACCGGCCGCAACGGGGCTGTCTGGCAGACCGAGGCGGTCTGGGCGGCGGAGCGGCAGCTCGGCATGGACCGGAAGGACGCGCTGCACCACATGGTCCAGCGCTACCTGGAACTCCAGCGCACCAACAACCCCGTCCACACCTGGCCAGTCCCCTAACCCCACACCCGCGCCCCACCCCCACCCGCGTCGATCATGAAGTTGTTGCCACGACACGCGCGTGGGATGGCAACAACTTCATGGTCAACAGAGCAGGGCAGTCCTCAGTCCGTCGTGGGGCGGGTGGCGCGGCGGGTTGAGCGGGTGCGCTGGGCGCTTGACGTCGGATCCTCGGTGGTGGATGGGGCGACAACCGGGACGTCCGGGTTCACGCGTGGTGCGGGCACCCTGGGTGTCGGACCCTCGTTCGGCGGGGAGGCCGCCTCAGTTGCCTGCGGTGCGGTGTCGGCCCTGCTGCGCCGACCTGTGGTGCGGGTCGACGAGTCGGGGGCCGGTGGCGCGGGATCGGCTTCGGCGACCGCAGTGGGCGTGACCCGGGCGGTCGGAGTCGGCCCGCCGTCGGTAGCCGGGGTCAGTTCGGGCTCAACGGTCGAGGTCGGGCCGCTGGTCGTACCCGGCGAGGCCGCGCCGCGGTGCGCCGCCCGGTGCCGGTCGGCCCGCTCGGCGAGGACGGCGGCCAGCACCGAGCCGCCGACCCCGGCGATCACCGCGTACGGGGCGATCAGTTGGGTGGACAACTGTGCGGGGCCCAGCGTCGACCAGTGCGGCAGTGTGGTCAGGTAGGCGAGCGCGACGAGCACCGGGCCGGCAGCGCCGGAGGCTGCCGCGCCGACGCGGTGCCCGGCCGGGCGGGCGGCCCGCCGGGCCGCCAGCAGACCGATCAGCAGCGCGGGTACGAGTGCCAGCAGCGCGCCGGGCCAGTAGAGCTGGTCACCGATCCAGTACCGCGAGTGGTCCGGGTCGAGCTGCCAGGTGCCCAGTTGAGCACCGGTCAGCCCTCGCCCGACGCGTACCCCGTCAATGACCGAGACCACCGCGAGCAGCCAGAGCCAGGCGGCCGTCGCGGTCACGTTGACCGCGGCTGCCCGGGAGCGGAGCGCCCAGATCGCGACGAGCACGCCCAGCAGGATGCCGAGCGTCGCCTGGACGGCGGCGGTCCGTTGCGGTGCGCCGGTGTCCGCGCCGGTCGCGACCCGCGCGGGCACGGCGATCAGCAGCACCGTCACCAGGCCGCCGATCCCGGCGCCGAGCGCGAGGGCGACCCGGCGCAGCAGACCGCCACGGTCGTCGGGCGCGGCCACCTTGCTCGCCTGGTGGTCGGCGGCACCGGCGGCAGGTGGAACTCCGCCACTCTGGGACGCCTGATCCAGCACGGTGGCGCGCTCGGTCACCTGCGGCTCGGCCGTTGTCGGTGTGGTGCGTTGGTGCAGTCGCTGCGCGCAGACCGCGCCGAGGACCGTTGAGCTGGCAGCGAGCCAGGTCGCCCAGGCGAGGCCATCCGCCCAGGCGGTGTCGGTGGCTCCGGCATCGGTGGGCGTCCAGGTGATGACGCCCAACCCGTAGCCGAAGCCCAGTTGGGCGGCGCCCGCGCCGGCAGCGACCCCGATCGCCGTGGCGATCGACACTCCCCAGCCCTGTCTGGCCATGCCGGGCAGCGTAACGTCCCGTCGTCGGCGCGGCGAGTCGCACGACCCGCCGGTATGAACGGCCCGGCGCAACAGGTTGGGCGACGGGCGGTACGGTCGCCGGTGATGAGGCGGTGGGCGGTATGACGGACACGAACACGGGCCGACAGGATGCCGTCGGTGGTCAGGACGGCGGCGGCGCCGGCCGGGCCAGCGTGCTGCTGGGCGGTGGGCTGGCCGCTGTGCTGCTCGCCGCGGTCGGCGCGACGGGCGGTTGGCTGCTGGCCGGCGAGGACGGCGCATCCTCGGGGGATCCGTTGGCTGTCGCGACGACCGGTTCGCCGACCAGCCGGGCCACCGCTTCACGGCCGAGCACCGGCCGGGCCACACCGTCGACCGTCCGGACCTCCGCCACCGCGACCAAGGGCGCGGGTCTGACCGTGCCACCGGTGATCGGCACCGACTTCGTGCAGGCCCGGGACGCGTTGCGCAAGCAGCGGCTGGGCTGGCGGTTGGTCTTCGGAGGCGGCACCGGCCGTACGGTCGAGAGCACCTCACCCGCCGTGGGCACCGCGGTCACCCGGGGTACGACTGTGCAACTTCAGGTGTCCGGGCCGGCGCCAGCGGCCGAGGTGCCGGACGTGATCGGGGACAACTGCGACAAGGCCGTCAACGAGTTGATCGACGAGGGCCTCTACCCGCGTTACGTCAGTGGACGCAGCGGAAAGGTCACCCGGCAGGAGCCGGCCGAGGATGGCCCTGCCCGCTGGAACGACGAGGTCAGCATCTGGTGTGGGGCGGACGCCCCCGAACAGCCGACCACGAAACCCACGCCCTGACCTCGGTGGGAGCTGATTCTCGGCGGCGGCTTGCGCGGCCCCGCCGCGGATCGGTAGGCCGCGACCGGCGCGACTCGACACGCTGATCCCCACCGAGGGCGCTACGGCCAGCTAGGTTGACGGTCCGAGGGCCATGACGCCCGTCCGGTCCGGGAAGGGACGAGCGATGAGCGACGACCGCCAGGAGCCTCCCGCCGGCGAGCACGACGACGACCGGACCCGCCCTCTGCCACCGGCCGACCGGCCGGAACCACCGCAACCGGCTCGACCTGCCCCCGCGCCGGATGAGACCGCACCGGTCACTCGGCCCGCGGCTCCGGATGAGACCACGCCGATCGACCGCACCGAGCCGGCTGGACCCGCCCTGTCGCCGGACCAGACCATGCCGATCGACCGTTCCGCCGGTACGCCGTCGGGCCCGCCGAGCGACCAGACTAGGCGGATCCCCGCCGAGCCGCCGAGCCCGCCGCCGACCCCGCCGTCGTGGTCTGGACGGGCCGAGGTGCGGCCGCCCCGGTCGGCGGAACCCACCGGGGAGTGGTACGTGGAGGAACAGGGCGGTCGGCGATGGTGGCTGCCGATCCTCTGGGGTGTGCTCGCGTTGCTGCTCGTCGCCCTGCTCGGGGGCGCCCTCTGGCTGGTGCTCTCCAGCCGGGAGAACGATCGGGACGACCCGGGGTCCACCCCGTCGCTCCCGTCCGCCAGCGCGACCAGCGCCGCGCCGACCAGCGCGTCCCCGACCTCGGCGGCGCCGACCAGCGAGACGCCGAGCAGTTCGGCGACCACCACGGCACCGGAGGAGGTGCCGGTGCCGCCACTCACCGGCCTGCCGCAGGCCACCGCCGAGGGGTTGCTGGACCGGCTCGGCCTGGCCCACCGGGTGGTGTACCGGCCGTCGGAACTGCCGCCGGGGATCGTGGTGGGCACCGAGCCGGAGGCGGGCACGTCGGTGTCGACCGACGACGAGGTGTTGTTGGTGATCTCCCAGGCCCGACCCTCGACCGGGGCGAGCCCGACCACGGCGCGCCCCACGGTGACGAACACGCCGTGACCGGTGGTCACCACATCCGACGGCGGGTGCCGACCAGGCCGAGGCCGGCCAGCGAGATGGTGAGGCCGAAGATCCCGGACCAGAACAGGGAGCGGCGGACGTCCGTCGCGGTGTGCCCGGCCGGGGCTGCTTCGGTGAGTTCCTGACGCCCGTCGGACTGGCCGCCGGCACCGTGGCCGGCCGCCGGGGTGGTCGGGTCGGCAACTCCGGCGTGGCTGCTCCGAGCGTCGGCGCCGATCCAGCCGGGGTCGTCGCCCACCGATGGATCTGCGTCGGACGGAGGGTCGACGTCGACCACGGTGATCTCCGGTGCGGGCACCGGCGCGGTCAGCCGGGTGGACGACATCGCTGGGTCGCGGACGAGGACCAGCAGTGTGGCCATCGCCCCGAGGAGGGCGAGTAGTCTGAATGCGTAGGCGATACGGGAGCGGTGGTGCCGCCGCAGGGCGGGCTGATTGACCATGACCATCCCAGGGTCAGGGTCCTGGACGTACGGGTGGAACGGTGCCGGGGTGGGCGTACCGATTCTATGGCGACGGCACGCCCACCGGCGGCGGATCGGGTCGGTCAGCCCACCCGGAGTGGGGTACGGGCGACCGGCCGCCGGGCCCGCACGGTGTGCGGACGGGGCTCGGGGGCGGCCTGCAGTTGCTCCAGCCCGGCCCGCTGGACGAAGATCGAGCGTCGGTTGACCGCGTCGCCCGCGGCGTTCAACTCGTAGCCGTCGAGCCAGAGCCAGCCGTCATAGGTGGGCCAGTCGAGCACCCGGATCACCCGGAACTTGATAGGCCTGAGGAACTGGACACTCGCCGCGCGAGTCACGTGCAGTACGTCACCGGTGCGGGGAAGCACATGGGCTCCTGGGGAGGATCGGCCGGCCGTGGTGCCGGCGGTGCCTGAACGGGGGACGTCTCGGCCGGCGACGGGGTCGTGCCTCGTGAACCGGTGGTGCGGATGGTGGTGGTCGGGCCGTACTCCGCTGGTGACGTGCCGCCACCCGACCACCACCCGACTGCTTCCGGGAACCGCGCCCGCCGCCGCAGCTTGCCGGCTTGCAGCGGCGGGGTCATCACCCCGGAGCAGGTCTGGGTATCGTCGGCCGGGTCCGCGTCGTGTCCGGCTTCCCCGGCTCGGTGGGGTCACCACTCCGAGGGACCGGACGGAGACGCTGAGTGATCCGTGCCATACGGACAGACTGCATCAGGGACGTGCTTCATGCAAGTTGCACGTCGACTTTTGCCGATACGTGAGCGTGTCGCGCGAATGGCCTATTGAAGCCATCCGCGTCCGGACGGCACACTGAGGGCCGGTATCGCCCGTCGCGGCCGGCCGAGGACCGGCACCACCCCCTTCGTCGCGAACGCTCGCCGGTCGACGGTCGCGCCCCCGGCGGGTGTCACCCAGTGGCGCGTGACCGGAGGTAGCCCGAGTGGGGTCGAGCAGCCAGCGGCGGGGACCAGTGGCGCACGGGTTGCGCCATGAGTGAGAGGCGCAGTCCCACCATCAGACGGCGACGGCTCGGTGCCGAGCTACGCCGCCAGCGGGAGTCCGCCGGAATCACCATCGAGGTGGTCGCCGAGCAGTTGGAGTGCTCCGCCTCGAAGGTCTCCCGGATCGAGACCGGCCACACCACGGCCACCCCTCGCGACGTGCGGGACATGCTGCGGATCTACGGGGTGGTCGGCGCCGAGAGCGACGAACTCGTGCAGATCGCCCGGGAGGCGCGCCAGAAGGGTTGGTGGCACCCGTACAGCACGGTGCTCGTCGGCGCGTACGTCGGGCTGGAGGCGGCGGCGAGTTCGATCCGGGCATACGAGCAGCAGGTCGTGCCGGGTCTGCTGGAGACCGAGGAGTACGCCAGCGCCATGATCCGCGCCGCTCGGCCGGACTTCACCCCCGACCAGGTGCACCAGAGAGTGCGTGTCCGTCTGGGCCGTCAGTCGTTATTGACCCAGGACGATCCGGTCGATCTGTGGGTGGTGCTCGATGAGGCGGTGGTAAGTCGGCCGGTGGGTGGGGACGAGGTGATGCGCGGCCAGCTCAAGCGGTTGGTCGAGGTGGCCGAGTTGCCGAACGTGACGCTGCAGATCCTGCCGTTCGAGGTTGGTGCGCATGCCGGCATGGACGGCACTTTCACGATCCTCAGCTTCCCTGAGCCCGGTGATCCGGATGTTGTGTACGCGGAGAACGCCACGGGTGGGCTTTTCCTCGAGAAGAGCGACGAACTACAGAAGTACAGCTTCATCTTCGATCACATCCGCGCTGCGGCCATACGTCCGGAGGAGTCCGTCGCACACATCGCAAAACTGGCAGAGGAGCCGTTGTGGAAATGGCGACCAAGGGGTTCCCCGTGAACCTGGCGCAGGCAGCATGGTTCAAGAGCTCGAAGAGCGGGCCGAACTGTGACAACTGCGTGGAGGTGGCATACGTGACGGGGGCGGTCGGAGTGCGGGACTCGAAGGACAAGGCGGGCCCAGCCCTGGTCTTCGCGCCGGGTGACTGGCACGCCTTCGTCGCCGGCACCCGGGGCGGTGCGTTCGGCGTGGCCTGACCGAGTGGTCAACAAAGTCCCCGTCCGGTCCTCCGGACGGGGACTTTGCCACGGCCGGGGAAAAGCCCTGGTGGGAGGCCGGTTCGTGACGGTGGTGGGTGAGGTTCCGTGGGCGATCCCGTCGCCACAACGCGCCCGTCTCGTTGAACCGGTCGGTACGGCGATGGCCAACGGTCTGCCGCACCGACCCGCAACCGAGCGAGTAGGCGAGACGGATGACGACGATCGGTTCAGACAATCTCACCAACGGTCCGGCCAAGCCGGAACGATTCGGTGGCAAGTACCGCGGCGCCCGTCGGGACACCGTTCTGACCGAGGTGGTTTCGACGGACCAGGAGTTGAGCGGGCGGGAGGGCTCCTCCGAGTCGACGGACTCGCCGCTCTCGCTGCCCTCGCTGGACCCGAATCCGCTGATCGAGCCGTCGTTTCCGCCGACTGGCTGGCCGATGGAGTCCACCGAGTCCCTTGCCGACCATCCGTTGCTGCGTGGCCTCCTGATGGAGTTGCCGCCGAAGGGCAGTGCGCCGCCGCAGGAGTGGCTGGACCGTTGGTTCGAAGCGACCAGGGCAATCCTGGAGCTGCTATACGTGCAGGGGGTTGGTCGCCCGCGTTGACCGTGGCACGTCGGGCTGGGCCCGCTCGGCGAGACGGCTGTGGCGTAGCGCGTGCCGGACCGCGATGGCGGCCACCGCGAGCGCGCCCACGGTGATCGCCGGCCCGGTGACACTCGGATCGGCGCCGAGGTCGGTGCCGGTCGCCGCGATCACCGCAGGCACCGTGGCCAGGGCGGTCACCTGCAGTGGCAGCCCGAGCAGCGGGTGGGCCGCGGCGGCGCGCAGCCCGTGCGGCGCAGGTGTCGCGGGCGCGCTGGCGAAGGCGCCCGCGCCGGCCCACAGCCGGCGGACCCGGCGTACCGACCAGAGCGCGGCCACGAGCGCCGGCCCGGCCGCCAGGCCGAGCCCGGCGGCGGCCCGGTCGACCGGCGTGGTGCCGGCGCTGAGCAGGCCGCCGCCGAGCACGGCCGCGGTGAGCGCCACCCCGGTGAGGGTCAACACCAGCAACCATCCGGTACGCCGGCGCAGCACGCGGGTGTTGTGCAGCCGAGGGAGGCCGTCGGCAACGACGCCGGCGGCCAACCAGAGGGCGGCGACCGGAAGCAGGATGGTGAGCTGACTCTCCATGTTCGAGAGTCTTTCCCGGATCGACGCGAGGCGAATCCGGGCCGGTCCCCCGTTCGTCCCGGACGTCGTGCCCGTAGGGGGGCATCCTCCTGGAGTTATGGACGTTTCGACATATCCAACCGCCGGTGCCCTGATCTACCCTCAGCTGGATCGGCAATGGTCGATTGATTCAGGGGACCGGCGGTCGCGTTCCGCCGCCGGTCGGAGGGAGGTAGGAAATGGGTCTTCCACGAAGGTCCGTGCTGGTCGGGGTGGCCGCAGCGACCATGCTGGCCGTCGGCGCCCCAGCGCTGGCAGCCGAACCCACCGGGGCGGTCCGGGCCGCGGGCGGTGCCACCGCCGTGCCGGACAGCTACATCGTCGTACTCAAGGACAGCGCGGTGGCCCGGGACCGGGTCGGTGACACCGCGAAGCGGCTCTCCGGCCGCCACGGTGGCACGGTGGCCCGCACCTACGGCGCGGCGCTGCGCGGCTTCGAGGTCAAGGTCAGCGCGAGCGCGGCGGCGCGGATCGCGGCCGACCCGGCGGTGGCGTACGTCGAGCAGAACCACACCGTGTCGATCTCCGGAACGCAGGCCAACCCGCCCTCCTGGGGCCTGGACCGGATCGATCAGCGCAACCTGCCGCTGGACAGGTCCTACACCTACCCGAACACGGCGAGCAACGTGCACGCCTACATCATCGACACCGGCATCAAGTTCTCCCACAACGACTTCGGTGGCCGGGCGACCTCCGGCTACGACGCGGTGGACGGCGGCTCGGCCGACGACTGCAACGGGCACGGCACGCACGTCGCCGGCACCGTCGGCGGTTCCTCGTACGGGGTGGCCAAGGCCGTCCAGCTCGTCGGCGTACGAGTGCTGAACTGCTCCGGCAGCGGCACCAACGCCGGGGTGATCGGCGGCGTCGACTGGGTCACCGCGAACGCGATCAAGCCGGCCGTGGCCAACATGAGCCTCGGCGGCGGCGCGAACACCTCACTGGACAACGCCGTTCGCAACTCCATCGCCTCGGGTGTGACGTACGGCCTGGCGGCCGGCAACGACAGCGGTGCGAACGCCTGCAACACCTCGCCGGCGCGCACCACGGAAGCCATCACGGTCGGCTCGACGACCAACACGGACGCCCGGTCGTCGTTCTCCAACATCGGTACCTGCCTGGACATCTTCGCGCCCGGCTCGTCGATCACCTCGGCCTGGTACACGAGCAACACCGCCACCAACACGATCAGCGGCACCTCGATGGCCACGCCCCACGTGGTCGGAGCGGCGGCCCTGGTGGCCAGCGCCAACCCGGGCTGGACCCCGGCGCAGGTCCGCAACCAACTGGTGGCCAACGCGACCCCCAACGTGGTCTCCAACCCCGGCTCGGGTTCGCCGAACCTGTTGCTCAACGTGGGCACCGGCACCACCCCGCCGCCGCCCACCGGCTGCACCGGCACCAACGGCTCCGACGTGTCGATCCCGGACGCCGGCGCCGCGGTCACCAGCTCGATCACCATCTCCGGCTGTGGACGCAACGCCTCGTCGACCTCCACCGTCGCGGTGAACATCGTGCACACCTACCGCGGTGACCTGGTCATGGACCTGCTCGCGCCGGACGGCAGCGCGTACCGGTTGAAGAACAGCAGCACCTCGGACAGCGCCGACAACGTGAACGCCACGTACACGGTCAACGTGTCCGGTGAGGCCGCCGACGGCATCTGGCGGCTCCAGGTGCGGGACACCTACTCGGCCGACACCGGCTACATCAACACCTGGACCCTGACCGTCTGACCGGTCTCCCACGGCCGAGGCCCCACCGGAAGACCGGTGGGGCCTCGTGCCGTACGGATCGGGTCAGACCGAGAAGGTGGCCGGCATTTCGGTGGCCGGCGCCGGCGGGCGGGCCTTCCACAGGCCGGTCTTCTGGGCGGCGAGCCGGCTCAGGTAGGCCGGGTTGAGGATGACGTAGCGGCGCCAGAGCCTCTTCGGCTCCAGACCCAGACGCCAGAACCACTCCAGGCCGACGCGCTGCATCCATGACGGGGGCTGGCGGAGCAGCCCGGCGTGGTAGTCGAAGGCCGCGCCGACCGCCATCAGCGGCATGTCGAGCAGCGGTCGCATGGCGTACGCGAAGACCTCCTGGCGCGGGCAGCCGAGCCCCACCAGGACCAGCCGGGCACCGCTGGAACGGATCCGGTCGGCGATCTCGGCATCCTCACCGGGCTGGGCGGCACGGAACTTCGACGGCTCCACCCCGGCGATCTTCAGCGCCGGGAACATCCGCTCCAGGGCCGGGATCAACCTGGCGAGGGTCTCTTCGGTCGAGCCGTACAGGTAGACCGGAAGGCCCTCGTCGGCGAAGCGCGACAGCACGTGCAGCGTCAGCGTCGGCCCGTAGACCCGGTCGGTGAGCCCGGCGTGGTGCAGCAGGTTGAGCGCCCAGCGCACCGGCTGCCCGTCCGGAGTGACCACGTCGAAGGAGTTGAGCCGTGCGTTGTGCGCCGGGTCCAGCACTCCGGTCATCACGCCGTGCACGGCCAGCGCGGTCAGCGCGAGCGGGCGCCGCTCGTGCGCCGCGGTCACCACCGCATCGGTCGCCGTGGCGTAGTCGGTGGCATCGACCAGGACACCGAGGACGTTGCGCTTGGTCCGTGGCGTGGTCATGACTGGGGCACCCATTTGCCGACGTTGGCCTCGTAGATCTCGCGCAGGATCATCGGCACGTCGTATGTGATCTTCCAGTCCGGGTACTGCTCCTCGAACCGGGCCATGCTGCTGACGTACCACTGGTGGTCACCGGTGCGGTTCTGCTCGACGTAGTTGATCCGTGCCTCGCGGCCGGTGATCTCCTCGGCGATCCGGAACGCCTCGATGTGGGAGGTGTTGGAGTGCCGGCCGCCGCCGAGGTTGTAGACCTCGGCGGAGCGCGGAGCCCGGAAGAACGCCTCGAACGCGGTCAGCACGTCACGCGAGTGGATCGCGTCGCGGACCATCTTGCCCTTGTAGCCGTACAGGTTGTATGTGCGGCCCTCCATGACGCAGCGCATCAGGTAGGCCAGGAACCCGTGCAGCTCGGCCGCGGAGTGGGCCGGGCCGGTCAGCGTGCCGCCCCGGAAGCAGGCGGTCTTCATGTCGAAGTAGCGCCCGTACTCCTGGACCATCACGTCCGCGGCGACCTTGGAGGCGCCGAAGACCGAGTGCAGCGAGTGGTCGATCGACATCTCTTCGGTGATGCCCTGGTGCCAGCGGTGGTCCTCGGGCAGCTCGTACCGTGTCTCCAGCTCGACCAGCGGCAGGCTGTTGGGCCGGTCGCCATAGACCTTGTTGGTCGAGCAGTGGATGAACGGCGCGTCGATCGCGTGCTGCCGGGTGTTCTCCAGGATGTTGAGCGTGCCGCCGGCGTTCACGTCGAAGTCCGTGTACGGCTCCTTGGCGGCCCAGTCGTGGCTCGGCTGCGCGGCGCTGTGAATCACCACTGCGATGTCCGAGCCGTACTTCTTGAAGACCTGCCCCAGGCCGTCCCGGTCCCGGATGTCCACCGCGAAATGGGTGTACGAGCTGCCCAGGTCACGGCCGAGCCGCTCCAGGCTCCACGAGGTGGAGCCGTCCTCGCCGAAGAAATACCGGCGCATGTCGTTGTCGATGCCGACGACGTCCAGGCCGAGGCCGGCGAAGTGCCGGACCGCCTCGGAGCCGATCAGGCCACCCGACCCTGTCACCAACGCGACACTCACACGCCACTCCTGGTCCATCGGAGGCAGAATCCAACGCAGCATAGCGTGACGCCCGGCATGCCCCGATATGACGGAAGGGCCCCGCATCAAGCGGAGCCCTCGTCGGTGGTGGGGATGGGGGGAGTTGAACCCCCACGCCCTTTCGGGCACACGGACCTGAACCGTGCGCGTCTGCCATTCCGCCACATCCCCGTGGCACGACCCGGAACACTGTAGCCGCCCCGGTCCCCCTGTCTCCAGTGGGCCTCGGGAATACTACGCTGTCCCTGGCGCTCGCCACGAGCGGTTACCGTTCGTGGCGGACGAAAGATTAGCACGACAGTCCCGGCCCTTCCGAACGGGTCGAGAGCAGCCGGCCGAGCGGCGTGTGAGCTGCGCGCGCGCCGGCCGGATACCATCATGTCCTCGGGACCCGAGGAGGAGCCGGTGAGCGTGCTGCAACGCTTCGAGAAGCGTCTGGAAGGCCTGGTCGAAGGGGCCTTTGCCAAGGTCTTCAAAGGGGTGGTCCACCCCGTGGAGATCCTCAACGCCATGCAGCGGGAGGCCGAGGCGCACAAGGCGATCCTGGCCGGTGGGCGCACGTTGGTGCCCAACCGCTACGTGATCGATCTCTCGCCGTTCGACCACAGTCGGCTGGCGCCGTACGCCGCTGCGCTGGCCCAGGAACTGGCCCAGTCGCAGGCGGAGTTCATCGGCGAGCAGGCCTGGACTGTCTACGGCGACGTGATCGTCGAGATCGAGCGAGGCGAGGGCCTGGACACGGGCATGTTCCGTGTCACGGCCGAGGTCTACACCGGCGGCGAGGTCGCCCCGGTGTCGGCACCCGGCTACGACGCCGGCCCGCCCGCCTACCCCGCGTACGACCAGGGCGGTGGCTACGGCCCCCCGCCTGGGCACGGTGGCGGTCGCAACGTGCGGCTGGTCTCCGGCGACGGTCGCACCTACCCCCTCCAGATGGGGTCGACGGTGATCGGTCGCGGCGACCAGGCCAACCTGCGCCTGCCCGACGTCGGCATCTCCCGGCGACACGCCCGGCTGGATTTCGACGGGGGCCAGGTCGTGCTGACCGATCTGGGGTCGACCAACGGCACCATGGTCAACGGGCAGCGGGTCTCCGCCGTCGCTCTGAACCCCGGTGACATGGTCCAGCTCGGCACCACGACGCTGACCTTCCGCGTGGACGGCTGACCCGCCTTGCCGGAACTGGTCATCACGGTTGCCCGGTTCGGGTTCCTGATCCTGCTGTGGATCTTCGTGTTCACGGTGGTCGGCGTGATCCGGCGGGATCTCTTCGCGGGCGCCCGGTCCGGTCGTCTGGTCGCCGCACCACGCGCGGTGGGAGCCTCGACCGGGCAGGGGGCGAAGCCGGCGAAGGTGAAACGGGGCAGGGCGGCGCACCAGATGGTGGTGACGGCCGGGCAACTGGCCGGCACCAGGATCACTCTGGGTGAAGCGCAGATCACCATTGGTCGGGCCGAGGACTCCACCCTGGTCATCACCGACGACTACGCCTCCGCGCGACACGCCCGGCTCGTGCCACGTGACGGGCAGTGGTACGTCGAGGACCTTGGCTCGACTAACGGCACGTACCTCGATCGCGCTAAGGTCACCGGACCAACCCCCGTCCCCCTCGGCGTGCCGATCCGGATCGGCCGCACTTCCCTCGAATTACGGCCATGACTCTGACCCTGCGCTATGCGGCCCACAGCGACCGCGGTCTGATCCGAGACGGCAATCAAGACTCCGTCTACGCCGGGCCGCGGCTACTCGCCGTTGCCGACGGCATGGGCGGTATGGCCGCCGGTGACGTCGCCAGCAACATCGTCATCGGTGCCATGGCGCCGCTCGACGAGGACGTCCCGGGGGACGCCCTCGTCGATGCGTTGCGTTCGGCCGTCGGCACCGCCAACCAACAACTCCGCGACACGGTGGACGCCAACCCGCAGTTGGAGGGGATGGGCACCACACTGACGGCGACCCTCTTCACCGGCAGCAAGCTGGGAATGGTCCACATCGGTGACTCGCGGGCCTACCTGCTGCGTAACGGCGAGTTCGCGCAGATCACCAAGGACGACACCTACGTCCAGATGCTCGTCGACGAAGGCCGGATCAGCGCCGAGGAGGCGAGCAGCCACCCACAGCGGTCGCTGCTCACCCGAGCGCTGGACGGCCGGGACATCGACCCGGAGTACTCGGTGCGCCAGGTTCTGCCCGGCGACCGGTACCTGATCTGCTCCGACGGCCTCTCGGGTGTGGTCAGCGCCGAAACCATCGGCGAGACCCTGCGGGAATACGTCGACCCGCAGAAGTGCGTCGAGCGGCTGGTGCAGCTCGCGCTGCGCGGCGGCGGTCCGGACAACATCACGGTGATCATCGCCGACGCGACGGATCAGGACATCGTGGAGGCGACCCCCATCGTCGGCGGCGCCGCCGCCCGCGACCGGGGAATGGCGACCTCCGCGGACGACTCGACCCCGGCGGCACGGGCATCGGCGCTCTCCGCGCCGCGCCCGCCCGCGCCGGAGGAGCCGGCAGCATCGGACGACGAATCGGACCGGCCGAAGCGACGCCCGGTGCGGACCGCAGCCATGGCCCTGGCCCTGCTGATCATCGTGGGCGGAGCAGCCTTCGGCGGCTGGACGTACACCCAGCGGCAGTACTACGTGGGAGCCACCGACGAGGGCCAGGTCGCCGTCTTCCGTGGCGTCCAGGGTCAGATCGCCGGGATGGACCTCTCCACCGTGCACCAGCGCAGCGGCACCCGACTGGACGACCTCACGGTCGCCGCGCAGGACACCGTCAAGGTCGGCATCCGGGCCAAGAACGAGCCGGACGCCGAGCGTCAGCTCGCCGAGCTGACCAGCGACACCCCGAGCAACCCCAACCTGAAGCCGCTCTGTCCCCTCGACCCGACCGGCACGGTGGGCGGCACTCCGACGCCCCCGCCGACCGGCACGACGCCGACCCCGAACGGCAGCCCGAGCGCCGATGCGTCGGTGACCCCCAACGGGGTTGTCAGCGCAAGCCCGACCGTCGGTGCCACCGACGCCGTCGGTGCGACCGGCCCGACCACCACACCCGACGTCACGCCCTCCGATTCGGCCACACCGGCGCTCGACCCGGCCGGTTGCCGGTCTCCTGAGTGAGCGTCGGCTGAGATCCAGAGGACTCCACCCGTGACCGTAGCGGCCACACCGGCACCCTCGCCCGCCACCGCGGGCGAGCAGTCCGGCGTACGCCTGGCGCGGTCGCGCCGCAACGCCGAGCTGTCCCTGCTGCTGCTCGCGATGGTGCTGGTGGCCGCGTACGGGGCGACCGTCGAAGCGAACCTGCTGGACACGGTCACCCCGGATTTCTGGATGCCCGCAGCCGCGCTCGGTGCGGTCTTCCTCGGGTTGCACCTGGTCATCCGGTTCCTCGCCCCGTTCGCCGACCCGGCCCTGCTGCCGGCGGTGGCCCTGCTCAACGGGCTCGGGGTGGGCTTCCTGCGTCGGATCGACCTCGGCGACGCCCCCGTGCCCGAGCGCGAGAGCCTGGCCATCTTCGCCGGGATCGGGGGCCGGCAGCTCGCCTGGACGCTCGCCTCGGTGATCCTCGCCGCCGGGCTGCTCGCCCTGATGCGCGACCACCGGTCGATCTCCCGGTACGCGTACACCCTGGGGTTGGCCGGCATCGTGCTGGTGATGCTCCCGGCGGTGCTGCCGTCGAGCATCTCCGAGATCAACGGTGCGAAGCTGTGGGTCCGGGTGGGCGGTTTCTCCATCCAGCCGGGTGAGTTCGCCAAGCTGGCGCTGCTGGTGTTCTTCGCCTACTACCTGGTCCGCAAGCGCGAGGTGCTCTCGCTGGCCAGTCGACGCTTCCTCGGCATCGACTTCCCCCGTGGACGCGACCTCGGCCCGGTGGTCGGCGTCTGGTTGGTCAGCCTCCTCGTCCTGATCTTCGAGAAGGACCTGGGCACCTCGCTGCTCTACTTCGGCATGTTCGTGGTGACGCTCTACATCGCCACCGAACGGGTCAGCTGGCTGCTGATCGGCCTGGTCCTCTTCTTCGGCGGCGCCTATCTCGCCTACGTCCTCGGTTCGACGGTCGGCGGGCCGTTCGCCAACTTCTACGTGCGTGCCGAGATCTGGCTGGACCCGTTCGCCGACCCGACCGACAAGGGCTACCAACTCGTCCAGGGGCTGCTCGCCCTTGGTACGGGCGGGCTCTTCGGTACGGGGCCGGGCGGCGGTCAGCCGGAGATCCTGCCCGAGGTGCAGAACGACTTCATCTTCGCCGGCCTCGGCGAGGAACTCGGGCTCTTCGGTCTCTCCGCGCTGCTGGTCGTCTACCTGCTGATCGTGGAGCGAGGGCTGCGTGCCGCGCTCGCGGTCCGGGACTCGTTCGGCAAGCTGCTCGCCGGCGGTCTGGCGTTCACCCTCGGCCTCCAGGTCTTCGTGATCGTCGGTGGGATCAGCAAGCTCATCCCGCTGACCGGTCAGACCACCCCGTTCCTGTCCGCCGGTGGCTCGTCGTTGATGGCCAACTGGTTGCTCATCGCGGTGCTGCTACGGGTCTCCGACGGAGCCCGCCGGCCGGTGGGCGGGAGCACCAGCAAGGCTGCCCGACCCGCCGGTGGCCCGCCCGAGCAGCTGCACGGTGCTCCCACGGAGGTGATCAAGCCGTGAACGCACCACTGCGCCGCGTCGGCGTTGTCGTCATGGTCCTGTTCGGCCTGCTCTTCGCGAACCTCAACTGGGTTCAGTTCCAGAAGGCCGACGAATACCGCACCAGCGACTACAACGGTCGGGTCCAGGTCGCCGACTACAAGAGCAAGCGCGGCAACATCGAGGCTGGTGGCACCGCGCTGGCCACCAGCAAGGAGACCACCGGCAAGCTGAAGTTCCAGCGCACCTACCCGGGCGGCGCAAAGTACGCACACGTGCTCGGCTACAAGCCGGTCAACCTCGCCGAAACCGGCATCGAGCGCGTGGAGAACGACTTCCTGGCGGGCACCAGCGACAATTTGATCGGCGACCGGTTCAAGGACATGTTCACCGGCGACGACACCGGTGGCGGCAACGTGCTGCTCACGCTCTCCAAGCGGGCTCAGGACGTGGCGTACGACCAGCTGGGCAACAACCAGGTGGGGGCGAAGAAGGGCGCGGTGATCGCCATCGACCCGCGTACCGGCGCCGTTCAGGCGCTGGTTTCCATGCCCAGCTTCGACCCGAACCCGCTGGCCAGCCACGACGGTGCCGAGGCAACTGCGGCGTTCAACAAGCTGGAAAAGGACCCGGACGGCCCGCTGAAGAACCGCGCGCTCTCCGAGACGCTGCCGCCGGGTTCCACCTTCAAGATCGTGGTCGCCGCGGCGGCGCTGGAGAACGGGATCAGCAAGACGACCCAGATCCCGGCCGGCTCCAGCTGGACCCCGCCCACCTCGGGCAGCCCGATCCGCAACGCCGCTGCGTCGATCTGCCCGGAGCCGAAGGTGACCCTGATGGAGGCGGTCACCGAGTCGTGCAACACCGGCTTCGCCCAGCTCGGTGTGCGGCTCGGTGCCGAGACCCTCAAGGAGAAGGCCCGGCAGTTCGGTTTCGAGCAGGAGGACCTCACCGTCGGTCAGCTCGGCGAGGGAGGCCTGCGTACGGAGGCCAGCCGGACCGGGGACATGCAGAACCCCGACGGCAGCACCGACCCGGCCGCGCTGGCCCAGTCCTCGATCGGCCAGAACAACGTCCGGATGACCCCGCTCGAAGGCGCCATGATCGCCGGTGCGGTCGCCAACAACGGCAGTCAGATGCGGCCGTACCTGGTGCGGCAGTTGCTCGCTCCGGACCGGACCACCAGCTACTACACCGCCAAGGCCCGTGAGCTGCGCCAGCCGGTCGACGCGCAGGTCGCTACCGACCTGCGCGAGATGATGGTCAGCGTGGTCGAGAACGGCACCGGGCGGAAGGCCGCGATCAACGGCTACACGGTCGGTGGCAAGACCGGCACCGCGCAGTCCGCTCCGGACCGGCCCGACCACGGTTGGTTCATCGGCTTCGCGCTGGACAAGAACGGCACGCCGGTCTCCGCGGTCTGCGTGATGTTGGAGCAGGCCGGCTCCGGCGGCAGCGCCGAGGCGGCCCGGATCGCCGGGCAGGTCATGAAGGCTGCCATCGCCGACCCCGGGGGTCGCTGATGCTGAGCCCCGGCGTTCAGCTCGGCAACCGCTACCGTCTCGACGAGCGGATCGCCAGCGGCGGCATGGGCGACGTCTGGCGCGGCACCGACCAGGTGCTCGGCCGGACGGTCGCGGTCAAGAGCCTGCTGCCCGCGCTGCTCGACGACCCGGACTTCGCCGAGCGGTTCCGCGGTGAGGCCCGCACCATGGCCACCATCAACCACCCCGGCGTGGTCGACGTCTACGACTTCGGCAACGACCAGCAGATCGCGTTCCTGGTCATGGAGTACGTCGAGGGCGACGCCCTGTCGTCCACGCTGAGCCGGGTCGGCCGGCTCACTCCGGCCCGGACGATGGCCCTCGTCGCGCAGGCCGCGGACGCGTTGCACGCGGCGCACGAGAAGGGCATCGTGCACCGCGACGTGAAGCCGGGCAACCTGCTGGTTCGGCCGAACGGCACGCTGGTGCTGACCGACTTCGGCATCGCCCGCTCCGACATGGTCGGCCAGCTCACCGCCGCCGGTTCGGTGCTCGGCACCGCCTCGTACATCTCGCCTGAGCAGGCCACCGGCGGCGTGGCGACTCCGGCATCCGATGTGTACGCGCTCGGGGTTGTCGCCTACCAGTGCCTGGCCGGTCGGCGCCCGTTCGAGGGTGACAACCCGCTCGACATCGCGATGCAGCACGTGCGGGAGAAGCCCCGGCCGTTGCCCGCCGACATCCCGCCGCAGGTGCGCCAGGTGGTGGAACGGGCGCTGGCCAAGGACCCGGCCGCCCGGTGGCCGAGCGCCGCCGCACTCGCCGGGGTCGCCCGCCAGCTCAAGGTCACGCTCTCCCAGCAGGCCAGAGCCGGTGGCAACTCGGGGCCGGTCTCCGTGGCGCCGTCTTCGCCCGCCGCGCCCGGCCGGGCCCAGGTGCCGCAGGCACACCAGATGCGCCCGCCAAGCGCCCGCCCACCGGCCGCCGGGCCGAGGCCGACAGCGGTCGCGCCAGCCCAGCAGCAGCCGCGCCCCACCGCCGTCGCGCCGGCAGTCCAGCCCGCCCGGCCGCCGATGGCACCGAACGGGTATCCGCGCGGCGCCGCCTCGGTGCCGTCGGCACCGCCCCGCCAGGAACACCCACCGGCGTACGTCCGGCAGGCCGGCCCGTCGGTGCCGTCGCCCGGTCCCCGCCGGTCCCGGCCCGGGATGGTCCTTCTGGCCATCCTGCTGGCCGTGCTGGTCCTACTCTGCTCCGGCGTGATTTCCTACAACCTGCGGAAGCAGTCGCAGGCCGGTGAACACGCCGGGATGACTCCACGTGCCGTTACGTCCGGCGCGCTACGACTCGACGGGCGCGACGATCCGACCCGAACGTCGTACCGTCGGGAGGTACGACTCCAGCCGGGCAACGGCGGGACGACGACGAGCGAAGGACGACAGACGCGATGACAGCGCAGGCCCGCCTGCTCGGTGGCAGGTACCAGGTCGGCGAGCTGCTCGGCTACGGCGGCATGGCCGAGGTGCACCGCGGTCGCGACCTCCGGCTCGGTCGGGACGTCGCGATCAAGATGCTCCGTACCGACCTGGCCCGGGACGCGACGTTCCAGATGCGATTCCGTCGGGAGGCGCAGAACGCCGCCTCGCTCAACCACCCGGCGATCGTGGCGGTCTACGACACCGGCGAGGAGACCGCGCCGACCGGCGAGACACTGCCGTTCATCGTGATGGAGTTCGTCAACGGGCGGACCTTGAAGGAGGTCCTCGGCGCTGAGGGGCGGTTGCAGCCGCGCCGGGCGTTGGAGATCTGCGCCGACATGTGCGCGGCCCTGGAGTTCAGCCACCGGCACGGCATCATCCACCGCGACATCAAGCCGGGCAACGTGATGCTCACCCAGACCGGCCAGGTCAAGGTGATGGACTTCGGCATCGCCCGCGCGCTCGCCAGCGGTGCGACCACCATGACGCAGACCAGCGCGGTGATCGGCACGGCGCAGTACCTGTCCCCGGAGCAGGCGCGCGGCGAGGCCGTCGACGCCCGCTCCGACGTGTACGCGGCCGGCTGTGTGCTCTTCGAGCTGGTCTGCGGGCACCCGCCGTTCGTCGGGGACAGCCCGGTCAGCGTCGCCTACCAGCACGTACGGGAGACGCCGCCGACGCCGAGCGACATCAACCCGGATGTCACCCCGGCCATCGACGCGATCGTCCTGAAGGCGCTGTCGAAGAACCCGCTCAACCGCTACCAGAGTGCTGGCGAGATGCGGGCCGACCTGCTCCGTGCCGCCGCCGGCCGGCCCGTGCTGGCCACCCCGGTCATGACCGAGGCGGAGACGGTGGCGATGGCGCCGGCCGCGGGCCGGGGCGGCTACCCGGCTCCCGCCGGTGGGCCGCAGACCGGGCAGATGGCCCGGGTGGGCGATCCGCGCCAGCGCAAGGCGTCCTCCTGGCTGATCGCGACGTTCAGCGCGGTCGGCGTGCTGGCGGTGATCGCTCTGGTCGCGGCCCTGCTCTGGAGTCAGCAGCAGGACAAGGCCAACAAGTCGGTGCCGACCCTGGTCGGCAAGGACCAGGCCGCAGCGGTCGCCGCGATCAGCGGCGCCGACCTCCAACCGCGGGTGGGCGAGTCGGTCTTCACCAACGACTGCACGAAGAACACCGTCGCCAAGCAGGACCCTCCGCCGGGCACTCGGCTGAAGCAGGCCAGCACGGTGACCATCCAGCTCTGCGGTGGCAAGCCCGACGTGAAGATTCCCCCTGGTCTGATCAACTCCCAGTACGAGAACATCAAGCCTCAACTTGAGGACCAAGGGCTGGTGGTCCAGGACAAGCAGGTGGACAACCCCGCCGCCAAGGGCACCGTCCTCAAGGTGACCCCTCCGTCGGGGACCACCGTCGCGCAGGGCAGCACGGTGACCGTCGAGGTTTCCAGGGGCAACGTCAACAAGGTTCCCAACGTGGTCAACTCCACCCGGGACGAGGCCGCCCAGGAACTTCGCGAGGCGGGCTACAAGGTCGAGTTCCGGGACGGCGACGAGGTGCCGGCCAGCCAGGCCGGCCGGGTGCAGAAGCAGAGCCCCAACGCCGGCACGTCGCTGGCGAAGGACAGGACCGTGACCATCGAGATCGGCATCCCGGAGAAGGTCGTCGACCCGACGCCTACCGTGACGCCGTCCGGTACGCCGTCTGCCACGCCGACCACTCCCGGCAACGGGGGCGGCATAGGTCTGCCGTTCCCGTCCCCGCCGACCCGGCTCCCCGAGGACTAGCCCGACGCCCTCGGGCTCGGCCATCGGTATGACGGACGTCGAAGCCTCCGGGCCGGTGAGCGGGCGGTTTCGTCGCCTCCGCCGGGTGGTCGTCCTGGGCATCGCCGTGCTGATCCTCATCAGCCTTCCGTGGCTGTGGACGACCTTTGCCGCGCGCGGCCACGTGCACGACGAAGCGGATGCGCCGTCCGCCGACGTGGTGATCGTCCTCGGCACGGCGGTGTCGGCCGATCGGCAGCGACCAGGTGATCGGCTCGCCGGTCGCCTGGATACCGCCGCAGCACTGGTGACCAGCGGACGGGCCACTGTCGTCCTCGTCTCGGGCGACGGTGGCGGCACATCGGGTGACGAGCCGGCCGTGATGACGTCGTACCTCACCGAGCGAGGTGTCGACCCGCGACGCGTCGTGGCCGACCCGTTCGGTCTGGACACCTACGACAGTTGCGCCCGCGCGCGTGAGGTGTACGGCGTCGAGCGGGCACTGATCGTGACCCAGTCCTACCACCTGTCCCGGGCGGTGACGCTGTGTCGCCATCTTGGCCTCGACGTCGACGGAGTGGTCGCCCGGTGCGACGGTTGCGGCCCCGCCCTGCTGGCCGAGAAGTCGGTCCGGGACTACTTCGCCAGTGGCAAGGCGGCGTGGGATGCGCTCCGGGGACGAGCTCCGGCGGTCCGCTCGCCCGCTGACCCGGCGGTCCAGAACGCGCTACGGAGCTGACCCGGGCCCGGGTGGCGGAGCCTCAGCTGGTGGCGAATGCGGCCAGTCGGCGGGCGTCGACCTCGGCGGCGAGCGCGGGTGCCCGCTCCAGCGCCTCCTGGTGACCGCAACCGGCCAGCCAGTTGGCCAGCATCAGGTGGCCGCCCTCGGTGAGCACCGACTCCGGGTGGAACTGGACGCCCTCGATGGGCAGCGTGCGGTGCCGCATCGCCATCACCACGCCGGAGCCGGTCCAGCCGGTCACCTCCAGCTCGTCGGGGAGCGTCTCGGGGAGCACGGCGAGTGAGTGGTACCGGGTGGCGGTGAACGGGTCGGGCAGGCCGGCGAGGACACCCACCGAGTTGTGCCGGACCTCGGAGGTCTTGCCGTGCAGCAGCTCGGGGGCGCGGGTCACGGTCGCCCCGAACGCCTCACCGATCGCCTGGTGGCCGAGGCAGACGCCGAAGATCGGCAGCTCGCCCGCGTACTCCCGGATGACGTCCAGGCAGATGCCGGCGCGGTCGGGGCTGCCCGGCCCCGGTGAGAGCAGGATGCCGTCCGCGCCCACCCTGCCCACCTCCGCGACGTCGATCTCGTCGTTGCGGCGGACCTCGCAGTCCACGCCGAGCTGGCCCAGGTATTGCACGAGGTTGAAGACGAACGAGTCGTAGTTGTCGATCACCAGAACCCGCATGGTCACCTGCTCGGGGAGGACGGAACGGGATTGTTCTGGTCGGTGTCGTACGGCAGCTCGTGCTCGTCGCCAGCCGGGGTGTCACCGGTCACCGGGGCGTTGTCGCCCGACTCCGCAGGAACGCCGGACTCGACCTGGACGTCGTCGAAGGGCAGCAGGGGCTCGGCCCAAGGGAAGGCGACATACCAGAGCAGGGCCACTGTGGCGGCCACCAGGAGCACCGAGCCGGTCAGCTTTCCGACCAGGCCGAAGGGCAGCTTGCGCCAGATGAACGCGTACATCGGATCAGCCTCCCAGCTCCGCCGGGCGGCCCGCTGACTTGGGTTGGGTACGGTCCAGTTCGGCGTGGATGATCAGGCGCTGGTAGTTGTCGAACTTCGGGTTGCACGTGGTCAGGGTGAGCATCCGCTTGGTCGGCTTCTTGTCCGGATCGCCGGGCACCGGTGCCACCACTTCCACCTGTGTCGGTCGGACGATCCGCGACTGCGACACCCGGTAGACGTACCAGTCGGTCTTGCTCTCGACGACGATCGCGTCGCCGTCGTTGAGCTCGTCCAGTCGCCAGAAGGTGGCCCGGTTGCGGTGGCCGGCGACGGAGAAGTTGCCCACCTGGCCGGGTAGCGCACTGGCCGGGTAGTGGCCCGGGGCGTAGCGGATGTCCTGTTGGGTGACGCCCTCGACGACGACCCAGTTCTTGTCGAGCTTGGGGATGTAGAGGCCCGCGAGCGGCTTGCCGCGTACCGGTGGCGACGGCTTGACGCTCGGGCCGACCGATGGAGCCACTGTCGGGTCGTCGGTCGGGCCCCACTCCTGCGCGAGTTGGCTGTTGAGGTCGTTCTGGTGGGCGTCGACGATGGCCGACTTGCCCCAGACCTCGTAGCCGGCGAAGAGCAGCACGACCAGCCCGAAGGTGATCAGGACCTCGCCGGTGACGCGGATGCCGGTGCGGATCCGGGAGCCGAGCGACGGCCGGGTCAGCTCGGAGTAGACGCTCTTGTAGCCCTCGCCGGTCTGGTGTGGCCGGAGTTGGATGACCCGTTCACCGCGCCGGGGTCGAGGAGGCTCGGCGGGGTTGTCGCCGCCACCGGTCTGATCGTCGGGGACCGAGGCGCGGGGCACGGCACCCATCAGCGCCGTCGAGTCCATGGCTGGCGGCCGGGCTGCGGGGGTGGCGGGCACGGTCGGAATCAACGCCGTGGCACCAGGGTCGACGGCGCGATCGGGCGCGGCCGGAGGGACCCGACCCGGCGCGGCCGGAGGGACACGGCCCGGGCCGGCCGGAGGGACCCGACCCGGCGCGGCCGGAGGGACACGGCCCGGGCCGGCCGGGAAGAAGTTGCCCTGCCCGGCTGCCGACACGCGGTCGGGGGCGGCCGGTGAGATCGGCGCGGCCGGGGAGCCGGTGGGGCGTGCGGGTCGGGCGGGGACCTGGGGTATGAACGCGGTCGGCGAGTCGGCAACCGGCGGGGTCGAGGGGCCGGACGGGGCAGGCCGGCCCGGCGTGCCCGAGGTCGGGTGGGTCGGCATCCCGCCGGCAGCGCCCGGGCTGGTCGGGACCGCACCCGGCCGGTCGCCGGTCGCCGGTGGCGGAGTCGAGGCGGCTCCGGCCGGTCGCGTGGACGAGGCACTGGGCCAGGAAGGTCGGGGCGGGACGTTGCCAGGGGCAGCTGGTCGAACGGGGCCCTGGTTGGTCGGGGTCGGCGGTGGGCCGGGGGGCACCGAAGGGGGCAGGCCGGCTGCACCGTGCGGGCTCGGCCTGTGCGCCGTGTTGCCCGGCCAGGGCGGAGGCGCTTCGACACCTGGGCGACCCGGGGCCGGGTCGGGTCGGCTGGCGCCCGGTCGTCCCGGATGGTCGACACGTCCGGGATTGTCGGTGCGGCCAGGCGGGGGCACAGCAGGCCGGTCGTCCCGAGGAGGCTCGGCGGCGCGCAGCGGCTCCGGGGTGCGGGGAGGCTCTGGAGTGCGGGGAGGTTCGGTGACGCGGGGAGGTTCGGTGACGCGGGGTGGCTCGGTGGCGCGGGGAGCGTCGGGGTTGGTCAGCGGGCGCGGCGCAGCGGGTCTGCTCGGCAGCACCGGCTCGGGCCAGTTGCCGGCCGAGGTCGGCCGGGGTGCCGGCTCGGGACGGTCGACCTTGGGAAGGAAATCGGTCGGCTCGTCGGTCTGATTCCGGTGTCGCCCGTCGCGACGCTCGTCCGGCCCACTCATTTGGGCACCGTAGCCGAGCGCAGGGCGGTTGAGTCCTCAAATGCCGGGACCCGCACCGTGGAGGTCGTTTCCTTGTAACCGAGCTGGTAGTCGTCGACCGCGCCCTTGAACAACCGGACTCCCTCAGAGCTGGCGAGGGCCTGCTGGAGGGCAGCGGGATCGCCGATCGCCACGATCTTGAACGGTGGGGAGTACACCCGGCCATGGAGCAGCAGGGTGTTACCGACGCAGCGTACCGCGCTGGTCGTGAGCACGCGGACATTCATGATTGACATGGCCTCCGCTCCGCCGGCCCAGAGCGCGTTGACCACCGCCTGTACGTCAGACTGGTGCACCACCAGGTCGTCGTTGCTGGCGTCCGACTGGGTCTGGTCGAGCTGCGGCGCGTCGTTCAGCTCCACTGTCACCCCGGTGCCGGCGAGGGCGGTGAACCCGGCGGCCTGGAGGCTGCCCTGGGCGCGATTCTGCTGACCCTTGATCGGGGTGTCCGAGCCGGCGAGCGTGTTGGTGCGTTGCTCGACCTCGCCGCGCAGGGTGGCGGCCCGTCGCTCGCTTGCCGCCACCTGCTCGCGCCGCTCCTCGATGAGCTGGTTGAGCTGGGGTCGCCGGTCCTCGCGCAGGGCGGTGCCGTCGGCTGTGGTCGCGGAAGTGGTGAAGAGCAGCCCCGCCGCGGCGGCGATCAGGGGCACCCCGATCGACCAGCCCGGACGCCGTTGACGCGGTCGCCGGGGCAGCAGCCCGGCGGCGGCCCGGCGCAGGACCTTCTGCCAGGAGGTTGCGCCGGATGTGTACTCCACCGAGCGTTCCTTCCGCGTATCAGGGATCGGTCCGCTCCGGCCGGGCCGGTGATGCGAACAGTCCCGCCTCTTTCGGTCACTCCGTGCACCGGCCTGACCCCATTCGTGGTCCGGGCGGGCAATCGGGACTACGCTAGCTCTCGAACATTATTGGCCATGGACCGTCGCCCCGGCGCCCGGTTGTCAGGCCGGACGAGGTCGTCACCCCTCTGGAGAGCGCCGTGCCCAAGTCTCAGGTCCGTAAGAAGAAGGTGTACACCCCGCCGACGGACGTCCGTCCGACGACGACGGCGTCGTCGCGCAAGCCTAGCCCGGTGTGGTTGCCGGTCACCGCGGTCGCCTTGATCGTCGCCGGGATCGGCTGGCTGGTCGTCTACTACCTGTCTGAGCAGGAGTACCCGGTCATGGCGTGGGGTTACTGGAACCTCGCGGTCGGCTTCGGCGCGATGGTCGCCTCGCTGGCGCTGCTCTCCCGCTGGCGCTGAGCCGGCTCGGCGTCGCCGCACCGGCGGTTTCGCATCACCTCATCGAGCCCCTGCCCGGCAGGATCGGGTGGGGCACCCTATGGTGTCCGCAGGCAGCGTGGCCTACTGCGAGATGACTCACGTTACTGCTGGGTAACCTTCGCGTAGGCTGCACTGCATGACCGAGCGCAGCGAGGTCATCAGGTAGCAGACCGGGGAGGCCAACTCGATGGGCAGCGTCCAGATCGTCACTACGATCCTCGCGGCCGCCATCACCGCTGTGGCGGTGTGGCTTGCGGTGCGTGCGGTCCTGAAGATGACGGCAGTCATCCGGCTCGGGCAGCCCGCGCCGGAGCGGTTCACGGACAAGGGCGCCCGCACGAAGACGATGCTGGTGGAGACCGCCGGCCACACGCGGATGCTCAAGTGGGGCGTGGTGGGTGCCGCCCACTGGTTCGTGATGGTCGGCTTCATCGTGCTGTCGCTGCTGGTGCTCGAGGCGTACTTCGAGGTGGTCACCCCGACCGGCGGGCTGCCGATCATCGGGCACTGGACGATCTTCGGCCTGGCCACCGAGGTCATCACCGTGCTGGGCCTGGTCGGCATCCTGGTGCTGATGGCGATCCGGCTGCGCAACCGGCCGAACCGGCCGGGCGGTCGCTCCCGGTTCACCGGCTCGACGATGTGGCAGGGCTACTTCGTCGAGTGGATCGTGCTGCTGGTCCTGATCTTCGGCTTGCTGATCCGCGGTTTCAAGGTCGCCACCGACCACTTCGAGTACCCGTTCTGGGCCACTCCGGTCAGCCACGCCGTCGGCGCGGTGCTGCCCGACTGGCAGGACGGTACGAGCGTCGCCGCTGTCATCAAGATCATTATCTCGATGACCTGGCTGATCGTCATCTCGCTGAACGTCACCATGGGTGTCGCCTGGCACCGTTTCCTGGCGTTCCCCAACATCTTCTTCAAGCGCGAGCCGGCCCGGCCGGCCGGCTCCGGCCTCGGGGCGCTGCGCCCGATGACGAGCCAGGGCAAGCCGCTCGACTTCGAGGAGGCAGACCCCGAGAAGGACCAGTTCGGCGTCGCCCACGTCGAGCAGTTCAGCTGGAAGGGTCTGCTGGACTTCAGCACCTGCACCGAGTGCGGTCGATGCCAGTCGCAGTGCCCGGCCTGGAACACCGGCAAGCCCCTGTCGCCCAAGCTGCTCGTGCTGAGCCTGCGCGACCACGCCTACGCCAAGGCGCCCTACCTGCTGGCCGGTGGCGGCAAGGACCTGACCGGCGAGGAGAAGGCCACCCAGGCGCAGCTCGCGCACCTGGACGTGCTGGCCCTGGCCGAGGCCGACAAGCCGTTGATCGGCACCGCCGAGGAGGGCGGTGTCATCGATCCGGACGTCCTCTGGTCCTGCACCACCTGCGGCGCCTGCGTCGAGCAGTGCCCGGTGGACATCGAGCACGTCGACCACATCGTCGACATGCGCCGTTACCAGGTGCTGATCGAGTCGAGCTTCCCATCCGAGGCCGGCGTGATGCTGCGCAACCTGGAGAACAAGGGCAACCCGTGGGGCGCCCCGCAGAACACCCGCGAGGACTGGACCAAGGGCCTGGACTTCGAGGTGCCCCGGGTCGGCGAGGTGGACGACTTCGAGTACCTGTTCTGGGTCGGCTGCGCCGGCGCGTTCGAGGACCGGGCCAAGAAGACCACCCGGGCCGTGGCCACCCTGCTCAACGAGGCGGGGGTGAAGTTCGCGATCCTGGGCGAGGGCGAGACCTGCTCCGGTGACCCGGCGCGGCGGATCGGCAACGAGTTCGTCTTCCAGATGCTCGCCCAGCAGAACGTCGAGACGCTGAACGAGGCGTTCGAGGGTCGGGAGAAGGCCAAGCGCAAGATCGTGGCGACCTGCCCGCACTGCTTCAACACCCTGGGCAACGAGTACGGCCAGCTCGGCGGCGAGTTCGAGGTGGTCCACCACACCCAGTTGCTGGCCCACCTGGTGTCCACCGGCAAGCTCACCCCGGTGCAGCCGGTCGACGGTGGGGTCACCTACCACGACCCCTGCTATCTGGGCCGGCACAACCGGGTCTTCGCGGCCCCCCGCGAGGTGCTCGGAGACGCCATCGAGGGCGACCTCACCGAGATGCCGCGCAACAGCGAGCGTTCCTTCTGCTGCGGCGCCGGCGGTGCCCGGATGTGGATGGAAGAGAAGATCGGCAAGCGGATCAACGTGGACCGGGTCGAGGAGGCCATGGCCACCGGCGCGAAGACGGTCGCCGTCGGCTGCCCGTTCTGCTCGACGATGCTCAACGACGGCGTCAACGGCAAGGGCGCCGGCGAGCAGGTCGAGGTGATCGACGTGGCGAGCGTGCTGCTCCGCTCGGTCAAGCCGGAGCAGCCGCAGGGCGGCAAGGAGACGGCGCCGGTCGGCTGAGGCGCGTACATCTGGGATCTGAACATCGACGGCGGCGGCCCCCCGAGGGGCCGCCGTTGTCGTGCAAGAATCTCGCCGAGGTGAGGCGACATCGACGGCCTACTCTTGACGACGCTGCTGCCCCTGGTCGGGTTCGTTGCCCTGACCGCGGGCAACGCGTTCTTCGTCGCGGCCGAGTTCGCCCTGGTCACGGTCGACCGCGCGGAGATCGACCGGCGGGCCGCCGCGGGCGACCAGGCCGCCCTGACGGTACGCGCTGCGCTGCGTGAACTCTCCTTTCAGCTCTCCGGCGCACAGCTCGGCATCACCATCACCGCGCTGCTCACCGGCTACCTGGCCGAACCGGCCCTGGCCCGGCTCTTCACCCCCCTGCTGCGCCCGCTGGTCGGGGAGAACACCGGGCGCTACACCCCGTTCCTCGCGTTGGCCCTGGCGACGCTGATCTCCATGCTCTTCGGTGAGTTGGTGCCGAAGAACGCGGCGCTGGCCCGACCCATGCCGGCGGCGCTGGCCACGGCCGGGCCGATGCACACCTTCTCCCGGACGTTCGGCTGGCTGATCCGGGGGCTGAACGGCTCGGCGAACGGACTGGTCCGGGCGCTCGGTGTCGAGCCGCAGGAGGAGCTGGCCAGCGCCCGCTCACCGGAGGAGCTGGGCCTGCTGGCGGCCATCTCGGCCCGGGCCGGCGCGTTGCCGACGGACACCGCCATGCTGCTGCGCCGCACGATCCGGTTCGGCGACAAGCGGGCCGCCGAGGCGATGACCCCCCGGGTGGACGTGGTCGCGCTGCGCGTCACGGCCACCGTGGCCGAGCTGCTTGAGGAGTCCCGGCGGACCGGACGGACCCGCTTCCCGGTGTACGAGGAGACGCTGGACCTGGTGACCGGCGTAGCCGGGGTGCCCGACGCGCTGGGCGTGCCGCTGGCCGCGCGTGCGTCGACCATGGTCGGGTCGGTGGCCCGCGAGCCGGTGTACGTGCCGGAGAGCCTCGACCTGGACGGTGTCCTGGCCGCGTTGAAGGCGGCAGGCGCCGATCTGGCCATCGTGGTCGACGAGTACGGCGGGACGGACGGCGTGGTGACGATCGAGGACCTCGTCGAGGAGTTGGTCGGGGAGATCGCCGACGAGTTCGACCCGGCCAGCGTGGACGACGCTGACGCGGGCGAGCTGACCGTGCCCGGCGGTGAGCGCACCGTGCTGGTCGACGGGGTGCTCCGCTCCGACGAGGTGGCCGAGCAGACCGGCTTCCGGCTGCCCGAGGGCCCGTACGAGACGTTGGCCGGGTTCCTGATGGCTCGGCTCGGGCACATCCCGCTGGCCGGCGAGACGGTCGAGGCGGACGGCTGGGAGTTCACAGTGGTGGAGGTGGAGCGGCACCGGATCGAGCAGGTCCGGGTGTTGCGCCCGGCGGAGCCGGACGACGATGACTGAGCTGTTGGTGACAGTGCTGCTGCTGCTCGGCAACGGGTTCTTCGTGGGCAGTGAGTTCGCGCTCATCGCGTCCCGCCGGACGGTGATCGAGCCGCTGGCCGCCGGATCGAAACGGGCCCGCTGGGCGTTGTCCGCGATGAATCAGATCCCGCTGATGATCGCGGGCGCGCAGCTCGGCATCACGGTCTGCTCGCTGGGTCTGGGCGCGATCGCCGAGCCGGCGCTGGCCCACCTGCTGGAGCCTCCGTTCCACGCGGCCGGGCTGCCCGAGCGGGCGGTGCACCCGGTGGCGTTCGTGCTGGCACTGGGCGTGGTGGTCTTCCTGCACACCGTCGTCGGCGAGATGGTGCCGAAGAACATCACGCTGGCCGGTCCGGAGGTCTCGGCACTGTGGCTCGGCCCGGCGATGCTGGCGTTCTGTGTGGCCACCAAGCCGCTGCTGCTCGCGATGAAGTGGGCGGCCCGCCGCGTCCTCGCGTTCTGGCGCATCGAGGCGTCCGAGGCGGTGAAGACGGTGTTCACCGCCGAGGAACTGGCCGGGCTCGTCTCCCAGGCGCGTACGGAGGGCCTGCTCGACGAGGAGCAGCACGCCCGGATCACCGGCGCCCTGGCCCTGCACAGCCGCACTGCGGCGGACGCGCTGCAGCCGTGGTCGACGGTGGTCACGGTGGCCGAGGACGTCTCACCGGCGTCGCTGGAGGTGTTGGCGACCCGGACCGGCCGGTCCCGGTTCCCGGTGGTGCAGCGGTCGACCCGTCGGGTGCTCGGCTTCGTGCACGTCAAGGACGTGCTCGGGTACGCCGGGCAGGGTCGCCGGTCGCCGGTGCCCGCCCGGGTCTACCGACCGCTGGCGGTGGTGCCGCCGGAGCGTACGCTGGCCGATCTGCTGCTGGCCATGCGCCGCGAGCGGCGGCACATGGTGCTGGTCAGCGACGGCCGGCGCCCTCTCGGTGTGGTCACACTCGACGATGTATTGACCGCAATCGTTGGGTAATCGGCGAATACCCTTGGTGTGCAAGCGGTTGCACGACAGTGATGGTTACTGCGCTCACCTTGATAACCGCTCCGAGCTTCCCTAATGTGAGGCACCGACCGCTGTGGGTCGTCTGCCTCGGCCCTTCCCTCACGCGAGGCGCCCGGCGGTCGGTTGCAAAGGAGTCGATGCCGGTGGCAACCATGCCCCCTCATCGTCACGGCCTGAACACGTCTGCTCGGCCAGGTGGCCTGCGCCGCGGCGTCCACCGTCTGCTCGTCCTGGTCGCCGCCGCCGCAGTTGGCGCCGGTCTGCTCGCCGCACCGGCTCACGCCGATCCGACGGTCGACGAGATCGAGGCGCAGATCGACAAGAAGTGGGAGCAGCTGGAGCCCACCATCGAGCAGTACAACAAGGTCCGGGCGCAGCTGAAGGTCAATCGACAGAAGTCGGCGGGCCTGCAGAAGAAGATCGAGCCGCTGGCGCTCCAGAGCGAGCTGGCGCTCAACCGGGTCGGCGACCTCGCCTCCCGCTACTACATCTCCGGGCCGTCGCACGACATCGGCTCGCTGCTGGTCAGCGTCAAGCCGGACACGCTCGCCGAGCAGCTCACCGTGCTCGATCGGCTGGCCGCGCAGGAGCGCAAGGAGGTCGAGGGCGTGCTGGCCGTGCGGGCCAAGTACGACGGCGAGAAGCAGAAGCTGGACGAGCTGATCGTCACCCAGACCAAGCAGCAGAACGACCTGGCGGCCAAGAAGAAGCAGATCGACGCCGAGATCAAGCAGCTCGAGGCGTCGATGCCCAAGACCACGGTAAAGACCGCGGCCTGCCCGACCATCAACGGAGTGGTCAGCGAGGCCGCCCGCACCGCGATCAAGACCGCCTGCGGCAAGGTCGGCAAGCCGTACGTCTGGGGTGCCACCGGCCCGAACTCGTTCGACTGCTCGGGGCTGACCCAGTACGCCTACAAGGCGGCCGGGATCTCCCTGACCCACCACACCGGTGACCAGTGGAACGAGGGCAAGGCCGTTGCGCGAGCTGATGCTCGCCCCGGTGACCTGGTCTTCTTCTTCTCCGGGCTGAGTCACGTCGGGCTCTATCTGGGTAACAACCAGATGGTGCACGCGCCACGTGCCGGCAAACCGGTGCAGGTGTCCAGCATCAACACCATGCCGGTCGCCGGGTTCCGCAGACCTGGCTGATCCAGATCACGCACACTGACGGCCCCCGGTCACCGACCGGGGGCCGTCGTGGTTCGTCAGCGGGGCGCGCCCACCGGGGAGGGCAGCAACTGCACGTCAGCGAGATCGACGTACATGATGCGGTGGCCGAACTGGATCTGCGCGTAGCGGTTCTTGCCGCGGATCACCGTCCAGTCGCCCGGCGACGAGCCGTCGAACGTGCTGGCCCGGTAGTACTCGCCGGCCAGCACCGCGCCGACTGCGTACCGCTGTCCGGCGGCCAGGGTGTACTGCAACGGCGAGATCGTCTGGTAGGGCACCCCGTCCGGGTACGCCGCCTCCTCCGGGTACGCCCGTCCGTACACGGGGATGGTCGTCCGACCGGGCTTCGGCGTGGCCACGACGCCGACGGTCCAACTGGCGGTCGGCGCGGACGCCGGGTTGTGGAACCAGGCCCGCTGCCCGAGGTACCAGATGGCGGTCCAGTCGCCCTGCCGTCCGGCGAGCGCGTACGTCTGCCCGGCGGATGCCCGGGCCCCGTGGTCCGACACGGCCATCGTGTTCGGGGTGCCGTCCGGTCGGAGCGCGATGTCGTTGACCAGCGGCGCGTCTGCGGACGGTGCGCTCCGCAGCACCACCGACGAGGAGCCGCGCGGCGCGCACGGGACGCCCACGGTGACGCAACCGGTGAACGCCGGCTGGTTGGTGGCGTAGTCCGGGTCGATCCGGACCAGCCCGGTGGCCGGGGTGCCGGTGTCCAGCCGAGGCGCGTGCAGCAGGTCGAAGTAGTGCGTCCAGTCCCAGTACGGGCCCGGATCCCAGTGCATCCCCCGCACGGTCGACGCGATGGTGCCGGGCACGTTGTCGTGGCCGATGATGTGCTGGCGGTCCAGCGGGATGCCCAACCGCAGCGCCAGGTGCCGCACCAGTTTCGCCGAGGTCCGGTACATCGCCTCCGTGTACCAGGTGCCCTGCGCGGCGAAGCCCTCGTGTTCGAGACCGATCGACTTGGCGTTGACGTACCAGTTGCCCGCGTGCCAGCCGACGTCCTTGGTCTTCACGTGCTGGGCGATGTGCCCGTCCACCGAGCGCAGCGAGTAGTGCCAGCTCACGTACGTCGGGTCCTGGACGAGTTTCAGGGTCGTTGCCCAGCTCGCCTCGGTGTCGTGGATGACGATGTACTCGATCTTCTGCCGGGCGGGCCGGTCGGAGAGGTCGTGGTTGCCGTAGTCCCCGTCGCCGAACGCCTCGTAGGGCGCCGGGATCCACTCGCAGGAGATGGTGCGCGGGCACTCCAGCCCGTCCGGGCGGGCCAACCGGCGCAGGCCCAGCCGGTCCAACCAGGAGCGCTCGGGCTGTACCGCGCGCGCCGGCAGGGTGATCCGCTGGCCGTCGTCGGTCATCCGGGACTCGCCCGCGGCGATGGTGGTGAAGACCTCGTCGGCGAAGGCCGCAGCGGCGTCGGCGCTGTCCGCACCGGCGTAGCGGGCCACCGCCCCGTACCAGGCCGCCGGGTCGGTGTCCGCTCCGACCGGCGCACCCAACTCCCGCTGGTACGCGCTGAGCAACGCGGCCCCACCCCGGATGTTGACCGCCGCGTCGGTGCGCAGCGCCTCGGGGGTGGCACCGGTCAGTGCGGCCGCCGCGTCCACGGTCTGCAACGCGGCGGCGGTCGGCGCGGGGGCCTCGACGGGTCGGGGCGCGGGCACCCGGGAGGGCCGGGAGTCGTCACCGCGTGGGTCCTCGGCGCCGGCGTCGTGGTGGCCGCGCCCGGGTAGAGCGGCAACGTGGCGGGCATCGGTCAGGTGCATCGGGCCGTAGCCGCCGCTCGTGCTCGGTGTGCCGGCGTTGCTGTCCCAGCGGGACTCCAGATAGGAGACACCGAGCAGCACGCCCGTCGGCACGCTGTACTCGGTCGCCGCGGCGGCGTACTGCTGCTGGCGATCGGCGGTGGGTGCGGCGGTGGCGGCCGTGGAGAGTGGCACCGCGCTCGCGGCGGCGACGACGGTCGTGGCGAGCAGCGCGCGCCAGCCGGCCGACACTGTTGGATGGTGCATCGAACCCCCTAAATTCTCGCGGGTAGAGGTCAGGTCACCATCGCGCCGCTGGAGAGTCCGCGTCAATACCTTTCCATCTATCGACATGTCGAGAAAGAATTCTTCACACACGATCGGTGACCCCCACCCGATCGGTACGGAGTGTCACGGCCGTACGGGTTGCGGATCGGTAACGGGCGTCTCTACTCTGGTCATTTGTCGGCCCGACAGCAGCTCCGCCCATCCCGGGCGGTAACGGACCGACACCGCCGAGTCGTTTCCGAGCGAACCGGGGACCCACGTCCCTCGGGGTGAATCCGCAGCCACTGCGGTAGGGCGCCGACTTCCCGCCCGAACCCGTCAGCTAACCCGGTAGGCGGTCAGGAAGAAGGAGTACGGAACCCCGGTGGCACTCCATGCCCCGCGGCCGTCGTCCGAGCGGTCGGCATTCGCCGTCCCGACGTCGATCGTGCCGCGCCCACGCTGGTCCCGCTTCACCACCGCTCTCGCCGCACTGGTCGGCGTCGCCGTCGTCCTGACGGGCAGCGCCACGGCCGCCCACGCCGACCCGTCCGTCGCCGAGATCGAGCGCCAGATCGACGCCGACTGGAACACACTCGAACCGATCATCGAACGGCACAACGCCACCCGGGCCGACCTCGCCGTCAAGCGCAAGCAGGCGGACGCGTTGGCCGCCCGCATCGCCCCGCTCGAGCGGCAGGTCGACGCCGCGATGGACAAGGTCAGCGCGCTGGCCGTGCGCGCGTACAAGGGCGAGACCGTCTCGACCGTCAACGCGATGCTCGGCAGCCGGTCACCCAGCGAGGTGGTCAGCCAGCTCGAAATGCTCGACCGGTTCGCGCACAACCAGCAGCAGGACGTACGCGAGGTCGCCGACCTGCGCGACGAGCTGGCCGCGCAGAAGGCGCCGCTGGACGAGATGGTGGCCCAGCTGGCCCGCACCGAGGCCCAGTTGGCGGCCAAGAAGAAGCAGATCAACGAGGAGATCGACCGGCTGCAGAAGCTGCGCCTCAAGGTGTACGGCAACGGGGGCGGCGGTCCGCTGCGTCCGGCGCCCTGCCCCGGCAGCTATCCCGGCGGCGCTGCGGGCACGGCGGTCAAGTTCGCCTGCGCGCAGATCGGCAAGCCCTACGTGTGGGGTGCCGAGGGCCCGAACTCGTACGACTGCTCGGGGCTGATGCTGGCCGCATGGGCGAAGGCCGGGGTGTCGTTGCCGCACAACGCCGCTCAGCAGAGCCGCGTCACCAAGGACGTCAGCAAGGCCGACCTGCGCCCCGGCGACCTGGTCTTCTACTACAGCGACATCCACCACGTCGGCATGTACGTCGGCAACGGCTGGGTGGTGCACGCCTCGCAGGCCGGCCAACCGGTCAAGATGAAGAAGGTCGACGACGGCCCGATCCACAGCTACGGTCGCCCAGGCTGATCCTGGGTGACCAGGAGGGCCCGTCGCGATCGGTCGCGGCGGGCCCTCGTCGTCTGACCGTGGTGCCTCAGCCCGTCAACGGGTGGGCCAGGTGCGCCAGTGCTGCCAGGCGCGGCTGGGCGTCGGACCCCGCTGGCCCTGGTAGCGCGAGCCGTAGACCGCCGAGCCGTACGGGTGCTCGGCCGGCGAGGAGAGCCGGAAGATGCAGAGCTGCCCGATCTTCATGCCCGGCCAGAGGGTGATCGGCAGGTTCGCCACGTTGGAGAGCTCCAGCGTCACGTGACCGGAGAACCCCGGGTCGATGAAGCCGGCGGTGGAGTGCGTGAGCAGCCCGAGCCGGCCCAGGGAGCTCTTGCCCTCCAGTCGGCCGGCGAGCTGGTCGCCCAGCGAGATGACCTCCAGCGTCGAGGCCAGCACGAACTCGCCCGGGTGCAGCACGAACGGCTCCCCGTCGGGGACCTCGACCGAAGAGGTCAGGTCGTCCTGCTGCATCGCCGGATCGATGTGCGTGTAGAGGTGGTTGTTGAAGACCCTGAACAGCCGGTCGAGTCGGACGTCGATGCTGGAGGGTTGGACCAGGGTGGGCTCGAACGGCTCCAGGCCCAGCGTGCCGGCCTTGATCTCGGAGACCAGGTCGCGGTCGGAGAGCAGCATCGGACCACCATAGCCGCGTTGTCGAAACTGCCAGGATTCGGTGCCGATGACCAGCGCGTCGAGGTCGCTGCTCGTACATTTGTTCGATAGAATGCCCACATGGCTTCCTGGTCCGAATTCGCCGCCGACGAGCCCCGACTCGCCGACGGGATCCGCGTTCTCCTCCAGCAGTACGGGCCAGGCTTCGGCTACCTGGCCACGGTCCGCGCCGACGGCGGGCCCCGGGTCCATCCGGTCTCCCCGGTCATCACCGACGAGGGCTTGTTCTGCTTCATCGTCGACTCTCCGAAGCGCCGCGATCTCGAACGCGACGGCCGTTACGCGCTGCACTCGTTTCCGCCGGAGGAGAGCGACGACGAGGCGTACGTGGCGGGTCGCGCCCGTCCGGTGACCGATCCGCTCCGGGTCGCACGGTTGGCGCAGGGCGCCCGGGCGGAGCCACAGGTCGACTGGCGGTTGTTCGAGTTCACCGTCGACGTGGCGATGTTGGCCCGCCGGGAGCAGCACGGCCTCGGTGTCGCCGTCGGCGGGCCGGAGGTGCAGGTGTGGCTCGACCCACTGGCCCCGGCCGCACCTTCAGCCGTACCGCAGGCTCGCCCGGCCCGCCGCAGCCGCAACGTCCAGTGTTCGGCCGCCTGACCTGGTCCTGGGGAGAAACACCCCGGTGCCGGCCCCGTCGTGACGGGGCCGGCACCGGTCGTACGCAGGGAAGTTATGCCGCCCGGTACGCGTTCCACGCGGTCAGCATCCGGCTGGCCTGCCCGGGGGTGAACTGGTACATGCACGAGTCGTAGGTGTAGTCCATGAAGTTGGTGATCGGGTCCAGCCCGGTCGCCGAGCAGGTGTTGCGCCCGGTCGGGCACTGGTAGGCCGGCGACGCCTCGGCCGGGGTGTCGCTGACGCTGTCACCCGAGCCGCCACACCCGCCCTGGAAGGTGTGGTAGAGGTTCAGCCAGTGGCCCACCTCGTGGGTGCCCGTGTCGCCCTGGTTGTAGTTGGTGGCGGTGCCGCCCGGCAGCGACTCGCTCAGCGCGACCACGCCGTCCATGCTGCTCAATTTGCGCTGCGGGAAGGTCGCCCAGCCCAGCAGGTCGTTGCTCAGCTCACCGAGGTAGATGTTGAGGGTGTTCTTGCCGCCCACCCGCAACGAGGACTTCATCGACCGCTCCGCCGACGAGCCCTGCACGATCGGGTACCACGACGGGTTCGTCACCCGGTTGATCTTGTCGAGTCGGAAGGCGAACGCGGTGACCGCTCCGCCGGTCGCACCGGCGTAGGCCTGGTTGAGCACGGTGATCTGCGAGGTGATCATCGAGTCGGGGATGTTGCCGCCGGCCCGGGTGCTGTTCTCCTGGATCACGTGCACCACCACCGGGATGGTGACCGTGGCCAGTGCCGTCGCGCCGGCGCCGGTGCGGAAGTTGGCGCGCTCGCGCAACGCAGCGGCCAGGTCCGCGTCCCGCTCGCGGACCTGCTGCGCGGTCAGCTCGTTCGGGTCGTGCTTGGCCGCCGCACCGGGCTTGATCCGGGCGTTGGAGTGGCCGTCGGCTGGCTCCACGCAGGCGCCGCCGGGCGCCGCGGAGAAGGCCGAAGCGGCCGGAACGACGCCCACCGCAGCGGTGCTGAGCAGCAGCGCGAGGGTCGTCGACGCGACACCGGCGGCACGCCGGGTCAGCAGGTTGGGACGGGGTCCCATGGGCCCACCTCTTTCTGGCGGCGCGGCAGGGGGTGTGTCACGCCGTGGCTGGCAACGTTTGGCAGACGTTACAACGCATCGACGCATTTGAGAACGGCCATATGTTGCCGTCCGGAAACTTCTTCCTGGGTGCCTGGGGTGGCGGGCTCGCGGGGGTGCCTGGGTGCACCGGATCGACCACTCGGGTACAGTGGTGCCGCCTGCGGGTGTAGTTCAATGGCAGAACATCAGCTTCCCAAGCTGACAGTGCGGGTTCGATTCCCGTCACCCGCTCCACTGCGAAGGCCCTGGCCAGGACGACAGTCCCGGTCAGGGCCTTCGATGTTCCGAGGTCAGCCGTCATGCCGTGTGCCATTAGCGTGCCATTAGCCACGGTCATCCCCGGCCCCGTCCCGGTCCGCTGACCCCTTCTTACCCTTCTTGCTGCCGGACTTCTTGCCCGGCTTGCCTTGGTCTTGCTCGCGCTGCCTACCGGCTTACCGGGCCCATTCCGGTCCACCCGCAACGCCTGGTGCAGCGCCTGGGCAATGGCACGGTCCGCTTCGGCCGTGGCGTGCTGATAGATCAACGCGGCCTGCGATGAGTCATGCCCCATCCGGGCCATCAGGTCACGGGTGCTCGCCCCGGTCTGAGCGGCGAGGGTGTTCCCGCTGTGCCGGAGGTCGTGGAAGTAACGGCCCGGATGCCCACCACAGCCCGCCGGCGGGCCGCGTTCGCCGCGCCGCCTCGGCGAAAACGCTCTACACCACCAAAACCAGCGCCCCGCCGTCCCAAAAGGTCACATGATCATGTCGCCCTTGTCGCCATCTGAGGATGCCCGGTCGATCGGCGGAGCGGGGTGGAATCCCGTCGGAGGGGGCGGCCATGCTCCCTCCCGGCGCGGCGAGGTGTCGCGCCAGACGGGGAGTACCCATGCTTCACAGCTCACCATCCGCCCGTACCCGAGCCGCACTGCCGCGCCGGATCGCCGGCGCGACCGCCACGGCGGCCCTGGCCGCCGCCGCTGCGGTCGGCGTCGCGGCACCGGCCGCCGCCGCGGACACCAGCACCCTCCTGGAGGGCGTCACCAGCGCCCGCGACGTCGCCGCGGGCGACGGCCGGGTCTTCGTCGCCGCGGTCGACCGGGTCGTCGTCGCCGACGCCACCGGCGCGGTGACCGACACCCTGGAGGGGATGGCCGGCGCGGTCGGCCTCGCCATCGACACCGATCGCGACCGCCTCTACGTCGCGCTGAGCGACAGCGGTGAACTGGCCGAGGTCGACACCGCCACCCTGCAGGTCGTCCGGAAGATTTCCCTGGAGGGGTACCGCTGCCCGACGAACCTCGCCCTGTCCGGAAGCCGGGTCTGGGTCGGCTACGGCTGCGGGTTCGAGTCGACCGGCGGCGTGCTGACGCTCGACGTCGCGGCGGCCGATCCCACGGTCGTCGGCATCACCAACTACATGTACCAGGCGCCACGGGTCGCGGTGGCCGGCAACGTGCTGGCCACCGGCTCTCCCGGCCTCAGCCCCGCGATGGTCGAGGTCTACTCCGTGGACGGCGCGCAGGCGACGCGGCGCGGCACGATCATGAACAGCATCGTGGCCAACCTTCGCGAGCTGGTCGTCACCCCGGACGGCAGCCAGGTGATCGGGGCCTACGGCAGCTCGGCCACCCACATCGGCTACGACACCACCACCCTGGCCGAGGTACGCCACTACGGCGCCGGCCCCGGCCGGCCGGACGCGGTCACGATCAGCCCCGACGGCCGCTACCTCGCCGGCGGGCGCGACGGCAGTCCGGAGCTGATCGTGCACACCCTCGCCAGTGGCGCACCGGTCAACCAGGCCGACAGCCTGGACGGTGCGGTGGTGGAGGGCAGCCTGGCATTCCTCGGCACCGACGTCTTCGGCCTGGTGTACGACCGGGACAGCGAGCGCTACCACCTCTGGCGGGCGGTCGACGTGACCCTGCCCAAGTCGGCGATCTCGCTGACCGGGCCGGAGTCCGCCACCGCCCTCGACCCGATGACCGTCACCGGCCGGCTCGCCCTGGCCGACGGAGCGGCCCCGGGCGTGCAGCGGCTCGACGTCACCCGGATCCTGCCGGACGACAGCCGCACCGCGCTCTCGGCCACCACCGCGGCGGACGGCACCTTCACGATCACCGACACCCCGCCGGTCAGCGGGGAGATCCGCTACGAGGTCTCCTGGGCCCGGACCCCGAACTACCAGGGCAGCGACGCCTCGCTGACAGTGCCGGTGGCCGGGCGCGCCCCGACGCTCACCCTCACCGGCGCGGCGGCCGGCGAGGACGGCAAGCGCCTGCAGCTCTCCGGCACGCTGGGCTTCGACGGCAAGGTGCCCACAGATCCCCAGCAGATCGGAGTTACCAGGACCATCTGGAACAACCGCGTGGACGGGGTGACCGAGCAGCTTCCGACCGTCACCACCGACAGCGCTGGCGGCTTCGCGATCCTCGACACGCCGGCGCAGGGCGGCCGGTACGTCTACACGGTCAGCTGGGACGCCGGCTCGCCGGTGTACGCGCCGGCGTCGGCCACCCGGGAGGTCACCGTCTCGTCCAAGGACTCCCAGATCAGCGGCACGGTGGCGGACCCGGCGTACGTCGGGGAGAAGTTCCGGGTCACCGGAGCGATCTCCCAGGACGTTGGGGCCTGCCAGGGCCCGGCCACGGTCCACGTGAGCCGGAGCGTCAACGGCGGTAACGAGAAGAAGCTGCCGGACCTGACCACCGACGCGTCGTGCGCCTTCGGCTTCGACGACAGCGTCACGGTCACGGGGCAGGTCACCTACAAGCTGGCCTGGGACGGCAACTCGACCCACCGGCGGTCGTCCGGCACCGTCGACGTGACCGTGCAGAAGCAGCCGTCGTCCATCGAGGTCACGTCCCCGGACCGCACCCTGGTCAACGGCCAGCAGGCGGTCATCGACGGCAAGGTCACCGGCACCCGTACCGGGTCGATCGGCGCAAGCGTGACGCTGACCGTCAACCGGGTCGGCCCGGACGGCACCTCGGTCCCGCTCCCGAACGTCACCACCGCGGCGGACGGCGCCTTCTCGCTGCGGGACTCGCTGCCGACCGTGGACGCCAAGACCTACCCGCAGTTCCTGTACGAGTTCTCCTGGTCCGGCAACGCCGGGTACGAGGGCAGCAACACCAACATCGCCTTCTACGTCGTCCCGCCCGACTGCACCTGCTGACGCGGTCGTGATCGCCGCCCGTCCGGGTCACCGGGCGGGCGGCGTCGTTTTCCGCCTTCGGATGCCGCCTGCTTCGGTAGCCGGTCGCGCAGACTACCGGCCCTGAACTGGCCGTGAGCTGTACCCAGCCGACCGGATCCGGGTCGGACGCTGGCGACAGCCCGCGGCCGACTAAGGGACGCCTGACGCTATTGGGGATCGACGAGGACGTCCCTTAGGACCACGACTTCAAGGAGCGGCTCAGTCCGCAGGCGACGGCCGAGCTCGGCGGATCACGGCCTGGTCGAGTCGTCAGGGTCGGTTGTGCACGAACCACGCCTCACCGGCGGGCAAGGCAACAGCGACCTCCCACCGGCTCAGGTCGAGGTTCGGTGCCAGCGCCTTGAGCTGGCCGGCCGCGGTCCACGCCTCGTCACCCGGTGCCGGGCGACGACCCACCTGGAACTGCAGCATGGTGCCACCCCAAGACGCGACCAGGCAGGCGTCCCACCGGTGACGCCACTGCGTCAACGCCTCGGCCAGCATCCACCGGTACCCCCGGGCGGGCGCACCGAAGAAGTCGACCCAGTACCCCGAGCTGCGGACATCGCTGGTGGGCAGCAACATGAGCAGGACGCTGTTAGGCGTGAACCAGTAATCGGTCTGCGTCACGAACCGCACCCTGCCAAGCACCCGGGCGTACAGGTCGGCGTCGGCGAGCAGCCGATCGTACAGCGCCCGCTCCAGCTCCTGGAGCGGAGTCGGCAGCGCCACATCCGACACCAGGGCCGTCAGGTCCAGGTCTGCGCCAACCCTGCCACGCGTGTAGTACTCGACCTCGCCCTCGTCGACGTCGTCGTCCGCGCGGTAGTGGCGGTAGACCAGCCAGGGGTCGGAAGATTCGGCCGCCTCGGCGAATGCGCGCAGCTCCGACTCCGACGGACCGGGCTCGGGCTCGGGCCGGATCCTCGGCGTGTCGCCGAAGTCGTCGGTGACCATGACGGGCAGGCGTCCGGTGACCGACACCAGTGCGTCGGCAACCTGCCAAGCCTCTTGCATGCGATTGGGGTCGATGTCGGCGACGAGGATAGTGCCCGACGGGCCGTGCCCGATCGGCAGGCCGGCCAGTGGCGTGCCGACGAACGCCGCTTCGATCTGGTCGAGGTCGTTTCGCACGGTAAAAGTGTCTCCGATCATCGACGCGACCTGCCCATCCTGTGCATCGCGAGCCATCCCGCCGCAAGAGAAAGCACCACCGCTCCCTGTTGGGGCGCGATCAGCCAGAACCACTCTTCGTCGCGGTAGAACAGGGCCAGGTGCGCCGTCGACAGCAGAGCAAGGCCGGCAGCGCCGAAGTAGCCAGCGAAGACAGTTCGGGGCAGGTTGGCCGCCCGCCCCCATGCCCGTTCGCTGGCGCGTTGGCCTTTCACCCCGACCAGGATCACGGCGTAGGCGAAGACAAACGCCCCCGCGCACCCGATGGCGGTGATGACGGCCCCGAGGATTGCTCTAACCAGCACTCGGCGAGACTCCCACGGCCGTCAAGTGACCCCAGGCGGCGCCCCATTCGTTCCGGTCGATTCTCGCCTTCGCGCGCCGATCACCCCGGAAGACGACTGCAACAGGTTCGGCCCGACCGGCGATAGTCAGGTGTGACGAGCCAGATACAACCGTCCGACCAAGATCTGTGGTCGGCCATCGCAGCCAGTGACGAGGTCGCGTTCGGCCGGCTCTTCGACCGGTACGCCCGGGCGGTCTACAACCACGCGTTCCGGCTCACCGGCTCGTGGACGCTCGCCGAGGACGTGACGCAGTCGACCTTCCTGGTCGCGTGGCGCAGGCGTGGCGAAGCGGCGGTCCTGGTCGACGGGTTGGCGTTGCCATGGCTGCTGGTGGTAGCCACCAACACGACCCGCACCGAGTGGCGCTCGGCCCGGCGGTGGTTGGCAGCCCTGCGGAGGTTGCCGCCGGGACGTGGGGTGGAGGCGGACCCGGCGGACGACGTAGTCGCTCGGCTCGATGACGAACGGCAGATGGCCGACGTCCTGGCGGTCGTACGCCGATTACCTCGCGCCGAGCGCGAGGCGGTTGCCCTGTGTCTCTGGTCGGGCGTGCCGTACGCCGAGGCGGCTGCGGTTCTCGGCATCAACGAAGGTGCGCTCCGATCACGTGTCAGTCGCGCACGGGCCCGACTGGCACGGATGGTCGTCGACGGAACCAAGCAGGAGGATGAGCGATGAAGGGCATTTTCGAAACGCCTGTCGAGCGGGATCTGCCGCCCGGCGCGGCGGCGCGGATGCGTTCGGATCTGATGGCCTCTGTCCATCGTCCGCGATCCCGCCGGGCGCTACGGCTCGGAGTGGCCACCTTGGCGACGGCTGCGGCCATGGTCGCCGGTGTGGCGATGGTGCCGAGTGGCGACGATGTGCGGCATCTGGCGATGGGTCCGAGCGAACTGTCACCGACGCTGCGCCGATCAATGGAGCAGTGCCTGTCGTGGAACGAGGAGATGGAGCGGCTTCCGGTGTCGATGGACCAGTTGGCCGTGGCCGCCGAGCAGGACCACCGGGCCGTGGCACTTTTCATATCGGAGACCGGGTACTTCACCTGTGAAGTCTCCACGGCGCCACATCAGGAGATCAGCGGGGCCGCCAGCAGTGAACGGGACTGGCCACAACGGAACTGGTTGCCCGGCCCGGTCCAGCGACTCCTGCTCGTGTCCAGCAGAGTCAACGGCGGCGACGTCGCGGCGACTGGCCGGGTCAGCGCTCGGGTGCACCGGCTGGTGCTCGAACACGGGGATGGGCAGACGACCACCGCGCGGTTGGCCAACGGTGTGTTCGGCCTGATCACCGAGGATGCCAACGCCAACGAGGGCGCCGAGTTGGTCAGTTACGACGACACCGGTGCCGAAATCGACCGCCGTCCACTCTTTCGTCCGTCGGACGAGTTCGACCACTGCTATGGGGACCCGTCGGGCACTGTCGTCTACGGCTCGCCCGGCACCAACTGCCTACCCGCGGAGCGTTGGAGCCGGTAGGCAGCGCGGTGGTGCCAGCGACCGAAGGGCTTCCGCGTCGGACGCGCCGCTTTGGTGCTGTCAGTTCTCAGGCCTGATGCCTGCTCGCTGAATTGCGCACCGGCGTTCCTCGATGCAGTCCCATAGGCTGCGGATGTGAACCGCCCTCGCCGCTACGGTCCTGCTGCCGGTGTCGTGCTTGTGGGCGCAGGCCTGATTCTGGCGACCATCGCCTGGAGGTGGGGTCACCTCACCTACGGAATCGGCGTCACCGCCGTGGTGGTCGGTGTCGTCTGGGTCATCGCACTGCTGACGCGTGGCACCGCGTGGAGGATCGTGCTGAGTGCAGCGGCGGTCCTCGTCATCGTCGCAAGCGCTGTCGCAGCCGTCACCGGCTTCCCACAGTCGCCGCCACGCTGGAACATCCCCAGCGGTGCACAGCTGCCGAACGAATGGTCAGCCCGGGCGGGCGATCTGATCATCATGGGCGGAACCGCCCGGGCCATTGAGACCGGGAAGATTGCCTGGGCGCACGCAGGACCTGATGCGACGCCGATGCTCGTCGATGACGGTCTGGTCGTCATCGACATGGGTGACAGCTCGATTGGCGTCGATCCATCAACGGGTCGTGAGATCTGGCGATCAACGGTGACCGGCCGTGGCATCGTGCATGACGGGAAGACTCTGGTCGTCGCGGACACCCGGGACGGAACCGAGGCCGTGGCCCTCAACCTCGCCACGGGAGCGACACTCTGGCGGCAGAACGGCCGGCCTGTGATGGAGTGCGACTACGGCCCCACCGACCGCTTCTCGCCGGCACGTGAGCAGTCGTACGTGCTTCTCGTTCGGAATGAAGGGCGCAAAGGGGGCGCTGAGCTGCTCGGCCTGACCGAGGGGCGCACGACCGTCGGCGACGTGGACTGCTCCGTGATGGCTCGGATCGTCGGTGACGTGCTGCTGCAGGCGGACGGTAGGACGCTCGCCGGACGCTCGCCAACCGACGGTCAGCGTTTGTGGTCGACGCCGGCAGAGCAACCCTGGGATGTCTACGGCAGCGGCTCGATGGTCTTCACTCCTACTGCCGATCGCCGCGATCTCATCGGTATCGACGTCACGACAGGGCGGAGCAGCCGGCTCGCACCTCCTCCAGGCACGCGGAAGGTGCAGCTGGCCAGCGCCGAGCAACGGACACCCGAAGTGTGGGCACTGCTCGAGCGCGCCTCTGGAGCCTTGCTGTGGAATCCCGGAACCGGTCAGATCGCCGAGATCCCCGACGCCGTCACGATCCGTGTCGAAGGCGTCGACGTGTCCTCCGGCTGGATACGACTCGAGGGCACGACGCGCGACCTCACCGGCGCGAAGACCGACCAGTGTTGGGCATTCTCCCCGGAGGGACGGCTGTCCGACCCGTTCCCAGGCCGGAATTGCTTGGTCGACGACGGGCTACTCAAGATCCAGGATGACGTGCACCCCATCCTCTAGATCCTCCAGAGGGAGCTCGCGGCGGCCATCGTCCCAGCAACGGCCTTCCAATTTCCGGGGAGGATCAGGAGCGGGGCCTTGCGTTGCGCAGCCTGATGCCACTGAAGCCGACCGAGCTGTTGGTCACTACGTCCCAGAAGGACCAGAGGTTGTTCAGCACGCGAAGCTGGATGCCCGCCTCGGCGTGACACCGCAGCAGATCGCCCACCGGCTCGGGAGGACCGAGGGGTGTGACGGGCTCGATTGCCACGAGCGCGTGTGGTTCGGGAGTGCCGAAGAGTTGGAAGCGATCAGCTGGTAGCCGGTACACGAACAGTCGCACCCTCTGCATCGCCTCCAGCCAGCCGTACTCGATCGCATGGACTCGCTCGCCGCAGCCCGCTCCGACGACGCGATCACGATCCGCCCGAGAGGTGGTCGGCAGCACCCAGGCCATCGCCCGGGGGCACTGGCGCGGGAACCAGTAATCGGGAGCCCGATCCTGGTCGACGGCCCACACGTATGCGTCCGGTTGCTGAGCTGTCGCGGCGACATGCGGAACGAACCGCGTGATCGTCGGGTCTTCCGAGAAATGCAGCACCTGCCCAGGCTCTGGTCGCATTTGGTCGTTCCTACCTGGGAGAGGTGCTCAGCTCAACTACATTCGGGCAGCCTCCGGTCGCGCTCCTAACTCAGCGGCCACCGGAATGCCGGCACTCGAACAACCGCTCTTCGACGGGGGTGCATCCCAAACGGTTGCTCCCGATCACACAGGGCGTCCGTTAGTGTCCGCTCTGGAGGTGGTCTGTGTTCACCGAAGCTTTTCCGATCGTGACGACACCTGACCTGCCACGACTGATCGGGTTCTACCGGGATGTGGTCGGCTTCGAGCTGACCTACCGGTTCCCGGACGAGGGTGTTCCGGAGTTCGTCGCACTCCGACTGGGCAACAGCGAGCTGGGCCTGGCCGCCAATCCGGAGGCCGGCGGGCCGGCCGAGTCGCACCGCTGGGAACTGTGCGTCTACGCCGACGACTGCGACGCCGCCGTGCACGCCCTGCGCTCGGGCGGTGCCACGGTCACCGAGGAACCGGTCGACCAGCCGTGGGGGGAGCGGTCCGCCAGGGTCACGGATCCCGACGGCAACCGCATGCTGGTGCTGTCCCGCCTCGCTTAGGCCTGCACAGATCTTGGACAGTTTCCGTTCAGGCGTAACGGAAACTGTCCAAGATCGCGGGTCAGCGTCGCCAGAACAGGAGATGGGTGACTCCGCTGGCGCTGGGCACCGACTCCAGGTGGAAGCGGTCGAGAAGTTCGTCGGGGCTGTCCCACAGGCGCTCACCCCGGTCGAGGTCGACGGGCGCGACGGCGATGTGCATCGTGTCGACCAGGTCGGCATCGAGGAACTCGCGGATGGTGGCGACCCCGCCGCCGAGGCGTACGTCCCGACCGTCGGCCGCCTGCTTCGCCCGCGCCAGCGCCTCGGCCGGGCTGGCGTCGAGGAAGTGGAACGTGGTGTCGGACAGCGTGAACGACGGGCGTTCGTGGTGGGTGAGCACGAAGACCGGCGTGTGGAACGGCGGGTTGTCCCCCCACCAGCCCTGCCAGTCGTGGTTCTCCCAGGGCCCGCGCTGAGGGCCGAACTTGTTGCGACCCATGATCTCCGCGCCGATGTTGCACTCGGCGTCGCGGGTCAGATAGTCGTCGAGGCCGCGACTACCGCCGGGCTCGGTGCGATACACGAAGCTGGCGGTGGCGGCCCGCCAGGAGAACAGCGGGGCGGGGTCCGCGTGGCCGAAGGGCCGTTCCAGGCTCTGCCCCTCGCCGGTGCCGAACCCGTCGCGCGACACGTTGAAGCACTGCACCCGCAGCAGTTGCGGCATGGCATCTCCTCTTGAGGTGGCGGGTCGGGTGACTCAGTTCGTGGTCGTCGTCGGGCCGCCGCCCCTGCCCCGATCGTCGAGCACGAGTGGGGCGCGACCGTTCACGTCGTACCGGATGTGGGTGACCTGCGGGGTGTGCAGGACGCGGGTCGGCGTCAGTTCGATCGCCTCCTTGTCGCCGAGGTCGAGATCCGCGTCGAACAGTCGCAGGCCGGTGCCGAGCACGACCGGTACGACGTGCAGCTCCAACTCGTCGAGCAGCCCCGCCTTGATGACCTGCCGCACCAGGCTGCCGCCTCCGGCCACGGCGACGTTCTTGCCGCCGGCCACGGCGCCCGCCTGCTCGACGGCGCTGGCCACACCATCGGTGACGTAGGTGAAGCTGGTGCCTCCGCCCCGCAGGAGAGTCTGGCGGGGGCGGTGCGTGACGACGAAGACCGGCGCGCGGAACGGCGGCTCCTCGCCCCAGGGCGCCTCACCGCCGTCGGCCATCCGGCGCCCCATCACGTACGCGCCGGCGGCCCCGAACGACTCGGCGATGACCTCGGAGTTGGTGTCCTGCTCACCACCGGCGAAGCCCTGTCGTTCACGCCACGCAGACGCCTCCGTCGCCCAGCGGGTGACCCGGAAGAACCCGGCGCTCTCCGCCGAGTCCATCCAGTTGCCGTCGCCCTCGAACCGTGGGCCGGCGTAGAAGCCGTCCACCGACACCGACAGCTGTGCGGTCACCTTGGTCATCGCGCTGGTCCTCTCCTCGGTCACACCCCGGGACGGGGTGCGGCTCGCCAAGGGGTCGGAGCCGAACGGGAGACCCCTACCCGAGAGCAGTGTGACGTGCGTCACTCGAAGGCTCGGTCAGGTACCAGGTTCCGGCGTGTTCCGGGTCGCGGGACCAGCGCATCCGGGGCAACTCCTCGGGGCGGGGCCGCCAGTCCCGGTAGGGCGCGAGGGCCACCCGCCGAGCGATCACCGCGAAGACGTAGATGCCCGGGCCCGCCAGCCAGAGCAGGGCGTCACGTCGCCGATAGGAGGCGTACGGCGCCAGCCACGCGGTCGCCGCCATCGGAAGTGCGATCGCACTGAGGTCGGCCATCGGCCCGCGACCTAACCGGGACTCGATCAGCTCGCGGAGGAGGAAGGACGGGACAACCACCGCGAGCGTCATGGTCACCGTGCGGATCGTGCGCCAGCGGCGATCCCGGCGTACGCGGGCAGCAGACGCTTCGGCGGGCATGCCCGGAGGGTACGGGCCGATCGCAACGCGGATCGACAACCGGCGGCGGTGCTGTCCCCGGCTAGGCTGGCGATCATGCGGATTGGCATCGTCATCCTGCCCGACCAGCGGTGGGCGGAGGCACAGCGTCGGTGGCGGCAGGTGGACGAGTGGGGCTTCGACCACGCCTGGACCTACGACCACCTGGGTTGGCGTGACCTGGTCGACGGCCCGTGGTTCGACTCGATGGCCACGCTGACCGCCGCCGCGACGGTGACCTCCCGGATCCGGCTGGGCACCCTGGTGGCGTCGCCGAACTTCCGGCACCCGGCGGCGTTCGCCCGGCAGATCACCACCGTGGACGACGTCTCGGACGGTCGGCTGCTGCTCGGCCTGGGCGCGGGCGGCATCGGTTTCGACTCGGCCGTGCTGGGCGGTGAGACCCTGCCGCCGCGTCAGCGGGTGGACCGGTTCGCCGAGTTCACCGAGCTGCTGGATCTCGTTCTGCGCGAGGACGGCACCACCTGGCGTGGTGAGTGGTTCGCCGCGGTGGACGCCCGCAACAACCCCGGCTGCGTGCAGCAGCCCCGGGTTCCCTTCGTGGTGGCCGCCAACGGGCCGCGATCGATGCGGCTGGTGGCCCGGTTCGGCCAGGGCTGGGTGACCACCGGCACCGATGCCGACGACGTGTCGGGCTGGTGGGACACCGTGTCGGCGCTGTCCGCGCGGATGGATCGCACGCTGGAGGAGGCCGGCCGCGATCCGGCCACTCTGGACCGTTACCTCTCGCTGGACGCGGCGCCGGTGTTCTCGCTCAGCAGCGCGCAGTTCTTCGCCGACCAGGTCGGCCGGGCCGCGGACCTGGGCTTCACCGACGTGGTGACGCACTGGCCGCGCGCCAGCAGCTGGTACGCCGGCGACGAGGCCATCCTCGCGGACGTGGCGACGCGGTTGCTGCCCGAGCTGCGCGGCTGACGTGGCCGCGTCAGGTGCCGAGGTCGCCGCTGGCCACTCCGCCCTCGCCGCCGGAGACCAGTCGCAGGCGTAGGCAGACGATCGAGGTGTCGCCGTCGACCGGGGTGCCGAGGCCCGACCAGTAGGCCGCGTGCCCGGCCCGCCACTCCTCGATCGAGCGGTCCCCCTCACCCTCGGCGCGGGCGAAGTCCCATGGCACGTCCGCGAAGCGGACCACCTCGACTCCGGTGATCTCCACGACGCCGGCCAGCGCGTCGTCGTCGTCGACCAGGGCCAGCCGTTCCCCGACCTGCTCCAGTTCCTCGCCCTCTTCCGCGTACTCGGCGAGCCGGCCGGCCGTCGCGGTCTTCACGCCGGCCAGCACGAGGGTGTTGAGGGTCGCCCGCAGCTCGCCGGGGGTGCCGAGGGCAAGGGTGCGCAGTTCACCGATCCGAGGCCACATCCTGCCGAGGCTAGGCCAGCGCGAGCCGTACCGCCGCCGCATTGCGCCGGGGCCTGCTCAGATCAGTTGACCGGCGTAGCCGGCGGCGGTGAGCAGCCGGTCGTCGCCAGTGGCCGCGTGCGCGTCGAGCACCGCGTCGGCGAGCTTGACCACGTGCTCGTCGCCGTGCCGAGCCGCCCGGGCGAAGACCTCCGCCGGGGTCACGGCGGTCACGGTCGGTGGCGCGATGCCGTCGGCTGGGGCGTACACCGAGGTCAGGGCCGCCGTCGCGGCCCAGGCCGCGGCGAGGCTCGGCGCCCACAGCGCCCGGTCCAGGGCCGGCAGGGTACGCAGCACCGCGGTCGGCGCGGTGACCGCGTGCACCAGCATGACCGGCGCGGCGTGGCCGAAGCGCAGGTAGTCCAGGCCGGCGCGGTGCACCAACGTGGTGAGCCCGCGCTTCGCCTCGTCCGGGCTCCGCGCGGGGCTCAGCGCCGCGAGCGCCGGCTCCCACCGGGGTACGCCCGGCAGTTGGCCCAACCGATCCCGGACGCCGCCGGTCTGGTCGTCGATCCGGGGCAGCCCGGCCAGCGCGGCGTCCACGTCCAGCTGCTCGCGGCCGGCCCGGTGGCCGTCGAGAACACGGTCGGTGCCGGGGACCGGCTGCCAGCGGGCCGCCCAGTAGCCGAGGGCCTGGGCCAGTTCGGTGAGCCGAGGTGGGTTCACGTCGTCCGTTTCGAGGACGCGTACGGCGTGCCCGACCCGGATCACGCCGTGGGTGGCGCCGGCGGCGATGCCCGGCAGCAGGCGGGGCCACCAGGTGCCGAGCACGTCACGCCACGGGTGGTCGCGCAGTTGCCGGTCGAAGTACGCCAGCCAGTCACCGGCCCGCTTCGGATCGCCCAGCGCCGCTCGCCAGTCGTCGATCGGGTGCAACCCCCGGGGCAGTTCGTCGAGTCGGCCGAGGTAGTCGTCGAGCCAACGGTGCACCTGTCCCTGGTGCCCGTGTCGGGCCAGTGCCTCGACGGCCATCGGTCCGTGGTTGGAGAGCCACCCCTCGTATTCGGGGCCGGTGCGATGCAGTCGTTCGTACGCCTCGTCGAGAATGCCGTCACTCATGCATCGATCGTCGGACGTGAACCGAGGTTCAGGTCAAGCGTGCAGATCGGCGGCGTCGATCAGGCCGGTGATCCGCAGGTCGGCCGCGACCTCGGGCGGGCAGTCGACGGCCACCACGGCGGTGCCCAGCACCTCGGCGCCACGCGCCGCGCAGATGTCGTAGAGGGCGTGGAGCTGCGCGCCCGTACGCACCCAGTCGTCCACCACCAGCACCCGGTCGTCGGGGCCGAGGTGCCGGTCGCGTACCGCCAGGTCGACCCGTCGTCCCCGGTAGTCCGGTGGGCTCTGCGCCCAGGTGAGCGGCCCGGCCGGCAGCCGGCCGTCGGCGGGTTTGTGTGCGGCCACGAAGCCGACCCCGAGGGCGGTGGCGGCAAGCGGTCCGAGCAGCAGCCCGGTGACCGCCGGGGCGAGCACCACCGTCGGTCGGGCGGCCCGGTACGGCGCCACCAGGGCCGGTCCCAGTTCGGCCAGGACCGTCGGGTCGCGCCACCAACCGGAGATGTCGCTGACCAGGTGACTGGTGCCCGGACCGGGGTCGATCCAATGGAACAGGGCGGCCAGGCGTTCGGTCAGCTCAGCGGGCATCCGCTCATCCTGCGCCACGGCCGGTCGACGTGCCGACACCCGGGCCGGCCGGCCCACTCCGCCTCGGATGATCGGCTACACGTACCAGTGCAAATGCGGGCATACCACTATGATCACGTTGACTTCGGAAGTGCTTCTCTCGTTACGGTCCGACCCGGTTTGTTCAGTCGACGAAAGGACCGGGCCGGTGGCAGGTAAGCACTCCCGTACCCGCATCTTCTCCTCCCCGGCGGGCATCGTGGCCACCGCGGCGGTCGGCGTCGCCCTCGCCGTCGGGGGCACGTTCGGTGCCGTGCAGCTGACCTCCGGCTCCGCTCAGTCGGGCCAGACGACTCTCGACCTCACCCCGACCACCGCCGCCAGCAGCCTCGCCCCCAGCTCCCCGGCCGCCTCCGCGTCCCCGAGTGCCAGCGTCTCCCCGAGCGCGTCCGCCAGCCCCTCGGCCACCCGGTCGCAGCAGGCCGCCTCGCGAGGCAAGGAGCGCACCGCGTCGCCGAAGCCGAAGCCGACCGCCAAGAAGACCACCGCCGCCCCGAAGGTGCTGGACAGCGGCTCGTGCGGCGCCTCGTTCTACTCCGACGGGCAGCTCACCGCCAACGGTGAGTCGTTCAACCCGAGTGCGCTGACCGCCGCACACAAGACGCTGCCGTTCAACACCAAGGTCCGGGTGACCAACCCGGCCAACGGAAAGTCGGTAGTGGTGCGGATCAACGATCGCGGCCCGTTCATCGACGGCCGCTGCCTGGACCTCTCCCGCGCCGCGTTCGCCACCATCGCCTCGGTCGACGTGGGCGCGCTCACCGTCCGCTACGAGGTACTCGGCTGAGCGGGGCAAGCGACGTCGATTCGGCCGGTCGATCGGACCGGCCGGTCAGAACCTCCTCGGACGACGGGTCAGGTTCATTCACCGTTTCACGCGGATCAGGCAAACTGTCTCTCGTACCCACGCGACTCCTTCAGCCGGTCCGTCGCCCGCTGAGCCCCGGATCCCGCGCCGGCCTCGGCGCGGCCCTCGTTCTGCTCGCGATCGTGTCGGCGGTGGAGGCGGCGGACGGGCGTTCGGCGAACTACATCGCACTGTTGGCTGGCGCACCGATCCTGGCCGCCGCACTGGCGGCCTGGCCGGTGGTGCTGGGGGTGGGTGTCGCCGCGACAGTGATCGGGGTCGCCTTCGCGCTGCTCGATCCGGAGATGTTACTGGTCACCTCGGTCAACGTGGTCTGGGTCGCGCTCGCCACCGGGCTGGCCGTGGCGGTGACGTCGGTCCGCCAGAAGCAGGCGGACCGGATCGTCGAGTTGACCAAGCTCGCCTCGGTGGCCCAGCAGGCTGTGCTGCGCCCACTCGGCCCGCAGGTCGGCACGCTCTCGGTCGCCGGTCGCTACATCTCCTCCACCGCCACGGCCGAGATCGGCGGTGACCTGTACGAGGCGATCGACACGCCCTACGGCGTACGCATGATCATCGGTGATGTGCGCGGCAAGGGCCTGGACGCGGTCCGGCTGGCGAGCATCGTCCTCGGTTCCTATCGCCACGTGGCCTACGAGCGGGCCGACCTGCGGGCCGTCGTCGCCGACCTGGACCGCGCGGTCGCCCGCAACGTGGGCGACGAGGACTTCGTCACCGCGGCACTGGTTGAGGAGCGCGGCGGCACGCTCACGATCGTCAACTGCGGACATCCGCCGCCGCTGCTGCTGCGTCGGGGCGCGGTGATCCCGCTGGAGCCGCCGGCGCCGGCCCCTCCGCTCGGGTTCATGCCGGTGGTCCGCCCCCGGGTCGAACGCCTGGAGCCCGGCGACCGGCTGCTGCTGTTCACCGACGGGCTCGGCGAGGCGCGGCGTGACGGGGAGTTCTTCCCGACCGCCGACCGGGCCTGGCGACTGCTCGGCCACGGCACGGTCGCCAACGGGCTGGCCTCACTGGAGACGGCGCTGATCGAGTGGGTCCATGGTCGTCTCGACGACGACATCGCTCTGGTCCTCATGGAGTACGTCGGTGCCCGCACCGCCGTGACCGCAGCGGTCCCGAGCTGGGAGGTCGGCGCCGCCGAGAGCTGATTCGGTCAGCGCGGCCCGGAGGTGTGTAATCGCCGTCACTTGGGTGATCCGCTTGTCGCTGGCTACCCGCGAGTAATACAGTGTGGGTTACTGATCGGTAACACCTGTCCGGAAGCGGGGCCAGCGAGCATGACCCACTACAAGAGCAACCTGCGGGACCTTGAGTTCAACCTGTTCGAGGTCTTCGGGGCGGACCAGGCGTTCGGCCAGGAGCCCTATTCGGAACTCGACGTCGACACCGCCCGCACGTTCCTCGCCGAGCTCGACCGCCTCGCCCGCGGCGATCTGGCCGCCAGCTACACGGACAGCGACCGCAACCCGCCGGTGTTTGACCCGGCCACGCACACCGCGCCGCTGCCGGCGTCGTTCAAGAAGTCGTACCAGGCGTTCATGGACTCCGAGTTCTGGCGCCTGGACCTGCCGCCGCACCTGGGCGGCACCAACGCGCCGCGCGCCCTCTGGTGGGCCCTCGCCGAACTGGTCCTCGGCTCGAACGCCCCCATCTGGATGTACGCCTCCGGCCCCTCCTTCGCGCACGTCCTGGAGGTCGAGGGCAACGAGCAGCAGAAGCGGTGGGCCAAGCTCTTCATCGACAAGCAGTGGGGCTCCACGATGGTGCTCACCGAGCCGGACGCCGGCTCGGACGTCGGTGCCGGCCGTGCCCGCGCGATCCAGCAGCCCGACGGTTCCTGGCACATCGAGGGCGTGAAGCGCTTCATCACCTCGGGTGAGCACGACCTGAGCGACAACATCGTGCACTACGTGCTGGCCCGCCCGGTCGGCGTCGAGGGCGTCGGTGGCCCCGGCACCAAGGGCCTGTCGCTCTTCGTGGTGCCGAAGTTCCACTTCGACGAGACCACCGGCGAGCTGGGTGAGCGCAACGGCGTCTACACCACGAACGTCGAGCACAAGATGGGCCTGAAGGTATCCAACACCTGCGAGCTGACCTTCGGCGAGCACGGCGTACCGGCCAAGGGCTGGCTGCTCGGCGACAAGCACGACGGCATCCGGCAGATGTTCATGATCATCGAGTACGCCCGGATGCTGGTCGGCACCAAGGCCATCGCCACCCTCTCCACCGGCTACCTCAACGCCTTGGAATACGCGAAGAGCCGGGTGCAGGGTGCCGACCTGATCCAGCAGGCCGACAAGACCGCCCCGCGGGTCACCATCACCCACCACCCGGATGTGCGTCGCTCGCTGCTGCTGCAGAAGTCGTACGCCGAGGGTCTTCGTGCCCTGGTTCTCTACACCGCCTCCTGGCAGGACAAGGTCGCCATCGCCGAGGCCGCCGGCGACGAGAAGGCCACCAAGCTGGCCAAGCGGGTCAACGACCTGCTGCTGCCGCTGGTCAAGGGCGTCGGGTCGGAGCGGGCCTACGAGATGCTCGGGCACGAGTCCCTGCAGACCTTCGGTGGTTCCGGGTTCCTCCAGGACTACCCGCTGGAGCAGTACGTCCGCGACGCGAAGATCGACACCCTGTACGAGGGCACCACCGCCATCCAGAGCCTGGACCTGATCTTCCGCAAGATCGTCCGGGACAACGGCAAGGCGCTGATGGCGGTCGCCGGCGAGATCCAGGAGTTCATCTCCTCCGAGGCGGGCAACGGCCAGCTCAAGGAGGAGCGGCAGGCGCTCGGCAAGGCGCTGGCCGAGGTGCAGAACATCCTCGGCGTGATGACCGGCTGGCTGGGCGAGGCGCAGGGTGGAGAAACCCGCGCGCTCTACAAGGTCGGGCTGAGCAGCCGGCGGTTCCTGCTGGCGATCGGCGACCTGGTTGTTGCCTGGCTGCTCCAGCGGCAGGCCGAGGTGGCGCTGAAGGCACTGACCGGCGAGGTCTCCGCCAGCGACAAGGCGTTCTACACCGGCAAGGTGGCCGCTGCCCGCTTCTTCGCCCGCGAGGTGCTGCCCCGCATCGGTGCCGACCGGCGGATCATCGAGAACACCGACCTCGACATCATGGACCTCCCGGAGGAGGCCTTCTGACCGTGCCACGGCACGGTTGACCGGTCCCGGGTCGCACCACCTGGGACCGACACCGACGGCCGGTGGGGCAGCTGCCCCACCGGCCGTTGCCGCGTCCGAGGGGTCAGCGACGCCTCTGCTTCCGGCCCCGACGTCCCAATCCGCAGCAAGGAACACCGGTCGGTCCCTCCTCGGGCCGGGTATTGGGCGAGCCTGGCCGGGTATGCCGGCGGCGTGGCGGGTAACCGTCGCGTGACCTCGAAAGGGAACGCCCAGAGCCACCGCACGGGGGAGTGCAGCGCATATGGGTGTCGGAAGCGGCATTTTTCTCATCGCGATCGGCGCGATCCTGACCTTCGCGCTGAGAGCCAACGTCTGGTGGATCGACGTACGGGCGGTCGGCTGGGTCTTCATCCTGGCCGGGCTGGCCGTACTGCTGACCACGCTCTGGTTCTGGCAGGACCGGCGCAAGCGGGCCCGGACCCTCATCGTGGAGGAGAACCGGCTCTCTCATCCGACCGCGATGATGCCGCCGCCGCCGGACCCGCCGCCACCAACCGCGCCGCCGTCCTGAGCCGGACCTGGGCGCGTACCTCTGAGCCACCCGTCGAGAAGCGGCGGGTGGCTCAGTCGCGTGCGGTGTGCCGCTCGATGATCGGAGCGCTCGACCGACCCAGTTCCGCCCAGCCAAGTGGGCCACGGTGCACCGCCAGTTCCGCGGTGCGTAACCCTTCGTCGGCCGCGCCCTCCGGGTCGAGGAGCGCGGAGAGCAGTGAGACGCCCGGATTGTGGGCGATCAGCAGCGCCGTGCGAGCCGTGGGGTCGATCGTGCGGACCAGCGCCAGCAACTCCTCGGGGTGCGCGTCGTACGCGCCGGGCTCGTAACGGACGGTCGGCCGTGGCCCGGTCGGGCCACCCTCCGGCGGCGAACCGGTCATCCCCATCGCCACCCCGTGCCAGGTCTGGCGGGTGCGTCTGGCCGTCGAGCAGATCACCACGTCGGGTAGCAACCCGTGGCGCGCCAGCCAGGCGCCGGCCGCTGCGGCGTCTGCGGTCCCGCGTGCGCTGAGAGGCCGTTCGGCGTCGTCCGCCGCGTCGCTACCCTGCTCGGCCTTCGCGTGCCGCAACAACACCAGCGTCCGGGTCTCGGGGTCGGCGTCCGTCATGCTCCCAGCTTGCCCGATTGGCGATCTCCGTGCCTGGGTAAGTCGATGGATGCCGCACCCCTACCGACGGCCGCGGCGCGTCGTACGCCAGGTTTTGAGCCGAGGAGCGAGACATGGGCATTGGTGGCAGCATCTTCTTGATCGCGCTCGGCGCGATCCTCGCATTCGCCGTGGAGGCCGACCTGGGCTGGCTGGACCTGTCCGTGGTCGGCTGGGTGCTGATGCTGGCCGGGGTCGCCGGCCTGATCACGACCCTCTACTTCTGGAACAGCCGCCGCCGCACTGTGGTCGCCGCGCCGGTGCGCGAGCAGCGCGTCGTGGCGGACCGGGTGGTGCCGGTCCAGGACGACCAGGTCGTCCAGGAATACCGCGAGGTGCGTCGGCCGGGCCGACCGGTCTGAACCTCGCTCGCGAAACTCCGGGGTCCCGCAGCGTCGCGGGGCCCCGGCTCGCGTCTCTACCCGGAGGGACCACCACCCCGGCCACCCCTGGCAAGATCCGCGCACTTTCCGGGAACCTGCTGCCTGAAAGCCCGTGGAGGCAGCAGTTTCCCCGAAGTTGCGCGGATCTTGCGGTGCGGGCGCGCCTGCGTCCTCGCCTCGGTGCTCAGGCGAACAGTGCGAAGTAGATCGCGATGTGGTGGCAGAGCGCCGCCAGCAGCGTGCAGGCGTGGAAGAACTCGTGGTGACCGAAGACGGTCGGCCACGGATTGGGCCGCCGCAAGGCGTAGAAGACAGCGCCGACGCTGTAGATCGCGCCGCCGACGACCAGCAGCACCAGTGCGGTGACGCCGCCGCCGTTCAGGATCTCCGGCAACATGGCCACCGCCACCCAGCCCAGCGCCAGGTAGAGCGGCGCGGACACCCAGCGCGGCGCGTGCGGCCAGACCACCTTGAGCGCCACGCCGGCCAGTGCGCCACCCCAGACCAGGGACAGCATCACGGTGGCCGGGCGGGGTGCGAGCAGCATCACGCAGAGCGGCGTGTACGTGCCGGCGATGAACACGAAGATCATCGAGTGGTCCATCCGGCGCATCAGCTGGTAGCCGCGCTCCGACCACACCCGACGGTGGTAGAGCGCGCTCGTGCCGAAGAGCCCACAGACCGTCAGGCTGTAGATGAGGCAGCTGACCAGGGGCGCCCAGCCGGGTCGGGTGGCGGCGATCGAGCAGAGCACGATGCCGCACACCACCGCGACGAAGAAGGCGTACGTGTGCAGCCAGCCGCGCATCCGGGGCTTACCGATGTCGACCGGCTTCAGGCGAAGCGGGGCGGAGGTGGTCACCTCCTCAGGTTACGGCACCGTAGGTTACTTGCAAGTAGTCACGGCGGTGACACCCGGCACCGTCGCCGTGAACACCGCGACCGCCGGCCATCGGCGAAGATGAGCCGATGCGGATCCGACCCGTCGGGGCGCACGCCCTGCTCCTCGACTGCACCAACCCCGACGGCGTGCCCGAGGTCGACCTGGTCGACGCATGGCGAGCCGAGCTGTGGCGGCGTCGGGAGCAGGGTGACCTGGCCGCCGCCGAGATCGTGCCGGCGGCCAGCACCGTCCTGCTCGACGGCCTGCCGGACGCGGCTGCCACGGCCGAGCAGTTGACCCGGTGGGCGCCGGCCATTGTGACCGCCGCCACCGCCCGTCGCGGCGCGGACGAGCACGACGACGGCACGGAGACCGTCGTTCCGGTCGACTTTGACGGACCCGACCTGCCGGCGGTGGCCGAGCACTGGGGCGTCGACGTGCCCGCCGTGCTGTCCCGGCTGACCGGCACCCGGTTCCGGGTCGCGTTCTGCGGCTTCGCCCCCGGCTTCCCGTACCTGACCGGGCTGCCTGCCGAGCTGGCGCTGCCCAGGCTGGCCACGCCCCGCCCCCGGGTGCCACCCGGTTCGGTCGCCCTGGCCGGCCCGTACGCCGGCATCTACCCGGGCGCGTCACCCGGCGGCTGGCAGCTGGTCGGCCGCACCGACCTGGTCCTCTTCGACGTCCACGCCGACCCGCCGGCCCGACTCGGCCCGGGCACCCCGGTCCGGATGGCCGCGGCATGACCCGCCCGCCCGCCATCGAGGTGCTCCGCGCCGGTGCGCTCACCACCGTGCAGGACCTGGGTCGGCCCGGCTGGGCGCACCTGGGGGTTCCCCGGTCCGGTGCCCTCGACCCGGCGGCCCTGCGGCTGGCCAACCGCCTGGTCGGCAACCCGGAGCACACCGCCGGCCTGGAGATCACCCTGACCGGCTGCACGGTGCGGCTGACCCGGGCCACCACGGTGGCGGTCACCGGCGCCGAGGTGACCGTCCACGCGGGCGATCGGCCCGGCGACACCGGGCGCCCGCTCACCGTGCCGGCCGGGACGGTGCTGCGGATCGGCCCAGCCCGTCGGGGCGTACGGAGTTGGCTGGCGGTGGCGGGCGGCATCGACGTGTCGCCGGTGCTCGGCAGCCGGGCCACCGACACCCTCTCCGGGCTCGGTCCGCCTCGGCTGGGCGACGGCGACCGGCTGCCGCTCGGCGAGCCGCTCGACGCACCCGCGCCGGTGGACCTGACCGTCTGCTCCGCGCCCCCACCGGAGCTGCACCTGATGCTCAGCCTCGGCCCTCGCGACGACTGGTTCACACCAGCCGCACTCGACCTGCTGTTCGGCACCGCGTACACCGTCAGCCCGGTGAGCAACCGGGTCGGCGCGCGACTCGCCGGCGCGCCGCTGCCCCGCGCGGTCGCCGGCGAGCTGCCCAGCGAGGGCATCGTGCTCGGCGCGGTGCAGGTGCCGGCCGACGGACAACCCCTGATCTTCCTGGCCGACCACCCGACCACCGGCGGATACCCCGTCATCGGGGTGGTCACCGACGTGACCCCGCTCGCGCAGGCCCGCCCAGGGACTACCGTCAGATTCCATGGACCTCAACGCTGACCTGGGCGAGGGCTTCGGCATCTGGCGACTCGGCGACGACGAGGCGCTGCTGGGCCTCGTCACCTCCGCCAACGTCGCCTGCGGCTTCCACGGCGGCGACCCGTCCACCATGCGGCGGGTCTGCGAGGGCGCCGCACGGCGCGGGGTCGCGGTGGGCGCGCAGGTCGGCTACCGGGACCTGGCCGGCTTCGGTCGACGGCACATCGCGTACGACTTCGCCGAGCTGCGCGACGAGGTGACCTACCAGCTCGGGGCGCTGAACGCGTTCTGCCGGCTGTTCGGCACCCGGGTCCGTTACCTCAAGCCGCACGGCGCGCTCTACCACGCGGCGAGCACCGACGAGTCCCAGGCGGCGGCGGTGGTCGCGGCGGTCACCGGGTACGACCCCGAGCTGCCCGTGCTCTGCCTACCCGGCTCGACGCTCGCTCAGCTCGCCGTCGGCGCGGGCCTGCCGGTCGTCGCCGAGGCCTTCGCCGACCGTGCCTACCTGCCCAACGGGGCGTTGATGCCGCGCGGCACCCCCGGCGCGGTGATCACCGACCCGGAGCAGGTGGCCGAACGGGCGGTGCGCATGGCCGTCGAGCGGAGCGTGGTGGCGGTGGACGGCACCGTCATCCCCTGCTCGGTCGACTCGATCTGCCTGCACGGCGACACCCCGGGCGCGGTCTCCGCCGCCGAGCTGGTCCGCGCCACCCTGATCGACGCCGACATCCCGCTGGCCCCGTTCGCCTGACCGGAGGGGCCCGAAGGCCCCTCCGGAACGTCAGGCGTCCAGGCCGCGGAGCACCAGAGGCAGCCGGGTCACGGCACCGTCGACCACCCGGACCGGTACGCCCCAGTCCTGCCGGGTCAGGTGGCACGCCGCGTGTTCGACGTCCGCGTCGCAGGTCGCCGCCTGGGCGGTCACCTGCAACACCCCGGCGGTGACCTCGCCGTTGAGCACCAGCCGACGGGACAGCTCGGTGCCCGTGCCGGCACCGTCCACCAGCAGCTCCGGCGGAGACGCGGAGACCACCAACCGGGTCGACGGCCCGTACGTCTCGTCCAGCTTCTGCCCCGGCGCCGGGGTGAAGACGATGTCCAGGGTGACCTCACCGGCCGCGACGTCGGTCGGCTTGCGCTCGGTGCGGTGCCGGGGCCCGTCCACCGTGCTGGCACCCGCCGCCGACAGGGCACCCGGGGCGAGCCGGGTCAACCGGTGCGCGGCGGACTCCACCACCAGCACCTCACCGGCCGGGGTGAGCACCAGATCGCTCGGCTCCGCCAACCCGTCGGCGACAGTGGAGACCTGGTTGCTGGCCGGGTCGAAGCGGCGCACCGCGCCGTTGTACGTGTCAGCGATCAGCACCGAGCCGTCCGGCAGCGCGCACACGCCCAGCGGGTGCTGGAGCAGCGCCGTCTCCGCCGGGCCGTCCACGTGCCCGAAGTCGAACAGGCCCTGCCCGACGGCGGTGCCCAGCACGCCGTTCTCCACGTACCGGATGGCGCTGGTCTCGCTGTCGGCGACCCAGAGCCGAGTGCCGTCGGCCGAGACCGAGAGCCCCGACGGCTGCGCCATCCACGCCTCGGCCAACGGGCCGTCGCGCAGCGCCTCGACGGTGGTGCCGGCGTACATGCCCGTGGTCCGCTTGATCGGGTCGAACCACCAGAGCTGGTGGATGCCGGCCATCGCGATGATCAGCTTGTCGTCGTACCAGGCCAGGTCCCACGGGGAGGAAAGGTCGACGGCGAACGCGTCGTGGGCGTGGTCGTCGACCGAGGCGCGCCACTGCCGCCCACTGCCGGCGACTGTGACCACCTCGCCGGACTCCAGCCGTACGCCGCGCAGCAGGTGGTTGACCGTGTCGGCCACCACCAGGTCGTAGCCGGCGACCTCGGCGACATGCGTGGGCAGCAGGCACACGCCCTGCGGCTCGGAGAATGTCGCCGCGGCGGCCCGCCCGTCGGCCCGGCCCCGCTCGCCCGAGCCGATCCGGCGCACCGGCGTCTCGCCGTCCGGGGCAACCTCGACCAGGGAGTGCCGGGCCGAGTCTGAGACCAGCAGGTTGCCGTTCGGCAGCTGCACAGCCTTACCGGGGAAACGCAGCGCGGTCTCCGGCGCCGGCGGCGGGACGTACGGACCGTCGCCCCGGTGCAGGGTGCCCTTGGCCTCGTGGGTGGCGATCAGCTCGTCGATCAGCCGGGCCAGCCCTTCGGCGTGCCCCTCGCCGGCCATGGTGGCCACCACGTACCCCTCGGGGTCGATCACCGACAGGGTCGGCCAGGCCCGCGCGGCGTACTGCTGCCACATCTCCATCTCAGGATCGTCGAGCACGGGGTGGTGCACCCCGTACCGCTCGACGGCGGCGGCGAGCGCGTCGGCGTCCTTCTCGTGCTCGAACTTCGGCGAGTGCACACCGATCACGACGAGCACGTCACCGTACTTCTCCTCCAACGGGCGCAGCTCGTCGAGAACGTGCAGGCAGTTGATACAGCAGAACGTCCAGAAATCCGCCAAAACGATCTTGCCGCGAAGGTCGGCGAGCTTGAGATCGCGTCCACCGGTGTTCAGCCAACCCCGGCCGTGCAGCTCTGGAGCCCGTACTCGTGCAGTCGTTCCCATGCTGTCAGCCTGCCACGGCGAGGCTTCTCCGTATCGGTCGTCGTGACCCGGACGACAGTCAACATTTCGATCGGCGGCAGCTCAGCAGTGGCGGCAGCTCAGCAGTGCGTTGCTCGGCGTGTCGAGTTGCTCAGCTGCCAACGATCAACGGGACGAGGCAGGAAGGCCCAGGGGGTACGACGGCGGCGGGGTCACGGTCGCCCGTGAACCCCGCCGCCGGTCGAGCTACTTCGTGGCCGGTTTGAGGCAGAGCACCCGGTTGGTGCCGTCACCGGGCAGCACCACGTGCGGCTGCGTCGTGTCGGTGCACTTCTCCTTGACGTCCACCTTCGAGACGATCGTGAAAGCGTCCGCCTCGCCGCAGTCCGCCGCCGTGGCGCCACCCTGACCGGACTGCTTCACGCAGGTGCCGACCGCCGGGTCGAACGACGGACCGTCGTCGCCGCCGAACTTGCCGAGCAGCATCAGCAGGCCGAGCGGCACCGCCAGGATCAACACCGCAGCGATCAGCACCGCGGCCAGCACCCGGCCGTTGCGGACCTTCGGCGTGGGCGGCTCCGCCTTCGGCTCGTCGGCGTCCGGCTTGAACGCGTCGAACCGGCCCTGGTCCGACTGGCCGGCCTCCTGGCCCCAGGACGACGTGGGCTGCTGCGCGGGCGGGAACGACGGCGGGAAGTTTCCGCCCGGCACCGGCTCGGTTGCCGGCCCGGCACCGAAGCCCGACCCGCCGGACCCTGGCCCACCGAAGTTCGACCCTCCGAAGGCCGACGCCCCGTTCACCGCGGCGGCGCCGGAGGCAGGTGACCCGGGGCCGCCGAACTGGTCGGCCGGTCGTTCGGCACCGGCGTGCGGCCGGGTGCCGTTCATCGGCCGGTTGTTGCCGGGCGTGTCGACGAAGGACGGCACACCGGGCGGGAACGCCGGCGGCGCCGACGGGGCCTCACCGAACGCGTTCGGTGCGGGCTGCCGGTCGTCGAAGCGGGGATCGGCCGCCGACTCGCCGCCCCAACCGGGACCGGCCTGGCGCTGCGACTCGTTTGGCCACTCGGGTGCGGCCTGGCGCTGCGACTCGTTCGGCCATTCCGGTGCGGCCTGGCGGTGGGAGTCGTTCTGCCATTCCGGGGCGGCCTGCCGGTCGGCTCCCGGGTCGCCCTGGAACGCCTCCGGCTCCGGCTCGTTCTCCGGCTCGGGTCGAGCCGGGCGGCCGTACACCCGGGGTTGTGGTGTCGCCGTGCCGGTCGGCCGGATGGCCTGGTCGGTCGGTGGCATCACCCGGCTGGCCAGCGGCACCGAAGCGCTCGCAGTGGCGCGGGCGGCTGCGCCGTCCGCCGAGTCGGCCTCCGACGCCGGCACGACCGCGCGGCCCGCTCCTGACTCCGGAGAGGTACGCGGGGCAGGCACCATGGCGCCGCCGCTCGCGGGAGCGTCGCCGGCGCGGCCCCAACCGGCCGGCTCCGCTTCGTACTGCCCGGCGGCGTCCGGGGCCTCCCGCTCGGCGTACGCGGGCTGCTCGGGGATCGGGGCGAACTGGGCCTGGGGCGGCGCGTAGTCGGCCGGCGGGGCGGCGGCCAGGCTGGCGCCCGGCACACGCTGCTCCTGTGGGGGCAGCGGCACCGCGTTCGCGGGCGAGATGCCCGGCGCGGGCCCGGGCTGGTAGGCAGGTGCCTCGTCGCCCCGGTCCGCCTCCCAGCCACCGCGGGACTGGGCGGAGGCCTCCGCTTCGGCGCGTCCCCACACCTCACCGGGTGCCCACGGCTCGACCGCCGGCACACTGGGGCTGGCCTGTGCGGCGTTGTCCTGGTTGGCGGCCCAGCCGGGCACGCCGTCGTTGCTGGGCACACTGACGCTGGCACGCGCGGGCGGGCCACTCTGCTCCGGCGGATTCCACACTGCCGGCTCCGGCCGTTCGGCCGGCTGGTCCTGGGGTGCGAGCACCCAGTCGGGCTGCTGCGGACGGCTCTCGGCCCCGCCCCAGGCAGCCGGCTGCTCGGCCTGGTCCTGCCGCGCGTCGCCGCCGTCATTCCAGGCTGCGGGTTGTGCCTGCTGCTGTGCGGCCCATCCACCGGAGTGGGCCGGGTCGTCCTGGCTGGGCCAGTTCGCCGCCGGTGCCGGCACCTGGGCCGCGCCACGGGCGGCGCCGGGCTGGGCGGCCTGTCCCCACTCAGGGGCGGGCTGCTCGGTCGGTTCGGCAGGTTGGCCCCAGGCCGGCGGCGACTGCTCAGCCGGCGTCCACACCGGCTGGTCGTCGCGCGCGGCGGCGTTGCTGGCGGGCCAACCGCCGTTGCCGGCCGCGTCGTCCTGCTGAGCGCCGCCGGACCAACCACCGGCCTGCGGCATCTCGGGCTGCTGCGACTCGGCGCCGTGCCAGTCACCGGCGGGCGGGTTGGGTTGCTGCGCCCCACCCCAGCCTCCGGCTCGGGCCGGGTCTTCCTGGGCAGGCCAGGCAGCGGTGGCCGGAGGCACCTGCGCGGCGCCTCGCGCGGCCGGCTGGGCCTGCACCCACTCGGGCTGCTCAGCGGCGTTCGGAGTCCAGTTTGGTGCGGGTGCGCTCTGCTCGGCCGGCGTCCAGCCCTGCTGCTGCGCCGCCCAGGGGGCAGGCTGCGCGGGGGCCGGCGTGCCGTCGTTGCCGGGCCAGGTGCCGGGCTGCTGCGGCGGCTCGCTCGTGCCGCCGGCCGCCCAGGCAGGCTGCGCCGGATCGCTGGGCTGCGGGGCAGCGGCGGCACCCCAGGCAGGGGCCGGTGGCTGCTCGGACTGGGTCGCCCATGCTGGCGTCGACGGGTTGGGCCGCGTCGGCGGCGGGGGCGCCCAGCCCAGGTCGGGGCCGGCGGCGTTGTGGCTGTTGTCCGGCTGCGCCGGGCGGTCGCCGTACGGCGCCGGTCCGCCGGCGCCCGGTGACACCTCGTCCGGCTCTTGGCCGGGGCGGTGCGGGCCCTCGGACGTCATGGGTGCGCCTCCTCCATCACATGTCGGCTCGCCGGTGCCGATCGGTCTCCTCGGCATGGCTGCCGGCGTCACCGGCGTACCGCTGTGCCGGCTCCCCGCACGGTATCGGGTGGTGGCACGGCCCGTCCAAGGAGCACCGGTCGTCACTTTGCGTGGCCGGTCGGTGTCGAGCAGCTTCTGTCAGCTCGGCCCCTGCCGGGTCGGCGGGCGGCGACCGAAGCCCACCGTACCGGGCGCTGCGGCAGGGCGGAATCCCGGTGGCCGATGGCCGGAGACGCCGATGGCCCACCCGGCGGACCGGGTGGGCCATCGATCTGGAGGAGGTGGGAATGTCGAGGAGCGTCAGCTCATGTGACGCTGGGCGATGACGAGGATTTCCTCGCGAACCGCCGGCGAGTTCGCCGAGCGCAGCGCGTGCTCGATGGCACGGGCGCGGCGGGTCGCGTCGCGGTGGTTGCGGATTCGCTCGATCATGCTCATTGGTGGGTCCCCCTAGCTATTCGGTTGTCAGCCCCTGATGGGTCTATTTAACCGCAGAACCCGGCCAACTTCCATCGATTGTTAGGTGAGCTGAGACACCTGCCTAACAATCAAAGGTCAACAGTCGATCTGGCTGACGTTTCCGTCGCCCAAACGACACGGCCGGTGTGCCGGGCGTTAACCCGTGGCACACCGGCCGTGGCTGGCGTCGCGAACGATCAGGTCCAGGCGAGCAGCGCCGCCTCCGGATCGGTGAGGAAGTCGCCGATGTCGCGCAGGAACTTCGAACCCAGCTCACCGTCGATGATCCGGTGGTCGAAGCTCAGCCCCAGCGTGGTGACCTGACGCGCCTTGACCTTGCCCTTGTGCACCCAGGGCATCTCCCGCACGGCACCGAAGGCCAGGATCGCGGACTCGCCCGGCGGCAGGATCGGCGTGCCGGTGTCCACTCCGAACACCCCGACGTTGGTGATGGTCAGGGTGCCACCGGACATGTCGGCTGGCGAGGTACGGCCGGACTTGGCCGTCTGCACCAGGCCGTTCAGTGCGTCCGCCAACTCCCGCAGCGAGAGCCGGCCGGCGTCCTTGACGTTCGGCACGATCAGGCCACGCTCGGTGGCCGCCGCGATACCGAGGTTGACGTAGTCCTTGACCATGATCTCGTCGCCGGCCCAGGTCGAGTTGACCATCGGGTGACGCTGCACCGCCAGCAGCACGGCCTTCGCCACCAGCAGCAGCGGCGAGACCCGTACGTCGCGCCACTCCCGTCGACCGCGCAGTCGGTCCAGAGCCTTCATCGCCCGGGTTACGTCGACGGTCAGGAACTCCGTCACGTGCGGGGCGGTGAACGCCGAGCGGGACATGTTCTCGGCGGTGAGCTTGCGAACCCCCTTGACCGGGATGCGCTGCTCGCGGTCCGTGCCGAAGCTCGCGGCGCTCGTCGTCACCGACGGGGTCGCGATCGGCTCGGCCACGGCACCGCTCGCCGCCTGCTGCACGTCCTCCCGGGTGATCGAACCCAACGGGCCCGACCCGGTCACCGTGCCGAGGTCGACCCCGAGGTCCTTGGCGAGCTTGCGCACCGGAGGCTTGGCCAGAACCAGCCCTCCCGCCTGCGCCCCAACCCCGCTCGCGAGGCCCGTCCCGCCCTCGCGGTTGCGTCGATCATGGACTTGTGGTGCCGGAATCGTGGGGGTTGTGGCTGGTTTGTCAACCACCACAACTCCATGATCGACCCCGGCGGGGGTGGCACCCTTGCGCGGGCGACGCTTCGCGGCCGTCGTACGCGGGCCGTAACCGACCAGCACCGCCGTCCGCCCACCCGGGGCCGCCCCGCCGATCAGGCCGGGCTCGATCATGCCCTCGGCCGGCGCCACCTCCACCGCCGCCAGCGAGGCCGCCGACGGGGTGGGCAGGTCACTGCTGGGCGTGGCCGTGGTCGACGGCGCCTCCAACGGGCCGGCACCCGGATCGGTGTCGATCGCGATGATCGGCGTACCGACCTCGACGGTGGTGCCCTCCGGGTGGTGGATCGCCTGCACCTGCCCGGCCCACTTCGCCGGGATCTCCACCGCCGCCTTGGCGGTCTCGACCTCGACGATCGGCTGGTTCAGCTCGATGGTGTCGCCGACCTTGACCAGCCAGGCCAGGATCTCGCCCTCGGTCAGCCCCTCGCCCAGGTCGGGCAGGTTGAACGTCTTGATCCGGGACATGTCGATCACCAGCCGAAGGTGCGGTCGACGGCGTCGAGCACCCGGTCGAGGTCGGGCAGGTATTCCTCTTCCACCCGGGAGGCCGGGTAGGGGGTGTCGAAGCCGGTGACCCGCAGCACGGGCGACTCCAGGGAGTAGAAGCACTCCTCGGTGATCCGGGCGGCCAACTCGGCGCCGAGACCGATGTTGGACGGTGCCTCGTGCACCACGACCGCGCGGCCGGTGCGCTTCACCGACTCGTACGCGGCGCCCAGGTCCAGCGGGGAGAGCGAGCGCAGGTCGATGACCTCCAGCTCCCGGCCGTCCTCCGCGGCGGCGGTCGCCGCCTCGAGGCAGGTCCGCACCATCGGCCCATAGGCCAGCACCGTGACGTCGGTGCCGGGCCGCACGACCCGGGCCGAGTGCAGGGGGTACGCCTCGGACAGCGGCGCGTCCAGGTCGACCTGACCCTTCTCCCAGTAGCGCCGCTTGGGCTCCAGGAAGACGATCGGGTCATCCGAGGCGATGGCCTGCTGGATCATCACGTACGCGTCCTGCGGGTTGGAGCAGGTCACGACCTTCAGACCGGCGGTGTGCGCGAAGTACGCCTCCGGCGACTCGGAGTGGTGCTCGACGGCGCCGATGCCACCGCCGAACGGAATCCGGATCACCATGGGGATGCTGAGCTTGCCGCCCGAGCGGTAGTGCATCTTCGCCACCTGCGACACGATCTGGTCGTACGCGGGGTAGACGAAACCGTCGAACTGGATCTCGCAGATCGGCCGGTAGCCGCGGATGGCCAGACCGACCGCCGTGCCGATGATGCCGGACTCGGCCAGCGGGGTGTCGATGACCCGTTGGTCGCCGAAGTCCTTCTGGAGCCCGTCGGTGATCCGGAAGACGCCGCCGAGCTTGCCGACGTCCTCGCCCATGATGATGACCTTGGGGTCGGTCTCCAGGGCGCGGCGCAGGCCGGTGTTGAGGGCCTTGCCGAGGGTGAGCGTCTCCGTGGCCATCAGTGGGCGCTCCCTTCGAAGGACTCCATGTAGCGGTTGAACTTCGCGCGCTGCTCGTCGAGCAGCGGAGAGCCGTTGGGGTAGACGTGGTCGAACATCGTCACCGGCTCCGGGTTGGGCATGTTGAGCACCCGCTCGCGCAGGTGCACCGACTCGCGGCGGGCCTGCTCGTCGACCTCGGCGAAGAAGGTCGCGTCGGCGATCTGCTGCTTCTCCAGGAAGGCCTTGACCCGGATGATCGGGTCCTTGGCCTGCCACGACTCGACCTCGCTGGCGATCCGGTAGCGGGTCGGGTCGTCGGAGGTGGTGTGCGCGCCCATCCGGTAGGTGTACGCCTCGATCAGGCTCGGGCCCTGCCCGTGCCGGGCGTTGTCCAGCGCCGTGCGGGTCACCGCGTACGAGGCCAGCACGTCGTTGCCGTCCACCCGTACGCCGGGGAAGCCGAAGCCGGCGGCCCGCTGGTAGAGCGGGACCCGGGTCTGGCGCTCCAGCGGCTCGGAGATCGCGTACTGGTTGTTCTGGCAGAAGAAGACCAGCGGCGCGTTGAAGACACTGGCCCAGACGAACGCCTCGTTCACGTCGCCCTGGCTGGTGGCCCCGTCGCCGAAGTAGGCGATCGCGGCCTCGCCGTCGTCGTTGCCGATCTTGCCGTCCATGGTGATGCCCATGGCGTAGCCGGTGGCGTGCAGGGTCTGCGCACCGATGACGATCGTGTACATGTTGAACTTGAACTCGTTCGGGTCCCAGCCGCCCTGGTCGACACCGCGGAACAGGCCCAGCGGCATGATCGGGTCGATGCCCCGGCAGTAGAGGACGCCGTGCTCCCGGTAGGTCGGGAATGCCATGTCCTGCGATCGCAGCGCCCGCCCGGAGCCGACCTGGGCGGCCTCCTGGCCGAGCAGGCTGGCCCAGAGGCCCAGCTCGCCCTGGCGCTGGAGGGCGGTCGCCTCGGCATCCAGCTTGCGGACCATCACCAGATCGCGGTAGAGCCCGCGGTATTCCTCGTCGGTGAAGTCCACGCGGTACACGGTGCCGTCCGGCCCGGTGGCGCTGTCGATGCGCTCGCCGTCGGGGGTGAGCAGCTGCACCAGCTCCGGATTACCGGCCGCGCCCTTCTTGGAGCGGGGTGCAGGCCGCCTGCTGCGGGTGGTGCCCCCGGGGTCGCCCTTTGCCATCGGTCTCTCCCTGTCGTGTCTGCGTCGGCACCGGGGGGTCACCCGGCCGCGCAACTCGTGCGCCTGCCCGGCTGCTGCCGGGCCGGTTCCTGGCGGCCGCGCCTAGCCCCGGTGGGGGTTGCCGCACGGCGTGATCCGGGTTCTGGCCGAACCCGGATCGGGAGTGCCGGCGCTCAACCGCGCCTGCCGCGAGGGTGCGCGGAGGTCACGGCTGCGTTGCCGTCGTGCTCCATATTCGCAGAGCAGGTGAGCGCGCCCACAGTACGCCTGCCCCGCATTCCGACCGCCCATGCTTTGCCATCGTTTGTCGCCATCATGCTGGCCTGCGTTTCGAGGGCGATCCGGCGATGATTCGTCACCGTTCGGTCAGCACCGCGTGTCGACACGCGGTGGGGGTTGGACGACGGAGCGTGACTACGTAAGGCTGATTACCGCAGGATCGCGCCTATCGAGTTATTTGCCGGCTTCAGCGCCGGCGGCGTCCATCCATGTCCTCCGACGGCCGACGACAAGGGGTGTGCGGTGCACGAGCCAGGTGATGGTCCCGGCACACCAGCCCTCGGCCGGCACCGGTCCGCAGGCGGTTACCGCAGGGTGGTCGGCGTGCACCGTGCTCCCGGCGCGGGCGGCCCCACCCGGGGTTACCTGCTCACCGTCGCGCTGCTGGCCGGCACCGCGTCGATGCCGATCCTCGCCGCGATCAGCGCCGGCTCGGCCACCCCGGGCAGCACCGCGCTGCCGGACAGCAGCATCCCGTTCATCCCGACCCCGTCGGTCGGGCCGGTGCTGATTCCGCTGCCGATGACCAGCCAGCCGTCAGTCCCACCGCCCGGCTCACCCAGCGTCGGCCCCACCAGCGGCTGGCTGCCTGCCGCTCCCCGGCGTACCCGGGAAGGGCCTGGGCCGGGGCCCACAGTGACCGACCTGGGGCCCGCCCCGCGGGCGCCGCACCCGCCGGTGGCGCCGAAGCCGCCCCGGGGCACCTCACCGGCCGTCCCCCCGTCGTCGCCGACCGGTTCGCCGACCGACCCCGGTCCGACCGACCCGGACCCGACCGACTCGCCGGGCCCCGATCCGACGCCGACTCCCAGCCCGACTCCGACTCCGACCCCGACCCCGACGTTGACGCTGGACCCGACGCCCACGCTGACTCCGACCTCCACGCTGGAGCCAACCCCCACGCCGACGGACGCCTCGACCGCCACCGCCGTCCCGACCTGCACCCGGTCGGTGCCCGCCACCAGGCCCGCGCCGACCAGCACCCGGTCCGTGCCGGCCACCAGGCCCGCGCCGCCCGTCACCCCCGCCGTGCCGACCAGCCGGCCCAGCCCGTCGGTCGCGTCGTCTCCGACAGATCTCCCGACGTTCGCGGCCGGCCTGGCATCGCTGGCCGGACCGCCGCACCCGACGGTGTCCCCGGCGGTACGGTGACGAACAGGCGCGGCCCATCCGGTGCCGGCGGTGGTCGGCGGTAGGCGCATACCGGAGGGGGTGACGTGGGCGGCGGTACCGAACTCCGCCCGGTCACCAGCCGACCCGGCCCGGGGCGGCGGATCGCCCGGCTGGTCACCGAGGTGACCGCACCGGCCGTCCTCGTGTCTTTGCTGATCATCACGGTGAGCTGGCACAGCGCGCGCCGTCCGGGTCAGGGCCTCGTCTGGGGTCTGCTCGCCACGATCTTCGTCACCGGCATCCCGTTCGCCTACATCGTCGGCGGCGTACGCCGTGGCCGGCTCACCGACCACCACATCGGCCGTCGGGAGCAGCGCCGGGTGCCACTGCTGGTCGGCCTGGGTTCGGTCGCGGGAGGGCTCGCCCTGCTCGCCGTGCTCGGCGCGCCCCGCCCGTTGCTGGCGCTGGCGGTGGCCGGGCTCGTCGGCCTCGTGGTCGCCGTGTCGGTCAGCCACTGGTGGAAGATGTCGATCCACTCGGCGGTGTCCGCCGGCACCCTGGTCATCCTGGCCCTGACGTTCGGAACGCGCGTGCTCGTCGCCGCCCCGCTGCTGGCGGTGGTGGGCTGGTCCAGGGTGCGACTGAGGGACCACACGGTGCCGCAGGTGCTCGCCGGTGGTGTGCTCGGCGCGCTGATCGCCGCGGCGGTCTTCGGCCCACTGCGCTGAGACCCGCCGCAGGCACCGGCCGGGCCGAGGCGGGCGGCGCTATATGCCGCCCGGCCTCGGGTGTCGTCAGGCCCCGTCGTCGGCCAGGCGGTGCCGGTTCGCCTCGATCCAGGCGTCCAGGGCGGCCGGGTCGTCCGGGTCCACACCGTCGGCCATCAGCTGTGCCACCGCGGCGGTGGCGGCGCTGCGTCGTTCACCAGTGGAGTACAGGCGCGCGAACTCCGGCACCATCTCCTCGATCGCCTCGTCGGTGCGCGTGGTCGCCGCCTCGGGCAGACCGCGCTGCCGGGACGCGTACCGCGCCCAGGCACGCAGCACCCGGGGCAGCATCGCGGCGTCGTCCATGTCCAGCACGGCACGGCGGTGCACCCAGTCGAGCAGGAAGAGCCCGGACACCGCCGGGCTCCAGCGCATCGGGTCGGCGTCCGGGAAGGTCGCCGAGTGGTCCAGCAGCAGGCTCAGGCAGAAGTGCAGCGAGGCCAGCTCCGGGCCGTCGACGGAATCCAGCCCGAAGCGGGTGGCCTCCGGCGCGGCGAGGAACCGCCGGACCAGGTCGGTGCGCTCGGCGGCGGAGAGTGGCTCGACCTCCGCCGGGCCGGTCGGGTCGGCCGCGGTGGGCAGCAGCGCCAGCCGGGCACCGACCAGCGCCCGGTCGGTGGCGAGGGAACCCTCGCCGGGCAACTCGCTCAGCTCGTCGGTCACCGCGAGATGGCGGGCCACCTCGCCACGGAGCTGGGCCGGATTCTCGGTGCGGAACCAGGTCAGCTCGTCGTCCGCGCACATCTGGCGGACCTGGTCCAGGATCCGTTCCGCCGGCCCGCCGACGAAGATGTCCTTGGTGATCCCGATGTTGTGGTCCACCAGGGCCACCAGCGCGTGCTCCGAGCCGCCGGACGCGTCGTCGTAGGCGAAGGTGGCGAGGTAGGACGTCTGGTCGCCGTAGACGTCGCCGTACGCCCACGTGCCGGTGAGGTGCACCCGGCCGAGCTGACCGGCCCAGGTGGGTGCCTGGCTGCCCGGACGCACCCGATCGGTGCCCTCGGCGTCCGGGACGAGCGTGGCGAAGACCTGCCGGATGGTGGTCGCGGCCGCGACCCGGCGACGGGCGGTGGCGGCGAGAAACCCGGTGACGAACTCCCGTACGGCGGTGTCGCGGTCGGTCTCCGCGATCGCGTAGACACTGCCCAGCAGCGCGCTGCCGAGCATCTCGGCGTCGAGGGCGGACTCCAGCTTGGTCACGTCGCGTGCGGCGTGCAGCACCGCGTCGTAGGGGGTCTGAGGCGTGGCCATGCTCCGACCCTACGCCGCCCGGGGCGTACGCAGAGCGGTAGCGAGCCGTGCGGAGCGTCAGCGGCGGGCGGCGTCCCTCAGCGCGTCGCGTGCCTGTGCGTACGAGCCGAGCACGACCCGCACGGGTGTGAGCACGTACTCCTCGCCCACCCGGGCCACCTTCGCGGTCAGGCGTTGCTCGGCGCGGGCCCGGGCACGCCGCGCGGCCCAGCGCACCACGGGTCGGGTCAGCGCCGCGAGCAGCAGCCCGGCCAGCAGACCGCCGAGCAGCAGCAGGGTCGGCAGTGGCACCTGCCCGACCATCGGGTTGTCCAGCGCGGGCAGGCCGAGTGCCCGCAGCGCGTAGCCGAGCACCAGCCAGCCCAGACCGACCACGGCGGCCAGGGTGACCAGCCACTGCAAACCGCCGACGACCCGCCACCACAGCGGTCGACGGCCGAGGCCGAGGTCGGTGCCGGCGATCGTGCGGTCCAGCGCGTCCGGCAGGTCGCCGAGGCGGGACCGGGCGGCGGCGGTGACCGCGCCGGGCCAGGCGGCGGGCAGGTCGGCGGCGGCCCGGTCGGCCACCGCGCGGATCGCCAGACCCAGTGCGGAGCGTTGGGCGGCCGTCGGATCCGGCACGGAGGTGGCCGCGACCAGGCTCTCCGCCGCGTCGGCCCCCGCGTCGGCCGGGCCGGGCAGGTGCAGCCGGCGCAGCGGGTCGGGTCGCAACCGGCGCCAGCCGCGGACCAGGGGCCAGCCGGTGGCCGCGACGGCCCGGTGCCGGTACGCCTGCTGCACCGCCTCGGTCACCGCGGGCACGCCGGCAGCTCCGGCCAGCGCCCGGTTCAAGCCGTCGACTGTCGAGTCGTCCGGCCCACCGGCCGGTCGGGCCGAGCCGACCAGCTCGTCCAGCCCGGCGACGACCGTGTCGACGTCACCGGCGAGCCGGCGCAGCGCGGCCTGCCGCTCGGCGACGGTCCGCTCCAGGGCACCGCGCAGCCCGACCATCCCGGCCGGGTCGATGGCGGTGGTGGACAGCAGCGGCACACCGGTCAGCCCGTCCGTGTCGAGCAGTCGGCGCAGGTCGTCCAGGACCCGGGGCACCTCCGCCGGGGGCAGCCGGTCGGCCTGGTTGAGCACGACCAGTGTGACGTCGCGGTGCCGGTGGAACTCGCGCAGGTAGCTGTCGTGGATGACCCGGTCGGCGTACTTCTGTGGGTCGACCACCCAGACCACCTGGTCGACCAGGCCGAGCAGTCGGTCCACCTCGAGCCGGTGGGACCGCTGGACCGAGTCGAAGTCGGGCAGGTCGAGCAGGATCAGCCCGTGCAGCGCCGTCTCGTCGTCCGCGTCCAGGGCGCTCTCCCGGACGAAACGGTGTCGGGGCAGCACGCCGATCCAGTCGAGCAGCCGGTTGGCGCCCTCCAGTGGGCCCCACACGCAGGCGTGGGTGACGCCGGTGGTCGGCCGACGGACCCCGACCGGCGACAGCTCCAGCTGGGCCAGCGCGTTGAAGAGGCTGGACTTGCCGCTGCCCGTGGCACCGGCCAGGGCAACCACGGTGTGGTCCCGGGAGAGCGCAAGTCGGGTGCCGGCCCGCTCGACCAGGGTGTGCGCGGGCACCAGCTCCGCGTCCGGCAGCAGGCCGTCGACCGCGGTCAGGAACCGGCGTACCGCGTCCAGTCGGGCGATCAGCACGTCGGCGTCGACCCGCTGGTCTCCGCGGAACGCCTCGCGTACCCGGCCGGTGATGTTCGTCACCGGAAACCCTCCTCGTCGGCGGCCGGCTGCGTGTTGCCGGCGGCGGACAGGCCGCTGCGGTGCCGGGCCAGCTCGACCCGGCCCGCGGCCCGGCGCAGGCCGTCGCCGGCGTCCGCGGCGGGGCGGGCGTCCGCGGTGCGGCGCAGGAACCGGTCGGCCTCCGCGTCGAGCAGCGTCCGCACCCGCTCCAGCAGGTCGGTGCGGGCCTTGGCGGCGAGGGTACGCACCGCCTGGTCGCCGAAGATCGCCTGGAGTACGGCCTGCGCGGCGACGGTGGTGCCAGCCCCGGTGGCCAGCTCCAGCCCGGTCGGGATGAACGCGGTGGAGGCGAACACGGCGATCATCACGGCCAGCCCGGTGGCGTTGACGGCGTACGCGGCGGTGCGGGCCACGAACCGCTTGTCCCCGCCCTCGACCCGGACCAGCTCCAGCACCCCGCGCTGCCAGTCCCGGACCATCCGTTCGGCGCGTTCGGGCAGGTCGGCGCTCGGGTGGGCGAGCGCCGGTTCGAGCAGGTCGGCGCCCGCAGGGTGTGCCTTCCAGCCGGTGTACGCGGATTCTGCGGCCTCCGAGGCCACCCCGCGCAGCAGTGTCACCAGCTGCGACTCGATGGCGTTGCGGAGTTCGACGGAGGGCGCCGGCCGGCCGGTGACGGCGGCCACCACCCGGTCCCGCAGGCGGCCGATCCGTGCCTCCAGGGTGCGGAACAGCTCGCCGGTGCCGACGAACTCCTGCCAGCGGGCGAGCACCTCGCCCCGGAGCAGCCGACCGTCCTGGAGCCCTTGCTCGACGGTGCGCTCGGCACCCCGGTACGCGGCCCGGACCCGTTCGTCCAGCCCGTCGGCGGCGGCGAGCTGCTCGTCGGCGGCGTCGGCCAGCTCCTCGACGGCGGGGTGCAGGGCGGCCAGCGCCCCGTCCAGCGTCTGACGGACCACCGCCGCCCGGGCGTCCGCGTCGCCGGCCAGCCGGGCGAACCAGTCGGCCAGCGATGCGGTGACCCCCTCGGGCAGCAACCCCTGCCCGTCGACCCAGGTCTCCGGCAGCACGAACAGCGGTGCCCGGCCGAGGTCCTGTTCGGCGAGCATCTCGCTCAGGTGCGCGGCGATCTCGTCGGTGGCCTCGGCGGGCACCCGGTCCAGCACCATGGCGATCACCGCGCCTCGCGACCGGGCGCTGCGCAGCAGCTCCCAGGGCACCGCGTCGGCGTACCGCGCGGCGGTGGTGACGAAGAGCCAGAGATCGGCGGCGGCGAGCAGTTGGGTGGCGAGCGCCCGGTTGGCGTCCACCACCGAGTCGATGTCGGGCGCGTCGAGGAAGGCCAGCCCGGCGGGCAGGGCCGGCGCGGTGACGAGGTGCAGCGCGCGCGGATCTTCGCTCGGCTCGGTGGTGCGGGTCAGCCCGGGCAGCAGGTCACCCTGCCGGAACCAGGCTGCGTCGGACGGGTTGCAGACCAGCACCGGCGAGCGGGTGGTCGGCCGGAGCACGCCGGCGGCGCTGACCCGGGCCTTGACCAGGCTGTTGACCAGGGTCGACTTGCCCGCGCCGGTGGAGCCGCCGACCACCACGAGCAGTGGGGCGTCCAGCCGGGCGAGCCGGGGCAGCAGATAGTCGTCGAGCTGGTCGGTGAGGGCGGTGGCGTTGTGCCGGGCGGACCCGGCGGTGGGCAGCGCGAGGGGGTACCGGGTCGCACCGATCGCCTCCCGGAGGCCCGACAGTGCGCCGGGGAGGCTGTCGTCCCCGGTGGTGGCGGGCGGCTCCTCCGCGGCGTCCGGCGGGCCGGTGCGGGATGCGACGGCGGGCGCGCCGGAACGGGTGGCGGAATCGCCGTGCGTCGTCACCGCTAAAGCGTGCCCGACCGATGCAAGAGAAGACAACCGGACGGTAATAACGGGTGGGTTGCGTCGGGTTGACTCAACTCAACTTGACGATTCGCCAACGCGTGGCACTATTGAGTCAAGTTCACTCAACTTGTGGTGGGGCCCGCTGCGGGCGGTGCTCGCCAGGCAGCCGCGGGCAGTGCCCGTCACCTGCACAACCTTACGAAGCGAGGAAGCGAACATGGCACGTGCGGTCGGTATCGACCTCGGCACGACGAACTCCTGCGTCAGCGTTCTCGAGGGCGGTGAGCCCACCGTCATCGCCAACGCTGAGGGGTCGCGGACGACTCCGTCGATCGTCGCGTTCGCCCGCAACGGCGAGGTGCTCGTCGGCGAGGTCGCCAAGCGTCAGGCAGTGACCAACCCGGATCGGACGATCCGGTCGGTCAAGCGCGAGGTCGGCACGAACTGGTCCGTCGACATCGACGGCAAGAAGTACACCCCGCAGGAGATCTCGGCCCGGACGCTGATGAAGCTCAAGCGGGACGCCGAGGCGTACCTGGGTGAGCAGATCACCGACGCGGTGATCACCGTTCCGGCCTACTTCAACGACAGCCAGCGCCAGGCCACCAAGGAGGCCGGTGAGATCGCTGGCTTCAACGTGCTGCGGATCGTCAACGAGCCGACCGCGGCCGCCCTGGCGTACGGGCTGGACAAGGGTTCCAAGGAGCAGACCGTCCTGGTCTTCGACCTCGGCGGCGGCACGTTCGACGTGTCGCTGCTGGAGCTGGCCGAGGGTGTCGTGGAGGTCAAGTCGACCAGCGGTGACAACCAGCTCGGTGGCGACGACTGGGACCAGCGGATCATCGACCACCTGGTCAAGACGTTCCGTGGTGAGCACGGCATCGACCTCGGTCAGGACAAGATGGCCCTCCAGCGCCTCCGTGAGGCTGCCGAGAAGGCCAAGATCGAGCTGTCCGCCGCCACCACGACCAACATCAACCTGCCGTACATCACCGCCGGCGCGGCCGGCCCGCTGCACCTCGACGTGACGCTGAGCCGCGCCGAGTTCCAGCGGATGACGCAGGACCTGCTGGACCGTTGCAAGGGCCCGTTCGAGCAGGCCGTGAAGGACGCCGGGATCAAGATCTCCGACGTCGAGCACGTCATCCTGGTCGGCGGTTCGACCCGGATGCCCGCCGTGACCGACCTGGTCAAGCAGCTCACCGGTCGCGACCCCAACAAGGGCGTCAACCCGGACGAGGTCGTCGCCGTCGGCGCCGCCCTCCAGGCCGGTGTGCTCAAGGGTGAGGTCAAGGACGTCCTGCTGCTCGACGTGACCCCGCTGAGCCTGGGCATCGAGACCAAGGGCGGCATCTTCACCAAGCTGATCGAGCGCAACACCACCATCCCGACCAAACGCTCCGAGGTCTTCACCACGGCGGACGACAACCAGCCGTCGGTGCTGATCCAGGTCTTCCAGGGTGAGCGTGAGATCGCGGCCTACAACAAGAAGCTCGGCACCTTCGAGCTGACCGGCCTCCCGCCGGCGCCGCGCGGCGTGCCGCAGATCGAGGTCGCCTTCGACATCGACGCCAACGGCATCGTCAACGTGCACGCCAAGGACCTGGGCACCGGCAAGGAACAGAAGATGACGATCACCGGCGGCTCCTCGCTGCCGAAGGACGACATCGAGCGGATGCGCCGGGACGCCGAGGAGCACGCGGAGGAGGACAAGCGCCGCCGCGACGACGCCGAGACCCGCAACGTGGCCGAGGCGCTCCAGTGGCAGACCGAGAAGTTCCTCGCCGAGAGCGGCGACAAGCTGCCCACCGAAAACCGGGAGCAGCTCAACGAGGCGCTCGGCGAGCTGCGTGGTGCCCTCGGCGGCCAGGACATCGAGAAGATCAAGTCCGCGCACGAGCGGCTGGCGCAGGTCTCCCAGCAGGCCGGTTCGCTGCTCTACTCGCAGCAGGCCGAGCAGGGCCAGCAGCCGGGCGGCGAGCCCGGCCCGGGTGCGGCCGGCGCGACCGGTGCGACCGGCACGACCGGTGCGCAGGCCGGTGGGGCCGACGACGTGGTCGACGCGGAGATCGTGGACGAGGACGGCAAGAAGTGACCACCGGCCTCGGACGCGCATCCACGGCGAAGGGGATGAGGTAGCCGCATGACGCAGAAGCCACGAGCCGCCGACCCGGCCGACACCGGGTCGACGCCGGGTGGCTCCGCGCCCACGGAGCCGACCACCGGCGACAAGGAGCGGGTCGTCATCCGCAACAACCGCAAGCTCATCGACACGTCGGAGCCTGAGGGCACCGCGGCCGACGCCGAGACCGGCGTACCGGCCGAGGGCCTGGTCGAGGACGCCGAGGTGGTGGTCGACGAGATCGAGGTCGAGGTCAACGCCACCGACGGTCCGGAACCATCCGGCCCGGCGGTGGTGGACGCCCCGGCGCAGCCGGTCGACGGCGGCGGCACGGGCACCTCGCTCGGCGCCGAGCTGGAGGCGCTCCGGGCCGAGCTGGACGAGCGCACCAGGGATCTGCAGCGGGTGTCGGCGGAGTACGCCAACTACCGCAAGCGGGTCGACCGGGACCGCAGCCTGGTGCAGGAGCAGGCGACCGGCTCGGTTCTGGCCGCGCTGTTGCCGATCCTGGACGACCTGGACCGGGCCCGGGAACACGGCGACCTGGTCGGGCCGTTCGGCACGGTGGCGGAACAGCTCACCACCGCGTTGGGCAAGTTCGGCCTGAACGCCTTCGGCGAGCAGGGCGACCCGTTCGACCCGACCCGGCACGAGGCGGTCGCGCACCAGACCTCGGCCGACGTCAGCGAGCCGACCTGCGTCCAGGTCATGCGGCGCGGCTACCAGCTCGGTGAGCGGCTGCTGCGCCCCGCGCTGGTCGCGGTCGCGGATCCGGAATAGTGCGAGACAGTGACCGGGCCGTCCCGCCCACCGCGCAGCGGTGGGCGGGACGGCCGGGCCGCGAGGGTCGAGAGGGGGTGGACCGGTGAGTTCGAAGGACTGGATCGAGAAGGACTTCTACGCCGTGCTCGGCGTGGACAAGGCCGCCTCCGCGGATGACATCAAGAAGGCGTACCGCAAGGTGGCCCGGGAGTCGCACCCGGACCACAACCCGGGCGACCCGAAGGCCGAGGAGCGGTTCAAGGCCGCGTCCGAGGCCTACAACGTCCTGTCGGACACGGGTCGCCGTCGCGAGTACGACGAGATGCGCTCGCTGTTCGGCTCGGGGGCGTTCCGGCGCAGCGCCCGGGGCGGAGGCCAGCCGGGCGGCATGCCGTTCGACGTCTCCGACATGTTCGGCGGCGGTGGAGGCGGCGACCGTCGCTTCGGCGGAGCCGGCTTCCAGGACCTGTTCAGTTCGATCTTCACCGGTGGCCAGGCCGGTGGGCAGGCCGCACCGCGCGGTCCGGCCCGTGGTCGGGACGTCGAGACCGAGGTGGCACTGGACTTCGGTGACGCGGTACGCGGGGTGACGCTGCCCCTGACGCTGCGGGCCCCCGGAGTCTGCGAGACCTGCCACGGCAACGGGGCCAAGCCCGGCACCCAGCCGCGTACCTGCACGGTCTGCCACGGCGCCGGGGTGACGACCCGCGACCAGGGTGCGTTCAGCTTCTCCGAGCCGTGCCGCAACTGCCAGGGCGTCGGCACCGTGGTCGAGGAGAAGTGCCCGGAGTGCCAGGGCAGCGGCGGGGTCACCAAGACCCGCACCATGAACGTGCGGTTCCCGGCCGGGGTGGCCGACGGTCAGCGCATCCGGCTCGCCGGGCGCGGTGAGGCAGGCGAGCGCGGCGGCCCCGCTGGTGACCTCTTCGTGCAGGTCAAGGTTCGGCCGGACGAGCTGTTCGGGCGTACCGGCGACGACCTGACGCTGTCCGTGCCGGTCACCTTCGCGGAGGCCGTGCTCGGCACGGACCTGCGGGTGCCCACGCTCGACGGCGCGGTGACCCTGCGGGTTCCGCCGGGGACGCCGAGCGGGCGGGTGCTGCGGGCCCGCGGCAAGGGTGTGGTCCGCCGCGACGGGCAGGCCGGTGACCTGCTGGTCACGTTGGACGTGGTGGTCCCGGCCCGACTGTCGGACGAGGCGCGCACGGCACTGGAGGCGTTCGCCGAGCAGAGCCCGCCGGCGGCCCGGGAACATCTCGACGCTCGGGTGCGTCGGGTCAGTTAGTCCGATGGAGTGGACGCGGAGGTGAGCGGCATGTCGGGCGGATTCCTCGGTTCGGGTGACCCTGCCTACGAGGCCAAGGTTCTGATGATCTCGGTTGCGGCCCGGATGGCGGGCATGCACCCACAGACCCTGCGCCAGTACGACCGGCTGGGGCTGGTGCAGCCCGGCCGGGCCGCTGGTGGCGGACGTCGGTACAGCGTGCGCGACGTTGTGCTGCTGCGCGAGGTCCAGCGGCTCAGTCAGGACGACGGGATCAACCTGGCCGGCGTCAAGCGGATCATCGGGCTGGAGCGGCTGCTGGAGCAGGCGCAGCAGCGGGTGGCCCGGCTGGAGGCGGAGCTGGACGCCGCGTACCGCCGGGTGGCCGAGCTGGAGTCGCTGGCCCGCTTCCCGGGTCGGGACCTGGTGCCGACCAACCGCACGTCCACCGCGCTGGTCGTCTGGCGACCCCGCCGCATGCCCGATCGCTGACCAACCGCTCACCCGGCGCTGTCTTTCGGCCCGGACCGTACCGGATTTCCCGGCGCGGTCCGGGCCGCTTCGGTTAGCCTGTCGATACGGTCCAATCGGCTCAATACGGACCTACCGGCATGGCGAGGGGGAGCGATGGCGGAGCCGGCGAAGAAGGTCGCCCAGCAGGCGGAAGACCGGTTGGAAGAACTGGCCGAGACCGTCCGCAAGAAGTTCGACAAGGTGACCGAGGGAACCTACCGGGACCGGGTCGTCGGAGGTCGGTTCGCCGGCCGGGACGACCACGGCGGCGAGAAGAACCGAGCCGAGACGGAACGGCAGCAGGACTGACCGGTGACCGACGTGCGGGCCGGGACCCACGGGGGGTCCCGGCCCGTTCGCTGTCGCTGAGTGCGGGCCGGGACGCAGGCGATGCCAGGGCGGGGGTCCCGGCCCGTTCGCCGTTATCGACTGCGGACCGGTGAGGCCGCCTCCTGGCGGCAGGCCGACGCGCAGGCCCTTTCGAGCTGAATCGTTTACGACATCACGTCACACCGCTGCTTCGACCGACCTCGACCGATCCTGGCCGGGCGGACCGATCCTGGCCCGGCCGGGCGTGAATCGTTTGCGACATCAGCTCCAAAGGGCCGCGAACAGCAACGCCCTCGCAGCCGCTGGCGAGGGAGCCGGCTGAACCGACCTCAGCCGAGGCGGCGGTTCTCGCGGACCAGGCCGCCCTCGCACCAGTCCCGGTAGACGAAGAGATCCGGTCGGGCCAGCAGCACCCGGCCGTTGTGCGCCCAGATCTTCATCAGCTCGTCGCCCTCACGCTCGGCCTGTTCGACGAGCTTGCGGAAGCGACGCTTCGGGTGGGCACGGAAGTTCGTCCGGATGCCGTCGGCCGCGTAGATGTAGAGGCAGTGCAACGCGAACCGCCGCGCCGGGCAGGACGGGTCCATCGCCAGCTCGAAGAGCGTCAACACCAGTCGATCGCCGGAGACCAGCAGGTCCCAGTCGGGCGGCATCGAAGCCAACGGCACAGAATCCGGCTGGTACGCCCAAGCTCGCAACTCCGCCGGACTCGGATCGACGGGGTTGGCGAAGCCGTGGAACGTCGATTCCTGCACGCTCACCGGCCAACCTCCCGCTCTCGCCCGCGTTTGGCTGCGCTGCCTGCGGACCCTGGCTGCTGGGGCGAAACGGTAACCTGCCGTCGAGTGCTGCGGTAGTCCCCGTGGGGAGCAATTCGGCAACCGTTGGGGTCGGGGCTGCGCGGTCAGTCGTGGATCGGGACCGGTGCCGCCCGCTGGGCCGCCGCGCGGGTGCGCAGCCACCGCTTGAACCACGGGAAGTCCGGCAGTCGGGCGAGGATCGGCCCGGTCACCACGGTGATCAGGACGTACGTCGCGGCCAGCGCCGCCAACTGCGGCTCGACGCTCCCGGCGGCCACCGCGAGCCCGGCGATGACGATGGAGAACTCACCTCGGGGTACGAGTGCGAGGCCGGCCCGCCATCGGCCGGGTTCCGCGATGCCCACCCGACGCGCCGCGAGGTAGCCGGTGAGCGTCTTCGTCGCCATGGTGACCACGGCCAACGCGAGCGCCGGCAACAGCACCGGCGGGATGTCCCGTGGGTCGGTGACCAGGCCGAAGAAGACGAAGAACACAGCGGCGAACAGGTCCCGCAGGGGGGAGAGCAACTCGGTCGCGTGGTGCGCCACCGGGCCGGAGAGCGCGATGCCGACGAGGAACGCGCCGACCGCCGCCGACACCTGCAGCTTCGCCGCGAGCCCGGCGATCAGCAGGGTCAGACCGAGTACGCCGAGCAGCAGCGCCTCCGGGTCCTTCGCGGACAGGGCGGACGAGATGAGGTGGCCGTACCGGATGGCGACCACCAGTACCAGCAGCACCGTGCCCACGGCGACGGCGAGTGCGATGCCGCCGCCGAGCAGACCGGTGCCCGCCAGTACGGCGGTGACCAGCGGCAGGTAGAGCGCCATCGCCAGGTCCTCGATCACCAGGACCGAGAGGATCACCGGGGTTTCCCGGTTACCGAGTCGTCCCAGGTCGGCGAGGACCTTGGCGATCACGCCGGAAGAGGAGACCCAGGTGATGCCGCCGAGCACCAGGGCGGCCACCCAGTCCCAACCGAGCAGCAGGGCGAACGCCGCGCCGGGCAGTGCGTTGAAGACGCCGTCTATCAGCCCGGCCGGGGCCGCCGATCGGAGGTTGCCGACCAGCTCGTTGGCCGAATATTCCAGGCCGAGCATCACCAGCAGCAGGATGACGCCGATCTCGGCGCCGACCGCGAAGAACTCCTCGCTGGCGGCGAGCGGAAGCAGCCCGCCGTGCCCGAACGCCAGCCCGGCGAACAGGTATAGAGGGATGGGGGACAGGCCTACCCGGCGGCTGAGCCGACCGAGGACGCCAAGCAGCAGCAGCAGCGCGCCGACTTCGACGAGCAGAGTGGTGGAATCGTGCATCCGCCTCAGCCGTCCGGGTCACTGTCGGCGAGGATGGCGGACACGCCGTCGAGACCCCGTCGGGTCCCGACAACGACCACCACGTCGCCGGCCGCGAAGCGGAAGGAGGGAAGTGGCGAGACGATGACTTCGCCTTCGCGAAGCACCGCCACGATGGAGGCGCTCGTGCGGGTACGCGCCTTGGTGTCGCCGAGCTTCCGGTTGACGTACGGCGATCCGGCCGTGATGGCGATCTGCTCGGTGAGCAGACCGGCGGCCTGCTCGCGGAGCCCGGAGAGTTGACCGAGCATCAGCGACGCGCCGAGGATGTCGGCCAGGGCCTCAGCCTCGTCGTCGGTCAGCGGAATGTCCGATTGGCAGGCGTCGGGATCGTCGGGGTCGTAGAGAACGAGATCACGGCGGCCATTGCGGTGGGAGACGACGCCCAAACGGCGTCCTGACTCCGTCACCAGATCGTGGCGTACCCCGATCCCGGGTAAGGCGGTCTGCTCGACACGTACTCGCACCCACCAAGGCTACCGCTTCGTGAACAGAACGCAGATCTTGGAAGCCCTCGGCCCTCCGAGCAGCCCCGGCATGTCCAGCAGCCATGATCGACTCGGGTTTCATGAAGTAGCGGTGTCCTGGCGGTCCGGATGCCCCGACTTCCTGAAAGCCGAGTGGATCAACCGAGCCGGGGCGGGACGCGGCGGTGCCCGCCCCCCGGTGGAGCGGGCGCGGGCACCGGGTTCGTCGTGGTCAGCGGAGGCTGGCGAAGAACTCGCGGATGTCGGCGACCAGAACCTCGGTGGCCTGGTGGGCGGCGTAGTGACCGCCGACGTCACCGCGGCCGTCGACGTCGTTGTCGTACGCGGTCCACCGGACGATGTTCGCGTGGTCCCGATCGGCGAAGCGGCGGATGGACTGGAAGTCGCCGGGGAACATGGCCAGCGCGGTCGGCGCGGTGGTCGGCCCGGTCGGTGACTCCTCGGCGTGCGCGTCCTCCCAGTAGAACCGGATCGCCGACGCGGCCGTGCCGGTGAACCAGTAGAGCGCCACGTTGGCCAGGATGAAGTCCGCGTCCAGGCTCTCGTCGAAGAGTTGCGCGTTCCAGGCGAGCAGCCCGACCGGGGAGTCGGCCAGCGCGAACGCCAGGGTCTGTGGCTGCTGGCTGTGCACCTGGTTGAAGGAGAACTTGTTCTCGTAGAACCACTGGAGGTGCTGGAGCGCCGCCTGATCCGCCTCGGACAGCCCGGCGAACTCGGCCGGGTCGCCGGAGGGGAACGAGAAGAGCTGGGTGACGTGGACGCCGAGCACGTGGTCCCGGTCGATCCGGCCCAGCTCCGGCGCGACCATCGAGCCGGCGTCGTTGCCGACCGCGCCGTAGCTGGCGTACCCCAGGCGGTTCATCAGCTCGGCCCAGGCGCGGGCCGTGCGGTGCCGGTTCCACCCGGTGCTGCGGGTCGGGCCGGAGAGGCCGAAGCCGGGCAGCGATGGGATGACCACGTGGAAGGCCGGCGCGTCCGGGTCGGTCGGCTCGGTGAGCGGGGCGATCACGTCGAGGTATTCCAGCACCGAGCCTGGCCAGCCGTGGGTGAGCACCAGCGGGGTGGCGTCCGGCCGGGCCGACCGGACGTGCAGGAAGTGGATCTGCTCGCCGTCGATCTCGGTGACGAACTGCGGGTGGGCGTTCAGGTGGGCCTCGACGGCGCGCCAGTCGAAGCCGTCCCGCCACCGGTCGGCGAGGGCGCGGACCCGGTCGCTGCTCATCCCGTACGAGTCGCCGGTGCCGGGCAGGTCGGCGGGCCAGATGGTGCGGCCCAGCCGGTCGGCCAGGTCGTCGAGGGCGGTCTGCGGGATCTCGACGCGGAACGGGCGGATCGCGGTGCCGGTCATCTGAAGCTCCTTCGGAACGGAATGTTTCGTTCTGCAATCAGAGTAGCAGACCGGAATGATCCGTTCCACTGATAGTCTGAGGTCATGCCGAATCCCCCCGGAAAGACGCTGGCCGGCCGGCGCGCCCAGGCCGCCCGCAACGACGAGGTCATCCTCGATGCCGCCCGCGCGGTCTTCCTGGACGACCCGAAGGCACCGATCGCCGCCGTCGCCGAACGCGCGGGGGTCGGCATCAGTGCCCTCTACCGGAGGTACGCGGGCAAGGAGGACCTGCTGCGCCAGCTCTGCCACGACGGGTTGCGCCGGTACGTCGCCGCGGCCGAGGCCGCCCTCGCCGAGCCGGACGACTGGACCGCGTTCAGCGCCTTCCTGACCCAGGTGGTCGACGCCGACGTGCACTCGCTCACCGTCCACCTGGCGGGCATGTTCACTCCGACCGAGGAGATGGGTCGGGACGCGATGCGCGCCAACGAGTTGGCCACCGCCCTGTTCGAGCGGGCCCGCGCCAGCGGGCGGCTGCGGCCGGACGCGGTCGTGCAGGATCTGGGGTTGCTGCTGGAGGCCTGCGCCGCGGTGCGCGTACCCGATTCGGAGCGCACCGGGCAGTTGCGCCGACGCCAACTCGCGGTGCTGCTGGCGGGTCTGTCCACCGGGCCGGCCACAGACCCGCTCCCCGGCCCGGCGCCCGCCGCGGGAGAGTTCGACTGGCGGTGGCGGGGACGGGAGTGATGGGCGTCACGCGCTAAGGTTGAGCGGAATACGCTCAACTCTGGTTGTGTCCAACTCAGTGGACAACGCCGATCCGGGGGAGCCCATGAACACCGAAAAACTCACCACCAAGAGCCGCGAAACCATCACGGGCGCCGTCGCGCTGGCCAACCAGCGTGGCCACGCCACAGTGGAGCCCTGGCACCTGCTGCTGGCACTGCTGGACACCGACGGCTCGACCGCCACCGGTCTGCTGCGCGCCGTCGGGGCCGACCCGACCGAGCTGCGCCGGGCCGCCCAGCGCGCGGTCGACGGCCTTCCCGCCGCCCGCGGCTCCAGCATCGCCGAGCCGACCCTGGCTCGGGAGTTCGTCAACGCCATCGGCGCCGCCGAGCAGATCGCCCGACCGTTGGGCGACGAGTACACCTCCACCGAGCACCTGCTCGCCGGGCTGGCCCGGGTGGGCGGCGCGGTGTCGGGTGCGCTGAAGACGGCCGGTGCCACCGAGGAAGCCCTGGTCGCGGCCTTCCCGACCGTGCGGGGTGGCGACCGACGGGTCACCACCGCTGACCCGGAGCAGACCTATCAGGCCCTGACCAAGTACGGCGTCGACCTCACCGCCAGCGCCCGGGACGGCAAGATCGATCCGGTCATCGGCCGTGACTCCGAGATCCGCCGGGTCATCCAGGTGCTCTCCCGGCGTACGAAGAACAACCCGGTGCTGATCGGTGAGCCCGGCGTCGGCAAGACCGCGATCGTCGAGGGGCTGGCCCAGCGGATCGTCACCGGTGACGTGCCCGAGTCGCTGCGCGACAAGAAGCTGATCTCGCTCGACCTTGGCGCGATGGTCGCCGGTGCGCAGTACCGGGGGCAGTTCGAGGAGCGGCTCAAGTCCGTCCTGGAGGAGATCAAGAACTCCAACGGGCAGGTCATCACCTTCCTCGACGAGCTGCACACCGTGGTCGGCGCCGGCAAGGGCGAGGGCTCGATGGACGCCGGCAACATGCTCAAGCCGATGCTGGCCCGTGGTGAGCTGCGGATGGTGGGCGCCACCACGCTGGACGAGTACCGCGAGCACGTCGAGAAGGACCCGGCTCTGGAGCGCCGTTTCCAGCCGGTGCTGGTCGGCGAGCCGACGATCGAGGACACCATCGGCATCCTGCGGGGGCTCAAGGAGCGCTACGAGGTGCACCACGGCGTACGGATCACCGACGCCGCGCTGGTCGCCGCCGCGACACTGTCGGACCGCTACATCACCGACCGGTTCCTGCCGGACAAGGCGATCGACCTGGTCGACGAGTCCGCGTCCCGGCTCCGGATGGAGATCGACTCCCGGCCGGTCGAGGTGGACGAGATCGAGCGGGCGGTCCGCCGGTTGGAGATCGAGGAGATGGCGCTGGCCAAGGAGCCGGACGCCGCCTCCGCCGAGCGGCTGGAGCGGCTGCGCAAGGAGCTGGCCGACAAGCGCGAGCAGCTCACGGTGCTCTCCGAGCGCTGGCAGACGGAGAAGAGCCACATCACCAAGCTCTCCACCGCGAAGGAGGAGCTGGAGCGCCTCGGCGGTGAGGCCGAGCGGGCCGAGCGCGACGGCGAGCTGGAGCGCGCCGCCGAGCTGCGCTACGGCCGCATCCCCGCCCTCAAGGTCGAGCTGAAGCAGGCCGCGGAGGAGCTGGCCCAGCTCCAGGCCGACGGCGCCATGCTCAAGGAGGAGGTCGGCGCGGACGACATCGCCGCGGTGGTCGCCTCCTGGACCGGCATCCCCGCCGGCCGCCTGCTCGAAGGCGAGACGGCCAAGCTGCTGCGGATGGAGGAGTCACTGGGCGGCCGGGTGGTCGGCCAGGCCGAGGCGGTCGGCGCGGTCTCCGACGCGGTACGCCGTGCCCGGGCCGGAATCGCCGACCCGGATCGCCCAACCGGCAGCTTCCTCTTCCTCGGCCCCACGGGTGTCGGCAAGACGGAGCTGGCCAAGGCCCTCGCCGAGTTCCTCTTCGACGACGAGCGGGCGATGGTCCGCATCGACATGAGCGAGTACGGCGAGAAGCACTCGGTCGCCCGCCTGGTGGGCGCCCCGCCCGGCTACGTCGGCTACACCGAGGGCGGCCAGCTCACCGAGGCGGTGCGCCGCAGGCCGTACTCGGTGATCCTGCTGGACGAGGTGGAGAAGGCCCACCCGGACGTCTTCGACGTGCTGCTCCAGGTGCTCGACGACGGTCGGCTCACCGACGGCCAGGGCCGCACTGTGGACTTCCGCAACGCCATCCTCGTCCTCACGTCCAACCTCGGGTCGTCGGTGATCAGCGACCTGACCCTGGCCGAGGAGCAGCGCCGGGAGGGTGTCCTCGCCGTGGTGCGGTCGCACTTCAAACCGGAGTTCCTCAACCGGCTGGACGACATCGTGGTCTTCGCCTCGCTGCTGGGTGACGATCTGCGTTCGATTGTCGACATCCAGTTGGACCGGATGCGGCGGCGGTTGGCCGACCGCAGGCTCGGCCTGGAGATCACCGATGCCGCTCGGGACTGGCTCGCCGAGCACGGCTACGACCCGATCTATGGCGCTCGCCCGCTGCGTCGCCTGATCCAGACGGCAATCGGCGACCAGCTTGCCAAGGCGCTCCTGTCCGGCCAGATCCGCGACGGCGAAACGGTGAAGGTGGACCGCGCCACCGAAACCAACACCCTCTCCGTAACCGCCGCCTGATCCGTCGCACCCGGGCCGATCCCGCCTCCGAAGGCGGGGTCGGCCCGACACGTTCTCCGCCCCCACCCACACTCCACCGGGACCCTGAGTAGCTACCGCATCACCAGAAGATGATTTGTTTCTCCAGGTGCGCGGGGTTGTTACCGTTCCCGCCGACGCACTTGGGGAGGTGGTCGGCATGAATGGTCCTGTGGCGTACCTGGTGACGACGCTGGGGTGTCTGATCGGAGTCGCCGGGGTCGTGGTGGCGGTGGTGGCGGTACGCAAGGGCCGTAAGGCCGCCCGGCCGGCGGCACCCGCCGACCCGTTCCGGGACACCGACAGCGACGCGCTCCGCGGCGACCCGCGCAGGCTCAAGCCCGGCGACATCGTCGAGATCCGCCGGGTGTCGTACGCGGTCCGGGGCTCGGTGCATGTGAATGAGGGTGGCTGGAGCTGGGCCGAGCACCTGCTGGACACCGTCGAGGGCGACAAGCGCTGGCTCTCCGTGGAGGAGGACCCGGACCTGGAGCTGGTGCTCTGGACCGCCGAGCCGGCCGCCACGATCACCCCGGGTGCATCCACCCTCGACTTTGCCGGCCGCCGCTACGCCTCGGAGGAGTCCGGTCAGGCCCGCTTCACGGCCACCGGCAGCACCGGCCTCGACCCCAGTGGCACCCTTCGATACCACGACTATCGGGCCCAGGGCGGCGAACGGCTTTCCTTCGAGGCGTACGGCCAGGCCGGCTGGGAGGTGGCCCGGGGCGAGCAGTTGCACCGCGCCGACGTGATGGTGTACCCGCAGGCCGGACCGGAGGCCAGCTGACGTGTTGGTGAGCCTCCACACCCCGTACGTCGACACCTGCGCCGCCGACTTGAGCCTGGCACGCGGTGGGCCGGAGCGGCCCGCGTTGCACGTCCACGACCTCACGCTGCCCGGGGAGGTCCGGCTGCGGCTGCGCCTGCTCGGCGCGTCCCACCAGGTCGTACTGGCCGAACCCGGTGGTGCGGCCGGACTCACCGAGACGGTCGCCTGCCTGCCTGGTCAGCCGCCGCACCTGCCCGGCGCCCTGCATGACGAGGCGGGCGGCTACCGCTTCACCGCCAGCGTGCTGCGCCCGGCCGACGGCGAGTTGCACACCCGGATCGCCGGGCTCCGCGCCGACCTGGCCGACGACCCGTACGCCCTGGTCGGAGTCTTTCCCGGTGACCCGGACGCGGTCACCGCGCTGGCCGTACGCACCGACCTGCCGCACGGGTCGGTCGGCTGGCGTACCTGGCACGCGTACCCCCAGACCAATGAGCTGGTCCTGACCGAGACGGTGGTGGCACTGCGATGACGTACCGACGCTGGTTCGTGGTGGGCGCGGCGGTGGCCGTGGCCGGCGTGCTGGTCGCGGCCTTCGCGCTCGTCAACGGCACCTTCTCCCCGCGCGCCTACGTGCAGGACAGGTACTCGCGAACGGCCAGCCGGGACATCGGCCGGGAAGCAACCGCGTACACCTCGTCCAAGTCACCGACCACTGTCGCCAAGGAACTGACCGACGCGTGGAAGCCGTCCGACCGGTACGCCGACAGCAGCGGCGTCTACCTGCGCTACGACGACGACTCGGTGGTGATCCTGCCGATCGCCGCCGGCTCGGTGATCCTGCTCGAGGACATGGACACCGCTCACTCCCGCTACCACTCGACCGTCGGGTCGTACTGGGGCTGGGGACGCGGCAGCAGCGTTCGGGGCGGCGGCCCCGGCACCGGCAAGTAGCCCGACACCCGACCCCTTCACCTGGAGCCCCTCCGTGCAGAACCTCGTCACCGATCTGCTGGCCACCCTCGCCTTCGGCGCGGTCGGCGTCGTCCTCATGGGCGTCGGCTACGCGCTGGTCGACCTGACCACTCCTGGGAAGCTCCACGAACTGATCTGGACCGAGCGCAACCGCAACGCGGCGCTGCTGCTCGCGTCCAACCTGCTCGGCGTCGGCACCATCGTGGTCGCGGCGATCGTCGCCAGCGACGACGACTTCGCCCTGGGGCTGGTCGGCGCGGCGGCGTACGGGATCGTCGGCCTGGTCATCATGGCCGCCGCGTTCCTGCTGCTCGACGCGGTGACCCCCGGCCGGCTCGGCGAGCTGCTGGTCGACCCGGAGCCGCACCCCGCCGTGTGGGTGTCGGCCGTGGTGCACCTGGCCACCGGCGCGATCATCGCCGCCGCGATCCTCTGATGGCCGGGGGTCCGCGACCGGGCGGTGCCGGCCGGCCGTACCCGGGGCGGTCATGAGCACCGGGGCACCGCCGGTGGTCGACGGCGGCACCGAGGCTCGACCGCACTGGCGGCTGGCCCGCGCGGCGGTGCTGCTCGCGGTCTTCGTCTGCGCCGCCTGCGGGCTGGTCTACGAGCTGGCCCTGGTCGCGCTCGGCAGCTACCTGATCGGCGACACCGTCGGGCAGGCGTCGATCGTGCTCGGCGTGATGGTCTTCGCGATGGGGGTCGGCGCGCTGGTCGCGAAGCCGTTGCAACCCCGGGCCGCCGCCGCGTTCGCGGTGATCGAACTGACGCTGGCCCTGCTCGGTGGTCTGTCCGTGCTCGGCCTCTACGCCGCCTTCGCCTGGCTCGACCTGTACGGCCCGGCGCTGGTCGGCACCGCCTTCGTGCTGGGTCTGCTGATCGGCGCGGAGATTCCACTGCTGATGGTGATGCTGCAGCGCATCCGCGAGCAGGCCGCCGGCAGTGCGGTGGCCGACCTGTTCGCCGCCGACTACGTCGGCGCGCTGCTCGGCGGGCTCGCCTTCCCGTTCCTGTTGATCCCCGTCTTCGGCCAGCTCAAGGGTGCCCTGGTGGTCGGCGCGGTGAACGCGGTGGCCGGTCTCGCCCTGGTCTGCACGGTGTTCCGGAGGGAGCTGAGCCGCCGGGCCCGGCTCGTCCTCGGCGCCGGCTCTGTCGTGGTCGCGCTCTGCCTGGGGTACGCCTGGGTGACCGCCGCCGACTTCGAGGTGACCGCCCGGCAGCAGCTCTACCGGGACCCCGTGGTGTACGCCGAACGCTCCCGTTACCAGGAGATCGTGCTGACCCGGTCGGTGCGGGAGGTTGGCCACGCCGACACCGACCTGCGGTTGTTCCTCAACGGTGATCTCCAGTTCAGCTCGGTCGACGAGTACCGCTACCACGAGGCGCTGGTGCATCCGGCGATGCGCGGCCCGCGCGGTGACGTCCTGGTTCTCGGTGCTGGCGACGGCCTCGCCGTCCGGGAGATCCTGCGGTACCCGGACGTCCGCCGGGTGACAGTGGTCGACCTCGACCCGGCGGTGGTGGCCCTGGCCAGCACCGTGCCGCAGCTGCGGGCGCTCAACGGCGGCTCGCTCGACGACCCCCGCGTACGGGTGCTGAACACTGACGCGTTCGGCTGGCTGCGTACCGCCGCCGAGCGCTTCGACGTGGTGGTCGCCGACCTGCCCGACCCGGACGAGACGGCCACCGCCAAGCTCTACACCGTCGAGTTCTACGAGTTGATCAGGTCGGTGCTCGCCGAGCAGGGACGGCTGGTGGTGCAGTCCGGCTCGCCATACTTCGCGCCCCGCTCATACTGGTCGATCGATGCGTCGGTGCGGGAAGCCGGCTTCGCCACCGCGCCGTACCACGTCGACGTGCCGTCCTTCGGCGACTGGGGGTTCCTGCTGGCCACGGCGGGAACCGTCCCGCCGGTGCTGGAACTGCCGGCCGACGCGCTCCGGCTGCGTTTCCTCGACCCGGGCGTGCTGCGGGCGGCGGCGGTCTTTCCCGCCGACCGCGCTCGCCTGAACGTGCCCCCCAGCACCCTCCTCCAACCGAGGGTCCTCGAATACGCCCGCACGGAGTGGCGCGGCTACTGACCCCATCATCTGGCGCCTGAACACGGTGGCTGTGTCAGGAGAGAGTCCGCTCATGGCGCAAACCTCTTGACTAACGGGGTGGAGTGGGTGCGAACGGGGAAAGGGTGGAGGCATGTTTGGGATGCGCAAGGCTTGGGAGCGCGAATTGGGCGCGGCCGTCAACGAGTTGGTGGCGGCTGACACGCTCGCCTTCGGTGGGGTGGGAATCGCGGGCAAGCTGTTGCCGGTGACCGAGGCGTACCACCGGGTAGAGGCCGCCATCGACGACCACCCCGAGGAGGTACGCCGGCAGCTCGACCGCGTGCTCGCCGACGGCACACCCGCCGGCCGGGCGTACGCGGCGACGCTGCTGGAGCGGATCGACCCGGCGGCGGCCCGAGCGGCCTGGACGTCGCTGCGCGACGACCCGAGCGAGTTCACCACATTCGTCGGCTGCGTGATGGACCGCGAAACCATCGGGAACTACGCCACCCAGCGCCTCGCTGCGGCGTGAGTCATCCGCCATCAACGTGCGAGGGTGCACACCGGGCGACACCACGGGTGCCGTCGGTAGCTGAGCTGTCCGTCACGGTACGGGTCCGGATCGTGCCTGCGGTTGTTACCGTCTGCGCCGACGTACCTGGGGAGGTGGTCGGGTGAGCGGGTCAGCGGTGTACCTGGTGGTGGCCCTTGCCGTACTCGTGGCGGTCGTGGTTGTGATCATCCTGCGGGCCCGGCTGCGAGCCGCGGCCCGGCCCGACGGCACGCTGCCACCCGGCCGTGCGGCGGGGACGCCGGACGACGGACCGCTCCGCCTGACCCTGGGCGACCGGGTGCGGATCCAGGACCGGGAGTACGTGGTGAGTGGCACGGTCCGCCTGGTCGAGGGGGACTGGAGCTGGGTGCAGCACCTGCTCGACGACGACTCCGGCACCCGGCACCGGCTCTCCGTGGAGGACGGCCCGGAACTGGAGCTGGTGCTCTGGACGGCCGAGCCGGGCGCGACAGTCACCCCGGGGGCCCCGACCATCGACCTCGGCGGCCGGCGCTACACGTGGGCCGAGACAGGGCAGGCCCGCTACACCGCCACCGCGGAGACCGGGCTGTCGTCGGCCGGGACGATGCGCTACCACGACTACCAGTCGGGTGGCGCCGCGCGGCTCTCCTTCGAGGCGTACGGCGAAGAGGGTTGGCGGGTCGCCCGAGGTGACCTCCTCGACCCCGCCGACCTGACGATCCATCCCACGTCCGAGGAGCACTGAGTTGAACCGGGCGGGACGCGCGGGGTCGACACGGCATGCCGAACTGGCTTGTTGTCGATACGGTGTGGGCGCGATCTTAGGGAAGGAGAATCGTGGTCGATTCCCAGAGCACGCCGGCCCGTCAGCGGCCATCCATTGTGTCGATTTCCAGCTACCTGCTCTTCCTGTTCCTGGCGTGCCAGGTGATCAGTCTGATCATCACGCTCAGCACCATCGGTAAGACGCGCGACGCCCTTCGTGACGCGTACGCGGGCAGCAACGTCGAGAACGCCGATCAGGTGGGTGACGTCTTCTACGCCATCGGCCTCGGCAGCGCCATTCTGGTGCTGTTGCTCGCGGTCGTGCTGGGCGTTCTGGCCCTCTTCAACAACCAGGGCCGCAACGGTGCCCGGATCACCACCTGGATCGTCGGCGGCATCATGGTCTGCTGCGTGGGTGGTGGCCTGCTCAGCAACGCGGCCGGTGGTTTCACCGCCGGTGGAGAGACCGGCGCCAACGGGCCGAGCAGTGAAGAGGTCCAGCGCCGGTTGGAGGAGGCCCTGCCCTCCTGGGCCACCGCGGTGAGCCTGCTGCTCGGCGTGATCAGCCTGATCTCGCTGCTCGCGGCGCTGATCCTGCTGGCGATGCCGAAGGCGAACGCGTTCTTCCGCAAGCCGACCGCGGCGTGGGAGCCGCCGACCCCGGGCGCCAGCTACCCGCAGGCCCCGGGTCAGCCCGGTTACCCGCAGGCCCCGGGTCAGCCCGGTTACCCGCAGTCGTCCGGTGAGCCGGGCTACCCGCAGTCGAGTGGGGAGCCGAGCTACCCGCCGCCGCCGGGCACGAACCGGCCGGACGACACTCCGCCCGCGGACCGTCCGGGGTCAACCCCGCCGTCGACGAGTTGATCGACAGATAAGCACGACGCCGACGATCCCTCCGAGTAGGTTGCAACCCGACGCCTACCGGAGGGATTCGTCGTGTCGTACCCGGAATCGGCACCCGCCCGCCGGCCCGCCGTCGTCCTGATGGCTGCGGGCGTGCTGCTGGTGATGGCGGTCGCCGCGCTCGCGTACGCCGTGGTCGACCTGGTGGTGCTGGGCGGGACGGTCGACGCGTTCCGCACCGCCGCCCGGGACACCTCGGCCAGCCCGGAGCAGATCGACGACGTGGTGACCCTGCTCCGCGCGTCCGCGGTGCTGTCTGCGGTGGTGGCCGCCCTCTCCGCGCCGGTGCTCGCCGGCCTGGCCCTGGGGCTGCTGGCCGGTCGCAACGGCGTACGGGTTGCCACCTGGGTGGTCAGTGGGCTTGGCCTGCTCGCCGGCTGTTGCAGCGTGGCGGTGCTGATCGGCGAACGAGCCGCACCACTGCAACTCGGCTCCGGTGAGCAGGCTGTCGCCGAGTTGCTGGGGTTGATCGGCGACGCGTACCCGTCGTGGTGGATTCCGCTCAACGCCGGGCTTTCCGTCGCGCAGGGCCTCGGTTACCTTGTAGTAGCTACGCTGCTGGCCCTGCCGGCGGCGAACGCCTGGTTCGGTCGCCACCGCTCGACCGCGCCGACCGTCCCAGCCGCACCACCGGCGTTTCCGCACGCCCCGCACCAGCCGCCGCCCGCACCCCCGTACCCGCCCAGGTGAGGACCACCCCGTGACGCTCGACCCCACGACTGCCGAGCGCCGGGCCCTGATCACGGGGGCCACCGCAGGCATCGGCGCGGCGTTCACCCGGCGGCTGGCCGCCGACGGCTGGCATCTGGTGCTGGTCGCCCGTGACGCGGCCCGGCTGACCGAGCTGGCCACCGAGTTGGGTAACACCTACGGCCGCCCCGTGGAGACGATCCCGGCGGATCTGTCCACCGACGACGGCTGCGCGGTCGTGGAGCGGCGAATCGCCGACGGCAGCCCCGTGCACCTGCTCGTCAACAACGCCGGCATCAGCCTCAACAAACCGTTCCTGCGCTCCACGGCAGAGGACGAGGCGCGGCTGTTGCGGCTCAACGTGCACGCGGTCATGCGGCTGACCCTGTCGGCGTTGCGACCGATGACCGAACGGCGGAATGGGGCAGTGATAAATGTCTCTTCGGTCGCCGGTTTCGGCACGGCGATGCCCGGCTCGACCTACTCGGCCAGCAAGGCGTGGGTCACCAACTTCAGCGAGTCCGTAGGCCTTTCGGCGCGCCCGTTCGGCGTCCGGGTGATGGCCCTCTGCCCCGGCTACACCCGCACCGAGTTCCACCAACGAGCCGGCATCAACATGTCCAAGACGCCCGAGTGGCTGTGGCTCCGCGCCGAGGATGTGGTCGACGAAGCCCTGCGTGACCTGCGCAAAGGCAAGATGGTCAGCGTCCCGGCATGGAAATACAAGATGGTCGTCGCCGGTATGCGGCACGCCCCCCGCCGACTGCTCCAGGCCGTCGCGCGGGACACCCGCGGCCGGATCGGTCGCGACGAGCACTGAGCCTCGACCGGCGCACCAGGCCCCGTAGGTCGTTGGGGCGGTGCTGGCGCGCCGCTATCGGGCCGGTTGCTGAGCGTAGTCGAACATCGCCAACCATCGGTTCCCCGCCGGGCTGATCAGGGTGGACCCCACACACGGCGTTCAGACTTGCGCAGTAACCTCTATCGCCATGGGGGACCACGACGACCTGCGTAAATTCATTACCGACCTGGCTGTGGTCCACGGACGGGTCGTGCTCTCCTCGGGGCGCGAGGCAGACTGGTACGTGGATCTGCGGCGCGTCACGCTCCATCACCAGGCCGCTCCTCTGGTCGGCCGGGTGTTGCTCGACCTCACCGCCGACTGGGAGTACGACGCCGTTGGCGGCCTCACTCTGGGCGCGGATCCTGTCGCGCTCTCGATGCTGCATGCCGCCGCTCCGACCGGTCGGGCCCTGGACGCCTTTGTGGTGCGCAAGGCGGGCAAGGCCCACGGTCTGCAACGGCGGATCGAAGGACCGGAGGTGGCCGGCCGTCGGGTGTTGGCGGTGGAGGATACGTCCACGACAGGCGGAAGTGTGTTGACCGCTGTCGAGGCACTTCGTGAGGCCGGGGCGGAAGTTGTAGGCGTGGCGGTTATTGTTGATCGAGGCGCCGGCGACGCGGTGCGAGCCGCCGGATTGCCATACCGGGCGGCCTATACGTTGGCTGACCTCGGCCTTGTGGCGTAAAAGTTTGCCGATTCGGATCTGCTGATATGCAGGCGGATCGATGCTGCTGGTGGAAGGATGGAATACGTGGGAACTGCGTTGGCCGAAATGACTATGCCTCAGATCTCGCCGCTTAACGGCGAGCCGATCGAACGTGCCGATGCCGAGCGTCTTGCCGGGGTCCTCAAGGCCCTTGCTGATCCTGCTCGGTTGCGGCTGCTCAGCCTGATCCAGTCGGCCCCCGAGGGCGAGGCGTGCGTCTGTGACCTGACGGCGCCGCTCGGCCTCTCTCAGCCGACGGTCAGTCATCACCTGCGCATCCTCACCGAGGCTGGCTTGCTGCAGCGGGAGAAGCGCGGTGTCTGGGCGTACTACAGCCTGGTCCCGAGTGCGATCGCGACGATCGCCGACCTGCTGACCCCGCCGCGTAAGCGGGCCACCAAGAAGGCCCGCTGACGTAGGCACTGCACGCCGTCCCGCGCCGGGACGGCGTCCGGTGGCGAGCCAGGGGTGGCGCCATCGGTGAGTAACACCTGCTCGTCCCCGGCCGCACCGCCGGAGGCCGGGCCCGACATGCCGACGGCCGACCCCCGCACCAGGGGGCCGGCCGTCGTCGTCGTACCGATCGTCCGGTGCCATCCCCCACCGGGGACGGCACCGGCCGGCCGGGCCGGCCACGACAGGTCAGTACTTGCCGTAGTTCTCGCGAGTCTCCCGAATGGCTTCCTCTGCTGCGGCGCGCTCCGCCGCGGTGGTGCCGCGCTTGGCCGCCATGCGGGCCCGGAGCAACTCGACCGCGATCGGCACCACCGAGATCGCCACGATCGCGATCAGAATCAGCTCGATGTTCGCCTTGACGAACGGGAGTTGGCCGAGGAAATAGCCGAGCACCGTCACGCCGGTGCCCCAGAGCACCCCGCCGATGATGTTGTAGGTCACGAAGGTGCGGTAGTTCATCCGGCTGACGCCGGCCACGATCGGCGTGAACGTCCGCACGATCGGCACGAAGCGGGCCAGCACGATGGAGCGCGCGCCGTACTTCTCGAAGAACTCGTGCGCCTTGATCACGTTCTCCTGCTTGAACAGCCGGGAGTTCGGACGGCGGAACAACGACGGGCCGACCTTCCGGCCGAACGCGTATCCCACCTGGTCCCCGGCGATCGCCGCGAGCGTGATCAGCAGGCAGACCAGCCAGAGTGGGTAGGTGATGTACTTCCCGTCGGCGGTCAGCAGACCGGCTGTGAAGAGCAGCGAGTCGCCCGGCAGGAAGAAGCCGATCAGCAGGCCGGACTCGGCGAAGACGATGACCAGAATGCCGAGTAGCCCGAACGACGAGATCAACACCTCCGGATCGAGCCAGTCCGGGCCCAGGGCCAGGGTGGTGATGGGCGTCGACACGAGGCGACCTCCGAAGTGTCTACCGGGTGGGGTGTGGTTAGTCGCCCTTGGCGACGGCACGACCGTAGTCTAGGTGTCCCGCCGATCCGCCCGGTGCTTGACGTCACGGTACGGGCGGGCCCGGAGCCGCCATTGGCAGCCAAGGTTCCGATAGGACGGCGCCCCGCCAACCAGGAGGTTGACGGGGCACCGGTGGTGCGGGGTGGGTCAGGCGACGAAGCGGGTCCGGCGGCGCTTGGCCACCGGGTAGCCGCCGACGCCCATGGCGAGCAGCAGCGCGCCGAGGCCGGCGATCAGGCCGGTGGACTGACCGGTGACCGGCAGACCGCCACCGTCGCCGTCACCGTTACCTTCACCGCTGCCTTGGCCACCGCCACCGCCCCTGATTTCGACAGCGGCGACAGCCGGGGTGGCGGAGGCGGCGACCAACGCGCCTGCGGCGCCGAGCCCTGCCAGGAAGCGGAGCGAATGCTTGAGCACGCAGGTCTGACGCAACGGGCAGCCGACCCTGCGACGAGGTCAGCGGTAGTCGTCCTCGTCAGCGGTGACCACCCGGGCCTGCTCCATCGCGTCCCAGTCGTCGACCTCGAGGCCGCGCTGGGGCTCGCCGTCGGCGTCGGCGGGGCCGACCACCGTGGCCTGCTCGACCGCGTCGGCCGAATCGGCCTCGGGGTCGCGCTCATCCGGGGCGAGGTGGTCGCCGGGAATGAAGTCCTCGTCGGGCTGACCCATCGTCCCTCCCGGGGTTTCGGGGCACGGTTCCCACCCACCGTACGGGTTGCGTCGGCGCCGCGCCCGGAAGCGGAGTAGGCGGAATCAGCCCTCGACGACGCGACCCGATGCCAGGATGGTGCCGTGGGCTTCCTCATTCGACTGGCGATCACCGCGGTCGCTCTGTGGATAACCACCCTGATCGTGCCCGGTGTCGACGTGCACGGTCGTTCGGGTGGCAACACCGCGCTCACCCTGATCGTGGTGGCGCTGATCTTCGGCGTGATCAACGCCGTGCTGAAGCCGTTGATCAAGGTCGTCGGCTGCGTGTTCTACCTGCTGACCCTGGGCCTGTTCGCGCTCGTGGTCAACGCCCTGCTGTTCCTGCTCACCGACCGGATCGCCCGCGGGCTCGACCTGCCGTTCCAGGTGGACGGTTTCTGGGCCGCGTTCTGGGGAGCCATCGTGATGACAGTGGTCACCTGGCTGATCAGCGTCATCGTGCCGGACAACCTGGACCGCCGGTGAACGGCTGACACCCGGGTCGGTTGTTCCGGCGCACCTCACCTACGGGATACTGCCGGGCGGAGGACAGCGCGGTCCGGCGCACAAATGAACAACAGCGGCCAGCACGGCCGAGAGTGGTAAGTAAGGAGCGTCAACATGCCCATCGCTTCCCCCGAGGCTTACGCGGAGATGCTGGACCGCGCCAAGGCTGGCCGGTACGCGTACCCCGCGATCAACGTGACCTCCTCCCAGACGCTGAACGCAGCGCTCAAGGGCTTCGCCGACGCGGAGAGCGACGGCATCATCCAGGTCTCCACCGGTGGCGCCGAATACCTCTCCGGCCCGTCGATCAAGGACATGGTCACCGGCGCGGTGGCGTTCGCCGCGTACGCGCACGAGGTCGCCAAGAAGTACTCGGTGAACATCGCCCTGCACACCGACCACTGCCCGAAGGACAAGCTGGACGGGTTCGTGCGTCCGCTGATGGGCATCTCGCAGGAGCGGGTGAAGCGCGGCGAGGAGCCGCTGTACCAGTCGCACATGTGGGACGGTTCGGCCGTGCCGGTCGCGGAGAACCTGGAGATCGCCGCCCAGCTCCTCGACGAGGCCGCCAAGGCCAAGATCGTCCTTGAGATCGAGGTCGGTGTCGTCGGTGGCGAGGAGGATGGCGTCGAGAACGCCATCAACGACAAGCTCTACACCACCACCGATGACGGCCTGGCCATGGTCGAGGCGCTCGGCCTGGGCGAGAAGGGCCGCTACATGGCGGCGCTGACCTTCGGCAACGTGCACGGCGTCTACAAGCCGGGCAACGTCAAGCTGCGTCCGGAGATCCTCAAGCAGATCCAGGACGCCGTCGGCGCCAAGTACGGCAAGGACAAGCCGCTCAGCCTGGTCTTCCACGGCGGCTCGGGGTCCCTGCTGAGCGAGATCCGCGAGGCCCTGGACTACGGCGTGGTGAAGATGAACATCGACACCGACACCCAGTACGCCTTCACCCGGCCCGTCGTGGACCACATGCTGCGCAACTACGACGGCGTGCTGAAGATCGACGGCGAGGTCGGCAACAAGAAGCAGTACGACCCGCGTGCCTGGGGCAAGGCCGCCGAGGCTGGCCTGGCCGCCCGGGTCGTCGAGGCGTGCGAGCACCTTCGCTCCACCGGCACCACGATGACCAGGTAACGACGTACCACCGACGGCCGGCTCCCCCTCGCGGGGAGCCGGCCGTCGTCGTTCAGGCGGTGAGCAGGCGGACGGCCTCGCGGACGTCGTCGGTGAGGTGGATTGTCGCCGACAGGTCACCGAACGGGGACGCGGCCAGCAGCGGACGCAACAGCGCCTCCACCGGCAACTCCACTGTCCAGTACGCGCGGTCAAGGAAGATGTACGCGCCGCTGGCCCCGTCGGTGCCGTAGTAGGTCTTGGTGGCCGCCTGGAACACCTCCTGCACCGTGCCCGCCCGCCCCGGCGCGAAGACGATGCCGCCCCGGGCAAGTCGCAGGATGGTGTCCTCTCGGATCGCGTTGGAGAAGTACTTGGCGATCCGCCCGGCGAACAGGTTCGCCGGCTCGTGCCCGTACAGCCAGGTCGGGATGGCCAGTCCACCGGCTCGCGCCCAGCCCAGGTCGTCGCCACGCTGACGGGGAACGCCCCCGTACCGCTGCCGGACCGTCAAAGCGGTGGCCGTGTACAGGTGGTGGTCGGTGAAGTCCGGTGCGGTGGCCAGCAGGTCGATCGCCGCCGTCACGTCGGTCGCCGGCCGGTCCGCCAGGTAGGCGCCGAGGTTCGCCGCCTCCATCACCCCGGGACCGCCGCCGGTCACCACCAGGCGGTCGGCCCGCGCCAGCTCCCAACCCAGCACTGCCGCCATCCGGTACGCGGGACTGCCGCGCCGCACCGCGTGCCCACCCATGATGCCCACCACCGACTGCGGCCCGTGCCCGACCAGCCAGGCGCGGGTGGCGTCGGCCAACGCGTTGTCCACGCCGTGGTCGTGCAGCCGCTGACCCAGCGCCTCCTTGACGTCCGGCAGCGCGCCGCCGTGCGCCCGGTAGTGGTCGTACACCCGGGTGTCGTACATCCCGGTGAATCCACCCTCGGCGAACCCCTCGGCCAGTTCCTCCGGGGTGTAGAGGTGTGTCGGCTGGGTCGGGTACGGCAGCCCCGAGAACGGCGGCACCACGTTGGCGCCGCGTCGGACCAGGTCGGCGCCGACATCCCGGGACGCGAAGCGGCAGCCCACGAAGAGGGTGCCGGCGACGTCGACGCCGGTCAGGTCGGGCACCGGTGCGAGGTCGAGACGCAGGCCCTGCACGGTCAGCCCGCTCAGTCGGCCGGCGGCCAGTTGGCGGTCGAACTCGTCCCGGGTCTGGATCTCGCCCGCGTGCAGGTGCGGCTCGATGACGTCCGCAGGAGGTGGGGTCGGCACCCGGCCATCCTGCCCCTGCGGCGGGTGCGGCCAAACCTCGGGCTCGGGGTGAAACGACAGGAGCCCGGTGGTCGTGGCCACCGGGCTCCTGCGTTACCGGTTCCTGGGGAGGCTCCGGACCATTAGTTGTAGTGGAAAACACCTGACAGCGGCATAGGCCGCAGGCGTGACCAACTCCTCAGCCGTTCAGCGGGACGTGTCGGCCGACCCGCTCGCGTGTCGCCCTGTCCAGCGGGTTGAATGGGGCGATGCAGAACCTTTTGCCAGAGCCACCGGCCACCCGCCTGCCCGCGAACAACGAGGCCGACGCCGCCCTGGCTGCCGCCGAGGAGGCCGGCACCGATGAGGCGTTCGCCAGCGTGGCGGCCGGCTTTCCCACCTACAGCGCGGCCTGGGCGGAGCTCGCGGCCCGGTCCTTCGCGCAGGGCCAGGTCGTGACCGCGTACGCCTACGCGCGCACCGGCTACCACCGGGGCCTCGACCAGCTGCGCCGCAGCGGGTGGAAGGGGCACGGCCCGGTGCCGTGGTCGAACGAGCCCAACCGGGGCTTCCTCCGCTGCCTCTACGTGCTGTCCCGAGCTGCGGACGAGATCGGCGAGGCCGACGAGGCAGCCCGCTGCGCCCAGTTCCTGCGTGACTGCGACCCGGCGGCGGCGGACGCGCTCGCGAGCAACTGACCCTGATCCGACGGCCGGCCCGACATCGGGCCGGCCGTTGGAGGCTCACAGCCCTTCGGCAACCGCGGCGGCGATCTTCAGCCAGGCGTCCCGGGTGGCCGAGGAGAGCCCGCCGTACCGGATCGGCTCACCCGTGTCGATGAGCCGCTCGTACGGGGCCAGCAGCACCGCCCGGGTGCGGGCCGCGAAGTGCTCCTGGATGGCCGGCAGGTCGATCTCCTTGCGGGACGGCGGCATCGACACCACAGTCACCGCCTGGCGGACCAGCCGTTGCCGGCCGCTCTGCTCCAGGTGGTCGAGCATCCGGGCGGCAGTCTCCGCCGAGTCGTTACGGGCCGACATGGTGACCACCAACTGGTCGGTGGCGTCCATCGAGGCCTGCCAGTTCTGCGCCCGCACGTTGTTGCCGGTGTCCACGAAGATCAGTTTGTAGAACCGGCTGACCACCTCGCGGATCTCGGCGAACGCGGCCGCGGTCAACATCTCGCCGCCCGTGGCCGACTCGTCCGAGGCCAGGACGTCGAACATCCCCTCGCCCTGCGAGCGCACGTACTGCGACAGGTCGCCGACCCGCCCGTGCGCGCCCTGGAACTGACCGAGGTCACGCAGCATGTCCCGCACAGTGCGGGAGTGGAAGTCCTGCTGGGCGCGCATCCCCAGGGTGCCCTGGGTCTCGTTGTTGTCCCACGCCAGCACGTAGCCACCGCGCTTTTGACCGAACGTCATCGCGAGCAGCAGGATGGCCACCGTCTTACCGGCGCCGCCCTTCGGGTTGACCACGGTCACCTGCCGCAGCCCGCCGAAGTTGCGGCGCACCATCTCGATGTCCCGCTTGAGCTCCTGCTCGTGCCGCCCGGGAGAGAGCCGGAGCAGCCCCATCTTGTTGACCACCGCGCGTACGCCCATGGTCGCCACCGGGTCGGCGGGCCGGACCTGTCGACGCTTGCTGAAGTCCTCGGCGGTCGGCACCGCCGTGGACTCCGGCGTCCAGCTCGCGTCCGGGTATCCGGTGGTCGGCACCTGGGCCACCCCCTCGGCCTCCTGGTAAGGCTGACCAGGAGGTACGCCGGGCGGGCCCTGCTGCCACGGCGGGGGGTACCAGCCAGGGGACGGCGGGAACGGCCCGGGCGGTGCGGCCTGCTGGGGAACCTGCGGCGGCAGGTTGCTGAACTGCGTCAGGTCGGGTGGAGGCGGGATCGGCGTCGGGCCGGCCTGACCGGGAATCGCCGGGTCGAACGCCTGGCCGACCTGACCGGACTGACCGGCCTGCCCTGGGCCGGCCTGCGGGACGCCGGAGTGCGGCTGCGGCGGGGCCGGGATCGGGGGCGTCGCGGTGGGGCCCTCGTCGTGGGTCGGTGCGGCTGCGCCGGCCGGCCGTTGCGGCGGATACGCCCACGGCGACTCGCTGGCCGGCCGTGCCGCTCCACCAGCGGGCCCGTCCTCGCCGGTCCCGCCAGCCTGCGGCGCTGGTCCGGCCGTCGCGGACTCCGGCGTCGCAGGAGCTGCCGGGGCGGGGCCCGCAGCAGTGGGCTCTGCCGCGGCGGTGCGGCCGGTGGGCTCTGGCACGGTGGGCCCTGGCACGGTGGCGCGGCCGGTGGGCGGGGCACCTGCGGTGGGGTTGTCCAGGGTGAACGGCAGGTCCAGGTCGACACCGCCCGGGTTGACCGGCGGGGCGGGGACGGCGGCCGTACCGCGGTCACCTGGCTGCGCCTGCGTCGCGCCGGCTGCGGTGCTCGCCCTCTCGGCTCGGCTGTCCGTCGTCCCGAAGGCTGTGTTCGGTGCCGGAGGAACCCCGGTGCCGCCCGGGACGCCGTTGCTCGCCGGAGCGTTGCCCACCGGCGGCGTGCCCGTTGCCGGTGGCGTGCCCGTCGCCGGTGGCGTGCCCGTCGCCGGTGGACCGGGCGGCGTCGTCGCGGCGGTCGGAGCGGCCGCTGGTGGCCAACTCGGCTGCGGCGGCCCCCAGCCCGACCCTCCGCCGGCCGGGCCGCCAGCGCCCCAACCCCCGGGTGCCGGAACGGCACCGCTCAGCGACGGGTAGTCGGACGGCGAGGGTGGCGGCAGCGGGGCAGCTCCGGGCTGTCCGGGGACCGGCGGCCGGTTGATCGGCGGGGCCGCCACCGGCGGCGTAACCGGCCCGGGGGCGGCCGACGACGGCGCGCCCCGCTGCTCGGCGACCGCCGCCCAGGGCGGTACGACGGTCCCCGCGCCCCGGTCGGTCGGATCCGGTGGCCAGAGTGGTTCGATGTCCCGCTCCGGCACCGGCTGCTGGCCGTGCACCTGCGCCCGGTCGGCGTTCTCGTCCATTAGGGCCCTCCCCAGTCCTCCTGCGAGGATAGGCGCATCCGCCCCCGAGGGGCGGGCGGCGCAGCCGAGGTCGGTCGCTTCGCGCCGTCGAGGTCAGATCGACCAGACCGCCCAGGCGCCCGGCTCGACCCACCAGGAACGCTTCCGGGTCAGCTCGCCCTCGACACCATCGTCGAGGTACGGCACCTTCCCCTCCCTGGGCAGCACCGAAACCGCCCGGCCACGGGCCCGCCGAACTTCGAGACGTACCCGTTTGCGGCCGAACGCCGAGCGGACGACCACCGGCACGGCAACCGCGACCTCGACCTGGCCGTCGGCCGGGTCCGGTGCGGTCAGCAGCGTGACGTCGTCGAGCGTCGCGTAGCCGCCGGCGTTGGCGACCGCGCAGGCCAGCAGGGGCTCGTCACCGTCGGTGAGGATGGCGTCGTCGACCTCCACCCGAGCCCGCCAGTGCAGCGGCCGCCCGGCGTCGTCGGCGGCACCGAGCAACGCACCGTCCAGCGTCACCGAACCACCGTCGTTGCGCAGCAGGTCCAGTCGGCGCGGCGTGCCGTCCAACACCGCGGCGGCCACCACCGCCGGGTCACGGGGCAGCCCGAGCTGCGCGGCCAGGTCGCGGTGGGTGCCGCCACGGGCCGGGTCGAGCGGGAGTACGCCCACCGGCGGCAGGTCGGGCAGAGTCCGGTTGCCGGGCAGATCCGCGGGGCGCTTGCTCGGCGCCGGGGCGTACCGCCGGACCAGCCGGCGCAGCACGGCGCGCAACTGCCCGTCGTTGGCCGTCGCGACGACCAGCCGGGTCTTGCCGTCCGGGTCCGGCCAGGTGAGCCCGTCCGGGCGGACCGGCCCGTCGAGCCGCGCCAGCACCGCGTCGATCTCCGCGTCCGAGCGGGCGGTGACCATCTCCACCCGGGCGCCTCGGGCGTTCAGGGCGTCGGCGCAGGCCAGCACCGGCACCCGTGGCCGCTCGGTGGCGCACCGCTCGGTGTCACCGCCGGCCTCAGCCCGGGGTGCCTGACTGGCGTCGGCCTGGTTGGTGTCGGCCTGGCCGGTCTCGGTCTGGCTCGTCGAGCTGGTGTCGGTCTGGCCGTTGTCGGTCTGGCTCGTCGGGTCGGTGGCGGTCTCGGCCGCACCGCCGCAGCAGGCCCCGCCGCTGCCACAGCCCCCGGGAGCGTCCCGCTCCGAACCGAGGGTGAGCAGCACCACGTCGTACACGGAAGGAGCCTCCTGCCTCTCGACGCGACCCCTGCCGGCCGCGCCGTCATTACTTGTTAACCTGACACCCCGGGCTCGCCAACCGGTCGCCACCTGGCACCCGAGCCTTCTGGAGGCGGAAAAGATGCCAGCGATCGTGCTCCTCGGCGCTCAGTGGGGCGACGAGGGCAAGGGCAAGGTTACCGACCTGCTGGGTGAGCGGGTCGACTACGTCGTGCGCTACTCCGGCGGCAACAACGCCGGCCACACGGTGATCACCCCGGACGGCCAGAAGTACGCGCTGCACCTGATGCCGTCCGGAGCGCTCTCGCCGAACGCGATGATCGTCATCGGCAACGGTGTGGTGGTCGACCCGAAGGTGCTGCTCGCCGAGATCGACGGCCTGGCCGAGCGCGGCGTCGACGTGTCCCGACTGCGGATCTCCGGTGACGCGCACCTGATCATGCCGCACCACCGGGCGCTGGACCGGGTGATCGAGCGCTACCTCGGCTCGTCCCGGATCGGCACCACAGGCCGGGGCATCGGCCCGGCGTACGGCGACAAGGTCGCCCGGATCGGCATCCGCCTGCAGGACCTGCTCGACCCGGGCATCCTGCGCAAGAAGCTGGAACTCGCGCTGCGCGAGAAGAACCAGATCCTGTTCAAGGTCTACAACCGCAAGGCGATCGACCTTGAGGCGACCGTCGAGGAGTACCTGGCGTACGCGGAGCGGCTCAAGCCGTACATCGCGGAGACCCGGGCGATGCTCTGGGACGCGCTGGACCGGGACGAGACGGTCCTGCTGGAGGGTGCCCAGGCCACCATGCTCGACATGGACCACGGCACGTACCCCTTCGTGACCTCGTCGAACCCGACCGCCGGTGGTGCCTGCGTGGGTGCCGGCATCCCGCCGACCGCGATCAGCAAGGTCATCGCGGTGAGCAAGGCGTACACCACCCGGGTCGGCGCGGGGCCGTTCCCGACCGAGTTGTTCGACGCCAACGGTGACCACCTGCGCAAGATCGGCGCGGAGTACGGCACGACCACCGGGCGGGAGCGCCGGTGCGGGTGGTTCGACGCGGTCGTCGCCCGGTATGCCTGCCGCCTCAACGGTGTCACCGACCTGGTCATCACCAAGCTGGACGTGCTCACCGGCATGCCCAAGGTGCCGATCTGCGTCGGCTACGAGATCAACGGCGTCCGGGTCGACGACATGCCGATGAGCCAGACGGACTTCCACCACGCCAAGCCCGTCTACGAGGAGCTCGACGGCTGGTGGGAAGACATCACCAAGGCGCGGACGGCCGCCGATCTGCCGGAGAATGCCCGCCGCTACATCGCCCGGGTAGAGGAACTCTGCAACGCCAAGGTGAGCGTCGTAGGCGTAGGCCCAGGCCGAGACGAAAACGTGGTCCTCCACCCCCTCCTCCCCTAACCGCGGACCCTGCTTCGCACCCCTCGACCCCGGTGATCAAGAAGTTTGCGTCAGGAATCCGTGTGAAATTGACGGAAACCTCTTGATCACCTGGGCTGATCGAGGGTTATCCACAGGAGTGCGAGGGTTATCCACAAGGGCTTCGGTCGGATGGGGTGGGTGGGCAGGGTGTGGGGGTGGGACCACACCAGCTTCTTCGTCATATCGCGGCCAGGCAGGACGGGATGATCACCCTGGGCCAGGCGTTGCGCGCCGGCCTTACCAGGGACCAGGTCCGACAGCTGCACCGTTCCGGCAGGTGGCGACGGATTCTGCGCGGCTGCTTCGTGCCGGACGCCGAGCTGAGTGAATCGACACGGCGTAGCGCGCGGATCCGCGCCGCAGTCGTCAGCCTCGGCCCAGGTGCCTTCGCTGTTCTGGACACTGCGCTGGAGTTGCACGGGATCGCAGGCCTCTGGCGGGCCCCGCAGGTCCACGTCTCGGTGCCGGCCGGCCGGCACCGGCCCCAGCGCGCTCTGGCGCCATGGCTGAACGTGCATCAAATGACCGTCGGTCCTGACGACATCGGTGAGGTTGCTGGCATCCGGGCGACATCTCCACTCCGCACCGTCTCGGATGTCGTTCTGCGGGTTGGTCGGTATCCCGCGGTCTCGGTCCTCGATTCGGCGCTGAACCAGCGTCGTATCGATCCAGCGGAACTGGCGGCGGTCCAGAGACTCATCCGGGGGCGGCGAGGTGCGGTTGCGGCCCGCTCCTACCTGACCGAAGCGGACGGACGTGCGCAGTCGCCGCTGGAGACGCGTAGCCGACTCCGATGCATTGACGGGCGCGTTCCGCCAGACACCCTCCAGCTGGAAGTACGCGACGAAGACGGATACCTGCTCGGCATTGGCGATCTGGGTTGGCGCGGCCCCAGAGTGATCGCCGAAGCGGATGGTCGCGACGCGCACGGCACTTTGGCGGCGGCCTTTGCCGATCGTCGTCGCCAGAATCGCCTGGTCAATGCTGGCTGGACCATCCTCCGCTTCACCTGGCAGGACACCCTGCACCCCACCTACATACCCCATACGGTCCGCCAAGCGATTGCCGCCGGCGGTGGGGGGTGGCGGTGGTGGGGTGGGGCGCATGACGGCGGTCGACCGGGGTTCGGGTGGGGGACAGTAGGATCTCGGTCGTGCGGGTTCTGTTGGTTGGTGGTGGTGGGCGGGAGCATGCGCTCGCCCTCGGGTTGGTGGCGGATCCGGCTGTTTCCGCGGTTGTTGCCGCGCCTGGTAATCCCGGGATCGCCTCGGTGGCTGAGCTGCGGACGGTGAACGCTTCCGATCCGGACGCCGTGGCGGCGCTGGCCGTGGAGACTGCCGCTGACCTGGTGGTGATCGGGCCGGAGGCGCCGCTGGTCGCCGGGGTTGCCGATGCTGTCCGCGCCAAGGGGATCGCCGTCTTCGGTCCATCCGGTGCTGCCGCGCAGCTGGAGGGCTCCAAGGCGTTCGCCAAGGACGTGATGACCGCTGCCGGCGTACCGACCGCTCAGGCGTACGTCTGCACGGACGAGGAGAGCACCGCTCGGGCGCTGGACGAGTTCGGTGCCCCGTACGTGGTGAAGGACGACGGACTCGCCGCAGGCAAGGGCGTGGTGGTGACCGACGACCGGTCCGCCGCGCTGGCCCACGCGAACGAGTGTGGACGGGTCGTGGTCGAGGAGTTCCTCGACGGCCCGGAGGTCAGCCTCTTCGTGGTGACCGACGGTGAGGCGGCGCTGCCGCTGCTGCCGGCTCAGGACTTCAAGCGCCTCGGCGACGGCGACACGGGGCCGAACACCGGTGGCATGGGGGCGTACGCGCCGCTGGCATGGGCACCTCCCGGCCTGGTCGACGACGTCATGCGCGACGTGGTCCACCCGACGCTCGCGGAGATGCGCCGCCGGGGCACCCCGTTCGCTGGTCTGCTCTACGTCGGGCTCGCGATCACCGCCGCCGGCCCCCGGGTGATCGAGTTCAACGCGCGCTTCGGTGACCCCGAGACCCAGGTGGTGCTCGCGTTGCTGGGGACCCCGCTGGGCGGGCTGCTGCACGCGTCGGCCACCGGCACGCTGGCCGAGCATCCGCCGCTGCGATGGCGGGACGGCAGCGCTGTCACCGTGGTGCTCGCCTCCGCTGGCTATCCGGCCTCGCCGCGTACCGGCGACGTCATCACCGGCGCGGACCGGCCGGGCATCATCCACGCGGGCACCGCCCGCCGGGCCGGCGACGGCGCGTTGCTCTCCGCCGGCGGCAGGGTCCTCTGCGGTACGGCCACCGGCTCCGACCTGGCCGCCGCGCGGGACGCCGCGTACGCGCTGGTGGACGGGGTGGAGTTGGCCGGCTCGCAGCACCGCACCGACATCGCCGCCGCCGCCATCGACGGCCGGATCACGATTCCGGGCTGAGCAGCCGCCGGGCCGACGGCTGGGCGGCACCTCAGCCGAAGTAGCGGCGCAGTTCGCGGGTGAGCACCTTGCCGGTGGCGTTTCGGGGCAGGTATTTCACGAAGATCACGTCCCGGGGGACGCTGAAGCGCGCGAGATAGCGCCGGACGTACTCGCGTACCGCATCGGGATCGAGCGTCTCGTCGGGGTGCAGGGCGAGGAACGCGGACAGGCGCTGGCCGTACTCGGGGTCGGGTACGCCGATCACGGCCACTTCGCGGACCTGCGGCAGTTGGGCGAGCAGATCCTCCACTTCGGAGGGGAAGACGTTCTCACCACCGGAGACGATCATGTCGTCGGCCCGTCCGTCGACGAAGAGCAGCCCGTCGGCGTTGAGCCGGCCGAGGTCGCCGGTGTCGAGCAGACCGTCGCGGGTTTCCCGGCTGGTACCGGAGGTGTAGCCCTCGAAGAGCATCTCGTTGCCGACGAAGATCCGCCCGACCCGTCCGGTCGGCACCGGCCGGCCGTCGTCGTCGAGCATTTCCAGCCGGGTGCCGTGCGGCGGCCGACCGGCGGTGGTGGGTGCCTGGCGCAGGTCCTGCGGGCCGGCGATGGACGCCCAGGAGACCTCGGTGGAGCCGTAGAGGTTGTACAGGACGTCGCCATAGGCATCCATGAACTTCGGCGCCAGCCCGCCGGGCAGGGCGGAGCCGCTGACGGCGACGACCTTGAGCGGGGGGCGCGGGTCCGGCGGGGGCACCTCCATCAGTCGCTGCACCATCACGGGCACGGCGAACAGCGCGTCGCAGCGGTTGGCGGTCAGGGCGGCGAGTGTGGCGGCCGGGTCGAAGCGTCGGTGCAGCACGATGGTGGCCCGCAGGGCCAGGCAGACCTGGAGGGCGGCGAATCCCCAGGTGTGGAAGATCGGTGCGGCGATCATCACCCGGGTCCTGGTGTGCAGCGGGATGCGGCCGATGATGGAGACCAGTGGGCCGAAGCCTTTCGGCGTGCGACGACGGGCGCCCTTGGGCGTACCGGTGGTGCCGGATGTGAGCACGATGATCCGGCCGTCCTGCTCCGGCGGGCGCAGGTCGCCCGGCAGCGCGCCGGCCACCAGCTCCTCGCGGGCGCGTTCGTCGAGCCGGGGCAGCTCGGCGGGGAGTCCGAGGACCCGCTCGGCGAACTCGTCGTCGTGCACCAGCAGCCGCAGCTGTTGCTCCTCGGCGATGGTGCCGAGCTGGGCCGCGGAGAGCCCGGTGTTGACCAGCACCGCGTCGACGCCGAGCAGGGTGGCGGCGACGATCGTCTCGATCAGCCCGTGGTGGTTGCGGCAGAGCACGCCGATCCGGTCGCCGGCCTGCACGCCGTGCCCGGCCCGCATCGACCTGGCCATCCGTTCGGCCCGGTCGAGCAGGTCGTGGTAGGTCAGCTCGACGCCGTCCTCGTCGATGACCGCCGTCCGGCCGGGATCCCGGGCGGCCGCCTGGCGCAATTCGCCAGCCAGGCTCCACCCCCAGGTACGCAGGGCGTTGAGTTGCGCGGCGACTCGGACCGGGTTGCCGGGGGTGAGCAGTCCGCGACGGGTCAGGGTGGCGACGGTGAACGGCAGGTCCATGCCGCAGACCTCCTAGGGGTGGTGCGCGGACGGGGCAGTGGCCTGCCCGTCCATCAGGGCTTCTTCCTTGATCATGCACTGGGGGCGGCTGAAGGCCCAGTTGGCGTCGGCGCGGGGTGACGAAGACGGCACAGATCGTGGAGTCCGGGCCACCGTCGGCCCGACCCCCCTTGAAGAGGCGCCGGGCCGGCGGCGGTCAGCGGATCTGCATCCCGGAGATGGCTCGGGAGATCACCAGTCGTTGGATTTCCGAGGTGCCCTCGAAGATGGTGTAGATCTTGGCGTCCCGGTACCAGCGCTCGACCGGGTGGTCGCGCAGGAAGCCGGCCCCGCCGAGCAACTGCACCGCCTTCTCGGTGACCGACACCGCCACCTCGCCGGCCTTGAGCTTGGACATCGAGCCCTCGCCCGCGGTGAACGGGCGGTTGTTGCGGCCCATCCACGAGGCGCGCCAGACGAGCAGCCGTGCCGCGTCGATTTCCATCCGCATGTCGGCCAGCGCGAACGCGACCGCCTGGTTCTCGATGATGGGCCGTCCGAACTGGACCCGGTCCTTCGCGTAGTCCAGGGCGTACTCGTAGGCGGCCCGGGCCACGCCGAGCGCCTGCGCGCCCACCGTGGGTCGCGACAGCTCGAACGTCCGCATCGCGGCCTGTCCGCTGGCCCGCTGCCCGGAGCGGGCCCGGTCGAGGCGTTCCAGCAGGGCGTCCCGCCCACCGAGCAGGCAGCGGCCGGGCACGCGTACGTCGTCGAGGAAGACGTCGGCGGTGTGTGACGCGCGGAGGCCGAGTTTGCGCAGCTTGCGGGTGGCGGCCAGGCCGGGGGTGCCCGGCGGTACGACGAACGCCGCCTGGCCTCGGGAGCCGAGGGTGGGGTCGACGGAGGCGGTGACCACGTGCACGCCGGCGATCCCGCCGTTGGTGGCGTACGCCTTCTGGCCGTTGAGCACCCACTCGTCGGTGGCCTCGTCGTAGACGGCCCGGGTGCGCATCGCGCCGACGTCGGAGCCGGCCTCGGGTTCGCTGGTGCAGAACGCGGCGACGGCCGGTGAGTCGACGTCGCCGAAGCACTGTGGCACCCACTCGACCATCTGGTCGGGGGTGCCGGCGCCGTAGATGGCGGCGACGGCGAGTGAGGTGCCGAAGATGGAGAGGCCGATGCCGGCGTCACCCCAGAAGAGTTCCTCGCTGGCGATCGGCAGGGAGAGCCCGGTCGGGTCGGCCCAGCAGGTGGCGAGGAACTCGAAGCCGTAGAGGCCGACCTTGGCGGCTTCCTGGATCACCGGCCACGGGGTGTCCTCGCGCTCGTCCCACTCGGCGGCGGCCGGGCGCACGACCTCGGCGGCGAAGCCGTGCACCCAGTCGCGTAGATCCCGCTGTTCCTCATTCAGGTCAAGCGAGAACTCAGCCATGTCAGGCCTTGGGGATGTCGAACAGGTTGGCGATGTTGGCGGCGAGGCCGAGGTCGCCCTTCGCCTTCAGCTTGCCGGTCATGAACATCATCACCGGGTTGGCGCCACCGGAGACGATCTTCAGGAACTCGACCGGCCCCATGGTGAGGCTCAGCTTCGGGTCGTGCTGCGGAGTCTCGTTCACGACGCACGCGCCGTCGGCGATGACCACCTCGTAGGTGTCGCTGCCGCCGTCGGGGCGACCGGTGATGACCCAGTGGATGACCGCGTTGGTCGAGCCGGCCCGGTCCGCGCGGAACAGCGACGGCATGCGGCCGAACACCTCGCCCAGGACCTTGTCGCGCATGTCACCGGACATCACCTGAGCGATCTTGTCGTCCGGGGTGGACTTGACCAGCTGGGCGAACTCCTTGGGGCCGACGTTGGCGAAGGTGGCCGGGTCGAAGTCAGTCATCAGGTGTGCCTTCCGGAAGATTTGGCTACTCGTGCGTAACCCTACGCACGAGTAGGTATGCTCGCAAGGTGTCCACCGTCCCCGCCTTCAAGCGCCTGCCACGCGCCGTCCGCGAGCAGCAGATGCTCGACGCGGCCGTGAAGGTCTTCTCCCGTCGCGGGTTCCACGCCGCCAGCATGGACGAGATCGCGGAGGACGCCGGCATCTCCAAGCCCATGGTGTACGCGTACCTCGGCACCAAGGAGGAGCTCTTCGTCGCCTGCCTGCACCGGGAGGGCACCCGGATGATGCAGGCCATCGCGGGAGCCGCCGCCCCCGACCTGCCGGCCGACGAGCGGCTCTGGCGTGGGTTACGGGCGTTCTTCGGCTTCGTGGGCGCATACCGGGACGGCTGGGCGGTGCTCTACCGGCAGGCCCGGGGCGAGCAGCCGTTCGCCGGGGAGCTGGCCGCGATGCGGGCTCGGCTCGTCGAGGTGGTCGCCGGGATGCTCGACCACGCGCTGCGAGCCGAGGGCCGTGAGATCACCGCCGTCGACCTGGAAGTCGTCGCGTACGCCCTGGTCGGCGCGACCGAGTCGCTGGCCGACTGGCTCGCGGACCACCCGGACGCCGACCCGGAGAAGACGGCCACCCGGATGATGAACGTGGCCTGGCTCGGCGCCGCCCAGCTCCTGCACGGAGCGACCTGGCGCCCACCGGTCGACTGACCGGTCACCGCACCGGGGTCCGACCCAGCGGCGCGGTCACCGGTGCCGGCCGCGCGGATCGGCGGCGGTTGCGCAGCCAACGGACCACCTCGACGATCAGCGTCACCGTCAGTGCGAGGCCCAGGCCGAGCAGGAGTCCGCGCAACGGGTCCTGTTCGAAGGCCAGCCCGCCCACGTAGCCGACCAGCGCCGAGTAGAGCCCCCACGAGCCGGCGGCCAGCGCGTCGAAGGCCAGGAAGCGTCGGCGGGGATAGTGCACCGCCCCCATGGTGAGGGTGACAGCGGTCCGGCCGCCCGGCACATAGCGGGCCACGGTGAGGATCAGCCCGCCGCGCGTCGCGATTCCCCGCCGGGCCCAGTCGATGGCGGCCCGGCGTCGACCGTCGGGCGGCAGCCGGTCGAGCAGCCGCGCGCCACCGCCCCGCCCGATGGCGTACGAGACGTGGTCACCCACCAGCGCTCCGGCGGCAGCCACCAGGATCACGGCCGGCAGGTACGGCGCGCCGGAGGCTGCGAAGACTCCAGCGGTGATCACCGCCGTCTCGCTCGGCACCACCGGGAAGAAGCCGTCGAGCACCGCGATCGCGAAGATCGCCAGGTACACCCAGGGCGAGGACATCGTCTCGTGCAGCAGGTCGAGTAGATCCATGATCCTGATGCTGGTGTGGGCGGCGGCTCCCGCCATCGGCCAGTGGTCAGACGGGCACCACTACTTAGGTCGCATCCGGCCCCGACGGCGGCTAGGGGTCATCCCTCACCCCACCCCGGTCTGGCTGCGCGGAACGGCTCGGGCCGTCCGCTGAGCCCTAAGCTCGCTGCGTGGCCTCCAGCGCCGTCGCCGTCCGGCGGGCCGTCCAGCGGTACGCCTCCGTGCTGCTCGCCGTCACCGTCGCGGCAGCCGTCTGGGCCAGCTCGACCGGTGACATCGGCGTCCGTTCGCCGCTGCCGGGCGTTGTCGCGCTGTTCCTCGCGGTGGCCTCGGGGTGGGCCGCCGGGACGATCCGCACGCGCCGTTGGCCGTTGTTCCTGGCTGCGGCGGTGGGCTGGCTGGTGCTCGCCGCCGCGGCGGCCGGGGTGGTCGCCTCGTACCAGGCGGGTCTGCGACTGCGTGGTCGACGGCTCGCCGGCTTCCTCGCCGGCGCGGCCCTGGTGCTCGCCGGTGGGGTGCTGGTCGGGCTGGAAGTGGGCGGCACACGCCGGATCACCACCGCCAGCACCGGCAACGTGCTGCTTCTCGCCGCCTGTCTGATCGGCCTCCCGTTGGTCTTCGGCCTCTGGGTGCGGGCGCGCCGGGACACTCTCGCCGCACTGCGGGACCGGGCCGAGCGACTGGAACGCGAGCAGGAGGCCCGCGCCGACCGGGCCCGTGCCGAGGAACGGACCAGGATCGCCCGGGAGATGCACGACGTGGTGGCGCACCGGGTCTCGTTGATGGTCGTGCATGCCGGGGCGCTGGAGGTGACCGCTGCGGACCCGGCGACCGTCGAGGCTGCCGCGCTGATCCGGACGACCGGTCGGCAGGCGCTCACCGACCTGCGCGAGGTGCTGGGCGTGCTGCGACAGGCTGACCCGGCCGTGGTGCCGGAGCGCGGGATCGACGCGCTGGACGAGCTGATCGGGGAGTCCCGCGCCGCCGGGCTACGGGTGTCCCGGCGAGACGAGGGCGTGCCGACGGCACTACCGGCGACCCTGGGGCGCACCGCGTACCGGGTGGTCCGGGAGGCGTTGACGAACGTGCGCAAGCACGCCGCCGACGCCGAGACGGTCGTCGGCCTGCACTACCTGCCCGACGGGCTTGAGGTGATGGTCCGCAACGGTCCGTCCGAGGGCGGGGCGGCGCTGCCCGGCGCCGGCCAGGGGTTGCTCGGGCTGCGCGAGCGGGTGGAGCTGGTCGGCGGCCGACTGGAGGCCAGGCCGGTGGACGGCGGGTTTCTGGTCCGGGCCCTGATCCCGGTGGCGGGCGCGGCGTGATCCGGGTGGTGGTGGTCGACGACGAGCAACTGGTTCGCGCCGGTCTGCGGCTGATCCTGGAGGCGGCGGAGGACATCACTGTCGTCGGTGAGGCGGCGGACGGTGCCGGCGCGCTGGAGCAGGCCCACCGGTTACGTCCCGACGTGGTGCTGCTCGACGTGCGGATGCCGGGCGTCGACGGGCTGACCGTCGCGCCCGAGGTCGTCTCCGCCGGACCGAAGGTGATCATGTTGACCACCTTCGACCTCGACGAGTACGTGCACCGGGCGCTCCGGGCCGGGGCGGTGGGATTCCTGCTCAAGGACACTCCGCCCCGCGAGCTGGCCGCCGCCGTCCGTACGGTGGCCGCCGGGAACGCGATGCTCGCCCCGACGGTGACCCGACGCCTGATCAGCTCGTTCGCCGAGCGTGGTCCGGCCCGTCGGGACGCGGCGCGGCAACGGCTCGCCCCACTCACCGCGCGCGAGCTGGAGATCGTCCGGGAGGTGGCGCGCGGGTTCGGCAACGCGGAGATCGCCCGACGGTTGACGATGAGCGAGGCCACCGTGAAGGCACACGTCAGTCGGGCGCTGGCGAAACTCCAGGCGGGCAACCGGGTGCAGCTGGCCATCCTGGTGCACGACGCTGACCTGCTGTGACGGGTGGCAGGCCGGTTTGACCCGGTCAGTGGCGGGCGGCCGCGCGGCGGTGCGCCCGGCGCCGCAGCCACCGGACGCCCTCGATGCCCAGCGTGACGATCACCGAGAGGCCGATCCCAGCGAGGACGCCCTTGACGGGGTGGCGTTCGAAGGCCAGCCCACCGAAGTAGCCGAGCAGCCCGCAGTACAGGGCCCAGGTGACCGTAGCGATCGCGTCGTAGAGAAGGAACGACCGGCGGGGATACCGCACCGCGCCCATGGTGAGGGTGACCGCGGTCCGGCCGCCCGGCAGGTAGCGGGAGGTGGTCAGGATCAGCCCGCCGCGCCGGTTCAGCGCGCGCCGGGCCCACTCGGAGCTGGCCTGTCGGCGGCTGCCGTCGGGAAACCCGGCGAGCCGGTTCGCGCCACCACCACGCCCGATGGCGTACGACACGTGGTCGCCGACGCACGCGCCCACGGCGGCGGCGACGATCACCGGCGCCAGGTTGGGGTTGCCGCTGGTGGAGAGCACGGCGGCGGTGATGACGGCCGCCTCGCCGGGTACGGCCGGGAAGAACGCGTCGACCGCCGTGAGCCCGAAGATCAGCAGGTACACCCATGGTGAGGTGACCAGCTGTCGGAGCAGGTCGAGCGCGGAGTCCATGCCCCCATGCTCGCCGGGTGCGACCGGCCCGGTGGCCGAGTCGGCGGATCACCTCCTCCGGTCCCGCGCGTCAGGCCGCGCCCACCAGGGCGGGCGGGGCGAGCAGCGGACCGCGCGGGGTCTTGTCGTCGGCGGTGGGGCCGTGCGAGGTCAGCGCCACCGGTGCGTCCAGCTCCGCGGACACCGCCTCCGTCCAGTCCGCTGGCGGGTCGTCGTAGAGCGGGCGGGAGCGCAGCAGGCGGGCGGTGAGCGCGGCCTGCCGGTCCAGGTCACCGGGTGGGCCCGGGGTGAGCCGGTCGGTGGTGTCGTAGCGGCGGCAGATCCGCAGCTCGGGGCCGGCGAGGTCGAGGTGGGTCAGGGCCAGGCCGTCAACCCCACCGGCAACGGCGAGGGCGTACCGGTGGGCGACCGCGTCGAAGTGGCCGAACCGGAACCGGCCCTGCCACGGGTTCGTCGGGTTGTGTGGATCGGCCAGCGGCAGGGTCGGGTCCTCGGTCACCAGCGGGCCCGCCCCGTGCCGGGTGGTGACCAGCCGGAGCACGCCGATCCGGGTCGCGCGGGGCTGGCCCGCCTCGGTGAGCAGGCCGTCGGCGTTGGCGAACGTGGTGGTGCTCCACGTCGTGTACGGGTGGAAGCCGTGCCACTCGTCGAGCAGCACCCCCTGCGCGCCCTCGAAGACGCAGGTCCCCGAGCGCAACGCCCCGGTGAGCCAGCTCCCGTCGACGATCGCGACCCGCCCGGCGAACCCGGTGAACGCGGGCAGGCAGTCCTCGACCGGTGGCGCGTCCAGTGGGCCGAGCTCGGCGGTCAGCCGCTCCCGCAGGGCGGTCAACCGGCGACGCAGCAGCGTTGGGCTGCGGCAGTCGGCGACCCGGGGCGCGTCGTCCGGGTGGGCGAGACCGTACGCGACGGTCTCGCCCACCCCCAGCCCGCAGGAGCCGTGCCGGTCGGCTCCCCGGGCGATCTCCCGGGCCTGGTTGGCGGCCCGGTGGTACGGGGTGGCGAGCAGCGCGTCGGAGTCGACGGTGAGTCGGTCGAGCGCGTCGGTCACCCCGACCGTGGCGAGATGGTCGGCCTCGGCGGCCAGCGCCAGCGGATCCACCACGACGTGCCGCGACAGGTGCGTGCGGACACCGGGATGGAACGTGCCGGCGCCGAACTGCGCGAACGTGTGGTGCCGCCCGTCGCGCAGCACGACGTTGTGCGCCGCCTGCGCGCCCCCGTTGAAGCGGACCACCGTGTGCACGGGCCGGGTGGCGCAGAGCCAGTCCACCACCGTGCCCTTGCCGGCGTCCCCGTAGCCGAGGTCGACCACCGCCACGTGCCTCACAGCCGGGTCACCCCACCGGTGGTGTCGGTGAACGCGGGCAGCGTCGACACCTCGGCCCGCCGTCCCCGGCCGAGGCGGGCCAGTGCCTTCGAGACGGTGCCGGTGGCGCTGGAACCGGCGTGGTCCAGGTGGCGCAGGCCCTCGTCCAGGTCGATGGCCTGCTCGCCGAGGCCGATGGTGAGCGCGATGGCCTCGCAGACGGCGTCGAGGTCGTCGAGCACCACGGCGTTCTGCCCGAGCAGGCTCCGCCAGAAGTCGAGCACCTTGGCGTTGCCGGCGTAGTGGCTGCCGGCGGGGAGCAGGAAGTAGGTGTCCCAGCGGCGGGTCACCTCGTCGAAGATCTGCCGCAGCGGCACGTCCTCGGTCAGGTCGTCGCCCATCAGACGGGCCACCTCCCGGGCCTTCACCTGCGGGTACGCCAGCTCGTCGCCGATGATGAACAGGTAGCCGCGCCGACCGCGCTTCTCCCAGTTGTCGGTGGCGGTGCGCCGGGCCATGAAGTACATGGCCAGCTCGTACGACTCGCTCATCTGCCCGCCGCCCCCGCCCTCGAGGACGATCCGGCCGAGGTCGTCGTCCATCCGGTTGTCCGACTCGAACTGGCCCACCTGCAACGGCACCCGGTCGCAGGTGGCGTCACCGATCGCGCCGAACATGATCTGCGGGTCGCTGGCGTACCCCTGCCGTTGCAGCAGCCCGAGCAGCTGCGGCAGCTTGGTCTGCAGGACACGCGGCACCTTGAGCATCGAGCCGGTCACGTCGAAGAGCACGGCGACCGGCGTCGACCGGGGGTGCTCGTCGGAGTCGCGGCTCTCGCGCATCCCGTCGCGGGGGTCGAGCGCGGTGTGCACCGTGCGCGCCCCGCTGTCGCTGTAGGAGAAGGCGCTCTTGCCGGTGGACCGGCGGTAGCGGTCGGCGGCGTCGTACACGTCGGTGGACCAGATTCCACTGCCCATGACAGCTCTCCTTAGGGGGTGAGGGTGAAGGGTCGGAAGGTGCGTGGCCCGTAGAGCCGGTCCAGCACCTGGTCGAATTCGCGCAGCAGGCGCCAGGCGTCGTCGGGCCGGTCGGAGAGGAAGCGGTGCCGGCAGCCCTGGGCGAAGGTGAGCAGCTCGCGCGGCGCGTGGCGGTTCAGCAGCGAGGTCATGCAGCGGGTGGCCATCCAGATGTCGCTGCCCGGCCCGCAGGGCCTCTTCCGGAAGACCTCGGGCGGATACCAGTCCTCCTGGCCGGGCACCATCGCCGGGATCGTGCCGCCGATCGGGGCGGAGAAGCACCAGTCGATGAGCACCACGCCGTGGGCGGCCGGCTCGATCAGCACGTGTCGCGGCAGAACCGCGCCGTGCACGATGCCGGCGCTGTGGGCCAGGCCGAGCGCCACCAGCAGCCGCCGCCACATCCAGGCCACGTCCCGGGCGTCCAACCCGTCCGGGTACGCGCGCCGCACCTCGTCGAGGTCGTGCAGGCCGGGCGCGGTGGCGAGCACGTTGATCCGCCGTTCGGCGCCGGTCGCGGGGTCGCGGTGCGGGAACTCGTCGACGAGCCGGGGCACGTACGGCAGGTAGCGCGGGTCGCCGCGCTCGGCGATGGTGTGCAGGGCGTGTGCCTCACGGGCCATCAGGTCGTTGTCGGCGGGCCGCCGGGGGAGCTTGAGCAGCCGATCGTCACCGACGTCGTAGAGGTCGGCCAGGTCACCCGAGTGGGCCGGCGCGCGGAGCCGGTAGTCGCCGAGGACGGTGACCTGCCGGGCCTGCCACCGGGTGGTGACGTGGATGAACGCGTCGACTGCCTCGGCGCGTACCACCGGGTCGGCCGGCAGGCGGTCGGGGTGCAGGGCCGCGACCAGCTCGCGGTAACGCCGGGCCGGCTGGTCCGTGCCGAACAGGTCGGCGTCGGTGCGGGCCGCCGCGACCAGGTCGATGGCCGCCGCCGTCCTCATCGCACCGTCTCCTCGCGGGCGGGGCGCAGCAGAGCCGGGTGCAGCAGTCGGGCGTCGCCGGCGCGGTAGAGCCGGGCGCGGGGGCCGCCGCGGGCGCCACCGCGCTCGGTGCTGGCGCCGGTGCTCTCCACGAAGCCCGGCACGGACAGAACCTTGCGGTGGAAGTTGCCGGCGTGCAGCGGGTGACCCCAGACCGTCTCGTAGACGGCGCGCAGCTCGCTGATCGTGAACTCGGCGGCGAGGAAGCGGGTGGCGAGCGGCGTGTATTCCAGCTTGGACCGGGCCCGTTCCAGCGCGTCGTCGATGATCCGGCCGTGGTCGAAGGCGAGCTGCCGGCTGGTCAGCGCGGTCACCGGCAGCCAGATCGCCTCGTCGGCGTCGGTGCCGGCGGCCGGGTCCGGCAGGTCGGGGGCGAACGCGAGGTGGGCGATCGAGACGATGCGCATCCGCGGGTCGCGGTCGGGAGCGCCGTAGCTGCCCAACTGCTCCAGGTGTACGCGGCGCAGCCCCTCGCCGCCGAGCCCGGTCTCCTCGGCCAGCTCGCGTCGGGCGCCAGCGGTCAGGTCCTCGTCGGGTTGGACGAACCCACCGGGCAGCGCCCAGTGCCCCTCGAAGGGTGCCTGGCCGCGCCGGATCAGCAGCAGGTGCAGCGCGTCGTCGCGGATGGTCAGCGCCACCACGTCGACGGTCACCGCGACCGACGGATAGGCCCGGGGGTCGTACGCGGCCAGGAACTCCTGCTCGTTCATCGCGTCTCTCTCATTCTGAGAACATCTCGCTGTGAGAACAACCTAGCGCATGCGAGCGCCCCTGCCAAGAGGGGTGCCCGTCAGCGCACCAGACCTGCGAGGTGCGGTCGGCCGCGCGAGTCGTGCAGGGCGAACCCGCCGTCCGGCAGGAGGGCGAAACTCACAGTGCTCGGAAGCGGGACGGGAAGCTTGAAGGCGACCTCGACGGTGTAGGCGTCCGGCAGCCGGTTCTCCAGTGCGGCCAGGCAGCGCGCCTTGCTCCACATGCCGTGCGCGATCGGCCGGTGGAAGCCGAAGAGCCGCGCCCCGAGCCGGGACGTGTGGATCGGGTTGTGGTCCCCGGACACCCGCGCGTACTCCGTGCCGACCCGGGGCTCCACCCGCCAGCGGGACGTGCCGGCCGGCGGCTCGGTGCGTCCACTCCGGTCGCCCCCGCCAGGCTTGCGCTCCCGACCCAGGTACGTCGAGACACCCTCCCAGACCTTCTCGCCGGCGACCGAGCCGACCAGCACCACGTCCACCTGCCGCCCCCGGTCGTGCGGGCGCAGGTTCTCCGCGTACGTCGTGAAGTCGAGGGTCTCGTCGGCGGTGATCGGGCGGTGCACGGTGATCCGGTTGCCGACGTGCACCAGGCCGATCAGTGGAAAGGGAAACTCCGTCGCGGTCATCAGCCGCAGGGTCAGCGGGAAGCCCATGACGTGCGGAAACGTGCCCGGCAGGCGATCGGTGAGCCGGAACCCGCAGACCCGGTCGTAGGCGGCCAGGTGCGCCCGGTCGACGCTCACCCCGCCCGCTGCCAACTCGACGCCCGGCACGCCGGGGCCGCGCCGCCCGCCGCCCAGGCCGGGCAGCGCGCCGAGCAACGCCCGACGGTAGAGCGCTCCGGCCGCCGGCATCCGAGGCAGTTCGACCCGGTCACGGCCGGCGGGCTCCGGCCGGAGTGCCGCGGCCCGCATCTCCGCCGACAGTGTCTCCGTCGGGCCGTCGATCAGCTCGTGCAGGGAGAGGTCGTCGTCCGGCTGCCTCCGAGTGCCCATCACGCCCCCAGCAGGCTCTGGCCGCAGACCCGGACCACGTTTCCGCTGACCGCACCGCTGGCCGGCCAGGCCAACCAGCCGATCGTCTCCGCCACGTCCACCGGAAGCCCGCCCTGGGCCAGGCTGTTCATCCGCCGGCCCGCCTCGCGGACCACCAGCGGGATACGCGCGGTCAGCCGGGTCTCGATGAAGCCCGGGGCCACCGCGTTGACGCTGATCCCCCGCTCCCGCAGAGCCGGGGCGAGCGAGTCGACCAGGCCGATCACGCCGGCCTTGCTGGTGGCGTAGTTGGTCTGCCCCCGGTTGCCGGCGATCCCGGCGATCGACGAGACCGAGACGAGCCGCCCGCCGGTCGGGATGAGCCCCCGCTCCAACAGCACGTCATTGATGCGCTCCTGGCTGGAGAGGTTGACGTCGATGACCTGATCCCACCGGTCGGCGTCCATCCGGCCGAGCGTCTTGTCCCGGGTGATGCCGGCGTTGTGCACCACCACGTCGACCCGGCCGTGTCGGCCGGCCAGGTGATCGGCGAGCCGGGTCGGTGCGTCCGGTGCGGTCAGGTCGAGTTGCACCGCCGTACCGCCGATGTCGTTCGCCACCGCGGCCAGCGCGTCACCGGCGGCCGGGATGTCCAGTGCCACCACCTGTGCGCCGTCGCGGGCGAGCACCCGGGCCAGCGCCGCGCCGATGCCCCGGGCGGCGCCGGTGACCAGCACGACCTGCCCGTCCAGTGGGCGGTCCCAGTCGGCCGGGGCGGTCGCCTCGCCGGCACCGACCCGGATCACCTGACCCGAGACGTACGCGGACCGCCCGGACAGCAGGAACCGGAGCGTCGACTCGAGGCTGGTGAGGACGCCGTTCTCGGCGCGGGTCACGTAGACGAGTTGGGCGGTGGTGCCCCGGCCGAACTCCTTGCCGATGCTGCGCACCAGACCTTCCAGGGCGCGCTGGGCGGTCGCCTCGCGGGGCGTCGGGCACTCCTGCGGTGGTGTGCCCAGCACGATCACCCGGCCGCCGGGCAGCACGGCCCGGGCCTGTGGGTGGAAGAAGTCGTAGAGCTGGCGCAGCTCGGTCGAATCGGTGATCCCGGTGGCGTCGAAGAGCAGTGCGCCGTACCGCCGCGGGTTGTCGCCGGGGGCGGTGTCGGCGGCCGGGTCGGCCACCTCGACCCCGGCGGCGGTCAGGATCCTGCCGACCGGCTCGGCGAGCCGGCCGCCGGTGGCCGCGCCGAGCAGGGCCGGCCCGGGCAGCAGCGGGTCGCCGGGAGAGTGCCGGCGCAGTCGGGGCGGGTCGGGCAGCCCGAGGCGCTTGACCAGCGTGCGGCCGGCAGCCGATTGGACGAAGCTCGCGTACCTGTCGGTCATGGGCGTAGCCTACTGGCGAGTAGGGTTCGAGCAACACATGTCGAGGAGGCGGATCGTGCAGAGCATCCGGAGGGTCGCGGTCATCGGGGGCAACCGCATCCCCTTCGCCCGTTCCAACTCGCGCTACGCGGACGCGTCGAACGCCGACCTGCTCGGCGCCGCGCTGGACGGACTGATCGCCCGGTACGGGCTGGCCGGGCAGCGCGTCGGTGAGGTGGTGACCGGCGCGGTGCTCAAGCACTCCCGCGACTTCAACCTCACCCGCGAAGTGGTCCTCGGCTCCCGACTCGACCCGCACACCCCGGCGTACGACATCCAGCAGGCCTGCGGCACCGGCCTGGAGGCGGCGATCCTCGTCGCCAACAAGATCGCCCTCGGTCAACTCGACGTGGGCATCGCCGGCGGCGTCGACACCACCTCCGACGCGCCGCTCGCGGTCAACGAGGAGATGCGCCGCACGCTGCTCAAGCTCAACTCGGCCCGCACGCTGGGCGAACGGCTCAAGGTCGCGGCGAAGCTGCGCCCAATCCAGCCGTTCAAGCCGGAGATCCCGCGCAACGCCGAACCCCGCACCGGCCTGTCCATGGGCGACCACGCTGCCCGCACCGCGGTGCGCTGGCAGATCGACAGGCGATCCCAGGACGAGCTGGCCCTGCGCTCGCACCAGCGGCTCGCCGCCGCGTACGACAGGGGTTTCTTCGACGACCTGATGACGCCGTACCTGGGGCTGACCCGCGACGCGAACCTGCGCCCGGACACCAGCGTGGAGAAGCTCGGCTCGCTCAAGCCGGTCTTCGGCACCCGCGGCCCGGACGCCGAGCAGGCCACCATGACCGCCGGCAACTCGTCACCGCTCACTGACGGGGCATCCACCGTGCTGCTCGCCAGCGAGGAGTGGGCGGCCGCGCACAACCTGCCGGTGCTGGCCTGGTTCAGCTGGTCGGAGACGGCCGCGGTGGACTTCGTGCACGGTGACGAGGGGCTGTTGATGGCCCCCGCGTACGCGGTGCCCCGGATGCTGGCCCGCGCCGGCCTGACGTTGCAGGATTTCGACTACTACGAGATCCACGAGGCGTTCGCGTCCCAGGTGCTGGCCACCCTCGCCGCCTGGGAGTCGCCGGAGTTCTGCAAGGACCGGCTCGGCCTCGACGCGCCGCTGGGCGCGATCGACACCGACCGGCTCAACGTCAACGGCTCGTCGCTGGCCGCCGGACACCCGTTCGCCGCCACCGGCGGGCGGATCGTGGCGACCCTGGCCAAGCTGCTGGCCGAGCGGGGCAGCGGACGCGGGCTGATCTCCATCTGCGCAGCCGGTGGTCAGGGTGTGACCGCCATCCTGGAGCGTTGAGGGCGGCAGCCCCGGACAGCCCGGCCCGGTCCAGGTGTCGACCGGTGGGTGCGGGACAATGAGGTACGTGACGACGATCCCCAACGTGCTGGCCAACCGGTACGCCTCGCCCGAATTGGTCGCCCTCTGGTCTCCGGAGGAGAAGGTCCGGATGGAGCGGCGGCTCTGGCTCGCCGTGCTGCGCGCCCAGCGGGATCTGGGCGTCGCCGTGCCGGACGGTGTGGTCGAGGCGTACGAGCGGGTGCTCGACCAGGTCGACCTCGCCTCGATCGCGGAGCGGGAGCGGGTCACCCGGCATGACGTGAAGGCCCGGATCGAGGAGTTCAGCGCGCTCGCCGGGCACGAGCACGTGCACAAGGGCATGACCTCGCGGGATCTCACCGAGAACGTCGAGCAGCTCCAGGTGCGCGCCTCGCTGGAGCTGATCCGGGACCGCGTCGTGGCCACCCTGGCCCGGCTCGCCTTCCTCGCGTACGAGCACACCGACCTGGTCATGACCGGCCGTTCCCACAACGTGGCCGCGCAGGCCACCACGCTGGGCAAGCGCTTCGCGTCGGCGGCGGAGGAGCTGCTGATCGCGTACGAGCGGCTGGAGGACCTGATCGCCCGCTACCCGCTGCGGGGGATCAAGGGCCCGGTCGGCACGGCCGCCGACCAGCTGGACCTCTTCGACGGCGACGCCGACAAGGTGGCCGAGCTGGAGCGGCGCGTCGCCGAGCACCTGGGCTTCTCCCGCGTACTGAACAGCGTCGGGCAGGTCTACCCGCGCTCACTGGACTTCGACGTGCTGGCCGCGCTGGCCCAGACCGCCGCAGCGCCGTCGTCGCTGGCCACCACGATCCGGCTGATGGTCGGTCAGGAGCTGGCGACCGAGGGCTTCAAGCCGGGCCAGGTCGGCTCCAGCGCGATGCCGCACAAGATGAACACCCGCTCGTCGGAGCGGGTGAACGGCTTCGCGGTGATCATCCGGGGTTACCTGTCGATGGTCGGCGAGCTGGCCGGCGACCAGTGGAACGAGGGCGACGTGTCGTGCTCGGTGGTCCGCCGGGTGGCCCTGCCGGACGCGTTCTTCGCCGCCGACGGGCTGTTCCAGACGTTCCTCACAGTGCTCGACGAGTTCGGTGCGTACCCGGCGGTGATCAACCGGGAACTGGAGCGGTTCCTGCCGTTCCTGGCCACCACGAAGATCCTGGTGGCGGCGGTCCGGCGTGGCGTCGGCCGCGAGGTCGCGCACGAGGTGATCAAGGAGCACGCGGTCGCTGTGGCCCTGGCGATGCGTGAGAAGGGCTCGCCGGAGAACGACCTGTTCGACCGCCTGGCGGCGGACGGCCGACTCGGCCTGTCCCGCGCCGACATCGACACCCTGGTCGCCGACCGCTCCGCCTTCGTCGGCGCCGCCGCCGCCCAGGTGGCAGCGGTAACCAGCCGCATCACCAAGGTGGTCGAGACCCACCCGGAAGCCGCCACCTACAGCCCGCCCCCCATCCTCTAACCCCCACCCCACCCCACCCCCCAACCCCACCCAGCCCCGGTGATCAAGAGGTTTGCGTCAACTTTGATCTCCTACTTGACGGAAATCTCTTGATCAACCGCATGGGGTGCGTGGGCGGCGTGGGTGGGGCCTGGGGTGGGGTTATTCGCCGGTTGGGGTTTCGGCGGCGGTTCTGAGGTTGGGTGCGCTGGCCGGTTCGGCGATGCCGCCGGGCGACCCCGTGAAGCCCGCGGGTTCGGCGGTCTCCGCGGCGACCACCGGCTGGTCGGCCGGCATGACCTCGGGCATCTTGGGCACGACGACCACGGCCGTCCCGTACGCGCAGATCTCCATCCACATCTCACCGCAGTCCCGGCTGTCGAACCGCATGCCGATCACCGCGTTCGCGCCGAGCCGCAGGGCCTCCTCGCCGAGCCGGGCCACCGAGTCGGTGCGCCACCGGGTCAGGTTGTCCGGAGCCATCGGGTCGTACGCGCCACCGCGCAGGTTCTTGACCCCCTCGCGGTACGGGTTGCGCGTCCTGGCCATCGATGACACCACCTCACCGAGAATCTGGCGGATCTCGTAGCCGGGCAGTTGCTCTGTCGTCACGACCAGCACGTTTCCGATGCTGTCAGGAGTGGCGTGACCCGATCGGGTGCATTGTTCACCTGATCGGATGCTGCAAAACGACGCAGCGCGGACGGCCGGCACGCCGCCGACCATCCGCACCGCACCGGGCGGCAACCGTCAGACACCGGCCACCGAGGTGATCCAGGCCCGGTTGTACGCAACGCTGCCGTAGTTCTGGATGCTCTGCCCGTCGGCGGTGGAGGCGACGCCGACCTGCCGGCCGTTGTAGAACTGCGGGCCACCCGAGTCGCCCCGCCACGCGTTGCCGCTGATCTCGGTGCTCCGGATCGCCTGCCCGCCGTACGCGTCGGTGACGCTGTTGCTGGTCACCCGCACGGTGGCGGTCTTCAGCTGGCTCGACGCGGAGCAGCCGCTGTAGCAGGTCATGCCCCAGCCGTAGATCGAGTTCGTCGAGTTGAGGGGCGGGTTGCTGCTGGCCAGGCTGACCGTCGAGGTGCTGACGGTGCTGGAGAGTCGCATGAGGGCGAGGTCGTTGCGGGTGTAGGTGGCGCTGACCGTACGGGTGACGCCGCCGGAGGAGCGGTACACGCTGCCGACCCGGACGGACATGGTGCCGCTGATGCAGTGCCGGGCGGTGAGCACCCATTGCGGGGAGATCACGCTGCCGGAGCAGGTGAACGAGCCGTTGCTCATGACCGCCGCCGCCCAGGGTGCGGACGAGACGGTGGTGCCGCCGATGATGGGTTGCGGGCCGGGCGGGGCGGCGGACGCGCCGGACGCGGTGCCGAGGGCGCCGACCAGCGCGATACTGAGTACGGCGAGCAGGGGGCGGATGTGCATCGGGTGGACTCCTTGGGCGGGGCGGACCCGGGGTCGCCGGGTGTGGATGGGCGACAGCGGGAGGTCCCCCCTGCCGCCTGAATCGACTTACGTCGATGTACAGTAGGGCCCGGACCGGCCGTTATCAAGGGCCTGATCGAGGATCGCCGATGTAACGATTCGGCGTCCCGTTGCGCCGTGTATGCCCTGCTGAGGCCACCTGCCCCGCCTGTGGAGCCGCTCAGAGCGCCAGTAATGTTGATCACTGCTTGAACTGCAGGCGGCCGGTGCGTCCGTGGCCGTATCTGCCAGGTACGCTGGCTGCGCTCGCCCGTTGTGGGTCGGCACCCAACTGCGTACACAGTCAGGAGTGCCCAGTGCCTCGCGTCGTCGTCGACGTCATGCTCAAGCCCGAGATCCTCGATCCGCAGGGCCAGGCCGTCGCAAACGCGCTGCCCCGGCTCGGCGTCGGTGACGTCGCCTCGGTTCGGATCGGCAGGCGGATCGAGATCGAGTTCACCGGTGAACCGGACCTGGACCGCGCTCGGGAGATTGCCGACAAGCTGCTCGCCAACCCGGTCATCGAGGACTTCACCGTCCGCCTGGTCGAGGCCGACGAGACCGCGGACGCCCGCTCGTGACCGCCCGGGTCGGTGTGGTCACCTTCCCCGGCTCGCTCGACGACGGGGATGCGGCCCGAGCGGTCCGGATCGCCGGCGCTGAGCCGGTCCGGCTCTGGCACGGCGACCCGCAGCTGCACGGCGTCGACGCGGTCGTTCTGCCCGGTGGCTTCTCCTACGGTGACTACCTGCGCTGCGGCGCCATCGCCCGGTTCGCCCCGGTGATGGAGACGATCGTGGACGCCGCTCAGGGCGGTCTACCGGTGCTCGGCATCTGCAACGGCTTCCAGATCCTGTGCGAGGCGCACCTGCTGCCCGGCGCGCTCACCCGTAACCAGCACCTGCACTTCCGTAACCGGGACCAGGTCCTGCGCATCGAGTCGGCCGGCACCGCGTGGACCAACGCGTTCCAGCCCGGCCAGGAGGTGCTCATCCCGGTCAAGAACGGCGAGGGCTGCTACGTCGCGGACACCGCGACGCTGGACCAGCTCGAAGCCGAGGGTCGGGTGGTTGCCCGTTACGTCGGCGGCAACCCCAACGGGTCGATGCGCGACATCGCCGCGATCACCAACGCCGCCGGCAACGTGGTGGGCATCATGCCGCACCCCGAGCACGCGGTGGAGGCGCTCACCGGTCCTTCGCTGGACGGCCTCGGGTTCTTCACGTCGGTCCTCAAGCACCTGGTGGGGGCGCCAGCGTGAGCGCGAGGAGTGAGCCGGGTCTGCGAGCCCCGCAGTCGCGAACGAAGACGGGGGCGGTGACCGGCGACACGATCATCGGTCTGCTCAACCGCCGGTCTGGCGGGCACGAGCGCAGCGAGGAGAGGTCATGACCACCCATCCGGACCCGGTACGCGACACACCGGAGGCGTACTCCGCTCCGTCGCAGCCGGCGGAGCCCAGCCTGGCGCAGCCCGTGGCACCGGCCACCGCCCCCGCCCAGCCGGCTCCCGCCGTCTGGACCGAGGGCGTGGACACCGTTCCGCGCGCCGATGGCACCCCGGGCGAGCTTCAGCCGTACACCGAGCTTGGTCTGCGCGACGACGAGTACGACCGGATCCGGCAGATCCTCGGCCGCCGGCCAACGCAGTCCGAGCTCGCGATGTACTCGATCATGTGGAGCGAGCACTGCTCCTACAAGTCGAGCAAGGTGCACCTGCGCCAGTTCGGCGAGAAGGCCCCGCCCAGCGACCGGATGCTCGCCGGCATCGGTGAGAACGCCGGTGTCGTGCAGATCTCCGACGAGCTGGCGGTGACCTTCAAGGTCGAGTCGCACAACCACCCCAGCTTCGTCGAGCCGTACCAGGGTGCGGCCACCGGCGTCGGCGGCATCGTCCGGGACATCCTCGCCATGGGCGCCCGCCCGATCGCGGTGATGGACCCGCTGCGCTTCGGTGCCGCGGACCACCCGGACACCGCCCGCGTGCTCACCGGTGTGGTTGCCGGCGTCGGCGGCTACGGCAACTGCCTCGGTCTGCCCAACATCGGTGGTGAGCTGGTCTTCGACCCCTCCTACCAGGGCAACCCGCTGCTCAACGCGCTCTGCCTGGGCGTGTTGCCGGTCGAGCGGCTGCAGAACAAGGCCGCCGCCGGCCCGGGCAACGTTGTCGTTCTGATGGGCGCCAAGACCGGCCGGGACGGCATCGGTGGCGTGTCGGTGCTGGCCAGCGCGACCTTCGACGAGGGCAGCGAGGCACGTCGACCCGCCGTGCAGGTCGGCGACCCGTTCATCGAGAAGCTGCTGATCGAGGCGTGCCTCGAGCTGTACGACGGCCAACTGGTCGTCGGCATTCAGGACCTCGGGGGCGCCGGCCTGACCTGCGCGCTCACCGAGACCGCCGCCGCGGCCGGCACCGGCATGCGGGTCTGGCTGGAGCGGGTGCCGCTGCGCGAGCCCTCGATGGACCCGCACGAGATCCTGGCCAGCGAGTCGCAGGAGCGGATGCTGCTGGTCGTCGAGCCGGAGAAGCTCGACGCGGTGCTCAAGACCTGCGAAAAGTGGGGCGTTCTCGCCACCGCGATCGGTGAGGTCACCGCACCAGAGCCGGACGGCAGCCCGGGTCGACTGCTGATCACCTGGCAGGACCACCTGGTCGTCGACGTGCCGCCGGGTTCGCTGGTCGACGACGGTCCGGTCTACGCCCGGCCGATGCGTGAGCCGGCCGACCTGATCCTGCTCCAGGCCGACCGGGCCGAGACGCTGCCCCGCCCGGCCGACCCGGAGGCGCTGCGGGAAACCGTTCTGCGCATGATCGCGTCGCCGAACCTCGCCGACAAGACCTGGGTCACCGAGCAGTACGACCGCTACGTGCTGGGCAACACCGTGCTCGCCCAGCCGGAGGACGGCGGCGTGATCCGGATCGACGAGCGGACCGGGTTGGGTGTGGCCCTGTCGGTTGACGGCAACGGCCGGTACGCCAGGCTCGACCCGTACAACGGCACCAAGCTGGCCCTGGCCGAGGCGTACCGGAACGTGGCGGTGACCGGCGCGAAGCCGATCGCCGTCACCGACTGCCTCAACTTCGGCTCCCCGGAGGACCCGGGCGTCATGTGGCAGTTCGCCGAGGCCGTCCGCGGCCTCGCGGACGGCTGCCTGGAGCTGGGCATCCCGGTGACCGGCGGCAACGTCAGCTTCTACAACCAGACCGGCGCGGCGGCCATCCACCCGACCCCGGTGGTCGGTGTCCTGGGCGTGCTGGACAACGTCGCCGACCGGGTGCCGATGGGCTTCGTGCCGCGCGCCGGTGGCGACCACGACCAGCTCTACCTGCTCGGCGAGACGAACGTGGAGCTGTCCGGCTCGGAGTGGGCCTGGGTGACGCACGAGCACCTCGGTGGCATCCCGCCGCAGGTCAACCTCGCCCGGGAGAAGGCGCTCGCCGAGCTGCTGGCCGAGGCGGCACGGGTCGGTCACCTGGCCTCCGCGCACGACCTCTCCGACGGTGGTCTCGCCCAGAGCCTGGTCGAGTCCTGCCTGCGGCGCGGCGTCGGTGCCCGGGTCGCGGTGCCGGAGCAGTTCACCGAGGGCTCGATGCCGTTCGTCTACCTGTTCAGTGAGTCCGCCACCCGGGCGCTGGTCTCGGTGCCACGCGGCCACGACAAGGCGTTCGCGGCGCTCTGCGCCGAGCGGGGTGTGCCGTTCGAGCTGATCGGCGTCACCGACCCGTCCGGTGGGGCGCTTGAGGTGCACGGCCAGTTCCGGATCGGCCTGGACGAGCTGCGCACCGCGCACACCGAGACGTTGCCGCGCCTCTTCGGGGGTGCCGCCGCCGTCGAGGTGCCCGCGCCGGCCGCCGACGTGGCGGGTGCGGTCGAGGGCGTCCCGCTGCCGGTCGCGGAGGCCGAGCCGGTCGATCCCGCGGAGGTGGTATCCGAGCCGATCGCCTCGTTCGGGCCGGTCCCGCAGACCGGTGCCGTCGAGCCGATCGAGTCGGAGCAGCCGGGCACCGCCGCCGAGTCTGACCCCGGTGTCGCCGAGCCGTCGCCTGACGAGCGCTGAGGCGTTGGCGGCCGCCGTCCACGGCCAACCTGGTTCCGGTGCCCGGTTCGACTGGGGGCTGACCGGGGCGGCCGAGCTCGGACGGGTCTGCGCCGCACTGGTGGTGGTGGACGTTCTGTCGTTCACCACCTCGGTGGAGGTGGCGGTCGCCCGTGGCATGCGGGTGCACCCGTTCCCCTGGGGTGAACAGGCCGCGGACTACGCGGTGCGGGTCGGCGCGACCGCTGCGGTGGGGCGGCGGCAGGTGAGCGCGGAGCATCCGTGGTCGCTGTCGCCCGCCGCACTGAGCACCGCGCCGGTGGTGGCGGACCTCGTGCTGCCCTCCCCGAACGGCTCGGCCATCAGCGCCGCCGCCAGCGCCACCGGTCTGCCGGTGGTCGCGGCGTGCCTGCGCAACGCTCGCGCCGTCGGGCATTGGCTGCGCCGCCGGGGGTACGGAACGCTGGACGCCCCGATCGGCGTGATCGCCTCAGGGGAGCGGTGGCCGGACGGGTCGCTGCGACCGTCGGTGGAGGACCAACTCGGCGCCGCCTCGGTGCTGGACGCCCTCTCCGGCGTGCCGGGTGGGCTGTCCGTGGAGGCGGCCATGGCGCTCGCCGCGCTGGCCAGCACTCCGGACGTGCCCGCCGCGGTACGCGGCAGCGTCTCCGGACGCGAGCTGACCGAGAGTGGTTTCGCCGAGGACGTGGACGTCGCCGTCCAGGTGGGTGTGTCGGCGGTGGTCCCGGTGCTGCGCCAGGGCGTCTTCTCCGCCGCCTGAGCGAGGCCCGCGATCGGCGGTGTCGACTCGGCGCTGGCGAGCACTCCGGATCTGCCCGCCGCGGTGCGCGGCAGCGTCTCCGGTCGGGAGTTGACCGAGAACGGCTTCGCCGCGGACGTCGACGTCGCCGTCCGCATCGGCGTGTCGGACGTCGTCCCCGTGCTCCACCAGGGCGTCTTCTCCGCCGCCTGACCGCGCCGGCCCGCGCCTGACCGCGCCGGCCCGCGCCTGACCGCGCCGGCCCGCGCCTGACCGCGCCGGCCCGCGCCTGACCGCGCCGGCCCGCGCCTTGTGATCAACTCGGTTTTCAGGAAGTCGCGGTGTCCAGGTCTTCGGGATGGCCCGACTTCACTGACCGCGAGTGGGTCTTGCAGCGAAACGGCCACCCGGATCTCCGGGTGGCCGTTTCCATGTGCTGTGGTGGGGTCAGTCGTCCAGCCAGTCGAGGCGGCGACCGCCGCGCTCGGTCGGCGCCGGGGTGTCCGGTCGGTTCCGCCCGGCGGGCTGGCCGTAGCCGCCCTGGTCGTAGCCCCGCTCGTCGTAGCCGCCGCGCTGCTGCTGGGGGGGCTCCTGGCCGTAGTTGCCGCCCTGGTCGTATCCGCCGCTGGCGGGCTGGCCGTAGCCGCCCTGGTCGTAACCCCGGTCGTCGTAGCCGCCGCGCTGCTGCTGCGGGGGCTCCTGGCCGTAGTTGCCGCCCTGGTTGTATCCGCCGGCCGGTTGACCGTAGCCACCCTGGTCGTACCCGCCAGCCTCCGGAGCGCCGTATCCCGCGGTCGGCTCGGCGGCGCGACCGCCGTACGGGGCGGCGTCGGGCTGGCCGTACCCCTGCCCCTGCTCCGGCTGGTAGACGCCGGTTGCGTACGGGTCGGCCGGAGCCGGGTACTGGGTGCTGTCGCCGGTGTACCGGCCGGTCGGCTCGTCGAACCGCTCGCCGTAGGCCGCTCCGCCAGCGGGAGCCGGCGGGTAGGCGGCGGTGCCGCCCGGGGCGTCGTAATCACGACCGCCGTAGCCGCCACCGGAGGCCGGAGCGTTCCCGTAGCCGGCACCGGAGGCCGGAGCATTGCCGTAACCGGCACCGGGCGCGGCACCGTAACCGTCACCGGCCGCACCGGTGCCGTACCCGCCCTCCGGGCCGGCCGGAGTGCCGTAGCCGCCACCGGAAGCGGGGGCGTTGCCGTAGCCGCCGGCACCGTACCCGGCGGACGCTGGCTCCTCGCCGTAGCCGGCGCCGCCCCAACCCTGCTGACCCGCGCCGCCGTACGCCTGGGCAGGCGCGCCGTACGGGTCTGGCGGAACGTCGTCGACCACCGGTCGGTGCATCATCGTCGGCGCCTCGCTCAGCGCCGCGCCGCCGACCATGGTCGGGTCCGCTCCACCGCCGGGACGACCGCCGACCACCCGGGTCTGGTCGTCGGGACCGTGGAACCCGCCGCGCGATGGCGGCACCACTCCGCCGCCGCCGGCAGCTGCCGGAGCGTCGTCGTCGTCGCCGTTCTCCCTGCGCTTCATCCAGAGCAGCACGATCGTGCCGACACCGGCGGCGACCAGGAGACCACCGAGCAGGATGATCAGGTACGAGCTGAAGCCGCCGCCGTCCTCGTTGTTGGCGGCATTCGCCGGAGCACCCTGGCTGGCCTCCTCGGTGGGCTCCTCCGCGGTGCCCTCCTCGGTCGCCTCGTCGGTGGGGGTGGCCTCGGGGGTGGCGGACGGGGTGGCGCTGGGCGTCGTCTCGGCCTTGAGCGCGAGGCTGAGCCGCTGCCCGGTGACCGCCTGCCCGGCGTTGGCGTTCAAAACCTTGAACGCCTTGATGTTGTCGAACGACGCGCCCAGGTCGATCCGTCCGGGCGCGATCGGGTTCTGGGTCGTACCGGTGAACCGGAAGTTGCCGCTGCCGTCGCTCGTGGCGTCGTAACGGTGACCGGCGGTGTCCTGGAGGACCACGAACGCGTTCGGCACGGCCTTGCCGTCGGCCTGCGAGACCACCTTGCCGGCGACCGACCGCACGGTCTGGTTCTGCGGCGGCGGCGGAGCGGCGGCTGCCTTGACGGTGACGCGGAGAGTACGGGAGTTGGAGTCTCCCGTTACGGTGATCCTCGCCTGAGTGCCGTTGGCTGCGGGCGCGTTGGCCGCTGCGGACAGGGTAAGGGTCAGGTTCTTCGGCGCGAGTGGTTGGTCGAAGGTGATCGGGCCGCACCCGCCGCAGGTGACGCCGTCAGGAAGACCATTCACGTCGATGTCTGCGGACTCTTCGCCGACGTCGGGTCTAACAACCACGCTGACTGTGCTGCTCTTGCCAGCATCAATCGTGACGGAGTTGTCAGCTGTGCTGATCTTCGCGGCCAGGGCTGGTGTGGCGGGGACGGCGAGCAGAGCGCCGGCAACCAGCGCTACGACCACACCGGCCCGCTGCTTCCAGGCACGTCGGTGTGTTGACACGTCCACCGCCTTCCGGGCTGACTTCCCTCTGACCGGCGGGGCGCCGGGCCGGGGATCATCACGGTTCAGATACGCCGTCGGCAACTATGCCTTGTCCGACCGGATCGGCGCGACCCAGGGCCAGCGTCAGGTAGTTGGCCTGCGGGTCGTATCGTCCCGTCGTGTCCTCTCCGCACAGTAAGTCCGCTGCCGTGACGGCGGCGTTGTTGGCGCTTGACGAGGGGCGTACGCCCGAACGGCCGGTGTTCCGAGAGGCGGTCCGGTCGTTGTTGGCCGTCCTCGCGGAGCGCGCCCCCGGCCGATCGGTGGAGGTGCGCGTCCCACCATACGGGGCGATCCAGTGCGTACCCGGACCTCGACACACCAGGGGAAACCCACCAAACGTCGTCGAGATGGCCCCCGACACCTGGTTGCGGTTGGCGACCGGGAGGATCGGCTGGGTCGAGGCGGTCGCCGAAGGTCGCGTCCAGATGAGTGGTGTCCGTGCGGATCTCTCGGCGTATCTGCCCCTCTAATTATCTCCGAGTCCCACTCACGGTGACAACCTGCGCAGGAATCGTGACTATCTGTATTGACGGCGATTCGCGTACACTGTCAGGCGAAGACAGTGGTCCCGGCAGAGAAGTGTGGATCCGCCCGTGATCCCGCCCGGCCGGTCCAGACCAGCATGAGGGAGCGGTAGGTGCCCCGAGGCGACGGCCGGCTGAGCCACGACCTTGACCCCCAACGACCTGGCCCCCAGGATGCCTGTGGCGTCTTCGGCGTCTGGGCCCCCGGCGAAGAGGTTGCCAATCTGACCTACTTCGGCCTCTACGCCCTGCAGCACCGCGGCCAGGAGGCGGCGGGCATCGCGGTGAGCGATGGCTCCGGCGTGGTGGTCTACAAGGACCTCGGGCTGGTGGCCCAGGTCTTCGACGAGCCCACCCTGGCGAGCCTGCGCGGCCATCTGGCCATCGGGCACGCCCGCTACTCCACCACCGGCGCGTCGAACTGGGAGAACGCCCAGCCGACGATCCGGTCGACCACCTCCGGCACGACCATCGCGCTGGCTCACAACGGCAACCTGGTCAACACCGCCGAGCTGGAGAAGGAGGTCGCCGAGCGCGGCCTCGTCGCGGACGGTTCGACCAACGACACCTCCCTGGTGACGATGCTGCTCGCCAGCCGACCGGATCTGTCGGTCGAGGCGGCCGCACTGGAGGTGCTGCCGCAGTTGCGTGGCGCGTTCAGCTTCGTCTTCATGGACGAGTCGACCCTCTACGCGGCCCGCGATCCGCACGGCGTCCGCCCGCTGGTGCTCGGCCGCCTGGAGCGCGGCTGGGTGGTGGCCAGTGAGACCGCCGCACTGGACATCGTCGGTGCCAGCGTGGTGCGCGAGGTCGAGCCGGGCGAGCTGATCGCGATCGACGAGAACGGCCTGCGCTCCACGCGGTTCGCCGCGCCGGAGCCGAAGGGCTGTCTCTTCGAGTACGTCTACATCGCCCGCCCGGACGCCACGATCGCCGGGCGCAACGTCCACTCGGCGCGGGTGCAGATCGGCCGGCAGTTGGCCAAGGAGCACCCGGTCGAGGCCGACCTGGTGATCCCGGTACCCGAGTCGGGCACCCCGGCCGCGATCGGCTACGCGGAGGCGTCCGGCATCACCTACGGCGCCGGCCTGATGAAGAACCCGTACGTGGGGCGCACCTTCATCCAGCCGTCGCAGACCCTGCGTCAGCTCGGCATCCGGCTCAAGCTCAACCCGCTGCGGGAGAACGTCCGGGGCAAGCGGCTGGTGGTCGTGGACGACTCGATCGTGCGCGGCAACACCCAGCGCGCCATCGTGCGGATGTTGCGTGAGGCGGGGGCACTGGAGGTGCACGTCCGGATCTCCTCGCCGCCGGTCAGCTGGCCGTGTTTCTACGGCATCGACTTCGCCACCCGGGCGGAACTGCTGGCCAACGGGTTGGACAACGACGGCATCCGGCGCTCCATCGGCGCCGACACGCTGGGTTACGTCTCGCTTCCTGGCCTGATCGCCGCGACCGAGCAGCCGAAGACCAGGCTGTGTCGGGCGTGTTTCGATGGGGAGTACCCGATCGAGCTGCCGGCCGGCAACCTGATCGGCAAGCACGTGCTCGAAGGGGTGGGCCGACGGGTCGCCAACTCGGCGCCGGAAGCCCCGCACACCAACGGCTCGTTCGTCGCCACTCCGGGTGGCGTTACCGCAAACCGCCCGTAGCACCAACCGGCGCGGCCCGGCCACCGCCGGCGCGGCACCGAGAACCAAAGGGGAGAACCGTGACGCACGTGTCCGAGCGCAACGGCGCAGGAAGCAGCCCGACCGGCGCCGGCGGCGACCGTCAGCCCTGGACGGGGGGCGCTGGCCGTCAGGCGCGCAAACGCTCGGTCTCGTACGCCGATGCCGGGGTCTCGATCGACGCGGGCGACCGCGCGGTGGAGTTGCTCAAGTCGAAGGTGCGCCAGACCCGCCGACCCGAGGTGATGGGTGACCTGGGCGGGTTCGCTGGTCTGTTCCGGCTGGACACGAAGAAGTACAAGAGCCCGATCCTGGCGTCCTCCACCGACGGGGTGGGCACCAAGCTGGTGATCGCTCAGCAGATGGACATCCACGACACGGTCGGCATCGACCTGGTGGCCATGGTCGTGGACGACCTGGTGGCCTGCGGCGCCGAGCCGCTGTTCCTGCTCGACTACATCGCCACCGGCGAGGTCGTTCCGGACAAGGTCGCCGAGATCGGGGCGGGCATCGCCGACGGTTGCCGTTACGCCGGCTGCGCGTTGCTGGGCGGGGAGACCGCCGAGCACCCCGGTGTGCTGCGCCCGGACGAGTACGACATCTCCGCGACCGGTGTCGGCGTGGTCGAGGAGGCGGACATCCTCAGCCCGGACCGGGTCGAGGTGGGCGACGTGGTGATCGCCATGCGCTCCTCCGGTCTACATTCCAACGGCTACTCGCTGGTCCGGCACGTGCTGCTCGGCGCGGCCCGGATGCGCCTGGACATCGTGATCGACGACTTCGGTCGGCAGCGGACCCTCGGTGAGGAGCTGCTCACCCCGACCAAGATCTACGCCAAGGACTGCCTCAAGCTGATCGCCGAGGCGGAGGTGCGGGCGCTGTCCCACATCACCGGTGGCGGCATCCCCGGCAACCTGGTCCGGGTGCTGCCCGAGCACGTCGACGCTGTGGTCAACCGCTCCACCTGGAAGCCGCAGCCGATCTTCGACCTGATCCAGTCGAAGGGTCGGATCGACGACCAGGACATGGAGTCGACCTTCAACATGGGCGTCGGCATGTTCGCGATCGTGTCGGCCGAGGACGCCGACCGGGCGCTGGCCACGCTGACCGGCCGTGGGGTCGAGGCCTGGCAGGCCGGCGAGATCATCGAGGGCACCGGCAACGTTCAGATGGTTGGTCAGCACACCCGAGGATGATCACGTTCCGGTGATCGTACGGGCACCTGATCAGGGCTTCACCCGAGTGGCCTATGCCGCCTAGCCTGAAGGGCTCAGGCTTGGCGGAGGAGGGCGATGGCTGCTCGGGGACAGTCGTTCAGCGGGATGCGGGGTCTTTCCACCGTCCCGTCGTACGTCGTCATGCAGCCCACCACCCTCTGCAACCTCGACTGCGCGTACTGCTACCTGCCGTTTCGTGCCACCGACCAGCGGATGTCGGTGGCGGTGGCCGAGGCGGTGGCGGCGGCGGTCAACCCGTGGGCGGCGGCCGGCCGGTTCTCCGTGGTGTGGCACGGCGGCGAGCCGTTGGCGGCCGGCCGGGAGCACCTGGCCGACCTGATGGCGCCGTTCGACCCCGAGGTCGAGCATCACGTGCAGACCAACGCCACGCTGATCGACGACGACTGGTGTGACTTCTTCGCCCGGCACGAGATGCGGGTGAGCGTGAGCGTGGACGGCCCGCGGGCCCGCAATGGCGACCGGGTCAACCGGGGCGGCCAGCCGGCTTACGACCGCATCCTGCGCGGCGTCGCGGCGCTGCGCCGTCATGGTCTGCCCTTCTCCGCCCTGGCTGTGGTGTCCCAGCCGGGCCCGGGGCTCGCCACCGAGCTGTACGACTACTTCCTCGAGCTGGGCTGCGATGTGCTGGGCATCAACATCGAGGAGACCGAGGGGGTCAACACCCGGGACAACCGCCACGACTCCTCGGCGGTGACCGCGTTCTGGGCGGAGCTGGTCGCGGCGTGGCGCCGTGACCCCCGGATCCACCTCCGCGAGGTCGAGTGGACGTTGCGCTACGCCGCGGCGGTGCTCGACAACTCGGCTGACGGGGTGCTGCCCCGCCAACTGGACCCGATCCCGACCATCGGTCACGACGGCTCGGTGACCGTGCTGTCCCCGGAGTTGGCGGGCTTCACCGACCCGCGCTACGGCGATTTCAGCAGCGGCAACGTCCTGCACGCTCCGCTGGCGGAGATTCTCGGCGGAGCGGCGGCGACCCCGTGGGTGGGGGAGTTCCTGGCCGGGGTGGAGGCCTGTCGGGTGTCCTGCCCCTACTTCGGCTTCTGTGGCGGTGGCCACGCGGCCAACCGCTACTTCGAGCTGGGGCGTTTTGACGGTACGGAGACCGAGCACTGCCGAAACAGCAAGATCCGCCTATTGGATGGAGTGTTGGAGCATGCCCGAGAGCACCAGTAACCGGCGGCCTGAGCGCGAGGCGGATGACGGAGTCAACGAGCGGGTGCGGGAGGCGGCCCCTGCGCTCGTCGCGCTGCTACAGGAGGCTGAGGACGCCAGGCGGCTGCGCTCGGAGGTGTCGGGCGGCGATGGTGCCAGCGCGGTCTGCGCCTGGAACCACTTCGAGAACATCCCGACCTTCTACAACTGGAACAACCGCCCGCGCTGACGAGAGCCGTGAACAGGGGCCTGTCGAGCGGCCGGAATACTCCGGTCGGGTCAGGCCCCTGATCGTCGGCAGCTGAACCTGCACGGGACGTGCGTGAGCACGCGGGTATCACCGCGTGCTCAGCTGCGTCGAGAGGTCAGCGGGCCGGACGGACCCAGGGATCCGGATCGTCGTCCGCGTGATCCTCATCATCGTCGTCGACGAACTCTTTAGAGTCGTCGTCGAAGTGGTGCTCAGACTTACCAGCACCCGCCAGTTCGCGCTGCAAGGCGGTGAGGTCGGTGTTCGGGGAGTGGTACTTCAACTCCCGGGCCACCTTTGTCTGCTTGGCCTTAGCACGGCCGCGCCCCATGGCTCGACCCCCTCGCACAGAATGCGGGGCAGCCCGAAGGCGGGCCCCGATGACGTCAGGCATCTCTCGTGGCTCTTACGGTACATGGGGATGCCACCGTTCGGCACCTCGGGTTACCGTCAGCCGGCTCTGCGCGTCGCGTCGATCCGGCCGTCACCCAGTGTACCGGGTAAGGAGCGGAACGGTTAGCGCCCGTGACACCGGACAAACCGCATCAAAATCGATCCGGCCCTCAGCCTACCGAGCCGCGCCGGCACAGGGGGCCCGGAGGCGGATCCCGTCGATCCGCCTCCGGGGAATGCTCAGCGCAGGTGGATCGACCGCAGGCGGCCGACCTCCGCCATCCGGCGCTCGGCCAGCCGATCCGCGGCGACCGCTGGCGGCACGCCCTCGGCGTCGGCCAGGCCCAGGATCTCGCGGGTGGTGTCGTAGATCCGGGTTGCCCGCAGCTTCGCCCGGTCGAAGTTGAAGCCCTCGATCTCGTCGGCGACCTGGATCACACCGCCGGCGTTGACCACGTAGTCCGGCGTGTAGAGGATGCCCCGGTCGGCCAGCAGCTTCTCGATGCCCGGGTGGGCGAGCTGGTTGTTCGCCGCACCGGTCACCACCTTGGCGCGCAGCGCCGGCACGGTGTCGTCGTTCAGCGCGCCGCCCAGCGCGCACGGCGCGTACACGTCGATGTCCGCGGCGACCAGCGCGCTGGCGTCGTCCATCAGGGTGACCTGCGGGTGGTTGCTGCGAACCCAGGCCAGCGCCTTCGGGTTGACGTCGGTGGCGACCACCTCGGCGCCGTCCTCCAGCAGGTGGCCGGTGAGGTATTTGCCGACCTTGCCCAGGCCGGCGACGCCGACCCGGCGGCCACGCAGGCTCGGAGTGCCCCAGACGTGCTCGGAGGCGGCCCGCATGCCCTGGAAGACACCCCAGGCGGTGAGGATCGACGAGTCGCCGGCGCCGCCGTGCTCCACGCTGCGCCCGGTCACGTAGCGGGTCTCCCGTGCCACGACGTCCATGTCCGCCACGTAGGTGCCGACGTCGCACGCGGTGTAGTAGCGACCGCCCAGCGACTCCACGAAGCGACCGTACGCGCGCAGCAGCGCCTCGCTCTTGATCTGCTCGGGGTCACCCCAGATGACGGCCTTGCCACCGCCCAGGTCCAGCCCGGCGAGCGCGTTCTTGTACGCCATCCCACGGGACAGGTCGAGCACATCGGCGAGCGCGTCGTCCTCGCTGGCGTACGGGTAGAAGCGGGTGCCGCCGAGCGCCGGCCCCAGCGCGGTGGAGTAGATCCCGATGATCGCCTTCAGGCCGCTCTGCTTGTCCTGGCAGAAGACGACCTGTTCGTGACCGGTCGATACCGGATCGTCGGTGCTCGCGAATACGCCCATGGTTGGCTCCTGGAGTGGTGTGCGTCCTTGTGGGACGCGGACCTGGTGGACCCCGGCGGGGATGCTGCCGGTGAGATCGAGCCTAGTATCGGCCGCCCTGGGGACGCTCGACGCGCCGCCGCCGTCCCACGTTGCGGCGCGCGTGGTCCGGCCGCTGACCTCATACGGCTGTGGTTCGTGGGAGGATCGCGCCGTGCCGTCGCTCTTCGCTTCTTACCTGCGCGTGTACGAACCGTTGACCGCCTTCGACCGGGACCGGCAGAGCTACTGGCGCCGCTACGTGTCCGAGGGGCGGGCGGTGGCCCCGGTCGAGGGGCCCGGCCGACAGCGGACGGCGGTGATCGAGGCGCTGGGCGCGGGCTGGACCCGGCTGCCGGACCTGCCGGAGGAGGCGTACGTCCTGGAGACGGACGACAGCCTGCTGGTCTGCCCATGGAACCTGCGGATCCGGGTCGCTGAGGCGGCGCTCAGCGCTCGGGACGGGGTGCCCTCGGTGCTCGCCGACGCCTTCGTGCCGCCGGTGCTCGCTGGCCAGGCCAGGGCGGTCGTCGACGACTGGCGCAGCGGCGCCCGGGTGTTGGAGCACGGGGTGCCCCGGGTGCACGAGCAGATCGCCACCTGGGGGGTGCCTCTGCGGTGGTTCGTGCTCTTCGAGCCGGCCGAGCGGGACCTGGTCACCCAGCCGGGCCTGCGGGCGCTGCGCTACCGGACCGAGATCTCCAAGGCCCGTCGCCGGTCCTCACGGGCGCTGTCGGTGCTGCGCAAGTCGGTGGGCGAGGCGCCGATCACCGAGGCGGTGGAGGAGGCGGCGCGCTGGCTGGAGGAGTTCCATCCGCGCTCGGTGGTCGAGTTGGACTACGGCGGCCTGGTCGACCTGCTCTCCGACGAGACCCTCACCGCGGACGACTCGCCAGAGTTGGTCGCCACCGGCCTCGCGGGGCTGTCGCGCGGTGAGGCCGAGGAGGCGTCCGCCGCGTACGACACGTTGGTGGCTCGGTGGCGTGCCGTGCAGCTGCTGGAGCGGTGCAACTAGGGGCATATCGCCCGAGGAGCGCTCCCAAGGTGAGGTGTGCTCGTAGTTGACGCATCACGAACCGTGATCATGAGTCCGAATAAGGTACTTTCTGCCGTGTAAAAGTCGTAAAAATCGGGCATGGTTCATCCGTCCGTCTAGGGACCTTCATCCGTTCGGCCCATGTCGGACATCGGGGACTAGCCGGACCATGGGAGACGCGTCGGCCGGCGGGACCCCGGCCGATGTCTATACATGTGGAGGAGTGACCGATGGCATCGCGAACGCACGAACCAGAGCCGCTACTCACACCGGCCGAGGTGGCGTCGATGTTCCGTGTCGACCCGAAGACGGTGACCCGGTGGGCAAAGGCTGGCAAGCTCAGTGCCATCCGCACCCTGGGTGGCCACCGTCGATACCGCGAGTCGGAGGTCAGGGCGCTGTTGCAGGGTCAGATCCCGCAGCAGCGGCAGGGCGACTGAAGCGGCAATAGTTTTCCGGTCAGGGGCGGTGGATCTCGATCCGCCGCCCCTTTCCATGTCCTGAGTGGCCGCCGTCGCTGCGTCTCAGCGCCGCGTCTCGGCCAGCGTCACCCGGATGCCGACCGTGCCGCCCTCGCCGCGCCGCAGCCGGCTGCCGAGCAGGCTGAGTCGACCGATCAGGCGGTACTTGTGCTTGAGTAGGTCCCGTACCCGACCGGTGTCGCCGTTGCCGTAGATCGTCGCGTGGGCCGGCACCTCCGCCCCGTGTGGCCGCCCCCGCACGTCGCACGGGGCCACAGTCACCTCACCGTTGTGGCGGATCCGCTTCACCTTGCCCGAGTCGGCCCGGGTCCAGACCGCCAACGCCTCACCATCTCGTACCGCCCAGACGGGGGTCGGCACCGCCCGACCGTCCTTGCGGAAGGTCGTGAGCAGGATGTACTTCTCGGCCGACAGCCGGTCCAGCATGGTCACGCCGCCAGGATACGGCCGCTACCGGCCGCTGAGTGGACAGATAGCGTGAACGTCGTGACGGTTGAGCCTCGAATCGGTGACGTGGTCGGCGAACTGCTGCGGGACACGTTCGCGGTGGCCAGCGGGGTGGGCCCTCGACCCCTGGTCGGTGGGCGCCTGCCCCGGCCGGTCATCGAGATCATCGAGCGGGATGACGGTCTGATCAACGGCGCGCCGGCGGCCCACTATCTGGACGGTCCACAGGACTGGCAGCCGTACGACCACCGCGCGGTGGACCGGGCCCGCGGCGAAACGCTGGACGTCGGCACCGGCGCCGGCCGGATCGCCCTGCTGCTCCAGGAGCGCGGCGTACCGGTCACCGGGCTGGACACCTCCGCGGGCGCGCTGGCCGTGAGTCGACGCCGCGGTGTCCGGCAGCTGGTGCACGGCACCGTCGACACGCACGTCGCGGACGGGCAGCGTTACGACACATTCCTGCTGCTCGGCAACAACCTCGGGCTGTTCGAGGGGCGGGAGCGTGCCCCCGTGTTCCTGGCCGCGCTCGCCGCGCTGGCCCGACCGGGGGCGCAGATCATCGCGCACGGCACCGACCCGTACGGCACCCGTGACCCGGTGCACACGAGTTACCACGAGCGCAACCGCAGTCGGGGTCGGCTCGGCGGTCAGCTCCGGCTCCGGTTGCGCTACCGGGAGCTGAGCACCGAATGGTTCGACTATCTGGTCTGCTCGGCGGAGGAGTTCGCCTCGCTGGTGCACGGCACCGGCTGGCGGTTGACCGATGTGGACGACCGCGACAAGCCGTACTACCTGGCCACCCTGCGGCTCGCCGACCGAGCGACGGCCCCCGCGCTCCGCATCGCGGAGGACAGGGGCCGTCGTACGGCTCAGACCTGGACGGTCGGGGGCAGCTGCTCGGGCGGCAGACCGCCGTCGCCGTCGACCACCTCGTCCGGCTGCCCGTCCTCGTCGATGTCGACCATGGTGATGTCCACCTTGCCGTCACCGTTGGTGTCGAACTGGAACAGGTCGGCCTTGCCGTCGCCGTCGGTGTCCACCACCCACACGTCGGTCTTGCCGTCGTTGTTGGTGTCGGCGCGCAGCAGCTCGACCCGCTCGTCGCCCCGGGTCTCCACGATCTGCCCGTCGGTGACGCTCTCCGGTGCCTGGCTCATCTCGGTGGTCCTTCCCTCGGTTGACGGGCCGTCAGTACCCGATCCCGCGCTCCCCCACGCATGAGCCGGGTCGTCGGGCTGTCTAGGGTCGCACCATGAGCGAGCGGAGCGGGCGGAACACCCCGGTCGGCGTGGCGGGGACCCCGTGCGCCGACGGGCGGGACAGGGAGGCGTGATGAGCGATCGTTTCGTGGTCGTCGGTGCCGGCACGATGGGGCTCGGCATCGCGTACGTGGCGGCCGGGGCCGGTCACGCCGTGGAGTTGGTCGAGGTGGATCCCGAGCGGGGCGCCTCCGCGCTGAACCGGCTCGCCGACCTGTGGGAGCGGGCGGTGCAGCGAGGGAAGCTGAGCGCCGACGAGGCCGCCGCGAACCGGCAACGGGTCACGCTGCGTCCCACGCTCGCCGACGTTGCTCCCGCCCCTGAGGTGATCGTGGAGGCGGTGCCGGAGCGGCTCGACCTGAAGCGGGCAGTGCTGCGGGACGCCGCCGCGCTGGACCCCGCGCTGCTGGGCAGCAACACCTCCAGCATCGCCATCGGTGAGCTGGCCGCCGGGCTGGACGCCCCCGAGCGTTTCCTCGGCCTGCACTTCTTCAACCCGGTCTGGGCGATGGCCCTGCTGGAGATCGTGGTCGGCCCGGCCACCGCCGAGGAGACCACGGCCGCGGCCGTCGCGCTCGCCGGCCGGTTGGGCAAGGACCCCGTCGTCGTACGCGACCTGCCCGGCTTCGCCACCTCACGGCTCGGGGTCACCCTCGGGCTGGAGGCGATCCGGATGGTCGCCGACGGGGTGGCCAGCCCTGCCGACATCGACAAGGCGATGGTGCTGGGCTACCGGCACCCGATCGGGCCGTTGGAACTCACCGACCTGGTCGGCCTCGACGTGCGGCTGGACATCGCCCGCACCCTCCAGGCCGCGTACGGCGACCGCTTCGCACCGCCGCCCCTGCTCGTGGAGATGGTGGCCGACGGGCGGCTGGGCAAGAAGTCGGGGCAGGGCTTCTACCAGTGGAAAGCCGGGGTCAAGCAGTGAGCGCGAGGAGTGAGCTTGCGAGCCCCGCAGTCGCGAACGGAAGGTGGGCGCAGTGAGCGCGGTGGGCGCAGTGAGCGGGCTGCGGATCGAGGAGCGACCGGACCGGCTGGTGGTCACCCTGGATCGGCCGGAGAAGCGCAACGCCATCGACGCTGAGCTGATCGCCGAGCTGCACCAGGTCTGCGCCGAGCTGGAAGCCCGTCCCAGACTGCTGCTGCTCACCGGTGGCGCGGCGGGCATCTTCGCCGGTGGCGCCGACATCGGCCAACTGCGTGAACGGGGCCGCACCGATGCCCTCGCCGCGATCAACTCCGCTGCCTTCGCCCGGATCAGGGCGTTGCCGATGCCCACCGTCGCCGCCGTCGACGGCCCGGCGTTGGGCGGTGGCGCGGAGCTGGCGTACGCCTGCGATCTGCGGGTGTGCACGGCGCGGGCGGTCTTCGGTCAGCCGGAGGTGCGGTTGGGCATCCTGGCCGGCGCTGGCGCGACCCACCGGCTGCCCGCGTTGGTCGGTGAGGGCCGGGCCAAGGAGCTGCTCTTCACTGGCCGGCGGGTGGACGCCGCGGAGGCGCTGCGGATCGGCCTGGTGAACCGGGTGGTGGACGAGCCCGACGAGTTGCTGACGGTGGCGCACGCGCTGCTGGACGAGATCGCCCTGGGTTCGCCGCTGGCGCTGCGGCTGACCAAGCTTGCGGTCGATGCGCCCGCCGCCGCGCATCCGCAGCTCGACCTGGTCAGTCAGGCGGTGCTCTTCGAGGACGAGGAGAAGCACCGGCGGATGACCGAGTTCCTGGAGCGCCGCCGGCCGCGGTGACTCCTGGAGACGAAACGGCCGCACCGGCGAGCGCCGGTGCGGCCTTCGTGTGCCTGTGGTCGTGCTACTGCCGGATCTGCACCTCGGCGTCGGCCAGGCCGCGGATCACCTGGGCGGACTCGCCGAAGCCGATGATCAGCACGGCGTCCGCGCCGAAGTCCTTGATCTCCTTCGCACCCCGGCTGAAGTCGACGGGTGCCGCCTTGGCGTCGGCCGGCGGCTCGTACGTCAGCAGCTTGAGTCGATCGGCAGCGATACCGGCCTTCTCCAGCTCCTCACGGACGGTGCCCTGGAGGCCCTCACCGTAGGAGTCCTTGCGAGCCACGATGACGATCTTCTGCGAACCGTCGCGGAGGATGACGTCGGCCAACGCCCGGCCCTGGAGGCTGTCCGGTGGGGCGGTGCGGAAGTAGAGGCCCTGGTCGTCCACGTCGGTCAGGCTGCTGTCGGTGTTCGACGGAGAGAAGAGGATCTTCCCGGCCTGCACCACGTTCGGCAGCACGGCCCGGGAGATGCCCGAACCACCAGCGCCGATGATCACGCTGACGCCAGCCGTCGCGTGCCGGGCCACCGTCGCCTTGGCCACCTCCGGGTTGGTGCCGTCGTCGCCGTCCAGCCACGTCACCGGCTTGCCCAGTGCGCCGCCAGCGGCGTTGATCTCCTTGATCGCCAGCGCGGCGCCAGCGGCCATCGGCGGGTAGGCGATCGACAGGTCACCGGTCTTCGGCAGCAGACCGCCCAGGATCAACGGTTCCTGCTCGGGGTCGCCGCCCGGGCGCTGCTTCTTCGGCTTCGGCGGCGTCTTGGTGCTCGCCGCCGACTCGACGCCCGCGCCGACGAACTCGGTCTTGCCGTCGTTGATCTGCTGCCCGTCGAAGGTCAGCGTGGCGTAGCTCGCGGTGGCCGGCTCACCCTTGTCGGTGAAGCCCGCCCGGGTCAGCGAGACCCCGCGGTACTCGATGTCCTGCCCGTTGCGGGCCAGCGTGAGGCAGCTGCCCGGGTCCTCGCAGCGCTGCCCGTCGTTGGTCACCGCGACGATCTGCTTCGCGATGGCAGCCGGGTCGGTGCTTCCGGCCAGCTGCGCGGCGAGCACGGCGATCACCACCGCGTCGTACGTCTCGGCCGAGTACACGTAGTCCGTCAGCGCCGGATTGACGGCCCGTAGCCGGCCCTTGAAGTCCTCGGGTAGCGGAACGAGTGGCGTGGTGCCCTTCATCCCATCCACGAGACCTGCGCGTTCTTTCAACTCCGCGGGGTAGGTGTTGAGCATGTTGCCGTCCGTGCCGTAGAGGCGCACCTGTTGGGCGCTGGTCTCCTTGGCCTTGTCATCCCCGCAAGCGCTTGTGGCGAGCAGGATCGTCGCGCAGGCAGCCAGTGAGGCTACCCGCGAGCGGCGTGATACGAGCATGGTCGTCCTTCCTCCGGCGAAGGTCCGCTGCGCACATTAGCGTGCCGAGGCCGGCGGCGGGACCGTGGAGGTGGCGTAAAGCGCAGGTAGCTCGCCTTGAACACGGACAGTGACGGTTGTCGGGAGCCTTGACGACGCGTCCTACTGTGCGCTGGGTGACGGACCTACCACAGCAGACGTTCGACGACGCGGCCGCCGTGCTCCACTCGGCGCTGACCGGGGATGGAGAAGCGGTGGTGGGAGCGTTCGACGCGGTCGTCGACCGGGCCGGCCTGAGCGGCGCGTACGGGGTCGCGTGGTGCCTGGCCGCGACGATGCTCGGTGACGCTCCGGCGGCCAGCGGTGCGGCCCTGGACTTCCCGGGAATCGACCAGGCTGAGTACGACACCCGATGGGTGGCCCGCTTCGTCAGCGCGTACGCCAACCGGGACGAGCCGACCGGGGAGGCGCTGTTCGGTGCGGCGGCAGCCGACGGGCTGCTGCCCGACTGCCTGCTCACGCTCGCCGGCTCGACGATCGCCACCCTGCGCAGCCGTGCCGGGTGACCGGCCGCCGGTCGCGGCGTCCGTCGGGGGGCGGACGCCGCGACCGCGCGGACCACTCAGAACGCGTGGTACGCGATCAGCGGCTCGTACTCGTAGCGCAGGTTCTCGAAGCGGACCCGGAAGTTGACCCCGTCCCGGACGTCGGTCGCCACCGTGATCCAGCCCGAGTTGGCCGGCAGGTAGGTCCAGTAGTTGCAGGCACTCGTCTTGTCCACGAAGATCACGCACGCCTCGGTGGCGTACACGCTCGCGTTGCGGACGTTGATGTCGCGACAGCGGGTCGTGGTGCGGTACTGGCCGGCCGATCCGCCGTAGCGGCCCGTCTCGAAGTACGACCGGACCGCCCCGCCGTAACAGGTGGCGAGCGGGGCGAACGCGTTCGCCCCGGAGCTGACCGGTGCGGTCGGTGTTGTCGGCTCCGCCTGCGCGGGTGTGCCGGCGAAGAGCAGGGTGGTGGCCGTGGCGACGGCGAGCAGGCGAGCGGTCGGGGATGACATGCGTGCCTCCGAAAGGGGGTAACTGACCGTCCGTATTGGACTGATCATCCGACCGTGACGATGATACGTATCGATCAATGGCGGCGTGACCCCGTGATGTCCGGCCCGTGTGGTAGCTCTGTAGGCATGTCCGAGGCGATGCTCAGCAAGGTGCGCAAGCTGCTGGCCCAGGCCGAGGATCCGGCCTGTACGCCCGCCGAGGCCGCCGCGTTCACCGCCAAGGCGACCGAGTTGATCGCCCGCTACGGGGTGGACCGGGCGCTGCTCGCCGTCCGCGACCCGACCACCGACCCCGTCGGCGACCGGGTGCTGGACATCGTCGCCCCGTACGCCCGCGACAAGGTCGGCCTGCTCGCCGCGGTCGCCGAGCCACTGCGCTGCCGCTGCGTACGCCGCCGGCAGGGCAACGGCTTCGCGCTGCACCTCTTCGGCTTCGCCAGCGACCTGGAACGGGTCGACCTGCTCTTCACCTCACTGCTCGTGCAGGCGGCGCACGGCCTGGCCGCCACCGCCGTGCCGGCCGACGACCACCCCGCCGCGTTCCGCCGCTCCTGGCTCGCCGGTTTCGCGGAAGTGATCGGCGGTCGGCTCTGGGCGGCCGAGACGGCGGCGGCCAGCGAGTCGGGCACGCCGTCGGTGGCGCTGGTGCTGGCCGACCGGTCCGACCGGGTGCAGCGACGGCTCACCGAGGAATACCCGCGGCTGCGCACCGCACCGCCGCGCCGGCTCGGCGGCACCGGCTTCGGTTCGGGGGCGGAGGCCGGCCAACGCGCCAACCTGGGTGGTCGGGACCTCGGCGTCCGCTCCGCTGGCGACCGGCAGCTCGGTCGGTGACTCCGTGCGCCCGTCAGGCGGAAGTGCCGGGGCCGCGTGACACAGTGGCGACGTAGCGGGTGAGCAGCTCGTGCCAGCCGGCGGTGAGCGCCTTGCGATATCCCTCGGCGGCCTCGCCGTGCCGGTCGAAGTGCCGGTGCTCCAGCTCGACCCGGGTGCGCTCCGGCCCTTCGGGAAGGAACAGCACCTCGACCTCGCTGGCCCGGGCCGGGTCCGGCACCGGCGCCCGGTCGGGGCCGATCTGCCAGACGAAGACCAGCCGCCGCGGTGGATCCCAGGTGAGGACCCGACCCCAGTCGGCGCGGAAACCGTACGGGCCGATCTCGTAGAGCATCCCGCCGGCGCGCGGCTCCATGCCCAGCTCCGCGAGAGCGTCCGGGCCGGACCAGGTGTATTCGGTGACCCACCAGTCAGTCAGCTTGTCGGTGAACACCGCGAACGCGTGCTCGGCGGCGCCCGGGACGAGGAGACTGCACCGTAGGGAGAACCGGTCGACGTCCTGCCGGATGTCGGCCGGATCAGTCATTTCCTGTCCCATAGGCCCGGACCATACCGGCTGATGCCCGCGTGTGCAGCTTCGCGCGGTGCCCGGTTCCAGACAGAGGGTCGCCGACTCGTCACGGACGGGATGCCCCGCCGGAAAGCGGGTAAGCGCGCCGAACGCCCGGACGACCGGGACGGTGTGCAGGCGGGGCGGGAGATCATGAGCGAGAGCGCGCAACAGCGAGGGCCGGACCGGAACGTCGAGAGCGCGGACCCCGACGTCCTGCTCGACATCCCGAAGGTCTCCGTCGACTCGATCCGACTGGCCGTCGACGGCCTGGACGCCGACCTGTCGCTGCGGGCCCGGGTGGCCAACCTGCTCCAGGTCGACGCCGGCGTACGGGTGCACCTGAACGGCGGCGAGCTGGACGTCAACGGGGTGCACGCCGAGGCGCAGTTGCGGGTGCGGTTGGAGCAGCTGACCAGGATCCTGGGCCGGGCGCTCGACACACTCGACGCCAACCCGGAGATCATCGAGGCGCTCGCCCGGACGGCCGTCACCACCGTCGACGACGTGAACCGCAGCGCGCAGCAGCTGGCCCCGGGGTCGATGGGGGCCGCTGAGGTGCGGGGGTCGGCGCGGCGCTCCAACGGCGTACTCCAGGAGTTTGGTCAGCAGGTCGGTGCGGTCGGGGCCGTCGCCGACCGTGCCCAGCAAGGCCCCGGTCGGCCGGGGCCGGGTGCGGGTCAGCCGGGTGGGGGCCGGCCGGGTCCGGGTCAGCCGGGTCCGGGTGGGCCAGGGGCGGGGCCGGGTGGGCCAGGTTCGGGTGGGCCCGGGGCTGGTCCGGGTCGGCCTGGGGCGGGGCCCGGCGGCGCGGGGAAGGGTCCTGGGGGCCCTGGGCCCCATGCCGGAGGTCCGGGACCCAGTGCGGGCGGACCCGGGTCTCAAGCGGGTGGCCCCAGGCCGGGCCAGAAGTCGCAGCCGGAGTCCGGTGGGCCGCAGGGCGGCCGGGCCCCGGCAGGCCAGCCGCACGAGGAGCCACGCCACCCTGAGGGGCAGCCGCACGAGGAGCCACGCCACCCCGAGGGGCAGCGGGACGGGGAGCGGCACCACCCCGAGGGTCAGCGGGCCGCGGGCCCGGGTGACGGGAAACGGCCGGCCGGCGCGGACCGGGGCGCTGAGGGTCCGGCGGGGTCGTCTACCGGAGAGCGTGGGAACCGACCGGGCCAGTCGGCAGGCCCCGGGCCAAGCCCATCCGGCGATCGTGACGGCGGTGGTGGGTTGCTGGGCGGGGCGCAGAGCGCAGCGCAGCTCGCCGAACAGGCGGGGGAGACCCTGCGGCAGGCCGGGCGCAGCGTGTGGGAGGCGATCCAGAGCGGCGTGGCGCAGCACCGCCAGCAGGGGCGCCGAGACGAGTGACGCCGGGCAAGGCGGACCAGCGACGCCGCGCGACCGATCCGCGCAGCCGGTCCGCGCAGCCGGTCCGCGCAGCCGGTCCGCGCGACCGATCCGCTCGACCCAGGCATGATCGACTCGCTTTTCAGGAAAGCGCGGTATTGGGCACCTTCCGATGCCCCGATTTCCGGGAGGTCGAGTGGATCACACCCGTGGCGGGCCGGTCCGCAGCCGTAAACAGCAAGATCCCCACCTGCGTTTCCGCTGGTGGGGACCTCTGTAGCCCGGCGAAAGGCTATGTGGCCAGGGGCGGGGTCGAACCGCCGACCTTCCGATTTTCAGTCGGACGCTCGTACCAACTGAGCTACCTGGCCGTATCGCTGCTCGGCTCATGCTACCCGGCAACCGGACGAACCGGTGGCAGGGCGACCTGCTCCGATACGCAGAACGCCGCGCGAGGCGCGGCGTCAGCGCTGCGGTCCTGACGGGACTTGAACCCGCGACCTCCGCCTTGACAGGGCGGCGAGCACTCCAACTGCTCCACAGGACCTAGCTTGTGTTGCTCCGACTTGCGCCGGTCGTGCCCCCAACGGGATTCGAACCCGTGCTACCGCCTTGAAAGGGCGGCGTCCTGGGCCGCTAGACGATGAGGGCGGCCCCGCCATCATTGCACACTCGCAACTTCAAGCGGACTTGCTCCCATCCGGCCCCGCCGGAGGCTTGGAAAGCATACGTGATGCCCGGTCGGTCGACAAAATCGGTATCCGCAAGGGCTTCGGAAGAGACATAACCGCAGGTCAAAGCCGGTCTAGCGGAGTTTGGTGATGCCGAAGCGCTTCTTCAGGTCGGCGATCAGGTGGGGGCAGGCGGCGAGCGTCGCGGCCCGATCGCCACCCCCGTCGTGCAGCAGCACGATGGCGCCGGGGCGGGCGGCGGTGTGGATGCGCTTGCCGATCGTGGCGGCGTTCGGCTTGTCCCAGTCCTGTGGGTCGACCGACCAGTGCAGCGGGCGCATGCCGAGACCCTTCGCCACCGCCAGCACCTCCGGCGTCCACCGGCCGCCCGGCTGCCGATAGAAGGACACCTTGGCGCCGGGCGCCGCTGCCTGGATGGCCCTGTTCGTGCGTTTCAGGTCGGCCTTTATCTCGTTGACGGGCCGTCGGGCCAGGTCGAGGTCGTGCCGCCAGCTGTGGTTGCAGAGCTGATGCCCCTCGTGGACGATCCGCCGGACCAGCTCCGGATGGCGCTGCACCTCGCGACCGACCACGCAGAACGTGGCGGTCACCTTGGCTGCCCGCAGTTGGTCGAGAACCTTGGGAGTCCAGGTCGGGTTGGGCCCGTCGTCGAAGGTCAGGACCACCGGGCGTACGCCGCTGTTGCGCCGCAGGCCGGCCGGGAGCTTGGCCGGCAGCGGCCGCAGCGGAGGCTTGGGTGGCTTGGCGACCGTGGGATGCGGTGACGGCGTGGCAGTGGTGGACTCCACCGGCTGCGGCGCGCCGGCGGGCGCGATGGTCTTGTCCGGCCCCGCACAGCCGGACAGGACCAGCGCCACGGCGAGGACGGACGCCAGAAAGGCGCGGGCTCGCATCTGCTCGCTCCCGGAGGGTCGGGGTAGGCGGACCCGCCCGACGGTAGTTCACCCGATCACCGGGCAACAGTGCGATCAGTCACGCCTCGACTGGTCCAGGGAGTCACGGACCGCGACGGCGAGCGAGACCGCCTCGGCCAGGTCGACCGGCCGCACCACCCCGGCGGGCAGCGTGTCGGCGCGCCAGCCGGGGCCGGCGGCGAGCGCCAACAACGGGCGGCGGGGTGCGGCGAGCAACGCGCTGAGCTGGGACGGATCGGCGGTGGCCCGGGTGTGCGACCAGAGCACCACGGCGGCCGGACCGGTCCGGTTGACCGCCTCCACGAGAGCGGCCACCGGCACCCGGGCGCCGAGCATCCGGTAACTGACCCCGGCCTCCGCGAGCGCGGCGGCCAACGCCTCCAGTGGCAGCGTGTGCTGCTCCTCGTCGGCACAGGAGAGCAGGATCCGGGCCGGCCCGGTGGGAACCTTGGCCCGACTGGCCGCCGCGAGCGCCTCCGAGACGCAGCGGGACACCAGGTGTTCCACCTCGATCAGGCCGGTGGTGGCGGCGTGGCGTTCGCCGATGCCGGCTAGCACCGGGCGCAGCAGACCCTCCCAGGTGGCGACGACCCCGACGGTGGCGAGGGCGTGCGCGATCGTCTCGCTGATCGCCGCCGCGTCCAGCCGCATGGCGGCGCGGGCCAGACCACGGGCTGCCGGGCCGGCGCGGCCGACCGGGATGGTGCCACCGCCGTCGCGGCCGGACGGGGGGATCCGGACGGGGGTGACGGTGCCGTTGGGTGTCGGATCCGGTGCCTGGCGAGCCCAGCGAGCCGCCTCGGCGGGGCTCACCCCCTCGGCGGTGAGCCGTCGCATGATTTCGAGACGGGCCAGGTCGGTCGGGGTGTACCGGCGGTGGTGACCGGGGATGTGCTCACTGGGCCCGAGCCCGTAGCGCTGGTGCCACGTGCGGAGGGTCGTCACCGCGACCCCCAACCTGCGTGCGACCGCGCCCGCGCTCAGCGCCTCATCGACCACCCGACCGCTCCGCCGAGTCATCCGCCGACAGAGCAGGCGGGGTCACGACCAGGCCGGGTGCGCCGGACGTGGGGCCCGAGGGGTGCAGCAGCCGGTTCACCACCCCGCCCAGCCAGGGCGCGTACGACCGGGGGTCGAGATCCAGCTCGGCTTCCAGCGCGGTCGGATCGGCCCACCGCAGCTCGGCGACCTCGTCCGGGTCCGGCAGGAGCGGGGCCCCGGGCAGGAAATCGCCCCGCAGCACGTGGTCGTACTCGAATTCGACCCGACCGGTCGCCGGGTCCTCGGCGTAGTAGACGTAGACGCCGACCTCGGTCAGCTCGACCGGGCCCGCGCCCAACTCCTCGCGTAGCCGCCGGTTGGCCGCCTCGGCGAGGGACTCGCCGGGCTGGGGGTGGCCACAGCAGGCGTTGGCCCAGCGCAGCGGGAACCGGGTCTTGACGGCGGCGCGGCGCTGGAGCAGCACCTGGCCGTCCGAGTCGACCAGCAGCACCGAGAAGGCCCGGTGCAACTGCCCCGGAGTCTGGTGCGCGGCCGCGACGGTCGTCTCGCCGTGGGCCTCGCCGTTTTCGTCGACCAGCTCGACGAGGTGGTCCTCGCGGTTGCTCATCGGCCTTCCCCGGTGATCCGGCCGGCGGCCAGCTTGCCGGAGATGAGCACCATCGGTACGCCGACGCCGGGCTGGGTCCCGGAGCCGACGAAGACCACGTTCGACAGTTTGCGGTGCAGGTTCGACGGGCGGAACGGGCCGGTCTGGAAGAGGGTGTGGGCGGCGGCGAACGGCGTGCCCGCGGCCATGCCCTGGTCCTCCCACTCGGCCGGGGTGATCGCCCGCAGCACCTCGACGCCGGCACCGAAGCCGACGTAGCCGCGCTCCTCCAGGGTGCCGATCAGCTGGTCGCTGTAGCGCCGGGTCAGGTCGCCGCGCCACTCGAACGGGGCCCGGTGCAGGTTGGGCACGGGAGCCAGCACGTAGTAGGTGTGCCGATCGGGTGGGGCCACCGACGGGTCGGTCCGGCTCGGGTTGGTCACCAGCAGCGACGGGTCGGTCATCAGCTCACCCCGCCGGATGACCTCATCGAAGGTGCCCTTCCACGCTCGTCCGAAGTGGATGTTGTGATGGGCGATCTTTTCATATCCCTGTCGGGAGCCGACGTGCAGAACGACGCAGGACGGTGAGTAGGTGAGCCGGCGTTGCGGGGCGGCGGGGAGCAGGTCCCGGTAGGCGACCGGCAGGTCGGGGTTGAGCACCACCACGTCCGCCGGCACCAGTTCGCCGTCGGCGGTGATCACACCGGTGGCGCGGCCGTTCGCGGTCTCGACCCGGGTCACCGTGGTGCCGTACCGGATCTGCACGCCGTGCTTCTCGGCCGCGCCGGCCATCGCCTTGGAGACCGCGTGGATGCCGCCGCGCGGGAAGTAGACCCCGGCCACCGAGTCCAGGTACGCGATGACCGTGTAGATGGCCAGCGCGTCGTGCGGGGCGAGGCCCGCGTACATCGCCTGGAAGGAGAAGATCCGCTGGGTACGCGGGTCCCGGAAGAATTGGTTGATCTTCGTCTGGAGGCGCCGGAAGGCCCCGCTGGCAAGCAGCTTGAGGAGGTTGCCGGTGATCAGGTCGGTCGGCGCGTCCAGGTTGCGCTCGATGAAGTCGGCGCGCTCCAGGCGCCACAGCTCCCGCGCGTAGTCGACGAAACGCAGGTAGCCGTCGGCCTCGCGCGGCCCACAGACCCGGGAGATCTCCGCCGCCATCCTCGTGGTGTCGGTGAGCACGTCGAGGGTGGAACCGTCCGGGTAGTACGCCCGGTAGGCCGGGTCGACCGGGGTCAGGTCGAGCCAGTCGTCCAGCTCCTCACCGACCGCGCCGAGCGCCTCGGCGATCAGGTCGGGCATGGTGAGCACGGTCGGGCCGGTGTCGAACTCGTAGCCGTCGACCCCGAGACGGCCGGCTCGCCCACCCGGCACCGGCTCGCGTTCCAGCACTGTCACCTGCCGGCCGCTGCCGGCCAGGTGCAGCGCGCAGGCGAGCCCGCCCAACCCGGCCCCGACGACCACCACACGGTCCGTCCGTCCTGTCACCGTCCGCACGTGACCACCTCTTCCAGAAAGTCGCTCATCAGGCCCGCCGGCTGGTGGCGGCGGTGGCCAACCCGGTCAGCGCGGTCCGCGCCGTCCGGTCCACTGGTGCGGCGTCGAGCGCGGCCAGTGCGTCACTCACCCGCTCGGCGATCATCCGCTCCACCCGGGCCACCGCGCCGGTCTCGTCGACCAGCTCGGCGAGCCGGTCGACCGGCCCGTCGCCGGCCCGATCCATCGCCCGGAGCTGGGCCGGCGTGGCCAGCTCCCGGGCCAGCATGAGCAGCGTGGTCGGCTTGCCGGTGCGGAGGTCGTCGCCGGCCGGCTTGCCGGTGTCGGCGGGATCGCCGTAGACGCCGAGCAGGTCGTCGCGGAGCTGGAACGCCTCGCCGACGGCAAGGCCATAGCGGGTGTACGCGGAGACCAGCGCGTCGTCGACGGGCACCCCGGCCAGGCAGGCCCCGAAGAGCAGTGGTCGCTGGACGGTGTAGCTGGCGGTCTTGTAGCGGGCCACTCGCAGCGCCCGGTCGACCGACCAGCTCGCCGGGTCGTTCTCGCCGAGCACGTCGAGATATTGCCCGGCGACCGTCTCCACCCGCATCTGGTCATAGCAGCGCCGCACTTCGAACAGCCGGGCCGACGGCACTGTGGCCTGGGCCAGCAACCGGTCGGCCCAGACCATGCACAGGTCACCGATGAGCACGGCGACGGCTTCGCCGAATCGGCCGGGATCACCCCGGTGGCCTGCGGCGATGTGCTGTTCGGCGATCGCGACGTGTGCGGTTGGCCGGCCCCGGCGGGTGGTGGACGCGTCCATCACGTCGTCGTGCACCAGGGCGAAGGTGTGCAGCAGCTCCAGCGCGGCCAGCGCGGGCAGGACGGGTGGTAGCGCCTCGGTGCCGCCGACCGCCCCGCGCCACCCCCAGTAGGCGAACGTGGAGCGGATCCGCTTGCCGCCCACGAGGACTGCTTCCCTCGCGGTGGCGGCGAAGCGGCCCATCGAGATGTCGATCTCGGTGAGGGAGTCGACCTCGGCGGTGAGGAAGGTAGCCAGGGTCTCGTCGACCGCGGTGATCAGGTCATGGGTGTACGCGGCCAGAACGGCGCGGACCGGATCGTCACCGTCCCCCGGCCCCCGCTGCGCCACACGGGTCGCATTGCCCGCAACTGCGTCGTTGGCCATGCGACTGAGCGTACCCTAGGCTACGAGTTGCGTCGATTGGTGCGTCGATAAATTAAGGAGGGCCGGTGGACACTGATCTCACCGCTGCCTATGACCGGTGTCGTGAGCTGCACAAACGCCACGGCCGCACCTACTATCTCGCCACCCGGCTGCTCCCCGCTTGGAAACGACGACATGTCCATGCCCTCTATGGGTTCACGCGGTACGCCGACGAGATCGTCGACCGCACCGAGGACCTACCGCAGGTCGAGCGTGCCGCCCGCCTCGACGACTGGGCCAGCCGATTCGTGTCCGGCCTGCACGGTGCGTCGGTCGACGACCCGCTGCTGCCGGCCGTGCTGCACACCATCGCCGTCTTCGACCTCGACCGGGACGACTTTGCGTCGTTTCTGAAGAGCATGGCGATGGACCTGACCGTCACCTCGTACCCGACCTACGACCACCTGCTCGACTACATGGAGGGCTCGGCGGCGGTCATCGGCACCATGATGCTGCCGATCCTGGGCACCTCCGACCCGGTGGCGGCACGGGAGCCGGCACGGCAGCTCGGCTTCGCGTTCCAACTCACCAACTTCATCCGGGACGTCGCCGAGGACCTCGACCGGGGCCGCACCTACCTGCCGGACGAGGACCTGGCGAAGTTCGGCGTCACCCGCGAGGAGCTGGCCGAGGCCTGCGCCCGGGGGCGCGGCACGCCCCGGACCCGCGAGCTGATCGAGTACGAGGTGACCCGCGCCCAGGCGCACTACGCCGCCGCCGCGCCGGGCATCACCATGCTCGCGCCAGCCTCGCAGGCCTGCATGCGCACCGCGTACGCGTTGTATGGCGGCATCCTCGACGAGGTGGCCGCGCAGGACTACGACGTCTTCACCCGGCGGGCCCTGGTGCCGCAGCGGCGACGGATGGCGGTGGCCGCACGGGCTCTGCTCACCTCGACCGGTACGCCGGTCACCATCCCCGGGCCGACGGTCCACCCGCAGACCCGGTGACCGCAAGCACCGCGATCGTGCTCCTCACCCGCGACCTGCGGGTGCACGACCACCCGGCGCTGGCCACCACCTGCGCGGCCTTCGACCGGGTGGTTCCGCTGTACGTGCTCGACCCGGCGCTGGCCGGCCTGTCGGCCAACCGCACCCGGTTTCTGCACCAGGCGCTCGCCGAACTGCGGGCCGAGCTGCGCGAGCGCGGTGGTGACCTAAGGTTACGCCACGGCGACCCGGTGGCCGAGACGATCCGGTTGGCCGGCGAGGTCGACGCCAGCGCCGTCGCGCTCTCCGCCGACGTCAGCAACTACGCGCGGCGCCGCGAGCGACGACTGCGCGCGGAGTGTGAGCGGCACCGGCTGCACCTGCGACTGTTTCCCGGGCTGACAGTGGTCGAGCCGGGCGCGTTGCGGCCCGGTGGCGGGGGCGACCACTACCGGGTGTTCAGCCCCTACCACCGGGCCTGGGCGGCCAGTCAGTGGCGTGCGGAGTTGGCCGCGCCGCACCGGGTGGAGCTGCCGGGCGGGGTGAGCGTGGGCAGCCTGCCGAAGCCGCCGGCCGGGGACTCACCGGACGCGGCGGTCGGCGGCGAGCGGGTTGCCCGGCAGCGGCTCACCGACTGGCTGCCCGACCTGGACCGCTACGACGATCAGCACGACGACATGGCCGGCGACGACACGTCCCGGCTCAGTCCGTACCTGCGGTTCGGCTGCGTGTCCCCACTGGCGGTGGCCAACCGGGCCGGGGATCGGTCCGGGCCGTTCGTCCGGCAGATCTGCTGGCGGGACTTCTACTACCAGGTCACCGCCGCCTTCCCGGAGATCTCGACGTCGGCGTACCGGCGGGGCGCCACCGAACAGTGGCGCTACGACGACGACGCGTTGGCGGCCTGGGCCGAGGGTCGCACCGGCATGCCCATCGTCGACGCCGGGATGCGGCAGATGCGTACGCAGGGCTGGATGCACAACCGGGCACGGCTGATCACCGCCGGCTACCTGACCAAGCACCTCGGGCAGGACTGGCGGCCCGGGGTGGCCGTCTTCTTCCGCTGGCTGCTCGACGGGGACGTGGCCAACAACTCCGGCAACTGGCAGTGGGTCGCCGGCACCGGCAACGACACCAAGCCGTACCGGGGGTTCAACCCGGTCCGGCAGGCCGAACGGTACGACCCGGACGGCGACTACGTGCGCCGGTGGGTGCCGGAGCTGGCGAAGGTGCAGGGCAAGGCCGTGCACCAACCGTGGAAGCTGCCCGACGCGCTGCGCCGGACCCTCGACTATCCGCCGCCGCTCTCGGTGCCGGGCACCGACCCCGTCTGGCTGCGCTGATCAGAGGCAGGAGTGCAACACCTCGACCAACTCGTCCACCCGGTCGTGCTCGGCGAGGTGCGCCGTGGCGTACCCGAAGGTGTAACCGCGCTCCGGGTCGGCCCACGCGCTGCTGCCGCCGATGCCGCCCATGCCCCAACTGCCGTCCGGCTCCCACTGCATGCCCAGCGTCCAGTAGGCCGCGCGGTTCAGCACCAGGTCGGGCCCGTCGTACTGGACCCGGGTCGCCTCGGCCACCAGCTCCGAGCTGAACAGCCGAACCCCGTCCAGGACGCCGCCGGCCAGCAGGCCGGTATAGAGCCGGCCCAGGCCGCGTGCGGTGGCGTGCAGGTTGACCGCGGGCACCTCCGCAGCACGCCAGAGCGGGCTGTTCAGCACGGCCAGGTCCTGCCCACCGGCCGGGTTGCCCATCGCGCGCGCCCGCAGTGAGCCTGGCTCACCAAGCGCCCGGATTGGCCACCCGAGGTCGCCGTAGCGCAGGTCGGCGCAGCGCCGCTGATCCGCGTCGGCCAGCCCGAAGCCGAGGTCGAGCTGCCACCGGTCGGCGATCTCCTCGGCCAGGAACCGGCCCACCGACCGCCCGTCGACCCGACGCACCACCTCGCCCACCAGGTGCCCGTACGTCCAGGCGTGCTCCGCGGCCACCGAGCCCGGTGACCATTCGGGGTCGGCGGCGGCCAGGTCGCTGGTGAGGAGCGTCCAGTCGGCGATCGCGGTGGCCGGTCGGGGTACCGGAAAGGCCGGCAGCCCGGCGGTGTGCGACAACACCTGGCGCACGGTGGCGGGTGTGCGGAACTCCGGCCAGTACCGGTCGACGGGTGCGTCGAGGTCCACCTGCCCCCGGTCGACGAGCATCAGCAGGCAGAGCGCGGCCACTGGCTTGCCGACCGAGTAGACGTTGACGAGCGTGTCCGGCCGCCACGGCTCGCCGTCCGACCCGGCAGCGGTCCGGGTTCCGCCGATCAGGTCGACGACGGGCTGACCGTCGTACCAGATGACCAGGCTGGCACCGGTCTCCCGGCCGGAGGTGAGCAGGTCGTGGAAGCAGTCCCGGACCGGTGCGAAGCGTGCGTGCATCCCGCCACGGTAGGCGTCCCGGACCGGTGAGGGTGCCGACTTTTCTCCGACCCTGGTGGTCGGGCTGGTGTCGCTGGGGGATGCTGTCGGGGTGGCAGAGCCGGAGCTGGTGGATGTTGTCGTGGTCGGGCTCGGGGTCGGCGGCGAGGAGGTGGCCGAGCGGCTCGCCGAGGCCGGCCTGAGCGTCGTCGGCATCGAACGGGATCTGGTCGGCGGGGAGTGCCCCTACTGGGGCTGCATCCCGAGCAAGATGATGATCAGGGCGGCCAACGCCCTGGCCGAGGCGCGCCGGGTCGACGGGCTGGCCGGGACGGCGCAGGTCCAACCGGACTGGGCGCCGGTGGCCAAGCGCATCCGCGAGGAGGCCACCGACACCTGGGACGACACGGTTGCCGCCGACCGGTTCACGGGCCTGGGCGGCCGGCTCGTCAGGGGAAGTGGCCGCCTCGACGGCCCTGGCCGGGTCCGCGTCGGCGACCAGGTGTTCCAGGCTCGGCACGGGGTCGTGCTGGGCACCGGGACCCGTCCGTCGGTGCCACCGATCGACGGCCTGGCCGACACTCCGTACTGGACCAACCACCAGGCGATCGAGGTCGAGGAGCTGCCGGAGTCGCTGCTGGTGCTCGGCGGCGGCGCGATCGGTCTGGAACTGGCACAGGTCTTCGCCCGCTTCGGGGTCCGGGTCACGGTGGTGGAGGCGCTCGACCGGGTGCTGGCCGTCGAGGAACCGGAGGCGTCCGAGGTCGCCGCCGCGGCGCTGCGCGCCGACGGCGTGGAGATCCACACCGGGGTACGCGCCGAGCGGGTCGAGCACGACGGCACCCGGTTCACACTGCGCGGCAGCGGCGGTTCGGCGTTCACCGCCGACCGTCTGCTGGTGGTGACCGGGCGCAAGGCCCACCTGACCGAGCTGGGATTGGACACGATCGGCCTGGACGCCAGCCAGCGTTACCTGCCGGTCGACGACCGGTTGCACGTCACCGACCAGGTCTGGGCGGTCGGTGACATCACCGGCGAGGGCGCCTTCACGCACATCGCCATGTACCAGGCCGGGATCGTGATCGCCGACATCCTGGCCCGCGCCCGGCAGGCGAGTGCGGGTGCGGACGCCAGCGGGACCTCCAGCGTGGTCGGCGGTGCGATGGGCGCGTCCAGCTCGCTGGCCGCCAGCGGGTCGAGTGGGTCGGCCGGCACCGTCCCGCGAGCCGACTACCGTGCACTGCCCCGGGTGACCTTCACCGATCCCGAGGTCGGAGCGGTCGGGCTCACCGAGCAGCAGGCCCGCGAGCGTGGCATCAACGTGCAGGTCGGTTTCACCAAGCTGGGCAGCTCGACCCGGGGCTGGATCCACCGGGTCGGTGACGACGGCTTCATCAAGCTCGTCGCGGACGCCGACCAGGGCGTGCTGATTGGCGCGACCTCGGTCGGCCCGGCCGGTGGCGAGGTGCTCTCCGCACTGGTCGTGGCGGTGCACGCGGCAGTGCCACTGAGCCAGCTCCGGCACATGATCTACGCGTACCCGACCTTCCACCGGGCCATCGAGTCCGCGTTGCGCGACCTGTCCTGACGCCCGCCCCGGTGGTCGATGTCGGAAGAATCCGGCAGCAAGCCAGCAAACGACGGGCACATTGCTGTTCATTTCTTTCATCCTGGTGACGTACGATTGCGACCGTGACCAAGCGGTTGACTGAAGTTGCCAAGAAGGCGGGCGTCAGCGAGGCCACCGTCAGCCGGGTGCTCAACGGCCGCGACGGGGTTTCCGAGACGACCCGCACCGCCGTGCTGACCGCGCTGGACGTGCTCGGTTACGAGCGGCCGACCAAACTGCGCGGCGAGCGCGCCCGATTGGTCGGGCTGGTGCTGCCCGAGTTGCAGAACCCGATCTTCCCGGCGCTGGCCGAGGTCGTCACCGGGACACTCGCGCAGCGCGGCTACACCCCCGCCCTCTGTGCCCGCACCATCGGCGGTGTCTCCGAGATGGACTACGTGGAGATGCTGCTCGACCACCAGGTCTCCGGCGTGATCTTCGCGGGTGGTTCGTACGCGCTCGCCGACGCCCGACACGACCACTACCGTCGGCTGACCGATCGGGGTCTCCCGGTCGTTCTGGTCAACGCAGGCGTGGCCGAGCTGGGCTTCCCCCGGGTCTCCACTGACGACGCCGTGGCGGTGGAGCAGGCGTACGGGCACCTGCGCTCGCTCGGGCACGAACGGATCGGGATGGTGCTCGGCCCGGAGGGGCATGTGCCGTCCCGACGCAAACTGGACGCGATGATCCGGGCCGCCGGCTGGGACGAGGGTGACGCCGAGTGCGTCGAGCGTTCCAGCTTCTCCATGGAGGGCGCGCGGGTCGCCGCGACGAAACTGGTCGAGCGTGGCGTTACCGGCATCATCTGCGCCAGCGACGTGCTCGCGTTGGGCACGATCCGTGCGGCCCGGCGGCTGGGTCGCTCGGTGCCGGCCGACGTGTCGGTGGTGGGCTACGACGACTCCGCGTTCATGACCTGCACCGACCCGCCGTTGACCACGGTCCGGCAGCCGATCGAGACGATGGGGCAGGCCGCGGTGGATCTGCTGGTCACCCAGATCGAAGGCGCCGGCGTCCTGCACGACGAGTTGCTGTTCGAGCCCGAGCTGGTGGTGCGGGGTTCCACCGCGCCCGCCCCGGGTCGCTAGGCACCGCTCCAGACGACGCTCCGGCCGTCGACCGCTCCATGCGGTCGGCGGCCGTTTTCGTCGTTGCCCATCCGGAGCGGCATCGATCTCGCCGAATGGCCCGCCATAAGGGATCAAAAGCCTGCAAATCTGGCTGCTTTCAAGCGCTTGCCAACATCTGCCGTAATAACGTCGTGTCCTTTCGGAACAGGGTCGATACCTTGCCGAAATGAGTCCCCCTCGCTACAGTGACTCCACTCACACCTGGCTCCGACGCAGCTACTGGGCGTCAGGTCGCATCACCGCAGATCAGCGAAGGTCATTGGAGACACCCGTTCCCGAAGGGATGGACAGATGTCCGTACCGCAATACCGAAAGGCTGCGGCGGTTGCGCTCGTGGCCGGCCTGGGGCTCAGCCTCACGGCATGCTCCACGAAGAGTGACGACAAGGACGCGACCGCAGGCGGCAAGGTCACCATCACTGTCGACTGCCAGCCGGTCGGTGCGCAGAAAGAGCTGCTGAAGAACTGGAACGACGACGTCGCCGAGTTCCAGAAGCAGAACCCGGACATCGTCATCAAGAGCGTCAGCGTCGGTGAGCAGTGCAACAACCCGCCGGACTTCACCGCCCGCCTCGCCGGCGGCACCGTCACTGACGTGTTCTACGGATACATGACCGATCTCCAGCAGGTGCTCGACTCCGGTCAGGCCATGGACATCACCTCCCAGGTCAGCAAGGACACGATCCCCACCTGGGACAGCGTCGACCCGGCACTCAAGGGCGTCTTCACCGACGGCGGCAAGCTCTACGCCGTTCCGGTGAAGAACTACTCGATGGGTCTGGTCTACAACAAGGTCCTGTTCCAGCAGGCCGGGCTCGACGTCAACAACCCGCCGAAGACCTGGGCCGACGTCCGGGCCGCCGCCAAGAAGATCTCCGCACTCGGCAACGGCATCGCGGGCTACTCGGAGTACAGCGCCGGCAACACCGGCGGCTGGCACTTCACCTCCCTGCTCTACTCGCAGGGCGGCCAGGTGCTGACCCCGGACGGCAAGAAGGCCGACTTCAACAACGCCATGGGTAAGCAGGTCCTGCAGAACATCAAGGACATGCGGTACGGCGACAACAGCATGGGCGCCCGTCAGCTGCTCCAGTGGGGCGACCTGCTGACCAACGCCGGCGCGGGCAAGGTCGGCATGTTCATCGGCGCGCCGGACGCCACCCAGGCGATCGTCAGCCAGTTCCAGGGCAAGTTCCAGGACTGGGCGATGGCCCCGCTGCCCGGCCAGGACGGCAAGGCGTTGGGGACGCTCGGTGGCGGCGAGGGCTACTTCTTCAAGAAGGACCTCACCCCCGAGCAGGTCAAGGCCGGCCTGAAGTGGATCGCGTACCAGAAGCTCACCCCGGGCAAGGGTCAGTTCGACTACGTCCGGGCCAAGCCGCAGAACTACCCGGTGGGTCTGCCCCAGCCGCTGCTCTTCGCCAACGGCAGCGACGCGCAGAAGCAGGAGCTCGAGCTGCGCAAGGCGAACGCGAACGTCGACACCACCAACTTCGCTCTCTTCGAGGCGACCCCGGTGCCGATCAAGGGTGAGCCGCGCAACGCACAGGCGATCTACGCGGTGCTCGACGCCGCGATGTCCGGTGTGCTGACCAACCCGAACTCGAACATCGACGCCCTGCTCAAGACCGCCGAGGAGAAGGTCAACCAGCTCCTCACCGCGGAGAGCTGACCTGAGCGTGTGGGGGCCGGTACGCCGACCCGGCCCCCACACCACCCGCGCCGCATCGTCGACGTCACCGACTCACCCAGGAGTTGCCTTGGCGATCACCACCGTCCCGGAGACCCCCAGGAAACCGGGCCGCCCGCCGTCGCCGTACTCGGCGAGGCCGCAGCGTACGAGCCTCGGCCGCAAGGTACGGGACAACCTCACCGGGCACGCGTTCCTGATCGGCGCGGTGCTCTGCTTCGTCGTCTTCTCCTGGTACCCGATGGTCCGCGGCATCGTCATGAGCTTCCAGCGGACCCGGCGCGGCGAGACCACCTGGGTGGGTTGGGACAACTACTCCCGCATCATCGCCGACCCCAGCTTCTGGACGGCCTGGCAGAACACCTTCTACTTCACGGTGCTCGCGCTCGTCCTCGGGTACGCGGTGCCGTTCTTCGTGGCGATCCTGCTCAACGAGTTCCGCCACGCCAAGGGCTACCTGCGGATCCTGGTCTACCTGCCGGTGATGCTGCCGCCGGCCTCGGCGCTGTTCCTCTTCAAGTTCTACGCGTACGACCCCAGCGAGGCCGGGCTCTTCAACGCGATCCTCAAGGCGCTGCACCTGCCCACCTCGCAGTGGATGCAGTCGCCCGAGATGACGATGCCGGCGATGGTGGTCGCATCGACCTGGATGAACATGGGCGGCGCCGTGCTGATCTACCTGGCGTCGTTGCAGAACATCCCCGGCGAGTTGTACGAGGCGGCGGAGCTCGACGGCGCCGGGATCTGGCGCCGGATCCGGCACGTGACGATCCCGCAGACCCGGCTGATCCTCGCGCTCCTGGCGATGTTGCAGATCGTCGCCACGATGCAGCTCTTCATCGAGCCCCTGATCCTGGCCAACGGCGCGGGCGCGGAGGACTCGGCGACCTCGGTGGCGTACCTCATCTACCAGCACGGGTTCTTCCAGAACGACCTCAACGGCGCCGCCGCCCTGGGCGTGATCATGCTCGTGGTGCTGGCCGGCTTCTCCGCCGTGTACGTGCGGCTGACTGCGAAACAGGACTAGGACGGCGAGGAATGGCACAGGATTCCGGAACCCGGACCCTCATCTCCCACTCCCAGCTCAGCCGGGGGCGCGGCAAGGTCATCTACTGGACGCTGCTGATCGTCGTCGTGGCGGGGTTCACGCTCGTCTTCCTCGGGCCGCTCTACTGGATGGTCACCGGCGCGCTCAAGTCCGGCCAGGAGATCGCGCAGACCCCACCCTCGCTGTTCCCGAAGGATCCCCAGCCGCAGAACTACATCGACGCGTGGAACAACCTGGCCCTCGCCAAGCTGCTGTTCAACACGTTCTACTACGCCATCGGCGCGGTGCTGTTCCAACTGGTCTTCGACAGCGCGGCAGCGTACTCGCTGTCCAAGCTCCGACCGATCTTCGGCAACACGATCCTCGCCCTGATGCTGGGGACTCTGATGATCCCGGCGATGGTCCTCATCGTCCCGCAGTACGTGACAGTGCTGGACCTGCCGATCCTGCACATCAACCTGCTGGACTCACCGTTCGCGATCTGGCTGCCGATGGTCGCCAACGCGTTCAACATCTTCCTGCTGAAGCGGTTCTTCGACTCGATTCCCGAGGAGCTGATGGCGGCGGCCCTCATGGACGGGGCGTCGTCGCTGCGCACGCTCTGGTCGATCATCCTGCCGCTGTCACGCCCCATCCTCGGCGTCGTGTCGATCTTCGCGGTGACGGCGGTGTGGAAGGACTTCCTCTGGCCGAAGCTGGTCATGCCCTCGCCCGAGACCCGGACGGTCAGTGTCGGCATCTACACCTTCGCCGGCGGCACACCGATGAACGTGGTGATCGCCGCGTCGGTCATCGCCGCGATCCCGACTGTCATCATCTTCCTGATCTTCCAACGGAACATCATGTCCGGTCTGACCACGGGCAGCATCAAGGGATAGCCACCAGCGCAGCCTCCCGCGCGGCGAACAACGACCGTTCGCCCGACACATATCTAGGTCCGGCGAACACGCCGACGTACTGACGCAGAAAGCAGGTGCTCGTGTCCACAGCTGACAGAAGTCCGTGGTGGCGTGGAGCCGTGATCTACCAGGTGTATCCCCGGAGCTTCGCCGACGGTAGCGGCGACGGCATCGGTGACATCGCCGGCATCCGATCCCGGCTGAACCACCTGTCCGCGCTCGGCGTCGACGCGATCTGGTTCAGTCCCTGGTATCCCTCGCCGATGGCCGACGCCGGCTATGACGTGTCCGACTACCGCGACATCGACCCGGTCTTCGGCAGCCTGGCCGAGGCGGAGGCGCTGATCGCCGAAGCACACGCGCTGGGCATCCGGACCATCGTCGACGTGGTGCCGAACCACTGCTCCGACGCGCACCCCTGGTTCCAGGCGGCGCTCGCCGGCGGGCCCGGCGCGCCCGAGCGGGACCTGTTCTGGTTCCGGCCGGGCCGGGGCCCGAACGGCGACCAGCGGCCCACCGACTGGATCGGCGAGTTCGGCGGCGAGACCTGGACCCGCACCACCAACCCGGACGGCACCCCCGGTGACTGGTACCTGCACCTGTTCGCCCCGCAGCAGCCGGACTTCAACTGGGACCACCCCCGGGTACGCGCGGAATTCGAGGACATCCTGCGGTTCTGGTTCGACCGGGGCGTGGACGGCATCCGGATCGACTCGGCCGGGCTCCTGGTCAAGGACGGGGAGCTGCCCGAGGTCCGACCGGACCACCCGCACCCCTTCCACGACCTCGACGGGGTGCACGACATCTACCGGGGCTGGCGGCGGGTCGCCGACTCCTACCCCGGCGAGCGGGCCCTGATCGGTGAGGTGTGGCTGCCGGACCGGCAGCGGTTCGCCAACTACCTGCGCCCGGACGAGCTGCACGCCGCGTTCAACTTCGACTTCCTCGGCTGCGCCTGGGACGCCTCGGCGCTGCGGGAGAGCATCGATGGGACGCTGAGCGCGCACGCGCCGGTCGGCGCGCCGGCCACGTGGGTGCTCTCGAACCACGACGTCACCCGACACGTCACCCGCTACGGTCGGGCGGACACCCGGTTCAGCTTCGCCGCCAAGCGCGAGGGCACCCCCACCGACCTTGAGCTGGGCACCCGCCGGGCCCGCGCCGCCGCGCTGCTCTCGCTGTCGCTGCCCGGCGCCGCCTACGTCTACCAGGGCGAGGAACTGGGCCTCTACGAGGTCGAGGACATCCCGTACGCGTTGCGTCAGGACCCGATGTGGGAACGGTCCGGCCGGGTCGACCCGGGTCGGGACGGCTGCCGCGTGCCGCTGCCGTGGGCCGGGGACGAGCCGCCCTTCGAGTTCAGCCCCGCCGGTGCCGCAGCGCCCTGGCTGCCCCAACCGGCCGACTGGAAGGACCGGACGGCCAGCGCGCAGACCGGCGACTCCGCCTCGATGCTGGAGCTGTACCGGGCGGCGATCCAGGCTCGAAAGGCCGACCCGGCGCTCGGTGACGGTGAGCTGACCTGGCTGCCCGCCCCGGACGGCGTGCTCGCCTTCAGCCGTGGCGGTGGCTTCACCTGCCTCGTCAACCTGTCCGACACGCCGGTTCCGATGCCGGCCCAGGGGCGGTTGCTGCTGGCCAGCGGGCCACTCGACGACGGGTTGCTGCCGTCCGACACAGCCGTGTGGCTGCGTACCACCGAATCCACCGACGGGCCGCGCGGGGCGGACGGCCCGGCCTGACCTGACTCTGCTCGCCGTGGTGCCGGCGGCCCGTCCCGGCCGCCGGCACCACGCCACCAAAGGAAAGGAGAAACGAGGGGGAGACGCGCCACGCCGCACCGACACGGGGGGATCTGGCCTGCCTGACGAAAGGGAGAGCGCAGCTCATGGCCAACCACACCACCGGCACCCCGCACCACCGACACCCGACCCGGGCAGGGCTGGCCGCCATTGCCGCCACAGTGCTCGCCGCCACAACGGTGACCGCTCTCGCGGTCACCGGCACCGCAACGCCGGCCTCGGCAGCCGGACTGTCCCCCTTCGACATCCCCAATCGAGGCGCCACCGTCCCGTTCATCGAGCAGGAGGCGGAGGAGGCCGCCCACAACGGCTCGAAGATCGGCCCGGACCGGCGCTACGGAACGCTGCCGTCCGAGGCGTCCGGCCGGGAGGCGGTCACCCTCGACGCCGTCGGTGAGTACGTCGAGTTCACCCTCACCGCGCCGGCCAACGCGGTCACCTTCCGGTACAGCCTGCCCGACAGCCCGTCCGGCACCGGCAGGGACGCCACCATCGACCTGCGGGCCAACGGGTCGCTGCTGAAGTCGGTCCCGGTGACGTCGAGGTACGGCTGGTACTACGGCGGATACCCGTTCAACAACAACCCGGGTGACACCAACCCGCACCACTTCTACGACGAGACCCGGGCGATGTTCGGCAGCACCCAGCCGGCCGGCACGAAGATCCGCTTCCAGGTCTCCTCGACCGCCCAGTCGCCCACGTTCACCATCGACCTGGCCGACTTCGAGCTGGTCGCCCCCGCGATCACGAAGCCCGCCGGTGTGCTCGACGTGGTCACCGACTTCGGCGCCGACCCGAGCGGCGCGACCGACTCGACCGCCAGGTTCCAGGCGGCGGTCGACGCCGGCAAGGCCCAGGGCAGGGCCGTCTGGATCCCGACCGGGACCTTCACCCTCTGGGATCACGTGGTGGTCGACGGGGTGACACTGCGCGGCGCCGGGCCCTGGTATTCGGTGCTCGGTGGCCGGCACCCCACCGACCGGAACAGGTCCGTCGGCATCTACGGCAAGTACGTGCCCGGTGGCGGCTACACGGGACCGGTCCGCGCGCACGAGGCGAACGGGCCGAGCCGCAACGTCACGCTGCGGGACTTCGCCATCATCGGCGACATCCGCGAGCGGATCGACGACGACCAGGTCAACGCCCTGGGCGGGGCGATGACCAACTCGGTGGTCGACAACCTCTGGCTGGAGAACACCAAGGTCGGGGCGTGGATGGACGGCCCGATGGACAACTTCACTATCCGCAACAGCCGGATCCTGGACCAGACCGCGGACGGGGTGAACTTCCACACCGGCGTGACCAACTCGACGGTGACCAACACGTTCGTCCGCAACACCGGCGACGACGCGTTGGCGATGTGGGCGCAGAGCGTGCCGAACGTCAACAACTCCTTCACCCACAACACCATCGGTGTGACCCTGCTGGCGAACCACCTGGTCAGCTACGGCGGTCGGGACATCAAGATCACCGACAACGTGACGGCCGACTCGCTGACCAACGGCGGCGGCATCCACGTGGCCAACCGCTACCCGGGTGTGCAGGGCGACACCGCGGTCCGGGGCACCTGGACTATCGCCCGGAACACGTTGATCCGTAACGGCAACTCGGACTACAACTGGAACTTCGGCGTCGGGGCGATCTGGTTCTCCGCACTCAACGAGGCGTTCCAGCAGGCCACCATCAACATCACCGACACCGACATCCTGGACAGCTCGTACGCCGCGCTGCACTGGATCGAGGGCCAGACCAGCGGCATCAACCTGAGCAACGTGCGGATCGACGGCGCCGGCACGTACGCGCTCCAGGTGCAGGCACCCAGTCAGGTGTCGTTCACGAACGTGCGCGCCACCAACATCGCGCAGAGCAACCCGATGCACAACTGCGTGGGCGGTGGCTTCCAGATCACCCAGGGCAGCGGCAACTCCGGCTGGTACACGCCCACCCCGTACTGCGGTCCATGGCCGAACCCGCAGTGGGGCGGTGGACCCACCACCCCGCCCCCGACGACCCCGCCCCCGACCACCCCGCCTCCCACCAGCGGAAACCTCGCCCTGAACCGGCCGGCGACCGCGACCAGCACCAACCAGAGCTACACGGCGGGCAACGCGCTGGACGGCAACGCGGCCAGCTACTGGGAGAGCGCCAACAACGCGTTCCCACAGTCGGTCACCGTCGACCTGGGCTCGGCCCGATCCGTCGACCGGGTGGTGCTCAAGCTGCCCGCCGGCTGGGAACGCCGTGCCCAGACGGTGTCGGTCCTCGGCTCCACCGACGGATCGTCGTACGCCACGCTGGCGTCGTCGGCCGGTCGGGTCTTCGACCCGGGCACCGGCAACGCCGTGTCGATCGGGCTGCCCTCCGGCGACCGCCGCTACATCCGGCTGACCGTCACCGGCAACACCGGCTGGCCGGCCGCGCAACTCTCCGAGGTCGAGGTGTACGGCGGCACCCCCACCACGCCGCCGCCCACCACACCGCCCCCGACCACGCCACCCCCGACCACCCCGCCGCCCAGCGGCAACCTGGCGGCCGGGCGGCCGGTGACCGAGACCAGCCACTCCGACGTGTACGCCGCCGCCAACACTGTGGACGGCAACCCGAACACCTACTGGGAGAGCGCCAACAACGCCTTCCCGCAGTCGCTGACCGTGGACCTCGGCACCAACCGGACGGTGTCCCGGGTCGTGCTCAAGCTCCCACCGTCATCGGCCTGGCAGACGCGCACCCAGACACTGGCGGTGCTCGGCTCCACCAACGGCTCGACGTTCGCCACAGTGAAGGCGTCCGCCGGCTACACCTTCAACCCGGGCAGCGGCAACACGGTCACCGTGACCTTCACGGCGACCAGCCAGCGGTACCTGCGGCTGACCGTCACCGGCAACACCGGTTGGCCAGCAGGTCAGCTCAGCGAGTTCGAGGTCTATTCCAGCTAGGTCGGGTGCCCCCGCCCGCCCAGGGCGGGGCACCCGGTCCGGGCGGTCCGGCGCAACGCAGCGCCGGCCGCCCACCCCGTCCCCCAATCCGCACCGTCCCCCACCTGTCGCGGAACGACGGGCGTACCCCTGCACCCGTCGCCGGGCAACGCACCCACACCCACCCCCGAAAGAGGTGTAGCGACCCCATGTCCAGAAACGGCACCAGACGAGGCACGCCGCCGACCGGCGCGCCCACTCCCGTCCCCGGCACCACCCGCTCCGGCCGTCGGCGGCTGCTCTCCAGCGTGCTCGCCGGGATGCTCCTCGTCACCGCACCGGTCGTCACCCCCGCGGCGGCCAGCGCGGCACCAGTTTCCGACCCGGTCGCGGCCGCCGCCCGCGTCGCCATGCTCGCCGGGCTCTCCGCCACCATGACCGCCAGCAGCTACAACCAGAACTACGTGGCGAGCAACGCCAACGACGGCAACGCGTCGACCTACTGGGAGAGCGCCAACAACGCGTTCCCGCAGTGGATCCAGGCCGACCTGGGCGCCACGGTAAGCGTGGACCGGGTGGTGCTCAAGCTGCCGCCCGCGTCGGACTGGCAGACCCGCACCCAGACGCTCTCGGTGCTCGGCTCCACCAACGGCTCGTCCTTCACCACCCTGAAGGCGTCCGCCGGCTACACCTTCAACCCGGCCAGCGGCAACACCGCGACGGTCAGCTTCACCGCCGCCAGCACCCGCTACGTACGGGTGCAGGTCACCGGCAACACCGGATGGCCGGCCGCCCAGCTCTCCGAGGTCGAGGTCTACGGCGCTGCCGGCAACACCGACACCCAGGCGCCGAGCGTCCCCGGCAACCTGGCGTACACCCAACCGGCCAGTGGACAGATCCGGCTCACCTGGTCGGCGTCGACCGACAACGTCGGGGTGACCGGGTACGACGTCTACGCCAACGGCGCGTTGCGCGGCAGCGTCAACGGCTCGACGCTCACGTACACCGACAGCCAGTCGGCCAGCACCACGGTCTCGTACCACGTGCGGGCCAAGGACGCGGCCGGCAACCAGTCGGCGAACAGCAACACCGTGACCCGGACCGGCACCGGCAACCCACCGACCGGTTCCAACCTGGCGATCGGCAAGCCGATCACCGCCTCCGGGTACGTGCACACGTTCGTGGCCACCAACGCCAACGACAACAACGTGGCCACCTACTGGGAGGGCAACGGCAACCCGAGCACGCTGACCGTGCAGCTCGGCGCGAACGCCAGCCTCAGCCAGGTCGTGGTGAAGCTCAACCCGGACTCGGCGTGGGGTGCGCGTACGCAGAACATCACAGTGCTCGGCCGGGACCAGGGCTCGTCGAGCTTCACCACCCTCGTGGGCGCGGCGAACTACACCTTCAATCCGGGCAGCGGCAACACGGTGACCATCCCGGTCTCCGGTGCGGCGGCCGACGTACGGCTCTCGATCGCCTCGAACACCGGCGCCCCGGCCGGGCAGGTGGCCGAGTTCCAGGTCTTCGGCACCCCCGCGCCGAACCCGGACCTGACCGTGACAGGCATGTCCTTCAGCCCGTCCGCACCCGTGGAGACCAGCACCATCACGCTCTCCGCGACAGTGCGTAACGCGGGCTCGGCGGCCTCCGGCGCGACGAACGTCAACTTCTACCTGGGTGCCACCCGGGTCGGCACCGCGTCGGTCGGCGGCCTGGCGGCCGGCGCCTCGACCACGGTCAGCGCCAGCATCGGCACCCGTGACTCGGGCAGCTACCCGCTCAGCGCGAAGGTGGACGAGTCGAACACCGTCGTCGAGTCCGATGACACCAACAACAGCTACTCCAACCCCAGCCCGCTGGTGGTCAGCCCGGTCGCCACGTCGGACCTGGTCGCCTCGTCGGTGGCCTGGTCGCCGGGCAACCCGTCAGCCGGCAACACGGTCACCTTCTCGGTGTCGGTGCGCAACGCCGGCAGTGTGGCGTCCGCGTCCGGCGCGCACGGCATCACGCTCACCGTGCTCAACGAGTCCGGCACCGTGGTCCGTACGCTGACCGGCTCGTACTCCGGCGTGATCAACGCCGGTGCCACGGTCGGCCCGATCAACCTGGGCACCTGGACCGCCGCGAACGGTAAGTACACCGTCCGGGTGGTGCTCGCCGCCGACGGCAACGAGCTGCCGGTCAAGCAGGCCAACAACACCAGTGACCGCCCGCTCTTCGTCGGTCGCGGCGCCAACATGCCGTACGACATGTACGAGGCCGAGGACGGCGCGGTCGGCGGCGGCGCCAGCGTCGTCGGGCCGAACCGGGAGGTCGGAGACCTGGCCGGCGAGGCGTCCGGTCGGCGGGCGGTGACCCTCAACTCGACCGGCAGCTACGTCGAGTTCACCACCCGGGCCAGCACCAACACGCTGGTCACCCGCTTCTCCATCCCGGACGCCCCGGGCGGCGGGGGGATCAACTCCACGCTGAACGTCTACGTCAACGGCACGTTCCACAAGGCCATCGACCTGACGTCCCGGTACGCCTGGCTCTACGGCAACGAGACCAGCCCGGGCAACTCCCCGAGCGCCGGCGGGCCGCGGCACATCTACGACGAAGCCAACGTCATGCTCAACTCCACCGTCCCGGCCGGCAGCAAGATCCGCCTCCAGAAGGACCCGGCCAACACCACCACGTACGCCATCGACTTCATCAACACCGAGCAGGTGGCGCCGATCGCCAACCCGGACCCGGCGCGCTACACCACGCCGACCGGCTTCACCCACCAGGAGGTGCAGAACGCCCTGGACCGGGTGCGGATGGACACCACCGGCAACCTGATCGGGGTGTACCTGCCGGCCGGCAACTACTCCACCTCGTCGAAGTTCCAGGTGTACGGCAAGGCGGTGCAGGTGACCGGCGCCGGCCCCTGGTACACCCGGTTCAACGCTCCGTCGGGCCAGGACAACACCGACATCGGCTTCCGGGCCGAGAGCTCGGCGGCGAACTCGTCCTTCAAGAACTTCGCCTACTTCGGCAACTACACCTCGCGGATCGACGGTCCGGGCAAGGTGTTCGACTTCTCCAACGTGTCGAACATCGTGATCGACAACATCTGGAACGAGCACATGGTGTGCCTCTACTGGGGCGCGAACACCGACTACATGACGATCAAGAACTCCCGGATCCGCAACATGTTCGCCGACGGCATCAACATGACCAACGGCAGCACCAACAACCTGGTCAGCAACAACGACGCCCGGGCCACCGGCGACGACAGCTTCGCGCTGTTCTCGGCGATCGACGCGGGCGGCGCCGACATGAAGGACAACATCTACGAGAACCTGACCTCGACCCTGACCTGGCGGGCCGCCGGTGTGGCCGTCTACGGCGGCTACGGCAACACGTTCCGCAACATCTACATCGCGGACACCCTGGTCTACTCGGGCATCACCATCAGCTCGCTCGACTTCGGCTACCCGATGAACGGATTCGGTGCGAGCCCACCGACCCGGTTCGAGAACATCTCGATCGTGCGGGCCGGTGGGCACTTCTGGGGCTCGCAGACCTTCCCGGCGATCTGGGTCTTCTCCGCCTCGAAGGTGTTCCAGGGCATCCGGGTCAGCGACGTCGACATCGTCGATCCGACCTACAGCGGCATCATGTTCCAGACCAACTACGTCGGCGGGCAGCCGCAGAACCCGATCACCGACACGGTCTTCACGAACATCTCGATCAGCGGGGCCCGTAAGAGCGGTGACGCCTACGACGCGAAGTCCGGCTTCGCCATCTGGGCCAACCCGATGCCGGAGGCCGGGCAGGGGCCGGCCGTCGGGTCCGTCACCTTCAACAACCTGCGGCTGAGCAACAACGCCGTGGACATCCAGAACCCCACGTCAACCTTCACCATCAACCGCAACTGATTCAGCTCGCACCGGGTGCCGCCGGGAGGGGTCCCTCTCCCGGCGGCATCGTGCCGTGTCGGCCAGCGCCGGCCGCGAACCGGGCCGCGCCGGTCGCCGCGTCCGTGGCCAGCGAGTCCATCCCGTACGCCAACTCGATCGCCAGCGCCTCCGGCTCTCCTCGCCCGCTGCCGGCCAGCAGCGCGGCCCGGTCGTTGCGCAGACAGGTCTGCGGGTGCCGGGCGATCGCCGCCGCCAACTCCTCGGCTGCGGCCCGCGCCTGGCCGGGTGGCACCAACCGATTTACCAACCCCATCGCGTACGCCTCGTCGGCCGGCACCGGGCGGCCGGTGAGGACCAGGTCCATCGCCCGGCTCTCGCCGATCAACCGGGGCAGCCGGACCGTTCCGCCGTCGATCAGCGGCACGCCCCAGCGGCGGCAGAACACCCCGAGCGTCGCGTCGGACTCGGCGACACGCAGGTCGCACCAGAGCGCCAACTCCAGGCCGCCCGCCACCGCGTACCCGGAGATCGCCGCGATCACCGGTTTGCTGAGCGTCATCCGGGTCGGGCCCATCGGCCCGTCCCCTTCCGGCTCGACCCGATTGCCGCTCGGCGTGCCGATCGCCTTGAGGTCCGCGCCGGCGCAGAACGTGCCACCGGCGCCCCAGAGCACTGCCACCGCCGCGTCGGGGTCGGCCTCGAAGGCTCGGAAGGCGTCGGCCAGCGCCCGAGCCGTCGGCCCGTCGACGGCGTTGCGAGCCGCCACCCGATCCAGCACGACTGTCGTCACCGGCCCGGCATGCTCCACCCGTACACCCATCGACTCAGCATGCCCGTGCCGTCCCGCACCCACAATCCCTGTCGATCTTGCGGCCCGGCGGCCTGGTTCGGCCAGGTGTGGGCGGTTTCCCGGGGCAGCAACCGCAAGATCGCGCTCAGTGACGAATTTGTCGCCCGAGACCGGTTTGCGACCCCCTTCGCCGGGAAGTCGGTACGGGTGCGAGCACTTTTGACGAAAGTTGAGCAGGCATCCAGCCTCGACCGGACGGGTGACCGGTTGCAGCGAGTGGTCCTGAGCACGCTGCGTCCGCGGCGGCTGCGGGACCTGCTGCACGGGGTGACCCTCGGGCATCCACTGCACCCGGCGATGGTGCAGGTGCCGGTCGGCGCCTGGATCAGCGCCGCGGTGCTGGACCTGATGCCCGGGCAGCGCCGGCCCGCCACCGTGCTGGTCGGCCTGGGCACCGTCAGCGCGGTGCCGGCGGCGATCGCCGGGTTGAACGACTGGGCCGCCCTCGCCCGTGACCAGCGCCGGGTCGGCCTGGTGCACGCCGCGGCCAACACCGTCGGCTTGACGCTGTACGCCGGGTCACTGGCCGCGCGGCTGTCCGGCCGGCACGGCGTCGGCCGCGCTCTCGGTTTCCTCGGGCTCTCCACCGTCAGCCTGGGGGCTTACATCGGGGGCCACCTCGCGTACAAGCAGGGGGCGCAGGTCAACCAGAGCATCTCCGAGTTGCACCGGATGACCGACGGCTGGCACTCGCTGGCCGACATGGCGACGCTGCCGCAGCGCACCCTGATCACCCGAGAGGTGGACGACGACATCTCGGTGATCCTCTACCGGCACGGTGACGAGGTGACCGTGATGTTGGAGCGCTGCCCGCACCAGAGCGGCCCTCTCGGCGAGGGTGAGGTGCAGGAGATCGACGGCCACGCCTGCGTGGTCTGCCCGTGGCACGGCAGCGCGTTCCGGCTCAACGGCGGCGAGGTCGTGCAGGGGCCGTCCGGCAACGACCAGCAGATCCTGCCCACCCGGATCCAGGACGGCGTGCTCCAGACCCGCCTGCCCTGACCCAGCGGCACGGTGGCCGCGGTTCCCCGACCGCCACCAGCTCCGTGGGGTGTTACTCGGAGCCAATGCTCGCGTCGTCAAGCGGCGCCGCTTTGGATGCTGAAGTTCGCGCGGTCAAGGCGGTGCCGCTTCCGACACTGATGCCTGTGAGTCATCAAGATGACTCACAGGCATCACGCATTCTGGAGACCTGGTCCTCGGCGAGGAACGCTACCGACCAGACCCGCCTGCTGGCTGCTGTGGCCAGCCGGGCTGTGGCCAGCCGAGTTGTGGTCGGGCGAGTCGTAGCCGGGCCGTGCGAGTCGGTGCCAGCGAGCGGCCGGGCGGGCGAAGAGCCGCTCACGCCCGCCCGTGCGGATCAGGTGCGTCGGTGGCGGCCGACCGGAGGTCCGTCCGGTACGGAGTCCAAGCCGTGCCCGCCCCCGAACAACCCACCCTCAGCGCCATCGCCGGCCCAACTGTCGTCACCACCCCAGCCCGATGCGCCGGCCCCCGCCCCGCCGCCGGTACCTGTCGCACCACCGGAGAGAGCCATCCCACCACCCGGGAACGCCGTGCTACCGGGAGGAGCCATCCCACTGCCGGCGGGCCACACCCCGCCGTCGCGAGGTGTCGTCCCATCGCCGGTAGGTGTCATCCCGCCGCCGGTGGACGTCATCCCACCTCCGCGCGGTGTCATCCCGTCGCGGGGTGCGAAGACGTCGCCGCTGGGTGCCGTGCCGTTGGTCCGTGTTGCCGGGGCTTCGATGGCCGCGGCCGCTCGGCTGGCGGCCCATGCGGCACCGCTTCCGACCGCTCCTCCGCCAGTCCGCCGGTCCGCGCTGCTGGTTCGGTCCGCGCCGCTGGTCCGGCCCGCTCCGCTGGTTCGGCCCGCGCCACCGCTGCTTCGGGCCGCGCCTCCACGGGGCTTGCGGGAGGACGCGGCCAACCGGGGAGCCGCCCCGGCGGTCGCCGGGCGTCGGCGCAGGCCCAGCACCGCACCGATCTGCGCTCCGACGATGCTCGCCACGGCCAGGACGGCGGAGACCGCCAGCGGTCGATTCACCCGGTCGGCCGTGCCCGCTCGGGCTGCACCGACGGTCATGGCGGGTGGCTGGCCTGCTGACTGCGTACCGCTGGGGGGTGCCGGGTCCACCCGCTCCGGTGCGGCACGTTCGGGCGCCGGCAGGGGCGCGGGCGGTTTGGGCGCCGCCGGCCGGCCGACCAGGCGGCCGCTGGCGTGCTGCCGGGCCCCCTGGTCGGCGGCCTCGGTGGGGAGTCGGAGCAGTTGGCCGGGGCGGATCCGGTCCGGGTCGTCGAGCTTGTTCAGCTTGGCGAGCTGTCGGTAGTCGCCGAACTCGTCCAGGTAACGCTCGGCCACCTCACCGAGGTAGTCGCCCCGCGCCACCCGGTACACCGGCGCGGCCCCGTTGTTCGTCGCAGAGCCGCCGAATGCGGCCCGCTCTGTCCCGGCCAACCCGAGTGGCCCGCTGCGGGCCAGTGGAGCCGCCGTGTCGGGTGTCGCAGCCGCGCGGGCAGGAGCGGCCAGGGCACTGGCGCCTTGTGCGCCGGTGTACGCCGGCGCGCCGTAGACCGCGGCGGCGCTGGCGGCGGCCGGGCTGGCGACGAGGATCAGCGCGACCGAGCCGACCAGCGCAGCGGCGGCCTTCTGCTGGCGGCCCATCCCGGGCAACTTCGGCGCCGGTCGGCGCAGGCTCTGTGCCCCCAACTCGACGAGGACGGAGAAGGCGAACGTGGCCCAGCCGAACCAGCCGGCCACAGCCAGGGCGCGCAGGAAGAGTTGGCCGTCGTCCCGGCTGGTCAGCGCGGTGCCCACCTCGCTGATCGTGGGGAGGTGATCGGGCAGCGGGTTTCCGGCGAAGGCCAGCAGCGCGATCGGCGCGCCGACCAGCAGAGCGCACAGCACGGCCAGGGCGCCGATGCCGGTGAGGATCCGTCCGGTCCGTCGTACGACGGACCCACCCGATACGGGCATGGCTGCCTTCCTTCCTACGGTGTTGCGGTGATGGCTCGCGCGGTCGCCTCGCCGGTGACGGTGACGGTCTTCTCGGGAACGAACAGCCCGAGCATCGTGCGGTGATAGGTGATCGGGACGGTCACCCGGATCAGGGTCTCCCCGCCGACCACGGGGAAGCTCACGGTGTGGCCGGAGACGCCAGCGGCAGCCAGGTACCTGTCGACCGCCACGCGGGCCTCGGACTCCTTGATCCGCTTCGGTCCGCCCTCGATGGCGACGGCCCGGTCGATGGCCTGACCGCCGGTCCGGGCCGCCTCGGCAGCCAGGTTCTCGGCAGTCTGCAGGGTGCGTAGCTGCCCGGCGCCGTCGTAGGTGAGGCCGATGATGGCCAGTACGCCGATCATCGTCACCGCGAGGAAGATGCTCACCCGGCCGTGCTCACCGTGCGAGTCTGCCCGGGCCCGCTGCCCTGACCCGCCCAGAGTCCTGTCGGCGTTCATCAGGCGCCACCCGCACTCGCGTCCGGCGCGGAATCCACGCCCACCGCCCCGGGCCCGAGAGCCCTGCCGCGGTAACGGTCCAGCGGCGAGGTGAATTTCGACTTGATCTGCTTCCCGGATGTCATGCCGGGCAGGATGTCGAGCGAGATGTCCTTGAAGGACACCTCGCAGATGATCTCGACCGTCACGGTGGCGTTCTGACCGACCGCGCTTCTGAAGGCGACGTCGAAGGTGGTGGTCTCGCCGCCCACCGTGCCGCTGAACGTGGGTGCCAGCTCGTTGGTGCAGGCCAGGCCGTGCCAGTCCAGCTGCTGCCGGGCGGCTTCGAGCGCGGCGGTCTCGGCGGTGCTCGAGCTTCGCGAGATCGAGGCGGCGCGCGCGGCGTCGTGCGCGGCGGCATCGATGGCCTCCGCAGCCAGCGCGGTGCGCCCGACCACGCCGGCCAGCACCATCAGCGCGATGAAGGCGGGCGCGAGCACCGCCACCTCGATGGAGACCGAGCCACGCTCGGCGTTGCGGTTCATGGTGTGGTCACCCTCTCCACCGTCCCGTGGGCGGTCTGCTGCACGGCGAAGTCCACGCCCGGCACCACCGACAGGGATCGGCCACGCACCGTGCAGGTCACCTCGGTGTCGTCGTTGAGGACGACGCAGTTCGGGCCGGTCTTGTCCCAACCCACCAGCCAGCCGCCGGCGGCCTTCAGGAAGCGGGTGGCGCTGTCCACCCCGGCGCCGTCCCTGGCCTGGTACGTCCGCTGGGCGTTGACGCCGCTCTGCGCGGCGTTCAACGCTGTGGAGCGGGCGAGGAAGACGGCCGCGATCTGGATCGAGGCGAAGAGCAGCACCAGGATCAGCGGCATCATCACGGCCAGCTCCACCGGGTTGGCACCTCGCTCCCGGTCGCCGGCCGCGAGGTGGCGCCGGACGGCGGTGACCGCCCGGTGCCACCTCGGGAACGCGGCTCGGCGCATGCCGGTTACTGCGGGTTCTTGTTGTTCGGGATGGCGTTCATCCAGTTGTTGGCCTTGGCCAGGGCCAGGCCGGTGACGACCGTCGCAATGAAGACCAGACCGAAGATGATCACGGCGGTGGGGACCGGGCTGTCGCCGCGCTCGCCGTCGCGGCGCAGCTCGGCCAGGCGCGTCGTCAGCGCGACGTGCAGATAGCTGAGGATGGACATGGCGTTCTCCTTCAGGGGATGGGGTCAGACACGGGCGATGAACGGATAGACGACGAAGCCGAGCAGCACGAAGACGAGCAGTGCGCCCGGAATGTCGAGTTTGCTGGTCACTCCCTCGGCGCGAGCGAGGTTGTCGGTGCGGATCTGGTCGCGCAGCGAGTCGGCCCGGCTGCGCAGGGTCTCGTGCACCTGTGCGCCCTCGCTGCCAGAGGAGCGCATGATCGCGCCGACGTCCCCCAGCTCCGGAATGCCGATCTTGTCGGCAAGGTCGCGCAGCTCGTCCCAGGGCGCGTGCATCTGCATCTGGGCGATCCGCAGCGACTCCTGGAGGCGATCGAAGACCCAGCCGTCGCACACCGCCGCCGCGCGCTCCAGCGACTGCACCGGGCCGTGTGCGGCGGAGAGCTGCAACGCCACCAGATCGAGGTACGTGCAGACCGCCTGGCGGAACTCGTCCCGGGCGGCGTCGGCCTTGGTCACCACGGCACGGTGCGCCAGCAGCGCGCCCAGCAGTGTCAGGCCGAGACTGCCGAGCACCGGTATGACGATTGGGAACGAGACGCCGAGCACCAGCAGTGCCACCCCGAGCAGGGTCGGCGTGGCCAGCCCGATCAGCGCGGAGAGCAGCACCGACAGGGCGTACTGCTCGGGGGTCTGCCCGATCAGGGCGAGCTGCCGATGCGGCGGACGCAGCCAACGGGACAACCCGGTCAGCGAGTCCAGCCGGCGGGAGGCGGGAGTGGCGACCAGACCGCTGCCCGGCGGCTGGTGCAGTCGACGCAGCGCCGGCCCCAGCGCCGGGGTCGCCGGCACCAGCTCCCGGACCACCAGGAACACGCCCAGCCCGACCCCGGCGCCACCGCAAACCGCGATGGCCAACTGCCAGTTCACGATCACGGGACCCGCCCTTCGTTCGCGACTGCGGGGCTCCGCTGCGCTGCACTCCTCGCGCTCACGCAATCACCTCGCTCGGGTCGGGCGCCGGGAGGAACCGGGCCGGCCGCTGCGGCTGACTCATCGACCGCACCCAGGCCAGCAGGGCGATGAAGGCGGCACCGAGGACCGCCATCACCACCTGGCCGACCGGAGTGCCGTACGGCTTGATGTACTCGGTGTTGATCAGCCCGTACGCGAGGGTCGCCAGGGTCATTCCGGTGAGGAAGCGGACCGCGAACCGGGGCTGGGTGCGCTTGGCCTCGATCTCCCGGCGGGTGGCGACCTCGGCGGACGCCGCGCCGGCGATCGAACCGAGCACGTCACCCAGCCGTTCACCCCGGTCGGACAGGTGCAGGATCAGCGCCGCGACCACCTGGTCGCAGACCGGGTCGGCGATCTCGTCGGCGAACGCCAGCAGCGCCGTGCGGGCCACCCAGCCGGCCTGCAGACGGGCGGCGAGCAGTCGCACCTCGTCCTCGACGCCGGGTGGCACGCTGCCGATCGTGCCGATGATCGACTGCTGGAGACCCTGCCCGGTGTTGGACACGTCCTTGAGGCGTCGGGTCCACTCGCCGACCGCCTCGATCCGGGCGATCGCCCGCTGTTCGGCCTTACCCACCCCGAACAGCCACGGGGTGCCGGGCACCGCCACCGCCACCAGCAGACCCACCACCGGCAGCCCGGTCAGCAGGAACGCCAACGCGCCCGCGACCAGCGCGGCGATCAGCAGCGCCTGGTAGGACCGCTGCTCGGAGGGCGTGCTGCCGGGCCCACGCCACAGCCGATCGAGACCCGAACCGCCACCGGGGCGGGACCCGGGAGGCCGTCGGGTGCCGACCAGCGCCACCACGGCCAGCAGCAGTCCGGCCACGCAGGCGGCCCCGGAGACCACCGCGATCAACTCCAGGCTCAGCATCAGGTCACCGCCGGGCCAGTCGGGTCTGCCGGGGTCGCCGCCAGGCGCCGGCGCCGGCCTCGATCCACCGGGTCAGCAGCCGTACGTCGTAACCCACCCGCAGCAACTGGTCGCGCACCCGCTCCGGCAGGTGCCGGGGGACCGCACGACCGTCCGGCCCGGGCCCGAAGACCGTGGTGGTGGTGATCCGGCCGCCCTCGCCGGCGCCGATCACCTCCTCCACGTGGGAGACGAACCGGTGTTTACGCCCGCCGATCGCGGTCTCGTCCTCGACAGTGACGTAGACGATCAGGTCGAGGGCGTTGCCGGCCATCCGGCGGGCCTGGTCGACTGTCATCTCGCGGCCGTGCGCCAACGCCAGCTCGACGATCCGTTCACCCACGCCCGCCGCGGTGCGGGCGTGGATGGTGCACATCGAGCCCCGGCTGGTGGTCATCGCCTGGAGCATCGGCACGATCTCCCGGGACCGCACCTCACCCACGATGATCCGCAGTACGCCCATCCGCAGCGACAACGGGATCAGGTCGGCGATGGTCACCTCACCGGCCGGGCGGCCGTCGAAGCCGCGCTCCCCATGGCCCTCCCGGGCCTCGAAGCTCATCACCGCCCGGTGCCGTTCCCGACGGCGGGCCGGCAACAGCTCCCGGCTCTCCTCCAGCAGCACGTACGGCTCGTCCTGCGGGATCTCGTTCATCAACGCCCGGATGATCGTGGTCTTCCCGGCGCCGGCCAACCCGGCGACCATGATGTTCAGCCCGGCGCGCATGGCCGCGCGGAGGAAGTCGCGCAGGAGCGGGTCGATCATCTCGTCCAGGTCGCCCCGGGCGCCGGCCACGTCGTCAAGGCTCACGTCCAGGGTGTTGTGCTTGCGGATCACCGCGTACGGGCGGTGGCTGACCAGGAACACGGCGGCCAGCCGGCTGCCGTCGGGCAGTTGCAGGTCGAGGGTGGGCTTCACTGTGGACAGGGACCGCTCGGTCGCGCCCGCCCGGCGGGCCGCCGCCTGGAGGATCTCCACCAGCTCGGCGTCGCTGTCGGCGATCGGCTCGGCCCAGTCCACCCCGCCGCCGTGCCGGGTGATGCGCACCTGGTCGCAGCCGAGGATGTGCACCTCCTCGATGGTCTCGTCGACCAGCAGGGTCTGTAGCCGGCCGAGCCCGACCAACTCGGCGGTCACCTGGTCGAGCAGCAGGCGTTCCTCACCGGCGGCCATCGGCGTGCCGGCCCTGCGCACGGAGTCGGCGTACGCGGCGACCACCCCGACGGCGAGCCGCGCCCGTTCGGTGTCCTCCTCGTCGACGGTGAACTCCCGGCCGCGCTGCCACAGGGTGAGCCGTTCGGTGAGTTCCCGGCGCAGCTCCCGGACCACCTGGAAGTCCATTCGGGGCCGGGGTGCCGCCTCCGGCTGCGCCGTGGCCGTGGGCGGTGCCTGCGGCATCGGCCCGGCCTGCTGGTGTCGCCCGTTCGACGGGGTCAGTGGCGGCACGGTGGAGGTGACGCCCGGCGGCTGCTGACGCGGGTCGGTGGAGACCGGCTCAAACCGCATCCGGCACCCCCTGCTGCACGGGCCACGCGAGCCGGGCCCGTCGCCGTTCCAGCAACGCGCCGATCGGCACCTCCAGCGCGGCCGCCGCGCGCATCAGCGGCCGTCCGGCGCGGACGGTGCCGCCCAGGGCGAGCACCCCGGCGGTACGCGGGTCGTGCGGCAGCCGTGCGATCACCGGCAGTTTCAGGGCGCGGCTGATCTCGGTGCGCCCGTGCCCGTCGCCGACCAGCAGCAGCCGCAGGGTGCCTGGTGGCACCCGGTGCTCGGCGAAGTCCCGTTCGAGAGCGGTGACCACCGCCCGGGTGCCGGAGAGGTCCGGCAGCTGCGCCCCGGTCACCAGCAGCACCACCGACGCGGCCCGCAGCACCGGCCACGGTGGCCCGGTGACGTGCAGCCGGCCGCAGTCGACCAGGACGTCGTAGCCGGGGGTGCCACGGTCCAGCGCGTCGAAGTAGTCGGCGAAGCGCTGCCAGAGCGGGGTGACGCTGCCACCCTGGGCCGGGTCGACGAGCCCGGGCAGCAGCAGCCGTTCCCGCCGGGGCGCGTCCAGGTCGACGAGCTGGGACCAGAACGCGGTTTCCAGGTTGCCGTCGCGTAGCTCCCCGACGGCCAGCTCCCCGATGCCGCGCGGGCCGTCCAGCTGACCGCCGAGGTAGCCGGCGAGGATGGAGCCGCCGGCCGGATCGCATTCGGCGAGCACCAGTCGCCGGTGCCAGGCCAGCGCGCAGGCCAGCGCCGAGGTCGTGACGCCGGGCGAACCCTTCGCGGACACCAGCGCGATGATCGCCATGCTCAGGCCGCTTCGGTCAGCACGACGGCGAGCCGTTCCTGTGCGGCGAGCGCCACCACGGCCGGGACATCGCGGGTGAGCAGCGCCAGGTACAGGACCTTGTCGTCGTTCGCCGGGCTGACCATGTCGATCACGGTGGCCGTGAACCGGGTGCTCGCTGCGGCCGCGTCCCCGGTGGCGTTGCTGTCCGGCGTGCTGACCAGCAGGACCTTGTCACCGGGGTGCAGTTCGCGGGCCGGCACCTGGGCGGTCTTCAGACCGAGCGCGATCTGCTGTTGGCCGGGGCCGAGCAGCGGGTCGTCGGTGACCTGCCCCAGCGTGAGCAGGGTGCCCGGGACCAGCGCCACCGCGGCCCGTTTGCCGATCACCTCGTCGAGCCGGCCGGCCGGCACCGGGCGCAACCCCTGACCGCCGGCGACCTGCACGCTGACCAGGTCAGCGGCGCTGATCTCGCGGCCCACCTCCACCGGCCGGGCCACCGCGAGGTAGCTACCGGTGGCCCGGACCGAGGTGACCGCGAACGCCGCGCCCAACCCACCAAGGGCGATCAGGAGTACGGCGAGACCGAGCAACCCCGGGCGGACCCGGCGCTGCCGGACCACAGTCGGTGGGGTGACCGGCGCGTCGACCGACCCGGTTCCGTTGCGCGTCGCGAGGCTCACTGCGTCATCTCCGTTCGCGGGGCTCGCACACTGGGCTCACTCACCGGGTCACCACCTGAAGCTCGTTGATCTGGATCTGCACGACGCCGCTGCGGCGGGTCACCAGGATTTCTCCGGTCTGGCCACCGCCGCGCCAAGTCACCTTCCAGTGCGTGGTGGCGCTGATCCGGTACGTGCCGGCCTTCTGGTAGCCGTTGTCGTAGCCGCAGGTCGGGGAGGTGCCGCCCGCACGCTCGCCATCGCGCTTGTACTCGGTGCCCGCGCTGTAGCAGGTGACCGTCTCCTTGTTGCCCATGTCCCACACGGTCCGGTCGACCTTCGCGGTGATCTCGACGGTCACGTCCCGGTCGGTCGCCTTGGCGGTCAACGGGCCGAAGTAGTTCTCGCCCGGGTCCGCCCACATCCAGACCGGCAGACCGACCAGGCCGGGGCCGATGCCCTTGCGAGGTGCGACCTTCAGCGGTGCCGGCAGCAGCTTGATCGACGCAAGGGCGCGACGGGCGAGTTCCTCCGGGTTGGGCGGCGCGCCGTAACCGGGTGGCGGCTCGGCCCGCAGAACCATGTTCCGATTGCCCACGTCGGCGCCGCCGTTGCAGGTCTGCACGTACCACTGCTGGCCCTCGGGTGCCTCGTTCTGCGGCGAGGCCAGCTTGTAGTAGCAGCCGTCGCCGCTGTTGAACCAGCCTTTGAACTCGTCGTAGCAGGGGATGGTCCGCCCGTCCCACCGGCAGACGCCGCCGCCACCGCCCCCGCCGCCGTCGTCCTCACCGTCGTCACCGCCGCCGCCCGGGTCACCCGGGTTGCCGGGTTCGTCGTCCCACACGCTGCAGTCGGGCTGGTCGGGTGGGCAGCCGGCTCCCGGGTCGGCGCGGCCAGCGGCGGCGGCCGGTGGGGTCGCGCCGGCCACCAGCAGGAGCGCGAGGCCGATCCCGGCGAGCGCGCGCCAGGTGGCGCCAGTCCGACGCGTACGGGCCGGAGCGCCTCGTTCCTGCCACGTCAGCACGGCTGATCCCGGTGCGTCGCGCCGTAGTTGATCAGCCAGCGGCCGTCGGGATACCGGGTCGCGGTGGCGGTGGAGAGGTGCTTGCCGCCCCCGCTGCCCGGGACCACGCGCTTGTCCTTCGCGTAGACCAGTCGGTAGCCGGTCGTGTCCAGGCAGTCCTGGATCTCCACGGTCGCCGGCTTCGCGTCGAGGCTGACCGCTGTCACGGTCGGGTCGGACTTCACCGTCCCGGTACGCATAGCGCCGTGCTCCTTAGCGTCGCGAATGGACAATTGGACCCGACTGAGAAGTGGGTCGGCGAGATACCGGGCGAGTTCCGGCGCGCGTGGGTCACTGCGCCCACTCGCCGTTCGCGAGGCCGCGAGATAACCGGAGTACGCGTCGAGGGCCGCCTTTTCGGCAGCTCTCCGTTCTGCGTCGGGATCGGCCCGTTGTCCGTCTTCACGGGCTGCCGCCGGTCGTCCGACCGACTCCTGTCCGCTGGCGCAGGCGGTGACCGGCACCGCCGCTACGACCGCCAGCAGGCAGATTGCCGCTCGTCTGAGCTGCCGTCCGCGCACCGTCGAGCCTCCTCGTGGTCGCCCCGCGCGGTGTCGGTCCACCGCCGCCGGGCATGCGGAAGCGCGCCCGGATCAGCACATCCGGAGCCGTTCATTGCGCTTCTGCATTCACCGTTACGGATCTTCTACAAATGCAAGGTCCTGTGTCTTCCGGTTGTCGAGGTGAGGCTTGCGTCACACCCAAGGGGCGAGCATAGGCTGACGTTCGCCGATGCAACAGAGGTAATTCAAGTGAACACTCTCAGTGATGACAGGTGGTGGTGGCGGGTGTCCGCACTGCGCCCGAGGCAGTGGCCGAGCAAGGGTTCGTCGAAGATCGGGCGTCGTCGGGACGGACGGCGTCCGGTACGTCCCGTCGCCGGTCCCGGGAGTAGGACATCGCGCCCTCATCCCGGCATCCCAGCGGAGTTGCCGACCCGTCCGGGGGTCACCTCGTCCGACGGGATGCCCACTCGGAGGCCGGTCGAGAGCGCCGTCCGACCGTCGCTCGGCAAGGTCGCTTTCTGCGCCATTCGCTACACCACAGCGATCGTTCCGTCACGATGCGTGTTCACCCTCGCGGGGGACCACCCGGGCGTCACGGACGCGGCATGGCGCTGACCGGCCCCCCGGCAGCCGTTCCGGGGCGGGAAAACCCACCCGATCGGAGCCCGGCCTCCCCACCGACCGGCGACACGACGAACCCCGCTGACCGGGAAGCGACCCCTCCGGATCGTCGACCAGACGCGGAGCGCGTTCCTGCTGTGGCCCGCACCCGACTCGCGACAGTGCTCGCGATCCTCGCCATCGGTCCACTAATGCGGATGGCCGCGCTGCGCTACGCCGTACCCCCGGGCATGCCCAGCCGCACCGGCTGCGACGCGTGCGGCGCGCCGCTCGGCCTGACCCGGCCCTGGCCGGCGCTCGGCCCGGCGGCCCGGTGCGATCGCTGCCGGGCCCGGGTCGGGCCGCCACCGGGCACTGTCGAGTTGGCCCTGCTCGCCGCTGTGGTGCTGCTGGCCCTGGTCGGTCCCTCGGGCGGCGCGCTCCCGGCGCTGGCCTGGTGGCTCGGCTGGACGATCCCGGCGGTCTTCGTCGACCTGGCCGTGCACCGGCTGCCGGACCGGCTCACCCTGCCGGCGGCTGCCGGGACCTGGCTCCTGCTCGGCGTCGCCGCGCTCGACGCCGAGCCGGGGCACTGGCTGAGAGCCGTCATCGGCGGCGCGGGACTGGCGCTGTTCTTCGCCAGCACCACCTTGCTGCTCGGCCGTCGCGGCTTCGGGCTGGGCGACGCCAAGCTGGCGCTCAGTGTGGGAGCACTGCTCGGATGGTACGGCTGGCCGGTGCTGCTCCTCGGGTTGCTGCTCGCCTTCGGGCTGTCCGCCCTGGTGAGTCTGGCTCTGCTGGCCACGCGGCGTGCCCGCTGGAGCACGCACCTGCCGTTCGGCCCGTTCCTGCTCCTCGGCACGGTAGGTGCCCTCGCACTGGCACTCTGACCGGGTCAGGGGCGGGAGCGGCTCGCCAGTTTGGGGACCGGGCTGTCGGCGCGGTCGGCCCGGCGGCGCAGCACCTCGGCGGTGGGTCGGGCCAGCAGCGGGGTTGCCACCACGGCGACCAGGGCGCCGAACAGCACGCCCGCGACCACGTCGTGCGGGTAGTGCACTCCCACGAAGACCCGGGAGAAGGCGCCGAGCGCGGCCAGCGGCAGCGCGATCAGACCGAGCCGGCGGGAGAGCAGCAGCGTGGTGACCGCCAGCGCGCCGGCGACGGTGGCGTGGTTGCTGGGAAACGACCAGTCACCCGGGGGTGGGCAGGCGCCCGCGATGATTGCCCGCCCGATCGTCCGGCAGGGGCGGTCCTCGTCCACCACGGTCTTGAACCACTCGCTGCCCACGTATGCCAGGAGGGCCGGCACCGGCGCGATCAGCGCGAGTGCCCGGTCGTGCGGGCCGCCGCCGCGGCGGCTCAGCGCGGCCATCAGCAGCAGCACGCCGAGCAGCAGGATCACCCCCTCGGTGGCGTGTCCGACGAACCACTGCACCGGTTCTGGGCTGCGGGCGGCGGCGTCGACGACGTCGTCGTACCACTCAGCGCTGATCTCCGGAACGTCCATGCTGCCGTTGTGGACCATGCATCACCTCACTCCACGTTCATACCTTGTTCACCTGGGGGACACCCTAGGAACCGGCAGAGGGCATGGCAGCCGTCGAAGGTCAGGTCGGCTTCACGACCTTCGTCCAGGATTCGTTCAGCCGGCTCTGCTTGGCTGGTCAAGGACGTCGGCATCCACAGGAGGCTTCGTGCACACCAGTTCGGCCACCGACCAACCGCCGCCCGCTACCGGGGCGGTGGACGACCAGACCTGGCAGATTCGGCGTACGGAGGCCGATCTGGACCGGCTCGGCGAGACCGAATCGATCTTCGCGTTGGGTAATGGGTGGGTCGGTTGGCGTGGTGTGCTCGACGAGGGCGCGCCCTGCGGGATGCCGGGCAGTTACGTCAACGGCCTGCACGAGCGGCGGGAGCTGATCTACCCCGAGGAGGGGTACGCGTTTCCGCAGGCCAGCGACACAGTCATCAGTGCGCCGAACGCCGCGCTGATCCGGCTCTGGGTCGGCGACGAGCCGCTGGACATACGGACCGGGACGCTGCGCCGCCACGAACGGGTGCTCGACCTGCGCAACGGTGTGCTGCGCCGGGAAACCGAGTGGATCTCCCCGGCGGGGCGGGCGGTCCGCATCCGCAGCACCCGACTGGTGTCCCTGCCGCGCCGCCCGGCGGCCGCCGTCCGGTACGAGGTCGAACCACTGGGCGCCCCCGTCGAGCTGCGGGTCTGCTCGGACCTGCTGGCCAACGAGACGGTGCCGGAGCGTTCCGACGACCCTCGGGCCGCCTCGGTGCCCACCGACCCGCTGACCGCCGAGTCGTACAGCGCGACCGGCCTCGACGGGATGCTGGTGCACCGCACCGAGCGCAGCGGCCAGCGCGTCGCTGTCGCCGTCAGTCACCTGCTGGACGGTCCGGACACCGTCACCACCACCGGTGACTGCACCCCGGACCGGGTCCGGCTGACCGTGACGGGTCGCCTGCACCCGGGGGAGCGCCTGCGGCTGACGAAGTTCGCCGCGTACGAGTGGGCATCGGTCGACGGGACACCGGCCGACGAGTTGGCGGCCCTGGTCGTCGCCGAGGCGGACGCGGCCCGGGCGGACGGCTTCGACGCCCTGCTCACCGACCAGCGTGCCGCTCTGGACGCGGCCTGGCAGGTCGCCGACGTGCAGCTCGACGGCGACCAGGATCTCCAGCAGGCGGTCCGCTTCGGGATGTTCCACCTGATCCAGGCCGGCCGCCCGGACTCGGGCCGGACCATCTCGGCGAAGGGGTTGACCGGCAACGGCTACGACGGGCACGTCCTCTGGGACACCGAGAGCTACGTCCTGCCGGTGCTCACCTACCTGGCCCCGGCGGTGGCCCGCTCGGCGCTGACCTGGCGGCACGCCCACCTGCCGGAGGCTCGGGAACGGGCCCGCGAGCTGCGGCTGACCGGCGCAACCTTCCCGTGGCGCACCATCGGCGGCCGGGAATCATCCGGCTACTGGCCGGCGGGCACCGCGGCGCTGCACGTCAACGCCGACATCGCCGACGCGGTGCTGCGCTACCTGGCGGCCACCGACGACCAGCGGTTCCTCGCCGAGGCGGGGCTGGAGTTGCTGGTGGAGACCGCCCGGCTCTGGCACGGCTTCGGGCACTGGTCGGACGAGGGTGACTTCCACCTGCATGGCGTGACCGGCCCGGACGAGTACGCCGCGCTGGTCAACGACAACGTCTTCACCAACCTGATGGCCAAGCGCAACCTGCTGGGAGCGGCGGACGCCGCCGAGCGTCACCCCGACGTGGCCGGTCGGCTCGGCGTGGACCACGACGAGGTGACCGGCTGGCGGGCCGCCGCCGACGCCATGTTCATCCCGTACGACCACGAGCGCGGGGTGCACCAGCAGGCCGCCGGCTTCACTCAGCAGCCCGAGTGGGACTTCGCGAACACGAGCGAGGACGACTACCCGCTGCTGCTGCACTTCCCGTACCTGGAGTTGTACCGCAAGCAGGTGGTCAAGCAGGCCGATCTGGTGCTGGCCATGCAGCTCTGCCCCGGTGAGTTCACCGCCGCCGAGAAGGCCCGCAACCTGGCCTACTACGAGGCCCGCACGGTCCGCGACTCGTCGCTGTCGGCCGCCCCGCAGGCGGTGCTGGCCGCCGAGGTCGGGCACCTGGATCTGGCGTACGACCTGTTCGCCGAGTCGGTCCTGCAGGACCTGGCGGATCTGGGGGACAAGACCGCCGACGGGCTGCACCTGGCCTCGCTGGCCGGTGCGTGGCTGGCACTCGTGCAGGGTTTCGGCGGGCTGCGCGACGACCGGGCGGTGCTCTCCTTCGACCCCCGGCTGCCGCGTCGGATCGACCGGTTGGCCTTCAGCCTGCGTTGGCGCGGCCACCGGCTGCGGGTCACGCTGACCCCCACCGAGGCCCGCTACGAACTGCCCGACGCCGCCGCCGACACCGAGGTCGAGCTGTGGCACCACGGTGAGTCGGTGCGGGTCACCGGGGCGGAGCCGGTCACCCGGCCGATGCCCCCGGTGCCCGACCCGGGGCCGGAGCCGCCCTCCCCGCCCGGCCGCCGTCCCACCCGTCGCTCGGCCGGCTGAGCCGCCTCGACCGACTCCCGCATCAGCTCGGGACCGGCGGCCCGGGTCAGGTCGGCGGGAGGCCGCCGGCCATCCGTTCGCGGACGGCCTCCAACTCCTCGAAGGCGTACGCCCAGTTGTGGCACTTGAAGCTGCGCAGGCCGTCGATCGCGGTGTGGCAGTCGGCGCAGCGCACGCCGGCGATGGCGTCCGGGATCTCGGTGTTGACGTACTTGCGCTCGCCGAGGATGACGGTGGCGATCATGGCCTTGTCGTGCAGGCCGGAGAGCGCCGACGACACGATGTCGTACCAGGTGACCCGTCGGCCGCACTTCGGGCAGTCCGGTTCGTCGCCGCTGACCCAGAGCGGGGCGCCGATGCTGCGCGCCGGCATGCCGAGCAGCTTCTCCAGCCGCCGGACGTCCGACTCCGGGGTGGTCCAGCGGTGTCGGCCGGGCAGTGATGCGGGTGAGTCGTACACGGCGCGGAACAGGTCGTGATCGACCTGCACGGTCTCCCGCTGAGCGGTCATCGGCGTCCCTCCTCGTTGAGTCGGTGCCCCCACCGTGGTCAGCGACGACCATGGGCGCTGCCGGATCAACGACACGAGGGGTCAGCGGGTCGTCGCCAGGGGTGCTGAACATCGAGATCCGCCGGCGAGCAGGAGACCGTGGATTCCCACGGTCGGCGTCCGCCGCTGACCCGTTTCCACCTCCGGTGGCCACCTCGGGTGGTACGACGGACGCGGGGCGTGCGTGCCACCGGGGAGGAGCGCCGATGGCGAGCAGGCCCGAACGGCTGCTGCGGGGCAGTGACTCCCCGCTGAGCGCCTCGTTCCTGGAGCTCTTCTTCGACCTGGCGTTCGTGCTCGCCCTCAGTCAACTGGCGGGGCACCTGCTGCACGACCTCACCCTGGCCGGCGCGCTGCGTACCGCAGTGTTGTTGGCCGGGGTGTGGTGGATCTGGGTGACCACCACGTGGTTCGCCGACTGGTACGACCCGGAGAGCCCGTTGGTCCGGTGGCTGCTGGTCGTCGCCGCGCTGGGCAGCCTGCTGGCCGGGGTGGCGATCCCGCAGGCGTTGGACGGGCGCGGCCTGCTCTTCGCCGGCGCGTACGTCGCGGTCCACATCGCCCGGGGCACGGTGACCGCGTTCGCACTGCGCGGTCACCCCCGCCAGAAGAGGGCGGTGCGGATCCTCTGCTGGTTCGGTGTCTCTGCCGTACCGTGGCTGGTCGGTGGGTTCCTGCCGGAGTGGCGGGTGCCGCTCTGGGTGCTCGCCCTCGCCCTCGACTTCACCGGCCCACGAATCGGCTGGCCCACCCCATGGCTAGGACGGACGAGCGGGCAGGAGTTGCGCCTCGCCGGCGAGCACTTCGCCGAGCGGTACCAGCAGATCATGATCATTGCGCTGGGCGAACTCGTCCTGGTCGCCGGGCTCTCGTACGCCGGCACCCACCTCGAGCTCCCGCAGACCGCCGCCTTCCTGCTGGTCTTCGCCACCGCCGTGCTGACCGGTCTGCTCTACGTGACGCCCGCCGGCCAGCGGCTGGCGCCGGCCATCGATGACGCCGACCCGTCCCGGCTCGGCGTCATCACCGGATACCTGCACCTCGTGATGATCGCCGGGCTGGTGGTCACCGCCGTCGGGGCGGAGTTGAGCATCGCCCACCCCACCAGGGCAGCCGACATGACCGCGGCGGTCGTCATCCTGGGCGGTCCGATGCTGTTCCTCGTCGGGCGGATCCTCTTCTCGCTGTCGATCCACCGACGGCTCTCCTGGCCGCGGGTGGTGGCCCTGCTCGTGCTGGCTGTGGGCGCGGCCGTCCTGCGACTGCCGCTGCTGGCGGTCACCGCGGTCGCCACCGCGGTGGTGCTCACCGTGGTCGTCCTGGACCACGCCGGCATCCTCTCCTACCACCGCATCCGGAATCCTGACTAAAGTCAGGCTTATGGACTCCGCGCTCATCGCCGCCGTACGGCGGTTCAACCGGACGGTCACCCAACGGGTGGGTGCGCTCGACGACGAGTACATGGCCCAGGGGCGACCCCTCGGGCAGGCCCGCCTGCTCTGGGAGATCGGCCCCGCCGGCGCCGAGGTCGCCGCGCTGCGCGCCCGGCTCGGCCTGGACTCCGGATACCTCAGCCGGCTCCTGCGCGTCCTGGAGAACGACGGCCTGATCACCGTCGGGCCGGCCGACCAGGCCGGAGGCGACGGCCGGGTCCGCACCGCCGCGCTCACCGACGCCGGCCGTACGGCATGGACCGACCTCGACGAGCGGTCGGACAACCTCGCCGCCTCGATCCTCGAACCACTCAGCGAGCACCGCCGCGAACGACTCGTCGCCGCCATGGCCGAGGTCGAACGCCTCCTCGTCGGGTCGATGGTCGTCATCGAGCCGTGCCCACCGAGCGACCCGCGGGCCCGCGCCTGCCTGCGCGCGTACGCCCGGGACATCGCCAGTCGATTCGACGACGGGTTCGACCCGGCGCTGAGCAACCCCGTCCACGACGAGGCACTCGTCCCGCCCGCCGGCGTGCTCCTGCTCGCCACCCTCAACACCGAACCGATCGGCTGCGGCGCGGTCAAACTCCACCCCGACGCGCCCGCCGAGATCAAGCGCGTGTGGGTGGCCGACACCGTACGCGGGCTCGGCGTCGGGCGGCGGCTGCTGGGCGAGCTGGAACGGTACGCCGCCGAGCGCGGCGCGACGGCCGTCCGGCTGGACACCAACCGCAACCTCACCGAGGCGATCGCCATGTACCGGGCGGCGGGTTACCGGGAGATCGAGGCGTACAACACCGAGCGCTACGCCCACCACTGGTTCGAAAAACAGTTCGGGGAGTGAGGGCGTGCTGAGTCTCGACCAGGCATCGGAGCTTAAAGGAATTCGTTGGATTCACTCGACGCAGGCTGAGCTGGTGCGCTAACGCGCTCGCTCGCTGAGGTCGATCCCTTGACGGCTCATAGCCTGTGTCGCACATCCGACAACAAGGTGCGACAACCTGCAGCGTCGGCTCATCGTACTGCAAGGCGAGGGTGAATTGCGGCGAGGCGGAGGGTGTTGATCGAATGTGAAGCGCCCGACCACGTTTCCCTTAGCTATTGATCAACGACAGGCTGCGTCTGCCAAGCGAGTAACCTTTGTGAATCTTGCAACAGTCGCTATGCTGCCCCCCATGCCCCGAGAGACCGATCGCGACAACCTGCGGATCGAGCAGGCTGCGGTACGTGCCCGGCAAGCCGATCTCCGGGCTGATAAGGCTGAGCTGAGGACGAAAGAGATCAGCCTTGAGCTCGAGAAGCTCCGCGACAGGCACCTCCGCCGACGAGAGTACGAGAGGTTCCAGCTATGGAGCCGTGTGATCCAAGGGGCTACTTGGGCGTTGATCGTGGCAGCAACGTACTTTCCGCTCAGGGCGGTCGAGCAGATGTTAACGCATTTCGAGAAGGACGCGCCGGAACTCACTAATGCACTGCAGATATCGATATCATCCTCCTTTGCTTTACTCTTGGTCTTGGCGATCACCGGCGCGCAGAGCAGGCTGCGCAAGAGAAAGATCAAGGGGCAGCGCGTTCGCCTTAAAGCCCTAGAGCAGGAGTTGAAGAGCTACACCGAAGAGCAGGAGGGTGCTACGTCATGAGCGCAGGATCCACTCCATTTTTCTTCATGCTCCTCTTTCTTGCGCTTTCACCGTTCCTTATCGTATTTCAAGTGACGCACTTGGCCCATAGTTCGTACCGGAATAAGCTTTGGCAATTGCGTGATCGATTGATTGACGAGCTCCGCAGAGGCAGCATCTCCAAGAGTGCTGCGGCTCGCACCATGCAGATGTTGCTTGAGCAGCAAATTGAGGTCGCAGGTCGTCATACACTGAAGGACACCATACTGGCGATCTCAATATATAAGGTAGACGGGGATACCTCGGTCTTTGAAGAGATCCTCCGTAAGGGAACCCCTCCTGGCGACAGGGAACGGCTTTCGATGTATTTGAGAGAGCTGAGAGAGGCGACTATCCAGCACCTTACTTGGGGTTCTGTCGTCGGTTGGTTCGTAATACCCTTATTCAAGGTTGTCAACCGAATGCTTTTGGCCTTGCCTTCAGGTGCCCGTAGCAACGCTTCGGCAGCGGCAGGCACGGAGTCTCGTGTCCGTGCAAGGCAGCGCCAGGACGGCATAAAGCATGGCCAGGAAAGCAAGCGCCCTCGCATTTCTGCGACGGGTGGTGTTAACGTCCACCATCCTTTGCAGGAGAGGACGCTCGAACGGGCTGAAGAGATGAAGCAAAAGGTTGAGCGTGCCGAAGTGCAGATAATGCCCGAAGCGGCGCCCAACCGACGTGTGCGGCACGCAAAAGAGTTGCAGATGGCAGATCTCCATCGCGCCTAGCCTTCAACTTTCTATAGCCTGCTTCATCGCGATAACTGCAATGTTCTTTCGTCGTACTATTTCGTCGCCTTCTTCGCTCAAGCCGTCCCTTAGTATCGCCATCAGATAGCTCTCGGCGGTTTCGGCAACGTCAGTTGGGCCGAGTATGGTAATTTCTGCTATGGCCGCCATGGCTTCAGATCGCGCATCCCTCATGGCGACCACGCTCTCTTTGTCGCTCGTCACCTGGTTTGCAACGATTCTCGTCGCACAGTCTTCCATTTGGTGTGTTGCTTTCAGGAACTTTCCGTAGGCCGCTCGCCGGTCGGCCTTGAGTGCTCTGCCCTCCTGGAGCGCAAACTGCTTGTGCGCTAACCAAATCGTTGCAGATATGGTGACTGTGCCAACGATGCCGGTTACGGATGGTGCGACCCATTCCCATGCCATGGTTCAATTATGCGAATTAGTCGTGGGTTGTAAAGGCCGGGGAGCGCATGCCGTATCCATCTCGCTCGGCCGTCGTCTAGTTCCGAGGCACAGACGACCACCTTGAACGCCTTCGCGGAAAGGATCTTGACGGCAGGCTATTCGACGGAGTTGGGGTGACGCGCGCCGAACGATCGAACGAATGGGCGTCTCGTTGCCGATAGGGCTGATCACTCTCCCGTCGAGCCGGCGGGAGAGTCTGGCTATCCAGGTGGCGATGGCACCTCGGATGGACGTCCTCTCGCGCGGGCGGCGTCCGAGATGGCGACGCCGGCCAGGACCGCGGCGGCGGCGAGGGCGGCCACGATCGGCGGTACGAGGAACATCAACGGCGTCAGGGCGGCCAGGGCGAGCAGCCCGATCGGCCGATCCCGGGACACCCGGCTGAAGACCACGTACTCGAAGCGGGAGCGCCCGGCCAGGAACAGCGCCGGTCCGCCGAGGATGATCGCGATCCAGGCAGGTTCAGGATGCCCGGACGGATGGGCGATGACGAGTTCGGCGCCGACCGCCGCGACGACGACACCGGCCACCATGACCAGGTGGGCGTAGAACGCCGACAGTCCGAGGCGGGCCGGATCGCGGGAGCCGGCGATGGCTGACGCCGACAACTCCCCGGCACGGTAGATGTAGATGCGCCAGAGCAGGACCGTGGCGGCGATCGACACCAGGAACGCCGTGGTCCGGTCGGGTGCGAAGCCGCTGCCGCCCAGGGTCGACGCGGAGACCAGGATCATCTCGCCCAACGCGATGATGAAGAACTGTCGGTGGCGCTCGGCCAGGTGTTCGGCCGCGCTCGGCAACTCCGAGGGCGGCGAGCGGCCCAGGCCGGGTGTCAGGTAGCGGAGTTTTCCGGCCAGATAGTCGATGGCCACCGCCAGCACCCACAGTGCCTCCCGGACGGTGCCGTGCACCAGTGCCCCCGCGATCCACGGCACGGCGGACACGCAGAACCAGATGACCACCCGTAGGGCGCCGCGCTGCAGCTCGTGGCCCCGCAGGGCGATGAGAAGGCCGATGCTGCGACCGACCTGGACGGCGACGTACGCGCCCGCGAAGACCAGGCCCTGCGCTCCGAAGGCCTCCGGTAGCGCGACAGCCATCAGCAGACTGCCGACCAGGGTCGCGATGACCAGCAGTTGTATCGTCGGCCGCTGCGGGTCGAACCGGTCTGGCACCGTCGCCGTGCTGCACCAGACCCACCACACCGCCAGCAGCAGCACCAGCGTGTGGAAGGCCTTACGCCAGGTGAGGTTCTGGCTGAGCACCTGCCCGAGCTGGACGAGCACGTAGACGAACGCCAGATCGAAGAAGAGCTCCAGGAAGGTGGCCCGCTGCGGATCCCCGGGCTTCCGCAGCAGCTTGCCCGCCCTGCTCGTCGTCATCGGCTCGCCCGTTCTGTGGGTTATGCGCGCTCTGCGGCATTCGTACCACGTGGCAGGGGTGAGCCAGCCGGGCTACTCGATGGAGGTGAGGTGGCGTGCGGCGCTGGCGAACGACCGGATGAGTTCGGTCTCGTTGCCGGTACGCCAGATCAGCCCCCATTGGCCCGGCGGAGCGTCGTGGATGGGCACGTAGGCGAGGTCCGGCCGTGCGTAGTAGCGGGCGGCCTGCGCGTGGACCGGTGAGACGGCTTCGCCCGTGACGAGGATCGGGATCATCTCCTGGAAGTTGGAGACGGACGGGCCGATCGGGATCAACCGTCCGCTGGGTGTGCGTACGGGCACCAGGATCTCCCGCCAGTAGTCCGGCCGGGCCCCGCCCATGACCGTCTCGTCCGCCAGGTCCTCGTAGGAGACCGACTCGCGGCCGGCCAGTCGGTGGGTCGCCCCGACGGCCAGCACGATGGGTTCGGTGTAGATGACCGGGCCGACGGTGAGGTCCGGTTCCTTGACGGGCAGCCACACGATCTGCACGTCGATGTCGCCGGCGCGCAGTTGACCGAACGGGTCGCCGAAGTCGACATGCCGGAGTTGCACCTCGCACTCCGGGTGGTCCTTCGCGAACCCGTCGAACAGCTCGCGGAAATCGTGGAGGTTGACGGCGATCGACCCGACCCGCAGCACCCCGGTCCTGCCGCGGGCGGCGAGCCTGGCCCGGTCCATGCCCTCGTGCAGCCCTCGGTACATGGGCTGGATGTCGTCGAAGAGCCGTTGACCGATCGGTGTGAGTGCCACCTGCCGGTTGTTCCGCTCGAACAGCGCCGCGCCGATCCGACGTTCCTGCTTCCTGATCGCCTGGCTGACCCGGGCCTGGGTCACGTGCAGCCGCTCGGCGGTGCGGGTGAAGTGCAGTTCCTCCGCCAGGGTCAGAAAGATCTCGATGTCGCGGAGTTCCATCACTGTCCCCGATCCACTCATTAGCGAAGGGTTATGGCACGTTGCCAGATGTGATCTTGTAGCCCGGGGCCTCGCCGGGCAGGCTGAGGGACGTCGGAGCGGAACAGCATCAGGCACCTTAACGAGGAGATCGTCGTGCGCAAGCTCGTGTATTACATCGCCGCCACCCTGGACGGTTTCATCGCCGGTCCCGACGGCGCCGACCCCACCGGCCCCGACGGCTTCTGGCCCATCCCGGACGACTACCTGCGCCACCTCGTCGGCGAATATCCGGAGACCCTGCCCGGTCCGGCCCGGCAGGCGTTCGGCATCACCGACCAGGGCAGCCGGTTCGACACCGTGCTGGAAGGGCGCCACTCCTACGAGGTGGGCTTGAAGGCCGGGGTGACCGACGCGTACCCGCATCTGCGCCACCTGGTGTTCTCCCGCACGCTGGGCACCAGCCCGGACCCGGCCGTCGAGGTCATCGCCGAGGACCCCATTGCCACCGTACGAGAGCTGAAGCGCCACGACGGCAGGGACGTCTGGGTGATCGGCGGCGGCGCCCTGGCCGGTGCCCTCTACCCCGAGATCGACCAGCTGATCATCAAGCTTGCCCCGTTGACCATCGGCGCCGGCATCCCGCTGTTCGGTCGCGACGCCGTCTTCGCGCCAACCACCTGGCGCCTGACCGACCACACCGTTCTGGACAGTGGCGCTCTCTTCCTCACCTACACGCGCACACAGACCGGGAACGAGCCCGCATGAGCACACCCCCCCAGCGGCGTCACCATCCGTCCGATCACCGGGCCGGACGAGATCGCCCTGTTCAACCGCCTGCCGTACACCATCAACCACGACCTCGACGACGACCTCGCCGACAAGCGCCGCCGACCGGAGTGGATGTGGGTGGCCCTGCGCGGCGACCGCCTGCTCGCCAGGGTCGCCTGGTGGGGTCGCGGCGACGACAGCGCTCCGCTGCTGCTGGACATCCTCGACGTCGACGACGGTGCCGAAGACCTCACCGAGGTGGCGCAGGCGTTGTACGAGACCGCCGCGAAGCAGGTTCTGGCACCCGGCGCGGTCCCTCCCGAATACGGCCGCTTCCTCCCCGCCGACTGGCGCGAGGACCCGGACACGTACCGGGCGGTGCGGACCAGGATGGGCGTTCTCGAGAGCACCGGCGCACGCCTGACTGTCGAACGGCTACGCCTGGAGTGGCGCCCCGCGGCCGGCCTGCCCACGCCGGACCAGCGACTGGCCTTCCGCCCGGCCCTGGACACCGACGAGCTGGTCGCGCTGATGACCCGCGCCCTGGACGGGACCCTGGACGCACACAGCCGTACCGACCTTGCGCAGATGTCGCCCCACGAGGCCGCGCTCAAGCACTACGAGCAGGAACTCGCCACGTACTCCAGTCCTCGTGAGTGGTGGCGCATCGGCACGTTGGGCGAGAACGGCGACCCGGTCGGGTTCGTCATTCCGGCGCGCAACGCCTACCACCCGGTGATCGCCTATCTCGGCGTCGTCCCCGAGCACCGGGGCCACGGGTACGTAGACGGCCTCCTCGCCGAAGGCACCCGAACCCTCGCCGCCGAGGACGTCCCACGCATCCGCGCGGCCACCGACCTGGGCAACGTACCCATGGCAAAGGCCTTCGCCCGCGCCGGTTACGTCAACTTCGAGCGGGCCATCAACATGGCCTGGCACTGACCAGCGACCGCCGCGGTGAAGCCCATTTGCCGCGGTCACGGCCGGCCCGCGGCGGCTACAGCCGTTCGAAGCTCTCCATGCCGGCGAGTTTCAGCACCTCGGTCCGGGTTGCCGGGCATTCCTGTCGGGTCTGGTCGTCGATCTGCCGGCCGGTCGGCACGGGGCCCTGCTTCTCGTACCAGGAATAGAGGTTCACGGTGAGGTTGGCCATGACGCCCGTCTCGGACCCGATTCCCTTCAGGGTCGGCAACTGGCCGTCCAGGTAGGCGCACACCTCCTTCGCCGACACCTGCGTGGAGCCGCCGTCCGGAGTGGATCCGGCCGCGCTGGACGCGGCGGCGGTTGTGGTGGGGCTGTCCGGCGCCGCAGCCCCGGGCTCGGGCGCGTCGGTGCACGCCGTCGCAGCCAGCACGAGGCAGACGGCCGGCGCGAGCAGACGGATCGTTCTCATCGGGTTTCGTCCTGACGTGGTTGTTGGTGGGTGGCGGACGGGTTGTCAGCCCCGACGGAGGTTGCGGCGACGAGCCAGAGGCCGGTGGGCAGCCGGTAGCCGACGCCAGGCTCACGGAACCGGCCGAGCAGCCGGGCGACTCCCGCCCCGGGCCGAAGCCTGCCCAGCCGGCGGAGCCGCCCGGTACGCGGCACCGGCCGGGCCGACCTCGATAAGCCACTCGGCCACCGTGTCGGCGTCGTCCGGAGTCTCCACTGCGACATCGCACGGCGTGATCGTGACGGCGGTGAAGCCGGCGCTGGTGAGGATCCGGACGAGCCGGGCCGGATCGGCGAACGCGAACGGACCGGGCTCGTCACCGACCGGGAGCGGTGGTAGCGGTCCGAGGTGCGGTGCGGCACCGAGCATCGCCGCGGACAGCCACGGGTTGACGCCGCTGTCGCGAAAGACGGTCGCGGCGAGGCGCCCTCCCGGGCGCAGTGATCGCCGGATCGTGCGGCAGCCGGCAACCGGGTCCGCCAACAGCATCAGGGTCATTCGGGAGTACGCCGCGTCGAACGGGCCACCCGGCACGACATCGAGAGTCTCGATGTCGGCCACGTGGAACTGGATGCCCGGGTGCCCGTCGGTGGGGAACCGGCGCCGAGCGGCGGTCACCATCGCCTCGTCGAGGTCGACACCGATCGCCGCGCCGGTCTCGCCGACCGCGGCGGCGATCTCGGCCGTGGTGCCGCCGCAGCCGCAGCCCACATCGAGGACGCGTTCGGCGGGTCGTGCGGCCAGTCGATCCATGGCCGCTGCGCCCAGCGGTCGGCCGGTTCCGTCCTGCCGATCGGCGTGGCGAATCCAGCCAGCTGCCGCTCCCGCCCAGAAAGCGGCGCTGCGGGTCCGCAGGCTGGCGGTGTCGGCCATCAGAACGGCATCTCGGTGCCGTCGACGCTCATCGAGCGGAAGTGAGCCGCCTTCGTCGGGTCGAAGCCGTCCTCCTGTGCCGCCAGGCCAGCGGCCCGGACCAGCCGTTCGGACTGGAACCGGCGGAATGCCGCTTCGTCCTGCCAGATGTTTGATGATCCGCCAGCCGTCCTCTGTCGGCCCGGCGACATGGGCGAGGAGGCCCGGGGGCCGGTCCGGCCCGAGGTGTCGTTCCACCTGCCGGTATTCCGCCTCGCTGACGCCGGGCATCTCCTGCAACACACCGAACGGCATGGCCGCCGCCTCTCGATAGAGTGACACTCTATCCAATAGAGCACTACACTTGAGAGGTGGTTGTCAAGAGACGTTATGACTCTTCGCGCCGACAAGAGCAGGCCCGACAGACCCGGCGAGCGATCCTCGAAGCGGCTGGCCGGCTGTTCGTCGACCCTGGCTACGCGGCTACACCGCTGACCGCTGTCGCGGTGGAAGCCGGCGTCGCGGTCCAGACCCTGTACGCGGTGTTCGGCAGCAAGCGGCAACTGCTCTCCGAACTGGTCGACGTCACCCTGGCCGGCGACGACGAACCGGTGGCCCTGCCGGACCGGCCCTTCGTCGCGGAGATCCGCGCACTCGCCGATCCCCGCGCCAAGCTCACCCGCTACGCCCGCCATCTGGCCGAGGTCAACGCACGACAGGCTCAGGTGATGCTCGCGCTGGCCGGGGCTGCCACGGCCGATCCGGACGCCGCCGAGATCTGGCGCAAGAACGTCGACGACCGCCGCCGCGGCATGGCCATGTTCGCCGCGGAACTCGTCGGCACCGGGGGCCTCCGCCCCGACCTGGACGTCGAACAGGTGGCCGACATCCTCTGGTTGGCCCAGGACGTCCGCAACTTCGACTGGCTCGTCCGGCAACGCGGCTGGCGGCCGGAGCAGTACCAGCGCTGGTATGTGGACACCGTGAGCGGCGCCCTGGCCGTCAGCGCCGACTAGCGGACAGGCCCGGCCCACCACCGCATCTCGACCGAGCGGCACTGGTCGAGATGCGGTGGCGGCGGCGAACGCTCGGACGGGTCCGTCTCGTTGCCGGTGCGACCCTCGTTGGGGTCAGCCCTTCACCGCGCCCGCGGTGAGCCCTTCGGTCAGGAAGCGCTGCCCGAAGGCGTACATGACGACCACGGGGATGCTGACGAGCAGCGACGCCGCGGCGAGTTGTCCCTGGGGCACGACGTCTCCGGCGATCATCGACTGCATCCCCACCGGCAGCGTCTTGTACTCGTCCTTCGTGATGAACACGAAGGCGAAGAGGAACTCGTTCCAGGCGTTGGTCAGGGTGAAGAGCGCGACCGCCAGCAGCCCTGGCTTGGCGAGTGGCAGCACCACCTTCCCGAACGCCTGGACGCGGCTGCAGCCGTCGACCAGCGCGGCCTCCTCCAACTCGACGGGGATCGACGAGAAATACCCCACCAGCAGCCACGTGGCGAACGGAAGCGTGAAGGTCGGGTACGTCACCACCAGGGACCACAACGAGTCGGTGAGCCGTGCGCCGATGAGCATCTGGTACAGCGGGATGAACAGCAGCGCACCCGGCATCACGTAGGTGAGCAGCACCGTGACGGTGAAGCCCTGCGCACCGCGGAACCGCAGCCGGGCCAGCGCGTAACCGGCCAGGGCGGCGCAGACCAGTGCCACCGCCGTGGACGCCGCGGACACCAGCAGGGTGTTGAGGTACCAGCGGCCGAAGGGCTGGTTGTCGAACAGGGCACCGAACTGGTCCAGAGTCCACGGCGTCGGCCACAGGTCGTCGGTGCGCATGACCACCTGGCCCTCGGACTTGAAGGCCGTGACGAAGATCCAGTACAGCGGGCCCAGCACGAAGAAGAGCAACCCGGCCAGCGCGACCCAGGACCCCAGACCCGACACCGCTGACGACGACCGGCGACCGCCCCGGGACTGGAGGGTCGAGACCACCCGGCCGACCGCCACCGCGATCAGCAGAATCACTCCGAGGACCACCGCCGCCTTCCAGAAGATCTCTGGCGATGCCCAGAAGAGCAGACCGGTGACCACTGCGGTGACGAACCACGGCAGCGCTCTGCGCGCCGTCCCAGCCCACCGCCGCGCCCCGATCCGCCACGCCGCCTGGCGTCGCCGGGGCAGTCTGATGTTGGTGTCCTGACGCAACAACCGGACCAGGACGAACACCAGCCCACCGATGACCGGCAGCATGACGAGCGTGACCGCCGCCCCCGCGCCGTACTGCAACTGCAGGATCGCCTTCGAGTACGCGACGAGCACGTACGGCGCGGTCACGTCGCCCGGGCCGCCCTGGGTCAGCAACCAGACGAGGTCGAAGTTGTTGAACGTCCAGATCGACGACAGGGTCACCGTCACGGTGAGCACGTGGCGCAGCCCGGGCAGCGTCACGTTGGTGAACCGCTGCAACGACGAAGCGCCGTCGATTGTCGCCGCCTCGTAGAGGTCCGCCGGGATGGCCTTCAACCCGGCGAGGAAACACACGGTGAAGAACGGCACCCCCTTCCAGACGTTGACCAGGATCACCGACGGCATGGCCAGTGACGGGTCGGACAGCCAGCCCGCGGGCCAGCTGTCGACCAGGTGCGCGCTGGCCAGCAGCGGCCCGATTCCGGTAGCGGTGAGCAGCGTGTTGACGCTGCCGAAGATCGGGTCGAGTAGCGCGCGCCAGCTGAACGCCGTCACCACCGTCGGCACCACCCACGGCACGAGCAGCAACCCGGTCAGCAGGGCCCGGCCGCGACGCCGATGATGCAGTAGCAGGGCCGCGGACAACCCCAGCACAACCTTGAAGATCTCGGCGTACGCGGTGAAGACGAACGAGTTCACGACGCCGGTGTGGAACTGCTCGTCGCCGACGAGCGCGAGGTAGTTGTCCAGGCCGACGAACACGGTGTCCTGCCCGTGCCGTTCGGTGGTGCTGGTGACGATCGACCGGGCGATCGGCACGAGGACGAGACTGCCGACCAGCACGGCCATGGGCGCCAGGAACAGTGCCCCCAGCCGCCAGTCACGACCCAGCCGCCGCTGGGTTGCCGTGAGAGAGCCGGGTCCCGGCGGCGGGGACTTCCTCGCCGCCGGGACCCGCGCAGGACGGACCGAGCTCACTGCGGCAGCCCCTGCTGGTTGAAGATCTGCACCATCTTCGCGTGGGCGCTCGTCACGGCCTGCGCCGGCGCCGTGCCCTGCACGACCTGCTGCATCATGTCGGTGAGGACGTAGGCCGACCCGACCGCCTGCTGGCCCGCGCTGGCCTTCTGCGGGAAGGCCAGGCCGTTCTTCGTGTTCAGCGGCAGCTTCAGTTCAGTGATCTTGCGCAGCATGGGGAACGCCGGGTCGCCGCTGGTGAAGAACGGGTCGGCGTCCCAGACCTTCTCCCAGGCGGGCATCACCAGGCCGGGTGCTTCCTTCGCGACCCCGAGCAGCGCGGGCGCGCTGACCAGGTACTGGGCCAGGAGCTTGGCGAGCGCGGGGTTCTTAGCACCCTTGAAGACGACGAAGCCCTGCGACTGGCCGAGCAGCAGGGGGTTGTTGGTCGCGGGCCCGATGCAGTCGGAGAACACGTGGGTGTTCTCGTGCACCGGGTTCTTCTTCGTCCTGGAGTCGGCGTAGACGCTGAACTGGTTGCGGGTGTAGCCGAGGACCCCGGCGAGCCAGTTCTCGTTGTTGCTGGTGTCGGTCCAGCTCGCCACCCCGGGCGGCAGCATCGGCTTGTACCTGGGATTGGTGTAGATGTCGCCCAGGAAGGTCACCGCCTGCACCGTCTCCGGGGAGTTGAACGTGACCTTCCGGCCGTCGTTGGAGGCGATCGACCCGCCGTAGGCGTTGATCAGGGCCTCGATCATGCCGTTGCCGTCACCGGACCGGTTCACCGTCATGCCCCAGCCGAATCGGCGCTTGGCGGGATCGGAGATCTCCAGGCACAGATCCCGCAACTCCTCCCAGCTGTAGATGTCCTTGGGGGAGATGCCCTTGTCCTTCATCCAGTCCTTGCGCAGGAACGACCCGATACCGATGAAGTGGTACGGGATCGCGAACCACTTGCCGTCGAAGACGCAGAAGTTCTTGGCCTCAGCGCAGGGCTCGCCGTACTTGGCGGTCAGCGCCTGGACGACGTCCGTCACGTCCTCCAGGTCGCCCAGCGCCTGGAACTGCGCGACGAACCGTGAGTCGGTCATGAACGCCAGATCGCGCGCCACCCCGCCCTTGACCTCGGCGTCGATCTTGGCCACCACGTCACCCGCGTCGGCCTGGACCAGACTGTTCTCGATCTTCGTGCCGGTGGTGTCGGCGAACTTCTTGATCGAGCTGTCGAGGGCGTCGTTCGCGGCCGTCGAGTACAACTTTTGCGACAGCATCCCCATCGAGGAGCCCTTCATCGCCGCCGCGGCGTCGATCAGCTCCTGCGGAACCTCCGCCTGCACCTTGGAGGGCGAGTCGGATTCGCCGCCACAGGCGGCCAGGCTGGCTGCGCCGAGAACCCCCACCCCCATCCCCAGAAAGCCGCGCCGTGACCAGGCTGGATTGTTGTCCATGGACTTTCGCCTCCTTCAAGTCCCCGCAGCACAGCACGCCGAGGGCGTAGCTCGTGCTTCAGGTGTGTCTTCATGACGGCGACCACGGACGAGTCGCCCGCATCGATCAGTGCGTTGAGGCGATCGGGGGCCGGGCCGAGAAAGCAGCGTTGACGTACCAGTTCGGTCGGGCCACGGGACCACCACCGTTCGAGATTTCGAACTGAGTTCGAGATACCGTATCGAGTGGTCGCGACGCTAGAGCAGCGCTCTGAGCGATGTCAATGTTTCGATGAGGTTTCGAGCCGAAAGCGGGAAGTCGGCTATCGAGACAGAGCCCGGTAGCCCATCCGGGCCGACAGCGCCGCAGCGCCCTCGCGAACCAATCCGGTCCACTCCACGTGCGCCTCGGGGGTCCAGCGAATGATCGGCGCGGACAGGCTCATGGCGGCGATGGTGGTGCCCGAGTGGTCTCGGATCGACGCGGCGACGCAACGCATGGCGCTGTCAGACTCACCAATGTCGACAGCGACGTCGTCAGCCCGGACACGGTCGAGATGCTCGCGGAGCCGGTCCGGGTCCGTGATGCTGTCCGGCGTCATGCCCGGCAGGTCGCCCTTCGTCAGGACGTCGTCCAGGCTCGCCTCATCAAGGGCGGACAACAGGATCTTGCCGACCGCCGTGCAGTGAGCCGGCAGCCGCCGCCCGACCGCGGAGACCATCCGAACCGGATGCGTGCTGTCGAACTTCACCAGGTAGATGACATCGGCACCGTCGAGCACGGCCACGTGGACCGCCTCGTCGCAGGCGGCGGCCACGTCCCGCGCGACGCACTGCGCCTCGCGGACCAGGTCGAGCCGGCCGGCGAACGCCGCGCCAAGCTGGAACAGCGGCATGCCCAGCCGATACTGCACCGGCTGACCCGGAACGGAGATCAGGTACGAGCGAGCCTCGAGCGTGACAAGCAGTTCGTGGACGGTGGTACGGGGCAGGTCGAGCCGCTCCATCACCTGACGGGCCGACAGTTGGGGGCAGTCCAGGAACAGTTCGAGGACGTCGAGTGCGCGGATGACCGCCGGTACCACACGGGGCATGTCGATAGTCCCTTCGCAGTGCCGGACCCCGTGTCAACGATCTCCACGGGCCAGCACCTGAAGAGGATAACTGCGTCAGCCCTCGACGCCAGGTTCCGGACTCGTCATCGATTGGAGCGGTATCGATTCGGTCAGATCGTGCCGAGCTGGGCAATCTTCGGACACTTGCGATCCGGCCGCCGGTCAGACGTGGAGGGCGCACGGCTTGGCATCCGCTGCGGCACGTGTCGGGGTGCTTGCTGTGGTGGGCCGCCAGGGACTCGAACCCTGAACCTATGGATTAAAAGTCCACAGCTCTGCCATTGAGCTAGCGGCCCGCGCGCTCAGGTTACCCGACGGTGAGCGGCGGCGACTCTCGGCTTCCGGCCGACCGTCGATGCCTGCCGTCAGCCGGCGCTCGCCGTGCCTGATTGTCCCCGGGTCACCGACAGGCCCGGCGCGGTGAGGTTGATCAGGCGACGGCGGGGAACCGGGATGGGCATGAGGGCGAGCAGCATCCCGGCCGTGGCGGCCTCGGGCGAGGAGATCGGGCCGGACGGCGTACGGCAGCCGGGTGGCGAGGTGCATGCCTGGCGGCCCGGTCAGAACCAGACCGTGTGCGGCCTCGCTCTGAGCCGGACCCGGTTGCGTCGTTTCCCGCATGTGCGTTTCGACTACTCGGGCACCGACGTGCTCACGGAGGCTGACGCGGTGGGCTGGATCTGCCCACGTTGCCTGGCCGCTACCACCGGCCGGCGGGGGACGGAGAAGCACGGCTGGGTCCGCGACTCTCCTCGCCCTTGATCGACTCGGGTTTCCGAAAGTCGGGCTGTCGTGCCCGCCGGGATACCGCGACTTTCAGGAAGCCGAGTGGATCAAGCCCGCCACGCACGCCACGCACGCCACGCACGCCGGGCACGCCGGGCACGCCACCCGCGTGGGCGGGCGGTTGAGCTGCTGCTGGGCGGGTACGGGGTCGGGCATGCGGATCGTGGTGGTGGGGGCGAGCGGCAACGTCGGTACGGCGCTGCTGCGGCGGCTGCGCCGGGAGCGGGGCGTGGAGCTGGCCGGGGTCGTTCGACGGTTGCCCGGCCCTGATGCGGGCGAGCCGTACGACCAGGTGGAGTGGCACTCGTGCGACATCGGTGCGCCGGGCGCGGCGGGGCAGCTCGCCGAGGTGTTCGCCGGTGCGGACGCGGTGGTGCACCTGGCCTGGCAGATCCAGCCCAGCCACGACCAGCGGGTGCTGCGGAGGACCAACGTCGACGGCAGTTGGGCGGTGATCGACGCGGTGGTCCGGGCCGGTGTGCCGGCTTTGGTGTACGCGTCGTCGGTCGGCGTCTACGCGTCCGGCCCGAAGGACCACCCGATCAGCGAGCGGTGGCCGGCCACCGGTGTGCCCGGCTCGTCGTACAGCGAGCACAAGGCCGAGGTGGAGGCGCTGCTGGACGGGGTGGAGCGCGAACACCCGGCGTTGCGGGTGGTGCGGATGCGACCCGGGTTGATCTTCCAACGGGCCGCGGGCACGGAGATCACCCGCTACTTTCTCGGCCCGTTGGCGCCGGTGCGGCTACTGCGCTTCGGCCGGATCCCGCTGGTGCCGACGAACCGCCGGTTGCGGATGCAGGCGGTGCACGCCGATGACGTGGCCGATGCGTACGCCCGGGCGGTGTTGGGTGATGCGCGCGGCGCCTTCAACCTCGCCGCGGACCCGGTGCTGACCCCGGAGCTGGTGGCCCGGCACTTCCACGGTTGGACGGTGCCGGTCGCCGCGCCCGTGCTACGGGTGGCGGCGGCGCTGACCTGGCGCGCGCGGCTGCAGCCGGTCGACGCGGGCTGGGTGGAGCTGGGTCTGAACGCCCCGCTGATGTCCAGCGAGCGGGCGGAGACCGAGCTGGGCTGGCAGCCCACGATCAGCGCGCTCACGGCGCTCAAGGAACTCTTCGCGGGAATGGCCGACGGTGCCCACACGGGAAGCCCGCCGATGTCCGGCGCACGGGACCTGCCGGGCCGCCCCGCAGCCCTGCTCGAAGCCCGCCCCCCAGGCCAGGGAAACCCCTACTGACCCCAACCCGCCCGGCAGGCCCGGGTGATCAAGAGGTTTCGGTCAGGAAACGCGGCTCCGGTGACCGAAACCTCTTGATCACCGGGGCGGGCGCGGAGGCAGGCGCGCAGGCGCCGGATCCGCAGGCGCTGGGCTGCGGGCTGGGTCAGCTCAGTTTGGATGCCGTTACCGTGGGGTTCTGGGCACCCAGGAAGAAGATGCCGGGGAAGCCGCGGGTCTCGAACTTGCCGCTCGGGTTGCGGCGCAGGGTCGAATTTTCGATCTTCATGGTGCCGGTGCGGTTGTTGCTCACGAAGAAGACCGCACCACCGCCCTCGTTGGCCTTGTTGTTCTCGATGATCGTGCCGGCGATCCGTACGGTGAACTCGTTGCCGTCGCAGTAGATCGCGCCACCGCTGCCGCCACCCGGCGTGCCGGACTTGGCCGGGTTGGCGCCGCTGCCGATCGCCTCGTTGTGGCTGAGCACGCTGTTGAGCACCACCCAGGAAACGCCGATGCTGCTCAGCGCGCCCCCGTTGGAGCAGGAGCCGCCCTGGCCGGCGGTGCCGCCGAAGGTGCTGCCCACCACGTACACCGGCTTGTTCTCATGCTGGCTGAGCACCCGGATGGCCGCGCCGCCCAGGTCGGGGCCGGTGCGATCGCAGCGGTTGCGGACGAAGCGCGAGTTGACCACCTTGAACCGCCCACCGCGGACGAAGATCGCCCCACCGCCGCCGCCCTCGGCCTTGTCACCGGTGGAGTTGCCGTCGGCGAACGTCAGGTTCTGCACGGTGAGCTGCGGGTGGTCCTGGTTCTGGCAGTGCGAGGTGGTGAAGCCCTGGGCCTCGTCGCAGGTGTTCATGTAGAGGATGCGGCGCTGGCCCTGGCCGCTCAGCGTGACAGTGCCGCCGCCGTCCAGCACGACCTTCGGCCCGTTGGCGTTGCGGACCTTCGCGGTGGCGGTCATCTTGATCGTCACCGGGGCCGGCCCGCAGTTGAACGTGATGACACCGCCGGCCGCGACGGCCTTCACGACCGCGGCGGAGGTGCAGCTCGCCGGGGTGCCGGTGCCGACGGTCCGGGTCGGCTTCGAGGTGTCCACTGCCCGGGCCTCCGCCGGCACGCTGGCCCTGCCGTTCGGGTTGCCGGCCGCGAGGACCTTCTCGGCGGGCTTCGGGCTCGCGCTGGCCCCTGGGCCACCGAGGCCGTCGCGGGCGACCGGCGCTTCGCCCTGGCCGGCGGTCGGCAGGGCTGTCGGCGAAGCGGACGAGCCGGCCTCGAAGGCGGGGGCCGGATCGTTGGGCGCGCAGGCGGGCAGGGTCGCGGTGGCGACACCGAGGACGACCAGAGCGGCGAGCGACGTCATGCGCACCCCGTGATGCTAGGGCCTGTGTCCCGACGATCCGCAGTGCCGGTCTGATGGGCTGGCCTCAGAAGTCGGCGAAGAGATACGGCACCCGGCGGGGGAAGATGCCGCGCAGCTCCGCGGCGGCGTCCACCGGCACCTCACCCAGACCGCGCAACGGCAGCTCGGCCGGGTCCAGCACCCCGTACGCGAGGGCGGAGAGCCCGGCCGCGGTGAGGGTGGCGGTCGGCGTGCGGTCGGCGGTGTCACCGACCAGCTCCAGCGCGCCGGTCGTGCCGTCCAGCAGGTGCGTGCCGGCGAGCCATCGGTCCCCGGTCAGCTCGACGCGTACCCGGCCGGGGCCGGCGGGCAGCCCACGCAACGCGTCCAGCGACAGCAGGCGGGCCATCGGAGCCGACGCACCCGGCACTGCCGTCCGCGCCTCGACGTGCACGTCCAGGTCGGTCAGCCACAGCTCCGGCAACTCGTCGGGCGGGACCTGGACGGTGATCCGGTCGATCTGGTCGACGTGCCGGGCGAAGAACTGCAACAGCAGCGCCCGCGCGAGCGGGTCGGCGACCAGCAGCTCGTTGCCGTGCAGCGTGCCGCCGTGCTCGTCGATCCGGTACGTCACCGCGCCGGTGACCTCGCCGGCCACCCGGGCGGTGATCAGCCAGTATTCGTCCCGGTCGCGCATCCCGACCGCCCGGTAGTCCGGGAAGATCGAGAAGCCGTGTCGTTCCTGGAGGTTGCGCTCGGTGAAGGCCCGCCACGCCGGATAGCCGGCGGCGATGCGTTCCCAACTCACCTCGCCGGGCAGGTCCACCCGGAGCAGTGACCCCAGGTTGGCCGGGGTGAAGGTGACCCGGCGCGGCTTGGGCAGCCCCGTGTAGCCGAACCGGGCGTAGAAGCTGGGACGGAACGGGTAGAGCGCACTGAGCGAGTGCCCCTCGTCGCGCATCTCGTCGAGGAGTTGGTGCAGCAGCGTCCGGACGTGCCCCTGCCGGCGGGCCAGCGGGTGGGTCGCCACCCCGGCGACACCGGCCATCGGCAGCACCACCCCGCGCAGGTTCTGCCGCATCGGAATGGCCGACGCGGCGGCCAGCGTTGCGCCGCTCTCCTCGGCGATCAGCGTCCGGTTGCCCTCCTGGTAGGTCAGGTAGTCGCGGAACTCGTCGATCCGGGCCGCACTGAGCGGCGAGGACTCGAAGGCGTACGCGGCCAGCGGGAAGCTGGTGGTGAGACGGTCGTCGGCGGTCACCCGGCGGATGGTCATTCGCCCATCTCAGCCTGCCGTACAGGTCGCAGCAACCCGATTGGCGGGATCCGTGCCACGGGCACGGCGCTCGACGCCGGCCGGCACACCGGTCATCCGACCGGCAGGTGCCGCAGGTGCCGGCGGCGGCGCAGGCGGACGCTGACCACGGCGGCCACACCGATGACCAGCAGGACGGTCACGGCGAGCCCGTGCAGCACGCCACGCGACAGGTAGCCCTGGTCGGTGTGGTCCACCGCCCAGGTGGCGATCTCCCGGGTCGACCAGAACGGCGTCAACTTCGCCCCGGAACCGGCCGGGTCGATCAACATCTGCACCGTGACCACGGTGAGCAGCAGCAGCGTCCCCTCCATCTCGCGGGGCAGCAGCGCGCCGATCAGCATCCCGAACGGCGCCGCCACCGCGACGGAGCAGAGCAGCGCGGCGGCCAGGCCGCCGTACCGCAGGTCCGCGCCGTCGATCATGGGGAGCAGGAAGAACGGTACGGAGATGACCAGCCCCACCGTCCACAGGCCCAGCACCCGACCGAGGTAGAGGTGATGTGGACGGTAACCGGCCAGCCGCAGCCTCGGCTCCAACTCCCGAGCCGCTGTGGTGGCGAACAGCGCGGCGGTGCTCACCGCCCAACCCACGCCGAGGAGCAGCGACCGGACCGACTGCCCGAGGTAGGCGTCCCGCCGGATCAGGTAGAAGGTCAACGGCATCAACAACAACAGCAGGAGTACGCCCCGACGCCGCAGCAGCTCCCGCAGTGTCATCTCGGCGACGGTCAGGAGCCGGTTCACGGGTGGCCTCCCTGGACGCCGGGGGCGTGCCACCCGGCTTCCTGTTCAGGTGTCAGGTCGAGCACGATGTCCACCCGGTCGAGCTGGTTGAGCAGGTGGGTCACCACGACGATCGCCGCGCCGCCGTCGCGCAGTCGGCTGAGCTGGTCCCAGAAGTTGACGTAGGTGCCCTGGTCGAAGCCCTGGTACGGCTCGTCGAGCAGCAGCACGTCCGGGGCGCTGAGCGTGGACATGGTCAGGTTGAGTTTCTGCCGGGTGCCGCCGGACAGGTGGCGGGCCTGCACGTCCCCGCCCCCCTCCCAACCGAGCTGGCGTGCTGCCGACCGACCGGCCCGGCGGGCGGGACCCCGCGCCACGCCCTGACCGGCGCCGACCAGCACGAAGTGCTCGTCGGGGAGCAGGAAGTCGGCGGTGCCGCCGGACTGTGGGCAGTAGCCGAGCCGCCCGGAGACGGTCACCTCACCGGCGTCGGGTGAGATCAGTCCGGCGCAGATCCGCAGGAAGGTGCTCTTGCCACAGCCGTTCGCGCCGATGACGGCGGCGATCTGTCCGGCCCGGACGGTCAGCGTGGCGTCGTGCAGCACCGTTCGCCGCCCGTACCGCTTGGTGATGCCCGCCGCGTGCAGCCGCACCGGCCCGGGGCGCGGTCCGGGCGCGGTGCCGATGCTCTCCACGACGGCGCCCGCGTACTGCTGGGGTGGGCCGAAGACGACCCAGGGGTCGCCACCACCCTCGCGCAGGTGGGTGGCCGCCTCGGCGACCACGTGCCGGGCGGCGTCCGCCGCGACGCGGCGTTGGTGCAGCTCGGCCGTGAGCGTTCGCAGCCAATCGTCGGCGTTCACCGGGTGACCCCCTTCGTGACGATGTCGTTCACCGGCTGGACGAAGGTGAGCCAGGCGCTGCCGCCCGCGCGGAGTGCCGCGTACCCGTCGTCGGTGAGCCGGTAGTACTTACGGGCCGGCCCGGCGCTGCCCTCCCGCCACTGCGCGGTCACCAGGCCGGTCTTCTGTAGGCGCAGCAGCACGGGATAGAGCGTGCCGCCCTGGATGGGCCCGACGCCCGCGGCGTCGAGCGCCTGGGCGAGCTGGTAGCCGTAGGACTCGCCCTCGGACAGCAGGGCCAGCACGCAGATGTCGAGCACCCCCCGCAGCCACTGCCCGCGCCGGTCGGAATCCACGCGTCGGACAGTAGCGGCGCAACCTAGATGGCACAACTACCTACTGGGTCGACCGGATCCGGTCCGGCCGGTTCCGCGAAACCGTCGAACAGGGTCCGGCGAGGTCAGCGGGCGACGACGTCGGAGACGACGACTGTCACGTTGTCCGGTGCGCCGGCGTGGTGCGCGAGCTTCACCAGCTGCTCACCGCACTGCTGGCGGTCGGCGTACATGCCCAGCGCCGCCGCGATGGCCTCGTCCTCGACGTAGTCGGAGAGCCCGTCGCTGCACAGCAGCAGTCGGTCACCGGGGACCACGGTGAGCACCCCGATCGCCGGTGGGGTGTCGGCACCCTGCACGGCCCGGGTCACCAGGGACCGCTGCGGGTGGTGGCGGGCCTGGTCGGGGGAGAGCGTGCCCTGGTCGACCAGCGCCTGCACGAACGTGTCGTCCCGGGTGAGCTGGGTCAGCTCCGCGTCGCGCAGCAGGTAGCAGCGGGAGTCGCCGACCTGGGCCAGCACCAGCGTCTCCCCGGCCAGCAGTGCCGCGGTGAGCGTCGTGCCCATCCCGTCACGGGTCGGGTCGACGGTGATGGCGGCGTGGATGCGCTGGTTGGCGGTGCTGACCACGGCACGCAGGGCGTCGGCGGCGGCGTCGGGCTCGGTGGGCGGTGCCAGCTCGTCCAGGATCCGGATCACGATCTCGCTCGCCACCTCGCCCGCGGGCAGCCCGCCCATGCCGTCGGCGACGGCGATCAGGCGGTCACCGGCGAGGGCGGAGTCCTCGTTGTTGGTGCGCACCAAGCCGATGTCGTTGAGGATGACCGAGCGGAGGATCAGCGTCATGGGGTCAAGCTTGCCAAGAAGACCCTGCCTTCGTCTCTACGCACTACTGCGTAGGGTTGAGAAATGATGCCGGTGTCCATGGTCGGACGCGCCGGCGAGCTTGCCGAGCTCGACCGCGCGTGGTCCGTCGTGTCGGCGGCCGGCCGCTCGGCGCCGACCGTCGCGGTGATCACCGGCGCGGCGGGAGTGGGCAAGAGTCTGCTGGTCGCCGCCGCTGTGGACGCCCTCACGCCTCGTCCCGCGATGATCCTCTCCGGGGCCGCCCGGGTGCACGGCCCGGCCCCGTACGACTGGTTGGCCGCCGTGCTCACCGGGCGCGACACCGGTCGACTCGCCCTGCCGTCGGACGCGCTGGCGTGGTTGGCCCAGCAGCCCACCGCACCCCGGGAGCGGTACGCGCCCGGCACCCTGCTGCGACTCGCCGTGCGTACCGTCCAGTTGTTGGTCGGCGCCGGCCCGGCCGTTCTCGTGGTGGAGGACCTGCACGCGCTCGACCCGGCCAGCGTCAACCTGATCGGCGAGCTGGCCACCGTGGCCGAGCTGCCCGCCCTGCTGGTGGTGGCCAGCCGGCCGGCCGCCGACGCGGTGGCGCCGGAGCTGACCCGTCGTGCGCTCGCCCGGCTCAGTGGGGTCCGGGGAGCCGTCCGTCAGCACCTCGGCCCGCTGCGCCAGGCCGAGGTCGCCGAGATCCTCACCCAGGTGTATGAGGGCTGCGACCCGTCCGACCGGCTGGTCGCCTCGCTGTGGCGGTGCACCGGCGGCAACCCGTACGCGCTGACCGAGTTGCTGGCCGCACACGCCGGAGACGGGCCGGAGGCGTTGCTCCGGCGACTGCCCGAGCCGCGCTCACCGGTCGAACCGATGGCGGCGGTCGAACCGATGGCGGCGGTCGACCCGGAGTTGACCGCCCGGGAGGTCGAGGTGCTGGGCTGCCTGGTCGACGGGATGTCGAACAAGCAGGTCGCGAAGGCGCTCGGCATCTCGGTGCGCACGGTCACCGTGCACGTGTCGACCCTGCTGCGCAAGACCGGCTCGGCGTCGCGGACCGAGGTCGCGCTCTGGGCGGTACGCCGCCGGCCGCCGGTGCCCGCCCCTGTGGACTGAGGCGGTCAGCGGCGCGGATAGCGCAGCAGCAGGCTGGCGGCGACCTCCTCGTCACCCACCGCCGCGTACGTGTGTGGCACGTCCGACACCCAGCGGAGGTGACCGCCGGCCGAGGCGGTCAGCGGCGCGTCGGCCGGGCCTGCGCGCAACACCCCGGCGAAGACGGTGACGTGTTCGGTGACGCCCGCCTGGTGGGCGGGGGAGAGCTGCCCGGGCCCGGGTGCGACCCGCATCCGGTACAGCTCGTAGGTCGCGTCGGTGTCGGTGAAGACCTCCAGCAGCGTGGCGCTGACCGCGGTGCCGTGCACCGTGGGCTCGTCGGACGGCTCGGCCAGCACACCGGTCAGCGGTACGCCGAGTTGCACGGTGACCGCCCAGAGCGTCTCCAGGGTCGGGTTGCGGGTGCCGTGCTCCAGGCCGGAGAGGGTGGCCTTCCCGACGCCGGCGAGTCGGGCGAGTGCGGACAGCGAGATCCCCCGCTCCTCGCGCAGCGCGCGGACCCGGCGACCGACGACGGCGGGGTCGACATCGAGGTTCGGGCGGCGGGCTGGTGGTGGGTGCGGCACCCGGCTATCGTCCTACACGCTGTCGTTCCGTAAACGGAACGGCCGGGGGAGGGTGGGGATGGCCGGACGTGTGCAACCGGTGCTGGCCGGCGTGGTCACCGCGCTGGTCGGCTTCGCCAGCTCGTTCACCGTCGTGCTGGCCGGGCTCCGTGCGGCCGGCGCGTCGGACGCGCAGGCCGCCTCCGGGCTGCTGGCCCTCTGCGTGGCGTGCGGGCTCGCCGCCGCCTGGCTGGGCTGGCGACACCGGATACCGATGAGCGTGGCCTGGTCCACGCCGGGTGCCGCGCTGCTGGTCGCGACCGGGCCGCCCCCGGGCGGATGGCCGGTCGCGGTGGGCGCCTTCCTCGTCTCCGGTGCGCTGATCGTCGCGGCCGGGCTGTTCCCACCACTCGGCCGCGCGGTGGCCGCCATTCCCAAGCCGGTGGCCGGCGCGATGCTCGCCGGGGTGCTGTTGCCGCTGTGCACCGCCCCGGTCCGCGCGCTGGTCGAGCTGCCCCTGGTGGCCGGGCCGGTGGTGGTCGGCTGGCTGCTCCTGCACCGGTTCGCCCGCCGCTGGGCGGTGCCCGGCGCGCTGGTCGTGGCGGTGGCGGCGATCGCGCTGACCACCCCGCCGGCCGGTCTGACCGGTGCCGCGCTGGTCCCGTCGGTCACGCTGACCGCGCCGGCCTGGAACGTGTCCGCGCTGGTCGGGCTGGCCCTCCCGCTGTTCCTGGTCACCATGGCCGCGCAGAACGTACCCGGCATGGCCGTGCTGGTCGGCTACGGCTACCGGCCGCCTTTCGGCGCCGCGCTGCGGGCCACCGGCCTGGCCAGCCTGCTCGCCGCCCCGGCCGGTGGGCACGCCGTGAACCTCGCGGCGATCACCGCCGCGCTCGCCGCCGGCCCCGACGCGCACCCCGACCCGGAGCGCCGGTGGGTCGCCTCGGTCACCGCCGGCGTCGGGTTGGCCCTGCTCGGGTTGGGTGCCGGCGTGGCCACCGCGCTGGTCGCGGTCGCCCCACCCATCCTCATCGAGGCGGTCGCCGGGCTGGCCCTGCTGGGCGCCCTCGCGACCGCGCTCGCCTCGGCGGTGACCGACCCGGAGACCAGGGAGGCCGCAGTGGTCACCTTCGTGGTGACCGCCTCCGGGGTGACGCTGATCGGTGTGGGCGGCGCGTTCTGGGGCCTGGTCGCGGGCTGCCTGATGCTGCTGCTCTTCCGCCGCCGCCCGCCCGCCGCCGCCGGGCCGGAGCAGCCCGCCCCCGCTGCGCCGGACCAGCCCGCGCTCGCCGTGCCGGACCAGCCCGCGCTCGCCGTGCCGGAAAGATCCACTCGGGGTTCATGAAATCGGGGTGTCCTAAGGCTCCGGACGCCCCGATTTCCTTGAACCCGAGTCGATCAGGGTGGTGCGGCTACTCCTCTGGCGGCAGGTCGGCCACACCCACGGCGAGGAGGACCCGGCCGTCGGCCACCGACCCGATCCGGTCGGCCGGCACGTAGACCGCGCCCGTGCGGGTCAACTCGGTCGAGACCTTCAGGTAGCCGCTGTGCAGCAGCCGCGCCGCCAGGTCGGCCGGGACGTCCGGCTCCTCGACGGCGGTCGCCTCGATCAGCTCGTCCAGGCTGCTGCCCGGGTCCGCGGTCGATGTCTGGACGGTCACCGCGTTGGGGTCGCCCCGCTGGACGAGGTCCACGGTCCCGACCTCGGTGCCGGCTGAGTCGATCACCGGCATCCCGGTGGTGATCCGCGAGATGGTCGCCTGCTGCTCGTCCTGCTGGTCCATCCCACCGCGGTTCCCAGGGCGATACGCCGCTAAACGCCGTCACCGCCCGACCCGCCGCCCGGGCAGCGGAGGTCGCGGGCGGCGCATGAGGGTGATGGGCATGATCGCCACCGACCTGCGGGTGCCGGCGCGGCCCACCCTGGAGAGCGTGATGACTCTGCGGCATGAATATGCCTGTGAGTCATCACCGTCGAAAGCGGCACCGCCGCCAGGTCCTGCGGCGGTGGCGGGGGACGACGGACCGCGGCCGGTTGCTCAGCTGTTCGGGAGGGTCCAACTGCCCGGCGGGCGTGGAGACAGCTCCCGCCAGGTGTCCGGGCCGTCGAGAAGCGCTCGGACGGTGTCCTCGGCCTCGTCCGCACTGCCGTACTCGTAGAACCGGGAGATGCCCTCCGCGCCGCCGGCCCGCTGCTCGACGTGCCACCGGTCGGCGTCCACCCGCAGGAAGACGTCCCGCCGGGCCAGCCGCCCCCACTTCCCGTTCCACCAGTGCTTTCGCTGCTCCATGGCGGGACTCTATCGAACACACGTACGAGAAGATGCGGCCCCTGCGGGAATCCCGCAGGGGCCGATGTGCATCTCGTTCGGGTCAGCGCGGCGCCGGCGGTTCGGTCCGGCGGCCCAGCACGTCGTCGAGTGCCCCACGCTGCTGGCCCGGGGTGCTGTGACCGGCGGAGACCAGCGCGTCCCGGATCTCGGTGAGCAGCTTGACCTCCTCGCTCGGCGCCGCCGGCGGCGGCTCCTCGCCCCGCTGCCGACGCTCGGCCAGCTTGTTCATGGGGAACACCACGAAGAAGTAGAGCACTGCGGCGGTGAGCACGAACGTGATCAGGGCGTTGATGAAGGCCGCCCAGTCGAAGACCTGGTCGTTGAGCTTCCACGTCCCGGCCGACAGGCCGGTGCCCCCGCCGATCGCCTTGATCAGTGGTTCGAGGAACGACTTGGTGAGCTGGGTGACCACGCCCGTGAACGCGGCGCCGATGACGATGCCGACCGCCAGGTCGACGACGTTGCCGCGCATGATGAAGTCTTTGAAGCCCTTGAGCATTCGTACTCCTGAGGTGTCCGCTTTTCTGTCCGGCACAACCTATGCCCGTTCGGCGGGTTCCAGAAAAGCGCCGGCTTCGAGCGCGGCCCGGCTGGGATCGCCGGCCCGGATCGCCTCGACCAGTCGGGTGTGGTCGACGTAGCGCTCGGGGGTGAGCGCGCCTCCCATCGCCTCGGCGACCGTGCTGCGCAGGGCGGTGCCGACCGAGGCGTACAGCTCGGCGAGCATGGCGTTGTGCGCGGCGGCGACCACCGCCGTGTGCAGCGCCGCGTCGGCCTCGACGAACGCGTCGACCCGGCCACCGTGCCAGGCGGCCTCGCGCTCGGCGAGCGCGCCGTCGAGCGCCGCCAGGTCCTCCGGTGTACGCCTCAGCGCGGCGAGCCGAGCGGCCTCCACCTCGAAGGCCCGGCGCACCTCGATGACCTCGGTCATCCGGTCGTCGCCGAGGCGGCGGGCCACCACGGGTGCCAGCTCGTCGGTGGACACCACGTACGTGCCGGAGCCCTGCCGGCACTCCAGCACCCCGGCGTGCACCAGGGCTCGGACCGCCTCGCGGACCGTGTTGCGCCCCACGCCCAGCGCGGCGACGAGCTGCGGCTCGGTGGGGATGCGCCCGCCGACCGGCCACTCACCGCCCAGGATCCGGGCGCGGAGCTGCTCGGTCGTCTGCCGGACGCGGTGGCCGCGAGGCGGCACGGCGGGCTGGCCGGGCGGCACCGGCGGGGCGGAGGGGAAATCAACCGACGGTGGCACTGGTTACATCACCGGTCCCAAATTCATCCCATGATTGTAGGTTAGAGGCCATGACCCCGCCACCGACCGCCGCTCCGGCGCCGCCCGCTCCCGTCGCCGTCGATCCCCGCCCGACGCGGGACCCCGACACGGGTCGACGGACGCACCCGGCGACCGGTGGCGCGCTCGTGCTGGTCGGGATGCTGCTGGTCGCGCTCAACCTGCGGGCCGTGGTGACGAGCCTCGGCGCGCTGCTCGACGAGGTCCGCGACGGGCTGGGCCTCTCCGGCGCCACCGCCGGTCTGGTCACCACTCTGCCGACCATCGCGTTCGCCGGCCTCGGCGCGCTCACCCCGTGGCTGGTCCGCCGGGTGGCGCCGGCCCGGGTGCTGGTGGTCGCCATGCTCGCCCTCGCCGTCGGTCAGGTGCTCCGGGTCATCACCGACTCGACCTTGGTGTTCGTGCTCACCAGCGCGCTCGCGCTGTCCGGCATCGCGGTCGCCAACATCCTGCTGCCGATGCTCGTCAAGCAGCACTTCCCGCACCGCACCGGCCTGGTCACCGGCGCGTACACGATGGCGTTGACAGTGGGCACGACGGTGGCCGCCGCCTCCGCGGTGCCGATCGCGCACGCCTTCGGGTCGTGGCGGGCCGGGCTCGGCGTCTGGGCCGCGATGGCCGCGGTGGCCGTACTCCCGTGGGTGCCGCTGGCGCTGCGGACCCGGGCGGGCGCGCGGCGGGCGACCCCGACGGCGGTCGCCGCAGCGCCGGTGCGGGTTCGGCCGGCGCGCACCCGGCTCGGCTGGGCGATGGCCGTCTACTTCGGGGCACAGTCGCTCAGTGGGTACGCGATCATGGGCTGGCTGGCCCAGTTGTTCCGCGACGCGGGCTACCAGCCGGAGTCGGCTGGGCTGCTGCTCGCCGGGGTGACCGCGCTCGGCGTGCCGATCGCGCTGCTGATGCCCACCCTGGCCGGCCGGCTGGGGAGCCTGCGCCCGCTGGTGCTCGGGCTGACCACCGCGTCGACGCTGGCCTACCTGGGTCTGGCCCTCGCGCCGAACCGCGCCGCGCTGCTCTGGGTCGCCCTGCTGGCGATCGGGCAGGGCGCGTTCCCGATGATCCTGACCGCCATCGGTCTACGTGCCCGCACCGCCGAGGGCACCGTCGCGCTCTCCGCGTTCGCGCAGAGCACCGGGTACGTGATCGCCGCTCTCGGCCCGCTGATGGTCGGCATCCTCTACGAGGTGACCGGAGGCTGGACCGCGCCGATCGGGTTCCTGCTGGGCGCACTCGCCGTGCAGACCATGGCGGGCCTGGCGATCGCTCGTCCCCGCTATGTCGAGGACGAGTGAAACCGCAACGGTCAGGAGGAAGCCGACGTCGGTTCGCCGGCGACTGCCTCATCCACCGTGGGGTAGGTGTGCAGCACCTCGACCAGCCCGCTCACCTCGAGGATGCGCAGCACCCCGCGCTGTGGTGCGGCCAGCCGGACCACGCCGCCAGCCTCGTCGCAGCTGTTCTTGGCGCGGACGAAGACCGACAACCCGGTCGAGTCGCAGAACGAGACGTCCGCCAGGTCGAACACCAGCCGGCTACGGCCCTTGTCGAGCAGGTCGGTGATCTGGTCCTGAAGCTGCGGTGCGGTGGCCATGTCCAGCTCGCCCGCCACCGACACGACGACCACGTCGCCGCGCTGTTCCGTGTGCACCGTCAAGGACATTCGCCAGACCTCCTGTTATCGGGGGAACGGTATCCCACGACCGGGGTCGTACGCAGAACGGGAGGCAGGATCCGGTGGCCGTCGTCATTCCGTTGCTACGGGGCAAGTAGTTGATCAGGCCCCGGTGATAGAGTCCGCCCGGTCCAGGTCAAGGGGGTTCGAAATGGCGTTGAGCACCGAAGAAAGTGGTCGGCTCGCCGCGCTGCTCAGCGGGCAGTCCGAACGGGTCACGACTCGGTGGACCGAGATCGTCACCAGTTCGTTGCGAGGCCGGCTGAGCCAGGCCGAGTTGCGCCGTCAGGTCGAGGACCTGCACCGTGCTGTCGTCGCCACCGGTCGGCAGGGTGACATCGATCTGGCCAGCGAAAACGCGGCCGAGTTGCGGGCTGCGCTCTCCGAGCTGTCCCGTGGTCGGGCCCGTCAGGGCTTCTCGGCCACCGAGACCACGATCAGCATCTTCGCGCTCAAGGACGTGCTGGCCGAGCTGGTGCAGGAGGCCGGCGGGGCAACCGCGCTGCACGACTTCGTCGCCTTCTCCAAGCTGGTCGACGAGATGGGCCTGTTCACCTTCGAGAGCTTCGTCCGCACCCGGGAGAGCCTGATCGCCGACCAGGCCGAGCAGCTGCTCGAGCTCTCCACGCCGGTGGTCAAGCTCTGGGAAGGCGTGGTCGCCGTCCCGCTGGTCGGCACCCTGGACTCGGCCCGGGCCCAGGTGGTGATGGAGCGGCTGCTCCAGACCCTGGTCGACACCGGCTCCCCGTACGCGATCATCGACATCACCGGCGTCCCGGCGGTGGACACCCAGGTCGCCCAGCACATCCTGAAGACCGTTGTGGCCGCCCGGCTGATGGGTGCCGACTGCATCATCTCCGGCATCCGCCCGCAGATCGCGCAGACCATCGTCGCGCTCGGCATCGAGTTCGGCGACATCGCCACCAAGGCGAGCCTCGCCGACGCGCTGCGTCACGTGCTGCGGCTCAGCGGGGTGGAAACCGCCCGTCGCCAGCCGCGTCGGGGCGTCTGATGGAGCGCGTTCCGATCCTCAAGATCGGCGACATCCTGCTCGTCTCGATCCAACTGGACATGTCCGACCAGACGGCCGTCCAGCTCCAGGAGGATCTCGCCGAGCGGATCGTGGACACCGGCTGCCACGGCGTCATCATCGACATCACCGCGCTGGACATCGTCGACTCCTTCGTCGGGCGCATGCTCTCCACCATCGCCTCGATCTCCAAGGTGCTCGACGCGGAGACGGTGGTGGTCGGGATGCGCCCAGCCGTCGCCATCACCCTTGTCGAACTGGGGCTGTCGCTGAACGGCATCCGTACCGCGCTGAACGTCGAGCGCGGCATGGAACTGATCGCGGCCGCCCACTCCGACGAGCTCGATGACCAGCTCGACGACGATCCGGACGCCGAGACGGCTACGACGTGACCGCGGACATCGACCTGGGCCACCCGCAGGCGCAGGTGATCCAGAGCGATGAGGACGTGGTGCGCGTCCGGCAGTTGGTTCGCGCCGTTGCGGTGGCCGTCAAGCTGTCCCTCGTCGACCAGACCAAGGTGGTCACCGCGGCGAGCGAGTTGGCCCGCAACACCCTGGTGTACGGCGGTGGCGGCTCGGTCGAGGTGACGACCGTGGACAACGGCCGACGCAAGGGCGTCCGGATCGTCTTCGCCGACTCCGGGCCCGGCATCGCCGACCTGAATCTGGCCATGACCGACGGCTACACCAGCGGCGGAGGGCTCGGCCTCGGGCTGAGCGGGTCCCGCCGGCTGGTCGACGAGTTCGAGATCGAGACCTCTCCGGAAACCGGCACGCGGATCACGGTCACCAAGTGGTCCCGGTGAACGCCGAGGCGGTTACCGACAGTGGCATCTGGTTCCGGGTGGAGGCCAGCAGCGCGGCGAGCGCCGTCCGGCGCGCCGCCGAGCGCCTCGGTGCGCAGGTCGAAATGGGGGCGGCGCGCATCGCCGACCTGGCCATCGTCGCCGCCGAGCTGACCAGCAACCTGGTCAAGCACGCCGACGAGGGTGTCCTGCTGCTCCGGCCGGTGCGCCGTGCCGGGCAGGCCGGCGTGGAACTGATCGCCATCGACTCCGGGCCCGGCATGGCCGACCTGACCGTCTCGTCCCAGGACGGGCACTCCACCACCGGCACCCTCGGCATCGGCCTGGGTGCCATCGTGCGGCAGGCCAGCTGGTTCGACGGATATTCGCTGCCCGGCAAGGGCACCGTCCTCGCCGTGCAGGTCTGGCCGGCGGAGCCGGCCCGGCCGTCCTGGGCCGGCGCCCTCACCCGACCGCTGACCGGTGAGACGGTCAGCGGCGACGGGTACGCCGTCCGGATCGCCGACGGACGGCACCAGGTGCTGGTCAGCGACGGGTTGGGGCACGGCCCGCTGGCCGCTGCCGCCACCGAGGCGGCACTGGCCGCGTTCCGGGACGCCCCGGCCGGCCCACCGGCGGTGGTGGTCGGTCACCTGCACCGGAGCATGTCGCACACCCGTGGCGCGGCGCTCGCGGTCGCCGAGCTGGCACCGGCTGCCGGCGTGCTGCACTACGCCGGCCTGGGCAACATCGCCGGCGCGGTCGTCGAGGGCGACGGTCACCGGCGAGGGCTGGTGTCGCTGCCCGGCATCGCCGGTCACCAGCGGCCCACGATCCGGGAGTACGACTACCCACTCGCTCCGGGCGCCCGGCTGGTGATGCACAGCGACGGGGTGGTCGACCGTTGGCGGTTGGCCGACTACCCGGGCCTGGCGGAGCGATCCCCGCTGGTCATGGCGGCGGCCCTCCTGCGCGACGCGGGTGTGCGACGTGACGACGCCTGCGTACTGGTCGCGAGGTCCTGGACATGACCGGCGAGCCGGCTGCGCTGCCGCTGTTGCAGATGGCGCTGCGGGTCGAGCAGGACATCTTCGTGATCCGCCAGCGGGGCCGCGAGGTGGCCGCGGTGGTCGGTCTGGAACACCAGGACCAGGTTCGGATCGCCACCGCGCTCAGCGAGGTCGCCCGGGACCTGTTGCGGACGACCGGCGGTGCGGACATCTCCTTCCACATCGACGCGGGCATCGACGGCCGGTTCCACCTGCGCGCCGACCTGGCTCCGGTGGCTCCGCTCCCGGACGGCCGCTACCAGCCGCAGTCCGGCGCGGTGTCCCGACTGGTCGACACGTTGAGCGTGTCGACCGTCGGTGGGGTTACGGTCGTCAGGATGTCCCGACGAGTTCCGGCCAGCGCGCCGACGCCGACCCCGGAGCGGCTCGCCGAGTTCCGCGCCGAACTCGGTCGTACCGCGCCGGCCAGCGCGCTGGACGAGTTGACAGTGCAGAACGGGCAGCTCATCGCCGCCCTCGACGAGGTGCGCAGCCAGCGCGACGAGCTGGCCGTCCTCAACGAGGAGCTTGCCGAGACCAACCGGGGCGTGCTGGCGCTCTACAACCAGCTCACCGAGGAGTTGGAGGAGACCAACCGCGGTGTCGTCGCCCTCTACGCCGAACTGGACGAGAAGTCGGCCCAGCTCCGTGCGGCGAGCGAGTCGAAGAGCCGGTTCCTCGCCAACGTGAGCCACGAGCTGCGCGCCCCGGTCACCGCGATCATCGGGTTGGGGCGGCTGCTCACCGACTCCGCCTCCGACCCGCTCACCGACGAGCAGGGCCGCCAGATCGACCTGATCCGCTCGTCGGCGGCGGATCTGCTCAATCTGGTCAACGAGTTGCTGGATCTGGCCAAGGCGGAGTCCGGCCGGATCGAACCGGACCTGACGGACGTCGACCTGCGGTCGGTTCTCGGTCAACTGCGCGGCACGATGCGCGCGCTGGCCACCCGTCCGGAGGTCGCGCTGGTGGTGGAGGAGCCGACCGCGCCCACTCTGCTGCGCACCGACGAGGTGCTGCTCGGCCAGGTCCTGCGCAACCTGCTGCACAACGGGTTGAAGTTCACCCAGCGCGGTGAGGTGCGGCTGCGGGCCCGCCAGCACGGCGACCGGTGGACCTTCGAGGTCACCGACACCGGGCCCGGCATCGCTGCCGAGCTGCACGACCGGATCTTCGAGGAGTTCTACCAGGTGCCGGGCGCCACCCGGGTCGGCGGCACCGGCCTCGGCCTGCCGTACGCCCGGCGGTTGGTGACACTGCTCGGCGGGTCGCTGGAGCTGACCAGCGAGCCGGGCCGGGGCAGCACATTCACCGTCTCCCTGCCCACCGGCGGGGCGTGACAGCATGGACGGCATGCCGGCAACCATCCTGGTCGTCGACGACAGTCGTACCAAGCGTTACCTGCTGGTCAGCTGGCTGACCAGGGCCGGGTTCACAGTGCTGGAGGCGGAGAACGGCGCCGAGGCGCTGGCTCGGGTCGAGGTGGACCGGATCGACCTGGTCGTCCTCGACGTCCGATTGCCGGACCTGAGCGGGTTCGAGGTCTGCGAACAGATCAAGATCCGGCATCCGGCGATGCCGGTGATCCACGTGTCGGCGCACGCCGTGGACGTGGCCGACCGTGCCCAGGGGCTGACCCGGGGTGCCGACGCGTACCTGACCGAGCCGATCGAGCCGGAAGAGCTGATCGCCACCACCCGGGCGGTCCTGCGCTACTACCAGGCCCGGCAGCGCGCCGAGCTGCTCGCCGAGCGGCTGCTCGGGCTGGCCGACACGACAGTGGCGGTGCACGCCGCACCCACCTTCGCGCGTCTGCTGGAGGCCGCCGCCGAGGGCGCCGCGCAGATCTTCAAGAGCCCGGCGGCGGTGATTGCCGAGACCTTCGACGGTGACTGCCTCGCGGGGATCTGCACCGGCCCCGGCGCGGTGGCCACGGTGGTGCCGTGGGTCGTCGACGACACCGGGGTGCCGACCGGCGCCACGGTGCGGGTGCAGACCCCGGAGAGCTGGGCGCTGGTCGAGTGGCCGACGGACGACACGGTGACAGTCGCCGCTGCCCGGCTGCGCGAGGACCGGGCCCCGCTGTACGTGGTGGTCCCGACCGCCACCCAGACCGCTCGGACCCCGGTGCTCAAGCAGCTCGCTCAGGCGGTGGCGGCGGCCGTGGAGGGGCAGCGCTCGTTCGACGAGGAGCACCGGATCGCGGTCACCCTCCAACGCAGCCTGCTCCCGCGCGGGCTGCCCACCGTCGCCGGCCTGGACCTCGCGGTGCGCTACGAGCCGGCCAGCGCACGGACCGAGGTGGGCGGTGACTTCTACGAACTGGTGATGCTCGACGGGCACCTGCTGCTGGCGATCGGGGACGTGGCCGGCCACTCGTTGCACGCGGCGACTGTGATGGCCGAGCTACGGCACGCGGTGCGGGCGTACGCGGTCGAGGGGCACCAGCCCGGCGAGATCCTGCACCGGGTCAACGAGCTGATGCGGACCCTGCTGCCCAACGAGATCGCCACACTCTGCGTGCTGCTGCTGCACCCACCGACCGGACGGGTCCGGCTGGCCAGCGCCGGGCATCTTCCGCCGGTGCTCAGCATGGACGGCAAGGTCGAGTTCGTGCAGCACTCCGCGCCGCTGCTCGGCGTCCGCGCACCTCGCCCGGACGACCTGGAGTTCGTGGTGCCGGCCGGGGCCACGCTGGTGTTCTACACCGACGGGCTGATCGAGCGGCGGGACGCCACCATCGACGAGGGGCTGGCAGCGCTCGCCGGGGTCTGCGCCACCGTCGACGACGACCTGGACCGCTTCTGCGCCCGGCTGCTGGTGGAGTTGGCCCCACCGGAGATCCAGGACGACGTCGCCGTGGTCGTCCTGCGCCGCCGCTGAGCCGGTGCGGCCTCAGTGCACCGAGCGGGCGTACGCGGCGGGTGACACCCCGGCCACTGCGGTGAAGTCGCGAACCAGGTGGGCCTGGTCGCTGTAACCGAGGTCGGCGGCGAGGGCCGCCCATTTCAGTGGGCCACCGGCGGCCTGCTCGACAGCCTCCTGGAGCCGGTAGCGGCGGATCACCCACTTCGGCCCGACCCCCACGTACTCCAGGAAGAGTCGCTGCAACCGGCGGACCGGAAGGTCGTGCCGTGCCGCGAAGTCGTCGACCCGCAGCACCGTCCGGTCGGTGCGGATCGCCTCGGCCAGCCGGATGGCCTCGTCGGCCATCGGATCCGGCGTTGGGTCCCACGCGGTGAGCAGGGCGTCGAGGGCGCGGCAACGCTCGTCGTCGGATGCCGCGCACACCGGGAAGCCGGGGCGTGCCAACCGGCCCGTGGGAAGTGGCACCCGGCGGCCGGTCAGCTCGCTGATCGGCTGGCGCCAGAACGCGTGGAAGCCACCGGGACGGAACTGCACCCCGCCCACCCGGCCGGTGCCGGTCAGCGTGATCCGGAACAGGTCGCGGCCCACCCCGGCCACCTCGCCGGACTCGGGTCCGTCGCCGTCCCGCCGGAACACCACGTTCACCGCCGGGTGCGGCACGACCCGCTGCTCGAACGGTGTGCTCAACTCCCAGTCGATCAACCAGTAGTGCTCGACCCACCCGCGTAGCGGCTCCGCCGGCAGGTGCCGACGGAAGCGCACCTCGCGCAGCATCCGTCCGGGGTCGAGAATCCCCCGGCTGTCGCCACGCGGTCGCTGTCGCATTTATTCAAGACCACCCTCATACGCTGGCCCTATGACCACTCAGACTAGCGACCTGCTGGCGGCTGCCGCGCCGCGAACCGTCGACGTGGTGCGTGGCATCGCCGATGACCAGTTCGATCTGCCCACCCCGTGCCGCGACTACGTGGTCCGTGATCTGCTCAACCACCTCTTCGAGGTGGTGGTCAACTTTCAGGAGTTGGCAGTGAAGCGGTCGGTGGAGTGGGCCGAGAAGCCCGACCACCTGGGCGACGGCTGGCGGGACCGGTTCGAGGCGGAGACGGGTCGGCTCGTCGCCGCCTGGTCGGACCCGTCCACCCTGGAGGGTGTGTCACCGGGCATGGGCATGCCGCAGACCGTCATCGGCGGCATGGCCCTGCTGGACCTGACCGTGCACGGCTGGGACCTCGCCGTCGCCACCGGCCAGCCCTACCAGCCGGCCCCGGAGGCAGTCGCCGAGCTGCACGGGTTGGTCGAGCAGTTGGGCCCCACCGCCCGCAAGATGGGCGTGTTCGCCGACCCACTGCCCACCCCAACTCCCACCCCCGACCTGGCCCCGACGCCCGACCTGGCCCACCTCCTGACCCAGACCGGCCGCACCCCCACCTGGCCCCAAACCCCCTAACCAACCAACCGCCCACCCACCCCACCCCACCCACCCCACCCACCCCACCCCACCCCCCACCCCGCACCCCGCACCCCGCACCCCGCACCCCGCACCCCGCACCCCGCACCCCGCACCCCGCACCCCGCACCGCGCACCGCGCACCGCACCGCGTGCCCGCACCTCCGCTCTCGGTGATCAAGAGGTTCGCGTCAGATTTCGAGGCTCTGGTGACGCAAACCTCTTGATCAACGAGGTGGGGTGGGGTGGGCCGGGTGGGAGGGGGCGGGGTGGGTTGTTGACTTGGGTATTCGCTCGGTGAATAGTTGCGGGCGTGTCCACGTCGCATGTTCTGCTCGGGTTGTTGGCTACTGGCAGCCGGCACGGCTATGAGCTGAAGCGTGCGCACGACGAGCGGCTGCCCAGGGCTCGACCGCTGGCCTTCGGGCAGGTCTACGCCACCCTTGGCCGACTGGAACGTGACGGCCTGGTGGTCACCGCCGGGCAGGACCGCGCGGCCGGGCCGGATCGCACGGCGTACGCGCTGACCGATCAGGGGCGGGCCGCGCTCGACCAGTGGCTGACCACAGTGGAACCACCCATGCCGTACGTGGCCAGCGCACTCTTCGCCAAGGTCGTGGTGGCGCTCCTGGTCGCCGACGTCGACCGGGCCCGGTCGTACCTGATCGCCCAGCGCGCCGCGCACACCGCACGGCTGCGCGAGCTGACCGCGGTCAAGGCCGACCCGGCCGCCACCCTCAGCGACGTGGTCGCGGCCGACTTCGCGATCGCCCACCTCGACGCGGACCTGCGGTGGCTGCACGCCACTCTGGGCCGGGTCGCCGACTGGCACCGGGAGGTGCATCCGTGACGCAACTCCAGGCTCGCGGCGTGGTTCGGGCGTACGGCCCGACACCCGCGCTGCGCGGCGTGACACTCGACGTGGCCGAGGGTGAGATCGTCGCCGTCACCGGCCCGAGCGGCTGCGGCAAGTCGACCCTGCTGCACTGTCTGGCCGGGATCCTCCGGCCGGACGCCGGCGAGGTCACCTGGCGGGGGCAGCGCATCGACACCTGGTCGGAGGCGGCCAGATCCCGGTTGCGACGCACCGAGTTCGGGGTGCTGTTCCAGTTCGGCCAACTGGTCGCCGAGTTGACCGCGGCGGAGAACGTCGCACTGCCCCTGCTCCTCGCCGGCACGGGGCGGCGAGAGGCACGGACGGCGGCGCTCACCTGGCTGGACCGGTTCGGTGTGGGGGAGCTGGCCGACCTCCGACCGGGTGAGATGTCCGGTGGTCAGCAGCAGCGGTGCGCCACCGCGCGGGCGTTGGTGACCGAGCCGCGGGTGCTCTTCGCCGACGAGCCGACCGGTTCGCTGGACACGCTCGCGGGCGAGCAGGTGCTGACCCATCTGGTCCGGCTCGCCCGTGAGCAGCGCACCGCCGTCGTGCTGATCACCCACGAGCCGCGGATCGCCGCGTACGCCGATCGGGAGATCGTGTTGCGCGACGGCCTGGTGGATCACACGGGCCTGGGGCTCGACGTGCCGCTGGCCGGTGGCGCCCGGTGAGACCGGCGACGCTGGTCCGGCTCGCGCTCGCCGGCAGCCGCACCGACACCGCCCGGGTGGTGCTCACCGCGCTCAGCGCCCTGCTGGCGACCCTGGCGGGGCTCGCGGCGCTGACCGTGTTGGCCATCGAGAAGCCCGCAGGCGACGCCTGGGTGGAGTCCGAGCAGTACCGGAACGCGTTGCTGCGTGAGCCCGGGTTGCGCGGTGGGACGGCGTTCGCGCTGCTCATGCTGATGATTCCGGTGCTGGCGCTGGCCGGCCAGTGCGCGCGGCTCGGCGCGCCCGCACGGGATCGCCGGCTGGCGGCGATCCGGCTCGCTGGCGCCACCCCCGGCCAGGTCATCCGGTTGGCCGTGCTGGAGACCGGCATGGCCGCTCTGCTCGGCACGTTGGTCGGGCTGGGTGCCTACCTGGTCGGCCGCGAGGTGCTGCACCGACCGGACGCGCAAGGTCGACTGGCCCTGCCGACCGATGTGCTGCCGTCGTCCGCAGCGGTGGCCGCGGTGGTGCTCGGCCTGCCGGTCGTCGCGGCACTGGCCACCGCCCTGATGCTGCGTACGGTCACCATGAGCCCGCTCGGGGTGAGCCGCAAGGCCGCCCGCGAGCGCGGTCCGGGCCCGTGGGCCGGGCTCCTGATCGGGCTGGGTCTGGCTTCGTTCCTCGCGGTCCGTCCGGCCACCGACCAGCTCAAGGGCAGGGATGAGCTGCTCGGCTGGCTGGTGCCGCTGCTGTTCGCGGTGGGTGCGCTCGCGGCGATGATCGGGGTGGTGATCGGCACCGGCTGGATCTCGTACCACTGTGGGCGGTTGTTGCGTCGGCACGCCCGCCGGCCCGCGGCGCTGCTCGCGGCGGGCCGGCTGATGGCGGACCCGTGGGCGGGCAGCCGCACGTTCGCGGCGCTGCTCGCCGCCCTGATCTTCGGCGGGGGTGCGGCCGCCCAGCGCGCCTACTTCGCCACCGAGGACCAGCTCGACCGGGAGCAGAACCGGCTCGTCGGGGTGGACGCCGGCGCTGACCCCTTCTATCTGTCCACCATGGATCTGGTCGATGCCGCGGTCGCGGTGGCCGTCCTGATCGCGACGGGTGGGCTGATCGTCGCGCTGGTCGAGGGGATCGTCGCCCGCCGACGCGCCTACGCGGCGTTGGTCGCCACCGGGGTGCCCCGAGCGACGCTGAGCCGTTCGGTGGCCTGGCAGGCGCTGGCCCCGGCGGTGCCGGCGATCCTGCTCGCGCTCACCGTCGGCACGTTGCTCGGCCGGGGGCTCTTCCGGGAGGTGTCGACGGGCGTCTCGTCGACGGAGATCTGCGATGCCACGGCGGCGCTGTGTGACGACCCGGCCACCCGCGAGCAGTACACCCGGACCGTGTACACCCCCGAGATCCAGCGAGCCGTTGCCGTACCCCTGGAGCACCTGGCCTGGCTCGGTGCCGGCGCTCTGGCGGCAGTGCTGGTGACGGTCGGTGTCGGCCTGCTCTTCCTGCGCGCCAGCACGGCCCTGGACGAGCTGCGCATGACCTGAGCCACCGCGCGTGCAGCCCGGTCAGGCGGTGAGCAGCCCGGAGGAGAGTGCCACCAGCGTGCCGACCACCGCCGAGCAGCAGCAGACCAGGAGGCCGGCGACCACCGCGAGGATCAACCAGACCCGACGATCCCGCGCCACCGCCGCGACGCTCGGCCGGCGCACGTCCTCGGCGGCCCCGCCGTCACCATCCGTGGTCCCGGTCACCCCGGAAGTCTAGGCCCCGACATCGGCCCCGGACCGGGAACGCCGGACCACGCGAGCCACTCATGATCGCGCCCGATCGTGGAAGTGGCGGCCTCCCCGAGCCGCCGAGGGACCACTCCCACCATCGAGCGCGATCATGCCAACCCGACGGGTCAGGCGCGGCCGATCCGGTCCAGGATCCAGGCGTTGATGAACGCCTCCTCGCGCCACGCGTCATAGCGACCGCTCGGACCGCCGTGCCCGGCACCCATCTCGGTCTTGAGCAGGTAGTCGCCGCCTGGGGCGACCGCCCGCAGCCGAGCGATCCACTTCGCCGGCTCCGAGTAGAGCACCCGGGTGTCGTTGAGGCTGGTCACCGCGAGGATCGCCGGGTAGTCCACAGCGGTCACGTTCTCATACGGCGTGTAGGACTTCATGTACGCGTACACCTCGGGGTCCTCCAGTGGGTTGCCCCACTCCTCCCACTCGGTGACGGTCAGCGGCAGCGACGGGTCGAGGATCGAGGTGAGCGCGTCCACGAACGGCACCTGCGCGACGATCCCGGTGAAGGCGTCCGGCGCGAGGTTGGCGACCGCGCCCATCAGCAGGCCGCCGGCCGAGGCGCCCCGCGCGACCAGCCGGTCGCTGGCGGTCCAGCCGGCCTTGACCAGATGCCGGGCGCAGGCGACGAAGTCGGTGAAGGTGTTCTTCTTGGCCAGCATCTTGCCCTGGTCGTACCAGCGCCGGCCCAGCTCACCGCCGCCCCGGGTGTGCGCCACGGCGAAGACCACACCCCGGTCCAGCAGGGACAGTCGGGCCACCGAGAACCACGGGTCCATGCTGGCCTCGTACGAGCCGTAGCCGTACAGCTCGCAGGGCGCCGAGCCGTCCCGGGGTGTGCCCACGCGGCAGACCAGCGAGATCGGCACCCGGGTGCCGTCGTCGGCGAGTGCCCAGTCACGGTGCTGCTCGTACTCGGCCGGGTCGTACGGCCGCCCGTCCGGCCCGGGCAGCACCGGCTTCTGTTTGCGCAGCACCATCTGCCGCGTGACCAGGTCGTAGTCGTACACCGAGTCGGGGGTGACCAGCGACGAGTACCGCAGGCGGACCTGGCCGGTGCGGTATTCCGGGTTGGCGTCCAGACCGACGCTGTACAGCGGCTCGGGGAAGTCGATGTCGTACGAGTCGTCGCTGCCCACCGGCAACACCCGCAGCCCGGTGAGCCCGTCGGTGCGCAGCGACACGACCAGGTGGTTGGCGAAGGCGTCCACGGCCTCCAGCCGGGTGCCGGGGGTGTGCTCGATGACCGGCACCCAGTCGCCCGGCGCGTCCGCGGAGGTGAACGCGAGCGCGAAGTCCTCCGCACCGTCGTTGTGCAGAATCAGGAAACGGTGGCCGTGGTGCTCCACCGCGTATTCGACGCCCTGGCGGCGGGGTGCGATCACGGCCGGGGCGCCGGTCGGGTTGCCAGCGGGGATGACCAGGACCTCGCTGGTCACCTTGCTGTGGATGTCGATCAGGATGAACTTCTCCGACCGGGTCAGCTCCACGCCGACCCAGAACCGCTCGTCGTCTTCCTGGTGGACCACCACGTCGTCGGCAGCGGCCGAGCCGACGGTGTGCCGCCAGACCCGGTTCGGCCGCCAGGCGTCGTCCACTGTCACGTAGAACAGCACCGAGGCGTCGGTTGACCAGGCGGTGCCGTAGAAGGTGTCGGGCACCTCGTCGGGCAGCAACTCGCCGGTGGTCAGGTCCTTCACGCGCAGGGTGAACCGCTCGTCGCCGGAGAAGTCGGTGGAGTAGGCCAGCCAGCGACCGTCCGGGCTGACGTCGAACGCGCCCAGCGAGAAGAAGTCGTGCCCCTCGGCCAGGAGGTTGCCGTCGAGCAGCACCTCCTCGCCGTCGAGCGGGGCGCCGTCCGCGCTGACCGGCGGCTCGATCTCCCCGTCGCGGACCGCGCGGCGGCAGTGCACCCCGTACTGCTGGCCCTCGACCGTCCGGGTGTAGTACCAGTGCCCGCCCTTGCGGGTCGGCACGGACAGGTCGGTCTCCCTGGTGCGCTGGCGGGTCTCCTCGAACAGCGTCGTGCGCAGCTCGGCCAGGTGCGCCGTACGCGTGTCGGTGTACGCGTTCTCGGCGGTCAGGTAGGCGATCGTCTCCGGGTCGTCCTTGGCGGCGAGCCAGGCGTACTCGTCGACGACGGTGTCGCCGTGGTGGGTGCGCTCGCTGGGCACCCGCTTCGCCGCGGGCGGGGCAGTCTCGGTGGTCACGGCGGCCACGTTACCGGCCGGCACCCGCTGTACGCCGGACCAGCGGCATCCCGATAGCCCCTACCACGGCTTTCGAACACATGTACGATGAGCGCCATGGCGGCAGCAGCGAGTTCCCTCGGCCGGTCCGGAGCCCTCGAAATCACCCGGCGGTTGGCGGCGATCTGTGGCCCGCCGTTCTCCCGGCCGGGTGGGCCGGCCGACGAGGTGGCGGGGCGGCCGGCGCGGTGGGTGGCGGTGCCGGGCGGCCCGCACGCCGCTGCCGAGGTGCTGCGGCTGGCTGCCGCGCACGACCTGGCGGTCGTGCCCAGAGGCGCCGGCACGAAGATCGACTGGGGTGCCACGCCGGTGCAGGTCGACATCATGCTCGACACCGGCCGGCTGGCCGGCATCGGCCACGAGCCGGTCGGCGCGATGGTGGCCGAGGTGGGCGCCGGCACCCCACTGCGGGCGGTGCAGGCCACGCTGGAGCGCACCGGGCAGCGACTGGCGATGGATGCCCCTTCACCCGGCGCGACTCTCGGTGGGGTGCTCGCCGCGGGCGAGGCTGGCCCGCTGCGCCACCGTCACGGCAGCCCGTGCGACCAACTGCTCGGTGTCCGCTACCTCGCCGCCGACGGTGAGCTGGTGAGCGCCGGGGGTGGGGCGCCCGGGCTCGACCTGGCCCGGCTGCTCTGTGGCTCCCAGGGCGCGCTCGGTGTGCTGGTCTCGGCGACCCTGCGGGTGCAGCCGTTGCCGGCCAGCCGACTCTGGGTGTCCCGCCCGGTGTGGACACCGCTGGAGGTCCACGACCTGGTCCGGACGATCCTCGCCGCCCGGCTGGAGCCGTCGGCCATCGAGCTGGACCTGCCCGGAGGCACGCCACGGCCGCGCACCCCGTACCCGCCCGGTCACCCGGCGGCCACCGCCCGGGAGCGCCACCCGTCGATGTCCGGCCGGGCCGGTGCGCCGTCCCGGGCGGGCAGCCTGGTGGTGCTGTTGGAGGGCGGCCCCGCCGACGTCACCGAACGCGCCGAGCGCCTGGTCGGCCTGCTGCACGGGGAGGCGACGATCGCCCACTCCGCGCCGACGTGGTGGCGTCGCTACCCGTTCGCGCCCGGCGACACGGCGCTGCGCCTGGAGGTGCCGATCGGCGACCTGCACGCCGCCGTCTACGCGCTGCGTGACGCGGCCGGCGCACCGGTGCCGGTGCGTGGGTCCGCCGGGCTGGGCGTGGTGCACGCGGCACTGCCCGGCGCAATGGCCCCCGATCGGGTGGCGTCCATCCTGGCCGCCGTCCGAGGGGTGTTGTTGGCCCGGCAGGGTCGTTGCGTGGTGGTCTCCGCGCCGACGGCTGTCCGGAGGTCCGTCGACCTGTGGGGCGAGCTGGCCGGCCTGGCCCAACTGCGGGCCGCCAAGGAGCACCTCGATCCGGAACACCGCCTCGCCCCCGGCCGCCTCCCCGGCGGTCTGTGACAACGCCGCAGACGGCGGTCAGGTCGCGTCGTTGCGGAGCACCAGGATGGCGATGTCGTCCCGAGGTGGCTCGACCGAGAAGTTGATCGCGGCGGAGCGCAGCCGGGCGGCCACCACGTCGGCTGAATATCCGGCCAGGGGCGCGGCCGCGTCCCGCAGGCGGTCGGTGCCGAACAGCTCCCGGCCCCGCCGGCGCTCGGTGACGCCATCGGTGTAGAAGATCAGCGAGTCGCCCGGTGCGAGAGCGATCTTCGCGGTCGGCGAGGTGATCGTGTCGAGCAGGCCGAGTGCGGTGCCGCCGGTGCCGACGAACCCCGCGCCGCCCGCGCCGGCCAGCAGCACCGGCCGGTCATGTCCGGCCAGGTGCAGCGACACGTCCAGCTGGTCGCCCTCGCCCGGGCCGACCGCCGCCAGCGCCAACGTGCAGTACCGGCCGCCACCCCGCTCGACCAGCGTCTCGTTGAGCCGCGCCAATGCCTCCGGCAGCGGTTTGCCGTCGCCGACGAGGACCCGGATCACGTCCCGGACCAGTCCGGTCACCGCAGCGGCCTGGACACCCTTGCCCGAGACGTCGCCGATCACCACCAGCCAACGCCCGTCGGGCAGCGGCACCACGTCGTAGAAGTCGCCGCCGACCTCGGCGTCGTCGCCGGTCGGGACGTACTCGGCCGCGAAGCCGATCCCGTCCACCAGCGGCAGCACCGGTGGCAGCAGGGACTGCTGAAGCGTCTGCGCCACGCGGCGGCGCTCGGCGTGGATCCGGGCGTTCTCGATCGCCAGCGCGGCCCGGCGGGCCACGTCCTCCAACACGGCGACCTCGTCCGGGTCGTGCCGGTGTCGCTGGTGCCGCCCCACGGCCAGGGTGCCGAGCCGCTGCCCGCGGGCGATCAGCGGCACCGCGAAACCCTCCATCGGGCCGCCCAGGGGGATCTGCGCCGCGCTGCGGGACGCCTCGCGCAGGCGAGCCTGGATCGAGTCCGGCCCGGTCTCCGCCAGCACCTTGTGCAGTTGCGGAAGCATCGACTCGTCGGCGTGGCTGGCCGCTGCCAGCCGCAGCCGGCCCCACTCGTCGGTGGTGTGCACCGCACACCACTGGCCGAGCCGCGGCACCACCAACTGCGGCACCAGCGCCATGGTCAGGTCGACATCCAGCGACTGGGCGAGCAGCTCACTGGCCTCGGCCAGGAACGTCAGCCACACCTGCCGGCGGATGTCGGTCCTGCGCAGCCGGTCGTTCTCCAGGTGCAGCGACAGCCGCTCGGCGGTCAGCACCGCCAACGGCCGGGCGTACGCCGACGGCGCCGCGTCCAGCTCCAGCTCCCCGGCGTACGGGCGGTGCACCGTCAACGGCACCCGGAGCAGGTCGCTGCCGGGGCGGGGCGGCCGACCGAAGCGGGCCAACACCTGACGGCCCTGCCCGTCGCCCCGGTCGAGGCGGATCGAGCCCCCGGCCGCGCCCACCATCTCGGCGACGCGGCTGAGCAGGTTGGTGGCGAAGTCGGGCAGCGGGTCGTCCGCGTACAGGTCGGGGGCGGTCTGCATGAGTTCGCTCATCGCGCTGGCGCTCGGCGTGGACCCGTCCGCGCTGGTGGCAGGCCCGGCGCTGGCCGGGGTCGACCCGCCGGCCGCGGTGCCCTCGGCCGGCGGCTCGGTGCCGGGACGGTCCAGCCGGAACCAGACGCCCTTCCCGGTGGGCAGGTACGTCGTGCCCCAGCGGCTGGCGAAGTGGTCGACCAGCAGCAGGCCCCGGCCCCGCTCGGAGACCTCGTTGATCTCGGTGGAGTCGTTGCGGGCACCGACGGTCAGCTCGTCACCGGAGCCGGGCGCGAAGTCGGAGACGGTGACGGTCAGCCCGATCTCGTCGGCGACGACCTCGATGTCCAACTCGGTGCGCGCGTGCTCCACGGCGTTGGTGGTCAGCTCGGTGGTGAGCAGCAGGGCCTCGTTGGCCAGCTCGTCGAGGTGTGACTCGGTCAACACCGAGCGGACCACGGCGCGGGCGGCGGCCGGCGTACGACGGTCTGCGGGCAGGCGGACACGCCGGACCGCCCCGTCCCGGGCCCCGGCCGTCGCGGGCCCCGCCTCGGCTGACACCCCCGTATCCTCCACCGTCCCCCTGCCGGGTGCCAAGCTGATCACCTTGTCGCGCCTCCCTCCCTGGCGGAGGAAGCGCACGCACCGTATCAACGCTTCCAGTAGAGCAGGGGCCCCTTCCGGCCAGCGCACCCTTCACCGGTATGCGTCGGTCGGGCGGGTTCGGCACCGCTGCGAGGTCTGCGGCGGGCTGTGCCGGATCGGCCTCCGTCGAGCCGGTCCGGATGGCGATCCCGGCCACCTGGCGGGTCGCGCACCCTGGCACTACGGCTCCCGCGGGCACAATATGGGGTGCCGGTGTGTCCGCACGGACCGGCGCCCCCGAGTTGAGCGAGGAATGATGACCACGGCGAAGCAGTCGGTGGCGGATCCGTCCGCGCCCGACCACGAGGCGCTCCTCGGTGAGTTGACCGAGGCACTGCGACGGATCGGTCGCGGCGACCTGAAGGTCCGGCTTCCCCGCCGCGCCGGCAAGGCGGGTGAGGTGGCGGACGCCTTCAACGAGGTGGTCTCGCTCCAGGAGCGTCATCATCTGGACCTGCGGCGGATCAGCCGGATCGTCGGTCGCGACGGCCGGCTCACCGAGCGGCTGGACGACGAGGGGCTGGACGGCTCCTGGGCCGAGGGGCAGCGGGCGATCAACTCGCTGATCGACGACCTGGGCCGACCGACCACCGAGATCGCCCGGGTCATCGTGGCGGTAGCGGACGGCGACCTGTCCCAGCACATGGCGTTGGAGATCGACGGCCGGCCGCTGCGCGGTGAGTACCTGCGCATCGGGCGCACCGTGAACACGATGGTCGACCAGTTGTCCTCGTTCTCGAACGAGGTGACCCGGGTGGCCCGTGAGGTCGGCACCGAGGGCAAGTTGGGGGGCCAGGCCGACGTTCGGGGCGTCGCCGGCACCTGGAAGGACCTCACCGACTCGGTGAACACCATGGCGTCGAACCTCACCGGCCAGGTGCGGTCGATCTCGCAGGTGGCGACGGCGGTGGCCAAGGGCGACCTGTCGCAGAAGATCACGGTGGGCGCGCGCGGTGAGGTCGCCGAGTTGGCGGCCACGATGAACTACCTCACCGACACGCTGCGGCTCTTCGCCGAGCAGGTGACCCGGGTGGCCCGCGAGGTGGGCACCGAGGGCAAGCTGGGCGGCCAGGCCGAGGTGCCGAACGTGGCCGGCACGTGGAAGGACCTGACCGACAGCGTCAACTCGATGGCGTCGAACCTGACCGCCCAGGTCCGCAACATCGCCCAGGTGTCGACGGCGGTGGCGCGCGGTGACCTGTCGCAGAAGATCACGGTGGCGGCGCAGGGCGAGATCCTGGAGCTGAAGGACACCGTCAACACGATGGTGGACCAGTTGTCGTCGTTCGCCGACGAGGTGACCCGGGTGGCCCGTGAGGTGGGCATCGAGGGCAAGTTGGGCGGTCAGGCCCAGGTGCGGGGCGTCTCCGGCACCTGGCGGGACCTCACCGAGAACGTCAACCAGCTCGCCGGCAACCTGACCAGCCAGGTCCGCAACATCTCCCAGGTCTCCACCGCCGTGGCGAAGGGCGACCTGTCGCAGAAGATCACTGTCGACGCCCAGGGCGAGATTCTGGAGCTGAAGAACACGGTCAACACGATGGTCGACCAGTTGTCGTCGTTCGCCGACGAGGTGACCCGGGTGGCCCGTGAGGTGGGCACCGAGGGCAACCTGGGTGGTCAGGCGCAGGTGAAGGGCGTCAGTGGTACGTGGCGCGACCTCACGGACAACGTGAACTCGATGGCGTCGAACCTGACCAGCCAGGTCCGCAACATCGCCTCGGTGACCACCGCCGTGGCGAAGGGTGACCTGTCGCAGAAGATCACGGTGGACGCGCGGGGCGAGATCCTGGAGCTGAAGTCGACTGTCAACACGATGGTGGACCAGTTGTCGTCGTTCGCCGACGAGGTGACCCGGGTGGCCCGTGAGGTGGGCACCGAGGGCAAGCTCGGCGGCCAGGCCCAGGTGCGTGGCGTCGCCGGCACCTGGCGGGACCTGACCGACAACGTGAACTCGATGGCGTCGAACCTGACCGCCCAGGTCCGCAACATCGCCCAGGTCTCCACGGCGGTGGCGAAGGGTGACCTGTCGCAGAAGATCACGGTGGACGCGCGGGGCGAGATCTTGGAGCTGAAGTCGACTGTCAACACGATGGTGGACCAGTTGTCGTCGTTCGCCGACGAGGTGACCCGGGTGGCCCGTGAGGTGGGCACCGAGGGCAAGCTGGGCGGTCAGGCGCAGGTCAAGGGTGTCAGTGGCACCTGGCGGGACCTGACCGACAACGTGAACTCGATGGCCTCGAACCTGACCAGCCAGGTCCGCAACATCGCCTCGGTGACCACCGCCGTGGCAAAGGGCGACCTGTCGCAGAAGATCACCGTGGACGCCCAGGGCGAGATCCTGGAACTCAAGTCGACTGTCAACACGATGGTCGACCAGCTGTCGTCGTTCGCCGACGAGGTGACCCGGGTCGCCCGCGAGGTCGGCATCGAGGGCAAGCTGGGCGGTCAGGCGCAGGTGAAGGGTGTTTCCGGCACCTGGCGGGACCTCACCGAAAACGTCAACCAGCTCGCCTCGACGCTGACCACGCAGTTGCGGGCCATCGCCCAGGTGTCCACGTCGGTGACCAGGGGCGACCTGACCCAGCGGATCGCCGTCAAGGCGCAGGGCGAGGTCGCCGAGCTGAAGGACAACATCAACCAGATGATCGTCACCCTCCGGGAGACGACCAAGAAGAACGCCGAGCAGGGCTGGTTGGACTCCAACCTGGCCCGCATCGGCGGCCTCTTGCAGGGCCAGCGCGACCTCGGCGAGGTCTGCCGCATGATCATGACGGAGGTGACCCCGCTGGTCGAAGCCCAGCTTGGTGCCTTCTTCCTGGCCGACGACACCGACGGCAGCATGCGACTGCGGCTCACCTCCTCGTACGGGTACGTGGCGAGGGGCAACGACGTCACCTTCGGGCCGGGCGAGGGGCTGGTCGGGCAGACCGCGCTGTCCCGCCGCACGATCCGGGTCAGCGCCTCCCCGGACAGCCGGCTCACCCTGCGTTCGGGTCTGGCCGAAACGCCCCCGTCCGACCTGGTGGTGCTCCCCGTGCTCTTCGAGGGCGAGCTGCTCGGCGTGATCGAGTTCGCCAGCGTGTCGGCCTTCTCCGACCTGCACCTCGCGTTCCTGGAGCGGCTGGTGCTCACCATCGGCATCGCGGTGAACACCATCCAGGCCAACCGGCGTACGGAGGAGCTGCTGGCCCAGTCGCAGCGGCTGGCGCACGAGATGCAGGAACAGTCGGCGGAGTTGCAGCGCACCAACGCCGAGCTGGAGGAGAAGGCCACTCTGCTCTCCGAGCAGAAGGGCAACATCGAGACGAAGAACCGGGAGATCGAGCTGGCCCGGCTGGGCCTGGAGGAGAAGGCGCAGCAGTTGACCCGCGCCTCGGCCTACAAGTCCGAGTTCCTGGCGAACATGAGCCACGAGCTGCGTACGCCGCTCAACTCGTTGCTGCTGTTGGCCCGCCTGCTGGCGGAGAACTCGGAGCAGAACCTCAGCCCGAAGCAGATCGAGTTCGCCCGGACCATCCACGGGTCCGGCTCGGACCTGCTGCGCCTGATCGACGACATCCTCGACCTGTCCAAGATCGAGGCGGGCCGGATGGACGTCGAGCCGACCGAGATCCGCTTCGCCGAGCTGCGTGGCTACGTCGAGCAGGCGTTCGCGCCGCAGGCCGAGGAGAAGAACCTGGACTTCCAGGTACGCGTCAGCAAGGATCTGCCGCCGGCGTTGGTGACCGACGCGCAGCGGTTGCAGCAGATCCTGCGCAACCTGCTCTCCAACGCGGTGAAGTTCACCGACAACGGTGCGGTGACGCTGCGGATCGCCCCGGCGGCGGAGAACGCGGTCTTCGACGTGCCGGCGCTGACCAACGCCCAGCAGGTCATCGCGTTCACCGTGATCGACACCGGGATCGGCATCTCCGACGACAAGTTGTCGATCATCTTCGAGGCGTTCCAGCAGGCGGACGGCACGACCAGCCGCCGCTACGGCGGCACCGGCCTGGGCCTGTCGATCAGTCGCGACCTGGCCCGCCTGATCGGCGGCACCATCACCGTGTCGTCCGCGCCCGGTCAGGGTTCGACGTTCACCCTGTTCGTGCCGCAGGTGCTGGCTCCGGACGCGGTGGTCGCGCCCCAGGCTCCGTCTCCGCAGCGCGCCGGTCTGCCGTCGTCGCTGCTGATGCCGCCGCTGGACCTGTTGTCGGAGCGGCCGGAGGCACCGGCCACCCGCCAACTGGACGGCGCCACCGTGCTGATCGTGGATGACGACGTCCGCAACGTCTTCGCCTTGACCAGCGCGTTGGAACTGCACGGGATGACCGTGCTGTACTCGGACAACGGAGCGGACGGTGTCCGTCTGCTGGCCGAGCATCCGGAGGTGGACATCGTGCTGATGGACGCCATGATGCCCGACCAGGACGGTTACGAGACGACCCGCCAGATCCGCCGCAACCACCGCTTCGCCGACCTGCCGGTGGTGTTCCTGACCGCGAAGGCGATGCCGGGTGACCGGGAGTCGGCGCTCGCTGCCGGGGGCAGCGACTACATCACCAAGCCGGTCGACCTGGACGACCTGATCGAGTTGATGTCGTCCTGGATCAACGGCAGCCGGACCGAGGAGACTTCGTGACCCAGATGGCCAAGGCGCTGCTCGTGGACGACCGGCGGCAGAATCTGACGGCCCTGGAGGCGATCCTCCAGGGCCTGCCGGTCCAGTCCGTGGCGGTGGAGAGCGGTGAGGCGGCCCTCAAGCAGCTGTTGGTGGACGACTTCGCGGTGATCCTGCTGGACGCGCAGATGCCGGACATGGACGGCTTCGAGACGGCGAGCCACATCAAGCGCCGCGAGCGGACCAGGCACGTGCCGATCATCTTCCTGACGGCCGCCGACCGGGACGCCCAGCTCGCTCTCCGGGGCTACCAGGTGGGCGCGGTGGACTACCTGACGAAGCCGTTCGACCCGTGGGTGCTGCGCGCCAAGGTGTCGGTCTTCGTCGAGCTGTGGGTGAAGACCCGGCAGCTGGCCGCCCAGTCCGACCTGGTCCGGGAGCGCGACACGCAGTGGCGCAGGCTCACCGACGCGGTCGACGAGGCGACCACCCTGCTGCGGTCCGACGACGGAGAGGCCCGTGACCGGGCGGTGAGCATGTTGGAGCAGGCCCGCTGGGGCAACACCGCCTGACGCGGCAGGGCGGGTCAGCCGGTGGGCTGGTCGTTGCGGATCATCAGGGCGGTGCGGAGGCCCGTGATGTCCAGGACGCGGATGAGGAAGTCACCCACGTGGGTCAGCATCAGCAGGCTCTGCGCGTGGCTGGCCTTGCGGCTGAGCACGACCAGGGTGCCCAGGCCCTGCGAGTCGCAGAAGGTGACGCCGCCGAGGTCGAGGACGATCTTCGGCGGCGGGTCGGCCAGCACCTCGTTGACCACTGTCGAGAGCTGCGCGGCCGTGAGCATGTCGATCTCACCGGCCAGGCGAAGCACAGCTTCGTCACCCGTCCGGTGTAGCGTGATGGACAGCTCGGCACGATCCACCCGGTCAGCCTAGCGCGATCCAACCGGTCCGGCCTGTTGAGGCCGCGAGCCGTCGCCGTCCAGGCCGAGCCTCCCGCATGTCGACGCTGCTGGCGGGTGCCGGCTACAGGTGAGCCTGGTAACCCCACCGCGGGGTGGCTGCTGGTGGGCCGTTCGCCGCTGACACAATGGCGGCATCGTGACCGACATATTTCCAGCCGGATCAGGCCGCTACCCGGCCGAGGCGCCGGCCTCCGAGGCCCTGTTCGACCGCGCCCGCGCCATCGTGCCGGGCGGGGTGAACTCCCCCGTGCGCGCCTTCCAGGCGGTCGGCGGCACGCCGCGTTTCATGGTCCGTGGCGAGGGCCCGTGGCTGTACGACGCCGACGGCCGCCGCTACGTCGACCTGGTCTGCTCCTGGGGTCCGCTGATCCTCGGGCACGCCCACCCGGAGGTGGTGGAGGCCGTGCAGGCTGCCGCTGCCCGGGGCACCAGCTTCGGCACTCCCACCCCGGGTGAGGTGGAGCTGGCCGCCGAGCTGGTCGACCGCACCCCGATGGAGCAGGTTCGCCTGGTCAACTCGGGCACCGAGGCCACCATGTCGGCGATCCGGCTGGCTCGTGGCTTCACCGGTCGCTCCAAAATCATCAAGTTCGCTGGTTGCTACCACGGGCATGTCGACGCCCTGCTCGCCGCCGCCGGATCCGGCGTGGCCACCCTGGGCCTGCCCGACTCACCCGGCGTGACCGGTGCGGCGGCCAGCGAGACCATCGTGCTGCCCTACAACGACATCCGGGCCGTCGAGGAGGCGTTCGCCGCCGAGGGCCCGCACATCGCAGCGGTGATCACCGAGGCGGCAGCCGGCAACATGGGTGTGGTCGCCCCCCGCGACGGCTTCAACCAGCAGCTCGCCCGGATCGCGCACGCGCACGGCGCCCTGCTCGTGGTGGACGAGGTGATGACCGGGTTCCGGGTGTCCCGCGCCGGGTGGCACGGCCTCGACGCCTCCGACGCCGACCTGTGGACGTACGGCAAGGTCATGGGTGGCGGCCTGCCCGCCGCCGCCTTCGGCGGGCGTGCGGACATCATGGCGCGACTCGCCCCGGCCGGCCCGGTCTACCAGGCCGGCACGCTCTCCGGTAACCCGCTGGCCTGCGCCGCCGGCCTGGCCACGCTGCGACTCGCCGACGAGTCGCTCTACCGCAAGCTCGACGACACGGCCGCCGTCGTGGGCAAGCTGGCGTCCGACGCGCTGGGCGCCGCCGGGGTCCCACACCGACTGTCGTACGCGGGCAGCATGTTCTCGATCTTCTTCACGGACGCCGACGTGATCGACTACGACAGCGCCCGCACCCAGCAGGTGCCGGCGTTCAAGGCGTTCTTCCACGCGATGCTCGCCGCCGGCGTCTACCTGCCGCCGAGCGCGTTCGAGTCATGGTTCGTGTCGGCGGCGATCGACGACGTCGCTCTGGAGCACATCGCGGACGCGCTGCCGACGGCGGCGAACGCGGCGGCAGCGGCTGGCCACGGGGGGTAGTGAGCGGTGAGCAAGACGGTGGTCCACGTGCTCCGGCACGGCGAGGTGTACAACCCCGACCAGATTCTCTACGGTCGGCTGCCCGGTTTCCGCCTCTCTGAGCTGGGCGTGCAGATGGCCAAGGCCGCCGCGGAGGGCCTGGCCGAGCGAGAGATCGTGCACGTGGTGGCCAGTCCGCTGGAACGCGCGCAGCAGACCGCCGAGCCGATCGCGGCCCAGTTCGGGCTCCCGGTCGGGGTGGACGAGCGGCTGATCGAGAGCGCCAACTGGTTCGAGGGCAAGAAGGTGTCGCCGGGCGACGGGTCGTTCCGTGACCCGCGCAACTGGTGGGTGCTGCGCGACCCGATGACCCCGTCCTGGGGCGAGGCGTACCGGGTGATCGCCGAGCGGATGTTCGCCGCCGTGCAGGCCGCCCGGGTCGCCGCCGAGGGGCGCGAGGCGGTGCTGGTGTCGCACCAACTCCCCATCTGGACACTGCGCCGCTACGTCGAGCGCAAGCGGCTCTGGCACGACCCGCGCAAGCGGCAGTGTGGGCTGGCGAGCCTCACCTCGTTCCACTTCGACGACGCGAAGGTGGTGGGCATCGGCTACAGCGAGCCGGCCGCGCACCTGATCGCTCTCTCCGCGACCGCCCGGACGGCCAAGGGGGCCTGATGAACGCCCGGAGGTGGACCGCCGGTCTGCTCGCCGCCGTCGCCGCGGTGGCGCTGGTCGGCTGCACGTCGAAGGGGCAGGAGAAGACCTGCACGACCACCACCGACGGGATCTTCGAGTGCGCACCGGACCAGCGCTCCGCACCCCCGAAGGTCGCCGGTGAGCTGCTGCTCGGCGGCACCTACGACGTCAGCCAGGCTCGCGGGCAGGTGGTCGTGGTCAACTTCTGGGGTTCCTGGTGCGCGCCGTGCCGTGCCGAGGCGGACGACCTGGAAGCCGTCTACCAGGCCACCAAGGGTTCCGGGGTGAGCTTCCTCGGCATCAACGTCCAGGATTCGCGGGACAAGGCCAAGGCGTTCGAGAAAGGCCGGGTCACCTATCCGAGCCTGTTCGACCCGTCGAGCAAGACGGCACTCGCGCTGGACATTCCGCCGAACAGCGTGCCGGCGACGGTGGTGCTCGACCGGGACGGTCGGATCGCCGCGGTGATCCGGGCCGCCGTCAAGCAGGAGGGCCTGCAACCGATCGTCGAGCGGATCGCGGCTGAGAAACCGGCGCCCAACTGATGGGCGAGACCTTCCGGGAGCTGGCCCTGAGCGGGCCGCTGCTGCTCGCCATCGGCGCGGCGGCGCTCGCCGGCCTGGTCAGCTTCCTCTCCCCGTGCGTGCTCCCACTCGTTCCCGGCTACCTCTCCTACGTCACCGGCCTGGCCGGTTCCGACCTCGAAGGCCGTGCGCGCAACTCGATGCCGCTGGCAGCGGAAGCTGCCGAGGCCGGCGGAGGCGTCGCGGTCCGGGAGCGGATCGCGCGGGCCGGTGCCGTCAAGGGCCGGGTGCTCGCGGGCACGCTGCTCTTCATCGCCGGCTTCACCGCCGTCTTCGTCGCCACGGCGATCCTGTTCGCCGGCATCGGCCAGGTCTTCTTCGAGTACGAGCGGCAGCTCGAAATCGTCGTCGGCGCGTTGATCATCGTGCTCGGGTTCGGCTATCTCGGGATGATCCCCGCCCTGCAACGGGAGTTCCGGATCTCCCGACTGCCGTCGGCCGGGCTGCTCGGCGCACCTGTCTTCGGCGCGGTCTTCGCACTCAGCTGGGTGCCCTGCACGGGCCCCACCCTCGGCGCCGTGATGGGCATGGCCACCGCCTCCGGGCAGAGCGACCGTGCCGTGGTGCTCGCCGTGGCGTACTGCCTCGGGTTGGGGATACCGTTCATCGTCTTCGGGCTGGGCTTCCAACGCCTGCTCGGGGTCTTCCGCGCCGTTCGGCGCAACAGCCGCTGGGTCACCCGGGTCGGCGGCGCCCTGCTCATCCTGATCGGCCTCGCGCTGGTCACCGGCGGATGGCAGAGCTTCGTGATCTGGTTGCAGACCACCGTCGGGGTGGGCGAGGTGAGCATCTGATGACGGTCGTCGACGACCGGCCGGAGACCGTGGCGCCAGCGCCACGCCGTCGGCCGAACCGCCTCCTGGCGCTGCTGCGCAACTCGTGGCGGCAGTTGACCAGCATGCGTACGGCGCTGATCCTGCTCTTCCTGCTCGCGATCGCGGCCATCCCCGGCTCGGTGCTGCCGCAGCGCGGGATCAGCCCGGAGAAGGTCAACGAGTACTTCGTCGACCACCCGGACTGGGCCCCCCGACTGGACCGGATCGGCGCGTTCGAGGTCTTCGGCTCGGTCTGGTTCTCCGCGATCTACCTGCTGCTGTTCACCTCCCTGATCGGCTGCATCACGCCCCGACTGCGGGACCACATCCGGGCGTTGCGGTCCCGCCCGCCGGCCGCGCCGAAGCGGATGGCGCGGCTGCCGCAGCACACCGTGCTGCCCGCCCCGCCCGGCGGCGCGGCGGCGATCGCCGAGGTGCTGCGCAAGCGCCGCTGGCGGGTGGAGGTCCGTGGCGACGAGGTCTCCGCCGAGAAGGGCTACCTCAAGGAGACCGGCAACCTGCTGTTCCACACGTCGTTGATCGCGGTGCTGATCAGCGTCGCCCTCGGCTCGTGGTACGGCTGGAGCGGCAACCGACTGCTGGTGGCGGGCGCGGACAACGCGTTCTGCAACACCCGGCAGCAGTACGCCGAAGCGAAGCTCGGCCCCCAGGTGGACAGCGCCGACCTGCCCCGCTTCTGCCTGCGGCTGGACGACTTCGAGGCCCGCTTCCTGCCGTCCGGTCAGCCGGAGTTCTTCAATGCCACGGTCACCGTCGACGGCCCGGACGAGCCGACCCGCAGCGCCGACTTCTCGGTGAACTCGCCGCTGCGCCTCGCCGACGCGAGCGTCTACCTGCTCGGCCACGGGTACGCCCCGGTGATCCGTTACACCGACCGGTTCGGCAACAGTCAGATCAGCGACGAGCCGTTCCTCACCACCGGCGACATGGGGCTGACGAGTGAGGGGCTGGCCGCCTTCCCGGACGCGAACGTCGACCCGTCCACCGGCCAGCGCGCACCGGACGAGCAGATGGCGTTCACCGGCATCTACCTGCCCACCGCACCCGAGCAGGCGCCGTTCGTCCGCTCGGAATACCCGACCGAGCGCAACCCGGCGCTGAACCTGGTCGCCTACCGGGGCAACCTCGGCCTGGACGCCGGCATCCCCAGCTCGGTCTACCAACTCGACCAGCGGCAGGTGCGGACCGGCAAGGTCCAGGAGGTCGGCACCAAGCTGCTCCGCAAGGGCGAGACCTGGAAGCTGGACGACGGCACCACTGTCGAGTTCCTGGGCACCGAGCGGTACGTCACCCTCTCCATCCGACACGACCCCGGCGCGACGCCACTGCTGATCAGCTGCGGCTTCCTGCTGGTCGGCCTGATGGGCTCGCTGTTCGGGCGACGCCGCCGGGTGTTCTTCCGGGTGGTGCCGGCCGACCCGGCGGAAGGATCTCCGACGGGCGGTAGTAGCTTGATGGAGGCCGGTGGGTTGCCGCGCACCGACTATCCAGGGTTCGCCGACGAGTTCGCCCAGCTCATCGCCGAGGTCAACGGCGACGAACGGGCGGCTGAGCGGGCCAGCACGGGTGCTGACTCCAGTGACCGGGCCGGTGCGCGAGAAGGAGCCGAGTGATGTCCGCACTCTCCGACAATCTGGTGACCTTCGCCATCCTGGCGTACCTGATCGCGATGATCGGTCACGCCGTGGAGTACGCGTTGGGCAACGCGCGTACCCGGGTCGCCGCTGCGGCTCCGGCGCGTGAGCTGGTGGGTGCCGGCGGCGGCATCGTGCCGACGCCGCCCGCGCCCGTACCGTCGCAGCCCGGGGCCGACCGCTCCGCGCGGCGGGCCCGCCTCGCCGGCCTGATCGGGGTGGGCGCCACCGCGGTCGCCGCCGTGCTGCACCTGGCGGCGCTGGTCACCCGTGGCCTCGCGGCCGACCGGATGCCGTGGGGCAACATGTACGAGTTCGTGCTCACTGTGACGTTCATCGGGGTCGCGGCCTGGCTGGTGGTGCTCTGGAAGCGGCCGTCGCTGCGCAAGCTCGGGCTGTTCCTCACGCTGGTGATGGTGCTGCTGGTCGCTACCGCCGAGCTGGTGTTGTACGTGCCGATCGTGCCGCTGGTGCCGGCACTGAACTCGTACTGGTTCATCATCCACGTCTCGACCATCGTGTTCGCGTCCGGCATCTTCCTGCTCGGTGCGGTGCCGGCGGTCGGCTTCCTGATGCGCAGCGGGTACGAGAACGGCAAGCGGAGCTTCCCGTACACCCTGGCCAAGCGGCTGCCCGCCGCGGTCGGGCTGGAGCGGTTGACCTTCACGCTGCACGCCTTCGCCTTCCCGATCTTCACCTTCGCGGTGATCGCAGGTGCCATCTGGGCCGAGGCGGCCTGGGGTCGGCCCTGGGGCTGGGACCCGAAGGAGACCTGGGCGTTCATCTCCTGGGTGGTGTACGCCGGTTACCTGCACGCCCGGGCCACGCCCAGCGTCAAGCGCAACGTGGCCACCTGGCTCGCGGTGCTCGGCTTCCTCACCATGCTGATGAACCTGTTCGGCGTGAACATCTTCTTCACCGGCCTGCACTCGTACGGCGGGTTGGACTGACCTGGACAACGGTGTGCGGGCCGGTCACGGATTCGTCCGTGACCGGCCCGCGTCGTTGCGGTGTGCTGGGTCAGCTCACCGTGACCGGGGCGATGTCGTTGCCCGGGTTGTCGTCCACCCGCGGGTAGCGGCTCGCCGGCTGGACCTCCCCGGCGGACCCGCCGAGGCTGTCGATCCGTAGGTCGAAGGTGGCCGTCGTGCTGGTCCCGGCGGGGAACACGGCTCCAGGGCCGTTGCAGCGCCAGAACTTCGGGGTCGCTACGCCGTCCTCCTCCTCGCCGCCATACGACGCGCAGCCCGGCGGGTCGGCCAGCACGGTGACCCCGGCGGGTGGGGTGAAGTAGAACGCACCGACGGTGTCACCGGAGTTCGTGCCGTCCGGCACGCCCGGCCCCTCGTTACGGATGCCCACGGTGACCTGGACGGTCTCGCCGGCGGCACCGGTCACGGTCGCGCCCTGGGCGACGATGTCGAAGGCGCTCCGGACCTCCCACAGATAGGTCTGACCGCCGGCGCCGTTCACCTCGACCGGAATCACGCCGAGCGGCGACCCGACCGCCCGCAGCCGCAGCGCCTGGTCGGCGTCACGGCTCTTGAGCTTCACATCGGTCGGGAGCGGACCGGCGCTGGCCAGCGGCTCCACGAACTGGGTGATCCGCTTGTCCCCGAGAGTTGCCGGGCCGACATTGGTGGGAAACCCGCCCCGCAGCTCGTGTCGCTGGCCGGGCGCGAACGTGCCCCGCATGGTGCAGACGACAACGGTGGCGAGCACCTGGTCGGTGCCGTACCGGCAGTTGCGGTAGCTGGCCGGCACGAGGCCCACCGAGAAGCGCATGGTGAGCCGCAGGTCCACGGCCGGCTGGCCGCCGGCATTAACCACGGCCACCTTGAGGGGGAGCGTGTCGCCCACCTCGACACCGGAGACGTATTCGTCGACCATGTCGAGCAGGTCGGGCCCGGACCGCACGGTGACCGTCGCCTGCTGGGTGTACGCCTCGGTCTGCTCGCCGAACGCCGTGTAGTCGAAAGTGCCCGTCGCGCCGTCCACCGCGCCGGGAGCGGCCCGGAACACCACAGGCACGGTGCCGGTGAGCGTGCCGAACTCGTCGATGGCCGTCGGCGGCATCGGGCAGGTCACCGAAGTGCCCTGGTTGACGCAGAAGTCGGGGAAGCTGGCGGTGGCCACGCCAGCGAGGCTGGTCAGGTCGATGGTCACCCGAGGCTGGGTGGCTCCGGTGCTGGTCAGGGTCAACGGCACCGTGCGGCCGGGAGCGCCGGCCGCGCCGAGCGTCACGTCGCCCAGCCAGCCATTGACCCAACCCGGGTCGTCCTCGGCCGAGGCGGGCGTTGCCGCCGCGCCGATCATCGCCGTCGCGAGGACCAGCGTGGCCAGCCCGTGCACAAGCCTGCCACGCGTAACGCGCACAGATCTCATCGATCTCCTTGGTGGGGGATGAGCCGACCGGAAGAAGCCAGGTTTGCGGCACCCCGACCCGATCGGCATCCATGATCTTAGAGATCACCTGTGACAGTTCTCGATCGGTCGACCAGGTCACGATCTTCGTCGAAACCGGATTCGGTCGGTGCCCGCCGCGCCGGTCGCCAGGTCCGCAACGTCCGCTCGACCTGGACGGTGACCTGGTAGGACACCTCCGGTAGGTCGGCCAGCTCGATCCGGTCGCCGCGCATCGCCAGTTGGGCGTGCAGCTCCCGGGCGACAGCGTCACGAAGCTCGACCAGCAGGGGCGACAACCCGTCCGGGTCGCCGACGACATAGGCGTCCGACACGCCCACCACCCTGCACCCGGCTCCCGCCGTTCCGCCACCGTGACCGCCTCGTTGATCCACTCGGTTTCCGTGAAATCGGGCTGTCCCAGCGGCGGGAGGCCCCGACTTCCTGAAAGTCGAGTGGATCTAGGCCGCTCCGCCAAACCAGCCCGGCATGTCGAGGCGGAACCAGTTTGCCGAGGCCATCGTGCGGAGGTCGTCTTCCATGGCGGTGACCCGGTCCGGGCCGAGGGTTTCGGACCACTGTGCGCGCAGCCGGTCGAAGATCTGGGCCGAGCGGCGTAGCCCGTCGGCGCCGTGCGGTGTCACCCGGACCAGTCGGCGTCGGGCGTCGGAGGGATCGTCGGCCCGCTCCAGGTAGCCGACGGCGACCAGCCGGTCGATCGTCTTGCCGGCGGCCTGTTTGGAGATGCCCAGTCGCTGGCCCAGCTCCGTGGCGGTGGTGCCGTCCGCGCCGACGGCCTGGAGCACGAACCCGTGCAGCGGCCGCAGCTCCGGATGCCCCTCCCGGGCCAGTTCGGCGTGCAGGTCGTCGATCAGCGTCCGGAAGCCCGCCAGCAGCAGCAGTGGCAGGTGGAACCCGGGGCGCGCGGGATCAGCGGTTGCCATGTTCGACAACCACGTTTACTATTTCGTCAACCACGTTGACTATCCTACGGGATGCGGCACCGACCCTCCCGACCGACGCTGCCGAAAGCAGGTAACCATGCCCGTCTTCACCGCTCACACCGCCGAGACCGCACCCGCTGCCGCCCGCCGAGCCATCGAGGGCGTACGCGGCCGGTTCGGCTGGCTGCCCACCCCGGTGGCGCTGATGGCCGACTCGCCACAGTTGCTCACCGGCTTCCTTGCCACCAGCGCGGGCTTCGAGCAGACCGACCTCGCCCCGCTGGAGCGGGAGGTGGTCATCCTGACGGTCTCCACCACCAACGAGTGCCACTTCTGCGTCGCCCTGCACACCGGCAAGCTCATCCAGCTCGGAGCGACCACCGAGCTGATCACCGCACTGCGCGCCGGCTCGGCGCTGCCCGAGCCGCGGCTGGAGGCGCTGCGCCGGTTCACGCTGGCCGTGCTCGACCACCGGGGCGCGGTGCCCGACAACGAGTTGCACGAGTTCCTGACCGCTGGCTACCAGCCCCGGCACGCGCTGGACGTGGTGCTCGGCGTCGGCGCGTACACGATGTCCACCTTCGCCAACCGGCTCACCCAGGCACCGCTCGACCCACCGCTGGCCGCCCACGCCTGGACGCCCGCCGCCTGACCGGGGGCGCCTGCCAACCGCTGCTCAGGCCGCCCCGAGGAAGTCCCGCAGCAGGGCGAGCATCTCGTCCGGGCGCTCCTCGTAGAGCCAGTGCCCGCAGTCCTCGATCACCTCGCCGCGAACCGTGTCGGCGTACCGGCGAACCTGCTCGGCGACCTGCCCGCCGAGGCTGGCCGCCGCGCCGACGGCCAGCACCGGCATCGTCAGCTTCGTGTCCCGGTACGCCGCATTGTCGGCGATGTCCTGATCGAACGCCCGGAAGTAGGCGAAGCTGGCCCGCAGATGCGCCGGGTCGCGCAGGTGGCTCGCGAACTCCTCGATGTCGGGGGCGGCGATGCTGCCCTTGCGCACCATCAGGGCGTCGGTGAACCGGTCCACCCAGAGCGACTCCCGCCCACGCACCAACTCCTCCGGGAGCCCGTTGCCGATCGAGAAGTAGCCGAAGTTCCACACTCCCGGGCCGGCCGAGGTGAGCGCCGGGAACGTGTAGATGCTCTCGTCGGGGATCGGTGCCTCGGTGAGCACCAGTCGGCTCACCCGCTGCGGATGGGCGGCGGCGTACGCGTACGCCACCATGGTCCCCAGGTCGTGCCCGACCAACCGGAGGTCACTGACCAGGCCGAGCTGGTCGAGCAGCCCGTGCAGGTCGGCGGCGACGGTCTTCTTGTCGTACCCGCCGGCCGGGGCGTCGCTGCCCCCGAAGCCGCGCAGGTCAGGTGCGACCACGTCGAAGGATCGGCTCAACTCGGGCAGCAGGTTCCGCCACATGTGCCAACACTGCGGATACCCGTGCAGCAGGACCAGTGGCGGGCCACTGCCGCCACGGACGTAGTTCATGGAGATCTGGCCGACCCGCGCCCGTTGCTCGGTGAACCCCGCCGGAACCCGCTCCGCGCCCATCGCCGCCTCCGTCCGCCGGCTGTCCGCCGCCGGCTGCCCGGCTACCCGCTCGACCGCCCACCATGCCTGCGAGTTCTGCGCCCTGACCGTTGATCCACTCGCGTTTCAGGAAGTCGGGCCATCCCGGGCCAGTGGACACCCCGACTTCCGGAAACCGAGTGGATCAAGATGCGGGCCGAGCCTCCTGACCGGCAGCCGACCGGGTCATCGCGAGTGTCACAGCACCCGGCCTGGGCCGTTCGGCACCCCGTGCGGGAGACTGGCGACATGGCGGCTCGTGGCTTCCCGTACACCGATCTCAAGGACTTCCTCGCGGCGCTGGAGCGCGCGGGGGAGCTGCGCCGGGTCGACGTCCCGGTCGACCCCACCCTGGAGATCAGCGAGGTGGTCACCCGCACGGTGCGGGCCGGCGGCCCCGCGCTGCTCTTCGAGCGCCCGACCCGGGGCGACATGCCGGTGGCGATCAACCTGTTCGGCACCGAGAAGCGCATGGCGATGGCCCTCGGGGTGGAGAACCTCGACGAGATCGGCGCGCGCATCGGCGAGCTGCTCAAGCCGGAGCTGCCGCAGGGCTTCTCGGGCATGATGGGCGGGCTCGGCAAGGTCATGCAGCTCAAGTCGATGCCGCCGAAGAAGGTCAAGACGGCCCCCTGCCAGCAGGTGGTCTACCGCGGCGACGACGTCGACCTCAACCGGTTGCCGGGGCTGCAGATCTGGCCGGGTGACGGCGGCATCTTCCACAACTTCGGGCTGACCCACACCAAGCACCCGGAGACCGGTAAGCGCAACCTCGGGCTCTACCGGCTGCAACAGCACTCGCGCAACACCATCGGCATGCACTGGCAGATCCACAAGAACTCCACTGCACACCACGCGGTCGCTGAGCGGCTCGGGCAGCGCCTGCCGGTGGCGATCGCCATCGGCGCCGACCCCGCCGTCGCATACTCGGCCAGCGCGCCACTGCCGGCCGACATCGACGAATACCTGTTCGCCGGGTTCCTGAGCGGCGAGCGCGTCGAGATGGTCGACTGCCTGACCGTGCCGCTGCAGGTGCCGGCGCACGCACAGATCGTCCTCGAGGGCTACATCGAGCCGGGCGAGCGGCTGCCGGAGGGCCCGTTCGGCGACCACACCGGCTTCTACACCCCGGTGGAGCCGTTCCCGGTGATGCACATCGAGTGCATGACCATGCAGCGCGACCCGGTCTACCACTCGATCGTCACGTCGCAGCCGCCCCAGGAGGACCACGGTCTCGGCAAGGCCACCGAGCGGATCTTCGCGCCGCTGCTGCGCTTCCTGATCCCGGACATCGTCGACTACGACCTGCCCGCCGCCGGGGTGTTCCACAACTGCGCGATCGTGTCGATCCGCAAGCGGTACCCGAAGCACGCCCAGAAGGTGATGAACGCGATCTGGGGCGCGCACATGATGTCGCTGACCAAGCTCATCGTGATCGTCGACGAGGACTGCGACGTGCACGACTACAACGAGGTCGCCTTCCGCGCCTTCGGCAACGTCGACTACGGCCGCGACCTGCTGCTCACCGAAGGGCCCGTCGACCACCTCGACCACGCTTCGTACCAGCAGTTCTGGGGTGGCAAGGCCGGCGTCGACGCCACCCGCAAGCTGCCCACCGAGGGCTACACCCGCGGTTGGCCGGAGGAGATGCGGATGAGTCCGGAAGTCACCGCCCTGGTCGACAAGCGCTGGAAGGAGTACGGGCTCTGATGGCCGTCCTCGACGCACCGGCCGAGAAGCCGGGCCGGGTCAAGTCCTTCCTCAAGCTCGTCGCGATCGAGCACTCGGTGTTCGCGCTGCCCTTCGCGTATCTGTCGGCGCTGAGCGCCATGCAGGTCAACGGCGGACGGGTGCGCTGGTGGGACCTGCTGCTGATCACCGTGGCGATGGTCGGAGCGCGGACGTTCGCCATGGCCGCCAACCGGATCCTCGACCGGCGGATCGACGCGCGGAACCCGCGTACCGCCGGCCGGGAACTGGTCACCGGGGCCGTGAGCGTGCGGACGGCCTGGACCGGCGCGGCCGTCGCGCTGGTGGTCTTCCTCGCCGCCGCCGCCCTGCTCAACCCGCTCTGCCTGGTGCTCGCGCCGCTGGCCGTGGTGCCGCTGGTCGTCTATCCCTACGCCAAGCGGTTCACCAACTGGCCGCACGCCATCCTCGGGATCGCCCAGGCGGTCGGCCCGGTCGGCGCCTGGCTGGCCGTCACCGGCACCCTGGACGGCTCCTGGCCGGCCTGGCTGCTCGGCGTGGGGGTCGGGCTGTGGATCGGCGGCTTCGACCTGATCTACGCCTGCCAGGACTCCGAAATCGATCAGGAGATCGGCGTGCACAGCGTGCCGGCCCGTTACGGTCGGCGCTTCGCCCTGCACGCCTCCACTGTCGCGCACGTGGTGACCTTCGGGTTGTTCGTCTGGTTCGGCGCGCTGATCGGCTTCGGCTGGCTCTGGTGGATCGGGCTCGTGCTGACCGCTGTGGCGTTCGGCTACCAGCACCTGGTGGTCACGCCGACCGACCTGAGCAAGGTCAATCGGGCGTTCTTCACCGCCAACGGGTTCGTCGGCATCGCGCTGTTCGTGTTCGCCCTGCTCGATCTTGTGGTGCGGCTGGGGCTGCGCGCCTAGGGCCTGTGTCGTCATCGGCGGACCCTCTGACCCGGTAGCCCTCGGGGTCAGCTCCGGGATGCCGAATACCGGGCGCTCTCCATCGACCAGTCGATCGTCCCCCGCACCGAGCGGGCGACTCCCTCGACGTGCGCGGCCACCGCCCGGTCCAGCTCCGGGCCGAAGGACGGGACAGTGGCCCGCAGCTCCATGAATCGGCCCATCGTCGTGCGCCAGCGGGCCACCGCCGCCTCCACGGCCCGCTCGTCCGGCAGGCGCTGCTCCCGTGCGATGGCCAGCACCAGGTTGTGCCCGCCCGAGGTGGCCCTGTCCTTCTCCAACGACACCAGGTCGTTGAACCAGGAGAGCAGGTCGTTGCCGGTTGCCGCGAGCGCCCGTAGCGCCGGGTGGTGGTAGACGGGGTCTGGCAGCGCGTGACCGGTGACGAACTCGATCATGGTGTACGACACGTACGCCGCCGAGGTCGCCCGGCGCAGCTCAACGTATTCGGAGACGGCGGGGACGTGGCCCCTGGTCTTGTTCTCCGCCTCCGTCCGGTCGCCCGCCAGGTGGTGGGCGACCGCGTCAGCGAAGCGCTGCTGCCAGGGCGGGGGCATCCGGGCACGCGGCGCCTGCCACGCGTCCGCGAGCATCTGGCGCAGCGGTCCCCGGAACCCTGCCGTGCGGGCGCCGGGGCCGTGGCGCAGCACGTGGAGCACGCCGTCCCGCAAGGCAGCGACGTCCGCGCCGCTCGCACCGTGCGGTCCGTCGCAGGCGTCGTCGAGCAGGAAGAACCAGGTCCAGAGGGCGGCGACCGTATGCAGGTCGGCGGCGCTGGCGTCAGGGTAGAGCCGACCCGCGTACCAGGCGATGCGACCGGCATCCAGCCGACACAGCTCGTCGTCGTCCAGCGGCAGGTCGAAGCGGCGCACCCAGCCCGCCAGCCACTCCTGGGTCGCCTCGGCATGCGGCGAGCACCGCGAGGGAAGGGGACACTCGGCACGTAGTGCGCGGGCTGCCGCCACCGTCATCGGTCGTACCGTCCCTCCGGTTGCCGCACAGAGGTTTTCCCCCCCATCCGAGCATGTCAGAAATCGGCTGTCGATGATGTCCGTCGCGGTCCGGGAGGACGGCGGACGGGCGAGGGCGGGGGGCCACGGCACGGCGCCCGGCCGGACCAGGCAGGCTGGGGGCATGCGCGAACCATGGGTGGTCGGAGTCTCCGGCGCTTCCGGTACGCCGTACGCGGCGGCCGTCATCGGCGGACTTCTCGACGCGGGCGAGCCCGTGGACCTGATCGTGTCCCGCGCGGCACGACTCACCGTGCTCGACGAGACCGGCCGATCGTTCCGCGACGGGCACTGGGCCGAGGACCTCTCGGCCTGGCTCGACCGGGACCTGACCGGGGCGGATGTGCGGCACTGGCCGGCCGGCGACCTGGCCGCCGGGCCGAGCAGCGGCTCATACCGGGTACGCGGGATGGCCGTGGTCCCGGCCAGCACGGCAGCCTGCGCCGGGATCGCGATCGGGCTCTCCAAGGACCTGTTGCAGCGTGCCGCCGAGGTCAACCTCAAGGAACGCCGCCCGGTGGTGGTGGTCCCCCGGGAGACACCGGTGACCCGCAGCCACCTGGAGCACCTCGTCGCGCTGCACGACGCGGGCGCGGTGGTGCTGCCGGCCAGCCCTGGCTTCTACGGGGCTGGCGCGGCCGCCACCGCCCAGCAGTTGGTCGACTTCGTGGCCGGCAAGGTGCTCGACGCGCTCGGCGTCCCACACACCCTGTTCCGTCGGTGGTCCGGGCAGCTCGGCGCGACCCGGACCTGAGCCGGCCTGATCCTCAGTCCGCGCCGCCGTGCCGCCCGGCGGTCGTCGGTCGTAGCGGGACGCGGACCGGACTGGTGCCCGGTCCGCGTAGCGTTGTCCGCACCAGTTCAGTACATGCCAGCGTTGGCCGGACCCGGCCCCGTGGATGCGGCCGGCCCCACATTGCGTGGCTTTCCGACCTCATCCACCTCGTCCAGCATGCCCTCCCCCTCAAGCAGGGCTCGCACCTCGGATTCCCGAAACCGGCGATGCCCGCCTGGAGTCCGGATGCTTCCTATCCGGCCGGCCGCCGCCCATCTCGTCACAGTTTTCGGGTCTACCCGAAACAGCGCGGCGACCTCACCCGGTGTCAGCAGGCGATCTCCAGTGTCCACAGCCCCCTCCTCGCGTCGACGAAGCCCCCGGCTGAACACACTGCCCCCGGCTGGTGCGTAGCCCAGAGCCGTCATGAGGGACGTATGGCAATTACAGCACCAGGGACATGGCCTGTCCGCCCAAACGCGAAAAATGCACTGAGTGGGGAGTTAGTAATGGTACTGGTGCTACCTCTGCCTTGACCGGCGGTTTGCGAACAGTGACTCACCGCTCAGTCCAACGGATGCCGAACGCCTCGCGTTATGCCTCAGCGGTTAGGGTCACTCTCTGTGGACGCCATCGACCTGAACCTCGTCGACCTGCTTCGCGGCAACGCTCGCCTCTCGTACGCCGAGTTGGCCCGACAGGTGGGCCTCTCGGCCCCGGCCGTGCACGAACGGGTCGGCAAGCTGGAGAGCAGCGGCGTGGTCCGGGGCTACCGGGCGGACGTGGCCCCGGAGTCGATCGGGCTGGGCGTCACCGCGCTGATCGGCATCGTCGAGGACTCCGGCGCCGACAGCGACGACATGCTCGAGTCGCTGCGGGTGCTGCCCGAGATCGAGTCCTGCTACTTCATGGCCGGCGTGGAGTCCTTCCTGCTCAAGGCGCGGGTCGGCACGATCGCCGAGTTGGAGCAGTTGATCGTGCGGCTGAACCGCACCCCCGGGGTCGCCTCCACCCGCACCGCCATCGCCCTCTCCACGAAGTGGGAGAACCGCCCGCAGCCAGTCGGCCCGCCCACGCCCTGACCGCCGCGTACCCCTGGTGTCGCCCGGCCTGCCGGCGGTAGCGTGCGCCGATGACCCCGCCGGTACGTCCTGTGGCCGTGGTGACCGGCGCTGCCGGGGGCCTCGGCCGGGCCATCGCCACCGCGCTGCACGCCGACGGCTGGTCGGTGCTGCTCACCGACCTCGACCCGGCGGCGGTCGCCGCCGCCGCGGCACCCCTCGGCGGCTGGTCGGCGGCCCTGGACGTCCGGGACGAGGACGCCTGCGCCGCTGTCGCCGCGACCGCGGCGGGCCGGGGCGAGCTCGCACTCTGGGTCAACAACGCCGGAATCCTGGTCACCGGGCCGTCGTGGGAGCACGACGGCCCGACCCGTCAGCGGGTGTTCGACGTCAACGCCCTCGGCGCCATGAACGGCACCCTCGCCGCGCTGGCCGTGATGCGCGGGCAAGGTCACGGCCACGTGCTCAACGTCGTCTCGCTGGCCGGGCTGATCGCCGCGCCCGGCGAGACGGTGTACGCGGCCAGCAAGCACGCCCTGCTGGCGTTCAGCCTCGGCACCCTGTCCGACCTGCGGGTGGCCGGATACCGGCAGGTGCACGTCTCCTGCCTCTGCCCGGACGGCATCTGGACCCCGATGCTGCACGACCGGCTGGACGACCCGGGGGCGGTGGCCTCGTTCACCGGGTCGATGCTGACCGCGCAACGGGTGGCCGCCCGGGCGGTCCGGTTGGCCCGCCGACCCCGCCCTGTGGTCAGCCTGCCCCGCTGGCGGGGAGCGCAGGTGCGCCTGCTGGACGTCCTACCGGGGCTGGCCGTCGCACTGACCCCGATCGTCCAGGCCGCCGGCCGCGCAGGTCAGCGCCGCCAACACCGTCGGAGCACGCCGCCGGACCGGCGCTGACCACCGCTGGCCTGCTTGCTACGTTTCCGAGCGTGACTCATCTCGACCGCTGCGACGATGCCAGCCGGACCTGGGTGACGGAGGCGATCGCCGCCGTCGAGGCGGACGCGAACCGCTCGGCCGACACCCACCTGTTGCCGTTCCCGCTGCCCCGCGCCTGGGGGGTCGATCTCTACCTCAAGGACGAGTCGTCCCACCCCACCGGCTCGCTGAAGCACCGGTTGGCCCGCTCACTGTTCCTCTACGGCCTCTGCAACGGTTGGATCGGGCCGCAGACCACGATCGTCGAAGCGTCCTCGGGCTCCACGGCGGTCTCCGAGGCGTACTTCGCCCGGATGCTCGGGCTGCCGTTCATCGCGGTGATGCCGGCCTCCACCTCGCCCGAGAAGATCGCGCAGATCGAGTTCCAGGGCGGCCGGTGCCATCTGGTGGACGACCCCGCGAGCGTGGTGGTCGAGGCTCGGTGGCTGGCCGAGGACTCCGGCGGGCACTTCATGGACCAGTTCACCTACGCCGAGCGGGCGACCGACTGGCGGGGAAACAACAACATCGCCGAGTCGATCTACGCCCAGTTGGAGTTGGAGCGGCACCCGATCCCCACCTGGGTCGTGGTGGGCGCCGGCACCGGGGGCACCAGCGCGACCATCGGCCGGTACGCCCGGTACCGCCGGCTCGCCACCAAGCTCTGCGTGGTCGATCCGGAGAACTCGGCGTTCTACCCGGCCTGGTTGGCCGCCGACTGGTCGGTGCGCACCGGGAAGGGCTCCCGGATCGAGGGGATCGGCCGTCCCGCCGTGGAGGCGTCGTTCCTGCCCTCGGTGGTGGACCGGATGGTCCAGGTGCCGGACGCGGCGTCACTGGCAGCCATGCGGGCCGGCTCGGCGGTGCTGGGGCGCCGGGTGGGCGGCTCCACCGGCACCAACCTGTGGGGTGCCTTCGGCCTGATCGCCGCGATGCTCGCCGAGGGCCGGACCGGCTCGGTGGTCACCCTGATCTGCGACCCGGGCGACCGCTACGCCGACACGTACTACGCCGACGACTGGGTGGCCGCCCAGGGCCTCGACCTGACGCCGCACCTGGCCACGATCGAACGCTTCCTGACCAGCGGCACCTGGCCCGTCTGAGTCACGCGGGCGCGGTCAGCGCGGGTCGATCCGCTCGGCGAGCCCGGGGTAGCGCACCACGAAGCCGCTGTCGTCCAGATCGATGTCGGCGGTGAAGGTGCCGCTGGCGAAGCGCACCCGGCCCGGCCCGAGCCCGCTGTAGATCTGCTCCGCCGCCACCACCTCCAGACCGGGCAGCAGCACCCAGGCGACGGTGATCCGGTGTGCCAGGTCGGCCGGCTCGGCGGCCAACCCCAGCCGGTGGACCGGCAGGGAGTTGAACAGCGGTGAGCCGCTCAGGTCGACGTCGAGCGCGTCGGCCAGCCGGTCCGGGTCGTCGGTGCCCGGCAGGCCGGCCCGGTGGTGACCGGCCGCGACCAGTGCCGCGTCCAGGTCGCCCTGCTCGGCGGTGGTCACCCGCCACCGGTCCGCGGCTCGCTCCAGCTTCACCCTGCGCAGCCAGCCCAGCCCTTCGGCCTCGACCTCGACCCGGGTGGTGGTCCAGTCCGGCGCGGTGGTCAGCTGGTAACGGGCGGTCCAGGGGATCGGGTCCACGGCGAGCAGGGTGCCCCGAGCCGTCAACCCGCGACCGTCGTCAAGCAGCACCTGCTCGCTGCCGGCGGTGTCCGTCCGGGACCAGAAGATCGTCTTCGGCATGGTCGGCATGAGCCGGACGTTACGCGACCAGGAGGACATCGGCAGGGGGCATGCGCGAACGCCGCCGCGAAGCCTGGGCTCCGCGACGGCGTTCGGTGGATCAGTGAATCAGTGGGTACGCGCTGGCGGTCGCCCGCCGAACCCGCGCCGGTCGTCACGCGGACGGTCCTCACGGGGCCGGTCGTCGCGGGGACGGTCGTCGCGGGGACGGTCGTCCCGAACACGGCTCTCCGGGCGGAAACCACCCCGAGTGTCGCGGTCGCCGAAGCGCCGGTCACCGGTCGGCCGGTCGCCCCGGCCGTCCCGGTCGCCGAACTGCGGGCGGTCACCGAACCGGCGCTCACCCTGCGGCCGGTCGCCGTAACCCCGGGTGTCCCGGTCGGCGTAACGCCGCTCGCCGGTCGGCCGGTCGCCGAAGCCCCGCTCGCCGGTGGGCCGGTCGCCGTAACGTCGCTCGCCCTGGGGCCGGTCGCCGTACTGGCGGTCACCCTGCGGCCGGTCGCTGTAGCGACGCTCACCGGTCGGGCGGTCGCCGTACTGGCGGTCACCCTGCGGCCGGTCGCTGTAGCGACGCTCACCGGTCGGGCGGTCGCCCTGGGGCCGGTCGCCGTAGCGACGCTCGCCGGTGGGCCGATCGCCGTAGCGGCGCTCGCCGCCCGTGCGGTCACCGAACCGACGCGGACCGCCGGAACGGTCGTCGAACCGACGCGAGCCGCCGGAGCGATCGCCGTAGCCCCGGGGCTCCGCCTCGAGGCGAACCGGGACGCCGCTGGGCTCCCGGGCGCCGACCAGCTCGGCCAACGCCTGGTCGCCGACCCGGACCCGGGTCTCGGCCGGCGCGACGCCGGCCTTCTCCATCATCGCCAGGGTGGTGCGGCGCTGCTTGGGCAGCACCAACGTGGCGACCGCGCCGGACTCGCCGGCCCGCGCGGTGCGCCCTGCGCGGTGCAGGTAGTCCTTGGGGTCCTTCGGCGGGTCGACGTGCAGCACCAGGGTGACACCGTCGACGTGGATGCCCCGAGCCGCCACGTCCGTGGCGACCAGCACGTTCATCCGGCCCTCACGGAACTCGGCCAGCGTCTTGGTGCGCATCCGCTGGGTCTTGCCGCCGTGCAGCCCACCGGCGCGTACGCCGACCGCCGCGAGCTGCTCGACCAGCCGGTCCACGCCGAGCTGGGTGCGGGCGAAGACCATGGTCCGACCGTCCCGAGCGGCGATCGAGGCCGCCACCGGGAACTTCTCGTGCGGCGGGATCAACAGCATGTGGTGGTCCATGGTGGACACCGAGGCGGTCGACGGCGCGGTGGAGTGGGTCACCGGGTCGGTCATGAACCGCCGGACCAACGCGTCGACGTCGCCGTCCAGGGTCGCCGAGAAGAGCAGCCGTTGACCGTTCGCGGGCGTCTTCGCCAGCAGCTGGGTCACCTCGGGCAGGAAGCCCATGTCGGCCATCTGGTCGGCCTCGTCGAGCACCGTGACCTCGACGTCGTCGAGCTGGCAGATGCCCCGCTCGATCAGGTCGCCGAGCCGGCCGGGGGTGGCCACGATGATCTCCACGCCGCGCCGCAGCGCGTCGATCTGACGGTCGTACGGAACACCGCCGACAGCGGTCTTGAGGAAGATGCCGACGGCCTTGCCCAGCGGCAACAGAGCGTCGTTGACCTGCATGGCCAACTCCCGGGTCGGAACCAGGATGAGCGCGCGGGGGCGCATCGGCCGGGCCCGGTTGCGGGTGGCCAGCCGGGCGATCAGCGGCAGACCGAAGGCGAGCGTCTTGCCCGAACCGGTCTGCCCACGGCCCAGCACGTCACGGCCGGCGAGCGCGTCCGGCACGGTGGCCCGCTGGATCTCGAACGGGCTGGTGATGCCCTGCTGTGCCAGCGCGCGGACCAGCGGCTCGGGCAGGCCGAGGGAGGCGAAGTCGACCGGTGCGGCGGACTCGGCCGGCGCGGACTTGGCCGGCTGTGCGGCGGTCGCCTCCGCGGTGCCGGCCTCGCTCAGAGCGGCGTCGAGCGGCTCCGAGGCGGGGTCGGTCGCCGGGGTTGAGTGGAAAACGGACGTAACGGTGCTGGGGTCAGCAGAGGTGGTCAACAAATGCCTTTCGAGCGGGGCGCATCTTCGCGATGGCCTGCCGCGGCTGTGCCGCCGGATCGCCCGCAAGACCGCCCATGGGCGCACACCACGCGCGCCGGGTCAGTGATCTATGCCAGTGTACGGCGGTCCGACGAAGCCGCCAGTCGGTTGTCCGGCGGTAGTGGGCGGACTCACCATCACGCCCGCCCGATGACTCATCCGTTGAGCGCGCCGCCGACCAGACCGTCCAGGGCGTCGCCGGCAAGCAGAACGATCATGACACTGATCGCGACCAACAGCCCCAGAGCGGCGGCCAGGACGATCATGACCTTGGCGTTGCTGCGCCGCTCGGACGGCGTGTCGGCCCAGCCCTGGGCCAGGATGTGCCCGGTCAGCGAGCCAGAATTCTCCACCGCGTTGGCGGGCATCGCGATCGTGGTGAAACCCGGCCCGTCGCCGCTGCCGTAGACGGTTCCGGCCAGGTCGGTGCCGCCGCTGTGTCGCCCACCACGAGCACCGGTCGTGCCCTGTCCGGAGCTGAACGAAGGGCCGGCGGTCCCTCCGGTGAACCGGGAGTTTCTGCCGACGCTGCCCGTGGACGGGGGAGTGCCGACGCTGGACGGCGGCCAGCTCGGCAGCGCTGGCGCGGGCACCACCGGCGGTGCGGAGACGGGTGCCTCGGCCCAGCCGCCGCCCGCTGCGGGGCGGGCCGCCTGGGCGGTGGACTGCCATCCGGCCGGCGGTGCGGAAACCGATGCGCTCGCTCGTACGCCGGGCGTGTCGGTCATCGCCGGCGGAGGCGGAAACGGCGGTGCCGGCATCGGGCCCGGCGGACCCGGTGGCGCGGGCACCGGCGGACCGGGCGGCGGCACGGGCGGGCCCGGGATGGGCGGCGAGGGCGGGCCCGGCATGGGCGGCACCGGCGAGGGCGGCGGCACGGGTGGACCCGGGACGGGCGGAACCGGACCGGGCGGCGGCGTGGGTCGGGGCCCTGGCGTCGGCATGGGGCCGGGCGGGTACGGCCCCGGATCCGGCGCGGGCTCCGGCTCGGGCGGTGACGGCTGGGTCGGCCCGGGGCCGGGTGGGGTGGGTGACGGCTCCGGTTCCGGAGTCAATGGCTCCGGTGGCTGGGCCGGCTCCGGTGGCTGCGCCGGCTCGGGCGGCTCGGGGTTCACCGGCCCGGCTCCGTAGACGGTGGGCGTGCTCCCCCGGGAGGCCAGGGTGCCGATGGCACCGGCCGCCACCCGGCTGCTGCCGGGAACCGTGGCGCTGGCCCGGGCCGGTGCGGTCGAGTCGTTCCGCTGCCCGGGCAACGAGACGTCAGCCGGACTGGCCGAGCCGGTCGCACGGTAGGTGGTGGCGGTGACCGGGGCGCTGACCGGCAGGTCACTGCGGAGAGCCCCGGCGGTGGCGACGCTGGCGCTGGCCCGTACCGGCGCGGCGGGTTGGTCCGGGCGGGCGTCTGCGGGCGCCACCTGCCCGGGGCCGACGACGGGATCGTCCGTGTCGACGCCGCTGCCGACGGAAGCGGCGTCGGCCCCGTCGGCGTCGGCGGGCGTGGTGTCGGCCGCGTCGGCGTCGGCTGAGTCGTCACGGGGGGACGGGGTGTCGTCAGTGGCGGCCGAGGCCGTGCCGGTGGCGGCCCGCGCTGTGTCGCTGGCGGCCGAAGCTGTGCCGGTGGCGGCCGGGGCCGTGTCGCTGGCAGCCGGGTCAGCGGGAGGGCCGACCGGGGCGGCCTCGGTGGGAGACACCGGGTCGCCGGTGCCGAGCCCTGGCGGGTCGGCTTGGTCGACCACAGGGTCGACAGTCTCCGCCGGATCTTTCTGCTCGGCCATCTCCGCCCTCCGCGCCATGCTCGCACCCGGACTCGTGACGTCGAGTCGGATGTGCCTGGTTGTCACGGTGCCACAGATCGCCCCGACCGGACAGCCGGAGCCGGTCGTGGCGGATCAACCAGCGGTGCTGGGGCTGCCCGACGGGCTGTCGCCGCCCGACGCGCTCGTGGTGGCCTTCGGGGTCGCCGGTGATGAGCTGCTCGGGGCGTTGGTCGGTGGCGGGGGCAGGGTCGTCGGCGTGTTGCTCGGGGTGGCTGGCGAGCTCGGCGAGGTGGTCCCGGTCGGCGTGGGCGTCGGCGTCGCGCTGCCGGTCGGCTTCGGCGTGGCCGAACCCGTCGGCGTCGGGGTGGCCGACTTCGTCGGGGTCGGGGTGGCCGACTTCGTCGGGGTGGGCGTCGGCTTCACGGGCGGCTTGCTGGGTGTCGTGACCGGCGGGGTCGGGATCGACACGATCGGTCCCGGCACCGCGCCGATGACCCGGGTCGCCGCGTACAGGCGGGACCAGCTGACGACCGAGATCTTGACGACGTCGCCGGTGGTGGGCGCCTGCACCATCTTGCCGTTGCCGATGTACATGCCGACGTGGTGGATCGTCGTCCAACTGCTGCCGGAGGCGAAGAAGAGCAGGTCGCCGGGGAGCAGCGCGCTCTGCGGCACCGTCCGGGCCCGGGTGGCGGCGTACTGGTCGCGGGAGACCCGGGGCAGGTCGAAGTAGTCGGCGCCGGGAGACCGGTACGCCGCCCACATCAGACCCGAGCAGTCGAACTGGTTCGGCCCCTCCTCGGACCACTTGTACGGGTCGCCGAGCTGGGCGAGCGCGTACCGGACCGCGGCAAGTGCCCGCGGGTGGGCGGCCATGCCGCTGATGTTCTGGTTGGAGACGTAGCCGGCGCCGATCTGCTGCTCGGCGGCCTCCTGCTGACGCTCGATCTCGATCAGCTGGGTCGCGTTGTCGCGGCGCAACTTGAGCAGGCTCGCCTCGGCCGTGCGGAGCGACGCCTCGCCGGCGGTGAACTCCGCCTCGACGGAGTCGACGCGGGCCTTGGCGGCGGCGTGCGCCTGGTAGGCGAGCTGCTCGTTGCTGCGGGCCCGGGACAGCTCCCCGGCCACGCCGGTGGTGCCGCCGTCGACCTTCTGGCCCCGGGTGATCTGCTGGAGGCGGTTCAGCTCGCGGATGTCCTGGGCGAGGTCGCTGTCCGGCAGCGCGGCAGCTGCCTTTACGGCGTCGGCGGCGGCCGCGTCGGCCGCCTGCTGGGCCCGGAGCAGGGCGTCCTGCGCGGTTGCCAGTGTCTTGCCGGCCGCGTCGAGCTGCGCCTTGGCGTCGACGCGTTTCTGCTTGGTCAGCAACAGCGTCTCGCCGAGCGCGCCGACCTGGGCCTCGCCGGCGGAGATGGCGGCGGCCAGCGGACCCGTGCCCACGTTGACCACCGGCGGGACCGGGACACCGGCGACGGGAGCGCCACCGGGCAGTTGAAGCGCACCGGTCACCGCGGGGCGGGAACCGGTGTCCGGCACGGTGGTCGGCAATCCGGGCTCGGCGTACGCGGGGGTGGACAGCACGGCCGCGGCGATCGCGCCGAGCAGGGCGGCCCAGAGCTTCGGACGCAGCACCGGCGAGATCACCGGGCTCCGTCGTCGCTGCCGTCGCCCGCGCCCGCTGTCGACCATTCCGCTCCCCGTCCCGCAGTCCGTCACCGCGCTTGGTGGGCGCGGCGGTCGGGACGGTACCAGTGTGTGGTTCCGCCCCGTTCTGTCTTACCGCACGACGGCAGTGATGTCGATGCATCTCCGGGTTACAGGAGGCTGAGAGTCTGGTGAAGTGGATCGCTGCCGGCGACCGTGCCGCCGTGGCTGTCGGCGTCCCGACGTACGCTCGACGAGGACCGCAGGTGGAAGGGACGTGCCATGGACGCCGGACTCAAGCGTGAGCTCGAAGCGAAGGTGTACGCCGGTGAGCGGCTGACCCGGGAGGACGGGGTCGCCCTCTACGACAGCGACGACCTGACGTGGCTGGGCCGGTTGGCGCACCACAAGCGCACCGAGCTCAACGGTGACCGGGTGATGTTCAACGTCAACCGGCACCTCAACCTGACCAACGTCTGCTCGGCGTCCTGTGCGTACTGCTCGTTCCAGCGCAAGCCGGGCGAGAAGGACGCATACACGATGCGCATCGACGAGGCGGTCCGCAAGGCCAAGGAGATGGAGGATGAGCAGCTCACCGAGCTGCACATCGTCAACGGCCTGCACCCGACCCTGCCCTGGCGCTACTACCCCAAGGTGTTGCGCGAGCTGAAGGCGGCGCTGCCGAACGTCAAGCTCAAGTGCTTCACGGCGACCGAGGTGCAGTGGTTCGAGAAGATCAGCGGTCTGAGCGCCGACGAGATCCTCGACGAGCTGATGGACGCCGGCCTGGAGTCGCTGACCGGCGGTGGCGCGGAGATCTTCGACTGGGAGGTCCGGCAGCACATCGTCGACCACGCCTGCCACTGGGAAGACTGGTCGCGCATCCACGCCCTGGCGCACCGCAAGGGCATGAAGACCCCGGCGACGATGTTGTACGGCCACATCGAGGAGCCCCGGCACCGGGTGGACCACGTGCTGCGGCTGCGTGAGCTTCAGGACGAGACCGGGGGCTTCGCGGTCTTCATTCCGCTGCGCTACCAGCACGACTTCGTGGACTCGGCGGACGGCAAGATCCGTAACCGGATCCAGGCGCGCACCACGATGGCCTCGCCGGCCGAGTCGCTGAAGACGTTCGCGGTCTCCCGGCTGCTCTTCGACAACGTGCCGCACGTCAAGAACTTCTGGGTGATGCACGGGCTGTCGGTGGCCCAACTCTCGCTGAACTTCGGCGTGGACGACCTGGACGGCTCCGTCGTCGAATACAAGATCACGCACGATGCCGACTCGTACGGCACCCCGAACACGATGCACCGCGAGGACCTGCTGCACCTGATCTGGGACGCCGGGTTCCAGCCGGTCGAGCGGGACACCCGCTACAACGTGGTCCGGGAGTACGACAAGGCCCCGTCGCTGGCCGAGCGGCGCGCCGAGCCGCAACAGGTCTGGGCCTGAGCCACCACGTACCCTCGCAGTCGATGACCGAGCAACGCGAACCTGAGCAGCAGAGTGGGTTTCCCCGCCGGGACGCCGAGGGGCGCATCCGTACCCTCGGCGATCTGCTCGGGGTGTGCCTGGCCGGCCTGGTCATCGGCGTGCTTGCGTTGGTGTTGTTCGACTGGGCGTTCGCCTTGATCGGCGCCGGTGATTTCGGGCACACCAACGGCTGGCTGGCGGTGATCCTGCCGGCGTGGCTGTTCTGGGACGACTTCCGGGCCTGGGAGTTCGGCGCGGCCCGGGTGGTGGCGGCGCTGGTCGCCGCCGCCGTCGGGGTGTTCGTCGGGCTGCTGATCGCCGGTCTGGGCTCCGGGTTGCCACCGTTGCTCTCCGGCGCGTTGGCGGCGGCGGCGTTCACCGTGGCGTACGCGGCCCTCTGGTTCCCGGGCGTCCGCTGGCTGGCCCGCCGAACCGGCTGACCGCGACCGCCCGCCGGGCGGATCGACCCTCCCGCCGACATCGGCGGGCGACGGAGAGAACGGAGTGGTACGGGTGAGCGCCGCGCTCAAGTACACGCTGGGCCGGATCGGGCTGTTCGTCGCCGTGCTGGCGGGCCTCTGGCTGATCGACATGAACGTGTTCCTGAAGCTGATGTTGGCGCTGGCCTTCTCCGCCGCGCTCTCCTTCTTCCTGCTGCGCGGTTGGCGGGACGAGATGGCCGAGGAGATGGGCACCGCCGCCGAGCGCAGGCGCACCGAGAAGGAGCGCCTCCGCACCGCCCTGGCCGGCGAAGACAACCCGAACCCCAACCCCACCCGCCCGGCCGAAGGCCCGGACGCTCCGCGTTGACCATGAAGTTATTGCCCGATCGCTCGGCGTGTCGGAGCAATAACTTCATGATCAACGGCGCGCCCCTGGCCCTGGGTGAGTTGGGTGGGGTGGTGGGGTGGGTTACCAGTTGGTGGAGCCGGGGACCTTGGGCCAGGGCTTCGAGGTGGGCTTGATCAGGTACGCGATGCCGCCGGAGCCGCCGGAGACGCCGCCGCTGGCGTTGGTGCGCTTGGTCCGCAGCCAGATCTGCTCGAACTGCGCGCGCTTGTAGACGTTGCGCACCACGTCGTTGCTGGATGAGGCGGGGTCGTTGACGATCACGTCGCCGTCGGCGGTGAAGCCGACCACCACGAACAGGTGCCCGGAGGTGCCGTAGTTCGCCCCGTCCAGCTCACTGGCGAGGAAGGACTGGCTGGTCACGACGGGGATGCCGGCGGCGATGAAACGCTCCAGCTCGTCCAGCGAGTGCAGTCGGGTCACCCGACCCTCCAGGCCCGGGAAGCTGGCCGCGTACGCGGTGTTGAACGGCCAGTTGCCGGCGCCGTCGTACGCGTAGTCGTAGGTCATCCGGGCCGCGTGGTTGACCGTCGGGTCGGGGTAGGTCGGGTCCACCCAGGAGGTGTCGGCCTCCGATGGCTTGCGACCCCAGTACTCGACCACCATCTCGGTGGAGGTGGGTGAGCACCAGGCCTCGCCGCCGCCGTCGTACTCGGGGTAGTGCCCGGAGTGCACGTTCTGCGAGTAGCGCGGCACCGGCAGCTCGACGCCCCAGGCGATGTGCCCGGCGCTCGGGGTCACGGTGAACCGGTCCGGCACTGTGGAACTCATCGCGCCGAGCATCCGCACCACCGGTGCGGCGGTCTGCCCGGGTGCCCGGTAGAGGGTCAGCCGCAGCTGGTACGACCGCAGCAGCACCCCGGCGGTGGCGTCGTCGATGCTGAAGGTGTCGGTCCAGATCGTCGACCAGGGGTCACCCTGCCGGTTGACGCTGGTCCGCTTGATGTCGGTGTCGCCGGAGGCCCAGCGACCCATGACGTACCACGGGGTCTGGTCGCCGCTGGTGTAGCTGCCCTGCATCTCCACCTGGATCCAGGTGCCGGCGGGGGTTTCCGCGTTCCAGGAGGCGATCAGCTCGCTGGCGTCGAACCCGACCCGGGTCACCGGTGAGGTCCAGGTGCCGTACTCCCAGGTGCGGGTGGTGCCGGTGTGCGGGTCGGCATACTCGGTGGTGCCGGCCGGACGGGCCAGGGTGAGGCCCGCTCGGGCGCCGGGCACCACGCGGGTGCCGGACCGGCTGCCCCGGTGCCAGTCGGCGGGCCCGGACCAGTCCTGGAAGGTGATCTGCTCGTCGTGGGTGGCGGCGGGCGGGCGGGCCGCCGTCGCTGGCGCGCTGGTGGCGAGCAGGGTGAGCGCGGTGACGCCGGCGAGGGCGGCCGCGTGCAGGCGGGATCTGGCCATGGGTGCTCCGCGGTGTCGAGAGGGGCATCGTCGCTGGTCAGTTTCCCGCTTGGAGGGAAGTTTCGCCAGATGTTCCCGAGTGGAAAATCATTGCCGCCGGGATGATCGGCTCGGGATGGACAAGGCAGCGAAGGATATTGATATGACCATGTGACAGGTGGTGAAGTGTGCTTCACCGAGCGGGATCTCCCGCCCATCAAGGAGGTAGTTGATGGCCCTCCGCACGCCCATCCCTCTCCGCCGCGTCCTGGTGCTCGCCGTCGTCACCGGGCTGGGCATCGTGACCGTCGCCGCCGGTCCGGTCGCCGCCCGACCCGCACCGGACCGGTCCACCGAGCCGGCCGCCGCCAGCTACCGGGTGCTCGGCCCCCGGACCCTCGCCGACCGCAACGCGGTGGCCCGCACCGGAGCCGCCATCGACTACTCCGAACACGGAGTCCTGCACATCTCGGCGACCGCGGGTGAGGCCGCAGAGATCGGCAAGCTCGGCTTCCGGCTGGAACCGCTGGCCCCGCCGCCCAACGCCGAGCGCGGCGCCGGCGAGATCGGCACGATGGCCTTCCCGCCCGCCGACTCCAACTACCACGACTACGCGGAACTGACCGCCGTCGTGAACCAGGTCGTCGCCGACCATCCGGCGATCGCCCGCAAGATCAGCATCGGTTCGTCGTACGAGGGCCGCGACCTCATGGCGGTGAAGATCTCCGACAACGTCGGCACCGACGAGAACGAGCCCGAGATCCTGTTCAACTCCCAACAGCACGCCCGTGAGCACCTGACCGTCGAGATGGCGATCTACCTGCTCAACCTGTTCACCGACAGCTACGGCTCCGACTCCCGGATCACCAACATCGTCAACGGCCGGGAGATCTGGATCGTGCCGACGGTCAACCCGGACGGCAGCGAGTACGACATCGCCACCGGGTCGTACCGGTCCTGGCGCAAGAACCGGCAGCCCAACAGTGGTTCGTCCAACGTCGGCACCGACCTGAACCGCAACTGGTCCTACAACTGGGGTTGCTGCGGCGGCTCGTCCGGCACCACCTCCTCGGAGACCTACCGGGGGCCGTCGGCGTTCTCCGCACCCGAGACGCAGGCGCTGCGCAACTTCGTCAACGGTCGGGTGGTCGGTGGCGTGCAGCAGATCAAGGCCAACATCGACTTCCACACGTACTCGCAGCTGGTGCTCTGGCCCTACGGCTACACCACTGCGAACACGGCGACGGGCATGAACGCGGACCAGTACAACACCTTCGCCACCATCGGCCAGCAGATGGCGGCCACCAACAACTACACCCCGGAACAGTCCAGCGACCTCTACATCACCGACGGGGACAGCATCGACTGGATGTGGGCCACCCACAACATCTGGGCGTACACCTTCGAGATGTACCCGGGCTCCTCCTCCGGCGGCGGCTTCTACCCGCCCGACGAGGTCATTCCAGCGCAGACCTCGCGCAACCGGGAGGCGGTGCTGCTGCTCAGCGAGTACGCCGACTGCCCGTACCGGGCCATCGGCAAGCAGGCGCAGTACTGCGGCAGCGGCGGTGGCGGCACCACGGTCTGGTCGGACACGTTCGAGACCGCCACCGGCTGGACCATCAACCCGTCCGGCACCGACACCGCCACCCTCGGCGCGTTCGAGCGGGGCGCCGCCCAGGCGACCACGTCCTCCGGCGCCAAGCAGCTCACCCCGTACGCCGGATCCAACGACCTGGTGACCGGCCGGCTCGCCGGCTCGGCAGCCGGTGACTACGACGTCGACGGCGGCGTGACCAGTGCCCGGTCCCCGGCGGTGACCCTGCCGTCGTCCGGCACGCTGACCCTCTCGCTGGCCTGGTATCTGGCGCACGGCTCGAACGCCTCGTCGGCGGACTACCTGCGGGTGAGCGTGGTGCACAACGGCGGCACCACCGCGCTGCTCACCCAGGCCGGCGCGGCGACCAACCGCAACGGGAGTTGGGCGGTGGCCAACCTCAACCTCACCCCGTACGCCGGGCAGTCGGTCCGCATCCTCGTTGAGGCGGCGGACGCCTCCGGCGCCAGCCTGGTAGAGGCGGCTGTGGACAACGTCACCATCACGTCCTCCTGATCAGGTGGGGCCCCGCTCCGCCCCGCGGGGCCCCACCACCCTCTTCCGAACACCACCAACTCGGACATACGCCCTCCGACGGTCACCGTGTGACGGTTCCGGGGGATCGACTCGCGGCGATCGGCGCGTGATCGATCCGGCACGTCCCGGCGGTGCGCTACCGTCTTACCGACCAGTCCGCAGCGAAGCCGGTGCGAAACCCGGCGCTGTCCCGCAACTGTGATGCCCCACCCGACGGTGGGGACGAGCCAGGTCGCCTGCGGATCGGTCGCGAAACGCGCTCTCGAGGAAGGGCGCCTCGTGGGCGGGCGTACGAAAGTCCTGTCGGCGAAGCACCACACTCCTCGACCGACAGGAGGCCCCATGTTCAGACGTACCCCTCGGCTCTTCGCCGCGACCCTCGCGGTCGCCGCGCTGGCCCTCGGCGCCTGCGCCGAGAAGGCCGACGACAAGCCGACCACCGGCACCGCGGCCGCCGCGTACCCGGTCACGGTCGGCACGCTCACCCTCGACAAGCGCCCCGAGAAGATCGTCGCGCTGTCGCCGACCGCCACCGAGATGCTCTTCGCGATCGGTGCCGGCCCGCAGGTGACCGCCGTCGACGACCAGTCCAACTACCCGGCCGACGCGCCCAAGAGCGACATCTCCGCCTTCCAGCCGAACGCCGAGGCGATCGCCGGCAAGAACCCCGACCTGGTGGTGCTCTCCGACGACCGCAACAAGATCGTCGAGCAGCTCGGCAAGCTGAAGATCCCGGTGTACCAGACCCCGGCGGCCACCACGCTCGACGACACGTACCGCCAGATCACCGAGCTGGGCACGCTGACCGGGCACGCCGACCAGGCCACCGACGTCGCCAGCCGGATGAAGGACGACATCGCCAAGCTGGTCAAGGACGTGCCGCAGCGCGCAGAGAAGCTCACCTACTACCACGAGCTGGGCCCCGAGCTGTACAGCGCGACCAGCAAGACCTTCATCGGCACGCTCTACAGCCAGATCGGTCTGACCAACATCGCCGACCCCGCCGACGCGGACGGTAAGAGCGCCGGCTACCCGCAGCTGTCCCAGGAGTTCATCGTCAAGGCCAACCCGGACTTCGTCTTCCTGGCCGACTCCAAGTGCTGCCAGCAGAACGCCGACTCGGTCAAGGCGCGCAGCGGCTGGTCCGGGCTCACCGCGGTGAAGAACAATCAGGTGGTCGCACTGGACGACGACGTCGCCTCCCGCTGGGGGCCGCGGGTCGTGGACCTGCTCCGGGTCATCATCGACGCGGTCGCCAAGGTGCCCGCGTGACCGTCGTCCGTCGGTGACCGGGCCGCTTCCCGCGGCCCGGTCCGCCGGACCGCCGTCCGCACCGCGCCCCGCCGGGCTGCCGTCAAGGGCCCGGCCCGCCGGGCTGCGCAAGCGGTGGCTGGTCGCCGGGGTGTTCGCGGTGCTCGTCGCGCTCGTCGCCGGGGTGTCGCTCGGCCCGGTCAGCCTGCCCGCAGGCAGCGTCGCGGCCGAGCTGCTCAACCTGATCCCGGGGGTGCACCTCGACAGCGGTCTCTCCGAGCGGGAGATCGCGATCGTCACCGAGCTGCGGTTGCCCCGGGTGGTGCTGGGCCTCCTGGTCGGCGGGCTGCTCGCCCTCGCCGGCGGCTGCTACCAGGGCGTCTTCCGCAACCCGCTCGCCGACCCGTACCTCCTGGGCGTGGCCGCCGGCGCAGGCCTCGCGGTCACCGCGGCGATCGCCCTCGGCGGCGCCGGGCGGCAAGGCGCTATCTCCGGGCTGCCGATGACCATCCCGTTGGCAGCCTTCGCCGGGTCACTGCTCGCCGTCACGATGACCTACGTGCTCGGCGCGGCCGGCGGGCGCGGCGGCTCACCGGCGATGCTGATCCTGGCCGGAGTGGCGGTCTCCGCGTTCCTCTCCGCCGGGCAGACCTACCTGCTGCAACGACACTCCGACAGCATCCAACCGGTCTACTCCTGGCTGCTCGGCCGGCTGGCCACCGCCGGCTGGCACGACGTGCTGCTGGTGCTGCCGTACGCCGCTCTGACCACTGTGGTGGTGCTGCTGCACCGCCGCGAGCTGGACGTCCTCGCGGTCGGTGACGACGAGGCGAGGAGTCTGGGCCTGCACCCGCAGCGCACCCGCTACCTGTTGATCGCCGCAGCCTCCCTGGGCACCGCTGCGGCGGTCTCCGCGACCGGCCTGATCGGCTTCGTCGGCATCATCGTGCCGCACACCGTCCGGCTGCTCGCCGGGTCGAGCTACCGGGCGATCCTGCCGCTGTCACTGCTGTTCGGCGGTGCGTTCCTGGCACTGACCGACGTGGTGGCCCGCACTGTCGCCGCTCCGTCCGAGGTGCCGATCGGGGTGGTGACCGCCCTGCTGGGCGGCCCGTTCTTCGTGATCGTGCTGCGGACCGCCCGACGGGTGCTCACGTGAGCCGCGATCCCACCGCCGGCCCGCCTGGCGGTCGCCCGCCTGGCAGCCTTCCGTCCGGCGGTCCTTCGTCCGGGGGTCTTTCGTCCGGGGGTCTTTCGTCCGGGGGTGGTGACGGCGGTGTGCCGGCCGTCGAGGTGCGCGGGCTGCACGTCGACCTTGGCGGCACACCGATCCTGACCGGCGTCGACCTCACCGTCGCCGTCGGCGAGTGGGTCACGGTGATCGGCCCGAACGGCGCCGGCAAGTCCACCCTGTTGCGCGCCGTCGGCGGCCTGCTGCCCGCGCCGGGGGCGATCACCCTGTTCGGTACGGCGAGCACCGCGCTGCGCCGCCGGGACCGCGCCCGGGTGGTGGCCACCGTGGCACAGTCGCCGGTGGTGCCGCCCGGCATGTCGGTGCTGGACTACGTGCTGCTCGGCCGCACCCCGTACATCCCCACGCTGGGCCGGGAGTCGACCGCCGACCTCGACGCCGTGCACGAGGTGCTCGGCCGGTTGGACCTCACCGGCTTCCACCGCCGTGAGCTGGCCACCCTCTCCGGAGGCGAACGGCAGCGGGTGTTCCTCGCCCGGGCGCTCGCCCAGGGCGCGACGCTGCTGCTGCTCGACGAGCCGACCAGCGCACTGGACATCGGGCACCAGCAGGAGGTGCTGGAACTGGTCGACCAGTTGCGCCGCGAGCACGGCCTGACCGTCCTCGCCACGATGCACGACCTCTCCCTGGCCGGCGAGTACGCCGACCGGATGGTGATGCTCGCCAGCGGTCAGGTGGTGGCCGCCGGAACCCCGTCCGAGGTGCTGACCGAGCACCTGCTGGCGACCCACTACCGGGCCAGCGTCCGGGTCGTCCCCGGCACCCACGGCCCACTGGTGGTCCCGGTCCGCCCCCGCGCACGTTCCGGGTCAGGGGCCGAGGTCGATGACGGAGAAGAGGGCGCCCTGGGGGTCGCGTAGGGCTGCGAACCGGCCCGCCGGGATGTCCCGGGGCGGGACCAGGATCGTTCCGCCCAGCTCGGCGGCGCGGGCCGCGGCGGCGTCCGCGTCGGTCACCGCGAAGTACACCGTCCAGTACGCGGGCAGGTCGGCCGGGAAGTCGTCGGCCAGCGGCGGCATCATCCCGGCGACGATCTGCGTCCCGAGCCGCCAGCCGGTGTACGTCATGGGACCCACCGCCTGGTCGTCCGGCTGCCAGCCGAACACCAGCTCGTAGAAGACCTTCGCGCCCTCGGGGTCGGGGGTGACCAGTTCGTTCCAGCTCATCGCGCCCGGCACGTTGAACACTTCGGCCCCGGCCATGGCCAGTGGCTGCCAGACGCTGAACGTGGCGCCGGCCGGGTCGGCGAAGACCGCCATCCAGCCCCGGTCGAAGACCTCGAACGGCGGCACGACGACCTGGCCGCCGGCCCGCTCGACCCGGCCGGCGACCAGTTCCGCGTCGTCGGTGGCCAGGTACGTCGACCAGATCGGCACCTGCTCCGGGATCGCCGGTGGTCCGGCCCCGGCCACCGGCCTGCCGTCGAGCAGGAAGACCGTGTAGCCGCCCGCCTCGGGCTCCGGTGTCACCCGGCCGGTCCAGCCGAACAACTCCGGGTAGAAGCGCCGCGCCTCGGTCAGGTCCGGGGTGGCCAGGTCGGCCCAGCAGGGCGTACCCGGCGGGACGGTGCTCACGTCAAGACCCCTCTCGGCCCGGGCGGTCACGGCGACCCCCTGCCGGAATCCTGGCACCGTCCCGCGGCGGCCCGGGGCGGAAACGGACGAATCGTCAGCTGAACCGGCGACCCTCGTCCCGTCGGTACGCCCAACCGGCGAGGGCCGCGAGCAGCACCACCCAGACGCCGAGCATGATCATCGCCAGCGGCTCGACGCGGTATTCGCCGACCGCCGACCACATCAGCTCGGCCGCGCCCCGGGTGGGCAGGTACGGCGCGATCGTCTCGATGAACCCGGGTGCCTCACCCGGCGCGGAGAGCAGGCCGCCGCCGAACGCGAGTGGCAGGAAGACGACCTGCGCCACGACGATCGCCGCCTTGCTGGGCAGCGAGTAGCCGATCGCGAGGCCCATCAGCGTGAACGGCACCGAGATGACGGCCACGGTGCCGATGGTCAGCAGTAGGGCCGCGGGGGTGATCTGGGCCGCGGTCAGCGTCGCGCCGATCACCACGACCGGGATCAGCGAGAGGTACGTGAGCGCCAGGCCGGCCAGCACCCGGCCCGCGAACCTGGGTGCGGGCCCGGCCGGCAAGGTCCGGGTGTACGGGTTCCAGGGCTGGTCGCGGTCCTCGGCGACGCCGACGCCGTACTGGAAGATGTTGGCGCTCATCACCGAGAAGGTGACCATCGAGGCGGTGGCGAAGGTGGCACCGGCCGCGTCGTCACCAGCGAACGGCACCACGAAGAAGATCATGGCGGCGGCCGGAAAGAAGGCGCTGCCGACGACGGCCACCGGAATCCGGATGATCTCCAGGAGTTGGTAGCGAGCGTGAACCAGGGCGAGCTGCACGGTGGCCTCCTCAGACTGTGGTGGGTTGGCCGCCAGCAGCGGCGGTGGTGGCTCGGCCTTCGGTGGCCGGCTGGTCCCCGGCGGGCGCGTCTCCGCTGGTGATGGCGAGGAACGCCTCCTCCAGCGAGGTCGGTCGTACCTCCAGGTCGGTGAAGGCCGTTCCGGCCGTGACCAGCGCTCGGACCAGTTCGTCGGCGTCGGTGGTGAGCAGGTGCAGCCGGCCGTCGACCCGTTCGATGCGGACGACGCCGGGCAGGTCGGGCAGTTGGTCGGCGACGAGGCTGACCCGGCGTACGCCGACGATGCCGCGCACGGCGTCCACCGTGTCGTCGGCGAGCACCCGGCCCTGCCCGATCACCACCACCCGGTGCGCCAGCGCCTCCACCTCCTCCAGATAGTGGCTGCTCAACAGCACGGTGCCGCCGTCGGCGTGGAACGCGCGGATCGCCTCCCACAGGGTGTGCCGGGCGGCGACGTCCAGACCGGTGGTCGGTTCGTCGAGCAGCACCAGCCGGGGTCGGCCGACGAATGCCAACGCCACCGCCAACCGGCGACGCTGCCCACCGGAGAGGCCTCCGGTCTGCCGTCGGGCGAGGTCGCCCAGGCCGAACTGGTCGAGCAACTCACCGCAGGGCACCGGGTCCGGGTAGTGCGCGGAGACGAAGTCGACGACCTCACCGACGCGCAGTGTGCCCGGCAGGCCGGTCTCCTGCGGGGTGACCCCGATCTGCCGCCGGTTCGCCGGGTCGCGGGGGTCGCCGCCGAACAGCTCGACCCGTCCCGAGCTGGGCCGGCGCAGGCCGACCAGCAGGTTCATCAGTGTGCTCTTGCCGGCGCCGTTCGGGCCGAGCAGGCCGACCAGCTCACCGGCCCGGACTTCCAGGTCCACACGGTCGAGGGCGAGGACGTCGCCGTACCGGCGACTGGCCTGGTCGGCGCGGGCGAGGGTCATGACTGCTCCTTCGACGGGGTGGGATCGAGCAGGGTGCGGATGGCTTCGGTGTACTCCTCGAACGCCAGCCGGCCCCGCCGGCTGAGCCGGACCAGGGTTGCCGGGGTGCGTCCACGGTGGGTCTTGCTGATCTCCACGTAGCCGGCCTCCTCGAGCTTGCGCAGGTGCACGGAGAGGTTGCCGGCGGTCATCGCGAGCAGTTCCTGCAACCGGGGGAAGGCGATCAGGTCGCCGTCGCCGAGAGCGGAGAGGCTGGCGACCACCCGGAGCCGAGCCTGCGCGTGGATGACCGGGTCCAGTTCGCGCATCGGCGGTGTCACTGTCGCCGTCGGGCGATCGCGCCAGCGACCAGGATCCCGCCGCCGCCGGCCACCGCAATGACCAGCGCGTGCCAGCCGGGCCCGGCGATCACACCGGCCAGATTGATCACGCTGATCCAGACGCCCAGCCGGAAAAGGTCCCGATCCAACCAGATCGCTCCACCGGCCATGTGCAGCGCGCCGGTCAGCCCGACGGCGGTCGCCGACCAGACCAGGCCCGCCAGATCGTCCGGTAGGTACTCGGAGATCCGGCCGAGCCCCGCGTAGATGCTCACGGAGCCGAGGGCCCACGTGCACCCATACCAACGCCCACGCTGGGCGGAGTCACCGATCACCTGGCCGTAGGCCCGTGTGCTGACCACTGCCTGGATCACTCCGGCTGCCACGAGCAGCGCGAAGAGAACAGTCAGCGGCAGCCAGCTCGGCAGCCGGAGCAGCTCCCGGCCGTCGGGGGAGAACCGCAGGAAGAACAGCCCGAAGCCGACCAGCCAGGCGACTCCCCAGGGCCAGTAGACCAGGCGGGCGTCGGGGTCGAGACGCCGTGCCGTCGCGGACCGCTGGTCCTGGATCAGCCGGAGCGCCGCTGCCGCGTCGGCGGGTGGAAGGTCATCGTCTAGGTCCACGCAAACTACTTTACGGGACAAAGTCGAGGCATGGTGACCCCGAGGTCGCGGGCGGGCCACCGATTGCGGCGGGCAGTGCTTATGGTGGGGAACCGTGGCGGCTGACCGGTCGCACAGGACACAGGGGAGGGTCAGTGTCGAGCCCGAGCAGAGACCTGGAGGTCCAGCCGGAGGCGCTGGCGGCGTTCGCCAAGACGTCCAACGACCGGGCGGCGCGCTTCCGCGAGCTGCACCGTTCATTTGGCGACGGGCACGTGCCCCGGCACGCGTTCGGTGTGATGCCGGCGTCGTTCGGCCTCGCCGCCGCGTACGCCGAGCAGTTCGAGGCGTGCCTCCAGGGGCTCGCCGACGGCGCCGAAATGATGGCGGACATCGCGGAGGGGGTCAGCGACACCGCCGGTGCCTACACCGGCACCGACGTGGCCAACACCGACATGTTCGTGCCCGGCCGCCCGCCAGCTCCCGACCTCATCGCTCCCGGCCCCTGGTCGGGTGGCACCGGCGCTCCGAGCGGGCCGGTGCCCGCGTGAGCACGGAGGCGTTGCACCGCAACAAGACCTACTTCGAGCAGATCGTGTCGGGCACTCCGGAGCCCTTCAAGCCGCTCTCCAACGCGGTGCTCTGGCCGTTCGAGCAACTGCTGGAACTGGTCGCCGGTGAACCGGACGACCTGATGCGGGCGGCGCAGGTCTGCCTGGACACCGGCGCGGCGGTCCGGGAGATCGCAGGCGACCAGATCGCCGACCGGGCCCGCTTGCGCGGCAACTGGAAGGGCGACGCCGCAGAGAGCTTCCATGCCTCGATGGAGTCGGTGGAAAAGGCGATCGAGGAGCTGGCCCGAGGGCTCGACGGCACCAAGGACGTGCTGGTCGAGGCGGCCAACGCGGCGGTCGACGCGTTCAACCTGCTGGTCGAGCTGATCCTCGAGTTCCTGCTCTGGTTCCTCACCGAGGTGATCATCGCGGCGGTGGCCGCGGCGTTGAGCGCCGGCGTCTCGCTGGCCGCCACTGTGGTCCGGGTGCTGGCCCGGCTGGCCACCACCGTGGGTCGGATGGTCAAGATCGTCGCCCGGTTCGCCGAAGTGCTCACCCGCCTCGCCAATCGGTTGGGCAAAGTCGCCGGGCAACTGCGCGAGTACGCCAACACCGTCATGGAGCTCAAGAAGCGGAAAAAGCAGTACAAGCTGCTTACCAAGGGTGGCTGGACGCCGGAGGGGCGTGCCTTCCAGATCGAGAAGTTCAAGACCCTCTTTCCCGGCAAGTTCGTCATCAACCAGGTCTCGCCGGTCAACATCCCCGGCTTCGGCGGCGCACTGCTGGACACCGGTATGGGCCTGCACGACATCTCCGACGGGCAGAAGGACCGCAATTACCTCGTGGACGGCACGTACAGCGATGACCTGGGCCCATACACCAAGAGTGTGCAGAATGTCTTCGACTCCATCGTGAACTGAGAGGCAGCCATGACCTTCCCCGCCCTGGACCGCATCGAGGCGCTGGCCCGCAACCTGGACGGTTGGCAGCGGCAGCTCGCCGACCGGATGGCGGAGCTGGAGCAGACCAGCGCCGAGGGGGTGAGCGACTCCGGCCTGGTGCGCGTCACCGCCGCCGCCGACGGGAAGATCGTTTCTGCGGAGCTGAACGCGCGGGCGATGCGACTGGACTCCTACAGCCTGGCCGAGGAGTTCACCGCAGCCGCCAACCGGGCGCAGGAGGCCGCTGCGGCCCAGGTCCGGGAGTTGGTCGGTGAGGTCATCGGCGAGCCAGGTGCCGGCCCGCGCCGGCCCGGCGACCACGAGGAGCGCCGATGACGGTCGACGGCAGTCAGGCGCGGTACGTCGAGGGAATCACCCGGCTGCTAGCGGCCGGAGAGCAGGTGCGTGCGGTGGCCCGGGTCCGAGCGGGGGGAGGGCTGACCCCGGCGGCGCCCCCGCAGCCGTCGGCGCCACCCGCCCCGGGTGGGCCGGGCTTCCTGGGTGCCCTGCTCAACGTGCTGTCGCCGAACATCACCTTCGGTCGGGCGGACGACGCCGTCGACTGGCTCTTCTTCGGCGTCGGAGGTCGAGGCGAACCAGGTTCGCAGGCTTCCCTGCTGCACCACGCCCTGACCGTGACGGCGAAGGGTTCCGGCGTCCGCGACATCGTGCTGGGGGTCACCGACCAGCGGTTGCTGGTCGGCGCGACAGCACCGGTCGGGTTGCTCTCCAGCTCAGCGGCGGACGAACGGGCGCAGGCCGACATCGAGCTGCTCGGGTCGGTGCCGCGCACGGCCGTGACCGCCCGGGTCGGCCGGTACCGGTTGAACTGGAAGCGGCTGCGGATCGACTTTGCCGACGGGTCGTGGTTGTCGTTCCACGTGCCACTGGCTGACTCCGGCCGCCCCCTGCGGGAGATCGCGGCGGCCCTGTCAGCCGGCTGACCCGCCGACGAGCGGCGCGGGCAGCGGCTCCTGGTGCAGCACCGCCAGCCGGGACACCGCTCGGGTGAGCACCACGTACAACCGGTGCAGCCCGCGCGGTTCGGCCGCGACGATCGCGGCCGGCTCGACCACCACCACATGGTCGTACTCCAGGCCCTTGACCAGTGTCGCGGGCACCAGGGTGACCCGCTCCGCGGCCGCCACGTCGTCGGCGGTCGCGGTCGCGACACCGGCGTCGGCCAGTGCGGCGCGCAACCCGTCGACCGCGTCGTCCGCGGCGATCACACCGACCGAGCCGTCGTGCGCGAGCGCCGAGCGCACCTCCGCCACCGTCGCCGAGGTCAGGTCGGTCACCGTACGCACGTCCAGGCCGCCGTCGTGCCGCAGCGACTCGGCCAGCGGTACGTCCACCGCGAGCGCCGGTAGGAGCAGGTTCGCGAACGCGACCACCGCGGCGGGCACCCGGAAACCGATCGTCAGCGGGACCACCACGGCGTCCGGCTTGCCCAGGTGGGCGAGGGACTCCTTCCAGTCCGTGGCCGCCCACGGCGCGGTGCCCTGGGCCAGATCACCGAGGAGGGTGATCGAGCCGTGCTCGCTGCGCCGGGCGATGGCCCGACACTGCATCGGGGAGAGGTCCTGCGCCTCGTCCACCACCACGTGCCCGAACCCGGAGGGTCGTTCCAGCAGCCCGGTCGCCTCGTCGATCAGCACCGCGTCGGCGGCGGTCCAGCGGGTCGCCTTGGGGGTGCGAGCCGGCTTCGCCCAGACGAGCAACGCCTGCTCCGCGTCGCTGAGCAGGCCGTCCGCCGCCGCGGCCAGCCGATCCGGGTCGGAGAGCAGGCTGTGCACCAGCCCTTCCGGGGTGAGTGCCGGCCAGACCGCGTCCAGGAAGTCGACCACCGGGCGGCAGCGGCTCATCCGACGCAGCCAGGCATCACCGGGCGACTCGGCCCGGCGGGCCTCGGCCTGCCGTTGAAGCAGGCTCACCACCCGCGCCCGGACACGCTCCCGGCCGGTGCCGTACGGCAGACCTTCCCGACGGGTCTCCTCGACGATCCGGTGCAACGGCTCCAGCCCGATCCGCCACCGGAACGAACCGTCCGACACGGTGATCGACTCGGTGGGCGCGTCGATCTGTGCCTGCACCGCGCGTTGCAGCACGCTCGCCATGCGTACGTCGTGCTTGAGCGTGGCGACCGTGGGCGCCTCGACCGCCCGAACCGGCACCCTGGAGATCAACTCCTCCACCGTGGCCTGCTCGACCTCGACCTCGCCGAGCGCCGGAAGCACCGCCGCGATGTACGACAGGAACGCCCGGTTGGGTCCGACGATCAGCACACCGGCCCGTCGCAGACGCTCCCGATGCAGGTACAGCAGGTACGCGGCCCGGTGCAGGCCGACAGCCGTCTTGCCGGTCCCCGGTGCTCCCTGCACACAGATCGAGTCGGCCAGGTCGGCCCGGACCAGCTCGTCCTGCTCCGGCTGAATGGTCGCGACGATGTCCCGCATCGGCCCGACGCGCGGTCGTTCGATCTCGGAGGTGAGGATCCGGCTGCTCGTACCGAGTTCCTCGCCCCGATCCAACCGCTCATCCTCGAAGCTGGTCAGCACGCCGTTGCTGAACCCGAACCGCCGCCGGACGGCCACCCCCTGCGGATCCCGCGCGCTGGCCCGGTAGAACGACCGGGAGACCGGTGCCCGCCAGTCCAGCACCAACGGCTCGCCAAGCTCGTCAGTGACGTGCCGCCGCCCCACGTGGTACCGCCGGCCTTCATGATCACCGCTGCCGCTGCCGCTGCCGCTGCCGCTGCCGCTGCCGCTGCCGCTGCCGCCCTGCGCCGGGCGGCCGTCGGTAGATCCGCTGCTGGTGGCCTTGCTGGCCGCGGTCGCGTTGTCGGTGGTTTCGTGGTCCGTGGTTCCGGTGAAGTCGAGGCGACCGAAGAAGAGCGGCGTGGTCGGGTCGTCCGCCAGCTCGGCCACCCGGCGGGCCAGGGTGCGACCCAGCGTCTCGGCCGCGTAGGCGTCGCCGGCAACCTGGTCGCCGGTCGAGAAGAGGGCTTCGGCCCGCTCCCGCATCCGGCGTAGCGCTGCCCGTGAGTTTGCGAGGTGCGTGCGTTCGGCGGCCAGATCCGTGTCGAGGTGGGTGTCGAGGTCAAGTGCGGGCATGCTGACGTCCCATCGTTCACATCTGCTGCGCGCTCGCGTGTCCGGGGGCGGATGGCCGGCCGCCCGGCGCGAAGACGTCCGTTCCGGTGCAGATCACCTCGGCCGTCAAGCGGGCTGCAACCCTACGCTCCCCAGCCTGTCCGTTCCACCGAATTACCCACGCGACCATCCGTACGAGAGGGCGTGTCGTCGGGCGCGGCGCACGAAAGTGGGCGTGTCGTCGGGTGGCAACACGCTGCCCCGACGTCAGCGGTCGGCCCGGGTGGTTGATCCCTGTCTCGGGTGGCGACGGCACGTCTGCCGGGTGTCAGCAGCGCCGGTGGTAGAGGTTGCGTCGTGGTGCGCGTAGCGGGTCGAGCCAGCTGGGCGGGAGGAATTCCGGCCGGCTGTCGGGCGCGATGCGGACCAGCCAGTCGCCGCGGTGGATGAGCCGGTGGTGGTGGCCGCAGAGCAGCACGGCATTGCCCAGCGCGGTGGCTCCGCCGTCTGCCCAGTGCCGAACGTGGTGACCGTCGCACCATCGGGATGGCCGATCACAACCAGGAAAGGCGCAACCGCCGTCGCGCAGCACGAGTGCTCGGCGCAGCGGGCCGTTGAAGAGCCGGCGCTGGCGCCCGACGTCCAGAACCTGACTGTCGCCGCCCAGCACCGCCGGCAGCACACCCGCATCGCAGGCGAGACGGCGGATCGCGCCCGGCGTGAGGGGTGGCCCGGTTTCCAGGGTGCCGGCGCGTACGCCGTTGACCAGCTCGTCCAGCGACACGGTCACGACGAGCTGCGGCCGGTCGCCGCCGTTGTCGGGCAGCTGGCCGGTGCGCAGCGCCAAACGACAGACCTCGCCCAGCGCGTCCGCTCGGCGCTGACCAGGACTGCGGTCGTCGTGCTCACCGGCCGGGGCGCAGAGCCTGTCGATCGCCTCCCGGTAGCAGGCTCGCGGTTTCGGTGTCGAGGTTGCCGCTGAGGCGTACCTGCCCGTCCTGCTGCTCGGAGAGCGTGACGTGCCGACGGGCCACGGCCCGCTCGGTGGCTTTTTCGAGGGCGGCCAGCTCGACCTGGTCGGCCAGATCCGGTGCGACGTGCGTGAGGACGCGTTCCCCGAGCCGGCTGAGGATGGTCGGATCGAAGCGGTCGGCCCAGGTGACCAGCAGTTGAGTGGCTTTGTCCGCCACGTCAGGGCCGGCCTCGGGCGGCAGGGCCGCGATCGTCTCTGCCACCACCCGACCCTGCTCGACGGTCATCGCGCCGCTGAGCGGTGCGTCACGCACCGCCTGCGGTGCGGCGTCGACGGTGGCGGCGGGCTGGACCAACTGGCGGGCGGAGCGACTGGAGAGCCTCAGCCGTTCCCGCAGCCAGACGGACGTGGACGAGGCACCCTGGGCGACCGCGAGGCCGCGAGAGTCGACCTCGCGCACCAGGCCGAGCTGGACGGCAGCCAACCGCTGCGCCAGCACGTGGGTCGCGTCGAGACACGCGAGCAGGTCGTCGTCGGAGAGCGCCCACAGCGAGGTGCCGGCACAGTCGTCGACGGCACCGCCCGCCTGCGCCAACGCCCTCAACATAGACAGAGACTAGAACAGGTGTACGACACTTTCGGTCCGTGTTGATCGACGCGGAAACCCCAATCCACCCGACATTGCCGGCTCGCTGACCCGAGCTGAGTCGGTCACCGAAGTGGCAGGCGTGGTCGGGGAGAGCGGGGGTGATGGCGGGTCGGGGAACCGCCCGGGATCATGGGCTCATGACCGAGGCCAGCCCCGATTCGCGTCGGATGACGATCAGTGACCCGCAGGTGATGCGGGCGATGGCTCATCCGGCCCGGATCGCGATCATGGAATACCTGAGTAGCCGGGAGAGCGGTGGGACCGCCACCGAGTGCGCGGAGATCGTCGGGCTGTCGCCGAGCGCGACCAGTTACCACCTGCGCGCGCTGGCGAAGTTCGGCCTGGTCGAGCAGGCGCCGAGTCGCGGGGACGCGCGCGAGCGGCTGTGGCGAGTGCCGAGTGTGAGTGTGTGGGTCGAGGCGGGTCGCGATGCCGGGCCCGAGGCGCGCGCGGCCGAGCAGGCGCTGGTGGAGGCGCATGCCGTTCGGGCCATGGAGCGGACCCGGGACTGGCTGCGGCGCGCCGGGGACGAGCCCGCCGAGTGGTACGACGCCGCGCTCTTCAACGACACGTTGTTGCTGCTCACCGCCGAGGAGTTGGCCGAGGTGAACCAGGCGGTGCTGACCATGCTGCAGCCGTACCGGGCTCGCCTGCGCCAGGCCGATCCTCCGGCGGGGGCGCGCACGGTCGCCGTGCAGTACCGGGCTGTGCCGCTGGCCTGACTGGATGGTCGCGGTCGCGGTGCGCCGAGCCGCACGCGGGTTGATCGCCGACCGGCCATTCGCCGTCGTGGCGGCGGCAGGGGGTTGTGCTGATCAGTTGTGAAGGATTATTTTCGAAGTATGTCCTTCACAACTGAGCCGTCGCGCTGGCCGGACGTCTGGCTCGCCGCCACCGCCCGTGGCACCACGATCTGCGGCGACTTTCTGGCCGCCACCGCGCTCGCGCTGGCGCTCCAGGGCTCCGGCGCCGGAGGGCTTGCCGTGTCGGGGCTGCTGCTCGCGGCCACCCTGCCCCTGGTGGTGCTCGCCCCGCTCACCGGACGGCTCGCCGACCGGGTGGACAGCCGCACACTGCTGGTCACCGTCGGTCTGGCGCAGGCTGTCATCTGCACGCTGCTCGCCGTCGCCGAGCACCCGGTCCTGGTCGTGGGCCTCGTCGCCCTGCTCGCCTGCGGGCTCGCGGTGACCCAGCCCTGCCTGGCGGCGCTGCTGCCGGCGATGGTCCGCCCGGCCGACCTGCCCCGTGCCAGCGCGATCAGTCAGAACGCCGTCTCCCTCGGCGCGCTCGGCGGGCCGGTGCTGGCCGGCCTGCTGGTGGGGCAGTTCGGCACTCGCGTACCCCTGCTTCTCGATGCCGTGACCTACCTGGCGCTGGTGGTCGCGGGCCTGCTGCTGCGGACCCGGCGGGGCGGCCGACGGCCCGCCACCGCCGCGGCCGGGCCGGCCGGCGGGGGAAGCCCTGCGAACCAGGCCGACCCGAGCGGTACGGGGATGGGCTGGCGGCTGCGCCGCGACCCGCTGATGCTGGTCATGGTGGCCAGCACCGCGGTGGTGATCGCGGCGATCGGCGGCATCAACGTGATCGAGGTCTTCTTCATCCGGGAGACGCTGCACGGTTCGGCGACCACGTACGGCCTGGTGGGAGCGGCATGGATGGCCGGCATGCTGCCCGGCAGTTGGATTGCCGCCCGACTGGCCCGCCGGTTCGACCACGACAGGGCGCTCATCCGTGGGGTGCTGGTGACGCTGGCCATGTGCAGCCTGCTGGTGCTGCTGGCCGCGACGGTGCCGACGGCCGGCCTGCTCGTGCCGCTCTGGCTGGTGGCCGGCGCGGCGAACGGCGGCGAGAACGTCTTCGCCAACCTGCTCACCAGCCGCCGGGTGCCGGAGGCGATGCGCGGCCGGGCGTACGCCAGCTACGGCGCTGCGGTGCAGGGTGGCTCGATGGCCGGCTATCTGATCGGCGGGGCGCTGCTCACGGTCGTCCCGCCCCGACCACTGATCGCCGCAGCGGGCGTGGCCGGACTCGTGGTGGTGTTGGCGTTCGTGCCGGTCGTCGCCCGGGCGGTACGACGGCCGGTGCCGGACGAGGCCCACCGACATCCCCAGGCCGCTGGCACGGATGCGGGGTTGGCCACTTCGGGCCGGCCCGCCGAGCCGGAGCCGGAGGCCGGGGATACGGTCGGGTCATGGCTGAGCGCATCGCACGCCCGCGGGTCGGGCACATCCAGTTCCTGAACTGCCTGCCGATCTACTGGGGTCTGATGCGCTCCGGCGCCCTGCTCGACGTCGACCTGCACAAGGATTCACCGGACCGGTTGAGCGCTGCACTGGTCGCCGGCGACCTCGACATCGGCCCGATCACCCTGTTGGAGTACCTGAAGCACGCCGACGAGCTTCTGCTCCTGCCGGACCTGGCGGTGGGCAGCGACGGGCCGGTGCTCTCGGTCAACATGGTCTCCACCCGACCCCTCGCCGAGCTGGACGGCGCCCGGGTGGCGCTCGGCTCGACGTCGCGGACCGGGGTCATGCTGGCTCAACTGCTGCTCACCGAGCAGTACAACGTGCGGCCCGACTACTTCCGTTGCCCGCCGGACCTGACCCAGATGCTGCTCGAGGCCGACGCCGCGGTGCTGATCGGTGACGTGGCGCTGCGGGCGTACTACGAAGCGCCCCAGCGGGGCCTGACCGTCACCGATCTCGGGCAGGCGTGGCGGGAGTGGACCGGCCTGCCGATGGTCTTCGCCGTCTGGGCGGTCCGCCGCGACTTCGCCGCCGCCCATCCGGGCATGGTCAAGGAGGTGCACGAGGCGTTCCTGCGCTCGCGGGACCTCTGCCTGGCCGAGTTGGACCAGGTCGCCGAGGCGGCGGCCCGGTGGGAGACGTTCGACGCGGAGACGCTGGCCACGTACTTCCGGACCCTGGACTTCTCCCTCGGCGACCGTCAGGTCGCCGGGCTGCGCGAGTGGGCCCGGCGGGCTACCGCCATCGGCGAGGCCCCGGCTCTGCCGGACGGCGGCCCGGAGTTCTTCGCGGGCTGAGCGGCGGGCACGGCCCCTGCCAGCCAGCCTGCGCGGGCCAGCTGAGCAGCCGGCCGGGGCCGGCGGGGCTCAGGCACCGGGGCGGAGCAGCGCCTCGGTGATCTTCTCGCAGTTCTTCATGCCGTAGTCGTAGCCCTTGTTGATCGGGTACTTCACCATCACGCCCATCGTCCAGGTGTCGCCGATGGCCAGGCAGTTGATGTGCATCTCCTGCTCCCTGGTCCGGTCGATCCACCCGTTCTTGATGGCGATCTGCTTCTGCTCGGCGGCCGGGAAGGCCTTGCGGATGCCGAAGTCACCGGCGCCGCGCACGAGCTTCATCTCGTTGAGCAGCCACTTGGTCCACTTTGGCCCGGCAGCGGTGCCGGTGGCGATGCAGTTGCCCAGGCGGGCGGTGTCCCGGGGGGAGAGAGCCGTGCGGCTCCAACCGCGGTCGGGGGCGACGCTGCTGTCGGTCAACTTGCACATCGAGATCAGCCGCTTGATCGAGGCGTCCCGGCCGACCTGGTTGTAGAACTGTTCGGCCCGGGTGTTGTCGCTGTCCCGGATGATCCGCGTCGCGTCGGCGAGCTTCGCGTCGCTCGGGGTCTGACCGGCGTCGGCTGCGCGACGCAGGTAGTCGGCGACGATCCACGACTTGATCATTGAGGCGGTGGTGCTGGTCTCGCCCATGTTCCTGGAGCCGATGATCTGCCCGGTCCGACGGTCCAGCACGCTCCAGGAATACCAGCCCTCGATGTCCAGGTCGAGGTCCTTGGCCGCGAACGGCAGCGGTGCCAGCGAGGGGCTGGGGCTTGGCGACGGCGGGGCCGGCTGGCGGGCGCTGCGGTCGGTGGGTTTGCCGGTGGACCGGTCGCTGGTCGTCGTGCCGGCGTTGCCCCACTTGGCGGCGGCGGACGACTCGAACGGCGACCCGGGCAGCAGCCGCAGCGACACCAGCACCAGGCCGATCAGGATGACCGCGATCGCGACCAGCCGCAGGGGGGACGCGTCAGCGCCCTCGCGCCGGGCGGCCCGACGGTTGCCGGCCATCAGAGTTTCCCGACCGGTTGCTGCGGCACCTTGAGCGCGGCACCCGGCTGCGGGGTGACCAGCTGGGTGGCCACGCTGGCACAGACCTTCGCGCCGTAGTCCAGACCGCTCCTCTGCGGGTAGCGCAGCATCACCGCGAGACTCCACTTGTCGTTGACGGCGAGGCAGTTGACGTGCCAGTTGCCGTCGTAGTTGATCGGGGTCCAGCCGTTCTTGATGCTGACCGGGCCCTGCGCGGTGATCGATTTGGGCAGACCATCGATGATCCCCCAGCGTCCACCGCCCGAGGTGGCCCTCTGGTCCTTCTTGGCGGTGGTGCCCGTGACCTTGCTCATCTGATCCAGCACCCATTTGGTCCACTTGGGGCCGGCGGCCTTGCCGTCGGCTATGCAGTCACCGAGCCGGACCGCGTCGCGAGGGGACATCCGGGTGAAGCTCCAGTAACCGGTGTACGGCTTGACGTTGCCGCGCTTGGTGTCGGTCAGCCCGCAGATCGTGATCGCCCGTTGGATCACCGCGTCGGGCGTGCTGCTGTTGGAGGGCTTGTACGAGCCGCCAGCAGCGGCGTGCACCTTGTTGGCAGCCCCGTCGTTGCTGTCGACGATGGCGACTCGAGCCATCTCCTTCATCGCTGCGGACGGCTCCTTGTTCTTGAGCTGCCGCAGATAGTCGGAGACGATCCACGCCTTGATCATCGACTCGGTGGAGCTGGTCGCGGTCATGTTCGGCGATCCGGAGATCGTGCCCGTCTGGCGGTCCAGCAGCGCCCACGAGAAGAACTCACCCTGGAAGCTCACCGACACGGGTCCGGCCGCCAACGTGGGCGGCGGCGGCGGGGTGGGCGCGGGCGCGGCGACGGTCGAGGCGGCACCGCCGCCTCCGCCTCCGCTGCTGTCGCCGTCGGAGAGGCGGGCGTACGCGGCGGGGACCAGTAGGACGCCGCCGAGCAGGACCGCCGTGATGGCGAGCACCATGGTCACGCGAGATCGCATGAGTGGGTGAGCTCCAGGTGTCAGGGCCGGGGGGACCGGCTTGTTGTCCGGACAAACCGGCTGATCGCCAAGGCCGGGGGAGGTGGCCTCTGTCGTACGGCGATCGTTTGAAGCCGATCGGTGTGACGGCGGAAAGTCTACGTCCGGTTGCCGGACCCGCCAGAGTCCGACACCAGGCACGCCGCCATAAAGACGCGATATGGGACCGGTATGCGGTTCTTGCGGGGATTCACCTTTGTTTCGTGGCCCAAGTCACTGCGACGTCCGGCGATCCAGGTGACGCAAAGCGCTCATTCCGTTACGGATGGGATCCTCGGATTCCTGTTACACCCCCTGGTGCAACGTGGCGCAAGCTGTAACACTTAGCGTCATGTATGGCAACGACTTCTCCGCCCCGAACGGCGCCCCGGACGACGCCCCCGGCAGCGGCCTGCTGGGTGAGGTCGAGGCCGCCGAGGCCGAGCTTCGCGCGGCGGCAGCGCGCGGACGGCGTGGCGGCCCAGCCCCGGACGAGGACCTGGCGGCGTACTTCGCCGAGGTCGTCGACGCCGAGCAGAAGATCGAGCCACGCGACTGGATGCCCGACGCATACCGCCGGACGTTGATCCGGCAGATCGCCCAGCACGCCCACTCCGAGATCATCGGCATGCAGCCGGAAGGCAACTGGATCAGCCGGGCGCCGTCACTCAAGCGCAAGGCGATCCTGCTGGCCAAGGTGCAGGACGAGGCGGGCCACGGCCTCTACCTCTACGCCGCCGCCGAGACCCTCGGCATCAGCCGCGACGAGCTGGTCCGGCTGCTGCTCGACGGGCGACAGAAATACAGCTCGATCTTCAACTACCCCACCCTGAGCTGGGCCGACGTGGGCGCGATCGGTTGGCTGGTGGACGGCGCGGCGATCGTCAACCAGGTGCCGCTGTGCCGCTGCTCCTACGGCCCGTACGCCCGGGCGATGATCCGGGTCTGCAAGGAGGAGTCGTTCCACCAGCGGCAGGGCTACGAGATCCTGCACACTCTGGCGCACGGCACCCCGGGGCAGCAGGCGATGGCTCAGGACGCGGTGGACCGCTGGTGGTACCCGTCGCTGGCCATGTTCGGCCCGCCGGACGGCGACTCCACGCACTCCGGTCAGTCGATGGCCTGGAAGATCAAGCGCTTCTCGAACGACGACCTGCGGCAGCGTTTCGTCGACATGTGCGTCCAGCAGGCCGAGATCCTCGGGCTGCGCATCCCGGATCCGGACCTGCGCTGGAACGAGGAACGGCAGGCTCACGACTACACCCAGCCGGACTACGACGAGCTGATGCGGGTCATCTCCGGCGACGGGCCGTGCAACCGGGAACGGATCGCCCACCGCCGGGCCGCACACGCCGACGGCGCATGGGTACGGGAGGCCGCCACGGCGTACGCCGCGAAGCGGGCAGAACAGCGGGAGAAGGTAGCGGCATGACGGATCACTCGCCTCTGTGGGAGGTCTTCGTGCGGGCGCGGCGCGGGCTGTCGCACACCCACGTCGGCAGCCTGCACGCCCCCGACGCCGAGCTGGCCCTGCGCAACGCCCGGGACCTCTACACCCGTCGCCAGGAGGGCGTGTCGATCTGGGTGGTGCCGGCCGGCGCGATCACCGCGTCCAGCCCGGACGAGAAGGACGCCTTCTTCGACCCGGCCGCCGACAAGGTCTACCGCCATCCCACGTTCTACGAGGTGCCGGACGGGGTGGCCCACCTGTGAACGGGCCCTTCGACTTCGCCCTCGGCCTCGGCGACGACGCGTTGATCGCCGCGCAGCGTCTGGCCGAGTGGACCACCCGCGCGCCGGAGATGGAAGAGGACGTGGCGCTGGCCAACATCGCCCTCGACCAGCTCGGCGCGGCCCGCCTGCTGCTGTCGTACGCGGGCGAGCTGGAGAGCGCGGGCCGGGACGAGGACGCGTTGGCGTACCTGCGCGACGACCGCGAGTTCCGTAACGCGCTACTGGTCGAGCTGCCCAACGGCGACTTCGCGGTGACGATGGCGAAGCTGTTCTTCCTGGCGGCGTACCAGTTGCCGCTGTACACGGCACTGGCCGGCTGTGCGGACGAGCGGTTGGCCGCGATCGGCGCGAAGGCGCGCAAGGAGTCGGCGTACCACCTCGACCACGGCGCGCTGTGGGTGAAGCGGCTCGGCGACGGCACCGAGGAGTCGCACCGCCGCATGCAGGCCGCCGTCGACCAGGTGTGGCCGTACACCCATGAGCTGTTCGCCGCGGACCCGGCGGCGCCGGTCGACCCGGCCACCCTGCGGCCGGCGTTCGACGAGACCGTCGGCGCGGTGCTGACCGAGGCGACGCTCACCCTGCCGGGAAGCGGCTGGGCGCCGGCCGGTGGACGAACCGGCGTGCACACCGAGCACCTGGCCTACCTGCTCGCCGAGATGCAGGTGCTGCACCGCGCCCACCCCGGAGCGCAGTGGTGAACCCCAGGGAGGCGGCCGCGTCGGTGGTGGACCCGGAGATCCGGGTGATCACCATCGACGAGCTGGGCATCCTGCGGGCGGTGGAGGAGGATCCGGCCAGTGGTCGGGTCACCGTCACCATCACCCCGACCTACACCGGCTGCCCGGCGATGGACGTGATCCGGGCCGACATCCGCCGCGCGCTCGCGGTCGCGGGCCACGCCGACGCCGAGGTGCGCACGGTCTTCAGCCCACCGTGGAGCACCGACTGGATCTCCGACGGTGGGCGGGCCAAGCTCGCCGCCGCCGGGATCGCACCGCCGGCCCCGGTGCCGGCCGCCGGCGTGGTGTCGTTGACCCTCGCGGTCCGCTGCCCGCAGTGCGGTTCGCCGGAGACCGAGCAGGTCAGCCGGTTCGGCTCCACCGCGTGCAAGGCGCTGTGGCGTTGCCGTTCCTGCTCCGAACCCTTCGACCACCTGAAGGCGCTGTGACTGTCACCATCACCCGCCCGGTCCGTCGCCGGCCGGCCTTCCACCCGTTGTCGGTCGCGGCCGTCGACAGGCTCACCGACGACTCCGTGGCTGTCACGTTCGCCGTACCGGAGGAGTTGCGGGACACGTTCGCGTTCCGGGCGGGTCAGCACCTCACGGTGCGGCGGGTGGCTGAGGACGGCTCGGACGTGCGCCGGTCGTACTCGATCTGCTCCACTCCCGACGACCTGACCCGGCACGGCCGGTTGCGGATCGGGGTGCGGGAGATCCCCGGCGGCGCGTTCTCGGCGTTCGCCTGCGGGGCGCTGCGCGGCGGCGACACGGTAGAGGTGCTGCCGCCGCTGGGCACCTTCACGACGGCCTTCGCGCCGGACCGGGTGCGCCACTACGGCGCGGTCGTCGCCGGCTCCGGCATCACACCGGTGCTCGGGCTGGTCGCGACCGCCCTGGCCGTCGAGCCGGCCAGCACGTTCACCCTGGTGTACGGCAACCGCACGGCGAACACTGTGATGTTCGCCGAGGAGCTGGCCGACCTGAAGGACCGCTATCCCACCCGGCTGCACCTGGTGCACGTCCTCTCCCGGGAGCAGGGCGAGTCACCACTGCTCTCCGGACGCATCGACGCCGAGAGGCTGGGCCGGTTGCTGGGCAGCATCGTGCCGGGCGACCTGGTCGAGGAATGGTTCCTCTGCGGTCCGTACGGCATGGTCGTCGACGTCCGGGACGTGCTGACCGCGCGCGGGCTTCCCGAGTCGGCGGTGCGTACCGAACTGTTCCACGTCGACGCGCCTCCGGAGCCGGTCCGCCGGCCCACCGACCAGGTGGGCGCCGGGGCCGAGGTGACCATCGTGCTGGACGGCCGCTCGTCGAACTTCACGATGGGTCGCGAGGAGCGGGTGCTGGACGCCGCGCTGAAGGTGCGCGGCGAGCTGCCGTACGCCTGCAAGGGTGGTGTCTGCTCGACCTGCAAGGCGAAGGTCGTGGACGGTGCCGTCACGATGGCCCGCAACTACGCCCTGGAGCCCGACGAGCTGGCCGCCGGCTACGTCCTGACCTGCCAGTCCAGCCCGACGACCGACAAGCTCACTGTCGACTACGACGCATGACGACGCCGAACGACCGGGAGTTCGTCGAGCGGTTTGCCGAGGTCACCGGGGGACGGCGACCGACCGGCTACGTGGAGGGGTGGGAGCAGCTCGTCGAGTTCTGTGAGGAGGGTTATCACGACAACCTCGACGAGTACTGGGGCGACCTCAGCATCCGGGACGCCATCGAGAGTGTGCTGACCGACGAACGGTTGTCGGGCTTTCCGCAGATGGGGTGGGTCCGGGAGCGGATCGAGGCGGCGGACGAGCGGTTCCGGGCGGTGCTCTCCGAGCAGGCGATGCCGGGGCACTCCGAGCGGTCGTGGTGGCAGGCGTACGTGCCGGCGTGGGCGGGGCCGGAGTTCGCGGCGGAGCTGCGGGACACCTACGGCGTACATGTCGAGGTACGCGAGAGCTGACTGCAGCTGTGGGACGTGCCGCACCCCGCCGGGGTCCGGCGGTCGAGTCGGGTGGGCCGACGTAGGCTCGGGGTGTGACGGTGAGCCGGGAGATCGACGACATCCTGCAGCGTGGCGCGGACGGCGGGCGGATCACGCCCGAGGAGGCGCTGCTGCTCTACACCGAGGCGCCCTTCCACGCGTTGGGCGAGGCGGCGGACGCGGTGCGCCGGCGGCGCTACCCCGACAACGTCGTCACGTACCTGATCGACCGCAACATCAACTACACGAACGTCTGCGTGACGGCGTGCAAGTTCTGCGCGTTCTACCGCGCTCCCAAGCACAAGGAAGGGTGGACCCACCCGACCGAGGAGATCCTGCGCCGGTGCGGCGAAGCGGTCGAGCTGGGTGCGACCCAGGTGATGCTCCAGGGCGGGCACCACCCGGACTATGGCGTGGAGTACTACGAGGAGCTGTTCTCCTCGGTCAAGCAGGCGTACCCGCAGCTGGTCATCCACTCGATCGGCCCCAGCGAGATCCTGCACATGGCGAAGGTCTCCGGTGTGAGCCTGGACGAGGCGATCGCCCGGATCAAGACCGCCGGTCTGGACTCGATCGCCGGTGCCGGCGCCGAGATGCTGCCGGAGCGGCCGCGGAAGGCCATCGCGCCGCTCAAGGAGTCGGGTGAGCGCTGGCTGGAGGTCATGGAGCTGGCCCACCGGCAGGGCATCGAGTCGACCGCCACCATGATGATGGGCACCGGTGAGACGCACGCCGAGCGGATCGAGCACCTGCGCATGATCCGGGACGTGCAGGACCGCACCGGCGGTTTCCGGTCCTTCATTCCGTGGACGTACCAGCCGGAGAACAACCACCTCAAGGGCCGCACCCAGGCGACCACGCTGGAATACCTGCGGCTGGTCGCGGTGGCCCGGCTCTTCTTCGAGACCGTGCCGCACCTCCAGGCGTCCTGGCTGACCACGGGCAAGGACGTCGGGCAGCTCTCGCTGCACATGGGCGTGGACGACCTCGGCTCGATCATGCTGGAGGAGAACGTCATCTCCTCCGCCGGTGCCCGGCACCGCTCCAACCTGCACGAGCTGATCGGCATGATCCGCTCGGCGGACCGGATCCCCGCGCAGCGGGACACCCTCTACAACCGGCTCGCCGTGCACCACACGCCGGCCGACGACCCGACCGACGAGCGGGTGGTCTCACACTTCTCCTCGATCGCGCTGCCCGGTGGCGGGGCGGGCAGATCCCTGCCGCTGGTCGAGGTCAACTGACGCGGCTCGACGTCCGGCCGTTCGGCTGACCGAGGCTCATGCTCCTGCCGGGTCGTGCCGGCGGTACGGGTGGTCCCCGTCGCCGCAGCGTCAGGCTGCCCGGTCAAGGGCTGGTGGAGATGATCGTCGACGGCTAGCGTCGCGCCTCGTATCCGTTGCCACAGTCGGTTGCCGAGAACGGGGCGACCGTGCTGGTGGCGGATGGTCTGATGGCCGTGGGCTGTCCTCCATCGGCCCGCTGAGGGTCGTTCATATAACGCACGGCGGTACGGGCGGGATGGGTGACCATCCCGCCCGTACCGTCTGCCCAGCTCGGGCCGGACGGATGAAAACACCCCCGCCCGCTGGCGTACGAGATCGACCTTCGATAGCGTCCGCTCCGTTCCGCAACCATTCTTCTTCCCTACCCCCGGGGGACTGATGACAGCGTTCCACCGCTCGACCCTGGCGCGCGCTGGCGTTGTGGCTCTGCTCGCGGCCGGTGGCCTGGCCACCGTGGCCGTCCCGGCGCAGGCCGCCGACCAGGCTGACCTGGCACTGGTGCCGCTCAGCTACGAGCTGGCCAAGGGCGTCAAGGCGGCCAAGGCCAAGCCGTTCAAGTTCCTGGTCGACAACACCCGGAGCACGGTCGCCGCCAAGGGCGTCAGCTACACCGTGGACACCAGCAACCTGCGCAAGGGCCGGGTCGGCGTCTTGGTGCCCGACGGTTGCCAGGTGAAGGGCAGGACCTTCACCTGCCAGCTCGGCGACGTGGCCGCCGGCACCAGCGAAGACTTCGGCATCCCGCTCTTCTCCACCGGTGGTCGCGGTGAGGCCGGCACGCTGGTGGTCACCATCAAATCGGCCACCGCCGACCCCAACCGCGAGGACAACACGGTCGAGCACGACATCACCGTCGCGAAGCCCGGCTACGACCTGACCAGCTGGGTGCAGGACGTCAACGCGAACGTGGTGGTGAACGGCGTCCAGGGCGACGACCCCGACCTCAGGCCGGTCCGGCGCGGCGAGACGGTGCCACTGGACTGGGCGGTCTACAACGACGGCAGCCGCAAGGCCACCGGCCTGTCCTACGTGCTCACGCTCCCGGCCGGGGTCACCTTCACCACCCTGCCGGACACCTGCGTCGCGCAGACCTTCGGCGGCGTCGCCCAGGCGCTCTGCCAGGACGACGGCGCGGTGATCAAGCCCGGTGAGTACTACACGGCGGACATCAAGGTGACGGTCGGCACGAACGTCACCGAGCCGGTGCTGCGCGTTGGTGAGCTGGTCGCGCATGGTCTGGACGCGGCGACGGGTCAGCCCGAGGAGGAGCCGGAGCCGGCGACCAGCGCCCAGCGGAAGGCCTTCACCGAGGTCGACGAGGGTGACAACCAGGCGATCTTCGACGTCTTCGTCGACCTGACCACTCAGCCGTCCCCGACCCCCACGCCGACGCCCACCGCGACCCCGACGCCCACCGCCACTCCGACGCCGGACGGCACGCCGAGCCCGAGCGGCACGACGACGCCCGGCACGACCACGTCGCCGGGTGCCGGTGGCGGTGGCTCCGACGGTGGTGGGTTGCCGGTGACCGGTGTGCAGGTCGGCCTGATCGGCGGCATCGGCGCGATCATCCTGCTCGTGGGCGGGGCGCTGCTGGTGCTCTCCCGTCGGCGCAAGGTCGTCCTGGTCGCTCCGGGCGACGAGAAGTCGACCGACTGATGACACCGCGCCGCTGACCCGAGGCGCTTCGACAGGAGGCGCAACGGCGGCGGATCTGGCACGACGCGAGGGCGGGGTGGGCGACCACCCCGCCCTTTCGCGTACCCGTGCGACGGCACCGCACCCAGCTGGCGGCGCTCGTCGGCCGGCTGGCAGAGTGGAGGGGTGAGCCGTACCCCGCAGGGCCAGCGAGCCAGTCTGGACAAGCAGCCGCACGAGGTCGCCGCGATGTTCGACGGCGTGGCGGAGCGTTACGACCTGACCAACACGGTGATCTCGCTGGGTCAGGATCGCTCGTGGCGTCGCTCCACCCGTGCGGCACTGGGGCTGCGGCCGGGTGAGCGGGTGCTGGACGTGGGCGCGGGCACCGGCGTCTCGACGCGGGAGCTGGCGCAGTCCGGGGCGTACGCGGTGGGCGCCGACCTGTCGTTGGGCATGCTGTACGCCGGCAAGCGGGCCCGCCCCGAGGTGCCGCTGCTGGCCGGCGACGCGCTGCGGTTGCCGTTCGCCGACGCCAGCTTCGACGCGGTGACCATCTCCTTCGCGCTGCGCAACGTCAACGAAACCGATGCGGCCCTGCGTGAGCTGGCCCGGGTCACCCGGCCGGGCGGGCGACTGGTGGTCTGCGAGTTCAGCACCCCGGTCAACCCGGCCTTCCGGACGGTCTACCTGTCGTACCTGATGCGGTCGCTGCCGGTGGTCGCCCGAGCGGTGTCGAGCAACCCCGAGGCGTACGTCTATCTCGCCGAGTCGGTCCGGGCCTGGCCGCCGCAGGCCGCGCTTGCCGGGCGGATCGCCGCGGCCGGGTGGGGACGAGTGGCGTGGCGCAACCTGACCGGTGGTGTGGTTGCCCTGCATCGGGGCATCCGCGAGTAGTCCGCGATCGACACGGGACGGCACGGACATTATTCAGGTTTCGTGAATATCGGTCTTTAGTCCACTTTGCCCCGTACGCTCGATCGCATGACCGGAGCAGACCCGGCGGACCCGGTGGCCGCCACCGACGACGACGCGGCCGAACTCATCGCGCAGTTGCGCGCGTTGGCCGGAGCCGACCCGGTGGAGGTTCGGCTGGTGGTCGCCGAGGTGTTGGCGGCACTGGACCGGGCGGCGGGTGGCGCGCTCCGTGAGCATCTGCCGGAGACAATCCGGGTCGATGCGGGGCTGGACGCCTCCAGCTCGGCCTGACACCTGACTGCTTTGGACGGTCAGGGACTGTCACATCGGCGAGTTAGGTACCCCTGATCCTGCGCTGGTATGACGCCGGTCATAGACTCGTCCCGTCTGGCTTGTGAAGCATTTCACGAGCGTGCGGGAGGAGGCGCGAATGACCCCGGTGGAACACGACGCCGACGTCATTGTCGTGGGCGCCGGTCCCGGTGGATCAGCTACTGCGTACCACCTGGCCCGGCACGGCGTACGGGTGCTGTTGTTGGAGAAGACCGAGTTCCCGCGGGAGAAGGTCTGCGGCGACGGGTTGACCCCGCGCGCCGTCCGTCAGCTCATCCGGATGGGTGTGGACACCTCGCCCGAGGCGGGCTGGCTGCACAACCGCGGCCTGCGCGTCATCGGTGGCGGGGTGCGCCTGGAACTGGACTGGCCGGAGCTGGCGAGCTTCCCCAACTACGGCCTGGTGCGTACGAGACTGGACTTCGACGACCTGCTCGCACGGCAGGCGGTGGCCGCCGGTGCCAAGCTGCGGACCAACGTCAACGTGCTGGGCCCGGTGCTCGACGGCGACGGCCGGGTCACCGGCGTCGAGGCGGAGGTCGGGCCGGGCAAGGAGCCGACCACCTTCCACGCCCCGCTGGTCGTCGCGGCGGACGGGGTCTCCGGCCGCTTCCCGCTCGCGCTCGGGCTGGCCAAGCGGGAGGACCGGCCGATCGGCGTGGCCGTCCGCCGCTACTACCGCTCGCCGGCCAAGCACGACGACAACTACCTGGAGTCCTGGCTGGAGTTGCGCAGCAAGGACAGCGGCGACAACCTGCTGCCCGGGTACGGCTGGATCTTCGGCCTGGGTGACGGTCGGGTCAACGTTGGTCTCGGCGTGCTCAACTCGTCCTCGGCGTTCGGCAAGACCAACTACCGCCGGCTGCTCACCGACTGGCTCGCCAACACCCCCGAGGACTGGGGGATGACCGACGAGACCAACGCCGACGGCCCGATCCTCGGCGCCGCGCTGCCGATGGGCTTCAACCGGGTGCCGCACTACACCCGTGGCGTGCTGCTGGTCGGTGACTCGGGCGGCATGGTCAACCCGTTCAACGGCGAAGGCATCGCGTACGCGATGGAGTCCGGCGAACTGGCCGCGGAGGCCATCGTCCAGGCCCTGGCCCGGCCGGCCGGCCCGGAGCGGGAGCGGGCGCTGATGGCGTACCCGAACGAGCTGAAGGCCCGACTCGGCGGTTACTACCGGTTGGGCGGCATCTTCGTGAAACTGATCGGCCGCCCGGAGATCATGCGGATCGCCACCAAACACGGCATGCCGCACCCGACGCTGATGCGTTTCGTCCTCAAGCTGTTGGCCAACCTGACCGACCCGCGTGGCGGGGATGCGATGGACCGGGTCATCAACGCGATGACGAAGGCAGCTCCAGCCGTATAAGTAGGACGGCGTCGGTGCTGGTCACAGCCCCGACGCCGACAAAGATCGACCCCCGCCGACTGCCACTGCGAGGGACGTGAATAGTGTGATTTTCGTCAAGCACCGAGGGCAGGGAAGGACGAGCAGGAGAAAACGATGTCGCTCTCGCCTTACGCACCGATCATCGGGCTGTTCGCCCTCGCCGCGGCGTTCTCGCTGTTTTCCGTCGGCGCCGCCCGCTTCGCGGGTCCCCGTCGCTACAACAAGGCCAAACTCGAGGCTTACGAGTGCGGCATCGAGCCCAGCCCGCAGCCGGTAGGCGGCGGCCGGTTCCCGATCAAGTTCTACCTGACGGCGATGCTCTTCATCGTCTTCGACATCGAGATCATCTTCCTCTACCCCTGGGCGGTCTCGTTCGACGCTCTGCCGATCTTCGGCTTCGTGGAGATGGTCCTGTTCATCGTCGCGGTCTTCGTTGCGTACGCCTACGTGTGGCGGCGCGGCGGCCTGGACTGGGACTGAGGAAGGAACGTCAGATGGGCATCGAGGAGAAGCTTCCCGCCGGCGTCCTGCTCACCTCGGTGGAGAAGCTGGTCAACTGGTCCCGGAAGTCGTCCGTGTGGGGCGCTACCTTCGGCCTGGCCTGCTGCGCCATCGAGATGATGGCAGCCGGTGGTCCCCACTACGACATGGGCCGCTGGGGCATGGAGGTCTTCCGGGCGTCGCCCCGGCAGGCCGACCTGATGATCGTGGCCGGCCGGGTGAGTCAGAAGATGGCCCCGGTTCTGCGCCAGATCTACGACCAGATGGCCGAGCCCCGCTGGGTGCTCTCGATGGGCGTCTGCGCCAGCAGCGGCGGCATGTTCAACAACTACGCGATCGTGCAGGGCGTCGACCACGTGGTGCCGGTCGACATGTACCTGCCGGGCTGCCCGCCCCGGCCGGAGATGCTCATCGACGCGATCCTCAAGCTCCGCGAGAAGATCATGTATGAGCCGCTGGGCCCGAACGGCCGCAAGATGCTGGCTGCCCGCCAGGAGCGCGGCGACGTTCCGGTCGTGCCCTACGGCTCCATGCCCTCCTCGTACCGCAGCGACAAGGCCCGGCGTGCCGAGTGGACCCGGGCGGTCCGCGAGGGCCGCGAGGAGCAGTTGCGGATCGAGAACTGGATGAACGCTCAGAACCACCTCCACCCGCAGGCAGGCCCCAAATGACCTCACCCACGGACAAGCCCAACGACGGCGGCGTACCGCTGCCGGTGGTGCCGGCCGGCGCCACCAGTGGTGCCCCCGCCGAGTTCCCGCCGGCCAGCCCGGCCGGGCGCGGGATGTTCGGCAACCAGGGCACCGGCGACGTGTCCGGCTACGGCGGCCTGGTCCGCCAGCGCCAGCCCATCGAGGAGGCGTCCCGTCCGTACGGGAGCTACTTCGACGAGGTCCGCGACGCGTTGGAGGAGGCGTACCCGGCCTTCGGCGACGCGATCGAGAAGGTCGTGGTCGACCGGGGTGAGCTGACGCTGCACATCCGCCCGGAACGGATCGCCGAGGTCTGCCAGGTGATGCGCGACGACCTGGCGCTGCGGTTCGAGCTGTGCTCGTCGGTGTCCGGCGCGGACTACCTGGGCGCCGACGAGCGACGGCTGCACGTGGTCTACCTGCTCACCTCGATGACGTACCGCCGGCGGGTCCGGCTGGAGGCCGCGGTCTCCGTCGAGGCCCCGCACCTGCCCAGCGTGACCGCCATCTACCCGACGGCGGACTGGCAGGAGCGCGAGGCGTACGACATGTTCGGCATCGTCTTCGACGGCCACCCCAACCTGACCAGGATCCTCATGCCGGACGACTGGGAGGGCCACCCGCAGCGCAAGGACTACCCGCTCGGCGGTGTGCCCGTCGAGTACAAGGGCGCGGAGATCCAGCCGCCGAACGAGCGGAGGTCGTACCAGTGACGACGTCGAACTACGCCAGCGAGCGCGAGACCGACGAGGGTCGGGTCTTCACCGTCACCGGTGGGGACTGGGACACCATCGTCTCGGGCACCGACCCGATCAACGACGAGCGGATCGTCGTCAACATGGGTCCGCAGCACCCGTCCACGCACGGGGTGCTGCGGCTGATCCTGGAGCTGGAGGGTGAGACGGTCCGCGAGGCCCGTTCCGTCGTCGGCTACCTGCACACGGGCATCGAGAAGAACCTCGAATACCGCAACTGGGTTCAGGGCTCGACGTTCGTGACCCGGATGGACTACCTCGCCCCGATCTTCAACGAGACGGCGTACGCCCTCGCCGTCGAGAAGCTGCTCGGCATCACCGACGACATCACCGAGCGGGCCACCACCATCCGCGTGCTGATGATGGAGCTCAACCGGATCTCGTCGCACCTGGTCTGGCTGGCCACCACCGGCATGGAGCTGGGCGCGATCTCGATCATGCTGTACGGCTTCCGCGAGCGGGAGTACATCCTCGACATCTTCGAGACCATCACCGGTCTGCGGATGAACCACGCGTACGTCCGGCCGGGCGGTGTGGCGCAGGACGTGCCGGACGAGGCGATCGTCAAGATCCGCGAGTTCCTCAAGATGATGCCGAAGAAGCTCAAGGAGTACGAGGACCTGCTCTCCGGCCAGCCGATCTGGACCGAGCGGACGAAGAACGTCGCGGTGCTGGACGTGACCGGCTGCGTGGCCCTCGGCATCACCGGGCCGGTGCTGCGCTCCGCCGGTCTCGCCTGGGACCTGCGCAAGACCATGCCGTACTGCGGTTACGAGAACTACGAGTTCGACGTGCCGACCCACCCCGACGGTGACGTGTGGGGCCGCTACCAGGTGCGGCTCGCCGAGATCCGGGAGTCGATGAAGCTGGTCGAGCAGGCCCTGGACCGGCTCCGCCCGGGCCCGGTGATGGTCGCCGACCGCAAGATCGCCTGGCCGGCGCAGCTGGCCATCGGCGTGGACGGCATGGGCAACTCGCTGGAGCACGTCGCGAAGATCATGGGTCAGTCGATGGAGTCGCTGATCCACCACTTCAAGCTGGTGACCGAGGGCTTCCGGGTTCCGCCGGGCCAGGTGTACGTCGCCATCGAGTCTCCCCGGGGCGAGTTGGGCGTGCACGCGGTCTCCGACGGTGGCACCCGGCCGTACCGGGTGCACTACCGCGAGCCCAGCTTCGTCAACCTCCAGGCCCTCCCGGCGATGGCCGAGGGCGGTCTGATCGCCGACGTGATCGCCGGCGGCGCCTCGTTGGACCCGGTGATGGGTGGTTGTGACCGATGAGTGTTTTCACTGACGAGACCCGGGAGCGGGCGCGCGAGATCATCGCCCGCTACCCGGCGGACCGGTCCCGCTCGGCGTTGCTGCCGCTGCTGCACCTGGTGCAGGCCGAGGAGGGGTACGTCTCCCCGGCCGGGGTCACGTTCTGCGCCGAGGTCCTGGGGCTGAACAAGGCCCAGGTCGGCGCGGTGGCGACCTTCTACACGATGTACAAGCGCAAGCCGACCGGTGACTTCCTGGTCAGCGTCTGCACCAACACCATGTGCAACGTGCTCGGTGGCCAGGAGGTCTACGACACCCTGTCCGAGCACCTGGGCGTCGGGCACGACGAGACGACCGCCGACGGCACGATCACGCTGGAGCACGCCGAGTGCCTGGCGGCGTGCGACTACGGCCCGGTGATGACTGTCAACTACGACTTCTTCGACGGCGTGGACGCGTCCACAGCGGTCGGTGTCGTCGACGAGCTGCGGGCGGGCGGGCGGCCGATGCCGACCCGCGGTGCCCGGCTCTGCACCCTGAAGGAAATGGCGGTGCAGCTCGCCGGTTTCGCCGACGAACGCGAGGGCGCGGTCGCCGACGGTGGGCCGGGTGAGCCCACGCTGCGCGGGCTGCGGCTGGCGCAGGAGCACGGCGTCTCGGTGCCGGGCTTCGACCCGAACACCCCGATCCGCAGCAAGGCCGAGGCCGACAAGGCCGCCGCTGAGGCGAAGGCGAAGGCGGAGGCCGCCAAGCCGGCGCCCGTCGAGGCCAGCGCGGCACCGGTCAAGGGCGGCGACGGGGCGTCCGCCCCGACGGGGGCGGCCGGGGTCGGCGAGCCGGCGAAGCCGGCAGACGCCACCGGGCCGGCGAAGCCGGCGGAGGCCACCGGGCCGGCGAAGCCGGCAGACGCCAGTGGCAGCACCACGCGGGACGTCAAGGCACCGGACGACAAGTCGCCGCAGGTGCGTACCGCCGAGACCCGGCAGCCGGACGCAGGCACGGCGGCGCCGGACGCCCCTGGCACCAAGGTCCCGACTGACGACACCGGCACCGCGCCCGAGGCTGGCGACGCACGGTCGGCCGAGGCCGCAGGTGTGGCGGCCAACGCGCCGGCCGGTGACGGCAAGCCCGCCGGCGACGAGGCCGGGGCGCAGGAGCGCAACCTCACCGAAGCGAAGGCTGGCACGGACGCCGACGGCGCCGGACCGGCGGACGCGAACGAAACGGGGGCCCAGAAGTGACCACTCCCCGCCCGGAGACCGTGGCCAAGCTGACGCCGGTGCTGACCAAGCGCTGGCTGTCGCCGGACGCCTGGCGTATCGGCACGTACGAGCAACTGGACGGCTACGCCGCACTGCGCAAGGCGCTCAAGGCCCACCCGGACGACCTGATCCAGCTGATCAAGGACTCGGGGCTGCGCGGTCGGGGTGGCGCCGGCTTCCCCACCGGTCTCAAGTGGGGCTTCATCCCGCAGGGCGACGGCAAGCCGCACTACCTGGTGGTCAACGCCGACGAGGGCGAGCCGGGCACCTGCAAGGACCTGCCGCTGATGACCCACGACCCGCACGCGCTGGTCGAGGGCGTGATCATCGCGTCGTACGCGATCCGGGCCAACCGCGCCTACATCTACATCCGGGGCGAGGCGGTGCACGCCGCGCGTCGGCTGCGCAACGCGGTCCAGGAGGCGTACGACAAGGGCTACCTCGGCCGGAACATCCTGCGCAGCGGCTACGACCTGGAGCTGGTGGTGCACTCCGGCGCCGGAGCGTACATCTGCGGCGAGGAGACGGCGCTGCTGGACTCGCTGGAAGGCTTCCGGGGGCAGCCCCGGCTGCGCCCGCCGTTCCCGGCCACCCACGGCCTGTACGCGAGCCCGACGGTGGTGAACAACGTCGGCACCATCGCCAGCGTGCCGCCGATCGTGCTCGGTGGGGCCGACTGGTGGAAGAGCATGGGCACCGAGAAGTCCTCCGGGCCGATGATCTACTCGCTGTCCGGTCGGATCGTCAACCCGGGCCAGTACGAGTGCTCGATGGGTGTCACGCTGCGCGAGCTGCTGGAGCTGGCCGGTGGCATGCAGCCCGGGCACAACCTGCGGTTCTGGACCCCGGGCGGCTCGTCCACCCCGCTGCTCGCCGCCGAGCACCTGGACGTGCCACTGGACTTCGAGGGGGTGGCGGCGGCCGGCTCGATCCTGGGCACCACGGCCACCCAGATCTTCTCCGACCAGGACTGCCCGGTCTACGCGACGTACCGGTGGCTGGAGTTCTACCACCACGAGTCGTGCGGCAAGTGCACCCCGTGCCGCGAGGGCAACTACTGGATGGTTCGGGTCTACCGGCGGATCCTCGCCGGTCAGGGCACCCACGAAGACCTGGACACCCTGCTGGACACCTGCGACAACATCCTCGGCCGCTCGTTCTGCGGCCTGGGTGACGGCGCGACCAGCTCGGTGACCTCGTCACTGAAGTACTTCAAGCAGGACTACCTCGACTACATCGAGGGACGTACCGCGCCGAAGCTGTCGGACAAGCAGCTAGTTGGAGCTCACTGATGCGAGCGCGAGGAGTGAGCGGAGCGAGCCCCGCAGTCGCGAGCGAAAGGCAAGCACTGTGACCGACGTAGCAAAGCAGACCGAGACCGTCACGCTCACCATCGACGGCGTCGAGGTCACCGCTCCCAAGGGGACGTTGCTGATCCGGGTCGCCGAGCAGATGGGCACCGAGATCCCCCGGTTCTGCGACCACCCGCTGCTGGCCCCGGCCGGCGCGTGCCGGCAGTGTCTGGTCGAGGTGGAGGGCCAGCGCAAGCCGGTGGCCTCCTGCACCCAGACCGTCGCCGACGGCATGGTCGTGCGTACGCAGATCACCTCCCCGGTGGCCAAGAAGGCGCAGGAGGGGGTGATGGAGCTGCTGCTGCTCAACCACCCGCTGGACTGCCCGATGTGTGACAAGGGCGGTGAGTGCCCGCTCCAGAACCAGGCGATGTCCACCGGCCGCACCGACTCGCGCTTCCACGAGCACAAGCGGGAGTACGAGAAGCCGATGGCGATCAGCAGCCAGGTGCTGCTGGACCGCGAGCGGTGCGTGCTCTGTCAGCGGTGCACCCGGTTCTCCGAGGAGATCGCCGGCGACAAGTTCATCGACCTGATGGGCCGGTCGTCCGCCGAGGAGATCAACATCTACCGGGACGACGCGTACGGCGAAGAGGGCGACGCCGGTGACGTCCCGTTCAACTCCTACTTCTCCGGCAACACCGTGCAGATCTGCCCGGTGGGCGCGCTGACCGGTGCGCAGTACCGCTTCCGGGCCCGCCCGTTCGACCTGGTGTCCAGCCCGAGCGTCTGCGAGCACTGCTCGGCCGGCTGCGGGCAGCGCACCGACTGGCGGCGCGGCAAGGTGCTGCGCCGGCTGGCCGGCGACGAGCCGCAGGTCAACGAGGAGTGGAACTGCGACAAGGGCCGGTGGGGTTTCCAGTACACCCGGGCCGCCGACCGGTTGACCACCCCGCTGGTCCGCGACGAGCACACCGGTGAGCTGCGCGAGGCGTCCTGGAGCGAGGCGCTCACCGTGGCCGCCGAGGGCCTGCACACTGCTCGGGAGAGCGGGCAGGGCACGGCGGTGCTCACCGGCGGCCGGCTGACCGTCGAGGACGCGTACGCGTACGCGAAGTTCGCCCGGGTCGCCCTGAACACCAACGACATCGACTTCCGGGCCCGGCCGGTCTCCCGCGAGGAGGCCGACTTCCTGGCCAGCTCGGTCGCCGGGGTCACCGACGTCACCTACACCGACGTGGAGAACGCGCCGGCGGTGGTGCTGGTCGGCCTGGAGCCGGAGGAGGAGTGCCCGATCCTCTTCCTGCGGCTGCGCAAGGCGTACCTGAAGAAGACCCTGACGGTGTACGCGTTGGCGCCGTTCGCCACCCGCGGCCTGGAGAAGCTCGGTGCCAAGCTGGCCCGGGTCGTGCCGGGCGAGGAGGCCAGCGTGCTCGCCGAGCACGCCACGGTCGCCGAGGCGCTGAGCGCACCGGGCGCGATCCTGATCGTCGGCGAGCGACTGGCCACTGTGCCGGGCGGGCTCTCCGCAGCGGCGGACGTGGCGCGGCGTACCGGCGCGAAGCTGGTGTGGGTGCCGCGGCGCGCGGGTGACCGCGGCGCTGTCGACGCGGGCTGCCTGCCCAACCTGCTCCCCGGTGGACGCCTGGTCACCGAGCCGGCCGCCCGGGCGGAACTGGGTGAGGCGTGGGACATCCCGGCCGGGGTGATCCCGAGCCAGGCCGGCCGGGACACCGACGGCATCCTGACCGCGGCGGCCAACGGGCAGCTCGGCGCGCTTGTCGTCGGCGGCGTCGACCCGGCCGATCTGGCCGACCCGCGACTGGCCGAGTCCGCCCTGGACGCGGTGCCGTTCCTGGTCAGCCTCGAGCTGCGCGCCAGCGCGGTGACCCGGCGGGCGAACGTGGTCCTGCCGGTCGCCCCGGTGGCCGAGAAGGCCGGCAGCTTCCTGGACTGGGAGGGTCGGCTGCGCCCGTTCGAGGCGGTGCTGAACACCGCCGCGATGACCGACGGCCGGGTGCTCGACGCGCTGGCCGCGCTCCTCGACGTGCGGCTCGGCACGGCGGATGTGCCGAGCGTGCGTCGTGAGCTGGGCACGCTGCCGGCGACGCGTACGTCCCGGCCGTCCGCACCGTCGGTGGCGCCGGGCCGGGTGCCGCACCCGGCTGCCGGGGAGGCCGTGCTGGCCACCTGGCACCAACTGGTGGACCTCGGCAGCCTGACCGAAGGCGACGAGAACCTCGCGGGCACCGCCCGCCCGCCGGTGGTCCGGCTGGGTAAGGGCACCGCCGAGGCGCTCGGTGTCGCCGACGGCGACGCGGTCACGGTCGGCACCGACCGGGGGGCACTGACCCTGCCGGCGGAGCTCACCGAAATGCCGGACGGCGTGGTCTGGTTGCCGACCAACTCACCCGGCTCGACCGTGCGACGCAGCCTCGGGGCGACGTCCGGCACTGTCGTCCGGATCTCCGTTCCCGCACCGAGCACGGCCATCCCGGCCGGGCGCGTGGCGGCCGACGAGACCGGGCTCCCGGGTCCGCTCCTCAACTCCGGGGGTAACCAGTGACTTCGTCAATCCTGGCCCAGGATCCGACGCTTGCCGACTTCGGCCGGGATCCGTGGTGGCTGGTTCTCGGCAAGATCGTCTTCGCGTTCGCCTTCGGTCTGCTGGCCACCCTGCTCGGTGTCTGGTTCGAGCGGCGCGTGGTCGGTTACATGCAGGTGCGGCCCGGCCCCAACCAGGTCGGCCCGTTCGGCCTGCTGCAGACCCTCGCCGACGGCCTGAAGATGGCCTTCAAGGAGGACATCCTGCCGAAGGCGGCCGACAAGGTCGTCTACTTCTTCGCCCCGACCATCTCGGTGATCTGTGCGGTCACCGCGCTGTCGGTGGTGCCCTTCGGCCCGATGGTGAGCATCTTCGGCCACCACACGCCGTTGCAGGTCACCGACGTGCCGGTGGCGGTGCTGCTGCTGCTCGCCTGCTCGTCGATGGGCGTCTACGGCATCGTGCTGGGTGGTTGGGCCTCCGGCTCGACGTACCCGCTCCTCGGTGGTCTGCGGTCGACCGCCCAGATGATCTCCTACGAGGTCGCCATGGGCCTGAGCATCGTGGCGGTCTTCATGACCGCCGGCACGATGAGCACCAGCGGGATCGTCGCCGCTCAGGGCGACGCCACGCGGCTGACCATCTTCGGCACCGAGATCCCGGCGCCGGGCTGGTACGCGATCCTGCTGCTGCCCAGCTTCATCATCTTCTTCATCGCCACGGTGGGTGAGACCAACCGGGCGCCGTTCGACCTGCCCGAGGCCGAGTCCGAGCTGGTCGCCGGCTTCATGACGGAATACAGCTCGCTGAAGTTCGCGCTCTTCATGCTCAGCGAGTACGTCGCGATGGTGACCATGTCCGCGGTCACCACCACGCTGTTCCTGGGCGGTTGGCGGGCACCGTGGCCGATCACCATCTGGGAGGGCGCCAACTCCGGTTGGTGGCCGATGCTCTGGTTCTTCGGCAAGGTGATCGCGCTGGTCTTCGTCTTCGTCTGGCTGCGCGGCACGCTGCCCCGGCTGCGCTACGACCAGTTCATGCGCCTCGGTTGGAAGGTGCTGCTGCCGATCAACCTGGTCTGGATCCTGGTCCTGTCGGGCCTGCGTTCCATCGAGGACTGGGACACCCGCGGCAAGGTCATCGCGGTCGGCATCCCCGCCGGCCTGCTGCTGATCGCCACGCTGTTCTGGCCCAGCCGCCGGCCGCAGCCGAAGCCGACAACTCAGGAACAGGTCGACAACCGGCCGTACGGGAGCTTCCCGCTGCCACCGATGGATCTTCAGGTACCACCGAGCCCGCGCATCACGCGCGTGGTCGCCGAGCGGGAGCCGGCCAACATCGTTGCCGGCTCGGACTCCAGGGAGGTGTGACGTGGGCGCGATCACCGGAACGTTCAAGGGATTCGGTGTCACCTTCTCGCACATGTTCAGGAAGGTCGTCACGACCGACTACCCGTTCAAGCCGCCGGTGTCGGCGCCGCGCTACCACGGGCGGCACATCCTCAACCGGCACCCGGACGGCCTGGAAAAGTGCATCGGCTGCGAGCTGTGCGCCTGGGCCTGCCCGGCGGACGCGATCTACGTCGAGGGTGGCGACAACACCGACGAGCAGCGCTTCTCGCCGGGTGAGCGGTACGCCAGCGTCTACCAGATCAACTACGCCCGCTGCATCTTCTGCGGGCTGTGCATCGAGGCCTGCCCGACCCGTTCGCTCACCATGAGCAACGAGTACGAGCTGGCCCGGGACAACCGGCAGGACCTCATCTTCACCAAGGAGCAGTTGCTCGCGCCGTTGCTGGAGGGCATGGAGCAGCCTCCGCACCCGATGCGGCTGGGTGACAGCGAGAAGGACTACTACGTCGGCGCGCTGGACAACCCGGGCACCTCCGCCGGTGCGGAGACGTCCCCGATGGGTCCCGGCCGCTACCAGGTCGAGGAGCACCCCGGCGTGACGTTCCCGGGCGCCGAGCAGGCCGCCCAGCGTGCGGCTGCCGGCAAGGGAGAGGAAGCATGACCACGTCTACGGTGCTCGCCGCGGCGGGTTCGGTCTCCACCGGCGAGGCGGTCACCTTCTGGATCCTCGCCCCGCTCGCGCTGCTCGGCGGGATCGGGATGGTGGCCGCGCGCAACGCCGTGCACTCGGCGCTGTGGCTGGTGCTGACCATGCTCTGTCTGGGCGTGTTCTACGTCCTCCAGGCCGGTCCGTTCATCGGCATGGTGCAGATCATCGTCTACACCGGCGCGATCATGATGCTGTTCCTCTTCGTGCTGATGCTGGTCGGTCGGGACTCCACGGACTCCCTGATCGAGACGCTTCGCGGCCAGCGCGTCGCCGCGATCGTGCTCGGCCTGGGCTTCGCCGGCCTGGTCGGCACCGGCCTTTACCAGGCACTGGACCAGACCAACACGGTCGGCTTGGAGCAGGTCAACGCCGAGGGGAACGTGCAGGGCATCGCCCGGCTGCTGTTCACCAAGTACGTCTTCGCGTTCGAGCTGACCTCGGCGCTGCTGATCACCGCGGCGGTCGGTGCCATGGTGCTGGCTCACGTCGAGCGGCGTAAGCAGGACAAGGTCGACCAGGTGTCGACCATGAAGGCACGCTTCGCCCCGGGCAACTACCCCGGGCCGAAGCCGGGCCCCGGCGTCTTCGCGACCTCGTCCTCGGTGGCCACCCCGGCCCGGCTGCCCGACGGCCGCCTGACCGACCGCAGCACCCCGGCGATCCTTCCGCAGCGCGAGCTGACCGCCGAGGAGACCTCGCTGAAGGGGACGGACCGGTGAGCGCGAGGAGTGCAGCGGAGCGGAGCCCCGCAGTCGCGAACGGAAGGCAAACCAAGTAATGGGAACGTTCTTCTCGGTCGAGCCGACCTACTACCTCGTCCTCGCCGCAGTGCTCTTCACCATCGGCGCCGCCGGGGTGCTGATCCGGCGCAACGCGATCGTGCTGTTCATGTGCGTGGAGCTGATGCTCAACGCCGCCAACCTGACGCTGGTCACCTTCAGCCGGATCAACGGTGACCTCAACGGCCAGATCATGGCGTTCTTTGTGATGGTGGTGGCGGCGGCCGAGGTCGTGGTCGGGCTCGCGATCATCATGTCCATCTTCCGGACGCGACGCTCGGCGAGTGTCGACGACGCCAACCTGCTCAAGTACTAGAGGGGTCCACCGGTGGAAGAGACTGTGGAATACGCCCAGGCCACGGGGCTGCTCGGGGGCGTCTGGCTGCTGGTGGCGATCCCGCTGCTCAGCGCGGCCATCCTGCTGCTGCTCGGCCGGCGGGCCGACCGCTGGGGGCACTGGTTGGGTGTTGCCGCCATCGGCGCCGCCTTCGTGCTCGGCCTGTCCTTCTTCTTCCAGCTGCGTGGCCTGGAGAACAAGTCGGTCGAGCTGAGCCTCTGGGACTTCATCGCGGTCGGTGACCTGCGCGTCGACTTCGGCCTGCTGTTCGACCCGCTGGCCGCGGTCTTCGTGCTGCTGATCACCGGGGTGGGCTTCCTGATCCACCTGTACGCGGTCGAGTACATGGCGCACGACGCGGGTCGTCGGCGGTTCTTCGCGTACTTCAACCTGTTCGTCGCGGCGATGCTGCTGCTGGTGCTCGGCAACAACTACGTGATGCTCTACTTCGGCTGGGAGGGCGTCGGTCTGGCGTCGTACCTGCTGATCTCCTTCTGGACCGAGCGGCCGAGCGCGGCCACCGCCGGCAAGAAGGCGTTCCTGATGAACCGGGTCGGCGACGCCGGCCTGGCCATCGGCATCTTCATCATGTTCGCCACCCTGGGCACCACCCAGTACGACGAGGTGTTCAACGGCGTCGGCGCGCTGACCGGCACCACAGTGCTGGTCCTCGGCCTGTTGCTGCTGCTCGGTGCGGCCGGCAAGTCCGGTCAGTTCCCGCTGCAGGCGTGGTTGCCGGACGCGATGGAGGGCCCGACCCCGGTGTCGGCGCTCATCCACGCGGCCACCATGGTCACCGCGGGCGTCTACCTGATCGCCCGGTCCAACCCGATCTTCTCCGCCAACTCGACCCTCCAGCTCGTGGTGGTCAGCGTCGGCGCGCTCACGCTGCTGATCGGCTGCATCATCGGCGCGGCCAAGGACGACATCAAGCGGGTGCTCGCCTGGTCGACGGTGAGCCAGATCGGCTACATGTTCCTCGGCGTCGGCCTGGGCGGTGGCGCGTACGCGCTGGCCATCGTGCACCTGCTGGCGCACGGCTTCTTCAAGGCCAACATGTTCCTGGGCGCCGGCTCGGTGATGCACGGCATGAAGGACCAGGTCGACATCCGCCGCTTCGGTGGCCTCTCGAAGCACATGAAGATCACCTGGCTGACCTTCATGATGGGTTGGCTGGCCATCATTGGCATGTTCCCGTTCTCCGGCTTCTTCTCCAAGGAGCCGATCATCGTGGCCGCCTTCGAGCGGGAGGACTGGACCGCCTGGCTCTTCGGCGGTGCGGCGCTGCTCGGTGCCGGACTGACCGCGTTCTACATGACCCGGCTGTTCGTGCTCACGTTCCACGGGCCGCAGCGGTGGACCGAGGACATCCAGCACCCGCACGAGTCGCCGAAGCTGATGACGATCCCGCTGATCCTGCTGGCGGTCGGCTCGGTCGGTGCCGGCTTCCTGCTCTCCACGTCCGTTCCGGACTGGCTGACGGCCACCGCCGGCCTGGGCGGCGAGCACGGGGAGCACGAGGCGGTCCTCTCGCACGCCGTCATCACCACCCTGTCGCTGCTGGTCACCGTGCTCGGTGCCGGGCTCGCCTGGTTCCTGTTCCGGGCCGGCACGGCCACCGCGCCACAACCGGCCGGGGTGCTGGTCACCGCCGCCAGGCGCAACCTCTACACCGACGCGGTCAACGAGGCCGTCTTCGAGAAGCCGGGCATCTTCCTCACCCGGGCGCTGGTGTACCTCGACAACCGGGGCATCGACGGGCTGGTCAACGGGCTTGCCGCCGCGGTCGGCGGTGGCTCGGGTCGGCTCCGGCGGATGCAGACCGGCTTCGTCCGCTCGTACGCCACCTCGATCCTGGCCGGTGCGCTGCTGGTGATGGCGGCGTTCCTGGCGGTGCAGGCCGGGTGGTTGGCGTGATCGACCTGTTTCCGGCCGCCCCCGCCGGCGGACCACGCAGTGACGACGGAGGTAAGGCCGCATAATGTCCAACTTCCCGTTCCTCTCGGTGCTCACCGTGGCGCCGCTGGTGGGCGCCCTGGTGGTGGCCTTCCTGCCGCGCCACCGCCCGGAGCTGGCCAAGCAGGTGGCGTTCGCCTGGTCGCTGCTCGTGCTGGTGCTCTCGGTGGTGATGTGGGTCAGCTTCAACGCAGGCGGTGACCGGTTCCAGTTCCGCGAGTCGTACTCGTGGATCCCGAACTGGGGCGTCAGCTTCACCTTCGCCGCCGACGGCATCGCGTTGGTGATGCTGATGCTGATCGCGGTGCTGGTGCCGTTGGTGATCCTGGCCTCCTGGCACGACGCGGAGTCGTCGAAGCGGTCGGTGCCCGTCTACTTCGCGCTGCTGCTGGTCCTCGAGTGCACGATGATCGGTGTCTTCGCGGCCGCCGACGTCTTCCTGTTCTACGTGTTCTTCGAGGTCATGCTGGTCCCGATGTACTTCCTGATCGGCAGCTACGGCGGCCACCAGCGGCAGTACGCGGCGGTGAAGTTCTTCCTCTACTCGCTGGTCGGCGGTCTGTTCATGCTGGCCGCAGTGATCGGCCTGTGGGTGGTCGGCGGCAAGACCTTCGACTGGCAGGCGCTGTCCCAGGTCGACATCAGCACCGGCACCGAGCGGTGGCTGTTCCTCGGCTTCTTCCTCGCGTTCGCCATCAAGGCGCCGTTCTTCCCGTTCCACACCTGGCTGCCCGACGCCGGTGGTGCGGCCCCGGCGGGAGCGGCGGCCCTGCTGGTCGGTGTGCTGGACAAGGTCGGCACGTTCGGCATCCTGCGCTACTGCCTGCCGCTGTTCCCGGAGGCGTCGAAGTGGTTCGCGCCGTGGGCGCTGGCGCTGGGCGTGATCGGCATCGTCTACGCCGCGCTGCTGGCGGTCGGTCAGAACGACCTCAAGCGGCTGGTGTCGTACACCTCGATCGCGCACTTCGGCTTCATCGGGGTGGGCATCTTCGCCTTCACCACCCAGGCCGGCACCGGCGCGGTGCTCTACATGCTCAACCACGGGCTGGCCACCGGTCTGCTCTTCCTGGTGGTGGGCATGCTGATCAGCCGGCGTGGCTCGGCGTTGATCAGCGACTTCGGCGGCGCCGGCAAGCTGGTCCCGGTGCTCGCCGGTGTGCTCTTCTTCGCCGGTCTCGCCTCGCTCGCACTGCCCGGCACGGCACCGTTCATCTCGGAGTTCCTGGTGCTGATCGGCACCTTCACGGTGAACAAGCCGGTGGCGATCATCGCCACGCTCGGCATCATCCTGGCCGCCGCGTACGTGCTGTGGATGGTGCAGCGCACCACCCAGGGCACGCTCAACCCGGCTCTCACCGAGGTCGACGGGATGCGCAAGGACCTCAACCTGCGCGAGAAGGTCGTGGTCGCCCCACTGATCGCGCTGATCGTGCTGCTCGGCTTCTTCCCCAAGCCGGTCACTGACGTGATCAACCCGGCCGTCCAGGCGACCATGGACGACATCGGCAGAACCGACCCGGCGCCGTCCGTGGGCGGCACCGTCCAGGAGGCGGCAAAGTGACCGAGCTGAAACTGCCGTCGATCGACTACGCGGCGATCTCCCCGATCCTGATCATGCTGGGCACGGCGTTGCTCGGCGTGCTCGTCGAGGCGCTGGTGCCTCGTCGTTGGCGGCACGTGGTGCAGTTGACGCTGGCGCTGCTCGCGGTGCTCGCGGCGCTGACCATGGTGGTCCTCAGCGCTGATGAGCGGATCATCACCGCCGGCCAGGCGCTCGCGATCGACGGGCCGACGCTGTTCCTCCAGGGCGCGATCCTGGTGCTGGCCGCGATGGCGCTGCTGCTGATCGGCGACCGCTCGGTCGAGCGGGGCGGGGCGTTCGTCGCCCAGGCCGCGGTGACCGCCGAGTCGGCCGACGACCGGCGGCAGGCCGAGGGGCGCAACGGCCTCACCGAGGTCTACCCGCTCACCACGTTCGCGATCGGCGGCATGCTGATCTTCGTGGCGGCGAACGACCTGCTGACCATGTTCATCGCGCTGGAGGTCTTCTCCCTTCCGCTCTACCTGCTCTGCGCGCTGGCCCGTCGCCGGCGTCTGCTGAGCCAGGAAGCGGCGATGAAGTACTTCCTGCTCGGCGCGTACGCCTCCGCGTTCTTCCTGTTCGGCGTGGCCCTGATCTACGGCTTCACCTCGGGCATCCCTGGCCGGACGGCCGGCGTCGACTTCGCCACCATCCACGCGGCGGTGAGCGAGTCCCCGGCCAGCAAGGTGCTGCTCTTCGCCGGCATGGCACTGCTCTCGATCGGTCTGCTCTTCAAGGCCGCGGCGGCGCCGTTCCATGTCTGGACCCCGGACGTGTACCAGGGCGCGCCGACCCCGGTCACCGGCTTCATGGCGGCCTGCACCAAGGTCGCCGCGTTCGGTGCCCTGCTGCGGGTCTTCCACGTCGCGTTCACCGACGCCTCCTGGGACTTCACCCCGGTCCTCGGCGCGGTGGCGGTGCTGACCATGCTGATCGGTGCCGTGCTCGCGGTCACCCAGACCGACATCAAGCGGCTGCTCGCGTACTCCTCGATCGCCAACGCCGGCTACCTGCTGGTCGGCGTGCTGGCACCGAGCCGCGACGGGCTTTCCGGCACGATGTTCTACCTGGTCGCGTACGGCTTCTCGGTGCTGGCCGCGTTCGCGGTGGTGACCCTGGTGCGGGACGCCGACGGGGAGGCCACCCACCTGTCCCGCTGGGCCGGGCTGGGTCGGCGGTCGCCGTTCTTCGCCGGGCTGTTCACCTTCATCCTGCTGGCCTTCGCCGGTATTCCGCTGACCAGCGGCTTCACCAGCAAGTTCGCCATCTTCGGGCCGGCCCTGGAGGGTGGTCAGGCCTGGCTGGTGATCGCCGGTGTGCTGACCAGCATGGTGCTGGCGTTCCCGTACCTGCGGGTCGTGGTGATGATGTGGCTCTCCGAGCCGGGCGAGTCCACCCCGACCGTCATGGTGCCCGGCGGGCTCACCTCCGCCGCCCTGATGATCGGCGTGCTGGCCACGCTGGTGCTGGGCATCGCCCCGGCGCCGCTGCTCGATCTGGCCACCGGAGCTGCCGAATTCGTGCGATGACCGAAGGATCGACCACCGGGGGCCGGCGCGTGTTCACGTGCCGGCCCCCGGTGCGTATCCCCGACCCGGAGCAGGTCGAACGGGTGTGGCATGGTTGATGGTGTGGTGAATCCGGCGGGCGAGCGTTCAGGTGCCTCCGGCTCCGGCGGTCGGCGGGGTCGGGCGAGCACGAGTCAGTTCGGCGCGCTCGGCCTCAATCTCGCCGATCCCCGCGTCGAGGCGTCCGTGCTGGGTCTGCTGGAGACGGTCGAGGTCGAGCTGCGGGCCAGTGTGTCCAGCGCTGACCCGTTCGTCACCGAGGCCGCCCGGCACCTCCTGGAGGCCGGCGGCAAGCGTTTCCGGCCGCTGCTGGTGGCGCTCGGTGCCCAGTTCGGTGATCCCACCGGCGCGCAGGTGGTTCCGGCCGCCGTGGTGATGGAGCTCACTCACCTCGCCACCCTCTACCACGACGACGTGATGGACGAGGCCGCCGTTCGCCGGGGCGCGCCCAGCGCGAACTCCCGCTGGACCAACTCGGTCGCGATCCTGGTCGGCGACTATCTCTTCGCCCGTGCGGCGGACATCGCCGCCGACCTGGGCCCCGAGGCGGTCCGGTTGCAGGCGCGCACCTTCGCCCGGCTGGTGCACGGTCAGATCGCGGAGACGGTCGGGCCGCGCGCCGACGACGACCCGGTGACCCACTATCTCAACGTGATCGCCGACAAGACCGGCTCGCTGATCGCCACGTCGGCACGCTTCGGCGGCATGTTCGGTGGCGCAGCGGCCGAGCACGTGGAGGCCCTCGCCGGATATGGCGAGACGATCGGCGTCGCCTTCCAACTCTCCGACGACCTGCTCGACATCGCCTCCGAGTCGGTGCAGTCGGGCAAGACGCCCGGCACGGACCTGCGCGAGGGCGTCCCGACCCTGCCGGTGCTCTACGCCCGCGCGGCGGACGACTCCGACGCGTCCTCGGTGCGACTGCGGGAGATCCTGGCGACCGGCCCGCTGACCGACGACGCGCTGCACGCCGAGGCGTTGGGTCTGCTGCGCGAGAGCCCCGCGCTCAAGCGCGCCCGGGAGACCGTGCGCAGTTACGCCGAGGACGCCCGTGCGCGCCTCTCCCCGCTGCCCGAGGGCCCGTCCCGGCACGCCCTCGAATCGCTCTGCGACTACATCGCCGACCGCACCAGCTGATCGTCGCCCCGGCTCGCCGCACTGGCGACGCGGGTCAACAGGCGGCCACCGCAGAGCATGAGGACGGCCGCGAGCAGCATGGACACCGCCGAGGCGGTCCACATGGCCGGATAGCCGAGGTGGGCAGCCAGTGGGCCGAGGGTCAACGGGCCGAGGCAGCCGCCCGCGTACACCCCGGTCTGGGTGATTGAGGTGGCGGCGGCCGGTGACTGCGGGTGGAGTCGAACCACCGCGAACGTCATCAGGCCGGGCCAGGCCCAACCTAGGCCGAAGCCGAGCACCACGCCGGCCACCAGCGGCACCGGGCCGGTCAACGCGAGCAGGCCCAGCCCGGCCGCACCGACGACCAGCATCGCGGCGATGACGGCGACGTGACCGGTGACGCGGCGGTCGGCCAGCCAGCCGGCACCCACCCGCGCGGTCACGCAGATCGCACTGCCCAGCGTCAGGGTGAGGCCGGCGAGGCCCGGCGACATGCCCCGGGCCGCCGCGGAGTCCACCAGGAAGGTGCCCAGCGCGTTCGCTGCGGCCGCGGCCAACGTCGCCGCCGCACCGACCACCACCAACGCCGCAGTGGCCCGGCCAGCGCGCGTCGCGCCGGCCCGCCGCGCCCGCAGGGGCACCTGCCGGGGTACGGCGGCCAGCGTCATCGTCGCGACCACGGCCGCCGCCACGAACGCCCAGCGCCAGCCGACGGTCAGCGCGATGGTGGGCACCGCCGCCCCGGCCAGCAGTGTGGAGACCGGGATGGCGGCCTGCTTGACGCCGAACGACAGACCCTGCCGTCGGGCCGGCACGTGCTGGGCCAGCGCGGCGTTGCTGGCCAACTGGCCGAGCGCGTTCGCGGCGGCGCTGAGCGCCAGCAACCCGACCAGCACCGGGTACGAGCGGGCGAAGGCCGCCACGGCCAGCATCGACCCGGCGGCCAGCACGATGCCGCAGCGGGCCACCAGGGCCGCTCCGTACCGCTCGACGAGGCGGCCGGAGGGCACCGAGGCCAGCGCGCTGACCCCGAAGTAGACGGACACGGCCAGGCCGAGGCCGGCCGGGGAGAAGTCGAGGTCCCTGCCCATCTGCACGGCGAGACCACCGAGCAGAAAGACGGGGAGTACGCAGGCCACGGTAGTGGCCACTGCGCCGGCGCTCGCCCTGATCGGGTGGGAGGGGGCGACGGTCGGGTCGGGGGTGATGGCGTTGTTGGTCATCGTCCGGCAAACCTACGTGAGACTCGCTCAGGCCACTCCTGGTGACGGTCGGGGCACAACGAGTGGATGACGATCTGGCATCCTCGACCCGAACAGGCATTTCGCACCGGGCCTGTTTTTCATATGGTGTAAGTCCCCGGCGGCGGAGGTGGTTGTGCGCGACCCCTTGGCAGAACCTTCGGACCTGATCCGCAGCGTGTCCCGAGCGCTGCGGGTGCTGGAGTCGGTCGGTCGCGCCCCGAAAGGCCTGACCGTCAAGCAGATCGCTCGACGGTGCGAGCTGACCGTGGCCACGACCTACCACCTGGTCCGCACCCTGGCCTACGAGGGCTACGTGATCCGTCGCGAGGACGGCACGTACATCGTGGGGTTGGAGGTGGCCGACCGGTACCGGGAGCTGGTGACCGCGTTCCGGGGCCCGCCAGCGGTCGGTGAGACGCTGCGGCGGGCCGCACTGGACACCGGCTACAGCCACTACCTGGGTCGCTTCGTCGGCGGTCAGGTGGCCCTCACGGCGGTCGCCGAGGGGCACCGGTCGCCCTACCTGGAGGACCTGGTCCCCGGCTTCGACGAGGGGGCGCACGCGACGGCCCTGGGCAAGTCGCTGCTCGCCACCCTCACTGTCGACCAGCGCAACCGCTACCTGCGCGAATACGGCATGCGCCCGTTCACCACGGCCACGCTGACCACCACCGAGACGTTCGAGGCCGACCTCGCCGCCGGCGACCGGCGTGGCATGCAGTTGGAGATGGGCCAGTTCCGTCAGGGGGTGGCCTGCGCGGCGGTGCTCGTCGCGCCGGACAAGGACATGGAACGCCGCGTCGTGCTGGCCTGCGCGTTGCCCGCCAGCGAGATGATGACCTCCGCCCGGGTGGTACGGGCCAAGCTGCTCACCGTGGCCCGCAGCGTCGCCGACGGCATCGCCTCCGACAACTGACGCACCCACGCATGAGAGGCCCTCTCCCGGGCTGGGAGAGGGCCTCTCGCGGCGGTCCAGCGCCGGACCGCCTGAGCAACGTCAGCTGCCCACCGGGCCGCCGTCGAGACGCCAGGTGACCACCACGCCCGGCTTGGTTCCGCAGCGGTACAGACAGATCATGGCGTGGCGGGTGCCATGGCGGGTGCCGGTCCACAGGGGGAGCAGCCGGGGAGGTCGCTCATGGGAGAAGCCTCCATGAACACCTTCGCGGGCGGCAACCGGCACACAACCGGTCTGACCTCGCGCTGAACCGATCGGCGTGACGGCACGTATTCCCGAGCGAACGCACCGCCGGACGCGCGCCGGAAGCGAGGAGACCGCCATCAGCGACCACGACGCCCAACTGCTGCGCGCGCTGCACGACGAGCACGCGGAGGCGCTGTACGCCCATGCCCTGCGGCTGGTCAACGGGGACCGGCAGCGCGCCGAGGACCTGGTGCAGGAGACGCTGCTGCGGGCCTGGCGACATCCGGAATCCCTCGACCCGCAGCGCGGTTCGGTGCGGTCCTGGTTGTTCACCACCGCCCGTAACCTGGCCATCGACGCCTGGCGGCGGCGGTCCACCCGGGTCGGCGAGGTGTTCACCGACGATCTGCCCGAACCGCCGGGCGTGATCGACGAGGCCGAGCGGGCGGTGGAGGCGTGGACCGTCGCCGAGGCGCTGAACCGGCTCAGCCCGACCCACCGCGAGGTGCTGGTCGAGTGCTTCTACCAGGGGCGGTCGGTGGCCGAGGCGGCATCCCGGCTGGGCGTACCGCCGGGGACCGTGAAGTCCCGCACCCACTACGCGCTGCGGTCTCTACGGTTGGTGCTGGCCGAGATGGGGGTGACGGGATGACGCAGTGCGAGTTCGCGTACGACGATGGCGCGTACGTGCTGGGCGCCTTGGCCCCCGCCGAGCGGGCGGCCTACGAGCGGCACCTCTCCGGCTGTGCCTCCTGCCGGGAGGCGGTCGCCGAGATCGCCGTCCTGCCCGGGTTGCTGGGGCGTCTCGACCCGGCGGGGTTGGAGCAGATCCTGCCGCCGCCGGCCCCGCCCCGGGTGCCCGCGCTGATCGAGGAGGCTCGGCGTCGCCGCAGGAGGGACCGCTCCGCGGACCGCCGACGGTACGCGCTGACCACACTGGCCGCCGCCGGGCTGGCCCTGATGGTCGGTGTGGGCACTGCCGTGGTGCTGCCCCGACCCACCGGCCCGTCCGGACCTCCCGTGGCGCAGACCAGCGCCCCGGCCACGCAGGTGTCGATGGTCGCCATGCGACCGGTGGCCACCGCCGGGCCGGTGCACGCCGACATCGGGCTGTCCGGCACCAAGTGGGGCACGGCGGTGACCATGCGGTGCGGGTACGACGCGCGGACGAGCTATGGCAAGGCGTACCCGTTCCGGCTGGTGGCGCACGGCCCGAACGGCGCCAGTGAGCAGATCGGCTCCTGGCTGGCGGCCCCCGGCGACGCCCTCCAGTTCACCGGCGCCACCAGGTTCACCGACGCCGAACTGGTCAGCGTGGAGCTGCAACGAGCCGACGGCACACCACTGCTCACCTACGCGGTGCCCTGACCGGCCGTCTGGGCATGGGCGGTCAGGGGGTGGGAACGGGTTCCAGGATCCGGGCCTGGGCCCGGGTGCGGCGGGAGTTGCGGACGGCGTCGGCGGTGAAGACGATCAGGGCGAGCCAGACCAGCGCGAAGCCGGCGAGGCGGGCCGGTGGCATCGGCTCGTGGAAGATCAGCACGCCGCAGCCGAGCTGGAGGATCGGTGCCAGGTACTGGATCATGCCGAGGCTGCTCAGCGGCAGCCGGTTGGCCGCCCCGGCGAACATCAGCAGCGGGATCGCCGTGGCCGCACCGGCCAGCACCAGCAGCGCGGTGTGCCCGGCCGAGACGTGCCCAAACGTCGAGTCGGCTCTCGCCATCAGCCAGCCGAGATAACCCAGCGCCGGCAGCGCCAGCACCGCCGACTCGACGAAGAGCCCCTCCGCGGGCGGCAGCCCCAGCCGCTTCTTGACCAGGCCGTAGCCGGCGAAGCTGAACGCCAGGGTCAACGCCAGCCACGGCAACCGGCCGTAGTCCACGGCGAGCACCGCGACCGCCGACGCGCCGATCCCCAGCGCCACCCACTGCGCCGGGCGTAGCCGCTCCCGCAGCACCGTCACGCCGAGCAGCACCACGACCAGCGGGTTGATGAAGTAGCCGAGCGCCGTCTCCACCACCCGGTCGGAATTGACGCCGTAGATGTAGGTGCCCCAGTTGACAGCGATCAGCGCGGCGGCGGCGACCATCCCGGCCATCGCCCAGGGGCGACGCAGCAGCGCCCGCAGGAAGCCGATGTTGCGCAGAGCGGCCAGCAGCAGGGCCACGAACACCACCGACCAGACGATCCGGTGGGCCAGGATCTCCAGTGGGCCGGCCGGCCGCAGCAGCTTGAGGTAGAGCGGGAAGAAACCCCAGAGCAGGTACGCGCCGAGGCCGTAGAGGTATCCCAGGCGGAGAGGCGTCACGCCTCCACCGTAAGGGGCGTACCGTCGCTTTGTTCCTTTCCGGTGACCGGGGTCACCGGGATCCGCCGGTCGAGGTTCATCCACCGCTCCGGCACGTCGAGCGGCGTGAAGCCCACCCGCGCGTACACCTGGTGTGCGTCGTTCGTGGCCAGCAGGATCCGGCGTACGCCCAGCTCGTCCAGGTGGTCGCGGGCCGCGCTGGCCAACCACCCGCCCAAACCGCGACCACGGGCGGCGCGGTCGACGTACACGTCGCAGAGCCAGGCGAAGGTCGCCCGGTCGGTGACCACCCGGGCCACCGCGACCTGGCGGCCGTCCTCAGGCCGGTAGACGCCGAACGGCAGGGAACCGGCGAACGCCCGGTCGACGGTGGCCCGGTCACGTCCGAGTGCCCAGTACGCGTCGGTGGACAACCAGTGGTGCACCAGGCCCAGGTCGAGCAGAGCCGGGTCGGTGCTGAGCAGATAGCCGTCGTTGCGGGTCAGCGTGAACACGATGCGACGCTAACCGCCCAGGTGGGGACTCGTGCCGGCCAATTCCCGAACTCTGGTCACCGGCCTGCCCGGGCCCCGGCCGGAGCCCGGGGCGGGCCGGTGCGGTCGGCGGTCAGTCCCGGTCGAGGACGGCGCCCAGGATCCAGGTCACGATGCTCACGAAGAGGGCACCGAGCACGGCGGCCGGCCAGAAACCGTCCACGGTGAACGGCAGCCCGGCCTGGTCGGCGATCCAGCTGGTGAGCAGGAACAGCAGCCCGTTCACCACCAGCGCGATGAGACCGAGGGTCAGCAGGTAGAAGCCGCAGCCGACCGTCTTGATGAGCGGCTGGAGAACCGCGTTGACCACGCCGAAGATCACCGCCACCAGGAGCAGCGTGGTCACCGTCTCGCCAGCGGAGTTCGACTCCAGAGAGATGCCCGGAATGAGGAGTGTGGCCAGCCAGAACGCCAGCGCTGTGCTGGCCAGCCGAATCAGCAGACCTTTCAGAAAACCCATGGCGGGGATCGTGCCACGGACCACGCACCGACGTAACCCGCCAGTTGACGACCACGGTGGATCAGCCGCGAGCCGGACGCCCGATCAGTTGCGACTCGATGGGCGTGGGGGAGAGCAGTGCCCAGCGCAGCGCCCGTCGGTTGACCACGGCCACCATGTCGTCCCGGATCCGGGTCAACCACTCGGCCGACCCACCCAGCCCCAGCGCGGTGCCGGCCAGCGCGGCCTCGGTGACGCTCAGCGGTTGCAGCAGCGCCAGGTCGGCCCGGCTCAACGCGTCCACGTCCGCCGGGGTCAGCTCGTCGCGTACCACCAGAGTGGCGCGCCACGGCGGGCCCGGCTCGGCGTCGGCCGGCACCGGCCCGGCGTCGACGACCAGCAGCAACGGGCGCAGCGCGCTGCCCACCCCGTCGGCCACCGGTCGACCGGGTGGGATCAACGGGATCGTCCCACCCGGTGCGCCCACTCCCCGGACGAACGGCTCCCAGACGCGCGGTCGGGAGGTCTGCACGACCACCAGGGCGCCGAGCGCCAGGGCGCGCAGGGCCACCAACTGGGCGGCGCGCACCCCGCCGACCAGCAGCACCCGGGTGCTCTCCGGCCGGAACAGTCGGACGGTGACCGCCCCGCCGTGCCGGTTCGTGCCGACCATCATTCCGGCATCGCCCAGAGTGAGATCCCAGTCGTTCAGTGCGGGGCGGGGCTGAGCTTCCCGGGTGGTCAGCGCCAACGGCAGCGTGGCGGCAAGCCCGCCCAGGTGTGCGCCGTCGAGCCGCCGCAGCTCCCCGCCCAGGTCGTTCACCAGGCGCTCCAGGGCCTCGGTGGCCGCGGTCAGCTCGGTCGCCGTCTGAGCGGCCAGGCGCACGGTCAGCTCGGTCGGCACCCCGGCGGCGGAGGTGACCGGTGCCGGCCCTGCGGAGATCGACACCGTCGTCGCGGTTGCCGGGAGCGCGAGCAGCCGGGGCACCAGCCGCCGTGCACCTGTGCCTTCCGGCCACCGGATCAGCCGGAAGGTGGCCTGGACCAGGGTGCCGGACCGGAGCGCCGGCCAGGACTCCCGGACCCGGTCGCCGTCGTGATGGGCCAGCTCGCCCAGGACGCGCAGCGCTGCCGGCACGCCGAGTGGCCGCGCGGTCAGCGACCCGAGCCGGCGGACGATCCGGCGTACGGTGCCGGCGAGCACCCGGCGAAGGTCCTCCTCGGACCAACCGTCGACGCGCAGCACTCGCACCGCCAGCACCGCTCGTTCCCGCCCGGCGAGCCGCCCGTCGGTGAGTTGCCGGTACGACGTCCCGACGGTGCCACCCGCGGCCGGCACCGGCGCCGGTGCTCCACTGAACAGCAGTTGCACCCGCAGCGAGGGCGCGTCCGGCCCGGTCTGGGGCAGCAACGCGGAAGGCGCCGGGATGGCCCGGGACGCGTCGCCGAGCAGATCGCCCGGGTCCCCGAGTTCCAGGAGCACCACCACGCCCTCGGTGTCCTCCAGCACTGCCGCAGGCCCGCCGGTCAGCTCGGTCGAGTGGACGACGGTGCCCGGCGCGACGAGATCGAGCAGGTCGGCCGCTCCGGCCGGCGCGGTCAGCTCCCGACGACGGGTCAGATGCCCGGCGGCGGTGCCCAGCCACTCGAAGAGCCACCGGCCCCGGACCCGGAGCACGGCGACGGCCACCAGCAGCACGGCGACCAGTGCGGCGGCCGCGGTGACCGGTGCGGGTCGGCCCGGGGCGGTGAGGACGAGCGCCGCCGCGACCTGCGCGGCGACAAGTTGACCGGCCCGCACCCCTGTGCCGGTGCCCGGAGTGGGCGACGCCCAGCGGCCGAACGGCGAGCGGCGACGCGGTGCGCGCTGATCGGCCGGGCCCGGGCTGCGGTAGGCGGGTTGGCCCGACCCGATCGCCCGGGGGACGGCGCCCGGCCCCGGCCCGACCGGTGTCGCCGGGTGCGGCCCTCCGGTGGTGATCGCCGGCACCGCGCCTCCTCGACCAGTCGGGACCGCGTCGGGCGGTCGGCCGCCCTCGGACGGTCCGTCACGCGCCGCGACGTGGTTGCAGCACATCGTAAGTGACCGATGGCTGCCGTGGTTGTCCACAGGGGAGAGGCGGGGGGTAGCAGAACTGCTACGGGATCGCTACCGTCAGCCACGAAGTTCGTCGCTGACCCGTGTCTCAGTGCTCGATGACCGGGCCAAGCGAACGACGCGCCCCCAGGGCGGGCGCGTTCGAGGGCCACGCGCGATCAGAGAGACGAGGTGACATCGGGGTGTCCCAGACGCAGGCAGAAGCCGCGGTGATGCAGCAGACCGCCGCGAAGTTCGAGCAGGTGGACCAGTCGTTGCAGTCCATGCTGACCGGCCTGCTGGCCGAGCTGGAGGTGTTGCAGCAGGCCTGGCGTGGCGCAGGCGGCCGATCGTTCGAGCAGGTCAAGCAGCAGTGGTCACAGGACCAGGCAGCATTGCACCGGGCGCTGCGGGAGACCGCCGGCGCGATCCGCACCGCCGGCCGGCAGTACGACGCCTCCGACGACGAGGTGGCCAGCCGGGTAGCCGGCACCAACCGCGGCGGCATCCAGCTGCCGCTCTGATCCCGCCCGGGAAGGAAATCCGATGGACCATGGTGTGCTGGTCGTCAACTTCGCCGCGCTTCAGCAGGCCGGCGCCGACATCCACAAGGCCCTGAACAGGCTCGACTCGCAACTCGGCCAGCTTGAGCGGGATGCCGCTCCGCTGGTGGCGAGCTGGACGGGCGAGGCCCGCGAGGCCTACGAGCAGCGGCAGGCGCGGTGGCGCTCCGCCTCTCAGGACCTCCAGGCGATGCTGCGTGACATCAAGCTGGCGGTGGGCGACTCCGCCAACGACTATCTGGACACCGAGAAGAAGAACACCGGGCTGTTCCAGTGAGCGCGGTGGGCCGGGAGCGCTGACCATGTCCAGGTCGGTGCCCCGGCCGCCGCCGCGCTGCGGCCAGGGCGGTGGGCTGACCGGGTCAGGCCTGGCCGGCCGGGCGCCAGCGTCGGCGGGCACCACGGGGCAGCACCAGGGCGAGCAGCACCACGGTGGCCGCCGTCGTGCCGACCACCGCACCGACCAGCAGGGCCCGGTCCCGTGCCGTCGCCCGTCGGGCCCGGTGGGCCAGGACCGCCGGGTCGGGCCGGTCGTCGGCGAGCGCGGTGACCGGTCGAGGGTCGCCCGCACGGCTGGCGCTGGTCTCGGTGACCGCCCGGTACGGGTTCAGCACGCCGGCGCCGTACCCGCCGCCGTGGCCCGCGCCGGGAGCCGGATCGGCGGTGGCGATGATCCGCTCCGCCACCTGGGCCGCGGTCAGCTCCGGTCGATACTGGCGCAGCAACGCGGCGGTGGCGGCCACGAAGGGTGCCGCGTAGCTGGTGCCCTCGACCTGATGGTGGCCCGCGCCGGGGGCGGCGGTCAGCACCTCGCTGCCCGGCGCGACCAGGTCGACGTACGCGCCGGTCTGCGAGAACGTCGCCCGTCCACCGTCCGCCCCGATCGCCCCCACGCCGAGCACCCCGTCGTAGCCGGCAGGGAACGGTTGGGGGTCACCGCTGTCGTGCAGGTTGCCGGCTGCGGCCACCAGCACCACGTCCCGGTCGACCGCGTACCGCACGGCCGAGCGGACCTCCGGGTCGTCCGCATACAGCACCACGGACAGGTTCACCACGTCGGCGTCGTGGTCGACGGCCCAGCGGATGGCCTGCGCGAACTCGCCAGCGCTGACCGTTCGCCCCGATTCCCGCCCCTGCACCACCTGCTGCTCACTCACCCGCACCGGCAGGATCCGGGCATCCGGCGCGAGACCCTGGAAGGCGACCCCTGCGCGGGGTGTCGCCGCGATGATGCTCGCCACGCCGGTGCCGTGCCCGGCGCAGTCCCGACTGCCGTCCCCGCCGGGGTCGAGCAGGTCGGTGCCGGCCAGCACGCGGTCGGCCAGTTGGGGGTGCGCCCGGTCCACCCCGGAGTCGACCACCGCGACGGTCACCCCGGCGCCGGTGGCCAGGGGCGCGAGCCGGGCGGGGTCGTACCGTTGCTGTGGCCAGGGCGCGGCCGTGACCGGCCGGGCCGGGGCGAGCGGGGTCGCACAGGCCGGTGCCGCACGGAGCCCGGCGGTGGCGGGGACGGACGGGAGGGCCGGTACGGTCAACAGGCCGGCGGCCAGACCTGCGAGGACCGGGCGCGCGATCGATCGGGACATCGACAGCCTCCGTATCGTGTCGGCTCCGGAACGGGATGTTATCGCCTCATCCGCGCCCCGGCAGGCCGCCGACGGCCAGCCATCGTGATCTTGATACCACCTTGTAGGTTGTACGCGATACCTGTGGCCTGTTCTCGGAAGGGGAGGTGGCCGTGACCGCATGGGAGCCGGCCACGGAGGCCGAGGTGGCGATGCGCGACGCGCTGCGCGCCAATGACCAGGAGCTTTACTTCCGACTCCTGTCCCGCACCGATCTGCTGTTGCCGGTCGCCGCCCCGACGCAACCCGGCCAGCCAGCCCCAGGCTGGGGCACCTGGACCACCGGCGGCCGGACCCACGTCCTGGCCTTCACCTCCGCGGCCGCACTGCGGGCCTGCCTCGGCGATCACCCCGGCAGCAACCGACGTGTCCCCTTCACCGACCTCGCTGTCGGCTGGCCAAACCACGAGTGGTGGCTCGCCGTCAACCCCGGTCTGCCGGTCGAGGGCTACCTGCCGGCCTGGTTCGTGGCTCAACTCTCCCGGGGCGACGTGCGACTGCCCGGCCGCGCCATGGGTGCCCGCGCCCGCCTGGAGCGGGTCGAAACCCTCGCCCGCACCCGGACCGGCCCGCCCGGCCGGGACACCGCGCCAGCCGCTGGTCGGCCCTCCGGGGCGGGTACGTCGTCGCCCGGGTCCGAGCCGGTCCCGCCGGCCCCGGCCCCAGGTCGGCCTGCCCCGGTTCCACCTGCGCCGAGCCCGCTCGCCCCGAGCCCGCTCGCCGCCGTGCCGCCCGCTGCGGTCCCCTCTGCTTCGGTCTCCCCTCGGCGGCCCTCGCAGGGTGTGTCGCCTCGGGTCGCCGCCCCGGCGTCCGGGACGCCCGGCACCGCTGATCCGTCCCGCCGACCCGGCGAGGAGGACCTGCCGGCCGCCGGTCAGCGCCACCCGACCGAGCCGCCGCGACCCGGCCTGCCGGGCACCGGTGCCCTTCCCCGCTCCGCTCGGCCGTCCCGGTTCGCACCGTTGACGCCCGTCGAACGTCCCACCACCGACCAGTCGAGGTTCGGCGCGGGCTGGCCGGCGGCGGACCGGCCGGGCGACGACGGCCTGACCGGGGGCAACGGCAACGGCGGTCCCCAGGCCGCTCGACGTTCCTTCTTCGAACCGACCCCCGTCCGGGACCGGGCAGCCGACCCGAACGCGAGTGGGGGCCGCCCCGGGGACCGGGCGGCACCACCGACGCGCTTCGGGCTCGGCAGCCAGCCGTTCCCACGCCGCCGTCCGGCCGACGGGCCCGCCGACGAGACCGCGACCCGCGCCTTCCCGATGGCGGATCCGGACGCCAGCCGGCCACTTCGGCAGCCGGCGGGCGACCTCGGCACGTCCCGAGGGGTACGCGCACCGGCACCCGGTGAGGAAGTCACGCAGCCGCTGCCTCCCCGCCGGCCCGACCCGGCGGCGGAGGAGGTCACCCGCGCCTTCCGGACGACCGGTGAGTCCCCGCCGACCCGGTCATCGGCGCGGCCGAGCCCGCCGGCGGACGAGACCCAGGCGATCCCACGCGACCTGCCGAACCGGTTCGCCCCGGTGGAGGAGGTGTCGGCCGCGGAACCGGTCTCCGGTCCGCCCGCACCACGCCGCGGATTCACGCCCATCGTCATCGAGGGCACGATCATCGAGTCCCGCGACCTCACCGACCCGGTCGAGACCAGCGGCCCGGCCGCCCCTCCCCGCGGGCCCCGCCCCACCGAGACCGCCCCGCCACCGTTCGGCGCGACGCACGCCGGGCCGGGTCTGTTCGAGCCGTCGTCAGCCGGTCCCCACCCGTCCGGTCCGGCGTCGTTCGTCCCCGTGCAGCCCGCCACGAGCCCGTCCACCCCGCGCCCCACAGGTCCGGCGGAGGCCGGCGACGTGAGCGGTGTCCACGCCGACGCCCGCGCCGGCGATCCGGCCGGTGCCGAGCACGCCGACACCGACAGCCCGTCGGTCGGCGTGACCAGCGCGGATCCGACCAGCGAGAGCGCCACCACCGGCGACGGGCAGCGCCCGCCGGCCGACGAACCGGCGGTGGTCGAGTTCGACCCGGCCAACACGGTCGAGGAGGACCTGCTCGGCGCCGCCGGCTCCGGCAGCACCGACACGTTCCTTTCCACCCTGCTGCTGGCCCGGGTCCTACTGCCGGCGGCACCCGAATCGCTGCGGGGAAGCCGCCCCGGCGATGCGGGCTTCGTCTGGCGTACGGCACAACTCGACGGCGAGACGTACGTGGTGGTCTACACGTCGCCGGAGCGCCTCGCCGACCACTTCGAGGGCGACGTCGACACGGTCCGGGTGAAGTTCGCCCAACTGATCCGGCGCTGGCCGGACGAAGACTGGTCGTTCGCCGTCAACCCGGGCACCCCGGTCGGTGCCAAGTTGCCCGGGGAGCAGATCATCGCGTTGGCCAACTGGGCTGCCGAGGTCGGGCTCGGTGACGACCTGGAGGTGGACCAGGAGGAAGCGCCGGCCGTGGCGGAGCCCACCGCCCGCCCCCGGTACGCTCCGGCGGCCGTCGACCCGACCCGACCGACGGTCATGCAGAAGGCGATCGCGCCCAGCCAGCTCGCCTACTACCTGGATCGGGGCTACGACCGGGTCTCCGGCTTCGTGCACCGGGCCGGTGAGCTGGCGCACCTGACCACGCCGGCTCAGGTGCACGACGCGCTCGGCCTCAGCTACCCCGGATCCCCGTTCTCCCGGGACGCCGAGGAGATCTACGTGCTGCGCTGGCCGGCGCACCGGCCGAGCCTCTACCGGATTCCGTACGGCGGTCAGAACGAGGCGGCGATGCGGGCCATGGAGGGCTGGGTCATCGAGCGCCCGCCGTTCCGGGGCAACGGCTTCGCCCCGGGTGAGAGCAGCGACGTGGTGGCCGAGTTCAAGGTGGACAGCGCGCGCCTCCCGCACGGCGCGCAGCTGTGGCGGGTCGCTGCGGACGGCACCGAGCGGGTCATCGCAGAGCTCGACACCGACGCGGTGGTCTGGCGACGGGTCGGGGAGGCGTGATGCGCGACGGTTACGTGGCCCGTTGGCAGGGTCGGGAATACCAGGCCAGCCCGGACGGCGACAACATCCGCCTCTACCAGCCCGAGCCGGGCGAGGGCTTCGAGGAGGTCCGCGCGGGCCGGTACGTCCGGGTGCTGGCGGCGAGCGAGATCGAGGATCTGGCGTACGTGCGCACCACCTGCACGTGGCAGGGGCAGCCGTTCATCGTGCTCGGGGAGCACGACGCCTGGCTGCGGGTCGAATACACCGGTGGCCGCTGGCCGGTGGCGGAGGCCATGCGGCTGGAGGTCTTCGACTTCGGCGTCTACCAGGGCTGGGCGCCGGCCGCCGAGGTCACCGACCTGCGGGAGCAGCGGGTCTGACCGGTCAGGTCTTGGCCCAGCGCAGGATTTCGCCGAGCACCAGCTCCGGTGCCTCCAGGTGCGGGAAGTGCCCCACCCCGTCGAGCAGCCGCCACTCGTACGGGGCGACGACGTAGCGGCCGGAGCCCAGGGCGGTGCGCGGCAGGGAGGCGACGTCCAGCGCGCCGTGCAGTTGCAGGGTCGGAGTGGACAGCGGCTTCTGCATGAGGCGGACGAACCGGTAGCCGTGCAGCCGCAGCAGCGAGCGGAACGCCCAGCGGTACCCCTCCAGGGCACAGAACGCGGCCTGCGGGATGCACATCGCCTCCCGACACCGCTCGGCGTACGCCTCGAACTCCGACCCGGCCACCCAGCGCGGCCCGCCCCAGCGCTGCAGGATCTCCCCGATGGCCGCAGCGCCGTCCCGGGTCAGCACGTGCTCGTAGCGGGGTAGCTGGAACTTCAGCGCCAGGGTGGAGGCGGCGAACTGCCCGCGCGGGTCGGCGAAGGTGGCGGTGCGCAGCCGCAGCGGGTGCGGTGCCCCCAGCACCACGAGCCGGCGGACCAGGGACGGGTGGAACGAGGCCACCGTCCAGGCCACCATGCCGCCGAGGCCGCTGCCGACGATCGTCGCCGACCGTTCACCGAGCGCCCGGATCAATCCGGCGATGTCGGCGGCGAGGGTGTACCCGTCGTACCCCCGGGGTGGTTTGTCGCTGGCGCCGTAACCGCGCAGGTCGACGGCGACCGCCCGGAAGCCGGCGTCGGCGATCGCCGGGAGCATCTGGTGCCACGCCCACCAGTGCTCCGGAAAGCCGTGCAGGAAGAGCACCATCGGGCCGGTGCCGGCCTCGACCACATGGAACCGGCTGCCGTTGGCGCCGACGAAGCGGTGCGTCCACGGCCCCTCGGTGAGGACACAGGACTCGTCGACGGCTCCGCCGCGCTGGTCGGTCATGGCAGACAGCCTAGGACCCGGTTGCCGCTGACGGCCCCGGTGGTCGCGTTGAACAGGGAGAAGCCCGGGTTGTCCCCTACCGGCGGTAGGTGCCGGGTCGCTGTGTCACGGCGCGACGATGCTGACGCGGATGCCCGGGCCGCAGTCGATGTCGGACGACCGGGAGACGATGCGGAGGGTGACGAAGCTGCCCTCGGTCAGGTTGCCGGCACCCGGGCCGTGCAGGGCGTACGCGCGGCCGTCCTCGGCGACGAGCCCGTAGCAGGGCCCGCCGCCTCCCCGGGTGATGTGGCCCGTGATCAGGCCGTTGTCCCGTAGATCGGTCGGCGGTGTCGGCTTTGGTGGCTTTGGCGGAATGCCGATGGGCGGCCGGAGTGTGCGCGACAGCGGCGGTGTGAAGGCCGGTGAGGGCGTCGCTGCGGGTTGGGCGGGCCTGAATGGGCGCGAGGTGGGCGCGTCCGGCGTCGGGGTGTCGGAGGCCGAGGGAGCAGCCAGGGGGCCGGCACCCTCCGGGTCGGCGCACGCGGTCAGGGGCAGCAGGAGGAGCACGGCGAGGAGGGTCACGCGTGAGGCGAGGTGCACGGTGATGGGACGTTCCAGCAGGTCGCCGGGTTCCACCTGTCGGTGGGACAAGAGGCGGTGGGACAAAGGGCGGCGCCCGGGCAGATGATCCGCCCGGGCGCCGCTGGGTGTTGCTGAATCAGTGGTCAGCTGATCCGGATCTTCATCGAGGTGCCATTCTGCTCCTTGACCTCGATCTTGACACCGGCTGCGGGGAGCTTGACGCCGTGGTTCGGCAGCTCCTCGTAGAAGTACTTCTTGGTGTCGTTGAACACGGGCTCAGCGGCCTGACCGCGGATGTACTGCGGCTGGCTGTTGAGGTGCAGCGTGAACGAGTCAGCCTTCTTGAGGCTGAACGGTGCGTCGTACACCTGGACGCGGGCGCGCCACGGAGCACCGGTCAGGTTGTAGATCGGGCGCGGGTGCGCGTCGATGTACAGGTTGCGACCCTCGCCCGGGTGACCACCCGGGTTGGTGGGCGAAACCGGAGCGGTGTTGTTGTCGGAGAACCGCGTGTTCCAGTACGAGATGAGCAGACCCTCCTGGTACGCGTAGTGGTCCACCCAGTCTGGGCGAGTGTTCGCGTAGCCGAAGAAGTACGGGCCCGTCTTCAGGTACTTGTCGTACGAGACGTACGACCGGTTGCCGGCGATGTAGTAGTTGTCGAACAGCCGGGTGTAGGTCGCCCCGACCACCTCGAACTTCTCCAGTGCCCAACCCGCGTCGGTCTCGGCACCGTCGCTGAGCACGGTCTGACCGTCGGCGGTCACGGTGATCGCGTCACCGAAGAAGCCGCCCTCGGAGACACCACCGTCGGTGACGTAGTGCAGGCGAACCTGAGCGACCTTCCCGGCGACCGAGGTCAGCGGGATGTTGATGTCAGCCCAGGCACCGTTGCTGCTGCCGGCGAGGGCCGGGCGACCCGCACCGTCGACGCCGATCGGCTTGCCGCCGACAGTGCCGTCCAGGTCGGTCCAGGTCTGACCGCCGTCGGTCGACGCCTCGAAGTAGAGGTAGTCGTAGCCGGCCTCGATGCTGTACTTGCCCTTGAGCGACATCGCCGCTGCGGACTTGCCGGTGAGGTCGAACGTCCTCGTCATCTTGCTGTCGAGGTCGTCCTCGTTACCGGAGAAGTACTGCTTGGCGCCCTCGAACGGCGCGCCGTAGTTGAACGTGTATTCCCGCTGGGGAAGCACCACCACGGCGGCCTGTGCCTTCTCCGAGTTGTACTCCTGCGGGCCGAGGTCCAGCGTGCGCTTCTGCCCCGCCACGACCACCTCGTAGTCGAGCCAGCCGAGCTGGAGCTTGTTCCATGCGCCGAGGTCGCCGCCACGGTCACCGATGGCCGGGTCGTTCTTCGCACCGAGCCGGCTCTGGGCCATCAGGGTCCAGTGCTCGTTGCTGTTGTCCGCCGGGCCGTAGTCGTCCGGCAGGCCCAGGTCGTGGCCGTACTCGTGGTAGAAGACGCTACGGCCGCCGTTTTCCGGCTGGATCGTGTAGTCGCGGATCCAGACGCCGGTGTTGCCGATCTGGGTGCCACCGATCGGGAAGTTCGGCGGGCCCACGGGCGAGCTGTTGAACGCCGACCAACGGTGGCTCCAGATGGCGTCCTCACCCTGCTGCGGGTCACCGTCGGCCTGGTCGCCGCCGGAGTGGACGATCTGGAAGTGGTCGATGTAGCCGTCCGACTCGTTGAAGTCGCCGTCACCGTCGAAGTCGAAGCGGTCCCACTGGTCGAAGGACTTCATCTCCTCGGCGATCTGCGCGTCCGTCCGGCCCTTGGCCTTCTGGTCGGCGACCCACTGGTTCGCGGCGTCGCGGATCAGGGCCCAGGTGTTCGAGCAGACGTTGTCGCCGCAGACGGCGGGGTCGCCGGTCGGGTCGTCGTCGGCCTTCGGGTCGTCGGAACGACCGTAGCGGGCCTCGTTGTACCGGACCTTGACCCAGTCGGTCACCTCACCCTCGACGGTGTAGCGACCCGAGGACTGAGCCTCGTAGTACTGCTTGAGCGACTCGTCGCCCGGGTTGGTGCCGAAGTAGACCTGGCGGAAGTGCTCCGGGCTGAAGTCCGGCTGCCAGATGGTGGAGTTGTCGACCGCCCGGTTCGGCTCCGGGATCTTGTTGTGCAGCGGACCCTCGAACGTCGCCGGTCCGGCGATGTTCGGGTCCATGTCCTTGTCCGGGTAGGACGGGTGCCGCTCGTCACCGAACTCGGCCAGGATCACGAAGATCTTGTCGGTCCGCTCCCGCTGGAGCTCGACGTACTGATCCTGGGTCGGCTGGGCGCCGGCTGCGGAGCGGGCGTTGGCGTTGGTGCCCGTCTTGCCGACCTGACCGACCTTGACGACAGTGCTTCCGTTGCGCTGAATCGGCTTGCTGCGACCGCTCAGTACGTCGCTGAGACCCTGCTGACGCAATGCGCGGCGCTTGTCCTCGAGCTTGTCGGGGAGTTCGTCCTGCAACGCCTGCGGTTCGGCAGCGGCTGGTGCTGCTACCGGCAGTTTGGGCTGAGGCGCCGCCGAGGCGGACGGGCCGAAAGCCAGGCCTGTCGCCGTCAGTGAGAGCCCGAGCAGACCCACTGCGACTTTGCGCACGTGGTACCTCCGGTGTGAGGGAACCGGCCCAACGGGGGTACAGGCCGGTGGGAGATCGATCCCACAAGTGGGACCAATGGTGAACATAGACACTGCTGCGACGGGTGGGAAGACGCACGCGTCGATTTGTTGCAAGATTTTGTTGGGAATGCTTTTCACCGTCACATACCGGGGCTTCATCAGCCACGCTGACCAGCGAGGACGGCGCGCGACGCCAAATATAGCGACTCCTTTCGATCAACATGATCGATGTACGACAGTGGGGCCGACGGCGTCTCCGCCACCGGCCCCACTGTCAGTTGTTGATCCGCGAAACCGTTACTTCCTCGCCGGGGTGACGAAGATCGTGGCGGACGAGTTGTCCCGTGCCGCCTTCTTGATGGTGAGCGAGACGCCGTAGTTCACGCCCTGGTCGCCGGGGTTACCGGTGCCCAGCACGATCGCGCCACCGCCGAGGGTCGTGCCGTAGAACTCCGGTGCCGGGCTGCCGTCCGGGTGGGTGACCCGGGTGGTGTACGGCGCGTTGTTCCGCGACGGCACCACCACCGAGGCGTCGTTGTCCCGCGCGTACGCAGCCCCGTCGCGCATCTCGATGCCCGGGTACCAGGTCTTGGCGTCCGTGAAGCCCTTCACCGGCGCCTGCGCCTTGAACTTCGTGCAGTACGCGCTGTACGGCTCGTCCGCCGCCTCCAGGCACTCCGTGAAGGGGTACGTCTTGTTCAGCGAGAAGGCCGCGTTGGCCGACTGCGGACGGCTGGGCAGGTTGTCCGTCACCGACGGGTCCTTCACCGCCGCCTCACCGGTACGCCGGTACGGGTCGAAGTGCGAGTCGACGATGAGCAACCCACCCTTCGCGCCGTAGCTGGGCAGTGCGGTCATCTGCCCGGTGACGTGGTTGACGTCGCCGAGAGCGCTGTCCCGGTACCAGACCAGCATGCCCGGCGCGTTGTAGGAGATCCGGTCGACCTTCCACGCGTCGTGCGAGTAGATGGTGTCGTAGGCGTACTTCAGGCCCTTGTCGAAGCCGTCGAAGTTGCGCCACTCCGCCAGGTAGAACTGGGCGTGGACCTCGGTGCCGCTGGAGACCTTCCAGCCCCCGCCGGTGGTGTCCACGAAGGTGCCGCCGGTGGCCGTCCAGCCGTTGGCGCCGCCCTCGACGTCGTCACTCCACGTGGTGGCGCCGCCGCCGGTGACCGAGAAGTCGTCGACGAACCAGTTGCGCTCCTCGAACGCCTCGTCGGTGGCCTGGCGCAACCGCAGCTGCACCGTCGTGCCCGCGTACGCCGACAGGTCGACGTAGTCGTGGCGCCAGCCGTTCGTGCTGCCCGTCAGGCCGTACTTCTTGCCGCCGAAGTCGTTCATCCGGCCGTTCGGGTCCGGGTAGCCGTCCGGCGTGGTGACCACCGTGCCGCCCTCGTCGTACACCTTCTGTTCGGTCCAGGTCGTACCGCCGTCCGTCGAGAGCTCGACGAAGCCGTAGTCCCAGTCCTCCTCGATGATGTAGTTGTTCCACATCCAGAACTTCGAGTCCGCTGCCGCCGGCACGTCGACCGAGCGGCTGAGTTTGACGTCGGCCCACTCCTGGTCGTTGTTGCTGTGCCACATCTTGGTGCCGCTGTGCGGCGTGGCCAGCGTCGTCACCTTGTCCGGCAGGTCGACCTTGATGCCGTCCTCGGAGTCGATCGGGGTACGCGAGGTCTGGCCGAGCTTCACCTCGCGCGGGTTCGACCCGGGGCGGATGGTCAGCGGGTCGGCCCAGCCGAGCACCCACTTGTCCCAGATGCCCATGTGCGTGGGCAGCGCCTGGAAGATCTCACCGGAGTGCGAGCCCGAGGCCATCAGGTCCCAGAAGTCCACGTCGGAGTCGGCGTTGCCGGACGTGTCGTAGAGGTCCGGCAGGCCCAGGTCGTGGCCGAACTCGTGGGCGAAGACGCCGACACCGGCGTCCTCGGGCTGCACGATGTAGTTCGACGCCTTGAGGTTGGTGCCCGGGATGGTGTAACCACCGGCGACAGTGGAGGAGTGCGCCCACACGGCGTACACGCCCTCGGCGCCGCCGCCGCGCGACTTGCCCTGACCGGCGTGCACCAGCACGAGGTGGTCGATCACGCCGTCCGGCTCGTAGACGTTGCCGTCACCGTCGCGGTCGGCCTGGTCCTCGATGTCGTAGTCGGCCCACGGGAAGCTCGGGTCCTTCGCGACGAGCGCGTCGATCGCGTCCGTCGCCAGGCGGCCCGCGCCGGCCGGGTTGTCCGGGTGGCCGTTCATCGACTGCTCACGGCCGGGGACCCAGGCGCCGGTCTCGTCCTGGAAGCAGCGGTTGGCGGCGTACCAGCCCTCCGAGTGCGGCACGGTGATCCACGGGCTGGCCTGCCCGTCCACCGTGTACGCGTTCTTGGACATCTCCAGGTACATGTTGTGCATGGTGCGGCCGGAGAGGTCGACACCCTTCCTGCCGTCCGGGCCCCGCAGGTCGGTGCGGACCCGCTCGGTGATGCCCTTCTTGCTGTAGAGCATCTTGTTGTAGTGCGACGGCGAGAAGTCCGGCACCCACATCGAGTTGTTGTCCTCGTGGGGCAGGGTCGCCGGGTTCGGGATGTTGTTGTGCTTCGGGCCGTTCTGCACGGTGCCGGGGACACAGGTCCGGTCCTCGAACACCGTCTTCGGGACCATCACGCCGGTGAAGTCGTCGTTGGCCTTGTCGTTGAACTCCACCAGCAACGTGAGCAGCTTCGCCGTCTGGGTGGTCGGCGACTTCTTGAACTGCCGGGGGTTCTTGCCCGTCTTGAGCGACCGGGCTTCGTCCTTGGCGAGCTGCCGCGCGGTCACCGGGTTGCCCCGGGCGTGCTTCTGGTCGAACTCGCGCGCGGACTCCACGGCCGGGGTGTAGACGCCACCCTTGCCCTTGACCTCACGGCCGGTGGTGTCCGGCTGCACCTCGGGCTCGGCGTAGTTGATGTAGTGCTCGTCGGCCCCGATCACCGCCCGGGGGGTGGGGGAGGACGACTGGGCCGCCGCACTGCCGGTCACGGTCAGTGACGTGGCCGCGAGGGCGATGGCGGGTAGCGCGCCGAGTAGTCGTCGGCGCGCCCCGGACTGCGGTTTGTGGTTCATGCCGCTCCATTTCTCGGGCATGGGGAGGAGGACGTTGGCGTGGCCGACCATCGATGTGATGTGCGTCGAACTCTGCCAACCTGCGTGAACCTAAGTCACAACCGGCCGAAAGGACAGGGGTGGTCCGCCTCGTGTGTCCGTTCAGCTCTCCCGGATCCACCGACCGACCGATGTGACACTGGTCAGGCCGTGTGTGCCGTACCCGTAAGAAAATGACGGAGGGTGGCGGTCCGCACGGACCGCCACCCTCCGATGTGTACGCCTGCCGTCAGTCCTCGTCGGACTTGGTGCCGCTCATCCCCGAGGAGATCAGGTCCATCACCGACGAGTCCTGCAGGGTGGTGACGTCGCCCAGCGACCGGTTCTCCGCCACGTCCCGCAGCAACCGGCGCATGATCTTGCCGGAGCGGGTCTTCGGCAGCTCCGCCACCAGCATGATCTGCCGGGGCTTGGCGATCGGGCCGAGCGTCTTCGACACGTGGTTGCGCAGGTCGGCGATGAGCTGCTCACCCGCCTCGCCGGCGATGTCCGTGCTGCCGCGCGGGATGGCGAACGCGACGATCGCCTGGCCGGTCGTCGGGTCGGTCGCTCCGACCACCGCCGCCTCGGCCACCGACGGGTGCGACACCAACGCCGACTCCACCTCGGTGGTCGAGATGTTGTGCCCGGACACCAGCATCACGTCGTCGACCCGGCCGAGCAGCCAGATGTGCCCGTCGTCGTCCTTCTTGGCCCCGTCACCGGCGAAGTACATGCCCTGGAACCGCGACCAGTACGTGTCGATGAACCGGTCGTCATCACCCCAGATGGTGCGCAGCATCGACGGCCACGGCTCGCGCAGCACCAGGTAGCCGCCGCCACCGTTCGGCACCGACTGGCCCTGGTCGTCCACCACGTCGGCCACGATGCCCGGCAGCGGGGTCATCGCCGAACCCGGCTTGGCAGCGGTCACACCCGGCAGCGGGGAGATCATCATGGCGCCGGTCTCGGTCTGCCACCAGGTGTCCACCACGGGCAGCTCGCCCCGGCCGACGAACTGCCTGTACCACATCCAGGCCTCGGGGTTGATCGGCTCACCGACGCTGCCCAGCAGGCGCAGCGAGGACAGGTCGAAGCCGGCGGGGATGTCCTCGCCCCACTTCATCATCGTGCGGATCAGGGTGGGCGCGGTGTACAGGATGCTCACCCGGTACTTGTCGACGATCTCCCAGAACCGACCCTTGTGCGGGGTGTCCGGGGTGCCCTCGTACATGACCTGGGTGGCGCCGTTGGAGAGCGGCCCGTACACGATGTAGGAGTGCCCGGTGACCCAGCCGATGTCCGCCGTGCACCAGTAGACGTCCGTCTCCGGCTTCAGGTCGAAGACCGCGTGCGTCGTGTACGACGCCTGGGTGAGGTAGCCGCCGGTGGTGTGCAGGATGCCCTTCGGCCGAGCCGTGGTGCCGCTGGTGTAGAGGATGAACAGCGGGTGCTCGGAGTCGAACGGCTGAGCGGTGTGCTCGGGCGACGCGGTCTCCACCGTCTCGTGCCACCAGTGGTCCTTCTCCGTCCACGCAACGTCCTCGCCGGTGCGGCGGACCACCAGCACGTGCTCCACCGACGGGCTGTTGGCTACCGCCTCGTCCACTGTGGGCTTCAGCGCCGACGGCTTGCCCCGCCGGTAACCACCATCCGCGGTGATCACCACCTTGGCGCTGGCGTCCTGGATGCGGTTGCTCAGCGAGTCGGCCGAGAAGCCGCCGAAGACCACGCTGTGCGCCGCGCCGACCCGGGCGCACGCCAACATGGCCACCGCCGCCTCCGGGATCATCGGCAGGTAGATCGCCACCCGGTCGCCGGCGGTCACCCCCAGGTCGGTGAGCGCGTTGGCCGCCCGGCAGGTCAGCTCGTGCAGATCGGCGTACGTGAGGGTGCGGGTGTCGCCCGGCTCGCCCTCCCAGTGGATCGCGACCTTGTCGCCGAGCCCCGCCTCGACGTGCCGGTCGAGGCAGTTGTACGCCACGTTGAGCTGCCCGCCCACGAACCACTTGGCGAACGGCGGGTTCGACCAGTCGAGCACCTCGTCCCACTTCTTCGACCAGGCCAGACGGTCGGCCTGCTTCGCCCAGAAGGCGAGCCGGTCGGTCTCGGCCTCGGCGTACGCGTCGACGGTGACGTTGGCGTGCGCGGCGAGTTCGGCCGGCGGGGGGAACTGGCGCGTCTCGTTCAGCAGATTTGCCAATGCCTCGCTCATGCCGTGACTCCTCGTCCTCGGGGTGACCTGGTCCTCGGGGTGACCTGCGTTGGCACGAGGGTAGTCGCGGGACCCTCGACGGGCGACCGCTGCCCGCCACGTCGCGCCGAGCGGCCGTCACCACGCGCCCGACGGCCCGCCCCGGTGTGCGGGCTCGGTGTGCTGGCTCGGTGTGCGGGCTCGGTTGGCGGGAGTCGGTAGGTCGGCCTTGATCAACACGGGTTCATTGAAATCGCGGTGTCGGAGCCGATGGGATGCCCCGAATTCACCAAACTCGTGTTGATCAAGCGAGACGTCCGGCTCGGGTGGGGGTCAGGGCTGGGCGCCAGGGCTGGGCGCCGGGTCGGGTGGGCGCCCGGGTTGGGTGGTCCGGGTCGCGTTGCGGCCGGGTGCGGCCCGACCGACCGGGCCCGGTCGCTAGCGTGACGGGGGTGACCACCGATCCGCTCGCCCCGCTGCTCGCGCTCGCCGACATCGCCACTGCCGTCGAGCAGGCCCGCGAACGGTTCGACCAGGCGCTCGGGCACCGCGCGCTGCGCCGGCACGGTGGCCAGGTCGCGGCCGAGGTCAGCCTGCGCTCCGCAGTGGCCAGCGCCGCCCTCGAAGGGGCCGTGCACGAACGCGAGGCGGTCCGCGCCGGCACGGTCACCGACCCGCTGCTCCAGGGGGCGCTGCGGGTCGCCGGGGCGCTGCCCGGCCTGAGTGAACTCTGGCCGAAGGCCCCCCGGCAGGCTCTCGCGAAGCTGCACGTCCTCGCCGCCCGGGAGCTGGTGCCGGAATCCGAGCTGGGCCGCCCGGTGGCCGACCCCGTGGTCGCCACGCGGCTGGACGGGCTGGCCGGGCTGGTCGCCGGTGGCACGAAGGTGTCGCCACTGGTGCTGGCTGCCGTCGTACACGGGGAGTTGTTGAACCTGCGTCCGTTCGCCGGGCCGTCCGGCGTGGTGGCCCGGGGGGCCGCCCGGCTGGTGCTGCTCGCCAGTGGCCTCGACCCGCGCGGGCTGCTCGCCGTCGACGTCGGGCACCGGGAGCGGGAGCCGGAGTATGTCGGCTCGGCCGGCGCCTTCGCCACCGGCACCCCGGACGGGCTGCGTTCCTGGTTGCGCCACTACATGGCAGCCGTCGAGGTCGGCGCCGACCAGCTCACCGTCATCGGCGACGAGATCCTCGCCGCCGCCTGAGCCGCAATCAGTCCCGTCGGGTCGCCCGGTTGACCTTGGCCTGGAGCGCCCGGCGGGCGATCGGGCCGAGGTCGTCGACGATCTCCATGAGGAGCGCGAGCTGGTCGAGCGCGGCCATCGCCTGGTCGGCGCCCGCCGGGTCCACCCCGTCGTAGAGTTCCAGCCCGATGAACGCGGCCGAGACCGCGCGGGCCAGGCCGGGCACGTCGGCGACCTCGGCGAACGGGGACCCGGCGAGCAGCCTCCGCAGCACGGCCTCGATCTCGTCCACCCACAGTTGGAGCGCCCCGGCGGTGGGGGCCGCCATCCGTTGGTCCGCCTGCGCACCCGCCAACATCTGGGCCAGGAAGGTGACGTTGCCGAGCTGGCGTTCCTCCTCGTGCAACGCCCGCCCGACGGCGAGCAGTTCGCGCAGCGAACCGGCCGAGGCCAGCCGCGCGGACCAGTGCTCGACCCGCTCGGCCGTGCTGACCCGGCAGGCCGCCGAGAGCAGGTCGTCGACAGTGCCGAAGTGGTAGAAGACGAGCGCCTGGTTCACCCCGGCGGCGGCACCGATGGTGCGGGCCGAGACGCCGGCGATGCCGTGCTCGCGGATGGCGGCGATGGCGCCGTCGAGGAGACGCTGCTTGGTGTCGGACATGGCTCTCCTTCCGGACGGGCCGGGTGCGGCGCTGCGATCATCGCATCGGTGACCAGTTGGGCGAGCCAGGTGGCCCCGGGCAGTCGCAGGGTCCAGCCGACCAACGCCCAGCCGAGGTGGACATGTTCGAGCCCGCGGGCGACGGCGGCCACCCCCCGTTCCGTGTGACCGTCGCCGCCCACGTACTCCGCCCGCCACAGCACCTGCTCGTGTTGGCGGGCGGGTCGGATCCGCAGCCCCACCGGATGCCGCCGGGCCAACATCCGCCAGGTGGCCGCGCAGGGCCCGCAGTCGTCGTCCAGCCAGAGCACCGCTGGTGGCCCGGAGGAGTACGGCCGCCATCGAGGCCACCAGTCGCGCACCTGCCGCCGGTAGGACCGCCAGGAGACGCCGTAGCGCACCCGTAGGTCGTGCTGCTCGTGCGGCCCGGCCACCGCTGCTCCGAACGCACACGCCGACACCGCGGCGAGGACCAGGGCGACGCTCCGGGTGACCGCCGCAGTGAACAGCAGCAACACCACGGCGGAGACCTGCATCGGGTTGGCCAGATAGGCGTAGGGGCCGGTGGTGACCAGACGACGCGGCGGGTCCCACGGGTACGGGGTGCCGCCGCCCCGGACGGCGAACTCCGCGACGGCAGCCAGCGCAGGCGTGGCCACCAGCAGGGCGAGCTGCGCGACGACCAGCATCCCGGTGCGGTCCAACTCGGTCAGTTCCGCCCACGACCCGTCGCCGAACTCGAAGGCCAGCGTGGGGACGAACCAGAGCAGCAGGGCGCTGAAGACGCCCACCTGCAGGAACGTACGCGCGCCGAGGTGCCGGCCGTCGGCGCAGAACCGACCGAGCAGTTGGGCGGGCAGAGCCACCGTGAGCAGCCCGACCACCTCCCCGACGAGCCAGTGTGGGCCGAGGCTGACCAGCGGGTGCAGTGCCGGCATGGCCACCGCGTCGACCCAGAGCAGCAGACCCAGCGCGACCGGCAGCGGCAGCACCCGGCGCAGCAGCACCGGCAGCGGACCCCAGAGGGCGGCCCAGCCGATCCACAGGTCCACAGGCATCCCCCGGTACGACCCGTCGACCGGCGCGAAGGCGTACCAGTCGGCCAGGGCGGCGACCTCGTGCAGCGCGGCGATGCCGATCCCGGCGGTCAGGAACGCCAGCAGCGCCGCAGCGCGGACGGCCCGGTCCCGTTCCCGGGCGCCGACGGCGAGCACGGCGAGAAGCGGCAGCGCCAGGCTCAGCCAGCGGGCGACCGTCACCGCAGAGCCAACATGTCGAGCAGGTGCCGCATGCCGGCGCCGAGCAGCACCTGCTGCACCGGGCCGAAATACCAGGAGGGGTCCAGTCCCCGCGTGTAGTCGACCCGGACATGGACCTCGGTGTGCCCCGGGTCGAGCGCCCGCCAGGTCAGCTCCGCGTGCTGCCAGGTGAACCAGCGTGCGGTGATGGAGGTGTCCTCGACGAAGCGGAAGCCCACCCGCCCCGGCGCGACGGTCTCCACCTCGGCGAGCAGGTGGCCGCCCGGGCCGTGCGCGCTGCCGTGGTAGCCGAACATCCACCGGTCGCCGACCTCGAGCCCGTCGCCACTGACCTGCCCGGGCGTGGGCACTCCCAGGAGTCGCAGCGGCGCGGACCGGACGGCGGTCGGGCGGGGGCCGGTGGAGAGCCGCTCGGCCACCCGGTCGACCGAGAGCTCGACGACCCGGGCCACCTCGACCGTCTGCTCCGGGTCGACCCGGGGAGCGATGCCGCTGCCCTCCAGGCCGGGCAGGAGCAGCAGCGGAACGGCGATGATCGCGTACGGCCGGTTGGCCTCCCGCAGGGCGCGAATCAGCGCTGTGGTGCCGTGTGCCACCCCGTAGACCAGTGGGGCGGCCAGGATGACGCAGACCGCTCCCTCGTGCAGTGCCACCGCCGCCAGCAGCAGGGTCACCGTGGTGGCCGCGAAGACCTGGCCGTGGGCCGTCCGGCGGGGGGTGAGCGCGAGCCCGGCCGCCAGGAGCACCGGCAACGCCACGAAGAGCACAGCGCTGTCGGCGCGTCCCTGGCGCACCACCCCGACGAAGAGGACCAGCCCGAAGAGCGCGATCAGGCCGGCCAGGATCCAGTGCGCACTCGTCCGCTGCGGTGTCGACTCATCGTCATTCTCCATCCGAAACCCCCCGTGTTGAGCACTCGCTTAAACGGAGGGTACGGCTATTTGAGCGACCGCTCAATCCCGCACTCAGGCGGTAGCGAGGACGCTGGTGGCGATGTGGTTCTGGGCGGCCCGGGCTTCGAGTGCTGCTGCCGGCCTGGTCGGGCTCAGGCGGTGGTGGCGGCGGCGCGGGTGCGACGGTGCCGGCCGTACCAGGCGATGCCGATGGCCACACCGACCCCGACGCCGAGCGCGGCCGCGGCCACCGGGACGGCGGGTCGCTCCCGCAGACGACGGCCCAGCGGGATCGGGTGCCGGAACTCCAGCACCGGCCACGCGTTCTCCGAGGCCAGCTTGCGCAGCTGCCGGTCCGGGTTGACCACGCTCGGGTGGCCGACGCACTCCAGCAGCGGGCGATCGCTGTACGAGTCGGAGTAGGCGTACGAGTCGGCCAGGTCGTAGTCGCGGGCGGCGGCCAACTCGTTGACCGCCTCGACCTTGCTCGGGCCAGCCGCGTAGAACTCGACCTCGCCGCTGTACCGACCGTCGCGCACCGTCATCCGGGTGGCGATCACGTCGGTCACCCCGAGCAGCTCGCCGATCGGCCGGACCATCTCCTCGCCCGACGCCGACACCAGGACCACGTCCCGCCCCGCCGCCTGGTGCTCCGCGATCAGGACGGCGGCTTCGGCGTACACATAAGGGTTGATCAGCTCGTGCAGTGTCTCCGCGACGATCTGGCGGACCTGCTCCACCTGCCAGCCCTTGCAGAGCGCGGCCAGGTAGTCCCGTGTTCGGGCCATGGTCTGCTCGTCGGTGCCGCCCAGCCGGAACATCAGCTGCGCGTACGCCGACTTGACCACGTCACGTCGAGTGATCAGCCCGTCCCGGTAGAACGGCCGACCGAACGCCAGGGCGCTCGACTTGGCGATGACGGTCTTGTCCAGATCGAAGAAAGCGGCACTTCGGCCCACGGCGCGAAAGTCTAGCCGGATGGTCTATCGTCGGCGGGTGCCCGGGGTCAGGCCACCCCTCAGACCTGCGGGCAGGCACCACCACCTCCGCTCCGCGTGACCGTGCTCACACTCTGCGAGGAGATTTTCGCACTGAGTGGAGGCGGCACCACTCGACGTGACGGGCCCGCTCAGGCAGACTTGTCCGTACGACGAGTTTTCACATCTTCGAAAACAGACAAGACCCTCAGCGGTTGCACCCCCCGTGACCGCTGAGTGGTTCGGCTCGACCCCCCCGGAGCCGAACCTTTCGACGACCCCCGTCTCCCCCCGACGGGGGTCGTCCCTTTCTGCTGGAAACGCTCCACCGCTGGTCGCAGGCCGTCCCCGGCCGGTCCGGGCGTTTGCGGACGGCGTTTCTGCGGTTGGAAAGCAGCACCGAGGCAGCGAAGTCAGCGGGTGCCTACGGGATGCGGCGGCGGTCGTTCAGGTGTCGCTCAGCTGTGCGCCGAGACGGTCGATGAGCAGACCCGAGACTGGATCTGCTCATCGACCGGTGCACCTGACCCGACTTCACCACGGATGCGCCGGCTCCTGGACCGTTGTGACCACCGGTCCGCCAGGGGCCGGGTCCCGGGCGGGGAATGGATCAGGGCCGCCGAAGCTACAAGTTCGACCGGGACGTGCGTGGCGGCCGGTCGGTGTGACTACGCGCCACCTACGCCCGTGACCCGGGAGTGCGACACGGGATCGCCGCGCCGGACCTGGCCACCGGCAAGCTGTACCACCGCACTCGCGACCGTGGACGGCGGGGCGGTTTTCTCATTGCGAAGCGCTAGCAGGAACCGTGCCAATTTACCTTGGTCACGATTACCTGAAGGTAGAAGATGTTGCCGCGCGGGGTGGCGCAGTGCGTGATGACCGTGGAGTCGTCCTGCCACGTGTGGTGGTATTCCAATTCGACGTTCGCGGTCGTGTAGTTGTAGAAGGTTTTCGTCGGGGCGCTGCCGGTCCACGGGCCGGTGGTCACCAGGGACGGGGTCTCCGTGGGGCCGGAATTCACGGGAGCCCAGTTCGGCCAGGCGCAGAAAGTGCCCTGCTGACAGTTGCCGGGCGGCCACGGCTCCTCGTTCGGCCACGGGCCGTCGGCTGACGCCGGCGCGGCGGGGATGGCGGCCAGCAGGCCTGCGGTGGACAGGGCGATGGCGAGGGATTTCAGTCGCACGTTTCTCTCTTTCCCAGAGGAATCGGTCGATGAAAGTTACCACCGGGAAAGTTGAGAGCGCAAGCATCTAATTTATTGCCGTCAAAGCTTGGAACTTTCTGTGACCTCCCTGAAATTGCTGGCCAGTGGCGGTTTCCGTGATTGCCTTTCGGCGTTGTGGCTGGTCAGGCGGTTCTGGTGAGAGAGCCTGTTGGGCGTCTCAGTGGGTCCACCAAAGAAGCGGGACGAGGACTGGTTCACCAGCCGGTACGCCGCCGAGTACGCGCACACTTGCGGGATCGCTTCTTCCGGGAGCGGCCCCGCTGTTTTCCGGGCAGCGGCCGGAGCTGCGGAGTTGCCCGCACCCGTAGCAGATCAACTGTCTCGACGGGCGTTGTCCACAGCCCACGAAGTTGTCCACAGGCGACGCGGTCAGGGCGGCTCGCGGAGCGGTTTCCGAGCAGGGTCGGCGGCATACCAGAGCCCGACCGCTGGAGGCCGCGATGCCACCCCGTACCTCCGTTCCGCCGATCCGTCGGCTTCCGCTGGTCGTCACCGGCGACGACGATCTGCTCGATGATGTGCTCCGGCTCGCCGCAGCAGGCGGGACGGAGGTGGACCTCGCCCGCGATCCGGCGGCCGCCCGCACCCGGTGGCTTCCTGCGCCGCTGGTGTTGCTCGGCGCCGATCAGGCGCAGTCGTGTCTGCGCGCCCGGTTGCCGCAGCGCTCCCGGCTGGTGCTGGTCGGCCGGGCCGGTCAGCTCGATCCGGGCTGGCAGATCGCTGAGCTGATCGGGGCCGAACACGTCGCGATGCTGCCCGACGCGGAGCCGTGGCTGGTGGACCGGTTCGCCGAGCAGGGACCCGGCCGTCCGGACGGTGTCGGTGCTCGAATCGTCGCGGTCTTCGGCGGTCGGGGCGGTGCCGGCGCGAGTGTGCTGGCCGGTGGTCTCGCCGTGACCGCAGCCCGGGCCCGGCTGCGCACTCTGCTGGTCGACGCTGATCCGCTCGGTGGTGGCCTCGACCTCGTGCTGGGCTGGGAGCAGTTGGAAGGGCTGCGGTGGCCGTCCCTCACCGGTGCCGACGGGCGGGTGGATGCCCCGGCGCTCGTGCAGGCTCTGCCCAGCCGAGGTGACCTGGTGGTGCTCTCCTGGGACCGCGGCGAAATGCTGCCGCTGCCGGTGGCAGCGATGGCGGCGACCGTGGATGCCGCCCGTCGTGGGCGGGACTTTGTGGTGGTCGACCTGCCCCGACAGTTGGACGACGCGGCCGTGGTGGCGTTGCAGGCGGCCGACCAGGCGTTCGTTGTCGTCCCGGCCGAGCTGCGCGCCACCGCTGCGGCCGCTCGGGTCGTTGCCGCCGCCGCCCCGCACTGCGCCGCGCTCTCGGTGGTGGTGCGCGGTCCCGCCCCGGGCCGGCTGCGCGCGACCGAGGTGGCACGGGCTCTTGGGCTCCCACTGGCTGGCACGCTGCGCCCCGAACCGGGGCTCTGCCGCGGGCTGGAACGGGGCGAGGCACCAGCCGCCGCAGGCAAGGGCCCATTGGCCGTGCTCTGCCAACGGATCGTCGCCGACCTCACCGGTGCGCCGGCGACGGGTGCGGCATGACCGGCCGGCCGGAGGACAGCGGCATCGCCGCCCGGGTGCGCCAGCGCATCGCCTCCGCCACCACCCCGGTCACACCGGCGGCGATCGTCTCGGCGGTACGGGCCGAACCGACCGCCGCGGTGCTCGGCGACACCGCCGTGCTGCGGATCGCCGACCGGGTGCATGACGACCTCGTCGGCGCGGGGCCGCTGGCCCCGCTGCTCGCCGACCCCGAAGTGACCGACGTCCTGGTCAACGGGACCCGAGTGTGGGTCGACCGTGGTTCGGGGCTGCAACAGGTCGCGGTCCCGGTGGGCTCGGTGGAGGATGTCCGCCGGTTGGCGCAGCGAATGATCTCCAGCGCCGGTCGGCGGCTTGACGACGGGTCCCCGTACGCGGATGCCCGACTCCCCGACGGCACTCGACTGCACGCCGTGCTGCCACCGGTGGCGACCGAGGGTCCCTACCTGTCCCTGCGGACCTTCCGGCACCGGCCGTTCACGCTCGACGAGCTGGTGCGCCAGGGCACCGTGCCGCGACCGGTGGCACCGCTGCTCGCCGCCGTCGTCGCGGCCAGGCTGGCGTACCTGGTGACCGGCGGAACCGGGTCAGGCAAGACCACACTGCTCAACACGTTGCTGGGGATGGTGCCGGCCACCGAGCGGATCGTGCTGGTGGAGGACGCCGCCGAGCTGCGTCCGGGGCATCCGCACGTGGTGGGGCTTCAGGCGCGTACCGCCAATGTGGAGGGATCGGGGGTCGTCAGCCTCGGAGACCTGGTCCGGCAGGCGCTGCGGATGCGCCCGGACCGGCTGGTGGTCGGGGAGTGCCGGGGCGGTGAGGTGGTCGACCTGCTGGCCGCGCTCAACACCGGCCACGACGGGGGCGCTGGCACGCTGCACGCCAACACCCCGTCCGACGTGCCGGCCCGACTGGAGGCGCTGGGCATGCTGGGAGGGCTACCCCGCGCCGCGCTGCACGCCCAGGTCGCCGCCGCGTTGCAGGTGCTGTTCCAGGTGCGACGAGGCGACCAGGGGCGCGTCCTGGAGTCGGTCTGCCTGCTGCTGCCCGAGGGGCCCGATCGGTTGGTGACAGTGGTGCCCGCCTGGGTGCGCGGCGGCGGGCTCGGGCTGGCCGCCCGTGCACTCGGAGCGCTGCTGCGGGCGCGCGGGGTGGCGGTGCCGCCGATTCTGAGCGAGCCGTGGCCCGGATCGGCAGGCCCGGCATGACCGGCGGGGCGCTGCTGGTGGCAGCGCTGCTCCTTGCCGCCGCCGCCCTGGTGGCGTGGCCCGTGCAGACCATCCGGTCCCGCCGGCGTCGCGTGTTGACGCCCGGACAGGGGAGCGCCGGTCCCGATCCGGACGACGCACTGGTGGAGTGGATCCGGGAACTCGGTCGTACGTTGGACGGGCCGGTCGACGAGGCCGGCGACTCGCTGACCTCGGGTCGTCCGGTCGGCATGGCGTACCAGCCGCAACCCGGCGGGGGTTCCGGCGCGAGACGGACGGCGCTCGGCTGGCCCGCCCGGGACATCACCGGGAGACCGAGCTGGCCCGGAGCGTCGGGCGGGTCGGTGGGGTCGAAGGGTCCGGCGGGCCCGACGCGTCCGCCGATCCGTCGGGATCCTCGGCGTCCGTCCGGCACCGCAGTGCCGGAGGTCACGACCACCGACGCGGGACGTGGGGGCGGCACGTCGGTGGCCGCGATCGCGATCGATGGCGTAGGGGCGGCAGCGGACCGGTGGGTCGACGCCCCACGCGCTGCGGCGATCGGTGATCGCACCAAAGGCGAGGCGGACAGTCGAGGCGACGTGTTCGGCGCCGAGGGGCGCGGCGACGTCGACCGCCGTGACCATGGCGACCCGGCGGAGGTGACGGTCGCCGACCTGGCCGACATGACGGCCGTTGGCCCGATTGCCGTCGCGGCGGCGCCTGCCGTGCGATCGAGGGCACGCGTGTTACCGCTGGTCAGCCTCCTGGGAGGCGGTGTCGGTGCGGTGGTCGGCGGTCCGGTGGCCGCGGTCGCGTTGGCCAGCTACGGCACGCTGGCCGTACGGGGTGTGTTGCGCTGGCGGGCGAACCGGCGCACCGAGCGCGTCCGACGACGTGGGCTGGACCAACTCTGTGGTCTCGCGGCGGATCTTCGGGCCGGCCTGCCCGTCCCGCACACGCTTGAGGCCGCCGCCGGTGGTCCCGGGCAGTCGGACCGGCTGCGCCAGCTGACCTCAGCTGCGGTGCGACTGGCGGACCGGACCGGCGCGCCGCTCGCCGAACTCGTGGAGCGGATCGAGGCGGACGCCCGGGCGACCGACCGAGGTCTGGCCGCCGCAGCGGCACAGGCGGCCGGTGCCCGGGCCACGGCCTGGTTGCTGGCGGCGCTGCCGATCGGCGGGATCGCCCTCGGGTACGGGATAGGTGTCGACCCGGTGGCAGTGCTCCTGCACAGCAGGGTCGGCGGAGCCTGTGCCGTTCTCGCGGTCGCACTCCAGGTCGGGGGTCTCCTCTGGGCGGAACGGCTCGGCTCGGCACCGGGACGGGCCGGATGACCTCCCGGGTCCCGGCGACTCGACGCGGCCCGGTCAGCGGCCGACGGCCGGACGCCGTCCGGCTCGCCGCGGCGCTGTGCGGGCTCGCCGTAGCCGTGGTCGTCGGGGGGTGGCTGGGGCTGCTCGGTGCGGTCCCGACCGCATTCCTGCTGGACTTTCTCCTACGCCGGATCGAGCCGCCGGCTGTGCGCAAGCGGCGGGTCCAGGAGGCCGGCGACCTGCCGCTGGCCGCTGATCTGCTGGCTGCGGCGATGCGGGCGGGGGCCCCGGTGGATCGCTCGGTGCTGGCCGTCGCCGAGGCGCTCGACGGACCGCTCGCCGGCCGGTTGGCCCGGGTCGGCCGCACGCTGCTGCTCGGCGGTGGCCCGCCGGAGGCGTGGTCGGCGTTGGACGGGATCCCTGGCGCGGAGCGGCTGACCGCGGCGGCCCTGCGCTCAGCCAACAGTGGTGCCGCCCTGGCCGGCGCGTTGACCCGGCTCGCCGACGACCTGCGCGCCGACCGTGCCACCGCCGCCGAGGCGTCGGCACGCCGGGCCGGCGTGCTCATCGTCCTGCCGCTGGGGCTCTGCTTCCTGCCGGCGTTCATTCTCGCCGGCCTGGTGCCGGTGATCGTCGCCGTTCTCGGCGACGTGCTCTGACCCCATCGAGAAAGGGAACAGTCATGCGCAAACTGATCGCCCGCCTGCGCGGCGACGCCGGGATGAACACGGCCGAGTACGCGGTCGGCACGCTTGCGGCGGTCGCCTTCGCCGGAATCCTGTTGAAGGTGCTGACCTCCGGCAACGTCCAGTCGGCGTTGACCGCCGTCATCGACCGGGCACTGAAGTGACCGGGCGCCGGCAGGCCGGTCGCGGTCCAAGGTTGGGCACCCCAGGGCGGGCAGGTGAGGGCGAGCGGAGAGCCCGCTTCGTCGAACACGCCGCTGGTGGGGACCGTGGGTCGTTCACCGCCGAACTGGCGGCCGGCCTGCCGGCGCTGCTCCTGCTCCTGTTGGCTGGCCTGACCGCGGTCAACGCCGTCACCGCGCAGGCTGGCTGCCTGCACGCGGCCCGGGAGGCGGCGCTGGCCGCCGCCCGTGGCGGGGACGGGAGCGCGGCGGCCGGACGTGCGGCACCGCCGGGGGCGTCGGTGACGGTGTCCGTCGACGGCAACCGGGTGCAGGCGACGGTACGTGCGCCCGTCCGCGCGCTGGGCGGCCGGCTACCACGGGTCACCGTGGTCGCGACCGCCGTCGCAGCCGTGGAACCAGGCGCCGCCGAGGGAGTTTGGTGATGGGTTGTCGAACCCGCCTCGGCCACGGACCGGACGCTGAGCGACTCGATGACGGGCTGCCGGACGCGCAGCGCGGTGGTGCAACAGTCCTGCTGCTGGCGATCGGGCTGGTCTTCGTGCTGTTCGGGATGTCCGGCGCTGCCATCGCCGCCGCCGGCATGGCCGGTCAACGGGCGGCGGTGGCGGCCGATCTGGGCGCGCTGGCCGGAGCTGCCCAGGCGCTCGACGGCGACGCGGTGGCCTGCGCATCGGCCGCCGACATCGTCGGCCGCAACGCTGGTCGGCTGGTCGGCTGTCGCATCGACGGACTCGACGTGCTGGTGACCGTCGAGGTGGCCTTCACGCCACTTCCCGGGCTGACTCGCGCCGTCACCTCGACGGCCCGCGCCGGCCCAGCGCGCGGTTGACGGGATGAGGCTGGGCGGTGCGTCGACAAGCGTGTGGAGCTGACGGTTCACGACATCTGCCGACGACCTGCTGGCCGGGATCGGGGCTGAGAGCCGCGTCCCGGCCAGCGGCCGAGGAATGGGTGGCCGGGCGGGCCGGGTGGGTCAGCGGGCCTGGAGCGCGTCGAGGGCGACGGCCATCGCGATGACCAGGCGACGGTCGATCTGCGGGTGCTGCACCTCGACGATGTACTTGTCGCGCAGGCCCCACTTCTTGACCACGGTGAAGACCGGCTGGCCGCCCGCGGTGAAGTCGAAGTGGTACGGCAACCAGGACAGCGAGTCGACGAACCGGCGCAGCAGCGCCACCGGCATGCTGCGCTCCTGGCCCGTCACCTGCGGCAGGCCGTTCTGCTCGACGTGCCAGGTGGAGCGCAGCAGCGACTGGGCGAAGTCCTTGCGGAACAGGCCGATCGGGTTCCCGGCCGCGTCCGTGACGTCGTACGTGGCGCCGAGGTCGATGCGCTGGCGGGCCTTGAAGCCGAGCAGAGGCTGCTGCTTCGAGTCGTCCGTGTAGATCGTCACCTGCTCCTTGAAGGCGAGCCGCTTCTGCTGCGCGAACGCCAGCAGTTCGCCTTCGGTGCCGTCCGGGGAGACTGCCCGGACCTCGTACTGGTTGACCATCATGCGCAGTCGCTGGCGGATGTGGAACTGGTGCTGACCTTGCAAGTTGTCAAGCTGCATCTGATCTCCTCAGGGGGTTCGTGCGCCGGAGTCTCGCACAGCCCGACAACCGCCGCGTTCCCCGCCATCGAGGTTCACAGGATGCGGGGCGGCCAGGCGACCGCCCCGCATCCCCGTGCCCGTGCCGACCGGGAATGGAGGATCAGCGGCCGTCGCCGGTGGTCGCGGCGCGCAGCGCCCACGTGTTGAGCACCTGGTGGATCACGCGCAGCCGTTCGTTGATCTGCTCCAGCCGTTCCGCCTGAGCCAGGGCGGCCAGCGCGGTTCCGAGCGCGATCTGCTGGTCGAGAGTGAGTTTGTCCTGGTCGATGGTGTAGAGCAGGTCGACGGTCTCAGCGATGGTGTCGGCCACGGCTTCTCCTCGGGCACGGGGGGCGATCAGCAACAAAGGCATCGATGGAAGCGCTCCCACACATTGTGCCCCGCGTCGAGTCGATTCATGCAACCTGCTCACTCGGGCAGGTGCGCCAACACCACGTCGAGCACCCGGATGGCGTCCGGCTTGGAGAGCGGGTTGTTGCCGTTGCCGCACTTCGGCGACTGCACGCAGGACGGGCAGCCGCTCTCGCAGCCGCACTCCGCGATCGCGTCCCGGGTGGCCCGCAGCCATGCCGACGCCGTCCCGTACGCCCGCTCGGCGAACCCGGCGCCACCCGGGTGCCCGTCGTAGACGAAGACGGTCGGCGCCTCGGTGTCCTGGTGCACGGCGGTGGAAAGCCCGCCAATGTCCCACCTGTCGCAGGTGGCCATCAGCGGCAGCAGGCCGATCGCGGCGTGTTCGGCGGCGTGTAACGCACCGGGCACGTCGGCTGGCTGGACCCCGGCAAGAGTCAACGACTGCGGCGACAGGGTGAACCACACCGCCACCGTGCGCAGCTCCCGGGCGGGCAGGTCCAGCGGCCGGGTGTCGATCACCTCGCCGGTGGCGATCCGCCGCCGCTGGTACGACACGACCTGACTGGTCACGTCCACCTCGCCGAGGAACATGCCGACCGGCCCGGCGTCCACGTAGGAGCGCACCGACACCACGGACAGGTCGGTGACGTCCCGGGCGTGGGTGGACCAGTCCGGCTCCTCGGCGTGCACCAGCGCACAACCGTCGACGAGGTCGAGATCGTCGACCACGTACGAGACGCCCTGGTGCAGATAGACCGCACCGGAGTGCAGGAGGAAGTGTGAGGAACCACCGTCGACCGTGCCGAGCAGCCGGCCGGTCGACGACTCCACCACGCAGGCCGGGGCGCCGCCCTCCCCGCGCAGGTCCACCTCGGGCCGCTCCCGATGCCGCCAGTACCAGCCGGTGGGCCGCTGCCGCAGCGCCCCGGCAGCCACCAGTTGGTCGACGGCCTCCTTCGCCCCGTCACCGAAGAGCGCCAGGTCAGCCGGGGTGAGCGGAGCCTCGAACGCGGCGCAGGCTAGCTGCGGTGCCAGCACGTACGGGTTGGCCGGGTCGAGCACCGTCGCCTCCACCGGCGCGCCGAAGATCGCCTCCGGGTGGTGCACCAGGTAGGTGTCCAGTGGGTCGTCCCGGGCCACCAGCACGGCGAGGGCCTCCTGGCCGGAACGCCCGGCGCGGCCCGCCTGCTGCCACAGTGACGCCCGGGTGCCCGGGTAGCCGCAGATCAGCACCGCGTCGAGCCCGATCAGGTCCACGCCCAGCTCCAGCGCGTTGGTCGAGGCCAGGCCGAGCAGGTCGCCGTGCAGCAGCGCCCGTTCCAGTTCGCGCCGCTCCTCGCGCAGGTAACCGCCCCGGTAGGCGGCGACCCGGTCGCCGAGCCCCGGGACCGCGTCGTCCAGCGCCCGGCGCGCGTTGGCCGCCACCACCTCGGCGCCCTTGCGGGAACGGACGAACGCGAGTGTGCGTACCCCCTCGGCGACCGTGTCGGCGAGCAGGTCCGCGGTTTCGCGCAGCGCCGACCGGCGGATCTGTTGAAGGTCGTCGTGGTCGCCGGTCGACTGCGGTGGCACCGGGGTGGAGGGGCCCGAGTCGGGTGGCAGCAGCGGCGGCTCCCAGAGCGCGAAGGTCACCCCGCCGCGCGGCGACGCGTCCTCGGTGACCGCCGTCACCGGCAGGCCGGTCAGCCGTCCGGCCGCGGTCGACGGGTCACCGGAGGTCGCCGAGGCGAGGACGAAGACCGGGGTGGACCCGAACCGGGCGCACTGCCGCCGCAGCCGACGCAGCACGTGCGCCACGTGCGAGCCGAATACCCCCCGGTAGGTGTGGCACTCGTCGATCACCACGTACGCGAGCCGGCGCAGGAAACCGGACCACTGGGCGTGCCCGGGCAGGACGCCGTGGTGCAGCATGTCGGGGTTGGTCAGCACGAACCGGGAGTGCCGGCGGATCCACTCCCGCTCGGCGCGCGGAGTGTCCCCGTCGTAGCAGGCGGGGCGTACCCCCTCCAGTTCCAGCGCGGCGACGGCCCGCAGCTGGTCGGCGGCGAGCGCCTTGGTCGGCGCGAGGTAGAGCACGGTGGCCCGGGGGTCGGCGAGCAGGGTGGCCAGCGCCGGGAGCTGGTACGCCAGCGACTTGCCGGACGCGGTGCCGGTGGCGACCACGACGTGTTCACCCTCGTACGCCAGGGTGGCTGCCTGGGCCTGGTGCTGCCAGGGCGCGACCACGCCGCGCCGGGCGAACGCGGCGCGCAGCTCCGGCGGGGCCCACGACGGCCACGGCGCGGGCACCCCGGGGCGGGCCGGGACCCGTTCGACGTGGGTGACCGGGTCGGCGGCACCCCGGGCCCGGAGCCGGCGCAGCAGGTCGGCCGGCGTTGGCCCGGGGCTGGGACCAGCGGATACGGTGGCCGCGGACGACGACTCCAGCTCAGGGCGCGACGCGGGATGCGCCGTGCTGAAGTCGTTGGAGGTCACGCCCTGCACTCTCGCACTGGTGTTCGGAGATGAAAAGTCGGACACCGGGGTAAGGGGAAGCCTCCACTGGCGTCCGCAGGCCGCGCAGGCGGTAGTGGTTAGATGCCCACGAGAGTTTACGGCTCTGGCGAGGAGGACCGATGGAGCTGTCGCTGGCGACGCACACCGTGGGCGAGCACACGGTGCTTGAGGTCGGTGGTGAGGTGGACGTCTACACCGCGCCCCGGCTCCGCGAACGACTCCTCGAACTGATCGACGGTGGCGCCCGTCACGTGGTGGTCGACCTCGGTCGGGTGGACTTCCTCGACTCCACCGGGTTGGGCGTGCTGGTCGGCGCGCTCAAGCGGCTGCGCTCGGCCGGCGGTTCGTTCGCCCTGGTCTGCGACAAGGAGCCACTGCTCAAGATCTTCCGCATCACCGCGCTGGACCAGGTCTTCCCGCTGCACCCGACGGTCGACGCGGCGATCAGCGCCGACTCGGCGGGCGCCGGCGCGTGATGGCGACAGTCAAGCTCTCGTTCTCGCCCGCCCCGGTGCACGTGCGCACCGCTCGCCTGGTCGGCGTCGCCGTGGCCCGCCGTGCCGGAGTCCGGGAGGACCTGCTCGACGAGGTGCGCCTGGCCATCGGCGAGGCGTGCACCCGGGCGGTGGCCCTGCACCGGCAGTACGGCCTGGCCGACCCGGTGCTGGTGGAGATGTCCGACGGCGGCTCGTACGCGGTGCGGGTGGTGGACCGGGCGCCGATCGAGGCTGGCATCGGTCTGACCGCGCTGCCGCCGGACGAGCTGGCCAACGAGTCGCTCACCGACGAGGCGCTGACCACCGGCGTGGGCTTTGCGCTGCTCGCCGGCTTCGTGGAGGACCTGCAGGTGCGCCCGGTCGACGAGGGCATCGGCACCGAGGTGCGGATGGTGTGGCCGGTCGGCCACTGACCCGTTCCCGTTCGTAGGCCGCATCCCCAGCAGGGGGTGCGGCCTTCTTGCATGGACCGGGCCCTATATCAGATTTCGTTTCATAACACAGCGACGAAGATCATCGCGACACTGTGGCACCTGCGTGTGACCTCCAACACTGTGGAGGGCTACAGTACCCGGGTTGTCAGCAAGTGACCTATCCCGCAGCCAGCGGCTATGGGTGTTCATCGCTGGTCCGCTGGTGGGTTGGCGCGCGCTTGCGAGTCCGCAATCAGGCGTCGGTCAGTGCGTCTCCACTCACCGGCGCGAGTGTTCGGTAACAGGAGGACACAGATGTCCGAGACCTTGGCCGCCGACGGCGGCGGGCTTTCCCTTACCGGAAGCAATGTCACCTACGTCGTCATCGCCGCGGTAGTCGCGCTGGTGGCGCTCGGTTTCGCTGCCGCCCTGACAAAAACGGTGCTGGCCGCCGGCAAGGGCACCGAGAAGATGCAGGAGATCTCGGGGGCCGTCCAGGAGGGCGCCTCCGCCTACCTGCTCCGCCAGTTCCGCACCCTGGCGATCTTCGTTGTCGTCGCCGTGGTGCTGCTCTTCCTGCTGCCGGTGCACGACACCGACGGCAGCGAGCTGGCGGTGAAGATCGGTCGTTCGGTCTTCTTCGTGGTGGGTGCCCTGTTCAGCGCATTCATCGGTGGCGCCGGCATGTGGCTGGCCACCCGCGCCAACCTGCGCGTGGCCGCGGCCGCCAGAGAGCGGGAAGGTGGCCGCGAAGCGGCCATGAAGATCGCCTTCCGGACCGGTGGTGTCGTCGGCTTCCTCACCGTCGGCCTCGGCCTCTTCGGTGCCGCGCTGGTCGTGATCGTCTACCGGGGTGACGCGCCGACCGTGCTGGAGGGCTTCGGCTTCGGTGCCGCGCTGCTCGCGATGTTCATGCGGGTCGGCGGCGGCATCTTCACCAAGGCCGCCGACGTCGGCGCCGACCTGGTCGGCAAGGTCGAGCAGGGCATCCCCGAGGATGACCCGCGCAACGCCGCCACCATCGCCGACAACGTGGGCGACAACGTCGGTGACTGCGCCGGCATGGCCGCCGACCTGTTCGAGTCGTACGCGGTGACGCTGGTCGCCGCGCTGATCCTCGGCCGCGCCGCGTTCGGCGAGGAGGGCCTGGTCTTTCCGCTGATCATCTCCACCATCGGCGTGCTGGTCGCGATCTTCGGAGTCTTCATCACCCGGCTGCGCGCGTCCGACCGCAACGCTCTGACCGCGATCAACCGAGCCTTCTACATCTCGGCGGTGCTCTCCGCGGTGCTGGTGGCGATCGCCGCGTACGCGTACCTGCCGGCGACCTTCGGCGAGTTCGACGACGGCCTCACCGACGCCACCGGCAACCCGCGGCTCGTGGCCATCGGCGCGGTGGTGATCGGTATCGTGCTGGCCGCCGCGATCCAGGCGCTGACCGGCTACTTCACCGAAACCAACCGGCGCCCGGTGCAGGACATCGGCAAGAGCTCGCAGACCGGTGCGGCCACCGTCATCCTGGCCGGCATCAGCATCGGCCTGGAGTCGGCGGTCTACTCGGCGCTGCTGATCGGCGCCGGTGTCTTCGGCGCGTTCCTGCTCGGCGGCAGCTCCATCACGCTGTCGCTGTTCGCGGTGGCACTGGCCGGCACCGGCCTGCTCACGACGGTCGGCGTGATCGTCGCGATGGACACCTTCGGCCCGATCTCCGACAACGCCCAGGGCATCGCCGAGATGTCCGGTGACATCGACGAGCACGGCGCCAAGACGCTCACCGAGTTGGACGCGGTCGGCAACACCACCAAGGCGATCACCAAGGGCATCGCGATCGCCACTGCGGTGCTCGCCGCGACCGCGCTGTTCGGCTCGTACACCGACTCGCTCACCAGCGCCTACGCGACGGCTGGCGTGAACGACGTCGGCAACGAGATCCTCAACGCGCTGAACGTGGCGAACCCGCGCAACCTGGTCGGCCTGATCATCGGGGCGGCGGTGGTCTTCCTCTTCTCCGGGCTGGCCATCAACGCGGTGTCCCGCTCGGCCGGCGCCGTGGTCATGGAGGTCCGCCGGCAGTTCCGTGAACTGCCCGGCATCATGGACGGCACCCAGCGCCCGGAGTACGGCAAGGTCGTCGACATCTGCACCCGGGACGCGCAGCGTGAGCTGCTGACCCCCGGCCTGCTCGCCATCCTGGCGCCGATCGCGGTCGGCTTCGGCCTCGGGCCCGGCGCGCTCGCGGCGTACCTGGCCGGTGCGATCGGTGCCGGCACCCTGATGGCGGTGTTCCTGTCCAACTCCGGTGGGGCCTGGGACAACGCCAAGAAGCTGGTCGAGGACGGCGCGTACGGCGGCAAGGGCTCCGAGTCGCACGCCGCCACGGTCATCGGCGACACCGTCGGTGACCCGTTCAAGGACACCGCCGGTCCGGCGATCAACCCGCTGATCAAGGTGATGAACCTGGTCTCGCTGCTGATCGCTCCCGCCGTGGTGGCGTGGAGCGTCGGCGATGAGCGCAACGTCGGCCTGCGGGTCGGCATCGCCCTGGTCGCGACGCTGATCATCGTGGCGTCGGTGGTGTTCAGCAAGCGCAAGGGCGTTGCGATGTCCGACTCCGACGCCGACGGCAACACCGGCGCCGGCAGCACCGACCACCGCCCGGAGACGGTCAACGCCTGACCCGTCAACGGCCCAGGGTCCCCGGTCGACGTCCGCGTCGGCCGGGGACCCCGGCCGTCCGGACCGGTGCCACACCTGGCCAAAGGCCGTACGCTGCAACGCATGCGTACGTGCCGGGCGTCTGCCGCCGGAAAGCTCACGGTGGTCCTGGCCACGATCGTCGTCGTGCTCGCCGGTTGCGGCGGGGGTCCCAGCCCGCGGGCCTGGGCGGCCTCGGTCTGCGGCGCGCTCACCCCGTGGCGTTCCGAGATCAGCAAGTTGACCAGCAGCACCGACGAGCAGATGACCGCGCAGACCACGCCGGCGCAGGCCAAGGAGAACCTGGTGCGGCTCTTCGGTGGGGCCGAGAAGGCCAGCGAGACCGCCCGCCGCAAGGTCGAGCAGGCGGGCGTCCCGGAGACCGACAACGGCGAGGCGATCTCCGCCGGTTTCCGCAGCTCACTGGGGAAGATGCGGGACGCCTACGGCCGTGCCCGGGACACCATCGACGGGTTGGGCACCGGCGAGCCGACCGCCTTCTACGACGGAGTGCGGGCCGCGGTGGAGACCCTCAACAAGGAGTACGACGCCAGCGCGCTGGACACCAGCAAGCTCAACTCCGAGGAGTTGAAACAAGCCTTCGACGAGGTGCCGGAGTGTCGCTGAGCGGGCTCGGTGACACCGGGAAGGCAGAGCCGCCCCCGGCGCTGTTTCCCGCGCCCGAGTCGGACGCGCCCGCACCCGCGCGGCGGCGCGGCGGCCAGCCCCAGAACGGTCCACCCCGCAACGGCTCGGTTCAGGGTGACGACGCGGGGCGGCAACTTGTCTTCTTCGGCGCGGAGGCGGCCGAGCCGACGGTCGCCGACCTGGCCGGGTTGCTCGCCGGACCGGGCGAGGTGGTCCGGATGGGGGGCACCGCCCGTCTCTCGGTGCAGGTGGACGCCGCGTGGCGGGTGCACGTGCTCGTCGCCGAACTGGCGGCGCGCGGGCTCGCGGCGAGTTGGGAGCCGACCGAGGGCGAGCGACACGCCGTCCGTACGTCGTACACCCGGGTGTTGAAACCGCTCGCGGCTGCGTGGCTGCACAGTTCGGCGAAACGCCCGCCGGCCACCTTCCATCTGACCGGCCGGCGGCTGCGGCTGTGGCTCGCCGCCGCCGGGACGCCGGAGCCTCCGGATGCCTGTCTGCTGCGGCTCGGCGCGAACGACCAGGAGTGCTGGGAGCCGATCGGGGTGGCGCTCGCCGCCGCCGGGCTCGCCGGCACGCTCCTGAGCCCGAACGAGGGTGGCCCCGCCTACCGGATCACCGGCCGCCGCCGGCTCGCCCGGCTGGCCGAGCTGGTCGGCGAGCCCCCCAAAGCGGCACCGCCAGAAGCCTGGCCGTCCTAACCCCGTCCAGCCTCGATCTCGACCCGCCCCACCCCACCCCGTCGATCTTGGGGTTGTGGTGGTGGACGTACTTCTCGTCCGGGGTTAAAACGCCCAGCACAAGTCCATGATCGACGGGGGCGGGGTGTGCACTTCCGGTGTCCGGTCCCGGACAGCTGGCGGGTTGATCCAGGCGGAAAACGGGCGGGTCGGACCTCCGCCGTCAGTCCGCCATCGTCACAGTGACCCGCTTCGAGCCCTACCCACGGTGTACGGTGGCGCCGTCCGGCAGTGCCGAACGCGGCGAGGCGGCGTCCACCGCCGCGTTGAAGCGGATTGCGGCCCGCGAAACCCGAAACGCGGGCGGCGCGTTACGTTGGACATCCGGACCGCCGGTGCGACGGCGGGGGTCGAAAGCGGTCGCTGTCCGGGCGCCGGAAGGCCACGAGCAGGAGTGAGGTCGGGGAGAGACGTGCCAAGCGAAGCTGGAACCACCCGTCTGGTCATCGTCGAGTCACCGGCGAAGGCCAAGACGATCTCGGGCTACCTTGGCCCGGGGTACGTCGTGGAGGCCAGCTTCGGTCACGTCCGCGACCTGCCGCGCAACGCCGCCGATGTGCCGGCCAAATACAAGAAGGAGCCCTGGGCCCGTCTCGGGGTGGACGTGGACAACGGCTTCCAGGCGCTCTACGTCGTCTCCGCCGACCGCAGGCAGCAGATCAGCAAGCTGGTGAAGCTGGCCAAGGAAGTCGACGAGATCTTCCTGGCGACGGATGAGGACCGCGAGGGCGAGGCGATCGCCTGGCACCTGGTGGAGACGCTCAAGCCCAAGGTCCCGGTCAAGCGGATGGTCTTCCACGAGATCACCAAGCCGGCGATCCAGGCGGCCGTGGCCAACCCCCGGGAGATCGACCGCGACCTGGTCGACGCCCAGGAGGCCCGGCGGATCCTCGACCGGCTCTACGGCTACGAGGTCTCCCCGGTGCTGTGGAAGAAGGTCATGCCGAGGCTCTCGGCCGGCCGGGTGCAGTCCGTGGCGACCCGCATCGTGGTCGAGCGGGAGCGGCAGCGGATGGCTTTCCGCACCGCCGAATACTGGGACATCCTGGCCACCCTCGCCGTGGCCAACGCCGGCGAGGGCCCGCGCGCCTTCAACGCCACCCTGATCGCGTTGAACGGCGACCGGATCGCCACCGGTAAGGACTTCGAGCCGACCACCGGTCGGGTCCGGGCCGGCGCCGGGGTGGTCCACCTCGACGAGAGTGGTGCCCGGGGTCTCGCGGCCCGACTCGACGGACGGCCGTTCACCGTCACCCGGGTCGAGGAGAAGCCCTACCGTCGCCGCCCGTACGCGCCGTTCATCACCTCGACCCTCCAGCAGGAGGCGGCCCGCAAGCTGCGCCTGTCCTCGCAGCAGACGATGCGCACCGCGCAGCGGCTGTACGAGAACGGCTACATCACCTATATGCGTACCGACTCGGTGAACCTGTCGGAGACCGCCATCTCGGCGGCCCGCCGGCAGATCGTCGAGCTGTACGGCGAGCGCAGTGTGCCGCCGGAGCCGCGTCGCTACACCGGCAAGGTGAAGAACGCGCAGGAGGCACACGAGGCGATCCGCCCGGCGGGGGACAACTTCCGCACCCCGGGTGAGGTGGCCAAGGAGCTGTCGACCGAGGAGTTCAAGCTCTACGAGCTGATCTGGCGGCGGACGATCGCCTCGCAGATGACCGACGCGGTCGGCTCCAGCGTCTCGGTGCGGATCCGGGCGGTCTCCACCTCCCAGGAGGAAGCCGACTTCGGCGCGACCGGCAAGACGATCACGGACCCGGGCTTCCTGCGCGCGTACGTCGAGTCCAGCGACGACGAGAACGCCGAGGCCGAGGACGCCGAGCGCCGGCTGCCGACCCTGGTCAAGGACCAGCCGCTGACCGCCGACGAGCTGGCCGCGCAGGGCCACCACACCCAGCCGCCGTCGCGCTACACCGAAGCGTCGCTGGTCAAGGCCCTGGAAGAGCTGGGCATCGGCCGCCCGTCGACCTACGCGTCGATCATGCAGACGATCCAGGACCGGGGGTACGTCACCAAGCGCGGCCAGGCGATGATCCCGACCTTCCTGGCCTTCGCGGTGATCGGGCTGATGGAGCGGCACTACCCCCGCCTCATCGACTACGACTTCACCGCCACCATGGAAAACGAGCTGGACGAGATCGCCGGCGGTGACCACGCCGCTGTCGACTTCCTCACCGCGTTCTACTTCGGCAGCTCCAACGGTGCCGGCGACCAGGACATCGCCCGCTCCGGTGGGCTCAAGAAGCTGGTCACCGAGAACCTCAGCGACATCGACGCCCGCAGCGTCAACTCCATCCCGCTCTTCACCGACGACGACGGCCGCGAGGTCGTGGTGCGCGTCGGCCGGTACGGGCCGTACCTGCAACGGGAACTGCCCGGCGGCGAGCAGCCGGCACCGGCTGCCGAGGGCGAGGAGGGCGGCTCCCAGGGTGACCGGGCGCCGATCCCGGAGGGCCTGGCCCCGGACGAGCTGACGCCGGAGAAGGTGCACGAGCTGTTCCTCGGCGGCAGTGGGGAGCGCAAGCTCGGCGACGACCCGGCGACCGGCGAGCCGATCGTGCTCAAGTCCGGCCGGTTCGGCCCGTACGTGTCCAGCGGTGAGCGGAAGTCGTCGCTCCTGCGGACGCAGACGCCGGACTCGCTGACCCTGGAGGAGGCGCTCAAGCTGCTCAGCCTTCCCCGGCTGATCGGTGTCGCGCCGGACGGCGTCGAGGTCTTCGCCAACAACGGCCGCTACGGCCCGTACGTCAAGCAGGGTGAGGAGTTCCGTTCGCTGGACTCCGAGGACAAGATGTTCACCGTCACGCTGGACGAGGCGCTGGCTCTGCTGGCCGCCCCGAAGGCACGTGGACGGCGGGCGGCGGCACCGCCACTGCGCGAGATGGGCGTGGACCCGGCGACCGAGAAGCCGATGGTGATCAAGGACGGTCGGTTCGGCCCGTACGTCACCGACGGGGAGTTCAACGCGTCGCTGCGGCGCGGGCAGACTCCCGAGGCGCTGACCATCGAGGAAGCATCCGAGATGCTGGCCGAGAAGCGGGCGAAGGGCCCGGCGCCGAAGAAGAAGGCGGCGGCGAAGAAGGCCCCCGCCAAGAAGGCCACGGCGACGAAGAAGACGGCCGCTGCCAGCAAGTCCACGGCCGCGAAGAAGACCACGACGGCCAAGGCGACGACCACCAAGGCGGCGGCCAAGAAGGCTCCGGCGAAGAAGGCCGCCCCGCGCAAGGCGACCACCAGCACGGAGTGACCCCGCGCCACGAGATCGGGTGAAACGGCTCCCCGGGAGGGGGGCCGTTTTCCTTTTCCGCTCGACGCCGACGGCCGCCGGGGCAGCCCTGCCCGGTGATCGTCACGGTTTCCGGGAGTATCCCGCCCTCGCTGACAGCCCCGGTTGCAGGGATCTGGAGTTGACCTCCAACCCCGACCGGCGCGGTGCTTCGCATCACAAGCCGAGGTCGCGGCTACTCATTGAACCGGTACCGTCGTACCGTACAACCATGCCGATCACCCGCAGGAGGCGCGCGGGCGGAGAGAAACGGACCGCCGTTCTCGACGCCGTGGCAGCCGTGCTCGCTGCCCGTGGATACGAGAACACGCGGTTCGCGGACGTGTCGGCGGCCGGCGGGGTCGCGATCAGCACCCTTCAGACCTACTTCGGTTCCCGCGAGGACATGGTCATCGAGGCCATGCAGGTGTTCACCGACCGGGAGGTGGATGCCCTGCAGGCGGTGTCCGACGCCGAAGCCGACCCGTGGCGACGGCTGGTCGCGCTGGTGGACCGGAGTCTGCACAACTCGGAGAGCACCAGACAGGTTCTGGTCGAATTCTGGCGATCCGCGATGCGCGACGACGAACTCCGCGCCTACAGCGCCGAAGTGCAGGCGCGTTACCGGGCGCCTTTCCTTGCCGCCGTGCGCGAGGGCGCCGAGCGGGGTGCGTTCACGCTGACCCACGATGCCGAGGCGGTGACGGATCTCCTGCTATCGGCGCTGGCCGGTCTGATCATCTTTCGCGTCCAGCGTGATCCCACGCCGCCACCCGCGGAATTCCGCGACGTCCTGCTGACCCAGCTCGGGCTGATGCTGGGCGTCCAGGCCTCCACAGAGCCCCACAGTCGAACGGATTGAGGAACGATGACCACCGTCGAGATCACCCGCTTCCGGGCGCCCGCTGAGCGCGCCGACGCGCTGCTGGCCGCGCGGCCGGCGATGCTGCGCGACTTCGAGACCGACCGTGCCGGCTTCCTCGGCGCGCGACTGATCCGGCTGACGAACGACGAGTGGCTGGACATCGTCTTCTGGGCATCGCCCGAAGACTTCGCCGAGTCCCGGCGTCGTGGTGGGGACCGGCCCGGCATCCAGGCGTTCTTCGCGCTGATCGACGCGGTGATCAGCACCGAGGAGGGCACCACGACCGACGCGGTGGGCGGGTGATGCAACGGTGCGAGCGGTGGATGGAACGACCATGATCTGGACAGCCGGCTTCCGTACCGCGGTGATCAGCCCTCACGAACAGCTCCAGTTCAGCGAACCCCGTGGCTTCGCCGACCAGACCGTTCGTCAGGTGCTGCACCTGGCCGGCGGCGGAGCAGCGGTCCGCGTACGGCTGACGAACCGCTTCGGTCACACCCCGATGACGGTCGGAGCGGCGGCGGTGGCCGTCGGTCACCGGCAGGCCGCGCTCACCTTCGGCGGCGCCGAGCGCTGCGTCATCCCCGCGGGCGAAGAGGTCGCCTCGGACCCGGTCGACCTCCCCGTCACGGCCGGCGCGGATCTGGTCCTGAGCCTCTACTTCCCCGAGAAGACCGGGCTGGTCACCCACTCCCACAAACCAGCGGAAGTCGCTCGCATCGCCGACGGCAACCGGGTCACCTCTACCGGGCTCGCCTGGACCGGGCAGGTCGAGGCCAGGTTCGCGGTCACCGGTGTCGACGTGCTCACCGCACCGGACACCACTGTCGCGGTGGCCTTCGGCGACTCCTGGTTCGAGGGGGTCGGCACCACGACCAGCGCCAACCATCGCTCTGTCGACTTTCTCAACCGGCGGCTCAAGCGCGGCTGGGTCGTCAACCAGGGCATCGCCGGGAACCGCCTGCTGCGTGACGGTGTGGGCGAACACGCGCTGGCACGCTTCGACCGGGACGTCCTCTCGATACCGGCGCTGACCCACGTCCTGGTCCACTTCGGAATCAACGACCTGGGTCTTCCCGGCATGTTGGGCGAACCTCCCGTCATCGCCGACGACCTGGTCGAGGGCTTCCGCGCTCTGGCCGACCGTGCCCACAGCGCCGGCCTGAGGATTCTCGCCGCCACCATCGGTCCGTTCGCGGGTGCCGGCCCCGAGATCAGCACGCCGCAGGGTCTCGCCGTCCGACGCGAGGTGAACGAGTGGATCCGCACGACGGGCACCTTCGACGCCGTCTTCGACGTGGCGCGTGCCGTCGCGGACCCGGACGCCCCCGACCACATCCACCCCGCACTGGACAGCGGCGACGGCATGCACCTGAACGACAAGGGCGCCGAGGCCATGGCCGCTGCCGTCAACCTGGACGACCTCGCGCTCTAGCGTCCACCGGGTCCGTCAGACTCCGAGGACGTGGGTCAGGTGCGGGTTGGTGAAGACCCGGTGCGGGTCCAGCCGGTCGCGGACGGCCTGGAAGTCCGCGAAGCGGGGGTACGCGTCGGCCAGCGAGGCGGCGTCGCGGTAGTGCAGCTTGCCCCAGTGCGGACGACCGCCCAGCTCGGCGGCCACCTTCTCGAAGGCCTGGAAGTACGGCTCGTACGGCATGCCGACGTACTGGTGCACGGCGATGTAGGCGTTGTCCCGCCCGTAGCCGTGGGAGAGCCAGATGTCGTCGGCGGCGGTGAATCGCACCTCCACCGGGAAGAGCACCTTGAACGGCAGCCCGTCCACGATCCGCCGGAGGGCGGCGAGCGCCTCGGGCAGCGCCTCGCGGGGCAGGCCGTACTCCATCTCCACGAAGCGGACCCGGCGCGGGGTGCAGAACACCCGGTCGGAGCGGCCGGTGTAGTGGCGTTCGGTGAGCGCGCGGGCGGAGACCGCGCTGATTCCCGGTGCCAGCGCGGGCACGGCCCGGCCGAGTCGGCAGGCGCCCGCGAAGACGGTGTTGGACAGGAAGTCGTCGTCCAACCAGCCGCGCCAGCGGGGCAGTGGCCGGTCGTTGGCGGGGACCCGGTTGTTGGTCTTGACCTGCACCCGGGAGGTGTAGGGGAACCAGTAGAACTCGACGTGGTCGTGCCCGCCGATCAGGGTGGGCAGGTCGCCGAGCACGTCGGCCATCTCGGCCGGGCGTTCGTGGGCGTGCAGGACGAAGGCGTCCACGCAGCGCAGGGTGACCTCGACCAGGACGCCGAGCGCGCCGAGTGACACCCGTGCGGCGGCGAGGACGTCGGGGTTCTCGTCGGCGGAGCAGCGCAGCACCTCGCCGGTGCCGGTGACCAGGGTGATCGCCTCGACGAAGGTGGACAGGCACCCGTAGTCGGCGCCGGTGCCGTGGGTGCCCGTGGAGATCGCCCCGGCGACGGTCTGGGCGTCGATGTCCCCGAGGTTGGGCAGCGCGAGGCCGTGCCGAGCGAGCAGGCCGTTGAGCGCGTGCAGAGTCATTCCGGCCGGTACGGTGACCAGTCGGTGGGCGACGTCGACGCTGACGGTGCTGTCCAGCTCGGACAGTTCCATCCGGCGGTCGTCGGCGAGCGCCACCGCGGTGAAGGAGTGGCCGCTGCCGGTGACCCGGATCCGACCGCCGTCGGCCGCGACCGATCGGACAGCTTCCGCGACCTCCGTCGGCGAGCCGGGGCGCAGGATGGCGGTGGCGCTGCCACGCTGGTTGCCGGCCCAGTTGGACCATTTGGCGGTGAGCGGTGCGGTGCCTACCATGCGCGCTCCTCATTCATGAATATGAACTGACTTCATATCAGGAACGTTCTAGCTGGTAAATACCGCAATTGCGATCCGCTCGTTGTACCGGTAGTCACGGACTCGTGACGTGGAGATATGTTCATCCGTCGAAGGGGGGTGGCGCCGAGTGTCCACACCAGCCGCCACGACCGGGCCGCTGCGCCGCGTACCGGTGCAGGGTCGAAGTGTCGCGCGGGTACAGCGCATGTTGGATGCCTGCGCCGAACTCGTCGACGAGGTGGGGTACGAGGGGCTGACCACGACCCTGCTCGCCGAACGAGCCGAAGTGGCGATCGGGTCGGTTTACCAGTTCTTTCCGGACAAACGGGCGATCGTGCAGGCGTTGACCCTGCGCACCATGGAGTCCTACCTCCAGCGCCTCGACGAGCGGTTCGCCTCCGACGAGATGACCCACTGGTGGGACGGCGTCGACGCGGGGATCGACGAGTACATCACGATGCACCGCACCGTGCCCGGCTTCCGTACCCTGCACTTCGGCGACGTGGTCGACCTGCACCTGCTCGACGAGCAGCGGGACAACAACGGCGTGATCGCCGACCAGTTGGCCCGGGTGCTCACCGAACGTTTCGGGCTCACCGACGTACCGAAGCTGCGCTTCGTCCTGGAGATCGCGGTCGAGGCGGCGGACGCCCTGATCAAGCTCGCGTTCCGGCGCAGGTCCGACGGCGACGAGCGGGTGCTGCTCGAGGCGAAGGCCCTGATCCGGGAGTACCTGCATCGCCAGGTCGACGGCCCGGACAGCGGTCGGGTCGCCGTCGAGCAACCGGTCGAGGTGGCCCAGCCCGCCTGACCCGTGTCGGCCGGCCCGGGGCGGGCGGCAGGTCAGAGGAACGCCTGCCCCTCACCCCGGTAGGTCGGGACGGTCGCCACCACCGCGTCCCCCTCGACCAGGTGCAGCTCGTTGACCCGTTCACACAGCTCACCAGCCTTGGCGTGCCGGAACCACACCCGGTCGCCGACCTGGAGGGTGGCCGCGGCCGCACCGGACAACGGGGTCTGCACCTCGCCGGCGCCCTCGCTGCCGACCAGCTTGAGCCCGGCCGGCAGCCACGGTCGGGGCAACCGGCTGTCGGCGGCCGGGCCGGAGGCGATCCAGCCGCCGCCGAGCACCGTCGCCAACTCCGGCGTCGGCCGGCGGACCACCGCGCAGGCGAAGAACGCCGCCGGGGTGGGCCGCCAGGCGCGGTACGCGTCGAACAGCGTCGGCCCGTACAGGCCCGATCCCGCGGTGACCTCGGTGACCGCGGGATCGGCGCTGGTCGCCGCCACGCTGCCGGTGCCGCCGCCGTTGACGAACTCCAGGTCGGCGTGCTCGCGTACCGCGGCCACCGCCGCACCCCGGCGGGCCAGCAACTCGCGGTACGACCCGCGCTGGGCCAGCCTGATCGCGCCCGCCAGCAGCGTCTGCCCCGGTGGCGCGTCACCCAGGCCGGCGATCTGCGCCTCGTACGACATGAGCCCGACCAGCCGGAAGCCCGGCCGCCCGGCGACGGTGGCGGCGAGCGCGGCGGCAGCCCGCGCGCTGTGCACCGGTGAGCGGCGGACGCCGACGTGCACCCGCCCGCGCATCGGCCGCCAGGAGGCGTCCAGATCCAGGCAGAGCCGCAGCTCGGCGCGCTGCCCGGGGGCGCGCACGTCGTCGATCAGGTCGAGCTGCCCGGTGCCGTCGATCATCAGGGTGATCGCGGCGGCCAGAGCCGGGTCGGCGGCCAGCTCGGCGAGTGCCGCGCGGTCCACGCTCGGGTATGCGACCAGCACGTCGTCGCTGACACCGGCACGGACCAGCCAGATCGCCTCGGGCAGGGTGAACGCCATCACTCCCCGCCAGCCGGGCCGGGCGAGCGCCCGGTTGATCAGCTCCCGGGAGCGGACCGACTTGCTCGCCAGCCGGACCGGTTTGCCGGCGGCGCGGTCGGCCAGGGCGGCCGAGTTGGCGTCGAAGGCAGTGAGATCGACCACCGCGTACGGCGGGTCGAGGTGTGCGGTCGCCCGATCCAGGCGCTCGCGAAGTTTGTCGCTTTCGATGGCCACGTATGCACGCTAACTGTCCGACGGAGAATGCGAAATACCCTCGCGTACGTCCGGGCTGCGGCCGGTAGCTCCGGCGGCCTAGGCTCAGCGAGCAGGAGAATGTCGCCCGTGGGGTGGCCCCCCACCGGGTCTAGAGTGTTCCACCGGAGGTGCCCAGCGATGGGCCGGCACGTGGAGGTACGGCCATCGAAAGCCAGAACAGCGGCGAGTCGCCCGGCGTGTCGCGCTCGGGCGAGCAGTCGGGCAACGCCGCCAAGCAGCCCAACGGCGGTCAGGTTGATCCGTCCGGTTATGCCGCGATCCGCTCCGTGCTGCGCATCCGGCCGTTCCGGCGGCTCTGGATCGTGCTCGGCGCGGCCTCCTTCGGTGACTGGCTCGGCCTGCTGGCCACCGCCCTCTTCGCCGCCTCGCAGGTGCAGGGCAGCACCGCCCAGGGCGCCGCGTTCGGCGGGGTCACCGCGATCCGGCTGCTGCCCGCGCTGGTGCTCGGCCCGGTGGCCGGCGTCTTCGCCGACCGGTTCGACCGGCGCTGGACGATGGTCATCTGTGACCTGCTGCGCTTCGTGCTCTTCGCCTCCATTCCGCTCTACGCCCTCTCCGGTGCCGCAGGCGGCCTGGTGGTCGGCTGGGCGCTGATCGCCACCTTCCTGATCGAGTCGCTCACCCTGCTCTGGATTCCGGCCAAGGAGGCCGCGGTCCCCAACCTGATCCCGCGGGCCCGGCTGGAGGCGGCCAACCAGCTCACCCTGATCACCACGTACGGCCTCACCCCGATCGCCGCCGCCGTCGGCCTGGCTGTGCTCGACCGTGGCGTTCGTGGTGCCGTCGGCGGCGACCTGCCCTCCTGGGCCGAGCCGGCACAGCTCGCGCTCTGGATCAACTCCTTCTCCCGGCTCGCCACCGCACTGGTGGTGGCGTTCGGGATCAAGGAGATCAGCGAGGCCCAGCGCGGTGAGGCCGAGCGTGCCGAGCAGAGCATGTTCCGGCAGTTCTCCGAGGGCTGGAAGTACATCGGCGAGACCCCGCTCGTCCGTGGCCTGGTGCTGGGCATCTTCGGCGCGTTCGCCGGTGGCGGCATCGTGGTTGGCACTGCCAAGTTCTTCGCCAACTCGCTGGGCGCCGGCGACGCCGCGTTCTCGCTGCTCTTCGGCGCTATCTTCTTCGGTCTGGCGCTCGGCATCGGGCTCGGCCCGATGGTCGTCAAGGAGATGTCCCGGCGCCGCTGGTTCGGCATGAGCATCGTGCTGGCCAGCGCCGCGGTGATGACCCTCGCCTTCGCCATCCACCTGTCCATGGCGATCGTCGGCGCGGTGCTGGTCGGCGCCGGCGCCGGCATGGCCTTCCTGGCCGGCACCACGCTGCTGGGCGGCGAGGTGGCCGACGAGGTGCGCGGCCGGGTCTTCGCGGTGGTGCAGATCGGCACCCGGCTGGTGCTGATCCTGGCCATCGGGTTGAGCAGCGTGCTGGTCGGCGTCGGCGGCTCCCGCAAGCTGACCATCGCCGACCTCGGCATCTCCGTGTCCTCCACCCGACTGCTGCTGCTCGCCGCCGGTGCCGCCGGCATCTTCGCCGGGATCAGCGCATTCGGCCAGATGGACGACAAGAAGGGCGTGCCGGTCCTCGCCGACCTCTGGGGATCCATCCGGGGCCGTCCGCTGATGCCGGCCGAGCCGTTCGTCTCCGCCGGGCTCTTCGTGGTCTTCGAGGGTGGCGAGGGCGCGGGCAAGTCCACCCAGCTCACCGCGCTCGCCGAGCGGCTGCGCGGCCACGGACGCGAGGTCGTGGTCACCCGCGAGCCGGGTGCGACCGGCGTCGGCCGACGGATCCGGTCTCTCGTGCTGGACACCTCCGGCGACGACGCGCCGTCACCGCGCGCCGAGGCGCTGCTCTACGCCGCCGACCGGGCGCACCACGTTGCCACCGTCGTCCGGCCCGCGCTGGTCCGGGGCGGCGTGGTGATCAGCGACCGGTACGTCGACTCGTCCCTGGCGTACCAGGGCGCGGGGCGGACACTCCCGGTCGACGAGGTGTCCTGGCTGTCCTCGTGGGCCACCGGCGGGCTCAAGCCCGACCTGGTGGTTCTGCTCGACGTCGAGCCGAAGACCGGCCTGTCCCGGGTGGCCTCACGCAACACCGGCACCGACCGGCTGGAGGCCGAGTCGGTCGCCTTCCACGAGCGGGTCCGGTACGCGTTCCTGGACCTCGCCGCCGCCGACCCGAAGCGTTATCTGGTGCTCGACGCGTCCCGGTCGGTCGAGGAGATCAACCGGCAGGTGGTCCGCCGTGTCGAGGAGATGCTCGGCAAGCCGGGCGGCATCGTGCACCCCCGGCCGGCGCAGGGCCCGGACACGTCGGTGCAGCCTGAGTTATCCGACGCGGAGCTGGTGACGATGGAGCACAAGACCTGATGCCGGACGTTTTCGCCGACCTGGTTGGCCAGGACGAGGCGGTCACCGAGCTGCGCCGGGCCGCCGCCGCGGCGGCCGCCGTGCTGCGCGCGGGTGCGGTCGACCGGGCACCGGCGCTGGTCGCCGCAGGCCCGGCCAGCGCTGCCGAGCCCGCGAGCGCGCCCGCCGGGGTGGACCCGTCCACCGGGATGACGCATGCCTGGATCTTCACCGGCCCGCCCGGCTCCGGTCGCTCGGTCGCCGCGCGGGCGTTCGCCGCCGCACTCCAGTGTGTGCACGGCACCGGCTGCGGCGAGTGCCCCGGCTGCCGCACCACGATGGGCGGCACGCACGCCGACGTCCGACTGGTGGTGCCGGAGGGGCTCTCCATCGGCGTCGGTGAGATGCGCGCGCTGGTGCTCCGCGCGGCCAGCACCCCGTCCGGCGGGCGCTGGCAGGTGGTGGTCATCGAGGACGCCGACCGGCTCACCGAGGCCGCCGGCAACGCGCTGCTCAAGGCGATCGAGGAGCCTCCGCCGCGTACGGTCTTCCTGCTCTGCGCCCCGTCCACCCACCCGGACGACATCTCGGTGACCATCCGGTCGCGCTGTCGGGTCGTACCCCTGCGGCAGCCGCCGGCCACCGCGGTGGCCGAGGTGCTGGTCCGTCGGGACGGCATCGCGCCCGACGTGGCGCAGTGGGCGGCGGCGGCCGCGCAGGGGCACGTGGGCCGGGCCCGCCGCCTGGCCCGCGACCCGGAGGCCCGCAAGCGGCGCGAGGCGGTGCTCGCGGTGCCGCGCCGGCTGACCGGTGTCGGCGCGGCGTTCGACGCGGCGTCCGCGCTGATCGAGGCGGCAGAGGCGGAGGCCGAGGCGTCGGTCACCGAATCCGACACGACCGAGCGGGCGGCGCTGGAGACCGCGCTCGGCGCGGGCGGCACCGGGCGGGGCGCGTCCGGCGCGATCCGGGGCGCCGCCGGCCAGCTCAAGGAGCTGGAGAAGCGGCAGAAGTCGCGGGCCACCCGGGCCCAGCGGGACGCCCTGGACCGGGCGCTGGTCGACCTGGCGGGCTTCTACCGGGACGCGCTCACCATGGCGCTGCGCGCGCCCGTCGCCCCGGTGCACACCGACACCGCCGCGCTGGCCGGCGCTGGCGCTCAGAAGTGGGACGCCGAGGGGTCGCTGCGGCGGTTGGAGGCCGTGCTCGCCTGCCGAGCGGCGATCGAGGCGAACGTCAAACCGCGGATCGCGGTCGAGGCGATGATGCTCGCCCTCTGGAAGGGCTGACCCGCACCCTCGGAGGCCCTGGTCCCGCTCGCCGGACTGGTCATCCACAGGCATCGACACACGCAATTGCTGTGCGGTACGGTCCGGTGTGCCGTGGTGACGGTGGCAGCACGCTGAGTGAGGGATCACCGGGAGGAGTCGGCCGATGCCGCGGGGGGAGATCGACGAAGCCTGGATCGAGGAGGCGGTGCGGCGCTACCGCCGGATCGAGTCGCTCCAGGCCGAGTTCGACCAGGCGGTGTCCACCGTCGAGGTGACCGTCCGGTCGCCGGACGGTCTGGTCGAGGTGGTGGTCACCGCTGGTGGGCGGATCACCGACGTCCGCTTCCTCGGGCCGCTGCACACCCGCAGCCCTCGGGATGTGGCCGGCTCCGTGCAGGCCGCGGTCACCGCGGCGGCCGATGCCGCCGAGTGGGCCCGGGAAAAGCTGCACAACGAGACGTTCGCCGCCTACCGACCGCTCGCGGGAGCCTGAGATGGACACACTGCGCGCGCTCTCCGCCCGGCTGGACGAGGCGAGCGCCACGCTCACCGCTGTTTCGCACACCGTCACCGCCACCGACCCGGCCCAGGCCGCGTTCGGCACCGACGCCCCGGGTCGCCCCGGCGAGATCGGTCGTGCGCTGCACCGGCAGTGGACCACCGCCACCGACGACCGGGCCCGCGAGGCCCGCGCCGCCGCCGGTCGACTGTCCGCCGCCGCCGCGGCGGTGCGGGAGGCCGCCGACCGCTATGCCGAAGTCGACCGGGCGGCCCGCCGCCGGCTCGTCGGGGAGCCCTGATGGACGCGCTGGACCGGCTCGCCGAGCCCGGCCTCGACCTGCTGCGCCGGGTGGACGCGCTGATCGCCGCGGGTGTCCCCGAGGGGCACCGGGTCTGGCCGCTGCTGCGCCGGATGCAGGTGCTGCCGGGCGACGCCGTCCGCGGCTTCCTCGACCTTCACCCCGCGCCGCTCGCCGGCGCCGGGCACGCGGTGCGCCGGCTGATCCGGGGGTACGACGACGTCTCCGCCGCGCTCACCGACGGGCTGCTCTGGTCCGGTCCGGCCGCCACCGCGTACGGGCAGCAGCGGGCGGCACTGCTGCGTCACCTCGACGAGGGGCCGGACAGCCTGGTCGGGCGACTCGAGTCCACGGCCGGCTACGCCGACGCGCTAGCCGACTGGGTGGAGGGCAGCCGTCTCGCGCTGGCCCGGACGCTGGCCGACGTGCTCCGCTCGGCCGAGGCGGTCGCCGTGGTCTCCGCCACCGCCGCCGGTGTGTCGACGCGCCCCGGGCCGATCGGGCCCGGTGTGGCCGACGCTGCCGAGATCGGCGCGCGGGTGCTGGCGGTGCTGTGCGTCGCGTACGACGGTGCGGAGACGCTGCTGCGTCAGTGGGCGCCGAGCCTCGCCGAGGCGGCGTGGCGACCGCCGGTGGACGGGCGACCCCGTTACGACCAGCCCACCCGGGTCGGCTGGTAGCCAGATCCCCCGGACGGGGCCACCGGGTCCCGGACAGGCCACGGCGTCGCTCGCGGGCGCCTGACCTGAGCCGGCCCCACGGCGACGCCGTGGTCTTCCCCCTGCACCCCCCGCAGGTATGCCTCCACTCAACGCCTCCGGGGTGCGTCTTGTCTCGTGCCCGGGCCCGGAATCAACCGTCCGGTCGAGGAGCAACGGCACGACGGGCCGCCCGGCAATAGGTCAAGTCGACGGTCGTGAATGGCAGCGGGGCGTAGTCGTCCGGCGACGGCCGACGTGCCCCTCGGCCCGGGACCGTCGTAGGGTGGGGGTATGGGCATGCTCTGCGCGGTCAGCTTCAACCGGTACGGGCGCCTCTACTACCTCGACCCGGGCGAGTTGCGCCCACAGGTGGGCGACAAGGTGCTGGTGCCCACCGACGATGGGCCCGAGGTGGCGGAGTGCGTGTGGGCCGCCCAGTGGGTCACCGAGGAGACCGACGGCTTCCCCCGCCTGGTGGGCCTGGCCGTCGACGACGACCTGCGCCGGGACGAGGCGCTGCGTCGCCGCAAGGCCGAGGCCAAGGTCGCCGCGAAACGGCTGATCCGCTCGCACGGCCTGCCGATGAAGGTGGTGGCCGTCGACCACGTGCTCGGCTCCGCCGAGGGTGGCGGCGAGCGCAGCACCGTCTACTTCACCGCGCCGCACCGGGTGGACTTCCGCTCCCTGGTCCGTGACCTCGGCGCCACCCTGCACTGTCGGGTCGAGCTGCGTCAGCTCTCCGCCCGCGACTCGGCGCGGGTGCAGGGCGGCATCGGCTCCTGCGGTCGGGACCTGTGCTGCGCCACGTTCCTCACCGACTTCGAGCCGGTGACCATCCGGATGGCGAAGGACCAGGACCTGCCGCTGAACCCGCTGCGCATCTCCGGGGCGTGCGGCCGGTTGATGTGCTGCCTGAAGTACGAACATCCGCTGTATGCCAGATTTGCCGAGTCTGCGCCGGCCATCGGCGCCCGCGTTGCCACGCCGGAAGGAGAGGGCCGTGTGGTCGGCCACAGCGTCCCGAGAGACGCGGTGACCGTCCGCCTGGACGCTGACGGCTCGCGTTCGATGTGCTCCCGCGCGGACGTCTGCGGTTCCCGCCGCGCCTACGAAAGCAGTGACCAGTTGGGCCCGGAGGGTGCGGCGCGATGATCGGGGTTCCTCCTCGCTCACGGTCGCAAATCCTTGCGATGACCGAGCGGCCAGGAGGGACAGCATTCGTCTCACCTCGCTGGTTGGCATCCGGCGATGGGCCTGAGGAACTACCTGATCGAAGGCGTCTCCGGCACCGGCAAGACCTCGGTCTGCAAAGAACTGCAGCGGCGCGGCTACGACGCCGTCAATGGTGACCGAGAACTGGCTTACCAAGGCGACCCGGAGACTGTGAGCCGCTGGACGGGCGCGGGCACGAGCACCACATCTGGCGCGTGGACGACGTAAGGGCTCTGATCGCCAACCACGACGAGCCAGCGAACCTTCTTCTGCGGGGGTTCCCGGAACTTCCCGACGTTCGTCGACTTGTTCGATGGAGTCTTCATCCTTGAAGTCGACTGGGACATCGTGAATCGGCGGCTTGACGGGCGACCGGAAGACGAGTGGGGCGGAAGACCGGCCGAACGCGAGCTCATCAGGCATTGCATCGAACCAGGGAAGGCATCCCGAAAAGCGGCACCATAATCGACGCCGCCGGGCCTCGCGCGAGCGTCGTCGACACAATCCTTCGTCAGGTAATGCTGTCTCCGGCCAAGTGAGAGCTTCCCCTATATCAGACTTTTCAGGCATCTGCTCCGGCTGTCGGCTCCCGGGTGACGACACCTGAGGGGGATAGCCGAGTGGTCGCGCACAGCGTTCCCAAGGATTCCGTGGTTGTCCGCCTGGACGCCGACGGCTCCCGGTGCTCCTGCTCGCGCGCTTCGGTTTGCGGGCCGAGGCAGGCGCACGACGAGCGATACACCGAGAGCTGATTTGAACACGCGACACGGGGCGGGGTGCGTTACCGCAACCCGCCCCGCGCCAGATCAGAGTTCCCGGTAAAAGACGGCTACTGGCAGTGCGGTGCAACCGAGCGTTTTGTAGAGAGCTCGGGCGGGCGCGTGGAATCCGTCGCCACCCGTGCCGATCGTGACTACCTCAGCCCCGAGTCCGCGCATCGCGCTGAACGCGTGTTCGCACAGCCTGGTACCCGCCCCCTGCTGGCGGTGCCTTGCGGACACGGCGAGGATCGTGATGCTGGCATTTCTCCGCAACGGCTCCACCGACCAGGCCACGTAGCCGGCGATGGTGTCGTCGAACTCAGCGACCGCGATGTATCGGTGCTGATCGGGGTCGTGCAGCTTGGCGACTTGCTGGACATAGTCCTCGCGCCAGGAACCGTGCTGGTTGGCGAAGACCAACTCGCCGACAAGAGGTCGGAAAGAGTCTTCGTAAAACGGCCCGAACGTCTCGATGGTCAATTCGGTGAGCTGGGCAAGGTCATGCTGAAGAAATGAGCGGATACGCATATCTGAGGTGCCTCTCAAGCTGAAGTGCTGAAGCCGACAAATCGGGCATCAGGCGGGTCAGCTGGCGGCCGGGAACGGCGGCGAGCCGACCCTCAGCGGCGGGTGCGCCAAGCAGCAAAGCAACTCATGGGCAGAATCCTAACGGGCACCGCAACCGCATTTGTTTGTGCAGTGCGGCGGGATGGCAGGGTTAGTAATGCTTCCCGCGAAGTGAGAGCATCCGCTCTACCAGCGCTTCCAGGAGACCGCTCCGGCAGTCGGCAGCCGGGTCTCCACACCCGAGGGCGACGGCCGGGTGGTCGGCCACAGCGTTCCCCGCGACGCGGTGACGGTCAGGCTCGACGCCGACGGCTCCCGCTGCTCCTGCTCCCGCGCCTCCGTCTGCGCCCCCCGCCAGGCCCACGACCAGCACTACACCCCCTGACCCTGTCTCCACCCACCCCTGTCCCCGTTGATCATGAAGTTATTGCCAACCAGACCGGCGTGTCGGGGCAACAACTTCATGGTCAACGGAAGGAGAGGGGAGGGGTGCGGTGGGGTTAGTGCAGGACTGTGGGGGGTTCCGGTAGGCGGGGGATCAGGCGGGTTTTCGGGGTCAGCCAGCTCTGGGTGGGGGACTGGTCGGGGTTCACCTGCCAGTCACGGGAGACCCGGTCCACCGCGATCGGATAGATCGTCAGCGTGCCGTCCGGGTCGATGCGCATCCGCAGGAACACCTTGGAGTCCTCGATGCCCTGCCCGGCGAAGAGTTCGTTGACGTTCACCCCGAACGACCCAGCCACCAACAGGTACGCCGCCACCAGCTGACTGGCCACCAGGCCGATCACCGGGCCGTAGAGAACTGCCGCGGCGACCGCCGGCAGCGGCCACGGCCAGTCGTAGAACGGCAGCGCCAACCACGCCCAGGTGCCGGCCGCCGCCAGGGCCACATGCGCCACGCCGTGGCTGACGCCGAGGATGCCGTGCCGTGCGTGGCGTTTGCCGCTCGCGCTGGGCGGCTTGGCGAACAGAATCGCCGCCAGCACCGTCACGAGCACCATCAACACCAGCGGAACGCTGAACAGCCGCTGATTGGTGCTGTCGGCCCAGTTCGCGGTGGCACCCGCCATGGCCAGCATGAGCAGAGTGTGCAAGGTCCCGAGCAGAGTGGTGAAGCCGGGATTGCGGAACGGCAGCCGGGTGAAGATGCCCCAGCCGTAGCGCCGGGAGCGGGCCGCGTCCGGGTAGCGGGCCACCAGGTCGTACGGCTGGGCAGAGCTGGCCCGGCGGGCCAGCGTGTCCCGCGGTGGGACCTCGATGCGCTCGGGCAGCTTGTGCGTGGGGTAGAGATACGCCCCGCCGCCGCCGCACGTGATCAGTTGCCGGTCCGGCCCGGAATAGCGGGCGTAGTGGTGCAGGTCGCCGGAGAGCAGCAGCCGCACCCGTGCCCCGGTCGGGTCGATGATCGTCCGGATGAAGTAGTCGATCGAATCGTACGCCGTGGGGTTGTCGGCCGCCTTGACCCAGGTCGGCGCCGGCGCCGCGATGATCACCTTCGACTCCGGGCCGAGCTGCCTGGCGACCTCGTCGAAGTAGGCCAACTGCGGGTCGTCGAGGTACGAGCCGGACTGGTCGTCCACGCCGAGAAGCCACCAGCCGGCGGGCAACTCCACCGCGAAGTACGACCGTGACTGCCCGGTGCGCCACCCGGCGAAGTTCCGGTCCCGGGAGCGCACGAACAGCCGCAGGAACGCGGTCAGTCCGTCGTACCAGTCGTGGTTGCCCGGCACCGCGAAGAGCGTGGGCTTCTCGGGCGGTGCCACCGGCAGTGCGGCCTGGTACGGGCCCTTGCACCGGTCCTCGTACGAGGCGTAGGCGGCCGACGGGTACACCTGGTCGCCACCCATCACCAGGGTCTGCGCCCGGGCCAGCCGGTGCCCGTCCACCGTCAGCTCCGGCTGCGCCAGCAGGTACGCCACCGAGTACGTGGCGTTGAAGCCGTCGCCCAGGTCGGCCACATAGTCCAGCCACAGCCCGCCGTCCGGCCCGACCTGGCGGAAGACGTCGTCGCCGAACGCGTTCTGCAACTCGCGTTTGTCCAGGTACGCCCCGAAGAGCACGGCCAGCAGCGTACGGATGCCGGTGCTGATCAGCAGGAACGGCGCCAGCCACGGCACCGGTTTGCGCGGTGTGAAGCCCAGCTCCAGCGGGTCGGTGCTACGCGGACGGTGGGCGGCGCGTTCGCCACCCGGGGGGCGGGCAGGACGCTCCTGGTGGGGGGAATCGTCGCGTTCGTCGCTCACCCGCCGCAGCGTAGTCCCGCATTCGATCACTCGCTGTCCGGTAAACGGCTAGATGGCGGCCGATGTCCGGTTGGCGACGGCGGGACTGCCAGGGGTATCCCGTTCGAGCGGAGGGCGGGTGGTGCCGTACACTTGCTGATCGTTGCCGCCTTAGCTCAGTCGGCTAGAGCGACGCACTCGTAATGCGTAGGTCGACGGTTCGATTCCGTCAGGCGGCTCGGTACAGAAGCCCAGGTCATTGGCCTGGGCTTCGCCGTTTTCCGAGGTCTGTCACGCCGCCGTCTGTGGTGCCGGTCCGCAGGTGGTCCTTCTCCGCAGGGACCGCCTCGTCCGGGCGGTTGGTGACAGCGTCCAGGTCGTGTGGATCTCTTTCCAGCCGTCGGGCCAAGGTGGTCTTGCCACTGCCCTGGATATCTCACGTGAGGTAGAGAGCGGAGAGCATTATCAGACGATTTCGTCTGCTCGCCGGCTCTCCGTTGCGAGTATCTGCAGAAGGGTCAGGTCGGCGCGGTCGATGTCGCGTGGCTCGTACCCGCTGTGGAACAGCAGTTGCTGCTCCACCGAGATGCAGTTGACCGGGCGGCCGGCGATGGTTCCGGTGGTGAAGCACTCCTTCGGCCAGCGGAAGTTACCGCCATCGAGGCTGGCCTGGTGGCCGTGGCCGGCCTCGTCGAACTTGAGCGGGTGAACGTCTACTCGGCCTCGTCCTTCGGCCACGACCTCAACGCGTACCGGGCGCCAGTCAGTCTCGATGACATAGCCCAGCCGGCCGAGAGCCAGCAGGGCCGCTGCTTCGTGCTCTGCGGCGATTGCCAGGTCCAAGTCGTGGTGCGGACGAGTCTGCTTTCCGAACAACGCGTCCACACCCCACCCGCCGCTGATCCATGCGTTGCAGCCGGCGGCAGCGAGAGTGTCCAGAACCGTCTGGACCTCGCCGGCATTCATGTCAGCAGTGTCGATCATGTCCATCTTTCCAACGCGGCTGGCAAGCCAGGGTCAGCCGAGAAGATCTTCCGCAATGCAGGTCACGATGCCTTCAACGGCACGGATTGCCGCCGGCTCGTCGGACATGCATTGCGGCTTGCTCCCGAAGCTGGCACACGCCTTCGGGCCGGACAAACCTCTTCAGAACAGCGCCGATGGCGCCCGGCCCGATGAAGCATCGAGCCGGGCGCCATCGGGTGGTTATGCCACGAAGCTGGAACGGCGTCGGCGTCCGATCAGGTAGCCCGCGCCGCCGAGGAGCAGAAGCGCACCGCCAATGCCGGCCACGGTCGCGGTGTTGGCACCGGTCACGGGCAGCCCACCGCCCTCACCGTTCTCGCCGCCGGGAGCGCCCAGGCTGGCGGAGGAAGTGGGGGTCGGTGCGACGGTCGTCGTGGCGCTGGGGGAGGCGCTCGGCGTGGCACTGGCGCTCGGCGTCGGTGTGGGCGTAGACGCGCAGTCAAGCGCACGTGCGACGTACACGCCGTCGTTCAGGTAAGCCAGGTAGGCGTCGACGGCCGCCTCGTCGAGCACCTTCTGCGCGGCGGCGTCCACGTTGTCACCAGCGTCCACCATCGTCCGGCCCACCGAGACTCGCAGATCCGTCAGCCAGGCCTTCTGCACGTCCGCCTTGAGGTAGGCGCGGAGCTCGTCCGGGGTGCCCGCCAGCCACTTCTTTAGAGCATCAGGCAGGACGGGAAACTTGTTGGCTTGCGCCTCGTCGAGGATCCGGTAGGCCACCAGCCGCAACTGCCCATCATCGGCGGTGTCCAGGTCGGAGGTGAGCTTGCGGATGTCCTGGTACACGTCGCGCTTGACCGTTTGGCAGGCTGCGTTCAGCCCGGTCGATGGGGTCTGAGCCATCGCCGGCGCGGCCGGAATCAGAAAGGCCAGCGCTATGAGGGCGCCAGCCGGGGTCTTCCATCGCATGTGGTCTTCCTCCCCGTTACACGTCAGAACACGGGGATATTACCGTCAGTGGACGGATAGGCAAGAAGAGATCGACGGCCTGAACCGCGCAACGAGCAACCCGCTGCGTAAGAATCGCCGCCCGAACCCCTCCACAACGGATGGAAAAGCCATTACTGAGATCATTCTGTTCAGAAGTTCCCAGCGAGCTGGGCGGACTTGGATGGGTCGAGGCACCGCGTGGCTCGCTCTGCCCTGGTCGGGCGGGCGGGCGTCGAGTCACCGGACCACAGCGCCCCTTCCAGCCGTGCCGCAGCTTCCCGCGTGGCCTCGTGGGCCACGTGTGCGTAGATGTTGAGAGTGACGCTGATCTGAGAGTGACCGAGGATCTCCATCACCACACGGTCGGGTACGCCCTGGGTGAGAAGGACGCTGGCCGCCGTGTGCCGCAGGTCGTGAAGACGAACCTGCCGTAGGCCGGCACCAACTGAGTGACGATCGGTACGCGCGCAGACGGACGGACTCGGACGAGGGCGGGTTGGCGCAGCAGGTCGGCAGGGGGCAGAGGCAGCTCGCCGCCCGCCGGTCATTCGTTCACACCGAACGAGTCATCCGGCGAGTTCTCGCAGGAGGCTTGTTCCGTCGTCGCTCCACAGTTCGATCGAGTAGCGCAGGCCCAAACCCGCGAGGACGGCACCGAGTTCGTCGACGCGGGACGGATCAACGACGTCGCTGAAAAGGCGTTCATCAGGTGACGGCTCGACCAGTTCGATGCACACCCACTCGTGCTCGACCTCATACGCGGTCCACGAGCTTGCACGGGCACGCCAGCCTGCACGCACGAACATCTCGGCCAAGACTTTCACCCTTGGGGCATGGGGGAGACGGCCATAGACGTTGTTGCCGCGAACGGCTAGACGGTCGGCAAGACGCGGCCCGGGGTGCCGCCAGAAGTGATTTCCATGTTCCCTCCCAACGTTCTTCGTGCCCGTTCCTTTGCCCGACGCAACGGTCAACACCAGGTATCAGCAGTAGCCGCGCTGCACGCGGTATCAACGCTCTGCGCTGTCCCCCGTTGATGTCGGTCGCTGTCCGTGGAGATCAACCTGATTTCCAAGCTGAGGTTAGGCACCTGGGCTTCCTGCGGTAGCTCGGAGAACGATCTGCACGGCGGCTTGCGCGGGAGTCAGGTGCGTGGTGTCGACGACCTCGGCCTCGGCATGCAGCCACGTGCGGGCCGCCTCGGCGTAGGGCTCGAGGTACTTGAGGCGGAACGGCGACGGGACGGGGTGTTCCCCCTCGATACGCCTGCGGAGGGTGTCTTCGTCAGCGTGGAGGACGAAGTGCCTTACTGGGATCGCATGTTCGCCGAGACCCGTACTGATTTCGCGCCAGTACTGCTCGACCAGGACAGTCATGGGCATCACCAGAGTGCCGCCGGTGTAGTCGAGCACGTGGCGGGCGGTATCGACGACGAGCTGCCGCCACGGCGGCCAGTGCTGGAAGTTGTCAGTCTCGGGCAGCCCCGGCGTGATGTCCATGAGCGTCTCGCCGACCTTCTCGGCGTCGAATACCCGTGAATCGGGAATCAGTTGCTGCACGAGCGCGCTGGTCGTCGTCTTGCCCGCGCCGTGGGTGCCGTTGAGCCATACGATCACGGGACACATTAACGCGCGTGGGCATCCGGACGACCTGTACAGGACTTGTAAGCGAGGCGTCAGGGCACCGCCGAGCAGCCAAACCGGCGAGCATGAGCGGACGATCGCGGAGGAGCTGCGGCAGCGCGGTTGTCAAGCGTTGCCACCAGACCCGAGTAGCAAGCTGACCTGAGCCAACGTGCCTGGCGACATAACCCCAGGGCGCCGGAACGCGTGCCTGGTCTCGCTGATCCGCCCGTCCGGGGTCAGAGTCCAGTGCTGCGGACCCCAGCAGCCCTGCTCGTCAAGGAGTATGCGGGCCAGCGCCCCGGTCTCTCCAATGGCGCCGCAGGCGGTCAACATCGTAGCGAGGACGTCGTCCGCGTCTGAGGGGAGTTCCGCGTCGCTCATGATCGGCAGCAGCAGGAGGAAGGTGTTGGGGTCAAGGCGCGGAGCCGATCCGGCTTCGGCCGCCGTATGCGCGACAGCGAGCAACTCCGGCCAGCACAGCCCAGGTCCTCTGAAGCAACCTTCGACAGTTGCCAAGGGCACCGTCGCCTTCCATGCAGGATGGTGCAGCAGGTAGTCGAACCCGTGTTCTCCGGGAAGGTTGCGGTAGACGACATGGAGCAGGTGCCCTGCCGAGAGTGGGACTGACAGCACTGGCCACTGGCGCTCATCGCTGACCCGTTCAAAAAGCTGCAACAGGTCGGCCTCGCTGACCCCGAATCCCGCACACAACGGCTCTTCGACGCCGTTGGTGCATTGCAACAGGTGGCTCGCCCAGAACAGTGGCTCGTCTACCAGGTACGCCCCATTTACCAGCGGGTCGTCCTCATAGCCTGGGATCTTGGGCATCGGCCGATTCTGGCAGAGATCTCCAACCCCAGCGTGACCCCAGCACGACACCAACAAGCCGTCATCAAATGAGCGCCCGCCACGAGCTGGTAGGGAGGCGAGCCGGGTGTGGGCGGGTGCGGGAGCTCCTACGCCTTCGGGTCGGATGAACCTCGCCGGAACAGCGCGATCGCGCCCGGCCCGATGGAAGTATCGAACCGGGCGCGAACGGGTGGTTATGCCACGAAGCTGGAACGGCGTCGGCGTCCGATCAGGTAGCTCGCGCCGCCGAGGAGCAGAAGCGCACCGCCAATGCCGGCCACAGTCGCGGTGTTGGCACCGGTCACGGGCAGCCCGTCGCCCTCACCGTTCTCGCCGCCCGGGGCGCCCATGCCTTTGCGATCAACGGTGTTGCTCTGGGTGTACTAAGCCGAAGGTCCGTCATCCTCAGCGGCATCGCGGCCTTCGTCGCCCATCAGCAGCAGGCCCATCCGGTCCGTGGCCTCGCGAGAGCTGTGCAGTGCGCCGACGGCCGTCAGCCCCGTCCCGGCGAGCGGGATCATCGTCTCCACGCCCGACGACACCTGGAGGGAGTCTTCCGCCGCTGTGCTCACCGCCATTCCCAATTCCAGGAAGGCGTCCTGGTCAGGATTGGCCATCTCCCACCAGCCCGACCATGTCCCGGCGAGATCCGAGTGCGCGTTGGCTGCTCCGAGTGACAGGAGGAACAGCCCCACCGGTAGCAGCCAACGCCGGTCGGCCCGCCACCCGGACAGCGCGAGTGCCCCCATGGCCACCAGGGCAGCGAGCAGCGTGGGCCACACCGTCGGAAGCAGGTCCGACAGCGGATAGTGGACGAATTCCCGGGTGGAGGCCAGCCCGAAACAGGCGAGCAGCAGCAGCGCGAGGGCTGTCGTCGCCGCACCCCGCCGCCTGCCGCGGGACGGTAGTGCCAACACGCCCGCCACGAGACAGGCAACGCCGAGTGCCAGACCCAGCGCGGCGAGCTGTTGCCGGTCGATCGAGTCCCGCCATGGCCCCAATATGGACGCCTCCGCTGCCGGTCCGTACGACACCCAGCCCACTTCGACGACCTGCTCCTGATACCAGAACAGTCTCATCGCCGCCACCATGGCAAGGAGTCCGATGCCGCCGGCGACGGCCCACCGTACGCGGCGCGCACTGCGATCCAGCAGGACGTAGGCGAGCAGTGCAAGCAGCATGACCAGGCCGAACTGCATCGACGCGCCTGGCATGGCGAGCACCGCCGCCGCAGCCGAGAGCAGACCGCCCGCGACGGACGCGACGAGGAGGCCGATCGGAAGACGCATGGCGGAGATCGTGACACGTGAGTCGGAAGTGCGTAGCCCTAGCATCGGCTACTGACCCGGCCCGGCCTACGAGTTGCTGGCGATCTGTGCTCCCACGACGGCGCCGGAACTCGTGCCGATGAGCACTGCCTCCGGGGTCACGGTCACGTCCTCGTCCGCGAGTCCGGTGAGGACGCCCACCTCCCAGGCGATGCCGGTCACTCCGCCGCCATCGAGCACCCAGACGGGCCGCGTGTCGTCCGTCATCAGTTCCTCATTCAGGCCAGCAAAACCGCTAACAGCGTTAGCAGTTCCAGGCTAACGGGGGTCCCGGAGGGCTGACAACGATGATCAGGGCTCTCGTCGTCCGAAGATGATGCCGCCGAGCCTGCTCTCCGGTGAGGTGAGAGTCGTCTGCGACTCGACCCGGAATCCGCTGTCGTGCAGCCAGGCCGCCACCTGGGCCGGCTGGCGGCGATGGACGTGCACCTTCATCGGGTGGCCGCCGTACCCCTCCGTCTTGAGCGTCGTCTCGTCGCCCACGTGGAAGCCGAGCAGCAGCGGACCGCCGGGACGCACCACCCGCCGGAAGTGCGCGAACACCGCGCCGAGCTGGTCGTCGGGGATGTGGATGAGCGAGTACCAGGCGATCAGGCCGGCGACCGCCCCGTCGGCCAGGTCGAGATCCGTCATCGAGCCCACCTCGAACCTCAGGCCGGGATGATCGCGGCGGGCCACGGCGATCATCCCGGGTGAGAGGTCGATCCCGAAGGCGTCGACGCCGAGCGTGTGCAGGTGGGCGGCGATGCGCCCCGTCCCGCAGCCCACATCCGCGACCGGCCCGCCACCGAAGGCGTCCACGAGCTCGGCGAACAGCCTCAGCGCCGCCCGTTCGTGCGGTGCCTCCGCCAGCAGGCCGCTCACCAGGTGTGCGTAGCTGACCGCGACGGTGTCGTAGGAGGTGCGGGTGTCTGCCAACCAACCGTCAACGTCCACCTCGGAGACGCTAGATCAGAGGGGAAAGTCGCGACGCTTGAGCTTCGCCATCCGGCCATCCGGGTGATGCCAGACGACACCCTCCCAGTCCGGGTGAGCCAGGAGCCATGCGCGCAGCCCGTCGTGGTCCAGCGGTGCCTTCTCCAACTCGTCGTCGTCGCCAGACGTGCAGAAGCCGTGGCGGATGAGCTGGTGGCCCGCGACCTGCTCCGGATTGCCGTTCACCTTTGGCCCGACCAGCTCGTAGGTCGCGCCGAGCTGTGGGCCGGCGAACCGATCCGCATCGACGATCGCGTCCAGAGCCTCGGCGTGGAACGTGGCGAAGGACGACTGCTCGACCGGCTCCCAGCCGACGGTCTTGCCGGTCACCTCATCTGTCATGACCGGCTGGTACCCCGCTGGTGTGGCCCTGCCCGGCTTCACCTCGCGCCGGGCCCACCAGCGCTCGCCGTCGTACATCACGCAGGTGCCGTCGTACTTCCGGGTGGCGGTCCCCTCGCCGTCGAGCACCCACTGGCAGTCCGGGTGGACATCCGACGTCACCTGGCGCATGTCGTCCGGGTCGCGGAGGAACAGGGTCGGGATCTTGCGCACGCTCGGCGTCCTCTCCTGTCCGGCAGTCGTTGCTCGCCGGCTCCGCACAGCATGAAGGAGCGGCGATATCGGCCGCCACGTCTTATCGTGACCTCGCGAACCGGGTCCGGAGCGGTCATGCTGCGACGGTGCCCGTCCGAGGAATCTGGAGGCGTCCGCCCATGACCTTCGTACCGATGACCGTCAGCCTGCCCATCGCCGACCGCGCCACCTCGTACCACTTCTATCGCGACGGTCTCGGCCTCGACGCCGTCGGCGAGCTGGCCGACGACGGCCTCCCGGAGCCGTTGCAGTTCGTGGTCAACGACGGTCTGCGGCTGATGCTGGTCCCGACCGGGGGCTTCGGATGGGTGATCGGCCGGCACGAGGTCGCCGCGCGGGGGCAGAGCGAGTGCGTGCTCAGCCTCGGCGTCGCCTCGTCCTCCGAGGCGGACGCGATCGTCGAGCGGGCGCGCTCCGCCGGCGGCGAGGTGGTCACCGAGCCGCAAGCCCAACCCTGGGGGTACGCGGCTGTGTTCGCCGATCCGGACGGTCACCTGTGGATGGTGTCGACCGCCCCGGAGTGAGCATGCCGCCAGGCGACCGGAAGTGTCGGTGGTGGTCGATACGGTCCGGCGGTGACCGTGACCACCGATGCCCCGCCGACCATGCCCACCTCCGCCGACGAGGCCCGACTGTGGGCGCTCATCGAGTCGGCGTGGGCCGAGCTGGGCCCCGAGCCCCTGGCGCTGCGGCGGGCCCTCATCGAGCGCGACCCCGCCGACGATGACGGCGACGACGGCCCGTCCTACGCGATCGGCGACTGGCTGGACCGGTTCCTGGACCGGCTCGGCCACCTGAGTGCCGAGCTGACCGGGCCGGAGTTGACGGACCTCGACCGGGTGGTGGAGCGCAAGCTGCACGACATCGATCGGGAGGACGTCCACGAGGTGACCGACGGGTCAGACGATGGCTTCCTCTACAGCCGGGGCTTCATCGTCGCGCTCGGCCGGGGGTTCTACGAGGCGGTTCGCGCCGATCCCGCCATGGCCCTGCCGGACGCCGAGTGCGAGAGCTTGTGTTACTTCTTCGCCCATCTGCACAACGACCGGTTCGGTTCATGGCCGGAGACCGGCTCTGGCATCTCCCGGGAGTCGTTCGGCAACCCCGCCGGTTGGTCGGCCTGATCTGGCCCGCGATCAGACGTAGATCTTGGTGGCGTACTCCGGGCCGTAGTGCCGTTCCAGGTCTTCGAGGCTCTCCACCGGCGCCTCGACCTCCTTGATCAGGCGTGCTCGGGACGGCAGCGCGTCGGGCTGCCAGGTCTCCGGCTTCCACAGCGCGGACCGCAGGAACGCCTTCGCGCAGTGGTAGAAGATCTGCTCGATCTCCACCACCACGGCGAGCACCGGCCGGTGCCCCTTGACCACCATGTCGTCGAACCAGGGCGCGTCGCTCACCAGGCGGGCGCGCCCGTTGATCCGCAGGGTGTCGGTCCGCCCCGGGATGAGGAAGAGCAACCCGACGTGCGGGTTGTCGAGGATGTTGCGGTAGCCGTCGGCCCGCTTGTTGCCCGGTCGCTCGGGCAACGCGACGGTCGTGTCGTCCAGCACCAGGGCGAACCCGGCCGGGTCGCCCTTGGGGGAGACGTCGCAACTGCCGTCCGCGCCGGCCGTGGCCACCAGGCAGAACGGCGAGGCGGCGAGCCATTCGCGGTCCCGCTCGTGCAGGCGGCTGCGTTCCTTGTTGGCGGCCCGCGCGGTCGGCACACCGAGCAGCTCGCGTAACTCCTCGTGCGAAGTGATCTCCACCGTCACGTTGATCCTCCCTCAGGCGTTGACCCGTTGGCGGGCACCACCATTTGTCAGCCTAGGCCGCCGTGACCAGCGCGAGGTTTGTGCCCGGTTGCCGGGGGTACGGCCTCATCCGACGCGCCCGCCGCAACGAGACCGTTCGCAGGACGCCGACCAGTGGAGGCCGGGAGATGGAGAGCCGACTCAAGGTGCTGGGGCACCCAGTCCACCCGATGCTGGTCATGTTCCCGGTCGCGCTGCTGGCCACGGCGGTGCTGTTCGACGTGGTGGACACCGTCGGCGGGCCGGACCTGCTCGGCGAGGTCGCGTACTGGAACATCACTGTCGGCCTGATCGGCGGCCTGCTGGCCGCGGTTGCCGGTTCATTCGACCTGCTGGCCATCCCGACGGGCACCCGCGCCAAGCGGGTGGGCCTGCTGCACGCCGGGGCCAACCTCGCGGTGATCCTGCTCTTCGCCGCGATCTGGGTGGTCCGGCTCAACGCCGACTCCCGCGCCGCTGGCGGCGCGTTGCTCGTCGTCGAGATTGTCGCGCTGGCCATCCTCGGCATCAGCGCCTGGCTCGGCGGCGAGCTGGTCGACCGGCTCGGTGTGGGCGTCGACCGCGATGCCGGCCTGGACGCGCCCAGCTCCCTACGGCCGCCCGCGGCCGCTCAGCGGATCGGAGATATGTGATGAGCGAGCAGCAGTCCGGGGGCTTCGGCCGGGGTTGGCGGGGCGGGCGGCAGCAGGGCTGGGACCCGATGGGTGAGCTGCAGTCACTGCGCTCCGAGCTGAGTCGCCTGGTCGGCGGCCGGGCCGGCGCGTCCGACGTCGAGTTGACCGAGACCGCCGACGGCTGGGAGGTCGTCGTCCGGCTGCCCGGGGTGGCACCGGAGGAGGTGGCGGTCGAGTTGGACGACCTCGAATTGTGCGTGCGCGCCCGCTCCGAGGCGGAGGTCAACGCCGACCAGGGCATCCCCGGCGGGTTCGAGACCCGGGGCTTCGAATACCGCATCAACCTGCCGTCGCGGGTCGACCCGGACGCCATCGACGCGGTCATGGACCATGGCCTGCTCCGGGTCCGCCTGCCCCGGGCGACCCGGCCCGCGCCGCGCACCATCACCGTCGGTCGCACCGGGCCGCGCTCCAGCGACTTCTCCACTGGTACGCCGATGCCCGCCGATCCCGCAGCGGACCGGGAGTTGCACCGCCCGGACACCGAGATCGACCGGCCGTAGCGGCCTGCGTGGTCACCCCGGCGCTGCTCGGCCCGACCGCCGAGCGCCTTCCCGACGTGCGGCGGATCGCCGTGCTGCGCGCCAACGCACTTGGCGACTTCGTGTTCGCGTTGCCGGCGCTGGAGGCGTTGCGTGCCGCGTACCCGTCGGCGGAGATCGTGCTGCTCGGCGCGCCGTGGCACGCGAAGCTCTGGCGCGACCGGCCCGGCCCGGTGGACCGCGTGCTGGTCGTGCCGCCGGCACCCGGCATCCGTGCGCCCGACCCGGGCGAGGCGGAGTCGTCGATGGACGACTTCCTGGCCGCTGCGACGGGTGAGGGTTTCGACCTGGCGGTGCAGATCCACGGTGGCGGCGCGAACTCCAACCCGATGATGGGTCGCCTCGGCGCCCGGCTGACGGTCGGTCTGCGCGCCGACGACGCGCCGCCGCTGGACCGGTGGCTGCGTTACGTCTACTACCAGCACGAGGTGATCCGCTACCTGGAGGTGGTGGCGCTGGTGGGAGCACCGGCGAACACCATCGTGCCGACGTTGGCGGTGACCGACGCCGACCGGGCCGAGGCGGCCCAGGTGCTCGGCCCGAAGAGCCGACCCCGGGTGGCGCTGCACCCGGGGGCAAGCGACACCCGCCGACGCTGGCCCGCCGAACGCTTCGCCGAGGTGGCCCGTGAGCTGCACGGCGACGGCTACGAGGTGCTGGTCACCGGCACACCCTCCGAGCAGGAGGTGGTGGACCGCGTCGTCGCCGCGGCCGGGGTGCCGGTGCGGCCGCAGGTGGGCACGCTCAGCCTCGGCGGGCTGCTGGGTTGCTACGCCGACTGCGCGTTGGTCGTCTCCAACGACACCGGCCCGCTGCACGTGGCCGCCGCGGTGGGCGCGCCCACGGTGGGCATCTTCTGGGTCGGCAACCTGATCAACACGGCGAATCCGTTGCGCGGCCGGCACAGGTCGATCTGCTCCTGGATGGTGCACTGCCCGGTCTGCGGGGTGGACTGCACACCCGGCATCTACCCGCACCGGCCCGGCGACGGCGAGTGCCCACACCAGGATTCCTTCGTGGCGGACGTCCCGGTGATCGAGGTGCTGGAAGCTGCCCGGGAGCTGCTCAACCCGTAGTTCAGGCCGGCTGCGGGCTGTCCTCGTCGGCCAGGACGACCTCCCATGCCTCCACGTCCCGGTCGGTGACAGTGGTGGGGGACTCCAGGTGGTACGCGCCGCTGGGCAGGATGCCCGCCCCGCCGTACCGGGCCAGCACCGAGAGCTGCGCGGCCACGTCCTCACCCTGGTGCTTCTCCTGCACCCGACGCCAGAAGTCGAAGCCACCGGCGTCAACGAGCTTGGCCCGGTCGTAGAGCACGCACCCGCCGATCCAGGAGACCTTGTACGCCCGCCACGCCCCCGGCGGCAGCGCCAGGTGCTGGGTGATGTGCAGCAGGTTGGCCGCCGAGTGGATCCGGGCGCGGTTCCACTCCGGGGTGTCCGGGCGGATCCGCTCCGGCGTCGGGGGGCCGATCCACTCCTCGTAGTGCCCGTGCGACTCCGGCCGCACGTCGTCGGCGTACGAGAGCCCGTGCACGCCGTTGCCCACGAACCCGCAGCCCAGCTCGCCGATCGCCGTCACCAGCCGGTGCACCGCCCCCGGTTCCAACCAGATGTCGTCGTCGAGGCTGAGGACGTAACGGGCGGCCGAGGCGGCGAGCAGGTACGCCCGGTGTTCGGCCAACCCCCGTCGGGGCAGCCGACGGGTCAGCAGCACCGGGTGACCCCGGTGACGCAGCGCCCGGACCATGGTGGCGGCGGCGGGATGCGCGTACGCCGGATCTCCGTCGGACTGGTCGCTGACCACCACCCCGAAACCGGGTACGCCGTCCTGGGCGGCGAGCCCGCCCAGGGTGACCGCCAGCTCGGCGGGTCGGTTCCGGGTCGGAATCAGCACGTCGAGCAGCCGGTCGGCGCGGAACTCCTCCGGCGTGCCGAGGACGAGGGGGCGGTTCACGACGCCTGGGTGCGGGTGCTCAGCGACGGGCCGGGTTCCCGGTCGACGGGGTGTGCCGACGGGTCCTGGCTGTGTGACCGGATCCGCTCGATGATCGCGGAGGTGGACCGGTCCGGCACGTACCCCAGGGTGCGCACCTGGCCGCCCAGCCGGCGCACCAGCGGTGCCTCCGGCACCAGTTCCGGTGGGTAGTCCCCGCCCTTGACGTACACGTCCGGCCGGACCGCCTCGATCAGCGTGGCGGGCGAGTCCTCCTCAAAGACCACGACGTGGTCCACGCAGGCGAGCGCGGCGAGCAGGGCAGCCCGGTCCTCGACCGGGTTCACCGGACGGTCGGCGCCCTTCAGCCGTCGTACGCTGCCGTCCGAGTTGACCGCCACGATGAGCAGGTCGCCCAGCGCGCGGGCCTGCTCCAGGTAGCGCACGTGCCCTCGGTGCAGCACGTCGAAGCAGCCGTTGGTGAACACCACCGACCGTCCCGCCTCGCGGTACTCGGCGACGATCGCGTCCAACTCGTCGGTGTCGACGAGCGCGGCATGGCCCGTGGTCTCGGTCGGCTGGTCGAGCGCGGTGAGCAGGTCCTCCCGCCGGCACACGCAGGTGCCGGTGTCGGAGACGGTGATGGTGGCCGCCAACTGGGCGAGCTGGGCGGCGGTGGGCAGCGGCGCGTCGGCGGCCAGCGCCAACGTCATCGCCGCCAGGTACGCGTCGCCGGCGCCCACGGCGTGGCTCGCCGGGACCGGCGTGCTGTGGCTGCGTCGCGGCGCCCCGTCGGCGCCACCGACCACCGCGCCCTCGGTGTCCAGGGTCACCGCGACCACGTCGGCACCGGTGTGCGCGCGCAACTCGGCCAGCCGCGACTCGGCCAGGACGGCCCGGTCGACGCCCTCCCCTGCCTGGGTGTTCACGGTGACGCCGGTGCCGGTGACGCTGAGCCCGTCGCCGGTGAGGGCCACCCGACCCTCACCTGGGACGGGCTCACCGACTGGCCCGGGGCGATCGGGCGGCGACGGCTCCGGGGTCGGGTCGGCGGTGCTGTCGTCGGCGCGTACCCCACCGGGTGCGGCGCCGACGGTCAGTTCGGACGGTCCGTCGGCCGGGTCGCCGTCGGGGTGTTCCAGGTGCAGTTCGGTTCCCGTGGTCGTCCGGCTGGTGCCGCCGGCCCGAGCCAGCAGCCGGGTCGCCTCGGCGAAGCTGGGGGTGACGACGGTCGGCGCGAGCCCCCGCCAGTCGGCGAGGTCGTGGGCGTCCAGCGCGACAGTGGCGTACCGCTCGCGTTGCTCGACCAGCCACGCGCGGACCTGCGCGGGCAGCGCACCCAGACCGTAGTCGCAGACCACCAGGGTCGGCGCCTCCCCACCGGCGGCGGCGCGCAACTCCTCGGTGGCGCAGCTCAGGGCGGTGAGCAGCCGGGTCACGCCCTCCGGGTCGAGTGCGTCGTCCGGGTCGCCGGAGTCCTCGCGCAGCAGGATCTGGTTGCCAGCGAGCATCCGCCGCTTCACGGGGGTGGGCCGTCCCGGCTGGTTGACCGTCCGGTCCCAGACGCCCGCGCGGTCCAGGCAGTCGTGCAGTTCGTCGCCGGCCACGTCGGCGCCGACCGGTGCCACCAGCACCGCCCGGCCACCCAGGGCGGCGACGTTGACCGCGGTGTTCGCGGCGCCACCGGCGGCGGAGATCCGCCTGCGCAGGGTGAGGACCGGAGCTGGTGCCTCTCGGCAGAGCCGGTCGGAGTCGGCGAAGCGCCATTCGTCCAACATGGCGTCACCGACGATCAGGACTGGGCGCCCGAGCCAGCTCTCCACGACGGTGGCGAGCCGGCGCTGTTCCGCTGCTGCTCCTGCCATGCCTCCCCGGGTCCCCACCGCCCTCCGGGCCAAACCTGACCCGCGCCTGACCTGCGGGTCATGTCACCACCGTGCCCTTACCGCCCGGCTGGGCCGTTTCGGACGTCCGGAGGCGGGAAGGGAACTGAGGTAACCCCGGAAAGGAGATGTACCGAGATGGCAGCGCAACTGCAGGGCAAGCGGATCGCCTTCCTGGCCGCCGACGGCGTCGAGGAGGTCGAGTACGTCCAGCCGCGCGAGGCGGTCGAGAACGCCGGCGCGACGGTCGAGCTGGTCTCGCTCAAGCCCGGCTCCATCCAGTCCTTCAACCATCTGGACCAGTCGAAGACGTACGACGTTGACGTGACAGCGGACAAGGCGGACGCCGCCGGCTACGACGCTCTGGTGCTGCCCGGTGGGGTGGCGAACCCGGACTTCCTGCGTGGCGACCCGGACGCGGTGCGGTTCGTGAAGGCGTTCTTCGACGCGGGCAAGCCCGTCGGGGTGATCTGCCACGGCCCGTGGACGCTGATCGAGGCGGACGTGGTGCGGGGCCGACGGATCACTTCCTGGCCCACCCTGCGTACCGACCTGACCAACGCCGGCGCGACCTGGGTCGACGAGGAGTGCGTAACCGACGGCAACCTGACCAGCAGCCGGAAGCCCGACGACCTCCCGGCCTTCTGCCAGAAGATCACCGAAGTCTTCGCCGCCTAACCACCCACCCCAACCCGTCCCGTCCGCGTTGATCATGAAGTTAGCGTCCTCAGGCTCGGCGTGTCGTGGCGATAACTTCATGATCAACGGTCCGGATCGGGTCCGGGTGGGGTGGGTTTTTTGTGGCTGGGCGCATGTTCCGTGCTGTCCGGGATAGAAGGCCACATGACCACCGAAGCCTCCGGCGCGCCGGTGCTGAATCGTCAGCAGATTCGGCTGCTCATGTTCGGTCTGATGACCGGCATGCTGTTGGCCGCGCTCGACCAGACCATCGTGGGTACGGCCCTGCCGACCATCGTCGGCGAGCTGGGCGGGATCAACCACTACTCGTGGGTGGTCACCGCGTACCTGCTCGCCTCGACCGCGTCCACGCCGCTGTACGGCAAGATGGCCGACCTGTACGGGCGCAGACCGGTCTTCCTCTTCTCGATCGGCACGTTCCTGGTCGGGTCGCTGCTGGCCGGGCTGTCCCAGAACATGACCCAGCTGATCGTCACGCGGGGCATCCAGGGTCTCGGAGCCGGTGGTCTGCTGACCCTCGCGTTCACCATCATCTCGGACGTGGTGTCACCCCGGGAGCGTGGTCGCTACCAGGGTCTTTTCGGCGCCGTCTTCGGGATCTCGTCGGTGGCGGGGCCACTGGTCGGTGGTTACTTCGCGGAGACCGACTGGCGGTGGATCTTCTACATCAACGTGCCGCTGGCGATCCTGGCCATCGTGGTCTGTTACCACGTGATGCGGTTGATCCCCTTCGAACGCCGGGACCACTCGATCGACTGGCTCGGCGCCGGCCTGCTGGTCGCCGGGGTGAGTTCGCTGCTGCTCGCGCTGAGTTGGGGCGGCAACGAGTACGCCTGGGGCTCCGGCGTGATCATCGGGCTCTTCGTCGTCGGTGCGGTGCTGGGGGTGCTCTTCGTCCTCCAGGAGGCCCGGGTCGCCGAGCCGATCCTGCCGCTGCGGCTGTTCCGGAGCGCCACCTTCGCGCTGGGCAACTCGGCACTGCTCATCATCGGTCTGGTGATGTTCGGTTCGATCATCTTCATCCCGCTGTACCTGCAGATCGTCAAGGGCGCCTCGCCGACCCGCAGCGGTCTGCTGATGCTGCCGATGATGGCCGGCATCATCATCACCTCGATCCTGACCGGCCGGGCGATGACCCGGATCGGCCGGTACAAGTGGTTCCCGGTGGCCGGCTCGGTGACCCTGCTGGTCGGCATGTTCCTGTTCACCCAACTGGAGGTGGCCACCTCCCTCTGGGTGGCGTTCGGGTTCATGGTGGTGATCGGGGTCGGGCTGGGTCTGTGTATGCAGTCGCTGATCCTGGCGGTGCAGAACGCGGTCTCCGTACGCGACCTGGGGGCCGGCACCTCCTCGGCGACCTTCTTCCGGTCACTGGGCGGTTCGTTCGGGGTGGCGATCCTCGGCACGGTGCTGTCGTCCCGGCTGGCCAGCGGGCTGTCCGACCGGCTGCCGGGTGCCATCGCGCAGCTTCCGCCGCAGGAGCAGGCCGCGGTGGCGGCGAGTGGTGGCACCAACATCTCGATCAACGACCCGGCGACCATCCTGGCCCTGCCGGGGCCGGTCCGCGCGGCCATCCAGGGTGCCTTCGTCGACGCACTGGACATGGTCTTCCTGACCGCCGGTCTGATCGCCATCGTGGCGGTGGTGGTCACCCTGACGCTGCCCAACACGCAACTGCGGGGCGCCGGCCCGCAGGGCGCGACCGGCGGCGCGGACCCGCTCGGCGGTGAGGCCCCGGCACCGGGCGGCAAGCCGCTGACCCGCGAGTCCAAGGAAGAGGCCGCCGCCGACATGGAGGCCAAGTCCCAGACGATGATCTGAGCGAGGTCGGTGTCGGTCCGGGCGGTCAGGCGGGGCGGCGGTAGACGCCGTACCACCAGGTCGCGGCCAACTCTCTCGCAGCTGACGCGTCGGTGTCGGGGTCGGCCGAGGTGGCGCTGACGTGATCGGCGAGGAAGCGGTCGCCGCCGATCACGATCAGCCGGCTCGCGGTCACCGGGTCGATGCCCGCGGGGGTGCGCCCGGCCTCCTGTTCGGCGCGGAGCACCTGCACGGTGCGCGCCACGAACTGTTCCAGGCCTGCGGCCCAGTACTCCCGGACCACCTCGTCGTACGCGGCGACCTCGCTGACCGCCGCAAGCACCGGGGCGTACGTCCGGTATATCCGGATCACGTCGGCGAAGATCTCGGTCAGCGACGCGAGCGGATCGCCCGGCCCGGCGGGGTTCCACTCGCCGGTGCGGCCGAAGGAGCTCTCCCGCATGGTGCCGGCGAGACGCATGAGCAGTTCGCTCTTGTCCCGGAAGTGGGTGTAGAAGGTCGACCGCGCCACCCCGGCCTCGGCGGCGATGCGCTGCACGCCGAGGTCGGTGAAGCGAATCCCCTCCTGGAGGAGTCGCTCGGTGGCCGCCAGCACCCGCGCTTCGACGGCGGCCCGCCCATCGGGGTTGCGTGGGCGACGGCGGGTGATCGAAGGCATAGCCGGAATCCTAGGTGGGCGGGTGCGGGGTGGGCGACGTACGCTCGTTGCCGGACACACTGTCCGACACTATGACCAGGGAGCGCCCGACCGTGGCCTCCGACCCCCGCACCGCGAGGAGCGACACGTGAAGTACCGACTGTTGGGCACCACCGGGGTGTACGTCTCGGAGATCTCGCTCGGCGCGATGACCTTCGGTGGCAGCGGACACCCCCTCTGGGGCACCCTCGGCGGGCTGGCGCTGCCCGACGTCCAGCGGATGGTGGACACCGCGCTGGACGCCGGGGTCAACTTCATCGACACCGCAGACGGCTACAGCGACGGCGAGAGCGAGGAGCTGCTCGGCCAGGCGCTCGGCAAGCGGCGCCGCGACGTGGTGCTGGCCACCAAGGTGCACTCCCGGACCGGGCCCGGCCCGAACGACGTCGGCACCTCCCGGCTGCACATCATGCAGAACCTGGAGGACAGCCTGCGCCGGCTGGGCACCGATCACATCGACCTGTACCAGATCCACAACTTCGACCAGGTCACCCCGATGGAGGAGATGCTGCGGGCGCTGGACGACGCGGTCCGGCAGGGCAAGGTCCGCTACATCGGCGCCGCCAACTTCGCCGCCTGGCAGATGTCCAAGGCGCTGGGCATCTCCGCCCGGGAGAAGCTGGCCGGCTTCGTCTCGGTGCAGGAGTACTACTCCCTGCTGGGCCGCGACGTGGAGCGCGACGTGGTGCCGATGGCGCTCGACGCGGGCGTCGGGCTGACCGTGTGGAGCCCGCTCGCCGGTGGTTTCCTCTCCGGCAAGATCAGCCGGGACGGTGCCGTCGCGGACAGCGGCGCGCGCAGCGCCCAGCCCGGTTACGCCAGCTTCACCCCGTTCGACCCGGAGCACGCCTTCGCCGTGGTCGACGTGCTCAAGGGTGTCGCCGAGCGGCACGAGGTGAGCCCGGCCCGGGTGGCGGTCGCCTGGCTGTTGTCCCGACCGGCCGTGACCAGCGTGATCGTCGGTGCGCGCAAGCAGGAGCAGTTGGTGGACAACATCGCCGCCTCGGATCTCACCCTGACCGAGCAGGACCTCACCGAGCTGGACGAGGCCACCAAGCTGCCGGTCGCGTACCCGAACTGGATCCAGGAGGGGTTCTTCGCGGGGCTCCGCCACCCGCAGTGAGGCCACGGCCCCGGGGTCGGTGGCTCCGGGGCCGCCCTACTTCAGGATGAGCCGGTTGGTCTGCTCGAAGACGTCCAGATCTGCCAGCGTCTCGGTGACCGAGGCGGAGAGCGGGGCGGGGAACCGGTCCCGGGGGAAGAAGCCGGCGTCGGTGGTCTCGTCGGTGACCCGGGCGAGCTGCCCGTCCCACTCCTCCACCTTGAACGCCGTCGTGAAGACCTGGTACGTGTGCCCGTACATGTTGGTGCTCGTCCGGTCCGGGCCGGTGTAGAGGGCGAACGCGCAGACCCGCAGCGCGCGCAACCCGGTCTCCTCGCGGACCTCGCGGACCGCGCAGTCGGCGATCGACTCGCCCAACTCCATCGCACCGGCCGGCATGGCCCACTGCCCGTTGTCCGAGCGCTGGATCAGCAGGATCCGCCCGGCGTTGTCGCTGACCACGGCACGGGCGCCGACGAACATCAGCGTCCGGTCCCCGGCGATCGCGCGTAACTGCCCTACGTATGAGTCGGCCCAGGAGATGCTCACCTGCGACAACTTACGGGGGTTCCCAACGTGTGACCGCCGACACTAGCTTGTTACCCATGCGTAGCACGATGATGGACGCCCCCCTTCAGGTCTCCCGGATCCTCGACCACGGCGCTGGCGTACACGGCACGGCCGAGGTGGTGACCTGGACCGGCGCCGAGCCCCGCCGAATGACGTACGCCGAGGTGGGTCGCACCGCGGCCCGGCTGGCACACGCGCTGCGCGACGAGTGCGGGGTGACCGGTGACGAGCGGGTCGCCACCTTCATGTGGAACAACAACGAGCACCTGGTCGCCTACTTCGCGGTGCCGAGCATGGGTGCGGTGCTGCACACGCTCAACATCCGGCTCTTTCCCGACCAGGTCGTCTACATCGCCAACCACGCCGAGGACCGGGTGGTGCTGGTCGACAGCACGCTCATCCCGCTGCTGGCCCGGGTGATCGGCGAGTTGGGCACTGTGCGGCACGTGGTGGTGGTCGGCGGTGGCGACCCGGCGCCCCTGGTGGCGGCGGCCGGGGACCGGATCACCGTGCACCACTGGGACGCGCTGCTCGCCGACCGGCCCGAGGCGTACGACTGGCCCGAGGTGGACGAGCGTGACGCCGCGGCCCTCTGCTACACCTCGGGCACCACCGGCAACCCGAAGGGCGTGGCCTACTCGCACCGGTCCATCTACCTGCACTCGTTGCAGGTCTGCATGCCGGAGGGCTTCGGTCTCGGGCCGACCGACCGGGAGCTGGCCATCGTGCCGATGTTCCACGCGATGTCCTGGGGCCTGCCGTACGCGGCCTTCCTCTCCGGCGCGTCGCTGATCATGCCGGACCGGTTCCTCCAGGCCGCGCCGATCGCCGAGATGATCGCGGCCGAGCGGCCCACCCTGGCCGGGGCGGTGCCGACCATCTGGACCGATCTGCTCGCCTACCTGGACAGCCATGACGTCGACACGTCCTCGATCACCGAGGTGATCGTCGGTGGCTCGGCCTGCCCGCCGGCGCTGATGCACGCGTTCGACGAGCGCTTCGGAATCGACGTGATCCACGCCTGGGGGATGACCGAGATGTCCCCGCTGGGGTCGGTCTCACGCCCGCCCGCCGGTGCGACCGGGGAGCAGGCGTGGCGTTACCGCTACACCCAGGGGCGGGTGCCGGCGGGTGTGCAGGCGCGGATCGTCGGCCCGTCGGCCGAGCCGTTGCCCGCCGACGGCAGGGCCGTGGGCGAGTTGGAGGTCCGTGGGCCGTGGGTGACCGCCCGGTACGTCGGTGACGACGCCCCGGACGAGGAGAAGTTCCGCGACGGCTGGCTACGCACCGGCGACGTGGGCACCCTCTCGCCGGACGGCTACATCACGCTGACCGACCGCGCCAAGGACGTGATCAAGTCCGGCGGTGAGTGGATTTCCTCGGTCGAGCTGGAAAACGCGCTGATGGGCCACCCGGCGGTGCTGGAGGCATGCGTCGTGGGTGTGCCGGACGAGCGGTGGGACGAACGACCGCTGGCCACCGTGGTGGTCCGGGAGGGCGCCTCGGTGACCGCCGAGGAGCTGCGGGACTTCCTGGCCGGCTCAGTGGCGCGCTGGCAGCTGCCCGAGCGCTGGGCGTTCATCGACGCAGTGCCGAAGACCAGCGTGGGCAAGTTCGACAAGAAGGTCGTCCGTTCGCAGTACGCCGGGGGTGAGCTGACTGTCCGGGAGCTGACAGCCCCGTAACGTTTTCCCAGGCACTGTCGCCTGTTGGGGCAGGGGTAACTCCTGGAAGATCCCTCCCCAGGGGGCGGCCCCGGCGTTCGCACCGCGCCGGGGCCGCCCGTTCCACGCGGGGTTACCCCCGCACCGTCATTGTTGCGAAACTTGTTCGCCTCTGTCCTGATGACGGGGAAATCGGGTGGTCAGCGACCCGATCAGGCGTCGCTGGTGGTGATGAGCACCTTGCCCACCGCCGAGTCCTCCACCGCCTGGTGCGCCGCAGCCGTCTCGGCCAGGGCGTAGGAGTGCAGAGGCAGACCGGCGTCCGCACCGACCCGGATTCCACCCTGGCTGGCCGCCGCCGCCACGTCCTTCACGCCCTGCGCCTTGGCCGCCTTCGGCTCCGTGTAGACCAGCACGAACTGCCACCGGGCGTTCGGCACCATCATCGCCCGGATCGGGATGCTCACCTCGTCGCCACCGTTGTCGGCGTACATGCAGACCGCGCCGCCGTGCCGCAGTACCTGCACGTCGACCGAGGCGTTGCGGGCGGGGGAGACCTCCACGATCGTGTGGACCCCGTCGGGGGCGATCTTGTGGACCTCCTCGACCACGTCCTGTTCCCGGTAGTTGATGACATAGGAGGCGCCGGCCGCCGCCGCGAGCTGCGCCTTCTCCGCGCTGCTCACCGTGGCGATCACCGTGGCGTCGGCCCAACGGGCCAGCTGGATCGCGGCGTTGCCCACCGCGCCGGCCCCGCCCTGCACCAGCACGGTGTGGTCCGCCAGCGCACCGGCGCGCAGCGTGTCCGGCATGAACTCGCCGGCCGTCAGACAGCGGTGCGCGGTGAGGAACGGAATGCCCAGGGCAGCTCCCAGCTCGAACGGGGCGTCACCGAGGCGTACCGCCTGCCGGACCGGCACCAGCGTGTATTCCGCCGACGTGCCCCACGGCCGCTGCCAGGCGGCCTCCCAGATCCAGACGCGCTCACCGATCAGGTCCGGGTCGACCCCCTCGCCGACCGCCTCCACCACTCCCGCGCCGTCCTGCCCGGGAATCTGCCAACCGTTCGGCGGGGAGCTGCGGCGGGACTTCCAGTCCGTCGGGTTCACCCCCGCGACCGCCATCCGCACCAGAACCTCGCCCGCAGTCGGCTCCGGCACCGGCCGGTCGACCAGCTCCAGCACCGAAGGGTCGCCGGTGCGCTCGTACACGATGGCTTTCATCCGTGATCTCCTCACCATGCGCGGCATCCGCGCCGAGCACCGCCGGCTGCGGTACCCCGCTCAGCCTCGATCAACCCAGGTCGTCCACCAGCTCCGGGGTCAGCTCACCGATCGCTCCCAGCGTCACCACGGCCAGCCGGGCGGCGTCCGGGTCGAGCGGGTACGAACCGTGCGGCACCGCCACCACCCGCATACCCGCCGCGGCCGCTGAGCGCACCCCGTTGGACGAGTCCTCCACCGCGACGCAGCGGGCCGGGTCGACGCCGAGGCGCTGCGCGACGCTCAGATACACGTCCGGTGCGGGCTTGCCCCGCTCGGTCTGCTCGGTGGAGAGGGTCGCGCCGAACGCGTCGGTCAGACCGGTGGCCGCCAGCGCCGCCTCGATCAGCCGGGTCGGCGACGAGCTGGCCAGCCCCAGCGGCCAGCGCGCGGCGAGCCGACGCACGACCTGATCGGCGCCGTCGATGAGGGGTACGTGGTCCCGGTAGCGCCGGGTCATCTCCTCGACGACCTCGCTGGCGACCTGCTCGGCCGTGCGGTCGACGCCCAACTCGCCGCTGAGGTAGTGGGCCCACTCGCCGGTGCTCATCCCCATCAGGCGATGTTGCGTGTCCGGTTGCCACGTCCCGCCGTGCGCCGCCACGTACGCCCGGCGGACCTCCTCCCACACCGGCTCGGAATCCACGATCACGCCGTCCAGGTCGAAGACCACCGCATCAGCCACGGCCCCATCCTGCCCGACGGGCGGGCGCCCGGTCAGCCGGGCAGTGCGGGCAGCCCGATCGGGCTGCCGGCCGGGATCAACGCATGGCAGGACCGGGCCGTCGGCTCCAGCAGCTCCCGGAGCCGGTCCGTGTCGTCTCGGCCCAGTGCCTGCCACGGGTGCGCGGCGGCCCGGTCGGTGGCGTCCTCGACCGCCTGGAACTCGGCCCGGCCGTGGTCGGTGGCCGTGCCGTCCCCGGTCAGCCAGCCCCGCTGCGCCAACCGCTCGCGGGCGGCGTGCCACTGCTCCTCGGACCAGCCCCGGCCCAGGAGATTCAGCGGCGACGAGCCGTCCATCGCGATCCGCCACGCCAGCGTCTCCACCGGGTCCAGCCCGGCGGCCACCAGCGCCGCCACGTGCCCGTCGCCGCGGTGCTCCCGCAGCGTGGTGGCGGCCTGCCAGAGCCGGGCCAGCGGGTACTCCCCGACCGGCAGCGCGGCGTTGACCGCGCCGAGCACCCGGCCGGCGGTCTGCGACGCCGAGGCGGCCCGCTCCAGCAGGTCGGCGGCCTCCGCCAGGTGTGTCTCCGGCAGCTCGTACGTCAGCTCGGCGAGGGCCTGCACCGCACCGGTCAGCCGGGCACGCAGCGCCTCCTGCGGGGTGGCCAACCGCCACACCGCCGGCAGCGCCCGGGCAACCATCGGTGGTGCGAAGCTGAAGAACGCGGCGATCACCGGGGCCGCCTCGGTGGCGCCCAGCGGCGCGGCCCGGCCGGCGAAGTAACCCCGCCAGTAGCCGCGTAGCCCGACCGCCTCGTACGCGGCACGAGCCCGGGGGTGGAAGTAGGTGACCGCGTGCACCGGCTCGAAGTGCGTCCACATCAACCGAGCGGTCCGTCCAGGATCGTCCAGCGCTGTCACGTGCACCTCCGCGTCCCGGTCCCCGATGCTCACCCCGGGCGGCGAACCGCCCGGGGTGACGCCGAACCTACTGCCGTTGGGTAACGGGTCGGAAGCCCCATGTGAACAACTCCATCGCGACCGGGGGACAACCGGGGCGATTCGGGCAGGTCACTGAGCGGCGAGCACGTCCACCACGAAGCGCAGCGGGCCGGTCGGGCGTCCACCTGCGGCAGCCTCGTCGTTGCCGTACGCCAGCTCGCCCGGAATGTCGAGCTGCACCCGGCTGCCCACTGTCACGCCGACCAGGCCCTGGTCCCAGCCGGGGATGACCTGGCCGACGCCGATCGGGAAGGTGGCCGGCTGCCCGGCCTTCCAGGAGGAGTCGAACTCCTTGCCGTCCTTGAAGAACACCCCCACGTAGTTGGTGGTGATCGTCTGACCCTTCTGCACGGCAGCGCCCTTGCCCTTGATCAGCGGGGTGACGGCGAGCTTCTTGAGGTCGCCAGTGCCCTTTGCCACCGTCGGCTTGCTGCCCAGCGCCGGGTCGGAGCCCTCGGGCAGCTGCGGCGCGGGAGGTGCGGCGGCATCGGGGGCCGGGGCCGAGGCGGACGGGGTCGCGCCGGCCTGGTTGGCGGGCTTGTCGTCGCTCCGGTTCCGGTCGATCCACACGAAACCGCCGATCAGCAGCGCCATCACTGCGACGCCGGCGAGCCCGCCCGCCCACGCCTGGCGGCGGCGCTTCGCGTCGGCAGCCTTCTTCGCCGCCAGCTGGGCCGCCAGCCGGCGGCCCGACTTGGTCGCCGGGCTCTGGTCGCCCGCCGACCGGTTCTGCTGCGTCCGCTCGCTCACGTCGTCGACTCCCTGCTGCGAAGGTGTGGCCGGCACCCAGTGCCGGGGGGAAAGCCGACGCACACGGTACCCGCATCGCGGCCCACCGTGCCCGCCGCGGACGCCTCGGATCGCCCAGCGAGGCAGTTGCGGGGCCTTCGCGGGCGGTTATTCCGGGACGACCATGAAGTCGGTCACGAACGATGTCACGCGGCCATCGGCGGCGCGACCGATCCAGGTGCCGTAGCAACCGTCTCCCCAACCGGTGGCCACGGTGACGACGTTGGCGCCGGTGGCCTCGTCCAGAACGGCGGTGACCAGCCCCGGGACCGGCGACGCGGGCAGCTCGGTCGGGATGAAGACCTCCTCGACCCGGTCCTCGTCCCACTCCTCCAGAACGGCCAGCGCCGTCGGGTCGGCGAGGGTGCCGGCGCCGGCGTCGACCCCGTACCCGAAGTAGTCGTCCGCGCCGAGCGTCGCGACGTCCTGGTCGCCCGCGACGGCCAGTTCCCAACGGGTGGTCGGCTCGTCCGAGACGACCAGCTCCAGGGCGGCCACCCGCCGGTCCACCTCGGCGTCCTCCCGCAGCACCACCGCCACCCAGGCGCGGGCGGGATGCCGACCGGGCGGCACGGTCACCGTGAACGGCTCGGCCTCCGGGCAGACCAGCGGGTCACACCCGACCACCTGACCCGTCGGCAACACGACGTCGCCCACCGGGTGGACCTCGATCAGGTATCCGCCGTGCTGGTCGGTGAAGCGGGCACCGGGCGTCAGCAACCGGTCCAGATCAGGGGTGTACGGCATGGGGGCTCCTCCGGTGGCCAGCGGCCGGCGGAGCGTACCCGGCCCGGCGGACACCGCCGCCGCTGCCGTACGGTCAGGCGCTCTTGCGGGGTGCGGTCTTCTTGGCGGTGGTCTTCTTCGCCGGCTCCGCCTTCTTCGCGGCGGTCTTCTTGGCGGCGGTCTTCTTCGCCGGCTCGGCCGCCTTCTTCTCGGCGGTCTTCTTCGCTGTGGTCTTCTTCGCCGGTGCCTTGGCCGCCTTCTTCTCGGCCGCCTTCTGCGCAGACCGGGCCGACGAGATGGGCGTCGGCTCACCGCCGCCGCCACCGCCACGCGCGGGTTGCTCGCCGCGAGCGGCCTTGGCCCGTTCCACGGACGCCTTCAGTGCGGCCATCAGGTCCACCGCGGCGGCCGGCGCCTCCTCGACCTCCTCCGGCTGCACGACCTCCCGACCCTCCACCTTGGCGTCGATGACCTCCTGCAACGCCGCCCGGTAGTCGTCGGTGAAGACGTCCGGCTCGAACTCACCGGTCATCGAGTCGATCAGGGAACTGGCCATCGCCAGCTCCGGCGGGCGCACCTTGAGGTCCTCGTCGAGGAAACCGAAATCCGGGGTACGGATCTCGTCCGGCCAGAGCATGGTGTTGAGCAGCAGCACACCCTCACGGACCCGCAGCGTGGCGAGCTGCTCCCGCTGACGCAGCGCCACCTTGACGATGGCCACCCGTTCCGAGTCGATCAGCGCGTCGCGCAGCAGCACGTACGGCTTGGTCGCCGCGCCTTCCGGCTCCAGAAAGTACGCCTTGTTGTAGAGGATCGGGTCGACCTGCTCCGCCGGCACGAACTCCAGCACGTCGATGGCCCTTGAGCTGGTCAGCGGCAGGTCGGCGAAGTCCTCGTCGGTGAGGATCACCATCTCGCCACCACCGATGTCGTAGCCCTTGGCGATGTCGTCGTAGGTGACTTCCTCGCCGCAGACCGAGCAGGTGCGCTTGTAGCGGATCCGACCGCCATCCTCGCGGTGCACCTGGTGGAACCGAATGTCCTTCTCCTCGGTCGCGGAGTAGAGCCTCACCCCGATCGAGACGAGCCCGAACGACACGGCTCCCTTCCAGATGGCACGCATCCTGCGCTCCCTTCCCCGGTATTGACCATGCTCGCATCCGAAAGAACCGGACGCGAGCTGTTCGGCCTGCTACTACAGTCGGGTCGTGCCTGGCGCGCCGCTCAAGCCGATGCTCGCGATGACCGGGCCGCTCCCGGCCGGTGACGGCTGGGCGTACGAGTTCAAGTGGGACGGGGTCCGCGCGCTCGCCGACATCTCCGGTGGTGGTCAGCACCTGTATGCCCGCTCCGGCGTGGAGATCACCGCCGCGTACCCGGAATTGGCCACCCTGCCCGAGCAGGTCGACGACGCGCTGCTCGACGGCGAGGTGGTGCTGCTCGGCGAGAGCGGGCAACCGTCGTTCACCGCGCTGGCCGAGCGGATGCACGTGCGGGACCGGAACAAGGCGGCCCGGTTGGCGGCGGTCATGCCGGTGACGTACATGATCTTCGACCTGCTCCGGTGGAACGGCGACGACCTGACCGGCTGGCCCTACGAGCGCCGCCGGGAGGCCCTGGAGGCCCTCGCGCTCGGAGGCGCCCGGTGGGCGGTGCCCCCAACGTTCGCCGACGGGCCGGCCACCTACGAGGCGGCCGGTGAGCACGGTCTGGAGGGGGTGATGGCCAAGCGGATCGGTGCCGTCTACCGCCCGGGGGTGCGCTCAGCGGACTGGGTGAAGGTCAAGCTTGAGGTGACCGGCGACTTCGTCATCGGTGGCTGGCGGCCGGGCGCGCGCCGGATCGGCGGGCTGCTGGTCGGGGTGCCCGGCCCGGACGGTCGGCTGATCTACCGGGGCCGGGTCGGCGGTGGGATCGGCGCCGCCATCGAACGGCAGCTCCTCGCCGAGTTGGAACCGCTGCGGTCCGGCGCGTCACCGTTCGCGCCGGGTGTGCCGCGCGAGGATGCCCGAGGGGCCATCTGGGTAGAACCCCGGGTGGTGGTGGAGGTGAAGTACGGCCAGCGCACCCCGGACGGTCGACTGCGCTTCCCCCGGGTGCTGCGGTTGCGCCCGGACAAACCCGCGGAGGAGGTCGACGATGCCGGCTGATCGGCTACGGGTGGACGTCGAGGGCCGCGCGCTGGAATTGTCCAACCTGGACAAGGTGCTCTACCCGGCGGCCGGCTTCACCAAGGGTGAGGTGATCGACTACTACACCCGGATCTCCCCGGTGCTGCTGCCGCACCTGCGGGACCGACCGGTCACCCGGATCCGCTATCCCAACGGGGTGGACGACAAGTCGTTCTTCGAGAAGAACACGCCGGCCGCGACCCCGGACTGGGTGCGGGTGGAGAACCTCCCGGCGCCCGGCTCGACGAAGGGCCGGGAGACCATCGACTACGTGGTCGCCGACGACCTGCCCACCCTCGTGTGGCTGGCCAACCTGGCCGCGTTGGAGCTGCACACGCCGCAGTGGAAGGTCGGCGAGCACCCGGACATGATGGTCGTCGACCTGGACCCTGGGCCGCCGGCCGGGCTCGCCGAGTGTTGTCCGGTGGCGGTGCTGATGCGCGACCGGCTCGCCGAGGACGGGATCGAGTCTTACCCGAAGACCTCCGGCAAGAAGGGCATGCAGCTCTGCTGCCCGATCGCGGGCACCCAGTCGTCGGATCTCGTCTCCGACTACGCCCGACGGATCGCTCAGGAGTTGGAGAAGGCCCACCCGAAGCTGATCGTGTCGAAGATGGCGAAGAACCTTCGCCCGGGCAAGGTCTTCATCGACTGGAGTCAGAACAACGCGGCGAAGACGACCGTCGCGCCGTACTCGCTGCGGGCCCAGTCGGTGCCGTCGGTGTCGACGCCGCTGACCTGGGACGAGGTCGAGGCTGGCGCACGCGGCCGCAAGCCGGCCGTCCGCCAGTTCACCGCCGCCGAGGTCCTGGCGCGGGTCGAGGAGTACGACGACCTGCTCGCCCCCCTGCTCGACGGCGGCCCGGAACTGCCCCTCTGAGCTGATGGCGCGGCGGGCTGCCCGTGACTGAGCGCGACAAGCGCCAGTGCCTAACCCAGCCCCCTCAACCCCCTTTGCTTTGCCTACCTATACGCAACACCACGATGAGCTGCGGATTTCTTTCTGGTCTCCGATGGTGCGGCCGAACCTGTGCTCGCAGAGCGTTAGCGTTGCGTATAGGTATGCAGAGCAAAGGGCCTGGGGTGGGGGTGGTGGCTGCGCCTGGCATCACCTTGTGTCACCGGCCCTGCGTCCATGTGCGGTGACTGCCGGGCCGGGAGGTAGGCGGCCTTGGTGACGCTGTAGAGCTGGTCCCGCATCAGGTTGCGGCGACGCGAACAGCGGGCGAAGCACGCAGCCGCCACCAGGCGCCACCGATCAGGGCGAGCGTGACGACGGTGACCGCGACGTCGCCGGCCAGGGCCGCCGCCGGGGAGGCCGGAGAGTACGGCGGCACCAGGTACGCGAACGCGGCGGCGGTGAGCAGGCTCGCCGAGCCGGCGGCGAGCACGTGCCGCTGTCCCCAACCGTTGCGCGACGACCAGCACACGATCAGCGCTCCGACGGCGGCGGCGAGCGCCAGCGCGATGACCACCCCCGCCCAGCCGGGCGTGAGGTCGGTGCCGAAGCGGACCAGGACGACCAGCAGGCCCACCCAGAGTGGGTGCGGCACCCGACGGACCCGACGCGGACGCGGGCGGCGCCAGCGCGGCAGCAGCGCCGTCGCGACGAGGGCGAGGACCAGCACCGTGGCGAAGGTCAGCTGGAGCGGACTGGCCAGGAAGTCCTTCCGGCCGCTGCTGTCCGAGAAGATCAGCAGACTGCCGAGCAGGTAGATCACACCGACCACGACGAGCCCGGGCCGGCCCAGCCACGGCCGCAGCCGGCGGTCCGCCCCGAGGAACGACTCGATGAGCACGATCGGCGCGCAGATGGTCAGCACGATGTGGTTGCCCACGTAGTCGAAGGCCTGCCGGAGGCTGAACTCCATCCCGGGCACCAGCGTCGCCTCCGCGGCGGCACGGGTGTCGGCGTACTGGGTGTCGTCGAGGAAGTCGGGGTTGAACAGCGACTGGTCGACCAGGCCCGCCTGGAGTACGCCGAACGCGGCGGCGAGCAGCACGATCGTCGGCCAACCCGCGCCGAGATGCCGGGCGGTCTCCCGGACCAGGATCGCCGCCCCGCCGTACATCGGGCCCAGGAAGACCAGCACCGGAAGGAAGTCGTCGATCGCGAAGCCACCCCACGAGCACTCGGCCGCCCAGGGCGCGAGCAGCAGCAACGCGACCACCGGCAGCAGCCGCCGACGCAGCGGAAGACGCCCGACCGTGGCGGGGCCGTCAGTGGCGGTGGGGTGGGGCTCGGCCGTCATGGGCGCTCCTCGGCGGCGGTGGGGTGTCACCCCGTACCGTGCTCGGGCCACCCGACCAGCCGCTACGGCCATCGGCCGACGACGGGCGCGACGAAAGTCGTTGAGTAGGGTGGTGCCGACGTCGACCCGGGGAGCGTGGAGATGCAGCCAACCGTCACGGCCGACCTGACGGCCCGACCCGCCGACGCCGAACACCCGCTGCTCAGCTACCGCGACGAGGCGACCGGCGAGCGCGTCGACCTGACCGCACAGCAGGTCGGCACCTGGGCGGCGCGCAGCGCGAGCCTCCTGCGCGACGGCTGCGGGCTCGGCCCCGGCAGCCGCGTAGCGGTCCTGCTGCCGCCGCACTGGCGTACCGCCGCGGTGTTGCTGGGCGCCTGGGCCTCCGGCCTGGCGGTGTCGTTCCGACCGCGCGCCACGGCGGGCCTGCCGGTCCTTGAGCCCGGCGGTGACCGGCCGTTCGACGCGGTCTTCGTGACGCCGGAGCGGCAGGACGACTGGCTGGAGGAGGTGCCGGACGCGGCGCACCGCTATCTCGTCGGCACCGGGCCGGGGCGGCTGGACGACGTGCCGTTGGGCTGGTTGGACTGGTCCGCAGAGGTGCTTCGGTACGGCGACGGCGCGCCCGACCACACCGCCATCCACCCGTCGGATCCGGCCACAGCGGACGGCACCACCTACGGCCAGTGGGGTGCGCTCGCCCAGGAGTTCGCCACGATGCTGGACCTGCGCGCCGGCGACCGACTGCTGGTCGACGCCGCCGAGACCGAGCAGCCGCTGAAGTGGTTGCTCGCGCCGCTCTCGGCCGGCGCGTCAGTGGTGATCAGCGCCAACCTCGACCCGGCGCGGCGGGACGCGATCGTCGCCGCCGAGCGGGTGACCCGGGTCCTCTGATCGGGCCGCACCGGCCCAAACAGCGCCGGCCGGCCCTGTTCCGTTACATCGGCATCTGCCCTGCTCAGAGGGTCTTTTGTCGATGCCGTTGGCATGTTCTCATACCGGAACAACGACGTCATCGACCACGCACCGCCTCCCTCACTGAAAGGTGCACCGATGCGCAGAAGATCGACCTTCCGACTGGCAGTCCTCACCGCCACCGCCGCGACGTTCCTGGCGTCCGGCGGCGCCTCCGGGGCGCTGGCCACGGCCGGCCCCGCGACCGCCTCCCCAGGTGTCGTGGCTTGCGACCCGGGCACCGAGGCGCACAGCGCAGCCCGGGTCGCCCAGGGCGCCACCGCCCAGGAGCCGGAGCTGCATTCCAAGAACGAGGCGAACGCCTACGGCGTGATCAAGGACGCGCCACGTCTGCCCAACGGCAGTGTCACGGTGCCGACCGTCTTCCACATGGTCTCCGACCACCCCCTCAGCGCCGCCGAGACGACCAGGTGGAACACCCTGATCGCCGCGCAGATGACGGTGCTCAACGACTCGTTCGCGGGCCGTACGGCGGGAGACGCCTCCAACACCCCGTTCCGGTTCTCGCTCGTGGACACGACGTGGACGGTGAACAGCGCCTGGTACACGGTCGTGCCAGGCAAGAACGAGCGGGACATGAAGAAGGCCCTCCACACCGGTGACTCCCGCACCCTGAACGTGTACGCGGCCAACATCGGCGGTGGGCTGCTCGGCTGGGCGTACTTCCCGAAGGGCTACAACAACGGCCGCGACTACATCGACGGCGTGGTGATGCTCGACGAGTCGATGCCGGGCGGCACGGCCGGCAAGTACGCCCTGGGTGACACGCTGACGCACGAGGTCGGGCACTGGCTGATGCTGGAGCACACCTTCGCGCACGGCTGCTCGGCGGCCGGCGACTTCGTCGCGGACACCCCGCGCGAGGCGGCCCCGCAGTTCGACTGCCCGGTGGGTGCGGACACCTGCACCGCGCCCGGGTTGGACCCGATCCACAACTTCATGGACTACACGCAGGACTCCTGCATGAACATGTTCACGCCGGGTCAGGCCGACCGGATGAGCGACGCCTGGGTGGCGTTCCGCGCCGGCGGCGCCGGGTAGCCCTCTGGAAGTCGGTGCCGGCGGGTCTCTCTGCGGCGACCCGCCGGCCCGTCTGCTTCACCCTTCCGGTGGAGCCCGGCCCTTCCCTCGATCCTCACGTTGCCCACCCCCGACGTCGTGGCCGGTCAGCCCGGAACGGGTCGGCCCGACGATCTGTGCGCGGGTCAGCTGGCGAACAGCAGGGCGGGATCAAGGAGGACGACGAGGGCGGTGGGGAAGTGGTTGCCGAACGCGACGGCTCTCGTCCCGCCGTTGCGCAGCACGACGACTGTGTCGCCAAGCGGGTTGAGCGCGACGATCAACATGAACCAGGCCACGGCATCGGCGGTGGCGAAGGCGATCAGGCCAGGCCGATCAGCCCGTAGCTGAGATCGCGCAGGCCCTTGACCGTCAGGTAGGCGGGCTCCCCGTCCGGCCGGGCCGGCACCCCGTACCCGGCTGCCGCCGCCCGGGCTGCCAGCCGAACCGCGCGCCGATGAAGGCGCGACCCACCTGGCCCGGGGATTCGTCGAACTGGCCGAGACGGTGCGCTCGGTCGCTGGGGACGACGACCTCGAGACGTTGACCGAGACCTTCTGGGCTGGCCTGCACGGGCTGGTCACACTGATGCGCAGCGGCCGGCTCCGCCGCGCCGACCACGAGCGGCGGCTCGCGGTCCTGGTGGACCGCTTCTCGCGGTAAGAACCGCCGGTTAGGACTGTCGCGGCCGTCCCGCGCGCCGTCAGCCGACCGAGAGCAGGGTCCATGCCCGTGGATCTGAACCGGCACGCCGGTCGGCCAGGGGGTCTGACACACCACCGTGCGGAAGCAATGCCCGTCGGGAGACCTGCCGTGAGTGGGCGATTTCTAGGGTTTCGAGTGCAAAGTTACATTTGCCCTTTATTGGCTGCTACCGCCGATACTGTGACTTTTGCGCGTCGTGGGAGGGGCTCGCGATGTGTCGACCCGTTCCGTGGAGGGGACATGAGGGAAAAGACGGAACGTAAGCCGCTGGCGAGTCCCAGGCACGTCAAGGCCGCGTCGGGTTTGGGCTCCGTGCTGATCATTGCCGGGATGACCACCGGCGTCACCCCCGCTCAGGCGGCCGAGGTGGTCCACAAGGCCCGCGCCGAGCGTAGCTACCAGGGCACGCCCGGACCGTTCGGGCAGGCGCAGGCGTGGCAGCCCGGCGCAACTCTCGTGCGGGACGGCGGCCCCGACGGATGGTCCGATCCGCAGGGTTGGCAGTGGCAGGACCAAGGGCCGGGTCGGCGCCGCCATGATGGCGGCAAGGTGGGTCCGCAGGGTCCGCAGGGCGAACGCGGCCCGCGTGGCCCACGTGGCTTCCAGGGTGCTACCGGCGCGCAGGGTTTCCAGGGTGCGCAGGGCGAGGTCGGTCCGCAGGGTCCGCAGGGCGCGCAGGGCGGGGCCGGTCCGCAGGGCGAGGCCGGTCCGCAGGGTGCGCAGGGTGCGCAGGGCGGGGCCGGTCCGCAGGGTGCGCAGGGTTTCCAGGGTGCGCAGGGCGAGGTCGGTCCGCAGGGCTCGCAGGGCGAGGCCGGTCCGCAGGGTGCGCAGGGCGCGCAGGGTTTCCAGGGTGCGCAGGGCGGGGCCGGTCCGCAGGGTGCCCAGGGTGCGCCGGGTGCGCAGGGTTTCCAGGGTGCGCAGGGCGAGGCCGGTCCGCAGGGCGCGCAGGGCGAGGCCGGTCCGCAGGGCGAGGCCGGTCCGCAGGGCGCGCAGGGCGCGCAGGGCGGGGCCGGTCCGCAGGGCGAGGCCGGTCCGCAAGGTGCGCAGGGCGAGCCGGGTGCGCAGGGCGCGCAGGGTTTCCAGGGTGCGCAGGGCGAGGCCGGTCCGCAAGGTGCGCAGGGTTTCCAGGGTGCCCACGGTGCGGAGGGCGAGGCCGGTCCGCAGGGTGCGCAGGGCGCGCAGGGCTCGCAGGGCGAGGCCGGTCCGCAAGGTGCCCAGGGTGCGCAGGGCGAGCCGGGTGCGCAGGGTTTCCAGGGTGCGCAGGGTGCGCAGGGCGAGGCCGGTCCGCAGGGTGCGCAGGGCGCGCAGGGCTCGCAGGGCGAGGCCGGTCCGCAAGGTGCCCAGGGTGCGCAGGGCGAGCCGGGTGCGCAGGGTTTCCAGGGTGCGCAGGGTGCGCAGGGCGAGGCCGGTCCGCAAGGTGCGCAGGGTTTCCAGGGTGCGCAGGGCGAGCCGGGTGCGCAGGGCGCGCAGGGTTTCCAGGGTGCGCAGGGCGAGGCCGGTCCGCAAGGTGCGCAGGGTTTCCAGGGTGCGCAGGGTGCGCAGGGTGCGCAGGGCGAGCCGGGTGCGCAGGGCGCGCAGGGTTTCCAGGGTGCGCAGGGCGAGGCCGGTCCGCAAGGTGCGCAGGGTTTCCAGGGTGCGCAGGGTGCGCAGGGTGCGCAGGGCGAGGCCGGTCCGCAGGGCGAGGCCGGTCCGCAGGGCTCGCAGGGTTTCCAGGGCCCACAAGGCGCCCAGGGTGTCCTGGCGGGCGTTCATGTCGAATCTTCTGATCTGGCTACCGGCCTCATAACCGTCCGCTGCCCCACCGGCGAAGTGGCGTCGGGCGGCGGCTACACCAGCAACGGAATCGTGACCGTGAATAGCCCGATCGTAGAAGGAGAGACTCCGGTCGGATGGCAGGCCAGCATCCTGGGGGGAGAAATCGGCCAGGTCTACGTCATCTGCGCGCCCGGCACATCCTGATCGGCACCCAGAATGATCGGCAGGAAGAGGAAGACAGTGAGAATGCGACAGGTATTCGGCACGCTTGCCTGCGGCTCTGTGCTACTGGCTGGAGCGGGTGCGTGCAGTGACGACAAGACACCCGTGGCGAAGGAATCCGGCGGGACCGTCGCTCCAGGGGCCGGGCAGGGGGACCCGAAGGTCCTGCTCCAGCAGGGTATCGAGCAGGGTCAGGCCGGCAAGTCCGACGAGGCGAAGGCAACCTTTGAGAAGGTGGTCGCGCTTCAGGGGGGCAACAAGTTCGCCTGGTTCAACCTCGGCTACCTCGCCCAGTCGCGTAACGCAACCGACGAAGCGGTGGCGGCCTACGACAAAGCGCTGCAGATCGACGACTCCTACCGGCCCGCCCTCTACAACAAGGCAATGCTGTTGGAGGAGGCGAAGCCGGACGAGGCGGTCGCGCTGTATCGCAAGATCGTCGATGCCGATGAGGGCGCTTCCACGGCGTACCTGCGGCTGGGGTTGATGCTCGTCAGGCAGCACGACCAGACGGGCGCCCGGGCGGCGTTCGCGTCGGCGATCGATGCAGACCCGAAGCTGGCGTCGGCGGTCCCCGAGGACTTCCGCCCGCAGAAGACAAAGAAGTGATCGCGTGGTGAAGGCACCACACGTCACGGTTTTCACGGGTAGCAACCGAACCCGCTTCCTGGACGATTGTCTGCAGTCCCTGCTGGCGCAGACGTACGCGGACTGGGAATGGGTGGTGATTCTCAACCAGGGCACCCGGTGGCGCCCCGAGGCGAACGATCCACGGATCCGCCTCCTGGTGCGGGACGGGCTGTCCGGTGTCGGTGCTGTGAAGCGACAGGCCTGCGCCGAGGCGTACGGGGACATCCTCGTCGAACTCGACGACGACGACCTGCTCAGCAGCGACTGCCTGGCGGAGGTCGTGGCCGCCTTCGGCGCGAACCCCGGGGCGGGCTTCGTCTACAGCGACACGGCCCAGATCAGCGAGGACGACGGCCGGGACGACTCGCGGTTCGCCGCCGCGCACGGGTGGCGCTACCGCGACGAGCGGGTCGACGGGCGTGAGGTGTTGGCCTGCTACTCGCTGGAGCCGACGCCGCACAACGTCAGCTACATCTGGTACGCCCCGAACCACGTCCGGGCGTTCCGACGGGATCTGTACGAGAAGGTGGGCGGCTACAACGAGGAACTCGACGTGGCCGACGACCTCGACCTGATGTGCCGGCTGTACCAGGCGGCCGAGTTCCACCAGATCCCCAAGTGCCTTTACCTGCAACGGATGCACACCCGAAACACTCAGCGCGACCCTGAGGTCAACGCGCGCATCCAGCGGCGGTCCGTGGAGATCTACGACCGCAACATCCAGTTCAACGCGTTGGCCTGGGCGAAACGGCGGGACCTGCTGGCCCTGGATATGGGAGCGGCATACAACAAGCCGGAGGGGTTCCTCGGGCTGGATCGCCGTGCCGGGGACGGCGTGGACATCGTCTGTGACGTCACGAAGGGGATCGACCTGCCGGACAACAGCGTCGGGGTGATCCGGGCGGTCGACTTCCTGGAGCACATCCCGGACAAGATCGGGATCTTCAACGAGTTGTACCGGGTCCTCGCCCCGAACGGGTTGCTGCTGTCCCTGACGCCCAGTTCGGACGGACGGGGCGCGTACCAGGACCCGACGCACGTCGCGTTCTACAACGAGAACTCGTTCTGGTATTTCACCAACGACCAGTACGCACGCTTCGTGCCGGAAATCCGCTGCCGATTCCAGGTGTCTCGCCTGGGCACGTACTTCCCGAGCGATTTCCACCAGGCGAACAACATCCCGTACGTAGTGGCGAACCTGATCGCGGTGAAGGACGAGACCCGCAACGGAGGTCTGTTGACGATCTGAGCCGACGGCCGTGACACGGACCTGCGGCCTCCGGCTAGGGCAGGAGGCCCCAGGGCAAGAGGAACGATGCGCAACGGCCGGCTCCGCCGCGCCGACCACGACCGGCGGCTCGCGGTCCTGGTCGACCGCTTCTGCCGGGGAGCGCCGCCGGTCAGGGCCTACGGGGTCGTCGCGCGCACGGCGCGACGTGGTCGACCGGCAGGGCACACCGCGCGCCGCCAGGCAGAGGCCGGTCACAGAAGACCCAATGACGTACGCCCTGCTGGTCCTCCGCCGAGACGGTCACCCCGCCCGGCTCGACCCGCGCGCTGAGCCGGACCAGCACCCGAGCGGCGGTACGCGCGAAGAAGCGCTGACGCTTGCTGACTGCCTGAGGGGTCTGGAGCGCGGTGCACGAGGCGTGACTGCCCGGCGTTGCCCGCGGCCGAGGTCCACGCCGGACGGCTGATTCGTCTACGACATCAGCTCGATAGCGAGCGTGAGAGACACGCCGTCTCCGCCCCGCACCCGCGCCCACCGCGCTGATCGACTCGGGTTTCAGGAAACCGGGGCATCAGAGCGCCCCGGACACCGCGACTTCCTGAAAACCGAGTCGATCAAGGCTGGAAAACCGAGTCGATCAAGGCCGTGCGGGTCAGTCGACGGTCGGCAACTTCGGGCCGAGGACGTCGTCGGCATCCACGATCGTGTACGCGTACCCCTGCTCAGCGAGGAAGCGTTGCCGGTGTGCGGCGTACTCGGTGTCGATCGTGTCCCGGGACACCACCGTGTAGAAGTGCGCCTGCCGGCCGTCGGCCTTCGGCCGAAGCACCCGACCCAGCCGCTGCGCCTCCTCCTGGCGCGACCCGAACGTGCCCGACACCTGGATCGCCACCGCCGCCTCGGGCAGGTCGATCGAGAAGTTGCCGACCTTCGAGATCACCAGCGTGCGGATCTCACCGGTGCGGAACGCGTCGAACAGCCGCTCCCGCTCCTTGTTCGTGGTCGAACCCTGGATGATCGGCGCGTCGAGATATTCGCCAAGCTGGTGCAGCTGGTCGATGTACGCGCCGATCACCAGCACCTGGTCGTCCGGGTGCCGGTCCACCAGTGCCTTGACCACCGGCAGCTTCGTGCGGGCGGTCGCCGCCATCCGGTACCGCTCCTCGGCCTCCGCCGTCGCGTACGACATGCGCTCCGCGTCGGTCAGGGTCACCCGGACCTCGGTGCACTCGGCCGGGGCGATCCAGCCCTGCGACTCGATGTCCTTCCACGGCGCGTCGTACCGCTTCGGGCCGATCAGGCTGAACACGTCACCCTCGCGGCCGTCCTCGCGTACCAGAGTCGCGGTGAGGCCCAGCCGACGGCGGGCCTGGAGGTCCGCGGTGAACCGGAAGATCGGCGCGGGCAGCAGGTGCACCTCGTCGTAGACGACCAGGCCCCAGTCGCGGGCCCCGAACAGGTCCAGGTGGGTGAACGCGCCGCCGCGCCGCGAGGTGAGCACCTGGTACGTGGCGATGGTGACCGGGCGGATCTCCTTGCGCTCGCCCGAGTACTCGCCGATCTCCTCCTCGGTCAGCGACGTGCGGGCGATCAGCTCCCGCTTCCACTGCCGGCCGGCGACCGTGTTGGTGACCAGGATCAGAGTGGTCGCCTTCGCCTCGGCCATCGCCGCCGCGCCGACCAGGGTCTTGCCGGCGCCGCAGGGCAGCACCACCACACCCGACCCGCCGGCCCAGAACGCCTCGACGGCCTCCCGCTGGTACGACCGCAGCGTCCACGGCTTGCGCCCGTCCTTGCCGGCCTCGGCCAGCTCGATGGGGTGCGCCTCACCGTCGACGTACCCGGCCAGGTCCTCCGCGGGCCAGCCCAGCTTGAGCAGCGCCTGCTTGAGCCGGCCACGCTCGGACGGGTGCACCCGGATGGTGTCGTCGTCGATCTTGTCGCCGAGCATCCCGGCGAGCTTCTTGCTCTTGGCCACCTCGATCAGCACCAGGCGGTCCAGCGCGCGCAGCACCAGCCCGTACGCCGGGTCGTTGGCGAGCTGGAGTCGGCCGTAGCGGTCCATCGTGTCGGCCACGTCGACCAGCAGCGCGTGCGGCACCGGGTAGCGGGAGTACTTGAGCAGCGAGTCGACCACACCCTCCGCGTCGTGCCCAGCGGCCCGGGCGTTCCACAGGCCCAGCGGGGTCAGCCGGTAGGTGTGCACGTGCTCCGGCGAGCGCTCCAACTCGGCGAACGGTGCGATCGCCATCCGGCACGCCTGCGCGTCGGGGTGGTCGATCTCCAGCAGCAGGGTCTTGTCCGACTGCACGATCAGTGGTCCACCGCTCACGCGAGCGTCCTCTCCTCGGTTGGCCGTCCGGCCCGGGCGGGTCGCATACCCGCTGCTGGCCGACCATCCAGTGTTGCACGGTGCCTGCTGTCGGAAGAAAGATGCTCACCAGGTGCAACCGGGACGGCACTGACGAACGTCTAGCAAAGGGACGACTGTCAGGGGGAGCTGCCATGAAGCATGTTCGGAGCACCTCCCGGCTGGTCGCCCTGCTGATGGTCGTGCTGGTCGGTGCTGGTGCGTGCACGTTCGATCCGCAGTCCGGTGGGAGTGGTGGCGGGGGAGCCGCCCCAGCCGGTGCGGCGGACCAGGCAACGGGGGCGAGCGACACGCCCGGCCCGGACCAGCGCGGCCGGCCCACGCCGGCCGCGCCCAGCCCCACGTCGAAGGCAACCCGGTCCTCGACGCCGAAACCCACACGCAGCGCAACGCCGAAGCCGAAACCCAGCACCGGCACGCCGACCGTCGCCGGCTGCCCGCAGGGCCAGCACCAGCGCGAGGTGGAGACCTACCTGGCCCGGTTGGGCGGGTTCGGGTCGGTGACCGTGGACGGCCGGCAGTCCGCCGCCGACTGCGCGGCGATCAAGAAGTTCCAGAAGAGGTACGGCATTCGCCCCGTCGAGGGTCGCGCCGGACCGACCACGTACGACGTGGCCCAACGCCTCGCCACCACCGACCCGGCCGATTGCAAGGCCGGCACGGGCACCACGTTCTGCGTGGACCTGACCCGGCAGACCGTCTGGGCGATGCGCGGCGGCAAGGTGATCATGGAGCCGACGGTGACCCGCACCGGCATGTCCGGCTACCGAACCCCGGCCGGCACGTTCACCGTCAACTACCGCAACCCCAGGGAGTGGTCCGACCCGTACGAGGTGTGGCTGCCCTACTGGCAGCACTTCACCCAGGGCATGGGCTTCCACGAGACCACCACCTACCTGCACGACAAGCCGATCGGCTCGCACGGTTGCGTCAACCTCCTGCACGCCGACGCGGTCCGGATGTGGGAGATGGGGAAGGTCGGCACCCGGGTGGTGCTGATCGGCCGCCGCCCCGGCACCTGAGCGACACGCGGCGAATCGCGGGGGATAACCCCCTGTCCGACCGGTCCAACGAGTGTCACGCTGGGAGTCCAGGGCCGGACCGGGCGGGGAGGCTTGGCATGACGGTCGACCGTGACGTGATCGCGGAGCATGAGCAGGCGGCACCGCCCGACGAGGTGTCACGCGCGACCGTGATCGCGTACGCCGTCGCGGCGACGCTCCTTGTCGGGTGGTTCCTCTTCGGCTGGCTGGTGCTGCGACAGGGCTTCATTGACTCGGTCGGGGAGTCCGCAGGCGCCGGTTTCGCGCTGCTCCTGATCATCTCGGTGGTTGGCACGGTTCGCCGCAGCCGCCGCTGACCGTCAGCGCCCGCGTCGGTGCCGTCGGCCGACCCGACCCGGTCAGTCCGCCAGCACCGCCGCGGTGACCCGGTGCAGCGCGAACGTGTGCAGCATCTCGGTCCGTTCGTCCTCGGCGCGCAGATAGCCAGCACCGATCGAGACCGGCTTGACCAGGCGGGACGCGGTCGCCCCGTGCGCGTCGACGTAACCGACCCAGACCAGCGCCTTGTCCCGTACCGCCTGCTGGAGCACCGCCAGGGCTTCGCTGTGCGTGTGCGCCGGCACCGGGCCACCGCCCAGCCCTGCCGCACCGCCACGCACCACCGCCGGCGCTCGTCGGGCCGCCCGCGCCGCCGCGTCACCGCGCCGGATGTGCTCCACCACCCCGAGCAGCCGGGGCATGGGCAGCTTCGGGGCGGCCAACGGATCGAGTGTCCGGGTGGTCACCGAGACCCGAGGCGGGGCCCGTCGGATTCGTGGCCGGGTCAGCACGGTGCTGCCGGTGCCGTCCTCCTGCACCGGGGCGTACCCGGCGTCGCGCAGCGCACCCAGCAGGCGACCGACCTGGTACTGCGTGCACAGCACCGTCGGCGCGAGCCGGCGCAGCGCCAACGACTCCAGCCGCCGGTCCGCCAGCACCTCGCTGATCAGCGTCTCGTCGTCGCTGCGCAGGTACGCCCCGGCCAGGCCGACCCGCAGCCCACCGTGCTTACGGGCCACGTCGTCCACCAGGTAGGTGAGGCCCTGCGGAATCGGAGTACGCGATCGTCGCCGGAACACGTCGTGCAGGTCGTCGGCCGTGTAGCCGGAGTCGAGTGCTCGCCGGACGCTGGCCGTGGTGACCCGGTGGACGCTGGCCCCACCGGCCGACTCAAGCTCGGTCATCGCCTCCAACTCGACGCCGAGCGCCGGCTCGGGCGGGCCGGGCACCACCACTGTCAGGTCGGCCTGCACCAGGAAGTGGTCGACCGGGGCGGGCAGCAGTGCGTCCAACGCCCGGGCGGCAGCGGACGGGTCACCGCTCTCGACGTCCGCGTGCACGCCCAGCGGGTCGCCTCCCCGCTCGTCGGTCGACGTCAGGTCACCCAGCAGCAGCCGACCGTACGAGGTGAGCGCCCCCAGCCCGGTGACGCCCAACTGTGCGGCCTCGGCCAGCACCTCCCGGTGGGCGGCATCCCGGCCCCGGCTGCGGCGCGGAGCCCGCCAGTCCAGCAGGTCCTGCACCTCCTCGGGTGTGGGCGCGGTCGCCGGTTCCAGATCGGCGAGCACGCCGAGCACCGCCCGCCGGGTGGCCGGCACACCCGCCCGTTCGGCCTCCGCGGAGAGGGCGGTGATCGGGCGGTCCCGGTCGTCCCGGCGGCCGACCAACCCCACCTGCCGGGTCATGCTCAGCCAGGCTCGGGCCAACTGCTCCCACCGTTGGGCCAGCGAGGCTGCCCGCCACACCTCGTACCCGCCGGTCGGCAGCACCTGCTGATCCGCCCCGTACCGGCTGGTGGTCGCACCCGGCATCTCCAACTCGCCGGCGAGCCCCGCCGCGTACGCCACCTCCAGCAGCAGCGCGGTCGTCGGCTCGTCCAGCCCGGCGGTACGCGCCAGCCTCCGCAGGTCGCGTACGCCGATGCCACCGGAGCGCAGCACCGGCGCCGGCTCGTCGGCGAGTTGCTCCAGCAGCCCTTCGGTGTGCCGGACCACCTCCATCGTCTGCCCGGCGCCAGCCGAGTCGACCGCCTTCGGCTCGCGGGGGGCGGCAGCCACCGGCGGTGGGCTCGTGCGCAGCGGCCCGAGGGGGCCGCTGTCCCGGCGCAGCAGCAGACCGACCTCGCGGGGCAGCTCCACAGTGCCGGCGGCCGTCGACGACCCGGTCGTCACGGGGACCAGCAGCCGGTTGTCGACGAGCCACCGCACCGGGGAGCCGGCCGGGGCGCCACCGTTGGTCGGGTCGGAGAGCACCGGGTCCTCCGCGCCCAGCGGCGGTGCCTGCAACGCGCCCGGGGGCACGCTGCCCACCGGCGGGCCGGCCGCCAACCGATCCAGGATCGCCCGAGCCGAGGGCGGGGCGGCGAGCAGCGTTCGCCGCAGCTTCGCCGGGTCCGCGCAGAGCTCGGCCGTGCGCGGGTCCAGCTCCGCGGCCGGTCGACCGAGCCCGGCGGGGTACGGGGCGACTTCGTCGACGGCTGGCAGCACCTGCAGTGCGTGCTCCGGGCCGTACAGCAGGAACAGCGCGCGTAGCCGGCCCACGGCGGCCCGGACAGCGGTCGGGGCCGGCGGTTGCGGCCCTGCGGTCGCCATGGCGAGCACGGTGTCGGTGGTGGTGGTGCCGTCGTCCGGGTTCCGGGTGAGGCGGGCGGCGTCGAGGATCTGGAGGGTGAACTGGTCCAGCCCGTCCAGCGCACGAGCGACCGAGACCCGGGACTGGGCCCGGATGGCCAGGGCGGAGACGTCGGCCGGCACGGGCACGACGAGGTCCGGCCGCAGCTGGAGGAGCGCGGCCAGTGACTCGTCGGGCAGCGACCGCAGGTGGTCGGCGAGTGAGGTGGTCATCGTCTTTCCACGCTAGCCCGGCACCGGGCTTCCGCGCCCCTCGGACGTTCGGCTGGGCAGGTGTCGCCGGGTACGTTTCTCGGCATGCCCGCACTGACCGTCGGTTTCGATCTCGACATGACCCTGGTCGACTCCCGCCCCGGCATCGCCGCGACCTTCGAGGCGCTGACCGCGCGGACGGGCGTGCCGGTGGACGCCGACCTGGCGGTGTCCCGGCTCGGGCCGCCGCTGCGCAGCGAGCTGGCGTACTGGTTCCCGCCGGGAGAGGTCGAGTCGGCCGTTCGCGCGTACCGCGAGCTGTACCCGGCGTATGCGATCACCCCGACGGTCCCGCTGCCGGGCGCGCGGGAGGCCATCGACGCCATCCGGGCCCGGGGCGGCCGTGTGCTGGTCGTCACAGCGAAGATGGGCCGGCTGGCCCGGCTGCACCTGGACCACCTCGGTCTCACCGTCGACGAGTTGGCCGGTGATCTGTTCGCCGAGCAGAAGGCGACCGCCCTGCGGGAGCACGACGCGACCCACTACGTCGGCGACCATGTGGCGGACATGGTGGCGGCGGGGGCGGCCGGGGTGCCGGGGATCGCCGTGGCGACCGGCCCGTGCTCTCCGGACGAGCTGCGCGCGGCAGGCGCGGAAGTCGTGTTGAACGACCTCACCCAATTCCCGGCGGCGCTCGACGACATGATCCAGCTAGCCTTGGAGCAGTAGCGGCTCAAGTGAAGCAGGGGTTTTCAGGTGCCTACGGGTCGAGTGAAGTGGTACGACACGGCCAAGGGATACGGCTTCGTCACGAGTGACGAGGGCGGCGACGTGTTCCTGTCCAAGGCGGCGCTGCCGGCGGGTGTCACCGACCTCAAGGGTGGCCAGCGGGTCGACTTCAGCGTGGTGGACAGCCGCCGGGGCGCACAGGCCATGGGCGTCAAACTGCTGGACGCGCCGCCGTCGATGGCCGAGTTGCGCCGTCGACCGGCCGAGGAACTGCACGGCCTCGTCGAGGACATGATCAAGCTTCTGGAGGCGAAGGTCCAGCCGGACCTGCGTCGGGGCCGGTACCCGGACAAGAAGACCGCGCAGAAGATCGCTCAGCTGGTCCACGCGGTGGCGAACGAGCTGGAGGTCTGAGGCACCAGCCCGGCGGTGGCGGCCCGGTCGAGCAGTGCCGCCACCGCGGCGAAACCGGCCTCGCCCAGGTCTGCGGTGAACTCGTTGACATAGAGGCCGATGTGCCGGTCCACCACGTCGAGTTCCATCTCCTGGGCGTGCGCCAGCACGTACTCCCGGCTGGCCGCCGGGTCCGCCCAGGCCTGCCGGACGGACTCGCGGACCCAGCCGGCCGCGGCCTCCGGGTCCACCGCGCCGCGGCGGGCGAGAATCGCGCCGAGCGGAATGGGCAGGCCGGTGTCGGCCTCCCACCACTCGCCGAGGTCGACCAGCGCGCTGAGGCCGTGCCGGTGGTAGGTGAACCGGGCCTCGTGGATGACCAGCCCAGCGTCGTAGCGGCCGGCCGCGACGCCCGGCATGATCTCGTGGAACGGAACCACCTCGATCCGGGCCGGAGGTCGTCCGGCCGACCAGAGCCGGAACAGCAGGTACGCGGTCGTCCGGTCACCCGGCACCGCCACCGTGGCGCCGGTCAGGTCGGTGCGGTCCGGCCCGCCGTCGCGGTCGCCCCGGGTGAGCACCAGCGGGCCGCAGCCACGACCGAGCGCGCCACCGCAGGGCAGCAGGTGGTAGTCGTCGAGCAGCCAGGGCAGCGCCGCGAAGCTCACCTTCACCAGGTCGAAGGCGCCCTGCTCGGCCGCCGTGTTGGTGACGTCCACGTCGGCGTACGTCACCTCGACCGGCGGCGCGCCGGGCACCCGCCCGTGCACGAGCGCGTGGAAGACGAACGTGTCGTTGGGGCAGGGCGAGATCGCCAGAGAGAGCGCCACGCCCTTCACGTTAGCCCCGCCCCTGCCACACCGTCCGCGCCCACCCCGCCCACTGTGATCCGCACCGTCAGCGAGCAGCATTGAACTGCGGCGGGCGCTCGCAGGCACATGCTCGGTGGCGTGGGTGATGGCCATGTCTGGCGGACCGGGCATCTACTTGTCACTCCCTTTGGAGCTGATGTCGCAAACGAGTCAGGCTCAGCCCCGGGCCGTGCTTTCGCAGGGCTGGGCTGGTTCAGACCGGAACGATGTCGCAAACGATTCAGCTCCAAAGGGCCTGCGGAGTGGGTCATCCACCGGCCGGAGTGGTTGTCCACAGGGTTATCCACAGCCCTCGGTGGGGGTGTTGATAGCTCCCTGACCGGCGGGGAGCATCGGCCTGTGACCGAGGCGACCGACCGCACCGACGCCACTGGTGCCGCTGCCGCCGCTGATCTTGGCGGCGTGCTCCGCGCTCTGCGTCGTCAGGCCGACCTGAGCCAGCGAGAGTTGGCCGAGAGAGCCGGAGTGCCGCAGCCCACGCTGGCCCGGATCGAGTCGGGGCGAGCGGCCGATCCCCGGTTCCGGACGGTGGAGCGGCTCGTGCGGGCTGCGGGCGGGGAGGTTGGCATAGGCGTGCCCGAGGCGGCTCCCACCAGCCCCACACCGCCGCCGGTTCCGCACGACGACATGCGGGACGAGGCAGGGCGCCGGTACCCGGCTCACCTGGACGTCTGGCCGGTCCATGAGCCTCGGGACTGGCCGGGCGCCTGGTGGGCGGAGTGGTACCGGTTGCCGCCCGAGCGTTATCCGCTTCCACTGCCACCAGCGGCGTACGAGCTGAATCGGCGGTACCGGGACAACCGGCGCTGGGCCGCGGAGGTGCGCCGGACGGCCCGGGTGCGACGGTTCACCACGGGTGGCCTGCCGGACACCTGCTGGCGGTTCGTCGCCGAGCTCCCGGACGGTGAGCTGGTCGGTGAGCTGCGCGCGCATGAGCGGAGTCCGCACCTGGAGTATGGGGGGTGGTACGCGGGCATGCCGGAGCGGGAGATGGTGCTCGACGGAGTGCTCGTCGCTGCCCCGTATCGACGACTGGGGCTTGGTCGTCGGCTAGTGACGGCGTTGATCACCGAGATGCGGGCGGCGGGAATCGACGGCGCGGCTGCGCTCGCCGAAGGTTTCGGGATCGAGCTGCTGCTCGCCTGCGGCTTCGAGATCGAGGCCAGCCGGCCCGCTGCGCTACGGCTGAATCCCCCGCGGCGGCGCTACGGCTGAGCCACAGGGCTGCGGCTGAGGCTGGGTGGTCAGCGCTGGGGCCGCAGCGGTCAGGGCGGTGAGGGCCTCGCGCAGTCGCCAGGCGTCCCGGTCGCGGGGGCCGATCGGGTTCGAGATGGTGCGCAGCTCGGCGAAGGGCACCCCGGCCTGGGCGGCGGCGACCGCCACCCCGTACCCCTCCATGGCCTCGGCGACCGCCTCCGGATGCCTCCGGCGCAGCTCCTCGGTGCTGGCGGTGGTGCCGGTGACCGTGCTGACGGTGAGCACCGGCCCGGTCGTGGCCGCTGGGAGGGCGGCCCGCAGTGCCGCCAGCAGACCCGGGTCGGTCGGCACCACGCCGCCGACACCCAGCATCGCGAGCGGCATGCCCAACTCGTCGACGGGGATGAAACCGTCCGGTGATTCGGCGCCCAGGTCGGCGGCGATGCTGGCGGTGCCGAGCACGGTGTCGCCGACCTCGGCCCGCCCGATGAAGCCGCCGGCGACGCCGGCGCTGACCACGGCACGGTACGGGCGGCCGGCGGCCTCGGCCAGCGCCAGCAGCCGGGCGGTGGCGGCACCGGCGACGGCCGGGCCCACGCCAACCGGGGTGACGGTCACGGTGGGATCGGGCAGACCGGCGCGGACGGCTTCCGCCTCGGCTGGTACCGCGGTCACCACCAGCAGACCGCTCACGAGACTGAGCCGGGGGACTCACGGCGGGTCTCGTCGTCCGCTCCGCCGCCCGGGCCGCCAACCGCTGAGGACGGGCGGTAGATGTGGTAGCCGGGAGGGGCCAGGCTGGGATCGTCGTACTGCGGGGAGCTGGCCTGGGCCGGTGCCGGCGAGGTGGGCGCGGCGTCTCCAGGCTCGTCGGCCGGCTCGTCCTCGGTCAGCTCGTCGTCGCCGAGCGGCCGGCCGGCCAGCTTCTCGCCGCGCAGCCGGGCGGCGACCAGCACACCCCGGATCGCGGCCAGGACGCCCACCCCGGCGGCCACGGCGATGCCCATCCGGCCGTCGAACGGGACCAGCCCCAACCCTCCACCGGCGACGAAGGCGAGCATCAGCACCGTCTCCGAATGGGCGAAGGAACTCGCGCGCAGCCGCTCCGGGATGCGCTCCTGGATCGAGGCGTCCACGGCCAGCTTCGATATCCCGCTGACCAGCGCGGCGACCAGGCAGAGCAGGGCGACCATCACCAGCGAGAACTGGATGACGGCGAGCACCGCCACCCCGGCCACGATGATCATGCTGCTGGACTGGATGGCGGTCGGCCGGTGGATGCGCAGTCGGGTGCCGATGGCGGTGGCCAGGAAGGTGCCGACCGCGAGCGCCCCGCCGACCAGACCCAACGCCCACTCGGCGCCCAGATCCCGGCCGAACGCGACAGTGGTCAGGTCGCCCTTCTTGATCGCGAATGCGAGGAAGAGCAGCAGGAAGCCGTACACCGCGCGGAGCGTCGCGGCGCCGATCAGCGACGCGATCACCAGGCGGCCGGCGGGTCGGCCTCGGCCCAGCGGCCGATCGCCACGGCGGCGGCCCAACGCGCGCAGTGGCCGGGGGACCCGCTCCGGTGGCTCCGAATCGGCCTTCGGTGGCAGACGCAGGGAGATCACCATGCCGACCAGGAAGATCACCGACGCGACGCGCAGCGGCCACTGCGGCCCGAACCAGAACGCGGCCAACCCGATCGGCGCGACCAGCGCACCCGCGACCGTGCCGTAGACGCTGGCCCGGGCGCCCACCTGGGACAGGCCGAGTCCTTCCGGCAACAACCGGGGCACGGCCGCGGACCGGGCCACGCCGTACGCCCGGGACAGCGCGAGCACCCCGAACGCGGCCGGATAGAGCCCGAAGCCGTGGATGTAGTCGGAGATCAACCAGGCCAGGAAGGCACGGCCCAGCATCGTCGCGGCCAGCGCGTACCGCCGGCCGTGCCGGAAGTGGTCCAGCAGTGGGCCCACCACGGGGGCGAGCATGGCGAACGGCACCATGGTCACCAGCAGGTAGAGGGCGACCTTGCTGCGGGCCTCGCCCAGCGGCACGTTGAAGAAGATCGTGCCGGCCAGGCCGATGGCGATCAGGGTGTCACCGGCGCAGGAGAGCGCGTGCAGGTCGAACAGGCGGACCATGCCGACCTCGCCACCGGCGCCCCGGGCCCGGGCGCTGCCGGCCCGACGGGTCACCCAGCGGCCGCTGCCCAGCGAACCACGCAGCAGCAGACGAACGGCGCGAATGCCGGTGCCGACGGTCCGCCCGAGGACGGATCGCTCGGAGCGGGAGTACGACGGCATGTCCACCATCCTCGCCCATCTGATCCGGGTACGCCGCACCACTGCGGGGAAAGGTTCCCCGGGAGTCCCTGTCACCCCTGCGAGGCGCATAGGGAACAATGGTTAGGTGACCAGGCCTGTCTCCACCCGCGCCGCCCGTCTCGACCAGGTCTGCGCCGCCGCCGTCGAGGTGGCCCGCGCTGGCATCACCGAGGTCGACGCCGACGATGTCGGCGATCACCTGCAGGTTGTGGCCGAGGGTGAACGGCTGGTCACCCACTACTTCGAATGCCTCCTCGCCGGCTACCGCGGTTGGCGGTGGGCGGTCACCGTCACCCGGGTGTCGCGCAGCAAGACCGTGACCATCTGCGAGACGGTGCTGCTGCCCGGTTCCGACGCGCTGCTCGCGCCCGGCTGGCTGCCCTGGCAGGAGCGGCTCAAGCCGGGCGACCTGGGTCCGGGCGATCTGCTGCCGACCTCACCGGATGACGACCGGCTGGTCCCCGGCTACCTGCTCTCCGACGACCCGGCGGTCGAGGAGACGGCATGGGAGCTGGGCCTCGGGCGGGCGCGCGTGCTCTCCCTCGAGGGCCGCATGGAGGCGGCGCAGCGCTGGTATGACGGCGACCACGGCCCCGCCGCGCCCATCTCCGCTGCCGCGCCGGCCGCCGCCCGCTGTGGCACCTGCGGTTTCTACCTGCCGCTGGCCGGTGCGATGCGGCAGGCGTTCGGGGCGTGCGGCAACTTCTACGCCCCCGACGACGGCCGGGTGGTGAGCGCCGACCACGGTTGCGGTGCCCACTCCGAGACGCTGATCGAGGCGGCCGAGACCGCGGTCGAAGAGCTACCCACGGTGTACGACGACAGCGCGGTGGAGGCCATGTCGGTCAGCCGCGCCCCGGGCTCGGTGGAAGCCGCCGAGCCGGCGGAGCCGTACGGGCACTCCTGATCGTTCGCACCGGGGGTGGCCCGGTGCGTGGCCGGGTCAGCGCGCGCGGCGACGTCGTCGGTTGGCGTCGTGCCGCATCATCACGGCGAGGCCCGGGAAGCCCCACAGGAACCCGGCGAGGCAGGTCCAGAGCCAGTTCTGGTGACCGTGGTCGGTCAGCCAACCCCGAAAGAAGATCAGCAGGACCAGCCCGGCAATCGCCCAGGCGGCCAGCCCGGCGAGGGCGAACGGCACCATCGGCGGGTCCAGTGGTGCGGGCCGCGGTGGCTGCTCGTTCGGCATTCGGCAAGCGTACGCGACCTACTTCCCCTGCCCGTCGGTGATCTGGGACGATGCGCGCGACAACCGGAAGATCACCTGCGAGGACCTGATGGCAGTAGCGCCGCCCGAGAACGGCACCCCTCCCAACCCCGCTCACCCGCGTAACGGATTCGACCGGTTCTTCGAGATTTCCGCCCGGGGCTCGACGATGAGCCGCGAGGTACGCGGTGGCCTGGCGACCTTCTTCACGATGGCGTACATCGTGGTGCTCAACCCGCTGATCCTGGGTGGTGCCGTCGACGGTGACGGCAAGACCCTCCCCATTCCCGCGCTGGCGGCCGGGACCGCGCTGGTCGCCGGCCTGATGACCATCCTGATGGGCGTGGTGGGTCGGTTCCCACTGGCGCTCGCCGCCGGTCTGGGTGTCAACGCGCTGGTGGCGTACGAGATCGCCCCCGAGATGACCTGGGCCGACGCGATGGGCCTGGTGGTGATCGAGGGTGTGATCATCGCTGTGCTGGTGTTGACCGGTCTGCGGACCGCTGTGTTCCGCGCGGTGCCGACCCAGATGAAGACCGCGATCGGGGTCGGGATCGGTCTGTTCCTGACCATCATCGGTCTGGTGGACGCCGGTTTCGTCCGACGGATCCCGGACGACGCCAACACCACAGTCCCGGTCGGTCTGGGCATCGGTGGCAAGCTGGTGAGCTGGCCGATGCTGGTCTTCGTGGTGGGCCTCCTGATCACCCTCGTGCTGGTGGTCCGCCGGGTACGGGGTGCGATCCTGATCGGCATCCTCGCCTCGACCGTGCTGGCGGTGATCGTGGAGGCGATCGGCAACATCGGCCCGTCGTTCGTCAACGGTCAGCCCAACCCCAAGGGTTGGTCGCTGAACGTGCCGGAGCTGCCGAAGACGGTGGTGGACCTGCCGGACCTGTCGCTGCTCGGCAAGTTCAACGTGCTCGACTCGTGGGGTCGGGCCGGTTGGCTGGTCGTGCTGATGTTCGTCTTCACGCTGCTGATCACGGACTTCTTCGACACCATGGGCACGATGGTGGCGGTCGGCCAGGAGGGCGACCTGCTCGATGAGCAGGGCACCCCGCCACGGGCCAAGGAGATCCTGCTGGTCGACTCGATCGCCGCGGCGGCCGGTGGTGCGGCCAGCACCTCCAGCAACACGTCGTACATCGAGAGTGCCGCCGGTGTCGGGGAGGGTGCCCGGACCGGCGTGGCCAGCCTGGTCACCGGCGTGCTCTTCCTGCTGGCGATGTTCCTGGCGCCGCTGGTGGTGATCGTGCCGTTCGAGGCGGCCTCGACGGCCCTGGTGGTGGTCGGTTTCCTGATGATGACAGCGGTGCGGACGATCGACTGGTCCGACTACGAGATCGCCATCCCGGCGTTCCTCACGATCGTGCTGATGCCGTTCACCTATTCGATCTCGAACGGGATCGGCGCTGGCCTGATCACCTTCGTGGTGGTGAAGCTGGCCCGGGGTAAGGCCCGGGAGGTCCACCCGTTGCTGTACGGGGTGGCCGTGCTGTTCGTGCTGTACTTCCTGCGCGGGCCGATCGAGTCCCTGGTGCTCTGACGTACGTTCCGGGCGGGGAATCGAACGGGATTCCCCGCCCGGAACAGCACCAACGTCCTCGTGAGCCTGGTCATAACGGATGTCGTTAGCCAGGCTCATTAGTTAAGCTAACTAACGTGATGGAGCGGACGGTGACGGCGGAACGCGTGCCACCGGCGCAACTGGCTCCCCAGTTGCGTGATGCGATCACCCGACTCAACCGGCGGGTCCGCCAGGCCCGACCGGTCGGCGACCTCACGGTCACCCAGGTTTCCGCGCTCACCAGCCTGCGGCTGGCCGGCGCGCTGACGCCCAGGGAGCTGGCCGACGTGGAGCGGGTGCAGCCGCCGACGATGACCAAGATCATCGGGAAGTTGGAGGACCGCGGCCTCGTGCGGCGGACACCCCACCCGACCGACGGCCGGCAGGTCATCCTCGCGGCGACCGAAGGAGGGCAGGCCGTGCTCGACCAGTTCGAGCGAGCCCGCGACGAGTGGCTGGCCCACCGGCTGGCCGCACTCGACGAGGACGAACGGGAGACCCTGCAGAGGGCTGCCCAGATTCTTCAGCAGCTCGCTCGCGCCTGAGCCGCGCCCGCGCCACCGGGTCCGTGCCGTCACCTGTCGATGACGCGTACGTTCTTAAGGAGGCGCACGAAGAGTGCAGGCCAAGTTGAGCACGATGTTCCAGTCCCTGCAGGTCCGTAACTACCGCCTCTTCGCATCCGGGCAGCTGATCAAGTTGATCGGCGTCTGGATGATGTTCATCGCCCAGGACTGGCTCGTCCTTGAGCTCTCCAACAACTCGGCCACCGCGCTCGGCGTGGTCACCGCCTGCCAGTTCACGCCGGTGCTCCTGCTCACCCTGCTCTCCGGCCGACTTGCCGACCGGTACGACAAGCGGGTGCTGCTCTTCGTCGCCAACGCCTTCTGGACCGTGCTGGCGCTCGGCATGTCGGTGCTGGTCCTCACCGACCTGGTGCAGCTGTGGCACGTCTTCGCCTTCGCCGCGCTGCTCGGCACGGCCAACGCCGTGGAGACCCCGGTCCGTCAGGCGTTCGTCTCCGAACTCGTCGGCACTCCGCTGCTGCCCAACGCCTTGTCGCTGAACGCCGCCGTGTTCAACTCGGCGCGGATCGTCGGCCCGGCCGTCGCCGGCCTGGCGATCGCCGCCTTCGACGTCGGCCCGGTCTTCCTCTTCACCGCCCTCAGCTCCGTCGCGCCCCTGGTCAACGTGGTCCGGATGCGTACGGCCGACCTGCACCGCGACGCCCTGCTGCCGCGCGACGAGCGGGCGTCCGCACGGGTCATCGACGGGCTGCGGTACGTGTCGCGCCGCCCCGACCTGCTGCTGCCGATGGCGGTCATGTCGGTGATCGGCATGTCGCTGTTCAACTTCCAGCTGACCCTGGCCGCGCTGGCGAAGACGGTCTTCCACACCGGTGCCGCCTCCTTCGGCCTGTTCAGCACGGCGCTGGCCGTGGGCGCGCTCGGCGGTGCGCTCAGCGGCACCGGTCGGCGGAGCCGGCCGTCGGTCTGGCTGGTGCTCGGCGCGGCGATCGCCTGCGCCAGCTTCGGCACCCTGGTCGGTCTCGCCTCGACGTACTGGCTGGTCGTGGCACTGCTGGTGCCGACCGGCTTCTTCATGGTCTTCTTCGCCCAGGCCGCCAACCAGCGGGTCCAGTTGGGCGTGGACGCGGCCTTCCGGGGCCGGGTGATGGCGCTGTGGGTGTTGGTCTTCCTGGGTACCAACCCGGTCGGCGCGCCACTGATCGGCTGGGTCGCGGAGCGCTTCGGTGCCGGTGCCAGCATCTGGATGGGCGGGCTGATCTCGCTGGCCGCCGCGTTGATCGCCCTCACCTGGCAGCTGCGGCACTCCGGCGCCCGGCTGCGCTTCCGGGTGCTGCCGATGCCCCGCTTCTACGTCACGTCCACCGACTGCTGAGCTGTCCGGAAGGGCCCCCTCGTCATCGGACTTCGCATGACAAGGGGCCCTTCCGGGCACTGCCGCATCCGCGGTCCGATCCGCACGCGCCGTCTTGAGCGGATGACGCGGATGCGGGCAAACCGCTGGCGGGGCGGCACGATGGGGCTTAGCGTCGATACGTGGGAGTCGGACGCGCGCTGATGCTGGCCCTGGCGTTCCTCGCCGTGGCCAGTCTTCCGGCGGCACTCGCTCTGCTCTTCTGCTATGACGAGATCCTCGACCGGGTGGTCTGCGGCTGGTCCGAGTGGCGTGATCGCCGACGGGCGAAACGGACGATCGCGCGTCTCGACCGGGCCATCGAGGCAGACGCGCTGACCAGGGACATCGACCTCAGCGAGTTCGACCGCACCGACCGTCGGCCCCTGGAGCAACTCGCCGCCGACCTGCGCCGCCTCGGCGGTCAGCGGCTCGGCGGCACCGGCCGGTCGATGGTCTGGCACGGCGCGCTGCTCCAGGCGTACGACGATCGGCTTCGCCTCGCCTGCCGCGCCCTCGGCATCACCGAGCACCTTGGTGAGTTGGAGGGCGTCGACCAGGAGATCGAGCGGGTCCGGGTGGAGGGTGTGCTGCACGCCGCCGGGCTGACCCTGCCAGCGGCTCGGGCCGGCCACCGGCAACGGCACCGCTGAGCGACGGTTGCGGCTCTTCGTCGCGGTCTACCCGCCCCCCGAATCGGTCGGCCACCTCGGCGCGCAGGTCGCGCGACTACGGGTCGGCGCAGCGGCTGCCGGCGGCACCAACGTCCGGCTCGCCGATCCGGCCCATCTGCACGTCACCCTGGCCTTCCTCGGCGACGTCGAGGCGGCCCGGCTGGTCGAGGTGGAGAGCGCGCTCGGGCTGGCCGCCGAGGGGTTCCACGACGGCCGGAACGCCCCGCCCCGGTTCAGCCTCGGTGGCGGTGGTCGGTTCGGTCAGGGCCGGTCCACTGTGCTCTGGGTGGGCCTGCGAGGTGAGGTCGAGACACTGCACGTGCTCGCCGGGCTGGTCCGGTCCCGGTTGCGGCAGGCCCGGCTGCCGTGCGACGACGCCAGGCCGTTCCGCCCGCACCTGACCGTGGCCCGGCCGGGCGAACGGATGGACCTGGCCGACATCGAGGCGGACCAGGCCGACCTGGACGACTACCAGGGCCCGGAGTGGCCGGCGACCGAGCTGCTGCTGATCCGCAGCCACTTCGACTCCCGACGATCGCGCTACGACCGGCTCGCCGCCTGGCCACTCTGACCCGGCACCCTCGTCAGGGCGACCCCCGGCTGATCCTGGTCCGGACTCGGCTGGGCAGTGGCCGCCTCCGGTCTGCTGCGGAGGACCTCGCGGGCCTGTTCGGCGAAGACCGTCGATGAGGCTCACGTGTTTCGCGTTGACGGGTGGCGAACCACCACCCGTCAACGCGAAGCGTCAGGAGGACTCGCGTGCGGCCGGGCCGCTGCCGAAGAGGACGTCGTCCCAGCTCGGCAGCCGCTTGCGCGGCTTGCCGTTGGCATCGGTGGACTCGCCGCCAGCGGCTGCCGCAGCACCCGTCCGGCGAGGGCGCAGCACCGCCAGCGACGGCACGGCCGGCACCTCCTTGGGCGCGTCCGAGTCGTCGTCGAAGGCCGACCCCTGGCCGCCGCCGAGCAACGCGGCGGCACCCCCGCCGACCGGCCGCTGCCGGGGCGCGTCCGAGCCGGCGAGAGCAGCCGGGGTACGCGGTTCCAGACCACGGCCCGACGAGGCGCCGAGTGGGCGGTCCAATGAGGCGAGCAACGCATCGCGGCCAGCGCGGATCGGATCCCGACCGGGACGCGGGTGCTCGGACGCCGCCGGCAACCCGTGCCCACCTCGGCTCGGCTCACCGCGCGACGGACCCGGCAGGGCATGCCCGCCCCGCTCCGGTGCGGGCTCCTGGCCGAGGATCGGCGTGGGCCGCTCGGCGCACAGATACTGCGCCATGTCGTCGTGCGGGGCGACCGACTGCCGGGTCTTGTCGAGATCCCAGATGGCCTGTGCGGTGGCCTTGCCGGACGGCCAGGTGGCGATGATCCGCCAGGTGCCGTCATCACGCCGGTATGCGTCCCAGGAAATCTTCTCGGTGTCGATGCCGTGCTGGCTCAGCCGACCGTTGACCACCTCGGCGAGCGGGGTGGGCTTCTCCGCTCCCTTGAGGCGGGTGCGGCGGGCATGCTGCGCGAGCATCGCCCGCTCCTGGAGGACCGGGCCGGCATAGCGCAGCACCCGGTCGACCGGCACACCGGCGATCCGGGCGACATCCTCGGCGGACTCACCGGAGCGGATGCGGGCCTGGATGTCCCGCGGGGACAGTGAGGGAATCGGATCGGCTGCGGTCGGCGCTGCCGCGAGCGGCGGCGAACCGGGCTCCGCGTGCAGCGCACCGGAGATCCGTTCGTCGATCGGCAGGGCGAGCAACCGCCCGACCTCGTCGGCGAGAACCAGAGCATGGCCGTCCTCGGAGAGGGCGACGAAGCGTACTGGGCGCATAGCGTTGCCTCCGTCCCGCTTCGCTGGCCGCACGCCACGAGTCGGCCACCCAGGCGTCTCGGACCACCGTACGCGCATCTGTCTCGGGGTGGGGGAAGCGACACCCCGCATGTCGTGACTGAGCTGCGGCAATGATCACGGTCGGTGTCGGTGGAGGCCTCCACCGACACCGACCGTGACGAACGTCAGAGTCGCTCGACCACGTAGTCGATGGACGCGGTCAGCGCCTCGACATCGGCCGGCTCGATGGCCGGGAACAGCGCCATCCGGAGCTGGTTGCGGCCGAGCTTGCGGTACGGCTCGGTGTCCACGATGCCGTTGGCGCGCAGCGCCTTGGCGATCGCGGTGGCGTCCACCTCGTCGGCAAAGTCGATCGTGGCGACCACGTTCGAGCGCAGTGCCGGGTCGCCGACGAACGGGGAGGCCACGCTGGAACGCTCCGCCCAGCCGTACACCGTGGCGGCGCTCTCGGCGGTGCGCTTGGCCGCCCAGGCCAGGCCACCCTGCGCGTTCATCCAGTCGGTCTGCTCGGCGGCCAGGAAGATGGTGGCCAGCGCCGGAGTGTTGTAGGTCTGCTCCAGCCGCGAGTTGTCGATCGCGGTGACCAGGTCGAGGAAGGCGGGGATGTAGCGCCCGGACGCCTTGATCTCGGCGGCCCGGTCCAGCGCGGCCGGTGACATCAGGGCCAGCCAGAGGCCGCCGTCGGAGCCGAAGCACTTCTGCGGGGCGAAGTAGTAGACGTCGGTCTCGCCGACGTTGACCTCCAGGCCACCCGCGCCGGAGGTCGCGTCGACCAGCAGCAACGCGCCCTCGTCCGCGCCGGCCACCCGGCTGATCGGGACCGCCACACCGGTCGAGGTCTCGTTCTGCGGCGTCGCGTACGCGTCCACGCCGGACTCGGCGACCAGCGTCGGCGCGCTGCCCGCATCGGCCTTGCGGACGGTCGGCTCGCCCAGGAACGGCGCGTCCTTGACCGACTTGGCGAACTTGGCGCCGAACTCGCCGAAGCTGGCGAACTGGGCGCGGTCGCGAATCAGGCCGAAGGTGGCGACCTCCCAGAACGCGGTGGTGCCACCGTTGCCGATCACGACCTCGTAGCCCTCAGGCAGCGAGAAGAACTCGGCGATGCCGGAGCGCAGTCGCGCCACCTGGTCGCGGACCGTCTTCTGCCGGTGCGAGGTGCCCAGGTAGCTCGTCGCGACCTCGGCAAGTGCGGACACCGCCGCTGGGCGGACCTTGGACGGGCCACAGCCGAAACGTCCGTCGGCAGGCTTGATGTCATCGGGAATCCGGATGGTCGGTGCGTCAGCCACGGTCTTGAAGATCCTTCCGCAAGGGCGAGGGCGGGCCCGGCGACACTGCCGGCCCTCATCCTCGCACCCGGACCCATCGGTGGAAGCCGGGCCCCCGAGGACAGGTCTGAGGCCTTCGCCACACCCGGCGTCCTCAGCGCGCCCAGAGGTACGAAAGGGGCCCCTCCTCGACGGCAGGCGTCGAGAAGGCGCCCCTTTCGTGTCAAATCAGACGCCGTGCGGGATGGCGGCCCAGCCCTCGACGTCGGACGGCTTGCGGGTCTCCGGGCCGACGTAGCGGGCGGACGGGCGCACCAGCCGCTGAAGGCGCTTCTGCTCCAGGATGTGCGCGCTCCAGCCACCCATCCGTGCGCAGGTGAACATCGAGGTGAACATGTGCGCCGGCACCTCGGCGAAGTCCAGCACCACGGCCGACCAGAACTCGACGTTGGTGGCCAGCACCCGGTCCGGGCGGCGGGCCTGCAACTCGGCGAGGGCAGCCTTCTCCAGTGCCTCGGCGATCTCGAAGCGCGGCGCGCCCAGCTCCTTGGCCGTGCGCCGCAGCACGCGGGCGCGCGGGTCCTCGGCCCGGTAGACGCGGTGGCCGAAGCCCATCAACCGCTCACCGCGATCTAGGACGCCCTTGACGTAACCCTCGGCGTCGCCGCTGCGCTCCACCGCCTCCAGCATGCTGAGAACGCGGGACGGCGCGCCGCCGTGCAGCGGGCCGGAGAGGGCGCCGATGCCCGACGAGATGCAGGCCGCCGCGTCCGCCCCGGTGGAGGCGACGATGCGGGCGGTGAAGGTGGACGCGTTCAGGCCGTGCTCGGCGGCCGAGATGAAGTACGCGTCGACGGCCTTGACGTGCCGCGGGTCGGGTTCGCCGCGCCAACGCTTCATGAACCGCTCGACGATGGTCTGCGCCTTGTCGATCTCCTTCTGCGGCACCGCCGGCAGGCCGAGGCCCCGGGCGGACTGGGCGACGAAGGAGAGCGCGGTCACCGACACCCGGGCGAGGTCTTCGCGGGCCTGCTCGTCGGAGATGTCCAGCAGTTGGTTGAGCCCCCAGTACGGGGCCAGCATGGCGACCGCGGACTGCACGTCGACGCGGATGTCGCCGGAGTGCACCGGCACCGGGAACGGCTCCGCCGGCGGCAGGCCCGGCCCGAAGCGGCCGTCCACCAGCAGCGCCCAGACGTTTCCGAACGACACCTGCCCGATCAGATCCTCGATGTCGACCCCGCGATAGCGCAGCGCGCCGCCCTCACGGTCAGGTTCGGCGATCTCGGTCTCGAAGGCGACGACGCCCTCCAGCCCGGGTTTGAAATCAGCCATGTCGCTCTCCTGGATCTGGTCGGTGCGCCCGAACAGCTCATCCGGCCCGGTCGGCCGGGCGCCTTAGGCGACCCTCAGGGATGTGTTCGCAACATCTTGCCTGCTGAGTAAGGGATACGCGACCCGCTGCGACTGTGCTGCACGCGACATCCCCGGGCGCGCAATCTCCGCTGGACTCGGTGAGACTGGGCAGTGCGTGCTGGCCAGCGCGGGAGGGCGTTGGCGGGGCCGCCGAGAAGGAGTGGGCACGTGACGGGTGACACACCCGCCCCGGCTGCGATGCGTAACGAGTACGCCGCGGACCTGGGCCTGACCGAGGCTGACCTGGCCGCCGACTGGCACACCCAGTTCGGCAGCTGGTTCGCCGACGCGGTGGCCTTCGGGCTACCCGAACCGAACGCGATGGTGGTGGGCACCGCGGACCCGGCCGGTCGGCCGAGCGGTCGGACGGTGCTGCTGAAGGGGTACGACCCCGAGGGGTTCGTCTTCTTCACCAACCACCTGTCGCGCAAGGGCGTCGAGGCGACCGCCAACCCGTACGCCAGCCTGGTCTTTCCGTGGTTTCCCATGCAGCGTCAGGTGGTGGTCGCCGGGCGGGTCGCGCCGGTCGACCGCGCGACGAGCGAGGCGTACTTCACCAGCCGGCCGCGCGGCTCCCAGCTGGGCGCCTGGGCCAGCCCGCAGTCGCAGGTGGTGTCGGGCCGGGCCGAGCTGGAGGAGAGCTACCGGGAGGTGGCCGAGCGGTTCGCCGACGAGGACGTGATCCCGACGCCGTCGCACTGGGGCGGGTTGCGGGTCCACCCCGAGTCGGTGGAGTTCTGGCAGGGTCGGGCCGGCCGGTTGCACGATCGGCTCCGCTTCCGTCGTCTCGACGAGGGCGGTTGGATCGTCGAGCGGTTGGCGCCGTGACAGGTGTGCAGGAGGCTCGGCCGCGCGGAGCGCGCCGCTGGGCCCTCGACGTACGCCCGCTGCGCGTGCCCGCGTACCGACGGCTCTGGCTCGGCAACACCGTGGCGATGTTCGGCTTCCAGTTCACGGCCGTCGCGGTGCCGGTGGAGATGTACGCCCTGACCAGGGACTCCCTCTGGGTCGGCTTGCTGGGCGTGGCGGCCTTCGTACCGTTGCTGGTCTTCGGGCTCTGGGGCGGCGCGATCGCCGACGCCCGCGACCGCCGTGCGGTGCTGCTCGGCGGCTCATTGTTGCTCTGGGCATCCACCCTCGGGCTGCTGGTCCAGGCGCTGCTGAACGTGGGCAGCCCGGTGCTCCTGTTGGCGCTGATGGCGTTGCAGTCGGTGGCGTTCGCGATCAGCTCGCCGGCCCGCAGTGCCATGCTGCCCCGACTGGTCCCGGACGACCTCGTCCCAGCCGCCGCCACCCTGAACTACACGACCTTCACCGCCGCCTCGGTGGCCGGCCCGCTGGCCGCGGGCCTAATCCTCGCCGCGTCGCCGGACACCGCTGTGGTCCTGCCGATCGCGTACGGGGTGGACGCGCTGCTGTTCACCGCGATGCTCTGGGCGGCGCTGCGCCTGCCCTCGCTGCCGCCCGAGCCGAACGCCGACGGTCAGGTCCGACGAGCCGGCCTGGCCAGTGTCATCGACGGATTCCGCTACCTGGCCACCACACCCGTACTCCTGCTGTCCTTCGGGGTGGACCTGATCGCGATGATCCTCGCCATGCCGCGGGCGCTCTTCCCGGAGATCGCCCACGAACGGTTCGGCGGTGGTGGGTCCGTCGGCCTGCTCTACAGCGCCATCGCGATCGGCTCGATGATCGGTGGGCTGACCTCCGGCTGGATCGGCCGGCTCCGCCGGCAGGGGCTCGGCCTGGTGCTCGCGGTGGTGGGCTGGGGCCTGGCGATCGCCGCGGCCGGGTTGGCCCAGCAGCTCTGGCTGATGGTCGCGCTGCTCGCCGTTGCCGGGGCCGCCGACCTGATCAGCGCGGTGCTGCGCCAGTCGATGCTGCTGGTCTACGCACCGGACCGGATGCGCGGCCGGCTCCAGGGCGTCAACACGGTCGTGGTGGCGGGTGGCCCACGCCTGGGCGACCTCCGGGCCGGCACCATGGCCGCCGGGTTCGGCGGCGGGGTGGCCTGGGTGGCCGGCGGGCTCGCCTCGGCGGTGCTCGTGGTCGTGCTCGCGGTGGCGTTCCCGGCACTGCTGCGCTACCGGGCCACTACCGCGTCGAGCAACGACCGGGCCTGACCGGTTAGGGTCGCCGGCATGGAAAGCCCCGATCAGCGCCCCTTCTCCGGCGCCCAGTGGACCATCTCCGCCGCCGGTCACGAGGCCGTCATCGTGGAGGTGGGCGGTGGGCTCCGGACGTACCGGCACGACGGTGTCGACCTGGTCGACGGCTACCAGACCGACGAGGTGTGCCCCGGCTGCGCCGGGCAGGTGCTGGCACCCTGGCCGAACCGGATCCGCGATGGCCGCTACGCGTTCGGGGAGCGGGCGCTGCAGCTCCCGCTGACCGAGCCGGAGCGGCACGTGGCCATCCACGGGCTGGTCAACTGGGTGCCGTGGCGTCTGCTGGAGCAGTCGGAGGCCGCGGTGACCCTCGGCTACGACCTGCCGCCGCAGCCCGGCTACCCGTGGCCGTTGCGGCTGCTCAGCCGGTGGAGCGTCGGCGCGGACGGGCTGCGCGCCGAGCACGAGGTGACCAACATCGGCGGGGAGGCCGCGCCGTTCGGCTTCTCCGTGCACCCCTACCTGCAGCTGCCGGGCGTCGCGGTCGACGACCTGGTCATGCGGCTCCCGACCCGTACCCGGTTGTTGGTGGACGGTCGGCTGCTGCCGGTCGGCGCGACCCCGGTGGCCGGGACCGAGTACGACTGGACCAGCCCGCGCCGGATCGGCGCCGTCGAACTGGATCTCTGCTTCGGCGAGGTGATCCGCGACGCTGACGGCGGCTCGTCGGTGAGCCTGTCCGCGCCGGACGGTTCGGCGGGGGTGAGCATCTGGGCGGACGCGGAGTTCGGCTGGTGGCAGGTGTTCACCGGGGACGCGCTCACCGGTGACCGGCACCGCCGCTCGGTGGCGATCGAGCCGATGACCTGCCCGCCGGACGCGTTCCGCTCGGGCCGGGACGTGCTCACGCTCAAGCCTGCTACGACCTGGCGGGGTGCCTGGGGCATCCGGCCCGGGGCCTGATGGAGTTCGCCGAGGTCGTCCGGCGTCGGCGGATGGTGCGCAACTACGACCCGGACCGCCCCGTCCCGCCCGACGTGGTGGACCGGCTGCTCGACCACGCGGTCCGCGCACCGTCGGCCGGGTTCGCTCAGGGCTGGGGTTTCCTGGTCCTGGAGGAGCCGGCCGACCGGGAGCGGTTCTGGGCGGCCACCACACCGGACGGCGGTGGGCGGGAGCGCTGGCTGGCCGGGATGCGCCGGGCACCCCTGATCGTGGTGCCGCACGCCAACGAGTCGGCCTACCTGCGGCGGTACGCGGAGCCGGACAAGGGGTGGACGGACCGGTCCACCGACCGCTGGCCGGTGCCGTACTGGCACGTGGACACCGGCTTCGCGGCCCTGCTGATGTTGCTCACCGCCGTGGACGAAGGGCTGGGGGCCTGTTTCTTCGGCATTCCGCCGCAGCAACTCGCCCCCTACCGCGACGCGTTCGGCGTGCCGGAGGAATACCAGCCCGTCGGTGCCGTCACAATCGGTTACCGAGCGGCAGACCATCGGTCACCGTCGCTGCGCCGGGGGCGTCGTCCGATGGACGAGGTGGTGCGGCGCGGTCGGTGGAGTTGAGCAACCCGTCCCGTTTGTCCGCTTGAGGATCGGACGACCGGTAGCGAAACTGACATCAGGGAGCGAAACGCGTCGTGCGCTGGGCGGCTAGGCTGGCACGGTCATCGGTGCCGCGCCGCGCGGTGCCCGCCGCGGCCCGGCTCGGCGCCGTCGGTCGGCCCGGCCACGGGGAGGGGAGCGTGCCGTCGTGATCTTCAGAGCGGTCCGGGACGGGCGTCCCTATCCGGAACACAATCTGACGCTCAAGCAGTGGGCGGAGATTCCGCCCCGGCCACTGCGCCTGGACCAGATGATCACCACCAAGCGTGAGCTGGCGCTCGACAAGCTGCTCGCCGAGGACTCCACCTTCTACGGTGACCTCTTCCCGCACGTCGTGCAGTGGAACGGTGGGCTCTACCTCGAGGACGGGCTGCACCGCGCGTTGCGGGCCGCCCTGCAGCAGCGCAACCAGATCCACGCCCGGGTGCTGGTGCTCTCCGAGCCGATCGAGTGACGAGCCCTTCTGTCGCTCGCTGAACCTTCGTTAGGGTGGCGTCCATGACCGCTGCGCTGGACCTGCTCGATCTGGACCCGTCGCTCACCGACGAAGAGCGACAGATCCGCGACGTCGTCCGCCAACTCGTCGACGACCGGGTGCGCCCGCACGTCGCCGACTGGTACGAACAGGGCCAGGTGCCGGCCCGCGAGCTGGCCCGGGAGTTCGGCAAGCTCGGCCTGCTCGGCATGCACCTCACCGGCTACGGCTGCGCTGGCGCCTCCGCCGTCGCGTACGGCCTGGCCTGCCAGGAGCTGGAGGCCGGCGACTCCGGCCTCCGATCCCTGGTCTCGGTGCAGGGCTCGCTCGCCATGTACGCCATCTGGCGCTACGGCAGCGAGGAGCAGAAACAACGCTGGCTGCCGTCGATGGCCACCGGCGAGGCGATCGGCTGCTTCGGCCTGACCGAGCCGGACCACGGCTCCGACCCCGCCTCGATGACCACCCGCGCCCGCCGGGACGGCGACGACTGGGTGCTCACCGGCGCCAAGATGTGGATCACCAACGCGCCGATCGCCGACGCCGCGGTGATCTGGGCGCGCACCGACGAGGGCGTGCGGGGTTTCCTCGTACCCATGGACACGCCCGGTGTCACGGCCCGGGAGATCCGCCGCAAGATGTCGCTGCGCGCGTCGGTGACCGGCGAGATCGCGCTCGACGACGTCCGGCTCCCGGCGGACGCCCAACTGCCCGAGGCGATCGGGCTCAAGGCGCCGCTGAGCTGCCTCACCGAGGCCCGGTACGGCATCGTCTGGGGCGCGGTGGGCGCTGCCCGTGACTGCCTGGAAACCACCCTCGCGTACGCCACCACCCGCACCCAGTTCGGTCGCCCGCTGGCCGGCTTTCAGCTCACCCAGGCGAAACTCGCCGACATGGCCGTCGAGCTGGTGAAGGGGCAACTGCTCGCGCTGCACCTGGGCCGGCTCGCCGACGCCCACCGGCTGCGACCCGAACAGGTCAGCGTGGGCAAGCTGAACAACGTGCGGGAGGCCCTGGCCATCGCCCGGCAGTGCCGCACCATCCTCGGCGCCAACGGTGTCTCCGGCGAATACCCGATCATGCGGCACGCCAACAACCTGGAGAGCGTGCTGACGTACGAGGGCACCTCCGAAATCCACCAGCTGGTCGTCGGGCAGCGACTCACCGGGATCTCCGCGTTCGCATGACGCGCGCGTGACCTGCCCGGGTTGACCTGCCCGGGTTGACCTGCCCGGGTTGACCTGCCCGCGTGCTGACCTGCGCGCGCGTGACCTGCCCGCGCGTGACCTACCCGTTTGTGCTTTTCGGCCGCTCGACGCGCGGCTGTCGTACGGGGGCCGTACCGTCATTGACAGACGACGTGTCTGACGAGGACGGTGAGCGTGATGGCCCGCGACGCTGGCATCAACGAGCCCACGAGGGAGTTTCCCGGTTACCCGACCGGTGACGATCTCAAGGAGCGGTCGGCCGCGACACCCGAGCCGACCATGGACACACCGGGTGGCCCCGGTGGCCCGACGGGCGGCCCCGGTGGCCCGATGGGTGGCCCCGGTGGCCCGATGGGTGGCAGCGGTGGCCCGACGGGTGGTGGTGGCGCGGCCCGTGGCCTGCTCCTGCTGCTCGGCGCCGCCGCGCTGGCCGTGGTCGTGCTGCTCGGCATCCAGGCGACCGGCATCCTGCCGGATTTCCGCAACCCGTTCGCCAAGGAGCAGACCGACCGCAGCCAGCCACCACTGCTGAAGTCGATCCAGGACCTCAGCCGCTACGTGGCGGCCGAAGGCAACTTCCAGGTCGTGGTCGACACCCAGAACGACCGGCGCAACGTTCCCGACTTCCTGCTCAACGAGCGCACCCTGTTCGTCGGTGCCGGCAGCATCGAGGCGTACGTCGACTTCACCAAGATCGGTGAGGGTGCTGTCGTCCAGTCCGCCGACGGCAAGTCCGTCGAGATCAAACTGCCCGCCCCGCAGCTCGGCGAGACCAACCTCGACATGGAGAAGAGCTACGTCTTCGCGGAGCAGCGCGGTCTGCTCAACCGGCTCGGTGACCTGGTCGGCAACGACCCCAACCGGCAGCAGCAGGTCTACCAGCTCGCCGAGGAGCGGATCACCGCCGCCGCCCGCGACAGCGGTCTCTCCGCCCGAGCCGAGGAGAACACCCGCAAGATGCTGGAGGGGCTGCTGCGTTCCCTCGGCTACCAACAGATCACGGTCACCTACACGGCTCCCTGACCGGCGACAACCCAACCGCGGAAGCGCCCGCCCCGACGTCCGTCGGAGCGGGCGCTTCTCCATCGGGACCGCTGGCATTCGCGGCTGGTAGCCCGCGCTCTGCCGAGCGGCGTGTGCGCTCCTTGATCCACTCGGGTATCGCCGGCACCTGGACACCGCGGAATCAGCAAACCCGAGTGGATCAACGGCGAGGTGGGCAGCAACTTCGGGGAAGTTGGTGCCTCGGGCGCTGCTGAGGCAGCAACATCGGTGAAGTTGCTGCCCGGGCTGAGGCGGGGGCGGGGGGTGGGGGCGGGGCGGGGTGGGGTGGGGCTTTGGTTCGAGCGGCGGTTTCGGATGGAGTTGGCGAGGGCTTCTGCCCGCAAGTTCCTGGAAATGGGGGCCCTGGACGTGCGGGAGGCCACTACAACAGGGTTGTAGTGGCCTCCCGGACGCGATGTCGCCTCGACGTCGGCGCCGCTGGCACGGCGCGCTTGAGGGGTGGGGGTCAGTGCTGGGTGGAGGCCAGGTAGCGATCCTCGTTCGGCATGAGAACCCAGAGGACCAGGTAGACGATCACCTGGGTGCCGGGCAGCAGCAGGGACAGCAGGAACAGCAGCCGGACCATCCCGGCGGACATGCCGAACCGCCGACCGAGGCCGGCGCAGACACCGGCGAGCATGCGCCCCTCGCGGGGCCGGACCAGTTTGCGACTCATCGTCGTACTCCCACTCTGCGGCAGTGCGCCGCGTCTGCAATCCACGGTAGAAGGGGGTGGCCACCTCGCCCTCGGTCCCGAGGATGAGCGGTGACCCGTGGACCCGTAGGTGCTTTACCCGGGCAGCCCCTCGCTGATGCCTCCCCGCGACCCGCCCAAGCCCGAGCGGGCCCGAACCCGAGCCACCCGCGCCCGCGCTCTCGTGATCTTGCAATGGCCGCGAGACGGCGGTCAGGTGCTCGCCTCCCGGTGGCCGGGTGGGCTTTGAGCTGGGCCGGGTAGGCTGGCAGATCGGCCACCCACACCCCGGGTGACCGGCACCCATACCCCGGGCGGTCACGAGCGGGGCCGTCAGACCGGCGGTCACGACCCGGCCGGGTCCCGTACGCCGGGACGACGGCGAGGAAGCGCGGCCATGATCAGTGTTTTCGACCTCTTCAGCGTTGGTATCGGGCCGTCCAGCTCGCACACCGTGGGGCCGATGCGGGCCGCGCGTACGTTCGTTGGCGGGCTCAAGGCCGACGGGCTGCTCAGCGACGTCGCACGGGTGCAGGCTGAGCTGTTCGGCTCGCTGGGTGCCACGGGGCACGGGCACGGCAGTGGCCCGGCGGTGCTGCTGGGGTTGTCCGGTGAGTCGCCGGAGACTGTCGACACGGACACCGTCGGCCCTCGGGTCGAACGGATCCGGGGCGAGCGGCGGATCAACATTCTGGCCGCCCACGAGATCGACTTTGACCCGGACCGGGATCTGACGCTGCACCGTCGCCGATCGCTGCCGTACCACCCGAACGGGATGACCTTCGCGGCGTACGACGGGGCCGGTGCCGAGCTGCGCAGTCGCACCTACTACTCCGTCGGTGGTGGGTTCGTGGTGGACGAGGCCGCGGCCGGCGCGGACCGGATCAAGCCGGACAGCACAGTGGTGCGGTACCCGTTCCTGACCGGGGCGCAACTGTTGGAGGTCACCACCCGCACCGGGCTGTCGATCAGCGAGGTGATGCTGGCCAACGAGCGTTCCTGGCGCAGCGAGGCGGACATCCGGGCGGGCCTGCTGGAGATCTGGCGGGTGATGCGGGAGTGCGTGGAGCGCGGCTGTGAGCGCGACGGCGTACTCCCTGGGGGGTTGAAGGTCCGGCGGCGCGCGGCGGAGCTGCGGCGCGGCCTGGAGGCGGACGCCGGGACGCCCGACCCGCTGCACGCGATGGACTGGGTGACGCTGTTCGCCCTGGCGGTCAACGAGGAGAACGCCGCCGGTGGCCGGGTGGTCACCGCGCCGACCAACGGGGCGGCCGGGATCATTCCGGCGGTGCTGCACTACTACGCCCGGTTCGTGCCGGGGGCGTCCGACGACGGTGTGGTGCGGTTCCTGCTGACGGCCGGCGCGATCGGGGTGTTGTTCAAGGAGAATGCCTCGATCTCCGGTGCGGAGGTGGGCTGCCAGGGTGAGGTCGGTTCGGCGTGCTCGATGGCGGCGGCGGGGCTGGCCGAGGTGCTCGGTGGCACCCCGGAGCAGGTGGAGAACGCGGCCGAGATCGGGATGGAGCACAACCTCGGGTTGACCTGCGACCCGGTGGGTGGCCTGGTGCAGATCCCCTGCATCGAGCGGAACGCGGTGGCTAGCATCAAGGCGATCACGGCCGCCCGGCTGGCGCTGCGCGGCGACGGTGTGCACAAGGTGTCGCTGGACAAGGTCATCAAGACCATGCGGGAGACGGGCGCCGACATGAAGGTCAAGTACAAGGAGACGGCGCGTGGCGGTCTGGCCGTCAATGTGATCGAGTGCTGAGTCCGGTCGATTCGGGGCATTCGTTCACCGACTGCTAACCTGTCGTCCGTTTCAGGAGGCGGGAGGCTCGCGGTGACCTCTGGCGTCGCGGCGTTGTGGTCGCACCGCAACTCGCTGCGCATCCTGGTCAGGCGGGACCTGGCGGTCAAGTACCAGCAGTCGGTGCTGGGCTACTTCTGGTCGTTGATCGAGCCGCTCGGCATGGGCGCCATCTACTGGTTCGTGTTCGGGGTGCTCTACTCCCGCGACACCGGCCGGCATCTCGGCGAGGCGGCGGGGTCGTACCCGTTGTTCCTGATCACCGGCATCTTCGCCTGGATGTGGGCCAGCTCGGCCCTGAGCGAGGCCACGAACGCGCTGACCGGCCAGTCCCGGTTGATCACCACGATGAACGTGCCGCGTCAGATCTTCCCGATCGGCCGGGTCACCGGCCGGTTCGCCGAGTACGCGGCCGGCCTGCCGATCCTGATCGCCATCGCGGTGATCTACGCGGTGCACGGTCGGATCCACCCCGGCTGGTCGCTGCTCTCCCTGCCGCTCGCGGTGGCCGTCCAGGCCGTCCTGTTGACCGGGCTCGCCCTGCTGCTGTCCGCCTGGAACGTGCTGATGCGCGACGTGGAACGCTTGATGCGGCTGATCATCCGGGTGCTCTTCTACGCCACGCCGATCATCTATCCGCTCAGCCTGGTCCGCGAGTCCGGCCTGCCCGGCTGGCTGAAGGTGGTGTACGAGCTGAACCCCCTGGTCGGGATCTTCCAGATGCATCACGCGATCTGGTACCCGGACGAGTTCCCGGACGCCCGGCTGCTCGCCACCACCGTCGTCGGCAGCCTGCTGGTGCTGGCCGCCGGCTGGTGGTCGTTCCGCCGGTTGGAACCCGCAGTGCTCAAGGAACTCTGACGTGGCCACCCCGATCATCGAGGCCGACGGCCTGGGCATCCGGTTCGTGCGGAACCGTCGCCGTCAGCTGCGCCTGCGGGAGCTGTTCATCCACCGGGGTGCACGCGGTGCCCTGCCCGGCCAGTTCTGGCCGTTGCGGGACGTGTCGTTCACCATCGAACCCGGCGAGACGGTCGGCGTGATCGGCCGCAACGGCACCGGCAAGAGCACCCTGCTGCGGCTGATCGCCGGGGTGCTCATCCCCGACGAGGGCGACATCCGGGTGCACGGCGCGGTGGCACCGCTGCTGGAGTTGTCCGCCGGTTTCTCCAACGACCTGACCGGGCGGGAGAACCTGCACCTGGTCGGTGGCCTGCACGGGCTGTCGACGGGCTACCTGAAGCGGCACTTCGACGAGATCGTCGAGTTCGCCGGTGAGCAGGTGGAGCGGGCCATCGACACGTCGGTCCGGCACTACTCGTCGGGTATGAAGGTGCGACTCGGCTTCGCGATCATCTCGCACCTGCCGCACCCGATCCTGCTGATGGACGAGGTGACCGCGGTCGGGGACGCGGAGTTCCGTAAGAAGTGTTACGCGACGATTGATCGTCTGCTCGGGGAGGGGCGCACGCTGGTGTTGGTGTCACACAACGAAAAGGACCTGACCCGGTTCTGTCGTCGGGGGTTGCACCTCGACGCGGGCCGGTTGACGCTCGATGGCACGATCGCCGAGGCGCTCGACGCGTACCACGCCGCGGTCCCGCGGTGACGCTCGCGATCGTGCTCGCCGCCGGGTCGCCGGCAGCGGGCCTGACCACCGCGACCGGTGAGCCGCTGGCCGACCGCCTGGCCGCCCAGTTGCGCCGGGCCGGTGCCGACGAGGTGCGCTTCGCCGCCACCCTCGACGAGTTGACCGCGCTGGTCGCCACCGCCACCGCCCCCGTGCTGGTAACCGGCACCGACCTGGTGGCGCACACCGCCGTGCTGCGGCACCTGGCCACCAGCCCGGTGGGGCCCACGGTGGCGCTGGTGCTGGGCGACCCGCCGGTGCCCGGGCGCACTGCCGTGCGGGAGGAACGCGGCCAGGTGGTCGACGCTGGCGCCCTGGACGCCCTCGACGGGGCCGCCACCGGCGTGTTCGGCGGCGCGCTGCGGGTCGGCGTGGACGACCTGCCGACCCTCGCCGCAGCCGCCCGCGCCGCTGCGGGTGGCGCCGGGTCCGCCGTGGACCGGCTCTTCGCGGGTCTCGCGGCGCTCGGCACGCTGATCTTCGCTCAGCGGGTACGCCTGCTCGTCGCCCGCCGGGTCGAGGACGAGGACGAGCTGACCGCTGCCGAGGCGGCGGTGACCGCTGTCGACGAGGACCGGGCCGAGTTGCGGCTGTCGGTGAAGGAGAAGGACGACTTCTTCTCCACCTACTTCGTCAGCACCTGGTCCCCGTACGTGGTCCGGTGGGCGGCCCGGCTGCGGCTCACCCCGACCGGGGTGACGGCGATCTCGGTGCTGTTCGCGCTGGCTGCGGCGGTGCTGTTCGGGGTCGGTGGGCGACCCGCGCTGGTCGGCGGCGCGGTGCTGCTCTACCTCGGCTTCGTGCTCGACTGCGTGGACGGCCAGTTGGCCCGCTACACCCGGCACTTCAGCGCCTGGGGTGGCTGGCTGGACACAATGGCGGACCGGGCGAAGGAATACCTGGTCTACGCCGGGCTGGGCTTCGGGGTGAGCCACGCCGGGCTGGGCAACGGCTGGGCGCTCGCGATCGCCGCGATGACGTTGCAGACCGTCCGGCACATGACCGACACCTGGTACGGGGTGCTGCACGACGAGGCGGCCCGTCGACCGAGAGCTGCGGCGGGTGCCAGCGGCGGGATCGGTGACCGGCTCAACGCGGCGTCGACCCGTGTGCAGGCGGACACCGGTTCGCTGTCGTACTGGCTGAAGCGGACCGTCGTCTTCCCCATCGGCGAGCGGTGGGCGCTGATCGCGCTGACCGTTGCGCTGTTCAACCCGCTGGTCAGCCTGATCGCGGTGCTGGTCTGGGGTGTGCTGGCGTTCGCGTACACCGGGGCGCTGCGGACGTTGCGGGCCCGCTGGATGCGGGTGCCGGTGCTGGACACGGTCGACGCCACCCTGCACCGCGACGACGGCCCGCTGGCCCGCTGGCTGCCGGTGGTCCGCCCGATGGGGCCGCTGACCCTGGCGGTGATCGCCGCGCTCGGCCCGGCGGTGCTGCTGGTCGCGGCGCTGTGGGGCGACTCGCCGGACGGGCTGCGCTGGGCGGTGCCGGTGGCGCTGCTGGTGCTGCTGGTCGGCGGCCTGGGCGCGGGGGCCGCGCACAACGGTCCGCTGGACTGGCTGGTGCCCGCGGCGTTGCGCGCCGCCGAGTACCTGTTCGCCATCGCGGTCGGGGTGGTCGGTGAGGCGCCGGGTTGGCTGATCTTCGGGTACGTCTTCGTGCTCACCGTGCACCACTACGACCTGACGGCCCGGCTGGAGAAGCGGCAGGCGGCACCGCCGCTGCACGCGTTCACGCTGGGCTGGGAGGGGCGCTCGGCGCTGCTGGCCCTCGCGGCGATTGCCGGCATCGTGGGTATCGGGCTGGCTACACTCGGTGCGTACCTTCTCGTGGTTTTCGTGGTGAGCGTCGTCCTGGCCTGGTTCGTGCGACCGGCCCGTAGCGCGCGGGCGTCGGTGGCGCCGGTGGGCGCTGGAGGTGCCGCGCCGCACTGACGGAGGGACGGCCGGATGACCCTGATCAGCTTCGTGGTGCCGGCCTTCCGTGTGCAGGGATACCTGCGTGAATGTCTGGATTCCGTTCTCGGTCAGCCGGAGACCGACATCGAGGTGATCGCCGTCGACGACTGCTCGCCGGACGCCAGCGGCGAGATCATCGACGAGTACGCGGCCCGCGACCAGCGGGTCCGCTCGGTTCGGCTGTCGGAGAACGTCGGCCTCGGTCCAGCCCGCAACATCGGGTTGGACCGGGCCGTCGGCGAGTACGTGTGGTTCCTCGACGGCGACGACTGGCTGGCGCCGGAGTGCCTGACCGAGGTCGCCGAGCGGTTGCGGGCGACCCGCCCCGACGTGCTGCTGGTCGACCACGTCCGCACCCACTGGAACGACACAGCGACCCGCAGCGCGATGGCCGAGGTGTTCCCGGAGTCGCCCGGCGCGGACACCTTCCGCTTGCGGGACCGGCCGGAGGCGATGCACCTGCTGCACACCGCGTGGAACCGGCTGGTCCGCCGGGAGTTCCTGGCCGGCCTGGGGCTGCGCTTCGCGCCGGGCTGGTACGAGGACGTCTCGTTCAGCTATCCGGTGCTGATGGCGGCGCAGCGGATCGGCGTACTCGATCGGGTGTGCGTCAACTACCGGCAACGCCGCGCCGGCGCGATCACCCGGACCCGGGGTGACCGGCACTTCGAGGTCTTCCCACAGTGGCACCGGGTCTTCCACCTGATGGACGCGTGGGGCTCGGCGACGGACGCCCTGCGGCCGGCGGTCTTCGAGCGGATGATCTGGCACTACCTGACGGTGCTGGGCAACGGCCAGCGGATCGCCCCGGAGCTGCGACCGGCGTTCTTCGCGCAGATCACCGCCGACTACGAGCGCTGGCTGCCGGCCGGCGGTTATCCGGTGCCGGACGGGGTGGAGGGGATCAAACACCGGCTCGTCGCGTCCGGCCGCTGGCGCACCTTCAGCGCGTTGCGGGCCGCCAGCCGGGCCCGCGACGCCGCCCGTCGGCAGACCCGCACCGCCCGGCGTCGGGTCGGCCCGGTGGCGCGCCGCGGTGCCCGGCTGACCCGCGACGGGTTGCTGCGCGAGTACTACCGGGCCGAGTTGCGTCGGCCGGTCGACCCGACGCTCGCGGTGTACGCCGCCTACTGGTTCCGGGGCTACTCCTGCAACCCGGCGGCGATCTACGAGGCTGCCCGGACGTTGGCGCCGGGGGTGCGCGGGGTGTGGATCGTGCGCCGGGACCGGGTGGACAGCGTGCCGGCCGGGGTGGAATACGTGGTCGCCGGCACGCCGGCGTACTACCGGGTCCTCGCCCGCGCCCGGTGGCTGGTCAACAACGTCAACTTTCCGGACTTCGTCCGCAAGCGGCCGGAGCAGGTGCACCTGCAGACCCACCACGGCACCCCGGTCAAGGTGATGGGGCTGGACCAGCAGCGCTACCCGATCGGCGCGGGTCGGATGGACTTCGCCGGGCTGCTGCGCCGGGTGGACCGTTGGGACTACAGCGTCAGCGCGAACAGCTTCTCCACCCAGATGTGGGACCGGGCGTACCCGGCCACGTACACGACTCTGGAGGTGGGTTACCCGCGCAACGACCGCCTGGTGACGGCCGGTCCGGACGAGGTGCGTCGGCTGCGCGCGGAGTTCGGCGTCGGCCCCGACGAGCAGGTCGTGCTGTACGCCCCGACACACCGGGAGCACCTTCCCGGCTACCGGCCACCGTTCGACCCGGACCGGTTCCTGCGGGTGCTGGGTGACTCGGGCCGGCTGCTGATGCGCAGCCACTATTTCCACGACCGTGACCGTCGCCCCGGTCGGCCGGCGGACTGGGAACGGGTTCGCGATGTGAGTGGCCACCAACGGGTGGAGGATCTCTACCTGATCGCCGACGTGTTGATCACCGACTATTCGTCGGCGATGTTCGACTATGCGGTGCTGGACCGGCCGATCGTGCTCTATACCCCGGACTGGGAGGCGTACCGGCTGGCCCGAGGGGTCTACTTCGACGTCACGGCCGAACCGCCGGGCGCGGTGGCCACCACCTTCGCCGACCTGGTCGACCTGTTCCGCTCCGACGCGGTGCGCTCCGACGCGGCGACCAAGGCCCGTGAGCATTTTCGGGGCCGGTTCTGCACATTGGACGACGGGCACGCGGCGGAACGGGTGGTGCGTGAGGTTTTCCTGGGGGAGCCCAGCGGGCGATCTTCGCGCTGCTGACCGCGCTGTCCGTCTCTTTGTCGTGTAATTGCGGCGTCATCCGTCGAACATGAGACGTTTACCCGATGTGCGGATCCAATGATCCTGGTCACAGTCTTGTGGGGTTCGGCAGACGAGCTGGGGGGGACGACGGTGAGCACCGTCACGCTCAAGGACGTGAGCAAGGTCTTCAGGGACGGCACGCTGGCAGTCGACAGCATCAATCTTGATGTGAACGACGGCGAGTTCATGGTGCTTCTGGGGCCGTCCGGCTGCGGCAAGTCGACGGTGCTGCGGATGATCGCCGGGTTGGAGGATCCGACCCAGGGCGCGGTGCTGCTCGACGGGGAGTTGGCGAACGACCTGCCTCCGCGCGACCGCAAGATCGCAATGGTCTTCCAGGACTTCGCGCTCTACCCGCACATGAGCGTCGGCGACAACATCGCCTTTCCACTGCGCCTCGCGGGAATCGAGCAGGAGCCGCGGGACGAGCGGGTCAGCGACGTGGCCAGCGCGCTGGGCATCGGCGACGTGCTGGCCCGTAAGCCGGGCCAGCTCTCCGGCGGCCAGCGGCAGCGGGTGGCGATGGGTCGGGCGATCGTCCGGCGGCCCGGCCTGTTCCTGATGGACGAGCCGCTCTCGAATCTGGACAGCGGCCTGCGCGCCGAGCTGCGCGCGGAGATCTCCGGCCTGACCCGGGAGCTGGGGGTCACCACCGTCTACGTCACCCACGACCAGGCCGAGGCGCTCACCATGGCCGACCGGGTCGCCATCATGCGCCGCGGCGTGCTCCAGGACGTCGGCACACCCACCCAGGTGTACGGCCGGCCGGCGACGCTCTACGTGGCCGCCTTCCTGGGCAGCCCACGGATGAACCTGCTGGAGGCGTCGGTCTACGTCCACCTCGACCGGTACGTCACGCTGAACCTCGGTGACCAGTCGCTCTACCTGCCCTGGAACGACATTCGCAGTCGGGCGGTGGCGCACTACCACGGTGAGCGGATCGTGGTCGGCATGCGGGCCGAGGCACTCACCCCGGTCGCCCCGGACAGCCCCGGCGACGTGCTGCGGGGGCGGATCCGCTACCTGGAGCACCACGGGCACGAGTCGCTGGCGTTCCTCGACATCGGTGCGACAGCGGTCGTGGTCGACGAGATGGGTGCGCCGGTCGAATCGCCGCCGGTCGGTCAGCGCGGCCTGCGTCGGTTCGGCTCGGTGATGCAGCGCCTCACCGGCAAGCCGGTGGAGCCGCAGGAGGCCTCGAGTGGCGGCGGCACCCAGACCAGCGTGCTTCCCGACCCGGGCCGGCACCACCGCCGCCCGGCGGAGCTGGCGGTGCGGCTGGCGCCGTACCCGGCGGTCAGCGCCGGTCATCCGCTCGCCGTCTCGGTCCGGATGGACGCGCTGCACTTCTTCGACGAGCGTGGCGCCCGGATCGACGTGGGTTGGCGCTGACGACTCGCCGGAGCGGGGTGGCGGGCCCACCGTCCGGTGTCCTACCGTCTGCGCACCCAGTCCACAGTGAAAGACCTCCGAGAGGGGTGCACCCGTGTCGGGTGACCGTCCCAGCCCGCTCGTCATCGAGCGCATCCTGCGCGATCGCGGGAGCATCTGGCAGCAGATCGTGGCCGAGCGTGACCTCAACGCGCTGACCGTTCGCATGCTGAGCAGTTCCGCCATCGCGTTGGCCTGTTACGGCGCGGTGCTGGGCGCCTTCCACAGCCCGCTGATGGCGCTGACCTCCGCGTTGAAGCTGCCGCTGCTGTTCCTGGTCACGCTGGCCATCTGCCTGCCCACGCTCTACCTGTTCAACCTGGTCTTCGGTGCCCGGCTGTCGGTGCGTCAGTCGTTGGCGCTGGTGATGGTGGCGATCACGGTCACCTCGATGCTCGCCGTGGCGTTCGCGCCGATCAGCCTCTTCTTCCTGATCACCGCGCCCGACTACGGGTTCTTCAAGCTGCTCAACGTGGCGATCCTGACCCTGTCGGCAGTGGTCGGGTTGCGCTTCCTGACCGGTGGGATGCAGGTGCTCAACGACCACGGCCTGCTTGCGCCGGAGGCCGCCAACGCCCAGGCGAACGCGCCGGTCGCGGTCCAGGCCGCCCCGGCCCCGGTCCAGGCTGTGCCGGCCGCCGTGCCCGCCGGAGCGACCCCGGCCGCCGGTCAGGGCGCCGAGCCGGTGGCCGTGCCGGTCGGGGCCGCGGTTGCCGAGTCGACGTCGAACGGCGCCGCGACCGCCGCGCCGGTTCCGGCGCACGTGCCGGCTCAGTGGGCCGGCCAGCCGGCGGGCGTCTCGTTCCCTCCGGGCGCCCCGGTGGCGCAACGCCCGTGGGGCAGCCCGCCCGTCCGGCGCGGCGACCCGTCGCAGCGGCCGGCCAGCATGACCCTGCTCTACATCTGGATCCTGCTCTTCGGTTTCGTCGGCACCCAGTTGGCGTGGACGCTGCGCCCGTTCTTCGGTGACCCGGGCCAGGATTTCGCCTTCTTCCGCAGCATCGACGGCAACTTCTACGCGGAGATCCTGCGGACGATCGCCAACCTCTGAGCACCGGTCGAGTGGGGAAAGACCCTGGTTGCCGGCCTGGTTACCGGCTAGTAACGTCAGGACATGACCATCGACTCCCGCCAAGTGGCGGCCGGCATCCTGGAAGCGGTGCCCTTCGCTCGTACGCTCGGCATCGAATTCGTCGAGGTGGCACCCGAGGCAAAGGGCGGGGTGCGGGCGGTCGTCCGGCTGCCCGACTCGCCGGCCACCCACAACCACATCGGCGGCCCGCACGCCGGTGCCATGTTCACCCTCGGCGAGACGGCCTCCGGCGCGGTCGTGCTGGCCGCCTTCGGGCAGCTGTTCGACCGGGCCGTGCCGCTCGCCGTCCGGGCCGACATCGCCTACCGCAAGCTCGCCATGGGCCCGATGCTGGCCACCGCGCGGCTCGGGCGGCCGGCGCTCGAGGTGATCGAGGAGCTGGAGTCCGGTCAGCGGCCGGAGTTCCCGGTCGAGGTGGAGATCGCGACCGAGGAGGGCAAGCCGACCTCGGCGATGACCGTGATCTGGACGCTGCGGCCGAACTGAGGCGCGCCGGGGCGGCGGAAACGGGTTTGCGGGCCCAGTGGGGTGGATAGATTCGTACCGTGCTGGGCCTACCTGCTCATGTGACCGCCTGTCTCTTCGACCTGGACGGTGTGCTGACGCAGACCGCCCGCGTGCACAACGCTGCCTGGAAGCAGACCTTCGACGAGTTCCTCCGGCAGCGAGCCACCGTCTCCGGCGAGCCCTTCCAACCGTTCGACCCGGGCCCGGACTACAACCGCTACGTCGACGGGCGACCCCGCGCCGACGGCGTCCGCTCGTTCCTCGCCTCCCGCGGCATAGTCCTCCCCGAGGGCATCCCGGACGACCCGCCGGACGCCGACACCGTCAACGGCGTGGGCAACCGCAAGAACGTCCTGCTGCTGGAACGCCTCCGCACCGCCGGCGTCGAGGTCTACCCGGGCTCGGTGCACTACCTGGAGGCGGCGAGGGCCGCCGGGCTGCGCCGGGCCGTGGTGACGGCCAGCGCCAACGGTGGCGAGGTGGTCGCCGCCGCCGGGCTGGAACCGCTGCTGGAGGCCCGGGTCGACGGCCTGGTCGCCCGCGCCCAGGGGCTGCGTGGCAAACCGCACCCCGACACCTTCCTCGCCGGGGCCACACTGCTCGGCGTCGACCCGACACGGGCCGCCGTCTTCGAGGACGCGCTCTCCGGGGTGGCCGCCGGCCGTGCCGGTGGCTTCGGCTACGTGGTCGGCGTCGACCGGGTCGGGCAGGCCGACGAGTTGCTCGCGCACGGCGCCGACATCGTGGTGCAGGACCTCGCCGAGCTGCTCGCCGTCGCCGACCCGCCGGCGCCGGGCCGTGCCGCCACCGCCCACCCCGCCGATAGACGAGGCTCCGCGTGATCCGGGAGCGGGCCTATCCGGTCGAGCCGTGGCACGTCCGGGAGACCCGGCTCGACATGGACGTCCTGGCCCAGTCGGAGTCGGTCTTCGCGCTCTCCAACGGACACGTCGGCCTGCGCGGCAACCTCGACGAGGGTGAGCCGCACGGCCTGCCCGGCACCTACCTCAACTCGTTCTACGAGCTGCGACCACTGCCGTACGCGGAGGCGGGCTACGGCTTCCCCGAGTCCGGGCAGACCATCGTCAACGTCACCAACGGCAAACTGATCCGACTGCTCGTCGACGACGAGCCGCTCGACGTGCGCTACGGGGAACTGCTGGCCCACGAGCGGATCCTCGACCTGCGAGCCGGCACCCTGCACCGGGAGCTGCACTGGCGCTCGCCGGCCGGCCGGGAGGTCAAGGTCCGCAGCACCCGACTGGTCTCCTTCACCCAGCGGTCGGTCGCCGCCATCAGCTACGAGGTGGAGGCCGTCGACGGTCCGCTGCGGCTGATCGTGCAGTCCGAGTTGGTGGCCAACGAGTCGCTGCCCGCGCAGAGCAAGGACCCCCGGGTGGCGGCGGTGCTGGAGTCACCCCTGCAGGCCGAGGAGGAGCTGACCACCCCGGACGGTGGGCAGCTGATCCACCGCACCAAGGTCTCCGGGCTGCGGGTCGCCGCCGCCATGGAGCACGAGGTCCACGGCCCGGACCACACCACCATCGAGTCCGAGGGCTACCAGGACTGGGTCCGTACCACCATCGCCTGCGTGCTCAAGCCCGGCGAGAAGCTGCGGGTGGTCAAGTACCTGACGTACAGCTGGTCGAGCCGGCGGTCGCTGCCCGCACTGCGCGACCAGGTCGGCGCGGCGCTGGCCGGGGCCCGGCTGGACGGCTGGGACGGCCTGCACCGCGAGCAGCGCAACTACCTCGACGCGTTCTGGGACGCGTCCGACGTGCTGGTCGAGGGCGACCCGGAGGTGCAGCAGGCGGTCCGGTTCGGTCTCTTCCACGTGCTCCAGGCCGGCGCCCGCGCCGAGCAGCGGCCGATCTCGGCGAAGGGGCTGACCGGCCCCGGTTACGACGGGCACGCGTTCTGGGACACGGAGATGTTCGTCCTGCCGGTGCTCACGTACACCCAGCCCAGCGCGGTGCGTAGCGCTCTCCAGTGGCGGCACAGCACGTTGGATTCGGCGAGGGAGCGTGCCGAGACGCTCAACCTCAGGGGTGCCGCCTTCCCCTGGCGGACCATTGAGGGGCCGGAATCGTCGGGGTACTGGCCGGCCGGCACGGCGGCCTTCCACATCGCCGCCGACATCGCCGATGCCATGCGCCGCTACGTGATGGTCACCGGTGACACCCAGATGGAACGGGAGATCGGGCTGGAACTCCTGGTCGAGACCGCCCGGTTGTGGCGCTCGATCGGCCACCACGACCGGCACGGGCAGTTCCACATCGACGGCGTCACCGGCCCGGACGAATACACGGCAGTGAAGAACGACAACGTCTACACCAACCTGATGGCGCAGCGGAACCTGCTCGCCGCCGCCGAGGTGGTGATGCGCTACCGGGACGACGCGTTCCACCTCGGAGTCACCGACGAGGAGGCCGCCAGCTGGCGGGACGCGGCCACCTCGATGCACGTCCCGTATGACGAGGAGCTTGGGGTCCACCAGCAGGTGGAGGGCTTCACCCGGCTCCAGGAATGGGACTTCACCCACACGCCGGCGGAGAAATATCCGCTGCTGTTGCACTACCCGTACTTCGAGCTGTACCGAAAGCAGGTGATCAAGCAGGCCGACCTGGTCCTCGCGATGCACTGGCGGGGGGACGCGTTCACCCCCGAGCAGAAGGTACGCAACTTCCTCTACTGCGAGCGCCGCACCGTACGCGACTCGTCGTTGTCGGCCTGCACCCAGGCGGTGCTCGCCGCCGAGGTGGGCCACCCGGAGCTGGCGCACACCTACCTGCGCGAAGCCGCGTTGATGGACCTGCACGACCTCAACGAGAACACCCGCGACGGCGTACACATGGCGTCGCTGGCCGGCGCGTGGCTCGCCCTGGTCAGCGGGTTCGGCGGCCTGCGCGACCACCACGGCGAGCTGTCCTTCGCCCCCCGGCTCTCCAGCCGACTCAGCCGGTTGGAATTCTCCCTGCAGTGGCGAGGGCTGTCGCTGCGGGTGGATGTCCGACCACACCAGACGACCTACTCGCTCCGCCACGGCGGCCCGGATGACGTTGTGGAACTACGCCACCACGACCAGGTGCTACGGGTCACCTGCGACGAGCCGGTGACGGTGCCGGTGCCCCCGGCGGAGCCGTCCGGCCCCGCGCCCGAGCAGCCACCGGGCCGGTCACCGCTGCTGCGGCTGCCCGAGCGCGAGCAGTGACGGTCGGGGCGGGAGTCGCTCCCGCCCCGACCGCCTCGCACCAGTAGTCAGACCGGCTCGCCGGTCAGCACCTGCGTCAGACCGGCTCGCCGGTTGACGGGCGTCCGATCGCGTCCCGGGGCGCAGCCGCCTTGGGATCGTCGGGCAGCCGGGCCGAAGCGGCCTGGTCCCCGAAGTCCTGGTTGCGCTCGGCGTCCTGTTCACGCTGGGCCCGCTCGGTCATCTGCTGCTGCTCGGAAATCTGCTGCTTGGCCATGGCGATCCTCGCGATCCGTCGGGGCGCGGCTGCGCCGACACGGTCTGCGGTCACTCGTCGCGTACCCGGCGCCCCTTTGGGCAAACGCGGCCCGCCGGCGCGGCCGTCGGCGTGCGTGCGGCGCGGCCGGCGGGGTACCCGGCCCGTAGGCGAACTCACGGAGGTGGGGCATGGACGAGCAACGCAGCACGGTGGCCATTCCGGTTGGCGACGCCCAACTCCCCGCTGACCTGATGCTGCCCGCTCAACCCGTCGGTGTCGTGCTGTTCGCGCACGGCAGCGGCAGCTCCCGGCACAGCCCGCGCAACGTGGCGGTGGCCCGTGCGCTGAACGGTCGGGGGCTCGGCACGGTCCTGGTGGACCTGCTCACGCCGACCGAGGACGAGGTGGACGCGCGCACCGCCGAACTCCGGTTCGACATCGGGCTGCTGGCCAGTCGACTGGCCGGGATCGTCGACTGGTTGGCGGTGCAACGCCCCGCCGGTGACGTGCCGATCGGGCTGTTCGGCGCCAGCACCGGGGCCGCCGCCGCACTCGTCGCGGCGTCGTCCCGGGCGGATCGGGTGGGTGCCGTGGTCAGCCGGGGCGGCCGGCCGGACCTGGCCGAGGAAGCACTGGCGCAGGTGCGTACGCCCACGTTGCTCCTGGTCGGCGGCCTGGACGAGGAAGTGATCACGCTCAACGAGCGGGCGCTGGCCGAGTTGGGGGAGGTCGGCGAGCTGCGGGTGATCCCCGGTGCCACCCACCTCTTCGAGGAGCCCGGCACCCTGGAACAGGTCGCCGACCAGGCTGGCACCTGGTTCACCACACATCTCAGCCGGTGATCACTCCGCCGGCACGAGAGCCGAGGTCGCGCGGCGCTGTTGGACGGTGTCGATGACGCGCCAGAGGACGGCGGTGATCGGAACACTGACGAAGGCGCCCGCGATCCCGGCGATCAGCGTGCCGGCCGTGACCGCCACCAGGATCACCGCCGGGTGCAGCCGTACCTGCCGTTTCATCACCAGCGGCTCCAGCAGGTTGCCCTCGATCTGCTGCACCGCGATCACCGCGGCGAGGGTGAGCAGAGCGGTGGTGGGGCCGTTCGCGGCCAGCGCCACCAGCACCGCCACCGCACCGGCCACCGTCGCCCCGATGATCGGCACGAACCCGCCGAGGAAGGTGATCAGCGCCAGCGGCAGGGCCAGCGGCACCCGCAGCACCACCAGAGCCAGCCCGATGCCGAGCGCGTCGATCGCGGCGATCAACATGGTGCCCCGGCTGTACGCACCAAGGGTCTGCCACCCGGCCCGGCCGGCCTCGGCCATCACGGGCTGGGTCGCGCCGGACATCCGGGACACCAGCCAGTGCCACATCGACCGGCCATCCTTGAGCAGGAAGAAGAGCAGCACCAGGGCGAGCAGTGCGGAACCGAACACTTCGGTGGCCGTCCGGGCGCCCGCCACCGGGTCCGGCGAGCTGCCGCTGAGCCCCTGCCGGGCCTGGTCCACCAGCCGGTCCAGCTGCGCCTCGGTCACCGGCAGCGTCGACGTCACGAAGTCCCGACTGCGCTCGACGCCCTGCGTCAACTCCTGACTGAGCTGGTCGAACTGACTGGCGGTCAGGTTCCACACCAACGCGCCGACGCCGACCAGGATGCCGAGCAGCAGAAGTACGGTGCACAGCGCGGCCAGTGCCGCCGGAAGACGCAGCCGACGCAGCAGGAGCAGCACCGGGTCGAGCAACGCGGTGAGGAAGATGGTGGCGGCCAGCGCGATGGCCAGCGGCGCCAGCAGGACGGCAATCTTGCCCAGCAGGTAGAGCCCGGCGACGATCACCACCAGGCAGGCGCTCCACAACACCGCGGTTCGGACCAGCCAGGGCAGCGCCGCCCACGACTGGCGCGGTCCGGCGCCGCTCGTTGTCGCTCCGGGATCCGTTGTCGCTCCGGGATCCTCTGCCGCCATGTCGGCCTCCTCGATCTCGGCGAGTCGGTACCCAGCCGGTCCTTCGCCGACACCCGTATCGCTCCAACTGCGCGCTGGCCGCTGCCCGCGCGGATCGTACGCCGCTCGGGGCGCCCCGGGTGGATGTTCGCCAACCGCGTCCGGGACGACGGCGTTTGCGCTGTCCGCCCAAGGGAACGCAATCAGGAGCAACCGGACCGGAGGAGGAGCACCGTGGGTGATTTCATGGACAAGGCCAAGGACTTCGCGGACAAGCACGACAAGCAGGTCGACCAGGGCATGGAGAAGGCCGGCGACATGGCCGACAAGCGCACCGGCGGCAAGTACGACGACAAGATCGACAAGGGTGTCGACCAGGCCCAGGCGCGCACCGGTGAGGGCGACCAGGTCCGTTGATTCGCCAGACGCCTCCCGGGTTGCCGCGCCGTCGGCGACCCGGGAGTGTTCTGTGTGGATGCTCCGGTCAGCGCTGCTGCTCCTCGCGTAACTCGTCCGTCGAGGTGGGCCGGCCACTCAACGCGTCGCGCAGCCGGTCCACCAGACCGATGCCCGGTGCGAGCAGCTTGTTCGCTGGCGGGTGGTGCGGCTTTCCCGGGTGCGGGCGGGTCGGGCCGATCTCCTTGACCGCCGTCACCTTGTCGGCGACCTCGATCAGCTCCTCCCGGGCGGTCGCCGCGCGCAGCCGGGGAAAGAGTTCGTTCTCCTCCTCGCGTACGTGGTCGCGGATTGTGCTCACCAGGTGGGCGAGCAACTCGTCGAAGCGCGGGTCGGACGGGTCGACGGACTCCAGCTCCTTCATGGTCCGTTCGGCGTCGGTGTGCTCCGCTATCTCGCGGTCGGCGATCTCATTGCCGTCGGGCAGCGCCTTACGGGCGATCGGATAGACGTACGCCTCCTCGGCGACCGAGTGGCGGACGAGTTCGGCGATCACGACGTCGACGAGTTGGCGGCGGTGTTCGAGGGTGCCCTGTCCGGTCTCCAACTCGACGAAGAGGGCCTCGACCTCACGATGGTCGGCGACCAGGATGTCGACGACGTCATGGTCGTCGTCGTTCTGCGGGTTGCTCATGTCACGGCCCCTTACCGGTTGCGGATCGGTGGGAGGTGTGAGGCCCAGGTACCCCCACGGGGCTGCACAAACCCATGGACGACGATGCGTTGCATGATCCAGGTGGGGCCTGTGGTGGGGGTGATGCCGGATCGGCACGACTGCCCCGCCGTGGCCGGGGTAAGCGCCGCCATGGCCGACGACCGCCCACCCGCCGACCGCGCCCGGTCGCGGTTCGACGAGGCTGCCGAGCGGAGCGGTCAGGCCGTCCAGCGGGCACGACACCGGGGTGGACAGGCCAGCAGGATCCGCGCCCGCCAGTGGGAGGTCACCCTGGTGATCTCCATCCAGGCGGGGCTGGCCGCAGCGATCGCCGCCCTGCTCGCCCAGAAGCTGCTCGGGCAGGGATCGCACGTCTTCGCACCCGCAGCCGCCGTCGGTACGATCGCCACCGCCATCGGCCAGCGGGCCCGACGCACGTTCGAGCTGCTGGGTGGCGTGGCCCTGGGCATCATCATCGGCGACACGCTGCGTTTCCTGCTCGGCAACGGTCCGTGGCAGACCGGTGTGGTGGTCGCCCTGGCCATCGCCGTCGCGTTGCTGGTGGCCGGGAGGGGCGGTCCGCTGGTGGGTCAGGCCGGCGGTACCGCCGTGCTGATCGCCACGCTGGCCCCGATGGAACGTGGCCTGGAGCTACCCCGGATCTTCGACGCGCTCGTCGGCGGGGCGGTCGGGCTGGTGGTGGTCGCGCTGTTGCTGCCGGTGAACCCGATGCGGGTCCTGGACCGCGCCGCAGCGCCGATCTTCGCGGTTCTCTGCGAGCAGCTCGCCGAGCTGGCGCAGGGGTTGCGGGACCGCGACGGGGACCGGACGCTGCGCGTCCTCGATCGGCTGCGGGGCACCGAGGACGACGTCAGCAGGCTGCACGACGCGTTGAGCGGGGCGGAGGAGGTGGTGACGCTCGCCCCGGTCCGCTGGCACCGCCGCGAGCAGTACCACCGGTACGCCCGCAGCGCGGATCACCTCGAACGGCTGCTGCTGGACACCCGCGCCCTGGCCCGCTGGTCGTCGACCGCCCTCCAGTACGACGAGCCGATCCCGCCGCAGCTGCCGGACGCGATGACCCGGTTGGGTCAGGCGGTGGCGGAGATGCGTACGGAGTGCCGGGTCGGCGACGACCCACGACGCACTCTCCGGTTGATCGAGGAGTGTGCCGAGTTGGCCGGGCACGCTGCTGCGAGCGGGGTCAAGTCGTTCGGCGAGTCCCTGGTCACCGGGCTGCGTACCGCGGCCAGCGACCTGCTCCGGGCGTGCGGTTGTGAACCCGACGACGCCAACCGGATCGTGCGGCGGGCCGCCGGCGCCGGTGAGGCGGCAGTGCACCCGCTGGTCCGGCGACAACTGCACCGCGTCCGGCCGACGCGGGCCCTGCGAGCTCGTCGGCGCGCGCACCTGGCCGCCCGGATGCGGATGGCGAACGGGCCGGCCTCCCCGCAGGGGAGACCGGCCCGGTGACACCGTCAGATCAGGAGGAGTAACCGCGCTCGGCGATCCAGTTGGCGACCTTCGGCAGGCTCATCCAGTACTCGCCCAGCGTCGGGTCGGCCGGGTCGGCGACCCGGATGCTGTCCCCACCGTCGCGGTAGCCGACGAGCGTCAGGTAGTGGCCACCCTCGTACGAGTGCGGGTTGCCGTCGGTGTCGACGGTCGTGCCCTTGATGTTGGCCACCACCGGCCGGCCGGCGTCCACCGCGGCCAGTACGTCCCGGCGCAACTGCTCGACCTGGTCGGGCCGGGCCACGGAGTCACGAATCTCGGTGGTCCGGTACTTGCCACCGGTCAGTTCGTTCAGCACCCGGGTGGTGTCCAGGGCCGAGGGGGTGCCGGCCTCGGTGGTGCCGAGCAGCTTGGCCACCTCGTCCTGGGAGAGCGCCTTGCCCTGCGCGGACAACGCGATCCGGGTCGCGGCCGGGCCGCAGTAGTAGAAGTTGGGCTGGGCCTGGTAGTCGATGCCGAGGACCCGCTCGGCGGAGCGCTGCGTCTGGCTCGACGAGGTCGACGCGGAAGGCGCCGGGGCGGCCTGGGCGGCTACCGCGGGGCCGAGGGCGCAACCGCCGGCGACGAGCAGGCCGACGACGGACAGACCGCTCTTCTGGACGATCGGGTTCATGGTCGAGTCTCCGTTCGGGGGTTGACGCCTCCGACAGGCGGAGGGCGCAGCACCGGGAATGGCGCTCGGCTCATCACGGGGGCGACGACCAGCGGCGGTCTGGGCCACTGGCGTACCGGGGACGTAACAGCCCTGCTCCGGCCGGCATTCCGCCGACCGCGGCTGCGGGCGTCGCGATCAGGTGCAACGGCTGCCGGCCGGGAGGGATTCCGGCGAATCGGGCTGCGCTGACCGTGACCCGTCCGGACGACCCGTCACACGGTCGGGGTCAGAGGCTCCCCAGGAGCCGGGTCACGGTGATCTCGATGACGACCCGCTCCGGATTCGGACGGGGGGTCCGATACCGCTCGGCATAGCGACGCTCAGCCTCCGCCACGGAGGCGGGATCCGACCGCAGGACCGCGCGGCCCTCGATGGTCAGCCAGCGGCGGCCATCCACGTGGCACACGGCCACTGCCGCGCCCGCCGGGCCCGCAGCGGCCACCTGACGGGCCTTGTGGGACGCGCCGGAGGTGATCACCCGGGCCAGCCCGGCCGCCGGGTCGAGGGTGACCCCTACCGGTACGACGTGCGGGGTGCCGTCGGCGCGCAGGGTGGTCAGCGTCGCGAGGTGCCGTTCCGCGCAGAAGGCGACAACCCGCTCATCGCGCACATCCAGTCGATGATCGCCCGCCATGCCCGTCCCCTGTCCGCCGAACCGACCCCGATCATGGCACGCGACGGTGGGCGTGGTCCCGATCCGGCAGGGCGTCCGGCTGACCGGGCAGTTGTCGACCGGCCGCCCGTCGTTGGTGCACCAGCCGGGTGAGGTAGATCAGCGCGGCGGCCAGGACACCCATGTCATCCAGGTAGATCGGGTCCGGGAGCACGTCGACCGGGAAGATCGTGTAGATCAGCGCCCCGTAGAAGGCGAACTTGCCGCCCGCGCCGAGCCCGGTCAACATTCGTCGCGTACGCACCACCCGCACCGCCAGCACCACGGCACCGACCAGTGTGGCGATCGCCAGGATGCCGGCGACCACCACGAGCACCCACGCCTGTCGGGACATGCCGTCACGCTAACCCACCCGACGCCGTACGGCTCAGAACGCGGGCACCGTCGCACGACCGCGAGCGATCACCTTGTTTTCCCGGGTCTGGTCGACTGCCGGCCGGACAACTTCGCTGAGCGGCAACACCGACGCCGACTCCGCGACCCGCCGTCCGGTCGCGGCGTGGGCCTCCTCGCGCAGACTGCGGGCCGCCGCCACTGCCAACTCGGCCGCCCGCCAGGCAACCTGCTCCTGCTCACGGGCGGCGGCGTGCCGGGCCGCCAGGTTGTCGCGGATCGCCCGTTGCAGCACCAGCTCCTGCTCGACCGGGTGCAACCGCGGGTCCCAGCCGTCCCGGTGCGCGAAGACCTCACTGAGCTGCTCCACCGACAACTCCCGCCGCCAGTACGCATCGAGGGCGGCACGGTGCAGGTAGCGCTCACGGTCCACGTACTCCGCCGGGGTCCGGGCGGTGTGCGGCAGCGGCATCGCGGCCGCGGCGGCGAGCCGTCGCACGGCTGCCTCGGCCGCCTCGTACGTCTGCCAGGCTCCCTCCACCGCCTCCTGCGCGGCCACCCACTCCGCCCGGCGGCGCTGCGCGGTGGTGGTGGCCCGCTCCGCGGCCACCGCGACCTCCTGCGCGTAGCGGCTCTGCTCCCGTTCCTCCTGCGCGTGTTCGAGTTGGCTCGGCATGGCCGCGCGACGGATCCGGGCGACCGGGTCGAGGCGAAGTCGACCGGGCCGCAGCAGGAGAGCGGCGACAGCGACAGCGACCACCCCGAGCAGGCTCAGCCAGATGACGGCGGCTCGGGACAGGTCGGGCAGGACGGCGGAAAGGACGGTTTGCATGATCAGCACCTCGCGCTCGAAGGCGGGTATCGACGGGTGTCAGGAGGAGCCAGACGGCGCCGGTCGGCCGGGAGGTGGGATCGTGCCGTCAGCGGCGACTCAGGTGCCGCGACGGATCACCCGCAACCGGGCCCCGGGGACAGCCGGGCCTGGATCAGCGGGTGGGTGGACCGCGCCGCGCCGGGGTGCCACGGCCGGGATCGATGGCCGGCGCGTGCCCCGGGACCGCAGTGACCGGACCGGGTGCAGCGATGGTGTCGACCGCGCCGGCGGGCGGGGCGGCGGGCTGGCCCGCGCGCTCGGCGGCCGGCACGGCATCGGGGCGGACGGTGGCCACCCGGCTGCTCACGGCACTCGGCCGCGCAGACGTCGGGGCGGGCGGTGAGGTCGCAGCGAGAGCGCCACCGAGGCCGACCGCGAGCACCAGCGTGGTGATCGCCAGTCGGGTCATCTCGCGCAGTGACCGCAGCACAGCCCACTGGGCTGGGCGGACAAAGGCTGCGGACGACACCCGACCAACCTATCGCCCGACCCGGCGCGCCGCAGCACGGCGAGCGCCGGTTCTGCCGTGACCGCCACCACCATGCGCACTGTGGACGCCGAATATCAAGACCCGGGGAAGGCGGCGCCCCCGGCCGGAGCTGGTCCGGTCGGGGGCACCCTGTGTCGTTCGTCCGGCAGCGCCGGGGGCGCCTGCTCGCCAGTGGCGGATAACGGTCAGTCGCTGGCGCCGAGCACGGGCGGCGCTGCGTTGTCGCCGTCGCGCCACACCATCTCGTCCTCGGTCAACCAGGTCAGCCGCTCATCGGAGTCGTCCTCCTGAGGCCGACCCCGTCCTCCGAGCACGCCGGAACCGCTGCCGCCTGCCCCGCGGCCGCTGCCGGTCGCGCCTGCACGACCGCCCCGCTGGCCGTCGATGCTGCGCCCGATCCCGCTGGCGGAGCGACTGTCAGCCGGCGCGGCCGCACCGGTCGGACGAGCCGACGTGGTGGGCGTGCTGCCCGAACTGGCGAGCGTGGCGGTGCGGAGGACCCCACCGGCCGGTGCCCCACCCTGTCCGCCGTAGAGCAGACCTGGGCCGGTGCCGGCACCAGCGGTCACCGTGGTCGGCCCGGACAGGCCAGCCAGCCCGGCGGCACCACCAGCGACCAACGCGCCGCCGACCAGCGGGTCCGCCCCGGCGAGTGAGGTGCTGCGGACATCGACATCGCTGCCGACGCCGATCGTGCCGCTGCCGATGGTCGGCGCCCCACCGGTGCCGGGGACGCTCTGCTCGGGGAACGAGCCACCGCCGGTGACCGGCGGCGCGGCGACGCGGTCGGGCCTCGCGATGGTCGCGTCGCCGGTGCGCGCGGTCATGTTGGTGCTGCTGGGCCCGGCGGTCGCCGTGGCGATGCTCGGAACGCCCCGCGGGGACGTCGGGTCCTTGCTGACCGTGTCGGGAGTGTCCGGTTTCGGCAGGGGCGGGTCGACCACGCGGTCGTAGGCGGAGATCTCGTAACCGTCGGCCAGTTTGGCCACGAGGTTCACCATCCGCTGGTGGGCCTTCTCCTGCTCTTCCTTGTCCTGCTGGTGACCCGCGAGGCCCATGACCACGGCACCCGGCAGACCGAAGGTGATGGCACCCTTGGCCGCACCGGACAACGCCTTGTCGTTGTCGTCGGTCTCCTCCGGGCTCTCGGCCTGCTTGCGGGCCGTGCGCAGATGGTCGGCCATCATGGTCAGCCCCTGCTTGACGCCGGACATCCCGTCGCTCAGCGCGTCGGAGTGGGCGACGATCAGGCTGAGTCGCCGGTGGAACTCACGACCGGCCGAGCCCGTCCAGGTGTTGCCGAGCTTCTCCAGGTCGCCGCTCAGCTCCCGGCTGAGACCGTCCAGGATTCCCTTGAGCTCGGCCCACTGGGCGGCCACACCCTCGATCTGCTCCGGCTGGCCGGCCATCACGCCGTCATAGAGCTCCTGGTGGCTGCTGCCCTCGTAGCGGTGGGTGGAGTCAGACACGCCCGTCCTCCTTCGGCTGCAACGCCTGGTCGACCCCGGTCAGCGCGGCGGTGACATCGGTGGCGTTGGCCGCGTTTCGTGCCTCGGCGGTGCGGTAGTTGCTCAGGATCGTGCTCGTCGCCTGCTGTGCCGCCAGCACCGCCCGCCGTACGCGCTCAGCCTGGTCGACATAGGACTGGTGAACCTCGCTGTAGCGGCGCGCCTTGTCGGTGGCGTCGAAGAACGAACCCAACGCGGGTGGGCGGCACTGCATCTCGGTGTTGAGCTTGCGCAGCACCGACTCCACCTGACTCAACCGCGATGCCAGATGCAGGTGGAAGTCCTCAAGGGACAGCAGGTCGACTTCCGTACGCCCGGTCATGGCAAACATCCCCGTCGTTCTGGTTGACAACCGTCAGCGACACTCAGGTTAGTCCACCACTGCGACACGGGGCGACCCGTCACGGCTGCTCAGCCGTCGGCTCCCGTCGATCCCGAGGCCGTCGGCGTCGCGCCGACCGCCCCACCGGTCGGCGACGCAGTGCTCTTTGTCGGAGGAGACGGCGCCGGTCCGGCCGGAGATGCCGCCGCCGACCCGTCGGGCGAGAAGACCGAGAGCGCGTCCTCACGCTTCAGGGTGGGCCCGGTCGGGATCAGCGCGAGCAGCGAACCGGGCACCGCGAGCGGAGTGACCCCGCCGTAACCGAGCACCCCCAGCGTCGCCGCCGAGCCGAGCGGGTATCGGATGCCCTGCGGGCTGATCAGGTAGATCGTCGAACCGGCGGCACCGGAACCGCTGGTCCCGGCACCCGGCGAGGCCTGCGCGATGACGCCCTTGCCGCCGGGCAGCAGGACCGCCTCGGCGGTGCGTACGGCGTCCCGTCTGGTCTGTGGCACCGGCACCGCGCCCGGATCGGTCGCGGTCAGCTCGTTCGGCACCCGGTCGAAGACCTCCAGGGTCGTGGTGGGAGGGCCGCCGGAACTGCTCGCCCGGTACGTCGCGCAGAGGGCGGTCCGACCCGACGTGGCCGGGTGGAAGGCGGGCATCGTCTCCGGCAGCCCCTCCTCCTCGACCCGCTGCTCGACATACAGCTCGCCCGCCTGATTGGGGGTGATGTCGGTGATCTGACCGCCGCCGCCGACCATCAGCAGGGCGGTGATCTCACTGATCGACGCGAGGCCCTCCCGGGTGAGCACGTAGTGCCGCCCGGCCGCGCTGAACACCTGACCGATCTTGGCCGGTCGGCCGGCCACCGTCCGGGTGCTGGACTCGCCCTCGCCGGCCAGCGACGGCTTGCGCAGCGGTGGCCCGGCCGGTACGGCGTTGAGCAGTTGCTGCCCGACCCGCAACTGCGCGGCGCCGGGCAACTTCAACGCCGTGATCGTCCGGTCACCGCCGAGCACCTGGAATCGGATGTTGTTGGTGACCAGGTACTTCTGATCATCCACCACGACCAGCACCGCCCGGTCGCCCAGCGGCACACCGCCGGGCAGCGCCCGGTCGATCACCACCCGGGTGCGGGAGCGCTGCGGGTCGACCGGATCGGGCACGTCGCAGACCGACCAGGGCAGACCGGTCAGCGACTTGCGGTCCGGCAGAGCGTCCGGCGCCCCGACGATGCCGAGGGTCAACCCCCGTGGACGATCCCGCAGTGCCGCCTGGGACATCGTCCGCACCTCGGCGTCGGGCTTGTCGAGGATCAGGCGGGCCGACGCGTAGTTGAGCGTCGGATGCAGCTGCCCGCTCATGAAGACGTACGTCGCGCCGGTTTCCCGTTCGATGACCAGGGTCTGGTCGTTCAGCGGCGCGGTGTTCCCGGTCAGCTGACCGTAGGCGCCGACGCCACCGAGCACGACGGCCGCGGTGATGACACTGCCGAAGACGGCCATCCCGAGCCGCCGCATCGGCAGGTTGGTGGTCTCCGGATCGCCCGACAGCAACGCGGAGACGATCCGGCGGGTGACGAAGCGGTACGCCTGCACCTGATCGCGGCGGGTCCGCATGACTTACCTCCGGCGGGGTGGATCCGCGACGATCAGGTCGGGGTGCCGTCGCGGGCTTCCCTACGATAAGGGGCCGACCGGGGTTCCTCGGGACCACCGTTCGTGGCCGGCACCGGACCGACCCGGCGCAGAGTCGTACGTGCAGGAGGGACAGTCAGCGATGACGCAGGTTCAGGCACGACCCGCCCGAGCGGCCACGGACCCGTCCACCGTTGCGACGCGGTCGACGCCGCCGACCGACCGGCCCGGCCGTGGACGGGTCGGCCCGGTGCTGGTCGGGCAGCTCGTGTTGTTGGAGTTGTGCGTGGTCGGCGTCTGGGCCGCGTCGGCCGGGCCCGGTTGGGTGCTCCCCGTGGCGGGCGGCGCGGCGGTGCTGGTCGTCCTGGCGACCTTCGCACGCAGGGGTGGCCGCTGGTGGTTCGAGGACCTGCTGCTGCGCCGGCGGATGCGACGTCGCGGTGAGCGCGCGTCGGCGACGCTGGCCGGCGGCACGGCCACCGACCCGCGGTTGGTCGCCCTCGCCCCAGAGTTGAGTTTCATCGAGTTGACCGACCGGGGCACCCGGCTCGGCATCGGGCAGGACGCTCAGGGGTGGTTCGCCGCTGTCGCCTTGCAGTCGGCCAGCGGTACGACGGTCGGCTCGGCACACGCCTCCACAGTGGATCGGGCTTTGGGCGTGCTCACGGACTTCAGTGCCCCCGTGTCCCGGGCCCAGGTCGTCGCACACACCCTGGTCTGGTACCCGGCGCCCGGTGCGCCGCCAGCGGCTCACCGGACCGTCTGGGTGGCGCTGCGGCTCACCGTCAGCGACGCGCGGGTCGAGGCGGTGAGCAGGGGTGGCGGGCTGCCCGGCGTACACCGGACCGTGGCCGCCGGGATCGGTCGGCTCGGCAAGGCGCTGACCAGCGCGGGTCTGGCGCATCGGCCGCTGGGTCGCGAGGAGCTGCGCGCGGCCGTCGTCTCGGCCGCCGGTCTGGATCTGGGCCCGGAGGCGCCGACGGAGACCTGGCGAGGGCTGCGCGGCGGCGGTTGGACCCACCGGTGCATGACCCTGGGTCGTTCGGACGCGCCACTCGGTCCGCTCGTCGACGCGATCACCGCGACCTCGGCGCCGTCGCACACGGTTGCCGCGACGGTGTCGGTGGACGGCCGGGTGGCGGCGCCGCTGCTGCGGGTCGCCGCGATGGACAACCACGTCGAGGCGCTGGTCAAGGTGGTACGTGACGTCGCCCATCGGACGGGCATGTCCGCCCGACCCCTGGACGGTCAGCACGGTCCGGGCGTCTACGCCACCGCGCCGGCCGCGTCCGCGCTGGGGGTCTCCACCCGCCCGCAAGCGTAGGGACCGGCGCGGGCGGTCAGGGCCGGAGGTTGACGATCCAGCCGTAGAAGCCGCACACCCAGAAGGCGAGCGGGACCAGCGCGATGATCAGCAGGATCTCGGCGATGTCGAGGAGGCGGCCCCAGACCGGCGAGATGCGCTTGCCGGCGACGCTCAGACCGTAGATCAGGCTGACCACGGCGGCCAGCACCAGCCCGCCGAGGATCAGACCGAGCCGGACCGACAGCGACCCGTCGGCGAAGGTGGCCACAGCGGCCAGACCCAGCCCGACGGTGCCCGCCAGCAGCACCGGGGTGCGCTGCGCGCGGCCCAGGAGCGGTCGGGCCCGCAGCAGCGACAGCAGGGCCAGCACCAGGCACAGCAGCACCGCCGGCAGGCGTCCGTCGAGGGCCAGCACGAACTGAGCGCCCAGCACCAGCAGCGACACCGTCCACAGCAGACCGGTCATGAACTGGTCGGCGCGTTCGCTGCGCTGCAGCACCTGCCGGCCGTCCACCGACTCGGTGTCGGTCTTCAGGTCCTCCGGGCCGGTCGGGATCGACGGCACCGGCAGTCTCGCCAGCCGGTAGGCCATCATCGGCAGCGCCGGCACGACGCCGAACGCCACAGCGGCCACCACCGCCGCGGCCGCCGGCGTGTCCAGGCCGAAGACCAGGCAGAGCAGTGCGCCCAGGCCGGTCGCGGCCCCCACCCCGATCGCGGCGAAGAAGAGGGGGTACCGGTCACCGACCGCCATCACGGCCACCGCCCCGGCGACCACCGCGGCGGTCGCCGCCAGCAGCACGTGCGGGCTGGCCAGCTCGGTCAGCGGCCGATCACCGGCGAGCAGCAGCAGACCGCCGGTGGCGGCGTGCACCAGGCCGACGATGGCCAGAACCGCGCCGGTCTGACTGTCGCCGACGGCCCTGGACAGCACCGCCGCACCCACCAGCAACGCCACCGCGACCAGCAGGGCGGCCACCGCGCCGGGCAGGTGCGGCGGGCCGGCGAAGAGCGCGGCCAACGCGCCGGCGCCGAGCGCCGCCGCGGCGAAGACCACCGCGAAGGATCGGGTCGCACCGACCTGCCAGGCGCCGGGGCGCTGGTTGGTCGCGGTGGCGACCGCATCCACCACGTCGTCGAAGACGATCTCCGGAGCGGCCGCGGACCGCGGATTGAAGTAGAGCACCTCACCGTCACGGACACTGAGCTGCGCAGCCGTACGCCCACCGTCCAGCGGCGCACCGCCCAGTCTGGACAGTGCCCAGCCACCGTGCCGCGCGCCCTCGTCGGCCATGTCCTCACCCGCGTAGCGCAGCAGGGTGGGAAGCAGGTCCGCCATCGGGACGTCTGACGGCAGCGCCAGGTCCATCCGGGTACGCGGAGCCACGATGGTGATCCGGCTCAGACCACCGGTCGCCGTGTTCGTCGCCACAGTGGCCTCCAGGTGTGCGTCTGTGATCGGCTGGCCGCGATGCTGCGTCCGGGTCCACCGCGCCCACGGCAGATTACCTACGATGGCGGGCACGTACGATGCCCACCCGCGGGCTCCGGTCCGCGGCGGCACGTCATCAGGGCCGCTTCTGGGGAGGAGACAGCCGTGAGCACTGTCGTGTTCCGCAGGCTCCCGCGTCAGCCGGGGCCCGCCCTACCGCGCGGCGAGGTGCTGCTGGAGTCGCCTCCCGAGCTGCCGGAGCCGACGCCCCGCGGCATGGGGCAGCTGCTCATGATCCTGCCGATGTTCTGCGGGGTCGGTGCGATGGCCTTCCTCTACGCCGGCAAGGGCGGCGGCATGATGACGTACGTCGCCGGTGGTCTCTTCGGCGTCTCGATGCTTGGCATGGCGATCGGTTCACTCGCCAACAGCGGTGGCAAGGACAAGGCCGAGTTGAACGCCGACCGCCGCGACTACATGCGTTACCTGGCCCAGATGCGCAAGCGCACCCGGCGGGCCGCTGAGCAGCAGCGGGCCGCGATGGCCTGGCGGCACCCGGAGCCCGACGCGCTCTGGTCGATCGCGGCGTCCCGCCGCCTCTGGGAGCGGCGGATCACCGAGGACGACTTCGGCGAGACGCGCATCGCCCTCGGCCCGCAGCGGCTGGCCGTGGAGATCGTCCCGCCGGAGACGAAGCCGGTGGAGGACCTGGAGCCGATGAGCGCCATCGCGCTCCGCCGGTTCGTCCGCGCGCACTCCACAGTGCCCGAGCTGCCGACCGCCCTGTCGGTGCGCGCGTTCAGTCGAGTGGCGCTGCGTGGCGACCGCGAGCCCGTGCTCAACCTGACCCGGGCGGCTCTCGGGCAGCTGGCCACCTTCCACGCACCGGACGACCTGGTGGTCGCGGTGGTCGCCGCTCCGGACCGACAGTCGTCCTGGGGCTGGGTCAAATGGCTGCCACACGCCCACCACAGCGCTCGTACGGACGCCGCCGGCGCGCGCCGGTTGGTCTTCGCCAGCCTGGCCGAGGCCGAGGCCGCGCTCGCCGGTGAGCTGGCGGGGCGACCCCGGTTCGCCCCCGAGGCCAAGCCGCTGACCACCGCCGCGCACCTGGTCGTGGTCATCGACGGCGGGGAGGTCTCACCGACCTGCCAACTGGTGGGGCCAGGGTTGCTCGGCACCACCGTGATCGACCTTTCCGGGACGGTGCCGCGCGACGCGGGCCGCTGGCTGCTCTGCCTCGACGTGGCTGACGGAAGCTCGCTCGACCTGGTCCGGGGCAGCTCGTCGTCGCCGCTGGGTCGACCTGACCAGCTCAGCGCCGAGGCCGCCGAGGGGCTGGCCCGGCAGATCGCCCCGTACCGGCTCTCCCAGCAGCAGACCAGCAGCGACGAGCCGCTGGCCCGCAGCATGGAGCTGCCGGACCTGCTCGGCGTGGGTGACGCCGCGACGGTGGACGTCCAGAACACCTGGCGACCGCGGGGTCACCGGGACCGGCTGCGCATCCCGCTCGGTGTCGGCCCGGACGGCAACGTGGTCGAGCTGGACTTCAAGGAGTCGGCGCACGAGGGCATGGGCCCGCACGGTCTGGTGATCGGTGCGACCGGGTCGGGCAAGAGCGAGCTGCTCCGGACGGTGGTGGCCGCGTTGGCGGTGACCCACTCGTCGGAGGAGCTGAACTTCGTCCTGGTGGACTTCAAGGGCGGCGCGACGTTCGCCTCGTTGGAGGCGCTGCCGCACACCAGCGCGGTCATCACCAACCTGGCCGACGAGCTGCCGCTGGTCGACCGGATGCGCGACGCGCTCGCCGGTGAGATGGTGCGACGGCAGGAGCTGCTGCGGGCGGCCGGCAACTACGTCTCCCGCTTCGAGTACGAGAAGGCCCGCTCGGCCGGCGAGCCGCTCGCCCCGATGCCCAGCCTGTTGATCATCTGTGACGAGTTCAGCGAGCTGCTCGCCGCCAAGCCCGACTTCATCGACCTGTTCGTGATGATCGGCCGACTGGGCCGGTCGCTCGGCGTGCATCTGCTGCTGGCCAGCCAGCGGCTCGAAGAGGGCAAGCTCCGCGGTCTGGACACACACCTGTCGTACCGGATCGGTCTGCGTACCTTCTCCGCTGTGGAGAGCCGGATCGTGCTCGGTGTCCCGGACGCGTACGAGCTGCCGAACGCGCCCGGTCACGGTTACCTGAAGACCGACACCAGCACGATGCTGCGGTTCCGGGCCGCGTACGTGTCGGGGGCGTACCGGGCGCCGGGGCAGCAGGCCTCCGCGTCGCAGGCGTTGGTGCAGCGGCGGATCGTGCCGTACGGCCTCGACTTCGTTCCGGCCCAGGTCCCGCAGGTGCCGGTGGCCACCACGCCCGAGCCGGAGCAACCGGCCGACGGCAAGGCCGTGGCGATGCTCGACGTGCTGATCGACCAGCTCAAGGGTCGAGGGCGTCCTGCCCATCAGGTGTGGCTGCCGCCGCTGGCCGATCCGCCGGGCCTCGGCGAGCTGCTCGGCGCGCTGGCTGTCGACCCGACCTACGGGCTGTGCACGGCGTCCTGGCCCGGGCGGGGGCGGCTGACCGTACCGGTCGGGGTGGTGGACCGCCCGTACGAGCAGCGCCGTGACCCGATGATGGTCGAGCTGGCCGGCGCCGGCGGCAACGTGGTCATCGTCGGCCGCTCGCTGAGTGGCAAGAGCACCATGCTGCGTACGCTGCTCGCCTCGTTGGCACTCACCCACACGCCGCGTGAGGTGCAGTTCTTCTGCCTGGACTTCGGTGGGGGCGCGCTGCGCAGTCTCGACCGGTTGCCGCACATGGCGGGGGTGGCCGGTCGTCGGGACGTCGAGGCGGTCCGCCGGACGGTGGCCGAGGTGGTGGCCGTCCTGGACGACCGGGAGACGCGTTTCGCCCAGCACGGCATCGACTCGGTGGCCAGCTACCGTCGTCGCCGGGCCGCCGGTGAGTTCGCGGACGACCCGTTCGGCGATGTGTTCCTGGTGGTGGACGGCTGGAACACGCTGCGCCAGGAGTACGAGGAGCTGGAGCAGACGATCACCACGCTGGCCAACCGGGGGCTCGGTTTCGGCGTTCACGTGGTGCTCACGGCGGTGCGTTGGGCTGAGATCCGGATCAACATGCGGGATCTGCTCGGCACCAAGTTGGAGCTGCGCCTCGGTGACGCGTCGGAGTCCGAGATCGATCGTCGGGCGGCGACGAACGTGCCGGAGAAGTCGCCCGGTCGCGGTCTGACGCGCGACAAGCTGCACTTCCTCACGGCCATCTCGCGCATCGACGGTCGTCGGGACATCGACGACCTGAGTGAGGCGTCGCTGTCCCTGGCGGGGCACGTGGCGGCCAACTGGCCGGGGCGTCCGGCGCCGAAGGTGCGGCTGCTGCCGCGCAGGCTTCCGGTGACCGAGCTGGCCCGGCTCATCGACCGGTCGGCACCCGGCCTGCCGATCGGTGTCAACGAGTCGGCGCTTGCGCCGGTCTACCTGGACCTGGTCAACGAGCCGCACCTGACGGTCTTCGGCGACGCGGAGTGCGGCAAGACCAACCTGCTGCGGTTGATCGCCCGGGGCATCACCGAGCGGTACACGCCGGCGCAGGCCCGCCTGGTGATCGCCGACTACCGGCGTGGTCTGCTGGGTGCGGTCGAGGGTGATCACCTGCTGGACTACGCCCCGTCGAACCAGGCGTTCGCGCAGGGTCTCGGCTCGATCCGCAGCGCGTTGTCCAACCGGCTGCCCGGCCCGGACGTGACCACCGCCCAGCTGCGCGACCGCAGTTGGTGGAAGGGCCCCGACCTGTACATCCTGGTGGACGACTACGACCTGGTCGCCTCCGGTGGCAGCAATCCGCTCAGCGCCCTGCAGGAGCTGCTGCCGCAGGCACGCGACATCGGTCTGCACCTGGTCATCACGCGTCGGGTCGGCGGGGTGTCCCGGGCGCTCTACGAGCCGGTGCTGCAACGGTTGCGCGAACTGGACTCACCGGGCCTGCTGATGTCCGGCAACCGGGAGGAGGGCGCGGTCTTCGGGACGTTGCGGCCGAGCCCGCAGCCGCCTGGTCGCGGCACCCTCGTCCGACGGCGTGATGGTCAGCAGCTGATCCAGACCGCCTGGGCGGAGCCGTCCTGACCGGTGTCCGCCGTCCGGTGCGAGGTGATCGGCCGCTCAGGTCCGATTCACCACCATCCATCGGACGTCGCCGGTCAGGGCTGCGAGGGCTGGTCCGCTTCCGCTACGGTCTTCACTGGAGTGTCCGTCGGTGGGGTGTTGCTGCCTTGCCGCGGGGGAGGGGTGCGGCGAATCCGCCACCACAACATGACGGAAGGGTGTGAGGCATGGCGTTCGAGGTCGAAGCAGCGACTCTGCATACCGCCGCGAGTGACGTGCGGTCCACGCGCAGCGAGGTTGACGGCGAGCTGAAGAAGCTCTGGAACGTGGTCGACGACCTGGCGATGGCATGGAAGGGCCAGGCGTCCACGGGCTTCCAGTCGCTGATGACGCGCTGGAGCGAAGACACGAGCAAGCTGCTGACGGCGATGGACAACATCGCCGATCTGCTCGACAAGTCGGGTACGACGCACCAGGTCAACGACGAAGAGCAGCAGCAGATGCTGGACAAGTTCCACTCTGCTCTCAACCCGTGATCCGCAGCCAGCAGAGGAGGAAATCGTGACGATCAAAGTTGACTATGCGGTCCTCGAGAGCAGCAACCAGCAGATGCAGGCCATCTCGAAGACCCTCGAGGAAAAGCTCGACACGCTGCGGTCGATGCTGACCAAGCTCCACTGGGACGGCGAGGACCGGGTTGCCTACGAGCAGCACCAGGCCAAGTGGGACGCGGCGGTCCAGGACATCAACCGCATCCTGAACGAGATCGGCGGCGCCGTCGGCATCGCCCGGGAAAACTACCTCACCACCGAGATGAGCAACTCGAAGGTGTGGGGCTGAGGCATTCGGCGGGGTGGCTCCGGTCCGGTTGATCCGGGCCGGAGCCGCACTGTGTCTGGCCTTGGTGCGGCGGCGCCCGGTCAGCCGGCAGCCGCTGAGTCGGTGCGCCGGCCCGGGCGCCAGCCCCGTCGGCGACCACGGGTGACGATCGGTCGCGCGATCAGCAGCAGCACGGTGAGCAGGCCACCGACCGCCGCCGCCCAGATCGCGGCGGGGCGTTGCCAGCCCAGCGGGTCGTCCTGCGCCGGGGGCATCGGGAGGGCGCCGGCGGGCGGGTTCGTCCGGGTGCCCAGCAGGCTCGACACCGCACGGTATGGATTCACCATGCCGTAGCCGATGTCGGCGTTGTGGCCTTCCGGTGGGTTGTCGGCCGTGCGTTCCAGCCGTTCGGCGATCTGTTGTGGACTGAGGTCCGGGTAGGCGGCCCGGACCAGCGCGGCCGCCCCCGAGACGTACGCGGCGGCGTAGCTGGTGCCGCCGTTCGGCTCGCCGCGGTAGCCGGCTCCCTGCGGTGCCGGCCCGATGATGTTCAACCCCGGTGCGGCGATGTCGACGTAGTCGCCGCTGATCGAGCTGCCCACGTGACCGCCCTGCTCGTCGACCCCACCGACGGCGATCACCCCGGGGTACGCGGCCGGGTAACCCGGTCTGTCCTGCTGGCCCTCCTGCCGGTTGCCGGCGGCGGCGACCAGCACCACCCGCTTGGCCAGGGCGCGCTCGACGGCGGCTGTCAGCTCCGGGCCGGGAACGGTGGTCAGGGACAGGTTGATGACGTCGGCGCCCTGCTCGACCGCCCAGTCGATGGCCGCGGCGATCTGCCCGGGGAGGTCGGGGTCGTTGGTGTCCTTGAGGTCCGGCAGGACCCGGACGGGGAGGATGCGGGCAGCCGGGGCGATGCCGCTGAACGGGACGCCCGTGCCCTCCCGGCCGGCGATGATGCCGGCGATCATCGTGCCGTGCCCGACCAGGTCGCACTGGCCCTGGTTGGCCGGCAGATCATTGAAGTCGCGGCCTTCGAGCACCTGACCATTGAGCAGCGGATGGGTCGCGGAGACCCCGGAGTCGATCACCGCCACCGTGACGCCGGCGCCCCGGGACAGTGGCCACGCCGAGGACGGCTCAAGTCGGCGCAACGCCCATGGCGTCTCCGTCAGGCTCTCCTCGCTGGCTGGGCCGCAGGAGGGCGCTGCCGCGGCTGCCGGGGTGGGTGCCACCAGGCCGGCGCCGAGCAGAGCCGCCAGCGCTCCACTGAGGACCACTGTGACGGGACGACGGGACAGGGTGGTCGCGCTCAACGGCGGGCATTCGCGCACCCGCAGAGATTACCGCTGTGCCCGGTCGTGCAGCGGCCCGGCGACCGATGCTCAGGCCTGGGGGCCGACCTCCGCGGTGGACGGATCGGCGAACAGCGCGAGCAGGGCACCGACCTGGCGGTCGGCCTCGGCGGGATGACGGAACCGACCGGACGGGTTGAGGGTGTACTCATTGCGCCGCCCGACGCGGGTGCGGTGCAGGTATCCGCCCGCCTCCAGGTCGGCGACGATCGCCTGCGCGGCACGTTCGGTCACGCCGACCTCGGCGGCGACATCCCGCAGCCGGGCGGTGGGGTCGCGGGCGATGGCCAGCAGAACGTGCCCGTGGTTGGTGAGGAACGTCCAGTTCCGCCCACCACCGGTGTCGCCCGCCGCCGTCTTCGTCATCGTGTGACCGCCTCTCCGGATGCCGACCCTGCCCTCGAGGAGTCTCGTCGGCCCTGCCCGAGGTGCGTTACCCAGGGGCGAGCTGAGGTCAACGTATGAAATCCATATCACGTATACCTTGACGCATCTTACGGTGCGTGTGACCGTAAAAGCCGAGCCAGCGCCCGCCGCCGGCCCGGCTCAAGAGCCGGTTGACCAGGTCAGATGCGTCGAGACGAGGTGCGGGGATGAGTCATTCCGGAACGCCCGGCGGACAGCCGGGCCCGCAGCGGACCACCGACCGCGCCCCGGCGCTGAGCGAGCCGGCCCGCGCGTACGCCGAGTTGGTCGCCGGCAACCGGCGCTTCGTCGGCGGCGCCCCCCGCCACCCCAACCAGGACGCCGGGCACCGGGCCGCTGTGGCCGACGGGCAGCACCCGTTCGCGGTGATCGTGGGCTGCTCCGACTCCCGCCTGGCCGCTGAGATCATCTTCGACCGCGGGCTGGGCGACCTGTTCGTGGTCCGCACCGCCGGCCACACCGCCGGCCCCGAGGTGCTCGGCAGCGTGGAGTACGCGGTGACCGTGCTGGGCACCCCGCTGGTGGTGGTGCTCGGGCACGACTCGTGCGGTGCGGTGCAGGCGGCCCGGGAGGTCGCCACGACCGGCACCCAACCTCAGGGGCACCTGCGGGCGGTGGTCGACGCGGTGCTGCCCAGCCTGCGCCGGGCCGAGACCGAGGGTGTGCAGGACATCGACGGCATCGTCGACATCCACATCGCACAGACCGTCGAGACGCTGCTCGGACAGTCGCCGGTGCTGGCCGACGAGGTGGCGCAGGGGCGGTGCGCGGTGGTCGGTGTGTCGTACCGGCTCGCCGCCGGAGCGGTCCGCCCGGTGGCCGCCGTGCCGGCCGGCTTCGCGACGCTCGGCGAGGAGGCCGGGCCCCTCGACCCGGCCGCGCCCGCCGCCGCCTGACGCGACGAGGGCCGCTCCGCGCGACGCGGAACGGCCCTCGGCGAGGGTTCAGCGGGTCAGAGCAGCGACATGTGGACGTGGTCGGTGTGGTTCGACGGCCCGCTGTACGAACTCCAGCCGGTCGCCGGGAACCAGATCTGCCGGTTCCAGATCACGTAGTAGATGCCCAGCCGGTCGGCGTTACGGATGAGGAAGGCGGCGACGTTGTTGCCGTACCTCCGGGTGTCATCGTTGTGCCACGGGGCGAAGCCACTCTTCTGCAGCGACCAGTCGCAGGCACGGCCCTTCGGGTGCTCCCACGGCCCACCGGAGCGGTAGCAGCCGACGAACCGGTTGTAGCCGGCCGCCTTGACCTCCTTGTACGCGTGCAGGGTGCGGGGCGTGACGCAACCGGACGTGGTCGGGTCATTCTCGCTGCACGACTGCGGCTTCCAGTCACCGTCGGCGGTGCGACCCGGGCCGATCTTGGCCACCTTCGAGGTGGCGTCCACCAGGCCGCCGGTGAAGCCCTTGCCGCCGACGAGGGAGAGCGCCTTGTCCGCCTCGCTCTTCCGCTTCGCCATCAGGGCGGTCTGCTTCTGCTGCTCGCGGACCTCCGCGTCGAGGGCCAGCTTGGCCTGCTCGGCGCGGGCCTTCACCGTGTTGACCTCGGCGAGCTTCTTCTCATTGACCATGTTCATCTCGTCGAGCACCGCGGCGCGCTGGACGAAGGCGTCGGGAGCCTTGCTCTCCAGCAGCATCGCGAGCGCGCCGATCCGGCCGGTCCGGTACGACTGGGCGGCGATCAGCCCGACCTGTGGGGTCAACGCGTCCAGGTCGGCCTTGGCCCGGTCGACCTCCCGGGCCAGCTCCAACTGCCGCTTCTTGGATTTGTCCAGTTGGGACTTGGCGGCGGAGTAGTCGCGGTTGGCCTGCTCGATGACGTCGGTGAGCAGTTTCGGCTCGCCGTCCTCCTCGTGCCCGGACGGTGTGGGGGTCGTCGGGGCGGCGTGGGCCGGGAGGGGCCCGGCGAGCACGGTCAATGCGGCGATCACGGCCACCACGGGTGTCAACCAGCGGCGTAGGGGTGCCGTCACAATGTTCCCTTCCGTCGACCGCCGACCGGGTTAGCTGACGGGTTCGGGGCGGAAGTGGCCCCTACCGCTGACGCGGATTCACCCCACGTACCTGGGTCCCCGATTCGCCGGTTGGCGATTGGGCGGTGGCACCGCAGGCGCCGCTTCGCGCCTTCATCGGTAACCGGCAGCGAGGTTACCCGAGAGTCGGCCGGGTGAGCTACGCCTGGATGCCGACCAAAAGCGTCATTTCGCCATAGCGTTGAGTGACCAGTGACGTGGTTCTCAGGGTGGACGCCCGATCTGGTCACGCTGAGGAGTGTCACCATGCCGTATCCGTGCTCCTGTTCGGCTCCGGCCACCCGTCGGTGGCGGTGGATGGGGGTGGGGTCCGCGTCGGTTCCGGGTCGTCGGGGCGACCCGCTCGCGGTGAGATGAGTGCGGCCAGTGCCTCCGACCGGTCCGGCTGAGGTCGCGGGGCGGAAGCGTCGGTGGACGGTGTGGCGTCCGCACGCCCGGCCGCGGTCACCACTGCGGCCAGCCCGGTGGTCAGTGGCACGGCGGCGATCAGGCCGAGGGTGGCGACCGCGCTGCGGACGATCTCCTGCGCGAGGAACTCGCTGGTGAGGATCTGCCCGATCGGCCGCGCGTCGGCGGTGAGCAGGAGCAGCAGGGGCAGCGACGCGCCCGCGTATGCCAGCACGATGGTGTTGACAGTGGAGGCGATGTGCGCGCGGCCGACCCGGGTCGCGGCCCGGTAGAGCTGCAACCGGGTCAGGCCGGGGTTGGCGTGCGCCAACTCGGTGACGGTGGCCGCCTGGGTGACCGTCACGTCGTCGAGCACCCCGAGCGAGCCGATGATGATCCCGGCGAGCAGCAGACCGTGCAGGTCCACGTCGCCCTGGAACATCGACAGCGTGGTGGCATCCTCGCTGCCGAAGCCGGTGAGGTGGGTTGCCGCCGTCGCGATCGTGGCGAGCACGCCGGTCAGCACCAGGCTGCCCAGGGTGCCGAGCACCGCGACCGAGGTCTGTGCGGTGACCCCGTGCGTCAGGTAGAGCACCACGAACATGATCAGGGCGGCACCCACCACCGCCATCAGCAGGGGTGACTTGCCGGCGCCGATGCCCGGCAGCACGAAGGTGAGCAGGATGGCGAAGCTGGCCGCCAACCCGGCGAGCGCGGCCAGACCCCGCCACCTACCGAACGCGACGATCGCCGCGGCGAAGACCACCGCCAACCACAGCATCGGGGTGCCACGCTGGTGCTCGGAGATGTTCCAGTTGCTGGTGGTGGGATCGGTGGGATCGGTCAGCTCGACCAGGATGACCTCGTCGCCGACCGCGACCCGGGGTGCGCCGGGCCCGTCGGGCACCGGTGTCTGCACCTGCTGGCCGGCGGACGGCCCGTCGTCCACCCGGACGTCGACAGTGCCGCACGGCCCGCCGCCGACGCGTGGTGTGCCCTCCGGGCTCGACGGCGTCGGCGGGCATGGTTCGGTCACCACCCGGGTCACCGTGCCGGGGAAGCGCGGCACATCCGCCCCGCCGTCGGTCTCCGGTGCCCCACCGCGCGGCCAGAGCAGCAGTGCTGCGAGCACGGTGGCGACGAAGAGGGGCACCACCGTCATGATGAGGATCCGCCGGACCCGGGGCGGGGCGGACGGAGCGGGGCGGGTGTGGTCGGAACCCAAGGCGAGACTCCCAACGATCCGGTGCGGGGTACGTGTCAGTGGACCGGTCGGTTCATCCGCACTGCGGAATCGCGGCGGGAGACGCGGCGGATCGCTGACCGGCGACCACCCGATCACGGATGGTCAGTGCCCGGCCCGGGCGGCCAGGAGCGACGCCACCGGGTGGCGGCGCCGGTGCCCGTTCGTGCAGCGGCATGCGGGGGGTCATCGTGGGGAATGCTAACCAGCCCGGCCCGGGGACGCAGGTCGTGACGGAGTGTCGCCGCCGAACCGCTCGCGTGCCGGTCCCCGGCCAGGCATGTTGGACACATGCCCGCTCAATTACCGCCCGATCCCGGCCATGAGCGGCACGCCACCCCGGCCAGGCCGCCGGAGAGAGCCGGGCACGACAAGCACGCCGGGCGCGACAAGCACGCCGGGCACGACAAGCACGCCGGGCACGACAAGCACGCCGGGCACGATCCGGCGATGTTCCGTCGTCGCTTCTGGGTCTGCCTGGCGCTCACCATCCCGGTGGTCCTGGCCAGCCACCTGGTCTGGGACCAGCTGGGTCTGAGCTGGGACGTTCCCGGCCGCTCCTGGGTGGGTCCGGTGCTCGGCTCGGCGGTGTTCTGGTGGGGCGGCTGGCCGTTCCTGGTCGGTGCGGTCCGGGAGGTGCGGGACCGGGCGCCCGGGATGATGCTGCTGGTCGCGATGGCGATCACCGTGGCGTACACCGCGTCCCTGGCGACCAGCGTGGGCGTCTTCGACCTGGACTTCTGGTGGGAGTTGGCCGCGCTGGTCACCATCATGCTGCTCGGGCACTGGCAGGAGATGAAGGCCATCGGGCAGGCCCGGGGAGCGCTCGTGGCGCTGGCCGCGCTGCTACCGGACGAGGCCGAGCGGGTGGCGGCGGATGGCCGGGTCGAGGCGGTGCCGGTGACCGGTCTGCGGGTCGGTGACGTGGTGCTGGTCCGCCCGGGCGGGCGGGTGCCGGCCGACGGGCGGATCATCGATGGCGGCGCCGAACTGGATGAGTCGATGATCACCGGGGAGTCGCGGCCGGTCGCCCGGTCGACGGGTGATCGGGTGGTGGCCGGCACCGTCGCCACCGACTCGGCGATCCGGGTCGGTGTGGAGGCGCTGGGTGAGCAGACCGCACTCGCCGGCATCCAGCGCATGGTCGCGCAGGCCCAGGCTTCCGGTGGGCGGACCCAACTGCTGGCCGACCGTTTCGCCGCGGCGCTGTTCTACGTGGCCACCGGCACCGCCGTGCTGACCGTGCTGGTCTGGACCGCGCTCGGTCAGCCCGACGAGGCGGTGGTGCGTGCGGTCACCGTCCTGGTGATCGCCTGCCCGCACGCGCTGGGTCTGGCCATCCCCCTGGTCGTCGCGCTCTCCACCGCGTTGGCCGCGCGGTCCGGAATCCTGGTCAAGGACCGGTTGGCGTTGGAGCGGATGCGGACGGTCGGCGCGGTTCTCTTCGACAAGACCGGCACGCTGACCCGGGGCGAGCACGCGGTCACCGACGTGGTGACGGTGCCGGGCATCGGGCGGGACGAGGTGCTGCGGATCGCGGCGGGTGTCGAGTCGGACAGTGAACATCCGTTGGCCCGGGCGATCGTGGCGGCGGCCGGACACGCAGGCCCGGCCCCGGCCGCCGGTTTCCGGTCGCTGCCGGGCCGCGGTGTGCAGGCGACGATCGACGGTACGGAGTACGCGGTGGGCGGGCCGGCGCTGCTGCGGGAACTGGGCCTGTCGCTCCCGACGGAACTGGTGACGGCGAACGAGCGGTGGTCGGCGCGGGGTGCGGCGGTGCTGCATCTGGTGCGGCTGCCGGACACCGTGCTCGGCGCGTTCGCGTTGACCGACGAGGTGCGTCCGGAGGCCCGGCGGGCCGTCGACGAGCTGCGTGCCGAGGGCGTCCGAACCATCGCCATGATCACGGGTGACGCCCGCCCGGTCGCCGAGGCGGTCGCGGCCGAGGTCGGTTTCCGGCCCGGTGTCGACGAGGTCTTCGCCGAGGTGCTGCCGGGGGAGAAGGACGACCGGGTGGCGGAGCTCCAGCGGCGAGGGTTGATCGTGGCGATGGTCGGTGACGGGGTGAACGACGCTCCGGCGTTGGCCCGAGCGGACGTCGGTATCGCGATCGGCGCGGGCACCGATGTGGCGATCGAGTCCGCCGGGGTGGTGCTGGCGTCCTCGGACCCGCGCGGGGTGGGTGCCGTGGTCCGGTTGTCCCGGGGCTCGTACCGGAAAATGCGACAGAATCTGGCCTGGGCGGCGGGCTACAACGTGGTGGCGCTGCCGCTGGCGGCGGGTGTGCTGGCCTGGGCCGGCGTGGCGTTGAGCCCGGCGGTGGCAGCGGTGCTGATGTCCGCTTCCACCATCGTGGTGGCGCTCAACGCGCAGTTGCTGCGCCGCGTCCGTCTCGACCCGGCGCCGGACTGAGGGGCGTCAGCCGCGCTTCATCAGCCGGCCGACCGCCGCCATCATCTCGGTGGCCATCTCGTCGGCCCGGCCCTCGGCCGCCCCCTCGTGCATGCAGTGCCGGGCATGCCCGTCGAGCAGCCCCAGCGCCACCTTGTCGAGTGCGGCCTGGATGGCGGAGATCTGGGTGAGCACGTCGATGCAGTAGCGGTCGTCGTCGACCATCTTCTCGATGCCGCGGACCTGCCCCTCGACGCGGCGGAGCCGCGTGAGCAGCTGGTCCTTGCTGGCGGTGTACCCGCGGATCGGGGTGGGTGTGGTCATGCGAACCAGGATAGCGTACCCCTGGGGGGTATGGTACGGTCGTCTTCGGGTGGGATACCCCCACCGGGTACGGGTAATCCGTTCAGGGAGGCGTTCCAATGGTCAACACGACGTACCAGGTGCAGGGCATGACCTGTGGGCACTGCGTCAGCGCGGTGAGCGCCGAGGTCGGCGCGATCCCAGGCGTGCAGGACGTCCAGGTCGACCTCGCGGCCGGCCGGGTCACCGTCAGCAGTGACCAGCCCCTCGACCCGGCAGTTGTCCGGGCTGCCGTCGACGAGGCCGGCTACGACCTCGTCGACGCGTGATCGGAGGACGGGCATGCGCACCGTGACGAGACTGGCCGGGTTCGCCGTGGGCCTCGCGGCGGTCTTCGGCACGACGTACGGGATCGGCCGGGTCGTCGACCGCGCCCCGGTGGTCGAGGGCCGGCACGACGGCGACGGCGCCCATGCGACGGGCGAGCACGACGACACGACCGACCGGCTCCCCGGCGGCCTGCTCGTCTCCGACCGGGGCTACACCCTCGAACCGGTCGACACCCAGGCGGACGAGTTCGCCTTCCGGATCGCCGGGCCGGACGGTCAACCGGTGACCCGGTACGACGTGGCGCACGACAAGCAGATGCACCTGATCGTCGCCCGGCGGGACCTCTCCGGCTTCCGTCACGTGCACCCCGAGCTGGCAGCGGACGGCACCTGGCGGGTTGACACCCCGCTGGCCGGTGCCGGGCTTTGGCGGGCGTTCGCCGACTTCACCCCGACCGGAGGCGAGGCGCTGACCCTCGGGGTGGACGTGACCGTCCCCGGTGAGCTGACCGAACGGCCGCTGCCCGCCCCCTCGACCAGCACCACCGTCGACGGCTACACCGTCACCCTGGCCGGCTCGCCGCAGCCTGGCCGCACCTCACCGCTGACCCTGACGGTGAGTCGGGGCGGGCAGCCGGTCGCCGACCTGGAGCCCTACCTGGGCGCGTACGGGCACCTGGTGGCTCTGCGCCGGGGTGACCTGGCGTACCTGCACGTGCACCCGGACGGGACTCCCGGCGACGGGCGGACCCGGCCCGGCCCCGCGGTCACCTTCCTCGCCGAGGTGCCGTCGGCTGGCAGCTACCGGCTCTACCTCGACTTCCGGCACGGCGGGGCGGTGCACACCGCCGAGTTCACCGTCGTCGCCGGCACCCCAGCGGCCGGCACTCCAGCGGCCGACGCCCCATCCACCGGGGGCGACCCGAGCGGACCCGCACCGACCGGGGGCGCCGACCACGGCACCCCCGGGCACGGGCACAACTGACGGGACCAGACGATGACCACCACCAGCAGCAGACCACTGCCCGAGGCGCCGAACCGGATCGAGTTGGCGATCGGCGGGATGACGTGCGCAGCCTGCGCCGCCCGGATCGAGAAGAAGCTCAACCGGATGGACGGCGTGAGTGCCACAGTCAACTACGCCACCGAGAAGGCGACCGTCCGGTACGCCGACGCCGTCACACCGGACGACCTGATCGAGACCGTGCAGAAGACCGGCTACACGGCCGCACTGCCCAGCGCGCCGACGGAAGAGCAGTCGGTGGACCCGCTGAAGGGCCCGCGTACCCGGCTCTGGGTGTCGGTGGCGCTGAGCGTGCCGGTGGTCCTGCTGGCGATGGTCCCGGCCTGGCAGTTCGACTACTGGCAGTGGCTGTCGTTGACCCTGGCCGCCCCGGTGGTGGTCTGGGGTGGGCTGCCGTTCCACCGGGCCGCCTGGACCAATCTGCGGCACGGCGCGGCGACCATGGACACGCTGGTGTCGCTTGGCACCCTGGCGGCGTTCGGCTGGTCGCTCTGGGCGCTCTTCCTCGGCGACGCCGGCATGCCGGGGATGACGCACCCGTTCCGCTTCGACATCACCCGCACCGACGGTGCCGGCAACATCTACCTGGAGGCGGCCGCCGGGGTGACGGTGTTCATCCTGGCCGGTCGCTATTTCGAGGCCCGTTCCAAGCGGACCGCCGGTGCCGCCCTGCGCGCCCTGCTCGAACTCGGGGCCAGGGAGGTGGCGGTGCTGCGGGACGGGGTGGAGACCCTGATTCCGGTGGACCGGCTCGTCGTCGGTGACCGGTTCGTGGTCCGTCCCGGGGAGAAGATCGCCACCGACGGGGTGGTCGACGAGGGCACCTCCGCCGTGGACGCCAGCATGCTCACCGGTGAGTCGGTGCCGGTCGAGGTCGGCCCCGGCGACGGCGTGGTCGGCGCCACCATCAACGCGGGCGGCCGACTGGTGGTCACCGCGACCCGGGTCGGCGCGGACACCCAGCTCGCCCGGATGGCCGATCTGGTCGAGCAGGCGCAGAGCGGCAAGGCGGCCGTGCAGCGGCTGGCGGACCGGATCTCCGGCGTCTTCGTGCCGATCGTCATCACGCTGGCCGTCGGCACTCTCGGCTGGTGGCTCGGCACCGGAGCCGGCCCGACCGCAGCGTTCACCGCCGCCGTGGCCGTCCTGATCATCGCCTGCCCGTGCGCGCTGGGCCTGGCCACGCCGACCGCGCTGCTGGTCGGCACCGGCCGGGGCGCGCAGCTCGGTGTGCTCATCAAGGGGCCGGAGGTCCTGGAGTCGACCCGCCGGGTGGACACCGTGGTGCTGGACAAGACGGGCACCGTCACGACCGGCCGGATGACGCTGGTGGACGTGGTGCCGGCGAGCGGGGAGGACCGCGCCGAGCTGCTCCGGCTCGCCGGCGCGGTGGAGGCCGCCTCGGAGCACCCGATCGCCCGTGCCGTCGCCGCGGGTGCCGCCGAGGCCGGCGCACTGCCCCCGGTGACCGGCTTCCGCAACCTCGAAGGGCTGGGCGTGACCGGCACTGTCGACGGAACTGTCGTGCTGGTCGGTCGGGCCCGGCTGCTGCGGGAGCACGACATCGACGTACCGCCGGAGGTCGAGTGGGCCGTGCGTGACGCGGAGGCCGCCGGTCGTACGGCGATCGTCGCCGGCTGGGACGGGCAGGCCCGGGGCGTGCTCGCGGTCGCCGACGTGGTGCGGCCGACCAGTCGGGCGGCGGTGGCCCGGTTGCGCGCGCTGGGGCTCACTCCGGTCCTGCTGACCGGGGACAACACCACAGTGGCCCGGGCGGTCGCCGCCGAGGTGGGCATCGACGAGGTGATCGCCGAGGTGCTGCCGGCCGGGAAGGTCGACGTGGTCAAGCGGCTCCAGGCCGAGGGGCGGTCGGTGGCGATGGTCGGCGACGGGGTCAACGACGCCCCGGCGCTGGCCCAGGCCGACCTCGGGCTGGCCATGGGCACCGGCACCGACGTGGCGATCGAGGCGTCCGACCTCACTCTCGTCCGGGGTGACCTGGACGCCGCGGTGGACGCCATCCGGTTGTCCCGACGCACGCTCGGCATCATCCGGGGCAACCTGTTCTGGGCCTTCGGCTACAACGTGGCGGCCCTGCCGTTGGCCGCCGCCGGGCTGCTCAACCCGATGATCGCCGGTGCCACGATGGCGCTGTCCTCGGTCTTCGTGGTGGCCAACAGTCTGCGGCTGCGACGGTTCCGCTCGGCCACCGCCGATCGCGGACTGTGACGAGGGGAATGGTTGGACCCGTGATGACCGGGGTATTGCTGGTGTTGTAGCGACGCTTGCAATGGAGGTTGGCAATGGGTATGGATGACAAGATCAACAATGCCACCGAGGACGCGACCGGCAAGCTGAAGGAAGGCGCCGGTCGGGCCACCGACAACGAGCAGCTCGAGGCCGAGGGTCGTACTGACCAGTCGACGGCCAAGCTCAAGCAGGCCGGCGAGAAGATCAAGGACGCCTTCAAGAGCTGACGTACGACGCACATTGCACGCCGGGCCGGTGATCATCACCGGCCCGGCGTTCTGTCTGTCCGGCGCTTTCCGTGACCCTGAGATCCCCCTGATTCCGCTTCCGGCACCCACAGCCGCACGCCTCTACCTGCTAACTTCCATTGGCACGTGCGAGGGAAGGTTATGAGCAGCTGGCGGCGGCCGGTTTGGTCACCGCCAACCTGGAGTTGTCGAGGGACGGGAAGGCCATGAACTACTACGAGGTGAAGCCGTTCGCGTTCACACTCACCCCCGAGGTCATCGCGGCGGCGGTCGAGACGCTGACCGTGCCCCGCTCGGCCGAGCAGCCGGGAGCGGGCCGATGAGCGAGCACGACTGGACCGAGGTGGTCGGCGCGATCGGCATCTTCGCCCTGATCATCAGCGTGTTCACGGTGACCGTCGTCCAGTTGGCCAAGACCCGCCGGGCCCGGCTCGAACTGGCCCGCGCGGACGACTACCGCCGGCTGGCCGAGACGGCAGCCCAGGCCCAGGCCGAGAACGCCCGACTGCTCGCGGCGATGGACGGGCGGCTGGGCGGGATGGAAACCCGGATGACCACGCTCGAGCGCGTCCTGCTCGAGGTCGAGTGACCCGCTGAGAGCAGGAGGCCCCGGGCCGTCGAGCGGCTACTCGACGGCCCGGGTGGAAGCAGCATCACCTCGCCCAGTGGGCGAGCTTCACCGGTAACGCTCCTTCGAGGAGAGGACAGCACCTCATGCTGCGCGTACGCAAATCCGCCGTGGGCTGGGCGGTCGCACTGGCCCTCACGGCCACCGGCCTGACCCCAGCGAGCCCCGCCGCCGCTCGACCACAGCCCGGTCCGACGATCGACTGGCGGCCCTGCGCCACCGACCCGGATGCCGAGTGCGGCACCCTGTCGCTGCCGGTGGACTGGAACCAGCCCCGAGGCGAGCGCTTCGACCTGGCGTTGGCTCGCCGGACCGCCGACAAGACCACCCGCAAGGGTGCGCTGGTCTTCGGCCCCGGTGGGCCGGGCGACAGCGGGGTCGACCGGGTGGTGAACGGCAGCTCCCGGTTCAGTGCCGACCTGCGCCGCCGGTTCGACATCGTCAGCTTCGACCCGCGCGGCACCGGCGGCAGCCACCCGGTGATCTGCGCACGGGACCTGCTCGCCCGGCAGCCGCAGCTGATCGCCGACCAGGCCCAGTTCGACGCGACAGTGGCCAACAACGCGCTGCTGCGCGCCGACTGCCGGGCCCGCACCGGGGCGCTCTACGACCACGTCGACACGACCAGCGCCGCCCGGGACCTGGACGCGGTCCGCGCCGCGCTCGGTGAGCGTCAGCTGACCTTCCACGGCAGCTCGTACGGCACGCTGCTCGGGCAGCGGTACGCGGAGCTGTACCCGAACCGGGTCCGGGCCGTCGTGCTGGAGGCCGCGATGGACCACAGCCTCGGCACCCGCGCCTTCCTCGACAGCCAGGCGGTCACCGCGGAGAACGCGTTCGACGAGTTCGTCGCCTGGTGTGACCGGTCCACCGCCTGTGGGCTCAACGGACGGGACGTACGGGCGATCTGGGCGGGGCTGCGCGCCCGGGCCGAGAGCGGCACGCTGACCGACCCGGACCGGGCCGGCGTGGTGCTGACCCCGTTCGAGTTGGCCCGGCTCACCCACAAGAGGTTCTACGACACGTGGCGGTGGTCCGGGCTGGCCGACTGGCTCGGCAGGATGGACGCGGCCGCCTCGCCGACCACCGCGCCCCCGGCCGACGCCACGACGACGGTCGACGCCGTCGCGCCGTACCCCTTCGCGGTCTTCTGCCAGGACTGGAGCCTGCCCGTCCGCGACTACCGTGAGTACGACGCACACGTGCGCCGGGCGGCCCTGCTGGCACCGGACCTGCGGTATCCGCCGGCCCTGTTTGCGCTGGTCACCTGCCTGGGCACTCCGTCGCCGGTCGCCAACCCGCAGCACCGCCTGCGGGTCCGCACCGACGTGCCACTGCTGCTCGCCGCCACGGTGCACGACCCGGCGAGCGGGTACGACTGGGCCCGCACTGTGGCCCGGCAGTTGGGCAAGCATGGCGCTCTGCTGACCTACCAGGGGTGGGGGCACGGCAGTTACAGCAGCAGCCCCTGCGTGCAACGAGCCGTCGACGCCTATCTGATCGATCAGGTGGTGCCCGCCCGTGGTGCCAGCTGCCCGGCCGTCGACCCCGACGTGTGAGCGTGCCGCCGGCCGTCGGGTGGTCAGGTTCGCCCGACGGCCGGCAGCGGCGGGTTCAGTGGCGTCGGGTGGCGCGGACGACCACGTCGTGCAGCGGGACTTCCCGGCCGGGCATCGAGCGGCGGTGCTCCTCGGCGGTGACCACCTCCCAGGTGGCGCTGTCCAGGCCGGCGGTGATGTCCGCGAGGGTGACCGATGCCTCCTCGGGTGGGTGGTGGCCGTGCCCGGTGGCTTCCGAGGTGTGCAGGTGCCCGACGATCAGCAGGCTGCCACCCGGCGCCACCCACCCGGCGATGCGGTCGTAGAAGGCCAGGTGCGACATCGCCGGGTGCGCGTAGTGCGTCGTCACCAGATCGAACTGCGTCCCCGGCTCCCAGGTCGTCAGGTCCGCCTCCACCCACCGCACGCGCTCGGGCACCCCGGCGTCCGCCGCGCGTCCGGCGGCGAGAGCGAGGGCGGCGGATGCGATGTCGACAGCGGTGACCTGCCAGCCGTGCGAAGCGAGCCAGATCGCCTCCGTGCCGGTGCCGCAGCCGGCGTCCAACACCGTGCCGGGCGTCAGGCCGGCGGTCTCACGGGCCAGGTACGGGTGCGGGGGAGCCGCGCCGACGACACCCGGATGATCATGGTGCACCTGGTGCCAGTGTCGATCCCAGTAGCCCTTGTCGAACTCGTGCTGCTCGGTCATCTACCTGCTCCTTCGCGTCTCGGTAGCGACTGTGACCGGCTCACCCACCGATCCGCAAAACTTCTTGCCGAATGGCAAAATTGGCGACATGGACGAGCCGGACCGCACCCTGGACGCTGTCGGAGGAAGACTGAAGCACCTTCGGCTCCGCCGCGACATCACGCTCACCGACCTCGCCGCGGAGACCGGCATCTCCGCCAGCACCCTGTCCAGGCTCGAAGCCGGCCTGCGTCGCCCCACGCTTGAGCAACTCCTCCCGCTCGCCCGCGTCCACGGCGTGACGCTCGACGAGCTCGTCGGCGCGCCTCCGACCGGCGATCCCCGCATCAACCTGCGCCCCATCACGTGCAGCGACGGATCGGTCATCCTGCCGCTGACCCGGCGACCCGGGGGCATCCAGGCCTACAAGTACGTGCTCCCGGCCAGCGCCGACGACCGCGAACCCGACCTGCGCACCCACGAGGGACACGACTGGGTCTACGTCCTCAACGGCACGCTGCGACTGGTCCTCGGCGAGCACAATCTCGTCCTCACGCCCGGGGAGGCCGCCGAGTTCGACACCCGCACCCCGCACTGGTTCGGGGCCACCAGCTCCGGCCCCGTCGAGTTCCTCAGCCTGATCGGGAAACAGGGCGAACGCGCGCACGTACGCGCCGCCCCGAAGCCCGATTGACCCAGGTCATCGCTGCCCAGTCAGTCGGCTGGCCTTCAGCTCCAGATACCGCTGCTCGGGCAGGCTCGTGGTGCCGCGTGCCGCGGCCAGGTACGCCACCCGCGCCGCCTCGGCGTCCCCGGCCATCTCCAACAGGTGCGCCCGGACAGCGGCGAGCCGGTGGTGCCCGGCCGTGCGCTCGTCGGCGATCAGCGGTGTGAGCAGCGCGAGCCCGGCCCCTGGCCCGTCCACCATCGCCACCGCCACCGACTGGTTGAGGGTGATCATCGGGTTCGGCGCGATCCGGGCCAGCAGTCGGTAGAGCGCGACGATCTGCCGCCAGTCCGTCTCCGCCGCCGTCGACGCCTCGGCGTGCACGGCGGCGATCGCCGCCTGGAGCTGGTACGGGCCTGGCGGCGACCAGGTCAACGCCTCGGTGATCAGCGCGATCCCCTCCGCGATGGCGGCCGAGTCCCACCGGGTGCGGTCCTGCTCGGCGAGGGGCACCAGTTCCCCGTCCGGGCCGAGCCGGGCCGCCCGGTGCGCGTCGGTGAGCAGCATGAGCGCCAGCAGCCCGGCCACCTCGCCGTCGTCGGGCAGCAGCCCGCGCAGGATGCGGGCCAGCCGGATCGCCTCGCCGGTCAGCTCGGCCCGGTGCAGGTCCGGGCCACTCGACGCGGTGTACCCCTCGTTGAAGATCAGATAGAGCACCCGGAGCACCGACCGCAACCGCTCGTCCCGCTCGGCCGGCTCAGGCATCGTGAACCGGGCCCCGGCGGCCTCGATCCGCTGCTTGGCCCGGCGGATCCGTTGACTCATCGTCGCCTCCGGCACCAGGTGCGCCCGGGCGATCTGGGCGGTGCTGAGACCGCCGACCGCGCGCAGGGTGAGCGTCACCTGCGCCGATCCGGTCAGCGCCGGGTGGCAGCAGAGGAACAGCAGCGTCAGGGTGTCGTCCGCGGCCGGGGCCGCCGGCTCCGCGTCGGCCGCCGGCGCCACCTGGGCGTACGCCGGCTCGCGCAGCGCCACCGCCACCTCGCGGTCCCGGCGAGCGCTCTCGCTGCGCCACTCGTCGGTGAGCCGGCGGGTGGCCACGGTGAGCAGCCAGGCGCGGGGACTGTCCGGTACGCCCTGCCCGGGCCACTGTGTCGCGGCGGCCAGCAGCGCCTCCTGGACCGCGTCCTCGCACCGGTCGAACTGGCCGTGCCGGCGGACCAGCAGGCCGAGGACCTGCGGCGCGAGGGTGCGCAGCAGGTCCTCGACCGTCCGGTCCTCGGTCACATCTCCGTCCCGGCCTGCTCCATCACCGGGCGGACCTCCATCGCGCCGCCGTAACGGACGTCCGGCCAGCGGGCCGCGATCTCGGCGGCCCGCTGCGGGCTGTCGCACTCGACGGTCAGGTAACCGGCGAACTGCTCCTTGCTCTCCATGAACGGCCCGTCGACGATCTCGGTGCTGCCGTCGACCTGCCGGACCGTCAGCGTCTGCGACGGGTTGGCGAGCGCCTGGCCGTCGACCAGCTCGCCGGTCTCGGTCAGCTCCTTCATGATCTCGTCGACCTCGCCGAAGAGAGTGGTGCGGTCCTGCTCGGTCAGCTCCTCGGTGAAGCCGGGCCGGTTCCAGATCAGCAGCATGTACTTCACGGCGGTGCTCCTCAGCTCTGGTCGCACCCCCGGTCGGGGCGCGGCTCACCGGAGGGTCGGAGCCGACAACCCGTTCCCTACGGCGTACCGAAGAAAATCGCAGATAACTACGCCGGTGGTGGTCCCACGCCGGTCGGGTCAGCGGCGATCGGGCCGGCCGGGCACCTGTCGGGGCTGCTTGCGCCCGCCACCGACGTCCAAGGAGGCGCGGTCGGCGGCCGACGTGCCGGAGGACCAGCCCTCGGCGTCCCGGACGCTGAGCCGGTGCCGGGTCACGCCGGGGAAGAGGGTGTCCAGTCGTTCCCGGACGGCCTCGCCCCGGGCAGCGAGAACCGGCAACAGTCGCTCCGCCCCGGCCGTCTCGGCCGACGCCTGGTCCGCCGCTTCGGTCGCCGCCTCGGTGGCCGTACGCAGCCGCTCGCCGATCCGCAGCGCGAACGCGTTGAGGAAGGACTCGTCCCACACCTTCGTGCGCCGCCCCGACCCCGACCGGCGCTCAGCGCGCCCGCGCAGCATCGCGGCCGTGGCCTGGACCAGCAGCGACGTGTAGAGCAGCTCCACCGCCACCAGATCGGCCGGCCAGCCCAGCACGGTGGCGAAGCCGAGATCGTCGGACCAGACCGCCTCGCACCTGTTCGCCGCCGCCACCTCCTGCACCAGCAGCGCCTTCGCGCCCGCGTACGGAGTGTCGGTGCTCAGGCGCACCCCGCCGGGCAGGTCGCCGCGCTCCGACCCGGCCGCCAGCAGCGCCTCGTCGATGCTGTGCCGGGCGATCAGCTCCTGCGCCTTACCGGTCAACGCCTCCGCCTCGGCCGGGAAGGTGGTCGACTCGGCCTTCGCCAGCAGCGCCCGGACCCGGTCCAGCATCGGCGACCCGCTGCGCGTCGTGCCCGCCGACCGGGAGGTGAGCGCACCGGTGGTGCCCGGCGGTGGGCGCAGCACCGCGATCGGCGGCAGGCTCTCCACCAGCGCGAGAGTGTCCACGGCCGCGCGGAGCGCGTCCGCCCGGTCCAGCCCCTCCGCGGCGGTCCAGGCAGCCAGCACGTCATGGCCGTCGTCCCGGACGTCGGCGGTCAACTCGCGTAGCTGGTCGTCCCACCAGGCCGGGATCGGTTCGGCCTGCTCACGCCGTTGGGCGGCCATCGCCTCGCGGACCAGCCGCGCCGAGCGGGGGTCGAGCCGCCGGCTGGTGATCCGGTCCACGTCGACCGGCTGCCAGCCACGCGGCCAGAGCCGGCCCAGCGCGCGGACCAGGCGACGCAGCAGGGCCGCGTCCACCGCCGTGGTGCCGTCCGCCGCGCCGGTGCCGACCATCAGTTGGTCCAGCTGCCGTTCGGCCTGCCGTACGTCGGTGCCGCGCACCGCCGCGAGTGCGTTGGCGACGAGTTCGTCCGCGTCCGGCACGGGCACCTCCTTCTCGGGCTCTGGTTGCTCGGCTCGGTGTTCGCTGCCCCTTCAGGCTGCATGATCATGCCGCTAGTGGTGTGCGAGTCGTGAAACGGGGATGGCCTGCGGCGGCGCTGACTGGGCATGTTTCGACATGTTCGGGGTAGTTTCCGACCTGACCCCCGAGGTGGATGCGAGGTGTGTGGTGTCCGATTCGAGCCTGCCGAGTGCACGCACCGCCGACGTACGTTCCTCCACGCTCGTCGGCGTCCTGATCGGCATCGCCATCATGGCTGCGGTGGACGAGATCGTCTTCCACCAGTTGCTGGCGTGGCACCACTTCTACGACCGGTCCACCCCGTCGGTGGCGCTGCTCTCCGACGGGCTGCTGCACGCCGCCGAGGTGATCATCCTGGTCGGTGGGTTCTTCTGGTTCGCCGACCTGCGTCGACGACGTGCCCTGTCGACCCGGCTGGCCTGGGGCGGATTCCTGCTCGGCGCCGGAGGGTTCCAGGTCTTCGACGGGGTGGTCGACCACAAGGTGCTCCGGCTGCACCAGATCCGCTACGGCGTACACCTGCTGCCGTACGACGTGGTGTGGATCGCGTCCGGTGCTGTGCTGCTGCTGGCCGGCGTCGCCGTGGTCTGGTGGGCCCGGTCCCGGCGGCCGGGCGACGGCCGTCGGGGACGGTGACCGTGCCGCCCGCGTTCGCGCACGGCGGGCACGTGGCGGAGGGCCCGAGCTGGTTCCCGCTGCTCCCGGTCGTGCTGCTGGCCGTCGGCTACCTGCTGGCGGCCGTACGCGACCCGCGGGGTTGGGACCACCGCCGCACCGCCGCCTGGCTGGTCGGCTGCGCACTGCTGGCGGTCGCCGTCGGGCCGATTGCCCCGCTCCCCGACGACCCGCGCGGGCACATGGCGCAGCACCTGCTGCTCGGCATGCTGGCCCCGCTCGGGCTGGTGCTCGGCGCCCCGGTGACGTTGCTGCTGCGGGTCGCCCCGCCGCCCGTACGCCGGGTGGTGGGCCGGCTGCTGCGCGCCCGTCCGCTGCACCTGATCGCGCACCCGGTCACCGCCGCGCTGCTCAGCACGGGTGGGCTGGCGCTGGTGCTGCTCACCCCGCTGTACGCGGCGGCCGAACGTCACTCTGCGCTGCACCACGCCCTGCACCTGCACTATGTCGCCGCCGGCTATCTCTTCGCCTGGTCCCTGGCCGGCCCGGACCCGGCGCCGCGTCGACCCGGCCTGGCGGTACGGGTGGGCGCGCTGCTGGGGGCGGCGGCCGGTCACGCCGTGCTGGCCAAGTACCTGTACGCGAACGCCGAGACCCTGCCACCCGGCCTCAGCGACCGGGACCCGGCGGCGTTCCAGTCGGCCGCCCAACTCATGTACTACGGCGGCGACCTGGCGGAGCTGCTCCTGGCGGTGGCCCTCTTCGCTACCTGGTACAACCGCCCCGACCGTCTGCGCCCACCCCGCTCAACCCGGTTGATCAAGAAGTTTGCGTCACCAGGGAACGGTTCCCTGACGAAAACCTCTTGATCAACTAGGCGGGGCGGGTGCCGCCAGCGCGGTCACTGCCACCCGGTGAGGATCTCCTCTACCGGCAGGACGTCCCGTTCCGGGTCCGGCGCGGGGGCCGGTCGGTCAGCCGGCGTCCGGTCGAAGCGTGGCGCTGGAGCCGGCTGGATCTCGCCGCCAACCTCGACGAACGTGCCCCGGGCGGCGTTGTGCGGATGCTGGTGCGCCTCACCGGGGGCGAGCACGGGCGCGACGCAGGCATCCCGGTCGGCGAAGACCGCCGTCCACTCGTCCCGGGTCCGCTCGGCGAACCGCTCGGTGAACCGTCGCCGCAGCTCGTCCCAGCCGCTCGGGTCGTACTGCGGGGGCAGGTCCGGGTCGTCGGCGAGGTCGAGGCCCGCGAGCAGTACGGCGTAGAAGGCCGGTTCCATCGCGCCGACGGCCATGAAACCACCGTCCGAGGTGACGTACGTGTCGTAGAACGGCGCACCGCCGTCGAACATGTTGCGCCCGCGCGGCGAAGCCCACAGGCCGGTGCCGAGCAGCCCGTGCAGGAACGACGTGAGCAGAGCCGAACCGTCCACCATCGCCGCGTCGACCACCTGGCCGGCACCGGAGCGTTCCCGTTCCAGCAGCGCGGCCAGCACGCCAATGGCTAGCAGCATGCCGCCGCCGCCGAAGTCGCCGAGCAGGTTCATCGGCGCGTACGGGCGCTCGCCGGCCCGGCCCAACGGCTCCAACGCCCCGGCGACAGCGATGTAGTCGATGTCGTGCCCGGCGCGGGCCGCCAGCGGGCCGTCCTGACCCCAGCCGGTCATCCGCGCGTACACCAGTCTGGGGTTGCGGGCCTGGCACACCTCCGGGCCGAAGCCGAGCCGCTCAGCGACCCCCGGCCGGTACGCCTCGACCAGCACGTCCGCCCGTTCGGTCAGGCGCAGCAGGTCCGCCACGCCGGCCGGGGACTTCAGGTCCAGCGTGGTGACCCGCCGGCCGCGCTGCAACGGCCCGCCGGTCGGCGCGGCCAGACGCCCCGCACCCGGAGCGCCCGGCCGGTCCACCCGCACCACGTCCGCGCCGAGGTCCGCGAGCACCATGCACCCGAATGGCGCCGGGGCGAGGCTCGCGAGTTCGACCACCCGCACCCCGGCGAGCGGCCCGCCCCGCGCCGCCGTCACGCGACGCCGGCCGTTTCGGCGGGACGGGCGGCCAGCCGGTCGACCAGGTCGGCGGGGGGTGTGAACCGGTCTCCGTAGCGGTCGGCCAGTTCGGTGGCGCGGGCCGCGAAGCCGGCCGGGCCGCCCGCGTACTGCCGGACGTAGCGGATCACCCCTCCGGTCCAGGCCGGGAAGCCGATGCCGAAGATCGAGCCGATGTTGGCGTCGGTCTCGGTACGCAGCACGCCCTCGTCGAGGCAGCGCAGCGCGTCCAGCGCCTCGGCGAAGAGCATCCGCTCCTGGAGGTCGGTGAACGGCACCGCCCGACCAGCGTCGGTGGCCAGGTCGGCAAGGCCGGGCCAGAGCCGGCCGCGGGTGCCCTCGTCGTACGAGTAGAAGCCGCGCCCGGCGGCACGCCCCGGCCGGTCGTACGCGTCGACCAGCTCGTCGACGAGCCGGTGCGCCGGCAGCGGCAGGAACTCCTCGCTGGCCGCCTCGAACTGGCGGCGAATCCGCTGGATCAGCGTGAGGCTGACCTCGTCGGCCAGCGCGAGCGGCCCGGTCGGATAGCCGGCCTGAAGGGCGGCCTGCTCCACCGAGGCGGCGGGAACACCCTCGGCGACCATGCCGACCGCCTCGTCGATGAACCGGCCGATCACCCGGCTGGTGAAGAAACCCCGGCCGTCGTTGACCACGATCGGGGTCTTGCCGATCCGCCGACCCAGGTCGAACGCCCGCGCCAGCGCGGCGTCACCGGTCCGTTCGCCGACCACGATCTCCAGCAGGGGCATCCGGTCCACCGGGGAGAAGAAGTGCATGCCGATGAAGTCGGCCGGGCGGTCCACCCCGGCGGCGAGCCCGGTGATCGGCAGAGTGGAGGTGTTGGAGGCGATCAGCGCGTCGGGCGCCAGCACCGGCAGCACCTCGGCGAACACGGCCTGCTTCAGCGCCGGGTCCTCGAAGACCGCCTCGATGACCGCGTCGCATCCAGCGAGGGCGTCCACCTGGTCGGTGGTGGTGATCCGGTCCAGCACCGCGCGGGCCTCCGCCTCCGTGGCGCGGCCCTTACGGACCTTGCGGGCCAGCAGCCGTTCGGCGTGCTCCCGGGCCCGCCCGGCGGCCTCGGGCGAGACGTCCCTGACCACGACGTCCAGGCCGGCGCTGGCGCAGACGTACGCGATGCCCGCGCCCATCATGCCGGCGCCGAGCACCGCCACCCGCCGCACCGGCGGAACGTCGACGGACGGTCGGGCGGCACCACCGTTGACGGCCTTCAGATCGAAGAAGAAGGCCCCGATCATGTTCTTGGCGACCTGCCCGGTGAGCAGACCGATCAGGTGCCGGGTCTCCACGGTCAGGGCGGTCTCCAGGTCGACCTGTGCGCCTTCGACGGCGGTGGCCAGGATCGCCTCGGGTGCGGGCAGCCGGGCACCCTTGAGCTGTTTGCGCAGGGTGGCCGGGAAGGCTGGCAGCTGGGCGGCCAGCGAACGGCTGGCCGGGGTGCCACCGGGCATCCGGTAGTCCGGTCGGTCCCACGGCTGTTTGGGATGTGGGTTCGCGGCGATCCAGGCCCGCGCGCGGTCCAGTAGCTCCGCCTCGGTGGCGACCACCTCGTCCACGATGCCGGCGGCCAGGGCATCGGACGGGCGCATCCGCCGGCCGGTGAGCAGCACAGTGGTCAGCGCACCCGCCAGGCCGAGCATCCGTACCGTCCGGGTGACACCGCCGGCCCCGGGCAGCAGGCCCAGGGTCACCTCGGGCAGCCCGAGCCGGCTGTCCGGCGCGTCCAGCGCGACCCGGTGGTGGCAGGCGAGCGCGATCTCCAGCCCGCCGCCGAGCGCGGAGCCGTTGACGGCCGCGACCACCGGCCGGCCCAGTGTCTCCAGGCGGCGCAGGTCCCGTTTGATGGTGCCGAGCAGCTCCGCCAGCGCGGGCGCGTCCTCGCGGGTGGCCCGGATCATCTCAGGCAGGTCACCGCCAGCGAAGAACGTCGACTTCGCGCTGGTCACGATGACACCGGTCACGTCGTCGCGTTCGGCCTCCAGCCGGTCGAGGATCGCGCTCATCGAGGCGGCGTACGCCCGGTTCATGGTGTTGGCGGACTGGTCGGGGTCGTCCAGGGTGAGCGTGACGATGCCGTCGGCGCCGCGGTCGTACCGGATGGTGGTGGTCATGGTCGTCCTCCGGGTCAGCAGCGCTCGAGAACGGTGGCGACGCCCATGCCGCCACCGATGCAGAGGGTCACCACGGCGCGGCGCAGGTCGCGGCGCTCCAACTCGTCCAACGCGGTGCCGAGCAGCATCGCTCCGGTCGCGCCGAGCGGATGGCCGAGAGCGATCGCGCCGCCGTTGACGTTCACCCGGTCCGGGTCGAGGCCCAGGTCGCGGACGTACTTGAGCACCACCGCGGCGAACGCCTCGTTGATCTCGAACAGGTCGATGTCGTCGAGGGTGAGTCCGGCGACGGCGAGCGCCTTGTGGGTGGCCGGGATCGGGCCGGTCAACATCAGCGTCGGGTCCGCGCCGGTGACCGCCGCGCCGGCGATCCGGGCGCGCGGGGTGAGGCCGAGATCCCGACCCAGCTGCTCCGAACCGATCAGCACCAGCGCCGCGCCGTCCACGATGCCGGACGAGTTGCCGGCGTGGTGGACGTGCTCGATGGCCTCCAGCCAGTGGAACTTCTGCAACGCGACCGCGTCGAAGCCCGCCGCCTCACCCATCGTCGCGAAGGACGGGGTGAGCCGGGCCAGCGCCTCCCGGGTGGTCTCCGGGCGCGGGTGCTCGTCGACGGTGAGGATGTCCAGCCCGTTGCCGTCACGGACCGGCACCACCGAGCGGGCGAAGTACCCGCCGGCCATCGCCTTGGCGGCCCGCTCCTGCGACCGCAGCGCGTAGCCGTCCACGTCGTCGCGGGTGAAGCCCTCCAAGGTCGCGATCAGGTCGGCGCTGACGCCCTGCGGCACGAACGACGTGGCCAGGGCGGTCTGCGGGTCGGTGGCCCAGGCCGCGCCGTCGGAGCCCATCGGCACCCGGGACATCGACTCCACCCCGCCGGCGAGCAGCAGGTGCTCCCAGCCTGAGCGGATCCGCGCGGCGGCGGAGTTGACCGCCTCCAACCCGGAGGCGCAGAACCGGTTGAGCTGCACCCCAGCAACCTCGTCGGGCAGCCCGGCCAGCAGCGCGGCGGCCCGTGCCAGGTCGCCACCCTGCTCGCCGACCGGAGTCACGATGCCCAGCAGCAGATCCTCCAGCCGACCGACGTCCAGGCCGGGATTGCGCTCACGCAACGCGTCGATCAGGCCGACCACCAGGGAGATCGGCTTGACCCCGTGCAGCGCGCCGGTGTCCCGGCCGCGTCCGCGCGGGGTGCGGACCGCGTCATAGACGTACGCCTCAGAGGGCACGGGCGATCAGCTCCTTCATGATCTCGTTGGTGCCGCCGTAGATCTTCTGGACGCGGGCGTCGGCGTACATCCGGGCGATCGGGTATGCCGTCGTGTAGCCGTAGCCGCCGAACAGTTGCAGGCACCGGTCGATGACCTCGCACTGCCCGTCGGTGAGCCACGACTTCGCCATCGCCGCGGTCGCCACGTCCAGGTCGCCGCGGCTGTGCCGGACGATGCAGTCGTCCAGGAAGACCCGGCTGACCCGGGTACGCGTCGCGCACTCGGCGAGCACCATCCGGGTGTTCTGGTGGCCCATCAGGGTCTTACCGAAGGCGGTGCGCTCCTTGGCGTACGCGACGGTCAGCGCGACGGCCCGTTCCATGGCCGCGACCGCGCCGACGCCGATCACCAGCCGTTCCTGCGGGAGCTGCTGCATGAGCTGGATGAAGCCCAGCCCTTCGGCGCCGCCGAGCAGGTTGGCCGCCGGCACCCGGAACTCGTCGAAGAACAGCTCTGCGGTGTCGTTGGCGTGCAGCCCGATCTTGGACAGCAGTCGGCCGCGGCGGAAGCCCTCCGGGTCGCCGCCCACCTCGCAGATCAGCAGCGAGACGCCGGCCGCCCGCTGCTCGGGGTCGGTCTTCACGGCCACGATGATCAGATCGGCCAGACCGCCGTTGGTGATGAACGTCTTCGCGCCGGTGACCAGATAGTCGTCGCCGTCACGGACCGCCCTGGTCCGCATCGCCTGAAGATCGGAGCCGCCGTCCGGCTCGGTCATCGCGATCGCGCCGACCAGCTCGCCGCTGCACAGGCCGGGCAGCCAGCGTCGCTTCTGCTCCTCGCTGCCGTACGCGACCAGGTAACCGGTGACGATGCCACTGTGGACGGCCAGCCCGAGGCTGCTCTCCCCGGTGTACGCCTGCTCGTGCAGCATCACGGCCTCGTGGGTGAACCCACCGCCCCCGCCGCCGTACTCCTCCGGGACGGACAGGCCGAGCAACCCCAGCTCACCGGCGCGCCGGTAGTGCTCACGGTCCGGGTGGCCCTGCTCCTGAAGGCGGTCGGCGTGCGGCAGGACCTCCTTGGTGAAGAAGGTGCGGGCCAGGTCGGCCAGGTCGTCGTGCTCCGGCTCGCGCCAGGGCGAGAGGGGACCGTCGAGTGAGGGCGTCGGCATGTGCACCACCCTCGCGCGCTGTTGGCGGCATGTCAATAAGTCGAGATCCACGGGCGGGTGCGGGTTTCTGGGTCGTCTGCGGAGGGCGGGCGACCACGCGGCCTGGCGGCGGTGGGCCGACTGCCGGGTCCTGTAGAGCTGCCCCGCGAGTGGGGCGACGTCGGCGGGTTCCCGTCAACCCGGTCCCGCTCGAGCCTGGTCGCAACCCGCTCGGGCCTGGCTCAGCGTTGATCGACTCCGTTTCCTGGAAGTCGGGGTGTCCCCTGGCGCGGGACACCCCGAGTTCAAGGAAACGGAGTCGATCAAGCGGCTGACCTGTGAGCTGCCGATAGGGTCGGGCAGATGAGTGTCGAGACGGCTCCGCGCCGCCGCCGTTTGGAGCCGGACGCCCGGCGGGGGCAGATCCTGGCGTGTGCGGTCCGGCTGTTCGGCGAACGCCCGTACGCGGACGTGTCGACCACCGACATCGCCCGGGAGGCCGGTGTCGCTCGCGGCCTGGTCAACCACTACTTCGGTGCCAAGAAGGGCCTCTACCTCGAGGTCGTCCGGGTCATGGTGACCATCCCGGAGGTCGCCGTGGAGCGCCTGCCCAAGGGGGACCTGCGGACCCGGGTCGACGCCAGCGTCACCTGGTTCCTCGACGTGGTGTCCCGGCACAGCACCTCCTGGCTCGCCGCCGTCACCGCCCGGGGGATGGGCGGCGACGCCGACGTCGAGCGGGTGCTCGCCGAGGCCGAGGAGGTCGCCGCGGACCGGATGCTCGTCGCCGTCGGTCTGGCTGGCCAGGCCGCGCACCACGAGGAGCTTCGCGGCATGGTGCGGGCGTACTGCGGGTTGGCGACGTCGACCGCCCGGGAGTGGCTGCAGCGTGGCGCGCTGACCCGCGCACAGGTGCACCTGCTGCTCACCACCACCCTGCTGACCATCGTCGAACAGGTCATCCCGCAGGTCATCGCCGATGACGGTCCGACCCGGTCGGCGGTGCCTTCCGGCTAGGACCTGACCCGGGTGGGTGACGCAGGCCATGGAAGCAATGGCGCGGGTGAAATAGGCATACGAGCTATGGTTATTTCACTGACCCAGGGGTACGCCAGTGCTTGCGGCACCTGGTTCGTCACATCACCGAGGGGGACGCATGAACCCATCCGCCCTGTCCTACGAGGTTTTCGTCTCGGATGGTCCGATTCGAGCGGGTGACCAGCGCATGCCGGACGGCTCGCGGATCCACTGGAACCCGATCTCGTCCACGCTGATCTTCGGGACCGAGGAGGCGCTCCTCGTGGATCCCCCGTTCACTCACCAGCAGATCGCGACGGTGGGTGACTGGATCGCACAGTCGGGTAAACGGCTGACCTACATCTATGCCACTCACGGGCACGGCGACCACTGGTTCGGCGCCGGTGAGCTGGTCAAGCGTTTCCCCGGGGCCGTCACCTACGCGACGCCCGGCACCATCGACGTCATGCGCCAGCAGGCCACCGTCGGGCGGAGCCAGCTGTTCGACCAGGTCTTCCCCGGCCTGATTCCGGAAACACCGGTGGACGCCGTGCCCGTGCCTGCCGAAGGATTCCTGCTCGAGGGCAACCTCATCCAGCCGGTCGAGACCGGGCACACCGACACTGACCAGACGACAGTCCTGCACGTCCCGTCGATCGGCCTCGTGGTGGCCGGTGACGTCGTCTACAACGGGGTTCACCAGTACATCGTGGAGACAGTCGACGGTGGCCTGCGGGAATGGCTCAAGGCTCTCGACCGCGTCGAGGCGCTCGCGCCCCGCGCGGTCGTCGCCGGCCACAAGAACCGGGACCGCCCGGACGACCCGGCCAGCATCGATCAGACCCGGAACTACCTGCTGAACGTGGAGCGGCTGCTGGCCGAGAAGCCGACCGCCCGAGAGTTCTTCGACGAGATGGTGCGGCTCTACCCAGACTGGGTGAATCCGGGACCGGCGTGGTACGGGGCACTCGCCCTGCTCGGTGAGTGAGCTGATGGTGCCCTCGGTTCCCGAGCGCGCGGCAGGTGTGGTGGTCGCGGCGTGGATCGCCACCGCCAGATACGACCTGGACCAGGCCCCAGGCGGCCTCGGGCTCGTCCAGGATCTGCTCAACACGATCTCGGCCGGCGTGCCACGGCAGGCCGATCTCCTTGACGACCTGACCAGTGCTACCGAGTGGGCACAGCAGGCCGTCGTCCAGTGGTCGACGGCCAGCGGGCGGCCGGCACCCGACGTCACGCTTGACGCTGCGGGACTCCGGGCGCTGCGGATCTTCCGCGAGGAACTGCGGGACGAGATCGACGCCAGACTCCACGTCCCGGCGGAACCCGGGCAACCCGGCACCGGGGCGTCCGACCGTGCCCCGACCGGGTCTCGGACCAGCGGCGCCACCCTTCGGCTCGATCGGAACGGATCCGTCCACCTCGACCCCGCCGGGGTCGGAGCCGATCTGCTGATCTCGCTCGTTCTCGCCGCGCTGTTCGAGGCGCAACTCGCCGACGTCGGGCGGCGCGTCAAGACCTGCCGCAACCCCCGCTGCCGGGTGGCGTTCTACGACCGCTCGCGCAACAACAGCGGGGTGTGGCACTCCGTGCGTGTCTGCGGGCACCCGACCAACCTGCGCGCCCACCGCGCACGCCAGCGGCAAGCGGATTGACCTGGCCGGTCAGGCGGCGCGGCGTTCGTCGGCCTGGCCGCTGCGCGCGGGTCGGCCGGCACGCGCTGCCGGGGCGGCGTAACGGTCGGCGGCCTGCGCCGGGTACGACTCGGCGCGCACCACCCGCAGCGGCCGGTCCACCTCGTCGGCGCCGAACCGCCAGCGCGACGGCGTCGGTTGCCGCTGCGGCGCGGGCCCACCGGGGCGCAGACCGGGCCGGGACAACAGCACGGTGATCAGATAGCCGACCACCAGGAAGCCGTGGCTGACCAGCCGCTCACCGCCCACCGAGCCGGTGGCCAGGTCGTTGACCGAGAGCAGCAGCAAGGTGCCGACGAACGCGCTGAGCATCGGCAGCAGCCCGGCCGGCGGGCTGCGACGCGCCGCCACGAAGAGGAAGCCAGCGCCCACCGCGACGTTCCAGGCGGCTGACTCGTGCCACAGGTGCTGACCGGTGGGGTGCAGGTGATCGGCGGTGGCGCCCCGGCCCACCTGGGCCAGCCCGAGCACCAACTGCACCGCGCCGAGCAGCCCGAGCGCCGCGCGCAGCCCGGCGACCAGCTTGCCGCGCCCGAGCGCCGCGCGCAGCCCGCTGACCGGCCGACCGCCCGCGACCAACCCGCCTCGCCGCCACCACGGCCGGCGGGCCGGTTCCGCCGCGATGGCGGCCAGAATCGCCTCGGTCCGGTCGGGCACGTCGGTGACCAGACGGGTACGAACCCGACGGGTCACCGCAGCCGCCGCCGTGAACCAGGCCCGACAATCGGCACACCCGTCGAGGTGCCCCTGCACCGCCGTCAGTTCGGCGGCGGTCTCCTCCCCGTCCAACTGCGCGGACAGGACCTCCCGCCACTGCTCACACCCCATGTACCGGTAGTCGCTCCGGGGGCCGCTCCGGTTCCCGGCGACCGGGGCCTGTTGTGGAATACTCGCCCGATCATGACGCGTTACGGCCTGCTGATCCTGCCCGCCACCAACCGGGTGTACGCCCGCTCCGCCATCGACCTCACCCGGGCCGAGCTGGAGATCTTCGGTCTCTCGGCCCTCGACGGCCAGATCGGCGAGTTGGACACCGAGGTGGTCGGTGGGGCCTCCTACGTCACCTTCACCGGTGACGGGTTGACCGAGCGGGACCTGACCGTCCTGGGCAATCTCTCCGCCGGGTACGCGCTGTTCGAGATCGTCGGTGAGCTGCTGCGCCCGATCGAGTGGAGCCGGCTGGACCGCTACGACGACGACCTGCTCACCATCCAGAAGTACCCGGGCAAGACCAACGAGCAGTTCACCAAGCTGCTGCTCAACGTCACCCTGCTCGCCTCGGACTGGGCCACCGAGATGACCAGCCGGCGGTTCCGGGTGCTCGACCCGCTCTGCGGCCGAGGCACCACACTCAACCAGGCGCTGATGTACGGCTTCGACGCCGCCGGGATCGAGCGCGACCAGAAGGACGTCGAGGCGTACCGGGCGTTCATCACCACCTGGCTGAAGCAGAAGCGGGTCAAGCACCGGGTGCTGGAGTCCGGTCCGGTGCGGCGGGAGCGCAAGGTGGTCGGCCGGCGGGTGCGGATCGAGCTGGCTCCGACCCGCGAGGAGCACAAGGCCGGTCAGACCCAACTGCTGGACGTGGTCAACGCCGACACCGCCCGCTCGGCGGAGTTCTTCCGCCCGGAGACCGTCGACCTGGTCGTCGCCGACGCGCCCTACGGCGTGCAGCACGGCAGCCGTACGGCCGAGAAGGGCCTGACCCGTGATCCGCTGGCGTTGCTCGCGGACGCCGCGCCGGTCTGGGCGCGGTTGCTGCGTCCCGGCGGTGCGCTCGGAATCTCCTGGAACACCCACGTCGCCAGCCGCGAGGACGCGGCGGCGGCGTTGGCCGATGCCGGGCTGACCGTGGTCGACGCCGAGCCCTACCGCGCGCTGCGGCACCGGGTCGACCAGTCGATCATGCGCGACGTGCTGGTGGCCCGCCGCCCGGCCTGACCCGGCCCACTGCCCGCGCCACCCATCCGGGTCGCGCGTGGTCTCTCTCGTTTGTCCTTTGCTCTGCACCCGCGGAGGCGACACTCACGCTCTGTTGCTGGTGCCTCCGCAGGTGCAGAGCAAAGGGGGCGGACAACAGGCCTTGACCTCGCGGACGGTCCAGGGCCTGTGCCGCATTTCACCTGTTCAGTGCACGGGTGTGAAAACCACGTCAAGAAAAGGTTCGGCTCCGTCATGGTCGCGTTATGACCCCTGCCGACCGGTGGGTGGTGGGGCTTTGATTGCCCGGCGCGACCGGAAGGCGGTCGCGACGAACCTTTCCGGTATGAGGAGTCAGCGTGTCTGACGTGGTGTTCGTGGTCCTGACGGTGGTGCTGTTCGCAGTGCTCGCCCTGGTGGTCCGGGCGGTGGAGAAGCTGTGAACGCGGTCAACGCCGTCGGTCTGGTGCTCGCGATCGTCCTGGGCGCGTTCCTGGTGTTCGCCCTGCTGTTTCCGGAGCGCTTCTGATGACCATGACAACAGCGGGCGTCATCTTCATCGTGACGCTGGTGGCGGCCCTCGTCGCCGTCTACAAGCCGTTCGGTGACTACATGTTCCGGGCGGTCGCCGGGACGAAGCAGTCGCGGGTCGAGCGGAGCATCTTCCGGTTGGTCGGGGTCAACCCCGCCGCCGAGCAGACCTGGGGGGTGTACGCCCGCAGCGTGCTGGCGTTCTCCGCGGTCTCGATCCTGTTCCTGTACCTGTTCCAGCGGGTGCAGAACCACCTGTGGCTGTCCCTGGGCTTCGATCCGGTGGTGCCGCACGGCGCGTGGAACACAGCCGTGTCGTTCGTGACCAACACGAACTGGCAGTCGTACTCGGGTGAGTCGACCATGGGTCACCTGGTGCAGATGGCCGGCCTGGCGGTGCAGAACTTCACCTCCGCGGCGGTCGGTGTCGCGGTGGCGGTCGCCCTGGTACGCGGCTTCGCCCGTAGCCGGACCGGGCAGCTCGGCAACTTCTGGGTCGACCTGACCCGGATCGTGCTGCGGATCCTGCTGCCTATCGCCGTGCTCGGCGCCATCGCGCTGATGATCGGCGGCGTGGTGCAGAACCTCTCCGGCGGCACCGACGTGAGCACGCTGACCGGCGGCACCCAGACCATCACCGGTGGCCCGGTCGCCAGCCAGGAAGTGATCAAGGAGCTGGGCACCAACGGCGGTGGCTTCTACAACGTCAACAGCGCCCACCCGTTCGAGAACCCCACCAGTTGGACGAACTGGCTGGAGATCTTCCTGATCTTCCTGATCCCGTTCAGCCTGCCCCGGGTCTTCGGCCGGATGGTCGGGCAGAACCGGCAGGGCTACGCCATCGCCGCGGTGATGGGCATCCTGGCGGTCGCCAGCGTCGCCATCACCAACATCTTCGAGCTGACCGGCCACGGCACGGTGCCGCAGGCGGTCGGCGCTGCCCTGGAGGGCAAGGAGGTGCGGTTCGACGTCTCGAACTCGGCCACCTTCGCCGCCGCCACGACGCTGACCTCGACCGGTGCGGTCAACTCGTTCCACGACTCGTTCACCTCACTCGGCGGCATGATGACCATGGTCAACATGATGCTCGGCGAAGTTGCGCCAGGTGGTACCGGTTCCGGCCTGTACGGTCTGCTCATCCTCGCGGTGATCACGGTCTTCGTGGCTGGCCTGATGGTGGGTCGCACCCCGGAGTACCTGGGTAAGAAGATCGGGTCGCGGGAGATCAAGTTCGCCTCGCTCTACTTCCTGATCACGCCGATCCTGGTGTTGACCGGTACGGCGGCCGCGTTCGCCACCGGCAACAACTCCACGGCGCTCAACGTCGGCCCGCACGGCCTCTCCGAGGTGCTGTACGCGTTCACCTCGGCCAGCAACAACAACGGCTCAGCCTTCGGCGGCATCACTGTCAACACCACCTGGTGGGACACCGCGCTCGGGTTGTGCATGCTGCTGGGCCGGTTCCTGCCGATCATCTTCGTGCTCGCGTTGGCCGGCTCGCTGGCCCGCCAGGCACCCACCCCCGCGTCCGAGGGCACCCTGCCGACCCACCGACCGCTGTTCATCGGCATGGTCGTCGGCGTCACCGTGGTCCTCGTCGCGCTGACCTTCCTGCCCGCGCTGGCGCTCGGCCCGCTGGCAGAGGGGCTCTGACCATCATGAGGAACGAGGACATGTCCGTCACGTCCGCCCCAACAGAGCAACTCCCCGGCACGCCCGCCACGCAGGGCAACCGAATCGGCGGGGGCCTGCTCGACCCCAAGCAGCTCGTCCGGTCCCTCCCGGACGCGGTACGCAAGCTCAACCCGACCACGCTGTGGCGCAACCCGGTGATGCTGATCGTGGAGGTCGGCGCAGCCTTCACCACGGTCCTGGCGGTGATCGACCCGTCGGTGTTCGCCTGGGCGATCACCATCTGGCTCTGGCTGACCGTGGTGTTCGCCAACCTCGCCGAGGCGGTCGCCGAGGGCCGGGGCAAGGCCCAGGCCGCCGCGCTGCGGCAGGCCAAGCAGGACACCATCGCCACCCGGTTGATCGACTGGAAGCCCGGCGCGCGGGCCAACACCTACCGCGACGAGGCGGTGCCCGCGCCCGCGCTGCGTCAGGGCGACATCGTGCTCATCGAGGCGGGCGGCATCATCCCCGGCGACGGCGACATCGTCGAGGGCATCGCCAGCGTCGACGAGTCGGCAATCACCGGCGAGTCGGCCCCGGTCATCCGGGAGTCCGGTGGTGACCGCAGCGCGGTCACCGGTGGCACCAAGGTGCTCTCCGACCAGATCATCGTGAAGATCACCCAGAAGCCGGGGGAGAGCTTCATCGACCGGATGATCGCCCTGGTCGAGGGCGCCAACCGGCAGAAGACGCCGAACGAGATCGCGCTGAACATCCTGCTCGCCGCGCTCACGGTCATCTTCCTGCTGGCCGTTGTCACCCTCCAGCCGCTGGCGATCTTCTCCAAGGCGTACCAGGCGGCCGCGCCGGACAGCGGGGCGATCACCGGTTCCGGTGTCACCGGTGTCGTGCTGGTCTCGCTGCTGGTCTGCCTGATCCCGACCACCATCGGCGCCCTGCTCTCCGCCATCGGCATCGCCGGCATGGACCGGCTGGTGCAGCGCAACGTCCTCGCCATGAGCGGCCGGGCCGTCGAGGCGGCCGGTGACGTCAACACACTGCTGCTGGACAAGACCGGCACCATCACGCTGGGCAACCGGCAGGCCGCCGAGTTCGTACCAGTCGAGGACATCACGGCCGCGACCGTGGCCGACGCCGCGCAGCTGTCAAGCCTGGCCGACGAGACCCCGGAGGGGCGCTCGGTGGTCGTACTGGCGAAGAACGAGTTCGGGCTGCGCGAACGGGAGCCCGGCGTGATGCCGCACGCCACGTTCGTACCGTTCACCGCGCAGACCCGGATGAGCGGCGTCGACCTCACCCCGGACGCCAGCGTGGAGGGCGGCGCGGTGGGCACGGCCCGCCGGGTCCGCAAGGGTGCCGCCGCCGCCGTGATGAAGTGGGTACGGGAGAACGGCGGTCACCCGACCGAACAGGTCGGCGAGATCGTGGACGCGATCAGCGGCACCGGCGGCACCCCACTGGTGGTCGCCGAGCACATCGACGGTGAACCCGCCCGCGCCCTGGGCGTCATCCACCTCAAGGACGTCGTCAAGTCCGGCATGCGCGAGCGGTTCGACGAGATGCGCCGGATGGGCATCCGGACGGTGATGATCACCGGTGACAACCCGCGCACCGCGAAGGCCATCGCCGACGAGGCCGGGGTGGACGACTTCCTGGCCGAGGCGACGCCGGAGGACAAGCTCGCGCTGATCAAGCGGGAGCAGGAGGGCGGCCGGCTGGTCGCGATGACCGGTGACGGCACCAACGACGCGCCGGCGCTCGCCCAGGCCGACGTCGGGGTGGCCATGAACACCGGTACGTCGGCCGCCAAGGAGGCCGGCAACATGGTCGACCTCGACTCCGACCCGACCAAACTGATCGAGATCGTGGAGATCGGCAAGCAGTTGCTGATCACCCGTGGCGCGCTGACCACGTTCAGCATCGCCAACGACATCGCGAAGTACTTCGCGATCATCCCGGCCATGTTCGCCGGCCTCTACCCGAGCCTGGACGCGCTGAACATCATGCGGCTGTCCAGCCCGGAGTCGGCGATCCTGTCCGCGGTCATCTTCAACGCCCTGGTGATCATCGCGCTGATCCCACTCGCCCTGCGGGGCGTGCGGTACCGGCCGGCGGCCGCGTCGAAGCTGCTCAGCCGCAACCTGCTGGTCTACGGGCTGGGCGGCATCATCGTGCCGTTCATCGGGATCAAACTCATTGACCTGCTCATCCAGTTCATCCCGGGGATTTCGTGATGCGCCTACCGACCTGGATCGCCCAACACCTCGCCGCGCTGCGCGCCGTACTCGTCTTCACGGTGCTGCTCGGCCTGGTCTACCCGCTGGCCCTGGTGGCGCTCGGTCAGCTGCCCGGCCTCAACCACAAGGCCGACGGCTCGCTGATCACCGTGGGCGGGGACACCGTCGGCAGCGCGCTGATCGGCCAGTCCTTCACCGACGCGGACGGCAACCCCGTCGCCCGCTACTTCCAGTCCCGCCCGTCCGCCGCTGGCGACGGCTACGACCCGACCTCCACCTCGGCCAGCAACCTGGGGCCGGAGAGCGTGGTCGACACCATCGCCACCGACCCGGAGGAGTCCAGCGAGAGCCTGCTCACCCAGGTGTGCGGGCGCAGCAAGTCCGTCGGTGAACTCAACGGCGTCGACGGCCGGCGCCCCTACTGCACCGACGACGGGGTGGGCGCCGTGCTCGCGGTCTTCCGCGCCGACGGTCTGACCGGCCCGGTCACCCGGGTGGTCAGCGTCAACCAGGCCGCCCCGGCCACTCCGTTCGTCACCGAGTACGAGGGTGTCCTTGTGGAGCCGGCCCAGCCCGGCGAGGACTACGTGGCGGCCGGCGGGGTGGTCACCCCGATCCGCGGCGACGCGCCCGCCGAGCCTGCAGTGCCCGCCGACGCGGTCACCGCCAGCGGCAGCGGTCTCGACCCGCAGATCAGCCCGGCGTACGCCGAGTTGCAGGTGAACCGGGTCGCGCGCGAGCGCGGCGCGGACCCGGCGGCGGTCCGCAAGCTGGTCAAGGAGCACACCCACGGGCGCGGGCTCGGCTTCATGGGCGAGCCCGGGGTCAACGTGTTGGAGCTCAACATCGCCCTCGACAAGCAGTTCGCCGCACGCTGAGCACACTCTGGGCGGGGCCGTGCCAACCGGGCACGGCCCCGCACGCCGATCTGACCAGGGAGGATGATCCCCGTGCCACGCGGAGAACTGCGCATCTATCTCGGGGCCGCCCCCGGCGTCGGTAAGACGTACGCCATGTTGGAGGAAGCCCAGCGGCGGGCCGCGCGCGGCACCGACGTGGTGATCGGCTTCGTGGAAACCCACGGTCGCCAGCACACCGCCGCGATGCTCGCCGACCTGGAGCAGATGCCCCGCCGCACGATGGAGTACCGGGGCGTCGAGTTCACCGAGATGGACCTCGACGCGGTGCTGGCCCGCCGACCGGAGATCGCGGTGGTCGACGAGTTGGCGCACAGCAACGTGCCCGGTTCCCGGCACGACAAGCGCTGGCAGGACATCCAGGAGCTGCTCGACGCGGGGATCGACGTGCTGTCCACGGTCAACGTGCAGCACCTGGAGTCGGTCAACGACGTCGTCGCGCAGATCACCGGCACCACCCAGCGGGAGACCGTGCCGGACGAGATCGTCCGCGCCGCCGAACAGGTCGAGCTGGTCGACATGACCCCCGAGGCGCTGCGCCGGCGGATGGCGCACGGCAACATCTACCGACCCGACAAGATCGACGCCGCGCTGGGCAACTACTTCCGGGTCGGCAACCTCACCGCGTTGCGCGAACTGGCGCTGATCTGGCTGGCCGACAAGGTCGACGAGCAGCTCGACCGCTACCGCAGCCAACAGGGCATCGCCGCCACCTGGGAGGCCCGGGAACGGGTCGTGGTGGCACTGACCGGTGGCCCGGAGGGTGAGACGCTGATCCGGCGGGCGGCCCGGGTCGCGGCCCGCAGCAAGGGCGCCGACCTGCTAGCCGTGCATGTGGCCCGCAGCGACGGCCTGGCCGGCGCCGACCCGGCCCAACTGGCCCGTCAGCGGGTGCTCGTGGAGAGCCTGGGTGGCACCTACCACCAGGTGCTCGGCACCGACGTGCCGGCCGCTCTGCTGGACTTCGCCCAGGGCGTGAACGCCACCCAGTTGGTGCTCGGCGCCAGCCGACGGGGTCGCCTCGCGCAGATCTTCGCCCGGGGCGTCGGGGTGACCACCACAGCGCTCTCCGGATCGATCGACGTGCACCTGGTCACCCACAAGCAGGCCGGCAAGGGCCGTCGAGCCATGGCCGTGCCGGCGGCGCTGTCCCGGCGTCGACGGCTGCTCGGCTTCGGTCTGGCCGCGCTGGGGATGCCGCTGCTCACCCTGCTGCTGAGGACACTGCCCGACCTGACGCTGACCAACGACATCCTGCTGTTCCTCGCCGGGGTCGTCGGTGTCGCGCTGGTCGGTGGGGTGTGGCCGGCCCTGGTCGCCGCGCTCGGCGGCTCGCTGCTGCTCAACTGGTTCTTCACACCGCCCTACCGCACGTTGACCATCGCCGAGGCCGACAACCTGCTCGCCCTGGCCGTCTTCGTCGCCGTGGCGCTGGCGGTGAGCTGGGTCGTCGACGTGGCCGCCCGACGGACCCGGGAGGCCGCCCGCGCCGCCGCCGACGCGCAGACCCTCGCCGCCCTCGCCGGTGGCGTGCTGCGCGGCGAACGCCCACTTCCCGCACTGCTGGAACAGCTCCGGGAGACCTTCGGGCTGCGCGCCGTGAGCGTCCTGGAGCTGGCCGAGGACGCCAGCGGGCGCCCCGAACGGGCCCGCGAGGAGCACGCCTGGTGTGTCGTCGCCAGCGTCGGCGAGAGCCCGCCCTGCACACCCGAAGGCGGTGAGACGACGGTACCGGTCGACGAACGGATCACCGTCGTGCTCTGCGGCCGACGGCTGGAGGCCGCCGACCGGCGCATCGTCGAGGCGTTCGCCGCCCAGGCCGCCGTCGCGCTGCGCCAGGAGCGGCTCGCCGAGGAGGCCGCCACCGCCCGGCCGCTGGCCGCCGCGGACCGGATGCGCACCGCGCTGCTCGCCGCGGTCAGCCACGACCTGCGTACGCCGCTGGCGTCCGCGAAGGCGGCGGTGACCAGTCTGCGCAGCCACGACATCGAGTTCGACGAGTCCGACCGTGAGGAGTTGCTGGAGACCGCCGAGGAGTCACTGGACCGGCTCGCCCGGCTGGTCGGCAACCTGCTGGACATGAGCCGGCTCCAGGCCGGTGTCCTCGGCATCACGGCCACGGCGATCGGCCTGGAGGACGCCGTACCCCTGGCGTTGGACGAACTTGGCCCGGCGGCCGCGACGGTCGGCACGGACATCCCGGCCGACCTGCCGGCCGCCACCGCCGACCCGGGCCTGCTGGAACGGGTGCTGGTCAACATCGTCGCCAACGCGCTGCGTTACAGCCCGTCGGACCAGCCGCCCACGATCACCGCCAGCGCGCACGCCGGCCAGGTGGAGCTGCGGGTGATCGACCGGGGGCCGGGCATCCCGGAGGACCAGTGGGAGCACGTCTTCCTGCCGTTCCAACGCCTCGGCGACCGGGACAACCAGACCGGTGTCGGTCTCGGACTCGCCCTGTCCCGAGGGTTGGCCGAGGCGATGGGTGGCAGCATCACCCCGGAGACCACGCCCGGCGGTGGGCTCACCATGGTGCTGCGGTTGCCCGCCGCGCCGACCAGCTCGGAGGGGTCGCAGGAATGACGCGCATCCTGGTCGTCGACGACGAACCGCAGATCCTCCGCGCCCTGCGGATCAACCTGCGGGCCCGCCGGTACGACGTGGACGTCGCCGCGACCGGCGCCGCCGCGTTGAAGGCCGCCGCCAGCCACCCGCCCGACCTGGTGGTGCTGGATCTCGGTCTGCCCGACATCGACGGGGTGGAGGTGATCCGCGGCCTGCGCGGATGGACCGCCGTGCCGATCATCGTGCTCTCCGGCCGGGCCGGCAGCGAGGACAAGGTCGCGGCGCTCGACGCCGGCGCCGACGACTACGTCACGAAGCCGTTCGGGGTGGAGGAACTGCTGGCCCGCATCCGTGCCGTCACCCGTCGTCTCGGCGGGCCCAGCGAGGCGGTGCCGGCGTTGCGGATCGGCCAGCACACCGTCGACCTGGCCGACCACAGCGTGCGGCGCGACGACGGCACCGAGGTCAAGTTGACCCCGATCCAGTGGAGCGTGCTGGAGAAGCTGCTGCGTCACCCCGGCAAGCTGGTCAGTCAGCGTCAGCTCCTCCAGGACGTGTGGGGGCCGGAATACCAGAACGAGACCAACTACCTGCGGCAGTACCTGGCCCAGCTGCGGCGCAAGCTGGAGGACGACCCGGCCCGCCCCCGCCACCTCATCACCGAGCCGGGAATGGGCTACCGCTACCGCCCCTGACTCGTTGACACGCGCCTGTGGACATCGCGTACTCCGGCGGGGTGACCACCGGAGCGTCGATCGGACGGGCGGCGGTCTTCGGATCCAGCGGCGGTGCCACCAGCAGCGGGTCGACCTGGATCACGTCGATACCGAGAGGGCGCAGCATGCCGCGCAGCGCGGACTCGCACAACTCCTCCCACTGCTGGTCGGCACCCATTGCGGTGACCAGCAGCTCGGGTCGGGTGAAGGCGATGCCCACCCGTTGCCCCTGTGGCGAACGGCCGGTCCGCACCGTCCGCACCAGCCGCCCCGGCAGATCGCGCACCGGAACGGCGTAAATTATCGGGGCCTCGTCCATGATCGGGTTGGTCCTTTCCGAAAGGAAGCGGTCGTCGGCGGGGCGGCTCATGCGGCGGACACCGCCCACGCCGGGGCGTCCTTCCCGGTACGCGGGTCCGCGGGCGTGGTCAGGTCGAGCGCGCGGAGGATGTAGTTGGCCACGGCGACCTCCACCCCGGCGCGGCGGCGCAGGTCGGCCACGGCGCGGTGCAGCACCGTCATGCTGTCGGCGGAGAGCCGCACCACGGCGTCGACGTCGGCGGCGATCCACCACGCGTCGACGGCGCAGGGCTCGTGCCGCAGGTACTCCACCAGGTGACTGCCGGGCGCGGACGGGCCGAGCCGGACGCTGACCAGCGCCTCGTGCCGCCGTACCGGCTCTTCCGCGCTGGTCGCGGGCTCGCCGGGGCCGTTGTCTGTGTCGGTGCCGGCTGGCGATCCACCGCGTTCCCAGCGTGTCATCCGCCAAGGACTCATGGACCCATCGTCACCACCGGAAGGCGGTGCAGCGCCCGTCGATACGCGCTTTCGACGGGTCACCGCCAATTCTTGACGCCGCGTTCACGCGGCTGCCAGGCCGGCCCACAGACACGGGGAGTAGCGTTCCGGACGAACCAAGATCGGCGTACGAGGAGGCTCCTGTGCAGACGACGGTGGACATCCCGACGAGTGACGGAGTGGCGGACGCGTCCCTCATCCGGCCCGACGGGGACGGCCCGTTCCCGGCGGTCCTGCTCTTCATGGATGCCTTCGGGCCGCGTCCGCGCCTGGTGGAGATGGCGGAGCGGATCGCCGAGCGCGGTTACCTGGTGCTGACGCCCCACCTGTTCTACCGAGGCGGCCGGGCACCAATGTTCGACCTGTCCCGGCTCGGTGAGGCCGACCAGCGCGGTGCGCTCTTCGCGAAGATCGCGCCGCTGGCCCAGGCGCTGACCCCCGAGGCGATCAGCCGGGACACCGCCGCGTACCTCGACTTCCTGGCCGCCCGCGACGACGTCCGGCCGGGCCCGGTCGCGATCACCGGCTACTGCCTGGGCGGCACCAACGCGCTGCGGGCCATCGAGGCACACCCCGACCGCATCGCGGCCGTCGCCAGCTTCCACGGCGGGCACCTCGTCACCGACGCGCCGGACAGCCCGCACCGGGGCGTCGGCTCGATCACCGGCGAGGTGTACTTCGGGCACGCCGACGCCGACCAGTCGATGACGCCCGAGCAGATCGCCACGCTGGAGCAGGCGCTCGACGCCGCCGGCGTGCGCTACCGCTCCGAGGTGTACGAGGGCGCCCACCACGGCTTCACCATGGCCGACACCCCCATGTACGACGAGAAGGCCACCGAGCGTCACTGGGCCGCCCTGTTCGACGTCCTGGACCGCACCCTGCCTGCGAGCTGACGAGCCCGCCGGCCCGGATCAGCGGCGCAGCAGCACCGGGCCGGCGTCGATGCGGGTGCGGAACAGCGCGTACGGCTTGCGCCGGAGGTCCTGGCCCCGCTGGTACTGCGGCTGGCGGTGCAGTTGGTTTGCGGTGACGTAGAGGTACCCGTCGGTGGCCACCGACATGGTGTCCGGCCAGAGTAGCCGCGGATCGTGGACCAGCGTCTCGTACTCGCCGTCGGGCAGTCGACGCAGCACCGCGTTGTGCTCGTACGAGGTCAGGTAGAGCCGCCCCGCGTCGTCACTCTCCAACCCGTCCGAGGCGGTGCCCCGGTCGCCCTCGTCGACGACTGTCTCCGCGACCGCCTCCTGGGTGACGCCCGGGTCGGCCAGCGCCTCGGTGGACACGCTGTGCAGGCGCCGGGATGCCAACGGGCAGTAGTAGAGCCGGGTGCCGTCGGCGGAGATGGCGATGCCGTCGGAGCCCATGCTCACCGGCTTCGGTGGGCCGTCCGCCGGGCGTTCGAGGAACGGTCGGCCCTCGACCACCGGGCGGAACGACGTCAGCGGCTCCGCCTTGGTGGACGGGTGGTCGTGCAGCCGTCGCCAGGACGCACCGCTGGCCAGGTCCACCACGATGATCCCGTTCGGGCCGGAGTCCGCCGAGTCGGTGATGTACGCGATCCCAGCCTCGCCCCGCCGCAGGTCGAAGCGGACGTCGTTGAGGTACGTCGTCGGCAGCGCGACGTCCGTCGGGAAGGTGATCACCTGGGCCACCGTGTCGGTGTCCAGGTCGACGCGGACCAGCTTCGGGCCGCCCGGTTTCGTGGGCTGGAACATCGGGCTGCCGGTGTCCAGCACCCAGAGCCGGTCGGCCGGGTCGACCACGATGCTCTGCACCGACACGAACGCGCCCGCGTCGTCGTCGCCGGACGGGTCGTTCCACTGCTGGTCGGGGTAGGGCACCTCCTGGCCGTCGCGCAGCTCGACGACGGTGGCCGGCACCTCGTCGCCCCACTTGGGGAAGTTGACGAAGATCCGGCCCTGGTGCGAGACGCTCACGCCGGTCGGCATGGGGCCGGTGAAGGTGTGCACCAGCTCCAACTCGCCGACCGGCTCGTCGCCGACCGGCCCGTTCACGACTCCCGCCCCATGGTGCTCATCGTCCCGCCCCCTCCAGTCGGCCCGTTGTCCCGCTTCGGCGGGACTATTCCCGCCCCGGCGTCCGATATGCCTGCGGCCAGCTGCGCCTGCGGTCAGCTTGGGGGCGCGGTGGCGCCCGCAGCGGGCAGGCCGGGGACCTCGACGTCCACCGCGAGCAGCGCGCCGTCCGCCGGGCCGGCGGTGTCCAGCCCCACGCGGGCGGTGCCAACGAAGAGTCGGCGCAGGTCGGGGCCGCCCAGGCAGATGCCGGCCGGCTGCTTCGCCGGTAGCCGGATCTCCCGGTCGAGGGTGCCGTCGGGACGGTAGCGGCGTACCGCGGAACCGCCCCACAGCGCGATCCAGAGATGGCCGGCCGCGTCCACCGTCATACCGTCCGGGCCGCCGTCGGCGGAGGAGATCCGCAGGAACGGCTCCCGCCCGTGCAGGGCCCCGGTCTCCGGGTCGACGGTGAACCGGTCGACGGCGCCAAGCGGCGTGTCGGCCAGGTACATGGTGGTGCCGGCGGCGTCGAAGGCCGGCCCGTTCGGGATGGTCAGCCCGGTCACTGCGGGCACCGGCTCGGCGCCCGGGGTGAGACGGAACAACGTGCCTCCGCCGGGCACCGCGGCGTACGTCATGCTGCCAGCCCAGAAGCGGCCGTGCGGGTCGGCGACCGCGTCGTTCATCCGGGTGGGCTCGGGTGCGTCACCGACCAGGTCGGCGACGGGTCGGGGGTCGTCGGCGGCGGTGAGCAGGCTGATGCCGGTTCCGGCGGCGGCGAGCCAGTCGCCGGGTCGGCCAGCCACCGGGGCGACCGCGCCGAGCGGGACGTCGAGGCGGCGCAGCTCCCGCAGCGGGGTCGGGGCGTCGCCGTCGGTCTCCAGCAGTCGCCCGGCCAGCAGGTCGACCAGGACCAGCCGGTCGTCGACCCAGCGCAGCCCCTCGCCCAGCTCCAACCGGTCGGTGCTCCAGATGGTCGGCTCGGTCAGCTCCATGGTGGTCCTCCAAAGGATCGTCAGCGGACGGTACCGCCGGGGCCATGGTCGAGCAGCGCCAGCTCGGCCCGGTCGGGCAGGCCCTCCCAGTCGCCCCGGGTGGCCACCGCGAACGCCCCGGTGGTGACCGCCCGGTCCAGCCGGGCCGGGACGTCGGCGCCGTCGAGCCAGCCGGAGAGCAAGCCGGCCACGAAGGCGTCGCCCGCGCCGACGGTGTCCACCACGGGCACCGTCCGGGCTGGACGGTGCACGACGCCGGTCGCGCTGTGGCTGGTCGCTCCGCCAGCACCGTGCTTGACCACGACCTCGGTCACGCCGGCCGAGAGTAACGCCGATGCCGGGTCGGTCGCGCCGGTCAGCACGGCCAGCTCGTCGTCGGAGGCGACCACCAGATCGATCGAGGGCAGCAGCGGTCGCAGCGCGTCCGCCGCCTCGGCGACCGACCAGAGCCGCTGCCGGTGGTTGACGTCCAGGCAGACGGTGGTGCCGGCCGCGCGGGCGCGCCGGACGGCCTCCACCACCGCCTGGTACGGCTCGACGCCGAGCGCGCAGGTGATGCCGGTGACGTGCAGCAGCCGGGGTGGAGGCCCGGGCGCGTCGAAGGCCGGTGTCACGTCGACCGGGCCCAGCTGGGAGCCGGCGGAGCCGGTGCGGTGGTAGGTGACCCGGTTGATGTCGGCGACCCGGTTCTCGAAGAGGATCAGGCCGGTCGGAGCGGTCGGGTCGACCCGGGACCAGCGCAGGTCGACACCCTCGGCGCGCAGCGTACGGCGGACCAGTTCGCCGGGCTCGTCGGCGCCGGTGACCCCGATCCAGGCGGCCTGGTGGCCCAGCCGAGCCAACCCGATCGCCACCGTCGACTCGGAACCGGCGACGGAGATCCCGGCGGTGCCGCCCAGTCGCAGCGGCCCGGTGGTGCGGAAGGCCGCCATCGTCTCGCCGAGCGTGAGCAGGTCGGTCATCGCCGGACCGCCGCGAGGAAGGCCGCGGCGCGCTCGCGCAGCGCCGCCGGGTCGCCACCGCGAACGGCGTCACCGAGCAGCGGGGAGCCGACGCCGACCGCGACCGCACCCCGGTCCAGGTACTGTCGCGCGCCGTCCGCGTCGACCCCACCGACCGGTACGAACGCGGTGCCGGGGAACGGGTCACGCAGCGCGCCGAGGTAGTCGGGCCCACCCAGGGAGGCCGGGAAGAGCTTGATCGCGGTGGCCCCACCGCTGCTGGCCTGCACCACCTCGGTGGGGGTGAGCGCACCGGCGAGCACCGGCAACCCGAGCCGGCCACCTTCGGCGAGGCTGGCGGAGATCGCCGGGGTGACCAGGAAGGCGGCGCCCGCGTCGGCCGCCGCGCGGGCGTCCTCGGCGCTGAGCACGGTGCCCGCGCCCAGGGCGTAGTCAGGCCCGAGGGCGGCCCGGGCACGTCGGATGACGTCCAGCGCGTCGGGGCTGGTGAGCGAGACCTCGACCAGTGCGACGCCGCTCTCGGCCAGCGTGAGCACGGCGGCCAGCGCCGCCGCCGGGTCGGGGCCGCGCACGATCGCCAGCAGCCGGTGGGTACGCAACTCGTCGAGCAGGTTCATCGCGGATGTCCTCAGGGGTGCGGTGGGCGGAGATGGTGAGTCGCCAGGCGATTTCACCGGCGGCGGGAACCACTGCCGCGTCGGACGGGCCGGCGTCGGCCAGGTCGAAGGCGGCGCCGAGCATCGGTTCGACCCCGATGCTGCGGTAGGGGCTGTTGGCCGGCCAGCCGCCCAGGCCTCCTCGGGTCGTCGGCGCCTCAGCCGTCAGCTTCGCCGGATCAGACCCGGGCCGGCGGCGATGTCGATCTCGCCGTCGTCCACCTCGTGGCCGGCCGCGCAGCGGAGTACCGCGCGGACCGGCTCGCCGCAGTCGTGGTGGGTGGCGACGACGGACGGGCCGGCGTCGTCGGCGGCCCAGGTGTCGCCCCAGTTGCGCAGCGCGGTGATCACGGGCAGCAGTTCGTGGCCCTTGCGGGTGAGCTGGTATTCGTGGCGGGTGCGCTGACCCGGCTCCCGGTAGGGGATGCGTTCGAGCAGGTTGGCGGCGACCATTTCCTTGAGTCGGGCGGCCATGGCGGGCTCGCCGACGCCGACCCGGCGGACGAAGTCGTCGAAGCGGCGTGTGCCGAGCAGCGCCTCACGCATGATCAGGACCGTCGACCTGCTGCCGACGATGTCCATCGCCCGGGCTACCGAGCAGTTCTCGCTCGACCAGGAGTCGCGATCTTCTCGGAGGTCCTCCATGCCGTCCAGCGTACCTGACTTGCGTAAAAGCTAGCCAGGTGGTTCACTTGGCCGTCGCTGGCTTATGCGAACGCAAGTCAGCCCGACGAGCATCGAGGACGCCAGTGACCACCAACACCACGGCCCCGACCGCAGCCACACCCGGGCCGGCCACCGCCAGGTCCCTTCGCGGTTCCCGCCCGGTGACCCTGATCGCCATGTGCCTGGGCGCGATGATCACGTTCCTCCAGATCACCGCGACGGTCTCCGCCCTGACGACCATCCAGCGCGATCTTCGGGTCGACCCGACCACCGTGATCTGGATCCCCAGCGCCTACACCCTGGTCGTGGCCAGCGCGGTGCTGTCCGCCGCCACCCTCGGCAACCGCTACGGACGCAGGCGTATGTTCGGCGCCGGCATCCTCGCCATGATCGTGGGCGGTGCCGTGGTGGCCGGTGCCCCCACCGTGGCCTGGGTGATCGTGGGGCAGTTGGTCGCCGGCCTCGGCGGGGCCCTGATCCTGCCCAACAGCCTGGCGATCCTCGGCGCGACCTTCACCGACCCGCACCGCCGTACCGAGGTCATCACCGCGTGGGCGGCCGCCTCCGGCATCGGGCTCGCGATCGGCCCGCTCATCGCCGGCACCCTGCTGAAGCACTACGCGTGGCACAGCGTCTACCTGTCGACGATCGTGCTGGGCGTGGTCACCCTCGTCGTCGCCGCCATCGGAGTGGCCGAGTCCCGGCCGAGCGCAGGCCGACTCGACGTACCCGGCCTGCTGCTCGGCACCGTCGCCATCGCCGCGGCCGTCTACGCCCTGATCCAGGGCGGCAAGGACGGCTACACCAGCCCGGTGGTGACGGTGGCCTGGATCGCCGCGGCTGCCGCGCTTGTCGCGTTCGTCCTGGTCGAGCTGCGTTCCGATGCGCCGATGCTCGACATACGGCTGTTCCGGTCCGCGTCGTTCAGCGCCGTCATGGTCGTCGCCGCGGTGTCGCTGTTCGGCTTCACCGGCGTGGCGATCCTGCTGGTCCTCTTCCACGAACGTGTCCAGGCACTCAGCCCGCTGGACACCGGCTGGCGGATGCTGGTGCTCTTCGGCGCCTACGTGGTCGTCGCCTTCGGCGCCGGGCGGGCGATCCGTCGTACCGGCTTCAAAGCGCCGCTCACCCTCGGCCTGGTCCTCGGTGCGGTGGCGAGCTTCGGCCTGGCGGCTCAGGGTCCCACCGCGTCGTTCGGTCACCGGTGGGCGCTGTTCGCCTTGTTCGGTGCCGCAGGCGGCCTTGTGGTGGCTCCGGCGACCGCCGCCGCGTTGGCCAGCGTCGCGCCCGCGCAGGCCGGGATGGCCTCCGGCGCGGTCAACGCCGCCCGACAGGTCGGCTCCGTGCTGGGCACGTCCCTGCTGGGCACGCTGCTCACCACCACGATGCTGGCCGACCTGCCCGACCGGTTGGCCGCGCACCAGGTCGCCGAACCCACCCGTGGCGCCGTGCAGGCGGCGGTGGCCGCCGGTGTCACCGGCGACCAGCCGCTGCCCGACCCGGTCCGGGCGGCGATCGCCGAAGCCATGACCTCCGGCGTCCAGGCCGGGTTGCGGATCAACGGCATCGTCTTCCTCGTCACCGCCGTGCTCACGCTCGCCCTCGTCCGCAACCGGCCGCACCAGCACTGAGACCGGCCGCACCAGCACTGAGGCCAGCGCGCCGACTGCGCCGATCGCCACGAAGATCAGCCGATGCCGGTCAACCCGTGGTCACGGCCGCGGTGACCTCGACCTCCAGCACCGCGCCGTCGAGAAAGAGCCGGCTCACCTCGACGGTGGTGCTGGCGGGCCTGGTCTGCCCGAAGTAGCGGTTGCGGACGTCCGCATAGCCGGCCAGGTCGCCGAGGTCGGTCATGAACGTCCGGATGTGCAGCACGTCGGCGAAGGTGGCGCCGTGCGCCGCGAGCAGCGCGCCGATCAACTCGAAGATCCGTTCGGACTGCGTCCGCACGTCGCCGGGTGCGACCACCGCGCCGACGTCGTCCACACCGACCTGACCGGAGAGCATCAGCAGCGCGCCCCCTGGCAGGTCGAGGCGAGCGACGTGCGCGAACCGGTCGCCGAACGGCGCGGCGACGGTCGTCGGGTTGTCCAGGGTCAGGTTCACTGATTCTCCTCGGAAGCGGCGGCGTCGGTGAGACGGGCGATGTCGTCCTGCGGATGGCGCGCGGCCGCCAGCGCCGACGCGGCGGCGCGCAGCAGGGGCACCGGCGCGTCGCCGAGCACGTCGAGGGCGAGTCGGGCGTCCTTGGCGGCCAGGGCGGCGGCGAACGCGGCGTCCGTGGCGGTCGCCCGGGCGACCGCGCCGCCGAGCGGTCCGGTGCCAAGTGCATCGATCGCGGTACGTCGGTCGACGCCGACGGCGTCCGCGACGGTGAGCGTGTCCGCGACCGCGGTGACAGCGGTGATCAGCGCGGTGTTGAGCACCAGCTTCAACGCGGCGCCCCGGCCGGAGCCGCCGCAGCGACGGACGGTGCCCAACGTCCCCAGCAGCGGGGCGATCCGCTCGACGACCGCCTCTTGCCCGCCGGCCAGGACCACGAGTTGGCCCGTCTCGGCAGCCCCGGCACTGCCGGCGACCGGAGCGTCAACCAGCGGTACTCCCGCCGGCAGCAGGGTGGCCAGTTCGGCCACGGCCCGGGGACCGATGGTGGACATCTCGATCACGGGGGTGCCCGCCCGCAGCGCCAGTGCCGCACCGGAGTCGACCAACGTGTGCCGGACGGCCACCGCATCGGTGAGCATGGTGATCACCACGTCGGCGTCGCGGACCGCCTCGGCTGGGCTGCCGGCGGCTCGCGCCCCGGCGTCGATGAGCGGCGCCGTGCGGGCGGACGTGCGATTCCAGACGGTGAGCCGATGCCCGGTGGCCAGCAGCCGACGGCCGATCGCGGTGCCCATCGTGCCCGTACCCAAGAGGGCGATCTCGAACATGTCGCCAACGCTAGGGGGCGGAAAGTCATGCCACCAGCGACTGTTATGCATCGTTGCCATGCTGCGGGAGCATGGCACGATGCAGCTGAACGCGCTCCAGGTCTTCCGTGCCGTCGCCGAGCACGGCTCCATCACGGCTGCGGCCCGCAGCCTGCGCTACACCCAGTCGGCGGTGTCCCGACAGATCGCCGCACTGGAAGCCGAGACCGGGTCGCCGTTGCTGGACCGGTTGCCGCGCGGTGTCGCCCTGACCGAGCAGGGCCGTTGCCTGCTCGGCCACGCCGAGGCGGTGCTCGACCGGCTGGACACCGCCCGGCGGGACCTGGCGGCGCTGCGCGACCTGTCCGCCGGCCGGTTGCGGGTCGGCGCGTTCCCCACGGCGGTCGCCGCGCTTGTGCCACGTGCTCTGGCCAGCTTCAGGTCCGAGCATCCCGAGGTGGCCCTGTCGCTGGTCGAAGGGCTCACGCCCGGGCTGCTGGAGCGCCTGGTCGACGGCGACGCCGACGTCGCCGTGGTGAGCGCCGCGTCGGACAAGCCGCTCGACGGCGACCAGTTCGACCTGCACCACCTCGTCGACGAGACGCTTCTGGTGGCCGTTCCCCGGACGCATCGGCTGGCCCACCGGCGGACCATCCGCCTGCGCGACCTGGCCGACGAGTCGTTCATCGCCGGCTCGGCGACCGCCGAGGAGACCCTGCTGCGGGCGACCCTACCGGCGGGTTTTCGCCCGCGCATCGACATCGTCGCGGCCGAGTGGACCGGCAAGCTCGGCTGTGTCGCGGCAGGTCTGGGCGTCGCGCTGGTGCCGGCCCTGGCCGTACGCGCCGCTCCATCCGACCTGACCCTGCTCCGCCTGCACCCCGACGACGTCTCCGTCCGGCGGATCTTCGCCGCGACCGTCGCCGGGCGGAGCCGACCACCGGCGGTGCGGCGCTTCCTCACCCATCTGGACCGGGCGGCGGGCCTGAGTGAAGCGGGCGGGTGACGCGGACCGCCGCACGGCGGTCCGCGTCCCGGCGTCAGCCGCCGATGGTGTCGAGCTCTTCGATCGCGTCGGCCGGCAGCTTCAGGTCGGCAGCGGCGATGTTCTCCCGCAGGTGCGCCAGCGTCGAGGTGCCCGGGATCAGCACCGTGGTGGGGGAGCGCTGGAGCAGCCACGCCAGGGCGACCTGCTGCGGCGACGACCCCACCCGGGCGGCCACGTCGTTGAGTGTGTCGGACTGCAACGGCGTGAAACCGCCGAGCGGGAAGAACGCGGCGAACGCGATGTTCTCCGCCGCGCACCGGTCCACCAGGGCGTCGTCCTGCCGGTTGGCGAGGTTGTAAAGGTTCTGGACAGTGACCACCGGGGCGATGGCCTGGGCCTCGGTCAGCTGGTCGAGCGTGACGTTGCTGAGGCCGAGGTGACGGATCAGCCCCTCCTGCCGCAGTTCGGCGAGGGCGCCGAACTGCTCGGAGAGGGGATCGTCGCCGGTGCCCTCCGCCACACCGACCCGCAGGTTGACCACGTCGAGGACGTCCAGGCCGAGGTGCTGGAGGTTGTCCCGGACCTGCGCCTTCAGTTCGTCCGGCTCCAGCGCCGGGATCCAGGAGCGGTCGGCGCCGCGGCGCGCGCCGACCTTGGTGACCAGGTGCAGATCCTCGGGGTACGGGTGCAGCGCCTCGCGGATCAGCTCGTTCACCACCACCGGGCCGTAGAAGTCGCTGGTGTCGATGTGCCGGACACCGAGGTCGACGGCTTCGCGGAGCACGGCGATCGCCTGCTCGCGGTCGCGGGGCGGGCCGAAGACACCCGGGCCGGCCAACTGCATCGCCCCGTAGCCCATCCGGCTGAGGGTGAGGCCGTCAGCCAGGGTCAGGGACCCGCCGGGAAGGTTCTCGCTCATGTCGTCCTCTATCCGTGATCGGGGTGGGTATGCGTCGACTGTGCGTCGGGGGTCAGCCGGCCGGCAGGGCGAGCTGTTCCTGGTAGTGACACAGCCAGTCACCGGGCGGCCCGGCGATCTACCGTCGGTCTCATGGACGCAACGAACCCGCTCGGCGACTTTCTGCGTGCCCGCCGGGAGCAGACCCGGCCCGAGGACGTCGGGCTCGGCCCGGGAGTGGGCCTGCGCCGGGTGCCGGGGCTGCGGCGCGAGGAGGTGGCGATGCTGGCCGGGATCAGCGCCGACTACTACCTGCGGTTGGAGCAGGGCCGCGAGCGGCATCCGTCGGTGCAGGTCCTCGATGCCCTGGCCGGGGTGCTGGGGTTGGACCCGGAGGCGACCGCGTACATGATCGGGCTGAGCCGTGCGCGGTCGCGCCGGGCAGCCCGACCGGCCGTTGACCGGGTGCCGGCCAGCATCCTGCACCTGCTGCGGCAGCTCGACATGCCGGCCTTCGTGCAGAACCGCCACCTCGACATCCTGGCCTCGAACCCGATGGCGAGGGCACTGTCGCCGAATCTCGCCCCGGGCGCCAACCGACTCCGCGCGGTGTTTCTGGATGAGGCCGAGCGGGAGCTGTTCCGCGACTGGCGGCAGGCGATGCAGAGCGTGGTGGGGCAGATGCGCGCCGACTCGGGCGGGGCCACCGACGATCCCCGGTTGACGGCGTTGGTGGGGGAGCTGTCACTCAAGAGCGACTGCTTCCGCCGGTTGTGGGCGCGTCACGAGGTGCGTCGGCGGGAGGGCGTGGTCAGCCGGCTGCGTCATCCCGAGGTGGGTGACCTCGACCTGTACTGCGACAAGCTCGCGGTCGCGGGCGCCGACGGGCAGCTGCTGGTGATCTACCACGCCGAGCCGGGTACGGAGTCGGCACGCTCGTTGGCGCTGCTCGGCTCGATCGCCGCCAGCACCCGGGACGACACCCCGGACAGTCTCCGACCTGGTGACCCGGCCCGGCTCTACCCGTCGGAGTGAGCTGACTCGGTAGGGATGTGCTCGTAGCGCTTGCGCATGGCCTCGCTGGCGGCCGGGCCGGCGGCGAAGACGAAGTCGGCGTCGTCGAGCGGACGCCCGGTGCTGCGATCCACGATCACCGGGTCGGCCTCCACGCCGGTGTTCCGGTCGACCAGGATCATGCTGCGCTCGCTCGGGTCGAGGCGTGAGTTGCCCCAGGCGGCGAGGGCGACGACGACGGGCCGCAGGCTGCGACCGAGGTCGGTGAGGACATACTCGTAGCGGTCGGGCCTGGTCTGGTAGCGGCGTCGTTCGAGCAGCCCCTGCCCGGTCAGGGTCTTGAGTCGGCTGGTCAGGATGCTGGACGAGACGCCCAGGTTGGCCTGGAACTGATCGAAGCGGGTGTAGCCGTCGAAGGCGTCATGCAGGATCAGCAGCGTCCACCACTCGCCCACGTGGCCCAGTGCGCTGGACAGCGGGCATTCGCGGTCCTCCAGCCGGATCTTCCCTGCCACGGGTGTGCCCTTCTCCGAGTCGGTGCAGTCGGTGCTAGTGTCGAAGTCAGTAGGTGCTATTTCAGCAGTAACTATACGACGTCCTCACGACGTCGGCTTCCTGCTGCCCAGCCACGTCCGGGGAGGAACGCGACACCATGATTGCCACCCAGGCCGCACCGGCCATCATCCGCCGCTATTTCGAGCTGGCCGGCCAGCCCGACTCGGAGGACTACTTCGGTCTCTTCGCCGAGGACGCCGTGGTCGAGGACGAGTCGACCGAGTACCGGGGCATCGAGGCCATCCGCCGGTGGCGTCGAGCCGTGCCGCTGGTGTCGTACGAGATCACCGACATCGAGGAGACTCCCGCTGGCACGATCGTGACCGCGACGATCACCGGCGACTTTCCCGGCAGTCCCTTCGCCGGGCTCCGCTACCGCTTCAGTGACTACGACGAGAGCGCGATCCGGGCCCTGCGGATCGCGCCCTGACCGTCGAGGGTTGACGACACATGTTTGTGAGTGCACACTTACAAACATGCGATCGACCGCCGAGGCCCGCCGGGTCACCGTCCTGAGCGCCGCGGTGTCGGCCTTTGCGCGCACCGGCTTCCACGCCACCCCGGTCACCGCCGTGGCCGCCGCCGCCGGCATCTCCGAGGCGTACGTCTTCCGGCTCTTCTCCGGCAAGCTCGGGTTGTTCGTGGCGTCGGCCGCTGCGTGCTTCGACCGGATCGCCGCGGCGATCGAAGCGGGGGCAGAGCGCGCCACGGGCGACAGCCCGGAGGAGATCCTCGACGCGATGGGTGACGCCTACGCGGAGCTGATCGCCGATCGCAATCTCCTGCTCTTTCAGGTCCAGGCGCAGGCCGTCACGGACATCCCCGAGATCGCCGAGGCGGTGCGGGCCGGCTACCGGCAGGTCGCCACCCTCGTGCAGAGCCGGGCCGGCGCCAGCGACGCACAGGTGCAGCAGTTCTTCGCCTACGGCCAGCTCTGCCACCTGATCGTGACCGCCGGCCTGGAGCAGGTCTCCGAACCGTGGGCTCGCGCCCTGACCGCCGGCATCCGCCACCCCTGACCCGACGTACGACCCCAGGGCCGCACCCGCGGCCCACTTTTTCGCCTCGATAAGTGTGTGAGTGCACACTTACAAACAAGGGAGAGCCCGATGACGACCGATGCGATGATCACTGAAGTGGTGCTGCCCGGCGTGGTGGAGCCCGACGGCCTCCGGCTGCGCCGCCGTCCCATGCCCGCCCCGGCCCCGGGGCAGGCGCTCGTCCAGGTCGAGGCCACCGGCATCTCGTTCGCCGAGCAGCAGATGCGTCACGACCTCTACCCCGGCCAGCCGAAGTTCCCGTTCGTGCCCGGCTACGACCTCGTCGGCACCGTCCGGGCGGTCGGTCCCGGCGGCGACAACTCACTGGTCGGCACCCGGGTCGCGGCGGTCACCAAGACCGGCGGCTGGGCCTCGCACGCGCTGGCCGACATCGACGCCCTGGCCCCGGTACCCGCTGGTCTCGACCCCGCCGAGGCCGAGACCGTCGTCGTCAACGGGGTCACCGCCTGGCAGATGGTGCGGGGCGCCGACCTGCGCGCCGGGCAGACCATCCTCGTGCACGGCGCGAACGGCGGCGTCGGGACCGTGCTCGTCCAGCTTGGACGCCACCTCGGCCTGCGGGTCATCGGCACCGCCGCCGTACGGCACCATGCCGCGCTGCGCGAACTCGGCGTCGAACCGCTCGACTACCGCGACCCGAACATGGCCGCGCGCGTCCGCGAGCTGTCGCCGGGTGGCGTCGACGCCGTCTTCGACCCGGTCGCCGGCCCGGGCGTACGCACCTCGTACGACCTGCTCGCTCCGCGCGGCAAGCTGGTCGTCTACGGCAACGCCGCCGCCGTGGGCTCCGGCCAGTCGGTCGTGTGGGTCTTCGTGAAGCTGCTGGCCCGCCTCTACACCTGGAACGCGCTGCCGAACGGCCACCGGGCCGGTTTCTACAACTTCTGGGCCGGTCACCTCACCCGCCGCACCGCGTTCCGGCGCCGTCTGCGCACCGACCTCGGCATCGTGCTCGACCTGCTGCGGCAAGGAGTGATCGTGCCGCAGATCGCCGCCCGCTACCCGCTCAGCGAGGTTTCCGCCGCACTGGTGTTCGCCGAGACCCGCAGCCGGCCCGGCAAGGTGGTGCTGGAGCCCTGACCATCACACACGTGTCCGGCAGGCCTCGCCACCGGTGCGTATGCAGTCGAGGGCCCCGAGGGCGTACGGTGGACACGTCGCCCGGGATCCCGGTGGCCGCCAGACGCCGTCGCCACCAGCCCATCAGGGGCGTTACCGATCGTCATCCCCGTCGCCGCGACTCTTTGGCCGTGTCGGCCGATCGCCGAGCACGTGCCGGCTGTCGGGTTCCGCCGTCATCGCGGTCGGAACAGTTGGTGGTCCGGATCCGACGCACGCATGCACACCACTGTCCGTGCGAATGATCATTTTGAACACCCAACCAGGGGGAGCACCAGATGAGGATCGCCAGGGACAGGATCGTCACCGCACTTCGCGACCGGGGCCAGCAGGCCCGGGCCGACTGGGTCGAGCGCGAGCTGCCGGAGCGCGTGGACCCGGCGAAGCACTCCGGGCTGCTCGCCACCCTGCACCTCAACCCAGCTGATCTCGTCGACGCGTCCTCCCCTTGAGGGTTGCGCTGCTCGGACCGGTCGCCTGGCGTACGCCCCCGCACCACTACGGGCCGTGGGAGCAGGTGACCGGCCTGCTCGCCGAGGGGCTGGTCAGCCGCGGCGTGGACGTGACGCTCTTCGCGACACTGGACTCCGTCACCTCCGCCCAGCTCGACGGAGTCTGCCCACGGGGGTACGCGGACGACCCCGACCTGGACGGTCGGGTGTGGGAGGCGATGCACGTCTCCCACGCGATGGCCCGCTCGGCGCAGTTCGACGTGGTGCACAGCCACCTGGACTGGCTGCCGCTGGCCTTCGCGGAACACTGCCGGGCACCGCTGCTGACCACGGTGCACGGCTTCTCCGGCGCGGGGATCCTGCCCGCCTACGGCCGAGCCCGATCGTCGTACGTGTCGATCTCCGACGCCGACCGGGCACCGGAGCTCGACTACGTTGCCACGGTCTACCACGGCGTCGACGTCGGCGGTCTGCCGTTCACCGACAAGGCCGGCCCTGGGCTGGCCGCCTTCGGCCGGATCCACCCGGACAAGGGCACCCACACCGCTATCGAGATCGCCCGCCGCGCCGGCCGGCCGCTGACCATCTGCGGGATCGTGCAGGACGAGCGGTACTTCGCCGAAGAGGTGGCACCGCACATCGACGGTGACCAGGTCGTCTTCCTCGGGTCGGTGGGCCCGCAACGGCGTGCCGAGGTGCTGGGCGAGAGCACCGCGCTGCTGCACCCGATCGCCTTCGACGAGCCGTTCGGGCTGTCGGTCGTGGAATCGATGGTCTGCGGCACCCCGGTCGTCGCCTATCGGCGGGGGTCCATGCCCGAGGTGGTCGACGAAGGGGTGACGGGCCTCCTCGTCCACACCGTCGACCAGGCCGTCGAGGCGATCACCCGGGCCGCCGACCTCGATCGGGCGGAATGTCGGGCGCAGGCTTTGAAGCGCTTCAGCGCCGACCGGATGGTCACCGACTATCTCGCGGTCTACGACCAGCTCGTTCGTAACTGACTGAGCCGCACACCTCTTCGTTCCGCCGGTCACACACGCCGACCGGCGTGCGCCGTTCCCGCGTGAGGCTCACCGCGTACTCCTGTGGTGGGCCGACAACCGGAAGGCACCACGTCCATGCCCAGCTACGGATTCCTCAGCACCCACCCACCGACCCGGTGCGGCCTGGCCACGTTCAACGCCGCCCTCGCCGCCCAGCTCACCGCCGACGGCACCCACGGCGGCATCGTCCGGGTCACCGATCACGGCGACGACCAACGGCCCGCGCCCGGGGTCGTGCACACCTGGTCGGCGCGGGACCCGGCCGGCTGGCGGGAGGCGGCGGCGGCCCTCAACGCGTACGACGTGGCGATCGTCCAGCACGAGTACGGCATCTACCCCGGCACCGACGGCGAGGAGGTCCTGCCGTTGCTGCGGCGCCTCAGCGTGCCGAGCATCGTGGTCCTGCACACCGTCCTCAGCCAGCCCTCCCCCCGGCAGAAATCCCTGCTGGAGCAGATCGTGGCCACCGCTGGGGCGGTCGTCACGATGACCGACACCGCCCGGGACCGGCTGCTCGTCGGGTACGCAGTGCCAGCGGGCAAGGTGACGGTCATCCCGCACGGCGCCGCCGAGCTTGCCGGTGTGCCCGTCGACCGGCGTGCCCGCCCGCACCTGCTGACCTGGGGACTGATCGGCCCGGGCAAGGGCATCGAGTGGTCGTTGCGGGCCCTCGCGCGGTTGCAGGATCTGGAACCGACTCCGACCTACACGGTCGCCGGACGGACCCACCCGAAGGTGATCGAGCACCACGGTGAGGCGTACCGGGCCGGGTTGCACCAGCTCGGTGCCCAGTTGGGTGTCGCGCACGCCGTCGACTATCAGGACATCTACCACGACCAGGAGGCACTGGGTCGGCTGATCCGCTCCGCCGACGTGGTCGTCCTGCCCTACGACTCCCGAGAACAGGTCACCTCCGGCGTCCTCATCGAAGCGGTGGCCGCCGGGGTGCCCGTCGTGGCGACGGCGTTCCCGCACGCCGTCGAGCTGCTGACCGGTGGGCCCGGTCTGGTCGTACCCCATCAGAACCCGGCGGCGCTGGCCAAGGCGATCCGGCGGGTCCTGACCGAGCCGGGCCTGGCCGCCCGGTTGGCCGGGCGGGTCCGCCCGCTGGCCGCGGACCTGCGCTGGCCGGCGGTGGCGGCCCGCTACGGCACCCTCGCCGAAGAGCTCCTGGCCGCCCGCTCGCCCACCGTCAGCCCCGTGCCGGCGTGACGGCGACCACCGGACACCCCCGGACCGCGACGGGTGAGCGCTGGGTGACGGCGCCCGCGCCGAGCTTCGCGCACCTGGCTCGGCTGAGTGACGACACCGGTCTGTTCGAGCATGCCCGGCACGCCATCGTCCGCCGCGAGCACGGCTACTGCACCGACGACGTGGCTCGCGGCCTGGTGGTCGTCAGCCGCGAGCCGGAGCCGAGCGACGAGCTGCTCCGGCTCGCGGAGCGCTACCTGGCGTTCCTGACCCACGCGCAGGACACCGACGGCGCGTTCCACAACCGACTCGGGCACGACCGGCGCTGGGCCGACGAACCAGGGCTCGGCGACTGGTGGGGTCGGGCGCTGTGGGGCCTGGGCACTGCCGTCGCCCGCAGCCCCGCGCCCTGGGTACGGGAGGAGGCGCTGGTGGCGTTCAGCCGGGGTGCCACCCGGCGCGCCAAGGCACCGCACGCGATGGCGTTCGCCGGTCTGGGCGCGGCCGAGGTGCTCCGCCGTCACCCGGGTCACGTCGCCGCGGCATCCCTGCTCGCGGACGCGGCCAGCACTGTCGGCCCGGCAGGGTCCGACCCGCGGTGGCCGTGGCCACGGCAGGAGCTGACCTACGCGAACGCGGCCCTCGCAGAGGTGGTCATCGCCGCCAGCCAGCTTCGCGAGGGTGGTCCACCTCTCCACGACGGCCTGCGGATGCTGACCTGGCTGCACCAGGCCCAGCTCCGCGACGGGCGGTTGTCGGTCGTACCCGCAGGGGGGTGGCGCCGCGGCGCCGTACGACTGCACCACGACCAGCAGCCGATCGAGGTCGCCGCCTTCGCGGACGCCTGCGCCACGGCTGCCACTGTCACCGGGGACCCCGGGTGGGACGCCGGCGTGCGGCAGTCGGTCGGGTGGTTCCTCGGTGAGAACGACCTCGGCACGCCGATGTGGGATCCGGCGACCGGCGGTGGCTACGACGGGCTGACCGCGCACGGGCCCAACCTCAACCAGGGCGCCGAGTCCACCCTCGCGCTCATCTCCACCCTGCAGCACGCCCGGCGGTGGTCGTGACCCGGAGCCTGGCCGTCCGTCAGGACGTCACCCTCACCCCGGACCCACGCCGGGTCATCATCAAGCTCTTCGTCCCGGGTGAGGACGCCGCGGTGGTACGCACCCGCGCGCGGGCACTCATCGACCGGGTTGCGCGCCTCGGCGACGAGGAGACCGGCCGGCTGCTGCGGGACACCTTCGACCGCTTCGGCGCCCGGCACCGCGACCTGGCCGGCACGTTCCACCACCACTACGACCTGGTCCGGCACCGGGCCGCGCGGGCCCCGGACCTCTCGCCGACCAGCCGGCTGCTGGTCGGCGCCTACTTCAGCCACGAGTACGCCGTCGAGGCCGCCGCCCTCTGCAACCCGTCGATGGTGGCCCACCCGGACCAGACCGAACTCGGCACCGGGCAACTTCGCGTCGCCGTCAGCCTGCGCCAGGTCGGGGAGGGGCACGTGTCCTCCATCGGGTTCGCCACCGCGGTCATCGGACCAGGGCGGCAGCTCACGGTCGCCGACCGGTCCGGCCCGTTGGCCGTCGGGCAGCGGGTGGGCGTACGGCACCGTCGGGACCTGCTCGTCGCCGGCCTGGCGGAGGAGGACTGCGACAACGAGGTCGCCGCCACGGTGCTCGACGCCCTGCCCGAGTGGTACGACGAGGCCACCTTCGAGCGGGTGCTCGCCAGCCTGCCACCCGATCTGCTCTCTCGCAGCACCGGCTTGGGCACCCTCGAACAACTGCGTCGCACCAACGCCGGCAGCTACGCCACGGCCTTTCCCGCCGACACGGCCCTGCACCAACGGGTGCTCTGGCCGGCCACCCCGGCAGAGAGCAACGGCATGGAGGATGCGCGGTTCGTCCGGTTCGTCGACGAGTCCGGGCCGGTGTACCGGGCCACCTACACCGCCTACGACGGCCGGAGCATCGCCACCCGTGCGCTGGTCAGCAGTGACCTGCGCCGCTTCGAGATGACCCCGATGCGCGGGCCGGGTGCCCGGAACAAGGGGATCGCGCTGTTTCCGCGTACCGTCGGCGGCCGGCACCTGGCGTTGTGCCGTGCCGATGGCGAGACCATCGGTCTGACCACTCTGGACAGCGACAACCGCTGGCAGGCTCCGGCCCCGTTGCACGCCCCGGGCGAGAGTTGGGAGCTGATCCAGGTCGGCAACTGCGGATCTCCCATTGAGACCGGCGCGGGTTGGCTCGTCCTCACTCACGGCGTCGGGCCGATGCGCCGGTACGCGATCGGCGCGCTCCTGCTCGACCTGCACAGACCGGAGCGGGTCGTCGCGCACCTGCCCGGCGTGCTCCTGGCACCCGACGAGAACGACCGGGACGGGTACGTTCCCAACGTCGTCTACTCCTGTGGGGCACTCGTGCACGACGGTGAGCTGTGGGTGCCGTACGGGGCAAGTGACGCCCGGGTTGGTTTCGCCACCGTGTCGGTGCCCGCGCTGCTCAGCGCGATGGTGCAGGCCCCACCGCCGGCGACCGCGACTGATGAACGGGGTGGGGCAGGGTAGCCTCACGCTGGCACTACGTGCTCCCGCGGTCGGGGAGGACTCGGGGGGAGGTGGAGCGTGGGCGACGTCGGTGAGGTGGTGCGTTGGCTGCAGCTCAACGCGCCCCGTGGCGGGCCGGACGAGCTGTCTCAGCTGATCGCCGAGGCGGCCCCCGCTCTCGACGCCAGCGAGATGGTGCTCTATCTGGCCGACTACACGCAGTCCCTGCTCGTGCCCCTGCTCGGCGTGGGCCTCGACCGGGACGAGCTGCCGATCGAGACGACCCTCGCCGGCCGGGCCTTCACCAACCTCACGATCCAGCGCGCGCCCGACAACCCGGACCGGGTCTGGGTGCCGCTGCTGCTCGGGTGCGAGCGGATGGGTGTGCTGGAGATCGTCGCGCCGACGGCCGCCGACGAGGCGATGGATGGGCCGGCCTGGGAGGTGGCGGTCACCATCGCCCAGATCCTGGTCAACCGCCGGCTCTACGGCGACGTGGTCGAGCGGATGCGTCGCCGGCTCCCGATGCAGGTCGCGGCCGAGATCGTGTGGGGTCTGCTGCCACCGTTGACCTTCGCCACCGATGACCTGGTGATCACCGCCATCCTCGAACCGTGCTACGACGTCGGCGGCGACATCTTCGACTACGCGCTCAACGACGACGTGCTCAGCGTCGGGCTCTTCGACACCTGCGGGCACGGCATCAAGGCGAGCACCCTGGCCTCGCTGGTCGTCAGCGCGTACCGCAACGCCCGCCGGTGTGGCCTCGACCTGGTCGACACGGCGATCAGCATCGACCGGTGGGTGCGATCCGAGCACCCGAACTTCTTCGCGACCGGGCTGCTCCTCGAACTCGATCGCCGGACTGGCCGGCTGAGCGCGATCAACGCAGGTCATCCCGGTGCGATGTTGCTGCGCGACGGCAAGGCCATCCGTGAGTTGCCAGGGCCGACCGCGTTGCCGCTCGGCCTGGGTCATCTGACCCCACACCGCCCCGAGGTGCACGTCGAGGATCTGCACCCGGGCGACCGGATCCTCGCCTACACCGACGGCATCACCGATGCGCGCAGCGCCGAGGGTGAGCACTTCGGGCTGGACCGGCTGGTCGACTTCGTCAACCGGGCCCTCAACGACGGGTTGCCCAGCCCGGAGACGATGCGTCGCCTGGTGCGCGCCGTCGTCGGCTACCAGGACGACCAGCTTCAGGACGACGCGACGGCGCTCTTCGTGGAGTGGCGGCCGCCGCACCTGCCGCTCGCGCACCTGCGTGACCTCGCGGCGAACCGCCACTGACCGCAGCAGTGGGATTTTGCACTCGCAGTGCACTTGTCTCCGGTTGTGGCGCTGTCTAGCGTCACCTCATGGCTGACTCATGGACCTTCGCCGTGGCGCGTGACGACCTCAGGCGGAGCACGCTCGTCGATGGCGCCACGCCCGAGGTGGCCGATGGTGAGGCGCTGCTGCGGGTGGACCGCGTCGGCCTCACCGCCAACAACGTGACCTACGCGGTGCTCGGCGACGCGATGCGCTACTGGGAGTTCTTTCCGCCGGCGGCCCGTGGGCTCGGGCCGCAGTGGGGCCTCCCGCCGCTCTGGGGTTTCGCCGAGGTGGTCGCCTCGACGGTTGCCGGTGTCGAGGTGGGGCAGCGGGTCTACGGTTACCTGCCTCCCGCCGGGCACCTCGTGGTGCGGCCGGACCGGGTGGACGCGTCCGGGTTCCGCGACGCGAGCCCGCACCGGGCCGAGTTGCCGTCGCCGTACAACGCGTACCGGTCGACCATCGGCGACCCGGCGTACCAGGCCGACCAGGAGGACCTGCTGATCCTGTTCCGGCCGCTGTTCTTCACCTCGTTCATGCTGGCCGACCAGGTCGTCGACAACGGCTTCTACGGTGCCGAGGCGCTGCTGGTGTCGTCGGCGTCGAGCAAGACCGCGTACGCCGCCGCGTTCGAGCTGCGCGGTCGCGGACCGCGCCTGGTCGGGCTCACCTCACCCGGCAACCTGGCCTTCACCCGGTCACTCGGCTGCTATGACGAGGTCGTCCCGTACGACGACATCAGCGCCCTCGACGCGGTCCCGACCGTCTACCTCGACCTGTCCGGCGCGCCCTCGACCCGTGCCGCCCTGCGCCAGCACCTCGGCGACCGGCTCGTCCGGGACATCGCGGTCGGGCTCACCAACCAGACACCGAACGCCGCCGCCGCGGAGGAGGTGTTCTTCGCGCCGGTCCAGATGCGCAAGCGCGGCCAGGACTGGGGCCGCGAAGGGCTCGACCAACGGTTCACCGAGGCCTGGCAGCGCTTCACCGCAGTGGTCAGCGGGTGGCTCGACGTCCAGGTGGGTGTCGGGCCGGAGGCCCTGCAACGGGCCTGGGCCGACGTCCTCGCGGGTCGTACGCCGCCGAGGGTGGGTCACGTCGTCCAACTCTGAGCGGTCGACGACGCCGACGGTCAGAACGAGTTGTCGCCGGAGAGGTGGCGACGCAGCGTGGCCAACGACCGGTTGATCAGCCGGGAGACGTGCATCTGCGAGACACCGACCCGGTCGGCGATCTGGGACTGGGTCAGGTTGCCGTGGAAGCGCAGGCTCAGGATCTCGCGCTCGCGCTCCGGCAGCGTGGCGAGGGCCGGACCGAGGGCGACCCTGATCTCCACGACGTCGAACTCGTGGTCGTCGCCGCCGAGGGTGTCGCCGAGCTCCCGGCTGCCCTCGCCACCGATCGGCGTGGACAGCGACGTGGCCCGGTAGGCGCGTGCGCCCTCCAGCCCTTCCAGCACCGTCTCCTCGGTCACGGCCAGGTAGGACGCGATGTCGGCCACTGTCGGCGACCGACCGAGGGTCTGGGTCAGGACGCTGTTGGCCGCGCTGATCGACAGGCGTAGCTCCTGGAGGCGGCGGGGCACCCGGATCGCCCAGGTGCGGTCCCGGAAGTAGCGCTTGATCTCGCCGATGATGGTGGGGATGGCGTAACCGGCGAAGTCGACGCCTCGACTGTGGTCGAAGTTGTCCACAGCCTTGATCAGACCGACCGAGGCGATCTGGACCAGGTCGTCGTCCGGCGCGCCGCGACCGCCGTAGCGGCGGGCCAGGTGCCGGGCGAGCGGCAGCCACGCCTCGATGGTGCGGTCCCGCAGGGCTGGGCGGCGAGGGTCGTCGGCCGGTGCCGCCGCCAGGGCGGCCAGGAGGTCTTCCGGGCTCTGCTCACTGCGCCGCTGGTCGATGCTGGTGCTGGTCGCGGTGTCGACGATGATGGCCATGGGAGTGGTCCTTCCCGCACTGCCCGTCGATCGAGTCGACCGGAAGGGGTCTCCGAACCGGCTGACGCCGGGGCGCACGTACGGGCGAAGGTGCGCTGTCGCAAGGCCACGAGCACGGGCCTCGCCGCCGCGTCATGTCGTTCACTTGATGACCCGGACACTACCCGAAATACTGAATGTTTACTAGCCGAAAGTATGAGCCGGCGCAGGTGGATGGTGCTCGAAACGGGTGAGAACGGCCCCGATCAGCCCTGCGGGTCCGGCTCGTCGCCGGCGATCGGGGCCTGCTGGGCCGGCTTCACCGCGAACGGATGGCGCAGCCGCAGCATGGCCTCCTCGCTGCCGTCGAAGGTCGCCATTGACCCGTCGAGCACGTCGGAGTTCGACGTGGCGAGGAACAGGGCCGGTCGACCATTGTCGTTCGATGTCATGCAGGATTCCTGTCTTCCATTGAGGAGTGCGTCCGGGCCCCGGCTCTCGCCGTGCGACCTCGTGACATGCGGCGCTCACACTGGCGCCCGATCAGGTGCCTCGTGCACGGGCGAACGCCCGGCGACACCGACACCCCGCACCATACCCGCCCTCGGCACCCCTCATGCGCCGCTGAGGCCCCGGGATCGCATCCGCACCGCCAGCAGCCGAGAATTCTGTAATCCGACCCGGTGCTGCCAGTCTCCGATCCTGAGGGCGGTCAACGCGCAGCGCGGGTGCCGCGCGGACGAGCACACAAGGAGTGACACCCATGTCGTCAGCCGGTCGAGCACTACCCGATGCCGGGTTGGTCGTCGCGGCCCGGCAGGGCGACCAGCGGGCCCTCGATGACGTCGTCGCGGCCTCGCTCCCGCTGGTCTACAACATCGTCGGGCGTGCGCTGCGCGGTCACGCAGACGTCGACGACGTGGTCCAGGAGACGTTGGTACGGGTGATCCGGTACCTGCCCGCGCTCAACGACCCGGCGGCGTACCGCTCGTGGCTGGTGGCGATCGCCATCCGTCAGGTGCGTGACTGGGAACAGCGCCGACGGCTCGCGCTCAACCGCGACGCGGGGCTCGACGCGATCCACAACGTGCCCGACCCGGCCTCCGACTTCGCGGGGATGACCATCCTCCGGCTCGGCCTCACCGACCAGCGACGCGAGGTCGCCGAGGCGACCCGCTGGCTCGACCCGGACGACCAGGAGCTGCTGTCGCTGTGGTGGCTGGAGGAGACCGGCGAGATCACCCGCGCCGAGGTCGCCGACGCGCTGGGGCTGTCACCCGGGCACGTCGCCGTGCGGATCCACCGGATGAAGGAGCAGATCCAGAGCGCCCGGGGCGTCGTACGCGCGCTCGGCGCCCGCCCCGGTTGCCCGGACCTGCGCGCCGTGAGCGGCGAGTGGGACGGCACTCCCAGCCCGCTGTGGCGCAAGAGGCTGGCCCGACACGTCCGCGACTGCGCGTTCTGTGGGCGACTGGGCTCCACGCTCCTACCGATCGACCGGCTGCTCGCCGGTCTGCCGATGCTGCCGTTGCCGGCGGGTCTGAGCGCCCACTTTCCGAGCGCGGTCGCACCCCCGGCTGCCGCGCAGGCCGTCGGGTATCACCCCCCGGGCCCGACGGCCGGGCACACCGCCGGGACGACCCCGCCCGGCGGTGTGCCCTCCGACGGCGGCGGTGGCCCGAGCATCGTCGACCTCGCGGTGAACCGCCCCCGTGGCCTGGTCCCGTCCCTCGCCGCCGGGGTCGCAGCGGCAGTTCTCGCCATCACCATGGCGGTGGTGATCCTGCCGGAGGACCCACCAGCGCCCTCGTGGGCTGCCCCGCCGTCCGCCGCGCCCACCGCCGTGGCCAGCCCGAGCGTCGCACCGTCACCGAGCGCACGCCCCTCGTCGAAGGCTCCGGTCGTCCCGGCGGTCAGCTCCGCCCGCAAGGGCGTCGGAGTGTGGAACTTCGCCGGAGCCAGTCAGGCGTTGGCAAACTCGAAGGCCGGCTGGTACTACACCTGGGGCACCCAGCACCCGGGAATCAGCACGCCGCGCGGTGTGACGTTCGTGCCCATGATCCGCAGTGCGGAGAACGTCACCGCCACGGAGCTGGCCCGCGCCAGCGCGGCGGGGCCCGATCTGCTCACCTTCAACGAGCCGGACATGCCCGAGCAGGCGAACATGACGGTCGAGCAGGCGCTGGACCTGTGGCCGCAACTGATGGCGACGGGCAGCAGGCTGGGCAGCCCGGCGGTCGCCTGGGGCGGGCCGGACCCGCAGGGTTGGCTGGACAGGTTCATGACCGGCGCCCAGGCCCGCGGCCACCGCGTGGACTTCATCACCCTGCACTGGTTCGGTGCCGACTTCACGACCAGCACCGCGGTCGACCAGCTCCGGCAGTATCTCCAGGCGGTCCACCAGCGGTACCGCAAACCGATCTGGCTGACCGAGTTCGCACTGATCCGCTTCGACAGCGGCGGCGCACAGTTCCCCGGTCAGGAGCAGCAGGCGGCGTTCCTCACCGCAGCCACCACCATGCTCGGGCAACTGTCCTACGTGCAGCGGTACGCGTGGTTCGGCCTGCCCGCCACGGACAAGGACCGCTCCGGGTTGTTCAGCAACGGCACCGAGGCGACAGTGGTTGGTCGTGCGTTCCAGGCCGCCCGTTGAGCGGCGATGCGCCGGTGGACCAGCAGCCGACCACGACCAGACGCCAGGCGTTCGGTGGCCGCACCGGGCGGATCGTCGGCGTCGTCGCGACAGTGGTCGTGACGACGGTGGCGGTCGGGCTCAGTCAGGGCTGGGGCCGCGCCGACCAGATCGCATCCCCGCCGGCCGCAGCCCCGCCGGCCGGTCCGGCGCCGACCGCGTCGGTGGTGCTCAACAGCACCGATGACGCCTTCATCCAACTGCTCATCCCGATGAACGAGGGTGCGCTCGCGCTGATCGACCACGTCGACAGCCGGTCGGCGGGGGCGGATCCGTCGCTGCGGGCACTGCTCAACGACCTCCGGGCTGCTCACCAGGCCGAGTTGCGGGACCTGCGCGGGCTGCTGGCCGCGGGCAACGTCGCGGAGCAGAACATCCACGAGGGGCACCAGATGCCCGGCATGGTCACCGACGCCAGCCTCGCCGAGCTGCGCGCCGCCCCCGACACCGAGGTGCCGTCCCGGGCCGCCGCGTTGGTGCGGGCGCACCTCGCGCAGACCGTGGTGCTGTGCCGGGGCGAGCAGACCGCCGGGGGCAGCCCGGAGCTGAAGGCGCTCGCCGGCCGGATCCAGCAGGCCCGGGCCGCCGAGTTGAGCGCACTGGACGGTCGGCCCGGCGCGACCGGAACCCCGCAGGCCGACTGAGCATGCCGCGCAGAAGACCTACCGACGTCGCGGCGCCGCTGCTCAGGCCGGCGTCGGGTGATTCGCGTCGAACCGGTCGCGCGTCAGGAACGCCAGTTGGGCCCGCTTGTCCGGCATGTCGATCTCCGAATCGAAGGTGAACCCCTCGATCTCCAGTCGGCGCAGCGCGAGGTGGTTGCGGATGTCCGGCTCGACCACGATCCGCTGGGCGGCCGGGTCGCGGAACAGGAAGCGGGCGAGGGCCGGGCCGACGACGTTGGTGAGGCCGCGGGCGAGGCGCCGGTCGGGACTGAGCAGCAGGTGCATCCCGATGTCACCGGGCTGCACGCGGTAGCGCTCACCGACCGGGTCTGCCTCGGGCTGGTAGGTCTGGAAGAGGCCGACCGGCTCCGCGTCGACCATGATCAGGTACGCGTGGTGCGTCGGCAGACTGTCCACGAAGGCGTAGATCTCGCGTACCTGTTCCAGGGTGTGCGAACCCATACCCCAGAACGAGTTTCGAGGTTGGGTGACCCAGCCGTGCAGGAGGGCGGCGTGCCGGTCGGGGTCGACGGTCACCAATGACAACTCACCGAGACCGGCGATCTTCTCCAGGTACGTCATCGGGCGCTGTCCTCTGTTCCATCCGGGGCGCGACTTAGGTTAACCTCTCCTAACCAAGGATGACCTTACCTGGAGGGGTGCGTGAAACGGAACTGGGAGGCCCTGGTCCTCAAGGCCATGGGAGGCCGGGACTTTCGGTTGACCGTGCTGGGCACCGAGTCGATCGACGGCCACTATCAGCGGCTCCTCCTGGATGGCGGCGGCCTGCTGGAGGCGTGCGGGGTGCACCCCACGATGTGGATCCGGCTCTGGTTCGACAACGACGGTCGGGCACACCAGCGCGCGTACACCCTGGTGGACCCCGACCCGTCCACCGGCCGGTTCACCCTCGAATTCGCCATCCACGACGGCTGCGCCGCTCGCTGGGCCACCACCGCCCAGGTCGGCGACACCATCAGCGCGACCGTCCAGGGCAGCGCCTTCGACCTGCCCGACCCGGCGCCCGAGCACCTCTACCTCGTCGGCGACGCGGCCTCCCTGCCCGCGGTGAACAGCCTGCTCGACGCCAGCGCCGACATCCCGGCGACGGTGTGGCTGGAGTACGCCCACGAGGGCGAGAAGGCTCTCGCGTTGCGGGCCCGGGCACACCACGACGTCACCTGGGTGCCTCGGCGCGACGACGGTCAACACCTCGTCGACACGGTCTGCTCGGCCCTGCCGACCAGCGGTGCGGGGCACTACTGGGTGGCCTGCGAGGCGGCCACCACCCGTGGCATCACCCGACACATCCGACGAACGCTGGGTGTCGACAAGGACCGGGTGACCTCCCTCGGCTACTGGAAAGCCGCATGAAGGGTCGGCTCGGCACCCTGACCGCGCTGTACGTCACGCAGTACCTCGGCGTCGGCTTCATCACCGTCGGGCTGACCGCCATCCTGCGCGACGGCGGCACCTCGCTGGACACGCTGGCCCTGTTGCAGATCGTCGGCCTGATCTGGCCCATCAAGTTCCTCTGGGCGCCGATCCTCGACCGGTACGGCTCGCGGCACCGCGGCCACTACCGATCCTGGTTGCTCGTGCTCCAGACCGCCCTGGTGCTCGCTCTGCTGGCGCTGCTGCCGTTCACCGACCCGGCCGACGCGCTCGGCCCGATCGTTGCGATCTGCGCCGCGTACGTCTTCTTCTCCGCCACGCAGGACATCGCCGTGGACGCCGTGGCGGTCCGGATGCTGGCCGAGTCGAGCCGGGGGACCGGTAACGGGATCCAGGTCGCCGCGAGTTACCTCGGCAACCTGCTCGGCGGCGGCGCGTGCGTCCTGGTCTACGACCAGTTCGGCTGGGCGGCGGCGATCGGTCTGCTGGCCGCGATGACGGCGGTCGGGTTGGTGGTCGTGTGGCGGTTCCGGGAACCTCCACGTACCGACCGGGTGGCCAAGATCGGCACGGCGTACCGGGCGCTGCTGTCGGTGTTCGGCCAGCCGGGCTGCCGGTGGTGGACGTTCGGCGTGGTGCCGCTGGTCTACGTCGGGGCGGGGATGGCGTACGCACTGGTGACGCCGGCCCTGGTCGACGCTGGGTGGTCGTTGGGCCGCATCGGCGTCGTCACCGGAGTGGTGACCAGCGTCCCGGCCATCGTGGCGGGCCTGGTCGCCGGGCTCGGCATCGGCCGGTTCGGGCGCGGCGGCGTGCTCGTGGTCGGCGGCGTGGCACTCACGGTGTCGACGTTGCTGCTGCTGCCGTTGATGAACGGTCGCGCCCCACTGGGCGGGACGGTCGCCGCGCTCTGCTGCTTCATGGTGGCCTACACCATCGCCAACGTGGTGCTCTACACCGTCAACATGGACTATTCGCGCCCCGACACCGGTGGCACCGACTTCACCGTCCTGTCGTCGTTCGGCCTGGTCTGCTCGTTCGTGGCCGCGTCCATCGGTCTCGCGGCCGCCGACGGGGTCGGCTACCCGCCGGTCGCGATCGCGGCCATCGTGCTGGTGGCCGCGGGTGTCGTCCTCGGGCTCGCTCACCAGCGGCGATTCCCCCGCAGGCCTGGTCCCGTCGGCTCGACGGCGGAGCACCCGACGGTGGATGGCGTGAAGGCCGTGGCGTGACCACAGTTCAGCCGGCCAGCGACACCACTCAGGCGGCCGGCGGTGCCGCGGCCTCGGCGCGACTGCCGCAGCGATGGCTGATCCTGGCCGTGCTCTGCGTCGCGCAGCTCGTGGTGGTGCTGGACAACACGGTGCTGACCGTGGCGGTGCCGGTGCTCACCACCGAGCTGGGCGCCAGCACCGCCGACGTGCAATGGATGATCAACGCGTACGCGTTGGTGCTGTCCGGGTTGCTGCTGACCGCCGGCAGCGCCGCCGACCGGTACGGGCGTCGTCGGATGCTGCTCACGGGGCTCGTCCTGTTCGGTCTCGGCTCGCTGGCCGCCGGGCTGTCCAGCACCAGCGGGCAACTGATCGCGGCCCGGGCCGGCATGGGTGTCGGTGGCGCGTTGCTGATCACCTCGACGCTCGCGGTCGCGATGCAGGTCTTCGACGCCACCGAGCGGTCCCGAGCGATCGGCATCTGGGCGGCCACCAGCGCGCTGGGCTTCGCCGTCGGGCCACCGATCGGCGGCACGATCCTCGCGCATCTGCCGTGGGGCGCGATCTTCCTGGTCAACGTGCCCATCGTGCTGGTCTGCCTGTTCGTGGCTCGCGCGCTGATACCCGAGTCCCGTGACCCTGCCGGTGGCCGCCTGGACGTGGTGGGCGCGGCGCTCTCCACCGCCGGCCTGACCGCGGTCGTCTGGGCGATCATCTCCGGGCCGGAGCACGGGTGGACGTCGGCTGAGGTGCTCGGGGCGGCGGCTGTCGGCGTACTCCTGCTCGGGTTCTTCGTCCGCTGGGAGCGGCGGATCCCGCACCCCATGCTGGACATGCACTTCTTCCAGGACCGGCGGTTCGTGGGCGCGATCTCCGGAGTCGTGCTGATCACGTTCGGCGCCACCGGTGCGTTGTTCCTGCTCACCCAGCATCTGCAGTTCGTCCGCGGCTATCCCGCCTGGGAAGCCGGTCTGCGGATGGCACCCTTCGCGCTGTCCATTGTGCTGCTCAACGTCAGCGGTGCGGTCGCGGTCGTGATCCGTCGGCTCGGCCTGGCCGCCGCCATCGCCATCGGTATGACGCTGCTCGCGGGCGGTCTCGCGCTGATCACCCTCTTCCCGTCCGACGGATACGGGGTGCTGCCGGCCGGGCTGCTCGTGATGGGTGTCGGGTGTGCGTTGGCCAACCCGGCCATCGTCGAGGCCGTGATGAGCGCCATCCCGGCGCAGAAGGCCGGCGCGGGCGCGGGTGTCGACGGCACCATGACCGAGGTCGGCAGCAGTCTGGGCATCGCGGTGCTGGGTGCCGTGCTGAACGCCCGGTTCGCCGCCCTGCTGCCGGCGGCCCTGGCCGGCGCCGGATCGTTTCCCGCCGCCCTCGCCGCCGCCCGCGACGGAGCCGAGCGGGAGGCCGTCACTGTCGCCTTCGCCTCGGCGCTGGAGACGGGACAGTTGGCGGGCGCTGCCGCGGTGCTGATCGGTGGGCTGGTCGCCGCCGGGCTGCTCTACCGGGCAGACCGCCCCAAAACCGCCCAATAAGGGTAGGCTACCCTAATCACGACATCGTCGTAGTCGACGGAGGCGGTATGCGGCTGTACCTGACCGCGCTCAACCCCACCGACGCCGTGCTGGAGGGGTTCCTCCCCGCGGCGGCGTCGCTCGGGCTGTCGGTCACCGTGTTGACCGACCGGCCGGCGGAGTGGCCGGCGGGCGTGCCGGTGGCGCGATGCGCGGTCCGGGACGCGGCCGCTGTGGTCGCGGCGACGGCACCGACCCGACCGGTGGCGCTACTGTCCAACAGCGACCATCTTCAGGAGGCCACCGCGATCGCCGCACGGAAGCTCGGTCTGCCCGGCAAGGATCCCGACGCCGCCCGTCTCTGCAAGGACAAGGCCGCGGCCCGCCGGGTGATCGCGGCTGCTGGCCTCGATCTGGTACGCACCGTCACGGTCGATCCCGGTGCCGTACCGCAGGTGCCGGACGGGACGTTCCCAGCCGTGGTCAAGCCCCGCGAGGGAGTGGCCAGCGAGGACGCGTACCTGGTGGCCGACCACGCCGAGCTGGTTGCCCGGATCGCCGAGATCCGTGGCCGTCGGCCGGACGTGGCCCTGGTGGTGGAGGAATACCTCCCCGGCGAGCTGCGGACCTTCGAGACCCTCGGCGACGGCACGGCGCTGGCCTCCCTCGGCGGCTGGCGTACCGGCCTCGGGCCGCCACCGACCTTCACCGAGGAGAGCCTCGCCTGGTCGCCTCCGGCGGAGCCGGAGACAACCCAGCTTCGGGCGCGGCTCGCCGCGCTCGGGGTCGGCTTCGGCGCCTGCCACACCGAGTACGTCATCGCCGACGGCAGGGTCCGACTGATCGAGGTGAACTACCGGCTCATCGGCGACCGGATGGACCTGATCCTCTCCGACCTGCTCGGTGTGCCGCTGTTCGAACACGTCATCCGGCTGCACCTCGGCGAGCCCCTGGCCGCCCTCGACCTGCCCGCCACGGTCGACCGGTACGCCCAGGTCGAGTACGTCTGCGCGGATCGTTCCGGCCGCCTGGTCGCCGCGCCGGGCCGACTGGACACCGTCCACGATGATGTCCGGCTGGGCTGCCATCCGCTGCGCGAGGTGGGTCGCACCGCCGAGCACACCGGCACGAACCGCGACTACCTCGCCGTGCTGCACGGAATCGGCCCCGACGAGGGCACGGTCCGGCAGTCGCTGGCCACCTTCCGCAGCGACCTCCAGTGGACCATCGTCGAGTGAGCGACGACTGCGAGCGAGAGGTGTTCACCCGGGTCCTCGACGCCCTGCTGCGCGAGGATCACCTCGGTCTGCTCAGCACCGGCCGACCGGACGGGCCCGACTGGTGGCACGCACCGCACCCCGCCGGCCTGCTGCGGATCCCGGTCCGGGCGGACGGGTTCCAGCAGGCCCTGCGCAGCGCCGCACCGATGGTGCTGCTGCTCGACAGCGGCGGCGACGCCCACCGCACGGACACGGTGGAAGGCCTGCTCAGGTTGCTCACCCCGCAGGGCAACGCCGAAGCCGAGGCCGGCTGGCGGGACTTCGGCGTCGAGTGCCGCGCCGACCTGCGCGCCCGGCGGCTCGCGGCCCGACACCGCTCGCGGGTGCTCGCCGAGGTGGCCGCCGAACGCGCCAGCACCCCCACGGGACTGCCGGCGGCGCTCCTGGACGACGTACTCGCCGCCCACCACGGCCACCCGGTCTACCCAACCGACCGGTGCCGGCACGGTCTCGGAGACGACGACCTCCTCCGGTACGCCCCGGAGCACGCCCCGCGTTTCGCGCTGCGCTGGTACACCGTCCCCGCCGAGGACGTCCAGCTCACCGGCGAACTCCCGTCCTGGTGGCCACGGGCACGACGACCGGACCAGCTGTTGCTGCCGGCGCACCCGATCACCGCTGAGCGCGACGCGTTACCGGTGGCGGACCTGTCGGCGATCACCGTCCGGCCCACTCTCTCCATGCGGACGGTGGCGCTCGACGATCACCCGTACCTGCACCTCAAGCTGCCGCTGCCGACCGCGAGCCTCGGCACCCGCAACCGGCGCACGCTGCACCCCGGCTCGCTCGCCGACGGCGCGGCCGTCGCCGCGCTGCTCGACCGGGTCGCCAACGCCGAACCCACCTTCGCCGGGCGGATCCGGCACGTCGACGAGAGCACCTGGGCGCACGTCGGCGGCGACGAGCGGCGCAGCTTCCTGCTACGCCGATTCCCGGGTGATCTGGCCGGCGTCCACGTGGTGCCGGTCGCGGCCCTGGCCGCACCCGACCCGGTCGCGGCAACGGTCCTCGAACGGATCAGCCCCGAGCGGCCCGGGGCGCTGCTGGAGTCCTATCTGGACCTGCTGCTCGACTGGCACGTCTTCCTCTGGCTCCGCCACGGGATCGCGCTGGAGGCGCACCCGCAGAACATCCACCTGCTGGTGCATCCCGACGGCACTGTCGGCCTGCTCTACAAGGACAACGACGGGGCCCGCCTCGACCCGCGGCACGGCGGCCCGGGTGGGCTCACCCTCGACGACGACCGGATGTGGGCGCGCGACCCGCACGAGCTGGCCGACGTGTTCATCACCATCACCCTGCACCTGGCCGCCGCCGCACCCCTGGTCGCGCTGGCCGCCCGAGGGCTGCCCGTGCCGTCACCCGCCGAGGCGCTGGCACCCCGGCTCGCCGCCGCCCGCGACCGGTGGGGTGACGGGCCAGCGGCGCGAACCTTCACCGACCGGGTCCTGCGGGCCGGCCACCTGCCCATCAAGGCGATGCTCACCGCCGGCACCCTGCTGCCCAAACAGCGGCTGGGCTGCACCGACATCAACAAGTACTACCTGCGTACCGGCCCGAACTACCTCCGGGAGACACGATGACGAGCGCCCAGTTGCGCTCCCGCCCGGCCACCGAGACCGGTCAGCTCGCCGACCTGGCCACCGCCCACGCCGTCTTCGGTTGCCTGGTCCGCGAACTCACCCCGCCGGACAGCGGCCCGAGCGTGGTCGACGGTGCCGGGCAGCTGCTGCTGCGGCACCTCGGCGTCACGGTGCGCTGCGGGGTCGCGCGACACTCGCCGCTCGGGGCGCACCGCTACACCGGGCCGGTGCAGCGGCGAACCGACAACGGACGGTGGGTCGACCTGGACGCGGACGGGCTCGCCAGCCTGGTCGCGGCCGAACTCACCACCCGCACCGGCCTGGCCAACGACGAGTTCGTCGAGCAGGTCCAGGCCAGCCGGGACACCGTGGCCCGGTTGCTGACCGACCGGCCGACCGAGAACCCGGAGCCCACCGGCGAACCGGCCATCGACGCGTACGTCGACTCCGAACAGTCACTGGTCTTCGGCCACCCGCACCACCCCACTCCGAAGTGGCGCAGCGGTGACCCGGAGAGCTGGCGGGCGTACGCCCCGGAGCTGCGCACGTCGTTCCGGCTGCACTGGCTCGCCGTACCCGATGACCTGGTCGCCGGCGCCGGGCCGTTCGACGCGCTCGTGGCTGCCCTCGACCCGCCCCGGCCCCCGCGCGGGCACCGCGTCCTGCCGGTGCATCCCTGGCAGCTGTCACTGATCCCGCCGACGCACCCCCGCTTGCGGGACCTGGGGGAGGCCGGCGTGCCGGTGCGGCCCACGGCGAGCGTCCGTACCCTCTACGCCCCGGCGGCCGACCTGTTCGTCAAGACCAGCCTGCACGTACGGATCACCAACTGTCTGCGCAAGAACGCCCGCTACGAGCTCACCGGCGCGGTGGCCCTGACCGACCTGCTGGCGCGGGTGCCGATGCCGGACGGGGTCGGGCTGCTCACCGAACCCGCCTACCGCACTGTCGACGTTCCCGGCCCGGACGAGGCGTACGGGACGATCCTGCGCAGCGGCCTGCGCCCGCACCTGCGCCCGGGGGACACCCCGATGCTGGCGGCGGCGCTGGCCGCCACGCCACTGGTGACACCCGACCCGGTGGCCTGGTGGCGGGCGTACGTCGGGCTGCTGGTGCCGGCGGTGCTGCGCTGCTGGCTCAGCCACGGCGTCGTGCACGAGGCACACCTGCAGAACGTGGTCGTCGTGCTCGACCGCGACCGCCGCCCGGTACGCATGCTGCTGCGCGACCTGGAGGGGGTGAAACTCGACGTCGAGCGTTGGGCGACCTGGCCGGAGGGGGTCCCCGCGCAGGTCCGCTACGGCCCCCTGGACGCCCGGCGCCGGATCGTCTACTGCCTGTTCGTCAATCACCTCGGAGGCATCTGCGGGGCGCTTGCCGACGCGCGACCGGGAATCGAACGGCGGCTGTGGCAGGAGCTGCGGGCCGTCGTCGAGGCGGTCGCCGCCGACCTGGACGACCCACCCGAGCTGCGCGCGCTGCTGAACGGCGAGCCGTTGCTGGCCAAGGCGAACCTGCTGGTCCGGTGGCGACGCGACGCGGACCGCGCCGCGCCGTTCGTGCCGGTGCCCAACCCGCTGGGCGGATCACTGTGACGCGACCCGTCTACGTCCACGACCTCGACGCGCTGGCCACGCAGGCCCGGGCCATCCGGGCGGCGCTGCCCCAGCCGGTGGAGCTGCTCTACGCGGTCAAGGCCAACCCGGACCCCGGTGTGCTGCGCACCCTTGCCCCGGCCGTTGACGGGTTCGAGGCCGCGAGCCGTGGTGAGCTGCGCAGACTGGCCGAGGTGCTGCCGGGGCGGCCCCCCGCCGCGTACGCCGGGCCGGGCAAGACCGACGCGGACCTCGCCGCCGCCCTCGCCGCCGGGGTGCACCGCATCCACGTCGAATCGCCCGCCGAGCTTCGGCGACTCGGCGCGCTGGCCACCGCCTCGGGCACCTCGGCCCAGGTGCTGCTGCGGGTGAACCTGCCGGTCGAGGCGCCCGGCGCGAGCCTGGTCATGGGCGGCGGGCCCAGCCCGTTCGGCATGGACCCGGCGGACGCGGTCGAGTGCGCCCGCCGACCGCCCGACGGCATCGACGTACGCGGAATCCACGCCCACCTGGCCAGCGGGCTGGACGCCCCTCTCGCCGGCGCGGTCGCCGCCGCCGTGGTCGAGTGGGCGGTCACCGAGGTCGGTGCCGCCGAGGTCGACGTCGGCGGAGGCATGGCCGTCGACTACACCGACCCGGCGGCGCGATTCGACTGGGTCGGCTACGGCCGGGCACTCGCGGACGTCCTCGACGCCCACCCGGGGGTGCGGCTGCGCATCGAGCCGGGCCGGTCGGTCACCGCCTACTGCGGGGCGTACCTCACCGAGGTCATCGACGTGAAGCGCTCCTACGGCGAGTGGTTCGTGGTGGTGGCCGGGGGCACCCACCACCTGCGTACACCGGCGGCGAAGGGGCACGCGCAGCCGTTCCGCGTACACCGGCGGCGCGGCGTCGACGGCGTGCGTACCGACGGGGGACCGGTCACCGTGGTCGGCCAGCTCTGCACCCCCAAGGACGTGCTGTCCCGGTCGGCCACCGCCGGGCCGATCGGCGTGGGTGACGTGCTGGCCTTCGCCATGGCCGGGGCGTACGCCTGGAACATCAGCCACCGCGACTTCCTGCTGCACGAGCCCCCGCTGTTTATGAACGGTGACCCGCAGGAGGTGGCCGCCGAATGGGCGGCCCGACCATCCAGGACGTGATCCAGGCCCACGCGAACGAGCGATCGGCAGGGTTTTCTGGCACGGTGGGTCCAGTGCGGCGCAGTGTCGCCGAGCCACCAGCTGCACCATATCGAGAGGGCGTTACGTGGACTTCACGCTGTCGACGCGGCAGGGGCGGATCGGCACAGTGGTCGAGGTCGCCGGTGACGTGGACATGAGCACCGCACCGGAGTTGCGTGACCGGTTGAGTCAGGCGGTGGAGGACGACGCCCGGGTGGTGGTGGACCTGACCGACGTCGGGTTCATGGACTCCAGTGGCCTGGGGGTGCTGGTGGTCGCCCACAAGGACCTGCGTGCGCGGAACGGCTGGCTCGCCCTGGCGGGGGTCGGCCGCTCGGTGCGTACGGTGTTGTCGATCACCTCGGTGGACCGGGTCATTGGAATCTTCGACACCGTGCAGGATGCCGAGGAGGCGTCACCGGCGGCGTCATGACCGCCTCACCGCGGGTGGGGGCTGGCACGGGCGGTGTCAGCGCCAGCGGTGCTCGATCGCAGCCCGTGGCCGCCGTACCAGTCGATGATGAGCAGTGTGGCGTCGTCGGCCAGAACCGGCCCGGCGGCCGCCAGCACCGCGTCGGACAGCGCCCGGACCGCCTCGCGCGGATGCAGATGCGCGATGCCGAGCAGAGCGGCGGGCAGATCCAACGTGGCGGCGTTGCGTTCGCGCACTCCGTCGGTGACGACGACCAGCCGGTCACCGGGCAGCAGGGTGATCGTATCGCTGCGGTAGCCCTCGTCGGCGAACATGCCCAGTGGGAAGTTGGCGGGCAGTTCGAGCGTCTCAGCGCGGCCCTCGCGGACCAGTGTCGGTGGGACGTGCCCGGCGTTGAGCAGCTCACAGCGCCCGGTCGCCAGGTCGATGCGGCCGAGCACGGCGGTCACGTAGGCGCCGCGTACGTTGGCGTGCTCCGCGAGGGCCCGGTTGGCTTCCTCGGCCTGGGCGACGAGGTTGTCGCCGCGCCGGCGAGTGTTGCGCAGGCTGCCCACCCCGAGCGTGGCGGTCAGCGCGCTGGCCACGCCGTGGCCCATCGCGTCGGTGACGCCGAGGTGCAGCACGTCGCGGGCCACGCTGTAGTCGAAGGTGTCCCCGCCGACGCTCGCAGCGGGTTCCAGCCAGCCGGAGAGGGCGAACGCTCCGGCCTCGCAGGTGAACGAGGCCGGCAGCAGGCGGCGTTGGATCTCGGCGGAGAGGGTGAACGGGGTGCTGCGCTGCCCCCATTCGAACAGGTCGGTGTGCCGGCGGTTGGCGATGACCACGAACGCCAGCGCGTGCGCAGTGCGGGCGATCCTCGCGAGCACGCCCACGTCCGGCTCGTCCAGCAGGTCGATCTCCAGCAGGCCGATGGTCTCGCCGCGTTCGGTGACGGGTGCGAGCACCCTGCACCTTCCGTCGCCGTGGAGCAGCTGGACGGTCTGCTGGCGCAGCGCCTGCTCGTAGGGCCCGCCGTCGAAGGGGAGGACCTCGGCGGCCTCCTCGCCCTGATGGCGGTCGGGGTGGCCGGTGGCTGCCTGGTGGGTCAGCCGGACCAGCGCCCGGCCGCTGAGATCGGCGATGAGCAGCGAGACACTGAGCGCGTTCAACGACTTGGCGATGGTGCCGGTAACCGCTTGGACCGCCTCGACCGGTGCGGCTTCCTCGGCCGACTGCAACATCCCGGTCAGCACGGCCTCCTCGTTGTCCTCCACGGGTTGAGCATAGGCACCTATCGTCCCGGTGTTTCGGCGCGGACGGCTGGGCCTTCCCGGTGAGCAGGTAGTCGTAGCGCTGCGGAGCGGGCGGCCCGACCGCCTGGGTCGTGACCTGGAGAGGCGCGAACGCTTCAGGATGTTATCGATAACATGCTATCTTTCACCCGGGAGTGAAGGGCACGCTCCCGGTCACCGCAGCCAGTCGCGAAGACGTGCCGCCGCACGCCCTCTCCCGCCGGCCCCAGGTCGGTGACCCGTCCGGGCACCCCAGTCGATGCCAGGCGACCGCATTCCGTCGCCGGCCGACACGGCCCTACGGCAAGGAGCCCACGCAATGCTGAAACGTAGGTATCTCCTCCCATCCATCATGGCCGCGGCACTTCTCCTCGCGGCCACCGCCGGCGGCGCACTGAGCGGCGGCTTCGGTGCGACAGCGGTCGCCGCCACCAACGGCACCCTCGCGGCCACCGCCGGCTGCGGCAAGGCCCCCACGCTGACCAACGGAACGCGCACGATCCAGAGCAGCGGACAGAGCCGCACCTACAACCTGCGGATCCCGGACGGGTACGACCGGAACCACCCCTACCGACTGATCTTCGGGTTCCACTGGTTGAACGGCTCGGCCAACAACGTCACCTCGGCCGGTTACTACGGGCTTCAGCCGCTGTCGAACAACAGCACGATCTTCGTCGCGCCGCAGGGCCTCAACGCCGGCTGGGCCAACACCAACGGTCGGGACCTGACCCTCTTCGACGACATCTCCCGACAGATCGAAAACGACCTCTGCGTCGACACGACCCAGCGCTTCGCGCTGGGCTGGAGCTACGGCGGGGCCATGAGCTACGCGGTGGCCTGCGCCCGGCCCACCGTCATCCGCGCGGTCACCGTCCTGTCCGGCGCCAACCTCAGCGGATGCAACGGCGGCACCCAACCCGTCGCCTACTTCGGCATCCACGGCACCTTCGACAGCGTGCTGAACATCTCGCAGGGTCGGCAACTGCGCGACACGTTCGTCCGCAACAACGGCTGCACCGCGCAGAGCCCGCGCGAGCCGAGCCGAGGCAGCCTCACCCACATCACCACCGCGTACGCCGGATGTCGAGCCGGCTACCCGGTGCAGTGGGCGGCGTTCGACGGTGACCACACCCCCAGCCCCGTCGACGGGTCCGGCAGCCCGAACGACTCCCGGACGTGGACCTCGGGTGAGATCTGGCGGTTCTTCAGTCAGTTCGAGTCCACCACGCCACCCACGACTCCGCCACCCACCACTCCGCCGCCGACGACCCCGCCCCCGACCACTCCGCCGCCGACCGGCGAGCCGGGCACCTGCGCCGCCACCTACCGGGCGGTCAACAGTTGGCCCGGTGGCTTCCAGGGCGAGGTGACGGTGGCCAACCCCACGGCCACGACACTCAACGGCTGGACTGTGGGCCTGACCCTGGCCGGCGGCCAGGCCATCAGCAGCCTGTGGAGCGGCACCAACACGGGCACCACCGGTAGCGTCACCGTGCGGAACGCCGCCTACAACGGCACGTTGGGCGCGAACGCCTCGACCACGTTCGGGTTCACCGCCACCGGCGACGGCGCCACCCCACCGAGCAACGTCACCTGCACCAGTCCCTGAGCACGGCAGAAAGAGGGCCCGGAGCCAGCTGGCTCCGGGCCCTCGTGACGTCGGTCGTCAGCCGTTGTCGATCAGACTGGCGATCTCGTTGTAGATCAGGTGCGCCTTCGCGCCCTGGTTCGACGGGCAACCGCCGAGGTGGTGCAGGGCGATCACCCGGTGGCTGGCGTTCAGCACCGGCGAACCCGAGTTGCCGCCGGAGGTGTCACAGCTGTAGCTGATGTTGTAGGTGTTGTAGTTCGCGTTCCTCACCGTGCACGTCGCGCCGTTCTGGGTGTCCTCGTAGATGGACAATCGCTTCGGGTTGCCGTCGCCGTGGCCCGGGACGTACATCCGGGTGCCGGTGGTGGTGGCGGTCGTCGCCAGGTACAGGGTGCCGAACGACTGGATGTTGGCGAAGTTGTTCACCGAGTACAGGGTGTAGTCCAGCTGGCTGGAGCCGCCGCTGCTCACCTTGTAGAGGGTGGCGCCGCTGACCTTGGTGCCGGCGCCCGGGTTCGAGCCGCCACAGGTGGCGCACTGGTAGTTGAACTGCATCTCGCTGCCGCTGACGGCGGACTGCGTCGAGAAGCAGTGCTTGTTCGTCAGCATGCGGTTGGTGTTGCCGACCCGCCAGGTGGTGCACATCCCGCCACCGCTGATCAGCAGCCGCGCCACCGCCCTGCCCTTGGCGTACTCGTTGGGGTGGCTGCTCTGGTAGCAGACCACGTCGCGGCGGGCGTCCGTGCTGCAGACGGACTGCGTGGTGAAGTTGTGCTGCTTGATCTCGGTGGCGTCGTAGCCGCGCCAGAACCGGTCGATGGTCGCGGCGCTGGTGCGGGAGGAGCGGCTGCTGTGCACCGTCACCACGGCGGTGTCGCCGTCCACCGACATCGCCCAGAAGCCCGGTTGTCCGTCGGTGGTGTAGTCCGCGCCGGTCGCCCGGTTCAGGTGGCGGTCGTACCGGTAGCTCTCCCGACCGTCGGGGCTCGACACTGTCACGTACTCGCCGTCGGCCAGGCGCAGTGAGCTGAAGTGCACCTTGACGTACGACGCGCCGGGGTGCCGGATGATCTGCTTCCCGCCCTCCTGTGCGTGTGACAGCGAGCCGTCGATGGTTCGGAGTTCACCGACCGTGGTGACGCCCTCGGCCGAGAACTGGTCTGCTTCGGGTGCCCGCTGTGATTGCGGCGCGAGTGGTTGAACCGAGTACGCCTCGGCGGCCGGTACCGACAGCAAGCTCAGCCCGAGTGTGCCGGCGCCGAGCGCGACGGCCACCGTTCGTAGGCGGCGCAGGGCATGTTTCATCGTCGCTCCTCCCGAAGAACCAGCACCGAACGTGCTTGCAGCCTTCATACCGGATAGTGAGAAGACATGCAAGATTATCTATCTTTTGAGTGGCCTCGGGAGCGGAACCCAAACGAGGGCTCTGTCGTCACTGCTTCGAACCATCCGGTTTCGAGCTGGCCTTCCGGGGGACAAGCAACTCGATGTCTACAGAGGAGGTCATGATGGTCAACAGGTCCGGCCGGGGCGGCACCACCACCACCGGAAAGCACCCGGTACGCACGGCGGCGCAGGTCGTTGGCGTTGTCTTCCTGCTGGTCGGCGTGCTCGGGTTCATCCCCGGCATCACCAGCGATTTCGACACCATCCAGTTCGCCGGGCACGAGTCCGAGGCGAAGCTTCTCGGGTTGTTCCAGGTCTCGATCCTGCACAACCTGGTCCACCTCGCGTTCGGTGTCGCCGGGCTCGCACTGGCCCGGACGATCTCCGGAGCGCGCGGCTACCTGATCGGCGGCGGTGCCATCTATCTGGTTCTCTGGCTCTACGGTCTGGTCATCGACCACGAGAGCGGCGCCAACTTCGTGCCGCTCAACGGAGCGGACAACTGGCTGCACCTGTTCCTCGGGCTGGGCATGATCGGCCTCGGCGTGGCCCTGACCCGTCAGCCGGCCGATCGTCGCTGACCCACGAGCAGATCGACGTCGAAGCCGAGCCGCACCGCTGATCGCGCCAGATCAGCGGTGCGGCTCAGTTCCCGGCCAGGATCAGCCGCTGGTCAGGGGGTGGTGCCGCACGGGCGTCACCAGGTCGGCGGTCACCGGTCGCGGACGGGGCCGGTGTCCGTCGCCGCGGTTGAGCCGGAAGTCCCCGAGGGCACCGGACGTGGCGAGGAGGTAGGTGACGCACGGCGCGGGGTCGCGCAGGATGAACGCTGCTCCGGTCGTCACCGCGATGTGCTGAGCCTCCAGCAGCGCGCTCACGCCGTGCGCGCTGAAGAACCGCACCGCGGAGAGGTCCACCGTGATCACCGGCGCCGCGGGCGAGTGGCAGGCGCACGCCACCAACTCGGTGACCAGGTGCGCGTTGCTCATGTCGATCTCACCGGAGACGTGGATCAGCTTCGCCGAACCCACACAGGTCAGGGCCAACGACATGACCTGGTTACCGACCCGTTCCGGCCCTCGACCCGATCGACGGCCCGCGCGTTCACCAGATGTGCCGGTCTCCCACATGTCGCCTCCGCTCCCCAACGGCCACGCCGCCCGCAGCGACACGAGATGCCACGCGGGAGGCTGGAGGGCGCGTGTCTTGACCCGTGCGTGTTCCTACCCCGAGGAAGCCCACTCACGCCTGCCGGCAGTGTGAGGAGAACGGCTCCGGTCGAGCCGGCGCGGGTCAGTCGGCGACGACGAGCGCCTGGGGCGCCGCGGCCTTCATCCGGGTACGCAGCCACTTGAGCTGGATGGCGGTCTGCCCCTCGCAGCGCCGTACCACCGCGAGCAGATCCTGGTCGCGGACCCCGTACGCCGCCTGGCCGACGACGGTCCAGGCGATGTCGCACTCGGCGGCCATCAGGTAAAGGTCCTGTAGGTCACGCAGCAGGCCGATGCCGCCGGTGCGGGTGCCCGAGAAGAGCTGCGAGTGCAGCCGGTCGGGTTCGTCGGGCGCGTCCTCGGCGTAGCGGGCGGCGAACGGTTGGAGCTGTTCGGCGTACCCGTCGCAGCGCTTCGCCTGCTGCTGACACAGGTGGCGGATGTCCGGTTCCTCCGCGTGCGCGTCGCCGACCTGCCGGAAAGCGTCTGCCAGATTGACCTGCGCGCGGTGCAGCAGGCCGAGGTAGTGGGCGAGGTGCACGGCTCACTCCTTTCCGCTGGTGGCCTCGGCGGCCGGCCCGCCGACGGTGGACGGCACGTGGGCGTCCGACGGCGGCGCGCTGCCGCCGACCGTGGGTGCCGGCGAGGGTACGCCCCGGCCATCGGCGAGCTTCGCCACCGCCACGGCAGCGACCTTGAACAGAGGCTGCTTGGAGACCGGGTCCCACGCGGTGATCGTCAGCTCGTTCGCCGCGCGCGGTGTGCGGTCGTCCGGATTCTGGTCGAAGTAGCCGTAGTGGAACGGCACGAAGACGACACCCGGACGGATGCCGCAGAGCCGGGCGCGGGCCTGGATGGCGCCGCGCGGGGATGAGATGCCGACCAGGTCGCCCTCGGCGATATCGAGTCGGGCGGCGTCGTCCGGGTTGAGTTCCACCCACACGTCCGGGGCTGCCTGATTGAGCTGAGGGGCGCGGCCGGTCTTCGTCCGGGTGTGGAACTGGTAGACGGTGCGACCAGTGGTGAGCAGCATCGGGTGGTCGTCGTCGGGCACCTCGGGTGAGGGCTGGTAGTCGACGGTGAGCAGGAACGCCCGGCCACGCGGCTCCTTGGCGCGGTACTCCGGCTCGGTGAACTCGGCGCCGGTGGCCAGGTCGTTGCCGTACGTCTCGCAGTAGTCGGGGTCGGTGTTGAAGGTCCCGTCGGTGTAGAGGCGCTCGGTGCCGTCGGGATACTCCTCGGTGCAGGGCCACTGGATGCCGGAGCCGCCGCGAAGCTTCTCGTACGTGATGCCGGTGTAGTCGCAGGGCCGTCCGCGGCTGCACTCCTTCCACGCCTCGAACGCCTCCTCCGGCCCGGTCCACGGGATCAGCGGCTGGCCGTCACGGTCGCGGAAGTCCATCCGGCGGGCGTAGTCGAGGAAGATATCGAGGTCCGTGCGCGCCTCGCCGGGCGGGTCGACCGCCTTGTCGGAGATGTGCACCGTCCGGTCGACGCTGGTGAACGTGCCGGTCTTCTCCGCCCAGGTGGCGGCGGGCAGCACCACGTCCGCCAGTTCGGCGGTCTCGGTCAGGAAGAGATCCTGCACCACCACGAACAGGTCGGGCTTGGCCAGCATCCGCCGGATCCGGGCCAGGTCCGGCAACGAGACGGCCGGGTTGGTGGCGGTGATCCAGAGCAGCTTGATCGAGCCCTGCTCGGCGTACCGGAAGATCTGCATGGCGTGCGTCGGCGGCGCCCAGTGCGGGATCATGTCGACGTCGACGTTCCAGAGCCGGGCCAGTTCCTCGATGTGCGCGGTGTTGTCCCAGTTGCGCAGGCCGGGCAGGTCGCCGTCGGCGCCGGTCTCCCGGGTGTTCTGCGCGGTGGGCTGACCGTTCATCTGGTAGATGCCCGCCCCCGGCCGGCCGATCATGCCGCGGATCAGGTGCAGGTTGTTGACCGCGCAGGCGGCGGCGGTGGCCTGGTTCGACTGGTAGAAGCCCTGCAACACCGTCGACAGCAGCCGCTGCGACGAGCCGAGCAGCTCGGCGGCGCGCTCCACGTCGGCCGCGGGCACGTCGCAGATGTCGGCGACCCGGCGCGGGGGGTAACCGTCGATGATCCGGCACAGCTCGTCGAAGCCCACTGTGTGCGCGTCGACGTAGTCACGGTCGTACCAGCCCCGCCGAACGATCTCCCGCAGCAGGCCGTTCATCAGGGCCATGTTGGTGCCGTTGCGGACCGCGAGGTGCAGGTCGGCCTCCCGGGCGACCGGGGTGGCGCGCGGGTCCACCGCCAGCATCGCCGGTGGATTCGGCCCACGTCGACGGTCCAGCATCCGCATCCACAGCACCGTCTGCGTCTCCGCCACGTTGTGCCCCCACAGCGCGATCGCGTCGCAGTGGTCCACATCCGTGTACGAACCGGGCTGGCCGTCTGTGCCGAAGCTCGCCTTCATCGCCGCCGCGGCGGTGGCCGTGCAGAGCCGGGTGTTGCCGTCCATGTGCGGCGTCCCGAGGCCGGCCTTGCCGATCACGCCGAGGGTGTAGTACTCCTCAAGGAAGAGTTGGCCGCTGGTGTAGAAGCCGAAGTGCCCCCATCCCCCCGGCCCGTCGAGGAGTTCCTTAGACCGGGCCACGATCCGGCCCATCGCGGTGTCCCAGTCCGCCTCGACCAGGCTGTCACCGTCACGGACCAGCGGCCGGGTCAACCGGTCCGGGCTGTGGTTGGCCTGCCAGCCGTAAAGGTCCTTGGGGTCGAGCCGGCCCCGGTTGATCCGGTCCACGGCGCGGCCACGCACGCCCACGATCCGCCCGTCGGCGACCCCGATGTCCATGGCGTCGCCGTTGGAGTGCAGCACCGACGCGGACTGCACCCACCGGTCCACGTCGGCATCGCCCCGACCGTCGGCCAGATACCGGTCCACCCGTACCGGCCACTCCTGCCCCGGCCCGTACGGCGTTCGCTCACCCCACGGTTCGGCGATCCGGTCAACCACGACGCACTCCTCTCGACTACCGCTCGGGTGCCGCCCACAGCGGCATCGGTCGTCCGGACACCCGCCCGTACAACCAGTCAACGACCGTGACCAGCACCACCGCACCGGCCGCGATGAGCAACTGCGTCGGCGTACGCAGCAGACCCAGACTCACGATCAGCGTCGTCGCCCCGGCCGGGGCATGGGACGCCTTCAGCAGCATCAACAGCAACACGGTCACCGCCAGCGAGCCGGCCACCGCCACGATCCGCGGCCCACTCACCCCCTCCTGCAGCGCGGAGGGTTCATCGGCGAGCCCACAGACCATCAGGAACACGTACCCGGCCAGCAGGGCGACCGCGTGCCCGATGAACGTGTTACGCGGCGAAGCCTCAGGTGATCGTGGTTTCTCCACATGCAACATCACGGCCGGCCCCAGACTGGGAAACAGCCACGGCTGATGCGTGACGAGGGCGACCAGCCCGGCGATCACCACCGCCAGCGCGCTGCCCACGAAGGCGTGCGCCGACTGCCTGGCCAGTCCCATGCGCTTCCCCCTGGTCTCGTTCGCCGCCCGTCACCGGCTCGGCGATATGTCCCCCAGAACCCGAACGTGACACCTGCCCGCCGGTCACTGCGGGTCGTCGAAGCCCTCGCTGGCCCGCTCGCGGCGCAGGTGTGCCAGCGCCCGCCGACTCAGGTCGGTGTCCTCCCGGCCGAGCGCCTGGTACATGGTGGCGACCTTCTCGTACGGCTGCGCGGGCGGCAGCAACGGGATCGCGGGATCCACGATCGCCTCGATCAGCGTCGGACGGTCCGCCGACAGGGCCCGGTCCCAGGCGGCGTCGACCTCGGCGGGGGTGGTGACCCGGAAGCCCTGCAGCCCCAGCAGCTCGGCCCAACGGGCGTACGGGGCGTCCGGCAGTCGTTGCGAGTCGACGAAGCGAGGGTCACCCTCCATCTCCCGCTGCTCCCAGCTCACCTCCGCCAGGTCGCGGTTGTGCAGCACCAGCACCACGAAGCGCGGGTCCGCCCAGTCCCGCCAGCGGTGCGCCACGGTGAGCAGCTCGGCCAACCCGTTCATCTGCATGGCACCGTCACCGGCGAGGGCCACCACCGGTCGGTGCGGTGCGGCGAGTTTCGCGGCCAACCCGTACGGCAGTGCCGAGCCCATCGAGGCCAGGGTGCTCGACAGGTGCGCGTCGACACCGACGGGCAGCCGCAGGTGCCGCGCGTACCAGTAGGTCACCGACCCGACGTCCACCGACACCTGCGCGTCTCCGGGCAGCCGGTCGGTGAGCGCGTGCACTGCGTACTGCGGATTGAGCGGCTCGGCCTCGGCGGTGGCCCGCTGCCGGGCGATGTCCCGCCAGCGGGTCACCTCGGCCTCGACGCGCTGCCGCCAACTCCGGTCCGGTTGGGGCCTGAGCAGCGGCCGGAGGGCCCGGATCGTCTCGGCGGCGTCACCGAGCAGCGGCACCTCCACCGGGTAGCGCATGCCCAGACGCCGGCCGTCGATGTCGATCTGCACCGCCCGGGCCTGCCCCGGCGCGGGGTAGAACTCGGACCAGGGGTCGTTGCTGCCGACGATCAGCAGCGTGTCGCACTCGCTCATCAGGAAACTGCTGGCGGTGCTGCCCAGGTGACCCATCACGCCGGTGTGGAACGGCATCGCCTCGTCCAACACCGGCTTGCCGAGCAGCGACACTGTCACCCCCGCGCCGAGCGCCTCGGCCAGCTCGACCACCTCGTTGGCGGCGGCGCGGGCGCCCTGGCCCACCAGGACCGCCACGCGCTGTCCGGCGTTGAGCAGATCCGCGGCGGCCCGCAGATCATCGGCGCGGGGCCGCAGCTCAGGCACGGGCAACCCGGGGTTGGTCACCATGATCCCGTGCTGCTGAGCACCGAGGTCGGGAGCGGGCGCGGTCTGCACGTCGTGCGGCAGGATCACGCAGGTCGGGCTGCGGGTCGCCAGGGCCGTCCGGATCGCGCGGTCCAGCAGCATCGGCAACTGCTCCGCGGTGTACGCGGTCTGCACGAACTGTGCGCACACGTCGCCGAAGAGGCGTACCAGGTCGATCTCCTGCTGGTAACCGCTGCCCAGCACCGACGTCACCTGCTGGCCGACCAGGGCGAGCACCGGTTGGGAATCCAGCCGGGCGTCGTACAGACCGTTGAGCAGATGCACCGCACCCGGCCCCTGAGTGGACAGGCACACCCCCAGCCCGCCGGTGTACTTCGCGTGACCGCACGCCATGAACGCGGCCGTCTCCTCGTGTCGGGCCTGCACGAACTCGGGCTGCCCGGCCCGACGTAACGCCCCCATCACCCCGTCGATGCCGTCACCCGAATAGCCGAAGACCCGGTCCACACCCCAGTCCGTCAAGCGGGACACCACCAGGTCCGCCACCGTCGCGTCCGCCACCGCCGCCTCCCTCGCCTCGATCGCCTTCCACCAGGTGGCCGTACCCCGAGCTGCCACATCAAACCGGACAGAAAGAACCTGCATTGGGTGCATTGGCTGCCAAAGGTCGGCCGCACCGCTGCGCCCAGCTCAAGCGCACGAGGACCGAGGAGCGGAGTTGCCTGACCGGCCCCGCCGCTCCCCGGCTCGTCACCGGGGCTGCCAGCCTGCGTGCCGGGTGGCGCCGCGATACACCTCGTGCGGCGGGGTGACCCGGTCGTCCTCGTGCTGACTGGAGAGCACCACGCTGGATCGTACGTCGCCGTGTCGCCCCAGGCGTTCGAGCAGCCCTTCCAGGTGCTCAAGAGAGGTGGTGCGTACCTTCAACATCGAGCAGTGCCCACCGCTCAGCTTGTGGACCTCGACAATTTCCGGATGCTCGGCAGCCGAACTGGTGTTCAGCAGGCATTGCCCGCGCGCGCACCGAAGTTCCACGAACGCCAGTAGCGGATATCCGGCAAGTCGCGGGTTGATCCGCGCCTGGTATCCGGTGATGACACCGAAGTCCTCCAGCCGCCGGACCCGCTCGCCGACCGCCGGGGCCGACAGGTTGACCCGCCGACCGAGGGCGCGGATGGACAGCCGACCGTCCTGCTGAAGCTCCCGGATGATCTGCCAGTCGACGTCGTCGAGCGCCTTTTCCAGTTGAAAAGTCATCGCCTGTCCTCACCTGACAAACGGATCTCTGATCTCGCATCTGTGAAACGCATGAAATTCTATATCGACTACTGAATTTCTAGGCTGCAAGGATGGGGTTTCTACGACACGGAATTGCTCCACCCTCCCGGGCGCGAGCGATGACCTCGCTGTTCGTCGGCGTGGCCATGATGAATACGGCGACCGTGGCGGTCACCACCGTCAGCACCCTGATCGTCGCCGACACCGCGGGGGCCCGCCTGAGCGGCTTCGCCAACGCGGCGGGAGTGCTCGGGTCCGCGATCGGTGCGCTGGGTCTGGGCGCGGTGACGGCACGTCGGGGCGGGTCGTTCGCGCTGACCGTGGTGTATTCGTCGGCGGTCGCGGGAGCCGTCGCCGCCTTCGCGGGCGCGGCCGGCGCCGGCCTGGCAGCCCTGCTCGTCGGGCTGGTCCTGATCGGCGTCGGCAACGGTGGCGCCCAGGTGTCGCGCTATCTGGCGGCGGACATGTACCCCGAGGATCGCAAGGCGTCCGCGCTGTCCATCATCGTCTGGGCCGGCACCGTCGGCGCGCTGACCGGCCCCAACCTGGTCCCGCCCGCCGGCCGGCTAGCCGAAGCCATGCGCCTGCCGGCACTGTCCGGCACGGTGTTCGCCGCGGTCGTGCTCGTCATCGTGGCGCTGACCATCACCCGGGTGCTGCCACCGTCCGGCGAGCCACCGCGTGTGAATCCTCCGTCCGCGCTCTCCCTGTCCCGCGTTGGCGCGTTGGTGCGGCTCCCCGCCGTGGCCACCGCCCTGTGCGCGATGCTCGGTGCCCACCTCTCAATGGTCACCGTGATGACGATGACCCCGTTACAACTGCACGATCAGCACCACGGCCTGAACGTGGTCGGCATTGTGCTCAGCGCCCACATGATCGGCATGTTCGCCCTGGCCCCCTTGTCCGGTCGTCTGTCCGACCTCTGGGGTGGGCGCTGGACGGTGAGCGCCGGGGTCGTCCTCCTCGTCGCGGCCGCCCTGATCGTGGGGATCGCCCCAACCGGGCACACGACGACCCTCCCGGCGGGCCTGTTCCTCCTCGGATACGGCTGGAACCTCGTCTTCGTCGGCAGCAGCAGCATGCTCAGCGGGCAGTTGGACCCGGTGGAGCGCAGCGAGGTGCAGGGTGGCGTGGACGCGATCGTCTTCACCGCGTCGATCGTCGCCAGCCTGGCCGCCGGAGCCCTCTTTGCCGGGGGCGGGTTCGCCGCGGTGGCGGTGGCCGGCGGTCTCATGGCGCTCGTGCCGATCCCGTGGTTGCTCGCGTACCGGCAGTCCCGTTCGAAGCCGGAGCGGCATCCCGAGCTCGCGGCCGACCGCCGAGGCCGAGTAGGCCCGGCCTGAGAATCGGCCAGGCGGAGCCTCAGTAACGCGGCCGACGTTGGACCCCGCGGCCCTCCTGCCAGGACTCGACAATGAGGTGGTCACGGGTCTCGGCGACGTAGGTCAGCACCACCTCACGCACGTCGACGCGGAAGAACCGGGCACCCTCCACGGTGTTGTCGGCCGGCTCCGGTACCTCGACAGCTACACCGGCCAGCTTGGCGTCGCCGGGCCAGCCGTCCGACTGCTCCTCGGTCGGCTCGATGGTGGGGCAGTGGATGGCGATCCGGGCATCACGCAGCAGGTCGAGCAGCTTCATCGACCCGGGCATCATGCCCAGCTTCACCTCGCCGTCGCGGAACTCGACCTCACACGCGCTGATGCGGGGCCCGCCATCCTTGCGCAGCGTGGCGATCGTCTTGTTCGTCCCCATCGCGAAACGTTGTTTCACCCGGTCCGCGAGAGACCGATCCGCCGTTTCCACCTGCACCCAGCTCGCCACTGTCCGACTCGACCCACGCCCTGCGACTCGACTTCCAGACCGACACGCTCCGCATGGCGCCGTCACGACCGGCAGCATCGAGCCGAGCGGTCTGAGCTCCGACGCGCCAACACATTGGCGTAACGACCCCGTCGCAGAGAGCCGGGCCCAGGACGACGCGCCACCGTCGGTTCAGAGCTGCCCGGACTGGTATCGCACGCCGTACGCCAGGGCTCCGCACTCGGCCGCACCCATCGGCCCAGTCGGCGCGCGCCCGTTACGCCTGTGGCCGGGACCTGCTCATCGGATGCTCAACCTCGCAGTCGCGTGAGGCGGCTGGCAATGTCAGCGGGAAGGCCCCTCGTATCGCTGTGCGTCGTCAATACCATTCGGAGTGACCCGGCGTGCGTGACGACGCCGAGAATCCGTTCGTCGCGGACCTGCGTCGTCATCGTCGGTCCCCAGATCGCGACCGCGGACGACGTGCCGGGCTCGGACGTCCCCAGGTTGGTGATCTCCAGGTCGGCGGTGGTGGCCGCGAGCATCGCCGCCTCTGCCTCTGCGGCGTCGGTGGGTTTGAGCGAAGCCAGCATCAGCGCCGCGTCGCGGGCGCCGTCCCGTGCTGCTCGCAGTTGCACCGTCGCGTGCTGCGCAAGCGACCAGAGCGTGCTCTGTGCAGGTGCATGCAGCACCACGGTCGTCGCCGTGAAGCGGTTCACGACGTCGTCCTCGAGACCCAGCGCAGAGCGGAGGTCGATGGGAACGTTGATGCGGATGCTCTCGCCCCCGGTGAGCGCGGAGAGTGCCTGGGCGGCGGCGGCGCAGAGCGCACCCTGGACGGTCGACCCGTGGGCACGAGCGGTGGAGCGAAGGTGTTCGGTCGCCGCCTGGTCGAGTTCGGCGATCTCGATATTGGGTGCGGTGGCGTCGAACGGACGTATCGTGGCGACGGCCGGCTCCGGCGAAGGAACCGGGGTTTGATCGGCCGGCCGTTCCGCCTGGGGCAGGCCAGCGAGCAGGCTCTCCTGGTCGATGGGTGCCGGTCGGGCCGTAAGCGTCTGCCCGTCGAGGATCGCGAGGAGGTCGTGTGCCGCGCGGAGCGCGCCGCGTCCGTCGGTGATCTGGTGGGAGAACGTCAGGAGGACGGCCGTTCCCCGATCACCGGATTCGTCGCTTACGAGCGTCGCGCGCGCCAGCGGACTCCCGTCGGCATCGACGGGACGCGTCTGCTCCTGCGCCGCCGCTTCGCGCCAGTCGTCCCCGTGGACCTGTCGGACCGGGATGAGTTTGGTCGACTCGTGGAAGGCCGGCCGATCGCCGCTGCGGTCGATGGCGACGGCGAGCAGCGGGTGCGTCTGCTGCAGGTGCGCGAGCGCGCGTTCCAGCTGCTGCGCCGAGACGACCGAGACGAGTTCGATGACGAGTGAGAACTGTACGGGGTTGCGGCTGATGTAGAGGTCGATGATGTGCTCGAACGCCCCCAGCGGGCGCACGACCGGATGTGCTTGTGAGTGGGGCATGGTGTCCTCTGCGTCGATATGTCGATCGGTTGGGCCGCTTCAGTGCTCAGAGTGCTCGGCCCCGGTACGGTCACGCGTGGCGGCGTCCGACAAAGCCACGGGAACTCCCCGGAATCGATTCGTCCTACAAGTTGCGCCTTGGATGAGACACCCGGCCGTAACGGCATACTCAAGCCCGCGTCCACGTGATCCCCGTCTCGGAGGCCGGCGGCCCGGTGTTCGGTCCAGGCGGCCACGCCTCGATTTCGCCACGTCACCGCCCCGCGTCGCGTGGGCATTGCGCTCGTCTCAGGCCGTCCCGGACTGATGCTGGACAGGTGCCGCGCCGGTTCGTCCATGCGCCCCGGTATAGGTTCGGTGGGTGGATGTGGTCGCCGCCTGCCGTGCCTTTGTCGCGGTCAGCGGCCACGGCAGTTTCACCTCCGGCGCCGCCGCCGCGGGCATCCCCCAGTCCGTCGCCAGTCGCCGCATCGCCGCCCTGGAGGAACACTTCGGAGCCCGGCTGTTCGACCGGTCGTCCCGGGCGGTCCGGTTGACGTCGTTTGGGCAGGACATGCTGCCGGCGGCTCGGCGCCTGGTCGACCTCACCGACGCCATGGTCGACGACGCCGCGCGGGCCCGGTTACGTCCGCTGCGAGTCGCCGTACCTGAGATCTGCCCGCCGCGCCGCCTCGCTGATCTGGTGGTCGCGGCGCGACGGCAGCGGATCCACCTGGAGGTACGGCCGGCTGGTCCCGGGGAGCGTGCCCGGCTCTGTCAGACCCTGGAGGTCGGTGCCGGGATCGTGGCGGTTCCGGATGCGGCGGCGTCCTGGCGGGTGCCTCTCGGGCTGGCCGCCCGAACCCCGTTTCCGGCGCCGACGGTGTTCCTGGAGACGCTGCGCAGTGGCCGGGCCCGCACGCAGGCACGCCGGCGGATCCTGATCCAACCCGAGGACGACGTCGCGCACCTGCGGGACCCACTGGCCCGGGCCGGCCAGTCGGCCGGCCTGGCACCGGCCCAGGTGACTGTCGCGCCGTCCCTGGTCGACGCCGCCGCAGCGGCCCTCGGCTCCCCCGACCTGCTGCTCTGCTCCCGTCAACAGGCCGAGGAATTCGACCTGCACTGGCGACCCATCAGCGGTCCACGGCTCCTGCGAGGTTACGACATGGTCGCTGGCGTACGCGAGGATCTCGATCAGCTCAGCACCGTCCTGTACGCGGACATCGCACGATGCTTGGGCACTTCCGACGGCCACTCGAGGCCGACCGAGGGTTCCCCACCCGGCAATTCTTCGACCGGAGATCCAACGTGAGCGCCACCGCGGTCGTACGCAATGCCCGGGACCTGCTCGACGACGCGGGGCTGCACGGCGCCTTCCTCGTCCGCAACCTCGACACCGGCGCGGAGATCGGCTTCGACACGGAGACCCCGTACCCGGCGGCGTCGCTGGTGAAGGTGCCGCTGGCGGTCGCCGTGCTGGAACGGGTCGCGCGCGGGGAACTCGACCCGGCGGCGCCGGTAGACGTCCTGCCCGGTCGGATCACCACACCGGGCCCGACCGGGCTGAGCCGCTTCCGCCATCCGGCGCGGATCGCCGTGGACGATCTGCTCTACCTGAGCATCGCCGTCAGCGACGGGGTAGCCTCCGACGCCCTGTTCGACCTCACCCCGCCGGCCGCGGTCGCCGCCGAGCTGCAGCGACTGCGCGTCGACGGCATCGCAGTGCGGCACCGGGTCGGCGAGCTTGCCGACACGCCGGCGGAACGTCTCGGCCCCGACGACGTGCACCTGGCCCACTCCCTCGCCATCGGCTCGGCGACACCCGGACAGGGCCACCCCGTCGCCCAACTCGACGTCACCCGCGCCAATTCCGGGTCGGCCCGGGCCTTCGTCGACCTGCTGCACGCCCTCTGGCGACCCTCGACGATCCTGGCGACCACCGCCGAGCGGATACGCGTCTTGATGGCCGACAACCTGCACCGGCAGCGGCTCGCCCCCGACTTCACCTCCGACGCGTCCCGCTGGTCGTCGAAGACCGGTACCCTGCTGCACCTGCGCCACGAGGTGGGAGTGGTGGACCACGCCGACGGGCAGTCGTACGCAGTGGCCGCACTCACCGCCTCCCGGGTGCCCGCCGCCGCCCAACCCGGCAGCGAGGCAACGATGGCCCAGGTCGCCCGGAGCCTGCATGACTACCTGCGGACGGGCACCCTGCCCTGGTGGGGTTAGCCGGCGTGGCTCAACGGGTCAGTTCCGTCGGTGCCGGTGCAAAATCAATGCGTGGCTTGCCCCGCATCGCCGCCGCCAGGCTCTCGTAGACCGGCGGGTTGATGCCGTCGCGCTGCTGGTGCCGCATCTTCACGGTGGTCTGCGGCCAATCCGGGTCGGTCAGGATGCCGGCCACGGCGTACTGCTTGGTCATCGCGACCATTGAGGCGTAGTTCTCCGCGTCGGTGGTGCCGGTCTTGCCGGCGACCGGAGCGTCTACGGCGGCCTTCACCTGCGTGGCTGTGCGGCTGCCGCCGCACCGGCTGGTGGCGGAGTCGTCGCCGACGGGGCAGCGGGCGACGTCGACGGCGGCGCGGGCCACGTCGGTGCTCACCCGCTTCTCGCAGTGGGGCTGCGCGATGTCCAAGGTCCCGCCGTCCGGGCCGCGGATCTCCTGCACGGGAGTCGGCACACAGTACGTGCCGTCCGCTGCCAGGGTCGCGTACGCGTTGGCCAGCTCCAGCGGGGTCGTGGCGGAGACGCCCAGGGTGAACGCGCCCCAGTCGTGGGCGGCCTCCCGGTGGTCGGCCCACCGGTCCTCCCGGTCGACCCGGAACCGGATGCCGAGCCGCTTGGCCACGTCGACCACGTTCTCCGCGCCGATCTGCTGTTGCAGCGGCACGAAGTAGGTGTTGGTCGACCGGGCGAACGCGCTCCACATGTTCAACACGCCACCGGCCAACTTGTCGGAGTTCGTGGGGCAGTAGAGATTGGTTCCCGGGCACGCGGTGGGGCTGGCGCGGTCGATGACGTACTCCGACCGGAACCGTTGTGGCGCGTCGATGGTGTGGCTGAGCGGGATGCCCTTCTCCAGGGCGGCGACCACGGTGAATATCTTGAAGGTCGAGCCGGCCTGGTAACCGGTGATGCCGTCCCCGCCGGTGAGCAACGGGTTGACGGTGCGGGGATAGCTGCCCGGCCTTCCCTGTGATCGCTGCTCCGGGTCGCTGTGGGGCCCGTTGACCGGGTCCCTAGGGTCATCGAGCGCGAAGGTGCGGTTCACGGCCAGTGCCCGGACGCGGCCGGTGCCGGGTTCCACCACGGCGACCATGGCGGCCTCCTCCGCAGTCTCGCCCTTGGCCTTGCGGACCGCTCGGTCGGCACCGCGCTGCGCCTGGGCGTCGAGGGTCGTGACGACCCGGTAACCGCCGCCCTTGAGCCGCCGCTCCCGGTCGTAGGCGGTGGCGCCGAACTCCTCCTGCGACATCCACCAGCGGTAGAAGTAGTCGCAGAAGAAGCCCCAGCCCTTCTCACCGGCGGAGACGCAACCGTTCGCAGGGCGCCTGTCCTTCACGACCATCTTGGCGGCCTTGGCCGCGTCGGCCTGCTGCTGGTTGATCGCCCCGATGGTGACCATGCTCTGTAGGACGTAGCTGCGCCGGTCGAAGGCGAGGCCCCTGCCGCTGCGGGTGGTCGGGTCGTTGGTGGTCGGCGCCTTGACCATGCCGGCCAGCAGCGCTGCCTCCTCCAGCTTGAGCTTGCTGGGCGGCTTGCCGAAGTAGACCTGGCTGGCGGCGAAGATCCCGTACGCGCCGTTGCCGAAGGCCGCGATGTTGAGGTAGCGCTCCAGGATCTCGTCCTTGGAGAACTCCTTGTCGATCTGCAGCGCGTAGCGCACCTCGCGCAGCTTTCGGCCGCTGGTGTCCTCGGTCGCGGCGACCACGTCCGCCGGGTGGGTGGCCGAGTAGGCGATGGCCAGCCGGACGTACTGCATCGTCAGCGTCGAGGCGCCCTGCGGGGAGTTGGCGCCGGACTGGTTGTTGACGAATGCGCGGGCGATGCCGCTGAGATCGACCCCGTTGTGCCGGTAGAAGTCGTGATCCTCTGCGGCGATGATGGCCTGCTGCATGACCGGGGCGACGTCGGCGAGCTCCACGTCCCGCCGGTTCTCGTCGTACATCGTCGCCAGCGGGGTCTTGCCGTCCGAGGCGAGCAGGTAGCTGATCTGGGGCGCGCGGGCCACCGTCAGCTCGCTGGGGAGAGCGCCGAACGTCTCGGAGCCGGCCTTCGCGGCCAGTCCGGACATCGCAGCCGCGGGGAAGGCCGCCGCGGCGACCACCGCTCCGCCCAGAAGGCCACAGACCAGCAGCGATGCGGCGTTGGTGAAGACATTGTGGTCGCGTTTCCACATCTGGGTTCCTCGATCCATAGGGTGCAGGGCGGCAGCGGCCCACCAACCGGCGTTTCAAACCCCGGTCGGTTCTCCATCGCTGCCGCCCTGCGGGTTTCGACACGTCCGTACGGGCGCTCGGCCACGACTGGGTGCCGGTCAACCGGTCACCAGCTGGCCATCACCACCTTCGTCGCCTCGGCAATGAGTGCGTCGTCATAGTCGGCGTCCTTCTCGTCGCGGCTGGACAGCACCGCGAGGACGATCGGCGCACGGTTCGGCGGCCAGATCACCGCGATGTCGTTACGGGTGCCGTACCCGCCGGACCCGGTCTTGTCCCCGACGACCCAACCGTCGGGAACGCCGGCGCGGATCAGCGCACCGCCGGTGGTGTTCCCCCGCAGCCAACCGTTGAGGGTGTCGCGGTCCGAGGGTTCGAGGGCGTCACCGACGGTGTACGCCCGCAGGGACCCGGCCATGGCCTGCGGGGTGCTGGTGTCCCGCCGGTCACCCGGCCTGCCCTCGTTGAGCTCGGTTTCGTAACGCGCCGGATCGGTGACCTTGTCGCCGATCTTGCGAAGCTCCTTCTCGAACTTCTGCGGTCCGCCGAGGTGGCGCAACATCAGGTTGGCGGCGGTGTTGTCGCTGTACCGCACGGCCGCGTCCGCGATGGCCCGCATTGTCATGCCCTCGGCCACGTGCTGCTCCGTGATCGGCGAGTAGGTCACCAGGTCGTCGGCCGAGTAGCGCACCACCCGGTCCAGCTCGGCGTCCGTGGTCTCGTCGAGGATCTCGGCGGCGGCCAACGCCTTGAACGTCGAGGCGTACGCGAACCGCTCGTCGGCCCGGTACTGCACGGTCTGGCCAGTGCCGGTGTCGATCGCGTACACCCCCAGCCGCGCGTCGAACCTCTCCTCCAGTCGCCGGAACTCGTGGTCCCAGTCAGCGGCGGTGGACGGGTTCACCGTTGCCGCACGGTCCTGCTTCGGCTGCTCGGCGGCCTCGGCGGGGCCGCAGGCCGCCAGTGACATCACTGCCACTGCGGCTACCAGACGGCGTGTTGCAAGCACCATGGTCGCTCCTTGTCGGTGTCGTCCGGTCCGGCGCGGGCGGCGCCGGTCGGGCAGAACTCGACAGTGACAGGGAACCTGGATGCGGTCGAAGACGGAACTGGCGGTATTCATGCTGATCTGGCATCGCCTGTGGTCAGGGCCGGGCCAGATCAGGCCGGCGATCCGGGACGTCGTCCGAGGCCAAGTTCCCCGAGCAGCGGCAACGGCGGAACTCCGGAGCGATCGAGGTGGGGGCGGCCGGCCGGTGCTGACCGCCCCCACTGGTAGCCCCGGGTCGGTCAGGAGCTAGGTCCCGCGAAGGGGCCATCGGCGCTGAACACCCGCTTCGCGAAGCGTTCGGCGATGCGCCGGTGGGTGGCGGTGTCCGGGTGCAGCTGATCGGGCAGCGGCAGCTCGCCGAAGTCGGCCGCGCCGTAGAGGTCGAGGCCGTCGAGGTGGTGCAGGTTCGGGTCGTCGGCCGCCCGTTGAGCGGTGATCCGCGCCAGTTCCTCGCGGATGAGGCGGAGGGTGAGTTTCCCGCTCGCCCGCTCGGCCGGGTCGCCGGTGGCCCGGAAGCGCACCTGCCCGGTGGCGAGGGCGGCGAGGTCGAACGTGCCGGGGCCGGGGGTGTCCTCGTGGATGGGGCAGTAGATCGGGGAGACAACCAGCAACGGCGTGTGGGGATGGCCGTCCCGGATGGTGTCGAGGAAGCCGTGCACGGCCGGGGTGAAGGCGCGCAACCGCATCACGTCGGTGTTGACCAGGTTGATCCCGACCTTCACGCTGATCAGGTCTGCCGGCGTGTCCCGCACGATGCGGGCGGTGAACTGGTCGAGCAGCGCGCTGCCACCGAAGCCGAGGTTGACCAGGTCGACGCCGCCCAGGGACGCGGCGACGGCCGGCCAGGTGGCGGTGGGGTTGGTGGCGTTGGAGCCCTGACTGATGGAACTGCCGTGGTGCAGCCAGACCAGCCGCCCACGGTCGGGTACGGGTGCGACGGGAGCGTCGGTGCGCAGGGCGACGAGTTCGGTGGTCTCGTTGTGCGGCAGCCAGATCTCGAGGTCCTTCACCCGGTCGGACAGTCCGGTGAAGCGGATGGTGCCGGGCGAACCGGATCGGGGCTCGGCAGTCCCGCTGGCCATGTCGATGGTCACCGTGTCGCCGCCGGTGACGCTGGCCTGGTCGGCCAAGCGGCCGTCGACCAGCAGGTCATAGACGCCGTCGGGGCGCGACGGCAGGCCGGTGTAGGTGTGTCGGGTGGGCAGCGTGTCCAGCTCGACCGCTGTCGCGCGGGTGCGGAAGGCCAGCCGCACGCCGGCGGGCTGGGCCTCGACCATGGTGAGCTGGCCGTCGGTGTACTGGGCGCGGGCCCAGGCGGGCAGTCGGTGCGGCAGCACTCCCCGCGCGGTGCGCTGCACGTCGAGCGCACCGCGCAGGAGGTCGGTGCTGATCGGCGTGGTGATCCAGGTGGAGGTCATGCCCTCAATCCATCAATCGGCGTTCTGGAACGGCTGTCGGGTCGCTACAGCCAGTCGTGTTCTCGGCGCGCCCGCGCTGTCATGGGCGCATCTCCACCCACATCTGTCATAACGTCGAACGGCTGAACCTCACCTACGGCAACTTTCACGCCGTAGCCGGCGGGCCCTGTCGCCGGTCCGGCGCATCCTTCTGGGGTCGGCGCGTCGCGTCGGTCTCGGGCTAGGAGCGGGTGCACCGGATCCGGTAAGTCACCGAGGCCGGCCACGCCCGCCGACTCCAGGTCGATGACCGGAAGTGCTGTCAGAGTCGACAGCGCTGGTCATCCGCGGGGACCTTCAGATCGATGAGGTAGGTGGCGAAGGCGGCGTTGACGCAAGGGTTGACCCCATCCTGCGCGACGGTGTGCCGTGCACCCTCGACGGTGAGCACGGTGCCGTCGATCTCGTCGGCCAGGACCTTGCCGGCCGCGTAGGGGGTGGCCGGGTCGCCGGTGACGGAGATGATCAGGGTGTCGGGCAGGCCCTTGACGTCCTGGGCGTAGGGAATGCCGAGGCTGGGCTCGCCGGGCCAAGCTTCGCACGCATCCCGGGTGACTCCGTCCACCTTCTCGCCGCTTGCCACGTACGGGCTGGTCCTGTTGATGTCGGCGCGCAGTCGGGCTTCCTCCTCAGGGGTGCGGCGTACCTCGTCATTGCAGTTGATGGCGAGGTTGGCCTCGAGGAAGTTGGTCCACGCGCCGGAGGCCTCCCGGCCGCCGAACAGGTCGCCCACCTTCAGGATCTGCGTTCCGTCACCCTGCTTGAGCTCGGTGAGGCCCTTGATGAGCACGGGCCAGACCTCGGGTTGGTAGAGGCCGGCGGTGATGCCGCCGACGGCCTGGGTGAAGTTCAGCGTGCGCCCCTTGCCTGCTGCGACGGGCTTGTCGATCAGTGGCTGGACCAGCTTCTGGAAGACCGCCGTGGCCTGGGCCGGGTCCGTACCCAACGGGCAGTCCAAGCTGGCGGCGCAGGAGGCCGCCAGCTTCTCGAAGTTCTGCTGGAAGCCGGCCTGCTGGGTGATCCGCCGCTGCGGGTTCTTCAGGGTGGGGTCCGTCACCCCGTCCAGCGCCAGCGCCCGCACGTTCTTGCCGAACATCTCGGCGTAGACGGCGCCGAGTCGGGTGCCGTAGCTCTGCCCCGCGAAGGTCAACTTCTCGTCACCGAGGGCTGAGCGCAGGACGTCCAGGTCCCGGGCGGCGTTGCGGGTGCCGACCGCGGACAGAATCTCCGTCCCGCCCGAGCCCTTCGCGCAGCGCTCCGCCAGGCGCCGGGTGTCCTCCTCGCTCCACTGCCCCGAGGAGGCCAGCAGTGTGGTCTGGTCCTCGCCACGATCGCGTTCGGCGTCGGTGAAACAGTCGATCGCGGGCGTTGACGACCCGACCCCGCGCGGATCGAACCCCACCACATCGAACCGTTGCAGCAGCGGGCTCTTCGCATGCGCGGCACTGAAGCTCGTCGCCTGAGTCATGCCCGAGCCGCCCGGGCCACCCGGGTTGAGCACCAGTGATCCGATGCGCTGCCCGGGTTCCCCCTGCGCGGCGAGCCGGAGCACCGCGACCTGAATGGTCCTGCCCTTCGGGTCCTGGTAGTCCAGCGGCACCTTCAGCCGGGCGCACTCGAAGGGCTCGACGTAGAGCTTCTTCTGCGCCGGGGTGACGGTGTAATCCGCGCACGAGCCGAACGACAGCTTCTGCCCGTAGTAGGCCTCCAGCCCGGCTGGGGATGGCTGCGGCTCGGACTCCGCCGAGGTCGGGGTGCTGGTGCAGGCCGCCACCAACGCGAGCACCGCCGTCGCCGCGGCAGCAGCACCGACGCGGCGGGTGTTGTGCCGAGTAGCAGGTGGACAGGACCGGTCCACGGGCCGGCTGGGTCCGAACAAGACCATGGGAGCCTCCGAAATCGATTCGTGCAACAAAGTGCACGTTCCACGAGACACCCGGCCGTAGCGGCACACTCAACTCCATGGGGGTGTGATTTTGTCGCTGAATTCCGGAAATGCTCTGCGATCTCGCCCGGGACGTCTGTCGACAAAACGGCAACTCCGGATCTTCCACAGAAGACCTGCCCGCCCCATTTGACTGTGCCCCGAGGGCACAGGTTCGTATGGGTCCGAGCCCGCTTAGTGCGGGTCGGACAGGAGGCGAGAATGTTGCGAAGAACTGGAATGGCCCTGGTGGGGACGCTGGGACTGGTCGGCGCCCTGGTCGCGGTGATCCCGGCGACGGCCGGGGAATCTGCAGCGGGGAAGCCTGCGGCAGGGCTGACCTGGGCGGCGTGCCCGGACGACGTGGTGGTGCCGCCGACGGTGCAACTGCCGGTGCAGTGCGCGAAGGTGCCGGTTCCGTTGGACTACGACGACCCGGGCGGCACCCAGATCGAGATCATGGTGTCGCGGATCGCCAGCACGAAGCCGGAGAAGCGACGCGGCGTGCTGATGCTCAACCCGGGCGGGCCGGGTGGCACTGGGCTGGACCAGCCGGGGTTCCTGGTCTCGAAGGGGATGCCGACCGGCGTCACGGACGCCTACGACCTGATCGGCATGGACACCCGGGGCGTCGGGCACTCGACGCCGGTGAGCTGTGGTTTCACCGCCGACGACGCCTACTGGGCCAACATCCCGCCGTACGCGCCCGACGACGCGGCCGTTACCCGGCAGGCGGAGATCGCCAAGGACGTCGCCGAGCGGTGCGCGGCCAACGACACCGAGGGGCGGTTGCGCCACCTGAGCACCGCGAACATGGCCCGTGACCTGGACCGAATTCGCGCCGCGCTCGGCGAGAAGAAGGGCAACTACTACGGGGCGTCCTACGGCTCCGCACTGGGTGCCGCCTACACCTCGATGTTCCCGGCAACCACGGACCGGGTCGTGCTGGACAGCATCGTCGGCGACACCCACCTCGACCAGGCCGGACTGCGCCGGTTCGCGCTCGGCATGGAGGAGACGTTCCCCGACTTCGCCGAGTGGGCGGCGGCGCGGCACGAGTCCTACGGGTTGGGCCGCACCCCGCAGCAGGTGCGCCGGACCTACCTCGCCATCGCCGAACGGCTCGACAAGATGCCCACCCCCGACGGGCTCACCGGTCCACTCTTCCGGCAGATCACCTTCGGCTTTCTCTACAACGAGATCCAGTACCCGAGCCTCGCGCAGATCTGGCAGACCTACCTGAACCCAGGCGAGGCGCCGCGGGCGAAGGCAGCGACCGCACCCAACCCGCAGGACAACGCCCTCACCGTGTTCCTCGCCGTCACCTGCAACGACGTCGAGTGGCCCGAGGACGTGGACACCTACCGGCGGGCCGTCGCGCAGGACCGCAAGCGGTTCCCGCTGTTCGGCGCGGCCAGCGCCAACATCACCCCGTGCGCCTTCTGGAAGCAGGAGCCGACCGAGCCGCCCGTCGCAGTGAACGACAAGGGGCCGCGCAACGTGCTGATCCTGCAGAACCGGCACGACCCGGTCACGCCGCTCGCGGGTGGCAAGTTGCTGCGGGAGAAGTTCGAGAAGCGGTCCCGTCTGGTCACCGTCAACGAGAGCGGACACGGCGTCTACGTCCTCGGCGGTAACGCCTGCGCGTTGAACCTCACCACGTCGTACCTGGTCGACGGCAAGATGCCGGCCGGCGACCGGACCTGCCGGCGCGGCTGACGTTGACTGTGCCCCAGGGGCACGGTGTGCGATGGCGGCATGCGGAACAAGGGCGGCTGGAGCACGCGTGAGCTGGCCGAGATCGCCGGGACCACGCTGAGGACCGTCCGGCACTACCACCGGATCGGTTTGCTGGAGGAGCCCGGGCGGGCGGCCAACGGCTACAAGCAGTACCGGATTCGACACCTCATCCGACTGCTGCGGATCCGACGCCTGGTGGATCTGGGCGTGCCCCTGGCCGACATCGCCGCTATGGACAACTCGGCCGAGGGCGCGGAACGGACGTTCCGCGCCCTCGACGCCGAACTGGCGGCCAGTATCGAGCGTCAGCAGCGGATCCGCGAGGAACTGGCCGGGATCCTGCGGCACCCCGACCGCGTCGACCTGCCGCCAGGCTTCGGCCACCTCGCCGGCAACCTCTCCGAGGACGAACGGGCCTTCCTGCTCGTCTGCTCACGGGTCTTCGAGCCGTCGGTGCTGAACACACTGCGCAAGACGCGCACCGTGGCCCCCACCGCGGCCGAGAAGGACCTCGGCGCCCTGACCGAGGACGCGAGCGAGGGGACCCGGCAGCGCCTGGCCGAGCGGCTCGCCCCCGAAATCGACCGCAACCGGCAGAAATACCCACGGCTGCGGGAGTTGGCGGAGCAGAGTGCGGCGGGCCAGGAGCCACGCAACTGGTCGGTCTTCCTCCACGCGGTCGTCGAACTGTACGAGCCCGCGCAGATCGACGTCCTGCAACGCGCCAACGTCATCCTCGACCGGGACGATTTCGCTGAGTGAACCTGCCCGTCCACGAGGCGACCGGCTCGTAGACCCGTGAGGTCGACCACACCCGTGTCGTGCGGGCTTGAGTGTGCCGCTGGGGCATGGCTGCTAATTGTCCCGATGCTTACCGACGAGGAAGAACCGAGCGCGACGCCGGGGCGCCATCGCGGGTCCGCCCGCCCTGACGACGCTGAACAGGCCACCAGTTCCACCATCCTGAGCCAGACGGGCGGCGTTGCCGGGTTCGCCTACTCGACTGTTCCGGTGATCGTGTTCGTGACGGCGAACGCGTTCCTGCCGCTCCCTGTCGCCATCGGCGTCGCCGTCGCGACCGGGCTGGCGTTGTTCATCTTCCGGCTGCTGCGGGGAGAGCGCTTCGTTTCCGCGATCGGGAGCCTGCTCGGGGTGGCAGTGGCTGCCGGAATCGTCCTGTGGACCGGCTCCGCGCGGGACTTCTTCGTGATCGGCATCTGGGCGTCGCTGGCCGGCTTCGTCGTCACGCTCGCATCGGTGCTGGCCCGTCGGCCGTTGACCGGTGTCGTCTGGAACGCCGTACACGGTGGAACGCATGCGTGGCGGTCCGACCGCGCCGTGCGGGTGGCGCACGATGTCGCGACCCTCGCCGCGGCGTCGGTGTTCGGATCGCGGTTCGCGATCCAGCAGTGGCTCTACCTGACGGACAGCACCGGCGGGTTGGGCATCGCCCGGGTCGTCATGGGCACCCCGCTCACCGTGCTGGCCGCGCTGGTCATCGTGTGGGCCTTCCGCCGCAGCACGGGACGCCTCATCCGGACCAACCCATGACGGGATGCCCGCCCACCGGCGCCCGCCTTCGGCGGCACCGATGCGTCGCCTGGCGCGGCGACGAACGACCTGGAAAGGCATGAAGATGGCCCTCTACGAAATGGCGATGCAGGTGGTTCCCGTCCTGTTGATCGCACTGTTCATCGATACCCGCAGCACCGAACGGCAGACCAGCGGCGCGATGCGACGCTGGACGGACGTGCAGGACAGGGTCTACGCCGCGCTCGGCGTCGTCGCGTTCATGGCGTCGATGCTCGTCGTGGCGGACATCGTCGCCGCCGGACGCGTCCCGGCGGCGATCGTCATAGCCACTCTCAGCGGCTGCATGGCCATGCTGTACGTCCGGATCCTGCAACGCTTCGCCCGTGACCGCGGTCGGCAGCACGACCAGGTGTCGGGCCACCGGTGACTTCGCGGCACCGGCCGAGGTCACCCGCCACCAGCGGACCGGACAATCAGTGGTGCGGTTCGGTGAGCAGCCGGTTGGTGCGCCGGAGGACGTCCAGCTGTGCGGGGTTGTAGAGCTCCGCGAGGGCCTTGCCGACGGCCTGCTGGACGTAGCGCGCGCTGTACCGGGTGCCGGCGTTCGTGATCTTCGCTCCGGGGTGCTCCGCTTCCAGGGCGCGTACGTAGGGGGCCAGGTCCCGGGCCACGGCGGCGCGGGTCTGCTCGTCGGCGTCGGGGGGAAGCGTGTTGAACCGCTCGGCGACCGGGTCGGTGACGGGCTTGCGCAGCATGTCCGTCCAGGCCCGCATGGTTTCGACGCCCAAAACCCGGGTCAGCACGACGACGAACGACCGGTCGGCCTGCGGCATTTCTGCCACGACGTCGGCTGCGGCGAAGCCGGATGGTAGTTCCGCCGGTGTGGGCTGTCGCAGGATGACGCCGAGTTCGAGGCGGGCGCGTTGCAGGCGTTCGATGGTGGCCGCGAGTTCGGCGTCCAGGGCGCGCAGCGCCTCCTCCGGATGACCGTCGATGTCATCCATCGTCGCGATCTGAGACAGCGAGAACCCCAGGTCCGTCAAACGCCTGATGCGCAGGATCCGGACGAGGTGATCCACCCCGTACTGCTTGTAGCCGTTGGCGTGCCGGTGCGGTTCCGCCAGCAGGCCGATGTCGTGGTAGTGGCGCACCGCTCGCAGGGTGGTGCCGGCCAGTTGGGCGATCTCCCGAGTGCTCCAGCCCATTGCGTACCTCCGTTCGACGGCAGTTCCTCGGTGCCCTGGCACCGCCCGGCTCCGGTGGAGACCACGCCGGGGTGGCATGGTCCAGCCTGTTCCCGCATCGCCGAGGTCAGTCTGCTGTCGGGGCGGAAACCTGCCACAGGGCACTGACCGGCATGGCGCGGAGTCTGTCGCCGAACGGCAGCGTGGAGGTGCCGGTATAGAGGACGATGCCGGCGATGAAGTCGTCACCCAGGCGGTCGGCGAGTCGGCGTAGCCCGCGGAAGTCGTCGGGCCCGACAGTGGTGGCTGCTTTGACTTCGATCCCGACCACCTGGCCGGTTCTGTTCTCCAGCACCGCGTCGACTTCGTACCTGCTCTGGTCGCGGTAGTGGGACAGGTCGACGAACTGCTTGGACCAGGTGAGCTGCCGGGACAACTCGGACAGGACAAATGATTCGAGCAGCGGGCCGAACGGTGCGCCCGGCCGGAGCAGTGCCCGGGCGTCGGTCGCGATTTCGTTGGCGGCGATGCCTGAGTCGACGAAGATCAGTTTTGGCGCGGCGGTGGCGCGGGTGCCCAGGTTGCGGGACCAGCCGGGGATCCGTTTGATCAGGAAGATTTCTTCCAGGGCTTGGAGGTAGCGGGCGATCGTCGGCCGGCTTAGTCCGAGGGCGGATTCGAGGGAGTTTGCGGCGATGATGGTCGCGGATCTGGCCGAGAGGAGGCGTACCAGCCGGCGTAGCTCGCCTTTGTGCTGGATGTCGGACAGCTGCCGGACGTCGCGGTCGATGAGGGCCTGGACGTAGGCGTCGAGGAATCGTTGGCGGCGGCGCGGGTCGGTTCGGGTGGTGGCCTCGGGTAGGCCGCCGCGCACGATTCGGGCCGCGTAGTCGGCGCGGGTCACGTCCGACTCGTGTCGCAGGTCCGCGCCGAGCGTGAAGACGGCGTCGATGAATCCGTCCGGCGCTGCGTCGAGTTCGCCTTGGGAGAACGGCCAGAGTTCGACGGTCTCCATCCGGCCGGGCAGCGCGTCCGGCGCAGCCACCATGCCGAACAGCCGAGATGAGCCTGTGAGCAGGTACCGGCCAGGACGGGGATCCTCGTCAACGGCGGCCTTGATGGCCAACAGGAGCTCTGGAGCGCGCTGGATCTCGTCGATGACCAGGAGTTCGGAGGAGTCCACGAACCCGACCGGATCGGCGATCGCCGCCGCCCGGTCCTGAGCCCGATCAAGATCGCGGCGCTCGGCCAGAAGATCGCCGGCAACAAGGCGGACCAGGGTGCTCTTGCCTGCTTGGCGTGCGCCGCTGATCAAAACGACGCGGGTGTCTGCCAGAGCAGCGTTGACCTGTGCGGCGGCGCGGCGGGGGATCAGGTGCGAGGTGGGCACGGGGTTATGGTAGCGGCCGGGTTTTCGATTTGCGAGGACCTCCGCTTTCGATTTGCGGCAGCGGGCGCGTTCGGTACGCGGTCATCTGATGTTCGATCTGCGGGCCACGCGGGCGAGGCGGTTCGTGGAGGAGGTCCACGGCTACGTCGCGTTGCTGCGGGTTGCGGCGAGGTCGGGGAAGGCTTCCTCCCAGCGCTGGCGGAGCTGGGAGGAAGCCAGAGGGTGGGGCCAGAGCCGCCGGAGGAGGTCGGCATCGAGCCAGGTGTTCAGATCCTCGACCGTGGCGGCTTCGGTGAGCACCACTTGTACATGCTGGCCAGGCGCGCGGTCCGGTTCAGGTTGTACTCGGCGCGCCCGGACCAGTCGAGGTGACGCGAAGCGACACCGTGCCCTCGGTTGGGCCGTGCAGTTCGGCAAGCGTTCCGGCCGCCCACGTAGGGCCTCCGGCCACCGTAGGGCCGGTAGTCCGCCGACGGCTGGGGTGATGTCCGGCGCCGGCTGATGTTGGTCGCCCGCCGGACCTCTGGTCGAAGCGCCCGACGGATCGTCTCCCGGCTGTACCCGGTGACCCGCTGCAGATCCACCGGCCGCCAACCGGCCGCGTGAAACGCCCGGAGTTGCTCGTCCCGCTCGGTCAACGCGGCCGCGCGCGTCGCCTCATACCTGGAGACAACCCGTGCAACTCATCCTCGGCGAACCGGCCCATGCCCGTAGGCTCCTACGCTAGGCCAAGCATGCTTGGCCTCTTTGTCGAATCGCGGTCGACCGACCCGCCGCATGGCAGCGGGTCGACGAACTCATCGCCACGAAGAAACCCCGCGAGTACGACAGCGCCGTTCAACTCCTCGTTGACCTAAAAGCTCGGGCTGTGGCCCTGGGCTGGGAGAACGGCGGTCCGGGGAACGTGGGTGAACGTGGGCCACTCCCTGGCACCCCAGGTGAACCCCCAGGTCGCTAGACTAGGCCCTCGCGCCCCCGTAGCTCAGGGGATAGAGCATCGGTTTCCTAAACCGTGTGTCGCAGGTTCGAATCCTGCCGGGGGCACTTCAATACGCAGTCGAAACGCCACCTGAGCTGCGCATATAAATGCTGTTCAATTGGAACAGATGTGCAGCCGCAGGCCGCCGGAAGCCGCCGTTGTCGTAGGTCGCGGAACGGGAGCGGAATGACCTTGAAGGCATCCGACCAGGTCAGTCGACACAACCGAGGCAAGATCCGGAACGGCGACCGTCACACGGGCCATGCCATCCCGGTCAGAGCCTCAGAGATCCTGTCGTTGACGGTGGCCTCCGCGCCGTCGATGCACTTGGCGTAGACCTTCAGCAGTACGTCCACGGAGTGTCCGGCCCGGTCGGCTACCTCGGTTGCCGGTACACCAGTGTTGAGCCACAGCGACACGGCGGCGTGCCGCAGGTCGTACGGCCGACCAGCCAGCGGAGAGTCAACCTGGCGCGGCGTCAGAGCTAGCCGACGTGCCTCTTCCCACACGCGTGAGTAGGTTGAGGCCGCAACGACGTTGCCCCGCTCACTTTGGAATAGCCGGCCATCCTTGGTGACGCCAAATCGTCCGATGTGGGCGCGCAGGATCGCCACGAGCGCGGGTGGGATTGGCACGCCGCGCGGCTCGTCCTCGGCACGGTGCTTCAGCCCTCGGTCGTCATGGACCTGGCTGCTGTCGGTCCACCGCTTGCCCGCCTGGGGTCGACTCTTGGCCAGCGTCAGCCGACCCCATCCCGTCTCGGGAAGGTCGCAGTCCTGCTCTCGCAGCGCCAATGCCTCTGCCGGACGGAGCGCGGCGCGGCTTCCATCTGCAGCCCTGCGAATTTCTCATTGGATGCAACCTCCGGAGCCGGAACCTGCGTGACTATCCCCGACTGGGGAATCGGAGGCATCGGATGAGCGATCGTGACGCCGCATTCGCGGCGTACTTCGCGGCGCGATCAGACGCCATGCGCGGGACCGCCTACCTGTTGTGTGGCGACTGGCATCGGGCGGAGGACCTGGTCCAGTCCACGTTCACGAAGCTCTACATGGCCTGGAATCGCACATCTCGGCATGAAGTACTCGACGCGTACGTGCGGCAGATCCTGTTGCGGACCTTCCTCGATGAGCGGCGACGTGGCTGGTGGCGACAGGAACGCGTCACCAGCGAGGCAGTGGAACAGGCCGTGACTGCGGACTCGCCGGAAGAACGGCTTGTCTTGCTGCGGGCGCTAGCGGGCGTACCTCCTCGCCAGCGGGCCGTGTTGGTCCTGCGGTACTGGGAGGACCTGTCCGTCGAAGAGACCGCGTCGCTGCTGGGGTGCTCGCCTGGAACGGTGAAAAGCCAGGCTGCGCGGGGGCTAGAAACGCTGCGCCGGGTGCTGGCACCGACTTTGGCTACTAACAGGGAGGGAATCAATGAATGAGGACGAGTTTCGAGGAGCGCTACGCGACGTCATGGCGACCACGAGCCCTCCCCCACCGATGAGTGCAGCGGACACGCTCGTTGCTGGTCGCCGCGCCCGGTTCCGACGCCGTGTCGTCTCGTTCTGCGCCGGGTCGGCGACAGCGGTCGTGCTGGTCGCCGCCGTCGGGTTCACCGGCGTGCTGGGCAGCGGAAGTAGCTACCGTCCGGCGGGTACCGAGCCGCCCTCCAACAGCGCGGCGGATCCGAGGGCGACCACGCCGCCCGGTGCCGTGAGGTGCACACCGGCATCCTGTCCGCACCTGGGATCGCCGGACCTGCCGCAGGAGGAGTGGGACGCACGCAATAACCGGGCACGGGAGATGCTCAACAATCTCATTGCCGCCCTGCCCGCCGGGTACACCGTGGTGAGAGACGACCCGCTGAATCCGCTTGATCCGAAGGCGTTTTCGTTAGGGTTCTACCAGGCGTACTTCAACGTACGCCAAGGGAAGCAGACCGGGCTGGTGATGGTCGAGGTGCACACCCCGCAGTCTCCAATTGGAAACCGGTGGCAGGGTAACGGCTGCGACCTGGCGCTGGAGATCTGGCCCCACCCCCGCGGAACATGCCAGCTGGTGACCGCCAGCCAAGCGAAGGTAGGGGTGGCGCAAGCCCGCTGGAACGAGGACCCCCCGCGATTCGCCCAGTGGGCCGGGTACCGGCACCCGGACGGGGTACTGGTCAAGGTCGCCCAGATCTCGAGGCCCGACAGATACTGGACGGCACCGCCGGAGCTGAAGAAGCTGCCGTTCACCGCCCAGCAACTCGCCGACCTCGCCGTCAGCGACCGGTTCCACGTCGACGTCGATTGAAACCCCACACGACGGGTGGAGACGGATCTATGCATCCACCCGTCGTGTGGGGTTCCTGCCTAAAGCCGCGTTTGTGCGCCTTCCTCGTCGCGCTGCCGTCACCGTTATCCTTTACTCCAATTCGGCGAACTTGCTGGACGATTCGGCCACGATCGCCTGCGATGTCGGTATGTGCGTGCTGGCCGGCTTCGAGCCGCCGGCGGTGCGTAGGCACCGGATTACGACGACTCCGAGAGAGAAGCGGCCTGGATCACCAGCGAAAGGGCTGTCGACTGCAACGCCGCTGTAAGTCGGCACGCTGACAAGCCCCAGCACGGACGAAGTTCCGGCATGTAGCGGCTGTCCGACGGGTGCAGACGCGACGCGCGAAGCTTGTAATCAACTAGTCTGGCCGTGTAGCAAAATTCGGAACATGCGCGGAATCATCAGGCGCACCAGCCGGGAATCATTCCAAATACGTCCTGGTAGGACGCTAGGCAGCGCAGGCGGCGCTAGTTTCTTCCTAAACCGTGTGGCGCAGGTTCGAATCCTGCCGGGGGCACCTCGAAGATCCGCCGAAGACCATTGGCCGGATACGTCACCGCGCGAAGCCCCATCCGGCTCGGGCGGATCACCAGTGGTGGACGAGATTCAGGGCCAGCGCCGCCACCGAGGTGGAGAAGAACACCGCCCATCCCACGAGCTGGCGGGAACTTACCCGCAGGTGCGCGATGAGCGCGCCGACGAAGTACAACACGAGGCCGGCGGCGGCGAGTGTCCCCAGTAGTGGCACGGCGAACCCGGCCAGGAGCCCCAACGCACCGGCTGCCAACGCCGTGCCCAACCTCGGCATCCAGGCCCGTGGGAGGCGCTTCATGTCCATCTGGGCCTTCGGGTAGTCGTGGCCGATCAGGTAGGTGACGGCGGCGACGCCGGTGAAGACCGAGGCGAGGATGGTGACCGTGACATAAGCGGCGTACATGTGCCCTCCCTTGTGGTTTGTGCTGCCTCAAGGACGGGCTGGTCCAACGGATTGTTACCGGTGGCGCTGTGAGCTGGGGCACAGACAATGGCGGGTGGGCTGCGGGTATCCCGCAGCCCACCAGCCGACCGGTCAGAGGAACTTGTACATCTCCTCGGACGCCGCCTCGGTCTCGCTGGCGGGCGGCGCGTCCACCGTGACGGGCTTGCCGAAGTCGCTCATGCGCATCTCGGTGACGAGGTCACCCAGCTTCTTGGTGGCGATCGTGTAGGAGAGCGCGGTGAGGCGCCCGTCGGCGTCGAGAGTCGCCTCGAACGGGACCGCCTTCGGGTCCTTCGCCAGCTTGGCGGTCGACTCGAGGCCCTCCCGCATCCCGGCTTCGCTGCTGGCCGCCTCGGCGGCCTTCTCCAGGTCGGCGACGCCGGTGTACCGACCGCCGCCCACCTCCTGGGCGGACACGACGCCGCCGATGAGGCCGGTCTGCGACTTCAGGTCGAAGGACTGGCGCAAGGAGCTGTTCGGCCTGAGCTTGGTGAGGTCGATCTTCATCCACGGCTTCTCGCCGTCGAGCGAGTCCGACTTGAGGTAGGCGGCATCCCCGATCAGCCGCGCCTCGATCGGTTCCGGGGCCTTGCCGGTCAAGTGCAGCGTGCGGGCGGCAGGGTCCATCTTTCCGCTCATGGTGATCGACTGGTTGCCGGCCTTGACTGAGGCATCCATGGTGAGCGGGCCGGCGAGGCTGCGGTCCATGCCCTGCTTGACGGCGGCGGTCGGCTCGACCTTGGACGCTGCGGGCGCGGCGGAGGACGATGACGCCGCCGGGTCGCCGGAATTGGTGCCGCAGCCGCTGACGAGGGTCACGGCGAGGGCAATCGAGAGGGCTGGGATCAGTCGACGCATAGACGTGACCCTAACGGGCGAGCGCTACCGATATTGCCCGAGTGCCGCCGCCGAGACCAGGCCAGCGGGTGGCTCAGACCGCCGGTAGCTGCTCGGCTCGGGTGATCACCTGGTCGATGAGGCCGTACTCCCGGGCCTGCTCGGCGGTGAACCAGCGGTCCCGGTCCCAGTCGCGCTGGATCTCGTCCAGCGTCCGTCCGCTGTGCTGGGCGGTCAGCTCCTGCATCGTCCGCTTCACGTGCAGCATGTTCTCCGCCTGGATGGTGATGTCCGAGGCGGTCCCGCCCATTCCACCGGAGGGCTGGTGCATCATGATCCGCGAGTGCGGCAGCGCGTACCGCTTGCCGGCCGCCCCCGCGCACAGCAGGAACTGCCCCATCGAGCCGGCGAAGCCGAGCGCCAGGGTGGCCACATCGTTGCGGACGTAGCGCATCGTGTCGTAGACCGCCATTCCCGCGCTGACCGACCCGCCCGGCGAGTTGATGTAGAGGTAGATGTCCGATTTGGCGTCCTCGGCGGCGAGCAGCAGGATCTGCGCGCAGATCTGGTTGGCCGACTCCTCCGTCACCTCGGTGCCGAGGAAGACGATGCGTTCGCGCAGCAGCCGCTCGAACACCTGGTCACCGAAGGACGCCTGCGGGCCGTCCAGCATCCGTACGCCGTACTCGATCATGTGCCGCCGCCTCACGGTGCCGGCGGGCGATGGGACCGCCCGGGGGACCGGCGCCTTCAGCGTGCGCGCGGCGGCGGTGGCGAGCCCAGTGATTCTGCCGCCGGCAGATCCGCCGACGGCAGAACCCACGCGGCCTACGCGGCGGTCAGCCGCCGCAGGCCCAGCCGGGTCTGTGCGCTGTCAGCCAGGGCGGCGGTACGCGGACCGGGGCGCGAGCCACCAGCGGAGGCTTTTCCGGCGACGCTGAGGGCCGGCTCGCTCGCCACCGGCCCGTGGTGCAGGACGAACCCGCCGATACGTGGACCCACCAGCAGGGTGGCGTTGCCGATCTCGCGTCGGGTCGCATCGAACCGCTCCAGGTGGGTGAGCGCGGCGCGCGGCGCGGCCGGGAGGCGGGGCTCGACCCGACGCATATCGTCGCGGGCCTCGCCGAGCAGGTCGGCGAGGCTGATGCCGAGCGCTCGGCAGATCGCCGCCAGCACCTCCGACGAGGCCTCCTTCCGGCCCCGCTCGACCTCCGAGAGGTAGGGCACCGAGACGTCGGCCGATGCAGCCACCTCGCGCAGCGTGCGGCCCTGACGCTGCCGGTGGCGGCGTAGCACTCCGCCGATGACTCGTCGCAGCAACGACATGCCGGCCTCACTTTCGCGGTCGTCGTCGGGAACACCCTCATCATGCCCGTCCCGGGCCGTCCAGGTTGTCCGCGAGCGACCCGGACGTGCGAAGCGGGCCGTAACCGCTATGTTGTGGGCGTGCAGGCGACGGTGGCGGGGCAGGTTCGACGGTGATCCATTTCCCCGCGCAGCGCCGGGGCCCGCTGAGCGCGCTGAGCCTACGGCTCGCCGCCGCCCTGGGCCTGGTCTTCGCCGTGGTCGCTGCCGTCTACCTGGGCCGGGACGGCTACCGCGACGTCAACGGGGACGGCCTCACCCTGCTCGACTGCTTCTACTACGCGGTCGTGTCGCTCTCCACCACCGGCTACGGCGACATCGCCCCGGCTTCGCCGTCGGCCCGGCTGGTCAACGTCCTCTTCATCACCCCCGCCCGGGTGATTTTCCTTATCATCCTGGTCGGCACCACCCTGGAAGTTCTGACCGAGCAGTACCGGACCGGCCGTCGCCTGTCGCGGTGGAGGAGAAGCGTGAAGGACCACGTCATCATCTGCGGCTACGGCACCAAGGGGCGCAGCGCTGTCTCCGCCCTGATGGAGAACGGTCTGGACCGGTCGCGGATCGTGGTGGTGGAGCGCAGCGCCGCCGCCCTGCGGCAGGCCACCTCCGCCGGGCTGGTGGCGATCGAGGGCTCGGCGACCCGATCGTCAGTGCTGAACGAGGCGCACGTCAAGAACGCGAAGGCCGTGATCATCGCGACCGACAGCGACGACGCCTCGGTGCTGGTCGCGCTGACGGTACGGCAGCTCACCGCCGGGCAGGTCCGGATCATCGCGGCGGCGCGGGAGGCGGAGAACGCCCCGCTGCTCAAGCAGAGCGGCGCGCACCACGTGATCGTCTCCTCGGCCACCGCGGGCCGGCTGCTCGGTCTGTCCACCTCGGCCCCGCCGTTGATCGACGTGGTGGAGGATCTGCTCACCCCGGGTCAGGGCATGGCGTTGGCGATGCGCTCGGCCGAGCGGAGCGAGGTGGGTCGCTCGCCGCGCGAGCTGGAGTCACTGGTGATCGCCCTGGTGCGGCGGGGCAAGGTGGTCAGCCTGGCCGACCGGGCCGGTGCCGTTATCGAGACCGGCGACATGCTCGTGCACGTACGCGACGACCGCCCGCAGTCGGCGACGACCGCCTGATCCTCCGGCCGCCGCCGTCAGCAGTTGTCGACGTCGGCGCGGAGCGCTTCGGTGCAGATGACCGGTGTCGCGGAGACGGCCCGCCGGAGCAGCTCGTAGAGCGTCTCCCGTTCGGCGGGTCCCAGTGCGGTCAGCACCTCGTCCTCGGCGCCAGCTAGGGCGCATTCGGCCTCTTTGAGGTGTTTCGCACCGTCTTCGGTCAACTCGACGACGTGCCGTCGGCGGTCCTCCGGTGAGCGGCGACGCTCGACCAGGTGCTTCGCTTCCAGGTCGTTGAGCAGCCCGACGATGTTCGTGCTGTCCATTTCCAGGGTGCTGGCGAGCGCCTGCTGACTGCTGCCGCCGCCGTCCCGCAGCACGGTGAGCGCGACCAGGTGCCGTGGTCGCAGGCCCAGTGGCGCCAGCACCGACTCCGACCGCAGGCGCATCCGCCGGGCCAGGTGGTCTAGGAGCGCGCCCGAGCGGTGCTCCGAGGGATCTGGGGCCAGGGCGGACATGTGACCCAGTCTACCGAGCGATTGGAACATCTGCCTGCTATAAATAGTTGGCGCTACACAGACGATCCTTGGAGGGGGAATCATGCATCTTCTGCATATTGACTCGAGCATCCGCGGTGAGTGGTCGATCAGCCGGCGGCTCACCGCCCGCGCGGTCGCCGCATGGCGTGCGGCCCACCCGGACGGCACGGTGGACTACCGGGACCTGGGCGCCGAGCCGCTGCCGCACCTGGACGCGGACGGCGGGCTGGCTCGGATGACGCCGCCGGACCAGCACACCCCGGCCCAGCGCGAGTCCTGGGAGCTCAGCGGGCGGCTGGTCGACGAGGTGAAGCGGGCCGACGTGGTGCTGCTCGGCCTGCCGCTCTACAACTACGGCGCGCCCAGCAGCGTCAAGTCCTGGGTCGACCACCTGATCGTCGCCGGCCTCACTTACGACCCGACGACGCAGGAGGGCCTGCTCGGTGGACGCGAGTTCGTGGTGCTGGCCAGCCGGGGTGGCGGCTACGGCGAGGGCACCCCGCGCCACGGCTGGGACCACGCGGAGCAGTGGCTCCCGCACGGCCTGTCGATGACCGGCCTGGAGCCGCGCTTCATTCATGCCGAGCTGACCCTGGCGCCCTCGGTGCCGGCGATGGCCGAGCTGATCCCGCTGCACGAGGCGAGCCTCGCGGCGGCGGAGAAGCAGATCGACAACCTCTGGGTGCCGGCCTCCGCCCAGCGCTGAACAACCGGCGCCGAGCATGACGAACGGCCGCCCCCGAAACGGGGACGGCCGTTCGTCATGCCGTACGGGTCAGAGGATGGTCCATGTGTCGCCACTGCCCAGCAGGCTGGCGAGCTGCTGCTCGGGAGTTTCGGTGACAGTCGCCTTGGCGGCCGCGAGCTGACTCTGCACCACGCTGTCGTAGGACGGCCGGTCCACCGAGCGGAACACACCGATCGGGGTGTTGCGCAGGTCGAGACCGGGCAGCCGGGACAGCGCGAACGCGTACGCCGGGTCGGCCACCGTCGCGTCGTGCACGACGATCTCATCCGGGCGGACCGAGCTGGTCTCCCGGACCTCCAGGCCGAAGCCACCCGGCGGGTGCACCACGCAGAACTGCCCGTCGGCCCCGAAGGTGATCGGTTGGCCGTGCTCCAGGCGGATCAGGTAGTCGTCCCGCGTGGACGGGTCCTTGAGCTGCTCGAATGCCCCATCGTTGAAGATGTTGCAGTTCTGGTAGATCTCCACGAACGCCGAACCCTCGTGCTCGGCGGCGGCCCGCAGCACCGACTGGAGGTGCTTACGGTCCGAGTCGATGGTCCGGCCGACGAAGCTGGCCTCCGCGCCGAGCGCGAGCGAGAGCGGGTTGAACGGGGCGTCCGCCGAGCCGGCCGGGGTCGACTTGGTGACCTTGCCGACCTCGGAGGTGGGCGAATACTGACCCTTGGTCAGACCGTAGATCCGGTTGTTGAACAGCAGGATCTTGAGGTTGACGTTGCGCCGCAACGCGTGGATCAGGTGGTTGCCGCCGATGGAGAGCGCGTCGCCGTCGCCGGTGACCACCCAGACCGACAGGTCGGGCCGGGACACCGACAGGCCGGTCGCGATCGCCGGGGCGCGGCCGTGGATCGAGTGCATCCCGTACGTGTTCATGTAGTACGGGAAGCGCGACGAGCAGCCGATCCCGGAGACGAAGACCGTGCGCTCCCGGGGGATGTTCAGCTCCGGCATGAACTGCTGGATGGCCGCCAGGATCGCGTAGTCACCGCAGCCGGGGCACCAGCGCACCTCCTGGTCGGACTTGAAGTCCTTCGCGGTGAGCTTGAGGGCGACGGGCTCAGACATTCTTCAGCACCTCTTCCAGCGTCGTCTCCAGCTCGGCGGCCGTGAACGGCAGGCCGCGGACCTGGTTGTAGCTGATCGCGTCGACCAGGTAGCGCGCCCGGATGACGTGGGCGAGCTGACCCAGGTTCATCTCCGGGATGACCACCTTGTCGTACGAGCGCAGCACCTCACCGAGGTTGGCCGGCATCGGGGCGAGGTGCCGCAGGTGCGCCTGGGCGATGGACAGCCCACGCTGGCGCACCCCGCGGCAGGCCGCGCCGATCGGCCCGTACGTCGAGCCCCAGCCGAGGACCAGCACCCGGGCGTCGCCGTCCGGGTCCTCCACCTCGATGTCGGGCACCGGAATCGTCTCGATCCGGGCCGCCCGGGTCCGCACCATGAAGTCGTGGTTGGCCGGGTCGTACGAGATGTCGCCGGTCTTGTCGGCCTTTTCCAAGCCGCCGATCCGGTGCTCAAGCCCGGCGGTGCCGGGGATCGCCCACGGGCGGGCCAGGGTCTCCGGGTCGCGCAGGTAGGGCAGGAAGGTGGTGCCGTCGTCGCCGTTGGGCTTGGTGGCGAACTCGACCCGCAGGTCGGGCAGCGACTCCACGTCGGGCAGCAGCCACGGCTCCGAACCGTTGGCGACGTAGTTGTCGGACAGCAGGATCACCGGAGTGCGGTAGGTCAGCGCGATCCGGGCCGCCTCCAGCGCCGCGAAGAAGCAGTCCGACGGTGACCGGGGCGCGATCACCGCGACGGGCGCCTCGCCGTGCCGGCCGTAGAGCGCCATGTTGAGGTCGGCCTGCTCGGTCTTGGTCGGCATGCCGGTCGACGGGCCCGCGCGCTGCACGTCCACGATCACCAGCGGCAGCTCCAATGCCACCGCGAGCGAGATCGTCTCGCTCTTGAGCGCCACACCGGGGCCGCTGGTGGTGGTCACGCCGAGCGAGCCGCCGTACGACGCGCCCAGCGCTGCGCCGACCGCGGCGATCTCGTCCTCGGCCTGCACTGTGAGAACGCCGAAGCGCTTGTGCTTGCTCAGCTCGTGCAGGATGTCGGAGGCGGGCGTGATCGGGTATGCGCCGAGGAAGACCGGCAGCCCGGACCGGACCCCGGCGGCGACCAGCCCCAGCGAGAGCGCCGCGTTGCCGGTGATGTTGCGGTAGGTGCCCGGCTTCATCTTCGCCGGCTTGACCTCGTAGCGGACCGCGAAGTCCTCGGTCGTCTCGCCGAAGTTCCAGCCGGCCTTGAAGGCGGCGACGTTCGCCGCGACCAGCTCCGGACGGGCCGCGAACTTGCGCTCCAGGAAGCGCAGCGTCGACTCGAAGGGCCGGGAGTACATCCAGGAGAGCAGGCCGAGGGCGAACATGTTCTTCGACCGCTCGGCGTCCTTCTTGGACACCTGGTACGTGGCGAGCGCACCGACCGTCATCGAGGTCAGCGCCACCGGGTGCACGACGTAGCCGGCCAGCGAGTCGTCGTCCAGGGGGCTGGCCTGGTAGCCGACCTTGGCGAGGTTGCGCTTGGTGAACTCGTCGGTGTTGACGATGATGTCCGCGCCGCGCGGCAGGTCGGCCAGGTTGGCCTTGAGCGCCGCCGGGTTCATCGCCACCAGCACGTTGGGCGCGTCGCCCGGTGTGAGGATGTCGTAGTCGGCGAAGTGCACCTGGAAGCTCGACACACCGGGCAGGGTGCCGGCGGGAGCCCGGATCTCGGCGGGGAAGTTTGGCAGCGTGGAGATGTCGTTGCCGAGCTGCGCCGTCTCCGAGGTGAACCGGTCGCCGGTCAGCTGCATGCCGTCGCCGGAGTCACCGGCGAATCGGATGACCACCCGGTCGAGCTGACGGATCTGCTTGGTCACTGTGCCACCTTCGTTCGCGACTGCGGGGCTCGCAGAAACTCGCCATGCCCGGCCACGGAACCTCCTTGACGCAACGTGTCACCGCACCGCCCCAGGCTGGTCCGGCCGCTGTCGTACCTCACCTGAGAGCCTACGTCTAAGGGAGCCCTAACCATCCCCGGAGGTCCGCCGACTGGGACCCCTAACCGCTGCGGATTGCTCCGGTTTGCGGTGTTACGCCCCGCCCGCCGTAATTCAGATCACCACCGGATCACCACGGCGACCCCGACCGGGTCACCGTGGTGATCACTCGACCGGGTTGGGCGCGGGCCCGGGTGCCGGGCCGTTGAGGCGGCGGCGCAGCGAGACAGTGGCCAGGGTGAGGGCGAGCACCACCAGCAGCGTGGAGACAACGATCAGGATGATCGCGGTGCGCTGCACCGAGGTCAGCCCGCCGTCGCCGTTGGCAGCACCCCCGGGGAGTACGCCCTGGGAACCGGTCGGTGCGGGCGGTGAGACCACCGGCGTGGCCAGCGCGGCCGCAGCGGTGATCCGGAAGCTCATCTGGAGTTGCCGGGTCGCGCCGCTGCGTGGGTCGAGTTGACCGATCAGGGCACCGGACAGCGGTGCCGCCCGCTGGGCCTCCGGCGTCGCCTCCACCGGCAGCCGCAACTCGGCGGTCTTACCCGCCGCCACCAGGCCCGCGTCGCAGCGGGTCCGGGTCGGGTCGACCGCCACGCAGCCGGGCGGCGGAGTCGGAACGGTCACCCCGGGTGGCAGCACGACCTCGACCTGGCCGGTGGCGTCCACCGCGCCGGTGTTGCCCAGTCGGAGCGCGAGGGTGCTGGCGGTGCCGCTGATGTCGAAGGCCACCTCATCGGCGGCGAGAGCGATACCGGCCGCCGGCGGGCCGGGCGGGAAGAGCACCGCGAAGCCCTGGTCGTCCTTTGCTTCCCCGGGCACTCCCGGCGCGTCCGCGACGACCTGGACGGAGCCGGCGAGCGGCATCTGCTTCCACGCGCTGCCGTCGACCCGCAGGCGGAGCAGGGCGCTGAACCGTACGCCCGCCTCGGCTGTCCAGGCCCCACAGCGGTACGTGCTGTTACCGGCGGCGGTGCAGCCCTTCGTGCCGACGTCGGTCAGCCCGGCCGGCAGCGTGTACGAGAGCCGGATCCGCTGCGCGGTCGTGCCCGTGTTGTTGACGGTGACCTGCAAGGTGGTGGCCGTGCTGGCGGCGTTCCAGTAGGCCTCGGTGAGGGTGACGTCCTGGGTGGTGACCTGGACGCCCAACGGGCTCGGCGGTGGCGGCGCCGCCGAGCCCGGGGGAGGCGGGCGGACCGGCGGGACCGGGGGTGGCGGCGCGATCGGGGGCACCGCCGTCGGTGGTCCGCCGGGCGCGGGCGCGGTGGTGGTCGGTGCCGGAGGCACCTCCGGGGCGGTGGTCACCGGTGGCGGTGGCGTCGTCTCCGGCGCGGGTGCGGTGGTCTCCGGTGCCGGGTCGGTGGGCACCGGATCCGTTGGTTCCTCGGTCGGGGTCGGATCCTGCGACGCGGTGGTCTCCGGTTCGCTGACCGGGTCGGTCACCATCACAACCGGCTCGGGCTCCGGCGGCGCCGCGTTGGCTCCGGTCGGTCCCACGGCGAGCGCCGTGAGCAGGCCGAGCGCGAGCGCGGCCGCCAGCGAGGGCGCGGTACGTCGCACCTCCGCCCGGAGACCGGGCAATGCCTTCACGCGGGCCATCTGTCCTCCGTGCCGTGGGTGGGGGTCCAGTATTCGGTAACAGTTGCCCTGGTGCACTAGTCCCGTCCGGAAACAAATCCGTAACGTGTTTGGGACGACGCCGCCGGGCGGACGGTAGGCTCCCGAACTGTGACCGGATACCTGGGCTCGTACGCGACGCTCGGGCTCTTACTGCTCGCCAGCGTCCTGTTCTTCGTTACGGCGTTCTCGGCCAACCGGGTGTTACGTCCCGCGCGTCCGGCCGACCCGCCCGGCAAACGGACCAGCTACGAGTGCGGTCTCGACCCGGTCGGCGCGGACTGGGCGCAGATGCAGATCCGCTACTACGTGTACGCGTACCTGTACGTGCTGTTCGCGGTCGAGGCGGTGTTCCTCTTCCCCTGGGCGGTGGTCTTCGACCGGCCGGGCTTCGGCCTGGTGACGGTGGTGGAGATGGCGGTGTTCGTGGCGGTGCTCGCGCTCGGCATCCTCTATGCCTGGCGCAGGAACATCCTCCGCTGGACCTGAGCGTCGCGACCTCCGGCGATCGTCTCGGCCCGCCCGGCCGTTCCCGGTCGGTTACGGCGACGACCGGTCAGGCCAGTCCTCGACGGGTCGCTGCCGGCGGGCGGTCACCCCGGATCGAGGCCACCATGTCCAGCACCCGGCGGGTGGGGCCGACCTGGTGGGCCCGGAAGACCCGGGCGCCCAGCCAGGCCGACACCGCCGTCGCGGCCAGCGTTCCCTCCAGCCGTTCGGCCACCGGCAGGTCCAGCGTCTCGCCGACGAAGTCCTTGTTGGAGAGCGCCACCAGCACCGGCCAGCCGGTCGCGGTCAGCTCGTCCAGTCGGCGGGTGATCTCCAGGGAGTGCCGGGTGTTCTTGCCGAAGTCGTGTGCCGGGTCGATGAGGATGCCGTCGGGGCGTACCCCTGCCGCCACCGCGCGCTCGGCGAGACCGGTCACCGTCGTCACCACGTCGGCGATCACGTCGTCGAAGGCGGCCCGGTGTGGCCTGGTCCGGGGGACCAGGCCGCCGGCGTGCGAACAGACCAGGCCCGCGCCGGTCTGCGCGGCCACCCGGGCCAGCGCCGGGTCGGCACCCGACCAGGTGTCGTTGAGCAGGTCGGCGCCGGCCGCCACGGCCTCCGTCGCCACCTCGGCGCGCCAGGTGTCGATGGAGATGACCACCTCCGGGAACGCGGCCCGGACGGCGGCGATGGTGTCCACCGTGCGCCGGATCTCCTCGGCGGCGCCCACGTCCGCGCCGGGGCCGGCCTTGACCCCGCCGATGTCGATGATGGCCGCGCCCTCGGCCACCGCCCGCTCCACCGCGCGCAGGGCGCTGTCGGCGGCGAAGGTGGCCCCCCGGTCGAAGAACGAGTCCGGCGTGCGGTTGATGATCGCCATCACCATCAGCTCGCCGGGGGCGAACGTGCGCCCACCCAGCCGAAGCGCCCCCGCCATGCCGCCTCCTGAGAGTCCGCGCCGTCGCCGCCGCGTCGGCCCGTCCCGACGCTAGTCGGTCGACGGAGGAGAACCGTGGGCGGGAGTCCGCACCGATCATGATCGGAACGGGTGGCGGGGTCGCTCCTGGCCGGCTGCCATGCCACGATCAGTACATGGGTCATCTTCTGCTCCTTCTGGTCGTGGCATTGACCGTCGCGGCGGTGATATTCGGTGTGACGGTGCTGGTCAGCGGCCGTGATCCCGGCCTGGTGCCCACCGAACCGGACTCTCAGGCCGTGGCGTTGCCGGGCACCCGTCCGCTGCGCGAATCCGACGTGGGGGCGGTCCGTTTCGACACCGGGTTGCGCGGGTACCGGATGGCCCAGGTCGATCAGGCGATGCGCCGCGCCGCCTACGACATCGGCTACAAGTCCGAGCTGATCGGCGTACTGGAGGCGGAGGTCACCGCGTTGCGTGAAGGCCGCACCGACGACGCGGAGGCGCTGCGCCAGGCCCGTGAGCAGTCCGCCAGCAAGGCGACGAACGCGGACGTGGCCGACCCGGACGACAGCACGTCATCGACCGATGTCGTGGGTTCCGACGCCGGCCCGCTGCCCGCCGCCACGTCGTCTCCGGCGGATTCCGACGGTGTGGCCCCGCTCGACGGCGAGCCGACCGATCGTGAGCCGACCGACGGCGATCGTGAGCAGACCGACGGCGCCTCCGCCGACGGCACCGGGCAGCGCGACGTGGTGGTCCGGTCGGAGTCGGCGTGACCGACCCGGGAGGCGCTGACGATCTTCGGGAGGCAGCCCAACCCGGCGCCGGCGAGGTGACCGCCACGGTGATCGTCGATGCCCCGGCGGAGCAGGTCTTCGCCGCGCTGCTCGCCTGGGAGCGCCAGTCCGACTGGATCCCGTTCACCCGTGTCCGGGTGGTCGAAGGTGACGGGCGCGAGGGCAGCCGGATCGAGGCGGTGACCGCGGTCGGCCGGGCCACGCTGCGCGACGAGATGCGGGTGGTCCGGGTCGACGAACCGTACGAGATCGGCGTCGTGCACCACGGTCAGTTGCTGCGTGGGCCGGGCGTGCTGCGCTGCACCCAGCTGGGCCGGGCCCGCACCCAGGTCGTCTGGCACGAGTGGTTCCACCTGCCGGGCGGCCGGGCCGGTCGACTGGCCTGGCCGCTGCTCTGGCCCGGCTCCAAGCTCGGCCTCACCCAGGCGCTGAAGAGGTTCGCCCGTCTGGTCGAGCAGGGCCAACTGCCCTGACCGCGCCCGGTGCCGGCTGCCAGCCCGGCGCTCGGAAGAGGTGCCCGACCCGATGCCGCCAGGTCGCCGCGGCGCGGAGGTCCCGGGCGATCGAGGCGTACTCGTGGAAGGCCACCCGGACGGGGTTGTAGCTGCCGACGTTCTTGGTGAGGCCGTACACGCAGCGCTCCCGCTCGGCGGCGAAGGAGCCGAAGAGCCGGTCCCAGACGATCAGGATGCCGCCGAAGTTGCGGTCCAGGTAGCCGCCCTGGGAGGCGTGGTGCACCCGGTGGTGCGACGGGGTGTTGAACACCGCCTCGTACCAGCGCGGCATACGGTCGATGCGTTCGGTGTGGATCCAGAACTGGTAGAGCAGGTTGACCGAGCCGCAGAACGCGACCACCGCCGGGTGTACGCCGATGAGGATCAGCGGGATGTAGAAGACCCAACTGGTCAGCCCGGTCCACGGTTGGCGCAGCGCCGTGGAGAGGTTGAACCGCTGCGACGAGTGGTGCACCACGTGCGAGGCCCAGAGGATCCGGATCACGTGGTGGCCGCGATGGGACCAGTAGTAGAAGAAGTCCTGCGCGAGCAGGATCAGCGGCCAGGTCCACCAGACCTCGGCCACCCGCAGCGGGGTGAGCGCGTAGAGCAGCGCGTACGCGGCCGCGATCGGCACCTTCCAGAGCAGGTCGGTGAAGATGCTGCCCAGGCCCATCGCCAGGCTGGTCGCGGTGTCGGCGCCGCCGTAGCCGACCTCGTCGTCGTCTCGGTGCAGCAGGTAGGAGACCCGCTCCAGCACGATGAGCAGCACGAAGGCCGGGATCGACCAGGCGATGACGTCCGGGAATTCTTTCATCGCGCGGCCTCCGCTCGCCGTCGCCGGTCGGGGCACACCGCTGGGTGACCCCGAGCTACCGGTCGGTAACAAGCACCTTAGGCAGCCGAACGCCCGGTGGCAATGGGGTGTCGGTGCGATGCCCTAGCGTGTACGAGGTGACAGACCTGGTGATCGGCGCCGACGGCCTGGCGCGCTGCGCGTGGGGGTCGAGCACCCCGGACTACGCCGTCTACCACGACACCGAGTGGGGGCGGCCGCTGCGCGGCGACGACGCGCTCTACGAGCGGATGACGCTGGAGGCGTTCCAGTCAGGCCTGTCCTGGTTGACCATCCTGCGCAAGCGCCCGGCGTTCCGGCTGGCCTTCGACGAGTTCCACCTCCCGACCGTCGCCGGATACGGCGACGCCGACGTGACCCGGCTGCTGGCCGACGCGGGCATCGTCCGTAACCGGGCCAAGATCGAGGCGGCGATCGCCAACGCCCGCGCCGCACTGGAGCTGCCGGAGGGGCTGTCCGCGCTGCTCTGGTCCTTCGCTCCGGAGCGCCGGCCGGCCCGTCCCGCCTCGTTCGCCGAGCTGGCGCCGATCACCGGAGAGTCGACGGCGATGGCCAAGGCGCTCAAGAAGCGCGGCTTCCGGTTCGTGGGCCCGACCACCGCGTACGCGCTGATGCAGGCCACCGGCATGGTCGACGATCACATCGTCGGCTGTCACGTCACCCTCCCATCGGCGACATGATGAGATGGCAGACATGACGACCGAGACCGCGTACCGGGCCGGTGGCCCCGGCCGTGCCGACGGGGTGGGCACCTGGGCCGTGCTGCTGCCAGCCGAACGGTACGAAGCCGAGCGGCTCGTGCACCACGACACGTTGGAGCTGACCGGTCTGACCGACGTCGTCCGACCGGGCCCGGGAGACCAGGTGGCGGTGCTGGTCGACGCGCCGCCGCGGCTGGTGGCGCTCGGCCGGGTCACCGCGCCGGGTCAACGCCATCGCGAAGACCCGGACGACCCCCAGTCCCCGGTCGAGCCGGGGACGCTCGTCGTGGCGTACACCCGCAGGGCCTTCGACGAGCCGGCGCAGGCCGACCTGCTGACGCTCGACGGGCCGGTCACCGCGCTGGAGCCGGCGGCCTTCCGGGCGCTGGCCGACCAGCTCGGCCCGCCCCCGGCGCGGCGCACCTGGCTGGTCAGCCTCGACCTGCCCATCGAGGCCGCCACGCCGGCCGAGGCGGTCCGGCTGTTCTGGTCCTACGTGCAGGAGCTGGGCCCCCGCGAGCTGCCCGCCTTCGTGTCGCCGGCCGGTGACGAGCTGGCCATGCAGGCGTTCGTGCTGGGCGCAGAGGCCAATCAGGATCCGGAAGAGGACGACTAGGGCGTGTTTCGGGAGTGTCGGTCGAGCCGAGCTGGACTCGGCGCAGGCCGGCCAGCACTTCCGAAACACGCCCTAAAACAGCTTGTCCACTCGTCCCCGCCAGTCCGCGAGGATCGGGCCCGGGTCGGTGTCCAGCACCCGTTCCAGCAGGGTGGCGTAGACGTCCCGGAAGTCGGTGGTGAACTTCAGGTCGCCGTCGTCGAGGTCGGTGAGGCTCGGCGCCGCTCCGTGCCAACCGCCGCGTACGCCCCCGCCGAGCAGCAGCACGTCCGAGGCGGTGCCGTGGTCGGTGCCGTCCGAGGCGTTCGCCCGTACGCGCCGGCCGAACTCGGAGTAGACCGCCACCACCACCTTCCGACCCGCCTCGGTGCGGCTCATCCGGTCGGCGAATCCGGTCAACGCCCGGTCCAGTTGACCCAGCAGGACGGCCTGCAACTGCTTCTCGTCCGCGTGCGTGTCGAAGCCACCGAGCGACACCGAGAACGCCCGCGTGGACACTCCCGCCTCGACGCACTGCGCGACCAGGTCCAGCTGCGCGTCCAGCGGGGTGCGTGCCCCGCCCGTCGCCGTGGCGGGTGCCTGCTCGTCGTCCGGGTCCGCCGTGTCCGGGTCGGCGGCGTCGCGTACCTGGCGGATCATCTCGTCCACCGACCGCAGGTCGGCGAAGCAGGCGGCGGCCCGGCTCCGGGCCGCCGACTCACCGGCCTGGGCGGCGGCGAGGGCGGCCAGCGTCTCCGCGGACAGGCCCTTGGCGGCCTTCCGTTCGGTCACCGGCACGGCGGCGCCGGCACTCTGCGCCCCGGCCAGCAGCGGCGGCAGCGCCGGCTCGAAGGAGACCGCCAGCCGGGGGTCGCCGCCGGCGGAGTCCAGCCAACGGCCCAGCCACCCGGTGTTGCCCGGCCGGTCCGGCTGCGCGGTGTGCCAGATGTCCATCGACCGGAAGTGGCTGCGGTCCGGCTTCGGGTAGCCGACCCCGCGCACGATCGCCAGCCCGCCGCCGGACCAGCGCCGGTGCAGGCCGGCCAGCGCCGGGTTGAGACCGAAGCCGTCGTCCAACCGCAGCACCTCCCCGTCCGGGTACGCCAGCTCGGGGCGGGCCGCCCGGTAGGCCGGGTCGCCGTACGGGATGACCGTGTTGAGCCCGTCGTTGCCGCCGTAGAGGGTCACCAGCACCAGCGTGCGGGCCTGCGGATCGCGGTCCCCGCTGGTGTCCAACAGGTCCCGCAGGCTGTACGCGCCGGCTCCGGCGGCCAGCGCGCCCGCGCCGACCACCCCGCTGGTCAGCAGGAACCTGCGTCGGGTCAGGGTGTCCATGTCGACTCCTCCGCTCAGCTGACTGTGTATTCGGGGCTGACCAGGCCGGCGGCCAGCAACTTGCGGGGCTCGTCGGCCAGCGGTGTGAGGGCGGCACGGGTGCGCGCGCTCCAGTCGTCGACCACCAGCAGACGGGCCAGCGCGTCCGGTCGGCCGGCGGTGGGCGCGGCGGTCAGCCGGGCCAGCACCGCTGGTGCCGTTGCGGCGGCGAGCATCCCGGCGGTGCGCAGACGGGCATGCAACGACGAGGTGGTCAGCCAGGCCGCCCCGGCGGGCCAGCCACCCACGCTGGGCGGTCGCAGCGGCACCTGGTCCAGGGCGTTCAGACCGGCCAGCAGTTGTTTGCGTTGCTGCTCGGGCAGGGCGGAGGGTCGGATGCCGAGCTGGCGTAGCGCACCGACCAGCCACTCCACCGGCTGCTTGACCAGCATGCCCCGGGACTGGGCGAAGGCCGGCGTGGAGAAGAGCGCGCGCAGGGTCGCGGCGGTGTCCGCGCCGGCCAGGCCGTCGGGTGCCGGCACCTCGGTGCCGGCGTAGCGGAACCAGAGCCGCCCGGCCACGAAGGTCGCCGCCGCGGGTTGGGCGGCCAGCAGCCCGGCGTACGCCTCGGCGTCGAACCGGCCGCTCTGCCCGAGGATGGTCTTCTCGCCGGGGTCGTGCCGCCTGGCCTCGAACCGGGCGACACCGGTACGCCGGTCGACCACCCAGCCCGTCAGGGCGCGCGCGCCGGCCTTCACGTCCGCCTCGGTGTAGTTGCCGATGCCGAGCGTGAACAGCTCCATCAGCTCGCGGGCCAGGTTCTCGTTCGGTGCCTTGCGGGTGTTCTTCTGCCCGTCCAGCCAGATGATCAGGGCGGGGTCGCGCACCATCGCCGCGACCAGCGGGCCCAGCGGCCCCCGTCCGTGGCGGCGCAGCATCTCCAACTGACCCAGCATCGTCCGCGCGGACTTGACCTTCTGAGCGCTGGTCGCCCAGTGCCCGTGCCAGAAGAAGAGCAGCTTCTCGGTCAGCCCGTCCTCGGCGGCCACCATCCGGTCCAGCCACCACCCGGTGACCTGCTGGAGCTGCTCGCGGCGCTCCGCGTTGGCCTGCTGCCGCTGCTCCCGGGTGGATTCGCCGGTCAGCCGGGCGTACGGGTCCGCGGCCAGCGCCGGCGGTGGGGTGGCCGCCGCACCACGGTCGGCCCGACCGGGGGCGAGCAGCCGGTCCAGCGTCGCCGCCGGGCCGGCCCGCTCGGCCGCGTCCACCTCGTCGGCGGTCGGCCCGAAGGTGGCCCGGCGCAGCAGGTGCGCCACCGCTTCACGATCGCTCATACCGGCCGACGCTAGGTGGCCCGTGTTCGAGGACGGTAAGGGCGGCGTCCGAATCGCGTTCAGCGTCCCTCGAAGACCGGTTTCTGCTTGGCGACGAAGGCGAGCGTGGCCGCCCGGTGGTCGGCGGTGGCACCGCAGATCGACTGGGCCTGCGCCTCGGCCGCGAGGGCGTCGGCGAGGGTGCCGGCGTCGGCGATGGAGAGTTGCCGCTTGATCGCCCCGTACGCGACGGTGGGGCCGGCGGCGAGGCGGGCGGCCAACTCCTGTGCTGCCGGCAGCACCTGCTCGTCGTCGTCGGTCAGCCGGTTGAGCAGCCCCAGCCGGCAGGCCTCCTCGGCGCGGACCGGCTCGGCCAGCAGCAGCAGCTCCACCGCCTTGGCGTGGCCGACCAGTCGGGGCAGCGTCCAGGAGGCGCCGGTGTCGGCGGCGAGGCCGACCTTGGCGAAGGCCATCAGGAAACTGGTCGTCGGCCCGCCGATGCGGATGTCGGCGAGGAACGCCAACGACGCGCCTGCCCCGGCGGCCATCCCACGGACCGCGGCGACCACCGGCTTGGGCAGGTTGGCCAGCCGGGCGGCGATCGGGTTGTAGTGCGCCCGCACGGTGCCCAGCGGGTCACTGGCGGAGTTCTCCAGCGTCGACACGTGCTCGCGCAGGTCCTGACCGGCGCTGAACGATCCGCCCGCCCCGGCCAGCACGACCGCGCGGCAGGACCGGTCGGTCTCCAGCTCCGCCAGGGCGTCCCGCAGCGCCTCCTTGAGCGCCACGTCGAGCGCGTTCATCGCGTTCGGCCGGTTCAGCGTGAGGGTGACGACGGCGTCGGTCCGGTCGACCAGCAGCGGCTCGGTCACGTGTCTAACGACCCTTCTGTCGGACGAGGCGGTTGCCGGCGTCGAGGCACTGTTCGACGTACCGGTCGGCGGCCGGACGCAGACGTGCCGCGTGCCGGTCGAAGAAACTGGCCGCGGCGGTGCCGGGCCAGCGCTCGGGCAGCAGCGCCGGGGGCAGCTGCGGGTCCTGGAACAGGAACGTACGCCACGCGTGCACGAGCCGGAACCGGGTCGCGTACGCCTCCTCGTCGCTGCTGCGCACGGTGACCGCCGCGAGCAGCGGGCGCTGGTCCGCGACGAACCGCTCGTAGGCGTGACCGATCTCGGTGAGGTTCCACGCCCGCCGGACCACACCCATCGCGCCGGGGGTGCCGGCGAAGTGCGAGGCGGTGAACCGCTCGAACCGGATGCCGGCCTCGGCGAGGAGGAGGTCCACGTCCTCGGCGGGGCGGGTGGCGACCCAGGTCTGCTCGTCGAGGGTGCCGTAGCCGAGGAAGCTCAGGTTGGAGGCGAGCCGCTGCCGGTCCCGTCGGGAGCCGGGGGCCTCCAGCACCAGCAGATCGAACCGGCCGTCCCAGGTGACCCGGCCGGTCCGGTAGATCCGGGCCGCTGCCTCGTCGAGTCGTCGGGCTGCTTTCGGTGTGATCGAATATCCCGGTCCAGAGACCAGTCGGAGTGGCTCCAGCCAGCCCTGGCGCACCATCCGAGACACTGCGGTGCGAACGGCTGGCGGTGCGATTCCCAGCGGCGCCAGCAGCTTGACCAGGGCAGCAACGGGTGCACGGCCACCCCTCGGACGGAGGTGGTCGCCGTACAGGTCGAAGAGTGCCGACCGTGCCTGCATGACCGCACATTGTGACAGGCCTTCTCAAGATAAGCTAGATGCTGTTACATCAATGCTGCTCCGGTTTGGGTCCGGCGGTGTTCATCAGGGAAAATCGTTGGTCGACACCCCCGTGACCGTTGCGGGTGGTCGAGACGAAGTGGCTGTGGGGCAACCCACCGACCCTGGTGTAGGTCTGAGGGGAGACAACATGGCGGCGATGAAGCCGCGGACGGGCGACGGTCCGCTGGAAGTCACCAAGGAGGGGCGGGGCATCGTCATGCGGGTCCCGCTGGAGGGCGGTGGCCGGCTCGTCGTCGAGATGACTCCCGACGAGGCCAACGCGCTCGGTGACGCGTTGAAGGCAGCGGCCGGCTGAGTAAGGAGTGCTCCGGGCGGCTCACGCCGCCCGGAGCGTTCTTGCGACCCTGAGCCACCGGTAACGCCGGTGGCTCAGGGTCTTCATCAGCGCGGGCAGGCGGGCTCGGTTCCGCTCCGCGACACTTTCCTGGAGGTACGGTCCCGCGTGCTCGCCATCCGTCTGATCGCCGAGCCCGACCGGCTCGACGTGCTCGTCCTGCCTGTTCGCACCGCCGATGCGGCAGCGGGAGGTGACACCTCGGCCGAGCCCGTCTCGACCGCCGTGGCACCCCCGGACGGCACGGCCGACGAGGCCGCCGCGCTGGTGCCGGCGGCCCGACTGAGCGGACGGGCCGGTGAGATCCACACCCAGCTCCGCCCCGGGCGCACTCCCGGCCGGCTGCTGCTGCTCGGCATCGGTGACGGCGACGAAGCGGCCTGGCGGACGGCTGGCGCGGCCCTGGCCCGCTCCGCTGCGGATGAGATCCATATCACCATCGCGTTACCGGAGGGCGTGACTCCGGCCGCCGTCCGCGGGTTCACCGAGGGGCTGCTGCTCGCCCCGTACCGGTTCCGCATGACCGAGGCCGGCACCACACCGGCGCTCAGCAGCGTCGATCTGCTGCTGGCCGACCCGGGCGCGTTCGAGGCCATCGTCACCACGGCCCAGACCACCGCGGCGATGACCCACCTCGCCCGCGACCTGACCAACACCCCCAGCTCGCTGAAGAACCCGCAGTGGTTCGCCGAGCAGGTGGCCTCCGCCGCAGTCGACCTGCCGGACCTGCGGCTGCGGGTCCGTGGCCCGGACGAACTGGCCGCCGAGGGCTTCGGCGGCATCCTCGCCGTGGGCGGCGGCTCGGCCAGCGGCCCCCGACTCGTCGAACTGGACTGGCACCCCGCCGACGCACGTACGCACGTGGTGCTGATCGGCAAGGGCATCACCTTCGACACCGGCGGCATCTCGATCAAGCCGGTGCCGGCGATGAAGCTGATGCGCAAGGACATGGCCGGCGCCGCCGCCGTCGTGGCCGCCACAGTGGGCGCCGCCACGCTGCGGCTGCCGGTCCGGATCACCACGCTGGCCCCGCTCGCCGAGAACATGGTCAGCGGCTCCGCGTTCCGCCCCGGCGACGTCATCCGGCACTACGGCGGCACGACCAGCGAGACGACCAACTCCGACGCCGAGGGCCGGCTGGTCCTCGCCGACGCCCTCGCGTACGCGGTGCAGCAGCTCAAGCCGGACCTGCTGCTCGACCTGGCCACCCTCACCGGCGCCAACGCCGTCGCCCTGGGCAAGCGCACCGCCGCCCTGTACAGCGAGAACGACCAGCTGGCGGCCGACGTGCGGGCCGCGGCCGAGGCCGCCGGCGAGTCGGTGTGGCGGATGCCGCTGCACGGCGACTACGTCGAATACCTGGGCAGCGAGATCGCCGACCTCTACAGCGCGCCGGCGCAGGGTGCCGGCTCGGTGCTGGCCGCCCTCTACCTGCGTGAGTTCACCGGCGACCTACGCGACCGCTGGCTGCACCTGGACATGTCGGCCCCGTCCTGGGCGGACGGCGACCACGCCGAGGTCAGCAAAGGTGCCACCGGCTGGGGCGTCCGGTGGTTGCTGCGCTGGCTGGCCAGCGTCGACTGACCAGGTCAGCACTTCACCGCGGCGAGCACCCCGTGGCCGACCGGAAGCAGAGCGGGGATCCAGTGCTCCGACTCCCGGACCGCCTTGATCGTCTCGCGGACGGTCACCGTCTCCGCGTCCCGAGCAGCCGGGTCACCGATCCGGCCACCGGCCAGCACACCGTTGAGCGCGAGCACGCCCCCCGGGCGCAACAACCGCAGCGCCGCCTCCACGCAGGCGTGGAAGCCGGTCGCCTCCGCGTCCACGAAGACCAGGTCGTACGCGCCGTCGGCGAGCCGGGGCAGCACGTCCAACGCGCGACCGGTGATGATCCGTGTACGGCCGGCGGCGAAGCCCGCCTCGGCGAAGATCCGTCGCGCGATCCGCTGGTGCTCCACCTCCACGTCGATGGTGGTGAGCACGCCGTCGGCGCGCATGCCGCGGAGCAGCCAGACGCCGCTCACCCCGGTGCCGGTGCCGATCTCCACAACGGCGCGGGCGTTGCCGGCAGCGGCCAGCAGCCGCAGCGCCGCTCCCGCGCCGGGGGTGACCGCGTCGAGGCCCACCTCCCGGGCCAGGCTGCGGGCGGTGCGCAGAACGAGGTCCTCGGTGACGTACGACTCGGCGAACTGTTGAGCCTGTGCCGTCGAACTGCCGGAACCGGCGACCGTGGCGATGGGGCACCTCCGGGGGCGGTGCGTGGTGCGGGGGCGGGTTGGCACTGTGAGCGTAGAGGCGACCGTCATGAGGCGCAGCCGCGCCTCCGCCTGTTGCGATCACCGGGGCAAGCGGTGACTCCATCGCGGGCATCCGTGCAATCCTGGAGGCGGTATCCCGTCAGCCGCGACCGAACCGGCCCGTGGCCGGGCGACGCGGCGCGGGATCCGGGGACGGACTGGGAGGCACCGACGTGACCGACGGCTGGGACTGGCGCCGGGGCGGTGAGACCCCGGCGGGACCGCCCGGGGCAGGGACCCCTCCGGCGGGATCGCCGACCACGCCAGGGGCTGGCAACGTGCCCATCGTGCCGTCAGCCGGCGGCCCGGCACCAGGGCACCCGCCGACGACGCCCGGGGCCGCTGTGCCGCCTGTCGGGCCCTCGTCGAGCTGGCCCGCACCCGGCACGTACGGCCCGGCTGGGGCGCCGCCCTGGCCCGCAGCTGGCGCGTACGGCTCAGCCGGGGCGTCGCCCTGGCCGGCACCTGGCACCTACGGCCCGGCTGGGCCCTCGCCGAGCTGGCCGGCACCCGGCACGTCCGGCACGGCCGGTGCGTCGCCCTGGTGGTCGGACGCGCTTGCCGATCCATGGCGGGACCCGGCTGCGCCGACCGCGGTGGTGGTGCCCGGCGTGGTGGCGACCGGCACCGAGCCCGAGGCGGTCACCGACCCGGACGCGCCGGGCCGACCGACGCTGCGTCACCTGCTGCTCATCCCCGTACTCACCGCTCTGCTGGCCGGCACCCTCGGCGGCGCGCTCGGCTACGCGTTCGCGGTCCGCGGCGGGGCCGGTGAGGCGGTGCTCGGCGGTGCGCCGGCGGAGGCCCCGGCGCTGGCCCAGCGCAAGCCGGAGTCACTGGCCGGTGTCGCCGAGCGGGTCCTGCCCAGCGTGGTCACCGTGCGGGTGAGCAGTCTCGGCGGCACCAGTGAGGGCTCCGGCTTCATCGCCACCGCCGACGGTCATGTGATCACCAACGACCATGTGGTGGCCGGCGGCACCGGCAAGGCCTCGGTGGTCTTCAACGACGGCAGCACCGCGCCGGCGACCATCGTCGGTCAGGACCCGGAATCGGACATCGCCGTGATCAAGGTGAGTCGTCCCGGCCTGCGGGCGGTGGAGTTCGGGGACTCCGACGCGCTGGCCGTCGGCGACCCGGTGCTCGCCATGGGCTCACCGCTCTCGCTGGCCAACACGGTCACCGCCGGCATCGTGAGTGCCCTGGACCGGACGATGCAGGCCGGTGAGCCGGGCGGGCCGGTGCGCTACTACGCGGCGATCCAGACCGACGCCGCGGTCAACCACGGCAACTCCGGCGGGCCGTTGGTCGACGGCGCCGGGCGGGTGGTCGGGGTCAACTCCACCATCAAGTCACTGGTCGCCGAGGGGCAGGAGGCCGGCAACATCGGCCTCGCCTTCGCCATCCCGATCAACCAGGCCAAGCGGGTGACCCAGGACATCATCGGCACCGGCAAGGCCCGGCGTACGGTGATCGGCGCCCGCGTGGACGGCCCGACCGGAGCACTCGGGGGTGGCCTGCGGCTGGCGCAGGTGGAGCCGTCCGGCCCGGCGGCCGGCGCCGGGTTGAAGGTCGGCGACGTGATCCTCAAGATCAACGGCCGGCCGATGACCGAGCCGACGGACCTGACCGCGCTGGTACGCAAGTACGCGCCCGGATCGGTGGTGACCGTCGAATTCCGGCGGGGCTCCGACCGGCAGAACACCTCGGTAACTCTCGCCGCGGACGCGAAGTGAACAGCGGCTCACCCCTTGCCCGAACGCCTCCCGGCGTGCGTAGTCTTGCTGCTGACGCCGAGAGGAGGCCAGCGGGATGCTCGACAACCTGAACTGGTGGGAAATCGGAGCGCTGCTGCTCCTGGCGCTGCTGATCTTCGGTGACCGGCTGCCCGCAGTCATCACCGACGGCCTGCGGCTGGTGCGCAACCTGCGCAACATGGCCCGCAACGCCACCGGTGACCTGAGTCGCGAGCTGGGCACCGACATCCAGTTGGAGGACCTGCACCCGAAGGCGTTCATCCGCAAGCACCTCCTCAGCGAGGAGGACGAGGCGGCGATCCGTAAGCCGTTGCAGGGCGTCTACGACAACCTGCGCGCCGACGTCAGCAGCGTGCACGACGACCTCAAGGACGTGGCCAGCTCCGCCGACCTGAGGTCGGACGGCGCCCGGCCCGGCACGGCCACCACCAGCCCCTCGGCGCCGGCCCCCCGCGTCAGCTACGACGACGCGACCTGACCGACCCCGCGCCCTACTCAGTCTGGGCTCGGCTCGGCCCGCGCGGCCTGCCGTCGTGCTCGCGCGGCCTGCGCTCGCCTTGATCAGCTCGGGTTTCAGAAAGTCGGCCTTAAATCGGCGCGGAATGCCCCGACTTTTAGAAACCCGAGTTGACCATGCGCCGCGCGGCCGTGCCGACCACGCGGCCACGCGGACCGTGGCGGCCGTGCCGGCCACGCCTGGGCTGGACTGCGCACCCGCAGACACGACTCAGCCCGCCGGCCAACAGTGGCCGACGGGCTGGCGGTGTTCGTGGTGGTCAGCGACCGGCGGGCTTGAGGCCGAGCGGCTTCCCGAGCAGCGACTCACGGCGCATCGCGAGCCGGTCGGCAACGGAGTTGAGCGCCTGCGCGGCCGGGGACTCCGGCTCGGCCAGCACGATCGGGTTGCCCGCGTCGCCGGCCTCGCGGACCCGGGTGTCCAGCGGGATCTGCCCGAGCAGCGGCACCTGCGCGCCGATGGTCCGGCTCAGCGACTCGGCGACGGCCGTGCCACCCCCGGCACCGAAGATCTCCATCCGTGAGCCGTCCGGAAGCTCCAGCCAGGACATGTTCTCGATGACGCCAACCACCCGCTGGTGGGTCTGCAGGGCGATCGCACCGGCCCGCTCGGCCACCTCGGCGGCGGCGGTCTGTGGGGTGGTGACGATCAGGATCTCCGAGTTGGGGAGCAGTTGGGCCAGCGAGATGGCCACGTCACCAGTGCCCGGGGGCAGATCGAGCAGGAGCACGTCCAGGTCGCCCCAGTAGACGTCGGCCAGGAACTGCTGCAACGCCCGGTGCAGCATCGGGCCGCGCCACACCACTGCGGCGTTGCCGGAGGTGAACATGCCGATGGAGATCACCTTCACGCCGTGCGACTGCGGCGGCATGATCATGTCTTCGACGCGGGTGGGCCGGGCCTCCGTGCCGAGCATCCGGGGCACCGAGTGGCCGTAGATGTCCGCGTCGACCACGCCGACGGAGAGCCCGCGGGCGGCGAGGGCCGCTGCCAGGTTGACAGTCACGCTGGACTTGCCGACGCCACCCTTGCCGCTGGCAACCGCGTACACCCGGGTGCGTGAGCCGGGCTGGGCGAACGGGATGACGGGCTCCTCGGTGGCGCCGCCGCCGCGCAGCTGCGACTGCAACCCCTGCCGCTGCTCGGGGGTCATCACACCGAAGTCGATCTCCACGCCGGTGACGCCGGGCACCGCTGCGACGGCGGCGGTGATGTCGTTACGCAGCTTGTCCTTCAGGGGGCAGCCGGCGACGGTGAGCAGCAGCTCGACGCGTACGACGCCGCTGGCACCGATCGTGGCGGAGCGGACCATGCCCAGCTCGGTGATGGGCCGGCGGATCTCCGGGTCGTTGACGGTGGCCAGGGCGGCCTGGATCGCGTCCTCGACGGTGCTCACGGGTGCTGACATGCCCACAATGCTACGTCGCGGGGCATCCGCTGCCGCCGCTGGCCGGGGCGGTGTGAGCCAATCGATGACCCGTTGATCAGCTGTCCGCTGGGCGCGGCCCGGTGCCGTCCGGCCGGGCGTCCCGGGCGAAGTCGCCGTCCAGGTCGTCGCGTGGTTCGTCCAGGCCGACACCGTCGGTCGGTCGCCTGCCGCGCTTCTCCTGCCGGATGTCCTTGTCCTGCTGGCGGCGTTCCAGCCGTTGCCGGCGCTGCCCCGCCTCGTCCAGTTCCTCGGCCAGCCGGGTCAGCTCGGAGCGGAGGAAGTCGCGGGTGGCCACCTCACCCAACGCGATCCGCAGTGCGGCGATCTCCCGCGCCAGGTACTCGGTGTCCGCCTTCTGCGCGGTGGCTCGCCGCCGGTCCTCCTCCAGGGCCACGCGGTCCCGGTCGGCCTGCCGGTTCTGGGCCAGCAGGATCAGCGGCGCCGCGTAGCTGGCCTGCAACGACAGCACCAGGGTCAGGAACGTGAAGGTGTACGGGTCGAAGCGCAGGTCAACCGGCGCCAACGTGTTCCAGACGAACCAGATCGCGATGACCACCGTCATGACGACGATGAAGTTCGCGGTGCCCATGCCCCGGGCGATGCCCTCGGACCACCGGCCGAACGCCTCCGCGTCGAACCGGGGCAGCTTGATGCCCCGGGGCTCGCGTGGCTGGTCGAGCCGTCCGTTCCGCCGCTGCTCAGCCATCCGCGCCATCCAGCCCTGCGTCGGTGGCGCCCGAGCCGGTCAGGGTGTCGCGGTCCCGCCAGTCGCGGGGCAGCGAGTGGTCCAGCACGTCGTCCACTGTCACGGCGCCGACCAGCCGGTTGCTCCGGTCGATCACCGGCATGGCGACCAGGTCGTAGGTGGCCATCCGACGGGTGATCTCCGGTAACGGGGTGGTGGGGCGCAGCGGGTCGATGTCGTTGACCACCACCTTGCCCAGCAGGTCGGCCGGCGGCTCACGCAGCAGCGCCTGGAAGTGCACCATGCCCAGGTAGCGGCCGGTCGGGGTGTTCTGCGGCGCCCGGGTCACGAAGACCTGCGCGGCGACGGCGGGGGAGAGCTGTGGCTCCCGGATCCGGGCCAGCGCCTCGGCGACGGTGGCGTCCGGCGGCAGGATGACCGGCTCCGAGGTCATCACGCTGCCCGCCGTGCCGGGCGTGTACTTCAGGAGCTGACGCACCGGGTCGGCCTCGTCCGGCTCCATGAGGTCCAGCAGTACGTCCTGCTCGGGTGGGGGCAGCTCGTTGAGCAGGTCCGCGGCGTCGTCCGGGTCCATCTCCTCCAGTACGTCGGCGGCCCGCTCCCGGTCGAGTGCGGCGAGGATCTCCACCTGGTCGTGCTCGGGCAGCTCGCTGAGCACGTCGGCCAGCCGCTCGTCGTCCAGCGCGGCGGCGACCTCGTTGCGCCGGGCGTCGGGCAGGTCCTGCAGCGCGTTGGCCAGGTCGGCCGGGCGCATGTCCTCCAGGACGGCGAGCAGGTTGGCCGTACCCCGGTTGTCGGCGATGCCGCTGAGCCCGCGCACCCGGTCCCACTCGACCTGGTGCAGGTGGCCGCGGCGGCTGAGCCGACCGGTCTGCTCCCGTACGGCGACGCGGGTCAGCGACCACTCGCCGCCCCGGCTGCACTCCATCGCAACGTCCACGACGGCGCCGGGCTGGCCGCCCGGGTCGAGCTGTACCCGTCGGTCCAGCAGTTCCTGGAGCACCAGCAGCTCGTTCGGGCGCTTCTCGAACCGGCGCAGGTTGAGGGTGCCGGAGCCCAGCACGACGGCGTCCACGTCGATGGACGTGATCCGGTTGATGGACAGGAAGATCCGGCGGCGCATCGGCATCTCGGCGACGAGGCCCACCACCTCCGGGGGCCGTTTGGTCGCCCGCAGCCGTGCCACGGCGTCGCGAACCCGCCCCACCTGGTCACCGTTCGGGTCGAAGACGGCGACTCCGGCGAGACGGGCGATGTAGACCCGGGTCGGCGTGCTCACGGGCACCAGCCTAAGCGCCTAGTGTTTATCAACATGTCGACCTTGGCCTACGAGATCGTGGACGTCTTCACCGACCGCCCTTTCGCCGGCAACCCGCTGGCCGTGGTGTTTGGCGCGGAGGCGCTGGCCACCGAGCAGATGCAGGCGCTCGCGCTGGAGTTCAACCTGTCCGAGACGGTGTTCGTGCTGCCACCGACCCAGGTCGGCGTCACCTACCGGGCCCGGATCTTCACCCCGGTGGAGGAGTTGCCGTTCGCCGGGCACCCGAGCGTCGGCGCGGCGGTCACCGCCAGCCGGCGGGGCATGTTCGGTGTGGGGCAGGTCACCCAGGAGTGCGAGGCCGGGGTGCTGCCGATCGAGGTGACCGCGTCGGGGGCGACGCTGACCGGGGGCACGCCGACTCTCGGGCCGGAGTTGGACCCGGAGCCGTTGCTGGAGATCGCCGGGCTGGTCGCGGACGACCACATCGGGCCCGCTCCCCGCGTCGCCGGCTGCGGTTTGGAGTTCCCGTACCTCCCCGTGCGTCCGGAGTCGGTGGCCCGCGCGCGGGTGAACGCGACGGCGGCGCAGCGTTATGGGGTGTCGCACGTCAGCGTCTTCTCCTGGGACGCCCCCACGCAAACCGCGCACGCCCGGGTCTTCGTGCCGGGGATGGGTGTCCCGGAGGACCCGGCGACCGGCTCGGCGGCCCTCGGCCTCGGTGTCTGGCTGGTGGCGAGCGGTCTGCTGCCGGCCGAGGGGCTGTCCCGTTACGCGGTCCGTCAGGGTGTGGAGATCAACCGCCCGTCCTCGCTGGCCTGCACGGTCACGGCGGCGAACGGTGTGGCGGTCGGCGCGACCGTCGCCGGTCAGGTGATGCCGGTGGCACGCGGTGAGATCGCGGTGCCGCCGTTCGTGGGCTGATCGCACCAAAGCGCCGGCGGCCTACGCGTCAGGGGCCGAGGTGCGGCAGGATGCGAGGGTGACTGACGACGCGCGTGGGTCGACGCCGCTGGTCGACGAGGCGATGAAGAAGGCTGCAGTGGCCTGGGTCAGCGTTTCCGGTGGGCCGGCGCTCGCGCTCTGGTGCGCCCCACTGGAGGGCGCTCTCCTGGTGGTCAGCGGGCCGGGCGAGCAGGCAGCGCCGGGTCTGGCCGACGCCACCGAGGCGCAGGTCTCCCTGCGCGGCGACCACGGTGGTCGGATCGTCACCTGGTCGGCACAGGTGAGCCGGGTGCAGCCGGGCACGGAGGCGTGGGACACCACCGCGCCGCTTGTGGCGGCGAAGCGTCTCAACGCGCCCGGTCCGACCGCTGACCTGGTGGCCCGCTGGGCCGCCGACGGATGCGCGGTCAACCGGCTCACCCCGGCCGGAACGCCGCTGGCCGGCGCGGACCTGCCGGCCGATGCGCAGGCCGAGCCGCCTCGGCCCACCCCGGCCGTCCGGGCCACCCGCAAGCCGTTCCGCCTGCACCGGGTTCGTCGCCGCTGATCGGCGCGTCAACCCGCCCGGCCGCCGGCGCTCACCACCTCGGCGTTGACGTCGACCAGGGCGAGCACCTCGCGCAGGGTGCCGATTGTGGGGCCGCGCCAGTCCAGGTCGGCGTTGAACACCATGTGTGTGGCCAGGTCCGCCGCAGCGAGCCGGACCGCGGTCATCCCGGCCCGCTCGGCACCGGTCAACTCCTGGCTGCCGCCGTCACCGACGTACAGGCAGTTGCCCGGGGCGAGCCCGAGCCGCTGGCAGGCGGTCAGGTAGAGCGCCGGGTCCGGCTTGCACCGTCCAACCTGTACAGAGAAGACCCGCACGTCGAGCAGGCGGGCGACCGCGAGCTGTGGCAGGAAGGCCGGCAGTTCGTGCGTACAGTCGCTGATCACCCCGGTACGCAGGCCGCGCTGGCGTAGGGCCGCCAGCACCGGCACGGCGTCGGCCCGCAGCCAGGTGTCCGCGCGGACCGCCCGGTGCCGGGACGCCACGGCCGCTCGCACCGCGGTGTCGTTCGGGTGTACGCCAGCCTGGGCGCACACCCACCGAAGGGTCGCCTCCGCGTTGCCGAGTCGACCGGTGGCCCGCTCGTAGTACGTGCGGTCCAGCACCTCGGTCAACGTGTCGGTGTCACATCCGAGCAGCTCAGCGGTGTCGGTGTGCGCGACACCGCGCTGCACCGAACGGGTGAGGGTGCCGAAGAAATCGAACAGCACCGCCTGGTAGGTGGGCATGGGGGAGCGCCTCCGGGCGGTCGGGGGTTGGCGGCGCGGACCCGCGTGATCGTAACGGAGTGATGACGCTGCGTGTCGTCCGTCATACGTGTGAGGATTACGTCCCGTGTCCCCACCTTCACCCCGACCGTCCCTCGATCCGCTGACCACCGGCGCGGTCGGTCTGGCCGTGGTCGCCGTGTCGTCGTCCGCGCCACTGATCGCGTACGCCGCCGCACCCGCGCTCGCCATCGCGTTCTGGCGCAACCTGCTCGCGGTGGCAGTGCTGAGCCCTTTCGCGCTGGCCCGCCGTCGCGCCGAGTTCCGCAGGCTGACCACCGGCGTGGGCCGGCGGGAGGGACTGTTCTGCATCCTGTCCGGGGTCGCGCTGGCCGGTCACTTCGCGACGTGGGTGCCGAGCGCCCAGCTCACCTCGGTCGCCACGTCCACCGCCCTGGTCGCCACCCAGCCGGTCTGGCAGGGGCTGATCGCGCGCGCCCAGGGGCGTGGGCTGCCCCGGATCGTGTGGATCGGCATCGCGGTGGCGGTCGGCGGCGCCGCGATCGCCACCGGGGTGGACGTGGGGGTCTCCGGCAGGGCCGTCCTCGGCGACGTGCTGGCGTTGACCGGCGGCATGTTCGCCGCCGTCTACACCGCCTTCGGTGAGCGGGCGCGGACCAGCATCAGCACCACCACCTACACCACCATCTGTTACGGGATCTGCGCACTGCTCCTGCTGGTCATGTGCCTGATCGGCGGCGTACGGCTGACCGGGTTCGACGGGCGGACCTGGCTGGCCATCCTCGCCCTCGTGGTCGGCGCCCAACTGCTCGGGCACTCGATGTTCAACTACGCGCTGAAGAAGATCCCGGCGACCACGGTGAGCGTGCTGATCCTGCTGGAGGCGCCCGGCGCGGCCCTGCTCGGTTGGGCCTGGCTGGGTCAGGTTCCCCGCCCGTACGCGCTGCTCGGGATGGCGCTGCTGCTGGCCGGGGTGGCGGTGGTGGTGCTCGGCGGCGCCCGGGCCGGCCGCCGCGCCGCGCCACCCACCCCGTTGCCCGCTGACGCCGAACCGCTGAGGGATTGAGCGGACCTGCCTAGACCTCGTGGACCTCGATGACCCGGGTCGTCGGTGCGGCTTCGCCGAGCGCGGCGCGCAGCGCGGCCCGTTCCGGATCGACGAGGAACGACTCGTAGCCGGCGCGGGCGTCGAACCGGATCACGTGCACCTCGGTCCGCCCGTCGGTGCCACGCAGCCGCCGTTCCAGCTGGCCGCCGTGGCGCCCGAGAAGGGCAAGCACGGCGTCCTCGTAGCGTTGCCCGGCGGCCTCGGCCCCGGATGCGTACTCGACCAACGCGACGAGAGTGAGCATGGCGGCCACGCTACCCAGCGATGCCGACGGCCTTCGCGCTCGCCTCCCAGAGTCGGGCGGCGAGCCGCGGGTCGCTGGCCTTGCGGTACGGCCGACGCGGGCGACGGTCGGCGTAGAAGCCGCCGTTGGTCAGCCGGGACCGGTCCTGGTTGGCCAGCCACACCAGGGTCTCGGCGCCCTTCTCCGGGCTGCGGAAGGGCATGAACCGCATGCCGAACGCGACCAGCCTGCTGTCGTTGCCGAACCGGGTGCGCACCACCCCGGGGTGGAAGCAGTACGCGGACATCTCCGGCCAGCGTCGGGCCGCCTCGGCGGTGAACAGGATGTTCGCCTGCTTGCTGGTTCCGTACGCGCCGATCGGCCGGTACCCGCGCAGCGGCGCGTTCAGGTCGTCCGGGTCGAGCGCGCCGAAGCGGTGCGCACCGGAGGCGGTCACCACGATCCGGCCCACCCGGTCGGCGAGCAGGTTGGTCAGCAGGAACGGGGCCAGGTGGTTGGCCTGGATCGACATCTCGAAGCCGTCGACGGTGGTGAGTGGTTGCAGCGCGATGGCACCGGCGTTGTTGGCGAGCACGTCGATCCGGTCGTACGCGGCCCGCAACTGCTCGGCGAGCCGGCGCACGTCGTCCAGGACCGCGAAGTCGGCTCGGAACAACTCCGGACGCTCGCCCGAGTTCTCCCGTACCCGCTCCGCTGCGGCCTGGAGGCGTGCCGGGTCCCGCCCGACCAGCACAACCTGGTCACCGCGGCAGGCCAGCTGCACGGCGGCGGCCAACCCGATGCCGGAGCTTGCCCCGGTCACCACCACCAGCCGACGCCCAGTGAGATCTTCCACAGGTCCATTCACCCCGGTCATGGCGCGAGGTTACCGTGGCGTCACAACGCCCTTTGGGATCGTTAAGTTCTCAACTCTGTCGTCAGGTGGCGTCGGCATGCCCGCCGGACGCTGGAAGGAGCGCATCCATGGCCGCAGTCGGTCGCCCCCGCAGGTCCTGCCTCGCCGTGCCGGGTTCCAGTGTCAAGATGCTCGGCAAGGCCCAGGGCCTTCCGGCCGACCAGGTCTTCCTGGATCTGGAGGACGCCGTCGCCCCGCTGGCCAAGCCGGACGCGCGCAAGAACATCGTGGCCGCGCTCAACGAGGGGGACTGGGCCGGGAAGACCCGTGTGGTCCGCGTCAACGACCTGACCACCCCGTGGACCTACCGGGACGTCATCGACGTCGTCGAGGGCGCCGGCGCGAACCTGGACTGCATCATGCTGCCGAAGGTGCAGACGGCCGCCCAGGTGCAGTGGCTGGACCTGACGCTCACCCAGATCGAGAAGACGCTCGGCCTGGAGGTCGGCCGGATCGGCATCGAGGCGCAGATCGAGAACGCCGCCGGGCTGGTCAACGTGGACGCGATCGCCGCCGCCTCGCCGCGCGTGGAGACCATCATCTTCGGCCCGGCCGACTTCATGGCGTCGATCAACATGAAGTCCCTGGTGGTCGGCGCGCTGATCCCGGACTACCCGGGCGACCCGTACCACTACATCCTCATGCGGATCCTGATGGCCGCCCGGATGCACGACAAGCAGGCCATCGACGGCCCCTTCCTGCAGATCCGGGACGTCGACGGGTTCCGCGAGGTGGCCAAGCGCTCGGCGGCGCTGGGCTTCGACGGCAAGTGGGTGCTGCACCCGGGTCAGATCGACGCCGCCAACGAGGTCTACCAGCCGGCGCAGGCCGACTACGACCACGCCGAGCTGATCCTCGACGCGTACGAGCACTACACCTCGGAGGCCGGCGGCAAGCTGGGCGCCGTGATGCTCGGCGACGAGATGATCGATGAGGCGTCCCGCAAGATGGCGCTCGTGGTCGCCGCGAAGGGCCGGGCCGCCGGAATGAGCCGTACCTCGTCGTTCACCCCACCGGCCGAGTGAACCGCAGAGCCGCCCCCGGGTCGCACCCGGGGGCGGCTCGCCGAACTCAGTAGTTGCCGCTCTCGTAGCTGGACGGGTCCTGGTTCGCGGCCCAGACGATGAAGATCACGATGACGATGGTGGCCAGCACCGCCAGCGCGGTGGCGACCCAGCCGACGATGATGCCGGCGGTGGCGAAGCCCTCGCCGCCCTCGCCGCGCTCCCTGATCTGCTTACGGGACACGTGGCCGAGGATCGCGCCGATCGCGCCGATGTAGCCACCGAGGCCGTACGCGCAGAGGCCGAGGGCGCCGATGATCGAGACGACCATCGCGGCGATGGCCAGGCCGTTCTGCTTCGGTGCGGGCGGGTACCCGTAACCCGGGTAGCCAGGCGGCGGGTAACCGGGCGTGGCCGCGTACGGGCCGGGCTGGGTCGGTATCTGCGGCGCGCCGCCCGCGTACGGACTGGTCGGCGCGTACGGGTCGGTCGGCGCGTATGGGTTGACTGCGATCGGCTGGGTGGGTGCCGGTTGACTGCTCACCGGGAGGGTGGGGTCACCGGACTGCTGTCCCGACCACGCCGGGTCGTGCCAGCCGCCAGAGGGCGGGGGGTTGGTCATGCGATCTCTCCGTCAGGTCGGGTGCGCCGTCAGGGTAGCCAGGGGTGACCAAAACCGTTGACCCCGCTCCCGGGTGCCGCGTTGCTTCGGGCCGGTCGTAACGGGCAGGATCTCGACATGGCATTCGACGCGCGCGCCGCGGACCGCTCCGGCAGCCGACCCAGACGGGACGTCAGCCGCCCGGGCGGGGCCCGACGTGCCCGCGCGGCCGCGCCGGCAGGCGGCCCCGGCCCTGACGAGCCGGTCGCGCTGGCCGACCCGGTGACCATGCGGCTCGACGGGCGGGTCGCCCTGGTGACCGGCGCGGGCAGCCCGGACGGCATCGGGTACGCGACCGCGCGCCGACTCGCCGACCTGGGTGCCCGGGTGGCCATCGTCTCCACCACCCGGCGCATCCACGAACGCGCTGGCGAGCTGGGGGTGACCGGCTTCGTCGCGGACCTGACCGACGAGTCGGAGGTCGGCGCGCTGGCCGACGCGGTCGCCGAGCAGTTGGGCGACGTCGAGGTGCTGGTCAACAACGCCGGCCTGGCCAGCCGGGCCAGCCAGGGAGTGCTGCGGCCGGTCGCGCAGCTGACCTACGACGAGTGGCGCGGCGAGATCGACCGCAACCTGTCCACGGCGTTCCTGTGCAGTCGGGCGTTCATCGGGGGGATGGCCGAGCGGGGCTGGGGTCGGATCGTCAACCTGTCGGCCACCGCCGGCCCCGTCAACGCGCTGCCCACCGAGGCCGCGTACGCCGCGGCGAAGGCCGGCGTCGTCGGGCTGACCCGGGCGTTGGCGATGGAGATGATCGCCGACGGCGTGACCGTGAACGCGGTGGCACCGGGCACCATCTACACCGCCGCGTCCACGATGGCCGAGATCAAGCAAGGGCTGGGCACGCCGGTGGGTCGACCGGGCACTCCGGACGAGGTCGCCGCGGCGATCAGCTTCCTCTGCTCCCCGGCAGCCTCGTACATCACCGGCCAGATGCTGGTGGTGGACGGCGGCAACAGCGTCCGCGAGGCCCGGTTCCGCTGACCGGCGGCCTGAGTGCGGCCGGCGGTCAGTAGCCGCCGTTGTCGCCGGTGTTGCCCAGGGCCACGAGGGCCAGCCAGCCGCAGCACGCCAGCAGGGTGAGCCCGGTGAAGACGTAGCCGAGGATCAGCCCCCAGGTGGCGAGCTGGTCACCCTCCTCGCCGCTGGTGCGGATCTGCCGCTTGGCCACGTGGCCGAGGACGGCACCGGCCGGCGGAAAGGCGAAGGCGAACACCAGCGACAGGATCGCGAGCACGTTGGTGCCCCGACCCGGCCCGGAGGGCGGCGGGCCGTACTGGCCGTAGGGGCCCTGCGGGGGGTACGGCGGCTGCTGACTCCAGTGCCCCGACTGGTGCGGCCCCTGCTGCCCGTACGGCGACGGATCGTCCGCAGGCGGCCCGTACGGTGAGCGTTCCGCCGGCAGCTCGAACGCCGGCTGGTCTGGTTGTGGCGCGTGCGGCGGCTGGCCGGCCGGCGGCGGCGCATACGGCGACTGGTCCCGGGGCGGCTCGTAGGGTGACGGTGGCTGCTCGTCTGACGGTGGTCCCGACGGCGGTGGGTAGCTCACAGCTGTCCTCCTCCTGCCGGTGCCGGAAAAGTCCCTCTTGCCGGACGCTACCCGCAGCGGTGAACCTTTTCACAGCGGTTGTGTGGACTGGTCACCTTGGCCTCGTCGGCTCCGGAGACCGATACTGACCCAGCGTTCAGTTACCCATGAGTAGTGCGCGGATCCCCGGAGGCTGTGATGGCTCGACTCGCCCAGACGCCCGGCCTGACCGATGTGCAACAGTCGATCCTGGAGACCGTTCGGGACTTCGCCGACAAGGAGATCATTCCGCACGCCCAGCGGCTGGAGCACGCCGACGAGTACCCCACCGACATCCTCGACGGCATGCGTGAGATGGGCCTGTTCGGCCTCACCATCGACGAGGAGTTCGGCGGCCTCGGCGAGTCGCTGCTGACCTACGCGCTGGTGGTGGAGCAACTGTCCCGGGGCTGGATGTCGATCTCCGGCATCGTCAACACCCACTTCATCGTGGCGTACCTGATCTCCCAGCACGGCTCGGCCGAGCAGAAGGCCCGCCTCCTGCCGAAGATGGCCACCGGCGAGGTGCGCGGAGCGTTCTCCATGTCCGAGCCGGAGACCGGCTCCGACGTCTCGGCGATCAAGTCCCGGGCTGTCCGCGACGGCGACAACTACGTGCTCAACGGCCAGAAGATGTGGCTGACCAACGGGGCGTACTCCTCGGTGGTGGCCACCCTGGTCAAGACCGACACCGGCGCCGAGTCGGTCTACGGCAACATGAGCACCTTCCTGCTGGAGAAGGAGCCGGGCTTCGGCGAGACCGCCCCCGGCCTCACCATCCCCGGCAAGATCGAAAAGATGGGCTACAAGGGCGTCGAGACCACCGAGATGGTCCTCGACGGGGTGACAGTGCCCGACTCCGCGATCCTCGGCGGCGCCGACAAGGTGGGCCGAGGCTTCTACCAGATGATGGACGGCATCGAGGTGGGCCGGGTCAACGTGGCCGCCCGCGCCTGCGGCATCTCCATCCGCGCCTTCGAGCTGGCGGTCAGCTACGCCCAGCAGCGCAAGACGTTCGGCCAGCCGCTCGCCAAGCACCAGGCGATCGCCTTCAAGCTCGCCGAGATGGGTACGAAGATCGAGGCCGCGCACGCCCTCATGGTCAACGCCGCACGCCTCAAGGACGCCGGCCAGCGCAACGACGTCGAGGCCGGAATGGCCAAGCTGCTCGCCTCCGAATACTGCGCCGAGGTCGTCCAGGAGGCGTTCCGCATCCACGGCGGCTACGGCTACTCCAAGGAGTACGAGATCGAGCGGCTGATGCGGGAGGCCCCGTTCCTGCTCATCGGCGAGGGCACCTCGGAGATCCAGAAGACCATCATCTCCCGCGGCCTGCTCAAGGAGTACAAGCTCTGACCCGCGCCTGCTGATGCAGTTGCCCGTCGCTCGGTCGGTCTGTCCGTGCCTTCGGTCAAGAGCGTGATGACTGTGAGGCATCAATATGACTCAGAGGCATCATGCTCTCCGCCGAGGCCGTCCGCGCCGACGGACGCCTCGCTCTGCTGCTCGCCAGCTCTCTGGCCAGGCCCTGCGGACCGCCAGGGGCAACCCACGAAGCTGGCACCACAACTCCATGATCGCGGGAGCGGGGTGGGTCAGGCGAGGCGGGTGAGGCCGGCGGCGGCGCGTTCGACGATGAGGCAGCGGTCTTCCACGTAGTCCATGCCGGCCTCCTCGGCGATCCGCCGCGCCTCGGCCGAGACGATGCCCAGTTGCAGCCAGACCGCGGGGGCACCAATGGCCGCCGCGTCCCGGACCACCTGCACGGCGTCGGCCGCCGGCCGGAACACATCCACCAGGTCGACCGGGTGCGGGATGTCGGCCAGCGACTTGTACGCCCGCTCCCCGAACAGTTCGTCGACAGTCGGGTTGACCGGGATGATGCGCCAGCCGTGCTGCTGCATCTGCAACGGCACGCCGTGCGCGGCCTTCAACGGGTCGCGGGACGCACCCACGACGGCGATCACGGCGGAGTCGGCGAGGATCTGCGAAGCGGTACGCACCCGCCGACTGTAGCTCTGAGCCGACTAGAGCAGAGTCAACTGCTCCGCAGCCGGCGGTGGCGGCGGCTCGGGCAGGCTGCGGTTGTCGCCCCGCTCGCCGCGGTGCAGCCCGTGCCGGCGTGCCGCGATCCGCACCCGGGCGGTCAACTCCCGCTGGTACGCCTGCGGGGCGTACGCACCGGCCCGGTAGAGCTCGCGATAGCGGGGCACGAGGTGCGGGTGCTCCCGGGCGAGCCAGTGCGCGTACCACTCCCGAGCGCCGGAACGCAGGTGCAGGGGCAGGGCGGTCACGCTGGTAGCGCCGGCTGCGGCGATCGCTGACACGGTGGCGTCGATCGACTCGTCGCTGTCGCTGAGGCCAGGCAGGATCGGGGCCATCAGCACCCCGACGGAGAAGCCGGCGTCGGCGAGCGCCCGGACCGCGTCCAGCCGGCGGCGAGGATGCGGCGTGCCCGGCTCGACGGAACGCCAGAGCTGCTCGTCGACGAACCCCACCGAGAAGGAGATGCCCACTGTGGTGACCTCGGCGGCCTGACGCAGCAGGGGCAGGTCGCGAAGGATCAACGTGCCCTTGGTGAGGATCGAGAACGGGTTGGCGAAGTCCCGCAGGGCCGCGATGATCTGCGGCATCAGCCGGTAGCGGCCCTCGGCCCGCTGGTAGCAGTCGACGTTGGTGCCCATCGCCACGTGCGCGCCCCGCCACTTCGGCGCGGCCAACTCGCGCCGGACCAGCTCACCGGCGTTGACCTTGACGATCACCTTCCGGTCGAAGTCCGCACCGGCATCGAGATCGAGGTACGTGTGCGTGTTGCGGGCGAAGCAGTTGTGGCTCACCACCCCGTCGGCGATGAAGTCCCCGGTGCCAGTGGTGATGTCCCAGAGCGGCAGCTCCAGCCCGAGCGCCTGAATGTCGACAACCCTGAGGTCCGCCTTGCACTTCAGTGCGGCGCCCTCGATCGAGCGCTTCCTGGTGATGGCCGGGTCGGTCAGGTGGAAGAACCGAAGCCGGGCGGGAAGACCCCCGGTCAATCTGACCTGCCGCACCCGGTTTGGTCGACCGGGGTCTTCGAGCACGCAGGTGAACCCGAACCGGCGCAGCGCCTCCGTCGTCTGGTCGAGGATCGCGTCGTCGCTGTTGCTGATGCGCAGGATGCCCTTGCTGCAGCTGCCCTCGGCGTCGAAGATGCCTGCCAGGAAGCCGAGCCGCCAATCGTCGCTGGGACTGACCGGCCATTGGATCAACCCGGTGATCCTCTCGATGTCCCGCTGTTTGGAGGTGCGAATGGCAGACAGGGCTTGGCGGGTAGCGCTGGCCGGTGTGAACGAGAAGCGCTTCGTTTCGATGCCCTCCTGGGCAAGGTAACGCTCACTCCTGCTCAACGCCTCGTCGTCGACCAGTGCCAGACGGAACCGATGCACCACCCCGTAGGAGTACGAGAAGGTGCCGAGCTGCCCGTCACCGCGGACCATTCCGCAGAGGTAGCCCCGACGGTAGTCGGGTGACTCCTTCGGCCCGGCTGCGAAACGGCCCGTGCCGATCAGGCGATTGTTGGTGGTCAGGTAGGGGCGCTGACCGGCGCCCTGCATCGTCCCGGTGACGTACTTCCAGCCACGATCCGAGAGGAACCGGTGGTCACCGCTGGCGATGAGCGTGGTGCCGTCCGTCAAGGTGACCCGGTACGCAGGCTTCACGGTGGACCATTTGTCCAGCACGGTGGTGACGACGTATCGGCGGTATGCGCCGCGTCGCTCGGTCCCATAGATGCGGTCGCCGGGCTCCAGCTCGCTGATCGGCTTCGTGCGGCCGTCCGCCATCAGGATCGGGGTGTCACCGCCCAGGCAGTAAACACAAGCATGAGAACAGCCACGGTACGGGTTGATGGTCCACTCGAACGGGACGCGGGACTGCCCGGGCACGCGGTTGAGGATGGACTTGGCCTGCACCTCGTAGAAGGTCATCCCGGCGAACTCGGGGGTGTCGAAGGTGCGGGCAATGGCGCCGGGCAGCGCCAGCGGCAGGGGTGGCGTCGCTGGCGCTGCCCTCTCGGGGTCTCCCTCGACCGGGGGAGCGGTGAGGTTGTCCCAGCGCATGGCCACTATTCGAACACACGTACGAGTGGAGTGCAAGTGACCCGCCGTACACCGGTGGTCGTTCGGGTGGTCGGAGAGGGGAGGATGGACAGCATGGAGACGTCGACCTTCGTCTACGACGGGGACTGCGCGTTCTGCACGCAGTGTGCCGAGTTCATTGCGCGCCGGATCCCCACTGGTGCGCGGGTGGTGCCCTGGCAGTTCACCGACCTGGACGCGCTCGGTCTGACCGTGGCCGAGTGCGAGGAGGCCGTGCAGTGGGTCGGGGCGGACGGCGCACGTGCCGCCGGTCCGGATGCCATCGCAAAGCTGCTCGCCGACAGTGGCCCGGTCTGGCGGATCGCCGGGGCGGGCCTGCGGTTCCCGCCGGTGCGCGCCGGGGCCTGGCCGGTGTACCGCTGGGTGGCGCGCAACCGGCACCGCCTGCCGGGCGGCACGGCGGCCTGCGCACTGCCGCAGGAAGCCCGTGAACGGCTCTACGGCCCGGCGGGGCGCCCGACGACCGGGGCCTGATCGCCGAGCGGTGCTGGATCCGCGCTGCCGCCGACGGGATCCTGGTCCGGCAGTGTTTCGACGTCCGTCGAGGTCGGTGCGGGGCTGCCACGGCCGATGAGTCGGCGGGCCCAGACCAGAGGGCGGACCCGCTCCAGTGGCAGGAAGCTGGTCATCGCGGCCAGGTGTGGCGCGAACGAGATCGTGATGGTCGCGATGGTGACCACGTGGAACGAGTAGAAGAAGCCGACCATGGCGTGTCGCCAGCGGGGTGGCAGGAAGAAGACCACCGGGCTGAGCAGCTCGAACGCCACGATGCCGAACTGGGCGACGATCAGCAGGTACGGCACCTGGGCGATCAGGTCCGCCAGGTCCGTGCCGCGCCGGATGATCGCGCGGGCGAGGACCGAGCCGGTCAGCCAGTCCAGCCCGCCGAAGCGCAGCTTGGCGAAGGCGGCCAGGAAGTACGTGCAGATCACCGCGATCTGGGTGACGCGGAGGGCCCAGCCGCCAGCCTCGCTGCGGGTGGCGTCGCCGTGTCGGGCCCGGCCGGCGGTGGGCAGCACGGCCAGCGCGATGAGCAGCCCGAACCGGTCGTGGTCGACCTTCCCGTAGCTCATCGCGATGATCATCCACTCCAGGTACAGCGCGCAGACCGCCCAGCCGAGCAGGCGGGGTGCCCGGCCGGTCGCGGCGAGGAGTGCGAGCGCCAGCAACGACCAGAAGATCACCGTCACCAACGTCTCGGTTGGCGTCGGCAGGGGGAGCAGGCGGCCGATCAGGAGCGGCCGGTAGAGGTCGCCGGGCACGCTGACGCGGGTGCGCACCCAGGGGGTGAAGATCACCAGGTCGGCGGCGACGAAGAGGTAGATCACGGTCCGAAAGGCGGCCACCCGGCCCCGGGGCACGGCCTCGGTCAACCAGCGGGTCATCGGGTTGCCTGCCAGCGGACGACGGTCTGGTCGGTGTGCTGCCCGGTCGGTCGACCGGCGCGGATGCCGTGCCAGCGGATGACGATGCGGACCTCGACCAGCGCTGGGGCGTCGGGGTGGCGTTCGGCGTACGCGTCGGCGACCTCGGTGAGCAGCGTCGGGTCGGCGGCGTAGCGGGCCTGCTGACCCTCGATCTCGGCGCGACGGATGCCGGTCGCGTCCTGGTTGAGGTCGATAACGGCTCCGGAGCTGTTCACCCCCTCGACGCGGGTGTCCGGTGCGGGTGCGTTCGGCGGATTCGAGGTGGAGTACATCCGGAACGGGCCGAACGGGAAGTCGTCGTCGCTGCCCCAGAAGGTGCCGACGATCAGCAGGGCGAGGCCGAGTGCGGTCGCGCCCAGCCGGGTCACGCGTCCGCGGGTGGTCAGGGTCTCCATCGGGTCGTGACGATACGGGATGTACCGGCTGCCCCGGTTCCCACCGACGGTCACTCCGGCCTGCCCAGGAAGGTGATCGTGCGCGCGCCTCCGGGTACGACGAAGGCCGGGCCCGAACCGGGCCCGGCCTCGCGTGTCGCCGTGGGCGACTCAGTGGTTGTGCTCGGCCAGCTGCTTACGGACGTCGTCCATGTCCAGCGCCTCGACCTGCTCGATCAGGTTCTCGAGTGCGGACTCGGGAAGGGCGCCCGGCTGGGCGAAGACGATGACGCCGTCGCGGATCGCCATGATCGTCGGGATCGACCGGATGTCGAACTTGGCGCCCAGCTCCTGCTGGGCCTCCGTGTCGACCTTGCCGAACACGATGTTCTGGTGCTTTTCCGAGGAGCGCTCGTAGACCGGGGCGAACCGCTTGCACGGACCACACCAGTCGGCCCAGAAGTCGACCAGGACGATGCCGTCGTTGCCGGTCACCTCGTCGAAGTTCGCCGAGGTCAGCTCAACGGTTGCCATTGCACTCTCCGATCACCGCGGTTTGTCTACGTCCCGTAGAACCAGGGCTGACCGTATCGAATTCCCGGGCGGTCGGGCACGAAACGTCCTCCGTGCTGGCGGGGGCCCGAGGGTCATCGACCCACGTCTGTCTGTCCCGGCGTGCGGAACGCAAATGCATGACGCACTTGCGTGACCAGCGGTGATGGGAGCGTTTCCAGGGAGATCCACCCGATTGAGCAGTACGAATCGGTAACTTGAGCCTTGACAAGCAGGTATCCGGCCTGCGGAGATCGCTGATCAACCTCCGGATCGTCACCGAGAGTAGTGTTACAAAAAGATAAATGTGACGCCGATCTCTGTCGAACCTACGCTGTCGTAGGGCACACTTCTCGGCATCAGAGCGTGGGCGGCGGGTGCCGGGGAGGGCCCCGCCGCTCATTGCGTCTCCCCCCGTTTTGAGTGACCGGTGTGACTTTTCCGCCGCCGTTGCGCCCCGCCGGTCGCCTTAACCTTCGGTAAGGCATGCTGTGCCGAACTCCATCGCCACCCGTCGAAGGGGACCAGCATGCAGTTCGGCCGCTACTACGAGGAGTTCGAGGTCGGCGCGGTCTACCGGCACTGGCCGGGCAAGACCGTCACCGAGTACGACGATCACCTCTTCTGCCTGCTCACCATGAACCACCATCCGCTGCACATGGACGCGCACTACGCCGAGACGGCCAGCCAGTTCAAGCGCAACGTGGTGGTCGGCAACTACATCTACTCCCTGCTGCTCGGCATGTCGGTGCCCGACGTGAGTGGGAAGGCGATCGCCAACCTGGAGGTCGAGTCGTTGCGGCACGTCGCGCCGACCTTCCACGGCGACACGATCTACGGCGAGACCACGGTGCTGGACAAGCGTGAGTCGGGTTCCAAGCCCGACCGGGGCGTGGTGTCGGTGGAGACCCGCGGCTACAACCAGGACGGCACGATGGTCTGCGTCTTCCGGCGCAAGGTCATGGTCCCCAAACGGGAGTACGCCGCCAGCGCCGTGCCCGAGGGAGTGGATCCGGAGCGGCCCAGCTTCCCCGAGCCGCGCTGAGCGTCGCCGCGAGTCGGTCGCAGCCAGCCTCCGGGCTCCTTCCCCCGCAGCGGGTTCTGCCGGGGAAGGGGCCCTGTTCCCATTACGGGGCATATGCTGGCGATGGAGGTTTCGATGAGCCACTCCGTCGCCGGAGAGCCGCCCTCTGCCGGCCGCCCAGCCGCACCCTTGACCACAGCTGTCTATTCCGTCGCCGAGTGGGACCTGCTCACCGGTCTGCCCGGCCGGGTTCTCGTGGCCGCGGTGGCCCCGGGGCCGGGCCGCACGGAACGCGGTGTCCTGGCGGGACTGGCCGGCCTGGATGCCGTTGCCGCGGGCCGGGCCTCCGACAGCGATCTGGTCCGCGCGGTGGTCGCCGCGATCTACGCCCGTCACGACGGCGCCCCGCAGCCCGTCGAGCGGCTCACCGATCTGGTGGACCTGCTCGCGGCCTGCCGGGCGGCGAGCCGGGTGCTGGGGCGGCGCGCCGACCCCGCCGACTCGGCCGCGTACCGCCAGTGGGTGCAGTCGGTCGCGGCCCGCGTCTGCGGCGCGGTGCCCAGCCCCGGCGAACGCCGGGCGGAGCACCCGATCAGCCCAGCGGACCGGCGCTTCCTGGACCGGCTCGGCGCCGCGCTCGGACTGGGCTGACCGGCAGGTCGTCGCGCCCAGCGCAGACGTGGTCCGTACCCTCTGATGACCGTGACCGACGACCAGCTTGAGGTGGGTGTGGGCCCCTGGCCGGGAACCCCACCGGACGACCCCCGTTACGACCCGCAGTTGCTGGCGGAGGGGGACCGGCGCAACGTCGTCGACCGCTACCGCTACTGGCGCCACGAGGCGATCGTCGCCGACCTGGACGGGCGCCGGCACGGCTTCCACGTCGCGATCGAGAACTGGCAGCACGACTTCAACATCGGCACGGTGGTCCGCAACGCCAACGCGTTCAACGCCGCCGAGGTGCACATCGTCGGACGGCGACGGTGGAACCGGCGCGGTGCGATGGTGACCGATCGCTACCAGCACGTGCGCCATCACGAGACGATCGAGGAGTTCGTGGCCTGGGCGGGCGAGCGTCGGCTGCCGGTGTTCGGCATCGACAACCTGCCGGGCTCGCGCCCGTTGGAGACCGGCACCCTGCCCCAGGACTGCGTGCTGCTGTTCGGCCAGGAGGGCCCGGGGCTCTCCGCGCCGGCCCGCGCCGCGTGCGACCAGCTCTACTCCATCGCCCAGTACGGCTCGACCAGGTCGATCAACGCGGGCGTGGCCAGCGGTATCGCGATGCACGCCTGGATTCGTGCCCACGCCGGCCCGCCGCCGGACTGACCCGCGCCCGGGTGCCGAATCGGACGTTCCCGCTTGACGGGCCGGCGGTACCGGAGAACGGTGGGGATGTGAGTGTCGCGGTGAGTTGTCCGAGATGCGGGGGCCCGGTAAGGGCGCCGGATCTGATGCACACCGACTCGAGGTGTCTGCGCTGCGGCCCGGTGCCGCCCCTGCACGTGCCCGAGCACATCGGAGCGGAGATCGTGGCGAGCGTGGTGGAACGCATCACCGCGACCGCGGCTCCGCCGGGAACGCCGCTGTGGTGCCCGTGGCCGCTGCCGCCCGGCTGGACCCTCACCGGGGTGGCGTACGCCGGGGACGACCGGACGGGAGTGCGGGCGACAGCGGTCGCCTGCGCGGGCCCGGCGCCGCTCGGTGGTGGTCCGGCCGACCTGGTCTTCGTGGCCGAGGAGCCGGGTGTCGGCCTGGGCACGCGACTCGCCGGACTGGCCGGGCCGGACCCGGGACCGGAACTGGTGGACGCGTTGACCGACCCGGGGCCGGGTCACCCCGACCACGTTGGGCAGGCCAGGATCAGGGTCGCCGGGCATCCGACTCCACTGTGGTTGGTGAATTCACCAACGGATCGAAGCGCGTACGCCGGCGAAGCTCGGGGAATGTGGCTCCATGCGATAGCCTGGCCGGCGAGTGCGGGTCACCTGCTCGCGGAAGACGTCGTCCTACACGACCTGACCGAGTGGACTCCCCCCGAGCTCGTGTACGGCGCACCGTCCCCGCACTTACCTGGGAGAGCCTGACAAGTCTCCCGGTTTGACGGAGAACGGACGCAGATATTCACTGTACGACGCCACACTGATACTCTGGGTGCCGCTGCGGTAATGGGACCCGGCGCCGCGCGAGAGGATGGCCCGCCATGGTCAAGAAGGTCCTCACCTGGGCCGGAATCGCATTCTTGATCTTCTTCGTCGCCTACCGGCCAAACTCTGCGGCGGATGTGTTCAAGTCACTCGGCGGCGGCGTCATGGACATCGCCCAAGGGTTCGGCGACTTCTTCACCAGTCTCGTCGCCTAGCAGCCGATGGGCAGCCCCTCCGGTCCACCCTTCGACCCGGACGACCCCGACCGGGAACGCCGCGAGCGTGACACCGAGCCGATCCCGAGGATCGGGCCCGATGACGGCCCGGGCTACGGGGCCGGTCCCGGCCTGTCCGACGGTCCGTCCCTTTCGGACGACGTCGGCTATGGCGACGGGCCCGGCTATGCCGGCCAGGGCCGCTCCGGTCGAGGGTGGATCCGTGATCCGGAGGCGAGCTACCAGCCGCCGCAGATCTCCGAGGACGAGCTGGCCGGGTTGCGCGCCGACGCGACCGGTTCGACTCCCCGGCGGGTGCTGCCACTGGAAGACGAGCCCAGTTCGCTGGTGGCCCGCTACCTCTTCCCCACCGAGCGCTACCGGGGTGAGTGGAAGCGGCACTGGATCCACCTCACCAACCCGCTGTTGATCGGCGTCGCGGCGACCTTCGTGCTCGGCTACCTCTCCGGCTTCCTCGCCGGGCAGGACGTCGGTGCGCTGACCACCATCGCCGTGCTGCTCTGGTTCGCGGTGATGGGCTGGGTGGCGTGGAAGGTCGCCGACTGGTGGTATGACCGTTTCATCCTGACCAACAAACGGGTCATGGTGGTCAACGGCATCGTCACCCGCAAGGTGGCCATGATGCCGCTGGTCCGGGTCACCGACATGAAGTACGAGCAGACCCCCACCGGCCGAGCGCTCAACTACGGCACCTTCGTGCTGGAGTCCGCCGGCCAGGAGCAGGCGCTCCGCGAGATCAAGAACCTGCCCAACCCGAACGAGCTCTACCTGCGCGTCGTCGAGGAGATGTACGAGCCGCAGGCAGTCGAGGCGCGGCTCGGCAAGGAGGCCGACGAGGCCAAGGCCGACGACGGGGCGTGAAGGTTTTCGACCGAACATCGGAGTAAGTGCGCACCTTTCGTCATGGACCGGAACGCCTCTGACGTGGCACTCTGCCAGGACGGCTGGGGTGTGGAGGTGGGCGGTGGCGAGCAAGGACTCGTTGGAGGAGCAGTTCCGCGAGTTCGTCGCGGCCCGCTCCGCCGCGCTCCTACGCACCGCTTATCTGCTCACCGGAGACTGGGCCACTGCCGAGGACCTGCTCCAGACGGCACTGACCAAGACCTACCTCGCGTGGAAGCGGCTCGGTGGGATCGAGGCGGTCGAGCCGTACGCCCGCCGGGTGATGGTCAACACGTCGACGAGCTGGTGGCGGCGCCGCTGGCACGGCGAACGCCCGACCGAGGTGCTGCCCGAACGCGCCGGTGTCGACGAGATCGAGCAGCAGCTCGACCGTGACCTGCTGTGGCGGCACCTCAGGGAGTTGCCCAACAGGCAGCGGGCGGTGCTGGTGCTGCGCTACTACGAGGACATGTCGGAGGCGCAGACCGCCGCGATGCTGGACATCTCACCGGGCACGGTGAAGAGCCAGGCGTCGCGAGCCCTGGCCACGCTGCGCCGACGGTTGGGAGCCGACGCAGCGGAGCTCGCCGCCGCTGCCGGCATCGCCGGCCGGCCAGCACCACCGGCTGCCGACGGTCGTCCAGCCGCTGCCGGCGCCCCCCGACGTGGCGCCCCGGCAGGGCAGCACCCGACCACCGGTGCCGCCGCGCCGCGCCGACCCCGGCAGGCGGAAGGCCGAGCCGTTCCCCGCCCTGCCGCGCCCCGACCGGTCGCTCCGCGTCCGATCGGCCCGCCGGTCGTGCTGCCCACCGCCCCGGCGGCCGTGCCCGTCGGCACGGGCTCCGGGGAGCAGCAGTGAGCGGATTCCCGGGCCGGTCCGACAACCTGACGGACGGCCTGCGGCGTTCTAACCAGGTGCGGCCTGACGAGCTGGAAGGTGCGGTGCGGGAGACCCTCTCGCACCAGGTCGCCCTTGCCCGCCCCCTCGCAGCCGACCCGGCGGGTCAGGCGATCCGCCGCGCGAACCGGATCCGTCGTCGGCGTACCGCAACCGGCCTCGCCCTCGCGGCGGCCGTCACCGTGCTGCTGAGCGCCGGGATGGCCCAGCTCGGTGCCGAGACCAGGCGGGACGGCGCGCCCATCGTGGTGATCGGTGATCCGGACCCGTCCAGCCGGCCGATCCCGACGGTCAGCGCCCCGGGCCCCGGCCCCTCGCCGGGAACGTCCGCGTCCCTGCTGGTGAGCGAGACGCTGGTCAGCGCCGACGGGAAGCGGCTGGTGCTACCCGACGTCGGGCCGGCCGAACACGCCCAGCTCCTGCCCGGCGGTACCGGTTGGTTGGTGGTCGGCACGGCGAGCACCGCCGGCCGATCCCTCTGGGTGGTGCAGAACGACGGCCTGGTGCAGGTCCTGCTGGCCGGGGCAGGCCCCATCGTCCTGGCACCGGACAGCCGCCAGGTCGCCTGGCGTGACGGCAGCGACCTGCTGGTGGCGGGGGTGGTCGGCACCCAGCTCATCGGCGCGGTACGCACGCCCGCGCCCGCGGACGCCCAGCCCGTCCGGTTCGTCGGTGACAACGTGCTGGTCCGACTCGACCCCGCCAGCGCCGGCCACACCCTCTGGCGGCCCGGCGCCGGGCCGCTGCCCACGACCGTCGACCGACAGACCCTCCACGTCTACGGAGCGCTGCCCGACGGGCGGCTGGTCGGCCAGATCGCCGCAACCGACCCGGGCGGGACCTGCCTGGCCGTGCTCGACCCGACGCGCCACCTGACCCCGGTGGACTCCGGCTGCGGGCCGGACCTCAGCCAGGACGGCGTCGGCGGAATCTCCGCCGACGGACGGTGGCTGCTGGTGAACGGACGGGTGGGCAAGGCCGACCGTGCCCTCCTGGTCGACCTGCGGCAACTCGGGCCGGTCACGACCACCGTTCCGGCCGGACCGCCGATGACCGGCACGATCGTCTGGAACAACGACTCCCACGCCTCCTACCTCGACGAGGCCGGTGCACTGGTCCGGGTCGACCCCGCGCGGGTAGGGGCAGGAGAGCCCGCCAACCCCGAGCCGGTGCCCGGCCTGCCCGCCGGGGAGCGGCCGGTCCTGGTGAGCAGCTTCTGACGCCGTCGGGATGACCTTCGCGAGGCGGGCTCGGTTGTCCCTGGGTAGCGTCGTGCGGTGACCTCGCGTACCGGCGCCGCCCCGCGGATCGACCTGCACACCCACTCGACGGCCAGCGACGGCACGCTGACCCCGGCGGAGCTGGTCCGCGCGGCCGCCCAGGCCGGGCTGGACGTGCTGGCGATCACCGACCACGACACCACCGCCGGCTGGGCGCCGGCCGTCGGCGCGCTGCCGCCGGGACTACGCCTGGTCCGGGGGGCGGAGTTGTCCTGCCGCTGGTCCGGCACCGAGCCGGCGGTGCCGCTGCACCTGCTGGCGTACCTGTTCGACCCGGACCACCCGGAACTGGTCGCCGAGCTGGCCCGGGTGCGGGCCGCCCGGGAAGATCGCGGAGAACGGATCGTCGCGCTGTTGCGCGCCGACGGCATCGACGTGAGCTGGCCGGACATCCTGGCCGGAGCGGGCGGCGGCACTGTGGGCCGGCCGCACATCGCCCAGGCACTGATCCGGGTCGGCCTGGTCGGCAGCACCCGGGAGGCGTTCGGCCCGGACTGGCTGGGCGAGCGGTACCGGTTGCCCAAGGACGACATCGACGTGTTCCGGGCGATCCGGCTGGTGCGGTCGGCCGGCGGTGTGCCGGTCTTCGCCCATCCCCGGGCCACCCGACGCGGCCGGGTGGTGCCCGACGAGTTGATCGCCGAGCTGGCCGCCGCCGGGTTGGCCGGGCTCGAGGCCGACCACGAGGACCACAGCCCGGCCGAACGTGCGCACGTGCGGGCGCTCGCCGCCGACCTGGGCCTCTTCGTCACCGGCTCCTCGGATTTCCACGGCACGCACAAGACCGTCCAGCTCGGCGAGTTCAGCACCAGCGTCGAGGCGTACGAACGGATCGTCGCCGAAGGCGTGACCGAGGTCGCTTCCGGCTGATCCCCATTTTGGGGAATCTCGGCGCGGCTAGGTTGATCACGTGGATCTGAAGCTGTTTGGCGAGGTTTTCGTGACCCTGCTGGTGATCACCGACCCGCCGGGCATGATGCCGATCTTCCTGGCGTTGACCGGCCCGCTGCCCGCCCGCGACCGTAACCGGGCGGCCTGGCAGGCCGTCACGCTGGCGTTGGGCGTGATCGTGATCTTCGCGGTGGCGGGGCAGACCCTGCTGGACTACCTGCACGTGGACCTGCCGGCGTTGCAGGCGGCCGGTGGGCTGCTGCTCGTACTCGTCGCCCTGGAGTTGCTGACCGGCAAGACCGACGGCCCGAGCTCGGAAGCCACCTCCAACATCGCCCTGGTGCCGCTGGGCACCCCGCTGCTGGCCGGCCCCGGCGCCATCGTGGCCACCATGCTCTTCGTCCAGCAGGCCGACGGGCTGGCCGACTTCACCGCGATCGCCGTGGCGATCCTCGCCGTGATGCTCGCGGTCTGGATCGTCCTCCGCTTCTCCGGCGGCATCGTGAAGATCCTGCGTCCCGGCGGGATCGAGGTGCTGACCAGGATCGCCGGCCTGCTGCTGGCCGCGATCGCCGTGCAGCTCATCGCCGACGCGGTGTTCGCCTTCGTCACGCAGTACGTCAACATGACCTGACCGGCACACCAGCGGTGTCGGGGGTGGGTGGCAGGATCGCAGGCGTGCGACGATCCTCCTCAGCGGGACGGCCGGCGGCCGGCGGCCGGGCTCCCCAACAACGCGCCGGCGGTGCCGAGCAGCTCGGCTTCGAGGGCATGCCGGAGCGCCTGTTCGTGTGCACACCGAGCAAACTCGGCGCTTTCGCGGACTGCCCACGCCGCTACCGCTACTCCTATGTCGACCGGCCGACGCCACCCAAGGGTGCGCCGTGGGCGCACAACTCGCTCGGCGCCAGCGTGCACACCGCCTTGAAGAACTGGTATGCGTTGCCCGCCGACCGGCGTCGCCCCGAGGCGTTGGCCACCCTGCTCAAGGGCACCTGGGTCCGCGAGGGCTACCGCGACGACGAGCAGGAGCGGGCCGCCTACCGGCGGGCGTTGGGCTGGTTGGAGGCGTACGTCGAGACGCTGGAGGCCGACTCCGACCCGCTCGGCGTGGAGCGGGTGGTGGCGGTCAAGACCGCCGTGCTGGCGTTCAACGGTCGCGCCGACCGGATCGACTCCCGGCCCGGGCCAGAGGGGCCGGAGCTGGTCATCGTCGACTACAAGACCGGTCGCAGCGGGCTGGACAGCGACGACGCGCGCGGTTCGCAGGCGTTGGCGCTCTACGCGTACGCGGCCGAGCGGGTGTTCCGGCGGCCGTGCCGTCGGGTGGAGCTGCACCACCTGCCGACCGGCACGGTCGCCGGCCACGACCACACCGTCGAGTCGCTGGCCCGGCAGTTGACCCGCGCGGAGGAGACGGCCCGCGACATCATGACCGCCGAACGGGCGGTCGCGGACGGCGCCGACGCGGACGAGGCGTTCCCGGTGGCACCCGGCCCGCGCTGCGGCTGGTGTGACTTCCGGCGGCACTGCCCGACCGGCGCGCAGGTGCCCGGCAAGGAACCATGGGCGGCCGTGGACCGGCACACCGACAGCTGAATCCCGGCGGCGGACGCCGGGTCAGCCGGCCAACGTGGTGGCAGCGTGACGCGCGGCCCGCTCCTTGGCGGCCAGAATCAACGGCCCCTCCAGATAGCGACGGGGCACGGCAGCGAACGCGAGCCGCAGGGCGCGCACGGACAGGTCCGCCGACAGGGCGGTGGTGGGCAGGCCCAGCCCGCCGTACATCCGACGCGCCCATCCCGGCAGCAGTCCGAACGCGGTGCCGGCGATCCCCAGGTACGCCCACCGCGGCGGGCCGAGGTTGAGCCCCAACCGGGCCGGCAGGCTGAGCTTCCACGGAAACGGCGGGGCGGTCAGGAAGATCGCCGTCTCGGCGGCCTCCCGGGTCATCCGCAGCTCCGGCCGTACGGCGCTGTAGTACTCCGCGACCTCGGCCGCGGTGCCCGGGACGGTGGCCGGGTCCAGGCCGACCAGAGCGGCGGACCGGCGCTGCTCGGTGTAATAGCCGTCCACCTCCTCGTCGGTGAGCGGCAGTCCGGCCCGCCGGGCCGTGCTGAGGAACGACTCGACCTCGGTGACGTGCACCCAGCGCAGCAGGTCCGGCTCGTCGATCCGGAACTCCTCGCCGGTGAGCGGATCGGTGGCCCGCAGCCGGTCGTGCAGCCGGCGCAGCCGGGCCCCGGCCGTCTCCGCCTCGGCGGTGGTCCCGTAGACGGTGGTCTCGACGTAGGTGGCGGTGCGGGCCAGGCGACCCCAGGCGTCGGCGCGGTAGTTGCTGTTCTGCGCCACCCCGGCCATCGCCCGGGGATGCAACGCCTGGAGGTAGAGCGAGCGCAGGCCCGCGACGATCAGGATCGGCTCCTCGTGCACCTTCCACGTGACCGAACCCGGACCGAAGAGGCCGAGGTCATCGGAGTCCACCGTCCAAGAGTGCCACGGTCACCCCGACCTCGTCGGGCACGTCCCGTCGGTGCCGGCGGGTCGGACGTCGGCGGGTCAGACGTCGGCGGGTCGGACGTCGGCGGAGCGACGAGCCCGGCAGCCCGGGCAGAGACCCCAGAAGGTCACCTCCGCCTCGTCCACCTCGAACCCGTGCGACACGCTCGGCTCCAGACACGGCGCGCTGCCCACCGCGCAGTCGATGTCGGCGATCTCGCCGCAGCCCCGGCAGACGACGTGGTGGTGGTTGTCGCCGACGCGCGCCTCGTAACGCGCGGGACTGCCGGCCGGCTCGATCCGGCGGGACAACCCGGCCCGGGACAGGGCACCCAGCACGTCGTAGACCGCCTGGGTGGACACCGAGTCGAGGCGTTCACGGACCCGCCGGGTGATCTCGTCGACCTCCAGGTGACCGCCGCCGTCGAGCACGTCGAGCACCGCGAGGCGTGGCCGCGTGACACGCAGGCCCTTCGATCGCAGCAGCTCCTCGGCACCGGACATTGGCCAATGACAGCACGCGCGACCAGCATCGACAACCGTCGCCGGGCCCGGGTGGCCACGGACACAGCACGGCAAGATCGTGCTCACGACCCGGGACGGTGAACCCGATGGTCGCGTCGCACGTGTCTCCGGTCGAGAGCCTCGGGACGATCGGCGGACCGTACGCTGACCAACCCCTGACCGTGATCCACCTGGAGGATTCGATGTTCGAGGAGATCCTGGGTCTACCGGCACACGTCCTGGTGGTCCACGCGGTCGTCGTGTTCGTGCCGCTGCTGGCGGTGCTGGCCATCGCGTACGTCGGTCTGCCACGGTGGCGGCACCGGCTGGACTGGGCCCTGGGTCTCCTTGCCGTGGTCGCTCCGGTGACCGCATTCGTGGCCGTCAAGTCGGGAGAGGTGTTCACCGACGCGCTGGTCGCCCGGGGTTTCCAGGGGCAGATCCTCGACCAGATCTTCGAGCACTCCCGCTACGGCGACATCCTGTTCCGCATCGTCGTGCCGCTGGGAATCGGGGCCATCCTGCTGCTGGTCGTCACCAGCGGGCACCCCCGGGTGCCGCAACTGCCGGCGCTGGTCACCCCGGTGCTGGCGGTGGCGGTCGTGGCGCTGTCCATCGCCGCCCTGGTCTACGTCTACCTGACCGGGCACAGCGGCGCCGAGGCCGTCTGGGGCACCACCCTCTGACCTGCTCTGCCCGCCGCTCTAGAAGATGACCCGCGAGCAGAGCAGGCAGAACAGGACCACCAGCACCACAGCGGCCGCCGCGCCGAAACCGTAGGTGACCCGCTGCGAGCGCTGCTCGGCCGCGTCCAGGTCGGCCATGTCCTGCGGTGGCAGCCGCCGCGGCGGTGCCGGCTGAAGGTGTACGGGTGGACGCCAACCACTCGGCGGCGGCACGCTCGGCGGCGGCCCGGCGTACCCGCTCGGGGGTGGGCCGGTGGGCACGCTCGGGGCTGGATCGGCGTGTCCGCTCTGCGGTGGGTTGGTGGGGCCGCCCGGCGGTGTGGCGGGGGGATGGTTCGGCACCGCGTCGGCACCGGTGCCGGGCCGTCGCCAGTAGTCGTCCGGGGTGCTGCCACCGCTGGGGGTCGTCACGCCGTCCGACGCTACCAACGTCGGGAGCGGGCGGGTCGTTTCTCACCGGCGTGCCACCGTCGGCGACAGTGCCCAGGAGCAGAGGGTCAACGACGTGGGGGAGGCACCCGGTTGCGCTAGTCTTGCCGCTCGTGAGCACCGAGGACCCCGGCAAGCAGGGCGTACGCGACGACGACGACCGCACCGTCGACCTGAGCGAAGACTTCGTGGTGCTGCCCGAGCAGACCTCCGACGACACCGACCGTGGCTGGGGCGAGCGGTCGGGTGGCAACGACGACTGGCTGCTCGCCGAACGCCCTCCGCACTGGGAGTGACCCCGCTGGTGCGGTGAGCGCTCAACCGCGTACGACGATGGCGAATCGAGTGCCCTCGGGGAGCCCGACGGCGCGTTTCGCCTGGTCGGGGCGGAGCGCCAGGTAGAGCGCCGAGGACCCGTCGGTCGGGTCGGCGCCCAGCACGTCCAGCACCAGCACCGCGGGCGCGAGCAACGTCGCCTCGGTGCCCGCCCCACCCGGTGTCGCGGCGAGCAGGTCGACCCGGGTCCCCGGGCGGGCCACCGCCAGCGCGACCGGCTCGGCCAACCGGACCGGCACCCCGACAGCGCCACTGGGTAGCGGCAGCGGGCCGGTCCTCCCGCTCCCGGTGGTCGTGCCGTCCCGGCCAGTGCTGCCGTCCCGGCCAGTGCTGCCGTCCCGGCCAGTGCTGCCGTCCCGGCCAGTGCTGCCGTCTCCGGCGGTGCCGCTTCCGGTGGTCGAGCTGTCTCCGGCGGCTGCTCCGGTTGGCGGTGGCCCGGCCGTGTCGCTGTCGCCGGTGGACCCTGCCCCACCGGGGTCGGCCGGCCCGCCCTCGTCGAACCGCCCGGCCGTGCCGTCGGCCCCCGTCGGCGCACGGGATGGCTCGGCCGTCGGCGGGCAACTGGTCGGGGTGTGCAGAACGGCAGCGGCCAGGCCGAGCAGTATGGCGACCAGACCGGCCCGGAGCAGGGTGCGCCCGCCGGGCAGGGTGAGCCGGCGCAGCGGACGCAATGCCCGCGCTGAATCTGGATCGCCCATCGTTGCTGCCGCCTCCCGTCCGAGGACGTCGCAGCGACACCCTCGGCGGCAGGTTAGGCCGTTCCAACAGCTGTTGGTCGGCCCTCGGCCGGCACCTGTGGATAACCGGCCGGCCTGTGGACAACGCCCACCGGCCCGCCCGATTTGCTATGGCAGCGGCCTTGATCGACTCGACTTCAAGGAAGTCGGGGTGTCAGGGCAGCCGGGACAGGCCGGTTTCCGTAATCCCGAGTGGATCACGGGTCAGGCCGACGGGGTCAGGCGGCCGGACTCAGGCCGCCGGACTCAGGCCGCCAGGGTCAGGACGCGGAGCTGGCCGCCGGGGACTTGCCGCCGCTCGACCCACCCGACGACGAGCCGCCAGAGGACCCACCGGACGACGAACCCGAACCTGAAGACGACCCGGAACCCGAGGACGACCCCGAACCGGAAGACGACCCCGACGAGGAGGAACCGGACGACCCCGAGCCCTCGCCGGAGGACGACTCGGACTTGCCGGGCTTGGTGGCCGTGCCGCCGGCCGTCGTCTCGGAGCCGGACGCCCGCGAGTCGGTGCGGTAGAAGCCCGAGCCCTTGAAGACGATGCCGACCGAGTTGAAGACCTTGCGCAGCCGCCCCTGACACGCCGGGCACTCGGTCAGCGGCTCGTCAGAGAAGGACTGCACCGCCTCGAGCTGCTCACCGCACGTGGTGCAGGCGTACTGGTACGTGGGCACGTTCTCCTCCGGATCTGGGCTCAGCCAGTTGGCACTCGACCTATTCGAGTGCCAATGGTGCGTCATCCGGCCCGGGTTCGTCCAGCGGACGTGTGGGGCGCGACACCATGCGCCGCACCCGGGCCGCCGTCAAGCGTACGCACTCCGTCGGCGGGGGTGACGACCGCGCGGACAAGCCGGTCGTGTGCCTCCGCCGGCAGCGCCTCGACCAGTTCCCCGTCGTGCAGGGGCACCACGGTCAGCGTCGACCCGGGCACCCGGGCGAGCGCGCGGTCGTACGAGCCGCCGCCGCGTCCGAGTCGCCGGCCGTGGTGGTCGACGGCGAGAGCCGGTACGACCACCAGCTCCGCGTCCGCCACGGCGGCCACCCCGAGGCGGGCGCCGGTCGGCTCCCGCATACCCCGACCGGCGGCGACCAGGTCCTCGGGCCCGGTATATGCCGCCCAGTCCAGATCGAGGTCGTCGAGGAGCACGGGCAGCAGCAGTTGGGCGTCGGTGGGCAACGCCGCCCGCAGTGCGTCCGGCAGGTCTGCGCCGCCCGGTTCGGAGCCGACCGGCACGTACGCCGTCATCGTGCGCGGGCGCAGTCTGCGTACCAGGGCGACCAGCTCGGCCTGCACGCGCCCGGCGGCGGCGGCCCGGGCGGGGCCGGGCAGCGAGCGGCGGCGGGCGAGCAGGTCGGCGCGGGCTTCCCGCTTCGCGGTACGGGTCACTTCCGCTTCATAAGAAAATTCCGGCACGCAACACTCCTGACGCAACGCCTCTCCCACGGTTGCACTGTGTCAGCATCGCAAGCAACGGAGGCGGAACTTCCGGGGGGACCGAGTGACGCTACGCGGGCGGTTGACAGCAGCCTTCCTCGTGGTGGTGCTCGGGCCGGTCCTGCTCGGCGCGCTGTTCGTCGCCTCCACGCTCGCGGCCGTCGACCGCAGCCGCTCCACCGAGCGCCTGGCGGTGGCGGCGTCCACAGTGCGTACCTCGGTCGACGCGCTCTGCCAGCAGCTGCGCGCCACCGCCGACGCGGTGGCGCTCACCGCCGAGCCCGCCGTCGGCGCCGCCCAACTGGTCGGTCGAGGTCTGGCCGCCGCGGTGCTGATCACCGACCTGACCGGCGAGGTCAGCTACGTCTCGCCGGGCGCGCCGCCGACCCCGTGGCGGGACTGCTCCGGCTCGACCACCGCTTCGGCCAGCCCTGTCCGGGCGCTGGCCGCCCACGTCGACCTGCGCGACCGCGCCGGCACGCTGCGGGGCACTGTGACCGCCGCGCAACTGGTCGACCCGGCCTTCGTGGCCCGGCTGGCGGCGGTGACCGGGGTGGCGGTCACCCTGCTCGACAGCGGAGCGAGCGCCGCGCGGGTCACCCACACCACCGAGTCCCGGGAGGTACGCGACGCGGTGCTGGCAGCCGCCAGCACCGTCGAAGGCGAGCGGGTCACCGAAACCACCGAGGGCCGGTACGTGCGGAGGATCGGGCCGTCCGACGCGCAGCCGCTGCCACTGGTGCTCTCCGTGCCCAGTGAACGGCCGCCAGGGCTGCACGCCACGCTGGTGGGGGTGGTCGTGCTGGCCGGGCTGCTCGCCGTGCTGACCGCCTGGCGGCTGGCCCGGGTGACCACCCGGCCGCTGGTGGAGCTGGCCGGGGCGGTGGACCGGGTGGCCCAGGGTGACCTGACCGCCCGCGTGCCGGTCCGCAGCCGCGACGAGCTGGGTCGACTGGCCGCCGCGTTCAACCGGATGACCCGGGAGACCGGCTCCTACGTCGCGGCGTTGACCAGCAACCGCGACCAGCTCCGCGGGCACCTCGCCGTGCTCGGCGACACCCTGGCCAGCACGCACGACCTGCAACGCATCCTGCGGGTGATCCTGCACAGCGCCATCGGCGCGACCGGGGCGCGCGCCGGCGCGGTGCTGCTGGTGGAGGCGGGCGGGGTGCTTGTCGCACAGTGCACCGAGGGGCTGGACGGGCGGTGGCCGGAGGGCGACACGGACGGGTCGTCGACGCTTCGGGTGCCGGTGGGGGTCGGTGTGGTCGGTGCCGTCGCCGCCACCGGGGAACCACAGCGGGGGAGGATGGAGCCGACCGAGGTTCCGTCGGGGGAGCCGCGCTGCCGCACGTACGTCGCGGTCCCGTTCGCGACCCCGGGCGGAGGCGCCGCGCCCACCCTCAGCGGTTCCGGCGACGAGGCCGGAGCCGCGGCGGCACTCGGCGTGCTGGCCCTGTACGACCGGCTGGGCGCCGACGAGTTCGACGACGACGACCTGGTCACCCTGCGCACCTTCGCCGGCCACGCGGCCGTGGCGGTGGACAACGTGCGGGTGCACGAGGAAGCGCAGCGGCTCTCGCTCACCGACCCGCTCACCGGGCTGTGGAACTACCGCTACCTGCGCGAGTCGATCCGGCGGGAGGTGGAACGGGCCAGCCGGTTCGGGCGGATGCTCAGCATCCTCGCGATGGACCTCGACCGCTTCAAGGACGTCAACGACACGTACGGGCACGCTGCCGGGGACACCGTGCTGGCCGAGTTCGCCCGGCGGGTGCGCGGCGAGATCCGCGAGGTCGACCTGGCCTTCCGGCAGGGCGGTGAGGAGTTCGTGCTGCTGCTGCCGGAGACCGACGCGCGGGGCGCGGCGATCGTTGCCGAGCGACTCGGCGCGGCGGTTCGCGAGACGCCGATCGCCGTCGAGGCGTACGCCGGGCCGGTCCTGGTGACCGTGTCGGTGGGCATCGCCGTCTACCCGGACAACGGCAGCACCGGGCGGGAGGTGCTGGAGGCCGCCGACGACGCGCTCTACGCGGCCAAGGCGGCCGGCCGCGACACGTACCGGGTCGCCGAGGTGCGCCCGGACGTGCCGACGAGGGAGATACCGGTGCTCGCCTGCGCGGTCAGTCCACCCGACGGGCTGCCGCGCGCCGGTCAACCCGCGCAGGTCATCCGGGAGCCGGGCGGGCCCGCCCGGTCGGAGCCGGCTGTGGGCGTACCGGAATCATCTGCGGCGCACGCGCGGCCGGAACCGGCCGACGACGGCCCGGACAGCGCGACCGGCGGGGCGCGGGCCGGCCCGGACGCCGCGCGGCCGGGGCCGGGTGGCGGCGCGTCTTCTGGGCCACACCCGCCGCGACAGAGCCGTGGCCGATAGTCTCGCGGCATGTCGGAGCACTCAGCGAACCCCTCATCGACGGTCGCCGCAACTGGCCGTCCCCTGGCGGTCAAGGCCGTCATCCCGGCCGCCGGACTGGCCACCCGGTTCCTGCCAGCCACCAAGGCAGTGCCCAAGGAGCTGCTGCCGGTGGTGGATCGGCCGGTTCTGCAGTACATCGTCGAGGAGGCCACCCAGGCCGGCATCGGTGACGTGTTGCTGATCACCGGTCGGGGTAAGACGTCGATGGTGGACCACTTCGACCGTCGCCCAGACCTGGAGACCAGGCTGGAGGAGAAGGGTGACGCCGAGCGGCTGGCCGCGGTGCGTCGCCCCAGTGAGCTGGCCGAGATCTACACCGTCCGGCAGCCCGAGCAGCTCGGGCTCGGCCACGCCGTCGGGTACGCCGAGTCGCACGTCGGCGACCAGCCCTTCGCGGTGCTGCTCGGCGACGAGTTCGTCAAGCCGTCGGAGCCGCTGCTGCCGGCGATGCTGGAGCTTCAGGCCCGCACCGGCGGTGTGGTGCTCGCCTTCTTCGAGGTCGACCCGGCCGACACCAAGCGGTACGGCATCGCCTCCGTCGAACCCGCCGAGTCGGAGCTGACCGACATCGGTGAGGTCGTCAAGGTGACCGGGATGGTGGAGAAGCCGCAGCCGGAGGACGCGCCCAGCAACCTCGCGGTGCTCGGCCGCTACGTGTTGCCGGGCAAGATCTTCGACGCGATCCGGCGGACCAAGCCGGGCAGCGGCGGCGAGATCCAGCTGACCGACGCGATGGAGTTGCTGCGCACCGAGGGCACCCCCGTGCACGCGATCGTCTACCGGGGCACCCGTTACGACACCGGCATGCCGCTGGGCTACCTGCAGACGGTGGTGCAGATCGCCGCCGAACGCGAGGACCTGGGCAAAGAGTTCCGCTCGTGGCTGGCCGACTTCGTCAAGGCCGACGCGGCGGGCGGATCTGGTACATGACCGCGACGGCCGACGCCGAGGCGGCCGCGAACGAGTTGACGCCGCTCGCCGACTACCTGGGCAGCGTGCTGCGCAGGTTACGCGCGCTGCCGCCACTCGACCTCGACCTCACCCAGGCGCACGGCAACGTCCTCGCCGAGGACGTCGTCGCGCCGCACGCCTTCCCGGCCTTCGACCAGGCTGCCGTGGACGGCTACGCGGCCCGCTGGGAGGACATTTCCGGAGGGGGTCGGGGCCCGAGCTATGTCCCGGCCCCCTCCGGCACGCCCGGCGGCCGGACCATCCGGCTCAATGTGGTGGGGGATCTGGGTGCCGCGAGCTGGCGGCCGGTCCGGCTCACCCCGGGTTCGTGCTTCTCGGTGGCCGCCGGAGCGCCGCTGCCGGTCGCCGCGGACGTGGTGGTTCCGGTGGAGTGGACCGACCAGGGCATGGCCGCTGTGGAGATCTTCCGCACCCCCAAACGGGGGTACGGGGTACGCCGAGCCGGTGAGGAACTGCCCGTCGGCACTCTGCTCGCCCGCGCCGGCACGTACGTCTCGCCGGCCCTGGTCGCGGTCTTCGCCGCCACCGGTATCGGGCACGTGGTGGTCCGGCCCAGCCCACGGGTGGTCATCGTGGCCACCGGCGACGAACTGGTCGACGTGGGTCGGGGCAGTCAGCCCGGGCAGGTGGTGGACGCGAACTCGCACGCGTTAACCGCCGCCGCGGCCGAGGTGGGCGCACTGGCGTACCGGGTGGGGATCTGCGACGACGACCCGGAGGGGCTGCGCGGGCTGCTGGAGGACCAGACCCTGCGCGCCGACCTGATCATCACCACCGGGGGCACCGGCACCGGCCCCGGAGACATGGTGCGCCGGATCCTGTCCCGCCGCGAGGGCGGCCGGGCCGGGCCGGTCACGTTCACCGACGTGGCGCTCTATCCCGGCACCGCGCTCGGGTTCGGCACCGTCGGCGCCGAGGAGGTGCCGGTGGTCTGCCTGCCCGGCGACCCGGGCGCCGCGCTGATCGGTTTCGAGGTGCTGGCCCGCCCCGCCATCCAACTGCTCGCCGGCGCCGAGCCGGTGTTCCGACCCAGCGTGCGGGCGCACCTGCTGGAGACCGTGTCGTCGCCGACGGGGCTGCGCGAGTTCCGGCCGGCGCACGTCGCCGAGCGACGCGGCGGTGGATACACGGTCCAGCCTCTCAGCGGTGGGCCGTTCACGCTCTCCGGGCTGGCCGAGGCGAACGGCCTGCTGGTGCTCGGCGAGCGGGTCACCACGGCCGCCGCCGGTTCCACAGTGGACGTCCTGCTGTTGGACCGCCGCCGGTGACGGTGACCCGGTCGATCCGGCGGCTGGCCACTCGGGCGCCGCGCGGTCATCGGGTCCACGCGGTGGGTCCACTTGCGCGCGACACGGTCCCGCGCGGGAGACTGTGCGGGTGAGTCTCTTCGGACCCCCGCGGGCACCGGGCTGGCCGGTGGAGCTGGCGGACGGCCCGGTGTTGCTGCGGCCCTACCGGCGCTCCGACGCGGCGGCATGGTCGGAGATACGGCGGGCCAACCGGGCCTGGCTGGCACCCTGGGAATCATCGCTGCCCGGCGCCTGGGACGACCTCAACTCGCCGGCCGCGTTCCGCTGGGTGCACCGTGACCAGCGTCGTTCCGCCCGTGAGGGTGAGGGAATGCCGTTCGCGGTCTGTCTGCGCGAGGCCGACCGGGACCGGCTGGTCGGGCACATCAACGTGGGCAGCATCGTGCGGCGGGCGCTCTGCTCCGGCTACGTCGGTTACTGGGTGGACGCCCGGGTCGCCGGCCGAGGTGTGATCCCGACGGCGCTCGCGCTCGCCGTGGACCACGCGTTCGGCCCGGGCGGGCTGCACCGGGTGGAGGTCAACATCCGTCCGGAGAACCGGCCGTCCCGGCGGGTGGTGGAGAAACTGGGCTTCCGCGAGGAGTCGTACCACGTGCGCTACATGCACATCGACGGCGCTTGGCGTGACCACATCGGATACGCGATGACGAGCGAGGAGATCGCCGCCGAGGGCGGCCTGTTGGCCCGCTGGCACCGGGTACGCGCCGACGCCCGGTAGGGAGGATTTCCCCACTCCCGCAGCGCCGTCCCACAGACGGGATCGGCGCGGCGCGGTGGCATCCCGGTCGGCGCGCCGTAACCTCAAGTAACTGCAAGCTGCGGCAAGCGCTCCCCGGCCGGACGATCCACGCACCAAGGCGCGATCGGTGGAAGATCCTGCGGTCCGGTGGCGGTTGCGACGAATTCGGTGACGGGAGGGGTGAGGGTGCCGACCTCGGTGCTCCTCGCCGTCCTCGCCGCCGCCGGCCTGCTCGCCCTGGCCCCGGCGCTGGTCCGCCGGTACGACGCCACCGAGCGGCTGGTGGCGGAGCGGGCGCAGTCGACGGCGCGGGTGCTCCAGCGCCGCCGACGGCGCCGCACTGTGCCCGGACGGCAGCCCGTCCACCCACCGCGCTCGCTGGTCGTCACCCTCAGTGAGAACGCGACTACGGGGGTGTTGGGTGCGCCGGTCTCCGCGCCCCCGGCCGCCCGCCGCTCCGGTCGGCTGCGCGCCGTGCCACCTGCACCCAAGCGGTCCCGCCGCCGCCCGCCGCCGCGCCGACAGCACACCCCCGCCGTGTACCGGCGCAGGCGGGTGCTCGCCGCGCTGCTGCTCCTCAACGTCGTCGAACTCGTCGGCGTGCTGTTCGTCAGCCCCGGCTTCTGGATCGGCTTCTCGGTCACCTTCCTGCTCCTGGCCACGTACGTCGTCCACCTGCGCGGTCAGGCCCTCGCTGGGCGTCGCCGCCGCCGCGCCCGGGCCCGCGAGGCGGCCTGGCTGGCCGCCCGGCAGGCCGAGGTGCGCCGGGAACAGGCCCGCCGGGCGGCGGCCCGCCGGGAGGCGCAACGCCGCCTGGCCGCCCAACGCGAGGGGGTGCGCCGAGCCGCGATGGGCCTGGACCGCCCGGGAGACCTGCCGGCGGCAGTCAACGGCGGGTCGGTCTCGTACCGGCGCTCGGGCGGCCTACGCGGACGCCCCTACGAGGCCGGCCGAGGTGCCTGATCCGGCGACGGCCGGGCGTGGTCTGGCCTGGCCGGGCGTGGCGTGGCCGGGCGTGGCGTGGCCGGGCGTGGCGTGGCCGGGCGTGGCCTGGTCGGGCGTGGCGTGGCCGGGCGTGGCCTGGTCGGGCGTGGCGTGGCCTGGCGTGGCCTGGCCCGACTCGGCCTGGTTCGGTCGTGCTCCCGGCTTGATCGACTCGGGTTTCTGGAAGTCGGGGTGTCGTGGCGTCCCGGATACCACGTTTTTCAGGGAGGCGAGTGGATCAAGCCGGAGGGTTGGAGCGCCGCGCTGGGGGCGGATTCGCGGTGGGGACCGACGACCTGTTAGCCTTGCTGCCGGCCCGCCCGGTGTAAGCCGGGTGGGACCGAAGCCGGTTCGCCGGCGGGGGGCTGTGGCGCAGACTGGTAGCGCACCTCGTTCGCATCGAGGGGGTCAGGGGTTCAAATCCCCTCAGCTCCACCAAGAAACAGCAGGTCAAGGGCGGGTTCCCCAGTGACGGGGAACCCGCCCTTGATCATCTGACCGTCGTTTGACCGCCGGACAGAGCCCAGACCGCGGCACAGGGCGGCAGAACTCGAGTTGAACGGCTGAGTTCGACGGAGGCGGTGGCCCCAAGCATGAGGTTGCGCAGCGGTCGAGTGCCCCCACGATGTGCGTTACCGTGCGGCTCATAGCTCCCGCCCAACACTCTGTTGCGGGCACTCGTCGATGAAGACGTGCTTCGCTGAATGCTGAAGTAATTGCTAGCGACAGGGTGCGTCCCAGTTGTGAGAGAACTTGACCGCTAGCGCTCCTGGCGTTGGATCGCTGACGCCAGTACCGGTCCGCGGCGCATCGATCCACCGGCACGTAAAGAACCTCTGGCGGATTATCGAAGGTTTCTCGCCGATCAGTGTGCCGCCGCATATCGAACGCCACAGGCCCGCGAACCGAACATCGCCGAGCCCGCCAGCTCACCTGGTCGGAGCAATCTGCCGACCTCTCCCACTACCGCGACCAGAGTAGGTACGAGGTCGACGCGGTGCTCGAGAACAGATCCGGGCATGTGGTCGGGATCGAGGTCAAGGCAGCCACAACCGTCGGATCCGACGATTTCCGCGGATTACGCCGACTCGCCGACCGCCTCGGTGACGACTTCATCGCCGGCATAGTCCTCTACACCGGAACCTCGACACTGCCGTTCGGCGACAGGCTCCGCGCATTGCCGGTCAGTGCCTTGTGGCAGGTTGCCGGCGCACGAACAGGCTGACCGGGGCGCTCGCCGCCGGCGGCGACGGCGCCAGTGCGAGCATCCGCGCCGGGTCGAGGCCTGCCGTCCGCTTGTCCGTGGCGTCCCCGGTGCAGCCCGTCATCCGCTTCGGGCACCGAGCCCGGCTGGCGACCGGGTCACGGTTACTGGCCAGGGTGCAGAAGGACTTTGGTGTAGCCGTCCACGCGGCGGTCGAACTTGTCGTACGCGTCGGCAGCGGCGCTCAGGGGTAGCTCGTGGGAGACGATGAACGACGGCGTGGCACGCCCGCGGATGATGAGGTCACGCAGTTGCTGGTTGTACCGCTTGACGGGGCACTGGCCGGAGCCGATGGTGATGCCCTTGGTGAACGCCAGGCCGTAGTTGAAGCCGTAGCGGCCCTCCTTGGCGCCCTCGGTAGCAGCCTTGGGGTCTTCCTGCTCGTACACGCCGACCACGCCGATGCGACCCGTGGCGCGCACGACCTGCACGAGGTTGTCGAGCACCAGGTGGGGATGTTCCTGCCCGGACGGGTCGTGGGCCTGGAAACCGACGGCCTCGACACCGCAGTCGACGCCGAATCCATCTGTGCCGTCCATGATCGCCTGCACGGCGTCGGTCTTTGACACGTCCACGGGGATGGCGCCGATCTGCCCCGCGAGGGCGAGCCGGTCGGGTTGGAAATCGACGACGAACACCTGGGCGACGCCGCGCAGCATCGCGGAGTAGGCCGCCATCAACCCCACCGGTCCAGCGCCGAACACCGCTACCGTGTGGCCGGCTGACACACCGGCGAGCTCCGTGCCGTGGTACCCGGTGGGAAAGATGTCGGACAACATGGTGAAATCTGACTCGTGTTCGGTGCCTTCCGGCAGCTTCAGTAGGTTGAAGTCCGCCCACGGCACCCGGAGGTACTCAGCCTGCCCACCCCAGTACGGACCCATCTGGGGGTAGCCGAACCCCGCGCCCGGGCTGCCGGAGGGGTTGGCCCGCAGGCACGCCGATGTCCAGCCCTCGACACAGTTGCGGCAGGTGCCGCAGGCCAGGTTGAACGGCACCGACACTCGGTCCCCCACCGCGATGCGGTCGACGGCGTCGCCGATGTCGACCACCACGCCCATGTTCTCGTGACCGAGCACCATCCCGGCGTCCAGCTGGGCGCGGCCCTCGTAGGGGTGTAGGTCCGAGCCGCAGATGTTCGCCGTCGTGATCTTGATGATGGCGTCCTTCGGCGCCTCGATCCGCGGATCGTCGACGTCCTCCACGGACACCTGACGCGGACCGCGATACACCACAGCCTTCATGTCTACCTACCCCTGTCGTGGTGGCCACTGTCGCGGCCGGTCATCTCGGTGGTTCCGCTCACGCCAGGTGGAAGCTCACCCGATCGGTCAACCTCCGCCGATCACACGGCCCACAACCGCGCCACCACCGCGTGATCGTCAGCGACCAGGTGATCGATGTCCCGGCTGCGTCCCGTACGACGAACTCACGCTCGCTCGCCAAGCCGGACGTTACGCCAGACCTCGCAAAGTAGGATAATTTCGGCTCAAATACGCCTGTTGGTTGCCCTGGCCGTCGCCCTCAGCAGGAAGCTGCGGCATTTCGCGATGGTCGAGCGACCCCGCCCTGAACCCGGCCGATTGATGCCGAGAGTGCGGGAGCGCGTTTACGTCGACTCGAGAATCTGATCGAATGGGACCGGGAGCAAGCGGGCCGTCACCGACCGTGCGAACGTCACGTGACAGGAGTCCCTTCTCATGTTTCGAAGGTCAACCGTTCCCACCCTGTTCGCCACCCTTGCGGCCGCCTCCCTCGCCCTGCTGCTCGGTCTGGGCGCTACGGCGTCCGCCGAATCCTCGATCGCCGCGTCACAGGCGGCTACCGCGCCGGTATGGGTCATGCCGTTGGGCGACTCGATCACCGGCTCACCCGGCTGCTGGCGGTCCACCTTGTGGAACCGTCTCCAGACCACCGGCTACCCCGACGTCGATTTCGTCGGCACACTCGGCCCCCGGGGCTGCGGCCAGCCGTACGACGGGGACAACGAGGGCCACGGTGGCTACCTGGTGACGAATGTCGCCAACCAGAACCTGCTGCCTGGATGGCTCTCCGCCACCCGCCCCGACATCGTGCTCATGCATTTCGGCACCAACGACGTGTGGAGCAACATCGCGCCGCCGACCATTCTCGCCGCGTACTCCAAGCTGGTCGACCAGATGCGGGCCAGCAACCCGTCGATGCGGGTGATCGTTGCGAAGATCATTGCGATGGCACCGCCCACCTGTGGCGAATGCGGGCAACGCGTTGTAGCCCTGAACGCCGCGATCGGCGACTGGGCGTTGGGGAAGACCACGGCGCAGTCCCCGATAGTGGTCGTCGACCAGTGGACGGGCTTCAGCACCGCCGCTGACACGTACGACGGGGTGCACCCGAATGCCTCCGGAGACCAGAAGATGTCCGACCGCTGGTACCCGGCGTTGGCCGCCGCCCTCGCCAACGGCGTTCCGCCGACCTCGACGCCCACCGCGACCCCGACGACGAGCCCCACTCCGACGGCCACCCCCACCCAGACCTCGACCCCCGCTCCCGGAGCGAGCTGCGCGGCCAACTACCGGATTGTCGGGCAGTGGCAGGGAGGGTTCCAGGGCGAGGTGACCGTCCGCAACACCGGCGCTGTCCGAACCGCCGGCTGGACAGTCGGATACACCCTGGCCGGCGGCCAGCGGATCAGCCAGGCGTGGAACACCGAGGTCACCCAGGCCGGCGAGGCGATCACGGCGCGCAACGTGACCTGGAACGGGGCGCTCGCTCCGGGGGCGGAGGCCACCTTCGGCTTCCTTGGCAGCGTCACCGGCTCTCCCACCACTCCCACCATCAGCTGCACCGCGAGCTGAGGCGGCACGGTCCGCGGGGCTCCTCGGCGATTCACGCGAGGGGCCCCGACGGCCCGAGCGTCTCACCGCCAGTCCGGTTGGTGTCGCGCACCCCGCCAGTCCGGTTGGTGTCGCGCACCCCGCCGGCCTACGCCGGCTCGCGCACACCGCCGGCGTTGCCACCCTCGTCCGGCATCGGTTCGGGCGGGGCTTCTGGCAGTTCGTCTGGTGTGTCAGGCATAAGGACACCTACGTCGTCGGGCACCGGCTCGTGTGGATCGATGGGTGGGTACTTCTCGGGGTCGAGATCCGGTTCAGTCATCAGGCGAGTATCCGTCGTCTTCTGGTCTGCCGCTCGTCGGGCCGCAGGACGACCGGTTGTGTTGCAACGGATCGTGCCAGCCGGGGTTCCTTCTGACTCCCGTGGTCGTGTCCGGGGGCTTCCACTACGGCGCAGGCGAGCCGTCGCAGCGGCTTGATCCCGGCGAGTGGCTCCGGGTAGCCACGTCGAGACAGGCGGCGTTCGCGCCGACCAGCAGGGGCAGCGCGGCCAGGAACTCACGCAGCACATGCCGGGGGTCGTGCTCGCGAATGTCCGCCACCTCGGCCCGCGCGCCAGCGTCGGCGAAGACCTGGCAGACATCCCACAGGCTGGCGCCGACGCTGCTCCACTGCCAGACGTCGTGCACCAGCGCCGGCAGTCGCAGCACCGGGGCGGCACCGAAGAGGCCGATGCCATAGCGCAGCGGATCAGCCGGGGTGTTGCCCAGCGACACCATCAGCGGAAGCACCCGGTGTGCGCGAGCGAATTCCACCACGTCCGGCGCGGCCGGCGCGATCTCCACCAGCAGGCCATCCTCCAGGAACTCCACGATGATCCGGTCCGGGTCGGCCACGCCGCGTTGGCTGGCGGCTTCGGTCACCGCAGCCCGGTCCCAGGTCGCGTCGGGCCGGTCGATGGGGTGGTGTGCCGCGGCCCAGACCGCGAAGGACTGCGGGTCCTCCAGGGTCACCGAGAGCCCCCCGATACCCAGCGAGTAGTACCTCACCGGGGCGCCGACGGCCGGGTGGAACTCTCCGGTGTAGCGCCCCACCGGCAGGATCAGCGGATCGGTCACTGCGGGTTCTTCGTCGTGTCGGTCATGGCAGCGGCTCCAGGTAGACGACGCCGGCCGTGAGCAGCCGGTGGACGGTGCGGAGGAACGCGGCGAGCAACCGCTCCGGGTCGGCCAGGTCGGGTTCGGTGCCGCCGGCCTCCCGCTCCTCGTCGGCGAGCGCCTGGCAGACCACCCAGAGGCTCTCCCCGGATTGGCAGTGCTCCCACAGGTCGTAGACCGTGCGGGTGACGCGCACCACCGGGTGCTCGAAGAGGCCGATCGACCAGAGCCAGGGCTCCTCGGCACTGTTGCCCAACCCGAGCATCCGGGCGCCGACCCGGTGCCGGCGGGCGAACTCCACCGCCGCGCCGGGGGCGACCTCGACGGCGAGCCCTTCGGCCAGCAGTTCGTGCAGCAGCGACGCACTGTCGACGCCTGGCAGTTGGCTGGCCGCCGCGTCGCATGCCGCCGCGACGGTCCAGGGCTGCTCGGCGGGTCGGTCGCCGGTGCCGTGCGCCAGCGCCCACAGGGTGAAGCGCTGGTCGTCGAGCTCCCACACCTCGTCGCCGAGGCGGACCCGGTGGTATCGCTCGATCGAACCGGCCACCGGGTAGAAGGTGCCGAAGAACTGCCCAACCGGCAGCACCACGGCCTGCGCGGTCTGCGTCGTGGTCCTCGCTGTTGATGGTCGGGCAGGTCGCGGGGACAACCACGACTGGTCCTCGTGCTGGGAGTGGCCGGGCTCACCGGGCCGGATCAGTTTTGCCGGCGGCAGGTCGGGCAGCTCGATCGGGGTCAGCTTGCCCAGGAAATAGCCGATCGAGCGGGCAATCGGGATGAGGTGCCGCTCACGCCCGGCAGCACCCGCCGGACCTATCGGCCCGCCCAGGGCGGTGTCCGGCAGGAAGTAGACACCCTCCCGTTCCATGTCGCGCTCCCGCAGCGTGAGCACCAGGAGGCCGCCGGAGAGGTTCGCGATGACCAGCAGGTCCGGCGACAGCCAGGGATCCCGGTGTACGCGCTGCGCGTGCACCAGGTCCAACGGCGGGTGCTGCGGGTGGACGCCGAGCAGGGGGCGTTCCGGGATGAGCGCGAACAGTAGGCCGGGGACGTGATGCTCCACCTCGGGCTGCGCCCCGTTGGTCTGCGCCAGCCACCTTCGGTAGTTCGCTGGCAGCTGAGTGCCAAGCTCGGCCTCGGCCGCCAGCAACTGCGCCTCGTTCAGCTGACCGTAGGGCCGCAGCCGGGCGGACTTCCAGACGTGGCCGGTTGGTGGTGTCATCACCTCGTTCTCGTCGACCCGTCGGACGATCACCCGCCACTCGTCCGCGTTCTTCATGTGGACGTCCGCGAAGCGCCAGGTCTCGTCGCCCACCGGGAAGGTCTCGCCCATGGTGACCTCATAGTGGGGGGACTCCTCGTCCCAGTGGGGCATCACGATGATCTCCGCCCGGACCGGGGGGCCCTCGTCGATCCACCGAACGCCGAGCCGGGCCGGCCCGATGTCCGTCGGCACGTTGTTGCGGATGGACATGACGTCCGTGTAAGAGGGCAACCGCTCTCCTCCCCGCTCTCTTCTCGACACGGTCAACCGTGCAGTGTCGACTCGTGGGGCAGCGCGAAGCCGAGCGCCTGCCGCGCGATCCGCTCGGCTTTCGGTCATCCGGCCAGCGGCGAGCCTTCGGAACTGGGGACGCACCGCAGGCCCTCCAGTGCAGGGCGTGTTGTCACCGTGCAGACGACGCCGACACGCCCGAGCCAGTCACCGTACGGCGGAATTGGCGGCTGCGCAGCCCCGGCCCTGCTGTTCGGGCGCACCGTTGTTGATCAGCGGTCCGTCTCCGTCAACTCCGCTCCCGCCGGCAGCGGAACAGCCGCGACGTGGACGGTCTCCCGTCCCGTCGTGACCCGGTCGACCGCTCGGGTGAGGTGTCGCTCCGGACCCGCGTACAGGATCACAGTGGCACGTCCGGCGGTCCGGCCAGCTCGTCCACCTCGTGGGCCAGCGCCCGTTCGATCACCGCGTCGGCCCCCCGGTCGCCCTGCACATTGGCGTTGGTGCCGACGTCCGGTGCGGTCGCGTCGGCGTCGGCGTCGGTCTTGGTGGAGGTCAGTCGGGCTGGACCAGCTTCGGCCACACCTGCCGGCCGGTGAAGCGGCCTTGCCGACGGGCGGCGCTGTATTCCTCTATGAGCAGCCGCACCGGCAGACTCATCTGTGCCGTGACAACCCCCGTCTGGTCGACGATGAAGCTCCCGTTTCCCACATGCAGCCCCGATCTCCCATCCTTAAGGGACAACTGCTCCTTTGCCAGCCAGCCGAATTCGAAGGGGTGCAGACTGATCTCGTTAGTTGTTCCCAACAGACGGTAGATCAGACCCATCGCTTCGTCCTCGGTCATCAGACGCCCCCTTCATCGGCGGAACGGCCGACCATAGCGCGTAGGCGATCCCGGCGTACCCGCTGAAGGTTCCGGCCAGGCCATGCCACGGTGCGGATCCCCCACCACACGGGTCCGTCGCACTCATGCGGGTGTGCACCACGACGAGTGCGTGGGAGGTCTCGATCTGGAGGTTCTCCTGCTCATCCAGAGACAGGTCACCCGTGTTCCGGTCCACCTTGAACTTACTCGGCCACCACCAGGGGCCGCGGTGCCTGGACCAGCTTCCGCAATGTGCTGATGCAGCTGCTCGTACTGCTGCTACGGCCACCATCCGCTCTGCGGGTGTGCCTGGCAGTCTCGCCGACCACCCTGCTGTTCGGGCCCGCCATTGTTGACCAGCTGTCCGTACGGGTGGACGGAAGGATCGGCGAGGTACACGAAATTCTCCAGCGTCCCCCGCTCCGATGTTCCGGTCTCCGGCAACCCGTAGTACGTCCCGGGCGAGACAGACGGGACACCGCTGTCCGCTAGGTCCTGCCGTTCCGACTCCGCGTCGATTCCGCCAGGCGGCAGATCTCCGTCAACTCCGCTTCCGTCGGCAGCGGAACAGTCGCGAAGTGGACCGTCTCCCGTTCCGTCGTGACCCGGTCGACCGCGCGGGTCAGATGTCGCTCCGGACTCGCGTACAGGACCGCCGTCGCCACGTCCGGCCGGAAGGTCCATGCGCTGGTCGGTCGATCCCAGATCACGGCCTGGGTCGGTCCGCTGCTCTGGAGCAGCGCGATCACGTTGACCGGCACTTCCGCATTCTCCGGGCGGAACAACAGGTGGTATCGGAAGGTCGGTTCGGCCATCTGCGCTCTCCCCGCGGCGTTCATCTGAATGAGTGATCCGGGACAGAGTCGGTGCCACCGGCCATTGCGGGGGCACCGAAGGCGCGACCGGTCGATGCGGCGAAATCACCTGGAGGTCGACATCGGTCGGTCCGGCTGGTCCTCTTTCGGCCACACCTGCCGGCCAGTGAAGCGGCCCTGTCGGCGAGCCTGCACGTACTGCTGAAGAATCAGCCGGGCTGGCAGGCTCGAATGCACCGTCACCACGCCCGTCCGGTCGACGATGAACCGCCCCTGACCCACGTGCCTCCCCGAGGCTCGTTCCTCCTCCGAGAGTTCCTCCCGGGCCACCCAGCCGAACTCGAACTCGCTCAGCCGGATTGGATTGCGCGTCCGCAGCAGACGAGTCATCAGTGCTCGTACCTCGTCCTCCGTCATTCGACTCACCTCCACTGGGCGCCATCGATGGTCACACCGCGTACGTTCCGGCACGTAGGGCGGATCGGTCGAGGACCTGATCGCGCCGCGACGGCATGGGATCCTCCCTGGCGTGCGGTCAGCACGGTAAGAGGCTCCGCTGTGCCTACCATAGGCACCGCTGTGACCACTGTGGTGCCGGCACCGGCCGCGACCGACGACCAGAGCCCGAGGGGTTTCGATGATCAATCGTGACGAGGCGCTCGCCAGCGCCCTGGAGTGGGCCGCCGCTGGCCACCCCGGCGGGACGCCGCAGGTCGATCTGTACGAGTTCGACCTCGGCTTCATCGCCTCCCGCCATGAACCCGAGCCCGAGGCAGCGAACGGGCCACCCCGGCCACCATCGGCCACCGGACAGCCCACTGTCGTCATCGACCGGGAGACTGGAGAGCTGTCCCAGTGTCCGGCGCTGCCCTCCCCGGCGATCGCCGAGTGGTACACGAAGCACCGCGCCGCCGAGGACCGCTTCCCTGCAGACGTGCGAGAGGTTCTGGAAAAGGCCGGCTGGTTCCCGGGACGCGACATGACCGCCGCCGTCAACCTGTGGCTGACCCGCTTCGCCGACGAACTCACCGGCCTTGAGTTCTTCCCCGCCGCGCGGGCCGCCCTGGTCGAGTTCGGCGGCCTTCGCCTCGCCCAGTTCGGCGGATACGGCGAACCAGGCGGCGGGTTCGGAAGCGCCATCCATCCGACTCGCGGCGGCGTACTCACCGAAGAATCCGAAGTCTTCGCCGAGGAATTTGACAACCCCGTCTTTCCACTCGGCAACAATGCCGACGGGCCTTCTGAACTCGTCATCGACGCCCAAGGGCGGGTCTTCCTGCTGCACTGGGCCGACGACTTCCTCGTCGGCCCCGATATCGATGCGGCGATCGTCAAGCTCGTGCGCGGTGGCGAGATGCCGGAGGCGAGCGACCTGAACTGGGATGAGCCAGTGCCGATGCCCAGATGGTATTCATCATCCAGCAAGCCCTGAGTTGTTTCGGGCTTGTGGCCTCAGACCTCGCTCCAGCGGTTGAGCTGTGGCGACCGGATGCGGTGGCTGCCCCGGAACGCCGAGGCCCCGACCCACGTCCGCCGAACCTACCGAGGGCGGCGGTGGCCCACGGGCTGGCCCGCACGCACGACGGCCTCAGAGCTGGAAACCCATTCCAGGTAGAGGCACGGCGGTTGCACTCCCTTCGGAGGCGCATCGCGCATCGACAATCGCAAAACCGACGGCCGCTCAGACCCCGCTCTTCCGTTGGCACAGATCGTCCACGCGAATACGTCGCCCAGATCACGACTGCGTACGTCGGCGCGGGTGGTGCGGGCCTGCCGTCCGACGAAGTCCGAACCGTCTTGATTCTGCTCGACCGCTGACGCTGCGGCCCGCTTGACTTCCCCTGCTGATGGATGATCCTGGCGCTATACCCGGAGGGGCTCGACGACGCCCTTACCGATTACCACAGTGGACAGACAGAACCATGGCTCCGGGCTATAGTGCGTGACGCAAGCAGGTGAGCGCCGGGGGCAGACGTGCGACGAGTGTGCGACGAGTGACTCGATGATGACTTGCCGTCGACATTCGACACCGGAAAACTCCGCGATGACCCACCCGGGGACGAGCTTGAGGCGAATGTCGGCCCAGGCTTCGAGTACGGCCTACGTCCCATGCTCGTTTCGGCGACGCGCTGAATGCCTGATGTCGACGCCATACCCGCTGGCCCTCACCCGGCGGCAGGGCATCCGAGCGGGCGGCGAGTGCCGCCGCACCGCGGACAGCCGACCCACTCCACCGACCTGACATGCGATAACGGCTGACGCCGGTCAAAAGTTGACGACCAACGGAGATGACATGTCGACCCTTCCCCCCGGTGCCGTCCCGCCATCCGGTGCCGCAACCCCGCCCCAGTCAGGAGCCCTACCTCCGCATGCGGAGGCGTCCGAACCGCCGCCACTGGTGGCCAGCAGGCGGCCACCGACGGTGGTAGCGGCGATCCTGCTGATGGTGCCCACAGCCCTCACCTGGCTCGTCGCGGGCATCGCGTTTTTCGTGGCGATGGCGAGAAGCGAAGAAGATGGCAGGATCTTCCTGATCATCATCCTCGGCCTACCGATCCTCGCACTCTGCCTGCTGCTGGCGGCCATGACGGTGGGCGGAATGGTCTTCGCCTGGCGCAGGGCGGGTGCCGCAGGGTTGCGGATGCCGGCCACGTTCACCTTCGGGCTCTTCGCCATCACCCTGCTCGCCCTCCTCGTCCTGGGCAAGCTCAGCTTCCAACCGACGATGGTCACACCGCTGGTCGTGGGTGGGCTCGCCGGGGTGACGCTCGTCCTGCTCAACAGCAGGTCGGCAAGGGACTGGCTCGGCGACGACTGAGGGTGACGTGTGCGCCGCGCGGCCCCGACGGCCCGCGCGCCTACCGTGCCTCCGCCCTTTGCTCTGCACGGCGAGGAATCTGCGAACGCTGCCTCGACAGCCACGACACCAGCCTGGTCATCGACAAGCACCCTGATCCGGGTACGCGGCAGGGTCAACTCAACAGGGCAGCTCCATCGGCAAGCCCGGCCTCTTTCGATCTTGCGCGGCATCGGTCGGCGGGTCGGGGCCATCCAGCTCGCCCGGTCAGGTCCACCTCAGCCTGGCGAGTTCTGCCCGGAACTCCTTCAGGCTGAAAGTCCCGCCCTCGGCGGGCCTCAGCCTCAGCGAGTACGTCACGCCCCCGACCTCCCACCGCACCTGCCAGGAGAGTTCCGGGCTGCCGGTGATGGTGCCCTCGCGTGAGCCGATGGAGACGGTGCCGACGGCTGCCGAGGATTCCCCTCCAACCGTGCGGCCCGCACCCGTGAACAGCGTCGAGCCGTTCGGGCCGTTGTAGCCCTGACACAAGCCCTCATCGCAGTGACTCGAATGTGGACTCCACCTTTTGTCGGAGGCCAGGTCCGGCAGCTCGCGTTCGGAGAAGGTCGGTGGTGGCAGCGCACTGGCGGCGTCGCGGAGGACCCGATCGCCGAGGGGCTTCTGAAGCGACACGACGAGGGGCATCCGGATGCCGCTGGTCGAGCAGTCGTTGGCGTCGATGATGCGACCGTTCACCCCGACGACGACCTGGGTGTCCGTCTGCTCGGTGACCGTGGCCTGTGGTTGCACGACATCCTTGCAGCGCATGTCGGCGAGGCTGGCGTACACGGTGATGGTGGTGTCGTCGCGGGCGACCAGCGCCGCATTCCAGCCGATGGCCGACGTCACTGGCGGCGCTGCGGCCGGCGCCGTGTTCGCGGCCGGGGGTTGGGTCGTGGCCTGGTCGGGCACGCGGCGGCTGAGGAGGATGCCGCCAACGAGCGCGAGGGCGACGGTGACGCCCACCGCCGTGCCAACGACCCTCCGGTGACGGCCGACGTGATCCTCGCTGCCATTGCTCTTGGCGGGCCGTTCGTCGGTCTGCACAGCTTCCGTCCCCCCTGCCGCGACACGCGGAAACGGATCGTACGTGAGCATCCGCTGCTCCCGGGTCCCCTCGGATCGGCAGGTGGTAGGCCAACCCTACTGTCGGGCCGCGCGCAACGGGTCGATGGTCATCAGCACAACCGTAGCGAAGAAGGTGGCCCCGAAACGGTTAGCATCCGGACCTCTACGTGAGGAGCCCAGATGACTTCGGTGGCCCAGACCCGGTTCGGCATCGTCGGCAGTGGCTGGCGGGGTGAGTTCTTCCTGCGACTGGCTCGACTGCTGCCCGATCGGATGCGGGTGACCGGGGTGGTGACGCGTACCGAATCGCGTGGTGCCGAGGTGGCGGCCGAGTGGGGCGTACGGACCTTCCGCACGACGGCCGACCTGCTGGCCAACGAGCGACCGGACTTCGTCATCGTGTCGGTGCCCTGGCCGGTGACGCCCGACGTGACCCGCGAGTTGGTCGCGGCCGGCGTACCGGTGCTCGCCGAGACGCCGCCAGCCCCCGACCTGGCCGGGCTGCGCTCACTCTGGGCGGACGTCGGCCGCAGCGGTCTGGTGCAGGTCGCCGAGCAGTACCTGCTGATGCCGGGGCACGCGGCCCGCCTGGCGGTGGTCCGTGCCGGGGTGCTCGGCGAGCCGACGTCGGTGCAGATCTCCTCCACCCACCTGTACCACGCGGTGTCGCTGATCCGTGGCCTGCTCGGGGTTGGTCACGAGAGCGCCGAGGTCAGCGCGCGCGCCTTCGTCGCGCCGCTGGCCAACCCGCTGTCGCCGGCCGGCTGGAGCGGTGACGACACCCCGCAGCAGCTCTCCACGACCCTCGCGACAATCGACTTCGGCGGGCGGATGGGTTTGTACGACTTCACCGACAACCAGTGGTGGAACCCGCTGCGGACCCGCCGGTTGGTGGTGCGGGGTACGCGCGGTGAGCTGGTGGACGACCGGGTCGTCCGCCTGGTCGACCCCACCACGCCGGTGGAGTCGTCGCTGAGCCGACGCCAGACCGGTCTCGACCTGAACCTCGAAGGGCTCGACCTGAAGCACATCAGCTTCGACGGCGACGTGGTCTACCGCAACCCGTTCGTCGGCAGTGGAATGTCCGACGACGACATCGCGGTGGCCGACATCGTGGCCCGCACCGGTGCGTGGGCGCGGGAGGAGGGCCCGGCCCCGTATCCCCTCGCCGAAGCCTGCCAGGACCACCTGATCAGTCTCGCCATCGAAGAATCCGTACGCACCGGCCGGCCGGTCGTCACCGACGCCGAGGTGTGGGCGGGGTAGACGCGCATCTGTCCCGTCCCCGACACACCGCCACCGTGAAGCCCATCCAGCTGTGCAACCGGTATCAGTCACCGCCCGGAAGCGCCCGGGCCCCTCACGGGAGCAAGGATGAATCGAAGCACTCGACGCAGGATGCTCGCAGCCACCGCCACCGGTCTGCTGGCCACTTCTCTCGGCGTCCGCAACATCCTCGCCGACCGGGTGACCCCGGTGCGCTGGACCGGCTGCTGACCCACCGACTCGCGACAGCGTGAGGCCGGCCCGTCGGGGCCGGCCTCACGTCGTGTCAGCGCGTCACGGCTTCCAGGAGCCGGCGGTCTCGAACCTGTGCTGGTACTCCAGCACGCCCGAGGTGTCGGGTACGTCGAACACCACGCTGCCGGTGCGCCTGGTGCCGGCGGTCAGGTCGTCGGCGGGGGGCATCGGCTTGCCGCACCCGGAGAAGGCCCCGGCGATCGCGTTGGCCTCGGTGCCGTCGGCGGCCACCCACTCGAAGAAGAGCGGGTTCGCCGAAGCGGTGCCCTTGGTGACGGTCAGTGTCACGTCGGCGATCACGTACATGCCCTCGTCGGGCTTGAGGCCGTAGGGAGCGCACGGCTTGGTGGCGGTGCTGAACTTCGTCACGGTGATCTCGATGGTGCCGCCGTCACCATCGATGACCAGGGTGTCTCCAGGTGCCATGTTGCGAGTGTCGCCGCTGGCCGTCGACGAGGGGGCTTTGGCCGACGGCTGCGCGGTGGCCCGGTTCACCGCGGGGGTGGGACGTGCCTCAGTCACCTTGTCCGCGGCCCGGTTGGTGCCGATGACGACCGCCACGATGCCGCCGGCGCAGCTGAGGAGGGTGAGGACGGCCGCGGTGATGGCGACGGCCACGACTGTCCTCTTGGAGCGCTGCGTCGGCGCCGCTGGCGGTGCGAGGAGTGGATGACCCGGCCCACCGGTTGCCGGGTGACCTCCGCCAGCGCCGACGTACCCACCGCCGGCCGTCGGGTACGCGGTGCCCGAGAACGGCGGCTGCGACGCGCTCCCCGCCGCAGACCACGGGCTGGGCGGCAGTGGTGTCTGCGAAACCGTCGACTCAACAGTGGACTGCGGTTGTGTCGCGGGGGACGGCTGCGTCGGTGGCTCCGGGTTCGGGTGCTGGGGGTCCTGCGGCCCGGCGGGGGGCTGGGGGTGGGTCACCGTACTCCTTGACGCCTCGGTACGTGCGGTTCGGGAACCCGCCGACGCTACCGTGCGTGGCCGATCGCCCGGTCGCCGCGCCGGATTCCGTCCCACCGTCGGCGGCGACTCTCGTTTCGTCCGGTCAGCCTGGACGGTGCCCGGGAATCAGCCCAGCGGGAGCACTGCGGCGGTGCGGACCAGCCCGCCGGCGACCACGAACCGGCCGACGATGGTCGTCGGCGGAGCCTCGACCGCCGCAGCGTCCACCCGGGCCGGTGCGATGCGGGCCGTGAACGTGCCGGCGTCCGGGTCGACGTCGAGCTGGGCGTCACGGAAGCCGAGCCACGTCCCGACCACCGGGTACCACACCTTGTAGACAGTCTCCTTGGCGCTGAACAGGACGACCGGCCAGGAGATGTCGCCGGGCAGCCGTGCGCAGAGGGCCTCCTCCTCGGGCAGCAGCACCATTCTGCGTACTCCCGGATCGACCTCGTGGTGCTGCTCGGCGTCCATTCCGACGGATCGGACATCGGTGGTGAGCGCCGCCGCGGCGGCGCAGTAGCCGGTGGTGTGGGTGATGGTGCCGACCACCCCGGCCGGCCAGACGGGCGCGCGGTCGGGGGCGGCCGGCACGGCGGTCGGTGGCAGGCCGAGACCGGTCATGGCCCGACGGGCGCAGGCCCTCCCAGCGGCGAAGTCCCGCCGACGGGTCTGCACGGCCCGCTCGCTGAGGCACGCCTGCTCGGCGGGGAGCAGTTCGCCGACCCAGTCGTCCGGCCCGGCCACGGCCACGGCGACTGTCGACGGCAGCAGGTCACGCATCGCGGCAGCCTACTGGTCGGTGGGAGCAGCGGCTCCTGTCAACCGTCAGATTTCCGACTCCCACGACGGGAGAAGGTACCGCAAAGATGTAACACCGGAGGGACGTGCAGCGCGCCCTCCCTGATGGCTCCGGGGGGACCACCATCAAGAACTGGTCGGGCAGGGCAGCCGCCAGTCCCGTGGACATCTGGAAGGACGTGCGATGACCGATGGTGCGGAACGGTCGGGGGTGCGGGTGGACGATCACGCCCCGAAGACCCCCTGCTGGAGTTGCGGCTCCTGCGGCGACGAGTGGCCGTGCGCGACGAAGCGCAGCCGGCTGCTGGCGGAGTACGGGAGTGACCGCGCGATGCTCAGCGTCTATCTGGGCTCCTGTCTCGCCGCCGCCACGGAGGATCTGCGCGCCGCGCCGGTGATGTCGCTCCAGAATCGGTTCATCGGCTGGTTGCCACGCGGCTCCCGCCGGGGTTGAGCCGCTGGTGGCCCCACCTTCGGGCAGGGCCACCAGCGGGGCGGTTCAGCGACGCCGGGGCCGCCTGGTCACCGCGAAGCCGACGACGCCGGCCACCGCGGCGAGCACGCCGCCGATGGCGGTCCAGACCCACCGCGAGCCGAGATTCGGCAACCAGTCCGCCGGCGAGTCACCGTCGTCGCCAGCTTCCGGGTCCGCCACGGGTACGGCGTTGAGCACCGTGCCCGCCTTGGTGTTCGGCACCAGCGGCGCTGCCAACTCACCGTCGTCGGCCGAGGCGCCCTGGTCGGCGACCGTGCCGACCAGCAGGTCCACGTCGATCGGTGCGCCCAGATCCGGCTCGGGCAGATCGATCACGGAGAGCCTGATGACGTACGTGCCGGGCAGTGGATCGGCCGACCAGGGCTCCGCCCACGGTCGTACCTCGCGCAACGTGCAGCCCAGCGCCACGCTCGACGCCTTCGCGTCCACCGTCGGGGTCTGCGCCCCGGCGGTGCACGCCTGCCGCCGGCGCAGCCCGTCGAACACGTCGACCGTCCAGGTGGAGGCGCCGCTGCGCCCCTTCGGGAAGGTGACGGTGGCGGTGATCTCGTGCACCTGGCCGGCTTTCGCCGGGAACGCCCAGTAGAGGTGGTCGCCGATCGACGCGTCCACCCGTACCGGTTGCCCCGCGGCGATCGGGGTGGCGCTGAGGAACGACGTGCCGGCCCGGTTCACCGGCGTGGCGCCCGGGGAGGGGCTCGGGGCGGCGACGGCCGAGGCGGGGAGCAGCGCGGCCCCGCCGGCGGCGAGCAGCGCCGCCAGCGATCGGAACAGGGCGGTACGCATCAGTTCTCCCTCCAGGTGGCGACCCACCAGCGGGTGAGCAGCCCGGCGATCAGGCCGGTGAGCAGCCCGGCGACGGTGAGCAGGGCGAGCAGCACCCAGCCTCGACCGAGGTCCGGGCCGTCCGGTGCCGGTGCTGCGGCGACCACGTCGATGGTCAACTCCACAGGCATGCCCGGGGTGGCCGCGGTGCCGGGGCGCGGGGCGAACGAGTTGCTCACCACCAGGCAGACGGTGGTGGGTTCGACGACCGGCGCGGAACTCTCCTCGGCCTTCGCGGCATCCTCGTCGTCGGCGCTGGCCGACCAGCGCAGCCCGGCGGAGAGCACATCGGCCCGCCCGCTGCCGGCGTCCGCGCCGCGAACCAGTTCCCGGCCGTCCGCTGCGGTGGCCCTCAGCAGGACCCCGTAGTCCCGGTTCACTCCTCGGTCCAGCGCCATGCTCACCGACGCGCGCAGCTCCTGCCCGGGGCGTACCGGCACCCGGTAGTAGCGGTGCTCGGAGAAGGCCTCCCGGTCGGCGTAGACGCCGGGGGCGAGCAGCGGCGCCGAGTCGCAGACGTTCGTGCCGCCGACCACCGTCGGGGCGGGGGTGTTCGTGTCGCCGGCCCGCTCGACGAGCTGTTTGATCCGTCCGGTCAGCTCCTCGGCGCTCTGTGCGGCGGTGTAGGTGCCGCCGGTCGCGCTGGCGATGCAGAGCAGCTGCTTTCGGACCTTCTCGTCGGGGGCCAGACCGAGGGTGTCGACGACCAGGCTGGTGCCCTGGGCGGCCAGCTCCCGGGCCACCTCGCACGGGTCCGGCGGGGCGCAGGTGTCCTCGCCGTCGGTGATCAGCACGATCCGTCGGGTGGTGGCCCCTCGGCCCAGGTCCTCCGCGGCGGAACGCAGTGCGAGGCCGACCGGTGTGAACCCGGTCGGCCGCAGTGTCGCCACCGCAGCCTTGGCCGCGGACCGGTCCACCGGGCCGACCGGCACGATCTGCTGAGTGTCCTGGCAGCCGACCTTCTTGTCCTTGCCGCGGTAGGTCGCGCCGAGCACCCGGATGCCGAGCTGGGTCTCCGCCGGCAGCGCGTCGACGACCTCGTTGAAGGCCTGCTGGGCAACGGATATCCGGCTGCGCCCGTCGATGTCGGCGGCGCGCATCGAGCCACTGACGTCGAGCACCAGCTCGACCCGGGGCGGCTCGGGCACCGGCTCCTCGTCGGCCTGCGCCGGGGCGGGCCCGGCCAGTGCGGTGGTCGCCAGCAGCCCGAGAAGGACCGCCGTCGATCGTCTGAAGTTGATCACGGCCCGCAGTGTAGTGAGATCCACTTTGGATGATCGTCTGGGTGGGCGTGGATCGGACCTCGGTGCCTCCGGCCAGGTCGATGACCGCCTCCGACCTTGCGTTTCCGCGCTCTGGGTCCACGCCAGGTCACCCTCGGTCAACTGCAGGCGGGTGCGAGTCGGCCCGGCCACCATCCGTCGGAAATCTGACCCAAGTTGACCCGTTGTGCCGGTGGTGCGCGGTGGTTAAGCTCTTCATGCGCGCCCCAATCGCCCGCTTCCCCCGTGGCAGGCGATCGGGGCGCGCGTCTTTGTCGAAAGGCCCCGCACGGTCACAGTGCCCGCAGGGTCACAGAAGGGCCCGCACGCTTCGGCGTGCGGGCCCTTCTTCGTCGCGCTGTGCGGCGCGTCGCCTGTCGGTGCTTATATCCACCGACCGTCGAGCCACATCCGGGACAGCCAGTCCGAGTACGGAATCACCTTGCCGACGAAGATCGGATAGAAGTACGCGAAGCAGAGCCCCACCAGCAGCACGTACGCCCCGGCCGCGATGCTGCCCACCAGTCGACGTTCGTAGCTCGGGTCGCCGGGCACCAGCGGCGCCACCTCACCCACGTCACCCCCGGCGGGCGCGATCAGCGCGCCGAGCACGTACACCACGGCAAGCACCAGGAACGGCAGTGCCGGCGCGGCGTAGAACGAGAACATCGTGCGGCCGTCGAGGGCGAACCAGAACCAGGGCAGCAGCCCGGCCGCCACGGTCAGCAGGATCGCGCCGGCCCGCCAGTCGCGGCGGGCCAGACCCAGCCAGGCCAGCGCCGCCAGGGCGGGCAGGAACGACCACCAGAGCAGTGGGGTGCCGAGCAGCAGGATCTCGGAGGCGCAGGTCGGTGCGCCGCAGGCGCCGTCACCGGACCAGTGGAACGCCACCGGCCTGCCGAGCAGCAGCCACTGCCACGGCCACGACTGGTATTTGTGCGCGTCGTCGAGCTGGGCGTGGAAGCCGTACGCCGCGCGATGGTATTCGAAGAGGTTGATCAGCGGCCCGATCACCGGGCGGTCGCTGAGCGGGGCGCTCGGGTAGGCCGACGCGAGCCGGTAGTAGCCGTCGTCGGTGAGCAGCCAGCCCGACCAGGTGGCGACATAGGTGGCCAGCATGAGCACACCGGCGAGGACCAGCCAGGGCAGCTCGTCTAGCACTGTGTCCCGCCAGGGCCGGCGGACCCCCGCCGAGCGGCGGACGCCGACCTCCCAGAGGATCACCAGCAGCGCGAAGACCGGTACGAAATACAGAGCGCTCCACTTGACCGCGCAGGCGCAGCCGATCAACACCCCGGCTGCCAGCCGCCACCACGGCCAGGTGCGCCAACCAGTCGGCGGCCGGCCGGCACGGCCCGGTTGGCTCGGGTCGAGCCCGTCGTCCAGGGCCCGCGCCCAGCGCCTGCGGCGGGCGTCCCGATCGAGCACCAACGCGCCGAACGCGGCCAGCACGAAGAAGAGCAGGAAGATGTCGAGCAGCGCAGCGCGGGACAGCACCAGGTGGAAACCGTCCAGGGCGAGCAGCAGGCCGGCCGCGCAGCCGAGCACCGTCGAGCGGAACATCCGCCGACCGATGCGGACCAGCAGCAACACCGACAGGGTGCCGATCACGGCCGCCGAGAACCGCCAGCCGAACTCCGGCGTGGTGGTCATCAGGTGCCCGGGCACGGAGATCTTCGAATCCGCGTCCTGGTAGCCGAAGGCCCACTCGCCGAGGCCGATCAGCCACTTGCCCAGCGGTGGGTGCACGACGTACGACGGGACGTTGTCCTTGTAGTTCCACTCGACGCCGCGGGAGATCAGCCCGTAGCCGTCCTTGGCGTAGTAGGTCTCGTCGAAGATCTTGGTCTTGATGCTGGACAGCCCGACGAAGCGCAGGATCGCCGCGATGGCCACCACCACCGCCGTGGCCAGCCAGGAGAACCGGTCCACCTGGCTGTCGACGGTGGCGAACCTCCGCCGGAGCGCGGCGGACGCGCCACCGCCACCGCCACCGGCACTCGGTGCCGCCGGCTCCTGGTTGGGGCTGGGCTCGCCCGTCACCTCGACCATCTTGGCAGGCTCGGCGCTCGGGCTCTGCGCTGTCGACGCACTCGTCACCCGGCGATCGTAGGCTGCCAAGGTGTCCTGTGGCGCCCGTCGTCCCTGATACCGGTATTCGCTGTCGATGAAGGAGACGAATTCGTGGGTGAAAAGTCCGAAGCTGGGCGCCTGATCCTGCTCGGTGCCCCGCTCGGCAACCCCGCCGACGCCTCGGCCCGGCTCCGGGAGGTGCTGAGCACCGCCGACGTGGTCGCGGCCGAGGACACTCGCCGGCTGACCCGGCTGGCCCGCGACCTCGACATCACGGTCGGCGGCCGGATCGTCTCCTACTTCGAGGGCAACGAGGAGCGGCGCACCCCCGAGCTGGTCGAGGTCATCCTGAGCGGGTACGTGGTGGCACTGGTCACCGACGGGGGGATGCCGAGCGTCTCCGACCCCGGCTACCGGCTGGTCCGGGCCGCACTGGACGTCGGGGCGCCGGTCACCGTCGCCCCCGGGCCCAGCGCGGTCACCACCGCGCTGGCGGTCTCCGGGTTGCCCTGTGACCGGTTCTGCTTCGAGGGCTTCCTGCCCCGCACCCCCGGCGCCCGGCGAACCCGCCTGCGCGCGCTCGCCGCCGAGGAACGGACGCTGGTCTTCTTCGAGGCCCCGCACCGGATCGGTGCGGCTCTCACCGACCTCGCCGACACGTTCGGCGCGGACCGGCCAGCCGCACTCTGCCGGGAGCTCACCAAGACCTACGAGGAGGTGCTCCGCCGTCCCCTCGGCGAGCTGGCCCGGTGGGCCGCCGAGGGAGACCCGCGCGGCGAGATCACTCTGGTGGTGGCCGGTGCGCCGGTGATCGCCCCGGAACGCCCCGACGACGACACCCTGCGCGCGGCCGTCGCCGAGCGGGAGGCCGCCGGCCGGTCCCGCCGGGACGCCATCACCGACGTCGCCACCGAGTACGCGCTGCGCCGGCGCGACGTCTACACCATCGTGCACAGCTGACCCGGGCGCCCGGCCGTGCCGGGGTTCACCGGGCGACGCGCTCACCAGGCGAAGGCCAGGAAGCCGACGGTGATCAGCACGGGGCCGGCGATGGCCGCTGTCACGGCCCAGCGACGGTGCCGACGGCCGGGCAGCCGGGCCGACCCGGTCCACCGGACGATGCCGGCCGTGCAGGCCAGCACCACCAGCAGACCGGGCAGCCAGAGCAGGTGCCGGCCCACGCCGGTGTCCGCGTACGCGGTGCCGGCGTCCGGCCCCGTCATCCGTGCCGGCACCGGTGTACCGCTCGCCTTCTCCCCGGCGGGTACGCCGCTGACCCGTACGCCGTGCGCGATGAACCGCCCGTCGTCGGCCGTGAACGTCCCCCGACACCGTTGGGTGAGCCCGTCACCGGTGCAGCCGTCGAGCATCACAGTGCCCACCCGGGCGTGCCCGACGGCGAGCCAGAACGGGCCGGCGCTGACCCAGGCGAAGAAGGCTGCCACCAGGCTCAGCGTCACCAGCGCGGCCAGCCCGGGCAGCGGATCGGGCGGTGGGGCCGTACGGCTCGGTGCCCGGCGGCCCACCGGGCGGAAGCCGCGGTCCCCCGACGGCGCCGGGTCCTCCCGCACCGGGGTGCCGTCCCAGTGCACCTCCTCGATCGGCGCCCAGAAGGCAGCGACGTCGTCCGGCGTGTCACCGTCGGACCGGCCCTCCCGTTGCAGGCGGCTCTGCTGGCGGACGGGCACTCGACGCGGCACCGCGTCCACCGGCGCGCCGGTGGTGGGTTCCATCTCGACGGCCTCCGTGGCGGCGGGTGCCGAGCCGACCGGGGGGCCTGGTGGGCCGGGTCGGGCCGGGCTCGGTGCGGGTGCCGCCGGGGTCGGCCGGGCCGGCGTGGGTACCGGCGCGCCCGGCGTGGGCCGGGCCGGTGTGGGCCGGGCCGGGGTGGCGGTGCGCTCCGCAGCCTCCTCCCGCCCCGATGTGACCGCCTGCCCCGACGGCGTGGCCTGCTGCTCCTCGGGCCGGTCGGCCCCGGGCCGCGGGGCGGGGCTCGGTCGCGGGCTGGGACTTGGGCGCGACGCGGAACCCGCGTCGGCTCCGGGCACCAACCGGGGCTGGGGTGCTACCCCGGCACTCCGGGGCGAGGCGGGGTCGGGGCCAGGGTCGTCGCCGACCGTCGGGCCGGTGCGAGGGTCCTCGTGGTCCCGTGCCGCTCGTCTGCCAGTCACGACGTTCATTGCACACCGGTCCGGGAGGCGGAACGGGCAGCTCGACCGCGTGTCGGCGACAAATCGGACCAATGGTGGAGGTGGTCCGGCCGGTCCGCCGGCCCGGCACCCCCCATTGGTTCGCGGTCGCCCCTGGCGGGTCACTAGGCTTGCTGCTCATGAGTCACGTTCTCGCGGCAGTGGCCTGGCCGTACGCCAACGGCCCCCGCCACATCGGCCACGTCTCCGGTTTCGGCGTTCCCTCCGACGTCTTCGCCCGGTACATGCGGATGGCCGGCCACGACGTGCTCATGGTCTCCGGCACCGACGAGCACGGCACCCCGATCCAGGTGCAGGCCGACGCCGACGGGGTGACCCCGCGCGAGCTGGCCGACCGGTACAACAGGGTGATCGTCGAGGACCTGCACGGCCTGGGTCTCTCCTACGACCTGTTCACCCGCACCACCACCCGCAACCACTACGCGGTGGTGCAGGAGTTGTTCGAGGGGATGTACCGCAACGGCTACATCGTGCCGAAGACCACCATGGGCGCGATCTCCCCGTCCACAGGCCGCACCCTGCCCGACCGTTACATCGAGGGCACCTGCCCGATTTGCGGGTACGACAGCGCCCGGGGCGACCAGTGCGACAACTGCGGCAACCAGCTCGACCCGATCGACCTGATCGACCCGAAGTCACGGATCAACGGGGAGACCCCGAAGTTCGTCGAGACCGAGCACTTCTTCCTGGACCTGCCCGCGCTGGCCGAGGTGCTGCGGCAGTGGCTGGACACCCGGGAGGGGTGGCGGCCCAACGTGCTGCGGTTCTCCCGCAACCTGCTCGACGACCTCCAGCCCCGGGCGATCACCCGTGACCTGGAGTGGGGCGTGCCGATCCCGCTGGACGGCTGGCGGGACCGGCCGGACAAGCGGATCTACGTCTGGTTCGACGCGGTGATCGGCTACCTGTCCGCCTCGATCGAGTGGGCCCGCCGCTCCGGCGACCCGGAGGCGTGGCGGCAGTACTGGTCCGCCGACGGTGCCGGTAAGGACTCCCAGTCCTACTACTTCATGGGCAAGGACAACATCGTCTTCCACTCGGTCATCTGGCCGGCGCTGCTCTCCGGATACTCCGGCGAGGGCTCCCGCGACGGTGCGCCGGGCGAGCTGGGTCGGCTCAACCTGCCCACCGAGGTGGTGTCGAGCGAATACCTGACCATGGAGGGGCGCAAGTTCTCCTCGTCGCGCAAGGTGGTCATCTACGTTCGTGACTTCCTGGAGCGCTACGACGCCGACGCGCTGCGATACTTCATCGCCGCCGCCGGCCCGGAGAGCAACGACACCGACTTCACCTGGGCCGAGTTCCTGCGCCGCAACAACGACGAGCTGGTCGCCGGCTGGGGCAACCTGGTCAACCGGTGCGTCTCGATGGCGGCGAAGAACTTCGGCGAGATCCCGCCGGTCGACCCGGCCGGGCTCACCGAGGCCGACGAGGCGCTGCTCGCGACCTCTCGGGCCGGCTTCGCCACAGTGGGCGACCTGATCGGCCGGCACCGGCAGAAGCAGGCCATCGGTGAGGCCATGAGGGTGGTCGCCGAGGCCAACAGATACCTCTCCGAGCAGGCCCCGTGGAAGCTCAAGGGTGAGGCGGACAAGCCCCGGATGGGCACCATCCTGCACGTCGCCCTCCAGGTGATCAGCGACGCGAACACGCTGCTCACCCCGTTCCTGCCGCACTCGGCTCAGCAGGTGCACGAGCTGCTCGGCGGCACCGGTGTGCACGCCCCGATGCCCGTCATCGAGCAGGTCGACGACCTGGACGGCGGGCCGTCGTACCCGGTGCTCACCGGGGACTACACCGTCGGCGCGCGCTGGGAGTCGGTGTCGATCGAGGCGGGCCGGCCGCTGGCAGCGCCGAAGCCGGTGTTCCGCAAGCTCGACCCGTCGATCGTCGACGAGGAGCTGGCCCGACTGGCCGACTGAACGCACGACGCCCTCGGCGGCAGGGCATCCGGCCGCCGGGGGACGTCACATCACGTACCGGGTGTCCATCACCTGGTCGTCGCTCACCTCGGCGCCCGGTGCCCAGGTCTCGTAGATGCCGCGGTCGTGACACTGCGCGCCGGTGGCGACCACGGTGTCCGGGTCCGGGAAGCGCAGCCGCAGCCGCAGCCAGCCGGCCTCCTCGCGCAGCACCAGGCACGGCACGCCCCGCCACTGGGCGAACCGGAGCCGTCGGGCCACCGCGTCCACCGGGTAGCGGGCCGCCCGGGTCATCGCCAACACCCGGAACCCGCCGGGCAGGTCGGCCACCGCCTCGTACTCGGTGTCGCCGTAGAGGCCCACCAACTGGGTGGAGCGCAGAGCGTCGCCGGTCGGCACGTACTCCTGGTCGGGGGAGAGGCCCGGCACCGCGGCGAGCAGGTGCCGCCACTGCGGACCCACCATCCGCAGCCAACCGCGCTGCTCCGCCTGGTACGTGTAGAGCACGACCTCCACCCCCTCGGCGGGGTAGGCGAGCAGGGTGGCGTTCGCCGGCATCGGCAGGTCGGCGAAGTCCCGGGTGATGAACTCGGGGATGAGCTGACCGTTGCTCGGCACGAAGCCGGTGCCCAGCACCGGTGGGCCCAGCCGGTCCCGGGCAGCCAGCGCGGTCAGACCGCGGTGCGTCTCGCCCACCGGCACGTCGTAGTCGCCCGGGTCCGCGGCCCGCCAACGCAGCGCGTACGCGACGTCCGAGCCTTCCCGCCCGGCGTCACCGTCGGTGCGCAGCACCGTGGTCGCGGTCGGCGTACGCAGGTGCGCCACGTCGTGCTCGCGGAAGCAGAAGCCGTGCGGCAGCCAGCCCCGCACGTACCCGGCGAGCTGCCGGGCGGAGAGCACCTTCACCATCCGGGTGCCCCTCCGCACCACCGCCGACGCACGCACCGCGGTCAGGACGGGGTCGCCCGCCGCGGACGGCTGCTGGCTGAGCTGGTGTACGTGCGCCCAACCGCGTTCCCGGTGCGCCGGCATCATCAGCGGCGTCTCCGGCTCCTCGGCCGGCTCGACCGCCCCGTGCACCGCGCTCGCCTCGGTGACGTGCACGAACCGGCGCCACGGCAGGGCGCCGCCCGGCCGGGGCGCCCGCTCGAAGCCGGCCACCTCCTCGGCGCTGAACAGCTCGTACGCGGCGCCCCGGGCGATCTCCTCGGCCGGGTACACGCCGCCGCCGAACGCCACGCGCAGCCCGCTACGTTCGCCGGCCGCGCCGCTCGCGTGAGGTGTGACGCTCACGCCACGGCCAAGCTGCTGTGCCTCAGGGTTCGCTCGCTGCGCTCGCTCACGTCGCCGCCTCGCTGCGCTCGGCAGCGGCGTGAGACGCCTCGCTGCTGTGCCTCAGGGTTCGCTCGCTGCGCTCGCTCACGTCGCCGCCTCGCTGCGCTCGGCAGCGGCGTGAGACGCCTCGCTGCTGTGCCTCAGGGTTCGCTCGCTGCGCTCGCTCACCTGGCGACGGTAGAGTCGCGCGGCGTAGTCGAGGTGAACGTCGGGTGGCGGGCAGATGGCCAGGCCCGGTGTGTGATGCTGTCGCTGATGAGCGAGCCCACTGAATCCCGCCGAGAGCGTGCCGCCCGGCGGGCCGGAGAGTTTCCGGCCGCCCCCGAGCCGCTGCCCCGGCCGGTGCTGGACAGCCACACCCACCTGGACATCACCGTCAGCGAGGCCGGCGTGCCCGGCGGCGGGCCATCCGACGACCCGGTGGGCACGGCGATCGCGCTGGCCACCAAGGTCGGCGTGGACCGGCTGGTCCAGGTGGGCGTGGACGTCGCCTCGTCACGGTGGGGCGCGGACGCCGCCGACCGGTACCCCGCGGTGCTGGCCACCGTCGCGCTGCACCCCAACGAGGCGCCCCGCCTCACCGACCTCGACGAGGCGCTGCGGCAGATCGAGTCGCTGGCCGCCCGCGACCGGGTCCGGGGGATCGGCGAGACCGGGATGGACTTCTTCCGGACCGGCGACGACGGGCGTGCCGCGCAGGAGCACAGCTTCCGGGCGCACATCGCCATCGCCAAGCGGTACGGCAAGGCGCTGGTCATCCACGACCGGGACGCGCACGCGGACGTGCTGCGGATCCTCGACGACGAGGGCGCTCCCGACCGGGTGGTGCTGCACTGCTTCTCCGGTGACGCCGACTTCGCCCGCGAGTGCGTCCGCCGGGGCTACCTGCTCAGCTTCGCCGGCACCGTCACCTTCGGCAGCGCCACCGCGCTGCGTGAGGCCGCAGCACTCACCCCGGTCGACCAGATCCTGGTGGAGACCGACGCCCCCTACCTCACCCCGACGCCGCACCGCGGCCGGCCGAACGCCTCGTACCTGATCCCGCTGACCGTCCGCGCGCTCGCCGCGACCACCGGCAGTGACCTGGACGAGCTGTGCGCGGCCATCTCCGCCACCGGCGACCGTGCCTTCGGGCCGTGGTGAGCCCGGGCCGGCGGTCGGCCCCGACGTCGCCGCTACGCTGCCAGGCATGACCGGTCTCCTCGGCCCGGCGGAGATCCGGGAACTCGCCGCCCGGCTGGGCGTCGCGCCCACCAAGAAGCTGGGCCAGAACTTCGTGCACGACCCGAACACCGTGCGCCGGATCGTCACCGCCGCCGGGCTGACCCCCGACGACGTGGCCCTGGAGGTGGGCCCCGGCCTCGGTTCGCTGACCCTGGGGCTGCTGCCGGTCGCCGGTCACGTGCACGCCGTGGAGATCGACCCGGTGCTCGCCGGGGCGCTGCCGGAGACCGCCGCGCGGCACGCCGGGGCGGACGCCGACCGGCTCACCGTGCACCGCGCGGACGCCCTGCGCATCCACGCCGCCGAGCTGGCCGATCCACCGCCGACCGCGCTGGTCGCGAACCTGCCCTACAACGTGGCAGTGCCCGTGGTGCTGCACCTGCTCGCCGTGCTGCCCACCCTGCGGCACGGCCTGGTCATGGTGCAGAAGGAGGTCGCCGACCGGCTGGTCGCCGGTCCCGGCTCCAAGGTGTACGGCATTCCGTCGGTCAAGCTCGCCTGGTACGCCCACGCCCGGGGCGCCGGCAAGGTGCCTCCGAACGTGTTCTGGCCGGTGCCCAACGTCGACTCCGGTCTGGTCGCCTTCACCTGCCACGAACCGCCCCGAACCGACGTACCCCGGGAACGGGTCTTCGCCGTGGTCGACGCGGCGTTCGCGCAGCGGCGCAAGACGCTGCGCGCCGCGCTCGCCGGGTGGGCCGGTAGCGCGGACCGTGCCGCCGCCGCGCTCACGGCGGCCGGCGTCGACCCCGGCGCCCGGGGGGAGTCACTGACCGTCGAGCAGTTCGCCGCCATCGCCGCGTCGGCTCCGGTCGGTACGCCGGCCGCGAAGTAGGCTGACGCCCGTGCCCGCCGAGGACGCCGAGGAGCAGATTGTGGCCAACCCCTTCGACATCCGCCTGCGCGTACGGGACCTCACCCCGTGACCGAGGCCTGGCGACCGGACGGCGAGGACGAGCGACGCGGGTCCGTCGGGCCGGTGAAGGTCCGGGTGCCCGCGAAGGTCAATCTGCACCTCGGGGTGGGCCCGTTGCGCCGCGACGGCTACCACGAGCTGAACACGATCTACCACGCCATCTCGATCTACGACGAGCTGACGGCCCGTCGGGGGGACACCCTCGCCCTGACCATGGAGGGTGAGGGCACCGGCGAGCTGGCCCTGGGCGACACCAACCTGGTGATCCGCGCGGCGCACGCCCTCGCCGGGTACGCGGGCGTGCTGCCACACGCCCGGCTGCACCTGCGCAAGCAGATCCCGCTCGCCGGTGGGCTGGCCGGCGGCAGCGCCGACGCCGCCGCCGCTCTGGTGGCCTGCGACGCCCTCTGGGGCACCGGGCTGTCCCGCGACGAGCTGGCCGGGATCGCCGCCGACCTCGGCTCCGACGTGCCATTCCTGATCTACGGTGGCACCGCGCTGGGCACCGGCCGGGGCGAGGCGATCAGCCCCGTGCTGGCCCGCCCGACCTCCTGGCACTGGGTGGTGGCGATCGCCGACGGGGGCCTCTCCACTCCGGCCGCGTACCGCGAGTTGGACCGGCTGCGCGACTCCGGCGCCGCCGGCACCCCGCTGGGCTCCACCGACGCGTTGCTGGGCGCGCTGCGTCAGCGCGACCCGCGGGTGCTCGCCCGGACGCTCGGCAACGATCTTCAGGACGCCGCGCTGGCCATGCGCCCGGCCCTGGCCGACACCCTCAAGGCCGGCGAGGCGGCCGGCGCGCTCACCGGGATCGTCTCCGGTTCCGGCCCGACCTGTGTGTTCCTCACCGCCGACGCGGCCGACGCGGAGCGGATCGCCGCCGAGTTGAACGCCGCTGGTGTGTGCCGGGAGGCGCGAGTCGCGCACGGCCCGGTCGTCGGCGCCCGCGTCGGCTGACGGGTCGTCCCACCCGGCCTGCGGGCGCGCGGCGCGGGTGTCCGGGGCGTCCGCGTACCCTTGAGGCAGGCGTCCAGGTGCCCGCCGGCACCGGGACGCCTTGATCATGAAGGGTGGAACGTGGCGAACATCGTCAATCTGGACCGGGTGTCCAAGGGGTACGGCGCCGCCGGGCGGCTGCTCACGGACGTCTCGCTCGGTCTGGACGACGCCGACCGGATCGGCGTGGTCGGCCTCAACGGCGCCGGCAAGTCCACCCTGCTGCGGCTGCTCACCAAGCAGGAGGATCCCGACGACGGCCGGGTGACCCACCGCCGCGACCTGCGCGCGCTCTGGCTGCCGCAGCAGCTCACGCTCGCCCCCGACGCCACCGTCCGGGACGTCGTGCTCGGCACCGCCTGGCTCAACGAGGGCATGGGCGCCGAGCACGAGTGGGCCGGCGACGCCGGCGTCCGCGGCATCCTCGACGGCCTCGGCATGCCGCACCTCGGCCTCGACCAGCCGGTCGGCCCGATGTCCGGTGGCGAACGCCGCCGGGTGGCACTCGCCGCGCTGCTCGTCCGCGACTCCGACCTGCTGATCCTCGACGAGCCCACCAACCACCTCGACGTCGGCGGTGTCGACTGGCTGGCCCGGCACCTGGTCGGCCGCAAGGGCGCCCTGGTCGTGGTCACCCACGACCGGTGGTTCCTGGACGCGGTCTGCACCACCACCTGGGAGGTCGCCGACCAGACCGTTCGCGCCTACGAGGGTGGATTCGCCGCCTGGACCCTCGCCCGCGCCGAGCGCGAGCGCGTCGCCGCCGCCACCGAGGCCCGCCGGCAGAACCTGCTCCGCAAGGAGATCGCCTGGCTGCGCCGTGGCCCGCCGGCCCGGACGTCCAAGCCCCAGTTCCGCATCGACGCCGCGAACGCGTTGATCGCCGACGTGCCGCCGGCGCGGGACACCATGTCCCTGCAGCGCATGGCCACCTCGCGGCTCGGCAAGCAGGTGTACGACCTGGAGAACGTCGAGCTGCACGCCGGCCCCAAGGAGATCCTGCGCGACGTCACCTGGCTGGTCGGCCCCGGTGACCGGATCGCCATCCTCGGTGCCAACGGCGCCGGCAAGACCACCCTGTTGCGGATGCTCGCCGGCATCACCCGTCCCGACGGTGGCCGCCTCGGCACCGGCTCCACCGTGCGGCCCGCGTTCCTCTCCCAGGAGCTCACCGAGCTGCCCGGGCACCTGCGGGTGCTGGAAGCCGTCGAGGAGGTCGCCCGCCGGGTCCAACTCGGTGACCGGGAGGTCTCCGCCGCGCAGCTCGCCGAGGTGTTCGGCTTCGACGACCGCCGACTCTGGACCCCGGTCAGTGACCTCTCCGGTGGGGAACGCCGCCGGTTGCAGATGCTGCGGCTGCTCGCCGGCGAGCCCAACGTGCTGCTCTTCGACGAGCCCACCAACGACCTCGACACCGACACCCTCGCCTCGCTGGAGGACCTGCTCGACTCGTGGCCCGGCACGATCATCGTGGCGAGCCACGACCGCTACCTGATCGAGCGGGTCACCGACACGGCGTACGGGATGTTCGGCGACGGTCGCCTGGTGCACCTGCCGGGCGGGGTGGACGAGTACCTTGCCCGGACGGCCGAGCGGGCCGGCTCCGCCCCCCGGGTCGGCGTGAACCCGACCGCCGCGCCCACCGGCCCGAGCGCGGGTGGCATGTCCGCTGCCGAGGTCCGCCAGGCCCGCAAGGAGCTGAGCCGGCTGGAACGGCAGCTCGGCAAACTCGACCAGCGCGAGACGACGCTGCTCGGTCAGCTCGCGGCGGACGCCACCGACTATGCCCGGGTGGCCGAGTTGGACACCCAGCTCAAGGATCTGCGCGCCGAGCGGGAGCGGATCGAGGAGAGCTGGATGACCCTCGCCGAGGACCTGCCGGAGAGCTGACCGGGCCGGGCACGCCGGGCGAGGACCGTGTGCGGCGTCACACCGCCACATGCGAGACAATCGTCGGTGACACCTACCCCACGGCGTTGGAGACACAGACATGGCACACACCCCCGTCAACCACCCCGCGCGGCCGATCTACCGGGCGATCGGCGGGCTGACCGGTCTGTACCTGGTGGTCTTCGGTGTGCTCGGCATCATCGCGAGCATGGGCGACGAGATCCTCGCCCAGGACGACACCCGGGTCCTCGGTCAGGGCACCAACCTCGGCTTCTCGCTGCTCAGCGTGCTGCTCGGGATCATCGTGCTGGTCGGCACGGCGCTCGGCCGCAACATCGACGTGGCGATCAACCAGTGGCTGGCGTACGCCCTGATGGTGATCGGCCTGGCCGGCCTCGCGTTCATCCGGACCGACGCCAACATCTTCAACTTCAGCATCACCACCGTGGTCGTGGTGCTGTCGGCGTCCCTGGTGCTGCTGATGGTCGGCATGTACGGCAAGGTCGGGTCCGAGGATGAGGCGGAGGCGTTCCAGAAGGCTCGTCTCGTTCTCTGAGCTGCTTGGTTGGTTGCGGTGGTGGTTTTCGCCGGAGCCCGAGCTGCTCCGGGCGGTCAGGCTTGATCCCTGCGCAGCTCGGGCTCCGGCGAAAACCTGACCTGGTCCTGCCTGTCGGCGGACCTCCGCCATTGCGGTTTTCCGGACAGTCGGCTCCGCCTGGGCGACAATCCTCCTGAACGGTTGATTCAGGGGGTCTCGGTATGCCGCACTTTCCGGTGAACCATCCGGCACGGCCGCTCTACCGGGTCCTGTCCGGTCTGATCGGCGTCTACATCCTGGTCTTCGGCGTCTGGGGCGTCGCCGAGACGATCGGTGACCCGCTCTTCGCCCGGAACAGCACCTGGGCCCTCGGACTCCGGACCAACCTGGCCTTCTCGCTCGCCTCGGTGATCTTCGGTGTCGTTCTGATCATCGGGGCGTCGCGGCGCAGCAACCTCGGCCACTACATGAACCTCATCGCCGGTGTCGTGTTCCTGGTGACCAGCATCCTGATGATGTCCGTGCTCCAGACCGAGGCGAACTTCCTCAACTTCTCGATGTCGACAGTGGTGGTGTCGATGCTGTTCGGCCTGATCCTGCTCGGCACCGGCCTGTACGACAAGATCGGCCCACCGGAGCACGCGGAGGCGGAGCTGGAGCGCCGCAAACACCCGGTGGCCGACGCGCACCGCCGCTGATCGGGCTCAGCGGCGCCGGCCGTTCATCGGCTCAGCGGCGCCGGCCGTTCATCGGGCTGAGGGGCGCCGGCTGGTGATCAGCGTCGGCTTCGCCTCCAGGTGCGACAACCCGTTCCAGGCCAGGTTGACCAGGTGCGCCGCCACCGTCTCCTTGCGCGGCTTGCGGACCTCCAGCCACCAGCGCCCGGTCAGTGCCACCATGCCGACCAGCGCCTGCGAGTACAGCTCGGCGAGCTTCGGGTCGTACCCCCGGCTCTTGAACTCGGCGCCCAGGATGTGCTCGACCTGGTGGGCCACGTCGTTCATCACGCTGCTGAAGTTGGCAGTGCCGGCCATCAGCGGCGACTCGCGGACCAGCACCCGGAAGCCGCTGGCGTCCTCCTCGATGTAGCCCAGCAGGGCCAACGCCGCCTGCTCCAGGAGCTCTCGGGGGTGCCCGGCGGTCAACGCCGTGGTGATCCGGTCCAGCAGGGCGCGGACCTCGCGGTCCACCACCACCGCGTACAGGCCTTCCTTGCCGCCGAAGTGCTCGTACACGACCGGCTTGGAGACCTTGGCGCGGGCCGCCACCTCCTCGATCGAAGTGGCGTCGAACCCGCGCTCGGCGAAGAGCTGCCGGCCGGTCGCGATCAACTGCTCCCGCCGTTGGGCCGCCGACATGCGGACCCGGGAGGCGGGTTTGGCCTTGGGTGCCGCGGCCGGGGCCGGCGGCGTCACCCGTCGGCCGCCGGCACCGGCAGCATCGCCGTCACTGACCTCGGGCATGTCGCCGCCTCGCTGGCGCTCGGTGACGCCCTGCCGTGGAATGGTGCCTCCGCTGTGCCCGTTCACGTCGTCGCCTCACTGTCGGGCGGTGCGACCGCCCTGCCGCGCCGTCCGACCGTACCCGGATCGGGCCCGGCTCCCCGTCTGCCGAGCCGTCCGGTCCCCCCGCGTGGCTCGGTCACCCGGCCATCCTGCCAGGCGGCATCTCGGAGCACCGCCCGGTTTTAGTGGGGTGCGACCGGCTTCACCAGCTTCGCGGCGAGGCGCTCCGGCTTTGGCCAGCGCACCTGCGTCGCGGCGCCGACCTTCTCGAACAGCCAGATCACCCGGGCGGAGATGTCCACCTGACCCCGCAGGACACCGTGCCGGGCGCTGGTCGGGTCGGCGTGGTGCAGGTTGTGCCAGCTCTCGCCGAAAGACAGGATCGCCAGCGGCCAGAAGTTGGATGCGCGGTCGCCCTGGCGCATCGCGAACGGGCGCTCGCCGTAGACGTGGCAGACCGAGTTGATCGCCCACGTGACGTGGTGCAGCAGACCGATGCGGACCAGCCCGGCCCAGAAGAACGCGGTCAGCGCGCCCTGCCACGACCAGGTCACCAGGCCGCCGATCAGCGCGGGGCCGAGCAGCGAGACGGCCACCAGCGCAGGGAAGAGCTTGTCGACCCGGCTGATGTCGCGGTCGGCGATGAGGTCCGGAGCGAAGCGCGCACGGTTGGACAGCTCCCGGCGGAACAACCAGCCCACGTGTGCGTGGAACAGGCCTCGGGTCAGCGCCCAGAAGCTGGTGCCGAAGCGCCACGGCGAGTGCGGGTCGCCCTCCATGTCGGAGAACGCGTGGTGTCGGCGGTGGTCGGCGACCCACTGGATGATCTCGCCCTGCACCGCCAGGGAACCGGCGACCGCCAGCGACACCCGCAGCCACCGCTTGGCCTTGAACGAGCCGTGGGTGAAGTAGCGGTGGAAGCCGACGGTGATGCCGAGCCCGGAGACGACATACCAGACCAGGCCGATGACCACGTCGGTCCAGCCCAGCCAGCCGCCCCAGGCCACCGGCACGGCGACCAGCAGGGCGACGAAGGGGATGACCACGAAAGCCCAGAGGGCGGCCAGGATGCCGGAGGACTGGCTGCCGTCGGTGAGTGGTTTGGGGCCGGGTCCGGCGGTGTTGGGATCGAGCAGAGCAGTGGACATGGGACCTCGCAGGGGGATGGTTACGATCACGAAGCTACGCCTACGTCACCGTAACTTACGGCACCGTAGATCGCACGAGGAAGTTCGAAAGCTCCTCACGTGCCCGTCGAAAGCCGCAGGTCAGGTGCCGTCGGCGCAACTGGGGGCGGCGTCGTCCACTGACGCGACTCGCGTGCGCTGCCCTGGCACCCGCGAATCCCCGACACATCGGGGGAACCGGGTTGATCAGCGGGCCCGCGTGGCAGGCTCTCGCCCCGCGCTCCCGCGTCGCTCCCGCTCTGCGGCGGGATGAGCGATGGCGTCGGACGGCAGGGACGCTAAGGTGTAGCGGCGGGATGTTCATCCCCCTGATGCGACGTGCTCGCGTCGCTGATCGGCCGTGGTGTAATTGGCAACACCCGGGTCTTTGGTACCCGTATTTCAGGTTCGAACCCTGGCGGCCGAGCTGCCCATCTACGTCCTGTTTAAGGGTCGGTGGGGGTAAGAGGAAGACAGGCCGGGCCTCGCGGTTAGCATGACCGCGAGAGTGTCCGCCGTCCCGACGGGAGCCACGTCGTGCCCCAGCCCCACCTTCGTACCGTCGTCGTTCTCGCCGCCGGTGAGGGCAAGCGGATGAAGTCGACACTGCCCAAGGTGCTGCACCCGCTGCTCGGACGGACGCTGCTCGGTCACGTGCTGAGCGCCGCCGCGCCGCTGGCCGCGGACCGCACAGTCGTCGTGGTGGGGCACGGCGCCGACCAGGTCCGGGCCCACCTGGGCGAGGTCGCCCCGGACGCCACGCCGGTGCTCCAGGCCGAGCAACTCGGCACCGGGCACGCCGTGCGGATCGCCCTGGACGCCGTCCCGGACGGCGCCGGCACCGTCGTGGTGATCAACGGGGACGTGCCACTGCTGCGACCCGAGACGGTGGGCGCGCTGGTGACCGCGCACGAGCAGGCCGCCGCGGCAGCCACAGTGCTGGCCGCCGAGGTGCCCGACCCGACCGGGCTCGGTCGGATCGTCCGGGACGCCGACGGCCGCCTGGAGCAGATCGTCGAGGAGCGCGACGCCGACGCGACGCAGCGTGCGATCCGGGAGATCAACGCCGGGATCTACGCGTTCGACGCGGCACGGCTGCGCGAGGCGCTGAGCAAGCTCTCCACCGACAACGACCAGGGCGAGGAATACCTGACCGACGTCTTCGGCCTGCTCCGCTCGGCCGGTGAGCCGGTCGCGGTGCACATGGCCGACGACCACGTCGAGACGTTGGGCTGCAACGACCGGGTGGAGTTGGCGACGCTGCGCCGGCTGCTGCGCGACCGGGTCAACGAGGCGTGGATGCGTACCGGGGTGAGCCTGCTCGACCCCGCGACCACCTGGATCGACGTGACGGTGGCTCTGGACCGCGACGCGGTGGTCGACCAGAACACCCAACTGCGCGGCGGCACCGTGGTCGGCGAGGGCGCAATGATCGGGCCGGACGTCACGCTGGTCGACACGATCGTGGGCCCCGACGCGTCGGTGGTCCGCAGCCACGCCGTCGGCGCCGAGATCGGCGCGGGCGCGAGCGTCGGGCCGTACGCGTACCTGCGGCCGGCGGCCCGGCTGGCCGAGAAGGCGAAGGTCGGCACGTTCGTCGAGGTGAAGAACTCGCAGATCGGCGCCGGCTCGAAGGTGCCGCACCTGACCTACGTGGGCGACGCGACGATCGGCGAGCAGACCAACATCGGCGCCGCGTCGGTCTTCGTGAACTACGACGGCGTCAACAAGTACCGGACCGTGATCGGCAGCCACGCGCGCACCGGTGCGGACAACATGTTCGTGGCGCCGGTCGAGGTCGGTGACGGGGCGTACACCGCCGCTGGCTCGGTGATCGTCGACGACGTCCCGGCGGGCGCGATGGGTGTGGCGCGCGCACGTCAGCGCAACATCGAGGGCTGGGTCGTGAAGCGTCGCGCCGGCACGGCTGCGGCGGAGGCGGCGCAGCGGGCCCAGGACGCGAAGGGTGCGCAGCCGAACGGTGACGCGAAGGGTGCGTCGTGACACCCGGCACCGCAAGCGACAGTGAGGCAATCCACGGGGTGACCGAGACGGTGGGCGGCGCATCCGGCACGGGAGATACTGCAACCGAATAGTCCCCGACCCACCACCACCGGGTCGGGTACCGCCGACAAAACGGGAGCAGACGGGCCCATGGGCAGCATCGTCGCCGAAAACCGCAAAAGCCTGATGCTCTTTTCCGGACGTGGCTTTCCGGAGTTGGCCAAGGAGATCGGCGAGGTGCTCGGCGTCGCGCCGACCCCGGCCGACGCGTACGAGTTCGCCAACGGCGAGATCTTCGTACGGTTCAAGGACTCGGTGCGTGGTTCGGACGCCTTCGTGGTGCAGTCCGTCACGCACGGGGTGAACACCTGGGTCATGGAAACCCTGATCATGGTGGACGCGCTGAAGCGGGGGTCGGCCAAGCGGATCACCGTGGTGCTGCCGTTCTACCCGTACGCGCGGCAGGACAAGAAGCACCGGGGTCGGGAGCCGATCTCGGCCCGGCTGGTGGCGGACCTGCTGAAGACCGCGGGCGCGAACCGAATCCTCACCGTCGACCTGCACACCGCGCAGATCCAGGGCTTCTTCGACGGCCCGGTGGACCACCTCTTCGCCATGGACATCCTTGCCGAGTACGTGGAGCACAAGTACGCCGGCCGGCCAATGACCGTGGTGGCCCCGGACTCGGGCCGGGTGCGGGTGGCCGAGCGCTGGACCGACCGGTTGGGCGGCTGCCCGCTGGCGTTCATCCACAAGACCCGTGACCCGATGAAGCCGAACCAGGTCGTTGCGAACCGGGTGGTCGGCGAGGTCGAGGGCCGGGTCTGCCTGATCGTCGACGACATGATCGACACCGGTGGCACGATCGCCAAGGCCGCCGACATCCTGAAGGAGTCGGGGGCGGCGGAGATCGTGGTCGCGTCCACCCACGCGCTGCTGTCCGACCCGGCCACGGAGCGGCTGAAGAACAGCTCGATCAGCGAGATCGTGGTGACCAACACCCTGCCGCTTCCGCCGGAGAAGCAGTTGGACAAGCTGACCGTGCTGTCGATCGCGCCCCTGCTGGCGCGGGCGATCCGGGAGGTCTTCGACGACGGCTCGGTGACGACCCTCTTCGGCGGCCTGAGCTGAGCATCGCGCGTCGGTGAGCCCCGTTTCCGCCACTCGCCGCGCCGGTGGGAGCGGGGCTGTCAAACTGGTGGAAACGGGGCCGGCGCGCTGGTGGGAGCACCACCAGCGCGCCGGTCTGGAGCCGTGAACGGGGACTGCCGGAAACCCTGGAAACAGCTCGGGTAGACTGGTGCGGTTGCCACGGCGAGGGTGCCCGGCGGGCCGCTGAAAAGCGCCGCACGGAGGCACCGTCATCGACGCGGTGCTCCGGGCAGTCGTTCATGACGCATGAGCCCCAGCGAGCCCCTCGCCCCAGCACCGCAAGACGACAAGCCGCCGCAGCGAAAAGCATCAGGAGTTTCCCCGTGTCCGAGGTAAAGATCAGCGCCGAGCCCCGCACTGAGTTCGGCAAGGGTGGTGCCCGCCGTACCCGCCGGGCCGGCAAGGTGCCCGCCGTGCTGTACGGCCACGGCGAGAAGCCACAGCACATCTCGCTGCCGTCCCGGGAGTTCGCCGCCGCGATCCGCAAGGGCGGTGCCAACCAGCTCTTCGCGATCGACATCACCGACGGCACCCAGGTGCTCGCGCTGCCGAAGGCGATCCAGCGGGACCCGATCCGCGACACCTTCGAGCACGTCGACCTGATCCTGGTTCGTCGGGGCGAGCAGGTCACCGTCGACGTTCCGGTTCAGCTGACCGGCGAGGCCGCACGGGACACCCTGATCGTGCACGACCACGACACTCTCTCGGTGACCGCCGACGCCACCAAGGTTCCGGACCACCTCGAGGCCTCGATCGACGGCTTGGAGGCGGGCACTCTGGTGACCGCCGGTGACGTCAAGCTGCCGGCCGGCGTCGAGCTGGCCGTCGACTCGGACCTGACCGTCGCGTCGATCACCGCCGCCCCCACCGCCGAGCAGCTCGAGGCGACGCTGCCCGAGGTCGAGGTTGCCACCGACGAGGCCGAGGCCGAGGTCGGCGAGACCACCGAGGGCTCCGAGGGCGCGGACACCGCTGCCGAGACCACCGAGGCGCGTACCGAGGCCTGATCGGTTCGTACTGTGCGACAGGCGTCCCCGGATCTTCGGGGGCGCCTGTCGGCGTATCGGGAGTCGGTGGGATGGACGTCGGGAGGGACAGGGTCGTGACGGACGAGGCGTGGCCGTGGTTGGTGGTCGGCCTGGGCAACCCCGGTCGGGAGTACGCCGGGAACCGGCACAACGTCGGGTTCATGGTGGCTGACCTGCTGGCCGGGCGGGTCGGCGCGCGGTTCGGGCGGCACAAGCGGGCGGTGGCCGAGGTGGCCGAGGCGCGGCTGGGGTTCGGTGGACCGAAGCTGGTGCTGGTCAAGCCACTTACGTACATGAACCTGTCGGGTGGGCCGGTGGCGGCTCTGGCCCAGTTCTACAAGGTGCCGACGACGCAGGTGATCGCGGTGCACGACGAGCTGGACATCGAGTTCGGTCAGGTGCGGATCAAGTTCGGCGGCGGTGAGGGCGGGCACAACGGCCTGCGTTCGATGTCGAAGTCGTTGGGCACGAAGGATTACGTCCGTGTGCGGTTCGGCGTCGGCCGACCGCCGGGGCGGCAGGATCCGGCGGATTACGTACTGTCGGATTTCGGCGCGGCAGAGCGCAAGGAAGTGGATTTCCTGGTGGACCGGGCCGCCGACGTGGTGGAGTCGGTGATCGTCAAGGGCGTGGAGCCGACGCAGAACCTCTACCACGGCAGTTAGAGACTTCCCGACAGTCTCTGGCCGGGCGGGGCGTACCGGATCGGAAACGGCGGGCCGGTAGTCTGCGCCTTTCGGCGTGCCGCGACCGGCGACGCGGGTCGCGGCGAATCGGTCCGTGCGGGCACGGGTCGCGGCGAGGCGACGGGAGCGGACAGATGACGAGTCCTCCGATGATCGATGGAGCGTTCGCCCGATGGTTGGCGTCCCGGGCCGGGCAGGCATTGCTCGACCTGCGGACGGAGATGGGTTTCGCCGACGCCGGCGCGCTGAAGTCGGCCGGGGACAAGGTGTCGCACGACCTGATCCGCACGGAGCTGGCGAAGTGGCGGCCGGGTGACGCGGTGCTCTCCGAGGAGGACGAAGGTTCGCGGTTGGCCTGGGCGGCGGAGGTGAACACCGGAGCGGTGTCGCGGTTGACCGCGGACCGGGTGTGGATCATCGACCCGTTGGACGGCACCCGGGAGTTCTCCGAGGAGGGCCGCTCGGACTGGGCGGTGCACGTGGCGCTCTGGGCGCGTCGCGCGCCGAGCCCGCACGGGCTGGTCGCCGGTGCCGTGGGGCTGCCGGCGCAGCACCGGGTGCTGGGCACTGACTACCCGCCGGCGTACCCGCCGATGACGGTGGAGGCGGCGACGGCCGGCGAGCGGAAGATCCGCCTCGCGGCGAGCCGGAGCCGGCCGCCGGTCTTCCTCACCGACCTGGCCGAGGATGTCGGGGCGCACCTGGTGCCGATGGGCTCGGCCGGAGCGAAGATCGCCGCCGTCGTCACCGGCGAGGTGGACGCGTACATCCACGCCGGTGGGCAGTACGAGTGGGACTCGGCTGCCCCGGTGGCTGTGGCGACGGCCACCGGACTGCACGCTTCCCGGATCGACGGATCTGCGCTGAGATACAACGAGGCGGATCCGCGCCTGCCGGACCTCCTGGTCTGCCGTAAGGATCTCGCCACCCGGTTGCTTGCAGCGCTGCAGAGACATTCCGGGTAGCCTGAGCGCACTTTCTTGACATGTCCGACCGGAAAGGTCTGGAAATCGGATGAGCGAGCGAATCGAGCCGGAGTCATGACCACCCCCGCGGCGTACCGGGTCTCCCACCTGGACGCCCTGGAGGCGGAGAGCATCTTCGTGATGCGCGAGGTCGTGGCCGAGATGGAACGCCCGGTGCTGCTCTTCTCCGGCGGCAAGGACTCGATCGTCATGCTGCGCTTGGCGCAGAAGGCGTTCGCCCCGGCCAACATCCCCTTCCCCGTCATGCACGTCGACACCGGGCACAACTTCCCCGAGGTCCTCGAATACCGCGACCAGCGGGTCGCCGAGCTGGGGTTGCAGCTCGTAATTGCGAGCGTGCCGGAGGCCCTGGCGAGCGGCATGGTCCGCGAGTCCGGCGACGGCATGCGCAACCGGATCCAGACACCGGTGCTGCTCGACGCGGTGGAGAAGCACCGCTTCGACGCCCTGTTCGGTGGCGCCCGCCGCGACGAGGAGAAGGCCCGGGCGAAGGAGCGGGTCTTCAGCTTCCGCGACGAGTTCGGCCAGTGGGACCCGAAGAACCAGCGACCGGAGTTGTGGTCGCTGTACAACGGCCGCCACCACCCCGGCGAGTCGATCCGGATCTTCCCGCTGTCCAACTGGACCGAGCTGGACGTCTGGCACTACATCGCCCGGGAACGCATCCCACTGCCCTCGATCTACTACGCGCACGAGCGTGAGGTGATCGAGCGGGACGGCATGTTCTACGCGGTCAACGAGTTCTTCCGGCCCCGGGCGGGCGAGGAGCGGTTCAAGGCGCAGGTGCGCTATCGCACCGTGGGCGACGCCTCCTGCACCGCCGCGGTCCGATCCGACGCGGACACCGTGGAGAAGGTCATCGAGGAGGTGGCGGCCACTCGGATCACCGAGCGCGGCGCGACCCGTGGTGACGACCGGGTCAGCGAGGCCGCCATGGAGGACCGCAAGCGGGAGGGCTACTTCTGATGAGCACCGAGATCGTGGCGTCCGCGAATGCGGAGGCCCGGGCAGTTACCGGGGCCGGGCCGGAGGCCCGGGCTATGGACCTGCTGCGGTTCGCCACCGCAGGCAGCGTGGACGACGGGAAGTCGACCCTGATCGGCCGGCTCCTCTACGACACGAAGTCGCTCTTCACCGACCAGTTGGCGGCGGTCGAGGCGGTCAGCGCGGCCCGTGGCGACGAATACACCAACCTGGCCCTGCTCACCGACGGTCTGCGCGCCGAGCGGGAGCAGGGCATCACGATCGACGTGGCATACCGGTACTTCGCCACCCCGCGCCGCAAGTTCATCATCGCCGACACCCCGGGGCACATCCAGTACACCCGCAACATGGTCACCGGGGCGTCCACCGCAGACCTGGCGTTGATCCTGGTGGACGCGCGCAAGGGCCTGGTCGAGCAGTCCCGCCGGCACGCGTTCCTGTGCTCGCTGCTGCGGGTGCCGCACCTGGTCCTCTGTGTCAACAAGATGGACCTGGTGGACTGGTCGCAGGAGGTCTACGAGCGGATCGCCGACGAGTTCACCGCGTTCGCCGCGAAGCTCGACGTGCCGGATCTGACGGTGGTGCCGATCTCCGCGTTGCGCGGCGACAACATCGTCGCCCGCTCGGAGAACATGCCCTGGTACGAAGGCCCGTCGCTGCTGCACCACCTGGAGCGGGTGCACATCGCGAGCGACCGCAACCTGGTCGACGTCCGGTTCCCCGTGCAGTACGTGATCCGCCCGCAGTCGACAACTGTCACCGACTACCGCGGTTACGCCGGTCAGGTCGCCTCCGGCGTGCTCAAGCCGGGTGACGAGGTGATGGTGCTGCCGTCCGGCTTCACCAGCCGGATCGCCGCGGTGGAGACCGCCGACGGGCCGGTCGCGGAGGCCTTCCCGCCGATGTCGGTGACGGTACGACTGGCCGACGAGATCGACATCTCGCGGGGTGACCTGATCTGCCGCCCGAACAACGCGCCGGCGGTGGCCCAGGACATCGAGGCGATGGTCTGCTGGATGGACGAGACGACACCGCTGCGGGTCGGCGCCCGGTACGCGATCAAGCACACCACCCGGTCGGCGCGGGCCATCGTGCGCGGGCTGCACTACCGGTTGGACATCAACTCGCTGCACCGTGACGAGTCGGCCGAGGAGCTGCGGCTCAACGAGATCGGCCGGGTGCGGCTGCGGACGACGGTGCCGCTGCTGGCCGACGAATACCGGCGTAACCGCACCACCGGGGGCTTCGTCATCATCGACGAGACCACCAACCGCACGGTGGGCGCCGCCATGATCGTCGAAGCCAGCTAACCGAACCCCGGCCCGACCCACCCCACCCCCTGTCCAGCCCGTCCGGTGATCAAGAGGTTTGCGTCAGTCCGAGCCCGGATTCTGACGCAAACCTCTTGATCAACCCCGGCGGGGTGGGTGGGGTGGGGTGGGGTGGGGGGTTAGGGGAGGCGGGTTGCGCCGGGGGCGGGGACGACCGTCAGGGTGCCGGGGGCGGTGAAACCGCGCTCGGCGTACGCGGCCGTGACGGCTGCGGCGACCTCGTCGGCTCGGTCGGCCTCGACCAGGGCGAGAACGCAGCCGCCGAAGCCGCCGCCGGTCATCCGGGCACCCAACGCGCCGGCCGCCAACGCCGCCTCGACCGCGGTGTCGATCTCCGGCACGGTGATCTCGAAGTCGTCGCGCATCGAGACGTGCGATGCCGTGAGCAGCGGGCCGATGTCGCGGACCCGGGCGGCGCGGAGCAGCGCCACCGTGTCCAGTACGCGCTGGTCCTCGGTGACCACGTGTCGGACCCGCCGTCGGGTCTCCTCGTCGTCGAGTTGGGCCAGCGCGGTGTCGAGCTGGTCGACACCCACGTCCCGCAGCGCGGTGACCCCGAGTGCGCTGGCCCCCGCCTCGCAGGAGCGGCGGCGGGCAGCGTACTCACCGTCGGCGTGCCGGTGCGGCGCTCGACTGTCGATGACCAGCACCGCCAGCCCGGCCGCGTCCAGGTCGAAGGGGATCTGCTCGACCGACTCGTCGCGGCAGTCCAGGAAGAGGGCGTGCCCGGCGCGGCAGCGGATCACCGCAGACTGGTCCATGATGCCGGTCGGCGCGCCCACGTAGACGTTCTCCGCCCGCTGCGCCAGCCGGGGTTGCAGCTCGGGGGAGAGCTCCAGCCCGCCGAGGTCGAGCAGCGCGGCCAGCACGGCCGACTCCAGTGCCGCCGAGGAGGAGAGACCGGAGCCCAGCGGCACGTCCGAGGCGATCGCGAGCCGGGCACCCGGCACCGGGTGGCCGGCCTCGCGGAGCGCCCAGACCACCCCGGCGACGTACGCGCCCCAGCCGGTCACCCGACCCGGCTCGGCGATGTCGTCCGCGCCGAAGGTGATCGTCTCGCCGGACAGCTCGGACCAGACCGTCCACTGGTCGCCGTCCTGTCGGTCGGCGGCGACCACCGTCCGCAGCGGCAGCGCGAAGGGCAGCACGAACCCTTCGTTGTAGTCGGTGTGCTCGCCGATCAGGTTGACCCGGCCGGGAGCCGCCCAGTGGCCGGTGGCCTTGCCGCCGTACTGCTTGGTGAAACCCTCGGCGGCCCGCTCGGCGACGTCGCCGGTGGGGTTGGTCATGACTGCTCCAGGACGTGCGCGCGGTAGAACGCCCAGGCGTCGCCGACCATGTCGTGCAGGGTCGGCTTCTCGGGCACCCAGCCCAGCTCGTCGCGGGCCAGCGCGGAGGAGGCGACCAGCTCGGCGGGGTCGCCCTCGCGGCGCGGCGCGACCTCGACCGGCACGGGTTGCCCGGTGACCTCGCGGACCACGTCGACCACCTGGCGGTTGCTGAAGCCGTTGCCGTTGCCGAGGTTGTAGATGCGGTGCTGGCTCGCGGTGGCGGCGCCCAACGCCAGCAGGTGTGCCCGGGCGAGGTCGGCGACGTGGATGTAGTCGCGGACGCAGGTGCCGTCGACGGTGGGGTAGTCGTCGCCGAAGAGCTGGAGCTTCTCCCGCCGGCCGGCGGCGACCTCCAACGCGATCGGAATGAGGTGTGTCTCCGGGTCGTGCCGCTCGCCGAGCGAGACGTCACCGTCGAGGTGGGCGCCGGCCACGTTGAAGTAGCGCAGCGAGACGGCGGCCAGCCCGTGTGCGACGGCCTCCGAGGTGAGCGCCATGTCGGCGGCGAGCTTGGTGGCGCCGTACGTGTTGGTGGGCGCCTTGACCGCGGTCTCGCCGATGGGCAGCTCGGTGGGGTTGCCGTAGACGGCGGCGGTGGAGGAGAAGACCATGCGGGGCACCCCGGCGGCCCGGACCGCGTCGATCAGGGCGAGCGTGCCGACGGTGTTGTTCTGCCAGTACAGCTCCGGCTTGACCATCGACTCCCCGGCGGCGATCAGGGCGGCGAAGTGCAGCACCCCGTCGAAGCCGGCGTCCGGGGTGACGATGCGGGCGGCGTCGTGGATGGACGCCTGCACGTGGGTAGCGTCCGGCGCGAGCGCCTCGCGGTAACCGGTGCGCAGGTCGTCCAGGACGACGACCTGGTGGCCCGCGTCGAGCAGCATCCGGGTCACCACGCTGCCGATGAAGCCGGCGCCCCCGGTGACGAGCAGTTTCACGTCGTTGCCTCCTGCCTGGCCCGCCCGGGACGTGGCCCTTCGTGATCACCCTAAGACGACTGCCGGCACCGTCGCCGACGCCGTCGTCATCCCCATCCCATCATAATCTCTCACGATTAAACAGAGCCGAACATCTGTGGTCCGCGCCGCGTGATCCCCCGGTGCGACGGGCCAACGGTGTCTACCATCTCTGTCATGCGGGAAGCGGCCCGTACCGGGCTCCGGCGACGCGTGCGGGTGCCGCCCCGCCGCGACCCCGGGCCGCTCGCCCGGGCCGTCGCCCGGGTGCTGGTCCGCGCCGCCGATGGTGCCACCCGACTCGTCACCGATCTGCTCGGGGCGGGCCCGGCAGCCGGCCGGGAGCGCATCTCCGAAGCCGAACTGCGGGACCTGGTCGCTGCGAACACGGTGCTCGACCCGGACGAGCGGCACATCATCGACGAGGTCCTGGTCGCCGGTGCCAGCCTGATCCGCGAGGTGATGATGCCGCGCACCGAAGTGGTCTTCCTCCCGGCGCGGCTGACCATCGCCGAGGCCGCCCGGTTGGTCCGCGCCGAGACGCACACCCGTTACCCGGTCACCGACGGCACCCACGACGACGTGGTCGGCTTCGTGCACCTCCGTGACGTGCTGCTGCGCCCGGACACCGACCCGTGCGTCACCGTAGGTCAGCTGGCCCGGGAGGTGAAGCGCCTCCCCGGCAGCAAGCGGGTGCTGCCCGCACTGACCGAGATGCGTCGAGAGGGCCAGCACCTGGCCGTGGTGGTTGACGAGTACGGCGGCACCGCCGGGATCGTCACCCTGGAGGACCTCATCGAGGAGCTGATCGGCGAGATCCACGACGAGTACGACGCCACGCCGGACCCGGTGCGCGCCGGCCTGCCCGCCGTGGTGGACGGCCGTCTCAACCTCGCCGACTTCGCCGAACGGACCGGGGTGGCACTGCCCGCCGGCCCGTACGAGACGGTTGGTGGGTTCGTGATGGCCGCGTTGGGCCGGCTTCCGGTGGACGGCGACGAGGTCCCGGTGCCCGGTGAACCCGACGAGGGCGACGTGCCCGACGCGGTTGGCACGACGGGCGGCTGCCTGCTGCGGGTGCTCGCGTTGGACGGCCGCAGGGTGGCCCGGCTCGCGGTCTCCGCCGTCCACCCAGCCGAGCAAGGCCAAGAGCCCGACAGCGGGCAACGCCACCAGACGGACGCCGGGCAGCGCCACGAGCCGGACAGCGTGGCGGCTCGGGGCGGCGGCTCCGGGCCGGCGCGGGAGGCCGTGGGCGGACAGCAGCGCCGGGTCGCGGTCGGGCCGACGCGCCGGGTCGGCGCGGGCGAACCACGCGAGGTCAGCAGCCCGACATCGGCGGGCCGCGGCCGACCCGCCGGCCCGTCATGACGGACCCGGTTGGTTGCTGACAGAATTATCGCCATGTCCGACGTTCCCGCCCGCCCCCGCGTCTTCTCCGGTATCCAGCCGACGGCCGACTCGTTCCACCTCGGCAACTACCTGGGCGCGGTACGGCACTGGGTGGCTCTCCAGGAGACCCACGACGCGTTCTACTGCGTGGTGGACCTGCACGCCATCACCGCGGGGCACGACCCGGCGCTGCTGCGCCAACGGACCCGGGTGGCCGCCGCCCAGCTCTTCGCGGTCGGGCTCGACCCGGATCGCAGCACCCTGTTCGTGCAGTCGCAGGTGCCCGAGCACCCGCAGCTGGCCTGGGTGCTCGGCTGCATCACCGGCTTCGGTGAGGCCAGCCGGATGACCCAGTTCAAGGACAAGTCGCAGAAGCACGGCAACGACAGGTCCAGCGTCGGGCTGTTCACCTACCCGATCCTGCAGGCCGCCGACATCCTGCTCTACCAGGCCAACGCGGTGCCGGTCGGTGAGGACCAGCGGCAGCACCTGGAGCTTTCCAGGGACCTTGCCCAGCGGTTCAACTCGTTGTTCGGCCAGACGTTCACGATCCCGGCGCCGCACATCGTGAAGGACACCGCCAAGATCACCGACCTTCAGGACCCGACGGCGAAGATGTCCAAGTCGTCGTCCTCGCCGGCCGGCATCATCGACCTCCTGGAAGACCCGGCCCGATCCGCCAAGAAGATCAAGTCGGCGGTCACCGACACCGGTCGCGAGATCGTCTTCGACACCGAGACCAAGCCGGGTGTGTCCAACCTGCTGACCATCCACTCGGCGCTGAGCGGTCGGAGCATCGACGAGCTGGTGGCCGCCTTCGCGGGCCGCGGCTACGGCGACCTGAAGAAGGAGTTGGCCGAGGTCGTCACCGACTTCGTCCGCCCCATCCAGGAGCGCACCCGCGGCTACCTCGACGACCCGGCGCAGCTGGACAAGCTGCTCGCCAGCGGCGCGGAGAAGGCCCGCGCGGTGGCCGCGACGACCCTGCGGTCCGCGTACGAGCGGGTGGGGTTCTTCCCGCCCGTTCGTGGCGAGTAGCTCGCGGGACAGGTGGACGGGTCGGTGGCCGGAGGGGCGGCGCGAAGCGTGGATCGCAGTGGCGGGGTTTCGCCGACCGGCGACACCATCCAGATCGGCATCGCGGTGGACATTCCCGAGCCGTGGGGTGCCCAGCTCACCCGGCGGCGCGTCGAGGCCGGCGACCCGCTCGCGGTGCCCGCGCACGTGACGTTGCTCGGGCCCACCGAGATCCAGACGGCCAACCTGCCCGCTGTCGAGCGGCACCTGGCCGCCGTCGCCGCCGGGCACCTGCCGTTCGCGCTGCACCTGCGGGGCACCGGCACGTTCCGTCCGGTCACCCAGGTGGTGTTCGTCGCGGTGGCCGCCGGGATCAGCGAGTGTGAACTGCTGGCCGCCGCGATCGCCGCGGCACCAGGTCTACAACGGCAGGCGCGCTTCCCGTACCATCCGCACGTCACCGTGGCGCAGGACGTGCCGCCGGAGGCCCTGGACAAGGTGTACGAGGACCTGGCCGACTTCTCCGCGATGTTCGAGGTCGACGCGTTCACCCTCTTCTCGCACAGCGGGGAGGCCCGGTGGCAGCCGCGTCGGGACTTCCGCCTCGGCGACTGAGCCGTCGGCGACGCGCCGATCGGTGAGCTTCGGGAGCCGGTTGCCACGACGGCGGTGGGAGATCGGCGAGGATGATCGCGTGAACGTGATCGGCCGCATCGAGGCGGGCATCGACCGCTGGGTGAGCGCCGCGCGCCGCCGGTCGGGCCTCTTCGACCACGTCTGGCGGGCCGGCGCCCTGTACGCCGACGTGCTGGCCGGGCGGTTGGCCGCAGCGATCGCCTACTACGGCTTCTTCGCGGTGTTCGCTCTCGCCCTGGTCGCGTACTCCATCTTCGGCGCGATCCTTGAGGACAACGACGAGGTCAGCGCGGCGGCGGCCGACTTCCTCAAGGAGAATCTGCCGTTCCTGGACGCCGAGCAGATCGCCAACTCCAGCGGCACTGTCGGTGTGGTCGGCCTGGTCATCCTGGTCTTCACCGGGATCGGCTGGGTGGAGGCGATCCGGTCCTCGCAGCGGTTGATGTACTCACTCAACCAGCAGCCGGGCAACCTGGTGATCCGGCGGCTGGTCGACCTGGGCGTGATGATCGGCATCTTCGTGCTGCTCGGCGTCTCGGTCGCGGCGGTGGACGCGTTGGAGTCGGTGCTGCGGTTCCTGTTGCGCAGCACCGGGTCGGTCGGTCTGACCACGATCAGCGCGGTGCTCAGCGTGCTGGTCAACGCGGTGCTCGCCACCGCGTTGCTCCTCGCGGTGCCCCGGCTGCGGATGAGCCGGTCCCGGCTTCGTCCGGTGGTGCTGCTGGTGGCGATCGGCATCACGCTGTTGAACACCGTCGGGCGCTACTACGTGGTGCGTACCGAGCGGAATCCGGCGTACACCGTTGTGGCTGGCGCCGTTGGTCTGCTGCTCTACCTCTACCTGCTCAATCAGCTGGTGTTGTTCGGCGCGGCGCTGCTCGCGACCAGTTCGAACGGGCGGGTGGTGGACCTGGCGGAGGCCGCCGCTCCGCCCAAACCGGCCGACGAGGACACCGACCCCGGTACGCCGGGCGGTGGGGGCTGATGACGGAAGGTGCCCACGTGCTGATCTCGGTCGACCCGGACTCGTCGGTGCCCCCGTACGAGCAGGTGCGCGGGCAGCTTGCCGAGATGATCGGCGACGGCCGGTTGCCGGTCGGCAGCCGCCTGCCCACCGTCCGGCAGCTCGCCGCCGACCTGAGGCTGGCCGCGAACACGGTGGCCCGGGCGTACCGGGAGTTGGAGGTGGCCGGGCTGCTGGAGACCCGGGGGCGCAACGGCACCTTCGTCGCCCCTGGCCGGGACGACGCTGTCGACCGGTTGCAGCGGGCGGCGGCCGGGTACGCGGCCGAGGCGGCTCGGCTCGGCGTGGCGCCGGCCACCGCGCTCGCTCTGGTCCGTGCCGCCCTGGATGCCGCCCGCCCCGGCTGACCGGCCGCTGATCGACCGCCGGACGGGCGGTAACTGAGCCGAAAGGCTTCGTGGCTCGCGTTTGCGGACCATGATGAGCCGGTGGGCGCACTCATGACACTGGACCTGCCGGCGGACTCACCGCTTCTCGGCCTGCCGTGGATCATCACCTTCGGTCCGCTCGGTGACCTCGACGAGTGGGAGCCGGTGGTCTGCGGGCCGTACGAGCGGCCGCACGCGTTGGCGCTGGCCGAGGCGGTGGTGGCCGAGGAGCAGTTGATGGCCGTGGTGGAGCCGCTGCTGCCGGCGCTGTCGGCCGACGAGATCCGCAGTGAGATAGCCGCTGCGCAGGTCGCCGCCGAGGACGAGGCCCGCCAGGTGGAGGGGGCCGACCTCTACGGTGACTTCGAGGACGTGATCGACGAGGAGTTGGACGCCGCCGCCGACGAGGCGGGGCACGGCGAACCCGTGGAGCCGCCGGACGAGGCCGAGGTGCGCGCCGGCTTCACCCGGATCGCGGCGCTGCTCACCGCGAAGTGATCCCGGGAACGGTCAGCGGGTCGCGGCGACTCCCGGGAGACGGTCAGCGGGTCGGTGCCGAGTCCAGCACGCAGAACTCGTTGCCCTCGGGGTCGGCGAGCACCGTGAACTGTTCGGATCCGGTCTGACCGATGTCGACATGGCGTGCGCCGAGGTCGATCAGGCGCCGTACCTCAGTCTGCGGGTCGGTGTCGGCGACCAGGTCGAGGTGCAGACGGTTCTTGCCCCGCTTGCCGGTGCCGGACCCCTGCAACCAGAGGGTGGGCGCCGTGGCGGACGGGCCGCCCGGGGGCAACAGCTTGGCGCTGCCGTCGTCGCCCTGCTCGGTGTCGTAGCCGAGGGCCGCCGACCAGAACGACACCATCAGGTCAATGTCCTCGACGTCTAGTGTGCACTGCGCAATCCGTACGCCCATGGGTTTCCGGTACCCACGGCGGCGGCGGTAAACACGCCGGGCCCGGACGGACACCGGCGCCACGCGGAACGGACTCCGCGTGGCGCCAGCGCCACCTCACCCCCCACCACAAGGGGTTGGTAGCCCAGTCGCCCGTTGGCGCGGGGCACGACGGACGACCAGGTCGAAAACGAGTTACCCGCTCAGCGCCGTTCCAACCAGGCTGCCGCGTCGACCGGCAGCAGGTGACCGGAGCCCTGCTCGGTGAGCGTGTCGCTGGCGACGAGCGGCTGACCGTACCCGTCGATCAGGACCGGCGCGCCGCTGAGGTTGACCACGCAGGTCAGCACGGTTTCGCCGGCGGTGCGGGAGAAGGCGAGCACGTCCGGCCCGCTCTCCAGCCAGGTGACCCCGCCGGCGTCGACAGCCAGCGCCGGGTGGTCGCGGCGGATTCGCAGCGCGGCCCGGTACAGCTCCAGCGTCGAGCCGGGTACGCCGCTCTGCGCGTCGACGGAGAGGGCCCGCCAGGTGGCGGGGGTGGGCAGCCAGCTCGCCTCGCTGCCGGCTGGTCCGAAGCCGTACGGGGCCAGGTCGCCGCTCCACGGGAGTGGCACCCGGCAACCGTCGCGGCTCTCGCCGGTGCGCAGGAACGCCGGGTCCTGGCGCAGCTCGTCGGGAAGGTCGAGGACCTCGGGCAGGCCCAGTTCCTCACCCTGGTAGAGGTAGGCGCTGCCGGGCAGGGCGAGCATCAGCAGGCTGGCGGCGCGGGCTCGGCGCAACCCCTCGACGCCGTCGCCGTAGCGGGTGACGTGTCGCTGCTTGTCGTGGTTGGAGAGCACCCAGGTGGTCGGTGCGCCGACCACCGTCGACTCGGTCAACGCGGTGTCGATCACCTTGCGGAACGAGTCGGCCGTCCAGGTGGCGTCGAGGAAGTCGAAGCTGAACGCCTGGTGCAGCTCGTCCGGGCCGACGTAGCGGGCGAGCCGTTGCGGGGTCTCGGCCCACGCCTCAGCGACCGCCATCCGACCGCCGGGGTAGCTGTCCAGGATGGGCCGCCAGGCACGGTAGATCTCGTGCACCTCGTCCTGGTCGAAGTAGGGCAGCCGGCCCTTTCCGAGCAGTTCGACCTGGCGCTGGCCGGTGGTCATCGTGCTGAAGCCGACGTCCGGCAGCCCGTCCGCCTTGATCATGCCGTGTGCCACGTCGACGCGGAACCCGTCCACGCCCCGGTCCAGCCAGAACCGCAGCACGTCCTCGAACTCGGCGCGGACCTCCGGGTGGCGCCAGTTCAGGTCCGGTTGGGCCGGGTCGAACAGGTGCAGGTACCACTGACCGTCGGCGGTCCGGGTCCAGGCCGCGCCGCCGAAGATGCTCTCCCAGTCGTTCGGGGGCAGCTCGCCGTGCGGGCCCTGGCCGTCGGCGAAGAGGTAGCGGGCCCGCTCCGGCGAGCCGGGGCCGGCGGCGAGGGCGGCGGTGAACCAGCGGTGCGAGCTGGAGGTGTGGTTGGGCACCAGGTCGACGATGATCCGCAGGTCGAGGGCGTGCGCGTCGGTGATCATCGCGTCGAAGTCGGCGAGGGTGCCGAACATCGGGTCGACGTCGCGGTAGTCGGCGACGTCGTACCCGCCGTCGATCATCGGGGAGGTGTAGAACGGGGTCAGCCAGAGCGCGTCCACCCCGAGGTCGCGCAGGTACGGCAGGCGTTGCCGGATGCCCTGAAGGTCACCGACGCCGTCGCCGTCACTGTCGGCGAAGCTGCGGACGTACACCTGGTAGACGACCGCGGAGCGCCACCAGTCGTCCTCGGTGGCGTGCGGCGGGGTGGTGGTGCTGATCATCCGAGCAATATGCCGGCCCGCCGCTGCAAGAGTCAAGCAGATCTTGCGTAAGACAGCCGCGCGGAACTCGGAACGACTGCGGTGGAGCCACGCACCACCAGCTCCGGCCGGAACAGGTACTCCGAGTGCGGGGCGCCGTGCCCGTTGATCTCGTCGACCAGGGCCCGGACGGCGGCGACCGCCATCGCGATGACCGGCTGCCGCATGGTGGTCAGCGGCGGGTCGGTGAAGGCCATCAGCGGTGAGTCGTCGTAGCCGACCACGGAGAGATCGCCGGGCACGCTGAGGCCACGTTGGCGGGCCGCCCGGACCGCTCCGAGAGCCATCAGGTCGGAGCCGCAGACGACGCCGGTGACACCACGGTCGAGCAGTCGACCGGCCGCCGCCTCGCCACCCTCCACACCGAACAACGACAGCTCGGCCAGGGGGCCCAGATCCGATTCGGCTACACCGGCCAGGCGCGTCATCGCCGAGCGCCAACCGGCCACCTTGCGCTGCACGGGAACGAACCGGTCCGGGCCGGTGATCAGGCCGATCCGCCGGTGCCCGAGCGCGACCAGGTGGGCGACGGCCAGCTCGGCCGCCTCCCGGTCGTCGCAGGAGACGAAGGGCGCGCCGATGCCCGGTACGTACCCGTTGATCATCACGACCGGCAAGGGTCGGGCGAGCAGTGCCCGGTAGCGGTCGTGGTTTGCGGCGGTGTCGGCGTGCAGGCCGGAGACGAAGGCGATCCCGGAGACCTGCCGGTCCAGCAGCATCTCCACGTACTCGTCCTCGGTCACCCCGCCGGCGCTCTGGGTGCAGAGCACCGGCGTGAAACCGCTCTGTGCCAGGGTCGACTCGATGACCTGGGCGAAGGCGGGGAAGATCGGGTTGTCCAGCTCCGGCACCACCAGGCCGACCAGCCCGGCGCTGCGTTTGCGCAGTCGGGCCGGGCGCTCGTAGCCGAGCACGTCGAGGGCGGTCAGGACGGCCTGCCGGGTCTCCGGGGCCACGCCGGGGCGGTCGTTGAGCACCCGCGACACCGTGGCCTCGCTCACTTCGGCCTGCTGGGCGATGTCGGACAGTCGAGCGCGCATGGCGGCACTTTAGCCCACCGGCAAGTTCTTGCGGGGTCCTTTGCAAGCGCTTCCATTACTTGCAACCTCTTGCTAACGTGCCCGCAACATGCGAGAGCAGCGGCGCAGCATCCCTGCGCCGGATGGCAAGAACTTCCAGAGGTTCCCACTGGCGGGCCGCCCTTCCCCCGGCGGACCCGCCATGACGACAGGAGTACCGATGCGCATCCGTACCGCGGGTGTGGTCGCCCTCTTCGCCCTGGCGCTCGCCGCCTCCGGCTGTGGCGGCGACAGCGACGAGCCGGCCGCGAAGGAAACCCCCAAGGCCGCCGGCGGCAAACTGGTGATCTGGGCGGACGACAAGCGCACCGCCGCCCTCAAGCCGTTCGCCGAGAAGTTCGGTCAGGAGAACGGCGTCACCGTCGAGGTCCAGGCCGTCAGCAAGGACCTGCAGACCAACTTCGTCACCGCCTCCCAGCAGGGCAGTGGCCCGGACGTGGTGGTTGGCGCGCACGACTGGATCGGCAACCTCGTGCAGAACGGCGCCATCGACCCCGTGCAGCTCGCCGCCGAGCAGAAGAGCGCGTTCAACGAGACCGCCGTCAAGGCCGTCACCTTCAACGGGCAGCTCTACGGCGTGCCGTACGCGCAGGAGAACCTGGCGCTGATCCGCAACACCGAGCTGGCCCCCGAGGCGCCGAAGACCATCGAGGACCTGGTCGCCTCCGGCAAGAAGCTCAAGGCGGCGAAGAAGGCCACCGAGACGCTCTGCCTCCAGGTCGGCCAGAACGGCGACGCGTACCACATCTACCCGCTCTACAGCTCCGCCGGCGGTTACCTCTTCGGCACCGCAGCCAACGGGGACTACGACCCGAAGGACCTGGGCGTGGGCAAGCCCGAGTCAATCGAGGCCTTCAAGAAGATCGGCGCGCTGGGCGAGAAGGGCGAGGGTGTGCTCAAGCGCTCCATCTCGGACACCAACTCGATCGCCACGTTCACCGGCAAGAAGTGCGCGTACCTGGTCTCCGGCCCGTGGGCGGTGGCCGACGTCAAGAAGGCCAACATTTCCTACGACATCTCGGCCATCCCCGGCTTCGCCGGCGGCAAGGAGGCCCAGCCGTTCGTGGGTGTGCAGGCGTTCTACGTCGCCGCCAAGGGCAAGAACAAGGCGCTGGCCCAGGAGTTCGTGGCCAACTACACCACCACGCCCGAGCTGGCCGTCGCGCTCTACAACGCCGAGCCCCGGCCGCCGGCGCTGACCGCCGCCCTCGACCAGGTCAAGGGCAACGACCCGGATCTGGCCAAGTTCCAGGAGGCCGGTAAGAACGGTCAGGTCCTCCCGGCCATCCCGGCGATGGCCGCGATCTGGGACCCGTTCGGCAAGGCTCAGGCCGCCGTCATCGGCGGGGCCGACCCGACCAGCACCATCACCACCGCCGGCAAGACCATTTCCGGCCAGATCAAGTAATGAGTACGCCGCTGTCCGGCCCGGAGTCCGCCACGCGGACTCCGGGCCGGGAGCCCGCCGGCTCCCCACCCCCGCGCCCACGTGCCTCGCGCTCGCGCGACGACGCCCCGATCACAGTGGCCGGGCTCGCCGGCAAGGTGCTCCTTCTCGGTCTGACCGCCGGCATCGCGGTCTGGGCGGCCTTCCCGCTCATCGCCGCCGAGATGTGGACCGGCCTCGCCCTGCTGGCGGCGTCCACGGTCGGGCTGTTCTACCTGTACCTCACCCGCCGGCACGTCCCGGCCAAGTACCTGGTCCCGGGCACCCTGTTCCTGATCGCCTTCCAGGTCTTCCCGGTGCTCTACACCGCCAGCACCGCCTTCACGAACTTCGGGGACGGGCACCGGGGCAGCAAGGACGACGCGGTCGTCGCGATCCAGACCTCGTCGGTCACCCAGGTGCCGGGGTCCGCCGAATACGCCCTGTCGATCGCCACCAAGGGCGACCCGGCCACCGGTCCGCTGGTCTTCCTGGTCACCGACCCCGGCACCGGCGCGGTCTCCGTCGGCGACACCGGAGGGCTCCGCCAACTCGACGCCGCCGACGTCACGGTCGCCACGGGCGGCAAGGTCACCGCCGCCGACGGCTACACAGTGCTGACCTTCGGCCAGGCCAGCGCCCGCAGCAAGGAGATCACCGACCTGGTGGTCCCGACCGCCGGTGGCGCGGTGCGCTCCAGCGGCCTGTCCCGGGCGTACGAGGGCAAGGCGGTGCGGGCGTACGAGGCTGGCTGCGACTGCGTACGGGACACCGAGACCGGGCGGACCTGGACCGCCGACGAGGAGGCGGGCGCCTTCGTCGCCGCCGACGGCGAGCGGCTGGCCCAGGGCTGGAAGGTCAACGTCGGGCTGAACAACTTCACCCGGGTGCTCACCGACGAGAACATCTCCGGGCCGTTCCTCGGCACCCTGGTCTGGAACTTCGCCTTCGCCATCGGCTCCACCGGTGGGACGTTCCTGCTCGGCACGCTGATCGCGCTCGTCCTGCACTCGCCCCGGATGCGCGGCACCAACTTCTACCGGGTGCTGCTGGTCCTGCCGTACGCCATGCCGTCGTTCGCGATGCTGCTCGCCTGGCGGGACATGTTCAACGCCGACTTCGGCCTGATCAACAGTCTGTTCGGCCTGGACGTTGACTGGTTCGGTCAGGAGTGGACTGCCCGCTTCGCCGTCATCCTCGTGCAGCTCTGGCTCGGCTACCCGTACATGTTCCTGGTCGCCACCGGTGCCTTGCAGGCCATCCCGCGTGAGCTCACCGAGGCCACCTCGGTCGACGGGGCGTCGCCCTGGCAGTCCTTCCGCGCGGTCACCCTGCCGCTGCTCCTGGTCGCGCTGTCGCCGCTGCTGATCTCGTCGTTCGCGTTCAACTTCAACAACTTCAACGCGATCTACCTGACCACCGAGGGTGCGCCCTTCCCGGCCGACAACCCTGCCAACGGCGCGACCGACCTGCTGATCACGTACACCTACCGGCTCGCCTTCGGCGGGCAGGGCGCGCAGTTCGGCTTCGCCGCCGCGATCTCGCTGTTCATCTTCGCCATCGTCGCGGTGGTCTCCGCGATCAGCTTCCGCCGGACCCGCAAGCAGGAGGAGGTGTACGGGTGACAACGGTCAACCACATCCGAACCGGTCGGCGGCGTGGCCGCTGGTTGGCCGAGGTCGGCTGGCGGCACGTCGTCGCCGTGCTCGCCGTGCTGTTCAGCCTGTTCCCGATCCTGTTCGTGCTGTCCGCCGCGCTCAACCCGCTCGGCACGCTGTCCACCACCGAGCTGGTGCCCACCGGCGGGGTGTCGCTGGACAACTTCGGCGGGCTGTTCGATCGCACCGCCTTCGGACGGTGGTTCCTCAACTCGTTGCTGATCGCCGGGGTGGCGTCGTTCGCGTCGGTGTTCCTGTCCGCGCTGGCCGCGTACGCCTTCTCGCGGATGCGGTTCCGCGGCCGCCGGGTCGGGCTGCTCTCACTACTGCTGATCCAGATGTTCCCGCAGTTCCTGGCGATCGTGGCGATCTACCTGATCTTCGGCACGATCACCGACCTGTGGCCGTCGATCGGCTTCAACACCCCGTGGGGCCTGCTGCTGCTCTACCTGGGTGGGGCGCTCGGGGTGAACACCTGGCTGATGAAGGGCTTCTTCGACACGCTGCCGCGCGAGCTGGACGAGTCGGCGACCATGGACGGCGCGTCGCACGCCCAGGTCTTCTTCCGGATCATGCTGCCGCTGGTGGCGCCGATCCTGGCGGTGGCCGGGCTGTTGGCCTTCATCGGCACCATCAACGAGTTTCTGATGGCCAACGTGTTCCTCACCAGCAGCGACTCCAAGACCCTCGCAGTCGGGATGTACGGCCTGGTGCAGGGCAACCAGAGCAACAACAACTTCGGGATCTTCGCGGCCGGCACCCTGCTCACCGCCATCCCCACCGTGCTGGTCTTCCAGCTTCTCCAGCGCTACATCGTCTCCGGCCTGACCGCCGGCGCGGTCAAGGGCTGACCGTGCCGCGGCCGGAGTCGACGCGCCGACCGCCAGACCCCCTACTACAAACCGTCGTTGATAAGAGAGGATGGGCGGCGTGGAAGCGCTGCGACTAATCCTCCTCTACGTCCATCTGATCGGCTTCGCCCTGCTGCTCGGCGGATCGATCGCCCAATACATCAGCGGAAGGCTGCGGATCAACCCGGCCATGCTCTGGGGGGCGGTGATCCAGTTGTTGACCGGGCTCGGCCTGTCCGCCCCGCTACGCGACGGGGACGAGCCGGCGCCCGCGAAGCTTGTGACAAAGTTGGTGATCGCGCTGCTGATCTTTGTCATGGTCTTCTTCTCCCGGAAGCGGGACGCGGTGAACCGGGGTCATTTCCTGGCGATCGTCGGCCTGACCCTGGTCAACGCGGCGGTCGCGGTCTTTTGGCGGTAACGTCCGGGGAGGGGGCCGCCCCCGGGAAAACGGACGTTTCGGACGGCACGTCGCTTGCTTACCAGCACGAAGAGTGACGTGCCCCACGCAAGGGTTACACCCGGGTAACAGGCGCTCAACAGTCGTGCACGATTGTCGGCCGGTGGGTGGGCGCGGGCGTACGCTCCCGTCCGTAACGTGGGACAGCCGGCGGCACACCGCAGGTCGGCTGATGGGCTGCCACCGCACTAGGCGCGGTGTGCAATGGGAAGGAGACGTCTTGCGCTCGGTGCGTGGGATGCGGATCGCCTCGATCGTCGCGGCAGGTGGGCTCGTGCTCACCGCCGCCGCTTGTGGCGAGGCCCCCGATGATGACAACAACGCCGGCAGTGGCGGCAAGAAGTTCAGCGCCTGCATGGTGACCGACGTCGGTGGCATCGACGACAAGTCGTTCAACACCTCGGCCTGGAAGGGTCTCGAGGAGGCCAAGGCCGCCAACAGCAACATCGAGACCAAGTTCGTGGCGTCGAAGGCCGAGGCCGACTACGAGCCGAACCTGACGCAGTACGTCAACCAGAAGTGCGACTTCATCCTGGCGGTCGGTGGTCTGATGGCCAACGCCACCTCGAAGATCGCCAAGGCCAACCCGAACCAGGCGTTCGGCATCGTCGACGCCAACCCGGGTGACGCCAACGTCTACCCGATGCAGTTCGACACCGCGCAGGCCGCGTTCCAGGCCGGTTACCTGGCCGCCGGGATGAGCAAGTCCGGCAAGGTGGGCGCGTACGGCGGCCTGCCGATCCCGCCGGTGACCATCTTCATGGATGGCTTCGTCGACGGCGTGGCGTACTACAACAAGACCAAGGGCAAGAACGTCCAGGCGCTGGGTTGGAACAAGGAGACCCAGAAGGGCTCCTTCACCAACGACTTCGCCAAGCAGGACGAGGGCAAGAAGGTCTCCGACGCGCTGGTCGCCCAGGGTGCGGACATCATCATGCCGGTCGCCGGTGGCGCAGGCCTCGGCACCACCGCCGCGGCCAAGGCCTCGGGTGGCAAGTACAGCACCATCTGGGTGGACGTCGACGGCTGCGAGAGCACCCCGGACTGCTCGGCCATCATCACCACGGTGGTCAAGAACATCCCGGAGGCCGTCAAGGAGGCCGTGCTCAAGGCCGCCGGTGGCGAGAAGCTGCAGGCCAACCCGGGCTTCGTGGGCACCCTGGCCAACACCGGCGTCTCGATCGCCCCGTACCACGACTTCGACAGCAAGGTTCCGGCCGAGCTGAAGGCCGAGGTCGACAAGATCAAGGCGGACATCGCCGCCGGCACCATCACCGTCACCTCGAAGGCCCAGCCGACCAAGTGACAACCGCCCGGCTCCTCCGGTGAGATCATCGGGGAGGTAGGCGGGGGACAGGTACGACCGATCGGCCGCTTCGGCCCTGCGGGTGACCGTGGGGTCGGAGCGGCCGATCGCGCACCACGTCAACCGGGCCGCTCCGGCCAGGTTGACGGCAGCTAGGCTGCACCATCGCTCGCACTCCAGGAGGTTGCGCTGAGACTCGAACTGCGCGGCATCACCAAGCGGTTCGGTGATCTGGTCGCCAACGACCACATCGACCTGACGGTGGAGCCTGGAGAGATTCATGCCCTGCTCGGCGAGAACGGCGCGGGCAAGTCGACCCTGATGAACGTGCTCTACGGGCTCTACCAGCCCGACGAGGGCGAGATCCTGGTCGACGGCAAGCCGTTGAAGCTGAAGGGCCCGTCCGACGCGATCGGTGCCGGGATCGGCATGGTGCACCAGCACTTCATGCTGGTGCCGGTCTTCACCGTCGCCGAAAACATCATGCTCGGCGCCGAACAGGTCCGGGGCGGCATCGCCGGTTTCCTGGACCGCCGACGTGCCCGGCGCGAGGTCACCGAGGTGTCCGAGCGCTACAACCTGCGGGTCGACCCGGACGCGGTGGTCGAGGACCTGCCGGTCGGCATCCAGCAGCGAGTCGAGATCGTCAAGGCGCTCACGCGCGACGTCGACCTGCTCATCCTGGACGAGCCGACCGCCGTGCTCACCCCGCAGGAGACCGAGGAACTGCTGACGGTCATGCGGTCGCTCAAGGCGGCCGGCAAGTCGATCGTCTTCATCACCCACAAACTGGGCGAGGTCAAGGCCATCGCCGACCGGATCACGGTGATCCGACGCGGCAAGACCGTGGGCACCGCCTCGCCGGACGCCAGTCGGGACGAGCTGGCCGCGATGATGGTCGGGCGCAACGTCCGACTCACCGTGGACAAGGGCCCGGCCACTCCCGGTGAGCCGGTGCTGGAGGTGACCGGGCTGGTCGTCGACGACGACCGGCAGATCCGCGCGGTGGACGGGGTTGACCTGACCGTGCGCGCGGGCGAGGTGCTCGGCGTGGCGGGCGTACAGGGCAACGGTCAGACCGAGCTGATCGAGGCGATCATGGGCCTGCGGCCGGTGCTCGCCGGCACGGTCAGCCTGGTCGGCGACCGGATCGACGGCTGGAAGCCCAAGAAGGTGCTCCGCGCGGGCGTCGGCTACGTGCCCGAGGACCGCAGCGTGGACGGCCTGGTCAAGGAGTTCAGCGTCGCGGAGAACCTGGTGCTGGACATCTACGACCGGCCGCCGTTCGCTGCCGGGCTCGCGCTCAAGCCGGACGCGATAGCGGCGTCGGCGAAGGAGCGGATCGAGCAGTTCGACGTCCGCACGTCATCGGCCGACGCGTCGGTGGGCACCCTCTCCGGCGGCAACCAGCAGAAGGTGATCGTCGCCCGGGAGCTGTCCCGGCCACTGAAGCTCTTCATCGCGGCCCAGCCGACCCGTGGCGTCGACGTCGGGTCGATCGAGTTCATCCACAGCCAGATCATCCGCGAGCGGGACGTCGGCACCGCCGTCATGGTGGTCTCCAGCGAGCTCGACGAGGTGATCGGGCTGGCCGACCGGATCGCGGTCATGTACCGCGGTCGCATCATCGGCATCGTCGGCCCGGACACCCCGCGTGAGGAGATCGGCCTGCTGATGGCCGGCATCAGCCCGGACGCGGCACACGAGCGCAACACGGACGCCGTGCCCAGCGACGGGCCGGCCACCGACGGGAGCCCGGCGAGCGGCCCGGGTTCCGCGAGCGAGGACGAGGCATGACCAACCCCCCAACCCCGCAGTCCGGCTCGCCGGACAAGGAGCCGGCGAGCGAGGCGCAGGCCGCGCAGAACGCGCTCGGCAACACCGAACGGGCCGAGGTGGCGACCGAGCCGGGCGGCCCGGCGTCCAAGCCGGAGCCGGAGCAGAAGCCGAGTCTGGGCCGGTTGTTCATGGACAACCTCTGGGCGGCCAACACCTTCACGGTGACCCTGCTGTCGCTGGTGCTGGCGATCGTGGTCGGCGCGGTGCTGATGATCGTTTCTGATCCGGCGGTGCTGTCCACGTACTCGTACATCACCTCCCGCCCGTCCGACGCGATCAACTCCAGCTGGACGCTGGTCAGCGAGGCGTACGCGAACCTGTTCAAGGGCTCGGTCTTCGACCCCGAGGCGTTCTCCGGCTGGGTGAACGGCACCGGTAGCTGGCAGGCCGTTCTCGCGCCGATCTCCGAGACGCTCACCTACGCCGCGCCGCTGGTCTTCACCGGTCTGTCGGTGGCGCTGGCCTTCCGCGGCGGCCTGTTCAACATCGGCGCCCAGGGTCAGGCCACCATCGGCGTGATCATGGCGGCCCTGGCCGGCTTCCTGCTGCCCCTGCCGCCCGGCCTGCACCTGCTGGTGGCGGTGCTCGCCGGCGCGCTGGGCGGAGCGATCTGGGGTTTCATCCCCGGCATCCTCAAGGCCCGGGCCGGCGCGCACGAGGTGATCAACACGATCATGCTCAACTACGTCGCCACGTACTTCCTCACCTGGTTGATCGTGCAGAACGGTGTGCAGGACCCGAACCGCACCGACGCGATCAGCAAGGCGGTGGACACCTCCGCCCAACTGCCCCGACTGCTCGGCGACAACCTGCGGGTGCACGCCGGCATCCTGCTCGCCGTGCTGGCCACCTGGGCGGTCGCCTGGCTGCTCAACCGTTCGACGCTCGGCTTCGAGCTGCGGGCGGTCGGCGCCAACCCGGACGCCGCCCGTACCGCCGGCATCAGCGTCACGCGGACGTACATCCTGATCATGGTTTTCGCCGGCATCCTGGCGGGCCTCGGTGGCTCGAACATGGTGCTGGGCTCGACCGCCAGCGCGTTGACCCCGCTGGTGGTCGCGCAGATCGGCTTCGACGGCATCCTGGTCGCGCTGCTCGGGCGGGTGAAGCCCTGGGGAGTGCTGCTGGCCGCGTTGCTGTTCGGGGCGTTGCAGGCCGGCGGCAACCGGATGCAGTCGTACTCCGGGATCTCGCTGGAGCTGGTGACCGTGCTCCAGGCGCTGATCGTCATCTTCATCGCCGCGCCGGCCCTGGTGAAGGCGATCTTCCAGCTCCGGGCCGCGCGCGCCGCCCGGTTGCAGACGAGCCTGGCGAAGGGCTGGTAACTCATGTCCACCATGGCTGTCCCCGACATCGCGGTCGCCCCGGTCGACGAGGGCTTCTGGACCCGTAGCCGCAAGGTCGGCCTCACGCTGCTGGGGCTCGGCCTGCTGGCCGCGGTGCTCTTCGGCGCGCTCGCCACCAACCAGCAGGCCCGGTTCACGCTCAGCGACGACGCGGCCGGTGCCGCGCTGAAGATCAACGGCACGATCGGGGCGATCCTGTTCGGGATCATCGCGATCGCCGCCGGCGCGGCGCTGCTCGCCGGGGTGCCGAAGCGGTGGTTCATCACCGTGCTCGGCATCGGGCTGGTGGGCTTCGTGCTCTCGTTCCTCTGCTGGCAGGTCTCCGCCGCGCCAGCCGGGCAGAACTTCATGCCCCTGGTCAACATCATCCGCGGCACGTTCATCCTGGCCCTGCCGCTGATCTTCGGCGCGCTCGCCGGGGTGCTCTGCGAACGCTCCGGTGTGGTCAACGTGGCCATCGAGGGCCAGCTGCTGATGGGTGCCTTCAGCGGCGCGCTCTTCGGCAGCATCTCCGGCAGCGTCTGGGTGGGTCTGGTCGCCGCAGCCCTCGGCGGCGCGTTCATCTCGCTGCTGCTGGCCGTCTTCGCCATCCGCTACCTGGTCGACCAGGTCGTCATGGGCATCGTGCTGAACCTGCTGGCGGTCGGCGTCACCGGCTTCCTCTACGAGCGGCTGATGCAGACCGACGCGGCGAAATACAACAGCGCGCCCCGCTTCAGCAACTGGGAGATCCCGCTGCTCAAGGACATCCCGGTGCTCGGGCCGGCGCTGTTCCGCGGCAACATCTTCCTCTACCTCGGGCTGCTGCTGGTGCTCGTGATCCACATCGGGCTCTTCCGCACCCGGTGGGGTCTGCGTACCCGCTCGGTCGGTGAGCACCCCATCGCCGCCGACACGCTCGGCGTCAAGGTGCTGCGGGTCCGCTACCGCAACGTGCTGCTGGCCGGCGTCGTCGCCGGCATCGGCGGCGCGTCCTACACGCTGGCGCTCTACTCGTTCACCAAGAACATGATCGGCGGCAAGGGCTTCATCGCACTGGCCGCGCTGATCTTCGGCCGATGGAACCCGACCGGTGCGCTGCTCGCCGCGCTCTTCTTCGGTTTCGCCGACCAGCTCGCCACCTACCTGGGCGCGATCAGCAGCTCGATCCCCAGTCAGTTCCTGGCCATGCTGCCCTACCTGGCCACCATCCTGGCGGTCGCCGGGCTGGTCGGCCGGGTCCGCGCACCGGCCGCCGACGGCAAGCCGTACATCAAGGGCTGACACCCGAGCTGTGCCCGGCGGGACTCCCGTCGGGCACAGCGAGGTCCGCGCCAGTCATCTCACGGGTGCCGTCTCGACACTGAACGCGGGGTACCGTGCCGCGATTGCCGCGAACTCGGACAGGGGCGCATGCCGGTCGACGGGAAGGTGCGGCCGGGCTCCGGGGACCGTCGCCAGATACCGCTTGAGAATCGGCGCACGCTCGTCGACCGGCACCTCGACCAGGCGGCAGACCCGGGCGCGCCCGTGCCGAAGGGTCACCAGGCCGTCAGCCGCACGCACGTTCCGGACCCAGTTGCAGTTCTCGCCCAGCATCGGCACCAGATACCAGTCGCCCTGCCAGTCGGCCATTCCCAGCGGAAACCGGGTGATCTGGCCGGTGCGGCGTCCCACGACCTCCAGTGTCACCCACCGCCTCGGGTGCAGGCCGGCGGCGTACACGGCCGCCCACAGCCGGGCGAACCGGCGGGCCGCAGCATTACCGCGGCCCCCCGCGTACATCCGACGAAGAGTCTCCGCGGACAACGGCCAGCTTCCCAACTTCGCCATCACAGGTCCTCTCGGTCGCACGTGTCCGTCCTCGGCTTCAGGGTTGGCTGCCCCGAGCGGGAGATGCAGGGCCGAACGTCCCTTTCACCCCGAGCCGTCATCCTCGGCAACGCCTCCGACTCTGGTGAGGGTTGACCACTGCTGGTGGCACGGCCGATGAGTCGGACTCATGCCCGGCACGGCTGCGCCTGCCCGTAGACCCGGCCCTGCCCGCTTCTGACCTGGGCCGCTTGGGCAGAATGGCGGCATGACCGACATTGACTGGGCACGGTTGCGCGCTGCCGCCATCGAGGCGATGCGGCACGCGTACGCGCCGTACTCGACGTTCCCGGTCGGCGCGGCCGCGCTGGTCGACGACGGCCGCATCGTGGTCGGTTGCAACGTGGAGAACGCCGCGTACGGGGTGACGCTCTGCGCCGAGTGCGGCGTGGTCTCCAGCCTGCACGCCACCGGCGGCGGGCGACTCGTCGCGCTCTCCTGCGTCGACGCCACCGGTGAGCCGCTGATGCCGTGCGGGCGCTGTCGGCAACTGCTCTGGGAGCACGGCGGGCCGGAGTGCCTGATCGAGAGCAGGACCCGCCCGCTGCGGATGGCCGAGCTGCTGCCACACGCCTTCGGTGTGGAGGACCTGGAGGCCGTCACCGGGGAGACGCCGGTGCCGGTGGTCCCGGAGCGACTGGCCGCCTGGCGCGGGCGCGGCACCGTCTTCGTGCACCCGGACATGTCCGCCGGCCAGCAGGTCTGGACGGCGTACTGGGAGCGGTCGGCTGGCGACGACGCGGGCGCCGAGACCGGGGTGCTGGAGGAGGCGCCGAGCTGGGACGACCCGGCCGAGGCGATCACCTGGGGCCTGGCCCGGACGCCCCGGGTGGTGGTGGTGGACGCCACCGGGACGATCTTCTGGGCTGGTGAGGGTGAGCCGCCTGCGGAGATTCCGGTTCGCTGGTCTTGATTTCTGGTTGCGCTTAGGGCCGGGGCCCACCGTGCCCGGCTCCGGGCGGTCAGGCTTGATCCCTCCGCCGGGCACGGTCGGCCCAATCCCTCGGTGCGTGCGGTCCGCGGGTCGGTTTCACCATTCGACTAGGAAAGATTTTTCTTGATGAGTGCTTTTGCTGCTGTTGACGTCATTCGGGTCAAGCGGGATGGCGGGGTGCTGTCGGACGCGCAGATCGACTGGGTGGTCGACGCGTACACCCGGGGGGTTGTCGCCGACGAGCAGATGTCCGCGCTGGCGATGGCGATCCTGCTCAACGGCATGACCGGGCCGGAGATCGCCCGGTGGACCGCCGCGATGATCGCCAGCGGTGAGCGGCTGGACCTCTCGGCGGTACGCCGACCGACTGTCGACAAGCACTCCACCGGCGGCGTCGGCGACAAGATCACTCTGCCGCTCACCCCGCTGGTGGCGGCGTGCGGCGCTGCCGTACCGCAGTTGAGCGGCCGAGGTCTCGGGCACACCGGCGGCACGCTGGACAAGCTGGAGTCCATCCCGGGCTGGCGGGCCACTGTGAGCAACGACGAGTTCATCACCCAGTTGGACGAGGTCGGCGCGGTCATCTGCGCGGCCGGCACCGGGCTCGCTCCCGCGGACCGCAAGCTGTACGCGCTGCGCGACGTGACCGGCACCGTGGAGGCCATCCCGCTGATCGCCAGCTCGATCATGAGCAAGAAGATCGCCGAGGGCACCGGCGCGCTGGTCCTCGACGTCAAGGTCGGCTCGGGCGCTTTCATGAAGTCCGTCGACCAGGCCCGCGAGCTGGCGCGCACCATGGTCGAGTTGGGCGGTGCGCACGGCGTCCGGACGGTCGCCCTGCTCACCGACATGTCCACACCGCTCGGACTGGCGATCGGCAACGCCGTCGAGGTGACCGAGTCGGTCGAGGTGCTGGCCGGTGGCGGCCCGGCCGACGTGGTGGAGCTGACCCTCGCCCTGGCCCGGGAGATGCTCGACGCCGCGGGCCTGCCGGACGCCGACCCGGCGGCGGCGTTGCGCGACGGCCGGGCGATGGACTCCTGGCGGGCGATGATCCGGGCGCAGGGCGGCGACCCGGACGCGCCGATGCCCGAGGCCCGCGAGGTCGAGGTCGTCCGCGCCGAGCGGGACGGGCACGTGGCGGCCGTCGACGCGTACGCCATGGGGGTTGCGGCGTGGCGGCTCGGCGCGGGCCGGGCCCGCAAGGAGGACCCGGTCAGCGTGCCGGCCGGTGTGGTCCTGCACAAGCGGCCGGGTGACGCGGTGCGGGCCGGTGACGCGCTCTACGAGTTGCGCGCCGAGGACGCGACGCGGATCCCGGCGGCGTTGGCCGAGGCCGCCGACGCGGTACGGATCGCGCCGACCGCCCCCGCGACGACGCCGCTGGTCATCGAGCGCATCGGCTGATCGAGCGCGGGTCGGGGCGGCGTGGTGCCGGTCACCTGGGAGCGCTATTGTCGCAGGCCAAGGGGGACAACCGGCCTTGCGCCGGCGCGAGCAGACAGGAAGATCCGCCGTGACCGTTGCTGCCCCGGACCCACGTGAGGTGCGCGAGGCGAGTCTGGACGAGTTGTCCCGGCTCGGCCTGCCGTTGCCGCCGGCCCAGTTTCCCCTCGTCTGGGAGCCGGGCGACCGGATCGAGCTGCGCCCCACGGCGGAGATCGAGGCGCGGATCGCGGTGCTGCACCTGATCCTGGCCCGCTGCTTCGGGATGCCCCCGCAGGCGGCGATGAGCTGGCTGCTCGGCTCACACCTGGTCGAGATGGTCACCCCGCCGGAATGGCAGTTCGTGATGGGCGGCAAGGGTGACCACCGTTCTTTCGTGCTGCACCACGACGCGCTGTTCGCGCTGGCCTGGGTGCTCGGGCTGAGCAAGCAGCTCGACCCCACCCTGGCGGTGGACGAGCGGCTGGTCGAGCGGCTGCCGCACATCGCCGAGGGGGAGACCTTCCCGCACTGGCGCTCCCGGATCCTCACGGCGCCGCAGCACCCGGCCGACGCGGCCGCCCTGCTCGACCTGCACTACTGCCTGGACTGGGCGTACCTGGAGACCGAGCGCGACGGTCGGAGGGCACCGGGCCTGGTCGACGCGAACGCGATCGGGCAGCGGCGCTGGGCCCTGGAGTGGGCGGTGATCCTGCGCGGGCCGTACCACGACGAGCCCCCCGGCTGGGAAGAGGTCGACCTCTCCACCTGAGGTCAGCGGGGTCGGTACGCGTCCACCCGGACCGCGACGGTCACCCGGACCGGCTCGGGCAGGGCGGCCAGCCGGTCGGCGAGGGCACCCGGGTCGGTGTGCCAGGCGCTCGGGCCCATCCCGACCAGGCTGGCGGCCTCCCGGCGGGTCAGGGCCAGCTCCGCCCGGTGCACCGCCGAACTGACCGGAATGAAGTGCCCGCCCAGGCTGCCGGTCACCCGGTCCGCCTTGTCCGGGTCCACCCGCAGCAGGTCGAGGGCATCCACCAACTCGGCGAGATGGTCGATGTCGGGCGTGACCACCAGCAGCGTCCCGGCCGGGTGGAGCACCCGGTGGAACTCCGCGCCGTTGCGCGGGGCGAAGACGTTCAGCAGCACGGCCGTCGAGGCGTCCGCCACGGGCAGCCGCTGCCAGGTGTCGGCGAGAGCCGCGGCGGCCCGGGGATGCGCGCGGGCCGCGCGGCGCAGCGCCGGCTTGGACACGTCCAGGGCCAGACCCACGGCGTCCGGAAGCGCCGCCAGCACCGCGCCGAGGTACCGGCCGGTGCCGGCGCCGGCATCCACCACCAGGGGGTACGCCCCGACGCCGGGCGCCGGCGGTTCGAGCCGGGCCACGGCCTCCGTCGCGGCGGCGGCGAGAGCGGCCGAGATGACGTCGTAGTGCCCGGCGGCCTGGAAGTCCGCGCGGGCCGCGACCATTTCGGGGGTGTCACCGACGTGCGGTGCACGACCGGTGAGCAGGTTGACGTAGCCCTGGCGCGCGATGTCGAAGCTGTGCCGGCGTGGGCAGCGCAGCGCGCTCGTGTCGGTGGCCTGCCCCAGAGGCTCGCCGCAGACCGGGCAGCGCAGCCGGTCGAGGACGCGGGGGTCCACGTCAGGCGCACTCCATCCGCTCAGTTTAGACGTGCACCGGATCGGAGGCCGTGACACCCGGGCGGCCCTGTCCCGGTCCGCCCGGGACGCTGACTAGGGTCTGAGCATGGTCGCAACTATCCGGTACGAGGACATCGTCAAGGTTCCGAAGGCCCTGCTGCACGACCACCTCGACGGCGGGCTGCGGCCGGCGACGATCGTCGACCTGGCCGCGGAGGTGGGCCACGAGTTGCCCGCCACCGATCCCGACGCGCTCGGACGCTGGTTCGCGGCCGCGGCCGACTCCGGCTCCCTGGAGCGCTACCTCGAAACGTTCGCGCACACCGTCGCGGTCATGCAGACCGCGCCGGCGCTGCGGCGGGTCGCCCGCGAATGTGCGCTGGACCTGGCCGCCGACGGGGTGGTCTACGCCGAGGTGCGCTTCGCCCCCGAGCAGCACCTGGAGCAGGATCTCAGCCTGGACGAGGTGGTCGAGGCGGTGCTGGCCGGGTTCGCCGAGGGCACCGCCCAGGCCGTCGAGGCGGGCCTGAGCATCCGGGTGGGCACCCTGCTCACGGCGATGCGGCACGCCGCCCGCTCCCAGGAGATCGCCGAGCTGGCCGTGCGCCACCGGGACGCCGGGGTGGTCGGCTTCGACATCGCCGGCGCCGAGGCGGGCTTCCCGCCCACCCGCCACCTGGACGCCTTCGAGTACCTGCAACGGGAAAACTTCCACTTCACCATCCACGCCGGTGAGGCGTTCGGTCTGCCGTCGATCTGGCAGGCGATCCAGTGGTGCGGAGCGGACCGGCTCGGCCACGGGGTGCGGATCGTCGACGACATCGGCCCGGACGGCACGCTGGGCCGGCTGGCCGCGTACGTCAGGGACAAGCGGATCCCCCTGGAGCTGTGCCCCTCGTCGAACGTGCAGACCGGCGCGGTGGCCTCCATCGCGGACCACCCGATCGGTCTGCTGCGCGACCTGCGCTTCCGCGCCACAGTCAACACCGACAACCGGCTGATGAGCGGCACCTCCATGTCACGGGAGATGTCGCTGCTGGTGGAGACGTTCGGCTACGGCTGGAAAGAGCTGCAGTGGTTCACCATCAACGCGATGAAGAGCGCCTTCATCCCGTTCGACGAGCGACTGCGGATCATCGACGAGGTGATCAAGCCGGCGTACGCCAAGCTGATGGCCTGACGGTCAACCGTGCTGACCTGACCATCAACCGTGCAGGTGGCCGGCGAGCAGGCCGGCCACCCGGCGCAGCACCTCCCTGGCGCGGGCCGCCTCCGCACCCAATCCGGTCTGCCGACGCAGGATCGCGGGCTCGGCCCGGAGCAGCGCCACGCCGCGCCGGACCAGCACCCGGGGGGCCTTACGCTGCTCGGACAGGTCCCGGGCGAGGCGGCGCAGGAAGGTCGCCCCGCGCGGACGGCGCAGCGCGTACGCCCCAGCGAGCAGCCCACGGCGACGGCATTCCTCGACGATCTCGGCGGCGAAGATCCCTTCGGCCACGAAAAGTGGCGATCCGGCGACATCAAATGTCCGGGTGGCCACCCGTCGGTCTGCGCCGATCGCATAAACCGGCACATCGGCGCGGCCTTCCCGAGCAAGTCGGGCAATGATTTCCACAGCGGTGGGGGCATCCCAGGACTGCGGCGATTCCCAATCCACCTGGCCGTTTCGTCGCGGCAACGTAGGGTCATCGCCGTCTTTGTAGAAGTCGTCCAGACAGAGCACCGGTAAACCGGTTTGCTGCGCTATGTACGACTTTCCGGAGCCGGAAGGACCGGCGAGCAGGACAACGCGGTGCGGATGTTTCATTACCTTCAGTTACTCCGGCCAGACGGACTGCTATCAAATCGCATCAACATCTCATCACACCTCCGGCCGGTGACAACCTGGGCTTTCTTCTTGTCGACCGGCGTGATGGAATCTCGGGGGTCCGACCCGCCGGGTCGGTCGCTGGGCGTTGCCCGGGGCAACGCGTTGAAGCTGTAATCGCGAGGGCGGTGTTGTGAGCAAACGGCCAAAGACGGCGGGCTCCTTCCTGTCGCGGCTGCGCCGGCCGGCCAGCCGGCTCCGGGACATGCCGATCTGGTCCAAGCTCGGTCTCATCATGATCGTGCCGACCATCGCCACGGTCGTGGTGGGCACCAGTGGTCTTGTCGACCACGTGGAGACGCTCAACAATGCCAACCGAGCCGGCGACCTGGCCAACCTGTCGAGCTATTCAGGCAGCCTGGTCGACAGTCTGCAGGATGAGCGGACCGCCGCCGTGCTGCTGCTGGGGGCGGACGGGACGCAGCCGACGGCGCAGTACCAGGAGGCCTACAACCGGGTGACCTCCCGGGTGGACCGTGAGACGTCCCCCTACCGGCAGCAGCGTGCCGAGATCGAGGACCTGCCGGGCAGCCTGGAAGGTCTGCTCGACGGCATCGACCAGAACCTGCAGGACCTGTCGGGCATCCGCAGCCAGGTGTTCAACGGCAAGCTCGCGCTCACCGAGACCGTGCAGGCGTACGAGGGTCTGATCAGCGACCTGCTCGCCATCCGCGACTCGGCCACGCAGCTCGCCGGCAACAACGAACTGAGCGACCGGATGCGCGCCGCCGCGGCGGTCGCCCGCGAGAAGGAGTTCCTCGCCGCACGCCGGGTCGTGGTGCACCGCGCGCTGGGTGTGAAGGGCGGCAAGAAACTCACTCCGGCGCTGCGCACCGACTACATCGCCAGTGGCACCGGCCAGCAGCAGGCGCTGCAGAGCTTCAAGGCCGTCGCCACCCCGGACGACGCGAAGTTCCACGACCAGACGGTCGCGGGCGGCGACCGCCGGGAGGCACAGAACTACACCGGCTGGATCGACGGCAACACCACCGGCGACATGCGCAACGCGCCGTTCGGGCCGGACCAGTGGGAAGCCGCCATGACGGCCAACGCCAAGCTGATCCGCAACGTCGAGACCAAGCTCGACGGCGAAGTGGTCGACGAGGCCAACAGTCTCCGCTCGGACGTGCAGCGCCAGGTCTTCCTGGAGACCGGCCTGCTGCTCAGCATGCTGTTGCTGGCCATCCTCTTCGCGTACCTGGTCGCCCGCTCCATGGCCCGTTCACTTCGTGAGCTGCGGCAGGGTGCGCTCTCCGTCGCCCAGTACGGCCTACCCCAGGCGGTTGCCCGACTGCGTGACCCGCAGGTCGTCGGGCAGCTCTCCCCGGTGCAGCTGGCCAACCAGATCGCCGAGCCACTACCGGTCCGCAGCCGGGACGAGTTCGGCCAGGTGACCGAGGCGTTCAACGCCGTCCACCTGGAAGCTGTCCGTACGGCCGCCGAGCAGGCGGCACTGCGCGCCTCCGTCGCGACCATGTTCGTCAACCTGGCCCGCCGTTCACAGATCCTGGTCGACCGCCTCATCGGGCACCTCGACCGGCTGGAGCGCGGCGAGGAGGACCCGGACCGGCTGGCCGAGCTGTTCCAGCTCGACCACCTGGCCACCCGGATGCGCCGCAACGACGAGAACCTGCTGGTGCTCGCCGGTGCCGACTCCACCCGTGTGCAACGTGAGCCGGCCGCGCTCATCGACGTGCTGCGGGCCGCGCAGTCCGAGGTCGAGCACTACACCCGGATCGAGTTCGGCGTCATCGACCGCGACATCGAGGTCGCCGCGCACGCGGTCAACGACCTGGTGCACCTCGTCGCCGAGCTGTTCGACAACGCCACCGCGTTCTCTCCGCCCGACTCGCAGGTGATGGTCGAGGCCCGTCGGGTCGGCGACCGCTCCTCGCTCTACGTCGAGGACCGCGGCATCGGCATCAGCGCCGAGCAGTTGCACGACCTCAACGAGCGGCTCGCGACGCCGCCGCAGGTGGACGTCGCCGTCTCCCGGATGATGGGCCTGGTCGTGGTCGCCCGACTGGCGTCCCGGCACGGCGTCCGGGTGGAGCTGCGCCCCGGCTCCGACCGTGGCACCGTCGCGGACGTGACCCTGCCCACCTCGGTGCTGGTGCCCCGGGCGCTCTCCGGTCGGGTGCAGCAGCCCCCGGCCCTGCCCGCAGCCGGTGGCCCCCAGCACAACGGGCCCGCACCGGCCTTCGGCGCCCTGCCGGCGCTGGGCAACGGCCCTCGTCCGAGCGAGTCCGGCAACCAGGTCACCCTCGGCGGGCGGCCGTTCGAGCCCGCCTCGCGCAACGGTGCCGGCACCCCCGCCAACTCCGGTGGCTACCGCTCGATGCCGGCCTGGTCCGACCTGACCGGCGCTGCCGGGACGAACGGCGTCAACGGTGGTGACGGGTTCACCCCGCGGACCGCCAACGGCCAGCCGATCGACCCGCTGCCGCAGCGTCGCGCCGGGGACGACAGCCCGACCTCCGGCCAGCAGCCGTCGATTCCACGGCAGCTGCCGAGCAGCCCCGAGGCACACCCGTACTCGGCGCCGCCGGTCTCCGCGCAGCCCTACTCCGGCGCGCCGGTCTCCGCCTCGCCGGCCTCCGGCCAGCCGTACTCCGGGCAGCCCTACTCGGGTGCCCCGTACGGCGGCCCGCCTGTCTCTGCGGCCCCGGCCTCCGGGCAGCCGTACGCCGGTCCGCCGGTGTCCGCGTCGCCCGTGTCGGCGTCGCCGGCGTCCGGCCAGCCGTATTCGGGTCAGCCCTACTCGGTGCCGCCCGCCTCCAGCCAGTCGTTCGCCGGGTTCGCACCCCGGTCGGCCCCGCCCGCGCAGGCGCCCAGCACCCCCGCGCCGCCGGCCTGGCCGCCGGTGCCGGGTGCCGACCGCGACGCTTCGGCGCCGCCGGTGCCCGAGCGGCTCGCCGCTGCCCTGGACATGACGACGGAGCTGCCGCGGGTGCCGCGACCCGGCGAACAGCCGGCCGCAGCAGCCCAGCCTCCGACTCGGCCCTCGGCTCCAGCTCCGGCTCCGGCCCCGCAGAATCGGCCGGCACCGCAGAATCGGCCGGCACCGCAGCAACCGCAGGCGCAGAACCGCCAGCGCTACGCGGACGAGACGATGGAGCTGCCGATCTTCCGGGAGCTCGAGTCGGCTTGGTTCCGTACCCGCCGTCCGGGTTCGGAGGAAGCGGGACCCGGCGCGCAGCCGGCGACGAACGGCGACTCCGCGACCCAGCAGTTCGCTACGGTCGAGGCCACCGGTCGGGCAGTCCACAAGACACCACCCGGGACGACAGGTAACACACCGATGGCAGACACTCCGACGGCCGGAGGAGCGCCGCGGGACAACGGCTCCACAGCGAACGAGGGCGGTCGCCCGAGCGTCGCTGAGAGCCTGCCGAACCGCCGGCCTCAACCGCAGACCAACGGCTGGCAGACCGCTGCCGACGACGGCTGGCGTGCTGCCTCGGCGGCGGCTGGCGCGGTGCCGGTGAGCGAGACCACCACGACCGGCCTGCCGAAGCGCAAGCCGATGGCGCAGTTGGTGCCGGGCGCGGTGGAGAAGCCCACCACCTCGGTCCAGCGGCGCTCCCCGGAGGCGGTCCGTGGCCTGCTCTCCGCCTACCACCGGGGCGTGCAGCGAGGGCGTAGCACCTCGGACAACCCGACCAGCCCGGAGGCGACTCCGGGAGGGCAATCCTCGCAGTCTGGCTCAGGCCCGGTGGCCGGGAGCGGGCAGAAGGAGCAAGAAGGATGACAACTACGCAGGATCTTGGTTGGCTGCTGGCCAACTTCGCCGACCGGGTGCCCGGTGTCGCTCATGCGGTCGCCGTCTCGGCCGACGGCCTTCTCCTGGCGTCGTCACGGGACCTGCCGCGCGACCGGGCCGACCAGCTCGCCGCGATCTCCTCGGGTCTGGTCAGCCTGACCCAGGGGGCAGCCCGCTGCTTCGAGGGAGGCGCGGTGTTGCAGACCGTCGTGGAGATGGACAATGGCTTCCTGTTCCTGATGTCCATCTCGGATGGGTCGTCCTTCGCCGTGCTGGCCGCCCGCAGCTCTGACGTGGGCCAGGTCGGCTACGAGATGGCGCTGCTGGTCGACCGGGTGGGCGACGCACTGACTCCGCAGCCGCGTGCGGCTGCGGGCATGCTGGGCTGACGCCTCGCCGCCGATCGTGAGATCGGCACCAACGCAACAACGACAACGACGGGCTTCACCGGTGGGAGCCGGTAACGGGTACGAAGGAGGTGAGCGGCGAGATGGCCGATCGTGACGAACCGACCGGAGCGTTGGTCCGTCCATACGCCGTGACCCGTGGCCGTACCCGTCCCCGGCTCGACATCGCGCTGGAGGCGCTCGTCGAGACGACGGTGCGCGGCCGCACCGCTGCCAGTGGCAACGGTGGTGGCCGCGAACACCAGTACATCGCCGCGCTGTGTGACGGACGCGTGCAATCGCTCGCGGAGATCGCGGCGCGGCTGCAGCTCCCGCTCGGTGTGGCCCGGGTGCTCATCGCCGACATGGCGACGGACGGCCTGGTCGCGGTCCACGAGCCGACCATCCTGGACGACTCCGACGACGCGGTGGGCACTGAACTGCTGGAGAGGGTGCTGAGTGGACTTCGCAGGCTCTGACATGTCGCACCGCCCGCCGAACCCGAGCGGCCGCGTGACGTCGGCGAAGATCGTTATCGCCGGTGGATTCGGCGTCGGTAAGACGACGCTGGTCGGCTCGGTCTCGGAGATCACGCCGCTGACCACCGAGGCCATCATGACCTCCGCTGGCGTGGGCGTCGACGATACCCGGCAGGTGCCGGGCAAGACGACGACCACGGTGGCCATGGACTTCGGCCGGATCTCGATCGACCGTGACCTGATCCTGTACCTGTTCGGTACGCCGGGTCAGACCCGATTCTGGTTCATGTGGGACGAACTGGTTCGGGGTGCGATCGGCGCGGTCGTGCTGGTGGACACTCGCCGGCTGGCCGACTGCTTCGCGGCGATCGACTTCTTCGAGCACCGACGCCTCCCGTACCTGGTGGCGATCAACTGCTTCGACGGGATGCAGTACCACGACCCGCAGGACGTTCGGGACGCCTTGGCGATCTCGAGCGACGTGCCGGTGGTGGCCTGCGACGCCCGTAACCGGGAGTCGACGAAGCACGTGCTGATCTCGCTGGTCGAGTACGTGCTCACCATGCGCCGTACGCGCGCCGTCGCCCCGGCCTGATCGGGACGCCGCACCCCGGTGGTGGCTCAGGCCGCCACCGGGAGCACCACCCTGCTCGCCGGCGCCCCTACGTCGGCGCGCGCCCTACGCCGTCTCCTGAGGCCCTGGAAGCCACCGGCCCCCGCACCCTGGGCCGTTGAGCTGCGGGCTTCGAGAGGCGGCGTTGCCGCGTCCAGGGGCACGTCTCCACACGCGACAGCGCCCTCAGTCAGCTGACTGAGGGCGCTGTCGCGTGTAACGAGGGTCAGGACTGGTAACCGGCGGAGCGGTACTCGTACTCCCGGTCGTCGTCGCGGTCGCCGTGGTCGCGGCTGAAGTCCCAGCCGCCGGCCGCCTCGCGGCCGGGTCGACCACCCACCGCGAAACCGCCGATCTCCTGGCCGCGACGCCAACCACGGAAGTAGCCGGTGGTGTTCTCCGCGAGGCTTGCCGCATCGCGCACTATCCGCAATGGACGCTCCTCGCGTAGCGGGGAACCGGGGACCAGGTTGGCCTGAGGCACGCGCTTCGGCAGCCCGGCGTTGGTCTCGGCGCCGACCGCGGGGCGGGCGGCCTGCTCTGCGGCCTGCCAGCCGGTGTCGGCCGTGGTCGACCAGTCCAGGTCGGACTCCTCGGCCTGGCCGACGAACCAGGCCGACTTGGCCTGCGCGAAGATCAGCAGGTCGCCGTCACCCTCGTCGGCGACCGGTGGCGGACGGTGCTCGACCGGCGGCGTCCGGCGCTCCAGCGGAGGGGTCCGGCGCTCCATCGGCGGCGTCCGCTGGTCCAGCGAGGGCGTGCGGGGCTCCAATGAGGGAGTGCGAGGCTCCAGCGAGGGCGTCCGGTGCTCCATCGGCGGCGGCGGACGGTGCTCGGCGGCACGGTCGGGTCGAGCGGCCGGTCGGCCGCCGCGAGCAGCCAGCTCCCGGTCGACCAACCGCAGCGGCGGGGTCTCCAGGTGCGCGTCCGCAGACGGGTTGAGCCCCTCGCGCAGCGCCCGGTCAGCCAGTGGCGGTGGCTCCACCAGTCGCAGCATGGGCGGCTCCTGCGGCAGGTCGTCCGCCAACCAGGGCGGGGTGACCCGACCGTCGGCCCGACCCGGGTCGGTCGGGGCCTCGATGCCGCGGCTGCCACCGTACGGGTAGGCCACCGGGTTGTCCGGCGAGCTGTCGGCCGGGTCCTCCGGGTTGTTGACCAGCGGCCAGTTGGCGCGGGAACCGGGGGGTGCGGCGGCCTCCTGGCCAGGACGGGGGATCGGCACCGGGATGCTGAGATCGGTGGCGCTGAACCCGCCCGTGGGTGGCTCGTCCACCGGGCGTTGCAGGTGGCTCGGCCGGGGCTCGCCGTTCGTCTTGGGGCGGGGAGGAATGACCGTCCGCTGCCGTTCGGCACGCGCGTTGTTGATCGCGGCGGTGGTCAGCGTCGGCCGGAACGGCTCGCCCGCCTCGGCCGGAGGCACCATGCCGCGTTGTGCCGGTGCGATCGGGGTGATCCCGGGCGGCGGGGGCGGCGGCGAGGAGACCGGTCGGTTGGTCGGACCGTCGATCCGGCTGGGCGCCGGCTCGGTGCGGCCGGGAAGTGTGGACGACGGCGGCTTGGCCATGGCGGCCGGGGCCATCGGCGCGGGCGCGACCGGCGGCGGCGTGACCGGAGCCGGGGCGACCGGGGGCGGCCCGAGTGGGCGGGGCGACGCGAGCGGCGCGTTACCGGGGATCGGCTCGGGGCGGCTGCGTCGCCCGACGGCGGGTGCGGGGTCGGCGGCCGGGGTGGGCCGGAGCGACCGTAGCCCGGCGCCGGTGCCGGCCAGCCCGGTCGGCTCACCGGCTGGCTCGCCACGGCGGGCGCCGTTGCCGGCCATCCCGGTCAGCTCGCCGACCGACTCGCCACGGCGGGCGGCGGCACGGCGGCCGGGTGCCTGGGCAGGGGCGGTCACCCGCGAGCCGAGCGCGCTGACCAGGGCCTCACAGCCTGCGTCGCAGGCCCGCACCGAAGCGACGGCCTGGCGGACCGTCTCGGCCACCGCGGAGGTGAGCGCCCGGTTGACCGCGGCGCGCCGCGGCGTTTCGGAGATGGCGACCCGCAGAGCGGTGACCGCCTCGTTGATCTCGTCGGCGTCGGCCACCCCGTCGGCGGCGAGGTGCGCGGCGATGGCGTCCGCCGCGACCGACACCTCGCGGCCCCGGGCGACGGTGCCGCCGAGCATGCCCGGCTCGGGCAGCGCGTCCAGCACCGCCAGCGAGACCGGCTCGGCCGGGTCCGGGTATGCACGCAGGGCCGCCGGGTAGAGCTCGCGCAGGACCTCGCGCAGCGCCACGGCGGCGGAGTGCCGGCCGGTGGCCAGCGCGGCGTGCGCGGCGAGCACCTGCTTGTAGCCGGCGAGATCCCGGGGTGCCGGCAGGGTGACCGCGGAGAGCGCGCCCGCCTGCAACGCGCGGGCCAGGCCGACGGCACGTCGTTCGGCCGGAGGCGACTGCATCTCCTCCAGGGAGTCGTCGTCGGCGAACCGCTCGGCGAAGTCGTCCACCGAGTCGTCGTCGGCGATCGCCAGGGGTCGACCCGCCGCGCTCAACAGCGAGATGACCGTGTGGTCGTCGTTGTCGGCGGCGATGGCCGCACCGCTCGGCCCGCCCGACCGCTCCACGAGCAGCGCGACGAGCTGGGCGTAGCCAGCGGCCTCGTCGCTGATCTCGCAGACATGCAGCAGACGGCCTGCGTCGTCGACCACAGCGGACGTCAGCGTCGAACCGGCGGAGGCCGGTCGGTCAGCCGGATCCGCCGAGGCCAGACCGCAGTAAACGCGCACGAGCGCCACGGCGTCGTCCTCCTCCCGGGACAGGTCTTTCCTCTGCCAGCAACTGATGCTCCCCGGTACGGGTCAGTCGCGCCAGTCCACCACCGCAGAGATCTTGCCGACAATGGTGCGCCAACCCAAACTCGCGGTCTGCGCACCGATCTTCTTCAGCCGCCGCCGACCCATGAAAGCGCCGATCCCGCCGTTGGCGGTGGCACGCAGCGCCTCGTCCAGGTCGTCGAGGCTGGAGCCGGCGGAGAGCATGTCGAGTACCGCAGGCAGCCGCAATGCGTACGAGAGGTCACGCGCGACCTCGCCGGCCTCGATCAGCAGGGTCGAATCCCAGGAGTCGTGCCCACCGCGCAGGTTCTCCACGACGAGGTCGAGCTCGTAGGTGTCCTCGTCGAGGGGCGCGATATCCGCGGGCTCCACCCGTTCGGACAATTCATTCCAGCTGTCCAGTTGGGACAGATCGTTTGGCGCACCGGACCGGATGAAACTGACCAACGACTCGGGGGTCTTGAACAGCAGCAGCTTGCCCTGGTTGCTGAGGAAGACCGGCACCTCCTCGTCGTCCGCCTCGTCCGTGGCGTCCTCGTCGGCCTCGTCGTCGTCCGCGTCGGTGTCGGTGGCGCCGTCGCGTCGGCGGCGCTTCGACTCGTCCTCGTCGTCGGCGAACTCCTCGGCCAGGTCCTCGTCGAGGATGACGACGGTCTCGTCGTCCTCTTCCTCCTCGATCACCTGACGTCGGGCGAGGAACGGGTCGTCCAGGTCGCGCTCGGTCACGTCGGTCGGGGTCAGCGAGCTGGCCGGCCGGTATGCCCGCAGCGTGAAGCCGGTGCCGGCGGGCAGGGCGATCTCCACCGGGTCGATGCGCAGCTCGTCCCAGAGTGCACGGTCGACCGAGGCCGAGGGGCCGTCGGTCTCATCTGGCTCGACCGCGCCGGTGGTGTCGTCGAGCTCGGGCTCGTCGGCGTCGGGCCGTTGGGGCGACTGGCGGGCCACGCTGACCTCCGTGTGCTTCGGGTTGCCCACCCGCCGGGGTCTCTGACCGGCGAGTGACTCTGGGCACATACCCTAGTCGGCGGCCCTGGGTGACCGATGCCCGCACCCCGGTGGCTGGCTGGCGCACGGATTCGACCTGCTCGTGGTGGGCGCTGGCGATCTGGCTGTTCGACAAGTAGCGTAGCTACGTATGAAGGCCCAGGCGTTGCACGGCCATCTCGACGCTCTGCTGCTCGCCGTTCTCGAACAGGGCGCGCTGCACGGCTACGCCATCATCGAGGCGTTGCGCGCGCGCAGCGACGGCACTCTGGATCTGCCCACCGGCACCATCTATCCGGCGTTGCGTCGGCTGGAACGCGCCGGGCACGTGGCGAGCACCTGGAGCACCGTCAACGGCAGGGAACGACGGACGTACGAGCTCACCGATTCCGGCCGGCGAGCGTTGGCCGGGGAGCGCGCGGGTTGGCGCGACTTCCAGCTGACCGTCGGCCGGTTCCTCGACCCCGGCAGCCCGCCCACCACCCCGGCCTGACCCCGGTCGAGCCGGCGACCACCGGCGGGACCGGGGCACCGGCGACGTGGCTCAGTGGGCCGGGCTGGCGAGCGACTCCGCTCGGCGGGCGGTGGCCTGCAGCCAGCCGCGCACCGCACGGGCCAGCGAGAAGTACGCCCCGCCCACCAGCACCGCACCGATGATCATTGGTGGCCAGCGCAGCGCGTCGTCCCAGAGAGTCATCGACCAGGCGAACAGGGCGCAGCCGGCGATCATGGCGAGAGCCAGCATGGCGGTCAGGCCGGCGCCCACCGCGCGTTGCACCAGGGCCAGACCCGGACGTGTCGAACGGGCGCTCGCCGCGACCACCAGCAGACCGGCCACTGCCAGCAGCAGCGAACCCATCCAGATCCAGTCGACCGAGCTGGCGAGCAGCTGGTAGCCGGCCGGTGGACGGGGGCCGCTGCTCCAGCTCGACCCCCGCCAGGTCAGATCCCCGGCGACCACCCCGACCCCGGCGATCGCCAGCATCCGCAGGGAGAGCCCGCGCAGAGCGCCCACCGCCAGCTCGGCCTGCCAGGAGGGAAGGACCTGCGCCGGTGAGCCGAACTCGACCACGGCCCGGCGCTGCGCCTCCGTGGACGGCACACCGCTCTCCCGGTACGCCTCCACGGCGTCCAGCAGCCCGTGCCGGGCCTCGGTGAGCAGGTCGGACTTGAGTCGCGCCGGCCCCTGCAACCGGGCGGCCAACTCACGCAGGTGCTCGTCGACCAACACGTCCTCACGGTGCGGCATGGCACCACCCTGCCACGGGTCAGGGAGCCCTGACGTCGGGGAGAACCCTGGTCCGTCCCCGAGCCCCGGTCAGGGGGCGAGGGCCAGGTAACCCCGCTCGGCCGCAGCCTGGAGCAGCCACTGGTCCCGGTACCAGCCCGGGGCGGCGACCAGGTCGGCGTGCCGGCCGCGCTGGATCACGCGGCCGCCGTCGAGGACGACGATCTCGTCCAGCTCGGCCAGCCCGCTGAGCCGGTGGCTGATCAGCAGCACCGAGTGCCCGGCGGGGGTGGCGGCGAGAGTGGACGCGAGCACCGCGTCGGCGGCGGCCGGATCAAGACCTTCGGTGGGCTCGTCGAGCACCAGCACCGGCGGCGCGGCGAGCAGAGCCCGGGCGAGCGCCAGCCGCTGCCGCTGGCCACCGGAGAGCTGCCCGCCCTCCTCGCCGACCAGCGTGTCCCAACCCGCCGGCTGGGCGCGTACCCAGTCCAGCAGGCCCGCGGCGGCGGTGGCGGCCGTCAGTGCCTCCTCGTCGGCCCCGGCCCGCCCGAGCAGCAGGTTCTCCCGCACCGTGGCGTGAAAGACGTACGCCTCGGCCAGCAGGCCGCCGACCGCCCGCGGCAGTGCCTCCTCGGCGTACGCCGAGAGGTCGTGACCGTCGAGGGTGACCCGCCCGGACATCGGTTGGACGGTGCCGGTCAGGACGGCGGCCAGGGTGCTCTTGCCGGCGCCGCTCGGGCCGACCACCGCGATCCTCCGCCCCGGCAGCAGGTCCAGGCTGACGCCGTCGAGGGCGGGTGCCGCACCGGCCCGGTACCGCACTGTCACGTCGACGAAGCGCAGTTCGTGGGGGCCGACCAGGTCCGTCATGCCGGTCGTAGGCGGGGAAGCCGGCGTGCCGGCGTCCAGCAGGTCGGCCACCCGGGCCAGACCGGGCCGCAACTGCGTCCACTGCCGGGCCGCCGTGACCAGTGCCAGCGTCACCTCGACGGCGGCCAGCGCGCCGACGGCCAGGACACCCACCAGCACCCCCGACACGTCGGCGGCCAGCGCTGCCAGCACCACCGCCGCGGCGGTCAGCCCGGCGGTCAGCACCCCGGCCGCGTCCACCGCGAACCCGGTGGCGGCCAGCCGACGTTCCAGGCGGGCCAGCCGGCGGGCCCGCTGCGCGGCCGCACGCAGTGTGACGTCGGTGGCCCCGAACGCGGCCAGGTCGGCTGCGCCGTGGGTGAGGTCGATCGCGTCGGTGGCCAGTGCGCCGCGCAGGGGGGCCACCTGGGACGCGCTGCGGCGGGTGACAGCGGTGGCCAGTGCGGGCAACGCCACCCCGGCGACCAGCAGCCCGACGGCGAGCGCACCGGCGGCAGGTGGTGAGATCAGCGCCGCCACGCCGACCGCCAGCACACCGACCAGGGCCGCCGCCGAGCCAGGGACCAGCACACGCAGCAGCAGGTCCTGGACGGCCTCGACGTCGGAGACCAGCCGGCTCAGCACGTCCCCCGACCGGTGGGCGGCGCCACGCCGGGCGGCGAGGGTGGCGAAGACCCGGGCCCGAACGTCGGTGATCATGCGGAGCACCGCGTCGTGCCCGGCGAGCCGTTCGGTGTAGCGGAACACGCCACGGCTGATCGCCAGCGCCCGGACAGCGACGATCGCCACTGTGAGCCGGTCCAGCGGAGGCTGGCCGGCGGCGCTCATCAACAGCCAGGTGGCGGTGGCCATCAGGGCGAGCCCGGCGAACTCGGTGGCGGCCGCGAGCAGCCCGGCACCGACCAGCCGACCCAGGTACGGGCGGGCCAGTCGCAGCACGGCGCGCTCGGCGGCGGTCCGCCGGCCCGATGCCACGCCGGCGACCGCCTCCGGCCCGTGTTCCGCGCTCATCGGGTCGCCTTCCCGGTCGGTTCGGGCGTCAGCTCGGTGACCCGACCGTCCTCGACCCGCAGGATCCGGTCGGCGTCGGCGAGCAGCGCCGGTCGGTGCGCGACCAGGAGCGCGGTGCGCCCGGCGACCAGGCGGCGGGTGGCGTCGAGCACCACCGCCTCGGCCGCGGTGTCCAGGCGGGCGGTGGGTTCGTCGAGCAGCACCACCGGCGCCGCCCGCAGAAACGCCCGGGCCAGCGCCACCCGCTGCCGTTGCCCGCTGGACAGCCCGTGGCCGCGTTCGCCGAGCAGGGTGTCCAGGCCGTCCGGCAGACCGGCCACCACGTCGTCCAGAGCGGCGTCGTGCACTGCCGCGGAGAGCGCGTCGGGCGTGGTGTCCGGTGCGCCGAGCCGGATGTTGTCGGCCAGCGAGGCGGCGAAGAGATGGGCCCGCTGCGGCACCCAGGCGAGTTGCCGACGCCAGGCGTCCGGGTCGGCGGTGGCGAGGTCGACCCCGTCCACTGTGATCCGGCCGCTGGTCGGGGTCACGAAGCCGAGCAGCAGGCCGAGCAACGTGCTCTTGCCGGCGCCGCTGGGCCCGATGATGGCGATCCGTTCGCCGGCTCGGATGGTCAGGGTCACGTCACGCAGGGCGGTGGTCCGCTCGTACGCCACGGTCACCCCCTCGAACCGGATGTCACGTCGCGCGTCCGGGACGGTGGCGCCCTCAGCGGCCCGGGGAGCGGTCGGCGCGGCCGAGATGGTCAGCGCCTCGTCCAGCGCGGCGAGCCCTTCCATGCTGGCGTGGAAGCGGCTGCCGGCGGCCCGCAGCGGCAGGTACGCCTCCGGGGTGAGCAGCAGCACCAGCAGCGCTGTCTGCAGGGCCAGCCCGCCGCCGAGCAACCGGATGCCGACCGGCACCGCGACCAGTGCCACCGAGAGGGTGGCGACCAGCTCCAGCACCAGCGCGGAGAGGAACGCGATCCGCAGCGTCTTCATGGTGGCGACGCGGTGCCCGTCGGCCATCCGACGCACCACCTCGGTCTGTGCCCGGGCCCGCCCGAACGCCCGCAGCGTGGGCAACCCGGCGACCATGTCCAGGAAGTGCCCGCCGAGCAGCGAGAGCCGCCGCCACTGCCGTTCGGTGGCGGCCTGGGCCTGCCAGCCGAGCAGCGCGCCGAAGACCGGGATCAGCGGCAGGGTCACCGCGATGATCACCGCCGAGCTCCAGTCGGCGAAGACGACCCGGGCGAGCACCGCCAGCGGCACGGTGACGCTGAGCACCAGTTGGGGCAGGTATCCGGTGAAGTAGGCGTCCAGCGCGTCCAGCCCGCGCCCGGCCAGGGTGGCGATCTGACCGGCCCGCTGCCCGGCCACCCAGCCGGGGCCGTGTCGGCCGACCGCGCCGAGCAGGTCGGCCCGCAGCGTCGCCTTGACCGTGGCGGCGACCCGCGCCGAGACCGTGCCCTGCGCCCAGACCAGCGCCGAGCGGGCAGCGACCGCGACCATGAAGGCGCCCAGCGCCGGCCGATCCAGTCGACCGTCGATCGCCGTGGCCAGCACCGCCGCTAGGGCGGTGGCCTGCGCCACGATCAACCCGGCGGCGAGCACACCGAGGAGCGCGAGCACGGCAAGATCGCGCCGGGCCGCAGGGACCCGGCGCAGCAGACGCGGGTCGAACGGACGGCGTTTCACCAGTACACCGGTGCCCTGCCGTCGGTCCGTCCTCGGAAAACCCACCAACACATCGCCTGGAAGCCTAGTAGGGCCGGAAGTAGCGGCAGCGCCACCCAGCCGAGGAGCCGCAGCGTCGGTGCGCTCGCAGCGGCGTCGGTCACTGTCAGCGAGGCGCCCGGGTCGGTCGTGGACACCAGCACATAGGGCCAGAGAGCCGCCCCGACCAGCACCACCGGCAGCGCCAGGGCCCCGCCGGTTGCGGCCAGAGCCCACCCCGGCCGCCGCCGCGCCAGCGCCGCGCGGGCCGCCAGCAGCGCCGCCGCGAGCAGCACCGGCAGGAGTACGGCCACCGCCGGCCGCTGGACGGCGTCGCGTACCCGGGAGGAGAGCAGGCCCACGACGGTGGCCAGGGCGACCGCGGTGAGCGCCACCGGCACCAGCCGGCGGGCCGTGCGGCCCACCACGGCGGCGGCGTCGGCCGACAGGCGCAGCGCGAGGAAGGTCGCTCCGTGCACCGCGACCAGTGCGACCATGGCCAGCCCGACGGTGGCTGCGAACGGTGTGGCCAGGTGCGACACCCCGGCGACGTGCCCGTCGGCCTGACGGGGCACGCCCTGGAGCAGCGCGGCGAGCACCACCCCCCAGCCCACTGCGGCGAGTGCGCTGCCGATCATCACGACGCGGTCCCAGCGCGCGCGGATCCGTTCGTCGGCGGGCCGGCTGCGCAGTTGCACCCCGACGGTGACCAGGATGACGCCGACCAGGGCACCGGCCACGGCCGGATAGCAGCCGGAGAGCAACTCGCCCTCCAGCACCGGGAACGCGCCGAAGAGGATGCCCACGGCGGCCACCAGCCAGACCTCGTTGCCGAGGAAGAACGGGCCGAGCGCGGTGAGCGTCTCCCTCCGCAGAGCGGGGCCGCCACCGCGGGCGAGCAGCAGCCCGACGCCGTAGTCGTAGCCGGCGAGCACCAGGTAGCCGGTGAAGAAGAGGCCGAGCAGGGCGTACCAGGCGAGGTCCACGGTGTTCTCCTCAGTTCCTCAGTGCCTCAGACGAGCGCGGGTTCGGGGTGGGTCGACTCACTCGGAGGCGCCGGTGGGCGGCCGAGTGCCGGATCGGCCGCGCCCCGCGCCGCGTGCCGGGCGAGCAGCACCCAGTTGGTGACGGCGAGGGTGCCGAGCAGCAGGCTGAACCCGATCAGCGAGGCGAGCATCACCGGTGCGCCGACCGGGGAGACGGCCTGCTCGGTGGGGAGCAGCCCGTACGCCACCCAGGGCTGGCGGCCGACCTCGCGGGCGATCCAGCCGAGGATCACCGCGACGAACGGCAGCGGCAGGGCGAGCAGGACCAGCCAGAGCGGGAAGCGCAGCCGGATGATCCAGTCCCGGAAGAGCAGGGGGAGCAGCAACCAGACGCAGCCGAGGGTGAAGCCGATCAGGATCATGAAGCCCAGCCCGACGCTGGCCAGCACCGGTGGCGTGTAGTCGCCGGGGCCGAACCGGGTGGTCCAGTCGGCGATCAGCGCCTGCGCCTCCGGGCTCTGGCCGCCGAACTTGGTCGGCTGCACGCCGCCGACCGGGCCGAACTGGGCGAAGCCGAAGCCCTGCACCAGGCTGATCGCCAGCGCCGAGGTGACCAGGCCGATCCGCAGTGAGGTGCGGAAGAGCACGAAGTCGGGAGTACGCCGGATCAGGTGCCAGGCGCTGACCGCCGCCATCAGCATCCCGCCGACCAGCAACGCGGCCGAGACCACGTGCCCGAACGCCATGCCGAGGCTGGGGTTGGAGAGCAGCGCGCCGAAGTCGGTGAGGTGGGCGATGCCGTCGCGTACCTCGTAACCGACCGGGTGTTGCAGCCAGGAGTTGGCCACCATGATCCAGAACGCCGAGGCATACGCGGTGATGGCCACGCCCCAGAGCAGCGCGAGATGGACACCCTTGCGGAGCCGGTGCCAGCCGAAGATCCACATCCCGAGGAACGTGGATTCGAGGAAGAACGCCACCAGCGTCTCGATGGCCAGCGGCGCGCCGAAGACGTTGCCGACGTAGCGCGACAGGCCGCTCCAGTTCAGCCCGAACTGAAACTCCATCACGATGCCGGTGGCGATGCCGAGCACGTAATTGATCACGTAGAGCTGACCCCAGTAGCGGGTCAGTCGCTCCCACTTCGGATTGCCGGTGAGCACCCAGGCGGTCTGCATCCCGACCAGCAGGGTGACCAGCCCGAGCGTGACGACCACGAAGAGGAAGTGGATCGAGGTGGTGGTGGCGAACTGCAGGCGGGCGAGGAGCAGGGTGTCCATGGCCGGCTCTCCGTAGTGTTGGCTCCCTTGTCGTAGCCACCCTACACGTAGTTTCTCTACACGTCCGTCTACTACATGACGTCGTAGAAGAGAGTACTACATCACGTAGTAGTCATGGGTTTGGAAGATCGCGCTCTTGCGGCGGGACACAGCGGCGCGGCACCCATGCGGGGGCGCGGCGTGTGACGTGCTGGGTCAGGTCAGGACAGGAAGAGGGTGATCGGGAGGGCGACCAGCGTGCTGGCCACCGCGAGGGCGGTGGCGCCGAGCACCCGGGGCGGCCGGTCGGTGACCAGGAGGCGCTGGACCCGTACGTCGAGATCTCGGTCGCCCATGCCCAGCGCGCCGGCCGGGGTGATCCGGTGACCGGCGGCGGCGAACCGGCGCAGCGCTCCGGCCAGCGGCGCTTCCGCGTGCAGCTCACGGGCCTTGTCGTCGGCGCGCATCTCGACCAGCAGGGCGACCCGTTCATGGGCGTCGCGGACCCAGCCGAACCACGGCAACGCCCGGCACAGCGCGGTGAACGGCAGCAGCACCAGATCGTGCCGCTCGTGCGCGTGCGCGCGCTCGTGGCTGAGCACCGCGGCCAGCTCGGCGCGGTCGAGCAGGCTCAGTGTGCCGGCGCTGACCACCACCTGCGGCTTCACCCCGGGCAGGCAGTATGCGGCGGCGCTCGGATGATCCAGCACCAGCGCGCCGGGGGCGGCCGGATCGTCCCGGGCGACCAGGGAGAGCAGGTCCCGGTGCCGGCGCTGGGCGCGTACGGTGCCGTGGATGCTGCGGACGGTCGTGGCGACCAGCACCGCGCCGATGCCGAAGCCCACCCCGACGCCGGCGAGGTGGAAGGTGTTCACCCCGATCGGCAGTGTGCCGTGGGCGAGGTCGTTGGCCAGGGCGAGCAGCGCGCTGCCGGTCGGCAGGTCGTACGCGCTCAGCCCGAGCGCCATGGGCAGGCCCATCGCCGAGAGACCCACCGCCAACCCGACGGCCTGCCAGCAGATGATCGCCACCCGGGGGCTGCGCCACGTCCAGGTGGAGCGGGCCAGCACCTGAGCCGTCAGGTAGCAGGCCAGCATGGTGGCGGCGAAGTGCACGGCGTACGCCATGGCGTGGGTCCTACCGCTCCGCTGCCTCGCCGGCGGTTCGCCGGCCCGTCGGCCCGTCCAGGCGGTCGGTCAGCTCGGTGTCGCCCGGGTCGCCGCTGGTGGAACCCGGACCGGTCAGGCCGGCCTCGCTCCCCAGGGCCGCCCGCAGCACCTCGGCCTCGGTGCCGGTCACCGAGCGGGCGAACCGCACGAGTGCGGCGTCCCGGCTGCCGCCCAGGTCGAGGGCGTCGAGCATGAGCTGGGCGATGTGCGCCTCACGGCTCGCCGCCGGCCGGTAGCGCCAGGCCCGACCCTCGCGCTCCCGCTGCACCATGCCCTTGCCGGCGAGCCGGTCCAGCACGGTCATCACCGTGGTGTACGCCAACTCGCGGCCGTCGAGCGCGTCGGCCACCTCGCGCACGGTCACACCGTCCGACGTGCCGGGGACCACGTCCCACAGCACGTCCATCACCGCACGCTCAAGATCGCCCAACCGAGTCACGAAGCAATCCTACCCCCGGTAGTAGACCCCCCACGCCCCCGAGCCCATCCCGCCCCGACCCCGACCAGGACCGCCGGACCGCCGGACCGCCCGAAGATCCGCACAAGAACAGGGATGTTGCTGCCTCCAAGGCGCTGGAGGCAGCAACATCCCCGAAGTTGCGCAGATCTTGACCGCGCTCACCCAACCCGAGGCAGGACCCGTGTGCTGACCCACCCGACGAACCCGGCCCACGTCAGGTTTTCCGGGGGAGCCCGCCCGCGCAGGGATCAAGCCTGACCGCCCGGAGTGGGCGGGCTCCCCCGGAAAACCCAAAGGCCGAGGAGGACTCACACCCCCTTGGGATGCCACACAGTCTTCGTCTCCAGCAGCGCGGTCATCCGAGCCAGACCCGGGTCGACGGACCAGTCGTGGTCGGCCGGGGCCGGTCGGAGCACCCGCTTGAGGTTCTCCGCCGCCCTGACCTCCAGGTCGGTGGCGAGCGCGGTGTCGGTCACCCCGGTCAGGTCGATCGCGTTGACGTCCATGTGCGCCGCCAACGCCGGCGCGGTCTCGGTGATCGCGCCGGTGAGGATGTTGACCACCCCGCCCGGCAGGTCGGAGGTGGCCAGCACCTCGGCCAGCGTCACCGCCGCCAGTGGCTCGGAGGGCGATGCCGCCACGACCACCGTGTTGCCGCTGACGATCGCCGGGGCGATCACGCTGACCAGGCCGAGCAGCGCCGGGCGCTCGGGGGCGACGACGGCGATCACGCCGGTCGGTTCGGGCGCGGAGATGTTGAAGTACGGGCCGGCGACCGGGTTGGCGCCGCCGTACACCTGGGCGAGCTTGTCGGCCCAGCCGGCGTACCAGACCCAGCGGTCGACGGCGGCGTCCACCTCGTCGCCGGGCACGCCCAGGGCGACGAACTGCTCGCGGCGGCCCTCCAGCATCTCGGCGGCCCGGTAGAGGATCTGACCCCGGTTGTACGCGGTCGCGCCGGCCCAGCCCTTCACGGCGGCGCGGGCGGCGACCACCGCGTCCCGGGCGTCCTTACGGGAGGCCAGTGACACATTCGAGGACTGCACGAGATACGACCGTCCCGACTCGCTGCGCGGGAACTTCCCGCCGATGAAGAGCTTGTACGTCTTACGTACCGCGACCCGCTCAGACATTGAGGTAGCCCTCCAGCCCGTGCCGGCCGCCCTCGCGACCGTAACCCGACTCCTTGTAGCCACCGAACGGCGAGGTGGGGTCGAACTTGTTGAACGTGTTGGCCCAGACGACGCCGGCGCGCAGCCGGTCGGCCATCCACAGGATCCGGGAACCCTTGTCGGTCCAGATCCCGGCCGACAGCCCGTACGGCGTGTTGTTGGCCTTTTCGACGGCCTCGGCCGGCGTGCGGAACGTGAGCACCGACAGCACCGGGCCGAAGATCTCCTCGCGGGCGATCCGGTGGGCCTGGGTGACCCCGGTGAAGATGGTGGGCGCGAACCAGAAGCCACGGTCGGGCAGCTCGCACGGCGGTGACCAGCGCTCGGCGCCCTCGGCGGACCCGGCGTCGGACAGCTCGCGAATCCGCTCCAACTGGGCGGCCGAGTTGATCGCGCCGACGTCGGTGTTCTTGTCCAGTGGGTCGCCGACCCGGAGCTGGGCCATCCGCCGCTTCAGCGACTCCAGCACGCGGTCGGCCACGTTCTCCTGCACCAGGAGTCGGGAGCCGGCGCAGCAGACGTGCCCCTGGTTGAAGAAGATGCCGTTGACGATGCCCTCGACGGCCTGGTCGATGGGCGCGTCGTCGAAGACGATGTTGGCGGCCTTGCCGCCCAGCTCCAGGGTGAGCTTCTTGCTGGTGCCGGCGACGGACCGGGCGATGGCCCGGCCGACCTCGGTGGAGCCGGTGAAGGCGACCTTGTCGACGCCTGCGTGCTCGACCAGTGAGCGGCCGGTGTCGCCGGCGCCGGTGACGATGTTGACCACACCGGCCGGCAGGTCGGCCTGCTGGCAGATCTCGGCGAAGAGCAGCGCGGTGAGCGGGGTGGTCTCGGCGGGCTTCAGCACCACCGTGTTGCCCGCGGCGAGCGCCGGTGCGATCTTCCAGGCCAGCATGAGCAGCGGGAAGTTCCACGGGATGACCTGCGCGGCCACGCCGATCGGCCGCGGGTTGGCACCGAAACCGGCGTGCGGAAGCTTGTCGGCCCAGCCGGCGTAGTAGAAGAAGTGCGCGGCGACCAGCGGCAGGTCGACGTCCCGGGACTCCCGGATCGGCTTGCCGTTGTCCAGGGATTCCAGGACGGCCAGCTCGCGGGAGCGCTCCTGGATGAGCCGGGCAATCCGGTACAGGTACTTCGCCCGGTCCCGGCCCGGCATCGGACCCCAGACCTTGTCGTACGCCTTGCGGGCGGCACGCACCGCGCGCTCCACGTCCTGAGCGCCGGCCTCGGCGATCTCGGCCAGCACCTCCTCGGAGGCGGGGTTGATCGACTTGAAGCTGCCACCGTCGGTCGGATCGACGAACGCGCCGTCGATGAACAGCCCGTACGAGGGTTTGAGGTCCACCACCGAGCGGGACTCGGGGGCGGGGGCGTATTCGAACATCGGCTATCAGTCCAGGGTGAAGTAGTCGGGACCGGAGTAGGTGCCGGTCGTCAGCTTGGTGCGCTGCATCAGCAGGTCGTTGAGCAGGCTGGACGCGCCGAAGCGGAACCAGTCCGGGTCGAGCCAGTCCGGGCCGACGGTCTCGTTGACCATCACCAGGTACTTGATCGCGTCCTTGGTGGTCTTGATGCCACCGGCGGGCTTCACGCCCACCTGCCGCCCGGTGGCCGCCCGGAAGTCACGGACAGCTTCCAGCATCACCAGGGTCACCGGCAGTGTCGCCGCGACCGGGACCTTGCCGGTGGAGGTCTTGATGAAGTCGCCGCCGGCCAGCATGGCCAACCAGGAGGCCCGCCGCACGTTGTCGTAGGTGGCCAGCTCGCCGGTCTCCAGGATCACCTTGAGGTGGGCGTCCCCGGAGGCCTCCTTGGTGGCCACGATCTCGTCGTAGACCTCCTTGTAGCGCCCGGCCAGGAACGCACCCCGGTTGATCACCATGTCGATCTCGTCGGCACCGGCCGCGACGGCGGCCCGGGTGTCGGCCAGCTTGATCTCCAACGGCGCCTGACCGGACGGGAACGCGGTCGCCACGCTGGCCAGGTGCACGCCACTTCCGCGCAGCACCTCGGCCACGTGCGGGACCATCGCCGGGTAGACGCAGACCGCGCCGACGTGCGGGCAGGACGGGTCGGCCGGGTCCGGGCGCAGTGCCTTCGCGGCGAGCGCGCGCACCTTGCCCGGGGTGTCCGCCCCCTCCAGGGTGGTCAGGTCGACCATCCGGATCGCCAGGTCGATCGCCTGGGCCTTGGCGGTGGTCTTGATGGATCGGGTGCCGAGCTGTGCCGCCCGCTGCTCCGCGCCGACCTGGTCCACGCCGGGAAGCCCGTGCAGGAAGGTCCGCAGAGCGGTCTCGGATCGTCCCAGCTCGGAGAGCTCCGACCGGGCCGACGTCGTTGTCGCCGTCATGCCGAGAAGTCTACGCACCGGACAGCTGAGTGATCTTGGTCACGGCAGGCTCGACGTGAGCGGCGTCGCTGGTCCGACCGCACCGACACCACCGCGCCGAACGGACCGGTAGGTTGAGCGATCGTGGACGTACACGTCATTGACCACCCGCTGGCCCAGTCTCGGCTGACCGCCATGCGGGACGCGCGCACCGATTCCTCGACGTTCCGGGCGGCGCTGCACGAACTGACCACCATGCTGGTGTACGAGGCGGCGCGCTCCTTCCCCGTCGAGCGGTACCAGGTGCAGACGCCGGTCACCGGCACCGAGGGCACCCGGCTGGCCAACCCGCCGCTGCTGGTGCCGGTGCTGCGGGCCGGCCTCGGCATGGCGGACGCCGCACTCGGCCTGCTGCCCGAGTCCTCGATGGGCTTCGTCGGCCTGGCCCGCGACGAGGAGACCTACGAGCCGCGCGCGTACATGGAGTCGCTGCCCCGCGACCTGTCCGGGCTGCCGGTGCTGGTGCTCGACCCGATGCTCGCGACCGGTGGCTCGCTGGAGCATTCCTGCCGGTTGCTCGCCGACCGTGGCTGCACCGACATCACAGTGCTCTGCGTCCTCGCCGCCCCGGTCGGCATCGAACGGCTGGAACGCTCCGGCCTGCCGTTGCGCCTGGTCACGGCCTCGATCGACCAGGGGCTCAACGACAGCATGTTCATCGTCCCCGGGCTCGGGGACGCCGGCGACCGCCAGTTCGGCGGCATGCCCCGGTTCTGAGTTCGACACCCGGTGGGTGCCGGGTCTGGCGGGTCCGTGCGCGAGGGTGCGCGGACCCGCTACCGTCTCGGGCCATGACTGGTGTTGCGCTCGCCGAGGAGTTGCTGCTCCTCGCCTACGACGACACGACCGGCAAGGCGACCATGCCGCGGATCAGCCTGGACCTCGGCATGGCCGCCGCGGTGCTGGTCGAGCTGGCCATCGCCGGCCGGATCGCGTACGCCGAAGGGTCGTTGACCGTGGCCGACCCGACGCCGACCGGCGAACCGGTCGCCGACGAGGTGCTGAGCCGGATCGCGGCCGACACACCGCACACCCCGGCCTCCTGGGTGCAGCGCCTTCGGCACGGCCTGCGGGACCGGATCCTCGGTGACCTGTGCAGCCAGGGTGTGGTCCGGGACGTCGACGAGACCGAGCTGGGCTTCATCCACGTGCACCGTTACCCGGTGGTCGACGCCTCCGTCGAGGCGGAGACCCGCCAGCGCCTGGCCGAGGCCCTGACCGGCGCTGCGGCTCCGGACGAGCGGACCGCCGCGCTGGCCACTCTGGTCGTGGTGCTGCGGATGGAGTCGGCGCTCGGCGTGAACGGTGAGACCGCCGCCGACGCGCGCCGCAGGCTGGAGGCGATCGCCACCGGCGCCGGCTTCTCCGGCGAGGTGAGCACCGACGACTCGGTGGTCCGCCCCTCGGTCGGTCTGGTCGTCGCGGCCCTGGGCCGCGCCGTCGACCAGGCCCTCGGCCCCCGCCGCTGACCGTCGGCCCCCGCCGCTGACTCTCGGGCCCCGCTCGACGGGCCCTTTGCTCTGCACCCACCCAGGCACCACGGTGCCGGCCCCCCGGCAGGAGTCGGGCGCGGAGGACTGCTGTTCATTCAATGGCGCTTCCGCGGGTGCAGAGCAAAGGGCGGACCTGTCATGGGTGGGCGCTGCGGGGTTCAGATGCCAAGGGCCGCGCTGACCTCAGCGCGGAGCGCGGCGACGGCCGACGCCGCCCTGCTGCGGGCCGTCCGGACGTCACCGTCCACGACCGGTTCCACCACCTCGAGGTACGCCTTGAGCTTCGGCTCGGTCCCGGAGGGCCGGATCACCACCCGGGCGGCCGCGGTACGCAGGATCACCACGTCCGACTCGGGCAGGAGGTCCCGGACGCTGTCCACCGGCTGCCCGAGCAGGGTCGTCGGGGTGTCCGCCCGGATCCTGGCCATCGCGTCGGTGATCACCCGCAGGTCGTCCACCCGGGCGGAGAGCTGGTCGGTGTGGTGCACGCCGAACTCGGCGGCCAACTCGTCGAGCCGGTCGGTCAGCGTCCGACCCTGTGTCTTCAGGCCGGCGGCCAGCTCGGCCACTGTCAGCGCCGCAGTGATGCCGTCCTTGTCCCGCACGTGCGCCGGTGCGACGCAGTAGCCGAGCGCCTCCTCGTAGCCGAAGACCAGGGGCGTGCTCCCGCCGCCGGCCCGCACGATCCACTTGAAGCCGGTCAGCGTCTCGTCGTAGGCCAGGCCCCGGGCCGCGCACATCGCGCGCAGCAGTGACGAGGACACGATGGTGGTCGCGTAGAGCCCGGTCACCCCGCGCCGCATCAGGTGGTCGGCGAGCAGCACCCCCACCTCGTCGCCGCGCAGCATCCGCCAGCCGTCGTGCCCGTCACGGACGACCACGGCGCAACGGTCTGCGTCCGGGTCGTTGGCGATGGCGAGGTCCGCGCCGGTGGAGTCGGCCAGGGCGATCAGCCGGTCCACCGCCCCCGGCTCCTCCGGGTTGGGGAACGACACGGTCGGAAACGCCGGGTCCGGCTCGGCCTGGTCGGGGACCACGCCGGGCACCGGGAAACCGGCGCGGGCGAAGGCGGCGGTGAGCACCGCCGCGCCCACCCCGTGCAGAGGGGTGTACGCCACCGTCAGGTCCCGTGGCCCGTCCGGGTCGATCACGGCGGTGGCCTGTTCGACGTACGAGGCGGTCAGGTCGTCGCCGAGCACCTGCCCGGGTGGGCCCAGCGGCACCTCAGTCAGTGGGCCGACCGATCGGATGGCGGCCTCGATGCCGGCGTCGGCGGGCGGCACGATCTGCGCGCCCCAGCCCAGTTCACCGCCCAGCTCCGCGCCGAGGTAGACCTTGTAGCCGTTGTCCTGGGGTGGGTTGTGGCTGGCCGTGACCATCACACCGGCGACTCCGCCGAGGTGGCGCACCGCGTACGCCAGCACCGGGGTGGGCAGCGGGCGGGGCAGCAGCAGCGCCGGTCGACCCGCCCCGGTGGCCACCTGGGCGGTGCGCTCGGCGAACTCCCGGGAGCCGTGCCGAGCGTCGTACCCGATCACCAGGGGGCCGGTCCCGCCCTGGGCCGCGAGCCAGCCGACCAGGCCGGCAGCGGCCTGGGTGACAACGGCGAGGTTCATTCCGTTCGGGCCGGCGCGCAGTGGGCCGCGCAGGCCCGCGGTGCCGAAGGTCAGCGGGCCGGCGAACCGGTCGGCCAGCTCCGGCGCGCTCGCCGGCAACCGGTCGAGCACCGCCGTCAGCTCGTCCCGGCTGGCCGGGTCGGGGTCGTCGGCCAGCCAGCGCCGGGCTTGCTCGCGAATGTCGTCGATGTCAGTCGTGTCCGCCGCCATGCCCCTTGATAGCACGGCGGCGGATCACCGCTGTCGGTTCCTCCGGCTCAGCCGTCTCCGGTGAGCTGGAACGTCCGCACCATCTCGTCGAAGATCGGCTTGCTCTCCGCGAACTTGGTGTCCGTCGAGGTCAGGTAGAACGAGTACGCCTTGCCGCCCTCGGCCACGCCACGCCAGACGCCGTGCCGCATGGCGTCCCCCTCGCCGCAGGTGTATTCGAACTCGGCGGCCGGCTTGCTGGCCAGCTCGGTCTCGGTGGCGCTGACCTGCTGGTATGGCTTGACGCAGGAGGTGCTCCTGGTCTTGAGGCCGTTCTCCGCCGTCTCCGCCCAGCGGTTGGAGTCGCTGGACCACTTCTCGGTGATGATGCGCACCTTGCGGCCGCTGTCCTCCGGGTCGATGTAGTCGGTGTAGGAACCGCCGGTCGCCTTCTTCCAGCCCTTCGGCACCATGAGCTGGATGCCGCGGGCGGCGTGTTCCTGCATCTCGACGGTCGGCGCCGCCGCGGTGGACGGGGTGGGCTGCGCCTGCGGAGTGCTCGGCGGGGCGTCGTCGCCGCCGGAGAGCGCCACCACGGTGAGCAGCAGCACGACGGCCAACCCGCCTGCCGCGGCGAACTGCACCTTGCGTGGCCAGCCCTTGACGGTGCTGACGAGCTGGCCACCGGTGGCGCGGACCTTACCCAGAGCGCCGCCGCCGCCACCGGCGGAAGCGGCAGGCGACGTGGCCCAGGGTTGGCCGGTGCCCGGCACCGACCACTGGTTGCCGCCGCCGTAGGTGCCGCCGATGCGCTGGGTGGCCTCCGGTGCGCCGCCGTAGCCGACTTGCTGGGTGGCACCGGCCGGGGTGCCGTAGGTGACCCGTTGGGTGGCGTCCGGGTGCGCGCCGGCGTCCACCCGCTGGGTGGCGTCCGCGTTGCGGCCGTAGGCGCGCCCAGCGGACTGTCGGCCGGGCGGGGGCATCGCGCCGGTGGGTGTGTGCAGCGGGCCGGCCAACGCGTCGGCGCTGGTCTCGTCGAGCCCGGTGGCGCCGGCAGTGCCGGTCGGCTCCGGGCGTTCGCCCCGGCTCAGCGCCGCCAGCCGGTCGGTCAGGGACTCACCGGGGGCCAGCATGGCGGGCCCGCCGATCTGGCTGTCCGGCTTCGGCTCCGGCTGGGGCGGCGGCAGGACGGGCACCGGGCGCTGCTGCACCGGCACCACGTTGTACGGGTCGGTGACCGAGTGCACGGCGGTCGCGGTGCTGCCCAACGGGCCGGCGAGCAGCTCGCGCAACATGGCCCGGGCGGTGTGCACGTCCAACCGGCGGGCCGGGTCCTTTTCCAGCAGACCCATCAGCACCCGGGTCAGCGGGCCGCTGCGCTGCGGTGGGGCGGGCGGGTCCTCGACCACGGCGTGCATGGTCTCGATCGGGTCGCCCTTGTCGAACGGGGGTCGTCCCTCGACCGCTGTGTAGAGCGTCACACCCAGCGAGAAGAGATCGCTCGGCGGCCCGAACTCCTGGCCCATTGCGCGCTCGGGCGAGATGAAGTGTGGTGAGCCGAGCACCATGCCGGGGGTGGTGAGCTGGACGTCGGTGGGCATCCGGGCGACCCCGAAGTCGGTCAGCACGCAGCGCCCGTCGGTGCAGATCAGCACGTTGGCGGGCTTCACGTCCCGGTGCAGCACACCGATCGCGTGTGCGACCTCCAACGCGCCGAGCAGCGCGATGCCGATCTTGGCGACGGCCCGGGGTGCCACCGGACCGTCCTCGATCACCATGTCGGCGAGGCTGCGGGCGTCCAGCAGCTCCATCACGATCCACGGCCGGCCGGCCTCGGTGACCACGTCGTACACCTGCACCACGGCGGGGTGCTGGATGGCGGCGGCGGCGCGGGCCTCGCGCAGGGTGCGTTCGTACATGGCGTCGCGGTCGCTGGGGGCCAGACCCGGAGGAAGGACGACCTCCTTCACCGCCACGTCACGGCGCAGCAGGGTGTCTGTGGCACGCCACACCGTGCCCATGCCGCCGTTGCCCACGGAGGACCGCAGCGAGTACCGGCCACCAATGGTGGTGCCGGGCGCCGCTCGTCCGTTGGCGGGACTAACTGGTCCGCCGCTCCACGTCGGGATCTGAGTCACAGAAAAGCCACCGGGGGAAATCGAGGGGGGCTGGGACACAACCCCCCTATCTTGCTGGTTCCGACGCCCGATGCGAAAGCCGACGCGGCGGACGTTTATCGAAGTCGACAGAACGTGCCCTGTCGTTCACCTGGTGTCGACCGGTCTGGACGCACTGTGCGGTATCCCTCACGCGAGGGTGTGGCCAGGCGTCCTACCATCCGGGGATGAGTGAACGGCGGTCAAGCGAGTCCGGTTTCCCGATCAACGGCGTCTACACCGAGGCCGACCTTCCGGAGGACCTGGACTCCCGGCTGGGCAGCCCCGGCGAGTTCCCGTACACCCGGGGGGTCTACCCCACGATGTACACCTCCCGTCCGTGGACCATGCGCCAGTATGCCGGCTTCGGCACCGCCACCGAGTCCAACGCGCGCTACCACCAGCTGTTGCGGGCCGGCACGATGGGCCTCTCGGTCGCCTTCGACCTGCCGACCCAGATGGGTTACGACTCCGACGAGCCGATCGCGCACGGCGAGGTCGGCAAGGTGGGCGTCGCCATCGACTCCATCGAGGACATGCGGCTGCTCTTCGCCGACATTCCGCTGGACAAGGTCTCCACCTCGATGACCATCAACGCACCCGGGTCGGTGCTGCTGCTGCTCTACCAGCTCGTCGCCGAGGAGAACGGGGTGCCCGGCACGGCGCTCAACGGCACGATCCAGAACGACATCCTCAAGGAGTACATCGCCCGGGGGACGTACATCTTCCCGCCGAAGCCGTCGCTGCGCCTGGTGGCCGACACGTTCGCGTACTGCCGCAAGGAGGTGCCCAAGTGGAACACCATCTCCATCTCCGGCTACCACATGGCGGAGGCCGGCGCGACGCCCGCGCAGGAGATCGCGTTCACCCTGGCCAACGGCGTGGAGTACGTGCGGGCGGCGCTGGCTGCCGGGCTCGCCGTGGACGACTTCGCGCCCCGGCTGTCGTTCTTCTTCGTGGCCCGCACCACACTGCTGGAGGAGGTGGCGAAGTTCCGCGCCGCCCGGCGGATCTGGGCCCGGCTGATGCGCGACGACTTCGGCGCCAAGGATCCGAAGTCGATGATGCTGCGCTTCCACACCCAGACCGCCGGCGTGCAGCTCACCGCGCAGCAGCCGGAGGTGAACCTGGTCCGGGTGGCGGTGCAGGGGTTGGGCGCGGTGCTCGGCGGCACCCAGTCGCTGCACACCAACAGCTTCGACGAGGCGATCGCTCTGCCCACCGAGAAGGCGGCCCGGCTCGCGCTGCGGACCCAGCAGGTGCTGGCGTACGAGACGGACCTGACCGCCACCGTCGACCCGTTCGCCGGCTCGTACGTGGTGGAGGCGATGACCGCCGAGATCGAGGCCGCCGCCGTCGAGTTGATGGAGCGGGTGGCCGACCACGGCTCGGCGGTGGACGCGATCGAGGCCGGGTTCCAGAAGCGGGAGATCGAGCAGTCCGCGTACCGGATCGCCCAGGAGATCGACTCGGGCGAGCGGGTGGTCGTCGGGCTCAACCGGTTCACCGTGGACGAGGAGGAGCCGTACGAGCCGCTGCGGGTCGACCCGACGATCGAGGCGGCCCAGGCTGACCGGCTGGCGCGGCTGCGCTCCGAGCGGGACGCCGACGAGGTGACCCGCACCCTCGCGGATCTGCGGGCCGCCGCCGAGGGCACCGACAACGTGCTCTACCCGATGAAGGCGGCGCTGCGGGCCCGGGCGACGGTGGGTGAGGTCTGCGGGACGTTGCGCGAGGTGTGGGGGTTGTACCGGCCCACCGATCGCTTCTGACCGTCGCCGGCCGCGACGGCGTGTGTCCGTCCGGTTCAGCGGGTACCCCTTCGACCACGGACGCACACAGTGTGCGCCCGTGGTCGACGCGTGCGTGTGAGCGTCCTTATCCGGTCGTCGCGGAGTGTGGTCGGCTAATTGTCGGAGTGTCAGTTCACCACCCCGACTAATGCGACAATTTGCAACAGGGCCCCTGAGTGGCCCCCGGAATCGCGACCGCACGGTTGGTTACGCGTTGTAGGAGGTGAGGGGCGCATGGCGGCATTCGAGCACGATCTACCTGCTGTCCCGCACATCTCCGAGCGCCCTCAGCAGGGCATACGTGACGCTACGCGGTCTGATCATCACCGTAACGAGGTTGCGCAGCGTCACCGCCGGAGGTCTAGGCTGTCTGCTGTCCCCGATGATCCATCCATCTCTAGTGATCGAGAATTCGACGTGACGAGTGCGTTGACGCTGCCCACTGGTGGCCAGCTGGCGTCGTCCTGGCCGGAGACGCCACCCGGGTCCCAGCCCCTTCCCCGCGACCTGGACCACCTCCTCGCCCTCCGGGTACCGGGGCTCATCGCCACGCGCCGTCACCTCCACTCGCACCCCGAGCTCTCCGGCACGGAGTTCGAGACGGCGGCCCTGATCGCCCGGGAGCTCTCGCTGGCCGGGCTGCACCCTCGGCTGCTGCCCAAGGGCAACGGCGTGATCTGCGACATCGACGGCCGCCCCGACGGCCCGGTCGTCGCGCTGCGCGCCGACATCGACGCCCTGCCGCTGGACGACATCAAGGACGTGCCGTACCGCTCCACCGTGGAGGGCGTCTGCCACGCCTGCGGCCACGACGTGCACACCACGATCATGCTCGGCGTCGGCATGCTGCTGGCCCAGCTCGCCGACCTCGGCGAGCTGGACGGTCGAGTCCGGCTGATCTTCCAGCCGGCCGAGGAGATCCTGCCCTGCGGCTCGTTGGAGGTCATCGAGGCGGGCGGCCTGGACGACGTGGTGCAGATCTTCGCGCTGCACTGCGACCCGAACCTGCCGGTGGGTCAGGTCGGCCTGCGGGTCGGCCCGATCACGGCGGCTGCCGACAACGTCACGGTCCGGCTCTCCGGGCCGGGCGGTCACACCGCCCGTCCGCACCTGACCGTCGACCTGGTCGACGCGCTCGGCCGGTTGATCACCGAAGTGCCCGCCCTGGTCAGCCGCCGGGTGCCGGCCAACAGTGGCCTGCTGCTGGTCTTCGGCCACGCCTCGGCCGGCACCCGTTACAACGTCATCCCCTCCGAGGCGAGCGCCTCCGGCACCCTGCGGGTGATGGACCGCGACACCTGGGAGCAGGCTCCCAAGATCGTCGCTCAGGTCGTCCGGGACGTGATCGCCCCGACCGGCGCGACGGTCGACCTGGAATACCTTCGCGGCCGGCCGCCGGTGAGCAACGACTCGCGGGCGATCCAGGTGCTCACCGCCGCCACCGGCGCCGCGCTCGGCCCGGAAGGGATCGCCGAGACACCGCAGAGCATGGGCGGCGAGGACTTCTCCTGGTATCTGGAGTACGTCCCCGGCGCCCTCGCCCGCCTCGGCGTGGGCCGCTCCGGCCCCAACGTCGACCTGCACCGGGCAAGCTTCGACGTGGACGAGCGGGCCATCCCGGCCGGCGTACGCGTCATGGTGCAGACCGCGCTGCGGGCACTGGCGGCGGCGCGCTGACCGGACCGACCAGAGCCGGGATCTTCCGTCGCCGGCGCAACACCACCAGCAGCACCCCCAGGGGTACGCCGAGCGCCACCAGCCACGGCAGCAGCGCGCCCAGCACGGTGAGCAGGACGGTCAACGAGGCGACGAACGCCTTCCAACCGCCCTTGAGCCCGACCAGGAAGCCGGTCTCGGCCTTCTCGTCGGCGGCCTTGGCGGCCGGCCCGGCCAGCGACACGGTGATCGTGGACAGGGCGGTCAGGTCGGCCAGGCGTCGCTTCTTGGCCTCCAGCGACGCCAGGTCGGCCTCCCGGCGACCCAGCTCGTTCTCCAACGACACCAGGTCGGTGATCGAGGTGGCGCGGGTCAGCAACCGGCGGGCGCTGTCCACCCGGGCCCGCTGACTGGTGATCCGGGCGTCCAGGTCGACGGTCTCCTCGGTGACGTCCTGGGTGTTGATTTCCCGGTTCTGCTGCCGACCCAGCTTCGCGACCTCCTCCACCACGCCGGCGAACTTCGGCGCCGGCACTCGCAACTGCAACTCCGCCACCGCGTCGGCGTCGGCGCTGCGCCGCTGGTCGCCCCCGATGAAGCCACCGGCCCGAGTGGCTATGGCGGTGGTCTCGCGGGCCGCCGCGTCCACATCGTCCACCTGCACGCGCATCGTTCCGGTGTAGATGATCGCCCGTTGGTCGACCCGCAGGTCCGCTGCGCCGGCTCCGGCCGCACCCGCCGCGTCCGCGGCGGTGTCCCTGTTCGCCTCGCCGGCCTTTGCTGGCGCCTCGGCCGCCGAGCCCGCGGAATCCTTCGACCCGCTGTCGTCGCCGGCGCCGCATCCCGTCAGCACCAGCGTCGCCGCCAGCGCCGTCGCCGCCAGCAGTGTGCCGTGGCGTCGTACCACCTTTGCGTCCATCCCCGCTCCCATCGTCGTCATCCGGTGTGGCGATAGCTCGGACGCTGCGCACGCGTCGGCTGGTTCCGGCAGACTGCGCTGAGGACGTCACGATTCGATAATCAAGGAGTCACGATGCGGCTCACCAAGTACGCCCACTCCTGCCTCCGCGTGGAGCACGACGGGGGAGTGCTCGTCATCGACCCCGGCATGTTCAGCGATCCAGCGGTGGCTCTGGACGGTGCGGACGCGGTGCTGATCACCCACGAGCACCCCGACCACCTCGACCTGGCGGCGGTGCGCCTGCAGCTCGACCGGCAACCGTTCCCGATCCACGGGCCCGCCTCGCTCGCCGAGGCCCTGGGCGACGCGGCCGAGGCACTGCACCCGGTCACCGCGGGTCAGTCGTTCACCGCCGCCGGGGTCGCCGTCCGCGCGTACGGAGGGCGGCACGCGGTGATCCACCCGGACATCCCGGTGGTGGACAACCTCGGTTACCTGATCAACGACGCGGTCTACCACCCGGGCGACTCACTGGTGGTGCCCGACGAGACACCCGTCGACACGCTCTTCGCGCCGATCCACGCCCCCTGGTCGAAGTTCTCCGAGGTGCTCGACTTCATTCGGGCTGTCGCGCCGCGGCGCGCGTACGCCCTGCACGACGCCCTGCTCAACGAGAACGGGCTGGGTGTGCTCAACCGGCAGTACACGGCGATGTCCGGCACCGAGTACCAGCGACTGGAGCCCGGTAGCCGGGTGGACGTCTGACCCGATGCCCGGCCCCTCGACGGAGCTGGTGCAGCAGCTCTACCGCACCCCACCGGACCGGTTCGTGGCCGCCCGGGACGCCGCCGTGGCCGACGCCCGCCGAGCCGGCGACCCGAGCACCGCGCGACAGTTGGCCCGGCTCCGTCGCCCGACGGTGGCCGCCTGGCTGGTGAACCTGCTCGCCATCAGGCGCCCCGAGCTGGTTGCCGACCTGGTCGAGCTCGCCGACGAGCTGCGCACCGCCCAGCGGGAGCTGCGTGGCCCCCGGCTGCGGGAGTTGTCCGCGCAGCGTCGGGCGGTGGTCGGTGCCCTGGTCGCCGAGGTCCGCAAGCTCGCCGCGGCGGAGCCGGACGCGCCACCGGCGGGTCGACTGCCGCTGGCCGAGGTGGAGGCGACCCTCAACGCGGCGTTCTCCGACGCCGAGGTCGCCGAGCAGGTCCGGGCCGGCCGCCTGCTCCGGGCGGCCAGCTACGCGGGTTTCGGCGAGGTGCCCCGCCCACAACTGCGGCTGGTCACCGGCGACGACGAGGAGCCGGAGGAGGAGGAGCGCCCGGCCCGCCGACCCGGTGCCCAGCGGGCGCGCTCCGAGCCGGCGACCCGCACGGACCGGGCAGCACCGGGCACGGACCGGGCCGCCTCCCGCAAGGACCGGGCAGCGGGGCGCGCCGAGCAGGCCGAGCGGGCTGCGCAGCGGGCGGCCCGCGCCGAGCGGGCCCGGCAGCGCCGTGCCCTGGACCGGGAGCTGGCCCTGGCCCAGGCCGACCAGAAGCGCGTCGAGGCCGAGCTGACCGAGGCGACCGGGCAGGAGCGGGACGGCGTTGCCGTACTCGACGGGATCGAGGCCGAGCTGGCCGAGCTGGAGCGGCGGCGGGCGGTCGCCGAGCAGGATCTCAGCCGCGCCAAGCTGGCTCGGCGGGCCGCGGAACGAGCGGTCACCGTGGCTCGGCGGCGCGCGGGTGAGGTGGAGGGGGCCATCGAGGCGCTGGCGGCCGAAGAGAGGGATGCGGACGGGGGCGCTGGCGCGGCAGACTGACCATCGATGGACGACTACGGGTGTGCGGACCGTCCACGGCGGGTGACCCCGGATCGGGGAGTCGTCGTGGGCGACGGATCGGGCTGGTCGACTGTGGTGCGCGAATGACACCGGAGCAGGCCGCCGCGGCCAGCAAGCCAGTCGTGCTCGACCTCGGCGACGCGTTCAGCCGGGACCCGGTCACGTTGCGCCGGGCCCGGTTGCTCGGCATCTCCGGCTGGGCCTTCTACATCGGTGGTCGGGCCGGTGCCCTCGGCGATGTGCGGGCCGAGACGGCCGCCGCCGCTCTCGGCTTCATCGCCCCGGACGCGGTCGCCGACGGTTGGGACGCCGCAGGTCGGGTCGTGCCCCCGTTCGAGGTGGCCGCCGCGAGCCTCGCCGAGTGCTGTCGGTGGGGGGCGCAGCAGCTCGGCGCTCTGCCCGGCACCGAGCGCCTGGCGACACTCGTCGAGCGGGCGGTGGTCGCCGCGGACGCCAGCGGGATGCCGCTCTTCGCCGCGTGGCGGGCCATGCCCCTGCCGGACCTCTCCGCGGGCGCCCGCACCGCAGCCGGGCTGCGGCTGCTCCGCGAACACTTCACCGGCGCCTACCTGTTGGCGGTGCGCGCCGCCGGGATGACCCCGCTGGAGGCCGTGCTGTCCGGGCCGGAGGGGGAGGCCGGGGCGGTGGCCTGCGGCTGGTCGCCTCCGTACCCGCCGATCGGGCCGCTGGTGCGTCGACGACTCTGGGCGGAGGCCGTGACCAACAGACTGGCCGCGCCGGCGTTCACGGCCCTCGGCCCCGCCGACGGCAACGAGTTGGTCGAGTTGCTGCACCGCACCCGGGCCCACCTCGCCTGAGCCTCCCGCCGGCGAAAAATGGGCGGCGCCCGACGAGGTCGGCTGCCAGGATGTTCTGCCGTGACTCTTCCCGCTGGTTGGACAACGCGCAGGCCCACCCTCGACGACGTGCCCGCGATCCTGGCGGTGGTGCACGCCGCCGACACCTTCGCCATCGGCCATCCCGACTTCGACGCCGAGGACGTCGCTGCGTCACTGACCGCCCCCTACTTCGACCCGGCCCGGGATTCCTGGCTGGCGGTCGACCCGGAGGGCGATGTGGTCGGCTGGGCGACTGTGGACAACCCCACCGGGGTCGGCCGGGAGTTCGTGGAGATCTACGTCGACCCGGTACGCGCCGCGACCGTCCGGGCGCCGCTGCTGGCCCGACAACTGGACCGGGTCGCCGAGCGCGCCGCCGAGCGAGGGCTGCCGTCGCTCACCGTCCGTTGCGCGGTCTTCGCGCCGGAACGTGACTGGGAACGGAGCCTGCGCGACGTCGGGTTCACCCTGGTCAAGAGGTACGTCCGGATGAGCGGGCCGCTGACCGGCCTGCCCGAGCAGCCCGCCGGGCCGTCCGGTGTGACGGTGCGGCAGGTACGCCCCGACGACGAGGCCGACCTGCGGGAGTTCCACCGCATCACCGAAACCGCCTTCGCCGACACCGCCGATCACGAGCCGGTGTCGTACGAGCGGTGGCGGGCCCGGATCGGTGACCTGAACGCCTGGGACGAGTGGTTCGTCGCCGAGGTGGACGGGGTGCCGGTCGGCGCGTTGCAGTCCTCGGACCAGGCGCTCGACCAGCAGCAGGGCTGGGTGAAGAGCCTGTCGGTGCTGTCCGCGTACCGTCGCAGGGGTGTGGGTGCGGCGCTGCTGCGCCGCGCCTTCGCCCGCTACGCCGAGAAGGGGCGGCAGTCCGTCGGACTGGGTGTGGACCTCACCAACCCGACCGCCCCGTTGTCGTTGTACGAGTCGGTGGGCCTGCGGGAAACCCTGTGGATCGACATGTACGAGCTTTCCGTCCCGGCCGTCGGTGTGTGATTGACGACCCCGGTCGGGCCCGACCGACGATCCGGTCGACGGCGGTAGCAGACTGGGAGCGTGCGATACGCGCTGCTACGCCGACGCGGTGCCGGTGGGGCGGGACCGCAGCTCGGTGACGTAGTCGTCCGGGGCGCCCGCCTTCTCGGCGGCGTTCGCGATCTCGGACAGATACCACGAGGTCGGAAGGCCGCCCTCGTACCCGTTGAAGACGTAGATCCACGCGGTCACGTCCCCGTCGAGGGTGGAGACCCGGACGTGCAGCTTGCGGTACGTACCGGCGGTCACCCCTTCGAGCTCGTCGAGCTGGCCCGCGTCGTAGGGGTGGATGTCGTAGAGCGCCACGAAGACCCGGTCACCGGGAGACTCGACCAGGGTGCTCACCGCGCCCTCCCAGCCGATCACGTCAGCCCCGGCGAAGGTCAGCCGCCAGCCTTCCAGCCAGCCGGTGCCCACCATCGGCGAATGCGGACAGTAGGCGCGCATCCGGGCGGGATCGAGATTTGAGCCGTAGGCGGCGTGATGACGCACGGCGATGACGATAGCCCGGCGGACGGGTGGGGGAGAATACGACAGTGCGTGTCGAATGCGCTCAGGAGAAGAAAGTCACTGTGAGCATGGACGAAGGGCGAACGCTGTGAGCCGGATCGTGATCATCGGTGGGGGGCCGGCCGGGTACGAGGCGGCCCTGGTCGCCGCCCAACTGGACGCCGATGTCACAGTGGTGGAGGCCGACGGTGCCGGTGGAGCATGTGTGCTCTCCGACTGTGTGCCGTCGAAGACCTTCATCGCCAGCTCGCAAGTGGTGACCGGTTACCGCGACACCGAGGAGTTCGGGGTGCACTCGGACGGCCTGGAGGCGGTCACCGTCGACGCCCGGGCGGTGCACGAGCGGGTCAAGCGGCTGGCGTTGGCGCAGTCCGCCGACATCCACGCCAAGCTGCTCAAGGCGGGCGTCACCTTCGTGGCCGGCACCGCGCGGCTCGGCGAGGATTCCCTCGGGCACACCCACCGGGTCGTCGTCACTCCCGCCGACGGGGGCGAGGAATACTCCATCGCCGCGTCGACAGTGCTGGTGGCCACCGGTTCGACACCCCGCCAGTTGCCCACCGCCGTACCGGACGGTGAGCGCATCCTGACCTGGCGCCAGGTGTACGACCTGCCGGAGCTGCCCGAGCACCTGATCGTGGTCGGCTCCGGTGTGACCGGCGCGGAGTTCGCCAGCGCGTACCTGGCGATGGGGGTCCAGGTCACCCTGGTCTCCAGCCGGGACCGGGTGATGCCGCACGAGGACGCCGACGCCGCGTCCGCCATCGAGCGGGTGTTCCGCAACCGGGGCATGGAGATCCTCAACAACTCCCGGGCCGACGCGGTCCGGCGTACCGCCGACGGTGTCGAGGTGGAGCTCTCCGACGGCCGCAAGGTGACCGGTTCGCACGCGCTGATCACGGTCGGGTCGATCCCGAACACGGCCAACCTGGGCCTCGCCGAGTACGGGGTGGAGCTGGGCCGGGGCGGCTACCTGACAGTCGACCGGGCCTCCCGGACCAACGTGCCCGGCATCTACGCCGCCGGCGACTGCACGGGCGTGCTGCTGCTGGCCAGTGTCGCCGCCATGCAGGGCCGGATCGCCATGTGGCACGCGCTCGGCGAGGCCGTTCGCCCGCTGCGGCTGCGTACCGTCGCGGCGAACGTCTTCACCGACCCGGAGCTGGCGACCGTGGGTGTCTCGCAGGACGAGGTGGACGCGGGCAAGGTGCCGGCCCGGCAGGTGATGCTGCCGCTGTCCGGCAACGCCCGGGCCAAGATGGACGACCTTTCGGACGGCTTCGTGAAGCTGTTCTGCCGGCCGGCGAGCGGTCAGGTGATCGGCGGTGTGGTGGTCGCCCCGAAGGCCAGCGAGCTGATCCTGCCCATCACCATGGCGGTGGAGAACAACCTGACGGTCAACGAGCTGGCCCAGACCATCACCATCTACCCGAGCCTCTCCGGCTCGATCACCGAAGCAGCACGCCAGCTGATGCTCCACGAGCTGGAGTGACCCGCCGGGTCTGGGTTACCGCCACCGTGGCCAGGACGGCTACCTCGGTGAGGATGAGGAGGCGTTCGGCCAGGCCGATGAGCATTCGGTCGCCGGGGTAGGCGGACCAGATCATCGCCGCCGCCAGGGCGAGGCTGAGCAGGACGAGGGTTCGTAGCGTCCGGGCGGCGGGGGTCAGGGCCGGCCGGCGGGCGAGCAGCCAACCGCTGACCGGGAGTGCCAGGAAGGCGACGACCGAGGCGTACCGGTGCAGGTAGGCGGCGGTGGTCATGGCGGTGCCCGGCTCGTTGGTCGGCACCACGGCGGCCAGCAGCAGTCCACCCACCCATGCGCCGAGCAGCAGCTCGGCCGTTCGAGCCGAGCGCGATCGGGGTGGGTCGGCGCGGCGCAGCCCGTACAGCAGCGCCACAGTGGCGAGCGCGAGCACCACCATGGCGACGTCGATGACGCCGCCTCGGTCGGAGACCGCGAAGTCGCTGATGGTCAACGCCCACGGGTTGAGGTCGTCGTTGACTTCGAGGTGGCCGATCACGGTGAGCAGCGCCGCCAGGGCGATCCCGCCCAGGGCCAGCAGGCCGGTACTCCGGGTAACAGGCATGCCTCAGCCTGTCGCCGCGGGCACCCCAGCCGAATCCGGGACAGCCACCGAAATCGTCCCCCGGGACCACCCCTAGAGGCAACGGCGTCATTGGTCCCGTGCGGCGGCAAGCTCCGAGCCCTGAGATGACCTACACCAGGTCAAGCGACGTTCAGGTGGATGTTCCCGATGCGGGCGACGATGTCGAGGTGACCGCCCAGGCCGGTGACGTAGGCGCGGAGGGTTTCCAGGCTGGTGTGCTCGCCATTCTCGATCTGGCTGATCCTCGCCTGGGACAACCCCGCCGCTTCAGCTAGTTGGGTCTGCGTCATCCCCAGCTGCTTGCGGATCTCTGCCAGCTGCGCGCCGCTGACCGATGCCAGCATCTGCCCTCGCTGCTGAGCCCGCCGGGCGGCCCGGTCCGGATGTTCCCAGGACGGATCGAGCTCCCGGGCCTTCGCCTTGACGTCCCGCCAGTCAGCTCCACCGGTCATCTTTGCGTTTCCTTCAGGCTGGAGAGGTGCTCCTGGAAGCGGTCATCCGCCAACGGCACCGCCGTCTTGTACCAACTCTGCCACTGACCTGACTTGTCGCCAGCGACCAGGAAGACAGCTTCTCGTACGGGATCGAATGCGAAGATCATGCGAACCTCCGTGGAACCAGCCGAGCCAGGTCGCAGCTCCTTCATGTGGTGAAACGCGCTGCCCTTGAGACGGTCGACCAGGGGACGCCCGAGTGCCGGCCCGTGTTCGGCGAGGAGGTCGATGGCCTCGCTGATGAGGTCGGCGCTGGCGGTATCCGTCCGACAGAGGTTGAGGAACCACTCCTCGACCTCAGGATGAAGTTTGACGTCCCACATACAGTCGATATAAGCACAGCTTATACCCGTCGGTCTGGCGACACTCAGTCGATGGGGACTTTGACGACTGCGGCGGCGGCGCGGGCGTGGCGGGCGCTGACCAGTGTCATCGCCCATCCGGCTGCGGCGAACCCGCCTGCGGCGGCGGTGGCGATGATGGCCAACCGCCAGGCCGACTCGGTGAGAGCGGTGCCTCCCAGGTGCCCGACCATCGCGCCGTAGGTGGCCCAACCCAGCGCGGCGACCGCCTCGTAGAGCACGAACAGGCGGTACGGGTAGCGGCTGCGCCCGGCCGAGAAGCAGGCCGCCATCCGGCCGCCGGGCACGAACCGGCAGAGCAGGATGACCAGCGGCCCGGGTTGTCGCAGCCCCTGGGTGACCCGATTGGCCACTCGGCGGGCGCGGCTCAGCTCGGCGTGCCGGGGTGGCCGCCGGTCCGGTGCGCTGCGCCCGAGCAGGTAGCAGGCCAGGTCGCCGGCGAACACGCCGAGCGCGCCGACGGCGATGGTGACCGGCAGGCTGAGCCCGCCGTAGACGGTGAGGGCGCCACTGGTGATCATGACGATCTGAGTGGGGATCACCGGCACGAAGGCGTCCGCAATCAGCAGAGCGAGCAGCACCAGGTACGCCCACGTCGGCGATGCGACGTCAGTCAGTAGTTCGGGCACGCCTGCCACCTCGCCGGATGCGGCCGATTGGGTGTCTTGAGCCTGACGGCGTGTCCGCCGTCACCGTGGACGGCCCTGGCCCGTCGTGACCGTCGACACGGCCAGGCCACCCAGGTACAACGAGGCGAACCGGCCTCGGGTGACGGGTCCGGTGGCCGTCCCAACCGTCCCGGAGCGGTCGGCGGATCGGCGTTCGTCGGCGTACCGTTGTCGGCGCGGCCACGCCCGTCGGGTCCCCCGTTCCTGACGTTTCGGGCCGCCAGGGCCGCCGGCGGGTCCCGCGCCGGCGGCCCACCCCCTGCCCGCTCTCCCACTGTCGTAATTCAGGTGCGTCCTGGACCGCCTGAGACGTAGCGTCGCGGCATGCGCAGTGCGGTAGTGGTGACCACGACGCCGGGTGTCCCCGGCGCGCCGCTCTGACGTAACCACCGTCGACCAGGCCCCGGGGCGATCCGCCCCGGATGGCCCCGCGGCGTTCGGTGTCCAGGTCGCCTCCGGGTCGTACCCGATCCAGGAGCCCGACATGATCGACCACCGCAGGCTCGGCCGTGAGCTGGACCTCTTCGTCTCCGATCCGCTGGCCGGCGCCGGCCTGCCGATCTGGCTGCCGGCCGGCGCCGCCGCCCGGCACGCCGTCGAGGAGTACGTCCGGGAGTTGGAGCGTCGCTCCGGCCACCAGCACGTCTACTCGCCGCCGCTGGGCAAACGCGAACTCTTCGAACTCTCCGGGCACCTCGGCTACTTCGCCGACGACATGTTCCCGCCGATGCGGCTCAGCGCCGACGACGAGTTCGTGCTCCGACCGGCGCTCTGCCCGCACCACGCGCTGGTGTTCCGGGCTCGGGGCCGCTCCTACCGGGAGTTGCCGCTGCGGATCGCGGAGCTGGGCGGGATGTACCGCTCGGAGCGCTCCGGGGTGCTCGGTGGGCTGTCCCGGGTACGTGCCATCTCGCTCAACGACGCGCACACCTTCTGCGCGCCCGAACAGGTGGGCGCGGAGGTCGCGGAGATCCTCGGGCTGATCCGTGCCGCGCACGCCGCGCTCGGCGTCCGACCGGCCGGGTTCCGGCTGTCGTTGCGCGGGCCGGGCGAGAAGTACGTCGGCGACGACGCGCAGTGGGCCCGTGCGGAGGACCTGCTCCGCGCCGCGCTGGCCGGGATGGCGTACGTCGAGGCGCCCGGGGAGGCCGCCTTCTACGGACCGAAGATCGACATTCAGATCGTGGACGCGGCCGGCCGGGAGTCGACCATCTCCACCATCCAACTCGACTTCGACAAACCGGAGCGGTTCGACCTGTCGTACACCGGTGCCGACGGCAGCCGGCATCGGCCGGTCATGCTGCACCGCAGCCTGGTCGGCAGCATGGAGCGGCTGTTCGCGTACCTCATCGAGGTGCACGAGGGCGCCTTCCCGGCCTGGTACGCGCCCGTCCAGCTGGTGTTGCTGCCGGTCGACGACGGTCAGGCGGACGCGGCGGCGGACCTGGCCCGGCGGGCCGCCGACGCCGGCCTGCGGGTCGAGGTCGACGCCGCAGGCTCGCTGGGTGCCCGGATCCGGGACGCGGCCCGCCGCCGCATCCCGTACCTCGGGGTGTTGGGTGCCCGGGAGGCCGCCGATGGTCGTCTCGCGCTGCGCCTGCGCGGCGGCCGCGCCCTGGACCCGATGCCCGCCGAAGCCGCGCTCGCCCTGATCGGCGGGCAGGTCGCCGCTCGCGCGACCGACCTGCTGCCGTCGGACTGACCCGCCCATCGATCGTCTCGCGCGCACGGCCGCCCGACCTCAGACCGACGCCGGTTGGGCGGCCGGTTCCTCGTCGACCACCGCACCGGTGAACTGGGAGCGGTAGAGCCGGTGGTACGCGCCATGGGCGGCGAGCAACTGCTCGTGGGTGCCCTGTTCGACGATCCGGCCGTTCTCCATCATCAGGATCAGGTCGGCGTCTCGGATGGTGGAGAGCCGGTGCGCGATGACGAAGCTGGTCCGGTCCGAACGCAGCGCGGCCATCGCCCGCTGGAGCAGCACCTCGGTGCGGGTGTCCACCGAGCTGGTGGCCTCGTCGAGGATCAGCAGGGACGGTTCGGCGAGGAACGCGCGGGCGATGGTGATGAGCTGCTTCTCGCCGGCGCTGACGTTGCTGCCCTCCTCGTCGATGACCGTGTCGTAGCCGTCGGGCAGGCTGCGCACGAACCGGTCCACGAAGGTGGCCCGGGCCGCCGCGAGGATCTGCTCCTCGGTGGCGTCCGGCCGCCCGTAGGCGATGTTGTCCCGGATGGTGCCGCCGAAGAGCCAGGTGTCCTGGAGCACCATGCCGATCCGGCCGCGCAGGTCGTCGCGGCGCATCGTCGTGATGTCCACCCCGTCGAGCGTGATCCGGCCGGCGTCCAGCTCGTAGAAGCGCATGACCAGGTTGACCAGCGTGGTCTTGCCGGCGCCGGTCGGGCCGACGATGGCCACCGTGTGCCCCGGCTCGGCGACCAGCGACAGGTCGTCGATCAGCGGCTTGTCCGCCTCGTAGCGGAACGAGACGTGCTCGAACTCGACCCGACCGTGCGGGTCGGCGACCCGGGCGGGTTCGACCGGGTCGGGCGTCTGCTCGTCGGCGTCGAGCACCGCGAACACCCGCTCGGCCGAGGCCACCCCGGACTGGAGCAGGTTGGCCATCGACGCGAGCTGGGTGAGTGGCTGGGTGAACTGGCGGGAGTACTGGATGAACGCCTGCACGTCGCCGAGGCTCATGGTCCCGGAGGCGACCCGCAGCCCGCCGACCACGGCGATCGCCACGTAGCTCAGGTTTCCGATGAACATCATCGACGGCATGATGATCCCGGAGACGAACTGCGCCCCGAAGCTGGCGCGGAACAACTCGTCGTTCTTCGCGTGGAACGCGGCCTCCACCTCACGCTGCCGGCCAAAGACCTTCACCAGCTCGTGACCGGTGTACGCCTCCTCGATCTGACCGTTCAGCTCACCGGTGTGCGTCCACTGGGCGATGAACTGCTTCTGCGAGCGCTTGGCGATGCGCTGGGTGACCAGCACCGACAGGGGCACCGCGACCAGGGCCACCAGGGCCAGCAGCGGCGAGATCCAGAACATCACGGCCAGCACGCCGACCACGGTCAGCAGCGAGGTGAGCAACTGGCTGAGGGTCTGCTGGAGGCTGGTGGAGATGTTGTCGATGTCGTTGGTGACCCGGCTCAGCAGCTCGCCGCGCGGCTGCCGGTCGAAGTAGGGCAGCGGCAGCCGGTTGAGCTTCTCCTCCACCTCGGCGCGCAGCCGCAGCACGGTGCGCTGGACCACACCGTTGAGCAGCCAGCCCTGCCACCAGGAGAGCAGGCTCGCGGCCAGGTAAAGCCCGAGGGCCAGCAGCAGCACCCGCTTCAGGGCGTTGAAGTCGATGCCCGTCCCGGGCACCACGTCCATCCGCGCCAGCATGTCGGCGAAGCTGTCGTTGCCGCTGGCCCGGGCCGCGGCAACGGCCTGGTCGGCGGTGGTGCCGGCGGGCAGTTGCCGGCCGATCACGCCCGTGAAGATCAGGTCGGTGGCGTGGCCGAGGATCTTCGGCCCGGCGACGCTGAACCCGACGCTCACCACCGCGAGCGTGATGATCGCGGCCAGGTGCAGCCGGTGTGAGCGCAGGCGGCCGAGCAACCGGCGGGCCGAGGGCCCGAAGTTCATCGACTTCTCGGCGGGCATCCCGGCGCTCATCCATCCCGGGCCACCGCGCTGACCGCCCGGTGGCAGCCGCTTCGGCGTCGCCGCGCCACCGCCGGTCTCCGGCGCGGTTTCCCCGCCGGGTTGCTGCGCGGGTCCCCCGCCGGGTTGCTGCGCGGTCTCATCCGGTGTCCGTCCGTCGCCGGCCGGCTTCTGACTGGGTACGGCCGGGGTACGCGTGTTGTCGGGCTCGCTCATGCCGCCACCTCCGCCGTCTGCTGGGAGGCCACGATCTCGGCGTACGTCGGGCAGGTCTCCAACAACTCGGTGTGTCGTCCCACTCCGACGACCCCTCCGTCCTCAAGAACGATGATCTGGTCGGCGTCGATGATCGTGGAGACCCGTTGGGCGACGATCACGACTGCGGACTGCGCGGTGACCTGACGCAGTGCCGCTCTCAGCCGCGCGTCGGTGCCCAGGTCGAGCGCGGAGAACGAGTCGTCGAAGAGGTAGATCTCCGGTTGCCGGACCAGCGCCCGCGCGATGGCCAGGCGCTGCCGCTGTCCACCGGAGACGGTGGTGCCGCCCTGGGCGATCGGTGCTTCCAGACCGCCCGGCATCTGGGCCACGAAGTCCCGGGCCTGGGCGATCTCCAACGCCGTCCAGAGCTCCTCGTCGGTGGCGTCGGGGTTGCCGTACCGCAGGTTGCTGGCGACCGTCCCGGTGAACAGGTACGGCCGCTGCGGCACCAGGCCGATGCGCCGCCACAGCTCGTCCGGTGCCAACTCCCGCACGTCCACCCCGTCGACCAGCACCGCGCCCCCGGTGACGTCGACCAGACGGGGAATCAACGACAGCAGCGTCGTCTTGCCGGCGCCGGTGCTGCCGATGATCGCCGTGGTGGTGCCCGGGGTCGCCCGGAAGGAGATGTCCCGAAGCACCGGGTCGACCGCGCCCGGATATTGGAAGCGCACCCCGCGCATCTCCAACTCGGCGCGGGTGGGCAGGTCGGTGACCGGCTCGGCGGCGGGGACCACCGAGGAGTCGGTGTCCAGCACCTCGGTGATCCGCTCGGCGCAGACCGCGGCCCGGGGCACCATCATCAGCATGAAGGTGGCCATCATCACGGCCATCAGGATCTGCATCAGGTATTGCAGGAACGCGGTGAGCGCGCCGACCTGGATGGCGCCGGAGTCCACGCGCTGTGCGCCGAACCAGAGCACCGCCACGCTGGAGACGTTCAGCACCAGCATGACGACCGGGAAGATCAACGCCATCAGCCGGCCGGTCCGCAGCGCGGTGGCGGTCAGGTCGGCGTTGGCGACGCCGAAGCGGTCCGTCTCGTACGGCTCGCGGACGAACGCGCGGACCACCCGGATGCCGGTGATCTGCTCGCGCAGCACCCGGTTGACCGTGTCGATCCGGGTCTGCATGAGCCGGAAGCCCGGCACCATCCGGCGGATGATCGCGCCGAGCGTGATGGCCAGCACCGGCACGCTGACCAGCATCAGCCAGGACAGCCCGATGTCCTCGCGCAGCGCCATGAACACGCCGCCGACACTCATGATCGGCGCCGCGACGAGCATCGTGCAGCTCATCAGCACGAGCATCTGCACCTGTTGCACGTCGTTGGTGTTGCGGGTGATCAGCGACGCCGCACCGAACCGGGCCACCTCGCGGGCGGAGAAGCGGTTGACGTGCCCGAACAGCCTGGCGCGTACGTCCCGGCCGAAGCCCATCGCGACCCGCGCGCCGAGGTAGACCGCGGCGATCGAGCAGACGATCTGGATGAGGCTGACCAGCAGCATCCACCCGCCGGTGCGCACGATGTAGTCGGTGTCGCCGCGCGCCACGCCCTGGTCGATGATGTCGGCGTTGAGGCTGGGCAGGTAGAGCGAGGCCATGGTGCCCACGAACTGGAGCAGCACCACCGCCAGCAACGGTCGTTGGTAGGTGCGCAGTTGGCTGCGCAACAGTCGGATCAGCACGCCGGATCCTTCGGTTCGGTAGGGCGTCCGGTCATCCGCGGGTCGTCCCCGCTGCCGATGACCTCCAACAGGAACTCGCGGATCACCTGGGCCTTCACCGGGTCGGCGTCGACCGAGGTGAGCGGGCGTCCGGAGTGCATCAGTGCGCTGAGCGCGGACACTCGCTCCCGCCCGGCGGGGGTGAGGGCGAGTCGGACGCTGCGTCGGTCGCTGTCGTCGCGTTGCCGCTCGACGAGCCCTTCCCGGGCCAGCGTGTCCACGATGCCGGTGAGGGTCGCCGGGCGCACGAAGCCTTTCTCGGCGACCTCCCGGTGGGGCAGCTCGCCGTGTCGGGCGAGTGTCATCAGGGTGACCATGCCGGCCTGGGTGAGGCCGTGCTCCTCGGCGAGGTAGCGGTTCCACCGCTGCCCGACCAGGTGCCCGGCCACCACCAGCAGCCGGCCGAGCGGCACGTCCTGGAGGGTCACGAGTTCCACGACGGGTAGGTTAGCTCCCTGATAGTCAGGGGCCAAACGAAATTGCCGCAGCGGTGGCGACGAACACGATCTGCAGGACCGTGCGCTGTGCGAGCGGGGTGACGGGACGCCCGGCGAGGGTGAGCCTCCGGTGGGCGGCCGAGACGTTGGCCGGGAACATCGCCAGCATGAGCAGGGCGAGCCCGGCCGCCGCCACCCGGGCGGTCGCCGGGATCAGCAGGCCGACCGCGCCGACCAGCTCCAGCACGCCGGTGAGCGTGACCAGCAGATCCGGGCGGGGCAGCCGTGGCGGGACCATCGCGATCAGGTCCGCCCGGCGCTGACCGACGAAGTGCGCGACGGCGGTCAGCGCGAACATCACGGCCAGCCCGACCCGTAGTGCGGGATGCCAACCATCCAGTGCGGAGATGCCAGCCAGGCCGGCGAGTCGGGCCAGCGCGGTGCCGACGACCAGAGCGATCAGGGGTGCCATCGAAAACCTCCTCGGTGAAACTTGTCAGTGACAAGATTGCGTGCCGGAGGAGCATCTTGTCAATGACAAGATAGGATTGGGGCATGACCGAGACGCGTGCGTACCATCACGGCGACCTGCGCCGCGCCCTGCTCGCCGCAGCTCTGGAGGCCATCGAGGAGGTCGGGCCCGCCGCGCTGAGTCTGCGCGACCTCGCCCGTCGGGCCGGTGTCTCGCACGCCGCGCCCGCGCACCACTTCGGCGACAAGGCGGGCCTGCTCACCGCGCTTGCCGCCCAGGGCTTCGACCTGCTGGCGCAGAAGCTCATCGACGCGGACGACGTGCTGGAGGCCGGCGTCGCGTACGTCGACTTCGCCGTCACGCACCGCGCGTACTTCGAGGTGATGTTCCGGCCCGAGCTCTACCGGGCCGACGACGCCGAGCTGATCGCGGCCCGGGAGCGCTCCGGCGCCGCGCTCCGTTCCGGGGTGGCCACCCTGCCCACCGGTGGCGCCCCCGGTGACACCGACCGGGACGCGCTCGCCGCCTGGTCGATCGCGCACGGCTTCGCCACCCTCTGGCTGGCCGGCGCGCTGCCCGAGCGGGTGGGCGACAACCCCCGCACTGCGGCCCGCGAAGTCCTACGCCGCCTGGCCACCTAGCCCCTACCAGCGTCGATCATGGAGTTGAGGTGGGCGTCGCCCGTCGCTGCCCGTTCTGTGAGGCACCACAACTCCATGATCGACCCGGGTGGCCGGGGGTTACCAGCTTGTGGGGAGGGGCATTCCTTCGGTGAAGCCGGCGGCGCTCTGCACGCCGACGATCGCCCGGTCGTGGAACTGCGTCAGGTCCCGTGCGCCGGCGTACGTGAACGCGCTGCGCACCCCGGCGATGATCTCGTCGATCAGGTCCTCGACGCCGGGTCGCGCCGGGTCCAGGTGCATCCGGGCCGAGGAGATGCCCTCCTCGAACACCGCCTTGCGGGCCCGGTCGTACGGGCTGTCGTCGGCGGTACGGGCACTGACCGCCCGGGCCGAGGCCATCCCGAAGCTCTCCTTGTACCGCCGGCCGTCCGCGTCGGTGTACAGGTCACCGGGGGACTCGTAGGTGCCGGCGAACCAGGAGCCGATCATCACGTTCGACGCCCCGGCAGCGAGCGCGAGCGCCACGTCCCGTGGGTGGCGCACCCCGCCGTCGGCCCAGACATGCCGGCCCAACTCGCGGGCGGCGGCGGCGCAGTCGAGCACGGCGGAGAACTGCGGCCGACCCACGCCGGTCATCATCCGGGTGGTGCACATGGCACCCGGCCCGACGCCGACCTTGATGATGTCCGCCCCGGCCTCGACCAGGTCGCGTACCCCCTCGGCGGTCACCACGTTGCCAGCCGCCACCGGCACCCCCGGGTCCAACTTGCGGACCGCCTGAAGCGCCGAGATCATCCGCGCCTGGTGGCCGTGCGCGGTGTCCACGACCAGCGTGTCCACCCCCGCCTCCAGCAGCGCGGCGGCCTTGCCGGTCACGTCACCGTTGATGCCGACCGCCGCGGCGATGCGAAGCCGACCGCGGTCGTCCACGGCCGGCGTGTAGAGGGTCGCGCGCAGCGCGCCCTGCCGGGTCAGCACCCCGACCAGCCGACCCTCGGCGTCCACCACCGGGGCGAGCCGGCGACGGCCCGCCGAGAGCAGGTCGAAACCGGTACGCGGGTCCGCGTCCGCCGGCACTGTGTGCAGCTCGGTGGACATCACGTGCCGCAGCTGAGCGAACCGGTCCACGCCCGTGGTGTCCGCCTCGGTCACCACGCCCATCGGCCGGCCGGCGTCGTCGACCACGATCACCGCGCCGTGCGAGCGCTTGGGCAGCAGGTGGATGGCGTCGCCCACGGTCTCGGTGGGCCCCAGGGTGATCGGCGTGTCGTAGACGAGGTGCCGCTGCTTGACCCAGGCGACGACATTCGCCACCACCTCGATCGGGATGTCCTGCGGGATCACCGCGATCGCGCCCCGGCGGGCCACCGTCTCGGCCATCCGCCGGCCGGCGACCGCTGTCATGTTCGACACGACCAGCGGGATGGTGGTGCCGGTGCCGTCGCTGGTGGAAAGGTCGACGTCGAGCCGGGAGCCCAGGTCGGAGCGGGCCGGCGCCATGAAGACGTCGGTATAGGTCAGGTCGTGCGCGGGAGCCGCGCCGTGTAGGAACCGCACTCGGCCCATCATCCCCGCTCGTGGAGCGTCCCGCCGCCGGTGGTCGTGGAAAACACTTCCGTCGACGCCGCGTCAGAGCTGGTCAGCCCACCAGGAGCGCCACGGCGAGCCCGGCCATCACGACGGCGATGACCGCGTCCAGCACCCGCCAGGCGCCGGCACGGGCGAGCAGCGGCGCGAGGCGCTGCGCGCCGACGCCGAGGGCGGTGAACCAGACCCCGCTGGCCAGGGCGGCTCCGGCGCCGAACACCCACCGGTGCGGGTGCTGCTGGGCCACCCCGCCGAGCAGCAACACGGTGTCCAGGTAGACGTGGGGGTTCAGGTAGGTGAAGGCGGCGCAGGCGAGCAGGGTCGCCCCCAGCGTGGCTGGCGGACGCTCGGTGGGCAACAGGGCGCCGGGACGCAGCGCGCGGCGGGCGGCGAGCAGCGCGTAGCAGAGGAGGAACGCCGCGCCGCCCCACCGGATCGCTGCCAGGAGGCCCGGCCGACCCGTCACCAGCGTGCCGACCCCGGCCACGCCCGCCATGATCAGCAGCGCGTCCGACGCGGCGCAGGTCAGCACCACGGGTACGACATGCTCGCGGCGCAGGCCCTGACGCAGGACGAAGGCGTTCTGCGCGCCGATGGCGACGATGAGGGCGATGGAGATCGAGAAGCCGGCGACGGCGGAGGTGAGCACGGTTCGACGCTAGGGCTCTCGACGTCCACCAGTCCAACTAAAGATTCTGACGCAACGTAAGCTCTGCTTATGGACGGTCTCGACTCGGCGCAGCTGCGCACGCTCGCCGCGGTGGTGTCGGAGGGCAGCTTCGACGCGGCGGCCCGGCTGCTGCACGTCACGCCGTCGGCGGTGAGTCAACGGATCAAGGCACTGGAGGAGACCGTCGGCCAGGTGCTGGTCCGCCGGGCCCGACCGTGCGTGGCGACCGATGCTGGCCGCCCGCTGCTGCGCCTGGCCGGCCAGCTCACGCTGCTCGAACGGGAGGCACTGGCCGACGCCCGCGGCCCGCTGGGCGGTGGTGGCCGCGTCCGGGTCGCCGTGGTGGTCAACGCGGACTCACTGGCCACCTGGTTCCCCGCCGCGCTGGCCCGGTTGCCGCAGGAGGCCGGGCTCTCCTTCGACCTGCGGCAGGATGACCAGGACCACACCGCCGAGCTGCTCCGGGACGGTTCGGTGACGGCGGCGGTCACCGCCCAGCGGGAGGCCGTGCAGGGCTGTCGTGTGCTGCGGCTCGGGGCCATGCGCTACCGCGCGCTGGCCACCCCGGAGTTCGCGTCGTCCCACTTCGCCGGGGGTTTAACCGCGTCCGCGCTGGCGGTCACGCCGCTGATCGTCTTCGACCGGAAGGACCGGGTGCAGCACCGCTTCATCCGTGCGGTGGCGGGCCGACCGCTCGACCCGCCGGTGCACTACGTGCCGTCGGTGCCGGCCATCAGCGAGGCCCTCCGGCTCGGGTTGGGCTGGAGCCTGGTGCCGGAGCAGATCGCCGAGGCCGACCTGGCCACCGGTCGCTGCGTCGACCTCGTGCCCGGCCGGCACCTGGACGTCCCGCTCCACTGGCAGCACTGGCGACTGGAGTCGGACGTGCTGAACGCCCTGACCGCCGCCGTCCGCGCGGTCGCCGCCGAGAGTCTGCGCTGACTCGTCCGCCCCGTCCCACCCGGCACGTCGGGCCGATCTCCCGCGGCAGCCGTCAGGGGCCTTCCGGACAGTCGCTCAGGCGATGGTGCAGATGGCAGCACCGGCGGTGATCACGGCACCGACCTCGGCCGCGAGCCCGCTGACCGTACCCGCCTTGTGGGCGTGCAACGGCTGCTCCATCTTCATCGCCTCCAACACCACCACCAGGTCGCCCTCGGCCACGGTGTCGCCGTCCGCCACTGCGATCTTGACGATGGTGCCCTGCATCGGTGAGGCGAGAGTGTCGCCGCCGACCGGAGCGCCGGCCTTGGCACCGCCACCGCGCCGGCCCGCCTTACGGGAGGCGGGTGCCGCGGTGGTCGTACTCCCGCCGAAGCTGGCGGGGAGGCTGACCTCGAGGCGCTTGCCACCCACCTCGACCACGACGGTCGCGCGTTCGGCCGGCGCCTCGACGGCGCCGGCGGCGGCGGTGAACGGCGGCACGGTGTTGTGGAACTCCGTCTCGATCCACCGGGTGTGCACGCTGAACGGCTCGGCGCTGAACGCCTTGTCCCGCACGACCAGCCGGTGGAACGGCAGCGCGGTGGCCATGCCGTCGAGGACCATCTCGTCCAGCGCGCGACGGGCGCGCTCCAGCGCCTCGGTCCGCGTCTCACCGGTGATGATCACCTTGGCGAGCAGCGAGTCGAAGTTGCCGCCGATCACGTCGCCGGCCGAGATGCCGGTGTCGACCCGCACGCCCGGGCCGGTGGGCAGCCGCAGTGCGGTGACCGTGCCCGGGGCCGGCAGGAAGTTGCGGCCCGGGTCCTCGCCGTTGATCCGGAACTCGATGGAGTGCCCACGCGGCGTCGGGTCCTCGGTGATCCGCAGCTTCTCACCGTCGGCGATCCGGAACTGCTCGCGGACCAGGTCGATGCCGGCGGTCTCCTCGGTGACCGGGTGCTCGACCTGGAGTCGGGTGTTGACCTCCAGGAAGGAGATGGTGCCGTCCACGCCGACCAGGTATTCGACAGTGCCGGCGCCGTGGTAACCGGCTTCGCGGCAGATCGCCTTGGCGCTGTCGTGGATCTGGGCCCGCTGGGCGTCGCTGAGGAACGGCGCGGGAGCCTCCTCCACGAGCTTCTGGTGCCGACGCTGCAACGAGCAGTCCCGGGTGCCGACCACGATCACGTTGCCGTGCTGGTCGGCGAGGACCTGCGCCTCGACGTGCCGGGGCTTGTCCAGGTAACGCTCGACGAAGCACTCGCCCCGGCCGAACGCCGCGACCGCCTCCCGGGTGGCCGACTCGAAGAGCTGCGGGATCTCCTCCATCGTCCGGGCGACCTTGAGGCCGCGTCCACCGCCACCGAAGGCGGCCTTGATGGCGACCGGCAGGCCGTGGTCGACGGCGAACGCCATCACCTCGTCCGGGTTGGCCACCGGGTCCGGGGTGCCCGGCACCAGCGGAGCGCCGGCGCGCTGGGCGATGTGCCGCGCGGTCACCTTATCGCCAAGGTCGCGGATCGCCTGCGGGGTGGGACCGATCCAGGTCAGCCCGGCGTCGATGACAGCCTGGGCGAAGTCGGCGTTCTCGGAGAGGAAGCCGTAGCCGGGGTGCACGGCGTCGGCGCCGGACCGGGCGGCGACGTCGAGCAGCTTGTCGATGCGCAGGTACGTCTCGGTCGCGCTGTCGCCGCCGAGCGCGTACGCCTCGTCCGCGAGGGTGGCGTGCAGGGCGTCACGGTCGGAGTCCGCGTACACGGCGACGCTGTCCAGACCGGCGTCGCGGCACGCACGAATCACCCGGACGGCGATCTCGCCGCGGTTGGCGATGAGTACCTTGCGCACCTTCGTGGCTCCTCCCGGGCAGGTTACTGACGGGGAGTGTATCGGCCACCCTGCTGGCCCTAACGATCGCTCAGTGTGGGATGCCGCACTGTGCCGCAACGCTCTAGTCAAACTTGTCTATTACGCTTGTGTGGTGTCTTCGACTCGATTGATGATCCTCGGTCTGGTGCGGTGGATGCAGCCCGTGCACGGCTACGACGTGCGCCGTGAGCTGCTGAGCTGGGGTGCCGACAAGTGGGCGAACGTGCAGCCCGGCTCGATCTATCACGCCCTGCACAAGCTCAGCGAGGAAGGGCTGCTCAGGGCCGTTGCCACCGAGCAGGTCGGTGCCCGTCCGGCGCGGACCACGTACGAGGTGACGTCGACGGGGGAGGACGAGTTCCAGACGCTGCTCCGTGGCTTCTGGTGGGGCCTGTCCGAGCCGCTGGACCCGTTCTCCGCGGCGTTCGGCTTCCTGCCGGCGCTGCCCCGCACCGAGGCGGCGGCGGCCCTACGGAACCGGGCCAACCTGCTGCGCGCCAGCGTCGCCTCGATGCGTGCCTCGTTGGAGTCCGACTGGATGCGCAAGAGCAAGCCGGTGCACGTCGGTTGGTTGTTCGAACTCTGGTCGGAGCGGGCGGAGGCTGAGCTGGGCTGGTGCGAGCGGATCGCGGAACGGATCGAATCCGGTGTGTCGTACCTGCCTGCTGAGCTGGAGAACGCCGAAGGTTGGTCGGGTTGGGGGAACGACGGGGACCCGCCGGGCTCAAACGCGAAATAATCAACGTTGACCATAGAAGCTATATCGCGTTAGCCTGCTGACGGCACAGCGGGGGAGTGCGCCGTCCGGCGTCGTCCCACTCGGAGGTCGGCCCGGCCGACCCGAACGACCAGGAGCAGAGATGATCGAGACCAGGGGGCTGCGGAAGTCCTTCCGCTCCCGCGCGGGTCGAGAGACGAAGACGGTGGACGCCGTGCGGGGCGTCGACCTCAAGGTCACCGAGGGCGAGATCTTCGGCTTTCTCGGCCCGAACGGCGCCGGCAAGACCACCACGCTGCGGATGCTCGCCACGCTGATCGAGCCGGACGGCGGCGATGCCACCATCGCCGGCGCCGACCTGCGCAAGGACCCGGCCGAGGTGCGCCGACGGATCGGCTACGTCCCGCAGGGCGGCAGCACCTGGGACGAGTCCACCGCCCGCGAGGAGCTGGTGCTGCACGCCCGCATGTACGGCATCGGCAAGGCCGACGCGCAGCGCCGCGCCGCCCGCGCGCTGGACGCCTTCCAGCTGACCGAGTACGCCGACCGCAAGTGCAAGACCTACTCCGGTGGTCAGCGCCGGCGGGTCGAGATCGCGCTCGGCATCATCCACGAGCCGAAGATCGTCTTCCTGGACGAGCCGACCACCGGCCTCGACCCGCAGAGCCGCGCGCACATGTGGGACGAGATCCGGAGGCTGCGCAACGACGGGATGACCGTCTTCATCACCACGCACTACCTGGACGAGGCCGACGCGCTCTGCGACCGGATTGCGATCATGGACAACGGCGAGATCGTGGCCGAGGGCACCCCCGCCGAGCTCAAGCGGGAGATCTCCGGTGACGTCGTGCTGGTCGGCCTCGACCTGGCCGCCACCCCGCAGGCCGCCCAGTCGCTCGACGGCGAGGCGTACGTCAACAAACTGGAAACCGTCGACGAGGGCGGCCTGCGCCTCTACGTCGACGAGGGCGCCACCGCCATCCCGCAGGTGCTACGCCGACTCGACCACGCAGGCCTGGAGCTGCGCTCGATCGAGCTGCACCGACCCAGCCTGGACGACGTCTTCCTCACCAAGACCGGCCGCTCGCTGCGCGAGTCCTGACCAGCAGCGGGCCGGGCTCTTCTACCGGCACCGCTCGCTGCGCGAGTCCTGACCACCGCTCGCTGCGCGAGTCCTGACCACCGCTCGCTGCGCGAGTCCTGATCACCCGGAGACCACTCATGAAATTCGCCCGTGACACGTGGCTGATCTTCCAGCGGCAGACCCAGTTGCTGCTGCGCAACCCGGTCTGGGTCTTCGTCGGCGTCTTCCAGCCGGTGATGTACCTGCTGCTGTTCGCCCCGCTGCTCAAGCCAGCCCTGAACGCACCCACCCAGGCCGCCGCCTACAAGATCTTCGTACCCGGTCTGCTCGTCCTGCTGGCCATCTTCGGTGGCCTGTTCCAGGGCTTCGGCCTCATCGCCGAGCTGCGAGCCGGGGTCATCGAACGCTCCCGGGTCACCCCGATCAGCCGGCTCGCCCTCCTGCTCGGCCGCTCGCTGCGCGACGTGGTCTCACTTCTCGTGCAGGCCGTCATCATCACCCTGTTGGCGCTCCTGTTCGACCTGCGGGTGTTCATCGGTGACCTGCTGCTGGCGTACCTGATGCTCGCCCTCATCGCCCTCATGACCTCGGCCGTCTCCTACGGCGTGGCGCTCAAGGTCAAGAGCGAGGACGCGCTGGCCCCCCTGATGAACACCGTGGCACAGCCGGTGCTGCTGCTGTCTGGCATCCTGCTGCCGCTGACGTTCGCGCCAGGTTGGTTGCAGGGCATCGCCGACTGGAACCCGTTCTCCTGGGCGGTCGACGGCACCCGCGCGTTGTTCGCCGGTGACCTGGGCAGCGACAAGGTCTGGCAGGGCCTGAGCATCACCGCGGTGCTCGCCGTGCTGGGCGTCTACTGGGCGGCACGCCAGTTCGCCCGCAGCGTCCGCTAAAAGCTGGCCGGCCTGCCTGCCTGGCGCTGGCCTGGCTCGCCTGGCGCTGGCCTGGCTGCCTGCTCGCCCTTGATCGACTCGGCTTCCTGGAAGTCGGGGTGTCCTACCGCGTGGGATGCCGCGACTTCCAGGAACTCGAGTGGATCACTGCGCTCAGCGCACCCGGGCGAGGGTGAGGCCGTCCGCGATCGGCAGCATCACCGGGTCCACCCGTACGTCGGCGAGCACCTCGTCGTTGAAGGCGGCGATGGCACGGTCGCCTTCGTTCTGCGGCGCGAGGATCCGCCCGCCGCGCAGGACGTTGTCGACCGCGATCACTCCACCGGGCCGCATCCGGGGCACCAACTCGGCCCAGTAGACCGGGTAGCCCGTCTTGTCGGCGTCGATGAACGCAAAGTCCAGGTAGCGCTCGTGCGGCAACTCCCGCAACGTCTCCCCGGCCGGGCCGATCCGCAGGTCGATCCGGTCCTGCACACCGGCACGCGCCCAGTAGCGCCGGGCGATGCCGGTGAACTCCTCGGAGACGTCGAAGCAGGTCAGTTGCCCATCGTCGGGTAACCCACGGGCGATCGCCAGCGACGACAGCCCGGTGAACGTGCCGACCTCGACGGCCTGCCGCACGTCGAGGAGCCGGGTCAGGAAGGTCAGGAAGGCCGCCTGCTCCGGTGCCACCTGCATGGAGGCGTGCTCCGGCAACACCGACCGGGTTTCCTCGGCCAGGTCCTGGATGATCTCGTCGGGCGGAGCGCCGTGTGCGACAAGGTACGCGTGCAGCTCATCGGTGAGCGGGATCGACTTGGTGGTCATGACCGGACGTTACCGAGTGGCTCGACAGATTGGCCGCCCGGCGCGACCTTCGTCCAGAGGTCGGTGATCCGCAGATCGAGTTCGGCGAGGAGGCGGCGCAGCAGCGGCATCGACAACCCGACCACCGTGCCCGGGTCACCCTCGATCCGCTCCACGAACGCCCCACCGAGCCCGTCGATCGTGAACGCGCCGGCCACGGCCAGCGGCTCGCCACTGGCCACGTACGCGGCGATCTCGTCGTCACTGATGTCGGCAAAGTGGACGGTTGTCGAGGCGACCGCCTCCGCGCGTCGCCCGGCGACGACGTCGATCAGGCAGTGCCCACTGTGCAGAACACCGCTGCGCCCCCGCATCCGCAGCCAACGTCGGGTCGCATCCGCCGGGTCCGCCGGCTTACCGAGGATCTCCCCGTCGAAGGCCAGCACTGAGTCACAGCCGATCACCAGCGTCCGTTGATCGGTGGCCGGGCTCAGCCGGGTCAGCACCGCCTGTGCCTTGAGCCGCGCCAACTCCAGGCACAACTCCTCGGCCCGGTCGGTCACGACCAGGGATTCGTCCACCCCGCTGACCAGCACGTCCGGCTCGATGCCGGCGGCCTGGAGGGACTTACGACGGGCAGGGCTCGCCGAAGCGAGCACGAGGCGGAGCGGCAAAGAGTCAGACACGAGCCCGACGTTACCGGCAAGCCCTCCACCACGACTCAAGACCAACCGTGACCAAGCTCGATCGCCCCTGATCCTTTCGGGCTCGCCCTTGATCTCCTGGGGCTCGCCCTTGATCGACTCGGGTTCCTTGAAATCGGGGTGTCCTCCTGGCCTGGATACCGCGACATCAAGAAGCCCGAGTCGATCAGCCTGCCGCAGACCGATCAGCGGCTAATTCGGGGCGGCGGATCATCACTGCGGCGCCGACGCCGCGCCACCACCGCCCAAGCGACCCCGGCAGCCACGATCACGCCCAGAGTGGCCAGGCCACGAGCCGTCGCGCCGCTGCCATCATCACCCGGCCGCTGCCCGGCCGCCGTCGTCGACGGGCCAGCACCGGCCGGCGCGCTCACAGACTCAAACCCAAGCGGCGGTACGTCTGCCGTCAGCGCCGCCACCAGGTCGATCACGCCATAGCCGTACTCGTCGTCACGCCCAGGCGGGCCCTTGTCTACGGCGGTCGCAGTGAGCCGGTGCGCTACCTCACGTGCGGGCAGATAGGGGTACTTCGACCTGATCAAGGCAGCCGCCCCTGCCACGATCGCCGTCGCGCTCGATGTGCCAGTGCCCTTTGAGTACTTTCCGTCGTAACTGGTGCTGTAGATATCGACCGCGGGAGCGACGATGTCGATCTCTGGCCCGGTCACCGAGATTGCCGCGTGTAGTCCAGCGCGATCAACGCCACCGACGGCTATTACACCGGCTTCGCTTGCCGGATATCCAACGGCCTGATCGCGAGGAAGATTACCAACGCCAGCTACAACGATAATGTCTGCGTCGAGGGCGCCTCGAATTGCTTGGCGCAATCTTGAACTGCTTGCACCGACAGACGAAATGCTGATTACATCCGCGCCGTTCGCGATGGCGTATTCGATACCTTTTGCCAAACTGTCCGCGTCGCCGGTGCCGTCAGGGGACGAGCTGTAAATTGGCAAAACCTCGGCTTCTGGAGCTATGCCTAGTGCTCCGAATTCTCCTTGTCCATGAGCAGCTATAAGCCCGGCCATTGACGTTCCGTGGCTGTCTAGGTCTCTGCGGCCGTCGCCATTGCCGCCGGCGATTATATCTGTTCCGCCAAGCAAGTTGTTGCTTAGGTCGGGGTGTGGGTCGACGCCGGTATCTGGCACGGCGACGACCACGCCGTTGCCGCGGCTTATGCTCTGCGCCTGGACTGTCCTCAGATAGTCGAGGTGCCATTGCTCTGCCCGAATTTGACTACTGGCGCCTGGTGGGTCGGTAGAAGCAGGCAAAACTATTGATGTCGCCAATAGCGCCATTAGTACCCAGGTAGGTCGCATTTTTAACGATTGAAGCCAATGGCCGGACCGGGATCGGTTGGTCCTTGCTCTTCAGCGGGACGGAGGACAGGATTAACCCCGTGGTCAGTCTCCCATGGATTGTCTGGGTCCCAACGGCGTGCCGTCGCGTCGTCGAATCCCTCAGCCTGGCGGTTCCGTCCAGGAAGCCCAGGACCCGTACCGCTGCCTAGCGAAGGCGCGCCGCCAATCGGAGTGAGGCCACCGTGCAGGGGGGTGGTTCGGCCGCTGCCTGGGCGAGATCCTGCGCCCCCGGCGGGGCCGGTGCCAGCGCCGCCACCGCCAATTACCCCGCCAATTGGATTAATTTTGCGGGGCTGGGCGGCGTTCGGCCCCGCCATGCCACCGCTCGTGCCAGGAACGCCGCCAATTATTCCGCCAAGAGGCGTTGATTTCAGCGGCGGCGTCGGTGGCTGGGCCGAAGGTCGATTGAGGCTTCCGCTTGGCGGTTGGCTTCGCGAACTCATTCCTGCTGCCGGGCGAGATGGGATAGGCGCACCGGGGGGCAACCCGCTTCCAGGATGCAAGGGGGAGGATGTTGGTGTAGCTGTGGCTCCTGTGTTTATCGCGGCAGGGGTGCTCGCTAGTCCAGTTCCCGCACCTCCGAGTACTGGTCCTACGCCTTGCGGCTGGCTAACAGGCGCTGCCGCGTCGGCTACCGGATATCGGGGTGCTGCGACGCCGCCGCTCGTCGGCATCGGAACTGGGACGATCGGTGGGATGGTTGGTGCCAAAGGCGTTGCGCTTAATGCATCGGGATCGCTGGATTGGATCGGGGATCGCACTGCTGGTGGTTTTTGGAGCGTCGCTTGGGCCTGCTGAAGTTCTCCGCTGAGGCTGAACATCATGGCCCGTGCCTGCGAGTTCAGCCGTTCCAGCTCGCCGTCCGTAACGGGCGCCTCGGTGACCCGGTTGCCCATCACGGCTTTCGGGTCGGCGGCCATCGAGTCGTACGCCTGCTTCTGCTGGAGCTTAGCCGCGTACTCCTCGTGGACCTTGCTGAGCGCGGCGCGGGTGGTGCCGATGGCCTGGGTGGCGGCGGACAGGGCGGTGTAGTTCGCGGCGGCGGCGTCGTGGGTGCGCCGCACCTTGTCGATCAGCTGGTCGAGTTCGGCGAGGTACGTGCTGGAGGCGGCGCTGGTCTCGGGTGGCCAGGCCTCGGCGAGCCCGCGCCGGTATTCCTGGAGGCGGCCGAGGTGGATCTGGGCCAGGTCGCAGACCTTGCGCCAGCCGGCGACCTGTTTCCAGTGGTTGGCGGTGTCGTGGTCGTGCAGGCAGGCCCACATGCTGTTGACGTCCATGAGCTGCCAGTCGGTGAGGCCGGAGGTGCGGCCGGTGCCCCGTTCGATCACGGCAGCACCACCGGTCCTTCGGCGTCGGGGCCGGTCGGGTCGGTCAGCATGGGCGTCGGGCGGGCGGGCAGGACGGTGCTCGGGTCGGCGAGGGCCCGTTGGACGTCGACGACGCGGGCGGCGGTGAAGGCGTCGCTGTCGGCGTAGTGGGTGGCGACCCGATCGGCGGCGGCGGCCAGGTGGCCGGTGGCGCCGCGGACGGCGTACACCATGTCGGCGGTGGCCTGCTGCGTCTCGTGGTGTGCGTGCAGGAACGTGACCAGCTCGACGAACGCGTCGCACGGGTTGGGCAGCTTGGCGGACATGTCCTCGGCGATGTACGACAGGTGCGGCGCGTAGTTGCTCTCGACCTCGGCGGCGAGCCGGTCGGCGAAGTCGCGGAGTTGGCTGATGTCGGCCTCGATGCCGCCGTAACCACGCAGCCAGGGCGCTGGCCGGCCCTCTTCGGGGATCATGGATCCTCCCTACCTGTGACGGCACCGCTTCCCTGAGTGAGGGTAACGGCTGGGCGTGCCCCTGGCAGCCCCCGCCCGGTCGGGTCGGGTCAGCGGGGCAGGCCGGCGGCGCGCCACCCGCGGGAGCTGGCCGGTCGGCCGCTGCGCGCCCAGGTGGACGTGGTCGCCGGTGCGAGGGCCGTGGCCGGGCGGGAGCGGACGACGATCGCCCCCACGAGGGCGGCCAGTTCCTCGGCGGTGGGTACGCCGCGGACGACCCGGATCAGCGGCTCTTCGGCAGACATGACGCCAGGGTACGCGGGGCGAAGTTGCGGGAAGCGGACAGTGGCGTGCCGGCGGTGTGAGCGTCGGCGGGTCCGGGTACCGTCTCACCGATGTCGAACGCGCTTCCCCAACTCGTCGCTGACCGATACCGGCTTCTGTCGCCGCTCGGCCAGGGCGGCATGGGCCGGGTGTGGAAGGCGCGCGACGAGGTGCTGCACCGGGACGTCGCCATCAAGGAGCTGGTGCCGCCGCCCGGTCTCACCGACGAGGAGCGCCGCGAGATGCGGGAGCGCTCGTTGCGGGAGGCCCGGGCCATCGCCCGGCTCAACCACGCCAATGTCGTCCGCATCTTCGACGTGCTGCGCACCGATGGCGATCCGTGGATCGTCATGGAGTACGTGGCGTCGAAGTCGTTGCAGGACACTCTCGCCGAAGACGGCCCGGTGTCGGTGGCCCAGACGGTGGAGATCGGCCTCGGTGTGCTGGGTGCCCTGAGCGCCGCACACAAGGCGGGCGTCATGCACCGCGACGTCAAGCCGGGCAACGTGTTGCTCGGTGACGACGGCCGGGTGGTGTTGACCGATTTCGGTCTCGCCACGATCCCGGGTGACCCCAATGTGACCCGCACCGGCATGGTTCTCGGCTCACCGGCGTACATCTCCCCGGAGCGTGCCCGTGACGGCACCGCCGGGCCGGAGGCCGACCTGTGGTCGCTGGGCGCGACGCTCTACGCGGCCGTCGAGGGCAAGTCTCCGTACGCTCGGCCGTCGGCGATCGGCACCCTGGCCGCGCTGGCCACCGAGCCGATCCCGCCGCCGAAGAACGCCGGCCCGCTCAAGGCCGTGCTCAACGGGCTGCTGCGCAAGGACCCGAACGAGCGGATCACCGCCGAGGTGGCGGAGCGGTTGCTGCGCCGCGCCGGGGGCAAGCGGGCGCGCGGGATTTCACTGCTCGATGGCGTACGCCGGCCGGGGCCGAACGGCCCGCGCCAGCCGCGCCTTCCGGTGGTGCCGGCACCGCGACCTGCCGAGAGCGCTGACCGGCCGGTGTCGCCGCCGCCGGCCGCCGCCGCGAGCACCTCCGCCGCGACCTCCGCTGCTGCCGCGACGTCCGCCGCCGACGCCACGCCCACGACCGTCGTTCCGTCCGGTGTGGACGACGCCGACCCGACCGCCGCGGTGCCGGCCGAGCCGACCGCCACGATCGACCGCCCGTCCGATGCCGAGCCGACCGCGAAAGTCGCGGCCGCTGGCGACACGACCGGCGACGGTACGACGAACACCGGCGACGGCACGACTACCCCGGACGACGAGCCGACGGTCGTCGACGGCCCACCGGTGGCTCCGGAGCAGCGCAAGCCGTCGACGCCGACGTCGCTCATGCCGCCGGTGAATCCGGCCGGGCGTGCGGCGGTCCCGCCGTCGGACGGCACGAAGCCGAACAACACCCGACGCAACGTGCTGATCGGGGCCCTGGTCGCGCTGCTGCTGGTCGGCCTCGTGGTGATCGTGCCGCTGCTCAGCAAGGGTGACGACAACGAGACCCCGCAGACCGGCCCGACGACCGGTGCGGCCGCGACGTCGGCGCCGGCGCAGTCCTCGGCTCCGGCGGCGCCTCCGCCCACCACGGGCGCACCGAGTGCGTCGCCCTCGGCCACGCCATCGATCGACCCGAACGCGCTGCCGGCGGGTTGGAAGCTGCACGAGGGGCCGACCTTCTCCATTCCGCTCCCACCCGGCTGGAGCGGCCGTCAGACCAGCTCGGACACGGTCGTCTTCAACCAGTCCGGCGGGCCTGGCAAGATGCTGGTCCAGTGGACCTCCAGCCCGAAGAAGGACGCGGTCGTCGACTGGAAGGGTCAGGAACCGTACCGCAAGGGCCTGGTCAACAACTATCAGTTGGTGGGCAGCATCAAATCCTGCGACTGGTATCGGACCTGCGCTGACTGGGAGTGGCTGGAGACCCGGAACGGCACCCGCATCCACGTGCGCAACCGGGGCTTCGTAACCGCCACCAACCGGGGTTACGCCATCCGGTGGGAGATCGCGGAGAAGGACTGGCAGGCCAACCTCGCCAACTTCGACCAGATCGTCAAGGGCTTCAAGCCCGATCGGGTCAACTGACAGGCGTTCCGCACCTGCGCGAACCTCTCTCGCATGTTCTTGCGTCGTTCGGGGTATCTGATCTCCAACGACGGAGGGAGGTGCGACATGGGTTACCGATACAGGAACGCCCGGCCCCGGCTGGCACTGTGGATGCTCGTCGCACTCGGCGATGTGGCACTGCTGCTGATCAGCGTTGGGCTTCCGGTACTCGTCGCGCTGTTCGGCGTCGTTGCCATCACCGTTGGTTCGGTGGGCGTCCGGCGGCTCGGCCGGCGGGACGCGCTGGTCCGCGAGGATGCTCCGGTGGTGGTGCCGGCGTTGAGCCGGCGGCGGGCCTGACCCGTAGCCCCGTGTGTGGCGGCAGCCGGACCGATTGTCGACCGTGTGGTGACCGTCGATCCCGCTGCCGCCAACGGCCCGGTCAGGTGTTGTTGGCCAAGGCGATCAGTCGACTCCGGTCGCCGTTCCAGTAGTTGCGGTCCACGTTGCCGCTGATTCCCGAGACGGCCCCGGTGCTGGTGTACTGCCAGAAGCTCCACACCGACGCGCCGGCCGGCAGGGCGCCCGGCGTGCTCGACCAGCGGGCCAGCCAGAGCGGGTGGTTCGCCCACGGGCCGGTCCAGCTGCCGGTGCACTGGTTCCACCAGCTCGTGGTGGTGTAGATGACCGCGTACCGGCCGGTGCGGGCGCGATAGGTGTTCAGGAAGTCCTGCACCCAGTTGCGCATTCCGGTCGTGCTGAGCCCGTAGCAGTAGCCGCCAGCGTACGGGTTGCCCTCGATGTCCAGGGCCGCCGGCAGCGTGCGGCTGTCCGCCGACCAGGCGCCACCGTTGGAGGCCAGGTAGTTGGCCTGGGTGGAGCCGGCGGAGATGTTCGGCCGGGCGAAGTGGTACGCCCCGCGGATCACCCCGGCGTTGTACGCGTTGACGTAGTTCGCGTTGAAGTTCGGGTCCTTGTAGCTGGTGCCCTCGGTCGCCTTGATGAAGGCGAACTGGATGCCCGCGTTGCGGACGCTGGTCCAGTTGATGCTGCCCTGGTAGCGGGACACGTCGACGCCGGGTGTGGTGGCGGCGGCCGCCGGTCCGGCGGTCGCGACCAGGGCCGCCGCCGCGGTGGCGAGGACGGTGAGGCCGGCCGCGAGTGCGCGGCGCAGCGATGATCGGGTACGGGCCATGAGTGCCTCCAAGGACGTAGCTCTATCGATAGCCATCTTTGGAGGTAAGTGCCCTAGATCACAAGGCGAGCAGAAAAAAGCTTCATCAGCGGGGCGTGAAGGCCCCGTGGTCGTGGAGAGGGTAGTGCTCACCGTCCAGCCGGAACAGCCGCAACGAGTGACCGTCCCCGTCCTGCTCGAGCAGCAGATACCAGGGGATTCGCGCAATGGCGTAGAGCTGCATCTTGACCAGCCGGTCAGCGGCGGCGTTGCCGGGCGAGGCGATCTCGCAGACGAGCACCACCTCGGCAGCCTCCACCGCCGTGCCCTCGTCGTCGGTGTCCGCGACAACCACATCGGGGATGACGATCCGATCCACCCCGAGTCGAACGTTGACCGCCTCGAAGACGAGGAGGGATTGTGGTCGCACCGCTCGACGCAGGTTGAAGACGAGTTCCCACGACACCAACTGGTGCCGCTTGCTCGGGGCAGGGCTGACGATCAGGCTCCCGTCGAGCAGCTCGATCCGGTCCGGGGTTTCACCCAGGGCGAAGTAGTCGGCCTCGGTCCAGAGCCCGACATGGTGTCCCAGGGGTTCGGCACTCATCGGCGCTCACCTCCCACTTCACTCGCGGCCCGATCAGTTTCACCGGATACGAGCCGGTGCCTCGGGAGCGACACGGAACGCCGCCGGTAGGCTCGCGCCCCATGATGTCGATCGACGGGCTGGGCGACCTGTGGGACACGCTGTTCGGTGCGCAGCCGGACCCGCCCCCGCTGCTGGTGCTGATCACCGCGGCCGTCGCGCTGGTGGTGGTGTCCACCCGACTGCCCTGGCGGATCGCCCGTAACGCCATCACCATCGCCCACGAGGGCGGACACGCGCTCGTCGCCCTGCTCACCGGCCGCAAGCTGCGCGGTATCCGGCTGCACTCGGACACCTCGGGGCTCACGCTCTCCGCCGGGCGCCCCACCGGTCCCGGCATGATCCTCACCCTGCTCGCCGGATACGTCGCCCCGCCCCTGGTCGGGTTGGCCGGTGCCTGGCTGCTCGGCGGCAACCGGATCACCCTGCTGCTCTGGGTCGCTGTGGCGCTGCTGCTCGCCATGCTCGTCATGATCCGCAACGCCTTCGGGGTGGTGTCGCTGCTGGTCACCGGCGCGCTGGTGTTCGCCGTCTCCTGGTACGCCACCCCGCAGGTGCAGGCCGCGTTCGCGTACGCCGGGGTGTGGTTTCTGCTGCTCGGCGGGGTGCGACCGGTGGTGGAGCTGCAACGGTTGCGGTCGCGCGGCCGGATGCCCGCCTCCGACGCCGACCAGCTCGCGGGGCTGACCCCGTTCCCGGCGTTCTTCTGGGTGACCGTCTTCGCCCTGGTCAACCTGGCCGCCCTGATCACAGGCGCCCTGCTCCTGACCGGCCCGATCCTCACCGATGCAGGCCTGACGCTCTGACCTGACACGGACGGGCGGGACGGTCGGCGGGCAGAATGAGTCCATGCGGTACGTGATCATTGGCGCGGGTGCGGTAGGCGGGACCATCGGCGTACGGCTCGCCGAGGCCGGCAGGGACGTGACACTGGTGGCCCGGGGCGCTCACCTGGACGCGATTCGTGCGCGGGGTCTGACCCTGCGGCAGCCCGACGGTGAGGTCACCGCCCGGCTCACCGCCGTGGACGGGCCCGACGAGCGGCCACTGCCGGCGGACACGGTGCTGGTGCTCACCGTCAAGTCGCAGGACACCGCCGGTGCGCTGGCCGCCTGGGTGGACGCCCCGGTGGTCGGCGGCGGTACGGCGGGCGAGCGGTTGCCGCTGGTGACCGCCCAGAACGGGGTGGCGAACGAGCGAGCGGCGCTACGCCTCTTCGCCGACGTGCACCCGGTCTGTGTCTGGCTGCCGGCCACCCATCTGGATCCGGGCGTGGTTGTCGCCAACGGCTACCCGCACCCCGGGATGCTCCACATCGGTCGCTACCCGGGCGGCGCCGACGACACCGACCGGGCGATCGCCGCGGATCTGGACGCCGCCGGTTTCGTCGCCCCGGTGCGCGCGGACGTGCTGCGCTGGAAGTACGGCAAGCTGCTCAGCAACCTCGGCAACGGCCTCCAGGCGCTGCTCGGGCAGGACATCCCGGACGCGCTGGCCGAGCGGGTACGCGCCGAAGGTGTCGCCGCGCTCGCCGCCGCCGGGATCGCGCACACCTCGCCGGAGGAGGAGAAGGCCGAACGCGGTGACCTGGTGGGGCAGCGCCCGGTCGACGGCGAGGCCCGCTCGGGTGGCTCCACCTGGCAGAGCCTGGCCCGGGGCACCGGCTCGACAGAGGTTGACCACCTCAACGGCGAGATCGCGCTGCTGGGCCGGCTGCACGGCGTGGCGACCCCGGTCAACGTCGCCGTCCAGCGGGCCGTACGCCGGGCGGTCCGGGAGCGGATCGCGGCTGGCGCGTTCCCGCTCGTCGAGCTGGAGAAGATGATCGCCTGATCGGGGCAACCGACGACCCTGCCCGGCGCGTGTTCCCTGCGAGCGACACGGGGAGGTGGCGAGTGCCGGACGTCGACGGGTTCGACGAGTTCTACCGGGGGAGCCGGCAACGGTTGCTCGGGTTCGTCTACGCCCTCACCGGCGACCGGGGCGAGGCACAGGACGCCGTGCAGGAGGCGTACGTCCGGGCGTGGCAGCGCTGGTCGACGGTCAGGGAGTACGACGAACCGGAGGCGTGGGTGCGGGTGGTGGCCAGCCGCATCGCGGTCAGCCGGTGGCGCAGCCTGCGCAGTCGTGCTCGCGCGTACCTGCGACACGGGGCCGTCGAGACCGTTCCCGGCCCGGGCACCGACACCGTCGAGGTGGTTGCGGCGCTGCGTCTGCTGCCCGAGGAGCAACGCGTCGCCATCGCCCTGTACTACCTGGTCGGCATGCCGGTCGCCGAGGTGGCGCGGGAGACCGCCGCACCCGTTGGCACGGTCAAGGCTCGACTCTCCCGGGGGCGCGCCGCGCTCGCCGGTCTGCTCGCCGTCTCTGACCTGGAGGAGGCCACCGATGCGTGACGAACCGACCTTCGTCGAACACGTCCGGCGGGACCTGCTCGACGTGCGCTGGCCGGAGCCGCAGGAGATCCGCGCCCGAGCCCGTCGCCGCAGCCAGCGCCGGATTGTGGTGGCCACCGTCGTGTTGGCTCTCACCGGTGCCTCCGCCGTGGCGGTCGCCGCCCCGGGAAAGTCCCCGGCGCCCGGTCTACCGGCGGCCGCGCCGGCCCGGCACGAGATTCCCCTCGACGCACTCCTGCAGCCGGCAGATCTCCGGCAGCAGGTCAACACGCAGCTCAGCCAGTCAGGGTTGGGTGAGCCGGTCCGGCTGAACGAAGCGCTCGGCTACTGCCGGACGAGCCAGGGACTGTCCGACGGGTGGCAGACGTCGAACGTGTCCCGCTCGCAGACCATCATGCGTAGGCACTCCTCGGACAACCTCGTGAAGGGTGATGTCCTGCTCATGCAGGATCTCTTCCGGCTGGCACCCGAGACGGCCAGACAACTCTTCGTCGACTTGGACGACGTGGTCGCCCCGTGCGCTCGGTGGCGGACCGTTGGGCAGGTAGAGGTGAACGGGACCACGCAAATGACAGAGGTGATCCACCGGTGGTCGGTGGCCCAGCGAGGTTTCGCCGGGGACGACGCGGCGATCCTGCGGGATTCGCCCACCGCCCACCGGGACCTGCAGGCCGGGCACGCGCTGAGCGACGAGCCGACGCCCCTCCTGCTGGCTGTCGTCCGGGTCGGCGACACCGTCTCGGTGCTTCGCCCCGGGTACAACGGCACCGAATCGAATCTCGTCCAGCTCGCGGAGGCGGCGGCGGCCCGAATGTGCGCCGCCTCCAACCCGGCCTGCTGACCCGGCCGCAGCGATGATCCGCACAACGTCGGGGATGTTGCTGCCTCCCGGTGCCGGGAGGCAGCACTTTCCCCGACGTTGCGCGGATCAAGCGAGCAGGGCGTCGTGGATCAGAGTGGGATGTTGCCGTGCTTCTTGGGAGGCAGGGTCTCCCGCTTGGTGCGCAGGACGCGCAGCGCCCGGACGATCTGGGTGCGCGTCTCGTGCGGGGGGATCACCGAGTCGATGTACCCGCGCTCGGCCGCCACGTACGGGTTGGCCAGGGTGTCCTCGTACTCGGCGATCTTCTCGGCCCGGACCGCCGCCGGGTCGTCGGCGCCGGCCAGTTCGGAGCGGTAGAGGATGTTCACCGCGCCCTGCGCGCCCATCACGGCGATCTGGGCGGTCGGCCACGCGAAGTTCAGGTCCGCGCCGAGGTGCTTGGAACCCATCACGTCGTACGCCCCGCCGTACGCCTTGCGGGTGATCACAGTGACCTTGGGGACGGTCGCCTCGGCGTACGCGTAGATGAGCTTGGCGCCCCGGCGGATGATGCCGTCCCACTCCTGGCCGGTGCCGGGCAGGAAGCCGGGCACGTCCACGAAGGTCAGCACCGGGATGTTGAACGCGTCGCAGGTGCGGACGAACCGGGCGGCCTTCTCCGAGGCGGCGATGTCCAGGGTGCCGGCGAAGTGCATCGGCTGGTTGGCCACCACGCCCACCGGCCGTCCCTCGACCCGGCCGTAGCCGACCACGATGTTCTGCGCGTAGAGCGGCTGGACCTCCAGGAACTCCCCGTCGTCGAGGACGTGCTCGATCACCGTGTGCATGTCGTACGGCTGGTTGGCCGAGTCCGGGATCAGGGTGTCCAGCGCCCGGTCCTCGTCGCTGACGGTCAGGTCGGCGGGAGCCTCGAGGACCACCGGCTCGTCGAGGTTGTTCGACGGCAGGTACGACAGCAGTGCCTTGACGTAGTCGACCGCGTCCTCCTCGTCGCTGGCGAGGTAGTGCGCGTTGCCGCTGCGGGAGTTGTGCGTGCGTGCCCCGCCCAGCTCCTCCATGCCGACGTCCTCGCCGGTCACCGTCTTGATCACGTCGGGGCCGGTGATGAACATGTGCGAGGTCTGGTCGACCATCACGGTGAAGTCGGTGACCGCCGGGGAGTAGACGGCGCCGCCGGCGCAGGGCCCCATCACCAGAGAGATCTGCGGGATGACGCCGGAGGCCCGCACGTTGCGGAAGAAGATCTCACCGTAGAGGCCGAGCGAGACCACGCCCTCCTGGATGCGCGCGCCACCGGAGTCGTTGATGCCGACCACCGGGCAGCCGATCTTCATGGCGAGATCCATCACCTTGACGATCTTCTGGCCGAAGACCTCGCCGAGCGAGCCGCCGAAGACAGTGAAGTCCTGGGCGAAGACGCACACCTGCCGGCCGTCCACCGTGCCGTACCCGGTGACCACACCGTCGCCGTACGGGCGGTTCTTCTCCAGCCCGAAGGCCGTGGACCGGTGCCGGGCCAACTCGTCGAGTTCGACGAAGGAGCCCTCGTCAAGGAGCATCTCGATCCGCTCGCGGGCGGTCTTCTTGCCGCGCGCGTGCTGCTTCTCGACCGCGCGGGCCGACCCGGCGTGCACCGCCTCGTCGACCCGGCGCTCCAGGTCCGCCAGCTTGCCGGCAGTGCTGTGGATGTTGGTCCCGGTCTCGGTAGTCACCCAGGGAATATAACGATGGTTCAGGTCGGTGCCGCTGTGCAGTACGCCTCAGTGCCGCCGTGGCGACCGTCGTAGGCTGGCGGAATGTCGGGCTCCCCGTACACCAATCTGGACCGCCCGCCGCTGTCGGCGGCCCGGCTGAGCCGCGCGTTGATCGCGCCGAACGGGCCGTGGGCCCGGCTGGAGCTGCGCGCCGAGACCGGCTCCACCAACGCCGACGTGGCCGAGGCCGCCCGGGCCGGCGAGCCCGAGGGCCTGGTCGTGGTCGCCGAGCAGCAGACCGCCGGGCGCGGCCGGCGCGGTCGGGTCTGGCAGTCGCCTGCGCGGGCCGGCATCGCCACCAGCGTGCTGCTACGACCCGGCGAGGCCGTGCCGGACCGCGGCTGGCTGCCGGTGACACCCACGGGGTACGGGTGGTTGCCGTTGTTGGCCGGGGTGGCGCTGGTGGAGGCGGTGGCCCGGTTGGCCGAGCTGGAGGCCTCCCTGAAGTGGCCCAACGACCTGCTGATCGACGGCGCGAAGTGTGCGGGCGTGTTGGCCGAGGTCGTGCCGGGTCGTTCGCCTGACGAACCGCCGGCCATCGTGCTCGGCATCGGGCTGAACGTGACGCTGCGCGCCGACGAGCTGCCGGTCAACCCCACCGGGTTGCCGGCCACCTCGCTACAGCTGGCCGGCGCGGTGGCAACCGACCGGGACCCGCTGCTGCGGGCCCTGCTGCGCGCGGTGGCCGAGTGGTACGACCGTTGGCGTTCGGCGGGCGGCGACGCGGTGGCCAGCGGCCTGCGTGACGCCTACCTGGCGGCGTGCGGAACTGTTGGTCGTGAGGTGCGCGTCCTGCTCCCCGACGGGGAGGTTCTGACCGGCACCGCCACCCGGGTGGACCGGGACGGCCAGCTTCAGGTGGCCACCCCGACGGCCACCCGCACCCTGGCCGCTGGCGATGTCCTCCACCTGCGCTGATCCACCCTCTCGCGATCTTGCGGTCGCCGCCCACGCGCGACGGGCGAGAGCCGCAGGGCACCGGCCCGACGTGCATGATCGGGAAGAGCGGGGTGGGGCCGCGTGGCGGATGTTGTGGTGGGCCCTGGGGGGTTTACCGTCTGCGCGTCGAGAAGAAGGCGTTGGAGGTTCCCCGTGGCGTTTCCAGAAGACGTGCTCACCAAGGACGAGCACGTCGTGCTGCACCTGCATCCGCACTGGAAGGCACTGATCCGGCCGATCGTGGTGCTGGTGCTGGCCATCGCCGCGGTGGTGGTCGGCGTGCTCCTGCTGCCCGAGAGCAGCGGCGGGTCGATCGCGATCGCCGTGATCGGGGTGATCGCCCTGGTCGCGGTGCTCTGGCTCGGTCTGTGGCCGTTCCTGGTCTGGCGGACCACCCACTACCTGTTCACCAACGAGCGCGTGCTGCTCCAGCAGGGTGTCTTCTCCCGGGACCGGCGGGACCTCCCACTCACCCGGATCAACGACCACTCGATGAACCAGCACTTCTTCGAGCGGCTGCTCGGCTGCGGCACGCTGACCATCGAGTCGGCCGGCGAGCGCGGCCAGTCGGTGCTCGCCGACGTGCCGGGGGTCGGTCGGGTGCAGACCACCCTGTACGAGCTGGTCGAGGCACAGCACGACAAGCACTCGCTGGGTGACGGGGAGATGCGCGACATCCTCGCCGACATGCGCGAGGGAAAGCCGCTGCGCGACACCACGACCTGATCGTCCGCGCCGACTGAGGCCCGCCCTGGCCGGAGTCGGGGCGGGTCAGTCGTGTGGTTCGGCCTTCGCCGGGCCGCCTTCGGGCTGTTCGGGCCCGTCCGGGCTGGTCTCGGCCGGCCTGGTCTCGGCTGGGTCGGTCTCGGCTGGGTCGCTCGCGGGCTGGTCGGCGCCGGTCGGGCCGTGGTCGGGCCGGTCAGCCTCGGGCAGATCCGCCTCGGGTGGGTCGGCCGTGCCCGCTGGTTCGGCCGGGCCGGCTGGTTCGGCTGGGCCGGCTGGTTCGGCTGGGCCGGCTGGTTCGGCTGGGCCGGCTTCGGTCGGTCGGGCGGCGAACCAGCCACGGAAGCGGGTCCGCAGCACCTCCTGCTCGGGCCGGTCGTCCGGGCCGAGGCGGAGCATGGTGCCGGTGAGGCTGACGGTGCCCAGCCCTGGGCGGGCGGTGGACGGCCGGGCGCCCATCACGTCGACCCGGACGGCGAGCCGGTCCCCGGCGCGCACCGGAGCGAGCCAGCGCAGCTCCTCCAGACCGGGGGAGGCGTCCGCGGCCGCCCGGGACAGCAGGTGGTCGACGTACGCGCGCATGAACAGGCTGACCGTGTAGAAGCCACTCGCGATCAACCCGCCGTGCCGGCTCTCCCCGGCCAGGTCGGTATCGACGTGGTACCACTGCGGGTCGAAGCGGCGGGCGAAGGCGACCATCTCGTCGCCGTCCACGGTGACCACGCCGAGATCGACGGTGAGCCCCGGGACGAGATCCTCGAAGAACAGCTCGGCGGGTTGCCCGGTGCCGGAGCGCGCGGCGGGTGTCGTCACCGGCGGGGCGAGCGGCGGGTGCCGACGTGCAGTTCCGCGGCGAGTTCCGCGTCCAGGTCGGCGGCGGGGCTGACGCCCAGCCGCGTGGCCCGACCCTGGGTGGGTGCGCCGGGCGGTAGGTCACGGCGTTGCACGGACTCCGCTTCCTCCAGCTCGGACACGGACTCGGCGAGCTCAGCGACCGGGTCCATCTCCGCCATGGTGTCCCACTCGTCGCGCGGGATGTCGTGCCAGGTGGAGTCGGGCTTCGTCTCCTCCTCGACCGGTGCGACGGGTTGGAAGACGAAGGTTCGGTAGGACCAGAACCGGAACAGCGTAGCCAGCAGGACACCGACGGTCTTGGCCACGTTCAGTGCCAGGAGGCCGTGTACGCCGAGGCCGTACTTGGCCGCGGCCACGGCACCAAGCTCAATGAGCAGGCCGGCACCGTTGAATAGGAAGAAAAGGAGGTATTCCCGGCGAAGTGCCGATTTCGGGCGATCCCGGTACGTCCAGTGCCGATTCATCAGGTACGACGTGATCGTGGCGACGATGGTCGCGATCACGGTCGCCTTCAACTGGCCATTGGCGAAAACAGTCAGTGCAAGGGCATTGAACACCGCGTAATTGATGACAGTGTTGATGCCGCCGACGATGCCGAACTTGAGCGCCTCGTGGATGAACTTCTGCCAGCGCTCAGGCAGCAGACGGACAAGACGCATGCGAAACACCTTAGGGCAGTCGGTGCGGCCGGTGATCACCGGCCGAACGAGGTGGGCGGCAGGTCACGCTCGGTGGTCACGCTCGGGCTTCACCTGCGGAAGAGTCGGGGTTCCCGCTTCGACGAAGACGAACCGCCGGTACGACCAGAATCGGAACAGCGTGCCGAGTCCCGTGCCGACGATGTAGCTGGCCACGTTGTCGGCCAGACGCGTCTGGAACACGGACGGCCAGATGCTGCCGAGCCCGTACCGGCTGAGCGCGAGGCAGGCCACCGCGATGCCGAGGCCGACCGCGTTGAACAGGAAGAACAGCGCGTACTCACGGGCCGGGTTGTTGCGTTGACGGTGTCGCCACGTCCAGAACCGGTTGCCGATGAAGGCGACGGAGGCCGCGATCACGGTGGAGATGGTCTTCGCCGTCAACTCCTCGACGCCGCGACTGCTCGTCAGGTAGTTGAAGAGCGCGAAGTCGATGATGAAGGCGATCCCGCCCACTGTGGCGAACTTGCTCATCTCGCGGACGAGGTGGCCGAAGCGGTCCAGCAGTTTGCCGACCAGACCCCGTCGGGTCTGCCGGGGTCCCGGTTGCTCCCCGGTCATCGTGGCGGCCACGGAGGGAGCCTACCGGCTGTCGACCAGTCAGAGGGGTAGCAACGGCGAGCAGGCGTGGTCGCTCGAAGGAGCCCATCACCCTGTGCGAAACCGTTGAACGCAGCGTAACCAATTGGGAGGACTGACGCGCCCCGGAACGGGAATCCACGCACCGGTCGGCGGGGCAGGTCACGGTCCGACCGCAACAAGCGTCGGCCGGGGTGCACAACAAGATTTGCGTGAAACTGCGCGGGAAAGCGGGTATCAGCTCGTGATGCCGCAGCGTCGCCGTACCTTGTGCAGTTCTTCACAACCAGTCCCACTGACTCGGAAGGCTGCCCGGTTTACGCTGAGGCCAATCCCAGGTTTCCACGAAGGCGACGCATCGCGCCGCTGAGTCTCGTGCATCCCATAGATCGGTCAGCGTCGACCACAAGGAGATGTGTCATGGTTGCTCCGGCTGTTGTGCGGGGTATTGATCAGGCCCCGACGTCCCATCCGAAACTGCTCGCCTGGGTCCGTGAGGTCGCGGAACTGACCACCCCCGATCGTGTGGTCTGGGTGGACGGGTCCGACGACGAGTGGCGCCGCCTCACCGACGAGCTGGTCGAGGCCGGAACGCTCATCCGGCTGAACCCGGAGAAGAAGCCCAACTCGTTCTACGCGCGTACCGATCCGACGGACGTCGCCCGGGTCGAGGAGCGCACCTACATCTGCTCCGTCGACGAGGCGGACGCCGGCCCCACGAACAACTGGATGTCGCCGCCGGAGATGAAGCGGACGATGACCGATCTCTACCGCGGCTCGATGCGTGGTCGGACGATGTACGTCATCCCGTTCGTCATGGGCCCGGTCGAGGCCGAGTCCCCGATGTTCGGTGTCGAGATCACCGACAGCCCCTACGTGGTCGCCTCGATGCGGATCATGACGCGGATGGGCGCCCGGGTTCTCGAGGCGATGGGTGACGACGCGGACTTCGTGCACGCGCTGCACTCGATCGGCGCACCGCTCGCGCCCGGCCAGCAGGACGTCGCCTGGCCGTGCAACGAGACGAAGTACATCTCGCACTTCCCGGAGACCCGGGAGATCTGGTCGTACGGCTCGGGTTACGGCGGCAACTCGCTGCTCGGTAAGAAGTGCTACTCGCTGCGGATCGCGAGCGTGATGGGCCGGGACGAGGGCTGGCTCGCCGAGCACATGCTGATCCTCAAGATCACCTCGCCGGAGGGCAAGACCTACCACATCGCCGGCGCGTTCCCCTCGGCCTGCGGCAAGACCAACCTGGCCATGGTCGAGCCGACCATCCCGGGTTGGAAGGTCGAGACGATCGGCGACGACATCGCCTGGATGCGGTTCGGCCCGGACGGCCGCCTCTACGCGGTCAACCCGGAGTACGGGCTGTTCGGTGTGGCGCCCGGCACCGACTGGAAGACCAACGCCAACGCCATGCGCACCCTGGACCGGGGCAACTCCGTCTTCACCAACGTCGGCCTCACCGACGACGGTGACGTCTGGTGGGAGGGCATGGGGGAGCCGCCAGCGCACCTGATCGACTGGAAGGGCAACGACTGGACGCCGGAGAGCGAGGGCCTCTCCTCGCACGCGAACAGCCGTTTCTGCACCCCGATCACTCAGTGCCCGATCCTCGCCGACGAGTACTTCGACCCGAACGGCGTGCCGATCGACGCGATCCTCTTCGGTGGCCGCCGCAAGGACACCATCCCGCTGGTGACCGAGGCCCGCGACTGGGTGCACGGCGTCTACATGGGTGCCACGCTCTCCTCGGAGACCACCGCTGCCGCGTCCGGCGCCGTTGGCGTGGTCCGGCGGGACCCGATGGCGATGCTGCCCTTCATCGGCTACAACGCCGGGGACTACTTCCGGCACTGGATCGAGATGGGCAAGGGCGCCGACGGCGACGAGGCGAAGCTGCCGAAGATCTACTACGTCAACTGGTTCCGTAAGGACCCGGAGGGTTCGTTCCTCTGGCCGGGCTTCGGGGAGAACTCCCGGGTGCTCAAGTGGGTCGTCGAGCGGATCGAGGGCACGGCCGACGCGGTCGAGACGCCGGTGGGCATGGTTCCCGCACCCGACGCGCTGGACGTCGAGGGCCTGGACATGACCCCGGAGGACGTTCGGATCGCCCTGAAGGTCGACCCGGACGAGTGGCGCAACGAGCTTCCGATGATCACCGAGTGGTTCGAGAAGTTCGGTGACAAGCTGCCGGGCGTGCTCTGGGCCGAGCTGGACGCGCTGCGCGCCCGCCTCGACGCCGCACAGCCGCAGCGGTAGGTGTGAAGACCGCCCCCTGCGGGCAACATCGGATCCCATGAGGACGGCCGCCGAGACCCAGGTCCGGCGGCCGTCCGCCGTCCGGGTGCTCACCATCCTGCTCGCGACGACGGCGGCGGCCACCGTCGTGGTCGAGCTGCTCAACTGGTGGTACGCCCCGGAGCAGGGTTTCGGGCTGGCCGTACGGACCGGCTGGGCCATGCTGCGCTCGTTCGGTTTCCTGTTGTTGATCGGGCACGTCCGGAAGGGCCGGACGGTGGCCCGCCCGTTCGGGCTGATCCTCGCGGTCACCACGATCTTCGCCGTCGGCCGGCTCATCGTGCCTCGGCAGGGGGTGCCGCCGCTGCCCGGCCTGCTCGGCTTCGCGATCCTCACAGCGCTCTGTGCCGCAGTGGTCTGGCTGCTCTACCGCTCGTCGGCGTTGGCCGGGCACCTGGTCCGGCACCGTCCACGCCTCGTCATCGACCGGGCCGGCATCTCATGGCGGGAGACCCCTCCCCGCCGACCGCAGGCCAGCGCCTGGCTGCTGACCAGCCGGGTGGCGGCGTTCACCTACAGCCCGCTGATGCTGGTGCCGGCCCTGGTGGCCGGGGGTTCCATCCTGGACGGGCGGCTGACCGCGGTGCCGGCCGTGCTGCTCTGGTTCGGCGCCGGCATCGCCGCCAGCTACGCGGTGCTGTTCTGCACCGCGTTCCTGATGCGGGGCAAGGACTGGGCGCGTGGGCTGCTGGTCGTCGTCACTGTGGCCGTACTCGCGGTGGACCTGCCGCTGTGCTGGTGGCTGCTGGGCGTGGACGGCCTGGTCCGCGACGGCGGCCCACTGCTCGCCGCGGCAGGGCTGGCCCTCTACGGTTTGCGCCGGGCTTCCCGCGCGAACGATGCCGCGCCGGCCTGACGGCGGCGCCATCCCGGGCCCGGCTGGCCGCCATCCCTCAGCTCTGACCAGGTAGTGACAGCCGCTGGAGAGCTGCCCCAGATATGGGGCGACCCGCGCTGAAGCCGCTCCGGCTCCCGCTCCGGCTCCCGCTCCCGCTCCGGCTCCGGCTCCCGCTCCGCTCCGGCTCCGCTCCCGCGTCCGTGTCCCCGCCGCCCAGGCTCTGCCCGATGCCCCATATTCGGGGCAGGTCTACAGGCTGTTGGACAGGTAGGCCCGCCTCCCCGGCGCTGATGCCTCCCGACATGAGCGGCCCTACTTTGGCCACGCCTGGACTGCTCGCGCCTGCCGCTGGCGGCGTTCGCGTTCCTCACGGCAGGAAGTCAGCGCCGTGCGGGTGCGGCCCGCACGAGCGGACAGAGGGCAGGATGTCGGGTGGCGCCGGTCACAACGGTCGGCGTGGGCGGCGCGGGTGGATCGTCGGGGCGGTGCGGGGACGGGCACGGCCGCACCGCGTTGGTCGGAGGGAGGCGCGGTGAGCGACGAGTTCGACGTGGTGGTGGTGGGAGCGGGGCCGGCCGGGGCGGCCGCCGCGCTGACGGCGCGACGGGCGGGTGCCAGTGTGCTGCTGCTGGACCGGGCCGACTTTCCCCGGGACAAGGCGTGTGGCGACGGGATCGCCGCGCATTCGGTGGACGTGCTCGCCGAGCTGGGGGTGACCGAGGCGGTGGAGGGCTACGCGCCGCTGCCCGCGCTGCGGATGATCGCGCCGGGCGGCGGCGCCGTGGTCCGGGCGCTGCCCCGACCCGCGTACACAGTGCCTCGGAAGGTCTTCGACGCGCGTCTGGTGGCGGCCGCCGTGGCAGCCGGCGCCCAGCTGTGCCGGCACACCGTGCGCCAGGTCGAAGCGCGCGCCGACCGGGTGGTGCTCGACGGCGAGTTGTCCGGCCGGGTGGTGGTGGGTGCGGACGGCGCCGGGTCGGTGGTCCGTCGGGCGCTCGGCCACCCGCAGAATCCCGACCGGCACCTGGCGCTGGCCATCCGGGGGTACGCTCCGGCGCTGCCCGGCCCGTCCGAACAGCTCATCGTCACCTCGAAAGCCCGCTGGCCGGCGTACGCCTGGTCGTTTCCGATCGGTGACGGGCGGGCCAACGTCGGGTACGGGGAGGTGCTGCGCGGTGAGCCGTTGAGCCGGGCGTACCTGCTGGACCGGCTGGCCGCGCTGCTGCCCGGCACCGACCTGGCGACGGTGACCGCGTTGCGCGCCCATCACCTGCCGCTCTCCACCCACCGGCCGTCACCGGGTCAGGGGCGCACGCTGCTGGCCGGGGACGCGATGTCGCTGATCAATCCGTTCACCGGGGAGGGCATCTTCTACGCGCTGCTCTCCGGTGCGCTGGCCGGGGAGGCAGCGGCCCAGGCGCCGGCGACGGCTGCCCAGCGCTACGCCCACGGGTTGCGCCGCCGCCTCGGCACCCACCTGCGACACAGCTCGGTCGCGGCGTGGTTGGCCCGGCGGCGTCGGGTGGTGGATGCGGCGGTCCGGGCTGCCCGCCGGGACGACCGGGTGTTCTACGACGTGGTCGAGCTGGGGCTGGGTGACGGACGCCTCACGGCTCGCACGCTGGCAATGATCGGGATCAGTCTGCCCGGCGGGGATGGGGCTCCGAGGCGGTGATCTGGTCGAAGGGTCGCTACGCTGCTAGGTGATGACGCTGCGGAACCTTATCTACTCCGTCTACGAGCGCCGGCTCACGGCGAAGCTCGCGGGTAAGCCGGTGCCCCGACACGTCGGGGTGATGTGCGACGGCAACCGCCGTTGGGCGAAGGAAATGGGCTTCGTCGACCCGAACGACGGGCACCGGGTCGGCGCGGCGAAGATCAAGCATGTGCTCGGCTGGTGTGACCAGGCTGGCGTCGGGCACGTCACCCTCTATCTCCTGGCCACCGACAACCTGCGCCGTCCCGCGAGTGAGCTGGACCCACTCCTCAAGATCATTGAGGACCTGGCGGTGGAGCTGGCGGAGGAGGGCAACCCCTGGCGGCTGCGCATCGTCGGGGCTCTCGATCTGCTGCCGGCGCAGACCGCGGCGGCGCTCAAGGGCGCCGAGGAGCGCACCCGTGAGCGCACCGGCGGTGCGGAGGTCAACATCGCGGTGGGGTACGGCGGTCGCCGGGAAATCACCGACGCGGTCCGCTCGCTGCTGCTGGAGCACGCGGCCACCGGCGGCACGCTGGAGGAACTGGCCGAGGTGCTGGACGTCGAGCACATCGCCGAGCACCTCTACACCCGTGGCCAGCCCGACCCCGACCTGGTCATCCGCACGAGCGGCGAGCAGCGGCTGTCCGGCTTCATGCTCTGGCAGTCCGCGCACTCGGAGTTCTACTTCTGCGAGCTCAACTGGCCGGATTTCCGGCACATCGACTTCCTGCGGGCCCTGCGCTCGTACGCCACCAGACAACGCCGCTACGGCGTCTGAACGGGCGGCGACAGAGCTGTCGCCGCCCCGACCGGTCAGGGCAGGTGGGTCAGTGCCCGGGTGAGGAAGTCACCCAGCGCAGCCGGGGACTCGATCGTCAGGTCGGCGGCGTTCGCCACCTCCTGACCGGTCTCCGGGTTGGCCACAGCCACGCAGACACCGACGAAGTCCGGGTCGGCGGCGGCGCGGGTGCGCAGCGCCGCGAAGGCCTTGATGTCCGAGACGTCGTCGCCGAAGTACCAGGCGCCGGTCGCATCCTTGATCGCCTCGCCGATCACCATGCCCTTGTCCCGGTCGACCGGGGGCTTGAGCTCCAGCACCATCCGCCCGGCCTGCACCCGCAGCCCCAGCCGGTCGGCCTGCGCCTGCCCCCACTGCTGCACCGTGGAGCCGAGCTGCGGGGCGGTACGCCAGTGCAACGCCACGGAGAGCCGCTTGTACTCGACCAGCGTGCCGGGCGGCAGCTCCGCCCGGGCCTGGTCGGCCAGCTCCTGCATGGTCGGCACCCAGGGCAGCGCGGCCGGCTCGGTGACGGTTTCCCCGCCGCAGTGACTGTGCTCCAGCCCGTAGAGGCCGTAAAGGTCCACGCCGGTGAGCCCCCCGAGCTGGTCCCGGAGGAACTCGACGGGCCGGGCGGACACGATCGCGACCCGCTGCACGATCGGGGCCAACGCCTCGATCGCGGCCAGCACCTTGGGCGCCGGGCGCACCGCGGTCGGATCGTCGTCGACGGGCGCGAGCGTGCCGTCAAAGTCGAAGAAGAGCACGGTCCCGGCCGCCCGGCTGGCGGTGGTCCGCCAGGCCTGGTCGGCGTTCAACGGGGTTCTCGGCTGCTGATTGCCCAGATTCAACGGCGGCACGCGCGTCAGCGTACCCCGGCGATGGGGGCTCATTCCTGGCCGAGCGGACCCGTTCGGCGGTACGAGATCAGCGTTCGGCGGCTCCTCGTCCGCGCCGGCCGAACGGCACCACCGCCGCTTCCTGACCATGGCTCAACAGGTAGCCCTCCACGAACCCGGTATTGCGATCACCGGTGTGGTTCTCGATCTCGTTGAGCCGTGCCACCAGAAACTCGGTGAGGGCGCTGATCCGGTTGTCGAGGCGCTCGTGCAGCTCGGCGACGACGGCCAGGACGACCGCGGTGCCGGCGGTGACGAGCGCAAAGAGATTGACGAGCAGCGGAAGCTGCCCACCTTCGACCGCGAGGGTCACCACGTTGCCGGTCGCCCACAGTGTCAACGACACCGTTGCGACCACGACTGCCAACCACTTCAGGGTCATGGACAGACCCCTCCTTCTGTCCCGCAGGGCTAGGTTCGGCCTTGTCCCGTCCCCCCGCCGATGACGAGCCCAAGCAGTACGAATAGGGACGCTAGCGTGCCCGTTCCTGCCCCGGAGGTAAACGAATGAACCCGACCAGGCGTTCTTTCGCTATCTGAGGAACTACCCTGCTTGATTGCCCCTTTTTCGGACATCGACCGGCAGCGTTGGGCGGTATGCGAGATATCTGATCGTTTCCCGGATGTGGAACTTCTCCGCGTCCGACACGTTCGGGTCGACCAGACGGCGCAGTAGCGCCTCGACATCGGGGTCCATCGGAGGGGCGGGTTGACCGGTGCGGGGGCCGGCCGTGGTGCGGTCCCAACCGAGCGCGGCGAAGGCGGCGGCCGGATTCAGCCCGAGGCCCTCGCAGAAGGCGACCACCCGTTCGGCTTCCGGGTCGCTGGCCCAGTCGCCCCGGACCCAGCGGTTGATGGTCTGCCGGGAGACGCCGGTGCGCCGGGACACCTCGGTGCCACTCCAGGCCCGGGTCGCCCGTGCCTCGTCCAGGGCGCGTCGGACGAAGGTGGCGAAGGCGATCTTCCGCGCATTGGCCGTCTCGGTCACCCCGTGACGGTACGGCCAGCCGGCGACGGGCGCGCGCGCCGCCTCGCTGCTGTCACGCAGACGTGACGGGATCTTCGGGTTTCCGGTAAACGATTCAGCTTCACTGTTGAGGGGTGCCACGCGGGCAGAATAGATGCCCGTAGTGGCGAAGGTAAGCGGACGAAAAGCTGATACTGTCACGCCCATGGGACAATCTACGGTGTGTCTCGTGCATGAGACGATTGGTGCTCACATGCGTCACGCCTCCGGTGCCAAGGGGGTGTGGTGACCGAGCTCGCCACCCGCGCCCAGGCCTTCGGGCTGATCGCTGAGGGAGTGGCCGCGGGGCTGACCGCCCCCTGGCGCCTCTACCTGGCCCGAGGCTGCCGCTACCTGTCGCTGAGCGTCGGCGATCGCATCGAGTGGAACGCCTGGCGTACCCATCTCGGCTGCCCTGAGCTGAGCGTCCGCGTCTACGACGCCGGCGGTGAGATCCGCAGGTCCTCGGTGGCCGAGGTCGTGCTGGACGGCTGCCGGATCAGCGTCGAGCTGGTCGAGGAGGTCAGCACCGACGACCTGGACCGGCTGCTCGTCGCGGATCCCACCACCATCGAGCCGGAGGAGCGATGACCTGCCGTCCTGGCCGGGCCGGAGCTGCCCGATGAGCCCTCTTCTCGCGGTCTTCCTCGTCCTGGTGCTCGGTGCCACCAGCTATGCGGCCGGCCGGCTGCACGGGCAGCTCAGCTACCGCATCGGCTACCGCTTCGGTTACCGGCAGGGCTACTTCGACGGTGATCGGGGCGCCTGGAACAGGCGTCGCCGTGACGCTCAGGCGGCGATCGCCTCGGCCCTGTCGGTCGCCCCGGCGAGCGTGACCCGTTCGGCCAGCACCGTCGCCCGCCCGGGCACCACGTACACCGGCTCGTCGTTCACCGCGCCGGCCGCCCCGATCACCGGGCGGCACCCGACCGGCACGCTCGTCCGACGTACCGGTTGAGGTCGGTCGGCGGGCGTACACCCGCCGACCGACGCCACGAACGCGGTGCGTCGTCCGCGGCGGACACGCACCGTCGGGCCCCGTCAGACCGGTGACGGTGGCCCCACCGGCCGGGATGCGCGCAGGGGGCATGCATCCCGGCCGGTTCCGCCGCGTCCACCGCCGGCATCCGCGCTGCTGAGAGGCCAGGCCAACCGGTGTGCGCACACCCGACTTGGGAGATCCACGTCCGACCTCTAGCCGGAAGGGTCCGGCGGGGCTAGCGTCTAGGCATGGCACGGGGTTCTCCCGAGCCAGCCGGTCCGCCCGGATCTGCGACCTCGCGCATGGGGTTCCGCATCCGACCCCGTGTCCCCGGGCACCGGAGGAGGCGGAACACGGGTGGCGGGTGCCCATCCGTCGGAGCAGGCCTGTGACGACTCGCCGTACCACCGCCGGTGCCGACCAGACCCCGGCCGCGACTGCCACGACCCGCCGCGCCACCAGGAGCCGCCGTACGGCGGCCGCCGCGCCGGCCGACCCGAAGGAGCCGCGACCAGCCGGCCAGGCCTTTGTCCTGGACACGTCCGTGCTGCTCTCCGATCCGGCGGCGTTCCACCGGTTCGCGGAGCACGAGGTGGTGCTGCCCCTGGTGGTCATCACCGAACTGGAGGGCAAGCGGCACCATCCGGAGCTGGGCTGGTTCGCCCGGCAGTCGCTGCGGATGCTCGACGAGCTGCGGGTTCAACATGGTCGACTGGACCGGCCGGTGCCGGCCAACGACGTCGGCGGCACCCTGCGGGTGGAGCTCAACCACACCGACGACGGGGTGTTGCCGCCCGGTTTCCGCACCGAGAGCAACGATGCCCGGATCCTCTCCGTCGCGCTCAACCTCGCTGGCGAGGGCCGGGAGGTGACCCTGGTCAGCAAGGACATGCCGCTGCGGGTCAAGGCGGCCTCGGTGGGCCTGCGCGCCGACGAGTACCGCCACGGTCAGGCCAGCGACCCGACCTGGACCGGCATGTCCGAGATGGATCTGACCGATGAGCAGATCGGTTCGCTGTACGCCGGCGAGACGCTCGACCTCGACGAGGCGGCCGGGCTGCCCTGCCACACCGGCCTGGTGCTGCACTCGGGGCGTGGTTCGGCGCTCGGTCGGGTGCTGCCGGACAAGTCGGTCCGGTTGGTCCGGGGCGACCGCGAGGCCTTCGGGTTGCACGGCCGCTCGGCCGAGCAGCGCATCGCCCTCGACCTGCTGCTCGACGAGTCGATCGGCATCGTGTCGATGGGCGGCCGGGCGGGCACCGGCAAGTCGGCGTTGGCGCTCTGCGCCGGGCTGGAGGCGGTGATGGAGCGCCGCCGGCACAAGAAGGTGATCGTGTTCCGCCCGCTGTACGCCGTCGGCGGCCAGGAGTTGGGCTACCTGCCGGGCTCCGAGTCGGAGAAGATGTCGCCGTGGGCCCAGGCGGTCTTCGACACGCTCGGCGCGGTGGTCCACGAGAACGTGCTGGAGGAGGTCACCTCGCGGGGCATCCTCGAGGTGCTGCCGCTGACCCACATCCGCGGGCGCAGCCTGCACGATGCCTACGTGATCGTGGACGAGGCCCAGTCGCTGGAGCGCGGGGTGCTGTTGACCGTGCTGTCCCGGATCGGGCAGGGCTCCCGGGTGGTGCTCACCCATGACGTGGCCCAGCGGGACAATCTGCGGGTCGGCCGGCACGACGGGGTGACGGCCGTCATCGAAGCGCTCAAGGGTCATCCGCTCTTCGCGCACGTCACGCTCAGCCGTTCGGAGCGGTCGCCGATCGCCGCGATGGTGACGGATCTTCTGGAGGACATCCCGATCTGATGTCGTTATGTAGGTGTTTGTCCGCATTCTAGGTGTGGCACAGATCACAAACGGGTCGGTTGGTTTCCCATCAGCCTCACTGTGCGCAATCGTGTCCCACGAGCGTCCACGCACCATGAGCATCGTTGATGATCGTTTGTCCTGGGACGGGCGGCATCGGCGGCGGTCGGTGCGTCGGCGCGACCGGCAAGCGGTCGGGGCGCTCGTGGCACGGCTGATGGCCCACCTGTGGCCGGCCGCGCCGCGTCCTTGCCCCCGACGAAGGGACCACTTCGTGAGTCGGCTGTGGAGCCGGTTGGGTGCCCGAACGGCCGCCGTGGCGCTGCTCTCCGTGGGCGTAGCCGGCGGCTTCTATCTGGGCGAAGATCGGGAAACCCAGCAACAGGGCCTGACCGAGCAGGTCAGCGTCGAGGTCGACCGGGCCGATTTCGCGTACCAGCGCGAGCGGCAGTCGGCCCACCAGGTGAAGTTCGCCCAGCAGCGGGCCGCCGAATACCAGGCCAAGCTGCGTGCGGCGCAGGCCGCCAAGGAAGCCGCCGAGCGGGCCCGCAAGGCCGAGGCCGCCGCGGCGTCCCGTAAGCGCGAGCGCGAGGCCGCCGCCAACGCGCCCGCCAAGCCGTACACCGGGCCTATCCCCGCGTCCTGCGAGGAGTACAGCGGCAACCGCAAGACCGGCTGCGCCATGACGATCGACGCCGGCTTCGGCATCTCCGAGTTCCCCTGCCTGGAGAAGCTCTGGACCAAGGAGAGCGGCTGGAACCACAAGGCCCGCAACTCCTCGACCGGCGCGTACGGCATCCCTCAGGCATACCCGGGCAACAAGATGAGCTCCGTCGCGTCCGACTGGCAGACCAACCCGGCCACCCAGATCAAGTGGGGGCTGGGCTACATCAAGGGCAGGTACAAGACACCCTGCGGTGCCTGGACCTACTTCCAGAACAACAACACCTACTGACGGTCCAACGGCGGGGCAGGTGGGCGACCACCTGCCCCGCCGTCGCGCGTACGCCGGGCCGCTCGGACGGGACGTGAGTGGCGGTAGGCCGATTTTGCTGATAGCAGTTGTACGGTGACTCTGCACCCGTCAAGCGGCGACCCCTTCCGGTTCGGCACCGAGGCGTTCTACGCCGCGCTCGGCCGAGCCTTCGTCGCCATGTGTGCGGTGGTCCCGTTCCTCTTCCTCATCGAGGCCGTCGACCAGGGTCTCGCGTTCGGCCTGGACGCCACCGCCGGCATCATCCCGCAACGCATCGACGGGCTGGACGGGGTCTTCTTCTCCCCGTTCCTGCACCACGGCTTCGACCACCTCTACAGCAACAGCATCCCGCTGATCCTGCTGGGCACGTTCGTCCTGGCCGCCGGAGCCCGCCGGTTCCTCTGGTCGACCCTGGTCATCATCCTGGTCAGCGGGCTCGGCGTCTGGTTCACCGGCTCACCCAACTCGGTGGTGGTCGGCGCCAGCGGCGTCATCTTCGGCTACCTGGGCATCCTGCTCACGCGGGGCATCGTCGAGCGCAGCTGGTGGAACTTCGCCGTCTTCCTCCTGGTCGGCCTGCTCTACGGCTGGCAACTGGTCGGCATCCTCCCCACCGACGAGCGGATCTCCTGGCAGGGTCACCTGTTCGGGCTGCTCGGCGGGGTGGTCGCGGCGATCCTGTTCCGCCGGCGGCGCCCGGCCGTGGACGGGCCGGACTACTCGGGTGACACACTCCGCCTGCCCTGACCGATTCCCCGGCGCGCCTCTGGGACGTGCTTGCCGGACCGTCATCGCCCGCCTACGGTCGAGATCAGCAAGCGTTGATCCGTGAGCGGAAAGCGACGGTACGCCATGCGTGAGGTCGATGTCGCCGTGATCGGGGCCGGCCCGGCCGGTCTCTTCGCCGCGTACTACGCGGGGTTCCGGGGGTTGTCGGTGGCGGTGATCGACGCGCTGCCGGAACCGGGCGGCCAGGTCACCGCGATGTACCCGGAAAAGTTGATCCTCGACGTGGCCGGCTTTCCCGCCGTCAAGGGTCGCGACCTGGTGGCCAATCTGGTCGCCCAGGCAGCCCCGTTCAATCCGCAGTACCTGCTCGGCACGCGCGCCGAGAAACTCTCGTACGCCGATGGGCGTCCGGTGCTCGGCCTGGCCGGCGGCGAGCAGCTCGGCTGCGGCGCGGTCGTGGTCACCGGCGGGCTCGGCAGCTTCAGTCCTCGGCCGCTGCCGTGCGCCGACGGCACCCCCGGCTCGGGGATCGTCTACTTCGTCACCGAGCCCGCCGAGTTGGCCGGCCGGGACGTGCTGATCGTCGGTGGCGGCGACTCCGCCTTCGACTGGGCGCTGGCGCTACAGCCGTTGGCCCGTTCGGTGACCCTGGTGCACCGACGGGAGAAGTTCCGAGCGCATGCCTCGACGGTGGCCCGGGTGCTGTCTCTGCCGGTGCGGGTGGTGGTCAACGCCGAGGTCAGCCGACTGATCGGGGACGGCACGGTGACCGGCGCCGAGGTGACCGTACGCGGTGGTGCGGCCGAGACGCTGCCGGTGGACGTCGTGGTGGCAGCCCTCGGCTTCACCGCCGATCTGGGGCCCCTCGCCGAATGGGGGCTACAGCTCGACCGCCGGCACATCCTGGTGGACAGCGCGATGGCGACGAACCTGCCGAGGGTCTTCGCGGCAGGTGACATCACCGAATACCCGGGCAAGGTCCGGCTGATCGCGACCGGCTTCGGCGAGGCCGCGACAGCGGTCAACAACGCGGCCGTGGCCATCGACCCGGGCGCGCACCTCTTCCCGGGGCACTCCTCCGACGCCGGCTGACCCTTGGTATCGAGGACAGACCGGCTCGTGTCCGGATCGAGACGGCGCCTGGCGCTTCGCGGTCAGCGCCTGGCGGGCGGTGCCAGCGCCGCGATCAGCACGGCCACCATGGTCAGCGCGGCCCCGAGCAGGGTGTTCAGGCCGGGGTGCGAGGCGGCTGTGGGCGAGACCAGGTCCAGCAGGACCGCCCCCACGATCTGGCCCGCGATGGTGGCCAGACCGAGCAGCAGGACCCCGGTGAAGCGCACGATGGCCGCCGCGATGGCGATGAACACGATGCCGATCGGCCCGCCCAGGTAGAGCCACGGCTCGGTGGGGAGGTGACCGGTCGGCCAGCCGCGCACCGCGAGGTCGATCGCGAACGCCACGAGCAGGGTGACCGTGCCGACGAAGAAGTTGACCAGCGTGGCGGTCAACGCGCTGTCGGCCGCCGCCCGGACCCGGCCGTTGACCGCCTGCTGCCAGGCGGTGCCCACCCCGGCGATCAGGGGCAGCAGGGCCAGCGCCAACATGCCCGGGTCCTTGAGTCGGTCACCGACCGCGAGGCCGACCGCCAGCACGGTGAGCACCGCACCGGCGAGCCGTTGTCGGGTGACCGGCTGCCGGCCAGTCGGTCCGATTCCCGCCCGGTCCACGGCGAGGCTGCTGCCGCTCTGGCCGGCCACCACCGCCACGGTGAAGACGGCCACGCCCAGCGAGCCGATGGTCAGGCCCTGGGAGGCCACCAGGAACGCCCCGCACATGCCGCCGAGGCACTGCCACGGCCGCAGCGCGCCCCTCGCGAGCGCGCCCCGCAACGCGACCAGGCCACGCCGTCCACCGGGGGTGAGCGGCACCAGCACCAGGAGCACCACCAGGCCGCCGCCGAAGGAGACCACAGCGGCCGCGAAGCCGTCGGCCAGGCGTTCCCCCAGCTCGCCGTTGATGCGGGACTGCACCGCCACCGCGACCCCGGAGATCGAAGCCAGCGCGACACCGGTGATCCGGCGGGCGGCGGACAGGACCGGTGGGGTCGCTGTGTCGGTGATGGTCACTCCTGTTCGGCCAGCGGACGACCGTCGAAGTCGATCGCGGAGTAGAGCGCCAACTTCTCCAACCGGTGGTACGAGTCGATCACCCGGATGGTGCCGCTCTTCGAGCGCATCACGATCGACTGCGTGTACGCGCCGCCGGCCCGGTAGCGCACCCCGCGCAGCAGATCCCCGGAGGTGACCCCGGTCGCCACGAAGAAGCAGTTGTCGCCAGTTACCAGATCATCGGTGCTCAGCACCCGGTCCAGGTCGTGTCCGGCGGCGATCGCCTTCTCCCGCTCCTGCTCGTCGCGCGGCCAGAGCTTGGCCTGCATCGCACCGCCCATGCACTTCAACGCGCAGGCGGAGATGATGCCCTCCGGGGTGCCGCCGATGCCCATCAGCACGTCGACATCCGACTCGCCCCGGGCAGCCGCGATGGAGCCCGCGATGTCACCGTCGGAGATGAACCGGATGCCCGCCCCGGTCCGGCGGATCTGCGCGACCAGGTCGTCGTGGCGGCTCCGGTCCAGCACGCAGACGGTCACCTCGGAGACGTCGGTGCCCTTGACCTTGGCGATCCGGCGCAGGTTCTCCGCCACACCGGCGTTGATGTCGATCACGTCGGCGTACACCGGCCCGACGGCGAGCTTCTCCATGTAGAACACGGCGCTGGGGTCGAACATCGCGCCGCGCTCGGAGACGGCCAGCACCGCCACGGCGTTCGGCATGCCCTTGCTCATCAGGGTGGTGCCGTCGACCGGGTCGACGGCGACGTCCACCTCCGGGCCGGTGCCGTCGCCGACGTGTTCGCCGTTGAAGAGCATCGGGGCGTTGTCCTTCTCGCCCTCGCCGATCACCACCACGCCGCGCATCTGGATCGAGTTGATCAGCTTGCGCATCGCGTCGACAGCGGCTCCGTCGCCGCCTTCCTTGTCACCCCGGCCCACCCAACGGCCGGCGGCCATCGCCGCGGCCTCGGTGACCCGGACCAGGTCGAGGGCAAGGTTTCGGTCGAGATCCTGTGGGATCCGCGTCCTGGTGTTCGTCATGACGGCTACTCCTCCTCGCGACGGTGCGGGGACGACCGACGTCGGGGAGGCCCCCACTGCCGGCTTTGTCGCTGATCCTCACACGATGGCCGACCCGGGGTCGGCGCGGGGCGGTGATGGCCCGGATACCGCCGGTCGGGCGGCTGCGAAGATGGTGGGGTGGAACCCGCACAGCCAGCCGACCGCGTCCCCGCCGACCGCACGCCGCCCGACGGTCAGCCGCCGGTCGACGTCCCCAGCGGCCCCGGTGGTGAACCCGCCGCGACCGATCCGACGCCACCGCCTCCGCTGAAGTCCGGCAAGTCCGAACGCTCGCCGAAGGACATGGCGATCTCGCTGCTGGTGCTGCTCGTCCCGATCGCCCTCCTGCTGGCGTTCTACCGGGGATTTCTCGGCGGCGACGAGCCCACCACCGTCGATCCGGCACCCGCGATCGAGCAGGCCCGGTCGGCAAACGTGTTTCCGGTGAGCCAACCGGAGGGCCTCGGCTCTGACTGGTCGACGGTCAGCGCCCGCTACCAGACCGTCGAGGGCGGCGCGAACCTGCGGCTCGGCTACCTCACGCCGGAGGGGCGGGGCGTCCAACTCCTGCAGAGCAACGTGCCGGCGGAGCGGTTGCTCCCCGCGGAGCTGACCAGTCAGGGTCAGCCCCAGGGCCCCACCGAGCTGGGCGGGCGCACCTGGCAGCTCTACACGGCCCGGGGAAACCAGCAGGCGCTGGTGCTGCTGGAACCGACCCGTACGGTGATCGTGATCGGCGATGCCCGGGACAACGAATTGCGCGAACTGGCCGGCTCGCTGCGCTGAGCGGGCTCGGTCGATCGACGGCTCTGGTGGTGGCCCGGAAAGGGCAACCGGACAGAAGGGTGATTGTCCGACCCGTCAACAGGGAACAGAGAGGGAGTGATCCGGGCGCGCTGCTCGGCCCGGGTCGCGCGGCGCAGCCGACGGTGCTGCTGCGTCGCCCGGTTTCCGGCGCCGTCCAGGTCGTCGGGTGACCCTCTTGGGAGACACGCATGACTGTTCGACGACTCGGCGCCGGCCTGGTAGCCGCCGCTCTGTTCACGCCCGCCCTCGCTGCCTGCGGCGACGGGACGACCGGCACCGCCGGATCGACCGCGTCCCCGACGGCGAGCTCCTCCGTCGCGCCGAGCGCGGCCAGCGGTACGCCCGTGCCGGGCGATGCCAAGCAGGCACTGCTCGACTCCACCAAGGAGATCAGCAACGGCAACTTCCGGTTCGCCCTCACCGCCGTCGGCTCGACGGTGGAGGGGCAGGTGCACCAGCCGAGCCAGAGCGCGGCCATGAAGATCGCCATCGGTGGGCCCTCGTCCGACCTGGCGATGAAGCTCGACGTGATCCACTACAAGCCGGACAGCTGGGTCAAGCTGGAGCTGACCGGCCCCACCGCCAACAGCCTGCCGGCCATCAAGCAGCTCAACCTCGGTAAGTACCAGCACCTGGACCAGGCCCGGATCAAGGGCAACCGCAACCTCGGCTTCGACTTCGACAAGGTCGACCCGGCCGGCAGCGCGGTGCTGACCCAGGGCATCACCGAGGTACGCAGCACCGGCACCGGCGCGTACGCCGGCACCATCGACGTCACCAAGGCCGCCGAGGCGGGCTCGCTGAACGCCGCCACGATCGCCGCGCTGGGCACCCAGGCGAAGACGGTCCCGTTCACCGCGAAGGTGGACCCGCAGGGCCGCCTCAGCGAGCTGGTGTTGCAGTTGCCGGCCGCCGGGCAGACCGCCGCCCAGGAGATCAAGATGACGTACTCCGACTACGGCACCGCCACCGCCGCGCAGAAGCCGCCGGCGGACCAGGTCGTCGAGGCGCCGGCCGAGCTGTACAGCCTGTTCAACTGACGTACGTGGGTGGGGGCGGCTCCGGCCGCCCCACCCGCGGTCAGGAAGCGGGCTCCTGCCGGGCAGCGTCGATCCGTGCCCGCGCCCCATCCAGCCACCGTTGGCAGATCACCGCCAGCGCCTCGCCGCGCTCCCAGAGCGCCAGCGACTCCTCCAGGGACGTGCCGCCGGCTTCCAGCCGCTCGACCACCGAGGCCAACTCGGCGCGGGCCTGCTCGTAACTGAGCCGCTCGTCCGGCCCGGCCTTCGTGTCGTCAGTCATCGCGTCCATCTCCACATACCGCTCTCCAGGTCACTGTGTCGCCACTCAGCCGTCCACCGTGGCGGCCAGCTCGCCGTCGGCCAGCCGTACCCGCAGCGGGTCGCCCTTGCCCACCTCGGTCGCCGCCCGCACCACGTGCCCGTCGGCGCGCTGCACGATGGCGTACCCCCGGTCGAGGGTGGCGGCGGGGGAGAGGGCGCGCAGCCGGGCGAGGGTGTGCCGCAGCTCGTCGTCGGCGGCGGCTAGCCGGTGGTCCAGGCAGCGTCCGGCCCGTTGCCGCATCGCGGTCAGTTCGGTGGCGCGCTGGTCGACCATCACCTGGGGCCGGGCCAGCACCGGCCGGGAGCGCAGCAGGTCGAGGCGGTGGGTCTCCCGGTCGACGAGGTTGCGGACCGCCCGTTGCAGCCGGGAGCGGGCCTGGCCGATGAGGCGTACCTCCTCGGTGAGGTCGGGGACGATCCGCTTGGCCGCGTCGGTTGGGGTGGAGGCCCGCAGGTCGGCGACGTAGTCGATCAGTGGCGCGTCGGTCTCGTGGCCGATGGCGCTGACCACCGGGGTGCGGCAGGCGAAGACGGCCCGGCAGAGTGCCTCGTCGGAGAACGGGAGCAGGTCCTCGATGCCGCCACCGCCCCGGGCGATGACGATCACGTCGATGCTCTCGTCGGCGTCGAGCACCTTGAGCGCCGCGACGATGTCGGGCACCGCGGCGGGTCCCTGCACGGCCACGTTGACGGTGCGGAACTCCACTGCCGGCCAGCGCCGCCGTGCGTTGGTCAGCACGTCCCGCTCGGCCGCCGACGCGCGACCGGTGATCAGCCCGATCCGGCCGGGCAGAAACGGCAGCCGACGTTTGCGGGACCGGTCGAACAGCCCCTCGGCGGCGAGCAGCTTCTTGAGCTTTTCCAGCCGGGCCAGCAGCTCACCGAGCCCCACCTGGCGGATCTCGTCGGCGCGCAGGCTCAGCGTGCCCCGGGCGGCGTAGAACTCCGGCTTGGCGTGCAGCACCACGCGGGCGCCCTCGCGTAGCTCCGGCGCGCCGGCGTCCAGTACGTCCCGGTTGGTGGTGACGGTCAGGCTCAGGTCGGCCGACGGGTCACGCAGGGTGAGGAAGACGGTGCTGGCCCCGGGGCGGCGGCTGATCTGCGCCACCTGCCCGTCCACCCACACCCAGCCCAGCTTGGCGATCCATGCCCCCACCTTCTGGCTGACCACCCGCACGGGCCAAGGCTCCTCCGCGCTGCTCCGCGCCCCCTCGGTCACCCGCCCACCCTACGGACCCCCGTGGTGATCAAGAAGTTTGCGTCAGCATCGGGCGCGTTTCTGACGCAAACCTCTTGATCACCGGGTCAGTCCGGGGTCGTGGGCCGGTGGCCGTGGGGGAGTCGGCACGTACGATGGACGGGTGACTGAGGCTGAGGCGACTCCCCGGACCGGCAAGCGCGTGCTCCTGGCGAAGCCGCGCGGCTACTGCGCTGGCGTCGACCGTGCGGTGCAGACCGTCGAGGAGGCGCTGAAGCTCTACGGCGCCCCGATCTACGTGCGCAAGCAGATCGTGCACAACAAGCACGTCGTGCAGACTCTGGAGGCCCAGGGTGCGATCTTCGTGGAGGAGAACGAGGAGGTGCCGGAGGGGTCCACCGTCATCTTCTCCGCGCACGGCGTGGCTCCCGAGGTCTACGAGCAGGCGAAGCAGCGCTCGCTGAAGGCGATCGACGCGACCTGTCCGCTGGTCACCAAGGTGCACCACGAGGCGAAGCGGTTCGCCGCCGAGGACTACGACATCCTGCTCATCGGGCACGAGGGGCACGAAGAGGTCATCGGCACCGCCGGTGAGGCCCCCGCGCACATCCAGCTGGTGGACGGCCCGGACGGCGCCGACAAGGTCACCGTCCGCGATCCGGAGAAGGTGGTCTGGCTGTCTCAGACCACGCTGTCGGTCGACGAGACGCTGGAGACGGTCGCCCGGCTCAAGCAGCGACTGCCGCTGCTCCAGTCGCCGCCCAGCGACGACATCTGCTACGCCACCTCCAACCGGCAGCACGTCGTCAAGGAGATCGCCCCCGAGTGCGACGTGGTGATCGTCGTCGGCTCGACGAACTCCTCGAACTCGGTCCGCCTGGTCGAGGTCGCCGTGGACGCGGGCGCCCGTGCCGGTCACCTGGTCGACTTCGCCCACGAGATCGACGACGCCTGGCTGGAGGGGGCCACCACGGTCGGTCTGACCTCCGGCGCGAGCGTGCCGGACGACCTGGTCCAGGACGTGCTGACCCACCTCGCCGCACGGGGCTTCGCCGACGTCGAGGAGATCACCACCGCCAACGAGCGGCTGATCTTCTCGCTGCCGCAGGAGCTGAAGCGGGACATGAAGGCCGCGGCGGCCCGCGGCTGAACACGGGAACGAACTCGGACCGGCGTACGTCAGATCAGCCATGAGGACATTTCGGCTCGCCGTTCCAGTGCTGGCCGTCTGCGTGGCGCTGAGTGCCTGCGGCAGTCAGGACACCGGAGGCGGCACACCCAGCCCGACCCCGACGGGAGCGCAGCCGGTGACCAGCCAACCCACGCCCGACCCGACCGCCCTGCCGCCGACAGTCGACCCCACCCCGCCCTCGGGCCCGAAGACTCCGAAGCCACCGAAGCCCGGCGGCCCCAGCACGCCCCCGGGTGTGGGTGCCACCACCCTGACCGGCACCGTGCAGGGCGGCGTGGAGCCCAACTGCGTGCTGCTCGACGGCTACCTGCTCGTCGGCGGTCCGCGTGACGTGCTGACGCCCGGTGCGCAAGTCGAGGTCACCGGTCGGGCCGAGCCCGGCATGATGACCACCTGCCAGCAGGGCACCCCGTTCGTCGTGACGGCCGCCCGCCCCACCTGACACCTCCGAACGCGAAGGAGCCCGTCCCCGAACTCGGGGACGGGCTCCTCCGGTGTTTACGGACGGATCAGTTCACGGCACCGATGGAGACGGTGCCGCGGCCGACGACCGCACCCTCGTTCGTGACGATCGCCAGCTCACCGGAGAGCTGACGTCCGTCGGCCGGAACCGCCACCGCCGTCACCGTGCCGGTGATGGTGGTCGACTCGCCGTGCAGGAGCGGCACCGCGACGGCCGGCGCGGTGATCGTGCCCAGCGAGGCGGACGCGAACGCGTCGTAGTAGTCGTAGGCGGTGCTGGTGCCCGGCCCGTCGACCCCGTACGGCTCCACCACGACGCGGTAGGTGCCGGCCGGCGGGTTGGTCAGCGTCACCGCCTCCTCCGAGTCGCCGTCGGCGGCCCGGCCTACCTCGGTGTCACCCCGGTAGACGAACAGGTCCAGGTCGGAGCCCGCGTTGGCGGGGTTGCCGATCCGGGCGGTGAACGTCGACGTCCCGGCCGGGATCTCGACGGTCCACTCCTGGTTGGGGCCACCCTCGGTGATGGTCGGACGCTCGGTGCGCACACCGGTCAGCGCGCCGCTGCGGCCGCTGACCGAGACCGGGCCGAAGGCGTTGGTGACGTCCCAGCTCACCGGGGTCGGCTCGCCGGCCTCGACACTGGGCAGCTCGACCAGCGCCGGCTCGACCGTCAGGCCCTGCACCCGCGCCTGGAGCTTGAACGGGTTGTTCATCGCCGGGGAGGTCCGCCGCGACTCCACCTCGATCTCCCAGACCCCGGGAAGCGGGTTCTGGTAGTCCCGCTCCTGGGGCTTGCAGACGTTGGCGTCGGAGAAGTTGGTGTAGCAGACGGTGCTGGTGGTTGCCTCCGTCGGCACACCCAGCGGGTTGATGGCGATGAACCGGGTCTGCGACCCGGTGGCGATCCCGGAGAGGTTCACCTGGAGCGCCTTGGCACCCTCCGGCACCGTCACGAAGTACGACGTGAAGCCGTTCCGGTCGACCGATCCCTCGTTGGCGTACGAGAACGTCGGCTTCTTCACGTCGTTCGAGACCACGACCACAGTGGAGACCTCGAAGTCGACCACGTTCGTGGCCGGGTCGTCGATCCTCATGATCGCGCCGTGCGCGCCCTCAGCGGTCGGCTTGGCGGTGACGGAGACGGTGACGGCCTTGTTGAGCGGCAGTGCAACCGTCTTCGGCGCCTTGAACGTGCCGTCGTTGCCCTGGAGCGTGATGTTGTGCTTGATGGTGCCGGCCGGGCCGCTGGTGCGAGTGATCTTGACCGGGTAGGTCTTGCTCTGCCCGACCTTGTGGCCACCCTGGGCCGAGCCGCAGCGGTTGTAGACGCCGGTGCCCCGACCCGGGTTCGGCACGAACTTCACGCCGTCCCAGATGGTCAGTTGGCCGGACAGCGGGGTGCAGACCGCCGCGTCGGAGACGTACGACCGGGTCTCGACGCCCTGGCGCAGCAGTTTCCACGCACCCGGCACGTTGACCATGCCGTAGCCCTGCGCGTACGTCGGCACGTCGGCGATTGGCTTTGCCGAGCTGAACATCGCCCGCCGCAGCGCCGCCGGGCTGACGCCCCGGTCGGTGGCCTTGGCTGCCGACAGCAGCAACGCGCCGGCACCGGCCGTCTGCGGGGAGGCCATCGAGGTGCCGTTCAGCATCGCGTAGCCCGGGGGCAACGCGTAGCCGGCCTCGGGGACCGGGGCACCCAGCTGCCAGGTCGGTGCGGTGGAGATGGCCGAGCCGGGGGCGGCGATGTTCGGCTTGAAACCGCCGTCCTCGCGCGGGCCACGGGAGGAGAAGTTGAACAGCGCGTTCTTCTTCCGCACAACCGAGCCGTAGTTGGCCAGCCAGGTGTCCTTGCTGATGCTGGCGGCGGCGCTGATCACGTTGCTGGCGACGGACGGGTCGCCGACGGTGTTGAGGCCCGGGCCGGAGTTGCCGGCCGAGATCACGAGCTGCACACCGTACGTGTCGATCAGTTCGTTGTAGAGGCTCGCCCGGGCGTTGTTGCCGTCGTTCAGGCCCGGGAGCCCGCCGATCGACATGTTGACGATGTCGACCCCGCGGTTGGCCACCAGGTCGATCATGCCGGTGGTGAGAGCCGCCGCGGTGCAGCCGCCGCCCCAGGAGCAGGCGCGGGCGGAAACCAGCTTGGCGCCGGGGGCCGCGCCGTCGAAGACGTTGTTGCCCAGCATGTCGTTGGCGGCGGTGATGCCGGCGACGTGGGTGCCGTGGGTGCTCTCGACGATGCCGATGTTGACGTAGTCGTAGGTGCCCGGAAGCCCGATCGGCTCAGTGTTCACGTTCTTGCGGAACTCGACGACGAACGGCTGCCGCTCGGCGACCGCTGTCGCCGGGTTGTCGGTGCCGAAGTAACCGACGTCGTACTTCTCCTTGTACGGCCGCATCATCGCGTCGTCGGTGAAGTTGCGGTTCTGGTTGGCGTCCACCCAGATGTTGTTGGTGGCCGGGTCGTAGAGCACACCCCAGACGTCGGTCGTGTCGCCGTCGCGGTTGACGTCACCCCGTGCGTCGCTGGCGGCGGTGACGGACTCGCTGAACTGGTTGAACCGGTACGTGCCGGCCGGTGCCGTCCAGGTGCCGCCCGCGATGGTGAACGACGGGCCGGTGACCTCGGCCTGCATCCGACGCCAGGTCGCGTCCTCCAGCGGGTCGGTCGCGGTGACCCAGTCGACGATCTTGCGCTCGCCGGTGGTGGTCTGCTGGAGCGCCGGGTGCGCGAGGTCCACACCGGAGTCCATGATGCCGATCGTGACGCCCCGGCCGTCCCACTCCGGGTGGGCGTCAGTGAACGCGACCGCACCCGTCTCGTTGGTCGGCATGTACGGGTTCGACGCCCGGGTGGCCTCGCCCGGTGCCGCGACCGTGGCCTGCCGCGCGCTGGCGGTGCCGGTGGTGGTCTGCTCGGGGGTCGGGTCCGGCAGTTTGATGACCTCGTCCAGGTCGACGGCCGAGACGCCGGGGAGCCGTGCCGCCGCGAGGGCCTTGTCGGTCGGGACCTTGGCCAGGACGAAGCCCACCTTGTCCTGCCGCTGGCTGACGGTGCCGCCGAGCTTGGTGAGGGCGTCGGCGACATCGCTCGCCTCACCCTTTTCGGTGGAGACGATCAGGGTGACGGTCGGGGCCTTCTTGGCCCTGGCCTCACCGAGCAGTTTGGCGTCGTGAGCGCCCAGCGTCTCGGCGGCGGTGGCCGGGGAAGCGTCCGGTGTGGTGACAGGAGCGGCGGCCGCTGTGGCGGCACCACCCACGACGGTCAGGGCGCTCGTCGCCAGGACCGACGCGAAGAGCGCGGCCGAGGTGCGCCGGCTCAGATTTCGGGGTTTGCTCACGTTCTCTTTCCTCCAGAGAACAGGGCCCTCAGGGACCAGGGCACGTGGGTGAGCAAAATCTTTCGGGGTGTCGGTGAGCACTGTCACTACCGGCCAGTCCCTTGTGACCACTTCGTGACATGCGTGCACACGCGCTGTCACATGACTGACTAGCGGGCCGAGACCTCGCCGGCCTGGTCGGCCAGCTCAGGCGCCTGCGGCTGCCGGGGCGCCAACTCGACCTGCGCGGGCGTCGCCAACTCCTCGTCCGACACCCCCAGCTCGGCGAGCTTTCGGGCGCTGACCAGCACCCGCGCCTCCAATGAGCCGACCGCACGGTTGTACGCGGTCACGGCGCCGGCCAGCGACGACCCGAGCTTGCCCACGTGGTCGCCCAGGGTGGAGAGCCGCCCGTACAGCTCGCGGGCGAGGGTGTGCACCGCGAGGGCGTTGCGGGCCAGCGCCTCCTGCCGCCACGAGTAGGCCACAGTGCGGAGCAGGGCGACCAGCGTGGCCGGCGTGGCCAGCACCACGTTGCGGGTGAAGGCGTGCTCCAGCAGCGACGGGTCACGCTGGAGCGCGACGTCGAGGAACGGGTCGGCGGGGACGAACAGCACCACGAACTCGGGCGAGTTGTCGAACGCCGACCAGTACGACTTGGCGGCCAGCGCGTCGACATGCCCGCGCAGGTGCCGGGCGTGCGCGTCGAGGTGGGCATCCCGGCCGCGTTCGTCGCGGGACTCCATGGCCGTCAGGTACGCGTCGAACGGCGCCTTGGCGTCCACCACCACGGACCGGCCGCCGTGCAGCCGGACCACCAGGTCGGGGCGGACAACCTGCCCGTCGTTGTCAGCGGTGACCTGCTCGGAGAAGTCGCAGTGCTCCAGCATCCCGGCCGCCTCGACGATTCGGCGCAACTGGTGCTCGCCCCAGCGACCCCGCACCTGTGGTGCCCGCAGCGCCGCCACCAACTGTTTGGTCTCGGTGCGCAGCTCACCGGAGACGGCGCTCATCGAGCGCACCTGTTCGCGCAGCTCGGCGTACGCGTCGACCCGGTCGTGCTCCAGCTCGGCCACCCGCTGCTCGTAGCGGCGCAGGGAGTCGTGCAGCGGGGCGACCGCGCGGGCCACCGCCTCCTGGGACTGCGCGGTCGCCTCGTAGCTCAGGGCCCGCATGGACTGCTCCAGCCGGCCCTCACCCTCTCGGGTGGCGGCCAGGGTGGCATCGAGGCGGGCGATGTCGGCCGCCGAGCGGGACCGGGCCGCGAGCCAGCCCACCGCCCCGCCGGCGCCGAGGCACACGATCACCACAAGCAGCGTCGAGACGTCCATCACCGGAGCTTGCCAGACGGATATGACGTGACACCCGGGGGTACGTTCGATGACATGGAACTTGTGCTCTGCCTCGCTGTCGTGCTGGTCGGCGCACTTGGCGCCGCAGCGCTCATCCGCGCCCAGGCCGGCGCCCGCAGGCGTACCGAGCTCGGCGACGCCCGCGCGGAGGCGCAACGGTGGTACGAGCGTCTCGGCGGCCAGTTGATGAACCTGCAGGGCGAAGAGCCGGCGGTCCGCCAGGCGCTGGCCGACGCCGGTGAGCGCTACAACGCGGCCGGCTCGCAGCTGGAGCAGGCGCGTACGCCACACCAGTTCACGCTGGCTCGGGAGACCGCCCTGGAAGGGCTCGCGTACATCCGGGCGGCGCGTACCGCGTTGGGCATCGACCCGGGCCCCGAGGTGCCGGCGCTGGCCGCCGCCCGTGGTGTGGGCCAGCTCACGAAGGAGCGCGAGGTCGACGTGCAGGGGCAGACGTTCCGGGCCGGCCCCCAGCCCGGCCGGGAAACGCCCTACTACTACCCGGGTGGGCGTTATCAGGGTCGGCCGGTGCCGGCGGGGTGGTATTCGACGCCCTGGTGGAAGACGGCGCTGGGTGCCGGCGCCGGTGTGCTCGGCGGCATCCTGATCGCCGACGCGCTGTTCTCGCCCGCCTTCGCCGATCCCGGCTACGGCTACGACGCTGGCTACCAGGAGGGCTTCGGTGACGGTGTCGACCAGGGCGGGGACGGTGTCGACCAGGGCGGCGGCGGCGACCAGGGCGGCGGCGACCAGGGCGGCGGCGACTACGCGGGCGGCGATTTCGGTGGCGGCGACTTTGGTGGCGGCGGCGATTTCGGCGGCGGCGACTTCTGACCTGCCCCTAATCCCCACCCCCAACCCGGTCGATCATGGAGTTGTGGTGCCTGCTTCGCCCTTTCTGGCGGCTTTTGCGGGGCACCACAACTGCATGATCGACGCGGCTGGGTTGGTGGCCTGATTTCCTTCGGTCGATCAGCCGGTGTTGCGCATTCCGGCGGCGATGCCGTTCACCGTCGTGAGCAGCGCCCGCTCCAGGGCGGTGCCGTCGCTCGGCGCACGTCGGCCACCCGGAGCGGTGGCCACTGCCCGCCCGGCAGCCCCGGACTCCCGGTACTGCCGCAGCAGGGCCACCTGGAGGTGGTGCAGCGGCTCCAGGTAGGTGTCGCGGACGGCCAGGGTGCGCTGGAGCACCGGCGAGTTTTCCAGCAGGGCCGGTGAGGCGGTGACCGCCAACAGCTCCCGCTTGGTCAGCTCGTACTCCTGCTCGATCTGCTCGAAGATCGGGTGCAGCTTCTTCGGCACCAGCGTCTCGACATAGCGACGGGCGATGCTCAGGTCGGTCTTGGTCACCATCATCTCGACGTTCGACAGGAACGTGCGGAAGAAGTGCCAGTTACGGTGCATCTCGGCCAGCACGTCAGCCAGTCCGGCCTCACGCGCGGCGGCCAGGCCGGAGCCGACGCCGAACCAACCCGGCACGATCTGCCGGGTCTGCGTCCAGCCGAACACCCACGGGATGGCCCGCAGACCGGACAGGCCCGCGCCGGTGTTCGGGCGCTTCGCCGGCCGGGAGCCGATGTTGAGTGCGCCGAGCAGCTCGGTGGGGGTGGACGCCCAGAAGTACGCCGGCAGGTCCGGGTCCTCGACGAGCGACCGGTAGGAGCGGAACGCGGACTCGGAGACGACGTCCATGGTCGCGTCCCAGCGTTCCAACATCTCGGCCGGTTGCCGGGGCGCGGTGTGCAGCAGGGTCGCCTGGAGCACCGCCGCGAGGGTGAGCTCCAGGTTTTCCCGGGCCAGTGACGGCAGGGTGTACTTGTCGGAGATCACCTCACCCTGCTCGGTCACCTTGATCGCGCCGTCCATCGTCCCGTACGGCTGGGCCAGGATCGCCTCGTGCGTCGGCCCGCCGCCGCGACCGACCGTGCCGCCCCGGCCGTGGAACAGCCGCAGGTGCACTCCGTGCCGGGCCGCCACGTCACGCAGCGCGCGCTGCGCCCGGTGGATCGACCACTGGCTGGTGGTGATCCCGGCTTCCTTGTTGGAGTCGGAATAGCCGAGCATGACCTCCTGCACGTCGCCTCGGGCGCTCACCAACGCCCGGTACGCGGGCAGCGACAGCAGCTCGTCGAGGAGCTCACCGCCGGCGTTCAGCTCGGCCGGGGTCTCAAGCAGCGGCACGAACCCGACCCGGGCCCGCCCACTGTGCACGTCCACCAGGCCGGCCTCGCGGGCCAGCACCACGGCGGCCAGCACGTCGTCGACACCCAGGGTCATCGAGATGATGTACGACTCGATCACCTCGGCGCCGAACCGGTCCTGTGCCTCCCGGATCGTGCTGAACACGTCGAACGTCTTACGGGCCGGCTCGGACAGCGCCGTGTCCAGGGTGGACAGCGGCCGGCGGCCGGTCAGCTCGTCGGCGAGAAGCTTGGTGCGCTCCAGGCGGGTCAGCGCCGGGTAGTCGGAGACCTCGCCGACGGCCTCGTAGAGCTGGGCGAGCACCGCGTGGTGCGCCTCGGCGTGCTCCCGGACGTCCATCGTGGCCAGGTGCAGGCCGAACGCGGACACCGTACGGATGGTGGAGGCCAGCCGGCCGACGGCGGTGAGCTGCCCGGAGTTGCGGGCCAGCGACGCGCGCAGCAGATCCAGGTCGGCGATCAGCTCGGCGGAGCCCCGGTAGTCCCGACCCGGCACGTGCGCGGTGCCCTGGCGCAGCCTCTGCCGGGTGTTGGCGAGCTTCGCCTTCACGCAGCGCGCCTTGAGCCGGTACGGCTCCTCCGCGTTGACCCGCCGGAACCGCGTCGCCACCTCGGGCAGTGCGTCCAGGTCGGCGGCGAGGCTGGCGGAGAGGTCCAGGGAAACCCCGCGCAGCCGGCGGGAGACCGAGACCTCGCTGATCAGATGATCCATGGCCTTCTCGGTGGCCGCGATGCCGTGCTCGTGCTGGATGGTCAGCACCTCACGGGTGACCGCCGGGGTGACGAACGGGTTGCCGTCGCGGTCACCGCCGATCCAGGTGCCGAAGCTCAGCGGCCGGGCCGTCGGCGAGGTCTCCACACCGAGGGTGCGCAGCGTGTCGGCCAGGTCGTCGAGCACCTGCGGGGCGGCCTCGGCGTACAGGTCGCGCAGGTAGTAGATGGCGTTGCGGGCCTCGTCGGTCGGGTCCGGCCGGTCGAGCCGCAGCTCGTCGGTCTGCCACATCAGGTCCAGCAGCTCGGCCAGGCGGCGGTTGGCGGGGCCCTCGTCGCTGGCGCCGTAGAGGATCGCGTTGGCGGTCTCGGTGTCCAACTCGTCGGCGATCGCCCGCAGCTTGGACAGGATCGAGCGGCGGGCCGCCTCGGTTGGGTGCGCGGTGAAGACCGGTCGGACCGCCAGCCGGCGGGCCGCGTTGGCGATCTCCTCGGCGGGCACCCCGCGCTCGGCGATCATCTTGGCCGCCTGGTCCAGCCACCCGCCCTGCACCGCTCGGCGGCGGCGCAGATCCCGTGCACGGTGCACCTGCTCAGTGATGTTGGCCAGGTGGAAGTAGGTGGAGAAGGCGCGCGCCAGCTTGGTGCCGGTGGTCACGTCGAGCCCGCCGAGGCGCTGGGCGGCCGCCGGTGCGTCGGTGCGGACCTGGGCGCGGATCTCCTCGACGAGGTCGAGCAGTGGGCGACCCTCCTGTCGGGCCAGGGTCTGCCCGAGCAGGGTGCCGAGCCGGCGGATGTCGGCACGCAGCGCGGCATCCGGGCCGTCGTGGTCATGCTGATCGGTCACGGTGCGCTCCCTTACGTGGGTACGAAGGACAGCGCTGTCCGACTCACTGGATGGTATCCGCGTGCACCGGATGTCTGGAGGACCCCCGGGCGATCCAGTGCCCCTGGAACGGTGTTTTCGGACGTGATCTCAACCACCGTCGCCGGCGGGAGCGGGGCCGGGGCGGGTCGGGCCGGAGTCGGAGGTGACGGCCCGGCGACCGCGGACGAGGCTCGCGCCGAGCAGACCCAGCCCGCCGAGCACCGCCCAGAGCGCGAGGGCGAAGGCCGGCCAGCCGGCCGATCGCCAGTCGAAGTAGACCGCCGCCTTGCTCAGGTCGTTGGCGAGGCCGGGGATGTTCCACCGGTGCATGCCGCGCAGCACGCCGGGCAGGAACTCGGGCGCGTAGATGCCGCCGGAGCCGGGGTTGCCGAGCACCACCAGAAGCAGGATGACCAGCGCGGTGCCCGCGACGCCGAGCCAGCCCTGGACGGCGCTGGCGAACATCGCGGCGGCGAAGACGGCCAGCGCGCCGATCGCAGCGATCGTCGGTACGTCGTGGTGCCAGATGTCCAGCACCGGTCCGACCACGACCGCGCCGGCGATGCCGAGCAGCACGCTGTAGACGGCCAGGGCGGCGATGCGCAGCCCGGCCCGCCGCACCGTACGTGGGGTGGTGCCGGCGGATATCCCGAGCACGGTCGAGGCCAGGTAGCCGCCGAGCACGTAGCCGACGTTCAGGTAGAAGGGCACCACCCCGCGCGGGTCGGCCGAGGTGACCGGCACCTCGTCGACGACCTGTAGCGGGGTGCCGCTGCGGGTGGTGGCGGTGGTGAGCACCTCCTTGATCGCGCTGGTGGCGGAGGGGCCGGAGGCGCTCGCGATGGTGAGGAGCAGGCCGTTGTCGGGGCCGGTGCTGAGCACGGCGTACACCGCGCGGCTGAGCAGCCCGTGCTCGGCGGCGCTCGCGTCGTCGTACCCGACGGATGTGATGATGTTGGTCTGGCCGCGCACGGCGTCGAGCGTCGCCTGGGCGCGCTGGTCGCCGATGGCGACGCCGACCGGCAGGTCGCGGGGTGTGGGCTGATGCAGTGCGCCGACGTAGGCCGCGATGAACGCGGTGGCGAGCACCAGGGTGCCGAGAAGCAACCCGATGCTGCGCGGCGCCCAGTCCCGGTCTCGGCCCTGCGATGCGGTGTCCACGTTGTGAGCCTATGGCCGGTTTTGTAATCCGCAGGGCGGAAACCGGGTGGCCGGACCGTTAGCGTTCGATCATGGTGTCGCTGAAATACCCGCCCAAACCCCGGCCTGGCGACCGGGTCGCGGTCGTCTCACCCTCCGCCGGCCTGCCAGCCGTCTTCCCCCACGTGTACGAGTTGGGGCTTCGCCGGCTGCGCGAGGAACTCGGCCTGGAGCCGGTGGAGTATCCGACCACCCGGGTCCTGGGGGCCGACCCGCGCGACCGGGCCCGCGACCTGACCGCAGCCTTCGCCGACCCGAGCATCACCGCGGTGCTCGCCACTGTCGGCGGCGACGACCTGATCACGGTCACCCCGCACCTCGACAATGACGTGCTGCGGGCCAACCCCAAGCCCTACTTCGGCTACTCCGACAACACCAACGTGCTCAACCACCTCTACCGGCTGGGCATCGTCGCCTACCACGGTGGGTCGGTGCTGGTGCATCTCGGCCGGCCCGGCTCGCCGCACCCGCTGACCTTCGCCTCGCTGCGCGCGGCCCTGTTCACCACCGACTGGTACGAGTTGACGCCCGCCCATGACTGGGGGGACCGGCCGAACCCGTGGACCGAGCCGGAGACGCTGGCCCACGAGCCGGAGATGCTGCCCGGCGCGGGTTGGCGCTGGCAGGGCCCGCAGCGGGAGGTGCGGGGGCGCACCTGGGGCGGCAACCTGGAGATCCTGCACTGGTTGCTGGCCACCGACCGGGTGCCCACCGCCGCCGAGCTGGACGGGTCAGTGCTTCTCGTCGAAACCTCCGAGGAGATGCCCGGCGCACAGGAGGTGTTCCGGATCGTGCGGAACATGGGGGAGCGGGGCCTGCTCGCCGCCTTCCCGGCCATCGTCGTCGGTCGCCCCAAGGCCTGGGACTTCAACAAGCCCCTGTCGGTGCCGGAACGGCAGGCGTGGGGCGATGCCCAGCGGGAGGCGATCACCCGCGCGCTCGCGCCGTACAACCCGGACGCGGTGGTGGTCTTCGACGTCGACCTCGGCCACACCGACCCGCAGTTGATCATCCCGTACGGCGGGGAGATCCGGGTGGACGCCGTGGCGCGCAGGATCTCGGTGCGCTACTGACCGGCCGACCGCGCGTTGCCGCCGCCGCGGGTGGCGTCAGCGCCGCGGGTGGCGTCAGGGGTTGACGACGGCGAAGGCCCGGACCGGGAAGGTGCCCATGCCGGCCACCCTCGGTGGGGCCGCGGTGAACCGGAACCCCGTCGGGGGCAGCGCGTCCAGGCCGGTCAGGTGCTCCACGATCGGGATGCCGGCGGCGAGCAGCGCGCTGTGCGCGGGGCGCTGACCTCCGGCCGCCGGGCTCATGTCGTCGATGTTGATCGAGTCGATGCCGACCAGGGTCGCGCCCGCGTCAACCAGCGCCTGGGCGGCGTCCCCGGTCAGGTACGGCGCCTCCGGCGCGCCGTACCGCTCGGTGCCGAAGTGCGCATCCCACCCGGTGTGCAGCAGGACCGCGCGCCCGGCCACCTCGTACGGGGCCAGCATCAACCGGTCCACGGCCCGAACGCCGGCCGGCACCCGGACCACCACCCCGGGCAGGTCGGCGAGGCTGTCCAGCGACACCCCGGTCAGGTCATCGCCGCCCGCCCAGCGATGGGCGGGAGTGTCCACGTACGTGCCGGTGTTGGCGATCAGGTCGATCCGCGCCACGTGGAACTCGGTGCCCGCCGCGTACCGCTCGCGGGATGCCGCGAACGTCAGCCAGTCGGTGATCCGCGGCCCCGGCCAGCCCGGCAGGGTGATCATCCCGTCGCTGATCACGTGGCTCAGCTCGACCAGCCTGCGGGCGGGCGCCGGCCGGTCAACGGCAACGCCCCGGCCGCCCTTGTGCGGTTCTTCGATGATCGTCTTCGCGCTGATCCGCACCTCGGCGACCATCAGCAACCCAAGGTGCCGGACGAACAACGCCGCCAGGTCGTCGTCGCTGATCTCCTGACCGGGGACGTCCAGCCGGAACCCCTCGGTGCGCAGCCCGCCGCCGTTGGCGAAGCTCACCTCCGCGTCGAACTGTGCCCGCCACTGCTCATCCACCCCGAAACCCGACCATGTCAGAAGGCCGCCGGTCAAGATCTATCTCCCGTTTCCGACCGCCTCGGGCTGCCGGGTTCGGGGTCCCGCCCCAAGATCCGCACAACATCAGGGAAAGTGCTGCCTCCCGCGCCCCGGAAGCAGCAACTTGCCCGAAGTTGCGTGGATCTTGGGGTGGTTCACGGGCCCGCGCGGGCGTGGCGCGGACCTGGGCTGAGGGTGCGCGGCGCGGGGTGCGAGCCGTGGGGGTGTGGGGCGTGGCGCGGGCCTGGGTTGAGGGTGCGCGGCGCGGGGTGCGCGGCGCGGGGGTGCGGGTCGTGGGGTGCGCGGCGCGGGGTGCGGGTCGTGGGGTGCGCGGCGCGGGGGTGCGGGTCGTGGGGGTGCGGGTCGTGGGGGTGCGGGTCGTGGGGGTGCGGGTCGTGGGGCTGTGGGGCGCTGACCTGGGCGAAGCGGCGTGCGCGGGCTTGGGTGCGGGGCGTGGACCTGGGCCGAGGGGGTGCGCGGGCGGGGTGCCGCGCGCCGCGCGGCGTGGACCTGAGCGGAAGGGGGTGTGTGTCGGTGGACGGGGATAGGCTTGTCGTCGTGCACCCCCCGTCCGGCTGGACGAGGGGCCGCCGTCGTGTGCGTCGACTCCCCGGGAAGGATTCCCTTGCTCACCGGTCTGTTCTCCGCCGCCCTGGCCGACCCCGGGCTGACCCGGGCGCGTGACCTGGCGCGCTCCGGTGCCGCCCAGGTCGACGGCCTCGACATCACCGCCCCTGCGGCGTTGCGCCCGTTCGCGGTCGCTGCGGTCGCGGCCGACCCCGACGGCACCGGGGGTGGGGCCGGGCGACCCGTGCTCGCGGTGACCGCCACCAGCCGGGAGGCCGACGACCTGGCCGCCGCGCTGGGTGGGTTGCTGCCGGCGGAACAGGTGGTGGTCTTCCCCTCCTGGGAGACGCTGCCGCACGAGCGGCTGTCGCCACGCTCGGACACGGTGGGCCGACGGCTGGCCGTGCTGCGCCGGTTGGCGCACCCGGAGGCTGCCGACGCGCACGGGAGCACCGGGCCTCTGCGGGTGGTCGTGGCTCCGGTCCGTTCTCTGCTCCAACCGCAGCTCAAGGGGCTCGGCGATCTGGAGCCGGTGCAGCTCGCCGCCGGTGAGGAGGCCGACCTGGAGGAGGTCGCCCGCCGGCTGATCGACATGGCGTACGCCCGGGTCGACCTGGTCACCAAGCGCGGCGAGTTCGCCGTGCGCGGCGGCATCCTGGACGTCTTCCCGCCCACCGACGAGCACCCGTCCCGGGTCGAGTTCTGGGGCGACGAGGTGGAGGAGATCCGCACCTTCGCCGTCGCCGACCAGCGGACCATCGAGCAGGTTCCGCTGCTGTGGGCACCGCCCTGCCGGGAGCTGCTGCTGACCCCGGAGGTCCGTGACCGGGCCGCCGCGCTGGCCGAGCAGCACCCCGAGTTGGCGGAGATCCTCGACAAGCTGGCCGAGGGCATCCCGGTGGAGGGGATGGAGTCGCTGGCGCCGGTGCTGGTCGGTCCCGACTCGCTGGAGCTGCTTCTGGACGCGATGCCGTCCGGCACCCACGTGCTGCTCTGCGACCCGGAGCGCATCCGCACCCGGGCGCACGACCTGGTGCGTACCTCGGAGGAGTTTCTCCAGGCCAGCTGGGCCGCTGCTGCGGTCGGCGGCCAGGCCCCGGTGGACGTCGGCGCCGCCGCCTTCCGCACTCTCGGCGAGGTGCGCGCCACAGCCGGCAAACTCGGCCAGCCGTGGTGGACGCTGTCCCCGTTCGGTCTCGTCGAGGCGGAGACCGCGACCGAGACGCGGCAGCCCTGGGAGGACGCGCCGGAACAGGCCGCGGTCACCCCGGACGACGCCATCGCGGTGACCCTCGCCGCCCAGCCTGCCCCGCTCTACCACGGCGAGACCAGCCGGGTGGTCGACGACCTCAAACGCTGGGCCGGCGAGGGCTGGTCGATCGCGCTGGTCTTCGAAGGCCACGGCCCCGCCCAGCGGGCGGTGGAGGTGCTGCGCGACGCCGGGCTGGGCGCCCGGTTGACCGAGGAGGTGCCGACCGCGCCGGTCGCCGGTGAGCTGGTGGTCACCTGCGGTGCGCTGAGCAGCGGGTTCGTCGACGAGGCGTCCCGTTTCGTGCTGTTGACCGGCAACGACGTGACCGGCGGTCGGGGCACCTCGACGCGGGACATGCGCAAGATGCCGAGCCGGCGGCGCAACACCATCGACCCGCTGGAGCTGAAGGCCGGCGACCACGTCGTGCACGAGCAGCACGGCATCGGCCGCTACGTCGAGCTGGTGCAGCGCACCGTCAACGGGGCCAGCCGCGAATACCTGGTGATCGAGTACGCGGCCAGCAAGCGTGGTCAGCCCGGCGACCGCCTGTTCGTCCCCACGGACCAGCTCGACCAGCTCTCCCGTTACGTGGGCGGCGAGCAGCCGACGTTGCACAAGATGGGCGGCTCGGACTGGCAGAAGTCCAAGGCCCGGGCCCGTAAGGCGGTGCGGGAGATCGCCGCGCAGCTCATCCAGCTCTACGCAGCCCGCAAGGCGTCCAAGGGCCACTCGTTCGGCCCGGACACCCCCTGGCAGCGGGAGTTGGAGGACGCCTTCCCCTGGCAGGAGACGCCGGACCAGCTCGCCGCGATCGACGAGGTCAAGCGGGACATGGAGCAGACCGTCCCGATGGACCGGCTGATCTGCGGCGACGTCGGCTACGGCAAGACCGAGATCGCGGTCCGGGCGGCGTTCAAGGCCGTGCAGGACGGCAAGCAGGTGGCGGTGCTGGTGCCGACCACGCTGCTGGTGCAGCAGCACTACAACACGTTCGCCGAGCGGATGAGCCAGTTCCCGGTGGAGATCCGGCAGCTGTCGAGGTTCCAGACCCCGAAGGAGACCGAGCGGACGCTGGAGATGGTCGCCGACGGCACCGTCGACATCGTCATCGGCACCCACCGGCTGCTCCAGACCGCGACCCGGTTCAAGCAGTTGGGCCTGGTGGTCGTCGACGAGGAGCAGCGCTTCGGTGTCGAGCACAAGGAGCACCTGAAGACGCTGCGCGCGTCGGTCGACGTGCTGAGCATGTCGGCCACCCCGATCCCGCGCACCCTGGAGATGGCGATCACCGGCATCCGGGAGATGTCCACCATCGCCACCCCACCGGAGGAGCGGCACCCGGTGCTCACCTTCGTCGGCGCGCAGGACGACCGGCAGGTGGCGGCGTCCATCCACCGCGAGCTGCTCCGCGACGGGCAGGTCTTCTACCTGCACAACCGGGTCGAGTCGATCGACCGGGCGGCGCGGCGACTGCGGGAGCTGGTGCCCGAGGCGCGGGTCGCGGTGGCGCACGGCCAGATGGGTGAGGATGCTCTGGAGAAGGTCATGGTCGGCTTCTGGGAGAAGGAGTTCGACGTCCTGGTCTGCACCACGATCGTGGAGTCGGGCATCGACATCCCCAACGCCAACACGCTGATCGTGGAGCGGGCCGACCTGCTCGGCCTGGCCCAGCTGCACCAGATTCGCGGCCGGGTCGGCCGGGGCCGGGAGCGGGCGTACGCCTACTTCCTCTACCCACCGGAGAAGCCGCTCACCGAGCACGCCCACGAGCGGCTGGCGACCATCGCGCAGCACACCGAGCTGGGCGCCGGCATGTACGTGGCGATGAAGGACCTGGAGATCCGGGGCGCCGGCAACCTGCTCGGCGGTGAGCAGTCCGGGCACATCGAGGGCGTCGGCTTCGACCTGTACGTGCGGATGGTCGGCGAGGCGGTCTCCGCGTTCAAGGGTGAGCGGTCGGAGGACGAGCCCGACGTCAAGATCGACCTGCCGATCGACGCGCACCTGCCGCACGACTACGTGAGCGTGGAGCGGCTGCGCCTGGAGATGTACCGCAAGCTCGCCGAGGCGCGGGACGAGGAGCGGCTGACCGAGGTGGTCGCCGAGATGACCGACCGGTACGGCGAGCCGCCGGCCCCGGTGCAGAACCTGGTGGAGGTGGCCCGGTTCCGCCTCCTGGCCCGCCGGTACGGCCTCACCGACGTGTCGATGCAGGGCAAGCACGTGCGGTTCGGCCCGTTGCCGTTGCCGGATTCGAAGCAGATGCGGCTCAAGCGCTACCACCCGGACGCCGTCTACAAGCAGGCCACCGACCAGGTCAGCGTGCCTCGGCCGAGCACCCGTCGGATCGGCGGGGAGCCGCTGCGTGACCAGGCGCTGTTGCAGTGGTGCGCGCAGTTGCTCTCCGATGTGCTCGGTGCCCCCGCCCCGCTCGCCGTCCCGGCCGGGTCAGGTGCGGCCGGGTGACGCGCCGCGGTGAACTGGAAGCTCGGTGAGGTGGGGGCCGTCACAGCACGGGAGAGGGCATGAGAGAGTGGCGGGCATGCGTGCTCGCCGTGTGATCGCCGCCGCCAGCGTCGCGGCCCTGGGTGTCCTCTCCCTCGCTGCCTGCGGTAAGTCCGCACCGGGGGTCGCCGCGTACGTCGGTGACACCACCTATTCGGTGCAACGGGTCGACGAGATCCACGCCGAGGCCCAGGCGAAGTACGAGACGACCGCCCGGGCGGCGTTCCAGCAGCAGAACGGGCCGTCCGCGTCTCCCTCGCCGGAGATGCTCCGGATCGACGCGACCCCACAGGACATGCTCAACCTGCTCGTCGGCATCGACCTGGCCAAGCGGATCGTCGCGGAGAAGAAGATCCCGGTCCAGGACCAGCTCAAAGCCGACGAGTTGGGCAAGAGTTTCGGAGCTCCTGGCTCCGAGTACGCGAAGCTCGCCGCTGACTGGTACAACCTCTTCCTCGCCCTCCAGGCGGGTCTGCCGCCGGCCGAGCTGACCGACGAGCTGCGGTCGGTCGTCTACGCCAAGATGGTGGAGGGCGAGGTGGCCCCGGCCGGCTGGACGGTCGAGCAGCAGCGTTCGGCGTTCGCCGATCCGGCCATCGCCCCGCAGGTGGCCGCGGTGGTGGCCCTCAGCGCGGCGTTCGAGGCAGAGGTGGAGCGGGAGGACGTCTCGCTCAACCCGCGCTACTCCGCGCTGGAGATTCCGGCCCTGCTCCAAGTGCCGAACGGGGGCTTCGGCAGGTACAGCCTTCCCTACCTGGAGAAGGCGGGCACCGTCACCGACATCTCCACCCCGGAGCCGCTCCCGTCGGGCGCCAACCCGAGCGACGACGCAACGGCCCCGAGCGACGCGGCCACGCCCCCGAGCGACGAGGGCACGGCCAGCTGAGCATGTCGGCACGGATCGTCCTCCTGGTCACCTCACCCCGGTTGCCCGCCGGCCTGCTGACCTCCGCGGCCTGGGATGTCGTACGCCAGCACCCGGTGTTGACCGGCGCGGAGAGCGAGCTGGTCACGGCCGTGCGCCAGGCGGGCGCCGAGGTCACAGTGGTGGACGGGCCGGCGACGCAGCCGTTGCTGGATGCGGTGGCGACGCACGGCACTGTGGTGTGGCTGGCCGGTCCGGCGGGCGACGAGGCGCTGGCCCGTGAGTTGGGTCTGCGGTTGGCCCGGCAGCCGGGGTTGGCCGAGATGGAGCTGATGTACGGCTCGTGGGATCCGCCGGGCGCCCGACTGCTCGACGCGGTGGCCGTGATGGACCGGCTGGCCTCGCCGGGTGGCGACCCGTGGAAACGCGCGCAGACGCACCGCAGCCTCGCCGGTTATCTGCTGGAGGAGAGCTACGAGGCGTACGACGCGATCAGCGCCGACGACACCGACGCGCTCCGCGAGGAGTTGGGTGACGTCCTGTTGCAGGTGGTGCTGCACGCGCGGCTCGCCGAGGAGTTGCCCGAGGACGAGCGGTGGACCATCGACGACGTGGCCGGTGGCCTGGTCGACAAGATGATCCGGCGCAATCCGCACGTCTTCGCGGGTGCCGAGGCGGGCACTCTGGAGGACATCACCGAGAACTGGGAGCGGATCAAGCGCGCTGAGAAGGCACGCGACTCGGTGCTGGACGGCGTGGCCCTGAGCCAGCCCGCCCTGGCCCTGGCCGCGCAGATCCTGAAGCGCGCCGCCCGCAGGGGCATCGAGGTCCCACCGCCGTTGGCCGACACCCAGGTGGATGCCGAAGCAAGGTTGGGCGCGAGCCTCCTGGCCACTGTAGCGGCGGCCCGCGAGGCGGGCATCGACCCGGAAGCGGCCCTGCGCCGCGCCACCCTGGCCTACGCAGAGGCCATCCGAACCGCCGAAACCCCACCCGCCGAAACCCCCACCCCCGAGCTCCCAGACCCGCGTTGATCATGAAGTTGTTGCCACGACACGCCGAGGTCGACGGCAATAACTTCATGATCGACGTAACAGGTGGCAGTGGGTGGGCCGGTCGGTAGGGTGGGCCGGGTGGAGGCGTTTGGGGTACTAGCTGAGCGGGTTGTCGAGGCACTGCTGGAGTCACGGCCGGGGGTTGCCACCGCTGCCGGGGACCACCGGTTCGACGACCGGCTGCCGGACCTGTCCGTCGACGCGCTGGCCGCCGACCGGGCGATGCTCTCCGACGCGGCCAACGCCCTGTCCGAACTGGACCCGGACTCGCTCGACGTGGAAGAGCAGGTCGACCACGCTCTGCTCAGCTCATTCGTGGACCGGGAGCTGTTCGAGCTGACCGAGATCCGGTCGCACGAGTGGGATCCGCTGCGCCACAACCCCGGCGCGCTCCTGCACCCGCTGCTGGCCCGCCCGTATGCCCCGGCGGAGGTGCGGCTGACCCAGCTGGCCGGCCGGCTCGCCGCCGTACCGGACGCCCTCGCCACCGCCCGCGCGACGCTGCGGGACATGCCGCGGATCCACGCGGAGACGGCGGTCGGCCAGTTCGCCGGCACGGCCGCGCTGATCCGCGACGAGCTGCCGCCGCTGCTCGCCCAGGCCCCGAGCGCCCTCGACCGGGTCGAGCCGGCGGCCACGGCGGCGATCGCCGCGCTGGAGGAGTTCGTCGCGTGGCTGCGCGCCGGCCTGGCCGCCGACGCCGGCCCGGGGCGGGACCCGCGGCTGGGCCGCCGCCGCTGGGAGGCCCGACTCTGGCACACCCTCGACACCGAGCTGGGCGCCGCCGAGATCCAGCGCCGTGCCTGGGCCAACCTGGACCGGGTCACCGCGGAGATCCGCGAGGCGGCCGTCGAGCTGGTCGGCGGCCCGGCCGACGACGCGGCCGTCCGCCGGGCGCTGGACGTGCTCGCCGCCGAGCACCCGGACGACGCGACGATCGTCGACCTGGCCGGGGTGACCCTGGACGAGGCGACCGACTTCGTCCGCGCGCACGACCTGGTCACCCTGGTCGACGACCGGTGCGTGATCCAGGAGATGCCGGAGTTCGCCAGGGGTGTCGCGGTGGCCTACTGCGACGCGCCCGGCCCGCTGGAGACCGCGGCCGTGCCCACCTTCTACTGCATCGCGCCCACCCCGTCGGACTGGCCGGCGCAGCGGGTGGAGTCGTTCTACCGCGAGTACAACGACCACATGATCCGCAACCTGACCGTGCACGAGGCGATGCCGGGGCACTTCCTCCAGCTCGCCCACGCCCGCCGCTACGTCGGTGGCACCCGCGTCCGGGCGCTGGCCGAGTCCGGCCCGTTCATCGAGGGCTGGGCGGTCTACACCGAGGAGCTGATGGCCGGCCTCGGCTACGGAGGCCTGCCGGTGCGGTTGCAGCAGCTCAAGATGCAGCTCCGGATGACCATCAACGCCCTGCTCGACCAGTTGGTGCACGCCGACGACCTGCCCGAGGCCGAGGCGATGGCGTTGATGACCGGGCGCGGCTTCCAGGAGGAGGGCGAGGCGGCCGGCAAGTGGCGCCGGTCGTTGCTCACCTCCACCCAGCTCTCCACCTACTTCGTCGGGTACAGCGAGATGGCCGAGATCGCCGCCGCCCGCCCGGACGGCGTGTCGGTGCGCGACTGGCACGACGCGATGCTCGCCCACGACTGCCCGCCCCCGCGCCACCTGCGCACCCTGCTCGGGGTCTGAGCAACCCCGTCGCCCGCGCCGGTCACCGTGTCCCGCCTCAAGATCCGCACAACTTCTCGGATGTTGCTGCCTCCAGCGCCCCGGAGGCAGCAACTTCCCCGAACTTGTGCGGATCTTGAGAGCTGCGCACCGCGGTCACGATCCGCCTGGGCGGCGGTCCACGACGCCGGCGCCGGCCGGCGGGTCGAACGCGTCCTTGTCCACGGTCACGGAGTAGCGGCTCAGCGCCAGCTCCATCGGCTTGCCGTCGACGGGTCCGGTGAAGCTGCCCAGCACGCCCTCGGTGGTCACGCAGGCGGTGAAGTCGCCGGACGAGCCCTGCACCTCGACGCAGGCGGCGTGGTGCCCGGCGACGGTGGTGTCGCTCTGCTTGATGACCGCCTGCGGGTCGAGCGCGGCGGCGGTCAGCATCCCGATCACCACCGGCGGCGTGACCAGGCCCTGCTGGTTGGCCTCACCGAAGAGGGTCACTGTGGGTTTGCTGCCCGGGGTGGGCGGGGCGACAAGCGTGCACTGCGGGCGGGCGCCGGTCGTCGTACACCGGGTGACGGCCTCGGGGGTGACGGTGAGTCGCCCGCCGGGGTAGGTGTACGCGGAGCGTGCCGGGTCCTGTGCCTGCACGATCGCGGCGCTCTGGCCGCCGGGCAGCTGGTAGTCGGCCGAGTAGGTCAACTCCAGCGCCCGGTCGAGGCGGACGGCGAGGTCGTTGACGAGTTCCGAGCGACCCATGGCGACTCCGGCGTCCTCGAATGTCTGACAGCCGGTGACTGTGAGCGACGCGATGACCGACACGGCGAGCATGCGGAGGGTGGTCGAGGCGGCGGGCATGGCGACCAGCCTGGTGGATCCGGTCCGCGCAGCGCAAACCCGTTGCCGGTTGACGCCCGGAAATCCGGGAATGTCCGTCAGTGCGCGGCGACTCGGGTGCGCGGGCGACGCCGTGCCCGTTCGCGCCGCCCGATACGCTGCGTTCAACACCTGCCTCAGCCGCACCGTCGCGGCCCACCCACGGACCGGATCACAACAACGAGGAGCGACTCAGTGGCAACCATCGAGGGAATCGTCGCCCGGGAGATTCTCGACTCGCGGGGCAACCCGACGGTCGAGGTCGAGGTCGGCCTGGACGACGGCACGGTGGCCCGCGCGGCCGTGCCCTCCGGCGCCTCCACCGGCGCCTTCGAGGCGATCGAGCTGCGCGACGGTGACGCCGACCGCTACCAGGGCAAGGGCGTGGAGAAGGCGGTCTCCAACGTCGAGGACAAGATCGTCGACCAGATCATCGGGTACGAGGCCAGCGAGCAGCGGCTCATCGACCAGAAGATGCTCGACATCGACGGCACCGACAGCAAGTCGGAGCTGGGCGCGAACGCCATCCTCGGGGTTTCCCTCGCGGTGGCGAAGGCCGCTGCCGGCAGCGCCGAGCTGAGCCTCTTCCGTTACCTGGGCGGCCCGAACGCGCACCTCCTGCCGGTGCCGATGATGAACATCCTCAACGGTGGCGCGCACGCCGACTCGAACGTCGACATCCAGGAATTCATGGTCGCCCCGATCGGCGCCCCCACCTTCCGTGAGGCGCTGCGCTCCGGCGCGGAGGTCTACCACGCCCTCAAGTCGGTGCTGAAGAAGAAGGGCCTGTCCACCGGGCTCGGCGACGAGGGCGGCTTCGCCCCGAACCTGCCGACCAACGCGGCGGCCCTGGACCTGATCGCCGAGGCGGTCGAGAAGGCCGGTTACCGGCTGGGCACCGACATCGTGTTCGCGCTCGACGTGGCAGCCACGGAGTTCTTCGACAACGGCACCTACACCTTCGAGGGTTCCGCGAAGTCCGCCGAGGAGATGAGCAACTACTACACCAAGCTGGCCGGTGACTACCCGATCGTGTCGATCGAGGACCCGCTGGCCGAGGACGACTGGAGCGGCTGGCAGACGCTGACCGCCTCGATCGGCGACCGGGTGCAGATCGTCGGCGACGACCTGTTCGTGACCAACCCGCAGCGCATCGCGCGCGGCATCGCGGAGAAGTCGGCGAACGCGGTCCTGGTCAAGGTCAACCAGATCGGCTCGCTGACCGAGACGCTGGACGCGGTGGACCTGGCCCACCGGGCCGGCTTCAAGTGCATGATGAGCCACCGTTCCGGCGAGACCGAGGACACCACCATCGCCGACCTGGCGGTGGCCACCGGCTGCGGCCAGATCAAGACCGGCGCGCCGGCCCGCTCGGACCGCGTCGCGAAGTACAACCAGCTGCTCCGGATCGAGGAGGAGCTGGCCGACGCGGCGCGCTACGCCGGCGCCGGCGCGTTCCCGCGCTACCGTTCGGCCTGAGACGCGCGAAGCCTCGGGGGAGGGGTGTGACGATGCAGCAGCGCCGCACACCGGGTGGTCAGCGTCCCGCCCGCCGACCGGGTCAGTCCGGTCGGCCGGGTGGTGGCCGCGCCACGCGGGGATCGGTCCGGGAGGCCGGCGTACGCGCCGACCCCCGCGCCGCTGGTCGGGCGCCGGGTGCTGCCCGGGGCGCCGAGGGCGTTCGCTCGGCGAATCGTCCGGCCGCCGCTCGGCGTACCGCCGCCGGCGCAGGCGTGAAGCGGCTCGCCGCGCCCCACCCCCGTCGCTTCACCGGCCGGGCCACAGTGCTGTTCGCGGTCCTGATCGCGCTCGCGCTGGCCTACACGTACCCGGTCCGGGTCTACCTGGACCAGCAGGCCGACATCGAGCGGATGGAGGCGGCCCAGGCGGTGCAGGCGGCGGAGATCGCCAAGCTCGAGGCCGAGGCTGCCAACTGGAACGACGACGAGTACATCAAGACGCAGGCTCGGGAGCGGTTCTTCATGGGCGAGCCGGGCGAGAAGATGATGGTGGTGCTGCACGACCCGGAGGGCGCCGCCCGGGACGCCGGGAAGTCGGCCGGTTCGGCCGCCCCGGCGGGGCCGTCGACCTGGTACGACACGCTCTGGTCGAGCGTGCAGGCAGCCGACAGCCAGCAGCCGGGCAAGTGATCCACCGATCGACGCACCAGGAGAGACCGTGACTGTCGTACCACCGTCGGAGCCGGCGGCGGATTCCGTACCTCTGCCGCAGCGGGAGCCGGCCACGGAGGCCGACCTGGCCGCGGTGGCCGCGCAGCTCGGCCGGACGCCCCGGGGCACCCGGGCGGTCGCCCACCGATGCCCGTGCGGCCTCCCGGACGTGGTGGAGACGACCCCCCGCCTCGCCGACGGCACCCCGTTTCCGACGCTTTTCTACCTGACCTGCCCCCGGGCCACCGCGGCGTGCAGCCGGCTGGAGTCGGCGGGGCTGATGAAGGAGATGGCGGACCGGCTGACGACGGACCCAGAGCTGGCCGCGCACTACCGTGCCGCGCACGAGGACTACCTCGCCCGCCGGGAGGCGGTCGGTGAGGTGCCGGAGATCGCCGGAATCTCGGCCGGCGGGATGCCGGGCCGGGTGAAGTGCCTGCACGTGCACCTGGGGCACGCCCTGGGCGCCGGCCCGGGCGTGAACCCGTTCGGCGACGAGACGTTGGCGCTGGTCGAGCCATGGTGGTCGGCCGGTCCGTGCGTGGACGTCCCGGCGGGCGAATGAACGCGCCGACCGAGTCCTCGGCGTCCGAGAGTCAGATCGTGGTGCGGCGGGCCCGCACCGGGGACGTACGGGGCATCCGGCGGCTGGTGGACACCTACACCGACGACCGCCGCCTGCTGAGCAAGGCCACCGTCACCCTCTATGAGGACGTGCAGGAGTTCCGGGTGGCGGTCCGCGCCGACGACGGCGTCGTGGTGGGCTGCGGCGCGCTGCACGTGATGTGGGAGGACCTGGCCGAGATCCGCACGGTCGCTGTGGACCCGTCCTGCCGGGGCCAGCGGATCGGGCACCGGCTGGTGGGGGAGCTGATCGACGCGGCCCGGGAGCTGGGCGTGGCCCGGATCTTCGCGCTCACCTTCGAGACGCGGTTCTTCGGCGCGTTCGGCTTTCAGGAGATCGACGGCGCACCGGTGCCTCGCCAGGTGTACGAGCAGTTGCTGCGCTCGTACGACGAGGGTGTCGCGCAGTTCCTGGACCTGGAGCGGGTCAAGCCGAACACGCTGGGCAACACCCGGATGCTGCTGCGCCTGTAGGTCAGGCCTTGCGGGGGTGCGTCGCGAAGAACTCCCACATCAGGTCGGTGGCCGACAGCCCGGCGGAGGACGCGGCGAGCTGACCGGCTGTCGCCCCCGGCCAACTGTGGCCCATCTCGGGCAGGGTGTAGACGCTGACCTCGCTGCCGTCCGCGCAGCTCGCCACCGTGTGCGTCACACCCGGCACCCCGGCCGCCTTCGGGCTCGGCCGGCAGGAGAGCCGCTGCTGCCAGGTCTGCATGCCGGTCTGGAAGGTCGACGCGTACCGGTCCTGGCCGCCGATGAAGGTGATCACGGAGACGGGGCTCTTCGGCACGTAGCTGTCGGCAGTGGTCAGCTTCCCGCTGTAACCGCCGCTGACCACCCCGATCGCGGCGTACGTGCCGGTGCTCTCCACCGCCGCCCGGAAGCTCATGTCGCCGCCGTTGGAGATGCCGGTGAGGAAGACCTGGTTCGGGTCCGCGTGCCAGGTCCGCACCAGGTGACCGGTGAGAGCGGTGAGGAACCCGACGTCGTCCTGGCTGCCGCAGCAGACCAGCGCGTTGAAGCCTCCGCCCACGCCGTCGGGGTACGCGACCAGCACGTTGTCCTTGTCAGCCTTGGCCTCCAGGCCCGCCAGCTCCCTCATCGCAGAGCCGGTCCCGGGATAGAAGTGCAGCGCGATGACCAGCGCGGACGGCCTGCCCGGGTCGTAGCCGGGCGGTGCGTGCAGCAGGTAGGTGCGCTCGACCCCGTTGTGCGTCAGGGTGAGCTCGTGGTCGCCCGCCGCCGGGCGTTCGGTCGACGCGGAGGGAGCGGCGGTCGGGGCCGACGAGGGTTGCCCCCGCTCACCACAAGCCGCGGCCACGACCATGAGGCAGAGCCCCGTCAACACTGCCACTGTCCGCCGCACGCCGGCCACCCCCCGTCGACCCCGCCGTCCACCCTGGAGGGCGTCGGATTGTGGATCAACCCTTTCGGTCCTGGGCGAAGGACGGCAGGCTGTTTCCCATGCTTCGCCTCCATCTCGGGCCGGCGGATCTCTGCCGGGTGCGGTTCGGTGCCCGGCTGCACCCGGTCGGCACCGCTCTGCTGGCCGGCCAGTGGCTGCGGGATCCGACGGTGGCAGCGATGGCCCCGACGCTGGCCGAGCGGGCGGCAGCGCTGGAGAGCACAGGAGCCGCCCAGGCCGCCACCGCGGTTCTGCGGCACCTGCTGCCGGCACGGGGGCGCCTGCCGGACTTCGTCACCCCCTTCGCCGGTGTGGAGTCGGTCGCCGCCGGTCTGGAGGCGATTCAGGCGACCCCGCCACGACGGGTACGCGCCGAGGTCGGCGCGGCGTACGCGGACGTGGCCGCCACCCCGCTGCGGCGGCGGTTCGCCGCAGCCGACCCGGAGATGCTCGACCTGTTCGGCGGGGCCGTCCGCACCTGGTTCGACGCCGTCCTCGCGCCGCACTGGCCCGATCTGGTGTCCGCGTACCGCCAGCAGGTGACCTGCGCCAGTCAACGGCTGGCGCAGCACGGCCTGGCCAGCCTCTTCGCGGGCCTGCACCCGGCCATCCGGTGGCGGGAGCCGGTGCTGGAGGTGCGGACGTGGTGGGACGGCGAACTGCCCGGCACCGGCCACGGGCTCATCCTGCTGCCCTCCCCGCTGGCCGGCCCCCGGCCCCGGGTGCTGGTCGAGCCGGATCGCCCGATCCTGCTCGTCTACCCGGCGCTGATGCCTCCGCGCGGGGCCACCGCCGAGGGCGATCCCCTCGGCCGGTTGCTCGGCGCCACCCGGGCGCTGGTCCTGCGCCAACTCGCGGCCGACGGCGGGATGACCACCACGGTGCTGGCGCGGGCCGTCGGGATCAGCCTCTCCTCAGCCTCGGAGCACGCCACCGCGCTGCGGGCCACCGGCCTGGTGGCCAGCGAGCGGGACGGCGGGTCCGTGCGACACCACCTGACGGCGCTCGGCGCGAACCTGCTGCGAGGGCTGCCGGGCGACTCGTCCGAGGCGGGTCCGTCGGCCGCCCAGGCAGCCGGGTGGCCGCCCGCCCTGCCGTAAGGTTGCTGCCGTGACGACGCGAGTGGCGGCCATCGACTGCGGGACCAACTCGATCCGACTGCTGGTCGCCGACCTGCCCGGGGAGTCGGCCGGGCCGCAGGCGCCGCTGGTCGACCTGACCCGCCGGATGGAGATCGTCCGGCTCGGCCAGGGTGTGGACCGCACCGGTCGTCTGGCACCGGAGGCGATCGAACGGACCCGGGTGGCGCTCGCGTCGTACGCCGCCGACATCGAGAAGTTGGGCGCCGAGCGGGTCCGCATGTGTGCCACCTCCGCCTCCCGCGACGCCGCCAACGCCGCCGACTTCACCGAGATGGTGCAGCGCACCCTCGGCGTCGCGCCCGAGGTGGTCACCGGCGACGAGGAGGCCCGACTGTCGTTCACCGGCGCGGTGCGCGGGCTCCCGGCCGACGCGAAGGCGCCGTTCCTGGTCGTCGACATCGGCGGAGGCTCCACCGAGTTCGTGGTCGGTGACCGGGCCGCCGGCGTGCGCGCGGCCATCTCGGTGGACATCGGCTGCGTCCGGATGACCGAGCGGCACCTGCCCGGTGACCCGCCGACGTCCGAGCAGGTCGCGGCCGCTCAGGCCGACATCGCGGCCGCCGTCGACCGGGCGCTCGCCGTGGTGCCCGGCCGCGAGGCGGCAACCCTGGTCGGTCTCGCCGGGTCGGTCACCACAGTGGTTGCCCTCGCGCAGGGCCTGCGGGAGTACGAGCCAGAGCGCATCCACCACGCCCGGGTGTCGTACGAGGCGGTCGCCCAGGTGACCGCGGACCTGCTGAGTCAGACCCGTGAGCAGCGGTTGGCGAACCCGGTGATGCACCCGGGCCGGGCCGACGTGATCGGCGCCGGCGCGCTGGTGCTTCGCGTGATCATGGAGCGGGCCGGGATGCCGTCGGTGGTCGCCTCCGAGCACGACATCCTCGACGGCATCGCCTGGAGCCTGGCCATTTGATCGACTCGGTTTCCTGAAAGTCGCGGTGTCCCAGCAGGGCGGATACCCCGATTTCCAGTAAGTCGAGTCGATCAAGGTTTCGGTAGGGCCGCGCCCCCTCGCCTGCGTGTCGGGGCGGAATCGTTGACGCTACTGCGCATTGCGCACTAGTCTGCAATGCGTGGACACCACACAGTTGCTGAAGGGCGTGCTCGATCTGGCCGTCCTGGCCGTGCTCCGAGAGGAGGACGGCTACGGTTACGACATTCTGCGCCGGTTGCGCGAGGCCGGCCTGGAGGAGGTCGGCGACGCCTCGGTCTACGGGACGCTGCGCCGCCTCTTCGCCGCCGGCCTGCTCACCACGTACGTCGTGCCGAGCGAATCCGGGCCGCACCGCAAGTACTACTCACTCAACGCCGCGGGGCGTGACCAGTTGACCCGCTCCGGCAAGCTCTGGCGCTCGTTCGCCACCACTATGGACAGTCTGCTCGACGATCGGGGGATGGCGGCATGACCGTCATGGAGCAGGAGATCACCGACTACGTGGCGCGGGTCCGGGCCGCTCTGGCCGACCTGCCACCCACCCAACGCGACGAGCTGACCGAGGATCTCGCCGACCACCTCACCGAGGTTGCGGCCGAGGCGGAGGGCACTCTCGTCGAGCGGCTGGGCGAGCCCGAGACGTACGCTGCCGAGCTGCGCGCCGCGGCCGGCGCCGCCGCCGGGGGCGGTGGGCGGAATCTCGACCAGCGGGTCGCCGCCGCGCTGGTCGGGGTCCGCAGCCGCCTGCGCACTGTCGACACCCGTCTGGGCCCACCCCTGGGGTACGAGACGGCGAGCGACTTCCTCCGGTTGTTGCGCCCGGGCTGGTGGGTGCTGCGTGGCTACCTGGCGGCGATGCTGGTCACGGTCATCTCCACCGGCGGCAACTATTACAACCTGTTGCCCCGGTTCGGTGGAGAGCTGCTCGCAGGCCTGATCATGCTGGTCGGCTTCGTGCTCGCCTCCATCTGGATTGGCCGCCGCTCCGCCCGGCTGACCCGCTGGCCACGTTCGGCGGTGCAGGTGGGCAGCGCGGTGCTGGTGGTCTTCGCGTTGGCCGCACTGGTCAACACCGAGGACCGGCTCGGCCGTGACTACTACTACGACCAGACCTCGGTCGACAGCCAGTACGGCCAGATCCGGGACGTCTTCGTCTACGACAGCGAGGGCCGGCTGGTGGAGAACGCCCGGCTCTTCGACCAGAACGGCAATCCGATCCGGCTGGGCTACCCGGACTGTGGTGGCCGCATCGACGAGTACGGCAACCCGCTGCTGCGGCCGTACCCGTACTGCCCGGAGCAGGCGCCGTTCGGACCCCGGGCCCCGGGCGCGCCCCTCGCTCCCACGCCGCCCACCACCACGCCGGACCCGAGCAGCACACCCGGTCCGACCGGGACGCCGACGGCGACCGGAACGCCCACCGGCCAGCCCACGGCCGGCAGCACCGTGACGCCGAGCGACGCACCGACTCCGACTCCGACTCCGACGAGCTGAGTCGCGGTGTGAACTGGATCATGCTGCCGAAGCTGGGAAATAACTGAACGGACGAGGCGAGCGGGACGGCACCGTAAATCAATGATCGTTACGGTGTCGTCTGCTCATCAACCCCTCGGAAGGACCCCCCGTGTCAGACCAGGTCGCACCGCCCTCCGCGCCCGACGCCGCAGCACCCCAGCCGGCCGTCGAGACGCCGCAGCCGACGCCGGCCCAGCCGCAGGCGGCCACGTCAGATGCGACCGAGCCGCTGGAGGCGAAGCCGGGAACGGCCGACCCGCAGGCCGCCAAGCCGGAGGCGGCGGACCCGCAGGCGACCAAGCCAGATGTGACGGCCCCGCAGGCGGCCACGTCGGATGCGGCCGACCCGCAGGCGGCCACGTCGGATGCGGCAGTGCCGCCCGCGACCGCCACGGCGACGGCCGAGCCGGAGGCGAAGAAGTCCGGTGGGATGAAGGCTCTGGGCATCGTCGGCGCGATCCTCGCGATCGTCGTCGTCGCCGGCCTGAAGTTCGGTCTCGCCTCGGCGATCGGCGGCTACTTCAACAAGGACGAGACCGCCGACGCCAAGGCCGGCGACTGCATCGCCGAGCTGCCGGAGGTCACGGGGACCGGGCAGGAGAAGGTCGACGGCGCCAAGGTCGTCGAGTGCACCTCGACCGACGCGGCGTACACCGTGGTTGGTCGGGTGAACGACCAGAGCGAGGCGCAGGCCAAGGCCGGCACCGCGTGCGACTCGTTCTTCCAGAACGACGAAGAGGGCTACATCTTCTCCAGCGTCGAGCCGGGCAAGTCGGGCTACGTGCTCTGTCTGACCAAGAAGGCCTGACCGACGCGCCAGGCCAGCATCGACGGCGGCGGGAGCAGACCCCGCCGCCGTCGGCGTACCCGCAGTTACCGGCCGGCGAACAGGAGGTGAATGCCACTGTTCCGGCGTCTTCCGGACGGCCGCGTGGCGTGGCAGGCTACCGGCACGTAGGACCACTGGGCGACCAGCCAACGATGACTGACCGCTAGGAGGACGGCCCATGGGCGAAATGGTGAGCTACCGCAGCAACGGGGGCATGAGCGAGGGGTATCTCGCGATACCCGCCAGCGGCATGGCCAGCCCCGCCGTCATCGTCATCCAGGAGTGGTGGGGCCTCGTCCCGCACATCCGGTCGGTGGCGGACCGGTTCGCCGAGGCTGGTTTCGTCGCCCTCGCGCCCGACTTCTACCACGGTGAGACGACCAGCGAGCCGGACGAGGCACAGCGGTTGCTGATGGCGATGCGGATGGACGAGGCGGCGAAGGACATCGCCGGTGCGGCCGACTATCTCGCGGGGCGTCCGGAGGTGACCGGTAAGGTCGGTGCCGTGGGCTTCTGCGCCGGTGGCAGCCTCGCCCTCTGGTCAGCCACCATCTCCGAGCGGATCGTCGCGACCGCCGGCTTCTATCCCGTGCTGCCGTGGGAGTCGATGCGCCCCGACTGGGCCGACTATGCAGGCAAGGCCGCGGTCATCCACTGCTCCGAAGAGGACGGCACCTCGGCCGCCGAGGGCGTACAGACCGCCCGTCGGGCCATCGAGGAGGCCGGCGGTGACTGCCACCTCTACGACTACCCGGGCACCTCGCACGCCTTCTTCAACGACGACCGGCCTGAGGCGTTCGACCAGCGTGCCGCGTCCAGCGCCTGGGCTCGCACCCTGGAACTCTTCCGGGCCAAGCTTGGCTGAGTCGCATACCCCCGAGGAGGTGGTCGCCCGCGCAGCGCGGGCGACCGACCTGGCGGACCTCGACGCGGGTGTCAGCGACTGTTTTGCCTGCCCACGGCTGGTCCGGTGGCGGGAGGAGGTGGCCCGCACCCGCCGGGCCGCCTTCCGCGACCAGGAATACTGGGGCCGGCCGGTGCCGGGTTTCGGCACCGCCGACGCGCGGATCGCCATCCTCGGGCTGGCGCCCGCCGCGCACGGCGGCAACCGCACCGGCCGGATCTTCACCGGTGACCGTTCCGGCGACGTGCTGTTCGCCGCGCTGCACCGGGCCGGGCTGGCCAACCAGCCGACCAGCGTCGCCGCCGACGACGGGCTCGCCCTGCGGGACATCCGGATCTTCTCGGCCGTCCGATGTGCGCCGCCGGACAACAAGCCGACGCCGCAGGAGCGGGACACGTGCGCACCCTGGCTGCACCGGGAGGTCACGCTCATCCGGCCCACGCTGCGCGTCGTGGTCGCGCTCGGCGCGTTCGCCTGGGCCGCGTGGTGGCCGGTGCTCCGTCAGGTGTACGGGCTGCGCCCGCCCAGCCCGCGACCGGCGTTCGGTCATGGGGCACACTGGTCCGGCACGGACGCGCCGGACCTGTTGGGCTGCTACCACGTCAGCCAGCAGAACACCTTCACCGGGCGGCTGACACCAGAGATGCTGGACGATGTCTTCGGTCAGGCTAAACAGCTGGCCGGGGTGGACTGAGACGCGTGGGGCGGTGGCGATGACAGACGGAACACGCCCGCCCACGCCGTCCCCTGCCGCCGAGCAGGGGGTGTTGCGCCCGGCCCTCGGGTTGCTTCGCCGGTGGTGGCCGGTCGCCGCGGTCGCCGCGTTGCTCGTCGGTGCTGCGCTGGCGTCCGCCAACTCGTCGATCGGGGCCAGTCGGATCCCGCCAGCCGCGGAGAACGTCCCCTGGGTGCCCGAGTACCCGACCGCCGAGCCGCCGCCGTCGATTCCGGTCGAGCCGCGCGACGCCGGTGAGGCCACCCAGGCGCACATACCGCAGTGGATCGCCACCGTGGCGATGGTCCTGCTCGGGCTGGCCATCTTCGCCGCCCTCGGTTACCTGACCTGGATCCTGATCCGAGGTGCGTTGCGCCGCACCACCCGGAATCTGCCCACGCAGCGGGCCCGGCGTAGCGCCGAGGGCACCGCCCGGGAGGTGGTCGCGGCCCTCGACGCCGGCCTGGTGGAACTCGACGACCGGGACACCGACCCCCGGGTGGCGGTGATCGCCTGCTGGGTACGCCTGGAGGAGGCCGCCGCCGCGGCCGGTGTGCCACGGCTCGCCGGGGACACCCCCACCGACCTGGTCAGCCGGCTGCTGCACGGTGACCCGGCGGCCGGCGTGCCGGCGATCGTCAGCACCGATGTGCTGAACGAGTTCGCACACGTCTACCGGGAGGCTCGGTACGCGACCCGCCCGGTCGACGAACGCACCCGCGACCAGGCGCGCGCCGCGCTGCGCCGGCTGCGCGGCGAACTCACCGCGGTGGTGACCCCGTGAGCGCGAGGAGTGAGCCGGGTCTGCGAGCCCCGCAGTCGCGAACCAGAGGTGCAGCGCATGAGTAGCACCAGCATCGACGACCTGCTCGCGTTCGAGGAGGAGGCGACGCCGGCGGGCCCCCAGGCGCGCCGTTCCCGGATCCGCCCGGTGCTGCGCTCGCTCGCGTGGGCCGCCGCGGTGGTCGCGGTGCTGCTCGTCGGCCTGCGCGCTGTCGGCCTCCAGGTCTCGCTGCCCGTGCTGATCGCCGGGGTGCTGGCCGTGCTGGCCGTCCGCCGGGTCACCGCCCTGCTCGCGCCGCCACCCCCGCCGCCAGCCGGTTCCCGGAACGTGTCGGGTGAGGAGGACGGCAGTTACAACTGGGGTGCCCGGGACGCGCTGCGCAGCGCGATCAATCGCTGGGAATGGCCGTTGGACTGGTCCAACACCCGACCCGAACGTTTCAGCGGGGTGGTCCTGCCCCGCATCGGTGAACTGGCCGACGAGCGGATGCGCCTGAAGCACGGCGTCACCCGCGAGTCGGATCCGGCCCGCGCCCGCGCCCTGCTGGGCGACCGGCTCTGGACGTTCCTGGAGACCCCGCCTCGCCGCACCCCGTCGCCGCGCGACCTCGCGGTGATCGTCGCCGAACTGGAGAAGATCTGATGAACGACGTGGACCGGACCATTGCCCCCGCCGAGGTCGGCCATCTGGCTCGGGCGGTCCTGGACGCGGTCGGCACCGTCGTGGTCGGTAAGCGGGACGCGTTGGAGCTGGTCCTCGCCGGCATCCTCGCGGGCGGGCACGTGCTCCTGGAAGACCTGCCGGGGCTGGGCAAGACGCTGACCGCGCGCTCGTTCGCCCAGGCGCTCGGGTTGGACTTCCGCCGGTTGCAGTTCACCCCCGACCTGCTGCCCGCCGACGTCACCGGCTCGTTCCTGTACGACCAGCGCAACGGGGACTTCACCTTCCGGGCCGGCCCGGTCTTCACCAACCTGCTCCTCGCCGACGAGATCAACCGGACGCCGCCGAAGACGCAGTCCGCGCTGCTGGAGGCGATGCAGGAGAAGCAGGTCTCGGTGGAGGGTGTGACCTACAAGCTGGACGAACCGTTCCACGTGCTGGCCACTGCCAACCCGATCGAGTACGAGGGCACGTACCCGCTGCCCGAGGCCCAGCTCGACCGGTTCCTGCTGCGGGTCTCCTTCGGTTACCCGCAGCACGAAGAGGAGTGGGAGGTGCTGCGCCGTCGGATGAGCCGTCGCCGCGAGGAGGCGGAGATCAAGGCGGTCGTCGACGCGGCAACGCTGCGGGCCATGCAGGCCGCCCTGGAGGACGTGGTGGTGGAAGACTCCATCGGCCACTACATCGTGTCCCTCACCGCGGCGACCCGGGAGCACCCGTCGGTGCTGGTCGGCGCTTCGCCTCGCGGATCGTTGGCGCTGCTGCTGCTGGCCCGGGTGCGCGCGGTGTTCGGCGGACGCGACTACGTGGTGCCGGAGGACGTCAAGGATGTCGCGGCACCTGCACTGGCCCACCGGATCACCCTGCGCCCGGAGATGTGGTTGCGCCGGGTCGACCCGGCGTTCGTGGTCGGCGAGGTGCTGGAAGCGACCCCCGCCCCGGCCAGCGGCGCCCTGCCCAGCTACGCCGCCGGCGGGCCCCGGAACTGATGACCGGACCGACCGTGCCGAGATCCACCGAGCCGGAACCGGCTGCCGGCTGGGCACCCACCCCGGCGCTCGGCCGGGCGGTCCTGCTCGCCGGCCTGCTGCTGGTGGCGGGGGTGCTGCTGGGGCGGGTCGACCTGATCGTGCTGGCTGCCCCGTTCGCGCTGGGCACCGCGTACGCGCTGCGCCGACGCCCCACGGCGCTGCCGCAGGTGTGGATCACCCCGGGGGACGACGGGCCGCTGGTCGAGGGTGGCGACGTGACGGCGGCGGTGAGCGTCGGCAACCCGGACACTGTCGACTACGACCTGGTCGTGCTGCGTACCCGCGTGTCGCCGTGGCTGCGGATCTTCCGGGCCGGTTTCGCCCGGGACGGGGTCACCGCCGACGTGCCACCCGCGGCGACGACGCCGACCGGCAGCCAGGGTCCGGCCAGCGGCGCGAGTCGTTCCGCCGCCGATCGGCCGTTCGTGACGTCGGTGCCCACCGGGTCGGCGGTGGACCTGGAACTGGTCGGCCGTGCCCTGCGGTGGGGCCGGCATCCGGTCGGCCCGGCCGGTGCCCGGGTTGCGACGGCGGGTGGGCTGCTGGTCTCCCGCGCGGTGATCATCGAGCCGGTCCGCGTGCGGGTGTACCCGCGTACCGAACCGTTCGAGGCGGTGGAGGCGATGCCCCGCGCCGCCGGCCTGGTCGGGGCGCACCACTCACGGCGGCCCGGTGAGGGTGGTGAGCTGGCGGGCGTACGCAGATTCGGTCCCGGGGACCGGCTGCGCCGTATCGACTGGCGGGTGTCGTTACGGGCCCGGCAGTTGCACGTGGCGGCCACCCTCTCCGACCGTGACGCGGAGGTGGTGGTGCTGCTCGACGTGCTCGCCGAGGCCGGCCGTTCCGGTGGGGTGGACGGCGCCGCCTCGGTGCTGGACACCACCGTCCGGGCCACCGCCGCGATCGCCGAGCACTACCTGCACCGTGGCGACCGGGTCTCCCTGCTGGAGTACGGCCCGTCAGCCCGTCGGCTGCGACCGGCGGCCGGGCGACGGCAGTACCTGACCGTCCTGGAGTGGCTGCTCGACGTACGCGTGACCTCGTCCTCCCATGAGCCGTACGACCAGGTGTTCGGCCCGCAACTGCTCTCCTCGGACGCGTTGGTGGTGGTGCTCACCCCGCTGCTGGACGAACGGTCGGCGCAGATGCTCGCCCGGCTGACCCGGGCCGGCCGGTTCGTGGTGGCGGTCGACACGTTGCCGACCGACCTGTCGTCACCGAAGGACCGGGGCTGGGCCGAGGTGGCGTACCGGCTGTGGCGTCTGGACCGGGAGATCATGATCGGGCAGCTCCGGGAGCACGGCGTCCCCGTGGTGCGCTGGGCCGGCGCCGGCAGCCTCGACCAGGTGCTGCGGGATGTGGCCCGGCTGGCGACGGCCCCAAGGGTGGGTGGCCGGTGAGCGCGAGGAGTGAGCTTGCGAGCCCCGCAGTCGCGAACGGACGGAGGGCGCGGTGAGCGAGCTTGCGAGCCCCGCGGTCGCGAGCGAGCGGAGGCGCAGATGATCGACGTTGTTGCCGGGCGGGTCCGGTCCTTTCAGAATGCGGTCAGCCGGATCAGCGCCGCTCCACTGCTGGTTCGGGCGGCGATCTTCGTCACCGTGCTTGCCGGGTTCGTCCTCGCCTTCCCCGCTGAGGTGCTGTCCGGTCGACCGATCCTGTTCCTGACAGTTGCCGCCCTGTTGCCGGCTTTCGGCCCGCGCCGGGTCTGGGCGACGTTCACGGCGTTGGTCACGATCGGTGGCTGGTTGGTCGCCACGGACGGGTACGGCCGCCCGGTCGCCCTCTGGCGTCTTCTCGCCCTCGCGGCCCTGCTCTATGTGGCGCACACCCTCTGCGCCCTGGCCGCGCTGTTGCCCTACGACGCGGTGGTGGACCCGGAGATGATCACCCGTTGGTTGTTGCGGACGGCGGCCGTCCTGCTGGGCACCGCCGTGCTGGGGGTGCTGTTGTTGCAGGCCGGGGACACCGGTGGGGAGGCCGGATACCAGTGGGTCACGGTGCTGGGTCTGCTGCTGGCGGTGGGTACGGCAGCGTTGCTGGGCTGGCTGTTGCGACGGCGGTGACCGCTGCGACCTGAGGGTTACGCAGGTCACATGGGTTGTGCTCCGTCACAGATGGGGGCCGCGAGCGGGATTACCTGAGCCGGCCGGGGAAAGATAGACAACGTGAATCCGAAGCGGATCCTTGTGGTGGGTGCCGGGCACGTCGGTCTGTACGCGGCGCTGCGCCTGTCGAAGAAGCTCAGCTCCCGTGAGGCTGAGGTCATGGTGGTGGATCCCCAGCCGCACATGACCTACCAGCCGTTCCTGCCGGAGGCGGCGGCGGGCAACATCTCCCCGCGGCACTCCGTGGTGCCCCTGCGGCGGGAGTTGCGTCGCTGCAAGATGGTGGCCGGCACTGTCACGCGGATCGAGCACGGCCGCAAGGTGGCCACCGTGCAGCCGATCAGCGGCCCGGCCCGGGAGATCACCTACGACCACGTGATCGTGGCGCCGGGTTCGGTCTCCCGCACTCTGCCGATCCCCGGCCTGCACGAGCAGGGCATCGGATTCAAGACCATCGGCGAGGCGATCTACCTGCGCAACCACGTACTGGACCGGCTCGACGTGGCTGCGGCCACGCCGGATCCGGACGTCCGTCGTGCGGCGCTGACCTTCACCTTCGTGGGCGGTGGGTACGCCGGCATCGAGGCGCTCGCCGAGATGGAGGACATGGCTCGCGACGCCCTGCGTTACTACCCGGAGCTCAAGCAGGACGAGGTTCGCTGGGTGCTGGTCGAGGCCACCCAGCGGGTGCTGCCCGAGGTCGACCGGGACATGGGCGCCTACACCGTCCAGCAGTTGATGAAGCGGAACATGGACATCCGGCTGGACACCCGGCTCGAGTCCTGCGTCGACGGGGTGGTCAAGCTCTCCGACGGTGACAGCTTCCGGTCCGACACGATCGTGTGGACGGCCGGCGTGAAGCCGTCGCCGATGCTGGACTCGACCGACTTCCCGCGCGACGACCGTCGGCGGATCACCTGCCTGCCCACTCTCCAGGTGGTCGACGGCGACCAGGTGGTCGAGGGCGCGTGGAGCGCCGGCGACTGCGCCGCCGTGCCGGACCTCACCAAGGAGCCGGGCAACTTCTGCTCGCCGAGCGCCCAGCACGCGGTGCGCCAGGCCGCCAGGATGGCCGACAACATCACGGCCGTGATCCGGGGCCGCGAGCCGGTCAACTACAAGCACAAGCACGTCGGCAGCGTCGCGAGCCTCGGCCTGCACAAGGGCGTGGCCCAGGTGTACGGGATCAAGATGACCGGCTGGCCGGCGTGGGTCATGCACCGGACGTACCACATGAGCCGGATCCCGTCGTTCAACCGCAAGGTCCGGGTGGTCGTGGACTGGTCGTTGGCGTTCTTCCTCAAGCGTGAGGTGGTGGCCCTCGGGCAGCTGCACGACCCGCGCGAGGAGTTCGTCGAGGCGTCCCAGCCGGTCGGCGCGCCGCGCGTCTGATCTCAGGTCTGCGAAAGGGCCCCTCCCGGTCGGGAGGGGCCCTTTCGTGCTGCGGTGCCGGAAGCACCCTGCCGATCATGGAGTTGTGGTGCCGGTTTGGTTCCACAGCGGGCGCTTTGTCACCCACCACAACTGCATGATCGACCCGGGCGGGGTGGGGTGGGCGGGGGTGGGGGTGGGGGGTGGGGCGGGTGGCGTCAGACGCGCCAGATCCAGGCGTCGGCGATCCGGGTGGCGGGGCCGTACAGCTGCTCCAGGGTCGCGCGCAGACTCTCGGCGTGCGGGGCGTCGTCGGCCAGCGCGATGCAGGAGGCACCCCAGAACTCGGCGTCCCGTGCGGCCTGGCGGCGCTGCTCGTCGCCGATGGCCGGTTGGTCACCGCGCCGGGCGACATCCGCCAGCAGCGCGGAGGTGGGCTGCTTGAAGGTGCCCATCGCCGCGGTGCCGCCCCGCCCGTACGGGCCGATGAAGAACCCTTCCGGCAGACCGAAGGCGGCGTCGGCGGCGGTCGCCCAGCGCATCTGCCAGGGCTCCTTCGGCGTGGGCAACGGCACCGGGACGAGCACCCCGCCGGTGCGTACGCACTGCCGCCAGTGGCCGCCGCTGACGAATTCCGGCACGGCGGGCCGTTCGGCGGTCGGCAGCGGGGTCGGGAAGATCGGCAGCAGTGCCGCGCCGACGGCCAGGGGCACGAGCCGTCGTGCCCGGCCGGTGCCGCGTAGAGCCCGGTCGACCGCCAGCACCACCAGCGTCGCGATGATCGGCAGCAACGCCAGCGCGAACCGCATCGGCAACGCGCCGTCCACCACCGGCAGCCCGCCGATCAGGGCGTACGGGCCGGGCAGCGCTGTCCTGGTGCCGCCGAGCACCACCTCCGGGCCGAGCGAGAGCGCACCCATCACGAGGCCCGCCGCGACGCAGGCGAGGACCAGTCGGCGTCGCCCGGCCCAGATCGCGCAGACCGCGGCGACCAGCAGCAGGGGCCAGCCGAGGAAGGTGTTGTACTCGGCCGGGCCGGTGGTCAGCCGGGCGGACTGGTCGCTGCCGGCCACCGACAGGGGGGAGATCGTCCACCAGCTGCTCAGGTCGGCGGAGAAGTAGGCCGGCGTGAACATCCCGTCGGCGACCCCCTGCGGGCCGGCGAACTGGAACCACAGCGGGTAGCCGAGCACCAGCAGGGCGAGCCCGGCGGCGATCGCCAGCCCGCCGGCGAAGCCGGGCAGCGCCCGTCGGGCCAGGTCCCGGTCCGCCACGGCGTAGCTGATCGCCATCACCAGCAGCGTGACGGCGGCGAGGAAGAGCACCTCCTCGCCGATGAAGACCTGCGCGGTGACCGCGGCGGCCAGTCCCGCCGCCGAGGTGAGCATCCGCCGGCGATCCGGCCCGGGCGACCGGTCGCGACCGGTCCGGTCGAGAGTCGTGGGCCCCGGGTCGGATGCCCGCAGCAGTCGGGCCACCAGCCAGACGATCACCGGCACCAGCCACTGGGCGGTCATGTGCAGGTGGCTGTTGGTCTGCGAGATCATGCCCGGGCCGAACCCGCAGAGCCCTCCGCCGAACGCGGCGGCGAACCGGCGGGCGCGCAGCGTCCGGTGGAACAGCAGGTACCAGGCGAAGGCCGTACCAGCGAGGTTGGCGGCGGCGAGCAGCGCGAAGGTGACCGGCGCGCCCAGCAGCAGGGTGACCGGCGCGAAGACGATGCCCAGCGCGATCACCGTGGTGTTGGCCATCAGGTTGACGCCGTCGGGGGCGTTGAGACGGTCGGTGAGCAGGCCGAAGTCGCCGAGCAGCGCGCGGGCGTCGACGGCCAGGAACCACTCGTAGAGGGCCTGGTCCTCCGGATTGAGGGCCAGCGTGCGGCCAGCCGGGTCGGGCCACAACCCGTGGGTGACCCAGCCGGCCAGCACCGCGCAGACCAGAGCGGCCAGCAGATCCAGCCGGTGCCGACGGACGGCGGCCAGGAGCCGAACGGCCCGGGGCCGGCGGTTGACCTGATCGGCGAGGCGGAAGGCCTGCTCAGGGGCGGCGTCGGGGGCCGTGGGGGCTGCGCTGCTCACGGCATCGACCCTAATGTGACCGGCCCCACGGGGTACGTCGGGTCGCCGCAGACCCGCTACGGTGACATTGCATCGTGCGTGTCGGCGCGCCGGTGCCACCCGCCCGGGTGGTGGAAAGGCAGACACGGCCGCCTTAAAAGCGGCTGCCGAAAGGCATGCGGGTTCGACCCCCGCCCCGGGCACCGGTCGGCTCCCACGCATTCTCATTCGTGATCACCAGGACTTGGCTGCGCCGTTTACTCTTGGAGGGCACGTTCACGTGCAAACGACCCCCTGAGGGAGGCCAGACAGTGAAGACCTCGAACCCGGTGCTCGCCCGGCTCGGCCAAGCGGCCGAGCGGGAGCGCTCCGCCGGGTACGCCCCGGCCGGGCCGTACGGACAGCCCGGCATTCCCCAGCAGTACCCGTCCCAGGCCGGTTACCCGGCTGCGCCGCCCACCGTGGCGCCCATGACCGTCGACGACGTGGTCGTCAAGACGGTCGCTCTGCTCGGCATCCTCGGCATCACTGCCGCGGCCGCCTGGGTGCTCGTGCCCGACTCGCTGGTCAGCACCGCCTGGATCGGCGCGGCGGTGGTCGGCCTGGTCCTTGGCCTGATCATCTCGTTCTCCCGGATGGCCAACCCGGCACTCGTCATCGCGTACGCGCTCGTCGAGGGCGTTTTCGTCGGCATGGTGAGCAAGGCGTTCGAGACGCGCTACGACGGCATCGTGCTCCAGGCCGCCGTGGCAAGCTTCGGCATCTTCTTCCTGATGGCGATGCTCTACAAGGCGAAGGTCATCCGGGCCACCCCGGCCTTCGTCAAGGGCATGATCGCGGTGATGGTCGGCCTCTTCGCCGTCATGCTGATCAACTTCGTGCTGGCCATGTTCGGCGTCAACACGGGCCTGCGTGACGGCAGCCCGCTGGCGATCGGTTTCAGCCTGGTCTGCATCGTGGTCGCCTCGTTGAGCTTCGTGCTCAGCTTCAAGGAGATCGAGGACGGCGTCCGGATGGGCCTGCCGCAGCGCTACTCCTGGGTGGCCGCGTTCGGCATCCTGGTCAGCCTGGTCTGGCTCTACATCGAGATCCTGCGCATGCTGAGCTACTTCCAGGGCGACGACTGACCTCGTCCGCTCTGCCGACCGGCGCCCGCTCCCGCTCTTGCGGGGGCGGGCGCCGTCGTTCGCACCGGGCCCGCCGTTTCGCCGCCAGCGCCGGGCCGCCCGGGGCAGAGTGACTGCAAGGGCGTGTGTCAAAGCCTCGGTCGAGCCGAGGCGGAGTCCAGGCGGCGGTCCGGCAAGGCGGGAACTGGCCCGGATACCGGTGTTGTATCCGGGCCAATTCCCAACGCGGCCGGTCGTCGTCTGGGCCCGTCGCAGGCCGTCCAGGGGCTTTGCCACACGCCCTGGGGGTACGCGGGCGAAGGAGGCGGCGGTGCGCAGCAACAACCCGGTGCTCAACCGGCTGGACGAGACCGGCCGGGTGGAGGCCCGGGTGCTCGGCTCCCGCGACGTCGAGCCGATGACTGTCGACGACGTGGTGGTCCGTACCGTCGGACTGCTGGTCCTCACCGGCGCGACCGCGGCGGTGTCCTGGGTGGTGATCCCCGACGTGGCCTGGCTGGGTGCCGCACTGGCCGGCAGCGCCCTCGCCTCGATCGCGCTGGTCCTGGTCATCTCGCTGCGGGGGATCACCAACCCGGTGCCGATCGTCGGCTACGCCCTGCTCCAGGGCCTGCTGCTGGGGGTGGCGAGCCGCGCGTTCGAGCAGGTCTATCCGGGCATCGTGGTGCAGGCGGTGGCCGGCACCTTCGGCGTCTTCCTCGGCATGGCGGCGCTCTACCGGGCCCGGGTGATCCGGGCGACGCCCCGGCTGGCTCGCCTGGTGATCGGCACGTTGCTCGGCATCGCCGTGCTCAGTGTCGTCAACCTGGTGTCGTACCTGATCTCCGGGCGACCGGGGCTGGAGGTCTACAGCGTCAGCGGGGAGGTCGGCTGGCTGCCGTACGCCTTCTCGGTGGTGGCCATCATCGCCGGGGCGTTCAGCTTCATCCTCGACTTCGACCTCGTCGAGCGTTCGGTGCTCGACGGTCGACCCCGCCGGTACGCGTGGCTGAGCGCGTTCGGCCTGCTCACCGGGTTGGTGTTCCTCTACTGGCAGCTGCTGCGGCTGCTCAGTTACCTGCGCCGTTGACCGGGCCGACCAGGCGCGGTCGGTGCCGGCCGTAGACTCGGCGGCGATGAGCGCAGCGGAGTTGGACAAGGCCATGCAGTTGCTGGTCCGTCAGATCGTGCACTGGCAGCAGCCGCGCTGGTCGGCCATCGCGACCGCCGGCAACGTGTCCCGCGCCGACCTGGTGCACCGCCTGGTGCAGGAGATCGCCAACCTGGCCGCCGACGCCGAGGGAGAGCCGCGTCGGGTCGTGCCCCGGCTCGACAACGACCTTGCCCTGCCCGATCAGCTACGGGTGGTGACAGCGGACCTGCTGGCCGCCGACCCGGGGGCCGAGGCGTTGGCCCGGGCCGCCGCCGAGGTGGCGGCGACCCGCAGCGCGCTCTGAGGTCAGTTCAACCGTTCGAGCACCATGGCCATGCCCTGGCCGCCGCCGACGCACATGGTCTCCAGACCGATGGTCTTGTCGTGCCATTCGAGGGCGTTGAGCAGGGTGCCGGTGATCCGGGCGCCGGTCATGCCGAACGGGTGACCGACCGCGATCGCGCCGCCCATCACGTTCAGCTTCTCCTCCGGGATGCCCAACTGGCGGTAGGAGGGGATGACCTGCGCGGCGAACGCCTCGTTGATCTCCACGAGGTCGACGTCGTCGATGGTCATGCCGGCCCGCTTCAGGGCCTGCCGGGACGCCTCGACGGGGCCGAGGCCCATGATCTCCGGCGACAGGGCGGTCACACCGGTGGAGACGATCCGGGCCAGCGGGGTGAGCCCGAGCTCCTCGGCCCGCTGGGCGCTCATCACCACCACGGCGGCCGCGCCGTCGTTGAGCGGGCAGCAGTTGCCCGCGGTGATCCGGCCGTCCGGGCGGAACACCGGCTTGAGACCGGAGACCGCGTCGAGCGTGACGCCGGCACGGGGACCGTCGTCGGTGCTCACCACGGTGCCGTTCGGCGTGGTGACCGGGGTGATCTCCCGGGCCCAGAAGCCGTCGGCGATGGCCTTCTCGGCGAGGTTCTGGCTGCGTACGCCGAACTCGTCCATGTCGGCGCGGCTCACGTCGTGCACCTGGGCCAGGTTCTCCGCGGTCTGCCCCATGGTCAGGTAGATGTCGGGCAGCTCACCGGCCTCACGCGGGTCGGTCCACACCTCGGCGCCGCCCTGTGCGCGGCGCTTCGAGCGCTCGGCCGCCGCGCCGAAGCGCGGGTTTTCCCAGCCGCCGCCGACGAGGGCCTGCGCCTCGGGAGGCAGCCCGTCGGAGCTGCCCCGGGCGTAGCTGGAGACCATCTCCACGCCGGCGGAGACGAACACGTCGCCCTCGCCGGCCCGGATCGCGTGCATCGCCATCCGGGTGGTCTGCAACGACGAGGCGCAGTAGCGGGTCAGCGTGGCGCCGGGCACAGTGTCCAGACCGAGCAGTGTGGACACCACCCGGGCCATGTTGAAGCCCTGCTCGCCACCGGGCAGGCCACACCCGAGGTAGAGGTCGTCGATCGTGGTCGGGTCGAGCTGGGGGATCTTGTCCAGAGCGGCCTGGACGATGGTCGCGGCGAGGTCGTCGGAACGGACGTCGCGCAGGGACCCCTTGTGCGCCCGGCCGATGGGGGAGCGGGCGGTGGCGACGATGACGGCGTCGCGGGACGACTCAATCGGCATGGACCAACGTTAACCCGCCGGTAACATGCGCGGAAGAAGCCGGCGCGGCGGGAAATGTCACCCTGACCGGGAACGATCTAGCGCCGGGTGGCGACCGTCGCGGCGGCGGCGACGGCGGGCAGCAGCGCGTGCGCCCACACCCGGTAACCGTCGGCGGAGGGGTGGAAGCCGTCGTGGCAGAGCGTCCCCGCATCGGCCCGGAACACCGGCCCGGTCTCGGTGCCCAGGTCGACCACCGAGCCGCCAGCGTCCAGCACGGCCGTGGTCTGCGCACGGGCCATCCGCCGCCCGGACCAGCCGACCACCTGGCGCAGCGGAGGCGCGATGGCACGCACCGCGCCGAGATCGGGGCACGTGCCCACCACCACCTCGACCCGCGCCTCCCGCAGGCGGTGCACCGCGGCAGCGAGATAGGCCGCCGCGTCGACCGGCCGGCGCAGCCCGGTGGCGTCGTTCGCGCCGATCAGGATCAGTGCCACGTCGGGCCGCTCACCAAGCAGGGCCCGGGCCACCTGGGTGGCCAGGTCGGTCGAACGGGACCCGGAGACGCCGACGCTGGACAGGTGCACCCGCCGGCCCGTCGCGCCCTCGGCGAGCAGGTTGGCCAACTGCCCGCCGATGGTGTCCTCAAGCCGGTCGACGCCCACGCCCAGCGCCGACGAGTCACCGAGCAGCACCAGCCGCAACGGCGGAGCGCCAGCCCGACCGATCGTGGCCCGCAGGGCCAGCCCCAGCTCCGGTTGGGCGTACCGCCGGTGCCGGGCCACGAACGCCTCGCCGGCCAGGACGGCGGCACCGCCCACGGTGCCGGTGAGCAGCGAGAACGCCGCCGCCCGACCCAGTCGGCCGGCGAGGCCGGAGATCACGCCCCGCTCGCTGCGCTCGTTCATGCCAGTCCCTCCACTGTCGAGGTGTCCGAGGCGGACCCGTGCGGCACCGCACCGACACCGAAGAACGCCCGCCGGCGCAACTGCGCCCACCGGCCCGCCGGCCCTCGGTCGCGGCCCCGGACCTGGGTGCCGCTGACCTCCGTGCCGGCGTGCCGGGCCGCCTGCTGCGCGGCCTCCGGCAGCGACCGTACGCCCTCGCCCCGGGTCGGTGTGGCCCGTCGTTCCTGCCCAGCGCCGAGCGCGGAGAGCATCGTCGGCAGGAGCGCGGCAGCGGCCATCGCGTACCCCTCGGCGGAGGGATGGAACCGGTCCCAGGCGAACATCCGGGTCGGCTCGGCTGTGAACCGAGGGCCGAGCAGATCACCGAGGGAGACCGTCCAACCGCCGGCCTCGACCACCGCGACGGTCTGGGCCGCGGCGAGTTGGCGGCTCCACCGGTGCGCCAGCCACCGCAGCGGCGGTTGGATCGGGCGGATGGCGCCCAGGTCGGGGCAGGTGCCGACGACCACCTCGCAGCCGGCGTCGCGCAGCGTGTGCACCGCCTCGACGAGGTAGCGCACCGCCAGCCCACGCGGGGTGCGGTTGGTGATGTCGTTGCCGCCGATGAGGATCACCGCGATGTCGGGTCGGCACTCCAACGCCGCCTCCACCTGGTGCCGCAGCGCCGAGGAGATGGCACCGACCACCGCGAAGCGGTGCAGTCGCACCGGTCGGTGCAGCCGACGGGACAGGCCGGTGGCGAGCAGTGCGCCAGGTGTCTCCCTGCGACGGTGCACCCCGTAGCCGGCCGCCGAGGAGTCACCGAGCACGACCATGGTGAGCGCGGGACCAGGAAACTTTGCGCCGTACGTCCCGTCGCAGCGTGGCGGCGGTGCCTCGGCCATCGGGATGGTGCGTCGGGCCTGCCGGGCCTGGCCGAGCAGCACCCCGCCGGTCGCCACCGCGGCCGCCGCGGTGGCACCCGTCCCGATGGCCGCCAGGCGGGCGAACCGCCGGGCCTGCCGCCAGTGCTCTCCGCCGGGTACGACGGAATCAGCCACCCCCATACCACGACATTATCGCGCCGGTCCGACACGCCGCTGTCGTCGCGACGCCACTCAGGTGCCTGGAAACCGACGCGACGGGGTATCTGTCCAGGAGAGGCCGGCCGACTTGCGCCGACCCGCCACGCTGATCCGGCGGAGAGGAGCGCGACGATGGGGAAGACACTGAAGCGCAGCGCGGCGTTCACGGCCCTCGCGCGGGCACTGGCGGCTGGGGCCCGTGGTGGGCCGTCGTTGGGCACGCGGTTGGCCGCGCTGCCCCGGATGATCCGGGCCACCACCAAGGGGGAGTACGACGGCGGCCTGCGACTGGCCCTGATGACCGCCGCCACGGCCTACATCGTCTCGCCGATCGACCTGCTGCCGGAGATCCCGCTGGCGATCTTCGGGCTCGCCGACGACGCGGTCATGATCACCTGGCTGGCTGGCAGCGTGCTCGCCGAGACCGATCGCTTCCTGGAGTGGGAAGCCCGCCGCAGCTCGGTCATCCCCGGGGGGCTGGTGCCCTGACGGCACGTACGCTGGACGCGAGGAAACGTCTGCCCGGCCGCGGTCGCCGGCGCCGCAACGAAGGGCACACCGTGCAGTACTACGACAACGTCGTCGACATGATCGGCAACACCCCGCTGGTACGTCTGCGTAACGTCACCGAAGGCATCCAGGCCACCGTGCTGGCCAAGGTGGAGTACGTCAACCCGGGCGGCTCGGTGAAGGACCGGATCGCGCTGCGGATGGTGGAGGACGCCGAGGCCGCCGGCCTGCTCAAGCCCGGCGGCACCATCGTCGAGCCGACCAGCGGCAACACCGGCGTCGGGCTGGCCCTGGTGGCCCAGCTCAAGGGCTACAAGTGCGTCTTCGTCTGCCCCGACAAGGTCAGCCAGGACAAGCAGGACGTGCTCCGGGCATACGGCGCCGAGGTGGTGGTCTGCCCGACCGCTGTCGCTCCGGAGGACCCGCGCTCGTACTACAACGTCTCCGACCGGCTGACCCGGGAGATCCCCGGCGCCTGGAAGCCCAACCAGTACAGCAACCCGGCCAACCCGCGCTCGCACTACGAGACCACCGGCCCGGAGCTGTGGAAGCAGACCGAGGGCGGGCTCACCCACTTCGTGACCGGCGTGGGCACCGGCGGCACGATCTCCGGCATCGGTCGCTACCTCAAGGAGGCCTCCGAGGGTCGGGTGCGCATCATCGGAGCCGACCCGGAAGGTTCGGTCTACTCCGGGGGCACCGGCCGTCCGTACCTGGTGGAGGGCGTCGGCGAGGACTTCTGGCCGGAGACGTACGACCAGGGTGTCGCCGACGAGATCGTCGAGGTGTCCGACAAGGCGTCCTTCGAGATGACCCGGCGGTTGGCCCGCGAGGAAGGGCTGCTGGTCGGTGGCTCCTGCGGGATGGCAGTGGTCGCCGCGCTGGAGGTCGCCCGCAAGGCCGGCCCGGACGACGTGGTGGTGGTGCTGCTGCCGGACGGCGGCCGGGGCTACCTCTCGAAGATCTTCAATGACTCGTGGATGGCCCGGTACGGCTTCCTCGACAACTCCGGCGCCGAGCCGACGGTGGCCGACGCGCTGGCCAGCAAGCCGGGCGGGCTGCCCGAGTTGGTGCACGTGCACCCGACCGAGACGGTCCGTGACGCGATCGACTACATGCGGGAGTACGGCGTCTCGCAGCTGCCGGTGCTCAAGGCCGAGCCGCCGGTGGTGACCGGTGAGGTCGCCGGCTCGATCGCCGAGCGGGACCTGCTCGACGCGCTCTTCACCGGCCAGGCCCACCTGCACGACACCATCGAGCGGCACATGGGCGACCCGCTGCCGATGATCGGTGGCGGTCAGCCGGTCAGCGAGGCCGTCGGCCTGCTGGAGAAGTCCGACGCCGCGCTCGTCCTGGTCGACGGCAAGCCCAAGGGCGTCCTGACCCGCCAGGATCTCCTGGCCCACCTCGGCGCCCACTGAGTGCCGTCCCGGTGCCCCGCCTGCGGGCGGGGCACCGGGCCACCCTGTCGCGCCCTTTGCTCTGCATACGCATACGCACCACCCACGGTCACGCCACCGCTGGTGCTTATTGGTAAGCAGAGCAAAGGCGCCGGCGAGGACTGCTCAGAGAGGACGGGCGTAGCGCAGTTGGAGTGTGGGGGCAAGGCCGATCTGCTCCTCACGCTCCGCTCCGGTCGGGGTCCAGCCGCCGCGCTGGTAGAAGGCGCGGGCGTGGGCGTTGTCCCGGAGCACCCAGAGCACCGCCCGCTGCCATCCTCGCGCCCGCATGGCGTCCAGCGCGTCCACCATCAGCGCGCGGCCGACGCCCCGGCCCTGCTCGACCGGGTCGAGATGGATCGCGTTGAGCAGCCCGGTGGCCGGGTCGTCCTCGTCGTCCGGGCCCAGGTAGCTGAACCCGGCCAGCGTCCCGGCCCGTTCGGCCACGAACATCCGGTGGGTGTCCCGCTCCCATTGCCACCGCTCGACCCAGTAGCGCCCCATCGCCTCCGGCGTCGGGTCGGCCAGCGCCTCGGCCGGCAGGAACGAGGAGTACGTGGCGACCCGGGAGCGTTGGTGCAGGGCGCCCACCGCCATCAGGTCGTCACCGGTTGCTGGGCGGAGCGTGACGGTCATCCGGCCGAGGCTACCCGGCGGGGTGGGAGCTGCACCACGGTCAGGTCCTCGGCGATGATCAGGTCACCGTCGAAGTGCGCGCGTGCCTCGTCGTGGAACCTGCGCGGGTCGGAGTAGCGCTGGGAGAAGTGGGTGAGCACGAGCCGGCGTACCCCCGACTCGGTCGCCACCCGGGCGGCCTGCGCCGCGGTCAGGTGGCCGACCTCGGCGGCGAGCGCGGCCTCCGACTCCAGGAACGTCGACTCGATGACCAGCAGGTCGGCGTGCTCGGCGAGGGCGTACACCCCGTCGCAGAGGCCGGTGTCCATCACGAACGCGAACCGCTGCCCCGGCCGGGGCTCGCTCACCTCGTCGCGGGTGACGCGACGTCCGTCGAGGTCCAGGTGCCCGACGCGGATCAGCTCGCCGACAGCCGGCCCGGCGATGCCGTACGCGGTCAGCTTCTCCGGCAGCATCCGGTGGCCGTCCGGCTCGACCAGCCGGTAGCCGTACGTCTCGATGGGGTGCCGCAGTCGGCGTGCCTCCAACGTGCCGCAGCTCAGCGCGATCCGTTGCCCGTCCGTCTCGATCGGGGTGACCTGGAGTTCGGCGGTCTCGTAGAAGGAGGTCGCGTGCCGGAGCCGGGCGAAGTATTCGGCACCGCTGGCCGGGAAGTGCACGGCGACCGGGTGTGGCACCCGGTCCAGGGAGAGCCGCTGGATGGTGCCGGGCAGGCCGAGGCAGTGGTCGCCGTGGAAGTGGGTGATGCAGATCCGGGTGAGGTCGGTGGCGGTGACAGTGGTGTGCAGGAGCTGACGCTGGCTGCCCTCGCCCGGGTCGAAGAGGATCACCTCGTCGTCCCAGCGCAACACGTACCCGTTGTGGTTGCGCTGACGGGTCGGCGCCTGGCTGGCCGTCCCGAGCACCACCAGCTCGCGCATGGACATCGCCGGTCCTCCGGATATATCGCCGATCCTCCGGATATGGAGCGACCCCCGGGGCGCTCCGCGCTGCTGCGCGGGCCGGCTGGACTTGGCCGGCACCCCGGGGGTCGGGTGGCTGTCGTGGATTCGCCGCACCGCTGCCACACGGTCTCGACGATGGTGCTGTTGCCCACCTTGCGGCGGGCCGATCACTGTCGAGGACAGCGGCTAGCTGACAGCCACCTCACGAGTCCGATTGCTATACAAGTCTGGACCACCTCCCTTCACGTGTACGGCCACGTTATCCAGTTCCCGGCGGGCTCGGCAACGGATTTCGATCACACGGTCAGATGGGAATGCCCGGCCGCCTCATCGGCGGCCGGGCATCACGCTGGTGCAGGTGGCGGTGGTCAGCCGGCGGTACGGGCCACGCCGACCGGGCAGCTCAGCCCGTTCGGGCCGTGGTTGCAGTAGCCGTTCGGGTTCTTGGTCGGCGCCAGATACTGCTGGTGGTAGTCCTCGGCGAAGTAGTAGCTGCCGAGCGGAGCGATCTCGGTGGTGATGTCACCCTTGCCGGCGCGCGTCACGATCGGCTGGAACGCGTCCCGGGACGACTCCGCGATGGCTCGCTGCTCGTCGGTGGTCGTGTAGATCGCCGACCGGTACTGGGTGCCCACGTCGTTGCCCTGGCGCATGCCCTGGGTCGGGTCGTGGTTCTCCCAGAAGACCTTCAGCAGGTCCTCATAAGTGATCTTGCTGGGGTCGTACACCACCTGGACGACCTCGGCGTGCCCGGTCCGGCCGGAACACGTCTCCTCGTACGTCGGGTTCTTGGTGACGCCACCCGCATAGCCGGCGGAGGTGGTGTAGACACCGGGCAGCGTCCAGAACAGCCGCTCGGCGCCCCAGAAACAGCCCATGCCGAAGACCGCGACCTGCAGGCCCTCCGGGAACGGGCCCTTCAGCGGGGTGCCCAGCACCTCGTGGCGGTCGGCGACCGGCATGGCGATCGGACGGCCGGGCAGGGCCTGGTCGGGCGAAACCATCTCGGCGTTCATACGGCGCAAAAACACGTGGGGATCTCCTCTCGTACCTCTCCCAGCGTGTAACACCGGTGGGTCCACCTTCCTTACCCGCGCCGGTGTGAGTCAGGCCCCGCCTGGGAGTGCGGCGGCGACCCGGTCCGCGTGCGTCCGGGCGTCGGCGTCGTCCTCGTAGCGGGTACGCGGCCAGAAGAGGCCCCGCAGCCCGTCGCCCTTGGTCCGTGGAACCACGTGGGTGTGCAGGTGCGGGACGGACTGGGACACCTTGTTGTTCATTGCCACGAACGTCCCACTGGCCCCCAGACCGGTCTCCACTGCCACCGCCAGGCGCTGGACCAGCGCGAAGTAGCCGGGCAGCAGGTCGGACGGCAACTCGGCCAGGGTCACCAGGTGAACCCGGGGCACCACCAGCACATGCCCCTTGAACACCGGCCGAGTGTCCAGGAACGCCACCCCGTCCGGGGTGTCGGCGACCTTGAAGGCCGGCACCTCACCCGCCACGATCCCGCAGAACACGCACCCGCTCATCCGCCCAGGCTAGGCGGCGGGCTGGCGACGCGCGGGCCCCCACGCCCGCACCGACTGTGGTACTCATCTATCGCAATCGATCAGTGCAGGTGTGACCTGTGCTCCGAAAGGACGAACCTTGCAGATCAGAAGAGGCGCCACCGTGGCCCTGGCGGCACTGACCGCCGGGCTGCTCACCGGCGCGTTCCCGGGCCCCGCCGTGGCGGCTGCCACGCCGACCGCCACCCCGCTGCCGCTGACCCAGGTGGCCGACGTGGTGTCGGCCGGTGACCGGGTCTTCGTCAGCGGTGGCCGCTCCTCCACCGACGTCGTGGTTACCAGCTCGACCGGCGCTCTCGTCGGCACCCTGGCCGACCTGCCCGGCCCCACCGACCTGCTGCTCAGCGCCGACCGGCAGACCCTCTACGTGGCGCTGCCCAGCGCCAACGCCATCGCCGCCTTCGACACCGGCTCGCTGACCGAATCGGCCCGCTACGACACCGGCGTGGGCGAGTGCCCGTCGTCGCTGGCGTTGACCGGCCGGTACCTGTGGTTCGGCTATGGCTGCGACCAGTGGGGTGGCAACATCGGCCGGATCGACCTGGGTCGCCAGCCGGCCCGGGTGACCACCGGGCTGTCCACCGGTTCGAGCTACTACGGCGCCCCGCTGCTGGCCTCCGCCGGCCAGAACCGTTCGGTGCTGCTGGCCGGGCAGACGGGGTTGAGCCCCGCATCGGTCTACGCGTACGAGGTCGGGACCGGGGGCACCCTGGGCGCGCCCAGGGCCAACGAATTCATGGCGGTCGGCAGCAACCTGCGCGACATCGCCCTCGACCCCACCGGCACCACCGTCTTCACCGCCTCCGGTGCCCCGTACGAGGTGCAGGCGTTCCCGTTCGCCGACATCAGCACCCCCTCGGCGACCTACCAGACCGGCGCGTACCCGAATGCCGTCGAGGTGTCCCGCGACGGCAGCCGGATCGCCGCCGGAGCGGACGCCACCTACGCGCCGGACGTGTTCCTCTTCCGGTCGGACGGCACCGCGTTGGCCCAGTTCGAGCTGGGCGACGAACTCAGCCCGGGCGCGTTGGCCTGGGCGCCCAACGGAGCCCGGGTCTATGCGGTCTCCTACGACTGGACCGGGGCCAACCCGGCCACCCTGCACGTCCTGCCCGTCCCGGCCACCTGACCGGGCCTCGGAAGCACGGGGGCCGGGCCGGTTGGTCCGGCCCCCGCCTGGGAGCGCGGGTTCCGTTCCAGTCTTCGGGACGGGGGATTAGCCTCACGAGCATGAACCACGGCTTCGAGACGCTCGCCATCCATGCCGGCCAGGACCCTGAGGCCCGTACCGGCGCGGTGATCCCACCGATCTACCAGACCAGCACGTACGCGCAGGACGCCGTCGGCGCGCCCCGGCTCGGCTACGAGTACAGCCGCTCGGGCAACCCGACCCGCGACGCGCTCCAGGAGTGCCTGGCAGCGCTGGAGGGCGGGCCGGTCGGCCTCGCCTTCGCCAGTGGCCTGGCGGCGGAGGACACCCTGCTGCGGGCCGTGTGCCAGCCGGGCGACCACGTCGTGATCCCGGACGACGCGTACGGCGGCACGTACCGGCTCTTCGCCCGGGTCGCCCAGCGCTGGGGCCTGGAGTTCACCCCGGCCAAGGTCTCCGACCCGGACGCGATCCGGGCGGCGGTGCAACCCGGCCGCACGAAGATCGTCTGGCTGGAGACGCCGACCAACCCGCTGCTCGGCATCGCCGACATCGCCGCCCTGGCCGGTGTCGCGCACGACGCGGGCGCGCTGCTGGTGGTCGACAACACCTTCGCCTCGCCGTACCTCCAGCAGCCGATCGCGCACGGCGCGGACGTGGTGGTGCACTCCACCACGAAGTACATCGGCGGGCACTCCGACGTCGTCGGTGGCGCGCTCGTCGTCGCCGACGCCGCACTCGGCGAGGAGCTGCGCTACCACCAGAACGCGATGGGCGCGATCAACGGCCCGTTCGACGCCTGGCTCACGCTGCGCGGCATCAAGACCCTCGGGGTACGGATGGACCGGCACTGCGACAACGCCGAGCGGCTCGCCGCGTACCTCGACGGGCACGCCAAGGTGGCCCAGGTGATCTACCCGGGGCTGCCCTCGCACCCCGGTCACGAGGTGGCCGCGAAGCAGATGCGCCGGTTCGGCGGCATGATCTCGTTCCGCGCCGCCGGTGGTGAGGACCACGCCGTCGAGATCTGCAACCGCACCAAGCTCTTCGTGCTCGCCGAGTCGCTGGGCGGCGTGGAGTCCCTGATCGAGCACCCGGGTCGGATGACACACGCAAGTGCTGCCGGCTCGCCGCTTGAAGTTCCCGGCGATCTCGTGCGACTGTCTGTCGGCATCGAGACGGTCGACGACCTGCTCGCCGATCTGGAGCAGGCGCTGGGCTGACCGCTGGGGAGGATGGCCGTGCAGGACATCAAGGCGACCTGGGTCGGGACGACCGCCAAGCAGATCGCCCGGGGCGTACGCCGGGGTGACGTCTCGGCCACCCAGGTCGTCGCCGACCACCTCGAGTACATCTCCCGAGCCGACCGCGAACTGGCCGCGTTCCGCGCCGTTCGCGGCGGCGAGGCGATCACCGAGGCGGAGAAGGTCGACGAGCAGGAGGACCTGGCCAACCTGCCGCTGGCCGGGGTGCCGGTGGCGGTCAAGGAGAACACTCCGGTCGCCGGCCTGCCCACCTGGAACGGGTCGGCGGCCGCCCGCAGCGACGTCGCCGAGGCCGACCACGAGGTGGTGCGTCGGCTGCGCGGTGCCGGCGCGGTCATCCTCGGCGTGACCCGCATGCCGGAGCTGGGGCTGTGGGCACTCACCGACGACGACAGCGCGGTGACCCGTAACCCGTGGGACAGCACGCGTACTCCCGGGGGGTCCTCCGGTGGCGCGGCCGCCGCGGTGGCGGCCGGGCTGGTGCCGATCGCGCACGGCAACGACGGCCTCGGTTCGATCCGGATCCCCGCGGCCTGTTGCGGCCTGGTCGGGCTCAAGCCCGGTCGCGGCGTGGTTCCCTGCCAGCTCGGCGCGGACGACTGGTTCGGTCTCACCGAGCACGGCATGCTGACCAGCACGGTCGCCGACGCGGCGGTCGGCTTCTCGGTGCTCGCCGGTCGGCGTCCCGAGAAGCTGGTCCCGCCGCAGCGGCTGCGGGTGGGCGTCTCGCTGCGCTCGCCGGTGCGCGGTGTCGCACCCGACGCGCCGAACCGGGACGCGGTCGCCGCCGCCGGCCGGCTTCTCGCCGCTGCCGGGCACGACACGGTCCCCGCCGACCCGGTCTACCCCACCGCGCTCGGCCTTCAGGGCATCGCCACCTGGTTCGCCGCCGCCGCCACCGACGTCCGGGCCTCCGGGCTGGACCGGCGTGGCCTGCAACGGCGTACCCGGCGGCACGTCGCGCTGGGTGAGTGGGCGCAGCGCCGCGGCTACGTGCGGGAGGCCGACCGTGCCGCGTGGCGGCAACGGTCGGTCGACTTCTTCACCGACCACTCGGTCGACCTGCTGCTCACCCCGGCGCTGGCCACCGCGCCGCCCGAGGCGGCCCGCTGGTCGGAGAGGTCCTGGCGGGCGAACATGACAGCCAACATCCGGTACGCCCCGTACGCCGCTCCGTGGAACATCGCCGGCCTGCCGGCGGTCGTGGTGCCGGTGGGCCGGCGCCCGGACGGCCTGCCGGTCGCCGTGCAACTGGTCGGTCCGCCCGGCTCGGAGCTGCTGCTGCTCGGTGTGGCCGGCCAGTTCGAGATGGCCGCCCCGTGGGCGCGCCACGCCCCCGGCTATCCCCGCGTCGGAACGGGGTCGCCGGCCACCGCATGATCGTCTACGGTGTGCGCGCATCAACGCGCGGACCGGGGGCTCTCATGCACTGCCAGACCTGTGGGGGCGCCACGTCCCCCGAGCACAACGAATGCCAGCGGTGCTACACACCGCTGGGCCAGCCCGCCGTCACTCCCGGGCTGCCGACCTACCGGATGCGCGGGCTCGGTCTGGCCGCCCGCATCGCGGTCGGCGCGACCACCGTGCTGTACCTGGCGGTGGCGCTCTCCCCGCTGGTGGGGATGGCCCTGGCTCGGCAGGCCCGGGTCGACAACGAGCATGAGCTGCTGCTCGCCGCGTTGATCGTGCAGGTGGTGCTGTCGCTGCCCATGGTGGCCGCGTACCTCACCGCCGCCGTGCTCGTGATCATCTGGACCTGGCGGGTGCGGAAGAACATCGAGGCGTTCCCAGGTGCGCTGCCGACGCTCGGTGCAGGGTGGGCGATCGCCGGTTGGCTGGTGCCCTTCGCGAACCTCGTGATGCCGGTCCGGGTGATCGCCAACGTGGCGCGGGACAGCCTCTGGCGGCGCTTCACCCCGACCCTGGTGACCGTCTGGTGGAGTGCCTGGCTGGTCTTCAGCATTGGCGAGCGGGTGGTCAGCCGCCTCGACAGCCGGGCGTACGACAAGCTGCCGGCGACACCATCCACCAACGGCGACTACCAGGCGTACGGCGACTACTACCGCGACTCACTCCTGCGCAACGCCGTGCCCGCGGTGGCCTGCGTGATCGCCGCGGTGGCGCTGTACCTGCTGATCCAGCGGATCTCCGCAGCCCAGGAGGCCCGCGTCGCCCGCGCGGTGCCAGCGTGGCCGAACGCCCCGGTCTGGCCGAACGCCCCGGTCTGGCCGGCGGGGTCGGTCCCGGCTGGTTTCGCCCCGGGGCCGGGCCCGGTCGGTGCGCCGCAAAGGACTCCGGAGGCGGGTGGCACGATCGGGGCATGACGGAACTGGTCAGTCTCGACGACGTGCGGGCCGCACGGGAGTTGCTCGCCGGCGTCATCCGGACCACTCCGCTGGAGCCCTCCCGTCCGCTCAGCGCGGCACTGGGCGGGCCGACCTGGCTCAAGTGCGAGAACGTGCAGCGTGCCGGCTCGTACAAGGTGCGGGGCGCGTACGTGCGCATCTCCCGGCTGTCGGCCGAGGAGCGGGAGCGGGGCGTGGTCGCGGCCAGCGCTGGCAACCACGCGCAGGGCGTGGCCCTCGCCGCCGGCCTGGTCGGCACGCACGCCACCGTCTTCATGCCGGTCAACGCGCCGCTGCCGAAGGTGGCCGCCACCAAGGGGTACGGCGCGCAGGTCGAGCTGGCCGGCAACACCGTCGACGAGTCGCTGGTCGCCGCGCACACGTACGCCGAGCGCACCGGCGCGGTGCTGATCCACCCGTTCGACCACGCCGACGTGATCGCCGGTCAGGGGACGGTGGCGCTGGAGATCCTCGAACAGTGCCCGGAAGTGAAGACGATCATCACCGGGGTGGGTGGTGGCGGGCTGATCTCGGGCATGGCGGTGGCCGCGAAGGCGTTGCGACCGGACGTCCGGATCATCGGCGTCCAGGCCGCTGGTGCGGCGGCGTTCCCGCCCTCGCTGGTGGCCGGGGAGCCGGTCCGGCTGCCCATCTTCTCCACCATCGCCGACGGCATCGCGGTCGGTCGGCCCGGGGAGATCACCTTCAACCACGTGCGCAAACTCGTCGACGAGATCGTCACGGTCTCCGAGGAGGACATCTCCCGGGCCCTGTTGATGCTGCTGGAGCGCGGTAAGCAGGTCGTCGAGCCGGCCGGGGCGGTCGGCGTCGCCGCGCTGCTGGCGGGCGTGGTCGAGGTGGAGACGCCGGTGGTCGCGGTGCTGTCCGGCGGCAACATCGACCCGTTGCTGATGCTGCGGGTGATCGAGCACGGGTTGGCCGCCGCGGGTCGCTACCTGCGGGTGACAGTGCGCTGCTCGGACCGGCCGGGACAACTCGCGTCGCTGCTCAGCCAGATCGCCGAGCACCGGGCCAACGTCGTGGACGTGGAGCACCAGCGGGCCAACCCACACCTTGGCCTCGGCGAGGTGGAGGTGGCGCTGTCGGTCGAGACCCGGGGCGTGGAGCACTCGGACACGCTGATCAGCGCCCTGCGGGCCAGCGGCTACCAGGTGGTTTTCGCCGCCGAGGCGTGACACCGGTGGGTGCCACGCCTCGGAAGCGGTGCTGGGAGCGGCTCGTAGGGCCGCCGACGATCAGCCGGAGAACGGCTCGAAGCTGACCACAGTCACCTTGATGTCGGCGCCGCTCGGCGCCGTGTAGGTGCAGGTCTGCCCGGGCCGACCGCCCAGGATGGCCTTGCCGAGCGCCGACTCGGGGCTGTAGACGGTCAGGTCGGTGGTGGCCGCGATCTCCCGCGAACCGAGCAGGAAGGTCTCGGTGTCGTCGGCGTCGTCATCGAAATAGATCGTCACGACCATGCCGGGCGAGACCGCGTCCGCCGTCGGCGCCTCGCCGACCTTCGCAGTGCGCAGCAGCTCCTGGAGGTAGCGGATGCGACCTTCGGCCTTGCCCTGCTCCTCGCGGGCGGCGTGGTAGCCGCCGTTCTCCCGCAGGTCGCCCTCCTCGCGCCGAGCGTTGATCTCGGCTGCGATGGCCGGGCGGTTGGCGATGTGCTCGTCGAGCTCGGCCTGGAGGCGGTCGTGCGCGTCCTGCGACAGCCAGGTGGCGGGCGCCTCGTTGCCAGTGGACACAGGCGTTCTCCTCAGTTGTGCGTGGCTGGCTGACAGGTGAACTACCAAGTTACCAGTGCAGTACGACACAGGGTGTCGGCCATCACCGCCGGTGCCCGGATCCGACACCGCGCGTAGGTGCTTCCCGGCCCTCGTGGCCGGGGCTGTTATGGCAGGTCAGGACACCGGTCGGCAGCGCATGACCTCGCCGATGAACGGCCGTGCGGTGGTGGCCAGGCGGTGCCGGGTCGTCACGTGCCGGCTGCCGGGCTCGGCGGTCACCGTGACCTGTTCGCGAGCCACCTCGGCGCCCGCGCGGTCCCGGGCACGCAGCAGGCAGACCGCCGATCCGCCCGACGGCACGGTCACCCGAAAGTCGACCAGCACCTGATTGTCCGTGATGTCGGTGTAGGTGATCACCTGGGCGTCATAGACCGGGTCACCGTACTGGCGGTAGAGCCGGACGGAGATCACGGTCAGCGTGGCCACGAGTGCCAGCAGCACCACCGCCGCCAGCAACGTGCGTCGCCGCCGTCCGCCCGGTGCGCGGCGGCGGCCGTAGCGCCCGGCCGGGAAAACCGGAGCACCTCGTGAAATTGTGGCGTGCGTCTCGGTCACCGGCGGGTATCTCCTGGCGTTGTTGTCGGCGGCATCAGCAAGAATGACAGAGTCCCATCCTCCCACCCGGTCCAGCGGCAGGAATGGCAGGTCATGCCCGCGCTGCTGACCGACGACTGGGGTGCGGTGAGGAAAGATCCCGGCAGGTCAGCCGGTCGAGCCCGGTCGGGTCCACCGTCCGGCACAGACGAGGAGCGCCGAAGTTGGCAGAGCAACTGCGTCTCATGGCCGTGCACGCGCACCCGGACGACGAGTCGAGCAAGGGCGCAGCGACGATGGCGAAGTACGTCGCGGAGGGGGTGGACGTCCTGGTCGTGACGTGCACGGGCGGCGAGCGCGGGAGTGTGCTCAACCCCAAGCTCGACCGGCCGGACGTGTGGGCCAACATCGCCGAGATCCGGCGTGCCGAGATGGACGCCGCACGGGCGATCCTCGGCGTCGACCAGGCATGGCTCGGCTTCGTCGACTCCGGCCTGCCCGAGGGTGACCCGCTGCCGCCGCTGCCCGAGGGTTGTTTCGCCCTGCAGGACGTCGAGGTGGCCGCCGGGCCGCTGGTGCGGCTGATGCGCGAGTTCCGTCCGCACGTCGTCACCACGTACGACGAAGAGGGCGGCTACCCGCACCCGGACCACATCATGTGCCACAAGGTGAGCATGGCCGCGTTCGAGGCCGCCGGTGACCCGGAGCGCTACCCGGAGCTGGGCGCGCCCTGGCAGCCGTTGAAGCTCTACTACGACATCGGCTTCTCCAAGGGCAAGATCATGGCCCTGCACGAGGGCATGCTGGCCGCCGGTCGGGAGTCGCCCTACGAGGAGTGGCTCAAGCGGTGGGAGGACCGGCCCGACAAGGGTCCCCGGATCACCACGCGGGTGGAGTGCGCTGACTACTTCACGGTTCGCGACGACGCGCTGCGCGCCCACGCCACCCAGGTCGACCCGGACGGCTTCTGGTTCCAGGTTCCGATGGAGCTGCAGCAGCGCGCCTGGCCGACCGAGGACTACGAGCTGGCCCGCTCGATGGTCGACAGCCCAATGCCCGAGTCGGATCTCTTCGCCGGCGTACGGGAGACGGCCCACGCACGCTGATTTCCGTCGGGTCTACCCTGGTTACCAACCGCACATCGGAGGAACGCCATGCTGACCGCTGCCCAGGTGCTCGCGGAGAACAACTTCGGGGACACCCGCACGGGTGGTCTGGCCGGGCCGATGGGCCTGTTCCTCATCCTGCTGCTGGCCACCGCGACCGTCCTGCTGATCCGCAACATGAACGCTCGGCTGCGCCGCCTGCCCGACCGGTTTCCGCAGCAGGCGGGGCCGACCGACCCGACCAGGGCCGATGCGGCAGTCGTCGATCCGACAGACGGGACCGGGGGGCGTGATTCATCCACGCCCGCTCCCAATGGGCACCAGCAGCAGCGGAACGGGTAGTCCGCGCATGAATCACGCCGAACCGGTTGGTCGCCCCCTGTTGCGGCCACCCGGTTTGGCTTAGCCTTCCGCCGGGGGGACCAAAAGTCCCCGAGCCGTGTGCGGGAGGGGGCGCCGATGACCAGCACAGCAGCGGCCGCCCACCGTAACCTCGGTCGGCCGGCTGACGGGGGAGGTCGATGACCTCCGGTCCAGCCGGTGACTCGTTCGACCGGCTCGGGGTGCGGGGCACACCGGTCCGGTTGCTCGTGCTCACCACCGCCGTCGCGCTGACCGCCGTGGCCGCCGCCGCAGTCGGGCTGACCCTGCCGGTCAGGCTGCCGGTCGACGACCCCCTCGGCGGTCCGGCCCGCTTCGGCATCGCCGTCGCCGTCCTCGCTCTCGCCCAGCTCGCCCGACTGCGGTTCCGTTCGTCCGCGGGCATGGTCAGCATCACCTGGGGCGAGGCCGCGCTGATCGTCTGCCTCTACCTGGCTCCCGCCGGCTGGCTCCCGTCCGCCACGCTGCTCGGCACCGGGCTGGCCTGGACGATGCTCTCGTTGCACAACGACCGCCGCCCGGTCCTGGAACTCGTCCGGATCGCCGCGTCGCTGGCCGCCGCGTCGGCACTGGCCGTCTCCGTGACCACCGCACTCGGGCGACCGCTGCTCGCCCCGCCCACCCCGAAGCTCGCGCTGGCCCTGATCGCCGGGTCGGTGACCTATCTCCTGGTGACCGCCTGGCTGGGCGGGGTGACGCTCGGCCTGCGGCACGGCCTGCCGATCGGGCCGCCGCTGCTTGCCGCGCTGCGCGGCAAGCTGTTGATGTTCGTCGGCAACGTGGCGGTCGGCCTCGTCGTGGTCGCCCTCCTGGAACTCGACCCGCGCTGGTTGCTGTTGCTGCCGCCGCTGCTCTGGCTGCTGCAACAGACCTACGGTTACCGGCTGCGCTCCGATCAGGAGCGCCGCACCTGGAGAGCGTTCGCCGAGGCCACCGCAGCCCTCAACCAGCTCGACGAGCGCGGCGTGGCCACCGCGGCGGTCACCGGAGGGCTGACGCTGTTCAACGCCGAGCTGGTGGACGTCGACGTGGCGCGGGCCGACGGCCGGTGGCACCGGTACCGGGGCGACGCCGGCGGTCAACTGGTCGACCGCGAGACGGACCCACCGGCCCAGTCGGAGCCCGACGAGCACGAGCTGAGCCGGGCACTGTCGGTCGGCGCCGCACCGGTCGGTCGGCTGCGGGTGCGGTTCCCCCGCTCGGCCCCGCCCACCGCGCGGGAACGCGACGCGGTGGCCGCGTTCGGCGACGCGCTCGCCGCCGCGCTGCACGACGCCGCGACCCACCGCGAGCTGCGGCTGGTGACCGCCCGTTCGTCGTACGAGGCGGTGCACGACCCGCTCACCGGGCTGGCCAACCGGGCGGCGATGCTCGGCAAGGGCGACCAGTCGCTGCGGCAGCTCGCGCACGATCATCCGGTGGCGCTGCTCCTGCTGGACATCAACCAGTTCAAGGAAGTCAACGACACCCTCGGTCACGCCGCGGGCGACCAGTTGCTGCGGCTGACCGCGAACCGGCTCGACGCGCTGGTCCGCCCCGGTGACCTGCTCGGTCGCCTCGGTGGCGACGAGTTCGCCATGCTGCTCACGGCGGTGCCGGTGCTCGGTGACCGGGCCGCGCCGATGGCCCATGCACTGCGCCAGGCCCGCGAGATCGCCGAACGGCTGGCCGCGCCGACCGAGGTGGCCGGCGTACGGATGTCGATCGAGGTTTCCGTCGGGGTGGTGGTGGCCGACGCCGGCACTGCCGACCTGACCGAGCTGCTGCGCCGGGCCGACATCGCGATGTACCAGGCCAAGGAGGGCGGCGGCAACGTCGCCGTGTACGACGGCACCCGGGACGCGGCCAGCACCGACCAGCTCGCCCTGCTGGCCGAGCTTCGCGAGGCGCTCCTGGTCGACGACCAGCTGGTGTTGGCGTTGCAACCGGCGGTCGACCTGGCCACGGGTGCGCCCACCGGCGTGGAGGCGCTGATCCGCTGGCAGCATCCCCGGCGCGGATGGCTGAGCCCGGCCGACTTCATCCGGCCGGTGGAAAACAGCGAGCAGCTCGGCACCTTCACCCGGTACGTGCTGGACAAGGCGCTCAGCGTGGCCGCCAGTTGGGCGCGTGAAGGGCTGGACGTCCCGATCTCGGTCAACCTGTCGGCCCGCAGCCTGCTCGACCCCCGGCTGCCGGCGGAGATCGCCGACGCGCTGCGCCGCCACCAGGTGCCGCCGCACCGGCTCGTTCTGGAGATCACCGAGACGGTCGTGATGAGTGAGCTCGAGGTCATCGACGAGGTGCTGGCCACGCTCCGGTCGATGGGCGTGCAGCTCGCGGTCGACGACTTCGGCACCGGCTTCTCGTCGCTGACCTTCCTCACCCGGATCGCCGTGGACGAGTTGAAGGTGGACCGCTCGTTCGTGATCCGGATGACGGACTCGCCGGAGGCGGCGGCGATCGTACGGACGACAGTGGGGCTCGCCCACGAGTTGGGCCTGCGGGTGGTCGCCGAAGGGGTCGAGACCGCCGAGCAGCGGATGGCCCTGGCCGAGCTGGGATGCACCTCCGCGCAGGGCTACCACTTCTTCAAGCCGATGCCGGCCGACAAGATCGGCGCGGTGCTCGGTACGCTGCGCGACTCGGCGGAGTCGAACGTGTTCCGGCTGCGCGCCGACGGCGCCTCCTGACCGTCCCGCACTCGTCGGTCCCGACGCCGACACCGCGGTGGTCCGGCTGAAGAAGGGCTGACGGGTGCCGGCCCGGGCCGCTGGCCCGGGCCGCCGCAACCCGGTCCTGAGGCTCCGGCCGCCGGGCCATCCGGGCGGAGCCCGCGCGGTCCGCGCCGGGGCTGGTTATGGTCGTGGGCGTGAACCGACTCGTCGACGCCACCAGCCCGTACCTGCTCCAGCACGCGGACAACCCGGTCGACTGGTGGCCCTGGTCGGACGAGGCGTTCGCCGAGGCGAAACGGCGGGACGTCCCGGTGCTCATCTCGGTCGGCTACGCGGCCTGCCACTGGTGTCACGTCATGGCGCACGAGTCGTTCGAGAACGCGCAGGTCGGCGCCCTGATGAACGACAACTTCGTGTCGATCAAGGTGGATCGTGAGGAGCGCCCCGACGTGGACGCGGTCTACATGACCGCGACGCAGGCGATGACGGGCCAGGGTGGCTGGCCGATGACTGTCTTCGCCACCCCGGACGGCACCCCGTTCTTCTGCGGCACCTACTTCCCGCGGCCCAACTTCGTCCAGTTGCTCCAGTCGGTCACCACCGCCTGGCGGGAGCAGCGCGAGGAGGTCGTGCGCCAGGGCGCCGCGGTGGTCGAGGCGATCGGCGGTGCGCAGGCCGTGGGCGGCCCCACCGCCCCGCTGGACGCGCCGCTGCTCGACGCCGCGGCCAGCAGGCTGGCCAGCGAGTACGACGCCACGAACGGCGGCTTCGGGGGCGCCCCGAAGTTCCCTCCGCACATGAACCTGCTCTTCCTGCTGCGCCACCACCAGCGCACCGGCGACCCGCGCAGCCTGGAGATCACCCGGCACACGGCCGAGGCGATGGCCCGTGGCGGCATCTACGACCAGCTCGCCAGCGGCTTCGCCCGATACTCGGTCGACGCGCACTGGACGGTTCCGCACTTCGAGAAGATGCTCTACGACAACGCGTTGCTGCTGCGGCTCTACACCCAGCTGTGGCGGCTCACCGGTGACCCGCTGGCCCGGCGGGTGGCGCGGGACACCGCCCGCTTCCTCGCCGACGAGCTGCACCGGCCGGGCGAGGGCTTCGCGTCCGCGCTGGACGCCGACACCGAGGGCGTCGAGGGGCTCACCTACGCCTGGACACCCGCGCAGCTCGTCGAGGCGCTGGGTGAGGAGGACGGCCGCTGGGCCACAGACCTCTTCGCCGTCACCGACGAGGGGACCTTCGAAGAGGGCATGAGCGTGCTGCGGCTGGCCCGCGACGTCGACGACGCCGCACCCGAGGTGCGGGCCCGCTGGCAAGAGGTCGTCGGGCGGCTGCTCAGTGCCCGGGACACCCGGCCGCAGCCGGCCAGCGACGACAAGGTGGTGGCCGCCTGGAACGGCCTGGCGATCACCGCCATCGTCGAGTTCCTCCAGGTGGCCGCGTTGTACGCGTCTCCGCAGGACGAGGACGCCAACCTGATGGACGGCGTGACGATCGTCGCCGACGGCGCGATGCGCGACGCCGCCGAGCACCTGGCCACCGTGCACCTGGTGGACGGCCGGCTGCGCCGGGTCTCCCGGGACGGCAGGGTCGGCGAGCCGGCCGGCGTCCTGGAGGACTACGGCTGCGTTGCCGAGGCCTTCTGCTCGCTGCACCAGCTCACCGGCGAGGGCCGTTGGCTCACGCTGGCCGGCGAGCTGCTGGACACCGCGTTGGCGCACTTCGCCGCGCCCGGTGGTGCCTTCTACGACACCGCCGACGACGCGGAACGGCTGGTGGCCCGGCCCGCTGACCCGACCGACAACGCCACCCCGTCCGGCCGGTCGGCGTTGATCGCCGGGCTGGTCGCGTACTCGGCGCTGACCGGGGAGACGCGCTACCGGGAGGCCGCCGAGGCGGCGCTCACCACTGTCGCGCCGATCGTCGGTAAGCACCCCCGATTCACCGGCTACGCCGCCATGGTCGGTGAGGCGTTGCTCTCCGGGCCGTACGAGATCGCCGTGGTGACCGACGACCCGGCTGGCGATCCCCTGGTGGCCGCGGCTCGACGGCACGCCCCGCCCGGGGCCGTGGTCGTCGCCGGGCAACCGGACCAGCCCGGTGTGCCCCTGCTCGCCGACCGTCCGCTGGTCGACGGGCAGTCCGCCGCGTACGTCTGCCGGGGGTTCGTCTGCCAGCGGCCGGTGACCTCGGTCGAGGAGCTGGTCGCCGAGCTCAGCTGAGCGCACCGCCACGCCCTGTAGTGCCCGCGCTCCCGGCACCGCCCGTCTCCGACCGGGCCGGCGGCGCGGGTGCCGGCCCTCCGGGTGGGCGTGCCGATGGCCCGGATAGGCTGGCCGCGCTATGGATTCCCGTACCGGTCTGCCTGTTGTCGGCATGGTGGGTGGCGGCCAGTTGGCCCGGATGACCCACCAGGCCGCGATCGCCCTCGGCCAGTCACTGCGTGTGCTCGCGACCGCCCCCGACGACGGCGCGGCGCTGGTCGCCGCCGACGTCCAGTACGGCGACCACACCGACCTGGCCGCCCTGCGCACCTTCGCCAAGGGCTGCGACGTCGTCACCTTCGACCACGAGCACGTGCCCTCGGAGCACATCCGCACGCTGGCGGCGGAAGGGGTGACCCTCTACCCGCCGGCGGACGCGCTGCTGCACGCCCAGGACAAGCAGGTCATGCGGGAACGCCTGACCGAGCTGGGCGCCCCCAACCCCCTGTGGCGGCCGGTCGGCGAGCCCGCCGACCTGGTCGACTTCGGTGAGCAGGTCGGCTGGCCGGTGGTGCTCAAGGCGGCGCGCGGTGGCTACGACGGCCGAGGCGTGTGGATGGTCGACGACGCGACCCAGGCCGGCGAGCTGGCAGCAACGCTGCTCGCCGGCGGCACCCGGCTGATCGTCGAGGAGCGGGTGCTGCTGCGTCGGGAGCTGGCCGTGCAGGTCGCCCGGTCGCCGTTCGGTCAGGTGGCCGCGTACCCGGTGGTCGAGACGGTGCAGCGGGACGGCATCAACGTGGAGGTGCTGGCCCCGGCGCCCGGCCTGGACGAGGAGCTGGCGGTCTCCGCCCAGCAGCTCGCCATCGACCTGGCCACCGCGCTCGGCGTGATCGGCCTGCTGGCCGTGGAGCTGTTCGAGGTGCGCGACGAGGCCGGTCGGCCCGCGATCGTGGTCAACGAGCTGGCCATGCGGCCGCACAACTCCGGGCACTGGACCATCGAGGGCTCCCGCACCTCGCAGTTCGAGCAGCACCTGCGGGCGGTGCTGGACTACCCGATGGGCGACACCTCGCTGACCGCGCCGGTGGTGGTGATGGCGAACGTGCTCGGCGGAGAGCCGGGCGGAATGTCGATCGACGAGCGGCTGCACCACCTCTTCGCCGCCGAGCCGGGCGCCAAGGTGCACCTGTACGGCAAGCAGGTGCGAGCCGGCCGGAAGGTCGGGCACGTCACGGTGCTCGGCGACGACCTGGATGACGTACGGGCACGCGCGGCGCGGGCCGCGCGCTGGCTGCGTGAGGGGCACGAGTGAGCACCTCGGTCGAGAAGGAGACCCCAGTGGCCACGGTTGGGTTGATCATGGGCAGCGACTCGGACTGGCCGACCATGCGGGCCGCCGCCGAGGTGCTGGACGACTTCGGCGTGGCGTACGAGGTGCGGGTGATCTCGGCGCACCGGACTCCGGTCGCGATGATCGAGTACGGGCGGGACGCCGCAGACCGGGGCCTGAAGGTGATCATCGCCGGGGCTGGAGGTGCCGCCGCGCTGCCGGGCATGGTCGCCTCGGTGACGCCACTGCCGGTGATCGGCGTGCCGGTGCCGCTGAAGCACCTGGACGGCATGGACTCGCTGCTGTCCATCGTGCAGATGCCGGCCGGGATCCCGGTGGCCACCGTGTCGATCGGCAACGCCCGCAACGCCGGCCTGCTCGCCGTGCGGATCCTCGGCGCGAGCGACGACGGCCTGCGCGCCAGGATGACGACCTACCAGGAGGACCTGGAGAAGCTGGTGGCGAGCAAGGAAGCCGCCCTCCAGGCAACCCTCCCGTAGCTCGCGTCAGACCCCAGCCTCGTCGATCATGCAGTTGTGGTGCCGATAAGAAGGCACCTTGGGGGCTTTTGTCACCCACCACAACTCCATGATCGACCCCAGCCGCGAACCCGGCCCACTCACCGCGCCCACTCACCCACGCCGCAGGGCCCCTCCGATTCACCTCATGCCGCGTAGCGCGGTCTGGAGGCGTTCCTGGGCGCGGCGGCGGCGCTCGTTGCTCGCGCCGAGCACGAGCAGCAGGATGCCGACCGGGATGAGCGCGAGCCACGGGCCGAGGCTGAACAGGGCGTGGATCGCGGTGATCGCGGTCACCGACGCGCCGACGATCACCGGTGCCTGCTGTTGGGTGGACGAGCCGAAGATCAGCACCGCGACCGCGCCGAGCAACAACAGCATCTGCCGCAGCGTGCTGGACTCGGTGGCCAGCACGATGGCCAGCGTCGGTACGAAGGCGGCGACCAGCGCCGGCCCGTACGCCACCCAGCTGCTCAGGTCCGCTCGGTGGCGCAGCTCCAACACCCCGACGAGCAGGGCCAGGGCGGCGAACGGCAGCGTGTACGCCTCGGGCAGCGCCACGTCGGCGACCCGCATCAGGATCCACCACGCGGTGATCTCGCAGACCACCACGGCCCAGAACAGGATGCGGCGTTCCACCGGCCGACGACCGGGTCGGGTCGCCGCCACCCCGAGGACCGCACCCCAGGCCGCCAGCAGGGCGGCGATGTGCCGGGGCGAGTCGAAGGCGAGGGCCAGGGCGATCAGCGCGGCAGCGTAGCCGCTCCATTCGACTGTGGAGGCCTCGCGCTGCGCCTCGGGGCGGCGCAGCCGGGGCAGGGTCGCGGCGAGCACCTGCAGGACCGCTCCGACGGCGAGCACCCCGAACGCGGACCAGACCGCTGCCAGCCCGGCGACCAGGCCGGCGGTGAGCACGAAGAGCTGCGCCATGAGTGAGGCGAAGAGCCAGCCGAGGATGCGCGCCCGCTGGGTGATGCCGAAGAACGCACCGACCGCGCCCACCCCGACGGCGCTGCCGAGGGTGAACAGGGTCAACTGCCGGTCGGCCAGGCTGCCGGCGAGCCCGGCGCTGCCACCGGCAAGACCGATGGCGAACACCAGCACCCGGGCCAGCCGCAGCGAGCGGGCCCGCTCGGCCAGCGGCGGCGGTGGGGTCAGCGCGAGACCGAGCATCGCGATGGTGAAGACGGAGAGCGCGGCGACGCTGCTGGCCGGCCAGCCCCGGCCCAGCGCGGTGGGCGCGATCAGCAGGGTGACGGCTGCTCCGGGCAGCACCACCGGGACGGCCCGGGAACGTCGCCCACCGCTGAACCCGGTGGCGGCCAGCGCGGCGGTCGCGGTGAGCAGCAGGGCCGTCAGCACGTGGGTCGGGTTGACCACGTCCGGCGGTGGGGTGAGCAGCTCCGGCGGAGGGCCCTGCCAGATCCGGGTCAGTGTGCGGTGCGGCTCGACCAGGGCGGTGACCAGCGCGGGCGTGATCGAGGCGAGCGCCAGGGCGGTCGGAAGGGCCGCCGCGGCCAATGCGCCGGCCGCTGGGTTGAACCGCCACCGCCGTCGCTCCGGGTCGTCCGGCAGTCGACGGAGTGCCCCGTCGAGCCGTACCGCCCAACGCCGGACCGGCTGGGCGGCGCCGGTGGGCGGCACGGTGGCCGCGCGGATCAGCTCGGCCAGCACGCCGAGCAGGGCGGCGGCGGCCGCGTAGACGCCCGCGGCGAGGCCGGTGGGGATGGCGGCGAGGGCGCTGATGCTGGCACCACCGACCACCGCCGCGCTGACCCAGGGCAGATATTGCGGCACCTCCCGGCGGACCGCGGCCACGGCGGCCAGGCCGAGGCTGGACGCGGCCAGCGCGGCGGTCAGCACCACCTCCGCCGAGTGGTCGAATTCGGCGGCCAGCGCCGCCACCGAGCCGGGAAGGGCCAGCAACGCGGCGCCGATCGCCGCACCGCCGATCTGCGCCAGGTGCGGTGGCATCCCCTCGGTCTCGATGTCGGTCACCTGCGGGCCGGCCAGCACACGGGCCAGCGCGGCCACCACCACGCCGATCAGCGCGATGCTGCCCAGGGCCAGCGCCGTGGTCCAGGGTCGGACCAGGCCGGCTCCGGCGGCGTGCAACGCGACCACCCCTGCCACGGTGGCCCGGGACAGGCCCGCGCGGGCCTCCTCGGTGGCGACCGCAGCGATGCCGTACACGGTGGCGACCATCCCGCCGATCAGGACCGGCGACCACCAGGCCAGGTCGAACGCGGCCGGCGCGCCGATCGTGGCGAGCACCGCCGCCACGCCGGACACGTCCCACCGCCAGGGCGGCGGGAGCAGGATGCCTGCGGCGACGGCCAACAGCGCCAGCGCGACCGGCGCCTGCCAGGTGGAGCCGCCGACCGGCGCGGCGGGCCAACCGATCAGGTCGCCCTTCCAGATCGGACCGGGTGTGGCGAGCACACCGACGCCACCGCGCACCGCGGACCAGCCGGCGAGTACGCCGATGAGGGCACCGCCGACGGCGAGGCCGAGGATCGGCCCGCGTCGCCACTCCTCCGGCATGGTGCGTGCTGCCACGGCGACCACCAGGACCAGTGCGGCGGCCACCGCCAACTGCCCGCCCGGGGCGAGCACCGCACCGATCCGCACCAGGGTGGCGATCAGGGCGGTGGTGACCGCGGCGGCGGCCAGGTCCGAGCCGTCCAGGGTGAGGTCGGCGCGTCGGCCGGCGTCGATCGACGGGGCCAGGAAGAGCAACACCGCCGCGACCAGCAGCAGCGCGCCGACCCAGGCGTCGGCGACGGTCGCACCGGGTGCGCCGAACGCGGCGGCGGTGACCACCAGGGCGCCCAGCCCGGTGCCGACCGACAGCGGCGCGGGGATGCGGCGCTGGGAGACCTGCACGACGGCGGCGTAGCCGAGGGTCACGCAGACCGCCAGGAAGCTGGCGGCCAGGACCGGGACGGTCACCTCCCGGAGACTGGCCGGGGTGGGGGTCGGGTCGGTCGGCATGGTGGCGGCCACGAACGCGGCCACCGCCCCGGGTAGCGCGAACGCGGCGCCTCCGGCCGCCCAGGCGGTGACGGTGTCGGAGGCGGCCGAGGCGATCCGGACCCGGGGTGCCAGGGCGACCAGCGTGCCGGCCGCGAACAGGGTGAGCAGGACCGCGGCGGTGAGGGTGGGGCTGGCGAGGCTGGCGCCGGCGCCGAACAGGCCCACCACGGCCGCACCGACGGCGTGTGCCACCGCGGCTCGGTCGGTGCGGGCGGAGAGCCCGATGACGCCGATGCCGATCGAGGTGGCCACCATCGGCCAGGGTGCCGCCGCCCAGCCGAGACCGAACGAGGCGGGAACGGCGAGTGCGGTCAGCGCCGCGCCGGCGACCGCGAACTCGCGGCGGATCTCCGGGGGCAGCGCCAGCACCGCCGCGATGGTGAGCAGGAATGCGGCGCCCGCGAGCTGCCACGTGTTCGGCCCGACCGCGGCGGCCAGCTCGGCCGGGTACCGGCTGAGGTCGGCACCCCAGGCGGGCAGCGACGCCCGGACCGGCGCCACCCCGGCGCGTAGCGCGCCTCCGGCGACCACCACACCGCTGACGGTCAGCGCCACCGCCGAGGCGATCTGTGGGCCACGCCGGGCGGTCTCGGGGACGGCGCGCACTGCCAGCCCGGTCACCGTGATGACCACCGCGATCAGCAGCAACGCCCGGTCGGGCAGCGCCACCGAGGCGATTCGGCTGAGTGCGCCGATCACGGCCAGGGTGACGATGCCGGCCGCGACGTCGGGCAGCGGTGGTCGACGCAGCACCAGCGCGCCGGCCAGCCCGACCGCGGCGGCCAGCAGCAGCACCATCCCGGCGCCGGTCGCGGTCGGCACGGTCTGTGCCCGCAGCAGGGCGGTGACCGCGTACGCCAGGGCGACGGCGACCGCCACCGCGTGCAGCAACCAGGTCAGCTCGCGTAGCCCGGGCACCGGGCGCAGCGGCAGGGTGTCGGCGGAACCCGCGCTGGCGTCGATCAGCTCGCCGGCTTCCTCCGGGTCGCCCTCCGGTCGGCTCTCAGCGCTCCGCTGGCGGGGCGCCGACGGGGTGCCCGGCACCGGCAGGTCCTGCCGGACGGGGCGTTCCAGGGCCACGCCGGAACGGGCCAGCCAGAGGTCGACGAGGGCGACCAGAGTCAGCACCAGCGCCCAGCCGCCCGGCCCGGTGATCCGGTCGTACGCCAGCAGCGGCAGCACCGGCTGCGCGGCGAGGACGGTGGCGAAACGGGGTGCCCGCAGGCCCGTCAAACGGGCGTAGCCGAATGCGACGGCTGCCGTGACCGCGAAGATCACCCCGCTGAAGACCGTGGCGGAGCCGCCGCCGGTGCCGATCCGGTCCACCGCCCAGAGGGCGTTGCCGGCGAGCGGCACCAGCAGCAGGCCGACGGCGGCGATGGTCTCGGCGGTCGAGGTGAGCCCGCGCCGGGCCAGTGCGGGCGGGGCGAGCAGCATCAGCACGGTGGCCAGGAGCAGGATGCCGAGCCGCGCCACCGCGTCCATCGAGCTGGTCGCCACCGCGGCGAAGACCACCGCGGCCACCCCGAGCAGCAGCGCGCCCAGCCCGAGGGGGATGTTCTGCACCTCGCGCGACGACGCCTCCGGCGGGTGCTCCGGGTCGTCCGCGTCCAGCCACCTCGCCCGGGGCGGGGGCGGCGGCGGGTCCTCCGGGGTGGGCGGGGTGTTCTGCCGGGGCACCCGGGGTGGCGCTCCGTTGGTGGCGGTCGGTGGCCGCCGGCCGGCACGGCGGCGCAGCACCCGACGTGGCCGGGTGGCCTGCTTGAGTCGCTCCTCGCCGGCGTGGGCGAGGATGTCGCGCTGGAAGAGCGCAGCCTGCATCTTGGCAGCGATCTGCCGTTGCTCGCGGGCGATGGCGGCGTCGCGGGCCTTCATCTCCGCGATCGAACGCTCGATGTCCGCCAGGTGCTCGACCCACTGCGGCTGATCAGCCCCACAGTGCGGGCATCGCACGGCCGGCTTGATCTCCCGGCCGCACGAGGAGCATTGAAAGGTCGCCACGACACCCCTCCACCCGCACTGTGGACTTCCACTGTCGCAGCATGCCCAAAGCTGGCGCGGATTTCGACTCTTGTCGGCGGGTCCGGGGCAAACAACGACACCGGCCGGCCACCGAATGCTCGGTGGCCGGCCGGTTGAGGTCGTGCGGTCAGGGGCGGCCCATGCCCCGGTACTCCCAGCCGGCCTGGGTCCACAGTGCCGAATCGAGACAGTTCCGGCCGTCGACCACCATGCGGCCGTTGACCAGCTCGCCAAGGGCGACCGGGTCGGCGTTGCGGAAGTCGGCCCACTCGGTGAGGACGCAGACCAGGTCGGCGCCGGCGACCGCCTCGTTGATGCCGGCCTCGTAGGTCAGCTCGGGGACCGCGCGGCGGGCGTTCTCGGTGCCCTGCGGGTCGTACACGTGCACTTCCGCGCCGGCCTTGTGCAGCAGCGCGGCGACGGCGAGCGCCGGGGCGTCCCGGACGTCGTCGGTGTTGGGCTTGAACGTGGCACCGAGCACGGCGATCCGGGTGCCGGAGAAGTCCGGGCCGGCAGGCCCGGAGCGGCGGCCGAGCAGATCGGCGGCGAGGTTGAGCACGCGGGTACGGCGGCGGAGGTTGATCAGGTCGACCTCGTGCAGGAAGCGCAGCGCCTCGCCGGCGCCCAACTCCTGGGCCCGGGCCTGGAAGGCGCGGATGTCCTTGGGCAGGCAGGCGCCGCCGAAGCCGAGGCCGGCCTGGAGGAACCGGTTGCCGATCCGCGGGTCGTACCCGATCGCGCGGGCCAGTTGGGTGACGTCGCCACCGGACGCCTCGCAGACCTCGGCCATCGCGTTGATGAAGGAGATCTTGGTGGCCAGGAAGGCGTTCGCGGCGACCTTGACCAGCTCGGCGGTGGCGAAGTCGGTGACCACCAGGGGCACCTCGCGGTCCTCCGTGGCGGCCAGGTCGAACACGCCCTTGTGCGCGGCGTAGAGCATGCCGTTGGCCCACTCGCTCTTCACGCCGACGACGATGCGGTTGGGGCGCAGGACGTCGTCGACGGCGAAGCCCTCCTGGAGGAACTCGGGGCTCCACGCCACCTCGACGTCAAGGTCGCCGGGGGTGTGCTTGCCGACGAGCTGCTCCACCCAGTCCGCGGTGCCGACCGGCACGGTGGACTTGCCGACGATCAGTGCCTTGCGGGTCAGGTGCTGCGCGAGGCTGGTGACCGACGCCTCGACGTACGACAGGTCGGCGCCCATCCCGTCGGCCCGCTGGGGGGTGCCCACGCAGATGAAGTGCACGTCACCGAATTCGGCGGTCTCGGCGATGTCGGTGCTGAACCGGAGGCGTCCGGCGGCGAGGTTGCGCCGCAGCAGCTCGTCCAGGCCGGGTTCGTGGATGGGCACCTGACCGGCGTTCAACATCGCGATCTTGTCCGCGTCGACGTCGAAACCGAGCACGTCGTAGCCCAGCTCGGCGTAGCAGATGGCGTACGTCGCACCGAGGTAGCCAGTCCCCAGGAACGTCACCCGCGGCCGAGGAGCGCCCGAGGGCGGTGTCACCGCGGCGATGGCGGGGGTCGGCTGGATGGTGGGATAGGGGATCGTCACGCCTGTTTCTCCGCTCGCACTGGCGGCGCGTCGTCGCGTCGCATTCTGCCGGGGCGCCTATGCGGGGCACCGAAGGGGTGGCTCACTGTCTGCCTCCATCATCGCCCAGCGGCGTGGGTGCACCCGCATGCCCATGCCTACGCGCCGGTAACATCACCTGAACTGCAGTCGCTAGTCTTCAGTCTGCGCGGTCGGCGGTCAGGAGTCGTCACAGACTGCGCATGATAGCGGTGAAGGGGAGGGGCCGACATGGCCGCAGGCGAGTCGTTCGACGTCTACCGGTTGCCCGAGGAGCACGTGGCGATCCGGGACGCGGTCCGGGAGGTCTGCACGGCGAAGGTGGCGCCGCACGCCGCCGAGGCCGACGAGACCGGAGAGTTCCCCAAGGCGTCCTACGACGCGCTGAGGGGGGCCGACTTCCACGCACCGCACATTCCCGAGGAGTACGGCGGCGCGGGCGCTGACGCGCTGGCCACCGCCATCGTGATCGAGGAGGTCGCCCGGGCGTGCGCGTCCTCCTCGCTGATCCCGGCGGTGAACAAACTTGGCACGATGCCGCTGTTGTTGTCCGGTTCCGAGGAGCTCAAGCGCCGCTACCTGACGCCGGTGGCGGCGGGTGAGGCCATGTTCTCGTACTGCCTCTCCGAGCCGGAGGCGGGCAGCGACGCGGTGTCGATGACCACCCGGGCGGTGCGTGACGGGGATCACTGGGTGCTCAACGGGGTGAAGCGCTGGATCACGAACGCCGGCGTGTCGGAGTTCTACACCGTCTTCGCCGTCACCGACCCGTCCGCGCGGTCCCGGGGCATCTCGGCCTTCGTCGTCGAGAAGTCCGATGCCGGGGTGAGCTTCGGCGCGCCGGAGAAGAAGCTCGGCATCAAGGGCTCGCCGACCCGCGAGGTCTACCTCGACAACGTGCGGATCCCCGCCGACCGGATGATCGGCGCGGAGGGCACCGGCTTCGCGACCGCGATGAAGACCCTGGACCACACCCGGGTCACCATCGCCGCGCAGGCCGTCGGGATCGCGCAGGGGGCGCTCGACTACGCCAAGGGGTACGTGGCTGAGCGCCGGCAGTTCGGCAAGGCCGTCGCCGAGTTCCAGGGCATCCAGTTCATGCTCGCCGACATGGGCATGAAGCTGGAGGCTGCCCGGCAGCTCACGTACGCGGCGGCCGGCAAGTCGGAGCGCGGCGACGCGGATCTGACCTACTTTGGCGCGGCAGCCAAGTGCTTCGCCTCGGACGCCGCCATGGAGATCACCACCGACGCGGTGCAACTGCTGGGCGGCTACGGCTACACGCGGGACTACCCGGTCGAGCGGATGATGCGCGACGCCAAGATCACGCAGATCTACGAGGGCACCAACCAGGTGCAGCGCATCGTCATGGCTCGGCAGCTGCTCAACGGTCTCGTCTAGGTTCTTCTCCCGCCTGGCTCCGCCCAGACTGACGTGACATGACGAAGGCCGGCACCGCCTTGGCGGTGCCGGCCTTCGTCGGTGGCGACTACGTGAGCCAGGGCAGTCTCCGGACCAGGGGAGTGCTGGCCCACCAGCGGCCGAGGCCGAAGGTGGCGCCGGCTCCGGCGGCGGCGATCCCGATGAGCAGGACGGCCAGGATGAGGTGGTCGTCGATGATCGGGTTGGTCTTGGGAGGCAGCACGACGGTGTACATCATGATGAGCATCAGCGCGCCGGCTCCGGCGGCGATTCGCATCCCGATGCCCAGCAGCAGGGCGACGCCGATGGCGGCCAGGCCGACCATGAAGGCGATGTCGGCGAACGTGGTGCCGGCGAGGTTGTGGTAGAAGCCGGCGAAAGGCCCTTCCGCTCCAGCGAGGAAGCCCTTCGTGGGGTGGCCGCCGTCGACCCAGCCCTTACCGTCCGGGGTCGCGTAGCCCAGGCCGAACAGCTTGTCGACGAATGCCCACAGGAAGGTGAAGCCCATCCCGATCCGGGCGGCGAACCAGGCGTACCTGGCCACTGTCCGGGCGGTGGCGCCGCCACCGGTGGCCGGCGTGCCGGTGGTGCCTGCCGCCGACTCGGTCCCCGACGCGCTGCGGGGAGTCCTGTCGAGACGCGGGGGGACGATGGCGTTCATGGCATCCTCCATCTTTGCCGCCAGCCTGGTCGACCGGCGCTCAACTACAGTTCACGGCAACCGGCGCGGTGCCAGTAGGACCACAGGGCATCGATGCGACGGGACCAAATCCCTGTCCGGTGGGACCTCTGTCCTGCTCCCACGAGATCGGGGTCCTGCGGTCAGGCGAGGTCGATCGTCTCGTCGACGTCGCGGCGAGGGGCGGAAAGCCCACCCGGTTGCCCGTACCCGATCCGCATGACCATCTGAGGCGTGCCGTACCTGCCGAGGGCCAGTCGCAGCTGCTCGCGGGCTCGGGGTACCTCGATGGGCTGGGACAGCATGGAGACGGCGAGGCGGCTGTCGGTGGCGGTGAGGAGCACGCGTTGCAGCGCCTGGCCGGCGGTGATCTGGTCGGTGGCGCTGTCGCCCTGGACACCGAGCACAGCGACGAGTGGTTCAGGTTCGAAGTCCCGGCCGGGCGCGCGGGTGCGTACCCCGAAGGCCCGTTGGGGTAGCAGGTCCTGCGGTTCGGGGACCGGCCCGCCCGCCTCGACCGGGATGCCGTCACCGGCGGGCGAGGTGCGGATCCACCGCGTCAGCTCCGCCCGGTAGGCACAGTCGCGTTCCAGCACCCGGTTGGCGCTGCGGGCGATCTCTGCGACCGTCTGGACCGCGCCCGCTCCAATGACCATCTCCAGCCATGCGCCCTCGGCCCGGGCGGCCTCGATCAGACGCCACCGTGCGTCCGCCGCTACCGGGTTCGGCCAGAACGGCCTGCGGTTGCTGTGCCGTCGGGGGATCGCGGAATACAGGTCCTGCTCGGCCGGAGTCGCGGGCCGTGGTCGGGCGGGGACCAGCAGGGCCACGGTATCCAGATCATGTGGATGCGGACGGAGCCGTACCTCCGCCGGAGTGCCAGCGACGGCGAGGGCCAGGCGAAGGTTGAACACGGCGGCGCCGCAACTGAGCCGTGCCGCCCAGCGGTTGGGGTCACCGACCTGCGGCAGCCGGTCCGGATCGATCCGCACCTCGATGCCACCGTCGGAGAGTCGGAAACGCCACGGCTGACTGTTGTGCAGTGACGGCGCCCGAATCGCTGCGGCCACCGCAGCGCGAAGCCCGGCAGGTGTGAACGTGGTGCTGATCATCGCGGCACATCCTTCACGGCGCAGAGATGCAGGTCAGCCCGGCCAGGTCCTGGTGTGGACCCAGCCCTCACCATCGCGTCAGCCGGGCCGCACCGGCAGGGCCGGACGTCCCAAGGGTGCGGGCCCCCGGTCCCTGTCCACCCGCGGGTGACGGGACCTTCGGCCCTGTGTCCACCGGAGCCGCACCTGTAGAAAGGGGAGATGATCCGTGTGTTCCTCCTCGACGACCACGAGGTCGTCCGCCGTGGTCTGACCGACCTGCTGCACGCCGCCGGCGACATCGAAGTGGTGGGTGAGTCAGGGTCGGCACGGGAGGCCACGGCGCGCATCCCGGCACTGCGGCCGGACGTGGCGATCCTCGACGCACGCTTGCCCGACGGCAGTGGCATCGACGTGTGCCGGGACGTACGCACCGTCGACTCGTCGATCCGGGGTCTGATCCTCACCTCGTACGAAGACGACGAGGCGCTGTTCGCGGCGATCATGGCGGGAGCTGACGGATATGTGCTCAAGCAGATCCGCGGCACCGACCTCGTCGACGGGGTCCGCCGGGTGGCGGCCGGCCAGTCGCTGCTCGACCCGGCGGTGACCCAGCGGGTGCTGGAGCGCATCCGCAACGGCGTCGAGCAGCCGCGCGAGCTGGAGATGTTGACCGAGCAGGAGCGCCGGATCCTGGGGTACGTCGCCGAGGGGCTGACCAACCGGGAAATCGCCGGAAAGATGTTCCTCGCTGAGAAGACCGTCAAGAACTACGTGTCGAGCCTGCTGGCGAAGCTGGGGCTGGAACGGCGTACGCAGGCTGCGGTGTTGGCCACCCGGCTCCTCCGCCCGCACCCCTGACCGTCAGTCGCCGAGCGGGACGCTCCAACACAGGCGCGTCCCGCGGGGTTCCGCTGGTTCCACAGCGAATTCACCACCCAGGCCGGCGGCACGCTCGCGCAGGTTGACCAGGCCGCCGCGGGCGGCGTCGGGGCTCGTGCCGACCCCGTCGTCGTCGACGGTGAGGGTGAGCCGTGGTCCGCTGACCTCGACCAGCACCTTGACCTGGCTCGCGTGCGCGTGTCGGATCGTGTTGGACAACGCTTCCCGGAGCACCGCGAGCAGGTCCGGGCGTACGGCGTCCGGCACGGCACTGTCGATCGGTCCGGAGATCTCGAGTGCCGGGCGGAACCTCAGTGACCTGGCGGCGGCGTCCACGGCGTCGCGGATCTCGGTCCGCAGGGCCGCGCTCATCGGGGTCCGTAGTTCGAAGATGGCTCGCCGGATGTCCCGGATCGTGGAGTCGAGCTCGTCGACTGCGGCGTTGATCCGCTGGCTGACCTCGGGCCGGGCGATCAGCGGCGCGCTGCTCTGCAACTGCAGCCCGGTGGCGAACAGCCGCTGGATCACCACGTCGTGCAGGTCACGGGCGATCCGCTCACGGTCCTCCAGGACGACGAGGAGTTCCCGTTCCTCCTGCGCGCGGGCGCGTTCCATGGCGAGCGCCGCCTGCGCGGCAAAGCTGGCCAGCAGTGGCACGTCGTCGTCGCTCTGCCGCACCTGACCGGCCGGGTACGCCACGACCAGGACGCCGTGCAGGGTCTCGCCCGCCGACAGTGGGGACACGACGGCCGGACCGTCGGTGACCGGTGCGAGCCAGGGTGCCGCCTTGGCCAGACTCTCGACGACAGTGTGCCGGCGGTCGGTCACCGAGGCGGCGAAGGTGGTCTCGGCGGCCGGCAGCACCGTGCCGACCAGCGGGGGAGCCGCGCCGTCGATCGAGTCGACGACCTCGATGGTGAACTGGCCGGCCTCCTCGTCGTAGAGCAGGACCAGCACCAGTTCGGCGTCCGCGACCTCGCGGGCGTGGCGGGCGACGAGGCCCAGCGCGTCGGTGCGGCGGACCTCGCCCAGCAGCACACTGGTGATTTCGGCGGTGGCGGCCAGCCAACGCTCACGACGGTTGGCGACGGCGTACAGCCGGGCGTTCTCGATCGCGACGCCGGCGGCGGCCGCCAACGCGACGGCGATCTCTTCGTCATCCTCGGTGAACTCGGCGGCTCCCCGCTTCTCCGCGAGGTAGAGGTTGCCGAAGACCTGATCCCGGATGCGGATCGGAGCACCGAGGAAACTGTGCATCGGAGGATGGTTCGGTGGAAAACCGTATGACTGGGGATGCTTCGTGATGTCCGGCATCCGCACCGGCCGCGGGTCGGCGATCAGCAGGCCGAGCACACCCCGACCGTGCGGCAGGTCGCCGATCCGGGCGTGCAGTTCGGCGTCGATGCCGTGCGTGATGAACTCCGTCAGGAGCCGGTCCGGGCCGATCACACCGAGCGCGCCGTAGCGGGCGTCGAGCAGCTCACACGCGGCCTCGACGATGCGGCGCAGTGTGGTGCGAAGATCGAGGTCGGAGCCGATCGCCACCACCGCGTCGAGCAGAGCACGCAGCCGCTCACGACTGGTGACGACCTCGCCGACCCGTACGAGCATCTCCTGCAACAACTCGTCCAGACGCACCCGGGACAGCGGACTCAACCCCAGCAGAGGGACGTCGCGCTGGTCGTCCTCGGACCTGTGGCGCCCGTCGTCAGCAACGTGCGAGGCATCCATCCCCTGATGCTACGGGCAGCCGACGGACGCGACGTACCGCCGTTCAGGTCACCGGGCAACCGCCACCGGTGGTCCGGCGTGCCGGACCACCGACGGGCTTGTTCACCGGTCGGGGGCTGTCCCGGTGACGGGTCGCAGCGGGCCGCCCCGCAGCGCGTACGCCAGCAGGCCCGTCACCGCCAGCACTGTGGCGCAGACGGTGGCGGCGGTGGTGCCGGCGGGCTGGATGAGCCAACTGGCGACCTGCGTCCGCACGTCCCTGCTGGGGCCCATGACGGGCAGGACCGCGATGAGGGTCCAGATCAGCGGGGCGATCCACGACAGTGCGGCACCGACCAGGGCGGTGCCGAGGGCGGTCAGCCCGAGCAGGCCGGCGGTGTTGCGCAGCACGAGGGCGAGCGGCTCGTAACGCGCGTCGGTGAGCGTGCTGAACGACAGCAGGGCGGTGATCGCGGCACCGGCGAGGAGCAGGTGAACGGCACGTCGCAGCGGCCAGTTGACCGACGCGGTGTGGTCGAGGGCGTCGTCCGCGCCGCTGAGGGTGGCGCCGAACGCGACCACCGCCAGCATGATGGTGAGGCTCGCGGTCCGGGCGTTGATGGTGGTCGAGTCCGTGTAGACCAGCGACAACACCCAGGCCACCGTGATCAGCGCCGCCGCGCTGCCGAGCGCGAGAGGGACGCGGCGCGACCGTAGGTGGAGCCGGAACCATCTCATGGCTTCTTCTCCGCCAGGATCGCCAGGAGGCCGTCGCTGCGACAGTCCATCGCCGCCGCGCGTGCCGCCGCCATCCGATCTCGCTGCTCGGCCTGCGGCAAGCTCACCAGCGCCTGGTAGGCGCTACGCACCCGCTCGATGTCCGCCGGTTCCCACCATCGCTGCGGGGTTGGCGGCTGACCGCTCAGCCAGGCCGTGGCGATCGTCCGGGCCAGGGATTCGTCGGTCTCCGGCTGGTCGCCGCAGTCCTGCCGCCAGGCGGCCTCAAGCAGTGACGGCAGGAAGTAGCCGTCGGACAGGTCGGCGCGGCCGGCGGGGTCGATCGCGGGAGTGTCGAAGACGATCGTGTCGTCGGCGTGCCGGGTCGGTGTCGTGCTCACGCCCAGTCGCCCCCAGTAGGCGATCTGTCGGGACTGCACCGCCCGGACGGGTGCGTTGGGCAGCTTCGCCGCCATCATTCCGAGTGCCTGGCGGGCGGGGCCGACGACGTCGGGCAGCAACGCGGCGTGCGCCCGTGCCACGCAGACCTGCGGGCCGTCGTCGTCACAGACCAGCTCGATGGCGACCGGGTCGACGACCGCCGCTCCGCGGGTTCCGCCGACGGGCAGGAGCGGTACGGCGACCGCGCCGCCGAGCACCGCCGGAAGCACGGCGAACGCGATGGCGCGGCGGCGGACCGCGCCGAGCAGCAGCAGGCCGGTCGCGGCTAGGGACACCAGCCACAGCGTCTGGAGCACGCTGACCCGGGTCGCGATCGTCTGGAAGTCGTCCAGGCCGTTGAAGGTCGGTACGAGCAGCAGCGTGGACGGCTCCGGCCGGACCCTGGTGAAACTCGCGTCGGTGTGGGCCATCGTGACGAGGTCCGGGACCAACCCCACCAGGACGAAGCCGACCACGGCGAGGATGGGCGCGGTGACCACCCGGGGCACGGCGCGGCCGGCGGCCATGCCGAGCCAACCAGCGGCGACCAGCGCCGGGACGCCCACCGCGGCGACGACGAGCGCGCTGGCCGGGAAGAATCCCGCCGTCGGCACCACCCATCCGGCCGCGATGAGGAACACCAGGACGTACGCGGTCGCCACCGCGACGGCCAGCGCGCTGGCGGTCGGGACGACGCGCTGCCAGCGCGGCCGGACGGTGCTGGCGAACAACTCGTTGACCCGGTAACGCGCGTCACGCTGGCCCAGCCACGCTCCGCCGGCCAGCGCGAAGGGCAGCGACACCATGAGCATCGACCGCGAGAAGATCGCCAGTTGCATCCACCGCCCGACGAAGAACTGGGTGGACGTGAGCAGCAGCACCGTGCCGGTCACCAACGACAGCAGGCCGATGCTCAGCGCCGCCGAACGGCGCAGCTCGATGCGAAGGATGCGCCCGGTCATGCCGACACCCGGCCCCGGTGGGCGCGCAGCAGCGACGAGTAGCCGCGTTCGGTGGCGCTGTCACCGGCGTCGTCAGTGCCGCCCTGCTGGGCCAGTTCGCCGGCACTGCCCTGCCACACCAGCCGACCCTCGCTGACCAGCACCACGTCGGTGCAGGCCACGGCGACGTCCTCGACCAGGTGGGTGGAGACGAGCACGCAGCTGTCCAGACCGATGTCGCGCAACAGTTCGCGGAAGTCGAGGCGCTGCTCGGGGTCCAGGCCGACCGTCGGCTCGTCGAGCAGCAGCACCTCCGGTTCGTTGACGATCGCCTGGGCGATGCCGGCGCGGCGCAGCATCCCGCCGGACAGCGTCTTCATCCGGGAGTCGGCGCGATCGGCCAGGCCGACCCGTTCGATGGCTCGCTGCACCGCAGCGGGGATGACCGTCTTCGGCATCTCCTTGAGCCAGGCCAGATATTCGACGAACTCCCGGACCGTGAAGCGCGGGTAGAAACCGAAGTGCTGTGGCAGGTAACCCAGGCCACGTCGTACCCGGCGCAGGTCCGCGCCGGCGGTGACGTCCTCGCCGAGCAGGGTCAGTCGCCCGGCGGACGGTTTGACCACAGTGGCCAGGGCGCGCATCAACGTCGTCTTGCCGGCGCCGTTGGGGCCGAGCAGCCCGTGCACACCGGTGCCCAACGTCAGGTCCAGCTCGTTGACCGCCAGGTGTCGGCCGGCCCGGACCTGCAACTTCTCGGCGTGCACCGCCCACGGGTGGGTCGACGGCCTGGTCTCCGCCACGCTGACCGTACGCATCATGAGGTCTCCATTCGGGTCCCGGCTCGGTGTCGTCATCGGAAGGTCCTGGTGAGTTCCCGCGGCCGTCGTCGGGCCCGGACGAGCAGTACGGCCGTCAACACCACGGTGGTGACCGCCCACCCGGGCAGGCTGTTGCCCGTGAGGACGGTCGGGAGCTGCCCGCCGGCCAGGCTCGGCGCCACCACACCCGCGGACCAGGTGACCGCCAGCGCGAGCGCGGCCCGGTCGACGCCCACCACGGTGCCCAGCGCCAACGTCCCGGCGGTGAAACCCAGCGCCGGCAGCAACCAGAGGCCGACGGAGTGCCCGGTGCCCCAGCCGGCCACCGCCAGCACCGGTACGACAGCGATCAAAACCCCCAACGTGCGGCGCATCAGCAGCGGCAGGCCGGTGCGCGGAGTGGTGGCCGTCAGCTCCCAGGCCGGGTCGAGTCGCCGGCTCCAGACGGCGGCCACCGGCACCAGCGGCGCGACCGGCGCGAGCAGCAGCACCAGCGACGGCAGGCTGGCGAAGGTCTTCTCGAACAGCACCGCGGCCAGCATCAGCCCGGCGGCGGTGGCCAGCCAGGGCAGGACCCGTGCGGCGACCCCGGTACGCCTGCGCCGCCGACGACGCACCGGGCCGGGGCCGGCGGTGATCCCGGCGGCGAGCTCGTCGGCCACCCGGTCCAGCAGGTCCCGGGTTCCCGGGTCGACGGCACCGGTCAGCACCGCCCGGCACTCGGTGCAGACCTCCAGGTGTGCCTCCACCGCCCAGACGGTCGCGTCGTCGACGCCGGCGCCGCCCGACACGTACCGGGAGATGAGAGCGGGCGTGGGATGAGTGGTCATGACAGCGCCTCCCGGAGTGCGATGCGGGCTCGTCGCGCGCGGGTCTTCACGGTCCCCTCCGGCATGCCGAGCAGCAGCGACGTCTCCCGGGCGGTCAACCCGTCGAGGACCATCGCGCGGAGCACCTGGCGTAGCTCGGGGGGTAGCGCGTGCAGGGCCCGTTCGAGGTTGGCGTCCATCCCGCCGGCCAGTGCCTCGTCCTCGGCGGCCGGGGCCACGGTCTCGAAGGTCTGCACCGACGGGATCCGCTCGCGCCGGGCCCGGTGGCGGAACGCGTCGATCAGCCGGTGTGCGGCGATCGTCCACAGCCAGCCGACGGCGCTGCCGGAGGTGGAGGACGACTGCGCCTGACTGCCGGCCGAGCGCCAGACCGCCAGGTACGTCTCCTGCAACACCTCGGCCACCATGTCCTCGTCCGCGCAGCGCCGACGCAGTCGTGTGGTCAGCCAGGGGGAGGTACGCCGGTACAGCGCGTCGAACGCGCGCCGGTCACCCCGGGCGACCCGGCGGAGCAGCTCGCCCTCGTCGTGTCCGTCCAGACTTCGTCTCACGTCAGGCAAGACGACGCGTACCCCCGCTCCGGTTCTGTCCTGGCTGTGGCCGTCGTCACAGTTCCGCAGTGTCCGTGCCCGACCGGCGCGGCGTGACACCCCACACACCGGGAACGTCGTTCGCCTGCGGGGCGTTGGCGAGCGAGAGAATCACCTTCGGGTGATCGCCGCACCCGGCCACCCCCACCACGACCCCTGCCTCGTCACTTCCTCGCCTCCATGGGCGGGCACACCGCACCGCGCCCGCCGAGATCTGTGGACGCGGTGACGCCCTCAGTGCCGCACGTGACGACGCATCCGCTTCCGCAGAGAGACCGAGATGATGAAGCAGTTGGTGGACAAGACCGGCCCCGGCACCAAGGTGGGAGACCCCACCGAGGAGGTCCTGCCCGGTGACCTGATGACCAACCGTCAACGGGCACAACTCGTCCTCGTGCTCGGTGCGTTGATCGCGATCGGGCCGTTGACCATCGACATGTACCTGCCCGCCCTGCCCGCCATCACCACCGGGTTGCAGACCACCGAGACCGCTGTGCAGTTGACCCTGACCGGCACGCTGGTCGGCCTCGCGTTGGGCCAGTTGCTGATCGGGCCGCTCTCCGACGTGGTCGGACGACGGGTGCCGCTGCTGGCCGGGCTGGTCGCGCACATCGTGGCCTCCGTGCTGTGCGTCTTCGCGCCCAACATCGAAGTGCTCGGCGCGCTGCGCGTACTCCAGGGTCTTGGCGTGGCGGCCGCCACAGTGGTCGCGACGGCCGTCGTCCGCGACCTGTTCAGCGGAGCCTCCTTCGCCCGGATCTTCTCCCGGCTGATGCTCGTCATGGGTCTGGCGCCCATCCTCGCGCCGACCCTGGGCAGCGGCCTGTTGAGCTGGACCGACTGGCGGGGCGTCTTCGCGGCGCTGGCGGTGCTGGGCGCGTTGCTGATCGTCGTGGCCGCGCTGAAGCTCCCGGAGACCCTTCCGGTGGCCCGTCGGCGACACGGAGGGATCGGCGCCACCATGCGCGACTACCGGGGGCTGCTCAACGACCGGGCGTTCGTCGGCCTGGTGCTGGTCGCCGGGCTGGCGATGGCGGCCCTGTTCGCGTACGTCTCCGGGTCGTCGTTCGTTCTCCAGCGGGAGTACGGCCTCGACGAGCAGGAGTTCGGCCTGGCCTTCGGGGCCGGCGCGGTGGGCCTGATCGCGGCCACCCAGTTCAACGTCCGGCTGCTGCGCCGCTTCACCCCGCAGCAGATCCTGGTCAGCGCCCTGATCGCCGGCACAGCGGCGGGGCTGCTGCTGGTCATGTTCGCCGCGACCGGCTTCGGTGGTCTGGGCACCCTGCTCGCGTCGCTGTGGCTCGTCCTGGCCGCCACCGGCCTGGCCATGCCGAACGCCCCGGCGCTGGCCATGAGCCGGCACAGCGAGGCCGCGGGCACCGCCGCTGCGCTGCTCGGGGCCGTGCAGTTCGGCATCGGTGCGTTGTCGGCGCCACTGGCCGGCCTGTTCGGCACCGGGAGCGTGCCGATGGCGGTCGTCATCGCGGGCGGCATGGCCGCCTCGCTGCTGGTCATGCTTTTCGTCGTGCCCCGCGCCAGCCTGGGCACTGTCGACCCGGACCTCGCGGTCGCGCTGCACTAGGCAGACAGCGGGCGGGCCGGTCACCCGGCCCGCCCGACGATTTCAGCGGATCTCGGTGGTGTCCTCGGGGCGCGACTGACCGCGCGGCGGGGCGGACCAGGGCGACTCGCCGCCGACCCGGCGCGGCAGCGGCTCGGTCGGTGTCGAATCGCCCGGGTAACCGAGAGTGAGGGGCGCGGTGTCGCGCTCAGCGGGCGTGGGAGACGGCCAGTCGGTCAACGTGAAGTCGTCGTTGCGGGGGCCTCCGTCGGGCACGGGGGTCGGCGTCGCGGCCGGCTCGGTCGCCGCGCGTGGCCACTGCCGCCACCGCTGCCCGCTGAAGGTCGCCATCAGCAGCAGCAGACCGATCACGAACAGCGTGCCGTTCTCCACCGGCAGCCGCAGCGGCAACGGATCGCCGAGCATCTTCCACTCGTGCGGGATCGCGTCCCGCACCGCGAAGGGCGCCACGAACATCCCGACGTACGGCGTGACCAGCAGCAACCCGGCCGCCAGCGGGCCCAGCGGCGAGAAGCGCAGCGTGCCGACCAGGCCCAGCAGGACTCCGCCGACGGCGAGGTACACGGCCGGCTCGATCAGGTTCGCGGTGTTGAACGTGCCGGTCTCCACCCAACGGTCGACTGTCCGGCTCGACCCGTCCTGCCCCAGTGTGACCAGCACCCAGGTGATGGGCGCCACCACCAGCCCGGCGAGGAAGCTCCAGAGATGTCGCATCCGCGCACCGTACCGTTTTCGACATGACTGAGCACCTCTCCGCCGCACCGATCGGTAAGCCGACGTCGTACTCGCGCGTCACGCTGAGCAAGATCATGACTGCCGTCGACGTGAACCTGTACGGCACCGTGCACGGTGGGGTTCTGATGAAGTTCGTCGACGACGTGGCGGGTGCCGCCGCGGCCCGGCACAGCGGCGGAACGGCGGTCACCGCGGCGATCGACGAGATCGTCTTCTCCGAGGCAGTCCGGGTCGGCGACCTCGTGCACGCCCACGCGCAGGTGAACTGGACCGGCCAGACCTCGATGGAGGTGGGCGTACGGGTGGTCGCCGAACGCTGGGACTCGGCCGAGGACGCGGCGGTTCGGGTGGCCACCGCGTACCTGGTGTTCGTCGGCGTGGACGTGGGCGGGGCGCCGCGGGTGGTCCGCCCGGTGCTGCCGGAGACGGCGGAGGACGAGCGCCGGTACAAGGAGGCGGAGATCCGCCGGGCCCACCGCCTCGCCCGCCGTCGCGCCATCCAGGCACACCGCGCGGGCTGACCCACATGAGGTGGGTGGGTGCAGTGTGGGGCGGGCACGCGTCGGTTGGCGCACCCGGTGCGCAGAATGGCGCTTCGAGGTAGGGCAAGATGGCGCCACGGCCCATTCACAATGTCGTGCCGGGCCAGGGGAGGGTGAAGCAGTGGGTGACATGCTGTGGGCGCCGCCGGCGGACGTACGCGAGCATTCCCGCATCGGCGGCTACCTGCGCTGGCTGCGGGAGCACCGCGGGCTGGACTTCGCCGACTACGACGCGTTGTGGCGCTGGTCGACCACCGATCTGGACGGGTTCTGGCGTTCGATCTGGGACCACTTCGAGGTGGTCGCGCACACCCCGCCGACCGCGACCCTGGCCGAGCGGGGGATGCCCGGCGCACGCTGGTTCCCCGGCGCCACGCTCAACTACGCCGAGAACGTGTTGCGGATGCCGGGGCGGCTCGACGACGACCCGGTGGTGATTGCACACGGGCAGACCCGAGCGCCCGTCACGCTGACCGCCGGGGAGTTGCGCGAGCAGGTCCGCCGGGTGTCGGCCGGGCTGCGCCGGCTCGGCGTCACCGCCGGTGACCGGGTGGCGGCGTACGCCCCGAACATTCCTGAGACGTACGTCCTGCTGCTGGCCACCGCCAGCCTGGGCGCGATCTTCTCGTCCTGTGCGCCCGAGTTCGGCACCCGCAGTGTCACCGACCGGTGGCAGCAGATCGAGCCGACGGTGCTGGTCGCCGTGGACGGCTACCGCTACGGCGACAAGCCGGTGGACCGCCGCGCCGAGGTCGCCGCGATCCGGGCGGCCCTGCCGTCGCTGCGGCACACCGTCAGCATCGGCTACCTCGACCCGACCGGCCCCGTGCCCGAGGGCGTGCTGGGCTGGGCCGAGCTGGCCGCGCCCACTGACGAGCCGTCGACGTTCACGCCGGTGCCGTTCGACCACCCGCTGTACGTGCTCTACTCCTCGGGCACCACCGGGTTGCCCAAGCCGATCGTGCACGGCCACGGCGGCATCCTGCTGGAACACCTGAAGATGCTCGCCCTGCACCACGACCTGGGCCCGGCCGACCGGTTCTTCTGGTTCACCACTACCGGCTGGATGATGTGGAACTTCCTGGTCTCCGGGCCGGCGGTGGGCGCGACCATCGTGCTCTTCGACGGCAACCCGGCGGTCCGGGCGGAGCCCGGCCGGCCGGCCGAGCCCGACCTGGGTGGGCTGTGGCGGCTGGCGGCGGAGACCGGCACCACGTACTTCGGCACCTCCGCGCCGTTCCTGCTGGCCTGCCGCAAGGCCGGGCTGGTTCCCCGGGACGTCGCCGACCTGTCGGCGCTGCGCGGGGTGGGTTCCACCGGTGCGCCGCTGCCCGCCGAGGGCTTCGAATGGGTGTACGAGACGGTCGGCGACCGCCTCCAGCTCCAGTCGCTCTCCGGTGGCACCGACGTGTGCACCGGCTTCGTCGGCGGTGTGCCGCTGCTGCCGGTGTACGCCGGCGAGATCGCCTGCCGCGCGTTGGGCGCCAAGGTGGAGGCCCGTTCCGCCGACGGCACCCCGGTCATCGGCGAGCTGGGTGAGCTGGTCATCACCGAGCCGATGCCGAGCATGCCGGTGGGCTTCTGGAACGACCCGGACGGCACCCGCTACCGCGAGGCGTACTTCGACGTCTACCCGGGCGTCTGGCGGCACGGCGACTGGATCACCATCAACGAGCGGGGCGGCTGCGTGATCACCGGCCGCTCCGACGCCACGCTCAACCGCGGTGGGGTGCGGCTGGGCACCGCCGAGTTCTACTCGGTGGTCGAGGGGCTCGACGAGGTGCTCGACTCGGTCGTCGTGCACCTGGAGGACGACGAGGGTGGCGCCGGTGAGCTGCTGCTCTTCGTGGTGCTGGCCGAGGGCCTGGAGCTGGACGACCCGATGCGCGCGAGGATCTGCCGCGAACTGCGGACCGCGCTCTCACCCCGGCACGTGCCCGACGAGATCCACCAGGTGCGCTCGGTGCCCCGCACCCTGTCGGCGAAGAAGCTGGAGGTGCCGGTCAAGAAGATCCTCACCGGCGTCCCGGTCGACCAGGCCGCGGCCAAGGGCGCCCTGGCCAACCCCGAGTCCCTGACGGCCTTCGCCGCCCTGGCCCAACGCCGAGCAACAGACAACACGCACGCCTGACAGCCCGGCCCGCCGGGCGGGCAGGTTACGGGAGGGTCTGGGTTACCTTTTCGGTGGCTTGGCGGCTGGTCAGCCGGGCCGGGTCGAGGTTGGCGCAGAGGACCACGGTGGCCGCCCGGGTCAGGGGGGCCAGCAGCCAGTCGACCGGGTCGGGGTGGCGGCTGGCGTCGACCAGGACCCGCGCGCCGGGCTCGATGCCCAACTCCGCGGCACGAGCCTCGGCGCGGGTCAGCAGCCGCGCGTCGGCGGGGCCCGGACCGGGCTGCGGGGTGAAGTGGTCGCCGTGTCGGCGGACCTCCACCACGTAGTCGGCGAACCCGGGCGGCACCTGCCGCAGCGGGGCGGCGAGCGGGGCCAGCGCGAGGGCGTACCGCTCGTCGGCGGACCAGGACTGCGCCTCGTCGAGCTGGTCGGCGGCGGCGAAGAGCACGTCCACGTCACCCGGTGTGTCCACCACGTTCAACTTGGCCGACCAGCAACCCAGCAGCACCGCCGCGGTCTGCCAGTGCGGCGGCAGCAACACGCCGGCCGGGGTGCCCGCAGCGAGGCCGACCTCGTCGACGAGGAGATTGGCGGTCTTCGCCACCCAGTTCGCCAGTGTGGTGCCGGAAAGTTCGGTGCGGTCACCACTGGCATCGTCGTACCAGGTGAGCAGCGGTCTGGTCGGGTCGGTCGCGATCGCGTCGGCGAACACCCGGGCAATGTTGTCGGCCATCGGCGCGAACGATACGCCCCCGCCGGCCGTACTCGTTGACGATGACAAGTCGGCGTACCGTCGGGTCGCAGTCAGCGCCGCTGCCGCGCCCCGGCGTAGGCTTGACCCCCGGAGTGTTGTTCCCCACAGACGCCAGTGCAAGGAGTCGCCCCGTGACCGCCGGTCGCCCGCCCCGCGTGCTCATCGACGCCACGAGTGTCCCCGCCGACCGTGGTGGTGTCGGTCGATACGTCGACGGTCTGCTCGGAGCCCTCGGCAAGGTGTGCGGGTCGGGGGTGGACCTGGCGGTGGTCAGTCTTCGCACCGACCTGGAGCGTTACACCCGGATGCTGCCCGGCGCGGAGATCATCCCCGCTCCGGCCGCCGTGGCGCACCGCCCGGCCCGGCTCGCGTGGGAGCAGACAGGCCTGCCGCTGCTCGCGCAGCAGGTGGGCGCGCACGTGCTGCACTCGCCCTTCTACACCTGCCCGCTGCGGGCCGGGTGCCCGGTCACGGTCACCGTGCACGACGCGACGTTCTTCACCGAGCCGGAGCATTACGACAAGTCCCGCCGCACGTTCTTCCGCAGTGCCATCAAGACCTCGCTGCGCCGCGCCAACCGGGTGATCGTGCCCAGCAAGGCCACGCGGGACGAGCTGATCCGGCTGCTCGACGCCGATCCGACACGCATCGACGTGGCCTACCACGGTGTCGACCAGGCTGCCTTCCACGCGCCCACCGAGGAGGAGAAGGCCCGTGTGCGGGCCCGGCTGGGGCTGGGCAACAGCAGCTACGTCGCCTTCCTCGGGGCCAAGGAGCCACGGAAGAACGTCCCCAACCTGATCCGTGGTTGGGCGCGTGCGGTGGCCGACCGCGTCGACCCGCCGGCCCTGGTGATCGCCGGTGGTCAGGGGCACGACGACGACATCGACCGCGCTGTCGCCGAGGTCCCCTCGCATCTGCGCCTGCTGCGCCCCGGCTACCTGCGCTACGGCGACCTGCCCGGCTTCCTCGGTGGCGCGCTGGTCGCCGCCTACCCGTCCTACGGCGAGGGTTTCGGGCTGCCGATCCTGGAGGCGATGGCGTGCGCCGCCCCGGTGCTGACCACTCCTCGGCTCTCACTGCCCGAGGTGGGCGGCGACGCGGTCGCCTACACCTCCGAGGACCCGGAGCAGATCGCCACCGACCTGGCCGCCCTTCTCGACGACGAGCAGCGGCGGTTGTCGCTGGCGAAGGCGGGGTTCGACCGGGCGAAGGAGTTCACCTGGGAGTCCAGCGCCGAAGTGCACATCGCCGCCTGGAGTCGCGCCAGTTCCTGACCCTCCGGGGCCCGGCTGGTGACCCATGCCACTCCCGCCAGGTCCGTCGGGCATGATGTGCGGATGCTTTATGCGGTCATTCCAGCAGGTGGCAGTGGCACGCGGTTGTGGCCGTTGTCCCGCGCCGGCCACCCCAAGTTCCTCCACCCGCTCACCGGCACCAGCGCCTCGCTGCTCCAGGCGACAGTGGAACGGCTCGCCCCGCTGACCACACCGGATCGGACCCTTGTGGTCACCGGTGCCGCGCACGTCGCGGCGGTGGCTCGGCAGCTGACCGGTCTGCCGGAGGAGAACATCCTGGTCGAGCCCTCCCCCCGGGATTCCTGCGCGGCGATCGCGTTGGCCGCTGCCGTGATCGCGGCACGCGACCCGGACGCGGTGATGGGCAGCTTCGCGGCCGACCACCTGATCCGCGACCCGGAGAGCTGGGTCCGGACGGTCCAGGAGGCGGTTCGCGGGGCCGAGCAGGGCATGCTGATGACCGTCGGGATCACCCCCACGCGGGCGGAGACCGGCTACGGCTACCTGGAGACCGGCGACCCGACCGAGGGCACGCCGTGGCGGCCGGTGGCCGAGTTCAAGGAGAAGCCGGGCGCCGAGGTCGCCGAGGCGTACGTCCGTTCGGGCCGGTACCTGTGGAACGCGAGCATGTTCGTGTGGCGGGTGGACGTCTTCCTCGCGGAGCTGGCCCGCCAACAGCCGGCGCTGCACGCCGGTGTGGCAGCGATCGCCGCCGCCTGGGGCACCCCGGAGCAGGACGAGGTCCTCGGTGCGATCTGGCCGACCCTGCCGAAGATCTCCGTGGACTACGCGGTGATGGAGGGCGCGGCCACGGCGGGTCGCGTCGCGACGGTGCCGGGCGACTTCGGCTGGAACGACGTCGGCGACTTCCACACCCTCGGCGAGGTGCTGCCGACCGACGACGCGGGCAACGTGGTGCTCGGCACCGACGCCAAGCCGGGTGTGCTGCTGCGCGACAGCGCCAACATGGTGGTCGTGCCGCAGTCGGGGCGGTTGGTGGCCGTCCTCGGGTTGCGCGACCTCATCGTCGTGGACACCCCGGACGCGGTCATGGTCTGCCCCCGCGACCGGGCCCAGGACGTCAAGGCCCTGGTCGACGAGCTCAAGGCGCGAGGCGAAGAGGGCTACGTCTGAGGGCTGCGAGGGCCGGCGCGACCATTTGCACGGTCCCGCCGGCCAGTGGCTCGGGCAGCTGGTCCGGCGGGAACCAGCCCAGCTCCTCGGCCTCGTCGCTGACCTGCTCCACCGCGGCGGGCGGGGCCAGCACGGCGAACCGGACGTCGTGGTGCAGTGACCCGCCCTGACACTGCACCTGGTGCACGTCCACGTCGATCGGCACCGGGTCGATGCGCAGGCCGGCGATCCCGGACTCCTCGGTGGCCTCGCGGAGCGCGGCGGCGACCAGTGTCTGGTCGGTCGGCTCACAGTGCCCGCCGAGCTGCACCCAAAGCCCGAACTTGACGTGCAGGCAGAGCAGCACCCGCGAGCCGGTGGCGTCCAGGACCAGCGCGCTCGCGGTGAGGTGCCCGGGTCGGTGCTGCCGACTCATCGCGATCGGGCCGGCGCCGAGCAGGCGGAGGGTCCGGTCCCGCGCTACGGCCGCGTCCGGGCTGGTGGGCTGCCAGCCTTCGAGAAGCGCGGTGGCGTCGGCGTGCAGCGTCGCGTACGTCTCGGGGTCAGTCGGGTGGGCGGTCGGTCCGGTGATCGCGGTGTCGGGCACCCCGTCACTGTACGAGCGGGTGCTTCGTACGCTGGCCGGGTGACCCTGCGACTCGTCGAATTCGTGGTGGCCGGCAACGAGGCCAGTGATCTGCTGCCGGTGCGGTCGGCGCCCCTGCTGCGCGCGTACGGCGCCCGACGGGGCTTCTGGACCGTGCTGGACGAGGGGCCGGTGGAGCGCTGCCTCGCTCTGCTGCTGGAGCTGGACGACGGCGAGTGGACGGCCCGGCACGTGCTGGCGGACGCCGGTGCGGAGAACGGGCGGACCGAGGACGGTGAGGCGCTCGCCCACCACAACGGCTGGGTCTACGTCTTCGGCTCCCACTTCGGCTCGAAGGGTGGCCCGCTGCGCCCTCGACGTGCCTTCGTGGCCCGGTTCCGCGAGGACGACGCTGCGGCCGGGCCGATCCCGGTGCACGTGGTGCGCAACTCGTTCCGGCTGCACCGGGCGGTGAACGACGCCCTGGCCGGGTCGCCGCTGGTCCTGTTGCCTCCGGGGGAACGGGTGCGGGCCCGGTTCATCGTGGAAACCCTGGCCAGGGGGACCGCCCGGGAGAAGAGCTGGGTGAGTCGCCTCACCCCGGACGACCTGCCGTTGAACGTGGAGGCGGCGGCCTTCACCCCGGCCGGGACGGTGCTGCTCGGTCTGCGTTTCCCGGTCACCGAGGCCGGTGAGCCGATCCTGGTCGAGGTGGCCGACGTGCCGGGCATGTTCACGGCGGAGCCTTCGTGGCCACGGGCGTTGCGCACGTACGTGTTGACCGGGGTCACCCCGCCCGGGGAGCTGACCGGCTTCCGGGCGATCACCCCGACGGCGGACGGCGCGTACGCGGCCGTGATCGGCTCGATCGACGCGCTGGGCAAGGGATCGGTGCTGCTCGACGACCACCCCGGTGGGGGTGACGTCACCTCCCGACACGTCCGCTTCCGTCTCCCGGACCGTGGGTCGGACGACGCGTGCCGGCTCGGCGGGGAGCTGGTGGCGGACCTGGCGCCGTTCCACCACGTCGAGGGGGTGGCCGAGCTGGACGGGCGGCCGTTCTACGTCACGGACGAGGACCACCGGGTCGCGCTCTGGGTCGGCTGAGCGGGATGATGCGGGGCGGGATGACCGGACGGCACCTCTGCGGAGCAAGGGCCGCAGACCCTCGTGGTGCCGCCCGATCACCGGGGCCTCCCCATGGCCCGGCCCCCTGGCGCCGGGAGCGTCGAGGACGCGCCGGCACCTGTTCGGGCACTGAGAGCATGCCGAACCCGCCCCGTTGACGTCGAGGTTTTTCAGCCCAGGCTTAAAGATGGAGATTAGTGCCGTCCAGGTAGAGTCGAACGGTCATCCGGCATCCCCCTGCCGGGGACTCAGGAGTGCTCCATGCTGAAGATCCACTTTTCTGGGGAGGACATCCTCCGGACCCGGTTGGCGCCGGCTGCGGACCCGATCTGGGAGCTGGTCCTCAGCCTGCACGTGCTGCAGGGCCGCAACCGCGACCCGTTGACGGCCAACTGGCGGCGCACCGTGTCCCAGGCGTTGCGTCAGGACGTCGCCTCCGAGCAGCTCCGGTTGCTGTTCGCGCTGAACCCGCCACGCGGCTACTTCCCGGACTTCCTCACCCCGTACGACAGCGTCGACGGCTTCGAGGCCGGGCTGGACGCGCTCCGCCGCACCCCCACCGAGCTGCTGCACCGGGACCTGAGCGTGCTGGCCACCGAGACCCAGCTGCCCTCCTCGGCCGCCGCGCTGGCCCGGGGCGAGGTGGCGGTGCTGCACCACCTCGCCGAGTCGATGGAGCAGTACCGATCGCTGGCGATCAACCCGTACTGGAGCAGGATCCAGGCCGCGGTGGCGGCGGACCGGGCCCGCCGCGCGCGGGCACTGCTCGACGGCGGTGTCGAGGGCCTGCTCACCAGCCTCCGGCCGGCCATGCGCTGGGAGGACAGGGTGCTCGAGGTCCGCCACTACCCGCACAGCCGGGAGATGCACCTCGACGGCCGAGGGCTGCTGCTGGTGCCGTCGTTCTTCTGCGCGAGCACGCCGGTCGCACTGCTCGACCCGGCGCTGCCACCGGTGCTGGTCTACCCGGTCGACCGGCTGGGCGGGCTGGCACCGGCCGACCGCGTCGCGGCGATCCCGTCGGGTGCTCCCCGCGACTCGCTCGCCGCGCTGCTCGGCCGCACCAGGGCGGCGGTGTTGCAGGCCACCGACGAGGGCTCCACCACCGGCGAGGTCGCCCGTCAGCTCAACATCTCACCGGCGGCAGCGAGCCAGCACGCCACGGTGCTGCGCAACGCTGGCCTGCTGGTCAGCCACCGGGAGCGCAACAGCGTGCTGCACACGCTGACGCCGCTCGGCCGGGCCATGCTGGACGCCTGACCCGGCCGTCTCTCACAGCGCGAGCGCGGCGCTCGCCGGGCTGCCCGGCGGTGGCGGCAACAGGGTCGACCCGACACCCTCGGCGGCCAGGGCGACGCGCAGTCGGTGCAGGTCGGCGCCGAAGCGGACCAGACCCGTCGGCTCAACGGGCGTCGGGGCCGAGCCCAGCACCAGGGCGGCGCCCTCCGGCCAGCCCGGCATCTCGGCGACCAGACCGGCGCGTACCTCCGCCTCGTCGACCAGGGTGAAGACCGTGCCGGGGGCGACGACCTCGGCGACCGCGTCGATCGCCCGCCGCACCGCGGCCAGGTCGGCCGGCGTCGGGCCGAGAGCGTCGGCCAGGGTGGCGGCGTCGGTGAGCCCGGCGGCACGGGCCTCGGCGGTACCGAGGGAGAAGAGGTCCTGCGCGGCGTCGCGGATCAGCGCCCGCGCACCATCGGCGTCATCCGGGGTGGTCGTGGAGAGGTAGCCACGGACCACCGCGACCGGCACCTGGTCACACTTGCCCTTGATCAGCTCGCCGGCGCCCGCCAGCTCGTCCACCACGGCCATCTGGGTCAACTGCAACTCGTTGCCGTACGGGTCCACCTCCCCACGGTGGTCCCGGATGGCCGGCATTCCGGCCACGCCGAGCGCCACGTCGGTGAGCCCGTTGCGCCAGGGCCGGCCCATGGTGTCGCTGATGATCACGGCCAGATCCAGGTCGTAGCGCTCCCGCAGCGCCTCGCGCAGAGCCCGCGCCGACGCGTCCGGATCGACAGGCAGCAGCACCAGCTGGGTCTTGTCCACGTTCGACGCGTCGATCCCCGCGGACGCCATCACGAAGCCGTGATGGGTCTGCACGATCCGGGTCGGCCCCCGGCTGGCGACCACCCGGGCCGTCTCACCGGCCAGGACCTCGTCCCGGGCGGTCAGCCGCTCCGGACCGTCCGCCGGGACGTCCACCAGCCGCCCCTCCGCCTTGGAGACGATCTTGCTGGTCACCACCAGGACGTCGCCGTTGCGCAGCCACGGGGCCGCTGTCGCGATCACCGCCGCCAGGTCGTCACCCTCGGTCACGTGGCCGATGCCGAGCACCGGCAGGATTTCCAGCCTCACGTCAACTCCACAGCGGCGCGGACCATGGCCGCAGTAGCCGCCTCGTCGGTCATCCGCAGCGGCACCGCGCGGACCGTCACCCCGGGCACCACCGCGCCGGCGTCCTCCTCGGCCACCAGCCACCCGTCCAGCAGGCCGCCGTCCGGTCGGCCCCCGTACAGGCGGCCCACTCCGGCGGCGCTGCACTCGACACCGAGCACGGCGAGGCAGCGGTCGGCCATGCCCCGCACCGGAGCGCCGCCGATGATCGGTGAGACACCCACCACCGGCGCCGGGCTGTCGGCCACCGCCGCACGCAGCCCCGGCACGGCCAGCACCGGCGCGACGCTCACCACAGGGTTGCTGGGCGCGACCAGCACCAGATCGGCCGAGCCGATCGCCTCCAACACGCCGGGTGCCGGCTTCGCCGTCTCCGCGCCGACGAACACGAAGCGCTGAGTGTCGATGTCAGCGCGGTACCGCACCCACCACTCCTGGAAGTGGATCGCCCGTTGGCCCTGCTCGTCCTCGACCACCGCGTGGGTCTCCAGACGGTCGTCCGTCGCCGGCAGCAGACGTACGCCCGGCTCCCAACGGGTGGACAGCGCCTCGGTGACCGCGCTCAACGGGTAGCCGCCGTTGAGCATGCTGGAACGCACCAGGTGGGTGGCGATGTCCTTGTCGCCGAGGCCGAACCACGTCGGCTGCGCCCCGTACGCGGCCAGCTCCTCCTTGACCGTCCAGCTCTCGCCGACCCGACCCCAGCCCCGCTCCGGGTCGGCGCCGCCGCCGAGTGTGTACATGACGCTGTCCAGGTCGGGACAGATCTTCAACCCGTGCAGCCACAGGTCGTCGCCGACGTTGACCACGGCGGTCACCTCCGCGCCGACCTCCCGGGCGTACGCCCGGACGCCGAGCAGGAACCGGGCGCCGCCAATGCCGCCGGCCAGAACCACGATGCGCATGTCGACCATCCTCGCGCACGTGACGCCTCCGGTCCGCCGGTGGCCCTAGAGACTAGGCTCACGTGCGCCCTGTCCGTTCATGCCCCGAGGGGGACCTCGTGACCAGCCCCGCCGAGCCCGCGTCGACCGACGCGACGAAGGCCCGTCAGCTGACCAAGCCACTACGCGAACTCGCTGCGCTCGCGTTGCTCGGCGCCAACGCGGTGTTCCTCTTCGTGGGCCTGCTCCGGCTGATCGCCCCGAACGACTACAGCTCCTTCACCGACCGTGCGGGCAGCGCCTTCTACGCGTTCATCGGGGTGGAGGCGGTGGTCCTCCCACTGCTGGCCGTGCTGTTGGCCACGCACGTCTCACCGGTGCTGCCGAAGGCGAAGCTGATCACCCAGGTGGCCCTCGCCGAGTACGCGGTCAGCGCGCTCTTCGGCACGCTGACCATGCTGATCTGGACGGTGGGCCGCCTGGCCGAGGCCGAGGTCCTGGACGCGCTCCTCGGTGTGCTCACCCGGTTCGCCTGGATGGTGATCTTCGCGGTCGCCGCCTGGGTGGTCTACACCGTCTGGCGCGCCCACTACTACGTGCCGCGGCCCAAGGCCCAGCCCGGTGTCTACGGCCAGGCGCAGCCAGGTTGGCCGCAGCAGCAGGGTGGTTGGCCGGGCCAGGGGCAGCCCGGTGGCCAGCCGCAGGGCGGTTGGCCCGCCCCCGGCCAGCCGGGTGGCTATCCGCAGCCGGGTCAGCCGGGTGGTTACCCGCAGGCCGGCCAGTACGGTCAGCCGTCGCCGCCGTTCCAGGCCCCGCAGTCGGCCCCGCCGTTCCCGCAGTCGGGACCGCCGCACCCGCAGTCCGCGCCGCCGTTCCCGCAGTCCGCGCCTCCGGCGAACCCTGCCCCCCAGTCCGCGCCGCCAGCGCCCGCCGCGCCGCCGTTCGGGCAGCCGCCGTCGGCCGACCCCACCCAGACCATCCCGCGCCAGTCGGCGGACCCGACCGAGGCCATCTCCCGCCCCGGCGACACGGACAACGACCGCACCCAACACATCAAGCCCAATGACCACCCGGACCAGCCCCGCTGAGTCCGCCACGATCAGCAGCCCGAGGGGCTCGGTGGGCGAATGTCTTGCCTGGCCCGCCCGGGACGTGGGTCCCGCCGTGCCGTTGAGCCGCTAGGGGCGAGCGAACGGCGTAGATCTTGGACACTTTCCGTTTCGGGCTGACGGAAAGTGTCCAAGATTGCCAGCTGTGGGGGTGTGAACGGCCTGGGCCGGGTGTTGACGGACGGCCGTTTCCCCTGACGGCAGGGGTTGAGCCGCTTCCCGTCGGGGGAGGCGAACGCGTGCCGTTTCCCACGGTGCGGGCCGGGACTGGTGGGCCGGGCTCGCGCTGCGCATAGGCTGAGCGGATGGTTGATCGCACCCACTCCGGTCCGAGCGACGCGAGCGTGCGGCGGGCCCTGGGCCGGGCCGCGACCGGGCGTGCGCTGGATGTCGACGAGGCGACCGCGCTGCTGTCCGCTCGTGGTGACGCGCTCGACGAACTGCTCCGGGTCGCCGGGGGGATCCGGGACGCCGGGCTGCGTGAGGCCGGCCGGCCGGGCGTGGTCACGTACTCAAAGAAGGTCTTCATCCCGCTGACCCGGCTCTGCCGGGACCGCTGCCACTACTGCACGTTCGCGACGGTGCCGCATCGGCTGCCGGCGCCGTTCCTGGACCGCGACGAGGTCCTCGCGATCGCACGGGCGGGTGCCGCGCAGGGCTGCAAGGAGGCCCTGTTCACCCTGGGTGACCGGCCGGAGGAGCGCTGGCCGGCGGCCCGCAGCTGGTTGGACGAGCGCGGTTACGACTCCACGGTGGACTACCTGCGTGCCTGCGCGGTCGCCGTGCTGGAGGAGACCGGCCTGCTGCCACACCTCAACCCCGGGGTGCTGTCCTGGTCGGAGCTGCAACGGCTCAAGCCGGTCGCGCCGAGCATGGGCATGATGTTGGAGACGACAGCGACCCGGCTCTGGTCCGAGCCGGGCGGCCCGCACTTCGGCTCGCCGGACAAGGAGCCCGCGGTCCGGCTGCGGGTGCTCGACGACGCCGGCCGGGTTGGCGTGCCGTTCACCACGGGCATCCTGATCGGCATCGGGGAGACCCCCGCGGAGCGGGTCGACGCGATCTTCGCGATCCGCCGCGCCCACCGGGAGTACGGCCACCTCCAGGAGGTGATCGTGCAGAACTTCCGCGCCAAGCCGGACACGGCGATGCGCGGCATGCCGGACGCGGAGCTGCACGACCTGGCGGCCACGGTGGCGGTGGCCCGGCTGCTGCTCGGCCCGAAGGCCCGGATCCAGGCCCCGCCGAACCTCATCGCCGGCGAGTACGACCTGCTGCTGCGCGCCGGCATCGACGACTGGGGTGGCGTCTCCCCGCTCACCCCGGACCACGTCAACCCGGAACGCCCGTGGCCGCAGATCGAGGAGCTGGCCCGGCACACCGAGCTGGCCGGGTTCACGCTGCGGGAGCGGCTGACCATCTACCCGGAGTACGTGCGCGCCGGCGACCCGTGGCTCGACCCTCGGCTGCTGCCGCACGTGAACGCGCTGGCCGATCCGACGTCCGGCATGGCGGTGGAGTCGGCCATGCCGCAGGGCCACCCCTGGCAGGAGCCGGAGGAGGTGTTCGGCGGGCGGACCGACCTGCACACCACCATCGACACCACCGGTCGGACCGACGACCGGCGGGGCGATTTCGACAGCGTCTACGGTGACTGGGCGGAGGTCGCCACCAAGGTGACGGCCGGCCCGGCCGCGGCCGCCGGCGACCATGACCTGCGGGCCGGGCTGCGGCTCGCCGCCGACGACCCCGCCGCGCTGCTGGAGCCCGCGCACACCGACGCCGCTCTGGCGCTGTTCGGCGCGGACGGTCCGGCACTCGACGAGTTGTGCCGGCTCGCCGACGACGTGCGCCGGGACGCGGTCGGCGACGACGTCACCTACGTGGTCAACCGCAACATCAACTTCAGCAACGTCTGCTACGTGGGCTGCCGATTCTGTGCCTTCGCGCAGCGTGAACGCGACGCCGACGCGTACCGGCTCTCCGTCGACCAGGTCGCCGACCGGGCCGAGGAGGCGTGGACCCTCGGTGCCAGCGAGGTCTGCCTCCAGGGCGGCATCGACCCGAAGATGCCGGTCACCGGGTACGCCGACATCGTGCGCGCGATCAAGGCGCGGGTGCCGGAGATGCACGTGCACGCGTTCTCGCCCATGGAGATCGTCACCGCCGCCGCGAAGGCCGGCGTGCCGGTCCGCGACTGGCTGACCCAGCTGCGCGAGGCCGGGCTGGACACCATCCCGGGCACCGCCGCGGAGATCCTCGACGACGACGTGCGCTGGGTGTTGACCAAGGGCAAACTCCCGGCCGCCGCCTGGGTCGACGTGGTCAGCACCGCCCATGAGCTGGGCATCCCGTCCAGCTCCACAATGATGTACGGCCACGTCGACCACCCCGGGCAGTGGCTGGCGCACTTCCGGGTGCTGGCCGGGGTGCAGGACCGCACCGGTGGCTTCACCGAGTTCGTGGCGCTGCCGTTCGTGCACACCAACGCCCCGATCTACCTGGCGGGGATCGCCCGGCCCGGGCCGACCTGGCGGGAGAACCGGGTGGTCCACGCGATGTCCCGGTTGCTGCTGCACGGCCGGATCGACAACATTCAGTGCTCCTGGGTGAAGCTAGGCGACGAGGGCACTGTGGCGATGCTCCAGGGTGGCTGCAACGACCTGGGCGGCACGCTGATGGAGGAGACCATCTCCCGGATGGCCGGTTCCGGCAACGGGTCGGCGCGTACCGAGGAGCAGTTGCGGGCCATCGCGACGGCGGCCGGGCGGCCGGCGCGCAAGCGCTCGACTGCGTACGGTCACGCCCGGCCCTGACGTCGAACCTTTCCCCGCCGCCGGCCGTACCACGCGGTGCCGGCGGCGGTCGCGGCGAGGACCGCCGCCGGTGTCCCCACGGGGCCTGGCGGCGTCGGTAGACGGCACCGGACCCGTCCGTCTCCGCGGGCGCGTTCGCGCCGCCGCCGGAAAGGTTGCCCATGACCAGTGATCAGCGGAAGCGGCAGTGGCCGCGACTGACCCGCCGGCAGACGTTGACCGCCGCGGCCAGCGCCACCCTCGGCGCCGCCGCGCTCACCGTGCCGGGCCTGTCGGCCGCGCAGAACGCTCCCGGCGCTGCCGGGCGAGCCGACGAGCCGATCGTCGTGCACCTGCGAGACGCCGATTCCGGAACGATGGACATCTTCGTCGGCGAGGCCCGGGTCGAGGTTCGCGACCGCGGCCTGGCGGATCGGCTGCGGCGCGCCGCCCGGCGCTGACCCGGCACCCCGCCCTGCCACCCTGTCCCCGCCCAGTGAGGTTGGTCGCCATGTCTTCCCACCGCGAGGCCCCGGAGATAGCCAAGGATCCGGTCGCCGACAGCTCCGACCTGTACGCGTTCGTCAGCCCCGACAAGCGCGACACGGTCACGTTGATCGCCAACTACGTACCGTTGCAGCTCCCCTCCGGGGGCCCGAACTTCTTCGAGTTCGGCGACGACGTGCGCTATGAGATCCATATCGACAACGACGGCGACGGCCGTCCGGATGTCACCTACCGGTTCGAATTCACCACCGAGATCACCAATCCGAACAGTTTTCTCTACAACACCGGCCCGATCGATTCGCTGGACAGCAGGAACTGGAACCGGCGGCAGTTCTACAGCCTGACCCGGGTGGCCGACGGCCGGGAGCACCGGCTGGCCCACAAGCTGCCCTGCCCGCCGTGCAATGTGGGCCCGCTGTCCACCCCGAAGTACGCCGAGCTGGTGCGGCAGGCCACCTACTCGCTCTCCACCGGGGAGCGGGTCTTCGCCGGGCAGCGTGCGGACGGCTTCTTCGTCGACCTGGGGGCGATCTTCGACCTCGGCACGTTGCGGCCGTTCCAGCAGCTGCACGTCGCCGGCAAGAAGATCTTCAAGGCCGAGGGGGAGCCGGTCAACGCCACCGACCGGATGAACGTGCACAGCATCGCCGTGCAGGTGCCGTTGGACCGGGTCCGCCAGAGTGCCAACCGTTACGGCGCGGGTGACCGGGCCTCGGTGATCGGGGTGTGGACGTCGGCGTCGCGCCGGCAGGTGCGGGTGCTCGGCGACCGGGGCGCTGCGGACACCGCCACCGGCCCGTTCACCCAGGTCTCCCGGTTGGGCAATCCACTGTTCAACGAGGTCATCGTGCCGATGTCCAAGAAGGACCTGTGGAACTCGCTGCCGCCGTCGGAGGACAAGCGGTTCGCGCAGTTCGTCGAGCAGCCGGAGCTGGCGGCGTTGCTGCCGGCGCTCTACCCGGACGTCTTCCCCAACCTGGACAAGCTCACCAAGGCCAGGAAGGCGCGCGCCGACCTGGTGGCGATCCTGCTCACCGGCATACCGGCCGGGTTGATCGACGGCTTCACCAACACCACCGGCGACGTGCAGGCCGACATGCTGCGGCTGAACACCGCGATCCCGCCGACCCGGCAGCCGGACCGGTTCGGGGTGCTCGGTGGCGACCTGGCCGGCTTCCCGAACGGTCGGCGTGTCGGCGACGACGTGGTGAGCATCGCGTTGCGGGCGATCGCCGGGGTGACCGTCCCGCTGGTGGACAGGACGTTCCGCCCGGACGCGGCGGCCGCCGCTGTCACCCCGGGGCTGAGCGCCGCCGACGTGACAGCGCCGTTCCTCGGAAACTTCCCCTACCTCGGTACGCCGTACGACGGGTTCAACAACCCGTCGGCGGCGGCGTCCTGACCGGCGTGGGGGAGCGGAGCATGCACGAGCACGCGTACGGGCCGTCGGAGACCGGGAGCGTCGTCCTCGATCTGGGTGGCGACACCGGTGCCCTGATCGTCTACACGAGCCCGGATCTGCATGGTCGGGAGATTGAGATCAGCCGCGAGGGCGAGCGGCGGGTCCACTCGGCGGTGCGTGAGCGCCGGGTGCGCGACGGCTCGTTCCACACAGCGGTCTATCCCGATCTGTCGTCCGGAATTTATACCGTCTGGTGGGACGACAAGACGTCCGCCGGCACGGTTTCTGTCCATGGTGGAGGGATAGCCGAGTTCGTGTGGCCCAGCAGCGGTTTCGGGGTCGCCAGCTGACCTCGCCGCGCCGGTTTTTCCATAGCGCCCCGTCCACATTGTGGACGGGGCGCATGTGCTGCCCGCAGCTCGACGGGCAGTCTGCGCCGTGTCGCGTTAACCTGTCCCCCACCAAGATCAGCTTGGCGGTGATGGCGGCTGGCGCCGTCCTGGCGGTGACTCGTCAGGGAAGCGCCACGGCAGAAAAGTCGGGCAACTCGCCGGAGAGGGCGTTACTCGGCCGGGGTCTGAATCGATAGGGCAGGTTGCGAGGCTGGACGGTCCGAGTGGTCGTCCGGGGGTGTCGGGAGGGCGACTCCATTATCAAGTTTGGCTTGACGGCGCACGCATTACACGCGTGTAATTTGAATGGGGTTGTTCGCACGGAACGCAACAAAACGGGACCGGACGGACAAGCACGCCTTTCGCGTGGGGGGTTGCAGCGGCGATGACGCCGGTGCGCGACAAGGAGGCATTTGATGGACGGCCAGCTTGAGGTGGCCGACCTGCTCGGAAACGCGCCGGAGTGGCAGGAGCGAGCGCTGTGCTCGCAGACCGACCCCGAGGCGTTCTTTCCCGAGAAGGGCGGCTCGACCCGCGAGGCGAAGAGGATCTGTTCGCGCTGCGAGGTCAAGACGGAATGCCTTGAATACGCTCTCGGTCACGACGAGCGGTTCGGCATCTGGGGTGGGCTCTCCGAGCGGGAGCGGCGCAAGTTGAAGCGGCGGGCCGCCTGAGCGGTGCGAGGTCGGGGCGGTGGGGGCCGCCCGACTCGCCCGGCAGGTTGCCTGATCGGGTCACGGTCCGGCGCGCGGGGGCGCGCTCGGCCTGACTCGCGGGGGAGCGCTCGGCCTCACTCGCGGGGGGACCGCTCAGGCCAGCTCGTCGGGGTCGACCCCGAGAAGGTTCGCCACCTGCTCGATGATCACGTCATGCACGAGATCGGCGAGGTCCTCACGGTCCATCGCCCGGAACTCCAGGGGCCGCCGGTACAGCACGATCCGCGGCGGCACCTCCTGCCGGCCCGGGCGGCCGGGCAGCAGCCGGGCCAGCGGGACCTCGCCGTCCTCCAGCACATCGGAGTCGTACACGTTCAGGTCCGGCGGGACGTCCTCGACGGCGAACTCGACCCCGGCCAGCTCCTTGGCGAACCGACGCTCCAGCGTCTCCACGGTGTCCAGGACCAGGTCGTCGAAGACCTCGGCCTTGGTCCGCGCCAGCGGCACGGTGGCCGGCACCAGCCGCCCGCGCAGGCCGCGCCCGTGCCGGTCACGGTGCGCACGCCGGCCGGAGCCGGGGCGGCGGTGTTCCGGGCTCGTCATGAGGCAAAGGGTAGCGCCCGCGCCGGGCTCGCCAGCGGCAGCGCCGCTCGCCTGGCGCGGCGCGCCCAGGACGGGCAACTGTGATCACCACGACGGGCGTGTCGCAACGCGAAGCGATGCGCCGGACCCGGTAATGGAGATACCCTGCCGCCTGTGAGGTCACCACGGCGCTGCTCCCGTAACGGCTGCCCCCGGCAAGCGGTCGCCACATTGACCTATGTCTACAACGAGTCGACAGCGGTGGTGGGGCCCCTGGCGGCGTTCGCCGAGCCGCACACGTACGACCTGTGTGAGCCGCACGCCCGCAGCCTGACCGCACCGCGTGGCTGGGACGTGGTCCGGCACGAGGGTGAGTTCGAGCCGCCGCCGCCCACCACGGACGATCTGGTGGCGCTGGCCGAGGCGGTCCGCGAAGCCGCCCGCCCGGCCCCCGCCCCTCGCCCCCCGGACCCGGGTCAGCACCACGAGAACCCGAACCAGACCGGCCGGCGAGGCCACCTCCGCGTAATCCCCCCCAACCACTAACTGCCGGGCTCCGCCCGGCCCCGCCCTCCCGGGTTGATCAAGAGGTTTGCGTCAAAAGCGCGTCGTTTGGTGACCGAAACCTCTTGATCAACCAGCGCGGCGGGGCGGGGTGAGGTGGGTGAGGTGGGGTTGGGGCGGCGTGGGGTGGGGTGGGGTGGGACCTTGTGGGACGCCTTGGGGGCGTTCGGGGGGGCGCCGGGGAAGCGTTCCAACACGTCCGACCGCCACACGCCGGTAGGCCGCAGACATCGGCACTCAGCGTGGTTAGCATGCGCCGCAGCGTGCACCGAGCCAAGTCACCGTGTACGCCTGGCGGGCAGGAGGGTCCGGTGGCGAACGAGGCGTTGCGGGTGGCGATGGCCGAGGCGGGGGAGACTGTCGAATCGCTGGCGGAGAAGGTTCGCGTCGACCCCAAGACGGCCGCGCGGTGGCTTGCCGCGGGGCGCATTCCGCACTCGCGTACCCGGGTCGCGGTGGCCCAGGTGCTGCGCCGGAACGCGGCCGACCTCTGGCCGGAGCCGTTCCGCCGCCGTGACCTGCCGTGGTTCCGACCGTGGGCCGAGCTTGAACAGGACGCCACCTCGATCCGCTCCTACCAGCCGCTGCTCGTGCCGGGCCTGCTCCAGACCGAGGGGTACGCCCGCGCGGTGCTGGGCACCGGTGGCCTGCTCCCACCGTCCGAGGTGGATCTGATCGTGGCGAGCCGCCTCGAACGGCAGGCGGTCCTCGGCCGCGATGCCCCGCCGCAGCTCGTGACGGTGATCGACGAGGTGGTGCTGCGCCGGCTGGTCGGCGACCGCGCCGTGATGTCCGGACAGTTGACCCACCTGGCGGTGGTCGCCGAGTGGGAGCACGTGCAGGTCCGGGTCATCCCGGCCGAGAGCCCGTGGCACACCGGCCTGGCGGGTCCCTTCGTGCTGGGCCGCCTGCCCGACGGGACGGAATTGGCGTATCTCGACAACCAGCTCCGCGGTCAGGTCGTGACCGATCCCGTCGACGTCGCTAGCCTGGGTCGGAGGTGGGAGAGCGTCACCGGTGAGGCGCTACCCCAACGCAGGTCGATCGAGCTGATCAGGGAAGTGGCCACGACATGGACATGACCGACGCCCGCTGGCGCACGGCGACCCGCAGCAGCAACAACGGCGGCGACTGCGTCGAGGTGGCCGACAACCTGCCCGGTCGGGTGCTGGTGCGCGACAGCAAGGACCGCGACGGCGGCACCCTGGCCTTCGCGCCGGCCGCCTGGTCGTCGTTCGTCGACGTTGTCCGTCGGTCCGACCGCTGATCCCCTGGCCGCTGACCCTGGCCGCTGATCCCCTGGCCGCTGACCCCAGCCGCTGATCCACTCGGCTTCTTGCGAAACGCGGTGTCGCGGCGCTGGGACACCCCGACTTCCTGGAACGCGAGTGGATCAAGCTGAGCGTGGCCGACGCCTGCACGGGCAGTCACGCATTGGCCCCGATGCTCTTCCGGTGCTGCCGGTTTGTCATCGTGTCAGTCGTCCACGGCGCCGACCCCTGAGGAAAAGTGATGCGTACTCCCCTCCGGCCCCTATCCCGGCGTGGACTACTCAGCGGCACTCTCGGTTCGGCTGCCCTGCTGGCCCTGGGTGGTGGCCTTGCCGGCTGCGGCACCAAGGGTGCGCAGCAGACCGATGCCGGCTGCGTCAGCGAGGACCTGTCCGGCACCGAGCGCAAGCTCGTCTTCTCCAACTGGCCGCAGTACCTGGACGTGGATGAGAAGGACGAGTCCAAGCGGCCCAGCCTTGACGAGTTCGTCCGGAAGACCGGCATCGCGGTCACCTACACCGAGGACATCAACGACAACAACGAGTTCTTCGGCAAGGTGCAGCACCAGCTCGCTGCCTGCCAGAGCACCGACCGGGACATCATCGTGCTGAGCGACTGGATGGCGGCCCGGATGAGCCGGCTCGGCTGGATCCAGAAGCTCGACCCGGCGAACATCCCGAACGTGCGGGCCAACCTGCTGTCGTCGCTGCTCGACCGGTCCTTTGACACCGAGAACCGGCTCTCCATCCCGTGGCAGTCCGGCCTCGCCGGGTTGGCGTACAACGGCAACGTCACCAAAGAGCTGCGGACTGTCGACGAGCTGCTCACCCGCCCCGACCTCAAGGGCCGGGTGACCGCGCTCAGCGAGATGCGCGACACGATGGGCCTGCTGCTCGGTGCGGCGGGGCACGACCCGGCCAACTTCACGAGCGCGCAGTTCGACGACGCGCTCAGCACGCTCAAGAAGGCCGTCGACTCAGGGCAGATCCGCAGGTTCACCGGCAACGACTACGCACCCGACCTGGCCAAGGGCGACATCGCCGCCTGCATTGGCTGGTCCGGCGATGTCGTCCAGCTCTCCGGCGCGGACGAGAAGATCAGGTTCGTCGCGCCCGACTCCGGGGTGATGCTCTACAGCGACAACATGATGGTGCCCAACAAGGCCACCCACAAAGCGAACGCCGAGCAGCTCATCAACTACTACTACGAGCCGGCGGTCGCCGCGAGGCTCGCCGCGTACGTCAACTACATCTGCCCGGTCAAGGGCGCACAGGCCGAGATGGAGAAGATCGACCCCGAGTTGGCGGCCAACCCGCTGATCTTCCCCGACGAGGCCCTGCTGGCGAAGTCCACGCTGTTCATGGCCCTGAACGAGAAGCAGGAGAAGGAGTACGAGGGCAAGTTCCAGCAGGTCATCGGGGCGTGACGAGGATGGCGCGTGAAACACCCGCCGGCGATCTGCGCCTGGCCAACCTGACCAGACGGTTCGGCACCCTCACCGCGGTCGACGACCTCAGCCTGACGATCGTCCAGGGCTCGTTCTTCGCGTTGCTCGGCGCGTCCGGCTGCGGCAAGACCACCACCCTGCGGATGATCGCCGGTCTGGACGAGCCGACCAGCGGTCAGGTGCTGCTCGGTGACCGGGACATCGGCCGGCTGCGTCCGCACCAGCGACCGGTCAACACCGTCTTCCAGAGCTACGCGCTCTTTCCGCACCTCACCGTCTTCGAGAACGTGGCGTTCGGGCTGCGCCGACGCGGCATCCGCCCGGTCGACGCCGAGGTCAACCGGATGCTGTCGCTGGTGCGGCTCGACGGCTACGGCAGCCGCCGCCCGGCCCAGCTCTCCGGCGGTCAGCAGCAACGGGTCGCGCTGATCCGTGCGCTGGTCAACCGGCCGCAGGTGCTGCTGCTCGACGAGCCGTTGGGTGCCCTCGACCTGACGCTGCGCAGACAGATGCAGATCGAGCTGAAGCGCATCCAGACCGAGGTCGGCATCACCTTCGTGCACGTCACGCACGACCAGGAGGAGGCCATGACCATGGCGGACACGGTCGCGGTGATGAACGCCGGCCGGATCGAGCAACTCGGCGCACCCGCCGACATCTACGAGTTTCCCGCCACCGCGTTCGTCGCGAACTTCCTGGGCCGGTCCAACCTGCTGGCCGGCGAGGCCGGCGGTGCCAGCGGCGGCGACGTCGTGGTGACGGCGCACGGCGCGCGCTTCTCGGTGCCCGCCGGCCGGTCCCGGGCCGACCACGGCCCGGTCCACCTGGGGGTACGCCCGGAGAAGCTGCATCTGGTCGGCTCCGCCGACCAGGTGCCCGTGGGTCATCAGCACGTCACCGGTGTGGTCACCGACGCCTCCTATCTGGGGGTCAGCACGCAGTACCTGCTGCGCACCGGCTCGGGCAGCGAGTTGTCGGTGTTCGCGGCCAACACGGGGACGTCGACGCGGATCGCGGTCGGCAGTGCGGCCGTGGCGTGCTGGGATCCACGGCACGCGTTCCTGCTGCCCCGGGACGCCGCCGACACCGAACTGCCGGTCCCGGTGGTCCCGGACCAGCCGGTGGGCGCGTCGTCGTGACCCTGCTGGCTCGCACCGGACCGGGGCAGCCGCCGCCCGCGCCACCGGCAGCCCGGTCCGGGCGACGCGGGCTCCTGCCGTACCTGCTGGTGTTGCCCGGTGTGGCCTGGCTGTTGATCTTCTTCGGTGTGCCGCTGGGGCAGCTCGCCGCGGCCAGCCTCTACGACCCCGGCGGCTCGCTCTCCAACGGTTACGCGATGACCTGGGCAGTCGGCAACTACCCGGACGTGTTGCAGGCGTACTGGCCGCAGTTCCTGCGCTCGTTCGGCTACGCCGCTCTGGCGTTGCTGCTGGCGCTGCTGCTGGGCTACCCGCTGGCGTACGCGATCGCGCAGAAGGCCGGTCGTTGGAAGAACCTGCTGCTGGTGTGCGTGGTCGCGCCGATGTTCACCAGCTTCCTGGTCCGCACGCTGGCGTGGAAGACGATCCTGTCGGACAACGGGGTGCTCGTTGGCCTGCTGCGCGACGTGCACCTGCTCGCCCCGGACGGTCGGCTGCTGGCCACCCCGTTCGCGGTGGTGCTCGGCCTGACGTACACCTTCCTGCCGTTTCTGGTGCTGCCGCTGTACGCGAGCCTGGAGCGGTTGGACCGCCGGCTGCTGGAGGCGGCCGGCGACCTGTACGCGAGCCCCGTCCAGGCGTTCCGCCGGGTGACCCTGCCGTTGTCCATGCCCGGCCTGGTCGCCGGCGCGCTGCTGTTCTTCATCCCGGCCAGCGGGGACTACATCAACGCGGAGCTGCTCGGCACACCGAACGAGTACATGGTCGGCAACGTCGTCGACTCGGCGTTCCTGGTCCGGCTGGACTACCCGCAGGGTGCCGCGCTGTCGGTCCTGCTGATGGCGGCGATCCTCGCGATGGTCTTCGGGTGGCTGCGCAGGGCCGGCACCGAGGCGGTGCGGTGAGACTCTGGCGATGGCTGGCCGACCGCTGGGTGATGATCGTGGCACTGCTGGTCCTCGGCTACCTGGCGCTGCCGATCCTGGTGGTGGCCGCCCTGTCGTTCAACCGCCCGTCGAGCCGGCTGTCGTACGACTTCAACGAGTTCACAGTGGACAACTGGCGTCGGCCGTGCGCCACCTCGGACATGTGCGAGGCGGTGGTCCGCAGCGTGCAGATCGGTTTCCTCGCCACCGTGGCCGCCACGGTGCTCGGCACCCTGATGGCGTTCGCGCTGGTGCGGCACCGCTTCCGGGGCCGGTCCGCGATCAACGTGCTGGTCTTCGTGTCGATGGCCACCCCGGAGTTGGTGATGGGCACGTCGCTGCTCGCCCTCTTTGTGTCCGCCGGGGTGCCGCAGGGCTTCTGGACCGTCGTGGTCTCGCACGTCATGTTCTGTGTGTCGTTCGTGGTGGTCACCGTGAAGGCACGGCTGGCCGGGATGGACCGGCGGTTGGAGGAGGCCGCCATGGACCTCTACGCCAGCGAGTGGCAGACCTTCCGGCGGATCACCCTGCCGCTGGTGCTGCCCGGCATCGTGGCCGCCGCGCTGCTGGCCTTCTCGCTGAGTTTCGACGACTTCATCGTCACGAACTTCAACGCCGGCACCACTGTCACGTTCCCGATGTACGTGTGGGCCGCCGCCCAGCGGGGCATCCCACCACAGGTCAACGTCATCGGTACCGCGATGTTCGCGGTCGCGCTGCTGCTGGTCGGGCTCAGCTCGCTGCGCGGTCGACGGGCCCGTCGCACCTCCGAGCCCGCCCGCTGACGGCATTTCGACACATCCACTGCCGCCCGCCGGTGACCGACCGTGCGACGGCACGGTGGGTAGGGGATTCGCGACGTTTGTTGGCAAATGTAGCCGCACGATCGGCCCCGGCCGGCCGACCTGGAGGGTTGTCCCAGGTGTCGTCTGTCGCCCGAGGAAGCGCCCATGGATCACCGGTGCGCGGCGAACGGCGCAGGTGACCAACGCGACGGATGATATTGCGCGCAGTGTTTGCGACGACACTCATCGCCGTGACGATGCAACCACCGCCGAATCCTGGCCCGCCGTACGCGCCGTCGTCCGGTCCGCCGCCCCGACCGAACTGGTTCCGCCGGGCCAGTCCCGCCCGCCGGGCCGCCGTGATCCTCGGCTCGGTGACCCTGTCGGTCCTGCTGCTCTGCTGCACCGGCGCCGCCATCATCAGCGCGCTGGCCGGCGAGCCGGAGCCGACCAGGACCGGGACGGCCGCCGAGGCTCAGCAGCCCATCGTGGCGGCGCCCGCCGAGCCGACCGAGGGTGCCGACGCCCAGGCCGCGTCGCCGCTCGCCGCCCCATCCGCCACGCCGGATCCCAGCGACGCGGTGCCAGCCTCGCCGACCCCGGCCGACGCCGTGTCCCCGTCTCGCGCCGCGTCCACGCCGGTCGTCCGGGTGACGACCGAGACGGAGCGAGCCGCCGTGCGCTACACCGAGCGGACCGTCAAGGACGCGACCCTCGCCGAGGGCAAGCGCGTCGTCCGGACCAAGGGCGTGAACGGCGTACGGACCCTGACGTACGAGGTGACCACCACGGACGGGGTGCGTACGGCCAGGAAGCTGGTCAAGTCCACGGTGACGAAGCAGCCGGTGACGCAGGTCGTAGCCGTCGGCACCAAGAAGGCGCAGTCGAAGTGCGACCCGAACTACAGCGGCTGCGTCCCGATCGCCAGCGACGTCGACTGCGCTGGCGGCAGCGGTAACGGCCCCGCCTACGTGCGCGGGCCCATCAGAGTGACCGGCAGCGACATCTATGACCTGGACCGAGACGGCGACGGCACAGCCTGCGACTGATCCCGCGGCTGGGTCTGCGATCACGCATTGTCATCTCGCGCGACCGAGACGCGGTGTGGAGCGTGATGCCTGTGAGTCATCTTGATGCCTCACAGGCATCACGGTCTCCAGTGCGAGCTATCCCCGAAGCTCGTCCCGCCCGGGAACGGCGCTCAGGTCAGGGGTCAAGCGGCCAGGCGTGAGCGGATGAGGAAGCGGACGCCGTCGGGCGCTTCCAGGGAGAAGCCGCTGCCTCTGCCCGGGACCACGTCGACGGTCAGCGTCGTGTGTTTCCACAGCTCCCACTGGGACTTCGACATCCAGAACTCGACCGGTTCCGGCACCCCGTCGACGGTCAGCGAGGCGAGCAGGACGTCGGACGAGCCGGTCCGGAACTCGCCCGCCGGGTAGCACATCGGGGCGCTGCCGTCGCAGCAGCCGCCGGACTGGTGGAACATCAGTGGGCCGTGTCGCCCCCGCAGCGACCGGATCAGCTCGGCCGCGGCGGGGGTGACGGAGACGACCGGCATCAGAAGAAGCCGAGCTTCTTGGTGGAGTAACTGACCAGCAGGTTCTTCGTCTGCTGGTAGTGCTCCAGCATCATTTTGTGGTTCTCCCGGCCGATGCCGGACTGCTTGTACCCGCCGAACGCGGCATGCGCCGGGTACGCGTGGTAGCAGTTCGTCCACACCCGGCCGGCCTGGATGGCCCGCCCGGCCCGGTACGCCGTGTTCATGTCCCGGGTCCATACGCCGGCACCCAACCCGTACAGGGTGTCGTTGGCGATCTTCACGGCGTCGTCGAGGTCGGCGAAGGAGGTCACCGAGACCACCGGACCGAAGATCTCCTCCTGGAAGATCCGCATCGAGTTGTCGCCCTCGAAGATGGTCGGTTGAACGTAGTACCCGCCCGACAGGTCTCCGCCCAGGTCGGCGCGGGAGCCGCCGGTCAACACCCGGGCACCCTCCTGGCGGCCGATGTCCAGGTAGGACAGGATCTTTTCGAGCTGGTCGTTGGAGGCCTGCGCCCCGATCATCGTGTCGGTGTCCAGGGGGTGCCCCTGCACGATCTGCTCGGTGCGAGAAACCGCCGCCGCGAGGAAGTCGCTGTAGTGGCCCTGCTGGATCAGCGCCCGCGACGGGCAGGTGCAGACCTCACCCTGGTTGAGCGCGAACATGGTGAAGCCTTCCAGGGCCTTGTCCAGGAAGTCGTCCGATGCGGCGCTGACGTCGTCGAAGAAGATGTTCGGGCTCTTGCCGCCCAGCTCCAGGGTGACCGGTTTGATGTTCTCACTGGCGTACTGCATGATCAGCCGCCCGGTGGTGGTCTCACCGGTGAAGGCCACCTTCGCGACCCTGGCCGAGGAGGCCAGCGGCTTACCGGCCTCCACGCCGAAACCGTTGACGATGTTGAGCACGCCCGGCGGCAGCAGGTCCGCCACCAGCGACAGCCAGTAGTGGATGGACGCCGGGGTCTGCTCGGCCGGCTTGAGCACCACGGTGTTGCCGGCGGCCAGCGCGGGCGCCAGCTTCCAGGTCGCCATCAGGATCGGGAAGTTCCACGGGATGATCTGCCCGACCACGCCGAGCGGCTCGTGGAAGTGGTACGCCACTGTGTCGTCGTCGATCTCGCCGAGCGAGCCCTCCTGGGCCCGGATCGCCCCGGCGAAGTAGCGGAAGTGGTCGATGGCGAGCGGGATGTCGGCGGCGAGGGTCTCCCGGACCGGTTTGCCGTTCTCCCAGCTCTCGGCGATGGCCAGGGACTCCAGGTTCTCCTGCATGCGGTCGGCGATCCGGTTGAGGATCAACGCCCGTTCGCCCACCGAGGTGCGCCCCCACGCGTCGGCGGCGCCGTGCGCGGCGTCCAGGGCCTTCTCCACGTCGGGGGCGGTGCCGCGGGCGACCTCGGTGAAGGTCTGCCCGGTGACCGGGGTGGGGTTCTCGAAGTAGGCGCCGCCGTGCGGCTTGACGTACTCGCCGCCGATGTAGTGGTCGTAACGGGACTGCCAGTGGGTGGGCGCGTCGTAGCGCGTCATGGTGACCTCCGCCGTCGATGGGGGATGACGGCGGGAAGGCTAGTTTCGCGGACGTTGCAGGAACGTTGCGCGCTCCAACGCGTACTCCCTGGCGAGCTGGTCGATGCGCGCGAGGGCGAGGGGCCGACGCGGCGCGCCCACCGGCAACGCCCGCGCCAGGGCCTGCCACACGGCCAGGTCGTCGGCGCCGGCGGGCGTCGCGGTCCAGGCCGCGAGCAGCGCCGGGTCCGCGGTGGCCAGCACGGCCGCACGGAGGTGACCGTCGATCAGTCGGCGCAGTCGTGTCACTCCCGGCGCGTCCGAGCCGGGCAGCAACGGCCCGGGGTACGCGTCGAGCGCGCCCGCCGCATCGCCCTGGTCCAGCCGGTGGGCGAGGGTGGTGAAGTCGGCGCGGACGGTTCCGCGCAGCCGGTAGGGGCGGGAGTCGAGCAGCTCGGGGCCGAGCACCCGGCGCAACCGGGACAGCTCGGCGCGCAGGGTGACCGGGTGCAGCCGGTCGTCGCCGTACAGGTCGAGGCCGAGCTGAACGCCGGTGCGTCCCTCCGGGTGGTGCAGCAGCAGGACCAGCAACTCGCTGTGCCGGCGACCGAGTCGGATCCGCCGGCCGTCCACCCGCAGCTCCGCCTCGTCGCGACCGAGCGCGGTCACCGTGGTGACGCCGGGCTCCACCGGTTGGCCGGCGGCGAGCTGCGCCTCGGCGGCCCGGGCGGTGGCGCGGACGAGGGCCAGGCTGTGCGGATTGGCCAGGTGGTCCCCGCCGGTGATGTCGATCGCGCCGAGCAGTCGGCCGGTGGCGGGGTCGTGGATCGGCGCGGCCGCGCACGTCCAGCGTTGCACCGGGCGGCTGAAGTGCTCGGTGGCGAAGATCTGCACGCTGTGGTCGACGGCCAGCGCAGTGCCGGGCGCGTTGGTGCCGGCGTGCGTCTCGTCCCAGCGGGCGCCGGGCACGAAGTTCATCCGTTCGGCGTGCCGGAGCACGCCCGGATGCCCCTCGACCCAGAGCAGTCGCCCGTCCGCGTCGCAGACCGCCATCAGGTGCGCGCCGTCCTGGGCGATGCCGCCGAGCAGGTCCCGGAACAGCGGCAGCACCCGGGCCAACGGGTGAACGGCCCGGTACGCGGCCAGGACGTCGTCGGCCAGGTCGACAGGTGGGGTGGCCTCGGGGTCGAGTCGCGCCGAGCGTTCCCAGGAGCGGCGCACCACGTCCCGCACCCGGTGTGGCGCGGCGCCGGCGGTGAGGAAGGCTTCGTGGGCGGCACCGACCTGCGCGATCCGTTCCGCCGGATCGACGCCGAACTCCAGGGCGAGCCACGGGTCAGCCATCAGGGCGACCTCCTCGGCCCCCATCGTGACGCAGCTCACCCTCGATCGCCAACCGCCGTGGCCGCCGGACCCCCGGGCGCAGACGGCGCGGCGCGGGACGAAGCCGGCAGGGCGAGGGTTGCAATCGTTTGTCCGCTGGTCGCTGCCGTGGAGGATGGCTTCCGCGGGTCCTTACAGAACCCTTAACCCGGGCCTGCGACGGTATGCCGGGCAAGCGGAACTCGGGGGAGCAGACACGTGCGGGTGCTGGTGGCGGACGACGAGCGGTTGTTGGCGGACACGGTGGCCCAAGGGCTGCGCCGCCTCTCGATGGCCGTCGACGTCTGCTACGACGGTGACGGCGCGCTGGAGCGGATCGGGGTCAACCGGTACGACGTCGCGGTGCTCGACCGGGACATGCCGGGACACACCGGTGACGAGGTCTGCCGCAGCATCACCGACTCACAGGTCGGCACCCGGGTGCTGCTGCTCACCGCCGCGGCCGGCATCCGGGACCGGGTGGAGGGTCTCGGTCTCGGCGCGGACGACTACCTGACCAAGCCGTTCGCCTTCGCCGAGCTGGTCGCCCGGGTGCAGGCCCTCGGTCGACGGTCCGCGCCGGCACTGCCACCGGTGCTCGCCCGGGACGGCCTGGTGCTGGACGTGGGCCGACACGTGGCCACCCGGGACGGCCGCCCGCTCGCGCTGAGCCCGAAGGAGTTCGCGGTGCTGCACGTGCTGCTGCGCGCGGACGGGCAGGTGGTCAGCGCCGAGGAGTTGTTGGAGCAGGCCTGGGACGAGTTCGCCGACCCGTTCACCAACGCCGTACGGGTCACCGTGATGACGTTGCGCAGGAAGCTCGGTGACCCGGCGGTCATCCACACCGTGCCGAAGGCCGGCTACCGCATCGGTGGGACGGCGTGACCTGGACGCCCCGACGTCGGGTGCTGCTCGTGGGCCTGCTGGCACTGCTGGCCGGGCCGCTGCTGCCGACCATGGGCAGGTGGGTGTCGGGTGTGACCTGGACCTGGGGACAGCAGTTCTGCGACCTGCCGGTGCCCGGTCTGATCTCGACCTGCGCCGACGTACGCCCGGGGGCGTTCGTGCTGCCCCTGCTGTCCGTGCTGCTCGTCACCGTGACCGCCCTGGTGGCGCTCTGGTTCGGTGCGGCCTGGTGCCTGCGCCCGGTCCGTGACCTCGTCGGACCGATCGGGCACCTCGGCCCGCAGAACCTCGGTCACCGGATCCGGCCCCGCGGCGGGGACGAGCTGGCCCAGCTCTCCCGCGCGATCGACGAGATGATGGAACGCGTCTCCGCCGGATACGAGGGGCAGCGACGGTTCGCGGCGAACGCCTCACACGAGCTGCGTACGCCGCTGGCGGTGCAGCGGACGCTGATCGAGGTCGGCATGGCCCAGGCGCTCACCAGTGAGCAGTTGGAGCTGTTGACCAGCCAACTGCTGGAGACCAACGAGCGCAACGAGCGGCTGATCGAGGGACTGCTCGCACTCAGCGAGAGCGACCAGGGCCTGCGCTCGCGGATCCCGCAGCGGCTGGACACGATCGTCGAGGCGGTGCTCGCCGGGTATCAGGACCGCGCCCGGGAGGCCGGCGTCACCATCGACACCCATCTCGCGCCCCGGGTGGTCGTCGGCGAGCGGGTGCTGCTGGAACGCCTGGTCACCAACCTGGTGGAGAACGGGATCAAGTACAACCGGCGCGGCGGCTCGCTGACCGTCGCGGTGAGCGGCGCGCCCGCGCTGACCGTGGTCAACACCGGTCAGCCGGTGCCGGCCGAGGCGGTGGCCGGTCTCTTCGAGCCGTTCCGACGGCTCGCCCGGGACCGCACCTCGCAGGGCGGAGGCGCCGGCCTGGGCCTGGCCATCGCCCGCTCGATCACCCAGGCGCACGACGGCATCATCGCGGCCCGGCCCGCCGAACACGGCGGTCTGCGGGTCGACGTCCAACTACCCAATGTGACCTAGCGCTCCACCCACCTCCCGGGGTCCCGCGTACCGCTGGATCCCGCCTGTGGTGTGCCCGAAAGGAGAAAGACGATGTCACACACCGTTGGCCAGGTTCGGGCCGATGTCGAGGAGGCCGCCCGCTGGCTGGCCGGCCGGGTGGTCCGCACACCCGTGCTGCGGTCCCCGGTGATCGACGGTCTGGCCGGCGCCCGGATCCTGCTCAAGGCCGAGAACCTCCAGAACGGCGGCTCGTACAAGATGCGGGGCGCGCTGCGGGCGGTCGGCCGGCTCGCCGCCTCCGGCCACACCGGGGTGATCGCGCAGAGCACCGGCAACCACGCGATAGCGGTGGCGTTGGCGGCCCGGGAGCACGGGCTCACGGCCACCGTGGTGCTGCCGGTCGACGCGGCGTCGACGAAGGTCGACCGGGCCCGCGCGGCGGGGGCGCGGGTGGTGCTCGCCGGCACTGACGTCGCGGAGCGGCTGGCGGTGGTCGACGGGCTCAGCGACGAGAGCGGTCACCCGGTCGTCGACGCGTACGACCACCCGGACGTCATTGCCGGGCAGGGCACGGCCAGCCTGGAGCTGATCGAGGAGGCCGAGCGCGCAGGCACACCGTTGGACGCGCTGGTCGTACCGGTCGGTGGTGGTGGCGGGGTGGCCGGCGCGTGCCTGGCCGCCGCCGGCAGGGGCATCGAGGTGTACGGCGTGGAACCGGTCGGTTGTGACTCGCTCGCCCGCAGCCTGGCGGCAGGTGTTCGCGTCCCGGTCGCGCCGGCGCCCACGATCGCGGACGGGCTGCGGCCGTCCTGTGTGGGTGAGCTGCCGTTCGCCATCGTGCGCGACGTGCTGCGCGGGGTCGTCCGGGTCGACGACGACGAGATCGGGGCGGCGTTCCGGCTGATCCTGATGGAGCTCAAGGTGCTCGCCGAGCCGTCCGGTGCGGCCGGCCTGGCCGGCGCGCTCCGGCTGGCCGGTGACGAGCGCGTGGGTCCCGGTCGGAGGCGGACGGTCGGCGTGGTGCTGACCGGCGGGAACGTGGAGGCATCAGTGGTGGCCCGGTTGTCCACCCAGCGGTCCGCCACGGTGACGACTGTCGAGGGGATGGCGGCGTGAGCGCGCCTGTTCGGATCGGAATCCTGTTCGGTGGACCGTCTGCGGAGCACGAGGTGTCCTGCGCGTCCGCGCTCGGCGTGGCCCGGGCGCTCGCCGGCGGCGGGTACCGCACTGTCGCCATCGGTGTCACCCGCAGCGGCGGGTTTCGGCTGCTGCCCGACGCGCTGCTGGCCGAGCTGCGCGACCGGCCGGCCGGTGCGCGGGCCATCGACGACCGCCTGGTGGTGTCCGGGCCGTCGGTCGAGCTGCGGGCCGGTCCGCGTCCCGGCGTCGTGCAGGTGTGCGCCGGCAACGCCCCCGGCGCGGTGCACGCCGAGCTGGACGTGGTCTTCCCGGTGCTGCACGGACCGTTCGGTGAGGACGGTGTGGTGCAGGGGCTGTTGGAGGCGCTGAACGTCCCGTACGTGGGGTGCGGCATCCTCGCCTCGGCGGTCGGCATGAACAAGGTGGCGATGAAGCGGGCGTTGCGCGCCGAGGGCGTTCCGGTCACCCCGTACGTCGCGTTCGACGCGCACACCTACCGTGCGGCCGACGACCCGGAGAAGCTGGTCGTCGGGCTGCGCCGGCCGCTCTTCGTGAAGCCGGCCAGCATGGGTTCGTCGATCGGCATCTCCCGCGTCGGCGAGGGTGACGACCTGGCCGCCGCCGTGGAGGAGGCGCTGCGCCACGACCAGCTCGTCATGGTCGAGCAGGGGGTCACCGGCAGGGAGCTGGAGTGCGCGGTCCTCGGTGGCTGGCGCCCCGAGGCGTCGGCGGTGGGCGAGGTACGCGTCGCCGGTGGATGGTTCGACTACCAGCAGAAGTACTTCGGCGACAGCGATCCGATGATCGTCCCCGCCTCGCTGCCGGACGAGGTGACCGCGCGGGTTCGGGAGCTGTCGTTGCGCGCGTTCGCCGCGATCGGCGGTTGGGGCCTGGCCCGGGTGGACTTCTTCTACGACGAGACGACCGGTGAGGTGTACGTCAACGAGCTGAACACCATGCCCGGCTTCACCGCGCACTCGATGTACCCGAAGGTGTGGGCGGCCGTCGGCGTCGCCTACCGGGAGGTGGTGGACCGCCTCGTCGAGCTGGCCCGTGTCCGGCACGCCGAACGGCCGGCGACCCCGGTGGGGAACGCCCGATGATCCTGCTCTCCGATCCCCGGGTGGCGGCCGTGCCCAGCTCCGACGACGGCGACCCGCTGGTGGACCTGCGTGCGTTGCCGGAGCTGCGCCTCGACGGCCGCGCGGCCGACCCCGCCGGGGCGTACGCCAGGCTGCGCGCGGGAGTCGTGGACCGCCTGCTGGCCGCGCAGCGTGACCTGCCCGCCGGCATGCGCCTGCTGGTCGTCGAGGGTTACCGCCCGTACCAGGCGCAGTTGGCCATCTTCACCGGCTACCGGGACGAGCTGCGCCGACGGCACCCGGACTGGCCCCCGCAGCGACTGCACGGGGAGACCAGCAAGTTCGTCTCGCCGGTCGACGTGGCTCCGCACAGCACTGGCGGGGCGGTCGACGTGACCCTGTGCACCGACGACGGGGTGGAGCTGGACCTGGGCACGGCCATCGACGCGACCCCGGATGACAGTGCGGACGCCTGCTTCACCGACGCGCCCACGATCGGTCGCACCGCCCGCCGACACCGGCGGATCCTGATGGACGCTCTCGGCGGCGCGGGGATGGTGAACTACCCGACCGAGTGGTGGCACTGGTCGTACGGGGACCGTTACTGGGCGCTGGTCACCGGTGCGCCGCGCACCCGGTACGGGCCGGTGGACCTGGCCGCCGCACGATCGATACCCGTCCCGGCTGAACGGTAGGGCGCTCCCGTCCGTACCAGGTGAGTGAAGGACACCACCGAGGACGGGAGTGACGGCGATGAGGGTGCAGCGCAGGCACGTGCTGGCGGCGACCGTGGCGGTCGTCGCCGCCGCGGGTGTGGCGGTGGGGACCAGCTTCGGGTTCGCCGGCACCACCCCGGCACGGTCGTCCGTCTGCTCCGGCTCGGTCACGTTCTCGGCGGAGGGCGGTGCGCCGGCGGCCACCAGCGACCGCTTCCCGGTGGGTACCCGGTTGCGGGTGACCAACCTGGACAACAACCGGGCTGCCACGGTGACGGTGACCGGCCCGTCGGGTAGCTGTGTGCTGCTCAACGCCGCCGCCATGGAGCTGGTCCGGGAGCCGGGCAAGAACGTGATCCGCCGCAACGTGGTGGAGCGGCTGGACGGAGCGGCGCCCGTCGGGCAGCCACCTGCCGGCACGGTCCGTCCCGGCGTCGCGTCTCCCGGCGCGCCCGGCCCGGCACCCAGCTCGGCCTGCTCGGGGCCGATCACCTTCTTCGCCGAGGTCGGGGCGCCCGCGGCGACCAGTGGGCAGTTCCCGGTGGGCACCCGGCTGCGCGTGACCAACCTGGACAACAACCGGGTGACGACGGTGACGGTGACCGGCCCGTCGGGCAGTTGTGTGCTGCTCAACGACGCCGCGATGGCGCAGATCCGGGAGCCGGGCAAGAACCTCATCCGCCGCAACACGGTCGAGGTCATCCGCTGACGCTCCAGCGTCAGTCGGCCTGCCAGGTGCCGTCGTCGCGGACCCGGGCCGGTGCGCGGCCCAGCAGCAGAGTCGTCAGTGCGCTGTCGATGGAGTCGCCGAGGAACCACTCACCGGCCTGATCGAGCGCGAAGACCCGGCCACGCTCGTCCACCGCGAGGATGCTGTCCTGCTGCTCGGTGCCGATCGGAAAGAGGCGTACGCCGAGGACAGCACCGAAGTCCGCGAGGGTGTCGGCGGTGTGGGCGATGGTGTGCGGGCGGATGTCGAAACGGGAGATCCACACCTGCTCGCCCCGCCCGCGCCGCGCGCCGACCAGGCTGGGAAACGCGGTCAGCGCCTCCACGGCCGCGGGAAAGACCGTGTGCTGATGGGTCAGCCCCGACACGGCGGTGACGTCCCGCACGGCCGCGGCGGCCATGATCTGGTCCCCCATGTGCGGTCGCCACCCGGCCGCGACCAGCGCGTTGGCGACCTCCGCCGGGAAGCGCCCAGGATCGGGGTCGGTTGCCGCCGGCGCACGCCAGGGTTCGGTGTACGCCCGAGCCGACTCCGGCAGGACGTTGGCGCGCACCAGGAAGGTGATGCACGAGTCGCAGGGCAGCTCGGCGGGGCCACCAGCCGGATCACCCGGCTCCCGGATCCGGAAGATCTCGAACCGGGCCCCCTCCAGCAGCGCCGCCGCCTCGGCCCGGCCCATCGGCGCGATGCCCTCGGCGGCCCGGCGGTGGTCGTACTCGTGCAGGACGTCGGAGACCACGATCAGCTCGGCGTGCGACTCCCCGCCCCGGACCAGGTCGCCAGGGGGTAGCTGGTCCAGGTAGTCGCGGACCAACGGGTGATGGTTGAGCGGGACGTCGGCCCTGGTGCCCTGGGCGGTCCAGATCCGCCCGTCGAGCGCCAGATGGGCGGCGGTGTTCGGGGTGGCTGCCCGGTGGATCTCCCGGACCAGCAGACTCGACGGGTCGACGGTGCGGGGAGAGGCCGGCCCGGTGGGACGGCTGCGTCGGTACAGATCCGCCACCACGTCGCTCGGCACCCGCGGCCAGGTGGTGACCTTGCCGGTCTGCTTGTCGATGACCGTCGTCGGCAGGTCCCCCGGGACCGTACGCACCTCGGTGGGCACGACCGACGTGATGACGAAGCCGAGGTCGAACTCGTCGACCATCGCTGTGCACTCGTGCCCGAGGCGCTGCGAGTCGCGGCGGGCCCAGGTGGCCGCGAGCTGCTCGGCCTGTTGACGGTCGATCACGCACTGAAACTACCGGACTACACGGATCGATGGCAGCCGGTATGGTGCTGCTCTACCGACGGTGACGGGAGGGGCGGCGGTGAGCGAACATGTGGACCGGCACGCCAACCGCGAGCTACGGGCCCGGTTCGACGACGTGTACGGGCAATATCAGCAGCTCAGGTCCGGTTTGGACACCCTGCAGACGAGGCTAGCCGAGCTGCGGGTGACCCGCCGGTCGGCCGACGGGCAGGTCACCGCCACCGTGGGCGCCCGGGGCGAGGTCATTGAGGTCGAGTTGACGCCGGCCGTCTACCGCGAGCGGGACGCCGGGGCGCTCGGCCGAAAAATCACCGAAACGATCCGGGCCGCCGCGACCGCCGCCGCCGACGCCACCCGCGACCTCGTCGCCGAGGCCGTGCCGGCCAACTCCGGCTCGATGGACTTCCTGCGCACCGGCGACTACGCGGCCCTGCTCGGCCGGGCCGACGCCGTGCTCGGCAGGCGTGAGGGGACGGCATGACCGACGGGCAGCTCTGGCTCGATCCGTCCCGGGCGCGTCGGGGCGGTGCCGACCTGGCGCTCGCCGGCGAGGCGGTCACGGCCCGTCGAGCAGCGGAAGGCGGTGCGATCGAGGCCGCCAGCGGTGCCCGGCCCTGGGGCCGCGACGACATCGGCGCCGCTTTCGAGCGCAACTACCGCGCGATCGAGCAGACCGTGCTGCGGGCCTGGGCGGGCGTCGGGCATCAGCTCACCGAGTTGGGCGGCGACGTGGTCCGGGCGGTCGACGCGAGCGTGCAGACCGACGGGGCCAGCGCCGCCCGGTTCGGTCGGGTCACCGACCAGCGCTGACGGCCGACGATCCCGATGAGCGTGCTGCCGAGCCCGATCCCGCACCCCCTCGACCACGCACCCTGGGACGTTCCGGGCTGGATCTACGAGGCCCTGGACTGGGTGGTCGGGGTGCAGTGGCCGGAGGGCAACGAGCGGGCCGTCTGGGACGTCGCCGACCAGTGGTACGAGGTCGCCACAGTGCTCGCCGGCCCGCACACGGACGCCGCCACGGCCGCTGCCGAGGTGCACAACGGGTATGGCGGGGTCGGGGCCGTCGACGCGGCGTTCGTGGCGGCCTGGCGGGGGATCGCCGAGGGTGCCGACGCCCCGCTGCCCGTGCTGCTCGCGGTCACCGCCGACCTGGGCCGGCTGGTCGAGGAGTGCGGCTGCGACATCGAGGGCGCCAAGCTGGAAGTCTGGATCGAGCTGGGCATCCTGGTCATCGAGTTGCTCTCGGTGGCGGTCGCGGCGGTGCTGACCGCCGGTGCCGCAACCCCCGCCGCCGGCGCGGCGATGACCGCCACCCGGCTGCTGATCCAGCAGATCTTCAAGCGGCTGATGGGTCAACTGGCCAGCAAGTCCCTCAGACACGGGCTCAAGGAGGCCGGCGAACGGGCCGCCAAGGAGGTCACCCGGGGTGGCATGCGAGGGCTCGCCAAGCGGGCCACCCGTGGAGGGTTGGAGGAGGCCGCCGAGGAGAGCGGCGTCACCCTGGCCACCCAGGCGTACCAGAACTCCACCGGGCGGGCGCACGGCCTGGACATGACCGACCTCGGCGCATCGGCGGTCGGCGGGCTCGCCGGCGGGGCCGTGGCTCCGCTTGCCGGCCTGGGCCGGCACGCCACCGGGCGGGCGGCCCGGGTCGGGGAGCACCTGGGGCGGGAGATGACCGGCGAGGTGCTCGCCGACAGCGCTGCCAGCCTGGCCACCGGCCAGGGACTCACCTCGGTGGAGGACGTGGCACGCGCTGCCGCGTCCGGGGCCACCGGCTCGGCGACCGGTCAGACCGACCACGCGTTACGGGCACGACTCGACGCGCAGACCAGCGCCCTCGCCGGGGCGTCATTCGCCAGCCCGTCGCTTCCGTCCGTGGCGGCGGTGGTGTCGGGGGATTCGGCTTTCTCGGAGGCGGCGTCTTCTTCGGGCGGGGCCGCTTCTCTGGGTGCGGCGTCGTCTGTGCATGGGGCGTCTTCTTCGGGCGCGGCCTCGTCTTCAGATGCGGCGTCTTCCGGGGGTGTGCCTTCTGCGGCGGGTGTTGTGCCTTCGGGGGAGATCTCGTCGGCGGTGGTTCCGGTGCAGGCGACGGCAGTCGCCGCCACTCCGCCTGACCAGCTGACGCCGCTACGCGCCGAGATGCCGACGGAGCCGGGCGTTCACCCGTCACGGGTGACCGATCTGCCGCCCGTCGCCGCCTCCGGCCTGCCCGCGGTTGCCGCCGAGCTGCAGGTGTCGTCACCATCCTCAGTGGGTGTGGTGTCCGACGTGGACGCCGCCGACCCCTCGCTGCGCCCGTCCGAGCCGACGCCGTCGACGGATGGGCCCCTGTCGAAGGTGGCGGGCGCGGCACACCCGGTCGCGGCCGACCCGACGCTCTCGTCGGTGGCTGCTGATCCGAGGTTCTCGTCGGTGGGCACCGATTCTCGGCTTTCTTCGGTGGCCGCACCTGCGGTTGGGACCTTCGAGCCGAGCAGCGGACCGGCCACCGGTGTCGCGCCCGGCAGTTCGCCGCACACCCCCACCGCTGGCCCGGTCACCTGGTCTCCGTCGACCGGCGCGCCAGCACCGACGACCACCGTCGGCCCGACAACGCCGGTCACCTTCGGTGCCCCAAGCACGACCAACCGCCCGTCGGTCACACCGACGGTGGTGGGCCGATCTGCCGTGCCATCGCGCGCCCCGACACGGGAGGCGGGCCCACCCGACCATCCCGCCCGGGGCAGGGCGTCGATTCCCGTCGAGGTGGTGTTCGGCGATCCGGTCGTGCCAGCGATCGACCCCGACGACTGGTACGCGGCGCAGTGGGCCGCCGAGGCGGAAGCCGCCGAGCGACGGCGCTACCAGGGCCACTACGAGTCGCAACGGACCGGCTTCGAGAACAACCGCCGGCAGGCGGAGGCCACCCGACTGCGCGCCCGGGCCGCGGAGCACGATCGCCGGGCGGTCGAGTACGCCACCTACGCCCGGCAGTTGCACCAAGCAGGTCACCGACAGTGGGCCGACGGCTGGCAGCGGGCCGCGAACGACGAGACACGCGCGTACGCCCAATGGCGTGACCTCGCGGATGCGGTGCTGGCCGGCACCACGGCGCCGCCGGTCGTGGATCTCGGCGCCGGCACCTTCGAGCACGCGAACAAGGACGTCGGCGCGCTCGCGCTCGGCGCGGTGGAGACTGCCGGGCCGTCCCGGCTCACCGGCGACGACGTGCCCCCGCCGATCGACGATTCCCGGCCATATGGGCGGCCCGGAGGGCTGCGCCCACCGCTCGCCCTGCACCAGGTCGACGTCGAACGGCAGATGCCCCGCGAGTGGGACGGCAGCATCACCCGCACCGCCGACCCCCGACGGGGCGGCTGGTTCCGACTGCTGAACGACGGAGGTCCCGCAGCCGACGCCACCCGGGGCATCAACTGCCTGGACTGCACATTATCGTTGTTCGAGACCTGGGTGCACGGGCGGCCACGAGTGTCGGCGCCACGTACCTTCGACGGCTACCTGGACGGGGACATCCGGCGCCCGATCCGCGGCGAGGCAGGCGGCCCAGGTCGGGTGGAGGACGTCACCGGTGGGCGCTTCCAGCAACTCCTCGCCCCGCCGTCCGGCCAGCGTCCGTACGCCGAGCAGGCACGGCAGGCCGCCGACCGGGGCTACCGCAACCTGCGCGACCAGCTGCTGTTGGGAGGCCACGGCAGCTACGCGTTCGTGGTCACCGAGTGGCCGCACGGCGGTTCCCACGCCTGGGTGGCGCTCAACCAGAACGGCACCGTGCTCTACGTCGACCCGCAGAACGGGGTGGTCCAGGACCGTCCCCTGTATCCCGACGTGGTGGGCATCGACGCGCTGGTGCTGAGCGGGGACGGGCGACCGATGCCGCTCGGCGGGCTGCCCCGGGGCCGGTTCAGTGAGCGGCCCGACCTGCCGGACCATCCGTCGACGGACGACAACGGCGGCCACGGTGACCCGTACATCAACCGGATGTACCTGCTGCTGGACGGCCCGGGCTCGGCAGATGTGGGTGACGTTGAGCCCGTCGACACCTCGTCCGGCGCTGTTCGGGACCACCCCTCGACGAGCGGCCCGACCCCTGTCGTCTCGATGGCAGACACCCTGGATGAGATCTTCGCGGCCGGAGTGAGTCCGGCCGACTTCGCGGCGGCGATCGACCCACCTGCGCTCCGTCGTCTGGTACCCGACCTGGACGAGTCGTCGGCGCGGGATGTGGCGCGGCTGTTCGGCGACGGCCGGGTCCGCGACATGCTCGATCACGCACGGAGGGAGCCGCCCGCCAACGAGCCCGAACTGGCCGAGCGTCTGACCCGGGAGTTGGTGCAGCATCCAGACCTGGCGCGCCTGATCCTGTCGGCACCCGAACTCGCGAACTCGCTGACCGCACGCCCGTTGACTCTCTATCACCTGGCTGGTCATCAGCAGGCCATCGACGTCCTCGCCGAGGTGCTCGAAGACGTCGCCCGGCCGGAGGCTGTGGCGTTGGAGGCAGCGACCGGCAGGGTCGCGGACCAGCCCCAGCCGACGCCGCTTACCGACGACCAGCGGCGGATCAGTGCGAGTATTCGACTGCCGGATGATTCGGCGAACCAACCGGGATTCGACAAGCGCCGTCAGGCCGACCCTTCATATCGGCAGCACTACCTGGACAGCCTCTACGCGGCGGCAGCGGTCGCCCAGACCGAGCTGAATCAGTTGGCGATGTTCCTGGCCCAGGTCGGTGATCGACGTGTCGGGGAGCCGGGCTGGCGTTCCCAGCCCAAGGACCGGCGCCGTGCCGAGGACAAGGTGGACAAATATCAGGGCGACGCGTCCATGTTGCTCGATCTGGCGGGTGCGAAAGTCGAGTTCCGTAACCTCGATGACCTCTACGCGGCGCTTGAACGAGTACGCGACCATCCGGACGTCGTGATCGTGAGTTGCCAGGACCGGTTCATGTCCCCGCAGGACAGCGGCTACAGGGACGTGCAACTCGTACTGCGGATGGGGAACGGGCACATGGCCGAGTTCCGTCTGCACCTGGCGGCGCTCGACGCGGTGGCGGTCTGGGAGCATGCGCTGTATGAGGTTCGCCGTGATGTGCAGGCCTTGGCCCGAGCCGAGGGTCGTGCGTTGACACCCCGCGAGGGAGCCATCGCAGATGGAATCCTCCGACGGGAGCAACATCTGTTCTGGCAGGCGTTGCAATCGACCTATGAAGGGAACACGTGATGGTCCAGATGCCGGGCTTGGTGCTCCCGTCCTACTACCTCTATTACCAGTCACCGGTGAAGATCGTGACGACTCCCGACGGTGGTGCCAGGGTATGGAGGGTTTCCATCGACACCGGCGGCTGGCATGAGAAGAACGACATCTTCAGCGAGATTGTCTTCGCCGTCGGTGGAGATATTTTTCGGCGTACCCCTGAGGAGTTCGTGCAGGAGGTGGAGCGCTTTCGGGCTCACTATCTTGAGGGCGACGGTCCGATATTCGCTCTCTACGAGACGATACAGGCGGTCAGAGATGTGGCGAAGGCCGAAGATCGCCACCTGACGTCGAAGGAGCGAGCCCTCATTCACGGGATCCGGCTGCGGACGTTCGTGATGTTCGAGGAGCAGCTCCGCGCTGCCGGTGATCCGGGCGCGGACCCCGATATAGCGAGAGCAACCTAGACGTTGCTCCGTGAGCGGATCGAGGGAAGGGCGAGTCGGTGACGACCGTAGGGCTGGACGCTCGGTTGGTGCGGGCGCAGGAACGTTACGAACAGGCGGTGTTCGGTGGCGACGCGAAGCCGCTGGACGAGGCCGAGCGGGATCTCGCGGCGCTGGACGCTGATGTGGCTCTGACCCGTGGCCGGATCCTGCACGCCCGCTTCATCGACACCGGTTCGGAGGACCCTGCGGAGTTGCCGCTCTTCGAACGGGCAGCCGGCATCTACCGCGAGCTGGGCGACGCCCGTGGTGAGGGCGAGTCTCTCTTCTGGGTGGGCGCGGTCCACCAGGTGATCCGGCAGGACCAGGCGACCGCTGCCCCTGCCTTCGCCCGGGCTCGGGAGTTGGCTACCGCGGCGGGGGACGAGCTGACTCTGTCGTACGTGCTGCGGCACCTCTGCTTCGCCGAGCAGGCCGCCGGTCGCTTCGACGCGGCGCGGCAGTTGCTGACGGAGTCGACCCGGCTACGCCGGAAGTTGTCCTTCACCGCGGGGGTGGCGGCGAATCTGATCGGTCTGGCGGACCTGGCGGCGAGCGACGGCGATCGGAAAGCCGCCCGTGAGCTGCTCGACGAGGCCGCTGGGCTGGCGGCCGGCAGTGGCGCCCATGGGGTCGGCCGGTGGATCGAGCAGGCCCGCGACCGGTTGGGCCTTGCCTGACCGAACGTAGGTCGCCGCTGTCGCGGAAGGCAGGCGGCGCGGGCGGGAAAGTGGCAGAGCCGAATAACATCGACGCATGGCGAGACCCGGTACGGAGAACACCAAGCCCAACCTCTGGGCATGGCCGGTCGGCATCATGATCGGTCTGGCTGTCGGCATTCCCGTTTTCGGTACGGAGGGCGGGGTGGCATTCGGTGTCGCCCTCGGGGTTGTCTTCGCGGTCGCCTTCGGTGCGACCAGGCGTCGGACCGGTGGCGACCCCGTCGGCGGGGCGGCGGGGCGAGATGTCAGTTCCACGGACGCGGGTCACTGCAACATCTCGACTGGCGACGCCACCGTGGCTCCCGCCGATGGCTCGCGCCGAGGGTGATCGACTCCGGTTTGGTGAAATCGGGGCATCCGGGTCCTTCGGATAGCCCGATTTTCATGAAGTCGAGTGGATCACGCCCGGACGCGGCGCCGGGGCGGGCGGCGGCGCTGGGGCTAGCGGCGCTGAGCCGTGTGGTGGTGCCGGGCAGTGTGGCGGAGGCGGTGGCCGTACAGGAGGAGTTGCGGCCATTGGTCGACCTGGTCGGGCCGGGGCCCAGCGCGCCCGCGACGGTGGCCGGCCTGGACGTCGCGTACGGCCAGGGTGGTGACCTCCTGGCAGCGGCCGTGACGGTGCTGGACGCCGCGACGTTGGAGGTGGTGGATTCCGCGGTCAGCGTGGGAGAGCCCGCGTTCGACTACGTGCCGGGGTTGTTCGCCTTTCGTGAGTTGCCCGCGCTGCTCACCGCGTTGGACCGCCTGAGCGTCCTGCCCGACCTGCTGGTCTGCGACGGGCACGGTCTGGCCCATCCGCGACGGTTCGGGCTGGCCTGCCACCTTGGCGTGGTCACCGGGTTGCCCGCGATCGGGGTGGGGAAGACGCCGCTGGTCGGGACGTGGGATCCGCTGGCCGCCGAGCGGGGTGCGTGGTCGCCACTGCGCGACGGCGGTGACGTCGTCGGCCGGGTGTTGCGCACCCAGGACGGGGTGAAGCCGGTCTTCGTCAGCGTCGGGCATCGGATGAGCCTGGAGAACGCGACAGCGCAGGTGCTCGTGCTGGCCCCGCGCTACCGGCTGCCGGAGACCACCCGCACCGCCGATCGACTCAGCCGCGACGCCCTCGCCAGCGCCGAACAGACCGACTGACCGCACCGAGCGCGCCGACCCGACCGCACCGAGCGCGCCGACCCGACCCCACCGCCCACGCCGACCCGACCCCACCGCGCACGCCGACCCGACCCCATCGATCACGCCGACTGATCGCGCCCGGCGGGCCGGTCGGAACGCGCTCCGGTCGGACCCGCGCCGACCTTCTTCGCAGGTCGGCGGGCCGGGCTGTAAACCGTAACGCCGCACACATCCGGGCCGCTCTATGACCGATGGGGTAGGTGGGCCGGTAGTAGCCTGACCCGCGGACCCCACCCGGGGAGAACGGCGAGGTGATCATGACGGTGCGTCGACGCGCGGCACAGCTCGCGGCGGTCTGCGGTCTGGTGGGCGGCCTGGTGATGCTCGGTGCGTCACCGGCGCTGGCCGACGAGGACTCGGTCCGGGTGGGTGCCGCCAGCAGCTTCGCCGCCGGCGGTTCCCCGCAGGGGGTGAACGTCGCGGTGCGCAAGCGCACCAACGGGTGCGTCCTGCTGCGTACCGCACTGGGTCTGCGTCTTGAGGGTCTTGAGCCAAGCCAGGTGAAGGTCGAGGTCAACGCGGGCGGGCGCTGGTTGCCGGTGGGCGTCTCGGGTGGCGGCGGCACGGTGGCCACCGCGCCGACGTCGCCGACGAAGCCGACCCTGTGCAAGGGCAAGGGCATCACCGTGCGGTACCGGGTGGCGTTCGCCGCGGGTGTCCCGGGTGGTCAACTCGTCGTCAGCGGCGCGGGTGTCAGCGCCATCGGTCAGGAGCTGGGTCGGGGCAGCGACACGGCGAAGGTGGCCGGCGCGAGGGTCACCCCGTCGCCGACGCCGTCGAAGAAGCCGACGCCCACCCCGAGCCCGTCCGAGGTCGTGACCGTCGACGAGGCGGTGAACCCGGCCGCCGCGGGCATTGTGTCGAGTGCCCCGAACACCACGGCCACTGCCGCGGAGTCGTCCGGAGGAGGTTCAAAGGTGATGTTCTTCGGCATCGTGATGGTGGCGGTCGGTCTGTTGCTCATCGTGCTGCTGGTGCGTCGCTCGCGGCAGGACCGCAAGCCGTCCGACCAGTCGCCCGAGATGCTGCCGGGCAACCCCGGCGGCACCACCTACCGCGCCGGCGGTGGGTCGCCGGCCGCGCCCGGTCGCCCCGGCCAGGTGTACGGCCAGCAGCCACCGGCCGCCGGCTGGGGTGCCGTGCCGTCCCCGCGCCCCGCCACCGGTGGGGTCTACGGTGCGCGCCCCGGCGGTGCCGGTGCGGTCCCGGAGCCGACGCAGCCGATGCCGGGGACACCCGGAACTCGACCGCTGCCCGGGGACCCGCCGACGGACGAGGGCGGCCACACTGTCTTCATTCCCCGGCTCCCGGGCTGAGCGGGGCGAGACACGAACCCTCCGTTAGGCTCAGGACCGGTGTCCAACTTGCGGCCAAGGAGCGGAACACGTGTCTGATCTGTCCCAGATTGTGAAGGCGTACGACGTCCGAGGGACGGTGCCGGACCAGTGGGACGAGCGGGCCGCCGAGGCACTGGGAGCCGCATTCACCCAGCTGCTCAACTCCACCGACGAGCCGGGCGACGCGGTTGTCGTCGGGTACGACATGCGGGCCACCTCGCCCGGGCTGGCCGCCGCGTTCGCCGCCGGCGTACGGGCCGAGGGGCGCTCGGTGATCGAGATCGGGCTCGCCTCCACCGACCTGCTCTACTTCGCCTCCGGCTCGCTCGACCTGCCCGGTGCGATGTTCACCGCCAGTCACAACCCCGCGCAGTACAACGGCATCAAGATGTGCCGCTCCGGTGCCCGGCCGATCGGCCAGGAGAGCGGCCTGACGGAGATCCGGGATCGGGCCCAGGCCCTCCTTGACTCGGGCGAGGCCCGTCCGGCCGGTGAGCCGACCCAGCCGGTCGAGCGACGTGACATGCTCCCCGACTACGCCGGCTACCTGCGCAAGCTGGTCGACCTCTCGGGCATCCGGCCGCTGAAGGTCGTCGTCGACGCCGGTAACGGGATGGGCGGTTTCACCGTCCCCACCGTGCTGGGCGACGCCGCCCTGTCGCCGCTGCCGCTGGAGATCGTGCCGCTCTACTTCGAGCTGGACGGCAGCTTCCCCAACCACGAGGCCAACCCCCTGGACCCGGCCAACCTGGTCGACCTCCAGCGCGCGGTGGTCGAGCACGGTGCCGACATCGGGCTGGCCTTCGACGGTGACGCCGACCGGTGCTTCGTGGTGGACGAGCGCGGCGAGCCGGTCTCGCCGTCGGCGATCACCGCCCTCGTCGCCGCACGTGAGCTGGCCAAGCACCCGGGCTCCACCGTGATCCACGGTCTGATCACCTCCAGCGCGGTCGCGGAGATCATCCGTGAGCACGGGGGGCAGCCGCTCGTCGCCCGGGTCGGGCACTCCTTCATCAAGGCGGAGATGGCCCGCACCAATGCCGTCTTCGGCGGCGAACACTCCGCGCACTACTACTTCCGTGACTTCTGGTTCGCCGACACCGGAATGCTCGCGGCGATGCACACGCTGGCCGCGTTGGGTGAGCAGTCGCTGCCACTGTCCGTGATGGCCGGCGAGTTCGAGCGTTACGTCGCCTCGGGCGAGATCAACTCGACGGTGGCCGACCAGGCGGCGGCGGTGGCCGAGGTGCGGGCCGCATACCCGGACGCGGTGGCCGACGAGATGGACGGTCTCACCCTGCGATTCCCCGACGGCGCGTGGTTCAACCTGCGCGCCTCCAACACCGAGCCGCTGCTGCGGCTCAACGTCGAGGCGCCCACCCGGGATCGGATGGTCTCGCTCCGGGACGACGTGCTGGACCGCGTTCGCCGATAAGATCGCCTGCGCCGGTCGGCACCGCCGCCGGTGAAGCCGCACACGTGGAAGGAGCCGTGCCATGGCCCTGGATCCGCAGTTGCTCGAGATTCTCGCCTGTCCGGACACGCACCACGCCCCGCTCAGCTACGACGCCGAGGCGCAGACGTTGACCTGCACGGAGTGCGGTCGCATCTTCGAGGTCCGCGACGACGTGCCGGTGCTGTTGCTGGACGAGGCGCGCGGCGGCCCCGGGCAGCCGTCGTGATCGACGGTACGGCCGGGGTCAGCGGACGTCGCGATGCCGATGAAGCCCTGCTCGACAACCCGGAGGCGCTGGCCGAGCACGACCCGGGCGGCATGCTCCGGCACACGGCGTCGGCCGGTGCGCAGGTCCGCGAGAGCGCCGCACTGGCTGCCGAGGCGAACCTGGCGGTGCTCGCCGACGACGGGCGGCCCCGAGCCGTGGTCATCGCCGGCATCGGCACGGCGGGGCGTACCGGAGACGTGCTGGCCACGGTCGCCGGGCCGCGCTGCCCGGTCCCGATCATCGGGCACCGCAGCGCCGGCGTACCCGGTTGGGTGGGCGCGGCCGACGTGGTGATCGCGGTGAGCGCGTCCGGTCGTAGCCCGGAGGCGCTCGGCGCGGCCGAGGCGGCGCACCGGCGCGGTGCCCGGCTGGTCGCCGTGGGTGCCCCCGACTCGCAGTTGCAGTCGATCGCCGAGCAGGCCCGGGCGCCGTTCATTCCGGTGCCCCGGCGTGCTCCGGCCCGGGCCAGCCTCTGGGCGCTCACCGTGCCGGTGCTGCTCGCGGCCCGTTCCCTCGGGCTCGTGAAGGTCAACGAGGCGGACCTGGCGGAGACCGCGGCCCGGCTCGACGCGGATGCCGACCGCTGCCGGTCCGCCGCCGAGTCCTTCGTCAACCCGGCGAAGTCGCTGGCCCTGGCCCTGGCCGGCTCGATCCCGATCGTCTGGGGCTCGTCCCCGCTGGCCACCGTGGCCGCCCGCCGGTTCGGCGACACCCTGTCGGCCAACGCCCGCTACCCGGTGGTCACCGGGGCGCTCGGTGAGGCCGGCCGGGGTCGGGTCGGGCTGCTCGACGGCGTCTTCGGCGGTCTGGCCGAGGGGGAGCGGGACATCTTCGCCGACCCGGCCGAGGACGACGGCGAGGGCACCCGACTGCGGTTGGTGCTGTTGCGCGACGGCGGGCTCAACGCCGAGGACGACACCGACGAGCCCTTCGCCGTCGAGGAGCGCCGCGCGGACGCGGTGCAGACCCTCGCCGAGCGCCGTGGCGTGCGGTGCGATGTGGTGACCGCCGAGGGTGGCTCCGCGTTGGAGCGGCTGGCCTCGCTGATCGCGGTCCCGGATTTTGCCTCGATCTACCTTGCCCTGGCCCATGGGCTGGACCCGATGGCCGTGCCGGCCATCACCGAAATGAAGGAGCTGTCGAACCAGTGAACGAACGCAATGGGCGGCGCATCATGCGCGGACCGGTTGGCTTCGTACGGCGAAGCGGAGCGGTGGCATGAGTGCCAACGGTGGGACGAAGGCGATTGTCGCCGCACTGCTGGCAAACGTCGGCATCGCCATCACCAAGTTCGTCGCGTTCCTGCTGACCAGCTCGTCGTCGATGTTGGCCGAGTCGGTCCACTCGGTCGCCGACTCCGGCAACCAGGCACTTCTGCTGCTCGGCGGCAAGCGGGCCAAGCGGGCGGCCACCCCGGAGCACCCGTTCGGGTACGGCCGGGAGCGCTACATCTACGCGTTCATCGTGTCCATCGTGCTGTTCAGCATCGGTGGCCTGTTCGCCTTGTACGAGGCGTACCACAAGTGGTCGGATCCGCACGGGATCACCGAGTGGCAATGGGTGCCGATCGTCGTGCTGGTGGCGGCGATCATCATGGAGTCGTTCTCCTTCCGGACCGCCATCAAGGAGTCCAACCACGTCCGGGGCAACCAGTCCTGGGTGCGCTTCATCCGCCGGGCCAAGGCGCCCGAGCTGCCGGTGGTGCTGCTGGAGGACTTCGGTGCCCTGGTCGGTCTGGTGTTCGCGCTGTTCGGTGTGACCATGACGCTGATCACCGGCAACGGTGAGTGGGACGCCGCCGGCACCGCGATGATCGGCGTGCTGCTGGTGCTCATCGCCATCGTGCTGGCAATCGAGACGAAGAGTCTGCTGCTCGGTGAGGGTGCCGAGGCGTCGGAGCTGGCCGCCATCGAGCGCGCCGTCACCGACGGCCCCGAGGTGGAGCGGATCATCCACATGAAGACGCTCTACCTGGGCCCGGAAGAGCTGATGGTGGCCGCGAAGATCGGCGTGCCGGCGTGCGAGAGCGCCCAGGACCTGGCCCGGGGCATCAACACCGTGGAGGCGCGGATCCGCGCCGCGGTGCCGACCGCCCGGGTGATCTACCTGGAGCCGGACATCTACAGCGTCGCCGCCGCCGAAGCCGGCACCGGCACCGCTGCTGACACCGCCGCGCCGCAGCCAGAGGCCGAGCGGTCCGAGGGCTGACTGGTGGAGCCACTGTACGGACCGATCCGCGACTACGCGTGGGGGTCTCGTTCGGCCATCGCTCTCCTCCAGGGGAGGTCGGTGCCCAGCGAGGGTCCGGAGGCGGAGCTGTGGTTGGGCGCCCACCCGGGCGCCCCGGCCAGCGTGGTCCGTTCCGGCCTCCGGGTGAGCCTCTGTGACCTGGTGCGGGACGAGCCGGGGCAGTGGCTCGGCCAGCGGGTGTCCGAGCGGTTCGGCAGTCGCCTGCCGTTCCTGCTCAAGGTCCTCGCGGCCGACGCTCCGCTGAGCCTCCAGGCTCATCCGGACGCCGAGCAGGCCCGGGCTGGCTTCGCGGCGCAGGCCGGGCGCCCCGAGGGGGAGCGCAACTACTCCGACCCGCACCACAAACCGGAGTTGCTGGTCGCGCTCACGCCGTTCGAGGCGCTGTGCGGTTTCCGGGCCCCGGCGGAGTCGGCGGAGGCGCTCGCCGCGTTCGGCGTACCGGAGTTGGCGCCGGTGGTCGAGGCGTTGCGGGGCGGGCCGGCGGGGCTGCGGACGGCGGTACGGACGCTGCTCGGCTGGCCGGTCGAGCAGCGCGACGAGTTGTTGGGCGCCGTGCTGGCGTCGTCGGCCGACGGCCCGGACGCGGACCTGGTCCGCCGGCTGGCCAAGGCATACCCAGCCGATCCGGGCGCACTGGTGGCACTGCTGCTGCACCACCTACGTCTGGTCGCGGGCGAGGGGATCTGGATGCCCGCCGGCAACCTGCACGCCTACCTGAGCGGCTGCGGGGTGGAGATCATGGCGGCGAGCGACAACGTGCTGCGCGGTGGTCTGACCCCGAAGCGGGTGGATGTCGACGAGTTGCTGCGGGTGCTGCGTTTCGAGGTGCTCGACGATCCGGTGCGGGCCGCCCAGCCGGTGGGCCCGGGTGTGGATTGCTGGCCCGTGCCGGTGGACGACTTCGCGCTGCACCGGGTGCGCGTCGGTGCGGAGGTGCCTTCGGTCACGCTGACGCTGCCCGGTCCCCGGGTGGTGCTCTGCGGTGGCGGTTCGATCACCGTGGACGATGGCGCCGGCGCGGTGACGCTCGCGTCCGGCGAGGCGGCGATCGGCACGGCGGCCGGCGAGCCGTTGCGGGTCAGCGGTGCCGGTGAGGCGTACGTGGGGACCTCTGGGTTGCGCTGACAGGCTCGTCCGGCAACGACACAAGTCCGACTTTCCCGGAATAGCTTGACGCTGCCCTGCCTGAGTGTGACTCTATGAGTACGCAGCGTTATCGCGACGACGGTCCGAGAACGTGCGGGGGAACCAAACCGGGGGGATGCACGGGGCGGGCGGGACGTGGGCGGTTATCCGTCCATCACCGACCGCCCCGTGCGCTGTCCGCAGCCCGTCCCCGGATGCCCGTCGCTGGCGCGCGTAAGGTGGAAGGTCGGCGCAGACATCGTTCGACAGGAGCTTTCATGACCAGCACCCTCCCGGCGTCCGCCAGCGGTACGCCGTCCGAGGCCCGGCCGAGCACGCTCGCCGAAGGCGACTTCAAGGTGGCGGATCTGTCGCTCGCCGAGTTCGGGCGTAAGGAGATTCAGCTCGCCGAGCACGAGATGCCCGGCCTGATGGCGATTCGCCGGGAGTTCGCCGAGGCGCAGCCCCTCGCCGGCGCGCGGATCACCGGCTCGCTGCACATGACCATCCAGACCGCCGTCCTGATCGAGACGCTGGTCGCGCTCGGCGCGCAGGTGCGCTGGGCGTCCTGCAACATCTTCTCCACCCAGGACCACGCCGCCGCGGCGATCGTCGTCGGCCCGGAGGGCACCCCCGAGGCTCCGGCCGGCGTGCCGGTGTACGCGTGGAAGGGCGAGACCCTCCCGGAATACTGGTGGTGCACCGAGCAGGTGCTCGCCTGGCCGGACGGGCAGGGCCCGAACATGATCCTCGACGACGGCGGCGACGCCACCCTGCTCGTGCACAAGGGTGCGGAGTTCGAGAAGGCCGGGGCGGTTCCGCCGGTCGAGTCCGCCGACTCCGAGGAGTACGGCGTCATCCTCGAGCTGCTGCACCGCTCGCTCGGCGAGGACAACCAGCGCTGGACCCGGATCTCCGCCGGCATCAAGGGCGTGACCGAGGAGACCACCACCGGCGTGCACCGGCTCTACGAGATGCACCGCGCGGGCACCCTGCTCTTCCCGGCCATCAACGTCAACGACTCGGTGACCAAGAGCAAGTTCGACAACAAGTACGGCTGCCGGCACTCCCTGATCGACGGCATCAACCGGGCCACCGACGTGCTGATCGGCGGCAAGATGGCCGTGGTGATGGGCTACGGCGACGTGGGCAAGGGGTGTGCCGAGTCGCTGCGCGGCCAGGGCGCCCGGGTCGTGGTGACCGAGGTCGACCCGATCTGCGCGTTGCAGGCCGCGATGGACGGCTACCAGGTCGCCACCCTGGATGACGTTGTCGAGCAGGCGGACATCTTCATCACCGCGACCGGCTGCTTCGACGTCATCACCAACGAGCACATGGCCCGGATGAAGCACCAGGCCATCGTCGGCAACATCGGCCACTTCGACAACGAGATCGACATGGCCGGCCTGGCCAAGCGTTCCGACGTCGAGCGGGTCAACATCAAGCCGCAGGTCGACCTGTGGCGCTTCGCCGACGGGCACGCCATCATCGTGCTCTCCGAGGGCCGCCTGCTGAACCTGGGCAACGCCACCGGTCACCCGAGCTTCGTGATGTCGAACTCGTTCGCGAACCAGACGATCGCCCAGATCGAGCTGTTCACCAAGACCGAGGAATACCCGATCGGCGTCTACGTGCTGCCCAAGCACCTGGACGAGAAGGTGGCCCGGCTGCACCTGGGCGCGCTCGGCGCCAAGCTGAGCACGCTGACCAAGGAGCAGGCCGCGTACCTGGGTGTCTCCACGGAGGGTCCGTTCAAGCCGGATCACTACCGCTACTGATCGACGATTCGGGACCGGGTCGGCTGTTCGCAGCCGGCCCGGTTTCGTCGTTTCCGGCACCAGGGCCGGCGGGTTCAGCCTGACCGGGGGCCGCGGCGGGTGGGGCGGAACCACGTCCAGACGCACCAGGCCAGCCAGCCGACCGACACCACGGTGGCCAGGGCCCGCAGGCGCAACGCGCTGAGCAGCAGCACAACGGCCAGCACCGTCAGCCACGGCAGGAATGCCTTCACGGCGGGGATCCTCCCACAGTCGACCGGGGTGGCCCGCCCTCCCGAGGCCGAAGAGGCTGGTCACAGGGCGAGTGAGCTTGTCGCGAACGACTTGACGCCAACCCCGAGCGGGAGGAAGGTTGCCTGCCCTAAGTCAGTGGAGGCGTGCCTAATCAACTCGGAGCCCGGATGTTCGCCACCTACCTGATCGGCCTTCGGAAGGCCTGGAGGCCACCCTGGTGGTCAGCATCCTGGTCGCCTTCCTGGTGAAGTCGCGTCGACGGCTCGGACGGCCTCGGCCGGCTCGACGCGGGCCTCTTCTTCATCGCCTACCAGCGCGATCCGCGCCGCCAGTTCGTGCCGATCCAGACCCAGTTGGCCCGGCATGACGTGATGAACGAATACCTGCGGCACGTCTCCAGCGGTGTGTTCGCCTGCCCACCCGGGGTACGCGACGGCGGCGACCACTGGGGGCGCGCCCTCTTCGGGTGACCGTCGTCGAGATGGCGACAGCGGAATCGATCCGGGCTGCGGTGGCGCCGGGCGGCGCCGAAGGGGGATCATGGTGGCAGCCAGGCCCGGGACCCATCCGTGCGCCCGGCGCCGCAGCACATGGCGCATCTACCGGCAGACGCCGGTCCCACCGAACTGAATGAGGATGCAATATTAATCCCATGAGAGCCCGCGTACTGGTGGTCGACGACGACCCCGCGCTCGCCGAGATGCTCGGCATCGTGCTGCGTAGTGAGGGTTTCCTGCCCTCGTTCGTAGCGGACGGCGAGCGGGCGTTGGCCGCATTTCGTGACAGTCGTCCCGATATCGTGCTGCTTGACCTGATGCTCCCCGGTATGAGCGGTATCGACGTCGCCAGGTCCATCCGGGCGGAGTCCGGCGTGCCGATTGTCATGCTGACCGCCAAGAGCGACACCGTGGATGTCGTGCTGGGCCTGGAGTCCGGTGCCGACGACTACGTGGTCAAGCCGTTCAAGCCCAAGGAGCTGGTCGCCCGGATGCGGGCCCGACTGCGCCGAGGCGAGGACGTGGCCCCCGAGATGCTGACCATCGGGCCGCCCGACAACCAGATCACCATCGACGTGCCCGCGCACACCGTCAGTCGTAACGACGAGGAGGTGAAGCTGACTCCGCTGGAGTTCGACCTGCTGGTCGCGCTCGCCCGCAAGCCACGTCAGGTCTTCACCCGTGAGGTGCTGCTGGAGCAGGTCTGGGGTTACCGGCACGCGGCCGACACCCGCCTGGTCAACGTGCACGTCCAGCGGTTGCGGGCCAAGATCGAGCCGGACCCGGAGCGACCGGAAATCATCCTCACCGTGCGGGGCGTGGGTTACAAGGCGGGGACCGGATAGCCTGGTCGCACTGTGTCGACCACGCCCCCACCCTCCCCGAGTACGCCTGCCCGCCGGCCGAGCGCCGGCGGGGAGGTCTGGCGTGCGGTGAGCGGCCGGGTCGCCCGCGTGGTGGCCCGGGTGCACCAGACCTGGCGCCGCTCGCTCCAGGTGCGGGTCGTGACCATCACGCTGGTCGCGTCCAGTCTGCTGGTCGGCGGTTTCGCGTTCCTGATCGCCGACAAGATCACCACCATCCTGCTCGACAGTGCCCGCAGCGACGTCCGGCAGAGGGTGACCAGCGGCGCCAGCTACGCCGCCAAGCAGGTCTCGCTCTACGGCCAGCCGCAGGAGGCGCAGCTCCAGGAGACCATCGACGGCACTGTCAACTACCTCGCCGGTGGCGACCCTCAGCAGACCAGCGGGGTGGTGGTGGCGATCACGGCCAACGACTATCCCAGCGAGATCCAGACGCGCACCGCGCCCTCCGCGAACGTCCAGCAGCTGATCAGCCCGGAGCTGCGGGCCGCGGTCGCCGACGGCAAGGTCGCCAGCCAGATCCGCACCGGCCGGCTCACGGGGAAGTCCACCAAATACCTCGTGTACGGGTCGCCGGTGCCCACCAGCTTCGGCCAGATCGAGCTCTACTATCTGGTGCCGCTGACCCGGCAGGACGTGACCGCCGCCGACGCCCGAGCCACAGTGGTGGCCACCGGGGTCGCCCTGGTGATCCTGCTCGGGCTGCTCGCGGCGCTGGTCACCCGCCTGGTGGTCAACCCGGTCCGGGTCGCCGCGCGCACCGCCCAGCGGCTCTCCGCCGGGCTGCTCGACCAGCGGATGGTGGTCAACGGCGAGGACGACCTCGCCCTGCTGGCCGCCTCGTTCAACCAGATGGCCACCAACCTGCAACGGCAGATCCTGCGCCTGGAGGAGATGTCCCGGCTGCAGCGCCGCTTCACCTCGGACGTCTCGCACGAGCTGCGTACCCCGCTGACCACGGTCCGGATGGCCGCTGACCTGATCTTCGCCGAGCGCGACGAGTTCGACCCGGCGGTGGCCCGCAGCGCCGAGCTGCTCCAAGCCGAGCTGGACCGGTTCGAGGAACTGCTCACCGACCTGTTGGAGATCAGCCGGTTCGACGCCGGTTTCGCCATGCTGGATTCCGAGCCGACCGACCTGGTGCCGGTGGTGCACCGGGTGGTCGACCGGCTGGCCGGCCTGGCCGAGCGGGTGGGCGTCCCGATCGAGCTCGACCTGCCGGGCGCGCCGGTGATCGCCGAGGTCGACCCGCGCCGGGTCGAGCGGATCCTGCGCAACCTGGTCGGCAACGCCGTCGAGCACGGCGAGGCCCGTCCGGTGCTGATCACCCTCGGCGCCGACGAGACCGCAGTGGCGATCACAGTCCGCGACCGGGGTGTGGGGCTCAAGGTGGGCGAGGAGAAGCTGGTGTTCAACCGGTTCTGGCGGGCGGACCCGTCCCGGGCTCGGCAGACCGGTGGCACCGGCCTTGGCCTGTCGATCAGCCTGGAGGACGCCCGTCTGCACGGCGGCTGGCTGGAGGCGTGGGGTGCTCCCGGGCAGGGCGCGCAGTTCCGGCTCACTCTGCCGGCCCGCGCCGGCGATCGGCTGACCACCTCGCCGCTGCGGCTGGTGCCGGCCGACGCCGCGCTGCCCTTCGGTGGCCCTCGCGACGGTGGCCCGCTGGCCATCGGTCCGGGCACTGGCGGGGCGGTGGCGATCGGCCCGGCGCCGACCGGGGACGGACAGCGGGCGGAGGTGCGCTCATGAGACGGCCCTCTCTGCTCGGGGCACTCGGTGTGGTGGTGCTGCTCGGTGCCGGCTGCGGCATCCCGGCCGGGTCCGACGTGCGGGTGGACGGCAAGGGCGGGGCTGTGACCGGGGCCGGCGGGTTCGACGTCCGGCGCAGTGAGCCGCCGACGCGGACCGCCGGCGGCAGCGACAACGAGGTGTTCCTGCGCAACTTCCTGTCCGCCGCCGCCGGAGAGCCGGACCGGGCGTACGAGCGGGTCAAGGCGTTCGTCGCCCCGGAGGACAAGTCCCGTCTGCAGGACAAGAAGGGCAGCGAGGTCGCGCTGAACGTGGTCCGGCTGCGCGAGGCGGCGGTCTACACCCTCAACAGCGACTCGACCACCACCGTGAAGATCACGGTGCAGCAGCTCGGTGTGCTGCGGGCCAACGGCACCCTCGCCCCGCCCGTGGCGACCGAGTCGGAATACGAGTTCGGGCTGCGCAGCGCGGCGTTGGACGGCGGCGCCAACGACGAGCGCGCCGGCCTCTACGTCCTCGACCCGCCGAACGTGCTGCTGCTCAGCGACGTCGCCCTCAAGCAGTACTACCAGGAGGAGACGATCTACTTCTGGAGTTCCGACCGCAGCCGGCTGGTGCCCGACCAGCGCTACCGGCCGGTGGCGGTGCCCAACGAGCGCCGGGTCAACGAGGTCGTGAAGTGGCTGGTCGGCGGCCCTTCCGACTGGCTGCGCCCGGGTGTCGTCGGGCTGCCCGACCGCACCGAGCTGATCAACAATGCCACCGGCGCGAACAACCGGTGGGAGGTCAACCTGGACATGTCCGGTGACGACCAGAACGGCATCGACCAACTGATCACCCAGCTCGCCTGGTCACTCGGCGACCTGACGGGCGAGCTGGAGTTGAAGATCCGCAACAACTCGCAGCCCGTGCAGGACCTGAACGAACGACGCAACTCCCAGCAGCTCTACCCGAACGCCCAGAGCCCACAGCGGTTCGGCGTGTACGAGGGCGCCATCCACCCGCTCGACTTCGACGGCGAACTCAGCGGGATGGTGCCGCTGGCGCCCGAGGTCAATCGCAACATCGTCTCCGCCGGCCTGGCGTTGGCCCGGGATCAGCGGGTCCTCGCCGGGATGGTGGTCAACGGCAGCAGCAGTGGCCGTTACCGCCTCGCCGTGGGCACGGGTGTCGCGCCGGTGTCGGTCATCAACCGCAGCGGCACCGAATACTCCTCGATGAGCCGACCGGTCTGGCTGCGTACCGTCGACTCCCGTGCCGATCGCGGCCTGGTCGTGGCCGACGGGCAGCTCTACCGGTTCGACGAGGCGGCGCGGATGTATCCGGTGCCGCTCAACCTGCCCACCGCTGACGTCACAGCGGTGGCCGCCGCGCTGGACGGTCAGCGGGTCGCGGTGATCGCCGGTGGAAAGCTCTACGTCGCCGCGGTCAACCTGGACGGCGGCGGGGTCTCCATCGGGCCGCCGAGGCAACTGGCCACCTCGCTGACCGGCCTCACGGCGGTCGACTGGGGCAGGGAGGACCGACTGGTGGTGGCGGGGTCCGCAGGCCAACAGGCGATCTACGAGATCAGCGTGGACGGCGCCGTGGAGACGCCCCTGCGGACCGACGTGGGCGCCAAGGTCAACCACCTGACGGCGTACCCGACCAACCGCGTCGTGCGGGTCCCCAGCGGGGCCTACATGTACGAGGCGAACGGGGTGGCCTACCGCAGCAGCCCGTTCGAGCGGATCGAGCCGGACCGTGTGCGGGACATCGCCCCGGTGCCGGCCGGCGTCCGACCGAGCAACCCGTCGGCACCGTTCTTCCTCTACTGACACCGGTGAGCGGGCTCTGGGCGGACCTCACCGACCTGGTGCTGCCCGCCACCTGCGCGGGTTGTCGGGAGCGCCGGGCCGGCCTGCGGCACGGGGTCTGCCCGTCCTGCGTCGAGGCACTGGACGCGCTGCGTCCACGATCGGTCCGCCCCACACCCGCCCCGCCGGGCCTGCCGTCCTGCGTCGCCCTCGGGCCGTACGCGGGCCCGCTGCGCGAGGCGCTGCTGGCGTACAAGGAACACGGCCGGCACGGTCTGGCCCGCCCACTCGGGGCCCTGCTCGCCGAGGTCGTCGCGGCGGCGGTCGGCGTGGCCCGTCCGGTGGCGCTGGTCCCGGTCCCGGACACGGCGGCGGCAGCCCGCTCCCGGTACGGGGATCACCTGGACCGGCTCGCCCGGCACTGCGCGGCCCGGCTCAACCGGGGCGGCTGGGCGGCGCAGGTGCATCGTCCGCTGCGGGCGTTGCCCCGCCCCGACTCGGTGACCCTGGACAGCACCGGGCGGGCGGCCGCGGCCGAGGCCGCGTTCCAGCCCCGCTCCGCCGCGCCTGGCTGGCCCCGTGCCGCAGCCGTGCCCCCGGTCGTGGTGCTGCTCGACGACATCGTCACCACCGGCGTCACCCTGGCCGCCGCGACCAGGGTGCTGACCGCGACCGGGTGGACACCGAGTGTCGCCGCGGTGCTCGCGGCGACCGAGAAAAGACACCAGTCGTAACCGATCGTGTTTCCGTTTCACCCGTTGGTGTATGAGCTGCGAAAAATCCTGGGCCGTCTCGGCAACATGGGGTGACTGTCGCGCGAACAGGAGTTAGCGTTTCGCTGTCGGGGGTAGGAGGTTCGTTCCACCCCGCCCCCGGCGGTGAGAGGAGGCGTAGCCGTACCAACCGGTCGACGCCAGCGGGTCTCCCCACGGCGCGCGACCGGGTAACCGGATCGAAGACCGTCCGAACAAGGGAGGTCACGTGGACATCGTGGTCAAGGGCCGAAACGTCGAAGTGCCGGACCATTACCGGGTGCACGTAGCCGAGAAACTCGCAAAGATCGAACGCTACGACCACAAACTAATTCGTGTCGATGTCGAGCTTTTTCACGAGCGCAATCCGCGCCAAGCCGACCACTGCCAGCGGGTGGAGATCACCTGCATTTCCCGGGGCCCCGTCATGCGGGCCGAGGCGTGCACCAACGACTTCTACAGCGCGCTCGACGCGGCCATCGCGAAGCTCGACACCCGGCTGCGCCGCGCGGCCGACCGTCGCCGCGTACACCGGGGTCGGCAGACGCCGATCTCCGTCGCCGAGGCCACCGCGGGCCTGCCGGTCGCGGACCTGGTGGCTCCCGCCCTGAGCGCGCCGGCTGACGGCGCCCGCGCCGGCACCGCCGTCGCGGAGCGGGTCGAGGAGGAGTACGACGACCAGCAGCCGTGGCACATCGCCCGGGAGAAGGTGCACCCGGCGGAGCCGATGACGATCGACGACGCGCTGTTCGAGATGGAACTGGTCGGGCACGACTTCTACCTGTTCCAGGACAAGGAGTCCGGCCGCCCGAGCGTCGTCTACCGGCGCCACGCGTACGACTACGGCATCATCTCCCTCGCCACCGACCGGTAACGAGACGCGTTGATCAGGGAGTTGTGGTGGGGAAGCCCCCGCCACAACTCCCTGATCCGTCAACGGAGGTCGGTGGGCAGCAGCGCGAAGGTCAGGTCGTCCAGGCGGGTGCCGGCCAGCCCGGGCAGACGGCCCCGTTGCAGGGCCTCGCGCTCGAACCCGACCCGCTCCAGCACGCGGTGCGACGCGGTGTTGTCCGGCACCGTGCCGGCGGTCAGCCGCGCCATCCCGGCCGGGCCGAACGCCCAGCCGGCGAGCAGTCGGATCGCCCGCGTCGCGTACCCCCGGCCGCGCCAGTCCGGCAGCAGCGCATAGCCGACCGACGCCTCGCCACTGGCCACGTCGGTGTACGACAGCCCGCAACTGCCCGCCGGCTCCCCGCTGGCCACGTCCGTGATCAGCAGTCTGGCGATGTCGCCGGTCAGCCATCCGCTCTCCGCGAGACGGCAGCGTCGTTCGATCGCCTCCCGCGTCGGCGGTACGGGCGGCGCCTGGTTCGCCACCACCTCGGGTCGGCTGTGCAGCCGGTACATCAGCTCCGCATCGCCGGGCGCGAGCCGGCGCAGCGCCACCACCTGATCGGTGAGCACACCGTCGGGCAGATCGGGCAGCAGCCGGGCGGTCGGGCCGGGCGGATCCCCGGCGAGGCGTACCCAGGCCAGCAGATCGTGCCGCCCCGTGTCCCGGTTGCAACCAGCCGACCGCCGCGAACCCTCGTAGCGGAAGCCGGCGGCCAGCGCGACCCGCTGGCTCGGCCCGTTCTCCGCGTCGGTGAGCAGTTCCAGTCGGGCCGTCCCGGCGGCGAACGCGTGCTCGCTCAGCGCGCGGGTCGCCGCCGCGGCCACCCCGCGCCCGCGCGCCTCCGCCCGCACCCAGTAGCCGATCTCGGCCTGGCCCCGGGTGGGCACCGGATTGCTCAGCCCCACCGTGCCGAGCAGCCGGTCGGTGGTCGGGTCCGCGATGGCGTACGCGGCGCCGCCGCCGGCCCAGGCCGCGGGGGCGCCGGCGTCGATCCACCAGCGGGCGTCGGTCTCGGTGTACGGCGACGGCAGCCCCGAGATGAACCGCTGGGTCAGCGGATCCGCGCAGCCGTCGACCACGTCGGCGATGTCCTCGGCGCGGAATGGCCGCAGTCGCACCCCGTGCGCCTCGACGACCTGCTCAAGGCTCATGTCAGGTCCTTGCTGAGCAACGAGGCCACCCAGACGTCGACCCGCTCGCCGCGGTGCTGCACCCCGCCCCGGGCCGTTCCCTCGAACGTGAAGCCCGCCTTCTCGGCCACCCGGCGGGAGGCGGTGTTGCCCACGTTCGCCTTCCACTCGATCCGGGCCAGGCCCACCGTCGTGAAACCCCAGGCGCTGAGCGCGACCAGCGCGGCCGGCATGTACCCGCGGCCACGGGCCGCCGGGGCGGTCATGAAGCCCACGTCGGCCACCAGCGCGTCGGCGGGGGAGAGCCGCAGGTCGAGCGAGCCCGCGAACCGGTCGTCCGCGTCGGCGATCACGAAGTGGGCGGCGTCCCCCCGGGCCCAGGCGTCCTGGCCGTGGATCCGGTAACCCTGCGCGTCGGCGCGGTCGTACGGGTCCGGCACCGTCGTCCAGCGGACGGTCTCCGGGTCCTGACAGGTCTGCACCACGGCGTCCAGGTCCTGCTCCTCCATGGGGCGCAGGCGTATCTCGCCGGCGCCGGCCGTGGCGAACAGGACGGGCTGCGGGCGGCCGAAGACGGCGGCCCGCCGGGCGGCGAGGGTGCCCGGGCCGGCCGGCCCGGTCGACCCGGGTGCAGGCACCTCGCCGGGCAGCAGCGACCCGATCCAGGTGTCCGCGCCACGGTGCGGCGTCGGGTGGGCCATCCGCAGCCGGCCGTCGACCCGGAAGCCGGCGCGTAGTGCGACCAGCCGGGAGGCGTGGTTGCCCACCTCGGCGTGCCAGATCAGCCGGCGTAGCCCGAGGCTGTCGAAGGACCAGCGGGCCAGCGCCCGGGTGGCCCGGACCATCACTCCCCGACCGCGCGCCCACGGGGCGGTCCAGTAGCCCACCTCACCGGTGCCGGCCTGGTCGATCGAGATCAACCCGCACGAGCCGAGCAGGTCACCGGTGGCCGGGTCGCAGACCGCGAAGGGAGCTCCGGTGCCTTGCGCCCAGGCCTGTCCGCTCACCTCGGTGACGAAACCGTGAGCGTGTTCCGGGCGATATGGGCGGGGTACGGTTGTCCAGCGCTGAATGTCCCGGTCCTGACAGGCTCGGTGCACGGCCTCGGCGTCCGCCTCCCGCCAGGGCCGCAGCAGCACGCCGTCCTCGATGATCTCCACGGGCTCCACTCGTGCATCCTGCCGTAGCGTTCGCCGACGGCGTAACCGGATAACGTTTGGAGCGTGCGCCGGACGCGAGTTATGTCGGGTTCGGCGGGGTCGAGCACCGCCACCAGTGACCATCGGGCCGATGGAGCGCCTACGATGGTTCGAGACTGTCTAGGGGAGCGTTGATCCGTGTCGATTCTGGAAAAGGTCCTTAACGCGGGCGAGGGCCGCATGGTGCGGCGGCTCAAGGCCATCGCCAATGCCGTCAGCTCGATCGAGGACGACTACGTCAACCTCACCGACGAGGAACTGGCCGGCATGACCGAACAGTTCCGGGAGCGGCTCGACGAGGGGGAGACCCTCGACGACCTGCTGCCGGAGGCGTTCGCGGTGGCCCGTGAGGCGGCCGCCCGGGTGCTCGGCCAGCGCCCGTACGACGTCCAGGTGATGGGCGGCGCGGCTCTGCACTTCGGCAACATCGCCGAGATGAAGACCGGTGAGGGCAAGACGCTGACCTCGGTCATGGCCGTCTACCTCAACGCGCTGTCCGGCAAGGGCGTCCACGTCATCACGGTCAACGACTACCTCGCCCAGCGCGACGCGGCGTGGATGGGCCGGGTGCACGAGTTCCTCGGGCTGACCGTCGGCGTGGTGCTGCCCAACCGGCCGGCCACCGAGCACAAGGCCGCCTACGAGTGCGACATCACCTACGGCACCAACAACGAGTTCGGCTTCGACTACCTGCGCGACAACATGGCCTGGTCGAAGGAAGAGCTGGTCCAGCGCGGCCACAACTTCGCAGTGGTCGACGAGGTCGACTCCATCCTGATCGACGAGGCACGCACCCCGCTGATCATCTCCGGCCCGGCCGAGCACTCGGCCCGCTGGTACGGCGAGTTCGCCGGCGTGGTGGCCCGGCTCCAGCCCGGCACCGACGGTGAGGGCGACTACGAGGTCGACCACTCCAAGCGCACCATCGCCGTGACCGAGCGGGGTGTCGCCAAGGTCGAGGACCGGCTGGGCATCGACAACCTGTACGAGTCGGTCAACACCCCGCTGGTCGGCTACCTCAACAACGCCATCAAGGCCAAGGAGCTCTACAAGCGCGACAAGGACTACATCGTCAGCGACGGTGAGGTCCTGATCGTCGACGAGTTCACCGGTCGCATCCTGCACGGCCGTCGCTACAACGAGGGCATGCACCAGGCGATCGAGGCCAAGGAGGGGGTGGAGATCAAGCAGGAGAACCAGACCCTGGCCACGATCACCCTCCAGAACTACTTCCGCCTCTACGAGAAGCTGTCCGGGATGACCGGTACGGCGCAGACCGAGGCGAGCGAGTTCAACAAGGTCTACAAGGTCGGCGTCGTGACGATCCCGACCCACCGCCCGATGGTTCGCGAAGACCGGCCGGACGTCATCTACAAGACGGAAAAGGCCAAGTTCAACGCGGTCATCGAGGACATTGCCGAGCGGCACCAGATGGGCCAGCCGGTGCTGGTCGGCACCGTCTCGGTGGAAAACTCCGAAATCCTCTCCCAGCTCCTGCGCCGACGCGGCATCCCGCACAACGTGCTGAACGCCAAGTTCCACGCCCGGGAAGCCGAGATCGTCGCCCAGGCCGGGCGTAAGGGCGCGGTCACCGTGGCCACCAACATGGCCGGCCGCGGCACCGACATCCTCCTCGGCGGCAACCCCGAGTTCCTCGCCGCGAACGAGCTGCGCCAGCGCGGCCTCGACCCGCTGGAAAACGAGGAAGAGTACGCCAAGGCGATGGAGGAGGTCCTTCCCACGTGGAAGCAGGCCTGCGACGCCGAGGCCGACGAGGTCTCCGCCGCCGGTGGCCTCTACGTGCTGGGCACCGAGCGGCACGAGTCCCGGCGGATCGACAACCAGCTGCGTGGTCGCGCCGGCCGGCAGGGTGACCCGGGCGAGTCCCGGTTCTATCTGTCCCTCCAGGACGAGCTGATGCGGCGCTTCCGGGCCGGAGCGGTCGAGGCCGTGATGGAGCGCTTCAACATTCCGGAAGACGTGCCCATCGAGTCGAAGATGGTCACCCGGCAGATCAAGAGCGCCCAGGCCCAGATCGAGGGCCAGAACGCCGAGATCCGCAAGAACGTGCTCAAGTACGACGAGGTGCTCAACAAGCAGCGCCAGGTCGTCTACGCCGAGCGGCTCCGGGTGCTCAACGGTGAAGACCTCTCCGACCAGGTCCGCAACATGATCGACGACACCGTCGAGGCGTACGTGCGTGGCGCCACCTCCGAGGGCTACGGCGAGGACTGGGACCTTGAGCAGCTCTGGTCCAGCCTGAAGCAGCTCTACCCGGTCGGCGTGACGATCGAGGAGCTGGAGGAGGAGGCCGGCGGCTCGCGCGCCGGCATGGACGCCGACTTCCTGGTCTCCCGCCTCAAGGACGACGCGAACGCCGCGTACGACCGGCGCGAGGAGCAGGTCGGCACCGAGGGGGTGCGCCAGCTCGAGCGGATGGTGCTGCTCCAGGTCATCGACCGCAAGTGGCGCGAGCACCTCTACGAGATGGACTACCTCCAGGAGGGCATCAACCTCCGGGCGTACGCCCAGCGCGACCCGGTGGTGGAATACCAGCGCGAGGGCTTCGACATGTTCGCCACCATGATGGAAGGCATCAAGGAGGAGACGGTCGGCTTCCTCTACAACGTCGACGTCCAGGTGACCGAACCGGAGCCTGAGGAGGGTTCCGAAGAGGTCGCGCTGCTCGACAAGCCGGTGGAGATCCGGGCCAAGGGCCTCAACCGCGCTCCGCAGCGGCAGGGCCTGCAATACTCGGCTCCCACCATCGACGGTGAGGCCAGCCCCGGCGCGGTCGCTGTCGAACAGGCCGAGCAGCAGGCTCCGGCGCTCGGCGTGGGTCGACCGGCCCCGGGTGCTCCGGCGGCACCGGGGCAGACCGCGCCGTCCGCCCCGCAGCGGCCCGCCTCCGGGCTTCGCGGCCCGGCGGTTCCGTCCGCCGCTTCCCGCCGGCCGGCAGCGAACCAGGCCGAGGCGAGCAACGGTCCGTCCCGCAACGCGCCGTGCCCGTGTGGCTCGGGCCGCAAGTACAAGCGCTGCCACGGCGCCCCCAACGGCGGCAACTGACCGACAGAGCACCTGACGAACGGGTATCGGCCATCAGGCCGGGACCCGTTCGTCGTCTCCCGGCGTCACGCCCCCGGTCCGCGTGGCGATGATCATCTCGGTCTTCAGGAAGTCGGGGTGTCAGCGTCAGGTTGATGGCCCGATTTCCTGAAACCCGAGTCGATCAAGCCAAGCCGGCCCGGTTTTGGCAGGCTTAGCCTGGTTTGGCTTGGCCGGGTGCGGTCCGGCGCGGTCCGGCGCGGTCCGACGTGGCCCGTCTGGCTCGGCCTGTCTGGCTCGGCCTGTCTGGCTCGGCCTGTCTGGCTCGGCCTGTCTGGCTCGGCCTGTCTGGCTCGGCTGGCGCGGTCCGATCCGGCTCAGCGCGATCCTGCTGATGCGGTCAGAGGACGTGCAGGGCGGTGCAGAGCCACCGGCCCCGACGATGCTCCAGGCGGAGCGCCATTGCCCAGCTTCGGCCGCCCGCACCGGTGAGGACGGCAGCCGCCTCCACTGCGGCCTCGCTGGGTTCGCAGACGCGTAGGCGCAGCAGCCGGACGACTGGTCGGTTGGCGCGACGGCGAGGTGCGCCGGTCCGCCCGGACGCGCGGGCCAACTCGGTCAGCAGGTCACTAGCTCGGGGCGGGTCGAGCAGTGCCCGCGCCTGCGCCGGGGACCGGTAGCCGTTGATCACCTCCAGGCAGGTGCCGACGAAGCGATGCGCGGCTCGGGTGGCTTCCGGGGCGGTCGCCGGTGGCAGCGGCGTTACCGGGTGGGTGGTGGACCGGCTCGGCACCGGGCGGAGTGCGCCCCGGCGCTCGGGTGGTCGGACCGGGTCTGGCCGGGTCGAGGCGAACAGGTCAAGGGCGAGTTGGCCGTGCACGGGTGCCGGCCAGTACGACCCGTCGGCCTCGTCGGCGTACGGCGGGTCGATGGGTGGGACTGGGCGCAGCCGTACGGGTGGTCGGTGAGGGCCGGGTTGCGCCTGGCTCATCATGGCCCCTTTGATCTTGCGTTTACGTTCGTTTGCCTCCGACAAGGGCAATTCTCAGGGATAAAGAGGCCTCGGTCAATGGTTGGCGAGGACCCTGCCGAGCGCACAGCACGATCCACTCGGGTTTGCGGAAGTCGCGGTATCCGCACGGCCTGGACACCGCGCCTTCCTTGAAACGGAGTGGATCAAGCGCCAACGGGTGAGTGGGGGCGCCAAGACCGGGACACCAGCCGCTGCTACTCCGGGTCGCGATCGATCAGCGGGTTGCTCTGGACCCACTCCGCAGTCTCGTCGTACTTGCGCGCTATGTACTCCTCCAGGCGCGCGCGCTCGACGCGCCACTGGCCGCGTCCACCGATCTTGATCGCGGGCAGTTCACCGCTGCGCACCATGTGGTAGACCTGCGAGTCCGACACGTTCAGCTCGGTGGCTACGTCGGAGAGCAGCAGGAACCTCGGCTCCACAGGAACTCCCGGGGTTGATGTCGTTTGGCTCAGTTTGCCACCGACAGCCCGTGCCGCCCAACGCCGGGCCGTCAGAGTGGCCAGCCGGACACACCGGCCGGGAACTTCCACCGACCGGAGGCGGGGTGTATGACGGTCACAGCGTGCGGCATGATCTGCGCCCGTGCCGGCGGCCGCCGGTGGTGGACGAAGCGGGGAGACGACCGGTGACCGAGGAGCTTGTCCGGGTGTACGTGCCGGCGACCGTACCGATGCTGACCCGGCTGCGTGAGGAGGGGCTGGCTGCCGACGATGCGCATGCCGTGACCCCGGCGCTGCGTGAGTGGTACGCCGAGGGCGACGAGGAGGAGTTGGAGTACGTCGCGTTCACGCGGGCCGCCCAGGACGCGCTGCACCTGCTCCGGGAGGACCCGACGGCGCCCCGCCGCCGCGTCGTCGTCTCGGTCGACCTGCCGGCCGGCGCGGTCGGGCGGGGCGACGGTGAGCTGGGTTCCAGCATGGTGGCGCTGGCCGACGCCGTGCCGGTTGGTGCCATCGCGGCCATCCACGTGGATGGAGCGGACGCGGTCGAGGACGTCACGGCGGCGGCCGACGTGGTGACCGAGGCCGCCGCTGGCGACCCCGATGCCCAGTTCGCCGTCGACGGCGCTGAGGACCACGAGCTGGAGTGGTACGACGTGACGGAGCTGGACCTGCTGCTGCGCGCAGTCAGCTGAGCCGGACGCCGGACGCCGGACTCCGGCCGACGTCAGCGGGACGGGTCGGCCTTGGCCGGGTCCGCGTCGAACGTGCCGAACGTCTCGGCCGGGCTGGCCTCGTCGTCCTCGGGGTCGACCCGGGCCGCGACGGGCTCGGGGCTGTCGTCGGGTTCGTCGTCGGTGTGGGCCGGGCCGAGGGTGCGGCCGAACGCGATGAGCGCGGTCAGCGCCCCCACGAACAGCACCCAGATGCCGTTGTCCACCCGCGACGTGCCCAGTGAGGTCTGCGCCACCGCGTCGGCTTCGCTGAGCGCACTGGCCAGGTCGAGCAGCGACCGGCCACCGACCCGGATGATCATCTCGGCGAGCAGCAGGAGCAGGCCGGGGCCGGCGCCGGCGAGCAGGTACGCCGGCCAGCGCAGCGCCGGGGCCGCGGGATCGTGGCGGAGGGCCCGACGCCGCGCCCAGGTCAGGTAGCCGAAGGCGAGGAGCCCGGCGAGGAGCCCGGCGACGAGTGACTCGGTGCGGGACACCCACTTGGCCGCGTTGACCACCGACTCCTGGCTGTCGCCGGCCCCGAAGAGGTCGAACAGCGGGTCCCGGGCGCGGCTGAACGCGACCACGAAGATCAGGGTGCCCAGCGCGGCGGTCACCACAGCGCCGACCGCCGGGGCGGACCGTGCGGCGGCCACCGCGCCACCGATGATCGCCGCCGCCGCCGTGGTGCCGGCGATCACGTTGGTGGTCGCGGTGTCGAAGTAGGTGAGGTTAATGGCCAGCGCGGCAGCCAGGCCGACGAGCATCCCGCCACCGATCGCCCCGGCGAAGCGCAGGGTGGCCCAGTCGCCGTACCGGCGGGACAGCAGGTTGCCCGCGGCCAGCGCGACGGCCGCGCCGGCCACCAGCGCGGCCGAGATCACGCCGGGCAGGGCGAACGCGGAGAGGCTGATCGCGGTGACCCCGGCGGCCGCCGAGGTGGTGGCCTCCCGGGTGGACCAGAGCATGGCGGTCAGCCACCCGAGCGCCAGCAGCGCGAGGATCGCCGCGCCGGGGGCGGGCAGCGGCCGGCTGCTGGGGCTGGCCGCGTCGGCCGACGGGTCGTCCGACTCCGCGGCCGGGACGCGGCCGGGCTGCTTGGTCATCGTCTCCCCTTCGAGGCGGCAGGTCACCGACCATTCAGGGTACGCGGGCCCGCCGGGTCACCCGCCGCCCCGGGACGACCGCGAGGGGGTACGCCGGGGCGGGGCTCCCCGGGCGTGCAGGCGACGCGGTCACTCGGCGGGTGGGTGAAGGGCTGCCCGGCGTACGGGCGGGTCGTCGGATCGAGCTCGATCGGTAAGGGGAGGAGGGGCGGGTCGGTCCTTGGCGAGGGCGGTGGCGGAAGTGGGGCGTGCAGCCCTTCGTGGGAGAATCACCGGAGGTCCCGCCGCTGCTCGGCCCTCCCGGGTAGCGTCCGGTGTCCGGCCGTCCGGTCGGTGCCTGCGGGTCCGGTTTCGCCACTGCTGTCGAGATCGCCAGGAGCCTTGATGGATGCCGTGTTCTCCGTTCCCGAGCCGCGCAACGAGCCGGTTCGCAACTACGAGCCGGGCAGCCCCGACCGGGACCGGCTCCAGCGGCGGCTGACCGAGCTCGCCGCCGAGCGCATCGACCTGCCGATGACCATTGCTGGCGAGCAGCGGATGGCTGCCGGTGACTCGATCGACGTGGTGCAGCCGCACCGGCACGCGCACGTGCTGGGCGTGACCGGGCACGCCACCCACGACGACGCCCACGCCGCGATCAAGGCGGCCAAGGACGCCGCCCCGATGTGGCGGGCGCTGCCGTTCGAGGAGCGCGCCGCGATCTTCCTGCGCGCCGCCGAGCTGCTCGCCGGGCCGTGGCGCGACACGCTCAACGCCGCCACCATGCTGGGTCAGTCGAAGACCGCGATCCAGGCGGAGATCGACGCCGCCTGCGAGTTCATCGACTTCCTCCGGTTCAACGTGCACTTCGCCCGCCGCCTGCTGGAAGAGCAGCCCGCGTCCTCGCCGGGGGTCTGGAACCGGTTCGACCACCGCCCGCTCGAGGGCTTCGTCTACGCGGTCACTCCGTTCAACTTCACCGCCATCGCGGGCAACCTGCCGTCGGCGCCGGCCCTGCTGGGCAACACGGTGATCTGGAAGCCGGGCCCGACCCAGCAGTTCGCCGCGCACTTCACCATGCGGCTGTTCGAGGCCGCCGGCCTGCCGCCCGGCGTGATCAACATGGTCACCGGCCGGGGCGAGGAGGTGTCCGACGTCGTGCTCGCCGACCCGGACCTGGCCGGCATCCACTTCACCGGCTCGACCAAGGTCTTCCAGCAGTTGTGGCGGACCGTCGGCGACAACATCGCCCGTTACCGGGGCTACCCGCGCCTCGTCGGCGAGACCGGCGGCAAGGACTTCGTGGTCGCGCACACCAGTGCCGACGTGGACGCCCTGCACACCGCGCTGATCCGCGGCGCCTACGAATACCAGGGTCAGAAGTGCTCGGCGGCCTCGCGGGCATACGTGCCGCGTTCGATCTGGGAGGGTGGCCTGCGCGACCGGCTGGCCGCCACCACCGACTCGCTGACCTACGGCGACGTGGCCGACTTCAGCAACTTCGGCGGCGCGGTGATCGACGACAAGGCCTTCGCCCGGCACACCGCGGCGCTGGAGCTGATCGCCGGTGACGACTCCTGCCGGGTGCTGGCCGGTGGCACCGCCGACGACTCGGTCGGCTACTTCGTCCGGCCGACGCTCTTCGAGTGCGGCGACGCCGCCCACGAGACCTTCACCACCGAATACTTTGGGCCGATCCTGGGCGTGCACGTGTTCGACGACGCCCGCTTCGACGACGTGGTGGCGCAGGCCGAGTCGATCGCCCCGTACGCGCTGACCGGCTCGGTGTTCGCCACCGACCGCCGGGTGGTCGACGCGGTCGCCGAGCGCATGCGGTACGCGGCCGGCAACTTCTACATCAACGACAAGCCGACCGGCGCGGTGGTCGGCCAGCAGCCCTTCGGCGGCGCCCGGGCCAGCGGCACCAACGACAAGGCGGGCTCCTGGCTCAACCTGGTCCGCTGGGTGTCGCCGCGGACGATCAAGGAGACCTTCGTGCCGCCGACCGACCACACGTACCCCCACATGGGCTGACCTGCGGCGACGACCCACCGGCGGTGCGCGGAGCGGCCGGTGGGTCGGCCGAGGGTCCTGATCCATCGAAAGTCCTCAACGGACAGTCTGTCGCCGACAGTGCACTTAGGAAGTCCTGTTGGGTGGCAAACTGGCAAATCCTGGACGCCGGGTGCGCAAAGTGGCAGCGTAGTGGGCATGGCGGATTCCGGAGTCAACCCTACGGCGGCGGCCCTGCTCGGGCTCCTCCACGAGGGCCCGATGACAGGCGGTCAGTTGATGGCCGCCGCTGAGCGCCGTCTGGCGCCGTACTGGTCGATGACCCGCAGCCAGGTCTACCGCGAGTTGCCGGTGCTGGCCGAGCGGGGTTTCGTGCGTCTCGGTAAGCCGGGGCCGCGGATGAGCCAGCCGTACGCACTCACCGCCAGTGGGAAACGGACGTTTTCCCGCTGGCTTGCGGAGAACCCGGGGCGGGACACCATCCGCAACCCGATCGCGCTGCGGATGGCGTTCGGCAACCTGCACTCGGCCAGCCAGCTGAAGGGCCTGTACGCCTCGGCCAACGAATACCACACCGAGGCCCTCGCCCAGGTCCGGGAACAGGTCAAGAACGCCAAACGGGACGGCGAGACGTACGACGCCAGCGCGCTGGAGTTCGCCGTCGCCTACCACCGGGCCGCCCTGTCGTGGTTGAAGACCGCCCCCGTCGGGTGACCTCGGGCCAGTTCGCGCATCCAGAACGAGCTGGGCGGCCTGCAATGGCGCAGCGTCAATTTGGCGTCGGCCTGCGGGGCTCGCAAGCTCACTCCTCGCCCGCGCAGTACGCTTATCTGTCGTGACCGCTGCCGATTACGCCGAACAGCTCAAGGAACTCGACGCGACCCTGCGAAACATCGAGGCCGTCCTCAACCTCGACCGCCTCCACGAGGACAAGGCCCGCCTTGAGCAGGAGGCGTCCGCCCCCGACCTCTGGGACGACCAGGCCAAGGCTCAGCAGGTGACCTCACAGCTGTCGTACGTCAACGGCGAGATCAGCAAGCTGGGCAGTCTGCGTTCCCAGCTCGACGACGCCCGGGTGCTGCTGGAGCTGGCCGAGGCCGAATCCGACCCGGGTGTGCTCACCGAGGTCGAGGGTGAGATCACCGGGCTGACCAAGGCCATCCAGGAGATGGAGGTCCGCACCCTGCTCTCCGGCGAGTACGACTCCCGGGAGGCGCTGGTCGCCATCCGGGCCGGCGCCGGTGGCGTGGACGCGGCGGACTTCGCCGAGATGCTGCTGCGGATGTACCTGCGCTGGGCGGAGCGGCACGGCTACCCGACGGAGGTCTACGAGACCTCGTACGCCGAGGAGGCGGGCCTGAAGTCGGCCACCTTCGCGGTGAAGGTGCCGTACGCCTACGGCACGCTCAGCGTCGAGTCGGGCACCCACCGGCTGGTCCGGATCAGCCCGTTCGACAACCAGGGCCGTCGGCAGACCAGCTTCGCGGGCGTCGAGGTCCTGCCGGTCACCGAGCAGACCGACCACATCGACATCCCGGAGAACGAGGTACGCGTCGACGTCTACCGCTCCTCCGGCCCCGGTGGGCAGAGCGTCAACACCACCGACTCGGCGGTCCGGCTGACCCACATCCCGACCGGCATCGTGGTGACCTGCCAGAACGAGAAGTCCCAGTTGCAGAACAAGGCCTCCGCGCTGCGGGTTCTCCAGGCCCGGCTCCTGGAGCGCAAGCGCCAGGAGGAGGAAGAGAAGATGGCCGGCCTCAAGAGCGGCGGCACGAGTTCGTGGGGCGACCAGATGCGCTCCTACGTCCTGCACCCGTATCAGATGGTGAAGGATCTCCGAACTGAGCAGGAGACCGGCAATCCGAGCGGGGTCTTCGACGGCGACCTCGACGATTTCATCGAGGCCGGCATCCGTTGGCGCAAGCAGCGTCAACTCGCCAACGACGGTGCGTGACGGCTCGCGGGCGGAGCGCGTCATCGATCTCCAGGTAGAGGCCTGATTCGACGACTCGTGGCGGTTCGGCGGGGCGTGGGGCTTGGCTCAGTTGTTACACCGCGTAGACTCACCACCCGTGATTCAGCTTGAGCAAGTGACGAAGACGTACCCGAAGGCGTCCCGGCCTTCGCTCGACAACGTGTCCGTCTCGATCGAGAAGGGCGAGTTCGTCTTCTTCATCGGTCCATCCGGCTCCGGCAAGTCCACAATCATCAAGATGCTGCTGCACGAGGTGGCCCCCAACAAGGGCCGCGTCGTGGTCAACGGCAAGGACGTCACGTCGATGCGTTCCTGGAAGCGACCCCACTTCCGACGCTCGATCGGCTGTGTCTTCCAGGACTTCCGGCTGCTGCCGAACCGCACCGCGTACGAGAACGTGGCGTTCGCCCTCGAGGTGATCGGCAAGACGAAGGCGGTTGCCCGCCGGGTCGTGCCGGAGGTGCTGGAGCTGGTCGGGCTCGGTGGCAAGGAGCACCGCTACCCGCACGAGCTCTCCGGTGGTGAGCAGCAGCGGGTCGCCGTCGCCCGGGCGTTCGTGAACCGTCCGCTGATCCTGCTGGCGGACGAGCCCACCGGAAACCTGGATCCGGACACCTCGATCGAGATCATGCGTCTGCTGGACCGGATCAACCGCACCGGCACGACCGTCGTGATGGTCACCCACGACTCCAACATCGTGAATCAGATGCGCCGCCGCGTCGTCGAGATCGAGAGCGGTCGCATCGTCCGTGACCAGGCCCGCGGCGTTTACGGGTGAGCCGGCGCTCCACCCCTGCGCAGCCTGACGACGAACACCTCATGCCGGAGACCCGGAGGAACCCCCGATGCGCGTGAAATACGTCCTGTCCGAGGTATTGGTCGGACTGTGGCGCAACGTGACCATGTCCATCGCGATGATCATCACGATGGCGGTCTCGCTGACCATGCTCGGCGCCAGCGGTCTGATGTACCGCCAGGTCGACGACATGAAGGACCTCTACTTCAAGAACATCCAGGTCGCGATCTTCCTCAACCAAGAGGTGAGCGAGCCGCAGCGCACCGAGCTGAAGGGCAAGTTGGAGGGTGACCCCCTGGTCAAGGAGGTCATCTACGTCGACAAGGCCCAGGCGTACGAGCGCTTCAAGACGATGTACCAGGACGCGCCGGACCTGGTGAACGCGGTCAAGCCGGACCAGCTGCCCGAGTCTTTCCGGATCACGCTGAACAACCCGGAGCAGTACCGCGACATCTACGACCAGTACAAGGAGACCGACGGCGTCGACGAGATCGTCGACCAGAGCAAACTCCTCGACAAGATCTTCAACATCCTCACGTCGATCCAGAACATCGCGCTGGCCGCCGCCATCGTGATGGCGATCGCCGCCCTGCTGCTGGTCGCGAACACCATTCAGGTGGCGGCTTACAGCAAGCGACGTGAGGTCGCGGTCATGAAGCTTGTCGGTGCGTCCAACTGGTTCATCCAGGCGCCGTTCGTGCTGGAGGCGGTGGTGGCCGGCCTGATCGGCTCGCTGCTCGGTCTGGTCGCCCTGGTCGCGGCGAAGTATCTGCTCTTCGACGGGTCGTTGAGCGCGTTGCAGGGTCTGCTCTCCCCGATCAGCTGGGGCGACATCCTGTTCATCTTCCCGCTGATGGCCGGCGTCGGTGGTCTGGTCAGCGCGGGCACCGCCTGGATCACCCTGCGCTTCTACCTGCGGGTCTAGGCACCGGACGGGTCGTCCCGTCCTCTCCCGAGGACCCTCCCGCAGCCGGAAACAAACGGCGCGGGAGGGTCCTTGTGATTGAGGCTTATTCGGGCGGTCCTCGCGATGGCACGACCTGCCCGACGGCCAGAGCCCGAATAAGCCTCATTCGGGTAGCATGATCGGTTGTCCGGCCGGGGTGAGCCCGGCCACGGGCGACGGAGGAGAGGGGGTGGCACCGATGCCACGGGAAAAGGGGCGCAAGGTGGTCGCCTCCAACAAGAAGGCGCGCCACGACTACGCGATCCTCGACACGTACGAGGCGGGAATGGCGCTGACCGGCACCGAGGTCAAGTCGCTGCGGGCCGGGCGCGCGTCGCTGGTCGACGCGTTCGCACAGGAGCGCGACAACGAGTTGTTCCTGCACTCCATGCACATCCCGGAATACACCCAGGGCACGTGGACCAACCACGAGCCCCGGCGTACGCGCAAGCTGCTGCTCAACCGGGGCGAGCTCGACAAGCTTCTCGGCAAGACCCGCGAGGGCGGTCTGACGATCGTTCCGTTGCAGGTCTACTTCTCCGACGGCTGGGCCAAGGTCGAGATTGCGCTGGCCAAGGGCAAGAAGTCGTACGACAAGCGTCAGGACCTCGCCAAGCGGGACGCGGACCGGGAGATCGCCCGGGTGTCCGGTCGGCGGGGTAAGGGGATGGACGACTGATTCATCCCCGTTTGTCCTGGCTGGCGCGCCGGCCCGGGCCTCGGGATGAAAGCGGTTGCGGCAGGCGTTAGTCTTGTCAGTGCCGCCACATCGGTGGCCTGTCGAGGGGGTGACTGGTTTCGACTTCGTACGCAGCGACAGGGGAAGCGAGCCGAGGAAGCCGACGTCGTCTCGAGAATCGGTCGTCGGAAACTTATAAGCGCCAAGCAAAATCGCGCTGACTTCGCTCTCGCCGCCTGAGGCGAGTAGCTAAGTCTGTCGGCCTGGGAACGCCTTCGTCCCAGTAGCCGGCATCAGCTAGGAGGCTGGCCAATCGGACCCGGTCGCGGGGTCCGTGCGGCGAGATTAATCAGCGACTGGGCCCGTCACACCAACTTGCTCGCGTGAGCGGTGGGGCCGAGTAGAGGCACAGCGAGCTGCGCTCGGAGAAGCCCTGACAAACCGGCGAAGGACCCGGGTTCGATTCCCGGCACCTCCACCACCTCGAAGCGAAGCGCCCCGGCCCACCAGCCGGGGCGCTTCGTTGTGTCCAGGGGCGTTCTACGCTGCCTCCTGTGACCAACCAGGAGCTGCGCCTGTCGGTCGGCGCGTCACCCGGTCAGCGCACCGTGGCGGTGCTGTCCGGCGTCTTCGTCGCGACCATCGGTGCCGCGTTCGTGGCGCTGCCCCTGATCGCGGGCGGGCTGCTCCGTCGGCTGACCGGCCCGGGGGACGCGTTCGCCTCCTACGAGGAGGCCCGCGATCTTCCGCCGGGAATGCTGCCGCCCGCGCTGCGGGACCCTGGTGCCGGCGCGGAGTCCAACTCCGTACCGGTCGTCGGGCTGTGCGGCCTGCCGTTCCTGCTGCTCGGCGTCTACCTCGTGCTGCGGGTGCTCCGCACGGCCGCCTGGTTGGAGGGCAGCCGGGCCCGGGCGCGGGGGGCGTTCACCACCCGCACCGTTGACCTCGCCACCGCACGGATCGACACCGCGAAGCTGTTGTATCGCGCGGCCGGGGACGACGACGCCCCGATGATCGGACAACGGCTGCGGGCCATCGTCGCCACCGACCGGGCGAGCAACCGGCGGGTCACCATCCCGCTGCGCGGCATGGGCCTGGGCAGCCTGCCCCCGCCCGAGTTGCGGGCGCTGGCGGACGCGATCACGACGGGCCGTCCGGTCGACGGGCGCGACGACGCGCACACCGTCGCCGACCAACTGCGCCGTCTCGCCGCGCATCCGCTGGCTGAGTAGCTGGCCTGTCCCCTCCCAGGGACGCCTGTGGAGCCTCGGAGCCCCACCAGTGGTGCCGGTGAGGCCGATGGGGTGAATGGGGAAGATGAGCCGTTCTGCGGCCCTGGACACGGTGGGCCGGGCAGGCTCACCATCGCGGTATGGGATAGCAGCGCGCCGCGCGGGAGGTGCCATGGTCACCGGTCCGGTCCAGCAGCCGTCACTCGTCGTCCGGCCGCGCGCCGGTCACCCCGCCGAGCCAGATCCCGCCGGTCATCCCGTCGAGCCACCCACCGTCGGGCTGCCGGGTGAGCCACCTTCTGTCGGGCTGCCCGGTGAGCCACGCCCAGCCGGGCTCGCCGGAGACGTGCACGCGCTGGGTCGGGCCGTCGCCGCCACCGGTCCCTGCTGGCGCGACGAGGTCCTGCTGCGCCTGCGTCCGGTGGGGCAGGGCTTCGCCGAGCACGTCCGGATCACCGAAGGCCCCGCCGGGCTCTACCGGGAGTTGCTCACCCAGTCGCCGCGGCTTTACCACGGGGTGCGGCTGCTCACCCGGGAACACACGGCGATCGTCGCTGCGATCCTGGCGGTCCAGCGGAGCGCCGAGCAGCCCGAGACGCACCCGGACGAGCTGCGGCACTGGGCCGGGCACCTGCTGCGGAGGTTGGCCCGGCATCGGCGTCGCGGCGCCAATCTGCTCTGGGAGGCGTACCAGACGGATCTGGGTGGCGAGACCTGAGCCGGGAACCGCAGAGTCGACGGGCGCGTCGAACCGGGCATGCGTCGACCGACAGTGCTGCTCGTACTCCCGTTGTTGCTCGTGGCGGGCTGCGCCCAGACCGGCGCCGGCCCGGCCGATGGGCCCAGCGACCCGACGCCCCACCGTGCCGAAGCCTTCGACCAGCGGGCCGCCCGGGTCGCCGAGGCGTGGCAGCCCGGCCCCGACTGGCGCACGGGGTACGTCCCCCTGGAGGGGCCGACAGTGCTCACTGGTGACCCGCGCTTCACACCGGACACCGAGGCGGCCTTCCGAGCCGGGTGGTACCGCGCGCAGGTCCCGATTCCGCCGACCCGGGTCGACGGTGAGATCCGGTTCCCGGACGGCCGGCTGACGTTGCCGTTGGTCAGCGCCGCCGAGGCGTACCGGGAGCTTGACCAGGGTGACCCGCTGCCCTGCCCGGGTCGACCGAAGCGGCCAGGCCTGCCCACCCCCGGCGGGCCAACCGTCGAACCGGGGCCGGATGGCTGGGCCACCAGCACGGTGCAGACCGCCTGCCTCCCGCTCACCGTCACCGGGGTCACCCTGGGCACCGTGCCGGTCCGTACGAGCCGGGGTGAGGCGCAGGTCCCGGCCTGGCTGTTCACCGTCGAGGAGCTGGCCACGCCGGTGGCCCGGCTCGCCGTCGCGCCCACGGCGGTCAAGCGGGTGCCCGAGCCCACCGCGCCCTCCGGGCCGTTGCCGGACGGGCTGGTGTCCGCTCAGGACCTCGCGGCGGTCGACGGTGCCCGGTTGACCGTGCGGCTCGGCGTCGGTGCCTGTGACACCGCGATCACACCGCTGGTGTGGGAAGGGCCGGACGTCGTGGTGGTGGGTGGCGGTGTCACCCGGAGCACCGGCGAGTGCATCGCCATCCTCAAGATGGAACCGGTCACCGTCACCCTCGCGGCGCCGCTGGGCGCCCGGCCGGTGCTGGACGTGTCCACCGGCGCCGCGCTGTCGATCGCCTCGCGCTGACCGGCCGGCTCAGAGGATGCTGGGCACGTCGGTGCTGATCGGCACGGCCAGCACGGTGGGTCGGTCCGCGCGCAGCCCGGCGGCGAGTGCCGTGCCGAGACGGTCGGGGGTCTCCACCACCTCGGTGGCGCAGCCGTAGCCGGCCGCGATCGCGATGATGTCCAACCCGGGCAGGTCCAGGCCGGGCACCCCGGGAGTGTCCTTCAGCTCGGCGAACGCCTTGAGGATCGCGTACTGCTGGTTGACCGGGACGACCACCACCACCGGCAGGGCGAGGCGCGCGGCCGTCCACAGAGCCTGCACCGAGTAGTGGAACGAGCCGTCGCCGATCACCGCCACCACGGGTCGCCCGCGCCCGGTGTCCCGCTGGGCGAGTGCCACCCCGATCGCGGCGGGCAGGCCGTAACCGAGGCCCCCGCTGGCCATCGTGAAGTACGACGCCGGGCGTCTGATCTTGAGCTGACGGCGCAGCGCGGACAGATTGGATGGTGACTCCTGGACCAGCACGCCGTCCGCCGGCCAGTGCGCGGCCAGCGCCGCGAACAGGGCGTCGGCGCTCAGGGGAGCGGTGACCTCGGGCGGTGCCGGCGCGTCCCGCCGTGCTGGCGGCTGCCGGTCGGCCGTCGGCACCCGTTCGACCAGCGCGGCCAGGGTCAGCCCCGGATCGCCGAGCAGGCTGTCCCCGACCGGGGCACGGGCGGCCTCGTCGGGGTCGTCGGTGACGTGCAGCAGCCGGGCGCCCTCGGGCAGGTGCCCGCCCGGCACGTACGGGTAGTAGCGAAACACCGGAGCACCGACGACCAGCACCGTGTCGTGCCCGCGCAGTGCCTCGGCCAGCGGACCGATCGCGTACGGAAGCACCCCGCGAAAGTGGGGGTGGTCCTCGGGGAACACGGCCCGCTCGGTGGCCGGGGCCGACCAGACCGGTGCGGCCAGCCGCTCGGCCAGCGCGACCGCCGTCGACCAACTTCCAGAGCGGTCCACCCCCGGCCCGTACACGAGCACCGGATTGTGGCTGCCGGCGAGGAGCCGGGCGAACTCGTCCAACCGCTCTGGGTCCGGCGCGAACCGGGTGGCCACCGAGCGCGGGGCGGGCGGCGGGTCGGCGGTCTGGGCCCAGTCGTCCATCGGCAGCGAGAGGAAGACCGGCCCGGCGGGTGGCTGCACCGCCGTCGCGTACGCCCGCAGCACCGCCGCGGGGATGTCCTGCGCCCTGGCGGGCTCGTAGGCCCACTTGACGTACGGCTGGGGAAGCTCGGTGGGTCGACGGTTGGCCAGCCGGGGTTCGAGCAGCAGCATTTCCCGGGTCTGCTGGCCGGCGCTGACGATCAGCGGCGTCTTGTTGTGCCAGGCGGTGACCAGGTTGCCCATGCCGTTGCCGGTGCCCGGTGCGGTGTGCAGGTTGACGTGGGCGGGTTGCCCGGTCGCCTGGGCGTACCCGTCGGCCATCGCCACCGCTGTCGCCTCGTGCAGCGCGTGGACGTAGTGGAAGTCGGCGGGGAAGTCCCGCAGGAAGGGCTCCTCGGTGGAGCCGGGGTTGCCGAAGACCGTGGTCATGCCGAGGGTGCGGAGCACGTCGTACGTCGCGTCCCGGACCGTTGCCATCGCCACCCGCCTCCGTGTCGCGGGCAGGGACGATCGCGGTCGCCCTCCCGATCAGCCGAATCTATCGGGATGTGACGGACCTTTCGGGCGTTTCCCCGCCGTGGGTGGTCCGGATCCTTGGATCACCAGGAGGTTCACCGTCGGGTCATCGACACTCCGTCTCAACTGTCCGATCACCCGCCGTTCAGACCTTAGCCAGCACCCGGGACGCAGGCTATGGTGCCAGGCATGGCGTTGACAGCGCGGCTGATCCCGGCGCACCGGGCGGATCCGGCAGATGACCGATCCCCGGCGCGGGCTCACGGTTGACGGGTGTGTGGGATGCAGGGAGAGGGCCAGGCGATCGGCGGACGAGCCATGGAGTCGATGACCGGGCGGCTGCTGGTCGCGACTCCGGCGCTCAAGGACCCGAACTTCGACCGTACGGTGGTGCTGCTGGTCGCCCATGAGCCGGGCGGTGCTCTCGGCGTGGTGTTGAACCGTGCCACCGAGGTGCCGGTGGCCGAGGTGCTCGGCGACTGGAGTGACCTGGCCCGGCACCCGGCGGTGCTCTTCGAGGGCGGCCCGGTGCAGCCCGACTCGGCCATCTGTCTGGCTCGCATGCGGCACCCGATGCGCCGGCTGAAGGGCTTCCACCAGGTCTCCGGGGCGGTCGGCACGATCGACCTCTCGGTCGACCCGGAGCGGCTGCGGGAGAGCATCGGCGGCATCCGCGTCTTCGCCGGCTATTCCGGCTGGGGCAGCGGCCAGCTGGAGCAGGAGATCGCTGACGGCTCGTGGTTTCTGCTGGACGCGTTGCCCGGTGACGCCTTCGTCGACCGGCCCGACGACCTGTGGCCGATGGTGCTGCGCCGGCAGGGCGGGATGATGGCCGCGGTCGCGCACTTCCCGCCGGACGTGGCGCTCAACTGACCCGGCTCGGCGGGGGACCCCGCGAGATGACCATGCGGGCCGGTCTGTGTATAGTTTCCCAGTGCCCGGGCGACCGGGACAACAGCAAGGGGCCGTGGCGCAGCTGGTAGCGCACCACACTGGCAGTGTGGGGGTCAGGGGTTCGAGTCCCCTCGGCTCCACCCTTGTGAAACGCCCTGACCGGGGACCAACCGGTCAGGGCGTTTTCCGTTGCGGCTGGTCTGGGTGGGTGCCTAGCGCACGATCGGTGACCACTCGCGCTGGCTGACGATCGTCACACCGGGCGTGCGGTAATAAGCGTCCTCGGCGAGGGTCGCGGCGAGCGCCTCGGCGTCCGGGACGTCGAAGATGAGGACCGCGCCGGAGTCGTCGGGGAACGGCCCGGCCATGACCAACCGGCCCTCCTGGCGCAGAGCCTGGAGACGCTCCCGGTGCGCCGGCCGGGCCGCGAGCCGGTCGGCTTCCTCGCCGAAGGACAGCTCCACGATGAACACGGTTCCTCCTCCTGGGGCCGATCTTTCGGAAAGCACCCTAGTCGATGCGGCGCACCGACGGTGGTCGCCCACAGGCCGGCGTACCCCTAGCATGGCCTCGTGGCCATCGATCTCTTCGCGGGTGTCCCCGTCAGCGACTACGGCGCGGCGGCGGCCTGGTACGAACAGCTCCTCGGCACCCCGCCGGCGTTCCTGCCGAACGACGTCGAGGCGGTGTGGGATCTCGCCGAGAACCGGTACATCTTCATCGAGGTGCGGCCCGAGCACGCCGGACACGCGATGCACACCGTCTTCGTCGACGATTTCGACGCGCGACTCGCCCAGATCGCCGAGCGTGGTCTGCGGCCGGCCGAGCGCGAGACCTACGACAACGGCGTCCGCAAGGCGATCTTCCGCGACCCGGACGGCAACGAGATCGGCATTGGCGGCGCGCCGGTCTGACCACCGCACGCGAAACGCCCTGACCGGATGACCCGGTCAGGGCGTTTGTCGACTGTATGTCCGGTGCGGGCATGGATCAGCCCTGGCGGCTCTTCCACTGCGGGTTGGCGCGGTTCACCACGACCACCCGGCCGCGACGGCGGACCACCACCGAACCCGGCTTCTGCTTCAGTGCACGCAACGAGCTACGTACCTTCATGTCTGCCTCCTCGGTGCAAGCGGTTCCGAGTATCGAAACGCCACACCTACCCGCCGGATTCCCGCCGGCCAGCCGTCGAACCTTTGCCGCCCGCTGGCCGTACCAGTGGGTGGAGGTCATCCTCATGCCCGTACGCCGGCTCTTCGCCATGGTGCTGGTCGCTGCCGCGACAGTGCCGCTGGCAGCCACGCCCGCCGCCGCACACGGCGCCCCGACCAATCCGGTCAGTCGGGCGGCCGCCTGCGGCCCCGAGGGCCGGTACGCGGCCACCAGCGCCTGCCGGGCGGCGGTCCAGGCGGGTGCGGCGGTACGCGAATGGGACAACGTGCGCATCGCGGCGATCAACGGTCGGGACCGGGAACGGATCCCGGACGGTGAGTTGTGCAGCGGTGGGCTGTCCGCGTACCGGGGGCTGGATCTGCCCCGGACCGACTGGCCGAGCACCGAGTTGACCACCGGCGCGAAGTTCACCTTCACGTACCGGACCACGATCGAGCACCTGGGCACCTTCCGGCTCTACGTCACCAAGCCCGATTACGACCCGCGTGCACCGTTGACCTGGGCGGATCTGGAAGCGCGCCCGTTTCTGACGATGAAGGACCCGCCGGTGCGGGCCGGGGCGTACCAGTTGGCGGGTCGGCTGCCGGCGGGCCGCGACGGCCGGCACCTGATCTACACGATCTGGCAGAACTCCAGCACCCCGGACACCTACTACTCCTGCTCGGACGTGGTGTTCCGTGGTGCCAGGGCCACCTCGTCGAAGGCCGTCGTGACGAAGAGCGCGGCGGCTGCTCCGCGTACCGCTGCGAGTCGGCCGGTCGCCTCCGAGTCGGCGGTGGCGGCGGCGGCCGACCCGGGCGTGCCGGTGGCGTCGGTGACGAACCTCGGCGGCCGGTGGCCCGTGCTGGGCGGCGCCGCCGTCGTGCTGGTCCTTTTGCTGTTGCTGATCGGCGCGAGCCGGCGACGTCGCGGCGCCGCCGCACCCGTGGGCCGGCAGTGCGAGGTACGCAACCACCGGGCCGGGCGGCGCCGGATCTGGTGACCCGACCCCGCCCGGAGCCCGCGGTGTTCAGCTCAGGTGCTGCTCGATCTCGGCCAGCTCGTCGGCGGTGAAGTCGAGGTTGTCGAGCGCGGCGATGTTGGTCTCCAGCTGCTCGACGCTGCTCGCCCCGATGATCAGGCTGGTCATCCTCGGGTCGCGCAGCGCCCAGGCCAGCGCCAACTGGGCGAGGGACTGCCCGCGCCGCTCGGCGACCGCGCCGAGCCCTCGGATGGTGGCCATCTTCTCCTCGCTGAGGTCGCTCTCGTTGAGGAAGACGCTGGTGCGCACCCGGGAGTCCGCCGGGATGCCACCCAGATAGCGATCGGTCAGCAGGCCCTGGGCCAGCGGGCTGTACGCGATGCAACCCGCGCCGACCTGCTCCAGCGTGTCGAGCAGGCCGTCGGACTCGGTCCAGCGGTTGAGCATCGAGTACGAAGGCTGGTTGATCAGCAGCGGCGTACCCAGGTCGCGCAGGATTGCGGCAGCCCGTGCGGTCTGCTCGGAGTTGTAGTTCGAGATGCCGACGTAGAGCGCCTTGCCGGAGCGGACGACCGCGTCCAGCGCGCCCATCGTCTCCTCCAGCGGGGTGTCCGGGTCGAACCGGTGCGAGTAGAAGATGTCGACGTAGTCCAGCCCCATCCGGCCCAGCGACTGGTCCAGCGAGGAGATCAGGTTCTTGCGGGAGCCCCACTCGCCGTACGGGCCGGGCCACATGAGGTAGCCGGCCTTGCTGGAGATGACCAGCTCGTCGCGGTATGCCCTCAGGTCGGTGGCGAGCATCCGGCCGAAGTTCTCCTCCGCCGAACCGGGCGGTGGACCGTAGTTGTTGGCCAGGTCGAAGTGGGTGACACCCAGGTCGAAGGCGCGCCGGACGATGTCGCGCTGCCGTTCGAAGGGGCGGTCCGGACCGAAGTTGTGCCAGAGCCCGAGGGAGACGGCGGGCAGCCGCAGGCCACTGCGCCCGCTGCGCCGGTAGGTCATGGAGTCGTAGCGGTCATCCGCGGCGAGGTAGGTCACGATCATGAGCCTAACTCTGGCCCGCGCTGGCGGTGATCGCGCGTGCGAACCAGGACATCGGGGTAGTTTCGACGCCATGCGTTTCATTGCTCTCGACACCCCCAAACCGCTGTCCAAGATCGGGCTGGGCACCTGGCAGTTCGGCTCCCGGGAATGGGGCTACGGCCCGGCCTTCGAGAAGCAGGCGGCGCAGATCGTCCGGCGGGCCGTGGAGCTGGGCGTGACAGTGTTCGACAGCGCGGAGATCTACGGCTTTGGGCGCAGCGAACGGATCCTCGGTGCCGCCCTGGGCGACGACCGGCCCAAGATGGTGGTCGCCACCAAGATCTTCCCGGTCCTGCCGGTGGCCGCCGTGGTGCAGCAGCGGGCGGTCGCCTCGGCGGCCCGGCTCGGCGTCACGAGCATCGACCTCTATCAGGTGCACCAGCCCAACCCGCTGGTCGCCGACCACACCACCATGCGCGGCATGCGGGCGTTGCAGGACGTCGGGCTGGTCAGCGAGGTCGGGGTCAGCAACTACGGGCTGCGCCGCTGGCAGGTCGCCGAGGCGGCGCTCGGCCGGCGGGTGCTCAGCAACCAGGTCCGCTACAGCATGCTGGACCGCGCACCCGAGCAGGACCTGCTGCCGTACGCGCGGCAGGCCGGTCGGGTTGTCATCGCGTACAGCCCGCTGGCGCAGGGCTTCCTCTCCGGCCGGTACGACGCGAAGAACCCGCCGAGCGGCGCGGTCCGGCGGGCCAACCCGTACTTCCTGCCGCAAAACCTGGAACGTGGCGCGGTCCTGATCGACACCCTGCGCCAGGTGGCCGACGCGCACGACGCCACCCCCAGTCAGATCGCGCTGGCCTACCTGCTGCGCCACCCGAACGTGCTCGCCATTCCCGGGGCCTCCGGGGTGGAACAGATGGAACGCAACGCCGCCGCCGCGGACATCGACCTCGCCGACGACGAGTACGCGGCACTGGCCGAGACCGCGAAACGCTTCCGCCCGGTCACCGGCCTCGCCGCGATGCCGGCGATGGTGCGTGCCCGGTTCGCCAGCCCAACGGAGAAGTGAGCACAGTGGACGACATCACCGCACTGATCCTGGACGACCACGCCGCCTTCCGGCGCGGCTTCGCCCGCCTCGACGACGCCCGCGACGAGCAGGAGATGCTCGCCGTCTGGGACGCTCTCGCCCTGCACCTGGACATCCACGCCGAGGCGGAGGAGGCGATCCTCTACCCGCACCTGGTCAAACACGGCGACGACGGCGAGGACGAGACCGCCGACGCGATCGGCGACCACAACAAGATCCGGGACGCCATCGCCGAGGCGAAACTGCACCCGGTCGGTTCGGAGCAGTGGTGGGAGGCGGTCGGCACCGCCCGCCGGGAGAACAGCGAGCACCTCGCCGAGGAGGAGGACGAGGCGCTACCCGACTTCCGCCGGCACGCCAGCACCGAGCTCCGCGCAGAGCTGGGCCAACGCTGGCTGACCTTCTACGGTGAGCACAAGAACGGCCGCAACCTGCCGTTCCGCGACAAGGACCCGCAGCAGTACGTGGCCGACCACCGCTGAGATCTCCCCGGCACGGGGGAGTCGCCGAGCCTGGTTCCGGCATGAGAATGACGAGGTGACCCTCCGAGCGGTGCTGACCCCGCTGGTCGCCGGCACCACCTGGCGACGCGGCGTGTTCCTGCTGCTCGGCGGCGTGCTGGCCCTGCCGTACGGGGTCCTCGTGGTGACCTTCGCCCAACTGCTCGCCGACTCGGAGATCCCCCGCCCACTGGTCTACGCGCTGCTGGTGATCGCGGCGCTGATCGCCGTGGTGCCGCTGCTGCTGGACGGCAGCCGGGCTCTGGAGATCGCCGCCGTGCGGGCGTTGCTCGGCATCGACCTGCCCGAACCCGCGCCGGGGCACACGGCCGACCGGGAGACCCGGCTGCGCAGCGCGCTCTGGATCGCCACCCACCTCATCGTCGGCGCGCTGGTGATGGTCGCGCTGTTCAGCGCCCTGCCGATGGCACTGGCCTTCATCGCCCAGCAGTTCGGCATCGGCACCGAGCTGACCAGCCGAGAACGGTTCGGGCCGCTGGACGGGCGGGACAGCGGCTGGCTGACAGTGAGCGGGGTGGCCCTGCTGGTCGGCCTCGGCTACGCGGTCGCCGGGCTCGGTGCGCTCGCCGGTTCGATGGCGCCGGTGCTGCTCGGCCCCGCCCCGGCGGAGCGCATCGCCGCCCTGGAGGCGCAGGCCATCCGGCTCGCCGAACGCAACCGACTGGCCCGGGAGCTGCACGACTCGATCGGTCACGCCCTGACCGTGGCCACCCTCCAGGCCGGTGCCGCCCGCGAGGTCCTCGACACCGACAGGGAGTTCGTCCGGCGGGCGCTCACCGCCATCGAGGAGACCGGACGGACCGCGATGGACGAACTGGACCACGTCCTCGGGCTGCTCCGGGAAGGCGGCAACGAGCGACCCGTGGTGGCGCCGCAGCGTACCCTCGCCGACCTGGACCGGTTGGTCACCGACGCCCGCGCGGCCGGGCTGGCCGTGCACGCGCATCGCGTCGGCGACCCGGCGCGAGTGCCCGCGGCGGTCTCCCGGGAGGGCTACCGGATCGTCCAGGAAGGACTGACCAACGCCGCCCGGTATGGCGAGGGGCCGGTGACGTTGCGGCTGGACCTGCACCCGGGGGCGCTGGAGTTGGAACTGGTCAACGGGGTGCGCCGCCGCCCCGAGCGGGCTCATCCGGGGCGCGGCGGTCGGGGCCTGGACGGCATGCGGGAACGAGTGCTGCTGCTCGGCGGCGGCATCACCGTGGGACCGGACGGTGACCACTGGCTGATCCGGGCCCGCCTGCCCTACGAGGAGACGCGATGACCACCGGCGTGCTCATCGTCGACGATGACGAGCTGATCCGGATCGGGCTGCGGGCCATCATCGACGCCCAACCCGACCTGAGCGTGCTCGCCGAGGCCGCCGACGGCGCCGAGGTGCCGCCGCTGGTCGCCCGGCACCGACCCGACGTGGTGCTGATGGACGTGCGGATGCCCGGCATCGACGGGATCCAGGCCACCCGACACCTGCTGGCCACCTCCGCCGACCCACCCCGGGTGCTGGTCGTCACCACGTTCGCCAACGACGAGTACGTCTACGAGGCGCTGCGCGCCGGGGCCTCCGGCTTCCTGCTCAAACGGGCCCGGCCCGCCGAGGTGGTGGAGGCCGTCCGGGTGGTCGCGGCGGGGGAGTCGCTGCTCTTCCCGGCCGCCATCCGCCAGCTCGTCGGGGCGTACGGGCCGGCCGGCGGCGACCAGCTGCGCGCCGCCCGACTCACCGACCGGGAGGCCGAGGTGCTGCGGTTGATGACCACCGGCCGGTCCAACCCGGAGATCGCCGCGCACCTGGTGGTCGGTGTGGAGACGGTCAAGACGCACGTCGGCAACGTGCTGGCCAAGCTGGGCGTCCGCGACCGTACGCAGGCGGTCATCGCCGCCTACGAGTCCGGCTTCGTCACCCCGTCCGGCTGAACGGTCCCTCCGTCGTTCTGACCGGTCCCTCCTTCGGGGGAGCGGGTTCACCGGCAGCCGGGAGGGAATCCGGCTGTCGTTTGTCGAGGCTGTGAGCATGACAACGATCACTGCCTCCCCGCCTCGATCCGACTCCCGCTGGCCCGATCGGCTGGCCCCACTGGCCGCCGGCTGGCTCGGCCTGTGGGGTGTGCTCGCCCTGGTCGGCACCCTCACCGGCGCCGGCTACCCGTTCGGTGCCAACGACCCCAACGGCGGCGACGTCAACCTGCTGCGTCTGGTGCCGGTGGACCTGGCCACCCCGCTCTTCGCCGGCGTACTGCTGACCGCCGCGGTGGCCGCACTGGCCATGAGCCGCCCCGCCGTACGCCCCGCCGGCCCGCTGCGGGCGCTGCTCGCCGGCTACGGCTGGGCGGTGGCGTTCGTGCTCGCCGTGGTCGTGCCGGACGTCCGGGTGCTGGTGATCCTCGGCTACCTGCCGATACTGATCGTCGGTGCGCCGTTCGGCTGGCCGCCGGTCGACTACGCCGACATCTTCAACTGGGCGCTGTTCGCCCGGTTCGCCGCGCTGGCCGGCGGGCTGCTGCTGGCCGGGGCGGTGCTCGCCTGGCAGCGCCGCACCGCCGCGGCCTGCGTGGGCTGCGGTCGCGACCACACCGACCGAGGGTGGACCACCCCGGCCGCCGCCGCCCGCTGGGGCCGGTGGGCCGCCGGCACCGCCGCCGTCATCCCGTTCACGTACGCGCTGACCCGGTTCGCCTGGGCGGCCGGCATCCCGCTCGGCATCTCCCGGGAGTTCCTCACCGAGATGCAGGACAGCGGGCTGGTGTGGGCCGGGTTTGGGCTGGCCGCGTTCGCCACCGTCGGCGCGATCCTCACCCTCGGGCTGGTGCAGCGCTGGGGTGAGCGGTTCCCGCGCTGGATGCTCGGCCTGGCCGGTCGTCGGGTGCCGGTGACGCTGGCCGTGGTGCCGGCCACCCTCGTCGCCATCGCGGTGACCGCGGCCTCGTTCGGACTGCTGAGCAACCCGAAATTCTGGGAACTCACCGGCGGGCTCAGCCTGACCGGGGCGCCGATGCTGCTCTGGCCGCTGTGGGGCGTGGCGCTCGGCGTCGCCACGTACGCGTACCACCTGCGCCGCCGCGGAGCCTGCCGGCGCTGCGGTCGGGGTTGATCCGACATGTCGCCGCGGCCGGTCACCGGATCGATGGTCCTTCCCGCCCGGACGCCGGATTTTGGATGGCCGGATGGCCGAGAACAATGTCTGCGGACCGCACTGTGGCGTTGAACCGGATGACCCGCCCGACCCACCGCGCAATCAGCGTGAGGCCGCTAGGATGACCCGGTTCGTCGGCGGGGTCGGCGTTACGTGACGGGTCTCGGCCCGACGGTTTCCGCACAATTCATTGCTCACTCGGGCGCGAGTCCTTTTCGCGGGTGGACGGATCATGATGGATACGACCGATGGCGCACCGCAGGGCACCCTCGTGGACCTCAGTGACGTGAGCCTGGCTGATCTTCAGGAGTTGGACCAGTCGGTGTTCGCCCACTCGCTACGCCGAATCCTCGACGAGATCGACCGCCCCCAGGAGGCGGTCGCCGGGTGGAACTCGGCGATGTGAGGATGCCGGGCGGCGGGCGCGGCATGACGGGGACCGTCACGGTAGCCGAGGGCGGCGTCGCCGCCCGCCCGCGGCCCGTCCCGTTCTCGGAGTTCATCCTCAAGGTCCACAGCAGGTGCAACCTGGCCTGCGACTACTGCTACATGTACGAACTGGCGGACCGCAGCGCCCTCTCCGACCCCCTGCTGATGGCCCCGGCGATCTTCGACCACGCCTGCCAGCGGATACGTGAACACGTCCGCGCCCACGACCAGACCGATGTGCGGATCGTCCTGCACGGTGGTGAACCGCTCCTGGTCGGCGCTCCCATCCTGGCCCGGATGGCGGACCGGCTCCGGGAGGCGGTCGCGCCGTCGCAGGCCCAGATCAGCGTGCAGACCAACGGCACCCTCCTGACTCCACACGCTCTCTCCCTGCTGGCCGACGCCCGGGTGCGGGTGGGCGTGAGTCTGGACGGGGACCGGACGTCGAACGACAGGCACCGGCGGTACGCGTCGGGCCGCAGCAGCTACGACGAGGTCGACCGCGCCCTGCGCCTGCTCGCCGAACGGCCCGACTCGTACGCGGGTGTGCTCTGCGTCGTGGACCTCGCCGCCGATCCGCGACAGACCTACGAGACGCTGGTGTCGTACCGGCCGCCGATGGTGGACTTCCTGCTCCCGCACGCCAACTGGGAGGCACCGCCGCCGCGACGGGGTGACGGCCCGAGCCCTTACGGCACCTGGTTGGCCGCCGCCTTCGATGCCTGGTACGACACCTCGCCCCGCCTGACCCGGGTGCGTCTCTTCGAAGAACTCATCAATCTGCTGTTCGGAGGGCGGAGCCGGACCGAGTCCCTCGGACTGAGCCCGGTCGCCGCAGTGGTGATCAACACCGACGGGGCGTACGAGCAGGTCGACACCCTGCGCTCCACCTACCCCGGCGCGGTCGGCACCGACCTGACCGTCTTCACCGACTCCCTCGACGATGTGCTGCGGCACCCCGCCGTCATCGCCCGCCAGGTGGGAGTTGAGGCCCTCGCCGCATCCTGCCGAGCGTGCCCGGTGCACCGGGTCTGCGGTGCCGGCAACTATCCCCATCGGTACCGGGAGGGAAGCTTCACCAACCCGTCCGTCTACTGCCCCGATCTCCTGCTGCTCATCGCCCACGTGGAACGGCGCCTGCGAGCGGACCTGGCAGCCATGCCCCGGGAGCGGTCGTGACGGGATACCACCGGCTCACCCCCGACGACCTCGCGGCGCTCGCGGCTGGCCTCGGTGACGGGAGGACGATCCGTCTGCTGCGTGACGGTCAGGTCAGCAAACGCATGCTTCAGCTGCGCGCGCTCCTCGACACTGCCGATTCGGAGGAGACCGCCCGACACTTCGCGCTGTGGGCCACGGCGGCGGACCGGTCGCCCGAGGCGGGGCCGGCGGTGCTGGCCCTGCCGCACACCGGTGCCTGGTTGGCCACCGCGCTGCGGCGACTGCGTGCGCCGATGCCGTCCGGTTCGGCCTCCGCCGCGGCAGGCGGCCGGACGACCGGCGGGTTGGTGGTCGAGGCCGCACCCGAGTGGCCCGTCGAAGCCGAGCTGACCCCGCTCGGGTCGATCGCCGCGGTGGCGGCCCTCCGGGCCGGAATGGACTTCGAGCTCAGCGTCACGCCGCGCGACGGGGTCGTCTACCTGCCCACGCTCGGGCTCGCGCGGGTGGGGGGCGCGCAGCGGGTGACCATCAAACGGGCGGGGTCGCAGCTCCTGGTCGGGCCGGTCACGGTGTCGCTGGTTCCTCCGCCGGACGCCGGGCCGGGTGCGGAGACCGACGACTGGTCCGGCCTGCACCGACTGTGCAGCACCGCCGACGGGTTGACGCTGCGGATCACTCTTGACGATCTCGACCCGTACCGGGACCGGCACCAGCTGTGCGCCGCGGCCCGGCTCACACCCGCCGAGGTTTCCGAGTGGCAACGGCTGCTCGACGAGGCCTGGCCGATACTGGTGCGTCACCACCGTCGGCACGCCGAGGCGATCGCCGAGGGCCTGCGCTGCCTCGTGCCGCTGCTGGCCGATTCGGTCAGCGCCGGGGTCAACGTCACCAGCATGGACGCCTTCGGGTCGGTCTCGATGACCCGTCCGATCGACGGGGAGGCGTTCGCGCTCGGCCTGCTGCACGAGTTCCAGCACGCCAAGCTCGGAGCGACGATCGACGTCGAGCCCCTCTACGACCGTGACGACCGGCGCTACTACTACGCCCCCTGGCGCGACGATCCGCGTCCTCTCGGCGCCGTCCTCCAGGGTGTCTACGCCTTCATCGCGGTGACCGAGTTCTGGCGGGGGCGTCGTGCGGTGCGCAGTGGTGGCCCGGCGCGGCTGGCCGAGGTGGAATTCGCTCGCTGGCGCGACCGCGTGTCCCGCACCTGCGCGGACATCGAGTCCTTCGGCCGTCTGACCGCGGCCGGCCGCGAATTCGTCACCGGTCTGCGGCGGGTCATCGACGACTGGCGGGACCCGGTGGACCCGGGGGCGGTCGAGCTCGCCAGGGAGGCCGCCGAGGACCACTGGACGGTCTGGCGACTGCGGAACCGCCGGCCGGACCCGGACGCCGTCGACCAGCTCGCCGCCGCCCGCGCGGCCGGCCTGCCGTGCCCCGCCGCCATCGTCACGCTGCGGGTGGAACCGGCCGACGGCCGATGGCTGAGCCTCAGCCCACGGCTCGACCTGGTGCGGCTGCGGTTGAGCGATCCGGAGCGGTTCATGCGGCTGCGCACCGGCGCGGAACGCCTCGTCGACGCACTGCCCATGGCGTCCGACGGTGACCTGGCCCTCGCCGCCGGGGATGACCTCGCCGCCCGCGAGAGCTACCGCGGGCAGGTGTGCGCCGATCCGGAGCAGCTCTCCGCCTGGGTCGGCCTGGCCCTCGCCGAGCAGCGCCTGACGGCAGCGCAGAAGACCGGCGGCGCCGACCCGGAGCTGTGCCGTGCGGTGTACCTGCGGCTGCGCGCCGCCGGGCACCCGGAGGATCCACTCGAACTGGCCCGCTGGCTTGCTCCGGTCACCTGCGTGGCGGCAGCGGGCATCGAGCACGACGGCGCGTCGTCGACTAGGTCGGTGGCGGTTCCAGATCGCAGTTGAGGCGGTTCGCCTCGACCAGGGCGATGGTGTTCGGGTGGCTGTCACCCAGGACGCGGCGGAAGAGGGGCATCACCGCGTCACGCAGAGCGCGGGCACCTCGGTGGTCTCCGGCGACACTCAGACTGGTGGCCAGGTTGTTCGCCACCGCGAGGGTGTCCGGGTGTGACGGCCCGAGGATGCGCTGCGCCCGCTCGTAACAGTCCTGGTCGGCGGCGAGGGCCGCCGCGAACTCCCGACGCACGTACCAGCAGTTGGCGAGGTTGATGTTCGCGGCCAGCGTGTACGGATGGTCCGCGCCGACCCGTTCGGTGAAACGGTTGACGACCTCGTCGGACAGCGTGAAGGCCGCCTCCAGATCCCCGGCCTTCCGGAGGAAGATCGCCAGGTTGTTGCCGTACGCCAGGGTGAACAGGTGGTCCTCGCCCATCGCGTCCCGATACCACCGGTACACCGGGCGCGCCCGGCGAAGCGCGCCCGCGTCGTCCTCCAGAGCGGACTCGTCACAGGCCAGATTCATCGCGGCGGCCTGCACGTCCGGATGATCCGACCCGTGCCGGCGGCGGGAACGGACCAGCACGTCCGCGCTCAACGCGTGGGCCCGCTCGAACTCGCCCAACTTCCGGAGGGTCACCGCGTAGTTCTTGGTCACCCGTAGCGTCTCGCCGTCCTCCTCGCCGAGCACCTCCCGGTCCGCCTCCACCGCTGCCTCCAGGACCCTGCGGGACTCGGTGAGGTCGCCCGTGTCGCGCAGGTCGCGGCCGTACTGCCCTTCGGAGAAGAGGGTGTACGGGTGCATCGGACCGAGCGTGTCGCGGCGGCGGCCCAGGGTGCGTTCGTTGAGCCGCAACGCCCCACGCAGATCGCCGACCAGCCGGAGCGACAGGGCCAGGTTGTGCGCGGCGATCAACGCCCGTGGGTGTTCCTCGCCGAACACCTCACGGGCCAGTTCCTCCGTGCGGGTGTCCAACTCGCGCGCCCGTTCGAAGAACCCGAGCGCGCGCAGGTCCGCGGCGAGGCTGCCCGCGACGATCACCGTGTATTCGTGGTCCTCGCCGAGCGTGTCGGAGAGCCGCTGGTACACGTCCTGATCGATGTCGTACGCGGCCTGGTACTGCGCCTCGAGGCGCAGCGCGTTGGCGAGGTGGAAGCGCATCATCTGGGTCGGCGGGTCGTCCGCGCCATGCTCCGCCCGCCACGCCTCGATCGCCTTCTCGGCCAGCTCGGAGCAGGTGCCGAAGTCGACCCGTGTCCACATGTACCGGGCCACGTCGAGCAACAGTTGTCGGACCTCCGGCTGGGGCGAGTTGAGGGTCTTCGACGGCAGCAGGTGGGGCCAGAGATCCGCGTAGATCGGCCAGTTGCGGGGCTGGTCGGGGTCCTTCGGGTTGGCGGCGGCGAGGATCGCGTGCACGTGACGCCGGTTCTCCGCCTTGGCCTCGTCGGACATGGACTCCCGGATCAGCTCCTGCACCAGTGGGTGCATGCGGAGGCTGGTCTGGTTGCCGTCGTCACCGCGGTCCGGAGTGCGCCCGCGCCCGCCGCGCACGCTGTCGATTCGCGCCAGCGCGTACCGGCCGACATCCCGCAGCGCGCGCCCCATGAGCAGGGGATCCCGTACCGACGGATCGTAGGGGAGAAGCACGTTGATGAAACTGTCGTCGTAGAGCAGCGACATCGGGATCGGCTCGGCGGCGAAGAAGGCGCAGACCTCCAGCAGCTTCGCCGCCGCCGGGTTGCGCTCCCGCAGGCTCTCCAGGGAGACGAGCCACGGCTCCGCGCCGGTCTGTTGATAGTCGGTGGGGAGCTCGTCGGAAAGCATGCCTGGCAGATACCGGCGCAGTCGCTGCAGATACTGGACGGCCGACTCGCCGGTGGTGGCGAGCCATGCCCCCGCCTGCTCGACGGCGAGCGGCAGGTCGCCCAGGCGGTCAGCGACCATCTCGGCATCAGCCAGGGGCAGGCGTGGGATCCGCCGACGCAACAACGCGGTGCTCTCCGCGCGGTCGAAGGCACCCACCTCGAAATTGCGGGCGTGCCGCGCCCAGACGTGGTTGCGGGTGGTGACGAGCACGTGGCCAGGCCCCTGCGGCATCAGGTCGTGCAACTCAGCGGGGTCGTCGGCGTTGTCGAGCACCAACAGCCACCGCCGGAAGGGGTCACCCCGGCGCAGGGCGTCCAGCACCCACTGGACCCGCTCGGCGACGTTGCCCCCGAGTGGCGTGTCCGCCTTGTCGGCCAGCCGGTCGGCGAGCGAGGCCAGAGCGAGCCGCATGACGCTCGGTTGCTGCGCGGAGATCCACCAGACGACGTCGTACTCGGCGCGGAAGCGGTAGGCGTATTCCAGAGCGATCTGGCTCTTGCCGACGCCACCCAGGCCGTGCAGTGCGAGCGGGGTGTGCCGGGCCTCGGCCGACGACAGCCAGTCGCGCATCTCCTCCAGGAGTCGGCTGCGGCCGACGAACTGGACGTTACGCGGCAACGGCACCCGCCAGACCGGTGGCTCGTTGCCGGGGAACCGCCGTCGTTGCCCGGCACCCTCCGGGTCGGTCGCCGGGCGGGCGGGATGGTCCAGGGCCTCAAGCAGACGGCTGGCGGCCTCCTCCTGCGTGGCGCCCACCAGGTCCACCGGAACGCGTTCCAGGAACACCGCCGGCGCCCGGGAATTGTCCAGCCGGACGGGCACCAGGAAGTTGCCGCCGCTGCCCGACTCGTAGCTGGTGGCCTGGGACCACAACTCGCTGGCGTTCGACGACTGCATGTATTCCTGGGACAGCAGCACCACCAGCCGGGCCGCGTCCTTGAAACCGACGGCCGTCGACGTCCCCTCGACAGGGCTGGCCGGAAAGTCGACCTCTCGCATCACCGTACGCAGCCCGGCCGAACGAAGCTCGTCGCGGACCCATTCGGCCCAGGACCGGTCGAGGGAGACGTAGCTGACGAAGACGTCCGGTGCGGCACCGGAGATGCGTTGCCTCTCGAACTTGGCCAACCACTGACGGCGCAGCCGATCCTCCATGGCTGGCAGGCTGTCGACCGAGTCCTCGGTGATCGCCTTGGTCAGTCGCTCGTAGGCGGCGAGCAGCGTGCCCTCATGGTGGGCCCGGTCGCCGAACCCCGCCAGGATCTCCTCGTACGCGTAGTAGGGCTGGTAGGGGATTTCGATCTCACCCCAATACCGGTCGCTCTCCTCTACAGAAGTCCGGGGCAGCAGGGGCGCGAAGCGGCGGCGCGCGTGGTCCCGGCCCGCCTCCAACTTGAGCTGCTCGGCGTTGTCCACCCGCATCGGGACCGGCAGGATTCGGACCGGTCGGTCGCCGCGCTGCCGGATGATGGAGCGGGTGACGCCGGCAGCTCCATCGATGCTCTGGTCGTTGAGCGTGAAGGAGGTGACCACGGCGTCGGGCAGCCGCACGGTGCAGATGCCCGCACCGTCGCTGACGCCGGTCCGGCTGTCGATCAGCACGTAGTCGTAGTTGTCCCGCATGCTGGCGGCCAGTGCGTCGAGGAAGCTGTTGCCGCCCAGCTTCTCGAAGAACGCCTGCCAGTCGAAGGTGCTCACGGCCTTGGTGTATGCCGTGTCCTGTCGGCCGGCGGGTAACAGGTCCAGGCTGCCCTTTGGAGTCGGACCCGCAGAAGGCCGGACGGCCGAGTTGGGAGCGGGGAAGTCCCAGTGCAGCGAGACGGCGTGGTGCAGCACGTCGGCGGCGCTGCCGAGCCAGTCCTCGTCCTCCGTCTCCTCCAATGGTCGAACGACCGCCTCGGCGTAGTCGCGGACCATGTCGATGATCCCGGTCGACGTCCGCAGATCCTTGTCGAGGAGGAACGGGTGGAAATACTTGTGCAGACCGGGGGATTCCAGGTCCCAGTCGACAGCGAGCACCCGGTAGCCGTTGGCCGCCAGGATCCAGGCGACGTTGGCGAGCGCCATGGTGCGGCCGGTGCCACCCTTGTACGAGTAGAACGTGATGATTCGACCCTCGACACCATCGCCGGTGATGCCCGGGTCAGCGCTCGTTGTCACGGCCGTCCTCCGGTGTGGTGTCGTCGCTCTCCGCGCCCCAGGGCCCGTCGATGCGTGGTGGTCGGGTGTCCGTGGTGAGGCTGGGGGGCCGGTGCACCGCTCCTCGGCTGAACACCCGGTTACGAGCGACCTCCAGGACCTCCGGCAGCTCCTCCTGGAAGGCGCGGTGGGTGAGGATGTTGGACCGGTAGAGCTCGTCGTCCGAGGCCAGGTCGTCGAAGATCTCCCGACACGCGCGCGACAGTGACTGCCAGTGCTCCCGGGTCTCCGTGTCGTCGCGGCTGCTCGGGATCAGCACCGCCGTGGTGCCGCCGTCGCGCAGGGCAGCAGTGGCGTGGGCGGCCAGCGACTGTCGTTGCTCGGGCAGGCGGGTCAGCCAGGCGTCGACGATCAGCACCAGGATCTGGTTGTAGCGGGCGGCCTGCTCGGCGCGGCGGGCCAGCTCCGTCAGGTCCACCACCGTTGACCGGTAGCTGTGGTCGGCCGCGATCTCACGGGCGTAGTCGACGACCGGGTCGGGCAGCGGCGGCCCGTATGGTGCCCAGTCCAACGCATGGTTGCCGTACGTGGTCACGTTTTGGCGTACCGTGCTCATCTCGTCCCGGTGCGACGCCGCGACGATGAAGTGGACCAGCATCGGTGCGAACTGGTCGACGTCCGCCGCGAGCTGCCCGGGCGCCTGGTGGAAGGCGCTGGGTGTGGCGCGCAGGTCGATAGTGCGCTGGCCCTCCGGCAGCGGATGCTCCTCCACACTGGACACGATCTGGTTGGCCAGTTCGAAGAGGAACGTGCGGTAGTCGTCGCTGTGCCGTTGCAGTCGCATCAGCTGCCGGACTCCCAACCGCTGATAGAGGTCGCCCAGGCTGTGGGAGGAATATTGCAGCGGGGAGGCGACCGGGTGGATGCGGCCGGGTCGGGCCGGGATCCACATCAGCGGTTTGAGGAGCGAGCTGTCCACCCCGTTCTGCTGGTCGTAGCGGGCAGTGCGGTCGGCGAAGATCCGCCATTCCTGGCCGCAGGGCTCGCTCTGGAAATATCTCGGCGTCATCAGAGCGAGAAAGGAGCGGCACGTGCTCAGCGCCTCGACCAGCCGCTGCGGCCACCGCTCGCCCAGCAGGATGGTGCGATCGACGAAACCCACCCGCTCGTCGCGGGGCAGACCCGCGATCAGCCGTACCTCTGCGCTGAGATCCTCGTAAAGACGTTGGACCAGTGCGTCCTCGTCGCCCCTCGCGTAACTGAGGAAGAAGTACAGCACCGCACCTCCGCGCCGGGAGAGGTTGACCATCGGATGGCCGGGCCGTGACCCCGTCGGTCACGGCCATTTTTCGGCGGCCGTAAACGGCGGAGCTAACCGTGAGTATAGGGGCGGAGACGGCCTGCCACAGCCCGCCGATCGGCGCATCAAGAGGGCGTCTCGGATATCACTTTCCGTATTGGCGTAGGTCGACTCCGGGGTGAGCTAGCGTGGGTCGGGTGACTGCGCCTACCCCGGTAATCCCGGTTCCACCGGCCGACCTGCCCGGCACGCTCGGCGCGCTTCGGGCGGCCGGTCACCAGTACCGCACCGTCAAGCAGGAACTCCGCGACAACCTCCTCGCCCGGATGCGCTCCGGCGAGGCCCGTTTCCCCGGCATCGTCGGCTACGACGACAGCGTGCTGCCCGAGGTCGAGCGGGCGCTGCTCGCCGGGCACGACATGGTGCTGCTCGGTGAGCGCGGCCAGGGCAAGACCCGACTGATCCGCGCACTCGGCGCGCTGCTCGACGAGTGGACCCCGGTCATCCCCGGCTCGGTGCTCAACGAGCACCCCATGCACCCGCTCACCCCGGCTTCCCGTGCCCAGGTCGCCGAGGCCGGCGACGACCAGCCGGTCGGCTGGCTGCACCGCTCGATGCGCTACGGCGAGAAGCTCGCCACCCCGGACACCAGCGTCGGCGACCTGATCGGTGACGTGGACCCGATCCGGATCGCCCAGGGCCGCACCCTCGGCGACCCGGAGACCATCCACTTCGGGTTGGTGCCGCGCACCAACCGCGGCATCTTCGCCGTCAACGAGCTGCCCGACCTGGCCGAGCGGATCCAGGTGGCGCTGCTCAACGTGCTGGAGGAGCGGGACATCCAGGTCCGTGGCTACCAGCTGCGGCTTCCGCTGGACCTGCTCCTGGTCGCCAGCGCCAACCCGGAGGACTACACCAACCGGGGCCGGATCATCACGCCGCTCAAGGACCGGTTCGGCGCGGAGATCCGCACCCACTACCCGGTCGACCTGGACCTGGAGCTGGACCTCATCCGGCAGGAGGCCGACCTGGTCGCCGCCGTGCCGGAGCACGTCCTGGAGGTGCTGGCCCGCTTCGCCCGCGCGGTGCGGGAGTCGCCGTCGGTGGACCCGCGCTCCGGGGTCTCCGCCCGGTTCGCCATCGCCGCCGCCGAGACGGTCGCCGGCGCCGCGCTGCGCCGCGCCGGTCTGCTCGCCGCCACCACCACCCCGGACGGGCGGCCCGAGGCGGCGGTGGCCCGGGTCGGCGACGCCGTGTCGGTGACCAGCACCCTGCGCGGCAAGGTCGAGTTCGAGAGCGGCGAGGAGGGGCGGGAGATCGAGATCCTCGCCCACCTGCTGCGGACCGCGACCGCCGAGACGTTCCGCGCGCACCTGGCCGGGTTGGACCTGTCCGGCTTCACGGCGCTCGTCGAGGACGGCGCGGCGATCGAGACCGGAGAGCTGGTCAGCGCCTCCGAGCTGCTGCGCCAGGTCGGCACCGTGCCCGGCCTGGCGAAGGTCCTCGACCGGCTCGGCCTGGGCGACGCGCCCACCCCGGAGGAGGCGGCGGCTGCCGTCGAGTTCGTGCTGGAAGGGCTGCACCTGACCCGCCGGCTCGGCAAGGACGTCACCGACTCCGGGCGCACCGTCTACGGCGGCCGGGGCTGACCGTGGCCGGCAACCGGTTCCGGTACGGGCAGTGGAACGGCGGGCCCGACCCGCTCGCACCCCCGTACGACGTGCGTGAGGCGGTGGACGCGGTCGGCGCTGAGGTGCTGGCCGGCGGAAGCCTGCGGGAGGCGCTGCGCGATCTGCTGCGCCGTGGCCCCCAGGGGCGGGGTGGGCTGGACGACCTGGCCGCCCGGGCTCGGCGGCTGCGCCGGGAGGCGCTGCGTCGCGGTGACCTGGACGGCGCGGTGACCAGGGCCCAGGCTCTGCTCGACCAGGCTCTCGCCGCCGAGCGGGACGAGTTGCGCGGGCGCGACGACGACGCCGCGCGGTTCGCCGAGTCGGTGCTGGACAACCTGCCCCGTTCCACCGCGCGGGCGGTGGAGGAGCTGTCCGGCTACCAGTGGGCCAGCGACGAGGCCCGCCGCTCGTACCAGCAGATCCTCGACCAACTTCGCGACGACGTGCTCGGTCAGCGGTTCGCCGGGCTGCGCGACGCCGTGCGCGCGTCCGCCGACCCGGCCGCCCAGCAGCGGCTCGCCGAGATGATGGGCGACCTGAACGACCTGCTGGCCCGGCACGGTCGCGCGGAGGACACCACCGACGCGTTCGCCGAGTTCATGCGCAGACACGGCGACTTCTTCCCGGAGAAGCCGGAAACGGTCGACGAGCTGATCGACGTGCTGGCCCGCCGCTCGGCGGCCGGTGAGCGGCTGATGAACTCGCTCTCCGACCGGCAGCGCGCCGAGCTGGCCGGTCTGATGCAGCAGTCGCTCGGCGACCGCCTCTCCGGGGAGTTGTCAGCGCTCGACGCGAACCTGCGGGCACTGCGGCCCGACCTGCGCTGGGGGCGTGGCGAACGGGTCCGGGGCGACCAGCCACTGGACTACGCCGACGCGGCCGGCGCGTTGGGTGAGATCGGCGACCTGGACGACCTGCTGGACCAGCTCGACCAGGAACACCCCGGGGCGACCCTGGACGACGTGGACGTCGACGCGGTGGCCCGGACGCTGGGACGGGACGCCGCCGACGACGTCCGCCGACTGCGCGATCTGGAGCGGGAGCTTCGCCGGCAGGGCTGGGTGAGCCGGGACGCCGAAGGGCTCACGCTGAGCCCGAAGGCGCTGCGCCGGCTCGGCGGGACCGCGCTGCGACGGGTCTTCTCCGACCTGACCGCCGGGCCGCGCGGCCAGCACGACCTGCGCTCGGCGGGGGCCGCCGGCGAGGTCAGCGGTGCGTCACGACCCTGGGAGTACGGCGACGAGCAGCCGTTGGACGTGGTCCGGACGTTGACCCGGGCGGTCAGCCGGGCCGGGCCGACGGTTCCGGTGCAGCTCGCGGTGGACGACTTCGAGGTGGTGGAGACCGAGAAGCGGGCCTCGGCGGCGGTGGTGCTCTGCGTCGACCTGTCGTACTCGATGATCTCTCAGGGGCGTTGGGGGCCGATGAAGCAGACGGCGCTGGCACTGGCGCACCTCATGGAGACGCGTTTCCCGCAGGACGCCCTGCAGATCGTGGGCTTCGGCCGGGAGGCGACGACGCTGACCCAGCAGGAGCTGGCCGCCGTCGAGCCGGACGGGGAACAGGGCACCAACCTCCAGCACGCGCTGCGGTTGGCTGGTCGGCACCTGCGCCGACACCCGGACGCCGAGCCGGTGGTCCTGGTCGTCACCGACGGCGAGCCGACCGCCCACCTCGACCCGGACGACGGGGAGGCGCTGTTCCACTGGCCGCCGCTGCCGGAGACGATCGAGGCGACGGTTCGCGAGGTGGACCGGCTGAGTCGCTACGGCGCCACGCTCAACCTGTTCATGCTCGGCGATGACCCGGGCCTGCGGCGTTTCGTGGACGCGGTGGCCCGCCGCAGTCGGGGCCGGATGTTCACGCCGGACACCGACGACCTCGGCGAGTACGTGGTCTCCGACTACCTCCGCTCCCGCCAATCCCGCCGCTAAGCGCCCCCGCCCCCCGCCGTCGTCGATCATGGAGTTGTGGTGGGGGACAAACGTCTCCCGTCTGGGTGAACCGGGCACCACAACTCCATGATCGACGGGGTGGGGCGGGGTTGACTTGGGGTGTGGAGAGTGGAGGGCTGCGGCGGGCTTACGGCGGGGTTCTGGCCGAGATCGACGGGGCGGAATTCGAGTCGCCGCCGGAGGGGCAGCTCACCGCCGAGCAGATCGTGGCGCACCTGGTCGCCAACGACGAGCTGATGATCCAGGCCACCGAGGCGCTGCTGGCCGGGTCGCCGTTCGCCTACTACGACCTGGACGACATCCACCGTCCGCAGCTCGACGCGTTGGCCGCCGAGCAGGGCGGCCTACGTGGCCTGACCGCTCTGCTGGACGGCACGAGCGACCGGCTGTGCGGCCTCGTCGACCGGCTCGGCCTGGCGGCGGAGACCCCGGTCGAGACCCACCTACGCGAGGGATTCGACCTCATCGTCGACGAGTCGCTGCCCTGGTCCCGCACCCTTGACCTGCACGCCCGGGTCCACCTCCCCAAGCACCAGGCCCAACTCCACATGCTGCGCCGCCTCTGAGACGTGTCGTCCGCGCGCGGTCGTTCGGGCCTCGCGCGGCTTGGACGACCGGTCTGTCGAGCGTGATACCGGTGAGTCATCAAAATGACTCACAGGTATCACGCTCGCTGGGATGACGGGCGCGGTCAGGGGCCTCGTCACGCCGGTGAGGGATGGCTGCGCCGAGCGAGCGCATGGGGCGGCCGTTTCCGCCAGGCAGCCGGCATCTGGCGGCGGTAGGCGGCGGGCGGCCGCGGCGAGCAGCCGGGGGATCAGCCGCCGATCAGCTCGCTTCGTGGGTGGAAGGTGCGGCGGTAGGTCGAGGGCGCTACGCCGATGCGTTGGTGGAGCTGCTGGCGCAGGGCGGCGGTGGTGCCGAAACCCGAGCGGTGGGCGATCTGGTCGACGGTGAGGTCGGTCGTCTCCAGCAGCAGTCGCGCGTGGTCGGTGCGCTGTTGCAGCATCCACTGGGCTGGGCTCAGGCCGGTCTCCGACCGGAAGCGCCGGGTGAAGGTGCGCACGCTCATCCGCGCCTGCTCCGCCAGGTCGCGCAGCGCGATCGGCTCGTGCAGCCGCTGCCGCGCCCACTCCCGCGCGCTCGCGGTGCTGGTGTCGGTGGCCTTCGGCACAGGCCGTTCGATGTACTGCGCCTGGCCACCGTCGCGCCACGGCGGCATCACGCAGCGCCGCGCGGCCCGGTTGGCCACCTCGCTGCCGTGGTCGAGGCGGATGACGTGCAGGCAGAGGTCGATGCCGGCGGCGACCCCGGCGGAGGTGAGCACCTGATCGTCGGCGATGAAGAGCACGCCCGGGTCGAGGTCCACCCGGCCGTGCAGGCTGCGGAACCGCTCGGCGTACGCCCAGTGGGTCGTCGCCCGACGCCCGTCGAGCAGCCCGGCGGCGGCCAGCACGAACGCTCCCGTGCAGATCGACATGATCCGGACACCCCGCTCGTGTGCCCCACGCAGCGCCTCGGCGACCTCCGGCTCGACGGTGCCCGAGATCAACGCGGTGCCGTCGTGGATGCCCGGGACGATCACCGTGTCGGCGGTGTCGAGCAGTTCCAGACCATGGTCGGGGACCACCTGGAAGCCGGCGGTGCTGCGCACCGGGCGCCCGCCCGGGGTGCACACCCGCACGTCGTAGAACGGCGTCTGGTCGGCGGCCTGGGCGGTGCTGAAGACCTGCGCGGGGGTGCCGAGGTCCAGGCCGACCACGTGGTCCAGGGCGAGTACGGCGATCCGGTGCGGGCGAACGGTCATGGCCCGATTATTGCGCATGATGGCTTTCCGGCCACTCGTCGTGCCGTACGGCCCCGCCCAGACTGGTGCCGTGTTCAAGAACCGCCGTCTGCATCCCGCCTGGCTGGTCGCCGCCGTCGCCTTCGTGGCGCTGGTCGGTGCTGCCGGCTTCCGCGCCACCCCGTCGGTGCTGCTGCACCCGCTGCACGAGGAGTTCGGCTGGCCACTGGCCACGATCTCCGCGGCCGTCTCGGTCAACCTGCTGCTCTACGGGCTGACCGCGCCGTTCGCCGCCGCCCTGATGGACCGGTTCGGCATCCGCCGGGTGGTCTCGGTGGCGCTGCTGCTGGTCGCCGCGGGCAGCGGGCTGACTGTCTTCATGAGCGCCAGCTGGCAGCTCCTGCTCTGCTGGGGTGTGCTGGTCGGCCTGGGCACCGGGTCGATGGCGCTGGCGTTCGTGGCCACCATCACCGGGCGCTGGTTCGTCCGGCGAAGGGGCCTGGTCACCGGGGTGCTGACCGCCGGCGGGGCCGCCGGACAACTGGTGTTCCTGCCACTGATCGCCATCCTGGTGCGCGACCACGGCTGGCGTACGGCGGCACTCGTCGTGGCCGGAGCCGCGCTGGCGGTCGTACCCCTGGTGGTGTGGTTCCTGCGCGAGCACCCGGCGGATCTCGGTCTGCCCGCCTACGGGGCGGACGAGGTCGTCCCGGCGCCCCCGGCGACCGGCGGCGCGGCGGCCCGGGCGCTGGGTGCGCTGGCGACCGCGGCCCGGACCCGCCCGTTCTGGCTGCTGGCCGGGGGGTTCGCGATCTGCGGCGCGACGACCAACGGCCTGGTCGGCACCCACTTCGTGCCGGCGGCGCACGACCACGGCATGGCCCAGACCACGGCGGCCGGGCTGCTCGCCCTGGTTGGGCTCTTCGACATCGTCGGCACTATCGCCTCCGGCTGGCTCACCGACCGGGTGGACAGTCGGTTGCTGCTCGGCATGTACTACGCGCTGCGTGGGGCGTCCCTGCTGGTGCTGCCGAGCCTGTTCTCCGGCACCGCCGAGCCGACCATGCTGGTGTTCATCGTCTTCTACGGCCTGGACTGGGTGGCCACCGTGCCGCCGACCGTGGCGTTGTGCCGGGAGTATTTCGGTGGCGCCGGAGCGGTGGTGTTCGGCTGGGTGTTCGCAGCGCACCAACTCGGCGCGGCGGTCGCGGCGACCGGTGCGGGGCTGGTCCGCGACCGGCTCGGCGACTACGCCATGGCCTGGTACGTGGCGGGTGCGCTGTCGATCGGCGCGGCCGGACTGTCGTTGCTGCTGCGTCGGCGACCGGGCCGGCCGGTGCCGGAGGCCGTGCTGGCCGCCGCGACCGCCCCGAAGGCGTGGAGCTTCCGAGGCTGAGGCCGGGCCGGCGGCAGCGACTGCGGTCGGTCAGCTCACGGTCCACTGCTGGGCCGGCCGGCCGTCGCAGGGCCGCTGCCGGACCTCGTCGCCCGCCTCGACGCCGTCGTCGTCGGCCTGCGCGCACTTGCCGCTGTGCGCCGCGACCAGCAGCACCGGGCCGGTGCCGGTCGCGGTGAGCCGCCACTGCTGGTTGGCCTCGCCGTGGCAGGGCCACTGCACCACCCGTGCGCCGTCGTCCCGGCTGCCACCCTCGACGTCCAGGCACTGCCCGTGGGCCGCGTTGGTCAACGTCAGCACGTCCGCGCCGACCGGGTTGACCACCCACTGCTGCTCCGGGCCGCCGCTGCACGCGGCCAACTGGGCGCCGGCCTTCTCGCCGTCGCCGTCGAGCCCGAGGCAGAGCCCGGAGGCGACCCGGAGCACCCGGGGCCCGGTGGGTGGCCCGGCCGGGGTCGCCGACGGGGTCGGTGACGGCTCGGCCGGGGCGCTCGGGTCAGCCGCCGGGTCGGTCGGCGCCGCGGCGCTGGACGACGCGCCGACCGTCGCCGGCACGGGCTGCTCGTCCTGCCCGTCGAGCAGCCCGGTGGCGAAGACCACCCCGAGGAGCGCGCCGACGACCCCGACAGCCACCGCGACCCGCAGCAGCGGGTCGGCCAGCGGCCCGGGGCGGCGTGCCTGTCGCCCGCCGTAGACGGTGCCGGCGGGGTCGGGGCGTTCGTGGGGCGCGGACATACGCGCCATCCTCGCCCACGGCGGCGCACCGGAGCCAGCCCGGCGGTCAGTCGACGACCCGGACGTCCTTCCAGAACGCCACCCGGTCACGCACCATCTCGGCGTCCGGCTTGGGCTCCGGGTAATACCAGACGGCGTCCGCGCTGGTGCTGCCCTCGTGCTCAAGGGTGTAGTACGAGGCGGTGCCCTTCCACGGGCAGACGGTGTGCGTCGCGGACTCCCGGATCAGGTCGTCGCGCAGGGCGGAGCGGGGGAAGTAGTGGTTGCCCTCCACCAGCACGGTGTCGTCGCTCTCGGCGACGACCAGGTCGTTCCACACGGCTTTTGGCATGTCTCCAACACTAGGCCGTGGCAGTGACGTCGGCAGCGCTCAGCGGGTCGGCTGCGGGTCGGTGACGTCGGCCACTGTGGCGTCGAGGGCGGCGATCACGGCATCGGCGTCGGCGGCGATGGCGAGGCCGCGTTCACCGGCGCCGAGACTGATCTCCCGGCCGCGCAGTCGCTCGTCGGCGATCACCGGCCAGGCCGTGCTCGCGCCGAACGGGGTGATGGTGCCGCGTTCGTAACCGGTGGCGGCCAGTGCGCCCGCCGCGTCGGGCATGGACAGCCGCTGCACCCCGAGCAGGGCGCGCAGCTTGGGCCACGAGACGACCCGGTCCCCGGGGGTGAGCACGAACAGGTGATCGTCCGCACTCCGGCGGACCACGATCGTCTTCACCACATCGGCGACGGCCACACCCTGGGCCGCGGCAGCCTCCGCGAGGCTGCCGGCCTCACCGCGGCTGACCAGCCGATATGGCAGTTGGGCTGCTTCCAGGGCGGCGATCGCGGGCGATGGCATGCCCGCCACGGTAACGGCCGAGCCGGTCAGCGGACGGGAAACTCCCATCGCCGACGTCCCACGGATTTTGGAACGCGAGCGTAAGGTGATCACATGCGCGCTGAGCGTGTGGATCACCCCATTGACCATGATCAAGCGGTGGACACGCTGCGACGGTCGTACGCCGCGGTGCCCACGGGCGAGCCTGTCCGGCTGGCCAAACGCACTTCCAACCTGTTCCGCCCCCGGTCCGCTCCCCGGACTCCGGGGCTCGACGTGAGTGGCCTGAACGGCGTGCTGTCGGTCGACCCGACCGGCCGCACCGCCGACGTGCAGGGCATGTGCACGTACGAGGACCTGGTCGACGCGACCCTGCCACACGGGCTGATGCCGCTGGTGGTGCCACAGTTGCGCACCATCACGTTGGGCGGTGCGGTGACCGGCCTCGGGATCGAGTCGACCTCGTTCCGCAACGGCCTGCCGCACGAGTCGGTCCGGGAGCTGGACGTGCTCACCGGCTCCGGCGAGATCGTCACCGCCCGACCCGACGGGGAGCACGCCGACCTGTTCGCCGCGTTCCCCAACTCGCTGGGCAGCCTCGGCTACGCCACCCGGCTGCGCATCGAGCTGCAACCGGTCGGCCGGTACGTGGCGTTGCGCAACGTCCGGTTCACCCAGCTGGAGGCGCTCACCGACGCGATCGCCGAGGTGACCGCGACCCGATCCTGGGCCGGCGAGCCGGTCGACGCGATGGACGGGGTGATGTTCAGCCCCGGTGAGGCGTACCTGGTGCTGGCCACGTTCACCGACGCGGCCGGCCCGCCCAGCGACTACACCGGTCAGGCGATCTACTACCGGTCGCTGCGCCAGCGCACCCGCGACGTGCTCACCGCGCACGACTATCTCTGGCGCTGGGACACCGACTGGTTCTGGTGCTCGGCGGCGTTCGGTGCGCAGCACCCGGTCATGCGCAGGTTCTGGCCGGCGCGTTACCGGCGCAGCGACTTCTACCACCGGCTGGTCCGTCTTGAGCACCGACACCAGGTGGCGGCCCGGATCGACCGGCTGCGCGGGCAACCGGCCCGGGAGCGGGTCGTGCAGGACGTGGAGATCCCGCTGGGTGAGACGGCTGACTTCCTGCGTTGGTTTGCCAGCGCAGTGGGGATGAACCCGGTGTGGCTGTGTCCGTTGCGACTGCGTGAGCCGGCGGGGCCCGGCTCGGCACGGTCCTGGCCGCTGTATCCACTCCGGCCGGGGCAGGACTACGTCAACATCGGGTTCTGGGGGAGCGTGCCGATCGCGCCGGGCGCCGCCGACGGCGACGTCAACCGCACGATCGAACGCAGGGTGTCGGAGTCGGGCGGGCACAAGTCGCTCTACTCCGACGCGTACTACGACCGGGACGCCTTCGATCGCCTCTACGGCGGCGACACGTGGCGCGCGGTGAAAGACCGCTACGACCCGGACCACCGGCTGACGGGACTGTACGAAAAGGCGGTAGCACGAGCATGAGCCTGACCGACAGAGATCAGGGGGCGGCGAGCGTCCCCGCCACCCCACCGGCGGGGGGCCGGCAAACGGGTCCGACCGTGGCGGATGTCATCCGCGCGGTCACCTCAGGGCCGTTGCCGGTGCGGATCACCGGGTACGACGGCAGCTCCGTCGGCCCGTCCGACGCGGGCATCACCCTGGCGATCCAATCCGAGCGGGGTTTGTCCTATCTGCTCACCGCGCCCGGTGACCTGGGCATGGCCCGGGCCTACGTCAGCGGCGACCTGGCGTTGCAGGGTGTGCACCCGGGCGACCCGTACGAGGCGTTGCGGGTGCTCAAGGACGAGCTGCGGTTGCGCCCACCGTCGCTGGCCGAGGGGCTGGCGCTGGTGCGTGGGCTGGGCTGGGAGCGGCTGATGCCGCCACCGGCACCTCCGCAGGAGGCGTTGCCGCGCTGGAAGCGTGTGATGAACGGGATGCGGCACTCCCGGGTGCGCGACAGCACGGCGATCTCCCACCACTACGACGTCTCCAACGCCTTCTACGAGAAGGTGCTCGGCCCGTCGATGACGTACACCTGCGCGGTCTACCGGTCTCCGGACGACACGCTGGAGCAGGCCCAGGCCGCGAAGTACGACCTGGTCGCCGGCAAGCTGGGGCTCAAGAAGGGCATGCGGCTGCTGGATGTGGGCTGCGGCTGGGGCGGCATGGTGCGGCACGCCGCGCGTGAGTACGGCGTCAAGGCGCTCGGGGTGACCCTGTCGCAGGCACAGGCGCAGTGGGCGCAGGCCGCGATCGAGCGGGAGGGGCTGACCGGGCTGGCCGAGGTGCGACACCTGGACTACCGGGACGCGCCGCCGGAGCAGTTCGACGCCATCTCCTCGATCGGGCTGACCGAGCACATCGGGGTGCGCAACTACCCGGCCTACTTCGGGGCGTTGCGCAGTCGGCTGCGGCAGGGCGGCCGCCTGCTCAACCACTGCATCACCCGCGCGGACAATCGGGCGCCGCACCGCTCCGGCGCGTTCATCGACCGGTACGTCTTCCCGGACGGCGAGTTGGCCGGTCCGGGCCGGTTGATCAGCGAGGTGCACGACGCCGGCTTCGAGGTGCACCACGAGGAGAACCTGCGCCAGCACTACGCGCTGACGCTGGCAGCCTGGTGTCGCAACCTGGTCGAGCACTGGGACTTCTGTGTGTCCGAGGTGGGTGCGGGCACCGCCCGGGTGTGGGGGCTGTACATGGCCGGGTCGCGGATGGCGTTCGAGCGCAACGGCATCCAGCTGCACCAGGTGCTGGCCACGCACAACGGCCCGGACGGTGTGAACGGCTATCCGCTGCGACCGGACTGGTTGCCCTGATCACCTGCTGACCGTTGCCTGAAGCCGCGTCGAGAAAGTCGGCGCGGCTTCTCGCGAACCGATTGACAAACAAGTTTTGTACGTACAAACTGATTTTGCCATGAGAGACGTCCTGTACCTGGAGCAGATCGAGCAGGCCGAAGTCCTGCTCAAGCCGCAGCGCGTCGAGGTGCTGCGACAACTGGCCGAACCGCGCACCTGCACCGAGGTCGCGGCCCGACTCGACCAGACGCCACAGCGCGTCTACTACCACGTCAAGCAGCTCGTCGCGGCCGGCCTGGTCGAGCTGGTCAACGAGCGCAAGGTCCGCGGGATCACCGAGGGCATCTACCAGGCCGCCGCCCGGTCCTACTGGCTGTCGCCCCGGCTCGTCGGCCGGATCGGGCTGCGCCGGGCCCGCGACGAGCTGAGCCTGGGCTACCTGCTCGACCTGATGGAAGAGGTCCAGGCCGACGTGGCGGCCCTGGACCGGGCCGCCCCCGAGCTGCCCTCGATCGGCGTCTCCGGCGAGATCCGGGTGCCGGCAGAGCTTCGCCCGCAGTTCATGCACGACCTGCAAACCGCACTTCAGGACCTGTTCGCCCGTTACGGCGGCAGTGAAGGAGACGCCTTCAAGCTCGCCGTCGCCTGCTATCCGAAAGGAAATGACAATGAGTGACCCGTTGAAGGTCCAGGCCCGTCTCTCCGCGCCCGTCGGGCGCGTCCGCGAGGCCCTGACCGACCCGGCCGAGCTGCGTCTCTGGCTGGCCGAGCACGCCGAGGTCGAGCTGCCCCAGCGGTACGAGTTCTGGGGCCGCTACACCCCCGAGGGTGACGCCCCGCATCAGCGGCTGCTGCACGCCGACGACGACACCCTGCGCTTCAGCTGGCTGCTCGACGGCGTGGAGACCACCACCGAGTTCCAGTTGACCGCCGAGGGCACGGACAGCACCGTGCTGACGCTGACCCAGAGCCACTTCGACTTCGCCGAGGCGATGAGCGGCTCCAGCATCCGGGGCGTGCTCCAGACGTACTGGTCGCTGTGCATCGCCAACCTGGCGGCCCACCTGGAGGGCCGGCCGTTGCTGCCCCGCACCGACTTCACCTCCGCCGACCTGCGCGGTGAGCTGGTCATCGCGGCCCCGGCCGACAAGGTGTGGGAGTCGCTGACCGACTCCGAGCAGGCCAGCGCCTGGTTCGGCTACCCGATCGGCATCGAGCCCTGGGTCGGCGGCCGGTACGCCATGGGCGGGTTCGACGCCGGTTACGCGGCCAAGGTGGTCGACCTGGAGCCGGGCCGGAAGATGTCCGTCGACTGGGGCCCGGTCGGCGTCACCAGCTGGGAGCTGGCCGAGTCCGGTGGCCGGACCACGCTGACGTTCGTGCAGAGCGGCTTCGACGAGACCAACCCGCCGTACGCGGCCTGGACCGGGTCGGTTTCCGGGCTGGCCGAGCTGCGCCGCTTCCACGAGGTGCCGGACTGGCAGCCGATCTGGCTCCCCGCCGAGATCCCCGGCCTGGAGCCCCAGCCGGCCAGCTGACTTCGACGTCCCCGGTCACCTCCACCTTGGGCAGACCGAGCCATCGGCGTCCAAGGTGGAGGGACCGGACGACGGGTCTGCCAAGTGGCCAGCTGATCGGTACAGTCGGCTGAGTCAGTGTCGAGTCGGCGGCCGGGGCGGTGCGGGTGGCAGGTCCAGAGCATGCAGATCACACAGCGGTCGGGCATTCGCTGGAAGCGGCAATGCGTTTGTTGGGCCGGGTCGCCGGTCCGTCGACACCGATGGAGTCGACGTCACCACCAGTTGTGCCACCCGGCGAGGGCGAGCTGCGCGGGCGCGGCACCGCCGCCGACGGGCTGGTCGAGGCCGCGGTGGCCGGGTATGGCCGGCTGGAGTCGCTGGAGATCGACCCCCGCCTGCTACGGCACGGCACCCGTGCCATCGCCGACCGCGTGATCGAGGCAGTGCGCGCCGCCCAGGATGACGAGCTGCGGCAGCGTCAAGAGCTGCTCGGCGGTGACATCGACCAGACAGCGATGCGTCGGCAGTTGGAGGCGGTCGCGGCAGAGGCTGCTCGTGGGCTTGACGGGATGATCGGTGACCTGGACGCGTTGACTCGCCGACTCGACCAGCGGTGACCGGATGACCGACGCGATAGAGGTCGACGTCGCCGCGCTGCACTCCGCGGCGCGGAGCATCGAGGCCAGCGGTGACCGGCTCGGCGCCGAGGTGCAGCGGTTGCAGGGCACAGTCACCGGTTCGGCCAGTCCCTGGGGTGGCGACGAGGCCGGGACGGTCTTCGGAGCGGCTTACACCGAGGTGCTGCAACACGCTCTTGACGTCTACGCCTCGATGGCCGACCAGCTCCTGAGTGTGGCCGACAGGCTTGACGCCGCCGCCGACGCCCATGAGCGCAGTGACCTCGACAACGCGGCCCTGTTCACGAGACTGGGGCTGCCCGGTGGGCCTACAGCTGCCAGCTGAGCTCGCCGAGGCCCTCAACTGGGTGGGCTTCACCTGGCCTGAGGCCGACGAGGAGCTGCTGTACGAGGCCGCCCAGGCGTGGATGGCCTTCGCGGGCACGTTGCGCACGGCGGCCAGCGGGGCGAACGCCGGAGCGAGTGTCGTGAGTGCGACCAACCGGGGGCGTGACGTCGCCGCCTTCGAGGCGATGTGGCGTGGCGAGGAGGGCCCGACCAGCCGTATCGAGGACGGCGCCGAGGCCGCGGAGCTCATCGCCGCCGCCCTGCTCGTTATGGCCGTGATCACGTTGACCCAGAAGGTCCTCACGATCGTCCAGCTCACGATCCTGGTGATCCAGGTCGCCATGGCGCTGGCGGCAGCGACTCCCACCCTCGGTGGCTCGCTGGCACAGATTCCGATCGCGATCGGCCTGGCCCGGGTCGCGATCCGCCGGATCATCAAGGAGGTCGTGCAACGGGTCGTCAACGACATCATTCCGCGACTGCTTCGCCGCGCCAAGACGTTGCTGCGCAGGTTCAACCGCAAGGGCCCGGGTCGGCGTCCGGGACGCCCCGGTGTGCCCGGACCGCTGCAGGAGGTCCGCTACCAGGGCCGGCCGATGCTGGACAAGTACCGGTACGAGACGGCCGGCGACCATCCGGGAAACCCATTTCGGCCCAGTTCGGTGCGTCGGCTCAGTGAGGCGGAACGGGAGGCGCACCGGGTGTACGTCGACTCGGACGGCATCCTGCGCCAGGCGAAAGACGGCGAGCCCTTCGACACTCGCGCCGCGTCCACCCACTGGACCAGGGACGGCGGCCGGGCCATCTTCGTGATGGATGACCGGGGCAACATGTATGCCTCGAACTACCAACAGGTTGGCGACTTCCACCACTCCACCCTGGGCAACGGTAAGCCGGTCGCGGCGGCCGGTGAGATCGCGGTCGTCGACGGTAGGGTCCAGTACGTGACCTCCGCCAGCGGGCACTACCAACCCAGTCCCGGGCATATGCGTCAGGTCACCGACGAGCTGAGCCGCAACGGCGTCAAAGACATCCCGCTCTTCGGCTTCGATGGCCGTACCCGGTTGAACTGACCCGTCGGAAAGGGTGGATGGAATGGACAGCCAAAACTGGAAGGGCGTCATCAACCAGATCCTGTACGGGTTGATGTTCACCCCTCAGTTGGACGACGACTCCGCCAGTCAGATGGCCGCAGCGATGGTCGAGCGGCGCTACTTCGGGGACGGCCCGGGTGTGTACGCCGAAGCGATCGTCCAGGCGCAGCAGTACGACGGTCCGCTCACCGACGAGATCGAGACGTCGCACAGCGAGCAGGGGTTCCGCGACTTTCTCCGCCGGCTGGCGGGCGAGCTGGACCAGCGCCGGCCCTGGCACTGAGGGCGGCGCCCGGCAGCTGAGTGCCTCGCCTCGATCACGATCCTGTGCACCCGCGGCGATGCGTGTCCTGATTCGCTGGCCGGATCTGGTGAGTTCTCGGGGTGAAGTGGGTATTGCCGGGCGATGTTCTTCATCTTTGGTCTGCGTACCAAGGTCGACCGGTCCGGTGTCGTGCAGCAGGTCTGCCGTCACTGCGGCAACCAGGCCGCGCAGGTGATCACCCGCCGCTCGACGAAATTCACCCTGTTCTTCATACCGCTCATTCCGATCCGCACCCGGTACGCGCAGCAGTGCACGTTCTGTGGGGCGCAGTACGACATCTCCAGGTCCGACGCTGAGCGCCTCCCGGTCGGCTGATCTCCCGATGGAACGTTTCCTCTGCTGGCTGATCGGCCGACCGACGCCGCCGGTCGACGTGGCAGTGCACACCGTTGCCCGCCCGCCCTGCACCCCCGGTCGGCGCAGACGCCGCCGCGCACGCCGCCCAGTGGCCGGCACCGCCCTGCCCCGATCGCCGTGGAACCGCTCCGCCGGCCGCTGACACACTCGTCGCAGACCCACCCCACCGCCCGTACCTGGGGCTGGCGGCACACCGGTCAGATGCCAGCCATCGGTGCCGGGGCGGACAACGGCAGCACCGGATCGGCCGCCCGGATCGTGGCAACGATCTGTGTCAGTTGCCGGTAGCGGCCGCCGGCCGCCCTGATGTGGGTGTCCGCATCGGCGTGGTTGCCTAGGTGGCACTCGGCGATGGCCCGCAGGAGAAACGCGACGCTGCACAGGTCCGGTGGGTCGACACCGGCCCGAACGTCGAGAAGCAGCGCCCGCGCCTGCTCCGGCCGCTGGTTGAGCAGGTGCGCCAGGCTCATCGCGACACGGGCGGCCAACCTGTGTGGCTGCACCTGAGAGCCGAGCTGTGCCAGTTCCCAGATCTCCACCACCTCGCGGTGGTCGACAGGTGATCTGGTCACCACCGCGGCGTACAGGTACCACAACCCGAACTGGATGCTGAGCGCCTGCCCGATCGCGGCGGCCGTCGCGGGATCGGTGCTGTCGGCGCGAGCCAGCGCCGCGAGTCGCTCGGCGTCGGCGATGAAGTCCGTCGTCGACCGCGCGTGTCCCGTGCTCCAGCGTTGTTGAAAGGCGGCGAGCGCGAGCCGCGTGTCGTTACCGTCGCGAACCGGATCTCCGAGGTGGCCGTCGTCCTCCTCCCCATGGCTGATCGCCCGCAGCGTTCGGTCTATCTCCTCCTGGTAGTAGGCCGCCCGCAGCGCCGCGCTGGTGGCGGTCGGCGCCGAAAGCCAGGGGAGCAGGTTGCGGCCGTCACTGTGGGGCGAGGGAATGAGGTTGACCAGCCCCAGAAGCGCCGCGAGAAGTGCTGCGCCGAGCAGCGCGAAGCGTGTCACCGGTGTGTTCGTCAATGCCGTCGCGGCACCCAGCACCGTCGCGGTGCACAGGTTGACCACTGTGCCACTGAGGTAGAACAGCACCATCCGCAGCGGCAACGCAGTCGACGACGGCGCAGGTCGGACCGACACGTGGTTGCGCCACCCGGTGAACGGCGCGATGCGGACGGCGACCACCTCCAGGCGCAGCAGCTTCGCCGCGACGAGGTGCCCGCACTCGTGCAGGACGAGGTGCGCCCAGAACGACAGGCAGGTGATGCCGGCGGCGACGATGGCGCCCGCCAGGGACTCGGTGACGAGGAGTGCGAACAGCACCGTTTCCACCAACAGAAGGATGGACGCGGCCACCAGCCGCCGGCGGGTAGAGGTCACCGGGGAGATGGTACGGCCAAACAGGTGACGGTGCGTCCGTCCTACGTGGCCGAACCGGGTCGACTCGCGCGGCCGTCCGGACCTTGGCGGGCACCCGGGGCGCTGGCTAGGCTTTCGGGGGTTTGCCGTGGACAGGTCCGCCGAGGGTGCACGTACGACGAAGAGCCGGAGCGACCGTGTCCCGACAGGACGGAAGGCAGGCTGCGGGGCTGCGCAGCCCCGCCGGTGCTGTCGTCGCGGCCGCAGTCATCCTGGTGGAGGCGTGCTGGCTGGTCGCCGCGCTGCCCGGTGCCGCGCTGGTCAGTGACCTCGGCGGGATGCTGGTCGCCGGCTGGGCGACGCTCGCGTGCGTCGGGGTGGCCCGCCGGCATCCGGCACCACTGCGCCGGTTCTGGACGCTGCTCGCCGTCACCATGGCGCTCGCCGCGCTCGGCCGGGCGATCTGGACGACGCAGCGGCTCGTCGGTGGCGACCTGCCGCACACACCGCTGGTGGGGGTGGTCTTCACCGCCGGCATCCTCACCGGTACGGCGGCGCTGCTCAGCGCGCCGTCGGCGCCCCGGTCGGCGGTGGGGCGGGCCCGCACGTTGCTGGACGGGATGATCGTCGCGCTGGCCCTGGTGCCGATCGGCTGGGTGCTGGTGTTCCGCGGGGTGGCCGCCGCCGAGTTGGCCGACCCGGCGCGCACGCTGGGGCTGCTCTACCCGATGTTCGACCTGATGCAGCTCACCATCCTGGTCGCCGTCGCAGGTCCGGTCCGGCCGATGTGGCGGCCGATGAGCGTGCTCGCGGCGAGCCTCACCCTGCGGGTCGTCGCCGACGTCGTCTACGTGTCGTTGGTCGTCCGTGCCGACTACGCCGCCGGTCACCTGATCGACCTGTGCTGGCCGCTGAGCTACCTGCTGATCGGCCTGGCCACCCGGAACCCGCCACCACCGGACTGCGACGGCACCGACGACGCCGCCGAGTCGCCGCTGCCGCCCTGGTGGCGGGTGGCGCTGCCGTACCTGCCGGTGGGTGGGGCGATCATCGCGGTGGTGCTGACCCGTCGGCCCACCGGGCAGGCCCCGCAGCTGGTCTTCGTCACCATGATGGCGTTGCTCGCGGCCCTCGCCGTACGGCAGGGGCTGGCCGCCAACGAGAACCTGCGGCTGGTGGCCCGGCTGCGCCGGCTCGCGTACGGAGACCAGCTCACCGGGCTGCCCAACCGGCTGCTGTTCAACCGGCGGCTGCGCCTGGCCCTGCGCGACGGGCGACCGGTGGCCGTGCTGCTGCTCGACCTGGACGGCTTCAAGCAGGTCAACGACCGGTTCGGGCACGCCACCGGCGACACCCTGCTGACCGGGTTGGCGGCCCGGATGCGGGCTGCCGTGAGCGACGACGGCACCATCGCCCGGCTCGGTGGCGACGAGTTCGCGGTGCTGGTCGACGGCGAGCGACCGGTCTCACCGGAGCGGCTCGCCGAGCGGCTGCTGGACGCGCTGCGGCCCTCCGGCGACGAGGAGGACGTCGGGGTGCACCCGTCGGCGAGCATCGGCATCGCCGAGTACGGCCCGCAGCACGCCTCGCACACCGACCTGCTGCGCGACGCCGACATCGCCATGTACGCGGCTAAGGCGGCTGGGAAGTCCGCGTACCGGACGTGCACCCCGACGCTGCGCGAGTCGGCCGTCTCCCGCGCCGAGTTGATCGCCGATCTGCGCCGCGCGGTCGACGAGGAGCAGCTGCACCTGGAGTTCCAACCGATCGTCGACCTGTGCACCGGCGCGGTTCGCAGCGCCGAGGCGTTGCTGCGCTGGCGGCACCCGCGTCTGGGGATGCTGCCACCGGCGAGGTTCCTGCCGCTGGCCGAGGAGACCGGGTTGATCCTGCCGATCGACCGCTGGGTGATCCACGAGGCGTGCCGGGCCGCCGCGACCTGGCGGGGCCGGGTGCCGGAGGCGACAGTCGCGGTGAACATCGCCGCGGCGCATCTGCGCCGGCCGGACCTGATCGCCACGGTCACCGCGGCCACCAGCGCCGCCGGGCTGGCGCCGCGGGCGTTGACCCTGGAGCTGACCGAGTCGGCGCTGATCGAGGGCACCGACGCGGTGCTGGAGCGGCTGCACCAGATCCGGGAGCTGGGCATCAGGATCGCCATCGACGACTTCGGCACCGGTTACTCGTCGCTGAGCTACCTGCACCGCATCCCGGCCACCGAGCTGAAGATCGACCGCTCGTTCGTGGCCCGGCTGGGTGCCGACGACCGGGCGTACGCCACGGTGGAGATGATCACCCGGCTGGCTGGCGCGTTCGACCTCACGGTGGTCGCCGAGGGCGTGGAGACCGAGCGCCAGCACGAGGCGGTGACCGCGATCGGGTGCCCGCGCGGTCAGGGCTATCTGTACGGGCGGCCGGACGGCCCGGCCATGGTGGGCCAGAATCGGGCTTGACCCTCACGTAGCGGCAGGCGAGAGCCTGGTTCCCGGAAGGGAGGGGAACCATGGCGTACACGGTGGGTCAGGTGGCGAAGCTGGCTGGCGTGACGATCCGGACGTTGCACCACTACGACGAGATCGGGTTGCTCTCGCCGAGCGGACGGACCTCTGCTGGTTATCGCCGCTACGACGAGGCGGACCTGCAACGGCTGCAACTCGTCCTGTACTACCGGGAGCTGGGTTTCCCGCTTGAGGAGATCACCGCGATCATCGACGACCCGGCGGCCGACCCGGCCGCCCACCTGCGCCGACAGCACGAGCTGCTGACGGTACGGATGAAGCGGTTGCAGGAGATGGTCACGGCGATCGAGTTCGCGATGGAGGCGAGCAAGTTGAACATCCAACTCACTCCGGAAGAGCGGTTCGAGGTCTTCGGTGACGTCGACCCGGAGGAGCACCAGGCCGAGGCGGAGCAGCGCTGGGGTGACACCGACGCGTACCGGGAGTCGAACCGGCGGGCCTCCCGCTACGGCAAGGAGGACTGGCTACGGATCAAGGCGGAGAACGAGGACTGGGGTCGACGGATCGTCGCGGTGATGGCCTCGGGCGCCCCGGCCGACGGCCCGGAGGCGATGGAGTTGGCCGAGGAGCACCGGCAGATCATCAGCCGCTGGTTCTACGAGTGCTCGTACGAGATGCAGACCGGGTTGGCCGACATGTACCTGGCCGACGAGCGGTTCACCGCGCACTACGAGAGCATCGCCCCGGGGCTGGCCGCGTACCTGCACGAGGCGATCCACGCCAACGCGATCAGCCGCGCGTGACGTCGGGCGGTCCGGCTAGTCTGGCCGGACCGCACCGCGGTGAGCGTCGATCGGCGACCGGCTGGCGGCGTGCCGCTCGGGGGAGATGACCGTGCAGAAGCCGAAGCTGATCGCTGCTGTCGCCGTGCTCGTGGTGGCGGTGGGCGCCGGGGCGTACGCCCTGGTGGCTGGCGGCGACGAGCCGGACGCGGGTCGCCCGGCGGCGTCGGCCGGCCCGACCGACCCGGTCGCCGTGCTGAAGGCCGCCGCAGCGAAGGCCGACGAGCAGCCGTACAAGCTGACGGTGGGCACTGGCGGCGCGGACGGCGACGCCACGGTGCTGCTGTGGGACCCGAAGGCGAAGCGTGGTCTGGAGACCACCTCCCTGAAGGTGCCCACCGGTGAGGTGAAGATCGAGCGGTTGACGACCGGGCCGGACGTCTACGTGCGGGTGACCGCCCCGGACCGCCGCGTGCCGGTCTGGGACGGCAAGACCTGGTGGCACGTCGGCGCCGCGGGAAAGCCGGCGGCCAAGCAGGGCCTGGACAACACCCGGCTGGCCAGCACGTTGGCCGCGCCGGCCGGGGTCCGGCAGACCGCCACGCGGGAGTTCGCCGGCACGTTGGACCTGCGCGAGAGCGGCGCGGTGCTGGGCAGCGGGGTCAGCAAGGTGCTCGGTGACCGGGCCGGGGCGGTGCCGTTCACGGCGGCCGTCGACGAGCAGGGGCGGTTGGTCCGCTACCGCATCGAGTTGGCCAGCGAGCAGTCGCAGACCGCACAGCTCGACCTGACGTACTCGGATTTCGGGTCGCCGGTGTCGGCCGACCCGCCGGCGGCCGACCTGGTCGGCGAGGACCCGCCGGCGAACATCCCCGGCGCCTGACGGCTCACTCCTCGACCGCCCCCTCGCCGGGGGTGACGAGGAAGTCGTAGACGGTACGGGCCATCCGACGGACCGTCTCGTCGCCGGTGGCCATCGGCCCGGCGGTGAGGAACGCGACGGCGGTCTCGGTGCCGGGGATCAGGTAGTAGCCGACGTCGTGGGAGGCGTCCGGCAGGTCACCGGTCTTGTGGGCCACCGGCACCCCGGGTGGCAACGCCGCCGGGATCTTGGTGTTCAGGGTCTGCTCCCGCATGAACCCGATCATCAGGTCACGGGACGCGGGGGTGAGGATCTCGCCGTCCCAGACGGCGCCGAGCAGGGACACCACGTCGTCCGGGCTGGTGTAGTTCTCCTCGCCACGCTGGGCGGCCGCACTGTCGAGCATCCGGCGGGCCAGGATGGTGGACCGCTGGTTCATCGAGTCGATCAGCGCGTTGACCGGGGCGAACCCACCCAGGTAGGTGATCAGCACGTTCGCGGCCACGTTGTCGCTGTACTTGATGAGGTACCGAGCGAGCCGGTGCAGGGTGACCACCTGCGGGAACGTCTCGAACTGCAACTGACCGGTGCCGCCGACCACGTCCTCCGGGGTGACCAGCACGCCGTCGTCGAGGGCGACCTGTCCACACTCGACCCGACGGAGCAGCTCGACGAGGATCCACAGTTTGATCACGCTGGCGGCCTTGGGGCGCAGCGAGCCGTTGACCGCGATCTGCTGGTCGCCGTACCGGCCGGACAGGGCGCGGACGGTGACCCCGGCCGGGTTGAGGCTCGCGTCGGCGACCACCCGGGCGAGCTGCCCGCTGAGCGGAAACAGCCGGGCTCCGGCGATCGGGTCGGTGGGCGGTTGCGGGCTGGTGACCACCACGCCGGTCAGCGTCGTCGGCGACCGGTGCCGTTGGATCACCTCAAGCGTGCCCTCGGCGCGTCCGACCAGCGGCACCCGGTAGCGGTAGGCCGTGCCCCCGACGACGACAGCGCCGCTGGCCACCCCGGCGGCGACCCGCATGCCCGGGTCGGCGACCCGGCCGGTGTCGCCGTCGCAGGCGCGGTAGCGCACGGTGTGCCCGAGTGAGTCCACAGCGAACACCCCGCCGGGCAACGACAACCAGGACACCTCGCTGGTCGGCGCCCGCTCCGGCGTCGGCTCCACACCGGGCTCGTGGCCCTGACCGTCCGCGGTGGCCGGCCCGGTCGTCGCGACCACGGCAAGCGCGACCGTCGCCGCCAGCCACTTCAGGGGTACGCGGACAGGGGCCCCCAGCAGGGAAGATGAGCGCTTCTTGTCGCTTTTTCTCACGTTTGCACGATATGAAGCGGTGGGGGCTGGTGAGGCCAGCGGGACCGGCGTCACCCGTCCGGGAGGCGATGTCCGCACGAGCGTGATGACTCACAGGTATAAAAATGACTCACAGGCATCAGCCACATCAGCGGCACCGACCCCGGAGGTCCCCATGTTGATCATTGCAGGCAGTCTGCAGGTCGAACCGGCCGCACGCGAGGCCTACCTGGCCGACTGCGAACAGGTCATCGCGCAGGCGCGCGCCACCGCCGGCTGCCTCGACTTCCTGCTCGCGGCCGACCCGTTGGAGCCGGGGCGGATCCACGTCTACGAACGCTGGGAGTCCGCGGAGCAGTTGGCCGCGTTCCGGGGCTCCGGGCCGAGTGACACGCAGGAAGTGGAGATCCTCGACGCCGACGTGCAGCGCTACCTGATCTCCGGCGTCGAGGCACCCTGACCCGGGTCATCCACGGCCGGAGGGTCACATTGGCGGTCCCGCCGAGGGCTCGGGTTCCGCGGGCAGGCTGGGCGCCAGCCGGCGCATCGAGGTGAAGGCGGGCACCAGCGCGTCGTACAGCTCGGCGAAGAGCGGCAGCAGCGCCGCGTAGGTGGCGGCGGCGGCCGGGTCGGGGCGTACCGTCTCCTCGATCCGCACCAGGTCGGCGGCGACGTCGATGCTGGGGATCAGCCCCAGCGCCTGCATGCCGAGCAGCGCCGCGCCGAAGCTCGACCCCTCGTGCGCGGCCGGAAAGCTCACCGGCAGGCCGAGCACGTCGGCGAGCATCTGCCGCCACAGGCCGCTTCGGGCGAAACCGCCACCGGCCCGGATCTCGCGGACCTCGTTGCCGGCCGAGCGCACCGAGCTGAGCACCAGCGCGAGCTGCTGACAGACCCCCTCCAGCGCCGCCCGGATCAGATGCTCGCGGCGGTGCCCGTGGGTCAACCCCACGTACGCGCCGCGCGGCAGCGCGCTCCAGTGCGGCGCGCGTTCGCTGTGCAGGTACGGCAGCATGATGAGCCCGCCCGAGCCGACCGGCGCGCGGGCGGCGAGGGCGACCAACTCCTCCTCGGCGTGCTCGCCCAGGTCCGGGGCGAGCGCCGCGCCGGCCCACTTGAGGACGATGCCGCCGTTGTTGATCGCGCCGCCGACGGTCCAGCGGTGCTCGGTCAGCGCGTAGCAGAACACCCCACCCAGCGGGTCCACGCCCGGCCGCTCCACCATCACGCGCATCGCGCCGCTGGTGCCGATCGAGCAGGCCACCATGCCCGGGTGCACCGCGCCCAGGCCCAGGTTCGCCAGTGGCCCGTCCCCGGCGCCGACCACCACCGGGGTGCGCTCCGGCAGGCCGGTCACGGCCGCGACCTGCGGGGTGAGGCTGGGCAGCGCGGCGGTGGTGGCGACGAGCTGGGGGAGTTGCTCCTCGGTGATGCCGGCGATGGTCAGCGCCTCGCTGTCCCACTCCAGGGTGTGGATGTCCATCAGGCCGGTGGCCGAGGCGATGGAGTGGTCGATGACCAGCGCGTCGCAGAGCCGCAGCAGCACCCAGTCCTTGATGCCCACCCAGTGCGCGACGCTCTCGAAGAGCTTCGGCTCCTGCTCGGCGAACCAGAGCAGCTTGGGCAGCGGTGACATGGGGTGGACCGGCGTGCCGGTGCGGCGGTGCAGGGCCAGCCCGGACGGCACCGCCCGCAGCCGCTCCGCCTGCCGGGTCGCGCGCGAGTCGGCCCAGGTGATCGACGGGGTGAGCGGGTTGCCGGCCGCGTCCAGGCCGATCAGGCTGTGCATTGCGGAGCTGAACGAGAGCCCGGCCACCGGCTCGACCAGCTCGGCCACCACCATGCTGATCGACTTCAGCACGGCGTCGAGGATGAGTTGCGGCTCCTGCTCGGCGTACCCGGGTTGGGGGTTGTCCAGCGGGTAGCCGACCGAGTGGCTGGCGAGCTGCCGCCCGTCGGTGTCGTACGCGACGGCCTTGGTGCTGGTGGTGCCGATGTCCACGCCGACGACCACGGCGGGCCTGTCCTGCGGCACGACCCGCACCCCCTCGGTAAAGATGAACGTCGGCACCAGTATCGCCCTATCGTGTTGGTTCCTCCGCCGATCGGACAGTTCACCCGTTTCGGCGTTTCCGAGCGCCGCGCCGCGCCTGTTAATCCCCATGACACCCCAGATTGGTGGCCTGCGCGGCGAAGGAGTCGGCGTGGCAAAGACTGAATCGACGGGTTCCACCTGGCGCTACCGGTGGGCGCACCGGCAGAACGTGCGGCGGGTCAGCACCTACCGCGGCGCTGAAGCGGCGTGGCAGCGACGCGACGACGAGTTACGGCGGCTGCGCGTCCTGGCCGCCGAATTCCAGGGCTCCGCGGCGGCGGGTGCCGGACTGCCGCTGGAGTTGGCCGCCGACGAGGTGGTGCTCTGGGCACTGCCCGCGGCGCAACTGGTCGAGGTGCGGCACACCACAGTGCTGCCCGCGCCCGACCTCACTGTCGCCCCGCAGACCGGGCCGCTGCGCCCACGCCGCCCCGACGGCGTACGCGTCACCGATGCCGGCATGGCCGTGATCACCAGCCGTCGACTGGTGCTGCTCGGTGGGCGAGGCCGGCGCGAGTGGGCGTACGGCCGGATCACCGGGCTGGCCCACGACCCGGCGGCCCCGGTCACCCTGATCCAGGCGCTGGACCGGCGGCTCACCTCCGGGTTGCTGCTGCCCACCGACGCCGCGCCGGACTTCCGGTTCAAGCTGACGCTGGCCTTCGCCGACGCGATCGAACAACGCGCCGCGGTGCTCGCCCAGCTCGACGAGCTGATCGCCGAGCACGCCCAGCTCAAGCCATTCCGGCCGGCAGTGAACACCCCCGCGCAGGCCCGGTTCACCGCGCGGGTGCCGGGTGGTCGGCGGACCCTCGCGGTGGCCGCCGCCATCGCGCTGCTGGTGCCGGCGGCGCTGATCGAGTCGGACCCGTCCGATCCGACCGGTGGCGCGGAGGTCGCCGCCGCCGCCACCCCGGCGCCCACCCAGAGCGCAGCGCCCTCCCACAGCGCGGCGCCCGCGCTGATCCGCCCGTCGCCGGTGCGGGTCACCCCGCCGCCGTCGAAGCCGACGAGGTCACCACGGCCGTCACCGAGCGCGTCTCAGGGCCCGCGCTGCGGGGCGCCGGAAAACCCGCTGGGGTACGACTATTGCGGCGGGACGCGGATCCGCAAACCGGCCGCCGAGGTGTGCGACTGGTTCGACTGCGTACCGCAGTTCTGGTCCGGCCGGGGTTACCTCGTGCAGTGTCGGGACGGTTCGGTCAGCCTGGCCGGCGGCCGGCCCAATGCCTGCGCGGAGCACGGTGGCGTGCGGCGAACCGTCGCCAAGTGACCGATTTAGGGGCGAAAGTCTGCTTCGGTCGGCCAGAATGATCGAGTGGAGATCCGGTCTGACGATGGCGCTCGGGTGCGGATACGCCCCGTCGGCTACCAGCCCGGCATCGACCCGCCCGACGACCCCGACGGGCCCACGCCCGGCTGGCACGACTGGCTGCTCATCGAGGTCGACGCCCGCACCGCCGACGGTCAGACCTGGTCACACCACTACCCGAGCCTGATGGTCGAGGAGGCCCGCGCCCTCGGCGGCTGGCTGCACGGGCAGGCCACTGCCGCCCTCGGGCTGAGCGCGCCGCCGGCGCTGGTCCGCTTCACCGAACCCAACCTGGCCCTGCGCAGCCGGGTGCTGCGCCGCCGCCGGCTGGAGCTGATCGTGGAGTTCTCCGCCGAGTCGCTGCCACCGTGGATGCGCCGCCCGCCCACAGCGATCTACCCGCTGGTCCTCACCGTGTCCGCCGACGCCCTCGCCACCGCCGCCCAGCACTGGGCCGAACACTGCGAGGCGTACCCGCCACGGACCCGGTCGCGGTTTCCGACCCGGGGCCGGCTCCCCGACCCACTCGGATAGAGTGATCTTCGTCAGCCACGAGAGGAGGTGAGCCCGGTGACCACCCATCGTCATTCCTGGGCGCTCCTCTCGGCCGTCCCCCTCAGCTGACCTTTCGCGTCGGGGAGCGCCCTCCTTATCGGAGGACCAATGTCTGTCTCTTCCTTCCGCATCGACGTGCCCGATGCGGTCCTCGACGACCTGCGGGCCCGACTGGCCCGTACCCGATTCACCGACCGCAGCGGCAACCAGCCGTGGCAGGGCGGCGTCGACCCCGACCACCTGCGGGACCTGGTGTCCTACTGGCACGACGGATTCGACTGGCGAGCCCGCGAGGCCGAACTCAACGCGTACCCCCAGCACCTGGCCGTCGTCGGCGGCCGGAAACTGCACTTCCTGCACGTCCGGGCCGCGCGCCCGACGGGTACGCCCGCGCCGTTGCCGTTGATCCTCAGCCACGGCTGGCCCAGCAGCTTCGTCGAGATGCTGCCGTTGGTCGACCGGCTGACCAGCCCTGCCGGCGGCGCGTTCGACGTGGTGGTGCCCTCCCTGCCCGGCTTCGGCTTCTCGGAGGTCCCGGACGAGCCGGTCACCCGGGCGTTGCTGGCCCGGACGCTGCACGAGCTGATGACCGACGTGCTCGGCTACGAGCGGTACGGTGCCTTCGGCGGCGACGTCGGGGGAGTGGTCACCGGCTGGCTCGGCGCCCTCCATCCGGAGCAGGTGGCCGGCATCCACATGATCCATCCACCGTTCCCGGCCAGCTTCGACGCCCGTCCACTGTCGGCGGCCGAGCAGGCGTACCTGGACGCCGAAGCCGAATACGACGAGACCGACGGCGGCTACAGCGCCATCATGGGCACCCGCCCGGACACCCTCGCGGCGGCGCTCGCCGACTCACCCGCCGGGCTGGCCGCCTGGATCGTCGACAAGTACCGCGACTGGAGCGACAACCACGGGGACCTGGCGAACAGCATCGACACCGACACCCTGCTCACCATCATCACGCTCTACTGGGTCACCGGCACGATCGGCTCGTCGTTCCGGCAGTACGCCGACTTCGGCCACAACACGCCACGACCCGACATCACAGTGCCGGCCGCGTTCGCGGTGAGCACCGAACCCTCGATGGCCAACTTCCCCCGGGAGATCGCCGAGCGGGCCTGCACCGACATCCGGCACTGGAGCGAGCCGGGCCGGGGCGGGCACTTCATGCCGCTGGAGGAACCGGATCTGCTCGCCGTTGAGTTGAGGGAGTTCTTCACCTCGCTGCGCGCGTAGTCGCGGTGCTTGCTCGCTGACCAGCGCCCGGGGTGGCCGGCGGCTGTTGCGGCAGTCACCGCAACAGCCGCCGGCACCCGTGGCTACCCGCCGAGCGACGCCTTGACGGCGCCGATGGCGTCGAACAACTCCTCGCTGTGCTCGAAGCCGTCCTCGACGACAGCCATGTCAACCCCGCATTCGCGCTGCCGCGCCCGCAGCAGCGTTTCCTCCACGGGACTCACCGGGAAGGCCAGCGGGTCGAGGCCGGGAGCCTGGGCCACGTCGTCGACCAGGAGCCACTTGCTGTGCTCGTCGTAGACGACCACACCGGCGGCTATTCCCCTGGTCCACTGCTCGAAGAGCGTGGCCAGGCTGGTGGCGGCACGGACCGACTCCCAGGAGTCCTCTGAGACCGGGTAGCGCCAGATCTCACCCTCGTGCTCGCCCGCGAGGACGAACGTGTAGAGGACGGCATCGAAGTGGAACAGAGGCATCTGCTGCCGCCACGGGAACGGCGTGCCGATCGACAGCCCCAGGTAGTCCAGCGCGTCCCCACCCTCCGGCCAGGGCATCCGCCATCCGACGTTGGGCAGCAACTGCCGGTCGGGCCAGCGCTGCGACTGCAACCACGTCAGCTGCTCGGCGATGTGATCCACCCCGAAGATCCGGTGGACCACGTCCGGCGGCTGCCCGGCCGGCGACTCGCCCTGGTCGGGCCAGTCGAGGCCGGCAGCCCTCGCCGCGACGCGGTACTCCCGCACCGCGTCGCGCAGCACGCGCATGTCATCGAGCATCAGGAAGCTCCTCGGCTACGGGGCCTTGGGGGTCATGCAGAGGCTAGCCCCGCCCCCGCTGACCTTGAAGGCGAAGCTCTGGCCGCCTGCCTCGACCCACGGCTTCACCGGCAGCACGACGAACTTGGTGTTGTTCGTCACCTTGCACTTGCCGTAGAGCGAGTTGATGTCCCTGGCCTGCGGCAGCGACTCCGCCGTCGACACCAGCTTGAGGCTGGCGACCTGGCCGGTCAGGTTGACCGCCTGGGTCGTCGACCAGAACGGGAATTCGTCGCAGGTCTGCCCGGGCACCCGCACATCGCACGCGTTCGGTTTGAACGCCAGGGTGTTGAACCAGCCGCGGGAGTGGCCCTGGGCGCGTGCCGCCTGCCCTCCCACGCTGCGCGCGGGATAGAACCACACCGCCCGGGTCGGCGGCTGCGGGAACCCGCCGTCGCCCATGGCGGCCACGATGTGCTTGCCGGTCTCGGTCATGTCGTCGCCCTGGTAGTTCTTGGCACCGGGGACGTAGACGATGACGTTGTCGTCACACCCGGCCTTGCCCTGGGTGCCGCGCTGGGCCGTGCACGCCGCGTCGATGATCCGCTTGAGACGCGAATCCTCCGTGGAGTCCCACGCGAAGGGGAGATTGCGCTGACCGGCCACCAACTTCGTGGTCTTGATGACCTCGGCGTAGACCTTCAGGCTGTTGTACCACTCGCCCTCGTCCAGGCCCCAGTTGTCGAACGTGTCGAAGTCGACGTCGTGCTCGATCGGGTATTCGATGATGCCGTTCACACCGATCGTGCCGGGGAACAGGATGGCGAGCAGGACGCCCAGCACGACACCGATGCCGATGCCGGCGGCACCGACGACGATCCACGAGGTGCCGGCGGCGGCGACCTGAGCGGCCGCGACGACCTCGACCGTCTCCGCGATGGGAGCCAGCAGCGTCGCGCAGGCTCCGCTCGCACACCAGGCAATCGGCGCCACCGGGCCCGGCACCAGCAGGCGGGCCTGCGTGACGTCCACCGAGGAGATCACCGGGCCGCGGCCGGACGGGGCCACCGCGAAGAGCATGTCGGTGATGTTGTCCGCGCAGTCGAGCAGTTTCTCGCCCGACGGCGGCAGGAAGGCGTCGAGGCAGCTGCTGTTCGCCGCCCGGTAGCAGCCGAGGAAGACCTCCGTGCTGCCGGCGGGCACCGGCACCGTGGTGCGTGAGCTGGCCGCGATGTAGAAGTCGCCACCGGCGCCAGCGCACTGCGACGTTTCACTGGCAGTCGTCTGCGTGGTCGCCGGCGACACCTCATCCACGTGGACCATGGTGGTGAAGTCACCGGAGAGGTCCCGCGCCACCGTGCCGTCGGCGCGCAGCGCCTCGACCCGGAACTCGTACGGGGTGTACTCCTCAAGCGGTTCGATGGGGAGCTTGATGACGCTGTCCGCCGTGCACGGGTTGGCCGCGTTGCCGTTGCCGTCCACGCAGAGCTGCACCAGCGTGAACTGGTCGTAGATCTGGCCGTCCAGGTAGACGCGGTAGCTCGCCTCGTTGGCGGGCTCGGGGTGCCAGCTGGCCATGGCACCCCCCTCATCCGGATCCAGGGTCAGACCGGCGTCGACGTCCGGCGGCGGCGGCAACGCGTCCGTCGTAAAGGACGTCGTGGCGGGGGTCGCGGAACGGTTGCCGGCCAGGTCGATGGCGACCACGGAGACGGTGTGGTTGCTGGTCGGCTGCAGACCGGTGATCGAGTAGGAGCGGGTGCCGACGGTGGTCCGCTGCGCCGTGCCGCCGTCGACGGTGACCTCGTATCCGGCGAGGCCGTAGTTGTCGGTGGCCGCGCCCCAGGTCACCTTGGCGCTGGTCGCCGTGATCGTGCCGACCGCCAGGCTCGGAACGTTGCTCGGCGGGATCAGGTCCACCACGGTGATGTCGCGCAGGATCTTCGCGTACCGGCCGGGTTCACGTTCGGCGCGAGAGCAGACCTGGACCGGGCCCAGGTGCGGCGGGCGCATGCTGGTGGTCCAGGAGGCGGACCAGTTCGTGACGCCGGGCGGCGGCGGACCGAACGTGAAGCTGGACGAGGTCGTCTTCTCGATCGAGACGTCGACCATCGTGGCCTGCTTGTGCAGGTAGCCGTTGATGGCGATCTTGCCGTTGGCGTCGACCGCGACCTCCGATCCGGCTGTCGGTCCCTCAAGCCGGATGGAGGCGTGGTTGATGTCCTCCGGGACGGACGGGTCGGCGCAGGCCGGAAGTTGCGCCTCGGTCACCGCCTCGGGAGCCGCCTGGGCCGGCGGCGCGCTGATCAGGGTGACCGGCAGGACGAGCGCGACGGCCAGTGCCGTCGCGCGGAGGGATCTGCTGAAATATCGAGTACGTCGATGGTCGGCCATGCGGCTCCGCTCCCCGTAATTGATCAATGACGGAGTAAAGCCTTCCACCTGCATCTATATTTAGTCCAGCCAATATTGAGCCCGAGGGCACGCCCCCGACGCGGCCACGGCCTGGGCGTCCGTCAAATCTCTCCTTTCGGGCGCAACGGGATGCATCGATCTCGCCCGCGTTGCCTGTCACGTACGTGAGCGGTTGTACCGCGTGTGACCGTGACCTCTGTGGCCAGCGCTCCTTGGCGGATCGTCTGGGCCGAGCGTGAGAACGAGCGCAGGCAGCGCGCGTACCGCGACGCCACCGACGCCTGGCTGCGCCGCGACGACCACCTGGCCCGGCTCCGCATCGAAGCCGCCAGCTTCCTCGGGTGTACGCAGCCACGCACCGGCCTCCCCGTGCAGCTTGACGACGACGAACTCGTCTTCCGCGTCGTCCCCGTCGCCGAGCTGGTCGAGGCCGAGGCCCGGCACATCCCCGGGCTGCCCGCCCCGGGCGGCTCCTGTGGCTTCGCGGAGGTGTCGGGCGAAGCGCTGCCGGTGGGCCTGCGGGTCGTCGACACCGGCATGGCCGTCGTGACCAGCCGCCGAGTGGCCTTCGCCGGCCGAGAGCGCCGACGCGAGTGGCGGTACGCCGACCTGGTCGGCCCCGCGCACCACCCCGACGTGCCGGTCACCCTGCTGCCCGACCACAGTCGACTCGCCGGGCTGCTCGTCCCAGCCAACGCCGTGGTGAACTTCCGCTTCTACCTCACCCTCGCGGTCGCCGACGACCGTGCCACCGTCACCGCGCAGGTCGACGCTCTGCTGGCCGCCCACCGGGCCGCCCGGCCTTCGCCCTCTGTCTTGGTATCACCTGACGAGGCACCGCTGACGGCGGTACGACCCGACCGCCGGGCGCTCGGTGCTGCCGCCGTCGCGGCGGTGGTGTTCGCGACGATGGGTCCCGGCGCTCTGGGTCCTGTCGCGTTGGGCCCTGGCGCTCTGGGGCCTGGTGCTGCGGGGCCTCGCGTCCTGCGGTCGGAGCAGACCGCTCCGGTGCAGCGGGCGGAGATCGTCGCCCTGGAGGCTGCCCTCATTTCGGTACGTCCCGTCGGGCCGGTGGCGCCCAAGGCCAGGACCGGATCGGTCAGCGGTGCCGCGCAGAGCCGACCGGATGCCACCCCGAACCGACCGCTGGCTGTCGCCACAGTCGTGGGACCGTCGGCCGCGCTGGCCCCGCCGCCGGTCGTCACGCCGTCCGTCGCTCCGGCGCCGTCCGCCAGTTCGATGCCGACACCTGGCCCGGTGCCCACCACGGGTCCGCCCACGCCGGCCCCGCCGACGCCGTCGGCCTCGCCGACTCCGAGTGGGACGCCGTCACCTGGGCTGCTGAAGGTCTGCCTGGATCCTCTTCAGCTTCCGTTACTGGACCCGTTGCTCTGCCCGTCTCCGGCACCCTGATCGGTGTGCGTGCTCGCGCTTTTAGTGCCAGCGTGCGGCGTGGGTCGTTTGGGTGTGCTCAGTCCATGGCGCTGAAGTCGGGGACGGTCAGGGTGCCGTCCGCGGCGAGGGTGAAGCCGGGGTTCCAGGCGATCTCCCAGAGGTGACCGTCCGGGTCAGCGAAATAGCCGGCGTAGCCGCCGTAGAACGTCTCCCTCGCCGGCATGGTCACCGTGCCACCGGCCTTGGTCGCCGTGGCCATCAGCTCGTCGACCACTTCCCGCGAGCGGACGTTCTGCGCCAGGGTCACCCCGCCGAAGCCGTCGGTGCGCCGATCGCTGATGCCGGCATCGGCGGCCAGCTTGTCCCGGCTCCAGAGAACGAGGGCCAAGCCGCCGGCCTGGAGGAAGACAGTCTCCTCGACCTCCTGGCCATGCCAGCCGAGCTGCTCGTAGAACGCTTTCGCGCGGGCTACGTCCGAGACGCCGAGGGTGACGAGGCTGATGCGCTGCTCCATGGTCCTCAACCTAACGCGCGATCACTCGGGGGCGTGGCAGACAGCCTCGACGTTGTTGCCATCCGGGTCGCGGACGAAGGCGGCGAAGTACGTCGGGTGGTACTCCGGCCACACCCGAGGTGCGTGCAGGACCTCCGCGCCGGCCTTGATGGCGGCGTCGTGGAACCTTTGGACGGTGGCGCGTCATCGGTGGCGCGGGCCCACGCAGGAAGGTAGGCGTGGGCCCGCGAACCTCGCCACGCTCACAAGGGTCCAGGGCTAGAGCTTCGTGTGTTCTCGGATCGCGATGCCAAGCATCTCCGCGACTTTTACCGCGACGGCGTTGCCGATGACACCCATGACCCGACTGCGAGGCCCCGGAAACTCGTAATCCTGCGGGAACCCCTGGACGAGCGCGGCTTCTCGAACAGTCAGGTAGCGAACGGTCCCGTCGAGTTCCCGGAGCATAGCTTCGCCTCCGCTAACTCCGTGGACCCCTGCCTTGATGGTCTTGCTTGGCAGGTCGAGCGGACTACCTGTGTGTTTGGGATAAGTCCGCGCACCGGGAATGGCGACGTGATTCGGCCAAATGCTGTCGTCAGGCTGCACAACGTAGGGGTCGGGGACCTCAATCAGGGCATCACGCAAAGTGGTCCATGCCCGTATTCCTCCAGGAACACCCACTCGTCTTACCCGTTCAACCTGCCCAGCTAGCGCCTGCGGCGGGCCGTCCGGCACAGGAAGATTATGACGGTGCCAATAGGCCTTGGTTACCCACTGATCGTATAGCAGGACATCGCGCGAGTGTGGCCTATGAATCCCTTCCCAGGTGTCAGCGCCCGCTACGTCTGTACGGATAGCAATGAGGAAGATTCGGCGGCGAGTTTGTGGCACACCAAGATCGGCCGAGTTGATCTCATCTTGGTAAACGCGATATGCTTCTTCCTCACCTTCGGCGCGAATGCGCCCGTGGTGGTCACTCCACAATTCATCCGCATCTTTCGGAGCGATGTGCGGATGCCGGAGCTGGTCTTTGACGTAGTCGAGATACGGGGCGAACGATGGTCTCGTTAGGCCGGGAACGTTCTCGAAAACCACAATTTCCGGCCTGAGTAGGCGCACGACCTCGATCGCGGCGGGGAACATGTTGCGTACGTCGCTGTGTCCCGCGTGGGCGCCGGCGTGCGAGAATGGCTGGCAGGGCGGTCCTCCAGCCACCAGTTGAACAGGGCCGCATTGGCTTAGCTGTTCATAGGCGAGACGTACATCTTGCTCTAGCACCTGGTCCGGTTTCCAAAGCTCGGGCTTCAATTCGGCGTTGTGCCTCAGCACCCGCGCCGCTGGTTTCCACCACTCCACAAGCGCCTGATGTTCGAATCCAGCCCTCCTCATCCCGATGGCCATTCCGCCACCGCCGGCAAAGAGTTCCACGGACTGTAGCTGCCGACCTGGCATCATGCTGCACGCGCGCCCTTCGTGGCACGGCTCCGGGCGCGTGCTGCTCCCTCGACCAAATCAGCGGTTGCCTTGAGTGACGCTCGAATGTCAGATTCCCACACCCGGAGGACTCCCCAGCCTTCGGAACGCAACTTCGCGGTGACCTTATCGTCTCGCGACACGTTAGTCATTATTTTCTGGTACCAAAAATCGCCGTTGCTCAGTGTAGAGCAGTATGCCTCAAGGCTTTCGTGGCCCCGCAATTTCCACGTATTTCCATGCCAAAAGTCGCCGTCCACGAAGACCGCGAGTCTTGCGGACGCAAAGACCAGGTCTGGCTTGCCGAAAAGGCTCGATCGGACACGATATCGAAGCCCGCGTCGATGCAGTTCACGTCGAATCATAAGTTCGGGCTCCGTATCGCGGCTCCGTACGGTAGCCATAATTCGTGACGTGATAGCTGGATCGCGGCTCACGGTTTAACCTGCCGAGGCGGCGCCAATTGTTCACGCATGTGGTGCACTTTGACTCGGCAACGTTTCGCCAGCCTCGAGTGGAGTTCGACCTCGTCGCCCGGTGTTGGCTGTTCCGAAGGCTCCATCACAACGATGTGTGCGTCTAGCCCGCTAATTGCGGCTCGAAGCGCCGCCCAGAGCAAGTTTCGGAAGTTTTTCGACGGCCCCCAGGTGATATAGGCCCGAACTCCCTCTAGTTCTGCCAAACAATGTGCGGGCTTAACGCCCTCGGTTCCGGGTACAATTCGCGATTGCGCCCCTAGCGCCTTATGCGCAATGTCTGCCGCCGTGGTAATCGCCTTAGCGCCGAAGCGGGCATAGCGTCCGGTCCCCCGTCGGTAATAGGCGTATTCTTTCATTGGGCCGTCTTTGATCCAGGATCGGGCAGCATCGGGTGTCATATAGCGACACAGCACCCCACCGATCGCCGGGCTCTCAATCCAGTGTCCGTAAATCTTTGTTCGTTCGTGGCGCGGGATATTCTCCCACCCTCGTCGATCGGCATCGGTGTAAAGAGCCTGTACGACGGCGTCTTGTTGCTGAGCGGGCAGAAGCGTTTCTCGCCTCATGACGGCAGCACCTCCGGATCCAGGAACTGCAGCCGTGCCTCGTCATTGCTCGTCTCAAGGTCGGCAGCATCCAAAATCCACTGATCGAGCAAGCTCTCTGCCTTGACATCACTGAACGAGATTGCCGGCTGCGGAACTTTAGGAAGTACCTCGATGTCGTCGGCTTCAAGCTGCCTGCGAATGCTTAATAGTGCTGCGACACGTCGAATGTCACTGACAAAGTCAAGCGCCAGGACAGAGGTCTTTCCCGTTCTCAGGCGGAGACCCCTCCCGAGCTGTTGAACAAATATTCGTCGGCTGTGCGTGACGCGAGCGAAGCATAGGATGTTGACGTCTGGCACATCAACACCCTCGTTTAAAATGTCCACAGCCGTGAGAATGGGGACCCGTCCGGCGCGGAAGTCTAGGAGTCGCTGCTGTCTCTCGCGCTTCGGCATGTCGGTATGCACGGCCGCAGCGTGACGCCAATCAGGAACCTGCCGCAACAACTGCTGCATTCGTTCGGCATGCGCAATAGTTTGACAGAAAATGATGCCCCGCGGCTGGTGAATTGAGTGCCAGGCTTTCAGGAGAGCATCCACTACGGCCTCATCCCGTTGGGTGAGGAAGAGGCGACTGTTGAGTTCCTTGATCGAATACGAATGCATGCTGATATCGCGGACAGCGTCCCAATCAATGTTGTCCACAAACAAGCGATAGTCCACGGAGGCTAAGTAGCCGCGCCTCATACCTTCTTCGATCCCGAGTTTGTAGCTGGCGCGGCCAAAGCGGGTCTCGATATCGTATTTATCGCCTCGCCAGGGAGTGGCGGTTACGCCAAATTGAAACGCATTGCTCAGCTCTTTCAAAAGCTTATGGTAGGTGCCATCTTCTCCGACATGATGGGTCTCGTCGACCATAACCATGCTTGGGCGCCAGCCTTTAAGCACGGCCGTATACGCGCTTGCAGTGGTAGCGAACGTCACCCCACTCAAATTCAGTGGCTTGTCATCACCTGTGAGAACCTGAGTCCTGACTCGCTTCGGTAGATGTCGCCACATGGCTTTCTCAAGCTGATTTACTAGATCTTTAGTGTGAGCTGCTACTAACACGTCCCGGTCTGGCTGCTCGGCCAGTTGACGGCGTATGATCTCGCCGCCAACGACGGTCTTGCCAAGGCCCGTCGCCAGTACAAGCAGAGCTCGCCTTCTGCGTTGTAAGTCCGACCAAAGGGCTGAGACTGCCGCGTCCTGGTAGTCACGAAGACCCAAGTCGGGGTGCTCGGAAGCGCTGTTGAGTAGCAACTGCAGGTCGCTTCCCGACCAGAAATCGACCCTGCGGCCGATCCGCTGGAGGGTGAGCGCACGTTGCTCCGCGTCCGAGCTCGGCCGAGTATTAGTCACGACCACGGCCCTCGCGGCTCCGTAGTGATCCTGGGCCGCACTGACCTCGTCTACCCCGGCACGGGGCACCGAGCCGCGGCTTCGCCATTTGCACTGGAAGACCCACAACTCGCCATAGAGCTCGCCGAGTAAATCGCCACCCATATCACCTGATCCGTCGATGTTGACAACGTCGCGGAAACCTAGCTGGGTGAGCAGCCGCTCGACTTGTCGGGTAAAGCGTTGCGGTCCGTTCGCTTGGAGGTTATCTGGGGATAGGAAGGAGCTATTCATTCTAATACCTCCACCGACGGCGATAGCTCCTGTTCCAATAAATAACAAGAGAGCCGCCCGCGCTGTAGTTCCTCCGGGCTTCGCCGCGACCCGCGTTCCGCAAGAACAGCTACGTCGGCCACAAGGCCGACAATGCGGTCGACGGCTAGCTTGCGGGCGATCTGGTCGGTCAGGCCTGTGAAACCGGATTTGAAGACGTTCCCGTCCATGAAGGCCTCTGGTTTGTGTTGCAGAAGCCTGGCTAAAGCTGATGCCGGTACATAGGAAATCCACTCGCCTGTGCTGAGCGTGTCCTGCCAACTATCTGAACCGCCTTCGACGGCGAAGGTCCTTTGGGCCGCATCTTGGCCTTCGGGATCAATGTAGGACCAGTACCCTGTGGCGTTCCCAGCAATGACCGGCAGCATTGCTTCGCGAACGCGACCTAGGAGGCGCGAGGCGTTCTCCCGGATGAAAGCTCCGGTAATTTTGTGGTCCGGTAGGCAGCGTTTCTTGATCTCGTAAAATAGTGCGGAAAGGTTCTGATCGCTGTTGTCGCGGACTCGGATGTATTCGGCAAGCTCCATTACGATTAAGTCTCGAGTGTCAACGGCGAAGTCGACAAAAACGGGGTGGTCGCCATCGACGAAAACGTCGACCTGTGAACCACGGCCGGCCCCGACATAGACAGGAAGCCGCTCTGGGGAGTTTGCGCTCGACAATACGTGCCCGTGAATCAACCATACCTTGACATTCAGGGCGGCTCCGTGCCCAGGCAGTCCGTATTTGGCCTCCATGTCAGGCATCCGTACGCCCGACGCCCGCCAACGGGCGCGGCGATCGTCCTCTGTCTCCGCGCGAGGCGGCTGGGGCGGCGGGGGTGTCGCCTTTGGTGAAGGGCTCGGCGGCTTGGGAGGAAGCAGGCCTTTCTTGGCGAGGATGTCGCCAGGCTCGTCCGTCGGCGAAGGATTGTCTAAGGTCGGCTTCGGCTCGTCGAACTGCTTTGCCGCCTCATACCACTTCTCATCAGTCTGGTACTCCGCTACGCCTTTTCGGAAAAGATCAGCCCATTCCTTGGCTTTCTCATGGATCGCACGCTTGTCGTCGGCAGGGACTAGATAGTTCAATCCCGGATCATTCCGGCGATAGCCGTTGAAGAGTCGGGCGAGCGGGCTAGTGTTCGTAGGGTAGTGCAGCTCCTTGGCGATTCGGGGGCGCAGTGGGCCTCTCCCGCGAAGGGTTTGGACTACCCTTTTCCATTCCGGCGTGTCATACTCGAAAGCGTTTTTTTGGTAATTGACTTGGACGTGATCAATGTGAATCTCGCCGACTATGCGACCAGCTCCCGGAACCTCGATAGGATACTCTTGCTCACCTCGACCCGACGGGTCATCCGGATCGATCCAATTGAAGAGCTGGACGTCGCGGATCAGGATCTTCCGCCCATTTCGGATGAAGTCAATGCCGTAGTCGCTCTTGTGGAGATAGCGCTGGATGCCAAGCCAGCCCCAGATGCGCCTCTCACGGATCTCAACGCTTTCACTCTTGCACTGCTCGCATATTTTGACGTCTGGGTCCTGCCATAGGCCGCAGTCCTGGCATGCGGCGCGGTCCGCCAACCTCTCGTCGATGGGAATGACAGCTGGAATTCGTTCACCGCTACGCACAACAGAACGACTCTCGTTCCAAACGCAGGCGCGTCTCGGTTTAATCGCCTCTCCGTCCACGACAATGCGGATGTCACGGTGCTGAAGGAGATAGCTGTAGATGTCCCCAAGGGTTGCCTTGATCTTGGCCTGACCACGGCTGAGTGTTTCGTGATGCTCCTGCTTAAGATCCCGAATCACGATATCCGTACCGTGCTGTCCCGGCGAGGTTTTTGGTTCCTCGGAGACAGGCAGGTAGAAGTGTCCTCCAGCCTCCATTGCCCGGAGATCGATGGTCACACTGGTCCAGTAGGGATCTTCGCGTCGAGCGGTTCGCACCTGGGCCACCCGTCCGAGGCGAGCTGTGGCGATGTTGAACCCAACGCCGAAGAGGCCAAGGCGCCCGTACCGCGAATTGCTCGTCCAACCAGCCCGAAGCGCACTGTTCAGCTGTTCAAGCGTCATGCCTGGGCCGTTGTCGCGCACCCAGACCTCGCCGGCCCTCGGCGCGCTCGTCCGTGCTGGCAAGGTGATCGCAATGGTGGGGGTTTCGCCCGACTTGCCGGGATGGCGAAGGAACTCGTCGAGCCCGTTGTCAATCAGCTCCGCCAGGCACTGCCATGGCTGAAACTCGATGTCCCCAAGGACGCCTAGCAGTCGGGGATGAGGAGCAACGTTGATCATGCCGTTTTCCTGGACCGTCATGACTCGCTCTCGGGTCGGGGTGGTTGCAGGATTGTTCCAAGGGGGTACGACACTTACGTGTGCCTGCTTTAGGGCGATGCTGCGTGCTGTGTCCGTGTCAGAAGCTTGTGGTCTAACCCAGAGTGATCGATCTGCAGCAGCAGAGCTTAGTTGAGGGGATGGCCGTAGAGAAGGTTGCTCGCCCGGCTGTGGCGAACCCACCCTGATGTCAACATTGCTGACTATGAGCGCTCGGAAGTCTTTCTCATCTACTTTGGACGCTTTGCTCGCCCGCGCCCCGTGGCGCGCTCCGACCGCACTAGCCCCGCCGTACGTCGCGGCGCCAGCCAGGTCATCGGCGGACCGGGCGGGGGTGCGCCTACTGGCTGTGTGTGAGCGGACAGCCAAGGAGCCGATGCCCATCCGGACTCTGAGGTCGATGCTCGATGTGAGGACCCCAAAGTGGCACGCTCGCCTTGACGTGCAATGCCACGCCCTCGTGAACGCCCTCGCAGGTGTGGCACGACAGCTTCGCCAATCATTGGCGTCATCCGACTGATCAATGCGGGTCCGCTGGGGGTGGTGGGGCCCTGAGCCCCGGGTGGGCGGGGTCGGGCATTAGGTCAGCCGGGGCTTGGCCCCGTCTGCAGGGAGTCTGCGAGGCGGCGGAATAGAGCAGAGGTGTTGGTTACGGCAACGGCGCTACCTAACCGGATGAGGTTGGGTCCAGACGGTTCGAACTAGGACATCGAAGGTTGGTGCGTTCTCCCAGCTTGGCTGCAATTTCGCCACCATCCTCCAGCCCCAGGAGCGGTACGCCCTCTGGGCAGCGACGTTGTCGGGACGGACCAGCAGCGTGGCTCGCGGCTCAGTCCGACCACCAACCAGGTCGTCCTGCAGCGCCGCAGCGATGCCCTGACGTCGCCAGTTGGGATGTACCAGCAGTTCGCTGAGCGCAAAGGTGCGTCTGCCGTCCTCGTCGGTGAACCCAGGCGGCGCGGGCTGGTGGATCCCGTCCCACCACCGCGTCTGTGAAGGAAGCGGAAATCCGTAGATGTAGCCGACTAGAGCCCCGTCGACCGTTGCGGTCACCAGCTCCCACCCAACCCGTTGCATGTGCATGGAGAGCTGGTGCCGGAATCGGTCCTCGCTGTAGAACTCGCCACCGCCCGCATAGACCTCCATGTAGAGGCCCACAAGCTGATCGAGGATCCCCTCAGCCTCGTCGGCGTTGTGATGGCGAAGTTGCAAGCCCTCGATCACACACTCACCGCCTGGTCGTAGGCGTTGACGAACTGGCGCGTTGCCGTGGTCGCCTGCCGTGACGCCGCGAGGTTCGAGCGCACCCGCGCAAGGCGCCGGCTAATTCGACCCGAGTTCATCTGGCTGACCGCGGGCAGGACGCTCAGCGCGATGCGGGCTGCCTCATTGATGTCGCCCTGCCGATACGCCGCTTCCGACAGGTGCACGGTGTAGTAGACCTGGTTCCGGCGATGTCCCGGCGACGGATTGGCGATGATTGCGCGGAACGACTGAGCGGCACGGTCGGGCTTGTCCAGCGCGAGGTACGAGAGCCCCTGGATGCCGTTCACTTCCTGCTCGTTGACGAAGTCCACAAACCCGAGGTCATCCTCGTGTGGTCCGCGCTCCAACTCGCGACGAGCCTTGGTCATCTCCCGGCTAAAGCCACCCGCGTCCGTGAGCAGGGCGTAGGTGTGCGCCCTCCGCAGATGTAACAGCGTGGTGAGTCGAGGTGTCGCCCATCTGGCGGAAACGCGTAGCGCCGCCTCGGCGCAGTGCAGCGACTCGCCGGGCTGACTGTCGCGGAGCAGCATGGACAACTGGGTGAGCGCCTGTACTTCCATGCGAGGGTCGTCGGCGATCCGTGCGCGGGTGATGGCCTCGTTCAGAAAGGGCCTGGCTTCGCGCCTGCGCTCAGCATCGGTAGCGAGCCATGAGGCCTGGATGCCGAGGTCAGCCAGCGCGCTTTGAAGGGCATCGCCGACTTCTCGGCTATAGGTCGCCCTTGCCGCCCACGTTGACAGCCTGGCGTGAGCCTGGACGGCAACGTCGCAGAGCTGGTCAGCACCGACTGCGGCATCGGCTCGCCGGAAATGTTGAACCAGCGAACTAGCCAGTCGTACCTGTTCCATGCCGATGTTTCGAGGCACGTTGGCAGGATCTGTGAGCAGGTAAGGGTGACCGGCTGCGGCGAGTCCCGCGAGCGCGGCCATTGCGTTGAAGCGTCGCCGGTCCGTAGCGCCACCCCCTTGGGTTGATGCCCCATCCACGGTAACCGCCATTGCAGCCGGTTCGCCCTGCTCAGCTACCGAGTTGTGGGCATGACGGTCGTCTGCGGCGTGATCGTCGGCTCGGTAAGGCTGGCCGGGGAGGCCGAACCAGAGGCAAGAAGCTGGAATCCCGAGAAGCTGCGCCCAATGCGCCAGCCGGTCCAGATGCACCAGCGGTGGCCCGTTCTCCACCCGACTCAACTGCGCCTGCGTGATCCCCAACCACCCCGCCACCACGGTCTGCGGCAAGGCGACCCGTCCGTGGTACGGATGGCACCGGTACGCCCTGATCACCCGCCCGAGATGCCGCTCCGCCAGGGCCCGCCGCACCGGCTCGTGCTCCCAGAAGGTCGCCGGCACCACCGGCGGCGCGCTCAACCGGTCCCGCTCGGCGGCCTGGCAGGGCGTGCACCGTCCGCTGTCGTTGTCCCGGGCCAGCCGTCCGCCGCACCGAGGGCAGTTCGCGTGGGTCACCGGCGGCTCCGTCCGTCTCGCCTCATCGAGCGTATCCATTGAACACGCTGCGTGGAGCGCTGGTATACGCACGACGCATATCTCAAGGACCGCCGAACAAGGGAGCAGATGCTCAGACTGGGCGAAGCAACCGCAGCGCCTCGATGACCATGGCCCAACGATCCTTCTCGTCCGTCGGGTTCAGCACCTTCCCCTTGGCGACGACAACGCCGGCACCGCGCAGCACAGCCAGGTGAGCGGCGTACGCCGGATGGGCGTCCAACTCCGCCTTGACGTGCGGGAAGGCAAGGATCGGCAGTCCTGCGCCCAGCGACTCGTTGAGGACGCCGAGCGCCAGGGTGTCGTTGATGCCCAGCGCCCACTTCGTCACCGTGTTGAACGTGAGCGGGGCGGCCACCACCACATCGGCCGGCGGGTGCGGCTCGGGGTCGCCGGGCATGCGCCACTCCACGCGTACGAGATAGCCGGTCTTGTCCTGCAACGCCTCCCGGTCGAGCCACGGAGCGGCGGTAGGACTGACGATCATGCACACCCGCCACCCGTCGGCGATCAGCACATCGACCAGCTCGTCGATGTATTCCGCCGGACCCGCGGCGCAGACGACCAGATACAGCACCGGGTGTTCCATCATGCCCGCAGTCTGCCCGACCAGGGTGGCGCCTGGTTGACCGCATACGGGCCGCGCATGCCGTCGACGATCACTGTGACATGCCGTATTGCCTGGTCAAGCGCGAGAGTCGACCCATGGCCCGGGGCGGGTGCTGGTTTCGGAGTTGCGCCGGCCCTCAACGGCGCAGCCGCCGTCCCGCTCGCCCCGGTGCCTCTCGATCCGTCAACGTCTCGGAGCCGGCATGCCCACCCTGATCGACGACGACCACCCGGCTCGCGTGGGCCTGGCCGCCGCCTGGGCGTCGGTCGACGTGCGGGCCGCCGGCGACTTCTGGCGCACAGTCGAAGACCGCCGACCCGGTCTGCTCCGACACCGAGACGCGCCGCTGTTCTTCACCGCGCTGGGCCGCCTCATGGTCGGCGGTGGCGACCCGGCGAGCCGGGCGGCGCTGCTCCTGGTGCTCGGCCGTGCGTACCGTCATTTCGACCTGCTCCCGCACTCCACCACCATCGGCGACGCGTTGCTCGCCACCGTGGCCCGCCACGCCCGACCACTGTGGACGCCGCAGCTCGCCCTGGCCGCGGAGCGCGCCCTGTGCCGCGTCACGCACGCCGTGCGCCGCGCCGCCGCGCAGGCCGGCGACGGCCGGGCCTGGTGGCACGTCCAGGTGATCGGCCACGACCGGCCGTCGCCCGACATCGCCATCCTGACGGTACGTCCCTGGCGGCGACTGCCCTTCCAACCAGGTCAGGCCGTGTCGGTGTGCACGCCGCGCCTACCCGGGCACTGGCGCTGGCTCTCGCCGGCCAACGCCCCACGCGCCGACGGCACCGTCGAGCTGCATGTCCGCGCCGTACCCGCCGGCACCGTCTCCCACCGCCTGGTCCATGAGGTACGCCCCGGCGAGCTGCTCTGGCTCGGCCCACCCGTCGACACCGGTCTGCGCCTCGACACGGCGAGCACGAGCGATCTGCTGCTCGTCGCCGGTGGCACCGGCCTGGCGCCGCTGCGCTCCCTGGTCGAGCAGGTTGCCGCCGCACCGGACGGCCGGCGGGTGACGCTGGTCGTCGGCGCGCCCACCTTCACCGATTTGTACGACTCGGTCAGCCTCGACAAACTGCAGTGCGCCCACGACTGGCTGACCATCGTGCCGGCCTTCTCCGACGACCCCTGCGCCGAGCCAGCCGAACAGGGTGACGCCCTGACCATCGCCCTCGACCACCACCAGCCGGGTCAGGAGATCTACCTCTGTGGCCCACCCGCGATGCTGACCGGTGCGCGGCCCCGACTGCTCGCCCTCGGTGTCCCCGCGGCAAGCATTCACCTGCCCGCGAGCTTCACCCGCTGATGGCTGGCTGCTGCTCTGGAGTTGTTGTCCGGCCTTCTCATCCATTGACCATCATGGGAGCCTTGTTGTCTGTGAGTGCGTGACTCGACACGGGGAGTGAGTCGCATGGGCGATGCTGATGGTCCGTCCCAGTGGTCGATCGAGAAGTTCGGGCTGGATTTGGCAACCGCTCTGCGTACTGCTGTGCCGGCGGCATTGGGCCGCGCGGTCGAGCTGGCCCAGGATGCGCGCGAAGCATCGGAGTTGGACACCGATCATGCCTTCGGCCCGGTCCGCTGGAAGCAGCAGTACGAGGTGCTGCACGAGTATCTGCACGACTTTCCCGATGTGGTGGACGTCCATCCGCCGGGCGCTCAGGTGCGGGTCACCATCTGCCGAGGTCATCTGCTGCTGCCCTGGCGGTATGCGACCCGGAGCGACCTGGACATGCGCGACGCCCGCCCCGGGCGTGACCTCAACCGGCTGATCCGAGACCTGCTGATTCTCTTCGGGCCTGAACCGAGCCATGAGGAGGTCACTCTGCCGCTGATGCCGCTCACGCCAGAGGAGGCCCGCGACCGCTCAGCTCTTCGGGATGCCGTGGAGCAGTTGACCGACGAGCCGAAGGTGCTGCTCGTCGGGTTTGCCTGCAACTCCGACGAAGGTCTGCTCCGAGTCTCCTGGGGTGAGGCGGCTCTGGTTGGCGGCACCGAACTCAAGTGGGGCCACGTCGAGGACCTGCCAGTCGATCGAACAAGATGATGGTCGACCGTCGAGCCGGATTGGCTCGCCGGTCTGGACTCCTGGTTCGTGCCCTGAAGCGGTTGATGCCTGTGAGTCATTTTGATGACTCACAGGCATCACGCTCGTCAGGACATCGCCGGCCGGACACCGCTCGTGCCGGTCGCCGGACGCGGTCGGGAGGAGAGGTCGCCGAACTCGCGTACCCCGTCGACGTCCAGCGTGATCTTGTCGTTCTCGGTCCACTGGCTGGTGGCGGCGAGCCAGCTCGGGTCGTCGCGTTCTTCGATGTCACTCCAACTGTGCCGGTGGTGCCGTAGCTGGATCGGCCCGGTCGACGCGCCAGGTTCGAGCATCCCGCCGGTGAAGGTCAGCTCCACCCAGCCGGGGGCCGCGGTGCCCGGGATCGGATAGCCAGGCCCGGGTGTCGTCAACGGGGACGGCCCGCCCGGCGGGATGAAGAACTGCAAGGTTTGCCGGATCCGGTCGCAGCCCAGCGCGGCCCAGTCGCAGTTCGGCACCAGCGACGTGTTGCCGCCCTCGAAGCGCAGGTGGTAGCGCACCCGCACCGCGCTCAGATCGAGCGGCCCGCTGCCGGTGTTGGTGACCTTGAGGAGGTGCTGGATCTGGTTGTTCGTTGGGGACCAGTCCAGGTTGAGGTAGCTGACCGTCGCGCGGCCGCTGGCGGTGCGCACGGTGATGCCGGGCGAGCTGTCGGAATAGCCGCCGAGCGCACGGGCGCCAATCGCGATCCAGTACGTCGTGCCGGGCGCGAGGTCGGTCAGCGTGATCGTGGTGTCGAGCGTGGTGCCGAGCCAGCGGTACGTGTTGGGGCCCAGCAGTGCCTGCACCTCGTAGTTGATCGGCTGCTCCGCCGCCGGATCGCCGATCCAGGTGGAGGGCGCCCAGGTGAGGGTGAGCTGGTGCGGCTCGTTGGCTACCACCACCGGGTTGCCGGGGGTGCTGATGGCCGGGCCGTCCGCGCTCGCGGCGTTGACGGCGAGCAGGCTCGCCAGCGCGGCGAGGGCGACGACGGCGGTGACGCGGCGAGCGGACATGCTGCGAACGCTAGGGCGACTTCCTCGAAAATGATAGGCAGGTGTCAATATGCGGGCTAGGACTCGCCACCGCGTAGTCGATCACCCGGTGTTGCCGCCCCGCGAACACGAGGCGGCAACACCCTTGGCTGGTCAGCTCACGAGCCACCCTGCCGTTGAATTCGCCCGTCGCCGGAAACCTTGGCTCGACCCAGGTCGCGCTCGGTGCCAGCGGAGCCGGTCGCGGTGCGGCGGTGACGTTGGTCAGGCGAGTGCTCCACGGGCGAACCCTGGCGGCCCCGAGCGCCGCTGCCCGGGTGCCGCCGACCTCGCGCCGACTCGCCACCGCTGTCGTGTTTGTTCTGCTTGTGGCTACCCATGCACTGCGCGTACCCGGTCGCCGGGCGGCTAGTCCGCCCGGCCTCACGGATTCCAGTAGACGAGGACTCTGGCCTGGTCGAAGCGTCGTTCCTTCAGGTCGGCACGCTGGATCACCCAGTGGATGCTCGCGCCGCCTTGTCTCCCGCCATGGAACTCGGCAAGCACAACCCAGTCACCATGGTCGGCTGGCCCGTCAACCCCTCGCACCGACCCGTCCTGGCCGGACCCGCCCGAGCCGGTGGCCGCCAACCACGCGGGGTTGAAACCGTTGCATTCAGTGCCGTAGCCGCCCAACAGCAGCGGCGACTCCCAGCCTCCAGAGGAGGAGAACGGGCCGTCCGGCGCGTTGTCCAGGACTTCCTTCCACACCTCGGTCAGCTCTCCGAACGGGGGATCTCCCGGCAGTGGCGGAGACCACGGGGGCCCCGGGATCGTCTTGACGTACGGCAGAGAGATGTCGACAGTGAGGTGCAGATCGCCCTGCCCGATCTCCGTGTAGACCTCGGCGAACTCCTCGTCGTCCGGAGGGAAGTCAGACGGATACCGCTCTCGCTCCTCGACCGCCACGCCTGCCGGCACGTACCTGACCTCGCCCCAGCCGGTTTCTTCGGGCCAGCCGAACAGCAGCAGTTGGCCGTCGGACGGTAGTGGAAGGTCGGTCACGTCTGCCGGAAGAGCAGCGCAGTCGATGGTGGCGATCAAGGGATACTCGGGGTCCTCGGCGTCGGCCGGAAGCATCAAGGGTCCACGGATGGCGCCCACGACGGGCCCGTCACCCCGCTGTGCCATGAAGGCGGACGGGCGGGCGAGCTCCAGCCAGCGCTCCACGTCGGCGGCGGGGATGCCGCGGCGGAGCGCCTCGGCGCGGACCTGATCGATGATTTTCACGTTTCGGGGAAGCACGGGAGCACCGTAGATCAACCGTGCGACATTCTCCGCCCCCACGGGTTCCTGTCGGACTGATTACGCGTCCACAAACCACAGTGGAACGCGCGGTACGGTGCGGCGACCGCACCCGGGCCGGCGCGGAGTTCTACAAGGCCCGCATCTGGACGCCGAACTTCGAATGACCACAGCCGGGCGCAGAAGGCTGATGCCTGTGAGTCATTTTGATGACTCACAGGCATCACGCTCGTCAGGAGAAGCCCTGCTCCGAACGCCTCAGACCCCCGGCCATCAGGCCGCTCACGGCACGATTGGGCAAGGCGGTGGTCCTTGATACCGCGATATGGCGTTCTCGGACAGTCGGGTCTACAGCCTCGGCCATAGCGTTCGGCTTTCGAGCTGTTCGCGATCTGGGGGAGACGCCATGCAGGAACCGTTACCAGGTGAGCAGGCTCCGGTCAGCGTCAACATCGGCCGCTGGCGGGCCGGGCTGCCGCCGGACGCGTGGCCCGACCCCCTGCCGGCGAGCGGGGAGATTTGGCGGCGCGACGTCTTCGCGGTCGCCGAGGCATACCGGGCCGGCTCCGCGAGTCCACGGCAACTGCTGACCGCCGTGCTGGTCTGGGGTTACGGACCCATCGGGTACGGCCCGTGGCGCGCCACCAGGTCACTCGACGCCGACCCGGACGGCAAACGCCTGGCGTACGCGCTGGAAGAGCTGTCCACGCCAGCGCCCGACGAGGACGCGCTCTGCACGGCGTACCGCCGCTTCGGCGACCCCGACCACGCTCGCCTGCCCTGGTTGGGGCCGGGCCTGTTCACGAAAGTCCTCTACTTCGTCGGCTACCGGCGTGGGGTGGGCGACGTGCAGCCCCTGATCCTCGACCGGGTCGTGGCCGGCCTGCTCCCCGCCGAGGCGGGTGTCGGCCGGCGCAACGGCTGGTCGTCCGAGGAGTGGCTGGCCTACCTGCGGTGGGCGGCCGAGCAGGCCCAGGTGAGGGCGGTCGAGGCGGACGAGGTGGAGATGACGGTTGTCGGCGGTGGGTGAGGGTTTATCGCGCCGCTCGGAGGCGGGCGTCGAGCGCGTCGAGGTCGGGGAGGAACCAGATGTGTCCACCCTGGTTCGACTCGTGCACCAGGGCGCGCAACGCTGAACTCTCCGCGAGCTGCGCCGAGATGTCGCCGACGACGGCCAGCCGCAGCCGGTAGTTGACGAACTTCTGCATCACGTCGCCGGCGAAGCGGGTGCCCAGCGAGAAGAAGCGTGCGTCGAGTCGGTTGGCCGGCACGGCGACCACCTGGGCACCGAGGAACGCCGCCCCGATCAGGTCCAGCGCGTCCTGCTCGGTGGTCAGTGGCGGGCCGTCGGGGTCACAGACCAGCACCGGCACCCCGGCGCGTTCCTGGATCTCGTCAGGCATCGTTGACCTCCCGGTCGAGCAGGCCGTTGTCGGCGTTGAGCACGGCGTCGAGCAGGTGCAGCAACTCGGCGGTGGAGGCCGGGTCACCCAGGACGACGATCTTCATGCGGTGGCGTTGCTCGTCGTACACGGTCTGCACCCGCAGCGGGTTGGCCTGGTCGTGGCTGGTGTTGGCGCTGGTGAGCACGAGCGTGCCGAGCCGGTCGGCGGCAGCTCTGTCGACGCCGTCGATCTGGACGATGCTCGACACCTCCGCCTGCCGGGCGACGCTGGGCGCGACCGGGGCCTGACCGGTGAGCGCATCGAGATCACTGGCGGCGATCCGGTACTGCTTGCCGATCCGCACCGCCCGCAGCCGACCCGAGCGGATATAGCTGCGCACCGTCCGCACGTGCAGCCCAAGCCGGTCGGCGACCTGCTCAACTGAGTACATGTCTTCCGTCATCGTTCCCTATCCTACCCACATAGGGAAGGTTAGGGGCAGGTAGGTGTGTTCCCAAGGTCAAGAGGGGAGGTCGGCCGGCCAACTCGCTCGCGCTGTCGGACTGTTCCAGTACCGTCTGGAAACCATGGACGCGCGGCGCGGCGACGCCATCATCGGGCGGGATCACCCCGCAGGTCTGCTGCGCGCCGAATTTGACCGCGCCGCCACCAGCCACGGCGGTCTGGTCCTGGTCACCGGTGAGCCGGGCATCGGCAAGACGACCCTCGTCACGTCGGCCGCCCGGGAGGCCCGGCAACACGGCGCGCTGGTGCTCGGCGCCGCCTGCTGGGATTCCGACAGCGCCCCCGGCTACTGGCCGTGGGTGCAGGTGCTGCGCGGCCTGCGGCGCTCCGCCGACGACTGGGCGGTGGCACGGCCGGACGCCGAGCCGGCCCTCGCGGCCCTGCTTGGCGAGGCCGACACCAGCACGCAGCAGGCCGACCGGCTCACCAGTTGGGCCGGCGTCGACACGGACACCGCCAACGTCGACCCGGACAGCGCCAACCAGGACGAGTTCGCGCTGTACGACGCGGTGACCGCCGCGCTGGTCGCGGTCTCCCAGCAGCGGCCGGTCGTGGTCGTCCTCGACGACCTGCACTGGGCCGACCCGGCCTCACTCCGGTTGCTGAGCTTCGCCGCCCAGCACACCTGGTTCGAGCGGTTGCTGCTGGTCGGCACCTACCGCGACGCGGAGGTCGAGTCGGGCGAGCACCCGCTGCGCCCCCTGCTGATGCCGCTGGTCGCGAAGGCCACCACGATCACCCTCACCGGCCTCGCCCGCGACGAGGTGGCCGCGCTGATGGCACGCACCGCCGGGCGGGAACCCGACGCTGACCTCGTCGACGAGGTGCACCGGCGCACCGGTGGCAACCCGTTCTTCATCGAGCAGACTGCCCGGCTGTGGCACGCCGACGACGCGGCCGGCACTATCGCACCCGGCGTACGGGAAGCGGTGCGCCGCCGCCTGGCCCAGTTGCCGCCGGCCGTGGCCGAGGCGCTCACCGTCGCGGCCGTGCTGGGGCGTGAGTTCCACCGTCAGGTCCTGGCGGCCTGCGGCGCCGCCCCGGTGGCGCAGGTCGATCGGCTGCTCGACCGTGCGGTGACCGCCCGGCTGGTGGTCGCCCGGGGCGGCGGCCGGTTCGCCTTCGCGCATGACCTGGTCCGGGAGACCATCTACGACGGGCTGTCCCACGACGAGCGGCAGGCGCGACACGGCGCGGTCGTCCGGGCGGTCGACGACCTGCGGGAGCTCACCGATCAGCTGGTCCCGGCCGACCTCGCCCGCCACGCCTACCTCGCCGGCCCCGCACTCGACCGCGCGCGGGTGGCCACGCTGCTGGTCGCCGCAGGACGGGATGCGTTCGTCCGGTTGGCCGCCGACGAGGCGGCGGTGCACTTCCGCCGGGCGCTGGAGGTCGTCGAGGACCCGGAGCAACGCGTACGGATCCTCATCGAGTTCGGCGAGGGGCAATATCATCACGCCGGCCGGGAGGAGTCCGCCGCACTGCTCACCGAGGCCGGTGCGTTGGCTCGCACACTCGACGACCCGGTGCTGCTGGCCCGCGTCGCCCTCATCGTGAACCGCGCCCGTCAGGTGGAGACCGCTCAATCGATCGACGCGGCGGAGCTGGTGCGCGACGCGTACCGGAAGCTGATCGGCGAACCGGACGCCGACGCGTCGGTCGGCGCGCTGGTCGCCGACCTGATCACCGCCACCGAGACGATCGCCCGTCGAGGGCAGGACGACGAGGCCCTGACGTTCAGCCTCTGGGCCCGCCACGACACCACCTGGGGGTTGGGCACCGCGGCGGCCCGCGCCGCATTGACCGCCGAGATCCGGGACGTGGCCCGCCGCACGGGAGACCGCGAGACCGAGCTGTGGGCCACCTCGCTGCGCTGGGTGGCGCTACTGGAGTTGGGCGACCCGCACTTCAACGAGGAGCTCACCACCTTCGTCGGCGCGGACCGGCACGGCGACCTCAGCCGGCACCAGATTTCGGCGGCCATCGACAGCGGGATCATCGCGGCTCTCCGGGGTGACTTCGCCGAAGCCGACGAGCGGTTCGCGGTCCTCGGTGACTTCTCCGACCCGGGCCATGCCGAGTTCGGGTTCATGGGCCATCACCTGCGCTGGTCCCGGCTGCTGCTCCAGGGTCGGTTCGCCGAGGCCGACACCCTGCTGGACGCGCTGGCCCCGATCGACTACCCCTACCAGGAGTTGCTGCGGGCGATCACCGCCGCGGAGCGGGGCGACGGCGAGACGGCGGTCCGGCTGACCGCCGGCATCGAGGACGCCGCCATCCGCTATCCGCGCCCGGTGTCGCCGATCTGGCTACGGTTACGCGCGCAGGCCGCCGCCGCGTCCGCCGACCCGCAGCGCTGCGACGACGCACGGGCCGCACTCGCCCCGCACCGGGGAGAGTGGATGGTGGCGCTCTTCGGCTGCGACGTCAGCGGCCCGGTCGACCACTGGCTGGCAATGATCGACGCCGCCCAGCAACGCTGGGACGACGCCATCGCCGGCTTCACCGCCGCCCGTGAGTCCGCCGACCGGCTGGGTGCCCGTACCTGGTCGCTCATCGCCCGTGCCGGCCTCGTGAACGCCCTCGCCGGCCGGGGCCACCCGGGCGACGCCGCGACACTCGCCGCGCTGCGCGCCACCACCGTTCAACAGGCAACGGCCCTGGGCATGACGCAGGTGCTGCACCGGCTCGCCGAACCGGCCCCCATCGACGCGGCCGAGCAGACCGCCACCGCACGCCAGGCCGTCGCGCCGGGCCAGGCCGTCGAGCCGGCCGCAGCCGCCGGGCCAGGCCAGGGTGCCGCGCCGGGCCAGGCCGTCGGGTCGGCCAACGCCGGGCCAGGCCAGGCTTTCGCGCCCGGTCAGGCCACGGCGGTCGCGCCAGCCGGCGAGGGGTACGAGTTCCGGCGCGACGGGCCGGTCTGGCAACTCGCGTACGCCGGTGTCGTGGTGCATCTGCCCGACGCCAAGGGCCTGCACGACCTGCACCTGCTGTTGAGCCGGCCGGGCAGCGACGTGCCCGCAGTGGAGTTGCTCGACCCGGCTGCCGGGCCGGAGCTGGTCGCCGCCCGGCGGATGGGCGCCGACCCGGTCCTCGACGACGAGGCGAAGGCCCGCTACCGGCGACACCTGGCACGCCTCGACGAGGAGATCGACCGGGCCGCCGCCCGCGACGACGACCGGAAGGTGGCCGCGTTGGACACCGAGCGGGGTGCGCTGCTCGACGAGCTACGCGCCGCGGCGGGGCTGGCCGGTCGGAGCCGCCGCCTGGGCGACGAGGCCGAGCGGGCCCGCAAGACGGTGACCGCGCGGATCAGGGACACGCTGCGCAAGCTCGACGAGCGGCACCCGGCCCTCGCCGGCCACCTGCGCGAGGCCGTCTCGACCGGCAGCACCTGCCGCTACCTGCCGCCCGAGCCGCTGCGCTGGCGGCTCTGAACCCATGGCCGGCGCGCCGGCTGGTCAGCGCCGGCCATGGGTTCGGCTCAGTCCTTGAGGTCGGGGCTGGGGTCCAGGACCCGGGCGAGCCAGTCGGTCTGGGCGCGCCGCGCCGCGGCCGACACGCGGACCTCGGGGAACAGCGCCGAGAATCCGTGGAAGCCACCGGCCCACAGGTGCAACTCGGCCTGGCCGCCGGCCGCCCAGATCCGGGTCGCGTAGCTGACGTCCTCGTCGCGAAAGACCTCGGCGGTCCCGGCGTCGATGTAGGTGGTCGGCAGACCGGACAGGTCGTCCGCCAGCGCGGGTGAGACGTACGCGGAGACGTTCTGGTCGGTGTGCCCGCCGAGGACGCTGCGCCACCCGAACTCGTTCATCTCCCGGCTCCACACGCCATCCAGCCCGCTGTACTGACGGCTGGAGACGGTGTCGTTGCGGTGGTCGAGCATGGGGCACGACAGCAACTGCGCGGCGATGGTCGGGGTGTTGCGGTCGCGAGCCATCAGCGTGACTCCTGCCGCCAGGCCACCCCCGGCGCTGGCGCCGGCCACGACGATGCGAGCCGGGTCGATGCCGAGGTCCACGGCGTTCTCGGCGACCCAGAGCAGGCCCTGGTAGCAGTCGTCGACCAGCGTCGTACCGGTTGCCTCCGGGGCCAGCCGGTAGTCCACAGTGATCACGACGGCGCCGAACCGGTCGAGCCATTCCAGCGGGACGTCGATGTTCGAGAAGCGGTCGCCCCACATCATTCCGCCGCCGTGGATCCAGTAGACGCAGGGTGCGCCGGCGGCGCGATCGGTGGGGCTGAGGATGGACAGCGGGATCGGCGTTCCGTCACTGGCGGGAACGGTGACCTCGCGCCGCTCGACCGCTCGGCCTTCCAGTTGGCTGTCGATCGACGGTTGGGGGAAGTGGCGCAGCTGCTCGATCACCTCGGGGCCGAGGGGTGGCATCGGCGGCAGTTCGGCCAGGGGTACGAGCAACTCGGGGTCGATGCCGGGTCGGGGGAGGTTCATCGCGGATCCTTTCGCTGACACGGTCAGGGGTGATCGGTGCGGTCGCCGGTTCAGAAGCTCGCCTTACCGCCGACCGGCACCGCGTCGGTGTACGCCGAGTCGCCGGCCAGCAGCGGCTGAAGCTTCGCGACGAGGGCCTGCGCCTGCTCGCCGGCGAAGAACGCGCTGTGCGCCTCGGCGCTGGTCCAGCCTTCGATGACGTGGACGACGTCGCGGTCGGACGCCGAGCGGGACACCAGGAAGACGAGGCAGTCGTGGTGCTGCAGGGACGGTGCGTCCAGCAACAACTGGATCAGCTCGTCCGCCTTGCCCGGCTGTGCGGTCATGGTGGCCTGGAACCCGTGGTGGACAGACATTGTTGAGACTCCTGATCGTTGAGCTGTGTGCGTTCTTTGGGAAACCGACGCTCCTATGGAAGCGCACTCACCAGCGGAAACGTTAGAAGGATGCTCGCTAACACTTGCCTGATCCTCTCGTTGTGGCGAGGATCGGTCCTGTGCTTCAATCGGGTCGTGGACCTCGACGAGCTGCGGGCACTGCTGGCCAGGCACGCGCGACCGGACATGAGCACCACCATCGAGGGGGTGCTGATCTCAAGGGTCGAGCAGCAGACGGCACCGACCACGTCGATGTCGGGCACCGTGCTGGCACTCATCGCTCAAGGCGCCAAACAGATGGCGCTGGGCGACCGCGTGTACGAGTACCGGGCCGGCCAGTACCTCGTCGCGTCGGTCGACCTGCCGGTCACCGGCCGCTTCACCCAGGCAAGCGCCGACGCGCCGGCTCTGGGGTTCGGGCTGGTGCTACACCCGGCAATGGTCGCGGAGCTGCTGCTGCAGGCGGCGCCGGGCGACCTTCCGCCCCTGGCGGGGCCGACACCGTCGGGGCTGCTGGTCAGCGACGCTCCCGACGAGCTCGGCGACGCGGTGATCCGACTGCTTCGTTTGCTGGACCGACCCCGGGACGTCACGGTGCTCGCGCCCCTGATCAAGCGGGAGATCCTGTGGCGGCTGCTCACCGGGGAGCAGGGTGCGGCCGTACGGCAGCTCGGTCTGGCCGACAGCAGCCTCAGTCACATCGCCCGGGCGGTCCGGTGGATCCGCGACCACTATGCCCAGCCGTTCCGGGTGGAGGATCTGGCGCGGCTGACCGGAATGAGCGTGTCGGCGTTCTATCGCAACTTCCAGGCAGTGACCGCGATGAGTCCGATCCAGTTCCAGAAGCAGATCCGACTGCAGGAGGCCCGGCTCCTGCTCGCCACGCATCCCAACGACGTCACCGGGGTGGGCATCCGAGTCGGCTACGAGAGCCCGTCGCAGTTCAGCCGCGAATATCGTCGCCAGTTCGGCGCGCCTCCCAGTCAGGACGCCACCCGCCTGCGGGGGACCATCCGAGCCGAGGTGCCGGCGGTCGTCTGACCGCCAGCGTTCACCCGGGCGTCCAGACGACAGCCGACGGGCGCCACCACAGCCGTGGCGGCGCCCATCGAACGGTCGGGGCCGGGTCAGCGGCGGTTGTACCTGTACATGGTCAGGGTGCCGAAGACGACCAGGAAGCCGGCGCTCCAGAGCAGCAACCACATGGTGGCCGACGGGTCCGAATCGCCGCTCATCGCCCCACGGATCGCCGCCACCAGCTGCGTCACCGGGTTGACCTTCACGAACGCCTGGAGCCAGCCGGGCATGGTGCTCGGGTCGACGAAGACGTTGCTCAGGAACGTCAGCGGGAACAGCACCATCATGCTGACTCCCATCACCGACTTCTCACTGCGCAGGATCAGCCCGAAGAACGTCCACACCCAGGAGAACGCGAACGAGAAGATGACCAGCAGCCCGATCCCGATGGCCACGCCGACGACCCCGCCCGCGGGGCGGAACCCGAGCACCAGCCCGAGGCCCAGGATCACCACGGCGGCCAGGATGTAGCGCAGCACGTCGCCGAAGATCATGCCGACCAGGGCAGCCGGGCGCCAGACGGGCAGCGTCCGGAACCGGTCGAAGATGCCCTTCTCGATGTCGGTGTTGAGGCCGATGCCGGTGTACATGGTGATCATGACGACGCTGGTCACCATGATGCCGGGCAGGAAGAACTGCAGATATTCGCGCGGGCTGCCGGCGAGGGCGCCACCGAACAGGTACGTGAACATCAGCACCATGATGATCGGGAACGCGGTGACGTCGAAGAGCTGCTCCGGCACGTGTTTGATCTTCAGCATGGCCCGCCAGCCGAAGGTGAGCGACGCGCCCAGCGCGCTGGGTCGGGGCGGTCGGGTGCCGGGCGCGAGCACTGTCGCCAGCGCGTCGGCGGACGGGACGTAGACGGACGGCGCCCGTTCGGTCGTGGTGGTCGTGGTGTCGCTCATCGGGCTGCCTCCAGCTCGTTGTCGGGCTCGCCGGCCGGCACGGCGGGGTGATCGGTCAGGGCCAGGAAGACCTCGTCGAGGCTCGGCTGGCCAAGGGAGAAGTTGTCCACGACGATGCCGGCGCGGGCCAGCTCGCCGAGCGCGCGCGAGGCCTGGGCGCTGGCGTCGAGGTCGGTGCCGGCCTCACCGACGCGGGCGGTCAACGCCACCGGGTCGGCGGCGAGCTGCACCGGCACGCCGAGCGCCTCCCGGAGCACCCTCTCCGCCTCCGGCCGCTGGCCGGGATCGCGCAGTCGCAGGTGGACGGTGCCGGAGCCGATAGACGACTTCAACTCACCCGGGGTGCCCTCCGCGATCACCCGGCCGTGGTCGACGACCGCGATCCGACCGGCGAGCTGGTCGGCCTCGTCGAGGTACTGGGTGGTCAGCAGCACCGTGGTGCCGTGCGACACCACCGCCCGGACGATCTCCCACACCTGGTTGCGGCTGCGCGGGTCGAGGCCGGTCGTCGGCTCGTCGAGGAAGAGCAGGTCGGGCGTGTTCAGGATGCTGGCGGCGATGTCGATGCGCCGCCGCATCCCACCCGAGTACTTCTTCACCTGGCGGTCGCTCGCCTCGGTCAGTCCGAACGCGGCCAGCAGGGCCGCCGCGCGCTCCCGGGCGGCCGGCTTGCGCAGACCGAGCAGGCGGGCGAGGAGCACCAGGTTCTCCGTACCGGTCAGGTCCTCGTCGACCGAGGCGTACTGGCCGGTGAGGCTGACCCGGGAACGGACCTTGTCGGCCTCGGTGACCACGTCGTGGCCGAAGACCCGGGCCGAACCACCGTCGGGGCGCAGCAACGTCGCGAGCACCCGGACCGCTGTGGTCTTGCCCGCCCCGTTGGGGCCGAGCAGACCGTAGACGGTGCCGGCGGGCACCTGAAGGTCGATCCCGGCCAACGCCCGGGTGTCCCCGAACGAGCGGGTGAGCCCCTCGGCCTCGATGGCCAGGCCGGTGGTGCGTCTACTCATGATCCTTACCTTTCGTGTTGGACGTGTTCAGGAGACGTACGGTCGAGCCGCCCGGGCGTCGCGCAGAGCCAGGCCCCACCAGCGGAGCTGGTCGAGCAGGACGCTGGCGTCCCGGCGCAGCTCGTCGGTGCACTGCGGTGTCGGCTCGCCGCCGAGCAGGTCGATCCCGACGACGTCACGCACCGTCATCGCGTGCAGCGCCGTGAAGACGGTGCGGAGCTGGTCGACCGCGTACCGGCCGGTGGACCGACAGCCGTACGACACGAAGCCGACCGGTTTGGCCTGCCACTCGTCGTACGCGTAGTCGATGGCTTGTTTCAGCGGTGCGGGGAAGCTGTGGTTGTACTCGGGGGTGACCACGACGAACGCGTCCGCTCGACCCACCTCGCGGACGAACGCCCGGATCGACGCGGTCGGTTCGGCGGGGTAGCTGGCCGGGAAGTCGTACTCGGTCAGGTCAACGACGGTCACCGCCAGGTCGTCGTGCCGCGCGGCCTGTTCGGTGAACCAGCTGGTGACCCGGTCGCCGGCCCGCCCCTCCCGGGTGCTGCCGATGATCACGGCGATCCTGAGCGGTGTCATCATCCCCCCTCCCGAGTTGTCGGTGCCACCTCTTCGGCGCGAGAAAGCAGCACGCCGCCCGCTAGATCGGATCTAGCGGGCGGCGTTTCGGGGCGCAATGTCGGTGGGGTCGGCTTGACTGTGGTCGACGGACAGGGGAGTGGGCATGGCACAGGTACGCATCGCACCGTGGCACGAGGACGACCTCGACCTGCTGCGGGAGCTCAACTCACCGGACACCCGCAAGCACACCGGCGGCCCGGAGACCGACGAGCAGGTGCTCGCCCGGCACGACCGGTACGTGCACTTCGCCGGGACCGGGCAGGGCGCGATGTTCACGCTGGTGCTGCCGGACGGCGTGCGGGCCGGCAGTGTCGGCTACTGGGGTCGCGACTGGCACGACCGACCGGTGTACGAGTTGGGCTGGGCGGTGCTGCCCTCTTACCGGGGGCGAGGGCTGGCGACCGTCGCGGTGCGGGCGGTCATCGACGTGTTGCGCGCTCGGCAGGACCGGCGCTACGCCCACGCCTACCCCTCGGTCGACAATCCCGCCTCGAACGCGGTCTGCCGCAAGGCCGGTTTCACACTGCTCGGCGAGACGGACTTCGAATACCCGCCGGGGCAGCTGATGCGCGCCAACGACTGGCAGCTCGACCTCACCGCCCCACCGACCGCAAGCTGAGGTCGGCGGGGCGGCGCACGGCGTCTCACCAGGGCAGCACGCCGTACCCGCCGCCGGCGTCCATCTGGAAGCCCCAGAGCAGCCCGCTCGGTCCGTCGGCTGGCAGCGTCGCCAGGTGCACGCTCACCTCGGCGCCCTGCTCGGCGGTGCGGAAGCCGCTGTTGCTGTTCAGGTCGGTGGCGCAGTAGCCCGGGTTCGCCGCGTTCACCTTGATCGGGGTGTCCCGCAGCTCCTTGGCGTACATCGCGGTGAGCATGTTCAGCGCCGCCTTCGACGACGGGTACGGCACTGAAGTCAGCGCGAACAGCGCGCCCGCCGGGTCGGTCATGACCGCGATCGAGCCGACCTCGCTGGAGACGTTGACGATCCGGGCCGCCGGCGCGCGGCGCAGCAGCGGCAGTAGCGCGTTGGTCACCGTCGCCACCCCGAACACGTTCGTCTCGTAGACGCGGCGCAGCGTCGCCACTGTCGTCTCGCTGGGCAGCCCCTGAGCGCCGTCGGCGAGGACGATGCCGGCGTTGTTGACCAGCACGTCCAGTTGCCCGTGTTCCGCCTGGACCTGTTTCGCCGCGGCTGTCACCGAGTCGGCGTCGGTCACGTCGATCGGCACGAACCGGGCGTCCGTGCCGCCGTCGCGCAGCTCCCGCTCGGCTGCCCGGCCGCGCTCGGCGTCGCGGGCACCGACCAGCACGGTCATCCCGAGGGCGCCGAGCTGGCGGGCGGTGGCGAAGCCGATCCCCTTGTTGGCCCCGGTGATCAGGGCGATCCTGTTCGTCATGCCGTCGAGCCTGTCCCCGCCGGCGGCGTCCGGGGAGAGGCGGCCCGAGGCTGGGACCAGCGGTACCACCTTCGCCGGGCCGGACCGGGGCATGCTGGAGGCATGACGGGCAGCGGGCTGCGGCGTGACGAACTGGCGGCGTTCCTGCGTACCCGCCGCGCCCGGCTGCGCCCCGCCGAGGTCGGGCTCCCCGAGGGCGAACGCCGACGTACGCCCGGGCTGCGCCGGCAGGAGGTCGCCCAGCTCGCCGGGATGTCGATCGACTACTACATCCGGCTGGAGCAGGGCCGAGGGCCGCACCCGTCCCGGCAGGTGCTCGCGTCGATGGCCCGGGCGCTGCTGCTGAGCCGGGACGAGCGCGAGTACCTGTTCCGGATCGCTGGGGAGAATCCGCTGCCGGCCGGCGGGCCGAGCCGGGAGGTGCCCTCCGGGTTGCGGCACCTGCTCGACGCCATGACCGAGACCCCGGCGTACCTCGTCGACGCCGCGTACCACGTGCTGGCCTGGAACCGCCTGGCCACGTACTTCGTGGGAGATCTCGCGGCCGTGCCCGACGCGGACCGCAACATGATCCGCTGGACGTTCCGGCAGCCGGCGACCAGCGCCCACTGGACCGATGCCGAGGTGATCCGATTCGTGCGTAGCACGGTCGCGGACCTGCGGGCCGCCTACGGGCGCTACCCGGCCGACCCGGCGATCCGCGAGCTGGTCACCGAGCTGCTCGGCACCTCACCCCGGTTCGCCCGGCTCTGGGCCGAGCACGACGTCGAGGAACGCCGACCGATCGTCAAGCGGGTGCCGCACCCCGAGCTGGGGCCCTTGGAATTCGAGTGCCGCGTCCTGCTGGTGCCGGAGACCGACCAGCGGATGATCGTCTACGTCCCCGAGCCAGGATCGCCGACCCACGCGGTGTTCCGCCGGATCGCCGAGCGCGTCGGCTCCTGAGCGCCGGGAACAGCGTGATTGAGCCGCCGGGAACAGCGTGATTGAGCCGCCGGGAACAGCGTGATGCCTCAGGGTCATCAAGATGACTCTGAGGCATCACGCATTCAGGAGACCCGCCCGCCGAGCGGCGGCCTCAGGTCAGCGGGGGACGTAGGCGAAGGTGTCCGGGTTGGCGCCCTGCCGCCCGGCCTCGCCCTTGTCCAACGCGGTGATCCGCTCCATCGCCGTGTCGTCCAGCTCGAAGTCGAAGATCCGGGTGTTCTCCTCGATCCGCTTCGGCGTGGTCGACTTCGGGAAGATGATGTCGCCACGCTGCACGTGCCAGCGGAGCACCACCTGCGCCGGGGTCCGGTCGAGCTGCCCGGCGATGTCGACCACCGTCGGGTCGTCCAGCACCTTGCCCTGCGCGATGGGCGACCACGCCTCGGTGAGGATGTTGTGCTCGCGGCCGTAGGCGCGGACCTCGTCGTTGGTGAAGTACGGGTGCGCCTCGATCTGGTTGACCGCCGGCACGACGTCCGCCTCGGCGGCCAGCCGCTCCAGGTGCGCCACCTGGAAGTTCGACACGCCGATCGAGCGGGCGCGGCCGTCGCGCTGGAACTCCTCCAGCACCTTCCAGGTCGAGACGTAGTCGCCGTCGTACAGGGTCGGCAACGGCCAGTGGATCAGGAACAGGTCGATGTAGTCCATCTTCAGCGCCGCGAGCGTCGAGTCGAACGCCCTGCGGGCGTCGTCGGGGCGGTGGAAGCCGTTGTTCAGCTTGCTTGTCACGTACACCGAACCCCGGTCGAGGCCGGACATCCGGACCGCCTCGCCGACCTCGGCCTCGTTGCCGTACATCTCGGCGGTGTCGATGTGCCGGTAGCCCGTCTCAAGGGCCGTGGTCACCGCCGCGACGGTGTCCTTCGGCTCGATCTGGAACACCCCGAAGCCGAGCTGCGGAATGGTGGTGCCGTCGTTCAGGCTGATGTCGGGAATGGTGATGGCCACTGCGGCTCCTTCGCGTCATCTTCGTTGCCTGTCATCCATACCCGGGTGTGCGGTCGGTGCACCGCCCAAACCGAGGTGACGAGCGCAACGCCGGGACGGTTCACCCGGTCGTGTCGAAGAGCACAGGCCAGGGCCGTGCCGCCGGCGGCGAGGTTCCGGCCGACGCGGGTGGCGCGGGCTCGGCGTCGGCCAGCACCTCGGCGGCGAGCTGCCCGAACATCGACGCCGCCGGGTGCGCCGACCGGTCCGGCCAGGCCGCCGACGTCCGCTTGGCCAGCGACGCGCCGGCGATCGGTCGCCAGGCGACGCGGGGTTCCCGTCGCGCCACCGTCGCCGGTTCCACGGCCACACCGCCGCCGGCCAGCACCAGGCCGAAGAGGAACTCCGGGTTGCGGGCGGGGCGCACCCGGGCAGGTCGCCAACCCTGCTGTCGGCACACCGCCAGCAGGTGGTCGTGCCAGCCGGCAGCGGTAGCCCGGGGCGCGGCCACCAGATCCAGACCGGCCAGCGACGCGAGTGCCACCTCCCGGTCGCGGGCCAGAGGCGAGGTGCGGGGCAGCAACACCCCCAGGGGTACGTCGACCGGGGCGCCGAAGCGCAGCCCGTCCGCCGCCACCGGGTGGTGCACGAGCCCCACGTCGAGGGTCCGCTCGGCGAGCATCCGCACCTGCTCGGCGGTCGTCAGCTCGTGCAGCTCGACGTCCAGGCCGGCTGCCCGGGTGGTGAGCCCGTCCAGCAGCGCGCGCAGCGTCACCGCGGGCGTCTCCGGTGGCACCCCGGCCCGGAGTACGCCCAGCTCACCGGCCCGAACCTGCCCCATCAGGTTGCGGAGGCGGCCCTCACCGGCGAGCAGTTCCTCCGCCTCGCCGAGCAGCAGCTCGCCGGCGGTGGTGAGGCGTACCTGGCGGCGGGACCGGTCGAACAACTCGACGGTCAGCTCCCGTTCCAGCCGCTGAATGGACTGGCTCAGGGGCGGCTGGGCCATCCCGAGCAGCTCCGCGGCCCGCCCGAAGTGCAGTTCGTGCGCGACCACCACGAAGTGCCGCAGGTGCCGGAGCAGATCCACGGCCGGACCCTACGCCAGCGCTGGCGTGGGGCCGCTGGATACCGTGCTGGCGTGGACGTCAGCGCGCGTATCGAGGCCATCTTCGCCGCCGTGGGGGTGACGGCCAGCCTGCACGTGGTGGACGTGGACGCCACCGACCCGACCCCCGGCGGCACCGCCGACGGCGTTCCGGAGATCGGGGTGCGGGCCGACGACCAGGTGGTGATCGCCTCGATCTTCAAGGTCCTGCTGGTGCTGGAGTTCGCCCGGCAGGTCGAGGCCGGTCAACTGGACCCCACCGAACGGGTCCTGGTCACCGCCGACGACCGGCTCGGTGGGTGGGGTCTGGCCGGCTGCACCGACGACGCCGAGGTGTCGCTGCGCGACCTCGCGTACTTCGCCATGTCGGTCACCGACAACACCGCCGCCGACCTGCTGCTGCGCCGGGTCGGCCCGGACCTGCTGCCGATGCTCGCCGCCGAGCTGGGGCTGAGCCGTACCCGCGTCCTCGGCGGCCCTCGGGACCTGGTCGAGTTGATGCTCGCCGACGTGGGCGCACGCACCGAGGCGGAGTTCGCCCGGATCTTCCCCACGTTGCCGGAGGAACGGGTCCGGGCGATGCGGGTCTTCGACCCTGAGCACACCACCTCCAGCACCGCCCGGGAGATCACCCGGTTGCTCACGCTGATCTGGCGGGACGAGGCCGGGCCGCCTGCCGCCTGCGCGATGGTCCGCACCTGGATGGCCCGGCAGATCTTCTGGACCCGGCTGGCCGCCGGGTTCCCGCCGGGCGTCCGGGTCTCCGGAAAGACCGGCACTCTGCCCGGTCTGCACCTGGAGGCAGGGGTTGCCGAATATCCCGACGGCGGCCGGTACGCGATCGCCGTCTTCGCCCGTGCCGACCGGTTGGCCTCGCGGCGGATCGACGTGGACCTGGCGATGGGGGAGGCCGCCCGGACGGCCGTCGAGGCGCTGCGCGGCGACTGATTTCGCACCCGCCGCAGCCTCGGCGTGCCGCACCTGAGCTGGCCCGATATCCGCTGGCGTATCGGAGCCGGTCGTCTTCGATCTTGGACCGGAGCCCGGTGGCGCTGGTTGGCTCGTGGTCGACCAACCGCCCGACCACGGGGAGTGGAACCGCATGCCCAGTCTCGACCGCCGACGTTTCCTGCGCGACACCGCCGCCACCACCGCCCTGGTGACCACCGGCGGGCTCGCCGCCGGCGCCGCCACCCCGGCCCACGCCGCGACGCCGGCCGCCGCACCCACCCCGACCGCCCGGCGCAAGGGCGCGGTCAGCTTCCGCTGGTGGGGTACGGCCGGCTGGCGCGTCGACATCGCCGACCGTACCGTTCTCGTCGACCCGTTCCTCAGCCGGATCGACACCGGGCTGTTCACCGGCGCGTTCAGGACCGACACCCCGTTGACAGTGCGCGCCGACGTGATCGACCCGCGCGTCGAGAAGGCCACGACGGTGCTGGTCACGCACACCCACTGGGACCACTTCATGGACGTGCCCCACATCGCCAAGCGCACCGGCGCGCGGGTGTTCGGCACGCTGACCGCGTACCACCTGGGGTTGGCCTACGGGGTGCCGTCGACGCAGCTCAGCCCGGTCAAGGGTGGAGAGGTGCTGGACTTCGGGGACCACACCGTCGAGGTCGTCGGCTCGCTGCACAGCCGCAACCCGTCGTACTCCCTGGCCTTTCCGGGGGTGCGGGTGAGCCAGCCCGCGCAGCCGGCGACCATCGCGGACCTGCCGGAGGGCGACACGCTGGGCTACCTGTTGCGGGTCGACGGCGGGCCGTCGGTGTACTTCACCGGGGCCAGCGACGTCGCCGAGCGGAACCTCACCGGCCTGTCGCCCGACGTGGCGATGGTGGCCCTGCAGAACGCCACCACCACCGGCGACTACCTGCCGCGTCTGCTGGCCGGCCTCGACTATCCGAAGGTCGTGGTGCCGGTGCATTTCGACAACTTCGAGACGGCGCTTCAGAACCCGCCGCCGGTCGCCCCGACCGACCGCACCCGGTTGAACGACATGATCGCGGCAGTCCGCCGGATCTCGCCGCGCAGCCGGGTGCTGGTGCCCGAGTACGAGACCGCGTACCACTTCTGAGCAGCGTCGGTGGGGGTCGCCGAGCCGCGGCCCCCACCCTGGTCAGGCGGCGGTCATCTCCGCCAGGGCACGCACCGACTTCCAGTTGCGGCTGGTCGACACCACGCCGAGCTTCTTCTCCAGGTACGCGTTGGTGAACTTCGACCGCCCGTAACCGCCGTCGACGAAGTGCAGGAAGACCTCCCGGCCGGTCACCGTGAACGACACGTTCTCCCCACCGGGCACGGTCAGCGCGTCCACAGTGGACTTCTTCGGCGGGGTGGCGAGGAAGGCCACCAGCAGCCTCGTCGGGTCGTCCTCCCGGTCGGCGTACGGGTTGCCGCCGGCCACCGCCGCCAGCTCCCGGCCACTGCGCACCAGCACCGGCACCGTCAACGCCAGCTCGTCGGCGAGGGCCCGCTCGATCCCGGCGGCCAGCTTCTCCGCGTCGCGCACGGTGCTGCCGAAAGCCACGTTGCCGCTCTGCAGGTACGTCTTGACGTCCTCGTGCCCAAGGTCGGCGACGATCCGACGCAGGTCGGCCATCGCCAGCCGGGTGGTGCCGACGTTGACCCCGCGCAGCAGGGCGACGTACCGGGTCATGGCTCCTCCTGGGTTCGCGGCCGACCGGCTCAGCGTAGGCCGCCCGGCCCCACCAGTCCCGTTTCGTACGCGACGATGACCAGTTGCGCCCGGTCGCGTACGGCCAGCTTGGTCAGCAGCCGCCCGACGTGCGTCTTGACGGTGGCCTGGCTGAGGTTGAGGTGCGTGGCCAGCTCCGCGTTGGACAGGCCCCGGGCGATCAGCGCGAGCACCTCCCGTTCCCGCTCGGTCACCCCGTCGAGCTGCCGGGGCAGCGGCCGGGTCGGCTCCGGCTGCCGGGCGAACTCGTCGATCAGCCGGCGGGTCACCGTCGGCGCGAGCAGCCCCTCACCGGCGGCGACCACCCGGATCCCGGTCAGCAGGTCCGCCGGTGGGGTGTCCTTGAGAAGGAAGCCGCTGGCGCCGGCGCGCAACGCCCCGTAGACGTACTCGTCCAGGTCGAACGTGGTCAGGATGATGACCCGGGTGCCGGCCGTCGCCGGGTCGGCGCAGATCCGCCGGGTCGCCTCGATGCCGTCCATCTCCGGCATCCGGATGTCCATCAGCACCACGTCCGGACGGTACCGTTCGGTCAACGCGACGGCTTCCACACCGGTGCCCGCCTCGCCGACAGTCGTGCAGTCTCCGGCGAGATCCACCAGCAGCCGGAAGCTGCCGCGCAGCAGCGCCTGGTCGTCGGCGATCAGCACCCGGATCATGTGGCCACCCGGTAGGGCAGGCTGGCCGTCACCGCGAAGCCGCCATCGGAGCGTGGCCCGGCCTGGAACTCCCCACCGTGCAACGCGACCCGTTCCCGCATGCCGATCAACCCGTGCCCCTCCCCGCCGATCAGCACCGGACGCCGACCGTCGTCGGTCACCTCCACCCGCACCTCGTCGGGGGTGACGGTCACCGTAGCCCGGCAGGCGGCCGGCGCCGCATGCTTCACCACGTTGGTCACCGCCTCCTGCACGATCCGGTACACAGCGAGGCCCACCGACTCCGGGACCGCGCCGGCCGGTTCGTCCCGCCGGACGTCGAGCCGGACGTCGACACCGCCGATCGCCGCCTGCTTGGCGAGCACGGGCAACTCGTCGAGCCCGGGCGTCGGGGCGTACGGGGCACCCTCCCGCAGGACGCCGAGCACCCGACGGACGTCGGTGAGCGCGGTGCGGCCGGTCTCCTCGATCACCCGCAGGGCGGCCCCCGCCTCCCGTGGGTCGGCCTCGGCGACGTGGTTGGCGACGGCCGCCTTCACCACGATGAGGCTCAGCGTGTGCGCCACCACGTCGTGCAGCTCACGGGCCACCCGCAGTCGCTCCTCGGTGGCGGCCTGACGGACCAGTTGGTCACTCTGCCGGCTGGCGAGGGCGCGTCGCTCCCGGAGCAGCCAGCCGATCACCCAGGCGGGCGCGATCATGACGGTGGCGTAGACGACGGCACCGGTGCGTGACCACAGATCGCCGGCGGTCAGCACCAGCGCGACGCTCACCAGGGCGAGACAACCGGCGGCGCTGAGCAGCGAGCGGCGCGTGGTCGTCGACACGGCCACCGTGTAGAAGGACAGACCGATGGCGACCGCCGGCGCGGCAGCGGCGAAGTTGGGGATCACGCCGGTGACCAGGGTCGCGGCGGTGCTGCCGCTGATCACGACGGCGACGGGGATCGGCCACCGTCGCCGGACGGCCAACGGCAGCCCGAGGACCATCCCGACGAGCACGGACACCCAGAGCGGCTCGCGTACGCCACCGTGCAGCGGCGACTCCAGCGCCGCGTACGGGCAGAGCAGCCCACCGACCGCCACGGCCAGCACGGCGTCCACGATGTACAGGTCCACCGGTCGCAGCCGCCGGGTCAGCAGGGGAGCGGTCACCTGCCAGACGGTAGCGGCCAGCCGGGTCGGCCGCGTCCACCCACGGGCGGTCATCCCGCAGGACTACGTACCGGCGGTTCCGGGCCCTCGCCTCCACCCGGGGGAGGGCTGGAAAGTGCCCGCGCCGGCACGACGCGCGCCACCCCGCGCACCGGGCACCGTGGCGGTCATGACCACAGACACGGTGACCCTGACGGGGCTGCGCGCGGTGTACGGCACCGGGACCCGGCGGGTGACGGCGCTCGACGGTGTGACGACCAGCTTCGCGAGCGGCACCTTCACGGCGGTGATGGGCCCCTCGGGCTCGGGGAAGTCCACCCTGCTGCACTGCGCGGCGGGGCTGGACAGCCCGACCGAGGGGACCGTCACGATCGACGGCACCCGTCTCGACGACCTCGGCGAGGACGAGCTGACCCGGCTGCGGCGTGACCGGATCGGGTTCGTGTTCCAGGCGTTCAACCTGGTGTCCACGCTGACCGCCGCGCAGAACGTCGAGTTGCCGTTGCGCCTGGCCGGCCGCCGCCCGCCGGCTCGGGACGTCGTCGCCGCGCTCGACGCTGTCGGGTTGGCCGACCGGGCCGGGCACCGGCCGAGTGAGCTGTCCGGCGGCGAGCAGCAGCGCGTCGCCGTGGCCCGCGCGTTGATCACCCGCCCGGCTGTGGTCTTCGCCGACGAGCCGACCGGGGCGCTGGACAGCGCGGCGTCCCGACAGGTGCTCCGACTGCTCCGTGGGCTCGTCGACGACCACGGGCAGACCGTCGTGATGGTGACCCACGATCCTGCCGCCGCCGCGTACGCCGATCGGGTCCTGCTGCTCGCCGACGGCCGCGTCGTCGACGAGCTGGAGGGCGGGATCACCGCGGCGGTGGTCGCCGCCCGGATCGCCGAACGGGAGACGGCTCCTGCGGAGACGGCCGCGGGGCCGTCGTGGTGAGCATCCGGCGGTCGGTCAGCGCGTTCGTGGCCGTGGCCATCGGGGTCACGCTGGTCGCGGCGGCCACCCTGCTCCTCGCCTCCGGGCGCCCACAGGTGCCGGACCGGCTCGCGCGGGCGGCGGTCGTGGTGCAGAGCCCCGAAGCGGGCGCGTCGGCCGACTCGTTCGTGCCGACCCGACCCTGGTCCGCCACCGCGACGGCGGGACTCGTCGGCCGGCTGGCCGCCCTGCCCGGTGTCGCGGCGGCGGTGCCGGACCGGACCTTCTACGCCCAGCCGCTCATCGACGGTCGACCCGCGGGCAGCGACACCCACGAGGGGCACGGTTGGTCCAGTGCCCAGCTCGGTGAACTGCGCCTCACGAACGGCGAGCCGCCGCGCCGGCCCGGCGAGGTGGTCGTCGACCGCGCGCTCGGGCTGCGCACCGGCGCACCGGTCACCCTGCTGACGGCTGTGGGTGCGGAGTCGTACACCGTCACCGGTCTGGTCGACGGGCTCGGCGTCCATGTCGCGGACGAGGTCGCCGCGACGCTCGCGCCCGGCGTCCGGGCCATCGGGCTGGTGCTCACGGCGGACGCCGACCCCGAGCGGGTCGCCACGGCGGCTCGCGGGATCGTCGGCACCGACGGACGGGTGCTCACCGGAGACGCGCGTGGCGCGCTGGAGCCGCGCAACGACGCCCGCACCCGCTGGATCGGCATGCAGGTGCTCACCGCCACGGCGGTCCTCGCCGGCTTCGTCACGGTGTTCGTGGTCGCCTCCACCTTCGCGTTCACCATCGCGCAACGCCGCCGTGAGCTGGGCCTGCTGCGCGCCGTCGGCGCTACCGGGCGACAGGTCCGCCGCATGGTGTACGGCGAGGCGCTCGTCGTCGGCGCCTCGGGTGGGATCGTCGGCCTGCTGGTCGGCGGAGGGCTCGCGCCGCTGCTCGGTTGGCTTCTCGTCGACGCCGGCTTCGAACCACCGACCTTCCGGGTCGGGTACGAGCCCTGGCCGGTGGCCCTCTCGCTCGTCGCCGGTCCGGTGATCTCGCTGCTGGCCGTCTGGTCGGCGTCCCGGCGGGCGGCGCGGGTTCGACCGTTGGAGGCGTTGCGCGAGGCGGCGGTGGAGCAGCGACCGATCGGGCGGCTGCGCGTCGCCACCGGCGCGCTGCTCGTCGCGGTGGGCGTCGCCCTCAGCGTCGGGACGGCGACAGCCGACGAGGCCCGCGTCGCTGGGCAGTACGCCCTGTACGCGGTGATGGCGCTGGTGGCCGGCGCAACAGTGCTCTCCCCGGCGGTGGTCGGGCCGGTGGTGCGACTGCTGCGGTCTCCGGTGCGGCGACGTGGTGGCGCGATCGGGATGCTGGTCCGGGGCGGGGCGTTGACCGCGACGCGGCGGACCGCGTCCACTGCCGCCCCGGTGCTGCTCACCGTCGCCTTCGCGGTGCTGGTGTCCGGGATGGTGCGGACCACCACCGCCGCCTACGCGGCAGGACGGGCGGACAACGTGAACGCCGGCTGGATCGTGCTGCCCGACCGGGCACCCGGGCTGGCGGACCAGGCCGTCGCCGCCACCGGTGGCACCGCCCTCCTGCCGACCACCGTCTTCCGCACCGATCCCGGAACAGCGCCGGCGGACCGGCCGCTGACCGCGCTGGGTGTGGACCCGGCCGGCTTCGCCGCCGCGAACCGTGCGCTCACCGTCGTCGCCGGCTCACTCGACGACCTGCGCGGTGACGACACCGTGGTGGTGACCGCCTCGGCGAACCTGCGGCCGTCCGAGCCGTACGCGGTGGTCTTCGCCGACGGGACGCTGGTGTCGTTGCGCGTCGTCGCCGTGGTCACCGACGCCTCGCTCCCCGGGGACCTGCTCGTGCCCAGGGCGGTGGTGCGTACGCACGACCCGTCGGCGTTGACGTCCACTGTGTACGTCCGGGACCGGATCGCTCCTCCGGTCGGCGCGCGGATCGTCGACGTCGCCACCTGGGCGGCCGAGGCGGACGCCGCCGAGGACCGACTCGTCTGGCTCTTCACGCTGCTGCTGATCGGTGTGTCGGCCGGCTACGGGGCCATCGCGGTGGCGAACACGCTGCTGCTGGCCGCCGCCGGCCGGGCCGCGGACCTACGGCTGATCCGGATGGCCGGTGCGACCCGGCGACAGGTCGTCTGGCTGGTCACTGCCGAATCCGCACTGGTGGTGCTGATCGGTGCGCTGCTCGGTGGGGCTGTCGCCTTCGTCGGTCTGCTCAGCATCCGCGCCGGCCTCGCCGAGCAGGTCGGTGCCCCCGTCGACCTGGTGGTGCCATGGTCGGTGGTCGCCGGGGTGGTGGGGCTGTGCCTGCTGCTCGCGGTGCTGGCGAGCGTGCTGCCGACGTGGCGGTCGCTGCGACACCGCCCCGCGCGGTCCTCGGTCGGGGTCGCCGGATGACCGCGTCCCCGCCCCCCGAGGAAGCGGCCGGGCCGCTACCGTCCACGGATGCGATTCGCGCGTTCGGTCGGCCTGCTGCTCTCCGCCGCCGCCGTGGTGCTCTGGGCGTACGGCGTGACAGTGCTGCAACCGCTGACCGAGCCGATCGGCCCGTGGTCGGAGAGGCTGCCGGGCAACAACGCCTACTGGGCCCGCGACCTGCGGTTCATGGCGATCATGGCGGTGGCCGTCGGACTGGTGCTGGTCGGTCGGGGGCACCTGCGGTGGAGTCGGTGGGCGGTGCTGCTCGGCGGTTGCTGGGTCGCCGCCGACGTGGCGATCGACCGGGTCGACCCGATCGGTGTCCGGGCGACGGTGCTGCTCGCCGTCGGCGGTTGCGCCGTGCTCGGTGCGCTCGCGGCGACGGTGTGGTGGCGGGAGCGCGGCGCGCCGTCAGCCCAGGGCGGTGAGGCGCCGTCAGCCGCCGAGCGGAGGACGCTGACCGGCGCGGCCTGTGTGGCTGGGGTGTTGACGCTCGTGGCGGCTGGCATCGAGTCACCGACCGACCGGGAGCCGGAGCTGAACCAGGGCGCCCTGGCCACGGCGGCGCTGCTGGTCGTTCTGGCCGTCGGTGCAGCGTTGGCGGCGGCCCCGGCTCGTAGCCGGGCCCGCGTCGGGCTGGCTGCCGGCCTCGCCGTGGCGGCGTTGGTCGGCGTCGGGCTGGTCCGGGCCGTCGGGCCCGGCACGCGACTCCTGCCGGAGACGGCCCTCGGTGCGGTGCTGCTCACCGGCGTCACCCTGCTGGCCTGGGACTGGCCGGGCGGTCGGCCGATCTGGCGGCACCACGCGCTGGCCGCCCTCGCCGCGTTGCTGGGTCCGGTGGCATTCCTGCTGGCCACCGCGATCTCCATGATGATCCTGCTGCCGATCGGGGCGACGTTCACCGAGCTGGCCGGCAACAGCCCGATCAACGCGGCCGACTCCGACCTGCTGGTCTCGCTGTGCGGGCTGCTCTCCGGGCTCGCGATGGCCCTGCTGCTGGCCCGGCCGGCGGTCATCGACCGCCGGTAGCTCACTCGACGACTGGCAGCACGACCTCGTTGCGGCGCAGGAACCACGGTTTCCACGGCGGGTCGAAGCGTGCGTACCGGATCGCGCCGGTGGGTTGCAGCCCGGCGGCGGTGACCGACCGGCCGAGCATGGTTGCCCGCTGGCTGAACGCCTGCTCCGTCCACCGGCCGGAGAAGCGCATGGCCGCAGCCAGTTGCGCCGGAATCTCGCGGATCCGCACCCGGGCGTCCACCGGCTCGGGCACTGTGGCGGCGGTGAAGGTGGCCGGTATGACGAACTGGAGCAGGTACGCGCCCGGCCACTCACCCTCCACCTGCACCATCGGCACCGTCATGGCGATCTTCTCCGAGCCGTCGGACGCGGACGTCGCCGGCGTGTTCGACCCGATCGGGTGCCGAGCCCGGTTGGCGCCCCCGAGGTACGCGGCCAGCGGCCGGAACGCCTCGATCGGCGCCCTGGTGAACGACGCCTGGATCTGCATCTCGGCCACCAGGTGGGCCGGGTACCGACGCAGCTCGAAGCCGGGGTGTCGGGACACCACCCGGTACGGCTGCTGTTCGGTCATCGCGCGGCTCCCAGGGTCTGCTGGGACAGACGCTACCGCCCGTCCGGCTCCCGCTCGGCCGAAGTCGACTGCTCCGGCCCCGGGGCGACAGCTCGCGCGGTCAGCCGCCAGTACTGCCGCTTGCTGTCGTCGCGCAGCACCACACCGATCAGACCCAGCTCCCGGCGCAGCTCCCGGGCGTCGTCGCGGCGGTCCCGCTCGATCGCCCGAACGCGCGCGCGCAGCAGTGCGTCCGCGCCGGCGGGCAGGCCGGGCAGGTCGGGCACCCACAGCCGGTACGCCGACCGGTGCGGGTCGTCGTCCGCCCAACCCCAGCCGTGCGTCCGGAAGGCCGCAGCCAGTTGGCTGGCCGGCAGGTCCGTCGGCTCCCGGACGAGTTCCGCGCCGTCGGCGTCGAGCAGCACCAAATGCCCGTCGGTGAGGAAGACCAACCGGGCGTCGGCCCGTGCGACGGTCCGGTCCTGGTCGGAGCGGCGCAGCCGGACCTGCGCCGGGTCGACGGTGACGATCAGCCGCTCGGCGGTGCCGATCCCGGCGATGACCAGACCGCCCAGGACGCCCACCGCGATCGTGCCGGCGGTGGCCTGCGGCTCGGGCAGCCGGTCCAGCCACTCGATCAGATCGCCGAACGGCACCCAGGGCAGCCGGGCGAGCCAACCCGTCGTGGCCGCGAGGAGCCATCCCACGCCCGCGCCGAGCAGCGGAAAGCCGCCCCACATGACCGCCAGCTCCACCGGGCCGCCGCTGACCACGGTGCGTGGTCGGTAGCCGGCCATGTCCATGGTCAGGACACCTCGCGGCGGAGCGTCCGGAACAGTCCGGCGGCCAGCGGCAGGACCAGCCAGACCAGCAGGGACACCACGATCCGTCCCCACTGCTCCCCGGTGAGGGCGTCACTGCTGAACAGCGGTTCCATCGTCTTGCTGGTGTCCAGCCATTCGGAGGGGCCGCGCAGGGGCCGGACCATCTCGCCCAGCACTCCCCAGATGGTGGGCAGCAGGAAGTAGCCGACGATGGCCACCGGCGGGTTGAGCAGCAGCAGACCGAAGGCGGCGCCCATCAGCACGCTGGTGACCTGGAGGATCACCGCGTTCACGATCAGCGATCCGTCGAGCTGCCAGGTGCCGGCGCCGCCGATGGCGGAGGCCACCAGCGTCCCGACGGCGGCGAGGGTGAGGCTGGCCAGCACCGAAGCGAGTGCCGCCACCATGACCGCGACGAGCTTGGCGGTCACCACCCGCTCCCGGCGGGGCACCAGGGCGTACGTGGTGAGGGCGGTCCGTTGCGACCACTCGCTCGTGATCGAGAGGATGCCGAGCACGGGCAACAGCACCCCCACCGGCAGCAGCGAGGGGACGAAGAAGTTGGAGAACGTCTGGTCGGCGTCGTCCGCGTAGATCAACTGGAGGGTGACGACCACGGCGGCGATCAGGCCGATGGTGATCAGCAGCCAGCGGCCGGCCCGGGTGTCGACGAGTTTGCGCAGCTCCACGACGGTGAGCCGGAGCAGCGACGGTCGGCGTACCGGAGTGTGCTGCTGGGGCGCGACGGCGCTCGCGGCGGGCGCGGTGGTGGTCATCGGACGGCCTCCTTGGTGGATTCGCCGGCGGTCAGGGTGAGGAAGAGTTGTTCGAGGCCACCGCCGCTGGCGGGGCGCAGCTCGGCCAGTGCGACGCCGGCATCGGCGGCGGCCTGGCCGACCACCTCGGCGTCGGCCTGCACGAGCAGTCCTTCCGAGCTGTCGGCGGCGCTCAGCCCGGCCACCTCCAGCGCCTGGCGCAACGCCGCGCCGTCGCGGGCCCGGACCACAGTGCCGCCGCCGGCCAGCAGTTCGTTCTTGTTGCCCTGGGCCACGATCCGGCCACCCCCGATCACCACCAGCCGGTCCGCGACCGCCTCCACCTCGCGCAGCAGGTGGGAGGAGAGCAGCACCGTGCCGCCCCGGTCGGCGAAGTCGCGCAGCAGGCCGCGCATCCAGAAGATCCCCTCCGGGTCCAGGCCGTTCGCCGGCTCGTCGAGGATCAGCACCCGGGGGTCACCGAGCAGCGCATGCGCCAGGCCCAGGCGCTGGCGCATGCCCAACGAGTACGCCCGGACCCGGCGCTTCGCGGCCACCGCGTTCAACCCGACCAGGTCGAGCTTCGCGGTGACCTCGCGCCGGTCCAAACCCATGGTGTACGCGGACAGCGTCAACGCCTCGCGGCCGGTCCGCCCGGCGTGCTGAGCGGAGGCGTCCAGCAGCACCCCGACCTCCCGCCCCGGGTTGGGCAGCTCCCGGTAGGGGCGCCCGGAGACGGTGGCGCGGCCGGCGGTCGGCGCGGTTAGCCCGCAGATCATGCGCATGGTGGTCGACTTGCCGGCGCCGTTGGGGCCGAGGAAGCCGGTGACGGTCCCCGGCTCGCAGTGGAACGAGACGTCGTCCACCGCCGGGTGTGGCCCGTATCGCTTGGTGAGGTTCTCCACGGTGATCATGTGGTCGAGCCTGCCCGCGCCGCCCGGCCATCCGCTGCGGCCGCCGGTCGATGCCGTACCGACCTTGGTCGACCGGCGGGTCTCGACTTTGGTAGCTGGTCGTGGCGCCCTTCGCCTGCCTAGCATGGTGCCGTGACCAGCCTCGCCGTGCCGGAACACCCCTGGCTGCTGCCCGGGGCGCTGGCCGGCGCGACCAGCCCGGAGACGGCGACCCGCCGGCCCCGGCGGACCACCCGGGACTGGGCGGTCGACACCCTGGCCTTCCTGATCAGCCTGCTCTGGGTGCTGTACGCCACGGCGGACGCCCTGTCGCCCAACCCGGAGACGGCGGTCGCGCTGCCGCACGACTGGATGGTCGGCGTGGACGCGCTGATCGGGCTGGTCTGCTGCGGGCTGCTCTGGCTGCGGAGGCGGTGGCCGCTCGGGTTGATGGTGGCGACCCTGCCGTTGAACCTGTTCTCGATGGCCGCCTCCATCCCGCTGTTGATCTTCTACTTCACCGTGGTGGTGCACCGGCGCACCGCAGTCTCGGTGGCGGTGACCGGCGTCGGTCTCATCACCAACCTGGTCTACAGCTGGACTCGTCCGGATCCGGTCATGCCCTACTGGGCCACCGTCGCCTGGGGTGTGGTGATCACTCTCACCGTGCTGGCCTGGGGGATGTTCGTCCGGGCCCGACGGCAGTTGATCGTGTCGCTGCGGGATCGGGCCGAGCGGGCCGAAGCCGAGCAGCAGCTCCGGGTCGCCCAGGCCCGCCACCTCGAACGCACCCGGATCGCCCGGGAGATGCACGACGTGCTGGCCCACCGGATCTCGCTGCTCAGCCTGCACGCCGGGGCGCTGGAGTTCCGCCCGGACGCTCCCGCGGACGAGGTGGCCCGGGCCGCCGGGGTGATCCGGGGCAGCGCCCACGCCGCCCTTCAGGACCTGCGGGAGGTCATCGGGGTGCTCCGGGCCGAGAGCGACGACGGCGACTCCCCGGAGCCGCCGCAACCCACACTCGCCGACCTGCCGGCCCTGATCGCCGAATCGCGGGCAGCCGGGGTGCGCGTCAACGTCAGCGACAGCGTCGCCAGCCCGGGGGAGGTGCCGGCGGCGCTGGGCCGGGCCGCATACCGGATCGTGCAGGAGGGGCTGACCAACGCCCGCAAGCACGCGGCCGGCGCGGCGGTCACCGTGGACGTCGCGGGAGGCCCGGGCAGTGGCCTGACCGTGGCGATCGGCAACCGCTGGCCGGTCGGCGCACCGGCCGGCGACACTCTGCCCGGCGCCGGCACCGGCCTGGTCGGCATCAGCGAACGGGTCACCCTCGCCGGTGGCCGGCTCGCCTACGGTCGCGACGACGCAGGCGACTTCCGGCTGGCCGCCTGGCTGCCGTGGCCGGCGTGACCGGCCCTTCCGGCGCGGCGGGCCCTTCCGGCGCCGCCAACGCCTCCGGCGCCGCCAACGCCTCCGGCGTGGTCGGCCCTTCCGGTGGGGCGGTGCCGCAGTCGGCAGTGTCGCCGGTGCGCGTGCTGATCGTGGACGACGACGCGCTGGTCCGGGCCGGGCTCTCGATGATCCTCGGCGGTCTGCCGGACCTGACCGTGGTCGGCGAGGCCGCTGATGGCGGTGAGGTCCCCGCCGCCGTCGCCGCGTACGCCCCGGACGTGGTGCTGATGGACATCCGGATGCCCCGGGTGGACGGGCTGACCGCCACCGAGGCCCTGCGTGCCCAGCCGCACCCGCCGGAGGTGCTGGTGCTGACCACCTTCGACGCCGACGAGCAGGTGCTGCGGGCGTTGCGCGCCGGGGCGGCCGGTTTCCTGCTCAAGGACACCCCGCCGGCGGAGATCGTGCACGCCGTGCGCCGGGTGGCGGCCGGTGAGGCGACCCTGTCCCCGACGGTGACCCGGACACTGATCGCCCACGTGACCGCCGCCACCCCCGGCCCGGCCGGCCACGACCCGCGGCGGGAGCGGGCGCTGCGGTTGCTCACCGGGCTCAGTGAGCGGGAGCGGCAGGTGGCGGTCGCCCTGGGCCGCGGGCACACCAACGCGGAGATCGCGGGGGAGCTGTTCATGAGCGTGGCGACGGTGAAGGCGTACGTCTCCCGGCTGCTTACCCGGCTCGACCTCAACAACCGGGTCCAGGTGGCCCTGCTCGTGCACGACGCCGGCCTGGTCTGACGAGCCGTTCGCTGGGCCAGATGGCCAGGCATACCAACACGGATGAGGTTACACTCATTTTTGGTTGTTCCATTGTTGGTTGTCTCAGGAGTGATCGTGGATGGCTTTGTCGGACGGGACCGTGAACTCCACCTCCTCGGCGGAATGCTTTCTCGGGTGCAACGAGGTGGTCGTGCTGGTCGGCCTGGGCGGGCCCTTCTCATGCGCGGTCGCCGGCGGGTAGGCAAGTCCCGACTGGTGGAGGAGTTCGTCGAGCGGGCCGACGTGCCGTATCTCTTCTTCACCGCCTCCGCGCAGCCGACCGTCGCAGCCGACCTCGCACTCTTCGTGGAAACGGCGGCCGCCTCGACGCTGCCGGGGGCACAGATCCTTCGTGAGCAGCAACCGCAGACGTGGGACGCCGCTCTGACCCTGCTCGCCGCCGCGCTGCCGTCCGACCGACCGAGCGTCGTCGTCCTGGACGAAATGCCGTACCTCATCGCAAGTGACCCGGGCTTCGAGGGAACGTTGCAGAAGGTCTTCGATCGCGAGTTGTCCCGGCGGCCCGTCCTGCTGATCTGCGTCGGCTCGGATCTGGCGATGATGGAGGCCCTGAACGACTACGGCCGGCCGTTCCACCAGCGAGCCACCGAGATGGTCATTCCGCCGCTGAGCCCAGCCGACGTCCGCGACATGCTCGACCTGTCCGCCGCCGACGCGTTCGACGCCTACCTGGTGTCCGGCGGTCTGCCGCTGATCCTCGACGAGTGGCCGAACGGCGCATCCGTCCACGACTATCTGAGCGAGGCGGTACGGGATCCGACCTCAGCTCTGCTGGTCAGCGGCGAGCGAGCACTGGCGGCGGAGTTTCCGCCCCAGTCCCAGGCAGGGCTGGTGCTGCGGGCCATCGGCAGCGGTGAGCGGACCTTCTCGCTGATCTCCCGCGCTGCGGGGGATCTTCCACAGGCGTCCCTGAACCGCGCCCTGCGCCTGCTGGCCCAGAAGCGGGCCGTGGAGGTCGCCGTTCCGCTGTCGACCAAGCCGTCGCGGGAAACCCGCTATGCGGTGGCCGACCCGTACCTGCGCTTCTGGCTGTCATTCCTGGGATCTCACCTGTCCGAGATCGAGCGCGGGCGAGGTGACCTGACCCTGGACCGGATCGTCCGGTCGTGGGCGTCCTGGCGGGGACGGGCCATTGAACCTGTCGTCCGAGAGGCGCTGCGCCGGCTGAGCGGCGACCACCTGCCGGAGGAGGCAGCGGTGATCGGCAGCTACTGGACCCGGACCAACGACCCGGAGATCGACCTGGTTGGCGCTGACCGGGGGCCCGTCGCTCAGCGCATCAGCTTCGTCGGTTCGATCAAATGGCAGGAGAGCCGGCCCTTCGACGCGCATGACCTGGGTCGGCTGCTGCTGCATCGGTCCCGGCTGCCCGGTGCCGACGACGCGGTGCCGGCCGTTGCCGTGTCGCGCAGCGGCACCGTCGTCGAGGGGATCCGAGTGCTGTCGCCGGAGGATCTGCTTACCGCGTACCAGAATTGAACTTTCGTCCGGTGCCGGCCGTACCCATGGCCGAGGATGTCGGTGCGGTGGGTCCGCCGTACCGCTGCCGAACTGCGGGAGGCCTGCCGTGCGAGTTGGTGAGCAGTCGACGGATCCCATCGATCAGGTACTGGGTGAGGTGCCGATGCCGGCATCGCTGACCCCGGAAGATGTCCGGCTGGCGGTGCGGGCGGTGGTCGTGCACACCGCCGAGGAGTGGCCCACCGGGCCGCTGTGCCGCAATGACGGCGCCTCCTACCCGTGCCGCCTGCACCGCTGGGGGCGACGGGTGTTGGAGACACACGGGCTCAACGAGCGCCAGATCGAGGCGTTGATCCGGCACGGCAATCCGTTCGTGCACGTACCGTTCCCGTTCACGGCGACCGGGCCGTCTCCCGCACGTCCCGCCGGTAGCCGGCCGGCAACGACCGGCTACCAGGCGCCGGCCGGGCGTACCGGTGGGTTGCCGGCGCGGCAGCAGGCCGCGCGGGTCGTCCCACCGGGCGTACGGCCCACCGCTGCTGGCCGGCCGGTGACTCCCCCCGTCACCGCGCCGCGCTGGCCCCGGGCGAGCTGAGCGCACCCCTCCGCCCACCCGACCCGGGGCGACACCACGTCGGCCCGACGCGGAGATCCCCTCCGCGTCGGGCCGACGTCGCGCCCAACAGATGAGTCGGTCGTCGCCGGCTCAGATCCCGCAGTCCGGCGCGGACCAGTTCGTCGTGTTCGAGCTGTTGTCCCTGTTGTTCTCCCGACGCGAGTCGACGTGCACGTGGTCGTCGTGGTCCGGGTAACCCGGCCCGTAGATCCCGCTGAAGCCGTTGTTACGGGCGCCGCGGGCGACCTGGCACAGCGACGACGTCCGTGAGGTGACGTCGGCCGCGTTGCCGTACAGGTGCTGGCTGTCCGACGCGCCGCCGACCTGGTTGTTGCAGGCGCGGCTGCGGTATCCGCTGGACACGTTGAGCGGCTTGTCGCCGAGGCTCTTGCGCAGCGCCTCCAGCTTCCACATGGTGCGCAGCGCGTTCTGCTTGGTCTGGGCCGCCGACAGCGGACCGCCGCTCCACCCACTTCCGCCGCACCCGTTGTCGAGTTCGTTGTAGCTGAAGTGCGCGGGTGTGCAGTCGTTGTCCTGGAGCTGGTACAGCTTCGCGTAGGTCTGCGGGCCGGCGATGCCGTCGGCGCGCAGCCCGTACGCCTGTTGGAACCGCTTGACCGCGGCGGCGGTCTTCGGTCCGTAGCGGCCGTCGTTCTCCACGATGTCCCGGTAGCCGGCCCAGCCGGCGACCCGGATCTGCAGCTGTCGGACGTCGTCGCCGGAGCGCCCCTGGGCCAGGGTGCGGTTCCACGTGTAGCAGCCGTCCGCATACGCCGCTGGCGCGGCGACCACCGCAGCGATCGCTGCCCCGGGCAACGCCAGGGCGAATGCGATGGCAGCACGCTTCAAGGTGTTTACGCGCACAGAAGTCCTCCCGATAGGAGAGCGAATGGGGTGGCCACGGGACATCGACCGAGAAGTCCCGCGATCTCCACCCTGACACTGATCGGTGTGGTTGGAGGCGATTAACGAGAATCGTCCTCACAATCCGCGATCCCTGGGTATTGGCTGGGAATTAGGCTGATTTGCGAAACAGCCATTGATCGCCGATCGGTCCTTGCGGGATCAAGCGCACCGAACGTCGCAATCTGCCACACCGAGGGTGATGTTCCCTGGTCGCTGACGGGCGGTAACGTCAGCCTCGGGCTGCGGACTGGCGGAGGTGCACGTGGCACGCGGTGGCGTCTTCTGTGTCGAGGGTCAGTGGCACCGCGACCTCAACGAGCGGGGCTCCGTCCTGCCCACCCTTGAGCTGCTGGAGCGGCTCGGCAAGATCCGTTTCATCCACAAGGACGCGGCCACCCGCGACGAGTTGTTCTACTTCCTGGACCGTTGGCTGCTCAAGCAGTACGCCGACCACCGGGTCGGCTTCTTCGCGATGCACGGCGAACCGAGCCGGCTCTGCCTCACCGACTGGCAGTCGGTGGAGTTGAACGAGGTGGCCGACCTGATGGCGGGCCGGGCCGAGGGGCGGCGACTGTATTTCGGCAGTTGCTCCGTCCTGCGGGCCTCCGACGCGGTGCTGCGCGAGTTCCTTGAGGTCACCGGAGCCGCTCTGATCTGCGGTTTCACCCGAGAAGTCGACTGGGTCGAATCGGCGGCTTTCGAAACCGTCCTCCTCGACGTGCTCGCCAACGGCCAGCGGCACAATGCCGCCGAGCTGCGAATGGGTTCGGCCCACTGGGCGCCGCTGGCGTCGTACCTCGGCTTTCGGGTGATCTACGCCAACGGCCGGGCCTGGCGCCCGTCCAGCCGCCCCCGGGTGCCCACCCAGGCGGTGCACCGCTCCACGGCCCGGCCCCGCTGACCCGCTGCCGCCGCCCTGCCCGCACCCTGGTAGGAACGAGGAATGGCGCGCAGCATCGCACGGAACACCCGGGTCGACCGGGACAGCCTGCTCGACTTCCTCCGGCCGCGACACCGCGTGCTGCTGATGACCACCCGGGCCGACGGTCGCCCGCAGTCCTCCCCGGTCTCGGCGGGGATCGACGGGCAGGGCCGGCTCGTCGTCTCGACCTACCCCGAGCGGGCCAAGGTGACCAACATCCGCCGCGATCCGCGGGTCTCGGCGTGCGTGCTCAGCGACGACTGGAACGGCCCCTGGGTGCAGATCGACGGCACCGCCGAGGTGCTCGACCTGCCCGAGGCGCTGGAGCCGCTTGTCGAATACTTCCGCAGCATCTCCGGCGAACACCCGGACTGGGACGACTACCGGGCGGCGATGGTGCGCCAGGGCAAGTCGCTGATCCGGGTCACCATCGACGCCTGGGGCCCGATCGCCACCGGTGGCTTCCCCGCCCGCCTCGCCGACTGAGGTCGATCGCGCTCGGTAGGCCAGTGCGGCGCCCCGACCACCCCGACCACCGACGACCGCGGACACCCGGGGCGGAGGGTCATGGGGTGGGGCCGCCGTGCTGTAGAGCTGCCCCGGATATGGGGCGGCAGGTCGCTGGCCGCGCTCGAGGTCGGCGGCCTGACCTCCCGGCGTCGCTGCCGCCGGGTCCGCGGAGGTCAGCGCCGAGCGGCGCGGCGGTCGTACCGCCTCAATCGAGCAGGGCGGCGTAGACGAGTTGGCGCAGCTGGGAGCGCAGCGGGTAGGTGCTCGACGGCATCAGCTGGGTGAACAGCAGCGCGGTGATCTCCTCGGTCGGGTCCACCCAGAACGCGGTGCTGGCCACTCCACCCCAGTAGTACTCGCCAACGCTGCTCGGCACCCGGCTGGGGATCGGGTCGTCGGTCACCGCGAAGCCCAGGCCGAAGCCGATCCCGTCCAGGGTCGACTCCGTGAAGCCGCCGGTGGACAGGGTGCCCAGGTCCTGCCCCCCCGGCAGGTGGTTGCGGGTCATGAACCGCACCGTGCGCGGCCCGAGCAGCCGAACCCCGTCCAGCTCGCCGCCGCGCAGCAACATCTGAGTGAAACGGTGGTAGTCGGCGGCGCTGGAGATCAGTCCACCGCCGCCGGACAGCAGGGCCGGCTTGTTGAACGCGAGCGAGCCGAGGCTGTCGTAGCGGACGGCCCGCCCGCTGCGCGGGTCCGGGACGTAGAGCGCGGCCAGGCGGTCCGCCTCCTCGCCCTCCACCCACCAGCGGGTGTCGGTCATGCCCAGCGGGCCGAAGATCCGGTCGGCGAAGAACGCGTCGAGGCTCTGCCCGGAGATCACCTCGACGAGCCGACCGAGCACGTCGGTGGCGACCGAGTAGCCCCAGGCCGAACCGGGTTGGAACAGCAGCGGCAGCTTCCCGAAGACCGCGCAGGCGCCGGCCAGGTCGACGTCCGCCGGCGGGTACAGGTCATAGCCGGCGGCCCGGTAGAGCCCGTCGACCACCGACGTCTGCATGAAGCCGTACGTCAGGCCGGCGGTGTGGGTGAGCAGGTGCCAGACCCGGATCGGCTCGGTCGCCGGCACGGTGTACGGCTTGAGCACCGATCCCTTGGAGTAGACCCGCAGGTCGACGAACTCCGGAAGCCAGCGGCTGATCTCGTCGGTCAGCTCGAACCGGCCCTCCTCCCACAGCATCATCGCCGCGACCGAGGTGACCGGCTTGGTCATCGAGTAGATCCGCCAGAGCGTGTCGGCCTCGACCGGTGCGCCCGACTCCCGGTCCCGCAGCCCGTACGTCGAGGAGTGCGCCACCTCGCCGCGACGGGTGACCACCACCTGCCAGCCGGCCAGCCGGCCGTCGTCGACGTACCGGCCGAAGTGCTCGTCGATCCGCGCCAACCGCGCCGGGTCGAAACCGATCTGATCCGGGTCCTTGCTCCGAGCCACACTCACGTCGCCGAACCTACTCGCCGGTTCGCCCGTACCGGAAGGGGGTCACAGCGGGCCACGTCGGCTGCGCGGCTGTCGTTGCTGGCCACTAGCCTGGCCGGATGCCGGAGCTGACCGAGGACGTGACCTACCGTAACGAGGACTGGTATGGCGAGGAGCTGACCGACCGACACTTCGTGGGTTGTGAGTTCTTCGACGTGGACCTGACCGAGGCGGTGAGCCGTGGAGCGGTCTTCACCGGGTGCACGTTCGGCAACGTGCGGTTCAACGCGTCCCGGCACGTCGACTCGGCCTTCACCCGTTGCGTGTTCCGGCGGTGCAACTTCTTCGAGGCCGAGTTCACCGGCTGCAAGCTGGTCGGCAGCACCTTCTTCGACTGCGACCTGCGACCGTTGACCGTCGACGGCGGTGACTGGTCCTTCGTCGCCCTGCCCGGTGCTGACCTGCGGGGCGTCCGGCTGACCGGGGTGCGGATGCGCGAGGTGGACCTGACCCGGGCCAATCTCACGGGGGCCACCGTGGCTGGCGTCGATCTGTCCGGCGCGCAGCTGCTCAACGTCAAGCTGGGCGGCGCCGACCTGCGCGGCAGCGATCTCACCGCGCTCGACCCGACGGCCGTCGAGCGGGCCGGAGCCGTCATCGACGTCGGGCAGGCCGTGGTCATCGCGCAACTCCTCGGCTTCCGGATCGGCTGACGCGAGCGGCGCTCGTGGCCTGCCGAAGTGCCGGTTCGTGTGGGGCGGGTTGTCCGGCAGCGTCCGGTTGCGGGCTGGACACGTCAGGCAGTCCGGATCTAGCGTGTCGTCCACGCCGGTACGAACGCGAAACGGCCCACAGTGGACGGTATGACGCGCGCCGGTCGACGGCGGCCGGGTGGTGGAGTTGGAGGGGTCGGTGTCGGACGAAGACCGCACGCGGGCGGATCCGGGTGCCGGGGACGCGCCGCCGAAGCACCGCTCGGGCGCCGGCACCTTCGGGCAGACCCTCGCCGTGCTGCGCCGTGTCGCCCGTGTCCGGCGGCGGCGACGTTGGGCGGTGGAGGGTGCGGCCGTACTCGCGTGTCTGGTGGTGCTGGTCGCCTACCTCGGCAGTCGGTCGGACCCGGAGCCCGGCGACGGCCAGGGTGGTCGCTCCGGCGATGTGACCGCGGGCGCCGCCCGTTCCCCCGGTCACCCGGCCACCGACGGGCGCACCGGTGAGGCGGGGCCGGCGATGCCGGGCCTGCGTCCGCGCCAGCGTCCACCCTCGCCCGAGCCGACACCGTCGGCCAGCGCACCGGCCCCACCGCCGCCATCACCTGAGGCGTCGGCGCTGTCGGTCACCCAGGCAGAGATGCCCGCCGAGGTCGACCTCACCGCCGTGGGCGCCCGGGACTGGATGCACTGGGGGGAGCGCGGCCGCACCTCGACGGTCCGCAAGCGCGCCGGCTCCGGGGAGATCGCCGACGAGGGCGGTGCCGGCAGGCGGGTCGGCTGGGACGGCAACCAGGAGCACGTCCGCTGGTCCGACGGATCGTCCCAGCGGTCGGCGAGCGACAGCTCCAACGGCGTCTACACCTGCGGCGCCGGCAACGGTTTCCGCCTCGCCGTCGCCGGCAGCGGTGAGTCGCGCACGGTCCAGCTCTATGCCGGCACGTGGATGGCCCGGGGGCGTCTGGACGCGCGGCTGTCCACCGGCGGACCTGTCAGGACCGCCGTGCTGGAGGACCCGTACACCGGTAAGAGCGCTCAGTTCACCGTCCGGTTCACGGTGCCGAAGGGTGCCAAACTGCTGCTGACCTGGACCGTCGAGAAGGTCTTCACCTCACACTGCGGCAACGTCGGCCTCCAGGCCGTGGCGGTGCGCTGACCAGCCGACCGCTGCGCGATCGCACAGCGGGACAGTTTGTCCGTCGCGGACCGTCGATATGGTCGTAACTTTCTGCTGTTCCCACCCGACCATCCAGTGTGGAGGCAGCGGAGATGAGCAGTAGCACCGCCCACCGCGTCCGTGGCGCCGCTTCGTCCGGTGCCGGTGAAGCGTCCGGGGAGGTGCTCCGCGACATCCCCCTGCCGCCGTACGTGACGGGCGAGGACACCCAGTTCGCGGTGCGGGCGGTGGTGGTGCACGCCCCCCGGCGGTGGTCCGGGGGAGTGGTCTGCCGCAACGATGCCAGCCCGCACCCGTGCCGCCTGCACCGCTGGGGCACCCGGGTGCTGGCGCTGCGCGGGCTGCGGGCCGCCGAGATCGACGCGCTCATCGAGCGTGGCGACCCCACGGCGGTGGTCCCCCCACCGGACCGACCGGCCTGAGCGCGCGCCCGGCCGGGAGGCACACCGGTGCCTCCCGGCCACAGCTCAACAGGTGATCGGCTTGACCCAGGAGCACTCGACGCCCTCCGGGGTCCGAGGCGTCTCCGGCACCGCTGGCGGTGCCATCCGCGCCGCCGTCGCAGCATCCTCGCGGAAGCCGGCCAGGGCCACGGCGATCTGATCCTCCAGCGGCTTGACCGACGCCGTCAGGTAGTTGTTCAGCAGGATCGAGAACGCCAACAGTCGGCCGTCGGCGCTGGTGACGTAGCCGGAGAGCCCGGAGACACCGGTCAGGCTCCCCGTCTTGGCGTGCACGTTGCCCGCCGCCGCGGTGCCGGCCATCCGGCTGCGCAGGGTGCCGCCGACGAACCGCTCGGGTTGCCCGGCGATCGGCAGGGCCGCGTACCAGGTCTCGAACCACGGTTCGGCGCGCACGGCGGCCAGCAGGTCGACGAACTCCGTAGCCGGCACCAGGTTGCGCCGGGACAGCCCTGAGCCGTCGCGCTGACGCAGCCGACCGGTGTCCATTCCGGTGTCGGCGACGTACTCGCTGATCGCGGTCAATCCGGCCGCCCAGGTGCCCTCGCCGGACAGCACCCGGCCGATCTCCTTGGTCAGCACCTCGGCGTGCCCGTTGTTGGAGAGCTTGAGGAACGGCGTCATCAGCTCGCCCAGGCTCATCGAGTCGTGCCGGGCCACCGGGTGGGCCGTCTCCGGTGTGGGCTGGCCGAGCACGGTCCGGCCGAGCACCCGGACGCCGTGCCGGTGCAACGCCGACCGGAACACGTCGGCCGCGTAGCCGGCGGGCTCCCAGACGGTCACCCAGTCGCTGGCAGGCTCGTCACCAACGGCGATCTGGCCGGTCACCACGACGGTGTTGCCGCCGTGTTCGCGTTCGATCGAGATCGAGGTCTCGCCCTCGGCGACCGTCTCGGCCCGGTTGTCGACGCGGATGTACCCGGTGGCCGGGGTGGTGCTGACCACCGGCGGGGCGCCGGCCCGACCGGCCGGGGCGGCCTGCACGATCACGGTGCCGGCGTCGTAGTCGGTGTCCGGGGCCACGGTCAGCGCGGAGACCTGGGCGGCGTAGTAGTAGGGCTCGTCGTCCCAGGTCCAGTCGGGGCCGAGCCGGGTGCGGTCGTAGCGGGTGTCGTCGGCGACCAGGTTGCCGGCGACCACCCGTACGCCGTCGGCGGCGACCTGCGCGGCGAGCGCGTCGTAATCGGCGGCGAGCATGGTCGGGTCACCGCCACCGCGCAGGTAGAGGTTGCCGGAGAGCAGGCCGGCGCGGCGCTTGCCGCTGGTGCGCACGTCGGTGGTGAAGCGGTGCCCCGGGCCGAGCAGCTCCAGGGCCGCGGTCGAGGTCATCAGCTTGGTGTTGGAGGCCGGGACCAGCCTGCGGTCACCGTTGCGGTCGTAGAGTGTCTGTCCCGTGCCGGTGTCGACCACGACCACCGACGCCTGAGCGCCGGCGAGTCGGGTGTCGGCCAGGATCCTGTCGATGGTGGCGTGCAGTCGGGTCGTCGCGGGGGTGGGCGACTCGGCCGTGGCACCGGGCGCGCCGACGGTGGCCACGGTGGCGACCAGCGTGAGCAGCGCGAGGGCCCGGGGAAAGTGACGGCGATGCATGCGCTGATGCTGCCACGAAGGTATTCGCCGGAGAAGAGCAGCGCGCGAAAGTTACTGCCACGTGAGCTACGTCGGCCGGCCGACCGACTTCTCGTGCCCACCCCAGTAGTGCCGCTGCGCCCCCATCACCAGTGGAGCGACCAGGGCGGCGAGCGCACCGCCGAGCAGCGGGAAGACGATGAACACCCAGAGCTGCCGCAGGGCCACACCGCCCTCGAAGACCGCCGGGCCGAACGCTCGGGCCGGGTTGACCGCGGCGCCGGTGAGCGTCACGCCCACGAGTTGGGTGGCGGCGAGGGCCAGCCCGATGGCCGCCCCGGCGGTCCCCGGATTTTCGCTTCGGCTGGTCACCACCAGGACGACCAGGACGAAGAGGAAGGTCAGCACGATCTCCAGCACCGCCGCGCCGCCCCGGTTGATGTGCGCGCCGTACCCGTTCGAGCCCAGGGCACCGGTCTGGTCCGCGACGTCGCCCCAGCGGGTCAGCCCCCAGAGCAGGAAGGCGGCCACGGTCGCGCCGACGAACTGGGCGATCCAGTACGCGATCGCACCGACCACCGAGATCTTGCCGGACAGCAGCACACCGAGCGTGACCGCCGGGTTGACGTGACTGCCGGAGAGTGGGCCGATCGTGTAGACGAGGGCGAGCATCACGAAGCCGAAGGCCAACGCGACCACCACCACGCCGCCCTGAACCCGCGCGGCCACCGCGCTGCCCACTCCGAAGAAGACCAGCAGCAGGGTGCCGAGAAACTCTGCCGCGTACCGACGGAAGTCGCTCATTCGCTCAGCGTAAGCGCAGGTCAGGTGACAGTCGCCGGAATGGCGGTCTGTGATCGGCGCGACGGCCGAGAGCGGGCACAGGGGTGCCGGGCGCAGCGTTGTACACCGCGTGGACACCCACTCCGCGGACGTCGTGGTGATCGGCGCCGGTCAAGCCGGCCTGAGCGCCGGCTACCACCTGCGCCGGACCGGCTTCCCGCCCGGCAGCGGCTTCGTCATCCTCGACGGCGACGACGGGCCGGGCGGGGCCTGGCAGCACCGCTGGCCCACACTGGTCTTCGACCGGGTGCACGGCTTCCACGACCTGCCCGGGCTGCCGCTCCCGCCCGCCGAGCCCAAGCGCCCGGCGGCCGAGCAGGTGAGCGCCTACTTCGCCGCGTACGAGAGGGCATTCGAGCTGCCGGTGCGACGGCCGGTGCGGGTACGTGCGGTGCGCTCCCGGCCGGACGGCCGGCTGGACGTGGAGACCGACCAGGACCGGTGGATCGCCCGGGCGCTGATCAACGCGACCGGCACGTGGACGCGGCCGTTCTGGCCGCACTACCCGGGTCGGTCGTCGTTTCGGGGCCGGCAGTTGCACACCGCCGACTACCGGGGCCCGGCCGAGTTCGCCGGCCTGCGGGTCGTGGTCGTCGGTGGCGGGACCTCCGCCGTGCAACTGCTCGGCGAGGTGTCCACCGTCGCGGCGGCAACCACCTGGGTCACCCGCCGGCCGCCGGAGTTCCGGGACGAGGAGTTCGGCGCGGAGCTGGGCCGTGCCGCTGTCGCCCGGGTGGACGAGGCGGTCCGGGCAGGCCGCCCACCGGGCAGCGTGGTGGGCGTGACCGGGCTGCCGGTCACCCCGGAGGTACGCCGGTTGCGTGAGCGGGGCGTCCTCGAGCGGCTACCCGTGTTCGACCGGATCACACCCGACGGGGTGGCCTGGGCGGACGGGCGACACGTGTCGGCGGACGTGATCCTCTGGTGCACCGGCTTCCGCGCCGCCATCGACCATCTCGCCCCGCTGGGCCTGCGCGCGCCGGGCGGCGGTATCACGATGGACGGCACCCGGGTGGTCGCCGACGAGCGCGTTCACCTGGTCGGGTACGGCCCTTCGGCCAGCACGATCGGCGCCAACCGGGCCGGCCGCGCGGCGGTCAACGAGATTCGCGCCCTGCTGGCCCCGGCCCCCGCTCTCGACTGACCTGGCTCTATTTGACGGATCGCCGACCAGCGGGCACGGTGGAGGTGACGGGGCCGTCAGCTGCCCCGATCCGATGCGACGGCGATGACCGCTCGCCCCTCCTGTCGCCTCCCACGTGTGCTCGTACGCGGGCCGACTGTCCGGTCTGCCCGTCATTCCGACCGCGAGCCCAGAATCCACGAGGAGTTCCGCTCATGCTCACCATGACCGATAACGCTGTGCTCGTCATCCGTGACCTCGCCAACCAGCAGGACGTCGCCCAGGACGGCGGAGTCCGCATCGCCGCCGACACCGAGGCGGGTTCGCTCACCGTGGAGTTGGTGCCCGAGCCGGCGCAGGGCGACCGTGTGGTCGACAACCAGGGTGCCCGGATCTTCCTGGACGAGGATGCCGCCGAGCTGCTCGGCGACGCGTCGGTGGACGCCACCGTCGACGACGAGGGCATCATCCAGTTCGGCTTCACCGAGAGGCAGTAACAGGGGCTTCACCGAGGCGTTCGCCCCCGCTGCGGCGGACCCGGCCGGGGGCGCCAGCTCGGCGCGATGTCCTCGTCCGGGCGCGACAGCGTCGCGAGCACGTACGCCAGGTGGTGGGAGGTGCTCCACGCCGCCCAGTTGGCGGCCGAGCCGGCGCCGGCGCCCCGACGGGCCCGGCGCAGCAGCTCGTGGTCGCCCCAGGAGAAGGCCGCGCCGGTGCTCGGCCAGTGCGGCGCGGACACCAGCGTGCGGCACAGGTCGGCGAACCGTTCCTCGCTGCGGCCACCTCGCCGCGCCCAGCGGTAGACCCACCAGCTGCCGTCGTCGGTGTATCGCACCGTCGGCAGCCGGTCACCGGGGTCGCCGGTGCCGGGCACGGCCGGGTGCACGCCGTAGTCGCCGTAGTCGACACCGACGTCGGCCAGTCGTTGCCAGAGCTGCCAGTCCCAGCGGTCGAGTCGGATCGGCTCGTCGGTGGGCAGCCGCGACAACGTCGGTGGCATCCCGCCCGCTGCCACCGTCACGGACCGCCAGGCGTGCCGGCGCGCCCAGTCCAGCAGGCGACGCACCCGAGGCTCGGCTGACCGCACATCCGCCGGGCAGCACACGTCTCCCGCGTCCACCAGCAGGTCGCACTCCTCGGGGGCGAGACCGGTGCACCGCCAGACCCGTTCCACGGCGGTCGTGCTCCCATCCGGCCCGGCCCGGTCCTGGCCGGCCCGCAGGCGGACCAGCGCCCGCCGGCCGTGCGCCCGCGCCGCCGCGCCGTGCGCGGCCAGCCGGTGGTCGCTCTCCGCGAGCCCGATCACCGGCATCAGCGGTACGTCCCAACGGCCCAGTTCTGTCGCGGGGGTGTCGGGCAGCGCGCTGACGTCGACGGCCGGCAGGAGTCCGGGCGGTAGCCGGCGGAGAGTGTCCATGGTGGACCTGTCGATCGTGCCGATCTCCAGGATAGGGGCGACCAGTGCGGCGGCTGTGGAGTCGAGGTGGCTCAGTGCGTCCAGCTCGCCTCGTCGGCAGGCGAGAATGGGGCGGTAGACCGGTTCCGCCGCCCGGCTCCCGTGGGCGGGCACCATACTTCAATCTAGCCAGGCATGCGCATGTCTCACAGGCTGTGGAGTCGTAATTCGGCTGCTCCGCTGTCGGCTGCGCGACTACGATTTCCCGATGCCCACGCCAGTCCATCGTTACCGCTCCGACGACGAGGACAGCGCCCGGTGGGTCGGATTTCCCTTCCGCGACGGCGACATCGTGATCAGCACCCGCTCCAAGAGCGGCACGACCTGGATGCAGATGATCTGCGCGCTGCTGGTGCTGGGCACCCCGGAGCTGCCGGCGCCGCTGAACGTGCTGTCGCCGTGGCTGGACTGGTTGGCCGAGCCGCAGGACGCGGTGTACGACCGGTTGGCCGCGCAGCCGCACCGGCGGTTCATCAAGACGCACACCCCCCTGGACGGGGTGCCGCTCGACCCCCGGGTGCACTACGTGGTGGTGGCCCGGCATCCGCTGGACATGGCGGTCTCTCTCTACCACCAGGCCGGCAACCTCGACCGGGTACGCCTCGCCGAGCTGACCGGCCAGCCCGCCCCGACCGGGGCGCCGAGAAAGCGCCTCCCGGTGGAGCAGTGGTTGCCGAGCTGGGTCGACCGGGAGGTGGATCCGCGTACCGACCTGGACTCGTTGCCCGGGGCGATGCTGCACCTGCGTGACGCCTGGGCCCGTCGACACGAGCCGAACGTCGAGTTGGTGCACTACGACGATCTGCTGGCCGACCTGGGTGGTGAGATGCGGCGGCTCGCCGACCGGTGGGGCATCCCGGTCGCCGCCGAGCGTTGGCCGGAACTGGTCGAGGCGGCCACCTTCGGGCGGATGCGGGAGCGCGCCGACCGGCTCGCCCCGGACACGCTCGGCGTGCTGCGCGACCGCCGTGCCTTCTTCCGCCAGGGCGGCTCGGGCCAGGGTCGCGACCTGCTGGACGCGTCCGCGCGGGCCCGCTACCAGGAGCGGGTCTCGGCGCTGGCCCCACCCGACCTGCTCACCTGGCTGCACCGCTAGGCCCGGCCCTCGTCGATCGTGGAGGCGGCGCGGCTCAAGAAGAGCGCGCGGCGCCGCTCGACCGTGGTCGAGCGTCGCCGCACTCTGGCCGTCTCCCACCACCGCAGCCGTTCGGCGGTACGCCGGCGGGGACCTGGCTCGACCGGCTGTTCGTGCCGGTCCGCGTTGTCGATCCCCGGTCCGCCCGGAACCAAACCTGCCGACCGTGGGGAATTCCACCATTCGCGAGTCCCGGCGTGGCGCGCCGCAGAACGGGGTATGAGCGTTGGCATGGAACATTTCACGATCGCAACCGTCGCCGAGAAGAGCCCGGATTTCCGGCGGGTGCTCTGGACCGGTGAGCACACCCAGTTGGTCATCATGACCATCCCCGCCGGTGGGGAGATCGGCGAGGAGGTGCACGAGGACATCGACCAGATCCTGACCTTCGTCAGTGGCATCGGTGAGGCTCGCGTTGCCGGCGCCAAGCGGAAGGTCGTCGCGGGTGACCTGGTCGTGGTGCCGGCGGGCACCAAGCACAACTTCGTCAACACCGGCCCCAACCCGCTGGTGCTGTACACGGTCTACGGTCCGCCGGAGCACGCCGACCAGGCCGTGCACAAGACCAAGGAGGAGGCCGACGCGGCCGAGGCTGCGGGCGAGGACGAGCCACCGACCGAGTGACGGCCCCGGCAGCGGCCTGATCCGGGCCGCCATGGGTAACCGCGGCGGGTGGAGCAGCAGCCGGCGATCTCCGACTACGGGTTCCTCTCGGACTCCCGTTCGGGTGCCCTGGTCGGCAAGGACGGCTCGATCGACTGGTGGTGCCCGCACCGCTTCGACGGGGCCTCCGTGTTCGGGCGGCTGCTCGACCCGCGCGCCGGGCACTTCCGGCTGGCGCCGGTCGGTGTCGGCGGCCCGGGGTTCCGGGTGGAACGCGCGTACCGGCCGGACACGCTGGTGCTGCGGACGGTCCACCACACGCCGCACGGCAGCGTGGCGGTCACCGATGCCCTGGCCGCCGAGATCGGCGCCCGAGCCCACGAGCTGGGCAGGAACTCACCCGCCGTGCTGATCCGGGTGGTGGAGGGGCTGTCCGGCCGGGTCCGGATGGGCCTGGACTTCGCGCCGCGCCCGGAGTACGGCCTGCTCACGCCGTACCTGCATGAGCAGGCCGACGGTGGGGTGCTGGCCGGCGCCGGCCCGGTGGTGCTGGTGTTGCGCGCCAACGGGCTTCACCTGCGGGCGGGCCGCGACCGGGTGACCCACGAGTTCGAGGTGTCCGCCGGCCAGGTGGTCGGGATGGACGTGGCCTTCGGCGAGGCCTACGGCGATCCACCGGTCCGGATGGACCCGGTGGCGATGCTCGCCGAGACCACGCGGGCGTGGGAGGCGTACCGGGAGACGCACGGGTACTCCGGTCGGTATCCCGAGCTGGTGCGGCGCAGCGCGACGGTGCTGACCGGCCTCACGTACGCCCGCAGTGGCGCGGTCGCCGCCGCGCTGACCACGTCGTTGCCGGAGCAGATCGGCGGCGACCGGAACTACGACTACCGCTACTCCTGGCTGCGGGACTTTTCGTTGACGATGCGCGCCCTCTGGGTGGCGGCCTGCCCCCACGAGGCGTCCCGGCTGTTCGCCTGGGCGACCCGCTCGATCGGCCGGATCGGCGACGAACCGGTGCCGGTGCTCTTCGGCGTGGAGGGCGAGCGCGACCTTTCCGAGCACCACTGTCACCAGCTGGGCGGATACCGCGACAGCAGGCCGGTCCGCATCGGCAACGACGCCTGGCGGCAGCGGCAGCTCGACGTGCCGGGGGAGGTCGTGTCGGCGGTGTGGCGACTGCGCGACTATCTCGGCGCGACGTTCGAGGAGGAACTGCGGGAGATGGTGCTCGGGCTGACCGAGCAGGTGGCGGCGACGTGGCACCTGCCGGACCGGGGCATCTGGGAGACCCGGGACGAGGAGCGGCACTACCTGTCGTCGAAGGTGTCCTGCTGGCTGACGATGGACCGGGCGGTCGGGCTCGCCGACCGGCTCGGAGATCGGGCCGATCCTGGGCGTTGGGCCCGTGTGCGCGACGAGATCCACGACACCGTGCTGCGCGAGGGGTGGAACGACCGGATCGGGGCGTTCACCGCCGCGTTCGGGTCGGCGGAGCTGGACGCCTCGGTGCTCGCCCTGCCGGTGACGCACTTCCTGCCGGCCACCGACCCGCGGATGCGCTCGACCATCGCGATGGTCGAGCGGGAGTTGGGCACCGACGAGGGCCTGCTGCGGCGGTGGACGACGGACCCGGCTGGGTTCCTGTTGTGCTCGTTCTGGCTGGTGGAGTGTCTGGTGATGGCGGGTGAGTCGAAGCGGGCCGAGGCGCTGTTCGAGCGGGTGGTCGGGTACGCCAACGACGTGGGCCTGTTCAGCGAGCAGATCGATCTGGCCACCGGCGCGCAGCTCGGCAACATCCCGCAGGCGCTCTCGCACATCGGGCTGATCAATGCGGCGTGGCGGTTGACCAAGCCGGACAGTTACTGATCATCCCGAAATCCTGCAACAGACCTGCAAACGCCAGGCATTGACGTCGATGCGTTCGCAGTCCTAGCCTCGAAGGAGCGGGAAAGCCCTTTCCCAGGGCCTTTGATCCCGCTTCACCCCGCTTCGGTCCGGGCATCCGACGGGGGCGCGCACCGATCCCAGGCAATGGCCGAATGCCGTGCCGACACGTCCCCGAGTGGGCGCCGAGGGATCGCCACCACATGCGTCAAGGAGGACAACTGTGCAGAAGAGACGACTCTCCGGCCGCCGACCACTACTGCTGGCGGTGGGCGCCGGCGTGACCGCAGCAGCCCTCACCGCCGGCATGACTTCGGCCTTCGCAGCCACCGTCTTCAGTGACGACTTCAACGACGGCAACACCTCCGGCTGGTCCAAGTCGGGCGGCACCTGGACGGTCGACGGATCGGGCGTGCTCAACCAGTCCAACGCCGGCAGTGAGCTGGCCCGGCAGTTCGCCGGCCAGACCAGTTGGACCGACTACTCCGTGCAGGCCCGGGTCAGGCCGGCGAGCTTCGGCTCCTCCAGCGCCCTGGTCGGGCTGGCCGCGCGGTCCACCAGCAGCACCAAGATGTACCGGCTGGCCCTGCTCGGCTCCGGTCGGGCCGAGCTCCAGGCGGTCAACGGCAGCAGCGTCACCGCGATCGGCTCGGCGGCGCTGGGCGTCGGCACCGGCACCTGGTACACCCTGCGCATCGAGACCAGCGGCAGCACCATCCGGGGCTTCGTCAACGGCACGCAGATCGCCTCCGGCAGCAACAGCCTTACCGGCGCGGGCCGCATCGGCCTGGTCACCGCGTACGCCAGCGGCGGCTTCGACGACGTGACTGTCGACTCGTCGGGTGGCGGCACCCCGACCACGCCGCCACCGACCACCACGCCGCCGCCGACCACGCCGCCGCCGACCACCACTCCGCCGCCGGCTGGCTGGCCGACGCCGACCGGCAGCCAGAAGGTCGACGCCACGATCGCCGTCTCCGGCACGTTCGACGGCGGGCTCAAACGCTACTACGGCATCGGCGACGGCGGGCAGAGCGAGAGCCAGGACCCGATGTTCGAGCTGGCCGCCGGCGCCACCCTCCGCAACGTGATCATCGGTGCGCCGGCCGGCGACGGCGTGCACTGCGAGGGCAACTGCACCCTGATCAACGTCTGGTGGGAGGACGTCGGCGAGGACGCGGCCACCTTCCGGGGCGGCACCACGTACACGGTCGACGGCGGCGGTGCCCGCTCGGCCAGCGACAAGGTCTTCCAGCACAACGGCTCGGGCACCGTCTACATCAAGAACTTCCGGGTGGAGAACGCCGGGAAGCTCTACCGGGCCTGCGGCAACTGCTCGACGTCGTACCAGCGGCACGTGGTGATCGACAACGTGATCGTCCGGGACACCGACGCGATCGCCGGCATCAACACCAACTGGGGTGACACCGCCCGGTTCAGCCGGATCACCATCATCGGCGACCCGGACCGGGAGACCTCCATCTGCGTCAAGTACAAGGGTGTGCCGAAGGGCAGCGAGCCGACCGAGATCGGCGAGGGCGCCGACGGCGTCAACTGCCTCTACTCACCCTCGGACATCACCTACCAGTAGATCGACACGTCGGCACCCCGCGGACCACCAGGTCCGCGGGGTGCCCGCGCGTTCAACCCATCAGGGGTACGCCGGACACGTCGACGGTGTCCGGATACTTCAACCCGGCACCGGTGTTGAGCACCACCACCCGTTCGCCGGCCCGGATCCACCCGCCGGCGCGCAGGTGCCGGGCCGCGGTCAGACAGGCCGCGCCCTCCGGGCAGAGCAGCAGCCCCTCACGAGCGGCGAAGTCCCGAAGGTCGGCCAGGATCTCCGCGTCGTCGACGGCGACGGCCGTGCCGGAAGACTCCCGCAGCGCCGCCAGGATCAGCTCGTCACCCAACGGCGTCGGCACGGTGATGCCGAACGCCACAGTGTGCGCGTCCACCCACGGCTGCGCCCGATCCTCACCGGCCGCGAACGCCCGCACGATCGGCGCGCAGCCGGTCGACTGCACCGCCACCAGCCGGGGCAGCTTGTCGCCGATCCAGCCCAGCTCGCGCAGCTCGTGCAGCGCCTTGTGGATGCCGATCAGGCCGACACCGCCGCCCGTCGGGTAGATGATCACGTCCGGCGCCTGCCAGCCGAGCTGCTCGACGATCTCGTACCCCATCGTCTTCTTGCCCTCGAGCCGGTAGGGCTCGCGCAGCGTGCCGGCGTCGAAGATCGACCCGTTGGACGCGGCGATCAGCTCGGCGACCCGCCGACCGGCGTCGCTGATCAGCCCGTCCACCAGGCGCAGGTCGGCGCCGGCGGCGACGCACTCGCGCCGGCAGATGCTCGGCGCGTCCAGCGGCATGACGATGGTCGCGCCCATTCCGGCCCGCGCGGCGTACGTGGCCCAGGCCGACCCGGCGTTGCCGTTGGTGGGCATCGCGATCCGCTCGACGCCCAGCTCACGGGCCCGGCTCACCCCGACCGCCGCCCCGCGCGCCTTGAACGAGCCGGTCGGGATCAAGCCCTCGTCCTTGACCATCAGGTCCGTGATGCCGATCTCGGCGCCGTACGCCGGGGTGCGCAGCAGCGGCGTCCAGCCCTCGCCGAGCGTCGTGACGTGCCGCGGGTCGGCGACCGGCAGCAGCTCCCGGTAGCGCCACAGGTCGGCCGGGCGCAGCGGAAAACGTTCCGGGGTGACCGCCTTCGCCACCGCAGGAAGGTCGTAGCGGGCGAGCAGCGGGGAACCGCAATCGCAGAGGTTCTGCAACACCTCGGCGGCGTGCTCCTTGCCGCAGCGCGGGCAGTCCAGGTGGGTCAGGTACACGTCGCTCCTCGCCGTCACACCGCGTCGACGCTCAGCCAGCGTCGACTGCGCCGCCCCGGCTCGTAGACCGAGTCCAGCCGCTTGGCGACCACGCCCGGCAGCTCCTGCTCCTGCCCGGCGCGCAGAGCCTCGTCGCCCGCGCCGGGGAACCACGGCGGAGTCTGCCAGTGCGCACCGGCCAGGGCCAGCCCATCGAGCAGCTCCCGGCGTTGCGCGTACGGCACGTCGACGCTGCTGACGCCCTCCAGCCAGAGCAGGTCGACGATCAGGTACTGCGCGCCGGCGGGAACCCGGCTGCCCGTGCTCTGACGGACCGGACGCACCCGGCCGGCACCGTCGATGCGCACCAGCACACCATCGAGCACCGCCTCGGTGGGCGCGAGCGCCTCGGCCATCGCCCGCAGCCACGGATAGCCGCCGGTGATGTCCTCGTCGGTTTCGGAGAGCAACCGCAGCCGCCCGCCGGAGACGTACGCCATCGCCCGGACCCCGTCCCAGCGCAGCTCGTACCCCCAGGCGGCGCGGTCGCGGGGGAGCCTGGCGGCCGGCGTGGCGTGCATCGGGCGGACCAGGTCGGGCACCGGTGTCCAACCCGGCGGCGCCGCGTCGGTGCGTCGGACCATCCAGTCCCGGCCGCCGGTGGCGAACAGGACGTAGCGACCGGCGGTCCGGTCACCGGCGAGCGTCACGATCACCTCGTCGTCGCGCCACTTCTCGCACCGGTAGGTGCCCCGGTCGTGGATCAACATCCGGCCTCCGCCGTACTCGCCAGCGGGGATCTCGCCGGAGAAATCGAGGTATTCCATCGGATGGTCCTCGGTGTGCACGGCGAGGTGGTTGCGGCCCGGGTCGCGGGGGAGGCCACGCGGCACCGCCCAGGAGGCCAACACCCCCTCGTGCTCCAGGCGCAGGTCCCAGTGCAGGCTGCGGGCGTGGTGCTGCTGGATGACGAAGCGGCCGGCGTCGGTGTCGGTGCCGGCCGCCGTGGGGCTCTGCTCCGGCACCGGCTCCGGCGTACGGGCCGCGTCCCGTCGTCGCCGGTACTCCTCCAGCCGGTCACTCACACCCGCATTCTGCGGCAAACCGGACCACCGCGCTGGATGCCGGAGTGTCCGGTTCGCTCGGCGGCCGGGGGCGCGGCGGGGTAGAACGGACCTCATGGACCACACCGACCAGCCCACCGCCCTGCTCCCCGGTGACGTGCGGATGCCCCTGCTCGGCTTCGGCACCTGGCAGGCCACCGGCCAGGCGGGCTACGACGCCGTGCTGGCCGCGCTCGACACCGGGTACCGGCACCTCGACACCGCCACCATGTACGGCAACGAGCGCGAGGTCGGCCGGGCGGTGCGCGAGAGCGGGCTGCGCCGGGAGGACGTCTTCATCACCACCAAGCTCCCGCCGGACCGGGTGGGCCGGGAGCGCGCGACGTTGGAGGCCAGCCTGGAGGCGCTCGGCGTCGACCAGGTGGACCTCTGGTTGATCCACTGGCCGCCGTCGTCGGCCGCGGACAGCATCCCGATGTGGCGGGAGCTGCTCGCCGCCCGGGACGAGAACCTCGTCCGGGCGGTCGGGGTGAGCAACTACAGCACCGCGGAGATCGACGAGCTGATCCAGTCCACCGAGGAGAACCCGGCGGTCAACCAGATCCGGTGGAGCCCGTCGCTGTACGACCGGCAGCGGCACGCCGAGCACCGGGACCGGGGCGTGGTGCTGGAGGGCTACAGCCCGTTCAAGACCAGCGACCTGAGCGACCCGGTGCTGACCAGGATCGCCGGCGCGCACGGTGTCTCCCCGGCGCAGGTGGTGCTGCGCTGGCACATCGACCACGAGATCGTGGTGATCCCGAAGTCGGTGACCCCGGAGCGGATCACCGCGAACTTCGACATCTTCCACTTCTCGCTGACGGCGGAGGAGATGCGCGACATCGACGCCCTCGGCGAGGTCTGAACCGGCGCTTTCCTTCAGAGCGTGACGCGTCCTTGAAGGGTATCGACATCGACGCTCATGACGGTATACCGTGCCCGTCATCACGTACGTCGATGCGTTCGAACCCGTCGTCGCTGGAGGAGTCTTCATGGCCCGGTCACCATCCATTCGTCTGCGCCGCCGCGGGGTGCTCGGCATCCCCGCCCTGGTGGCCGCGGCGCTGACCACCGTCGTTGTCCGGCCCGCCCCGGCGAGCGCCGCGCCGAAGGCCGAGTGCCTCGCCGACCTGCTCCAGGACGCCTGATGGCCACCATTCCCTGGCTCGTGGACGTGCTGCGCGCCGCCGGGGTCCAGGTCGTCGTCGAGGGCGACTGGCTCAACCGGATGCGGCCCGGCTCCTTCGACCCGATCGGGGTGCTCTGGCACCACACCGCCGCGACCTCCAGCGCCAGCAACCCGCACCCGGCGCTCGGCATCTGCATCAACGGTCGCTCCGACCTGCCCGGGCCGCTGTGTCAGGCGCTCGTCGACTACAACGGTGTCTTCCACGTCATCTCCGCCGGCCGCTGCAACCACGCCGGGACCAGCGGCGGCAGCGGGCCGATCCCGGCCGGGGACGGCAACACCCTGATGATCGGGTGGGAGATCGACTACAACGGCGTCAACCAGGAGATGACCGCCGCGCAGTACAACGCCTCGCTCGCCGCCACCGCCGCCGTGCTCACCCGGCTGGGCCGGGACAGCAGCTATGCCCGGGGGCACCGGGAGACCAGCACCAGCGGCAAGATCGACCCATCCTTCATCGACCTGAACGTCATGCGCGCCGACGTGGCGGCGAAGATGTCGGGCGGCGGGAACCCCCCGTCGTGGTCCTCCATCGTGGACAACACCACCGCCGGTCGGTTCACCGCCAGCGCCAGCTGGGGCGTGTCGACGTACTCCGGGCAGCGGTACGGTGCCGACTACCGCTACGCGGAACCCGTCGCGGCCAGCGACGTCGCCTGGTACAGGTTCAACGTCCCGGCGACGGCCAACTACCGCGTCGATGCGTGGTGGCCGGCGACCTCCGGCTACAACAGTGCTGCCCCGTACGTCGTCTCCACCACGACCGGCAACCGGACGATCATCGTCGACCAGCGGGCCACCGGTGGGCAGTGGCGGTCCCTCGGCACGTTCACGCTGCCGGCCGGCGACGCCAACCGGGTGGGCGTGAGCCGGTGGAGCAGCGCGACCGGCCTCATCGTCGCCGACGCCGTACGCCTCACCCGGGTCTGACCGGCTCCTGGCTCGACCGACTCGGCTTCGGTGAAGTCGGGGTGTCCCCGTCGTGAGGATGCCCCGACTTCCCGGAACCGGGGTCGATCGAGCGCGGCTGATGCGGAGGCTTCAGCGCGGAAAGGGAATGTCCTCCGATCGCCTGAGAACGTGCGGTAGCTCCTCCTGGCCACGATGATGATCGTTGATGGGCCTCGGCCCCAGCACTCCTTCTCGTTCTCTCGGGAAGCGGCGGATATGCCGGGATGCCCGGCGCTCGACCTGCGGTGGCTGCGGGCATCTTGGCAGGTCGGGATGGCCGGCGCCGTCGGTTGTCAATGTGTTGCAGCGGTCGATTCGGCGCGTAGCCGATTGGCGCCGGGCTGCTTTTCGCCGCCGCAGTGCCGTGTTTGACAGTGCGTCGAACAGGGCCACCCGATTGTCGAGCGAACCCCGCCATGGGTGGCATTTCTGCTGTCCGGGCGGCAATTTTCAGCGCCCGAATTCCTGCGGCATTGCGCTTGACCAGGGGTCGCTGGACCGCTCCCGGCGCATCCGCTCTGAGCAGGGAAGACTCCGCTCCGTGATCGTCACCGACGAAATATGGCGATTGTCGGCTTCCTCCTCACTGTTTGTGACGCTACTTGTGCGTAGAGCGGGCTTGTACCTACAGTCCCGATCGATATCTGAAAACACACGGGGGAGGGTTCGTGGCAGGTCGAAAGACTGCCACCGTTCGTTCATGCCTTGCGGCAGGTGTTGCCGTGCTGACGGCGGTCGCATTGGCTGGCATATCGGGCGAACCGGCGGAGTATCTCGCCGCCGGGCCTGATGGCGTAACGGGTGGCGTAGAAAACAGGTCCGACGAGGCGATGTCCGTACGGACTGCCCGCAAGACCGGCAAACCGGTGCAGGTCAAGAGCCTCACCTCCGAGACCACCGAGGTGTTCGCCCTGCCCGACGGGCAGTTCCGGGCGGAGCTGTCCCTCGGGCCGACCCGGGTCCGCCGTGACGGCGGCTGGGTCCCGGTCGATCTGACCCTTCACCGCGCCGCCGACGGCACGGTCCGTCCCGCGGCGCATCCCTACGACCTGTCGATCTCCGGCCCGCAGCCGGACGGCACCCACGAGCTGGCAGCCGTGGGCAAGGGCGACGACCGGGTGGCCGTCACCTGGGCTGGAGCGTTGCCGGAGCCGCAACTGCGCGAGGACCGGGCGACCTATGTGAACGCCCTGCCCGACGTCGACCTCGTCGTACGGGCGAGCCGGAACGGCCTCGAAACCCTGTTCGTGGTCAAGAGCCCCGCTGCCCTGAGCCGGGTCGCGACGCTGACGCTGCCGCTGACCGGCCGCAACGTCGCGGAGACCCAGCGCGGCGTGGGCGGCGACACCACCATCAGGGACGCGACGGGTCGCGCCATCGCGACGACCCCGGCCCTGATGATGTGGGACGCGCGGGTCGACGCCCAGGGTGCACCCGTCAACAAGGTGCCGGTCACCTCCACCGTGGCGAAGGTCGCCAAATCCGCTGCGGGAAGTGGCATCGCACTGACCCTCACGCCGGACCAGAAGTGGCTCAAGGCGCCGGAGCGGCAGTACCCGATCACCATCGACCCGCAGATCAACCCGCTCTCCACCACCTTCGACACCTTCGTGCAGGCCAACGAGAGCGTCGACCGTGGCGGAGAGGCAGATCTACGGCTCGGCAAGCTGGGCCCGACCGGCCCGATCACCCGGACGTTCGCCCGCTGGGACACCACCGCCCTGGTCGGCAAGCAGATCAACACGGCGACCATCTCGCTGTGGAACTGGTGGTCGGTGCAGTGCGCCGGGCGGTCCTGGGAACTCTGGACCACAGGCTCGATCTCCGACGGCATCGTGTGGAGCAACCAACCGGCCTGGAACCACCAGGAGAAGGTAACCACGGCGTCGGCCGGCTTCGACAGCAGCTGTGACGACAACTGGGTCGGCGTGGCTGCCACCAGCTTCTTCCAGCGGGCGGCCAACGCGGGCGACACCCGCGCGGACATGGGTCTGCGAGCGACCGACGAGACCGACTCGACGTCGTTCAAGCAGTTCCGGTCCCGCAACTACTCCGGCACTACCGAAGTGCCGAAGGCAAGCGTCACCTACAACTCGTACCCGACGGTGACCGCGAGGGCGACAGTGCCGGCCACCAGCTGTGTCACCGGCTCCGCCCGCCCCACTGTCAACACGGTGACGCCGCAGCTCAAGGCCACCGTCTCCGACGCGGATGCGACCGCCATGACGGTCGCCTTCGAGTGGTGGGCGATGAACGCCGACACGCCGCTCGGGTCGGCTGTCTACGCCAACGTCGCCAACGGGGCCACCGCCGCGACCACGATCCCGGCGGGCGCCTTCGTCGACGGCGGCATCTACCGCTGGCGGGTCAAGGCATCTGACGGCGTGACCGGCAGCGACAGTTGGTCCTCGTTCTGCGAGATGCAGGTCTACACCACAGTTGCACCGGTGGCCGGCTGCACCGCCGGCACGGAGAGCGACTTCAACGGCGACGGCGTCGCCGATGTCGCGATCGCCGACCCCGAGGCCACGGTGAACAGCCAGATCCGCGCCGGGCAGGTGCACGTCAGCTATGGCGGCGGCTCCACTGTGCAGACCCTGCAGGAGGGCGTCGACAAGGTGCCCGGAGCGCCCGAGCCGGGTGACCGCTTCGGCACCTCGATCTCCTCGTACGACGCCAACAACGACGGCTGCACCGACCTCGCGGTGGGTGTCCCGTATCAGGATGTCAACGGCCTGCAGGACGCTGGCGTCGTGCTCGTCCTGCTCGGCTCACCGGCGGGGCTGGCCAAGGGCCCGAACTCCCTGACCTACCACCAGGACGTCACCAACGTGCCGGACGCCGCCGAAGCCTTCGACTGGTTCGGCTACGCGGTAGCCGGCAGCCAGACAGCCAGTGGCCAGCCGTACCTGGTCATCGGTGCGCCCGGCGAAGCACTCGCCAACCCCGTCACCGGCATCGTCCACTACCTCCGGGGCAACGTGAACGTGGCGCTCAGCCAGGGCGCTGGCCTTCCCGGAGCAGCGGAAATCGACGACCGCACCGGGTACGCGGTGGCCGCATCCAAGTACCACTGGGCCGTCAGTTCGCCGGGTGAGGCGATCGGCACCGAGGTCTTCGCCGGAGCGGTGAACGTCTTCAGTCACGTGCTGACCAGCGGGCTGCCCACGCTCGCCGCCGAGCTCAACCAGGACGCGGTGTCGAGTCCGGAGCGGGATAGGGCCGAAGCCAACGACAACTTCGGTAAGTCGATCGCCATCGCGCCGTACCGGCCGGTCGGGTCGGCCCAGGGCACCCAGGATTCGTTGGTGGTCGTGGGGGCGCCCGGTGAGGATGACCTCGGCGTCCGACCGACCTTCCCGAGACCGACTGACGCCGGCACGGCGCACGTCTTCCATGTCACCGCGACCAACACCTTTACGCAGGTGAGTTCGGTCTTGGACAACGGACGCCAGTTGAGCTCGAGCAGCGGCGACTACCTCGGCGAGAAGGTCGCGGTGGTGAACACCAACCCTGCGGTCGAGGGCACCAATTCGACGATGTTCATCGCGGTGGGCATCCCGGGCAGGGACAGTTACGCCCCAACCGAGGACGGTGGCGTCAACACCAGTGACGTCGGTCAGGTATGGGTCCTTCCCGCGCTCGGCTCGACGAACGCACCGGTGAAGATCGAGCGAAACGGAACGAGCCTTCCGGGCAGCCCCCGGGCGAGTGAGATCGTCGGTACCTCGCTCGGTGTCACCTCGAAGCGGCTGCTGGTGGCCAGCCCGTACGGCACCGACGCCGTCTACGGCTTCACCTGGTCGAGCCTGGCCGGCGGGTCGATGACGCCCACCGAGACCTGGCAGCCCGGCGTGAACGGCTTCCCGGCCAACGTGAGCACGTTCGGGGCGGCGGTCAACTGATGAAGAACATGAATTGGCGCAGTTCAACGGGGGAGGACCTGACGGTGATCCGTCGTACCAGAAAGCGGGGTCGGCTCTTCACGCTCGGCCTCACAGTGGGCCTCGCCGGCCTGCTGGCCGGCACCGCCTACGTGGCCGCCCCCGAGTCGGCACCGCCGACCGCGCCGGTGGCCGCTGTCGAGACCGATCCGGTCCGGGACACCGAGGCTGAGGCGCTCGTCGCGGCGAAGGCTCTCAACCAGCCGGTGGAGGTGCTGGCGCAGCGGACGGAGTATCGGGACGTCTTCGCGCAGCCCGACGGCACGCTGATCGCCAACGATCACGCCCAGCCGGTCCGGGTCACCCAGGGTGATGCCTGGGTGCCGGCCGACTCGACCCTGACAGTTCAGCCGAATGGTGCATACGGTCCCACTGCGGCGCTGCTCGGGATGCAGCTGTCCCAGGGCGGTAGCGCGCCGTTGATGGTGGTGACGCGTGACCAGATGAGCATGACGATGACCTGGCCGCACGGCGCGCTGCCCACCCCCGTGGTCGCCGGGAGTCAGGCGCTCTATCCGAACGTGTTCCCGGACGTCGACCTGGTCGCGAACGTGACGGTCGAGGGCTTCTCGCACGTGCTGGTGGTCAAGACGCCGGAGGCGGCGGAGCTTCCGGAGCTGCAGAACCTTCGGCTCGGGGTCACCGGTGACGGCTTGATCATCGAGCCGACCGACGAGGGCGGGGTGGTGGCTCTCGACCCGGCTACCAACAACGTGGTTCTGGAGGCCGACGCGCCGACCATGTGGGACAGCGGGAGCAGTGGGGAAGGTACCCCATCCGGCGCCTCCTCGCGCACCACCTCGACGTCCACCGATCCTGGGGCTGCCTCCGCGGAGGGTCCGGGCGACACGTCCGAGGTGGCAAAGGTCGGCCTGGACTACTCGAACGGCACCCTCTCCCTCACTCCGGACCGAGCCATGCTGGCGGATCCGGGGACCTCCTTCCCGCTGTACATCGACCCCGTCTGGCAGAGCAGCACCAACAGCGGCTGGGCGATGGTCGACAGCGGATACCCCAACGAGGAGTACTGGAAGTTCGACGGCAAGCGGCACGAGCGAATCGGCCTCTGCCCCAGCTCGTGCAACAGCTCGAAGGTGAAGCGGCTGTTCTATCAGCTCGCCACGCCGTACTCGGGGAAGACCATCCTGAGCGCCGAGTTCCGTGTGACGATGCAGCACGCCTGGAATTCGACGGCCCGGGCAGCCTCGCTCTACCTCATGCCGACCTCGGCCAAGATCGGGTCAGCGACAAACTGGGGCAACCAGCCGGGTGGATCCGGCTGGAGCGGCTCCACCCTCCTCGAGACCAAGTCCCCGAGCAGCGTTCAGTCGTCGTGTACGTCGACCAACCAGAACGCCAGCTGGAACGCCAAGAGGGCCGTGGAGGTCGCGGCCGCCAACAAGCTGGGTTCGGTGATCCTCGGCCTGCGGGCCACGAACGAGGGTGACTACACACACAGCAAGCGGTTCTGCGACAACGGACTGCTCTCCGTCCGCTACAACCGGGCGCCCCTTATCGCGAACCAGAGTGAGCTCACCATGTCGCCGGGCGGCCAGTGCGTCTACGGTGCCGGCGCGCCGTACGTGGACGTGCCGCCGCGGTTGAACGCGGTGCTGCGGGACCCGGACCACTCCTCGGCGCACACCGAGCAGATCAAGGCAGAGTTCAAGGTCACCTGGACTCCGACCGGCGGGTCTGCCCAGACTCGCTCGTACATCACACCGTTGAAGGCCAGCGGATCACTCTTCTCGTACACGGTGCCGAGCGACATCGCGCAGAACGTCTTCATCTCCTGGGAGGTTCGGGCCAGCGACAACACCAGTTGGGGGCCGTGGAGCAGCGAAGGATCTTCTAACGTCTGCCAGTTCCGATATGACATAACGAGCCCGAGTGCCCCCGATGTCGACTCCGCCGTCTACCTGCCCCAGGACGCGGTGGACAACGGCAAGCCCGAGGCACCGGGCTGCATCGAGAGCCACGAGTGGCTCGGCTCCATCGGCGTACCGGGCAGCTTCACGTTCGACTCCGCGGCGACGGACGTCGTCGCGTACCGCTACGGCTTCAATGTGAACCCGACGGACACCAACGTGCTGCGCCCAACCACCGACGGCGGCCCCGTAACGCTCGCCAACTGGTACCCGGACAAGGAGGGCCCTCGGACGATCAACGTCCTCGCGGTCGACCGGGCAGGCCGCTCGAGCAACATCGCCTCCTGCACCTTCCGCGTGGGTAAACGGCCACCGACCGCGCAGTGGTCCCTCGGCGAGGTCGCCGGCGAGGACGGAGCAGCCGACGGGCTCGGTGACAACGACACGACAGCGGGCAGCGGCGTTACCTTCGGCGTGGAGGGCCCAGGAGGCGCGTCCGACACGGCCGCCCGTTTCGACGGGACGGCCAACGCACACCTGAGCACCGCTCGCCAGGTCCTGACCGACACGTCAGCGAGCTTCGCCATCAGCGGTTGGTTCAAGGTCGAGGACCCGGCCCGCCGACAGACAGCCGTCAGCCAGGACGGCACCGGTGAGCCCGGATTCGTCCTGGGGGTCGAAGGCGGTGTCTGGCACTTCCGCATGCCGGTCAACGACGTCGTCTCACTAGGCCGTTGGCAGGTGGAGGCAGGCCCAGCGAGCACGGACTGGACGTACATCACCGCCATTTTCGATGGCGCCAAGAAGGAGATGTCGCTCCAGGTTGGGACCGCGGCGCCGCAGACCGCTCAGCGTCGATCGCTGACCAAGTCGCGTGGTCCGCTCCAACTCGGCCGGGTGCTGAGCAAGAGCGGTCACGTCGACAACTGGCGGGGCAGCATGGCAGATGTTTCTGTCTTCGACCGGCTGATCCTCCCCGAGGAGGTCACCGGGCTGAAGAAGACGGCGCCGCACCGCAAGGCGTACTGGCGGATGAACACGGAGACCAGCAAGGTCAGCCCCGAGGAGAAGGGTGGCGCGGGTGTCACCCTGGGACCGCTGGCGACGATCTACCGCAACCCGGCTCTCTCCCTTCTCGGCGGTGGCCACCTGGCCCTAACCGGTGCGACGGACAGCTACGCGAGCACGCCGCTCAACGCCGACATTGCGGGCAGCTTCTCGATCGCGGCCCGGGTCAAGCTGACCAGCAACTGCGCGGGTACGCCGATGACAGTCTTCTCGCAGAAGGGCACCCGAGGCAGCGCGGTAGTGGTGCGCTGCAACTTGGCGGGCCGGTGGGAGATGGCAATGGCCGATACCGACAAGGTGGGCCCGGCGTGGCTGGCGAAGGACACCGGTGAGGCGCCGAAGGTCTTCGGTAAGGGGGACCAGCTGACCCTCGTCTACAACGGCTACGTCCGCGAACTGTCGCTGTACGTCAACGGCTCGTTCAGCCAGGCGATCGATCTTGCCTCCCCGTTCACCGCCACCGGCGGGGTGCAGCTCGGCCGAGCGTTCATCGACGACGGGTTCAAGGAGCACCTCTCCGGCGCGATCGACGACGTCCGGGTTTACGACGGGGTAGCTGACCCTGAGTTGATCCAGAAGCTCAACGTCTCCATTCGCGAGCAACTGCCGGTGTGACGCAGCGGGCGGTGGGCCCGCCGGGAAATGGTTGGGTCCACCGCCTCGCGTCGCGGCGTTCTCCTTCTCTCGACCTCCCAACCCTGGAGGGGTGATGTTCTCCCGTGTCCTGGTCCGATCCGGCGGATTCAGCCGCCGGATAGTGCGACCGGTTTCCTGGGCGATGACCGTCGTGATGGGCGTAAGTCTCATCCAGGTTGCGTCCACTCCGGCCGTGGCTGACTCAAAATCGAACCGCCCGTCGACGTCCGATCCGACCAAGATCCTCCCCAAGCGGGATCCGTTGCCGGTAAAGCCGCGCAAGGCGAATCCGGCCGTGGCCTCCGCTGCCACCAATTCCTCGACGGTCAGGTGGCCCGCCGCCGCTGCCGGAGAGATCGCCGTGCCTACCACCGAGGTGGGCCGATCGACGCCCGCTGCGACGGCTCTGACCGCGACCGTCGACGTCGGCGGTCTGCCAGTCTCGGTGTCGCCCACACCTGTTGCTCAGGCGAGCGCCAGGTCCACCGCCTCGGACGAGGACGGTGCCGGGGAACCCGGTGACAAGAGCCGGTCCGCCGCCGTGCCTCCGGCGAAGGTACGGGTTGAGGTACTCGACCGGAACGCCTCGGAGAAGGCCAGGGTCGACGGTCCGGTCGTCCGGGTGAGCCGGGCCGACGGGCGGTCTGGTGACGGAGATGTTCGGCTTGGCCTCGGTTACGCGGGGATCGCTGGCGCGTTCGGCGGTGACTTCGGCGCGCGACTCAGGCTGGTGCGGCTGCCGGAGTGCGCACTGACCACCCCGCACAAGTCGGAATGTGCTGGTGCGCCGGTCCCTACGACCAACGACAGCGCGGCGAAGACAATCTCCGCCGCGGCGAGCACCGGCGCGTTGTTCGCGATGACCGCTGCGGACTCCTCGTCGCAGGGCGACTACGGCGCGACAAAATTGTCGCCGTCCTCCGAGTGGTCCGTCGCCCCGTCGACGGGCGGTTTCTCCTGGAGCTACCCGCTGCGGACTCCGCCTGTGCCAGGTGGTGGTGGCCCGGGAATCTCCCTCGCGTACTCGTCCCAGTCGGTCGATGGCCGGACGGCCACGACCAACAACCAGGGTTCGTGGGTCGGTGAGGGCTTCAACTACGAGCCGGGTCATATCGAGCGTCGATACAAGCCGTGTTCGGACGACGGGCACGACCAGTACGCCGACCAGTGCTGGGCATACGACAATGCGACCATCCTGCTCAACGGCAGGTCCACCGAACTGGTCAAGACCGGGAGCACGTGGCGGTTCGCGACGGACGACGGCTCGAAGGTCGAGCGCCTGACCGGCGCGACGAACGGCGACAACGACGGTGAGTACTGGCGGGTCACCACCACTAACGGAACCGAGTACACCTTCGGACTGAACCGGCTACCCGGCTGGAGCTCCGGCAAGGAGGAGACCGGGTCGGCCTGGACGGTGCCGATCTACGGTGACGACTCAGGTGAGCCGTGCTACAACGCGACGTTCACTTCAGCCTATTGCGACCAGGCGTGGCGGTGGAGCCTCGACTACGTCAAGGACCGCGACGGCAACGTCACGTCGTACTTCTACAACCAGGAGATCAATTACTACGCGCGGGGCAAGAAGACCGACGTCAACGGCGTGCCGTACGTGCGGGGTGGCTGGCTCAAGCGCATCGACTACGGTCAGCGGCACAACGCGGTCTACACGACCAACGCGCCGGCCCGGGTGCGGTTCGACACCAAGGAGCGGTGCCTGCCCAGCGGTAGCATCGACTGTGACCCGCAGGATCTCAACGCCACCACCGCGCCGTCCTGGCCGGATGTGCCGTTCGACCGCAACTGCGCGGCGAACACCAAATGCAAGCTCGACCAGATCACCCCGACGTTCTGGACGCGGGCGCGCCTGACCGGCATTACCACGGAGATTCGCGTGGGCACCGGCTGGACCCCGGTGGACAGCTGGAAGCTCGATCACTTGCTCACCGACAACGGTGACGGTTCGCGGACTCTCTGGCTACACAAAATCACTCACACGGGCCTCTACGGGCCGGGTGCTGACATCGCCATGCCTTCAGTGGAGCTGGGCGGTCTTCAGTTACCCAACCGGATCGACCGCGACGGCGACTTCATCGCGCCGCTGGTCCGCTTCCGGCTCGCCACGGTATGGACCGATGTCGGGGGGCAGATTGACGTCAACTACGCCTCGCCGGACTGCGCCCAGAACACCCTGCCTACGCCCGGCAAAAGCACCCGACGCTGCTACCCGGTCAAGTGGAGCCCGCTCGGCAGTGGTGATCCCATCACCGACTGGTTCCACAAGTACGTGGTCGAGCAGGTGGTCGAGACTGACCGCACCGGCGGGGCGCCTGACATGGTCACGCGGTACCAGTACCTGGACGGTGCCGCCTGGCGGCACGCGGATCCGGACGGGATCTCCGACCCGAAGGACCTGACCTGGAGTGACTGGCGCGGATACGGTCGCGTCATCGTCACCGCCGGCGACGGACAGGTGCAGAAGACCAAGACCGAATACCGCTACCTGCGGGGCATGCACGGTGACAAGGACCCGGACGGCGGCACCCGTACGGTCTCCGTGACCGACTCCACCGGCGGCACCCACACCGACTATCAGGAGTTCTCCGGCCATCAGCTGGAGAGCGTGGTTTACAACGGTTCCAGCCAGGTCAGCAAGAGTATCGCCATCCCGTGGCGGCACAACACCGCGACCGAGACGCACAGCTGGGGCAGCAAGAAGGCCTGGCTCATTAACACCACGACGGCCCGGAGCCTCGTGGCCCTGGCCGCCGGTGGGTGGCGTGAGACGAAGCAGACCTCGAACTTCGAGACGAGCTTCGGCCGGGTGACGGAGACCGAGAACGAGGGCGACATCGCGATCATCGGCGACGAGTCGTGCAGCCGCACCACGTACGCCGACAACGCCACGGTCCACCTCTACAGCCTGGTGTCCCGGGTCGAGTCGGTGTCGGTGGCGTGTTCCGTCACTCCCGACCGCAGCAAGCAGGTCATCTCCGATACCAGGACCCTCTACGACGGCAAGGCGTTCGGCGTTGCTCCAACGGTAGGGAATCCGACCCGCACCGAGCGGCTGATGAGCCACAACGGCACGACGGCGACCTACATCCGCGCGTCGGAGGGCACCTTCGACCCGTATGGACGGCCGCTGACGGCAGTTGACGCTCTGGGCCGGGTCACGAAGACCGAGTACACGGACACGAATGGCTTGACCACCAGGGCCAAGGAGACCAACCCGCTCCAATTCGTCACCACGACGGAGTACTCCCCCGCCTGGGGCGTGCCGGTGAACCAGGTCGATCAAAATGGCCTGAAGAGCGTCCTCGAATACGACGCACTCGGCCGACTCTCCAAGGTGTGGATGCCGGACCGGACCGGTGCCAGTGGGCTGGACCCGAGCATCCGGTACACGTACCTGGTTCGCACCGACAAGCCGGTGGCGATCAAGACCGAGCGTCGGCAGAACGACGGCTCCTACAGTGTCGAGTACAAGCTGCACGATGGTCTACTCCGGCCGCGGCAGGTGCAGTCGGAAGGCCCGGACGGTACCCGCACGGTCGCAGACACCTTCTACACCGGCACCGGGCAGCTCGCGAAGACGTATGCGACGTACACGGTGGCCGGGGCGCCCACCGACGTGATCTATCCCGCCGTCAATGGTGATGTGAACGGGCAGACCCTGTACGTCTACGACGGGGCTGACCGGGTCGAGGCGGAGATCTTCGCCGTGGCCGGCAACGAGAAGTGGCGGACCACCACCACCTACGGCGGTGACCGGGTTTCGGTCGATCCACCGAGCGGGGGCACCCCGACGACCTCCGTGATGAATGCCTTAGGGCAGGCGACCCAGCTCTTGCAGTACAAGGGCAGTGGGCCATCGGGTGACTTCGACAAGACCGAGTACACCTACACCCACGCTGGACAGCTGAAGACGGTCAAGGACCCGGCCGGCAACGTCTGGCAGCACGAGTACGACCAGCTCGGTCGAACGGTCAAGTCGGTGGACCCGGACACGGGGACGACGACGGTCGCCTACGACGACCTGGATCGCATTACCAGTACCACCAGTGGTATGGGGAAGACGATCAGCACCACCTACGACGAGATCGGTCGTCAGACTGCAAGCTACAAGGGGTCGGCTGAGACCGGGGAACTGCTCAACAGTTGGACCTATGACCTGGAAATGCTGGGCTACCTCTCCTCCACCAGTAGATGGATCGAGGGTCACGAGTACGCCACGTATTACTCGACTTACGACGAGTTCTATCGGCCGCACGCCACCTACTATCAGGTGCCGGAGCACGCCGGGGCCGAACTGGCCGGCCTGTACACCTTCGGCACGGAGTACAACCGGGACGGCTCAGTCCAATCAGTGAGCATGTCGGACGGGGGTGGGCTGCCGTTCGAGACGGTCGCCTACACGTACGACAGCCTCGAGCGGCTCACCAAGACGACCGGCGACGACGCCTACCTGACCGACGTCGACTACGCCACCACGGGTGAGGTTCTTCAGACCGAGGCGCTGGTGGGCAGCCGGAAGGTGTGGTCGACCTACGAGTACGAACAGGGCTCCCAGCGACTCACCCGTCAGCGGCTGGACCGTGAGTCGGCGCCGGTCGTGGACATCGACGCCAAGTACACCTACGACCCGTCCGGCAACATCCTGCAGATTGCCAACAACCCGTCGGGTACCCGGGACACGCAGTGCTTCACGTATGACTATCTGCGGCGGATGGATCGGGCGTGGACGTCGGCGAGTACCGCGACCGACGCGTGTGCCGGCGGCCCGTCGGTCACCGGTGTGGGTGGAGTGGCCCCGTATCACCACGCCTACACCTTCGACGCGACCGGCAACCGCAAGACCGAGATTCAGTACGCGAACAACGGCACTCCGCTTATCGAACGCAACTACACCTACCCCGCAGCCGGGCAGGCGCAGCCGCACACGCTGCGCCAGATGACGGAGAAGACCCCGCAGGGTGACCGGCTGCACTCCTATGGTTATGACGCGGGCGGCAACACCACGAAGCGGACGAAGGCCGGCGAGGAACAGACTCTGACCTGGGACGCCGAGGGCAATCTCGAGTCCGTCATCGACCCGGCTGGCGAGAAGACGACATTCTTCTATGACCTGGACGGCTCCCGGATGCTCCGCAAGGAGCCTAAGGCGACCACCCTCTACCTGCCGGGTATGGAAATTCGGCTCGACCACAAGACCCGCTCGACAGACGCCACCCGGTACTACGCCTTGCCTGGCGCGGCCACGCTGGTCCGGAAGGTGGACGGGGTCCGGTATGTGGCCAGTGACCATCACGGTACGGGTCAGGCGACGGTTGATGAGGGCGGTGCCGTCACGCATCGGCGGATGACGCCGTTCGGTGAGAGTCGTGGTGCTCCGCCGGGGTCGGGTCAGTGGCCGACGGAGAAGGGCTTCGTCAACGGGAACGTCGATTCCACGACGGGCCTGGTGAACATCGGCGCACGGGAGTACGACACGGTGACCGGCCGGTTCATCTCGGTCGACCCGATCATTGATGTGAACGACCCGCAGCAGATGAACGGGTACGCGTACGCCAACAACAACCCGATCTCGTACTCCGATCCGGACGGCTTGAAGGCGTGCTCGGACGACGCGTGCGGGCCTGGTGCCGACTACGAGGACATGTACGGCAACTACCACGAGGTCAAGGGGCACAACGACGGTTGTGGTGGTTGTTCGGGCGCGTACGACCCGGACGAGCCGACGATCAACGTGCACAACAATCCGCGAGCCTCAGCCGACGAGCGGGCCGCCGCCGCGCGGGCGGCGGCGGAGAAGGAGCGCCAACGCCGCATCGCCGCGGCCAAGGCGAAGATGCTCAACGCCGCCAAGGCCCTCGCGAAGATCATGATGGACGAGTTGGGGATCACCGACGCCCTGGACTGCTTCCTCAAGGGCGACATGGGCGGCTGCCTGGCCACCGCCGCCAACGTCGCGGGTGCGGCAATCGGCGGCGCCCTCGGCAAACTCGCCGCCAGATACGGCGCACCCTGGAAATGGAAAAAGTTCGCCAACCTTGCCAGCCGCGTCAAGGGGCTGCTCGGCGATCTTGTTGACGGTGCCAGGTCATTCCTGAAATGCCGCAACAGCTTCATGCCCGGCACTTTGGTAGTGATGGCTGACGGCTCCCGTAAGCCGATAGAGTTGGTTAACGTCAACGACGTCGTGTTGGTGACCGATCCGGTCAGCGGTGTGACGGCGGCCAAGGCAGTGGTCGCGACCATCATCGGCCAAGGCGTCAAGAACTTGGTCGAGGTAACCATCGATGCCGACGGGGAAGCCGGCGATGCCACTGCGAGCGTGGTGGCTACAGACAAACACCCGTTCTGGGTTCCCGACCTCGCTGAATGGGTCAATGCTGCGGACTTGCAGGCCGGGCAGTGGCTGCGAACCTCGGCTGGCACCTACGTGCAGGTCGCGGCGACACGCCATTGGTCCGAGCCCGCGCAGGTCTACAACCTGACTGTCGACGACGTTCACACGTACTACGTGCTTGCCGGCGACACGTCTCTGCTGGTGCACAACTGTACGGAGACCTACTATCGAGCGATGTCGGAGAGTCACTACGACGAGCTTGTGAGCAGCGGTAACGTTTCTGCAACGGGCGAAACGATGATTTCTCCTACCCGGGCTTTTTCTGAGGACTACGACGGAGTGCTCGTCAAGTTGACAGTGAAGAAGGGCACGACGAAAAAGCTTGAGGGGATCGGGGTTCGAGACAAGTCGAAGGTGGCGGCAGCGACCTATCCGGAGATGTCCCCGGTGTCTGGTGCGTGGGCCAAGACAAACGCCTTCTTCAAGTATGAAAAATCTAGAAAGAATCCATCCCTTCCTGGCCAGATAAATATCGGTCTGGGAAGCGGAAGGGCGCTCGACATGTTCAACCGGAATCTGGTCGGTTTTGAGAAGTTGAAATGACGCCTGACGAACGAGACTTGGTCTTCACGCTGGTTGTCGTACCGGGCAAGCCGTACACCGGTGACCGAGACGCGGTCCTCCGCCACTTCCGAAGTGCGGATGGGCGCAAGCTTGGCCTGGATCTGCTGGGTCAAGCGATCGCGGAGAGGAGTGCCGATGACCTGGAGGCGGCGTTGATCGTCTGCGGCGAGTTTGGCATCGACGCAGCGCACGCGCCCATGCTTGTCGACCTCGTCTACGCCGACTGGCACCTGCAACACGAGGTTGTCGTGTCGATGTTGGGTAGTCAATCGGGCCCAGCGGTCGTCGATGCGCTGCACCATGCGGCGTCATGGGTTCCCGACTACCTCGACTACGACGAGAGCCGAGCGCTGGCGGTCAACGCCATCTGGGGGCTCGGTGACAGCAGCGACCCGCGGGCCGGCAACAAGCTCTCGCAGCTCGCTGACGCGACCAACGAGATCGTCCGGGAAGCCGCCAGGGACCAACTGAGGCGCCGTGCTGTGCGGAGCGATGAGCGGTGACGGCACCCCGTAGGGCAACACAGGACCGGCACCGGAGCGGGTGGGCCAGCCCCACCCGCGAGCAACTGCTTCTGTGACGCGGTAGGTGGTGGGTCCATCCGGAAACGGATAGACCCACCACCTCGAACCGCGGCGATCGTCCCCTTACCCCCAAACCCCCTGGAGGGGTGATGTTCTCCCGTGTCCTGGTCCGATCCGGCGGATTCAACCGACGGATCGTGCGACCGGTTTCCTGGGCGATGACCGTCGTGATGGGCGCAAGCCTCATCCAGGTTGCGTCCACTCCGGCCGTGGCTGACTCAAAATCGAACCGCCCGTCGACCGCCGACCCGTCCAAGATCCTCCCCAAGCGGGATCCGTTGCCGGTGAAGCCGCGATCTGCCAATCCGGCGGTGGCGGCAGCGTCAACTGATCCCGCAAAGGCATCCTGGCCCACTGCGGGCGCTGCGGAGGTCGCCGTACCGGCGTCGGCAGCCCAGTCCAGGGCCGGTGCCGATGCTCAGGCCGCGAGCACGAAGGTCGGGGGCCTGTCGGTCGCGGTGTCGGCCCTGGACCCCGCCTCCCCGACGCCGAAGACGGCGACCGGCACCGAAGGCAGTTCCGCCAGGACGGGCGGCCAGGACAACGCAGCCGTGCTGGCACCCGGCAAGGTCCGCGTCGAGGTGCTCGACCGGAAGGCCTCGGAAAAGGCCAGGGTCGACGGTCCGCTCGTGCGGGTGACCCGGGCCGACGGGCAGTCCGGCGATAGCAAGGTCCGGCTCGGTCTCGGCTACGAGGGATTCGCGGGTGCGTTCGGCGGCGACTTCGGGGCGCGGCTGCGGCTGGTGCGGTTGCCAGAGTGCGCCCTGAACACTCCCGAGAAGCCGGAGTGCGCGGCTGTTCCGGTCCCGACCACCAACGACAGCGGGGCACGGACGCTCTCGGCCGAGGCGAGCACCGGTGCGCTGTTCGCAATGGCCGCAGCGGACTCCTCGTCGCAGGGAGACTACGGCGCGTCGAAGCTGGCCCCGTCGTCCAAGTGGTCGGTTGCCCCGTCGACGGGTGGCTTCTCCTGGAGCTACCCGCTGCGGACCCCGCCGGTACCGGGCGGCAACGCCCCGGGGATAACGCTGGCTTACTCGTCCCAATCGGTCGACGGCCGGACCGCCACGACCAACAACCAGGGTTCGTGGGTCGGTGAGGGCTTCAACTATGAGCCGGGCCACATCGAGCGTCGATACAAGCCGTGTTCGGACGACGGGCACGACCAGTACGCCGACCAGTGCTGGGCGTTCGACAACGCGACGATTCTGCTCAATGGCAGGTCCACCGAACTGGTGAAGACCGGCACCAACACGTACCGCTTCGCCAATGACGACGGCTCGAAGGTCCAGCGGTTGACCGGCGCGGTGAACGGCGACGACGACGGCGAGTACTGGGTCGTGACCACCGTCGACGGCACCCAGTACCACTTCGGGCTCAACCGCCTGCCGGGTTGGACTTCGAACAAGGAAGAGACCGGGTCCACCTGGACGATCCCGGTCTACGGCGACGACGCGAAAGAGCCGTGCAACAAGGACACTTTCGTCGAGTCGTACTGCGACCAGGCGTGGCGGTGGAGCCTCGACTACGTCAAGGACCGTTACGGCAACGTCACGTCGTACTTCTACGAGAAGGAAATCAACTACTACGCGCGGGGCAAGAAGACCGACGTCAACGGCGTGCCGTACGTGCGGGGTGGCTGGCTCAAGCGCATCGACTACGGTCAGCGGCACAACGCGGTCTACACGACCAACGCGCCGGCCCGGGTGCGGTTCGACACCAAGGAGCGGTGCCTGCCCAGCGGTAGCATCGACTGTGACCCGCAGGATCTCAACGCCACCACCGCGCCGTCCTGGCCGGATGTGCCGTTCGACCGCAACTGTGCGGCCAACACCAAGTGCAAGCTCGACCAGATAACCCCTACCTTCTGGACCCGGGCCCGCCTGACGGGCATCACCACCGAGATCCGCGGCGCGACGAGCTGGACTCCGGTTGACGAGTGGAAGCTCGACCACCTGCTCACCGACAACGGCGACGGCTCTCGGACCCTCTGGCTTCACAAGATCACCCACAAGGGTCTGGTCGGTGGATCGGCCGCCATGCCGTCTGTGGAGCTTGGCGGCCTTCAGCTGCCGAACCGCATCGACCGCGATGGCGACTTCATCGCTCCCCTCGTCCGCTTCCGACTCGCAACGGTCTGGACCGACGCGGGCGGACAGATCGACGTCAACTACGCCGATCCGGACTGCACCCAGACAACCCTGCCCACGCCCGGTAACGGCACGAGGCGCTGCTATCCGGTGAAGTGGAGCCCGCTGGGCAGCGGTGATCCGATAACCGACTGGTTCCACAAGTATGTCGTCGCTCAGGTCGTCGAGACCGACCGGACCGGCGGCGCACCGGACATGGTCACCCGGTACCAGTACCTCGGCGGTGCTGCCTGGCGGCACGCCGAGCAGGACGGCTTCGCCGACCCCAAGGACCTCACCTGGAGCGAGTGGCGAGGCTACGGCCAGGTCGTGGTCACCACCGGCAACGGTCAGGTCCAGACCACAAAGAACGAGCACCGCTACCTGCGGGGCATGCACGGTGACAAGGACCCGGACGGCGGCACCCGGGACGTCCGGGTAACCGACTCCACCGGTGTGCAGCACGTCGACTACGACGAGTTCTCCGGCCACGAGCTGGAGAGCCGTACCTTCGACGGAGCGAACGAGGTGAGCAAGAGCATCTCGGTGCCGTGGCGACACAACACGGCGACACAGACGATCCCGGACGGTTCACGGAAGGCCTGGTTCACCAACACCTCCGAGGCGCGCAGTTTCGTGAAGCTGGCCGACGGCAGCTGGCGGGAGACGAAGAACAGCTCTACCTTCGAGACCTCGTTCGGGCGGGTCACCCACACCGAGCACCACGGCGACGTCAATGTCACGGGCGACGAGTCCTGCACCCGCACCGCGTACGCGGACAACGCCACCCTGCACTACTACAACCTTGTCGCCCAGGTGGAGTCTGTGTCGGTCCGCTGCTCGGCGACCCCGAACCGGGCCACCGACGTCCTCTCCGACACACGGACCTTCTACGACGGGGAAGCCTTCGGCGTCGCGTCGAAGTTCGGTAACCCGACCCGTTCCGAGCGGTTGAAGAGCCACAACGGAACGAGCGCGACCTACATCCGGGCGGCCGAAGGAACCTTCGACTCCTACGGGCGGCCGAAGACGTCCACAGACGCCCTCGGCAAGACCACGGCGACGGACTACACGGAGACCAACGGGCTCACCACCAAGGTCAAGCAGACCAGCCCGCTCGGCCACGAGACCACCACCGAGTACGCCCCGGCCTGGGGGCAGCCGGTAAAGCAGACCGACCCGAACAAATTTGTCAGCCTGCTTGAGTACGACCCGCTGGGTCGACTTTCCAAGGTGTGGATGCCGGACCGGACCGGTGCCAGCGGGTTGGACCCGAGCATTCGGTACACCTACCTGGTTCGCACCGACAAGCCGGTGGCGATCAAGACCGAGCGTCGGCAGAACGATGGCTCCTACAGCGTCGAGTACAAACTGCATGATGGTCATCTCCGGCCGCGGCAGGTGCAGACGGAAGGGCCGGACGGCACCCGGCTGATCGCGGACACCTTCTACACCGGGACCGGCAAGCTCGAAAAGACGTACGCCACGTATAGCGTGGCGGGAACGCCGACGGACACGATCTACCCGGCAGTGAACGGGGACGTCAACGGCCAGACCCTCTACGTCTACGACGGTGCCGACCGGGTCAAGGCGGAGATCTTCGCCGTGGCCGGCAACGAGAAGTGGCGGACCACCACCACCTACAGCGGTGACCGGACCTCGGTCGACCCGCCGCAGGGTGGCACGCCGATGACCACGGTCATGAACGCCCTCGGCCAGACGACCCAGCTGCTGCAGTACAAGGGCGCTGACCCGTCGGGTCCGGCCGACACGACCGCGTACGCCTACACGAAGGCCGGCCAACTGGCCACGGTCACGGACCCGGCCGGCAACGTGTGGCGGCACAAGTACGACCAGCTCGGCCGGAAGATCGAGTCGACCGACCCGGACGCCGGTACCTCGACCACCCAGTACGACGACCTTGACAGGGCCGTCAGCACCGTCAGCGGGGCCGGGAAGCGAATCAGCACCACCTACGACGACATTGGCCGTCGGACCGCCGTCTACAAGGGCACGGTGGAGACCGGCGAGCTGCTGAGCAGCTGGACCTACGACCTGGAGATGCTGGGCTACCTCTCCTCGACGAGCCGATGGGTCGACGGCGAGGAGTACGCGACGTACGTCGGCACGTACGACGAGTTCTATCGACCGCACGCCACCTACTATCAGGTGCCGGAGCACGCCGGGGCCGAACTGGCCGGCCTGTACACCTTCGGCACGGAGTACAACCGGGACGGCTCAGTCCAATCAGTGAGCATGTCGGACGGGGGTGGGCTGCCGTTCGAGACGGTCGCCTACACGTACGACAGCCTCGAGCGGCTCACCAAGACGACCGGCGACGACGCCTACCTGACCGACGTCGACTACGCCACCACGGGTGAGGTTCTTCAGACCGAGGCGCTGGTGGGCAGCCGGAAGGTGTGGTCGACCTACGAGTACGAACAGGGCTCCCAGCGACTCACCCGTCAGCGGCTGGACCGTGAGTCGGCGCCCGTCGTAGACATCGACGCCAAGTACACCTACGACCCGTCCGGCAACATCCTGCAGATTGCCAACAACCCGTCGGGTACCCGGGACACGCAGTGCTTCACGTATGACTATCTGCGGCGGATGGATCGGGCGTGGACGTCGGCGAGTACCGCGACCGACGCGTGTGCCGGCGGCCCGTCGGTCACCGGTGTGGGTGGAGTGGCCCCGTATCACCACGCCTACACCTTCGACGCGACCGGCAACCGCAAGACCGAGGTCCAGTACGGGAGTAACGGCAGTCTGCTCGTCGAGCGGAACTACACCTACCCGGCCGCGGGGGAGGCGCAGCCGCACACGCTGCGCCAAATGACGGAGAAGACCCCGCAGGGTGACCGGCTGCACTCCTACGAGTACGACGCGGGCGGCAACACCACGAAGCGAACGAAGGCTGGTGAGGATCAGGATCTGGTCTGGGACGCCGAGGGCAACCTGGAGTCGGTCACCGACGCCGCCGGGAAGAAGACCAGCTTCATGTACGACGTCGACGGCTCCCGGATGCTCCGCAAGGAGCCGAACGCGACCACGCTGTACCTGCCGGGGATGGAGATCCGGCTCGACCACCAGACCCGGTCCACCGCGGCCACCCGCTACTACGGCCTGCCCGGTGGGGGCACCCTGGTCCGCAAGGTGGACGGGGTCCGGTATGTGGCCAGCGACCATCACGGCACGGGCCAGGCGACGGTTGATGAGGCCGGTGCCGTCACGCACCGGCGGATGACGCCGTACGGCGAGAATCGCGGTGCCCCGCCGGGCCCGGGTCAGTGGCCGACGGAGAAGGGCTTCGTCAACGGGAACATCGATTCCACGACCGGCCTGGTGAACATCGGCGCACGCGAGTACGACACGGTGACGGGCCGGTTCATCTCCGTCGACCCGATCATCGACATCAACGACCCGCAGCAGATGAACGGGTACGCGTACGCCAACAACAACCCGATCTCGTACTCCGATCCAGATGGCCTGAAGGCCTGCTCGGACGACGCGTGCGGACCCGGTGCCGACTACGAGGACATGTACGGCAACTACCACAACGTCAAGGGGCACAACGACGGTTGTGGTGGTTGCTCGGGCGCGTACGACCCGGACGAGCCGACCAAGAACGTCCACAACAACCCGAGGGCCTCGGACGAGGAGCGGGCCGCCGCTGCACGCGTGGCGGCCGAGAAGGAGCGCCAGCGCCGCATTGCCGCAGCCAAGGCGAAGATGCTCACGGCCGCCAAGGCCTTGGCGAAGATCATGATGGACGAGCTGGGGATCACCGACGCCCTGGACTGCTTCATGAAGGGCGACATGGGCGGCTGCCTGGCCACCGCCGCCAACGTCGCGGGTGCGGCAATCGGCGGCGCCCTCGGCAAACTCGCCGCCAGATACGGCGCACCCTGGAAATGGAAAAAGTTCGCAAATCTTGCCAGCCGGGTCAAGGGGCTGCTCGGCGATCTTGTTGACGGCGTCAAGAGCTTCATGAGGGCCGGGGCCAAGTGCGAACTGCACAGCTTCGCGGCAGGAACCCTCGTGCTACTGGCGGACGGCTCCAAGCGGCCGATCGAGAAGCTCAAACCTGGCGACAAGGTCGTAGCCACGAACCCTGAAACCGGCAAGAGTTCGCCGCAAGAGGTGGTGGCCACACACATCAACGTCGATGTGGAGCTGACCAATCTCACGTTGGCCACCGCTGGCGGACCGGTCCTGGTCGAGACGACCGCTCAGCATCCCTTCTGGAGCAGGGATCGGGCAACCTGGATCAACGCCTCTGAGTTGCGGTCCGGCGAGCAGATGCTTACTGCTGACGGGTTGTCGGTGACGGTGGCCGAGGTGAACTCCTTCATCCGCCAGCAGGTGATGTACGACCTCACCGTCAGCACTGATCACACGTACTACGTGGTCGCGGGCGGCACTTCGGTGCTCGTACACAACTGCGGCGGATCGAAGGCAGGCCACTCCCTCGCCTGTGGGTGTGCCGAAGGCGCCGAGCCAAAGTTGTTGCCCGACTTCACCAAGCTGCCGGATCGGCCGGACCCGGACACGTTTGAAGCTCAGACCCGGCATCCTCAGCAGCCGCCGGATCGCAGCGAGTGGGCCACCGACCCTAGGGAGCCGAACGTTCCCACAAGCCGTTGGGGAAGGTTCAGGTACAAGGTGGGACAGGTGATTCGGGTGGCCGAGAAGGTCAGCGACCTGTTCCCGTAGCTATAAACTCGCGCAGCCCCTAGCCGTCAATCCAAGCACGTCGGAGGTCGTTGTGGCACCCATCGATGCTGATCGGGTCATGTGGGTCGTCAAACGGTCCGATGTGCTGGCATCGGAGGTCCGGAGCTCGTCCGCCGACGAGCTCCGGAGCGCCTCTCGAGCTCTCGCCTCCGAGCGGGCGGACAGGGGCGTTTCACCGGAGTTCACTGCGCGAGCCCTGGCCGTCGGCCGCGAAGCGCTGTCACGTGGAGGAGGCACCGACGTGTCGAGACACGCGGTGCTGGCGGCGGCGGTCATGGCTGAAGGTGGCACCGTTGCGGAGGTACGGGCATCCAGCGACGTGGTCGGCGCCACGATGCTCGCGGCCTACTGGTTCGGCTTGGCGGAAGAGGGCGTCCACGTGGTGACCGTGGACGACCGGAGTAGCCGGGCGCAACACGCGTCGTTTGCGCCGTTGACGGGGCTGCTGGGTGGCGACGCCGGTCTTCTGCTGGCCGAGACGGATGCGGCGCAGCGGAGACGCGCGTACGCAGCGCCGGTCACCGTCGGCTCGTACTCGCAGTTCGCCGCGGACTACCTTCGTGACAATCTGCGGGACTCCGCCGGCGAACTGGTGCAGCGCGGCCTTGCGGTGGCGGTCGCGGCCGACGCGTGTGCCGTGCTCATCGACGCCGCTTCCCTGGTCAGCTACCTCTCCGGTTCCTCTCGCGAAAGCCCGTCGCGCCGGGCGGAGGCAGCTGCGGCGCTACTTCGGCGGGGCGAGGACTACAACACCGCGCCGTCGCTGCCAGGCATCACGTTCGGCCCCCGAGCAGCGGGCCGGCTGTGGCCGCAACCGGCCCACCCCGCGGACCTGGCCGCCGCTCTCGACACGGCCCAGGAGGTGGAAATGCTGCTCCTCCAACGAGAAGGCCTCGCAGGCGGCGACAGGCGCTCGGTACGGGCGGATATAACGACCCAGGGCTTCCTTCGGGATTACCGGGTGCTCGTGGGCGTCTCGGAAGGAAGACCCGGCTGCGCTGACGCAGTGGCTCGGATTTACGGGCTGGAGTACCAGGCTGCTACGAGTCGTCTGCGGTGGAGCTGGCAGCGCAAGGCCGTGCCCATGCCGGTCGACCTCGCGTTCGAACGCATCGTGGACGAACAACGGGCCGTCTTCCACCATGATCGGCAGCAGGTGAGGGATGGGTTCGACGGCCGGCTGGCTCTGAGGTCGTTGCCGACCACGGCGGTCGAGGCGTGGTCGGCGCGGGGCGCCAGCGAGATCTCGCGAGGCCTACATGACCTGGTCGGCGGGGAGGAGTACCGGACGGCAGATCCAGAAGTCACGGAACGGGTCCTGCGGGATGCCCTCGCCCGGCGGTCGGCGGCCTTGGGCGACGATCACATGCAGAAGCTCCTGCGTCACGTGTCGCTGGCCGTGCTAGACGATCAGTGGGCGGCGCACCTCGGCCGGGTGCGGTTCGTGCAACGTCATGGGCGCGCGCTGGAGAAGTCGCTCGGACCTCTGGCACCAATCCTCGATGAGTTGTTCGTGTGGTCTCAGCAGCTGACGGTGGAGCACATCCTCGGATACGCCCTACACGTCGAAGCCTGACGCCGCAGGTCACGCGGATTCAGGGAGCAAGCTCTTCCTGTTTGACGACAGGTACCTGACGGCGGTGGCGTTCGTCGACGGATTCAATTCTCGGACACGCCGCTGCGGATGATCGACCGGATGCTGGCGCTCATCCGTGAGTTCGCCGAAGCCGGTGACGTTTCCTCCAGGTAGGGCACGCAACGGAACAGGGGCGTGACCGCGAAGGTCACGCCCCTGTCCGGCGACAGAAGGCAGGTCAGTTACGCGAGCAGGTTGCCCCGTTGAGCGAGAAGCTGCTCGGCGACGAGTACGACCCGTTCAGGGTCCCCTGATAGCCGAAGCTGGCCGTGCCGCCGGGTGCGACCGCCCCGTTGTGGCCGGTGTTGCGAGCGGTCACCGTCGACCCGCTCTGACTCACCGTGGCGTTCCAGGCGTTGGTGACCTGCTGCCCACTGGGAAGGCTGTAGGTGAGCGTCCACCCGTTGATCGCGCTGGACCCGGTGTTGGTGACCTGCACGTCGGCCGTGAAGCCGTTGCCCCACGAGTTGGCCGTGTACTTCACCGCGCAGGCCGCATTGCCCGGCGGCGGGGTGGTCGGCGGCGGGGTGGTGGGGTTGCCGCCGCCGTTGACCGAGGCCGAGAACGACGTCACCGCCAGGCCGACGCCGCCCTGCCAGGGCTCGAAGCCGGCCTGGATGCTGGTCAGGTACCAGGAGTTGGTGATCGCACCTCGGTTTCGGACGTCGTTGATGAAGTCCAGCACGCTGAAGTTCAGGCTGGAGATCGCCGACGGCGAGACGTACGAGATGACGTTGTTGGAGCCGTTGCTGCCCCGCCAGACCTCCCAGGTCCGGCCGGCCAGAGTCGTCGTGCCGACCACCGAGCCGATGGGCTGGATCGAGCCCTGCCGGTTGAGCCAGATCATGATCTCCATCTGGTTCACCCCGTCCCGCTTGGGCGACGGGTCCAGCCAGATGTCGTACGACGCGTTGTAGGTGGCGCCGCTGACGTACCGGTAGGAGATGCTGCTGGTGGCACTGCTGATCTGACTCACCTGGATCGGCAGGTTCGTGCCGGGGGAGCAGTTGGTGTAGTGACAACCGAAGAACACCGAGGGGTACGCCGTCGGTGCGCCGTTGGTGGGGCTGCTGCCGTTCTGGGTGGTGATCTCGAAGCCGCTGCCGGTGACGTTGATGCACTGCTGGGCGGTGGTGCCCCAACGGTTGTTCTGCACCACGTACCGGCTCTGGATGACGGTCGAGCCGTACTGTTCGCAGATCTGGGTGTCGGCGGAGGCGTTGCCCCCGAGGGCCACGGCGACGAGCGAGCTGCCGAGCAGCAGACCGGCGGCGGCCAGGGCTCGAAGTTGACGTTTCATGACGCTCCTTGACTCGGCGCGTGCCGGGCGCCGGATGTGGTGGGGCTGTGCGGGAGCGCTCCCACGCTCAATGACACATTCACATGTCTGAAACTCTTCCGCAACCGCGCGCGTCAAACTGGTGAATTGTGAGGATTGCCACCACCCCCCGGACGGCTGTCGCCTGACGGCCAGCTAAGCGACGCGCGCCGCCGACGAGCGCCGCCGAGCCGGCCGATTGGGGCCTGGTGTGGGCGAATAGCTCCGAGTAGCGTGTTGCCTCCAACGCGTGCCGCTCCCCCTCCGGAGGCGTACACCACCATGGGTGGCTCCCCCCTGCGCATCCTCGTCGTCGGCGCGGGCATCGCCGGCCTGGCCGTGGCCAGGGCGCTGCGCCTGGCGGGCTTCCGGCCGGACGTCACCGACAGGCTGCCGCCCGGGGAGTCCACCGAGACCGGCCTCTACCTGCCCGGCAACGCCGCCCGCGCGCTGCACCGTCTCGATCTGCACGACCCGATCCGTCCACTCGGGCAGGTGATCCACCGGCAGCACTTCTTCGACGCCGCTGGTGGGAAGCTCTGCGACGTCGACCTCGACACCCTCTGGGCCGGCGTCGGCGAATGCCGGGCACTGCCCCGGGCGGACCTGCACCGGGTGCTGCTCAGCGGGGCCGGCGGCGCTGTTCGCCACGGCGCCGAGGTCCGCACCCTGGACCTGCTTCCGGGCGCCGTCGGCGTCACCTTCACCGACGGCACCACCACCGAGTACGACCTGGTCATCGGCGCCGACGGGCCGCGCTCCTCGGTGCGGGCCCTCGCCGCGCTCGGTGGGCCGCCGCGCCCCGTCGGGCAGGTGGTCTACCGGGCCGTGCTCCGCGACGGCCCGCCGGTCGCCGAATGGACCGCCCTGCTCGGCCAGCGCTCCGGGTTCCTGATGGTGCCGATCGGTGCCGGGCGACTGCACCTGTACGCCGACGAGGCCGGCACCGAGGAGCCGGCCGAGCCACTGGCCCGGCTGCGCGAACTCTTCGCCGACTACCGCGGCCCGGTGCCCGAGGTGTTGGCTGCGCTCGACGAGGTGCACGTCGGGATCACCGACGAGGTGGAGCTGGGCCGCTGGCACCGGGGGCGCGTCCTGCTGATCGGTGACGCCGCGCACGCCACCGCGCCGACCCTGTCCCAGGGCGCGGCCATGGCACTGGAGGACGCCGCGGTGCTGGCCGAGTCGCTGCGTGCCGCCGGCAGCGTGGACGCGGCCCTGGTCGCGTACGAGAGTCGTCGTCGGCCGCGTACGCGCTGGGTGCGCGATCGGACCCGGGACCGCAACCGCACCAGGGACGTGCCGCCGGCGCTGCGCGACCCCCTGCTGCGCGGACGCGGCGGCCGGATCTTCGGGGAGCACTACCGGCTCTTGCTCGGCCCGCTGTAGGCCCGTAGTAGATCGTGTCACGCCACCCCACGCGGCGCTGCGACCTGCCGGGGACTATCCTCCTTGCGGATGACGGCCCGCCGATAACCAGCGTGTGCCGAGCGGGACAACCGAGAACCGGAGGCCACTCGTGACCACCGTCGCACCCAAGCCGGTCGTGACCCGGCCCTGGCCGGTCCGGGAGCCGGTCAAGGGGTCGGCCATCGCGCGGCTGCTGCGAACCACGGACGCGAAGCAAATCGGGATCATGTATATGGTCACCGCGTTCGCGTTCTTCATGATCGGCGGCCTGATGGCCCTGATCATGCGGGCTGAGCTGGCCCGACCCGGGCTGCAGTTCCTGTCGCCCGAGCAGTACAACCAGCTCTTCACGATGCACGGCACGATCATGTTGCTGTTCTTCGCGACGCCGATCGTGTTCGCCTTCGCGAACTACATCGTGCCGATCCAGATCGGCGCACCCGACGTCTCCTTCCCCCGACTGAACAGCTTCGCCTACTGGCTGTTCCTGTTCGGCGGCACGATGGCGACGGCCGGTTTCATCACCCCGGGTGGTGCCGCTGACTTCGGCTGGTTCGCGTACGCGCCGCTGAGCAGCGTCGAGCACTCGCCCGGCGTCGGGGCCAACATGTGGGTCATGGGTCTGGCCATCTCCGGCCTGGGCACCATCCTCGGCGCGGTGAACATGATCACCACGGTCCTGACCCTGCGCGCGCCCGGCATGACCATGTTCCGGATGCCGATCTTCACGTGGAACATCCTGGTCACCAGCCTCCTGGTGATCCTGGTCTTCCCGCTGCTGGCCGCCGCGCTGTTCGCGCTCGCCGCGGACCGCATCCTCGGCGCCCACGTGTACGACCCCGCAACCGGCGGGCCGATGCTCTGGCAGCACCTGTTCTGGTTCTTCGGGCACCCCGAGGTCTACATCGTCGCGCTGCCGTTCTTCGGCATCATCAGCGAGGTCATCCCGGTCTTCTCCCGCAAGCCGATCTTCGGCTACAAGGGTCTGGTCGCCGCGACCGTCGCGATCGCCGCGCTCTCGATGAGCGTCTGGGCGCACCACATGTTCGCCACCGGTCAGGTGCTGCTGCCGTTCTTCAGCTTCCTGAGCTACCTGATCGCCGTGCCGACCGGTATGAAGTTCTTCAACTGGATCGGCACCATGTGGCGGGGCCAGATCAGCTTCGAGACGCCCATGCTCTGGGCGGTCGGCTTCCTGGTCACCTTCCTCTTCGGTGGTCTCACCGGTGTGCTGCTGGCCAGCCCGCCGATCGACTTCCACGTGTCGGACTCGTACTTCGTGGTGGCGCACTTCCACTACGTGCTCTTCGGCACGATCGTGTTCGCGGTGTTCGCCGGCATCTACTTCTGGTTCCCGAAGATGTTCGGCCGGATGCTCGACGAGCGGCTGGGCAAGATTCACTTCTGGCTCACCATGATCGGCTTCCACACCACGTTCCTGGTGCAGCACTGGCTCGGCAACGAGGGCATGCCCCGTCGGTACGCCGACTACCTGCCCAGCGACGGCTTCACCACGCTGAACATGATCTCCACGATCGGTGCGTTCATCACCGGTATCTCCACGCTGCCCTTCATCTACAACTGCTGGAAGTCGTACAAGACCGGCCCGGTGGTCGAGGTGAACGACCCCTGGGGTCACGGCAACTCGCTGGAGTGGGCGACCAGCAGCCCGCCGCCGCTGCGCAACTTCGACCGGATGCCTCGCATCCGTTCCGAGCGGCCGGCGTTCGACGAGAAGTTCCCGGAGCTGGCCGCTGGCGGCCAGAGCCTGGCCGGCCCGCCGGAGGGCGGCTCCAAGCCGCTCACCAGTGAGTCGGACGGCGGTGCCAGCTACCGCGAGGACACCGGCAGCGACATCGACCGGCACTGACGCTCAACCCAGCTGTACGACGGGCGCCGCCCCCGGGACCACCGGGAGCGGCGCCCGTCGCCGTGTCCGGCCGGGCTCGGCTCGACCGGTCTGGCTCCGACGGGGCTGTGTGGCTGAAGTGCCTGATGCCTGTGAGTCATCAAGATGACTCACAGGCATCACGCTCTTCAGCATGCATGCCAGTCGGATGCCCGGCGGCCACGCGACTGGCCGCTCCCGCGGCACGCCCAGCCAGCCTGATCGGCCCCACCCCCGACCCCCGCCGTCGACAGCGTGGGTGCAGCCGTCAGCGGGCGGTGGGGGCGAGGTCGGCCTCCACGGGCTGCGCGGGGTTGGCCGCGTCAGCGGTGCGGCGGCGGCGTAGCTCGACCGGGAGCACCACGAGGGTGACCAGCGCGCCGAGCGCTCCGGTGACCACGAAGCCCCAGAGTGGCGAGCTGGCGTCGATCACCGCGCCGGCGAGCGGCGCGCCGATCGCGATGCCGACGGTGACCGCCGACCCGTGCAGTCCCATCGCCTCACCGCGTACCTCGGCTGGGACCAGGCGGCTGACCGCGTCGGAGCCGGCCGCGATGGTCGGCGCGCAGAGCGCGCCGGCCGGGATCAGCGCCAGGCACAGCAGCCACCAGTGCGCACCGCCCAGCCCGACCGGGATGGTGCACAGGGCGAGTGCGGCGGTCAGCGCCAACGGGGAGAACGAGCGGTGCACGGCCCCATAGGCGAACCCGCCGAACAGCGAGGCGACCGCCCAGATGGCCAGCACCGCGCCGGTCCAGCCGACCTCGCCGCTGGCGCGCAGCACGGCGACCACCGCCACGTCGGTGCCGCCGAGCACCAGGGTCGCGGCGGCGCTGAGCGCCAGCACGGCGAACAGTCGGGGGGTCAGCCACTCCCGGCGAGGCACCCGCCGCGGTGGGCCGCTGGGCTCGGCGGCTCCCCGGATTGGTGGGTTGACCACCCACAGGGCGATACCGGCGGCGACGATGCCGCCGCCGACCAGGTACATGGTGGTCTGCGCGGAGATCGCGGTGACCAGGGCCACCGCCAGCGCCGGCCCGATCATGAAGGACAGCTCGACCGACATGGAGTCCAGCGCGTACGCCGGGCGGCGCTGCGCCTCCGGGACCAGCGCGGCGATGGACTGACGGACCACGGAGAAGATGGGCAGGGCCAGGGAGCCGGCCACGAAGGCGGCCGGCAGCAGCAGGGGGTACGGCAGCGTGGGTGCGGTGGACCAGAAGATCGCCTCGGCGATGCCGGTGACCACCAGAACCGGGCGCAGGCCGCGACGGTCCACCAGTCGGCCGAGCAGTGGCCCACCGATCGCCGCGCCCACTGTGACGGCCGCGCCCACCAGACCGGCGGCCCCGTAACCGCGATGAAGATCGAACACCACGTGGAAGGTCAGCGTCACCCCGGTCGCGGTGAGCGGGATGCGGGCAAGGACGGCGACCAGCAGCAGCGACCGCAGGCCGGGCAGGGCGAGCGCTTGCCGGTAAGGCTTCATGTTCACGTGGGTCCGTACCTCCGGCGACATCCTCGACCGGAGGCGGCCCGTTGGCCAACCAATTACGCCCTCATGCGGCCCTGATCACAGGCTCGCCGAGCAGGGTCACCCCGGCGCCCTCCATCGCGCGCAGCGCCACGTCGGTGGTCGCCGGAGCGACGGCGGCGGTCAACTCGAGCAGCACGGTGGTGGCGAAGCCCTCCCGGGCGGCGTCCAGCGCGGTAGCCCGGACGCAGTGGTCGGTCGCGATGCCGACCACGTCGACCTGATCGACGTCGTGCCGGCGCAGCCAGTCGGCCAGGCACTCGCCGTCGTCGGCATGCCCCTCGAAACCGGAGTACGCCGCAGCGTGCTCGCCCTTGTGGAAGATCGCCTCGACCCGGCCGGTGTCCAGCTCGGGGTGGAACTCGGAGCCGCTGGTGCCGACCACACAGTGCCGGGGCCAGGACTCCACGAAGTCCGGCGGATCGCCGAAGTGCGCACCCGGGTCGACGTGGTAGTCCTTGGTGGCGACCACGTGGGACCACCGGTCCGGCTCGGAGGCCAGCAGCCGGGAGATGCCCGAGGCCACCCCCGCGCCGCCCGCGACGGCCAGTGAGCCGCCCTCGCAGAAGTCGTTCTGCACGTCCACGATGATCAGAGCGTTGGCCATTCGGGGGTTCCTCTCGTGATCCGGCCTGCGCGGGCGATCTGGGTCGAGGTCAGTCGGAGGGTACGACGGTGACCGGCACCGCCGGGTCGCCGGCCGAGAGCTTCAGCCCCTCCCACGGGATGGAGATCAGGCACTCGCGCAGGTGCTCCCGTGACTCGTCGAGAGAGGGTAGCGAGACCGGCTCGCCCCCCACCACGTACGAGCGCTGGAGCATCCGGTCGTTGGGCTTCCGGTCCGGCACACCCTGCGGGACGATGATCTCCTCGGTGGCGGTGCCGGTCGGCTTGTGGCGGCGGACCGCGACCTTCCGGCCGCCGATGGTGGCCTTGTGCTCGGAGCGCTTCACCACCGGGCGTCCCTCTACCTCGACGAGCTTGTAGACCAGCCCGGCGGTCGGCGCACCGGAGCCGGTGACCACGGCCGTGCCGGCGCCGTACATGTCCACCGGTTCGGCGGCCAGCGCGGCGATCGAGTACTCGTCGAGGTCACCGGAAACAATGATCTTGGTTTCGGTGGCGCCCAGCGAGTCGAGCAGCTCCCGGGACTGCTGGGCGATCACCGCCAGGTCACCCGAGTCGATCCGTACCGCTCGCAGCTCCGGGCCGGCCACCGCGATCGCGTTGCGGATGCCCTGGCTGATGTCGTACGTGTCGACCAGCAGCGTGGTGTCCTTGCCCAGCGTGGCGACCTGCGAGGCGAACGCCGCCCGCTCGTCGTCGTGCAGCAGGGTGAACGCGTGCGCCGCCGTGCCCGCCGTCGGGATGCCGTAGCGCTCACCGGCGGCGAGGTTGGAGGTGAACCGGAACCCGGCCAGGTACGCGGCCCGCGCCGCGGCCACCGCCGCCTCCTCGTGTGCCCTACGCGACCCCATCTCGATCAGCGCCCGGCCCCGCGCCGCGGTCACCATCCGCGCCGCCGCTGCCGCCACGGCGCAGTCGTGGTTGAGCACGGAGAGCGCCACCGTCTCCAGCACCACGCACTCGGCGAAGCCGCCGGAGACGGTGAGGATCGGCGAGCCCGGAAAGAACAGCTCACCCTCGGCGTACCCGTCGATGTCGCCTCTGAAGCGGTAGTCGGTGAGCCAGGCCGCGGCCGCGTCGTCGACCACTCCGGTCCGCAGCAGGAAGTCGACCTCGGTGGGGTCGAACCGGAAGTCGCGGATCAGCTCGATGAGCCGGGCGGTGCCGGCGACCACGCCGTAGCGGCGGCCACTCGGCAGCCGGCGACTGAACACCTCGAAGACACACCGGCGGTCGGCGGTGCCGTCCTTCAGTGCCGCGCTGACCATCGTCAGCTCGTAGTGGTCGGTCAGCAGCGCGGGGCGGTGGGTGCTCACCGCCCCAGCCTAAGGTTCAGCCCGCGTCGCCGCCGTCGTGGCCCGGGATCGAGCGCAGCGCGGCCCACAGCTCGGCGCGACCGGTCACGCCGAGCTTGGCGTAGATGCGCTGAAGGTGATTTTCCACGGTGCGCGCCGAGAGGTAGAGCCGCTCGGCGATGGCCCGGCTGGGTGCGCCGTGCGCGGCGAGGCGCGCCACCTGCCACTCCCGCTCGGTGAGCACCGGCGCGCCCGCCTGCAGTGCCGGTGTGCGGATCAGGTCACAACGCCCGAGCAGCCCGGCCAGGCGCTCCCGGGCATCGTTGGCCGCGGGCGAGTGCTGCCTGCGCAACCGCTGCACGGCCTGGGAGGTGGCCTCCGCCGCGAACACGGTCAGCTCCAACGCGGCATAGTCGTCGGCGACCGCGAGCAGATCGGTGGCGGAGTCGGTCACCGCCGCGTGGGCGTGCCGGGCCAGCAGCGGCGGAAGCGCCCCGTCGACCCGTTCGGACAGCTCGGCGAGGCGCTGCGCGACTGTGCGGCGGCCACCGTCGGAGCAGGTGGGACCGACCGGCATGCCCGCCTGGTCCAGCCGCACCAGATCGTGCAGGACGTGCACCTCGTGCCCGGCGAAACCATCCGATCGCAGGCGGTCGACCAGGTCGCCGAGGTGCTTGACCGCGCCCGGCAGGTCGCCCGATGCGGCGAGCGCCGCGCCCCGGGCCTGCTCCAGCCACGGGTAGAGCACCGCCATGCCCGGCGCGTGGGTGCGGTCCGCTTCGGCCATCGCCGCAGTGGCCTGCGCCGAGTCGCCACGCAGGGCCGCGGACTGTGCGCGCTCGGCCTGGGCCAGACCGGCGTAGACCCGGCTGGTGGCCAGCACCGCGCATGCACCCAGGGAGGTCCGCATGGCCGCGTCGCTCTGCCCACGCATCCGGGCCGCGTACGCCTGGAGGATGGCCAGGTAGCCGGTGCCGAGCCGGAAGTCGCCGGCACCGGCGAGGTCGGCGAACTCGTCGGCGACGATCGCGTCGATCCCGGCCAGGTCACCGGTGAGCATGAGCCTGGTGCCCCGGGCCAGTTCCAGTGCCAACTGCAGGTACGGCATGTCGGTGCGCCAACTGCCCGCGGCGGAGTGCACCTGGGCGATCGCCGTACCGCTGCGGTTGAGCTGGCCCTGTGCGGCCTGGACGTACGCGATGGTGGATCGGGCCAGCTCGCGGGCGGCGACACCGGCCGCCGGCCGGTCCAGTACGCGTTGGCTGAGCCGCACCGCCTTCGTCGTGTCGAGCCCGTGCAGGCGCATGATCGCCTCGAAGGCGTGCACCCGGGACTGGTCCGCGGAGTCACCGAGCTGCTTGACCCGGCTGGCGAGCTCCTCCACCGTGGACTGGCGGCTCAACCCCCAGTAGCTCACCATCCCGCGCACCGTCAGCCAGCGGCAGAGTCGTCGTTCGTCGCCGGGCTCGGGTGGCACCGCGTCGAGGACGCCGATCGCCTCCTCCGGCCGGTCGGCGAACATCAGGATGGTGGCCAGCAGCTCTGCCGCGTCGGAGCCGCCATCGGCGTTGAGCGCGGCGCGCGCCAGGCGGGTGGCCAGCGGCACGTCGTAGCGGGTGAAGGCCTGCACCGCGGCATCGAGCAGCATGGCCGGGTCCTGTGCGGTGCCCGAGTCCAGTCGCCAGACCGCCACCCGCAGCAGGTCGTCGCGTCGGCGCTTGCCGACCTGCTCCAGCAGCTCCGCGAGGTGCGCCTGAAGGCGGCGGGTGCGGCTGACCGGGCAGCGGCGACGCATCACCTCGCCGTAGAGCGGGTGGGCCAGCCGGACGTTGGTCCGCCGGTCGTGCTGGATCACGCTGATCAGACCGCGTTCCTCGGCGGTCTCCACGTCTGCCTGGTCGGCGGCCTGTTTGAGCAGGTGCAGACCGAGAGGTTCGCCGAACGCCACCAGCTCGACGACCGCGCGGACGCCGTCGGTGAGCTTGCCGACCCGGGTGTCGATCAGGTCGGTCAGGCTCGGCGCCAGCTCCAGTCGGCCGGTCCACTTCCAGATGCCGTAGGTGCGCTTCAGCTCCGCGCTGCCGGTGGCGGCGTGCACCAGCTCGCGCAGCAGCAGCGGGTTGCCGGCCGACAGCTGGCCGAGCCGGTCGGCGGAGCCGGCGTCGACCGGGCCCTCCAGGATGGCCGCCAGCAGGCCTGCGGTCTCCTCCGGTGGCATCGGGGTCAGCTCGACGTGCTCGACCAGATCGTCGGTCCAGAGTGCACGGATCGGCAGCGGGATCTGCTCGCCGTCGCGCAGGGTGCCGAGCACTGTGGCGTTCTCCGCGCGGGCGACGAGGTGCACCAGCGCCGCCGAGGGCGGATCGAGAAGGTGGGCGTCGTCGATGGCGAGCACGATGCGTCGGCCGGCCGCCTGCTGTTGCAGCAGGTTGAGCGCCCAGCGCAGGATGCCGGCGGGGGAGAGGCCCTGGGGTTGCTCGGCGGGGAGCACCTGCACCAGCCCGCCGAACGGCAGCGCGGCCGTGGTGGCACTGGCCGCGATGGACCAGATCGCGAACCGGTCGGTGGGCAACGCGTTCACGCCCTCACGCAGCAACCGGCTCTTGCCGATGCCAGCGCTGCCGCTGAAGAAGAGCCCCCGGCCAGCCTCACCGGTCACCGCCGCGAGCAGGCGGTTGAGCTCATCTGTTCGGCCGACGAACTCCCATCGACTCATCCGGGCAGCATATCGATGAATTCCGTGCGCGCCCGCACCGTCACCGAACGAAGTTGAGTAGCGGCACAATTACCGGTGAGTATCGGAGGTGTTCCGCCCGGTCGTCGGCTCGCCCGTAGTCTTCGACATCCGGGGGTTGCTCCACCGGAATGTTCACGCGACCGGGCAACCGGTCACCTGCAACGGGAGGCACCTGATGAAGCAGGGCCCTCTCCCCTCGGTCGATTCGCCGGACGACATGACCGGCCCGACCGACCTGCCCAGTTGCGGTCCGCTGCCCACGCGGGTCGGCGTCACCGGTCCCGCACCGGAGGAGCCGCTCGGCGTGGTCGCCGTCGGCCCGGCCGGTGCCGAGCGGCGCGCCGTGCTCGCCACCCTGCTCAAGCTCGACCCGGTGATGCTCACCGTGCCGGCGGGCAGCTGGTTGGTGGTGCGCAACGCCAAGGTGCCCACCCGGGCGGCGTTCGTGCCCGGTTACCGTCAACCGCACTCGTACGGCGCGGACCGGGACGCCGCCGGTCCGGCGTTGGCCCGTCCGCCCCGGCGGGTCGAGCTGAGCGTGCCCGAGCCGCTGCTGCGGCACTTCACCCTGATCGACGTTCCGGACACCGCCACGCTCGGCGCGGCCGGCAACCGGGTGCTGCTCGAAGCGGTGGGCCGTGCCGGTGCGCTGCTCTTCGTGATCGCCGCCGACCAGGCGTTCACCGCCACGGAGCTGAACCTGCTCGCCGAGGTCGCCCCGACCTCGGTGGAGGTCGTCTTCGCGGTCACCCCCGGCGCGGCGGGCTGGGCCCCGATGGCCGACGGCGCGGCGACTACGGAGGACGCGGGGGCGTCCGTCCCGCCAGCCGGGAGCGGAGCGACGGAGGCCACCCCGGCTGCGGTGACCATCGCGGCACACCGGGCGGCGCTGCTGGCGGCGGTGCCGGCGCTGGCCGGCGCGCGGTGGTTCCCGGTCGACGACGCCGACTCCGCCGCCGATCTGCGGCGGGCCCTGGTGGGCTGGTCGTCGCGGGAAGGGTTGCAACGGGCCAGTGTCAACCCGCCGGTGCTGCCGGGTCAGCACGACCGGATCGCGGTGGCCGCCGACCCCGGTGACTGGTCTGAGCGGCTCGACCGGCAGACCCGCTCGTGCGCCCAGCGGATCCGCCAGCACCTCGCCCTGGAGCTGGCGAACATCCACCTGAGGGCGGTCCAGGAGATCGTGTTCGGGGTCGGCTGTGCTGGCCTCCCGGATCTCCTCGACCGGGAGATGGCGGCGTTGTCGTTGTTGGCCACGGCGCAGTGCGACCAGGCCGTGCGCGGCATCGTCACCGACGCCGCGAGCCGGGTGCTCGGCGCGCCGCCGACCGAAGGCGTGCACCGGCGGATCGCCACCGCCGTGCAGTACGGCCTGGTCGACGACCGGCCCGGCCAGGACCTGGACAAGGTGCTGCTGATCACCAGCACAGCCGGGGTCGCCGGGCTGACCGGCCCGGAGGCGATCGACGCCCTGTCCAGCTACCCGGCGGCGGCCCGTTCCGAGGTGCTCCCGCCGGTCGCCGTGGCGCTCTCCGGTGGTTGCTGGCAGCAGTGGCGTACGCCCGGCAACAACGACCACAGCGCGGCGCGGGCCTGGTCCCAGCGGGCGGTGCGGGAGGTCGAGCTGGGGTTGTCCCGGGAGATCTCCCGACGGTTCGAGGTGATCCGCCTCTCGCTGGGCGCGGTGCTCTCCGATGCAGTCGATCACGGCATCCTGCTCGCCTGACGGCGTGGCGACCCTTCGGTTGGGGTCCGCCTCGCACCGCGCGCCCGACGGCGTTCGGGGCGAGTCAGGGGTGCCCGGGGTGGGCGATCCACGCCGGGCCGGCGTTCCGGTTCCTCGGTTCCGGGAAACCGGTGGCACGATGGGGGGCATGGCGGCTCCGCAGGTTGCACCGGTCGAGACGCCGGACACTGACGAGGTGCCGGCGTCCGACCGGCAGTGGGTGACGATCGTGTGGGACGACCCGGTCAATCTGATGACGTACGTGACCTGGGTCTTCCAGAAGCTTTTCGGCTACAGCCGGGAGAGGGCCGAGCAGCTGATGCTGGACGTGCACCACAAGGGCCGAGCCGTGGTCTCCACCGGTGCCCGGGAGCGGATGGAGCACGACGCGTCGCAGCTGCACGCGTACGGGCTGTGGGCGACGGTGGACAGATCATGAGCATGTTCCGTCGCCAGTCCGGCCGCTATGTCGCCACCTTCGCCGTCGACGAGGTGCGGGTGTTGCGCAAGGTCGCCTCCGAGGTGGTCGGCCTGCTGACCGATGGCTTCGACCACACCGACCCGGTCGTCGGTCGGCTCTTCCCGGCGGTCTATCCCAAGGACGCCCCCGGCACCGCCGAGTTCCGCCGCTACACCGAGGGCGACCTGAAGACCGCGAAGATCGATCAGGCCGGGGCGATCCTCGCCGCGCTTCCCGACGAGGCCGGCGGTGAGGTGCGGCTGGACGCCGAGGCGGCCGAGGCGTGGCTGCGGGCGTTGAACGACGCCCGGCTCGCGATGGGCGTCCGGCTGGAGATCAAGGACGGCACGGACCTGGGCGAAGAGCTGGACGACGCGGTCGCCGAGGATCCGGCCTCCAGCAGGGTGTTCCAACTGTCGGTCTACGCGTACCTCGGATATTTGCAGGAGTCGCTGCTCAACGCCTTGATCGACTAAGCGTGACCGGCACCACTTCGGCCCGTGCTCATCAGGCGTTAGGCTGGTGCCCGTGCTGAGCATCGACCGGTCGATCATCGACGCGATCGTCGCCCACGCGCGGCGGGACCACCCCGACGAGGCGTGCGGCGTCGTCGCTGGTCCCGTCGGCAGCGACACCCCCACCCGGCACATCCCGATGGACAATGCCGCGCGGTCGATGACCTTCTACGAGTTCGACTCGATGGAGCACCTGCGGGTGTGGCGGGAGATGGACGACCGGGACGAGGAGCCCGTGATCATCTACCACTCGCACACCGCCACCGAGGCATACCCGTCACGGACGGATGTCTCCTTCGCAGGCGAGCCGGGCGCGCACTACCTGCTCGTCTCGACCCGTGAGCCCGACTCGGAGGAGATCCGGTCCTTCCGGATCGTCGACGGTGTGGTGGCCGAGGAGCCGGTCCAGGTCGTGGAGGCGGGCGTCGACCCGCATGCGGTCCAGTCCTACATGTTCGGGCAGAGCCCGGCGACGGTCGACTACGAGTGTTCCGACCGCTGACCCGTCAGCGCCCGCACCCGTTCGTCCCGTCACCGTAGGCACACCCGATCGAGGAGCTCGACATCATGGCCATTGAGGTTCGCATCCCCACCATCCTGCGCAGCTACACCGGCGGCGCCAAGGTCGTCGACGGCAGCGGCGACACCCTCGCCGATCTGCTCACCGACCTGGACTCCCGCCACGGCGGTCTGCGCGGCCGGCTGATCACCGAGACCGGCACGTTGCACCGCTTCGTCAACGTCTACGTCAACGACGAGGACGTCCGCTTCCTCGGTGCGCTGGACGCCAAGCTCTCCGACGGCGACAGCGTGACCATCCTGCCGGCCGTGGCCGGCGGCGCGTTCGGCTTCGCCGCCGCTGCGGCGATCAGCTCGCACAGCGCCGTCGCGGCTCGCTGAGGTCGTCCGCCATGGCGCGGTACGACAGTCTGCTGGACGCCTGCGGGGGTACGCCGCTGGTCGGCCTGCCCCGGCTCTCGCCGACGGTGCCCGACGGGGCGCCGCCGGTGCGGCTCTGGGCCAAGCTGGAGGATCGGAACCCGACCGGCAGCATCAAGGATCGCGCGGCGCTGTTCATGGTCCGTGCGGCGGAGGAGGCCGGCCGGCTCCGCACCGGTGACACCATCCTCGAACCGACCAGTGGCAACACCGGCATCTCGTTGGCGATGGTGGCCAAGCTGCGCGGTTACCGACTGGTCTGCGTGATGCCCGAGAACGTCTCCACTGAGCGGGTCCAACTGCTCCGGATGTACGGCGCCGAGATCATTTTCTCGCCGGCGGCGGGTGGTTCCAATCAGGCGGTCGCCACCGCCAAGCAGATCGCCGCCGAGCACCCCGACTGGGTGATGCTCTACCAGTACGGCAATGAGGCCAACGCTCGGGCGCACTACGAGACGACCGGGCCGGAGCTGCTGCACGACCTGCCCACCATCACGCACTTCGTGGCTGGGCTGGGCACCACCGGCACGCTGATGGGCACCGGGCGCTACCTGCGGGAGAAGGTCGACGGCATTCAGGTCGTGGCCGCCGAGCCGAGGTACGGCGAGGTGGTCTACGGCCTGCGCAACATCGACGAGGGGTACGTGCCGGAGCTGTACGACGCCTCGGTGCTCTCCCGGCGGTTCTCGGTCGGCACCCGGGACGCGGTGCTGCGTACCCGGCAGCTCGTGGAGGTGGAGGGCATCTTCGCCGGGTTCTCCACCGGGGCCATCCTGCACGCCGCGCTCGCGGTGGCGCACGAGGCGGTCCGCGACGGCCAGCGCGCCGACGTGGCTTTCGTGGTCTGCGACGGCGGATGGAAGTACCTGTCCACCGGTGCGTACGGGGGCACGCTGTCGGATGCCGAGGACGCCCTGGAGGGGCAGCTCTGGGCCTGACCGACGTGGTCTTCCCGGGCACGGGCCGCCGATTCGCGTCGGCGGCCCGTGCCTTGTCCACGGCACCGTGAGCAGGTGTCACGTTCGTGACAACTTCGGTTGGATCATTCTTGCTGCCGGGCACCCCGGCGTAGGCTGCGCAGCGTGACGCACGCGTCGGTAGAGATCATGGCTGGGGCGACGGCCGCCACGGATGCTACTGACAGTGACAGCGAGACAACTCGATGCGACTGACCGTCCTCGGCTGCGCCGGCAGCTTTCCCGGCCCGGAGTCACCGTGCTCGGCCTACCTCGTCGAGGCCGACGGTTTCCGGCTCCTGGTCGACTTCGGCTCCGGGTCGCTGTCCAGTCTCCAGCGATACGCCGGGCTGCACGCCCCGGACGCGATCCTGCTGACCCACCTGCACTGTGACCACATCCTCGACGCCGTGACGTACGTGGTGGTCCGTCGGTACGCCCCGGACGGCCCCTACCCGGCGCTTCCGGTGTACGCGCCCTCCGGCGCACCGGACCGGCTCAGTGCCGCCTACGGCGACGAGGGCACCGTGGAGGACGTGTACCAGTTCTACGCCCTTCAGCCGGGCACCTTCCCGATCGGCCCGTTCACTGTCACCGTCGACCGGGTCAACCACCCAGTGGAGACGTACGGGGTGCGGCTGGAGCACGACGGTCGGTCCCTGTGCTACTCGTCGGACACGGCGTCCTGCGACGCGTTGCTGCGGCTGGCCCAGAACGCCGACGTCTTCCTCTGCGAGGCCAGCTATCTCGACGGGGTGGACAACCCACCGGATCTGCACCTGACCGGCCGGGAGGCCGGCGAGACGGCGACCAAGGCCGCGGTGGGTCGGCTGCTGCTCACCCACCTGGTCGCGGCCTGGGGCAGCGAGGCGCACACGTTGGAGTCGGCCGCCGCCGCGTACACCGGACCGATCGACGTGGTCCGGCCCGGCGCGAGTTACGACGTCTGACCTCCCGCGCCTTGCCGGCGGGACACCCCGGCGGAGGTGGAGGGTCGCACCGCATAGGGTGCAGGTATGGCGCGACCTGACGGGCGAGGGCCCTCTCAACTCCGACCGGTGACCCTGACCCGAGGCTGGAGCACCCACCCGGAGGGCTCGGTGCTCGTCGAGTTCGGCGGCACCCGGGTGCTCTGCACGGCGAGCGTCACCGAGGGGGTGCCCCGCTGGCGCAAGGGCTCCGGGCTCGGCTGGGTGACCGCCGAGTACGCGATGCTGCCGCGGGCCACCAACACCCGCTCCGACCGGGAGAGCGTCAAGGGCCGGGTCGGTGGTCGCACCCACGAGATCTCCCGGCTGATCGGCCGCAGCCTGCGGGCCAGCATCGACCTCAAGGCTCTCGGCGAGAACTCGATCGTGCTGGACTGCGACGTGCTCCAGGCCGACGGTGGCACCCGCACGGCGGCGATCACCGGCGCGTACGTCGCGCTGCACGACGCGGTGGGCTGGCTCGCCGCCCGGAAGTCGTTGGCGGGTAAGCCGGAGAAGGTGATGCACCGGTCGGTGGCCGCGGTCAGCGTGGGCATCATCGCCGGCGAGGCGCGGCTCGACCTCTGCTACGAGGAGGACGTCGCCGCCGAGGTGGATATGAACGTGGTGTGCACCGGCGCGGGTGACTTCGTCGAGGTGCAGGGCACCGGTGAGGCGGGCGTGTTCGCCCGCGACCAGCTCGACAGCCTGCTCGACCTGGCCGTCGCCGGCTGCGCCGAGTTGGCCGAAGCCCAGCGGAAGGCACTCGGGTGAGCGTGAGGAGTGAGCTTGCGAGCCCCGCAGTCGCGAACAAAGGTGTCTCAGCATGAACAAGGTCCTGCTCGCCACCCGTAACCGCAAGAAGCTGGTGGAGCTTCAGCGGATCCTGGACGGCGCGCTCGGCGCGCACCGGATCGCCCTGCTCGGGCTGGACGACGTCGAGCAGTACGCGGAGCTGCCGGAGACCGGTCTTACCTTCGGCGAGAACGCGCTGATCAAGGCGCGGGAGGGGTGTCGGCAGACCGGGCTCCCGACGATCGCCGACGATTCCGGGCTCGCGGTCGACGCGCTCAACGGGATGCCGGGGGTGTTCAGCGCCCGCTGGTCCGGCCGACACGGCGACGACCAGGCCAACCTTCAGCTGGTGCTGGACCAGATCGGCGACGTGCCGGACGAGCAGCGGGCGGCGTCGTTCGTCTGCACCGTGGCGTTGGTGCTGCCCGGCGGCAAGGAGCACCTGGTCGACGGCCGGCAGTCCGGGCGGGTGCTGCGCGCGCCGCGCGGCGACGGTGGGTTCGGCTACGACCCGATCTTCCTGGGCGACGGACAGGACCGGACCAACGCCGAGCTGACCCCGGCGGAGAAGGACGCGATCAGCCACCGCGGCAAGGCGCTGCGCGAGCTGGCCAAGCTGATCGCGAAGGTCCTGCCCCCCGCCGCCTGAGCGCCCCGACACGTCTCACCAGCGCTTCGTCAGGAGGTCGCCGCCCAACTCGTCGATCGGGACGCGGTCCTCAGTGGCCAGCGCGGTGAGCATCCGTTCGGCCTCGCCGATGGTGGCGATCCGCCCGGTCGAGGTGGACCGCGCCGTGTCGAGCTCTTCCAGCCACAGCCCGTCGCGCTCCCAGGCGACCTGCACACAGCCGCCGGAGCGGCCGAAGGCGGTCAGGAAGTCCCCGCTCAGCGGCCGCATCGCGCGCAGCAGGAGGCGCGCCTCGGCCGCGTCCAGCGGCACGTCCTTCTGGACGCGGTCGCGGTACTGGTAGGTCGCCTCGAGGAAATCGGGCGGGGCCGACAGGGCGGCCGCCGGGACCGATCCGCCGGTCAACCGGCGGATCAGATCCAGGCCGTCGTTTCGGCCGACGGTCAGCTCCCGTGCGTCCTGCTCGGGGTACGTGCCCAGCAGGGTGTCCCCCTCCCGTCGAACGACGACAGCGGTGCCCTTGTGAGCCACCCGGATCCGTACGCCGGCAGGCAACCAGGGCAGGTGCAGGCCGGCGAGCCGGGCGGCCGACGACAGACCCTCGGTCGGGGCGTCGCTCCCCGTCCACTGATTCAGCAGCTCCACGTCGATGTCGACGTCGTCGTCGACCGTTGCGGGCAGCGCGGCCAGCCGACCGACCCGACGTCGCTGCCAGGTCAGCGCGACCCTGATCCGGGTGCCGGTGTGCCCGTCCCAGTGCACCGTCAACCCTTCGGCGCGCAGCGCCGCAGCGATCTCCTCGCCGACCTCGACCGTCGCGGGCTGCCCGAAGAGGCCGAACGTCAGGTAGACCCCGGAACCGTCGACACCGCGCTCGGCGTCCTGCCGATGGTAGAAGGCGTACCCCCGGGCGGTGCGACCCCGAGGCACCTCGTCGCCGATCTCGGCAACGCCGCAGTTCTGGCAGCAGGCGAAATCTTCCCGGGCCACCAGCCCGGCTGCCGAGAGCGTCCGGAAGGCCGTGGTGAGCCGGTCGCTGTCGGTGACCTCCGGCCAGCGCGCCTGGGCGGCGAGGTGCGCGCTCAGCTCCTCGGTCACCATCGGCCAGGCTCGGGCCTCAACCTCCGCCGGGTCCGTCTCGCCAGCCAGGTACTCCATCGTCTCGGCGACGATCGCGGCGGCCGGCAACTCGGCCAGCGCCACCTGACGGCGTACGAAGTCCTGGATCTGCTCGCTGAGCCCCTGTTCCTCGATCTCCACGGCGGCGAACGCTAGCAGCAGCAACCGACAGGCCGGCCGGGGCGCACGAGGTGCTGCCGTCCGCCGCCTGACCCGCGGCGGACGACAGCGACCCGGCGGAGATCAGCCCAGCGGGCCGACCTCCCGTTCGATGGCGGCGCGCAACTCCGGCCCGGCGACGACTGCGCGGGCCGCCTCCATCACCGGGGCGAGGAACACGTCCGGGCCGGGCTCGCCGGCCGCCGGGCCGAGCGCCGCGACGGCCGCCCGCCCGGCCGCTGACGGCTCCAGCGGGGCGCGCAGTTGCAGCCCGCGTACGCCGGCCAGCAGCTCCACCGCGAGCAGGCTGGTGAGATTGTCCAGCACGGTGCGCAGCTTCTTGGCCGCGGCCCAGCCCATCGAGACGTGGTCCTCCTGCATGCCGCTGGTGGGCAGGGAGTCCACCGAGGCGGGGGCGGCCAGCCGACGGTTCTCGGCGACGATCCCCGCCGCTGTGTACTGGGCGATCATCAGCCCGGAGTTGACCCCGGCGTCGGGGGAGAGGAACGCCGGCAGTTCCCGGGAACGGGTGACGTCGAGCAGCCGGTCCACCCGACGCTCGGCGATCGCGCCCACCTCGGCCGCGGCGATGGCCAGGAAGTCCGCGGCGAAGCCGAGCGGCGCGCCGTGGAAGTTACCTGTCGACTCGACCCGCCCGTCCGGCAGCACCACCGGGTTGTCCACAACGGACACCAGCTCCCGACCCGCGACAGTGCGGACGAAGTCCAGGGTGTCGCGGGCCGCGCCGGCCACCTGCGGGGCACACCGCATCGAGTACGCGTCCTGCACGGCGTGCGCCAGGTCGTCGCGGTGCGAGTCCATCACCCGGGAGTCCTGCAACAGCCGGTGGATGTTCGCCGCCGACGCGGCCTGGCCGGGGTGCGGCCGGATGGCGTGCAGCTCGGGCAGGAACGGTCGCTCGGAGCCGAGCATCGCCTCGATGGCCAGCGCGGCCGTCACGTCGGCCATGGCGAACAGGTGCGCCGCGTCGTGGATGGCCAGCAGCAGCATGCCGAGCATGCCGTCGGTGCCGTTGATCAGCGCCAGCCCCTCCTTGGCTGCCAGCTCGATCGGCTTGAGCCCGGCGGCGGTCAGCGCGTCGGCCGCGTCCTGCCGCTCGCCGGCCGGGCCGAGGACCCAGCCCTCACCGAGCAGCACCAGCGCGCAGTGCGCCAGCGGCGCCAGGTCACCGGAGGCGCCCAGCGAGCCGTGCTCCGGCACCCACGGGGTGATGTCGTGGTTGAGCAGGTCGACCAGGGCCTCGGCGACCAGCGGCCGGACCCCGGAGCGGCCGAGGGCGAGCGACCGGACCCGCAGCAGCATCATGGCCCGGACCACCTCGCGCGGCATCGGGGCACCAACCCCGGCGGCGTGCGACCGGATCAGCGCGTGTTGCAGCTCAGCCCGCCGCTCGGGGGCGATGAAGGTGTTGGCCAGCGCCCCGAACCCGGTGGAGACCCCGTAGACGGGACGGCCGGACGACTCGATTCCGTCCACGATGGCCCGACTGGTCGCCATCGCGTCGATGGTTGCCGGGTCGAGGACGATCGTGGCGCTGCCGCGGGCCACCGCGAGAACGTCGTCGGCGGAGATTCCGGTGGGTTGGATGGTCACGGTCGTCATGGCGTTACTCCGTTGCGCATTACCTGGCGGATCAGGGGGACACCGGGCCGGTAGGCCAGGTGCAGGTAGGACGGCGCGTCCAGGACCACGAGGTCGGCCCGCGCGCCGGGGGTGAGGACACCGATGTCGTCCCGGCGCAGCGCCCGCGCGCCACCGGCGGTCGCGGCCCAGACCGCCTCCGCCGGGGTCATCCGCATCTCACGGACCGCCAGGGCCACACAGAACGCCATCGACGAGGTGTACGAGGAGCCGGGGTTGCAGTCCGTCGCCAGCGCCACTGTGACACCGGCGTCGAGCAGCCGGCGGGCGTCCGGGTAGGGCGAGCGGGTGGAGAACTCCGCGCCGGGAAGCAGGGTCGCGACGGTGCTGGTGTGCGGACCCTCATGGCACATGCAGTCGACCAGGGAGGACGCGAGCGCGTCGACATCGGCGTCGGACAGGTAGGTGCAGTGGTCCACGCTGGCCGCGCCCAGCTCCACGCCGAGCTGCACGCCCGGTCCGGGGCCGAGCTGGTTGGCGTGCACCCGCACACCAAGCCCGACGGCCTGCCCGCAGGCCAGGATCGCCCGGGCGTGGTCCACGTCGAAGGCACCCCGCTCGCAGAACACGTCGATCCACTTGGCGTGCGGCGCGGCGGCGGCCAACATCGGGCCGCAGACCAGCCCGACATAGTCGTCCGGGCGGTCGGCGTACTCGGCGGGGACCACGTGCGCGCCGAGATAGGTGGTGTCCTCGGTGAACTCGGCGGCGATCCGCAACGAGCGGGCCTCGTCGGCGACGGTCAGCCCGTACCCACTCTTGATCTCCATGGTCGTGGTGCCCTGGCGCAGCGCCTCCCCGCGCAGCCGGCGCACGGTGGCCCGTAGCTCGTCGTCGGTGGCGGCCCGGGTCGCTCCGACAGTGGTCCGGATGCCGCCGCCGGTGTAGGGCTCACCGGCCATCCGGGCGGCGAACTCGGCGGCGCGATCCCCGGCGAAGACCAGGTGGGCGTGGCTGTCCACGAAGCCGGGCAGCACGGCCGCCCCGCCGGCGTCGAGTCGCCGGTCAGCCGCCGGCGCGTACGCGGACGGCCCGACCCAGACCACCCGGCCCTCCTCGACCAGCACTGCCGCGTCCCGGCGAATGCCCAGCGGGCCCTCACCGGCGCCGTTGGTGACCAGCTCCCCGATGTTGTCGACCAGCATGCTGCTCATGAGGGCGTGACCGCCTCGATCGACGCCGACAGCTCGGCCGGCACGTCCACGCTCAGGTGCCGGCCGTCGGCCACCACCACCCGACCGTCGACGACGACCTGTTCGACGTCTGCCGCGGAGGCCGCGAAGAACACACCCACCGGCGGCACCCCGGCGGTGCGGGCGGTGTCCAGCCGTACCGTCACCAGGTCGGCGCGGGCGCCGACGGCGATCCTCCCGGCGTCGGCCCAGCCCAGCGCGGCGTGCCCGGCGGACGTGGCGGCCGTCAGCAGGTCGACAGGCGCGAAGTGGCCGCGTCGGCGGGTCCGCAGGCGCTCGTCCAGCTCCACCGCCCGGGCCTCCTCGAACAGGTCGACCACCGCGTGACTGTCGCTGCCCAGGCTCAGCCGGACCCCCGCGTCGGCCATCCGGCGGGCCGGGCCGATGCCGTCGGCGAGGTCCCGCTCGGTGGTCGGGCAGAGGCACACCCCGCTCCGGCTGTCGCCGAGCAGCGTCAGGTCGGCGCTGGTCGGGTGGGTGGCGTGCACGGCGGTGGTGTCCGGACCGAGCACACCGTGCTCGGCGAGCAGCGCGGTGGGCGTACGCCCGTGCACGGCCCGGCACTCGTCGTTCTCGGCGGGCTGCTCGGAGAGGTGCACGTGCAGAGGTGCCCGCCGTTCCCGGGCCCAGTCAGCGACCGTGCGGAGCTGGTCGGCCGGGACGGCCCGCACCGAGTGCACGGCCGCGCCGACCCGGACGTGGGAGTCCGTCGGTTGGAACGCCGATGCCCGTTGCGCCCAGCGGGCCGCGTCGCCGTCACCGAACCGGCGCTGCGGGCCGGCGAGCGCCTGACCGTCCACGCTGGAGGTCAGGTAGCAGGTGTCCAGCAGGGTCAGCCGGATCCCGGCGTGCGCGGCGGCCTCGACCAGCGCACCGCCCATCTCGTTCGGGTCGTCGTAGGCGCCGCCGTCCGGCCGGTGGTGCAGGTAGTGGAACTCGCCCACACAGGTGATCCCGGCCAGCGCCATCTCGGCGTAGACCGCACGAGCCAGGGCGAGGTAGGTGTCGGGGTCCAGGCGGTCCGCCACCGCGTACATCTGGTCCCGCCAGGTCCAGAAGTCGCCCCGACCGCCGTGGGTACGCCCGCGCAGCGCCCGATGGAAGGCGTGTGAGTGCACGTTGGACAGCCCGGGCAGGGTCAGGCCGGGCAGCGGCACCGCGTCGGCGTGCACCTCGACCCCGGCCGGTGGCTGACTCTCGGGCGTCAGTGGCGTCACCGCGCTGATCCGGCCGTCCTCGACCTCGATCAGCACGTCGGGCGTGGGTTCGGCGTGCTCGGGCAGCCAGGCGTACTCGGCGAGCCAGCGGGTCGGTGTCACCGGCATGTCAGCTCCTTCAACACCTGGGCCAGCGCCCGGACGCCGGCGGCACAGTCGTCGTCGGTGGCCGCCTCGGCGGGGGAGTGCGACACCCCGGTCGGGTTGCGCACGAAGAGCATCGCGGTGGGCAGGTGCCCGGCGAGCACACCGGCGTCGTGCCCCGCACCGGTGGGCAGCACCGGCGCGTCGAGCAGCGCGGCCAGCCGCTGCGCCAGCCCGCCGTCGAAGGCGACCAGCGGGGTCGCCGACTCCTCGGTGACCGTCACCGCCGTACCGTCGCGCCGCGCCCGCTCGGCGAGCTTGCCGCGCACCGCCTCCACCAGGCCGGCGAGGGTCTGCGGGTCGGCGGCCCGGGCGTCCAGCCAGCCGGTCACCCTCGACGGGATGGCGTTGGTGGCGTTGGGTTCGACGGAGACCCGACCCACTGTGGCGTGCGCGCCCCGCAGCCGGGCCTCCTTGTTGGCCGCCAGCACCGTGAACGCGTACGTCAGCATCGGGTCGCGGCGGTCGGCCATCCGGGTGGTGCCCGCGTGGTTGCCCTCGCCGTCGACGTCGAAGCGCCACCGGCCGTGCGGCCAGATCGCGCTGGCCACCGCGACCGGCGCGTCGGTGTCGACGAGCGCGCGGCCCTGCTCGACGTGCAACTCCACGAAGGCGCCGAACCGGCCCAGCAGCTCCGGGCGGGCGCCCGCCGGTTTGTCGCCGAGCGCCTCGGCGAAACTCACCCCGGCCGCGTCGCGCAGGCCGGCCGCGCGTTCGGGCGGCAGCGCCCCGGTGAGCAGCCGCGACCCCAGGCACGGTACGCCGAAGCGCGCACCCTCCTCCTCCACGAACGCCGCCAGCACCAGTGGCCGGTCCGGGGTCACCCCGGCGGCGCGCAGCTCGTCCACGGCGAGGAACGCGCTGACGATGCCGAGCGGCCCGTCGTACGCCCCGCCGTGCGGCACCGAGTCGAAGTGGCTGCCGGTGAGCACGGCATCCTCGCCCTCCGGGTCACCCCAGTGGGCGAAGAGGTTGCCGTTGCCGTCCTCGGTGACCGGCATGGCACGTTGCTCAGCCTGTGCGCGGAACCAGCCGCGCAGCTCGATCTCCGGCTCGGTCAACGCGTACCGCAGGTAGCCGCCGCTGTCGGCGTCCCGCCCCACCGGCGCGATCTCGTCCCACAACTCCCGGAACCGGGCAGCAAGGTCGTCGCTCATGCCGGTCCGCCTTCCGTCATCGGCACACGGACCCCGGTGCGGTCGGCGACCTCGCGGGCGCTCTCGTAGCCGGCGTCGACGTGCCGGATGACGCCCATCGCCGGGTCGTTGGTGAGCACCCGCTCGATCTTCTGACCGGCCAGGGCGGTGCCGTCGGCCACGCAGACCTGCCCGGCGTGGATCGACCGGCCGATGCCCACCCCACCGCCGTGGTGAATCGACACCCACGAGGCGCCGCTGGCGGTGTTGACCAGGGCGTTGAGCAGCGGCCAGTCGGCGATCGCGTCGGAGCCGTCGGCCATGCCCTCGGTCTCCCGGTACGGGCTGGCGACGCTGCCGGTGTCCAGGTGGTCCCGGCCGATCACGACCGGCGCGGAGAGCTCGCCGGAGGCGACCATGTCGTTGAACCGCACACCCGCCTTGTCCCGCTCGCCCTGACCGAGCCAGCAGATCCGGGCCGGCAGGCCCTGGAAGGCGACCCGCTCGCCGGCCAGCTTGATCCAACGGGCCAGCGACTCGTTCTCCGGGAACAGCTCCAGGATCGCCCGGTCGGTGGCCGCGATGTCGGCCGGGTCGCCGGAGAGCGCCGCCCACCGGAACGGCCCCTTGCCCTCACAGAACAACGGTCGGATGTACGCGGGCACGAAACCGGGGAAGTCGAAGGCGCGCTGGTAGCCACCGAGCTGCGCCTCACCGCGGATCGAGTTGCCGTAGTCGAACACCTCGGCCCCGGCGTCGAGGAAGCCGACCATCGCCTCGACGTGCTTCGCCATCGACGCCCGGGCCCGGTCGGTGAACTCGGCCGGCTTCGCCGCGGCGTAGTCCCGGGCGTCGTCCAATTCCACCCCCACCGGCAGGTATGCCAGCGGGTCGTGCGCGCTGGTCTGGTCGGTCACGATGTCGATCTCGACGCCACGGGTGAGCAGCTCCGGGAAGACCTCGGCGGCGTTGCCGACCACGCCGACGCTCAGTGCCCGGCGATCCCGCTTCGCGGCGAGGACCCGCGCGACCGCGTCGTCCAGGGAGTCCGCGACCTCGTCCAGATAGCGGTCGTGCACCCGACGGTCGAGCCGGGTGCGGTCCACGTCCACGATCAGGCAGACGCCGCCGTTCATGGTGACCGCGAGTGGCTGCGCGCCGCCCATCCCACCGCAGCCGGCGGTCAGCGTCAGCGTCCCCGCGAGAGTGCTGTTGAACCGCTTGGCGGCCACCGCCGAGAACGTCTCGTAGGTGCCCTGGAGGATGCCCTGGGTGCCGATGTAGATCCACGAACCGGCGGTCATCTGCCCGTACATGGTCAGGCCCAGCTGCTCCAGCCGGCGGAACTCCGGCCAGGTCGCCCAGTCGCCCACCAGGTTCGAGTTGGCCAGCAGCACCCGGGGTGCCCACTCGTGCGTACGCATCACCCCGACCGGGCGACCCGACTGCACCAGCATCGTCTCGTCCTCACGCAGGTCAGTCAGCGTGCGAACCAACGCGTGGTACGACGGCCAGTCCCGCGCCGCCTTGCCGGTGCCGCCGTAGACCACCAGATCGTCGGGGCGTTCGGCCACCTCGGGGTCGAGGTTGTTCATCAACATCCGCAGGGCGCCCTCCTGCTGCCACCCGCGGGTGGTGAGCTGGCTGCCCCGTGCGGCACGAATGGGCTGGGTCATCTCTGATCTCCTCCGGTCAACCGAGGAACAACTGTCGGCGGGCCGCGGAGGCTTCGAACGCCTCCAGTCGGCGCTGGGTGTCGGCCGGCGCGGCGTCGCAGATCGCCTGCAACAGCACCATGGCCAGGGTCATCGGTGCGGTGTGCAGGTCGAAGACGAGCTGCGCGCCGACAGCCGCGGCGAGCACCACGTCGGCGTGCTCGGTGGCCGGGCTGACCGGCGAGTCGGTGATCGCCACCACGGTCAGCCCGGCGGCGCGGGCGTCGCGCAGCGCGTCCAGGGTCTCCCGTGGGTAGCGGGGCAGCACGAAGGCGAGCACGGCGGACGCGCCTGCCTCGGCGGCCTGCTCCAGGCGGTCGGTGAGCAGGCTGCCGCCGTCGTCGAGGACCCGTACGTCCGGGTGCACCTTGGCCGCGAAGTAGGCGAAGTACGCGGCAAGTGGCGCGGCGGCGCGTAGGCCGAGCACCGGCAGCGGCCGACTCTCGGCGAGCAGTCGCCCGGTCTCGGCGATCCGGTCCCGGTCGGCGAGCTGAGCGGCCAGCCGGTCCAGGTTGCCCATCTCCGCGCGTACCGCCTGCTGGAGTTCGTTTCCACTGTCCGCCGATCCGGCCGGCGTTGCGATGGTGAGGTCGCGCAGCCGGCGGCGCAGCGCGGGGTAGCCGTCGTGGCCGAGCGCGACGGCGAACCGGGTGACCGACGGCTGGCTGACCCCGGCGAGATCGGCGACCTCGGCGGCGGACAGGTACGCCACGGCGGGGGCGTGCTGCACGAGGCAGTGCGCGATCCGGCGCTGGGTGGGGGTGAGGCGCACCCCTTGGAACAGGTCGAGCACCCGGTCAGCGGGTGCCTCGACAGCTCCTTCATTCATGAGCTGACTCTATGCATAGAAACTTTCACGAAGCAAGCAGTGGCTCGCTCATCGAAGCGTGCCAACCGGGGCCGGTCAGGCTGGACGGCGGTCGGTACTATCCGCACGGCGGTTCAACGGAGGAGTGCGCATGCAGCCGGAAGGCCCCTACAGGTTCACCCACGCGCTCGGCGGGTCTCCAGTGGGGAAGGCATGGGCCGCGATCGACGAGCAGGGCCGATTCGTCACGGTGGCGGTGCTCGACGCCACCGTTGCCGCCACGGCCGGGTGGCGCGAGGCGTTCTCCGGGGCTGCCGACCTGTTGGCCCAGTCGGCCGACCCGACGCCCTACACGTACGCCGACTTCTCCGCCGCCGCGCCCTGGGTGGCCTACTCGGCGGACGTCGGCCCCGGCGCGGAAAAGCTGTTCCGGGCCCTCGGCGTCGACTACACCCCCGCCCCGACGACAGCCCCACCGACCTCCGCCCCACCGTCGGTGTCCGCGCCCCCCTCGGTCTCCGCACCTCCGGTGTCGGCCCCGCCGCAACCCGTCTCCGGTGGGCCGCCGGCCCCGTGGGCGGTGCAGGCCGCTCCGATCCCGAGCCAACTGGTCTCCGCCTCCCAGCACCCCATCTCCGGTGTACCCGCCTCTCCGGCCGCGGTGACCTCGTCGCCACCAGCGGTCCCCATCCCGACGAGCGGGCCGGGCGGCGACGCGTTCGTCGCACCGGTGCGCCGCATCACCCCATCCGCGCGGCCGCCTCGGCGGACCGGCCTCTGGATCGGCATCGCCGCGCTGGTCCTGGTGCTGGCGGGCGCCGGCGGGCTGGCAGTCTGGAAGGGCTCGGACGACAAGCCCACCGACGTCACCGCCAGCACCAGCGCCGCGCCGCCGCCGATGCCCGCCGCGCCACCGCAGTCACCCGGCACCGAGCCGCCTCAGGGCGGCAAGTGGCCGACCCAGTGGCCGAGGTTCACCGAGCGGGACAACGTGCGCACGCTCGCCAACCTCGAAGGGCTCGCCTTCCCGGTCAAGGTTCCGATGGACTGGACCTGCACACTCGCCGGGAAGGCCGAGGGCTTCGCCAAGTACAACTGCGGCCGGTCGGCCTCTGGAGAGTCGACAATGGGCGGTGAGCTGATTGTCCGGAACTGCCCTCAGCCGTGCGACGAGCGACGCCAGACCGCCATGCGGATGGCCGAGGAGGCTTGGGGCACTCGGTGGATTCGCAGCGGCCAGTCCGCCACCTACGGCGAGGCACTCATCAACGCTGACGGCGAGCAGCGACACGGTCTGATCGTTGTCGCCTACTATCGGGGCGGCCCGGATGGCGTCACCGACCGGCAGATCGTTCTGCGGTTGACCGGTCCGATGCAGGAGGCGAACCAGCTGCGCCGGATCGCCACCTACCTGAGGGACGTCCTCGTCTTCTGAACTCGCGCGGATGTGCGTGCCTCGCACGCACATCCGCGCCGGTGCGGCTCAGAGCCCGGCGTCTGCGATCCAGGCCGTCATCCGCGCCGCGAACTGCTGTTCGGAGAACCCGTTGGCGTGTGACCGGACTCGGTCCTGCGACAGCTCCGACAGTCGGTGGACCAGCGGCACGAAGCTGTTCGGGTCCTGGGAGTCGATGAGGAACCCGGTCTCCCCGTCGACGACGGTTTCCAGCAGACCACCGCGGCGCAGACCCACCACCGGGGTCCCGCAGGCTTGAGCCTCGACCGGGATGATGCCGAAGTCCTCGTGGACCGGAAACAGCAGCGCCCGCGCACCCCAGTAGAGCTGGCGCAGACGCTCCTTCGAAGGCCGCACCTCGAACGTCACCGGCACCCGGACCCGCTCGGCGGCACGTCGCAGCGCGGTCTCTTCCGGACCGGAGCCGGCGATCACTACCGGCAGGCCGGCCGCCTCGGCGATCTGGATGATCAGGTCGAAGTTCTTGTACGGGATCCACCGCCCCACACCGAGCAGATACTCGCGCGGCTGGCTCTGATCTGCCGCGGGCGCGGCCGCGAAGTAGTCAACGTCCACCGGAGGGTTGATGACGACCGCGTCTCGCTTCCAGTAACGGGCGATGCGGGCCCGCACCTCCTCCGAGTTCGCGGCGTAACCGTTCACGTGACGGCTGAGGCGGACGTCGGCGGTCTGCAGTACGCGCCTCGGCAGCGTCAGCATGGGGTTCGAGCCCCGACCGTCGAAGTTCGGGCTCCAGATGTATCGCGCGGGCGAGTGCACGTAGCTGAGGTACCGGGTCTCCTCAGATGACCCAAGTCGGACGGTGTGAGCGAACGCGTGGCTGGACGAGATCACCAGGTCGAACCGCTCCTGGCTGAGAGTCCGCCACACCAGGGGCATCAACGGCAGCGCCCCGGCCTTCGTCCGGCGCAGCGGCGTGTGCGCCATCCACGACTCGCGCAGGTTGGGCTCGACGGCGTCATGGTCCTTCCAGAGCACGAAACGCTCCGCATCAGGCAGCAGGTTGCTGATTTGCCGGAAGACGTTCTCCGAGCCGCCGGTGGCGCCGAACCATTCGTGGACGAGCGCAACCCGGGCGCTCGCCAACGCGTCGAGCGGACGCGTGGCCCCAGCTTGGGGGATGCCGGGAAGGTTGTCTACCACTGGTTGCTCCTCATGCCACGGGGACTTCCGGCGTCCGACCGAACCGAATCGCCGTATTGGTCACTGTTTGCCGTCCGGGGTTCGCTGGAGGTCATGTTGCCGCTCGCCGATTGCGCGCTGATCTCCGCGAAGCCCTTCCGCAGTTGCCGGCGGAGCACCTTGGCGAGTGGCCGCTCCACGAACCGGTTCGTCAGGTACGCGACCAGGAGCACGCCCGCCACGAGGCAGGCCACCAGCAGCCACGGCGACACTGAGTCGTGGAGCCGGCTGACGGCGATCCTGCTGAACTGCATGTGCAGCAGGTACACCGGGTACGTGAGCGCCCCGATGACGGTCAGACCACGCCACCTGAACCAGGAGGACCAGCCCAGCGCCACCGCCACCATCAGCGCGAAGAAGAGGAACATGATGGGCAGCGCGACCTCGAACGAGACGACGGGCCTGTCCGCGTTCTGTCCCTCCACCCGGCGTCCCAACGTGATCACGCCGATCACCATCGACGTGCCGAGGATTCCCCAGGCAACCGGATTCGGGCCGAATCGGTAGATCAGATATAGCGCGATGCCGGCGACGAAGTACGGGGCGAAGCCCGCCTCGACGAACTGGATCAGTGGCTTTACCTGCGAATACTCCGCGTACAGAGCGGCGGTCAGCCACAGCACGCAGAAGAGCACAACCCGCTTGTAGGTCAGCCCGAACCACACGACGACAGCGAAGAGAAGGTAGAACTTCAGCTCGACGAACAGGGTCCAGTAGACCGAGTCGATGTTGGGTATGCCGAGGAAGGTCTGCAGCATCGTCGCGTTGATGAGGACGTGTGAGGGCTGCGGTGGACCGGTCTCAAGCGGCCACAGCGTGAGGGCTGCCGAGGTCGCCAACACCGCGAAGACGTATGCGGGCATGAGACGGGTCACCCGCGAGACGGCGAAGTCGGCGACGGACCTGCCCCAGCAGCTCATGCAGATGACGAACCCACTGATGACGAAGAAGAACTCCACGCCCATCCAGCCGTACCGGAACACCGCGACAGTGGGCTCCCCGAAGATCTCGACGGCGCTCCTGCCCCAGGCTCCACGGTTGTCGTTGTCGACGAACACGTGGAAGCCGAGCACCGCGAGAGCAGCGCAGAAGCGCAGCAGATCGAGGATGTAGAGGCGGTCGCCGCGAGGGTGGCGTGACGGTCCGGAGGTCGTTTCGCGGGGAGCTGCTGCGGGCGGCGGGGCCGGGCGGTCCGGCGAACCGTCCATGCCGGTCACCAGACCGGTGTGCACAGACATGGGTTCCTCACTTGATTGCCACGAGGTCGTCCTGCGGAGTCTCGTCAGCACCGCGACCGAGCTTCTTCAGGACAAACGACAGGAACGTACGCCGAAGCTGAGGTACGGCCGCCACGTAACCGACCCAGACCAGCAGGATGGCCACGCAGGACGCGATGAGACGCAGCAGCCCGGAGCCGGCCAGCAGGTACCCGGCCGCAGCGGCGGCAGCGGCGCCGGGCAGCGCAATGGCGAGCAGGCGCATGCTGAAGCCCAGCACCGACAGCAACCGAGCCGAGATGAGGAACATCAGAACGCCACTGAGCGAGGAAGCGGCACCGATCGTGAAAGCTCCCCAGTGCTTGTACAGCAGCAGGTTGAAGGCGATGGGAATGCCGAAGGAGATCGCCATCACGATCGCGACCTTGAAGTTGGCTCCCCGTGCGTTCAGCACCTTGACGAAGGTGTAACCGAGCACGTGCGCCCAGATCCCGAGCGCGAAGCCCAGCAGCAGCACCGACGAGACGTCCACCGCGCGGTTGTCGAACTCACCTCGGGCGTACAGAAGGGTGACGATCCCTCTGCTGTTCAGCGAGAGGATCAGGGCGAGAGGGATGGCCACCAGGATCACCGGCGGGATCAGGCGGCGGAGTCCACCGCCCACCTCATGGGCCTTCATCCGGGCAAACGAAGCCAGGCCGGCCAGGCCCAGCGGCGCGGCGAGCAGGGCCATGACCGAGTCGACCACGAAACGCGCGTACTCGGTGGCCGCCACCACCTCCACACCAAGCAGTGAGCCGACGGCCCGCTCGACACCGATCGACCCCTGAAGGATCACGGGGATCAGCAGCAGCGGTCGCAGCCGTCGCCAGAACATCCGGAGGGCCAGCTTCGTGGCGGCCCGGTCCGGGCGGCGGGGACCCGACTCGTCCCCCTCGCGTAGATAGCCCCGGCGTCGGAGCCAGTAGGCGCCCACACACCACAGCACGATGTACGGAAGGGTGAAACCCCATGCCAGCACGGACACGTGCCCGGTCATCCAGGCGATCACCGTAGCGAGGATCAGCCCGATGCTCTGGCACGAGGGGCGAAGGTTGATCAGTCTGACGTCGTCGTTCGCAAGGCCGACCAGGGTGTACAGGTTGTACAGGACGTAGAACGGCACACCCAGCGCGGCGATGCCGAGCATGGTCGCGGCGATCTCCGCCGTGTGTGGGTCGAGTCCTGGTCCGAGAAGCCCTACCCACAGGTTCTGACCGAAGATGAGTGCCACGGCCAGGACCACGGAGAAGGCAGCCAACAGCAGGTGCACGGCGCGGTAGAGCGCCTGAGCCATCGAAGGCCGCTCTTGGCGGTACTGCACATACAGCGGTAGGAACCCCGCGGAGAGCGCGTCGGCGGTGAAGAAGTTGATGGGGATCAAGGTCGCCGTCAGTGCGATGCGGTTCGCCGCCACCACCCGTCCAGCCCCGAAAAGCGCAGCCAGCAGGACCTCGCGGAGCAAGCCGAGGATCTTGCCGGCGATGCCGCCGAGAACCAGACGGAAGAAGACCTTGCCCATTTCAGGCCTGGCGCTGTGTGATCAGATGCGCAAAGTCGGCCAGGTAGTCCCGTGCGCAATGGTCGAGGAGGAAAGCGGGGGGCAGCAGATTGGCGCGCGGCCCCCGTTCCGCGGTCACCTTCTGCACCACGTCGGCGAGGGCGTCGGAGTCCGGCGTGTCAACCTCGTGCAGCACTCGGCTCAACGCCTCCGATCGGATCGACCCGGCGGTCACGACGCACGGCAGGCCGGACGCCAACGCCTCCAGAACGGCCATCGGAAGCCCTTCCAGACGTGCCGTGGTGAGCAGTGACACGTCGGCGGCGGAGTAGTAGTCCCGCACCGCGTCAGCGTCGACCCGTCCGGTGAACCGGACCATCTCCTCCAGTTGCAGCTTGCGAACCAGGCCGCGTAGCCGCCCCTCGTCCGGGCCGTCTCCGACGACCACGAACCGGAACCTGCCGCCGAGGCCGCGGTCGCGCAGGATCGCCGCCGCCTGCAGGGCCCGATCAACCCGCTTCTGCACATGCAGACGGCCGACGCACCCGACCACCACGGTCTCTTCTTCGATTCCCAGTTCGCGTCGGATCCGACCGCGGGCGGCGCTGTCGAACGCGTGGTCCTCAGCCCGGACACCATTGGGAATCAGGCGCACCTTGCCCGGCGTCGCGGACCAGTTCTGCGGGGCGGCGGTCAGCGACTCCACAACGTTTTCGCCAACTGCGACGAGGCGGTCGAAGTCCCGGTAGCGGGCCAGGTCGCGGACCAGGGAGAAGGCATTTTTCGGCGTGCCGGCCAGAGACCGTGCCGTCGGCGCCCGCAGCTTGGACCCGAGTTCCATGGCGGACGTGCCGTGCACCTGAAGCACGAACGGCGTTCGAGGGTGCAGGGCCCGCTCCCGAATCGCCGAGTAGGAGCCAGCGCTCACCGAGAACACCACGCTCGGCGCCGTCCGGGTCGCGACCCAGTGCGCCCGGGACTCCTCCCACCAGGCGTGGGAGTAACGACCAGGTCGGGTGCCCGCCAACGGCGTCACTTCGACGCCGTCCTCGGTGAAGGTCCCAGAGCGGCCCGGGATGGCCGTGGTGACTATCTGCACCCGCGGCACGTGCAGCGCCCACTCGGCGGCCAGCCGCCACGCGAGCGTCTCCATGCCGCCGGTGTGGTGATGGGGCGTCGACCGGGAATGGATGAGGATCGACTCGATCACAGTAGGCCCCCGTACAACGATTCGAGCTTGCCGGTCTGCCGGCTCAGGTTGAACCGGTCTTCGACGGTCTGTCGCCCGATTTTGCCGAACCGGTCACAGAGGTTCTGGTCACGTAGCAGTTCAATCAGCCGGTCCGCGAGCGCGTCGACGTCTCGTTCAGGCACCAGGAAGCCGTTTGCTCCGTCCGTCACCGCCTCGGGGATGCCACCGTGGTGCGTACCAACCACCGGCTTGCCCGAAGCGGCCGCCTCAAGAAGGACCATCCCCAGCCCTTCCTGGTCACCGTCCTGAGCCGTCACGCTCGGCAGGCAGAGCAGCGTCGACTGGCCCAGCCATCGGAGGGTGTCGCTGTGCTTCTGTGCACCCAGGAAACGCACGCCTGCCTCAACCCCGAGTTCCCGGGCGAGTGAACCGAGGGAATCGCGCAGCGGACCCTCCCCGATGAGCACCAGTTCGGCGGCGGGAACAGCCTTGCGCACCTCGGCGAATGCCCGCAGCAGGTACTGCGTTCCCTTCTTCTCGACGAGCCGGGCAACGTGCAAGATCCGGGGTGTCTCGACGGGAGCGGCGGGCTGAATGGCATCGACGTCCACGCCGATGGGCAGGACGTGGCACCGCTCGGCGGGGTACCCCCATTCCACCGCGCGTCGTCGGATGTGCTCGGACACGCAGATGAACACGGCGCCCTCCGCGAAGAGAGAGTGCCGCCAGGTGACGTAGTTCAACCACGATGGCTTCTTTGAGGTCACCATCTTCGTCCGACTGACCGTCACGTCGAAGCCGTGCAGTGTCGTGACCAGCGGCACTCCCAGCGCTTTCGCGGTGGGAACGGCGTACACACCCTCGACGCCGAAGTGGGCGTGCAGCAGTGTGGTCTCACGCTTCGCGAGAGCGCCAACCAATGCTTCCGAGCGGCGGGTCAACGTGTACGACAGAACCGCGGGCCTGCCGAACTCGGCGACGCTAACCGACTCGGTTCCCGGCCGGATCGGGACCGGGTCGCGGCCCACGAACAACGGCCGGAAATTGCGCATCGCCAGGGCCTGGTTCGGGATGAACGTCTCCGACGGCAGGAACTGTTGATGTCGCAGAATCCCGACGGTGGGCAGTTGCATGGTCGTTCGACTCCTTGCGGTCGGCCACGATTAGGTAGGCGACCAGCAGCGAAAGAATAGGAATGAGGTGGATGTCGCCGAAGATCTCGGTGTTGTCGCCCAGGCCGTGGATCAGCGTCCACGCGATCGCGGCGGTGGTCCAGAGCGCGAAGGTCCGATGCTTGCCCGAGCCCGCCATCGCGGCCCGGACTGCGAGCCGCAGTGCGAGGGTGAAGAACACGGCGGTCAGCACCAGCCCGGCCAGACCTGTCGCTGCCCATGCCGCCAGCAGGACGTTGTGCGGTGGAAAACTGCGGTAGATGCCGTGCTCTCGCGCGTACGCCCCAAAGCCGGCGTCCCAGCCACCGTAACCGAGGCCGAGGAGCGGATCCCGCAGGAACGCCTCGGCACCGAAGCCCCAGATGGCCGTCCGGTCGCCGAAGGACTTGGCCAGCGCCTGGGCGAAGCCGAGCTCGACGGCGAGTATCACGCCCACGACGACGCCGACCAGACCCACACCGGCGAGCCAGACCGGCAGTCGGCGGCGGGCAGTTCTCGGTGCACGGCGGTGGCTGCCGTGCGGGGGCAGGCCGGACTCGGCCGTCCGTCGTGCCCGGGTGAGACGCTGGACGGCGAGTACGGCCGCGGGTAGGGCGATCGCGAGGAGCGTGGCCGATTTGGAGCCGGTGACCGGCACCGCCGCCAGCGCGACAAAGCCCACCACCCGCGTCCAGCGGCTTCCGGTGATCGTCGCGACGGCGAAGGCGGCGACCGCGTTCACACCGAGGAACAACCCGGCGACGTTCGCGTTGACGAACACCCCGCCGGACTTTGCCTCGTCGAAGACGTTGTTCGGACTTCCGGCAAAGAGGGCAGCGGCGGTGTTCTGTCCGCTGACGATCCCGGCGATCGACCGCAGGAACGCGTCCTCCACGCCGGGTAGGACCCGGAAGACGAGTACGAGCACTGCCTCGGCCACGATCCAGGGCCAGTACCAGCGTTCGATCCGGCGCAGCAGGCCCGGATCCTGGCGAAGGGCCTGGAGCATCAGCATCAGCGTGACGATGAACTGGCCGAGCAGCGTGATCAGTGGCAGGCCGCCCCGCGGGTCCGGCGACCAGGCCAGTGCGAGCAGCCGTACCACGAGCAGGGCGATCAGGACGCGGAACAGACCGAGGCGTAGCAGGTCGGCACCCGAGCCGCGCCAGGCCGCCAGCAGCACTCCCGGCACCAGCAGAATCGTGACCACCGTTGACGCGGCGACGTCGGTGCTGCCCTTGGGCAACAGGTAGAACTGCGGCACGGCGAGGAAGAGCACGAGGCACGCCGCAGCCCAGGGCGTCGCTCCGATCGCGATCGCCCAGGCGCCGGCAGCGCGGACCCTAGCCACGGGGCCTTCCGGCGTCGCCCGCCGGCCGCGTCACCACCTCACCGGCACGCCGTGGCATCCGGTTCGCGATGTCGCGCAGGAGACCGCCCCGGGAGCTCCAGCCGAAGTCGCTGGCGTACTTGACGCGAGCCGCGAGGACGTCGTCCGAAGCGGGTCGGATCGCGGCCAGCACGTGCTTGACGAAGTCGTCGACAGAGGTCGCGGCGGTGATGTGCTCGGTCGCCCGAGCCGCCTGCACGACATCTGGGATCGCGGTGCTGATCACGTTGAGACCGGAGGAGAGGTATTCGTAGCACTTGAGCGGGCTGACACCGGCGGTGTAGTCGTTCAGCGAGTACGGGATCAGCCCGACGCTGCAGGTGCCCGCCGCGGCGGCGAGTTCGTCGAGCGGGAGCATTCCCAGATATCGGGCACCGAGTCGTTCGAGCTCGGCCAGTTCGCGGTCGAAGCCGCCCCCACCGGCCGCTATCGGGCCGGCGAGGAGAAGCTCTCCGTGGCCCTGAAGCGCGGTAGCCAGCGTGCGAAGCAGCTCGAAGTCCAGCTTGTGCGGCGTGAGGTTCCCCGCGAACAGCGCGGCGGGCCGTCGCTGGGCCGCAGGCCGGCTCCCGGCTGCGAAGACATCGACCTCTGCGACGTTCGGCAGGGTGAGGATCTCGGTGAACCCGACGTCGTTCAGGTGGGCGGTGACGGCCCCGCTGGTGCCGATCGTCAGGTCGGCCCGGTTCGCCAGGCTCCGCTCACCAGCGGACACGGCCGAGACGTCGATGCCGGGGAAGGCCTGGAAGATGTCGACGCAGTGGTAGAGGGTGTAGTCCGCGTACTGCTCGAGGCCGTACGTGACAGGCGTGAAGGTCCAGAGGATCCGCGGACCCGGGCTGCGCCGCCATTCAGCCACGGCCCGCTCCAGCAGCAGCCGGTTCGGCAGCCGCGTCGGTGCCTGGTGAATCGGCACGATCAGTGGCGAGATGACCGTGACCCGGTCAGGAATGGAGCGGTAGGTAGCCGTCTTCTCGTGGCCGACAACCGAGTGCCGCAGCCGCTTCGCGATACGGGTGACGTCCTTCGCGTCGAGGCGTACCCGCCGCAGACCTAGGGACTCCACGAAGTAGGTGTCGGAGTCACGGGCCAGTTCCCGTACGACGTAGTGCTGGTTCGTGGCAATCGGAGAGTTCCACTCGGCGGTGCCCAGGACCAGAATCGTCGGTGCTGCCGACCCGGCTCCGGAGAGGGGGTCCGGGGGCGAAGGTGGTGTCGTCACGTGTCTCTTCCGGATTCGTCCGGCCACTTCATCGCGCTGCGGCCGCAGGTGTGCAGACCGCGCGGCAGCGGTGGTGCGTGCATGACGGGACGCACCCCCGTTGCCTCTCGATCCCCGTTCGGTTGGGCGCGCTTCGCCAGCCCAACGGGGCTGTGCCGGGCGCGCCAGCAGACGGGCGGCAGCGAGGGCTGCCCGTCAAGCCCGGGTTAATAGACCTCAACGCCGGCCCTCCTGTCAATGGTGGTCAGACGCGCGGCCGGGCGACTGTCATTGCAGAGCACGAAAGCCCGCACTGTATGTGGGAATTTGGGCGTAGATGGGGGTCCGAGTAACGCGGATGAATTGGCTCTTCGGTCAGTTTGTGTCGACGAGGGACCGGATTCGCCCCGTCTGCGGGGAACACCGGTGCTCCCTTACTGTGGACCCATGACCGACGACATCCTCCTCCTGCTTCGGCGGGCCGGTTTCGGTCCTACCGCGGCGGAGGTAGGTGCCGCGCGTCGGCTGGGTTACGCATCGACATTATCCGGAGTGGTTGCTCCAACCGGCCCGGATGTCGGCGCGACCAGCGCACCGGTGCCCAATCTGGGGCCCGATCCGTTCACGCTCCTGCCTCAGGCCACCGATGCCCAACGGGCCCAGGGTGACCGGCGTCGCACGGAGCAGACCATCTCGCTGGCACGTTGGTGGCTCGACCGGATGACTGTGGCCGACCACCAGGCGGCCGAAAAGCTGGTGTTCTTCTGGCACGGTCACTGGGCGACCTCGGTGGCGAAGGTCCGCAGCCCTCAGCTCATGCTCGGGCAGCTGCGGGCGTTCCGGGAGGCGCGCGACTTCGGTGACCTGGCGCACCGGATGGTGCTCGACCGGGCGCTGGTCTACTGGCTGGACGGGCAGCACAACAAAAAGGCAGCGCCGAACGAGAACCTCGCCCGAGAGCTGTTCGAGTTGTTCATGCTCGGTGTCGGGCAATACACCGAACGAGACATCAAGGAGGCCGGTCGCGCGTTGGCGGGTTGGCGGGTCATCCTTGACCGTGAGACACCGGTTTCCGATCCCCAACACCGCGACACCGGCCGCAAGACGATCCTCGGCACAACGTCGAACTTTGATGCCAACAGCCTTGTCGACCTTCTGCTCCGGCACCCGACCTGTAGGCGGTTCATCGCCTCCCGGCTGTGGTTCCGGTACGCCTCCACCACCCAGCCCATCCCGGAACGCACCCGGGAGGCGATGGCGGCCGCGTTCCCGGCGCCGATGGCGATGCTGAAGGTGCTCTTCGCCGACGAGGCATTCCAGGAGACCCGCGGCACGTTGGTCCAGCAGCCGGTCGAGTGGCTCGTCGGCGCCATGCGTCACCTGGGGCTCCGGCCCGCCGCCATGCCCGACCAGTTGTTTACACAGATCTACTGGGGGATGGAGGCGCTGGGACAGCGGCCGTTCGCCCCGCCCAGTGTCGGCGGCTGGCCGGCAGGTGCGGCCTGGCTCACCTCGGCCGCAGCCCAGGTGCGGCTGACGATCGCCGGAATGCTCGTCGATCTCGTACGGCCCGGCCCTTTGACACCCGAGGCCGTCGCGCACCTGCTCTGTGTCGATCGATGGACCAACCGGACGTACGCGGTGCTGCGCGACGCCCGCAACGACCGATTGAAGCTGACGCTCGGACTGGTCAGCCCCGAGTATCTGGTGACCTGACCAGAGTAGGTGTGTGGACATGGATGCGTTGACTCGACGGCGGTTTCTCATCTCGTCCGGCGTGATCGGCGGCGGGGCCTTGGCCGCTGGCGCGGGCGTGCTGGGCTTCCACGAGCTGCTCAGGACTGCCGAGAAAGCCAAAGCTGGCGATACCGAGGCTGGCTTGCCAACGCTCGTCCTGGTCACCCTCTATGGCGGTAACGACGGCCTCAACACTGTCGTCCCATACGCTGACCCGGCCTATCACAGAGCCCGCCCAGAGCTGGCGTACGCGCCGACGCGGGTGCTTCCGCTCGACCAGACACTGGGTCTCAACCCGATGCTGCCGGGGATGAAGCGACTGTGGGACGCCAAGCAGCTGGCCATCGTTCTCGGTGTCGGCTACCCGAAGCCGGACCGGAGCCACTTCAAGTCGATGGACATCTGGCAGACGGCGTCCCCCGGCACTCCCGCCCCTACCGGCTGGGTGGGGCGGTGGCTTGACGGGACGAAGGCTGCCACCGAGACGGCCGTGAGCTTCGAGCCGGCCCTGCCGCCCATGCTGGTGGGCAAGTCCCGCATCGGCGCCTGCGTGAGCTATCGAGGGCTCAACCTGCCACCGGGCATCTCGCCCGATGTGGTCTCGGCCCTAGGCCAGGTCGAGCCCGGTGAGTCGGAGTTGCAGGCACGGGCCGCAACCGCCTACGCGGATCTCATCACCATGAACCGCGTGGTGATGAAGTCCGCGGGCAGCGGTTCGGACGAGCAGGACCACAGCGGCGAGGGCGTCCCGGCCACCGGAACGGGTGGTGACAACGCGCTTACCACCCAGCTGGCGCTCGTCGCCCGCTGTGTGGAGTCCCAGGTCCCTACCCGCGTCTACTCGGCCAGTCTTGGCGGCTTCGACACCCACGCTGGCGAGCGTGTGTGGCAGGAGACGCTACTGCGGCACCTGGATGAAGCACTGAGCGGCTTCGTGGACCGGATGGGGCGCACCGAGGCCGGCCGCCGGGTCACCGTCGTGGTCTACAGCGAGTTCGGCCGGCGGGTCCGGGCCAACGCCTCCGACGGCACCGACCACGGCACGGCCGGGCCGGTATTCGTACTCGGCCACTCAGTGGCTGGTGGCTTTTATGGAGAGCAGCCGAGCCTGACCGACCTGGACGACGGCGACCTCAAGGCGACAACGGACTTCCGGGATGTCTTCGGCACCGCCCTCGCCCATGTGTTGGCTGGGGACCCGGATCGCTACCTGGGCGGTTACCGGGCCCACCTGCTGCCTCTGCTCAGCTCACGGTGACCGTGGTCGTCAGCGGCCACCGCCCCGGAAGACCTCGGCAACGGTGCGGAGCACGACCTTGCAGTCCAACCAGAGCGACCAGTTTTCGATGTAGTAGTTGTCGAACCGCGCCCGGTCGGAGATCGGCGTGTCACCGCGTAGGCCACTGACCTGCGCGAGCCCGGTGAGGCCCACCGGAACACGGTGCCGCATCGCGTAGTTCGGGTACTCCGCCGAGAACTTCTCCACGAAGTACGGCCGCTCCGGGCGCGGCCCGACCACGCTCATGTCGCCGCGCAGGATGTTCCACAGTTGGGGGAGCTCGTCCAGCGAGGTGCGGCGCATGAACCGACCGATCGGGCCGACCCGCCGGTCGTTCGCGATCGACCAGTTCGTCTGCGACTCGGTCTCGTCGACCGGGCGCATCGACCGGAACTTGACGACGTTGAAGGGCTTCCCGAACCGGCCGATCCGCTCCTGGTAGAAGAAGATTCCCCGCCCGCCGTCAATGAGGGTCGCGATCGCGCACAGCAGCAGCACCGGGCTGAGCAGGAGCAGGGCGAGGCCGGCGAAGACCACGTCGGACGCCCGCTTGATCGCCCAACGCGGACCGGAGAGCGAGATGTCACCGACCTTCACGATGGGGATCGCTCCGATGTGGTCGGGGTATCCGCCCTGCGAGCGGGACCCCCACAGGCGCGGCACCTCCCACAGGTCGCAGCGCGAGCTCTGGGGCAGCAGGAGAGTGTCCATCAGGTCCGACTCCGGGCAGTCGGGGTCGGCGATGACCAGGACCTCACACTTCAGCACCCGGACGAGCTTCTCCAGGTCGTTGAGGCCGCCGAGGAGGGGGAGTGACGCCGGGTCCTGCTGCGCGGTCACATCGACGCAGCCGACGAAGCGCAGCCCGTACTGCGGGTAGCGGCGCAGCAACCGGGCCAGTTCCAGGGCGATCGGGCCGCTGCCGATGATGATGGCGTTGTGCTCCACCCAACGCTGCTTGCGCACCAGGATGGTCAGTGCCCGGCTGAGCGCCCGACCGACGATCACCAGACTCGCGGAGATGGCGACGCCACGCATGAAACCGCCGACGTACTCGACCGAGGAGTGTCGTTCCGCAGCGATGATGGCCACCACCGCGGCGGACGCCAGCAGACGCCCGACGATGCTCGGCAACTCGTCCAGGATGCTCACGTGCCGGCGGGCCTGGTAGAGCCCGCCGGCCGCGAAGATGGCCATGGTGAGCCCGGCGTTCACGAGCGTGCCGCGCCAATAGTTCTGCGAGATCACCAGTGGGAATAGCAGCGCCGCGATGTCGATCGGAACCGTCATCATCCAGGCTCGCAGCAAGCGCGTCCGAGACGACGTCCGGGACCCGGCGTATGGCAGTACCGCCGTGGTTTCCAGGCCCGGCTGAGGTGCCGGCGCGGTCTTCGGCGCCGGCGCGACCGGGCGCTGCGCCGGGCCTGCCTGCTCGCCGGACCATTGAGGTGGTACGTCTGATCGGCTTGCCGTTGAATGACCCGACATGGTCAACCTTTCCCCCGTTAGTCCTTCGGAATTCGCACATCGAGCCGAAGGGCGAAGGAAGGATACGACCAGGTCAGGACGGCCGCTATAGACGAAAGGGCCGATTTCCGCTGGCTACTTTGTCGCGGCTGCAATCTCCCCAACCGCGTCACGGCGAATTGCATCGAAGACACGTTCTGCTTTCGGCTTGTCGACGAGGACGACGCTCTCGCTGCCCATTTGACCGGTGCCCTTCGTGGGGCAGGTGTAGAAGGCGAGCTGGCCGCTGCGCAGGTGTCGCAGCTGAGTTGCCAGGTCCACCAGGGACATCGACTCGTCGACCGCGACGGCGTCGGCGGTGGCCCGGACGAAAGAGTTCAACTTGGTGGGGCTGCCCAGCGTGCCACCGGAGGCGGCCTTGTCCAGGATCGCCTTGATGACCTGCTGCTGGTGCTTGATCCGGGTGAAGTCACCCTCGGCGAACGCATACCGTTCACGGGCGTAGTCCAGTGCCGCGCCGCCGTCCATGGTCTGCCGGCCCGCGACGAACTCCCGCCGGCCGTCCGGGTTCAACGAGTGCTTCGACGTGAAGCCCTTCTCCACGGTGATGTCGATGCCGCCAAGGGCGTCCACGATCTCCTTGAAGCCGGCGAAGTCCACCATCGCCACGTTGTCGATGCGGACGCCGGTGAACTTCTCCAAGGTCTGCACCATGAGCGGAACGCCACCCCACGCGAACGCCGCGTTGATCTTCGCGTCTCGACCACCCCGGCCCTGCGGCGACTCCGGCACACTGACCCAGCTGTCCCGAGGGATCGAGATGAGCTGTGCGCTCTGCCGGTCCTTCGGAAGGTGGGCCAGGATGATCGTGTCGGTCCGGGAGCCGGAGCTGTTCTCCGGATCGCGGGAGTCGCTGCCGAGGATCATGATGTTCAGGGCGCCCTTCGCGACGACCTGGGGCCGGGACTCCTCTGGTACGTCAGCGAAAGCGTCGACCCGTTCGATCCCCGAATTGATCGAACGGAAGTAGAGGCCTCCGGCGACCATGCCACCACCAGCGAGCAACGCAACGACCACGAAGGTAATCAAAACGACCTTTTGCCACCGCGGGCGCTTCTTGCGCGCCTGCTTGGTCGGCTCCGATGGTTGCTGCGCGGCGAGGAACTGGGTCTCGGGCTCCGCGTACTCTTGGCGATACTGCATGCCGCGATGCTACTGATTGCGGGTTACGCGCACGTGCCCCCGCCTGGGCCGTACGGTTTCACATCCTGACCAAAAAAACTTTCCGCCCAGACGTTCGCCCGAACCTGGTATGAAGCAGCGGTGGACGCCACGCAGCTGCGCCGGGCCATCGCCCGTACCCCGCTCGCCCCCGTCGCCGCATTTCCCAAGCGGCTCGCCCGGGTCGCCCGCCACGATGCCAAGGTGCTGCGCATCTCGGCTCGGTGGCTGGTCGCCTCCCGGGAACATCACAACTACACGTACGAGCTGACAAAGCTCAGCCGTCACCACCTGGCCTGGTTCGTCAGCGTGGTCTGCGACATCCCGGTCAAGCAGGTCCGTGGCTACGTCGCCGAAATCGAGTCCGACGACGTGCTGCGGCACCACATCGAGCAGGCCACCGCCACCGCAGCCCGCCGCGGTCTCGCCGACAAACACGTCCACTACGCCCGACGCGTGGGGTGGTACGCGATCGTCCGGGCCACCCGCCCCGCACACGTGGTGGAGACCGGCGTCGACAAGGGACTCGGCACCTGCGTCCTGGCGTCCGCCCTGCTCCGCAACGCGCAGGAGGGCCACCCGGGCCGGGTCACGTCGCTGGACATCAACCCCGAGGCCGGCTACCTGGCCGCCAGCGAGCCCTGGTCGGAGGTCGTCGACCTGGTGATCGGCGACTCGATCGCCTCGATCGGCGCACTGGACCGCCCGGTCGACCTTTTCCTGCACGACAGCGACCACAGTCGCGCCCACGAGAAACGCGAGTTCGACGCCGTCGAGCCCAAGCTCGCCCCCGGCGCCATCCTGCTCACCGACAACGTCACCAGCACCAATGTGCTCGCCGAGCACGCCGAGCGCACCGGACGGCGGTTCCTCGCCTACCGGGAGAGCCCCGCCAACCACTGGTACCCGGGAGACGGCATCGGCGTGGCATGGTGACCGGGTGCGGCTGACCTCGATTCACACGTACCCCGTCAAGGGTTGCCACCGGCTCGACCACGACGGCGCGTTCGTGCAGCCGTGGGGCCTGGCCGGCGACCGACGCTGGATGGTCGTGGACGCCGACGGCGTCGGCGTCACCCAACGCGAGACCACCCGGCTGGTCGGCCTGCGCGCCACAGTGCGCCCCGGGGGTCTGGTGCTGAGCGCCGACGGGCAGCCCGACCTCGACGTGCCCGAACCGGCCGACGGTGCACCGGTCGCGGTGCGCACCTTCCGCAGCCGCAAGCTCCCGGTCCCGGCGCTGCCGGCCGGCGCGGCGGCCGACGACTGGCTCGGCGCGTTGCTCGGCCGACCGGTCCGGCTGGTCTGGCTGGGTCAGCCGACCCGCCACCTGGCCGCCGGGGACCGTGAACACGACACCGGTGACCAGGTCAGCTTCGCCGACGCCTACCCGCTGCTGCTGGCCAACACCGCCTCCCTCGACGCCCTCAACGGCTGGCTCGCCGAGGCGGGGGAGGAACCGGTGCCGATGACCCGGTTCCGACCCAACCTGGTGGTCGACGGGGCGCCGTCCTGGGCCGAGGATGACTGGGCCGGCCGGCCGCTGCACATCGGTGACCTGCGGTTTCGCGCCGCCGGGCCGTGCGACCGGTGCGTGGTGACCACCACGGACCAGGAAACCGGGGTACGCACGAAGGAACCGCTGCGCACTCTCGGCCGACACCGCAACGTCCAGCAGAAGCTCCTCTTCGGACTGCACCTGGTGCCGATCGACAGTGGACCCCTGACGGTGGGAGCCCCGGTCGTCCTCGCGACCTGACGGGCGGGCCCGACCCACGACTGGAACGCGGCGATCACCGTCCGTCAATGCTGTCTTAGCTTTGGCTTAGCCGGCTTGTCCGCCCGCGCCCGGGTCCGGCAGCATCGCCGTCGTGACGGACGAGAGCGCTGTCGACATCACCATCGACCTGGACCATGCTCCCGAGGAGCGGCCCGCGTCGTCGTCCCGCCCGGTGCCCTGGCTGGTGGCGACCGGCGTCACCGTTCTCGCGGCGGCGCTCGGCCTCACCCTGACCCTGCGGTCCGGCTCCGCCCCGGCCTGCGCCGCCGCCCTGCCGCTCGCCGCCGCGCCACCCACCGGCAACGCCACACACAGCGGCAAGGCCACCTTCTACGACTCGAAGGGTGCCGGCGGCAACTGCTCGAACCCCGCCGCCCCGGCCAACCGGCTCTACGTGGCGCTCGGCCCGAGCGAATACTCCGCGGCTGCCGCCTGCGGCGGATTCCTCGACGTGACCGGCCCGAAGGGCACCGTTCGAGTGCTGATCATGGACCAGTGCCCGGAGTGCGCGCCCGGGCACCTCGATCTGTCCCGCGAGGCGTTCGCCCGGATCGCCGACCCGGTCCAGGGCCTCGTCCCCGTCACCTACCGCGCCGTGGTCAACCCGCCGCTGCCCGGACCGCTCACCTTCCGGATGAAGGAGGGCGCGTCGCAGTGGTGGTTCGCCCTCCGGGTCGGGAACCACGGCAACCCGCTGCGGTCCGTCGAGGTCCGGCAGGGCGACAGTGGTGTGTGGCAGTCGGCCGGCCGGCAGGACTACAACTACTGGCTGATCGACTCCGGCGCCGGGCCCGGCCCGTTCAGCATCCGCGTCAGCGACGTCTACGGAAACCGGGCCACCGTCGGCGGCGTCCGCCTGGCACCCGGTCAGGTGCAGAACAGCGTGGTCCGGATGTACGGGCGCGGCGCCGTGGCGGCCACTCCGCGCGCCTCCACATCGGTCCGGCCGCCCGGCAGTCGACCCGCTGTCACGCCGACCCCGGCCCGCCGTCCGGTCGAGGTGGCGAAGGCGAGCGCACCAACCACCGGTACGCCGACCACCCAGCCGGCCGGAGCGGACGCCCGTTGGTGCGCGGGCTGACCGCTCAGTCGACCGGCGTCAGGTCGAGCCACATCAGGATCTCGTCGCGGTCGTCACCGGGCGCCACCCGCAACGCGCGGGGCAGTCGGCCGATCTCCCGATAACCGAGACGGGCGTAGAACGTGTCCAACCCCAAGCCGTCGCGCACAGTGACGTGCAACGCCTCGTGGCCGAACTCCCGCCCCAACCGGGCCGCCTCGATCATCAGCGCGGCGCCGTAGCCGGCGCCCTGATTGTCCGGGTGGACCATCACCCGCTTCAACACACACCAGTGCGCCTTGAGCGGGAAACGGTTGTCACTGAAGATCAGTACTGCAACCAGCCGGTCTCCGGAGTAGCCGACCAGCAGCCGGTCCGGACCGTCGGCGATACCGGCGAAGGTCGGGTCGGCGAGGACGTGAACGTCAGCGGCGGTGACCGGCGGCACGAAACCGACGGCGCCGCCGGCGTTGCTGACGTCCGCCCAGAGGTCGACGATCTCGGCGCGCAACTGCGGGGTCAGGTCGGGGTCGAGGACGAAGTGCAGACTCACGCCCGCCATCCTGACCCGCTGACCAGGCCCGCGACCCACGACAGTGACGCGCCCGACAATCGCGCTCTGGTGCGGGGGTGTGTGTCGACCTGTGCGGGAGAGGGGATTCGAACCCCCACATCCTTCCGGATACAGGTTCCTAAGACCTGCGCGGCTGCCGTTACGCCACTCCCGCCAACGCCCTGAGTCTAGAGCGTCTGGCGTCGACGGTGTTGAGCCCGGCCTCCCTGAGGATGGTCGAGACCGTGCCATGACTCACCCTGCATGCTCGGCCCGGCAGATTGCGGAGGATCCCCGACAGCCGCTTCGGTCCAACATCCGGATGCGCCAGCGCCTGTTCTATCACCACGTCGCGATGAGCCCTCGAACGCCACCTGCGGTCCGGACGTGGCCTCAACACTCCGTCCTGCTCGAGCTTCCGCCGAACCTTGTGCAGATAGGCCGGGGACCAGTCCAACTGCCGTGCCGCCTCCAAGGCCGTCACCTGCTGCGCGTCGACCTGACCGAACAGGTTGACGAGATCCTCCCGCGTTGCTGGTCGGCGACCGGATCCGGCAGTCTCGTGCGAGCGCTCCTGATCACCGGGCGCCGGGTGCACGGGAACGGTGGGGATACGAGCCCGGTTCCGCCGGCCGGCGTAGGTGGAGGTCTGACTGTGGCAGTTGGGACAGAGGAGCCGCAGGTTCGGTGGCCGGTTGTCGAGGAAGTCCCCGTTGATGTGGTCGACGTGCAGGATGAGTGGACCGCCTCGCCACACCGGCCCTATCCCGCACCCCTCGCACTCCTGCGGCACGCCGAGTGTGCCCAGCGCCCACTTCAATCGCACGCCGGGCGTCCGACGGGAACCCTCGGGCAGCACGACCAGAAGCTGTGCTGAAGTGGTGCGCCGTTCACCTCGCCGACCCTTGTGCGCGCTGCCGGTGAAGTGCGACGTGTCGATGCCGAATCTCTTGAGCTGCCGACTGATGTGCGCGTGCGAGCCACCGCTGACGCGAACGCCGAGCAGCCGCATCACCTCGGTGATGTTGCGCGCGGCGGCGGCAGCGGCGGCCAACGCTTCGGGCGTGTATTTGTATCGAACCACTGACGGAACGTAGCGGCCCGGTACGACAGATCAGTCCAGGCCGAGGTCGCGGCGGAGCTTGGCGACGTGGCCGGTGGCCTTGACGTTGTAGAGCGCGCGCTCGATCTTGCCGTCGGCGTCGATCACGAACGTCGAGCGGATCACGCCGGTGACGGTCTTGCCGTAGAGCTGCTTCTCGCCGTACGCGCCGTAGGCGGTCAGCACCGTCTTGTCCGGGTCGGACACCAGCGGGAAGGTGATCGCGTCGCGCTCGCGGAACTTCGCCAGCTTTTCCGGCTTGTCCGGGGAGATGCCGACGACCTCGTAGCCGGCGGCCTGGAGCGAGGCGAGCGAGTCGCGGAAGTCGCAGGCCTGCTTGGTGCAGCCGGGGGTCATCGCCGACGGGTAGGCGTACAGGACGACCTTGCGGCCTCGCAGGTCGGCGAGGGAGAGTTGGTCGCCGGTGTCGGTGGCGAGGGTGAACTCGGGGGCGGGGTCACCGGCGGAGAGACGGTCGGGCGCGGTCATGGCCCGACGATACCGCTGGGTTGGCCGGTGCCGTCGTCGGCGAGCCGCGCGGGTCCGCGCCGGCGGGTGAAGATCGACTCGTGGTTCTGGAAACCGGGGCATCCCCGACCCGCGGACACCCCGACATCAAGAAAGGCGAGTCGATCACCAGGCGGATGCCCCGACATTCGCGGAAGGCGAGTCGATCACCCGGGAAGGGCCGACGCCGCACCTGACCTGGAAGGTGATCAAGCTCATCCGTTGTTGCAAGACTCTGGCAACAACGAGGTTTGGGAAATAGGCTGACCCACGCCGGCCCGGTCTGGGCTGCGGACGCGTGGGAGGTCGCGTGGAAACACTGGCGATGCACATCTCGAACGGGATCATCGACGGGCCGGTTGCAGCCATCTTCGCTGCGCTGGCCCTTGCCGCGCTCACCGTCTGCGTCCTGCGCGGTCGGCGCGACCTGGATGACCGACTGGCTCCGATGGCGGGCCTGGTGGCGGCGTTCATCTTCGCCGTCCAGATGCTCAACTTCCCGATCTTCACGGCCGGCGTGAGCGGCCACCTGCTCGGTGGCGCGCTCGCCGCCATGCTGGTCGGTCCGTGGGTCGGCGCGCTCTGCGTGGCCGTGGTGCTGGTGGTGCAGGCACTGATCTTCGGTGACGGCGGCGTGGCGATGCTCGGCCTCAACATCACGAACATGGCGCTGCTCGGCACCGCCGCGGCGTACGTGCTGATCGCGGTGCTGCTGCGGGTGCTGCCCCGTACGCGGGCCGGTCTGGCCGTGACCGCGTTCGTCGCCGCCACGCTCAGCGTGGTGGTCGCGTCGCAGGGCTTCGTCCTGCAGTACTGGCTGGGCGGCACCACCGACCTGGGTAACAACCTGACCGGCCTGGCCGGCACGATGGCGGGCGTCCACCTGCTGATCGGCATCGGCGAGGGCCTGATCACCGCGACCACAGTGCTCACCGTCGCGAAGGTGCGCCCCGACCTGGTGTACGCGCTGCGCTCCCTGCGCACGCCCGCCGCCCCTGCCGCCCCCGCTGTCCCGGTCACCGGAGGTGCCCGATGAAGAACCGTTCCTGGGCCTTCCTGGCCGGTGGCCTGCTGGTCGCCCTGCTGCTCGCCGGTGTGGTGAGCAACTACGCCTCGTCCCACCCGGACGGGCTGGACTCGTCCCTGCTCAAGGGTTGCACCGTGGACGCCGACGACAACATCGTCGGCGGCAGTTGCCCCGCCCAGCAGGCCCGTGACCACGAGCTGGCCGACAGCCCGCTGGCCGACTACGGCGTGCGTGGCGTGCGGAACAGCTTCGTCTCCACCGGCCTCTCCGGGGTGCTCGGGGTGCTGGTGACCTTCGCGATCGGCGCTGGCGGCTTCTGGCTGCTGCGCCGCCGGGGCACGACCCCGACCGACGGCACGACGCCCACCGACGGCACAACGCCCACCGACGGCACCAACCCGACCGACGGTGACCCCGCGACGTCCGACGACGTCCGGCGCCGCGCCGACGCGGCCAGCTGAGCAGAGGTACGCGCATATGGGTGCCGGTCACGGGCACGTGCTGTACCGCGAGTCGGACTCGCCGGTGCACCGGCTCCCGCCCGAGGTGAAGATCGTGGCGATGGTGGTCTTCACCATCGCCGTGGTGGCCACCCCGCGTACGGCGTTCTGGGCCTTCGGCGCGTACGCCCTGCTGGTGGCGGTGGTGGCGGCGCTGGCCCGGGTGGGGCCGCGGTGGTTGCTGAGCCGGGCGCTGATCGAGCTGCCGTTCGTGCTGTTCGCGGTGGCGCTGCCGTTCCTCGGCAGCGGCGACCGGGTCGAGGTGCTGGGCCTGCGGCTGTCCGAGGACGGCCTGCACGGCGCGTGGAACATCGTGGCCAAGGGCACCCTGGGCGTGCTCGCCTCGCTGTTGCTCGCCGCGACCACCACCACCCGGGACCTGATCGTGGGGCTGGACCGGCTGCACTGCCCGCAGGTGTTCACCCAGATCGCCACGTTCATGCTGCGCTACCTCGACGTGCTGATCGGCGAGGCGCGGCGGATGCGGGTGGCCCGGATCTCCAGGGGTGACGACCCGCGTTTCCTGTGGCAGTTGCGCGGCTTCGCCGCCGGGATCGGGGCGCTGTTCCTGCGCGCCTTCGAGCGGGGCGAGCGGGTCTACCTGGCGATGCTGTCGCGGGGCTACACCGGGCGGATGCCCGCCGTGTGGCAGAGCGAGGGCGCGGCGACCACCGGCCAGTGGCTGGTCGCGGCCACAGTGCCGGTGGTGGCGGCCTCCATCGCCGCCACCGCCGTCGTGCTGTCATGATCGGTGTCGTGCAGACCGCTGTCTCGCTGGACGTTCGTGGCGTTCGCTACGCGTACCCGGATGGGCATGTCGCCCTGCACGGGGTGGACCTGAGTGTGCCGCGCGGCGATCGGGTGGCGCTGCTCGGGCCCAACGGGGCCGGCAAGACGACGCTGGTGCTGCATCTCAACGGCATCCTCACCCCGACCGAGGGCAGCGTGAGCGTCGGCGGGCTGACCGTGACGCCGGATCGGGCCACCCTGGGCGAGGTGCGTCGCCGGGTGGGCATCGTCTTCCAGGACCCGGACGACCAGTTGTTCCTGCCCACGGTGGCGGAGGACGTGGCGTTCGGGCCGGCGAACCTGGGCCTGCGCGGGGCGGAGTTGGCCGCCCGGGTGGACGAGGCTCTCGCGGCGGTGGGGATGAGTGAGCACCGGGAGCGGGCCCCGCAGCATCTGTCGTTCGGGCAGCGCCGACGGGTGGCGGTGGCCACCGTGCTCGCCATGCACCCGGAGATCCTGGTGCTCGACGAGCCGTCGTCGAATCTGGACCCGGCGGCCCGCCGTGAGCTGGCCGAGATTCTGCGCGACCTGCCGGTGACCCTGCTGATGGTCACGCACGACCTGCCGTACGCGGCGGAGCTGTGCGAACGCTCGGTGATCCTGGACGGTGGCCGGATCGTCGCTGACGCCCCCACCGGAGACCTGCTGCGTGACGAGGCCCTGCTGGCCCGCCACCGCCTGGAACTTCCCTACGGTTTCACCCCGCGGCCGTAGCTCCGCGTTCGGCGTCGTCGGCCCGTGGTGCTGCGGTGGCGGCCCGGGAGGCGGCGTGCAGGCGGAGGACTCCTGCGGCTGTCGCGCCGGCCCCGGTGATCAGCACCACCGCCACCATGACGCGGGCGACCTCGGGCGACCAGGGCACCGGGGCGATGGACCGGGCGAACACGGCGGCGTTCGCCGCGCCGCCGAAGAGCGCCAGGCAGGCCCCGGCCAGCGCCACAGCGAAGTCGGCGGCCGGGCGGCGGGCCAGCGCGTACCAACCGGCGGCGACCGCGCCGAGGCCGGTGAGCAGCGACCAGATCTGCCCGGACAGCAGCCCGACCAGCACTCCGCCGACACCCTGCGCGCCCGCGTCCAGTTCCCGGCCCACCGGGTACACGACGGTCAGTGCGCCGCCGACGACCAGCAACGCGCCGACGGCGGACAGCGCGCGGGCGCCGGCCGGGGCGGCGGCGGCGACCAGGCCGAGCGCGCCCACCGCGAGCAGGCCCACGATGGTCACCGTCCACCAGGTGTACGCGTCCGGCGGCGGCACCCAGTCGAGCGTGCCACCGATGACCATCGGGTCGGCGCCGTCGCGCAGTGGGACGGTCCAGTCGCGGACCCGGTGCTCCCGGTCCGGCGCGGCGCGTACCGCCTCCGGTGGCACCGACTCCTGCCACAGTGCGCGCTGGTCGTGCCAGCGCGCCGTCGGCCCGTCGTCGATCCGCCGCCAGTTCGGCGGGGCGGCCGGGTCGGCCTCGGCCGGGAGCGCGGTGTCCCCGGTGATGGTGCGGTTCAGGTACGTGGCGGGGGAGCGGCTGTTCTCGAAGATCCCGTCCGGGCCGACCCGCAGGTACGGCTCGCCGGAGTAGCCGATCACCTCGACGGTGCGGCCGGTGCGGTTGGTCAGCTCCAGTCGGGCGCCCGCCTCGACGACGCGCACCTCCAGCCCTGGCCGTGCCGGTGCGACCCCGGTGGTCCGGGTGCGGTAGTCGGTGCCGTCGGGTGCGTCCGCGCCGTGCGCGGCGGCGGGTGCCGCGGTGAGCAGGGTGGCCGCGCAGGCTGCGGTGGCGACCAGGCCGGCCCGGGTCAGCAGGGTACGGATCACTTGCCGGCCGCCGCCACGGCTGCGGTGAGAGCGTCCGGGGTGGGGTTGTCGACCGACTTGCCGTTGACCTTGACGGTCGGCGTGCCGGTGACGTTGCTCCGGCTGGCGTCGTCGGTGACGTGTTCGGTCCACGTCCGGTAGGTCTTGTCCTTCACGCAGGTGCCGAAGGAGCCCCGGTCGAGGCCCACGCCGACACCGATGTCGATCAGCTGGTCGTCGGTGAGCCCGGCGCTGCCCTCCGGCGGCTGCTGGGCGAACAGTGCCTTGGCGTACTCGTGGTACTTGCCACCCGCCGCGGCGCAGCCGGAGGCGGCCGACGACCGGGTCGAGTATTCGGTGGTGGAGAAGCGGTTCAGGTACGCGACGGGGTGGTAGACCACCTTCGCCTTGTTCTCGGCCACCAACTGTTCGAGCGTCGCCCCGCTGGTCTGCTCGAACTGTTTGCAGGCCGGGCAGAGGAAGTCCTCGTAGACGTCGACGGTGACCGGCCCGCCGCCGGTGACGATGCCGGTGCCGGCCGCGTTGGCGCCGGGCGGGGTGGTGAACTCGTCGGAGCGCTGGCTGGACCAGGCGGCCCAGCCGATGACACCGGCGATGACCAGGACGACGACGGCCCCGGCCGAGACCCAGATCGTGCGCCTGCGCCGCCGCTCGCGGGCGAGTTGCTCGCGGACCACCCGGGCGGCGTCCCGCTGCCCCTTGCGACTACTCATCCTCGTCCTCCACAACGGGCTCGCCGGACAACCATCCGTCCACCGAGACGGGCGTACGTGGCCAGATCAGCAGAAATCCGGCCAGTACCAAGAATCCCAGGTCCCGAAGGATCTCCGGGAGGTAACTGGGGGCCTGTCCCTCGGCCAACTGCCCACCGCTGCCGAAGCAGCCGCAGTCGATGGCCAGTCCCCGCGCCCAGGCCGAGGCGATCCCCGCGATGAAGACCACCAGGAGTGCGGCGGACACCCCGGCGCCGAGCCGGGTTGCCAGCCCGAGCAGCAACAGCACGCCCAACGCCAGCTCGACGAAGGGCAGGGCCGCGCCGATCACGCTCGCCACGTCGTACGGCATCACCTGGTACGCGTTGACGGCACGCCCGGAGGCGGCCAGGTCGCCGACCTTCGACGCGCCGGCCACGAGCCAGACGGCGGCGAGGCCGAGCCGGGCCGCCGTGCCGAGCCAGGGCCGGACGACAGGCCAACGGCCAGCCCCGGAGGGAGGTGCAGTCACGCTCATTTGTCGTCCCGTCTCCGCCGTAAGTTCCGCGCTCAGCCGGTCAGCGCGTCGCCGGCCGCCTCGACCAGGTCGTCGCGGGCCCGGGCGACCCGGGAACGGATGGTGCCCACCGGCACCCCTTCAACTGCGGCGGCCTCGGCGTACGACAGGCCGAGCAACTGGGTGAGCACGAAGGCGGCACGCCGCTCGGCACTGAGCCGGCGGACCAGGTCGGTGGCCCCGAGCTGGCCGGCCGGGTCCGGATAGGGGCGGTCGGTGTACGCGTTCGCCGCCAGGCGCTCGTCCAGCCGCCGACGGCGGATCACCGTGCGCAGGTGGTCGGCGCAGGCCCGCCGGGCGATGCCGAGCAACCAGGTGCGGGCGCTGGAGCGACCCTCGAACGCGGGCAACGCCCGAAACGCGCGCAGGTACGTCTCCTGGGTCAGGTCGTCGGCGCTGTCCGGGTCGACCAGGGCGGCGGCGAACCGCCAGACCTCGACCTGGGTCAGCCGGACGAACGCCGCCTGGGCGCTCGGGTCACCGTCGCGGGCGATCAGCGCCCACTCGGTGGCCGGGTCCCGGGCGACGTCGCCGGCCGGCTCTGCCGGACCGGCGGCACCGGTGTCACGCGGGACGGGGATCACGACAAACCAGGTTACGCGGCGCCCGTCGCAGCGTCAGGGTCCTTCGGCCCTTGGATGTTCTGCACCACGTCGGGAACTTTTTCCCAACGCGAGCCGACTACCTGCTCATGACACGCGATCCCTCCCGCGCGGCACTGGCGGCTGAGCAGAGTTGAGCCCTTCGCCCGACTCGGGTCGCCGAGATCCACACCGGTCGGCGACCATGGCTGGCATGACTGTCGCCCCCCGCCGCTGGTTCGCCCGGCTGGCCGCAGCCGCCGGCCTGCTGGTCACCGTCGTCGCCCTTTTGATCGCGCCGGCCACCTCCGCGAGCGCCCACGCGGTGCTGGAGAGCAGCAGCCCGGCCGCCTCCTCCATCGTGCCGAGCGGGCCGTCCGAGGTGGTGCTGACGTTCAGCGAGTCGGTCCGCAAGGTTCCCGGCAAGATCCGGATCATCGCGCCCGACGGGGCCCGGGCCGACCGGGGTGAGCCATCCTTCGCCGGCGGTGTCGTGACCATTCCGGTGGACCCGGCCGGGGGCCGAGGCACCTACCTGGTCAGCTTCCGGGTGATCTCCGCCGACAGCCACCCGGTCTCCGGGGCGTTCACCTACTCGGTCGGCGCACCCTCGACGCCACCCGTCGACTCCGGCTCGGACAGCCGCGCCAACCCGGTGGTGGGTACGGCGGTGAAGGTGGCCCGCTTCCTCGGCTACGCCGGCCTGGTGCTGCTGGTCGGGCCGGCGCTGGTGCTCGCCGCGCTCTGGCCCCGACGGCTCTCCCGCCGGGGGCCGACCCGGCTGGCGTGGACCGGCCTCGGTCTGGTGGCCGTCGCCACCCTCGCCGACCTGTGGTTGCAGGTGCCCTACACCGCCGGCGGTGGCCTCTTCGACGTCACCGGCGAGGGTTTCGGCAGCGTGTTCGGCAGCGCCTTCGGCGCCGCCCACCTGGTCCGGCTCGGCCTGCTGGCGGCGGCCGTCTTCCTGCTCCGGCCGCTGCTGGCCCGACCGACCGGCCGCGCCGACGCGATCATCCTGGCCGTGCTCGGCGGCGCCGCACTGCTGACCTGGCCCCTGGCCGGGCACCCGGCCGCCTCCCCGGCGCCGGCGGTCTCCGTGGTGGTCGACGCGGTGCACCTGGGCAGCATGGCCGTCTGGCTGGGCGGTCTGCTCATGCTCGCCGGCTTCCTGCTGCGCCAGGCCGACGAGCGGGAGTTGAGCGCGATCCTGCCGATCTGGTCGCGCTGGGCGGCGCTCGCCGTGTCGGCGCTGCTGCTGGCCGGCACCGTCCAGGCGCTGATCGAGGTGGCCACCCCGCAGGCGCTGTTCGACACCACCTACGGGCGGCTGCTGCTCGCCAAGATCGGGCTGTTCGCGCTGGTGATCGCCGTGGCCGCGTACTCCCGGCAGTTGGTCCGCCGCCGTGTCGCCGCGCAGCGACCGGCGCCGGTACGCCGGGCGGTCTGGGTGGAGTTGGCCGTCACCGTGGTGGTGCTGGGCCTGTCCGCCACGCTCGTGCAGACCACGCCCGCCCGCACCGCCGTCGCCGGGCCGTCCAGCACCGAGGCCGGCCTGTTCAGCACCAGGCTGTCCAGCCCGCTCTACGAGATGCAGATCGAGGTGAGCCCGGCCCAGCGGGGCAACAACTCGGTGCACCTGTACGCGTACGGCAAGGACAACCTGCCGCTGCCGGTAGTGGAGTGGAAGGCGACCGCCGCGCTGCCCTCGGCCGGGATCGAACCGATCGACGTCCCGCTGCTGCCGTTGACGGACAACCACGCCTACGGCGACATCAGCCTGCCGGCAGCCGGTGACTGGCAACTGAAGATCACTGCTCGAACGACCGACATCGACCAGGCCACGGTGACCGCCACCGTGCCGATCCGTTAGAGAGGTCCGCGAAACCCATGACCCGAATCCGGCGTACCGCAACCGCCGCTGCCGCACTGGCGTTCACCGCCGCCGCCACCGCTGTGCTCGGCTTCGCCGGACCGGCGTCCGCCCACGTGACGGTGAACCCGAAGGAGGCGACCCAGGGTGGCTACGCCCGGGTGGCGTTCCGGGTGCCGAACGAGAGTGACACCGCGTCGACCGTCAAGCTCGAGGTGGTGCTCCCGGAGAACGCCCCGGTCGGCTCGGTGTCGACCATGCCGGTCCCCGGCTGGACGGTCGCGACGGAGAAGCGCAAGGTCGACCCGCCGATCGAGGTGCACGGCAGCCCGATCACCGAGGCGGTTTCCAAGATCACCTGGACGGCCACCGGTGAGGCGGGGGTGAAGCCGGGCCAGTTCCAGGAGTTCCCCGTCTCGATGGGGCCGCTGCCGAAGGTCGAGTCGATGGTCTTCAAGACCCTCCAGACCTACTCCGACGGCAACATCTCGCGCTGGATCGACGAGCAGGCACCGGGCGGCGAGGAGCCCGAGAGCCCGGCTCCGGTGCTCACCCTGACCGCCGCCGCGCCGGGTGGTTCGGCCGCACCGGCCTCCGCCGCCGCCGTCGCGGCACCCGACGATGACGACGACGACGAGGACGGCAACGGCCTCGCGGTCGGCCTCGGTGTGGCCGGTCTCGTCGCTGGTCTGGCCGGCCTGGTGCTGGGCGGGTTGGCGTTCACGCGGACCCGTCGGGAGCCGGTCGCCAAGTCCTGACCCCCGTCACACCGCTGGCCCGCCGGACCATCCGGCGGGCCAGTGCGCTTTCTGGAGTCGGCACCGCCCGTGCCGTGGATATCCGCTGATCAGACGGTCTGCGTCGGTAAGGTCGGCCGGGTACTTGGCTACGGAGGGGGACGGTGCGGATGCGGTTCGTGCGGATGATCGCCGGAGTGCTGCTGTTGGTCGTGGGGATTCCGGCGTTGTTCGCCGGAGGCGCGCTGTGGCTGGTGACCCGCCACGCCGACCCCGACGGGGCCTTCGCCGCCCGCTTCGAAACGGTCCGCACGCCCGGTCACGCGGTCGTGGTCACCGACCTCGACCGGTTGCTGCGGCAGGAGGCGCCGTTCGCGCGTACCGCACAGACCCGGCTGCGACTGGACGCCCGCACCGCGGACGGCCCGGCGTTCGTCGGGCTGGCGCCCACCGCTGAGGTACGCCGCTGGCTGGAGTCGGCGCCGCACGCCTCGGTTCGCCGGGTGGCGCTGGCCCAGGGCCCGCTGCCGGTCCGGCTGGACGCGGCCGGTCCGGCCGTGGGCACCCCGACCGCAGCTGAGGCGGTCACGCCGCTGGGGCGGCCCTTCTGGGTACGCGAGGGGATCGGCTCGCTGGAGTGGAGTGTCGGGGACCTGGCCGGTGAGCCGATGAGCCTCGTGGTGATGCGCCCCGACGGCGGGGCGGATCTGGCGCTGGACCTGCGCGCCGAGTTGCGCGCCGGGTGGACCGGGCCGGCCACCTGGGGTCTGCTGGCCGTGGGCGTCCTGCTGGTGGTCTGTGCGGTGCTGCTCCTGCTGCGGCCGCTGCGCCCGCGTGAAGTGATCTTCGTGGTCGAGCCGGATCAGGTGCCGGTGCTCGCCGGCCGGCTCGGTGTCACCTCGTTGAGTGGCCTGGGCTCCCGGGAGCCGGGCTCGACCCCGCCGTTGCCGGCTGTCCGGCAGCTCGCCCCCGTCGGCTCGGGTGCGGGAGAACGGCTCCGCTCGGCGATCGGCACCGAACCGTCCCGGCCGGTCACCCTCGCCGACCTGGACGAACCGGCCCGGTTGCCGCGCCCACCGGAGGTGACGCTGAGTCTCGCGTGGCCACCGGCCGGTACGGAGGCCACGGACCAGCCGGTGGAGGTCCCGCCGGTGGCGACCCGGCCGGTGGATGCCCCGCCGGTGACCGGTCGGTGATTACGCGGCCGGTGGGATCCGCTGGTGGTGGCCCTGGCCGGCGGGGGACGAAATGGCGAGTGGCCCTCCGCGCTGCCGACGCGGAGGGCCACCCTCACCGGGGGATCGGTGCTACCTGAGCGACGCTTGAGGTAGATGAGGTCAGATTAGCGTTGATGGCGGCTACTGGGGAGATCTGTCCATTTGGCGCGATTTTTCCTCGCGGTGGCCTGAGTCTTCCTCAGCGCGCCGCGCGGGCACCGGTAGGACCACCAGCAGCAGCACGCTGATCAGCACGTAGGCGTTCTGCACGACGAAGTCCGCCGGATTCTCGGTGCGGACCGGTTCCACGCCCCAGGCCTGGAACGTCACCACGCCATAGACGATCACCGCGGTGATGCCCAGCGCGAGCCCGGCAAACCACCGACGCCGGCGTGCCTCGTCCGGCCGGTCGGCACTCAACGCCGCGTCCGCGAGCAGCACCACCGCCGGAACGAACCAGTAGATGTGGTGGGTCCAGGTGATCGGGCTGACCAGCGAGCCGACCAGCCCGGTCAGCGTCAGGCCCGTCAACGCGTCACCGGCCCGCGCAGCGCGGGCGGCCCGCCACAGCCCGTAGACGGCGACCACGGCGACCAACAACAGCCAGAGCAGCTGGTCCGGCTTCGCCGGCGCGGTGAACCGGCTGAGCAGGCCGAACAGCGACTGGTTGCCGACGTAGTCGGTGCGCCCCACCCGATCGGTGGCCCACAGTTCGTGCGTCCAGAACCGCCACGAGTCGCTTGGGGCGATCGCCGCCGCGAGCAGGGTCGCCGCCGCCGCGGTCGCGCTGGCCACCGCCGCGGCCCGCCACCGCCGGGTGGCCAACAGGTACACGATGAAGATGCCGGGAAAGAGCTTGAGTGCCGTCGCCAACCCCACGCCCACCCCGGCCCAGCGTCGCGCCTGCGGCACCGCGTACAGCAGGTCGGCCAGGATGAGTACGACCAGCAGCATGTTGATCTGACCGAAGGTGATCGTCTCGCGGGTGCTCTCCACAGCCAGCACCAGCAGCACGGCGACGACCAGGGTGAACGTTCGCGGCAGGTGGTGCCGGTCGATGAGCGGCATCACCACCCACCGGGTGGTCAGCACCACGGCCGCCATCGTGAGCACCGTGAAGATCGTCACGGTGGCGCCGAGTCGCAGCAGACCGAACGGCCACAGCAGCAGCGCGCTGAACGGCGGGTACGTGAAGTACAGCTCGCCCTGCACCCGGTCGGGTTGGACGTAGTCGTAGAGCGGGTGACCGACGCGCCACCAGTCCATGGCCGACATGTAAATCTTGAGGTCGAAGAAGTTGTGCACGAGGCCGCGCAGGTAGAGCGCCGGCAGCACGGCGACAAGAGCCACCACCGCGACCAGGCGACGGACCGTACGGCCGCCGGGATCGTCGTCCGTGATGGCGGGCGGTGCGACGGGTTCTGCTGGCACCCCGAAACCCTAGCGGTCCGGTCGGCCGAGAGCGCGCAGCCGCGGGTCGTGGGCTGCGCGTAGGCTGTCCCGGTGGCTGATCTCCTTGTCTGGATCGACTGTGAAATGACCGGGTTGGACCTTGGCAGGGACAAACTGATCGAGGTTGCGGCACTGGTCACCGATCCCGACCTCAATGTGCTGGGTGACGGTGTCGACGTGGTGATCCACGCCGATGAGGCGGCATTGGAGGCGATGCCGGAGATCGTCCAGACGATGCACGCCAAGTCCGGCCTCACCGAGGAGGTCCGCCGCTCGGCGGTCACCCTCGCCGAGGCGGAGGACCTGGTCCTGGACTACGTCCGCACCTTCGTCAAGGATCCGCGTACGGCGCCGTTGTGCGGCAACTCGATCGCCACCGACCGGGGCTTCATCGCCCGGGACATGCCCCGACTCGACGCGCACCTGCACTACCGGCTGATCGACGTGTCGTCGATCAAGGAACTCTGCCGCCGCTGGTACCCGCGGGTGTACTTCGGCCAGCCGCAGAAGGGCCTCGCGCACCGGGCGCTGGCCGACATCCGGGAGAGCATCCGGGAGTTGGAGTACTACCGGCGTACGGTCTTCGTGCCGCTGCCCGGCCCGGACGTCGAGACCGCCAAGGCGATCGCCGCCGAACTCTGACCCGCGGCGGCTCGTACGGGGACCGGGGAACCCGCTGGACGAGGCACGCCGCGATGTGGCTATTATTGGTCCGCACCCCGCCCGGGGCTATCGACCGGGCGACGGCGTGGTGGCTGTAGCTCAGTTGGCAGAGCACCGGGTTGTGGTCCCGGTTGTCGTGGGTTCAATTCCCATCAGTCACCCAGTTGGTCGTGCTGCTCAGGCCCCCTCCTCGGAGGGGGCCTGAGTCGTTCCAGGGGCCCGATAGGGGCATCCACGACGAAGCCCTCTCCGCGTGGGAGAGGGCTTCGTCGTTCGGGTCAGGCGGTCGGCGTGGGGGACGGGGTGACCGCGCCGTCCGGCGTCGGCGTGGTGTCCGGGTCCGCGGGAGGCTCGTACGGCAGGGCGCTGCCCTTGACGTACTCGTCCCAGCTCATGTTCCAGTCGGTCCAGCCGTTGCCGTTCTGCAGCTTGCGCTCGGTGCCCTTGACCGTGATCGGGTCACCGATCTGGGTGTTCTTGAACAGCCAGTCGCCGTTTGCCATCGACACGTTCACGCAACCGTGCGAGACGTTCACGCTGCCCTGCTGGCCCTCGGACCAGGGCGCCGCGTGGATGAACTCCCCACCCCAGGTGAGGCGCTGCGCGAAGTCAATCTTGGTGCGGTAGCCCTCTTCCGGGCCCAGCTCCTCGAACGTGTCGAAGACCGTCTTGCGCAGCTTCTCGATCACGACCATGGTGCCGCTGGACGACGGGGTGCTCTTCTTGCCCAGGCTGACGGGGATGGTCTTGATCACGGAGCCGTTGCGGGTCACCGTCATCCGCTTGGTCTTGTTGTCCACCGTCATGACCGTCGCAGCGCCGATCTTGACGTCCACGCTGAGGTCGGCGCGGCCGTACCAGCCCTCACCCATCGGCAGACCGCCGGCCTGCACCCGGTAGGAGATCTTGCTGTCGGCCTTCCAGAACTCCTTCGGCCGGTACCGGATCTCGGTGGGGCTGACCCAGTGCCAGATGCCCTCCTGCGCCGGGGTCGACGTCACCGTCATGCGGCGCTGCACGTCGTCGCGGTAGTCCTCCGGGATGTTCCGGCCGAACTTCACGATCAGCGGCATGCCGACCCCGACCACCTGGTTGTCGCCGAGGAAGCTGGTCACCCGTACCTGGTTGTTCGGCTTGGCCATGGTGGTGAAGGTGCTGGTCGCGGTGGCCGGACGGTCGTCGTCGCCGGTGACGGTGACGGTCGCCGTGTAGGCCGTGCCGTACTCCAGTGCGCCGGCCGGCAGCCACGTTTTGCCATCTGCCGCGAGGGTGCCCTCGACGGCCTTGCCGGCCGCGTCCTTCAGCTCGACAGCGGTCTTCACGGCGTCCTTGGTGGTGAAGGTGATGCCGGTGGACGCTGGCACGTCCTTGGCATCGGCCGCCGGTTCGCTGATGGTCGCCGCCGCCTTCGGTGCCGGCGCCTCGTCGCCGCCCTGCCAGGAGGACGGCTTGCCGCCGTCGCCGTCGGTGCAGGCGGAGGTGAAGGCCAGCGCCACGGCGAGGAGCCCTGCCGCGAACACGCGGCGTCGCCCACCGCGCCTGATCAGCTGGTCCTGGCTAGCTCGCATGATTCCCTCACAGTCGTGGTCGCTGCCCCATCGTCTCCTACTGACGCGCCAGAGCCGGCCCCGGTTGCCGAGGGTGAACCGAAACACGCCGACGATGATGCCGGATTTTGCTAATATCCGGCGTTTCGTGAGCCTGGCTCGTCTCCGTACCGGGACTGAGGGGTCGCCGCGGCGTCGTCGCAGCGCGGGAATGCAAGGGTACGCGCCGGCCCGGCCATCGGCAGGGCCGGCGCATCGATGCCGGGCGGCTCAGAGTGCCGGGCCGGCCCCACCCTTGGGTACGGGTAGTGCGCTGCCCTTGATGAACGCCGACCAGCTCAGGCTCCACGCCGTCCAGCCGTTGCCGGCGGCGATCTTGCGCTCGGTGCCCTTCACCGTGATCGGGTCACCGATTCGCGTCTTCTCGAACAACCACCGGGCGTTCACCATCGACACGTTCACGCAGCCGTGCGAGACGTTCTGACGCCCCTGCACGTGCTCCGACCAGGGTGCGGCGTGGATGTACTCGCCACCCCAGGTGAGCCGCTGGGCGAACTGGATGTCGGTGACGTAGCGGTTGGCCGGGTCCGGGTCGTCGCGGGTGTCGAAGGTCGTGGCTTCCTTCTTCTCCATCACGACCATGGTGCCGCTGGACGACGGCGTGCTCTTCTTGCCCAGGCTCACCGGGATGGTGCGCACCAGCGCGCCGTTCTCGTACACCAGCATCTTCTTGTTGGCGTTGTCGACCTTCATCTCGAACGACCGGCCGATCTTCGCGGTCGCCTTACGGTCCATGTCGCCGTACCTGCCGTTGCTCAGCGGCATCCCGGCCAGGGCGATCCGTACGCTGATGGTCGTGCCGGGCTTCCAGTACTCCGGGGCCCGGTAGTAGGCCTGCGTGCCGTTGTCGACCCAGTGCCACGCCCCCGGCTGCGGCGGCTCGGTGCGGACGAACATCCGCTTCTGCACCGCCGCCCGGTCCTTCTTCGGGATGCCCGGGTGGAACTCGGTGACCACCGGCATGGCCACCCCGTAGCTCTTGTCGTCGAAGAGATACAGGCCGGACCCGATGGTCGACTTCGGCTTGGCCATCGTGGTGAAGCTGCTGGTGCCCTGGCTGCTCGTGCCGTCGGACCCGTTCGCCGTCACAGTGGCGGTGTAGCGGGTGCCGAACTTCAGCGGGGCGGACGGCACCCAGGCCGAACCGTCGGTGCGCAGCTTGCCCTCCACCGAGCCCCCACCGTCCGCCGTCAGCGTGACCGCGGACACCTTTCCGCCGTTCGGGAGCTTCGCGCTGATCTCCGTGCTCACCGGCCGGCCCTTCGTGCCGTCGGCCGGGCTCAGCGTGAGCGTCGGTCCGCTCGACGCGCTCGGGGTTGCCGGTGCCGAGGGCGTGGACGAGCCAGCTTCGGCACCCGCGCCCGCCGGCGACGTCCCGCCAACGAATTCCGGCTTCTTCTCGTCGCCGCACCCGGTCAGTGCCAGCGACGCCACCAGAGCCAGAGCGCCCACCACCGCCCCGGCTCGCGTGAACCGTGTCATCCCCACCTCTGTTCTCGCGTACCTGGCGGACATCGTGCCGCATCGACGCCGCAACCCACGCCCCTGCCTTGAGCCGGCTGGCCGGTTTGGGGCTTTTTGCCGGCAAAGCTCGACCGAAGGGGGGAGCCCGGTAACCGGATTGGAGCCGGGGTTTCGGGGGTGCTAATGTTCTCTCCGTTGCCGAACGAGCGCCGCTAGCTCAACTGGCAGAGCAGCGGACTCTTAATCCGCGGGTTCGGGGTTCGAGTCCCTGGCGGCGCACCAACGATGAAGGCCCTGACCTGGCAGATCCCTGCCGGTCAGGGCCTTTTTCGCGTACGCCGGTGCGACGAGCCGCAGATGCTGGCGGCTAGAGGCGGAGTGCGGCCCTGACAAGATCGGCGACAGCTCGGGAGCGGCTGTGCGGAGGCCAGGCGATGACCGTGGTGACTTCCGGCGCGTCCACGATCGGCACGGCGACGAGATCGTCGTTCAGCTGGGATCGGGCGGACTCGGGCACGACCAGCAAGGTCCGGCCAAGGGCGGTGAGCTGGAAAAGTTGGGAGTGGCTCTGGGCCTCAGGACCGGGGCCGTCGGGATAGGTGCCGTCATGCGCCGGCCAGCGCGGTAGAGGCAGGTCCGGCAGCTCGGTCACCTCGCTCAGCTGCACACTCTCGCGAGTGGTGAGGGGATGGCCGGCCGGGAGGATGGCGACCTGGCCCTCGGTGAGCAGTTCCTCGGCGTCGAGCCCCGTCAGGTCGTCGAACGGGTGGTGAAGGATCGCGACGTCGGCACGGCCGGTCCGCAACAGTCGTTCCTGTTCGCCGGGGCCACACAGCACCACGTCGACGTCGACCGATCCGGGTTCGGTGGAGTAGGCGTGCAGCAGCTTCGCGAGCAACTCGCTGGACGCTCCGGCCTTGGTCGCCAGGACGACGCTGGGGTGACCGGTGACGGAGAGAGCTGCGCGTCGGGCGCGATGTTCGGCAGCTTCCACAGCGTCCAGCGCTGCTCGTCCCTCGTGCAGCAGGACCGCACCGGCTTCGGTCAGGGTCACCGAGCGGCTGTCACGCTTCAGCAGGGCGGCACCCAGACGGCGTTCGAGCTGACTGATCGCCCGCGACAATGGCGGCTGGGCCATGCCCAGGCGTTGCGCCGCGCGGCCGAAGTGCAGTTCCTCGGCCACGGCGACGAAGTACCGCAGCTCTCGTGTCTCCACGTGTCCAGCCTAGCCCGCAACGGAGGCGGCGATACCTTCCGGGTATCGCCCATGACTCAGGTGGTCTTGGACGACTCGCGGGCCGTGACCCACAGTCGAAGACATGAGTGACAAGAAGATTGCCCTGGTCACCGGGGCCAACAAGGGCATCGGGTACGAGATTGCGGCAGGCCTGGGTGCGCTGGGCTGGAGCGTGGGTGTCGGCGCGCGCGACCAGGCCCGGCGGGACACGGCGGTGGCACGACTGCGGGACGCTGGCGTCGACGCCTTCGGTGTCCCGTTGGATGTCACCGACGACCGCAGTGTCGCCGCCGCAGCCGATCTGATCGCCGAACACGCCGGACGCCTCGATGCGCTGGTCAACAACGCCGCGATCACCGGTGGCGGACAGCAGCAGCCGAGCAGAGTCGATCTGGCTGTCCTCCGCACTGTGGTGGAGACCAACGTCATCGGCGTCATCCGGGTGACGAACGCGATGCTGCCGTTGCTCGGGCGGTCGGCCTCACCGCGCATCGTGAACATGTCCAGCGGCGTCGGTTCTCTGACCCGGCAGTCTGGCCCCGACGGTGACACCACCACAGGTCCCGTCGCTGTGGCCTACGCGCCCTCGAAGTCGTTCCTGAACGCGGTGACCCTTCAGTACGCCCGGGAACTGGCGGACACGAAGATCCTCATCAACTGCGCCTGCCCGGGCTTCGTCGCCACCGACCTCAACGGCTTCCGTGGCGTGCGTACTCCCCAGGAGGGCGCGGCGACCGCCATCCGCCTGGCCACACTGCCCGACGGGGGCCCCACCGGCGGCTTTTTCGAGGACGCCGGTGTGGTGCCCTGGTGACGGCTCGCGGCTCTCATGCCCGGCCCGACGCCGATCGGCGTCGGGCCGGGCGCGCAGTCGACGCTGCGCCACTCTCACCTGCGGAGAGTTTCAGTAATCGATGTTGATGGCAGCGATCTGACGGGTGCCGTTGAAGACGATGGCGGGGCCGGCGAAACGGGAGCTGGCGTAGGTCAGCGCCTGCTTGTGCCCGGGACTGTTGAACCAGGCGTTGATCATCTGCTCCGGGGATGAGTTGCCCGAGGACGCCCACAGAACCTCATGGCCGCAGTGCTCGAAGGCGCCCGTATCCAGGTTCTGCTTCACGCAGGTTTCCGCGGCGCGTTGCTCCGTCGTGCGCAGCTCGACAGCGGGCAGCCCGAGCGCGCGGCGCCGCTCGTTGAGCAGCACCAGCAGACGCTGTTCCGCAGCGGACACGCCGGTGGACGTGCTGGCAGGCTTGGTCGGCGACCTGGTCGGAGTCGGCGGCCTGGTCGGTGACTTGGTTGGCGCCGGTGACTTGGTGGGGGCGGAGGCCGGGCGCGAGGTGGTCGGGGACGCGTCGAGCGCCGTCGGGGAAGGTGAATCGAGTGCGGACCCGGGTGTCTCGGAGGCGGATTCGGTGATCGCGGTCGAGGGCTGGGCGGCTGTCACGCTCGCCGGTTGCTGGCTCGGCCCGGCCTTGTAACCGGCGACGACGATCCCCGCCCCTCCGACCAGGGCGACGGCCGCGAACGCGCCGACCAGGGCCTTGGGCAGGGACAGGACCGCGACGCGGGCCTGCTGCGGCAACCCGACGATCTTCGCGCGTGTGCCCGCCGACGCGACGCCTTGTGACGGGCCCGCCGAGGCGACGGCGTGTGACGCGCCCGCCGACGAGATGCCCTGCTGCGCGCCGGTGATGCCGTGCACCTGATGTGTGACGCGCGAGGCGAGGTCGGGCGGGAACGGCGTGAGCGCCATGCCGGCCAGCAGCCGCTCGGCCGGTACCAGATCGAACGTGGCATCCGGGCAGTGCGCGCAGGTCCGAATGTGCCGCGCCAGCCGCTTGCGCCACACCGGCGCCGGTCGGCCGTCCCAGTCGGACGCCATGTCGAGCAGGCCGCCGCAGCCGGGTCGCGTGGTGAGGGCTCGCACCACCAGCCGGGCGGTGTCCAACTGCGCCTTCATGCGGGCCACGCGGACGGTCACGTGATGTGGATCCAGTTGCAGGGCCTCGGCCAGGTCGGCGCGGGAGAGGTGACCGGCCTCGGCCAGCCACCACAGGGACAGCAGGTGGCGGTGGTCGTCGTCCAGCCAGCGCGTGGCAAGGGCGACCTCGCGGCGCTGATCGGACAGGCGAAGCTGGGTGAGGGTCAGGTCCTCGAAGTCGGAACCCGGGTCGATCAGGTTGTCGATGTCCTCCGGCGGGGCCGGTGTGGTGTGCCGGAACTGCTGGTGGGCACGGACCTCGTTCATGGTGACGGCCACCAACCACGACCGGAAGACACCCGGATCGCGTACGCCCGCCAGCCCTCGCACGACACTCAACATCGTGTTCTGCACCACGTCGTCCACATCCGCTGATCGGTTCAGTGCCCGACCCACGATGTTGTACACCAGTGGCAGATAGTGCGAGACCAGCTCGTCCATCGCCGTCTGGTCCCCGCGGCGTGCCGCGTCCACCACCGCCGACAGGTCAGTCCTGTTCGGGTACGCGTGATCGGTCACGCTCACAACCTCGCCTTCACGAAAAATCGCCGTACACCGTGGGAGATTGGTTGGCACCCGTCCAGGTCACACAAACTGGCGTCGTCACCGTCGAAACGCCCTGACGGTACGCGGCTCCGGCGGTCGGCCGACGACAGGCGTTCCAGGTGGCGGCGCTGATCGCTTCCGCGCCACACAGCATGTCCGGGGTCCACGCTACGGTCTCCGTCATGCCGATGATCACAATCGCCGATGAAGCGACCGGTGGGCCGAGCGTTGCCGAGTGGACAATGGAAATCTTCGACGAGACAGTCCGTCTCGACGAGCTGATCCGCCGGCGAGTGGTCCTGGAAGTCGCCGAGTCCGGCGCGGGCGTCGATCCGGAGGAACGGACCCGGGCGACGCTCGAGGCGTTCGGCCGCAACGGTTTCGTGGTGCTGGTCGACGACCGTCAGGTCACCAGCCTGGACGACAAGGTCCACCTGCACGCGGGCTCCCGCGTCACGTTCCTCAAGCTCGTCCCGCTGGTGGGTGGCTGATGGACACGTTCGATCCGGAGCTGGCACTGCGCGACGTGGTGGACACCGTCAGGGGATGGTGCGAGCGGAGCGAGAACACCCTCAACGCACATGGTCGGCGGGACTTCGTCGATCAGGTGGCCGTGGTGTGCGGCTGGGCGCCGGCCAGCACGAGCCGGACGCTGCTCGCCGCGCTCAACGATCCGAACGGCCCCTACGACCTTGCTTCGCCGCAGATCGAGTTGTTGCCGGAGGCCACGCGCCAGGCGGAGCTGCTCAGCTCCGCCATCGCGGCCCTGGACGGCGCCGAGGCGGATCACGAGCGTCGTGTCGCCGCGGCGATGACGGTGATCGGAAGCCTGCCACGCCACCACAACATCACCAGCGAATCCTCATGGGGGGCCGCCTGCCGCGAGATGTGGGAGCGGGTTGAGCAGATCCTGGCCGCGCAACCGGTGCAGGTCCGGCAGAGGGTGTTCGACGCGTTGGTCGTGCCCGGGCAGGACCGGGATGGGCTGTCCATGTTCATCCGTGTTCTGCTCTCGGGCGGTGGGCTGAACGGCGCCGTCTGGCTGGACCGGCTGGGCGGTCAGGCGTGGCTGGGATTCGGTCGGTGGAGCACGTCGCTGGTGAGCTTCACCCGGGAGTCGCTACAGGCCGAGCACCTCGCCGGGCGTGCGCATCCGGCGGCGCTGGCGACGTGGCGTCGGACGCGGATCGAGCGCGCATACTCCCTCATGGGTGAGGACGACCTGGCGATGTGGCCGCTCGTCAACGTCGGTGAGCAGTGGGCTGACCGGGCCGTCGCGGACATCGAGGCGATGCCGGATGGGCGACGATCCGGGTGGCAGACGTTGCTTGCCCACTGCCTGCTCGGCGCGGACAAGGCGCGGCCGACGGCCGCCTGGCAGAAGAGCGCCCGGGTTCTGCTCGACGCGGTCGGCGTCGACGAGTTCACCGAGCGGCTCGACGACTGGCTTCCGCTGGTGGGTCTGCCGCGCAGTCTGCCGCTGCGCATGACCACGTGCTGCCCCGGTCACGTCGACGATTACCCGCCCCGGTTGGTCGACCGGCACAACGTCGGGGTGCTGTGGGGCCTGCTCTGGGCGCGAGCGATGTGCCCGCCGTCGGAGGAGACCCTGCGCAGTCTCGGCCAGATCGCGGAACGGGCCGCCCGCAAGGTTCCCGGGCACGGTCCGTCGAGCCCGAAGCTGGCGAACGTCGCGGTCGCGGTGCTCGTCGACACCGATCACCCCGCCGCCCTCGCGCAGCTGGCCCGGCTGGCGTCGCGGCTGACCTACAAGAGCACGCTCCGCATCGTCGAGAAGGGCCTGACCAAGCACGCCGAGGCGCTCGGCATCGGCCGTGAGGACGTCGAGGAGATGGCGCTGCCCGGCTTCGGGCTGCCACTCGCGGACAAGCTGGGTGACAGCTCGTACGAGGTCGCGGTGCGCGGCGTCGACGCCACAGTGGTGTGGCGCAACTCCGACGGCAAGGTGGTCAAGGCTCCTCCGCCTCAGGTGCGCAAGGACCACGGCGAGGAGTTGAAGGAGCTGAAGGCGACAGTCGCGGACATCGGCGCGACGCTGATCGGGACCCGCGATCGCCTGGAGGGCCTGCTGCGGCGCGACCGCGCGTGGACCGTCGAGCAGTGGAGGGAACGGTTCCTGGACCACCCGCTGGCCCGGACCCTGGCCCGACGGCTGATCTGGACCGTCGACGGCGTTGCCTGCTGCTGGGGCGGCGACGCCCTGCGGACCGTGGACGACACGGTGTTCGAGCCCGCTGGCGACGCCACGGTGCGGCTGTGGCACCCGGTCGACGATCCGACCACGGTCCTGGCCTGGCGGGACTTCCTGGCCCGGCACACGATCACCCAGCCGTTCAAGCAGGCGCACCGCGAGCAGTACCTGCTGACCGACGCGGAGCGGGCCACCGGCACGTACTCCAACCGCTTCGCCGCGCACATCGTGCGCCAGCACCGTCTCATCGCGCTGCTGTCCCGGCGCGGCTGGTCGCACGTTCGACACCGCAACGACGGCGCCAGCTACCAGGACCCCTGGCTGGCTCTTCCGGACTGGGAGCTGCGCGCCGTGCTGCACATCGCCGGGATCGAGGATCAGGGCGACGACCTGATGTTCGACACGATGGGGACCGACCAACTGGTGTTCCTCCGGGGGGAACGCACGCCGGTGCCGCTGGAGGAGGTTCCGGCGGTCGTGCTGAGCGAGGTGATGCGCGACGTCGACCTGTTCGTTGCCGCGGCCGGGGTGGGCAACGACCCGAACTGGTACGACGGTGGTCCCCAGGGCCGGTACCGCGACTACTGGTCGCAGAACAGCTTCGGCGACCTCACCCCGACCGCTCAGACGCGCCGGAAGGTGCTGGCCGAGCTGGTTCCCCGGCTGGCGATAGCCAACCGGTGCACGTTCACCGACCGGTTCCTCGAAGTGCGGGGTGATCTGCACACCTACCGCATTCACTGCGGCTCGGGCAACATCCTGATCGCCCCGGAGGACCGGTATCTGTGCATCATCCCCGACTCGGCGAAGGCGAAGCAGCCGGAGATGTACCTGCCCTTCGAGGGTGACAGCCGGCTCGGCGAAATCATCAGCAAGGCGTTGCTGCTGGCCGCCGACAAGAAGATCAAGGATCCGGTGATCCTGCGCCAGTTGGCGCGGTGAGGTAGCGACTGTTGCCTCGCCAGTGGGGTCCACCGCACTGGCGAGGCAGGTCAGCTGGAGGTCCGCTTCGGGAGCAGCAGCTCCTCGTGATCGAGTTCCCGTTCCAGAACGCGGAGCTCCTCATCCGGCAGCCGGCCGGAGTCGCGCCAGCGCACGAGTTCCTCGCGCTGCGCGTCAATGGTTGTCCGCCGGACACGAAGCGCCGTCTCGTACTCCGGTGAGGTGGGCATCTCGGAGCCGCTCTGCTCCAGAAGGTCCAGCCGCCCGCGGTAGCGCGCCAGTCGGGCCAGCAGCTGCGTACGGATGGTGTTGACGGCCACCGCGCTGTCCGGCTCCGCAGCGGCAACCTCGTCGAGGCGGGCCAGGGCGGCCTCGACCGCCGCCGAGCGGGCCTCGTTGCGTACGCGGGCCTGGTCTGTTTCGTTGGCGCGCAGGCCCAGCATCCGCACGAGCGGCGCGAACGTCATGCCCTGCCCGACGAGTGTCACCAGGACGACCACGAAGGTGCAGAACAGCAGGAGGTCACGGTCGGGAAAGGGTGCGCCGCTGTTGGTGGTCAGCGGCAGGGTGAAGATCGCGGCCAGGCTGATCACGCCACGGGTGCCGGACCAGCTCAGTGCCACCACTTCGCGGGAGGTGAGTCGGCGGGCGTTGCGGTCAGCGCGCTCGATCTGCCGGGCAGTCCCGGGTTCGTCCGGGTCGTCCTGCTCGGAAATGCCACCCAGCCGGGTGTGCAACGACCGGGGGAGGGACTGGGTCATCACCAGCCACGCGGGGCGCAGCAGGAGCACCACGCCGACCGACACCGCGACGGCGATGACGATGGTCGACGTGTCGTACTGACGCAGGCCCTTGACGACTTCGGGAAGCTGCTGGCCGATCAGCAGGAAGACGAAGCCTTCGAGGAGGAAGTCGACCAGCCGCCACACCGCGCTGGTCTGCAGCCGGGCGGCGCCCGAGGTGAGCTGGGGCGTCTTGTGGCCGACGATCAGCCCGGCGATCACCACGGCGAGCACCCCGGAGACGTGCAGTTCCTCGCCCAACAGGTAGGCCACGAACGGTGTCGCGAGCGAGATGGCGTTCGACAACAGTGGGTCCGCGGTGAACGGTCGGGCCAGACGTACCAGCCAGGCGACTGCCGCCCCCACGGCGACCCCGCCGACCGCCGCCAGCATGAACTGGCCAACGGCGGACGGGAACGAGAACTCGCCACCCACGGCGGCGGCCACCGCGACGCTGAGCATCGTCAGCGCGGTGGCGTCGTTGAGCAGCCCCTCGCCCTGAATGATCGTGACTATCTTCGGTGGCAGGTTGACCCGGCGGCCCACCGCCAGGGCGGCCACCGGGTCGGGCGGCGCGACGGCGGCGCCGACCGCGATCCCGGCAGCGAGCGTCGCCCCGGCGACGAACAGGTGGAAACCGATGCCGACCAACACCCCGGTGAGGAGCACCAGCACCACGGACAGGCTGACCACGATGCGGAGGTTCCGGCGGATGTCCAACAGCGAGGAGTCCAGTGCGGCGCTGTAGAGCAACGGCGGCAGCACGATCATGAGCACAAGGTCGGGATCAAGGCCGACGTTGGGACCGGGGAGCAACGCGTACGCGATGCCGATGAGCGGCAGAAGCGCCGCGGCCGGCAGACCGGTGCGGGCCGCCACCCACCGCACGACGACGATGACCGCGACAGCGGCGAGCACGAACAACAACATCGAATGGGTGCTCACCTGGTTGCTTCCCCCTGGAGCGGCGCGAGGTTCCTCGGATCCACTGCGGCTCGCGGCCGAGCCGGCCGTTCGGCGCCGTTTTGGTGCCGGGCAGCGCAGCATGCAGCGGTAACGAGCGTACCCGCTTGATCAACCGGGCCTGGCGGACTGCTGGACACGGCCACCGCGCCCCGGCTGGGACCGGTCCCCGACAGAGCGTGCGGAGACCGGCCGTCGCGCCCCTACAGTCCGCACCGGTTCACCGCCAACGCCGGCACGTCGGTGAGGCTGACCGCGACCGCCTCGGACCTACCCGACCAGTGCGGCGTGCTGGAGCTACGCGCCCCCGATGGCAGCCCCATCACCAGTGGCTGTGTGGTCAACGGGGCCGGCGACATCGCGCCGACAGTGCTGCCGGCCTCTGGCACGTACTCCCTGGTGGTGGACCCGTCCGGTGTCGCGACCGGGCAGGTCACGCTGACGCTGCGGTGAGGCGGACCCGCCTTGTTCGGGGTGGCGTCCGGGGCGTGCTACCGTCTCGTCCCGTTGCCGGCGAGCGCCGCTAGCTCAACTGGCAGAGCAGCGGACTCTTAATCCGCGGGTTCGGGGTTCGAGTCCCTGGCGGCGCACCAGCAAGATTCAGGGGCATGGCCAACTGGCCATGCCCCTGAATCGTCGGGTTTTGGTACGCGAGCCTGGGGCATCCTGGACTGAGCAGGCCATGTCAGCCAGCACCAGTCGGAGCCTGCCGGGGGTCATCGTGGGCGACCTGAACGCCGTCAACCAGTCCCATCTACAGCACTACCGGACGACTGACGTCGAGGAGGCACACGACTTCTTCCGCACCGCGCTCGTGGACCTTCAGGTGCGGTTCAGCAAGCCAGGACCCGAGGGTGCCCTGCTGGACACCAGTGTGGCCAGTCTGGACGATCTGACGGTGCAGCGCCTGCATTATTCGGTGGGCACCCTGGTCCGGACCGAGCCCAGCGCCGACCTGAACATCAACGTGATGCTCGACGGGCACTTCGTCATGGAGGACGGCCGTGACCGCTTTCCCGTCAAGGCCGGTGGAGTCGTGCTCCAACCCCCGGACCGCCCGCTGATCGTCACGTTCCGCGGGGTGGACGTCCTGACGGTACGTGTGCCGCGATCGCTGGTCGAGGACGCCGCCCAGGAAGTCGGCCTCGACGCGGCGGATCTTCGCTTCGGCGACGGCCGGCCGAGGACCGACGCGTTGGCCCGCCACTGGTCACAGACCGTGTCGTACGTGTGGCGGTCAGTGCGGTCCGTGCCGGAGGTTGCCAGCAACCGCCTGATCGTCGCCCAACTACGCCGACTGCTGGCCACAGCGGCACTGGCCACCTTTTCCAATGCCACCCAGGACGGCGACCAGAGTTCCGGAGCGCACCCGGTCGCACCGGCGACCCTACGGCGGGCCATGGCGTACGCCGAGGCGCACGCCGACCGCGAGGTCACCGTGACCGATCTGGCTGCCGAGGCCCGCGTGGGCGTCCGTGCCCTACAGAACGCGTTCCGCCGGCATCGTGACATGACCCCGTCGCAGTATGTGCGCCAAGTCCGCCTGGACCGTGCCCACCGGGACCTGCAAGCCGCCGATCCGGGTGCCGGAGCGACGGTGGCGGCAATCGCGGCGCGCTGGGGCTTCACGCATCCAGGACGCTTCAGCACCGATTACCGCCGAGCCTACGGCCACAGCCCAGGCCGGACGCTGCACACCTGAACCGAGCGGCGCACGGTGCTGGGTGAGGGGGCAGACCAGGCGGCGCTGCGTTGATCGGGCAGCACTGGTGGTCAAGAATCGACGCCGTGGAGGATGTGGATCTGTCGCAGGAATGGGCCCTGTTGCTGGGTCAGCTTGACCGGCACGTGTCTTCCGGGCGGCTCTCGCCGGACACGGCGGCGCTGTCCGATCTGATGCGCATCTACCAGGTGCCGGGGGTCAGCATCGCTGTCGGGCACGTGAGCGGGCGGGTGTGGGCGACCGGCTACGGCGTCACGGGTGGTGAGGCGTCGACGCCGGTGACCGCGGGCACCGCGTTCGCGGCCTGTTCGATCAGTAAGCATGTCGCCGCGTTCGGCGCGTTGCTGCTGGTCCAGGACGGTGTGCTGGATCTGGACGTCGACATCAGCGAGTACCTCACCTCGTGGCAACTGCTCGACCGCGCGGGTCAGCGAACTCGTGTGACGGTACGACAACTGCTGGCGCACACCGCCGGTCTGTCCGACACCTGGTATCGCGGCTACGCCGCGGATCACGCCCCGTCGCTGTTGCAGGTCCTGGAAGGCGGCGGCTCCACGACCACTGCGCCGGTTCGGTCGACCCTTCTGCCAGGTAGCCGTTTCCGGTACTCGGGCAGCCACTACTCGGTGCTCCAGCAGTTGATGGTGGACGTGACCCGGACCCCGTTCGAGGACCTCATGCGATCGTCGGTCCTGGACCCGGTGGCCATGGCCGACAGCAGCTTCGACCAGCAGTTTCCGCACCAGCGACCGCATCGGGTGGCTCGTGGCCATCATGGGGGCGGCGCCGGGGTGCCCGGCGGTTGGCGAGTGCAGCCGGAGACGGCGGCAGCCGGGCTGTGGAGCACCCCGACCGACCTGCTCCGGCTCGACCTTGAGATCGCCCGGGCGGCCTCCGGGGATTCGAAGCTGCTCAGCCGCGACCTGGCCACCGAAATGTGGTCACCGCAGATCCCCGGCGGTGTCTACGGGCTCGGCACCGAGCTGGCCGACCCCGCCGGTTGCCGACGGTTCGGGCACACCGGGCAGAACGTCGGCTATACCTGCTTCTCCTACGTCTGGCCCGACAGCGGCACCGCGGTCGCGGTGCTGACCAACTCCGAGGATGGGTGGGAGCTGCTGGCCAGCATCCGTGCCGCTGCCGACCGTCGCTACGCCACCGGTGTCACCGCCGAACCACTTGGTGATGTGGCGGGCCGTTACGTCCTACGCGACGACTACCCGATCGACATCGCGGTCAGCGGCGGCCATCTGACCTTCTCCGCTGCCGGCCAGGAGCCGGTCGTCCTGCTGGCGGAGCCGGGCGGTCGCTACCTGCATCCGGGACTCGATCTGGAGGTCCGGTTCGTGCAGCCCGACGACCACCATCGCGTCCTGGAGTTGCGGCAGGAAGGAGTCACGCAGACCGCCAGAAATCAGAGCGGCTGAGTGACTGGTGGAGGCGGTTCCGTTGACCCACCGTGTGCAGAGTAACGCGGTAAGTAGCACGTAAGGGCGTGCAGGGGTCATCGGTTTCCGACTATTACAATCCCAGGTCTGTGGTCGACGCAAAAGATTGCATCGACGAGCCCAGCGTCAAACAAGCGGCGCAGGTCCCGGCTCCCCAACGCCATGGGAAGCCTACAGCGACCTGCGCATCGGCTTGTCCAGCGGATTCAAGCTGATGTGCCCTTTTCAAGGGACTTCATCCGTGGCCGATCAACAACCCCTGGACCCCACGCACGCCTTCGCCGAGCTCGGCCGGATCAAACTGGACGAGACCGACCTCGAAGGTGTCCTGCAACAGGTCGCGAACCTCGCCAAACGGACCATCGCCGGGGTCGACGAGGCGTCGGTGACCCTGATCCGGGGCAGGAACGCGCACACCGCGGCGTTCACCGGCGACCTCGCCGCGAACCTTGACGAACGGCAGTACGAACAGGGCGGCGGCCCCTGCCTGGAGGCGGCCGCCACCACCGCTGTCGTGTCGGTGCCCGACCTGACCCGCGAAGAACGCTGGCCGCACTACACGCCAGCAGCCCTCGACGCCGGCGTACGCAGCTCGCTGTCGGTCGGCCTCCCAGTCCAGGAGGCGGTCACCGGCGCGCTCAACATGTACTCCACCAAACCCGGCGCGTTCGACGACGAGGCGGTCGTGCTCGCCCAGACCTTCTCCGGCTACGCCGCGGTCGCGCTTGCCAACGCCCACCTGTACGACGCGACGGCCACCCTGGCGCAGCACATGCAGGCAGCCATGGAATCCCGGGCGGTGATCGAACAGGCCAAGGGCATCGTGATAGCGGAGCAACGCTGCAGCCCCGACGAGGCGTTCAGCATTCTGAGCAAGATGTCCCAGGACAGCAACCGAAAGCTCCGCGACGTCGCCGCGACCCTGGTCGAGAACAAGTACCGCCAGCCGCAGCCATAGCGGACCGTCGAATCGCGGGTGCCCACGGCCGACTGCTTGACCATGGGCACCCCCGGACCGCGCGGCAGGGCCTGAGCGAGACCGGCACCATGCACACAACCGCATGCGACGCGGGGCTGCTACCGCACCGGACCGTGCTGTGCGTCTGCCGCGAATGTCGTGCGTATCGTGGACAAACGAGGCCACCGAGCACCCGGCTGAAGGAGGGGCACCGTGGCCACCGACTCCGTCCCGACCGGCAGCCCGGGCACGATCCTGGTCTGCGTTCGAGGCAACTCCGGCTCGGGCAAGACCAGCATCGCCAGAGAACTGCGGCGTCGGCACGGCCGGGGCTGTGCGCTGGTCGAGCAGGACTACCTGCGTCGCATCGTGTTGCGTGAGCGGGACCGGCCCGGCGGTGCGGCTCCGGCGCTGATCGGGCAGACCGTGCGGTTCGCTCTCGATCACGGCTACCACGTGGTGTTGGAGGGCATCCTGCATGCCAGCCTCTACCGGAGCATGCTCACGGATCTGCGCGACGGTCACCGGGGGCCGTCGCTGTTCTGCTACCTCGACGTGTCCCTGCCCGAGGCCCTGCACCGGCACCTCACGCGCCCGCAGGTCAGCGAGTTCACCGCCGAGCAGATGAGCGGCTGGTACGCCGCGCACGACGTGCTGGGCTGGCCCGGGGAGCTTGTCCTCCCGGAGGCCTGGCTCAGCGGCGGACGGCACGTTGCCGGCGCCCGGAGGCGCCTGGCCGAGGTCCGCCGATCGGCCGGCCTTGCCCCGCCGATAGGCGCGCATCTATGGTTGCGGGGATCACCACAATCCTGGCCGTGATGACGCGGCCACATCGTCGAAGCGCTTCGACGACCCGTCGTTCAGGCCCGTCAGCCGGGTGTCGAGCCTGGTCACGTCGGTCTCGGCGCCCCGCTGGGCGTCTGCCGAACGACACGAGGAGATCCACATGCGCAACCGGCGCCTTCGGCGCGGTTTCACCGTGCTCGCGCTCACCCTGCTGGCCCTACCGGCGGCTCCCGGCACCGCGCTCGCCGAACCCACCTACCCGTTCCGGGATCCGCATCTGCCCGTGAGCGCCCGGGTCGACGACCTGCTCGGGCGGCTCACGCAGGACGAGAAGATCTCGATGCTGCACCAGTACCAGCCAGCCATCCCCCGGCTGGGAATCGGCCTGTTCAAGACCGGCACCGAGGCCCTGCACGGCGTCGCCTGGTCGACCGACATCGACAACAACGGCGCGGTCGTCAAGGCTCGCGGCACCGTCTTCCCGCAACCGGTGGGCATGGCGAGCACCTGGAACACCGACCTGATCCGGCAGGTCGGCTCCGCCGTCGGCGACGAGGCGCGCGGCTACCACGCGCAGAACCCCCGGGTCTGGGGCCTCAACCTCTGGGCACCGGTGGTCAACCTGCTGCGTGACCCCCGGTGGGGCCGCAACGAGGAGGGCTACTCCGAGGACCCGATGCTCACCGCTGCCATCTCCACCGCGTACGGCTCGGGGATGACCGGCGGGGACCCGGACCACCTGAAGAGCGCGCCGACCCTCAAGCACTACCTGGCCTACAACAACGAGGTCCGGCGTGACGTGACCTCGTCGAACGTGCCCCCACGGGTGCTCAACGAGTACGACCGCGCCGCCTTCGAACCGGCCATCGCCGCCGACGCGGCGACCGGGGTGATGGCGTCGTACAACCTGGTCAACGGTCGTCCGGCCACAGTGGATCCGGACCTGGCCACCGTGGTCCGCGGATGGACCGACCAGCCCTTGCTCAACGTCACGGACGCCTGGGCGCCGAACAACCTCATCGGCTCCCAGGGCTACTACGCGACCCTCCCCGAGGGCAACGCCGCGATCGTCAAGGCCGGCCTGAACAGCTTCATCACCGACGACACCAACGCGCAGCCGACCGTCACCGCCATCAAGCAGGCGCTGGCCACCGGTCTGCTCACCGAGGGGGACATCGACGCCCGGATCCGGGAGACCCTGAACGTGCGGTTCCGGCTGGGTGAGTTCGACCCGGGCGGGGGCCGGTTCGGGGGCATCACCCCGGACGTCATCAACAGCCCCGAACACCGACGACTCGCCCGCCAGGCCGCCGGTGAGGCCATGGTGCTGCTGAAGAACACGCGCCAGGCGCTTCCACTGGACCCCGCCCGGACCCGCAAGGTGGCAGTGCTCGGGCCGCTGGCCGACACCCTCTACTCCGACTGGTACGGCGGCGATCTGCCCTATCAGGTGACTGCGCTCGACGGCATCCGCGAGCGACTGGGCGACTCCGCCAGTGTGAGCGGGCTCGACGGGTCGGACCGGATTGCCCTGAAGGACCCGGCGACCGGCCGGTACGTCACGGCCACCGGCACCACCGACGCCGACCCGGTCGCCGCCACCGGTGCCAGCGCCGAACTCGCCGCCCAGTTCGACGTGGTGGACTGGGGCCAGGACGTGGTGACCCTGCGAAACGCCGCCAACGGCCGCTATCTCGGCTACAACTGGGGGCCGTTCCTCACCCGCGACGAGCAGCCGAACGGCTGGTACGTCCAGCAGCAGTTCAAGCTGGAGCCGCAGGCCGACGGCACGGTGGCGCTGCGCTACGTCGGCTACGAGACGAAGGAGAGCTGGTTCGGCCCCGACCGGTACGTGACGGTCGGTGCGGACGGTGCCCTCACGCTCGGCGCGTCGACAGCGGCCGACGCGACCCACTTCAGTCGTGAGGTGGTCAGCAGCGGGATCGACCGGGCCGTGGCGGCGGCCAAGGCGGCCGACACCGCCGTGCTGGTGGTCGGCAGCAACCCGTTCATCAACGGCCGCGAGGCACACGACCGGACCTCCACGGCCCTGAGCGCCGGCCAGGAGGCGCTGGTCAAGGCCGTGACCAAGGCCAATCCGCGTACGGTGCTGGTGCTTCAGACCAGCTATCCGGTCACCTTGAATTGGGAGCAGGAGCACGTTCCGGCCATCGTCTGGACCACCCACGCGGGCGCCGAGACCGGGCACGCTGTCGCCGACGTCCTCTTCGGTGACCGCAACCCGTCCGGCCGGCTCACCCAGACCTGGTACCGCTCGGACTCACAACTGCCACCGGACCTGCTGGAGTACGACATCATCTCGTCCGGCCAGACCTACCTGTACAACCGCGCGAAGCCGCTCTACCCGTTCGGCCACGGGCTGTCGTACACCCGTTTCCGGTACGGCCAGCTGCGTACCGGTGCCCACTCGGTCGCGGCCGACGGCACGATCGCGGTCAGCGTCGACGTGACCAACGCCGGCGCCCGGGCCGGCTCCGAGGTGGTCCAGCTCTACACCCATCAGCGCACCTCGCGGGACAAGACCCCGATCCGCCAGCTCAAGGCGTTCCAGCGGGTGCAACTCGCGCCCGGGCAGACCCGGACCGTGACGCTCCGACTGCCCGCCGCCGACCTGGCGCACTGGGACGTCACCCGCAGCCGGTGGGTGGTCGAGTCGTCCACCTACGACCTGATGGTCGGGGCGTCCGCGCAGGACATCCGGGCCCGGGCCGCGGTGCGGGTGCGCGGTGAGACGATCCCGGCCCGGGACCTGTCCCGGCCCACCCGGGCGGAGAACTTCGACCGGTATGCCGGGGTCCGGCTCGTCGACGAGACGAAGGTCCGGGGTACGGCCGTCGGGGCCACCGCCGCCGGTCAGTGGATCTCCTTCGACGGTTCGGCGTTGCGTCCCGGCGCGCGGACCTTCACCGCGAGTGTCGCCAGGGCCGGTGCGGGAGCGGGCACCGTCGAGGTCCGGTTGGGGTCACCCACCGGCCGACTGCTCGGCACGGCCACCGTGCCCAGCACCGGCGACGACTACCGGTACGTCAGCACCAGCACCGAGTTGGCCGGGGCCGCCGGCAAGCAGGACGTGTACCTGGTGTTCGACTCCCCGCTGCGGCTGGCGGAGTTCTCCATCAGATGACCGGAGCCCGGGGTCGGGTCGATCGTCGACCCAACCCCGGGCCGTTGCCCCGAGCCCGGCACCGACGTCCCTGGCGCTCAGCGGGCTCGCCACCGCGAGGACGCCGACGTTGAACCCCGGTAGGCGACGACCAGGGCCCTGTTGATCGGGGCCAGGGGGGTGGATCGCCGGTCCGTCCCGGGGGTGAGCCGCTCGGAGTCCCATGACCGCCAGCGTGGGCGTGGGCGGGGCTGAGTATCTGCGGTGCCTATGGAGCTGATGCCGCAAACGAATCAGGCGAGAGGACCCGTGGCGGTGATGTCGTAGGCGATTCAGCTCCAAAGGAGCGCCACCCCACCTGCGCCCCCTGGGCCGGCGGCCCGGTGGCCCCTGATCTACTCGCGACGGTTCAGCGGAAACCCGGGTGCGCGGCCTCCGCCACCCGAACAGGCCGGCCGGCGGCGAGTGGTGGTCTTCCGGTACGTGCGAGTGCTCGCGGGTCTCGACGACCAGCCCTGCGTCGCTGGGGATTCGTCGGACGACGCACGTAGGGGTGCGCCGTCGACGTGGTTGATCTGCCCGATCCGAGGGCATTTCGGCATAGACGCCCTCCAATTTCCTGTTGCATTGGTCAGACGTGTGACCTACGCTCCCAGTAAGAATTTCGGGGCGGTTAACAAAGAGTGCGGTCGGGGCGACGGAAGTCCCCGCCGGCCCTTAGTGGCGTCGCTGTTCCGTACTCGTCGCTCGATACGCACTTTCGGCACCACATCGACGGCCAGTGAGAGGAACAGACGTGAAGTCAGCCATATCCACCGCTCGAATGTCAGTGTTGGGGGTGGCGGCGCTTGTCGCCGCCACGCTGCCGGCCGTGCTGACAAACCAGCTACCGGCCGCCGCCGCAGTCCAGGCGACCTACTATGTCGCCCCGGACGGTAACGACGCCAACCCGGGCACCCTGCAATCGCCGTTCCGAACTCTGCAACGTGCCCGGGACGTCGTTCGCACGATAAACACGAACATGACCGGCGACGTCGACGTCCTGCTCCGTGGCGGCACCTATCCGGTGAGCAGCACTGTCGAATTCGGGCCGAGCGACTCCGGCACCAACGGATACCGGGTCATCTACGGCGCCTACCCCAATGAGAAGCCGGTCCTCGACGGCGGTGTCCAGGTGAACGGGTGGACCCAGCACAGCGGCAACATCTGGAAGGCGCCGCTCGACCGCGCCAACAAGCTGCGGGCGCTCTACGTCAACGACAAGCGCGCGTACATGGCGTCGAAGACGATCAGCTCGGCGGGCTGTTACGGGACGTACAACATCACGGCCAACCAGGCCGCGTGGGCCTGGGAGTCGGGGTCGCAGTGCGACGGCGCCAAATACAGCCTGAACGACTTCCCGGCCGTCGCCCGCAACCAGGACGACATCGAGATCGAGACGGGCACGACCTGGACCACGGCCATCGTGGGCGTCCGCCAGGTGACCACGAGTTCCGACGGCGCGAACCGGGTGGCCCTCTTCCAGCAACCGGGCGCTGCCATCGCCCAGGGCGCGTTCAACGGCAACGCCCAGGTGGGCGGCACCCACAAGCTCATGAACGCCTACGAGTTCCTGGACGCGCCCGGTGAGTTCTACTTCGACAAGGGCACCCGGACGGTCTATTACTACAAGGCCAGTGCCGACAACATGTCGACCGCGACCGTCTACGCGCCGAACAACGTCACCAACCTGCTGCGGGTCGCCGGCACCTCGACCAGCAGCCACGCGCGCAACATCACGTTCTCCGGGCTGACGGTGCAGCACTCCGACTGGAACCTGTTCAACGTCGCCGGCGCGTCCTTCAAGCAGGCGCAGCAGGGCAACCTCGGAGCCCAGGTGTACGCGAAGGGCAACTTCCACGTCTACCACTACCGGAACGTGGATGTGACGCCCGGCATCATCCAGATCCAGAACGCGGACGGGATCCTCCTGCAACGCAACCGGATCCAGCACACCGGCGCTGACGGGATCAACATGATCAACGACGTGCAGGGCACGCAGTTGATCGGCAACCACACGAACGACATCGCCGGGTCCGCCATCACCGTGGGCCATCCGCAGCACGTCTACATCGGAGACGGCACCTCGACCAACCGCGAGAAGTTCTCCGCACAGGTCGAAGGGCTGCCGAAGAACATCGACATCAAGAACAACTATCTGTACGACAGTGCTGTGCTGTTCAACGGGCACAGCCCCATCTCGGCGTACTTCGCCGACACCCTGACCATCCAGCGCAACCGGATCGAGAAGACCCCGTGGTCCGGCATCACGCTCGGCTGGGGCTGGTGGAACTTCGACGGATCGTCGGGCTCGATCGTGCCGAACCGACCGACCACGACGGCGAGAAACAACACCATCAGCTACAACCACATCATCGACACGGTGCAGCGGCTGAGTGACACGGCGCCGATCTACACGTTGGGCAGTCAGCCAGGAACCACGATTACCAACAACTATCTCCAGGGTGTTCCGTCGGGTCACAAGTACGGGCTGCACCCGGACGAGGGGTCGGCGTTCATCACGTTCCGCGACAACGTGCTGAGTATCGACAAGAACGTCACCTGGATGATCAACTCAGACGACTTCGGGCGTAAGCACGATCTGAGCATCACGCAGATCTACGGCCCGATCAACAAGGTCTCGAACAAGAGTCTGCCGAACAGCACGATCGGCGACATCCTCGTCTCCTCCGACTATGTCTGGCCGGCGGCGGCCTACGGCATCGCCGCGAATTCCGGCCTTGAGGACGCGTACCGGGACATCATTCCGGCGAGCACCTTCTCCGCACCGAACTACGTGCTGCCGGCCAGCACGTTCGTCACCAGTGCCACGGCGTCGATCCCGATCCGGAGCATCGGCGACGCCACCAGGTCGGTCTGGTTGGCCCCGTACGGCACGACCACCTTCACCGCCGGGGCGACCATGACCAGGGCAACCGGTACCGCCACGTCCATCGCCGTGCCGGCCACCCAGGGCGAGTACCGGCTCTACGTCGTCGACGCACAGGGCAACCGGTCGGCCGAGTCGACAGCGATCGTCCGGCAGCAGCAGGGCGGGGGCAGCGGTACGGGCAACGGACACCTCGTGGGTGGCCAGTCCGGTCGCTGTGTCGAGGTGCCCAACGCCTCGACCACCAACGGCACCCAGACGCAACTCTGGGACTGCTCCACCGGCACCAACCAACGCTGGACCCACACCTCCAGCAAGCAGCTGACGGTGTACGGCAACAAGTGCCTGGACGCCTCCGGGGCCGGCACGGCCAACGGCACGGCGGTCATCATCTGGGACTGCCACGGCGGGCTCAACCAGCAGTGGAACGTCAACACCAACGGCACCGTGACCAACGCCCAGTCCGGGCTCTGCCTCGACGCCTTCGGCGCCGCCACCGCCAACGGCACGAAGCTCATCCTCTGGTCCTGCAACGGCGGCGCGAACCAGCAGTGGACGCTGCGTAGCTGACCGACCGGACCCCGGGGCCAGGCCGACACGGGCCTGGCCCCGGGCTATTTAAAAGGTGCTGCCGGACAACGAGTGGGTAATGGTGGGCGATGACCTCAACCTGGAAGCCTCACGAGAAGCACGGTGGCCTGTCGAGCAAGGACAAGCGCGAGCTGCCGGAGACCGTCTTCGCGTTCCCCAAGGAGCGCAAGGAACCCATGACCGACGCCGGTCACGTCCGTAACGCCATCGCACGCTTCGACCAGGTGCAGGGCGTCACCAACGCGGACCGGGACCTGGCCTTCCAGAACATCCTCGCCGCCGCCAAGCACTACGGCGTCGACGTCGCGGAGACCGACTGGCGCCAACTCGGTCGACTGCCGCACACGCCGAACCCCGCTCACTGAGGCAACCCCACGCGATATGGCGCTACCGCCGGATAGGTTCGCCTTCGGCGGGTAAGCGGCGCGAATGCCCGCGAATCAGGAGCCGGCAGCCCACTCCGACCCGGCATCGGGTGAGGCGTCCCGGACCGACCGGACGGTGGCCGGCCTGCGCGCGCGGCTACGACACGCGGTAAGTGCCCGCGTCTGGCGGTTCCGCCTCTTCGGGCTGCTCGCCGTGCAGGCCGGCGTCGCGGCGACGCTCGCCTGGTTCGTGGGAGCCCAGTTCCTGGACAACCCCTCCCCGGTCCTCGCGCCCACCACCGCGGTCGGCATCGTGGCCGCCTCGATGGGCACACGCCTGCGGCGCACCATCGAGCTGCTGGTCGGGGTGGTCCTGGGCCTCGCCGTCGGCGACGTGCTCATGTCGCTGTTCGGTATCGGGCCCTGGCAGACCGGTCTGGTCGTGGTGCTGGCGATCATCGTCGCCGTGCTGCTCAAGGGCGGTGGATCCCTGCTCGCCCAGGCCGGCGGCACCGCGGTGCTCATCGCCACCCTGGAACCGCCCGTGCGTGAGCTGTCCGTTCCCCGCTTCGTCGACTCCGCAGTCGGCGGGCTCATCGGTCTGGCGGTCGGCCTGCTGTTGGTGCCCATCCACCCGCAGCGGACGGTGCAGCGGCTGGCCGAACCGGTCCTCGACCCGACCATCGCCGCCCTGCACAACCTGGCCGCGGCGCTGCGTCGTCGGGACCTTGGCGGCGCCGAGCAGAGCCTGACCGGTCTGCGGATTCTTGGATCACGGATGACCGCGCTGGACGAGGGGCTCGGGGCTGCCCAGGAAGTGGTGCGACTGGCGCCACTACGGTGGCACCAACGCAAGATTCTGGCCCAATACACCCGGTCCATCCACCATCTCGAACGCAGCCTGTACGGCTGTCGGGCCGTCGCGAGGAGGCTCACCAAGGCTCTCCGGGACGATGAGCCGATACCGGATGAGTTCGCGGCTGCCATCGACCTGCTGGCCACCAGCGTGCAGACGCTGAGACGCATCACCACCCCCGAGCGTGCGGACCCTCAGGACGCGCGCCGGCAGATCCTCACCGCTGTCGCGCTGGTCGGAAAGGCGCAGGGAAAACCCGCGCGGGATCCCACCCGTCCGCACACCCACCGGTTGGGCTACTCAGGAATGATCGCCGCGGGTGAGTTCCACACGGCCGCCCACGACCTTCTCATGGCCAGCGCGATGGGCACCGACGAGGCGGGAGAGCTGGTACGGCAGACACTGGATCGGGCCGGTCGGGACTGAGCAGGCGGGGCCTGCGCGGGCACCGCCGCCGCGTCGGGAAAGCCCAGTGCGTCACGTCGCCTTCAGCGACGCGAGGATGTCGAGGTAGTGCGGGTTCCTCATGACGCCCAGCACGTTGCCGAACGGGTCGACCACCGCTGCCGTGATGAACCCCTCGTCGCCGTGCGGAGTGATCGGTTGGTACTCCGTGGCCCCCAGCGCCAGCAGCCGCTCGACGGCGGCGTCGAGGTCGTCGACACACCAGTGCATGACCGCGCCGCCCGGCCCCGTCGCGGCCCCGGGCGGCGCGTACCTGCGGTCGATGATGCCCAACTCGGCCTGGTAGTCGCCGATCCGGAACTCGGTGTAGGCCGGGCGCCCGTCGGGCCCCGGGCGCATGAAGTACGCCTCGACCCCGAGGAAGTTCGCGTACCAGGCCGTTGCCGCCTCCACGTCGTCGGCCCAGATGTTGAGTGTGGCGAATCCTCGCAGGCTCATCAGGTGTCCCTTCGTCGATGTCGTCAACAAGGACGCTATCGGCGATTGCGGAAGGTTTGCTTCCGCAATGACCAGCGGGTTGGGAGGAGTTCGCGTGTAGCCCGCAACTTCCCCGGGTAGTCGCCGCCGTTGCCATCACGAGCGGCGGGGGACCAACGTGGAAGCGACGTATCCGGCGATCGAGGCGCACGGTCTGATCGGTGACCTGCAGACCGCCGCGCTGATCAGCGCGGACGGCGCGGTCGACTGGTTCTGTGCGCCCCGTTTCGACTCACCGAGCGTCTTCGCTGCGCTGCTCGACCATGACAAGGGTGGCCACTTCCGGCTCACGCCCGACGGCATCGACTACACGAGCAAGCAGCTCTACCTACCCGGTACGCCGATCCTGATCACCCGCTTCCACAGCGCCGACGGAGTGGGGGAGTTGTTGGACTTCATGCCCGTCACCGGCGAACGCGCCACCGACCAGCACCGGTTGATCCGGCTGGTGCGGATGGTCCGGGGGAGCATGCGGTTCCGCTTCGACTGCCGTCCACGGTTCAACTACGGGCGTGACCCGTACGAGCTTGAGGTGCATCCCGAGGGCGACGTTTTCCGGAGCCCGACTCTGGCCCTCACCCTGGCCGCGTTCAAGGACTCGGAACGGAAATTCGATGCGACGGGGATCCGGCGGGACGCGGACGGCGTGTCCGCGTCGTTCACCCTGCACGCGGGTGACATCGGCGGGGTCGTCCTGGAGACGGCCTGCCCGCATGCGCCCCGCGCGATAAGCACCGAGGAGGCGTGCGACCTGCTCGCCGAGACCCGCGACTACTGGCGGCGGTGGGTGGGCGGCTCCCGCTACAAGGGCCGCTGGAGGGAGGTGGTCGAGCGGTCGGCGATGACGCTCAAACTGATGACGTACGCGCCGACCGGCGCCCTGGTCGCCGCACCGACCGCCGGGTTGCCGGAGCAGATCGGCGGGCAGCGGAACTGGGACTACCGCTACACCTGGATCCGGGACGCGTCCTTCTCCGTGCACGCGCTGCTGCGGCTGGGCTTCACCGACGAGGCCCAGAAGTATCTGTTGTGGCTGAACGAGCGCATCCGCGAGGCCCGGGACGGCGGCCTGCCCCTTCAGGTCATGTACCGGATCGACGGCTCACCGGACCTCAACGAGGAGGTGTTGGGTCACCTGGAGGGATACCGGGGCTCGGCGCCGGTGCGGATCGGAAACGGCGCAGCCGGCCAAGTGCAACTCGACATCTACGGCGAGGCGCTCCTCTCGTTGGAACTCGCGGACCGGAACGGGCTGATCCCGCCGTACGAGGGGTGGCAGAAGACGGCGGCTCTGGTGGACTGGCTCTGCGAGCACTGGGACCAGCCCGAGGACGGCATCTGGGAGACCCGGTCCGGCCGGCAGGACTTCACCTACGGGCGGGTGCTGTCCTGGGTCGCACTCGACCGTGCGATCCGCATCGCGCACCGCCGAGGGCGCCCAGGCGACACCGCCCGGTGGGCCACCGAACGGGACGCCATCTACCAGCAGGTCATGACCCGCGGGTTCAACCAGGAGCGTCGCGCGTTCGTGCAGCACTACGGGTCCGACATCCTGGACGCCTCGCTCCTGGCGATGCCCGGGCTGAACATCATTTCGCCGACCGACCCGATGTGGGAGTCGACGCTGCGGGCGATGGACGCCGAACTGGCCTCCGACAGCCTGGTCTACCGCTACGACCCGAAGGCCTCCCCGGACGGCCTCGCCGGCACCGAGGGCACCTTCAACATGTGCACCTTCTGGTACGTGCAGGCACTCGCCCAGGCCGGTCGGCTCGACGACGCCCGGTTGACCTTCGAGAAGATGCTCACCTACGCCAGCCCGCTGGGTCTCTACTCCGAGGAGATCGCTCCGACCGGTGAGCAGATCGGCAACTTCCCGCAGGCGTTCAGCCATCTCTCGCTGATCAGCACCGCTGCCCACCTCGACGACCTGCTCGACAAGGAGCAGTGTTGACCCGCCCGGTCAGAACAGCGTCAGCGGCTCGACCGGGATCGGCTCGGGCAGCGCGTCCAGCTCGGGTACGCGTGCCCGTACCTCGTCGTGGAACCGGCGGGCGAGCACGGGCGCCTCGGCGTTGTCCGGGGTGTGGACGAACATCGTCGGTGAGCGACCCTCCCGTAGCCAGGCCACTGTGACGTCGACCCAGTGTCGCCACCCCTCGACGGTGCGCGTCGAGTCGTCGCGGCCGAGGTAGCGGACGACCGGCCGGTCCGTCAGCGCCAACGACCGCAGCGGCACCCGGGGCTTCTTTGTCCAGGCGTCCCGCTCCGCGTCGCTGGTCGGCGGGCTCGCGAAGAAGGCGGTCGTGTCGAAGGGGATCCATTCGGCGGACGCGGCGGTGAGGGTCGCCTCCAGCAGCCGGGTAGCGCGGTCGTCGGTGAAGAACGCGGGATGGCGCACCTCCACCGCGTACCGGTGTGATCGGGGGAGCTGGGCCAGGAAGCGGGTCAGGGTCGCAACGTCGGCGGGACCGAACGAGCCGGGCAACTGGATCCAGAGAGCGTGGGCACGCGGGCCGAGCGGCTCGATCGCGTCCAGGAAGGCGCGCAACGGCTCGCCGACGTCGGTGAGCCGACGTTCGTGCGTGATGACCTTCGGAAGCTTGAGGACGAACCGGAACTCGGGTTCGGTCTGCGCGGCCCACGACTGCACGGTGTCCCGGGCCGGGGTCGCGTAGAACGTCGTGTTGCCCTCAACGGCGTCGCACCAGCTGCCGTAGTGCCGCAGGCGCTCCGCGGAGGGCAGCCGGTGACCCGGCCACGACCGGTGGCTCCACATCGCGCACCCCACGTGCAGACGCATGACCGCCCTTTCCGCCAGTGAACCGCGCCCTGACCGCAGCCACCGTATACGCGCCACCAGACGCGACCCGAGCGACGGGTAGCGTCCGGCGCCATGCGTGTGCTGTTCGCCAGTCTTGCGTCCGTCGGTCACACCTATCCGCTGATCCCGCTGGCGATCGCCGCCCGGGACGCCGGTCACGAGGTGCACTTCGCCGCCGGCCCGGCGGTGCACGCGCCGCTGGCCGCGAACGGCCTGCGGCCGTTCCGCCCGGGCGACGCCTTCTACGAGGTGTACGCCGAGGATCTCGAACCGGAGCTGGCGCGGCTGAGGCCCGACCTGGTGGTGCACGAGTGGGGGCTGCCCGGGGCGGCCGTCGCCGCTCATCGGGCCGGCATCCCGGGCCTCTGGCACGGCTTCGGGCGGATGTTCCCCGACGGCATCGGCCTCGACCTTCCCACCCGCAACACCGAGGTCGTCGGCCGACCGCACCTCGACATCTGCCCGCCTTCGCTCCAGGACGCGAACTTCCTCGCCACCGAACGTCGGATCGAGCTGCGACCGGTCCCGTTCTCGACACCGACCCCGCTACCGGCGTGGGTGAGCCGTCGGACGTCCCGGCCGCTGATCTACCTGACCCTCGGTACGGCGTTCGGCACACCGGAGCTGCTCCGCACCGTCATCGCCGGCCTGGCGACGCTGGACGCGCAGGTGGTGGTCGCGGCGGGCCGGGTGCCTCCGGAGCAGCTTGGCGAGCTGCCCGACCACGTCACCGTGCACCCTTGGGTGTCGCAGGCGGAGCTGCTGCCGCTCGTCGACGTGGTGGTGCACCACGGGGGCAGCGGCACAACCCTCGGTGCGCTCGCGGCTGGCGTACCGCAGGTGGTGTTGCCCCAGGGTGCCGACCAGTTCGCCAACGCCGACGCCCTCGACTCCGCCGGTGTCGCCGTGCGGCTGCTTCCCGAGGAGGTGAACGCGGACGCCGTCGCCGAGCGGACGCACCGTCTGCTGCCGCAGCACGGCAACGCCGAGCACCGCGACGCGGCCCGGGTGGTCGCCGAGGAGATCGCCCGCATGCCGTCGCCAGCGACCGTGGCCGAGCGACTACCGGAGTACGCCGGCTCGGGAGCCTGAGCGCAGGAACGAGATCGTCAACCCAGGGTTGACGATGACGCTACGTCAACCTATGGTTGACGCATGACGGAACCTACCCAGATGAGCAGTCGGGTCAAGCTCGACGACCTGATCCAGGCGATCAAGACGGCACACACCGACGCCCTCGACCAGCTCACCGACGCGGTCATCGCCGCCGACCACCTCGGTGAGATCGCCGACCACCTGATCGGTCACTTCGTCGACCAGGCTCGGCGCTCGGGCGCCTCCTGGACCGACATCGGCCGCAGCATGGGAGTCAGCAAGCAGGCCGCCCAGAAGCGCTTCGTGTCGAAGGCGACCGACGGGCCGCCGCTCGACCCGAACGACGGCTTCGGCCGGTTCACCCCCCGGGCCCGCAACGTGGTGATTGCCTCGCAGGAGGAGGCCCGGGCCAGCGGAAACGCCGAGATCGGGCCCGAGCACCTGGTGCTGGGTCTGCTGGCGGAGCCGGATGGGCTGGCAGCCAGGGTGATGGCCGGTCGGGGCGCGACCCCCGAGGCGGTGCGGGAGACCGTCGGCGCGGCCCTGCCGCCGCGGGTCGACCAGGTCCCGGACCTTATCCCGTACGACGCGCGCGGCAAGAAGGCGTTGGAGCTGACCTTCCGGGAGGCGCTGCGCCTCGGGCACAACTACATCGGCACCGAGCACATCCTGCTCGCCCTGCTGGAGCAGGAGGACGGCACCGGTGTGCTCACCAACCTCGGCCTGACGAAGCCGTCGGTCGAGGCCGACCTCGCGACCGCCCTGGCCGCGGTGGTCAAGGCCACCTCCACGGGCGGCGACGCCCAGTAACGGCACCAGGACCACCATTCCGCGCCGTCCCGCGAGTGTGAATGTCCTCGCTGGGGCGGCGCGGCGTTTCCCTCGCCTCAGGCGGCGTATGACGTAGTGCCGGCGTGGGATCGCTTGCCGACGGCGGGATCCGGGTTGTAAGTCCGGAAGGTTGTATATGCCGTCACGGTCCGCGCGTCGAGCGGCCCTCACCTAGCCTCGGGTGGCCATGCGCACATCAACGTATCGGCATTCGTGAACGGGTGGCCGAATTGAGAAATTCCTCAGTCAGTTTGTGCGGCGTGCTGTGGCGGCTGCCGTCGTGCTGACCGTGGCGGGCCGAATGTTCGCCGCGCCAGCGCATGCCGACCCACCGACTCCGGCTGGGCGAGAACTGCTGACCAGAGCAAGGGTCCGGGCGGTGGGCGTCCTGGTGACGCTCGCCGCCCTGGCGGGGCTGACCGCCTGCTCCCCGGCAGGCAAGCCGCTGACTGCGCTACGAGTCGTCAACGGGCAGCCGGTTCTGGTGGTGGCGGAGTGTGCCGTCTTCACGGCGACCAGGATCGCCGTCTTCACCGGAGAGCCCGCGCCGCCCGCGAAATGGGCAATCGAACGTGCAGGCACCGAGCAGCTTGCGGCGGTGACCCTGTTGCAGCCACCGCCAGGCTGGAATGTGGCCGAGCAGTCACTCGCCGCGTTCGAGCTCGACATCGAGTATGCGGTCACCGCCTACGGCGATCAGAACAAAGCCGAGTCCATTAATTTCACCCTGACACAGGTGAGCGAGCTGCGGCCGGACCAGGTTCTGGTCAGCGATGGCGGCACGAAGCGGAAGGCGGTCACCGAGACCGCCTTCCGTGATCGGGCGAAGAAGGCCTGCTGAAGCCGTTGGGTCAGGAGACGTCGGGGAAGCCGTAGCGCAGGGCGTGCTCCGGGTCGGCAGGGTCGATCTGGCGCACGCCCGCGTCGGCGAGGCGCTTGTTGACCTCGTCGAGCTGCTCGCGTACGAGTCGGGCCTCCTCCTCGGTGACCCGTCCCCGGTGCGGTTTGCCGGCGTGCTCCAGCGTGCCGTAGTCGATCTTCTCGGCGCTCTTGCGGGCCTTGGGCGGGCGGACCCGCTCGGCGGTCTTCAACAGCTGCGCCATCGGCACGTCGGTGGCCATCGCGTCGAACTCGCTGGCAGTCAACACCACCCGGCGGGGCTCGCCACCGCCGTGCCGGTCATGGATCTCCACCACCGCCACGTCCAGGGCGGCGTCGTCGAGGTTCTCCACCTCGGTCGGGGTGGCGTCCAACTGCACGGGCCCGGCGACCAGGTCCGGGTGCTCCAGCACGACGACGCGGACCACCTCGTCGTCCTGCTGTAGAACCGTGCCGCTGAAGTCGGAGACGTGGATCGTCTTCTTGCCCATGCGCGGAGCTTCTCCTGTCGTTGGCCGGATGGCGGACCACAAGAAATTACCCGACAGGTGTGCGAAAGCCCTCGCTGGACCTCCCCGGTGTGTCGCCGTCCGGTTGAACTCGTCAGCTGCCCTTCGACCGGTGTCAGTGGGTGTTCAGGCGGTGCCTGCCGGAGCTGCCGACGGACAGCTTGTTCAGCCTGGACCAGGAGAGGGTGCCGCGGCCGACCGCCCGGGGGTTCCGGTAGCGCGGCTGGGGCGGGACGCCGCCAACGCTCTCCGCTGCCTGCCAGAGTCGCTCGGGGTCCTGCTGGTAGTGGTCGTTCGGCTGAATCGGCATGCGCCTACCGTCCCAAATAAAGGTGTCCAGGTATGGAAATACATATGACGGTCGATAGGTGAGGTTGGTTACCCGGCGTTCGTCCGGCTCCGGCCCTGACGGTTCGTCCGCCCGGCCCGGCCGCCCGGCGTACGGTGATCCACGACGGCCGGGGTGACGGGGGAGGTCTGCATGCTCGACCGGCGGCTCCAGCTGCACCTGGCCACCTGGCTCGGCCAGTGGCCGGCCGGGCCGGGGCTGCACGTGGTCGCCTCGCATCGGCGGGCCAGGCCGGCCTGGGACGGCCGACTGCGCCCCGCGCTCGCCGTGGACACCGGGCGGAGCGCAGTGCTCTCCGTGGCACCGGATCGGGTGGCGGCGATCCGCTCGCTGGTCCGGCGTACACCGGATCGGCTGCTCGCCGCGCTGCCGGAGGCCGTCGGGCTGCCCGACTGGTGCGTGCACGACGGCCCCTTCCGGTGGAGCGTGGCCCCCGCGCCGCTTCCCGACGTGGGGGAGTGGACCGAGCCGACGGCTCCCGGGTTGCCGCCCTGGCTGCGGCTCTTCGACCGGCAGGTGCTGGTGGTCCGTGACCCGGACGGCAGCTACCTGGCCGGTGCCGGGATCAAACGGCATGACGCGTACGGGCACGAGTTGGCCATCGGCACCGCGCCTGCTGCCCGGGGTCGCGGCCTCGCCCGCCGACTCGTGGCGCAGGCGGCGCGGCGGGTCCTCGACGAGGGGGCGGTGCCGACGTACCTGCACGAGCGGGACAATCAGGCCTCCGCCCGGGTCGCTGACGCGGCCGGTTTCCCGGACCGGGGCTGGCGCGCGTACGGGGTCTATCCGCGCTGAGCTCACAACGGGCGCGGACCGTGGACCCCGGGCCGGATCCACGGTCCGCAACCTCCCCCCAGGCCCCGGTTCCGGGTGTGCCGGTCGTGCTCTGCACGGGCCGGGACATGCCGATCACGCTACGTATCGATCAGGCGCTCGGCAAGGGGCGAGCTGTCGGTTCGGAGTGTCGAAAAGCGGACTTGACCTGCTTCTTCGCGGTCGAGCGGTGCCGGCCGGCTCAGTGACGGAGCGTGCGAATCAGCTCGAGCACCTGTCGGGTAACCGGCCGCAGGACCCGGAGCCGGGACAGCGCCACGAGCCGGTCGACCAGTGGTACGGCTCCGTCGATCAGCTGGCGGGTCTTGGTCTGGCCCGGCGATCGGTCGTGCACCCAGTAGAGGATCACGCCCATGTACGCGAGCCAGAGCAGCTCGGGCAGCTGTGGGCGCAGCTCGGCGTCGACCTTGGCCGTCGAGCCCGTCAACACCTCGCCGAAGAGGTCGATGGCCGCCTCTCGGGGGCCGGAGGACTCCGCCGAGAAGGGGCTCAACGGGGAGGTGGGCTCCGCCGCCGTCTTGAAGAAGGTCGCCGCGAACTGGTGCGAGGGCGTCAACACGTCGATCCCCGCGTGCAGCACTCCGGCGAGCCGCGGACCGAACGCCTCCTCCCGGTCGAGCACGGGCTGCGCGGCGGCCCGGTGCTCGATCTGGGACTGGGCGTAGAACTCCTGGATCAGGTGGTCCTTGGAACCGAAGTAGTAGTAGGCGTTGCCGACCGCCACGCCGGCCTCCTGCGCGATCGCCCGCATGGTGGTCTGGGCGTAGCCGCGTTCGCGGAACAGCCGCATCGCGGTGTCCCGGATCAGCTGCCGGGTCTGCTCGCCTCGGGCGGTGGCAGGGTCACCCGCAGTGGTGGTCTGCGCAGGCTGCTCGGTCATCGGGGCCACCGTATCCCGCCGTTTCGTCGATCGGCTCGGCCGACGGGTCGCGGAGCCGTTCCCGGATCGCCGAGGCGGCGGCCACCGTCTGCCGGGCGAGGGGCAGCAGGGCCGGCCGGGCCAGCCGCTCGGCCATGGGCCGATGGTCGGCCAGTGCCCAGAGGCAGGCGAACCAGGCACCGTCGCCCGCGTACACCTCGCCGGTGTCGGCGATCACGGTGAGGTCGCGCAGCGTCGCGTCGTGGTCCAGGCCGGGGAAGCGCCGCCGGGCCTCGGCGGACCCGGCCGGCACGAACTCCAGGGGTACGAGTTGGGCGCGGGACGACAACCAGCGGCGGGCGGCCCGGCAGAGCGGGCAGGCCGCATCGAACAGGACGGTGAGCCCCCGCATCCCACCGCCGACGTGAGCGGTGGGGTCCGGGAACCGGCCGACGCCATCGGCCGGGGGCATGGTCATCGGGTCGGCGGGTTGCTCGTCGGTCCGGTGCCCGGCTGCGGTCCGGCCGGCCGCGGACCGGTTGGCTGGGGTCCTGCCGGGTACGCGCCGGTCGGGTGGGGTCCCGCCGGGTACGCGCCGACCAGCTGCGCCCCGGGTGGGGTGGGCGGCATGGGGAGTCGACCGATCGGGGCCAGCGGGGGGTGGGTGGCGAGCTGGCGGAGTCGGTTCCGGCGGTAGCGGCCGAGTGCGAAGACGTTGAAGAAGTGCAGCGCGCCGAGCACCAGCAGCACCAAGCCGATCTTGAGAGACAACTCCTCCATGGCCTGGCTGGTCGATTCCACCGGGTCGGGGTGCTTCATCGCCACCGTGACGTAGCCGAGGTTGAGCAGATAGAAGCCGACCACCAGGAGACTGTTGACCGCTCGGGCGAGACGTTCCTCGGCGAACACCTCCTCCAGGAAGACCTGCCCGTTGCGGGACAGTGCTCGAGCCACCCAGATGGTCAGGCCGACGCTGACCGCGAGGTAGATCACGTACATCCAGACCTTGATGTCCATGTGGACGCCCTTCTTGAACGTGTTCAACTACCAGCATCGTCAGCCTAGGGCGCATATTGAACATGTTCAAGAAGAGGCGACCAGTGACTGTGGACACCGAGGCGGACGCTGCGGCGCGCCGACCCGGCCGGGCCTGGAGCCCGGCCGGAAGACGCCGTGGCCTAGCCGGTCAGACCGAGCGCCTCGGCCGCCGCCCGACCGTTGGCGTGGCTCGCGCCGTACGTGGTGACGAACGCGCGTACGCCCTGCGGGCGCCACTGTGCCGGCCACCCCATCTCCACCACGGTCACCGGATGCTGGGCGGCCAGGCCGGCGATCAGCTCGGGACCGCCGGGCAGCCGGTGCAGGTGCCGCCCGACCAGCACGATTGGCCGGTCCCCGGCAAGCTCGCCCAGTCTCGACGGGTCGGTCTCGGTGGCGATCACCCGCAGTTCCTGCACCCCGCTCAGGTGTGGACCGAGACCCCACGGCACCCGACCCTCGGCGATCGTCGACTCGGTGTGCAGTTGCACCACCAGTGCTCGGTCCAGGCCGTTGAGCACGCCGTCCACCCGGACCGCGCGGCGTGCTGCCGCGTACCCCAGCTCGGTGTCGCTGGCGGCCGTCGACCCGACGGCGGCCCGGGTCCAGGCGGCGAGGTCGGCGGCCCGGCCGGCTGCCTCCTCGACCCGTGCGGTCGCCAACCGGCCGTCGGTGAGGGCGTCGACGATCTCGGCGGCGACCCGCTCGACGAGCTGGGCGTCGACCTTCGCGCCGATGCAGAGCAGGTCGGCGCCGGCGGCCAGGGCCCGGACCGCGGCCGGCCCGACGCCGCCGGCAGCCACCGCGGCGCCCTTCATCTCCAGGGCGTCGGTGATGACGGTGCCGGTGAAGCCGTACTCGGCGCGGAGCAGGTCGACCAGGACGGCCCGGCTGAAGGTGGCCGGGTCGGTGCCGGTCAGTGCGGGCACCCGGATGTGCGCGGTCATCACGGCGCGGGCCCCGGCGGCGACGACCGCCGCGAACGGCGGCAGGTCCCGCTGCCGCAGCAAGGCCATCGGGGCGTCCACGGTGGGCAGCTCGTGGTGGGAGTCGGTGACTGTGGCACCGTGCCCGGGGAAGTGCTTGGCGCAGGCGGCGACGCCGGCGGCCTGCAACCCGGTCACGGCGGCGGCCGAGTGGGCGGCCACCCGCACCGGGTCCGCCCCGAAGGACCGGGTGCCGATCACCGGGTTGTCGTCGGCGGTGTTGACGTCCACCGTCGGGGCGAGGTTGACAGTGATGCCGAGCGCGGCCAGCTCGGCGCCGATCGACTGGTAGACCCGTCGGGTGAGCGCCACGTCGCCGATCGCGCCGAGGGCGGCGTTGCCGGGGTACGGGCTGCCGGTGGCGTGTGCCAGCCGAGTCACGTCGCCGCCCTCCTCGTCGATGGCGATCAGCGCGTCCGGCCGGCCGGCGCGCAGCGCGGCGGTGCTCGCCGCCACCTGCGCGGGGTCGTGCACGTTGGTGCCGAACAGGGTGTGCCCGGCCAGCCCGTCGGCCAGCAGGTCGACCGCCCAGTCCGGCGGGACGGGCCCCGGATACGCGGCCAGCAGCGTGCCGAGCGCCAGCCGGCGCAGTCCTGGATCCAGCCCCACGTGATCTCCCCCTTCGATGCCCCGGCGGGTACGGAACGTCGTACCGGTGGGGGTGTTCGCCCTGCCGAGTCGGCCGAGCGCCCCACCTTCGGGTGGCCGTTACGCTACGGCTACCCGTTCGCAGGTCGGTTTACAGTTAGCAAAGTTTACTAAAACTAGAGGACGTGTCATGAGTGCGACCCGGCTACCCGGCACCCCCCGCCTGTTGCGGGCGCTCAACGACCGTGCCGCGCTGGAGCTGCTCCTCGAACGCGGTCCGCTGACCCGGGCCCGGCTCGGCGAGCTGACCGGGCTGTCGAAGGTCACCGCCTCCCAGCTGGTCGAGCGGCTGGAGGAACGCGGCCTCGTCGCCCGGGTCGGCGAGCAGGCCGGCGGGCGGGGGCCGAACGCCCAGCTCTACGCCGTCCGTCCGAGCAGCGCGCACGTGGTCGGCGTCGACGTCGGACCGGATCGGGTGGTTGCCGCCTGCGCCGACATCACCGGCGCGGTCATCGGGCGGGTGGAGCAGTCGACCAGGGACACCGACGACCCGGTGGGCGTCGTGCACAACGCCGTGGTGCAGGCCGCCAGCAGCGCCCAGGCGCAGCTGAGCAGCGTACGGCGGATCGTGCTCGGCACGCCGGGCCTGGTCGATCCCGGCACCGGCGACATCACCTTCGCCTTCAACCTGCCGCGCTGGCACAGCGGCCTGCTCGCCGCGCTGCGCGACGACCTGGACACTCCGGTGGTCTTCGAGAACGACGTCAACCTGGCCGCGGTGGCCGAGGCGCAGTCCGGCGCCGCGCAGGGGCTGGCGGATTTCGTGCTGGTCTGGGTGGGCGCCGGTGTCGGCCTGGCGATCATGCTGGGCGGCCGGCTGCACCACGGCAGCAGCGGTGCGGCCGGTGAGATCGGCTACCTGCCGGTGCCCGGCGCGCCCATTCCGCGCGACGTCTCCCGTCGGGCCAAGCCGGCCTTCCAGCAGTTGGTCGGCGCGGACTCGGTGCGCGCGGTGGCCCGTGAGCACGGGTACCCGGACGCCGACGCCGCCGAGGCGGTCCGCGCGGCCGTCGCGGCCGGCGCCGACGGCGGCCCGATGCTCGACGAGTTGGCCCGCCGGCTCGCGCTCGGTGTGGCCAGCACCTGCGTGGTGCTCGACCCGCCGCTGGTCGTCCTCGCCGGTGAGGTGGGTCAGGCCGGCGGCGCCGCGCTCGCCGACCGGGTGCAGCACGAGGTCGCGGCGATCACCCTGGTGCAACCTCGGGTGGTGCCGACCGGGCTGACCGAGGAGCCGATCCTGCGCGGCGCGCTGCGCACCGCGCTGGACGCCGTGCGCGACGAGGTGTTCGGCTCCACCGTCGGCTGAGCCCGCTGCGGCGGTCACGTGAAGAAATATTTCACCGCCGGTCGGCCTGCTGCAAGCCCTTGCCGTCGACGCCCTGGTTTTCACCGGGCCGCCCGTGCGTGGACGGGCGGCCCGCTGCAAACTCAGATCAGGTCGCGTCGGCGGAACACGGCGAACGCCGCCGCGGTCACTCCGCCGGTGATGGCGAGCAGCACCAACAGCGACGGCAACCAGGTCAGCGTGTAGAACCCCTCGCAGGTGCCAACGCTGTTGCCCGTGCAGATCCGTGGGTCGTAGAAACGCGCCTCGCCGTTCAGCCACGCGCCGATGTAGCTGGAGAGCATGAACAGGTCCGACTGCGGGGCGTCGATGATCTCCAGGACCAGCCGGGCGCCCAACTCCCAGACCACCACATACGCGGCGAGCGCGCCGAGAGCCGCCGAGGTGTGCCGACCCAGCGTGGCGATCGCGAAGCCCGCCGCGGTGGTCAGCAGCACCAGCACCAGACCACGTCCGTGCAGCGCACCGAGCTCGCGCCAGAACTCACCGCTCAACTGGCTGGGCAGCCCGGCGGTCTGCCCGATCACCCAGAACGTGGCGAGGTAGGCCACCGACGCCAACAGGGCCAGGACCAGCACCGTGCCGAGCAGGGTGCCCAACTTGGCCCCGAGCACCGTCAACCGGCGTGGTCGCCAGAGCAGCAGGTTCACCACACCGCCGGAGTTCAGGTCAGCACCGATGTAGGAGGCACCGACCAGGAACCCGAACAGCACCAGGAACGCGATGAGGAAGAAGACCAGCGGCCGCGCCTGCTGGGCGAAGCTGAACACCCCCGGCAGGAAGTCGGCGGCGATCGGCAGCCGGGACTGCCGGATCGGGTCGATCTCCGAGCAGTCGGCGGGGAGGTACAACCCGCTGTCCTCCGTCGGCAGCGAGCCGCCCTGGCGGGCCAGGCACTCCTGGTACGCGGTCTCCATGCTCTGCCGGGCCTCGGTGGCCTGCGCGCGCGCCGAGTTCAGCTCGCTCGCACTCGGCTTGTGGGAACCCGCAAGCGTGGTCGCCGCCGTCACCGCGAACGCAAACGCCAGCAGGACGACCATGAGTTGCACGAAGCGACGGGCGGCCAGTCGCTCCAATTCGGCACGAACCAGGTTCACGCGTCCACTCCCCGATCGAGATCGATCACCGCATCGCCCTGACCGGCGTACGGCAGCGCCGAGTCGTCGACCTGCCGGGGCACCGACGGGTGCGCACCCGTCAGCTCAAGGAAGACGCTCTCCAGATCAGGCCGCATCGGCGTCAGCTCGCCGACCCACAGCCCCTGCTCGCCGAGCACCCGGCTGATCACCGTCGGGTCGCTCGTCCCACTCACCACCAGTGCCTCACCGTCGACGACCGCCGTCAGCTCGGCCGCGTGCAGCAGCTCAGCGGCGCGCTCCGGGTCGGCCACCCGCACCAGGAACTCGTGCCGGTCGTAGCCCGCCAGCACCTCGTCCACCCGGCCGGTCGCCACCCGACGTCCCTGCGAAATGATCGTGACGTGGTCGCAGATCAGCTGGATCTCACCCAGGATGTGACTGGACACCAGCACTGTCACCCCGCTCGCCGCCAGCGACCGCATCAGGTCCCGCATCTCCCGGATGCCCGCCGGGTCCAACCCGTTCGCCGGCTCGTCCAGGATGAGCAACCGCGGGTCCTTCAGCAGCGCGGACGCCACCGCGAGACGCTGCTTCATGCCCAGCGAGTAGCCCTTCACCCGCTCGTCACCCCGATCGCGCAGGCCCACCAGCTCCAGCGCCTCGTCCACCCGCGAGACCGGTACGTCGCCGGCGCGGGCCAACAACCGCAGGGTGCGGTACCCGGTGAAGTTGCCGAAGAACTGCGGGCTCTCCACGATGGCACCCACCTGGCCCGCCACCCGGGGCAGCAGCTCCGGCGACGGCTCGCCCAGCACGCTCATCCGGCCGCTGTCGGCGCGTACCAGCCCGAGCAGGGCACGCAGAGTGGTGGTCTTGCCGGAGCCGTTGGGGCCGAGGAAGCCGTGAACCTGGCCCGCCTCCACCAGCAGGTCGAACCCGTCCACCGCCACCCGCCGGCCGTTGCGCATGCTGTGGAAGGTCTTGCGCAGACCCTCGATCTCGATGACCGCGCTCATCCGCGCGGCTCCGTACCTCGGGGCATGGACCGTCCTCCGGACTTGGTGATCAACGACACGGCGCTTCACCCTATTGCCGAGGCGCCGCCCATGGGGGGCGCCCCGACGCTGCGTGGTTGGATGGAGCGGTGACTGACCTGATCCCCGGCGCTGCCGGCGCCGCGCCTGCCGCCGCTCCTGTGGACCCGGATCTGGTGGTCAGCCTCGACGGCGTCGGTGTACGCCGCTCTGGCACCGCCCTCCTCCAGGACCTGACCTGGCGGGTCGAGCTGGACGAGCGTTGGGTCGTGCTCGGCTCCAACGGCGCCGGCAAGACCACACTGCTCAACCTCGCCGCCGGCCGGCTGCACCCCACCACCGGTGTGGCGCACGTGCTCGGCGAGCGAATCGGCCGCACCGACGTCAACGAGCTGCGCACCCGCATCGGCCTGACCACCGCCGCGCTGGCCGAGCGACTGCCCGCCGACGAGCAGGTCAGCGACGTGGTGGTGACCGCCGCCTGGTCGGTGGTCGGCCGCTGGCGCGAAAGCTACGAGCGCGGGGACGTGGCGCGGGCGCTGGCCCTGCTCAGCCAACTCGGCGTCGGTGGCCTCGCCGAACGCCGTTACGGCACCCTCTCCGAGGGTGAACGCAAGCGGGTGCAGATCGCCCGTGCCCTGATGCCCGACCCGGAGCTGCTGCTGCTCGACGAGCCGGCCGCCGGCCTCGACCTGGGTGGTCGGGAGGACCTGGTCGCCCGACTGGCCGAGCTGGCGTACGACCCGGACGCCCCGGCGATGGTGCTGGTCACCCACCACGTCGAGGAGATCCCGCCGGGGTTCACCCACGCGCTGCTGCTGCGCGAGGGTGGCGTGGTCGCCCAGGGCCTGCTCGCCGAGACGCTGACCGGCGACAACCTCTCCAAGACCTTCGGCCTGCCGCTGGTGGTCGAGCGCCGGGGCGACCGCTACACCGCCCGGGCCGCCTGAGCGTCGGCCAGGGCGGAGACGACAGTGCCGCAGACCCGGGTTGCCGTGGTGGGCAGCGCCAACATGGACCTGGTCGCGATGGCACCAGCGCTGCCGCGACCGGGCGAGACCATGCTCGGCACCGACTTCGTGATGGTGCCCGGCGGTAAGGGCGCCAACCAGGCCGTCGCCGCGGTCAGGGCCGGAGCGTCCTGCGCCTTCCTCGGCGCGATCGGCTCGGACGCCTTCGGTGTCACCCTCCGGGCCCGCATCACCGCCGCCGGGGTGGACACCAGCCAGCTGCGCGTGGTCTACGGCACCTCCGGGGTGGCGCTGGTCATGGTCAACGCGCAGGGGGAGAACGCCATCATGGTGACCCCCGGCGCCAACGACGCGCTGGTCGGCCTCACCGAGGAGGAGTTGGCCACGGTGAGCGCCGCGGACGTCCTGGTCGCCCAACTGGAGATCCCGGTGCAGACCGTGACGGCCGCGGCGGTGGCCGCCCGCGCCGCCGGCACCCGGGTCATCCTCAACGCCGCCCCGGCGCGGGACCTCCCACCCGAGCTGCTCGCATCGGTGGACCTGCTGGTCGTCAACGAGGGCGAGGCGCAGGCACTTGCCGGCCGAGGTCGGGAGGAGCCCCGGGCGCTGCTCGACCTGGCCCCCCGGGCCGTGCTCACTCTCGGCGGCGAGGGCGCCTGGTACGTCGACCGCGACGGCGCCGAGGTGCACGTGCCAGCGGTACGCGTCGACGTGGTCGACTCCACCGCCGCCGGTGACGCGTTCACCGCCGCGCTGGCCGTCGGCTGGGGCGAGGGACGTGACCTGGTCGACGCGGTGCGCTGGGCGTCGGCGGCCGGCGCTGCCTGCGTACGCAAGCTCGGTGCGTCGGTGGCGCTCCCGCAACGCGCCGAGATCGACGAGCTGTACGCGCCGGTCTGATCCACCCGCGTCACGCCGGCCGGCCCGCGCCCGTCCGGAAGGCCCTGCGGTACGCCGACGGCGAGGTCAGCATGAGCCGACCGAAGTGGTGCCGGTAGGTGACCGGAGTGTCGAAACCCACCGAGCGGGAGACCTGCTCGACCGGGGCGTCCGTCTCCTCCAGCAGGGTGAGGCTGGCGCGGACCCGCTGGTCGATCAGCCAGCGGATCGGGCTGGTCCCGGTGGCCCGGGCGAAGTGCCGCAGGTAGGTGCGGGGCGACATGTGCGCCTGCCCGGCCAGCTGCGCCACGCTCAGCGGCTCGGCGAGATGGGCGAGTGCCCAGTCGATGCTGCCGGCGATCCGGTCGTCGTCCGGGTCGGTGGGCACCGGCACCTCGACGAACTGGGCCTGCCCGCCGTCGCGGTGTGGCGGGATCACCAGCCGCCGGGCGACCGCGTTGGCGATCGCCGCGCCGTGGTCGCGCCGGACCACGTGGACGCAGAGGTCCAGCCCGGCGGCGCTGCCGGCGCTGGTGAGCAGGTCGCCGTCGTCGAGGTAGAGCACGTCCGGGTCCACCTCGATGAGTGGGTAGCGCCGCGCCAGCAGCTCGGCGTACTGCCAGTGGGTGGTGGCCCGCCGGCCGTCGAGCAGCCCGGCGCCGGCCAGCGCGAACGCGCCCGAGCAGATCGACATGATGCGCGCCCCGCGTCGGTGCGCCCGGCGCAGCGCGGTCACCAGCTCGGGTGACGGGTCACCGGTCACGTCCGGCACGCCGGGCACGATCACCGTCCGCGCCTCCGCCAGCTCGGCCAGGCCGTACGGGGTGTGCAAGCTCGCCCCGCCGACCACCGGCACCAGCCCCGGCCGCTCGGCGCAGACCACCAGGTCGTACCAGTCGACGTCGAACTCGGGTCGGGGCAGCCCGAACACCTCGGTGACGATGCCGGTCTCGAACACCGACATTCCCGGGTACGCGAGCACTGCCACGCGGTGCGCGGCTGCCGGCCGTCGGGGTGTCGGCAGCAGGCGCGGGCCGGTGGTCGTGGTGGGCCGCATCGGCATGGCGGGATGTTAGCGCAGGACGTCATCTCCGCCACTCGCCGCGGCCACGCGGACTGGCGAGGATCAGTGCATGACCTTCACCTTCGCCATTCCGCCGGCCGATCCGGCCCGCGCCGTCGCCCACTTCCGCGCCCGCCTCAGCGTCGAGACCGACGTCAGCGACGTGCACGCCGACCTGTCTGCGCGTACGCCAGCTCTGGTGGTCGTCGACTCCCGGGGCGTGGCCGCGTGGACGCAGGGGCACCTGCCAGGCGCGGTGCACCTGCCCACCGCCGAGATCGCGACCCGCGCGGCGGAGCTGATCCCGTCCGGCTCGGCGGTGGTCACCTACTGCTGGGGGCCGGGCTGCAACGGCGCGACCCGCGCGGCGCTGGAGTTCGCCCTGCTCGGCTACCCGGTCAAGGAGATGCTCGGCGGGTTCGAGTACTGGGTACGCGAGGGGCTGCCGGTGGTGACGGAGACCGGGTTGACCCGGCGCCCGGTCGACGACCTGACCGCGCCGACCGCGACGATCACCTGCGACTGCTGATCCCCGCACGCACGCGGGGGAGGGCTCAGCCGACGGGCTCGTCGGCGAGCTTCTCGCCGCGTCGGCGCAGCATGCCCAGCCCGGGGATGCCGGCCACGGCGAGCTTGAGGTCGCGGGTCACGTCGAGCAGGTCGTGCAGGTCGGGCCCGACCCGGTCCAGTGTGGCCAGGATCGGCAGGATGTCGGCCGTCAGGTGTTGCTTGAGTTTGGGCAGCTCGTCGATCAGGTGGATCGCCGCGCTGATCTCCTCGTGGCTCAGCTCCTCGACGAACCTCGCCGCCATCGGCGCGGCCCGGCGCAGCGCCGGCTCGTACGCCGCCAGCAGCTCGGCCGCCGTGGCGGCGGCCTCCGTCGCGGTGCCCACGGTGACGGCGGCCCGGCCGGCCACGCCCTCGGCCTTGGCGACCACCGTGGCGGCGGTCCGGGCGACGCGGTCGGCGTCGGCGACCACCACGGCGGCGGCAGTGGCCACCTCGGTGGCGGTGTCGATGGCGGTGGTCGCGGCGGCGCTGATGACGGCCACCTCACGGACCGCCTCCTCGGCGTCGGTGAGCACCTGATCGGTCCGGTCCAGGGTCGTCTCGATGCGGTCGACCACGCCGTTGATCCGGGCCAGCAGCGCCTCCACCCCGTCCAGCACCGCGAACGCGCGGGCGGGCACGGCGGCGAACGAGGCGGCCGAGCCGAGTGCCTGGTCGAGAGCGGATCGGGTCAGGCCGACCACGGCGGTCGGGGTGGGGAGGGGAATCGCCATGGGATCAAGTGTGCGTCGGCCGCACCACAACCGCCCGACGGCCTCGGTCGGCGGGCGCTCGGGAGGGGCGCGCGGCGGTAGGGTGCCGGCATGTCGGCACCCTCGCCGCACCGCCCACCCCGCACCCGCACCGCCGTCCTGTTCGCCGTGTTGGCGGCGGTCGCCGCCGGGCTGGGCACGCTGGTGCTGGTCCGGGCGGACGCCGGCCTCACGGCCCGGCAGGTCACCGTCGGCGGGGTGCCGATGACCGAGGTACGCGCCGGTCCGCCGACGCCCGGCGTCCGCCGACCCGGTGTGGTGATCGCGCACGGCTTCGCCGGCTCGGCCCAGCTGATGCGCCCGATCGCCGACACCGTCGCCCGGCGCGGAGCGGTCGCGCTGCTGTTCGACTTCGCCGGACACGGTGCCAACCCGGCTCGGCTGCCCGGCGCGGGCTCGAACACGTCCGCCGCCACGCTCGACGCAGACCTGGACGCCGCCGTCGGCTACCTACGTTCCCGGCCGGACGTCGACGCGGACGGAATCGTCCTGGTGGGGCACTCGATGGGCGCTGGCGCCGTCACCCGGTACGCCACCGGGCATCCGGAGATCGCCCGGACCGTGGCGATCTCGCTGCCCGAGGCGGGCGAGCTGCCCCCGGGCCGGCCGACGGAGTTGCTGCTGATCGTGGGAGGCGCGGAGTTTCCCGCCTTCCGCAGGGCGGCCGACGACGCTGCCCGACGTGGCGCGTCAACGGGCCGGCGGTCAGCGGTCGTGGTGCCCGGCGTGGAGCACATCTCCGTGTTGTTCGCCGCGCGTACCCACCGGGAGATCGCCGACTGGCTGCCCGGCGGTGAGGGCACCGCCCGGCCGCGGCCGATCGCCCGGCTCGCCGGGGCGGCGTTGCTGGTGTTCGCCTTCGGCATCGGCGTGGTCCCGCTGGCGGCCCTGCTCCTGCCGCGCAGGGCGACGGGCCGCCGACCGACCGACCCACCCTCCGGCCGGGAACCCGACGCCCCGGCGCAGACCGACAGTCCGGCGCTGTCGGGGGATCGGGTGCCGTTCGGTGGTTTGCTGCTGCTGTTCGGGTTGGCGGTGCTGACGGCCGTCGTCGGCGCGGCCGTCGCCGCGGTGCTGCCGACGGCCCGGCTACCGCTGGCGGTCGGCGGTCACGTCGCCGGCTTCCTGCTGGTCACCGGCGTTCTGCTGGTCGCGGGTCAGCGCTGGCTGCCGGGCTGGTTCGGCGTATTTCAACCACCGCCCGGCACGCCCGTGTCGGCGTCCCGACGGGCAACGGCACGGACCGCCGTCGCGACGCTGGCGTTGACCGGGTACGCCGTCCTCGCCGTCGCCCTGCCGATCCACCTGGGTCTGACCTCGGCGCTGCCGGTCGGCGCCCGCTGGTGGCTGCTCCCGCTGGTCGCGGGCGCCTGCCTGCTGTTCCTGCTGGGCGTCGAACTGGTCGCCGCCGGGCGGACGGGGCGACACCTGCTGGTCGTCGCAGTCACCGTGGTCGTGCTGACCGCATCGACGATGGTCGGTCTGGCACCCGGCTTCGTCGTGCTTGTGGTGCCGCTGTTCGCGCTGCTGCTCGGCTGGCAGGCAGCCTGGGCGACAGTGCTGCGCCGGTACGCCGGCCCGCGCTGGCTGCCGGCCGTGTTGGGCGCCGCCCTGGTGGGATGGCCGATCGCCACCACCCTGCCGCTGAGCTGACCGGCCTGCACGTGAGCTCACCGGCCCGGGGCCTACCGGCCGGCGCGGGCGACGCGCAGAGCCCACCAGATCAGCGGCGCCTGCATCGGCACCCGGCCGTACGCGATGGCCCGCTTCGTCGGGCGGCGGTGCCGCCAGTCCACCGCCATCTTCACGTTGGCGGGCAGCACCGCCACGAAGAGGGCGGCTGCGGCCCGACCGCCGGCCCGTCGGGTGGTCGGGTTGGCCACCGCCGCCGCCACCGCCAGCTCGGCGACCCCGCTGGCGTACGTCCAGAATCGGGCCGGGCCGGGCAGCGCGCCCGGCACGATCGGGTCGTAGAAACCGGGGCGCACCAGGTGGGTAACGCCGGCCACGGCGAGCAGCCCGGCCAGCGCGGCGGCCTCGCGGCGGTTGCTCATCAGTGGTCCCCCTGCTGTTCGACGGCGCGCTGCACGGCCCGGTAGATCTGCCCGAACCGTAGCGCGTCCGGTGTGCGCACCAGCAGATCCTCCCGACCGTGGTGCTGCACCCACAACTCGTGCACATGGCTGCCGCGCTCGTAGGAGCGGTCCAGCCAACCCAACGGGATTTCCAGGAACGGCAGCGACACCAGGGCCCCCACCGCGCAGGCCGCGAGGATGATCAGCGCCAGCTTCCAGTTGCCCCGGTCCTGTGCGGACCAGGCCAGTGACAGCACGCAGACCACGGCGATCAGCGGCGGCAGCGAGAGCAGCAGGACGAGGACACCGCGACCCAGCACCCGGCCGCGTACGGCGAGGGTCTTCTGCCCGCGCGCGTGCCACACGAACGTCACGTCGGACAGGGCGATCACGTGACCACCCGCCCGGATCGACTCGGAGGTCACCTGCACCGCGTCGTCCCGGTAATAGAGGGTCATCACTAAGCCTAACCACCGGCCGGCAACTTCGCCTCCCTCGGACCGCCCCGGCTCGACCTCGTCCCCGAGAGCTCGACGGGGGTCGAATCGAGGGGTCTGGAGTGATGCTTCGGTGTTCCTATGGACCTGAATCGTTTGGGACATCGCGCCTCGTCGCGCGCGCCGGATCTTCCGATCGCTGGATAGCCGCACTGCCGCTCCGGGGCCTCGTGGGGGACCGATTCGTCTGCGACATCAGCTCCAAAGGGTCCGCCGGTATACCGCTGCCCTCGCAGCGACCAGGCTGACGCAGGCGACCGCGGGAGCGCGGGAGCGCGGGTTCGCGCCGCTGGTCCCGCCGGCGGCGATCGGGCTGGCCGGGCGGGACGTGAACGGAATTAGGGGTGGCTAGCGGCGGGTGACGGGGCGCGCCGGTTGGCTGTGCTCGACCGCGCGCTGCACCGCCCGATAGATCTGCCCGAAGCGCAGCGCGTCGCCGGTGCGCAGCAGCCGCACCGGCTGACCGCGCCAGCGGGCCCAGATCTCCAGTTGGCGGCTGCCCCGGGAGTACGAGCGGTCCAGGTGTTCGAAGAGAAAGTCGGCGACCGGCCCGACGGCCAACCCGACCAGCACCGACGCGCCGACGATCGCGATCGTCACTGTCGGTGAGCGGTGCAGCCAGACGGCCACGCCGATGCCGAGCACCGCCGCGACCAGCGGACCGGCGAGTGCGGCACCGATCGCGCCCCGCCCGACGAGCACGCGCCACGAGCGGGTGCCCCGGCGGTGCCAGATCATGGTGATGTCGGCGAGCGCGTAGGCGCGGCCGTCGACGCGGACGGTGGTGGAGGTGACCTGCACCGACCTGTCGTCGTAGTACGTCGTCATGGCTGGACTCCCGCCCACGGGGCTGACACCACACTACTTACCCAAACGAGCCGGGTCGTAAGGTTGGCACGCGACTTCGACGAGGAAGTGAGGGCAGCGTGGGCGAGTTCGTTCGGCTGGAGACCAAGGACGGCATCGGCACGATCCGGCTGGAGCGGCCGCCGATGAACGCGCTCAACACCCAGGTGCAGGAGGAGTTGCGCGCCGCCGCCGCGGCGGCCACCGCCGATCCTGAGGTCCGCGCCGTCATTGTGTACGGCGGGGAGAAGGTCTTCGCCGCCGGCGCGGACATCAAGCAGATGGCCGAGATGTCCTATGTCGACATGGCCGACCGTGCGGCGAATCTGTCCAGTGCGCTCGGTGCGATCGCCCGGATCCCCAAGCCGGTGGTCGCGGCGATCACCGGGTACGCCCTCGGTGGCGGCTGCGAGCTGGCGTTGGCCTGCGACTGGCGGGTCGTCGCCGAGGACGCCAAGCTCGGCCAGCCGGAGATCAAGCTGGGCATCATCCCCGGTGCCGGCGGCACACAGCGGCTGGCCCGCCTGGTCGGCCCGGCCCGCGCCAAGGACCTGATCATGTCCGGCCGGATGGTGGACGCGCAGGAGGCACTGCGGATCGGTCTGGCCGACCGGGTCGCCCCGGCCGCCGAGGTGTACGACACGGCCGTCGCGCTGATCACCCCGTACCTGACGGGTCCCGTGCAGGCGCTGCGCGCGGCGAAGCTGGCGGTCGACGGCGGCCTGGACATGGACCTGAACTCGGGTCTGGCCTGGGAGAGTCAGCTCTTCGCGGCGCTGTTCGCGACCGACGACCGGCGTGAGGGCATGGCGGCCTTCGTCGAGAAGCGCAAGCCGGACTTCACCGGCCGCTGACCGGGTGGGGGCTGGCGGCTCGTGCCGCCAGCCCGACGGCGAGCCGAGAATTGTTCACATTGTGCCTACCGGCCAGTAGCGTGTGGCTTCGGTCATGAGCGACGAGAAGGAGCGGCGATGACGGAGCGGATCGAGGGTCACGGCGGCGAGTTGGCGCTCGCGGCACTACGCGCGCAAGGCGTGCGGGAGATGTTCACACTCTCCGGCGGGCACGTCTTCCCGCTCTACGACGCCGCGCACAAGACCGACTTCCCGATCTACGACGTCAGGCACGAGCAGTCCGCGGTCTTCGCCGCCGAGGCGGTGGCCAAGCTGCAGCGCCGGCCCGGTCTCGCCGTGCTCACCGCCGGGCCCGGTGTCACCAACGGCATCTCCGGCATGACCAGCGCCTTCTTCAACGCCTCGCCGGTGCTGGTGCTCGGTGGCCGCGCGCCCGCGTTCCGCTGGGGCTCCGGCAGCCTCCAGGAGATGGACCACCTGCCGCTGGTCGCCCCGGTCACCAAGCACGCCGAGACGGTGTTCAGCACCGACGACATCCCGCGCGCGGTGGGTGCGGCGCTGCACGCCGCGCTCACCCCGCACCGCGGCCCGGCCTTCCTCGACTTTCCGCTGGAGACGGTCTTCTCGGTCGCCGAGGTCGAGATGCCCGCCGTGACGGGCGTCGACCCGGTCGTACCCGACCCGGAGGAGGTCGGCCGCGCCGCGATGCTCATCGCCGCGGCGCAGCGACCGGTCATCATCGCCGGCTCCGACGTGTACGCGGGCGACGCGGTCGCCGCACTGCGCGAGGCGGCCGAGGCACTGCAGGTGCCGGTCTTCACCAACGGCATGGGGCGCGGTTCACTCCCGCCGGAGCACCCGCTCGCGTTCGCCAAGGCCCGACGGGCCGCGCTCTCCGGCGCCGACGTGGTCGTGGTGGTGGGCACCCCGCTGGACTTCCGGCTCAGCTTCGGTGACTTCGGCGAGGCCAAGGTGGTGCACATCGTCGACGCGCCGAGCCAGCGGGCGACGCACGTGCAGCCGGCCGTCGCCCCCGCCGGCGACCTGCGTCTGATTCTCTCCGCGCTGGCCGACCACGCCGGCGACCGGACCGACCACTCCGACTGGATCGGCGACCTGCGGGTCGCCGAGGACGCGGCGAAGGCGCGGGACGCCGCGGAGATGGCCGCCGAGACCGACCCGATCCGCCCCGCCCGGATCTACGGCGAACTGCGTCGGGTGCTGGCCCCCGACGCGATCACCATCGGCGACGGCGGTGACTTCGTGTCGTACGCCGGGCGTTACCTGGAGCCGGCCCAGCCCGGCACCTGGTTGGACCCGGGCCCGTACGGCTGCCTGGGCACCGGCATGGGCTACGCGATGGGTGCCCGGGTCAGTCACCCGGACCGGCAGATCTGCGTGCTGATGGGCGACGGCGCGGCCGGCTTCTCGCTGATGGATGTCGAGTCGCTGGTCCGTCAGAAGCTGCCGGTGGTGATCGTCGTCGGCAACAACGGCATCTGGGGGCTGGAGAAGCACCCGATGCGGGCCATGTACGGCTACGACGTGGCCGCCGACCTCCAGCCGGAGCTGCGGTACGACACGGTGGTCAGCGCGCTCGGCGGTGCAGGGGAGACGGTCGCCAAGGCGGCCGACCTGGGTCCGGCCCTGAAGCGGGCGTTCGACGCTGGAGTGCCGTACCTGGTGAACGTGCTCACCGACCCGACCGACGCGTACCCCCGGTCGTCGAACCTGGCCTGAGTCGCACCCGCCGCCGTCGTCGCCCCGCCCGGGGCGGCGGCGGCGCGCTCACACCTCCGGTCGGTCACCCTCGCGGGGCGGGTCACCGTCGCGTCGGCGCAGGTCGTCCTCGCGCCGGCGCAGGTCCTCCTCCCAGCGGCGGAAGAGCTCCTGGTCCTGCTGCTTGGCCCGGTCCTGCACGGAGCGCAGGAACTCCGGGTCGTCGTCCGGCGCGACCGGCCGGGGGCGCTGCCGCTCGGGGGACGAGGTGCCACCGGGCCAGCCCTTGCTGGCGCCGGAGCTGGGCTGCCGGCCGACGATGAACCAGGCGATCGAGCCGACCAGCGGGAAGAACAGGATGATCAGCACCCAGGCGATCCGGGGAAGGGCACGGATCTTGCCCTCCTCGGCGGAGAGACAACTGATCAGCGCGCAGACGGCGAGGACAATCTGCACCAGGAAGAGGAGTACGCCAAGCCGGGCCATGCACCCATGATGACTCACCGGATCGCGTCACCCTAGTCCGCGAAGAACCAGCAGCACTCCCAGTAGTGCGAGCCCCACGGTGCCGAGCGCGACCAGGGGCAGTGTCCGGCCGCCGGTGCGGGCCGGACCGGTGCCGGTGCCCCGGGGCCAGCAGAGCACCAGCAGAGCGCCCCACAGCAGGACGGTGACGCCGGCGACCAGTGCCCCGACCGGGCCTCCGGCCGACGCCAGCCGGACCGCCAGCGCGGTGACCACGGTCACCGTGAGCAGGGTGCGCCGCCAGGCCAGCCGGGTCCGCTCCGCTTGCAGCCCCGGGTCGCGGCCGGTGCTCACGGCCCGCCGATCGCCCGTGCCAGGACGGCGACCACCAGCAGCACCGCCCCGGCGCCGACGGCGAGGGCGAGGATGGCGGGAAACCGGGACGCGGGCAACTCCTCACCGAGCCGGATGGCCCGTTCGGTACGCGCCCAGTGGTCCACGGCGCGGATCGCGACCGCGCCGCCGAGCAGCAGCAGCGCTACCGCGATCACCTCCCGCAGGTGGCTCATCGGCAGGGGCGGCAGGAACTGCGCGGTGGCCAACCCGCCGCCGACCAGCGCCAGCCCGGTGCGCAGCCAGGCGAGGAACGTCCGTTCGTTGGCCAGGGAGAACCGGTAGTCCGGTGGTTCACCGACCGAGCGCAGCTCCGTCGGGTCGAACCATCGCCTGATCGCCTCCCACACGGAGCCGATTATCCGCTTCCCATCCCGCTTAGCCTGGGCCGGTGACTGATCTCGACATCCTGACGCTGCGTACCGCCTACGACAACCAGCTCCGCCCGGAGATCCCCGACCCGGTTCCGGCCGGGGTGACGGTGGAGCGGGACGGGCCGCTGGTCCGGATCACCGGGCTCGACGCCGGTGGGTTCATCACCTACCGCGATCTGGGCGGGTTGACCGGCGACGCGCTGGACGAGCTGATCGCCAGGCAGGTGCGGTTGTGCCGTGAGCGGGGCGAGTCGGCGGAGTGGAAGCTCAACGAGCACGACGAACCGGCGGACCTGGCGGACCGTCTGCGCGCCGCCGGCTTCGTCGCGGAGGACCGGGAGACCGTCGTGGTCGGGCCGGTCGCGCCGCTGGCCGCCGCGCTGCCGGTCATCCCCGAGGGGGTACGCCTGCGTGAGGTGACCTCCCGCGCCGACCTGGAGCGGATCGCCGCCATGGAGGAGGAGGTCTGGCAGGAGGACCGCTCGCACCTGGTCTGGGGGCTGGCGAAGGAGATCGACGCCGACCCGCACTCGATCACCGTGGTGGTGGCCGAGGCGGACGACACGGTGGTGAGCGCCGGCTGGGTGCGCTTCCCGGCGAACACCGGCTTCGCCAGCCTCTGGGGTGGGTCCACCCTCCCGCAGTGGCGTCGCAAGGGCATCTACCGGGCGCTGGTCACCTACCGCGCCCGGCTGGCCGACCAGCGGGACCGGACGCTGATGCAGGTCGACTGTTCCGAGGACAGCCGCCCGATCCTGCAGCGGCTCGGCCTCGTCGCGGTCACCACCACCACCCCGTACGTCTACACTCCGTGATCATGGAGCAGCGGTTGACGGACGAGGAGCGGTTGACCATCAAGACCGGTGCCTTCGGCGCCGTCTTCCTGGTCTCCAACGCCGATCCCGGGGTGCTGGGGGTGATCCGGGAGAGCATCGCGGCGTCCGGCGCGCTCGCCGACGCCAGCGGGGCGGTCAAGGAGGCGCTGACCACCGGTCCGCTGCCGTGGCTTCCCCGGGACTCACAGTTGGAGATCGAGTCGGTGGTGCTGCCGGCGTTGCGGCAGGCGGTGCTGATCCTGCGCGACAAGTCACCGGCGGACGTCGAGGCGTACCGCTCGGTGGTGTTGACCGCTGCGGACCGGGTGGCCCGGGCGCACGACGGGATCGCAGCCTCCGAGGCTGCGGCCATCGACCAGATCCGGGTGGCGCTCTCCGAGCCGACCTGAACGAACGCGCGTCGGTGAGCTGTGTCACTCTCGGTGCCTCGGGAGCGCAACCTACTGGCAGGTAACATTGCGCCGTGGGCAACTGCACAGCAGCCCCCGGTTGACCTGGCGTCGACCGACGCGCGACGCTGCGCCCCAGACCGGGCGAGCAAATAGCAACACCACACAGGAGGGTCGTCGAAGCGCGATGAATATCGTCGTACTCGTCAAGCAGGTGCCTGATTCGGGCGCGGACCGCAACCTGCGCAATGACGACAACACCGTCGACCGCGGTTCGGCGAACAACGTGATCAATGAGATGGACGAGTACGCCATCGAGGAGGCGCTGAAGATCAAGGAGGCGCACGGCGGCGAGGTCACCATCCTGACCATGGGTCCGGACCGGGCGACCGAGTCGATCCGCAAGGCGCTCTCCATGGGCCCGGACAAGGCCGTCCACGTGCTGGACGACGCCCTGCACGGCTCCTGTGCCATCGCCACCTCGAAGGTGCTCGCCGCAGCCCTCGGTCAGCTGAATGCGGACCTGGTCATCTGCGGCGCGGAGTCCACCGACGGTCGGGTCCAGGTCATGCCGCACATGATCGCCGAGCGGCTGGGCGTCGCGGCGCTCACCGGCGCCCGCAAGCTCACCGTCGACGGCGCGACGCTGACCGTCGAGCGGCAGACCGAGGAGGGCTACGAGGTCGTCACCGCCTCCACCCCGGCCGTGGTCTCCGTCTGGGACACGATCAACGAGCCGCGCTACCCCTCCTTCAAGGGCATCATGGCCGCGAAGAAGAAGCCGGTGCAGACGCTCTCGCTGGCCGAGCTCGGTGTCGCTCCCGCCGAGGTGGGCTTCAACGGCGCCACCAGTGCCGTCGTCGAGCACACCAAGCGCCCGCCGCGCTCCGGCGGCGCCAAGATCACCGATGAGGGCGAGGGCGGCGTCAAGCTGGTCGAGTTCCTCGCCACCGAGAAGTTCGTGTGAGAGGGGGGTTCTGACATGTCTGAGGTTCTCGTCGTCGTCGAAGCCACCAAGGAATTCGGCGTCAAGAAGGTCACCCTGGAAATGCTCACCCTCGCGCGTGAGCTGGGCACCCCGAGCGCGGTGGTGCTCGGTGGCGCCGGCGCCGCCGAGGCGCTGAGCGGCAAGCTGGGCGAGTACGGTGCGGAAAAGATCTACGCCGCCGAGGGTGACGAGATCGACGGCTACCTGGTGGCGCCCAAGGCCACCGTGCTGGCCGAACTGGTCAAGCGGGTGCAGCCGGCAGCCGTGCTGCTGGCCTCGGCCCAGGAGGGCAAGGAGATCGCCGCCCGCCTCGCCGTCAAGCTGGACAACGGCATCCTGACCGACGTGGTCGGCCTGGACGCCGACGGCACCGCGACCCAGGTAGCCTTCGCCGGCTCCACCATCGTCAAGGCCAAGGTCACCAAGGGCCTGCCGCTGGTCACCGTGCGACCCAACTCGGTCACCCCGAGCCCGGCCGCCGCCACCCCGGCGATCGAGCAGCTCACCGTGTCGGTCACCGACACCGACAAGCTGGCCAAGGTCGTCGAGCGGGTCGCCGAGCAGAAGGGCTCCCGCCCCGAGCTGACCGAGGCCGGCGTGGTCGTCTCCGGCGGTCGCGGTGTCGGCAACGCCGACAACTTCAAGCTGGTCGAGGAGCTGGCCGACCTGCTCGGTGGCGCCGTCGGCGCGTCCCGCGCGGCCGTCGACTCCGGTTTCTACCCGCACCAGTTCCAGGTGGGCCAGACCGGCAAGACGGTCTCCCCGCAGCTCTACGTCGCGCTCGGCATCTCCGGTGCCATCCAGCACCGGGCCGGCATGCAGACCTCGAAGACCATCGTCGCGGTCAACAAGGACGGCGAGGCGCCGATCTTCGAGCTGGCCGACTTCGGCGTGGTGGGCGACCTGTTCAAGATCGTCCCGCAGGCCGCTGAGGAGATCCGCAAGCGCAAGTGACACCCAGCACGTGAAGAAGTGGCCGCCCCCGATGGGGGCGGCCACTTCTCTTCGGTGGGAGCTGATCGGCGGGCCGGGGAGCTGAGCCGGCCCACCGATCAGCCCGTCAGGGTGCCCCTCAGCAGGCTGTCGCCGGAGTGGCGGGTGTTGTTGTCGTACTGCTCGGCGGAGACGTCGACCACCGAATAGCTCGTGAGGTCGACATTCGGGGGCAGGGGCAGCAGCGCGTCCGAACCGCCACCCAGGGTGCCCACAGAGAACATCTCCATCGTCGTCGGATTGATGAGCCAGACCTCGTAGTACCCAGGGACGCGCGGGAGATTCGCCACATGCAGATGCAGTTGGCCGTCCCGCAGAACCCGTGCGTCACCCTTGGCCGCCGGTGGCGTCGATCCGTACGCCGCCAGTGGCGCGCTCGCCACCACCACCTGCGTCGGAGCGGGTGCCGGGTCGTCCGGCCGCAGCACGGAGACCGTGCCCAGCACACCGACCGCCGCGGCGGCTGCCGCGGTCACCGCCGTGGCCGCCCAGCGCGACCAGCCAGAGCCCCGACGGGACCGGCGCGCCGAATCCAGCCGGGTGACCGTCGGCCGGGTCGTCGTGCCGGTGGCCTGCTCGCCCGTCGTGCCGGCGGATGGTGTGGCCGTCGTGCCGGTGGCCCGTCCGAACGGCGTGTCGTTGGTCTGCCCGGTCAGGGTGCCGACGCCCTGCCCAGGGACCTGCTGCCATCGGGTCTCGGCCTGGGCCTGCTGGGTCTCGGCCGCTCTGACCTGGGCGGCGATGCCCTGCCAGATGTGCTCCGGCGGGTCGGGTAGGTCAGCCAGGCCCTGCGTCTCGGTGCCGAGCCCGGCCACCTGCTGAAAGGTCGCCACCTCCGCACGGCAGAGCGCGCAGGTGCCGAGGTGGGTGCTCTCGGCGTTGTCCGCCTCGCTCTCACCGAGTGCCAGAAAGACCAGCCGGTCGTGGTCCAGGTGCTGCACCGTCCACCTCCCATCTGCGTTTCAAGCTCGCCATACCGCGCCGGATGTGGCTCTTCACGGTGCCCAACGGCACTCCGGTCACCGCGGCTATCTGCTGGTGTGTCAGGTCGTCGTAGAAGGCCAACTCCAGCATGCGTCGCTGGTCGTCCGGGAGACGGGCCAGCTCGTCGGCGATCACCAGCCGGTCCACCACGCGATCCGGGTCCGGGCCGGTCGGCGCCGGCTCGGGCAGCTGACGGACCGTCTCCACCACCCGGGTCTCCCGGGCGGAGGCGCGCATCCGGTCGATCACCTTTCGCCGGCCGATGCCGAGCAGCCAGCCGATCAGCGATCCCTTCGCCGGGTCGAAGGTGTCCCGACCCAGCCAGGCGGCGACGAACGTGGCCTGGGTCACGTCCTCCGCGTCGCTGCGGTTGGCCAGCATGGAGGTGGCCAGATGGAGCACGGCGCGACCGTACCGGTCGTACGCCTCGCGGAGGGCCACGTCGTCGCCCGCCCGGAAGCGGAGATCGAGGTCGTCCACCGGAGGGTCCGGTTCCTGTCGTATGGCCGTCATCGGGCGGCTCGCCTTCGATGGGGCATACCCGACTGTAGCTGCCACAGTCTCCGCCCCACTCTCCCGGTCGATGTCATCTCACCTGCTCTTCGTGTCCCAGGCCCGGTCCGGATGCAATCGAGGCCGGAAAAAGAAAAGTGCGGCCGAGCGCATCCACCCGTCGGAGAGCCGGCGTAACCCCTTCTGCAAGCAAGGCCTGACGAATCAGCAGTAATCAGCAGGAGGCAGACATGCAGCTTTCGTACTTCCGTCGGGTCGCCGCGGGCGGCGCGGTCGCCGCGCTGGCCTTCGCCGGCGTCGGCGCGCTCACCGCCACCCCCGCGTACGCCGCCACGGCGAAGGTCTCCGTCGTGCACGGCATCCCGGACACCCCGGTCGACGTCTACGTCAACGGCAAGAAGACGCTGGACAACTTCAAGCCCGGCGACGTCGCCGGCCCGCTGAACCTGGAGGAGGGCGACTACGACATCGCGCTCACCAAGCCCGGCGAGCCGATCGGCAGCGCGATCCTCAAGGTCGACAACGCGGCCGTCCCGGGCGGGGCGAACATCAGCATCGCGGCCCACCTCGACGCCGGCGGCCAGCCGAAGATCACGCCGTTCGTGAACGACGTCTCGAAGGTCGCCGCCGGCAAGGCCCGGCTCATCGTCCGGCACACCGCCGCCGCCCCCGAGGTGGACGTGCGGGCCGGTGGCACCCCGGTCTTCAAGGGGCTCACCAACCCGAACGAGGCCAAGGGCGACGTCGACGCGGGCAACGTGAAGGCGGACGTGGTGCTGGCCGGCACCGACACCGTGGCGATCGGCCCGGCGGACCTCAACCTCAAGGAGGGGACCGCGACGATCGTCTACGCGATCGGTTCCGCCGAGGGCAAGACGCTCGACGTGGTGGCACAGACCATCACCGGCCTGCACTCCGCCCCCGGCGGCGTGCCGAGCGGTGACGGTGGTCAGGCCGGCACGGGCGTGAACACCTGGTGGTACGCGCTCACCGGTGCCGGCGTACTCCTGCTGCTCGGTGGTGGGGTGCGGATGGCGACCGCGCGGACCGGTCGCAAGTGACGGTGCGCAACCGCGGCGCGCTGGCGGCCCTGGCCGCCGGCGTTGCCGCGCTCACCGTCTCCACCCTGGTGGCGTGCGGCTCCCAACCGGCAGAGAACGTGGGCGCCGACGAGGCGAGCACGCTGGCCAGCACTCCGGCGACCGCCACCAGCGCTCCCTCGGTCCCGGTGACCGTCGGTGAGCTGCCGGCCGACGCGGCGATCGTCCCCCCGGTCCGGTTGGTGATCCCGGGGATCGACGTCACGGCCACCGTCAACGCGGTCGGCATCAACGAGCGGACCAACGAGTTCGAGGTGCCGCCGAGCGTCGACCAGATCGGCTGGTACCGCTACGGCCCCGGCCTGGAAACGGACGCCGGCTCGGTGGTCATCGCCGGTCACGTGGACAGCGCCAAGCAGGGCAAGGGCGCGTTCTTCCGGCTGCGGGAACTGGACCAGGGCGACACCCTGACCGCGACCGGCAGCGACGGCGAGGCCCGGCAGTACCGGGTCATCGCCCGCGAGGAGTACGACAAGACCAAGATCCCGCTGGACCGGTACTTCGCCCGGGACGGCAAGCCGCGGCTGACCCTGATCACCTGTGGTGGGCCGTTCGACGCCAAGGCCCGCAAGTACCGCGACAACATCGTCGTCACCGCGGTGCCCGCCTGACGAGGACCACGACGTGCCGGGGTGGGGCTTCCCACCCCGGCCGTCGGCGGAGTCCCCTCCGGCATTCGGCCGCCGAGGTGTCGGCCGTAGGCTGAACCGTGATGGCTTACCTGGATCACGCGGCGACGACTCCGATGCTCGATGAGGCACTGGAGGCGTACGTCGCTACCGCCCGCGAGGTCGGCAACGCGTCCTCCCTGCACGCGGCGGGTCGCCGTGCCCGTCGCCGGGTCGAAGAGTCGCGCGAACGGGTGGCCGCTGTCCTCGGCGCCCGGCCATCTGAGGTGATCTTCACCGGTGGTGGCACGGAGAGTGACAACCTCGCGGTCAAGGGCATCTTCTGGGCCCGCCGGGGAGCCGGCTCCAACCGCCGCCGGGTGGTCTCCAGCGCCGTCGAGCACCACGCAGTGCTGGACGCGGTCGACTGGCTGGCCCAGCACGAGGGCGCCGAAATCGGCTGGCTGCCCGTGGACGCCGCCGGTCGGCTCGACCCGGAGGATCTGCGCGCCGAGCTGGCCGCGCACGCCGACCGGGTGGCCGTCGTCACCGCGATGTGGGCGAACAACGAGGTGGGCACCGTTCAGCCCGTCGCCGAGCTGGCCGCCGTCGCCGCCGAGCACGGTGTGCCGTTCCACACCGACGCCATCCAGGCGGTCGGTCAGGTGCCCGTCGACTTCGCCGCCAGTGGCGTCGCCGCGCTGACCGTGACCGGGCACAAGCTGGGCGGCCCGACCGGGGTGGGTGCGCTGCTGCTCGCCCGGGACGTCGCGGCCACGCCGCTGCTGCACGGCGGCGGGCAGGAACGCGACGTACGCTCCGGCACCCTGGACACCGCCGGCATCGTCGCCTTCGCGGTCGCGGTCGAGGCGGCGGTGAAGGGCCAACAGGAGTACGCGGCCCGGGTGGCCGCGCTCCGGGACGACCTGATCGAACGGGTCCGTCGGGCGGTGCCCGAGGTGATCTACAACGGTGACCCGACCGACCGGCTGCCCGGCAACGCGCACTTCTCCTTCCCGGGCTCCGAGGGGGACGCCCTGCTGCTCCTGCTCGACGCGCAGGGGATCGCCTGCTCGACGGGGTCGGCCTGCTCTGCCGGGGTGGCCCAGCCGTCGCACGTGCTGCTGGCGATGGGTGCCGACGACGACCGCGCCCGCTCCTCGCTGCGCTTCACCCTGGGTCACACGAGCACCCAGGCCGACATCGACGCCGTGGTGGCGGCTCTCCCGGCGGCGGTGGACCGAGCCCGCCGAGCCGCCGCGCTCCGCACCCCCCGCTGACCCGGCTCCGGGGGGTTTTCCGAGCTGGTGGATAGGGTTGTCGTGGGGACGGGGAAGGGAGTGGGTCGGTGAGGGTTCTGGCGGCTATGTCGGGCGGGGTTGACTCGGCCGTGGCGGCGGCGCGGGCGGTGGCGGCCGGGCACGACGTGACCGGCGTGCACCTGGCCCTGGCCCGCAACCCACAGACCTATCGGACCGGGGCGCGGGGCTGCTGCACCCTGGAGGATTCCCGGGACGCGCGGCGGGCCGCCGACGTGATCGGCATCCCCTTCTACGTGTGGGACATGGCCGACCGCTTCCACGAGGACGTGGTGGACGACTTCGTCGCCGAGTACGCCGCCGGTCGCACGCCAAACCCCTGCCTGCGCTGCAACGAGAAGATCAAGTTCGCGGCGGTGCTGGACCGGGCGGTGGCCCTGGGCTTCGACGCGGTGGTCACCGGTCACCACGCCCGGCTCGGCCCGGACGGGCTGCTGCGCCGCAGCGTCGACATCGCCAAGGACCAGTCGTACGTGCTGGCCGTGCTCACCCGCGAGCAGCTGGACCGGTCGATCTTCCCGCTGGGCGACTCGACCAAGGCGCAGGTCCGCGCGGAGGCCGCCGAGCGTGGCCTGGCGGTGGCCGACAAGCCGGATTCGCACGACATCTGCTTCATCGCCGACGGTGACACCCGCGGCTTCCTGGCCGGCCGGCTCGGCGAGGCGCCCGGCGACGTGGTGGACGCGAGCACCGGCGCGGTGGTCGGCAGTCACAGCGGCGCGTACGCGTACACGGTGGGGCAGCGTCGCGGCCTGCACCTGGACCGACCCGCCCCGGACGGCCGACCGCGTTACGTGCTCTCCATCACCCCGAAGACCAACACGGTGACCGTCGGCCCCGCCGAGGCGCTGGAGGTGTCCGAGGTCCGCGCCGTCCGTCCGGTCTGGACCGGCGGCGCACGCCCGGACGCCCCGGTGGAGTGCGAGGTGCAGCTACGCGCCCACGGCAGCGTGGTGCCGGCGACCGTCGCCCTCGACGGCGACACGATGCACGCCGACCTGCGCCAGCCGGTACGCGGCGTCGCCGCTGGTCAGGCCGTGGTCGCGTACCGGGCGGACCCGGCCGGCGACGTGGTCCTCGGCTCCGCGACCATCACCGGCTGACCGCACGGCCCGGGTGTTCGCGGGATAGCCTTCGGCCGTGACAGATCAGGCGTGGCCCTGGCCGGCCGGCGCGGCAACCGGAATTGGTTCGCTGCCCGGCACCGACATCGGCGAGGCACAGCGGGTGATCCTCGGTGAGCTTCCCGAGCTGCCCCACCTGCCCGAGTTGCCGGCCCGTGGTCCCGGCGCGGACATGATCGGCCGGTCCGCCGGGCTGCTCGTCGAGCTGCCCGTCGAGGTCTACGCCGGGCGGTGGCGGGTCGCCCCACGCTCGGGCCGCGATCTGCGCCGGGCCCGTGACCTGATGGAACGCGACCTGGACCAGCTCGCCGAGCAGGCCGAGGAGTACGCCGGGCCGATCAAGGTGCAGGCCGCCGGTCCGCTCACCCTGGCCGCCTCGCTGGAGCTGCCGATCGGTGGCCGTCTGCTGCGCGACCCCGGCGCCGTCCGCGATCTGACCGGCTCCCTCGCCGAAGGGTTGCGCGCGCACGTCGCGGCGGTGGCCCGACGGCTGCCCCAGGCGTCGGTGCTGCTCCAGCTGGACGAACCGTCGCTGCCGACCGTGCTGGCCGGGCGGGTGCCGACCGAGAGTGGGCTTGGCGCGTACCGGGCGGTCGACCCGGTGGACGCTGCCGCTCTGCTGCGCACTGTCGTCGAGGCGGTCGGGGTGCCGACGCTGGTGCACTGCTGCGCCCCGGACGTGCCGCTGGAGCTGATCCGCTCCACCGGCGCCGTCGCGGTCGCCCTCGACCTGGACCTGGTCACCAAACTGGACCCGCTGGGCGAGGCGATCGACGCCGGCCTCGGGTTGCTGGCCGGGGCCGCACCGACCCGGCCGCCGTCGGCCGGTGGCGCGCCGACCTCCGCGCAGATCGCCGATCGCGTACGCCAGGTCTGGGACCGCCTCGGCTTCCCTCGTCGGCAGCTGGCCGAGCAGGTGGTGATCACCCCCGCCTGCGGTCTCGCCGACGCCACCCCGGAGTACGCGCGCGCGGTGCTCGCGGCCTGTCGGGAGGCCGGTCGGCGGCTCGCGGAAGACTGAGGTTTTCTGTCGTACCCGGTGGGCAGGATGACGGTCATGATTGGACAGCTACGTTCAGTGGTGATCGACTGCCCGGACCCGCGGGCGTTGGCGACGTTCTACTCCGAGCTGCTCGGCGTGCCTTTCGTCGAGGGTGACACGGACGACGACTGGGTGGTGCTGGGCGGGCCGCCCGGTCACCAGCCGCGTCTCGCCTTCCAGCAGGCACTCAACCTACGGCCGCCGGCCTGGCCGGATCCGGAGCGTCCTCAGCAGTTCCACCTGGATGTGACGGTGGACGACATCGAGAGTGCGGAGAAGGCCGCGCTCGCGCTCGGTGCTCGGCGGCTGCCCGGTGAGGGCGAGGGCTTCCGGGTCTACGCCGATCCGGCCGGCCACCCGTTCTGCCTCTGCTGGGACTGAGCCTGACGGGGGTTGCGGCGGCCGGGCATCATGGCCGCCGTGATCCCTACCTCCCCGCTGCGCGCCTCCGGCTCACTCTTCGGCCTCGCCTACGGTGACGCGCTCGGCAAGCCGACCGAGTTCCTGACCGTCGCCGAGATCCAGCACCGTTATGGTCCGACCGGTCCACGGGAGTTGTCCGGCGAGCCGGCACTGGTCACCGACGACACCCAGATGGCCCTCGCGGTGGGTTGGGCGCTGCACGAGGCGCCCTCGCTCACCCCGGAGGCGGTGGAGCCACTGCTGCGGCAGCGTTTCCTGGCCTGGGCGGTCAGCCCGGACAACAACCGCGCCCCGGGCATGACCTGCCTGCGCGCCTGCGCCGAGCTGACCCACGGGGTGCGCTGGCAGGACGCCACCGTCATCGGGTCGAAGGGGTGCGGCGCCAACATGCGGGTCACCCCGGTCGGGCTGCTCGACGTCGACCTGGACACGCTCGCCGGCCTGGCCCAGCTACAGGCCGGGATGACGCACGGCCACCCGACCGGGCTGGCCGCCAGCGAGCTGACCGCGTACGCGGTCTTCGCGCTGCGCGCGGGCGCCACGCTGCCCGAGCTTCCCGCGCTGCTCACCGAGCGGGCACTCGCCCAACGCCTGATCTACCAGGAGCGGTGGCTGGGCGACCTCTGGCAGCGCGCCGACTCGCGTTCCCCGCAGGAGTTCATCGCCCACGGCTGGGACGAGTGCCTGACGGTGCTGGGCCGACTGACCAACGCCCTGGGCCAGCCGGACGACGGCGGTGACCCGTGCCGGGCCACTGGGGAGGGCTGGGTCGCCGAGGAGGCCCTGGCCACCGCGTTGCTCTGCGCCGTACGGCACGCCGACGACCCGGTCGCGGCACTGGCCCGGGGCGCGACCACCGCCGGCGACTCCGACTCGATCGCCGCCCTGGCCGGCGCGTTCGTGGGCGCGGCCGTCGGGATGAGCGCCTGGCCGAGCGGGTGGGCCGACCGCATCGAGTACGCGGACCAACTCGCCACCCTCGCCGAAGCCTGGGACTGAACCGCCCGGCCCCGCCCCTGCTCCGGCCTCGCCCTGCCTGGGCCCGCGCGGCCCGGCCCTGCGGGCGTGATCCACTCGGGTTCCTGGAAGTCGGGGTGTCCCACGGTCTCGGACGCCGCGCTTTTCAGAAACCCGAGTCGATCACTCTCTTGGCCAGTGCGACCAGGCAGCGACGACGCAGCGGCTCGTCAGGGGGTGGGCAGGTGACGCAGGCTGCGGACCTTCTTCCACAGGTCGGCGTCGCAGCGCCCGGCGTGGTCCTCGAAAGCCGCCGAGTTGAGTCGGATCGGCTCGGTCAGGCTCAGGTAGCTGTCGTGCTCCGCGCCGGGGTCCCAGTCGCGGGTGGGGATCCGCACGTGGTCGTCCCGGTCGCTCTTGTCCTGGCTGGTGATCTTCAGGACGTCGGCGCCCCGGGAGTCGGCGCGCAGCACCAGACAGGGACGTACCTTCGATCCGGTGCCGTCGGCGTACGGCACGTCGGCCCACCAGATGTCGCCCGGTGCCGGAGCACCGGCCGGCCGTCCGGTGTCGCGCGAGCGCGGCTTGGTGGCCGGTCGATCGGCGCCGCGTGGCCTCGGTGCCGTGGAACGACGGCCGGGGCGGCCGCCCCGACCCGGCCGGGTGCCCGGACGGCGGTTGGCCACCCGGTGTCGCCAACTGTTCCACGCCCAGCCAGCGGCCACCGCCAGCAGGATCGCCACCGCCCAGAGCAGCGCCTCGGGCATTCGTACCTCCGCCTCTCGGCGACCCACCGGGTCGCACCGTCCGGCGATCCTCGCACGCCGCCGCCCGTGCCGCCCGCCAACCCGGCGCGGGTGGGCGACGGATTGTCCCACCGGCCCGATACGGTGCCGGAGTAGCGTGATCAGGGAGGTCGCAGGCGTGTCCGAAGGTGGCGGTGTGTCCGAGGAACAGATCGGTCAGCAGGTCAGCCCGGCTCAGGAGGCGGCGGCCGGGGCCGAGCCCACGCCGCAGGCCCGAGAGCGGCACGCCACGCTCAGCCAGGAGCTGACCGAGCATCAATACCGTTACTACGTGCTGGACGCGCCGATCATCACCGACGCCGAGTTCGACAAGCAGTTGCGCGAGCTGGAGGCACTGGAGGAGGAGTTCCCGGCACTGCGTACGCCGGATTCGCCGACCCAGCGGGTGGGCGGCACGTTCTCGACCGACTTCACCCCGGTCGCCCACGCCGAGCGGATGCTCTCCCTCGACAACGCCTTCGCCGACGAGGAGTTGGCGGCGTGGGCCGAGCGGGTCGAGCGGGACGCTGGCGGCACGGTGCCCTACCTGTGCGAGCTGAAGGTCGACGGGCTGGCGATCAACCTGACCTACGAGGCCGGCCGGCTGGTCCGGGCCGCGACCCGGGGTGACGGCCGCACCGGTGAGGACGTCACCGCCAACGTCCGCAGCATCCGGGACGTGCCCGGCCAGCTGACCCCGTCCGACGACTTCCCGGACATTCCCGAGCTGCTGGAGGTCCGGGGCGAGATCTACTTCCCGATTGCCGCGTTCGCCGACCTCAACGCGGGCCTGGTGGAGCAGGGCAAGGCGCCGTTCGCCAACCCCCGCAACGCCGCGGCGGGCAGCCTGCGGCAGAAGGACCCGCGGGTCACGGCCTCCCGGCCGCTGCGACTGGTGGTGCACGGCATCGGTGCCCGCCGTGGGTTCCAGCCCACGGCCCAGTCCGAGTCGTACGCGGCGCTCAGGTCGTGGGGGTTGCCGACCAGCGACCGGTGGCGGGTCGTCCCGGATCTGAGCGGCGTGGCCGAATACATCGCGTACTACGCCGAGCACCGGCACGACGTCGAGCACGAGATCGACGGCGTGGTGGTCAAGGTCGACCCGGTGTCCATCCAGGGCCGGCTCGGCTCGACCAGCCGAGCCCCGCGGTGGGCGATCGCCTTCAAATACCCGCCCGAGGAGGTCACCACCAAGCTGCTCGACATCGAGGTCGGTGTCGGGCGCACCGGTCGGGTCACCCCGTTCGCGGTGCTGGAGCCGGTGCACGTGGCGGGCTCGACGGTCGCCCAGGCCACTCTGCACAACGCCCGCGAGGTGGAACGCAAGGGCGTGCTGATCGGCGACACGGTGGTGCTGCGCAAGGCCGGTGACGTCATCCCCGAGGTGCTCGGCCCGGTGGTCGACCTGCGCCCGGCCGACGCCCGTCCGTTCGTGATGCCCACCACCTGCCCGTCCTGTGGCACTCCGCTCGCCCCCGCCAAAGAGGGCGATGTGGACATCCGCTGTCCCAACGCGCTGAACTGTCCGGGCCAGATCCGCGAGCGGGTTTTCTACCTGGCCAGCCGAAAAGTGCTCGACATCGAGGCACTCGGCGAGAAGAGCTCTGCCGCGCTACTGGATGGGCAGATCATCACCAACGAGGGTGATCTGTTCCAGCTCGACGCCGAGCAGTTGTCCCGGTCCCCGTTCTTCGTCAACAAGGACGGCACCCTGGGCAGCAACGCGGTCAAGTTGCTGGACAATCTGGCGGTGGCCCGGGAGCGTGAGCTGTGGCGGTTCCTGGTCGCGCTCTCCATCCGGCACGTCGGCCCGACCGCTGCGCGAGCCCTTGTTCGGCACTTCCGTTCGATCGAGGCGATCGACGCGGCCAGCGAGGAGGAGCTCTCCTCTGTCGACGGGGTCGGGCCGACCATCGCGGCCAGCATCAGGGAGTGGTTCGCGGTGGACTGGCACCGCGAGGTCGTCCGCAAGTGGGCCGAGGCGGGCGTACGGATGGCCGAGGAGGCTGTCGACGAGGGGCCGCGCCCGTTGGAGGGGCTGACAGTGGTGGTGACCGGCACGCTTGCCGGCTACTCACGGGACCAGGCCGCCGAGGCCGTGCAGAGCCGGGGCGGCAAGCTCAGCGGGTCGGTCTCCAAGAAGACGAGCTTCGTGGTCGTCGGGGACAACCCCGGGTCCAAGGCTGACAAGGCGGCCAGCCTCAAGGTGCCGGTGCTGGACGAGGACGGGTTCCGATTGCTGCTGGACGCGGGCCCGGACGCCGCGCGGGAGGTCGCCCAGCCGGGCGGGTGATCCCGGTCGCGGCCTGCGGCGGCGACTGGCCGCGTATACCAACTTAATTACGACTACGACCGATTCGTGACTGTCATACCGGGAAACTGGGGGGCGAGGGCGTTTCATTGGGTCACGGCGTACCGCACCGGCACGCCGACTGTCGGTCGGGAGGTGTGGTGGAGGTCGCGGATCCACGCAACTCACTCCCGCCGGGACGGGCCACACCGTTCGCCACCTTCGTCGTCGGCATCCTGGTGGTCGCGGCGCTGACCGCCGCCGTACCCCTCGCGTCCCTCCCGGACGAGGTGTCCCGGCTGCCGGTGGCGTTCTGGACGATGGCCGTGCTCGCCGTGGTCTGTGACGCCCGGCCGTTCGTCCCGCCGGGGCGCCGGCAGACCTCCGCGGTGTTCCCGTCCACCTGCTTCACCTTCGCGATCCTGCTCGGCTGGGGCCTCGGCCCCGCGGTGGTGGTGCAGGCGATGGGGGTGATCGTCTCGGGCTGGCGGATGCGGCACGCAGCCTGGCGGACGGCGTTCAACGTCGGCCAGTACGTGTGCGCCCTCGCCGCCGCGTACGGGGTGATCCAGCTCGGCTCGGGCACCATCTTCTCCGGCGGGCGGTTGCACTGGACCGACGTGGCTGCCGTCGGCGGTGCCACGTTGGCGTGGTTCGTCGTCAACTACGGGCTGGTCAGCTGGGCGGTGCGGCTGCGTTTCGGCGACCGGTGGTGGCCCACGCTGCGCCGGGGCCTCGGCTTCGAGTTGCTCTCCACCGGTTCACTGCTGCTGCTCGCCCCAGTGCTGGTTGCCGCCGCGCGGGTCAGCGCGGCGCTGATCCCGCTGGTGCTGGTGCCGCTGTTCGCGGTCTACCGGATGGCCCGGCTGACCGTCGAGCAGCAGCACCTCGCCGCCGCCGACCCGTTGACCGGTCTGCCCAACCGCAAGGCGCTGCTGGCCGAGGTGGCGGAGCAGGTGCACCTGCACGCCGAGCGGACGGCCCGCGGCGAACCCGACGGGCAGTTGGCGCTGCTGCTGATCGACCTGGACCGTTTCAAGAACGTCAACGACGCGCTCGGGCACGCCGTGGGCGACCGGCTGCTGGTCGAGGTCAGCGCCCGGCTCACCGACGTGCAGCCCCGACCACAGATGATCGCCCGGCTCGGCGGCGACGAGTTCGCCATCGTGATGACCGGCCTGACCGACGTGGGTCAGGCCAGGGAGTTGGCCGACCAGGTGGTCCAGGCGCTGGCCGAGCCGGTGCCACTCGACGGGCTGCCGTTGGACGTGGGCGGCTCGATCGGGATCGCCCTCTTCCCCGAGCATGGCGAGGACTTCGCCACCCTGATGCGCCACGCCGACGTGGCGATGTACGACGCCAAGCACCGCAACGACACGGTGGCCGTCTACGCCCCCGAGTCCGACCACAATTCCGCCGAGCGACTCGGCCTCCTCGCCGACCTGCGCCGGGTGTTGGAATCCAGCCCGCCGAGTGAGCTGTTCGACGCCGACCCGGCGGACCAGGCCGACGCGGCTGTCGACGTACCCCTTGCGGCGACGGCGGAGGTGCGCGGCGGTGACGGCGCGGCGCTGCCCGTCGGGTCCCCGGCCGAGGCCGCACCCCACGCGGACCCGGCACCGGCGGTCGCCACGGCACCGCCGACCACCAACCGGTGGTGGGGACGCCGTCGGCGCAACGACGCCGAGCTGGTGCACGCCGACGAGTTGATCAACCGGATCGCGACCGGCGCCGACCCGATCCGGGGCCGTGGCTCCCGTTCCACGGTCACCGGCACCCGCTCGGGCTCGGCCCGGGAGCGACGCGCGGGAGCCGGCAACGGCCGCCGGTCACCGAACGGAAGCACGGTCCCCGCCAGGGGCAACGGCGGCCTCGGGCGGCGGCGTGACATCGGGACAGGCGGCCCGGGCCACCCGGTCGAATCGACGGGGTGGGCGCACGCGGACGGTGACACGGCAGAGGACGCCGGGGAAATCACCATGTACTACCAGCCGCAGATCGCCATCGCGACCGGCGAGGTGGTCGGTGTCGAGGCCCTGCTGCGGTGGCGGCATCCCCGGCGGGGCATGGTCGACCCGGAGGAACTCATCCGTGTCGCCGAGCAGAGCGCGGTGATGCGACTGCTCACCCGGCGGGTGGTCGACGACGTGGTGGAGCAACTCGCCAAGTGGTCGGCGGCCGGCATCGGCCTGCGCGCGGCGCTGAACGTGAGCGTGCGCGACCTGCACACCGGCGACGTCGCCGACCAGATCGCCGACCGGCTGGCCCGCTACGGGGTGCCTGCCGACCGGCTGCAGGTGGAGATCACCGAAGGTGCGTTGATGGCCGACCCGCGCCGGGTGCTGGCCACCATCTCCCAACTGCACCGGATCGGGGTGGCCATCTCGTTGGACGACTTCGGCACCGGCTACTCCTCGCTGCAACACCTACGCCGGTTGCCGTTGTCCGAGGTGAAGGTGGACCGGTCGTTCGTGCTCGGCATGGCCGAGGACGCCGACGACGCGGCGATCGTCCGATCGATGATCGAGTTGGCCGGGGCGCTGGGCCTGCGGGTGGTCGCCGAGGGCGTCGAGGACGAGCGGACCTGGCGGATGCTGCACGCCGCCGGCTGCGACGCCGCCCAGGGCTGGTTCTACGCTCGGCCCATGCCGGCCGAGGAGCTGGTCACCTGGCTGGCCCGGTACCGGCCGGTGCGCCCGAGCGGGCCCCCGCAGTCGGACATCGGCCGCCGCCCCACCCGCTGACCCCTCCGCCGGCATGGCATTCCGGCTGCCGGAGGGGGAGTCGGGGACGCGGCACCGGAGCGGAACAATAGACTCGCTCCGGTCACCGCGCGTCACGCTCCACCCGTCGCGCGGCCGGCACACCGCCCGACCAGCAGGACATCAGAAGGGGGCACGGATGGCCGCCATCTCCCGCGAGGAGGTCGCGCACCTGGCGCGCCTGTCGCGGCTCGCCGTCACCGAGGAGGAGCTGGACATGTTCGCCGGCCAGCTCGACGTGATCCTCCAGGCGGTCGCTCAGGTCGGCGAGGTCGCCGCTGCGGACATTCCGCCGACCTCGCACTCGGTGCCGCTGACCAACATCTTCCGCGAGGACGTCGTCACGCCGTGCCTGACCCCGCAGGAGGCGCTGTCGGGCGCACCCGACGCCGAGGACCAGCGGTTCCGCGTACCGCGGATCCTGACCGAGGATGTGGCCTCATGAGCGAGCGCCAGCGAGTGAATCATGGTTGCAGCGCGGTGGTGCCTCATGGCGTCATGGAGCGAAGCGGAGTGACGGCATGAGCGATCTCACCAGAATGACCGCGACGGAGATCGCGTCCCTGGTCGCCGGGGGCGAGACCTCCGCCGTCGAGGTGACCCGGGCGCACCTCGACCGGATCGCCGCGGTCGACGACCGGGTGCACGCCTTCCTGCACGTCGACACCGACGGCGCGCTCGCCGCGGCCCGCTCGGTGGACGAGCGCCGGGCCGCAGGCGAGGAGCTTGGCCCCCTCGCGGGTGTGCCGGTCGCGGTCAAGGACGTGCTCGCCACGCGGGGCGTGCCGACCACCGTGGGCTCGAAGATCCTGGAGGGCTGGCGCCCGCCGTACGACGCGACGATCGTGCAGCGGCTACGCGAGGCCGGCACGGTGATGCTCGGCAAGACCAACATGGACGAGTTCGCGATGGGCTCCTCCACCGAATACTCGGCGTACGGCCCGACGCACAACCCGTGGGACCTGAGCCGGATCCCGGGTGGCTCGGGCGGTGGCAGCGCTGCCGCGCTGGCCGCGTACGAGGCGCCGCTGGCGATCGGCTCGGACACCGGCGGCTCGATCCGCCAGCCCGGCGCGGTCACCGGCACCGTCGGTGCGAAGCCCACCTACGGCGGCACCTCCCGGTACGGGCTGGTGGCCTTCTCCTCGTCGCTGGACACTCCGGGCCCGTGTGCCCGTAACGTGCTCGACGCGGCCCTGCTGCACCAGGTGATCGGCGGGCACGACCCGCGTGACTCCACCTCGATCCCGCAGCCGGTGCCGGACGTGGTGGCGGCGGCGAAGCTCGGCGCGACCGGCGACCTGACCGGTGTGCGGCTCGGCATCGTCAGCGAGTTCGTCGGCGAGGGCGCCGAGCCGGGTGTGATGGCCGCGTTCCGCGAGTCGGTCGACGCGCTGACCAAGATGGGCGCCGAGGTCGTGGAGATCTCCTGCCCGACGTTCGCGTACGCGCTGCCGGCGTACTACCTGATCGCCCCGAGCGAGTGCTCCTCCAACCTGGCCCGGTTCGACGGCGTCCGGTTCGGCCTGCGGGTCGGCGACGACGGCAACCGGTCGCTGGAGGAGGTCATGTCGCTGACCCGCGAGGCCGGCTTCGGCCCGGAGGTCAAGCGTCGCATCATGATCGGCACGTACGCGCTGTCGTCGGGTTACTACGACGCGTACTACGGGCAGGCGCAGAAGGTCCGGACGCTCATCACCCGGGACTTCACCGCCGCGTTCGAGCGGGTCGATGCGCTGATTTCGCCGACCACCCCGTCGGTGGCGTTCCCGATGGGCGCACGGACCGCCGACCCCTACCAGATGTACCTGGCCGACCTGTACACGATCCCGACGAACCTGTACGGCGGGCCGGGCATCTCGGTGCCCTGTGGCATCTCCGAAGGGCTGCCCGTCGGCCTGCAGGTGATGGCCCCGACGATGGCCGACGACCGGATGTACCGGGTCGCCGCCGCGTTGGAGTCCGCAATCGGCACGTTCACGCCACCGGCGTTGTAAGCCGCGCAAGCGGCCGAGGCGGGTCGGGGACAGGCGGTTTCACGCCGGTCCGTGACCCGCCTCGACCGTGTTGGTCGTCGGCCCGGCGAGGTAGCGGCGGGCCTCCCGCAGGCCACGCCAGCGATACCAGGCGGCACCTCCCCAGAGCAGGAGCAGCAGTACGGCCAGCACTCGGCCGAACGGGCGGGCCGGGTCAACCAGGGGCGGCAGTTGGCTGAGGAAGCCCACCGTGAACAGCACCAGCAGCCATCGTTGACTGACGCGGGACCGGGCCTCCTTGCGAGCCAGCGCGTCCAGACGAGGGTCGTCGGTGGACCCGTCGCGTAACGCCTGCGCGATCCGTCGCCTGGTCGTCGGGTCGGCACCGGCCGTCCGGGGCATCCGCCTGATCAGCCGGCGGCCGAAGACGAGGGCGACGACCGCGCCGACCAGCGGCGGGATCAGCATCAGCGCGAACGCCGCGAAGAGGTCGGGGCCCCCGGACCGGCCGTCGACCATCGCGGCGGTGCCCATCGCGGCCGCGCCGACCACGACGGCCGCGGCGACGACGTACGTACTGCGGCGGTGCCGCCCCCGCGGCACCTGCTCGTCTGCGAGGATCACCTGCCGGGTCGGCGCTCCTGGTCGTTCCCCCGTATTCGTCATGGTCGCTCCGTACCCCACCGTCGGCGACGACACGCGCGCCCGGCGAAACCCGCCCGAGGATTGATCGGGCAACCCCATTAGGCTGGACAGGTTCTGTCCCGGATCGCGCCTGGAGCGTCTCATGACCACGACACTGCCCGCGTACGACGAGGTCGTTGCACGCTACGAACCGGTGATCGGCCTGGAGACCCACGTCGAGCTGGGCACGAACACCAAGATGTTCTGTGGTTGCCCGACCGACTTCGGTGGCGAGCCGAACACCCGGGTCTGCCCGGTGTGCCTGGGCCTGCCCGGCTCCCTGCCGGTGGCCAACAAGGCGGCCATCGAGGCGATCATCCGGATCGGCCTGGCGCTGAACTGCTCGATTGCCGAGTGGTGCCGGTTCGCCCGGAAGAACTACTTCTACCCGGACATGCCGAAGAACTTCCAGATCAGCCAGTACGACGAGCCGATCTGCGTCGACGGCTACCTGGACGTCGAGGTGGGCGGCGAGACGGTGCGGATCGAGATCGAGCGGGTGCACCTCGAGGAGGACACCGGCAAGACGCTGCACGTCGGTGGTGCCACCGGCCGCATCCACGGCGCGACGGAGTCGCTGGTCGACTACAACCGGGCCGGCATCCCGCTGGTGGAGATCGTCACCAAGCCCATCCCGGGCACCGGTGCGCTCGCCCCCGACGTGGCGAAGGCGTACGTCACCGAGCTGCGCGACGTGATCCGCACCCTCGGTGTCTCGGACGTGCGGATGGAGGAGGGTTCGCTGCGCTGTGACGTGAACACCTCGCTCAACCTGCCGGGGCAGGAGTGGGGCACCCGCACGGAGACGAAGAACGTCAACTCGCTGCGGTCGGTGGAGCGGGCGGTCCGCTCGGAGATGCTGCGGCAGGCGTCGGTGCTCGACGCGGGCGGCCGGATCACGCAGGAGACCCGGCACTTCCACGAGGACACCGGCGACACCACCCCGGGACGTTCGAAGGAGACGGCCACCGACTACCGGTACTTCCCGGAGCCGGATCTGGTGCCGATCGCCCCGGACCCGGCGTGGGTCGCCGAGCTGAAGGCCGCCCTGCCGGAGCTGCCCCGGGTGCACCGGCGTCGGCTCCAGCAGCAGTGGGGGCTCTCCGACCTGGACATGCAGTCGGTGCTGAACGCCGGCGCGGTCGAGCTGATCGAGGCCACAGTGGCCGCCGGCACCACCCCGGCGGCGGCCCGCAAGTGGTGGCTGGGTGAGCTGTCCCGCCGGGCCAACGAGAGCGGTGTGGAGCTGGCCGAGATCGGTGCCACTCCCGCCCAGGTCGCCGAGTTGCAGGGGCTGGTCGACGCCGGCAAGCTCAACGACAAGATGGCCCGCGCGGTGCTGGAGGGCGTGGTCGACGGTGAGGGCTCACCCGCCGAGATCATGGCCAGCCGGGGCCTGGAGGTCGTGTCGGACACCGGCGCGCTGACCGCCGCCGTGGACGAGGCGATCGCCGCGAACCCCGGCATCGCCGACAAGATCCGCAGTGGCAAGGTCGCCGCGGCCGGCGCGCTGGTCGGCGCGGTCATGAAGACCACCCGGGGTCAGGCCGACGCCGCCGCCGTCCGCACGCTGATCCTGGAGCGCCTCGGCGTCGAAGGCTGACCGGCACGTCACCCCTCTGCCGCCCCGGGCGGCGCGATCCACACCCCTCGCGAGGGCGTCAACGGCGACGCCTGGATGGAGCCACCGTGACCCAGCACGACCTCGATGTCCTTGACGAGATCCAGCGGCGGGTGCTGTGGCTCGCCACCCGGATCGTGGACGCCGCCAACCATGACCGGGCCACCGGAGACGGTGTGAAGGTCGGCGGCCACCAGGCGTCCAGCGCCTCCCTGGTCACGGCGATGACCGCGCTGTGGTTCGCGCACCTGGACGCCGAGGACCGGGTCGCGGTGAAGCCGCACGCGTCCCCGGTGTTCCACGCCATCCAGTACCTGCTCGGCAACCTGGACCGCTCGTACCTGCCACGGCTGCGGGCCAGGGGCGGCCTCCAGTCGTACCCGTCGCGGACCAAGGACCCCGACGAGGTCGACTTCTCCACCGGCTCGGTGGGTCTGGGCGCGGCCGCGCCGCTCTTCGCCGCCGCCACCCGTCGCTACGTCGACGCGCACTTCGGGGCCCGAGCGCACTCCCGGTTCGTGGCGCTGATCGGCGACGCCGAGCTGGACGAGGGCAACATCTGGGAGGCGGTGGCCGACCCGGCGACCACCGGGCTGGGCAACGTCATGTGGCTTGTCGACTTCAACCGGCAGTCGCTGGACCGGGTGGTCCCCGGCATCCGGATCAACCAGTGGCGGGGTCAGTTCGAGGCGGCCGGCTGGCACGTCGTGGAGGTCAAGTACGGTCGCCGGCTCGCCGAGGCGTACGCCCGGCCGGGCGGCGAGGCGCTGCGCGACTGGATCGACGCGATGCCCAACGAGCAGTACCAGTCGCTGTTCGGGCTGACCGGCCCGGCGCTGCGCAAGCAGTTCCTGGACGGCGCGCCGGCCGGCATCGACGAGCTGATCGCCCACATCAGCGACGAGGACCTCGGTCCCCTCGTCACCGACCTGGGCGGGCACGACCTGTCCGCGATGCTCGACGCGTACGCCCAGTGCGACGCGGTCACCGACCGGCCCAGCGTCGTCTTCGCGTACACCGTGAAGGGTTGGGGTCTGCCCATCGCCGGCAACCCGCGCAACCATTCCGCGCTGCTCAGCTCGGAGCAGGTCGACACGCTGCGGGCCGCGCAGGGGCTGACCTCCGAGACCGAGTGGGACCGCCTCGACCCGGCGTCACCGGCCGGCATCCGGGCCGGCGCCCGCCGGGAGGCGCTGTCCCGAGCGCCCCGCGAGCGCGCCTTGGGGGTCACCGTTCCGGAAAGCACGGGAGTACGCGCAACCAAGCCCATCTCCACCCAGGAGGTCTTCGGTCGGGTGCTGGTGGACCTGGCGCGGAACCGGGAGGTCGGCCGCTACCTGGTCACCACCGCCCCGGACGTGGCCACCTCCACCAACCTGGCCGGGTTCATCAACAAGACCGGGGTGTTCGCACCCACCGAGCAGCGCTCCTGGACCGAGGACCGGATGCTGCGCTGGACGGAGAGCCCCGCCGGGCAGCACATCGAGCTGGGCATCTCGGAGATGAACCTGTTCCTGCTGCTCGGCCAGCTCGGGCTCTCCTGGGACCTGTCCGGGCAGCCGCTGCTGCCGGTGGGCACGGTCTACGACCCGTTCGTCCTGCGCGGCCTCGACGCGTTCCTGTACGGCACGTACTCCGGCTCCCGGTTCGTGGTGGCCGGCACCCCGTCGGGCATCACCCTGGCCCCGGAGGGCGGCGCCCACCAGTCCACCATCACCGCGTCGGTCGGCCTGGAGCTGCCCGGGGTGACCTTCCTGGAGCCGGCGTACGCGGCCAGCCTCGACTGGCTGCTCTGCGACGCGCTGGGGCAGATCGCCGGCGGGTCGGCCCCGGCCGCGACCGCCGCGCCGACCGAGGACGGGGCGTACTACTTCCGGTTGAGCACCCGGCCGCTGGACCAGGCGCCGTTCGAGGCGGCCCGCGCCCGGCTCGGCGACGCGGTCCTGCGTCGGCAGGTGGTCGCCGGGGCGTACCGGCTGGTCGACGCGCACCAGGCGTACCCGCACCTGGTCGACGCCCCGGTGGTGCAACTGGCCGCCTCAGGCGCGGTGCTGCCCGAGGTGTTGGCTGCCGCGGCGGAGCTGGCCGACGAGGGCGTCGCCGCGCACGTGGTGGACGTGACGAGCCTCGACCGGCTCTACCGGGCCTGGCAGCGCACCCTGCGCCAGGGCGTGCGGACGGCCACCGTGCCCAGCGTGCCGGGCGCGCTGCGGTCCGCGTTCGTCGATCGGGTGCCGGTGGTGACCGTGCACGACGCCGCGTCGCACGCGATGGCCTGGCTCGGTTCGGCGGTCGGCGCCCCGGCGGTGCCGCTCGGCGTGGACGAGTTCGGCCAGTCCGGCAGTGTCGCCGAGCTGTACGAGTTGCACGACCTGCTGCCCGGCAGCATCGTCAACGCCGCGCTGGCCGCCATCGCCCTACGCTGACCGCGGCGGGGATCGTTATCACACTGAGTGATTCGCATAGGAAAGAACCCGTTCGCAACTCGCTGTAATCGTCTCTGTCGCTCACGCCACGCCGTTTCCTCCCTTTGCTCTGCTGCCGCCGATGCGCCACCCGGTCTGAACAGCGCGAACCAATTGTTGCTCTTTTGGCGTCATGCCGTGCGGGACGCACCGACAGTGACTGGTGCAGATTGGGCAGCAGAGCAAAGGGGGAAAGCAGGGGTGGGGGAGGCTCGTCTCTCTTTACTCTCTGTCGAACTGAAGGACGGCGGCCGCCCCTCCACGCCGCGTCAGCGGGTCGGGCTGGTGGTGGGCGAGGGGGACGCCACGGTGGGGTTCTCCACCAGGCGTCGTTCCAGATTGACCTGGGCCTGCCCGGTGCCTCCGACGGTGATGGTGTCGTACGCCTGGAGCATCTTCAGCTGGTCGAAGTAGAGCACGCTCATCGACAGCGGGGTCGGCTTCTCGCCCTCCAGGCCGCGCAGCCCGGCCCCGCCGGTCGAGCCTTCGACCATCAGCGTGGTGGGCTGCTGCCCGGGCACCTGCGGCAGTTTGGAGACCTGCCGCGCGTGGGTGTGCCCGGCCAGCACCAGCGGGCACGTGCCGGAGAGCGGCCCGGCCGACGCCGGATCGTGCACCAGCGCGATGTTCACCGGCCGGGGTGAGCGGCGCACCGTGGTCGCGAGCTGCTCGCCGACCCCGGTCACCTGGTCGGCGACCTGCTGGGTCAGGCCGCTGCCGGCGGGTGAGGTGTTCTTGTCCGGGGTGAAACGCGGGTCACCGATGCCGGCGATGGTCAGCCCGGCGACGGTCGTCGTCGTGTTGTTCAACACGATCGCGTTCGGTTGGCGGGCCACCGCGGCGGCGGTCTTGCCGGAGTCGTGGTTGCCCCGGATGAAGACGTACGGCTTCTTGAGCAGGCCGATCGACCCGACGAAGGACGCCTCCGGCTCGCTGCCCCAGTCGGTGATGTCGCCGGTGTCGATCACCACGTCGATGCCGAACTGCTCCACCACCGTGCGGATCAACTGCCAGCCGGTCGGGTTCAGGTGCATGTCGGAGACGTGCAGCACCCGCGTGGTGCCCGGGGTCGGCTCCAACAGCGGAAGCGCCGAGACGGTGGTGTAGAGCTGGCTGACATTGCCGACCAGGCGTTGCAGCTGCTCGGCGTACTTGGTGTAGTCGTTCGCGATCCGGCGGGCGTCGCCGACGATGGCCGGTGCGTTGACCAGCAGCCCCTCGTAGCGTGGTTCCTCGATCGCCTGCGGACGCAGGGTGGCCGCCGCCGTGCCGAGGCTGCCGGCGGTGATCAGCAGTGCGAGCCCGCCCGCCCAGGCGGTCCGCCGGACGTTGCGGAAGATCAGCCCGGCCAGGATCAGGGTGGCCAGCACCGACGTGCCCAGGGTCCGCAGGCCGAGCCGCATCACCCCGGAGCGGACGTCCTCGACGGCGCTCTGGCTGGCCCGGCTGATGCTGGCCGGGTCGTCGATCAGCGCCTCGGTGCGGCCCTGGTCGAGTGCGCCCAGGCGGACGGTGAGGTGAGTCGGCCCGTCGTGGCTGTCGAGCAGCAGCGCGCCCAGCGGTGGGATGTCGACGGTGGTGCCGCCGTCGCGGGCGGGGGAGATGCTGAGGTTGGCCCGGAACGGGCCGATGTCGGTGTCCACCCGACCGCCGGCCAGCACCCCGAGCACCGCCCCGCCCAGGGCCACGGCGAGGACGGCGACGACCAGCCCGATGCGGCGCAGCAGCTCGGCGGACCCGAGCCGCCGACTGTCCGGGCGCGGCCGGTCGCCGCCGGTCGCCGGGTCGTCCCGGTCGTCGGCGTCGTCGTGCTGCTCGTCGCGTTTCCCGTCCATGCTGAAAGTCTGACCTGCCCGTCGAAAGATCTTGGCAAACCTGACCGGATGGTGACGAACGTCAGCTGCGGCCGCCGTCGCCGCCCGCGAAGACAACCCGCAGGAGCCGGTCGTCGTCGCCGGCCGGGTCACCGCGCCCGTCGTGGTTGGAGGTGCCCACCCAGAGCGACCCGTCCGGTGCCGCGGCCACCGCACGCAGTCGACCGTACCGGTTGGTGAGCAGCTCACTGGGCTGGCCGAGCAGCGTCCCGGTGTCGGTCAGCTCCATCACCCAGAGGCGCTTGCCGCGCAGACAGCCGGTGACCAGCAGCCGGTCCGTGGCGGCCAGACCGGAGCAGGAGGCGTCCGAGGTGGCCCACTGCGTGATCGGGTCGGTGAACCGCCTGTCGCCGGCGCGCCCCTCGACCTCCGGCCAGCCGTAGTTGCCGCCCTTGGTGATCTGGTTGATCTCGTCCCACGTGTTCTGGCCGAACTCGACGGCGTACATCCGCTTGGCGCCGTCCCAGGTGAATCCCTGGACGTTGCGGTGGCCCAGTGACCAGACGGGGGAGTTGGGGTACGGGTTGCCGACGGAGGGCTTGCCGTCCGGCGTGATCCGGAGGATCTTGCCGCCGAGGCTCTTCACGTCCTGGGAGGAGGGGCGCTCACCCGCGTCGCCCGTGCTGACGTAGAGCTGCCCGTCCGGCCCGAAGCCCAACCCGCCGCCGTTGTGCACGTTGGCCTTGGGGATGCCGGTGAGGATCGGGGTGAGCTGACCGCCGAGTTGCAGCCGGGCGACCCGGTTGTCCTGGGCGGCGGTGTAGTAGACGAAGACCGTGCGGTCCTGGGCGTAGGCCGGGGAGACGGCGATGCCGAGGAGACCGCCCTCGCCGGCCGCGGCCACCTCGGGGATCGTCTGCACCGGGCGGACGCGCAGCCCGTCCGGCCCGGACTCGGGGCCGACCTGAAGGATCCGGCCGTTGTCGCGTTCGGTGACCAGCGCGCCGCCGTCCGGCAGGAAGGCGATGCCCCACGGCACCCGCAGACCCTTGGCGAGCACTGTCGCCACCGCCTGCTGGCCGGCGCCGCCGGCGCTCGCCGGCGCGGACGGGGTCGGCAGGTTGGGCGGCTCGCCGGCCGGGTCGGGTTCCGGTTCGCCGAAGCTGCAACCGGAGGCGAACAGCAGCGCCGCGCAGGACGCCGCGAGGGCCGCCCGGAGGCGACGGACGCGAGGGTACGGGGGACGGGCTCTCACCCGGCCCAGGGTAGCCCGCTGGACGGCCCGGCCGGGCCCGTCGCGACCCGACGGGTGCCGATGAACCCGGCCGGTGGTCCCCGGTGGACCGCTCACTGTGCCCGTACGGCCAGCAGCGCGGTGTCGTCCTCGCGGTGGTCGATCGAGGCGAGCAGCAGGTCGCACAGCTCGTCGAGGGGCAGCGTGTCGGTGCCGGCCAGTCGGCCTGTCAGCTCGGCCAGCCCTTCGTCGATGGAGCGGTCCCGCCGCTCGATCAGCCCGTCGGTGTAGAGCAGCAGGGTGTCACCGGTGGACAGGTTGGTCGACTGGCTGCTCCGCGTCGACGGCCGGGCCAGCCCGAGCAGCGGCTCCGGGGTCGCCTCCAGGGCCTCGACCGCCCCACCGGCGCGAACCACGAGGGCCGGTGGGTGCCCGGCGTTGGACCAGGTCACCTCGTGGACACCGCCGCGCTGCGGGCAGATCCGGACCAGTGTCGCGGTGGCGGCGATCGGCAGCCGCAGGCCACGGATCGCGCCGTCCAGGTTGCTCATCAGCGACCCGACCGTGTCCGGCCGGCCGAAGGCGTTGCCCCGCACCAGGTTGCGGAGCTGACCCATGGTCGCCGCCGCCTCGATGTCGTGCCCGGCCACGTCGCCGATCGCCGCGATCACGTCACCGTCGGGCTGGACGAAGGCGTCGTACCAGTCGCCGCCGACCTCCACCCGGTCGGCCGCCGGCTGGTAGCGGGCGGCGAGCTCCAGCTCGGTCACGATCGGCAGCTGGGGCAGCATGCTGTGTTGCAGCACCTCTGCGACGTGCCGCTGCTCGCCGTACATCGAGCTGTTGCCCACGGCCTGGCCGGCCCGGCGGCCGATGTCGACAGCGGTGAGCAGGTCGCGGTCGTCGAACTGCTGCCGTTGCGCGCCGTTGACGAGGGTGATCGCGCCCAGCACGGTGCCGCCGACGCCCTGCATCGGCACGCTCAGGTAGGAGGCGATGCCGAGACGGTCGGCGATCGTCGACATCTCCGGGTGTGTGGTGCCCCTCGTGACGTCGGCCAGGGACGCCACGCTGCCGAGCCGGGGCTGGCCGGTCCGCAGGACCGCCCGGACCATCGACTCGGGGCTCAGCCCGGTGCGCAGCAGCTCACCGAAGCGGTCGACGTCCGCCTCCCGGGCCGGGTCGCGGTGCACCGAGACCACCTCGCGGGGCAGGCCGGTCGGCCCGATCAGGGTGAGCAGGCACCAGTCGGCGAGCAGCGGCACCATCGCGGCGGCGAGCCGGCGCAACGCGGTGCCCACGTCCAGGGTGCCGGCCAGCGTCTCGCTCACCCCGGCCACCAGCTCCAACCGCTCGTGCGCCTGCACGATCCGCCGCCCGGCCTCCTGCGCGCTGTCGAGCGCGATCCGCAGTCGCAGCTCCGACGAGCAGGCGGCGGCCAGGTCGGCCAGTGTCCGCAGCTGCGCGGCCGTCCACGCTCGGGGCTTGTTGTCGATGGCACACAGCGAGCCGAGCACCCGACCGGAGAGGTCGGTCAAAGGCATCCCGGCGTACGCGACCACGCCGAGGTCGTCGATCGCCAGATTCTCCCGGACGCGGGGGTAGAGCCGGGCGTCCGGCAGCACCATCGGCACCTGGATGTCCACGACGTGCTGACAGAACGAGTGGCTCAGCGGGGTCTGCCGACGCTCCGACCAGGGGTCCGGCAACCCGACCGCGCCGGGGAAGAACTGCCGGTCGGCGGAGACCAGGGAGACCAGCGCCACCGGCACGTCCAGCAGGTCGCTGACCAGCCGGGCGAACCGGTCGAACGCCTCGTCCGGGACGGCGTCGAGCCCGGTGTCAGCGAGCGCGCGCAGCCGCGCCGGTTCGCCGAGCGCCGCAGGCGGGACGATCGGAGGCCGGGCGGTGGCGGGGGAGCCGTCGGTCATCGAGCACCTGTCTGCCGGGGCGGAGGCCGACCGGCCCTCCGACCCTTCGTTATACCTCGTCCAGGGCGGAGTCGAACATCGGTGTGCTGAGTCTCGCCCGCCCCGACCCCACGCGCCACCCCCCGGGACGTCTGTTCGCCGCCGTGCCCGCGCCGGCCGTGGTCAGGGGGACTATCGTCGGCGGACGTGAAGGTATGGATCCCACACCAGGCCGGTCTGAACCTCATGGGCGAGCTGCCCCCGGACGTGACGGTGGAGGTGTTCGAGCACGCCGACCGGCTGCCCTCGGAGGCGACCGACGTCCGCGTCTGGGTGCCACCGTTCCTGGGCGGCTCGGACGCGACGGCGTTGCTGCGTGAGCTGCCCGACCTCGCCGTGGTGCAGTTGCTCTCCGCCGGGGCGGACGCCTGGGCCGGCCGGACACCGCCGGGGGTCACGCTCTGCGACGCGCGGGGTGTGCACGACCCGTCCACCGCCGAGTGGGTCGTCACGGCTGTCCTTGCCCAGCTGCGGGCGTTCCCGACGTTCATCCGGGCACAGGCCGAGCGGCGTTGGGCGAACGAGGGAAACCTCCCGACCGACGAGCTGACCGGCAAGCGGGTGCTGATCGTCGGGGCCGGCGCGATCGGCACCGCGGTGCGGGACCGGCTCGCCCCCTTCGAGGTGAGCTTCACGCTGGTGGCGAGGACCGCCCGCCCGGAGCAGGGCGTGCACGGCGTCGAGGAACTGCCCCGGCTGCTGCCCGACGCCGACGTGGTGATCGTGATCGTGCCGCTCACCGACCAGACCCGTGGCCTGATCGACAAGGACTTCCTGGCCGCGATGCCGGACGGCGCGTTGCTCGTCAATGCCGCCCGGGGGCCGGTGGCCCACACCGAGGCGCTGGTCGCGGAGCTGGCCACCGGTCGGATCTCGGCCGCCCTGGACGTCACCGATCCGGAGCCGCTGCCCGCCGAATCGCCGCTCTGGACGATGCCGAACGTGCTGCTCACACCGCATGTGGCCGGGTCGGTGCGAGGTCTGCTGCCGCGTGCCTACCGACTGGTCGGTGACCAGGTGCGCCGGTTCGCCGCCGGGCAGCCGCTGATCAACACGGTGGTCGACGGCTACTGACCGGGCGCCTCGGCCGGATTGTCGGGCAGCGTCTGGCCGGTGGCCGACACCAGCCGGGGCAGGTCCACGCCGCGTACCGCCGGCAGGGTCACCTGCTGGCCGTCGTCGAGCCGCGCGACCGCACGTCCGCGCTGGTCGGTGACCAGTTCGAGGACCTGGTCCCAGTCGATGCGGCGTTGCCCGGCCAACGCCCGTACGCGCAGCTCCCGGGCGTTGGCGTCGGTGCCGGCCCGCCAGGCCCAGAGCGCGACGGCGAGCGGCAGGAGCAGCACCGGCAGCAGGTAGGCCCGGGCGCTCGCCAGCGGCAGCGCACCGATGAAGGCGATGACCGCGGCGACCAGGATGGCTTGGTTGTACCGGAAGCGGACCGTGTCGGGCTTACTCACCCTCCGATGATCCCACCCCCGGCCGGTCCGGCTCGCGGCGGGCGGTGCCGGCGGGGTGCGGTACGCCGTACAGTGACACAGGTCATTGTCTCCTCCAGGTGACCGACACGTAACCAATCCGGCCGCCGATCGTTTTCGTTTGTTGAGCAGCGGACCCGCAACGTCCGATGCCCCGCACCGTCGTACCGCCCCCGTGCCCCCTCACGAAGGCGACCGCCGTGCTCCTCGCGTACCCGTTCCGTGTTCTCGTCCCTCGCCGGGCGGCACCGGAGGCCGCCACCTCCACCGCGGTGGCGCTTCTCCTTCTCGCCGGTGCCATCGGTCTGGTCCCGGCCTCGGTGGTGATCGCGCTGGCCGCTGGTGCCGGCGCCACGCTCGCGGGGGTGCGACTCTCCCGGCTGGCCGGACGACGCCGTGCCGATCCGTCACCGCGTACGGCGGGTGTGCTCCTCGACGCGGCGGTGGTGACCGCTGGCCTCACCGCCGTCGTGCTGCCCCTGGCCGACGTCGGGTCGACCGTCGCCGTGCTGATCGGTTCGCTGGTCGTGGCCGCCCTCTCCGGGCTCGGTCTCCACCGCCTTCCCGGCCGGACGCGGGCGTCGGCCGGGGTCCGGCTGCGCCGGTCGGTCGAGTCGAGCGGCCCGGCCGTCGGCCTGGCCCTCGCCGGCTGGCTGCTGCTGCCCCGTGCCGACCTGCCGGGTTCGACCCGGCTGGTCGTCGCGCTGGCGCTCGGCGGGCTGGGGATGGCCGCGCTCAACGCGTTCGCGGGGCCGAGGCGACGCTCGGGTGCGGAGGTCTGCCGGGGCGGTGTCCTGCTCACTCTGGGCGGGTTGGTGCTGCTGGCCACGCTGCCAACCGAACCGGTCGGGCCGGCGGCCCTGCTGGTCGTACCCCCGCTGGTGTTCGGGATGCTGCTCGTCGCGGTCGGCGCGGCCGCCGCAGCCGACTCCGAGCCGGCGGAGCCGGTCGCCACGGCCTGGCCCCGAGCGGTGCTCCCGGCGGCGATGCTGCTGCTGGCGGCGGGTGTGCACCTGGCTGCCGGCCGTGCTCCCGACCGGACGAGCGTGGTGTTGGCCCTGGCGGCGGTGCCGTCCCTGGTGCTGCGTGACCTGCTGCGCGCGGGTGGCACCTCCACCACCGAACGGCGGGCCGCGCACCGCAGGCGCGCCGGCGGCGCGGTCCGGCACCGCCATGCGGCGCCAGCACGCTGGCCGGGCAGGTCGGAGCCTTCAGCCGCACCGGCCCAGCACCACTCCGGCCGCGCCGTCGACCCGGCCACACCGAGCGGTGTCGGCCCAGCCTGGGCAACCGACGACGGTGCCGCGTGGTCGGCGCTCAACCGACGGCCCGTCCCGGCGGGCGGCGGCGGTCCGGGTGAGCGGGCGGCCCTGCTGGACGCCCTCGCCGCGATCGGCGACGTGCCGGCACCGACCGGCGCGCTGCTGCTGGTGGACCTGCACGGCACCGAGGGCGTCGGCCCGACGGCCCGGGAGGACATGCTGGCCGAGGCGGTGCACCGGGCCCGCGCGGTCATCGCCCCCGACGACCTGGTCACCGGGTGCACGGGTGCCGGCTTCGCCGTGGTCACCGCCGCCGGTCCGATGCTGGCGTACGCGCTGGGCACCCGGTTGTTGACCGCGCTCAGCCCGCCCTACCGGCTGGGCGGTGCGGTGCTGCGGGTGCAGACGAGCATCGGGTTGGCCGAGGTCAGCGGGGCCGGGCCGGCGGATGTGCTCCGTCAGGCCGAGCTGGCCCGACGGCGGGCCGTGCAGCTGGGCCGGGACCGGGTCGAGTGGTACGACGCGTTCCTGGAGGAGCAGCTGGTTCGCCGGCTCGACCTGGAACGCGAGCTGCCCGGTGCGGTGGCCCGTGGTGAGTTGGATCTCGTCTACCAGCCGGTGGTCGACCTGGCCGACGGGCAGCCGGTGGGCGCGGAGGCTCTGTTGCGCTGGCGGAGCCCGGTGCTCGGCACTGTGCTCCCGGCCGAGCTGCTGCCGGTCGCCGAGGACCTGGATCTGATCGGCGAGTTGGAGTGGTGGGTTCTGGACCGGGCCTGCCGGCAGTTGTCCGACTGGTCGGTGGGCGTACGGGAGCTGTGGATGGCGGTCAACATCACCACCCGGGAGCTGACCACCCCCGACTTCGTGCAGCGGGCCGCGGCCGTACTGGCCGCGTACGGGGTGCCGCCGGAGCGGCTGGTGGTGGAGGTGAGTGAGCCGAGGGTTGCTGGTGACCTGTCGACGGTGGTGGCGCGGCTGGCCGGGCTGCGGTCGCTGGGTGTGCGCACCGCGTTGGATGACTTCCGGGCCGAGCACGCCTCGTTGGCGCAGCTTCGCCGCCTGCCGATCGACCTGCTCAAGGTCGGCCCGGAGTTGGTGGGCGCACGGCCGGACGGGCAGCCGCCGCTGATCGACGTGGTGGTCAACGTCGGAGAGCGGCTGGGTGTGGAGATCGTCGCGGAGGAGCTGGAGTCGTCGGCCCAGGTGGAGGGGGCGCGCCGGGGTGGCTGCCGGTACGGGCAGGGGTTCGCGCTGGCGCGCCCGGCGACGGCCGAGCGGGTCGAGGCGTACTTCGAGGAGTTTCCGTCAGCGTCCCGCTGAGCCCTGCCAACTGAACCGGTTCATCTCATCCGGGGTGGTGCGGTGCTGCCGCGCGGGGTGAGGTGCGGTGTCTCGTCCTGCACCCGGCCGGCGGGCTGTCCGGCGATGACCGCGAGCAGTTGGCGGGCGGCGTGCGCGCCGTACGCGGGGATGTCCCTGCCCAGCGCGGTCAACGACGGGTGCACCAGGCGGCACAGCGGCGAGTCGTCCCAGGCCACGATGGACAGATCACCAGGCACGGTGAGCCCCATCTCCTGGGCGACGGAGAGCCCGGCGATGGCCATCACGTCGTTGTCGTAGATGACCGCAGTGGGCCGTTGAGCGGAGCTGAGCAGCCGGCGGGTGGCCCGACCTCCCTCCTCGCCCGTGTAGTCGGACCAGACAGTGGTCGCGTCGACCAGGTCGAGCCGCTGGCAGATCTCCGCGAAGGCCTCGGTGCGGATCTCGGTGTGCCGCAGGTCGGGCAGGCCGCCAACCCGGGCGATGCGTCGGTGCCCGAGCGCGACCAGGTATTCCACCGTCTCGGTCAGCGCTGCGGCGTCGTCGGACCAGAGACTGGACAGCTCACCGGTGCCGCCGGGCCCACCGATCACCACCGCCGGCAGTTGGAGCTGCTCCAGCGCGGAAATGCGCCGGTCGTCGGTGCGCAGGTCGCACACGAGCACCCCGTCCACCCGGCGTTCGGCCCACCACCGTCGGTAGACCGCGATCTCGGCGTCGTGGTCGGCCACCACCTGGAGGGTCAGCGCGTACGAGCGGGCGGAGAGCTCGGCCTCGACGCCACTGATCAATGCCATGAAGAACGGTTCGATGCCGAGTGTCCGGGCCGGTCGGCACAGGGCCAGGCCGACCGCCCCGGCGGTGGCGGCGGAGAGGGCGCGGGCGGCGCTGCTCGGGCTGAACCCGATCTCCGTGGCGATGGCCAGGATGCGCTGCCGGGTGGTCTCGGAGACGCCGGGCTGCCCGTTGAGCGCGTACGACACGGCGCCCTTGGACACTCCGGCGCGTCGGGCGACGTCGGCGATGGTCGGCCGCTTCACCGGCGTGCTCCTCTTCGCTGCGGGGCGTCAACCGGCCGTTGACAGTCACCAGGGTGGACCGTACGGTTGCTAGCTTATCCGGTTCAGTAAACGTCTTTCGTTGCGGAAGGTGCGGTGCAATGGTGAGCCGACAGGCACTCTACGACGGTTGGACCCTGCGGGCGGCACCCGGAGCGCAGGTGCCGGCCGGGATCGCCGGGCGGACCGTGCCGGCGACAGTGCCGGGTTGCGTGCACACCGACCTGCTCGACGCCGGGCTGATCGAAGACCCGTACCTGGACGACAACGAGTTGGCGCTGGCCTGGATCGGGCGCACCGACTGGAGCTACCAGACCATCTTCGTGCACCGGCCGGGCGACGACGAGCGTGTCGACCTGGTCTGCGCCGGCCTGGACACCGTCGCCACGCTCACCCTCAACGGTGTCGAGGTCGGCCGCACCGAGAACATGCACCGCGGTTACCGGTTCGACGTCGGGTCGCTGCTGCGCGACGGCGACAACGACCTGGTCGTGGCGTTCGACTCCGCGTACCGCTACGCCGAGGCGCAGCAGGAGCGGCTCGGCGACCGGCCCAACGCCTACCCGGAGCCGTTCCACTTCATCCGCAAGATGGCCTGCAACTTCGGCTGGGACTGGGGGCCCACCCTGGTCACCGCCGGAATCTGGCAGGAGATCGGCCTGCACGCCTGGTCGACCGCCCGGCTGGCCACCGTCCGCCCACTGGTCACCATGGACGGCCGCGACGGCCGGGTCGAGGTGCACGTCGAGATCGAGCGGGCCTCGGACGTCCCGCTGACCGTCCGCGCCGCCGTCGCCGGCTCCCGCACCGAGGTGATCGTCCCGGCCGGCCAGCGCACGGCCGTGCTCACCCTCACCGTCCGCGAGCCCACGCTCTGGTGGCCCCGGGGGTACGGCGAACAGGCACGCCACCCGATCGAGGTGACAGTGCACGGGCCGGACGACGACACCCTCGACGTCTGGTCGCACCGGGTCGGCTTTCGCAAGGTGCGACTGGACACCACGCCCGACGAACACGGCACCCCGTTCGCGCTGTCGGTCAACGACGTCCCCGTCTTCGTCCGGGGCGTCAACTGGATCCCGGACGACGTGTTCCCCACCCGGATCACCCGCGACCGACTGGCCGAGCGGTTCGACCAGGCCGTCGAGGCCAACATCAACCTGCTGCGCGTCTGGGGCGGGGGCCGCTACGAGTCGGCGGACTTCTACGACCTCGCCGACGAGCGGGGGCTGCTCGTCCAGCAGGACTTCCTCTTCGCCTGCGCGGCCTACCCGGAGGAGGAGCCCTTCGCCACCGAGGTTGCCGCCGAGGCGGCCGAGCAGGTGGCCCGGCTCGCGCCGTACCCGTCGCTGGTGCTCTGGACCGGCAACAACGAGAACATCTGGGGCTGGCACGACTGGGACTGGCAGGAGCCGTTGGCCGGGCGCACCTGGGGGCGTGGCTACTACCTCGACGTGCTGCCCCGGATCGTCGGCGAGCTGGACCCGACCCGCCCGTACTGGCCGGGCAGCCCCTGGTCGGGCACCGAGGCGATCCACCCCAACGACCCGGCGCACGGCACCACGCACATCTGGGACGTGTGGAACACCGACGACTACACCAGATACCGGGAGTACGTCCCGCGCTTCGTCGCCGAGTTCGGCTACCAGGCACCGCCGACGTACGCCACAGTGCGCCGGGCGCTGAGCGACGAGCCCCTCGCCCACGACTCACCGGGCATGGCGCACCACCAGAAGGCGGCCGGCGGTGACGCCAAGCTCCAGCGGGGCCTGGACGCGCACCTGCCCGCCCCGGCGGACTTCGACGACTGGCACTACCTGACGCAGCTCAACCAGGCCCGCGCCATCCAGCTCGGGGTGGAGCACTTCCGCTCACACCGGGACGTCTGCGCGGGCACCATCGTCTGGCAGCTCAACGACTGCTGGCCGGTGACCTCCTGGTCGGCCGTCGACGGCGACGGCCGCCGCAAACCCCTGTGGTACGCGCTGCGCCACGCGTACGCCGACCGGCTGCTCACCGCCCAGCCCCGCGCCGGCGGGCTGGCCCTGGTCGCGGTCAACGAGACCGCCGAGGCGTGGGCCGTGCCTGCTGCGGTCACCCGGTTCACGCTCACCGCGGAGCCGAGGGCGAAGACCTCGGTCGACCTCGACGTCCCGGCGTACTCCTCGGTGGTGCTGGCGCTGCCGGCGGACCTGGCGCGGCCGGAGGATGCCCGGCGCGAGGTGCTGGTCGCGGAGGCCGGCGGCACCGCGGAGCGCGCCCTATGGTTCTTCGCCGAGGACCAGGAGGTGGACTGGCCGGCGGCGGCCTGGGACGCCACCGTCGAACCGGTCGCCGGCGGTCAGCGGGTCCGGGTCACGGCCCGTACGGTCCTGCGCGACCTGACGTTGTTCCCGGACCGGCTGGACGCCGCCGCCACTGTGGACACGGCCCTGGTCACCCTGCTACCCGGCGAGTCGACGACCTTCACCGTGCAGGCGGATCGGCCGCTGGACCCTGTCGCGCTGACCGCACGCCCGGTGCTGCGCTGCGTCAACGACATCACGTCGAGTCAGCTCACGGTCCCATGATCGTGCTCGATCGATGAAGTAGTGGCCTCCGGAGGCTGCGGAGGTCACTACTTCCTGATGTCCGTTGTGTGACCGCTGGGTGTCTCTGTTGGCGTGTGCCTGAGGTGGCCGGGGGCGAGGGGTGGTCGGTTGTCCTTTGCTCTGCACCCGCGGGCGCGACAGCTACGGTCTGCGACTGGTGCCTATTGGGGTGCAGAGCAAAGGGGGGGTGGCCTGTGCCCCCTCACCCACGGCGAGGGGGCACGCTGGTGACTCAAGGTCTTGCCTAGCCGGCCGCCGCGCTAGCGCATTGGCGTTGACCTCCATGTTCAAAAAACGATCAGCACCCGGGTGCGCTCCACCCGGCCGGTCTTGCCTGGAGCGGCGTCATGGCATCGAGTTGAAGACTTGTTCAAGTGCTAAAGTCTTCGAGTCGAGGGGGAGGGATCTCATGTCGGTGCCGCTGTACCAGGCCAAGGCGGAACTGTTCCGCACCCTCGGGCACCCGGTGCGGATCCGGGTGCTCGAACTGCTCCAGGACGGCCCGAAGCCGGTCCGCGACCTGCTCGCCGCGATCGAGGTTGAAGCGTCAAACCTCTCCCAGCAGCTCGCCGTGTTGCGCCGCGCCGGAATGGTCACCTCACACCGCGACGGCCCTCTCGTCATGTACGCGCTCAGCACCCCCGACGTGGCCGACCTGCTGGCCGCCGGTCGGCGGATCCTCGGCGCGGTCCTGACCAACCGGGACGCCCTCCTCGACGAGCTGCGCGCCACCGGCGCGGACAGGTGAGCCGCGCCATCCCGGTGGCCCGAGAGCGGTTCTTCGGACTGCTGCCCGGCCGGGCAGACTGGGCTGCCGTCCGCCGCTCACCGCGCCGGGACCTGTTGGCCGGGCTCACCGTGGCGGTGGTGGCGCTGCCACTGGCCCTGGCGTTCGGCGCCACCTCTGGGTTGGGCGCCCAAGCCGGGTTGATCACCGCCGTGATCGCCGGCGCGGTGGCCGCCGTCTTCGGCGGCTCCAACCTCCAGGTCTCCGGGCCGACCGGGGCGATGACCGTGGTGCTGGTGCCAGTGGTGCAGCAGTTCGGAGCCACCGGGGTGCTCATGGTCGGGGCGATGGCCGGCCTGGTGCTGATCGCGCTCGCCGTGGCCCGTGTGGGACGGTACGTCCGTTACCTGCCCACCCCGGTGCTGGAGGGTTTCACCGCCGGCATCGCCGTGGTCATCGCCGTGCAACAGGTGCCCGCCGCGCTCGGCGTCACCGACGCGCACGGGGAGAAGGTCTGGGCCGTCGCCGCCGACGCGGTCGCCCGTTTCGTAGTACACCCGAGGCCGGTCGCGCTCGCGGTCGCCCTCGCCGTCGCGGCGCTGATGCTGTTGGGCGCCCGGTGGCGACCCGGCCTGCCGTTCTCGCTGCTCGGCGTGGCGGCCGCCACCGTCCTCGCCGAGGTCGTCCCGGTCGACCTGGTCCGGATCGGCGCGCTGCCGCAGGGCCTGCCCGCCCCCTCGCTCGGCTTCCTCGACCTGGGCGCGATCGGCGTACTGCTCCCCAGCGCGCTCGCCGTCGCCGCGCTCGCCGCCCTGGAGAGCCTGCTGTCCGCCACGGTCGCCGATGGCATGACGATCGGTGAACGGCACGACCCGGACCGGGAGCTGTTCGGTCAGGGGCTGGCCAACCTCGCGGCCCCACTCTTCAGCGGCATCCCGGCGACCGCCGCCATCGCCCGTACGGCGGTCAACGTCCGCGCCGGAGCGGCCTCGAAGCTGGCGGCCCTCACCCACGCCGTCGCTCTCGCGGCGATCGTGCTGGCCGCCGCGCCGTTGGTCGGCCGGATCCCGCTCGCCGCCCTGGCCGGGGTGCTGCTGGCCACCACGGTCCGCATGGTGGAGGCCGCCTCGCTGTGGGCGTTGGCCCGGGCCACCCGGGGCGATGCCGTCGTGCTGGTGCTCACCTTCGCCGTCACCGTGATCTGGGACCTCGTCACCGCCGTCGCGGTCGGCGTCGGCGTCGCCGTGGTGCTCGCCCTACGCGCGGTGGCCCGTAGCGCCCGGCTGGAACAGGTGCCCCTCGACCCCGGTGAACACAGCGCCGAGGAGTACGCGCTGCTCACCGAACACATCGTCGCGTACCGGCTGGACGGGCCGCTCTTCTTCGCTGCCGCCCACACGTTCCTGCTCGAACTCTCCGAGGTCGCCGACGTTCGAGTGGTCATCCTGCGGATGTCCCGGGTGACCACAATGGACGCCACCGGCGCACACGTCCTCGGCGACGCGATCCGACGGCTACGCGGACGCGGGATCACCGTCCTGCTCTCCGGCATCACCCCCGCCCACGACCGGGTCCTCGCCACCCTCGGGGTCGCTGACGACCTACGCCGCGAGGAACTGCTCTTCCCGGATACCCCCGCCGCCATCCGGTACGCCCGCGCGGTCGCGCTCTCCGTGACCGGCGGCCCGGCTGGCCGGACGTAACGGCTGAGAAGTGCGTCCGGGGCCGGTGCAGGTAGGGCAGCCGTGCCCCGCTACGGCAGTATCTACCGCGTCTTGGCCGCTGCCTGACACCGCGGCCGACGGAAGAGGCGAAGACAAACGTCGAGCCCAGCCGGTACCCCGGGGAGCGCAAATGATCACCGAACATATCCGAGACGCGGCGGCGACGGCGTTCGTCTTCGGCTTCTTCGCCACCAGCTGGTTCGGCTGGGCGCAGGAGGCGCCTCCGAAGCCGTGGCGGCCGGTGCTCATCGCCGGTTCGGTTCTCGCGCTGCTCACGGCTGCGGCCGGTGGTCTCCTCGCCTGGAGTCACTGGTCGGACGGTACGGCGTTCGACGCCGACACCAGCCGGACCTTCGGCATCGTCGTCGGAGTCGAGTTCGGGGCTGCCGCCGTCGGTGCCGGGCTGCTCGCCCTGCTGAAGCGCCCTGATCTGACCGCCCCCTGGGTCGCCCTCGTCGTGGGCGTGCACCTCTTCCCGGTGGCGGCGCTGATGGACTACCCGCTGATCCATCTGGTCGCCGCGCTCGTCACCGTGGTGGCCCTCGCGGCGGTGCCGGTGGCCCGGGCCCGCGCCCTGGCGGTGAGTGCGGTGGTTGGGCTCGGTACCGGCGTCGTGCTCCTGGTAGCCGCGGTGTCCTCGCTGCTCATCGCCTTGGTCGCGTACTGACGTTGGCACGAGCGGTGGGCCTGAAGGGAGATGAAAGGCCTCAGGCCCACCGCTCGTCAGAGCGCGCAGCGGGTCAGGCGCGGGCGGCCGCGAGCACCTGGCCGACCAGGGCCCCGGAGGTGCCCGACCGCTCGTACTCGGGCCGGCTCAGGCTGCCGCCCATCAGCGGTGCCGGGTTGCGGTGCACGGCCGGGCTGTCCGAGCTGACCAGGGCCGCGAAGTGGTACTCGTCGGCACCCGTCGCCTCGACGATCCGGGCGATGTTGCGCGGGGTGATGCCACCGCCCGGCATGACGACGATCCGTCCGGCGGCCCGGCGCACCAGGTCGGCGATGAGCGGGGCGCCCTCCAGCACGCTGACCTCCTGGCCCGAGGTGAGCACCCGGTGCACGCCCAGCTCGATGAGCTGCTCCAGCGCCGCGTGCGGGTCGCGGGTCATGTCGAACGCACGGTGGAACGTGATGCTGGCGTCGCCGGCTGCGGCGATCAGGCGACGGGTGGTCGGCACGTCGACGTCACCCTCGGCGGTCAGCGCGCCGATCACGATGCCGTGCGCGCCGGCCTCAGCCGCGGCTCGCACGTCCCGCTCCATCGCCTCGATCTCGAACGGCGAGAAGATGAAGTCGCCGGCCCGGGGCCGGACGATCACGTGCACCCGGATCCGGTTGACGGCGCGCAGTGTCGTCTCGATGGCGCCCAGGCTGGGGGTCAACCCGCCGTCGAAGAGCGCGGAGCACAGCTCCACCCGGTCGGCGCCGGCTTCCTCGGCGGCGACCGCTCCTTCGACGCTGTCGATGCAGATCTCGAATGTGTTCATGGCTCTTCCTTTTCGGTACGAGACGGTGCCGCTTCGGTCGGAGACGATCCCGCTGATTCAGGACGGTGCGGTCCAGTCGATGACGGCCGTGACGGCGCCGACCGGTTGGCCGCCGCCGAGCACCGGCACCTGGCGCAGCGCGTCGGCCCCACCGACCGGTACGCCGACGGCGTCGAGGGCGGCGAGGGCGATGGCGGTGGTGGCTCGGGGTGACCCGTGCAGCAGATCGGCAAGGACCTCCGCGACGGTTACGTAACCCTGCCCTGGGCCGGGGCCGACCCGGTCGGGGAGCACGTCCGCAGCACAGGCCGGGGTACGCCGGCCGGTCGTCTGATCGTGGTGGCGACGCCTCCCGACGCGCCGCCGTTGGCCGAGTTGCTGCGGCTCGCACTCGGCCTTGACCTGGCGTTCATGGTGGCCATGTGCGACCTACGGCACAACGCCGCAGACCCACTGCTGGCCGACGGATTGCGCTGGTCGGTCGAGGTGAAACCGTTGAGCGACGAGCGGGTGGACACGGCACTGCCCGGCGGGCGCGTCTCCGCGCCGGCCGGGCAGTCTTCCGGTCCTGATCAGTTGCTGGCGGTCAAGCCCTGCAGACCCTTGAGCATCTCGGCGAAGTCGAGGGTCTCCGCCGTCGGTGGCGTCTCGACCGTCACCGCCTTGCCGTAGTCGGTGTAGTCCATCACCAGGTCACCCAACGGACCCATCTTCAGGGCCGCCCGGCGGGGCCGGTACTGCTCGTCAACCCACAGGTCGGTGGTGATCTCCTTGACGCCCATCTTGGTCATCTGCTGCTCGACGCCTGCCCGCAGCTTCGCGTCGACCTGCTCAAGGTGGGTCGCCAGGGGGGTGTTGACCGTGTAGTGGACGGTGGCCGTCCCGTCCACCGTCTCCTGCCCGACCACCTTCGTGCCCTCGGTGGCGATCAGCGTCTTGACCTGCTTGGTCGGGTCGATGTCCTCGAACTGCTTGCCGAAGTTCATCCCGGCCTGCTTGCCGGCTTCGCTCAGGTCCATCTTCATCCAGCGCTTGCCGTCCATGCTGGAGCGGTCCTCGGCCGGAATCTCGACGTAGATGACCGCACCGACCATCCGGACGACCGTCGAGTCGCCCTTCGGGTCCGTCGTCGTCATCTCGGCCTTGACCGGGTCACCGAGGTCCAGGACGCCGCGCATCTCGACCTTCTCGCCGCCCGCCGTGCCCGTCATCGACACGGTCACCGAATCGCTCTTGTTGGTGGCCTCGGCCGTCTTCTGCAGCGACCCCTTGAGGTCACTGGCCAGCAGCTCCAGAACGCTGGGCTGCTTGGGCTCATTGGACCCGCCGGACGTCGTGCCACACGCGGAGACAGCGAGCGCGGTGAGCGCCGAGACTGCCACCGCCACGGACTTCTTGCCAAACGACACGTACACGCCTCTTCCCCGCAGGAATCCGGGCTCTCCCCGAATTGATCGACGACACGCTAACCGACGCGTCCGACATCCGCGGACCGGTTCAGCCCCTCGACATCATCGATGTTGGGGCATCCCGTGGGACACCCCAACATCGGCGATCCAGTGTCGATCGCGAGCGGTGGTTACTCCGGGACGCGGCGGTAGGCGCCGTCGCTGGCCGAGGTGGCCATCGAGGCGTACGCGCGCAGCGCCGCCGACACCGGGCGTTGCCGATCGGTCGGGGTGTACGGCTTGTCGCGCTTCTCCTCAGCCACCCGGCGAGTCTCGAGCTCCTCGGCGGGCACGTTCAGCTCGATCGACCGGCTGGGGATGTCGATGACGACCTCGTCACCGTCCCGGACCAGGGCGATCAGCCCACCGGAGGCCGCCTCGGGGGAGACGTGCCCGATGGAGAGCCCGGAGGTGCCGCCGGAGAAACGGCCGTCGGTGAGCAGCGCGCAGGACCGGCCCAGCCCACGTCCCTTGAGGAACGAGGTGGGGTAGAGCATCTCCTGCATGCCGGGGCCGCCCTTTGGCCCCTCGTACCGGATCACCACGACGTCCCCGGCGACCACCTGCTTGGCGAGGATCGCGGTCACCGCGTCGTCCTGCGACTCGTAGACCTTCGCCGGGCCGCGGAAGGTCAGGCAGTCGTCCGGCACGCCGGCGGTCTTCACCACGCTGCCCTCCGGTGCCAGGTTGCCGTGCAGGATGGCCAGCCCACCGTCGGCGGAGTAGGCGTGCTCGCGGTCCCGGATGCAGCCACCGGCCGCGTCGGTGTCCAGCGACGACCACCGGTTGGTGGTGGAGAACGGCTCGACGGTACGCACGCCGCCGGGAGCCGCGTGGAACAGCTCGACGGCCGTCGGTGTCGGCGAGCCGCCGCGCACGTCCCAGTCGGTCAGCCACTGCGCCAGCGAGGGGGAGTGCACGGCGTGCACGTCCCGGTTGAGCTGCCCGGCCCGGTCCAGTTCGCCGAGGATCGCGGGGATGCCGCCGGCCCGGTGCACGTCCTCCATGTGGTAGTTCGGGGAGTTCGGTGCGACCTTGGCCAGGCACGGCACCCGCCGGGAGATCGCGTCGATGTCGGCGACGCCGAAGTCCATCTCCGCCTCCCGGGCGGCGGCGAGCAGGTGCAGCACCGTGTTGGTGGACCCGCCCATCGCCACGTCCAGGGCGACCGCGTTCTCGAAGGCGGCCTTGGAAGCGACAGTGCGGGGCAGCACCGAGTCGTCGTCGCCGTCGTACCACCGCTTGGAGATCTCCACGACGGTGCGGCCGGCCTCGACAAAGAGTGACCGACGCGCGGCGTGGGTGGCCAGCGTCGAGCCGTTGCCCGGCAGAGCCAGCCCGATCGCCTCGGTGAGGCAGTTCATCGAGTTGGCGGTGAACATGCCGGAGCAGGAGCCGCAGGTCGGGCAGGCGGAGCGCTCGATCTCGCCGAGCTGCTCGTCGGTGACTGCCTCGTTCGAGGAGGCGATCATCGCGTCGATCAGGTCGATCTTGCTGTGCACGACGCCCTCGATCGCCATCGTCTTGCCGGCCTCCATCGGGCCACCGGAGACGAAGACGGTCGGGATGTTGAGCCGCAGTGCGGCCAGCAGCATCCCCGGGGTGATCTTGTCGCAGTTGGAGATGCAGACCAGGGCGTCCGCGCAGTGCGCGTTGACCATGTATTCCACCGCGTCGGCGATCAGCTCCCGGCTGGGCAGCGAGTAGAGCATGCCGCCGTGGCCCATGGCGATGCCGTCGTCGACCGCGATGGTGTTGAACTCCCGGCCCACGCCGCCGGCCTCGGCGATCGCGTCGGCGACCAGGCCACCCATGTCCTTGAGATGGACGTGACCAGGCACGAACTGGGTGAAACTGTTGGCGATGGCGACGATCGGCTTACCGAAATCGTCGTCGGTCATCCCGGTGGCCCGCCAGAGGGCCCGGGCGCCGGCCATCGTCCGACCGTGTGTGGAAGTCCTCGACCGCAGCTCAGGCATGCATACCAGCATGACACCGCCGCCACGGGGGCCGGCCCCGGTGGGCGCCGTGTCCCAACAGATGCACACCCAGCCCCCCACGGCTCGCGCGCATCCGGCACTCTTGGGAGCGTGCATCTCCCCCCGGGCATGGTCGCTGTGGCGGCGCTCAGTGGGCTCGCCGCCGCCGTGGCCGCCGTGCTGCTGACCGTCGTCGCCTGGCGGCGTACCGGGCCGCGCCGGCCCGCACACGTGCTGCTCGCCGCAGCCGCCGGGGTCGCGCTGCTCAGTCTGCTGGCCGGGGTCGTGGCCGCGCTCAGCGCGAACGACCACTGGGCCCACGAGCAGGGGCAGCGTACGGGCTGGGCGACAGTGGTGGCGATCGGCGCGGCAGTGAGCGGGCTGGCCTTCGCCGCCGGTCTTCTCCGGCTGCCCGGGGTTGCCGCCACCGCGTCGGGAACGGCCCGGCTCGCCCTGGACGGGTTGGTCATGGCGGCCGCGCTGTGGTTCGTCGGCTGGGTGCTCTTCTCCGAGCCCACCCGGCTGCTCGGCGCCGCCACCCCGATGGCCTGCCCGGCGATCCTGGTGGCCACGGTGAGCGCCGCCCTCGGCGCCGGGCTCGCCGTGATCGTGGTCTTCCGGGCCGCGACCCCCCGTCGACGGCTCGCCGCGCTGGGTTCCGGCATCACCGCGGTGACCTGCGGTGGTCTCGGCCTGAGCGCCGGGCTCTGCCAGGCCGGGCCGACGATGGCGCTGACCGGTGCTGCGGTGCTCGCCGCCGGCCTGCTGACCGTCGCGCTGTCGGTGTACCGGGCGGACCGGCCAGGGCAGGTCGATCTGGACCTGATCGGCCGCGACGGCGAGTACGCCATCGCCCCGATGTTGGCGATGGCCGCGTCGGCGATGTACCACCTCGCCCAGGACGGCCGGTTCACGGCGGCGGGCATCGTGGCCGGCAGCGTGGAGGGCTTCGCCCTGGTGGCGCGGCAATACCTCACCCTCCGCGACGTCCGGGGGTACGCGGACCGCCTGGCCGAGCGGGAGGCGCACTTCCGCGAGCTGGCGCACACCGACCCGTTGACGTCGTTGGCCAACCGGCGTGGTCTGCTCCGCGCACTGCACGACAGCGCCGCGACGGGCAACCCCCGCGTCCTGCTCGGCCTCGACCTGGACGGCTTCAAGAACGTCAACGACATGCGCGGTCACGACGTGGGCGACGCCGTGCTGGCCGAGGTGGGCCGGCGCCTGCGCGCCAACCTGCGCCCCGGCGACGTGGCCGCCCGCCTGGGCGGCGACGAGTTCGCAGTCCTCATGCAGGGCCGGCCGGCCGAGGCGGACCGGGTCGCCGAACGGTTGCTCGGGGTGGTCAACCGGCCGTACGACGAGCCGGAGGGGCCGGTCTTCCTGTCGGTCAGCATCGGGGTGGCCGGGTCGGCCGGCGAGGGAGACGTGGAGCTGCTGCTGCGCCACGCCGACCTGGCGCTGCGCTACGCCAAGCAGCGCGGCAAGAACCGGATCGAGCGTTACGACGCGGCGTACGACCAGCTGTTGCGTCGGCGGACCGCGGTGGAGCACGAGCTGCGCGGCGCCATCGACCGCGACGAGCTGCGGTTGGCTTTCCAGCCGGTGGCGTCGCTGCCGTCGGTGCGGCCGGTCGGCGCCGAGGCGCTGCTCCGCTGGCACCACCCCGAGCTGGGCAACGTCCGTCCGGACGAGTTCATCCCGCTCGCCGAGGAGTGCGGGATGATCGCTCCGCTCGGCGCCTGGGTGCTGCACCAGGCCTGCTACCAGCTCTCCCGGTGGCTGGCCGACGGGCACGACGTGTGGGTGTCGGTCAACGTCTCCCCGCGTGAGCTGCACGCCCCGGAGTACGTGGTCCAGGTCGCCGAGGCGCTGCGCGCCCACCACGTGCCGCCGCAGCGGCTGGTGCTGGAGGTCACCGAGCACGCGGTCGCCACCGACCTGGACGAGCTGATCCGGCGGCTGACCGCGCTGCGGTTGACCGGTGTCCGGATCGCGCTGGACGACTTCGGGGCCGGCTACTCGTCGCTGGGGCAGTTGCGGCGGCTCCCGATCGACATCCTGAAGATCGACCACAGCCTGGTCGCCGAGCACGAGCCGGTCCGCCCGGTCGACCAGGACGGTCCGGCGTTCGCGCCGATGGTCGACATCGTCATGCGACTGGGCCACCAGCTGGGGCTGGAGGTGATCGCCGAGGGGGTGACGACGCCGACCGAGCTGGCCGCCGTGGTGGCCGCCGGATGCCGGTTCGGCCAGGGCGCGCTCTTCGGCTGGGGAGTGCCGGCCGAGCACCTGGAGGCGATGCTGGAGGCGGCGACCTCACCCGGTGCGCGGCCTGCTCCGCTGCCCACGCCACGTCGGCATCCGGGCGGGTCAGGGCAGCTCAAGCCGCCTGCCGACAGCGCGTCGCCGACCGACGCGCCGACGTCCGTTAACCAACATGTGGGATCAGTTGACTCATCGCGTGAGATGCGTCAGGCTTAGCCGCATGTCGTCGTACCGGTCGCTGCGAGTACTTACCTGAGCGCACTCTCCCTCCTGAGAGTGCGCTGGCCCCGTGCATCTGCACGAGGGCCGTTTTTATTGCCATCGGAACCTGGCGACGCGAGCCCCGCCCGTGTCGCATCGCTTGACTAGCCACCAGCCACTCCAGCCGAAGGCCAGAACCGTCATGACGAGACCCACGCCCGAGACCCTCGCCCACACCGCCCGCCGGGCCCGCGCCTCCGCCGACCCCGCCGTCGACGTCGACCCGGCCGCCGCACGCAGCGCGGCCACCCCGGCTGTCCCGGCGGTACGACCCACCGCCTCGGCCCAGGTCTCCGGGGCCGGCTCGCTCGTGCGGTCCCTCGAGGCGCTCGACGTCGACGTCGTCTTCGGCATTCCGGGCGGCGCGATCCTGCCCGCGTACGACCCGCTCTACGACTCCACCGTCCGGCACATCCTGGTGCGGCACGAGCAGGGCGCCGGACACGCGGCGACCGGGTACGCGCAGGCCACCGGTAAGGTCGGCGTCTGCATGGCCACCTCCGGCCCGGGCGCGACGAACCTGGTCACCCCGATCGCCGACGCGTACATGGACTCGGTGGCGATCGTCGCGATCACCGGGCAGGTGGCCAGCCCGTTGATCGGCACCGACGGCTTCCAGGAGGCCGACATCCAGGGCATCACTCTGCCGATCACCAAGCACAACTTCCTCGTGCAGAACGCCGAGGAGATCCCGCGGGTGCTGGCCGAGGCGTTCCACCTGGCCAGCACCGGGCGACCCGGCCCGGTGCTGGTCGACATCCCCAAGGACGTGCTCCAGGCGCCGACCACCTTCAGCTGGCCGCCGACCCTGGACCTGCCCGGCTACCGCCCCACCCTGCACCCGCACGGCAAGCAGATCCGGGAGGCGGCGCGGCTGATGTCCGGCGCCCGCCGGCCGGTGCTCTACGTGGGCGGCGGCGTGCTCAAGGCCGGCGCCACCGACGGGCTGCGCCGGCTGGCCGAGCTGACCGGCATCCCGGTCGTCACCACGCTGATGGCGCTCGGCGCGTTCCCCGACTCGCATCAGCAGCACCTGGGGATGCCCGGCATGCACGGCACTGTCGCCGCGGTCTACGGCCTGCAGAAGGCGGATCTGATCGTCGCGCTGGGTGCCCGGTTCGACGACCGGGTCACCGGCAAGCTGGACTCGTTCGCCCCGGACGCGACGGTGGTGCACGCGGACATCGACCCCGCCGAGATCGGCAAGAACCGGCACGTGGACGTGCCGATCGTCGGCGACGCCAGGCACGTCATCGACGAGCTGATCGCCGCGGTGACCGTCGAGCGGTCGGCGGGTCACAGCACCGACCTGGGTGACTGGTGGACCCAACTGGACGACCTGCGCAACCGCTACCCGCTGGGCTACGACGAGCCGTCCGACGGCACGCTCTCCCCGCAGTACGTGATCAAGCGCCTGGGCGAGATCGTCGGCTCCGACGCGATCTTCGTGGCCGGGGTGGGCCAGCACCAGATGTGGGCGTCCCAGTTCATCTCCTACGAGAAGCCGTACACCTGGTTGAACTCCGGCGGTCTCGGCACGATGGGCTACGCGGTGCCGGCGGCGATGGGCGCCAAGGTCGGCAAGCCGGACACGGTGGTCTGGGCGGTGGACGGTGACGGCTGCTTCCAGATGACCAACCAGGAGTTGGCCACCTGCGCGTTGGAGGGCATCCCGGTCAAGATCGCCGTCATCAACAACGGCAACCTCGGCATGGTCCGGCAGTGGCAGACGCTGTTCTACAACGAGCGCTACTCCAACACCGAGCTCGGCACCCACAAGCACCGCATCCCCGACTTCGTCAAGCTCGCCGAGGCACTGGGCTGCGTCGGTCTGCGCTGCGAGAACGCGGCCGACGTGGACAAGACCATCGCCGCCGCCATGGAGATCAACGACGCACCGGTGGTGATCGACTTCGTGGTCGGCAAGGACGCGATGGTCTGGCCGATGGTCGCCGCCGGCACCAGCAACGACGAGATCATGTTCGCCCGCGGCGTCCGCCCGACCTTCGACGAGGATGACATTTAACTATGAGTGAGCGAAGCGAACGAATCATCGAGCTCAGTGATGCGCAGGGGCGTGCCAGGACCGAGCGAAGCGAGGTCGTGGCATGACGATGCACACTCTGTCCGTGCTCGTGGAGAACAAGCCGGGCGTCCTCGCCCGGGTCTCCGGCCTGTTCTCCCGGCGCGGGTTCAACATCGACAGTCTCGCCGTGGGTGAGACCGAGAACCCGGACGTCTCCCGGATCACCATCGTGGTCAACGCGGAGTCGTCCCCGCTGGAGCAGGTCACCAAGCAGCTGAACAAGCTGGTCAACGTGCTGAAGATCGTCGAGCTGGATCCTCAGGTCTCGGTTGCCCGCGAGTTGCTGCTGGTGAAGGTCCGCGCCGACAGGTCCGCGAGGTCCCAGGTGCTGGAGACCGTCAACCTGTTCCGCGCCCGGGTCGTCGACGTCGCACCGGACACGTTGACCATCGAGGCCACCGGCACCCCGGACAAGCTCGACGCTCTGCTGCGCGATCTCGAAGCCTTCGGCATCAAGGAGATGGTCCAGTCCGGGCTGGTGGCGATCGGGCGCGGCTCGCGTTCGATCACCGCCGGTCCCGCACTGCGGGCCGCCTGACCGCCACCCGGTCGGCCCTGGCGGGCTGCCCCGGAACCCATCAACACAGACCACGACGGGCCGCCCCGGCCGTCGTACGAAAGGGAAGTTCTCATGAGCGTTGAGGTGTTCTACGACGACGATGCCGACCTCGGCCTGATCCAGGCCAGGAAGGTCGCGGTGATCGGCTACGGCAGCCAGGGTCACGCCCACGCGCTGTCGCTGCGTGACTCGGGCGTCGACGTGGTGATCGGTCTGCCGGAAGGCTCGAAGAGCCGTCCCAAGGCCGAGGAGCAGGGCTTCCGGGTCCTCACGCCGGCGCAGGCCTCCGCCGAGGCTGACGTGATCATGGTGCTCGCACCGGACACCGCCCAGCGTTCCATCTACTCGGAGTCGATCGCCCCGAACCTCGCCCCGGGCAAGGCCATCTTCTTCGGCCACGGCTTCAACATCCGGTACGGCCTGATCACGCCCCCGGCCGAGGTGGACGTGGCCATGGTCGCGCCGAAGGGCCCCGGCCACCTGGTGCGCCGCCAGTACGCCGACGGCAAGGGCGTGCCCTGCCTCGTCGCCGTCGAGCAGGACGCCAGCGGCAACGCGTTCGCCCTCGCCCTCGCGTACGCCAAGGGCATCGGTGGCACCCGCGCCGGCGCGATCAAGACCACCTTCACCGAGGAGACCGAGACCGACCTCTTCGGCGAGCAGGCGGTGCTCTGCGGCGGTGCCTCCGCACTGGTGCAGACCGGCTTCGAGGTGCTCACCGAGGCGGGTTACGCCCCGGAGGTCGCCTACTTCGAGTGCCTGCACGAGCTGAAGCTGATCGTCGACCTCATGTACGAGGGCGGCATCGCGAAGATGCGCTACAGCATCTCCGACACCGCCGAGTACGGCGACCTCTCCCGCGGCTCGCGCATCATCGACTCCCGGGTCAAGGACGAGATGCGCAAGATCCTGGGCGAGATCCAGTCCGGCGAGTTCGCCCGCGAGTGGGTCGCCGAGGACGAGGCCGGCCGGCCCAACTTCACCAAGTGGCAGGCCGAGGGTGCGGCGCACCCGATCGAGGAGACCGGCAAGAAGCTGCGCGGCATGATGAGCTGGGTCGACCGCCCGATCACCGAGACCGCCTGACGCATCCTGCGACACCGACGGCCCCGGCCGGCGCTCTCCCCAGCGTCGCCCGGGGCCGTCGGACCATGCGCCGCCCCGCCCCTCAACGCGCTCGATGCCCTCCGTGATCCGCGCAACATCAGGGATATTGCGCCCTCTGGCTGCTTCGAGGCAGCAGTTTCCCCGATGTTGCGCGGGTCATGGCGCCAGCGTGCGCGGGGGTGCGGGGCCCCGGGGGCACCCGGTGTGGGTGGGGCGTCTTGTTTCCGGGACCGTTTCGACCCGGTGAACGGTCGATGTCCGTCGCCCGACCGGGCGTGTGAGGGCCCTCACCCCGAAGACCGGAACATGCTGGGCAGCAAGGCACCTACGATCGCGGGTAGGTGCAGCAGCCGGCACCTGACGGCCACGGCACGGATCAGCGCAGGGTGCAGTGCGGCGCCCCGCCGCCCGGGCCGATCGCAAACACGACCTCTACGAGGACCGATGAATCCTGTCGTACTGATCGCCGAAGAACTCGCCCCCGCCGCCATCGAGGTGCTCGCCCACGACTTCGACGTCCGTCACGTCGACGGCACCGACCGTCCGGCCCTGCTCGCGGCGCTCTCCGAGGCCGACGCCGTGATCGTGCGCAGCGCGACCCAGATCGACGCCGAGGCGGTCGCCGCCGCGCCGCGACTCAAGGTGGTCGCCCGGGCCGGCGTCGGGCTGGACAACGTCGAGGTGCCGGCCGCCACCGCCCGGGGCGTCATGGTCGTCAACGCGCCCACCTCCAACATCGTCTCCGCCGCCGAGCAGGCCGTCGCACTGCTGCTGGCCGTCGCGCGTAACACCGCGAGCGCCAGCTCCGCGCTCAAGGCGGGGGAGTGGAAGCGGTCGAAGTACACAGGCGTCGAGGTGCAGGGCAAGACCGTCGGCGTGGTGGGGCTCGGTCGCATCGGGGTGCTCTTCGCGCAGCGCATCGCCGCGTTCGGCACCCGGCTGATCGCGTACGACCCGTACATCCAGCCGGCCCGCGCGGCGCAGCTCGGCGTACGTCTGGTCGGTCTGGAGGAGCTGCTGCGGGAGAGCGACTTCATCTCCATCCACCTGCCCAAGACGCCGGAGACGGTGGGGCTGATCGGTGAGAAGGAGCTGGCGATCGTCAAGCCCGGCGTTCGCATCGTCAACGCCGCCCGTGGCGGGCTGGTCGACGAGCAGGCGCTCGCGAACGCGATCGCCGAAGGGCGGGTCGCCGGCGCCGGTGTCGACGTGTACAGCAAGGAGCCGTGCACCTCGTCGCCGCTGTTCGCCTTCGACAACGTGGTGGCAACCCCGCACCTGGGCGCCTCCACCCACGAGGCGCAGGACAAGGCGGGTCTCGCCGTGGCCAGGAGCGTCAAGCTGGCGTTGCAGGGCGAGTTCGTCCCGGACGCGGTGAACGTGCAGGCCGGCGGCGTGGTCGCCGAGGACGTCCGGCCGCTGCTGCCGCTGGCGGAGAAGCTGGGTCGGGCGTTCACCGCTGTCGCCGGTGGGGTTGCCGCCAGCGTCACGGTCGAGGTGCGTGGCGAGATCGTCAGCCACGACGTGTCGGTGCTCAAGCTCGCCGCCACCAAGGGCCTGTTCAGCTCGGTGGTCGAGGAGCAGGTCACCTACGTCAACGCCCCGTACCTGGCGGCCGAGCGTGGCGTCGAGGTCACCCTGGCGACCCTTGCCGAGACGGCCGAGCAGCCCACGTTGGTGACTGTGCGTGGCGCGCTGCCGGATGGTCGTACGGTCAGCGTCTCCGGCACTGTCACCCACTCCGGTGCCCGGGACGTCCTCAAGCTGACCGAGGTGGACGGGTTCGACGTGGAGATCGGCGCGGAGGGCATCCTGCTCTTCCTGCGCTACGCCGACCGGCCCGGCGTCGTCGGCACCGTCGGCACCCTGCTCGGCGAGTCCGGCATCAACATCGCCGCCATGCAGGTGGCTCGGCGCGAGGCGGGCGGTGAGACGCTGATGACGCTGACCGTCGACCAGGCGCTCGGCGCGGACCTGCTGACCTCTGCCGCCGACTCGATCGGTGCCACGTCGGCCAGCGCCGCGGACCTGCGCGACGAGTAGTAGACGACAAACACTGTGGGGGGCCTGGCGATTCGCCGGGCCCCTCGTCATTTCCCGTCCGAGCCGCCGGCCAGGTCAGCCGGGTAGTCGGGCCGGGGGCGGGTAGACCGAGCCGTCCTGCGGGTCGAAGAGCATCAGCCCGTGCTCGCCGGCCAGCCGTTCGATGTCCAGCAGCACCTGGTCCGCGCAGGTCGGGTGCAGGTTCAACTCGACGTGATCGTGTGCGGCGTGCAGTGGCGCCACCGCCCACGGGCTGTTCGGGCCGGGGTGGCGGTCCGGATAGGAGGCGGTGATGGCGCGGTAGAAGCTGACCACCCTCGGGTCGGGGTAACGGTCCACGTGTCGCCCCTGTCGGCAACCGTCGACCGCTGTCCGTACGTCCTCGGGCGTCGCCCCGTGCTCCAGGGCCCACACGCTCAGATCGAAACTCACGGCGGACAGCGTGCCATCCGTCGTTCACCATGTCGAAACTGCCTCGCGGCCGGGTCAACCACCGGATACCGCAGTCTCCGGTCACGACGGTCCGCTGTGGAGACTCTTGCGTCGAGTTGCGTCGATTCGCTAGCGTACGTCTGCGGTCACTGGCCGAGTTCGAGGCGCCGGCCCGTCTTCGGGTGGCGCGGTCGACGTCCGGCCCGACCGGTCCGCACCCCTCGATTGTGCGAGCCACGCGCACTCGTCGCTGACCGGCCCCCACGGTCGTTGCCGAGACCGTGGGGGCCGATCGCATCGGCCCGTCCGGCCGCCTGTAAGCGGCCGAGGTGCGAGTCGGGCCCGAGCGCCGCGGGGAGACGGGCTCGTTGCGACGACGTTCTTCTCAGCGTCGGTGTGCGAACAGCGCGCGATAGTCGGAGTTACCACGGAACCACGACAGGCCGGTGGGGCCGGCCGCGTAGAGCGCTGTGGCGTACGCGTCGGCGATGGCGAGGTCTGGGCCCACGACGGTGGCGGCGACGAGCTGGTCGGCCGGCTCACCGGTGTGCGGGTCCACCACGTGCCCCTGCCGCCCGGTCACCCCGGACGTGCCGACCGCTCCGGCGGTCATCTCCAACACCAGCGGGGCGCGCTCGGGTGCGGTGGGGTGGTGCACCGCGACCCGCCAGGGCCTACCGTGCGGCGCGTGGCCGCGAACGACGAGGTCGGCACCGGTGAGGACGGCGTAGTCGTGGATGCCGGCGGCGCGAAGCCGCTCGGCGGCGCGTTCGACAGCCCAGCCGCCGAGCAGACCACCCGGGTCGAAGCCGCCGGGCACCGCCCAGGCGTCGAACCACCCGTCGGTGGCGGCGCGCATGGCCGTGCAGCGGTCCACCAGGTCGGCGAGTGGCGGGTACGAGTCGGGGCTGATCTCGCCCCTGCGCAGGCGGGAGACCAGGCTCTCCGGCCGGTTGGGACCGTAGGTGAGGTCGATGGCGCGCAGCTCCGCCACGCTGTCCCTCAGTGCCTCGCCGACGCCGCGCCGGCCGAGCCACGCGGGGGCGTTGAGCAGGAGGGTGTATTCGGCGGTCGCGGTGCGAACGGTGTGCTGCACCGCGATCCGGCCATCGGTGGCGGAGGTTGGGTCGATGCGGTGTCGACGGCTGCCGAGTCGGAGGTCCGGCCGGCGGGTGCGGAATGCGGCCGGGTCCGGCCAGCGGGTCCGCGGCTGCTCGTCGATGCGCATCGCATCTACCCCCTCGCGCTTGGCGTCGCGTCGTCGCGTCGCCGATGGTCGGCAGGCCCCCGTGACCCGCTGACCACCACGGTATGCAGCGGACATGACCGCCCCATGAGTCTCAGCTGAGAGGGTGCTGTGCATCCGCGCGTCCCGAATATTGGAAGGCGCGTACCGGGAGGCGGGACACCCACGTACCGTTGCCCCGGAGGAGAACCGTTGAGCAGAGGAGTGCGGTCGTGGCGCGGATCGCTGTGGTTGCCGGGGACGGTATCGGGCCCGAGGTGGTCGCGCAGGCCCGCAAGGTGCTCGACGCGGTGCTGCCCGGCGTGCAGGCCACCGAGTACGACCTCGGCGCCGCCCGCTGGCACCGTACCGGAGAGGTGCTGCCCGACTCCGTGCTGACCGAGCTGGCCGGGCACGACGCGATCCTGCTCGGCGCGGTCGGTGACCCGACGGTTCCGCCGGGTGTGCTCGAGCGAGGGCTGCTGCTCAAGCTCCGGTTCGCCTTCGACCAGTACGTCAACCTGCGCCCGTCCCGGCTCTGGCCCGGGGTCGCCGGCCCGCTCGGCAACGTCAAGCCGGGCGAGGTCGACCTGGTGGTGGTGCGCGAGGGCACCGAGGGTCTCTACGCCGGGGCCGGTGGTTCGCTGCACCGGGACACCCCCGCTGAGGTCGCCACCGAGGAGAGCCTGAACACCCGGCACGGCGTGGAGCGGGTCATCCGCGACGCTTTCGCCCGCGCCGGCCGCCGCGAGCGGCGCAAGGTCACCCTGGTGCACAAGACCAACGTGCTCACCCACGCCGGGTCGCTCTGGTCGCGCACCTTCGACGTGGTCGCCGCCGAGCACCCGGACATCGCCACCGAATACCAGCACGTCGACGCGGCGGCCATGTTCCTGGTCACCCAACCCCAGCGCTACGACGTCGTGGTCACCGACAACCTCTTCGGCGACATCCTCACCGACATCGCCGCCGCCGTCACCGGCGGGATCGGGTTGGCCGCCAGTGGCTGCATCAACCCCGAGGGGACGTACCCCTCGATGTTCGAGCCGGTACACGGCTCGGCGCCGGACATCGCCGGGCAGGGCATCGCCGACCCGGTCGCCGCGGTGCTCTCCGCCGCGTTGCTGCTGGAGCAGCTCGGGCACGCCGAGGCCGCGGCCCGGGTCAACGCGTCGGTCGCCGTCGAGCTGGCCAGCCGCGCTCCGGGCGTGACGCTGCGTACCGAAGAGGTAGGCGACCGGCTCGCCGCCCACGCCGTAGCCTGACCGACCCGACCCCACCAGCGACCGGCCCGGCCTCGGCCCGGCCGGGCCGCTCTGTCTCGCCCGAGCGGCGCTACCCGCTGAACGACCGTTCGGGGTAAGTTTCTGGCACAGCCAAGTCGGTGTGCGATTCCGCATGCCGTTGTCCCGCAGGGAGGTCAGCGCGATGAGCGGTGGTGACAAGCTCGACTTCGAGATCCGTCCGAATCCCGCACCGGTATCGGCCGCCGACCGGGCCGCCCTGCTGGCCAACCCCGGGTTCGGCCGCGTCTTCACCGATCACATGGTCACGGTCCGTTACGCCGACGGCAAGGGCTGGTACGACGCCCGGGTCGAGGCTCGGGCCCCGATCCCGATGGACCCGGCCAGTGCGGTGCTGCACTACGCGCAGGAGATCTTCGAGGGGTTGAAGGCGTACCGGACGGCCGACGGTGGCGTGACGATGTTCCGACCGGACGCCAACGCCGCACGCTTCGCCACGTCGGCGCAGCGGATGGCGATGCCGGTGCTGCCGCCCGAGGTGTTCGTCGACTCGCTGCACAAGCTCATCGAGATCGACCGGGAGTGGATCCCCACCGACGAGCACGGCAGCCTCTACCTGCGGCCGTTCATGTTCGCCAGCGAGGTCTTCCTCGGCGTCCGCCCGGCCAACGAGTACCTCTACATGGTGATCGCCTCACCGGTCGGCGCGTACTTCACCGGTGGCGTCAAGCCGGTCACCGTCTGGGTTTCCCCGGACTACACCCGGGCCGCGCCCGGCGGCACCGGCGCGGCCAAGTGCGGCGGCAACTACGCCGCGTCGCTGGCGGCCCAGGCCGAGGCCATCGAGGCCGGCTGCGACCAGGTCGTCTTCCTGGACGCGGTGGAGCGCCGGTTCGTCGACGAACTGGGAGGCATGAACGTCTTCTTCGTCTACGACGACGGCACGGTGGTGACCCCACCGTTGACCGGCACGATCCTGCCGGGCATCACCCGCGATGCCATTCTCGCGCTGGCCGGGGCGGCCGGGCACCAGGTCGAGGAGCGGCCGGTCAGCTTCGCCGACTGGCAGGCCGACGCCGCCAGCGGACGCCTGAAGGAGGTGTTCGCCTGCGGCACCGCCGCGGTGGTCACCCCGATCGGTGGGGTCCGCTTCCCGGACGGCGAGTTCCTGATCGGTGGCGGCGAGCCCGGCCGGGTCACCATGGCTCTGCGTCAGCAGCTGGTCGAGATCCAGCGTGGCGATGCCGCCGACCCGCACGGATGGGTGCAGCGGGTCTTCTGACATCCGTCGCTGCGCCGGCCCGTCCAGAGGGACGGGCCGGCGCAGTCGGACCGGTACAGGCGTCCGGAACCTCGGCGGTCTACGCCTCGGTGGGCTCGGCGAGCAGGTGGTCGCGGAGGGCGGCGAGCTGCTCGTCGGTCACGCCGGCGTGCCGCAGGTACGCCTCGACCGAACCGTGCCCCTCGCGCAGCTCGTCCAGGAAGATCTGCATCGCCTCGGCGGGTGAGGCCAGGAACGGCGCCGGCAGGTCCCCGCCGTCCGGGTTGATGGAGGCCAGCCACGCGCTGTACCGGGCCGACGCCTCGCTGCTGAGCGCGTAGTCCGCGGTGATGTCCGCATCGTCGACGCCGAGCACGGCGAGGGTCAGCGCGCAGACGATGCCGGTGCGGTCCTTGCCGGCGACGCAGTGCACCACCACCGGGGCGTTGGCGGAGTCGGCGATCAGACCGACGGCCTCGGCGAGCCCGGCGGTGCCGGTCTGGGCCAGGGCGGCGTACCGGTCCGCGAGGTACCGGGCCAGGCTCGCGCCCTCCTCGTGCGGCACGCCCGCCCAGTCGTCGTGCTCCGGGTGGATGTGCCGGTAGGTCAGCCCCTGGTATGCCGGCACCCGGCCGTCCCGCTCCACCTCGGTCGGGCGGCGCAGGTCGATGACCGTGCGGATGCCGATCGCGACGAACGCGTCCCGGTCCTGTTCGGTGAGGCGGTGCAGCGAGTCGGAGCGGTAGAGCCGACCACGGCGTACGGGTCGGCCACCGTGCCCGAGGTAGCCGCCGGCGTCGCGGAAGTTGAAGGTGGCGGAGAGCGGGATCTGTCGGCTGTCGTCGATGGCGTCCACGCCCTCACGGTAACGGCCGGTGGGTCCGTGCCCCACCGGCCGCCGGGGCCGAACCGTCAGCGTGCCGTGCCGGGCGGAAGCGCACCGTACGTCTCGTCGTAGTAGCCGCCCAGCTGATCCCGGTAGCTCGGGTCGCTGTGGCTGGTCTCGTCGTACTCCGGGGCGGCCTTGATCTGGTCGCGGGTCCGGTCGACGGAGACGGTGCGCTGGTCGTGGTCGACCTGGTTGACGGTGCCGGCCGGCAGCATCACCTTCTTACCGAAGATCCAGGGGCCGGTGTCCACGACCAGGTAGCTGCCGTCCACCTCGTGGCTGGCGCTGTCGATCTTGCCGATTCCACCGTCGGTGGCCTCGACCTTGTAGCCGACCAGGTCGGCGTCGGCCACCCCGGCCTGGTCCCGGTAGCGCCAGGGGTCGAAAGTGCCGGCCGGCGCGCCGCCGGGCACCGTGCCCTGGTCGCCACCGCGCAGCGGGTCCGGCCCGGCGTGGGTGGCGTGGGGATCGATCCTGTCCATGCCGTTCACTCCTGACTGTCGCCGATCGTCTCGGCGTAGGTGGGTGCGTCCCCGCAGGAGCTACCCGTCCGCCGGGGGCCGGAAACGGCGGGAGGCCGAGGCCGCGGCGCGGCGGGAGGCCGAGCCGCCCGGTGCGGCGGCGGCTCGTCGGGGCGTACGTGCGCAGGTCGGCGCTGGATACACCGTCCCGCTATATGGATTGTTCCTCCCAAAACCACGGGCGGAGTGGCAGAGTGGCCATCGTGACCAGCACCGCCCTGATTATTGCGACCTAGCGCGCCGGCCCCCTCCGCCGAGCGCGCAGACCTCCCGCATCCGCGGGAGGTCTTTTTGTTGCTCCGAGAAAGGATCCTGATGACGTTCCAGGTCTTCGACACGACGTTGCGCGACGGCGCCCAACGCGAAGGGCTCACCTACTCGGTGGTCGACAAGCTGGCCGTGGCCCGGCTGCTCGACGAGTTCGGAGTCGGCTTCATCGAGGGCGGTTGGCCGGGCGCGGTGCCCAAGGACACCGAGTTCTTCCGCCGGGCGCGCACCGAACTGGACCTGCGGCACGCCGTCCTGGTCGCGTTCGGCGCCACCCGCAAGGCCGGTGTCGCGGTCGCCGACGACCCCCAGGTCCGTGCCCTGCTGGACGCGCAGACGCCGGCGGTGGCGCTGGTCGCCAAGGCCGACAGCCGGCACGTCGAGCGAGCGTTGCGCACCACCGGCGCGGAGAACCTGGCGATGATCAACGACACTGTCAGCCACCTCGTCCGCGAGGGCCGACGGGTCTTCGTCGACGGTGAGCACTTCTTCGACGGCTACCGGCACGATCCCGCGTACGGCGCGGCGGTGGTGCAGACCGCGCTGGCCGCCGGCGCCGAGCGGATGGTGCTCTGCGACACCAACGGCGGCATGCTGCCGTCCCAGGTGACCGCCGTGATCGCTGACCTGACCGGCAGGCTGGGGGTCGACGCCGCGCTGCTCGGCATGCACGCCCAGAACGACACCTCCTGCGCGGTGGCCAACACGATCGCCGCCGTGGAGGCGGGTGTCCGCCACGTCCAGGGCACCGCCAACGGGTACGGCGAACGCCCCGGCAACGCCGACATCTTCGCGGTCGTCGCCAACCTCCAACTCAAGCTGGGCATGCCCGTCCTACCGGAGGGCTGCCTGGCACAGATGGTGCGGGTCTCGCACGCCATCGCCGAGATCGCCAACATCGCCCCCGACACCCACCAGGCGTACGCCGGGGCTGCTGCCTTCGCTCACAAGGCGGGGCTGCACGCGAGTGCGATCAAGGTCGACCCGCTGCTCTACAACCACGTGGACCCGTCGGTGGTGGGCAACGACATGCGGATCCTGATCACCGAGATGGCCGGCCGGGCCAGCGTCGAGCTCAAGAGTCGTGAGCTCGGCCTGGACCTGGCCGGCAGTCCGGAGGCGCTGACCCGGGTCACCAATCGGGTCAAGGAACTGGAGGCGGGTGGCTGGTCCTTCGAGGCCGCGGACGCTTCCTTCGAGTTGCTGGTCCGCTCCGAGTTGCCGGAGGGCAGCCCGGCCCGACCGTTCACTCTGGAGTCGTACCGGGTGCTGGTCGAGCACCGCGAGGACGGCGCGGTGGTCTCCGAGGCGACCGTCAAGATCCGGGTACGCGGTGAGCGGGTGATCGCCACCGCCGAGGGCAACGGCCCGGTAAACGCGCTCGACGAGGCGCTGCGGGTGGGGTTGGCCCGGCACTACCCGCAGCTGCGCGACTTCGAGCTGGCCGACTACAAGGTGCGCATCCTGGAGGGCAGCCACGGCACCGGCGCGGTGACCCGGGTGCTGCTGGAAACCGCCAACGGCACTGGCCGGGACTGGACCACTGTCGGTGTGCACCCCAACGTTGTCGAAGCGAGCTGGCACGCCCTGGTCGACGCCCTCACCTACGGCCTGGCCCCCACCACGGTCTAACCCCCCACCCCAGCGCTGCACGTGGGGCAGCGCTGGGGGTTACCGGGTTGGGAGGGTGACGGTGGCTAGGACGGGGCGGTGGTCGCTGCCGGGTAGGGCGAGCACCTTCACCGACCGGACCGCGATGCGCCGGTCGACGAGCACGTGGTCGATGGTGACCGGTGGGATGAGGTCCCCGTCGTACGGGCCCCAGGTGCCGGTCAGGCCCATTCCGGTGGCGTCGGCGGCGTCGACGTAACCGGTGCTCAGCAGGGCCCGCAGAGGGCTGTGGTCGAGGGTGGCGTTGAAGTCGCCGGCGAGGATCTGCAGGCCGTCGTCCGGGGTGGCCGGTGGTTGACCCTTCAGGTCGGCACGCCAGGCGCCCACCTGGTCCACCGCGTACGGCGCCGAGGGGTGGGCCGACTCCACGCGGACCGGGGGCGCGTCGGGGATGGCTATCGTGCCGTACGCCTGGGTGAAGCCCCAGCCGCCGAGGTTGCGCCGCAGGCCGACGTCGGTGAGCGGCCACCGCGAGTAGAGCCCGGAGCCGGGTGTGCCGATCTCCGGGTTGAGCTGCCGGTGCGGCAGCAGCCCGTCGAGGCCGAACCGTTCCAGGGCCGCCTGCGCGTCCGGGGTGAACTCCTGCACGGTGAGCACATCCACCTCGTGGCGCCGGACCAGCTCGACCAGGGTCCGCGCGTCGCCGGCGCCGACGAGCAGGTTGGCGGTGAGCAGGCGGACGGTCGGCCCGGCCACCGTCGGCTGCGCGGAGGCCAACGCCCGGGGTGCCACGGCACCGAGCAGTGCCACCGCCGCCACTGCCGCGAGGGCCGCCGGCCACCAGCGCCGCAGGGCGAGGGCGAGGGCCAGGGGCAGCACGCTGAAGCCCGCGACGTACGGCGTGAAGGCGAGCGCCTGCACCAGCGGCCCCCGGTCCAGGCCGATCAGTCGGAGGGCGGCCCAGAGGGCTGTCGGGGCGACCAACAGCCAGCAGACCGCTGTGCGGAGCCGAGCGCTTCGGTGCCACCCCGGCGTGGGAGTGGGCTTTGACGGAGCGTCGACGATCATGGCGCTGATCCTAGTTCAGAAGACCGAAGCAATTTCGTGAATGGTGACGCGCTCATCTTTCACAATTATCTGACGGCTGATTGACAGCTCGACAAAGTGAGATCAACTATTGACTCCCGGCTTTTTCCGGTGCTACGTTCCATCTGGCCTAAACGACGCAACTCTGAGTAGTAATCCCAGCTCAGACGGGTTAGAGGTCGTTGAGAAATCAACCTCACTGGGTGCAGGAGAAACAACTTGCCCCCGCCCTGCCGTCGTCGTGTCGCCTATTTGAGGGCAGTCATCCGTCCCGCCCCGCGGGTCGGCCGAATTCGCACGGTCACACAAGGGGGACCTGTCATGAGCACATCTTTCCGACGTAAGGCGGCAGCGGTCACGTTCGCCGTCCTGGGGCTCAGCCTGGCTGGTGGGGGCATCGCTATCGCCCAGCCGTCGGCGAAGGCACCGCAGGAGGCTGTCCAGCCGGCGGCCCGCGGCACGAACTCCCAGCCGCCGGTCACCGCCGAGTCGGCCCGGATGGCAAAGGCCGCGCTGAAGTCTGGTGCGGCCACCACGCTGGCCGCCAGCACCAGCGTCGTCGTCGTCAACTCCAACGGCACCAAGGCACGCGGTGTCGGCACCGTCATCAAGTACGGCGTCGGCCAGTACGAGGTCCAGTTCGGTTACACCGTCACGTCGGGCGTCTTCGTGGCCACCGTCGGCCGGGCTGACGCCTGCTGCATCCCGCCGGCCGGCGAGATCTCGGTCGCGCCCCGGCTCAGCACGCCCAACGGGGTCTTCGTGCAGACCCGCAACTCGGCCGGCACCCCGACCGACCTGGGCTTCCACCTGGTCGTCCACCTCCCCTGATCGACCGACGTCCGGCCCCTGCGCCTCGTGCGCGGGGGCCGGACCGTGTCCGCGGCGAGGCCCGGCCGTCCCAGATCGGGCAGCCCGACTCCGGCTCTGCTCCACTCGGTCTCCCGCAGGGTCCGGTTTCCGTGATCCCGAGTCGATCGGCCGTCGCCGAGTGCCTCGTGCCGGTCTTCACCCGTTCGCGCGGCTCATCCCCGTTCGGGCCACCCCGGGCTGGTCCGGCCCGCACAATCCGACGTTTGCCGGGCACGTGCCCGGGAAGCAAGCACCGTGACGGACATCTCGGACACCCTGGCCAGCATGCCCAGCTCGGTCGATCCCGAGCCGACGGGCGCCGAGCTGGAACAGACCCTCTTCGAGGTCAAACGCGTGATCGTCGGGCAGGATCGCCTCGTCGAACGCCTGCTCACCGCACTGGTCGCCAACGGGCACTGTCTCCTGGAGGGGGTGCCCGGCGTGGCCAAGACACTGGCCGCCCAGACCCTCGCCACAGTGGTCGGCGGCAGCTTCTCGCGGATCCAGTTCACTCCGGACCTGGTCCCCTCCGACATCGTCGGCACCCGGATCTACCGGGCCTCCAAGGAGACCTTCGACATCGAGCTCGGCCCGATCATGGCCAACCTGGTGCTGGCCGACGAGATCAACCGTGCCCCGGCGAAGGTCCAGTCGGCGCTGCTGGAGGCGATGGCCGAACGGCAGGTCTCGATCGGCGGGCGGAGCTGGCCGGTCCCGGAGCCCTTCCTGGTGCTGGCAACCCAGAACCCGATCGAGTCGGAGGGGGTCTACCAGCTCCCGGAGGCGCAGCGCGACCGGTTCCTGATGAAGGTGGTTGTCGACTACCCCAGCGACGCCGACGAACTGGCCATCCTCTACCGGATGAGCACCGACCGGCCGAGCCCACGGCGGGTGCTCGACGCCCAACGGCTGCGGGACCTCCAGATCCACGCCGAGAGGGTCTTCGTCCACCACGCGCTTGCCGAGTACGTGGTGCGGCTGATCCTCGCCACCCGGGACCCGGGCCGGTTCGGGCTGCCGGAGATCGCACCACTGCTGGCGTACGGGGCCAGTCCGCGGGCCACCCTGGGCCTGGTCGCGGCCGCCCGGGCGCAGGCCCTGCTGCGGGGACGGGAGTACGTGCTGCCCGAGGACGTCCGTGAACTCGCCGTCGACGTCCTCGCCCACCGGCTGGTGCTCTCCTTCGACGCGGTGGCCGACGGGGTGTCGGCCGAGAGTGTGGTGCGCCGACTGGTCGAGGCGGTGCCACCGCCTCGGCTGGCCAGCCCACAGCAGACGCCGGATCTGGCGGCGGCATGAGACGCGTGCAGGTGGCACCCGCCGCCGCGCCGGCAGACCCCGGCCTGGCCGAGCTGGCCCCCGACCAGCGGTTGCGCCGCCTGGAGCTGACCGTCACGCGCCGACTGAACGGCCTGCTGCACGGCCAGTACCGCGGCCTGCTGCCCGGACCGGGCAGTGAACCAGCCGGCAGCCGCGAGTACCGGCCGGGCGAGGACGAGGTACGCCGGATGGACTGGGCGGTGACGGCCCGTACCGCCGTACCGCACGTCCGGCAGGTCGACGCCGACCGTGAGCTGACCACCTGGCTGTTGGTCGACGGCAGCGCCAGCATGGAGTTCGGCACCGCCGAGCTGGACAAGCGGGAGTTGGCGGTGGCCGCCGTCGCGGCGGTCGGGTTCCTGACCGCGGGCGTCGGCAACCGCCTCGGCGCCCAGGTGCTGCGCGCGGACGGGGTACGCCGCTTCCCCGCCCGCGCCGGACGTACCCATCTGCTTGCTCTGCTCCGCGCGCTGCTCGCCGCCCCTCGTGCCGCCGCGCCCGGGTCGGAGGCCGGGGGACAACCCCGCCCGCCGGATCTGGCCGACGGGCTCGACGCGCTGCACCGGATCGCCAACCGGCGGGGACTGGTCGTGGTGGTGTCCGACTTCCTCGACGGGCTGCCCGACGACCCCGACAGGCAGGCGCCCTGGGAACGGACGCTGCGCCGGCTGACCGCCCGGCACCAGGTGCTGGCGATCGAGGTGACCGACCCGCGTGAGCTGGAGTTGCCGGACGTCGGCCTGATCACGCTGATGGACCCGGAGACCGGGCGTTGCCGTGAGGTGTGCACATCGGACCGTCGGTTGCGGGAGCGGTACGCCGAGGCCGCCGCCGCCCAACGCGATCAGGTCCGCCAGGCCTTGCGCCGCAGCGGGGTCACCCACCTGCCGTTGCGCACCGACGGGGACTGGAGCGCGGACATCGTCCGGCACGTCCACGCCCAACGTCGGCTGGCCGCCGCGCCGGCCGGCCACCGACGGGGAGGTGTCGCGTGATCTGGCAGTCGCCACTGCGACTCTGGCTGCTGCTCGGCGTGCTCGCCCTGGTCGTCGCGTATCTGGTCGTGCAGCGCCGACGCAGCCGCTACGCGGTCCGCTTCACCAACCTGCGGTTGCTGGACCGGGTTGCCCCCGAGCGGCCCGCCTGGCGCCGGCACGTGCCGGCCGGGCTCTTCCTGGCCATGCTGGCGCTGCTCGTGGTGGGGTTCGCCCGACCCAGCGCCGAGGTCCGGGTGCCCCGGGAACGCGCCACGGTGATGGTGGCGGTGGACGTGTCCACGTCGATGCTCGCCACCGACGTGGAACCGGACCGGTTGACCGCCGCGAAGCAGGCGGCCCGGCGCTTCGTCGAGGGCCTGCCCGACGAGTTCAACGTGGGGCTCGTCGCCTTCGCGGGCAGCGCCGCCGTGCTGGTGCCGCCCGGCACCGACCGGGGTGCCCTCGACGAGGGGATCGACCGGCTCGCCGAAGGAATCACCGGGGTGCAGGGCACCGCGATCGGCGAGGCCATCAACACCTCGCTCGGCGCGGTCAAGAGCCTGGACAGCGAGGCCGCGAAGGAGACGCCGCCGGCCCGGATCATCCTGCTCTCCGACGGCGCCAACACCTCCGGGATGGACCCGATGGAATCGGCGGCGGAAGCGGTGACGGCCGAGGTGCCGGTGCACGCCATCTCGTTCGGCACACCGTCCGGATTCGTGGACCGTGGCGGACGGCCCATCCAGGTGCCTGTCGACGGGCAGACGCTCAAGGCGGTCGCCGAGGAGACCGGCGGCATGTTCCACGAGGCCAGCACCACCGACGAGCTGCGAGCCGTCTACGACGACATCGGCAGCTCGGTCGGATACCGCACCGAGCGGCAGGACGTCTCGGCCCGGTTCATCGGCCTCGGACTGGTGTTCGCGATGGGTGCCGCCGCCGGCTCGATGCGCTGGTTCTCCCGGCTGCCCTGATCGCCGCGCACGACCGACGTCGACCGTGAGGAGTACGCATGGCAGTGCAGACCGGACTGGGCGAACCGCGCGGTCCCTGGTTCATCTCGCCGGAACTCGACCCGGACGGGCGCGGGTGGTGGGACCCACCCGAGCGGGAACCGGGCGGGCGACAGCCTGGGCGGCTGCTCGCCGTGCTGGCCGTGGTGGCGGTCTCCGCGGTCTCCGGTGCTCTCGCCGGTGGCGTGGTGGCCAGCCGGGACGGGGCTGGGGGTCCGGCAGCGGCGTCCGCCGCCCCGGTGCCGGCCGAGCTGGTCACGGCGGCGGAGCGGACCGTACCCGGGGTGGTGTCGGTGCTGGCCGGCGGCGGCGCGACCGGCGGGTCCACGACCAGCGGGTCCGCGACCGGTTCGGGCTTCGCCGTCGACGACCAGCAGCACCTCATCACCAACGACCACATCCTGGCCAAGGGGGGCGGTGGGCCGGTGACAGTGGAGCTGCCCGACGGCCGCCGGTTCGCCGCCGAGGTGGTCGGACGGGAGCCGCGCAGCGACCTGGCCGTGCTGAAGGTGCCGGCATCGGCCGGGCTCACCCCGTTGCCCCTGGCCAAGCCGGGAGCGACCCGGGTCGGTGAGCCGGTCCTAGCCGTCGGTTCGCCGCTCGGCCTGGCCGGGACGGTCACCGCAGGCATCGTCAGCGCGTTGGACCGCGAGGTGCGGCTGGGCAACAACCGGCACACCGCGGTGCAGACCGACGCCTCCATCAACCCTGGCAACTCCGGTGGGCCCCTCGTCAACGCCCGCGGGGAGGTGGTCGGGGTGAACACCGCCATCGCCACCATCGACGGAAACGGATCGATCGGCATCGGCTTCGCCATCCCGATCGACCAGGTGCAGCAGACCGCCGACACGATCATCGGCAAGGGTGGCTGAGCTGCCCGGACGGCCTCGCGGCGGGCGGCGGCAGCGCGGCCACTGTCAGATATCCGGCGGGACAGCATCGGGCCATGGAAATATTACGGTCGGTATGGATACTGGCGGAGGTGGAGAGTCCCCTTCTTGCGGTCCTCCTGCTGGTGGGCCTGGTCATTGGATGTGCAGTGGGGTCGGCGTACGCCCGGGCACGACGCGGGTGGAACGATTACCAGACCGTCAAGAAATCGGTGCCGGGCGCCCGTCGAGGCGCCTGGACACTCGTCCGTGGGCTCGTCGTGAAGGCCGCGGTGATCGCGCTGCTGCTCTTCGGCGCGGTGGCGTACGCGGCGGTCGGCGCCGACGAGGAAACCGCCGGGCCGACGCCCAGCCAGTCCCCGCCGCAGAGTGAGCGTCCGCACCGATGACCCCCGGCGGGTCGTCGCGGGTTAGCCTCGGGGCGTGGACGACGGACTGCGGGTGACCGACCGGTGGGTCGTCCCCGCCGGGGAGCTGCGGGAGCGCTTCTCCCGCTCGTCCGGGCCGGGTGGGCAGGGAGTGAACACCGCGGACTCCCGGGTCGAGCTGAGCTACGACCTGGCCAACTCGCCGGCCGTGCCCGAGTGGCTGCGGTCGCGGGCCCTGGCCCGGCTGGCCAACCGCCTGGTCGACGGGGTGCTGACGATCGCCGCCAGTGAGCACCGGGCCCAACTGGCCAACCGGGAGGCGGCCCGCGAACGGATGACCGCCCTGCTGCGGGAGGCCGCCGCACCCCCACCGCCGGCCCGGCGAGCGACCCGCCCGTCGCGGGGGGCCAAGGAACGCCGGCTGGCTGAGAAGAAGCGCCAGTCCCAGCGCAAACGCGACCGCCGCGCCGACGACGACTGACCGGTCGACCGGCTCAGGCCGGGACGGCGGCGAGCAACCGGTCGCGCAGCACGGCGGCCCGGTCGGCGAACCCACGTTGCGCCACCGCGTACTCCGCCCGACCCTCCGGCGTCTCCACCCGCACCGGCGGACAGCCCAGCGCCGCCAGGTCGTACGGGCTGGCCCGCATGTCCAGCGTGCGGATCTCCCGGGCCAGCTCGAACGTGTCGGCCACCAGTTCCGAGGTGACCAGCGGGGACAGCTTGTACGCCCACTTGTAGAGATCCATGTTGGCGTGCAGGCAGCCCGGCTGTTCGAGTGCGTGCTGCGTCTCCCGGGTCGGGGTGAGCAGGTTCAACTGTCGAGCCGGCGGCGTGAAGAACCGGAACGCGTCGAAGTGGCTGCACCGCACGCCGCGCTCCTCGACGACCGCGGCGGTCCGCTCCGGGGTCAGCCGCAGCGGCCAGGCGTTGTGCCGCAGCTCCTCACGGGTCTGCCGGTAGACCATCGCCCACTCGTGCATCCCGAAGCAGCCGAAGTGCGGGGCCCGCCCGGCGGTGGCCGCCAGCAGGGAGCGGATCCAGGTGATCGACTCGCCGCGCCGCGCGCGTACCGCATCGGTGTCGAGGGTGACCCCGGCCGTGGTGGCACGGTAGTCCCGGCCGAACTCGGCCGGGTCGGCGTCGCGCAGCTCGACCCCGGCCCCCGGGTGCCAGCGACGTAGCTGGGCCGGGCGGTGCGAGTAGTAGGTGAACAGGAAGTCGGCCACCGGATGCCGCTCACCACGCCGTCGGCGGGCCAGGTGCGGCGTCAGCCAGACGTCCAAGCGCTCCTCGTGGGCCCGTCGGCGGGCCTGCCACTGCGCCACGTCGAGCACGGCGGGGGCGAGGGCGGCGGTCACGCACCCCAGGGTACGACCGCCGCCCGCACACCGGTCAGGGCATGTGCACCCGGACGCCGGCGGAGAACACCCCGCTGCGCAGCTCCAGCTGCTGGGGCGGGTCCCGCCCGTCGACGGTGAAGACCAGCGGGAGCACCATCCGGGTGCCGGCAGCCATCGGGTCGGCGAAGATGTCCCGACCCAGGTTGGCCGCCCGGGTGGCCGGCTCGTCGGTGCTCACCCAGCGCCCGCCGGGCAGGTACGCCCGTTGCAGCTGACCGTGCCAGGGCTGCTGGTCCCCGGTGACGTTGCGCACACCCACGGTGGCCTGGCAGCGTCGACCGTTGGCCGGTGCCGCACCACCGCCGTCGGTCTTCGCGGCAGAGCCGGGCGCACCACACGACATCCGGTACACGGTGAACTCGAACGCCGACTCACGCAGCGGCACACCCACCGGTCCGGTCACACCGCTACCCATCCACGCGCCGCTGGTCGGCTGCTTCTGCGTGTCGATCTGCGAGACCTGCCGGGTCGCCGTCCAGCCGGCGGTGCCGACGACACCGGCCAGCACCACGACGGCGGCACCCACCAACAACCAGACCGGCGGGGTACGCCGACGATTCGCCGGCCTCGGGGCTGCCGGACGCGGATAGATCGTCCCGCGATCACCCTCCGGCCCGCCGCTGGTGGCCAGTGCGGCAGCCGTCACCCGACGCCCGCGCCGACGTCGCCACACCCACAGCAGCGCGGCGCTGACCAGCAGCAGGACCGCCAGGCCGGCGAGCAGCACCGGGTACCGCCGCCAGGGCGGCGCCTCGGTGACCTCGGCCGCCGGTGCTCCCGCCGCCTTCCAGGTGGCCGTCGCGCAGTCGTACGGCCGGCTGCCGTCACTGGTGAACGCGCAGGCCGGCGCGGTCAGCGGCTGGCCCGGCGCGGTCGCGGCGAGCGCGGTGCCCAGCGTGGTGCTGCTGTGCGCCGGCAGCCGCAACCGCCAGGTCACCTCCGTGCTGGACCCGCCGGCGCTGGTGGACCGGCCGCCGGCGCTGATCGCGGTCGGCGACGAGCCGGCCGGCAGCTCCTGACGCACAGTGGTGTCCACCGGCGCGTTGCCCACGTTGCGCACCTGGATCCGGTACCTCGGTGCCGGGCTGCTCTCCGGCGCGACCGCCACCGTGACCTGTTGCGGGGGCGCCGACGCCGGGGCCCGGGAGGGTGGTGCCACCGCCGGTGGCGCCGAGGGCGGGGTGGGCTCGGTCAGCCACGCGACCACCGCGACCGGCGGCTGCGTGACGGTCGGCCCGGCGGTCTCCGCGGGTGGCCGCGCGGCGCCCGGTCGTGGCGTCGCGGCGACTGGCGGCGCCGCAGCCGACGACTGTGGCGTCGCGGTCGCTGGTTGTGGCGTGGCGGCCGGTGGTCGTGGCGTGGCCGCCGCCTCCGGGGCCGCCGACGGCAGGGCCGGCACGGCGGCGAGGATGCCGAGGCAGTGTACGAACACTGCGAGGGCTCTGTGGTGTCGTGTCGATGCAGGCATACGAACGAACCTCCGGAGCCGACGGTAGGGGCGATCTGCCTCCGTGCGGGTACGAAGTCGGGAAGACCGCCCCGCTCACCTCCTGCTCCGATAGGGTGCCGCGCTGACGTGTTGCGCACACCGCACGGCCGGTCCTGGCCGGTGGAGGTGTCGGCGGGGCTAGATTGGCCGGGTGCGTATCGCTCGTTTCGCCCATGCCAAGGGAATGTCGTTCGGTGCCGTCGAAGGCGAAGCGGAGGCCGGGCCGCAGGGCCTGACCATCGCCGAGATCGAGGGCCACCCGTTCGGCAAACTCTCCTTCAGTGGGGCCCGTTGGGCCCTTTCCGACGTTCGGCTGCTCTCGCCGATCCTGCCCAGCAAGGTCGTCTGTGTCGGCCGCAACTACGCCGACCACGCCGCCGAGCTCGGCAACGACGTGCCCAAGGAGCCGCTGCTCTTCCTCAAGCCGTCCACCTCGGTGATCGGCCCCCGCGACGCCATCCGACTGCCGATCTTCTCCAAGCAGGTCGAGCACGAGGCGGAACTCGCGGTCGTGATCGGGGCGCCGGGGGCGCGCCGCGCCGACCGGGCCGCCGCCGAACGCGCCATCTTCGGCTACACCTGCGCCAACGACGTCACCGCGCGGGACCTCCAGCGCTCGGACGGGCAGTGGACCCGGGCCAAGGGCTTCGACTCGTTCTGCCCGATCGGTCCGTGGATCACCACCGGTCTGGACGTCTCCGACGTAGAGATCCGCTGTGAGGTGGGTCGCAACCCGGAGGAGATGGAGGTACGCCAGCTCGGCCGGACCAAGGACATGGTCTTCGACGTGGCGGGCCTGGTGTCGTACATCTCGCACGTGATGACTCTGCTGCCCGGAGACGTCGTTCTCACCGGCACTCCGGCCGGGGTTAGCCCGCTTGTCGAGGGGGATACGGTCACCGTGCGGATCGAGGGCATCGGCGAGCTCACCAACCCGGTGGTTCCCGTCGCCTGATCCGTCCGATGCCCCTGTTTTCGCAGCTCACGAGTGGTTCGGGGGGATCGGATTTGGCCAGTCGGCACCGGGAGGGTAAAGTTCACTCCCGGCGCCGCCAAGGTGCCAATGGGGTATGGGGTAATTGGCAGCCCGACTGATTCTGGTTCAGTTAGTCTAGGTTCGAGTCCTGGTACCCCAGCGCTGCTGGAATTCGCGAGAGTTCCAGACGCTGGATTCTGACGGAGTTCGACTCCGCCCCTTCGGGGGCGGAGAGTGGTCTTCGGTAGAGTGCAGCTCCTCCGCCCGCACGGGTGGGGGAGCAAAAGCTAGTTCTGGCCCCGTCGTCTAGTGGCCCAGGACGCCGCCCTCTCAAGGCGGTAGCGCCGGTTCGAATCCGGTCGGGGCTACATTGTGCACAGCCCGTCTCACCTGGTGAGGCGGGCTGTTTTGTTGTCCGCTTTGTGGTCCGCGCCGGCCCGCTGTGCGCCCTCTGGGCGCCCGCACCCCGCGATCACGCCGGCGCGACGGTGCCGCTAGACTACAGCCGTGCCGCCCGCGAGGGCGGTGAACGGAAAAGTTCTGGCCCCGTCGTCTAGTGGCCCAGGACGCCGCCCTCTCAAGGCGGTAGCGCCGGTTCGAATCCGGTCGGGGCTACAACACCCAAAGCCCGTCCCGCCAATGGCAGGACGGGCTTTCCCGCACCCCACCCCGGCCCCGGGCCGCCTCCACCCCCACCCCCACCTCGGTGATCAAGAGCTTTGCGTCACCGCTTCCGGCGTGTCTTGACGCAAACTTCTTGATCACCCGGGCTGGGCGGGAGGGGGCGGGGGCAGGGGTGGGTGGGGTTAGAGGCCGGAGAGGCGTTGGCCGGCTCTCACCACTGCCATGGCGTGGCGTTCGCCGGGGCGGCGGCCCAGGCGCTCTATCGGGCCGGAGATGCTCACCGAGGCGATCACGCGGCCGGTGCGGTCACGGATCGGCGCGGAGACGCTCGCCACACCGGCCTCCCGCTCGGCGACGCTCTGCGCCCAGCCACGACGGCGTACCTCGGCAAGGGTCCGGCCGGTGAACTTGCTGCGCGGCAGCAACGGCATCACCGCCTCCGGCGGCTCCCAGGCGAGCAGGATCTGGGCCGCGGAGCCGGCCGTCATCGGCAGCACCGAGCCGACCGGAACGGTGTCCCGCAGGCCGCTGGCGCGCTCCGCCGCCGCCACGCAGATCCGCTCGTCGGCGCGGCGCAGGTAGAGCTGTGCGCTCTCACCGGTGGCGTCGCGCAGGGCGGCCAGCAGTGGCTCGGCGGCGGTGAGCAGAACGTCCGGTGCGGCGTTGGCCAGCTCACCCAGCCGGGGGCCCGGTCGCCACCTGCCCTGGGTGTCGCGCACCAGCATCCGGTGAATCTCCAGGGCCTGTGCCAGCCGGTGCGCGGTGGCTCGGGGCAACTTGGTGCGTTCAACGAGTTCGGCCAGGCTGGCGCCGTCGACGCAGGCGGCCAGGATGACCACCGCCTTGTCGAGAACGCCGACACCGCTCATACTGTGTCCCACAAGCCGAAACTTACCTCCCAGAATTTAGGATGTCCAGATGGTGGGAGTCACTCCTGAGCCGAGGACCCTGGCCGAGAAGGTCTGGGACACGCACGTCGTACGGTCTGCCGCTGGTGAGCCGGACCTGCTCTTCATCGACCTGCACCTCCTGCACGAGGTGACCAGCCCGCAGGCGTTCGACGGGCTGCGGCTCGCCGGGCGCCGGGTGCGTCGTACCGACCTGACCCTCGCGACCGAGGACCACAACACCCCGACCGGGTACGCCGACCCGGCGTTCCGCCTCCGCCGTGGTGACCTGCTCACCATCGAGGACCCCACGTCGCGTACGCAGATCGAGACGCTGCGCCGCAACTGCGCCGAGTTCGGGGTGCGGCTGCACCCGCTCGGTGACGACAACCAGGGCATCGTGCACGTCATCGGCCCGCAGCTCGGTGTCACCCAGCCGGGCATGACGATCGTCTGCGGCGACTCGCACACCGCCACCCACGGCGCGTTCGGCGCGCTCGCCTTCGGCATCGGCACCAGCGAGGTGGAGCACGTGCTGGCCACCCAGACGCTGCCGCAGAGCCGGCCGAAGACGATGGCCGTGAACGTCACTGGCCGCCTCGCCCCCGGCGTCACCGCCAAGGACCTGGTGCTGGCGCTGATCACCCAGGTCGGCACCGGCGGTGGGCGCGGGCACATCGTCGAGTACCGCGGCGAGGCGATCCAGGCCCTCTCCATGGAGGGGCGGATGACCATCGCCAACATGTCCATCGAGTGGGGCGCCAAGGCCGGCATGATCGCGCCGGACGAGACCACCTTCGCGTACCTCAAGGGTCGGCCGAACGCGCCGCAGGGCGCGGACTGGGACGCGGCGCTGGCGTGGTGGCGGACGCTGCCCACCGACGAGGGCGCGCGCTTCGACGCCGAGGTGACCCTGGACGCCAGCCGGGTCACCCCGTTCGTCACCTGGGGCACCAACCCCGGCCAGGGGGCGCCGCTGAGCGCGCCGGTGCCGGACCCGGAGGAGTTCACCACCGACTCGGAGCGCGCCGCCGCGCGTCGCGCCCTGGAATACATGGACCTGCGCCCCGGCACCCCCCTGCGGGAGCTGCCCATCGACGTGGTCTTCGTGGGCTCCTGCACCAACGGTCGTCTGGAGGACCTGCGGGCCGCCGCCGACGTGCTGCGGGGGCACCAGGTCGCCGACGGCGTCCGGATGCTCGTGGTGCCCGGTTCCGCCGCAGTGCGGGAGGCCGCCGAGGTCGAGGGGCTGGACAAGGTCTTCACCGACGCCGGGGCCGAGTGGCGGTTCGCCGGCTGCTCCATGTGTCTGGGGATGAACCCCGACACGCTGAAGCCGGGCGAGCGCTCCGCGTCCACCTCGAACCGCAACTTCGAGGGCCGTCAGGGCCGGGGTGGGCGTACCCACCTGGTCTCCCCACCGGTCGCCGCCGCCACCGCCGTGGTCGGCCGGCTGGCAGCCCCCGCCGACCTGTAGAAGGGACCGAGGAGATGGACAAGTTCACCACCCACACCGGCACCGCCGTGCCGCTGCGTCGGTCCAACGTGGACACCGATCAGATCATCCCCGCCGTGTACCTCAAGCGGGTGACCCGAACGGGTTTCGCCGACGGGCTGTTCAACGCGTGGCGGGAAGATCCGGAATTCGTGCTCAACGATGACAGCTATTCCGGGGCGTCGATCCTCATCGCCGGCCCGGAGTTCGGCACCGGCTCCTCCCGGGAGCACGCCGTGTGGGCCCTGCGGGACTGGGGCTTCCGCGCGGTGGTGGCCCCGCGCTTCGGCGACATCTTCCGTGGCAACGCCCTCAAGGAAGGTCTGTTGCCGGTCGAGTTGGAATTGAAAGCCGTCGAAGAGTTGTGGGATCTGGTCGAGTCGGATCCGACCACCCCGGTGACCGTCGACCTGACCGCCCGCCAGCTCCGGGCGGGGGACGCCAGCTGGTCGTTCCCGCTGGACGACTTCAGCCGTTGGCGGCTGCTGGAGGGCCTGGACGACATTGGACTCACCCTTCGGCACGCCGCCGACATCGACTCCTACGAGGCGCGTCGACTGCCGTTCCTGCCCTCCGTGGCATAGCCGTACGCCCGCTCACACAGCGAATTCCACCCCCATCGGTCCAACCGGTGGGGGTGAATCCGTTACGACACAAGGGCTTTTTTCTACCGAATGTTTGTGTCTCGGCAGCACAGGGCATAACGTGCGCGCAGAATGGCTCGCGTCGAGTCAGTTGCACAATCGGGAGGAAGTCGTGAACAAGGCCGAGCTCATCGAGGCGCTCGCTGTTCGCCTGGGGGACCGGAAGATGGCGACGGCCGCGCTCGACGCGGTCCTCACCGAGGTCCAGGCGGCAGTCACCAAGGGCGAGAAGGTGGCGATCACCGGATTCGGAGCATTCGAAAAGCGTGTACGTGGCGCGCGAACAGCGCGCAACCCTCGTACCGGCGAGGCGGTGAAGGTCAAGAAGACGTCAGTCCCGACCTTCCGCCCTGGCGCCGGGTTCAAGGAGATGGTGGCCAGCGGCAAGGTGCCGAAGGCCACGGTGGCGACGAAGAAGGCCGCCACCAGCACCGCCACGGCCAAGGCGGCCGGCACCAAGGCAGCCGGCACCAAGGCGGCTGGCACCAAGGCTGCCGGCACGAAGGCGGCTGGCACCAAGGCGACCGCGGCCAAGACGGCCGCCAGCAAGAAGACCGCCCCGGCCAAGGCGAGCAAGAGCACCACGACGGCCAAGACGGCCGCCAGCAAGAAGACCGCCCCGGCCAAGGCGAGCAAGAGCACCACGGCGACCAAGACGGCCGCCAGCAAGAAGACCACCGCGGCGGCGAAGAAGACCACCGCGGTGACCAAGTCGACCGCGGCGAAGAAGACCACCGCGGCGGCGAGCAAGAGCGCGGCGGCCAAGAAGGCGCCGGCGAAGAAGGCTCCGGCCAAGAAGGCGGCCAGCAAGCGCTGACCGACCTGTTCCGAAAGGGCGTCCACCCGTGGGTGGGCGCCCTTTCGGCGTACGGGGACCGTTGACCCGCTCGCCTCGCTCGCGCAGAATCGCCGTGCCGGTCCCCCTCCGCCGGCCCGTCGACGCGAAATGGGGCGCCGGTGCGCTACCGCCAGCTCACCACCGGGACGCTCGCGCTGGGCGTCATCCTGCTCATCGACGTGCTGCGGGTCTGGCTGCCCGGCATCATCACCATCTTCGGCCAGGCGGCGTCCACGCCGGCCGAGCTGATGGGCGCGTTCGCCCTCGGCTGGTTCGTGCTCGCGCTGGGCGCACCCGCTGTGGTCCGCCGGGTCGGCGCCCGCCCCGTCACGGTCGTCGCCGCCGTTCTGCTCGCCGGCGCCCGGCTCGCGCTCACCGCAACACCCGGCGGGCGTACGCAGCTCTGGTTGGCCACCGCCGGGCTGCTCGCCGGGCTGGTCTGGCTGGTCGGCGTCGCCGCCGACACCGACCGCCCGGTTCCGGGGCTGGCGTTGGGTTTCGCTGTCAACGCGGCCCTGCACGCGGTGTTGGACACCGTCGACCTGGTGTGGCGGGGCGACTGGTTGGCCTGGCTGCTCAGCTCCGCCGCGGTCGTGCTGTTCGTGCTCGGGACGGCGCAGCCCGGCGCCCGTGCCGATGGCGTGACCGGTACCGGTGGGGTGCGGGCCTGGCTGCTGGCCGGGCCGGCGCTGCTGCTGGCCGCAATGGTGGCGCTCTCCCCGGCGCTGGCCCGGACCGGGATGTCGTACCTGGTGGCCGGGGACGGCGTGGCCCGTTCGCCGCTGTTCGGCCTGGCGCCGGTGCCGGTGGCGGTCGCCGGGTTCCTGTGTACCGCGTCGACCCGACCGCCCCGGGGGTGGAGCCGTGCGTACGGGCCGGTGGCGCTGCTGGCCGGCGCGGTGCTGTTCGCCCTCGACCGGGGTGACCTGCTCCTCCCGGCCATCCTGCTCGCGGCAGTCGGTCTCGGTGCCTGCCTCGCGCTGACCGACGACGCCAGCGGCCCGGACGGCGACACCAGCAACGCCAGCGACACCGCGAACGCCAGCAACGCCAGCGCCAGAGCGGCCCGCCGGGGGTACGCGGTGGCCGCCGGCATGCTCGTCTTCGCGCTGGGGGCGGTCGGGTACTACTCCGCCTACGACCTCGGTTACCCCAACGCGGCGGTGCCCGTGCTGGTGGCCGCGCTCGTCGCCGTCGTGGCGTTCGCCGCCCGTCCCGTCGTGCACCGGCTCCCCGGGCCGTTTCCGCCGCTACGGGCCGCCGCCGCAGTCACCGCGCTGGCCCTGCTGGCGCCGGTGCTCGCCGACGACATCCCGGTGGCCAGCAACCGGGACGGCCCGCCGGAGCGGCTGACCGTGGTGGCCTACAACATCCGGATGGGTTTCGGGCTGGACGGCCGGTTCGACCTGCCCGGCCTCACCGAGGTCGTCGAACGGCAACGACCCGACGTGGTGCTGCTCAGCGAGGTGGACCGCGCCTGGCTGCTCAACGGTGGGCACGACACCCTGGACCTGCTGGCGGGCCGGCTCGGTATGCCGTACGTCTTCGGGCCGGCCGCCGACCCGGTCTGGGGTGACGCGGTGCTCAGCCGTTGGCCGATGCGCGACCCGCGCAGCCTCCCGCTGCCGGCCGTCGGGGCGCCCACCGGTGCGCAGGCCCTCGCCGTCACGCTGGACCTGGGTGACGGTGTCCGTACCGCCGTGGTCAGCACCCACCTGCAACCGCCGCCAGGGCGGGGCCCTGTGGTGCAGGCCCGCGCGGTCGCGGACTTCGCCACCCGGTACGCGGCCGGCCGACCCCTGGTTGTCGCCGGCGACCTGAACACCGAGCCCGGCGACGAGGCGTACGCGCAGTTCACCGACGCGGGCCTGGCCGACGCGTTCGCGGCCGCCCGACCGCTGGCGACCAGCCCGGCGGACGACCCGCGCCAGCAGATCGACCACATCTTCGTCTCGCCCGGCCTGACTCCCGGCGGCCCGGTGGCGCCCCGCAGCACGGCCAGCGACCACCTGCCGGTCGCGGTGACCCTGACCCTCCCGCCCCGCTGAAACGCCCTACAGGCGGTCGACGGCCAACAGGCGGTCGGCGGTGAAGGCAAGCAGCCAACCGCCGCCCTTGGGCGTCGTGAAGTCCTCGTCGGTGCGGCCGGTGAGCTGCTCCAGGGCGCCCGGCAGCACCTTGCCCTGGCTGCACACCGCCACCTGCCCACCGGCGTTGGCCAACTCCAGCAGCCGGGCGGCGGTGGCCAGGATCTGCTCGTCGCTCTGCTGGCCGGGCTGGGGTTCGTCCAGGTCGCCGCAGATCTCGATCGGCAGGTCGAGCAGCGCCGCCGCCGGGTCCAGTGTCTGCACGCACCGTCGCGGTGACGCCGACACCAGCCGGGACGGCCGGATCAGGGCGACCAGGTCGGCCAGGGCGCTCGCCTGGGCCCGTCCCTCGGCGTCCAGGGGCCGCCCGACGTCCGGGCCGGACCAGGTGGCCCGCTTGCCTGCGTGCGCGTGCCGGACCAGCGCGACAGTCGCGGTCACCGGCGGCAGCGCGGCGAACGCCGCCAGGACCTCGGCGTCGTGCGGGTAGCTGACCAACCGGATCGCGTCGTCCACCGCGAGCCAGCGCATGTCGTCCACCTCGGTGTCCGGTTGGAAACCGCCGCTGGCCACAGCGAGCATCGACCAGTAGTCGACGAGCTTGGCCTGCCCCTCGCTGCGGTACCGCACCGACGGCAGCCGGACCTGCGGTACGCCCCGCACGTCGGACTCCTCGGCCACCTCACGGACCGCCGCTGCCAGCGCGTGCTCACCCGGCTCCAGCTTGCCCTTCGGCAGCGTCCAGTCGCCGTAGCGGGGGCGGTGCACCACACAGACGCGTACGCCGTCGGGGGTCGGCCGCCAGGCCACCCCGCCCGCCGCCCGGATGCCGATCACGGCAGCCAACTGGTCCGCCGTCGCCGGGTCGCCCGGTGCCAGGCGGCCGGAAGGAGGCCGCGCGTGCGGCGTACGGACCCGCGTTCCCGTTCGGCGAGCCGCCCGGCGGTGACCGCCAGCTCGTGGTCGTCCGGCCGCTCGGCGGCGATCTCCAGCCAGGTGTCCGCCGCGACTGCCGCATCCTGGTGCTCGCCGAGCACGTCCTGCACCCGGGCCAGGGCGCGGGACAGTCGACGCGCACCCTTGCCGACCGTCGGTGCCACGGCGTTGACCGCGTAACGGGCCTGTTTGGCCTCCTTGCGAACGGCGTGCCAACTGTCGTCCGGCGACTGTGCGTCGAGCCCGTCGACCCCGTCCGGCCCGGCCAGCCGCGCCCACGGCCGGGCCACCAGCGCGGGCAGCGCCTCACCCGCGGGCGCCGCCGCCCTGCGGGTCAGCCGGGGCGCGCGGGCGGCCAGCACCAGGGAATCCACCAGGGCCAGGTAACGCGCGGAGCGCAGCGCCTCGTCGATGGCGGCGTGCGCCGTCCGCTGCCGTTGGGCGAGCACCTCGTCCAGGCGGTCCACCGCGCCCTGGTCGAGCGGGCTGAGCGGGTCGGCGTCGGCGGTGCGGCGCAGCCGTGCGCGCAGCACCTCGGCATCGCGGGCCGCGCCGAGGACACCGGCCAGCCAGCGCAGCTCGTCACGCAGCGGACGGGACCAGGTCTTGCGGAGCAGCGGCCTGAAGGTGCGCAGGTCACTGCGCAGGCGTCGACAGGCGACCCGCATCTGGTGCACGGCGGTGTCGCCACCGGCGGCCGGGGCGCGCAGCCGGACCAGTGGGTCGTGCGCCAGCAGCCGGCGGATCTCCTTGCGGACCGCTTCGGTCACCACGTCGCCCGCGCTCGCCTCGGCGGGCAGCCCGGCCGGCGCGACCAGGTCCGGATCGGCCTGCGCCGTCTCGCCCAGCGCCCGTACGTGCTTCGGGGTGAACGACCCACCCCGGGCACCAGCCTCGCGCAGCACCGCGCCGATCCGGTCGAGCAGCTCGCTGTCGCCGGCCTTGCGTTCTGCCTCCACCTCGCGGAACGTGTCGGTGGTGGCGCCGGAGTCGTCCAGCACGGTCACCCGGTCGTCCACCACCTCGGCGAGCACCGTGCCGGCCTTGTCACACACCTCGTACGCGTGCCGCACCGTCCGCACCACGGTCACCGGGGCCAGCGGCGCCCTCCGGTGCAGGACGGTGACCAGCTCCACCAGCTCCGGTGGTGGCCGCCCCTTGGGCCCTGGACGGGAGATCTCGTGCCGGACACCCGGTGTCCCGGTCGGCAGTTTCACCGTCCAGGGCAGCTCGTCGCCCTTGCGGTGGCGCAGTGAGGCACCGGCGCGGGCCAGCCGCAGGTCGACGGTGTCGAGATAGCGGGCGACCAGCGTCACCGGTGGCAGCGCCCGGACCCGACCCCCGGCCGGGGCCGTGGCGGTCAGGTCCGGCAGCACGTAGGCGTCGTCCACCTCGTACTTCTGCTCCTCCTCGACCATCAGCTCAGCCTATGCGCTGATCGTTCAGCCGGCCGTGCCACCGACGCGGCGCAACAACAGTTCCTGCAGATGCACCCGGGCGTTGTCGTCGGCGCTGGTCCGTCGGGTCCAGCTGCCGTCGCCGGCCAGCTCGAACGCGTCCACGTCCGGGCTCATCGCGGCGGTCAGCACGTGGTCCAGCTCGGCCCGGGCGATCGGGTCGGTCACCTTCACCAGCGCCTCCACCCGACGGTCCAGGTTGCGGTGCATCAGGTCGGCCGAGCCCATCCAGAACTCCGCCTCGCCGTTGTTGCCGAACCGGAAGACCCGCGAGTGCTCCAGGAAACGGCCGAGGATCGAGCGGACGCGGATGTTCTCCGACAGCCCGGGCACCCCGGGACGCAGCGTGCACATGCCCCGGATGAGCAGGTCGACGTGGACGCCGGCCTGGGAGGCCCGGTACAGGGCGTCGGTCACCCCCTCGTCGACCAGGGAGTTGACCTTGAATTGGACCAGGCCGGGCATGCCCAGTCGGACGTGCGAGATCTCCCGCTCGATCCGCTCGATGAGGCCGGTGCGGATGCCCTGCGGGGCGACCAGCAACCGCCGGTAGGCGGTCTGCCGGCTGTAGCCAGTGAGGACGTTGAACAGGTCGGTGAGGTCGGCGCCGATCTCGGGGTCGGCGGTGAGCATCCCGAAGTCCTCGTAGAGTCGGGCGGTCTTCGGGTGGTAGTTGCCGGTGCCGATGTGGCAGTAACGGCGGATCTGGTTGCCCTCCTGGCGGACCACCAGCGCGGTCTTGCAGTGCGTCTTCAGGCCCACGAGGCCGTACACCACGTGGCAGCCGGCGCGTTCCAGCGTGCGGGCCCAGCCGATGTTGGCCACCTCGTCGAAGCGGGCCTTCACCTCCACCAGCACCACCACCTGCTTGCCGGCGGCGGCCGCGTCGACCAACGCGTCGACGATCGGGGAGTCGCCGCTGGTGCGGTAGAGGGTCTGCTTGATGGCCAGCACGTTCGGGTCGGCGGCGGCCTGCTCGATGAAGCGCTGCACGCTGGTCGCGAACGAGTGGTACGGGTGGTGCACCAGGATGTCCCCGTCGCGCAGTGTGGAGAAGACGCTGCGCGGCACCTCGCCCTCGGCGAGCCGGGGGTGGGTGGAGGGCACGAACGGCGGGTCCTTGAGGTCCGGCCGGTCGGCCTCGCCGTAGACCTGCCACAGCGCGGACAGATCCAGCAGTCCGGGCACCCGCAGTACGTCCTGGTCGTCCATGTCCAACTCGCGGACGAGCAGCTCCAGCACGTGGTCGGAGATGGACGCTGCCACCTCCAGACGGACCGGCGGACCGAACCGCCGTCGGGCCAGCTCCCGTTCCAGAGCCTGCAGCAGGTCCTCGTCGCGGTCCTCGTCGACCTCCACCTCGGCGTTACGGGTGACCCGGAACAGGTGGCACTCGACCACCTGCATGCCGCTGAACAACTGCCCCAGGTGCACCGAGATCAGGTCTTCCAGGGGCAGCATCCGCACGCCCGGCTGACCCCTGTCGACCCGGACGAAGCGGGGCACGTTGTTGGGCACCTTCACCCGCGCGAACAGCTCGGAACCGCCGTTCGGGTCGCGGACCGCCACCGCCAGGTTCAGCGAGCGCCCCGAGATGTACGGAAACGGGTGCGCCGGGTCGACCGCGAGCGGGGTCAGCACCGGGAAGATGTGCTCCCGGAAGTAGGTGCGCAGGCGTTCCCGCTCCGGATCGCCCAGCTCGCCCCAACGCAGGATGCGGATGCCCTCGTCGGCCAACTTGGGCAGCACGTCGTCGACGAAGCAGGCGGCGTGCCGGGCACCCAGTGCCGCGGTGCGCTCGGCGATCAGCTCCAACTGGGTACGCAGGGGCAGCCGGTCCCCGCCGCGCACCGGCAGGCCGGCGGAGAGGCGCCGCTTCAGCCCGGCGATCCGCACCATGTAGAACTCGTCCAGGTTGCTGGCGAAGATCGCCAGGAACTTGGCCCGTTCCAGCAGCGGGGTGCGCTGGTCCTCGGCCAGGGTGAGCACGCGGGCGTTGAAGTCGAGCCAGGAGAGCTCCCGGTTGAGGAACCGGTCCTCCGGCAGCGGCGCCGGCGGCTCGTCGTCCTCGTCATCGGCGCCGGTCGGTAGGTCGCCGGGCAGGACCTGGTGGACGCCACCGGCGGTCGGGCTGGCAGCCTCGACGCTCGGCGTGGGGTCGAGGACCTCGTCCAGCCCGGAGGAGGCGGCAGCCGGGTCGTCGGCGAGGGTGTCGGCGCGGGCGGCGCTGGCCCTCTCCGCGCGGGACGGGCGGAAGCGGCCGTCGGTGCCGCGTACGCGGGAACCGTTGCGGAGGTCGGTGGTGGGCGGGTGGGCCGGTTGCTCGCGAGGGGTGCTCACCCGCTCATAATCACCCGATTACGGTGAACGCAAAATGAACTTGGGCTCGCCGGCTCAGATCATCGTCGGCAATGTCACCCGGACGACCTCTCCGTCGGGATCCGTGTCGATGCGGACCCGCTGGCCCAGCCGGAGCAACCGCAGCCCGGAGGCATCGAAGGCCCGTGCGGGGAAGCGCATCTCGGTGCCGTCGTCGAGCAGCAGCACACCGCTGCGTGTTGCCGCGTCATAGCTGGCCACCGTGCCCTGCATGCTGGCACCGTACACCCGGGGGGTCACCCGGCGGAGCGGGCCGGACGGCTGGCGGCGGCGACGAGCGCGGCGGTGCGTGGCCCCAGTCCTAGCCGGGCGGCGGCGGCCAGGTCCGCGGCGGTGTCCACGTCCCGGCGCAGGCTGGGCCAGTCGCCGTTCAGGGGCAGCGCCCCGCTCGCCGCGTGCGCGACCGCCGAGCCCACCCCGAAGCGAGGGTCCAGCGGCACACCCGGCGGGGCGGCGAGCAGCACGGTGCCGCTGCCGGGGGCGTCCGGCACGAACCGGCGTACCCCTTCCCGGCCGTTCTGCGCCGCGAGCAGCGCGCCGGCCAGCTCGGCCGGGCGCAGCGCAGGCAGGTCCGCGGTGAGCCCGGCCACCCAGCCGGCGGTGGTCCCGGCCGCGCCGTGCCGGAACGCCGCGTTCAGGCCGGCGTCCGGCCCGTCGGGCAGCACCCGCGCGCCGGCGCCCAGCGCCGCCGCCGCGACCCGGGCGTCGTCGGTGACCACCAGGACCTCGGCGACCGCCGGGCAGGCCAGCACCGCGCGGAGGGTGTCAGCCGCCAGGGCCAGCGCCAGCTCCTCGTGCGGTACGCCGGACAGCGCGCCCCGCAGCCGGCTCTTGGCAGCAGCCAGATGCTTCACCGGCACCACCACGGCCCACCTCGGCTGACTCACGCCCGCAATCCTGCCAGCCGCACGGCGGGACCCTCGCTGGCCGTACCGGGGGCGAGCAGGCATGATTTCCGCTGCGGGTGTCGCGGGCGGGATTCGCGGCGGGGTTGGGGCGCGACGAGGAGGCACAGTGGCACGGCGGAGGCTGGGGTTCTGGCAACGGTTCGCCGTGTGGCTGATCAAGCCGGTGATGACCCTGTGGACCCGGCGCACCTGGCGGGGCCAGGAACACCTCGGCGGCGACGGTGGCGTGATCATCGTGGCGAACCACATCTCGCACGCCGACCCGCTGGTCTCCGCGCACTTCATCTACGACTCCGGGCGCTGGCCGCAGTACCTGGGCAAGGCCAGCGTGTTCCGGGTGCCGGTGGTCGGCTGGATCCTGCACCGGTGCCTGCAGATTCCGGTCGAGCGGGGCAGCGTCGACGCGGTCCGCTCGCTGGACGCGCTGGTCACCGCGCTCGATCAGGGCGGTGCCGTGGTGATCTACCCGGAGGGCACCACCACCCGACAGCCGGAGCTGTGGCCGATGAAGGCCAAGACCGGGGCCGCCCGGCTGGCCCTGGCCACCGGCGCACCCGTCGTACCGGTGGTGATGTGGGGACCGGAGCGGATCTTCGACCCCCGGACCAGTCGCGTCAACCTGCGCCCCCGGACCCCGGTGACCGTCGTCGCCGGAGACCCGATCGACCTGGGCCGGTGGGCGGACGCCCCGCCGACCCGGGCCACCCTCGAGGAGATGACGGACACCATCATGTTGCGGCTGCGGGACATGCTCGCCGAGATCCGTGGCGGCACCCCGCCGCCGCTGTGGGAACGACCGGCCCGGTCCGCCGTCCGGCACGAGCAGCAGGGCGACCTGGCATGACCGGCCACGTCGCGGTGCTCGGCGCCGGTTCCTGGGGCACCGCGTTCGCCAAGATCCTGGCCGACGCGGGGCGTGACGTGACAGTGTGGGCCCGGCGTGCGCCGGTCGCCGAGAGCATCCGGACCGAGCGCCGCAACCCGGAGTACCTGCCCGACCTGCTGTTGCCCGCCCGGGTCACCGCCACCGCCGACGCGACCGAGGCGATCACCGGCGCGGAGCTGGTGGTGCTGGCGGTGCCGTCGCAGACCCTGCGCGGCAACCTCGCTGAGTGGGTCGGACACCTGCACCCCGACTCCACCCTGGTGTCGCTGATGAAGGGCATCGAGCTCGGCACCACCAAGCGGATGAGCGAGGTCATCGTGGAGACCGCCGGGGTCGCCGCGGACCGGGTGGTCGTCGTGTCCGGCCCGAACCTGGCCCCCGAGATCGCCGCCGAGCAGCCCGCCGCGACCGTCGTCGCCGGGACGAACAGCCACCGCACCGCGCTCGTGCAGGCGTCGATCCGGACGCCATACCTGCGCCCGTACACCAACGACGACGTGATCGGCTGCGAGCTGGGCGGGGCGGTCAAGAACGTGATCGCCCTGTCGTACGGCATCGCCACCGCGATGGGTTTCGGCGACAACACCCGGGCCATGCTGATGACCCGGGGGCTGGCCGAGACCGCCCGGCTGGGCGTGGCGCTCGGCGCGGACCCGATCACCTTCGCCGGCCTCGCGGGAATGGGCGACCTGGTCGCCTCCTGCTCGTCCCCGCTGGCCCGCAACCGCACCTTCGGCGAGCACCTGGGCCGGGGCGAGACGCTGGAGCAGGCCCAGACGGCCACCCGGCAGACCGCCGAGGGTGTGAAGAGCTGCCTGGCGATTCGCGACCTGGCCCGCGCGCACGGTGTGGAGATGCCCATCACCGAGCACGTCGAGCGGATCTGCCACGAGGGGATGGACCCGCGCCTCGCCGTGGAAGCCCTGATGAGCCGCACCGCCAAACCCGAGTCGTACGAGTGAGGAATCCGATGAGCGAGTTGGGAGACGGCACCCGCTGCGTACGCGCCGGCCTGCCCGAGCCGGCACCAGGGGACCCGTTCCTGCCCGGGCCGGTCTTCGCCGCGCCGTACCACCTCGACCCGTTCCAGGGCCAGGGCACGTCGCCGAACGGCTACGGTCGCCCCGACAACCCCACCCGGCGGCTCCTGGAGGCGGCCGTGGGCGAGTTGGAAGGCGGCGACTGCCGCGTCTTCGCCACCGGTCAGGCGGCCATCACCGGCCTGCTGCTCACCCTGCTGCGCCCGGGGGACACGGTGGTGCTGCCCTCCGACGGATACTTCCCGGTCCGGGCGTTCGCCACCGACGTGCTGGAGGGCATCGGCGTCCGGGTGCTGTTCGCGCCGACCGCCGGGCCGTACCCGTCGTTCGAGGGCGTCCGGCTGGTGCTGGTGGAGACGCCGGCCAACCCGGGCCTGGACGTGGTCGACGTGGCGGTCCTGGCGGAGAGGGCGCACGCCGCGGGCGCGCTGCTCGCGGTGGACAACACCACCGCCACCCCGCTCGGTCAGCGCCCACTGGACCTCGGCGCGGACCTGGTGGTCGCCTCGGGCACGAAGGCGCTCACCGGCCACTCCGACCTGCTGCTGGGTTACCTGGCCAGCCGGTCCACCGAGCTGATCGGGGCGGTGACGACCTGGCGTACGACCACCGGGGCGGTGCCGGGAGCGTTCGACGCCTGGCTGGCACACCGGTCGCTGGGCACCCTCGATCTGCGGCTGGCCCGGCAGAGCGCGAACGCCGCCGCGGTCGCCGACCTGCTGGCCGGCCGGCCGGACGTGACGGGTCTGCGCTGGCCGGGGCGGCCGGGAGATCCCGCGTACGCGGTGGCCTCGGCCCAGATGCGTCGGATGCCGGGGGTGCTCTCGTTCGACCTGGGTAGCGCCGACCGGGTGGGCCGGTTCATCGAGGCCGCCCGGCTGGTGGCGGCGGCGACCTCCTTCGGTGGCCTGCACACCACGGCGGACCGGCGGGAGCAGTGGGGCGACGACACCGCACCCGGCTTCGTCCGGCTCTCCTGCGGTGTGGAGGACACGGCCGACCTGGTGGCCGACATCGCCGCCGCCCTGGACGCGGCCGGGTCGGTCCGAGGAGGCTCGTGACGTCAGCGCCCCTGGCCGACCGGTCCGGGCTCGTGGGCCGGCTACGCACCGCCGGCTGCGTCTACGCCGAGGACGAGGCCGACCTGCTGCTGGCCGCCGCGGACACCCCGGCGGCGTTGGCTGAGCTGACCGACCGCCGGGTGGCCGGTGAACCGCTGGAGTACCTGCTCGGCTGGGCCGAGTTCTGCGGGCTGCGGATAGCCGTCGACGCTGGCGTCTTCGTGCCGCGTGGGCGGACCGCGCTGCTGGTCGAGGTGGCCGCCGAACTGACCGGCCCGGCGCCGGCCGTGGCCGACCTCTGCTGCGGCTCCGGTGCCACCACTGTCGCGCTGGCGCACCGGCTCGCTCCACGCTGGCTGGCCGGTGCCGACATCGACCCGGCGGCCGTGGCGTGCGCACGCCGCAACCTCGCCGGGCTGGACGCCGAGGTGTACGAGGGTGACCTCTTCACACCGCTGCCCCGGCAGTGGCGGGGTCGGCTGGACCTGGTGGTCGCCAACGCCCCGTACGTGCCGACCGACGCGGTGCCGCTGATGCCCGCCGAGGCGCGGCTGCACGAGGCCCCGGTCGCGCTCGACGGCGGGCCGGACGGGCTCACCGTGCTGCGCCGGGTGGGCGTCGGTGCCGCCTCCTGGCTGGCCCCTGGCGGACACCTGGTGGTCGAGGCCAGCGACGCCCAGGCGGACGTGCTCTGCGCGGCGCTCGACGCCGCCGGGCTGGTGCCGAGGGTGCGACACGACGAGGACCTGGACGCCACAGCAGTAACCGCCCGCCGCCCCAACTGAGCCCGCTCGGGTGGCCGGGCGTAGCGGGGGAGGAGGGTTGGCACTAGCCTCGGCTCACACTCATGACGGCGGGAGGCGGTATCGGTGGGCAGCGCAGGTGTGCCGGTGGTCGTCGGGCTGGACAACGGCGGCACCAGCAACAATGCCACCGTGCTGACGGTGGACGGCCGCTTCCTGGTGGACGGGCTGTTGGAGATCCCCAGCGAGGTACGGGCCGGGCCGGAGGCGGCGATCGAGGCACTCGCCCAGGCGCTGGACGGCGCCCTGGCGCAGACCGGGGTGCCGCGCGACCTGGTCCAGGCGGTCGGGCTGGACACTCCCGGCCCCGCCAGCGCCGACGGCGTCATCTCGTCGCGGGGCTCCACCAACTTCTCCCAGCCGGCCTGGCGGGGCTTCGACGTGCGGGGCGCGCTGGAACGACGGCTCGGCCTGCCGGTCGTCTATCACAACGACGGCAACGCGGCGGCGCTCTACGCCCACCACGTGCACTTCGGTGCTGACGCGATGGGCCGCTCGTCGGTCTCCGCGATCGTCGGCACCGGCCTCGGCGGCGGTGTGGTCGAGAGCGGTCGGGTGATCGCCGGTGCGGCCGGAATGGCCGGGGAGCTCGGTCACGTGCACATCCCGCTGAACGGGCTGCTCAGCCCGGGGCAGCAGGAACCCACCTGTGCCTGCGGCTTCACCGGTGACGTCGAGAGCGTGGCCTCGCTGACCGGCATCGAGCGCAACCTGCTGCCGTACTGGCTGACCCGGTACCCCGACCACCCGCTCGCCGCCGAGCCGCTGGCCCGGGCGGCCAAGTTGGTTCGCGGGTACGGCGAACGGGGAGACGCCCTCGCACGGGACCTCTTCACCCAGCAGGCGATGGCGCTGGGCCGGCTTTTCACCGTTGCGGCGAACTTCACCGACCCGCACGCGTACTTCGTCGGTGGCGGGGTGGTCGAGGCGGCACCGGAGTTCCGCGACTGGTTCCTGGCGACGGTCCGCGAACACACAGTGCTCCGCGAGGAGCAGGCCGCGGTGGCCACCTTCGCGCTGGTGCCGGACCGGGACATGGCTGGTGCCCGGGGCGTGGCGATCGCCGCGCTGGAGGCCCTGCGCGCCGTCCCGGAGCCCCGCCCGCTGGTCGCCTGAGCCCGCCGGGCCTGGTCCTGCCACGTCTCCGGCCTGGCCCGCCGCGCGCCCTGATCGGCGGCGCGGCGGGCGGTCAGCAGGAGGCAGTGCCCGGTCCGGGCTGCGGTGGCCCCAGGTCGGGTCAGCGGTGCGACGGCCTGGTCAGCGGCGAGGTGGCGCCTGAGCGAAGGCGGCCCAGGCGCCCGTTGCGAACAGCAGAGCCGGGCCGGCCGGGTCCTTGGAATCGCGGACGGCCACCAGCCGTGGCAGCGCGGCAACCTCGACGCAGGCACCCTCGTCGCCGCTGCGGCTGCTCTTGCGCCACGCCGCCGCGGCCAAGGCCGCTGTGATTGTCGGTGTCATCGGTCCTACCGTCCCTTCAGGACTGACAGGAGCATCTCGCGGCTGTCCGCCGGGCTGAGCGCCACGCTTCGGAGATGCTCCATGATCTTGGTGCAGGTACGCGTCTCGCCGGCCCGGTCGAGGATCATCTGACCTGCCACGGTCTCCACCGAGGCGATGATCGGGTCCTCCGGGTCGGCGAACTCCAGGATGTGCAGCGAACCCCGCGTGCCCCGGTGGTAGCCGGCGGAGAGCGGGATCACCTGGACGCTGATGTTGGGCAGCTCGGCCATCTTGACCAGGTGACGCAGTTGCCCGTCCATCGCCGACTTGTCGCCGACGGGACGCAGCAGCGCGCCCTCGTCGATGATCGCGTCGAAGATGGGCGGGTTGTCGCCGGTGAGCCGTTGTTGACGGTCCAGCCGGATCTTGACCCGTTGCTCCACCAGGTCGTCGCCGAGGGTGTGCGGCCCGCCGCGCATCACGCCACGGACGTAGTCTGCGGTCTGCAGCAGGCCGGGCACCACCGAGGGCTCGAAGTTGGCGATGGCCGTCGCCTCGGCCTCCAGCGCGATGAAGTCGATGGTGCGCGGATCCAGCAGGTACGAGTACGACACCCACCAGCCCGGCTTGCGGGCGTCCTTCGCGAGCTGCACCGCCGCAGCCACCTCCTCGGCACCCACCCCGTACGACGTGAGCAGGGCGCGCACGGTGGCCGGGCTGATCAGGGTCTGGGCGTTCTCGTACCGGGAGAGGGTGCTGCGGGTGCTGTTGATCTCATCCGCCGCGGTTTCCAGCGTCAGGCCGGCGGCTTCCCGGTGATGGCGCAGGGCGATGCCGAGCCGGCGGGCACGGGCGGTCTTGGGGGCCATGCATCGATGGTCGCACACATTTGCGGGAACGTCTGCATGAGAAAACGTCGATGAGAGTTGCATTCACGGCTGTACACGTGTCAATCTGTTACCGCGTCCTCACCGCCGGTTGTCGTGGCGACGGTGGTGGTGAGCGACCGGAGGGGATGGGGCGCGCGGCGATCGGGTTTCTCCCCCGTGCCCGATCGTCGCGTGCCGCCCCGCCATCCCGTCCCGCCGGAAGGAGACGACGTGCGAACCTGTCCGGAGCCCTCCGCCGTGCACCCGGGCGGCTGTCGATGACCCGCTTCCTCGTGGTGCTCACCGACGTGCGCCCCGTCGAGGGCATCGACCGCAACGAGAGGGTCGCGCCCGAGCGGCGCCGACAGGTGGTCGGCGCCAGCAGTCGGGAGGCCGCCGACCGGATCGCCGGAGCGTTCATGGCGCTGGGCATGGTGCGGGCCGGCCGGCAACGGGTCAAGGTGATCGCGGTCGGTCGCCGGCACTCCCGGGACTGAGCAGGCCCAGGTCACCGGCCTGCGACACCGCGACTGTCCCGTCACGCACCGTACATCCTCTGTTGACCGATTGCCGTGTCGTGCTGTGGCTCGCCGGGTATCGCCTCGCCCTACCGCCACGCACAGTAAGGTCAACCGGGTGAGCGCCACCGGCGAGCACGACCAGCCGCAGTCGCGTACGAAGAGGTGACCGGAGTGACCACCCCAGGCAAGACCCGCGTGGCGATCGTGTTCGGCGGCCGCAGCCCGGAGCACGGCATCTCCTGCGTCAGCGCCGGCAGCGTCTTCGGCGCGCTCGACCCCGACGAGTTCGAGGTGGTGCCCGTCGGCATCACCCGGGCTGGCCAGTGGGTCCTGACCAGCGGAGATCCCGCCCAGCTCGCGATCAACGCCCGTCAGCTGCCGGAGATCACCGCCGACTCCGGCGACGACATCGTGCTGCGCGCCGACCCCACCGGCAACGGGCTCATGGTGCTCGACCCGACCGAGGGCCCCCGGGTGCTCGCCGACGTCGACGTGGTCTTCCCGGTGCTGCACGGCACGTACGGCGAGGACGGCACCATCCAGGGCATGCTGGAGATGGCCGGCATCCCCTACGTCGGGGCGAACGTGTTCGCGTCCGCAGCGGCGATGGACAAGGAGTTCACCAAGAAGCTCTGCGCCGTCGAGGGCATCCCGGTCGGCTCGTACGCCGTGCTGCGCAACGGCATGACGCTCAGCGAGCACGACAAGGAGCGGCTCGGTCTGCCGGTCTTCGTCAAGCCGTCCCGGGCCGGGTCGTCGTTCGGCATCACCCGGGTCACCGACTGGGCGCAGCTCGACGACGCGGTCGCCGCCGCCCGGCAGTTCGACCCGAAGGTCATCATCGAGGCCGCGATCATCGGCCGCGAGGTCGAGTGCGGTGTGCTGGAGGGCGAGGCCGGCGGTGCGCCCGAGGCGTCCGTGCTGGCCGAGGTGCGGGTCGTCGCCGACCACGACTTCTACGACTTCGAGGCGAAGTACCTCGACGACTCCTGCGAGTACGACATCCCGGCCGGCCTGCCGGACAAGGTGACCCGCCAGGTGCAGGAGTACGCCGTCCGCGCGTTCACGGCGCTGGACTGCGCGGGCCTGGCCCGGGCCGACTTCTTCGTCACCCCCGAGCTGGACGTCTACCTCAACGAGATCAACACGATGCCCGGGTTCACCCCGACGTCGATGTTCCCCCGGATGTGGGCGGCCTCCGGCCTGGAATATCCGAAGCTGGTCAACCGCCTGATCCGCACCGCCCAGCGGCGCGGCGTCGGCCTGCACTGAGCCACCCGGCCCAGGAGGGTCAGCCGGCCGAGCCGCCCGGTCCTTCCGACGTGCGTCAGGCGGCGCGGGATCGGGTCAGCGCTGGCAGCCGGACGGGATGGCGCCGCCGGAGGGCACTGTCGCCACGATCGTGCTGGAGATCGTCGTCAGCCACTGCAACGGCTGCTCGTAGGAGCGCGGCACACGCACCGTGATCAGCGTCTCCCGGTCGACAGTGCTGAGCACCGCCGCGTCGGCCTGCTCGGCCAGGTGCCAGCAGACCCGGTTCACCGTCCAGACCTCGTCGGTGCTGGGGAACTCCGGCTCGGTGCCGCCGCAGGCCACCGTGAGAGCGGGATCGCCGTACGCCGCGTTCTGCTCCGGGCCGGCGGTGACCGGCCGCTGGGTCAGGTCGCGGATGTTCGCCGGCAGTTGGGAGAGCAGGGCCCGGCAGACAGTGGCCGGGCGGGCGGCCAGCGCCGGGGCGGCCATCTCCACCGGGGCGGTGGACTGCACCCGGGGAGTCGTCGCGGACGGGGTCGGCGCGGCCGCGGGTGCGCCCGGGCTGAGCTTGTTGAAGGCCAGCACGGCCACCAGCAGCGTGATCGGCAGCGCGATCACCGTGGCCAGTAGCGCGGCGCCGCGAATGGTCCGGTCCCGGCCGGCCGGCGCGGCGGCGGTGGTGTCGGCCGGGTCGCGGTTACCGTCAGCCGGCTCACGCGTCCGGTCGTCGTCACGTGCAGAGGAGGCCGTCATCTCGTCCACTTACAGCCGCACCACCGAACACGTGAGGGTGCGGGTGATGCCTGGCACCATCTGCACCTTGCTGACGATGAGCTTGCCGAGCTCGTCGACGGTGTTCGCCTCGGTGAGGACGACCACGTCGTACGGCCCGGTGACGGCGTCGACGCGCACCACGCCGGGGATGTCCGCGATGAGACCCGCCACGTCACGTGCGCGGCCGACCTCGGTCTGGATGAGGATGTACGCCTGTACCACGACTCGACCTCCGTCCGTCGCCGCCCGGGAGCGGCCCGAAGGGTGAAACTACCTTACGGACCAGGTCTGATCCCTATCGGTCGTCAAGGAGCAGCGGTGAGCGAGCACGGCGGAGCCGGGCAGCACGGGCAGAACGCCGGCAGTGGCGCCAGTGTGTCCGGGATCGGGGAGTTCGGGCTGATCGGGAAGATAACTGCCCGACTCTCGTTCGGGCCCACGACCCTGCTCGGCCCCGGCGACGACGCGGCGGTGGTGGCCGCCCCGGACGGCCGGGTGGCGGCCTCCACCGACGTGCTCGTCGACGGTCGGCACTTCCGGCGGGACTGGTCCTCGGCGCGCGACGTCGGGCACCGGGCGGCGGCGGCCAACCTGGCCGACATCGCGGCGATGGGCGCCACGCCGACCGCCCTGCTGGTCGCGCTCTGCATGCCGGCTGACCTGGAGACCGGCTGGGCGGAGGAGCTGGCCGACGGGCTCGCCGCCGAGGCGGCGACGGTCGGCGCCAGCGTCGTCGGCGGGGACATGTCGGCCAGCCCCACCCTGACCGTGGCGGTCACCGCGCTGGGCGACCTGGAGGGCCGCCCACCCGTGCTGCGCTCCGGCGCCCGTCCCGGTGACGTGCTCGCCCTGGCCGGGCGCAGCGGGTACGCGGCTGCCGGGCTGACCGTGCTCACCCGCGGCTTCCGCACTCCCCGCCTGCTGGTCGAGGCGTACCGGCGGCCGCAGGTGCCCTACCAGGCTGGCCCGCAGGCCGCCCGGCTCGGCGCCACCTCGATGATCGACGTGTCGGACGGGCTGCTCGCCGACCTCGGCCACGTGTCGGCGGCCAGCGGGGTGGCCATCGACGTGCGGCGGGACGCGTTCGAGGTGCCCCGGCAGATGGCCGACGCGGCACAGGCACTCGGCGTCGACCCGTACACCTGGATCCTGGCGGGTGGTGACGACCACGCGCTGGCCGCGACCTTTCCCCCGGCGGTCGTGCTGCCGCCGGACTGGCGGCCGGTGGGCCTGGTCACGGAGGGTGCCGGGGTGACGGTCGACGGCGCGCCCCACGACGGCCCGACCGGCTGGGACCATTTCCGGTGAGGCCTGGGGCCCGCCGTACCCTGGACACCGTGAGTGAGATCGAGATCCGGACGGTGCGGTTCGACGCACCGGTGGCACAGCAGTTGATCCAAGCCGCACTGGCCGACCTCGGCGCCCGCTACGGCGGCACCGGCGACGACACCCCGGTGGACGCGACCGAGTTCGAGCCGCCGGATGGCGCGTTCCTGGTCGCCTACCTGGCCGGCGAGCCGGTCGGCTGCGGTGGCTGGCGCAGCCACGGCGCGGACACCGCGGAGCTGAAGCGGATGTACACGGCCCCGGCTGCGCGTGGGCGGGGCGTGGCCCGCACGGTGTTGGCGGCCGTCGAGCGCTCGGCCCGGGAGCAGGGCCGTAAGCGGGTGGTCCTGGAGTGCGGGGACAAGCAGCCCGAGGCGATCGCGATGTACAGCTCCGCCGGTTACGAGCGGATTCCGAACTTCGGCTTCTACAAGGACGCGGAGGGCTGCGTCTCCTTCGGCCGCACCCTCTGACTCCGTTGCGGTGATCGACTCGGGTTTCTTGAACTCGGGCTGTCCCCAGCGCAGGACACCCCGACTCCCGGAAAACCGAGGTCGATCAAGGCGGCACGCCACAGCTCAAGCGGCACAGCTCAGGCGGCGACCGGACGCGACAGAGCCGGCGGACCTCAGGGTCCGCCGGCTCCGCCGTACGAGAAGGTGGGTGCTACCGCGTCAGGCGCGGGTGACCTTGCCGGCCTTGATGCACGAGGTGCAGACCTGCAACTTCTTGGTGTTGCCGCCACCGGCCGGGGTACGCACCGACTGGATGTTCGGGTTCCAGCGGCGGTTGGTCCGCCGGTGCGAGTGGGACACGTTGTGGCCGAAGCCCGGTCCCTTGCCACAGACGTCGCACACGCTAGCCACGGGATACTCCTGGGATTGATACGTTCATGGGGTCGCCGGTAGGTGCTGCCCGGGCAACCTGGTCAGGTTACCCGATGACTCGCCGACCCGGCCAACCGGCCCGGTCCGGCGCTCGCCCGTGCCCCGGCTTGTGCCTGGTCGTGGGCCCGCCCGCCGGTGGGTGGGACCGGCCCGGCGGCAAGGGTACCGGAGGAGTTTGCCCGTGTTACGGCCACCGCCGGAGCGGGGCGCGGGGGACACGCGGGACGAGTCCGACGCGTGTCGGTGCGCGCCAGTAGGCTTCTGGCCGTGCTGGACACCCTCGACGCCGCCGCGGTCCGCCGCTGGTGTGCGAGCGGGTTGGCCGCGCTCAAGCGTCACCAGGGCGAGATCGACCAGCTCAACGTCTACCCGGTGCCCGACGGCGACACCGGCACCAACCTGGTGCTCACCCTCACCTCGGCCCAGCAGGCTCTCGCCATGAACCTGGACACCCTCCCCGACAGCGGGCCGACCGCGCACGGGCACGCGTTGCGGCTGATGGCGCAGGGCGCGCTGCTCGGCGCGCGGGGCAACTCCGGGGTGATCCTCTCGCAGATCCTGCGGGGGTTCGCCGACGAGGTCGCCGGGGTGCCGGCGGTGCGCGGTCGGGAGTTGGCCGCCGCGCTGCGCTCCGGCGCCGCCGCGGCGTACACCGCGGTTGCCCGGCCGGTCGAGGGCACAGTGCTCACGGTGGTCGCGGCGGCGGCCACGGGCGCCGAACGGGCGGACAGCGACGACCTGCCGGCGGTGGTCCGCGCCGCGGCCCGGGCCGCCGCCGAGGCGCTCTCCCACACCCCGGAGCAACTGCCGGTGCTGGCCCGCGCGGGCGTGGTCGACGCGGGTGGCCGAGGGCTGTGCGTGCTGCTCGACGCCCTGGTCGCGGTGCTCACCGGGGAGAGCACCGCGCAGCCCGCGCCGACGCCGCGCTCCGCCCGCCCGGCGGCCACCGTCGCCCGGGAGACCGGTTCCGACGAGTACGCGTACGAGGTGCAGTTCCTGCTCGACGCCGGGGCGGAGGCGGTCGACGGGTTGCGACGGGCGCTGGACGCGCTGGGGGATTCGCTGGTCATCGTCGGCGACGGGCGTGAGCCCGAGGGCACCTGGAACGTGCACGTGCACGTCAACGACGTGGGCGCGGCGGTCGAGGCGGGGGTCGCCGCCGGTCGCCCGTACCGGATCTCGGTGACCCGCTTCGCCGACCAGCCGGAGCCGCCCTCGGGCCCGGTGACGGCCGGGCGGGCCGCGGTGGTGGTCGCCACCGGCGGAGGGATCGCCGAGTTGTTCGCCGCGGAGGGCGCCACAGTGGTGCCGGGCAACCCGTCCACGGGTGAGCTGCTGGACGCCGTGCGCAGCACCGGCGCGGCCCGGGTGGTGGTGCTGCCCAACGACGCCAACACCGAGGCGGTGGCGAGCGCGGCGGCCCGCGAGGCCCATCGGCACGGCATCAAGGTCAGCGTGGTGCCGACGCGCTCGCCCGTGCAGGCGCTGGCCGCCCTCGCGGTCCGCGACGGCGACCGCCGCTTCGAGGACGACGTGATCGCGATGGCCGAGGCGGCCGGCGCCTGCCGCTACGCCGAGGTCTGCCACGCCAGCCGGGAGGCGCTGACCGTCGCCGGCCCGTGCCGTCCCGGCGACGTGCTGGCGCTGGTCGAGGGGGAGGTGCACCTCATCGGCACCGATCTCACCGACACCTGCGCCGCCGTGGTCGACCGGATGCTCGGCGGCGGTGGCGAGATGGTCACCCTGCTGGCCGGGGCGGACGCCCCGGCCGGGCTCACCGATGCCGTCCGCGCGCACGTCGCGAGACGCTGGCCGTTCGTCGAGGTGCACGCGTACCCGGGGGGCCAGCCGTTTTATCCGCTCCTGGTAGGGATCGAATGAGCGAACCAGCCACGGTGGACACTCCGCTGAAGAAGCTGGTCGGGGACAAGACGGCCAAGGCGCTGGCCACGCACCTCGACCTGCACACCGCGGGTGACCTGGTCTACCACTTCCCCCGTCGCTACGACGAGCGCGGCGAGCACACCGACATCCGCTCGCTGGACGTCGGCGAGCAGGTCACAGTGCTGGCCCAGGTGCAGCGCACCGCGGTGCGCCCGATGCGGCAGCGGCGGGGCAACCTGCTGGAGGTGACCGTCGGCGACGGCTCCGGCGGGGTGCTGACACTGACCTTCTTCGGCAACCAGGCATGGCGCGAACGGGAGCTGCGCCCCGGCCGGTGGGGGCTGTTCGCCGGCAAGGTCACCGAGTTCCGGGGCAAACGGCAGCTCAACGGCCCGGAGTACGTCCTGCTCGGCGAGGGTGGCGACGGCGAGGCGGCGGTCAGCGACGAGATCGAGGAGTTCGCGGGCGCGCTGATCCCGGTCTACCCGGCCGCCGCGGCCGTACCGACCTGGGTGATCGCGCGCTGCGTGCGAGTCGTCCTGGACACGTTCACCCCGCCGGACGATCCGCTGCCGGGCACCGTGCGCGCCAGCCGCAAGCTGGTCGGGTTGGGCACCGCGTTGACCGAGATCCACCGGCCGTCCAGCAAGGAGGAGCTGCACCGGGCGCGGCGGCGGCTCAAGTGGGACGAGGCGTTCGCCGTCCAGCTGACCCTTGTGCAGCGCAAGCACCGGGCAGCCGACTGGCCGGCGCGACCCCGCCCCGCACGGTCAGGTGGGCTGCTGGACGCCTTCGACGCCCGACTGCCGTACGAGCTGACCGCCGGTCAGCGCGACGTCGGCGTGGAGATCGCCGCCGATCTGGCCGCGCCGCACCCGATGCACCGGTTGTTGCAGGGCGAGGTCGGCTCGGGCAAGACCGTGGTGGCGCTGCGGGCGATGCTCCAGGTGGTCGACGCGGGCGGGCAGGCCGCGCTGCTGGCGCCCACCGAGGTGCTGGCCGCCCAGCACTACCGCGGCATGCTCGACCTGCTCGGGCCGCTCGGGCGGGCCGGCGAGCTGGGTTCCGCGGAGCACGCCACCCGGGTCGAGCTGGTCACCGGCTCGCTGGGCGCGGCGGCCCGACGGCGGGCGCTCGGCGAGGTCGCCAGTGGTGCCGCCGGCATCGTGCTCGGCACCCACGCCCTGCTCTACGAGGGGGTCGACTTCGCCGATCTCGGCCTGGTGGTCGTCGACGAGCAGCACCGCTTCGGTGTGGAGCAACGCGACGCTCTGCGCTCCAAGGCCGACCAGCCGCCGCACGTGCTGGTGATGACGGCCACCCCGATCCCGCGCACGGTCGCGATGACCGTCTACGGCGACCTGGAGGTCTCCACCCTCTCCCAGCTGCCCCGGGGTCGGTCGCCGATCGCCTCGCACGTGGTTCCGGCCGCCGAGAAACCTGCCTACCTGGACCGGGCCTGGCGTCGACTGCGCGAGGAGGTCACGGCCGGCCACCAGGCGTACGTGGTGTGTCCGCGCATTGGCGAGGGACCGGCCAGCGAGGAGGAGCCGCCACCGGTGGACGACAACGGCCGCCGGCCCCCGCTGGCGGTGACCGAGGTGGCCCCCTTGCTGGCCGAGGGGCCGTTGCACGGGCTGCGGATCGGGGTGCTGCATGGCCGCCTGCCGGCCGACGAGAAGGACGCGGTGATGCGCTCCTTCGCGGCCGGCGACCTGGACGTGCTGGTGGCGACCACCGTGATCGAGGTCGGCGTGGACGTGCCGAACGCGACCGTGATGATCGTGCTGGACGCCGACCGCTTCGGTGTCTCCCAGCTGCACCAGCTCCGTGGCCGGGTCGGCCGGGGCTCCGCCGCCGGGCTCTGCCTGCTGGTCAGCGAGGCGGCCGAGGGTTCGTCGGCGCGCGAGCGGCTGGACGCGGTGGCGTCCACGAGCGACGGCTTCAAGCTCGCCGAGCTGGATCTGGAGCAGCGCCGCGAGGGTGACGTGCTGGGTGCCACCCAGTCCGGGCACCGCTCACACCTGCGACTGCTGTCTCTGAAACGCGACACGGAGCTTATCCGCGACGCCCGTGCGGAGGCGATCACCCTGGTCGAGGACGACCCGGAGCTGACCCGCAATCCCGCGCTGGCCGCCTCGGTGGCCGCGCTGGTCGACGAGGACCGCGCGGAATACCTGGAGAAGGGCTGAGGATCGCCCGCTCCGTGATCCCCGGCCCGGCCGGTGATCCTCCGAAACAGACCAAGGGCGCGTCGACCGGGTGGTCGACGCGCCCTCAGTTGTCAGAGCGGGTTGTCTCAGGCGGTGAAGCGCACCCGACGACGACGCGCCATCACGAACAGGCCAGCACCAGCGGCGAGCAGCACCACGGCGCCCGCGATGATCCCGCCGGTCGCGGCACCGGTCAGGGGCAGGGTCGGCTCGTCCTTGCCGCCACCCTGACCCGGGTTGCACTCGGCCGGCTTCTCCCAGGCGATCGGGGCGGTGTCGTCCAGGCCCTCGGCGGCCGGCGTCACGGTCAAGCCCTCGAACGCCTCGAACTCGACGAACACGGTCTGGCCCGGCGCCACGGTCCGCTTCTGGGCCTCGCCCTTGTTCGGGGTGAGGGTTACCTCGAAGGCCTTGCCGTCCTTCGGGTTAGCGAAGCCGAAAACGAGCTTGTCGCAGGTCGACTCGTAGCCAGCCTGGGGCTCGCCGGGCTTGACGCAGTCTTCGGGACTCGCCCAGGTGTAGGGCTTGTCGACCGCCTTGTCACCCTCGCTGACGGTGATCTCGCCGGCCTTGGCGGGAACGACGATGTCGCCCTTGCTGGCGCCCGGCTGGACGGTGTACGTCTTCTCGAAACCCTTGGCCTTCACGGTGAGCTTGGCCGCGGTCGTGGCGTCGGCAGCGTTGGCCAACGTGACCGTGACGGCGCCATCGCAGTCAGAGGCGAAGCTGGCCGTCGGGACGGTCACCGCCGGGGGGGTGGTCGGCGTGGGGGTGGTCGGCGTGGGGGTCGGCGTCGGCTGAGTCGGCTCGGGCGACGGCGTTACCGGAGTTTCCTCCTTGGCGCAGGTGCCCCCGAAGGTGACCTCGCCCTTGCGAGCGCTCTCCTCCTTGTAGCCGTCGTTCCACTTGGCCTTCACCGCGAGGGTGGCCTTCGTCGCCGACCCCGGCACCCGCTGCACACCGGTGAGCGGCGTGTTGACGTCGTGGGGGTAATTGTTGCCAGCGGTCTCGACGATGTTGGTAACGGTGGTGTTCTCCGGCGCCAACTTGACGCTGTGCAGCTTGAAGCCGGTGGAGGAGTAGTGAGCGATACTCTTCACGGTCCAGGTCACCACCCACTCGCCGGTAGCGGTGTCGCAGATCGCTTGGCCGCTCGGCACGGTGTAGTGGGCGCTGGCGGGGCTCGCCACGACGCCGATACCGGCGAGGCCGATCAGCGCGCCAGCGGCGATGGCCGCGACGCGCCGGAACGGAGACTTGGGACGGATCACGGGTACTCCTGGAGTGCTGAAGCGTCAGGGGTGTGGCACGGGAGCGACAGTGGACGGTTACTGCACGTCCGATCGGAGAGGCGCGCTCCCGCACCGCGGGCCGGTGGGTTGCCGCCGGCACCCGGCAGACCCTAGCGAGATCGTCGCTCGTGATACAGCGCTCAGGATTTGCTAAGGCGAATGTTATGAATTCGAGATCATTGATATACGAGTGGTGATCATGTGGTCGCCGTGCCGGTGCTGACGCCGTCGGCAGCCAGACCCGACGGGTCGCGTAGCGTCGGGGGCATGAGCAGGAGGAGACCGTGACCCGGATCGTGGCCGGGACGCTCGGCGGCCGGCGGATCGCCGCGCCCCCCGGTGCCGGCACCCGACCCACCTCAGACCGGGTCCGGGAGGCGCTGTTCAGTGCCGTCGAGGCCGAGGTCGACCTCGACGGCGCCCGCTTCGCCGACCTGTACGCCGGCTCCGGCGCGGTCGGGTTGGAGGCGCTCTCCCGCGGGGCCGCGCACGTGCTGCTGGTCGAGTCGGACGCGCGGGCGGCCCGGGTGATCCGGGAGAACGTGGCGGCTCTGCGTGCCGGCCCCGCCGCCCGCCTGGTCACCGGCAAGGTGGCGACGGTGCTGGCCGCCGGTCCGGACGGTGGGCCGTACGACGTGGTCTTCGCCGACCCGCCCTACGCCGTGCCGGACGCGGAGATCACCGCGCTGCTTACCACGCTGGTCGACGGCGACTGGCTGGCGCCGGACGCGCTGGTGGTGGTGGAGCGGTCCCGGCGGACCAGGGAGTTCGACTGGGTGGACGGGATCACCCCGGAGCGCAGTCGCCGTTACGGCGAGACCACCCTTTGGTACGGTCGCCGATCATGAGACGTGCGGTGTGCCCCGGTTCGTTCGACCCGGTCACCAACGGACACCTCGACATCATCGGGCGGGCCAGTCGGCTCTTCGACGAGGTGATCGTCGGTGTGCTGATAAATCAGTCGAAGAGTGGCCTGTTCACCGTCGAGGAGCGGATCGAGATGCTCCGCGAGGTGACCTCGTCGTACGGCAACGTGCGGGTCGAGTCGTTCCGAGGGCTGCTGGTTGACTTCTGTCGGGCCCAGCAGGCGAGCGTGCTGATCAAGGGTCTGCGGGCGGTCAGCGACTTCGACTACGAGTTGCAGATGGCCCAGATGAACATCGGGCTGGCCGGCGTCGAGACGCTCTTCATGCCGACCAACCCGCTCTACTCGTTCCTCTCCTCAAGCCTGGTCAAGGACGTGGCCAAGTGGGGTGGCGACATCTCCGCGCACGTCCCCGACCTGGTCCGTGAGGCCCTTCAGGCCCGGCTCGCCCCCCGCCCCTGACACCCCCCATCCGGCGGTCCTGCCGCTTCGGTCGCCGTGACGCCCCTTTTGCGGAAAATTGACGCAAGAGTGCGGGCCGGGTGGGCGCGGTGTGACGATGTCGCGACGCGCCGGGTTGGGGCGGATGGGGCCGGTGTGGGGCCGGCACGACATGATTGGTGGCGCGGGGAACGGCCGTAGCCCGCATCATGGAGGTCGGCCGAAGAACGACAGGAGTGAGGTACCGGTGGACCCGCTCGATCGCATCGACGAACTGATCGCCATGGTGGAGCAGGCCCGCTCCGTCCCGATGTCGCGTAACAACTGCATGGTCGACCGGGGTGAGATGATCGCGGTCCTCGACGAGATGCGCGCCGACCTCCCCGCCGACCTGCGTCGCGCCGCCGCTCTCCTGGAGGAGCGCGACAAGATCATGGAGGCCGGCAAGCGCGAGGCGGACCGGATCATCAGCGAGGGTGAGGCAGAACACGCCCGCCTGGTCTCGGTGAACGAGATCACCGTGTCGGCCGAGCACGAGGGTGCCCGGATCATCGCCGAGGCGCGGGCTGAGGCACAGCGCCTGCGTGAGGAGGTCGACGACTACGTCGACACCGCCCTGGCCAACTTCGAGCAGTTCCTCACCCGGGCGCTGGCCTCGATAGAGCGCGGCCGGGACAAGATGCACGCACTGCGGGAGATCGGCACCTTCGCTGGGGATGAGGCGGAACGCCCGCTACCCTTCTGAGCGGCACCTCACCAGCCGACTTCTCAGGCGGGCGTCGCCCCCGGTTCGACGGTCCGGCGGTCGTCCAGGTAACCTTTTTTGTCGGCCTCTCACCGGCCGGAGTCTGACTATGCCCAAGCACTCGCCATCGACACTCAACCCCAGGTCGCCGTTGGTCCTCGACACGAGGGACCTCCCGCGCCGCCCTGGCGCGTTGCGTGAAGTCCGGCGGGTCGTGCCGGCACCGGCGGACCTCGGTGTGGAGTTGATCGGCGTGCCGGAGGGCGCGGACCTCGACCTCGATCTGAGGTTGCAGTCGGTGTCCGAGGGCGTGCTCGTCTCCGGGACCATCACCGGTCCCGTTCAGGGCGAGTGCGGCCGTTGCCTGCGCGAGATCAACGACTCGATGGGCGTGACGATCCAGGAGCTGTACGCGTACGAGGACAGCACCACGGACGCCACGACCGACGAGGACGAGGTGGGCCGGATGCAGGGCGATCTGATCGACCTGGAGCCGGCGCTGCGGGACGCGTTGGTGCTCACGCTGCCGACCAACCCGCTCTGCCGGGAGGACTGCCCAGGACTGTGCCCTGAATGTGGGGCGCACTGGGACGATCTGCCGGCCGACCACAGTCACCAGCAGATCGACCCGCGTTGGGCGGGCCTGTCGCAAATGACCGTTACAGAGGAGTAAGAACCGTGGCCGTCCCGAAGCGCAAGATGTCGCGCAGCAACACCCGGTCCCGCCGGGCGAACTGGAAGGCGACCGTGGTCGCGACCGTTGCGTGCCCGCAGTGCAAGTCCCCGAAGCTGCCGCACGCCGCCTGCTCCGTCTGCGGCACCTACAACGGCCGCCAGGTTCTCGAGGTCTGACCTGGACGCCGAGTGACGCCCCCGACCCCAGGTCGGGCGGCGCGCGCATCCTGGCATTCGCCCGGTGCCCCGGCTCCCTCCGACGCCCGGCCCACTCCGGCCGGCGTCCCGGTGGAGCCGGGCACCGCGCGGATCGCCGTTGACCTCCTCGGCGGGGACGACGCTCCCGCCGTCGTGGTTGACGGCGCTCTGCGGGCCATGCGCGCCGACCCTGACCTGCACCTGCTCCTCGTCGGCCCGACCGAGGTCGCCGACGGGATGATTGCTGCCCTCGATCCGGCGCAACGCGCCCGGATCACGGTGCGGCCCGTCCGCGATGTCGTCGGTATGGCCGACCACCCCAGTGCCGCCCGCGCGGAGAGCACCGTCCGGGCCGCGGTCACCGCCGTTCGCGACGGCACCGCCGACGCCCTGGTGTCCGCCGGTGCCACCGGTGCCACCGTCACCGCAGCCGTCCTCGGCCTCGGCCGTTGGCCGGAGATCCGCCAACCCGCCCTGGCCGCCACCCTGCCCGCCGTGGCCGGGCCGGTCGTCCTGCTCGACGTCGGCGGCTCCCTCGAACCCCGCCCTGCCACTCTCGCCCGCCACGCCGTGCTCGGCGCCGCGTACGCCGCGGTGGCGCACTCGATCGCCGCGCCGCGGGTCGGCCTGCTCTCGGTCGGCACCGAGGCCGGCAAGGGCGACCGGGTCCGCCGGGCCACCGACCCCTTGCTCGCCGTCGAGCCGCTCCCCGGCGGGGCCCGCTACGTCGGCTTGGTCGAGGGGTACGACGTGGCCCTCGGCGCGCGCGCCGATGTGGTCGTCACCGACGGCTTCACCGGTAACGTGCTGCTCAAGGCCATCGAGGGCGCGTACGCCATGGCTGGCGGCCCTCCCAGCGGGGGTGGCGCGCCCCGCGCGGCCGCCCTGTTGGGCGTTGCGGGGACTGTGGTCGTCTGCCACGGTTCCGCCCGCGCCGACGACGTCGCCTCCGGCATAGCTCTCGCCGCTCACCTGTGGCGGCGGCGCGCCACCGATCTGGTCTCCGCGTTGCTCGACGGCGACGCCGCGACGGACCGCACCGACCGTTCCACCGACACCGAGGTACGCACATCATGAGCAACGACAAGCGGCGGCGGGCGTCCGTCGGTCACCTGGAAGCCGCCTTCGGCGTGAGCCTGGAACCCGAGCTGCTGCAGCGTGCGCTGACCCACCGCTCGTACGCGTACGAGAACGGCGGGTTGCCCACCAACGAGCGGCTGGAGTTCCTCGGCGACTCGGTGCTCGGCGTGGTGATCACCACGGCGCTCTTCCACAACCACCCGGACCTCCCCGAGGGGCAGCTGGCCAAGTTGCGCGCCAGCGTGGTCAACATGAGGGCCCTCGCCGACGTGGCCCGTGGTCTGGGCCCGGACGGCCTCGGCGCGTACCTGCTGCTCGGCAAGGGCGAGGAGACCACCGGCGGCCGGGACAAGGCGAGCATCCTCGCCGACACGCTGGAGGCGCTGCTCGGCGCGATCTACCTCCAGTACGGGTTGGACACCACGGGGATCGTCATCCACCGGCTCTTCGACCCGCTGATGGCGGAGTCTGCCGGCCGGGGCGCCGCCCTGGACTGGAAGACCAGCCTGCAGGAGTTGACGGCGGCGCTCGGGCTCGGCGTCCCGGAGTACCGGATCGAGGGCACCGGCCCGGACCACCTGAAGACGTTCACCGCCTGGGTGGTGGTGGCCGGCAACCGGTACGGCGGCGCCGAGGGGCGCAGCAAGAAGGAGGCCGAGCAGCGGGCCGCCGAGGCCGCCTGGCGGACGCTCGCCGAGCAGAACGGCCAGAACGACGACGGTCAGGACGGGCGTGCCGGCGACGGGCGCCAGGACCAGCCGGTCGACCGGGGCGGCTCGGCCGACTCCGACGAGCCGTTCGGGCCGTTGGAGCGCGCCGAGCGGGCGGCCCAGGCCGAGCAGGTCGACCACCTGGCGCAGGCACTGCCGGCCGGGGGTGCCGACGGCCACGAGACGGGGTCACGGGGTGCCTGAGCTGCCCGAGGTGGAGACCGTCCGGCAAGGGCTGGCCCAGTGGGTCGTCGGCCGCCGGATCACCTCGGTCGAGGTCCGTCACCCGCGTGCGGTCCGTCGGCACATCCCGGGTGACGTGCACTTCGCCGACGTGCTCGCCGGCCGGACGGTGCTCGACGCCCGCCGTCGCGGCAAGTACCTGTGGCTGCCACTGGACAGCGGCGACGCCATCATCGGGCACCTCGGGATGTCCGGCCAGATGCTGCTCCAGCCACCCGGCACCACCGACGAGACCCACCTGCGGGTCCGATTTCGGTTCGCCGACGACGGGCCGGAGCTGCGCTTCGTCGACCAGCGCACGTTCGGCGGGCTCTCGGTGAGCGAGGGCGGCGCCGAGCTGCCCGACGAGATCGCGCACATCGCCCGCGACCCGATGGACCCGGAGTTCTCCGAGGCGGAGTTCGTCGCCGCGCTGCGCCGCCGGCACACCGAGGTGAAGCGGGCCCTGCTCGACCAGACCCTGATCTCCGGGGTGGGCAACATCTACGCCGACGAGGCCCTCTGGCGCGCCGGGCTGCACGGCGCCCGACCCACCGACGCGCTGACCGGCCCTGCCGCGCAACGCCTGCTCGGCCACGTCCGCGACGTGCTCGGCGAGGCGATCACACAGGGCGGCACCAGCTTCGACGCCCTCTACGTCAACGTCAACGGCGAGAGCGGCTACTTCGACCGGGCGCTGAACGCGTACGGCCGCGAGGGTGAGCCGTGCCGGCGGTGCGGCGCACCGATCCGACGCGAGGCGTTCATGAACCGGTCCTCGTACAGCTGCCCGCACTGCCAGCCACGGCCCCGGGCTTCCCTTCGGGGATGACCCGGAGCCGACTCCGGGGTGATACCGGCGGGTCGTGGCCGGCCGCTCCGGGCTGGACCCTGGCGTACGTCCCGACAGCGGGCTGACGCCCGCCGAACCGACCCCCGCGCGCCCTGCGGTGATTCCGGGGTGCGCCGGGGCCGATCCCCGATGTGACCGCCTCGTCACGCACCTAACGTCAGCACCGATCACTGGGGGGCTGACGTGACAGGGGGAGTCGGAATGAGGAAAAGACCGGTGACGGTGCGGCTGGCGCGGTGGAGCGCCGAGCACCCGTGGCGGGCGCTCGCGATGTGGGCGGTGTTCGTGGCGGTGTGCTTCGTCGGCGGCAGCGCCGCCGGTCTCAACGAGGCCACCAGTGGCGACCAGGCGATCGGCGAGACGGGGCGGGCCGGCCTGATCGTGGACGCCGCTGACTTCGACGACCCGGCCGTGGACAACGTCCTCATCACCTCCCGGGGCGGTGCGCTGGACGAGGCGGCGGCCCGGGCGGCGGCCGACGACGCGGCGGCCCGGCTGCGCACTGTCGTCGGGGTCGCCTCGGTGGGCCAGCCGGTCACCGCCCGGGACGGCTCGGCGCTGCTGCTGCCGATCACGATGTCCGGTGATCCGGAGACGGCCTCGGAACGGGTGCAGCCGTTGCGCGACGCCACCGCCGGCGTGCAGGCCGAGCACCCGCAGTTGCGCGTCGAGCAGGTCGGCGGGCCGTCGATCGGCCAGGCCCTCGACGACACCCTGGGCAAGGACTTCAAGCGTGCCGAGCTGCTCAGCCTGCCGGTCACCCTGGCGATCCTGATCATCGCGTTCGGGGCGCTAATCGCGGCCAGCGTGCCGGTGCTGCTGGCGCTCTCCTCGGTCGCCGCCGCGATGGGTCTGTCCACTCTCGCCTCACACCTGGTGCCGGCCACCGACACCACCGCCCCGGTGATCCTCCTGATCGGCATGGCGGTCGGGGTCGACTACTCGCTGTTCTACATCCGTCGGGAGCGGGAGGAACGTGCCAAGGGCCAATCCGGCCTCGACGCCGTGGAGATCGCCGCGGAGACCTCCGGACACGCGGTGGTGGTCTCCGGCTTCGCGGTGATCATCTCGATGGCCGGGCTGCTGCTCGCCGGCGACGTGGTCTTCTCGTCCCTCGCCGTCGGCTCGATCCTCGTGGTCGCCGTCGCGGTGACCGGGTCGCTGACCGTGCTGCCCGCCCTGCTGGCCAAGCTCGGCCGCTGGGTCGACCGGCCCCGGGTGCCACTGCTCTGGCGGCTGACCGCGCCGCGCACCGGCCGGCACGGCGAGCCCCGCAAGCCCCGGCTCTGGCCCGCGGTGCTCCGGCCCGCGCTACGCGCTCCGGTGGTGACGCTGGTCATCTCGGTCGGATTGCTGCTCGCGCTGGCAGCGCCGGCGCTCGGCATGAAGCTGAAGTTCCCCGGCATGGAGGACCTGCCCCGCACCACGCCGGCCATGCAGGCGTACGACCGGCTCACCGCCGCCTTCCCGAGCAACGGCACCAATCACGTGGTGGCCGTGCGGGCGCCGGCCGAGCAGGCCGGCCGGGTTCGCGCCGCCCTCACCGAACTGTCCACCCGTGCCGCCGGTGATCCGTTGTTCGCTCCGGTCGAGGCGGACGGTCCGAAGATCGAGGTGTCGGCCGACCGGCGGGTGTCGGTACTGGACGTGGCCACCCCGTACGCCAGTCGGGACGACCGGTCGGTGCAGTCACTGAAGAAGCTGCGCGCGGACCTGGTCCCGGCGGAGCTGCGGGGCATCCCCGGCATCGAGTACGCGGTCGGCGGCAGCGTGGCCGACAGCGAGGACTACGCCGCTCACGTCCGGCAGAAGTTGCCGCTGGTCATGGGCTTCGTACTGGTCTTGACCTTCCTGGTCATGGTGTTCACCTTCCGGTCGGTGGTGATCGCGGCGAGTTCGATCGCGCTGAACCTGCTCTCCGCCGGCGCCGCGTACGGGCTGCTGGTGCTGATCTTCCAGGGTGAATGGGCCGAGAGTTTGCTCGGTTTCACCTCGATGGGCGCCATCGTGTCCTGGCTGCCGCTGTTCCTCTTCGTGGTGCTCTTCGGCCTCTCGATGGACTACCACGTCTTCGTGGTCAGTCGGATCCGCGAGGGGATCCGGGCGGGAATGCCCAACCGCGACGCGGTGTCCTACGGGATCACCTCCTCGGCCGGGGTGGTGACCAGCGCCGCGATCGTGATGGTCGGGGTCTTCTCGATCTTCGCCACGCTGAGCACGATCGACATGAAGCAGCTCGGCATCGGCCTCGCGGCGGCGATCCTGCTGGATGCCACGATCATCCGGGGCGTGGTGCTGCCGGCGCTGATGACCATGCTGGGCGACGCCAACTGGTGGGCCCCGCGCTTCCTGCGCCCGCGTTCGGCGCCCGCGCCGGCCGACCCTCCGGCACCCGCCCCGGAGCTGGTGCCGGTGCCCTGACCCGCCCGGAAACCGCCCACGCCGTCCCCGCCCCACTGCTCGCCGTTCTTGCCCCTTGATCAACTCGGGTTCATTGATGTCGCGGTATCCCAGGCCGCCTGATACCGCGACTTCATGAAAGGCGAGTCGATCAAGGGGCGGAGGCGAGCGGGGCGGGAGCGGCGGGGCGGCGGGCCGGGCCGCGGTCACGGCCACGGCCACGGCCCGGCCCACAGCCGTGTCAGGGCAGGGGGCAGGCTTCCCGCCAGGCGTCCAACGGACGGTCCTTCCGGATCGACGCGAAGCCGTAGCCGACGGTGGTGACGCAGAACTCGTCGGTCGAGCTGGCGTACTCCACGTGGAAGACCGGTTTGCCGGCGTCGACGAACGGCAGCAGTTTGGCGCACTGGCCCAGTCGGACGCACTCCTCGTTGACGACGAAGTCGAAGTCCGGGGCCAGTGCGGCGAGCTGGGGGACGTCGTTGACCAGCCCGGGGGAGAGGCTCAGCGAGCGGGCCAGCTCGGCCAGCCGGCGGTTGAAGAGCAGTTGGTCGTCGAAGTCGAGCGGGAAGCCGGTGCGGGACGCGTACCCGTCGGCGTCGGCGAGCGCCACCGCGCCGAAGCCCTTGCCGCGGCAGAGTCGGAAACGGTCGGCCAGTACCGGCTTGAGCGCGCCCCAGCTCCGCACGTCCAGCCACCGGCTGTCGGGCCGACGTCCGGTCGAGCCCTGGACGATGTCCGGGAACCGGCTGGCGTCCGGGTCGGCGGTGCGGACCGACCCGACGTGCACCTGGCAGATCAACCGGCGGTCCCGGGAGCGGAGGTCGGTGGTCTGTTCGGTGGTGGTGACCACCGGGTCGAGCAGGAAGACGTCTGCTTCCACCGTCGGGTCGAGCGGGCCGCTGAGCTGCCACTGCCACTGCCAGGTGCGGGCCGACGCGGCCGGCCATGCGGTGGGCGCGCCGGGCGGGGTCAGCTTGGCTCGGCACCCGTACGCCGGCACGACCAGGAGGAGCGCGACGCCGGCCGACAGGACGCGGCGCAGGGGGCGTACGGCGACGCGTCGTCGCCGTGGCCGGATCCACATCGGCAGCTCCCGGGTCCCGGACGGCCCGTTGCCGCCCGCACCGGTACGCCGCCCCGCACCCTCGGCCCGACGTACCTCACCGGGTCAAACGAGCGCGGGGGCGCGGACGACGCGCGGTCAGCGCGGCGCGGCGAAGACCTGCGTCCAGTACGGCCCGTTGCTGTTGGCGATGCCGACGCCGATCTCGGTGAACGCGCAGTTCAGGATGTTGGCCCGGTGGCCGGAGCTGTTCATCCAGGCATCCATCACCGCGGCCGGGGTCTTCTGGTTCCAGGCCACGTTCTCGCCGTACGTGCGCCAGGTGTAGCCGACCCGGTCCAGCCGCGTGCCGGCGTTGCTGCCGTCGCTGCCGGTGTGCGACATCTTCTGGTGGTCGGCCTGGTCCTGACTGTGCTTCTGGGCGGCGGTCATCAGCTTGTCGTCGATGCTCAGCGCCTTGCAGCCGGCCTTGGACCGCTCGGCGTTGACCAGGTTCACCACCTCGCGGGCCTGGGCGCTGACGGTGCCGCTGGATCCGCTGGACCCGTTGGACCCGTTGTTCGTGTTCGGCGCGGTGCTGCGCTCGACGCTGCGGCGCGACGCGGCGGTGGTCCGTGACGCCGCCGGGGTCGGCTTGACGACCTTGCTCGGCGAGGGGCTCGGCTGCGCCGGGCTGGGCGTGGCGGACGGGGAGGGTGCGGCCAGGGTGTCGATGGCCGGCTGCTCGGCCGGGGCCTCCGTCGCGAAGGTGTCGTCGACGGCGGTTGGCTGACTGCCCCCGTTGTCACCGCCGGGCAGCGCGAGCGCGCCGACGCCGAAGCTCACCACGAGGGTGGCCGCTGCGGCGGCGCCTCCGATCATCAGTGGCTTGCGCCAGCGGCGGGGGGAGCGGTGCCGGCCCTCGCCGGGTCGTCCGGTCACGCCGACTGTCGTCTCCGGGTCGGCGTCGGTGCGCCAGCCGCCGGTGGTCTCCGCGTCGGTGTCCGGGTGCCAACCGCCGGTGGGGTCCTCTGCCGGGCGGCTGTTGGCCCAGGCGCCGCTCCCGGCATCCGGGCGGTGGGCCGGCCAGGTGGCGGTGTGGGCGTCGGCCGAGCCGGCGGGTGTCGCCGGGCCCGACTGCCAGTCGGCGGAGGGCTGCTCCGGGTGCCACTCGTCGCCGGGCTGGTCCGAGTTGTCACCAAAGAGGTAGGCCGAGCGGGGCTCCGGGCGGTCGTGCAGCCAGGCCGGCTCGTCGGTCGGCCGTTCGACGCGCCGGGGTGCGCCGTTCGGGTCCATCGGGTCGGTCGAGCCGTACACGCCTATGCCTCCAGGGGTCGGTTGCGGGCCGGGGTGACGCTACGGCGCGGCCCCGAGCTGCGGCAACGTGGCTAAGGAAGAGTTAAGGGGAAGTCGGACGCGAGGGGGCGGACTTCCGGAAATCCGGGCGTACAGTAAAGGTGTCCGGACAGAGAGTGTCCGTGCCTTGAAGGCAGCCCCCCGACAAGTGGACAGGTCGACGTGGAGATGATCTACGGCCTGCGAGAACTTGACGAAGGAGGGGGTTTCGGCTCAATATATAGGTGTCGCCAGTCGCGCCCGGTCATGCCCAGATACAGCCTGGAATGACAGCCGCGTACTTAATGGGCGCGCGTTGGCCGGCCTTTCCGGCAGCGCATATCAAGGAGTCAGCATGGCGAAGGCCCTCTACGGCCACGTAGGTGCAGCGCCCGACCGGCGTCTGCTCGACGAGGTCACCCGACTGCGTGCCAGGGTGCAGGCACTGGAGTTCGAGATCACGCGTCTGCGTGCCGACAACGATCGGCTCGCGGCGGCTGCGGCGGAGGCGGACGATCTGCTCCGTCTGGCCGAGCCGGCGCTGACCTGATCTCCACCTCGACAAAACTGAATCGCACTATCGCAAAAAGCGCGCCGACACGTTCTGTGCCGGCGCGCAACACTGTCCGGTTCCTTTCGGGCCGACGATTTGTGATCTTGTGGTCGGTCGCACGGGAACCGTCCCGGCCGCATCCGAATAGCGCGCCCACGGATAAGCCGATCATGAACTGCTCTCGCCATTATCGGGGCCGTCCGAACAACAGCGCGGTGGTGCCTCGCGCCCTCGACGCACACGACCCGGGGCGGGTCGCGTGCTCCTCCGCTCCCACCACCGGGTTAGTCTGCGAGTTCACCCAGGTCCCCAGAGCCGGCGACGGTACGGCGGCCACCGGACGAGGATCGAGAAGGTGTATCTCAAGAGCCTGACGGTGAAGGGCTTCAAGTCCTTCGCCTCCGCCACGACGTTGAAGCTGGAGCCCGGGATCACCTGTGTGGTGGGCCCGAACGGCTCCGGCAAGTCCAACGTCGTCGACGCCATCGCCTGGGTCCTCGGCGAGCAGGGCGCCAAGGCCCTGCGCGGCGGCAAGATGGAGGACGTCATCTTCGCCGGCACCGCCGGCCGGGCGCCACTGGGCCGCGCCGAGGTCACCCTCACCATCGACAACACCGACGGCGCGCTGCCGATCGAGTACACCGAGGTCTCCATCACCCGCCGGATGTTCCGCTCCGGCGAGAGCGAGTACGAGATCAACGGCAACACCTGCCGGTTGCTCGACATCCAGGAGCTGCTGTCCGACTCCGGCATCGGCCGGGAGATGCACATCATCGTCGGGCAGGGCCGACTCGACGGCATGCTGCACGCCAAGCCGGAGGACCGCCGGGCGTTCATCGAGGAGGCGGCCGGCGTCCTCAAGCACCGCAAGCGCAAGGAAAAGGCGCTGCGCAAGCTCGACGCGATGCAGACCAACCTCAACCGCCTGACCGACCTCACCGCTGAGCTGCGCCGTCAGCTCAAGCCACTGGGCCGGCAGGCCGAGGTGGCCCGCCGTGCCGCCGCCATCCAGGCCAACCTGCGCGACGCCCGGCTGCGCCTGCTCGCCGACGACCTGGCCACCCTGCGCAGCACCCTCGATCGGGAGATCGCCGACGAGACCGCGCTGCGCGAGCGGCGTGAGCAGATCGAGGGCGAGCACGTCGAGGTGCAGGGCCGCCTCGGCGAGCTGGAGGCCGCCCTCGCGGAGGACGCGCCGCTGCTCGCCGCCGCCCAGGACACCTGGTACAAGCTGTCCGCCCTCCAGGAGCGCTTCCGCTCGATCGAGCAGTTGGCCCGGGAACGGCTGCGGCACCTCAGCGCCAGCGGCGACGACGAGCGGCCCGGCCGCGACCCGGACCAGCTGGAGGCCGAGGCGGAACGCGTCCGCGAGCAGGAGGAGGAGCTGCGCGGGGCACTCACCGACGACCAGATCCGGCTGGCCGAGGCGGTCGAGCACCGCCAGGAGCTGGAACGGCAGCTCGCCGCCGCCGAACGGGAGCTGGTCGCCGCCGCCAAGGCCATCGCCGACCGCCGGGAGGGGATGGCCCGGCTCACCGGGCAGGTCAACTCGGCCCGCGCCCGGACGACCAGCGCCGGCGAGGAGATCGAACGACTCGCCGTTGCGCACGCCGACGCGCTGGGCCGCGCCGAGCAGGCGCAGGCCGACCTGGACGCGGTGGCCGCCCAGTCCACCGAGGCCGACCGGGACAACGCGGACCTGGACGCCCGGCACGCCGAGGCGGTCGCCGTGCAGGAGCGGGCGCAGGCCACCGTGCGCTCGCTGTCCGACGCCGAGCGGGCGGCGGAGAAGGACGCCGCCACCTGGAAGGCCCGGGAGGAAGCGCTGGCGCTCGGGCTGCGGCGCAAGGACGGCGCGGGAGCGCTGCTCGCCCGCGCCGGCGACGTGCCCGGCCTGCTCGGCAGCCTCGCCGGGCTGCTCACCGTCGCGCCCGGCCACGAGGCCGCGCTGGCCGCCGCGCTCGGCGGTCTCGCCGACGCGGTCGCCGTCAGCGGGGTGGACGAGGCCGTCGAGGCGATGCGCCTGCTGAAGATCTCCGACGCCGGCCGGGCCGGCCTGCTCGTCGGCAGCCCGGCGGGGCCCGGCATGACCGGTTCCGCCGACGCGCTGCGCCCGAAGCTGCCCGACGACGCCCGGTGGGCCCCCGACCTGGTGGAGTGCAGCGCCGAGCTGCGTCCGGCCGTGCACCGGGCACTGCGCGACGTGGCGCTCGTCGACGATCTCGCCGCCGCCGCCGACCTGGTCGCCAGCAACCCCGAGCTGCGGGCGGTCACCCCCGACGGTGACGTGGTCGGGGCGTACGCGGCGGCTGGTGGGTCGGCCAAGGCCCCCAGCTACATCGAGGTGCAGGCCGCTGTCGAGGAGGCCCGCGCCAACCGGCTCACCGCCGAGCGCGCGGGCGTGGAGCTGCGCGACCAGCTCGTCGAGGCGCGCGCCGAGGTGGCCGCAGCCAAGGAGGCCGTGCAGCACGCCGCCGCCGAGAAGCGTGAGGCGGAGAGCCACCGCAACGCCGCCGCGCGCCGGCTGGCCGAGCTGGGGGCGGCGGCCCGCTCGGCGAAGGCGGAGACCGACCGGCTCGGTGAGTCCCGCTCCCGCGCCGAGGCGGCTCGACAACGGGACCTCACCGCACTCGCCGAGCTGGAGGAACGGCTGCGGCTGGCCGAGGAGACCCCGGTCGACGCCGAGCCGTCCAGCGAGGAACGGGACCAACTCGCCGCGATGGTGCCGCAGGCCCGGCAGAACGAGATGGAGGTCCGGCTCGCCGTGCGTACCGCCGAGGAGCGGGTCTCCTCGATCGCCGGTCGGGCCGACTCGCTGGCCCGGCAGGCCACCGCGGAGCGGGCCGCCCGGGAGCGCGCCGCAGCCCGGCGGGCCGCGCGCACCAGGGGTGCGGGCATCGCCCGGGCCGTCGCCGGCGGCGCCCGGGAGGCCCTCACCCGGCTCACCACCTCGATCGCGACGGCCGAGGAGCACCGCGACGCGGTCGCCCTGGAACGCGCCGCCCGTGAGGCGGAGCTTCAGGAGGTACGCGGGGCAGCCAAGCGTCTCGGCGCGGAGCTGGAGCGGCTGACCAGCCAGGTGCACCGTGACGAGGTGGCCCGCGCCGAGCAACGACTGCGCATCGAGCAGTTGGAGGCGAAGGCCGCCGAGGACTTCGGACTGGACGTGGAGACGCTGGTCGCCGAGTACGGCCCCGCGCAGCCCGTTCCGCCGACCCAGGTCGACGTCGCGACGGCCGAACGGGACGGCCTGCCGGTGCCCGAGCCGGTGCGCTACGAGCGGCCGGTGCAGGAGAAGCGCGCCGCCAAGGCGGAACGCGAACTGGCCCTGCTCGGCAAGGTCAACCCGCTCGCGCTGGAGGAGTTCGCCGCGCTGGAGGAGCGCTTCAAGTTCCTCTCCGAGCAGTTGGAAGACCTCAAGGCCACCCGTCGGGACCTGCTCACCGTGGTCAAGGACGTGGACGAGCGGATCCTGGAGGTCTTCGCCAGCGCCTTCGAGGACACCGCTCGGGAGTTCGAGCAGGTGTTCACGGTGCTCTTCCCCGGCGGCGAGGGCCGGCTGATCCTCACCGAGCCGGACGACCTGCTCACCACCGGCGTCGAGGTGGAGGCCCGCCCGCCGGGCAAGAAGATCAAGCGGCTGTCGCTGCTCTCCGGCGGCGAGCGGTCGCTGACCGCGGTGGCCATGCTTGTGGCGATCTTCCGCGCCCGGCCCAGCCCGTTCTACATCATGGACGAGGTGGAGGCGGCCCTCGACGACGTCAACCTGGGCCGGCTGATCCTGTTGCTGGCACAGTTGCGGGAGAAGAGCCAGCTGATCGTCATCACGCACCAGAAGCGGACGATGGAGATCGCGGACGCGCTCTACGGGGTCACCATGCGCAGCGGGGTCACCCAGGTGATCAGCCAACGGCTCAACCGGGCCGACGAGGACGACCAGCGGCACGGCCGCGGCGAGGAGAACGGGTAGTGGCTCGGGAACGCGCGACGGCGCTCCTGCTGGACTTCGACGGCGTACTGCGCCGGTGGGATCCGGCGGTGGCTGCCGGTGTCGAGCGGGAGTACGGCCTGTCCGAGGGGGTGCTCGGCGAGATCGCCATGCAGTGGGGCCGGCTTCAGCCGGTGCTCACCGGCCAGGTCAGCCACGCCGAGTGGGTGAGCAGCGTGGCCGACGCTCTCGCCGAGCCGGCCGGTGGCCCGGACCGGGCCCGCGCAGCGGTGGAGCAGTGGCAGCGCTACCGGGGTGAGGTGGACACCGAGGTGCTCGACTTCGTCCGCGAGGTACGCGCGGCCGGGATCACTGTCGGGCTGGGCACCAACGCCACCGACCTGCTCGACGCCGACCTGGCCGCCCTCGGTCTGGTCGGCGAGCTGGACGTGGTGATCAACTCCTCCACCCTCGGAGTGCACAAGCCCGCCCCGGAATACTTCCAGGCCGCCTGCCAGGCGCTGGCCACCCCGCCGGCCCGGGTGCTCTTCGTCGACGACGAGGACTGGGCCGTACGGGGTGCCCGCTCCGCTGGGCTGTCGGCGCACCGCTGGGGCGGCCACGCCGACCTGCGTTACCTGCGGGCGGCTCTGGACCACTGAGCCGCGCCGCCTCTCAGCGCAGGCCGGGGACCTCGGTCACCGTGAACGGTGGCGCCGGCGCGGTCGCGTTGAGCTGGCTGTTGACCCACAGCAGCCGGTCGTGGTCGCGGGCCAGGGTGGTCGGGGACTGCTCCAGGCCGGCGGTGTGGGACTGCCGGACCACCCGGGCGGCCCGAAGGTCGCCGTCCAGCACCGCCAGGTTGACCGCGAAGCGGTACCCGCCAGCGGGATCGGGGAAGTTGACCACGCCGTAGAGGCGGTCGCCCTCCAGCAGCAGCCCGTCGGCGCCGAGCTGTCCACCCGACACGGCGACCTCGCTGGCCGTGGCGTCGGCGAGGTCGATGCGCCACAGACGTTCGCTGCCCGGCTCACCGGTGCCCTGGTCGGCAACGAGCGCGAGCCGACCGTCGGCGGTGGCGACGATGCCGTTGAGGAAGCCGGGGGCGGCCGGGAAGTTGGACGGCAGCAGCCACGGTACGAGCGGGCCGACGCGTCCACCGTCCAGCGTGGCCCGCCAGATCGTGCCGCCGGCCGAGTCGGTCACGTACACGGCATGGTCGGTGATCACCAGGTCGTTGAGAGCCGCACCGGTCACCGCGCTCCGCTTCGCCAGCAGGCGGCCGTCCGGGTCGTACACGAAGAGGGTCGCGGTGTCGTAACCGGCCACGAAGAGCCGGCCGGCGCGATCGACGTGGACCCCGGCGGCGCGGGTCCGCCCGTCCGAGCCGGCGGGGAGGAACGGGCGCAGCCACCGGTGTCGGACGTCTCCGCGGTAGACGGCGCCGGTGGCGACGCTGGTGACGTACATGGTGCCGGTGCGGGTGACGGCGATGCCCTCGGGCAGCACCCCCGGCTCGCCGGAGACGACGTACGTGTCGGGACGCGCGACGGCGGCGTGCGCTGGCGCTCCCGAGGTGCCGATGAGCACGACCAGGCTGGTGGCCAGGACAAGGAAGATGTTCATGGGCCGAGGATTCCGGTCCGGTCGCAGCCTGCTCCATGCCCTTTCAGGCAGGGCCGAAGGGTGGCTAGCGTCGGCTCATGCTGACGTTGCAGCTCACCGCGACGGATCTGAGCCGCACCGTCCTGCGCTCCGAACCCGCGGTGCTGCTGGAGCTCGGGGCGGCCGGCCAGCGGCTGTTCGAGGCCGCACCGGAACACCTCACGGTCTGGCGGGCACGCACCCGGGCGGCGCTGCGCCCGGAGATGCGCCCGTACCTCGACCTGTGCCGCCTGCCCTGGTGGTTTCCGGACTTCCTCACCCCGCCGAGCCTCGGCAGCGACCTGCCGGCCGCCCTGGACGAGGTGCTGGCCACCCCGACGGCGACGCTGGCGGCGGAACTGCGCCCCCGGATCGCCGCCGGCGACCTGCCGGCCCGGGTCGGTGCCCTCGCCTCCGGCGAGACGGCCGCCCGGCAGCGACTGAGCGCGGCGATGCGGGCGTTCCACCAGGTCGCGGTCGCGCCGTACCAGGACACGATCACGGCAGCGGTCCACGGCGACCGGGCCGTGCGGGCCCACACCATGGTGGACGCCGGGATCGACCGGGTCCTGCGTGACCTGAGCCCGTACCTGTTCTGGAAGCCGTACGGCGAGCGGTACGAGTTGTCGTACGAGTGTGGATTCGCCAACGGAGTCACCCTGGCCCCGGCCGGCCGGGGCGTCACCCTGGTGCCGTCGTACCTGCTGCCCCGACCGTGCGTCCTGGACGACCCGGCCGGCCCGATGGTGCTGGCCTACCCGATCCGGCCCACCCGACGGGCGCTGGTGAGCAGCAGACCCCTGGCCGACCTGCTGGGGCGCACCCGAGCGGCAGTGCTGGGTGCGATCGCCGACGGCCCGAGCACCTCACAGGTGGCCCGGACGGTCGGCATCTCCCTCGCCTCGGCCAGCCAGCACGCCACCATCCTCCGGTCGGCCGGGTTGGTCACCACCCGCCGGGCGGGCCCGGCGGTGCGACACACGCTCACCCCGCTGGGCGAGCACCTGCTCCGGGCCGGGCGCCCCGGCTGACGAGGGCAGCGGGTCAATCGCCGGTGACGCCGTCGATGCGTTCCCGGATCAGGTCGGCGTGGCCGTTGTGCCGGGCGTACTCCTCGATCATGTGGACGTACGCCCAGCGCAGGCTGAAGGTGCGTGTCCCGTCGCTGCGGGTCAGCATGAACGTCTCGTCCAGGGACCGTCCCTCGGTGGCCGCCCGTGCCGCTTCGACCTCGGCTCGGAAGGCGGCGAAGGCGGCCTCCGCGTCGGCGCACGCCGCAGCGTGGAAGTCGGCGTCGATGTCGGTGGAGTAGTCGAAGAGGTCGGGCAGGTCCTGGCCGGCGAAGCGCTGGCGGAACCAGGAGCGCTCGACGTCGGTCATGTGCAGGACCAACCCGAGAAGGCTCAGGCCGGAGGGCTCGACGCTTGCCGTGCGCAACTGCTCGGCGGTCAGGCCGGCGCACTTGTGCAGCAGAGTGTCGCGGTGGTGGTCGAGCCAGCCCTCCAGCATGGTGCGCTCATCTGCGACCAGAGGCTCGTGGCTGCGGTCGATCTCCGGTGCTCTCCATGTCGTCATCGCGTCATCCTGCGGCTCGGGTGCGACAGCCGCGACCGGTTGTCAGGGCACCACGACGACGGGCCACCGGCCGGTGCGGACCAGCCGGGTGGCGACCGAGCCGACCAGCCGGTGACCGGCCTGCTCGGAGGCGCCCACCACCACCATGTCGGCCTGGAACTCGTCCGCCGCCGCGCACAGCTCCCCGTACGCGTCACCGCGCCGGGACAGGAAAGTCAGCGGTACGCCCAGTTCCTCGGCCCCGCGGCGGCACTCCCGGCGTAGCTCGGCGGCCAGCTCGTCGTGGGTCCGCTGCACTGCGCCGGCGTCCATCCCCGGCATCAGGGCGGTCAGCCCGCTCGTCGAGCTGACGTAGACCACCACCAACGCGGCACCCTGCCGGCGGGCCAGGCCGGCGGCGTACCAGCCGGCCCGCTCGGAGGTGCGGGTGCCGTCGACGCCGACCAGGACCACCCGGGGCCCGTCCGTGCCGCGTTCGAACGGCAGCGGGCGGGTCCGGGGGCCGTACTCCTCGCGGTCCGGTGCTCCCACGCTCATGGCTGGCTACCTCACCTCTGCTCGCCGGTGCGGACCACGGCGGCACCAGCGCCGGCCGCGATGGTTGATTCCTGCTCGACCTCGGTGCCGACCGGAGAGCTGCTGTGCTGCCGCAGCGGCACCTCCTTGATGAAGCTCACAGCGATCAGTGCGATCAGCGCGAAGGGGGCGGCGGCCAGGAAGATGTCGCCGGCGCCGTGGCCGTACGCGCTCTCCACCACGGCCCGGATCGGCCCGGGCAGGGTGTGCACGTCGGGCAGGACACCACCGCTGCCCGAGCCGGACGCGGCGATCCCGAGCCGGCCGAGGCCCTCCGCGGTGTAGCCCGTGACCTTGTGGGCGAGCACCGCGCCGAGCACGGAAACGCCGATCGCGCCGCCCAGGCTGCGGAAGAACGCAACCGTCGAGCTGGCCACGCCGAGCTCGTGCGTGCCGACGGTGTTCTGCACGGCGAGGACCAGGTTCTGCATGGTCATGCCCAGGCCGATGCCGACCAGCGCCATGTAGACGCTGAGCAGGGTGAAGCTGGTGTCGGCCCGGAGCGTGCCCATCAGCGCGAAGCCAGCGGTGAGCAGCGCCGTACCGATGACCAGGAACCTCTTCCAGCGGCCGGTACGGGTGATGATCCGTCCGCTCAGCGTGGAGGAGACCAGCAGACCGAGGATCATCGGCAGCGTCATCAGGCCGGACATGGTCGGGCTCTGGCCGCGGCTGATCTGGAAGTACTGGCCGAGGAAGACCGAGGCGCCGAACATGCCCACGCCGACAGCGATGCTGGCGACGACGGCCAGGGTGATGGTGCGGTTGCGGAACAGCCGCGGCGGGATCATCGGCTCGGCGGCCCGGGTCTCGACCCGGATCGCCAGCGCGCCGAGCACCAGGGCACCGACCACCATGACGGCGCTCTGCCAGGAGGCCCAGGCGAACTGGCCGCCAGCGAGCGAGACCCAGATCAGCAGCAGCGAGACGGCTGCGGTGATCAGCGTGGCGCCCCACCAGTCGATCTGTGCCTTCCGCTTGATCACGGGCAGGTGCAGGGTCTTCTGGAGCACGACCAGCGCGGCGATGGCGAACGGCACGCCGACGTAGAAGCACCAGCGCCAGCCGAGCCAGGAGGTGTCCACGATCACACCGCCGATCAGCGGGCCGCCGATGGTGCCGACGGCCATCACAGCGCCGAGGTAGCCGCTGTAGCGGCCCCGCTCGCGTGGCGCGATCATGGTCGCCATGATCACCTGGGCCAGCGCGGTGAGGCCGCCAGCGCCGATTCCCTGGAGCACCCGGCAGGCGATCAGCTCACTGGTGCCCTGTGCGGCCCCGGCCAGCACCGAGCCCAGCACGTAGATCCCCAGGGAGATCTGGACCAGGAGTTTCTTGCTGGTCAGGTCTGCGAGTTTGCCCCAGATGGGGGTGGTCGCGGTGGTCGCGAGCAGGGCTGAGGTGACCACCCAGGTGTACGCGGACTGGCTGCCGTGCAGTTCGGTGATGATCCTCGGCAGCGCGTTCGAGACGACCGTGGAGGAGAGGATCGCGACGAACATGCCCAGCAGCAGGCCGGAGAGGGCCTGCAGGATCTGCCGGTGCGTCATGTCGACGCCGGTCGCCCGTGGGGGCGCTGTCGCCTGGGTCATCGTTGCTGCCTCCGGACGGAGTCGAGGTGAAGCGACGGGGGCGGTTTCGCGAGGGTCGCCTGGGAGTTGCCTGAGGCAACCGCATATTTGGTTGCCTGAAGCAACAACCTGACGGAGCGGTGCGCTATTCCCCGTCCCGGAGCGCTACTGCCAGGAGTCGTTGAACCGGCCCAACAGCCGGGCGAACTCCTCGACGTCCCGGGCCGGCCAGTCGTTCAGCGTGCGGAGCAACTCTCCCACACGCGCAGACCGGGCTGCGTCGAACCGGCGCTGGCCCTCCTCGGTGAACGTGATCTGCGCGGCCCGCCGGTCGCTCGGGTCGGGGTCGCGGTAGACCAGGCCGAGGACCTCCAGGGCGTTGATCTGCCGGCTCAGCGTTCCCTTGCCCACACCGAGCCGCGCCGCCAACTCGGTCAACCGGATCGACCCACTGCGTCGCAACCAGAGCAGCAGCCCGTAGGTGTTCGGCTCCAGGTTCGGGTGCACCTCGCGGGCGATCTCCCAGGAAACCGCCCGCCCACGGCGCAGCAGGGCGGTCAACTCGTGCTCGACCGCCCGGATCGGTTCTGGCAGGTGCTCGTCCACGCGTAGAGACTACGGCGAGGTCGGCCGTGCGGCGGCCGAGAGTCGGCGCCGCATCACGGGGCGTAGGTGGCCGTCCTTCGTGGTGCCCTCGATGACCACGTCAGCCCTGCGCCCCTCATGCGTCAGGGTCGCGACCGCGTTGCCGAAGTAGGGGCCGGCCAACTTGCGCCACCGCACCCCCGGCCGCCTGACACCCGCGGAGCGAGCCAGCGCCCGGGTGGCACCGGCCGGACCGGCCGACCAACCGAGCCGCATCAGCGGACGGATGCCGGCCGGCACCTGGTTGTGGATCGGTGAGCAGGTGAGCTGGTGCACGGGTGTGACCACCGCCGGGTCGCCGAACCGGGCCCGGGCCACGTACGAGTGGTGCACGTCCCCGGAGAGCACGCTGATCGACGCCGGCGGGGCGTACGCCGGACCGGCGCCGACCCGCGCGCCGGACTGCCGGGGGGTGCCGGTGCCGATGCGGGTGAAGGTCTCCGCCAGCGCCTCGAAGGAACGCCGGAACGCCGCCCAGTGCTCCAGGTCCAGTGCGCGGCGCAGCTTCTCCGCCCCGCGTGCCACCCAGGGGCGACGCGAGTCCGCCAACTTCTCGTTCCACGCCTCTATGTGGTGGATGCCCTGCGGCAGCAGCCAGGGCAGCGAGGCGCCGACCACCAGGTGGTCGTAGACCCCGTGCGCCTGGTCGAGGAACCAGGACCACTCGCCCGGCGGCAGCATCGCCCGGCTGCCCGGGTCGAGCACCCGGCTGCACCTGTTGTCGAGCATGACCAGCCGGGTCCGGCCCAGGTCCAGTGCGTAACTCCACTGGTACTGCACCGCGCGCCAGCGCTCGGTGTCGTGCGCCACATCCGACTCCTGGTCGACCCGGTGCCCGAAATCGCGCAGCACCCCGGTGGCGTCCTCGGCGGCGGCGACCTTCGCGAAGACCGGGTCGGCGGCGATCTCGTCCGGGGAGAGGTTGCCCAGGTGCTGGTAGACCCAGTACGAGGCGAGCCCGCTGCCGATCCGCTCCTGCCACCACGGCTGCTCGCGCATCTCGGCACGCCACGCCGCCGAGGTGTTCCAGTCGTCGATGATCTCGTGATCGTCGAAGATCATCACGCTCGGCACGGTGGAGAGCAGCCAACGGATCTCCGGGTCGCGCCAGGACTCCAGATACAGCTTCGTGTACTCGTCGAAGCTCACCACCTGGTCGGCCGGGGCGCCCTTCGGACGCCGCCGGCGCCGACGCAGCAGCCGGCGCACCGTGGGCGAGGTGACGTCGGCGTAGACCTGGTCACCGAGCAGCACCAGCAGGTCCGGCGGCGGGTTCGCCTCCGGGTCGGCCATCAACCGTCGGGCGTACGCGTCCAGCGCGTCCGGTGGCAGCTTGCGGGTCGTGGAGTGCTGGGTGGTCTCGCGGCACGAGCCGAAGATCAGGTTGACCGGCTGGTCCCGGTCGTCGGTCGCCCGGGTGCGGATCACGCTCGGCGGGAAGCCGCTGCTCGCCACCGGCCAGACCACCTCGTCGTCGACGAGCACCTCGTAGGTGGTCGTGCTGTCCGGGGTGAGCCCCTCCACCACCACGAGGGCGTAGTGGTGGTCGTACGCCGAGAAGGTGGGCGCGGTGCCGGTGGCGCCGTCGGCGGTGCGGACGGTGACCACGGCGGGCGCGGCCGTCTCCACCCAGACGGTCGCCCGGGTGTCCACCACTCGCCGCAGGAGTGGGCCGATGAGGAGGTGTGCGGCGGGCATGCGGCCGAGCCTACCGCCGGTTCCCGGCACCAGCCGGGTGCGGTGGCTGAGACTCCGGGCACCGCGCGGGGTGCGGTGGCTGAGACTCCGGGCACCGCTCGGGGTGCGGTGGCTGGGACGCCGCCGCCCGCATCTGACAGGATTCCGGCATGGCCGAATATCTCGTCCTCGCTCTTGTCCTGCTCGGTGTGCTGATCGCCGGCACAGTAGGGCTGGTCGTGCCGCGCCTGCGGCGGCGGCCCGAGCCCCCGCTGCCGCACACCGAGGTCGACACCAGGGCCGAGGAAGATCTCGCCGGCCCGCCGGTCGAGGCACCGGAGTCCGAACTGTCCACCGGCGTCCTGGTCGAGCCGCCGCCGGTCATCGAGGCGCCCGCACCGGTGGAGGTGCCCGAGCCGACCGCCGGGCGGCTGGTCCGGCTCCGCTCGCGACTGTCCCGCTCGCAGAACGTCTTCGGCAAGGGCCTGCTCGGCCTGCTCGCCCGCGACCACCTCGACGAGGACGTCTGGGAGGAGATCGAGGACAGCCTGATCACCGCCGACGTCGGCGTCGACGCCACCCGCGACATCGTCGACCGGCTTCGTGAGCGCACCCGGGTGCTCGGCACCCGTTCGGCCTCCGAGCTGCGGGCACTGCTCGCCGCCGAGCTGGTCAACGCGCTCGACCCGAGCCTGGACCGCTCGTTGCGGACCGCCCCGAAGGACGGCGTGCCGGCGGTGGTCCTCGTCGTCGGCGTCAACGGCGCCGGCAAGACCACCACCTGCGGCAAGATCGCCCGGGTGCTGGTCGCCGACGGCCGTACCGTGCTGCTCGGCGCCGCGGACACCTTCCGGGCCGCCGCCGCCGACCAACTGGAGACCTGGGGCTCCCGCGTCGGCGCGGAAACCGTCCGGGGGCCCGAGGCCGCCGACCCGGCCAGTGTCGCCTTCGACGCGGTCAAGCGCGGTATCGACACCGGCGTGGACACCGTGCTCATCGACACCGCCGGCCGCCTGCAGAACAAGGTCGGCCTGATGGACGAGCTGGGCAAGGTCAAGCGCGTGGTGGAGAAGCAGGGCCCGATCGACGAGACACTGCTCATCCTGGACGCCACCACCGGCCAGAACGGCCTGGAGCAGGCCCGGGTCTTCACCGAGGTGGTCAACGTGACCGGCGTGGTGCTGACCAAGCTCGACGGCACCGCCAAGGGCGGCATCGTGATCGCCGTGCAGCGCAAGCTCGGCATCCCCGTGAAGCTGGTCGGCCTCGGTGAGGGCAAGGACGACCTGGCCCCGTTCGACCCGGCGCAGTTCGTCGACGCGTTGCTGGGGACCGAGGCCACCGGACGGGACGCGTAGTCTCGGGTGTCCAGTGACAACCGCGCATACGCGGGCTGGCGTGACCCCGGCCACCCCTCGCAGCGCCTCGGGAGACCGTACGTGACTTCGCAGGAGATCCCGCTGCACGGCGGCAACGTGAGCACCGTCGTCCGCGTCGGTGACACGGTCCGCCGCAACGCCGGGCCGTGGACACCGTCCGTGCACGCCCTGCTGCGGCACCTGGAGTACGTGGGCTTCACCGGCGCACCCCGGGCGCTCGGGATGGACGAGCGCAACCGTGAGGTGCTGTCGTACCTGGAGGGGGAGTGCGGGGAATACCCGCTCGCCCCGCACTGGGTGACCGACGAGGCGCTGGTCACCGTCGCCACCATGCTGCGCATGTTCCACGACGCACAGTACGGCTTCACCCCGCAGCCGGGGGCCGTCTGGCGCTCGTTCGGGCCCCCGCCGCCGGACACCGAGGTGATCTGCCACCACGACGCCGCGCCGCACAACGTGATCTGGCGGCCGGACGGCACCCTCGGGCTGATCGACTTCGACCTCGCCTCGCCCGGCGCGCGGATCTACGACGTGGCGTACGCGGCCTGGACCTGGGTGCCGATCTTCGCGGACCGCGACTCGATCACGCTCGGCTGGAAGCACCCGGACCGGCCGCGCCGGCTCCGGCTCTTCGCCGACGCGTACGGGCTGATCCCCCGGGACCGGCACCGGCTGATCCGGACCATCCGTAAGCGGATCGTGGACCACGTCGAGGGCATCCGCCGGATGGCCGCCGCCGGTGAGCCAGCGTTCGTCCGGATCGTGCACAAGGGCCACCTGCGCCGACCGATGCGCGATCTGCGGCTGCTCGACTACGAGCGGCACGCACTGGAGAACGCCCTCCGCTGAGCGTCGGCCGGTCGATGCTCGGCCGGTCCCGTCAAGCGGACCGGTCGATGGGCCTGGCCGGTCAGCCATCGACGTCCACCGTCCGAACGATCCACCATTGTCCATGCCGCCGACTGTGCGGACTTCGTGACACGTACGAAACAACCCGTCACGAAACGGAAACCCGCCCGGGACCCTGTGTGAAACAGCCGGCCGCGAAGCTTCCGCGCAACCGGCCTACGGGCGACGCTGCCCCGGAAAGCCGCGAAGGAGGAATTCACCCTTTAGGAGGCCAGCGTGCCTGAAGCACCGACGATCGACGGCGCCAACACCACGTGGCTGCTGGTTTCGACCGCGCTCGTGCTGCTCATGACCCCCGGACTGGCGCTGTTCTACGGCGGCCTCAACCGGGCCAAGGGCGTACTCAACATGATGATGATGAGCTTCTCCGCTATCGGGCTCATCTCTATTCTGTGGTGGTTCTACGGATTCAGCGTCGCCTTCGGGACCGACGTGAACGGCTTCTGGGGCGACCCGGGCGCGTACCTCGGCACCAAGACGTTCCTCGCCGAGACCGACCTGTGGGGTGCCACGGCGGAGAACCCCAGCGGCATCGGGGTCCCGCTCTACGTGTTCATGGCCTTCCAGATGGTCTTCGCGGTGATCACCGTCGCGCTGATCAGCGGTGCCATCGCCGACCGGGCAAAGTTCGCCGGCTGGCTGCTGTTCGCCTTCGGCTGGGCCACCCTGGTCTACTTCCCGGTCGCCCACTGGGTGTGGGGCGGCGGCATCATCGGCGCCGACATCCACGCTCTGGACTTCGCCGGTGGCACCGCGGTGCACATCAACGCCGGTGCGGCGGCCCTGGCCGTGGTTCTGGTGCTCGGCAAGCGGCTCGGTTGGCCGCGTGAGGGCATGAAGCCGCACAACATCCCGCTGGTCGCGCTCGGTGCGGGTCTGCTGTGGTTCGGCTGGTTCGGGTTCAACGCCGGCTCCGAGCTGACCGTCGACTCGGTCGCCGGCCTCGCCTTCATCAACACCCAGCTCGCCACGGCGGCGGCGGTGCTCGGCTGGATCGCTGTCGAGTGGGTCAAGACCCGTAAGCCGACGATGGTGGGCGCCTCGTCCGGTGCCGTCGCCGGCCTGGTCGCCATCACCCCGGCCTGTGGTTTCATCGCCCCGTGGGCGGCCGTCCTGCTCGGCGTCGTCGCCGGTGCGGTGTGCGCGCTCGCCGTCAGCCTCAAGTACAAGCTCGGCTACGACGACTCGCTCGACGTGGTCGGCGTGCACTTCGTCGGTGGTTGGATCGGCTCGCTCTGGCTCGGTCTCTTCGCCACCAACTCGGTCAACGCCGCGATCAGCGACGTGGTGGGCGCCTCCGACGGTCTCTTCTACGGCGGCGGCGCGACCCAGCTCGGGCGGCAGGCCCTCGCCGGCCTGATCGTCACCGTCTGGTCCTTCGGCATCGCCTGGGTGCTGGCCTTCGTCATCGAGAAGACGATCGGCTTCCGGGTCAAGGGTGAGGACGAGGTCGAGGGCATCGACATCGCCGAGCACGCCGAGAGCAGCTACGACCTGTCCCCGGCCGGTGGTGGCACGGGCAGCGCGTTCGCGATGGCCGGCATCGGCACCCCCGGTGGCGGCACGAGTGGTGCCAAGCCGCCGGCGGAGCCCGCCGAGACGGTCAGCGAAAAGGTCGCCGGTTAACGTTCCTGGGATGGAGGGGTTGGACATGAAGCTGGTGACCGCAGTCATCAAGCCGTACCAACTGGACGCGGTGAAGGAGGCCCTGCACGCCCTCGGGGTGGCCGGGCTGACCGTCAGCGAGGTTCAGGGGTACGGGCGCCAGAAGGGGCACACCGAGGTCTACCGGGGTGCTGAATACACGGTCGAGTTCCTGCCCAAGATCCGGGTGGAGGTGCTCACCGACGAGATCGACGTGGACAAGGTGGTGGACGCCATCGTCGGGGCGGCCCGCACGGGCAAGATCGGTGACGGCAAGGTCTGGGTCACCGGTGTCGAAGAGGTCGTCCGGGTGCGTACCGGCGAACGCGGCCTAGACGCCCTCTGATCGCGCAACGACCGACATGACCTCGTTGATCAAGAAGAACGCGTCAGGGCACGCCGGTGACGGTGACGCGAACCTCTTGATCAACGAGGTCGTCGGCGTTCCCGGGGGGATCGGGGAGTCCGCCCGGCTGGGGCGGGCGAGCGCTTACGACACCTTTCTGCGAGGGCTGCTGCCTTCGCGGGAGGGGGTCGCGCTGATCGCCGTCGGGGGGTTGGGGAGGCGGCAGTGCGCCCCGTACGGCGACCTTGACCTGGTCCTGCTGCACGCCGGGGTGCCCGGCACCGACGAGTTGGCCGCCTCGGTCTGGTACCCGATCTGGGACGCCGGCCTACGGCTCGACCACTCGGTACGCACCGTCTCCGAAGCACTCTCGGTGGCCCAGGACGACGTCAAGGTCGCCCTCGGGCTGCTCGACGCCCGGCTGGTGGCGGGCGACCAGACGTTGGCCGACGCGCTGATCCGCACCGCCGCCGACCACTGGCGGCGCACCGCCGTCCGGCACCTGCCCGGCCTGCGGGCGGTCACCGAAGCACGCTGGCAGGCCCACGGTGAGCTGGCCTTCCTGTTGGAGGGCGACCTGAAGGAGGCCGCCGGCGGTCTGCGCGACGTCGGGCTGCTGCGAGCGATCTCCGCCGCCGGCATCACCGACGCGCTGCGCCCCGCCGTACGCGCCGCCCACCTGCGTCTGCTGGACACCCGGGACGCCCTGCACCAGCAGGTCGGCCGCCGGGTCGACCGGCTTGTCGCCCAGGAACGAGACGGTGTGGCCGCGCTCCTCGCGCTTGAGGACGGCGACGCCCTCCTGCGACGGGTCGCCGGTGACGCCCGCACGGTCAGCCACGCCCTGGACGACGCGTTCCGTGCCGCCGACCGACTGCGATCCGGCCGGTCCCGAGGGGGCGGCGCTCCCCCCGCGCGCCGCCCGGTGGCCCGCGACGTGGTCGAGCACGACGGCGAGCTCGTGCTGGCCCGTACGGCGATCGGGGCTCGCCCCGACCCGAGCCTCTCGCTGCGGGTGGCCGCCGCGGCGGCCACGACCCGACTCCCGATCGCCCGGGCCACCTGCGAATGGCTGGCGGCGTACTGCCCGCCACTGCCCGCGCCCTGGCCGGCTGATGCCCGGGCCGCGCTGACCACCCTGCTCGGCGCCGGTCCCGGCCTGGTGCCCGCCTGGGAAACCTGCGACCGGTACGGACTGGTCGACAACTGGCTGCCCGAGTGGACCCGGCTGCGCAGTCTGCCGCAGCACAACCCGGTGCACCGCTACACCCTCGACCGGCACCTGGTGCAGACCGCTCACGAGGCCAGCCGGCACGCCCGTGAGGTCGAACGGCCCGACCTGCTGCTCCTCGGCGCTCTCCTGCACGACATCGGCAAGGGACTTCCCGGTGATCACAGCACCGTCGGGGTGCCCGTCGCCCAGGCGGCGGCGGCCCGGATCGGCCTGCCCCCCACCGAGGTCGAGCTGATCGGCACGCTGGTCCGGTTGCACCTGCTGCTGCCCGACGTGGCCACCCGCCGTGATCTGGCCGACCCGGTCACCATCGCCTCGGTGGCCGAGTCGGTGGGGGACACCGGCACCCTCGACCTGTTGCACGCGCTGGTCCGCGCCGACGCGGCGGCGACCGGGCCGGCGGCCTGGTCGGACTGGAAGGGCCGACTCGTCGCCGAACTGGTCGGTCGGGTCCGCACCGCACTGGACACCGGCGTACTGCCCGAACCGCCCACCCCGGATCCGGCGCTGCTGGCCGGGCCCCTGCCGGTCGTCCACCTGACCGGCGACCGGGTGTCGGTCGCCGCGGCCGACCGGCGGGGCCTGCTCGCCACGGTCGCCGGCTGCCTGGCGCTGCACCGGCTGGAAGTGATCTCCGCGGATGCCTCCGTGGTCGACGGCCGTGCCCTGGTCGAGTGCCGGGTCCAACCCCGCTACGGTCTCCCGCCCGACCCGGTCCCGCTCCGCGCCGACCTCCGTCGGGCGGTCGGCGGCGACGTGTCGGTCACCCAGCGGCTGCGGGGTCGGGCGCTCGCCGCCCGGGGCGGTGGGGCTGCTCCCCGGGTCGTCTGGCACCGCGAGGCGGCCACCAACGCCGTGCTGCTGGAGTTGCGCGCCGCCGACGCCGCCGGGTTGCTCTACCGGGTCGCCTGCGCGCTCGACGAGGCGGGCGCCCTGGTCCGCGCGGCCCGCATCTCCACTCTCGGCGCCGACGTGGTGGACGCCTTCTACCTGGTCGGCGGCTGGCCGGACGACGCCACCCGGGCCCGCCTGGAGGCGGCCGTCCTCGCCGCCGTCTGACCTACGGCGACACCGCCGGCGGTTGCTGTCCGGCTGCGGCGCGTTGCACGGCCTGGCCGCCTCGCCGCGTTGCTTTCTCGCCGACGAGTGCGGCCCGGTGCTGCTCGGCCGTTTGGCCGCTCGTGCCAGCGGGTCACTCCCACGAGCGTGATGCCCCAGAGTCATCTTGATGCCTCACAGTCATCAGGCTCATGCGGGTGTCCGCTGCCGCTGCCGCTGCCGCTGCCGCTGGGGGGTGCGGGGTGCGGGGTGCGGTCGAAAGTGTCATCAGGATCGTGAGGTGTCCGCCGCCAACGCGGCGCGATCGAAGGCCCGGTGCGCGGGTACGCCCGGGGGCGTAGATGCGGTGCCGCTCGTGGACGCACGTCAGGTGGCCTCGGCGCGGGCAGAATGACGGCCATGCGAGGCAGCGGGCGGTGGCGGTGGCCGGAGGTGGCGGCAGACGCCACGCTGGCTCTGGTGCTGCTCGGCTTCGGGCTGCTCGCCACCGGTCTGGCCGGAGACAACCAGCCGGGGTCGACGCCGGTGGACGCCGCCAGCCGGGTGCTGATCGCGGTCGCCGCGCTCGCTCTGCTGTTCCGCAGGCGCGCCCCGATCGCCACCCTCGCCGTGGTCACCGTGGCCACGTCGACGTACCTGGTGTTCGGCTACCCGTACGGGCCGATCCTGGTCGCGTTCCTCATCGCGGTGTACACCGTGGCGGTGCGACTGCCGGTGCGCCCGGCGGCGCTCGCCCTTGGTGGCGCGTTCGTCCTGTTGTTGGCGCACGTCTTCTGGTCCGAGGGTCCGGCGCCCGGCTGGGCCGGAGTGCTGCCCGCGTCGGCGTGGGTGGTCGTACCGTTCGCGGTGGGGGTCGTGGTGCGGGTCAACCGCGAGACGGCCGCGCGCAGCCGGGCCGAGGCGGCCCGCGATCGCGCCGAACAGGCCCGGCGGCAGGCCGACGAGGAGCGACTGCGCATCGCGCAGGAGGTGCATGACGTGGTGGGGCACGGGCTTGCCGCGATCAGCATGCAGGCGGAGATCGCCCTGCACCTCCTGCCGAAACGGCCCGAGCAGGCGGAGACCGCGCTGACCGCGATCAGCCGGACCAGCCGGGAGGCGCTGGACGAGCTTCGGGTCACCCTCGGTGCGGTGCGGCAGGGCGCCGAGCGAGGGCCGGTGCCCGGTCTGGCCCGGCTCCCGGCGCTGCGCGACCGACTCGCCGGGGCTGGACTCGCCGTCGACCTGCGTGTGACCGGCGACGCTCGGGACCTGCCGGCGGCACTGGACCTGACCGCGTACCGGGTGGTGCAGGAGGCGTTGACCAACGTGCTGCGTCACGCGGGGGTGGCCAACGCGGAGGTGCGCGTCGACTACCGCACCGACGAGGTGACCGTCGAGGTCACCGACGAGGGCACCGGCGTGCGGCGAGGCCGAACGGATCTGGTCGACGACGAGAGTGGGCACGGCCTGGCCGGGATGCGGGAGCGGGTCGCGGCGTTGGGCGGGCGGTTGGCCGCCGGGCCGCGCCCCGACGGCGGATTCCGGGTGTACGCCCGGCTGCCCGTGGGGCCCACCACGTGATCCGGGTGCTGGTCGCCGACGACCAGGACCTGGTCCGGCTCGGTCTGCGCGCGCTCGTGGAGAGCGAGGACGACCTGGCCCTCGCCGGCGAGGCGGCCGACGGTTTGCAGGCGGTCGAGCTGGCGCGCCGGGAACGGCCGGACGTGGTGCTGATGGACATTCGGATGCCCGGCATCGACGGCATCGAGGCGACCCGGCGGATCGTCGCGGACCCCGACCTGACCGGTACGCGGGTGGTGGTGCTGACCACCTTCGAGCTGGACGAGTACGTCTTCGACGCGCTGCGGCACGGCGCGAGCGGGTTCCTCACCAAGGACACCCGACCGGCCGAGCTGCTGCGCGCCATCCGGTTGGTTGCCGAGGGGGAGGCGCTGCTGTCGCCGTCGGTGACCCGTCGGGTGGTGCGGGAGTTCGCCACCCGACCGTCGCGGGTGCTTCGTCCGCACCCCCGGCTGGGCGCGCTGACCGATCGGGAGCGCCAGGTCGTCGGTCTGGTCGGGGAGGGCCTGAACAACGAGGAGATCGCCGCCCGGTTGGTGGTCAGCCCGGCGACCGCGCGGACCCACGTCAGCCGGGCGATGGGCAAGCTGGGAGCCCGGGACCGGGCCCAGCTCGTCGTGTTCGCGTACCAGTCGGGGTTGGTGTCGGGGTGAGGCCCGGGCCGGGCGACAGCGGCCTTGCGGCGGGGCGGTTACCCTAGCGGTGGCCGGACTCCGCAGTGCCGGCCGCGTTGTGCCCGCCGGAACACTGACAAACGGGATGTTCGCGTGTTTGACACCTTGAGTGACCGCCTGTCCGGGATCTTCACCAAGCTCCGCGGCAAGGGGCGGCTCACCGACGCCGACATCGACGCCACCGCGCGCGAGATCCGCCTCGCGCTGCTGGAGGCGGACGTCGCGCTGCCGGTGGTCAAGGGCTTCATCGCGGCCGTCAAGGAGCGGGCCCGCAGCTCCGAGGTCTCCCAGGCGCTGAACCCGGCCCAGCAGATCATCAAGATCGTCAACGAAGAGCTGATCACCGTGCTCGGCGGCGAGGGCCGGCGGCTCCAGTTCGCCAAGCAGCCGCCGACCGTGATCATGCTGGCCGGTCTCCAGGGTTCCGGTAAGACCACCCTGGCCGGCAAGCTGGCCCGCTGGCTCAAGGGCCAGGGGCACCAGCCGCTGCTCGTCGCCGCCGACCTCCAGCGCCCCAACGCCGTCGGGCAGCTCCAGGTGCTCGGTGGCCGGGCCGGTGTCGAGGTGTACGCCCCGGAGCCCGGCAACGGCACCGGTGACCCGGTGCAGGTGGCGCGCGCCTCGATCGAGCACGCGAAGCGAGCTGCCCGCGACATCGTCATCGTCGACACCGCCGGCCGCCTCGGCATCGACGCCGAAATGATGCAGCAGGCCGCCGACATCCGCGACGCGGTCCAGCCGGACGAGGTCATCTTCGTCATCGACGCGATGGTCGGCCAGGACGCCGTCCGCACCGCCGAGGCGTTCCGCGACGGGGTCGGCATCACCGGCGTGGTGCTCTCCAAGCTCGACGGCGACGCTCGCGGTGGTGCCGCGCTGTCGGTGCGCGAGGTCACCGGGCAGCCGATCCTCTTCGCGTCCACCGGTGAGAAGCTGGAGGACTTCGACGTCTTCCACCCCGACCGGATGGCCAGCCGGATCCTCGGCATGGGCGACGTCCTCACTCTGATCGAGCAGGCCGAGCAGGCCTTCGACTCCGATCAGAAGGAGAAGATGACCGCCAAGCTGATGGGCGGCGAGCAGTTCACCCTGGAGGACTTCCTCGACCAGCTCATCGCGGTCCGACGGATGGGCCCGATCGCCAACGTGCTGGCCATGATGCCGGGCATGGGGCAGATGAAGGACCAGCTCTCCGAGCTGGACGACACCCACTTCGACCGGGTCACCGCGATCATCCGGTCGATGACCCCGGGCGAGCGGACCAACCCGAAGATCATCAACGGCTCCCGCCGGGCGCGTATCGCCAACGGCTCCGGCGTCACCGTGATGGACGTCAACCAGCTGCTCAACCGCTTCACCGACGCGCAGAAGATGATGAAGCAGATGGGCGGCATGATGGGCCTGCCCGGCGGTGGCCGGCGCAAGGCGACCAAGTCGCCGAAGAACAAGCGCAAGGGCACCAAGGGCGGTGGTCGGCCGCGTACGGGAGCGGGTGCCGGAGCCGGGATGCCGGGCGGCTTCCCGGGTGGCATGCCGCAGCTCCCGCCGGGGATGGACCCGAACGACGTCGCCGGTGGCCAGGGCCTTCCGCCCGGCTTCAAGCTCCCGAAGATCGACTTCAACAAGCTCGGCAAGGGCGACAACCGCCCCCGCTGACGTCCGTGCCGGTCGAGGGTGACCTGCTCGCCCCCGACCGGGCGTGATCGGGTAGGACTGTGCGCATGGCTCTTCACGTGCGCGGTGTGCTGCTCCCCGACGACGAGGTCCGGGATCTCTGGCTGGTCGGAGACCGGGTGACCTTCACTCCGGTGCCCGGTGCGGAGACGGTCGTCGACGGCGGCTTCGTCCTGCCGGGGTTGGTCGACGCGCACTGCCACATCGGCATCGCCCGAGGCGGCGCCCCGATCACCTCGCTCGACCAGGCCCGCGAGTTGGCCCACATCGACCGGGACGCCGGCGTGCTGGCGATCCGCGACGCCGGGTCGCCGTACCCGTACCCCGAACTCGACGACGAGCCGGATCTGCCGCGACTGGCCCGCGCCGGCCGGCACGTCGCGCCGCCGAAGCGCTACCTGCGGGACATCGGCGTGGAGGTCGACGCCACCGAGGTGGCCGCGGCGGTGGCCGCCCAGGCGCGGGCCGGCAACGGCTGGGTCAAGCTGGTCGGCGACTGGATCGACCGGGGTGTGGGTGACCTCGCGCCGGCCTGGGACGCGGACACCCTCACCGCAGCCGTCCAGGCCGCCCACGCCGCCGGGGTACGCGCCGCGGTGCACACCTTCTCCGAGTCGGCGGTCGAGATCATGGTGCGGGCCGGGGTGGACTCGGTGGAGCACGGCACCGGGCTCAGCCTCGACCTGATCGACGAGATGGCCCGGCGGGGCACTGCACTGATCCCCACAATGATCAACATCGCCACCTTCGGCGGCATCGCAGAACAGGCGAGGGGCAAGTTCCCCGGGTACGCGGAGCACATGCTCGCGCTGCGCGACGGTTTCCCCGAGGTGGTGCGTGCCGCGTACGAGGCGGGGGTGCCGATCTACGTGGGCACCGACGCCGGAGGCGGCATCGACCACGGCCTCGCCGCCGAGGAGATGCTTCTGCTGCACGAGCAGGCCGGCATGGCGCCCATCGACGTACTCGCCGCCGCCTCCTGGGGCGCCCGACAGTGGCTGGGCTTCCCCGGCCTGGTCGAGGGTGGCCTCGCCGACCTGACCGTCTACCCCGAAGACCCCCGCCGCGACCTGCGCGTCGTCCGCGCCCCCTCCCGCACGATCCTGCGCGGCCAGGTAGTGCGCTGACCCCGCGCCGTGCCCCGGCGCGCCGTGCCCCGGCCAGGGGAGGCAGCAACATCGGGGATGTTGCTGCCTCCCGCGCGCCGGAGGCAGCAACATCCGGGAAGTTGCGGGCGCGGCGCCGCTCGGCGGTCAGTGCGGCGGGCGGGGTCAGCGGGCTGGGCGGATGGCGGCGCTGAAGAGATGTACGGCCAGGTCGGCGAGGGCCGTGGCGGTCTGGTCGATCGGCGCGCGGGGGAGCACGATGTGGCTCACCACCAACCGGACGATCGTGTCGGCGGCGAAGGCCAACGCGGCCTGGTCCGCTCCGGGAAGGTGATCGCCGGCCCACTCGATGAGCGCCCCGGACGCCTCGGTGAGCACCACCTCGGCCCGCGTGGTGAGGTACGGAAGCAGCTCGTCCGAACCACCTCGGGCGCTGGTCAGGATGGCCTTGACCAGCGGGTTGTCGGCTGCCGTGGCGAGGGTGTGCGCGATCGCGGCGTACGCGCCGGTCCGTACGTCGGTCCCGTGCGCGAGCAGGGCGGCACGGACGTCGCCGACGAAGCGGTCCACCTCGCGGCGGGCGAGTGCCTCGGCCAGCCCGGCCTTGTTGCCGAACTCGTTGTAGACGGTCTGCCGGCTCACTCCCGCCGTGGTGGCCACGCCGCCCATCCGGACCGCGTCCCAGCCGGCGGCGATGGTCTGCGCGCGGGCGGCATCCACGATCGTGTCGCGCAGCCGCTGACGCGGCGAGTCCGTCGTTGCAGTCATGATGGTCGAATTCTAGGGGCCGCGCGGCCCGCCCGCCCAGAGCGCATGGCCCGCCCGCCCGACGTGCGCCACCGGTCGGCCAGCGAACGCCGTCGAGCCGCCCACCGGCCGCCGTCGAGTTGTCCAGCGCCGTCACCACCGACGCCGCGAGCGTGCGCAACAGCCACCAGAAGAGGGCTGCGACACGGCGCTGCGGCTCCCGGGCGCGGTGTCGCCCCGCGTGACGCATAGGATGTGCGGTCATGGCACGCGTGCTCACTCCCCGTGCGGAGGATTTCCCCCGCTGGTACCAAGACCTGATCGCCAAGGCAAAGCTGGCCGACAACGGCCCGGTTCGCGGCACCATGGTCATCCGACCGGCCGGCTACGCCATCTGGGAGCGTATGCAGGCCGAGATGGACGCCCGGATCAAGGCGGCGGGTGCGGAGAACGCGTACTTCCCGCTCTTCATCCCGGAGAGCTACCTCAAGCGTGAGGCCCAGCACGTCGAGGGCTTCTCGCCGGAGCTCGCCGTGGTCACCCACGGTGGCGGCAAGCCGCTCGCCGAGCCGGTGGTGGTGCGCCCCACCAGCGAGACGGTGATCGGCGAGTTCATGGCCAAGTGGATCGACTCGTACCGGGACCTGCCGCTGCTGCTCAACCAGTGGGCGAACGTGGTCCGGTGGGAGCTGCGCCCGCGCATCTTCCTGCGTACCAGCGAGTTCCTCTGGCAGGAGGGGCACACCGCGCACGCCACCCGCGAGGACGCCCGGGCGTACGCGCGGAAGATCCTGCACGAGGCGTACGAGGACCTGATGGTCAACGTCATCGGCATTCCGGTGGTGGTGGGCCTGAAGACGACGCGCGAGCGGTTCGCCGGGGCGACGGCCACGTACACCTGCGAAGGCATGATGGGTGACGGCAAGGCGCTGCAGTTGGGCACCAGCCACGAGCTGGGCCAGAACTTCGCCAAGGCGTTCGACATCAGCTACTCGTCCAAGGAGGGCGGCCGGGAGCACGCCTGGACCACCTCCTGGGGCACGTCCACCCGGATGCTGGGTGGCCTGATCATGGCGCACGGCGACGACAACGGTCTGCGCGTGCCGCCGAGGCTGGCCCCGATCCAGGCGTACGTCATGATCGTCAAGGACGGCGAGGGCGTCGCCGAGGCGGCGGCCAAGCTGCGCGACGGCCTGCGTGACGCCGGTGTCCGGGTCGCGCTCGACGACCGGACCGACACCGCCTTCGGCCGCCGGGCCGTCGACGCCGAGCTGCGTGGCTATCCGGTACGCGTCGAGGTCGGCCCCCGGGACCTGGCCGTCGGCAACGCGACGGTGGTGCGCCGCACCGACGGCTCGAAGTCCCCGACGCCGGTGGCCGACGTGGTCGCCGCTGTGCTGGCCGCGTTGGAGACGGACCAGCAGGTGCTGCACGACCAGGCGTTGGCCAACCGCGAGTCGCGCACGGTGGAGGTCGCCACGCTGGCCGAGGCGATCGAGGCCGCCGCGAACGGCTGGGCACGGGTGCCGTGGTCGGCGGTCGGCGTGGCCGGCGAGGCCGAGGCGAACGGTCAGGGCGTCACGGTGCGCTGCCTGCTGCGCGCCGACGGCTCGGTACCGGACTCCGAGGACGAGCCCGACCTGATCGCCATCCTCGCCCGCGCCTACTGAGGTGTAGGGACGCCTGGGCCGGCGCGCGTGGGCATCCTTCTCCACGCCGGCGGCAGAGGAAGAACAACCCGAAGGTGGGTGCGGTGCGCTTCGAGCCGGGTCGGCTGATCATGCATCGGAACGTGCGGCACGGTCGGATCGGGTGGGTCCGGCCGGGCCGCGTGGTCAGCGACGACGACCGGGGTCTGCTGGTGTGGATCGCCCGGGACTCCCCGGTGGCCCACGAGGTGACCGAGGCCGGGCTGGGGATGCGGGCGATGCCGTTCGCCCAGTGGATCTCGTCGTCGTACCGCTTGGCGCACGGGCGCTGGAACGGGCCGCCGCTGCTGAAGTTCCTGCCCACCGGGGCGGCGCACTCCGTCTGGTGGTTCCGCGACGCGCAGGGCCGGTTCGCCAACTGGTACGTCAACCTGGAGGAGTCCGGTGTCCGCTGGGACGACGGTCCGGTGGCCGGCGTCGACGTGGTGGACCAGGACCTGGACGTGGTGGTCCGACCGGACCTCAGCTGGGACTGGAAGGACGAGGACGAGTTCGTCGAGCGGCTCGCCTTCGGCGACGACTACTGGGTGACCGACGAGAAGGCGGTCCGCGCCGAGGGGGAGCGGGTGATCGCGCTCGCCGAGGCCGGCGAGTTCCCGTTCGACGGCACCTGGTGCGACTTCACACCCCCGCCAGACTGGGACGTACCGGATGAACTTCCACCTGGATGGGACCGTCCGCCAGTGCGCTGAGAGGTGTCCCGCGTCACCGGTGACGCGGCGTCCGGGTCCGATGCGTGCGATCGGCATCGGATCTGGCAGAATGGGTCGCTGGTATCCGGCGCGCGTCCGGCGCCCTCTAACCCGGGCACGTCGCTAGTCCACCGAGTAGTCTCCGGCCCAACCCCACGGGTCCGGTCGGCGCTCACCCATGCACACCGCCCGCACGGGCCGGTGAGATCGCAACAGGAGCGAAACAACTGTGGCCGTAAAGATCCGGCTCCTGCGGATGGGCAAGATCCGCAACCCGCAGTACCGCATCGTCATCGCCGACTCGCGCACCAAGCGTGACGGTCGGGCGATTGAGTTCGTCGGGATTTACCAGCCGAAGGAAGACCCTTCGATCATCGAGGTCAAGTCGGAGCGGGTCCAGTACTGGCTGTCCGTCGGCGCTCAGCCGAGCGAGGCGGTGCAGCGGCTGCTGGAGCTGACCGGTGACTGGCAGAAGTACAAGGGCCTGCCGGCCCCGCCGCCGCTCCTGGTCGCCCCCGAGCGGGCCGACCGCAAGGCTGTGTACGAGGCTGAGTCGAAGGCCGCCGCCGGGCTCGCCCCGGAGACGCCGGCCAAGCCGGCCAAGAAGGCCGCCAAGACCGCTGAGGCTCCGGCCGAGGCGCCCAAGGCTGAGGCTCCGAAGACCGAGGCTCCGGCTGAGGCTGCGAAGACCGAGGCTCCGAAGGCTGAGGCTCCGGCCGCCGCTGCCGACGCCGGTGAGCAGGCCTGACATGCCTCTGCGTCCGGCGTTGGAGCACCTGGTCAAGGGCATCGTCGACCACCCGGACGACGTCCGGGTGCGGATGGTCGATTCCCGTCGGGGCAAGCGGCTCGAAGTCCGCGTGCACCCCGAGGACCTCGGCACGGTGATCGGGCGGTCCGGCCGGACCGCCAAGGCGCTGCGCCAGGTGATCGGCTCCATCGGCGGGCGCGGGGTACGCGTCGACATCGTCGACTCGTACTGATGCAGCTCGTCGTTGGCAGGATCGGCAAGCCGCACGGCGTCCGCGGTGAAGTCACCGTGGAAGTGCGGACCGACGAGCCCGAAGCACGGTTCGCCCCCGGCACAGTGCTGCGCACTGAGCCGGGGGCGATGCCCCCGACCACAGCCCCGCACAGCACCGTGCTGCGCACTGAGCCGGGGGCGACAACCCCGTCGCCCGAAGCGGCGGATGAGCCCGGCGTTCCGTTCCGGGTTCCGGCGGAGCTGACCATCGAGGAAGCCCGCTTCCACCAGGGCCGGGTGCTGATCGCGTTCGCTGGAATCCCGGACCGCAACACCGCAGAGGCGCTGCGCGGCACCCTGCTCGTGGTGGACAGCGCCGATGTGACCCCGCCGGACGACCCGGAGGAGTTCCACGACCACCAGCTCGTCGGGCTGGCCGTGGTCACCCCGACCGGTGAGCGGCTGGGCGAGGTGGCCCGGATCGACCACGCGCCCTCCTCGGACCTGCTGGTGCTGCGACGCCCCGAGGGGCGTACCGCGTTGATCCCGTTCGTCCGGGCGATCGTCCCGGAGGTCGACCTGGCCGGTGGACGTGTGATCGTCGACCCGCCAGCCGGACTGCTCGATCTCTAGGATCACCTCGCTATGCGCGTCGACGTCGTGTCGATCTTTCCGGAATACTTCGCCCCGCTCGACCTGTCGCTGATCGGGCGGGCGCGGGCCAACGGCGTACTCCAGCTTGCCGTGCACGACCTGCGGACCTGGACCCACGACGTGCACCGGACCGTCGACGACACTCCCTACGGCGGCGGGCCGGGGATGGTGATGCGTCCGGAGCCGTGGGGTGAGGCGCTGGACGCGCTCGCGCCGGCCGAGGCCCCGCCACCCCGGTTGCTGGTGCCGTCGCCGGCCGGTGCCCCGTTCACCCAGGCCATGGCTCACGAGCTGGCCGCCGAGTCGCATCTGCTCTTCGCCTGTGGCCGGTACGAGGGCATCGACCAACGCGTTCTGGCGCACGCCGCCACCCGGATGCCGGTCACCGAGGTCTCGCTCGGTGACTACGTCCTCTTCGGTGGCGAGGTCGCGGTGCTGGTGATCCTGGAGGCGGTCACCCGGCTGCTGCCGGGGGTGCTGGGCAACGCGGGCTCGCTGGACGAGGAGTCGCACGCGCACGGGCTGCTGGAGGCGCCGATCTACACCAAGCCGCCGAGCTGGCGCGGGCACGACGTGCCCGAGGTGCTCCGCTCCGGTGACCACGGCAGGATCGCCCGTTGGCGGCGTGAAGAGGGTCTGCTGCGCACCGCCGCCCGCCGCCCCGACCTGCTCGCCGCGCTGCCCGCCGATCGGCTCGACAAACGGGACATCGCGGCCCTGGACCAGGCCGGATTTCAGCTGCCGGCGGGGGATGTGGCAAAGTAGGGGGGTTGCCGCATCCGTCCGCGCCCGCGGGCGGCTGCGAGGATCCCCGACCGGGGTCGGCCCGCCGACATCACCCGGGGATCAGAATCACCCACCCGCGCACCGAGTGACGGTGCGCCGTGAGCCTTACGAGGACGCAGCGATGAACATCCTGGACGCCCTTGACGCCCAGTCGAAGCGGACCGACCTTCCCGACTTCCGGGCCGGTGACACCGTCAAGGTGCACGCCCGCGTCGTCGAGGGCAACCGGTCCCGTGTCCAGATCTTCCAGGGCGTCGTGATCCGCCGCCAGGGTGACGGTCTGCGCGAGACCTTCTCGGTCCGCAAGGTCAGCTTCGGCGTCGGCGTCGAGCGGACCTACCCGATCAACGGCCCGGGCATCGACCGGATCGAGATCGTGACCCGCGGTGCCGTGCGCCGCGCCAAGCTCTACTACCTGCGCGAGCTGCGCGGCAAGAAGGCCAAGATCAAGGAGAAGCGGGAGAAGCAGCCCAGCTGACTTCCCGCTCACCACGCCGCCTGAGCTGTGCGTATGCCGTACCGACCAGACCGCACTACCCTGGTCGTACGGGCGCAGCGAGGCGGCGGCCCCGCCCACGTGGCGGGCAGCCGTCCACTGCCGCCCGTGGAGCCTCGTCGAGGCTCCCGGGCGGTAGTGCTTCTGTGGACCGGGGAGTGGCGTGGTGCAGACGCTTGACGAGGACGGCGCCGTCGATCCGTGGCGTCGGCGAGCTCGCCGTACCCGCCGCCAGATGCCCCTCTGGCAGGAGCTCCCGCTGCTGCTGGTGGTCGCGTTCTGCCTCGCGGTGCTGATCCGCACCTTCCTGCTCCAGGCGTTCTTCATCCCGTCCAGCTCGATGGAGGACACGCTCCTCATCGGGGACCGGGTGCTGGTCAACAAGGTCGTCTACGACGTACGCGACCCGCAACGCGGCGAGGTGGTGGTCTTCCGGGGCACCGACCGCTGGGCGCCGCAGGTCGACGAGCAGCCGGCGCCCGGCGTCGCCGGCAAGCTCACCCGCACCGTCGGTGACCTGGTCGGGGTGAGTCGTCCCGGCGAGAAGGACTTCATCAAGCGCGTGATCGGTCTCCCCGGCGACCGGGTCAAGTGCTGCGACAGCCAGGGCCGGGTGACCGTCAACGGCACGCCGCTCAACGAGCCGTACGTGCTGCGGGACTCCCCGCTGGACCTGCCGCCCAACCCGGCGGAGTGCCGCTCCCGGCGCTTCGACGAGGTCGTCGTACCGCCCGGTCAGATCTTCGTGATGGGTGACCACCGCGAGGTCTCGCAGGATGCGCGCTGCCAGGGCCCGGTGCCTATCGACAACGTGGTCGGCCGGGCCTTCATCGTGGTTTGGCCCTCGTCGCGGTGGACTTCGCTGTCGGTGCCGTCGACCTTCGACGACGTGTCCGCGCCAGCGACGGCGTCCCCCGGCGCACCCCCGGTGCAACCGACCCCGCAGGGCGGTGTGCTGCTGATACTCCCGTTGGCAGCCGCACTGCGTGGTTCCCGCGCGTTCCGGTCGGTGGCGTCCAGTTCGGCAACGTAGGCTCCTTGGCGTGATTGACGAGCAGACCGACAAGCCGCGCAGCTCCTTCTGGAAGGAGCTGCCGATCCTGCTGGGTGTGGCGATCCTGGTCGCGGTGCTGGTCCGCGCCTTCGTGCTGCAGACCTTCTTCATCCCCTCCCCGTCCATGGAGAACACTCTCAAGATCGACGATCGGGTGCTGGTCAACAAGCTGGTCTACGACTTCCGATCGCCGCACCGCGGCGAGGTGATCGTGTTCAAGGCTCCGACCGCCTGGAGCGGCAACCCCGACGGTGAGGACTTCATCAAGCGGGTGATCGGCGTCCCCGGTGACCACGTGGTCTGCTGCGACCCGGAGGAACGGCTGATGATCAACGGCAAGTCGTTGGACGAGCCGTACATCTTCTCGATGGACGGCATCCGCGACAAGCCCGCCGATCAGGAGTTCGACATCACCGTGCCGAAGGGCCGGCTGTGGGTGATGGGCGACCACCGCTCGGCTTCCGGCGACTCCCTGGAGCACTGGCAGCAGTCCGGGCAGAACATCACCGAGGCCACGATCCCCGAGGACGACGTCGTCGGTCGGGCGTTCACCGTCTTCTGGCCGGTGAGTCGGGCCACCTGGCTGACCGTGCCAGATCAGTTCGACGGCATTCCCAAGCCGTAGGCCGCCCGGGGCGTGGGCGATCCGCCGCCGGTCTGGCAGGCTGGGGCGGTGACCGTGAGCGCGAGGAGTGAGCCTGCGAGCCCCGCAGCCGCGAGCAGTCCCGACCGTGCCTACACCCCTCGACGCGCCGCCCGCGTGCTGCTCGTCGACGCGGCCGGCCGGGTCCTGCTGTTCGAGGGCTTCGACCCGGCCCGACCAGGGCACCGCTACTGGTTCACCCCGGGCGGTGGCCTCGACCCGGCGGAGTCCCCGGCAGCCGGCGCGGCACGGGAGCTGGCCGAGGAGACCGGGCTGCGGCTCGACCCGGCCGAGTTGGGCGAGCCGGTCTGGTGCGACACGACCGAGTTCACGTTCGACGGCACCTGGTACCGCCAGGAACAGGACTTCTTCCTTTTCCGGGTGCAGTCCTGGCAGGTGGACACCACGGGCTTCAACGACATCGAGCAGCGCAGCATCGCCGATCACCGCTGGTGGCTTCCCGCCGAGTTGGCGGCCAGCGGTGAGCGGTTCTATCCCCCCGAGCTGCCCGTCCTGCTGACCCGGCTGGGGCAGTCGACCGGCGCGGGTCAGGGCGAGGCGTCGTGCTGACCCCGCCGCGCACCGTCGTGCGCCGCGAGGCCGGCCTGTACGCCCTGGAGCGAGCGCTCCAGCGGCGCGGCTTCCGGCACGTCGCCGGCGCGGACGAGGCGGGCCGGGGCGCGTGTGCCGGTCCGCTGGTCGCCGCCGCGGCGGTGCTGCCCGAGGGGCGGCGTGGCGAGATCGAAGGGCTGGCCGACTCGAAGCTGCTCACCGCGGCGAGCCGGGAACGGGTGTACGCGGAGGTGGTGGACCGGGCACTGGCGTACGCCGTGGTGGTCATCCCCGCGGACGAGGTCGACGCCCGGGGGCTGCACGTGTGCAACCTGGCGGCGATGCGTCGGGCGCTCGCCTCCCTCACCACCCGCCCGGAGTACGTGCTGACCGACGGCTTCGGCGTGGACGGCCTGGGCGTGCCCGGCCTGGCGGTGTGGAAGGGTGACCGGGTCGCGGCGTGTGTGGCGGCGGCCAGCGTGCTCGCCAAGGTCACCCGGGACCGGATCATGGTGGAGCTGGACGGGGTGTTCCCGGCGTATGGCTTCGCCGAGCACAAGGGTTACATCACCCCGGAGCACTCCGCTGCGCTGCGGGAGCACGGGCCGTGCCGGGAGCACCGGTTCTCGTACGTCAATGTCGCCGCGGTCTCCGGCCGCGACGGCCGGCCGCCGCGGGCCCGACGGCCCGGCGGCCACGCGCTGGAAGAGCCGATGGAGCGCTCCTGGGCGTCAGGGGGTACCGTCGGCGTGGCGTTGGGCGAGCAGCCTCGGCCTCCGGCGCCGGTGGGGGAAGATGTGGCCATGGAAGGCGGAGTGCGATGAGCGCGGAAGATCTCGAGAAGTACGAGACCGAGATGGAGCTGCAGCTCTACCGGGAGTACCGCGACATTGTCCGCCAATTCTCGTACGTGGTGGAGACGGAACGTCGGTTCTACCTGGCTAACCAGGTCGACCTGCATGTGCGCAACTCCGACGGCGAGGTCTACTTCGAGGTCGAGATGCACGACGCCTGGGTGTGGGACATGTACCGTCCTGCCCGCTTCGTGAAGAACGTCCGGGTGATGACCTTCAAGGACGTCAACGTCGAAGAGCTGGAGAAGCCCGACATCTCGCTGCCCGCCGACTCCGGCTTCGGCGGCTGACCGCACCCACGCCGGTCGGCCGCACCACGGGCCCCCACCCGCGGTGTGACCCCCGCTGCCGATCACTCGGCCGGCACCTCTTCACTCGGCCGGCACCACGACCTCGACCCGCTGCACCAGGTTGTTGGCGAAGCCGCCACGGTTCCACGGCTGCTCGACCGGCTGGGTGCGACCCGACGCGTCGGTCGCCCGGGCACCGAGCACGTGCCGGCCCGGCGTGGCGGACCACTCGTAGCGCCACCGCCGCCAGGCGAAGTCGCCGCCGTCCGCCGGGTCCAGCTCGGCCTGCGCCCAGCTCTGCCCACCGTCGGTGGTGACCTCCACGGAGACCACCGGCGCGTGCCCCGACCAGGCCCGACCGTCCACCGTGCACGGCCCGGGCCGCAGCACCCGGCGGCGGGACATGAAATCGGGAAAGCCAGGCGGGCGGACCAACGCGCGGGGTTCGATCCGGGTGACCGGAACGCCCGGGTCGTCGGCGTCGGTGCGCACCCGGTACGCGACGGCGTTCTGGTAGCCCTCAAACGGCTCGGTGCGGATCTCGACCGACTGGAGCCACTTCACGTGCGCCATGCCGTACCAGCCGGGCACGATCAGCCGAAGCGGGGCGCCGTGCTGCGGCAGCAGGGGAGCGCCGTTCATCTCGTACGCCAGCAGCACCTCCTCGCGCAGCGCGTCGGCGACCGGAAGGGCCCGCTGGTAGTCCTGCTCGACCCCACGCTCGACGCCGTGGTCGGCGCCGGTGAAGACCACGTCCACCGCGTCCGGCCCGAGGCCCGCCTCCCGCAGCAGCGGAGCGAGGGGGGTGCCGGTCCACTCGGCGTTGCCGACCGCCTCGACCAGCCAGGGCTGGCTGACCGGCCGGGGGTGCAGCAGGGCTCGCCCGTTGCCGGCGCACTCCAGGGTCACCTGCTGGGTGACCCGTGGCCGCTCACGCAGGTCGGCGAGGGTGACCGTCAGCGGGCGGTCCACCGCGCCGCCGATGGTCAGCGTGTGCGCCGCCGGGTCGACGTCCGGGATGTCGTAGTGGATCAGCAGGTAGTGCAGCCCGGCCGGGGTGACGTCGTAGCGCAGCGCCTCCAACGGGATGCCGTGGTTGCGGGCGGCGAGCTGCAACTCCTCGGCGCTGATCGCCTCGTCCGGCTCCGCGAGCCGGGACGGGCCGCTCACGTCGGCCACCGTCGGCGTCCGGTCATCGACAGTGGTCATGCCTGGGCCTCCCCGGTCCACACGGCGGCACCCGCCGTACGCGGACCAGCCTAGGCCCTCCCTGGCAGCACGAACATGGCCCGGGGGACGGTGGGGTGAGGTCAGCGGGGGAGGAGAGGGACGTCGGCAGCGACCGGCATCGCCCGGCATAGCAGATCATCGAGGCCATGGGTGGTCGTCCACAGGCCCGTTCGTTGTCCACAGCTTCGTCGGCCGGGCTGGCGGACGACCCGGCCTGGGTCGGAGGCTTCCGGCATGCGACCGCCATCCGTCCGTTCGATCCGCCGTGCGCTGCTGCTCTGCGCCGCGATCCCGCTTGCGCTGACCGTGCAGCTCGGCGGGCTGGCGGTGCTGGTCGCGGCGGTGCCCGGCCAACCACCGACGCCGGCCGTGCCGGTCGCGGCGGCCCTGCCGTCCGCCCCGCAGCCCGCCGGGCGGTTCCGCTGGCCGGTCACCGGGGCGCCTCGTCCGGTACGCCGATTCGACCCGCCGCCCCGGCCGTGGCTGGCCGGTCACCGGGGCGTCGACCTGGCCGCGCCGGCCGGAACGGTGATCCGCAGCGCCGGTCCGGGCACCGTGCTCTTCGCCGGTCTGGTGGCCGGGCGACCGGTGATCACCGTGGGGCACGCCGACGGGCTGCGAACCACCCACGAGCCGGTCCGACCGGCCGTACGTCCCGGCCAGCAGGTCGCCGCCGGCACGCCGCTGGGCGAGCTGCTGCCCGGACACCCGGGTTGCCCGGCCGCGGCGTGCCTGCACTGGGGCCTGCGCCGTGGCACGGATTACCTGGACCCGCTGGCACTGCTCGGCCTCGGCCCGGTGCGACTGCTGCCGGTCCATGAGGCCAGCCCTCCGCTGCCGGTCCATGGGGCTGGCCTCGGCGAGGTCAGCGCTGGGCGAGCAGGGCCGGCAGCCGCACGGCCAGCCGCTCGTACTCGTCGGCGGTGTTGTAGACCTGACCGGTGAGGCGCAACCACCCCCGGCCGTTCCAGCTCATCACCGCCACCTCGGCGGCGAGCCGTTCTCCGATCCGCGCCTGCAACGCCCGCGCCGCGTCGATGGTGGCGGCCAGGCCGGCCGGCAACGGAATGAGGCGCAGAGACACCCCCGGCCCGCCGGGGTCGGGCAGTTGGGCGGGAGGCACCCCCAGCGCGTCCGCGACCACCCGCTGGCCGTACGCGGCGAGCGCGGCGTTGTGCGCCCGCACCCGGTCGACGCCGAGACTGCGCAGCGTGAACAGACCCGCCGGAGCGGCCAGCCAGGACGTGTAGTCGAGGGTCGCCTGCCACTCGACCCGGGCCGGGAAACCAGACTCCTGCTCCCAGGACACCACCAGCGGCTCGATCCGGTCCCGCCACTGCGGTGCCACCGCCAGCAGGGCGGTCCCGCGCGGGGCGTACGCCCACTTGTGCAGGTTGCCCACCCAGAAGTCCGCGCCGATGCTGGCCACCGTCGTGGACAGCATCCCCGGGGCGTGTGCGGCGTCGACCAGGACCGGTACGCCGTGTTCGCGGGCCACCCCGACGATCGCGGCGGTCGGGAAGAGCTTGGCCGTGGCAGAGGTGAGCTGGTCGACGACGAGCACCCGGGTCCGCCCGGGGCGCAGGCCCGCGCGGATGATCTGCACGAGCTGCTCGTCGCTCGCGGCCAGCGGGATCGGCAGCACCCGGCTGACCGCTCCGGTGCGACGGCACTCGCGCTGGATGGCCAGGCTCACCGCCCCGTACCCGTGGTCGGTGCTGAGCACCTCGTCGCCGGGTTGCAGACCCAGCGACTGGAGCACGACGGCGACGCCGGTCGTGGTGTTGCCCACCAGGGCGCTGCCGTCGGGGTCGGCACCCAGGAACCCGGCGAGGTGCCGGCGGGTGTGCGCGATCCGGTCGACCAGGCCCTGGGTGAAGAAGCGCAGCGGGTTGGCCTCCATCTCGTCACGCAGCCGCTGCTGGGCCCGCTGCACCCCGATCGGGACCGCGCCGAACGAGCCGTGGTTGAGGTGGCTGACCGCCGGGTCCAGGGAGAAGAGCAGGCGGGCGCCCGGAATGGGTTCAGGGGGCTGCGGGACGCTCACGTGATGATCGTAACCGCCGGGGCCCCCGCCCTCCGGCCCTTGATCAGGCGCGCGGGTGGGCCTGACGGTAGGCGGCACGCAGCCGCTCCACAGACACGTGCGTGTAGATCTGCGTGCTGGCCAACGACGCGTGGCCGAGCAGCTCCTGCACGGCCCGCAGGTCCGCGCCGCCCTCCAGGAGGTGGGTGGCCGCCGAGTGGCGCAGACCGTGCGGGCTCGTCCGGGGCAGGCCGGCGGCCTCGGCGTACGCACCGACGATCTGACGGGCCGTCGTCGGGTTGAGTCGGCCACCCCTGGCACCCAACAGCAGCGCGTCCCCGGAACGCGCGCCCACCAACGCCGGTCGGCCCCGGCGCAGCCATTCATCCAACGCCCGCTGTGCGGGCACCCCGTACGGCACCGCGCGCTCCCGTCCGCCCTTGCCGAACACGCGGATCACCCGTCGGCCGTGGTCGACGTCCCCGACGTCCAACCCGCACGCCTCGCTGACCCGTACGCCGGTGGCGTAGAGCAGCTCCAGCAGCACCCGGTCGCGCAGCGGCACGGCCTCGGTCTCGGCCGTCTGCGCCGCGCCCGGTGTCGGCCCGGGAGATGGGTCGGTGGGAGCTGGGCTCACGGACGGCGCCGGCCGCACCGGCGGGTTGGTGGGAGCTGAACCCGCGGGCGGTGCCTGCCGTGCCGGTGCCTCGACCAGGGCGGCGGCCTGGTCGGCGCGTAGGACGCTGGGCAGCTCGCGGTGCGCACTCGGACTGGCCAGCGCGGCACCGACGTCGGCGGAGAGCAGCCCGGCCCGGTGCGCCCAGGCGCTGAACGCCCGTGCCGATGCGGCCCGGCGGGCCAGCGAGGTGCGGGCCGCGCCGGTGGTGCGTTGCTTCGCCAGCCAGCTGCGCAGCACCGACAGGTCCAGCTCGGCCAGGTCGACGCAGCCCATCCGGACGGCGTGGTCGAGCAGCGAGACGAGATCGGTGACGTACGCGCGGACGGTGTGCGCCGACCGGTTACGCACCCGGGACAGGTGCTCGGCGAAGTCGTCGACGGCGTCACGCAGCTCGGGCGGTAGTGCCTGGTGCATGGCCCGGGTGCCCCGGTCCGGCCGGCTCATCGTGGCCGCGTCGGCTTGCGGACCGGTCCATCGGCCCCGGCACCTTTACTGGCAGCTGGCACGGCACCAGCCTACGGCCGAGCGACGAGGGTCACCGGCCCCACGGTGCCGGTGTTCGTCGGGCCTCGACTATCGCCTGTTGGACCTCCTGATCAGCACCACCACCAGGCCGGCAATGAGCACGGCGGACGTGAAGAGACAGCACAGCACCGTGATGTGCCACGGCTTGACAGCACCCATGACCGGGCACCGTACCGGTAGGAGCGACATCTCAGTGCCCCCGCGCTGACGCCCTCAGGCCGACCCGGACGTCGCCGCCGTCGTGCGCTTCGGTCGGGAGCGCGGGATGAGGGCGTAACCGCCGTCGCGACGAACCACCATGGACAACTCCTCCAGAAGAGACAACTTGCGCAACGCGGTCCGCACGTCGACACCCGCGCGGGCGGCGAGGCGGTCCACGCCCATCGCGCCTCGCCGCGGCAGCGCCTCCAGCAGCGACCGCGCGTCGTCGTCGAGCGCGTCGGCGGGCCGTTGCGGGCCGCGCGTCAACGGAGCCAGGTCCGCGCCGATCCGGCCCACCTCCTCAAGGACATGCGCCAACCCGGTGACCAGCCGAGCCTTGGGGAACTCGCGGAGGAACTCGTGCGCGCCGACGGACATCGCCGAGGTCACCGGCCCAGGCACCACCATCGCCACCCGGTTGGTGTGGATGGCTCGCCGCGCGGTCTGCGTCGCGCCACTGCGTGCCGACGCCTCCACCAGGACGGTGCCCCGGGTGCCTGCGGCGATCACCCGGTTGCGGATCAGAAACCGGGGCCGCAGGGGTTCGGCGCCGGGCGGCCACTCGCTGACCAGCAACCCGGTGTCGGCGATCCGGTCGAAGAGTGCGGCGTTGCCCATCGGGTACGGCCGGTCCAGCCCACAGGCGAGCACCGCGACGGTCAGGCCGCCGGCGTTGAGGGCACCCCGGTGGGCGGCGGCGTCGATGCCGAACGCGCCACCGGACACGACCGTCCAGTCCCGCTCGGCGAGCCCGTAACCCAACTCGGTCGCGACGTGCTGCCCGTAGCCGGTGGCCGCCCGCGCCCCGACCACGGCCACCGAACGATCCAGGGCCTCGCCCAACGGCCAACTTCCGCGTACCCAGAAGCAGAGCGGCGGGGCGGTCTCCACGTCCACCCGGCGGGTGACATCCGGCAGGCGCAGGTTGGCCAGGACCGCGACCTGGGCTGGCCACTCCTCGTCGTCCGGCGTGACCAGGCGTGCTCCGAGCCGGTCCGCGCGCTCCAGCGCCTCGGCCGCCACCGCCCGGGCGTCGCCGGCCGCCGTCCGGGCGGCCACCGTGCTGTGCAGCCAACCGTCCGGGCTGCCGCCGTCGAGCAGCAGGTCCAGGGTCGCCACCGGGCCGTGCCGTTCGACCAGTCGGTGCACCGCGCGGGTGCCCGGCTCGGCCAGCCAGGTCAGGGCGACCCGGGCCAGCCGCTGTTCGTCGTCGGCGCTCATGTCGCTTCTCCCGTCCGGAGTTGGATCGCTTCCCGCACGTCGTCCAGGTCCGGCCGATCCCGGCCGTCCAGATCAGCGATGGTCCAGGCCATCCGAATGACCCGGTCGAAGCCGCGCGCCGACAGCGAGCCGGAGTCGAGCCGGCCCCGCAGTTCGGCGGTGACCCGGGCGGGCAGCCGCCACGGCGGTCGGCGCAGGTGTGGGCCGTCCACCTCGGCGTTCACCCGCCGGCCGAGACCGGCCCAGCGGGTGGCCGCCGCCTGCCGGGCCGTTGCCACCCGGGCGGCGACCGTCGCCGACGGCTCGGTGTCGCCCTCGGGCGCCAGCAACTCCGCCGCCCGCACTGGCATCAGCCGAACCTGCACGTCGATGCGGTCGAGCAACGGCCCGGAGAGCCTGCCCAGGTAGCGGCGACGGACCAGCGCTGTGCACTCGCAGTGCGCGTCGCCGGACGGCTTCGCACACGGGCACGGATTGGCGGCAAGCACCAGTTGGGTCCGGGCCGGGTACACGGTGCCGCCCCCGCTGCGACTCAGCTGGATGCGACCGTTTTCCAGTGGTTGGCGCAGGGCCTCCAACGCGCCCTTGCTGAACTCGGGGGCCTCGTCCAGGAACAGCACCCCGCGGTGTGCCAACGACACCGCGCCAGGCCGGGCCAGTCCCGAGCCTCCACCGACCAGCGACGGCACGGTCGCGGTGTGGTGCGGCGCCTGGAACGGCGGGCGACGCAGCAACCGGCCGCCCGGCGGCAGCAGCCCGGCAATCGAGTGCAGCGCCGTGACCTCCAGCGCCGCGTCGTCGTCCAGCTCGGGCAGGATCGACGGCAGCCGTTCGGCCAGCATCGTCTTGCCGGCACCCGGAGGGCCGAGCAGGGCCACGTGGTGCCCGCCGGCGGCGGCGACCTCCAACGCGCGTCGGCCCAGCTGCTGCCCGGCGACATCGGCGAGATCCGGTCCGTCGTCCAGCGGTGCCGGGACGGCCGTCGGAGGCTCGATCAGCGGAGTGCCGTCGCGAACGAAGGCGACCAGCCGGTGCAGGTTGTCCACCGCTCGCACCCGTACCCCCGGGATGACCGCGGCCTCGGCGGCGTTGCCGACCGGCACGATCACCCGCCCGACGCCGGCCTGGGCCGCGGCGGCGACCATCGGGAGCACGCCGCGCACCGGTCGGACCGTCCCGTCGAGCCCCAACTCGCCGAGGACCACGACCCCCTCCAGGGGGAGCAGCGGCAGTTCACCGGAGCCGCCGAGTAGCGCCGCGGCGATGGCGAGATCGAAGGCCGAGCCGAACTTCGGCAGCGTGGCGGGCAGCAGGTTGAGGGTGATCCGCCGGTTGGGCCACCGCTGGCCGGAGTTGACCACGGCGGCGCGGACGCGGTCGCGGGCCTCGTGCAGGGCGGTGTCAGGTAACCCGGAGATCACCACCGCCGGCAGGCCGGCGGACAGGTCGGCCTCCACCTCGACCAGGTGACCGGTCACCCCGACCAGGCCCACAGAGAGCACCTTGGCGTAGCTCATGGCGCCGTCACCGATCCTTGAGAGCGCGCATGTCAGAACGCGCCCTTGAGGTGGTCGACCTGAGCCGGGCCGGCGTCGGGCAGCCGTACCGACAGCACGTCGAAACGCACCTCCTCGGCGGTCGTGCCGGTCTCGGTCAGCCAACGGGCGGCGAGCCCTCGCAGCCGGCGGGCCTTGGCCGGAACGACTGCCTCGGCCGGGGTGCCGAAGTTGTCGCCCCGGCGGGTCTTCACCTCGCAGAAGGCGAGCACCGGCCCGTCCCAGGCGATGATGTCGATCTCCCCGGCCGCGCAGCGCCAGTTTCGGGCGATCGGGCGCAGCCCTGCCTCGGTCAGGTGCCGGGCGGCACACCGCTCGCCGTACGCGCCGACCGCCTGGTTCCGATTCGTCATGGCCGGCACGGTGCCCGCCAGAGGGCGCGTTTCGCGACCCCGGTGACGGCCCAGGTGTGGACGACGGGCGTCCTGTGGACAACCGGACGATCATGCCCGGATGTGCTACGACGACATCCTGGACAGGTTGTGCCTGCGGTGTCGCTGAGCTGGGGCCGGATGGCGCGCGGGCTGCCGGTCGCATACGGTGCCTGACGTGGACGGACGACGGAGCTTTCCGGAAGATCAGGAGTCGCGCTGGTACCCCGATGAGCGGGGTCGCGGTTACGGCGAGTCGGAGTGGCGCGGCACTGGCGAATCGCGGTACCGGGACACTGAGGTTCCCGAGCAGCGCGGCCCCGACGAGAGCCGCTCCGTCGAGGACACCGGCGTCGGCCGCCGCCGGGAGCCGGACTCCGGTCGCTTCGGAGCCGTCGATGCGAGCGGCCGTTTCGGTACGCCTGAGTCGGACTCGGGTCGGCTGAGCGCGGTGGACGCGGGCCGTTTCGGCGCCCCCGAACCGGACTCGGGCCGCTTCGGTGCCGTGGAGGCCCAGCCCGGTCGGTTCGGCGCGGGTGAGCCCGACTCGGGACGCTTCGGTGCGGTTGACCCGTTGAGCGATGCACGATCGGAAGCGGACGGTTACCGGGCGACGCGCTCGCGGAGGGCTGACCGGGACCCATCGGAGGTCTCCGGTGAGCTGCCCGGTCGACGGGCCGCCCGTGAGTCGACCGGGCTTGGTTCACCGCTGACCACCGGCCTGCCGGAGGCCACCCGGGACGCCCTGCCGGCGTCCGACACGTCCGCTGCCGTGCTCGCCGACCAGGTGCGTCCCGCCCCGCTGGCTGGCTACCCGATCATCGAGCCGAGCCGGGGCGGTGACACGCCACACCCGCTGGAGATGCCGACCGGCCCGATGCCGGGGATCGGTCCCCGCCCGGACCTGCCCGCGACGGAGCCGTCGACGTACCCCCCGGTGGCTGACGGCGTCTACCGGACCCGCCGGCCGGTGCTGGCCGTACTCTTCGCTCTGCTGGTGTTGATCTTCGAAGTCCCCGCGCTGCGGGTGCTGCTGGCGGGCGTGACCGGCGACCCGGTGGACGCCGGGAACGTGGTGGCGGGTATCGCCCTGGTCGCCGGGCTGCCGATCTTCGCGACCGGGCTCTACGGACTCCGGACCGGCGGTCTGGCGCTCTCCGACGGTGGTCGGGGGTGGCTCCGCCCGCCCACGGCCTACCTGACGGTCGGGCTGGTGCTCTTCCTCGCGGCCGCGCTCGCTGTCGGCTGACCCGTCGCGCCGCCCGCTGTCCGTGGCGCTGCCTGCCGCGTCTTGATCGACTCGGCTTTCAGGAAGTCGCGGTGTCCGGGTGGGCGCGAAGCCGCGGTTTCCAGGAAACCGAGTCGATCATCGCCGAACGCGCCGCCCGGCCGTGCGCCCGCCGCGCATCCCGCGCACTTCGCACCCCGGGGCGGCTGAACGGGCGAGGGGCGTACACTGGCCAACTGGCGACCGCCTCGTGCGGTCGACCTCGCGCGCCCTCTTCACGAATCGTCGTGGAGCGACGGCCTCCCTGGTCCCGATCTTGATCGGGTCCACCATGGGTCGGCGACCAGGCGCCAGGACGCCCGGCCACCGGCCGGGCGTGACAACCAGGGATCTTGAGGAGTACCCCAACCATGGCCGTCGTGACCATGCGCCAGCTGCTGGAGAGCGGTGTCCACTTCGGGCACCAGACCCGGCGCTGGAACCCGAAGATGAAGCGCTTCATCATGACCGAGCGCAACGGCATCTACATCATCGACCTGCGCCAGACCCTCGAGTACATCGAGAAGGCGTACGAGTTCGTGCGTGGGACCGTCGCCGAGGGTGGCAGCATCCTGTTCGTCGGCACCAAGAAGCAGGCCCAGGAGGCGATTGCCGAGCAGGCGACCCGGGTCGGCCAGCCGTACGTCAACCACCGCTGGCTCGGTGGCATGCTGACCAACTTCCAGACGGTGTACAAGCGGCTCCAGCGGATGAAGGAGCTGGAGGGTCTGGGTGACCTCAGCGGCACCGCCGCCGGTTACACCAAGAAGGAGACCCTGCAGCTCTCCCGCGAGAAGATCAAGCTGACCCGCACCCTCGGTGGTCTGCGGGACATGCAGAAGCTTCCCGCCGCGGTCTGGATCGTCGACACCAAGAAGGAGCACATCGCCGTCGACGAGGCCCGCAAGCTGGGCATCCCGGTGATCGCGGTGCTGGACACCAACTGTGACCCGGACGAGGTCGACTTCCCGATCCCGGGCAACGACGACGCGATCCGCTCGGCGGAGCTGCTGACCAAGGTCGTCGCCGCCGCCGTCGCGGATGGTCTGATCGCACGTTCCGGCCGTCGCCGGGGCAACGACGAGAAGCCCGAGGGTGTCGCGAGCGACGAGCCGCTGACCGAGTGGGAGCGCGAGCTGCTGGAGCCGAAGAAGGCCGACGAGTCGGCCGCCCCGGCCGCCCCGGCCGAGCAGCCCGCCGCTGCCGCCGCCGAGCAGCCCGCCGCCACCCCGGAGCAGCCGGCGCAGGCCGCCACCGAGCAGCCGGCGGCCGCCACCGCGGAGTGATCGCACCGTCGCTGCCCGCCGTCCGTTTTCGCGAACGGCGGGCAGCGACGGTACGCCGGGCACGATCCGCCCGGATCCGGGTAACCGTCACCTCTGACCATCCACACGCCGTCTCAACACCGAAGAGAGAGCCATGTCCCAAATCACCGCCGCGGACGTCAAGAAGCTCCGCGACCTCACCGGCGCCGGCATGATGGACAGCAAGAAGGCGCTGACCGAGGCCGAGGGCGACTTCGACAAGGCCATCGAGATCCTGCGCGTCAAGGGCGCCAAGGACGTCGGCAAGCGGGCCGGTCGTACGGCCGCCAACGGCCTGGTCGCCCACTCCGGCAAGGCGCTGCTCGAGCTCAACTGCGAGACCGACTTCGTCGCCAAGACCGAGTCGTTCATCGCGCTGGCCCAGCAGCTGGTCGAGCACGGCGAGCGCGCCGGCGTGAACACCGCCGAGGAGCTGCTCGCCACCGAGCTCGACGGCAAGGTCGTCGCGGACCTGATCCAGGAGCAGTCGGCCAAGATCGGCGAGAAGCTGGTGCTCAACCGGTTCGCCCGGGTCGAGGGCACCACCGCCGTCTACCTGCACCGCAAGGCCCAGGACCTGCCGCCGGCCGTTGGTGTGCTGGTGTCGTACACCGGTAAGACCGACGAGGCGGGCGACGCCGACGCCCGTGGTGTGGCCATGCAGATCGCCGCGATGCGGCCGAAGTACCTGACCCGGGACGAGGTTCCGGCTGAGGTCGTCGAGTCCGAGCGGCGCATCGCCGAGCAGACCGCCCGCGAGGAGAACAAGCCCGAGGCGGCCCTGCCGAAGATCATCGAAGGTCGGGTGAACTCGTTCTTCAAGGACTACGTCCTGATCGAGCAGTCGTCCGTCGCTGACAACAAGAAGTCGGTGAAGCAGTTGCTGGCCGAGGCTGGCATCGAGGTCACCCGCTTCGTGCGGTTCGAGGTCGGCCAGGCCTGAGCCGTCACCGGGCGCCGTGGGCGCCCGTGGGCAGAAGACGTCGACGAGGAGGCCGCCGGTGTACGTGACAGGCACCGCGGCCTCCTTGTCACATAGGGTCGGCAGCGGCAGGTTCGCGGTACGCGCCGCACGGGGCGTGCGCGTGGGGAAGGGCGGGGCGGATGACGCAGGTTGTGAGTGACCGGACGCTGGCGGTGGACGATCCGACGGCACCGCCGCCGGGACGCGCCCGCCGGGTGGTGCTGAAGCTCTCCGGTGAGGTGTTCGGCGGCGGCGCGATCGGCGTCGACCCGGACGTCGTCCAGGCCATCGCCCGGCAGATCGCCACCGTGGTCCGTCGCGGCGTGCAGGTCTCCGTGGTGGTCGGCGGCGGCAACTTCTTCCGCGGCGCGGAGCTGCAGAAGCGCGGGATGGACCGGGCCCGCGCCGACTACATGGGCATGCTCGGCACCGTGATGAACTGCCTCGCGTTGCAGGACTTCCTGGAGAAGGAAGGCATCGAGACGCGGGTGCAGAGCGCCATCACGATGGCTCAGGTCGCCGAGCCGTACATCCCCCTGCGGGCGATCCGGCACCTGGAGAAGGGCCGTGTGGTCATCTTCGGCGCCGGCGCCGGGATGCCGTACTTCTCCACCGACACGGTGGCAGCCCAGCGGGCGCTGGAGATCCGGGCCGACGTGGTGCTGATGAGCAAGAACGGCGTGGACGGCGTCTACACCGCCGACCCGCGGATCGACCCCACCGCCAGCAAGCTCGACTCGATCACCTTCTCCGAGGCGCTGCGCCGCAACCTGCGGGTGGCCGACGCGGCGGCGTTCAGCCTCTGCATGGAGAACGGCCTGCCGATGCTGGTCTTCGGCGCGCAGGGTGACGACACCATCATCCGCGCTGTGGGTGGCGACAAGATCGGCACCCTGATCACCGCCTGAGTCCCGCCGACGGCGATGGCAGCGGCGGTCCTGACGACTTTCAGCAGAGCCCACCACGAGCACAGAAGGAGGCGAGGAGAGCGGTGATCGACGACACCCTCCTCGAGGCCGAGGAAAAGATGGAGCGTGCGGTTGAGCACGCCAAGGAGGAGTTCGGCGCCATCCGTACCGGTCGCGCCAACGCCGCCATGTTCTCCAAGGTCATCATCGACTACTACGGCACGCCCACGCCGCTGACCCAGATGGCGTCCATCGCGGTGCCCGAGCCGCGGATGGCCATCATCAAGCCGTACGACAACTCGCAGATCAATGCGATGGAGAAGGCGATCCGCGACTCGGACCTCGGGGTGAACCCGAACAACGAGGGCAACCAGTTGCGCATCCTGCTCCCGCAGATGACCGAGGAGCGCCGCCGCGACATGATCAAGGTGGCCCGGCACAAGGGCGAGGAGGCCAAGGTGGCGATCCGCAACGTCCGCCGCCGTGGCAAGGAAGAGCTGGACCGGATCGTCAAGGACGGTGAGGCCGGCGAGGACGACGGTCGCCGCGCCGAGAAGGAACTCGACGACCTGACCCAGCGCTACGTCGCCAGCATCGACGACCTGGTCAAGCACAAGGAAACCGAACTGCTCGAGGTGTGACCGTCCGCCCGTCGCTCGGGTGAGATGCGCCGAGGCCCGACCCCCACCGGGGCCGGGCCTCGTGTCGTACGTGAGCGGGGAAGCCGGACGGTCCTGAGGCTCTTCCCGGATCGTGCGGGAGACGAGTCGGATCATGACTGCGGTCTGCGTACCGGATGGGCGGGTATCGCTCGGCGACGGGCCGCCGGCCAGGGGCGATGTCGATCGCCGTGCCTCGTCCGCCGTGCCGATCCGGCGGGTGCAGTAGGCTCGGCAGGATTCCCGGCCACCGGGCGGTGAACACCGGGAGTCGACCGACCGTCGGGGCGGTCAATCGGAGGAACATCGCGCGTGTAGGGGATGCTTGTGGTCTTGCGTCATGTGGTGGTTCTCGCGCCTCGTCGCGGTGCGTGATGTCCCACCCCGACCCCTACGGCAGCGAGCCTCGCGGCTGGGACCGCGCCGAGCGCCCGGTGGCACTGCCGTGGCCCGAGCAGGACCTGGAGGCCGGCCAGTGGAGCCGCCGTCCCACGGCCGGCCCTGAGCTGTACGCCGACCCGCACACCCGGCCGTACGCGGACCCGAACCCGTACGACGAGCGCGGCCGGACCGTCCGCCCGGACGACCGGGACCGTTTCGACGACCGCGACCCTCGCGAGGACGACGAGCCCGGCCGTTACGACGGCCCGCCGTTCGACGGACCGGTCCGCTACGACGACGACGCCGGTTACCCGACCGCGCAGCTCGCGCCCATCGGGGCCGAGATCGCACCGGACCCGGAGCCGGTGATCGAGCCGGAGCCGCCGTCCGGTCGGCGGACGAAGGGCCGACGCCGGGCCAGTGTCGATCGACCGGCCACCCAGCAGCTGGGCACCGGGCGTGCCGGCCGTAACCTCCCGGCGGCGATCGGCGTGGGGCTCGGCCTCGGCGCGTTGATCGTGGTGCCGCTGGTGGTCTACCCGTTGGCGTTCCTACTGGTGCTCGCCGGTGCCGTCGCCGTCGGCATGTGGGAGATGGCCCGGGCGGTCCGACGCAGCGGCGCGCACCCGCCGTTGGTGCCGTTGATCGCCGGTGGCGTGCTGACCGTGGGCCTGGCCTGGTTCGCCGGCCCGGACGCGCTCAGTCTGGGGCTGCTGGTCACCGTGCTGGGCACCATGATCTGGCGGCTGGGTGACGGGCCGGCCGGCTTCCAGCGGGATCTCACCGCCGCCACCCTGATCGCGGTCTACGTGCCGTTCCTCGCCGGGTTCGCGGCGTTGCTCGCGGCGGCCCCCGACGACGGCCCGCTGCGCATCCTGGCCACGCTGATCGCGGTGGTCCTCTCCGACACCGGTGGGTACGCGGCCGGCGTCTCCTTCGGGCGACACCCGATGGCCCCGTCGATCAGCCCGAAGAAGTCCTGGGAGGGCTTCGCCGGCTCGGTCACGGCGGCGGCCCTGGGCAGTGCGCTGCTGTTGTGGCTGATGTTCGAGGTGGCCCCCTGGTGGGGTGCGGTGTTCGGGGTGGCCGTCTCCTGCGCGGCGGTCCTCGGCGACCTGGCCGAGTCGATGATCAAGAGGGATCTCGGCGTGAAGGACATGAGCAACCTGCTGCCCGGCCATGGCGGTCTGATGGACCGGCTGGACTCGATCCTGTTCGCGGTTCCGACGGCCTACCTGCTGCTGGCCGTCTTCGTGCCGGTGGTGAACTGAGGCATGATCACGGCGTTCCGGTCATCTGGCTGCGGCGGTCGCCGCCCGTTCGACACCTCCGCACCGGCACCTGCCGCCGACGGCGTGACACACTAGACCAGCCATGACGAGCCTGCCGTTGATCCCCGCCATCTCGGACGCCACCGCCGCGCGCCGAGCCTCCATGCCACCGAAGCACCTCGCCGACCTGGACCTGGCCGGCCGCCAGGCGCTGGTCACCGAGTTGGGTGAGCCCGCGTTCCGCGCCAAGCAGGTCTCGAATCACTACTTCGGGCGGCTGGTCCGCGACCCGCAGGCCATGACCGATCTGCCCGCGGCGACCCGGGAGCGGCTGTCCGAGCAGCTCATGCCCACCCTGCTCACCCCGGTGCGCGAGCTGGCGTGTGACGACGGCGCGACCCGTAAGGCGCTCTGGCGGCTGCACGACGGCGCTCTGGTGGAGAGCGTGCTGATGGGCTATCCGGACCGGGTGACCGTCTGCATCTCCAGCCAGGCGGGCTGCGGGATGGCCTGCCCGTTCTGCGCGACCGGCCAGGCCGGGCTGACCCGCAACCTGTCCACCGCCGAGATCGTCGACCAGGCCGTGTACATGGCCGGCGTGGCGGCCTCCGGCGCGGTGGTCGGCTCCCCGCCGCGGCTGTCGCGTGTCGTGTTCATGGGCATGGGCGAGCCGTTGGCCAACTACAACCGGGTGATCGGTGCGATCCGTCGCCTGGTCAGCCCTGCTCCGGAGGGGCTCGGCCTGTCCCAGCGGCACATCACCGTTTCCACGGTCGGCCTGGTTCCGGCCATCCGCCGACTGGCCAGCGAAGACCTCTCAGTGACCCTTGCGCTGTCGTTGCACGCGCCCGATGATGATCTGCGCGACGAACTCGTGCCGGTGAACCAGCGCTGGAAGGTAGCCGAGGTGCTGGACGCAGCGTGGGACTACGCCGCCCGGACGGGCCGTCGCGTGTCGATCGAGTACGCGATGATCAAGGACGTGAACGACCAGCCGTGGCGAGCCGACCTCCTCGGGCGGCTGCTGGCCGGCAAGTTGACCCACGTGAACCTCATTCCACTCAATCCGACGCCGGGCAGCCGCTGGGACGCGAGCCCGAAGCCGGTTGAGCGGGAGTTCGTCCGGCGGTTGCGCGATGCCGGGGTGTCCACCACCGTACGGGACACCCGAGGTCGCGAGATCGACGGCGCGTGTGGTCAGCTCGCCGCCGCCGAGGACAACGACACCTTCACCGACCGCGCCGGAGAGGCACCGGCGTGACCGGGCGTGGCGAACGAGACCAGGAGACATAGTGGCGAGTCAGGGTCAGCGTTTCCGGCGCAAGGCGCTCCGCCGGGGATACAAGGTCGACGAGGTGGATGCCTTCCTCGACCGGGTCGAGGCGACACTCGACGGCCGACAGGTCGGCGCGCCGGTGGCCTCCCAGGAGGTCCACGACGTCGTCTTCCGGGTCCGGTTCAACGGCTACGACGAGTGGCAGGTCGACCTGCACCTGGACCGGGTGGAGCGGCAGCTGGCCGAGCTGGAGGAGCGCAACAGCGCCGGGCGCGGTGGCGACCCCCGAATGGGTGACCGGATGGGCCCACCGGACCGGATGGGGCCGCCGATGCGCGATGAGCGGGGCATGGTTCCGCAGCCGATGCCGCCCCGTCCGATGCCCGCGCAGGCCGGCCCGCCCGACCGCTACGGCCGCTACGACGAGCCGACCGGTGCCTTCGCCGGTGGGTACGACGCCCCCCGCGGCGGTTACGACGCGCCGCGCGGCCCGGCCGGTCCTGGCCCGATGGGCCCCGGCGGCCCGATGGGCCCCGGTCCGATGGGTGGCCACGGCGTTCCGCCGCGCGGCCTCCCCGCCGGCCCCTCGGGTTACGGCCAGGACGACCAGCGCTCGCCCGGCGGTTACGGCCAGGACGACCAGCGCTCACCGGGTGGGTACGGCCCGGACGACCAGCGCTCGCCCGGCGGCTATCCGCCGGAGGAGCCGCGCTTCGACGGCTTCGAGGCCGGGCGACACGGTCGGGCCGACATGACCGCCGAGATCCGGATGCCGGAGCGGGACCTGCGCGACATGCGCCGGGGCCCTGCCGGTCCGCCGCAGCTGCCTCAGCAGGGCATCGGTGGCCCGCCGATGGCCGGCCCGCCCGCCGTGGCCGGCCCCCCGATGGGCGGTCCGCCGATGGGTGGTCCGCCGATGGCCGGCCCGCCCGGCAGCGATCTGTACCGGGTCGACCAGATCCGCCGCAGCTTCCAGGTGCGCCGGTTCGGCAGCGGTTACGACCCGGACCAGGTGGACCGGTTCTTTGAGACCCTGCTCGGCGGCATGCAGCGCCGCAACCCGATGCCGGTCGACCCGAAGGACCTGGACACGCTCCGGTTCGGGCTGGTGCCCGGCGGCTACTTCGAGGCTGAGGTCGACGCAGCGCTCAAGGACGTGCAGGACATTCTCTTCGGGCGCTGACCCCGACGCGTACGGACGAGGGCCCGTCCCCCGGGTGGGGGCGGGCCCTCGGCGTCGTCGGCCGGTCGTCCGGCGGTCGGTCGGGTCAGGAGCGCAGACCGTTGCGCCGAAGCACGATGTCGCCGATCACGATGATCAGCAGCAGCGCGGCCAGGCCGATCAGCCAGAGGTCCTCGACCCTGCCCTCGTGGTTGCCGCAGATCATCGCCAGCAGCGCCAGTGCGGACAGCACGGCGCCGATCTGCCCGGCCTTGCGGTGCCCGGGCTTGTGCTGGTCTGGCGACGTTACCGGCTCGCTTCCTGCCACTGTCGGTCCTTCCCTCGCGATCGGATCTTTGGTTAGTCTGGCACGCCTCCTGCTCGGCGCGGCGGGGTGGGGGTTTCCCGGCCGTCAGGCCCTGCCCACCCGGGGCCGAACGGCACTACCGGCGTCGCGGGGCGGCGGTCAGACTCCCTCCGGTAGCGTTTGGCGTACACCTGATTGTCTGTTTGAGGGGGACTGTGCGGTGCGAGTGACCGGAACCGGGCACGCCAGCATGCGGATCGACACGGCCGCGGGCAGCATTCTGTGCGACCCGTGGGTCAACCCGGCCTATTTCGCCTCGTGGTTCCCGTTCCCGGACAATTCCCTGCTCGACTGGGAGACTCTGGGCCAGGTCGACTACCTGTACGTGTCCCACCTGCACCGGGACCACTTCGACGCCAAGCACCTGCGGGACTTCATCTCCAAGGACGCCACGGTCCTGCTCCCCGAGTTCCCCACCTCGGAGATGGAGGACGAGTTCCGGGCGCTGGGCTTCACCAAGTTCCTGAGGGCGCCCAACGAGCAGGTCGTGGAGCTGCCCGGCGGCCTCAAGATCATGATCCAGGCGCTGACCAGCCCGACCGACGGACCGATCGGCGACTCGTCGCTCTGGGTCGAGTACGACGGGGTGCGGCTGCTCAACCAGAACGACGCCCGCCCCACCGACCTGAGCGTCTTCGCCGAGCTGGGGCACGTGCACGCGCATCTGCTCCAGTTCTCCGGCGCGATCTGGTACCCGATGGTCTACGAGCTGCCGCAGGCGGCGAAGACCGCGTTCGGCAAGCAGAAGCGTGATCGGCAGTTCGACCGGACGTGGCGCTACATCGACGACCTGAAGGCCGACCACGTCTTCCCGATCGCCGGCCCGCCGTGCTTCCTCGACGACGAGCTGTGGCAGTTCAACGACATCCACGGCGACGAGGGCAACATCTTCCCCGACCAGTCCGTCTTCCTGGCGGAGTACGCCAAGGTCGGCGGCACCAACGGCATCGTGCTGCTGCCGGGCAGCGTCGCCGAGGTCACCACCGAGGGCGCGAGCACCACCCACCCGGTGCCGGTGGAGGAGTTCTTCGCGAACAAGGTCGCCCACCTGGAGGAGATGCGGGAGCGTAAGCGCCCGGTCATCGAGGCCGAGAAGGCGTCGTGGCGGCACCCCGAGGTGGACGTCCTCGGCGAGATGAAGCGCCGCATCGAGCCGCTGCTGGACGAGTCGATCTACCTCGCCAAGGGCGTGGGTGGCCCGGTCCGCTTCGACCTGGTCGGCTACGACGGCGAGAGCGTCGAATCGATCGTGGTGGACTTCCCGGGCAAGGAGGTCCGGCCGTACGCCGACGAGAAGGTCCGCTACCGGTTCCGCACCGAGCGGTCGCTGATCGAGCACCTGCTCTTCATCGACGAGGTGGACTGGGTCAACTCGCTCTTCCTGTCCTGCCGCTTCTCGGCGGCCCGGATCGGCCAGTACAACGAGTTCGTCTACGCGTTCTTCAAGTGCCTCTCCGAGGAGCGTCTCCAGTACGCCGAGGGCTGGTACGACGAGCACGAGCGCAGCACCGACGCCGAGGACATCACCCTGGGCGACTGGGTGGTGCAGCGGCGCTGCCCGCACCTGAAGGCGGACCTGACCCGGTTCGGCATCGTCGACGGTGACCAGCTCACCTGCCAGCTGCACGGTTGGCGCTTCGACCTGCCCAGCGGCCGTTGCCTCACGAGCGTCGGCCACAAGGTGAGAGCCCACCGGGTGGACGCGGAAACTCCGGCCCCCGCAGGCGAAGCGGTGATCTGACCCGCCTCGTTGATCATGAAGTTATTGCCCCGACACGCCGCCACGGCAGGCAATAATTTCATGATCAACGCACTTCTGCGGTAGGCCGGGGTCAGACCGACAGGTCCGTGAGGATTCGGCGGGCGGCGTTGTGGCCTGCCGCGCCGATGACGCTGCCGGCCGGGTGGCAGCCGGCGCTGCCGGCGTACACGCCGTCGATGCCGGTGGCGTAGGGCATCCGGTCGGTGAACGAGACCGTGTTGTCGACGTGGTGGATGTGCCCGCCGGTGATGCCGAAGTGCTTCTCGATGCCGGGCGGGGGGAGCGGCACCGCGTCGGCGATCAGGTCACCGGTGCCGGGGGCGTACCGCTCGACGATCCCGATGAGCCGGTCGACGTAGCCGGGCAGTGCCGCGTCCCAGGTGGTGCCGGCCAGCTCGTAGGGGACCGACTGGACGAAGAGCGCCGACGAGTGGTGTCCGGCGGCGTCGGAGAGCGACGGGTCGACGGTGGTGTGCAGGTACCACTCGATGGTCGGCTCCGCCGGCAGTCGCCCGGACTGCACGTCCGCCCACATCGAGCGCAGCGCGGTCATCGGCGACGTGTCGTCCCCGCCGACCAGCGACGCGGAGCCGGGCAGCAGGTGGATGGTCGAGCCGAACGGGCTCGGCGTGTCGGCCGGCAGGCAGGAGAACCGGGGCAGCCCGGTGAGCGCCAGGTTGAGCTTGAGGGTGGTGCCGGGGCGGCGGACCGCCGTCATCCGGTCGCCGAGCGGCGCCGGGAGCGCGCCGTCGGGTAGCAGGTCCATCAACCGGTACGGGTCACACGCGCCGAGCACCACCTTGGCGGCGACCTGTCGGCCGTCGGCCAGCACCACTCCGCTGGCCGCGCCGCCGTCGAGGGTCACCGCACTCACCGGCGTACCGGTCAGGATTGTCGCCCCGGCGGCGCGGGCGGCCTCGGCGAACGTCCGTGAGACGGTGCCCATCCCGCCCTCGGCGATCATCCAGGTGCCGCCGGAGCCGGGCAGCCGGCACATGTTGTGCACGAGGAAGTTGTGGCCCGTGCCGGGGTCGTCCGGGCCGGCGTTGAGGCCGGACAGCCCGTCGGTGACCGCGTACATGCTGACCAGCAGCTCGGAGCGGAACTCGAACCGGGCCAGGTAGTCGGCCACCGAGCCCTGCACGAGGTCGACGAAGACCTGCCGCAGCGCCGGTCGCACGTGCCGCTCGGCGGTCTCCTGGACGCTCAGTGGCTCGGCCAGCCAGACCGGGGCGAGATCCTCGCGCAGCGCGGCCAGCTCGGCCTGCATGGCGTCGTCGGCGGCCACGTCGGCGGGAGAGAAGAACTCCGCGAGCTGCGCCCGGGTGGCTGCGGTATCGCTTCCGAAGAGCAGGTACGGCGAGCCGAGGCCACCCGGCGTGGGCAGGAAGTAGTGCGGGTCGCGGCGCAGCACCGGGATCCGGACGTCGAGCGTGGCGAGCAGCTCCGGGGGCACCAACCCGAGCAGGTACGAGCCGGTGGAGTGCCGCAGCCCTGGCACCTTCGGGAACGGGTTCTCGGTGCGGGTCGCGCCGCCGATCACGTCGGCCGCCTCCAGCACCAGGACGTCCAGACCGGCGCGGGCCAGCAGGACTGCGGAGACCAGGCCGTTGTGCCCGGCACCGACGATCACGACGTCGGCGCGGGCCGGAATCTCACTGCTCATGCCGCCGCAGCCTAGTCCGTGGCGCCGGTGCGCTGGGCGCGCCAGCGGGAGAGGGTCAGGGTGGCGGAGTAACCGGCCAGGACGATCACGTGGAACATGTAGAGCCACAGGAGCACGGCCACACCGGCGCCGATCTCGTCGAAGCCACCGAACGGCACTCCCAGGTCCAGGGGGAGCGAGGCGAAGAGCACGAAGCCGTGCAGGAAGCCGGAGAGGTTCGCCGCGGTGAACGAACCGATCCCGAGCGTGGAGAGCCAGTCCGGGGAGGCCGACCCGACGACCCGAAACACCCACACCAGCACCGGCGTGAGCACCAGCCAGACCGCCAGGAACGACAGCACCACGCCCAGCGCGCCGACCCAGCCACCCTGACGGACGAGACGGGTGGTGAGCGGGAGTGCCAGCAGGATCGACAGCAGCAGCGCGGGGGCTGGCGCGAGCAGCGGCAGCAGGAGGATCCGACCCCGCCAGCCGACCAGGTGCTCGTCGGAACGGGGTGCCGCCACCGAGACGAACGCCCGGCGCAGCCCCTCGCCGTACAGGGACGCGGGCAGCAGCGAGGCCAGAGCCAGCAGCGGGGTCAACTCCACCCCGGCGTTGACCAACGCGTCCACCGCGCGGGGTGCGCCGATCGCGGTGGGCAGGGCTTCCACGGCGTACGAGGTGAGCCGGCGTACCCGGTCGGCTCCGGCGACCAGGGAGGTGAGCCAGATCGCCAACAGGGCGACCGGCACCACGGCGATCGCGCCGTAGAAGGTGATCGCGGCGGCGTGCAGTGACAGGTCCCGCCCACGTAGCGGGCGGAACGCGGCCCGGGTGATCCGCTTCGCCTGCTGCCATCCGCTGCCCATCATGATGCCTTTCCCTGTCGTCGGGACCGCCACTCCTTAAGATCGCGGGTCATGACTGTTGTCACCACCGAACGCCTCATCCTGCGCGATTGGACCGACGATCCGGCTGATCTGGCCCGGATCTACGACATCTACTCCCGCCCCGAGATCACCCGCTGGCTGGGTGCGGCACCGGGTCTGCCGCTGACCGACCCGAGCGAGGCCATCGATCGGCTGCGCATCTGGCAGGACCGGCACGCCGCCGACGGAGGCCGGTACGGCACCTGGGCGATGGAGGTACGCGAGACCGGGCTGGTGGCGGGCACAGTGTTGCTCAAGCGGCTGCCGGGAAACCCGGAGACGCAGCTCACCGAGGACATCGAGACGGGCTGGCACCTGCATCCGGACTCGAGGGGTCACGGCTACGCCACCGAGGCGGCACGTGCCCTCATGGCGCGGGAGTTCGCCGCCGGCACCTCGGAGATCTATGCGGTCGTGTCGCCGGGCAACGAGCCGTCGATGGCGGTCTGCCGGCGACTCGGCATGGAGCACGTGGGCCGGCGCACCGAGTGGTACGGCGGTGAGGAGTTGGAGACCTTAGTCCGAGCGGCGGCGACCGCCTGAACACCCGGGCACCTCCGTGCCCGTGCGGTGAGCCCAACGCGTTACGAACCCTGATGCCGGTGAGTCGTTCTGACGACTCGCCGGCATCACTGTTGTGCCGACGGGCGCCCGCCACAGCGAAGCGTGCGACGGCCCGCAGGACGCGCATGCCCATAAATAGTCACGGTGGTCGAAGTGTTGACGCTCCCGTAGCACGTCAGTAACCTTTGGTCAAAGTAGCGCAAGATCTTGACAAAGACGTGCACGATTTAGCGCATGCGCTCGGAAGATTCAACGGGTCCCCTGGAGGGGCCCGTTGATGGTCGTCCCACCGCCGCACCCCCACCTCCCGTGGTCAAGCCGCCGCGGCAGCCGCCCCCCCCGACGACAAGGACAGTGATGAGACGAACGAATCTGTTCAGGATGGTGGCGGCGACAGCCGCGACCACGCTGATCGTCACGGCAGGGGCCACCGCCCTCGCGAACCCCGCCAGTGCCGCCCGCCCCGCCGACACGGCGGCCGCGCCGAGCGCTGGCTTCGCCGCGGCGGCCACCAACCTCGCGCAGGGCCGGCCCACCCAGGAGAACGGCCACGCCGACGTCTACGACTCGTCGAAGGTCGTCGACGGCAACGCGGGCAGCTACTGGGAGAGCGTCAACAACTCCTTCCCGGAGTGGGTCCAGGTCGATCTCGGCTCATCGCAGAGCGTCAACCAGGTCGTACTGAAGCTGCCGACCTCCGGTTGGGGCACCCGGACGCAGACGTTGAGCGTGCAGGGCAGCGTCAACGGTTCGTCGTTCACCGACCTGGTCGGGTCCCAGACATACACGTTCAACCCGGCTAGCGGCAGCACGGTCACCATCAACTTCGGTCAGACCTCCACCCGCTACGTGCGGATCACCATCACCGCCAACAGCGCCTGGCCGGCCGGGCAGCTCTCCGAGCTGGAGGTGTACGGCAGCGGCGGCACCACCCCGGACACCACAGCGCCGAGCGTCCCCGGCAACCTCTCGTACACCCAGACGGGCACCACCATCAGCCTCAACTGGGTGGCCTCGACCGACAACGCGGGTGGCAGCGGCATCGCCGGCTACGACATCTACCGCAACGGCGCGTTCCTCCAGTCCATCGGGAACGTGACCACCTTCAACGACACCCAGCCGACGACGGCCACCGTGTCCTACCACGTCCGGGCGCGCGACGCCGCTGGCAACCTCTCCGGCAACAGCAACACCGTCACCCGGACCGGCAGCAACCCGCCCGCCTGCACCAACGTGGCGCAGGGCAAGAGCATGACGGCGAGCGGCTCCACCTTCAGCTTCACCCCGGACAAGGCCAACGACGGGCAGCTCACCACCTACTGGGAGGGCGCGGCGAGCTACCCGCAGAACCTGACCGTCGCGCTGGGTGCCAACCACTCCATCTCCGGCGTCACCGTCAAGCTCAACCCGGATCCGGCCTGGGGCACCCGTACCCAGACCATCCAGGTCCTCGGTCGCGACCAGGCCTCGTCCTCGTACACCAGTCTGGTGTCGGCGGCGACCTACCAGTTCGTCCAGGGCACCAACGTGGTGAGCATCCCGGTCACCGCGACCACCGCGGACGTGCAGTTGCGGTTCACCGGCAACACCGGCGCCCCGTCCGGCCAGGTGGCCGAGTTCGAGGTGTGCGGCACGCCGGCGCCCAACCCGGACCTGGTCGTCAGCTCGGTGACCTGGTCGCCGACCTCGCCCAGCGAGGTCTCCCCGGTCACGCTCTCGGCCGTGGTGCGCAACATCGGCTCCGCCGCCGCCGCGGCGACCACTGTGAACTTCAGCCTGGCCGGCGCCGTCGCCGGCAGCGCCACGGTGGGCGCGCTCGCCGCGGGCGGCTCGACCACCGTGTCGTTCAACGCCGGCACCCGGCCGATGGGCAGCTACGCCGTCTCGGCGGTGGTCGACCCGACGAACACGATCGTCGAGCAGAACAACGGCAACAACAGCTTCACGGCGGCGTCGCCGCTGGTGGTCGCGCAGGCGCCCGGCCCGGACCTGCAGGTGCTCAGCATCGTCTCGAACCCGCCGAACCCGGCGGTCGGCGCGTCCGTCACCTTCACCGTGGCGGTCCGCAACCGTGGCACCACCGCGACCGGCGCGACCACTGTCACCCGGTTGGTGGTGGGCAGCACCACGCTCAACACCAGCACCGCCTCGATCGCGGCCGGCGCGACGGTCAACGTGGCCGTCACCGGCAGTTGGACCGCCACCAGCGGAGGTGCCACCATCACGGCCACCGCCGACGCGACCAACGCGGTGACCGAGACCAACGAGACCAACAACGGGTTCAGCCAGTCGATCGTGGTCGGGCGCGGTGCAGCCGTCCCGTACGTCTCGTACGAGGCCGAGGCCGCTCGCTACCAGGGCACGCTGCTGGAGCCCGACGCGCTGCGGACCTTCGGCCACACCAACTTCGCCAGCGAATCCTCCGGCCGCAGGTCGGTACGGCTCAACAGCACCGGCCAGTTCGTCGAGTTCACCTCGGCCAACCAGGCCAACTCCATCGTGGTGCGCAACTCCATCCCGGACGCGCCCGGTGGCGGCGGCATCGAGGCGACCATCAGCCTCTACGTCAACGACGTCTTCTCCCGGAAGTTGACGCTGTCGTCGCGGCACAGCTGGCTCTACGGCAACACCGACGGGCCGGAGGCGCTGACCAACACCCCGCAGGCCGACGCCCGACGGCTCTTCGACGAGTCGAACGCACTGCTGGCGCAGTCGTACCCGGCCGGCACCCGGTTCAAGTTGCAGCGCGACTCGGGTGACACCGCCTCGTTCTACGTCATCGACATGATCGACCTGGAGCAGGTGGCACCGGCGGCGAGTCAGCCGGCCGGCTGCACCTCGATCACCTCGTACGGTGCGGTCCCGAACGACGGGCTCGACGACACCGCCGCCATCCAGCGTGCGGTGACCGACGACCAGAACGGCGTCATCGGCTGCGTGTGGATCCCGGCCGGGCAGTGGCGGCAGGAGCAGAAGATCCTGACCGACGACCCGCTGAACCGGGGTACGCACAACCAGGTCGGCATCAGCAACGTCACCATCCGGGGCGCCGGCATGTGGCACTCGCAGCTCTACACGCTGACCGAGCCGCAGAACGTGGTGGGCGGCATCAATCACCCGCACGAGGGCAACTTCGGCTTCGACATCGACAAGAACACCCAGATCTCCGACATCGCCATCTTCGGCTCCGGCCGGATCCGCGGCGGTGACGGCAACGCCGAGGGCGGCGTCGGTCTGAACGGTCGCTTCGGCACCGGCACCCGGATCAGCAACGTGTGGATCGAGCACGCCAACGTGGGTGTCTGGGTGGGCCGCGACTACGACAACATCCCCGACCTGTGGGGGCCGGCCGACGGCCTGGAGTTCACCGGCATGCGGATCCGCAACACGTACGCCGACGGCATCAACTTCAGCAACGGCACGCGCAACTCGCGGGTGTTCAACTCGTCGTTCCGCACCACCGGTGATGACGCGCTCGCGGTCTGGGCCAACCCGTACGTGAAGGACCGCAACGTCGACATCGCCCACGACAACCACTTCGTCAACAACACCATCCAGTTGCCCTGGCGGGCCAACGGCATCGCCATCTACGGCGGCTACGACAACTCGATCGAGAACAACCTCATCTACGACACGGCGAACTACCCGGGCATCATGCTGGCGACCGACCACGACCCGCTGCCGTTCTCCGGCACGACGCTGATCGCCAACAACGGGCTCTACCGCACCGGTGGGGCGTTCTGGAACGAGGACCAGGAGTTCGGGGCCATCACCCTGTTCCCCGCCACCAGGGACATCGTCGGCGTCACGATCCGCGACACCGACATCATCGACTCCACGTTCGACGGCATCCAGTTCAAGAACGGCGGCGGCAACATGCCGAACGTCGCCATCACCAATGTGCGGATCGACAAGTCCAACAACGGCGCCGGCATCCTCGCGATGAGCGGCGCGCGCGGCAACGCCAACCTGACGAACGTGACCATCACGAACTCGGCCGACGGCAACATCGTCATCCAGCCGGGCTCGCAGTTCGTCATCAACCCCTGATCGACACGCGTTGAGTGACGTCGGGGTGTCCGCATGGTGCGGACACCCCGACTTCCGTGGTGGGCACCGCAGCACAGGGTCCGCCGTGGGCGTCGGTCCGCCGGCAGCGAACGGCATCGCCGAGCAGGCCGTCACAGAACACTCGGGTACGCAGAAACTGCCCATCCTCCTCGCTGAGGGTGGTCTCGCCGAAGTCGACAACCGCGAGGTGACCGAGTGAGTTGCTGAGCGCCACGGCCAGGGCGGTGACCTCGTCGAGGCTGGTCAGCGTGGTCGGCAGATGAGTGATCCAGCGCGGCGCGGTCATCGCAGTGCCACCGTTCCTCCCGCCATCCACGTCTGCCCCTGCTGGTCGGTCAGGCCGCGCCTCTCCAGGACGCGACGGCCCCAGCGGTGCAGCCGGCACGGGTGTACTGCCTCGTCCTTCCGGCAACGCTCACCGTCGGGCCGCTCGGGGCATAAACGGTGACCGCCCTCAGCGCCAACACGACGTCCTCCGTGGTGTCTTGGGCCGGCAGCGGTAATTCGTCGATAGGGCCCGTGGTCCTCCCGTCCCGAGCTGTTGTGTGGATGTCCACGATGGTCGTTTCACTGCTGGCCCACCGCAATCTCTCGGCAGAATGCGGACCAACGGACGAGCGCTCCTACGCGGCGGCAGTCGGAGAGATGACGTGGACGACTCCGGCAGCACAGTCCCACGGAGGCAGCTCGGCAGATATCTGAGTGAGCTTCGCGAAGGCGTACGCGACAGCAAGGACCGGCGCCGGCCCGTGCTGACCTTCACCTCCTCAGCATGGGCGGCCTTCGTCACGTTCACGGCGGTGAGCCGGCCCGTGCAATGATCAAGGCCGGCTCGCCGGGGGGAGGCTGACAAACCAGGATGGGTGTCGTCACGACAGGGCTCTGCCTCGCCGTACCCGCTCTGTTCGTGCTCTGGCTGTGGGGCCGACCTCTGCTCACCGGCCGGTGGAAGACTCCGGGCTGGTTCGTCGCGACTGCCGGGCTCTCGATCGTCGCCACCGCCCTCACCTGGTTCGTCGGGGCGTTCGCGGGTTCCTCCATGAGCTCGGAGGAGTCCTGCCGACAGGCAGGCGTCAGCTACGACAGTGCCTACCGCGCCGCGCACTGGCGTGAGGCGTCGCGGTGGTTCCCCCTCCACGACCGATGCAACGCCACCCACGACCTGGTGCCCGCCTGGGTCAACCCGGCCCTGGTGCTGCTGGCCCTGCTGGCCGTCCTCTGCATCGGCGCGGCGGTCTGGTTGGCCGTCATGCGGCAACGCGAACCACGACCGGCGGCGACGTCGCGCGTACCGTTCGATCGAGGTGGCGTAGAGGCGGCGAATCCCTGTGACTAGCGAACAGGCACGCCACGAGACCCTCCCTGTTGTGTTGAATGGGAAGTTCCGGCCGTGGCGATACAGTGGCAGCCATTCTGAGTTGGAGATCAGAGGCAGCGCTGGCCGGGGTGCGGTAACGCGGGTGCTCTTCTTCGGCGTTCTCGGGGTGAAGCTGAAGTCCGTCTACTCTTCCCTGACCCTCAGTTCGGCGAGCGAGATCGAGCGGCGCAGAATCCTGAGCTTTTCGGGAGTCGATGAGCACGCAGGCAGGGTTCGCAGTTCGCACAGTGTTGCTGTCGACCGATCCTGAAGAGGGCTTCGTTGCCTGCCTCTCATTTGTCGTCAGAACGCATCACGGGGGTGAACCTGCCGATCCGTGGGGGATCCCGAACAGCGCCTGACCCGTGGCGGAGGCCGAATGGCCGACGGACCCGGTGTGCGATGACGCGCTTCTGGGGCTGCGGTGGCTAGGCTGACCTGAGCAGGATGGTCCGCTGAGGGGGTGAGCCCGGATGGCCCAGGCAGCGTTCGCGCCGGAGCCGGCGCCGCAGCACACCGAGCCGTCGTTCGACGTGCTGCGGTGGCACGACGAGCCGTGGACCGCGCAGCTCGCCCTCGACCTGTTGCCGGAGACCAACGGCCCCAAGGTTGAGGTCCTGAGCGGAAGCGTGATCGTGACACCACATGCCGGGTACGACCATCAGGACGCGGAGCTGGATCTCGCCTATCTCCTCAAGCAGGCGGCCCGTCGCGCGAAGCTGTGGCTCTATCTTGAGACGAACATCGTCTCGGGCGAGGATCTCTTCATTCCGGACATCGTCATTCTCGATGCGCCCGGCGGCGGTCGCACGACGATGGACATCGGGCACGCCGTGCTTCTCGGGGAGATCGTCTCCCCCGGAAACCGACGCAAGGACATCATCGACCGCCCGCGTGAGTACGCCGCCGCCCGTGTGCCCTTCTTTCTCCGGGTTGACCTGCGCAATCGGGTGCCCACCATCGCGTTGTACGAGCTGACCGAGGGGGAGTACCGTCCGGTGGCTGCCGCTGCGGCCGGGACGCGCTTCGTCATGCGGGAGCCGTTCGAGTTCTCCATCGATCCGGCCGACCTGCTCGGCGAGGAGGCGCTGCCGGAAGCGGCGGACGGGGAGGGTTGAGGCTCCCAGCGGGCATGCAGCGGGGGTGGGGAAGAATGGCCTCGTGACTTCCCCCCGCGACCTTGTCCTGCTCGGGTCCACCGGCTCGATCGGCACGCAGGCCATCGACATCGTTCGGCGTAACCCCGACCGGTTCCGGGTGGTCGCCGTGGGTGCGGGTGGCGGCAACGTCGAGCTGCTCGCCGCGCAGGCCCTCGAACTGGGCGTCGAGGCGGTCGGGGTGGCCAAGGCGTCCGCCGCGCAGGACCTGCAACTCGCTTTCTACGCCGAGGCGAGCCGGCGCGGCTGGGCCACCGGCGATTTCAAGCTTCCCAAGATCGTGGCCGGTCCCGACGCCATGACCGAGCTGGCCCAGTGGCCGTGCGACATCGTGCTCAACGGGGTGGTCGGCTCGCTGGGCCTCGCTCCTACGCTGGCCGCGCTGCGTGGTGGTCGTACCCTCGCGTTGGCCAACAAGGAGTCGCTCGTGGCCGGCGGCCCGCTGGTCAGGGCCGCGGTGACGCGGCCGGGGCAGATCGTCCCGGTCGACTCGGAGCATTCGGCGCTGGCCCAGTGCCTGCGGTCCGGCACGCGCGGTGAGGTGCGCCGGTTGATCGTCACGGCCAGCGGCGGCCCGTTCCGGGGTCGGCGGCGCGACGAGTTGACGCAGGTCACACCCGAGCAGGCGCTCGCACACCCGACCTGGAACATGGGGCCCGTCGTCACGATCAACTCGGCCACCATGGTGAACAAGGCCCTTGAGGTGATCGAGGCGCACGAGCTGTTCGACGTGCCCTATGCCGACATCACCGTGATGGTGCACCCGCAATCGGTGATCCACTCGATGGTCGAGTTCGTCGACGGGTCGACGATCGCCCAGGCCAGCCCACCGGACATGCGGCTGCCCATCGCGCTGGGCATCGGCTGGCCGGACCGGGTGCCGGAGGCGTCCAGGGCGGTGGACTGGACGGCCGCGCACACCTGGGAGTTCGCGCCGCTGGACGACGAGGCGTTCCCGGCCGTCGCGCTGGCCAAGGCGGCGGGGGAGGCCGGGCGTTCCCGGCCGGCGATCTACAACGCGGCGAACGAGGAGTGCGTCGCGGCGTTCGTGGCGGGCCGGCTGCCGTTCCTCGGCATCGTCGACACCCTCGAACGCGTGTTGGAGGACGCTCCGGACTTCGACGAACCAGGTACCGTCGAGGACGTGCTCGCTGCCGAGTCGTGGGCACGCGCGCACGCGCAGGAGATCATCGCGGGTTCGGTGGAAGGAGCTTGATGTCGTACCTGCTCGGGGTGGTCCTCTTCGCCCTGGCCATTCTCATCTCGGTGAGCCTGCACGAGGCGGGTCACCTGCTGACCGCCAAGGCGTTCGGGATGAAGGTCACGAAGTTCTTCGTCGGTTTCGGCCCCACCATCTGGTCGTTCAAGCGCGGCGAAACCGAGTACGGCGTCAAGGGCATTCCGCTCGGCGGCTTCTGCAAGATCGTCGGGATGACCCCGCAGGACGACGACGTCGAGCCGGGTGACGAGTCGCGGGTGATGTGGCGCTACCCGGTCTGGAAGCGGACGATCGTGATGGCCGCAGGGTCGATCACGCACTTCGCGCTCGCCCTGATCACGATCTGGATCCTCGCCGTCTCCGCCGGCCTGCCCAACCCGGACTTCCCGACCACCGACGCGCAGGCCCGCCAGGAGCCCGCGGTCATCCAGCTCAGCGATTGCGTGGTCCCGGAGAACGCGGTCCGCGCGTGCACGAGCGCCGACGCGGCCAGCCCCGCCGCGCAGGCGCAACTGCGCAACGGTGACCGGATCACCTCGGTCAACGGCACGCCGGTCAACTCCTACGGCGACCTGCTCACCACGCTGCGCGGGCTCAAGCCGGGCGACACCGCGCAGATCGCGTACGTCCGCGACGGGCAGCCGGGCACCACCAGCACGGTGCTCGCGCAGACCCAGCGTCCGCCGCTGGACAACCCGACCGGTGCCGCCGCGCCGGTGGCCGCGCTCGGCGTCGGGCTCGTCCCCAGCACGCCCACCCGCGTGACGTACGGGCCGGTCGGCGCCTTCGGTGCCACCGCCGACTTCACCGGTGAGCTGGCCGTCGGCACCGTGAAGGCGCTCCAGCGCCTCCCGCAGAAGGTCCCCGCTCTGTGGACCGCCCTCACCGGCGGCGAGCGGGACGTCGACACCCCGATCAGTGTGGTCGGCGCCAGCCGACTCGGCGGCGAGGCGGTGGAGAACAACGCCTGGCTGGTCTTCTTCATGCTCTTCGTGTCGCTGAACTTCTTCATCGGCGTGTTCAACCTGCTGCCGCTGCTCCCGGTGGACGGCGGCCACATCGCCATCGCCTGGTTCGAACGGGCCCGCTCCTGGGTCTACGCGCGGATCGGGCGGGCCGACCCCGGCCGGGTGGACTACCTCAAACTGATGCCCTTCACGTACGTGGTGATCCTGATCGGTGGCGCGTTCACGCTGCTGACCATCGCCGCGGACGTGGTCAACCCCATCACGCTCTTCTCAAGGTGAGTGCCTGAAGTGACCGCTATCAGTCTCGGTATGCCAGCCGTGCCGCCCCCGCCGCTCGCTCCCCGTCGGGCCAGCCGCCAGATCATGGTCGGTTCGGTGCCGGTCGGCGGCGGTGCGCCGGTGTCGGTGCAGTCGATGACCACGACCCTCACCTCCGACATCAACGCCACCCTCCAGCAGATCGCCGAGCTGACCGCGTCCGGCTGCCAGATCGTCCGGGTGGCCGTGCCGTCCCAGGACGACGTCGAGGCGCTGCCCGCGATCGCCAAGAAGTCGCAGATCCCGGTGATCGCCGACATCCACTTCCAGCCCAAGTACGTCTTCGCGGCGATCGACGCCGGCTGCGCGGCGGTCCGGGTCAACCCCGGCAACATCCGCCAGTTCGACGACAAGGTCAAGGAGATCGCCCGCGCCGCGGGGGCGGCGGGGGTGCCGATCCGCATCGGCGTGAACGCCGGCTCGCTGGACAAGCGACTGCTGTCCAAGTACGGCAAGGCCACCGCCGAGGCGCTCGTCGAGTCGGCGCTGTGGGAGTGCTCGCTGTTCGAGGAGCACGGCTTCCGCGACATCAAGATCTCGGTCAAGCACAACGACCCGGTCGTGATGATCCGCGCGTACCGGCAGCTCGCCGAGCAGTGCGACTACCCGCTGCACCTCGGTGTCACCGAGGCCGGCCCGTCCTTCCAGGGCACCATCAAGTCGGCGGTCGCCTTCGGCGCCCTGCTCGCCGAGGGGATCGGCGACACCATCCGGGTGTCGCTGTCCGCCCCGCCGGTGGAGGAGATCAAGGTCGGCAACCAGATCCTGGAGTCGCTGGGCCTGCGCGAGCGGGGCCTGGAGATCGTCTCCTGCCCGTCCTGCGGGCGTGCCCAGGTCGACGTCTACAAGCTCGCCGAGGAGGTCACCGCCGGTCTGGAAGGGCTGCCGGTGCCGCTGCGGGTCGCCGTGATGGGCTGCGTCGTCAACGGTCCCGGCGAGGCCCGCGAGGCCGACCTGGGCGTCGCCTCCGGCAACGGCAAGGGCCAGATCTTCGTCAAGGGCAAGGTCGTCAAGACGGTGCCCGAGGCGCAGATCGTGGAGACGCTGATCGAGGAGGCGCTGCGGATCGCCGACGAGATGGGCGCCGAGCTGCCCGAGGAGCTGCGCGGGCTGATCACCGGCCCGACGGTCACCGTGCACTGATTTTCCAGTTGGAAAAAGCGGCCGTTCCCTCGGGGGAACGGCCGCTTTTGCTTGCATCCCGGCCCCGTCGGTGCGGGGCGTGGTTGGTGTGCGGTGGGTGCGGCTCGCGTCACTGCGGTTTCGCGTCACTGCGGTTTTGCCTCGCGGTGGTGCGGGCTGGTGTCACTCGGATTCGGCGAGGATCGCGTACAGCTTGCGCCGCGTCTCGTCGAGCACCTGGGCGGCCCGCTCACGCTGGTCGTCGGTGCCGTTCATCATGACCTGTCGTAGCGCGTTCATCGCCTGCGCGCCAGAGTCGCGGATGTCGTGCCAGCTGCTCACCGTGCCCTGGGCGACGTCCGCCCACGCCGGGGTCTGCGCCGCCTCGGTGGCCTCGGCCTGACCGGCCTCGGTGACCGTGAACCGCTTCCGTCCGCCGCCGGACTCCTCCGTGCTGGCGACGATCACGCCCTCGTCCTCCAACAGTTGGAGGGTGGGGTAGATCGAGCCCGGGCTCGGCCGCCACGCGCCGCCGGTGCGGGAGTCAATCTCCTGGATCATCTCGTAACCGTGCATCGGCCGCTCGGTGAGCAGGGCCAGCACGGCCGCCCGGACGTTGGGGCGTCGGCCCCGACCCCGTCCACGGCCCCGACCGCCCCAGGGGCCGCCGTGTCCGTGCTCGCCATGTCCGTGTGGGCCGGGCGGAACCGGCGGGAAGCCGAACCCACGCATCCGGGCCTCGTGCATCGGGTGGTGCTGTCGATGGAACCTCATGGGTTCTCCCTCTCTTCGTACTGTCGCTGATGCATCAACGATATATCGGCAATGCATCGCCGACAAGTAGCTCTTTACAAACCGTACGTACGTCTTGTTAGGGTGTCGGTCATGCGCCTGCTTCCCCCACCGGGCCCGGCCCGGGTCCTCACCGTCGGCACCCTGGTCAAGACCGTCGGGCGTGGCCTGTGGCTCGTCGCCAGCGCGCTCTTCCTGACCCGGTCGGTCGGCCTGTCGGCGACCCAGGTGGGCATCGGCCTGACCATCTCGGCGCTCGTCGGCGTGCTGGCCAGCACACCCAGTGGCTACCTGGCCGACCGCGTCGGCCCGCGCGGCGTACAGGTCGGCGCGTTGTTCGCCGCCGGCACCCTCACCGTCGGCCTCATCGCCGTCCGGTCGTTTCCCACGTTCGTGCTGGTGGGAGCCGCCACGGCGCTCGCCGACGCGGTGGAGCGCGGTGCGCGGGGCGCGCTGATCGCCGGAGCGATCCCGGCCGACCAGCGGGTACGCACCCGCGCCTACCTCCGGGCCACCACCAACGTCGGGATCTCCGTCGGCGCGGTCCTCGGCGGCTTCGCCATCGCCGCCGACACCCGCACCGGGTACGTCGCGCTGATCCTTGCCGCGGCGGCGGCGTCGCTGGCCGCGGCGGTGGTCTTCATCCGACTGCCCAGCATCGCCCCGGTCGCCGCCCCCGCGCACGGCCCTCGACTGGTCGCCCTGCGGGACCGCCCGTTCCTTGCCTTCACCCTGGTCGACGGGCTGATGTCCATGCACTTCAGCCTGCTCACCATCGCCCTGCCGCTGTGGATCGCCGGGCACACCCGGGCGCCCGTCTGGATGATCTCCGCGTTGACGCTGGTCAACACCGTGCTGGTGGTGCTCCTCCAGGTCCGCGCCGCGGGCACCGCCGCCACCCTGCCCGGAGCCGCCCGTGCCGCCCGTCGAGCGGGGGTGGCCATCGCTTTGGCCTGCGTACTCTTCGCCGCCAGCGGCGCACTGCCCACGGCCGGTGCCGTCGGCCTGCTTGCCTGCGGTTCGGTCGCCCACGTGACCGGGGAGCTGTGGCACTCCGCCGCCGGCTGGGGGATCTCCTTCGGCCTCGCGCCAGCGGACGCCCAGGGCCAGTACCAGGGGGCGTACGGCATGGGCTACGAACTGGGCAAGATGCTCGCACCGGTGGTGGTGACCACCCTCGCGCTCGGCTGGGGCGTACCGGGCTGGTTCGTGCTCGGTGGCCTGTTCCTCCTGCTCGGGGCACTGGTGCCACCGGTCGTCCGGTGGGCTGGGCGAACCCGGCCGCTCAGTGAGCCGACAGAGCAGGTGCCAGCCTTGTCACTCGACCGGCGGACCGGGGGGTCGATCTGGCAGGCTGGTAGTCGTGCTGACGGTGCCGGTACGCCAACTGGGGGAATCGGAGCGCCGCGCGGTCGAGCGACTACTCGACCATGACCCGTTCGCGGGCGCGCAGGTCGCCGAACGGATCGCCGCGCGCGGCCTCTCGTGGTGGCGGGCCGAGGGCAGAATCCTGGGGTACGGGGCACGGCGCAACCTCGAATCGCTGTGCTGGCTCGGCGGCAACCTGACGCCGGTGCTGGCGAGCGACGCCGCAGTGGCCGCCTTCGCCGACCTGCTCGCGGGCGAGGAGCGGTTGTGCTCGTCCATCGTCGGTCGGGCCGACGCAGTGCTCGGGCTGTGGGACCGGCTCTCCGACACCTGGGGGCCAGCGCGAGACGTCCGCCCCAACCAGCCGCTGCTGGCCGCCGACTCCCTGCCACCCGTACCGGCCGACCCGGAGGTACGTCAGGTCCGCTCCGGCGAGGTCGACCGGCTCTTCCCTGCGGCAGTTGCCATGTACACCGAGGAGGTCGGCGTATCCCCACTGGCCGAGGACGCCGGGCGCAGCTACCGCCGACGGGTCAACGACCTGGTCCGCGCCGGTCGGGCGTACGCCCGCTTCGTCGACGGCAAGGTCGTGTTCAAGGCCGAGCTGGCCGTGGTGACCAAGCGGACGGCGCAGGTCCAGGGCGTCTGGGTCGCACCCGAGTGGCGCGGCCGAGGGATCGCCACAGCCGCCATGGCGGCCGTGGTCCGCGACGCGTTGCTGCGGGTCGCCCCCACTGTCAGCCTCTACGTCAACGACTTCAACCTCCCGGCCCGCCGGGTCTACGAACGCTGCGGCTTCCAGCCGGTCGGCACCCTAGCCACGGTCCTCTTCTGACCCCTGGCGGGGCGCCGCGTCCAGGGCGCCGCGTCCAAGGCGCCGCGTGCCGCGTGCCGGCCACCGGTCACCCGGTGCCGCGTGTCAAACGCGGGTGCCGCACCGGCCACCGGGCGCCGCGTGCCGGGGTGCCACACCGCCCGCACCTGGCCGCGGATCTGCCGAGCCCTCCGCGCGGCCCCGGCGCAACCGTGCCGCATGCCGAGGGGACCGATCACGGCACTCCGACGCGTCGCCAACCCTAGATCTTGGACAGTTTCCGTTAGCGGCTAACGGAAAGTGTCCAAGATCTGCCGGGCCTGGTTGTCGGTGTCCTTGTGGTTGTGCGGGATATGCCGCTGGCCAGCACCCCGGGTGGGGGTGCCGGCCAGCGGTCGGGTCGTTCAGTGTTCGTGTTGGTATCAGTGTCAGCTGTTCCAGTGCTGGGCGACGAGGTCGGTGGCCTGCTGCTCCCACTGGGCGTAGGCGTCGGGGTAGGCGGAGACCTGGACGGTCTGCGCGGCGTCGGTCAGCGCCATGTCCTGCCACCCGTCAACCTGCTTGAGGCCCTTGAGGAACGCGGTGGTGGAGTAGGCCGGGTCGGTGATCTGCTCCGGGGTGCCCCAACCCGAGCTCGGGCGCTGCTGGAACAGGCCCAGCGAGTCATGGTCATTGGCGTCGCCGAGGTGGCCCAGGTTTTCCAGCTTGGACTCCTGCAGGCTCGTCGCGATGGAGATGACCGCGGCGCGCTCGGGCAGGCCGGCCTTCTTCGTGGCGGCGATGATCGCCTTGACGTTGGCGGTCTGCTCGTCATTCAACGTGATGTGGGACTGCTCGCCCTGCGGCTTTGGGGCGGCCGACTGCACCGCCACCGCGACCGGCTTGCCATCCACGGGGTTGGCGTGGGCGGCGATCGGGCCGGCGAAGACACCACCGGCGAACGCGAGACCAGCAACCGACAGCATGCTCTTACGGAAGATCGTGTTCATGGGGGTAGCTCCTTCGGGGGTAGGAAACACCCGCACACCGCTCGGGGGAGACGGTGGCGCAGGGTGTGAGCACCTCGTCCGGCGCTGCATCAAACAAAGGGAAAAGTCTTCGGGGAGATCGGCACCAGTCAAGCCGGGGGGCTTGTGGGGGGCCGGGTCGGCGACCTGCGAGCGGGGGCTCGGGCGCCGGGGTCGGCGGCCTACGAGCGGGGCTTGTGGCGCCGGGTCCATGTGTAACGACCGGGGGTCGGGGGTCATTCCCCGGTGGGCCCATCCACCGACACCGGCTCGTGTGAAGCGGTGGCGGGGTGGTCGCTCGTGGGGACTGCAACGACCGGGGGCCCGGGGTCATTCCGGGGGCCGAGCCATTCCGTCGCACCCGATGGAGCGCGGGTGCTGGGGAGGCTTCAACGATGCGGGCCGGGTCGGCATTCCAACCCCGCCACCAGCTGCTCCAACCCCGTGGGCGGGGCGACGAACCGGTGGTCCTGCGATCGTCAGGGTATTCAACGACCCCGCCCCGGCCATCATTCCGACCCATGGGCGCGACCGCTCACGACCCACGGAACCCCAGGGCCCGCCAAGTCCCCCAAACCTCTCGTGTCGGCGGTCACGAGCCGGCTTGGCCCGGCATGATCCACTCGTCTTCAAGGAAGTCGGGGCATCCAAGGCGCCTGGATGCCCCGACTTCCTGAAAGCCGAGTCGATCAAGACCAGGACGGGGGTGCCACGGGTTCCACAACCCGACAAACGTCGCAGCAGGTCGGCCCTTCGCTCCTGCGTCAAGCAAGCCGGGGGCACTGCCTCGCCGGCCCGGGGTGCCGCACGCCCGGGCACCCATCGGGCACGCCGCAACCCCCATGCGGGCATGATCCACTCGACTTCACGGAAACCGCGGCATCCGCGACAGGCCGACACCCCGACTTCAATGAAGCCGAGTCGATCATGAGTTCGGCGATGACTGACGCCCTGCTCAGGGCCGGAAATTCGGTTGAATCTACGCGCAGGCGCCGGCAGGCTGAAGTCTCCGCCACCCCACATCCGGAGGACTTTCCATGCGCCTGCTCCGTGATCTGTGGGGCACCTCGGCACGTCGTATGACGGTCGTGGCCGTCCTGATCGTGCTCGGCGCCGCCGGTCAGGCGGGCGCCTCGGCGCTGGCCGGAGCGGTGCTGGTGCATCGTTCGGCCGGCTTCTTCGTCGTGCTGGCCGCAGCGCTGGTCGCCGTGGTGCTCAGCGACCTCGCGGTGAGCCTGCTGATGGCCGGCCTGACCGCCGACTGGTCCGCCGACGTCCGCCGACGGCTCTGCCGGGTCGCCTTCGGGCAGGACCTGCCCACCCTGGAGACCACCCCGGTGGGTGAGCTGCTCGACCGCATCGACGGGGATGTCTACCAGGTGGCGTCGGCGATCCGTAACCAGGGCACCCGGCTCGCCCAGGGGCTCTGCGTCGGCCTGTTGTCGATGGTCGTGGCGTTGGTCGTGTGGTGGCCGGCCGGTGTCGCAATGCTGCTGCTCACTGTGGTGCTCGCAGTCAGTCTGCGCCGGCCCACGGCGCGGATCGCCCCGGCCCGGATGGCTGAGGAGGAGGCGTGGTCCGACCTGGCCGCCGTGATGGAGGAGGCGGTGCACGGCCAGGACGACGTACGGACCAGCCTGGCCCGCCCGTACGTACTGCGGCTGTACGCGCGGCGGGCCGCCGCCGTGCTGTCCCGGGGCGGCCTGGTCTGGGTGTTGTCCGCCCGGGTGGCCGCCGCCGCGACCGCGACGATCCGGGCTGGCATCGGCGCGGTGGTGCTCGGCGGGGCCTGGGCGTTGACCACCGACCGGATCGACGCCGCCCGACTCACCGCCATCTGGCTGCTCGCCCTGGCCTTCGGTGCCACCGCGGAACACGTCAGCCGGATGGTGCCGGAGATCCAGGAGGCTCTCGGCGCGTGGGCCCGGGTGCAGTTGCTGCACAAGGCTCGGCAGGAGCCCGTCGGCGGTGCCAGCCCGGCCGAGGGTGACCTGCGCATCCGCGACCTGACCTTCGGGTACCAGGTGAGTGGCCCGGAGGGTGGCCGGGGTGCGGCGCTGCGCGGGCTCAGCCTCACCTTCGCGCGTGGACGCTCGTACGCGCTGATCGGGCGGACCGGTTCGGGCAAGTCGACGCTCGCGAAGGTGCTCACCAGGGCTGTCGACGTGCCGTCGGGCACTGTCTTCCTCGGCGGCACCGACCTGTGTGACCTCGACGTCGAGCAGTTGCGCCGCTGGGTGGCACTGGTGCCGCAGCGTACCGAGATCGTGGCTGGCACCCTCGCGGAGAACGTGGCGCTCTACGACCCCGAGCTGCTCGACGCTGCGGCCCAGGCACTGAACGAGCTGGGCCTGGCCGGCTGGATCGCCGAGTTGCCGGACGGGTTGGCGACCCGGCTGGGGGAGGGTGGGCACGTGCTCTCCGCCGGCCAGGAGCAGCTGGTGGCGTTCGCCCGGATCCTGGTCCGGGACCCGCATGTGGTGATCCTCGACGAGGCCACCGCACGTCTGGATCCTGTCACCGAGGCGCGGGTGCAGCGGGCCACCGAACGACTGCTGCGCGACCGGATCGGCATCGTCATCGCCCACCGGCTCTCCTCGGTGCGCCGCTGTGACGAGGTGGTCGTGCTGGCCGACGGCGCGGTGGTCGAGGCCGGCCCGTTGGAGACGTCGACGCGCTTCGCCGAACTGCTGGCGACCAGTCACGCGGCCGCGTACGCCGCAGTGGCACCGGCCGGCCGCGCCGGCGCCGGCGCCGGCACCGACCTGCTGGTCGGCCCCGACCCGGCCGACGCCTGGCCGAGCGAGCCGACCACCGAGCCGGTCGAGAAGGCCGGGCAGGTCGAGTCGGTCGAGAAGGCCGGGCCGACGCGGGCCGACCCGCCACCGCTGCCTCCCGTGCCGCCGGCCCGGACGCTGCGGGAGATCATCCGACTCTGCACCAACGATCCCCGGTACGGGCTGGCGGCGATCGGGTTGTTCCTCGGGCTCAGCCTGCTGGGGCTGGACGGCCCGGTGCTGCCCTGGCTGTGGGCCGACCTGGTCGACGGGACCGGCAACCCGTACCTGCCGGCGGTCGGGATCGTGGCCGGGCTACTGGTCACCATGCCGCTGCCGTACTACACCCACGTCTGGTTCCCCCAGTGGTGGGTGCGGCAGATGCTGCGCATCGGCCTGCGCCTGGTGCACGGCCAGACCGGGGCGCGCCGGGTCAGCTCGCACACCCCGGCGGAGGTCGTGGCACAGGGCGGCGACACCGAGCGGGTGGTCCAGCTCGCCGACAACGTGCTGGACCAGGGCGTCGCGCTGGTCCTGGTGGTCGCCATGACAGCGGTCACCGGGAGCGTCGTACCGGGGCTGTTCTTCCTCGGCACGATGGTGGTCTCCGGGCTGGCCGCGACGTTGTTCGGGCCGAAACTCGAACGCGCGGCCCGGGCGACGGTGGCGGCGCGGGCCGCCTTCGCCACGGCGCTGGTCTCCGCGCTCTCCGCGGCGCGGACGGTGAAGCTCGCCGGCGCGACCACGGCGGTGCTGCGTCACCTGGCGGGCCTGGACGTGCTGCGCAGCGACCGGCAGCGGCGGGAGATCTCGGTGCAGGTGTGGGCGCGTTCCACGCCGTCGGTGGCCAGCGGGCTGTTGCCGATCGGCGCGTGGGCGCTCTACCTGAGCGGCTCGCTCTCCGCCGGGGCGGTGCTGGTGGCCGTCTCCACGCTGGGCGCGGCGCGCTGGTTCGCCTGGACCACCGCGTCGTTGATCTCCCAACTGCCCTCGGCGCGGGTCTGGACGCGGCGCACGGCGGCGATGACCGGAGTGAGCGCGTACTCCGCTGGGGTTTCGGCTGTCGACCTGGCCGCCGGGACGGCGCCCGCGCCGACGCCACCACCCCGGCATCCGCTGCGCCGCCTGGAGCTGCGCGGCTTCGGGGTGGTGCATTCCGACGGTACGGTGGCCGTCCGGGACGTCGACCTGACCGTGCAGCGTGGGCAGTTGGTGCTGGTCGTCGGGCCGGTGGGGTCGGGCAAGTCCTCGTTGCTGCGGGCGCTGGCCGGGATCGTGCACCACACCGGTGAGCTGGCCTGGAACGGTGACCCGGTCACCGAGCCGGAGCTGTTCCTGCGCCCCAACCAGGTCGGTTACGTCGGCCAGTTGCCTCGGGTGCTGTCCGGCACTGTCGCCGACAACATCGCGCTCGGGCACGAGGTGGACGCGGCCGGGGCGGTCAGCACCGCACAGCTCGACCACGACCTGGCCGCCGCTGGCGGTGGGCTCGGTCTGCTCATCGGGCACAAGGGCACCCGGCTGTCCGGCGGCCAGTTGCAGCGGTTGGCGCTGGCCCGTGCGCTGGCCCCGCGTACCGAACTGCTGGTCGCCGACGACGTGTCGTCGGCGCTGGACGTCACGACCGAGCTGGCGCTGTGGCAGGCGTTGCGCGACCACGGGGTGACAGTGGTCGGCTCCACCGCGAAGCGCGCCGCGCTGGTCCGGGCCGACCACGTGGTGGTGCTGCTCGGCGGGCAGGTGGCGGCCCAGGGGACCTGGCAGGACCTGGAGGGTCGCTGGTCACACCTGGCCGGCTGAGAGCGGGATGACGGTCGGGCGGCTGCGCACAGCGGCAGCCGCCCGACCGCCCGGAAGATCAGGCCGCGCGGGCGTACTGAGCGGGGCCTGAGTACGCGACGCCGAGCTTGGCGGCGGCCCGGCGCGGCCAGTACGGGTCGCGCAGCAGCTCCCGGCCCAGCAGCACAAGGTCGGCCTCGCCGCTGGCGACGATCTGCTCCGCGTGCTCGGGCTCGACGATCAGGCCCACAGCGCCGGTCGGCACACCGGCGTCGCGGCGGATCTGCGCGGCCAGCGGCACCTGGTAGCCGGGGCCGAGCGGGATGCGCTGGTCGGTGTTGACGCCACCGGAGGACGCGTCGACCAGGTCGACGCCGACGCCGGCCAGCTCGCCGGCGAGCACCACGCTGTCCTCGATCGTCCAGCCGCCCTCAGCCCAGTCGGTGGCGGAGATCCGGGTCAGCACCGGCACGTCCTCGCCGACCGCGGCGCGCACCGCGCGGGCCACCTCCAGGGTGAGTCGCATCCGGGCGGCCCGGTCGCCGCCGTAGGAGTCGGTGCGGTGGTTGGTCAGCGGCGAGAGGAACTCGTTGAGCAGGTAGCCGTGCGCGGCGTGGATCTCCACGGCGGCGAAGCCGGCGTCCAGCGCGCGCTCGGCGGCCGCGGCGAACGCCTGGACCACACCGGCGATGCCGGCCTCGTCGAGGCTGGTCGGCGTCCGGTAGTCGGTGGTGAACGGCTCCGAGCCGGGCGCGACAGGCGTCCAGCCACCCTCGCTGTCCGGCACGCCACCGCGTTCCGGTGCCCACGGCCGGTAGGTGGAGGCCTTGAAACCGGCGTGCGCGAGCTGCACGGCCGGCACGGCGCCGTGGGCGGCGACGAACGCGGTCACCGGTCGCCAGGCGTCGACGTGCGCGCCGGACCACAGCCCGGTGTCCTGCGGGCTGATCCGGCCCTCGGGGAGCACGGCGGTCGCCTCGGTCAGGATCAGACCGGCACCGCCGACCGCGCGACTGCCCAGGTGGATCAGGTGCCAGTCGGTGGGCAGGCCATCGGGGCCGGCGGAGTACTGGCACATGGGGGCCATGGCGATCCGGTTGGGCAGTGTGACCGCGCGCAGGGCCAGGGGGGTGAACAGGGAACTCATGGGGTCATCCTCTCGAGGACGGCGACGGGCCCCTCCGGGGAGGGGCCCGTCGCCGTCGGTGTCAGCTGGATCAGGCGGGTACGGGGCTCAGCTCGTCCTGTCGGGTCGGCCGGGGGTCGGCGACCGGCTCCGGGTCGGTCAGGTCCCGCCGACCGGCGGACTCGTACGCGGCCCGGTCGAGGGTGCCCTCCCGGGCGGCGACCACTGTCGGCACGAGTGCCTGCCCGGCCACGTTGGTGGCGGTGCGGATCATGTCCAGGATCGGGTCGATGGCCAGCAGCAGGCCGGCGCCGGCCAGCGGCAGACCCAGCGTGCTGAGGGTCAGGGTGAGCATCACGATCGCGCCGGTCAGGCCGGCGGTGGCCGCCGAGCCGACCACCGAGACGAAGGCGATCAGCAGGTAGTCGGTCACGCCGAGCTGCACACCGAACACCTGGGCCACGAAGATCGCGGCGAGTGCCGGGTAGATGGCTGCGCAACCGTCCATCTTCGTGGTGGCGCCGAACGGCACCGCGAACGAGGCGTACTCGCGGGGGACGCCGAGGCGCTCGACGGAGCGCTGGGTCACCGGCATGGTGCCGACCGAGGAGCGGGACACGAAGGCCAGCTCGATCGCAGGCCAGGCGCCGGCGAAGAAGCGCAGCGGGTTGAGGCGGCCGGCGAGGATCAGCACCAGCGGGTAGACCACGAACAGCACGATGGCGCAGCCGACGTAGACGGCGGTGGTGAACTTCGCGAGGGGGGCCAGCAGGTCCCAGCCGTACGAGGCGACGGCGTTGCCGATCAGGCCGAGGGTGCCGATCGGGGCGAGGCGGATGACCCACCAGAGCGCCTTCTGGACGATCTCCAGCAGTGACCGGTTCAGCGCCACGAACGGCTCGGCGGGCTCGCCGACCAGCAGGGCCGCGGCACCCACGACGACGGCGAGGAAGACGATCTGGAGGACGTTGCCCTCGACGAACGCGCCGACCGGGTTGGTGGGCACGATGCCGGTGAGGAAGTCGGTCCACGAGCCGGTGTTCTTCGGCGGGGCCGCGCCACCCAGGTCGAGGGTCACGCCCTTGCCCGGGTTGGTGAGCAGCCCGAGGCCGATGCCGATGCTCACCGCGATCAGGGCGGTGATGCCGAACCACATCAGGGTCTTGAGGGCGAGCCGGGCGGCGTTCGCGACGCCGCGCAGGCTGACCACGCTGACCACGATGGCGGTGAAGACCAGCGGCGGCACCGCCAGTTTGAGCAGCTGGATGAAGAGGCTGCCGACGGTGTGCATGGTGGTGGTCAGCCAGCTCAGGTCGTTGGCGCGGGCCAGGAAGCCCAGCGCGACGCCGAGCACGAGGCCGAGCAGGATCTGCACGGAGAAGGGAATCTTGCGCAGGCCGAAAGGCATGAGACGTTGTCCAATTGTCTGGTTCCGAGCGGGTGGGCGTGTGTGTCGCGGCTATGCCGGACAGACGCCGCTGGCCTGCAGTCGGAGATCGACGTACAGGCGCTCGGTGAGGCCCCAGACATTGGTCATCGCTCGCCGACGTTACGCCGATTCCCGCTCGGAGGAAGGGGTGGTCGGCGTGAGGCTCCTTACACCCGGCTCGCCCGCCGTCCTATCGGCGGGCCAGGGCGAGGGCTGTCGCGGTCGAGAGGCCCCACAGCACCGCGACGGCGAGGACCAGCCGTTCCAGCACCCCCACCACCGCACCCCGGCCAAGGACGAGCATCGCCAGCCCCACCGCGGCGCAGAGCGGCAGCGCCACCGCTGCGGCCAGGCCGGCCAGCCGACGGAGCACCGGGCCCGCCGGCCCGGACACGGCGAGCGTGACCATGGCGAGGACCACCGACGCGGTCGCCGCGATGCTCGTGCCGCCGTGCACCAGATCCGCCGCCGTCGCCCGCTCGAACGGTGGCAGCGGGCAGCCGGCGGAGCAGGTCACGGCCCCGGACACGGCGGTGAAGACCGCGCCGGTGGCAAGCAGGGCCGGTGCCGCCCACACCCCGGGAGGCAGCGCCGCGCCGACCAGCAGCAGCGCTGCGGCCAGAGCGAGGATCCCGATCCGGTACGTCGTGGCGTGACCACTGCCGGCGATGCCCGCCTCGCTGACGTACCCGGTGAGCCCCGGACCGGGACCGGCGACCACGGCGACGGTCACCGCGACCGCCCCGGCCAGCGCGCAGCCGGCCGCGGCGGACCCGGCGACCCGGCGGGCGACGTCGGCGCGGGCCCTTGGCGCGGTCGTGGTGCCGGGCCGACCCGGCTCAGCCACGCCCGTGTGGCGTGCTCCAACCGGAGTCGTCAGGCCCGAGCGGCACGATGCCGCTCGGGTTGATCTCCCGGTGGGTGCCGTAGTAGTGCCGCTTGATGTGGTCGAAGTCCACCGTCTCACCGAAGCCCGGGGTCTGGAACAGGTCCCGGGCGTACGCCCAGAGCACCGGCATCTCGGTCAGCTTCTGCCGGTTGCACTTGAAATGTCCGTGGTAAGCGGCGTCGAACCGGACCAGTGTGGTGAACAGCCGCACGTCGGCCTCGGTGATCGCCTCACCCATCAGGTAGCGCTGCCCGGTCAGGCGTTCGGACAAGGCGTCCAGCCGGGCGAAGAGTGCCCGGAACGCCTCCTCGTACGCCTCCTGCGAGGTGGCGAACCCGCACCGGTACACGCCGTTGTTGACGTCGGTGTGGATCTCGGCCATCAGCGCGTCCATCTCGGGACGAAGTTCGACCGGGTACAGGTCCGGTGCGTCGGGCGCGTGCAGCGACCGCCACTCGGTGGACAGGTCGAGGGTGAGCTGCGGGTAGTCGTTGGTGACGACCCGGCCGGTCAGGGTGTCGACCAGCGCCGGCACTGTCACCCGGCCGGTGTAGTCCGCGTCGGTGGCCAGGTACGCCTCGGAGAGGAAGCTGACGCCGAGGACCGGGTCGAAGCCGTCCGGGTCCAGGGCGAACGCCCAGCCCCGCTCGTCGCGGATCGGGTCGACGGTGCCCAGCGAGATCGCGTCGTCCAGGCCGAGCAGGCCCCGCACGATTCTCGCCCGGTGTGCCCACGGGCAGGCGCGGCACCAGATCAGCCGGTACCGGCCGGCCTCCAGCGGCCAACGGTCCTGCTCGTCGGGCCCGCCACCGGGCGGGGAGGTGGAGTCGGCGGTGACCCGACCGGTGAACCGGTTGGGCTGACGGACGAACGCGCCGCCGCCGCTGGTCTCTGCGCTGAACTGGGCCCGGGCCATGCCGCCAACCTATCCGCTGCCGACGCGGATATCCTGGCGGCCGGCAGCCCTCGCGACCCGGTGGGCCTGCCCCACCCCCGCCGTCTGCACCCCCGAAGGACTCGCGATGACCGTGGCATACCTGGTGGCCGGTGTCCGTACCCCGATCGGCCGGTACGCCGGCGCGCTTGCCGGCGTCCGCCCCGACGACCTGGCCGCGCACGTGATCCGCGAGTTGGTCGCCCGGCACCCGTCGGTGGACTGGGCGCGGGTGGACGATGTCGTGCTCGGCTGCGCCAACCAGGCCGGCGAGGACAACCGCAACGTGGCCCGGATGGCGGCGCTGTTGGCCGGCCTGCCGCAGGAGGTGCCGGGCAGCACCGTCAACCGGCTCTGCGGCTCGGGCCTGGACGCCCTGGCCACCGCCGCCCGGTCCATCGTCGCCGGGGACGCGGAACTGGTGATCGCCGGCGGGGTGGAGAGCATGAGCCGTGCCCCCTTCGTCATGCCGAAGGCCACGTCGGCGTACTCCCGCTCCGCCGAGGTGTACGACACCACGCTGGGCTGGCGGTTGGTGAACCCGCTGATGCGCGACGGGTGGGGCGTCGACTCGATGCCGGAGACGGCGGAGAACGTGGCCGCCGAGTACGGCGTGAGCCGGGCCGAGCAGGACGCCTTCGCGTACCGCTCGCAGCAGCGCGCGGCCAAGGCGCAGGCCGACGGCCGGTTCGCCGAGGAGATCGTGGCGGTGTCCGTGCCGGCCGGCCGTCGGGAGACCCGGCTGGTCGAGGTCGACGAGCACCCCCGGGAGACCACGCTTGCGAAGTTGGCCTCGCTGCCGACCCCGTTCCGCGACGGCGGCACGGTGACCGCCGGCAACTCCTCGGGCGTCAACGACGGGGCGGTGGCCCTGCTGGTTGCCAGCGAGGCGGCGGTGCACCGGTACGGCCTCACTCCGCTGGCCCGCATCGGCGGGGCGGCTGCGGCCGGCGTACCGCCCCGGATCATGGGGATCGGCCCGGTGCCGGCCACCCGCAAGCTGCTCGACCGGGTCGGCGTCGAGCTGAGCGCGGTGGACGTGGTGGAGCTGAACGAGGCGTTCGCCGCGCAGTCGGTGGCGGTGTTGCGCGACCTGGGGCTGCCGGTGGACGCCGAGCACGTCAACCCGAACGGTGGGGCCATCGCGCTGGGGCACCCGCTCGGTGCCAGCGGCGCGCGGCTGGCGTTGACCGCCGCCCTGGAGTTGCGCCGTCGCGGCGGTCGCCGGGCTCTGGCCACCATGTGCATAGGTGTTGGTCAAGGGATCTCCCTGTTGCTGGAGTCAGCCGCCTAGAGTGGTCCACACCACACGACCCGCGGGTCGACCGGTGCCCACGCGTGCCCGCTGCGCGCCCCGACGCCGGTGCTGTCCCGCGCCGCGGCGATGAACTGGGGAGCACGCTGATGCCGGACGGACTGCCGACCGAGATCGATCTGACCAGGCCGAGCGCGGCCCGGGTGTACGACTATTTCCTGGGCGGGGCGCACAACTTCGAGATCGACCGGCAGCTGGCCGAACAGATCGCCAGCATGACGCCGAATCTCGCCGCCACCATGCGTTCGGGCCGCGAGTTCCTGCGCCGGGCCGTCCGGGCGCTGCTCGACGCCGGCATCGACCAGTTCCTTGACATCGGCTCCGGAATTCCCACCGTGGGCAACGTGCACGAGGTGGCCCAGGGGGTGAACCCCAAGGCCCGAGTGGTGTATGTCGACATCGACCCGGTGGCGGTCGCGCACAGCCGGGAGTTGCTCGCCGGCAACGAGCTGACCGGGGTCATCCACGCCGACCTGCGTGAGCCGGAGCGGATCCTCGCCGAGACCCGGCAGCTCGGGCTGATCGACTTCAGCCGGCCGATGGGCATCCTGCTGGCCGGGGTGGTGCACTTCATCCCCGACAGCGACCGGCCTGAGGAGATTCTGGCCACCCTGCGGGCCGCCGCCGCGCCGGGCAGCTTCCTGGTCATCTCGCACTCCACGTTCGAGGACCAGCCGCAGGAGATGCTGGACGCCCAGCGTCTCTCCGCCCGGACGGACACCGAGATCACCCTGCGCTCCCGCGCCCAGGTCACCGGTTTCTTCGGGGACTGGACGGTCCTCGAACCGGGCGTGGTGCACATGCCGCTCTGGCGGCCCGACTCACCGTCCGACGTGGACGAGCACCCGGAGCGGTTCGGCGCCTTCGGGGGCGTCGCCCGGTACGACCAGCCCGCCGGCTGATCCCGTGGCCGCCGTCCCGGACCCCGCCGGGGTCGGTGCTGGCCGGGACCCCGCCGGGGTCGGTGCTGGCCGGGACCCCGCCGGGGTCGGTGCTGGCCGGGACCCCGCCGGGGTCGGTGCTGGCCGGGCCGACGCCCAGGGGTACGCCGCCGACTGGGCCCGTGCGGTGCGCCGCCTCGGGTTCGTGCCGCTCAGTGCGGCCGAGACCGAGCGGCTGCTGCTGGTGCACACGATCCGGCTGGCGCAGGCGGTGCGGGCGGAGCCCTTCTCCGCCCGCCCGGCCGAGGAGGTCGGGTGGGCGCTGGTGGAGGCGCACCTCACCGAGCCGCAGGCCCTGGACTGGACGCTGCACGCCCTCGGTGCGGATTTCGCCGACCGGGTGCTGGGTGGCCTCGACCGGCCGGCGGACCTCGCCGACCGGATCGCGGCGGTGCAGGGCGGGCTGGCCGCCGGGTTCGCCCGCGCGCTTCGCGACCGCACCTTCAGTCAGCAGGAACGGATCGCCCGTTCCGCCTGGCAGGCGCGTGACGAGGTCGAGCAGGCGCTGCGCGACAGCGAGGCACGGTTTCGGGCCGTCTTCACCGGTGCCGCCATCGGGATCGGCATCGCCGGCGTGGACGGTCGGATCATCGACGTCAACCAGGCCTTCGCCGACATGCTCGGCTACTCCATGGAGGAGTTGCGCGGGACCAACGTGGCGGCACTGTTCCACGCCGACGACGCCGCCGGGATGTGGGAGCTGTACCAGGAGCTGATCGAGGGCAAGCATGACGCGGCCCGGGTGGAGAAGCGCTACCACCGCAAGGACGGCAGCGTGGTCTGGACGGATCTGGCCGTCTCACTGATCCGGTACGACGACGGCCGGCCCCGGTTCACCGTCGCGATGATCGAGGACATCACCCAGCGGTACGAACTCCAGCAGCGGCTGCGCTTCCAGGCGTTGCACGACCCGCTGACCGGGCTGCCCAACCGGACGTTGTTCTTCGAGACGCTGGCGCGGGTCCTCGACGGCGCGGACAACGGGCGGCGAGTCGGGGTGTGCTTCCTCGACCTGGACGGCTTCAAGGCGATCAACGACAGCCTCGGTCACGACCTCGGTGACCGCCTGCTGGTGATGATCGGCCGGAGGCTGGCCGCGTGCGTGGCCGACCACGGCCACCTGGTCGCCCGGATGGGCGGCGACGAGTTCGTGATCCTCGTCGACGGTGGGGACGACATCGACGACGCGGTGGCCGTCGCGGAGGCCGCGCTGGCCGCCGTCGCGTCCCCGGTGCACGTCGGTGAACACCAGTTGGCCGTCTCGGCCAGTGTGGGCATCGTGCAGTGCCCGGCTGCGGAGACCTCCCCGTCGGAGCTGATGAAGGCCGCGGACACCACGCTGTACTGGGCGAAGGCGGCGGGCCGGGGCCGGTGGGCGGTCTACGACCCGGAGCGCAGCGCCCGGGACATCGCCCGGTCGGCGCTGGTGGCCGGGCTGCCCGCCGCACTGGACCGGGGCGAGTTCGTCCTGCACTACCAGCCGATCGTGTCGCTGCTGGATGGCAGCATGCTCGCGGTGGAGGCGCTGGTCCGGTGGGAGCATCCGGAGCTGGGCCTGATCGGGCCGGACCGGTTCATCGGCCTGGCCGAGGAGACCGGCCTGATCGTCCGGCTCGGTGAGTGGGTGCTGCGGCAGGCCTGTCACGACGCCGAGCGGTGGTGGCGGCAGTTCCCCGAGGCCAGGCTGGTGGTCAGCGTCAACCTGGCCGCGCGGCAGGCCGACGACCCGGCGATCGTGGAGACGGTGGCCGACGCGCTGCACACCAGCGGGCTGCCGGCCGAGCTGCTTCAACTGGAGCTGACCGAGAGCGCCGTGATGGGCAGCGCCGACGAGCCTCTGCGCAGCCTGTACCGGCTCGCCGCGCTCGGCGTCCGGCTGGCGGTGGACGATTTCGGCACCGGATACTCCAACCTGGCGTACCTGAGGCGGCTGCCGATCCACTGCCTGAAGCTCGCCGGCCCGTTCGTCGAGGGCATCCGCGCCGACGGCACCGACGTCGCCGCCGACCACCGGGACGAACGGATCGTCGACGCGCTGGTCCGGTTGGCGCACGCGCTGGAGCTGTGGGTGACCGCCGAGGCGGTGGAGACCGAGGTGCAGGCGGAACGGTTGCGGGCGTTGCGCTGCGACACCGGGCAGGGGCGATTCTTCGGCGCCCCGGCTCCGGCCGACACGATCATCGCCCGGCTCCGTGGCGGGGCGACGGCGTGAGCGGGGGCCCACTACGGTTCGGTCGGCACCGATGGCGGCGATGGGAGGTGGCGACGTGAGCCTGACGGACTCGCAGACCGTGGTGACGGTGGTGGCCGGCCTGGCCATCCTGGCCGGGTTGGCCGGCGTGGTGGTGCCCGGCCTGCCGGCGTTGCCGCTGTGCTGGGGTGGTGTGCTGGTCTGGGCGGTCTTCGGCGGTGCGGGCATGGTCGGCTGGGCGGTGTTCGGCGCTGCCACTGTGGTCGTGGCGGGCGGGACCGTGATCAAGTACGCGTGGCCGGGCCGGAACCTGAAGCGCACCGGTGTGCCGACGTCCACACTGCTCGCCGGCGGCGTGCTCGGCATCGTCGGGTTCTTCGTGGTGCCGGTCGTGGGGCTGGTGCTCGGCTTCGTCGCCGGGGTGTGGGCGGCGGAGCGGCTGCGGCTCGGCAGCAACCAGCTCGCCTGGCCGTCCACAGTGCAGGCGCTCAAGGCCGCCGGTCTGTCGATGCTGGTCGAGTTCGCCGCCTGTCTGGTCGTTACCGCACTGTGGCTGGCCGGCCTGCTGCTGGCGTGATCCCCCGGTCGGACGAGTTCGAGGCGATAAGGCGGAGCGGCAGCGGCTAGGGTCGATTCCATGCGCGTCGTGGTGCTTGGCGGTCTTGGTGCCTGGCCCTCCGCCGAGCAGGCGTGTGCGGGCTTTCTGGTCGAGCACCACGGCTTTCGGCTGTTGGTCGATCCTGGCTACGCGACAGTGCAACCGCTGCTGACCCGGCTGCCCGCCTCGGCGGTCGACGCGGTGTACGTCAGCCACGGCCATCCCGACCACTGCGCCGACCTGCAGCCACTGCTGCGGGCCAGGGTGTTGCCCGACCGGTCCGCGCCGGCCCTGCCGGTGTACGCGCCAAGCGGCAGCCTCGACCCGCTGCTCGCGATCGACGAGTCAGGGCTCATCGACACGGCGTACCGACTGCACGGGTTCACCCCCGGCGACAACTTCGGCGTCGGTCCGTTCACCGTGCGGACATGGTCACTGCCGCACTGGGTGCCGAACGCCGGGGCCCGTTTCACCGCCGGCGGGACGGTGCTGGCCTACACCGGGGACACCGGGCCGAGCCCGATGTTGGTTGAGTTGGCCCGCGACGCCGACCTGCTGATCGCCGACGCGACGTATGTCGACGAGATCCCGGACCGGCATGTCGGATTCCTGTCGAGCGCCGCCGAGGTGGGTCGCTACGCCACCGCGGCACGGAGCAGAGCGGTCCTGCTGACGCACCTGTGGCCTGGCACGGACCCCGACGCGGCCGTCGCCGCGGCACGGCGGGCATACAGCGGTTCGGTCGACGTGGCCCGGTCGGGCCTGCTGGTCGACCTGCCCGCCTGACGCCGGGGCTCGTCGTGACGGGGGTGGGGGCGCGGGGCACTGGTCGGGTACGGCGACGCGCCGTACGTGAGAGAGAGGTGTGCCCCGCGCCGCCGCGGTCCGGGCGGTCCGAGCGCCCGGGGGTACGCCCGTCGCGAACGGGCTGGTCACGGGCTCAAGGATGCGGCCGGGGTGGCCGCCGGGGCAACACAATTAGCCGTCGGCGGTGACATTCCCGCCGAGTATGTATTGACCGTCTTGATCGCGCGGGATCACACTTTGCCCACTCGCACGCGGAACCACCTCAGGGAGGTGTGCAGTGGCAACGACCCCCGTGCCGACCGCCGAGCAACCGATGGACGACGACGCCCGACGGCTCGCCGAACTCGGCTACAAACAGGAGTTGCGCCGCAAGTGGAGTGGCTTCTCCAACTTCGCCATCTCGTTCTCGATCATCTCGATCCTGGCCGGCTGCTTCACCACCTTCGGTCAGGCGTGGAACAACGGCGGCCCGGTCGCCATCTCCTGGGGCTGGCCGCTGATCTCCCTGTTCATCCTGATCATCGGTTTCTGCATGGCCGAGCTGGTGTCGGCGTACCCGACCGCGGGCGGGATCTACTGGTGGGCGGCCACCATGGGTCGCCCGGTGCACGGCTGGTTCACCGGCTGGCTGAACCTCATCGGCCTGGTGGCGGTCACCGCCTCGGTGGACTACGGCTGCGCGACGTTCCTCAACCTCACCCTGTCCGCGCTCTTCGACGGCTGGGCGGGGACGCTGCGGCAGGCGTTCGTCCTCTTCGTGATCATCCTGGTGCTGCACGGGCTGATCAACATCTTCGGGCACCGGATCATCGACGTACTCCAGAACGTCTCGGTCTGGTGGCACGTGGCCGGCGCGGCCGTCGTGGTGGCCATCCTGGTCTTCGTGCCGGACAACCACCAGAGCTTCCAGTTCGTGTTCACCGAGCGCTTCAACAACTCCGGTTTCGGTGACGGCGACGTCGGCGGGCTGACGTTCTGGTTCTACGTGCTGCCCCTGGGTTTCCTGCTGACCCAGTACACGATCACCGGCTTCGACGCCTGCGCGCACGTCTCCGAGGAGACCCGCGGCGCTTCGCAGGCCGCCGCGCGAGGGCTCTGGCAGTCGATCTTCTATTCCGCTGTCGGCGGCTGGATCCTGCTGCTGGCGTTCCTCTTCGCGGCCACCGACGTCGAGGCGGTCAACGCCGCGGGCGGCTTCTCCGGTGCCATCTTCGAGTCCGCGTTGACGCCGGTCTTCTTCAAGATCGTCATCATCATCTCCACCATCGGCCAGTTCTTCTGCGGGATGAGCTGCGTGACCTCGATGAGCCGCATGGCGTACGCGTTCAGCCGGGACCGGGCGGTGCCCGGGTGGCGACTCTGGTCGAAGGTCGACCGCAACGGCACCCCGGTCAACGCGATCATCGGCGCGACCCTGGCCGGCCTGGTGCTGACCCTGCCGGCGCTCTACGAGAGCTCGGCCGGCATTCCGATCGCCTTCTACGCGGTGGTCTCGGTGGCGGTGCTCGGGCTCTACCTGTCCTTCCTCATCCCGATCGCACTGCGGCTGCGGATGGGCGACCGGTTCGTGCCCGGGCCGTGGACGCTCGGCCGCAAGTACAAGCTGCTCGGCTGGATCGCGGTGATCGAGATCGCCGTCATCGCGGTCTACTTCGTGCTGCCCATCGTGCCCGCCGGGGTGCCCGGCAACGACGGGTTCACCTGGTCGGCCGTCAACTACGCGCCACTCGCCGTCGGCGGGGTGCTGCTGGTGGTCGCCGTCTGGTGGTACGCCTCGGCCCGCACCTGGTTCACCGGGCCCGTCCGTACCGTCGAGGAGCCGGCCGCGAGGTCAGAGCCTGCGGCGGTCGACGGCCCCGAATGACCCGAGCCCTGCCGGGGTCAGGGCTGCACCGGGTCCGCGAGACGGAACCCGGCACGGCCGGCGGGCGGCGGCTGCCGCTCGCCGGTCGTGAACCGGAGGATGCGGTCGTCCTGTGGCCTCGGCGTGCCGTTGCCGTCGCGGTTGCTGGTGGCCACCCAGAGGGAGCCGTCCGGAGCCACCTCGACGGTACGGAGCCGGCCGTAGGCACCCACCAACTCGGCGGCCGGTGTGCCGACCGTCCCGGCGGGGCTGATCGGGACGGCCCACAGCCGGGCTCCCCGCAGCGCGGCGACGAACAGGGTGCCGCCCGCGAAGGCGGCACCACTCGGCGACGCCTGCGCCGGGGGCCAGACGACCACCGGGGCACGGAAGCGGGGATCGTTGCTCGGGCCCTCCACGACCGGCCAGCCGTAGTTGCCGCCCGGGACGATGCGGTTCACCTCGTCCCAGGTGGCCTGGCCGAACTCGGTGGCGAACAGTCGGCCCTGCGCGTCCCAGGCCAGACCCTGCACGTTGCGGTGGCCGTAGCTGAACACCGGCGAGCCGGGGAACGGGTTGCTCGCCGGGACGCCACCGTTCGGCCGGATCCGCAGGATCTTGCCATTGCGGCTGGCCAGGTTCTGCGCGTTGGCTGGGACACCGGCGTCACCGACGCCGACGTAGAGCATCCCGTCGGGGCCGAAGGCGATCCGTCCACCGTTGTGGATGGATGCCCGCGCCGGGCCGCTGAAGATCACCTGCTGGCGTTGCGGCGCGTTCAGCCGGAACCGCGCGATCCGGATGTCGGACGCGGTGGTGAAGCAGACGTAGACCCACCGGTCCAGGCGGTACCGCGGCGAGACGGCCAGGCCGAGCAGGCCTCCCTCGCCGCCGCCGACCACTCCGGCGATCCGGGCGACCTGCGCCATCGGTTGGCCGGGTCGAACCCGCAGCACGGTGCCCTGGTTGCGCTGAGCCACCAGGGCGCTGCCGTCGGGCAGGAAGTCGAGCCCCCAGGGTGCTTCCAGCCCGGTCGCGACGACCTCCGGTTGGGTGAAGTCGAACCCGCCGGCACCGGCGGCGGTGACCGACCCGTCCGGCGTACGAACCCCCGCCTCGGCGCTCACCGCCGTGCCGAGCGCGATGGCGAGAGTGACGACGGTCAGGACTGCTCGAAGACGCATGACAACTCCTCGCGTGGTTTGCCGCCGACCACGCCGGGGGCATTGACGGTGATCCGGTTTGCCAGTAGACCTTGGTGATGGAGGCCCGCTCATGAGCAGAACGCCACTGACGCTGGAAGAGTTGCGGGTCGCTGTCGAGGCCGGCGAGATCGACACCGTGGTGTTGGCCCTGGTCGACATGCAGGGCCGCCTGCAGGGCAAGCGGTTCCACGCGCCCTTCTTCCTCGACCAGGTGGTGGCCAACGGCAGCGAGGGCTGCAACTACCTGCTCGCCGTGGACGTCGACATGAACACCGTCGACGGGTACGCGATGTCGAGCTGGGAGCGCGGCTACGGCGACTTCGCGATGGTGCCGGACTTCGGCACGTTGCGCCGCACACCCTGGCAGCCCGGCTCCGCGATGCTGCTGGCCGACCTCACCTGGCTCGACGGAACGGGCGACGTGGTCGCCTCGCCCCGGCAGATCCTGCGCCGGCAGTTGGACCGGCTGGCCGAGCACGGGCTGACCGCGTACGCCGGCACCGAGTTGGAGTTCGTGCTGTTCCGCGACTCGTACGAGGACGCCTGGCGGCGCGGCTACCGCGATCTCACCCCGGCCAACCAGTACAACGTCGACTACTCCCTGCTCGGCACCGCCCGGGTGGAGCCGCTGCTGCGCCGGATCCGCACCGAGATGGCCGCTGCCGGGCTCACCCCGGAGAGCGCCAAGGGCGAGTGCAACCTCGGCCAGCACGAGATCGCCTTCCGCTACGACGAGGCGGTCGCCTGCGCCGACCACCACGTGATCTACAAGAACGGCGCCAAGGAGATCGCCGCCCAGGAGGGCATGTCGATCACCTTCATGGCCAAGCCGAACGAGCGGGAGGGCAACTCCTGCCACATCCACTTCTCCCTGCGGGACAGCACCGGTGGCTCGGCGATGCTCGGCGACGGCCCGGCGCACCTGTCGCAGACCGGGCAGCGGGTGCTCGCCGGGCTGCTGGCGACCATGCGGGAGTTCAGCCTGCTCTTCGCCCCGAACATCAACTCCTACAAGCGCTACCAGCCCGGATCGTTCGCCCCAACGGCACTGCGGTGGGGGGTGGACAACCGCACCTGCGCGCTGCGGGTGGTCGGGCACGGGCAGGGCATGCGGGTGGAGAACCGGGTGCCCGGCGCCGACGTCAACCCGTACCTGGCGATCGCCGGCCTGGTCGCCGGCGCGCTGCACGGCATCGACAGTGAGCTGGAGTTGGGCGACGAGTGCACCGGCAACGCGTACGACGACCCGGAGGCCGAGCGGGTCCCCGGCACCCTGCGCGACGCCCTGACCCTCTGGGAGGGCTCCACTGTCGCCCGGGAGGCGTTCGGCGACGAGGTGGTGGCCCACTACGCCAACCAGGCGAGGGTCGAGCTGGCCGCCTTCGACGCGGCGGTGACGGACTGGGAGCTGACCCGTGGCTTCGAACGCCTGTAACGCGCCCCGCCGCGCCCAAGCGCCCCGCCGCGCCGATCATGGACTTGTGGTGCCCGGAGTGCGCCAGATTGCGGCTTTTGCGAGGCACCACAACTCCATGATCGACAACGAGGGGCGGGTGGGGCTGTGACTCTGGTTGTGGATCCGGCTAACGGGGTGGGGTTTCGGGAAGTGGCCGGGGCCTCGGTGGCGGAGGTGGACGGGGCGATCTCGCGGGCCGCCACCGCGTTCGAGGCGTGGCGGAGGGTGGCTCCCGGGGACCGGGCACGCCTGCTGCGGCGGTTCGCCTCCGTGGTCGATGCGCACCTGGAGGAGTTGGCCGCGCTGGAGGTCCGCAACTCCGGCCACACCATTGGCAACGCCCGGTGGGAAGCCGGCAACGTGCGGGACGTCCTGGACTACTACGCCGGGGCGCCCGAGCGGTTGACCGGGCGGCAGATCCCGGTGCCGGGCGGGCTGGACGTCACCTTCCACGAGCCGCTCGGCGTGGTCGGCGTGATCGTCCCGTGGAACTTCCCGATGCCGATCGCGGCCTGGGGGTTCGTCCCGGCCCTCGCCGCCGGCAACACAGTGGTGCTCAAACCCGCCGAGCTGACCCCGCTGACCGCGCTGCGGCTGGCCGAGCTGGCCCGCGAGGCAGGCCTGCCCGACGACGTGTTCATCGTCGTACCGGGCGAGGGCGCGGTGGTGGGGGAGCGGTTCGTCAGCCACCCGGCGGTCCGCAAGATCTGCTTCACCGGCTCCACCGAGGTCGGCACCCGGATCATGGCCGGCTGTGCGGCCCAGGTGAAGCGACTCACCCTGGAGCTGGGCGGCAAGAGCGCGAACATCGTGTTCGCCGACGCCGACCTGGAGCGCGCCGCCGCGACCGCGCCGGGCGCGGTCTTCGACAACGCCGGCCAGGACTGCTGCGCACGGTCGCGGATCCTGGTCCAGCGCCCGGTGTACGACAGGTTCCTGGCACTGCTCGAACCAGCGGTACGCGCAGTGCGGGTCCAGGACCCGTCCCGGGACACCGCCGAGATGGGTCCGCTGATCTCCGCGGCCCAGCGCGACCGGGTTGCCGGCTACCTGACCGGTGCGACTGTCGCCTTCACCGGCTCCTGCCCCGACAGCCCCGGGTTCTGGCACGCCCCCACAGTGCTGCTGGCCGACTCGCCAGCCGACCGGCACTGGCGGGAGGAGATCTTCGGCCCGGTGGTCTCGGTGCTGCCGTTCGACGACGAGGCCGACGCGGTCCGGCTCGCCAACGACACCGAGTACGGGCTCTCCGGCTCGATCTGGACCCGGGACGTGGGTCGGGCCCTGCGCCTGGCCCGCGCCGTCGAGTCGGGCAACCTGAGCGTCAACTCGCACTCCTCGGTGCGCTACTGGACCCCGTTCGGCGGGATGAAGCGTTCCGGGCTCGGCCGTGAGCTGGGCCCGGACGCGCTGCACTCCTTCACCGACGTCAAGAACGTGTTCATCGCGACAGAGGAGTGACGCCAGTGCAGGGTCGATTGCAGGACCGGGTGGCCGTTATCACCGGAGCGGGCAGCGGCATCGGGTTGGCCACCGTCCGGCGGTTCACCGCCGAGGGGGCCCGGGTGGTCTGCGTGGACATCGACGTGGCGGCCGGCGAGAAGGCCGCCGAGGAGTGCGGCGGCGAGTTCGTCTGCGCCGACGTCGCCGACGAGCCGGCGGTACGCGACCTTTTCGACGGGGTGGTCGACCGGCACGGCCGGGTGGACATCGCGTTCAACAACGCCGGCATCTCGCCGCCCGACGACGACTCCATCCTGGACACCGGCCTCGACGCGTGGGAGCGGGTGCTGCGGGTCAACACCACCAGCGTCTACCTCTGCTGCAAGTACGCGATTCCGCACATGCGCCGACAGGGCAAGGGGTCGATCATCAACACGGCCTCGTTCGTGGCGCTGATAGGCGCGGCGACGTCGCAGATCGCGTACACCGCGAGCAAGGGCGGCGTGCTGGCGATGACCCGGGAGTTGGGTGTGCAGTTCGCCCGCGAGGGCATCCGGGTCAACGCGCTCTGCCCCGGCCCGGTGGCCACCCCGTTGTTGCTGGAGTTGTTCGCCGCCGACCCGGAGCGGGCCGCCCGTCGGCTGGTGCACGTGCCGATGGGCCGCTTCGGGCAACCCGAGGAGATCGCCGCCGCGGTGGCGTTCCTGGCCAGTGACGACGCCTCGTTCATGACCGCCGCGCAGTTCGTGGTCGACGGCGGCATCACGGGCGCCTACGTCACCCCACTGTGAGCGCGAGGAGTGAGCCGGGTTTTGCGAGCCCCGCAGTCGCGATCGGTGCCGGCCCTGTGAGCGCGAGGAGTGAGCCGGTCTTGCGAGCCCCGCAGTCGCGAACCTTGGCAGCCCTGTGAGCGCGAGGAGTGAGCCGGTCTTGCGAGCCCCGCAGTCGCGAACCTTGGCAGCCCTGTGAGCGCGAGGAGTGAGCCGGGTTTTGCGAGCCCCGCAGTCGCGAACTCTGGCAGCCCTGTGAGCGCGAGGCCGCTGATCGGGATCAGCGCGTACGTCGAACCGGCCGACTGGGCGGTCTGGAGGGGCGTGCCGGCCGTGCTGGTGCCGGCGGCTTACGTGCGGGCGGTGACGGCGGCGGGCGGCCGGGCGGTGGTGCTGCCCCCGGACGACGTGGACGGCGAGGTGGTGGCCGTCCTGGACGGGCTGCTGCTGGCTGGTGGCGCCGATGTGGGTCCGGGGCGGTACGGCCAGCGGCCCGACCCGCGTACCGAGGACCGGCCGGACCGGGACGCCGGTGAGTTGACCCTGCTGACCGCCGCCCTCGCCGCCGAGCTGCCGGTGTTGGGGGTGTGCCGGGGGATGCAACTGCTCGCCGTGGCCTACGGCGGGACACTGCACCAGCATCTGCCCGATGTGGTCTGTCACGAGGCACACCGTCCGGCGCCCGGTGTGTATGGCAGCCATCCGGTGCGGTTCGCGCCGGGCAGTCTGGCCGCGACGGTGTTGGCCGGGGTGGGCCGGGTCAACTCGTACCACCATCAGGCGGTCGCCGACCCGGGCCGGTTGTCGGTGACGGGTTGGGCGGAGGACGGTGTGGTCGAGGTGGTGGAGGACCCGGCCCGGCCGTTCGTGCTGGGGGTGCAGTGGCACCCGGAGAACGAGCCGGACCCTCGTCCGATCACCGCCCTGGTCGGGGCCGCTGGCCAGCGGATCGGCGGTGGGTGTGACGGACATCGCCCCCGCGCGCTGGTGCCGCCGGTGGGAGGATCAGCGTATGGGCAAGGTCTATCCGGAGATCGACGCTCGACTGCGTGACTTCGTCGCGGCCCAGGCGGTCTTCTTCGTGGCCACCGCTCCGTCCGGCGCGGAGGGCCATGTCAACGTCTCGCCGAAGGGCATGCGGGGCACGTTCGTGATCCTCGGGGCGCACCGGGTGGCCTACCTCGATTACCACGGCAGCGGGGCGGAGACCATCGCCCACCTGCGGGACAACGGCCGGATCACGCTGATGTTCTGTGCCTTCGACGGGCCGCCGAAGATCGTCCGGTTGCACGGTCGGGGCAGCAGCGTCGCCGTGACCGAGGACGCCTTCGCCGACCGGCTCGCCGAGTTTCCCGCACCGCCGGACGTGCATGCCGTCCGGGCGGTGATCACGGTCGAGGTGGAGCGGGTCAGCGACTCCTGCGGCTACGCGGTGCCATTGATGGACTTCCGCGCCGAACGTGATCTGTTGCTCACCTCACACTCGCGTCGTACGGCCGATGACCTGGTGGTCTACCGGGCCAGCAGGAACGCGGCGAGCATCGACGGGCTGCCTGTCTTCTGACGTGTCGGGGCGCTGCGGCGACCGCCGTCCGACGCCGCCTCGGGCCCGCACTGTCCGGTGCCCGACCGCTCAGGCGTAGGTAAACAGCGTCCGCCTGTCGTGATGCGTTACGTTGCTGGTCCGCTTGGGTACAAGTCGAGGCACGGCGGGTGAAGATCAACGGTCGAGGGGTACGGCCGAAGCGGGAGGCTGCATGAGCTCGGCTCAGGGGGGCGCGGACGTCGGGCATCCCGTCGTGTCCGGCCGCGAAATACCCCCCATGCTGGCAGCGGCGTTCGCGTCTGGTGGCGAGATGGGCGAGCGGCTGAGCAGCTTCGACTGGTCCACCAGCTCGCTCGGCGAGCCCGGTCACTGGCCGTTGGCGCTCTCCAACGCGGTCGGCATGATGCTCGCCTCCAGCGCGCAGATCGTCATGTTCTGGGGCGACGAGCAGTCCGCCTTCTACAACGACGCCTACCGGCCGACCATCGGTGCCAAGCACCCCCAGGTGATCGGCCAGCCGGCCCGCCAGCACTGGGCGGAGACCTGGTCGGTGCTCGGCCCACTGCTCGACGGCGTCCGGAGCACCGGGCGTTCCTACCGTGGCGAGGATCACCCCTTCCTCCTGGACCGGTACGGCTTCGTCGAGCAGACCTACTTCAACGTCTCGTACGACCCGATCCTGGGTGGCGACGGCTCAGTCAGTGGCGTCTACTGCATCGTCAACGAGACCACCGGGCGTGTGCTCGGCGAGCGTCGGCTGCGGGCGCTCGCCGAACTGGGTGCCGAGCTGAACGACAGCGGCAGCACCGCGGAACTCGGCCGGACCGCCGCCACGGTGCTCGGCCGGCACCGGGCGGACCTGCCGTTCGCCCTGATCTACCTGGCCGACGACAGCGGCCAGCTAGCCCTGTCTGGCGCCACCGGCACCGCCCCGCCCGCCGTCGACGTCACGTCTCAGCTGCTCGCCCGGGTGATCGCCGATGGGGCGCCCGCCACGGTCGAGGTGACCGATCTGCTCGATGCACCGCCGGCCGACGCCGCCGGTCAGGCCCTCGTGCTGCCGCTCACGGCGACCAACCAGACGGTCGGTGCAATGGTCGTCGGCGTGGCCCGTCAGCTGCCGCTCAATGACGACTACCGCGACTTCCTCGACCTGGTCGCCGCTCAGATCTCCCGGGCGGCGGGCATTCAACGGGCGTACGAGCAGGAACGGGCTCGCGCCGCCGAGCTGGCGGCACTGGATCGGGCGAAGACCAACTTCTTCGCCAACGTCAGCCACGAGTTCCGCACCCCACTGACCCTCGTGCTCGGCCCGCTGGAGGACATGCTGGCCGACCCGGCGCTGCCCGCCGCCGACACCGAGCGGCTCACCATGATGCACCGCAACGCGCTGCGCCTACTCAAGCTGGTCAACACCGTGCTGGACTTCTCCCGACTGGAGTCCGGCCGGCTCGCCGCCCGCTATCAGCCCACCGACCTCGCCGGCTACACCGCCCGGCTGGCCAGCACCTTCCGCTCGGCCACCGAGCGGGCCGGGCTGCGGCTGGTGGTGGACTGTCCGCCGCTGCCGGCACCGGTCTTCGTCGACCGGGACATGTGGGAGAAGATCGTCCTCAACCTGGTGTCCAACGCCGTCAAGTTCACCTTCGACGGCGAGATCCGGGTGCGGGTCCGGGCCGTGGACGGCGTGGCCCGGCTGGACGTGACAGACAGCGGCATCGGCATCGTGCCGGAAGAGTTGCCGCACGTCTTCGAGCGGTTCCACCGGGTGCCGGGGGTGCGTGCACGCACCCATGAGGGCACCGGGATCGGTCTGGCACTGGTCCGGGAGCTGGTCGAGATGCACGGCGGTGAGGTCGGGCTGACCAGCGAGGTCGACCGGGGCAGCACCTTCACGGTGACCGTGCCGTTCGGGTCGGCCCACCTGCCCGCGGACCATGTGGCGGCGTTCCGCCCGCTGCCCGCGGGTGAGCCCGAGCAGGCCCGGCTCTATGTGGCGGAGACCGCGCTGTGGACCGGCGTCGAGCCGGCAGCCGAGTTCGGCAGCCGACCGACGGCGGCCGCTCCGGCCGGTCGGATCCTGGTCGTCGACGACAATGTGGACCTGCGCGAACACGTCACCCGGCTGCTCTCGCCCACCTGGGAGGTGGTCACCGCGAGCGACGGGCTGGCCGGCCTGCAGCTGGCCCGCGGGGGCGGGTTCGACCTGGTGCTCACCGACGTGATGATGCCCCGGCTGGACGGGTTCGGGCTGGTGAGCGCGCTGCGCGCGGACCCGCGTACCCGACATGTGCCGATCGTGCTGCTCTCCGCCCGGGCCGGCTCCGCGGAGGCCGTCGCCGGTCTGTCCGTCGGTGCCGACGACTACCTCACCAAGCCGTTCACCGGCCAGGAGTTGATCGCCCGGGTCCGGGCCAACGTCGAGCTGGGTCAGCTCCGTGGGCAGATCATCCGTCGGCTCCGGGCGTTGGCCGACGCGGCGGTGGATGTCAACACCGCCCGCTCGACCGGCGACGTGCTCCAGGTGGCCGCCGGGCACGCGCTCAGCCTCGCCGAGGCCGCCCGGGTGGTGGTCACCGCGACCGGCGCCCGTGGCGAGGCGGACACCGGCGGCGCCACCGCCACCGACCCGTCCTTCGTGGCCGAGCTGACCGGCACCACCAGCAAGCCGCTCGGCGAGCTGCGGGTCTGGGGGCCGGCCGCTGACGACACGCAGGCCGACGAGGCCGCGTTGACCCAGCTGGCCCGCCTGGTCGGGGTGCGGTTGGAAAACGCCCAGCTCTACGAGGCCGAGCACCGCATCGCCAGCACGTTGCAGCACAGTCTGCTGCCCCGGTCGCTGCCTCGGCTGCCGGGAGCGGTCGTGGCCAGCCGTTACCTCCCCGGCAGCGCCGACGTCGAGGTCGGCGGCGACTGGTACGACGCGATCGCCCTCGAAGAGGACGAACTGGTGCTGGTCATCGGCGACGTGGTGGGCAAGGGTGTCCAGGCCGCTGCGGCCATGGGACAACTACGCAACGCGCTGCGGGCGTACCTGTTGGAGGGCTACGACCCGGGGGAGTCGCTGACCCGCCTCAACCGGCTGGTCGTGTCCACCGAACGCCGATCCTTCGCCACGGTGGTGTGTCTGCTGTTCAACCCGCGCACCGGCCGTCTGCGATACGCGAGCGCCGGCCACCCATCGCCGCTGCTGATCACGGGAGGCGACGTGACGTTCCTGCACGACCGGGCGCTCGGACCACCGGTCGGCGCCATCCCCGGCGCGACGTACGAGGCGGTCGAGGGGGAGTTGGCGCCCGGCAGCCGGCTGCTGCTCTACACCGACGGGCTGATCGAGGACCGCCAGATCGACATCGACGCCGCGCTGGCCCAGCTGCGCGTCGACGCGGCGGCCCCCAGCGAGCACATGGCGGACCTGATCGACGCGGTGGTGAAGCGGGTCGCCGGTCGGCCGCGCCGCGACGACGTGGCGGTCCTCGCACTGGAGGCGGTGGAGCTGAACCGTTTCGCGTTGCGACTGCCGGCGGACCCGACCCGGCTGAGTGTGCTGCGTAAGCGTCTGGAGGACTTCCTGGTCGCGCACGCCGTCAACGAGACGGACGTGTTCGACCTGACCGTCGCGGTCTCCGAGGCCGCCGCCAACGCCATCGAGCACCCGATCCACCCCGCCGAGGCCATGATCAGCGTGGAGGTGGCCATCGAGGACCGGACGGTGACCGCCACCGTGCGCGACAGCGGGCAGTGGCGCGAGTCGACCGACTCCGGTTTCCGGGGGCGCGGCCTGTCCCTGATCAGGGCGCTGGGCGACCTCACTGTGCGGCGTACCGATGAGGGCACCGAGGTGACGCTGCGCCGGCAGCTGCGGGACTGACAGTGCGCCCGGCGGCGTCTCTCAGGCCGGGTCGAGCCAGGTCTGCTCACCCAGGCCGGAGATCTCCAGCACCCGGCGGACCTGCCGGGACGGCAGGACGGTGAGCGCGCCCGGAAACTGCTGGGCGAGCCGGACCAGAGCATGGATGGCGGCCGAGTCGAAGAAGGTGACAGCGCTCAGGTCCAGGGTGATCTGCCCGGCGGGTTCGCGCAGCGCGGTCTGGAGCATGGTGTCGGCGGTGGCCATGTCGACCTCACCAGCCACCACCACGTGGAGGTGGTCACCATCGATCTCCGCGCTGGCGGAGAAGACTGGCGGTGCTCCACCTTGATCCACGCTGACACCATGGCACAGCCGACCAGGCTGGGCAACAACCACTCCCGGGCGGCCGTGGCGCGGGTCACCAGCCGCCCCGGCGATAGGCTTGTCGCATGACCGTTCGCCCGCCGCTGACACCAGGCACGCTCTCCCCGCTGCGACCGGTGCCATCCCAGATCGCCCGACCGGAGTACGTGGGCAAGAAGCGCCCGCAGGAGTGGCGCGGTTCGCACGTGCAGACGCCGGAGACCATCGAGAAGATGCGGATCGCCAGCCGGCTCGCCGCCCAGGCGACCCAGCTCGCGGGCGAGCACTGCAAGCCGGGCGTGACCACCGACGAGATTGACAAGGTGGTGCACGAGTTCCTCTGCGACCACGGCGCGTACCCGTCGACGCTTGGCTACAAGGGCTTCCCGAAGTCCTGCTGCACCAGCCTCAATGAGGTCATCTGCCACGGCATCCCCGACTCCACCGTCCTTCAGGACGGCGACATCATCAACGTCGACGTGACCGCGTACATCGGCGGGGTGCACGGCGACACCGACGCCACCTTCTGCGTCGGTGAGGTCAGCGAGGAAGCCCGACTGCTGGTCGAGCGCACCCACGAAGCCATGATGCGCGGCATCCGCGCCGTCGCCCCGGGCCGCCAGATCAACGTGGTGGGCCGGGTCATCGAGTCGTACGCCAAGCGGTTCGGCTACGGCGTCGTCCGCGACTTCACCGGCCACGGCATCGGCGAGTCCTTCCACAGCGGGCTCTACGTTCCGCACTACGACAGCCCGCGCCCCACGGACATCATGGAACCGGGAATGACGTTCACCATCGAGCCGATGATCACGCTCGGCACCTACCAGTACGACATGTGGGACGACGGGTGGACCGTGGTCACCAAGGACCGCAGGTGGACGGCCCAGTTCGAGCACACCATCGTGGTGACCGACAGCGGTCACGAGATCCTGACCCTGCCGTGAGCGGGAGGAACGCAGCGAAGCGAAGTCCCGCAGTCGCGAACGAAGGGCAGGCGCCGTGACCGACGCCCCGGCAGCCCTGCGCGAGGCGCACCACGCGGACGTCTCCGGCGGTTGGCTGCGCCCGGCCGTCTTCGGCGCGATGGACGGCCTGGTCACCAACATCGCCCTGATCGCCGGCGTCGGCGGCGGCGGGGTGTCGTCGCGCAGCATCGTGCTCACCGGCTCCGCCGGCCTGGTCGCCGGTGCGATCTCGATGGGGCTCGGCGAGTACACCAGCGTGCGCTCCGCCAACGAACAGGTCGCCGCCGAGGTGGCCAAGGAGCGGCGGGAGCTGGAACGGCACCCCGAGGCCGAGGCCCGGGAGCTGGCCGACGCGTGGGTGGCCCGCGGCCTTCCCCGTGATCTCGCCACCCAGGTCGCCGAAGCCGTGCGGCGCGACCCGGAGGAGGCGCTGCGGGTGCACGTCCGCGAGGAGCTGGGCGTCGACCCCGACGACCAGCCCAGCCCGTGGGCCGCGGCGATCTCGTCGTTCCTGTTCTTCTCGTTGGGCGCACTGGTCCCGCTACTGACCTACCTGTTCGGCGCCACCGAGCTGTGGCTCGCACTGGCCGTCGGCGGGCTCGGGCTGTTCGTCGCGGGCGCGGTGGTGGCCCGCTTCACCAACCGGCCCTGGTGGACCAGCGGCCTGCGCCAACTGCTGCTGGGTGCCGCCGCAGCCGGCGCCACCTACCTCATCGGCTCGCTGATCGGCGTGCAGGGCGGGCTGTGACACCGGTCAACCGGTGAGCAGCTCGTCGATAGTGCCGTCCACCCCACGACCACGGGCGGCCAGCTCCTCGGCCTGCCGGGCCAGCACCACACCCACCTCGGTCATGTCCGCGCCGGCCAACCCGGTGCGTCGCACCGCGTCCCCGGGATCACGGAAGTAGGTGCGACTCAGCAGACCGGTCACCGTGGCCGCCGCCAACCGGGCTTCACCCAGCATCAGCAGGGCCTGGTCGGTCTCGTACCACTCGGCCAGTCGGGCGGCCCGGGCGTGCGCCGCGCTGCCCCTGTACCAGGCCTGCCGTGCCGCGGTGCTGAACTCCGCCGGCCGGGCCCTCGCCAACCGGCCGAGGTGCTCGTCGCGCAGCGTCCGCAACCAGCCCGTCGGGTCGTGCAACGCCTGCGTGGTGACGTACCGGTCGGCGGTCAACGGCCACAGTGGGGAAAGCACCCGGGCCTGCGCCAGGTAGTCCTCGGCGGCGGCCACGGTCAGGTCGACCAGCACCCCGTCCACCCGCCGGGTCGCGGGCGGTGGACCCGCGCCGGACCGGTAGGTGACCACCAGCATCCCCGCCTCGCGGTCCCCACCGCCGTCGTCGTCGCCGTGCGCCAGGGGCCCGTGCACCGCGACCGCGAGCACGTCCGCCGGAAACCGCCGTCGGACCGCCTCGGCGACCCGCTCCGCGACCGTCCACCGTCGATCATCGAGGTCCCGGCCGCCAGCCTGCTCACTCCTCGCGCTCACGGGGTCGCCTTTGTTCGCGACTGCGGGGCTCGCAAGCCCGGCTCACTCCTCGCGCTCACGGGGCCGCCTTTGTTCGCGACTGCGGGGCTCGCAAGCCCGGCTCACTCCTCGCGCTCACGGGACCACCTCGCCTCGGCTACCGAGCGTCAGCCTAGCCAGCCGGCGGCGGGCCGGCCGGTGCGCCGCGCCCGGTCGGCACCAGCCGGAAGATGCGGATCTCCCGGCCGCCGGCCCGCTGCACGTAGGTGCGGTACGCGGGCCACTCGGTGACCAGCAGTTGCCACAGCCGGTCGCGTTCGGCCCCGGACGCCAGGTCGGCCCGCACCGGGACCCGCAGGCCCTTCACGTCCACCTCGGCGGTCGGACTGGCGAGCAGGTTCATCGCCCAGCCGGGCTGCTGCGTCTGCCCCCAGTTGGAACCGATCACCACGTACGCGTCGCCGTCGGGCACGTAGAGCAGCGGGTTGCTGCGTGGCTTTCCGGAGCGGCGGCCGGTCGTGGTGATGACCAGGGAGGGGATCAGGCCGAGTGCCACCACCCGACCCCGGGTGAGCCGACCGACCACCCGGTCGGCGGGCACCAGCAGGCGTGCGGCGGCACCGAACCAGCGATGGTGACCGACTCGACGGGTGAGAGTTCCCAGCACTGACACGCGGATCAGTCTGCCCGCTGCCGGGCTCCGGCGGCACCCCCCGTACGCGCCCGGATCGCCGACCGGCCGGCCACTGGGCGGCGGTCAGTCCATCTGCCGCTCGATCGGCAGTCGGGCGCGGGTGAACAGCCCGGCCCCGAGCATCGCCACCACGGGCACCAGCACCAGGACCCCGAGCGCGGGCCACGGCACCAGGATCGGGTACGGGTCGGCGAACGGCCAGTCGTCCGCGTACTGCCGGTTGACCGAGAACAGCACGATCGCGGCGGTGCCGAGCCCGGCCACGATGCCGAGCACCGAACCGAGCCCGGCGATGACCCCGGCCTGGCAGATCGCCAGCAGCCGGCGTAACGCGGGTGCCGCGCCGACGGCCGCGAGGGTGGTCATCTCGGCGCGCCCCTCGGCGGCGGCGAGCGCGGTGGCGATCCCCGCCGCCCCCACCGTGATCACACCGGCCGCCGCCGCGAGGAGCAGCAGCAGCGGTGACACGTCGCGGGGTGCACCGCCATACTCCACGCTCAGCGAGACCGTCCCGAAGGACCGCAGGGCGGCGGCGAAGCGCTTCCGATGGTCCTCGTCGGGCGCACTGGTGGTGCCGATCACCCAGCCGGCCGGTGACCAGCTCAGGCCGAGTTCTCGGGCCGCGGCCCCGGACAGCAGCAGGCGGGGCGGCCCGACCGCCCGGGGCAGCGCGTACCCCGGGAGGTCGCGGACACCGGCCGGCTGGTCCGGTCCGGCCTCCACCTCGTTGACGCGTACGGTCACCAGGCCGTCGTGCAGGTAGCGCGGGTCGGTCACCACCACGCCACCGGCGCGCAGCACCACCGCGGCGGCGGCGGTCGTCGCTGGGTCCGCGCCGGTGAGCAGTGGCAGAGCGGTCCCGTCGTCCACCCCGGTCTGCACGTACCCGCCGAAGTAGTCCGTCTCACGGATGCGACAGCGGGGGTCGGCGCGGGCCTGCCGGCGGTCGGACTCGGGAAGGCCGTCCCGGGGCTGCCACGGGCAGGCCTGCTCCACCGGGAGCACGGGCGTGACCTCGCAGTAACCGGTGCTCGCCGGCCCGCAGCCCAGGCTGTGCAGCGGGGCGACAGCGCCGGTGCCCAACTGTTCCCGGGCTGCGGCGGCGACCTGGGTCAGCGTGGGCTGCCGGGTCGACTCGATCGGGTCGACCCGCACGTGGCCGACCGGCAGCGCCGCCTGGTAGGCGCGCGCGTCGCGCTCGCCGTCACTGGCGAGGTACGCGCCGAGAGCGACGCTGCTGGCGACGGCGGCCATCACTGCACAGATGGCCGGGGCCGCGGCGGCCCGGTTGCGGCTGGCGTCGCGCAACGCGATCCGTGGGGCCAGTGGCAACACCCGACCGAGGCGGGCGAGCGCCCCGATCAGCGTGGGCGTGCAGCAGACCAGGCCCAGTTCGCCGAGGATCAGGCCGGTGAGGATCACCGCCGGTGAGGTCCGGGCGGCCCCGAACGCCGCCAGTCCGGCCCCGCCGGCCACCAGTCCCAGGCCGAGGGCCAGCCAGCGGGCCTGGGACACCGGTGGGGTACGCCGACCGGTCAGGCCGGCGCTGACGTCCTGCCGGGCGGCCGACCAGGCCGGTGCCAGCGCGGCGAGCACCCCGGCCAGGACCGCGACCCCACCGAGCAGCACCAGCGCCGCGGGCCAGCAGCGGTACCCGCCGAAGCGCGCGCCGAACACGTACTGCTCCACCAGGGGACGACCCGCGAACGCCGCGAGGACACCGACGAGCAGGCCGGCGGCGGCGCCCAGCACACCCAGCACCACTCCGTCGGCCAGCACGACCCGGCGGAGCTGGGCGGCGTCCCCGCCGGCCACCGCGACCAGCGCCAGATCCCGCCGACGGCGACGGACGCCGACGGCGAACGCCGGCCCGACCAGGAGTACGACCTCCAGCAGCCCGAGGCCGGCGATCAGCACGCCGGTGCTGAGGTCGTTGGTGTCGCCCAGGTTGATCGAGCCGAGCCACGACCGGTCCGGTTGGGTCGGGGGACGTGGGGTGACCACCACCCCCCGGTCGTTGAGCCGGGACACCAGGGCGGCGTCGACGGCTCCGGGTATGTCCGCCAGCCACACGCTGTCCGTCTCGGGACCGGTCGGCGGCGCGGCTCCCGGGTGCAACGCCACCAACGGGCCGAGATCGTCGGGGAACTCGACCACCCCGACAACGGTGTACGCCCTGCTTCCGTCGGCCACGGCGACGGCACGGCCGAGGTGGAGGTCCAGGCGACGCAGCGCCGCCGGGCTGACCGCGACCTCGCCGGGCTGCTGCGGCGCCCGGCCGGCCCGGAACCGCACCAGCGCGCGGGCCAACGGGTCGTCGAGGTCCAGCGCCCGCCCGGTCACCTCCTCGTCGCGGTGTGGGCCCCGCAGCGTCAGGGTGATGTACGTGCGTACCTCGGTGACCCGGCTTCCGGGCCCGAGCAGCGCGGTCAACTGGGCCGCGGTGGCCTTCGCGGGAGGCAGGTACGTGTCGTCCCGCGTGAACCAGCCCTCACCCCGCTCGTCCTGTCCCACCGGGTTGTCGGCGATCCAGCGCAACTCCGCGTCGGCCACGCCGAGCCGGCGGTCGACGCGTTCCTGCGGAGTCAGCTCGGCCATGTCGTAGCTCGCCGCCAGGAACGCCAGCGCCGCCACCGGCAGGGCGATCATCGCGAGCACCAGGGCGGTCCGTCGTCGGGCCCGACGGGACTCCCGCCGGGCGATGCGCAGCGCCGTCCGCCAGGAGCCGGTCAGCTCGGCGATCCGCCGCCGGCCGACGAGGGCGGGTGGTTCGACGGGCTCCGCCGTGGGGGCGTCCACCCGGCCAGGGGCGTGCCTGGTCCGGCGGATGGTCACCGGTCGCTGCCGGACAGCAGTTGCTCCACGCTGCCCAACGGTGCCGTGGTGTCGACCAGCACCCCGTCGCGGAGGAACACCACCCGGTCGGCCCAGCCGGCATGTCGCGCCTCGTGGGTGACCAGCACGCCGGCGGCGCCCGCGTCGATCCGGCGGCGCAGCAGGTGGAGGACCGCCTCACCGGTCTGCGAGTCCAGTGCCCCGGTGGGCTCGTCGGCGAGCACCAGTCGGCGTTCTCCCACCAGTGCGCGGGCGATGGCCACCCGCTGCTGCTGGCCGCCGGAGAGCTGGTCCGGGAAGCGGTCACCCAGTGCGGGCAGACCCACCTCGGTGAGAGCCGCCATGGCCAGCGCCCGGGCCCGGCGGCCGCTGGTGCCGTCGAGTTCCAGCGGGAGCGCCACGTTCTCCAGTGCGCTCAGGCTGCCGAGCAGGTTGAGCTGCTGGAAGATGTAGCCGATCCGGCGGCGACGCAGTTGGGCGAGCCCGCAGCGGTCCAGTGCCCCCAGCGGTTGTCCCTCGACCCGGACCTCGCCGCCGGTCGGGCGGTCCAGCCCTCCGGCGAGGGCCAGCAACGTCGACTTGCCGGAACCGGATGGCCCCATCACGGCGACCAGCTCACCGGGCCGGACGGCCAGGCTGACGCCGCGCAGCGCGTGCACCGCCGCCGGTCCGGCCCCGTGGGTGCGGTGGACGGCGCGGAGTTCCAGCACCGCGTCGTCCGACCCGCTCACCGTCGCGCCTCCTCGCCGGCCCATCTGGCAGCGGCACGTGCGTCGGCGTCACCCGGTCGGGGAGGTGCGGGTGCCTGATCACTGGGCTGGTGCCGGACCAGGCTCGTCTCGCAGTGGTCCAGCCAGCGCACCTCGGCCTCGGCCTGGAACACCATCGAGTCCAGCACGAGGCGCCAGGGGAGGTCCTCCGGTCGGTTGCTGCCGTACTTCAACCGGGTCAACTCCTGCAGGGCCCGCATGGTCGCGCTGCGCTGGGCCTGCACCACGGAGCGGACGTCGACACCGGGGGTGGTCAGCGCCAACGCCAGCTTGATCGCCAGCTCGTCGCGGGGCCGGTCGGTTCGGCTGACCGGGGTCGCGAACCACAGCGCCAGGTCCGCCCGGCCGGCGTCGGTGATCTCGTACGGGCGCTGCCCGGCCTCGCTCTCCGGCAGCGGGCGCACCAGACCGTCGCGCTCCAGCCGGGACAGCGTGGTGTAGACCTGCCCGATGTTCAGCGGCCAGGTCGAGCCGGTCGACTCCTCGAACGCGGCGCGCAGCTGGTAGCCGTACATCTGGCCGCGTTCGAGCAGGGCGAGCAACCCGTGACGGATGGACATGGCAACGGAGTATGCATACCTGGTATGCGCACCGCAACCGGAGCGGACCCGATCAGGCCGGACGTCCGGGAAACGGGACAGTGAGCGGGCTCGACCCGGCCGTCTTACGCCACCGGGTGGCGCGCACGGCGTACTCGACCAGGGCCGCCAACGCCTGGTCCCGGTCGGCGCCGGTGGTGGACGCCAGAGCCGCCCGCCAGTGCGCTGCCGTGCGTTCCTCGACCTCGGCGGCGAGCCGCAGGGCGCTCGCCCGGTCGGTGACCGGGAACGGCAGCGCGTACCCGGCGCGGTCCGGAGGCACGACGCCGCCGGCGGTGGTGAGCTGCACCACGAGGGTGTCGCGTCGGCGTCGATGCGCGGCCTCCGCCTGGTGCGCCGCCTCGCGGGCGGCGCCGGTGAGCCGGACGCCGATCCGCCCGTAGGCGTAGATGGCCGCGTACTCGGCGGACAGGGCGGAGGCGAGGGCCTCGCCGGAGGACGGCTGCCTCACTTCAGTGCCTCCTGGTGGGTGGCTCGGGCGGCGACGATCGACCCGAGCAGCGCGGCCCGTTCCGCTGGCGCTGCGGCACAGGCCCGGGTAGCGGACTGCTGGGCGGTCTTCTCCAGGGCGCGCAGTGCGGCGAGCGCGCCGGCCGGCTCGGCCGCCGGGGCGGTGGTGGGGGCGGTGGCCGCCGCCGACGGCAGGGCGACGCCGATCACCCGGGCCAGTTCGGTGGCGTGTGCGGTGTGCGCCTCGGCGATCGGGCCGAGCCGGTCGGCCAGGTCGGGATGAGCGGTGGCCGCACTCCGGTATGCCTCGGCCAGCGCCAGTGACTCGTCCACCATCGGGCGCAGCGGGTCCGGTGGTGGCGCCGGCTGGTCGTCACGGTCGAAAAGATCACAGCCGGTCAGCGGCGCAGCGACGCCGCCGAGCACCAGCAGCGCCCCGCCGCGCAGCAACTTTCGCCGGGAATGTCCGGATGCCTGGTCGCGCTGTGTCGTTCTGCCGATCCCCACCGGGCAAGTCAACACCATCGGCATCGGTCCAGGGGCGACCGGCGTCGGTGCGCCGCCCGGTCCGCTGCCGGGCAGGCGCGTTACGCTCTGCGCAGCCACCGGCGTGTCCGCTCCGGTGGCGTGCCGGCATGGCGGGACGGCCGATCACCGTCGACCAGGGAAAGGGTGCGGAGATGACGCAGCGTGGCCGTGCCACCAGGCCGACAGGTCGACCCCGTGATGCCGCGGGTCCCCGCGGTGGTGATCTCGCCGGGCGACGTGCCCGACTACGAGCTGTGATCGAGCCGGTCGTCAACGACGCCGGCTACGACCTGGAGGACCTGACGGTCTCCCGGGCCGGTCGCCGGCACGTGGTGCGGGTGATGGTGGACGCCGACGGCGGGATCGACCTGGACGCCGTCGCGGACGTCTCCCGGGCGGTCTCGGCCGCGCTGGACGCCGCGGAGGAGGCCGGCGGCGACATCGTCGCCGGGGAATACCAGCTGGAGGTGAGCTCGCCGGGCGTCGACCGGCCACTGACCCTGCCCCGGCACTGGCGGCGCAACGTGAGCCGGCTGGTCAAGGTCACCGTCCGGGGCGCGGCCGCGCTGCCCGAACAGCGCGGCGAGCAGCCCACTGGCGACCGCCAGCTGACCGGTCGGGTGATCGCGGCCGACGACGAGGGCGTGCAGCTGGAGACCGAGGACGGCCGCACCTCCTGGGCGTACGCCCAGCTGGGCCCGGGCCGCGTGCAGGTCGAGTTCACCCGGCTCGCCGAACTCGGCGAGCCGGACGAGGAGTTCGACGACGCGGACGATTCAGACGAGATCGACGATTCAGACGACATCGACGACGAAGATGATGTGGAGGACGAGGAGAGGTGAACATCGACCTCGCGGCGCTGCGCGCACTCGAGCGCGAGCGGGAGATCCCGTTCGACACGATTCTCGCGGCGATCGAGACCGCGTTGCTGACCGCCTACCGGCACACCGACGGCGCCGAGCCGCACGCCCGGGTGGAGATCGACCGTAAGTCCGGCGCCGCCCTGGTGTACGCGCAGGAGATGGACGACGACGGCAGCCTGGTGCGGGAGTGGGACGACACCCCGCACGACTTCGGCCGCATCGCGGCCATGACCGCCAAGCAGGTGATCCTCCAGCGTCTGCGGGAGGCCACCGACGAGGTGCACTTCGGTGAGTACGTGGGCCGCGAGGGTGACCTGGTCACCGGCGTGGTGCAGGCGCACGAGACGCGCACCGAGAAGGGCATCGTCAGCGTCGACCTGGGCAAGCTGGAGGGTGTGCTGCCGCAGTCCGAGCAGGTGCCCGGTGAGCGGTACGCCCACGGTGAACGGGTCCGCTGCGTCGTGGTGCACGTGGCCAAGGGCATGCGCGGGCCGCAGATCACCCTGTCCCGGTCGCACCCGGCGCTGGTCAAGAAGCTGTTCGCGCTGGAGGTGCCGGAGATCGCCGACGGCACTGTGGAGATCGGCGCGATCGCCCGTGAGGCAGGTCACCGTACGAAGATCGCCGTACGCTCCACCACCCCCGGTGTGAATCCCAAGGGCGCCTGCATCGGCCCGATGGGCCAGCGGGTGCGCGCCGTGATGAGCGAACTGCACGGCGAAAAGATCGACATCATCGACTGGTCGGACGACCCGGCCACCTTCGTCGGCAACGCGTTGTCACCTGCCAAGGCGTTGCGGGTCGAGGTGGTCGACCTGGCCAATCGGGCCGCCCGGGTGACCGTCCCCGACTTCCAGCTCTCGCTCGCCATCGGTCGGGAGGGGCAGAATGCCCGACTCGCTGCCCGCTTGACCGGTTGGCGGATCGACATTCGCTCGGATGCGGAGCAGACCGCCCCGGCCGCGCGAGGGTCGGCTGATCACGTGCGGGAGCCGGGCGGAGCGATCTCGGGCAGCTAGGGGTAGACTTCCTCCAGTGGTACGACGCGCGCTGCCGGAGCGCACCTGTGTGGGTTGCCGGCAACGTGCGCCGGCCAGCGAATTGCTGCGGATAGTCGCGGTCAGGGACGAGGCTGGTTACAGTCTCCGGCCTGATCCGCTTCGCAGGCTGCCGGGTCGGGGAGCGAACATGCACCCGGATCCGGCCTGCTTCGCGCTGGCGGTGCGGCGCCGCGCCTTCGGGCGTGCGTTGCGCATCACCGAGGTCCTTGACCACGGTGTGCTGGCGGAGCACGTCGATGCGCCAACCACTACGTCCGGTCAGCCCGACCGGGCGAGGGTCGCTAGCAGGGTAGGACGACCGACATGAGCACACGATGAAGTCCCTGAAATGACCAGGCTTCAAGTGCACGAGTGAGGTCGCTGCGGGTGCTGCCCGCACGACCTCGGAGTGAGGAGTGCAGTGGCAGGCAAGGCCCGCGTACACGAGCTTGCAAAAGAGCTCGGGGTCGAGAGTAAGACCGTTCTCGCCAAGCTGAAGGAAATGGGCGAGTTCGTGAAGTCCGCGTCGAGCACCGTCGAGGCGCCCGTCGCCCGGCGACTGCGTAACGCATTCGTCGCGTCCGCCGGTGCTCCGGCACCGGCCGCCGCCCCGTCGGCGCCCGCGTCGACGCCGGCTTCGACCCCGACCCCGACGACGGCCCCGACCCCGGGCGCGCCCCGGGTTTCGGCCAAGCCGATGCCGCCCCGGCGGCCGTCCGCGCCGGCTCCCGGCCCGAAGCCGAAGGGCCCGGTGCCTGGTGCACCGCAGCCCGCGGCTCCGGTCGCCAAGCCGGCGAGTGCCCACGACATCGAGGTGGCGGCCGCGGAGGCGCGTGCCGCCGCACTGAAGGCTGAGCAGGAGGCCGCGGTCAAGGCCGCGCAGGCCGCCCGCCAGCAGCAGCGGGACAACCCCGTACGCCGGGAGCCCTCGGCAGACGGCGGCAACCGCCCCGGCCCTCGGCCGGGTCCGGCCGCGATGCCCCCTCGTCCCGGTTCACCGGCAGCTCGTCCGAGCACGCCGGCTCCGGGTCCGGGTGCCCGACCTGGTGGTCGCCCGCCGGCGCGTGGCGCCGGTAACAACCCGTTCGGCATCCAGGGTGGCCAGCAGCAGCGGCCCCCGGCCGCGGGTGCGGGTGGCCCCCGTCCCAACAGCCCGGCGGGCATGCCGCCGCGGCCGAGCCCGAACTCGATGCCGCCGCGGCCCAGCCCGGCGTCCATGCCGAGTCAGCGCCCGGCTGCCGGTCGCCCTGGTCCCGGTGGCGCTGGTCGCCCCGGTGGCGGTGGCGCTGGTCGTCCCGGTGGTGGCGGCGGTGGCGGTGGCTTCCGTGGCGGTCCCGGCGGTGGCGCCGGTGGCGGTGGCGGTTACCGAGGCGGCCCTGGTGGCGGCGCGGGTGCCGGCGGTGGCGGTGGCTACCGTGGCGGTCCCGGCGGCGGTGGCGGTGCTCCCGGTGGCGGTTTCCGTCCGGGCGCTCCGTCCGGTGGTGGCGGTCGCCCGGGTGCGGGTGGTCGTGGCCGTGGCGGCGGCGCTGCGGGTGCCTTCGGGCGTCCGGGTGGCCGGCCGACGCGCGGTCGCAAGTCCAAGAAGCAGCGCAGACAGGAGTTCGACAACCTGTCGGCTCCGACCATGAGCTCGGGTGCTCCCCGGGGTCAGGGTCAGATCGTCAGGCTCTCCCGTGGCGCCTCGCTGTCCGACTTCGCGGACAAGATCAACGCCAACCCGGGTTCGCTGGTCCAGGAGATGTTCAACCTGGGCGAGATGGTCACCGCGACCCAGTCCTGTTCTGACGACACCCTGCACCTGCTGGGTGAGCACCTGGGCTTCGACATCCAGATCGTCAGCCCGGAGGACGAGGACCGCGAGCTGCTCGCGCAGTTCAACATCGACCTCGACGCGGAGGTGGCCGAGGAGCGTCTGGTCAGCCGTGCGCCGGTGGTGACCGTCATGGGTCACGTCGACCACGGTAAGACCAAGCTGCTCGACGCGATCCGCAAGGCGAACGTCGTGGCCGGTGAGGCGGGTGGCATCACCCAGCACATCGGTGCGTACCAGGTCCACGTCCCGCACGAGGGCGAGGACCGGGCGGTCACCTTCATCGACACCCCGGGTCACGAGGCGTTCACCGCCATGCGTGCTCGTGGTGCCCAGGTCACGGACATCGTGATCCTGGTCGTCGCGGCCGACGACGGTGTGATGCCGCAGACGATCGAGGCGTTGAACCACGCCAAGGCGGCCGACGTGCCGATCGTGGTCGCGGTCAACAAGGTCGACAAGCCGGACGCCAACCCGGACAAGGTCCGCCAGCAGCTGACCGAGTACGGCCTGGTCGCCGAGGAGTACGGCGGCGAGACCATGTTCGTCAACGTGGCAGCCAAGCCGGGCATCGGCATCGAGGAACTGCTCGAGGCTGTCCTGCTGACCGCCGACGCGTCGCTGGAGCTGACCGCTCCGATCGACGGGCCGGCGCAGGGTGTGGCCATCGAGGCGCACCTGGACAAGGGCCGCGGTGCGGTGGCGACGGTGCTGGTGCAGAAGGGCACCCTGCGGGCAGGCGACTCGATCGTCGCCGGTGGGGCGCACGGCCGGGTTCGGGCCATGCTCGACGAGAACGGCAACCAGCTCACCGAGGCTGGGCCGGCGCGTCCGGTCATGGTGCTGGGTCTGACCGCGCCTCCCGGCGCGGGCGACACGTTCCTCGCCGCGGCGGACGACCGCACGGTGCGGCAGATCGCCGAGCAGCGGCAGGCACGGCGGCGGGCGGCGTCCTTCGCCAACTCCCGTGGTCGGGCCACCCTTGAGACGCTCATGGAGCAGCTCAAGGAGGGCGAGAAGACCTCGCTCAACCTCATCCTCAAGGGCGATGTCTCCGGTTCGGTGGAGGCTCTCGAGGACGCGCTGTTCAACCTGGACATCCCCGAGGAAGTCCAGCTCAAGGTCCTCGACCGTGGCGTGGGCGCGATCACCGAGAGCAACGTCATGCTCGCGAGTGCCTCGTCCGAGCCGGTCACGATCATCGGCTTCAACGTGCGGGCCTCCAACAAGGTCCGTGAGATGGCCGACCGCGAGGGCGTGGAGATCCGGTACTACACCGTCATCTACCAGGCCATCGAGGAGATCGAGGCAGCGCTCAAGGGCCTGCTCAAGCCGGAGTACGAGGAGGTCGAGCTGGGCAGCGCGGAGATCCGCGACGTCTTCCGCTCGTCCAAGATCGGCAACATCTCCGGTTGCATCGTCCGGTCGGGTGTCCTTCGGCGCAACGCCAAGGCGCGCCTGCTGCGAGACGGGGCGGTCGTGGCGGACAACCTCACGATCAGCTCGTTGAAGCGGTTCAAGGACGACGCCACCGAGGTTCGCGAGGGCTTCGAGTGTGGTCTGACCCTGGGTGGTTACAACAACGTCCAGGTCGGCGACGTCATCGAGACCTTCGAGATGCGGGAAAAGGTTCGCGCCTGATCCGGCAGTGACACGCTGATCAAGGGGTTTACGCCGTACGGCGTAAACCCCTTGATCATGCGGGGCGGGTTGGCGGTATCGTCCGGAGCGATGTTTACCGGAACCGCGGTCTTCGACCTGCTGCTGCCGGGTGACTCCCGGTCGCTCAAAGCCAAGAGATCATATGTACGGCCGATCGTGGCGGCGCTGCGCCGCTTCGAGGTGTCGGCCGCTGAGGTGGGTGCGCTCGACCTGCACGGTCGAGCGCAGATTGCGGTGGCCGTGGTGGCCGCCGAGACGGCGCACGTCCGCGAGGTGCTCGACTCCTGTGAGCGCCTGGTGGCCGGCCGTCCCGAGGTCGAGCTGTTGTCGGTTCGACGCCGGTTGTACGGCGTGGACGACGACTGACCGCGGTGCCGGCTGTGCCGGGCGACCGGTGCGGCCGCGAAGGTAGTGTTCGAGATGTTGGCCGGTCGGCCGGCGGCCCCCGGGCCGCCGGGTCGGCCGGGAGCAGGACGCCGTGGAGGTGGCGAGATGTCTGATCCGGCCAAGGTACGCCGGCACGCGGAACGGGTGCGTGAGCTGGTCGCGTCGGTGGTGCGGAGCCAGATCAAGGACCCGCGGCTCGGGATGATCACCATCACCGATGCCCGGATTACCGCTGACCTGCGCGACGCGACGGTCTTCTACACGGTGCTCGGTGACTCGGTGGCCCAGGCGGACACCGCGGCGGCTCTGGAGAGCGCCAAGGGGCTGCTGCGCAGCACTGTCGGCAAGGCGCTCGGGCTGCGTCACTCGCCGACCCTCACGTTCGTCCTCGACGACGTTCAGGACCAGGTCAAGCACATCGACGACCTGCTCGCCGCGGCCCGCAACGCCGACGCCGAGGTGCAGCGGCTCGCCGCCCAGGCGAAGTACGCGGGCGAGGCCCAGCCGTACCGGGTCGACGACGAGACGGATGAGGACGACGAGACGGACGAGGCCGATGAGGCCACCGACGTCAAGGAGACCCCGCGGGGTGGGGAAACGCGGTGACGAGCACCGCCAGCGTCCCGCTCGCCGGGGCGGCCGGGGTCGCTCCCGCCGAGTTGGACTGGGCCGCGGCCGAGGCGCTGCTGCGGGCTGTCCCGCCGAACGGCCGGGTGCTGCTGATCTGTCACGTCAATCCGGACGGCGACGCGCTGGGCAGCATGCTCGGCTTCGGTCTGGGTCTGCGGCAACTCGGCGTACGCGAGGTGCAGGCGACCTTCCCGGGGCCGCCGGAGGTGCCGGAGCCGTTCCACGGGCTGCCCGGCCTCGAGTTGCTGGTCCCGGCGGACGCCGCGGACGTCGCACCTGATCTGGTGATCTGCTTCGACGCGGCGAGCGAGTCGCGCCTCGGCGAGTTGGCCGGGCGGCTGTCGTCGGCGGGTGCGGCGCTGGTGCTGGACCACCACGCCTCCAATCCGGGGTTCGGCACCGTCAACCTGGTCGACCCGGGCGCCGCGGCGACGTCGGTGGTGGCCGAGCAGTTGCTGGCCAGGCTCGGGGTCGTGGTGGATCGGGCCATCGCCGAGTGCCTCTACGTGGCCCTGACCACGGATACCGGTTCGTTCCGGTTCGCGGCGACGACCCCGGCGGTGCACGAGATGGCCGCCCGGTTGCTGGCGACCGGCATCTCGCCCGGTGACATCTCCCGGCGGGTCTTCGACACCCGGCCCTTCGGCGCGGTCCGGCTCTTCGGTGAGGTGCTCGGCCGTGCGCAGCTGGAGCCGAGCGCTGCCGGTGGCAGGGGGCTGGTCTGGACCTTCGCCACTCTCGACGACCTGGCCCGGCACGACCAGCGTCCGTACGTGCTTGAGGCGTTGATCGACTCGGTGCGCTGCACGGCCGAGGCGGATGTGGGCTGTGTGTTGAAGCAGACCACGTCGGGCGAGTGGGCGGTGTCGATGCGCAGCAAGGGCGCGGTCGACGTCAGCCGGGTCGCTGTCGCGCTGGGCGGTGGTGGTCACACGTTCGCGGCCGGGTTCACCGGTCGGGGCACCGTCGAGCAGGTGGTGGAGTCGATCCGCGGCCAGCTGGACGCGGCGCTGGTCCGCTCCGCACGCTGAAACGGCGTTCGCCGCCGTCGGTCGGTCCCGAAGATCAGGGTCAGCTCCGGGGGGTGTTGGTCTTCCCGCGCTCCGTGAGACCGGGAAGAATTGCGGGATGGAGCAGCCGCACGACCTCACCGTGGAGGCCCCCCGCGCATGGGACCGGCCCGCCGTCTCCGTTCCCGTCCTGGTCTGCCTATCGCTCGTCGGTGGCCGGTTCGCGTCCTTCTCCACCGAGGCGAATCTTTTCACGCTCGGCACCGGCGGGGTGCTGATCTGGCTCGGTCTGAGCAATCGGGTGCCCCGCCGACCGGCCCCGCGTCGTCTGGGTGCGGGGGCGGCCTGGTGGGCGGTGCCGGTGGTGGTCTTCGGTGTCTTCGAGGGGGCGACCTTCGTGATGGCGGTCGGGGATGACTTCCCCACCTTCTCCCGGCTGGCCGACCCCCTCCTGGAAGATCACCTGACCCGCTCGGCGGTCTGGTTCGCCTGGCTGGCGGCCTTCTGGGGGCTGGTGCGGCGATGATGCGGGCGCTCGCGATCGGCGGCTTCCTGGCCGCGCTGGTCCTCTTCGCGGTGGTCGAGTGGATGGCCCGTCGGGAGGGCTCCCGGATCCCCACTCTGGGCGAGATGTGTGCGTACGTGATGCGCTACGAGGTCGGCCCGGTGCCGGTGGGCCGGATCGGTCTGTTCGGGTTCTGGTGGTGGCTGGGCTGGCACTTCCTGGCCCGCTGAGCCGGGTTGTCGGCTGTCCAGATGGCGGGAACCGAGAGCAGCATGTGGACCTGAACGATAACTTGGGAGAGGGCCGGCGCCGCATGGCGGCGCAGCTCATGGGTGGTGGTGCCACACCTCGTGCCGCCTCCCTCCAGGGTCGCACCGACCCGGGCTCACGCTGCCCAGTCGGCTGCTCCGGTAATCCCGGACCGCCGTGGGGCGCTCAGCACGACCGCCCGTGAGGGCCGCCGCGTGTCGGTGGCTCGCTCCCTGGAAGGACCACCACCATGCCGAACAAGCCCAAGCCCGAGACCACCGACGACGCCCGCGAGCAGGCCCGCCGCGCGCTGCAGACGTCGATGGACACGCGTCAGTAGACCGTTCCTGCCGGTGGGACGCCGCCGAGGCGTCTCGCGGCAGCGCGGCCACCCGTCCGGTTTGACGCCCTACCTGGTTGCCGCTCGCAATCCTCGCCGAGCCGCGCCTGTGCGCTCGACCATTCGACCCGGAAGCTCTGGAACCACCGTCGGGCGGCCGGGGCGGCCGGGTGTAACCGTCCTGCCCCGGCCGCCCATGGGGGCCGCTCAGGACAGGAACTTGTCCAGGGCGCTCTCGATGGTGCCGGCGTCCGGCGAGGCGTACGCCTTCATGGTGACGTTGTTGTACGAGATGACGCTCGGGCACCTGTTCGCCGGGGCTGCCACGGTGCCGCCGTCGCCGACCTTCTCGCCGGTCTTGGCGGCGTAGAAGGTCAGGGTGTAGCGCGACGAGACATAGTCGACAGTGACCTGCTTGCCGGTCTTGTCCTTGTACAGGCACTTCGTCGGCTCACCCTCGCTGCCCTCCACGAACTTCAGGCAGCCGACCACTGACACCGCCTCGTACTCGGTGGTCTTGGCGGAGTAGGGCTTGGTCGACGAGACGTACTTCGACGACCAGGACGTCGGCCGGTCCGGGCTGTTCGAGAACGTGTACGCCTTGGCGCCAGCCGGGCCGTTGTAGGGTGCCGAGTTCAGGATCCGGCTGCCCTGGCAGACGTTCGACAGGTCGCTGGAGAAGCGGGCCGTCATCGAGTTGTTGTCGCTCGGGGCATCCGACTGCCCGGGTGCGGGTGAGGCCGTCGTCCCCGGCGTGGTGCCGGAGGTGGGTTCGGCGGACGTGGCCGTCGTGGGCTCGTCGTCGTCGCCGTAGGCGACCAGGAGTCCGATACCGCCGCCGCAGAGGGCGAGGATCAGGACGACCGCACCGACGACGAGTCCGATGATCAGACCCTTGTTCGACTTCTTGGCCGGCGGAACGGGGGCGCCGTACTGCGGCATCGGGGGCTGCTGCCCGTACTGCGGCACCGGGGGCTGCTGCCCGTACTGGGGCACCGGGGGCTGCTGCCCGTAGGGCGGTTGCCCGCCCTGCTGCGGCGCGGGGGGCCCGCTCCACGGCGTGACGTTCGGGTCAGGCTGCTGCCCGTACGGAGGGTATTGGTCACTCATCGTAAGCCCTTATCGCTGTCAGTGCGTTGTCAAGATCGTGGAACGTGGTCAGGGTAGTAAGCCCTACAAAAGTGGGACGCCCGGTACTCACTCGTGGCCACGCTCGCCTCGCCGGCTAGCGTCGAACGGGGAAAGTCCCGCGTAAGTCGCTAGGTGCCTTGCACTCCTTACTGGGGCCGTGCCAGGATCGGCGGCGATGAGCCAGCCAGCCCGCACCGACACCGCGACGGCCACCAGCGGGTCCGCCTCGCCGCGCCGCATCGCCAGCCTCGCCCTGCCGGCCCTCGTGGTGCTCGCCGCCGAGCCGCTCTACGTGCTGGTCGACACGGCCGTGGTCGGTCACCTCGGCCGGGTGCCGCTCGCCGCACTCGCCATCGGCGGCACCGTGATGACCCTCACCGCATGGGTCGGCACCGTGGTCGCGTACGGCACCACCGGGCGCGCGGCTCGCCGCTTCGGGGCGGGTGACCGGGCCGCCGCGGTGGCCGAGGGCGTCCAGTCTTCCTGGCTGGCGTTCGGTGTCGGTCTGCTGATCGCGATCGGCATGCAGTTCGGCGGCGGCGCGCTCGCGCGTACCCTCGCCGGCGGTGGTGGCGAGGTGGCCGACGCCGCCGCGCACTGGCTGCGCATCGCGGCCCTCGGCGCCCCTGGCCTGCTGCTCGCCGCCGCCGGCAACGGCTGGCTGCGCGGTGTGCAGGACACCCGCCGCCCGTTGTTCTTCGTGCTCGGCCCCAACCTGCTCTCCGCGCTGCTCTGCCCGCTGCTGGTCTACCCCGGTGGGCTGGGCCTGATCGGCTCGGCGGTGGCCAACGTCGTCGCGCAGACGCTCTGCGGGGCGCTGTTCGCCGCGGCGCTGGTCGCCGAGCGGGTGTCGCTGCGGCCCCGGCCCCGCGTGATCCGCCAGCAACTGGTGCTCAGCCGCGACCTGCTGATCCGAGGGGTGGCGTTCCAGGCCAGCTTCCTCTCCGCGACCGCCGTCGCCGCCCGCTTCGGCGCCGCCGCCGTCGGCGCCCACCAGATCGCCCTGCAACTCTGGTTCTTCACCGCGCTGGTGCTCGACGCGCTGGCCATCGCCGCCCAGTCGCTGGTGGGCGCCGCGCTCGGCGCCGGCGACGACGCCGGCGCCCGGGCGCTCGCCCGCCGGATCGGGTTGCTCGGCGGCGTCTGCGGCGTCGCCTTCGCGCTGCTCATCGCCGCCGGCGCCGGCGTCGTGCCGTCGTGGTTCAGCTCCGACGCGGGGGTACGCGAGCAGGCCATGGCCGCCTGGCCGTGGTTCGTCGTCATGCTGCCGCTGGCCGGGGTGGTGTTCGCCCTGGACGGCGTGCTGATCGGCGCGGGGGACGTGCGGTACCTGCGCAACCTCACCATCGTGGCCGCGCTCGGCGGTTTCCTGCCGGCCATCTGGTTGGCGTACGCCCTCGACCTCGGGCTGGGCGGTATCTGGGCCGGGCTCACCCTGTTCGTGGTGATCCGGCTGGTCGCACTGCTGCTGCGCCTGCGTAACGGCGGTTGGGCGGTCACCGGCGCGGTCCGCTGACCGGGTCGGCCCCGCCCACACACCGCCGGGTGCCGGGCATCTGGCAGGCTTGGCCGACGTGAGCACCGATGGTCTGATCGTGGTCGACAAGCCCGGCGGCATGACGTCGCACGACGTGGTGGCGCGGATCCGCCGGCTGGCGAAGACCCGACGGGTCGGGCACGGCGGCACCCTCGACCCGATGGCCACCGGCGTGCTGGTGATCGGTGTGGGCCGAGCCACCCGCCTGCTGACCTACGTGATCGGCGCGGGCAAGAGCTACAACGGCACCATCCGGCTGGGCCAGGCCACCGTCACCGACGACGCCGAGGGCGACGTGATCGCCACCGCGCCCGCCGGTCACCTCACCGACGACGCGATCCGGTCGGCGCTGACCGCGCTCAGCGGCGAGGTCGACCAGGTTCCGAGCGCGGTCAGCGCCATCAAGATCGACGGGCAGCGGGCGTACAAGCGGGTCCGCGACGGGGAGAGCGTCGAGCTGCCCGCGCGCCGGGTCACCATCTCCCGGCTGGAGGTGCTGGCGATCCGCCGTACCGAGCCGGACGTGGTGGACGTCGACGTCGACGTGACCTGCTCCTCCGGCACGTACATCCGGGCCATCGCCCGGGACGCGGGCCTGGCCCTCGACGTCGGCGGTCACCTGACCGCGCTGCGCCGGACCGCTGTGGGCGGCTTCACCCTCGCCGAGGCGGCGACCCTCGACGAGCTGGAGCAGCGCGCCCCGGACGTGGTGAACCTGCCGCTGGACGCGGCGGCCGACCGCTTCTTCCCGCGCCGCGAGGCGACACCCGAGGAGGCCCGGGTGCTCGCCCACGGCGGGCCGCTGGACCCGGCCGGCCTCACCGGGCCGTACGCCGTCTTCGGACCGGCCGGCGGCCTGATCGCTATCGTCAGCGAGCGGGACGGGCGGGCCCGCGCGGAGATCGTGCTCGCCCCGGCCTGACGGCGGGGAGCAGGTCCGCCGGCCCGGGGCCGGCGGTGTCGACCCGCCGGCCGGCGGGACACAGGGAGGAGCGGCATGCAGCGGTGGCGGGGGTACGACGCGGCGCCCGGTGGGTGGGGACGCTCTGTCGTCACCATCGGCGTCTTCGACGGCGTGCACAGGGGGCACCAGGCGACCATCGGGCACGCCGTTGCCCGGGCCCGGGAGCTGGGCGTGCAGTCGGTGGTGGTCACCTTCGACCCGCACCCGGCCGAGGTGGTCCGCCCCGGCTCGCATCCGGCGGTGCTCACCGAGCCGGCCCGCAAGGCGGAGCTGATCGAGGCACTCGGCGTCGACGTGCTCTGCGTGGTGCCGTTCACCCAGGAGTTCTCCCGGCTGCCGGCCGAGCAGTTCGTGCACGACGTCCTGGTTGAGAACCTGCACGCGGCACTGGTGGTGGTCGGCAGCAACTTCCGCTTCGGGCACCGGGCGGCCGGCGACGTGGCCCTGTTGGAGCGGCTGGGGCAGACCTTCGGCTTCGCCGTCGAGGGCGGCCCGCTGGTCGCCGAGGACGGCACCGTCTTCTCCTCCACGTACATCCGCTCCTGCGTCGACGCGGGCGACGTGGGCGCGGCGGCCGCCGCGCTGGGCCGCCCACACCGCCTGGAGGGCGTGGTGGTCCGTGGCGACCAGCGGGGCCGGGAGCTGGGCTTTCCCACCGCCAACCTGCTCTGCCACCGGTACGCGGCGGTGCCCGCCGACGGGGTGTACGCGGCCCGGCTGATCCGTCGTGGGCAGCATGAACCGCTGATGGCGGCGGTGTCCGTGGGCACCAACCCGACCTTCTCCGGCCGGGAGCGGCGGGTGGAGGCGTACGCGCTGGACTTCTCCGGCGACCTGTACGGCGAACGGCTGGCCCTGGACTTCGTGGCGCGCCTGCGCGGCCAGATCCGCTACGACTCGATCGAGCCGTTGATCGCCCAGATGGACCAGGACGTCGAGCGCACCCGGCGTGCTCTGGCCTGATCATCTCCGACCGGTGGGGCCCTGCCGAGGCCCTTGGCCGGGTGTTACCGGTGAGTGCTGGTAGTCTTGCCGAGACGTCGGGTGACCGGCGTGGGGCCTCGCGTGCCTGCTCGACGCCGCGGGTGCGAGGTACCGGTCCGTTCCCGGTCCATCGGGACGACGGACACCCACTTGATCAACCCACCGAAACAGGGAGAACATGGCGCTCGACCAGGAAGCCAAGGCCAGCATCCGTGCGGAGTACGCGACCGCCGAGGGCGACACCGGTTCGCCGGAGGTTCAGGTCGCGGTCCTCACCAAGCGGATCGCCGAGCTGACCGAGCACCTGAAGGTGCACAAGCACGACCACCACAGCCGCCGTGGGCTGCTGCTGCTGGTCGGCCGTCGCCGTCGGCTGCTCAACTACGTCCAGAAGAAGGACATTGCGCGCTACCGGTCGCTCATCGAGCGGCTCGGCCTGCGCCGGTGACGTGACGGGGGAGTGGCCGACCGGCCGCTCCCCCGTACCGCGTCCCATCTGAAGAAACACGGGCCGCGCGACCACCCGAGAGGGAGCCGGTCAGCGTACCGGTCTCCGGTAGTGGCCCCCGGGAACCCCGGCATCATGCCGGCCACCCGGGCGCTTCGATCGAAGACCGGCCGGCTGAGCAGCTCCCCGATGTCGTGGGCCCACGACGCGAAGGAGCACGACAGCACATGACCGAGACCAAACTCGGCACCGAATCCCGCACCGCCGTGATCGACAACGGGTCCTTCGGCACCCGTGAGATCACCTTCTCCACCGGTCGGCTGGCTCGCCAGGCCGCCGGTTCCGTCATCGCCCAGCTGGGCGAGACGGTCGTTCTCTCCGCCACCACCGCCGGTAAGCACCCGAAGGAGCAGTTCGACTTCTTCCCGCTGACCGTCGACGTCGAGGAGCGGATGTACGCCGCGGGCCGCATCCCCGGCTCGTTCTTCCGCCGTGAGGGCCGGCCGAGCGAGGACGCGATCCTCACCTGCCGCCTGATCGACCGGCCGCTGCGCCCGTCCTTCGTGAAGGGCCTGCGCAACGAGGTCCAGGTCGTCGAGACCATCCTCGCGCTGGACCCGCAGCACCCGTACGACGTCGTGGCGATCAACGCCGCCTCGATGTCGACCAAGCTCTCCGGCCTGCCGTTCTCCGGCCCGATCGGTGCGACCCGCGTCGCCCACATCGACGGCCAGTGGGTCGCCTTCCCGACCCTGGAGGAGCTGGCCCGCGCCACCTTCGACATGGTCGTGGCCGGCCGCACGCTCGAGGACGGCGACGTCGCGATCATGATGGTCGAGGCCGAGGCCACCCCGAACGCCGTCGCCCTGATCTCGGCCGGTGCCACCGCCCCGACCGAGGAGGTCGTCGCCAGCGGCCTGGAGGCCGCCAAGCCGGCGATCCGTGAGCTGTGCCGCGCGCAGAGCGAGCTGGCCGAGGTCGCCGCCAAGCCGGTCACCGAGTTCCCGGTCTTCCTGGACTACCAGGACGACGTGTTCGCCGCCGTGGCCGACCTGGCCCGTGGCGAGGTGGCCGAGGCGATCACCATCGCCGGCAAGGCCGACCGCGAGGAAGCCCTGGACCGGGTCAAGGCCCGGGTCGCCGAGGAGTTGGGTGCTCGGTTCGAGGGTCGGGAGAAGGAGCTCAGCGCCGCCTTCCGCTCGCTGACCAAGTCCGAGGTGCGCAACCGCGTGCTGCGCGAGCAGGTCCGCATGGACGGCCGCGGCCCGCGTGACATCCGGGCGCTGACCGCCGAGGTCGGCGTGCTGCCCCGGGTGCACGGTTCGGCGCTGTTCGAGCGGGGCGAGACCCAGATCCTGGGCGTCACCACGCTGAACATGCTCCGGATGGAGCAGATGGTGGACACGCTGTCCCCCGAGAACCGCAAGCGCTACATGCACAACTACAACTTCCCGCCGTACTCGACCGGTGAGACCGGCCGGGTCGGCTCGCCGAAGCGTCGCGAGATCGGCCACGGTGCGCTCGCCGAGCGTGCGCTGATCCCGGTGCTGCCGTCGCGCGAGGAGTTCCCGTACGCCATCCGGCAGGTGTCGGAGGCGCTCGGCTCCAACGGCTCCACCTCCATGGGTTCGGTCTGCGCGTCGACGCTGGGCCTGCTCTCCGCGGGTGTCCCGCTGAAGGCGCCGGTCGCCGGCATCGCGATGGGGCTCATCTCCGACGAGGTGGACGGCAAGACCCAGTACGTGACGCTGACCGACATCCTCGGTGCCGAGGACGCGTTCGGTGACATGGACTTCAAGGTCGCCGGCACGCCGGAGTTCGTCACCGCGCTCCAGCTCGACACCAAGCTCAACGGCATCCCGTCGGACGTGCTGGCTTCCGCGCTGCAGCAGGCGAACGAGGCCCGGCAGGTCATCCTCGGTGTCATGAAGGCCGCGATCGAGGCTCCGGCCGAGATGTCGGACTACGCGCCGCGGGTCACCACCGTCAAGATCCCGGTCGACAAGATCGGCATGGTGATCGGCCCGAAGGGTCAGACCATCAACGCGATCCAGGACGAGACCGGCGCCGAGATCTCCATCGAGGACGACGGCACGATCTACGTCGGCGCCACCAACGGCCCGTCGGCCCAGGCGGCCGTCGACCGGATCAACGGGATCGCCAACCCGACGCTGCCGAAGCAGGGCGAGCGGTTCCTCGGCACGGTGGTCAAGACCGCCGCGTTCGGCGCGTTCATCTCGCTGCTGCCGGGTCGTGACGGCCTGCTGCACATCTCCAAGGTGGGCGACGGCAAGCGGGTCGAGCGCGTTGAGGACTTCCTCAACGTCGGTGACCGGGTCGAGGTCGAGATCGCCGACATCGACGCGCGCGGCAAGATCTACCTGGACAAGGTCCGGCCGGAGGGCGCCGAGGCGCCGGCCGCCGGCGAGGCCGCCGGTGGCGACCGTCCGGCTGGTCGTGACCGCGGCGACCGGGCTCCGCGTGACCGCGGCGACCGCGAGCGTGGCGGCGACCGGGGCGGGCGTGGCCCGGAGCGCGGCAACGGCGGCGGCGAGGGCGGCAACGGCGGCGGCGGCGAGGGTGGCGAGGGCGGCGAGCGTCCGCGCCGCCGGACCCGGCACAGCTGACCGTCGTACAACGCATCACCCACCCCTCGTCGAACCGGGAGCAAGTCGTGAGTCGGGCCTTCAGCGCGCCGTTTCCACCGGATCGACGGGGGGTGGCCCCCTCTCGGGACACCGGGGCGGGCCGCTCCGGCGGCACCGCCCGCGCGGTGACCCGGACGCTCAGCGACGATCCGCTGGGCGGCACGGTACGACGTACCGTGCTGCCCAGCGGGCTGCGCGTCCTCACCGAGGCGATTCCGGCGATGCGCAGCGTCTCGTTCGGCGTCTGGGTGGCGGTCGGCTCGCGCGACGAGACCGGTCCGCAGGCCGGTGCCGCGCACTTCCTTGAGCACCTGCTGTTCAAGGGCACGCACAAGCGCACCGCCCTGGAGATCTCCTCGCAGATCGAGGCGGTGGGTGGCGAGACCAACGCCTTCACCACGAAGGAATACACCTGCTACTACGCCCGCGTGCTGGACGAGGACCTGCCGCTCGCGGTCGACGTGATGTGCGACCTGGTGGCCGACTCGCTGTTGGAGCCGGCCGACGTCGAGACCGAGCGTGGCGTGATCCTGGAAGAGATCGCCATGCACGACGACGAGCCCGGTGACGAGGTGCACGACCTCTTCGTCCAGGCCGTCTACGGCGACCACCCGCTGGGCCGACTGATCTCCGGCACCGCCGAGACCGTCACGCCGATGACCCGCCGGCAGATCCAGAGTTTCTACCGGGGCCGCTACACGGCACCGCAGATCGTCATCGCCGCCGCCGGCAACCTCGACCACGCCGCAGTGGTCAAGATGGTCCGCCAGGCGGTGCGGGGCACCCCCCTGGACAGCGACCCGGCCACCCCGGCGCCGTACCGCGCGGCAACCCCCACCGTACGGACGAAGCCGGCGACCACAGTGGTGGAGCCGAAGGAGACCGAGCAGGCGCACGTCATCCTCGGCTGCCCCGGCATCGACCGCCTCGACGAGCGGCGCTTCGCCCTCGGGGTGCTCAACAACGTGCTCGGCGGTGGCATGTCCAGTCGCCTGTTCCAGGAGATCCGCGAGCAGCGCGGCCTGGCGTACTCGGTCTACTCCTACGCCAGCCAGTACGCCGACACCGGCCTGTTCGCCGTCTACGCCGGCTGCGCGCCGGGCAAGGTGGACGAGGTGCTGGCCCTGACCCGTGCCGAGCTGGCCCGGGTCGCCGCCGACGGGTTGACCGAGGCCGAGGTGGCCCGGGGCAAGGGCATGAGCAAGGGCTCGTTCGTGCTCGGCCTGGAGGACACCGGTTCCCGGATGAGCCGGCTGGCCAAGGGCGAGCTGCTCTACGGCGACCTGATGCCGGTCGACGAGCTGCTCCGACGGGTCGACGAGGTCACCGTGGAGGACGTCAACGTCCTCGCTGCCGAGCTGCTCAGCCGGCCGATGTCGCTGGCCGTGGTCGGCCCCTTCGGCGCGGGCGACTTCGCGGTCTGAGGGCTGCCGCGCGGCGCGGTCGACGGCACCCCGGTCGGGGCGTCCCGGCCGGTGGAGCGCACCGGATCCGGCCGGAAGGACACGTCCCGATTGGGATAGGTTGTGCCCCGTGACTGACGAGCAGGACAAGACCCCGGCCAAGCCGCTGCGGGTCGGCGTGTTGGGTGCCCGCGGCCGGATGGGCATCGAGGTCTGCAAGGCGGTCGACGCCGCCGACGACCTCGAACTCACGGCGTCGATCGACCAGGGCGACAGCCGCTCTGCCGTGTCCGCCGCCGAGGTGGTCGTCGACTTCACCACGCCCGATGTCGTCATGGACAACCTGCGTTGGTGCATCGACCAGGGCATCAGTGCGGTCGTCGGCACGACCGGCTTCACCGAGCAGCGGCTGGAGCAGGTGCGTGGCTGGCTGGCCGACAGGCCCGGGGTGGGCGTGGTCATCGCCCCGAACTTCGGCATCGGCGCGGTGCTGATGATGCAGTTCGCCGCGCGGGCCGCCCGGCACTTCGAGTCCGTCGAGATCATCGAACAGCACCACCCGCGCAAGCTGGACGCCCCGAGCGGCACCGCCACCCACACCGCCCGGCAGATCGCCCGGGCCCGCGCGGAGGCCGGCCTCGGCCCGGTGCCGGACGCCACCAAGGACGAGGTGTCGGGCGCGCGCGGCGCCGACATCGACGGGGTACGCGTCCACGCCGTTCGTGCCACCGGCCTCGTCGCCCACCAGGAGGTGCTCTTCGGCACCACGGGCGAGACGCTGACCATCCGGCACGACTCGTACGACCGGGCGTCGTTCATGCCGGGTGTGCTGCTGGCCGTCCGCGCGGTGCGCAACCGCCCCGGCCTCACCGTCGGTCTGGACGCCCTGCTCGACTGACGGTCCGTTCCTCCGCCACGCGGCCAAGATCTGAGCCCCCAGCTCGGGTAGCATCCGGCGGATGATCAATGGGGGACACCTGGACAGGGCCGGGCGACGGGTGACGCTCCGGCCGGTCGACGACGACAACTGGCGGGCTGTGGCCGACGTCGCCCCGCGTGACGACCAGCGCCGGTTCGTGGCCGCGCTGGGCGCGCGGTACCTGCTGCTGAGCAGCCGCTCGGAGGTGTGGACCTCACTCGCCGTGTACGCCGACGAGACGGTCGTCGGCCACGTCATGTGGGGCGTGGACGACGACGGCTCGCACTGGATCGGCGGAATGCTGATCGACGCCGCCGAGCAGGGCCGGGGCGTCGGCCGGGCCACCGTGCAGACGCTGGCCCCCTGGCTGGCGGCGAGGGAGGGCAACCCGCCGGTCCGCCTCTCGTACCACCCGGACAACACCCCGGCCGCCGCCCTCTACACCTCCCTGGGCTTCCACCCCACCGGAGCGGTCGACGACGAAGAGCTGGTTGCCGAAGCCAACGGCGGGTCGGACAAGGGCTGACCGACACAGTGCAGCGGCCCGGCAGAGGCCGCCACACCGGCCGCGTCACTCTTCTGCGGGCACCTTCTCCGCCGGGACGCCGACGTGCAGGCGCACCTGAGGCACCAGCATGTCGTCGACGTCCAGCGCTCGGGCCGCGCCGTCGGGCTCCCAACCGGTGCTGGTGAGGAACTTCCGGGTCGCCTCGTCACCCTCGAACGCCCAGGCCACCGCCCGGCTCAGCCCATCCTCCCGCCACAGGTCGACGGCGGCGGCGAGCAGCCGGCTGCCGTGCCCGCGCCGGCCCCACCGCGGCTCGACCAGCAGGTCGGTCACGGCGGCCACGTCGGGGCCGAGCGCGTGGGCCGGCTCACCCGGGGCCAACGCCTCGGCGTCAGCCGGGCCGGAGGCGGCGAACCCCACCAGATACGATTGCTCGGCCTGTTCGACGGCGACCAGCACGCGGTGCGCGCCCGAGGGCGGCTCCAGCACCGCGGCGCTCCACCGCCGGGCGAGGAACGCCTCGTCCAGGTTGTCGAGCACGTGCCGAGGCAGAATGCGGCGGTACGCGACCCGCCAGGTTGCGAGCTGGATGCGTGCGATCTCGCCGGCGTCCTCGGGACGCGCCGGGCGGACGTACCCGAGAGCCATGGGACGGAAGCCTACGCAGGGCGAGGGAGGCGACGGTGGCGCAGGGTGCCAACAGGACGACCGCGCAGGTCACCGGGGTGGTGGTGCTCGCCGCGGCGGTCACCGCGTTCCTCGCCGTCGCGGCCGTCCGGCACGGTTTCTTCGACCTGAAGGTCTACTACGGCGCGTTGACCTGGTGGGTGCACGACGGCGGGGAGATCTACGACTACCTCAAGCCGGGCACCCAGTACGGCTTCACGTACCCGCCGTTCGCCGCGCTGGTCATGCTGCCGATGGCGTACCTGCCGTGGACGGCCGCGATCGTGGTGAGTGTGCTCGCCAGCGTGGTCACCACCGCGGTGCTGCTCTGGTGGCTGATCGACCCGATCGCCCGCCGGGCCGGCTGGACCCGGTGGTTCGCGCTCGCCGTGGCGCTCTGCCTGGCCGCCGCGTTCGAACCGATGCGGGAGACGGTCAACTTCGGTCAGGTCAACACGCTGCTGCTGTTCCTGGTGGCCGTGGATCTGCTGCGGCTGCTGCCGGCCGGCAACCGGTGGGCCGGGGTGGGCATCGGGCTCGCCACCGCGATCAAACTGACCCCGGGTGTCTTCATCGTCTATCTGCTGGTGACCGGGCGATGGCGGGCGGCCCTCACCGCCAGCGGCACCGCCGCCGGGGTGACGCTTCTGGCCGGTGCGCTCTTCCCCGACGCGTCCCGGGAGTTCTGGACCGAGGCGCTGTGGAACACCGGCCGGGTCGGCGAGCTCGCCTTCGTCTCCAACCAGTCGCTGCGCGGGGTCGTCGCCCGGCTCGACCCGCAGCACCCGAGCACCCTGCTCTGGCTGCTGCTGGTGCTCGGCACCCTGGCGCTCTGGGCCTGGCGGTCCCGGGCCGCCGTCGCGGCCGGCGACGAGGCGACCGGCCTGGCGTTGACCGGCGCGGTGATGTGCCTGGTCAGCCCGGTCACCTGGGTGCACCACCTGGTCTGGCTGCTGCCCGCGCTGATCCTGCTGGTCGAAAACGCGATGGCCGCGCCGGCCGGCCGCCGACGGCGGGTCCTGCTGGTCGCCGCGACCATCGGGTACGCGGTGCTGATCAGCCGCACCGTCTGGTTCTGGGAGAAGGACTTCACCGGGGTCGACGGCTTCCTGGGCAGCAACGCCTACGTGTGGATCAGCCTGGCGCTGCTGGCCTTCCTGCCGATCCGCCGTTGGCTGACCCGGGGCGGCTCAGCCGTCGAGGCGTCCGGCGTACCGCAGCTCGACCAGCCCGACCGGCGGGCTCCCACCGGCAAGCGGCACCTCGTAGGTCGACTGCTCACCGTCCGGTGACAACCCGGCCCGCACACAGAATCGTCGGGCCCGCCGGTTGTCCGCCAGCACCCACAGCCGATAGTCGGTCCAGCCCCGCTCGTGCAGCCCGGCCCGGGCGGCGGCCAGGAGCGCGGTGGCGGTCCCGTCACCCCAGCACGCCGGCTCCACGTAGATCGCCAGCACCTCGCCGACCGTCGGGTCCAGGTCGTCGCGGTCCTGGTCGCGGCGGTACGGCCCGAACGTCGTGAAGCCCACGACCAACCCGTCCACCTCGCCGAGCAGGGTCGTGAACGGGTGCTCGGGGTCGGCGGTGCCAATGTCGCGACGGCGCTGTGCCCACGCCGCCACGTTCAGCCGCCGCAGCACCTCGTCCGGCATGAAGCCGGCGTAGCCCGCCTGCCAGCCGTGCACGTGCACCCGGGCGACGGCTTCGGCGTCGTCCGGCTCCTCCCGACGGATGGTCAGCATTGCACCGTTCTATGCCCCGTTGGCCGTCACGTCCAGCTTCCCGCACCGGCGTCGTACCGATGAATTATCGTCGCCGACGATGACCGCACCGGAATCACTCTCGCTCGCCCAGGCCCGCCGCGTGGCGCTCGCCGCCCAGGGCTTCGCCGACCCCGCGCCAACCGGCGTGCCGACGCGCCGGCATCTGCGCCGGGTGCTGGACCGGGTCGGGTTGATCCAGATGGACTCGGTCAACGTGCTGCAACGCGCGCACTACCTGCCGCTCTACAGCCGGCTCGGGCCCTACCCGACCAGGTTGCTCGACCAGGCCGCCTACCGCCGCCCCCGCGAGTTGTTCGAATACTGGGGTCATGAGGCGTCGCTGGTCCCGGTCGAGCTGCACCCGGTGCTGCGCTGGCGGATGGCTCGCGCGCACAGCGATTCCTGGGGTGGCATGCAGCGGGTCGCCCAGGAGCAGCCGGAGCTGGTCGCCTGGGTTCGCGACGAGGTGGCCGCCCGCGGCCCGCTTACGGCTGCCGAGATCGAGCACGACGCACCTCGGGAGACCGGCAACTGGGGGTGGAACTGGTCGGCGGTCAAACGGGCGTTGGAGTTCCTCTTCTGGGCCGGCGAGGTGACCGCCGCGGAGCGCAGCACCTCCTTCGCCCGCCGCTACGACCTGCCCGAGCGGGTGCTGCCCGCGGCGGTGCTGGCCGCGCCCACCCCGACCGACGCCGAGGCGTACCGCACGCTGGTCGCCCTCGCCGCGCGGTCGCTCGGGGTGGCCGCCGAGCCGGAGCTGCGCGACTACTTCCGACTGCCACTGGCCGGTGCCCGCCAGGCCGTCGCGGAGCTGGCCGAGGCCGGTGAGCTGGTGCCGGTCACCGTGGCGGGCTGGCGACAGCCGGCCTGGCTGCACGCGTCCGCGCGGCTGCCCCGGTGGATTCGCGGCAACACCCTGGTCAGCCCCTTCGACCCGTTGATCTGGGAACGTGCCCGCACCGAGAGGTTGTTCGACTTCAGCTACCGGATCGAGATCTACGTCCCGGCGCCACAGCGGGTCTACGGCTACTACGTGCTGCCCTTCCTGCAGGGCGACCGGTTCACCGCCCGGGTCGACCTGAAGGCCGATCGCAAGGCCGGTGTGCTGCTGGTGCCGGCCGCGTGGGTCGAGCCCGGCGCCGACCCGGGGGAGACCGCTGTGGCCCTCGCCGCCGAGCTGCACCGACTCGCCGGCTGGCTCGGTCTGGACGCGGTGGAGCCGCCCACGGCCGGCGACCTGGCCGGTCCGCTCACCGCCGCGTTGACCGGCGTGTCCGGTGTACCGTGAGCGCGTGACGAGCGCTCCCGGACCGGTCGACCAGCCGCAGCCCGCCCCCGGGGCGGTTCACCCGGTGCCTGTCGGCGCGGTGTCGACCAGCTCCGGTCCGACCGGCCTGGCATCGGCCGGCGAGGTCCCGGCCGACCCGGCATCGGGTGGCTCGGGTCCGGCCGGCTGGCCGACGCCCCCGCCGGATGGTTACGCGGAACTGAAGCCGGACCGGATCACGCGGTTCGTGCTGCGGCTCTACGAGCGTTCACCGCGCTGGGCGGTGCCGCTGGCCGCGGTCGGTTGCGTCGCCATCGGCATGGGCTACGCGGTGCTCAGCAATCCGACCCACGCCGCCCCGGACGCCGCGCCCACCTGTCTGCTGAAGTTGACCACCGGGCTGGACTGCCCGGGCTGCGGGGGCACCCGCGCACTCTGGTACGTGCTGCACGCCGACCTGCCAGCCGCCGCCCGGCACCACTTCCTGTTCGTCTTCGCGCTGCCGTTCCTCGCGTACCTCTTCGTGGCCTGGGCGGGAAACCAGGCGTTCGGTTGGCGACTGCCGGAGCTGCGACTCAGCTCGAAGGTCATCGTCGGGTTCATGGGCGCGTGGCTGGCCTTCTCGGTGTTGCGCAACCTGCCCTGGGCGCCGTTCACCTCGCTGTACGTCTGAGCGCGCCTGCCGCCCGACGCCCTGCCGCCCGCCCTGCCGCCGCCCGACGGGCCGGTGCCCGGATGCGACCGGCGGGCGGTTGCGGGCTCGGCCGGCATGCGTTGTTCGTGCGTCCTTTGGAGCTGATTCGTTTACGACATCAGGGCCCCTCCGAGCGCCCACCACCCATGATCGACTCGGCATCCAGGAAACCGGGCCATCCACCCGACCCGGATACCCCGACTTCCAGGAACCCGAGTCGATCACCCCATTAGGCAGCCGCACACCCGCGTCTGCGGCGCACGGCGGCCGATGTACCCCTGGATGTAGCGGGGTCGGGCGCGCCGGATGCCACTACAAGGATGTTGCGCGATCTTGCGAGCGGAAGCGGCTGCTGAGCCGCTCGGGGTCGCTCGGGCTTGGGCCGCGCGGGCCGCTCGGGTTCGGGTCGCTCGGGTTCGGGTCGCTCGGGTTCGGCCCGCGCGGCCCGCGCGGGCCGCGGGCCGCGCGGCTAGTTCGGGTCGCTTGGGCACCTGAGCGGCGGTCGACCTTGGTCGTCGGCTGGGCTGGCCCATCCGCCCATCCGCCCATCCGCCCATCCGCCCATCCGCCCATCCGCCCATCCGCCGAGGGCTGATGTCGCCAACGATTCAGCTCCAAAGGACGCCGATGGAACTGTCCGCCCCGGCCTCGACGACGATGCCCGGACCTCGGACCTCGGACCTCGGACCTCGGACCCGGACCCCGGCCAAAGCCCCGGGTCGGCGGCGGGCCCGCCGCTGCCTGAGTGATCGACATTGCACGAGGCGTGCCTGAGTTGGGGCGGGAGGCACCGCGCCACTACAGTCCCTGGCATGCCGGAGATGGTGCAGCCCCAGGTCAAGTTGATCGCGTGGACCCAGTTCGCGGCCCCGGACGACGTGCCGTGGTCGACCGACGCGGAAGGTGGCCAGGCGCTCGCCGAGTTCGCCGGCCGGGCCTGCTACCAGTCGTGGAAGAAGCCGAACCCGGCGACCGCCACCAACGCCGGTTACCTGGCGCACATCCTGGAGGTCGGGCACCTGTCGGTGCTGGAGCACGGGTCGGTCACCTTCTACTTCACCGGGGTGTCGCGCTCCTTCACCCACGAGTTGATCCGGCACCGGCACTTCTCGTACTCCCAGCTGTCCCAGCGCTACGTCCCGGAGCGGGACGCGGCCATGGTCGAGCCGGCGGTCATCGCCGACGACCCGGAGTTGCACAAGAAGTTCACCGAGGCCGCCGAGGCGAGCATTCGGGCGTACAACGAGTTGCTGGAGGGCCTCGAAAAGCGCTTCTCCGACGAACCGAACCCGACGCTGCGCCGCAAGCAGGCCCGGCAGGCGGCCCGGGCGGTGCTGCCCAACGCCACCGAGACGCGGATCGTGGTCACCGGCAACTACCGGGCGTGGCGGCACTTCGTCGCGATGCGCGCCACCGAGCACGCCGATGTGGAGATCCGTGAGCTGGCCGTGGAGTGCCTGCGGCAGCTCCAGGACGTCGCCCCCAACGTGTTCGCCGACTTCGTGATCTCCACGCTGCCGGACGGCACCGAGGTGGCGGCCAGCCCGCACGAGGCGTCCTGAGCCCTTCCCCGGCGGGCCCCGGCTGGTCGTCCGCTAGGTTGGAGGGTATGACGCACGACCACCTCGACGCCGCGGCACGACCGGCGTCCCGCCCCTTCGGCCGGCTGCTCACCGCCATGGTGAGCCCGTTCACCCCCGACGGCTCGCTCGACCTCGACGGCGCCGCCCGGCTGGCGAGCCACCTGGTCGACGAGCAGGGCAACGACGCACTGGTGGTCAACGGCACCACCGGCGAGTCGCCGACCACCACCGAGGCGGAGAAGGACCACCTGATCCGGGCCGTGGTGGAGGCCGTCGGTGACCGCGCCAAGGTGGTCGCCGGGGTCGGCACCAACGACACCCGGCACACCATCGAGCTGGCCGCCGCCGCCGAGAAGGCAGGTGCGCACGGTCTGCTGGTGGTGACCCCGTACTACAACAAGCCACCGCAGAGCGGGTTGTTGCGGCACTTCACCGCGGTGGCCGACGCCACCGGCCTCCCGGTGATGCTGTACGACATCCCACACCGCTCCGGCGTGCCGATCGACACCGAGACGCTGGTCCGGCTCGCCGAGCACGGCCGGATCGTCGCGGTCAAGGACGCCAAGGGCGACCTGACCGCCACCAGTTGGGTGACCAGCCGGACCGCCCTCGCCTTCTACAGCGGCGAGGACGCCCTCACCCTGCCGGCGCTGGCCGTCGGCAGCGTGGGCCTGGTCGGCACCTCGACGCACTTCACCGGGGCGCTGGCCGCACAGATGATCGAGGCGTACGACGCGGGGGACATGCCGACCGCGCTGGCGCTGCACCGGCGGCTGCTGCCGCTGTTCACCGGCATCTTCCGCACGCAGGGCACGATCCTGGTGAAGGCGGGCCTGGCATCGCTGGGTCTGCCGGCCGGCCCGGTGCGACCCCCGCTGGTGGACGCCACCAACGACGAGATCGCCCAGCTGCGCGCGGACTTTGCGGCAGCGGGCATGGAGCTGCCCGAATGATCAAACGACACGATGGACGCCGAGTGACGGCGTCGCAGATTGAGGTGGACGCGTGACCGAGGCGCACATCGAGGCGGAACTACCCCCGCCGCTGCCGGAAGGTGGCCTGCGGATCATCCCGCTCGGCGGGCTCGGCGCCATTGGTCGGAACATGACCGTCTTCGAGTTCGACGGCAAGTTGCTGATCGTCGACTGCGGGGTCCTGTTCCCCGACGTCGAGCAGCCAGGTGTGGACCTGATCCTGCCCGACTTCGGGCCGATCCTGGACCGGCTTGCCGACGTCCAGGCGATCGTGCTGACGCACGGTCACGAGGACCACATCGGCGCGGTGCCCTACCTGCTCGCCCACAAGCCCGACATCCCGCTGGTCGGCTCACAGTTCACCCTCGCCCTGGTCGAGGCCAAGTTGGCCGAGCGGCGGATCCAGCCGTACACCCTGACCGTGCGGGAGGGCGGCCGGGAGCGGCTCGGCCCGTTCGAGTGTGAGTTCTTCGCGGTCAACCACTCGATCCCGGACGCCCTCGCGGTGGCCATCCGCACCCCCGCGGGCCTGGTGCTGCACACCGGCGACTTCAAGATGGACCAGCTCCCGCTGGACGGTCGGATCACCGACCTGGCCGGCTTCGCCCGGCTCGGCGCCGAAGGTGTCGACCTGCTGCTGTCCGACTCCACCAACGCGGAGATCCCCGGCTTCGTCACCCCGGAGCGGGAGATCGGGCCGGTGCTCGACTCGATCTTCGCGAAGGCCAAGGGCCGCATCATCGTGGCCTCGTTCGCGTCGCACGTGCACCGCGTGCAGCAGGTCTTCGACTCTGCCGGGGAGCACGGCCGCAAGGTCGCGCTGATCGGCCGGTCCATGGTCCGCAACATGGGCATCGCCCGGGACCTCGGCCTGCTCAACATCCCGGCCGGGCTGGTCATCAGCATCGACGAGGCGACCACGCTGCCGCCGGACGAGATCGTGCTGATGTCCACCGGTTCCCAGGGTGAGCCGATGAGCGCGCTGGGCCGGATGGCCAGCGGCGACCACCGGCACATCACCATCGCCCCCGGCGACACCGTCGTGCTGGCCTCCTCGCTGGTGCCCGGCAACGAGACCTCGGTCTACCGGGTGATCAACCGGCTTGCCCGGGCCGGCGCGGTCGTCGTGCACAAGGACGTCGCGAAGGTGCACGTCTCCGGGCACGCCCCCGCCGGAGAGCTGCTCTACCTGCTCAACGTGGTTCGGCCCAGCAACCTGATGCCCGTGCACGGCGAGTGGCGCCACCTGCGTGCCCACGCCCGGCTCGGCATCGAGTCCGGGGTCGCCGCCGACCGGGTGGTGATCTGCGAGGACGGCGACGTGGTCGACCTGGTCGAGGGTCGCGCCACACTGGTCGGGCACGTGAAGAGCCGGTACGTCTACGTGGACGGCCTCGCCGTCGGTGACGTCAGCGAGTCGCTGCTCACCGAGCGGCGGATCCTCGGCGACGGCGGCTTCATCGCCACCACCGTCGTCGTGGACTCGGTCACCGGCAAGGTGGTCGCCGGCCCGACGCTGTCCGCGAAGGGCTTCTCCGAGGACCCGGAGGCGTTCAACCCGGTGGTCCCGCTGGTCACCGAGGCGCTCAACCGGGCCGCGGCGGACGGCATCACCGACCCGCACCAGCTCCAGCAGATCGTCCGGCGCACGGTGGGGCGGTGGGTCAACGACAAGTACCGTCGTCGCCCGATGATCGTGCCCACCGTCGTCGAGGTCTGACACACGCGTGACCGGGCCGGTCGCCGACATCCCCCGTGGATGTCGGTGGCCGGCCCGGCTCGTTCAGGAGGTGTTCCGGCTCAGCCCGGAACAGTCGTCGCCGCAGCACCAGCAGCCCGACCCCGAGGGCCAGCAGGGCCGCTCCGATGAGGCCGTACGTGCTGCCGGAGACACCGGTGCGGGGCAGTTGCGCCGGCTCCGGGGTGGACGTGATCGCGGTGGCGGTCGGGCCCGCGGTGGCGGTCGGTGATGGCCGTGGCACATCGACGCGGCACGTCCGGTTGCGTCCTGTCGGATGTCGCACAGGCGCGCCCCGGAGCGCAACCATTCGCCCTGGTCGCGACTAGGGGAGCGCCGCGACCGCCTCGGCGTAGGCGACGCCGGTGGCGATGGCCGCGTCGACCAGCACCGTGAGCTGCGCCGGGGCCACCCCGTGGGTCAGATCGGTGGCCACGTCGCCGGCCAGCACCAACTCCTCGCCGATGTCGTGCGCGTAGGCCTTGGGCAGCAGCCGGTCATGGTTCCAGGCGTTGCAGAACGCGTACGCCTCGGAGCGGCGGGTCGCCGGCAGCCGGCGGGCGGCCATTGCCCGGGCGTGCAGCACCTCGCCACGTTCGCCGGCCCGCCGGAACTGGATCACCACGCCGCCCCACCGGCCGACGACGGTGTCGCCCTCTTCCACCAGGTACTGGTCGCCGCGCCGGTCCAGTACCGCGGTGATCATGTCGACCGTCAGCGCCATCAGCTCCCGCTCGCCCGACCCGCTCGCCTCGTCGGACCCGTCGGTGTCGGGCTCGTCAGACCCGTCGGCGTCGGGCCCGTCCGGCTCGTCGTCGGCGGGCAGCGCAACCGGTGCGGTGAGCGGGCGCTCCGCGAGCCAGGCGGCCATCCGGCCGGAGTGGTGGCCGGTGCCGTTGCGGGCGTCGAAGCTGCCGGCCAGTTCACTGGCCACACCGAGCAGCAGGGCGCCGAGTGTGGACACGTCCGGCTCGGTGGCGGGTCGTCCGCCGTACGCCGGTCGGGGCAGCGGTCGCCCACCCAGCCCGGCCTCCTCGGCCAGCGCGCAGACCAGCGCGCCGGCGGCGGCGAACTCCATCGCGGCGAGGTCGTCGCTGGGTCGGTCCAGTCTGGGCAGCTGTTCGGTCAGGATGGTCAGCCCTCGTGCCAGGTGCCCACCCAACGCGCAGAACCGCAGGTGCGCGGCGAGGTACGGGAACGCGGCCGGCTCACGCTGGTGCCGGTGGTACGCCCGCACGTGCGCCGCCGCGGCCCGCTCCGGCTCCCCGGCCCGCAGGGCGGGCAGCAGCCCGGCGAGCAGGTCCCGTTCGGGCTGGTCGGTGCAGGGCTCCGGTTCGCCGTCGCGCTTCTCCAGCTCGCCGAGCGCGGCTCGCCACTCACCCCAGCCGGCCAGCAGCTCCGCCCGCCGAGCGGAGGCGCAGCCCGGGCACCCGCCGGCGGGGCCGGGCCGTTTCCCGGACCACCGCTCATACCAGTGGCGGGCGGTTGGCTCGTCGCCCAGGTGATCGGCGATTCGGCAGTGCAGCTCCGCGACGGTTGGCGCGTCCGGACCGTCCGTGCCGACCCGGTGGGCCAGGTCGTGCAGCAGGGCCCTGGTCTGGTCCAGCCCGACCCGGGGGGTGCCGAGCAGCGCCTCCACCGCGTACCGCTGGTAGCGCAGCAGCAGCCCGGTCTCGTTGTCGGTCAGCAGCTCGGGTCGGTGGTCGGCGGCCGCCCGGCAGCGCCGGACCGGCTCGACCAGGCGCCACCGCTCCCCGTCGAGCAGGTACGCCTCGATCAGCGCGAACCGGGCGTCCACCCCGGACCGGACGTCGCCGGCGGCGTCGGCGCGCTCGGCGAGCCGTTCCAGGGTCACCTGCCGGTCCGGGCCGTCGGGCCGGTCCCGGGCATCGGCGAGCGCGGCCTCCAGCGCCGGAAGGCGGCCCCCGCCGACCGGGCCGTCGGGCGCAGCGCCGGTCCGGTTGGTGCGACTGCCCGTGAACTCGTCCCGGCCGGTCACGACAGCACCGCGCCGGGCAGTCGACGGACCGCCACGGCGAGCTGGCAGCCGGTGGAGATGCCACAGTCGAGCAGTTGGTCGAGCTGGTGCGGGGTCACCCCGCGTTCCAGGTCGGTGATCACCTCGCCGTAGACCCGGGCTCGACCGTCGTCGTCGACGTGCACGAACGCCTTCGGCCAGAGCCGGTCGTGGTTCCACGAGTTGCAGAAGGCGTACAGGGCGGGCACCTGCTCGATTCCGAAGGTGGGAGTGACCATGGTGCGTACCTGGAGCAGCTCCCCGTCGCCGCCCAGGCGGAGGAACCAGATCATGTTGTCGTCGAAGCGGCCCACCAACTCGCCGTCCACGGTCAGGCCGACGGACCGGCCACGGGCGGCGAGCACCGCGGCGACCAGTTCGCCGCTCAGTGGACGCAGCGCACCGGGGTGCCCGGCCAGCGGATCGTCGGGATCGCCCGCGGTTTCCGGCGACGCCATGGGGCATCCCTTCTGAGGCGGATATCACGACCGGCGGTGGCGGTCGTGTTGCGACGCGCGGACACGACCCGGAAAAGCGGGGATCTGCCCGGCCCCACCGTTACCGTGACTCTATGGCGGGCCGTACCTCTCAGGCGAGCCGGCGGCGCGGCGCGTCGCCGCGCGGTGGCACCAACAGTCGTGCCCGTCAACCGGCGAAGAAGACCCGGGCACCGGTCCGGCGGCGTACCGCGCCCGCCCGGCCCGGCCCGGCCGTCTACGTGGGCCGGGCGGTCGGCGCACTGTGGATGGGTCTGGCACACGGGATGGGCTGGGCGGTGCGGGCCGCCGGCCGGCAGGCCGCCTCGGCCCGCGACCTCGACCCGGAGCACCGCCGGGACGGCGCCGGGCTGCTGCTGTTCGGGCTCGCCCTGCTCTCCGCCGTGGCGCTCTGGCTCTCCGGAGCGGGCCCGGTGGGCGCGCGACTGGCCGACACGATCCGGCTGTTCCTGGGCGCGATCTCGGTGGTCGTGCCGGTGCTGCTGATGATCGGGGCGTGGCGGCTGATGCGTCAGCCGGCCGACCCCGAGCACCGGGGCCGTGGGCTGATCGGCTGGGGTTCGCTGCTGGTGTCGACCGCAGCGCTGCTCCAGATCGGCCAGGACCCGGCCGATCCGCTGGAGCGTGACTTCGCGGGCGGTCTGGTCGGCGCCGGCGTCGGTGGTCTGCTGGAGCGGGCCGTCACCGCCTGGGTGGCGGTGCCGCTGCTGGTCCTGCTGCTGCTCTTCGGTCTGCTCGTGGTGACCGCGACGCCGATCAACAAGATCCCCGAGCGCCTCGGGCTGCTCGCCGGTGGGCTGGTCGCCGCACCGGACTCCTCCACGGAGGACGCCGACGAGCAGGTCGCGAAGCCGACGCGTAAGCGGCCGGCCAAGCGGATGCCTCCGCCGCTCGACCCGGACGACTTCGAGGACCTGGACGGCGCGGACCTCCAGGAAACCATGGTGCTGCCGCGCAAGTCGCCGGCGAAGGTGTCGGCGAGCCGCAAGCCGCCGGTCGAGCCGCCGGAGCACTCGCCCGCTCCGACCCGGGCCGAGCAGCTCGCGTTGACCGGGCTGGCCGGGGACTACACGTTGCCGCCGGCCAACATGCTCAGCGCCGGGGCCGCCGCGAAGACCCGCAGCAAGGCCAACGACGAGGTGATCGCCGCGTTGACCGGCGTGTTCGACCAGTTCGACGTGGACGCCGCGGTCACCGGCTTCACCCGCGGCCCGACGGTCACCCGCTACGAGGTGGAGTTGGGGCACGGCGTCAAGGTCGAACGGATCACCCAGCTGTCCCGCAACATCGCGTACGCGGTGAAGTCGCCGGACGTGCGGATCCTCAGCCCGATCCCGGGTAAGAGCGCCGTCGGCGTGGAGATCCCGAACACCGACCCGGAGAACGTCGCCCTCGGTGACGTGCTGCGCTCACGGGCGGCGACCAGCGACCACCACCCGATGGTGGTGGCCCTCGGCAAGGACATCGAGGGTGGCTACGTGGTGGCCAACCTCGCCAAGATGCCGCACATCCTCATCGCCGGCGCCACCGGCGCGGGCAAGTCGAGCTGCCTCAACACCCTGCTGGTGTCCATCCTCACCCGGGCCACCCCGGACGAGGTGCGGCTGCTGCTGATCGACCCGAAGCGGGTCGAGATGACCGGCTACGAGGGCATCCCGCACCTGGTCACCCCGATCGTGACCAACGCCAAGAAGGCGGCGGACTCGCTGGACTGGGTGGTCCGCGAGATGGACATGCGCTACGACGACCTCGCCGCCAACGGGGTTCGGCACATCGACGACTTCAACCGCAAGGTCCGCAACGGCGAGATCAAGGCCCCGCCGGGCAGCGAACGGGAGATGCGCCCGTACCCGTACCTGTTGGTGATCGTGGACGAGCTGGCCGATCTGATGATGGTCGCGCCGCGCGACGTGGAGGACTCGGTCGTCCGGATCACCCAGCTCGCCCGGGCCGCCGGCATCCACCTGGTGTTGGCGACCCAGCGCCCCTCGGTCGACGTGGTGACCGGTCTGATCAAGGCGAACGTGCCGTCCCGGCTGGCGTTCGCCACCTCCTCGCTCGCGGACTCGCGGGTCATCCTCGACCAGCCGGGCGCGGAGAAGCTGCTCGGCCGTGGCGACGGGCTGTTCCTGCCGATGGGTGCCTCCAAGCCGGTCCGCATCCAGGGCGCCTGGGTCACCGAGCGGGAGATCGCCGACGTCGTCAAGTTCTGCAAGGACCAGCGCGAGCCGGAGTTCCGCAAGGACGTGCTGGCCCCCGCACAGGAGACCAAGAAGAAGCCCGACGAGGACATCGGCGACGACCTGGACCTGCTGGTGCAGGCGGTGGAGCTGGTGGTCACCTCGCAGTTCGGCTCGACCTCGATGCTCCAGCGCAAGCTGCGGGTCGGTTTCGCGAAGGCGGGCCGTCTGATGGACCTGATGGAGACCCGTGGGGTGGTCGGGCCGTCGGAGGGGTCGAAGGCGCGCGACGTGCTGGTCAAGCCGGACGAGCTGGAGGACGTCCTGGCCGGCCTGCGCGGCGACGGGGAATGACCGGGGAGTAGCGCTGCGAGGGCCGGTCGACGGTACGACCGACCCCGGAACGCACGACGGGCCCGCCGAGACAAGGCGGGCCCGTGGCTGGGGAAGCGTGTCAGTTGTTCATCAACGCGGCGAAGACCACCACGCCGAGGATCGCGGCGACGACGCTGGCCGCGGCGGCGTACCAGCCGAGCGGCTTGTCGCCCAGCACGGCGCCGACGATGCCCGCGATCACGCCGAGCACGCCGAAGATGATCGGGTTGAGCAGCAGGGCGAGGACCGCGAAGACGAAGCCCACGATGGTGAGGATGCGGGCGGCGTTGCTGCGGGGACGGGCGGTGCTCGGCATGTCGGCCATGTCTTCCTCCGTGTGAGAGCCTGTCGTGACGGATCGATGACTACCCACTGTGCGGACTTGTCACGCGTACTTCCTCAGTGGAAGATCTTCAGACCGATCACGCCCACGACCACCAGCAGCAGGCAGAGGATCCGGGGCAGGCTCGCCGACTCGCCGAGCGCCAGCATCCCGACCAGCGCGGTGCCGACCGCGCCGATGCCGACCCAGACCGCGTACCCGGTGCCTACCGGGATCTCCCGGAGGGCGTACGACAGCCCGGCCATGCTCAGGAGCAGGGTCACCACGAACACCACGGACGGGATCAGCCGGCTGAAGCCGGCGCTGCGGTCCAGGGCGATCGCCCAGGCCGCCTCCAACAGTCCCGAGATCACCAGCACGAGCCAAGCCATCGTCCACCTCACGAAAAGGCGCCCGGGCTGTCGCGCCGGGACGAGTCTGCACGTCACACGGGGCGTCTTGGCCTGACCGGGTACGCCCACCACTCGTCCGGGGCGGCCACGAGCATCCTCCGGCCACCGAAGCCGACGCTAGCACCGGCGCCGGGCGTCGGGCGGTGACTCCCGCCACGGCCCGTTGACCTCCACTTCACTTCAACTTGCAGTATTGCTGGCATGACTCTGCTCTACGCCGACCCCGAGGTCGCCGCCGCGCTGGACGCCGCCACCACGGTCGCCGCCATGCGGGCCGCTCTTCTGGCCGCGTACGAGGGACGGCTGATCGCTCCGCCTCGGGCCGCCGCCCCGCTCGACGGCGGGCGGATGGTGCTCACCGCCGGGCACCTGGTCGGCGAGTGGTACGGCTTCCGCTCCTACGACACCTTCGGCCACGAGCAGGGCGAACAGTTGGTGGTGCTGCACGACGCCCGCACCGGGGCGGTTCGGGCGGTGGCGGTGGGCGAGGAGTTGGGCTCCCGGCGTACCGGAGGGTTGGGCGGCCTCGCGGTCGACGCGCTGGCCCGCCCGGACGCGGCCACCCTCGGTGTGATCGGCTCCGGCCGGCAGGCGTGGACGCAGGTCTGGGCCGCCGCGACCGTCCGCCCGCTGCGCGAGGTGGTGGTGCACAGCCGCTCCGCCGCCCGCCGGGACGCGTTCGCCGCCCGGGTCCGCGCCGAGCTGGGTGTGCCGGCCCGCGCGGTGACCACCCCGGGCGTGGCCGTCGCAGGGCGCGACCTGGTGGTGCTCGCCACCACCAGCCCGACCCCGGTGCTCTGCGCCGCCGACCTCAGCCCCGGCACGCACGTCAACGCCGTCGGCTTCAAGCAACTCAACCGCAGCGAATTCGGCACCGACCTGCTGGACACCGCCGACCTGCTGGTCACCGACTCACCGGTCCAGGCGGCGGACTACCAGCCGCCCATGCTCGCGGCCACACCCCCGTACGCCGAGCGGTTGCGCGACCTGGGGGGCATCCTGGCCGGTGCGGTCCCCGGCCGGACCACCGCGGACCAGGTTTCCGTCTTCTGCTCCACCGGCCTGTCCGGGACCGAGGTCTTCCTGCTCGACGCGTTGACCCGTGTCGGTGCCGCGGCGCGTTGACCGGCCGCGGGCGCGGCGGAACGACGGTGCGCGCGTCGTGCCCGCAGCCCGCGTGCGTGGGGTTCCCCAGCCGGCCCGGTACCCTCGGATGGTGTCTGCCACCGCTCCTTCTCCTTCCGACCACGCCGAGGGCCGTCGTGTCGCCCTCCTGACCCTCGGCTGTGCCCGCAACGAGGTCGACTCGGAGGAGCTGGCCGCCCGGCTGCACGCCGACGGCTGGCAGGTGAGCACCGACGGCGAGGGCGCCGACGTGGTGGTCGTCAACACGTGTGGTTTCGTGGAGAAGGCCAAGCAGGACTCCATCCAGACCCTGCTCGCCGCCGCCGGCACCGGGGCCAAGGTCGTCGCCGCCGGCTGCATGGCCGAGCGGTACGGCCGGGAACTCGCCGACAGCCTGCCCGAGGCGCAGGCGGTGTTGAGCTTCGACGACTACCCGGACATCGCCGCCCGGCTGAACGCGGTCGTCGCCGGTGAGCAGATCACCGCGCACACGCCCCGGGACCGGCGGGAGCTGCTGCCGTTGACCCCGGTGAAGCGGCGCGACAGCGGCGTGTCGCTGCCCGGGCACGGCACCGTGACCCGCACCACCACCGACACCGACGAGCACACCCCGGCACACCTGCGGCAGATCCTGCGCCGTCGACTGGACACCGGCCCGGTGGCCTCGCTGAAGCTCGCCAGCGGCTGCGACCGGCGCTGCGCGTTCTGTGCCATCCCCGCCTTCCGTGGGGCGTTCGTCTCGCGTACGCCCGACGAGCTGCTCGCCGAGGCGGAGTGGCTGGCCAAGTCCGGCGTACGGGAGCTGGTGCTGGTCAGCGAGAACTCCACCTCGTACGGCAAGGACCTGGGCGACCCCCGCGCGTTGGAGAAGCTGCTGCCGCAGCTCGCCGCCGTGACCGGCATCGTCCGGGTGCGGGCGAGCTACCTCCAGCCGGCCGAGACCCGGCCCGGGCTGGTCGAGGCGATCGCCAACACTCCGGGCGTCGCCCCGTACTTCGACCTGTCGTTCCAGCACTCCAGCGAGCCGGTGCTGCGCCGCATGCGGCGTTTCGGCTCCACCGACCGGTTCCTGGAGCTGCTGGCGAGTGCCCGTGCGCTGGCCCCGGACGCTGGCGCTCGGAGCAACTTCATCGTCGGGTTCCCCGGCGAGACGCGCGCCGACGTCGACGAGCTGGTGCGGTTCCTGACCGAGGCCCGGCTCGACGCGATCGGCATGTTCGACTACAGCGACGAGGACGGCACCGAGGCCGCCGGCCTGCCCGGCAAGGTCTCCGCCGCCACGATCAAGCGACGGTACGACCGGCTCAGCGCGCTCGCCGACGAGCTCTGCTCGCAGCGGGCCGAGGACCGCCTCGGCAGATGCGTCGAGGTGCTTGTCGACACGATCGAGGACGGCGTGGTGGAGGGCCGGGCGGCGCACCAGGCGCCGGAGGTGGACGGCTCCACCACCCTTGTCGCCCCGACCGAGGGTGGGGTCGACCTCTCCGCGCTGCGCCCGGGTGACCTGGTACGCGCAACGGTGACCGGCACCGAAGGGGTGGACCTGCTCGCCGTGCCGGATGAGATGATCTCGGCGGCGCCCGGCGCGGCACGGTGACGGCGGGCCCGAGCGGAGCGGGGGAGCCACGTGGTGCGGTACCGGGAACGCCACGGCGACCCGAGCGGGGTGCGGCGGTGACCGGGGCGACGGAGTCGACGCCCGGCCGGGCGGTGGTGGCGGTGGTGCCCGTCCTCAACGCGGCCAACGCGCTGACCGCCCTGCGGCTGGTGCTGGTGCCTGTCTTCGCCGCCTCGGTGGTGGTGTCCGGGATGACCCACTCCGGCTGGCGGATGGCGGCGTGCCTGATCTTCGCGGTGGCCTCGGCTACGGACCTGGTGGACGGGTGGATCGCCCGCCGGTTCGGGCTGGTCACCTCGGTCGGCAAGGTGGCCGACCCGATCGCCGACAAGGCGCTCACCGGCGCGGCCCTGGTGCTGCTCTCCTGGTACGACCAACTGCCCTGGTGGGTGACCGCGCTGATCCTCGTCCGTGAGCTGGGCATCACCGGCCTGCGGTTCTGGGTGATCCGGCACGGTGTGATCGCCGCCAGCCGAGGCGGCAAGGTCAAGACGGCGCTCCAGATCCTGGCCATCGCCTGGTACCTCTGGCCGATGCCGGCCGCCCTGGCCGCCGTCGGCCCGTGGATCATGGCCGCCGCCGTCGTGGTCACCGTCGCCACCGGCTTCGACTACATAGCCCAGGCCCTACGCCTCCGCCGCCCCCGCTGAAAGCCAACCAACCCAACCAACCCCCCCCGTTGATCATGAAGTTGTTGCCATCCGCAGCGGCGTGTCGTGGCGATAACTTCATGATCGACGCGATCGGGTCGGCAGGGTTGGGGGCCGTTGGGTGGGGAAGGACGAATTCATGCAGCGCGAGGCTAGTGGTGGTGTCGAGCGGCCGTCGGATGGTGCGGCGTCGGACGAGGCCGTGATGGGCAGCGCGGCGGCGGGCGTGGTGCACCGGTTGGTGCAGCGGCACGAGACCCTCGCGACTGTCGAATCGCTCACCGGCGGGTCGCTGGCCGCGTCGATCGTCGACATCGCCGGGGTCAGCGGGATCTACCGGGGTGGCCTCGTGGTCTACGCCACCGAGTTGAAGGGCACCCTGGCGGGCGTCCCCACCGACCTGCTGTCCGAGCGGGGCCCGGTGGACCCGGACGTGGCGGCGGCCCTGGCCGAGGGCGGTCGCCAGCGCTGCGGCGCGGACTGGGGGGTGGCGACAACCGGCGTCGCCGGCCCCGAGCCGCAGGACGACAAGCCCGTCGGCCTGGTCTACGTCGCGGTCGCCGGTCCCAACGGTGGGGAGGTCCGCCAGCTCGACCTGGACGGCGGGCGGGACCACGTCCGCGCGGTCGCGGTGATCGAGGCTCTGCGGCTACTCGCCGAGCGGATCCACGACGCCGACGTGAAGGACCCCGACCTCGACCCCGACGCCCAGGGCTCCGGCCCCGACGCCCAGGTCCCCGACCCCGCGACCGACCACCCCTAGGCCCCAGAAGTCGACGCGCCGGAAGATCCAGCCGAGACCGCCGGGGGCACCCGGGACAGGGCCGGAACGGCCGATGCCGCGTGTCGGTGAGCCCGCGCCAGCGAACCGACGGGCGGGGCGGGATGTCGGCCGGGCCCGCAGCGGGTACGGTTGCGGGAAGGCTCCGACGTTCGGGGTCGGCGCGGTCCGCCGCGACCGGCTGCCCAACGGCGGGCGCGAGGTATCCCTCAGGGGGAGGTGCGATGATCCTGCTACGCCGGGTGATCGGTGACGCACTGCGGGCGCGCCGGCAAGGCCAGCAGCGCACGCTGCGTGAGGTCTCCACCGCCGCCAACGTCAGCCTCGGTTACCTCTCCGAGATCGAGCGGGGGCACAAGGAGCCGTCCAGCGAGCTGCTCGCCGCGATCTGCGACGCCCTCGGCGCGCGCCTGTCCGAGCTGCTGCGTGAGGTGAGCGACACCGTGGCGCTCGCCGAGCAGATGCCCGGGGTGCTCGTCTCGATGCAGGAGGAGCAGGCCGATTCCTCGGCCGCGTCCAAGAGCACCAACCGGGGTGTGCGTCAGGTCACCTCCGATGGCAAGGTCGCCGTGTCGGTCCGTCAGGATTCGCCGCTCAAGGCCACGCTGCGCAGTGCCCGCGTCCGCCCGAACGAGCGCGATCGGGACGTGGTCTGCGCGGCCTGAGCCCGTCCTTCCGGTTGACCATGGGCGGGCTGGCCCCGGCCGCGTAGGGTGGCCCGCAGGAGCTGCCGGTGCCGTCGACCGCCCCGTACGGATGCCTCGTTGGCGTTCGGCTGGGACGATGGAGACCGGCCGGTCGTGGTCGGTCGGTCCATCCGGCCCGGCTGTGGTGGAGCGACGCTACTGAGGGGATACCGCGGAGATGGCGAACCCGTTCGTCAAGGGTTGGAACTACCTGATGGCACTCTTCGGTGCGAAGATCGACGAGCACGCCGATCCCAAGGTGCAGATCCAGCAGGCCATCGAGGATGCCCAGCGGCAGCACCAGGCGCTGGTCCAGCAGGCCGCCGCCGTGATCGGCAACCAGCGTCAGCTGGAGATGAAGCTGTCCCGGCAGATGTCCGAGGTCGAGCGGTTGCAGGGCAACGCCCGACAGGCCCTGGTGCTGTCCGACCAGGCCCGGGCCAAGGGTGACGAGGCCGAGGCGGTGCGGTTCGAGCAGTCGGCGCAGACCCTGGCCACCCAGTTGGTCTCCTCCGAGCAGGCCACCGAAGACCTCAAGACCTTGCACGACCAGGCGTTGGGTGCCGCAGCCCAGGCCCGCCGTGCGGTCGAGAACAACTCGATGATCCTCCAGCAGAAGCTCGCCGAGCGCACCAAGCTGCTCAGCCAGCTGGAGCAGGCCAAGATGCAGGAGACGGTCGCCCGCTCGCTGGAGTCGATGTCGTCGTTGACCGCGCCCACCAACACCCCGTCCCTGGACGAGGTGCGCGACCGCATCGAGCGGCGCTACGCCAACGCGATGGGCCGCGCCGAGCTGGCCGGCAACTCCGTCGAGGGCCGGATGTTGGAGATCCAGAAGTCAACCATCGACTCGGCCGGCTCCGCCCGGCTGGAGCAGATCCGATCCAGCATGGCGGGGGAGCAGCTCGGCGGCGCATCGCAGCGACCGGCCGTGCCGCAGGGCGAGAAGGCCGGCCCGGCCACCGACCCGACGGCCGCCGCCCGGCTGGACGAGCTGCGCGCCAGCATGGCTCGCGAGCGCGGCACCGGCGACCCGACCGCCGCCGGCTGAACGACCGGACCGAGGGGGTCAGGGTGGCAGCAGACGAGCGGACTCGATACTTCCGGAGGCTGGACCGGCTTCGCCGCTCCGCCCGACGGTGGAGCGTGCTGGCCGGTGGGCTCGGCGGCGCGGCCGCGGTGCTGACCCCGTACGCCGGCCTTGGTCTGCCCGACGCGGCCTGGGCCGGCGCCGCGGGCAGCGCGGTGGCGCTCGCCGCCTGGCGGTGGATCGACGCGCGCGCCCTGGCCGCCCAGCCGGCGCCTCCCGCACTCGACCCGGCCGAGGCCGCGGCCCGGTCGCGGGCCCGGTTGATCGCCGCCGTCGAGCGGCTGCCGGTCGGCCCGGGCGTGCTGGCCGAGGTTCGCCGGGTCCGCTCCCGGATCGCCCTGCGCGGCACCAGCGCGGGCGAGCAGTGGGCCCGACTGGACCGGGCGGCACTCACCCTGGCCGGGATGGCCCCCCGACTCACCGGGCTGGCCGGGCCGGCCGTGCAGGAGGCCGCCACCGCCGATGCTTCGTTGCGCGACCTGGCCGCGCGGGTGGCCAGCGTCGAACGTGCGCTGCGGCTGGCCCCGGCCGACGCCCGGGCGCCACTGGCCGACGCGCACGCCGTGCTGACGGGCCAACTGGAGAGCGGGGTCGCGGCCTACGAGCGGCTGGTGGTCGCTGCCGCCGGCTACCTGGCCGAGGACGCCCGACCGGAGGCCGCCCACCCGGCCGCCGACCGGCTCACCGAGGCGACCGACCTGCTGCACGGCGTCGCCGGCGCCCTGGCCGAGCTGCGCGCCGTCGGGACGCCGCTGCGCGCACCGACCCGCTGAGAGCAGCGCCGACGGCCGGTCCGTCGGCCGGTCACTGTGGTGTCGTGACCAGCACCAGGCCGGTGTACGGCGAATTGCCCACGACGTTGAACGACCGGATCCGGTAGTGGTAGGTAACGCCCCGGGCCAGCCCCGTGTTGGTGAAGCCTCGACCGGTCACCGTGAAGGTGGCGACCTCCCGGTCGAATGCCGGGTCCAGTGCCCGCTGCACGATGAACCCGGACCCGGGGCCGGTGGGTGTGCTCGCCGCCCAGGCCAGGATCACCGTCGCCGTGTCCGGCCCGGGAGCGCTGGCCGTGGCGCTCACCCCGCTGGGGGTGCCGGGTGCGGGTGGGCAACTCACCGTGGCGACTGTCGACCAGGCCGAGGCGGCGCCCAGGTAGGTGGTCCGGACCCGGTAGTAGTACGTGGTGTCCGGTGCGACAGTGACGTCCAGGTGGTTGTCGCTGACCCCGATCGCCGTGGTGCCCGGGCCGCTGGTGAACGTCGGGTTGGTCGCCCGCTGCACGTCGATGCCGGTGGCGAACGACCGGTTCGACCAGCGCAGCGCCACCCGCAGCGGCGCGGCTGGCGGCAGCGCCGCGACCAGGCCGCTCGGTGCGGCCAGGTGCACCGAGGCGGGCACCCCGTTCGACCAGGACGAGTAGCTGACGGCGTTCTCCGCCCGGATCCGGTAGTGGTACGTCACCCCGGGGGTGACTGTCGCGTCCGTGTACCGGGTGGCAGCGGCCGCGACGGTGATCGTGGTGACCTCGCCGCCGAAGGTCGCGTCGGTGGCCCGTTGCAGCAGGTGGCTGGTGGCAGGTGGTCGCCCGCCGTTGCTGGTCCAGGCCAGGGCGATCGCGGGTAGCGCGGTGGCCGAGCCGGGCGCCGGTGTGGCGGTCAGCCCGGTCGGTGCCTTCGGCGCCACCCGCAGGACCAGCGGCCGGGTCATCCCGCCGTCGCGGTGGCCGGCAAGGTGGCTGTGCCAGCGGTACTCCCAGCCCAGGTTGACCAGTTGGTTGACCACCGTGGCGGGCCGCCCGTCCGCGGGGCTGACCGGCGTCGACCCGGTGCGCGCCCCGGCCGGGAGGCCCGGGTCGAGCAGCCGGACGCTGTCGCCCAGCTTGAACGGCAGCACCGGGGCGACCGGGCGCAACGCCACCACGACGTCCTCCCGTGGGTTGACCCGGACGACGTCCTTCCAGCCCAGCTCCGTGCCGTGCGGCGGCCGCAGCGTGCCGTCCCAGCCGACCCGGTTGACCACCTGTACGTCGCAGCCGCCGAAGTGCAGCGGCTCGGTCTGCCGGACGTTGCCACTGATCCGCCAGAGTTGGGTGCCATCGGTCGGGGTGCCCATCGGTACGGCGGGATCGGTGGCGAAGAGCACCTCGGTCACCGGATCGGTCGGGCCCAGCGGCAGCGTCGCCGGGTTGAGCGGCCCGGCGTGCGGGTGCCCGACGCCGAGCCGGCCAACCCACCGGCCGTGATCCGGCTCGAAGACCTGCTGGGCGGCCTTGACCGCGATCGGCAGGGTCACCGGGCCGGCACCGCCCGCCGGAGTGAACGTCACAGTGGTGGCGTGCACCGGCACCGCCGTCTCCGACGTTGTGCGGGTGCCGAACGCCGGGTCGTACGCCGGCTGCGGCACGATCGGCGGGCGTTGGCTGGCCGCGTACGCCAGGGGCAGCCTCTCCCGTAACCGGGCCAGGTCGTACGGCGGCGCGGGTGTCCCGGTGACCCGGAACTGGAGCAGGGTGCGGGTGTTCGGGCCGTACCCCGGCTCGGTGGGCGGCGGGCCACCCTCGGCGGTCCGGTCCGCTGCGTCGGTGTGCTGGTCGTAACGGGGGTCGTAGCCCGGCAGCGGAGCGGGGGCGTCGTTGTACAGGATCAGCGTGCTGCCCGGTGGCACGGTGGAGAAGTCGACCAGCACGTCGGCCCGCTCACCCGGGGCGAGCAGCAGGGTGTGCCCGTCGACGTTCAGCACGGTCGGGTCGAGCCGGTCGTACCGGTAGCCGATCGGCCGGTTCGGCAGCACCACCGGGGCGGGCAGCAACCCGGCCTCGTTGCCGATCTGGATGAACTCGGGTCCGGCCGTGCGCGGGTCCGGCACGCCGCCGTCGCGTCCGTCGGTCGGCCACCCGGCCGGTCGGTCCGCGGCCCGCACGGCGGGCACCATCGGCACCTCGCCGGCGTCGGCGTCGGCGAGCGCGCCGTCGGCCGTCCACATCGCCGCGTCGGAGCAGGCGCGGTAGAGCTGGAGGTTGAGGCTGCGGTCCAGGCAGGCGTTGAGGATCCGGAACCGGTACGCGCGCGGCCGAACCTCCAGGTACGGGTAGGCGACGCCGTTGACGAGCGGGGTGTCGCCGTACGCCTCGGGGACCGCCGACGGGTGCGGCAGCCCAGGGCTCAGCGGCGGTTCGTCCGGCGCGTCCACCGGGTCGTGGTGCGGGTTCGGGGCCCACCCGTCGGTGCGGGTGCCGCCCGGGGTGGGGTTGCGCGACCAGGGGCCGTAGTCCCACCGGCCGGTGGGGTTGCGTCCGCCGGACCGGTACGGGTTCTGCCGCGGCTGGTACACGTGGGGGTGCCAGAGGCTTCCCCGGGCACCCCAGCGTTCCCGGTCCCAGGTCGGGTCCTCCTCGGCGAGTTGGGTGTCGTCCGGCACGAACGTCTTGTCCTCGATCACCAGCGGCAGTTGGTCGGCCGGCAGCACGTCGTCGGCGACGAGTTGGTCCTCGGCCGGGTCGGTGAGCAGGTAGAGCGCGAGCTGACCGCCGTAGACGGTGAGCCGGGCCAGGCCGAGGGTGTTGTCGTGCAACCACAGCAGCCGGCCGCTCTGCTCGTTCGGGTAGTAGAGGGTGGTGGCCCCGGCACCCGGCGCGGGCATGTCCGGCACGGGCGTCACGCCCGCCCCGGTCGGGTACGGGGTGATCTCCCCGGCCGGCGTGATCCACTGCCCCGGGTTGCCCGCGCTGGTCCAGCCGGTCTGCGCCCCGGCCAGGTGCAGCACCGCCCGGTTCTGCGGGTACGGGGCCGGCCCGTCCAGGGGGCCGGGACCGGCACCCTCGATCGTGTCGTCCACGGGCAGGAACAACTCGCCGGCCCGGCCGGTGGGGAGCTGGTTGATGAACTTCACCCGGACCGGTCGACCCCGGCGGGCGAGGATCATCGGGCCGAGGTGCCAGGGCCGTTCGGGGGGTGCCACCGTGTTGTGGCCCGTCTCGTCGGTGCCCAGGTTGAGCTGCCGGTAGCCGCGCAGCCGGGTGGCCGGCAGGTCCCGGTGCAGCCGCTGCGCGTACTCCTGGAGGCCGATCTCGTAGTAGTCGCATCCCGGATAGCTGATGGTGTCCGGGGCTGCCACCGGCAGGTGGCTGCCGAGGTCGGTGCGGCTCTGCTGGCCCGGAACGGGCAGCGGGTCGACGAACTTGCGCAGCCCGGTGCCCGGCACCACCCGCCCCGCGGGGTCACGCGCCGGGCGGGGACTGTGGGCGAAGTTCGGCACGGGACCGAAGCTGCGCGGCACCACGGCCGGGTCCAGGCTCGGTGCCGGCGTGGTCTCCTCGGCGGTACGCGCGGCCGGCACGGACGCCGTCCGGCCGTTGGTCTGGCGGGTGGTCCGCTCGAAGAAGGTGGAGCGGAGCCTGCGGAACATCGCCATGACTCTCCCCGGGGTCGGGGCGCGACGTCCGCCACCCCGGCGTGGCGGACCTCGGCACTCTGCTGACGGTCGGTGAGGGTTCAACCGCAGCATGCGACTTCGGCGGCCGGATAGGAATTACCCAATCGTCCGTTTCTGGCGTGGCGTTGGTGAATGGCCGGCCTGGTCAGCCGGTTTCAGGCCGGTCCGGGTGTTCGGGTTGGCAGACCGGACACCAGTAGGTGACCCGTTCGCCCAGCTCCTCCTTGCGGATCGCGGTGCCGCATCGGCGGCACGGCTGGGCGCGGCGGCCGTACACGTAGCTGGTCTGCCCCCGGTGCAGGGAGCCGGTGCTGCTCTGCGTCCACCGTCCCCGGTTGGCCGCGAGCAACCGTTGCGCGAGGGCCACCATGCCGGGCAGGTCCGGCACCGCGCCGACCGGCGTCCACGGCGACACACCCCGCAGGAACAGCACCTCGCACTTGTAGAGATTGCCCACTCCGGCCAGGTTGCGCTGGTCGAGCAGCGCCTCACCGATGGTCTGCTCCGGGTGGTCGGCGAGCCGGCGGACCGCCTCGGCCGGGTCCCAGTCCGGCCCGAGCAGATCGGGGCCGAGGTGGCCGACCAGTCGGTCCTCCTCGGCGGTCGGCAGCAGGGTCATCTCGTGCAGGTGGTAGCCGACCGCGACAGCGCCGGGGCTGTGCAGCACCACCCGGATCAGGTGCGCGGGCCGTCCGCCCCACCGTTCCCCCGGGGCGTACGCCCGCCAGGCGCCGTCCATCCGCAGGTGCGAGTGCAGGGTCCAGAGGGCGTCGGGCGCGGGTCGCCCTGCAGGACTCCTGTCGGGGGCGCTGAGGCGCAGCAGCAGGTGCTTGCCCCGGCTGGCCGACTCGCGCACGGTCCAGCCGCTGAGATCGGTGGTCGCCAGTTGCGGCACCCGGAAGTCACTTCTGGTGATCCGCGCGCCGGCCAACGCGCGGTGCAGCACGCGCGCGGTGTTCCAGACGGTGTCGCCTTCGGGCACCCTGCCATCCTCCCTCTTTTGAGCAATATTCGCATGTGTCGCTATTTGTACACAGGTTCCTCATGATCTCCCGACATGCGAAGGTCAGGGGGTTCTGAGGAGAATGCCCATGACGCGACCTCGTTGTCGTATCCCATCCGTCGCCCTCGTCGCCACTCTCTCCCTGTTGCTCGCCGCCGCGTTCCTGCCCGCCACCAGCGCAGACCGGGCCACACCCGTCGCCGGCAGTCCGATCATCCTCACCGCCGGGGCGCCCGGTGGCGAACGGTGGGACGTCGATGTCTCGGTTGTCGACCGCGACGACGTGAACGTCCGCCGCACCTCTGCCGGGCTGCGACTGCGGGAGGCCCGGGCCACCGGGCACCGCGCCCGAAGCCCACACAGCGCAGTCGCCGAGGGCATGCTGCTGACCACGCCCCGCACCCTGGCCCGACCGGCCACCCGGGTCCGCGCCGAGATCAGCGCCTCGGTCCCCGGCGGGGCGACAGTGGAGGCGCAGGTCCGCGGCTGGCGGACCGCCGGCTGGACGGAGTGGCAGGCCGCCACCGGCGGTGCGGTCTTCGACCGGCCGGTCACCCGGGTGCAGACCCGGGTGGTGCTGACCGCGCCCAACGGCGGGGCCACCGCGACCGTGAGCGGCGTGCGGCTCACCGCCGACGCGACCGCCGCCGTCTCCGCCGCCACGCCCGGCCGCACCTACCGGGTGTACGCCACCCGGATCGGGTTGGTCGGCGAGGTGACCGCCAACGGCCGTACCGTGCAACCCCGGGACCACTTCGTGGCACTCCCGTCGCGGCGCGGTCTCTCCCCACTCAACACCGGCGACTACACAGTGCGGGTCTGCACGACCAGCGGCGCCCGCTGCGAGTACGCCCCGGTCTGGGACGTCGGTCCGTGGAACACCCGCGACGACTACTGGAACCCCTCGTCGGTGCGGGAGAACTGGAAGAACCTGCCGCAGGGCCGGCCCGAGGCGCAGGCCGCGTACCAGTCCGGCTACAACGGCGGGCGGGACCAGTTCGGGCGTACGGTGCTCAACCCGGCCGGCATCGACCTGGCCGACGGCACCTTCTGGGACGGCCTCCGGTTGACCACGAACGCCTGGGTGGACGTCGCCTACCTGTGGACCGGTGGAGGGCCGCGTGGCGTGGTCGGTGACGGCCCGCTCAACATCCGCTCCGGGGCCAGCACGTCGTACGCGACCCGTGGTCTCGCCGCCCGGCTGGCCCACGTGCCGATCCAGTGCTACGTCACCGGTCAGTCGGTGGCCGGCCCGTACCGCACCACCACCCGCTGGAACCGCCTGACCACCGGCCAGTACGTCAGCCACGCCTACATTTCGAGCGTGTACGGCGGCGGCGTGCCGGTCTGCTGACCCGTGCCCGCCCCGTCGAGTGCTGCGTCAGGGGCGCTCGTCGGGGCGGGCCTGGCGCACCATGTCCTGGTAGCGCGGGTGGCTGGCACCGTAGACGGCGTAGTTGAGTCGAGCGTGCGAGAGGCTCAGGTCGCCGTTGGGGCCACCCCGGACGGCGTCGGCGTCCGCGTCGGTCTGGCCGTCGTCGGTCCAGAAACAGACCGGGCAGGTCCCCCCGCCGGTCCGGGATGCACAGCAGGGACAACCCACGGGAACCACTTGTTCACCCACCGGGGCAGCATTCCACAGTCGAACATCGGCCCGATACCCGCAGGAGGTCCCTCGGGAGACACCCCGGGGAGCCCCACCGTGGGCTAACGCCCGGCGTCGGGCCGCCACTCGTACGGGCCGCCCCACTCGCGCTCGTGCAGCGCGTCGACCGCCGTCCGCTCGTCGGGTCGGATCGCCCGTACCTCGAACCCACCCACGCCCCGCCTCCGCTCGTCGCCGTCGCCGCCCTGCCGGCCGGGATCGTACCTGCGTCGAGTGGTCCAGCGGTGGGTGGCGGATACGGGACAGCGCAGTGACCGACCGGCCCCTCCCGTCGCCGGAAGCCGTTGGGCAGACTGCCCTGGTGACAATTCGGAGCCTGCCCGCTGTCGGAGCCCTGCTGGTCGCCGTTGCCCTCACCGCCGGTTGCGGCAGTGACGACGACGGCCGGTCGAGCGCAGCCCCATCCGCCTCGTCCGAGGTGACCCCCACCGGCGTTCCGAGCGCGCCGACGTCCCCCACCACGAGCGCGCTGGTCGCCCCGGTGTCACCTTCCGCCGGGGCGCAGGGTCCGACCCAGCGCCGACCGGCCAGCCCGCCACCCGTGGTGCTGCCAAAACGGCCGGCCAGTGCGCCCGGTGCGAAGCAGGTCGTCGAGGCCTTCCGGGCCGCTGGCCTGAAGGTGCCGCGCCCGAAGGATCGTTCCGTCGACTGTGGCCCGGACGGCCTCGGTCTGGGCTGCTCCGAGCTGATCGCCACCGACGCGGTCACGGTCTACGTGTTCCCGGACGACACCAGCGCCAGTGACATCGCGGAAACCTGGGGCGGCCAGTCGTACCAGCGTGGCGCGGTGGTGCTGAACTATCTGGAGGCGAAGACCCCGGCCGCTGACCGCCCACGCTACGAGAAGGTGCTCGACGGCCTGCGCTGAGCACCGGGCCTGGCGTCGGCGCGGCCGGGGCATGTCGCTCTTCTGAGTGTGATGCCTGTGAGTCATCTTGATGACTCACAGGCATCACGGTCTGTGTGGCATCGCCCGACAAGCGCCGAGCGCGCGGCCGAGCGCGGCCGGGCGGGCTGGCGGGTCAGCCGCGCAGGCGCAGGCCGCGGGGGGTGGCCCGGAAACCGGCGGCGGTCAGCGCGTCGCGCAGCGGTGAGGAGTGCACCGCCTCGCCGTCGGCCCGCTCCACCGACATCGCGCCCAACGCCCCGGAGTGAACGGCGTCGGCGAGAGCCTTGCCGGCCGCGGCCAGGGTGTCGGTGTCGTCGCTGAAGGAGAGCAGCGTGCGGCCGCCGCGTTCGACGTAGAGGACGAGGTCGCCACCGACCTGCACCACCAGCGCACCGGCCTTGCGGCCGGCCCGGTGCCCGGTCGCCGGGGCGGCCCCGTCGCCCGAGTCGAGCACCCGTTCCGGCCAGGGCAGCGCCGCGCCGTACGGGTTGGCGGGGTCGGTGGCCGCGAGCACCGTGGCTGGGGTGCCCCGGCCCCGGACGCCGTCGGCGGGCTCCGCCAGGGCGCGCAGTCGGTCCACCGCGCCGGGCACCGCGAACTGCGCCGCGCCCAACCCTTCGACGAAGTAACCCCGACGGGCCACGCCACGCTCCTCCAACGCCGACAGCACCGGGTAGACCGCCGAGAAGCCGCCGACCACCTGCTCGGCCATCACCGCGCCGCGGGTGACCACCCCGTGCCGCTCCAGCAGGACGTCGGCGAGCGCGGCGGCACGTCGGGTCGGGTCGACGTCCCGTTCCGGGAGGCGTGACCAGCGACCGGCGACGGTCGGCGGACCACCCCGGGTGGGCAGCGCCACCCGACCGGGCCGCCGGTAACGGGTGCGCGGCGCGGAGGGCCGCGAGCGGTGTGCCCCGCCCGCACCGAGCACCGCGCGCAGCGGCGCCAGGGTGTCGTTGGTGAGGTGCCCGGCCCACACCAGATCCCAGATCACTGTGGTCAAGGCCGCGTCGTCGGTCGAGCCGACCCGGTCGGCCAGCGGCCGGAAGAACAGCGCCTGCCCGTCGCCGAGCGCGTCGAGCACCGCGTCGTGCAGCGGGGTGCGGGTCAGCGCCTCGTCGGGCGGCGGGAGCAGCAGCGGTGCGGCGTCCGCGTACGCGAGGGTGACCCAACCGTCGCCGCCGGAGATCGCTCCCGACCCGGCCCAGAGCACCTCCCCGCTGGCGCACAGCTCGTCGAGCTGGGCAGGGGAGTAGTCGGCGACCCGACCGGGCAGCACCAACCGCTCCAGGGCGGACGCCGGCACCGCCGCGCCCTGCAACTGCTCCACCGTCGCGGCGAGCGCCTCCACACCTCGGGCGGACGAGCCGACCTGCTGCCAGCGGGGCAGGAACGCGGCCAGCGCCCGGGGTGGCACCGGCTCGATCTCCCGGCGCAGCGCCGCGAGCGAGCGGCGGCGCAGCATCCGCAGCACCTCGGCGTCGCACCACTGGGCGCCGGCCGAATCCGGGGTGAACTCACCGGAGACCACCCGCCCGGTGGCGCCGAGCCGACGCAGCGCCTGCTCGACGACGAACACGCCCAACCCGAAGCGGGCCGCGCAGCTGGCCGCGGCGAACGGCCCGTGGGTGCGGGCGTAGCGGGCCACCAGGTCACCGAGCGGATCGGCCACCGGGGCGAGGTACGCCTCGGCCACCCCGACCGGCAACGCCACGCCGAGGGCGTCGCGCAGACGGGCGGCGTCCTCGACACCCACCCAGCGCTTTTCGCCGGCGATGCGGACCCGCAGCACGCGGCGGGTCGCCTCCAGCTCGGTCAGCCAGGCCTCCGGCACACCCCGCTCGGTCAACTCGGCGTCGCTCAGGTCACCGAGCACCCGCAGCAGCTCGACGACGTCCTCCGCATCGCGGGGGCGGCGCTGCTCGGTCAGCCAGCGCAGCTGCCGATCGGTCTCGGTGAGCACGGCCGGGTCGAGCAACTCGCGCAGGTCGACCCGGCCCAGCAGCTCACCGAGGAGAGTGGAATCCAGGGCGAGCGCGGCGGCGCGACGCTCGGCGAGCGGCGCGTCGCCCTCGTAGAGGAACGCGCCGACGTAGCCGAAGAGCAGCGACCGGGCGAACGGCGACGGCGCGCTGGTCTCGACCTCGACCAGCCGCACCTTGCGGGTGGCCAGGTCGCGCATCAGGCCGGCCAGCGCCGGCTGGTCGAAGACGTCCTGGAGGCACTCCCGGGCAGCCTCCAGGGTGACCGGGAAGTCCGCGTACTCGCGGGCGACGTCGAGCAGTTGCGCGGCGCGTTGGCGCTGCTGCCAGAGCGGCTGGCGGCGGCGCGGGTCGCGGCGGGGCAGCAGCAGTGACCGGGCGGCACACTCCCGGAAGCGGGCGGCGAAGAGCGCGGAGGTGCCGACCGACTCCTCCACGAGCTGGGTGATCTCGTCGGGCTCGAAGACCACCACGTCGGCGCCGGGCGGCTCGTCCGCGGTGTCCGGAAGTCGGACCACGATGCCGTCGTCGGAGGGCATCACCTGGGCGTCCACCCCGTACCGTTCGGCGAGCCGGCGGCCCACGGCGAGCGCCCACGGCCCGTTGACGCGGGCGCCGAGGACGCTGTGCACGGCGAGCCGCCAGTCGCCCAGCTCGTCGCGGAACCGCTCGACCACGACCGTGCGGTCGTCGGGCAGCGAGCGGGTGGCCTCCCGCTGCTCGCGCAGGTAGGCCATCAGGTTGCTGGCGGCCCAGTCGTCCAGACCGCCGTCACGCAGGGCGGCCAGCGCCGCCTCGTCAGTCTGTCGCAGCAGGGTGCGCACCCGGGCGCCGATGGCCCGGCCCAGCTCCACCGGCCGGCCCAGCTGGTCGCCCTTCCAGAACGGCATCCGCGCGGCCTGACCGGGGGCGGGCGAGACCAGCACCCGGTCGGGCGTGATCTCCTCGATGCGCCAGGAGGAGGAGCCGAGCAGGAAGACGTCGCCGACCCGGGACTCGTAGACCATCTCCTCGTCCAGCTCGCCCACCCGGGCGGCCCGCTCGGCGCCGGCCAGGAACACCCCGAACAGGCCCCGGTCGGGAATCGTGCCGCCGCTGGTCACGGCGAGCCGCTGCGCGCCGGGACGGCCGGTGAGCAGGTCCGTGGCCCGGTCCCAGACCAGTCGGGGGCGTAGCTCGGCGAAGGCGGTGGACGGGTAACGGCCGGAGAGCATGTCCAACACGGCGTGCAGCGCGGAGTCGGGCAGCTCGGCGAAGGGTGCGGCCCGGCGGACCAGCACGGCGAGGTCGCCGAGCGGCCACGGCTCCAGTGCCACCATCGCGACGATCTGCTGGGCCAGCACGTCCAGTGGGTTGCGTGGGTAGTGCAGCTCCTCGATCGCGCCGTCGGCCATCCGCTCGGCGACCACCGCGCAGGAGAGCAGGTCGCCGCGGTGCTTGGGGAAGACCACCCCGCGTGAGATCGCGCCCACCTGGTGCCCGGCCCGGCCGACCCGTTGCAGGCCGGAGGCCACGCTGGGCGGCGCCTCGATCTGCACCACCAGGTCGACAGCGCCCATGTCGATGCCCAGCTCCAGGCTGGAGGTGGCCACCACCGCCGGCAACTGGCCGGACTTGAGCGCCTCCTCGATGTGTTTGCGCTCCTCCCGGGAGACGCTGCCGTGGTGGGCGCGAGCGATCACCGGCGCCGCGCCGGTGGCCGCGCCGGACTGGGCCATCACCTCGGCCGGCGGCCGGTTGCGCACCGGACCGGCCGGGTCACCCCACCGCGGCGCGCCACCCGCCGGGTCGTCGCCGGCCGGCAACCCTTCCGGTACGCCGATCGCGCCGTCGTCCGACGCGGCGGCCACCGCCTCGGCGGCCAGCTCGTTGAGCCGGGCGCAGAGGCGCTCGGCACTGCGGCGCGAGTTGGTGAAGACGATGGTCGAGCGGTGCTGCCCGATGAGGGTGAAGACCCGCTCCTCCACGGCCGGCCAGATCGACGCGCGGCGTGGCCCGAGGCCGCCGAGGTCGTCCTCCGGTTGCTCCTGCTCGTCCAGGCGGGTCATGTCCTCCACCGGGACCTGCACGCTGACCTCGATGGTCTTGGCGGTGGCCGGCTGCACCACGTCGACCGGGCGTGCGCCGCCGAGGAACTGCGCGCAGGCGTCGATCGGGCGGACGGTGGCGGAGAGCCCGATGCGCTGCGCCGGAGCGGGCAGCAGCTCGTCGAGGCGTTCGAGGGAGAGAGCGAGGTGGGCGCCGCGTTTGCTGCCGGCCACCGCGTGCACCTCGTCGACGATCACCGTCTGGACGCCGCGCAGCGAATCGCGCGCCGCGGACGTGAGCAGCAGGAACAACGACTCGGGAGTGGTGATGAGGATGTCCGGTGGGGTGCGGGCGAAGGCGCGCCGCTCGTCGGCCGGGGTGTCGCCGGTGCGCATGCCGACGGTGATGTCGGGCGGTGCGACGCCCAGCCGTGTCGCTGCCTGCCGGATCCCGGCCAGCGGGGCGCGCAGGTTGCGCTCCACGTCGACGGCGAGGGCCTTGAGGGGGCTGACGTAGAGCACGCGACACCGCTGGCGGGCCTCGGCCGGTGCCGGCTCGCGGGCCAGCCGGTCCAGTGACCAGAGGAAGGCCGCGAGCGTCTTGCCCGAGCCGGTGGGTGCCACCACGAGGGCGTTGCGACCGGCGGCGACCGAGCGCCATGCGCCGGTCTGTGCGGCGGTCGGAGCGGCGAAGGCGGCGTCGAACCAGGCGCGGGTGGCCGGACCGAACCCGGCGAGCACCGCGCCGGCGTCTGCGTCTGCCCCGGTCACCGGTCCATCGTGCCCCGCCGGTACGACAACCACGAGCGACCCCGGGGGAATGCGCCCCGACACTAGCAAAAAGCGTGGAAGGTGCGCTTGATCCGTTAAGTCTCACTTAACTGCTTGCTTGTACGGAGCAACATAAAGTAACTTCACCCGCAACGCGAACCGGGGTGAGGGGATTTGATGGCCGGCGAGCAGCGCACCATCGAACCGGGCACCGACGTGCTGATTCGCAAGGTCGACAGCCACCTTGCCGCACTCCGTGGCGGCCTGCACGGCCCCGAGCTCGACCTTGCCGAACGCCTCGCCCACTGCCTGCGGGAGTTGGTCCTCTGCACCGCCCAGGCGAGCGCCGCCGATCGCGGCCAGGTGCGCGTCGCCGTCCACTACTTCGTGCTGCGCCGGGAGAGCCGAGGCCGGTTGCTGTCGGTGCGCTCACTGGCCGCCGCGGAACGGGTGGTCGACCGGGTCGCGCGTCAGCTCGGCCGCCTCGACCTGCTGGCCGAGCTGCGCCGCGACCGCCCCGCACCCGACGATGCCCAACCCCTGGCCAACACCCTGCTTCACTGACGAATTCTGGCAAAACCGCCCGGAGGGCCACGAACTGGCGTCTGATCGCTGCTAGGCGCCACCGCTGCACGGGCGTCGGCCACCTCGATCGGGAGCGCAGGTGCTGGTACTGCTCGTCCTCCACCTCGTGGCGGCTCTCGCCGCGCCTCTGCTCGTGCGGTGGTGGGGATCCAATGCCTGCTACGCCCTGGCGCTGGCGCCAGCCGCCGCGTTCTGCTGGGCGCTGGCCCGCACCCCGGCCGTCAGCGACGGCGGGGCCGCGGTCGAGACGTACCCGTGGATCGGGCAGTTGGGCCTGGACATCGCGTTGCGGCTCACCACGCTGTCCTGGTTGATGACGCTGCTGATCGGCGGCATCGGTGCGCTGGTGCTCATCTACAGTGCCCGCTACTTCGACGCCCGCTCGACCGGCCTCGCGCAGTTCGCCGGGGTCCTGGTCGCGTTCGCCGGCGCGATGCTCGTCCTGGTCCTCGCCGACGACCTGCTGCTGCTCTACGTCGGTTGGGAACTGACCACGATCTTCTCGTACCTGCTGATCGGGCACAGCACCGAACGGCGCTCCAGCCGGTGGGCGGCGGCACAGGCGTTGACCGTCACCACGCTGGGTGGGCTCGCCATGCTGGTCGGGTTCATCATGCTGGGCGAGCACGCCGGCACCTACCGCTGGTCGGAGATCGTCGCCCAGCCACTGCCCGGCGGCGGCTACCTGGTGGGCGCCGTGCTGCTCATCCTGGCCGGTGCGCTGTCCAAGTCGGCGATCCTGCCCTTCAGCTCCTGGCTGCCGGTCGCGATGGCGGCACCCACGCCGGTCAGCGCGTACCTGCACGCCGCCGCCATGGTCAAGGCTGGCGTCTACCTGGTCGGGCTGCTCGCGCCAGCGCTCGCCACTGTCGGTCCGTGGCGACCGGTGGTGCAGATCGCCGGCGTGGCCACCATGCTGCTCGGCGGTTGGGCCGCGTTGCGGCAGACCGATCTGAAGCTGCTGCTGGCGTACGGGACGGTCAGTCAGCTCGGCCTCCTGATCGCGGTGACCGGGTCCGGCACCCCGGACGCCGCTCTGGCCGGCGCGGCGATGCTGCTGGCGCACGCGTTGTTCAAGTCGGCGTTGTTCCTGGTCGTCGGCGTCATCGATCACGGCGCCGGCACCCGTGACCTGCGCGAGCTGTCCGGGCTGCGGCACTGGTCCCGGCCGCTGTTCGTGGTCGCGGTGCTGGCCGCGGCGTCGATGGCCGGTGTGCCGCCGCTGGTCGGCTTCGTGTCCAAGGAGGCGGTGTTCGGGGCGTTCACCGATCAGCCGGTGCTCCTCACCGGCCTGGTCGCCGGGACGGTGCTCACCGTCGCGTACAGCGCCCGCTTCCTCTGGGGCGCGTTCGCCGACCGGCCGGGGGTGGAACCGGTCCAGTCGGAACCCATCGCCGCGTCCCTGCTGGTCCCGCCGGCGATGCTCGCCGGGGTCGGTCTGCTCGCCGGCCCGGCCGCGAGTGTGCTGGACGAGCTGCTGCGTCCGTACGCCGATCTGCTCGGTGGGGTCGACGCGCACCTGGCGCTCTGGTCCGGGCCGACCCCGGCGCTCGCCCTGTCGGTGGCGGCGCTCGTCGGTGGCGGCCTGCTGTTCGCCGTGCGCGGGCCGTTGGCCCCGGTGCTGGCCCGGCTCCGCTCGCCGGTGGGGGGCAACCAGGGGTACGAGTGGGTCGTGGGCCGGTTCGACCGGTTGGCCATCGAGGTCACCGGCGCGACCCAGCGCGGTTCCCTGCCGCAGTATCTGGGCATCATCCTGGTCACCCTGGTGCTGGTGCCCGGCACGGCGATGGTCTCCGCCAGCCCGTGGAGGGCCCGGATCCCGCTCTGGGACAGCCTGCTGCAACCGGTGGTCGTCCTGGTGATCGCGGTCGCCGCGGTGCTGGCGGTCGGTGCCCGCCGTCGCCTGACCGCGATGCTGCTGGTGGGGATGACCGGCTACGGCACCGCGATGCTGTTCGTCCTGCACGGCGCGCCCGACCTGGCGCTCACCCAGTTCCTGGTGGAGACCGCGACGATAGCGGTCTTCGTGCTGGTGCTGCGGCGTCTGCCGGAGCGTTTCTCGGCCCGTCCGTTGCGGCGGACCCGCTGGGTCCGTCGGGCGATCGGGGTGGCGGTGGGTGTGGTGGCCGCCGGGCTGGCCCTGACCGCCGTCGGCGCCCGCCGGGCACCGGACATCAGTGCCGCCTTCCCGGACCTGGCGGTGCTGGAGGGGTATGGCCGCAACGTGGTCAACGTGACACTGGTCGACATCCGGGCCTGGGACACCATGGGCGAGCTGTCGGTGCTGGTGGTGGCCGCGACCGGGGTGGCCAGCCTGATCTTCGAGCGGTCCCGGACCGGGCCGCGACCGCGCCGACCGGAGTCCGATCAGCGGGTGGACGAACCCGGCCGGCCGGTGTGGCTGCGCGGCGGTCCCACCCTCTACGAGGAGCGCCGCTCGATCGTGTTGGAGGTGGTCATCCGGCTGATCTTCCACACCGTGGTGCTGTTCTCCCTCTTCCTGCTGTTCTCCGGGCACAACGCGCCGGGCGGCGGCTTCGCCGGCGGTCTGGTGGCGGGTCTCGCCCTGGTGGTCCGCTATCTGGCCGGCGGTCGGTACGAGCTGACCGAGGCGGCGCCGGTCGGCGCCGGTCCGATCCTCGGCGCCGGCCTGGCCATGGCGGTGGGCAGCGGAGTGGTGGCGCTGCTGGTCGGCGGGTCGGTGCTGGAGAGCGCCAAGGTCGACCGGTCCCTGCCGCTGATCGGGGACGTCCACCTGGTCACGTCGCTCTTCTTCGACATCGGTGTCTACCTGGTCGTGATCGGGTTGGTGCTGGACATCCTGCGCAGCCTCGGCGCCGAGGTCGACCGCCACATCGAGGCCACCGGGACGGCCACCGGTGGCCTGGCCGTCGACAAGGGTGACCGGGCATGACGGAGAGCGGCGCGGGACCGACGCTGGTGCTGGTGCTGGCCGTCGCGGTGCTGGTCGGGTGCGGGGTGATCCTGCTGTTGGAGCGCAGCCTGACCCGGATCCTGCTCGGGGTGATCCTGCTCGGCAACGGGGTGAACCTGTTGATCCTGCTGGGTGGTCGCTCGGGTGGGGCGCCGATCGTCGGCACCGGTGCGGTGGGGCAGATGAGTGATCCGCTGCCGCAGGCGATGGTGTTGACCGCCATCGTGATCACCTTCGGGTTCACCGCGTTCCTGCTCGCGGTGGCGTACCGCAGCTGGTATCTCACCGGCGACGACGAGGTGCCCGACGACCTGGAGGACCGGCAGATCATCCGCCGGGCGGGCCGGAACGAGGCGGGCGCCGTCGACCACGGTGGAGAGGGCCCGGACGCCGACCCGGAGCAGGTCGATCCCGAGCCCGCCCGCCGTCGTCTCCGACGCGGGGAGGAGGCGTGATGAGCGCGCTGGTGCCGCTGCCGGTGGTGGTGCCGTTGCTCGGTGCGGCGCTGACCCTGCTGCTGGCCGGGAAGCCCCGACTCCAGCGTGCGATCAGCGTGTTCTGCCTGGGCGGCACACTCGCCGTGGCGTTGCTGCTGCTCGTGCAGGCGTACCGGCACGGGCCGGTGGTGGTGGCGGTCGGTGGGTGGCCGGCACCGGTCGGCATCGTGCTGGTCGCCGACCAGCTGGCCGCGCTGATGGTGGTGGTCTCGTCGGCGGTGACCCTCTGCGTGCTGCTGTACTCGATCGGCCAGGGCGGCAGCGAGACGAGCGAGTCCGCCCCGGTGTCGATCTTCCACCCGACGTACCTGGTCCTCACCGCGGGCGTCACCAACGCGTTCCTGGCCGGTGACCTGTTCAACCTCTTCGTCGGCTTCGAGATCCTGCTGGCCGCGAGCTTCGTGCTGATCACGCTGGGAGGCACCGAGACCCGGATCCGCACCGGGTCGACGTACGTGGTGGTCAGCGTCCTCTCCTCGATGATCTTCCTGACGTCGGTGGGCCTGGTGTACGCGGCCACCGGCACGCTCAACCTCGCCCAGCTCGCCCAGCGCCTCGACGACCTGCCCGACGGCGTCCGACTGGCCCTGGAGCTGATGCTGTTGCTGGCGTTCGCGATCAAGGCGGCGGTCTTTCCGCTGTCGGCCTGGTTGCCGGACAGCTACCCCACCGCACCGGCCCCGGTCACCGCCGTCTTCGCGGGCCTGCTCACCAAGGTGGGCGTGTACGCGATCATCCGCACCGAGACGTTGCTGTTTCCCGGTGGGCACGCGGACACGTTGCTCATGGTCGTTGCCGGTCTGACGATGGTGATCGGCATCCTCGGCGCGGTGGCCCAGTCCGATCTGAAGCGGCTCTTCTCGTTCACCCTGGTCAGCCACATCGGCTACATGATCTTCGGGGTGGCGCTGAGTACCGTCGCCGGGCTCTCCGGCGCGATCTTCTACGTGGTGCACCACATCACCATCCAGACCACGTTGTTCCTCGTCGCCGGGCTGGTCGAGGAGCGCGCTGGCAGCACCGACCTGCGCCGCATCGGCGGGCTGGCCCGGGTGGCGCCGCTGCTGGGCGTGCTGTTCTTCGTCCCGGCCATGAACCTCGCCGGTGTGCCGCCGTTCTCCGGCTTCCTCGGCAAACTCGGCCTTCTCCAGGCCGGGGTGGCGGCCGGCGGGCCGCTGCCCGGGGTGCTGGTGGCGGCTGGCACGGTGACCAGCCTGCTCACCCTCTACGTGGCCTCCCGGGTGTGGAACATCGCCTTCTGGCGCGCGCCCCGGCTGGCCACCAGCGAGCCGGCCGTCCCACTGCCGAGGCTGATGATCGGGGCCACCGTGGCCCTGGTCGCCCTCGGGCTCACGCTGACCCTGCTGGCCGGTCCGCTCTTCGACGTCACCACGGACGCGGCCGCCGACCTGCGGCTGCGCACCCCGTACGTGCATGCCGTCCTGCCGGGCGGTGTGCCGTGACCGGCACCCCTGAGCCGGCTCCGGACGCCCCCGGGCCCCCCGTGGTGGGGCGCGGCCGGCTCGGGCGCTGGCGCGACCAGGTGGTGGCGCTCGGGTGGCTGGTGGTGGTCTGGAACCTGCTCTGGGGCGACGTCAACTGGGGCAACCTGATCGGCGGCCTGCTGGTGGGCGGCGCGGTGCTGGTGTTCTACCCGCTGCCGGCGGTCAGCTTCGGCGGCCGGCTGCGGCCCGGGGCGCTGCTGGTCTTCGCCGGCCGGTTCCTCGTCGAGTTGGTCAGCGCGAGCCTGCACGTCGCCCGGATCGCCGTGCAACCCGGCTACCGGCCGCGCGGGGCGATCATCGGAGTCCAGTTGCGGGTGCCCAGCGACCTGAACCTGGCGCTCACCGCCGAGGCGGTCTCGCTGGTGCCGGGCACGTTGATCCTCGAGGTGGACCGAGATTCCGGAACGCTCTACCTGCACGTGCTGGACACCCACGGGCCGGCCGACCTGGAGGTGGCCCGGCAACGCACACGCACCATCGAACGGCGGATCGTCCGCGCGGTGGGCTCGGCCGCCGAACTGCGCCGCATCGAGACCGACCCGTCCGAGGAGGGAACCCGCTCGTGACCACTTTTCTGGCCGTCGTCCTCACCGTCCTGCTCTCGGTGACCGCGCTGCTCGCGCTGGTGCGCCTCTACCGTGGCCCGTCACTGGTGGACCGGGTGATCGCCGCGGACATGCTGCTCGCCACCATGGTCGGCGCGGTGGGCGCCGAGGCGGCGGTCAACCGGCACGCCACCACACTGCCCGTGCTGGTGGTGCTCTCCCTGCTCGGCTTCGTGGGCTCGGTGTCGTTGGTCCGCTTCGCGGTCCGGGAACAGCAGTGATCGCCACGATCGCGGACTGGCTGGGCGCCGGTTGTCTGGTGGCCGGTGCCGTGCTCGGCCTGGCCGCCGCGATCGGCGTGCTGCGGTTCCCGGACGCGCTGAGCCGGATGCACGCGGCCACGAAGCCGCAGGTGCTCGGGGTGCTGCTGTTGCTGCTGGGGATCGTGTTGCGGCTGCGGTCCCCGGCGGACCTGGGCATGATCCTGCTCGTGGCGGTCTTCCAGTTGGCGACCGCACCGGTCGCGGCCCAGATGATCGGGCGGGCCGCGTACCGGTCGGGGCGACTCGACCGGAGTCTCCTCGACGCCGATGAGCTGGCCGAACGCGGTTCCGGCACGGGGCCGGCGGGGCCGGCGTGACGGCCTGGGGCGGGGCTGCGTGACGACCTGGGGCGTTGCCGGCGTGACGGCCTGGGATGGGGTCGGTGAACCGGACGATCCGCTCCTTCGGCCCACCCCCAGCGGAGTCCCAGCCAGCGGCGATAAAATGGCGGCATGATCGACTCTTCTGCCCAGGAGGGCAGCAGTAGCCAGCCGGGTCGTGCCCGGCATATCCCCGTACCGACGACCCCGGGAGCCCTGAGCGACCCGTGTTGATCGTCGTTGGTCTTCTTCTGATTACTCTCCTCACTGCCGCCACCGGCTATTTCGTGGCGCAGGAGTTCGGCTATGTCGCCGTGGACCGGGGCAAGCTGCGCCAGCTTGCCGATGACGGCGACGCCGCCGCCGCCCGGGCCCTGACCGTCACCAGCCGGCTCTCCTTCATGCTCTCCGGCGCCCAGCTCGGCATCACCGTCACCGCCCTGCTGGTCGGTTACGTCGCCGAGCCGTTCCTCGGCGGCGGCCTCGCCGACCTGCTCGGCGTGGCGGGTGTCAGCGAGACGGTCAGCCTGCCGCTCTCGGTGGCGTTGGCCCTGGTCATCGCCACCATCGTGCAGATGGTCCTCGGCGAGCTGGCCCCGAAGAACCTGGCCATCGCGCGGGCCGAGCAACTGGCCCGGGCGCTGAGCCGGTCCACCCTGATCTACCTGGCCGTCGCCGGGCCGCTGATCCACCTCTTCGACCGGGCATCGATACGCCTGCTGCGCCGGATCGGCATCGAGCCGATCGAGGAGCTGCCCAGCGGCGCCACTCCGGCGGACCTGGAACAGATCATCGCCGAGTCTCGCGAGGAGGGCAGCCTCGACGTCGAGATGTCCACGCTGCTCGACCGAGGTCTGGACTTTCGGGAGCTGACCGCCGGGGAGGCCATGGTGCCCCGGGTCGACGTGCACACCGTACGGGCGCACGAGCCGGTCAGCCGGGTGGTCGAGCTGCTGGACACCGGCCACTCCCGCTTCCCGGTACGCGGTACGGAGGGCGTCGACGACCTGATCGGTGTCGTCGGCATCGCCGACGTGCTCGGCGTACCCCCGGGGGAGCGGGCGACCACCCCGGTGAGTGCGGTGGCGGGGCCGCCGCTGCTCGTACCGGAGACGTTGCCCCTGCCCACGGTGCTCGACCGCCTGCGGTCCGGTCATCGGCAGATGGCGTGTGTGGTCGACGAGTACGGCGGCTTCGCCGGCGTGATCACGCTGGAGGACATCGCCGAGGAGCTGGTCGGCCCGATCCGGGACGAGGACGACCCACCGGAGCGGGCACCCGCCCGGCAGGACGACGGGTCCTGGGTGGTGCCGGCCCGCTGGCGGATCGACGAGGTCGCCGACAGCACCGGCATCGCCCTGCCCGAGGCCCCGGAGTACGACACCCTGTCCGGGTTGGTGATGCGGGAGCTGGGTCGGGTGCCGGAGGTCGGTGACCGGCTGGAGATCAGCCTGCAACCCGAGGGGGCGGACGGCGAGGTCGACGAGGCGGAGCCCCGCGCGTTGGTCGAGGTGCTGGCCGTGGACCGGCACGTGGCCGACTCGGTGCGGCTTCAGCTCACCAAACCGGGGGTGAGCGCGTGAGCGCGAGGAGTGAGCTTGCGAGCACCGCAGTCGCGAATGAAGGAAGGCACCGATGAGCCCCGGGATCGCGCTGTTCAGTTCGGTGGTCCTGCTGGCGCTGAACGGGTTCTTCGTGGCCGCCGAGTTCGCCCTGGTGGCCAGCAAGCGCTACCGCCTGGAGCAGGCGGCGGCGAACGGTGGTCGGGCGGCACGCGCCGCGCTGGACGGCGTCCGCGAGCTGTCGCTGATGCTGGCCGGGGCGCAGCTCGGCATCACGCTGTGCACACTGGGTCTCGGCGCGTTGGCCGAGCCGGCGATCGAGCACCTGCTCAGCCCCCTGCTGCACGCGGTGGGCCTGCCGGACGCGGCCAGTCACCTGATCGCCCTGATCTTCGCCCTCGGGGTGGTCACCTTCCTGCACCTAGTGGTGGGGGAGATGGCACCGAAGTCCTGGGCGATCACCGACGCGGAGCGCTCGGCGACGCTGCTCGCTCTGCCGTTCCGCGCCTTCGCCCGGGTGTCCCGGCCGGTGCTGTCCGCGCTCAACGCCCTGGCCAACGCGATCCTGCGGCTGTTCGGGGTCAACCAGCAGGACCAGCTCGCCCAGGTGCACGGCCCGGACGAGCTGCGGATCCTGCTGGAGCAGTCCCGTGAGCACGGGCTGCTCGGCGCCGAGCAGCACCAGCTGCTGACCAGCATGCTGGAGTTGCAGGGCACGTCGGTGGCGCAGGTGATGGAGCCGTTCGCCACCATGGTGACCGTCCGTCGGGACGACCCGGCCGGGCGGATCGAGGAGGTCAGCCGGGACAGCGGGCGGTCCCGGCTCGCGGTGCTCGACGAGGCGGGCGACGTCTGCGGCCTCGTGCACGTCCGGGAGGCGGTGCGGGTGGTCACCACCGGTCGCGTCGCCACCGCCGGCGAGTTGATGACACCCGCGTTCACCCTGCCGGCGACGTCCTCGGTCACCGAGGCGGTGGCGGCGATGCGGGCGCGGCAGTCGCAGCTCGCGTTGGTGCGCAACGGCGGTGGCCCGGCCCGGCCGATCGGGTTCGTCGCGCTGGAGGACCTCCTGGAGGAGGTCATCGGCGAGTTCGACGACGAGACCGACACGGTCCCGCGCGGGCGTCGGTTGCGCTGACCTGCCGACCCGGCCGCACTGACGAAGTGCGGCCGGGTCAGCGGTCGGCACGGCAGCGGGCTTGAGCCGACCCCGACCGGGTAGGCGCGTCTGGTGGGGCCGGCGGGGCCCCGTCCCGGGAGGGGGCGCGCGGTGCGGTTGACGGGAGTGTCCCCGCAGTCCGGCGGGACCGGGCTGTCCGTGCAGACCACGCTCCCCAACCCGAGCACCCGGCCGGGCCTGCGCCTGCCGGGGCGGGTGACCCTCGCGGCCGGCCCGGAGGACGTGCTGGTGCGGCACATCCGGCTCGGTCTCGTCACCACCGTCGAACCGGACGACCCGGCGGCCCCCCGGCGTCTCATGCAGTTCCACCAACTACCGATCGCCGGCCGGTTCGTCGTGCCCGCTGGTCGGCGGCGGGCGGTCGACTTCGCGTTGCCGCTGCCCTGGGAGACCCCGGTGACCACGTTCGGCGGGGTGCCGCTGCTGAGCCTGCGGATGGGTCTGCGGACCGAGGTGTCCCTCGACCCCGATCTCGACCAGGGCGCCATGGTGCCGGTCTTCGTGCATCCCCTCCCGACGCAGCAGCACGTGCTGGCGGCGCTGGACACCCTCGGTTTCATGATCCGTCAGTCCGGGTTGCTGCAGGGTGGGCTGCCCGGGGTGGAGCACACCCTGCCCCTGCACCAGCGCTGGGGCTACTGGGTGGGGCCGCTCTACGCCGGCCCGATCACCGAGCTGGAGGTGATCTTCGTGACGAACTCGGCGGGCCTGGAGGCGATCCTCTGGATGGATCGTCGGCTGGCGCTGGCCGGGATCACCCACCAGAGCATCAGCCGGTTCCGGATCTGGCACGAGGACGCCGAGCGGCGGGACTGGGTCGCCACCGTTGACGGCTGGATCCGGCAGGCGATCAACCGGCACGCCGCTGCGGCCGCGCACGCCGACTGGTCCGCGCAGATCGCGGGGTCCGCCCACGTCAGCCGCCACCCCGATGAGCCGATCCGACCCGGTTACGGCCTCGGCGGCACCGCCGGCGGCGCCGGCGTGGGAGGAGGCGGCTCCGGCGGAGGCGACGGCACCTGACCCCGCAGCCGGGTCAGCCGGCGCTGGCTGTGGCCAGCTTGAGGCTGAAGGCCAGGAACAGGGCTGCCACGGCGGTGGTGCCGCCGGCCGCCAGGCGGCGGCGCTGGCGGAACTGCGCGGCCAGGAAGGTGCCCGCGAAGATCAACGCGGTCAGGTACAGCGCGCTGGTCACCTGGGCGATCAGGCCGAGCAGCAGGAACGACAGCGCCGGCCAGGCGTAGCCGGGGTCGACGAACTGGATGAAGAACGAGATGAAGAACAGGATCGCCTTCGGGTTCAGCAGGCTGATCACCAGCGCCTTGCGGAAGGGGCTGCGCATCGCCGCCGGCTCCGCGGCGTCGATGAGCCGCGGCGTGCTCGGGTCGTTGCGGTCGCGCCAGCGCCGCCAGGCGCCGAGCAGCATCGTCACCCCGACATAACCGAGGTACGCGGCACCCGCGTACTTGATCACCATGAACAACGGGGGGTACGCCTTGAGCAGCGACGCCACCCCCGCGGCGGAGAGGAACATCAGCACCCAGTCGCCGACGAACACGCCAGCGGCGGCCCGGTAGCCGACCGCGACACCCCGTTTGGCCGCGGTCGAGAGCACGAAGAGTGAGTTTGGCCCGGGCAGCAGAATGATGGCCACGGTGCCCAGCACGTACGTCCAGATGTCGGTGATCCCCAGCACGCCGCCATCATCACGCCACCGGTGCCGTCCGCAGAAGTCTTTCTCGCAGCGTGGCCTGTGCGTTCGGCCACTCGTCGACGGTCATCGCGTACTGGACGGTGTCCCGCCAGGAGCCGTCCGGGCGTTGCCGGTGCATCCGCAGCACCCCTTCCCGGGTCGCGCCGAGGCGTTCGATGGCCGCCTGGGAGCGGACGTTGCGGATGTCGGTGTGCCACGCCACCCGTACCGCGCCCAGGTCGTCGAAGGCCCGGCTGAGCAGCAGCAACTTCGCCTCGGTGTTGATCCCGGTACGCCACCAGGGCCGGCCGAGGTAGGTGTGCCCGATCGCCACCGAGCGCCGCTGCGGGTCGATCTCGTAGTAGGACGTGGTGCCGGCCATCGCTCCGGTCGCCGCACACCGCTGCACCCAGGCCACCCGCTCGCCCCGGTGCTGGGCGGCCAGGGCGGTGCCGATCACCTCGGCGGTCTCGCCCGGTGTGCTGGGCCGGGTACCGCCGAGGTGCTGCCACACCTCCGCGTCGTCGGTGGCGGCGTGCAGCTCGTCGGCGTGCGCCAGGTCCAGCGGCTCCAGCCGGACGTGCTCGCCGTGCAGCGTCACGGGGTCGTGCCAGGGCGTGCGGGCCGTCCGCAGGTACGCCGGCAGTGGTGCGGTGACTCCGGCGTCGGGCTCGGGTTGCCCGGCGGTCAGCCGCAGCGGCAGCACCCCGGCCCAGTGCGGTAGGTGCAGGTCGTCCTCGTCCTCGCGCACCCCACCGTTGCGGGCCCGGACGGACACCTCGTGCAGGGGCAACGCCAAAACGGCGGTCTCCGCCAACTCCCGCCGGCTGGGCGGGCGGGTCTGGGTGCTGCGTCCCGCGCCGACCTTCTCCACCAGCGCGGTGAGCATGGCGAGCTTCTCCCGCTCGTTGGTGACCAGTCGGGCGGTGCCGTGCGCGACGACCGAGCGGTAGTTGGCGCTGTGGTGGAACTGGGACCGGGCGTAGACCAGCCCGTCGAGCACTGTCACCGCGACGCAGACCGGGAGACCCTCACCCCGGGCGGCGAGCAGTGGCCGGCTGCCGGTGGAGCCGTGCAGGTAGAGCGTGTCGCCGATACGGACGTGCAGGGTGGGCAGCACCCGTGGCTGGCCGTCGACGGTGAAGCCGAGCGCGCAGTCGTACGCCTCGTCGAGCACGGCGTGTGCGGCGGCCCGGTCGTAGCTCATCTTGTCGCGGGAACGGTGGGGTGTGGTCCGGGCGGTGGGTGGATACATGCGCGCGCCCCTTTGTTCTAGTACAATCTCTTGTTTGTGTCAGCACGCTATCAGCTCAGTGGTACGACGGCCGTCGAGATTTCGGCCAGCATCGAGTCAGGCATCCGTACGGGCGCCCTTCCTCCGGGGGCCGCGCTGCCACCGGTGCGGGCACTCGCCGCCGAGCTGGGCGTCAGCCCGGCCACCGTCGCCCGCGCCTACCAGGAGCTGCGCCAGCGTGGTCTGCTCGCCACCGCCGGTCGGCACGGCACCCGGGTACGCCCCCGCCCACCGGTGGCCGCCCGCCGCTCCGCGCTGCGTCCTGCCCCGTTACCCGGAGCCCGTGACCTGTCCCGGGGGGAACCCGACCCCCGGTTGCTTCCGCCGCTCGGCCCGCACCTGGCGGCGCTCGCCGCCGACGCCGGCCCGCCGGTCGGCTACTCCCATGCCGGCGTCCTGCCCGAGCTGGCCGAGGCTGCTCGCGCCCGACTGGGCGCCGACGGCGTACCGGCCGGGGAACTCACCCTCACCGGCGGCGCGTTGGACGGCATCGAGCGGCTGCTCGGCGCCCATCTGCGTCCCGGCGACGCGGTGGCCGTGGAGGACCCGGGCTGGGCCAACCTGCTGGACCTGGTCGCCGCGCTGGGGCTGCGCCCGATCGGCGTACCGCTGGACGACGAGGGCCCGCTGGTGGCCGGGGTGGCCGCCGCGCTCGCCGCCGGAGCGCGGGCGCTGGTGGTCACCAGCCGGGCGCAGAACCCGACCGGCGCAGCCGTCTCCGCCGCCCGCGCCGAGGAGCTGCGGGCGCTGCTCGCCGGCCGGCGGGACCTGCTGCTGATCGAGGACGACCACGCCGCCGAACTGGCCCGCGTACCCCTGCACCCGCTGGCCGGGGCGACCGCGAGCTGGGCCTTCCTGCGGTCGGTGAGCAAACCCTTCGGCCCCGACCTGCGGCTCGCGGTGCTGGTCGGCGACGAGACCACTGTGGCCCGGGTGGCCGGCCGGACGCGCGTCGGTGCCGGCTGGGTCTCCACGGTGCTGCAACGGCTGGTCCTCGCCCTCTGGCGGGACCCGGCGGTCGACGAGCTGGTGCGGCGGGCGGCGCAGAGCTACGAGCAGCGGCGCGAAGGCCTGCTGACCGCGCTGGCGGAGCACGGCCTGAGCGCGCACGGCCGCAGCGGCATCAACGTCTGGCTGCCGGTGCAGGACGAGACCAGCGCGGTCACCGCGTTGCGCGACGCCGGTTGGGCGGTGGCCCCCGGCGCCCTCTACCGGATCGCCGCCCCGCCAGCCCTGCGCGTCACCGTCAGCTCACTGGACGCCGACGACCTGGCACCCCTGGCCGCCGCCCTGGCCCACGCCACCAACCCCACCCCGCCACCGGGCTTCCCCACCTGACCAGACCTCGTCCCGAGGCACGGCCGGCAGGTTGCGGCAGGAAAGTGCGCGGTTGCGGTGATTCGGTGCGGACGGGACGGGTATGCGGGCCGCCGGAGGTGGGGGTCATGGCTTCAGGTGGGGCGCGCAAGGGAATCTGGATCGCGGTGGCGTTGGCGATCATCATCATCGTCATCGTGCTGATCGCGATCTCTTCCGGCGGCGACGGCGGCGGCAACGGGTACTGACGCGCGTCGGCGGGCGACACCGCGCCGGGGCGTACCCGGCACGAAGCATCGAACAGGTATATAACAGTCCGCATGGCTGAGCAGACCGACAGCGCCCCGGGCGCCCAGCGGTTCATCCCGCCCGATGCCGACACCATCGACGAGCTGCGCACCGCGGCCGGCGGTTGTCGGGGCTGTGAGCTCTATCGGGATGCCTCGCAGACGGTCTTCGGCCGGGGCGACGAGAGCGCCCGGGTGGTGCTGGTGGGCGAGCAGCCCGGCGACATGGAGGACCAGAAGGGGTTGCCCTTCGTCGGCCCCGCCGGCAGGCTGCTGCGCCGTGCGGTCGACGACGCCGGGCTGGACCCGGGTCACCTCTACCTGACGAACGCCGTTAAGCACTTCCGTTTTGAACTGCGCGGCAAGCGGCGGATCCACCAGACCCCCGACCAGGCGCACATCACCGCCTGCCGCCCCTGGTTGGTCGCGGAGTTCGCCCGCCTGCGTCCGGAGATCGTGGTGGTGCTCGGCGCGACCGCCGCCAAGGCGCTGCTCGGCCCGTCCTTCCGGGTCACCCGGCAGCGGGGCGAGCTGCTGCCCTGGCCGGAGTCGGCCCAACACCCCGCAGACTTCGAGCAGGTGCCGGTGGACAACGCAGGAAAGCGGGCCGACGCGCCGCAGGCTCGGCTGCTGGCCACCATCCACCCGTCCGCCGTCCTGCGGGCCGACGACCAGGACAAGGCGTACGAGGGCCTGGTCGCCGACCTCAGCGTCGTCACCCGGGCCCTGCCCGATTAGCCCGACGGCTCTGCCGACCGTCGCCGCGACCGCGCGAGTAGAACCACCGCTCGCACAACATCGGGGAAAGTGCTGCTTCCGGGCGCGCTGACACAGCAACTTCACCGAAGTTGCGCAGATTTTGGGGCGGGCCGGCGGTCGCCGGGCGGTGGGTTTTGCTGTCGGCAAAACCCACTGCCGCTGGTCGGTGCGAGTGCGCGAGGATGGGTCATCCCTTCCTGAGGAGCGCCGATGGCGACCGACCTGACCGCGCCGCGTACCGTCGCCCGACCCGACGTCGCGTCGATCCAGCGGCGTACCCTGCGGCTGCTCTTCACCACCCAGATCATCGGCGGGATCGGTGTGACCATCGGCATCGCCGTGGGCGCGCTGCTCGCGGCACGGATCGCCGGGACCGCGGTGGCCGGTGTCGCGCAGAGCGCCGGGGTGGTCGGCGCCGCGCTGCTCGCCGTCCCGGTCACCCGGATCATGGCGCGGCACGGTCGCCGGCCGGGCCTGGTGCTGGCGTACGCGATCGGTGCCGTCGGCGGCGTGCTGGTGGTGCTGGCCGCGGCCACCCGCTGGGTGCCGCTGCTCTTCCTCGGCATGCTGCTCTTCGGCGGTGGCACCGCCGCGAACCTCCAGGCCCGCTACACCGCTGTGGACCTCGCGGAGCCGGCCCGTCGAGGCCGGCAGCTCTCCCTCATCGTCTGGGCCACCACCATCGGTGCGGTGGCCGCGCCGAACTTCGCCGCGCTGGCCGACCGGGTCACCACCGGTTGGGGGCTGCCTCCGCTGGCCGGCCCGTTCGCGTTCAGCGCGGCGGCGTTCGTGCTGGCTGCCGTCGTACTCCTCGGGTTGCTCCGGCCCGACCCGCTGCTCACCGCGCGCAGGCTCGCGGCGGCCGACGCACCGACCGCCGGCCCGCCGCTGGCAGCCGACGCGCCGGCGACCGCCGTGGCGGCCGAGGCGCCGGCGGCTGGCGCTGGTGTGACGCCGGCCACCGCGCCGGTCAAGGTGCGCGCGCCGCGTGCCGCCGGGATGCGGACGGCCTGGTCGGTGGTACGAGGGCGGCCCGCGGCCCGGCTCGGCATCGCCGCCGTGGCGGTGGGTCACCTGGTGATGGTGGCGGTGATGGCGATGACCCCGGTCCGGCTCGGCGAGTCGCACGCCGACGCCGACGTGCTGCGGCTGGTCGGCATCGTGCTGAGTCTGCACATCGCGGGCATGTACGCGTTCTCCCCGGTGGTGGGTTGGCTCACCGACCGGTTCGGCCGGCGGGCGGTGATCCTCGGTGGGGTCGGTCTGCTGTTGGCCGCATGTGCGGTCGCCGGCACCGCCGGGCACCACACACCCCGGCTGTCGGTGGGTCTGGTCCTGCTCGGGCTGGGCTGGTCGGGGACGATGGTGGCCGGTTCGACGTTGCTGTCCGAGTCGGTGCCGGCCGGTGTGCGGCCGAGCGTCCAGGGGTTCTCCGACCTGATCATGGGATTGGCCGGGGCCGCCGCCGCCGTGGTGAGCGGGTTTGTCATGCAGTTCGCCGGTTATCCGGTGCTCACCCTGCTCGCGGCGGTCGCCGCGGTGCCCCTGGTGGCGCTAGCGTTGCGCCCGGTGCCGACCGGGGCACCGGACGAGGAGGGCTGATCACTGTGCGGCTGACCGACTTCTGGACGCGGCTGGATGAGGCGTTCGGGCCCGGCTACGCGGCCAGCATCGCCCGCGACCAGGTGCTGTCCCAGCTCGGCGGACGGACCATCGAACAGGCACTGGCGTCGGGGGAGCAGACGCACGTGGTGTGGCGGGCGGTCTGTGCCGCGTATCCCGATCGAGTGCCCGCCCGACTACGCTGAGCAGCCTTTTCGCCCTTCCGCGTGTCGCTTGCCGAGTCGTACACCTGTTCGGCTACTGTCCACAGCTGGGTGCTCGTCCACAGCTCGCGGCCCGTCGGCTGGTTTTCTGTCGGACCTAGCGCCTAGCGTGTCCGCGTGACGCGAAGCTCAGCAAAGACGCCGGCGAAGGCAGGGGTGGCAAACATGGCAGCAGGGCCTGACCGGGAGAAGGCACTCGACCTTGCTCTCGCTCAGATTGACAAGCAATTCGGCAAGGGCTCGGTGATGCGGCTGGGTGACCGGCCGGTCGTCCAGACCGCAATCATTCCGACCGGCTCCATCGCGCTCGACGTGGCCCTCGGCATCGGTGGCCTGCCGCGCGGCCGGGTGGTCGAGATCTATGGTCCTGAGTCCAGCGGTAAGACCACGGTGGCGCTGCACTCGGTGGCCAGCGCGCAGCGGCTCGGCGGCATCGCCGCCTTCATCGACGCCGAGCACGCGCTCGACCCGGAGTACGCGAAGGCCCTCGGGGTCGACACCGACGCGATGCTCGTCTCCCAGCCGGACACCGGTGAGCAGGCGTTGGAGATCGCGGACATGCTGATCCGCTCCGGCGCGATCGACATCATCGTGATCGACTCGGTGGCGGCCCTGGTGCCGCGCGCCGAGATCGAGGGCGAGATGGGCGACAGCCACGTGGGCCTCCAGGCCCGGCTGATGAGCCAGGCACTCCGGAAGATCACCGGTGTGCTCAGCAACACCGGCACCACGGCGATCTTCATCAACCAGCTGCGGGAAAAGATCGGCGTCATGTTCGGCAGCCCGGAGACCACCACCGGTGGTCGGGCGCTGAAGTTCTACGCCTCGGTCCGGCTCGACGTGCGACGCATCGAGAGCCTCAAGGACGGCACCGACGTGGTCGGCAACCGCACCCGGGTCAAGGTCGTGAAGAACAAGGTCGCCGCACCGTTCAAGCAGGCCGAGTTCGACATCATGTACGGCAAGGGCATCTCGCGTGAGGGCTCGCTGATCGACGTCGGCGTGGAGCAGGCGATCATCCGCAAGTCCGGAGCGTGGTACACGTACGACGGCGACCAGCTCGGCCAGGGCAAGGAAAAGGCTCGGGAGTTCCTGAAGGAAAACCCGGACGTGGCCGCCGAGATCGAGAAGAAGATCCTGGAGAAGCTCGGCGTCGGGGTCGGCGCGGGTGACGCCGCCGGTGGCCCGGAGCTGCCGCCGGTCGACTTCTGATCGGTCGCTGACCCATGGCAGGACGACGCGCCCGTACGGGGCGGGGCTGGGATGCCAGTCCGCCTCGTACGGGCGATGCCAGTGACCCACCCCGTCCTCGACGGGGCCGCCAGGCCGAGCCGCAGGCGGACAAACCGGCGTCCCCACCCCGCGACGAGTCGGAGATGGCCCGCGAGATCTGTCTGCGCCAGCTCGCCGTCCGGCCACGCACCCGGGCCGAGCTGGCCGGAGCGTTGGCCAAGCGGGGCATCTCCGAGCAGGTGTCGGCCGAGGTGCTCGACCGCTATGACGAGGTCGGCATCATCGACGACGCCGCGTTCGCCCGAGCCTGGGTGTCCAGTCGGCACACCGGGCGAGGCCTGGCTCGCCGGGCGCTCGCCAACGAGCTGCGCCGCAAGGGTGTGGACGGCGAGGTGGCCACCGAGGCGCTCGGTGAGCTGGACGAGGAGACCGAGGCCGACACCGCCCGCACCCTCGTGGAGCGCAAGCTGCGCACCGCCCGAGGTGAGCCCGACGCGGTCTTCCGTCGGCTGGTGGGCATGCTGGCCCGCAAGGGCTACCCGCCTGGCGTGGCGATCCGGGCAGTGAAGGACGCGCTGGCCGCGCAGAGCGCCGAGGCGGCCGAGTTCGCCGAGCAGATCGACGCCGACGCGCTCGCCGACGCCGAGGGTGAGCTGGACCGGGACAACCGTCCGGTCGACTGAGAGTCGCGCTGGGTGCTGTGGGGTGGTCCGATGTTGAAGGCGTGTCTGAACGGTGGGCGCAACAGTGACGCCCACCCTGCGGTGCCGGTCACCCCGGCGGAGTTGGCCGCCGACGCGGCCCGTTGCGCCTCGCTCGGCGTCGCGGCTGTGCACGTCCATCCCCGAGACGCGTCCGGTGTCGAGTCGCTGCGCCCAGAGGTCATCGCCGACGCGCTCACCGCGATCCGCGCCGCCCGGCCGGGGCTGCCGGTGGGGGTGAGCACCGGAGCGTGGATCGAGCCGGATCCGGCCGCCCGGGTGGCCGCCGTCCGAGCCTGGGCGGTGCTGCCCGACTTCGCCTCGGTCAACGCGCACGAGGCCGGCGCCGAGGCCGTCGCCGCTGCCCTGCACGAGCGGGGTGTGCTCGTCGAGGTGGGGCTCTGGACGCTCGACGCCGTCGAGGCGTACCGGTCCTGGCGGGTGCCGGTCGGGCGGATCCTCGTCGAGTGCATGGCGGAGGAGGCGCCGGTCGCGGTGGCCGACGCGGCGCGGATACTCGCGGCGCTGCCGTCGTTGACGGGGGCGCCCACCGGATCGCCGTCAGCGGCACGCTCGCCGCAGGGCGCGGTGGCTCCACCGGTGCTGCTGCACGCCGAGGGCCCGGCCACCTGGGCGGTGCTCGCCGAGGCGGTCAGCCGTGGGCTGCACACCCGCATCGGGCTGGAGGACACGCTCCTGCTGCCCGACGGCACGCCGGCACCCGGCAACGCCGCGCTCGTCACCGCCGCGCTGGCCGTCGGCGCTCGCTGAGCTGAGATTCCCACCAGCCCGGGCGTTCGGGTCAGCAGGGTCGCTGGTGTCACAAAAGTCGGCTCGACGCGGGGCGATGCCGTCGCTGATCAGGCACGACATCCGGATCAGCGCCAGTGACTCGCCGTGTTTGTCCCGTCGTGTCCGACACGGCATCAGCTCGGAGTGACACCGCAACTTCGCTCCGTTCGGGGGGTTTGATCATGAGTCCTTGACCAGAACACCCCCGGCGACCTAGCCTCGCCATACAGGCTCACATTGCCCGACCATTGCAGGCTAAGCGCACAACATAGATCGCGTAACAAGACAGCATCACTTTGGCCGACTCCGCGGCCTTTGGCGGCAACTCCGGACAGGCCGTTCCGGAACGCCGCGACAACTGCACCCGGTCGCCGACGTTGCCCGCGGGCACCGCCGGCGGAGAGAGCTACCCACGGCCAGCCGCTCCGGTCGGGCGTCCACAGCCGCAGGAGTGTGCCCCGGCACGGTCGCTGCGGTCTCGACCTTAGGGGAGGCGGCCATGGCGGGGCGGCGGCACAGGTTCACCGGTAGACCCGACGGGGTCCCGGCATGAACGCCTTCGACGTCGTGCTCCTCGCGGCCGTCCTCGTCCTCGCGGTGGTGGTGATCGGGGCCGTGCTGGTGGGCATCCGGACACTGCGCCGGATGGGCGCCGCGCCGGCTCCGGAGGATCCCGCCTTCATCGCCGAGAAGGACCGTCAGGAGCAGTCCCTCGCTGCCCTGCGGACCGCGGCCGACGAGGTGAACAGCACGATCGACGTGGCGAAGTCCGCCGCTGCGGCGGCCCGTACCGAGGCGGCGGCGGCGAAGGCCGAGGCGAAGGCGGCCCGCGCCGAGGCACGCCGGGTCCTCGACGACGCCCGCGCCGAGGCGGACACCGTTCTGGAGCGCGCCCACAAGCAGGCCGAGGCGGACGCCGAGCAGTTGCGGACGGCAGCCCGGCGCAGCGGTGAGCGGGAGGTCGCGGTGCTCGCCGCCACCACCCGGGAGCAGGCCGCGGAGGTGGAGCGCCGGGCCGCCCGGATGGACGAGCGGGAGCGGATGCACACCGAGGAGGTGGAGCGGTTCGCCGAGCGGGAGCGGCAGCTCACCGCGGCGAAGGCCGCCCTCGCGGCCCGGGAGTCCGCGCTCGCCCAGCGGGAGGCCGAGCTGACCGAGTCGGAGGAGCTGCGTCGCCGGGAGCTGGAACGGATCGCCGGGCTCACCGCCGACTCGGCGCGACTGGAGCTGGTCGAGGCGATCGAGACGTCTGCCAAGCGGGAGGCGGCGCTGCTCGTGCGGGACATCGAGTCCGACGCGCGCAACACCGCCGAGCAGCGGGCCCGACACATCGTGGTGGACGCCATCCAGCGGGTCGCCAGCGAGCAGACCGCGGAGAGCGTCGTCAGCGTCCTGCACCTGCCCGGTGACGAGATGAAGGGGCGGATCATCGGCCGGGAGGGGCGCAACATCCGCGCCTTCGAGTCGGTGACCGGCGTCAACCTGATCATCGACGACACCCCCGAGGCGGTGCTGCTCTCCTGCTTCGACCCGGTCCGCCGGGAGGTGGGTCGGCTGACGCTGGAGAAGCTGGTGCTGGACGGGCGGATCCACCCGCACCGGATCGAGGAGGTCTACGACCTGGCCCGGCAGGAGGTGGAGCAGCTCTGCCACCGCGCCGCCGAGGACGCCCTGGTCGAGGTCGGCATCACCGAGATCCACCCGGAGTTGGTGACCCTGCTCGGCCGCCTGCGCTACCGCACCTCGTACGGGCAGAACGTGCTCAAGCACCTGGTCGAGACCGCGCACATCGCCGGCATCATGGCCGCCGAGCTGCGACTGGACGTGCCCATCATCAAACGGTCGGCGTTCCTGCACGACATCGGCAAGGCGCTCACCCACGAGGTGGAGGGCAGCCACGCCATCATCGGCGCGGACCTGGCCCGCAAGTACGGCGAGCACGAGGACGTGGTGCACGCCATCGAGGCGCACCACAACGAGGTGCCCCCGCAGACCATCGAGGCCGTCCTCACCCAGGCCTCCGACGCCTGCTCCGGCGGTCGGCCGGGCGCGCGTCGGGAGAGTCTTGAGGCGTACGTCAAGCGCCTGGAGCGGATCGAGGAGATCGCGGCCGGCAAGCTCGGCGTGGACAAGGTCTTCGCCATGCAGGCCGGCCGGGAGATCCGGGTGATGGTCAAGCCGGACGACGTGGACGACATCGGGGCGGCAGTGCTGGCCCGGGACGTGGCCAAGCAGATCGAGGAGGAGCTGACCTACCCGGGTCAGATCCGGGTCACCGTGGTCCGCGAGTCCCGGGTCACCGAGATCGCCCGTTGATGTCTCGACAAGGGGCGGCGGGGCGAGACCTGGGGTGAAGTCTCAGCTGTAACGGCATCGGCATGATCAGCATAGTTCTACATTCTTGTGTCTCATTGCGTCGAAAGCGTCGCAAGAGGGACGGGAGGCACTATGCGTAGAAGGTCAGTTCGTAGCCTGGTCAGCACCGGATTCGTTCTGGCGGCGATCAGCTCGGGCATCGTCGTAGCGGAAAGCACACGACTGACATGCACAGCTCGTACCTAAGCGGCGCAGGAAATGACCTGTGGTCACATCCCTGCGCCGCTCCGGCAGATACCAACGCCCGGTCCTGAGGGGACCGGAAACAGGACCAACTGGTCACACCATCCGGGCGGCGTCTTCGCCCGCGTCCTGTGCGGGTAGCACCTTTGCCGCCGTCCGTGGAGTCCGGGCCATCCGCTTCTGCAACCACCAGGCCAGGGCGGACAGCGCACCGCAGATGGCGATGTAGATCGCTCCGACGACCAGGTAGGTCGGCACGTACGGCAGGCCGAACGGCAATCGGCCGCCAATCTGCTTACCCACGAAGAGCAACTCGGGGTAGGTGATGATGAAGCCCAGCGCGGTGTCCTTGAGCAGCACGACGAGCTGGCTGACGATCGCCGGAAGCATCGCCCGGACCGCCTGCGGCAGCAGGATCAGCCGTAGCACCTGGTTCTTGCGCAGACCGACCGCGTACGCCCCCTCGGTCTGCCCGTACGGGACCGCGTTGATGCCGGCCCGGAAGATCTCCGCGAGCACCGAGCCGTTGTAGAGCACCAGCCCGATGACCAACGCCCAGAGCTTGTCGATCGACCAGCCGTACTGCAGCGGCACGTAGTACCCGAAGAAGATCAGAATCAGCAGTGGAATCGCCCGGAACAGCTCCACCACGAAGGTGGCCGGGGTGCGCAGAACCCACTTGTCGCTCAGTCGGGCGCTGGCAAAGACCGCCCCGAAGAGCAGTGCCAGGATCGCAGCGATGCCGGCAGCCTTGAGCGTGGCCCACAGTCCGCCCAGCAGCTCGCGCTGCACCGACGCGTACTGCAGTTGCTCCCACTTACGGGACTCGAACTGGCCGGTGTCGGCGAACTTGTAGCCGATGTAGGCGAGCAGGGCGATGATGCCGGCGGTGGAGGCCACGCCCAGGATCGCGTTACGCCGTTTGGCACGGGGCCCGGGCAGGTCGTAGAGGATCGACGCCTGGCTCAACTCAGCCACCTCTCGTTCGCGACTGCGGGGGTCGCAAGCTCACTCACCGGGCGATCCTCCACTTGCGCTCCAGGAACCGCTGCAGGGTCACGAGCGGCAGGATCAGGATCAGGAAGCCGATGGTGATCCAGAGCAGGACGGCGAACTGTGGCTCGCCCCGCTCAGCCATGTACGCGGGGATCGCGCCGGCCTCCAGGACCGAGAAACCGGCGGCGATGGTGGTGTTCTTCAGCATCGCGATGAACACGCTCATCATCGGCGGGACCATCGCCCGCAGCGCCTGCGGTAGCACGATGAGCGTGAGTACCTGACCGAAGGTCATGCCCAGCGCGCGGGCCGCCTCGGCCTGGCCGGCGGCGACCGTGTTGACGCCGGAGCGGATCACCTCGCACACGAACGCCGAGGTGTAGACCGTCAGCGCGATGGCGGCGCTGGCGAAATAGTCGATGTTGACGTCCAGCTTCGGCACCGCGAACACGAGGAACGCGAAGACCAGCGTCAGAGGGGTGTTGCGCACCAGGTTGACGTATGTGGCGCCGAACGCCCGCAGCGCCGGCACGGGGGAGACCCGCATCGCGCCGAGCAGCGTGCCGAGGACGAGGCTGCCGACCGCGGCGATCAGGAAAAGTTTGACGGTGTTGGTGAACCCGTCAACGAACAGTTGCCCGTTGTCCGTCAGTACGCGGAAGAACTCGCCCATGCCTCGCTCTCAGTCCTCGGACGAGCGCCGGACGGGGACGAGCCCCGCCCGGCGCCGTAACTCGTGTCGAGCCGGTCGGTCAGTACCGCTCGAGGGTCGGCGGGGTGCCCGCCGAGCCGGACTTGCCGAGCGTTCCGTCGTAGATCTTCTGCCAGGTGCCGTTGCCGAACGACGCCTCGATCTGGTTGTTGACGTAATCGCGCAGCGCCTTGTCGTCCTTCGGCAGGCCGATGCCGTACTTCTCGGTGCTGAACGGCTGGCCGACCACCTTGAGCTCGGTCGGGCTCTGCGCCGCGTAGCCCTTGAGGATGGCGTCGTCGGTGGTGACGGCGTCGACCTTCTTGTCGAGCAGCTGCGAGACGCACTCCGAGTAGGTCTTGAACTCGACGATGTTGTTCGCCTCGGTCAGTCCCTCGTCCCGGATCTTCTGGATTGGGGTCGAGCCGGTGGCCGAGCAGACCTTCTTGCCCTTGAGGCTGTCCTTGCCCGTGATCGACGTCTCGTCCTTGCGGACCAGCAGGTCCTGGCCGGCGACGAAGTACGGACCGGCGAAGGAGATGTCGTTCTTGCGCTTGTCCGTGATCGAGTAGGTGCCGACGTAGTAGTCGACCTCACCACCCTTGATCGCGGTCTCCCGGTTGGCCGACGCGATCTCCTTGTACTCGATCTTCGCCGGGTCGATGCCCAGCGTGCTCGCCACGTACTGGGCGATCTCGATGTCGAAGCCGCACCGCTTGCCCTGGGCGTCCTTGTAGCCGAGGTTCGGCTGGTCGAACTTGACGCCGACCGAGACCTTGCCCGCCGTCTTGATCTTCTCGAAGGTCGGGCTGCCGGCGACAGCGGCGTCCGTCTTCGGGGTGAAGGTCGCACCGGAGGCCTGGCAGGTGTCGGACTGGGCGCCACCGGAGGCGCTTCCGCCCGCGCTCGGGGTCGGCTCGCCCTCCTTGCCGCAGGCCGCGGCCGACAGGGCGAGGGAGGCCATCATGGCGACCGCCGCCACGCGCTTCATACGCATACTTTTCTCCTTCTTCAACGGAGCCCACCAAGGTTCGGCATGCTCCACTACGGACGCCTAGTGCGTGAGGATCTTGGAGAGGAAGTCCTTGGCCCGGTCGCTGCGCGGGTTCTCGAAGAACTCGGCCGGGGACGCGTCCTCGACGAGCTTGCCGTCGGCCATGAAGATGACCCGGTTCGCCGCGTGCCGGGCGAAGCCCATCTCGTGCGTGACCACGACCATCGTCATGCCGTCGCTGGCCAGCGAGGTCATCACGTCGAGCACCTCGCCGACCATCTCCGGGTCCAGCGCGCTGGTCGGCTCGTCGAAGAGCATCGCCTTGGGCTGCATGGCCAGCGCCCGGGCGATGGCCGCCCGCTGCTGCTGACCGCCGGAGAGCTGGGCGGGGAACTTGTCCGCCTGGTTGGCGATGCCGACCCGGTCGAGGAGTGCCAGGCCGCGCTCGCGGGCGGCGGTCGGCTTCTCCTTGCGGACCTTGATCGGGCCGAGGGTGACGTTCTCCAGGATGGTCTTGTGCGCGAAGAGGTTGAAGGACTGGAAGACCATCCCCACCTCGCTGCGCAGCTTCGCGAGGGGCTTGCCCTCGGCCGGAAGCGGCTGGCCGTCGAAGGTGATGGTGCCGGAATTGATCGGCTCCAGTCGGTTGATGGCGCGGCACAGCGTCGACTTGCCGGAGCCGGACGGGCCGATCACCACGACCACCTCGCCCCGACCCACCGACAGCGAGACGTCGTCCAGCACGTGCAGCGGCCCGAACCACTTGTTGACCGCGTCCAGCACGATGAGCGGTTCGCCCGTCGTCACGTCGTCCACCGTCCCCTGTCATCTCCCGGATCGGGGTCGGTTGACCCCCGGTGCGGCCACTGTAGGCGGCCTGATGTGGCGGAATGCAACTCAGCGGGTCACGGAGCGGTAACACCGGCCATGATCGGCCTCGGTCGTCCGATTCTGGTCACCGTAAGGGCCACAACGGTGGCGATCGTGGCGCCTTGTCGCGATCATGGGTGGATGACCGAACCGGTACGGCTGACCCGTTACGCCCGCGGCGGCGGCTGCGCCTGCAAGATCCCGCCGGGCGAGCTGGAGATCATGGTGGCCGGTCTCGGCCCGGCAACCGGCACCGCCGAGTTGCTGGTCGGGCTGGATCACGGCGACGACGCGGCGGTGGTGCGCCTGGACGAGCGGACCGGCCTGGTCAGCACCGCCGACTTCTTCACCCCGGTGGTCGACGACGCGTACGACTGGGGTCGGATCGCCGCGGCCAACGCGCTCTCCGACGTGTACGCGATGGGCGGCACCCCGCTGATCGCGCTCAACCTGCTCTGCTGGCCGCGCGACGTGCTGCCGATGGAGTTGGCCGGCGAGGTCCTGCGCGGGGGGCAGGACGTCGCACGGGAGGCCGGCTGCCACCTGGCGGGTGGGCACAGCGTGGACGACGACGGCCCGAAGTACGGCCTCGCGGTCACCGGCACGGTCCGGCCGGACGAGCTCATCACTCTGGACGCCGGGCGGGCTGGGATGCCGTTGTCCCTGACGAAGCCCCTCGGGGTCGGTGTGCTGAACACCCGGCACAAGACCACCGGCGAGAGCTTTCCGGAGGCGGTGGCCACGATGAGCGCCCTCAACCGGGACGCCGCCCGCGCGGCGGTCGCCGCCGGCATCCGCTGTGGCACCGACGTGACCGGGTTCGGGTTGCTCGGGCACGCCTCGAAACTGGCCCGGGCCAGCCAGGTCACCGTGGCCATCGACACGGCCCGGGTGCCCTACCTGGCGGGGGCGCGGGAGGCGCTGCGCGACGGCCACGTCAGTGGCGGCAGCCGGCGCAACCTGGAGTGGGTGACCCCGTGGACCGATTTCGGAGCGGCTGGCGAGGGCGAACGGCTGCTGCTGGCCGACGCGCAGACCTCCGGCGGCCTGCTGGTGGCCGGAGAGGTGCCCGGCGCGCCAGTGGTGGGCGAGCTGCTGCCCCGGGGCGAGCACCTCGTCGTCCTGCGCTGACCCAACCCGGCCGGCACATCGTTCGACCTGCGGTTGTGGTCGTCGGACACGCGGCTGCGATGGTGCGGATCGGGCACCATACCCGATAAACTGTCACCTTCCCGCTACTCCGAGCAATGCTGCTCAGGGAAATTTTGCCCGGAATGGTCACAGACCGGTAACTTGCCCCCGGCTGGGGTCAAATGCCCCCCACCATCGTGTGTAAGGCCCGATTCGGAGGCCGGTGGGGACGAACGCAGCGAGGAGGCGGAATGACCGAGCTGTGGAACTGGAGAATCGACGGGGCTCAACCCGTGGAGGTCTACCCGGCGCTGGCCGAGGCGCTTGGCCGGGTGGTGATGCCGCTGGCGGTGGCCGACCCGGCCCGGTTGCCGGCGTACGCGGTGGTGTGTGACGTCTGGCAGGCGCCGGGCGAGTTCGCGACGGTGGTGGACTGCTACGGGGTGCCCGATCAGCTCCCCGAGCACGCCAGCATCGCCGCGCTCGCACGACTGCTGGGCCGCAACTGCCTGTTGCGCGACGACACGCTCGACGCGGGCCGGCACCTGCTCGTGGCTCCGGACGGCACGGTCCGTCCGGTGCATTTCGACGTGCGGGACACCGACGACGGTGAGGTGCTCAGCAGGTGGCGGCTCTGCACGCTGGGCGACCCGGGCTGCCGGGGCTGGTCGCAGTGTCACCGCTCACGTTGGGCGCCCGACACGGTCGCCCCGGCGCTCGCCGCGGCCTGACCCTCTCCAGGGTCAGGTCCCGGTCGGCCGGGGTGCCGCGCCGGTCCGTCAGACAGGGCTGGCGTTCAGTGGGAGGCGGTGGCCTGCCGGTCCGGGGTGCCCGAGCCGGCACCCCGCACCACCAACTGGTCGAGCAGGGTGCGGGTCGCCTCGGCCACGGTGGCCACCGCGGCGTCGAACGCGGCGGCGTTGTGCGCGGCGGGCGCCCGGAAGCCAGAGATCTTCCGGACGTACTGCAACGCCGCCGCCTCGACGTCCGCGTCGGTCACCTGCGGGGTGAACGGCTCACGCAAGGTCTTGATGCTCCGGCACATGTGCGCTCCTCTCGGGTTGCCACTCGTGGTGCCGATGGCTGTACCGACGGTGACACTGGGTCGATATTTGTCTATCCTGGTCACGGACCAGAGCCTTTCGAGCCATTCTCGCCGCTCGCGCCACCAGCGCCCCGGGCCCCCGGAGACTCATTGTGGACCATGCCACCACCCGCTCACCCCGTCCCGACCCAGATGACCTCGCACGCAGCCTGCACACCCCGTTGGATCGGATCGCCGTCGAGCACGCCGATCTGATCGAGGCGATCCGCAGGCGCGTCGTCGCGGGCCAATCGGTGCCGTCCGGCAGCGTGCCCGTCGCCGCCTTCAACTCGTCCATCTGAGCGATGGTCTGCCGGTGCGGTGCGCCCGGAGCGGGCGGATCCTGCCGGCCGATCAGCCAGTTCGTGCTGAAGGTGCACAGTCGGTGCGACCTCAGCTGCGACCACTGCTACGTCTACCAGCACGCCGACCAGACCTGGCGGGGCCGACCGGTGCGGATGCCACCGGCGACGGTCCGCGCCGCCGCACGGCGCATCGCCGAGCACGCCCGCGAGCACGAGGTGTCGGACGTGCACGTGGTGCTGCACGGCGGTGAGCCGCTGCTGCTGGGTGCCGCCGGGCTGCGCGAGGTGCTGGCCGAGCTGCAGGCGGCGATCACCCCGTGGACGCGGCTCGACCTGCGCATGCAGACCAACGGGGTGCTGCTCGACGAGGAGCTGTGCCAACTGCTCGTCGACTACGACGTGCGGGTCGGTGTGTCGTTCGACGGCGACCGTGCCGCCAACGACCGCCACCGGGTCTTCGCCCACGGCGGCAGCAGCCACGACCAGGTCCGGCGGGCCCTGGCCCTGCTCCGGCGACCGGCGTACCGCAGCAGCTACGCCGGCATCCTCTGCACTGTCGACGTCCGCAACGATCCCGACCGGGTCTACGAGGCGCTGCTGGCCGAGAGGCCGCCCCGGGTCGACCTGCTGCTGCCCCACGCCACCTGGGACCACCCACCGGAGCGTCCCGGTCCCGGCTCCACCCCGTACGCGGACTGGCTGGGGCGGATCCACCGGCGGTGGGTGGACGACGGGCGCCCCGGGTCGATCCGGCTGTTCGAGGCGCTGATGCCCGGTGGCGGCGGCACCGAGGCGTTCGGCGTCGCGCCGGCCGACGTGCTGGTGGTCGAGGCCGACGGCACCTGGGAGCAGGTCGACTCGCTGAAGACGGCATACCATGGCGCGGCCGGCACCGGGTTCGACGTGTTCGACCACTCGGTGGACGAGGCCGCCCGGCATCCCGGGGTGGCCATCCGACAGGACGGCGTGCAGGGGCTCTGTGCCACCTGCCGGGCCTGCCCGGTGGTCGACCGGTGCGGCGGTGGCCTGTACGCCCACCGCTGGCGCACCGGCTCCGGCTTCGACAACCCCTCGGTCTACTGCGCCGACCTGCTCAGCCTGATCGACACTGTGGACGCCTACCCGGCGCCCCGCCACGCCGCGCCGAGCCTGTGGTCCGCCGCCTCTCCGGTCGACGACCTGCTGGACGACCTGGCGACCGGGCACGGGTCGCCGCAGACCGTCAGACGACTCGCCGACGACCAGTTGGCCATCACCCGGATGCTGTTGGCGGCCTGTCGGGAGTTGTCCGACAGCGCGGCCGCCTGGGAGGTGCTCGCCGACCTTGAGCTGAAGGCGCCGGAGGCGGTCCGAGCGGTCCTGGAGCACCCCTTCGTCCGCCCGTGGCTGGTGCACCGCCTCGACCCGTCAGCCCGGTCCGGCGCCCGCGCGGCTGCCGACCCCCTGCCGGCCCTCGCCGTCGCCGCGGCCGTCCGGGTGGGCGTCCCCGTCACTGTGGACGTCCCGGTGCGGGCCGACGCGATCACGGTGCCCACGCTCGGCAGCCTGCTGCTGCCCGGCCTGGGGGAGCACGCCGAGGTGACCGTCCTGCCCGGTGGGTTCCGGGTTCGGGGCGGGTCGGCGGACCGGACCGTCCTCCTCGACACGGTCGAGCCGTCGGCCGGCTGGCGACCGGTGCGCGACGTGCCGACGCCGGCTGGTCGGCTGTCCATCGAGGACGGCGACCCGTACCGGGACTGCTACGGCCAGCCGGTGGCATCGCGCCTGGACACCCCGGCCGCACAGGCGTTGGGCCGTACCCTGGTCGAGGCCTGGCAGATCGTGTGCCGGGACGTGCCGGCGCACGCGGCGGCGCTCGACGGCGGTCTGCGCGCCGTCGTGCCGCTGGCACCCGACCCGGCGCGACCACTGCGCAGCGCGACCGCCCGGCACGCGTTCGGTGCGGTCGCCGTCACCCCCCATCCGGACCCGGAGACGATGGCGGTGCTGCTCGTGCACGAGTGGCAGCACGCGAAACTCGGTGCCGTGCTCGACCGGTACGACCTGGTGGCACCCGGGCACAGCCCCCGGATCACGGTGCCGTGGCGCCCCGACCCGCGGCCACCCGAGGGGGTCCTCCAGGGGGTGTACGCCCACCTGGCCGTCACCCAGGTGTGGCGGGCCCGGGCAGCGACCGACGGCGGGGAAGCGTCGGCCCACGCCGCCCGTTACCTGGCGTGGACCCGGGACGGCGCCGACGCGCTGCTGGCCAGCCGGTCGCTCACCGCGGCCGGTGAGCGGTTCGTCGGTCAGCTGCGCCACGCCCTGGAGGAGACCGGTGTCGGGTCCCGATGAACGGCATCCGCCCGCCCTGGGCCGTCCCCACCTCGCCGACGATCTGCGAGCGCTGGGCGTACGCCCGGGTGTGTGCCTCCTGGTGCACTGCGGTCTGCGCCGGGTGGGCCCGCTGGAGCACGGCCCCGCGACCCTCGCCGGCGCCCTGCGGGACGTCCTCGGCCCGGCCGGCACGCTGCTGGTGCCCACCCAGACCGACGGCAACTCGACCACCTCCCGGGCCCACCTGGCGGCCGTCGCCGGGATGGAACGGGCGCAACGCGAGCGGTACGAGGCGGCGCTGCCGGGCTGGGACCGTCAGACCACGCCCTCGCAGCGGATGGGCGTGCTCGCCGAGTACGTCCGCTGTGCCCCCGGTGCGGTGCGCAGTGACCATCCGCAGACCTCGTTCGCCGCGCTCGGCCCTCGGGCCCGGCAGCTCACCGACGGCCACGACCTCACCTGCCACCTGGGAGAACGCTCACCGGTGGGTGGCCTGTACGCAGCCGACGGGCAGATCCTGCTGCTCGGCCTCGGTTACGAGGCGTGCAGCGCCCTGCACCTGGCCGAGTACCGGCTGCCGGTGCCGACGCCGGAGCGCGACTACCGCTGTTTCCGGCTCGTCGACGGCCGCCGCGTACGCCTCGACTTCCGCGGGCTCGACCTGGACGACCGCGACTTTCCCCGGGTGGGTGCCGCGCTCGACGGCACACCGATCGTCCGGCACGGGCGGGTCGGGCGGGCCCAGGCTCGCCTGCTGCCGGCGCGAGCCGCCGTGGACTTCGCGGTCGGCTGGTTCGCCGCGAATCGCCTGGCGGCGCAGCGTTGACGCGGGGACTACGCTGATGTTCCGGCCGCGTGGGGAGGGCGGAGGGGTGAGCACAGTGGACGCACCCTCCAGACTGCGCGCCCCGCTCTTCTTCATCAGCTATTCCCGGGCCCCGGTCGGCCGCGCCACCGGCAAACCCGCCGAGTACGTCTCCCGGTTCTTCGAGGACCTCTCCGTCCACGTCAGTGAATTGGTCGGCCCGGTGACCGGAGTGGACGCCGGCTTTCTGGACAGCTCCATCGCCGGCGGTGAACGGTGGAGCCCGGAGCTCCTCCAGGCCGCCGGCACCTGCCAGGTCTTCGTCCCGCTGGTGTCCAGCGCGCTGCTCGGCAGTGACTGGTGCGGCCGGGAGTGGGATGCGTTCTCCCGCCGGACGATCGTCCCGCGGCACAGCTCCGCCTCGCCCCACGAGACGGCCATCGTGCCGGTCACCTGGTCGCCGACGAACGGCACGGCGCTGCCCCGGGTGCTCCGCGACATCCAACGGTTCACCCCGACCGCCGTGCCGGATCCCGACATCGCGGTGCACTACCAGCGGGATGGGGTCTATGGGTTGCTGACCATGCAGTGGGAGAACGCGTACCGGGCGGTGGTCTGGCGGCTCGCCCAGCGGATCGTGGCGATCCACCGGTCGTACGTGGTGCAGCCCTGGGTGCCGGCGAGCGTGGACGAGCTGTGCAACCGGTTCACCGAGGAGCCGGGATGAGCCCGCCGACGGACCGGCGTCGACCGGCAGCGCGCGGGACGTACTTCTTCCTCAGCTACGCCCACTCGGCGCCCCCGCCGGGCGCCCGCGCCGACGCCGACGTCTGGGTCGGCCAGTTCTTCGCCGACCTGTCCGACGAGGTGCGGCGCCAGGCGCGACCGGTGGCGGGGATGCGGATCGGCTTCTTCGACCAGCACATCCCGTTGGGCGCCGACTGGAAGGCGGCTCTCGCGGAGGCGCTGGGCGACGCCGAGGTCTTCGTTCCGCTCTACTCGCCCGGCTACTTCAGTCGCCCGTGGGCGTTGGGGGAGCAGGAGTCCTTCCGGGCCCGGCTGGCCGCCGCCGGGTCGGCCCGGCTGACCGCCGGCCACCTCACCCCGGTGCTGTGGATCCCGTTTCCACCGTGGGAGACGCACCCGGAGCTGGACGGCGCCCTGGACCTGGGCCGGGACGTCCCGGCGTACGCCGAGGACGGCCTGCGGGCGTTCTGCATGCTGGCCTCCTACCGTGCACAGTACGAGCTTCTGCTGAGCCGCCTGGCCAGCCGGATCGTGCACACCGCCGAGCGGCGACCGCTGGGCCCGTCCCGCGCGCCGGGCCTCGACGAGGTCGTCCGCCCGGGGCCGACCGACCCGGACTTCGTCGTCGCCGTCCTGGCGCCGACCCGGGACCATCTGCCGACCGACCGCGACCCCGCCGGCTACGCGGCCAGCGGCCGGCTGTGGCGACCGTACGGGCGCCGCCAGGAGCTGCCCGCCGCCGAATACGCGGCCAGCACCGCCGAGCGACTCGGGCTGTCCGCCCGCACGGCGGACTTCGCGCAGGCCGCCGGGCTGCTCGATCGCCGACCGGCCGTGCTGCTTGTCGACCCGTGGATCGCGGCCTCGCCGGACGCCGCCGCGATCCTCACCGGCATGCTGCACGGCCTGCGGGAGTGGGTGGTTCCACTGGTGGTCACCGACGACGACGACACCCAGGACGCCAGCCGATGGGCGACCGAGGTGACGCAACTGCTGCACGACGCCGGCCTGCCCCAGGTCAAGCGGGCGTGCAGCATGCCGGAGTTCGTCGACCTGATGCCGGCGCTGGTCACCGAGGCTCGCCGTCAGTTCCTCAAGTACGGCCCGGTGGTTCCCTTCGAACCGCCGCCGGAGCCGGTGCCGAGCCTGCGTGACGGCCTGCCGCCGGCCGGCTCGACCGTCACCCCCGATCCCGCGTCCACGCCTGACGATCCGGCCCCATTGCGTCCCCACGGAGAAAACCGATGAACAACGATCGCGAAGGCCAGGTCGTCACCTTCTACTCGTTCAAGGGTGGGACGGGCCGGACGATGGCGTTGGCCAATGTGGCCTGGATCCTCGCGGCCAGCGGCCGGCGGGTGCTCGTCGCCGACTGGGACCTCGAGTCACCCGGCCTGCACCGCTTCTTCCACCCGTTCCTCGACGCCGAGGCGATCCAGGGCACCAGCGGTGTGATCGACATGATCCGCGACTACGAGTGGGAGACCACCCGGGTCGACGACCGGCCGGACCGCTGGATGGAGCAGTACGCCCGGGTCGGGCGGCACGCCTTCTCGCTGCGCTGGAACTTCCCCGACGGCGGGGGTCTGGACTTCCTCTCCGCGGGCCGGCAGAACAGCGACTACGCCGTCTCGGTGAGCGGGCTGGACTGGGACAACTTCTACAACCGGCTGGGCGGTGCGCAGTTCTTCGAAGCGCTGCGGGCGGACATGAAGCGCCAGTACGACTTCACCCTGATCGACAGCCGGACAGGGTTGAGCGACGTCGCCGACATCTGCACCCTGCACCTTCCGGACACGCTGGTCGACTGTTTCACGCTCAGCGACCAGGGCATCGACGGGGCGGCCCGGGTGGCGCACTCGGTACGCGACAGGTACCGGCGGCGTGACATCCGGGTCCTGCCGGTGCCGATGCGGGTCGACCAGGCCGAGAAGGAGCGGGCCGAGGCGGGTCGTCTGCTGGCCATGCGGCGGTTCGCCGGGTTGCCGGCGGGCATGACCGAGGCCGAACGGCGGCGCTACTGGGCTGCCGTCGAGGTCCCGTACCGGCCGTTCTACGCGTACGAGGAGACACTGGCGACGTTCGGGGACCCGCCCGGCTCGCCCACGTCGCTGCTGGCCGCGTTCGAGACGTTGACGGGGATCCTCACCGACGGCGCGGTGACCGCGCTGCCGCTGATGGACGAGTCGGTGCGGGAGCGGGGCAAGGCCCGTTTCCGTCGACGCACCGAGGCGATCGACGACCAGATCGTGCTCCGGTGTGCGCCGGAGGACGCCATCTGGGCCGAGTGGCTGGAGCGGGTGCTCAGTTCGGCGGGGTTGCGGGTGGTGGAGCCCATGGCCGCCGTCGGGTCCGCGGGCACGCCCGCGCCGCGCACGCTGACGGTGGTCTCGCCGGCCTACGTGGCGACGCCGTCCGGCGGTCTGCCGGACCGGGACACCAGCACCGGTTCCACGGCGCTCGCCGTGTATGTCGCCGACCTGCGCCCGCTGGCGGAGTTCCCGTCCCAGAGTTCCACCAACCTGGTCAATGTGAGCGCGGCGACCGCCGTGGAGCGGGTGTTGCGGCTGGTCGGCCGGCCGGTGCCGTCGTCGGCGGACGGCCCGGCGGGCGGGAGCACCCGTTTTCCCGGCACCGAACCGTTGATCTTCAACGCCCCCAACCGGAACGCCCGGTTCACCGGCCGGGAGGACGACCTGGCCCAGCTGCGCGCGCAACTGCAGAGCGGAGGCAGCGCGGTGGTCCTGCCGGTCGCCCTCCAGGGCATGGGCGGCGTCGGAAAGACACAGGTGGCACTGGAGTACGTGCACCGGTTCAAGACCGCCTACGACGTGGTCTGGTGGATCGTGGCGGACCCGCCGCAGTTCGTCGACACCGCCCTGGCCGACCTCGCCAGCCGCCTCGGCATCCTCGCCGGGCCGACCGTGCCCGACACTGTCCGGTCCGTGTTGCAGGTGCTGGGCCGGGGCGAGCCGTACGAGCGGTGGCTCGTCGTGCTCGACAACGCCGAGGAGCTCGACCAGATCGAGCCCTTCCTGCCCCAGGGCCCCGGGCACGTCCTGCTGACCTCGCGCAACCGCGCCTGGGGTGACCGGGCGAACCCGATCCAGGTGGACGTCTTCAACCGCACCGAGAGCGTCGCGCACCTCGCCCAGCGGGTGCCCACCATCAGCGCCGAGGAGGCCGACCGGGTGGCCGAGGCGCTCGGCGACCTGCCGATCGCGGTGGCGGCGGCTGGCGCGTGGCTCGCGGACACCGGCACGTCGGTCGCCGACTACCTGCGGCAGATCGAGCGGCACGGCCCCAGCGCGCTCTCCGTCGAGGCGACCTGGGACCTGTCGCTGAACCGGCTGCTCGACCAGGCACCCGCCGCGTACCGGCTGTTGCAGCTCTGCTCGGTGCTGGCCCCGGAGATCGCACTGGAGCTGATCTACAGCGACGAGATGGCGGCGGCCCTCGTGCCGTTCGACCCGTCGGTGTCGGAACGGCTCGTCCGTGGTGCGCTGGTCCAGCAGATCAACCGACTCGCCCTGCTCAAACTCGATGTCCAGGGCGGCCGGGTCCAGGTGCACCGGTTGTTGCAGGCGGTCGTACGCGACCGGATGACCGACGACGAGATCGACGCGGCCCGACACCAGGTGCACCTGGTGCTGGCGGCGTCCCGGCCCCGCGGTGACGTGGACGACCCGACCACCTGGCCCCGGCTGCGGATGCTCTGGCCGCACCTGGAGGTCTCCGAGGCGTTGAACTGCCCCGACGAGTCGGTGTGTCAGCTGCTCATCGACCGGGTCCGCTACCTGTGGCAGCGCGGCGGTCTGGACCAGGCCGACGGGTTCAGCCAGGAGGTGGACGAGACCTGGTCCGCCCGGCTCGGCGACACGCACGAAGAGGTGGAGGCGTCCGCGCTGGGTCGACAGTTGCTGCACCTGCGCTTCAACCGGGCGAACATCCTGCGCAGCCTGGGCCGCTTCGACGAGGCCCGGGACCTGGACGAGGCGGTGCTGGCCGAGCAACGCCGGCTGCTCGGCCCGATGCACCCGCACAGTCTGATGACCGCCGGCAGCCTCGGCGGTGACCTGCGCGCGCTCGGCCGGTACGCCGAGGCGCTGGAACGGGACCGGTCCACGTACGCCTCCTGGCTCCAGGTGTTCGGCGAGGACCACCCCCGGACGTTGAGCGCGGCCAACAACCTCGCCGTCTCCTACCGGCTGGTCGGCGACTACCGGTCCGCCCGCAGGTGGGACGACGAGGTGCACCAGCGGCGGCGGCTGGTGCTCGGCCCCACCCACCCGTACACCCTGGTCTCCGCCGTGCGTCTGGGCAGCGACCTGCGGGAAGCCGGTGAGTACGAGAGGTCGGTCACCCTGCTGCGCACCGTCTACGACACGTACTGCGAGGTGCTCGGGCCGGACGACGGTCAGAGTCTCGCCGCGCAGGTCAACCTGGCGGTGTCCCTGCGCAGCGCCGGTCGGGGAGCCGAGGCCGCGCCGATGTTCGAGACGGCCTACCGCGAGCTCGACGAACGCTTCGGGCCGGACAACCCGGACACGGTGGCGTCCCGGTCGAGCCGCGCGGCGAACCTGCTGGCCGTCGGCGACGCGGCCAGGGCGTTCACGGAGATGACCGCCGTGAGCCAGGCGTACGAGGAACAGCTGCGCCTCGGCGCGGAGCACCCGCACACGCTGGCGACGCTGAGCAACATCTCCGCTGCTGAGCGCGCGCTCGGGCGCAGGTCGGACGCCCGTGCGTCGGCGGCCCGGGCCTCCGGCGAGCTGCGCAAGGTGCTCGGCCCCGACCACCCGCACACCCTTGCCGCGGACGTGAACCACGCGGTGTGCCTCGCCGAGGAGGGGGAGTGGGACTCGGCGCGGGAGCGACTGCGGGAGACCGCCGGTCGCCTGGCCACGGTGATCGGCGCGGATCACCCCGACACGCTGCGCTGCCTCGGTGATCTCTCCCTGGTGTCGAGGCGGGCCGGTGGCGAGGCCCCCGCCGAGGACGTCGGCGCGGTGGCGGACCGGCTGGCCGAGGTGATCGGCCCGGAGCATCCGACGGTGCAGACCCTGCGTGAGCGACGGTTCGTCGTCCGGGTGATCGACCCGCACACGATCTGACCGGGGTTGGTCCGGCGGGGTGGTTCAGGTCCGCCTCGCCGGGCCGAGCACTGAACGACTGTCGGTCAGACCCGCGGGGTGGTCGCGAGGTCCGGCGTGGCCAGCCAGGTGAGGGTCTGCGGCAGGATCTCCACAGCGCCGAAGTGCGCGGCGCCGGGCTGCACCTGGACCTCGGCCCGCGAGATCCGCGAGGCGAGCCAGTGGGAGTGCTCCACCGGCGAGAAGCGGTCCTGCTCGCCGTGCCAGAGCCGGACCTCCGCGCGGATGGCGCTCAGGTCGAACCCCCAGCCACGCCGTATCGCCAGCACGTCGTCGATCCAGCCCTCGGGGCCGTGCCGCAACGCCTCGGAGTACATGTCGGTCAGCAGCCGGCGGATCGCGACGTCGTCGACGACCCGGATGTCCTCGTCGGGCAACTGGGGGCGCAGGAAGTCCAGCAGCGTCATCGGGTCCCGCCGGGCCTCCTCCGCGCGGACCTTCAGGTTGAGCGTGAGCTCGGCCAGGTCCTCGTCGGCCTGCCCGTAGTCCTCCACGTTCGACTCGGCCATCCCGGCGTACCAGTCCAGGTCGGGTGCGCCGGCCGGGGCGAGCCCCACCAGCACCGCGGCCCGGGTGACCCGGTCCGGCAGCAACGCCGCGCAGGCCAGAGCGTGTGGACCGCCACCGGACCGGCCCACCACCGCGAACCGCTCGATGCCGAGGTCGTCGGCGATCGCCGCCACGTCGGCGGCGGCGTCGGCGACCCGCCGACCCTCGTGCCGATCGGAGTCGCCGTAACCGGGCCGGTCGTAACAGACGAGGTGCACGCCGAGGCGGTAGACGACGATGCCCCGGGGCCGGGGGCCGCTGCGACTCCCAGGGGTGCCGTGCAGCAGGAAGACCGCAGGACCGTCCGGCGAGCCGGAGGTCTCCACCGCGAGGTGCCGCCCGTCCGGGGTGGTGACGGTGCGCTGTGCCGCATCTTGTCGCGTCACGGTTGGCCTCCCGCGGGTCGTCATGTGCTCCCCCGTGAATGGAGCCGCGCATTGTCGGCGCTGAGTGCAAAGCCCCCGAAACCGCCCAGAACACATTCTTGTTGTGCAGCGTACTGCCCGTCGTGGATGCCCGCTATGGGCCGCCGGGTCAATGCCGGTGGGTTGGGGCCGCCGAACGGGCCGCTACCCTGGTAGCCCGAGGGGAAGGGGCACCAAGAGGGTGGCTAGGACCTACAACGTCGTGACGTACGGCTGCCAGATGAACGTGCACGACTCTGAGCGCATCTCCGGCCTGCTCGAACAGGCCGGCTACGTGCGCGCGGTGCCCGCCGACGACACCCCGGACATCGTCGTCTTCAACACCTGCGCCGTCCGGGAGAACGCCGACAACCGGCTCTACGGCAACCTCGGTCGGCTGCGTCCGGTGAAGGACAAGCACCCCGGGATGCAGATCGCGGTCGGCGGCTGCCTGGCCCAGAAGGACCGGGGCGAGATCGTCCGCAAGGCGCCCTGGGTGGACGTGGTCTTCGGCACTCACAACATCGGCTCGCTGCCGGTGCTGCTGGAGCGGGCCCGGCACAACGCCGCCGCCGAGGTGGAGATCCTGGAGTCCCTCGACGTCTTCCCCTCCACGCTGCCCACCCGCCGCGAGTCCACGTACGCCGGGTGGGTGTCGATCTCGGTGGGCTGCAACAACACCTGCACGTTCTGCATCGTGCCCGCGCTGCGCGGCAAGGAGAAGGACCGCCGTCCCGGCGACATCCTCTCCGAGGTGCGCGCGCTGGTCGACGAGGGCGTGCTGGAGGTGACCCTGCTCGGGCAGAACGTCAACTCCTACGGGGTGGAGTTCGGCGACCGGTACGCGTTCGGCAAGCTGCTGCGGGCCTGCGGTGACATCGACGGGTTGGAGCGGGTCCGGTTCACCAGCCCGCACCCGAAGGACTTCACCGACGACGTGATCGCCGCGATGGCCGAGACGCCGAACGTCTGCCACTCGCTGCACATGCCGTTGCAGTCCGGCTCCGACGACGTGCTCCGGGCGATGCGCCGGTCCTACCGCTCCGAGCGCTACCTGGGGATCATCGAGAAGGTCCGGGCGGCGATGCCGGACGCGGCGATCACCACCGACATCATCGTCGGCTTCCCGGGTGAGACCGAGGCCGACTTCCAGCGCACCCTGGACGTGGTCCGCGAGGCCCGGTTCTCCTCGGCCTTCACCTTCCAGTACTCGAAGCGTCCCGGCACCCCCGCCGCGACCATGGACGACCAGTTGCCCAAGCAGGTCGTGCAGGAGCGCTACGAGCGGCTGATCGAAACCGTCGAGGAGATCACCTGGGCGGAGAACAAGCGCCTGGTGGGCGAGACCGTCGAGGTGCTGGTCGCGGTCGGCGAGGGCCGCAAGGACGAGCGCACCGGCCGGATGTCCGGTCGGGCCCGCGACGGCCGGCTCGTGCACTTCGCGACCGACACCGCGGACGGGGAGTCGCTGGCCGACCAGATCCGCCCGGGTGACATCGTGCACACCACGATCACGTACGCCGCGCCGCACCACCTCAACGCCGACGGCGCGCCGGTGGCGCACCGGCGGACCCGGGCTGGCGACGCGGCCGAGGCGGGGCGCTCCCCGCGTACCCCCGGGGTGTTGCTCGGTCTGCCCACGATCGGCGCACCGCCGGTCGCTGCCGCACCGACTGCCGGCTGCGCCACCCACTGAGCGCGCGAGGGCCCCTTGTCGGCGCGACGACAAGGGGCCCTCGTTCAGACCGTGATCCGACCGGTGCCGGCGGACGGCCGACGCGGGGGCCGCCGACCGTCCCGACAACTCAGCAGCTGGCGCCGTTGAGCTTCACCGTGCCCGGCGCGCTGGCGGTGCCGTTGGCGGTGAAGCCCACGGTGACCGACCCGCCCGCCGACAGCGACGGGGCGTGCCCCGGCGCGGCCGCGGTGACCGTCGTGCCGGACTGGGAGACCGTGGCGTTCCAGCCACTGCCCAACGTCACCCCGGACGGCCAGGTCCAGGTGACCGACCACGGGTTCACCGCGGCGGAGCCGGTGTTCTTCACGGTCACCTCACCCTGGAAGCCGCCCTGCCAGGCGTTGACCTGCCGGTAACTCGCAGTGCAGGCGCCGGTGGGCGGGTCCGTCGGTCCGTCGGGCGGTGGGGTGGTGGTGCCGCCACCGGTCGGCGCGATCAGGTACGGCTGGAGGATCGCCTGCTTGGTGGTGTTGACGTTCGTCCAGTCGTCCAGCGCGATGCCGCCGGTGTCACCCGAGTTCGGGTTCCACGACCAGTAGGTGAAGGACATCCCGGTCACCCCGGTGCCGGTGTAGGCCATCACCTTCTCCAGCCACACCCTGTCCTTCGGGTCCGCCAGGGTGCTGCCGAACTCACCCATCATGATCGGCGCGATGTTCTGCTTGTAGAGGTAACCCCAGTACTTGTCCCAGATGGCCGGCATGTTCGCCGGGTAGTCCGGGGCGTCGAACCAGCTCTGCCGGTAGACCGAGGTGGCGTACTCGTGCGGCGAGTAGACCAGCCGGTTCGCCACGTTCAGCCGTACCGGGAACTGACCGGCCTTGGACAGGTTGCCACCCCACCAACCACAGTCCTCGTCGTTGCTGGTGTCGCCGTCCCACACGTTGGAGAGGCCACCGCTGGGGCAGCTCACCCCCTCCACGAAGATCAACCAGTTGGGTTGGACGCCGAGGATCGCGTTACCGGCCCGCTCGGCGGCGAGCCGCCAGTCCCGGGTGGTGTCGCCGCAACCCCAGCACGCGCCGGTGGCCGCCGGGTTGGTGCCCTCGGCGTGCGGCTCGTTGTGCAGGTCCGCGCCGATCACCGTGGGGTTGCCCGCGTACCGCTGGGCCAGCATCTTCCAGTCGTTGATCCAGGTCGCCTCGGAGACCGTCGGCGTGTACCACAGCGGCGACTGCCCGGCCGCCGTCGGCCGGTGCCGGTCCAGGATGATCCGCATCCCCTTGCTGCCGGCGTAGTCGATCACCTTGTCCAGGATCTGCAACGGCGACAACCCGACCAGATCCGGGTTGACGAAGTCGTTGACCCCGCTGGCGGTCGCGCCCGGCTTCAGCGCGTCGTTCGAGTACGGCACCCGCAACGTGTTGTAACCCAGCCGAGCCATCGTGTCGAGCTGCCCCCGCCACGGGTTGTTCGACCACAGCCCGTGGAAGGTCTTGTTGTCGGTCTCCATGCCGAACCAGTTGATACCGGTCAACCGGACCGTGGCGCCGGTGCTGTCCACGATCTGATTGCCGCTGGTGTGCAGGTAACCGGTGCCGGTACCACCCGGCGCGGCAACCGCTGGACCGGTGCTGACCGCGACGGCGACGAGCGCGCCAGCCGCGGCGGTGGCGAGCGCGGCCAGTGCGCCGCCGAAAGAGGTGGGACGGTGCATGCGAGCTCCACTTCGGATGCCCGACGCCGCCGTCGGCGGCGCGGGCGGAAGACCGGGGGAGGCCGTCCGCCCGTCACGCTCCCTCAGGAGTACGCGCACAGCGCGGAACGACCCATGTCACGCGGACGTGGTCACTCGCGTAACGCACACCGACGATCCCCGACGACGTCGTACCGCCGTCAGCGCCCTCGCGTCGATGCCCGACCTGGCTCTGTCGCTCATTCTGATCAGCAGTCTTCAATGCGTCAACCAGCCGTCCGGCTGCCCCCGCCCACCGTCCCGCACCCGTGTCCGCGCCCGGCCCCGTGCCCCGCGCCCGGCCCCGCGCCCCGCACCCGTGTCCCGCGCTCGCCCCGTGCCCCGCGCTCGCCCCGGCAAGCCGGCAACTTCAGGGAAACTGCTGCCTCCGGCGCATCTGAGGCAGCAGTTTCGGGGAAGTTGCGAGGATCTTGGGCGAGGCGCGAGGCGCGAGGCGCGAGGCGCGAGGCGCGGGGCGCCGGCCGCGAAGGCCTTGGACATGCGGGAGCCCCCGGTCCCCTCGCAGGGACCGGGGGCTCCGGAAGACGTCAGCTCAGCCGGCCTGCTCGGCGAGTTGGAGGAATTGCCGCTTGGCGGTGAGCGCCTGCTCGGCTTCCTTGATCCGGCGTGCGTCCCCGGCGCTCTGCGCCCGGGCCAGCCGGTCCTCGGCTTCCGCCACCTGCGCCCGCATCTGGGCGAGCAGCGGGTTGTCCTCCTTGGTGGTGCGGCGCCACGCCGAGTCCATCACGTCGCGGACCTTGTCGTCGATGGCGCGCAGCCGGCGCTCCAGCCCGGCAGCCGCCTCGCGGGGGACCCGGCCGGCCTCGTGCCACTGTGCCTGGATGTCCCGCAGCTTGGCCTGGGCGCCCTTCGGGTCGGCGTCGATGTCCAGCGCCTCGGCCTCGGCGAGCAGGGCCTGCTTGCGCTCCAGGTTGCCGCGCTGCTCGTTGTCCCGCGCGGAGAAGACCTCACTGCGCCGGCTGAAGAAGGCGTCCTGCGCACCCCGGAATCGTTCCCAGAGCTTCTGCTCGGCCTCCTTGGAGGCGCGCGGCGCGGCCTTCCACTGGGTCATCAGATCCTTGAGCTGGTTGGCGGTGGCGGCCCAGTCGGTGGATTCCTGGAGCTTCTCCGCCTCGGCGACCAGCTCCTCCTTGACGGTCTGCGCCTGCTTGCGCTGCGAGTCCAGGGAGGCGAAGTGGGCACCCCGACGTCGGGTGAAACCGTCCCGGGCGGCGGCGAACCGCTTCCACAGCTCACCGTCGGCCTTCTTGTCGACCCCACGGATGGTCTTCCACTCGTCGAGGATCTCCTTGAGCCGGTCCCCGGCGGTCTTCCAACCGGTGGACTCGGCAGCGAGCTTCTCGGCCTCCTCGACCAGTGCGGTCTTGCGGGCCAGGGCCTCACCGCGAGCGGCGTCCCGGGCGGCGCGCGCCTCACCGGCCTTCTCCTCGGCGAGGGTCGCCAGCTTGTCCAGGCGAGCGGCCAGGGCGTCGATGTCGCCGACGACGTTGGCCTCGGGGAGCGTGGCGCGGATCCGCCGGATCGTGCTCAACGAGTGCCCGGCATCCGCCGCACCCGACTTGAGCCGCGCTTCGGTCAGATCCACCTCGGTGACCAGATCGGCGAAGCGGCGCGCGAAGTGTGCCAGACCTTCCTCCGGCGCACCCGCCTGCCAGGATCCGACCACCCGCTCACCCTCGGTGGTCTTGACGTATACGGTGCCGTCCGCGTCCACCCGTCCGAAGGCAGTCCAGTCGCTCATGTGCCCATCCTCGTTCTCCCGGCGTCGAGGGAATGGACCCCCGTCGCCGCCACGGCGCAGCCAAGTTGCTTCCGGCATTGTCACAGGTCTTACCCGGTCCGCGTCGAGCGCCTATCGCCGACCGTGACCATACGGTGTCCTAGGGGCCGAATGACCGGATCGGCGCGGAGACGCACCGGGGATTCCCGCTACGGTGAACGGGTGCCCCTGGTCGCCGCCGCTGTCTGCCCGCATCCGCCCCTGCTCGTGCCGGAGGTGGCCGGCTCCGCAACCCCCGAGCTGGACGACCTGCGGACGGCCTGCGACACCGCCGTACGCCGGTTGCTGGCAGCCGACCCGGACCGCGTGGTGCTGCTCGGCACCGGTCCGGTGACCGGGCCGATCCGCCCCCCGGCCACGGGTTCCCTGCAGCCCTGGGGTGTCGACCTGGACGTGCCGCTGGTCCCCGGTCAGCCCGACCGGGGAGCGGTGCTGCCGTTGAGCCTGACCATCGGCGCGTGGCTGCTGGCCCGGCACGACGCGCGACCGCCGCTGAGCGCTGTGCAGGTGGCCGCTGACGCCGGCCTGGCCGAGCTTTCCGCGCTCGCCGACGAGGTGTCCGCCACGGGTGACCGGGCGGCGTTGCTCGTGCTCGGGGACGGGTCGGCCTGCCGGGGAGAGAAGTCACCCGGGTACGACGACCCGCGCGCCCTCCCGTACGACCAACGGGTTGCCGGGGCGCTGGCCGACGCGGACCTGGACGTCCTGCTCGGCCTCGACCCGGTGGTGTCGGCGGAGCTGAAGGCCGCCGGCCGCGCGCCCTGGCAGGTGCTCGCCAGCGCGGCCCGCGCAGCCGGCGGGGGATGGCGCGGCGAGTTGCTGCACGACGCGGCCCCCTACGGTGTCGCCTACTTCGTGGCGTCCTGGGAGCGGGTGTGACCAGCGACGCGGGGGGCACTGCGGGGGGCACTGTCGTCGCGGTGGTCGGCCCGACCGCGGCGGGCAAGTCGGCGCTGAGCATCGCGTTGGCGCACGCCCTCGACGGCGAGGTGGTCAACGCCGACTCGATGCAGCTCTACCGCGGTATGGACATCGGCACCGCCAAGTTGACCGTCGCCGAACGGGACGGGGTGCCGCACCACCTGCTGGACATCTGGGACGTCACCGAGCCGGCGAGCGTCGCGGAGTACCAGCGGCTGGCCCGCGCGGCGGTGGACGACATCCTGTCCCGGGGCCGGGTGCCGCTGCTGGTCGGTGGGTCCGGGCTGTACGTGCGGGCGGTGCTGGAGCGTTTCGAGTTCCCCGGCACCGACGCGGTGCTGCGGGAGCGGCTGGAACGCGAGTTGGCCGAGGTTGGCCCCGCGCCGCTGTACGCGCGGCTGCGCGCCGCCGACCCGGTCGCCGCGGACGGCATCCTGCCCGGCAACGGTCGGCGGATCGTCCGGGCCCTGGAGGTGATCGAGCTCACCGGCGCGCCGTTCACCGCCTCGCTGCCGCAGCCGACGCCGTACTACCCGTCGGTGCAGCTCGGCGTCGACCTGGACACCGGGCTGCTGGACGAGCGCATCGCCCTGCGGGTCGACCGGATGTGGGCTGACGGCCTGGTGTCGGAGACCCGCGAACTGGTCGGGCGAGGGCTGCCCGAAGGGCGGACGGCGAGCCGGGCGCTGGGCTACCAGCAGGTGCTGCGCATGCTCGCCGGTGAGCTGACCGAGTCGCAGGCGCACGACGAGACGGTTCGCGCCACCCGTCGTTTCGTCCGCCGGCAGCGGTCGTGGTTCCGGCGTGACCCGCGGATCCACTGGCTGGATTCGGCGACTCCGGACCTGATCGGGGCCGCCCTCCGTCTGGTGCCCGCCGAGACGCGATAATGGGGGCGTGGAGTTCACCAAGGGCCACGGCACCGGCAACGACTTCGTCCTCCTTCCCGACCCGGACGGTCAGCTCGACCTGACCCCGGAGCTGGTCGCGGCGCTCTGCGACCGGCGGCGGGGCATCGGCGCGGACGGCGTGCTGCGGGTGGTCCGCGCGGCCAAGCATCCGGACGGCGCCGGGCTGGCCGGCGAGGCCGAGTGGTTCATGGACTACTGGAACGCCGACGGTTCGTTCGCCGAGATGTGCGGCAACGGCGCCCGGGTCTTCGTGCGCTACCTGCTCGACACCGGGCTGGCCACGCCCGCCGGCGCGGCGTTGCCGGTAGCCACCCGGGCCGGCGTCGTGCGCGCGCTGGTCGAGGGCGACCTGGTGTCCGTCGAGATGCGCCGCCCCCAGGTGTACGACAGCTCCGCCGCCACCCTCGGCGGGCTGACCCTGACCGGTGCGGTGGTGGACGTCGGCAACCCGCACCTGGTCTGCGTCCTGCCGGCCGGCGTGGAGTTGTCCGCGCTGGACCTGACGACCGCGCCCGGGTTCGACCCGGAGGTCTTCCCGAGCGGGGTGAACGTGGAGTTCATCGTGGCGGGCGACCCGGTCGACGCCACCGACGCGCACAGCCTGATGAGGGTGTATGAGCGTGGCAGCGCCGAGACGTTGTCCTGCGGCACCGGTGCCTGTGCGGTGGGCGCGGTGGCCCTGCGTGACGCCGGCCGGGACACCGGAGTGGTCGCCGTGGACGTGCCCGGTGGCCGTGTGACGGTCACGGTGACGGCGGACTCCTGCTGGCTGTCCGGCCCAGCCGTCCTGGTGGCAACAGGTGACCTGGACCCCAGCGCCCTGCCCCGCCACCCGGGTTGATCAGCGCCCTGCCCCGCCACCCGGGTTGATCAGCGCCCTGCCCCGCCACCTGGGTTGATCAAGAGGTTTGTGTCAGGAACAACGCGGATCCTGACGCAAACCTCTTGATCAACAGGGGGAGTGCGTCAGGGGGTCGCGCTGGCGTTGGCCGCGATCTCGGGGAGGTCCGCCGGGCCGGGGTCGGCGGCCGGAAGTGGGCTGGGGTTGTGCGCGGCGGCGCGGACGGCGGCGGCGACCGCCGGGGCGACCCGGGAGTCGAAGACGCTCGGCACGATCACCGTCGGGTTGATCTTGTCCTCACCGACCACGTCGGCGATGGCCCGGGCGGCCGCGAGGGCCATCTCCTCGGTGAACTCCTCGGCGTGCGCGTCGAGCATGCCGCGGAACACACCGGGGAAGGCGAGTACGTTGTTGATCTGGTTCGGCTGGTCGGAGCGACCGGTGGCGACCACGGCGGCGTACTTGCGCGCCTCCCGGGGGTCGACCTCCGGGTCCGGGTTGGCGAGCGCGAAGACGATCGAGTCCTTCGCCATCTGGGCGATGTCGTCGCCGGTGAGCAGGTTCGGCGCGCTCACCCCGATGAACACGTCGGCACCCCGGATCGCACCCGGCAGGTCGCCCGAGTAGTTCTCCTTGTTGGTGTTCTCCGCCAGCCACTGCCACGCCGAGTTGAGCCCGGTCAGCCCGCGGTGCAGGGCGCCCTCCCGGTCGTACGCGATGATGTCGCCGACGCCCTGGCGCAGCAGCAGCTTCATGATCGCGGTGCCGGCCGCGCCGGCGCCCGAGACGACCACGCGGACGTCCTCGAGCCGCTTGCCGACCACCCGCAGCGCGTTGGTCAGCGCGGCCAGCACGCAGATCGCGGTGCCGTGCTGGTCGTCGTGGAAGACCGGAATGTCCAGCGCCTCGCGCAGCCGGGCCTCGATCTCGAAGCAGCGCGGCGCTGCGATGTCCTCCAGGTTGATCCCGCCGTACGCGGGCGCGATCGCCTTGACGATCTGCACGATCTCGTCGGTGTCCTGGGTGTCCAGCACCACCGGCCAGGCATCCACCCCGCCGAAGCGCTTGAACAGCGCCGCCTTGCCCTCCATCACGGGCAGCGACGCGGCCGGGCCCAGGTTGCCCAGGCCGAGCACCGCCGAGCCGTCGCTGACCACCGCGACGGTGTTGCGCTTGATGGTCAGCCGCCGGGCGTCCGCCGGGTTCTCGGCGATCGCCATGCAGACCCGGGCCACCCCTGGGGTGTACGCCCGGGACAGCTCGTCACGGTTGCGCAGTGCGACCTTCGAGGTCACCTCGATCTTGCCGCCGAGGTGCAGGAGGAACGTCCGGTCCGACACCTTGCGGACATCCACGCCGTCCAGCGCGGTCAACGCGTCGACCACCTGGTCGGCGTGGCCGGCGTCTGCGGTGTCGCAGGTCAGGTCGACGATCACGTGGGTCGGGTCCGAGTCCACCACGTCCAGCGCCGTGACGATCGCCCCGGCCTCGCCGACCGAGGTGGTGAGGCGGCCGATCGAGGAGGCGTCCGCGGTTACGGCGATCCGGATGGTGATTGAAAATCCGGCGCTCGGCAGTCGGGTGATGGCCACGGGATCCCTCCGTCACGGCTGTGCGGCCAGTCGGCCGCCGCCCGCATTTCTACCGGGTTGTCGAGTCCGACCAGCATTCGCCCCCACTTTTGGCGACCTTCAGCATGGGCATATAGCAGGTGCGTTCGGCGTTGTGTCATGTCAGGATTACGTTCTACTTATCAAAACGGACAGGAGAACCGCTTGCGAGACCAGGAGAGCTTTGTCCCCGTCGAGGACGAGCTCGACGACGTCACCACCGGCGAGATGGAGCTGTCGGAGCGGCAGTCCCTGCGACGCGTCCCGGGCCTGTCAACCGAGCTCACCGACGTCACCGAGGTGGAATACCGCCAGCTGCGGCTGGAGCGGGTCGTCCTGGTGGGCGTCTGGACCGAGGGCACGATCGCCGATGCGGAAAATTCGCTGACCGAGCTTGCCGCGCTGGCCGAGACGGCCGGTTCGCAGGTGCTCGAAGGGCTCATTCAGCGTCGCACACGACCCGACCCGGCGACGTACATTGGCCGCGGCAAGGTCGACGACCTCGGCGCGGTGGTGCTTTCCACCGGCGCCGACACGGTCATCTGCGACGGTGAGCTGTCGCCGTCGCAGCTGCGCAACCTGGAGCAGCGCACCAAGGTCAAGGTTGTCGACCGGACGGCGCTGATCCTCGACATCTTCGCCCAGCACGCCAAGAGCAAGGAAGGTAAGGCGCAGGTCGAGCTGGCCCAGCTCCAATACCTGCTGCCCCGACTGCGCGGTTGGGGTGAGACGCTCTCCCGGCAGACCGGTGGTTCCGGCCGGGGCGGCGGCGCCGGTGGCGGTGTGGGTGTGCGTGGTCCCGGTGAAACCAAGCTGGAGACCGACCGGCGGCGTATCCGCCACCGCATCTCCCGGCTGCGCCGCGAGATCAAGAACATGCGGACGGTACGCGTCACCAAGCGTGCCCGACGCACCCGCAACTCGATCCCCGCCGTGGCCATCGCGGGCTACACCAACGCCGGCAAGTCAAGCCTGCTCAACCGGCTGACGGACGCGGGTGTGCTGGTGGAGAACGCGCTGTTCGCGACGTTGGACCCGACCACCCGTAAGGCCACCGCCTCGGATGGGCGGATCTACACGCTCTCCGACACGGTCGGCTTCGTCCGGCACCTCCCGCACCAGATCGTCGAGGCGTTCCGCTCGACGCTGGAGGAGGTCGCGGAGGCGGATCTGGTGGTGCACGTCGTCGACGGCACCCACCCGGATCCGGAGGAGCAGGTCCGGGCGGTGCACGAGGTGCTCGCCGAGGTGAGCGCCGATCGGCTCCCCGAGCTGCTGGTGGTCAACAAGACCGACGCCGCCGACGAGGACACTCTGCTGCGGCTCAAGCGGCTCTGGCCGGACGCGATCTTCGTATCGGCGTACTCCGGCATGGGCATCGAGGACCTGCGCTCGGCCATCGAGGACCGGCTGCCGCAGCCGGCCGTCGAGGTCCGGGCGGTCCTGCCGTACGACCGGGGTGACCTGGTGTCCCGGGTGCACCGCACCGGCGAGGTGCTCAGCACGTCGCACCTGCCGGAGGGCACCCTGCTGCACGTCCGCGTCAGTGCGGAGCTGGCTGCGGAGCTGGCGCCGTTCGACGTCGCGCGGCAGGGACAGGCGGCCGGCACCCGGTCCTGAGCCCCACGGCGTCATCCACCTGAAACGCGTGGCATGCGACACTGGCCGAATGCGCCGCGTTGTTTCCTCGGTCACGGTTGCCCTCGGCCTGCTCGGGGCAACCGTGGCGCTCGCCGGAGTCGCCGCTGCGGCCCCCGCGCCCGTGTCGTCGGGGCTGTCCGCTGCCGCTGCCGGTCAGAAGCGGTGCACGATCGTCGACGAGCGCCTGCGAGAGCTGTCCGGGCTGGTCGCGACCAAGAGCGGTTACATCGTCATCAACGATGGCACCGAGGTCCCGGCACGCAAGCGGGTCTTCTTCCTCGACAGCAAGTGCAAGATCTCGAAGGAGCCGGTCCGATACTCCGGGCAGGGCCCCTTCGACACCGAGGATCTGGCTCTCTCCAAGGACGGCAGCACCCTCTGGATCGCCGACATCGGCGACAACGCCGACTCGAAGGAACGTCGCAGCCGCATCGCGCTCTGGTCGATGCCGGTCACCGGCACCAAGCAGCCGACGCTGCACCGGCTCGCGTACCCGGAGGCCAAACCGCGCGACGCCGAGGCGTTGCTCATCGGCGACGACGGTAAGCCGCTCATCATCACGAAGGTGACCAGCGGCAAGGCCGAGATCTACACCCCGACGGCGGCCCTGAAGAGCGGCGACACGGCTCCGGTGCCGATGAGCAGGGCCGGCGAGATCGAGCTGCCCAAGACGCAGACGGAGAACCCGCTCAACACGTTCGGTCGGATCGCCATCACCGGCGCGGCCCGGTCCCCGGACGGCTCCCGGGTGGTCCTGCGCACCTACGCGGACGCCTTCGAGTACGACGTGAGCGGCGGCGACATCGTCGGCGCGCTCACCACCGGCAAGCCCCGGGTGACGGCGTTGGCCGACCCGTTCGGCGAGGCCATCAGCTACACGCCGGACGGGAAGTCGTTCCTGACCGTCTCCGACGCGGCCCGCTTCGCCGAGGACGAGCCCCTCGACATCCTCAGCTACACACCGTCCACCTCGACAGCGGTGCCACTCGCAGCGGCCGGCGGTGCCAAGCCGGCCGCGGCGAAGTCGTGGACCGACGGTCTGAGCCTCGACGACATCACCTACCTGGTCGGCGCCGTCGGGTTGATCGGCCTCCTGTTGGTCGGCGCCGGGATCCTCGGCATCGTCCGGGCGCGCCGACGGCCGCCGGCCGCCGACGGGCCCGACTCGCCGGACCCGGATGGTGAGCCGGCAGGCCCACGTGCCGGTCGTGCCGCCGACGGGCCCGCGGGGCCCACCGGCCGGAAGAGCGGTGTCTACGGTGGTGGCGCGCCAGCGGGTGGCGCGGTCTACGGCGGCGCCGCGGGTCGCGGCGGCCCGGCCCCGGCGGGTGGTGCGGTGTACGGCGGCGGTGGTCGCCCGGCCGACGGTGGCTACGGCACGCCACGGCCGGACGCCGGCAGCGGTGTGTACGGCGGAGGTCGTCCCCCAGCCGGCGGAGGTCGTCCCCCGGTCAGTGGTGGCGGTCGCCCCCCGGCTGCTGGTGGCGGTCGCCCTCCGGTCAGTGGTGGCGGTCGCCCTCCGGCCAGTGGTGGCGGTCGCCCCCCGGCTGCTGGTAGCGGTCGCCCGCAGGGTGCTGGCGGTCGTCCGCAGCGTGGGGGCGGTCGTCCTGGCGGCGGTGTGTACGGCGATGGCGGCGGCCAGCCCGGCGCCGGTCGGGCGGAGCCGCCCCGGCGCGGTGGGCAGGAACCTGACCAGCGGGGCCAGCGGCCCGCCCGCCGGCGTGACGACGACGGTCCCGTCGATCCGTACGGGCAGTATCCCGGGGGCGGCCGCGGCTATCGGGGCGACCGCTACTGATGAGCGTCGCCGCGCTCACGCGCCCCTGAACAACCAACGCGGGTAGGCCGCGCGCCTGAACAGCAGGCATGGGTGGGCCGCGCTTCTGAACAGCGGGCGTGGGTGGGCGCCGTGGGCACCCACCCGCCGGCCGGTCAGATTCGGCGCAGCACCGCCACGACCCGGCCCATGATGGTGGCATCGTCACCGGGGATCGGGTCGAAGGCCGGGTTCTGCGGCATCAGCCAGACGTGCCCGTCGCGCCGTCGGTAGGTCTTCACGGTCGCCTCGCCGTCAAGCATGGCGGCCACGATCTCGCCGGAGTCGGCGGTCGGCTGCTGCCGGACGACGACCCAGTCGCCGTCGCAGATCGCCGCGTCGAGCATCGAGTCGCCCTTGACCTGGAGCATGAAGACTTCGCCCTCGCCCACCAGCTCGCGGGGGAGGGGGAAGATGTCCTCCACGGCCTGCTCGGCGAGGATCGGCCCACCGGCGGCGATCCGACCGAGCATCGGCACGTACGCCGGGGTCGGCCGCTGCGCCCGGGACAGCTCGTCGTCGATGGCCTCGCTGGGAGCACGAACGTCCACCGCGCGCGGCCGGTTCGGGTCGCGGCGCAGGAAGCCCTTCTTCTCCAGCTCCTTGAGCTGGTAGGCCACGCTGGACGGCGACACCAGGCCGACGGCCTCGCCGATCTCGCGGACGCTCGGCGGGTAGCCGTGCCGCTCGACCCAGGTGCGGATGAACTCCAGGATGCGACGCTGGCGAGCGGTCAGGTCGATCGTCGCCGGGTCGGGGAAGGCGCTGACCACCGGGGTGACCTGGCGCACGGCGGGCTGACCCGTCCGGCTGCGCGCGGCGCTGCGGCGTCGGGTGGTGGCCGGCGGGCCCGCCTCGGTGATCTGCTGCGGGCTCTTCGGCCGGCTGGCCCGGTCCTCGGTCACGTCCGTCCTCCCTGGTCGGCGCTGGGTGCCTCGTCGGCTCGTGGTGCGTGCGGTGTGCCACGTTGTTCATGACCGTATAGGTGAGATCGGTCATTTTCAAACATCTGTACGACCTCTCACCGGCGTGTCGGGGTGAAAAAGCGCTCCGGTCGTACGGATGTTCTGATAAATGGTACGTCAGGTAGCACTGGTGTTCGATCGTCGGCCGTTTTCCGGGTCACTCTGGCCCGCTGGCCGGTAACCCGGGCGGGCTGTTCGCGTTGGGTCTTCGGGCGTGCCGATGGTCGCGGATGACCGGATGGTCCGTGACGCGCCGGACACGCCGGTCAACTTGACCCGGCTTCCCCAGCGACATACGGTCAACCCCTAGATGTAGTAGTGACACGGGCGTAAGTAGCCCACAGGTTGGGTCCGACTACCGACCGCACTCCCGTAACGTCGATCACGGCGGGCGCCCTCCGAGGGTGGCACCGCCGTGGTGAGTCGTGCCCGGGTGTGTCCGGTATGGGCGCAGTTGATCATTTTTAGGAGGTGGGCGATGCGGTGTCCGTACTGCCGGCACGCTGACTCCCGGGTGGTCGACTCGCGAGAGGCCGACGACGGCCAGCTCATCCGACGGCGGCGTTCCTGCCCGGAATGCGGCAAGCGGTTCACCACCGTCGAGGAGGCGGTCCTCGCTGTCGTCAAGCGCAGCGGGGTGACCGAGCCGTTCAGTCGTACGAAGATCATCGGCGGGGTGCGCAAGGCGTGCCAGGGCCGGCCGGTGGACGACGACTCACTCGCGCTGCTCGCGCAGCGGGTGGAGGAGACGGTCCGGGCCAAGGGGGCCGCCGAGATCCCCAGCCACGATGTGGGCCTGGCGATCCTGGGCCCACTGCGCGACCTGGACGAGATCGCCTACCTGCGGTTCGCCAGCGTCTACCGCTCCTTCGAATCACTCGCCGACTTCGAGCGCGAGATCGAGACGTTGCGGGCCGCGGCGCGCGCCCGGGGGCAGGGCAGGGCCGATGCGGTTGAGGCCGCCGGCCGTACCAGCTGAATCTTCACAGTTTTTCAAAGAGATTGGGACGCGCGGTGGGTGACCGCGCAGACGAGGGGGGCGACGGCGTGACAACTAGCCGTTCACGAAACAAGGCAGGCGCGGGGCTGAAGATCGAGCGGGTGTGGACGACCGAGGGGGTCCACCCGTACGACGAGGTCACCTGGGAGCGCCGCGACGTCGTGATGACCAACTGGCGGGACGGCTCGATCAACTTCGAGCAACGGGGGGTCGAGTTCCCGCAGTCGTGGAGCGTCAACGCGGCCAACATCGTGACTACCAAGTACTTCCGGGGCGCGGTGGGGACCCCGGAGCGGGAGTGGTCGCTCAAGCAGCTGATCGACCGGGTGGTCACCACCTACCGCACCGCGGGCGAGGAGTACGGCTACTTCGCCAGCCCGGCCGACGCCGAGATCTTCGACCACGAGCTGACCTGGATGCTGCTGCACCAGGTGTTCAGCTTCAACTCGCCGGTCTGGTTCAACGTCGGCACGCCGTCGCCGCAGCAGGTCAGCGCCTGTTTCATCCTGGCCGTCGACGACTCGATGGACTCGATCCTCGACTGGTACAAGGAGGAAGGGCTGATCTTCAAGGGCGGCTCCGGCTCCGGGGTCAACCTGTCGCGGATCCGCTCGTCGCGTGAGCTGCTCTCCTCCGGCGGCACCGCCTCGGGCCCGGTCAGCTTCATGCGGGGCGCCGACGCCTCCGCCGGCACCATCAAGTCCGGCGGCGCGACCCGCCGGGCGGCCAAGATGGTCATCCTCGACGTGGACCACCCGGACATCGAGGAGTTCGTGGTCACGAAGGCGCGCGAGGAGCACAAGATCCGCGCCCTGCGCGACGCCGGGTTCGACATGGACCTCGGCGGCTCCGACATCGTCAGCGTGCAGTACCAGAACGCCAACAACTCGGTCCGGGTCTCCGACGAGTTCATGTCGGCGGTGGAGAACGGCGGCGGCTTCGACCTGCGCGGTCGGCTGGACGGCTCGGTGATCGACACCGTCGACGCCAAGAAGCTGTTCCGCACCATCTCCCAGGCCGCCTGGGAGTGCGCCGACCCGGGCCTGCAGTACGACGACACGATCAACGACTGGCACACCTGCCCGGAGACCGGGCGGATCACCGCGTCGAACCCGTGCTCGGAGTACCTGCACCTGGACAACTCCTCGTGCAACCTGGCCTCACTCAACCTGATGAAGTTCCTCCGCGCCGACGGTGGCTTCGAGGTGGAGAAGTTCGTCAAGTCCGTCGAGTTCGTCATCACCGCGATGGACATCTCGATCTGCTTCGCGGACTTCCCGACCGAGAAGATCGGTGAGACCTCCCGCGCCTACCGGCAGCTCGGCATCGGCTACGCCAACCTCGGCGCCCTGCTGATGGCAACCGGCCTGCCGTACGACTCGGACCAGGGCCGCTCGGTCGCCGCGTCGATCACGTCGCTGATGACCGGCACCGCCTACCGCCGCTCCGCCGAGCTGGCCGGCGTCGTCGGCCCGTACGACGGCTACGCCCGCAACGCCGAGCCGCACAAGCGGGTCATGCGCAAGCACGCCGCGGCCAACGACGAGATCAAGCCGACCAGCCCGGTGGCCACCGCGATCGTCCGTGAGGCGACCAGGCAGTGGACCCAGGGCAACAAGATCGGCGACAAGTTCGGCTGGCGCAACGCCCAGGCGAGCGTCCTTGCCCCGACCGGCACGATCGGCTTCATGATGGACTGCGACACGACCGGCGTTGAGCCGGACCTGGCGCTGGTCAAGTTCAAGAAGCTGGTCGGCGGCGGCTCGATGCAGATCGTCAACCAGACGGTTCCGCGCGCCCTGCGCAGCCTCGGCTACCCCGAGGAGCAGGTCGAGGCGATCGTCGAGCACATCGCCGACCACGGCCACGTGGTGGACGCCCCCGGCCTCAAGCCGGAGCACTACCCGGTCTTCGACTGCGCCATGGGGGAGCGGACGATCGCCCCGATGGGTCACGTGCGGATGATGGCGGCCATCCAGCCGTTCGTCTCCGGCGCCATCTCCAAGACGGTCAACATGCCGGAGGCGGCCACCGTCGAGGACGTCGAGAAGATCTACTTCGAGGGCTGGAAGCTCGGCCTCAAGGCGCTGGCGATCTACCGGGACAACTGCAAGGTCGGTCAGCCGCTCTCGGTCGCGAAGTCCAACAAGGCCACCGAGCCGGCCGCCGTCGAGGCCGCGCCGGTCGCGGTGGAGAAGGTCATCGAGTACCGGCCGGTGCGTAAGCGCCTGCCGAAGAAGCGCCCGTCCGAGACGGTCAGCTTCTCCGTCGGAGGCGCCGAGGGCTACCTCACCGCGTCGTCCTACCCGGATGACGGCCTCGGCGAGGTCTTCCTCAAGATGTCCAAGCAGGGCTCGACCCTGGCCGGGGTGATGGACGCCTTCTCGGTGGCCATCAGCATCGGTCTGCAGTACGGCGTGCCGCTGGAGACGTTCGTCAGCAAGTTCACCAACATGCGCTTCGAGCCGGCCGGCATGACCGACGACCCGGACGTGCGGATGGCGGCCTCGGTGATGGACTACATCTTCCGTCGCCTGGCGCTGGACTTCCTGCCCTACGAGCGCCGCGCCGAGTTGGGCATCTTCACCGCTTCGGAGCGGGCCGCCCAACTGCGGGCCGAGGCCGACGCGGAGGCCGCCGGCGTCACCGGTGCCGAGCTCACCGCGATGGCGTCCTCGGCGCCCGTGGAGGCCCCGGCCAAGTCGGAGGCGGTCGCGCAGCCGGCCCAGGAGATGGCCGACGTGGCCGCCGCCAAGCCGGCGCCGAGCGTGGGTTCCAGCACCGAACTGCTGGAGGCCGTGATCGGCAAGGCCGCCGACGCGCCGCTCTGCTTCACCTGCGGCACGAAGATGCGCCCGGCCGGCAGCTGCTACGTCTGCGAGGGCTGCGGCTCCACCAGCGGCTGCAGCTGACGTACGCGAAAAGCGGCGCTGCCCCGGCTTCCCTCATGGGAGGCCGGGGCAGCGCCCTTTCCAGGTCCATGAAGGTTCGCGCCGAGGGCATGTTGTCGTTGACGCTGATGCCTGTGAGTCATTTTGATGACTCACAGGCATCACTCTCGTCATGGTGTTGTCTGCTGGCCCGCTAGCGCTCTTCGTCGCCCTCGGTCGGGCGTGGCGGACGGTTGTGCTTGGCCCACTCGTCCACCTCGTCCGCGTCCCTTCCGGTGTGGACCTGCGGCGGCTGCGATGCGCCCTGGCCCTGCCGGACCCGGCGCACCGAGCTGCGCGCCGAGTTTGAAGGTGCGCCCGTGTCGTTGGGTATCTACATGGGGTCCTACCTGGTCTGGGCTGCCGAGGACCTGACCTGGGTGCCCGCCGGGCTGCTGCACCGGCGCTTCCTGGGCTGGGTCCGGTTTGTCTCATCCGGCGGGGCGGCGAGCGGTTCCACTACAGCGACAACTCGCACAAGTGGATCCCACCCGATCCAACGCCAGCACTTGGAGGAGATCTCCCGGCGCAGGAAGCCGCCCCAATGAACCGCGATGTGGTCGAGGGTGGTGGAAGCCGTCCCAGCACCTAACGGGAATTGTCTTGCCCTCGAATGCCAGGCACTGCAGGATGCCAACATGATCGAGAGAATCGAACCTGCCGCCAACCGGTGAAGCGCTCCGAAACCCGCGTGCTGGGTGCCGGGCCCTTCCGTGAGATCGGCCAGCCCCGCGTCACCGCCAACTCCCCCAACGGTGATCTGATCGCGGTCGGTGGCGATCTTGGCCGGACCCAATGGCACGGCCGCGACATTGGTCGCGGCTCCGGGCCGCATCCGCTGGCGGTCTACCGGACCGACGACCTCACCTGCGTCCATCAAGTAACCGCTCGCTGGCCGGTCCACAGCATCGCCTTTCATCCAACTCTGCCCCTGGTGGCGATCGGCACCGGCTCCTACGACGGCGGGTGGTCCTACAAGGGCGAGCTGCTCCTGCTGGACCTGACGACCGGTATCGCCGTCTCGTTGCTGGGCCATCCCCGCCAGGTGCGACGGATCACGTGGCGAAGCCCGCAGACGCTCGACCTGGTGCTTGCCATTCCGTGTGACCCGGACGAGGAGCGGTTCGGCACGACCTCCCTGGCGTGCTCGATCAGCCGCGATGACTGGGACCGAGCCGTCGTAGGCATGCTGCGAATGCCCTACGGCGAACAACCAGTCCCGGACGAACCTTCGATCGATACGGCTGTGGCAGTCGCCACCGTCTCGCAACTCTGCCGCCAACACGGCCAGGTGTGGGCCGTGAGACGGGGCGTGTGGGCGGTCGAGGCGCTCGCGGACGGCCGGATCCTCACCGCACTGGAGGGTGTCGGTCTTGAATGTTGGTCGGGGGCATCTGGGGAGTTGCTCTGGCAGGTACCGACCGATGGCACGGGTTATCAGATCCGGGTGCTGCCGGGCGATCGGACAGCCCTGGTGTTGACTCAGGTGCCGAGCCGGTACGAGGGTGGGCGGTGGGCCCAGGACCCGAGCGTCGTGCTGGAGATCGATCTGGACGACGGCACGGTCCGCAAGACCCACGAATCGTCCAATCCCGCACTCCTCGTTGGCAGGACCGATGGCTCGTGGGCGCTTCGCGACACCGACCATGACAGGCGCAGCAGAACAGCCGGAGAAGTCACCTTCGGGCCGCCCGCTGACGCTGCGGCCACCATCCAACTCGGCTCGTACGACCTTTTCAATCACTTCTTCGACATCCGGTACGCCCCGGATCTGCTGTTTCTTCAGGGCCGGCGGGGCGAGCCCGGGCGCGACAAATGGGTGGTCGCCGTCGACGTGCCGACGGGACGGGTCCGGCAACTCTTCCCGCTCGAATGGGATGCGTCGCGAGGCGGCCACCTGTTCGGCGGCAGCGGTGTGTACCTGGACGACGCGGCCGGGCCGACGCTCGTACACAGCGGTGCGGTTCACGACCGCGCGGGGCTGCTGCCGGGAAACGCCTTCGTGGTCCGCCGCCGGTATCCGACCGGTGAGCTGCAGTGGATCTTGACCGCCGACCGAAAGGCCACCGCCCTGGACGCCGACGACACCTTCGTCTATGTCGTGCTCAACTCCGGAGAGCTGATCGTCCTGAGGGCCGAGGACGGCGCTGTGCACGTTCGGCAGGAACTACGGGTTGCAGGTCACCCTGTCGTACCGCTCTCGCTGGCGCGGGTAGGTGATGGTCGCGTGGCGGTCGGCACCCTCGATGGCCAAGTGCTTGTGGTTCCCGTCCCCACGGCGGCATGAGAGGCCGTGCGGCAGTGAGCGGCGTCAGGGCTGGGCGAACAGCGGGCCGTAGTTCGACCGGAACATCTGCTCGCCGAGGCGGCGCATCACCAGGTCGCGCAGCACCGGCGGGAGTCCGGTGGCCTTGTCCCGGCGGTGGGTCTGGCTGAGCACCCAGTCGGTACGCGGGCGTCGCCGCGCCTCGTACCCACGCAACGCGTCGGCGACGGAATCGGCGGTGTCCAGCGACGAGGCGAGCACGAGCTGAATTACCGAGGAACGGGCTGCGACGATGAGGGCATGACGACCGCCGAGGCGTACGCGGAGTTCGGCAGGCGTGAGGCGCGCGGGGTGTCGCCCACCTACGAGCGTCTGTCGCACGCCGTCGCCGACGATGATGCCCTGCTCGCCCTGCTGGATGCGCTTCCGCCGGCCAAGCGGCAGCCCAACCTGTTGTTCAGCGTCGTCCGCTGGCTCGGCGGCCCGGTCGACGACCCGGCCGCCTTTCACGACTTCACGGTGACGCACTGGCCCGCCGTCAAGGCGGAGCTGCTCACCCGGGCCACCCAGACGAACGAGAGCGGCCGGTGTGCGGTCCTGCTGCCGGTGCTCGCCGCGCTGCCGCAGCCCCTCGCCCTGCTGGAGGTCGGCGCGTCCGCCGGGCTCTGCCTCTACCCCGACCGGTACGCGTACCGCTACGGCAAGCACCAGGTCGGCTCCGGCGAGCCGGTCCTGGAGTGCGCGGCCAGCGGTCTGGTGCCGCCGACCCGCGTACCCCAGGTGGTGTGGCGGGCCGGCCTGGACCTCAACCCTCTCGACGTGACCGACCCCGGCGACGTGTCCTGGTTGGACGCGTTGATCTGGCCGGAGCACGCGCACCGGCGGGCCCGGCTGCGCGCCGCTGCGGCGGTCGCCGCGGCCGACCCGCCGCTGCTGGTTCGCGGCGATCTGGTGGACGACCTGCCGGCGTTGGCCGCCCGGGCACCGGCCGACGCGACGCTGGTGGTCTTTCACACGTCAGTGCTCTACCAGGTGCCGCCGCCGCGCCGGGAGGAGTTCGTCCGGCTGGTCCGTGAGCTGCCCGGTCACTGGATCGCGAACGAGGCACCGGAGGTGCTGCGGCACGACGGGCTGCCCGACCCGCCGGACGATGCCATGCACAACGTCCTCGCGTTGGATGGCAGGCCGTTGGCCTGGGCCCGGGGCCACGGCCAGGCGATGACCTGGTTCGGGTGACGCCGTGAGTCGGCTCAGCGGGCCGGTTCGGGCATCCGGGCGCGTAGGGCCTGGATGAACCACTCCGCCGCCGGGGCGACCGCGTCGCCGGTCGACCAGCCGTTGAGCACCGACAGCAGGTCGACATAGCGGTCCCGGCGAGGATCGTTCGCCACGGTCAGTCGGTCGAGCAGCCGCTGGCGCAGGTCGGCGTCGTCCGGGCGGCCCCGCAGACGCGCGTACCGGTCGATGACCCTCGCGACCACGGCATCCGCCTCGGGAGCGGTCGGATCGAGACTGGCCGCCAGGGCGGGGGCCACCGCGTCCCGAACCACCGCGACGGCGTCCGGGCGGGGCAGTCCCGGGACGTCGTGGTCGGCGGCGTGCTGGCGCGCCAACCGTCGCATGCTCGCCTGGAAACTGGCGTCCTGGCACAGCTCGGCCAGCTCCAGCCACGCCTCGACCTGCTCGGTGCTGGGCTCGTCGGGCAGGCTCGGTGTCATCGACACGACGACACCGGGCGAGGTGGGCTGGTCGCGTAGACCAGCGAAGACGGTGTTCAGGAAGTCGCCCACCAGGTGCCCCCGCTCGCGCGTGGTGAGCTGGGCCAGGCGGTGCAGGTCGTCCACCTCCGCCGGGCCTGCCCCGCGCCTCGCCGCGACGGTGAGCACCGCCTGGCGCAGCCGCAGCACCCGGATCTGCACCGCCAACGCCTCGGCGTGCGCGGCGGCCACCTCGGGCAGGGTCACCTCGCGGTTCACCACGCGGCGAACGGTGGCCAGGTCCACGCCCAGCTCGCGCAGGGTGCGGACCAGTTCCAGTCGGGCAACCGCCTCGGCGTCGAACAGGCGGTAGCCGGCGGGGCTCCGGTCGGTGGGCGGCACGATTCCCCGGTCGGCGTAGTACCGGATCGTCTTGACGCTCAGGCCGGTCCGCCCGGCCAGGTCGCCGATCGTGTACGGCGGTTTCCCGTTCATGTCCCCACCCTGCTGTCTCCCCCCGCTGGAGACTCAACCCGACACCGGCGACAGGCGCATTCGACTCGCTCAGACCCGTCCCCGGCATTGTCGTGTCCTCCGGCCAGACGTCGGCGGTGGGTCGCGCAACCCGTCCCGGACAGGGCATAGTGGCCCGCGGTGCCATCGACCGGTGTTGCCTGCTCTTGCTGAAGGTGGTTGGAAGTGACGACGCGCTTATGTGTCCGATGGACCCGGGCGGCCGCATTGATCACGCTGATCGGGGGGACGTTCGCGGTGTCGGCGGCGCCTGCGACGGCCGCCCCGCAGCCCGTCCGGATCCTGAGCGTGTCGGCGGAGAACGTGAAGCCCAACGAGACGGTGCGCGTGCGGTTCAGCGTCACCAACACCGGCAGCAGGGCCGAAACGGCCATCGTGGTGGTCGGCGGCGGCCTGCGGTGCACCTCCGGATGCCGGGCAGAGCCGAAGCTGGGACCCGGCCGGAGCCAGACCTTCGACACGACGCTCGTCGCCCCCGCGGCTCGTCCGAATGAGATCACCGGCCTCAACATCTCGGTCGCCGTGCGGCTTGCCGGGCAGAACAGCTATGACCACAGGACGGTCTACGTCCATGGCCCGGGTGCGTCGCCATCCGGCGGGGACAAGCCGGCAGCCGGGGTGAAAAGTGTCTCCGGCCGGGTCCGCGACGCCAGCGGAAAGGCAATCGGCGGCGTGAACCTGACCGTCACGGACAGCGCCGGGCACGAATACCGGACGACCAGCAGCCGCAGCGGCCAGTTCTCGATCACGTCGAGCGACGGCAAGCCGATCGCCGAGGGCACCATCACCGTCCGCGCGACCATGGACGGCTACGGCACCGCTCGCACGACCGTACGAGGCACTGCCGGTGACGTCGCGACAGTGGGGCTGACCCTCTCGGCGGTGGCAGCGCCCACCAGGACGTCGGCGTCGCCCGCCGTGGAGGCAAGCCCTCTCGCCGCGGAGGAGGTGGGCGAGGACACCCCCGCTGCTGCGCTGCCCACCCTCAAGGCGGTCAGCGAGGAGGGAAGCAGTTCGTTGCCTTTCCTGCTCCTGGGTGGCCTGCTGGTCGCCGCGGGCGTGGGCGCGCTCGCACTGGTGGTGATGCGCCTGAGGAACACACCGGACGCTGTCGCGGAGTCCGGTGTTCCCTCGACGACCCAGCTGTTGGCGCCGGCCGGTGGGAGCATGACCGACGCCCCGACAGCGGTACTGCACCTCGGGCCGGTGCGCGAGTTCCCGGGCTCGTACGGCGCGCCCTCGCAGGGTGGCATCCACCAGAACGACTACCGGGGCTGAGAGCGCAGGAACGTCGAGACCGTGGCAGTGAACCTGTCGGCGTCGTCAAGCCACGGGTAGTGCCCCGCGCCCGGTTGCACGACCAGTTCGGCGCCCGGTGCCAGCTCCGCGAGTTGGGCGACCAGGCCGGGCGGGGCGCCGAGGTCGACCTCACCGGCCAGCAGCAGCACCGGGCCCCGGTGTGCGGCGAGCGCGGCGCGGGTCGCCGGCGGATCGAAGGCGCCCTCGGCGCCGAAGACCCGGGCCGCGTCCTGGTTGCGCTGGCCCCTCTCCGCCGCCTGGTGCGCGCGGGCGGTGGCGTCCCACCGGCCGTAGAAGAACGGTGCGATCGCCTGCCAGGCATCCGCGGTCGCCCGACCGGCCACCATCGAGTCCAACGCCGCCGCTGCCGCCGGGTACCACGGCTCGCCGGCTCGGACCCGGGTGACCTCCCGGCGCAGCGTGGCGGTCGCCTCCAGTCCGAGAGCCCGCGTGCTCGGTGTGATCAGCGCGAGCCGGCCGATCCGCTCGGGATGGCGGGTCGCGTACCCCAGGGCCAGGTTGGCGCCGGCGGAGTGCGCGAGCACGTCACACCGGTCGAGGCCCAGGTGTCGGCGCAGCGCCTCGACGTCGTCGACCATCTGGTCGCAACGGTAGGTGGAGACGTCCGCCGGTACGGCCGACCGACCGGTGCCCCGCAGGTCGAGGACGACCAGCGTCCGGTGCGCGCCCAGACCGCCGAGATCACCGAGGTACGCCGAGTCCCGCATCGGCCCGCCCGGCAGACAGACCAGCGGGTCGCCCGCGCCGATGCTCCGGTACGCGAGTGTGGTGCCGTCGGACGCGGCGAAGGTGGCCATGGGTACACCCTCCCAGGGCGGTTGGGACGTGCGCTTACCTAGACTGCCTCGGTGAGCGGAGAGCGACGACCCCTGGCCGACCGGCCGCTCACCGAGCCGCACCCGTCCCGGCTGTCGCCGGAGCACCCTGACCGGGCCCGGATCCTCGCCGCGCACGACGCCGCGCTCGCCGCCGGGGAGGCCGGCTATCTCGATCCGCAGAGCGGGTTGTTCGTGCTCAGCGCCGGCTTCCTGGCCCGCCGTGGCACGTGCTGTGGACGCGGTTGCCGGCACTGCCCGTACGTGGATGATCCACAGTCCGGATAGGCGCGGGCAGCCCGCGGGAAGAGGGCTTCCGCCCGACACCGACACCCCGTACGGTGTCCGACGGACACCTGGCGGGCGCCTCCCGCCGTCGGTCGGCGAGAGGGTGGAACGTGCGCGGGCGGATCGTGGTCGCCGGGGTGGCGCGGCTGCTGGTGAGCGGCTGTGCTGCCGAGGCCGAGCCGGTGGCGGTGCCGCCGCCGGTGCCGATCGCCGTGGACGTGGCGGCGGCCTCCTCGGGTGGGGCCTGCCGGCTGCTGGACTTCGCGGTGATCGAGCAACTGGTCAAGGTGCGCTTCGACGTGGCGGCGGCCAGCGAACAGGGCGACACGCACACCTGTGTGGTGCGGGCCAGGAGCGCGACGCTGCCGGAGCTGACACTGAGTGTGTCCGAGACCAGGATCGACAAGGCCACCTTCGCCGCGGATGTGGTGCCCGACAAGGCGGCGAAGGTCACCGGGCTGGGCCAGCAGGCGTACCGGCGGACGACCGCTGCGGCGAGCGGGCATGGGCCGGTCGCCGAGGTGGGCTGGCTGGCCGCCGACGGACGGTTGGCCACGGTGAGTTGGACTGCGGCCCGTGGCGGCGAGCGCTCGGCGGCGGAGAAGCTGACCGGTGGCCTGGCCGCGCTGGCGAAAAAGGTGGACACCCGGGCGTTGTGACGCCCGGGTGTCCGGTTGATCAGTTGACGGCGACTCAGCTGGCGGCGACGAAAACCCGGGAGGCGACCTCGCGGGGCAGCCGCACCCGGTCCCCGGAGCGGTCGATCGAGACGCCGTCGCGCTCCTGTGCCACGGTCACCGTGGCGCCCGGGTCGACACCGGCGGCGTGCAGCTGGCGCAGCACGTCGGCGTCCTTCTGCACGCTCTCGCAGATCCGGCGCACCACGACCGACCCGGAAAGACCGGGGAAGGCCAGGTTGCGCTCACCCTCGGCGGCCTCGGTGGCCTCCGCGGCCGGCGAGCCCAGCTCCTGCAGCCCTGGGATGGGGTTGCCGTACGGGGAGCGGGTCGGCCGGTTGAGCAGGTCGTACACCCGCTTCTCCACCGCGTCGCTCATCACGTGCTCCCAGCGGCAGGCCTCCTCGTGGGCCTCCTCGTAGGGCATCCCGATGACGTTGACCAGCAGCAGCTCGGCCAGGCGGTGCTTGCGCATCACCGACACGGCGCTGCCGCGACCCTGGGCGGTGAGCGTCAGGTGCCGGTCTCCCTCGACGGTGAGCAGGCCGTCGCGCTCCATCCGGGCGACGGTCTGGCTCACGGTGGGGCCACTCTGCTGCAGCCGTTCGGCGATCCGGGCACGCAGCGGCGGCACCCCCTCCTCTTCCAGCTCAAGGATGGTGCGCAAATACATTTCGGTCGTATCGACCAGGTCGTGAGACTTCATAAGGTCAGCGGCCCTCCGATGCACGATGCTACCTCGGGTGTTGGCCCGCCGGCCGCCGCCGAACCGTGAGCCCTCGGCACGAATGGTGTTGGATGGTCGCCATGTCCGGTACCCAGGAGCCGCTGGTCGAGGTCGATCGGCTCGCCGCCGAGCTCGACGACGCCGATCCGCCCACCCTGCTCGACGTCCGCTGGTGGCTCATCGGCCCGCCCGGCCACGACGACTACCTCGCCGGTCACCTGCCCGGCGCGGTCTTCGTCGACCTGGACACCGCGCTCTGCGGGCCGCCCGGCGTCGGCGGTCGGCACCCACTGCCCGACCCGGCCGCGTTGCAGGCCGCGTTGCGCGCCGTCGGCGTCCGCGCCGGTCACCCCGTTGTGGTGTACGACGGTGGCGACGGCCTGGCTGCCGCCCGGGCCTGGTGGACGTTGCGCTGGGCGGGGCACCGGCCGGTGCGCCTGCTGCACGGTGGCTTCCCGGCCTGGGTCGCCGCCGGCCTGCCGGTCTCCACCGACGCGCCAGCCCCGACCTCCGGCGACATCGTCGTGCGTCCCGGTGATCTTCCGGTGCTCGACGCGGGGCAGGCCGCCGAACTGGCCGCCGCGGACGACGCGGTGCTGCTCGACGTGCGGGCGGCACCCCGTTACCGGGGCGAGGTCGAGCCGATCGACCCGGTCGCCGGGCACGTGCCGGGAGCGGCGAACCTGCCCGCCGGGGAGTACGTCGGCCCGGACGGGCGCTTCCCGGCCGCCGATGTGCTGAGCGAGCGGTTCGCCGCCGCCGGAGTCACCGGGGCGCGGGCTGTCGGGGCGTACTGCGGCTCCGGGGTGACCGCCGCGCAGGCCGTGCTCGCGCTGCACCTGGCCGGTCGCACGGACGCCGCGCTCTACGTCGGTTCGTGGAGCAACTGGGTGGCCGATCCGACCCGGCCGGTCGCCTCCGGGCCGACTTCCGACCGCTGACCAGCGCGTGCGGTGGGCCGACGAAGGTCCTCGTGCGACGATGGGCTCATGTCCGACGACACTGTGGTGGTGTGGGACGAGTCGCTGCTCGCCTACGACATGGGTGACCATCCGCTCGACCCGGTCCGGGTGGAGTTGACCATCGCGCTCGCCCGCGAGCTGGGCGTCCTGGATCGCCCCGGGGTGCGCGTGGTCAAGCCGGAGCCCGCCGACGACGCCGCGCTGACCCGGGTGCACGACCCGGCCTACCTGGCCGCCGTGCGTGCCGCGCCGCGCGATCCGCTCTTCGCCGGGTACGGGCTGGGCACGTCCGACAACCCGGTCTTCGAGGGGATGCACGAGTCCAGCGCGCTGATCGCCGGTGCGACGATGGCTGCCGCCGAGGCGGTCTGGCGCGGTGACGCACGGCGGGCGGTGAACGTGGCCGGTGGCCTGCACCACGCGATGCCCGCCCGAGCCTCCGGCTTCTGCGTCTACAACGACCCTGCGGTGGCCATCGCCCGGCTGCTCGACCTGGGCGCCGAGCGGGTCGCGTACGTGGATGTCGACGTGCACCACGGCGACGGTGTGCAGCAGATCTTCTGGAACGACCCCCGGGTGCTCACGATCAGCCTGCACGAGACCCCGCTGGCGCTCTTTCCCGGCACGGGCTTCCCGGACGAGACGGGTGGGCCGGGCGCGCAGGGCAGCGCGGTCAACATGCCGCTGCCGCCGGGTGTCGAGGACAGCGCCTGGCAGCGGGCGTTCCACGCCATCGTGCCGTCGGTGCTGCGCGCGTTCCGGCCGCAGGTGCTGGTCAGCCAGTGTGGCGCCGACGGGCACCGACTGGACCCGCTCGCCGACCTCAACCTGACGGTGGACGGCCAACGGGCCACCTACCTGGCGATGCGGGCACTCGCCGACGAGCTGTGCGACGGTCGGTGGGTGGCCACCGGCGGTGGTGGGTACGCCCTGGTCGAGGTGGTGCCCCGGGCGTGGAGTCACCTGCTGGCCGTGGCCACCGGTGACCCGATCGCCCCGGCCACGCTCACCCCGCTCGCCTGGCGGGAGCTGGTCGCCTCCCGTCGTCTGGGCCGGGAGGTGCCGTTGCGGATGACCGACGACGCGGACCCGTCGTTCGAGCCTTGGCAGCCGACCGGCGAGCCCAACGCGGTGGACCGGGCGATCGCCGCGACCCGCAAGACGGTCTTCCCGTTGCTCGGGCTCGACCCGTACGACCCGCGGGACTGAGCCGGGCCAGGGGAGGGCCACGCCGGTGACGACCGTGAGCCAACCGGTGGACGTGCTGCTCAGCGACGGCAGCACCGTCCAGTTGCGACCGATCGACCCGTCCGACGCGCCGGGCATCGTGGCGATGCACAGCCGCTTCTCCGAGCGCACCCGCTATCTGCGGTATTTCTCGCCGTACCCGCGCATCCCGGAACGGGATCTGATCCGGTTCGTCACCGTCGACCACCGCGACCGGGAGGCGTTCGTGGTGCTGGCCGGCGACCGGATCGTCGCGGTCGGCCGTTACGAGCGGCTCGGCCCGCAGGCCCCGGAGGCGGAGGTGGCCTTCGTCGTGGAGGACGCCTACCAGGGCCGGGGCATCGGCTCGGTGCTGATGGAGCACCTGGCCGATGCGGCCCGGCGAAACGGGATCATGAGCTTCGTCGCCGAGGTGTTGCCGGCCAACGGGACGATGCTGCGCGTCTTCGCCGACTTCGGCTACCAGGTCCAGCGCGAGTACGCCGACGGTGTGGTGCACCTGAGCTTCCCGATCGCGCCCACCGAGGCCACGCTGGAGGTGCAGCGCGGCCGGGAACACCGCACCGAGGCCCGTTCCATCGCCCGGCTGTTGGCCCCACGTGGCATCGCCGTCTATGGCGCCAGCGCCACCGGTCAGGGCGTCGGCGCCGCGGTGCTCGGGCACCTGCGCGACGGCGGTTTCACCGGCGTGGTGGTGCCGGTGCATCCGAGCGCGTCCACCGTGGCAGGGCTGCCCGCGTACCCCTCCGCGGTTGAGGCCGGGACGCCGGTGGACCTGGCGGTGGTGGCGGTCCCGCCGGGGGCGGCGACCGCTGTGGTCGCCGACGCCGCCGCCGCGGGGGTGCACGGCCTGGTGGTCATCTCGGCCGGCTTCGCCGAGGCCGGCGCCGAGGGCGCGGCCACGCAGCGGGCGCTGGTCCGCGCGGCGCACGCCGCCGGCATGCGGGTGGTCGGCCCGAACTGCCTGGGCGTGGCCAACACCGACCCGACGGTACGCCTCAACGCCACCCTCGCCCCGGCGCTGCCGCCGGCCGGTCGGGTGGGCATCTTCAGCCAGTCCGGCGCGTTCGGGGTGGCACTGCTCGCCGAGGCGGACCGGCGCGGTCTGGGGCTGTCCAACTTCGTCTCGGCCGGCAACCGGGCCGACGTCTCCGGTAACGACCTCCTCCAGTACTGGCAGGACGATGCCGGCACCGACGTGATCATGTTGTACCTGGAAACCTTCGGTAACCCGCGTAAGTTCGCCCGGCTGGCCCGGCGGATCGGCCGTGCCAAACCGGTCGTCGCGCTCGCCTCGCCGGCCCGCCCGGTCGGGGTCGGAGACACCGCCGGCCCGGACGAGGTGGCGGTGGCCGCGCTCTTCGCCCAGTCCGGGGTGATCCGGGTGGACACCGTGCCGGAGCTGCTCGACGTGGGTGTGCTGCTGGCCAACCAGCCGTTGCCGGTCGGCGGACGGGTCGGTGTGGTCGGCAACTCCTCGGCCCTGACCGGGCTGGCCGCCACCGCCTGCGTCGGGCACGGCCTCACGGTGGCCGACGGTCATCCCCGCGACGTCGGGCCGAGCGCCGGTGCCGCCGAGTTCGCCGCCGCTCTCGCGGAGACGGCCGCCGACGAGGGGGTGGACGCCCTGGTGGTGGTCTTCGCCCCGCCGCTGCCCGGGCAGCTGACCGATGTGGACGCCGACGTGACCGCCGCGCTGCCGGCCGCCCTCGCGCTGGGCAAACCGACAGTGGCGACGTTCCTGGTCGGCCGGCTGCCGCCGGGAGTGCCCGCGTACGGGGGCGTGGAGGAGGCGGTGCGGGCGCTCGCCCGGGTGCACCGGTACGCCGAGTGGCTGCGCCGCCCGCCCGGGGTGGCACCCGAGCTGCTCGGCATCGACCGGGCCGCCGCGCAGGCCGCGCTCCGCGCCGACGGCACCGACCCGGGGGCGCTGCTGGCCGCGTACGGCATCGACGTGGTGGCCTCGGTGCCCGTCGACTCGGTCGGCGCGGCGGTGGACGCGGCGACGCGGCTGGGGTTCCCGGTGGCGCTGAAGGCGGCGGATCCCGGGCTGCGGCACCGGGTCGACCTCGGCGCGGTCCGGCTCGACCTGCCCGACGAGCCGACCCTCCGCCGGGCGTACGCCGAGCTGGCGGCGACCTTCGGCGCGGACGTTCTGGTCCAGCCGATGGTGCCGCCCGGTGTGGCCTGCGTGGTGGAGTTGGTGGAGGACCCGGCGTTCGGGCCGGTGGTCGGCTTCGGCCTCGGCGGGGTCGCCACCGAGCTGCTGGGCGACCGGGCCTGGCGGGCGGTGCCGCTGACCGACCGGGACGCGGCCGAGCTGGTCGACGAGCCCCGGGCTGCGCCGTTGCTGCGGGGGCACCGGGGCGCCGCGCCGGTCGACCGGGCGGCCCTGGCCGACCTGCTGTTGCGGGTCGGTCAGCTCGCCGACGAGCAGCCCCGGGTGCGGTCGCTGACCCTCAACCCGGTGCTCGCCCGCCCGGACGGCATCTCGGTCCTGCACGCCCAGGTGCGCGTCGGCGGTGTGGTTGCCCGCCCGGACACCGGCCCCCGCCGCCTGTGACGGGGGCGGTCAGGCGCGGCTGGAGATCTGCTGGACGGCCCAGGCGTTGCCGTCCGGGTCGGTGAAGAAGACGAAGCCGACATTGTCCAACGGGTGCGGCGTGGCGCTTGGGCTGGCACCCAGCACCTGGACGTCGCTGACCTCCACGCCACGTTCGACCAGCTCCGCGTGGGCCCGCTCGATGTCGGGCACCACCAGTTGCAGACCCTTGAGCGACCCGGGTGGCATGTCCGGGACGGCGCCCTTGCCGATCACGATCGAGCAGCCGGAGCCGGGCGGGGTCAGCTGGATGATGCGCGCCTCGTCGCCGATCACGGTGTCGTGGTCCACCACGAAGCCGAGCTGCTCGACGTAGAACTTCTTGGCCCGGTCCAGGTCGGTGACCGGCACGATCACCACTTCCAGCGTCCAGTTCATGGTTGCTCTCCTCGTATCGTCGTTGTGGAATGCAGCAGGTCGGCGAGCCGCGTGTAGCTCTGCCCGACCCCTCGGGTCATCGGGTAGCGCAGCACGGCGTCCCGCCCCTCCGTGGTGGCGTAGCGCAGCGTGGTGGTGACCGTCGTCCGACCGGCCAGTTCGGTGAACTCGTGGCCGACCAGCGTCTCGCCCGGGTAGGACTGGTCGTCGAACAGCTCGGTGCAGACCAGCCGGTGCGGTGGCTCGATCTGCCGGTAGACCCCAGCCTGGACCATCCGCGCGCCCTCCGGGCCCTGCGACACGAACCGCCACCGCCCGCCGACCCGCAGGTCGACATCGCACTCCACCAGCCTCCAGCCGCGCGCGCCGTACCACCGGACCAGCAGCTCGGGTCGGGTGAAGGCGGCGAACACCAGGCGTGCCGGTGCCTCGAACAGCCGGCTCAGCACGATCTCCCGATCACCCGGGGTGTGGACGACGAGCGGGTCGTCGACGCTGCTCACCCGCGCGACCCGTCCGGTCGGGAGTGTCGACGGGCGGTGTCGGTCTGGTCGACGGCCTGGAGTTCGTCGAGCAGCGCGTCGAGGCGCTGATAGCTCTCCGCCCAGTAGTCGCGGTAGTCGGCGAGCCAGGCTGTCGCCTCCCGCAGCGGCCGGGCCTCCAGGCGGCAGGGTCGGCGCTGGGCGTCCCGTCCCCGGCTGACGAGGCCGGCGCGTTCCAGCACCTTGAGGTGCTTGGAGATGGCCGGTTGGCTCATCGCGAAGGGTGCTGCCAGCTCTGTCACGGTCGCCTCCCCGGTCGCGAGACGGGCGAGGATGGCCCGTCGGGTCGGGTCGGCCAGCGCCGCGAAGGTCGCGTCCAGCAGTTCGGTGCCCACCACGTATAACCTCCTGGTTTTATAACCATATGGTTTCTACCGTGGATGGTGCCACCGGTCAAGCACCCCGACAGCATGGAAGGCCCCGGCGAACCGCCAGGGCCTTCCATGAGCAGGTGCGTCAGCAGGCGTACGACTCCAGGCGCTGGGCCCGCTCCGGCGCGCGCAGCTTCAGCAGCGTCCCCTTCTCGATCTGCCGGATCCGCTCCCGGGACAGACCGAACTCCCGACCGACCTCGTCCAGCGTGCGCTGCCGGCCGTCGTCGAGACCGAACCGGAGCCGGATGACCGCCTGCTCCCGCTGGGACAGGGTGGCCAGCACGATGCTCACCTCGTTGCGCAACTCACCCTGGGCGGCGGCGTCACCCGGTTCGGTGCGCGGGTCCACGGAGGCCACGAAGTCGCCGAGCGCGCTCTCACCGTCGTCGCCGACGGCCTGGTCCAGGCTGACCGGCTCCCGGTCGTAGGAGATCAGCTCGATGACCTGGATCTCGGGGATCTCCAGGGCGCGGGCCACCTCGGCGACAGTGGGCTCGCGGCCCAGCGTCACCGCCAGCTCGCGGCGGGCGCGGACCATCCGGTTGACCTGCTCGACCATGTGCACCGGGATGCGGATCGTGCGGGCCTGGTCGGCCATCGCGCGGGTGATCGCCTGCCGGATCCACCACGTCGCGTACGTGGAGAACTTGTAACCCTTGGCGTAGTCGAACTTCTCCACCGCCCGGATGAGACCGAGGTTGCCCTCCTGGATCAGGTCGAGGAAGGCCATGCCACGGCCGGTGTAGCGCTTGGCGATGCTGACGACCAGCCGCAGGTTCGCCTCCAGCAGGTGGTCCTTCGCAGCCCGGCCCTCCGCGACGATCAGCTCCAGGTCGGCCCGCAGCTCCGCGGAAACCGGGGTGCAGGTGGCGAGCTTCTCGTCGGCGAACAGGCCGGCCTCGATCCGACGGGCCAGGTCGACCTCCTGCGCGGCGGTCAGCAGCTTCGTGCGGCCGATCCCGTTGAGGTACGCCCGGACCAGGTCGGTGGAGATGCCACGCTCGTCGGTGGCGTCCAGGTCGGTGAGGACCTCGGAGGTCCCGTCGGTGTCGGTCGTGGTGGCCGGGCGCATCCGGTGTTCCGTCATCTGAAGGGCCATCTCTGTCTCTCCCCGTTTCCACGTCTGTGCCGTGTCTCCGGCCCAGTGGTGCCGGTGTGCACACAGCTTGGCGGTCGGGGCGTAAAACGGGAGTGAGGCGATCGGGCACCCGACAGGAATCAGGTCGGATCTCTGGTGCGGTGTGTCGTCCCGGTGTGCGGTTGCCCGCCCCGACTACGTTGCGGACGGCCGGTCAGCTCGGGTCGGCGACGACGAAAGATGGAGGACGGCGTGGTCTTCAAGCGGCTCATGAAGGCGATGGGGGTCGGCGGCCCATCGGTGGAGACGGTGCTGGCCAACCCGAACTGCCGCCCGGGCGGCCAGCTGGAGGGCCGCATCCAGGTGGTCGGCGGCGACCACCAGGTCGACATCGACCACGTGACTCTCGGGCTGGTCACCCGGGTCGAGGTGGAGAGCGGCGACAACGACTACGACACCACTCAGGAGTTCCGTCGCCAGCAGATCACCGGCGCGTTCCGGCTGGAGCCGGGGCAGCGCCACGACATCCCGTTCCGCTTCGACGTGCCGTGGGAGACACCGGTCACCGAGCTGTACGGGCAGCACCTGCACGGCATGACGATGGGCCTGCGTACCGAGCTGGAGGTCGCCCGCGCCGTCGACAAGGGTGACCTGGACGCCGTGTCGGTGCACCCGCTGCCCGCGCAGGAGCGACTGCTGGACGCGTTGCTGCGACTGGGCTTCCGGTTCGCCCGCGCCGATGTGGAGCGTGGGCACATCTACGGCGTACGACAGACGTTGCCCTTCTACCAGGAGATCGAGTTCGGCCCGGCGCCCCAGTACGCCCGCTCGATCAACCAGTTGGAGGTCACCTTCATCGCCGACGCGCAGCAGATGCAGGTGGTCCTGGAGGTCGACAAGCGCGGCGGCGTCTTCACCGAGGGGCGGGACGCCTTCGGCCGGTTCACTGTCGACCACGCCACCGCCGACCGCACCGACTGGACCGCCGAACTCGACAGCTGGCTCCGCCAGTCCCTGTCCCGCCGAGGCCTCTTCTCCTGACCCCAACCCCTTGTGCCCCGCGCCCCCCTTCCGGCCCGTTGATCATGAGGTTATTGCCACGACACGCCGAGGCGGCGGGCAATAACTTCATGATCAACCAGGGTGGCGGGGGTTGGGGTCAGAGGTCCAGGAGGAGGGTTCGGGGGCCTATGTTGGTGCTTTCCACCAGCATGTGGGCGCGGAAGCGGCCGGTTTCCACCGGGGCGTTGCGCTGGCGCAGCGCGTCGACGACGGCGGTCACCAGTGGTTCGGCCACCTCGGCGGGGGCGGCCGCCGTCCAGCTTGGACGGCGACCCTTGCGGGCGTCCCCGTAGAGGGTGAACTGGCTGACCACCAGGATCGGCGCGCCGGTGTCGGCGGCGGACCGCTCGTCGTCCAGGATGCGCAACTCGTGCACCTTGCGGGCCATCGTCTGAGCGGTCCCCGCGGTGTCGGTGTGGGTCACCCCGAGCAGCACCAGCAGGCCGTTCTCGATCGCGCCGACCACCTCGCCGTCCACTGTCACGCTGGCCCGCCCGACTGTCTGCACCACCGCACGCATCAGCAGCCCGCCGCAACGCAGCTTGCCGCAACGCCGACAGCCGGCGCAGAGCCTGCCCGCGTCACGCGTTCACCGCCTCGATGAAGCCGCGCTCGACCAGGTGCGCCACGATCGGGCCCGCGGCCTCGGCCATCTCGTCGGGCTCGACGTCGTGCGCGGCGGCGAGCAGGGCGAGCTGGTCACGCAGCGGCAGGCGGCCGTCGGCGCCGCCGACCAGGGCCAGCACCAGCGGGTCGATCTCCTCGGTCCAGCGCAGGCCGTGCGGCATCGCGAGGACCTGCCGGTCCACCCCCCAGCCCTCGTCACCCATGGTGGCCTCCTGGCGCAGTTGGAGGCCCTCGGCGGCCCGGTAGCGCTCGGCGAGCAGCGCTTCGGTGTCGCGTACCCGCAGGAAGTCCTGGCGGTCGAACCAGGCGGCCACCTGGTAGCCCAGCGGCGGCTGCACCCGCTGGCGCAGGTCCTCGACCCGGACCACCGGGTCGGCGTGCCCAGCTCGTCGCAGTGACACGATGCCGAAGCCGATCCCATCCACCTTGTGCGCGTCGAACCAGTCGAGCCAGGCGGCCATCCGCTGCGGGTCGGTGGTCTCGCCGGCGTCGGTGAGCCACAGGTCGACGTACGCCATCGGGTCGGCCACCTCGCGCTGGATGACCCAGGCGTCCAGGCCGGTCCCGGAGAACCAGCCGGCGACCCGCTCGTCCCACTCCTCGCCGGCGACGTGCACCCAGTTCGCCAGGTACTGCATGGTGCCGCCCTCGGTGAGCAGGCCCGGGGCGGCGGCGGCCAGCTCGGCGCCGATCGCGTCACCGACCCGGCCGGAGTCACGGTAGACGTGCGTGGTGGTGCCCGGGCCGACCACGAACGGCGGGTTGCTCACCACCAGGTCGAAGCGCCGGCCGGCAACCGGGGCGACCAGGTCGCCGCGCAGCAGCTCCCAGTCCTGACCGTTGAGGGCGGCGGTGGTCGCGGCGAAGCGCAGTGCCCGCTCCGAGAGGTCGGTGGCGGTCACCGAGCCGGCGTGGGTGGCCAGATGCAGGGCCTGGACGCCGGAGCCGGTGCCGAGGTCCAGCGCACTGCCCACCGGTCGGCGGATGGTCGCACCGATCAGGGTGTGGGTGGCCCCGCCGATGCCGAGCACGTGCTCGGCGTGCAACGGGCGACCCGGTCGGGCACTGGCCGGCACGTCGGCGAGCACCCACCAGTCGTCGCCGTACGGCTCCAGGTCGACGCCGGCACGCAGCCCGTCGCCGTACCGCTCGACCAGCCCGCCGGCCAGCGCCTCCTCCAGGCTCAGCGGCGCCAGCGCGGCGGCCACCTGCGCTTCCGGCTCGGTCTGGTCGCAGATGAACACCCGGATCAGGGTGCCCAGTGGGTCGCCGTCCTCGGTGGCGCGCAGCGCGGCCCGGTAGTCGTTGCGGGCGACGGCGGTGGTCGCCTGGACGCCCAGGCGCTCGGCGATGCCGTGGCTGGTGAAACCGGTCCGGGTCAGCGCGTCGCGCAGCGCGTCGACGCCGGCGGGGGAGAGCAGCATGTCGTGTTCGTCCACCCCGACATCCTGCCTGCCGTCGCGGAGAAAGCCGTCACCACCCGCGAGATTCGACCCCGACCTCCGGCCGCTTCAGCTCCGCACCGGTCGGGGCCGAGGGCCCGCCGGGCACCGCCACGACCAGGTCCGGCGGTACGACCGTCGCCAGCCCTCGACGCGCGGCCATCCGGTCGACGACCAGGGCGTACGCGGACAGCACCAGCACGTCGACGAGGACGAGCTGCCATGGGGCGTCGGCCATCGTCTCGTCGGCGCTGAGCCCGCCGAACGCCGCCGCCAGGGTGAACGCGGTCAGATTGTTCACCACGTGCAGCGCGATCGCGGCCTCGAGCCCGCCGGTTCGCACCGTCAACCAGCCGAACAACGCGCCCATGAATGCCAGGTCCAGGAAACCCCAGATCGTGCCCCAGCCGTGCGCCGCGGCGAAGAGCACCGCCTGAAGGGCGATCGCGGGCCAGGGTGAGCGGAGATATGTGCCGACGGCCTGTAACAGCCAGCCCCGGAAGGCGTACTCCTCCGCGGCGGCCTGGAATGGCACCAGCAGCAGGACCATCAGCAGGCCGGCGGCGAACTCCGGCCCACCCACCCACGTGTCCGCCGGGGCGAGCACCGAGCTCTCGCCGGTCAGCCCGAGCAGCAGGTCCGCGCCGACCAGCATGACGATGATCAGCGGCGTGGCGATCAGGAGGCAGCGGCCGAGCCAGTTCCATCGCAGCCGGCCGAGCACCGACGAGAGCGTGCCGGCGGGCCGGCGCTGCACGAGCCAGGCCGCGCCGAACAGAAGTGGGAGTAACAACGCCAGCGAGACGATCAGCAGTGCGGCGTCCGGAATCGGGCCGAAGGTGGGAAGCCCGTCGGCGTCGTACGGGCGGTTGGTGAGCTCGGCCACGACGGCGGCGACGCCGAAGAGTAGGCAGAGGACCACCACCGCCGAGACAACCAGCGCGACGGTGCCGACGAGGGGTTGCCACCAGCGGTGCCGGGCAGTGCGGCCGAGCCGGTGGTACGGGGAACCGGGCGGGGCGGTCCAAAGCATGTCGTCGAGCGTGGCAGACGAGCGCCAGGTGTCGCGAAACGATCGGAGCGTCGGCGTCCGCCCGGATCGGTGGGCCAGGCAGGATGGTCCGCATGACGCTAGTGCTGCCCATCGACCCAGAGGCCAACCGGTTGCTGGAGCGCAGCCCACTGGCCCTGCTCATCGGGATGACCCTGGACCAGCAGGTGCCGATGGAGAAGGCCTTCTCCTCGCCGTACGTGCTGGCGCAGCGGCTCGGCCACGAACTGGACGCGGTCGAGCTGGCCGGGTACGACCCGGAGGCCATGGTCGCACTCTTCGCCCAGCCGCCCGCGCTGCACCGGTTTCCGAAGGCGATGGCGGCCCGGGTGCAGGAGGTCTGCCAGGTCCTGGTGGAGCGCTACGACGGTGACGCGGCGCTGCTCTGGGCCGACGTCGCCGACGGGCCGGAGCTGTTGCGCCGGGTCTCCGGGCTGCCCGGCTTCGGCAAGCAGAAGGCGCAGATCTTCGTGGCTCTGCTCGGAAAGCGGTTCGGGGTCACCCCGCAGGACTGGCGGACGGCGGCCGGCGGGTACGGCGACCCGGGCGCGTACCGGTCGGTGGCCGACGTCACCGACGCCGACTCGTTGCGCCGGGTGCGCGAGTACAAGCAGCAGATGAAGGCAGCGGCCAAGGCGAAGACCGCCGGCGGCTGAAAGCGACCGGCCTGGTGGGGGCTGTCGCTCAGGCGGCGGTGGGGTGCGCCAGCGAGGCCAGCGCGCGCCGGACGTCGGCCAGCGAGACGGTCGCGGAGTCGTCCAGGTCGGCGAGGCCGGCCTCGATCCACTGGCGCATCAGCGTGGTGACCCCGATGCCTCGGGCGTCGGCGGCGGCCCGCACCCGCTCGTACGTCTCCAGTGGCAGCCGGACCGACCGGCTCACCATCGGCACGTCGGTGTCGGGGGCGGGGAGGTCCACCCCCGGGCCCTCGTCGATCAGCTCGGCGATCCGGTCGTCGCCGCTGTGGAACTGCTTGGTCGCGTCGTTTCGGTGCATCGTCACGGCCTCCTCATCGGCGAGATCTCCGCACGGCCTCGTCGTAGCGCTTGGACTCGGCGTCGCTCAGCTCACGAGCGGAGAGGATGTCCCAGTCGTTGTCGGTGCCATCGGCCTCGGCGAGCAGCACCGCCAGTCGGCGGCCCCGACGGGCGGCGGCGTAGACCACCATCACGTCGTCACCCAGATGGCGGATCACCCGTCGGGCGCTGTGCAGCGCCTCCCAGACTTCCCCGGGTGTGACGTCGTAGACCCTCAGGTTGGCCAACGCCTCGTCGGTGAAGCTGAACCTGCTGCCCACGCCAGGCAGCGTACCACGCACGTAACACGCGGCGGGATGAGTAGAAGTTCGCTGATCACGGCCCTGCGGTGACAGGATGAGGCGTAACCCCCTCGAGGAGGTCCATGGTGAAGCGTCAGGCGTACCAGCCGATTCTGATCACCGACGCCTCGCGCAGCCAGGGTGACCAGCTCACCAGCCGTCAGCGCCGCTATGTCCTGATGATGGGCATCCGGGTGGCCTGCATCATCGCCGGCGCGATCCTGGTCGGCGCGAACGCCCCGCTGCTCTGGCTCTGGCTGCCGTTGTGCGCCCTCGGTATGGTGCTCATCCCCTGGCTGGCCGTGCTGCTGGCCAACGACCGGCCGCCGAAGGAAGAGCACCGGCTGGCCAACAGGTTCCACCGCCGGCACACGGACGACACCCCGCCGATGAGCCTCACCGCCGAGGAGCGCCCGCACAAGGTCATCGACGCCGAACCCTGACCCGCGAACGGGCCAGGGTTCGAGCACTCGGGAGCCGCGGCCGTGCGCCGGCGACTAGGGCTGCGGTCGTGCGCCGACGGTGGAGACGGCCAGCGCCCCCAGGTCGGTGGCGCGGCTCAGCGCCGCGGCCGGGGTGGCACCCGCGAGCCAGGCGGTGAGCAGGCCAGCCGCGAAGGCGTCCCCCGCCCCCGTGACATCCACCACCGCAACCCGCCGGGCCGCAACCACGCGGACCGCCGCGGTGCGGTCGACCCAGACCGCGCCGGCCCCGCCGCGCTTGACCACGACCCGCCGGGCCGTCGCCGACAACGCCCGCCCCTGCGCCGCCGGGTCCAGCCCACCGGCGAGCACGGTGGCCTCGTCCGCGTTGACCAGCAGCAGGTCGACGTCGCGTACCCAACTCAGGAACGCCGCCGCGCCCACTCGCCGCAGCGGCGCCGCGGAGGCCGCGTCGACGCTGGTGGTGAGCCCACGCTCGCGCGCGGCGGCCAGCGCCCGCAGCCCGGCGTCGCGCGACCCGGCGTCCAACAGGGTGTACGCGGACAGGTGCAGATGCCCTGCGTCGGGCACCGCCGCGAGGGCCCGCTCGACGTGCGCGCCGGTCAGCCGCAGGTTCGCGCCCCGCTGGCTGACCATGGTGCGCTCGTCGTCGGTGGCCAACACGATCACAGTGCCGGTCGCCACGCCCTCGACGCGTTCGATTGCGCAGTCGACACCCGCCCGCTCCAACTCGGCCACCCGGTCCCGCCCGGCGTCGTCGTCACCGACGGCGCCGACGAGCGTGACGTCCACCCGCTGCGCGGCTACCCAGGCGGCGGTGTTGGCCGCCTGACCGCCGCCGCCGATGCTGATCTCAGCTCCGGTGTCCGAGCCGGCCGCGAGCGGCCCGGACAGCACGGCGACCACATCGGTGATCACGTCCCCGACGACGACCATCCGGGCCGGTCGGGTCATGCCGGGGCGGTGGTGCGGCGGGCCGCTGCGGCGACCGCGATCCGCGCGGCCAGGTCGGCGTTGCGCAGGATGATCCGGACGTTCACCGCCAGGCTCGCGCCCTCGGTGGCCGAGTGGAAGTACGACAGCAGGTACGGCGTCACGGCCTTACCGGTGACCCCGTCCCGCTCCAGCAGGGCCAGGCCGTCGGCGAGCGTCCGGTCGTGCAACTCCGGGTCGAGCTGCTCCTCGACCGGCAACGGGTTGGCGACGAGCAGTCCGCCGGTGTGCACGGCGTGCTCGTCGCGGGCGGCGAGCACGGCGGCGACCTGCTCCGGCGAGTCCACCGACCAGTCCAGGTCGAAGCCAGCGTCGGTCAGGTAGAAGCCGGGGAACCGGCGGGTGCGGTAACCGACCACGGCGACCCCGAGGGTCTCCAACCGCTCCAGCGTCGCGCCCACGTCGAGGATCGACTTGACCCCGGCGCAGACCACCGCGATCGGAGTCTGGGCCAGGGTGCCCAGGTCCGCCGACTCGTCGAAGGTGTGCGCTGCCTCCCGGTGCACCCCACCCAGCCCGCCGGTGGCGAACACCCCGATCCCGGCCGCGGCGGCCACCGCGCTGGTCGCGGCGACGGTGGTGGCGCCGTCCGCGCCGGTCGCCGCCGCCAGTGCGAGGTCGCGGACGGAGAGCTTGGTCACTCCGTCGACGGTGGCGAGGCGGGTCAGCTGCGCGTCGTCCAGACCGACCACCAGCCTGCCGCTGATCATGCCGATCGTCGCCGGGACGGCCCCGGCGTCCCGGACCGCCTGCTCGATCTCCCTGGCCACCCGCAGGTTCTCCGGCCGGGGCAGGCCGTGCGAGACGATGGTGCTCTCCAGGGCGACGACGGGCAGGCCGTCGCGCAGGGCTTCGGCGACCTCGGTTCCGTAGCTGATGCGAAAGTCATTCACACGAGCACGGTACGGGGTGGGGCATGGGCCGGCCTCAAGTGGACCCGGCCGTGATGACCTGCCAAACTTGTCGGTTGGAGGTGCAGACGTGAGCACAGAGGTTCTCGAGCGTCCGGAGCTGAAGGACGCCGACACCGGTCCCGAGATGTTCCACTACGTCCGCAAGGAGAAGATCGCCGAAAGTGCCGTCATGGGCACCTACGTCGTCGCGCTCTGCGGCGAGACGTTCCCGGTCACCAAGGCGGCCAAGCCGGGTTCTCCGGTCTGCCCCAAGTGCAAGGAGATCTACGACTCGTACCGCGAGTGAACCTCGGCCGGTGCTCCGGCCGGCGACGTAGCCTGCGGCGGTGACCACCTCCACCGCCCTGCTCCTCGCCGACCTGACCGGGGTGGCGGTGTTCGCCGCATCCGGGGCGTCGGCGGCGGTGGCGAAGCGACTGGACCTGTTCGGCGTCGCGTTCGTCGGTTTCGTGGCCGCCCTCGGCGGCGGGATCTTCCGGGACCTGGTCATCGACGAGGTGCCGCCGCTCGCCTTCGCCGACTGGCGGTACGCGGCCACCGCCGCGATCACCGCTCTCGCCGTCTTCTGGCTGCACCCGCAACTGGCCCGACTGCGCACCACCGTCCTGGTGCTGGACGCGGCGGGCCTGGCACTGTTCACGGTGACCGGCACGCTCAAGGCACTCGACGCCCGGGTGCCAGCGGTCGGTGCCTGCCTGATCGGCATGCTCACCGCGATCGGCGGCGGGCTCGGCCGCGATCTGCTCACCGCCGAGATCCCCGTCGTGCTGCGTCGGGAGATCTACGCCCTCGCCGCGCTGGCCGGCTCGGTGCTGGTGGTGCTGCTCTACGTGACCGGTCAGACCGGTCCCGTACCGCTCACCGCCGCTGCCGCCCTGGTCTTCGGGCTACGTCTGATCGCGTTGCGTCGGCGCTGGTCCGCGCCGGTGGCGACGCTGCGCCCGCCGCGCGCCGATGGGGCGGATCCCCGCGCCGACCGGGAGTGGTGAGGCCATCCGCGCCAGGGTGGCGAATGTGACCAGCGTGGCGTCGCCTGGGCCGTGGGGCTCGCGCTGGTTATGCTGAGTCGGCCTTCGCGGCAGCTTCTGCGCGGAGGCGTTTTCATGGGCGGCGGTCATCGTGGCCCTCGCCCCGGGTCCGCCGTCGTGCGGTCGGAGAGGAGCTTTCGCGTGGCAGCCCGGACGCCGGTGCTCGAGACGTTCCCGGCACTACGCGCCTGGCAGCGCAAAGCCCTGGTGGAATACCTGCGTCGGCGCACCGAGGACTTCACAGCGGTCGCCACGCCGGGCGCCGGCAAGACCACCTTCGCCCTGCGGATCGCGGCCGAGCTGCTCGGTGACGGCACCGTGGAGGCGGTCACCGTGGTCGCCCCGACCGAGCACCTGAAGAACCAGTGGGCCGACGCCGCGGCCCGGGTCGGCATCCAGCTCGACGCCGCTTTCCGCAACGCCGACGTGCACTCCGCAGCCGACTTCCACGGCGCGGTGGTCACCTACGCCCAGGTGGGCATGGCACCGCAGGTGCACCGGCGGCGCACCATGACCAGACGCACCCTGGTCATCCTCGACGAGATCCACCACGCGGGCGACTCCCGGTCCTGGGGAGACGGGGTGAAGAACGCCTTCGACCCCGCCGTACGCCGGCTGATGCTCACCGGGACACCGTTCCGCTCCGACGACAACCCGATCCCGTTCGTCAGCTACGAGCGGGGTGGAGACGGGCTGCTGCGCTCACGTGCCGACTCCGTGTACGGCTACTCCGACGCCCTGCGCGACGGCGTGGTCCGGCCGGTGCTCTTCCTGGCGTACTCCGGCGAGACCCGTTGGCGGACCAACGCGGGGGAGGAGTTGGCCGCCCGCCTCGGTGAACCGATGACTCAGGATCTGGTGGCGCAGGCGTGGCGTACCGCCCTGGACCCGGCCGGGGACTGGATGCCACAGGTGCTGCGCGCCGCCGACGCCCGACTGACCGTGCTGCGCAACGCGGGCATGGCCGACGCCGGTGGTCTGATCATCGCCACCGACCAGCAGACCGCCCGCTCGTACGCCAAGCTGATCGAGCAGGTGACCGGCGAGAAGGCCGCCGTGGTGCTCTCCGACGACCAGGGCGCGTCCGCGCGGATCGCGACGTTCGCGGCGTCCGACCAGCGATGGCTGGTCGCGGTGCGGATGGTGTCCGAGGGTGTCGACATCCCCCGACTGGCGGTCGGCGTCTACGCCACCAGCGCCAGCACGCCGCTCTACTTCGCCCAGGCGATCGGCCGGTTCGTGCGAGCCCGCCGGCCCGGTGAGACCGCGTCGGTCTTCCTGCCCAGCGTGCCGCACCTGCTCGGCCTGGCCAGCGAGATGGAGACCGAACGGGACCACGTCCTCGGCAAACCCAAGGAATCCGACGGGCTCGACGACGATCTGCTGGAACGGGCGCAGCGCGACGACCAGGCCAGCGGCGAGTTGGAGAAGCGGTTCGCCGCGCTCTCGGCCACCGCCGAACTGGACCAGGTGATCTTCGACGGCGCGTCGTTCGGCACCGCGGCCCAGGCCGGCACCCCGGAGGAAGAGGAATACCTCGGCCTGCCCGGCCTGCTCACCGCCGACCAGGTGTCGCTGCTGCTGACCAAACGGCAGGCCGCACAACTCGCCGCCCAACGCCGCCGCACCGCCGACGGGGCCGCTCAGCCGGCCTCTGCGCCCACGGCGGCGCCACCGGCACCCATGAGCGCCGCTCAGCGTCGCGTGGCGCTCCGGCGCCAACTGAACGCCCTGGTGGCCGCTCGTCACCATCGCACCGGCCAGCCGCACGGCAAGATCCACGCCGAGCTGCGCCGGCTCTGCGGCGGCCCTCCGAGCGCCCAGGCCACCATCGAGCAGCTCGAGGAACGCATCGCGACCGTCCAGACCCTCTAGACCTGCCGCATCGGCGATGCCTGCGGCCGAGGTCCGCGGCGAGGTCCGCGGTCGAGGTCTGCGGCCATGCTTGCTTCCGGCGTGATCCACTCGGGTTCCTTGAAAACGCGGTATTCGAGCGCGGAGGAAAGCGCGACTTCCGTGAAATCGGGTGGATCACGGGCTGGCCTGGGGTGAGACCGAGGTTTACGTGCCCGGGACGCCCGCGCGTGCCTTCTGCGGAGCGTCCCTACTTCAAGATCGCGCAGTAACCGGGATGTAGTGGCATCGGCGCGTCGATGAGGCAACCTACATCCTGGTTCGAGCACGATCTTGGGCGCGGGGCGCGGGGCGCGGGGCGCGGGGCGCGGGGCGCGGGGCGCGGGGCGCGGGGCGCGGGGCGCGGGGCGCGGGGCGCGGGGCGCGGGGCGCGGGGCGCGGGGCGCGGGGCGCGGGACGCGGGACGCGAAGATCCGCACTACTTCGGTGAAGTTGCTGCCTCCGGCGCCCGGGAGGCAGCAACTTCCCCGAAACTGTGCGGATCTTGGCGACATCCGGCGGTGTGCGTTCCCTGGGGCTGGCGCGGGCGGAGCGAGCGCGCGGGTAGGCGCGGGCGGGGCGAGCGCGCGGGGCGCCCCGGGTGGGCACGGCAAGCGCGGTGCGGGCGGGGCAAGCGCGGGCGTGGGCCGGGGCAAAGCGGGGGCGCGGGGCGAGGGGCAAAGCGCGGCTTGGGCCGGGGCAAGCGCGGGCGTGGGCCGGGGCAAAGCGGGGGCGCGGGGCGAGGGGCAAAGCGCGGCTTGGGCCGGGGCAAGCGCGGGCGTGGGCCGGGGCAAAGCGGGGGCGCGGGGCGAGGGGCAAAGCGCGGCTTGGTCCGGGGCAAGCGCGGGCTGGGGCGGGGCACGTGGGCGCGGGGCGAGGGCGGTGGCCGGGGCGGGGTGGTTTGGGTGGCGAAAAGCCGGCCGGAGACACCCTCGGGGTGCCTCCGGCCGGCTATGTCGGTTTGCGGATTTAGTTCGCCATCAGATCGGCGCCACGCCAGCTGAAATCGGGCTCCGTCGCGAACCGCTCGGTGATCTTCACGAGATCCTCCGCGTACTTGTTCGCATGGTGCCCGCAGAACACCAGCTCGCTCCCACCCGTCAGGGTGATCCGGAGCTTCCCGGCAGCATTGCAGCGGTCGCACCGTTCATCGGCGGCTGGGGGAGCCGCCGTCACGGGCGGCGGCGTGAGGGTCGGGGTCATCGCCTTCCTCCTCTGGTCGTCACCGATGAACAATCTCTTCGGTCGTTGCTCACCTATGGTGCAACACCCTTACTAGGCACTGCCTTCCCTGTGTGCCCGCGGGGGACCGAGGTCACACCTGGCAGGGACAGTGTGCCGTGCACCCAGGGTGCCACGTCAACGATCACATTCGTGCATCCGGACGATCACCATCTGGTGTTGCACACCAGGTGGTCAAAACGACACGTTCGGTTGACGAAACCCGCTCAGTCCAGGTAATCCCGGAGGACCTGCGACCGGGACGGGTGACGCAGTTTGGACATCGTCTTGGACTCGATCTGCCGGATCCGCTCCCGGGTCACCCCGTAGACCTGGCCGATCTCGTCCAGCGTCCGCGGCTGACCGTCGGTCAGGCCGAAGCGCAGGCGTACCACACCCGCCTCACGCTCGGAGAGCGTCTGCAGCACCTGCTGGAGCTGGTCCTGCAGGAGCGAGAACGAAACCGCGTCCACCGCGACCACGGCCTCGGAGTCCTCGATGAAGTCACCGAGTTGGCTGTCGCCCTCGTCGCCGATGGTCTGGTCCAGTGAGATGGGCTCCCGAGCGTACTGCTGGATCTCCAGCACCTTCTCGGGTGTGATGTCCATCTCCTTGGCCAGCTCCTCCGGAGTCGGCTCGCGGCCCAGGTCCTGGAGCAGCTCACGCTGTATGCGGCCAAGCTTGTTGATGACCTCGACCATGTGCACCGGGATGCGGATGGTGCGGGCCTGGTCGGCCATCGCGCGGGTGATCGCCTGCCGGATCCACCAGGTGGCGTACGTGGAGAACTTGTAGCCCTTGGTGTAGTCGAACTTCTCCACCGCGCGGATCAGGCCGAGGTTGCCCTCCTGGATCAGGTCGAGGAACGCCATGCCACGGCCCGTGTACCTCTTGGCCAGCGACACCACCAGTCGGAGGTTCGCCTCCAAGAGGTGGTTCTTGGCCCGCTCGCCGTCGCGGGTGATCCAGCCCAGGTCACGGACCATGTCCCGGACGAGCTTCTCCTCGCCCTCGTCGGCCGCGCGCAGCCGCTCGGCGGCGTAGAGCCCGGCCTCGATCCGCTTGGCCAGCTCCACCTCCTGCTCGGCGTTGAGCAGCGGAACCTTGCCGATCTGCTTCAGGTACGCACGGACCGAGTCGGCCGAGGCGGTCAGCTCGGCGTCGCGCCGGGCCTGCTTGAGGGCCTCGGACTCCTCGTCGTCCCACTCGAAGTCGTTGTCGGTCGCCGAGGCGGCGGCGTCGGTCTCGGCGGCCTGGGCCAGCTCGGCCGGCTCCTCGACCACCACGTCCTCGATGGCGGCGGCCAGCTCCTCCGGGTCGATCTCACCCTCGGCGCCCTCGCCCTTGGCCTTGGTGCCGGCCTTGGCGCCAGCGGCGGCGACCGTGGCCTTGGTGGCCCGGGTCGACTTGGTGGCCTTCGCCGGCGTCGCACCGCCCTCGGCGGGGGTGGCCTTGCGGGCGGCCACCTTGCGCGGGGCAGGCGCGGACGGCGCGTCGTCGGAGGCGGGCGCCTGCTTCGGGGCGGGCGCCGCGGCCTTCTTGGTGGTCTTGGCAGTGGTGGCCCGGGACGCCGGCGTGGTCGAACGGGCCGCGGCGACGCGGCGGCGGGTGCTCGCCGAGCCGTCCACCACCACGGTCACTCCCGCCTCGGAGAGCGCCCGCAGAATCTTCTTGGCCTGGGCCGGAGTCACCTCGGCGGACTCGACGGTGCGCGCGAGCTGGGCCGACGTGAGCTGACCACCGGCGCTCTGCGCGTGGGCGATCAGGGTGTCGGTGAGCGAGCGAACGTCGGCGCCGGTCTGGCGGGGTTCTGTCACGAATGACCTTCCGGAGGCGAAGAGCGGGCACGGCCGGGTTGTCCGGCACAGCGTGGGGCAACCGGGCCGGGCAGTGTGGTTGAGGGACCCCCGTGTCCCGGACCGGCCGGTGGTCGGCGGTCCGTGGCGCGTGGGCAGGGGTGAATTGTAACGCCGTCTGCCGCGATCTTCCTGCGCCGCACTGCTTAACGGCGGTGGGACCGCCGATTCGGCGCTGATGTGGACTTTGTAAGGATGATACTCGCGCGGGGCGCGGAACGCCCCGGTCGCGTGGAAGGGGACGTTGGGATGGACCGTTCGGCGCCTTCACCTCGGGAACTTTTGGCGGTCGCACTGGGCGTCGCGCGCGACGCGGCGGCCACCGCGTACCGGATGCGGGTCGAGGGTGTCTCGGTGACGGCGACCAAGAGCACTGTCACCGACGTGGTCACCGCGGCGGACCGGGCGGTCGAACGGCAGGTGCTCGACGCGCTGAAGCAGTTGCGGCCGGACGACGCGGTGCTCGGCGAAGAATACGGCATTCGGGACACCGGGCCGGTCGCGCCGGGCGGGGTGCGCTGGATCATCGACCCGATCGACGGCACCGTCAACTACCTCTACGGGCTGCCGTACAGCGCGGTGTCGCTGGCCGCCGAGGTGGACGGGGTGGTGGTCGCCGGCGTGGTGCGCAACGTGAGCACCGGCGAGGAGTGGACGGCCACGGTCGGGGGCGGGGCCTGGCGCGACGGTGTCCGGTTGCGCTGCTCCGGCGAGACTGACCTGGGGCAGGCGCTGGTCGGCACCGGCTTCGGCTACGACGCCGGACGCCGCACGCACCAGGCCCAGGTGGTGGCCGGGCTGATCGCACACGTCCGGGACATCCGTCGGCTCGGTGCCGCCGCGCTGGATCTCTGCCTGGTCGCGGAGGGTCGGCTCGACGCGTACTTCGAGAAGGGCCTCGCGGCCTGGGACCTGGCGGCCGGCGGGCTGGTGGCCGCCGAGGCGGGCGTGCGTGTCGCCGGCCTGGCCGGTGGGCCGCCGGGGCCCGATCTGGTGGTCGCGGCCCCGCCCGCGCTCTTCGGGCCGCTGCACGACCGGCTGGCCGAGCTGGATGCCGCTGGCGGGCCCTGAGCGGCCGTCAGGGCGGTCAGGCCGTCACTTGGCGACGGGGGACGGGCAGGAGCCCTTGGGTGCCCGTGGCGCGCCGATGTCACCGAGGGACTGGTTGACCTCGGTCGTGGTGGCGAGCTGCTGGAAGCCGTTGCCCAGCACCACGTCCACGACGTCGTCGGTGCGCTTCTCGTCGTAGCCCGGCACGGCGTTGTTGAGGAAGTACGCCTGCAGCAGGTGCGCGGAGCCGACGCCCTTCGGGCCGTAGCGCAGCACTGCCACGTCGTCGATCTCCTTGGGGTCGTTGCCGACCTTCTTCACCTGGAACTTGCGGTTGCGGAAGTCGTCCGCGACGGCGCCGGCCCGGCCGCGCTCCTCGGTCGTGTTGAACACGTTGATCTTGACGTCCTTGGGCTCGTGCAGTGTCACGTCGGCCAGCGGCCAACCCTCCGGGCAGCCCGCGGCCGTGCCCGCCTTCCCCTGGGTGTCCCGGATGATGGCGGTGACCACGAACGCCAGGGCCAGCACCCCGAGCAGGCCGACGACGACGAGTGCTCGCACTCGCGCAAAACTCATCTGGGCACTCCCGGGACCTCAGGTGGGTGGCGGCGGCCGGCAACGATCAGACTGGCCGCCGGCCGTCGAATACGCCGCTGAGGTTAACGGTTGTCCGGCCGTCGCGTGGAAACAGCCCGACATGCCGGCGCGCCGACCGCGAACCGGGTACTACTACCCCTATCTTCGTGTCGCCTGAATCACATTGGGAACAACTTCGCGTGCGGGGGCGTACATCTCAGCCGCAAGGGCGGTATACATGCCTCGCCCAAGGGGGGGTAAGGTTCCGCGCTCGCAGGGGAGTCGCCCCAGCGAGCTCGACCCGTTCGGTCCTCGGGTCGGGTGCCCGACACAAGTGGTGGCCGGCCAGCGGAACCGAAACAGCGTCGTCCGGCGTTACAACCGGAAGCGACAACATCGATATGGGAGAGTGAAACCGATGGCCACCGACTACGACGCCCCGCGTCGCGACGAGGTCGACCTCGGCGAGGACAGCCTGGAAGAGCTCAAGGCACGGCGCGTCGACTCACAGTCGGGCGCGGTGGACGTCGACGAGGCCGAGGTGGCCGAGAGCTTCGAGCTGCCCGGTGCCGATCTGGCCGACGAGGAGCTCACGGTCAAGGTGCTTCCGATGCAGCAGGACGAGTTCCGGTGCGCCCGCTGCTTCCTGGTACATCACCGTAGCCAGCTGGCAGTCGAGCGTAACGGCGAGTTGATCTGCCGCGAGTGCGTCTGACAACCACGACACCGGCGGCGGCCTCCTGAACGGGGCCGCCGCTGCTGGTGTAGGCATGCGCCGGTAGTGGGTACCTGCTTGACTCGTAGCGGGTAGCCACAGCACCGGGAGGTCCGATGAGCGATCGAGGCGGCACCACCGACGATGGCACGGGCAGCCTTGGTGCCACCGGCGGCACGGACGACCTCGGCGCCACCGTCGCGGCGTTGACCGCGGACGACCTCGCTCCGGCCCGTCGCCGCCAACTGCTGACCCGGATGGTCGGGCAGGCCCGCGCCCGTGGCATCTCCGACCTGTTCAAGCCCCGTGCCGCCGTGCGCTGGATGGTCGACACCGTCACCGAGGTCGCCCCGCACATCCCGGTGCGGGACCTGGCCACCCTGCGCCGCCATTTCCCCGGCCTGGACGACGCCGCACTGGCCGACCGGCTCATCCGCAACGCGTCCCGGGCCACCGCCGCGATCGGCGCGGCCGGCGGGGGAGTCGCCGCCGTCGAGTGGACGGTCGCCCCGACCCTGCTCTCCGCGCCGGTGCTGCTCGCCGCCGAGACCGTCGCCGTGGTGTCGGTGGAACTGAAACTGGTCGGTGAGCTGCACGAGGTCCACGGCGTGGCGCTACCGGAGGGCGGCAGCCAACGGGCGGTCGCCCTGGTGCACTCCTGGGCCACCCAGCGTGGGGTCAACCCGATGGTGCCCGGCGTGGGGGTGGGCGCGGTGCTCGGCACTGCGGCCCGCAAGGAACTGCGGGACATGCTGCTGCGGCGTTTCGGTCGCAACCTCACCACGCTCGGGCCGTTCCTGACCGGCGCGGCTGTAGCCAGCTTCCTCAACCGCCGGGCCACCCAGCAGATGGCCGAGCAGCTTCAGGTGGACCTGCGCCGGCGGGGCATCGCCCGACCCGCGCCACCGGCGGCCCTGCCCGGCCCACCGACCGGCACCTGACCGGGTCGGCGGCGGCGGATCAGCCCTGCTCACCCGTGGTGGGTCGGGAGAGCGCCAGAGCGTCCCGCTCGGCCAGCACCGCCTCCGCCAGCTCGACGGGGTGCCGCGTGCTCACCACCCAGAACGGGGTCGGATCGGCCGGGTCGTCGAGCACCACCTGCACGGCGCCGCCGATCCACGGCCGCTGCACCACGAAGGCGAGCGGGTCCGCGCCGACCCCGAGCACCTCACGGCGGCCGGCCACGTCCAGCGGCACCACGTCGGCCACGAAGCGGACCGGCAGGCGGGCGTCGTCCACCCGCAGCTCGGAGTCGGCGACCCCGATCCGGATCCGGCCGAGCCACCACAGCCCTGCCGCGGTGAGAGGCAGCAGCACGACGAACGGCAGCCAGGCGCGCACGCCGGCGGCGCCCATCCAGATCTCGACGGCCAGCAGCGCGGCGGCCACCAGCCCGGCCAGCCACAGCCACCAGGGCAGACCCAACCGTTCGGCGTACGCCGGGCGGGCGTCGACCGGCGGCTGATCGGCGGAGGGAGAGGGCGACATGCTCACTCCTGCGAGGGTACGGCGCACGGCGGCTCGGCGAACCGGCAGGATGGCAGGGTCACCCCGAGAACCGGACGGAAGAGGGGACCCGTGACCGACGTCGTACCCGTGCCCGTGCAGCTGCTCGACTCCGAGCTGCCGCTGCCCACGTACGCCCATCCCGGCGACGCCGGGGCCGACCTGGTGGCGGCCGCGGACGTGGAACTTCCGCCCGGTGGCCGTGCCCTGGTGCCCACCGGCGTGGCAATCGCGCTGCCGGAGGGGTACGTGGGTCTGGTCCATCCCCGTTCTGGTCTGGCGGCCAGGCTCGGCGTGACGGTGCTCAACGCGCCCGGTACGGTCGACGCCGGCTACCGGGGTGAGATCCTGGTCAACCTGATCAACCATGATCGGCATGTGCCGGCGAAGATCTCCCGCGGCGACCGGATCGCGCAGCTCGTGGTCCAGCAGGTCGCACGGGCGCGGTTCGAGCCGGTGGTCGAGCTGCCCGCGTCCCGGCGTGGGGTCGGCGGGCACGGGTCGACCGGCGGGCACGCCGGGCTGGTGCCGTCGCCGACGGGCCAGGACCGGGTCGAGCGGCGGCCAGACGAGCCGGGCCGCGGGCAGACGGAAGAGGTGGCAGGGTGAGTGTGAACAGCGGAGGGCAGGCGCAGTGATCTTCTCCCGAAAGCGGGCCGACGCCGAGCGGCAGACCCGTGACGAGCGGGCCACCCAGGTCCCCGACCAGGGCGATGCGGCGCCGACGTTGGAGCGCGGCCCGTACGACATCTCCGAGAGCTACGACGACGTGCAGCGACTCGACCTGGGCAGCCTGCACATCCCGGCGATCGCCGACGTCGAGGTGCGGGTGCAGGCCGACCCGCAGGGTGTGGTCCAGCAGGTGGTGCTGGTGCATGGCGACAACGCACTCCAGCTGGGCGTCTTCGCCGCCCCCCGGTCCGAGGGGATCTGGGGCGAGGTGCGCGAGGAGATCCGGCAGTCCCTGCTGCGCGACGGCGCGAGCGCGCAGGAGGTCGAGGGCGAGTACGGCCCGGAGCTGCACGCCCAGGTGAACACCCCGGACGGCCCGACGAACCTGCGGTTCGTCGGCATCGACGGGCCGCGCTGGATGGTCCGCGGCGTGTTCCAGGGCCCGGTGGCCACCAACCCGGCCGTGGCCGGGCCGCTGGTGGAGTGCCTGGACGGCCTGGTGGTCGACCGTGGCCAGGAGGCCAAGCCGGTCCGCGAGCCGCTGCCGCTGCGGCTGCCCCGCGAGATCGCCGATCAGGCCGACGCCGAGGCGGGCGCCGCCGCCGCCGAGCCGCGCCAGGTCTGACCCGCGCGCACCGGCCCGCCGGAACCAGCCCCGTCGGCGTACGCTGGCGGCACGGTTCCGGCGCCGCCGGTGCCGGCCGGGGACGGCGAGCGTGGAGAGGGTGACGCGGAGGTCATGACGACCGACGAGGGCCGGGTGTCGCTGCGGCGCATCCTGCAACGGTTCACCGCCAGCGAGGCCGAGATAGACGCGCAGGAGCTGCGGCGCGAGAGCGCCCAGTGCGGCGGGATCCCGGCACAGCAGTGCTCCCGGGGTCAACTGGTGTCGGTCGCCGGTCGGCTGCGCACGGTGGTCTACACGCCGCGCACCAACCTGCCCACCCTGGAGGCCGACCTGTATGACGGCAGCGACGTGGTCACCCTGGTCTGGTTGGGTCGACGGCACATCGCCGGGATCGAGCCGGGCCGGCACCTGACCGCCCGTGGCCGGGTGGCGGTGCGCGACGAGCGCAAGGTCATCTACAACCCCTACTACGAGCTGGACTCGCCGAAGTGACGGCGTTGCGGACGGAAGGCCGGCGATGACGACGGGACAGCACCGGGCGGCGCAGCCGGAGACCGGCCCTCCGGAGGAGGAGCCGCTGCCGACGATCGCCGAGCAGATGGCCGACCAGCTCGGCGGCTGGCGGGGGCTGGTCGAGTCGAGCATCCCGGTCGTGGTCTTCGTTCTCGCCAACATCATCGGCGAGCTGCGACCGGCGGTGATCGCCTCGGTCTCCGTCGCGCTGCTGATCGCCGGGCTGCGGCTGGCCCAGCGTCGGCCGATCCGGCATGCCATCAACGGGCTGTTCGGCGTCGGCGTCGGCGCGGCCATCGCCTGGCGCACCGGCGACGAGCGCGATTTCTACCTTCCCGGCATCCTCTACGGCATCGGGTACGGCGTCGCCCTGCTGATCTCGGCGGCGATCCGGCAGCCGCTGGTGGGCTGGATCTGGTCGGTGCTGGTCGCCAAGGGCCGCTCGGAATGGCGCACCGACCCGAAGCTGGTGCGCACCTTCACCCAGCTCACCGTGCTCTGGGGCGTGGTCTGGCTGGCCAAGGTGGGCGTGCAGGCCGGGCTCTACCTGGCCCACCAGGACACCGCGCTGGGCGTGGCCCGGCTGGCGCTGGGCTACCCGCCGTACGCGCTGCTGCTGCTGATCACGGTCTGGACGGTGCGCCGGGTCACCCGGGAGTCGTCGCCGACCCCGCTGCCCGGCGCCTGACCGAACGGCCCGTCGGCTCAGCGTGAGCCGCGGGTCCGCTCGACGCTGTCCGGCCCGAGGATCACCGCGCGGACCTGGTCCTCCACCTCGGCGGTGCAGACGAAGATCAGCTCGTCGCCGGCCTCGATCGGGTCGTCCGGGCTGGGCACCAGGACCCGCTTGCCACGCAGGATCGCCACCAGCGCGGAGTCGCGGGGCAGCGGCACGGCGTGGATCGGCTGACCGACGTAGGGCGCGGTCGGCGGCAGGGTGATCTCGACCAGGTTCGCCTCACCCTGGCGGAAGGTCATCAGCCGGACCAGGTCGCCGACGGTGACCGCCTCCTCGACCAGCGCGGCCATCACCCGCGGCTTGCTCACCGCGACGTCGACGCCCCACTGCTCGGTGAACAGCCACTCGTTCTCGGCCCGGTTGACCCGGGCCACCACGCGCGGCACCGCGAACTCGGTCTTGGCGAGCAGCGACAGCACCAGGTTGGTCTTGTCGTCGCCGGTCGCCGCGACCACCACGTCGCACCCGGCGACGTTGGCCTCCTCCAGGCTGGCGACCTCGCACGCGTCGGCGAGCACCCATTCGGCCGCAGGCACCCGGTCCGGGCGCAGCATCTTGGGCTGGCGTTCGATCAGCATCACCTGGTGGCCGTTGTCGATCAGCTCCTGGGCGATGGAGCGGCCCACGTTGCCCGCGCCCGCGATGGCGACCCGCATGGCTCAGTGCCCCCCTTCCGGCGGCGCCGCCGCCACCGACGTGACCGTCGCCACGATGTCATCGCTGACCAGCATGAACACCTGGTCACCCTCCTGTACGACGGTGGAGCCGGTGGGCAGCGTGCCGATGCCGAAGCGGATCAGGTAGGCGATCCGTGCGCCGGACGCCTCCTCCAGCGTGCGCACCGACCGGCCGATCCAGTCCTTGTGGACCGGCACCTCGACGATCGACACGGTGCTCGTGGGGTCGCGGAAGATCTCCACGTTGCCCTCCGGCACCAGGTGCCGCAGCATCCGGTCGGCCGTCCAGCGCACTGTCGCGACGGTGGGGATGCCCAGCCGCTCGTAGACCTGCGCCCGGCGCTGGTCGTAGATGCGGGCGGCGACCCGGGACACGCCGAACGTCTCGCGTGCCAACCTCGCCGAGATGATGTTGGAGTTGTCGCCGCTCGACACCGCCGCGAAGGCGTCCGCGCGCTCGATGCCGGCCTGTTGGAGAACCTCGCCGTCGAAGCCGACCCCGGTCACCGTGATCCCGGCGAAGTCGGGGCCGAGCCGGCGGAACGCGTCGGCGTCCTGGTCGATCACCGCCACCGAGTGCCCTCGGGACTCCAGGCTGTGGGCGAGGGTCGACCCGACCCGGCCACATCCCATGATCACGACGTGCACGCTGTCCCTCCCAAGGTGCGTACCGCCCCCGCTTCCGGTGGCCTCCGAGTGCGAGCCTGCCACGTCCCGGTGGGAAGCGGGGACCGACCGTACCCCGTCGTCGTGAGCAGCCGTGATCGCCCACCCCCGCGCCCTCGCCGTGGTGGTCGTACCCTTGGCGTTCGTGGCCAGTCCCACCTCGCTGCTGAAGCGGCTCCTCCTCGGTCGACCGTTCCGGTCCGACCGGCTCCAGCACACCCTCCTGCCGAAGCGCATCGCGCTGCCCGTGTTCGCCTCCGACGCGCTGTCCAGCGTCGCGTACGCGCCCGACGAGATCCTGCTCACCCTCTCCATCGCCGGCGCCTCGGCGTTCCTGTTCTCTCCGTGGATCGCGCTGGCAGTGGTCGTGGTGATGCTCACCGTGGTGGCCAGCTACCGGCAGAACGTGTACGCCTACCCGTCCGGTGGTGGCGACTACGAGGTGGCCACTGTCAACCTGGGCCCGAAGTTCGGCGTCGGTGTGGCGAGCGCGCTGCTGGTCGACTACGTGCTCACGGTGGCGGTGTCGGTCTCCTCCGGGGTGGCCAACCTCGGCTCGGTGGTGCCCTTCGTGGCCACCCACAAGGTCCTGATCGCGGTGATCGCGGTGGTGCTGCTGACCGCTGTCAACCTGCGCGGGCTGCGCGAGTCGGGCACGGCGTTCGCCATCCCCACCTACGGTTTCGTGATCGTGATGCTCGGGATGCTGCTCACCGGGCTGTTCCGGGTCTTCGTGCTGGGCGACGACCTCCGTGCCCCGAGCGCCGACCTGGTGATCCAGGCCGAGCACAGCGTGACCGGGTTCGCGCTCATCTTCCTGCTGCTGCGGACGTTCAGCTCGGGCGCCGCCGCGCTTACCGGCGTGGAGGCGATCTCCAACGGTGTGCCGGCGTTCAAGGCGCCGAAGAGCCGCAACGCGGCCACCACCCTCTTGCTGCTCGGCACCATCTCGGTGAGCATGCTGGTCGGGATCATCTGGCTGGCCCGGCTGACCCACCTGCAGTTCGTCGAGGATCCGAGCCTCCAGATCGTCTCCGGCCCCGAGGGGTACGTGCAGAAGACCGTCACCACCCAGCTCGGTGAGACGGTCTTCGGTTCCGGGTCGATCCTGCTCTACGTGCTGGCCGGGGTGACCGCCCTGATCCTGTTCCTGGCCGCTAACACCGCGTTCAACGGGTTCCCGGTGCTCGGTTCGATCCTCGCGCAGGACCGCTACCTGCCCCGCCAGTTCCACACCCGCGGCGACCGGCTGGCGTTCTCCAACGGCATCACCTTCCTGGCCCTCTTCGCGATCGTGCTGATCGTCGGCTTCCAGGCCGAGGTGACGAAGCTGATCCAGCTCTACATCGTCGGGGTCTTCGTCTCGTTCACCGTCTCCCAGGCCGGCATGATCCGGCACTGGAACCGGCACCTGCGGACCGAGCGGGACCCGGAGGCGCGCCGCAAGATGTACCGGTCCCGGGCGATCAACACGTTCGGCATGGGCCTGACCGGCACGGTGCTGGTGATCGTCCTGGTCACGAAGTTCCTGCTCGGCGCCTGGATCGCGATCGCCGCGATGGCGGTGATCTACGTGCTGATGCTGGCCATCCGCCGGCACTACGACCGGATCGCCGTCGAGCTGACCCCGCCGGACGAGGGCCGGGCCACGCTGCCCGCCCGCAACCACGCGATCGTGCTGGTCAGCAAACTGCACCAGCCGACACTGCGGGCCATCGCCTACGCCCGGGCCACCCGGCCGGACACGCTGACCGCCGTGACCGTCAACGTGGACGACAAGGACACCCGGGACCTGCAGGCCGACTGGGAGCGGCGGGAGATGGCCATCCCGCTCACCGTGATCGACTCGCCGTACCGGGAGATCACCCGCCCGATCCTGGACTTCGTCGCCTCCACCCGCCGCAAGTCACCCCGCGACGTGGTCACCGTCTTCATCCCGGAGTACGTGGTCGGCCGCTGGTGGGAGAACCTGCTGCACAACCAGAGCGCCCTGCGCCTCAAGGGCCGACTGCTCTTCGAACCGGGGGTGATGGTGGTCAGCGTGCCGTGGCAGCTCGCGTCGACAGCGAGCAAGAACCTGGACCGGCTGGACGCCACACTGTCCCGGACACCGGCACGGGGGCCGCGCGGCACCGTGCCGCCGCTGGTCTCCGCACCGCCGGTGGTTTCTCCGCCGCCGCCTGGTGAGGGCGGCCCGGCGGACCGCGCAACGGAAGGAAACGGCCGTGACTGAGTCGGGCGGGCAGCGAACCGCGACAACCCCGGTGCCACCGGCACCCGAGCGTGGGCTGGCCGAGGCGGAACGGGTCGAGCTGACCGTCAACGCGGTCGCCCCCGGCGGGCACTGCGTGGCACGGGTGGACGGGCAGGTCGTCTTCGTCCGGCACGCGCTGCCCGGTGAACGGGTCATCGCCGAGGTCACCGAGGTGCACCGGGGGTTCGTCCGGGCCGACGCGGTGACGGTGCTGGACCCCTCACCGGACCGGGTCGAGCCGCCCTGCCCGTACGCCCGGCCGGGCGCGTGTGGCGGCTGCGACCTGCAACACGTCGCCCCGGACGCGCAACTGGCCTGGAAGACCGCCGTGATGCGCGAGCAGCTGGTCCGCCTCGGCGGGCTGACCGACGCCGCGCTGGACAAGCTCGGCGTCCGGGTCGAGGCGCTGCCCGGCGGGCTGCTCGGCTGGCGCTCCCGGGTCCGGTACGCCGTGGACGCCGCGGACCGGGCCGGCCTGCTCAAGCACCGGTCGCACGAGGTGGTGCCGATCGACCGTTGCCGGATCGCCCACCCGGCCATTCAGCAGCTGCCGGTGCTCACCGAGCGCTGGCCGGCCGCCGAGGGGGTCGAGACGATCGCCAGCACCGGCGGGGACGTGACCGTCACGGAGATCCGCGACGGGGTGCCCACCCTGGTGAGTGGGCCGGCCGAGGTCCGCGAGGTGGCCGCCGGACGGGACTGGACGCTGCCCGCGTCCGCGTTCTGGCAGGTGCACCCGGCCGCGGCGGACACCCTCTGCGCGGCGGTGCTGGACCTGCTGGACCCACAGCCGGGCGAGACCGGATGGGACCTCTACGGCGGCGCTGGGCTGTTCGCCGCGGCCCTCGCCGCACGGGTCGGCGACGCCCGGATCACCCTGGTCGAGTCGAGCCGGGACGGGGTGGACGCGGCCCGGGCCAACCTGGCCGACCTGCCCCAGGTCGAGGTGGTCGCCGCCCGGGTGGAGACCGCGCTGACCCGCCGACGGATCACCGGCCCGGTCGACGTGGTGGTGCTCGACCCGCCGCGCTCCGGCGCGGGCGCCCAGGTGGTGCGTGACATCGTCGCCGCCGGCCCGCGAGCGGTCGCGTACGTGGCCTGTGACCCGGCGGCCTTCGCCCGGGACGTCCGCACCTTCACCGAGCTCGGTTGGCGGCTGGCGGCGCTGCGGGGCTTCGACCTGTTCCCGATGACACAGCACGTCGAGCAGGTGGGGCTGCTGCTCCCGCCGCGGATCGCGCTCTGACCAGGGGCTCAGCCGGCCCGCACGGCCCGGGCCTCTCGGCCCAGGCTGCGGAGTACCGGGCGGCCGATAGACTCTCCGGTCATGAGTGTTGAAGAGGACACGGCCAACCACGGCCGGCTGCTGGGGACGGTACGCGGTCCGCAGGACGTCAAGCGGATGTCGGGCGAGGAGCTGGACGTCCTCGCCGCCGAGATCCGGGACTTCCTGATCGCCAAGGTCTCCCGCACCGGCGGGCACGTCGGGCCCAACCTCGGTGTGGTCGAGCTGACGCTGGCCATGCACCGCGTCTTCGACTCGCCCCGGGACCGGCTCCTGTTCGACACCGGCCACCAGGCGTACGTGCACAAGATCCTCACCGGGCGCCAGGCCGGCTTCGACAAGCTCCGTCAGCGCGGTGGCCTCTCCGGCTACCCCAGCCAGGCGGAGAGCGAGCACGACCTCATCGAGAACTCGCACGCCTCCACCGCGCTCTCCTACGCCGACGGCCTCGCCAAGGCGTACGCGCTGCGTGGTGAGGCCCGCAGCGTCGTGGCCGTGGTCGGCGACGGCGCGCTCACCGGTGGCATGTGCTGGGAGGCGCTGAACAACATCGCCACCGCCGGCAACTCCCTCGTGATCGTGGTCAACGACAACGGCCGGTCCTACTCGCCGACCATCGGCGGGCTGGCCGACCACCTCTCCTCGCTGCGGCTCAACCCCGGCTACGAGAAGGTCCTCGACACCGTCAAGGACGCCCTCGGCTCCACGCCGCTGGTCGGCAAGCCGATGTACGAGGTGCTGCACGCGGTCAAGAAGGGCATCAAGGACGCGGTCGCCCCGCAGGCCATGTTCGAGGACCTGGGCATCAAGTACGTGGGCCCGGTGGACGGGCACGACGTGGCGGCCGTCGAGGCGGCGCTGCGCGCGGCGAAGAACTTCGGCGGCCCGGTGATCGTGCACGCGGTCACCCGCAAGGGCTACGGCTACCGCCCGGCCGAGGAGGACGAGGCGGACTGCCTGCACGGCCCGAGCAGCGCCTTCGACGTCGAGACCGGCGCGCTGCTGGCCGCGCCGTCGGTGAAGTGGACGCACGTCTTCGCCGACGAGCTGCTGGCCGTCGCCGACGAGCGGCCGGACGTGGTGGGCATCACCGCCGCGATGGCCGAGCCGACCGGCATCGCCAAGCTGGCTCGCAAGTACCCCGAGCGGGTGTACGACGTGGGCATCGCCGAGCAGCACGCCGCCACCTCGGCGGCCGGGCTGGCGCTCGGCGGTCTGCACCCGGTGGTCGCGGTCTACGCCACCTTCCTCAACCGCGCCTTCGACCAGGTCCTGCTGGACGTGGCGATGCACAAGCTGCCGGTGACCTTCGTGTTGGACCGGGCGGGCATCACCGGCCCGGACGGCCCCAGCCACTACGGCATCTGGGACATGTCGGTCTTCGGGGTGGTGCCCGGGCTACGGATCGCCGCTCCCCGTGACGCCGCCACGCTGCGGGAGGAGCTGCGCGAGGCGGTGGCCGTCGACGACGGCCCCACCGTGGTGCGCTTCCCGACCGGCGCGGTCGCCGCGGACCTGCCGGCGCTGCGCAGGGTCGGCCCGGTCGACGTGTTGGCCGAGTCGGCGCGTACCGACGTGCTGCTGGTCGCTGTCGGCTCGTTCGGCCAGCTGGGCATGGAGGTGGCTGCCCGGGTCGCCGAGCAGGGCTACGGCGTCACCGTCGTCGACCCCCGCTGGGTGCGTCCGGTCCCGGCGGAGCTGGTCGACCTGGCCGCCCGCCACCGGCTCGTGGTCAGCGTCGAGGACGGGGTCCGGGTCGGCGGGGTGGGCGACGCGCTCGCCCAGGCCATGCGCGACGCCGACGTCCGGGTGCCGCTCAAGGACCTGGGCGTACCGGCCGAGTGGCACCCGCACGGCACCCGCGCGCAGATCCTCGCGGACCTGGGCCTGACCGCCCAGGACGTGGCGCGCAACGTGACCGGCTGGATCTCTGGCCTGGACGCCACCCCGGACCGCCTCACCCCCAGCGACGCGGCCGCGCAGAACTGACGAAACGACGGACGGCGGGCACCCCCCTCCCGGGGACGCCCGCCGTCGTCGTCCCACGAGCGGGTCAGTTGGTTGGCTTCACCGAGCGGTAGTGGGTCTTGTCGGTGTTGGCGAGGCTGTAGGTCTGGGAACGGGACGGGCCGGGGATGACCGCCAGGCCGGGGCGCTCGACCAGCAGGGGAGTGCCCGGCGGAACGGACAGGGAGCTTTCCCGGGTGGCTCGCCAGCTCAGCACCACGAGCGGCTGGCCGGGCACCGGCAACTGGTACGCCTGCAACGGGGTGGCCCGGTCGGCGGGTGAGACGACGGGCGCGCTCCCGTCGGCCGGTCGGTAGACCACAGCGGTCATCGCGCCGGCGTCGGTGTCCCAGCTGAGCTGCTGCAACTCGGCTGCCTCACCACCGCCGAGGGCGACCTCGCCGAGCGAGCGGACGGTTAGTTTCGCCATCGGCCAGGACGTCGGCACCGAGCGCGGCGCGTCCCGGTCGCCGATCCGGCGGGGGATGCTGCCGAACGGGCCCCGGTCACCGCCCAGCACGCAGGTGTCCAGCCCGGTGAGCGCCCTCCGGCCGGTGCCGGACTCGTCGCGGACCAGCGGATAGCGTGGGTCGACGGTGCCGGTGCCCAGGTCGAGCAGCCGGTCCGCGGCTCGCCCGCGGGGCAGCGACTCGGTGGTCCGCAGGGTCGCTGTCACTCCGACCGCGGTGCAGGACGGCACGTCGACCGGCGCGCTGAGGCCGTCCGTGACGGGCAACGTCCGATCCTGTGGCCCGACCAGCGTCTGCACCCGCGCCGAGACCAGGTAGCGGCGGCCGGCGGCGGTCTGCACCGGCAGAACGTCGGAATAGACGAGGTAGCCCGGGTCGGTGTACTCGGTGGCGCGGGTCACCGCGTACCGGTCGCCGTCACGGGTGAGTTGCAGCAGCCAGGAGGCGCTCTCGCCGGGCACGTCGGCGGCCACGAGTGCCACCGGCGCGCCGTCGACCCGGCCGGAGAAGAGGATGCCGGACGAGGGCAGGTGCGCGCGGTCATCGGCCGGTGACCGCCAGTCGCGGACCGTCCTGGTGACCGCTGCCGTCGCCGTGGCGTCCCCCGAGAGGTCGCCCCGGGGCGGCCACACGACCAACGCGCCGTCCAGGCTGTCGTAGCCGACCCGCAGATCCTGCGGCTTCCTCTCGGCCACCGGACCGCAGGCCGTGGCGGCCAGCAGCGCGGTGAGCAGGACGGGAAGCGCCCTGCCGTGCCGACGGCCTGGAGTCACCTGGTCCGCCCCCGATCGCCTCGCCGTCGCTGTCGGAAAGCGCCATAGTACGAGATGTCCGGTGCGGGACCCCAGGTGGTCGCCGTCAGACCCACCACAATGGACGTCACCGGGGCTTTAGTGCGTTTTCGTTGCTCCGGTAGACTCCGCCGACTGTGACGCCTGCCGAGTCCCGCGCCCTGCCCGCGCCGCACCCGGAGGCCGCAACCGGCCCCGACGAGATGGTGAGCTACCGCACACCGGGCGGCCTCTTCGCCGCCACCGCCCCCGCCGAAGCACCGGCCGAGCCCGAAGCACCGACGGACCCGGACGCGCCGTCAGGGCCCGCGATGCCGTCCGAGCCCGCAACGCCGGCGGAGGACGTGGCGGTGGCCGACGGCGCGGAGGTCGTACCGACGCGGGCGCGGTGGCGTCGCTGGACCCGGCGACGGCAACACCTCTCGGTGGGTGGCCTGTTCCTGCTCGCCGCGCTCTGGGTGACCAGTCGGATCTGGCTGGACCCGTCCGGTCGGGTGGCCTCGCTCTACACCGGTGACCCGGCCCAGGTGCAGTTCTTCCTCGCCCACTCGGTACGCGTGGTGCTGCACGGCGAGTACCCGTTCTACACCGAGCAGCTCAACTACCCCGACGGCGTCAACCTGATGGCCAACACGGCCGTGCTGGCGCTGGGTATCCCGATGGTCCCGGTGACGCTGCTCTTCGGGCCGGCGGTCTCCTTCGTGGTGCTGGTGACACTGGGCCTCGCCGGCACCGCCATGGCCTGGTACCTCATGCTCTCCCGCCATCTGGTGCGTACGCCGCTGGCGGCGGCGGTCGGCGGCTGGTTCTGCGGCTTCTCGCCCGCGATGCTGTCGCACGCCAGTTGGCACCCGAACATCATCAGCCAGTTCCTGCTGCCGTTCATCGTCTGGCGGGTGCTGGTGCTCACCCGGTCCCGTCGGCCGGTCCGGGACGGGGTGCTGCTCGCCCTGCTGGTCACCGCGCAGGCGTTCATCAACGAGGAGATCCTGCTCTTCACGGCGCTGGCCTGCGGGGTGTTCCTGCTGGCCGTGCTCGCGCAGGAACCCGCCCGCTGGTCGGCGGCCTGGCGACCGCTCGGCATCGGCGTGGTGACCTGCACGCTGCTGGCCGGGGCGCTGCTGGCGTACCCCCTGTACGTGCAGTTCGCCGGGCCGATGGCCTACCACGGGCTCAGCGACGCGGTGAAGGACTACGGCAACGACATCGCCGCCTTCTTCGCCCCCGGCTCGCCCACCCTCGGCGGCAACCAGCGAGCCAACATCAACCTGGCGCCGAACTACTCGGAGGAGAACGCGTTCTTCGGCTGGAGCCTGTCCATGCTCGCCATCGGCATCGTGGTCTGGCTGCGCCGGGAGCTGATCGTCCGGGCGCTCGCGGTGACCGGCCTGTTCTTCGCCGTCCTGTCGCTCGGTGAGCGGGTCTCCTGGTGGGACCGTGAGCTGGTCGACGGGCCGTGGCAGTTGCTGGTCCACCTGCCGTTGCTGGACGCGGTGGTGCCGACCCGGTTCGGTCTGATCACCAGCGTGGTGATCGGTCTGCTGCTCGCGCTCGCCGTCGAGCGGGCCTGGGCGTTGCGACCGGCCGACCGGCGCACAGTGCGGACGCTCACCGCGGCGGGCCTGGCGTTCGCGCTGCTGCCGATCGCTCCGATGCCGCTGCGGATGGTCTCCCGACCGCCGGTGCCGGACTTCATCACGGCCGACCGCTGGCGGGCGTACGTCGGGCCGGACCAGACGCTGGTGCCGATCCCGGTGCCCAGTATGGGTAACACGCACGGCATGCGCTGGGCGGCGACCACCAACCTCGACTTCAAGATCCCCGGCGGTTACTTCCTCGCCCCGCGCAACGGCAACACCGGTGACGCGGGTCGGTTCGGTGGCCGACCCAGCGGGGTGGGTCAGATGCTGGAGGAGGTGGCGACCACCGGGCGGATGCCGAAGCTCGACGACCGGCAACGCCGCCGCTTCGCCGACGAGCTGCGTCACTGGCGGGCCGCGATCCTTGTGCTGCCGCTCCGTCAGCAGAACGCCGAGCCGTTGCGGCGTACCGTCGAGGACCTGGTCGGCCCCTGCCGCCAGGAGCTGGACGTCTGGGTGTGGGACGTCCGGGCGCTGACCGACCGTTCGGTCTGATGACCACCGGGACGACGTCCCCGGCCACCTCGCCCCCGGCGGTGGTGCGGACGTCCCGTCCGGTCTGGCTGCGGGACCTGCTGGTGGTGGTCGGCTATCTGGGCCTGGCCGCGGTGCTGACCAGCGCCCAGTGGGGCCAGCCGGGGCGGCTGTTCCACCAGGCGGGCGACCAGATCCTCTTCGAGTGGATGCTGGCCCACGCGGCGCACGCCGTGGTCGCGGGGGACAACCCCCTCCACAGTGCCGGGTTGAACGCGCCCGACGGGGTCAACCTGATGGCGAACACCTCGGTGCTCGGCCTGGGTGTCCCGTTGACCCCGGTCACCCTGCTCCTCGGCTCGCAGGTGGCGTTCTGCGTGGCGGTCGTCTGCTGCCTCGCCGGCACGGCCGCCGCCTGGTACGCGCTGCTGCGCCGCCGGCTGGTCACCACCCGTTCCGCCGCCGCGGTCGGTGGGCTGATCTGCGGCTTCGCCCCGGGAATGATCGCCCAGGCGGGCGCGCACCTGCACATCGCCGCGCAGTTCCTGGTGCCCCCGATCCTCGCCCTGGTGTTCCGGCCCGCCGTGGACCCGGCGCACCGGCTCGTCGGCGTGTGGCGGCCCGGCATCGTCCTCGGGCTGCTGCTGGTCTGGCAGGTCTTCATCGGTGAGGAGGTGCTGGTCTTCCTGGCGCTCGCGGCGGGGGTGTTCGCGCTGGGCTACGCGCTCGCCGACCGGGTGGCCGCCCGGCAGCTCGCCCCGGCCCTCCTCGGCCGGCTGGCGGTGGCGGCCGGGGTGGCGGCGGTGCCGCTGGCGTACCCGCTGTGGTTCCAGTTCCACGGCCCGCAGCACTACTCCGGGATGGCGTTCGCCACGCACGCCTTCCAGTTGGACGCCGCGTCGTTCACCGCGTCGGCCCGGCAGACCGTGCTCGGCGACGACTGGCTGCCGGGCCTTCTCGCGCCGAACCCGACCGAGGAGAACTCCTTCTTCGGCCCGGGGCTGCTGGTGCTCGCCGTGGTGATCGTGATCTGGCTGTGGCGACAGCCGCTGGTCCGCGCGCTGGCCGGCTGTGGGCTGGTGTTCGCGCTGCTCTCCCTCGGCACCGAGCTGCGGGTCGACGGCACCGCCACCGGCATTCCGGGGCCGTACCGGCTGGTCGCCGGGCTGCCCCTGCTCGACCTCGCGGTGCCGGCCCGGTTCGCGCTGGTCTGCGTACCGGTGCTGGGTGTGCTGGTGGCGCTCTCCCTGGACCGGGTGCGGGCGGCGCGCCGGCTGTCGGCCGCACCCGGGCTGCCGGTGCGGCTGCTCTGGGCCGGCGCGGTGGCCGCCGCGTTGCTGCCGCTGGTCCCGACGCCGATCCGGGTGGTGCCGGTCACGCCGGTGCCGGGGTTCGTCGCCGACGGCGGGTGGCGTCCGCTGGTGCCGCCCGGCCGGACGGTGGTCGCCGTTCCGCCGGTCACCGGCGCGGCGCAGAGCCCGGCGATGCTCTGGTCCGCCCGTACCGGTCTGGCGTTTCCCACGCCGGGCGGTTACTTCATCGGCCCGAGCGGCCCGGACGACCCGGCGGCCCGCTGGGGCGCGCCGGACCGCCCAACGTCGGTGCTGCTGCGGCGGGTCGCCGAGACCGGCACGGCGCCGGTGCTCACCGACGCCGACCGCCGCCAGGCCGTCGAGGATCTACGGCACTGGCGGGCCGCCGTGGTGGTGCTCGGCCAGTTGACCAACGGCGAGCCGGTCCGTCGGACCGTCGACGACCTGCTCGGGCCGGGCCGACCGGTCGACGGCGGGTGGATGTGGGACGTCCGGAACCAGGTCGACTGATCAGCTCACCAGCGCGCGGACGTCCCAGACCCAGACGTCGTCGACCCGCTGGGGCGGCCCGATCAGGCCGGTGACCAGCTCGCGCAGCACCGCCTCGCGGGGATGCGCCCCGAGCACGACCACCGACGCCCGCCAGAACCGCAGGTCCTCGACGGCCTGGCGGCGGTTCTCGTCGGTGAGCACCGGGACCGCGCCTTTGTCCATCGTGGAGTAGATGAGGGTGCTGGTGGGCCGGTTCGGCGCGCCGAAGACACCCTCGCCCAGCTCGTTCGGCCCGATGAAGTAGCCGCCCGGGACGGGGAACTCCTGCCTGGTCAGCGCACTCCACCGCAGCGTCGGCAGGCCGTGCACGTTGCTCGGGATCGGCACCGGCACCAGGGTTCGACCCGCCGGCACGTACGGTCGCCAGCCGCCCGCGCTGATGAAGTGCGGTGGCGGGTCGATCTGCTGGGCGGGCAGCGGCCGGGGAAAGAGCGGCAGAACGGCTAGGGCGACAGCCGCGTACCCCACCGGGCGCAGCCACCGGCGGCCCGCCGCGACCGGCGCGGGCGGGCTCGGCTCGTCGGACGTCGCCGGGGCCGCCTCCCCGACGCGCTGGGCCGGCACCCGCGGCTGGTCGGCCACCGGGCGCCCCTGGCGGTGCGCGGCGTCCCAGGTCAGCGCGAGCAGTACGCCCACCGCGGCGGCCACCACCAGCGTCAACCGGGTCGGCATCATCATCTCGACCAGCGGCAGGTCGTCCGGCACGTACGACCACGGGCCGCGCACCCCGGTCTCGACGCCGTTGAACCGCACCCGGGGCCCGATCGACGCCACTGTGAAGACGACGATCAGCACGGCGGCGATCCGGGCCGGCAACGATCGGCGTACGAGCAGCACCAGGGCGACCACCGAGAGCAGCACCAGGGGCCAGCCGAACCAGGTGTTCTGCTCGGTCAACCCGATCGTCTTCTCCACTGCCGGGTCGCCGGCCCAGGTGTCCCGGGCGAAGGTGACGAAGGCGACCAGGTCCTCGCCCCAGTTGTGGAAGACGCCACCCTGCAGGCCCCGGTAGGACTGCGGGCCGTTGAACTGGAACCAGATCGGGTACGCGGCGAGCACCAGGGCCAACCCGCCAGCGACGCCGAGCCCGGCCAGGAACGTGCCGGCGACGGCCCGGGTGGCCGCCGGGCGCTGCACGGCGTACGCCAGCACGACGACCAGGCAGGCCAGCGCGGTGAGCAGCAGCATCTCCTCGTTGATGAAGATCTGGTACGTCACCAGCGCCCCGAGCACCAACCCGTTGCGCCGCCACCGGCCGGGCTCGCCGAGGCGCAGCACCCGCACCACGATCAGCGGCAGCAGGAAGTTGGACACGAAGTTGGGCTGGCCGTTGGCGTGGTGGATGATTCCCGGCGCGAAGCCGAGGAACGCGCCGCCGACGAAGGCCGCCGCCCGGGAGCGCACCAGGTGGCGGGAGAGCATCCAGTAGCCGGTGCCGGCGGTGGCGGCCAGCGCCGCACCGAGGTAGAGCGCGTACATCACCTGCGGGCCGAGCAGCATGGTCAGCGGGGCCAGCGGCACTGTCACCCCGAGCAGCGAGGTGTTGGCCATCATGTTCACCCCGTCCGGGGCGTTCTGCTGGGCCGTGAACAGCGGGTTCTCCAGGTGCCGCACCGAGTACGCGCCGTGCGCGAACAGCCACTCGAACCAGCTGTGGTCGGTGGGCAGGTGCGAGGAGACCCGGCCGGTGACGTCACCCCAGTAGTTGAGGCAGACGAAGACGCCCAGCAGGACATAGGCTCCGAGGGCCAGCAGGTCGGCTCGGGCCGGGCGGCGTCGAGGCCGCCGTGTCGACTCGGCCTCGGCCGGATCGGCGTCGGTCAGGGGATTCAGCGAAGGGTCTACCACCGGCACAGCCACGACGCGCCATCGTACAGGCGGGGTTCCGTCGCTTTTGCCGGCCCGGTGCGCTCACGGTCGGTTTGCCGGACGGTCACCCGTCGGTCAGCCTGAGTGGTGACGGAAGGACGATCGTTGTCGATCATCGAGCTGGGCGAGATCCGGGAGGAGCCGGCGTCGGCGCCTCCGGCCCGCCGCCCGCGCGCCGCCGGTCGCCCACTGCGCAGCGCGGCGGTGCTGGTGCTCAGCCTGGTGGTGCTGGCCGGCGCCACGCCGTCACCGCAGCGAACGGTGAGCCTCGTGCCGGCGTGGCCCACGGCCACGGCATACCTGGCCGGGGACGGCATCTTCGTCATCGACCCGCCGACACCCGACGGGGACCGCTACCTGACCGCCTACGCCCAGCCGGCACCATCCGGAACAGTCGTGCGGCGGCGGTGGCAGACGCCGCTGGTCCGCACCGGTGACTACCTGGACGTCCGGGTCGAGCGAGGGTTGGTGTTGACGATGGCGGTCAGCGCCCCGAACAGGGTGTTCCAGACCACCGCCTTCGACACCGTCACGGGCCGGCAACGCTGGCAGCATCCTGGTGCTCCCCAGCTGACAGCCAGCGGCGCTCTGCTGGTGACCGACGGCCGGGAGGACGGGTCGGGCGCGGTGAGCGGGGTCGAGCCCGACACCGGCCGGGTGCTCTGGTCGGTGTCGGTCCCGCCGGCCGCCAACCCGTCCTACCACCTCACTCCCGAGGGCCAGGTCGACCGGTTCGTGCTCCTGCAACCGACCGGCGAGGTGCAGGTGCACGACGCCGGCACCGGCCGCCTGCTGCGCAGCATCGACACACTGCCCGGTGACCGGTCGGCGTACCAGCGGCTGCAGGTCGTCGACGACCTGCTGCTGCTCGTCCCGCCCGGCAGCACCCGGCTGGTGAGCTACGGGCTGGCCGAGTTGGAGCCACGATGGACGGCCGAGGTGACGCTGGTGTCGCATGTGGTCGACTGCGGCGCTCTGCTCTGTGCGGTACCGCAGACCGGCGGCCTCCAGGTGCTCGATCCCGCCACCGGCGCGGTGCGCTGGTCCGAACAGGGCCAGGACAACCTGGCCGACGTCCGGTACGGCCGGTTGCTGATGGCCAGGCCCGGCCAGGGGTACGAGGTGCGGGACGCGGCGACCGGGCAGGTAAGGACCGAGCTGGGCGCATGGGGCCTGCTGCCGGTGCTCGGGCCGGACGATCCGCTGGTCGGCCTGCGCCAGGGGGCCGACGGCCGGATGGTCGTCGCCGAGCTGGACCTGGTGGCAGGTCAGGCGCGGATCCTCGACGTGCTCCGGGTCATCGCCGGCAGCTGCCAGGCGTCCCTGCCGGTCCTGCTCTGCCAGCGTGTCGACGGCGCGACCGCGTTGTGGCGGTTGACGCGGTGAGCGACTCGGTGATCGACCTCGGCGAGCTGCGGCACGGCACGGACCCGGAGCCGTTACCCCGCCCACCCCGCGCCGACGGCCGGCAGCTGCGCTGCGCGCTGGTCCTGCTCCTCGCGCTGGTCACTCTCGCTGCCTCCGCCGTGCCGCCACCCCGGCGGGCCCCGGTGACGCTGCCGACCCAACCCGGGGCCGACGTCCTGGTCGACGGTGACCTCGTTCTGGTCATGGAGCCGACCAGCCCGGGGCGGCAGGGGCGGCTGGCCGCGTATCGGCTGCCCGGCGGCGAGCCGGTCTGGCAGGCGCCGCTGTCGGCGGAGGCGCGGTACTGGGGAATGACTCCGCTGGCCGGGATGATGCTGGTCACCGGCTACGAGATCGGCCCCGAGGGCCGGGAGACACGCACCGTCGCTCTGGACCGGGCGACCGGGGCGTACCGGTGGCAGCAGCCGGGCAGCGTCTTCAAGCTGACCGACGGCAACCTGCTGCTGCGTACCGGTGGCGAGACCCAGCCGTCCGGTCTGCGCGTGGTCGATCCGTGTTGTGGCACGGTGCGTTGGCAGCTGCCCGCCACCACCGCCGAGATCAACGTTCGGGACATCGGGCACGGAGTGGACCGGGTGGTGCTCAACCAGGCGGACGGACCGGTCGAGGTACGCGACGCGGTCACCGGCGCCGTGCTGGCCCGCGCCGACCTGCGCCCGCCCGACGGTGGTCCGATCAGAGTGGACCTGACGAAGGACCTGCTGCTGGCCATCGACAGAGGTTCCGGCACGGTCGCCGCGTACGGGCTGGACAAGCTCGACCAACGCTGGAGCCGCGCGGGTGTCAACGTGGACTTCGCGCTGGACTGTGGCCCCGTCCTGTGCGTGCGCACCGGCAACAACGAACTCCAGGCGATCGACACCGCAACCGGCGCGTTGCGCTGGCGCAACACCCGGTGGGGTTGGGCCTGGCCATACGACGGTCGGCTGATGGTCAACGTGTTGAGCAGCGAAGACGGGCCGGAGCACTTCGTCGTGCTCGATCCGCTGACCGGGCGGGAGTTGGCCGACCTGGGCCGGTGGGACCTCTACCAACTCAGTCTCGGTGGTCGGCTGGTCGGCACACGACGGCATCCCGACGGAGGGGTGGTCGTCGGCGAGGTGGACGTCCGCGCCGGGAAGGTGCAGGTCCTGGACGTGCTGCCCCAGGCCATCGGCGAGTGTCAGGCGATGACCGGTCACCTGGTGTGCGGTGCCGCCCCGGCCGGCGCGTACCGGATCTGGGAATTGCCGGACTGACTACCAGTTCGCCTGAGCGGGCGGCGGGGGCAGCGGCACCGACGGGGGCCGCAGCACGTACGCCACACCGCCGCTGCCGCGCTGCCAGACCGCCTCGAACCGCTGCCGGGGCACGGTACGGCGGACCGCGTCGTCGTCCGGGGCGTACGGGTCGTTGAGCACCGGGTCGCCGTCGACGGTGAAGCCGACCAGCACCATCAGGTGCCCTGCCGTGTCGTACCCGAGCCCCGGCACCTCGTCGACCCGGAACGCGGCGGAGACGATCAGGGGGATGCCGGCCGCGATGAACGCTTCCGCCTCGACCAGCGACCGCAGCCGGGTGACGAACGCGTCCACCCCGTACCGGCCGGCGTACGCGGTGTTGAACGACCAGTTGCCCGCCCCGGCGTACGCGTGGTCGTAGCAGTGTCGGGCGGCGTGCACCACCACCGGACGCGGGCCGGGCGGCTCCACCCAGGCGTAGTGCTCCGGGGTCGGCTCGGCACCCCAGTGGGCGAGCACCATCGAGGTGCAGGTAGGGCTGCACCAGGAGTCGCCGCCGGCTCCCCACTGCGGGTACTGGCCGGCGTGCAGCCGCTGCGAGTAGCGGGGCACGTCCAGCACCCGGCCCCAGGCGGCGGACGAGGCGGGCTGCGCGTACCCCTGGGCGGTGCCCGTGGGACCGGTGGCGACCGCGCCGACGCTGCGCAGCAACGGGCCGGTCGGGCTTTCCGCCGGCCGGCACAGGGTGACCCGCGCCTGCCAACCGGTGACCGTCGCGCCGGTCACGATCAGGGTGTCGGTGTCGACCCGGGCGTCGCCGTCGCGCTGCCCGGGCACCGACGTGCGTTCAACCGCCAGGTCCTCGGCCGCCCAGCGGGCCAACCGGTACCAGCCGGTGCTCGGCGCGTCGTCGTGCCAGCCGCGCAGCTCGACCTCGATCCAGCAGCCGGCCGGGGTGTCGGCGGTCCAGGACGGCACCACCTCGCTGACGGGGAAGCCGACCCGCACCGGCGGCGACGTCCAGGTGCCCTGCTGGTTCACGCCGTCGAGGGCCAGCCCTCGACCGGTGGCGAGCAGGCCGTCGCCGTTGCCGGCCGTCGTGTCGGCCGGCAGGTGGAAACCCCGGTAGGCGATGTCCCGCCCGGTGGTTGGTGCCGCGATGGTCATGCCAGGTCCGTCCGTCCCTCGGTGCCGCGGGCCAGCATCGCGTACGCCGAGGTGGTCCGCAACGCCGACCGGTGCGGGCGGCGAGGGACGATGGTTGCCGACCGGCACTAGGTTGTCGGTGGTCAGCAGCGAGGAGGCCGGGATGCGGGTACTGGTGGTGGAGGACGAGCGCAACCTCGCCGACGCGATCGCGCGAGGGTTGCGCAAGCGGGGGATGGCCGTCGACGTGGCGTACGACGGCGACGCCGGCCACGAGGCGGCGTTCGTCACCCGGTACGACGTGGTGGTGCTCGACCGGGACCTGCCGGGTGTGCACGGTGACCAGATCTGCGCCGACCTGGCCGCCTCCGGCGCGCTGACCCGGGTGCTGATGCTCACCGCGAGCGGCACGGTGGCCGACCGGGTGGAGGGGCTGCAGCTCGGAGCGGACGACTACCTGCCCAAACCGTTCGCGTTCGACGAGCTGGTCGCCCGGGTGCAGGCGCTGGGCCGGCGGGCGACCCCGGCCGCGCCGCCGGTGCTCGAACTGGCCGACCTGGTGCTCGACCCGGCCCGTCGGGTGGCCACCCGCGCCGGCGTGCCGGTCGACCTCACCAACAAGGAGTTCGGGGTGCTCAGCGAGCTGCTCAAGGCTCGTGGCGCGGTGGTGTCCAGCGAGGAGCTGCTGGAACGGGTCTGGGACGCCAACACCGACCCGTTCACCACCATCGTCCGGGTCACCGTGATGACGCTGCGCAAGAAGCTCGGCGACCCGCCGCTGATCGAGACGGTGGTCGGAGCGGGTTACCGCACCGCCGAGGTGGTCCTGTGAGCGCGAGGAGTGAGCCGGGTCTGCGGGCCCCGCAGTCGCGAACCGAGGTCGTCCTGTGAGCCGCCGGTTGCGGCCCACCCTGCGGTTGCGGCTGACCCTGCTCAACGGTGTGCTGCTGATCGGGGCCGGTGCGATCCTGGTGCTGCTGGCCTGGCTGCTGGTCCGTGACGCGCTGCGACCCACCGACGAGTTGCTGCCCGGCACGGTCGTGCTGCTGGCCGACGGCGAGTCGATGGACGCCGCCCAGTGGCAGCGGCAACTCGTCGACGCCGCCTCCGGGGAGTTGCTGGCCAAGGGCCTCGTCGCGCTGTTGGCGATCAGCGTCGTCGGGGTGGCCGGCGCGTACGCGGTGGCGGGGCGGGCGCTACGTCCACTGCACCAGGTCACCGCGACCGCCCAGCGGCTCGGCGAGGCGACCCTGGACCAGCGGATCGGCTACTCGGGCGCCGACGACGAGGTGGCCGAGCTGGCCAAGACGTTCGACGCCATGCTGGACCGGATCGCGTCCGCCTTCGAGGCGCAGAAGCGCTTCGTGGCCAACGCCTCGCACGAGCTGCGTACCCCGCTCGCCGTGATGCGCACCGAGATCGACGTGACGCTCAGCGACGACGACGCGGACGCCGCCGAGTACCGCCGGATGGCGACAGTGGTCCGTGACGCCTCGGAGCGGGCCAACGGCCTGGTGGACGCGCTGCTGGTGCTGGCCCGCAGCGAGGCCCAGGCCGGGCGGCAGTTGGGCCGGCGTACCGAGTGTGACCTCGCCGCCGGCACTGCCAACGCGCTGTCCGCGATGCGCCGGGAGGTGGAACGGATCGGGCTACGGGTCCAGACGTCACTGGAGTCCGCTCCGGTGGTCGGCGACCCGGGGCTGCTCGACCGGTTGGCCGGCAACCTCATCGAGAACGCGGTCCGCTACAACCACCTGCACGGCCGGCTCTGGGTGCGCACCGGCACCGACGGCGACCGGTCCTGGCTGGTGGTGGGCAACACCGGCTTCGAGGTGGACCAGGCCGACGTGCCGGGGCTGTTCGAGCCGTTCAGGCGCGGTGGCCGGGAACGGACCGGGGCCCGCGGCTCCGGCCTGGGGCTGTCCATCGTCCGGGCGGTCTGCACGGCGCACGGCGGCACCGTACGGGTGATCGCGCAGTCGGGTGGTGGTCTGGAGGTGACTGTCACCCTCCCGTCGGCGGACGCTCCGGCGATCAACGGGTCGGTGCCCGGCCAGGGCTGACGGGGGTTGCGCGCGGCGTTCGGCCGGTGGCAAGATCACGGCGTCAGCCAGGAAACGAAGGGGGGTGCGTCGATGTCCACCAATCATGACTCCGCACCCCGGGTGTGCGCCGGCTGACTCCCGGAAGCGGAGCGTCCCATCCCGTACGGAGGGAACACCCGTGTATCCACGGATCCGCAACATCAGTTTTGACTGTCACGACACGTACGCCCTGGCGGGCTTCTGGGCCGCCGTGCTCGGGTACGCCCGGCACTCCGAGGACGCCCCCGGTGACCCGGAGGCGGCCCTGCTGCCGCCGGACGACGCCACCCCGAACCTGTTCTTCCAAGAGGTGCCGGAGGAGAAGGTGACCAAGAACCGGCTCCACATCTGCCTGGAACCTGTCGACCGGACCAGAGATGAGGAGGTCGAGCGGGTGCTCGGCCTCGGTGCCACAGTGGTCGCCGACCGTCGGCGTGCCGACGGCACGGGTTGGGCGGTGCTCGCCGACCCCGAGGGGAACGAGTTCTGCGTGGTCCGCAGCGCTGGGGAACGTCTCGCCACCACCACCGTGGGGGACCAGCTGTGAGTTCGACGATCCACAACATCAGCATCGACTGTCACGACACGTACGCCCTGGCCGGCTTCTGGGCACAGGTCTTCGACTGCCCCCGGCAGCCCGACGACTTCCCCGGTGACCCGGAGGCGATGCTCCTGCCGCCGGGCGGCCCGGAGGTGCTCTTCCTCGCCGTGCCCGAGGGCAAGACGGTGAAGAACCGACTGCACCTGGACCTGCAACCCGCCGACCGCACCCGGGCCGAGGAGGTCGAGCGGCTGCTCGGCATCGGCGCGACGCTCGTCGCCGATCACGTCGGCCCGACCGGCGGTGGTTGGGTGGTGCTCGCCGACCCGGAGGGCAACGAGTTCTGCGTGCTCGGCAACGCCGACGAGCGGGCGGCCGCGGCGGCCGCGCGGGCCGCGGCGGGAGACGACGCACCGGCCTGACGGCCGGCGTACGGCTCGGGGCCCCGGCCACCCTCGGGTGGCCGGGGCCCCGGCACCACGCTGCCCGGGCGGGGACCCGACCGTCGGGTCAGGAACGCGGTGAAGGCGCGTCCTGGCCTTCGGCGATGTCGGCGAGTTGTTCGGTGACCGAGCCCCAGCCGTCCACAAAGCCGATCTTCTCGTGCAGGTCACGAGCGGCGGGATCACCGTGGCGGACGACGACCCGGTATTCCGTGCCGTCCGGGTGGTCCTTCATGGTGATCTCGGCGGTCATCGGGACCGGGCTGGGGTTCGTGGGCCGCCAGGCGCTGTCGATCACGTTCGTGAACACGATCCGTTCATGATCGTCGACGACGAGGAAGCACGCGTCGAGGTGTGGGACGAACTCCACCCCGTCATCGCTCAGTCGGGTGACGAGTGCGCCACCGGGCCGGACGTCCAAGCGATCGACGCGGCACAGGGCTGGCGTCGGTACCCACCACTTCTCGAAGCGGGACGGGTCGGTCCAGGCGCTCCACACGGCGGCACGGGGGGCGCGGATGACCCGCGTCATGGTCAGGTCCAGGTCGGGATTCACTGCTGATCCTCCTGCTGATCGGTGACGAGGCGTTCCAGGCGGTCCGTGCGCTCTTCCCAGATCCGGCGCTGCTCCGCGAGCCAGTCGTCGACGAGGGCGAGGCGCTCGCGGTTGAGCACGCAGGTGCGCACCCGGCCGGACTTGGTCGTGTGGATCAGCCCGTTCGATTCGAGCGTCTGCACGTGCTTCATGAACGACGGAAGGGTCATCGGGAACTCGCGGGCGAGATCGCCGACGCTCGTCGGGCCGTGGCCGAGGCGTCGGATGACCCAGCGCCGGGTCGGGTCGGCGAGGGCGACGAACACGCCGTCGAGCTGCGCCGAAAACTGTGCCATGTGGCTAAGTATTGTGTGAGACGACACTTAGCGCAAGGGCAAAGTATTTACCAGGATGGGCAACCCGATGCTCGGCAGACACGGCACGGGGCCCCGACCACCCGAGGGTGGCCGGGGCCCCGTCGCCCACTGTCAGGAGCGCTGCTCGACCTGGCCCCGGATCGTGATGAACTCGGCCTTGGCCTGTTCGGCGGACTTGAAGTACGTGACCACCATGCCCAGGCTGCCCTTGTCGGCCCAGACGCAGACGCCCAGCGGCACGCTCTCCGCCTTGCCGTCGCCGCAGCTCGCCTCACCGCCGAGTGGGCCGGGATCGACGGCCACCATGTTGGTCACCGTCAGCTCGGTGGAGAGCCCGCTGATGGCGTCGTCCATCTCCTTCTTCGGGTCGGACATCAGGCCGGACGCGCCGGCGATCATGACGAGGTCCTGCTTGGTCGGGTCGCCGTAGAAGGCACCGACCGTGCTGGTCTCGTTCTGCACCGACGACTTCATCTCGCGGACCAGTTGGTCGGCGGCCGTCTGGAGCTCCGCGTCGGTGACCTTCGGCCGGCCGGCGAGGGTGGCCGGCGCGACCAGCCGGGTCTTGCTGGCGTCCACGACGTCGCCCACCGGCCCCTTGACCGCGAACCAGGTGATCACCCCGCCGCCGACGCAGAGCACCAGCACCACGGCCAGCACGATCAGCACGATCTTGCCGGCTTTCGACTTCTTCTTCACCGGCTGCGGGGCACCGAGCAGGTTGGGATCGCCGTACGGCTGACCCGGCTGCGCGGGCGGGAATCCCTGCTGCTGCGGCGGGGACCAACCATCGGGCTGCTGCGGCTGGCCTGGCTGACCGGGCTGCTGCGGCGGGGTGGGGGAATCGTGCGGCGGGCCGTAAGGGTTGGCCGGCGGCTGGGACATTCAGTCAGCTCCAGGTTGGGGGTGCAAAGCGCGTGATCTTAACCCGCCGAGGACCCCGGCGTTGTCCCTGCACAGGCCCCTGCCAGCCGCCATGTGATCACAAACAGTCGCGGTGGCCGGATCGTCCACGAGGGACGCTCCGACCACCGCGACGGTGGTGCTGCGATCTCCTCAGGCCGGCAGGCTCGCCGCCCCGCGCGGCAGGAACCGCTGACCGGTGACCCGCTCGGACGTGCCGGTCCGGTCCAGGTATGGAGTGACCCCACCCAGGTGGAACGGCCAACCGGCGCCCAGGATCATGCACAGGTCGATGTCCTGCGCCTCGGCGACCACGCCCTCGTCCAGCATCAGCCGGATCTCCTGCGCGAGCGCGTCGAGCGCGTTCTGGCGCACCTGCTCGGCGGTCAGCGGCTCGTCACCGACGACGAGCAGCTTGGCCACCTCGTCGTTGACCTGGTCGTCGACCACGATCGGTTGGCCCGAGTCGGCGATCCGCTTGAGGTTCTCGCTGACACCGAACCGGTCCGGGTACGCGGCGTGCAGAGTGCCGCCCACGTGGTACGCGACGGCCGGACCGACCAGCTGGAGCAGGGCCAACGGGCGCATCGGCAGGCCCAGCGGGTCCAGTGCGCTGTTGGCCACGTCCAGCGGGGTGCCCTGGTCGACAGCGGCGAAGACGGTGCCCAGGAAGCGGGTGAGCAGCCGGTTCACCACGAACGCCGGAGCGTCCTTGACCAGCACGCTCGACTTCTTGAGCTGCTTGCCGACCGCGAACGCGGTGGCCAGTGTGACGTCGTCGGTGCGCTCGCCCCGGACGATCTCCAGCAGCGGCAGCACCGCCACCGGGTTGAAGAAGTGGAAGCCGACCACCCGCTCCGGGTGCTCCAGCTCGGCGGCCATCTCGGTGATCGACAGCGAACTGGTGTTGGTGGCGAGCACCGCCTCCGGGGAGACGATCTTCTCCAACTCGGCCCAGACCTGCTTCTTGACACCCAGGTCCTCGAAGACCGCCTCGATGACGAAGTCGGCGTCCGCGAAGGCGCTCTTGTCGACAGTGCCGCTGACCAGGCCGTACAGCTTGGCGGCGGTGTTCTTGTCCATCCGGCCCTTGGTGACGGCCTTCTCGATCTGGGTGTGCACGTAGCCGACGCCCTTGTCCACCCGGGACTGGTCGAGGTCGGACATCACCACCGGCACCTGGAGGCGGCGGGCGAACAGCAGCGCCAACTGGCTGGCCATCAGGCCGGCGCCGACGATGCCGACCTTGGTGATCGTGCGGGCCAGGCCCTTGTCCGGCGCGCCGGCCGGCCGCTTGGCCCGCCGCTGCACCAGGTCGAAGGCGTACAGACCGCTGCGCAGCTCCTCGGAGAAGACCAGGTCCGCGAGGGCCTCGTCCTCGGCGGCGGTGCCGGCGGCGAAGTCGCCGTCCTTCGCCGTCTCCAGCAGGTCGAGCGCCTTGTACGCGGCCGGGACCGCGCCGTGCAGCCGCTGGTTCAGCGTCTCCCGGGCGAAGTAGAGCACGCCCGCCCACATGTCCTTGTCGACCTCGGGCCGGGTCACGGTGACCTGACCCCGGACCACCCCGGCGGCCCACTCCAGGGACCGCTCCAGGAAGTCGGCCGGCTCCAGCAGGATGTCCGCGATGCCCAGCTCGGCGGCCTGCTTCGGCTTGAGCATCTTGTTCTGCATGAGCGGGTTCTGGATGATCACCTGGGTGGCGGCGGGAATGCCGATCAGGTTCGGCAGCAGCTGGGTGCCGCCCCAGCCCGGCACCAGGCCGAGGGAGACCTCGGGCAGGGCCAGAGCCGCCGCACCACCGGAGAGCGTCCGGTAGTGGCAGTGCAGCGCCAGCTCCAGGCCGCCGCCCATCGCCGCGCCGTTGACGAACGCGAAGGTGGGGACGGTGCTGTCCTTGAGTCGGGCGAAGACCCGGTGACCCAGCCGGCCGATCTCCAGCGCCTGCGCGCGGTCGGCGAGCTGCGGCAGGCCGACGATGTCCGCGCCCACGCAGAAGATGTACGGCTTACCGGTCACCGCGATGAACGCCGGGTCGGCGGCGAGCGCGGCGGTGATCGCCTCGTCCAGGCTGGCCAGACCACCGGGGCCGAACGTGTTCGGCTTGGTGTGGTCGAAGCCGTTGTCCAGCGTGATCAGGGCGGCCGGACGGTCCAGCCCCGGCACGTTCACCTGGCGCAGCAGCGCCTTGGTGACGACCTCGTTGGGTGCGGCGAGCGCGCTCACTTGTTGCCCTCCGTCCAGTGCGGGTTCTCCCAGATGACCGTGCCGCCCATACCGATGCCGATACACATGGCAGTGAGGCCGTAACGAACCTCGGGGTGCTCGGCGAACTGGCGGGCCAACTGGGTCATCAGGCGTACGCCGGAGGAGGCCAGCGGGTGACCGATGGCGATCGCGCCGCCCCACGGGTTGACCCGCGCGTCGTCGTCGGCGATGCCGAAGTGGTCGAGGAACGCGAGCACCTGCACGGCGAACGCCTCGTTCAGCTCGAACAGGCCGATGTCGTCGATGCTGAGCCCAGCCAGGCGCAGCGCCTTCTCCGTCGACGGGATCGGGCCGACGCCCATCACCTCCGGCTCCACACCGACGAAACCGAACGACACCAACCGCATGGCGATCGGCAGGCCCAGCTCACGGGCGGTGGCCTCGTCGGCGAGCAGGCTCGCGGTGGCGCCGTCGTTCAGGCCGGCCGCGTTGCCCGCGGTGACCTTGCCGTGCGGGCGGAACGGGGTCTTCAGGGTGGCGAGCTTCTCCAGCGAGGTGTCCCGTGGGGCTTCGTCCACGGTGGCCAGACCCCAGCCGCCCTCGGCGTCGCGGATCGACATCGGCACCAGGTCATCCTGGAGCTTGCCGTTGGCGTACGCCTTGGCGGTCTTCTGCTGCGAGGCCAGCGCGAACGCGTCGGTGCGTGCCTTGGTGATGTGCGGGACCAGGTCGTGCAGGTTCTCCGCGGTGGAGCCCATGACCAGCGCGGACGGGTCGACCAGCTTCTCCGCGATGATGCGCGGGTTGGGGTCGACGCCCTCACCCATCGGGTGACGGCCCATGTGCTCGACGCCACCCGCGATGGCGATGTCGTACGCGCCAATCGCGATGCCGCTGGCCACGGTGGTCACCGCGGTCATCGCGCCGGCGCACATGCGGTCGATGGCAAAGCCGGGAACGGTCTTGGGCAGACCCGCCAGCAGTGCGGCGGTACGGCCGATGGTGAGGCCCTGGTCACCGATCTGGGTGGTGGCCGCGATGGCGACCTCCTCGACCCGCTCCGGGGGCAGCTGCGGGTTGCGGCGCAGCAGCTCACGGATGCAGCGGATCACCAGATCGTCGGCGCGGGTGTTGGCGTACATGCCACCCGCCTTGCCGAACGGGGTACGGACGCCATCGACGAAGACGACATCCCGAACTTCACGGGGCACTTGAGCCTCCTATTCGACCATGATCCGGCTTTCGCGCCGAGCGGCGCTGCGGACTGAACCAAGGGTCGCCGACACGGGCAGGTTCCCCCGAAATGCTACTCGCCAGTAACCAACCCCGTCCCGACCCCCCGCTGTGGCCCACCCCACACTGCCCGGTGACCCACGCCCCGGAGCGCCGTGCCGGGAGCGTGGGGTCAGGGGGTGGGGTCCAGGGCTTCGGTCAGGTCGGGTGTGAGGAGGCCGATCTGCCACTCGCGGGCGTTGAGACCGCGCAGGGTCTCCGCGACCGTCTCCTCGGTCAGCTCCTCCGGCGGGGTCCAGGCCAACCGGCGGACCGAATCCGGCGTGATCAGGTTTTCCGGCGGCAGGTTGTGCTCACCGGCGATGCGGATCACCACCTCCCGGCAGCGGGCCAGACGACCAGCCGCCACCGGGTCCCGTTCGGCCCAGCGGTGCGGCGGGGGCGGGCCCTCCACGGTCGGGGAGACCGGCAGGGAGTCCTCCGGGAGCTGCCGGGCGTCGTCGAGCGCGGCGAGCCAGGTGCGAGCCAACCGCCGCACCGACCGGCCGCCGAAGCCGGGCAGGGTCAGCAGGGTCTTCTCGTCCTTCGGGTCCAACTCGGCCGCGGCGATGATCGCCGAGTCGGGCAACACCCGACCGGGCGCGGCGTCCCGCCGGGAGGCGATCTGGTCCCGGGCGTACCACATGGAGCGGACCCGGGCCTGGGCCCGCGCTCCCCGCAGCCGGTGGATGCCGGACGTGCGCCGCCAGGGCTCGGCGCGGACCCGCGGTGGGCGCGCCCCGGTGCGGACCAGCGCGGCGAACTCCTCCGCGGCCCAGGCCGACTTGCCCTGCCGGGTCAGCTCGGCGTCGAGCGCGTCGCGCAGGTCGGTGAGCAGCTCCACGTCGAGAGCGGCGTACGTCAGCCACGACTCGGGCAACGGTCGGCTCGACCAGTCGGCCGCCGAGTGGTGCTTCTCCAGGGTGAACCCGAGTAGCTGCTCGGTCAGCGCGGCCAGCCCGACCCGCTCGAATCCGGCCAGCCGAGCAGCCAGTTCGGTGTCGAACAACCGGCGCGGGCGCAGCCCCACCTCGGCCAGGCAGGGCAGATCCTGACTGGCAGCGTGCAGCACCCACTCGGCCTCGCCGATCGCCGCGTCCAGCGTGCTGAGGTCCGGCAGCGGCAGCGGGTCGATCAGCGCCGTACCCGCACCGGCCCGGCGCAGTTGCACCAGGTACGCGCGCTGGCTGTAGCGGTAACCGGAGGCTCGCTCGGCGTCCAGGGCGACGGGGCCGGTGCCCGCCGCGAAACGGGCAACGACCTCGGCAAGCTCGGCCGGAGCGGCCACCGGATCAGGGGTGCCGTCACGCGGGGCGATCAGCGGAACGGGCCCACCGTCGGCCGGGTCGGCTCCCTCGCCTGCCAGCTGCGGCTGGGCCGACGGCGGGTGCTGGGGTGCGTTTCCCGGAAGGTCTTCGGTGGGCCGACGGCGCAGGGGTGGTTCGTCGGTCACCTGCCAACCCTAGTGCGCGCGATGATCCGGCGGGTGCAGCCGGTCCGGCGTGTGTCGGTCAGGTGTCCACAAGGCGTCCCTTCGGATGCCGGACATCGGGGGAGACAAAGCCCGATCGCACAGGTACGTTCCATCGAACCGCCGGCCGGGACGACGAGTCGACGGCGGCGGGAAGACCACGGGGAAGGCAAGACGATCATGACGGCTGGCTTCGGTTCGGGGGACGGGCGACCGGTGGGTGCCGAACCCGCCGACGCGAGCGGGTCGATGGCCGGTCGGCCGGGTCCGCTGCCACCGCGCATCGAGCCCCAACCCGGTTCGACCTGGTCCACGCCCCCCTCGGGCGGCACGGACCAGGCCCGACCCGTCCCCGCACCCCGCCCCGAGCGTCCCGTCCCGCCCAACACCGGGCAGTGGGGCCCGCCGCCGACCCCGTTCGGCGGCGCCGGGCACCAGGGCCCGGGCGCTCCGACGGCCGCCCCCGGCCCCGGCGCCTATCCGCCGGCCGCCCCCGGCCCCGGCGCCTATCCGCCGGCAGCCCCTGGCCCCGGCGCCTATCCGCCGGCAGCCCCTGGCCCCGGCGCCTATCCGCCGGCCGCCCCCGGGTTTCCGGGCGTGGCCGGTTATCCGCCGCCCGGCCCGGCCGGCACCGGGCCCTCCACGACCGCCGGTTACCCCGGCGGCCCCGCGCACTGGCCAGCCTCCCCGCCGGCCGACCGGCCCACCCGTCGTCGTTGGCCGGCCGTGCTCGCCACGGTGGCCGTCGTCGTGCTCGCGGCGGTGGCCGGGCTCCAGGCGTACCAGCTCGACCGGCTCGGCGACCGGCTCGCCGACACCGACCGCCGGCTGGCGCAGGCCCAGGACGGCGACCTCGCCCGCCTCGACAGCCTGGACAAGCGCGCGGAGACGTTGGAGAAGCAGGCGGGTGCCGCGTTCAACCCGGAGGCGGTGGCCAGCGCGGTGCTGCCGAGCGTGTTCCGGGTCCGGGCCGGTGAGTTCACCGGCACCGCGTTCGCGGTGGGCAAGCCGGCGAGCGGCGGCGGGACGAACCTGTTCACCAACTTCCACGTGGTCGAGGCGGTCTGGGACGGCGGCGGCCGCGAAGTGTTTCTGGAGCGCACCAGCCAGCGCTTCCCGGCGACCATCGTCAAGGTCGACAAGACCAACGACGTGGCGCACCTGCGTGCCAGCGGCAAGTTCAGCGGCCTGGTCACCGCGCCAGCCGCGGCGAAGTCCGGCCAGCAGATCGTCGTCGTCGGCGCGCCGCTCGGCCTGGAGGACAGCGTGACCACCGGCGTGGTGAGCGCGTTGCGGCCGGCCCAGGGCGGGTCCGGCCCGGCGATCCAGTTCGACGCCCCGATCAACCCGGGCAACTCCGGCGGGCCGGTGATCAACGGCAGCAAGGAGGTTGTCGGCATCGCCACCGCCAAGGCGCGCAACGCCGAGGGCATCGGGCTGGCCGTACCGATCAAGGTCGCCTGCGACGGCTTCAAGATCTGCTGAACCGGTGACCGGCGACGCCGCCGGCCGCACGCACCACCCACGGCCATCGCCGATCCATCGCCGACCCGGCTGATCAGCCGGCATCAGGCGATCTCTTCGCAGCACGTCACCGCGCCTGCCGAGGCGGGCACGCCCATCTGGAGGAATGAAGATGTCCCAACCATCGCCCGAGTCGCAGGCTGTCCCGCCGGCCTCTCCGACGCCCCCCGACCCCGACCGGACCGTGGCGCACGCCGTAGGTCCCCAGGCCGGTCCGTCCGGCGCTGAACCGACCGTTCCACAGCAGGCTGTTTGGCAGCCGACCAACGCCGACCCGACCGTCCCGCACCCGGTCGCCCAGCCCGCCCCGCAGCCGTACGCGCCGGGACAGGCGCCGCCGCAGTACCCCGCGAACCCTCCCGTGCCACCCCAGTACGGCATGCCGCAGGGGTCGCCGGGCTACCCGGCCAGCGCCCCGCCGTACACCGGCCAGCCGATGTCCGCGCCGCCGATGTCCGCGCCCCCGGTCTCCGGCCCCGGATACGGGCCGCCGATGTCCGCGCCGCCGGTCTCCGGCCCCGGATACGGGCCGCCGTACGGTCCTCCCGGTGCGCCGGCGGCCGGGCGGGGGCGCGCGGTGCTGGTGCTGGCCCTGGTGGCCGCGCTGCTCTTCGTCGTCAGCGGCGTGATGACCGGGCTGTTCGTGACGAAGAACAACGAGCTGAACCGCACCGAGAAGCGTCTCACCGGTCAGGTCAGCCAGCGCGACGGCACCATCGCCGCCAACGCCACCGAGATCACGAGGCTGAAGGCCGACCTGGGGACGATGCAGGCGAAGCTCGACAACACCGAGCAGGACCTGACCGGCACCCGCAACGACCGTGACGAGCAGGCCCGGCAGAAGACGGTCATCGCGAGCTGCCTGGACAAGCTGACGACCGCGCTGGGAGCGGCGTCGGCCGGCAACAAGGCCGCCTACGACGCGGCCATGAAGGGCCTCGACAAGGTCTGCGACGAGGCGGAGAACTACCTGTAAGCCCCCGTCGCCCCTCGCCGGGTCAGGCTGCGCCGGCGGGGCGGCGGTCGGACAGGGCCGTCACGCCGGGTGGGGGGAGGCCGGCCGTGGAGGCGAGCAGCGCACACCAGCCGAGCAGGTGCGCGCTGAGGTCGTCGTCGACCGGCGTCCAGGAGGCGCGGATCTCGATGTCGCCGACTGTCGGTGGGCCGGCGAGGTCGCCGAACCGGGTCGACATGGTCTGCGTCACCGTCCCGCCGATCGCCCGGTGGCCGGCGTCCTGGGCGTCCAACGCGTCGGTCAGCCACGTCCAGCCGACCCCGGGCAGCAGCGGGTCGGCGGCCAGGTCGACCTCCAACTCGGCGGTCACGTAGGTGACCAACCGCAGGGTGCCCTGCCACGCCTCGTGCCCGACCGGGTCGTGCAGCAGGATCAGCCGTCCGGTGGCCACCTCGTCGCCGTCGCGCAGCACGGCCGCCGAGAGCGCGAACGCGTACGGGGCGAGCCGCTGGGGGGCGCCGACCTCCTCCAGGGTGATCTCCGGCCGGGGGGCCGCCGACCGCAGCCCGGCGACCGCGCGGGCGAACGTCTCCGGGAGCGCGATCGGGGGGGCCATGTCGGCAGCCTATGCCGCCGCCCGTCCCCCGCTTCGACGGCGCGCCGACGCTCATGAAGGGCGCCGGGCGTAAGGAACGGTGCCCTTCATCTCACCCCCACCCGGCTGGGGGTGGTGGGCGTGGCACGATTGCGGCGATGACCACGGACACCACGGGCACTGTCGCCCGAGACGGAGAATCCCGCCCCGGCGGACCGGCCGACTCGCCCTTCATTCGGGCCTGCCGACGCCGGCCCGGCCCGCACACCCCGGTCTGGTTCATGCGCCAGGCCGGCCGCTCGCTGCCGGAATACCGGGAGATCCGGGCGACCGTGCCGATGCTGGAGTCCTGCCGCCGCCCGGAGCTGGTCACCGAGATCACCCTCCAACCGGTGCGCCGGCACGGGGTGGACGCGGCCATCCTGTTCAGCGACATCGTGGTGCCCGTGGCCGCGGCCGGCGTCGACCTGGACATCGTGCCGGGCACCGGTCCGGTCGTCGCCGAGCCGATCCGCACCGCCGCCGACGTGGAGCGGATCCGCCCGATCACCCGCGACGACGTCTGGTACGTCGACGAGGCCGTCCGGCAGTTGGTGGTCGAGCTGGGTGACACCCCGCTGATCGGCTTCGCCGGCGCGCCGTTCACCCTGGCCAGCTACCTGGTCGAGGGCGGGCCGTCGCGGACCCACGCGAAGACCAAGGCTCTGATGTACGGCGACGAGGAGCTGTGGCACGCGCTCTGCGGCCGGCTGGCCGAGGTGACGCTGGCCTTCCTGCGGGTGCAGATCGACGCCGGCGTGTCCGCCGTGCAGCTCTTCGACTCGTGGGCCGGGGCGCTCTCCGAGGCCGACTACCGCCGTTTCGTGCTGCCGCACTCGACCGCCGTGCTGAGCGGGTTGGTCGACGCCGGGGTGCCGCGGATCCACTTCGGGGTGGGCACCGCCGAGCTGCTCGGCGCGATGGGTGAGGCCGGCGCGGACGTGGTCGGTGTCGACTGGCGTACCCCGCTGGACGTGGCCACCGGCCGGATCGGCCCGGACAAGGCGGTGCAGGGCAACCTGGACCCGTGCGTGCTGCTCGCGCCGTGGCCGGTGGTCGAGGCCGAGGTGCGCCGGATTCTGGAGCAGGGCCGGGCGGCTCCCGGGCACGTGTTCAACCTCGGTCACGGGGTGCTGCCGGAGACCGACCCGGAGGTGCTGACCCGGGTGGTCGCGCTGGTGCACGAGCTGTCCAGCCGCCGGACCGACCAGGGCTGACCGGCGATGCGGCAGCCCTGGCGGGTGGCGGTGGTCGGCGGCGGGATCGCCGGGCTGGCCGCCGCGGTCCGCCTGCGCGACCGCGCACCGGCCGGCACCGAGATCACGGTGTACGAGCAGTCCGCCGCGCTGGGCGGCAAGCTGCGCACCGGTGAGCTGGCCGGCCAGCCGGTGGAGTTCGGCGCCGAGTCGTTCCTGATGCGCGACCCGGCGGGCGCCGAGAGCGCGGCGGTGGCGTTGGCCCGCCGGCTCGGTCTCGCCGAGAAGATCGTGCACCCCACGGTGGGGCAGGCCGCGCTGGTCGTCGACGGGGGGCTGCGCCCGATCCCGGGCGGCACGCTGGTGGGCGTACCCGGGGATCTGGACCGGGTGACGTCGGTCGCCCGCCCGCTCGCGGGCGCCGACACCGACGGTGGTCGGCCGCTGGTCGGGCCGCACGCGGACGTCTCGGTGGGTGCGTTGGTCCGGTCCCGCTTCGGTGACGAGGTGGTCGAGCGGCTGGTCGACCCGATGCTGGGCGGCGTGTACGCGGGCCGCGCCGACGATCTCTCCCTGGTCACGACGATGCCGGCGCTGGCCCGCACGGCCCGGGTGGAGCACACCCTGACCGGTGCGGTCCGGGCCGCGCAGGCCGCCGCGCCGCGCGCGCCCGGCGCTCCGGTTTTCGGCACCCTGGTCGGTGGGCTCAGCACCCTGATCGAGGCTGCCGTGACGGCTAGCGGCGCGACGGTACGACGGGACGCCGCCGTCCGTGAGTTGACCCCGACCGACACGGGTTGGCGGCTCACTGTCGGCCCGACGCGTGGGCCTGAGCTGGTCGACGTGGACGCCGTGGTGCTGGCGGTGCCGGCGCGACCGGCGGCCCGGCTGCTCGCGGGCCCGGCCCCGGCAGCCGCAGCGGGCATCGGCGAGCTGGACTACGCGAGCGTCGCGTTGGTCACCCTCGCGGTGCCGCAGCCGCAGCTGCCCGAGCTGTCCGGCTTCCTGGTGCCGAGCACCGAAGGGCTGCTGATCAAGGCCGCCACCTTCTTCACCACCAAGTGGGGGCACCTGCGCCGGCCGGACGGCGTGGCGTTGGTGCGCGCCTCGGTGGGCCGGTACGGCGAGGAGGCGCATCTCCAGCGCCCCGACGCGGACCTGGCGACCACCGTGCATCGAGAGCTCTCAGCGGTGCTCGGCACCCCGCTGCCGGCCCCGGTCGACGGGCACGTGCAGCGGTGGGGCGGGGCGCTGCCCCAGTACGCCCCCGGGCACGCCGACCGGGTCGCCGCCGCGCGCACGGCGTTGCGGGCCGCGCACCCCACCCTGGTCCTCGCCGGCGCCGGATACGACGGCGTCGGCATCCCGGTCTGCGTCCGCTCCGGCGAGACGGCGGCCGAGGAGATCGTCACAGCACTGGGAGGATCGGCGAGATGACCGAGCAGACCAACGCGGCCCGCCTGCGGGAGCTCAACGACAGCATCCGCTACACCATGTGGTCGGTGTTCCGGGCCAGCGCGCCGCTGCCCTCACTGCGGGACAACGTCACCAGCGAGGTCGTGGCCCTCTTCGACGAGCTGGCCGGCAAGGACGTGGTGGTCCGGGGCGTGTACGACGTCGCTGGTCTGCGCGCCGACGCGGACGTGATGATCTGGTGGCACTCCGCGTCCCCCGACGCGCTCCAGGACGCGTACCTGCGGTTCCGCCGCACCACGTTGGGGCGGGCGTTGACCCCGGTCTGGTCGCAGATGGCGCTGCACCGGCCGGCGGAGTTCAACAAGAGCCACATCCCGGCGTTCCTGGCCGGCGAGGAGGCCCGCCCCTACATCTGCGTGTACCCGTTCGTCCGCTCCTACGAGTGGTACCTGCTGCCCGACGCCGAGCGGCGCGAGATGCTCGCCGAGCACGGGAAGATGGCCCGCGGCTATCCGGACGTCCGGGCCAACACGGTGGCCTCGTTCGCGCTCGGGGACTACGAGTGGATGCTCGCCTTCGAGGCGGACGAACTGCACCGGATCGTGGACCTGATGCGGGACCTGCGCGCGTCCGGCGCCCGCCGGCACGTCCGGGAAGAGGTCCCCTTCTACACCGGCCGCCGGCGCTCGGTCGCCGAGATCGTCAACTGCCTGGTCTGAGCCCGGGACGCTGCCTGGTCTGAGCCCGGACGCACGCTTCGGGCCCGCCGGCCGGTGCCGCACCCCCGCCCGGGTGCGGCACCGGACGGGGGTCAACTGGTCGTCGTGCAGGAGACCAGCGGAACCGGGTTGCTGCCGTTCCAGGAGCCGAGGAAACCGAACGTGGTGCTCGCTCCGGCGGCGAGGGTGCCGTTGTGGTTGGCGTTGCGTGCGGTGACAAGTCCGCCGCTGGTGCTGATCGTGGTGTTCCACGACGAGGTCACCTGCTGGCCGTTGTTGTAGTTCCAGCTCACCGACCAGCCTCGGGTGGGCGAACCGCCAGCGGTCACCTTCACCTCAGCCTGGAAGCCGCCGGCCCACTGGCCGGTGACCTGGTACGTCGCCGAGCAGGCCCCAGCCGGCGGCGGGGTGGTCGGCGGCGGGGTGGTGGGCGGGGGAGTGGTGGGTGGCGGGGTCGTCGGCGGGGGAGTGGTGGGTGGCGGGGTGCCCGTTCCACCGCCGAAGTCGACGTCGCTGCACAGGTAGTACGACTGGTCCAGGTGGCTGGCCTGCCAGACGGTGTAGACGATGTGCCGCCCGGTGCGTCCCGACGCGTTGACCGGGACCTGGATGGAGACGCCACCGGTGTCCGGGTTCCACTGCGAGGCCGGGGTGTTGCCGATCTGGCCGGCCAACTCCAGGTCGTCCCAGCCGAGCGGCTCGGTGAGCGCGTTGAAGCCCTGCCTGGTCACGTACACCCGGATGTAGTCGGCGCCGTGACTGGCCTGGTCGAAGAAGCGGAGCCGGAAGTTGTTCGACACCGAGGTGGTCTTCCAGGCGCCGATGGTGTCCAGCGAGTTGTAGCGAGGGCTCTGGGTGCGCCCGCCGCTGCACAGCTGGCCGTTGGGAACGGCGCCCTGGTGGTTGCCGCCCACGCCCTCACGGAACAGGCCGTTCCAGTTCCACATGGCGGCCGGGTCGGCCTGCCAGGCCTGCCAGCACATCGGGTCCTCGGTGGCCATGCGAGGGTTCTGGAAGTCGTCACCCCAGCGCTGCCAGCAGCTGTAGTTGCGCGAAGCCGGGTCGACGACCGAGCCGTGCGCGGAGGCGGGCCTGGCCTGGATCGTGGTCAGCGCGGTGGTCAACAGGAGCGCGGCGGCCGTCGCGATGGCGAACAACCAGAACACGCGTCGTGATCGGATGAAAGTGGACATGGAGCCCCCGGGGGGATGAGGTCGGACGACGACACCCGGACCGACGGGAGTTGCCCACTCCCGCGCCTACTCGCTGGCTCCTGCGATGGCTCTACCCGGCACCATGCCAGCTCGATCGTCAGACGTCAATGGCATCGCGCCGCATCGGCGTGTGCGGGATGCCGTCCTCGACGTACTCCGGGCCGCTGACCGCGAAGCCGTGCCGGGTGTAGAAGGCGACCAGGTGCGACTGGGCGTCCAGCACGCAGGGCCGGTTGCCCACCACCTCCAGCGCCGCGGTCATCAGTCGGCCGGCCTGCCCGCCGCCGCGCGCCGCCGGTGCCACCACCACCCGACCGATCCGGGCGGTGCCGTCCGGGTCGGCCAGGATCCGCAGGTACGCCAGCGGCGCGCCGCCGTCGGTCAGCCAGAGGTGCCGCGTGCCCGGCTCGACGTCGCGCCCGTCGAGTTCCGGGTACGGGCAGTTCTGCTCCACCACGAACACGTCGATGCGCAGCTTGAGCAGGTCGTGGAAGGTACGGGTGTTCAGGTCGGCGAAGGAGGCCGTCCGGATCTCGGTGGTCTGCGAGGGCATCCGACGATGGTAGGCCGCCTCACCTGGTGCCCGGTCGAGGTGCCAGGTAGGTGGCGGCCACGGCGGTGAGCAGCAGGACGCCACCGCCGACGACCGGCAGCGGAAGCGGCTCGTGCAGCAGCACCACCGCCAGCGCCGCGGCGGTGAGCGGTTCGAGCAGGGTCAGCACGGCGGCGACGCTGCCCGGGGTGGTGCGCAGCCCGGCGTAGAACAGCGCGTACGCCAGCGCGGTGGTGATCACGCCGAGGTGCAGCAGCAGTGCCACCGTGTCGGGGCGTACCGGCACGCTCACCCCGGCGACCACGGCGAACGGCGCCAGGGTCAGCGCTCCGACAACTGTGGAGATGGTGGTCAGCGTCATCGGTGCGACGCGCTGCGACACCTGTCGGCTGATCAGGGTCGTCACCGCGTACCCGAGGCCGGAGCCGGCAGCCGCGAGGAGGCCGAGCAGCGGCGCGGGCGCCGTGGCGGTCGGGTCCGCCGTCGCCCCGGTGATCAGGGCGAGACCGACCACGGCCGCGACCAGCGTGGCGAGACGCAGCGGGCCGGGGATCCGTCGGGCGCGCGCCGACTCCCAGGCCGCGGCGAGCGCCGGGGCCAGGCCCAGGCTGACGACGGTGGCCACGCTGACGCCGGCCCAGGCCACGGCCGCGAAGTAGAGCGCCTGGTAGAGGCCGAGGCCGACGCCGGTGAGCAGCAGGGGTACGGGTGCCGCGCGCAGGGTGGCCAGGATCGCGCCGAGCCGACCGGCGGTGCACGCCAGCAGGACGAGCGCGGCGATCGCGAGGCGGTGGAAGCCGATGCTCACCGGGCTGAGCCCGGTGCTGTCATGCAGGAGTTGCACCGCCACACCGGTGGTGCCCCACAGCACGCCGGTGACGGTGATCTGGATCAGGCCGGTGCGGGCCTGGTCGACGGCCGGCGCCGAGGCAGCCGGTTGCACGGTACGGGAAACGGACACGGATGCGCTCCGAAGGATGAGCCGTTGACGGGGACGACGTCGACGGAGCGCGTACGGCAGCGAGCCGGGTCGGGTCAGGTCACCCGATCGGCGAGAGGCGCGGCGCTCCGCTCAGGAGCGCGGCGGGGGCAGGACGCCCAGCAGTGGCCGCATGGGGACGACCGTACCGCAGGCGCGGGTCAGGCCGGGCGTGCGCCGACGGCGTCGCGGATCTCCGCGCCCACGTCGCCCTCGACGGCACGGGCGCAGTGCCCGCAGCAGAAGAAGCGGCCGTTGACCTCGACGCCGTGCCCGACGATCTTGATCTGGCAGTGTTCGCAGATCGGTGCCAACCGGTGGATCGCGCACTCGAACGAGTCGAAGGTGTGCACGTCACCGCTGACGGTGCGCACCTCGAACGCCATCCAGTAGTCGTTGCCGCAGACTTCGCACGTTGCCATCGGAAACCTCCCATATCACGACATGTGTCTACAGACTGCTCTCCGTTCGGCGGCTCACGAGGCGAAATGTCGAGGTCCAGGAGTCGTGGCGGCGTGTCGGCGTCGGCGTGTTGTCCGTTGTGTGGGGTGAACCGCCGCAACCCCGGAGGATCACAGTGATCAAGCGCAACAAGCTCTTCGGCAACCAGACCCGGGTCACCTTCTGCCTCCCCCGGGACGCCCCGCTCGGCCCGGTGAGCGTGGTCGGCTCCTTCAACGGGTGGGAGCCGGGCCGGCACGAGATGGTGACCCGCCGCGACGGCACCCGGACGGTGACCGTGAAGCTTCCCCCGGGTGAATACCGGTTCCGCTACCTCGCCACCGGCGGCGTCTGGCTGGACGACGAGTCAGCCGACCAGGTCGACGACCGGGGGAGCCTGCTCCGGATCTGAGGGAAAACTCGCCACCATCGATGGATTTATCGATGGGAGTCTTTACTGTTAACAAAGTTTAAATTACCTTGAGGGGCACCCACCGTACCTGGAGAAGGAGCTGCCCCGATGCGTCGAAGAATGACCATTCCGCTGGTGGCGGCGGGTGCTGTCGCCGCCACCCTCACCGTCGCCGCCCCCGCGCAGGCGCACGGCTACGTCTCCGCCCCGCCCAGCCGGCAGGCGCTCTGCGCGCAGGGCCGGGTGCCCGACTGCGGGCAGATCAAGTACGAGCCGCAGAGCGTCGAGGGCCCCAAGGGCCTGCGCAGCTGCAACGCCGGAATCGCCCAGTTCGCCGTCCTCAACGACGACAGCCGGGGCTGGCCGGCCACCTCGGTCGGCAGCTCGCTGACCTTCACCTGGGTGAACACCGCCCGGCACGCCACCAGCAACTGGGAGTACTGGATCGGCAACACCCCTGTCGGCGTGGTCAACGGCAACAACCAGCAGCCGGGCGCCACCGTCTCGCACAACGTCAACCTCGGCGGCTTCTCCGGCCGTCAGAAGATCCTCGCGGTGTGGAACATCTCCGACACGGCGAACGCCTTCTACTCCTGCATCGACGTGCAGATCGGCGGCGGCGGGTCGACCCCGACCCCGACCCCGACCCCCACCCCCTCACCCACCCCACGGCCCACGCCGACCGCCACGCCGACCACTCCGCCCGCGCCGGGCGGCAGTTGGACGACGGGTCGGGCGTACCAGGTCGGCGACCAGGTCACCTACGGCGGAGCCACCTACCGCTGCCGGCAGGCGCACACCGCGATTCCCGGCTGGGAGCCGCCGAACGTACCGGCGCTCTGGCTCCAGGTCTGACCGCACGGGTGCGGCCCATGGCCGCACCCGTGTTCGCCGCCCTCGCGTGAACGGAGCACCCGGTATGCCTCGCCGTACCCGTCTGGCGTCAGTGGTCGCCGCTCTGCTGCTCACCGGCTGCGCAGGGTCGCCCACATCGAACCCGTCAACCCGGCCGCAACCGGCGCCCGCGTCCCCGGCCGGGTCGGCGGCGGCCGGGGCCGCGGATGCCGGTTCCCCAGGCGCCGGAGCCTCCGGCGCCGGTGCCGCCCCGGCCGGGGACACGATCGACGCCGCCACGATGAGCGGGATCGACGTGGTGTTCCTCAGCACGATGGTCGGGCACAGCGAACGCACCCTGCAGATCGTCCGGTTGGCTTCCGACCGGCTGCGCGACGACGCGCTGCGCACCCTGGCCGCCGCCATCGAGGCGACCGAAGCCGACGAGCTGGCCGCGATGCGTGGCTGGTTGCCCACGGCCGGGCCCGGCGCCAGCGCGGCCGCCCACCACCACGAAGGGCACGGCGACGACGCCGCGCTCGACCGGCTGCGGACCGCACCGGACGCGGACGTCGACCGGGTGCTGCGCGAGGTGCTCGCCGACCACCAGCGGTCGGCAGCCGACCTGGCCCGGGCCCAGGTCGACGTAGGCCGCAACGAGCGGGTCCGCGACCTGGCCCGGCGCATCGAGCAGTCCCGGACCGCCGAGGTCGAGCTGTTGAGGAGTACGCCCTGAGCGTGGTCACGCCCCGGGCGTGGCTGTGCCCCCGGGCGTGGTTATGCCCGGGGTGCCCTGGTCAGCGGGGTTCCAGCTTGATGGAGACCGAGTTGACGCAGTGCCGGGTGTCCTTCGGGGTGAAGCCCTCGCCGTGGAAGACGTGCCCGAGGTGACTGTCGCAGCGGGCGCAACGGATCTCCGTACGCGCCATGCCGAGGGTGCGGTCCTCGATTTCCTTCACCCGGCCCGGGATGGCGTCGTCGAAGCTCGGCCAGCCGCAGTGCGAGTCGAACTTCGTGTCACTGGAGAACAGCTCCAACCCGCAGGCGCGGCAGTGGTAGACGCCCTGGGTCTTCGTGTCCACGTACTCGCCGGTCCACGGTCGCTCGGTGCCGGCCTCCCGTAGGACGTGGAACTCCTCGGGGGTCAGCCGGACCCGCCACTCGTCGTCGGTGCGGGGCAGCTCATTGTCGTCAAGACTCACCCGTCAACGGTACGTCGAAGGTCGGGGTCGTGGCATAAGGTCGCGGGATGGCTGGCACCAAGGCAGCGGTCACCGAGGTCGAGGTGGCCGGGCACAGCGTACGGCTGAGCAGTCCGGACCGGGTGATCTTCCCCCAGCGGGGGTTCACCAAGGCGGACGTCTTCCACTACTACCTCGCCGTCGGCGACGGGATCATGCGCGCCCTGCGGGACCGGCCCACCACGCTGCAACGCTTCCCCGAGGGCGTCGAGGGTGAGGCGTTCTTCCAGAAGCGGGTGCCCACCCGAGGGGTGCCGCAGTGGGTGACGACCGCGCAGATCACCTTCCCCAGCGGTCGGAGCGCGGCGGAGCTGTGCCCGGTCGACCTCGCACACGTGGCCTGGGCGGCGCAGATGGGCACCATCGTGTTCCACCCCTGGCCCGTCCGCGCCGCCGACGCCGACCGGCCCGACGAGCTGCGCATCGACCTGGACCCACAGCCCGGCACCGACTTCGCCGACGCGGCCCGGGCCGCCGGGGAGGTTCGTGCGCTCCTCGACGAGCTGGGCGTGGCCGGTTGGCCGAAGACCTCCGGCGGCCGAGGTGTGCACGTCTACCTGCGAATCCAGCCCCGTTGGACGTTCACCGAGGTGCGCCGGGCCACCATCGCGCTCGCCCGGGAGGTGGAACGCCGCCACCCCGACCTGGTCACCACCGCGTGGTGGAAGGAGGAACGCGGCAGCCGCGTCTTCGTCGACTTCAACCAGATGGCGCGCGACCGCACGATCGCCTGCGCGTACTCGCTGCGGGCCAACGCCCGGGCCACCGTCTCGACCCCGGTCACCTGGGACGAGCTGCCCGACGTCGACCCGGACGACTTCGACCTGCGCACCGTTCCGGTCCGGCTCGCCGAGCGCGGCGACCCGCACGCCGGCATCGACGACGCGCCGTGGGACATCACCCCGCTGCTGGAGTGGGCCGACCGGGACGCCGCCGCCGGTCAGGGCGACCTGCCGTACCCGCCGGACCACCCGAAGATGCCCGGCGAACCCAAGCGGGTGCAGCCGAGCCGCGCCAAGCGCACCCCCGACGACGACAACGCCTGACCGGCCGGGCCTTGCTTCTCGCGGGGCCGGAATCTGTCGTACACCTGTTCTAGAGTTTGGGTGTGATCGATGAGTTGGCGCGGGCGGAGAGTGCGGTGGCGACCTGCGCCGACGCGGCCGCCTGGCCTCTCACCGAGCACGAGCTGGTCGCGGCGCTCGATGCCGCGCACCGCTTGGAGCAGCGTCTCGCCGCCGTGAAGCTGGCGTTGGTGCGGGAGGTGGACGGTCGGGGCACTGCGGTCGCGCAGGGCGCGTGCAGCACCGCGGTCTGGTTGCGTGAGCGACTGCGGTTGACCATTCCGGCGGCCCGTCGGTTGGTCGATCTCGCGGTCTGCGTTGACGCGGCCCCGCCGGCCGTGCGGGGCGCGCTGGCGGCCGGCGCGGTCAGCGTGGAGCAGGTGCGGGTCATCGCCGACACCGTCGCCACTGTGCAGACGGCCGCCGGGCCGGAGGTGGCCGACAAGGCCGTCGGTGTGCTGGTTGACTGGGCCGGGCAGTTCGACCCCACCCTGCTGCGCAAACTCGGCACCCGCATCCTCGACCACGTCGCACCCGACATCGCCGACGCCGCCGCGGCGGCGGCTCTGGAAGCCGAGGCGGCCCGGGCGACCCGCGACCGGCACCTCACCGTCTCCGAGCAGACCGACGGTCGGCTGCGCCTCACCGGCACCCTCGACGCGGAAGCCGCCGCGTTGCTGCGCGCCGCCATCGACCCCCTCAGCGCACCCGCCGGCCCCGACGACAACCGTTGCGCCGGCCAGCGCCGCCACGACGCCCTCGCCGACGTGTGCCGCCTCGCCCTGCGCACCGGTGAGCTGCCCGACAGCGGCGGCGATCCGGCCCAGGTCGTCGTCACCACCAGCTACGACGCGCTGACCCGGCAACTGGGCGATGGGGCGCTCGACATCGGCCTGCACCTCACACCGGAAACGGTGCGCCGACTCGCCTGCGACGCCGCGATCCTGCCCGCCGTCCTCAACAGCACCGGCCAACCACTCGACCTCGGCCGACAACGCCGCCTCATCACCGGCCCACTACGCCGCGCCCTCGTGCTCCGCGACCGCGGCTGCGCCTTCCCCGGCTGCGACCGACCACCCCGCTGGTGCGACGCCCACCACATCCACCACTGGGCCGACGGCGGCCCCACCAACCTCAACAACGCCGTCCTGCTCTGCGGCCACCACCACCGACACCTCCACCACAGCGACTGGACCGTCCGACTCGGCGACAACGGCCATCCGGAGTTCGTGCCCCCGGCCTGGCTCGACCCCGACCAACTCCCCCGCCGCAACCACTACCACCGACGGACGTAGGCAACGGGACGCGGTCACCGGTGATCTGCGAGTGCGGGGTTCTCGTGGCTCATCCATGCATCCGAGCGCGTGCCTGCTCGATGTCGGAGGCGTGCGTGACTGCCCATTCGCCGACGGCGATGACCAGTGGCAGAAGTGAGCGGCCCAGGTCGGTGAGCGCATATTCGACACGCTCCGGTGTCTGATGACGGCTGATCAGCCCGTCGCTCTCCAGGGTGCGCAGTGTGCGGGTGAGGATGCGTCGGCTCAGACCGTGGATGGTGCGGTCGAGTTCGTTGAAGCCGTGGGGGCGTTCGCTGAGCACCGCGAGAACGAGAACGCTCCACTTCTCGCCTACGCGGCGCAGCACGTCGGTTGCCGGACACGCCGCGCGGTCGGCCGGGGTCACGGGTAGCTGCAGTGCCGGTGACATCGATGTGCCTTCTTTCGAGTGGGCCGACAGAAGCCAACGATGAAGTATGCGCACAGTGGTGATTGCGGGCGGGACGCGTGGCATCGGCGGTGCCCTTGCCGACAAACTGCGGCGAGCCGGAGATCGGGTGGTCGCGATCGGCAGTGCCGACGCCGACCTCACCTCGGTCCGGCAGACCTCCGCACTGGCAGACCGGTTACCGGACAAGATCGACGTGTTGGTACTGGCGGCAGGGCGTTTCGACCAGCGGCGGATCGTCACCGGTGAGGGCTTCGAGCAGACCTTCGCGATCTACGTCCTCGGTCGCTATCTGCTCGCCGAACGGCTCCGCCCGGCATTGGAACGTGCTCAGACACCGGTCATCCTCAACCTCAGCGGCACCGGCGGAATCCGGGCCGGCCGAATCCACTGGGACGATCTGCAGCTGGCCAACGGCTACACCATGTTGAAGGCGACGATGCAGGGCGCGCGCGCCAACGACCTCCTTGGCGCCGGCTTCGCCGCGCACAACCCGAACAGCCCAATCCGATACGTGCTGTACAACCCACTGTTCGTCGACAGCGGTATGCACCGTCAACTCCGCCAACCGATGCGCGCCCTCGTAGGGGCGTCCGCCGCGCTCTTCGGATCCTCCACCGCTGACGCTGCCACCCTCCTGGCGGCCCTGCTGGCCGAGCCGCCGGCCGCTCGGCTGACGGCGCTGCGGCGCGGCGCGCCGGTCCCTCTCACGCGACCGGAGTTCGACCAGTCGGCGGCTGCCCGGCTCTACACGGTCCTTGCCGAGCTGACTGCTGCCGCGTGAGTCGCCCACCGACGCCCCGGCGCCCTCGATCCACCGATTGACTTTCGATAGGTAACGAGCGAAACTCGATGCATGTTTACGGAGCATCGAGCGGTAGCCGCTCTCAGAATCGTTCTCGTGGTCCTGTTCGTGGTCCTGATCGGGTTCCAGACGTTCTCGCTGCCGGGGCAGTTCGCGCACATGGCCCAGGAGTCGCCGGACCACGCCTACCTCCGGTGGCCGCTGACCGCCGTGACGGTGTTCTGGGTGCTGTGCGTCCAGGTGGTGATCGTGTCGACGTGGCAACTGCTCAACATGGTCAAGAACGACCGCATCTTCACCGAGGCGTCGCTGAAGTGGGTCGACCTGATCGTGTGGGCCATCGGCGCGGGGTGGGCGGTGCTCGTGGGCGTCTTCCTCTACGTCGGCTTCAACGCGGACGACCCGGGCGGCCCGATCCTGCTGTTCCTGTTGACGATGGGCGTCACGGTGCTCGGGCTGCTCATGGTGGTGATGCGTGCGCTGCTGCGGCAGGCGACCACGCTGCGGACCGACATGGAAGCGGTGATCTGATGCCCATCGTCGTCCGCATCGACGTCGAGTTGGCCAAGCGCAAGATGAGCGTCGGCGAGTTCGCCGAACGCGTCGGGCTCACTCCGGCCAACGTGGCGGTGCTGAAGAACGGCCGCGCCAAGGCCGTCCGCTTCAGCACCCTGGAAGCGATGTGCCGGGTGCTCGACTGCCAGCCCGGAGATCTGCTCGAGTGGGTTGAGGAGGAAACCTCATGAGGTACGTCCTGACCGTCGTCGCCGTCCTCGGCGTCGCGCTCGGTGTCGCCGGCATCGTGCACGGGGAGGCCGACGACTCGCCGGGCCTCCAACTCCTCGGCGTCGTGCTCGTGATCGGCGCGGTGGCGTTCGGCATCCGCAACGTACGGGGCGGTAGCTGACCGTCCGAGGCGCACGGGCCGGCGTGAGCTGACCCCTCTCGTAATAACGATCATGTAACGGGCGCGAACCTTTCCCGGGGGGTGGCCTGTCTTGATGGTCGTCGGCCCACCGGGGCCAGGGGAGGCGTCGGATGAAGCTGGTGTGGAGGCGGGCCCGCGAGGCGCGAGGGCTGCTGGTTGCCGCGGTGATCGCCGCCCTCGTCGCCGTCGCGTTGGTTACCGGGCTGTCCGACTACAACCGCCGGGCGGTGGACGCCGGGCAGCGTGCCCTGGTCGCCGCCTCGCCGGCCGAAGAACGCGGCCTGTTGGTCAATGGCTCAGGTGGGCGTGACGCGGCCGAGTTCGCCACCCGGGACCAGGCGGTCCGAGCCGAGTTCGCCAACGGGCTCGCCGGTGCCGCGGTCAGCGTCGCCGCCGCCCGCTACGGCACCGGCCGGGAGCTGACCGGTGATCTCGGGCAGGTCACCCGTCCGGACGACGAACCGGTCTTCGCGAACCTGGCCACGCTCGACGACCTCGCCGCTCACGCGGAGCTGACCAGCGGAGCCTGGCCCAGCCCGGGCGCGAACCCCGTCCAGGTGAGCCTGCCGGAGCGGGTCGCCGGCACGCTGGGCCTCAGCGTCGGCGAACGCATCCCGGTGCGTGACCGGGCCACCGAACGACGCGGTGAGCTGGTCCTCGCCGGCACCTGGCGGCCCCGCGACCCGACCGACGCGTACTGGCTGCTGGCCCCCGGAGTTGGGGCGGGCAGTGCCGGTTCCGGCACCTCGTACGGGCCGTTCACCCTCGACCCGGCCGACTTCGTCGCCACCTCGCCGGGGTCGGTGTCGGCGTCCTGGCTGGCCGAACCGGACCTCGCGGGCGTCGACACCGCCGATCTGCCCGCCGTGCGGAAAGCCCTCACCGAGGCGACCTCGGCCGTGCCCGAGGCCGCTCAGCTCGGCAGTTCCGGGCAGACGGTGACCAAGATGGAGACGCTGCTGGACCGGATCGCCCGCGCCGACCTGGTGGGTCGTTCCTCGCTGGCCACCCCGCTGTTGCTGATCCTGGTGCTCGGTGGGTACGCGCTGGTGCTGGTCGCCGCGCTCCTGCAGGAGGACCGCCGCCCGCAGACCGCGCTGCTCCGAGCCCGCGGCGCCGCCCGCCGGCAACTGGCCGGCCTGGCCGCTCGCGAGGCGACCCTGGTGGTCGCCCCGGCCGCCGTGCTCGGTCCGCTGATCGCCGGCGAGGCACTGCGGTTCGTCCGACCCGGCGGGTCGGCCGACCTCTCCACCGCCGGTGGCAACACCACACTGATCTGGGCGGCAGCGGCGGCCACCGCGGCCGGTTGCCTCGTCGCCATGGTTCTCCCGACGCTGCGCAACGCCGGCACGTACGTGGCCGACATGGCCGCCCGGTCCCGGCCGAACCGGTCGGCGAGCATGCAACGTGCCAGCGTCGACCTGGTCCTCGTGGCGCTCGCCGTGCTCGCCTGGGTGCAGCTACGCCGGTACGCCTCCCCGCTGGCCGGATCCGGCGGTCGACTCGGGATCGATCCACTGCTGGTCGCCGCCCCGACGCTCGGCGTGCTGGCCGGCGCCGTGCTGGCGCTGCGGGTGCTTCCGCCGCTCACCCGGTTCGCCGAGCGGTTCGTCGACCGGCGGCCCTGGACGGCCACCATGTTCGGTATGTGGCAGGCCGGTCGGCGTCCGCACGCCGGCCCGGTGCTCCTGCTGGCCCTCGCCGTCGGTGGCAGCACCCTGGCCTGGTCCCTGATCAGCACCGGGGAGCGGTCCCAGATCGAGCAGGCCGGGCACACGGTCGGCGCCGACCTGCGGGTCACCGAACGGACCGGCGCCGCCCCGCCGACCCGGGGCGACCAGCTCGCCGCTCTGCCGAGCGTCAAGCGGGTGCTCCCGGCGTGGCGGGACGAGATACGGGTCGGCCGGGAGGACCTCCAGGCGACCGTGATCGGTGTCGACGCGGCCAGCGCCGCCGGGGTCGTCCGTCTCGCCGACCGCCTGAGCGACGGAACCGCGTCGACACAGTTCGAGCGGATGGTCAAGGCGCGGGGAGCCTTCGCAGGCGTCGAGCTGCCCGCCGACGCGCGCGCGATCACTGGCACGGTCCGTACCCCGGTGAGCAACGCGAGCCGGCCGGTTCAGGTCGCGGTGACGCTGCTGGTCACCAGCTCCGACGGTCTCGCCCTGCGGCTGCCCGCGGCCAACTCCGCCAGCGACGGCCGGGCCACCCAGTTCACCGTGCAGCTGCCCGACGCCCGCGGGGCACGGCTGCGGCTGACCGGATTCGAAGCTGACGGTGGGTTGGCGGCCGGCAACGCCTACCGACTCCAGCTCGACGGGCTGACGGTGGTCAACGCCGACGGCACCACAGCGCCCGCGGGGCTGAGCGGTAACTGGACGATGACGGCCCCCCGCGAGCAGCAGCCCACGCCGGTGCGGACCACTCCCACCGGGTTCGCCGCGGTGCACCCGGTGGACGTGATTCCTGGCGGGCAGTTCCTGTACCAGCCGCCGACCCGGTTCACGATCGTGCCCGGCGGGGAGAGCGAGCCCATCGCGGTACTGATGACCCCCGGGGTCCGTGAGGCGCTGAGCCTGCGCGTCGGCGACACCGTCGACCTGACGCTCTCCGGGACGACGCTGCCGGTCCAACTGGTGGGCGAGCTGAGCGCGGTGCCGACCACCACCGGGGAAGGCATGCTGCTGGACCTGCCCGCGGCCGTCGACGCGCTGGTCCGGGGCAATGGCACGATGCGACCCGTACCGGAGTGGTGGATCGGCGCCGACGACGCGACGGCCGCCGCCCAGGCGGCCGGCGAGCTGTCGGGCGTCACAGTGCTCAACCGGGAAGCGGTGTACGAGTCGGCCGCCGATGACCCGTACTGGCAGGGCTCGCGTACCGGGATGCTCGCCGCCGCGCTCGGTGCGGTGCTGCTCGCCCTCGTCGGCCTGATGGTGGATGTCTGGGCCACCGCGCGACACCGGCTCGGCGAGTTCGCGGTGCTGCACACCCTCGGTGCCACGCCTGGGCTGCTGGCGCGGGCGTTGCTGGCCGAACAGACGTTCCTCGCCGGCATCGGCGTGGGGGTCGGGTTGTTACTCGGTGCCGGAGTCGGCGCCACCATGGCGCCACTGGTCATCCTCACCTCGGCCGCCGATCGGCCGATCCCTCCGGCGACGTTCGCGCTGCCCTGGGTGCCGATCGGCCTGACCGCGGTCGGCCTGCTGCTGGCGGCGCTCGCCTTCAGCGCGTTCATCGCCACCGGCATCCGTCAGCGGGTGGCGGCGGTGCAGCTGCGAATCGGGGGAGAACGATGAGCGTCGGCGCGGCCGTCCGGCGGGTCCGGGCGTACGGCGGGCAGTTCCTGCTGCTGGCGGTGCTGACCCTGGTGGTCACGCTGCTGATCAGTGGGGTGCCCCGGTTGGTCAACCGGCTCGCCGAACAGGGCCTGCGGGCGCAGCTGAGCAGTGAGCCAGCCGCCCGCCGGGACATCTCGTACACCACCGGGGTGGTGGCCGCGACCTCCAGGAACACGGCCATGGGCGGCGCTGGCGAGCGGTTCGACCGCCTGGCCGCGGAGATGCCGCCGCAGGTGCGGTCGGGGGTGACCGAGCGGTGGTACAACGTGGACTCCCCGGCCGCCCGCGTGGTCGGGCCGGATCTCGCGGCTCGCAACCTGCTGGTCGACCTGGGCCTACGCGCTGTGCCGGAGATCCAGGACGCGGGCACCCTCGTCGAGGGGGCGTGGCCGAGCGAGACCTACATTCCCGACCGACCGATCGAGGTGGCGCTCGACGTCGACGTGGCCGGCAGGCTCAACCTGCGCGCCGGCAGCCAACTGCGCATCGGCAACGCCGATGACAAGGGCAAACTCTCGGACGCTGCCCCGCTGGTGGTGTCCGGGTTGTTCCGCCCCGTCGACCGCGCAAACGGCATCTGGGATGGGCTGCCACAGCTGCTGCGGGTCATCGAACCGCCCGGCGACGCCCAGGCGTTCGTCATCGTCGGCGTGGTCGCCCAGTCGGCCCTCAACAAGCGGGTCGCGGCGGGCTGGCCGGTCCAGTACAACTGGCGATACCGCCTGGGCGCCGACCGGATCGACGCACGCGAGCTGGACCAGTTGATCGACGGTCTGCAGACGATGCAGCGCACCCGGCCCCAGGACCTCACGTTGACCCAGGGCGTCGACGTCCCGTTGCGCGCGTTCGCCGCCCAGGTCGATGCCGCCCGGACCCTGCTCGCGGTGATCGCCGCCGGGGTGCTGGCCACTCTGGCCGGGCTCATCGTGCTCGCGGCCAGCCTCGCCACCCGACGGCGCCGCTCGGAGTTCGTGCTGCTGCGGGCCCGTGGAGGCGCGGCCACCGCCGGTGCTCGGCGTAGCCTCGCCGAATCGCTGCTGGTGGTGCCGGTCGCCGCCGCGCTGGGCTGGTGGCTGGGCACCCTGTTCCCCGGCGAGCCGGACCCGACCACGCCGTACGTCATCGCGGCGACCGTCCTGGTCACGCTCGCGCTGCCGTTGGCGACGCTGGCCGTACCGGGCGGTGCGGCGGCCCGCCGCGACCTGATCCGGGTGCGCCCCTCGGCCCGCCGGCTCACCGTCGAGGTTTCCCTGCTGCTGCTGGCCGGGCTCGCCGCGGTGCTGCTGCGCCGACGTGGCCTCACCCTCGGCGAGGTGGACCCACTGCTCGTGTCGGTGCCGGTGCTGCTCGCGGTCGCGGCGGCGGTGCTCGCGCTGCGGGCGTACCCCTGGCCGTTGTTGCTGGTCAGCCGGCTTGCCGCGCGGACCCGGGGCAGCGTGGCCTTCCTCGGCACGGCGCGGGCCGGCCGTTCCGCCGTCGCCACCCCGCTGGTCGTCGTGGTGCTGGCGATCGGCACCGCGGCGTTCTGCGCGGTCGTAGCCGCCGGCGTCGACGCGAGCCGGGAACGGGCCGCCGAGCAGATCGTGCCCGCCGACGCGGTGATCCGCGGGGAGCGGTTCGCGCCCGACACCATCGACGAGTTGGGTCGTCTGCCGGGGGTTCGGGCCGTCACGCGGATGCTGTACCAGGCGGACGAGCGGCTGGCGGTCGACGAGATCGGCACTGACGCGCGGGTCGCGCAGACGGACGTGCTCCTGGTCGACGGCTCGGGGCTGGATGCGGTGGCCCGCGAATCCGAGGTCGACCTGTCGGTGCCGCCCGCGCTGCTCGCCGCCCGGCCCGGGGCGGGTCCGCTGCCGGCGATCGTCTCCCCGGCGGTCGCCGCCGACCTGGTCAAGGCCGGGCTGAACGACTCGGCCTTCATCTCGGTGCAGGGCCAGCGGTACGAGTTCCGGGTGGCCGACACCCAGGAGGGTTTCCCGCTGTTGTCGGCTAACGCCAGCCGGTTCGTGATCCTGCCCTGGCAGGCGCTGCCGGAACGCACCACCACACCCGTGCCGACCAGCCTGCTGGTCGCCGGGGACCCGCTGGACGCCGAGGCGCTGCGCGTCGCCGGTGACCAGGGGCAGGCACGCTACCAACGCGACGGAGCGGTCACCGGTCGGGACCGCCCACTCGGGGTCACCGTCGACACCCGCGCGGACGTCCGCCGGGAACTCGGCGACGGCGGTGCGAACGGGGTGCTGGCCTTCGGGTTCGTGGCCGGCGCCGTGGGCGGCACCGTGCTCGGGCTGCTGGCCATCGCGTTCACCGTGCTGGCCGGGGCGCGTGCCCGGGGGCAGGTGCTGTCCCGGCTGCGTACCCTCGGCCTGTCCCGCCGGCAGTGGCGAGGGCTGCTGCTGGTCGAGTTGACCCCGCTGGTCGCGGTGTCGGTGCTGACCGGTGCGCTGGTCGGTGCGGTGCTGCCCCTGCTGCTCAATCCGGTGCTCGGCCTGTCCGCGTTCACCAGTGGTGTGCCGGTCCAGGTGGCTTTCGAGCCCAGCCTGGTCGCCGCGGTGCTCGCGCTCGGGGCGGTCGCCCTCGGCTTCGCGGTCGCCGTCGAGGCCCTGAACAACCGCCGGTTGCGCCTCGGTGAGGTGCTTCGGCTCGGAGAGGAGAGCTGAGATGACCGCTACCGCCCAGACTCCACTGGTGCCGGACCTGGCCGCCCTGCAACAGCGGGCAGCGCAACGCGCCGCCGAGCGGGCCGGCGGGCAGGACCGCCTGCGCGGGCACATCGTCTGCGACGGCCTGGTGCGCATCTTCAAGACCGAGGGGGTGGAGGTGGTCGCCCTGCAGGGGCTCGACCTGGTCATCGACCGGGGTGAGCTGGTCGCGATCGTCGGCGCCTCCGGCTCGGGCAAGTCGACCCTGCTCAACATCCTGTCCGGCCTGGACACGCCGACCGCCGGCATCGCCCGGGTGGCCGACTACGACCTGCTCTCGCTCTCCGCGAAGCGTCGGCTGAGCTACCGGCGGGAGCTGGTCGGGTTCGTCTGGCAACAGACCGGCCGTAACCTGCTGCCGTATCTGAGCGCGCTGGAGAACGTCGAGTTGCCGATGCAGTTGGCCGGCAAACTCAGCGGCAAGGCCCGTCGGCAGCGAGCCCGGGAACTGCTCGACATGGTCGGCGTGGGCTACTGCGCCGACCGGCGGCCGGGGCAGCTCAGCGGCGGCGAGCAGCAGCGGTGCGCGGTCGCGGTGGCCGTGGCCAACGACCCGGAGGTGCTCTTCGCCGACGAGCCGACCGGCGAACTGGACGAGGCGACCGGCGCCGAGGTCTTCGCGGCGCTGCGCACCATCAACGCCGAGCTGGGCGTGACCATCGTGGTCGTCACCCACGACCACGCCGTGGCCACGCAGGTCCGCCGGACCGTCGCGATCCGCGACGGCCGGACCGCCTCCGAGGTACGCCGGACCGCTCGGGTCGGCGCGGACGGCAACACAGAGCTGGTCAGCGAGGAGTACGCGGTGCTGGACCGGAACGGCCGGATGCAGCTACCGGCCGCGTTCGTCGACGCGCTCGCGCTGAAGGAGCGGGTCCGGCTCGACCTGGAGCCGGACCATGTGCAGGTACGGCCCGGTGACCGGGCCTCGGAAGAGCGGGGGGCACGGGCATGAGCCAGCAGGACATGGTGGTGACCGGCGCGGCCGGGTTCGGCGGTGTGTCCTCGGCGCACACCGCAGAGGTGGTCCGGGTCAGTGACGTCAGCCGGACCTTCGGCCGGGGCGAGCACGCGGTCCACGCCGTGCAGGGCGTCTCGTTCACGGCCAATCGGGGCGAACTGGTCGCCATCCGGGGCCGGTCCGGAGCCGGCAAGACCACCCTGCTGAACCTGATCGGCGGACTGGACCGGCCGGACAGTGGTCAGGTGGTGGTGGCCGGGCACGAGGTCACCTCGGCGGGAGAGGCGGAGCTGCTGCGGCTGCGCCGGGGCACGGTCGGGTTCGTGTTCCAGACCTTCGGGCTGGTGCCGATCCTCTCCGCCGCCGAGAACGTCGGAGTGCCGTTGCGGCTGGAGCAGGTGCCGGCCGCGGAACGGGAGCAGCGGGTCGCGGTGCTGCTGGAGCTGGTCGGCCTGGGTGGGCACGCGGCGCAGCGTCCCTACGAGCTCTCCGGTGGGCAGCAGCAGCGGGTCGCGGTGGCGCGCGCGCTGGCCAACGAGCCGGACCTGCTCATCGCCGACGAACCCACCGGTCAGCTCGACTCGGAAACCGGACGCTCCATCATGGACCTGCTGCGCGCGGTGGTGCACGCCCGTGGCATGACGGCCCTGGTGGCGACGCACGACCCGGCCCTGATCGACCTCGCCGACCGGGTGCTCGTGCTGCGCGACGGTCGCCTGGTCGACGGCTGACGCTGCCGGGTTAGTGGCCCGACGTTGGCCCACGCCGTCGCGGTGCTCCACAGCGTTGGTACGGCGGTAGGGCGAGGGCGTTCCCTACTGCGTCCGGTCGGGCCGGTCGTGCTCGGGCCGGTCGGCGCGTCTCTGGCCGTCAGGAAGGGACCCGGCGAGCGGGATCAGCAGGTAGCCCAGCAGGGCGAGGAGAAGACCGGCGCCCGGCCTGGTCGAGATCAACTCGTGTTTGACGTAGGGGTCTTCGGCCTCGAAATACCAGTACGCCCCGGTGAGGCTGCCGCAGGCGAGCACGTCGGAGATGAGCATTCCCAGGCTGGCTTGCCGCCAGACCCAGCGGGCCGGGCCGGTGTTGGCGAGCGACAGCACCGCGAACACGGCGGCGATCACCGCGAACGGTAGCGCCCAGCCGAGCATCGTCGAACCCGGAGTGGTCTCCGTCCGATCCAGGTAGACGCTGTGCCACGCGGGCAGCCAGAACGCGACGACGACCAGGAGGACGCCGACCGCCAACAGCGCCGAGCCAGTCCGCCACCATGCCGGGCGCGACGCTGCGGCGCCGCGAATCGTCGGCCCGCTCATGGCAGCGAACGTAACCCGGTCGGGGCGACTCCCACTGCCCCGCCGGGTGAACGCGACGCCGGGTCAGAGCGCGAGTTTCATGCCCTCGTGGCTGGCCACGAAGCCGAGGCTCAGATAGAAGCGGTGCGCGTCCTCGCGGGTCTTGTCGGTGGTGAGCTGCACCAGCGCGCAACCCCGCTGCCGGGCCTGGTCGACCGCCCAGGTCATCAGCTCCCGGCCCAACCCCTGGCCGCGCCGGTCGGAGCGGACCCGGACCGACTCGATCAGCGACCGTTCGCTGCCGTGCCGACCGAGGCCGGGGATGTAGGTGATCTGGAGGCAGCCGACCAGCTCGCCGCCCTGCTCGGCCACGATGAGCTGGTTGCGCGGATCGGCGCTGATGTCCGCGAACGCCCTCTCGTAGGCCTCGTCGACCTCGGTGAAGTCGCGGGCCTTGCCCAGGACGTCGTCGGCGAGCAGGGCGATGACGGCGGGCAGGTCGCCCCGGACCGCCTCCCGGTAGGTCACGTCACTCATCCGGTGAGAATCTCATAGTGACGGGAATGCGAATGGGCCTGTAGGGCCCGCTCAATTTCTGTCGATTCGCCATCCTTCGATCCACCGCATCGCACGTATTTCACCGTTGTGGGTGGCTTGCGACGTGACCCGACGGCCATACGGTGAGCCCATTGATGGAATCTATTGATCGTTGTGGCCCATGGCGTCGTGGCCGAACCCTCTGTAGCGTGTGCCGCACATTCGTTGATCACTTTGCCTCACGGGGGTTTGGCAGTGCCGTCGACTCGTTCTGTTTGGCGCGCGTCCACTGTGGTCTGTGCCCTGCTGGCGTCGTTGCTTCACGTGGTCTGGCCGCCCGATCGCGCCGCCGCGGAGCAGGCGGATTCGTGCGCAGTCAGGGTGTTGCCGACGGCCGAGTCGGAGCGTGCCGCTCAGGCTTTGGCAAAGTCGTGCGACGCCTCCGTCGAGGTGCTCCCGGCGGCAACGGAGACGACCAAGGTCTTCGCCCAGCCGTCCGGTGACTTCACCTTCGAGTCGTGGGCCGAGCCGCGTTGGACCAAGCGGAACGGATCCTGGCGGCAGATCGACACGATGCTGGCGGTGGGAGCGGACGGCCTCGTGCGCCCGGTCGCGTCGACGGCCGACGTGGTGTTCTCGACCGGCGGGGCGGGCCCGTTCGCCAGCATGGCTGGCGCCGGCGCCACCTTCTCGCTCGGCTGGCCGAGCCCACTTCCGTCGGGCGTCATCGACCGGGACACGATCACCTACCCCAATGTCCTGCCCGATGTCGATCTGGTCGTCCGCGCCGAGAAGTCGGGATTTTCCCACCTGCTCGTGGTCAAGACTGCAGCCGCAGCCAATAATCCGGCGGTTCGCGAGACGCGGTACGTCGTGGGCGGCTCCGCTGACGTGGCAACCGGGAGCGGGGGAGTCGTCATCTCCGGCCCCGACGGCGTGCTCGCCGCCGCGCCGCCAGCGCTGGCCTGGGATTCGGCTCTGTCGCCCGTGGCGTCGGGGGCTCGGCGTTCGGGGCTCGGTTCGTCGACCGGTGCGCATCCGCCGGGTGCGCGCTCCAGCGTCCACGGCCCGGCCGAGACCGCTGCTGTCACTCCGGTCTCCGTACGAGTCAAAGACACGACGATGACGGTGGCCGCAGCTCCAGAGATGCTGGCCAGTGACCACTTCCCGATCTTCATCGACCCTACCTACGACAAGAAGCCGTCTCGCTGGGCACCGGTGAACGACTCGAACTCCGGCACGGCTTGGACCTCCGGATCGGCCTGGCCCCGGGAGGTCGCACGGGTCGGGTCCAACTGGGACAATTACTCCGACATTTGGCGGTCGCACTTCCAGTTCGACACCACGGCTCTCGCCGGCAAGCGACTCACCGGGACGCCGAGCGTCGACGCGTACGCCGTGCACTCGGGCGACTGCGCCGGCGAGTCGGTCGGCATCTGGCAGACGGGAAACCTGTCCAGCTACACCAACAGCTGGGACGGGATGGCGGGCCGTTGGATGCACGGCGGCGCCCTGCAGGCGAAGTTGATCAAGGCCAACAGCAGCAGTTGCAGCGGCCAGTCGGCCAACTGGGTGGCGTTCAACGCGGCGGCGATCAAGGCGAAGATCCAGGACAACGCCGACGACGGACTAGCGGCGATGACGTTCGGTTTGCGGATGGGCACCGAGAGCGGCGGTCGCTGGGCGAAGTTCGACCCGAGCAACGTGAAGCTGGTCGCGACCTATCAACACAAGCCGACCTCTCCAGTTGCGATCAGGACCGCGCCGGGTGGCAACTGCAGCACGACCTCGCCGGGTCCGTGGGTCAACGTCGCCACCCCGACGCTGTACGGCAAGGCCAGCGACGCTGACGGCACGGTGAAGGTCGTGTTCGACCTGAACGGCCCGACGAGCCCGGCGGAGTACACCTCCGCGTGGACCAACTCGGGCGTGGAGCGCGGTTGGACGGCTCCCACGCTCGCCGAGGGCAACTACAACTGGCGGATGCGCGGCACGGACGGCACAGACGCCACCGGTTGGACCGGCGCCTGCTATTTCCGGGTGGACCGGACCGGGCCCACCACCCCGGTGGTCACCCGCACCTCGGGAACCCCGGTCGTCGGGCAACCGGTGACGCTCAGCTTCACCTCGTCCGACGCCCGTTCGGGGATGAAGCAGTTCGCCTACGGCATCGGTGTCGACGCCATGCAGACGTTCAAGGCCTCGACGGGCACGACGTCCATCACGTTCACCCCGGAAGCTGGCCGCACCGTCGTGTACGTGTGGGCGCAGGACACCGCCGGCAACTACTCCGCACGGGCTGCTTTCAACTTCTTCACCGGCCGGATCACCGAGGCGCAGTCCCAGGGCGCTTGGCGGCTCGACGGGGATGGGCTCGACGACTCCGGCCAGGGTCGTGACCTGGCGCTGGGCAGTGGAGTCAGCTACGGACCGGACCGCCGGGGGAACGCCGACGCCGCCCTGAACTTCACGAGTATGGGCTGTGCGGAGACGTCGCCGGCGATCCGCACCGACGCCGAGTACACGGTCGCCGGCTGGGTGAAGCTGGCCTCGAAGAACGGCAACAAGACGATCGTCTCGCAAACCGGTTCGGCCGACTCCGCCTTCGTCCTCAGCTACAACGCCGATGCTGACGGGTGGCGGATATCGCTGACCGACGCGGACAGTCCGACCGTCACCTACGCGATCCTCAACGGGCCGTCCCCGACCGTTGGTGTGTGGCAGCACGTGGCCGCCACGGTCGACCCGGTGGCGAAGGTCATGCGCCTATACGTCGATGGAACGCTCGCCGCCGAGAGCGCCATTCCCTTCACGCCGTGGAACGGCCAGTCGCGGCTTCTTCTCGGCTGTGCCGGAGGCGAGTCTGAGTCCTGGCATCATATGACCGGCTCCGTCGATCATGTCGGAGTCTGGCAGGGCCTGCTCTCTGACGCGCAGATCGCCCGCGCGGCTACCGAGTTGCCCGCCGGTCTGGTTGGCAACTGGCAACTGCGTGGTGACGGCGTCGACTCGACTAACTTCAGCCGGGTTGCGACCGTACCGGACGGTGTGAGCTGGGTGGACGACCAGTTCGGCCGGACGGAGTCGGGGGCGCAACTGAACGGCAACCAGTGCCTGACCACGGCCGGACCTGTGGTGCGAACCGACGAGTCGTTCACCGTCGCGACGTGGGTCAAACTGGTTGACGTCTCGGCAGGTGCTCAGACCGCGCTCGGTCAGGACGGCGAGCAGGTCAGCGGCTGGTTGATCGGTGCCAGACAGGGTACTGACGGGACGCCGATCTGGTCGATGGTGATGACGAACGCGGACGCGAACAGCGATTCCTCAGGCTCGGTGATAGCCAGGGCCAGTGCCGCCGGCCAGTCCGGCAAATGGACGCATCTGGTTGGTGCGTTTGACGCCGCCGACAAGCGGTTGAGCCTGTATGTCAACGGGACGTTGGCCGAGTCCGTGACGCGGGCCGCTGGTCCCTGGCACGCCAACGGGCCGCTGACGATCGGGTGCGCGCGCTACGACAGCAGGACGGTCGACTGGATCAACGGCGCGGTCTCGGACGTCCAGGTTTGGCGGGGGGCCCTGACCGCCGCCGAGGTGGCTGCGGTGCACGGCGGCAACCCGCCGGTGAAGATGGAGGCGCTCTGGCCGTTGGACGGTCCGGCGAGCGACACTCCGACGTACCTGACGGATGTGTCCGGCAACGGACGGAACCTGACCATCAACGGCACCTACGGCTGGACCCGTGATCGGGGCTTCGGCCGGGATGGAGCACTGGGTCTGGAGTTGGCGGACGGCTCCTGTGCCGAGACGTCCGGCCCGACGGTTCGCACCGATGCCTCGTTCACCGTGACCGCCTGGGTGCTACTGGAACAGACCACTGGGCAGCACACGGTGGTGTCGCAGGCCGCCGGTCATCTCGGCGGCTTCTACCTGAAGTACAACTCGACCTATAACCGATGGCACTTCGGACTGCCGTCCGCAGACGAGGGTAATCCAACGAATTGGCACACCGCCGAGTCACAGCAGCCGCCGATGCTTGGCAAGTGGACGCACCTGGCGGGCGTATACGACGTGGCAGCGGGCAAGGTGCGTCTGTACGTCGATGGTGAGCTGCAGCATGAGGTTGATGGGCCGGCATCGCCGTGGATGGCCGGCGGACCCACGCTGATCGGTTGCGATGGTGCGATCGACGGCGGTCGGTGGTTCCCGTTCGGCGGCGTCGTCGACGATGTCCGGCTTTGGACATCCACCTTGGACCCCGACCGAATTGCCGACCTCGCGGCTGGCTGACCGCCTCGGGTGAGGGGTGTGGCTGGACGCCGCACCCCTCACCGTGCCTACCCGACCTTCCTTTCCTCCCCTCGCACGTCTGGAAGAGGCCATGTCGAGTTCCCCCATCGCACTGTCCCGCCCTCGACGGCTGATCGCCCTGAGCACCATCGCGGTGCTGGTGGCGTCGACCCTCGCCGTGACCGAACCCGCTCAGGCGGCCGAGGTGCCATCCGGTGATCGCGCCGTCAAGGCGACCAAGGCGGAGTCCGTCCGCCGAGTGCCGGTCGACCGGACCCCGCTGCCGGACGACAGCGGCAGGTGGGCCGGGCCGAAGCACGCGACCTGGCCGACGGCGGGCGGGGCCACCCTCGCGGTCGCCGAAACGCGGCGGGAGCGGCTGCTCAATGGCGACCGGCAGTCGGGGTCGGTGGTGCGGGGACGCGCCGGTGGCCTACCTGTGTCGGCCTCGGCGGTCGTCGGCAGGCCTGCCCCCGACCAGGCCCGCGTGCAGCTCCTAGACGAGCAGCACTCCCGCTGGCTCGGGGTCAGCGGCCCGGTGGTCGTGGTGAACGGCGACGCCGGGACGGTCGACGCAGCCTTCGACTATGCCGAGATCCGGCAGCTCTACGGCGCGGGCTGGGGTGAGCGGCTGACCCTCAAACGGCTGCCAGCCTGCGCGGCGACGACCCCGCAGCGGTCTGAGTGCCAGGAGACCGATCGGGTTGACGCGACCAACGACCCGGCCACCAGCACGCTGTCGACCACTGTCGACCTCACCGGTGCGGCACCGATGGTCTTCGCCATCACCGCCGAGGAGTCCTCGGAGGAGGGCGACTACAAGGCCACCGACCTGAAGGCGTCGGGATCCTGGACTGCGGGAGACAGCTCCGGAGCATTCTCCTACTCGAACCCGCTGCGCCTGCCGCCGGCAGAGGGTCCGCTGCCGGAGATGTCGCTGGACTACTCGTCACAGGTGCTCGACGGGCGGATGGCCGGCGCCAACAATCAGGCGTCGTGGGTCGGCGACGGGTGGGATTACGCGCCGGGCTTCATCGAACGCACCTACGCCACCTGCACGGATGACCGCGACGCGGTCGCCGGCAAGGATCCGAACAACAAGGACAAGAAGACCTACGACCATTGCTGGAAGGGTGACTCGCCGAACGTCACGGTCTCGCTCAACGGCAGCAACACGTCCCTGATCAAGGATGACGCCACGGGCGTCTGGCGGGCCCAGAGCGACAGCAACTGGCGGATCCAGTTGGACGGCAGTCCGGCGACGTCGGGCAACGCCACGACCGAGCGGTGGACTGTCACCACGCCCGACGGCACCCGTTACTTCTTCGCGGGCGAGGCCGCCGCGACCGACTCGCGGTGGACGATCCCCGTCTTCGGCAACCACTCCGGCGAGGAGTGCCACGCCACCGTCTTCAAGGACTCGTCCTGCAAGCAGGCCTGGCGCTGGATGCTCGACAAGACCGTGGACGTGCACGGCAACACGGTCCGCTACTACTACCAGGGCGAGACCGGTCACTACGGCGCTGCTGACGACAAGGACAACCGGCAGTCGTTCACCCGGGGCGGCTACCTGACGCGGATCGACTACGGGCTGCACGCCAACCATTCGAGCGTCGCGGCCACCGGGCGGGTGGTGTTCAGCGTCGCCGACCGGTGCCTGGCAACCGAGTGCCACAAGGATGGCAAGCCGGTCAAGGCGAACTGGCCGGACGTGCCGTGGGACAAGGAATGCGACGCGGCGCCCTGCACCGACAAGCTGGCACCCGTCTTCTTCAGCACCAAGCGACTCACGAAGATCACCACCCAGGTACGCAACGGCAGCGCCTTCCCCGACGTCGAGTCGTGGAGCCTGAGTCATGAGTTCAAGGCGCCGAAGGTCGCCGGTTCGGCGTCGCTGTGGCTCAAGGAGATCGTGCACGCCGGGCACGTCGGTGGCCTCGTCACCGACCCGCCGGTGCGGTTCACCGGGGTGGAGTTGGCCAACCGGGCCAATGTCCTGGCGGGGGCGCCCCTGTTTTCTCGGTGGCGGATCCAGAACATCCGCACCGAGTCGGGTGCCGACATTCACGTCACCTACTCCGATGCTGACTGTGACCTGAACGACCTGCCGGGTTCACCGGAGACCAACTCGCGGCTCTGTTACCCCGTGTACTGGACTCCGGACGGGTACACGGATCCGAAGCGCGACTGGTTCCACAAGTACGTCGTCACCGAGATCTCCGAGATCGACCGCACGGCCGATCAGCCGGCGATCACGACGCGGTACGAGTACAGCACCGATGGGGGTGGCACGTCCGTCCTCTGGGGCTACGACGATGGTGAGTTCACCAAGAAGAAGCACCGTACGTACGGGCAGTGGCGCGGTTACTCCCAGGTGGTCACCAAGGTCGGTGAGCCGGGTCGGGGCGTACCGCTGACCACTCGCAAGCGGTTCTACCGGGGTCTGCACGACCAGCCACTGCCAGGCGGTGGCCGGCGCAACGTCCAGGTGTCCGACTCCGAGAACAACACCTTCTCGGACCAGGCGGCGCTGGCCGGTTCTCCACTCGAGGAGGCGACCCTCGACGGGTCGAACGTCGTCGAGGCGTCCACCACGCAGTACTGGACCCGCCAGACAGCCGCGCGCACTCACTCCGGTGGCACCGACCGGGCGTACCTCACCGGCCCGTCGGTGGAGAAGACCCGCAAGTTGCTCGCGCCGAACGTGTGGGCGCGGACGGAGACTCGCACCACCTATGACTCGGACGGCCAACCGGAGACGGTGTCCGATCTCGGGAACACCGCCCGTACCGGTGACGAGACCTGCAGCACCACCACGTACGTCAAGAACGGCACCGCGTGGATCCGGGCGGCAGTGTCCCGGGTGGAGACGGTCGCCAAGGCATGTGGCGAGACGGTGACCCGCCCGGCGGACGTCATCTCCGACGTCCGGACCTACCACGACGGCTCGGACACTCACGGCTCCGTTCCCAGCAAGGGCCTGGTGACCCGCGAGGAGACCCTCGACACCTGGAACGGCGGACCCGTCTACGCCACCACTTCCCGGAGCGGCTACGACGCCCTCGGGCGGATCGAGAGCGCGACGGACGCCCGCGGTGGGATCACCACGACCACCTACACACCTGCGGGCCCGGGGCCGGTCACCCAGACGGTCACCATCAATCCACTCCAGCACAAGACGACCACCACCCAACAGCCGGCCTGGGCCGAGCCGACCTCGGTGGTGGACGCCAACGACAAGCGCACCGACCTGGCGCACGACCCGTTGGGGCGGCTCACCAAGGTGTGGCTGCCCGGCCGAGCGAAGGCCACCAAAACCCCGAACCTGGAGTTCGGCTACTCGGTACGTGCCGACGGACCGCTCGCCGTCACCACGAAACGACTCGGCCCCAACGAGACGTACATCACCGAGATAGGGCTCTTCGATTCGCTGTACCGGCCCGTCCAGACCCAGGAGGACTCCCTCGGTGGGAAGCGCCTGGTCGAGTCGACGGGTTACAACGACCGGGGCCTGGAGGCGTACAAGGCAGGTCCGGCGTACGTCACCGGCGCACCGGCCGACGAGCTGCTGCAACTCAACCCGGGCGAGGACCGTGTCCGCACGGTCCTGAGTCATGACGCCATCGGACGGGTCGTCAACGAGGGAACCTGGTCGGGCCACAGCCAGTTGTGGGCCACGGTCACCAGCTACGGCGGCAACCCGGACGGCTGGCAGGTGGCGGTCACCCCGCCGCGGGGCGGCACGGCCACCGCGACCATCAGCGACGTCCACGCCCGGACCAGCGAGCTCCGGCAGTTCCACGGGCTCACCCCGAGCGGCGGGTACGACGCCACGAGGTACACGTACACCCCGCGCGGGGACCTGGCGACCGTGACCGGCCCGACCGGCAAAATCTGGCAGTACGGGTACGACCTGCGCGGCCGGGAGGTGCGCACGCTCGACCCGGACAAGGGCGAGACGACCCTCACCTACGACAACAACGACGACGTGACCTCGTCGAAGAATGACCTCGACGACGTGGTCTCCACCGAGTACGACGTCCTCGGACGGCAGAAGAAGCGCCTGGTCAACGGTCAGCTTGCCGCCGAGTGGGCGTACGACACCGTGGCGAAGGGGCACCTGTCTAAGCAGGTGTCGACCGTCGACGGACACCAGTTCGTCCGGGAAGTCTTCGAGTACAGCGACGCCTACCAGGTCGCCGACGAGGAGGCGCGCATTCCGGCGATGCCCGGCCTGGGGACGGCGGCCGGGACCTACGTATCGACGCACACCTTCAAGGCCGACGGGTCACCCGACCGGATGAGCGTTCCCAAGGTCGGTGCCCTGGAACGGGAGGTGATCGCCCACACGTACGACGACCTGGGCAACGTCACCCGGTTGGTGGGCACGTCGTACCCGTCGGGAACGAACACCGTCTACGTCGACGCCGCAACCTACTCGCCCTACGGCGAGGTGCTGAAGCGCGTCCTCGGGGTCAACAACAAGCCGCAGGCGTACCAGACCTACGTCTACGACGACCCGACCCGTCGGCTCAAGGAGTTCTATTTCGACCGGGACGCGACAGTCAACAACGTCGCCGCCCTCTCCTACGATTACGACCCCGAGGGCAACGTCCTGTCGATGGCGAACACGCCGCTCGACAACGACGACAAACCTCGCCATGGCGACAGTGACGTCCAGTGCTTCCAGTACGACCAGTTGAGGCGGCTCACCCAGGCGTGGACGCAGGCGGCCACCGCCTGTGCCGCGGATCCGACCGCGGGCGGCATCGGCGGTAAGTCGCCGTACTGGAAGGCGTACGCCTACCACGCTGACGGTTCCCGCAAGTCGGTTACCGACCGTCGTACCGGTGTCGCCTCCGACTACGGGTACGCCGCGGCGGATGCTACCCAGCCACACGCGGTTCGGACCGTGACCACCGGCAGCCGGGTGGACCACTACGACTGGGATGCCACGGGCAACCTCACCTACCGCAAGGTCGACGGGGTCACCGAGAACCTGGAGTGGAACCCCCAGGGCAAACTCCAGAAGATCACCGGACCGGGCGGCACGACCCGGATGGTCTACGACGCCGATGGCAACCGGATCGCCCGGATCGACCCGAACGGTCAGGCCACCGTCTTCGTCGCCGGGCAGGAACTGGTCGTTCAAGGTCAGAACACCACGGCGACCCGGTACTACGAGCACGCCGGCGACACTGTCGCTTCTCGGGCCGCGTCCACTGCGACAGGTCCGACGGATCTGACCTGGCTCGCCGCCGACCAGCACGACTCGGCGCACTGGGCGGTCAACTCGGTCACCCGGGTGGACACGGTCCGATACTCCGACCCGTTCGGAAACGCCCGATCGGGCGGCACCGGCGGCACCTGGCCCTCCGGCCAGCGGGGCTTCGTGGGCGGCATCAGCGATCCGACCGGCCTGTCGTTGCTGGGTGCCCGGTTCTACGACGCGGCGCTGGGCGCGTTCATCTCCGTCGATCCGGAGACTGACGAGTTCGACCCGCAGCGGATGCACCCGTTCGCCTACGCGAACAACAACCCGGTCACCTTCGCCGACCCGGACGGCCTCTTCTTCGGAAAGATCAAGAATGCGGCCAGCCGGGCCGCCAACGCGGTGGCGAACACCGCCAAGTCGGCGGTCAAGACCGTGGTCAACAACGCGGGCACGATCTCCGCGGTCGCGGGCGGGATAGCCATGGTGGCGGCTGTATTGCCACCACCAGCCCAGGTGGTCGCGGCCGCTGCCGCCGCCGTGTCGGCGGTGGCAGGCGCCATCGACACCGCGAAGACCTGCGCCGGCGGCGACACTGCGGGCTGCGCCATGGGTATCGCGTCGATGGTGCCGGGAGTCCGGCAGGCGAAGACAGCTGCTCGTGGTGCCGGCGCGGTCAAGAAGGCTGCGAAGGGGAAACGGCCGAGCGGTTGTAACAGCTTCCTGCCCGGCACGCCGGTCCTGATGGCCGATGGTAGCTACAAGGCCATCGAGGAGATTCAGCTCGACGACGTCGTGTGGGCGGCCGACCCGGAGTCGGGCAAGGAAGGCGCCCGACCGGTCACTGCGCTGATCACCGGCGGCGGACAGAAGGCGCTGGTCGACATCAGCATCGACTCGGACGGTGACGGCGTTGCCGACGGCACGGCGACCGCCACCGACGGCCACCCGTTCTGGGTCGGCAACCAGCAGGAGTGGCTGCGCGCCGAGCATCTGAAGCCAGGTGATCTGCTACTGAGCCCGGACGGTGCTCGGGTCAGCGTCATCGCGGTCGTCGCCTATGGCGCGGTCGCGACGGTCCACAACCTCACTGTCGACGACATCCACACCTACTACGTCCTGGTCGGCGACACCGACGTCCTTGTGCACAACCAGGGCGGTCCGGATGAGATTTGTGAGCTGGACGCGAGGGATATCCGGTTCACCCAGGACTCGGCCTCAAACCAGTTCAGTGATCATCCGGGAACACTGCTCGAGCTGGCCGAGCAGCTCAAGCGCGGCAAAGAATTCAACCTCCCAGCCATTCGCGTGTTCGAGGAGAATGGCAGAATGTACTCGCTCGACAACCGGCGCTTGCTGGCGTATCAGATCGCCAACCGACCGATCAGGACGCGCAAGGCGACCCGGGATGAGGTTTACAACGAACGATTCAATCCGAGCAAGAAGAGGAAAAAGAACACAGAGGTTGATGGAGGTAACCGGATCACGCTCAAATCCTCGACCAGAAATCCCCAGTGGCAGCGAACATGGCATAAAAGGGCGGGATGGGATGCATGACGTAGAACGCTTTTTCGTGGACCCCTCGGGCGAGCACGTGGGGCTGATCGAGACTGTGCGGTCGCACGACGATCTGATTGAGTTCGTGGTGGCATTACGGAGCGATCTGGTGGAACGGCGGGAGAAATGGGAGAACGGGAATTTGGGGGACTATCTCGGATCCATCGCGAGAGCTTTCCGGGACATGGTAGGAGATGAATATGAAGATCCCGATCGTTGGGCCGACACAGCTGGCTGGCTGTGGGTCGGACGGAACTACGAGTAGAGGTAACGGAGGTGATCAGGGCCTTGAGCGCTGATTCGCGAAATTCAGAAATCGACCACTTCCTCGGGTCAAGCGGCCAAGTTGATGACGAGTTCGATCGGCTAAGCGAGACGGTGGCGTCCGAGTCTGACTTCCTCGCATTCTTGGAGGCGCTCCTGCGAGATGATCACTTCACGGACTGGGAGGGGTCGATCGAGGGGTACCTGGACGTGCTTATTTCCTGGTTGCGGTCGACGGAGGGGCGACAACGCATGGCGGCTTACTCGAACGAATTCTCGGCAATGGCGGCGGCGTTCTATGCCGGCATTGCAGAACGTGGATGATGGAACGGTTGGAGGAAGCCAGGTATCGGTAGTTCGCGGCAGATGGGTCGGCGCCACTTGCGGGCAACGGGCAGCATGGGGCGGCATGGAGCTCCTGCTGCTGCCGTTCCGGTGGATCTACCGGGCGTTGGTGTGGTTCGCAAACTCACCCCGCACGCTGATCACGTCGTACCTGCTGATGATCGTCGTGGCCGGGGTCATCTACGGCGAGGTCGAGCACCGCAGCCCCGCCGACGCCGTCTGGTGGGCGGTGGTGACCGCGTCCACCGTCGGGTACGGCGACATCTCGCCGACCACCTGGGCGGGTCGTACGCTCGCCGCGCTGCTCATCTCGACCATGGTGCTGCTGGTCATCCCGCTGATCACCGCGCACTTCGCGAGCCGGCTCATTGTCGACGACGACGCGTTCGTGCACGAGGAGCAGGAGCAGCTCAAGACCGACGTCCGCCGGATGCGGGCGCTGCTGGAGGAGTTGGCCGCCCGGCAGGGGATCGAGGTGCCACCGCTGCCGCCGGTCCAGCCGGTCAACGGGCCGGGCAGCGCAGGCCCTCGCGGGGGACGGTCAGGTCGATCAGGTACGCGTCGACCGCGTCGGTGATGCAGGACGTCTGCGGGTAGGCGGTGTGCCCCTCACCCTCCCAGGTGAGCACCCGGCCGACGCCCAGCATCGAGGCGAGCCGGGGCGTCTGCTCGTACGGTGTCGCGGGGTCGCCGGTGGTGCCGACCACCACGATCGGCGGCGCGCCGTTGGCTTTCCCGGTCGGGTAGGGGTCACGCCCGCCCGGCCACTCCACGCAGCTCAGCATGCCGACCGCCAGCGCCGGCCCGAACAGCGGGTATTTGCCGCGCCACTCCGACTGCAACTGCCGGATCTGCTCCCGGCTCGGCTTCTCCGTCTCGTCGGCGCAGTTGATGGCCAGGTTGGCGTCGAACAGGTTCGAGTAGTGCCCGTCGTCGGCCCGGCCGGCGTACGCGTCGGCGAGCCGGAACACGTCCTTCGGGTCACCCTCGCCCAGCCGGTCGATCGCCTGGGCCAGCTCCTGCCAGCCGGATTCGGTGTAGAGCGACGAGATGACCGCGTAGAACACCCAGCCGGCGGTGGCCTCCCGGCCGTCGGCGCCGCGTACCGGTGAGACCTTGGCCTTGTCGATGGCCGAGGTGACAGCGGCGCGTGCGTCCGGGGCGATCGGGCAGCGGCCGGCGTTCGCCGCGCACCAGCGGGTGAAGTTGGTGAAGGCCCGCTCGAAGCCGCGGGCCTGGCTCTCCGAACCCTCCACCAGCCGCTGCTGCGGGTCGACAGCGCCGTCGAGCACCAGCGCCCGCACCCGCTGCGGGTAGAGCTGGGCGTACGTGGCGCCGAGCAGGGTGCCGTAGGAGTAGCCGAGGTAGGTGAGCTTGTCGTCGCCCACTGCGGCGCGTACCGCGTCCATGTCGCGGGCGGCCTGCTCGGTGCCGTACAGCGGCAACTGGTCGCCGTAGCGGTCGCCGCAGCCGCGCCCGATCCGCTGGCTCAGGCCGACGAAGCCGTCGAATGCCGACTGGCTCGTCGGGTCGGGGTCGAAGCCGAAGCTGGCGTCCAGGTCGGCGTCGGAGATGCACTTCACCGGGCTGGACCGGGAGACGCCGCGCGGGTCGAAGCCGACGATGTCGAAACGCTCGGTGATGGAGGCGGGCAGCCCGCCGAACTGGGTGCCGAAGGACAGGTAGACGGCGGTGTCGATGCCGGAGCCGCCCGGGCCACCCGGGTTGACCACCAACGAGCCGACCCGGTCGCGCTGCTTGGTGGACCGGGCACGCAGCAGGGCGATCTCGAACGTCTCCCCGGCGCCCGGGCCGGTGCTCGCTCCGGCCCCGGTGCCCCAGTCGCGGGGCACCGCGATGCGCGCGCACTCGTAACGCATGTCCGGTGCGCCACGCCCGACCAGTTCGTCGGGCACCTCCGGGCAGGGCCGCCACGTCGGGGTGCTCCCGGTCGGCGCGGCGGCACCCTCCACCTCGGTGCGCGGCGCGAACGCCGGCAGCGTGCAGCCGGCGGTGAGCAGCGCGGCCGCCACGAAGGCGGCCAGGTGCCGACGGACCCGGCGAGTGGTCGCCATCCGGGGCTGACGGTCGGTGCGGGTCACGTGGTCCTCCGGGATCGGGTCGACGGCCAGGTTACGCCGGGCCGGTGGCGGCTCGGTCCACGGTGGCCGTCGGGTCGCCGCGCAGCACCTGGTCCACATCGAAGCGGATCGGGCGCTCGAGCTGGTCGTAGCGGCAGGAGCGGGGGTCGCGGTCCGGGCGCCAGCGGACGAACTGGGCGGTGTGCCGGAACCGCTCGCCCTCCATCGCGTCGTAGCCCACCTCGACCACCAGCTCCGGGCGCACCGGCTCCCACTCCAGGTTCTTCGTGCCCGTCCACCGGCTCACCCCGCCGGGGATGCGCTGGCCGCGTTCGTGGTCGCCGTGCACCCACGGGTGCTCGCCTCCGGTGTCCCGGTAGGGTGCCAGCTCGTCGAGCAGCTCGGCGCGGCGGGCCATGCTGAACGACGCGCTCACGCCAACGTGGTGCAGGACCCCGGAGTCGTCGTACAGGCCGAGCAGCAGCGAGCCCACCACCGGGCCGGACTTGTGCCAGCGGAACCCGGCCACGACGGCGTCCGCGGTGCGGGCGTGCTTGACCTTGAACATCAGCCGTTTGCCCGGCTCGTACGGAAGGTCGGCCGGCTTGACGATCAGCCCGTCCAACCCGGCGCCCTCGAACACGTCGAACCAGCGACGGGCAGTGTCCGGATCGGTGGTGACCTGGGTGACGTGCACCGGCGGACGCACCCCGGCCAGCGCCTCGACCAACCGTTCCCGGCGGCGCGGATAGGGCTGGTCGAGCAGTGCCTCGTCGCCGATCGCCAGCAGGTCGAACGCGACGAAGTCGGCCGGAGTGGTCTCGGCCAGCATCTTCACCCGGGACGCGGCCGGGTGGACGCGCTGGGCCAGCAGCTCGAAATCCAGCCGGGGCTGGCCGCTCGGCCCGTCGCGCCGGATCACGATCAGCTCGCCGTCGACCGCGCACCGCTCGGGTAGCTGTCGACGGGCCTGCTCGACCACCTCGGGGAAGTAGCGGGTCATCGACTTGCCGCCCCGGCTGGACAGCTCGACCTCGTCGCCGTCGCGGAACACGATGCACCGGAACCCGTCCCACTTGGGCTCGTAGGTGAGGCCCGGGGTGGTGGGCAGCTTGGGCACGCTCTTGGCCAGCATCGGCTCGACCGGCGGGTTGATCGGCAGGTCCACGGCGCCAGTCAATCAGACGGTGCCGACAGTCGTGAGGCAGATCACCGTCGGTGCCGGGGCGGCGTGTCCGCCGCTGCGCTGCTCGTCCCGACCGACCGGATCGGATAACCGCAGGTCAGAGCTACTTTCGCGGGGTGTCCGAGTGGGTCTGTGACTGCTGCGGGCGGTGGCGGGTCAGCGTCGAGCTGATCCGGGGCCGCTACCGCTACCGGCTGACCCGGCGTTACCCGGAGCGGTTCGGCGGCGGTCGCAACGTGCTCGGCGAGGTCGGTTCGGTGCCGGAGCTGGAGGAGCTGTTGCGCCGACGTACCCCGCTGAGTCTGGCCGACCTGCGCGAAGCGGCCTGATCCCACCGAGCTTGCGCGCGGGTGTCACGATCCACCCGGAGGCCTCGTCTGCACCCCGGCGGTGCCGACCGGCGCCGCCGGGAGGAGACACGATGCGGTTCGAAGCGGATACGGAAATCGCCGCCGACGTCGAGCAGGTCTGGGCGGTGCTGGTCGACGTGCCGCGCTGGCCGGAGTGGACGGCCTCGGTGTCGCGGGCCGAGCGGGGAGAGCCGGGGCCGCTCGCCGTCGGCGCGACGGCCCGGTTGACCCAGCCGAAGCTGCGGCCGGCCGTGTGGCGGGTCACGGACCTGACCGAGGGCCGGGAGTTCACCTGGGCCTCCCAGACCCCCGGTGTACGCACCCGGGGCGAGCATCGTCTGCTGCCGCTGCCCGACGGGCGCACCCGGGTCGAGCTGGCCATCGCCCAGTCCGGGCCGCTGGCCGGCGTGATCGGCTGGCTCTACGGCGACCTGCTCCGGCGCTACCTGCGTCTGGAGGCCGACGGGCTCAAACGTCGGAGCGAGCGGGGCTGACCACCGGCTTCTCCAGCACGGCCAACCGGATGCCGTTCGGGTCCGGCCGGTGCGCCACGATCCGGTAGCCGTGCCGCTCGTACAGCCGCAGGTTGCGCGCGCTGTCCGCGCCGGTGAACAGGGTGAACAGGGCCACCCGGCCGGCGCAGGCCACCTCGATCGCGGTGAGCAGCCGCCCACCGACCCCCCGACCCTGCTGGTCCGGGGCCACCGAGAGTCGCCCGACGTGCGCGGTGCCCCCGGCCAGGTGGGCCCGCACCGAGCCGACCAGTCGGTGCCCCGACCGGGCCGCGAGGACGACGCCCGGGCCGGTCAACACCGCCCGGACCTCGTCCAGCGTCTCGGTCAACGGCGGCAGGAACGGGTCGCCGTAGTGCTGTGCCTCGGTCAGGTACGCGGCCCGTTGCACGGTGAGGATCTCGCCGGCGTCCGCGACACCGGCCGGGACGATGCTCGCCTCGACGCTCATCGGGGCAGCACACCACGACCGCCGATGTCCTCGGCGGGCGGCCCCGCCCGCGCCGGCCGTACGCTGGCCCGTGTCCAGCCGAGAACGAGGGGGAGCGGTGGCCGAGCTGACGTACCCGGAGGTGGGGCGGACCCGGCACGGGGCGCTGCCCGGCGGCTACCACCACCTGCGCCACCGGTATCCGTTGCCGGCGGGCAGCTTCGACACCGCGGCCGAGGCGGTGCTGAGCTGGCGGCTGCACCGCGCCGCCGGGGTCCGGATGCGGACCACCGCCGCACGCGCCACCGAGGGGGTGCTGGTCACCGCCGGCCTGGGCGTCGGCCCGGCCCGCATCTGGGGGCCGTGTCAGGTGATCTGGAGCGAGGAGTCGCCCACCCGCGCGGGCTTCGGCTACGGAAGCCTGACCGGGCATCCGGAGCGGGGCGAGGAGGCGTTCGTGGTCGGCCGCGAGGACGACGGCGCGGTCTGGTTCGAGGTACGCGCGTTCAGCCTCCCGGCCCGCTGGTTCACCCGTGCCGGCGGCCCGGCTGTCCGGGCGGTGCAGCACACGTACGCCTGGTGGCTCGGCCGTACCCTGCGGCGGCTCTGTGTGAGCCGCTGAGCGCCGGGCACGATCGCTCCGACGAGGCTCAGTAACCGGCGAACGAGCGGATCGGGGCGCGCGGGCCGTACTTCGGCGCGCGGATGCCGGCGGCCTCCAGGAGCAGGCAGACCCGGCCCCGGTGACCCCGGAACGGCTCCAGCAGGGCCAACATCCGGGCATCGTCGCCCCTCGGCTCGCCGGCGAGCGCCCAGGCGACAGTGTTCGGGATGTGGAAGTCGCCGACGCTGACCGCGTCCGGGTCCCCGTACGCGATCCGGACCACCTCGGCGGCCGTCCACGGCCCGATGCCGGGAATTGCGGTCAGCCGGCGGGTGGCGTCGGCGGCGTCGGTGCTGCGCTCCAGGCGGTCGGCGAGCGCCGCGGCGCGACGGAGCGTGTCGGCTCTGCGCTGTTCCACCCCGAACGGGTGGAACACCCAGTACGGGGCCGCGGCCACGGTGGCTGCCTCGGGCGGCAGGAGCAGCGGCTGCAACGGGCCGGGAGCCGGCTCCCGGAAGTGCCGCACCATCGCCGAGTACGCCCGGTAGGCCTCCTTGCCGGTGACCTTCTGCTCGAAGACCGCGCGCAGGAGTCGGGGGAAGACCTCCCCGGTGGCGGGCATCCGGAGGCCCCGGTGCTCCCGGGCCAGCCGGGCGACCAGCGGGTGCGCCGCTGCCAGTTCGGTGAAGCCGGTCAGGTCGTCGCGCAGCCCGGCGATCGCGTCGGCACGAGCCAGGACGTGCTCGGCGCCCGGCCCGTAGCCCTCCGCGAGCAACTCGCCGCTGGCGGCGCGCAGGGCCAGGGTGGCCGGGCCGTCCGGGGTGCGGGTGGCCCACCAGAAGGTGCCGGCAGCCACCCGGGCGCACGGATCGTACGGGCTGAAGGTGAGCGCACGGACCGAGGCGGTCAGCCGGTAGCCGACCGGTGGGTGCAGCACCCTGGTCGCGGCGGGTTCGGTCTCGGTCACCCCGTCACTCTGCCAGGTCGCAGTGAGGGCTGGCGACCGGCCGTACCGGTCCCGCCCGCGGTTGAGGAGCTTCGCGAGGATACGTTCGCCCGACCGTCCCGGTGTCATTGAACCACCCGAATGGCCAGGATTATCTTGGCGAACAGGCGCATACCGCCCTTATGCCCATCTTTGGTGGTGGGTCAGGTATCGATCATGTGGTTGTTTGATGGCCTGCAGGTAAACGCACTGCCCCGGGCCACCTGCGGCGGCCAGCAACTCCCACTCGCGGGAGAACCCGGTCCGGCCCGGAGACCGGTGTCCCGCCGACAGCCGCCACCAGGCTGCGCGCGGCCGACGTCGGATCGCCACGCAGTGTCAACGGGGGATCTGTGAAAGGGCATGCAGTGATGGCTGCGCGAGTCTGTGTCGAATCATCGCGAGTGGGATCTCACCCCGCTATCCGTCCGCAGGGCTGACAGGTGCCCGCTGACGAGTGGGCCGTCCCGGGCGGACGGCCCAGCGCATGATCGCCCTGAAGATCTATCGACTCCTCCCGTCGTCGGCACGGCGACGGGTGCTGGGTCTGCTGCCCGTACACCGGCGGATCGGCCTGGTGCAGACGCTCTCCCGACCGCGAGGCAGCGACACGGTGCATCACCTCGGCGCCCGGGTGGCCGTGACCGACGGTGGCGTTCGGACCCGGGCCGAGGTCGTCGCCACGGCGACCCCGTTGGAGCAGTGGCACCACAACCTCACCGCCGTCACCACCGCGTTGCACTCCGCCGGCATCGAATACCACTGCATTCGTAACGACGACCACCTACGCAGCACCGTCGCGGTCCTCGACGACCAACGGCCGGCGGTGCAACGCCTCGTCCGCTCCGCGCCGGCGCTGTCCGGCGCGGACGTCCGGGTGGTGCAGGTCCAGCCCCGTCGGGACCAACCGGACGGCGCCCCGACCGAGGTGATCCAGGTCTGCTTCCCAGTGACCGACGCCCGCGCCGGGGTGGTCCTCGGCGCCCAGTTCGCCTGCGAGATCGAGTTCTGGAGCCGGCGCGGGGACATGGTCCGTGCTCCCCGGCGCAACGGGGTCGTCGACGAGGCCCCCGCCAGGGCCCAGCCGGTCCGGGTGGCGGCGGCGCTGATGAGCCACTTCGTGCCCGAGGCCGACGACCACACCTACGGCACCCGCCGGGACCTGGCTGTCCGGGCGCCGGACCGGGTCGGCTTCCCGATCGACGCCGTCTACACCTGGGTGGACGGCTCCGACCCGCAGTGGCTGAAGCGGAAGTCGCTGGCGCTCGGCGCTCCGGACGGCCCGCTGCACGCTGTCGCCGCGAACTCGTCGCGCTACCACAACCGCGACGAGCTGCGGTATTCGTTGCGCTCGCTGCACAGCTTCGCGCCCTGGCTGCGGCGGATCTTCCTGATCACCGACAGCCAGCTGCCGAGTTGGCTCGACCCGAGCCATCCGATGATCACGGTCATTTCGCACGCCGAGCTTTTCGCCGACCTCGGCGGCCGGTCGTCGTACAACTCGCACGCCATCGAGTCCCGCCTGCACCGCATCGACGGCCTGGCCGAACACTTCCTCTACCTCAACGACGACGTGTTCCTCGGTCGTCCACTGTTACCGAACCACTTCTTCCACGCCAACGGGATCGCGAAGTTCTTCCCCTCGCCGGCCCAGTTCGGTCTGGGGGAGGCGAAGCCGGAGGACCCTCCGGTGAAGGCCGCCGGAAAGAACAACCGTCGGCACATCCAACGGCAGTTCGGTGTGACCATCACGCAGAAGATGAAGCACACCCCGTTCGCGCTGCGCCGCAGCATCATGCAGCAGATCGAGGGCATGTTGCCGGACGAGGTGGCGGCCACCGCGCGGCACCGGTTCCGACACCACGGCGACCTGTCCATCCCGTCGTCACTGCACCAGTACTGGGCGTTCCTGACCGCGCAGGCCGTCCCCGGTGACATCGAGTACGAGTACGCCGACCTGGGTCACCCCTCGACCCCCGCCCGGCTGGCCGAGCTGCTGAATCGCCGGCACCGCGACGTGTTCTGCATCAACGACACCGACTCCGACCCTCGGTCGTTCGCGGAGCAGGAGCGGATGCTGGCCGACTTCCTGCCGCGCTACCTGCCTTTCCCCGCCCCGTTCGAGCTGCCGGACGACGTGGTGGCGGAGCGGCGGAACGTGGGCGCGGGGGAGCTGTGGCGGCGCTCGTACCGCCCGGTGCCGGATGCCCGTCGAGGCACCCCGGTCGACGCGCCCACCATGCCCAACAACATGCTCAACACGGTCACCGACTTCAAGGCTGTCGTGACGAGGCCGAACGGCTGACCGACCGCGCCGCCCAGCCAGCGTTTTCCGTACACCGTCCCCAGTGGAGTCCAGCTTGGTACGCCCCGCACCCCAGCCGTCGTCCGAGCCGCCACGGGCGCTCGGTGAACCGTCGGGGCTCGTTGATGTCTACCGCCGGGTGTTGAGCGCGCAGACCCGCCGTGCCATCGCGACGAAGGTGAGTCCGCGAGCGCGCCACCAGCTGAAGCAGTGGGTCGCCCGGGCGTCCCGTGACGCCCAGGTGGCGGGACGCCGTGGCGAGCGGCTGGCCCGGCGGCAACCGGAACTGCTCGCGGGTGGTGATCGGGCGGTGGTGACGGCCGACCGCGGGTCGCGGATCGCCAAAGTCGACGCGGCTGTCACGCCGCTGGGTGCCAGGACGGCGAATCTGACGGCCGTAACGGCAGCGCTGGATGAGGCTGGCGTGGACTACTTTCGCGTCCGGGGGCGGTCACCGAGGGCGTCGGTGGTAGCCGTTGACGCCGGTGACCGCAGCCGGGTGTACGCCGCGCTCGCGGCGGCGTGCGCCCGAGTGCCCGGTTATGTCTCCGTACCCCGGGCCAGCGGCGAGCGGCCCCCGGCTCCGGGGTTCGAGCCGAAGACGTGGGAGCGGGTTGCGGGCGCCCCGGTTGTGCGGCTGACCTGGTACTGGACCGACCCCCGGCACCGGCTGGTGCTGGGGCTGGCGTACGGCTGCGACGTCGAGTTCTGGACCCGGCAGGGGGATACGCTCGTCGCCCCGCGTCGTAACCCGGTGGCGGAGCAGGCCCAGGTGTCGTCGCCTTCGGTCCTCGTACCCGAGTCGCTGTTCACCGGCCTGGTGCCGCCCACCGACAGCACGACCGTTCGAAGCCGGCCGGAGTTCGCCGGCCGGTCCCCGGAAGACGTGGCCTTCCCCATCGACGTCGTCTACACCTGGGTGGACGGCACAGATCCGGACTGGCTGCGTCGACGCGCCGCCGTGACCGGAATTCCCTACCACGCCGAGGCGGCGAGTCCGGCTCGGTTCCTCAGCCGCGACGAGCTGCGCTACTCGCTGCGGTCAGTGCATCTGTTCGCGCCGTGGGTGCGGCACATCTACCTGGTGACCGACGACCAGGTGCCGAGTTGGTTGGACCCGTCGGTGCCGGGGATCCGCGTGGTCAGCCACCGGGAGGTCTTCACCGACCCATCGGTGTTGCCCACCTACAACTCGCACGCGATCGAGAGCCAGCTGCATCACATCGACGGGCTCTCCGAGCACTTCCTGTACTTCAACGACGACGTCTTCCTCGGCACCGAGGTGCTGCCCCAGGACTTCTTCCTGGCCAACGGCATTTCCCGTTTCTTCCCGTCGCCCGCGCTCGTGCCGCCGGGAGCGCCGAGCGCTGAGGACATTCCGTCGTCAGCCGCTGGGAAGAACAATCGGGCACTGCTCGCCGAGCGCTTCGGCACAGTGCTCAACAAGAAGATGAAGCACATGCCGCACGCGCTGCGGCGCAGCGTCCTGTACGAGATCGAGCAAGAGTTCTCGGCACCGCACCGTGGGACCGCCGCGAGCCGGTTCCGCGGCATGACCGACATCTCGGTAGCCTCGTCGCTGCACCACTACTACGCGTTCCACACCGGTCGGGCCACGCCGGGCGAGCTGGAATACACCATCGCCGAGTTGTCCCACCCCGACACTCCCGCGCGACTCGCGCACCTGCTGGCCCGGCGGGACCGGCACGTCTTCTGTCTGAACGACGCCTTCTCCTCCGAGGAGGACCTGGCCGCTCAGCTCGCGGTCCTCACACCCTTTTTGGACACCTACTTTCCGGTGCCCAGCCCATGGGAGAAGGCCTGACATGGTTGTCGTCCCCGATCCACGCCGTCTCGCGGCGACCGTCGTCGCTCCCCCGGGGCAGGTAGTGACGCCATGTTCTGGTTGAGACACGGTGTCGGCAGGGCCAATCCCACGTCGACGCGTCACCTCGCGGCTTATCTCCAGGTCGTCGCGCACCCCGACGACGACCTCTTCTTCCTCAACCCCGCCGTGCAGCATGCGATCGACAGCGGTTCCCCGGTCACCGCGGTCTATCTCGCCGCTAGTGAGTCGGACGGCCGCAACGCTCCCCAGAACCACCCCGATCGCCGTGCCGTTCCGGTTGATTTCGCCGGTTACGCCGCAGCTCGCCAGAACGGCATCCGGGCGGCGTACGCACAGATGGCTCTCGGCGACCGGAGGGCCGCCTGGTCGCGGGTCGCTCAGGTGCTGGCGGGCGGCGTGCCGGTGGAGATCGCCACCCTGGTCGGCGCGCCCGCAGTGCGCCTGGTCTTCTTCAATCTGAGGACGCAGGACGCCGTCGCGGACGAGCCGCCCCGGTGGCTCAGCGCGTTGTGGGAGGGGAGCCTGCCAGCCCTGCCGGCCCTGCGGCCGACGGGCAGCCCGTTGGGGGCTGTCGGCGAGTACGACCGCGAGCAACTGCTCACCGCGCTGACAGCGCTGCTGCGGGAGGTCGAGCCGACCGTCGTGCGGTTGCTCGACCCCGATCCGGACCACAAGACCTACGACGCCGCGAGCGGGGCGATCGCCTACTCCGACCACCTCACGCACACGGCCAGCGCGTACTTTGCCCTTGAGGCGGTACGACGCTACGAGCAGGCCGGCGGGCGGCCGGTCCTACGCGAGAGCTACCGGGGCTACTACAACCGGCACTGGCCGCGGAACCTTGGGCAGGAGGCGTTCGCCGCTAAGAAGGCGCTGCTGGACATCTACGGAGGCGTCTCCCGGGACTGCGGGGACCCGGTGGGTTGCGGCGACTACCAGGTCGGCGATCAGGGCCACGTGCCCGGTTACGGGCAGAGCACCCATCCCCGCTATCCCGGGAGCGGCTCCTGGCTGCTCCGACAGGCCGACGGGCGGCTCGCCGCGTTCGGGGTTCTCGGGGACCGGGCATCGGTGTGGCGGGAGACCCGACCCGGCAGCGGGAAATGGCGTGGGCCCGATCTGGTCGACGGGGCAGGGCTGGTGCCGCACCTGTACGCGCTTGTGGGTGCCGACGCTCGGATCCACCTCTTCGGTGTCCGGCAGGTGCTGGACCTGGCGCGGGAGGGGCACCGACGCGTCCTGGTGACCACTGTGGAATCGGAACCGGGCGGACCGTTCGGGCCCTGGGTGGACCTGGGCAACCCGGCGGACGGCGCGGTCGACGCGGAGGTTCGGCGACTGGAGATGGGCATGCCGGTTGCCGCTGTCGGCGCCGACGGTCGAGTGCAGGTGTTCGTCCGAAACTTCGGGCGCGGCGTGAGCAGCCGCGTGCAGACCGGCCCGGACACCTGGGGCCCCTGGGGTGACCTCGGCGGCAGTGTCGTGCAGGAAGGGCTCGCGGTTACGAGCGCGGCTGACGGTCGCATCGAGCTGTTCGCGGGGACCCACAAAGCGGTGCTGCACTGGCGCCAGGCCACTGTCGACGGGCCGTTCGAACGGCCATCGATGCTGTCCGTTCCGGCCCCGGCGGGTCCGCTGACAGCGGTGAAGGAGCCCGGCGGCCGGCTGCTGCTGGTGTTCCGCGAGGCGGAGAGCGGCCGGGTGCTGGCCCTGCGGCAGCGGGTCGGCGGTGGCTGGCCGGTCAACCCGGCGAGCCTCGACGGCCGCGGCGGCTTCGGGCCGGTAGCCGCGGCGGCGGTGCCACGAGATCCGGGCGGGACGGTCCTGGTGAAACGCGATGACACCGGTACGACCAGCCTGTCCTGGCAGCCGGCGGGGCGGGGGGTGTCCACAGCGTGGTCCACCTCCGGTGTCCTCTTCGTCGGCTCCCCGGCGGTGGCGGTGGACGCCGGCGGACGAGTTGTGGCTGGTGCCGTCGGGGTGGATGGACGGCTCTGGACGGCCAGGCAGCGGCGGGCGGGCAGTGGCGAACAGTTCGGTGATTGGACGGCCATAGAGAACGGGCGGAGACGGGCATGAGCGGGACAGGCATGAACGGGGCGCACCTACGCGATCTGGCGTCCGACGCGCTGCGGCGCTGGCCCCGGCTGCGGGTCGCCCTGCGCCGGGCCGACCGGCAACTGGGCCGGCAGGTGGCGCAGCTGAAGGGCACGATGCGGGCACCGGCCCCCCGGCGGCTCTTTCGGGCCGCGCTGCCGGCCGGATCGTCGATCCAGGCCCGCTTCGTGGGTGTGCTCGACGGGCACACCCTCAACCTGGACCTCGAGGTGCCGCCCGCGCTCGCCGCCGACGTCGTCGGTGCCGAGCTGCACCTCGTTTGTGGGAGTACACGGCTCACCGTGCCCGCTGAGCTGCGTCACGCCGGTGACGGTCTGGCCGTGTCCGCCGCCGTCCTGCTCTGCGCTCGGCCGGGCGGCCTGGACCTACCTTCGGGTGGCTCGTGGCGGGTGGAGTGCCGCCTGGTCAGCGAGACGGGTGGGGGAGACCCCGTCCGGGTGGTCGGAGGCGCGACCGAACGAGCTGCCGGCCCCACCGTGTCTGCCCCACCCTGTCCCGACTCGGGATACCGGTACCGGCCGGTGACCGACCAAGCTGGCCGACTCGCGCTCGCCGTCACGGCGCCCGGGGCGTTGGCCGAACTCACCGACGTCCGACTGGACTGGACCGGGGCGAGCCTCCAGGTGCGGACGTTCGGTTGGCGGGCCGACGGGCCGGTGGAGGTGGGACTGGAGCCGCGCGGTGGCGGCGAGTCTCTCCGGGTCCAGGGTGAACTGGTCGGCCCCGACCTGCTGCGGTTCAGCCTGCCGCTGTCGGCGATGACGGAGGCCGGGCACGTTCGAGAGCGGATCTTCGACGTCCGGCTGCACGCCGAATCCCGCCGGCTGCGTGTCGGCACGGTGCTGCACGACCTCACCAACCCGAAGCGGTCGCTACGGCCGCCGGCGGCGATCGTCTGGGCCGCGCCCGGCCGGTCGGTCCGCGTACGCCCCTACTTCACCCCGGCAGGCAGCCTCGCCCTGGCCTGCCTGCCCATCCAATCCCGCTCGACGGACGGCAACTCATGAAGATCACCTATCTGCTCACCTGGGCCGATGCCATTGGTGGCACGGAACGCACCGTCCTGCGGCAGGCGAACTGGCTGGCTCGTCGGCACGAGGTGGAGATCGTCGGAGTCCTCCGCACCCGCGACGAGATGCCCTTCGAGGTGGATCCCGCGGTTCGGCTGGTGCACCTTCTCGACACCCGTGACGGTGTGGTCCGGCCAGTGCGGGGCGGGATGCCCGACGCCGTCGCCGAGACGCTCGCCGCCGAGCCCAGCACGTTGGTGCAGCGACACTGGGAGGGCGCGTTCTCCGCGCTGTCCGACCTCGAACTCGAACGCGTACTCGGCGAGAACGACGCCGACGTGGTGGTCACCACCACTCCCGCGTTGCTCGCCGTCGCCACGAAGCTACTGCCCCGACGCGTGGTGATCGTCGCGCAGGAGCACCGTGTCGCCGAGCTGCGGGGTTCCTCCGGTGAGCCTTTCGGGCTCTTCGCAGCCCGGGCCGACGCGATCGCGCTGCTCTCCCAACCCACCCGGGACTGGTTCGCCGACCTTCTGGGAGACGCTGCTCCCCGGCTGGTCGTGCTGCCCAACCCGATCGAGGAGGGCTACCGGCCGCGGTCGACCCGGGAGACCCGCAGCGTGGTCATGGCGGGTCGGTTGAGCCCTGAGAAGCAGTTCGAGCACGCGATCACCGCCTTCGCTCAGATCGCCCCGGACCACCTCGACTGGCGGCTGCGCATCTTCGGGGGCGGTTCACGGGCGCGGCTGGAGGAGCGGATCGCCGGCCTCAAACTCGGCAATCAGGTCCAACTGCTCGGCCCCACGGAAAGCATCGAGGACGAGTGGGCCAAGGCGTCGGTGGCGATGGTGACGTCCCGCGTCGAGTCCTTCGGTCTCACCCTGATCGAGGCGATGAGCGCTGCGGTGCCGGTGGTGGCATACGACTGCCCCAACGGGCCCCGCGAGGTCATCGAGGACGGTAAGACCGGCTTCCTGGTCGCCCCGGACAACATCGACGAACTCGCCGCCGCACTGCGCAAGCTCATCGAGGACGATGGGCTGCGGCACACGATGGGGCACGCCGCCTTGCGCGATGTGGAGCGCTTCTCGGTCGACCGGGTGATGCCGCAGTGGGAACAGCTCTTCACCGACCTGCTCGCCGACCGTGACGGTCCTGGATGGACGGAACGGCGCTTTGCCGCGGTTGCGGCCAACCAGGCCCGCAGGGCGGCACCCAACGTGGTGCCGAGCAAAGCCGCCGCCCGCAGCGTGGGCACTGTCGATGTCGAGGCATGGGCTGCTGGAGTCGAGGCCGGACGCGAGGACCTGATCTGGACTCGGGGGCAGTTGACGCGCCTGCGGGAGTCCACGCCGTACGAGGTGGCGCGGGACAACCTCGACCTGACGGTGGAGAGTCTCGACACCGCGGGCATCGACTACTTCCTCGTCCGACAGATGTCGCCGACCTTCCGGGTGGCCGTTCGCGAGGAGGCCCGACAGTCCGTCGTGGCCGCCCTCGCCCGCCGATACGCCGATCGCCCGGTCTACGTGGAGGCCTTTGACCAGCGGAACCGCACGATGGGGGTCTGGCCGGCCGCAGCCACACCAGGGGTCACCGCGATGGCCACAGCCTCGTGGCTGCGAGTCTTCGAACCCGCGATGACCCTGTCGCAGACGCTGCGGATGGGCACCATCTACGGGTGTGCCGTGGAGTTCTGGCACACCGCCGAGGAGGGAACGGACCTCTGCGGCCCATCCCGGACCCTGGTGGGGGACCGGTTGACAGCCGAATCCCTCACCCCCGCCGTGGTGACCGTGGGCGGGAAGAGTTACCGATCCGTCGATCCGTTCACGCGACGGCTCGCTGACGAGATCACCTTCCCCATCGATCTCGTCTACACCTGGGTGGACGGAGCGGACCCGGCTTGGTCGCGCCGTCGGGCGCAGGCTCTGGGGATCGGGTACGCCGAGCATGAATCGCTGCAGGGCGCCGCACGTTTCCGCAGCCGGGACGAGCTGCGGTATTCGCTGAGGTCGGTCGACCTCTTCGCACCGTGGGCGAACCGGATCTGGATCGTCACCGACGACCAGGTGCCGGAGTGGCTCGACACCACGCATCCTAAGGTCCGGATCGTCGACCACCGGGAGATCTTCACCGACCCGGGGGTGCTGCCGACGTACAACTCCCACGCCATCGAAACTCAGCTGCACCACATCGAGGGGTTGTCCGAGCACTTCGTCTACCTCAACGACGACGTCTTCTTTGGTCGCCTGTTCGGCCCCGACATGTTCTTCAACCCGGGTGGGCTCCCCAAGTCGTTCCGTAGCCCCACACAGATCCCGCTCACGTCCCCCAATCTCGATGACGAGGCGTTCGCGGTGGCCGGCAAGAACAATCGCCGGCTGCTGGAGGAGGCCTTCGGCAAGACGCTGATCCACGCGTTCCTGCACGCGCCGCACGCACATCGGCGCAGCACCCTCTACGAGGTCGAGGCGGCATTCCCGGAGGCGGTCCGACAGACGGCGGCCAACCGGCTCCGGTCGACCGACGACGTGTCCATGCTCTCGTCCCTCGCGCACCACTTCGGGCTGATGAGCGGACGGACGACGGCGGGGTCGGTCCGTTGCACCTTTGCCAACGTCGGCCTGGCCGCTCACCTGCCGCGGCTGGACAGCCTGCTGGCCAGCCGGGCGTTCGACGTGTTCTGCCTGAACGACTACCACGACGGCGACGTGCCGGCGGAGGATCAGGCAAGGATCCTCGAGGCGTTCCTCGGTGCCTACTTCCCCATCGCCAGCCAGTTCGAACGGGGGAGTGAGCGCAACCTCCGGCTGTCCACCGCCGCGTGGCGGTGACGGTGCCGCTGAACCTCCGGACACGACGGTGGCCGGCCGCGCCCTCCCCGGCGACGACCGACCACCGCGTCCTGATGGTGTGCCTGGCTCAGTACGAGTAACCCGAGCCTCCGGCGTCGTTCGAGCCGCTGTCCGCCGGCGGTGCGACCGCCTTCGGCGTGGAGGTGGGCAGGCAGCTGAGGTTCTTCTTGCCGTCCGGCTGGACCACGAACCAGGTGCCACCAACGGCCTGGCCCTTCCACTGGCCGGGCTTCTTGTCGCCGATGTAGCGGTACACGGGCCAGCCGCCGACGGTGAGCTGACGGGTGCCGTCCTGGCGGGTCACGCTGCTGACCTTGTCGTCGGAGACGCCGGTGAGCTGCGGGTTGCCGTCGGTCAGCGCCGGGGGCCACACCTCGGCGCACTTGTCGACGCAGTTCGACGACGGCGGGTCGGCGGTGTCCTTGTCGAAGCGGTACAGGATCCAACCGTCCTGGTCGGTGACCACCTTGCCCATCCGGGCGACGCTCTTGCCGACCAGCTTCTCGGTCAGGTCCACGTTCGCGGGCGGCGTGTCGGCGGCGGGCGCCTCCGCGGACGCCGACGCCTCGGGTACAACCGACGCGGTGGGCTCGGCCGCGGCGACGGCGACCGGCTCGGCCGCGCTCGAGTTCGCCCCGTCGTAACCTGCGGGAGCGCAGGCCGTTAGTGCGACCATCGCGCTCGCGACGATGACGGTCCGCTTCATCTGTGCCACGTGCCCTCCTCATTCTTGGCAGTTCACCCATAGGTACGGGAAGTGGGCTGTCAAGGTTGAAGTAGTAACAGTGGTCAATTTCACGTTCTTTGATTGAACCGATCGGGGCAGCGATACGTACGCCCCCGCAAGGGAAACTCCCCACAACGACAGATCGGCGCCGGCCATTGTGACAATGGCCGGCGCCGAAGCGTACGCACGACTACAGGGGGACCGTCACCAGCGGACTCGCCACACCATTGGCGTCGATCGACTGTACCTGGAGCTGTTTGATGTCACTCACCAGCGCAGACGTCGAGGCACTCAACTCAAGACCCTGCGGGCGGGTGCTGGTGCCGTAACCACCCTCCGGCACCGACCAGGTCGAAATCACCTCGGGGTCGGCGTCCTTGCGCACCACCACCAGCCGGCAGACGCGCGGGCCGGGCAGCTTCCGCAGGCTGAAATTGATCCGGGTGCCGTACTCCCGCTTGACCAGGAACACTGTCGTCTGCACGCCCGTGGTCGGGTCGGTCGCGTCGACCTGGTCGCCCTCCTCCTCCGTGCCGCCCACACCAGGGCCGCTCGGCGGAGCAGTCGGCCCGCTGGTCTGCGGGTCGATCGGTGCGTTCGACGTCGGACCGGCCACCGGAGTCGAGCCGCTGTCGGTCACGCTGACGAACCCGTACCCGCTCAACCCGCCGAAGACCACCACCGCGGCGGCCGTCGCCAACATCTGCCGGAACCGGGTACGCCGACGATCGGCCCGAACCGCGCCCAGCGTCCGGTTCAGCAACGCCGGATCGGTCGCCGTCTGCTCCAGCGCCATCATCGTCTCGCCGTCGATGTCGGAGAGCAGCCCGACCACCGGCACCATCGTCTCCAACTCCGCCGCACACGCCCAGCAGGTCGCGAGATGCTCCTCGAACCGCTCGGTATCCTGCTCGTCGAGCACACCGAGCGCGTACGCCGCGACGTCCATGTGGTCCGGCCGGCTCATTCTGTCACCCCCCGCTCCTGCAGAGCCGTGCGCAGCGCGCGCAGCGCGTAGTAGACCCTCGACTTGGCGGTGCCGAGCGGCAGCCCCAACTCCTCGGCGGCCTCCGGCACCGTCCGCCCTCGGAAGTACGTCGAGATCAGAATTTCCCGGTGCGACTGACTGAGCGTACGCAGCGCGTCCGCCACCGTCATCGTGCGCAACACCCGGTCGGTGCTGTCCGCCTCGGCGAACGCGGTGAGGTCCCGGTCGTACGTCTCAGGTGGCCGGGCCTCCTGGCTGCGGTGCTCGTCGATGGCGATCCGACGGGCCACCGTGACGAGCCACGGCCGCAGCGAGCCCTGCCCCTGCGTGCCGAGGCGGTGCGCGTTGCGCCAGGCCCGCAGCAGCGTCTCCTGGACGATGTCCTCCGCACGCTGCCGATCCCCCCCGGTGAGACGCATCACGAACATCAGCAGCGGACCGGCGTGCTCGGCGTAGAGCTGACGGATCAACTGGTCGGAATGGCTGGCCTCGGTTGTCGTCGCCTGATGGCGCCCGGGCGCCGGTCGCGGCGTCACCGGACCATTCTGGCGAGACGTCGCGTGCGCGTCGACCCCACGAGCAGGGGGCGTCGGCCGCGACGAGGACCGCGCCGACAACCAGTCCGCGCGTACCGCGTCACCATGCCAACCGGCCGCCACCGCATGCATGCAGACCTCCGGGATGTCCGTCACCAACGCCGGCCCACGAGGTGGGCCGCCCGGTGGTACGCGCCAGCGCCCCGAACGGATCAACAAACCGCGAAAAAAGTTCTGCGTCGCTGCCGGGTGGGCGGTCAGCGGCGGACCGAGAACAGCCCCGGAGGCGGGGGATCGGAGCCGGTCGCGTCGGCGTCCCGGACGACCTGGGACCCACCGGCGAAGCGGTCCAACTCGTCGCCGGCCACCACCCGACCCGGAAACCAGTCACCGGCCGCGCGCCGGGTCAGCTCTGGCACCGGCGGTGTGACCCGCCCGGCGACCAGCACCAGATTGCCGTACCGGCGGCCACGCAACACCGCCGCGTCTCCCACCAGACAGGCCTGCGGCAGCACCGAGCGGACCGTGGCGACCTGCGCGCGGGCGTGCCGCAGCGGTGGGCCGTCGGCCAGGTTCGCCAGATACCAACCCGCGGGGCGCAGCACCCGGGCCACCTCCGCCGCGTACTCCACGGACGTGAGATGAGCCGGGGTACGGGCACCGGCGAACACGTCGGCGACCACCACGTCGTAGCTGGCGTCGCGGGTGGATGTCAACACCGCCCGCGCGTCCTCCACCCGCACCCGCAGCCGGGTGTCGGACGGCCACGGCAACGCCCGACGGACCAGCTCCACCAACGCGCCGTCCACCTCGGACACCCGCTGGGTAGACCCGGGACGGGTTGCGGAGACGTACCGGGGAAGGGTCAGGGCCCCACCGCCCAGGTGCAGCACCCGCAGCGGCTCACCGGCGGGCGCGATCAGGTCCAGCGCGGCGGCCAGCCGTCGCACGTACTCGAATTCCAGGTGGGTGGGGTCGGTCAGGTCGACGTGTGACTGCGGCGCGCCGTCCAGCAGCAGGGTCCACGAGCCCGCCCGGTCCGGATCCGGAACGAGCTCGGCCTGCCCGGTGTCGACCTGCTCGACCACCCGGTCGGCCGCCCGCTTACGTCCCATCGTGATCAGCGCCCGTCTACCGCGCGGCGCGAGCCGCGGCGGTCAACGCGCGGTGCAGCAGTCGGGAGTCGCCGAGCAGGGCACGCAGTCGGCGTTCCAGACCGGCGATCGGGATCAGGTTCTGCGGAGCGCGGGGATCCTTGTACGGGGTGGAGGCGAAACGCGGCAGGGTGACCAGCGACAGGTCGGCCAGCTCGATCGCCGCCTCGACGGGCAGATCGGCCGAGCACTCCACCCGGACGATGCCCGCCCACGGCGCGCCGACCGCCACCGGCAACCGCAGATACCACGACCAGCCACCCCAGGCGGTGCCGAGCCGGAACACCGGTGAGCGCTCACCCGACGCCATACCGGTCACCACCGCGGTCAGCCGGGCATCCAGATACTGGCTGTGCTGCGTCTTGATGTAACCCAGGGTGCGCGGCAACTGCCGGCGACTCCGCAACGGGCCGTCCACCACCAGCAGGTCACCGTCGACCCGGGCGGCGTCGGACACCGCCACCTCCAGTGCGGTCAGCGGGCCCTGCACCGCGGCCGGCAACTTCGCCAGCTCACCGGTGCCACCCACCCGGTGCACCGGATAGCGGATCGCACCCGCCACCACGTCCTGCGCCGACGGGCTCGCGGTGAACAGACCCCGGCCAACCCGGGTGCCGGCCAACTGCGCCGCACCCCGGCCCAGGTCGCACCGGACCACCCCGGCAGCGTACGAGGCGGCCAACCCGGGAAACGACACGCCGTCGGTCTCGGCCGTCCAGATGCTCGCGTCGATCCGGCGAACACCGTCGACCAGCAGCACCACGTCGGGCGCCCGCACCCCCGCCCGCACCCCGATCGCCCGCCAGTCGACAGCGGGCACCTCGGCGTCCGCGTCGACCTGCGCGCTGCTCGGCGCGGCCGGCCCGGCAGCGGACGCCTCGAACGACGCCCCGTACGCCGGATCCCACGAGTCGACGAAGAACGCGGCGTCGCTCACCGAGCTGGCCCTTCGTTCGCGACTGCGGGGCCCCGCCGCGCTGCACTCCTCGCGCTCACCGGCCCGTCCGCTCTATGCGCGCCGAACGCGCGTCCTTGCGCACCTCGAACCGGACCGGGATCCGCTCGGCCAGCGCCGGCACGTGGGTGACCACGCCGACCATCCGGTCACCCCGGGCGGCCAGGTTTTCCAGGGTGGCGGCCACCGTGTCCAGGGTGGCCGCGTCGAGCGTGCCGAAGCCCTCGTCCAGGACGATCGACTCCAGGCTGGCCGCCGTGGTCGACATCCCGGCAAGCTGCTCGGAGAGCGCCAGGGCCAGCGCCAACGACGCCTGGAACGTCTCACCCCCGGAGAGGGTGCGAACGCCCCGGCGCAGCCCCGCGTCGTGGTGGTCGACCACCACGAACTCGCCCTTGTCGTGCACCAGCTCGTACTGGCCGGAGGACAGCTCCCGCAGGATCCCCGACGCGCCGTCGACCAGCAGGTCCAACGCCTCCGCCAGCAACCACCGCTCGAAGTTGTTGGCCCGCAGGTGCCCGGCGAGCGCCCGCGCCACCTGCGCCTCCCGCTCGTGCCCGGCACGCTGCTCGCGCAGCGTCCCGGCCTGCTCCCGGCGCTCCCGCAGCCGGCGGAGGTCGGCGTCGGCCCGCTCCACCGCTACGGTCGCGGCGTGCACCGGGTCGTCGCCGACCGGCACGTCGGCGTCGGCGAAGATGCCGGCGATGCGCCGCCGCACCGCGTCAGCCACCGACTCGGCCTCGGCGACGGCGACCGCCCGGCTCGCCCGATCTTCGCGGCGGCGGTCGGCCTCGGTCGTCGCCCAACCGGTCAACGCGGCCCACGCGGCGGCCACATCGTCCCGATCGGTCGCCGGCGGGCCGAACCGCGCCAACCCGTCGCGGGACGTGTCGAAGGCCCGCCAGGCCGCCCGCAGCCGCTCCTCGGCGGTATCCACCCCGGCCCGGGCCTGACGCGCGGCCTCGCGGCCCGCCCGCACCGCTGTCGCCGCCTCCTCCAGGGCGCGCCGCAACCGGGCGTGCTCGGCCAACTCCCGGCGCAACACGGCCGGCTCCGCCGCCCCGGCGAGCTGCCCGTCCAGCTCGGCCAGCCGGGAGTCCACCTGCTCCTGCCGGGCCCGCGCCTGCACCAGCAGGCGCTCCAGGTCACGCGCCGCCTCGTCCCGCTGCCGCACCGCGGTCTGCGCGGCCTTGGTCGCGGCCCGCGCCGCCTTGCCCGCCGCCGTCGCGGCCGCCACCGCTGAATCGGCCGGCACCGCCGGCACCCGCGCCACCGGCTGCTCGCAGACCGGGCAGGGCGCGCCGGCATGCAGGTGCACCCGCAGACTGACCGCCAGGTCGGTGGCCTTCGCCTCCTCGTGCGCCCGGAAGGCCGCCTCCAGGTCGACCTCGGCCTGCTCGGCCTCCGCGCGGGCCACCGCCAGCGCGGCCACCGCCGTGGCATGCTCGTCGCTCGCCGCGCGCACCGCCGCCCGGACCGTGTCGGCCTCAGCGGACAGCCGGTCCCGATCGTCGTACGCCCGCAGCAGCAACCGCGCCGCGCTCTCGTCGCCAGCGCCGGCCAGCTCCCCGCGCAGCTTCTCCTCGCGCTCCTCGGCCAACGACACGCCCGTCGCCGCGGCCTCGGCGTCGGCCCGCGCCGCAGTGACCGCGCGTGCCACCTCGGCCACCCCGCGCGGCGCGCGGATCCCGGTCAGCACGGACAGCTCGTCGTCGAGAGCGGTCAGCGCCGCCGCCGCCTCGCGCGCGGTGGTCCGGGCCGCCGCCAGCTCCGGCACCGCGGCCGTCACCGCCGCCGCCAGCTCGGCCATCCGCTCGACCCGGGCCTCGGCCTCAGCCAACGCCTCGTCGTCCACGCCGGTGAGCCCGGCGAGCACCTGGTCGACCGCGTCGAGTCGGGCGTCCGCCTGCGCGGCACGCGCCGTCGCCTTCTTCTGCACGTCCTCGTAGACGCCGAGGCCCAGCAAATTGACCAGGATCTGCTGCCGCGTCGCCGGCTTGGCGTGCAGGAAATCGGCGAACTGTCCCTGCGGCAGCACCACACAGCTGGTGAACTGCTCGTACGGCAGCCCCACCGCCTCCAGCACCGCCTGCTCCATCTCGGCGGGGGTGCCGGCCACCACCTCACCGAGGTCGTCCGGGCTCAACCCGGTGTCCAGTTTGGTCACGTCGAAGCCGGCTGGCATCAGCTGCAACCCGGCGTTCGCGGTCTTCACGTTGCCCCGGCCGTCCCGCCGGACCACCCGGGTCGCCACGTAGCGGGCCCCGCCGGACTCGAAGACCAGCCGCACCCGGGCCTCGGTCGCCGACGGCGCGAGCGCGTTCGCCAGCCCCCGGGCGCCACCCCAGCGGGGGACCATGCCGTAGAGCGCGAAGCAGATGGCGTCCAGCACTGTGGACTTGCCCGACCCGGTCGGGCCGATCAGGGCGAAGAAGTCGGCGTCGGTGAAGTCGACTGTGGTGTCGTCCCGGAAGACCGTGAACCCGGCCATGTCCAAGCGCATCGGACGCATCAGTGCTCGACCTCCTCGAAGAGCTCGTCGAAGAGTTCCTGCACGCCCTCGTCGGCGTGGCCCCGGCTGTCCAGGTAGTCGGCGAACAACTCCCGCGGCGAACGCCCCGAGCGCTGCGCGATGCGGGCACCGCTGCCCGGCGCGGCCAGCAGCTCCGGGTCGATGCGGATCTCCAGCGCCCGGGGGAGCAGCTCCTGCACCTCCTCGCGCAGGCCGGCGCGGGGTTGCTCCCGCACGTACACCCGCAGCCAGGCGTCCGGTGCCTCGATCTCGGCGAGCTGGGCCAGGGTGCCCCGCACCGTCCGCAGCGCGCTCGCCGCCGTCACCGGCACCTCCCGCACCCGGGCGGCGGTGCTGGCCGTCACCTCGACAATCGTCACCGAGGGGACGTTCTCCTGCTCACCGAAGTCGACAGCGAGCGGGCTGCCGCTGTAGCGCACCGGGCAGGGGCCGATGACCCGCTGCGCCCGGTGCAGGTGGCCCAGCGCCACATAGTGCGCGGTGGCCGGGAAGACGGTGGCCGGGACGGCGTAGCCCAGCACCGTGTGCGCGTCGCGTTCGCCGCCACCGGTGGTCGCGCCGGTCACCGTCACGTGCGCGGTGACCAGGTGCACCCGGTCCGGTTCGGTGAACCCCTCGGTCAGTCGCCCGAGCACCCGGCCCAGGTGGTCGGCGTACGTCTGGTTGGTCTCCGCCGCGGTCAGCTCGTACATCTCCAGCGCGCGCACCGCGTACCGCTGGGACAGGAACGGCAGCGCGGCCAGCTGCCACCGCTCGCCGCCGGCGGTGGTGCCGTCGATGACGTGCTCGTCCGGATTTTCCCGCACCCCGCCGCGCAGCGTGATGCCGGCGGCATCGGCCCACGGCCGCAGCGCGTCCAGCGCCGGGCCGTTGTCGTGGTTGCCGCCGATCGCCACCACGTCCGCGCCGGTGCGACGCAGCGCGGTCAGCGCCCGGGTGACCAGACGCGTCGCCTCCGAGGTGGGCGCGGCGGTGTCGTAGAGGTCACCGGCGACGATCACCAGATCCGGCTGCTCGGCACGGGCGATGTCGATCACCCCGGCCAGCACGGCCTTGTGTTCCTCGGCCCGGGACTGCCCCTTGAGCACCTTTCCCACGTGCCAGTCGGAGGTGTGCAGGATCTTCATTGCTATGGCTGACCCCTGCCTAGAACGGGATGTCGTCGTCGGTGCTGCCGCCGCCGGAGCCCACCACGGCGAACGGGTCGGCGGACTGGGTGATCGAGCGCAGCGTCTCCGATGGTGCCCGGCCCGCCTCGGAGACCCGGGTGGCCCAGGCCGGGAAGGGGAACTCCAGACAGAGCGGCACCGGGATGTCCGGCTGGTTGACGAACATGGTGCCCGGCTTGGCCAGCAGCGCCCGCTGGCGCTGTGCGGGCGGGAGGAAGCCGTATTCCGGGCGGGACGCCTCGGCCGGGTCGAGCCGGCCGACGACCCGGATCGCCGAGTTGGTGACGATGCGCCGCTCCACCTCGCTCGCCGTCTGCTGCGCGCCGATCAGGATCACCCCGAGCGAGCGGCCCCGCTCGGCGATGTCGAGCAGCACCTCCTTGATCGGCGAGGAGCCCTCCCGGGGGGCGTACTTGTTGAGCTCGTCGAGCACGACGAAGAGCAACGGCTTGGCGGTGCCGGACTTCTCCTTGCGCTCGAACTCGCTCTTCAGCGTCACACCCACCACGAACCGCTGGGCGCGGTCCGGAAGGTTGTGCAGGTCGACGACGGTGACCTGCGCGGACTCGCTGGTGTTGATCGAGTGCGGGCGACGGGTGGCGAGGTCGCCACGGATCAGCCGGGCCAGGTCCTTCTTGCTGCCGATCAACCGCCGGGCGAACGCGTTGACGGTGCCCAGACCGACAGCGCTGCCCGCCCAGTCGGAGCGGGTCTCGTCGTCGTTGAGCTGGTCGACGATGTGGTCGACCAGGTCGCCGTAGGAGCCGAGCCGGACACCGTCGATGCTCACCCCGCCGTCGGCCGGCTGGGCGTAGCGGGCCAGGTGCGCGGTCACCGAGTGGACCACCATCGTGTACTGCTGGCGCTCGTCGTCGGCGTCGGCGAAGACGTACGGCAGGAGACGGTCGGCGCAGAACTCGTCCAGCGTCCAGTAGAACGAGTCCACCCCGGTGAGTCGGCTGCTCACATCCGGCGTGCCGGCCGCGTCACCGACCCGGGGCGGGGCGTAGACCCGCACGTCGGGGAAGGCGCCGGCGCTCAACCCGAGCTTCGCGTACGCCGCGCGGGTGGGATCGTCGAGGCGGGTGTTGGGGTGGTCCAGGAAGAGCAGGTCCTCACCCTTGACGTTGAAGATCAGCGCCTTGGCGTTGACCGCGTCGCCGCCCAGCACCCCGGAGCGGAACACCGAGTAGAGCAGGAAGGTGGCGAAGCTGGTCTTGGTGGCCACCCCGGAGATGCCGGAGATCGAGACGTGTGCGCCGCGGCTGCCGTCGAGGAAGTCGGCGTTGAGATAGACCGGGACGCCGTCCCGACCCATCCCCATCGGGATGCGCCGTTCCATCCGGTCGAAGTGCAGCGCGCGCGCCCGGGCGTCGCCCTCGGCCCGGTGCACCACCGCGCCGGGGGTCGGCGGCACGTACAGCTCCGGATCGACCCGGGTGGTGGTGACCTCGGCGGCCTCCTGCACCTGCGCGGGCAGTGTGCCGTCGGCGATGGCGAACACGTCGGACTCGAACTGGGCGCCCTCGTGTCGAGCGCGGACCTGGGTGACCACACCGGCGATGGTCACCGGCTCCCGGTCCGGCAGCTCCCGTCGGGTGACCACGACGTCGTCGAGCTGGAGATAGCTGCCGGGTGCCACGGCCGTCCAGAACTGCAACGGGGTGGCGTCGGCGGTGCCCAGCACCCGCCCGACCACCTCGCCCGGGCTGTCGAGCTCGGCGTCGGTCATCGGGCGACTCGGGTCGGTCGGGCAGCACGGTCGGGAACCATGAGGTGCATCCTGCCCGAGGAGTACGACAGGTCGCCACGCGACGCGGCGGACGACACCCTGCGCCGTCACACCCGCGACGGTGGGTGTGTGGCCGGACGACGGCCCGTCACGGGCGGGCGTGGCGGAGCAGGAGGACGCCGTCCTCGGCGGCCAGCACGTGCCGCAGTGGCAGGGGGCGCGGCGGCGCGGCGTCGCCGGCGGTGATCCGGCCCGGGCCGGGCCCGGCGAGCAGCGGCGCGACGGTGAGGCACAGCTCGTCCACCAGGTCGGCGGCGGTGAGCGCGCCGAGCAGGTGCGGGCCGCCCTCGCAGAGCAGTTGGGTCAGCCCGCGTCGGTGCAGTTCGGTGAGGCCGGCGGCCAGGTCGACCCGCCCGACGCCGCAGCGCAGCAGGTCGGCGACGTCCGTCAGGCCGGGCGGTGGCTCGGCGTCGGCGTGGGTGAGCACGATCGGACGGGTCGGCGCGTCGGCCAAGGCGGCCTGCGCGGGATCCAGGTCGAGCGAACCGGAGACGACCACCAGCGTCGGATACTCGGCCAGCCCGTTGTCGCGGCGCCAGGCGCGGCGGCGCTCGTCGAGGCGGACTGCCCGGTATCCCTCGTGGCGCAGCGTGCCGGCGGCCACCACCAGCGCGTCGCAGACCATCCGCAGCACGCCGAACACCCGCTTGTCCGGCTGGCCGGACAGCCCTGCGGAATAGCCGTCCAGGGTGACCGCGCCGTCCAGGCTGGCGACGAAGTTGACCCGCAGTCGGGGCTCGTCGGCGCGGCCGTAGAGCGTGGTCAGCGCGGCGTCGTCGAGTTGTTGCGTCGAAGGCTCGGGCCAGAGCCGTCGGATCGGAATTCCGACGCTCATTCGCCGGCCGGACCAGTGACGGGAGGGGTCGGTTCGGCGGTACGGTGCTGGCAGTCGCACCAGTTCCGGCCCGGGCAGTCGTCGTGTCGCCGGGCCCGGCACGCTCGGCAGATCATGCTCGCAGCCTAAGCCGCGGGAGGACAGGACAGCATGCCCCGTCAGATCTTCCAGCTGAAGATGTCCCTCGCCGGCGTCCGCCCGCCGGTGTGGCGCCGGGTGCTCGTGCCGGCCGGCTACACGCTGGACCGGCTGCACCGGGTGGTGCAGCACGCGATGGGTTGGCGGGACTGCCACCTGCACTCGTTCGAGATCGACGCGATGCAGTACGGCGACCCCGACCCGGACGGCGAGTTGGCGCTGCACGACGAGCTGGACGTGCGGCTGGACGCGGTGCTCGGCAAGGGCAGCCGGTTCTCCTACACGTACGACTTCGGTGACTGGTGGGAGCACGACCTGGTCGTGGAGGACGCGCTGACCGCCGACCCCGACGAGCGGTACCCGGTCTGCCTGGACGGTGAGCGGGCCTGCCCACCGGAGGGCGTCGGCGGGCCGCTGGGCTACGGGGCGCTCCTGGTCGCGTTGGCCGATGAGGACGATCCGGTCGGGCCGGTCGATCCACGGCACGCGACGTTGCGCGACTGGGCGGGCTCCACCTTCGACCCGTCCCGCTTCGACCCGGACCAGACCACCACCCTGCTCCGCCGCTTCTGCTGAAGCTCCGCCGGTCCGAGGCGGAGTTGCGAGGCGGAGTTACCAGGTGAGCTGAGCGGTAACGATCTGGGAACGCTCCCATCGCCCTATTGACACTCCCGTTACCTGTCGGCAATCTCATGGGAGCGCTCCCGAGGGTGGCATGGGTCACTGACGCATCCCCGGCCAGGCGTGATGAGCACCCCACCACGACACATCCAGCCTCACCACCGGAAAGAGGGGTCAGCGAATGAGTGTCACCACGCGGCGTACCCGCCTGGCGGCCGCTGCCCTGGCCGCGATCACCGCTATCGGCGGTCTCGCAGCCTGCGGCAACGACGACGACAAGCCGGCGGCCGGCGAGAAGCCAGCCAAGCTGGTCGTCGACACCTTCGGCGAGATGGGCTACGACGAGCTCGTCAAGCAGTACGAGAAGGACACCGGCATCAAGGTCGAGCTGCGCAAGACCGCGCAGCTCGCCGAGTACCGGCCGAAGCTGGTCCGCTACCTGGCCACCGGCAAGGGTGCGGCGGACGTCACCGCCCTGGAAGAGGGCATCCTCAACGAGTTCAAGCCCAACGCGCGCAACTGGGCCGATCTCACCCCGCTGGTTGCCGACCACTCGAAGGAATACCTGCCCTGGAAGTGGGAGCTGGGCAAGGCGCCCGACGGCCGGCTGATCGGCCTGCCGACCGACGTCGGCAGTCTCGCCGTCTGCTACCGCAAGGACCTGTTCCAGGCTGCCGGCCTGCCCACCGAGCGCGACCAGGTGTCGGCGCTCTGGTCGGACTGGAACGGCTTCCACGAGGCCGGCCGGAAGTACAAGCAGGGCAGCGGCGGCAAGGCGTTCATCGACTCGATCACCGCCGTCTCCAACGGCGTGATGTTCCAGGGTAACGGTGACCTGTTCTACGACAAGGAAGACAACATCATCGCGGACACCAGCCCCGCGGTGAAGAACGCCTGGGACACCGCCACTTCGATGGCGGACATCTCCGCCAAGGCGCAGACCTGGTCGCCGGAGTGGTCCGGTGGCTTCAAGCAGGGCACCTTCGCGGCCACCTTCTGCCCGTCCTGGATGCTCGGCATCGTCACGGAGAACTCCGGTCCGGCCAACAAGGGCAAGTGGGACGTGGCGTCCGTGCCGGGCGGCGGCGGTAACTGGGGCGGCTCGTGGCTCGCGGTTCCGGCGCAGAGCAAGTACCCGAAGGAGGCGGCGAAGCTCGCCGAGTACCTGACCAACGCGAAGAGCCAGGTGGAGGCCTTCAAGGCCAAGGGCCCGCTGCCCACCAACCTGGAGGCGCTGAAGAACGACGCGTTCATCAGCTACACCAACGAGTACTTCAGCAACGCGCCGACCGGCAAGATCTTCGGGGAGAGCGTCGCCAAGATCCAGCCGACCCACCTGGGCCCGAAGCACCAGGCGATCAAGGAGAACGCACTCGAGCCGGCCCTGCGGGCGTTCGAGAGCGGGCAGGCCGACAAGGCGAAGGCCTGGGAGCAGTTCACGAAGGACGCCAAGACTCAGGGTGCCTTCTGAGTGATTCCCTGCCGGTGGCGTTCGGGGCTTCCCGGACGCCACCGGCCGGTCCCCTCCGCGTAGCGCCCTGCGCGAGGGCCCCCGGGCCTCGCCGGAAAAGGAAATTCGCATGAGCCTGTCGGCCACGACGGCACCGCCGTCGCCAGCAGCACCGCCTTCTCCCGATCTCCCTTCCCGGCAGCGCCGGGGAAGGCTACTCAACCGCCTCGATGTCAAGTACTCGCCGTACCTCTACATCGCCCCGTTCTTCCTGATCTTCGGTGCGTTCGGGCTGTACCCGATGGTGCGTACCGCCTGGATGTCTCTGCACGACTGGGACATGATCGGCGATCACTCGTTCATCGGCTTCGACAACTACACCCGGCTGTTCTCCGACGAGTACTTCTGGAACGCGCTGGTCAACACGTTCGGCATCTTCGCCATGTCGACCATCCCGCAGCTGTTGCTCGCCCTCTTCCTGGCGAACCTGCTCAACCGGACCTTCCTGCGCGCCAAGACCTTCTTCCGGATGGCCATCTTCATGCCGAACGTGGTGTCGGTGGCCGCGGTCGCGATCGTCTTCGGGATGCTGTTCCAGCGAGAGTTCGGCCTGTTCAACTGGCTGCTCAGTTTCGTCGGTGTCGACCCGGTCGACTGGGACGGGCAGCGGTGGAGCTCGTGGTTCGCCATCTCCTCGATGGTCAACTGGCGGTGGACCGGTTACAACACCCTGATCCTGCTCGCCGGCATGCAGGCGATCCCGAAGGACCTCTACGAGGCTGCGGAGATCGACGGCGCCGGCCCGTGGCGGCAGTTCTGGCAGATCACCCTGCCCATGCTCAAGCCCACCTTCACCTTCGTGGTCATCCTGTCCACGATCGGCGGCATGCAGCTCTTCACCGAGCCGCTGCTCTTCGCCAACGGCAACATTCTCGGCGGCAGCCAGCGGGAGTTCCAGACGCTGGCCATGTACATGTACGAGATGGGCATCGCGAACCTGAACACCGCCGGCTACGGAGCCGCGGTCGCCTGGGCCATCTTCATGATCATCGTCGTGGTGTCGCTGGTCAACTTCCTACTCGTCCGCCGCTCGGCGAAGTGAGGAGAGATCGATGATCTCGGCTTCCCAGCGCCTGTGGCGCACCAGCCCGCTGACCTACGTGGCGCTCATCCTGGCGGCACTGCTGTCGATCTACCCGTTCTACTACATGCTGGTGATCGGCAGTCGCAGCCTGGACAACATCAACGACGTGCCGCCGCCGCTCACCCCGGGCGGGGCGTTCGGTGACAACTTCGGGCGAGTGCTCGACAACGACGCCGCCAACTTCCTCACCGGCATGATGAACTCGATCATCGTCTCCTCGGTGGTCACCCTGTCGGTGGTGCTCACCGGTTCCCTGGCCGGGTTCGCCTTCGCCAAGCTGAAGTTCCGGGGCAGCAACGCTCTTCTGCTGGCGATCATCGTCACCATGATGATCCCGACCCAGATGGGCCTCATCCCGCTCTGGTCCATGATGCAGGACCTGGGGTGGTACGACACCCTCTACGCGGTCACCGTGCCGTTCCTGGTCAGCGCCTTCGGCGTGTTCATGATGCGGCAGTACGCCAGCCAGGCCATCTCCGACGAGCTGATCGAGGCCGGCCGCGTCGACGGGGCGAGCACGTTCCGGATCTACTGGAGCATCGTGCTGCCCGCGCTACGTCCCGCCGCCGGCGTGCTCGGTCTGCTGACCTTCATGGAGACCTGGAACTCGTTCATCTGGCCGTACGCCATCCTCACCCCGGAGAACCCGACCCTCCAGGTCTCGCTCTCCTTCCTCTCGTACGCCTACTACACCGACTACTCCCAGGTGTTCGCCGCCACGGCGATCGGCACCATCCCGCTCGTGCTCGTCTTTCTCGTGTTCGGCCGCCAGATCATCGGCGGGATCATGGAAGGTGCCGTCAAGTCGTGAGCAACCCCGCCAGCCCACCCGCCGTCGACGTCCTCGACGAGCGCCCCGGGCTGACCTTTCCACCCGGATTCCTCTGGGGGGCCGCGACTGCGGCGTACCAGATCGAGGGGGCGGCGGCCGTGGACGGCCGCACCCCGTCGATCTGGGACACCTTCAGCCACACCGAGGGTCGGGTCGTCGCCGGGCACACCGGGGACGTCGCGTGCGACCACTACCACCGGCTCGGCGACGACGTCGCGCTGATGGCGGAGCTCGGCCTCAAGTCGTACCGTTTCTCGGTCTCCTGGCCCCGGGTGCAGCCCGGCGGAACGGGCGCGGCCAACCCGCAGGGCCTGGACTTCTACCGGCGGCTGGTCGACGAGCTGTTGGCCAACGGCATCGAGCCGTGGCTCACCCTGTACCACTGGGACCTGCCCCAGCCGCTGGAAGATGCCGGCGGCTGGCCGGCCCGGGACACCGCGGCCCGCTTCGCCGACTACACGACGCTGCTGGCCGACGCGCTCGGTGACCGGGTGCGTTACTGGACCACGCTGAACGAGCCGTGGTGCTCGGCGTTCCTCGGCTACGGCTCCGGTGTGCACGCCCCCGGCCGCACCAACGGGGCGGACGCGGTTCGCGCCGGGCACCACCTGATGCTCGGTCACGGCCTGTCCGTGCAGGCGTTGCGGGCTGCCCGGCCGACCGCCGAGGTGGGCGTGACCGTCAACCTCTACCCGGTCGACCCGGCCAGCGACACCCGTGCTGACCGGGACGCCGCCCGGCGGATCGACGGGCTGGCCAACCGGTTCTTCCTGGACCCGCTGCTGCGCGGGTCGTATCCGGAGGACCTCGTGGCCGACCTGCGCACGGTGACCGACTTCGGCCACGTGCGCGACGGCGACCTGGCGACCATCTCCACGCCGCTGGACCTGGTCGGGGTCAACTACTACAGCCGGCACGTGGTCGCCGCACCGACCGAGGGTGTCGCGACCGACAGTGCTCCGTCGTGCTGGCCGGGCAGCGAGGACGTACGGTTCGTCACCCGGGGCGTCCCGGTCACAGACATGGGCTGGGAGATCGACGCCCCGGGCCTGACCGAGACGCTGCGGCGGGTGCACGACTACACCGACCTGCCGCTCTACGTCACCGAGAACGGGTCCGCGTTCGTCGACTCGGTGATCGACGGGCAGGTCGACGACGTCGACCGGCTGGCCTACTTCGACGCGCATCTGCGCGCCGCGCACGAGGCGATCAACGACGGAGTTCCCCTGCGGGGATACTTTGCCTGGTCGTTGATGGATAATTTCGAATGGGCCTGGGGTTACACCAAGCGGTTCGGCATGATCCACGTCGACTACGACAGCCAGGCCCGCACCCCCAAGTCCAGCGCCAAGTGGTACGCCTCGGTGATCCGGCGCAACGGTCTGGCCGCACAATAGGCTCGGGCCAGCCATCAGGACGGTCCTGGCGTCCACCTCCCGCAGGTGGCGCCGGGTCCGTCCGCCGTCGGAGGAGCAGACGATGACAACGCAGCGCACCCGGTCGCTCGGGCGCCCGACCCTCGACGCGGTCGCGGCGCGTGCCGGCGTCGGCCGGGGCACGGTCTCCCGCGTGGTCAACGGCTCGCCCCAGGTCAGCCCGGAGGCCCGGGCCGCGGTCCAACAGGCCATCGCCGAGTTGGGGTACGTGCCGAACCGGGCTGCCCGTGCGCTCGTCACCCAGCGCACCGACTCCGTCGCCCTGGTGGTGTCCGAGTCCGGCGAGCGGGTCTTCACCGAGCCGTTCTTCGCCTCGATCGTGCGGGGCATCAGCTCCGCGCTGCTGGAGACGCCAATGCAGCTCTGGCTGGCCATGGCGCAGTCGCCGGTCGAGCGGGAGCGGGTCGAGCACCACCTGACCAACCAGCACGTCGACGGGGTGCTGCTGCTGTCGTTGCACGACTCCGACCCGCTGCCGACGCTGCTGGAGGAGCGCGGCCTGCCCGCCGTGCTCGGCGGTCGGCCCGCCCGGATGCTGCAACCCGGCGCCCAACCGGCCTGGTTCGTCGACGTGGACAACGTTGGCGGGGCTCGGCAGGCGGTGGAATACCTGACCGGGTTGGGGCGCCGACGCATCGGCACCATCGCCGGGCCACAGGACATGGGCGCCGGCCTGGCCCGCCTGGCCGGCTACACCGAGGCGGTCAAGGCCACCGGGGGCGGCGTCAACCCCGACCTGATCGCGTACGGCGACTTCAGCGAGGGCAGCGGCGCGGCCGCCATGCGCCGGCTACTGGACTCCTGCCCGGACCTGGACGCGGTCTTCGTGGCGTCCGACCTCATGGCGTTCGGCGCGCTGCGTACCCTGCGCGAGGCCGGCCGGCGCGTGCCCGAGGACGTCGCGGTGATCGGCTTCGACGACGCGACGATCGCCAAACAGGCCGAGCCGCCGCTGACCACCGTCTTCCAGCCGGTGGAGGAGATGGGCCGACAGATGGCCCGCCTGCTGGTCGCCCGCATCCGCGGCGACGACCTGCCGGCCCCGCACATCCTCCTGGACACCCAGCTGATCCACCGAGCCAGCGCCTGACCCCCACCTCGGGGGCGGCGCTGTGCGGGTTACGGGGCCCAGCGGCGGAGTTCCCGCTTGGCGAGGGAGTTGCGGTGGACCTCGTCGGGGCCGTCGGCCAGGCGCAGGGTACGGGTCTGCGCCCACAGGGCAGCCAGTGGCGTGTCCTGGCTGACGCCGGCGCCGCCGTACCCCTGGATGGCCTTGTCGATCACCCACTCCGCCATCGCCGGGGTGCCGATCTTGATGGCCTGGATCTCGGTGTGCGCGCCCTTGTTGCCGACGGTGTCCATCAGCCAGGCCGTTTTGAGCACGAGCAACCGGGCCTGCTCGATGCGCACCCGAGACTCGGCGATCCACTCCCGGACCACGCCCTGCTCGGCCAGCGGTCGGCCGAACGCGACCCGCTCGAGCGCCCGCTTGCAGAGCAGTTCCAATGCCCGCTCAGCCATTCCGATCAATCGCATGCAGTGGTGGATCCGGCCGGGACCCAGCCGGGCCTGGGCGATGGCGAAGCCGGTGCCCTCGGCGCCGATCAGGTTCTCCGCGGGCACCCGGACATCGGTGAAGTCGATCTCGGCGTGCCCACCGTGTGAGCCGTCGGTGTAGCCGAAGACGCTCATGCCCCGACGGACGTTCACCCCGGGGGTGTCCCGGGGGACCAGCACCATGCTCTGCTGGCGGTGCCGGTCGGCGTCCGGGTCGGTCTTGCCCATCACGATGAAGATCTCGCAGCGCGGGTCCATCGCGCCGGACGACCACCACTTGCGCCCGTTGATCACGTACTCGTCGCCGTCGCGGGTGATCCGGGTGGCGATGTTGGTGGCGTCGGAGGATGCCACGTCCGGCTCGGTCATGCAGAACGCGGAACGGATCTCGCCCTCCAGCAGCGGCATCAGCCAGCGCTTCTGCTGCGCTTCCGAGCCGAACTCGGCCAGCAGCTCCATGTTGCCGGTGTCCGGTGCCGCGCAGTTGACCGCCTCGGGCGCCAGGTGCGGGCTGCGCCCGGTCAACTCGGCCAGCGGCGCGTACTGGAGGTTGGTCAGGCCGGCGCCGTAGCGCGGGTCGAGGAGGAACAGGTTCCACAGGCCGCGTTTGCGGGCCTCCGCCTTCAGCTCGGCCAACACCGGGGTACGCGACCACGGGTCACCGGTGGCGACCTGCTCGGCGTGCACGGCCTCGGCCGGGTAGACGTGCTCGGTCAGGAACCGGGTCAGCTCGCCGCGTAGTTCCTCGGTCCGGCTGTCGTATGAGAAGTCCATCACCGCTCCCTGGCGGCGGTCAGCCCGTGTGCGACCAGCGGTGCCACCATCTCGCCGATCCGGTCGAAGCCCTCGCCGAGCGTCTGCCCGAGCGTGTGGCGGTAGTGGATCCCCTCGCAGATGACCGCGAGCTTGAAACAGCCGAGTGCCACGTGCCAGTGCAGCGGCCCGACGTCCACGTCGCTGCGCCCCGCGTACCGGTCGATCAGCTCGGCGCCGGTGGGGAAGCCGGCGCGCGGCCCGAGCCCGTCGGCGACCGGGTTGCCGTCGGCCGTGTCGCTGCCGCCGAGCACGTCCCAGTACGTCAGGAGCAGCCCCAGATCGGCGAGGGGGTCGCCGAGGGTGGCCATCTCCCAGTCGAGGACGGCGTGCACGGCCACCGGGTCGGCCGAGGCGAGAAGATTGTCCAGTCGGTAGTCGCCGTGCACGATCCGACCGGCGTTCGCGCCCTCCGGGGCGGTGGCCGCCAGCAGGTCCCGCAGCTCGTCGATGCCGGGCAGATCACGGCTGCGCGAGCGGTCGAGCTGCCCGCCCCAGCGCCGGACCTGCCGGGCCAGGTAGCCCTCCGGGCGGCCGAAGTCGCTCAGCCCCACCGAGGACGGCTCGACGCTGTGCAGCGCGGCGAGAGTGTCCATCATCGCCATGGCGAGGGCGCGGCGTCGCTCGTCGCCCAGCGGGTCGGTCTGTGCGCGGGTGCGGAACACCTCACCGGGCATCCGCTCCATGAGGTAGAACGGCGCGCCGATCACCTCCGGGTCGGTGCAGAGCAGCAGCGCGCCGGGCACCGGCACCTCGGTCGGCGCCAGCGCCGAGATGACCCGGAACTCCCGGGCCATGTCGTGCGCGGTCGCCAGCACGTGCCCCAGCGGCGGGCGGCGCAGCACGACCTCACGGTCGCCGAGGCGCAGCAGGTAGGTGAGGTTGGACTTGCCGCCCGCGATCAGGTTGGCGCGCAGTGGCCCGACGGCCAACTCGGGTCGGTGCTGGGCCAGATAGTCGGCGAGTCGGTCCAGGGCGAGCCCGGTGGGGGAGCCCGGGACGGCCTCCGGCCGCAACGCATCGATGGCCGGATCACTCATCCGACTAGTTGATGGCAGCCGGTTCACGTTGTCAATATGAGATTTTCCGCTCGGGACATGCCTTTGCAACAGGGACGAAATGGTCAACGACCAGGCTGGGGCCAGCCTGCCGGTCGCACTCTGCCGGCCCGCCGAGCGGAGGGACAGACATGTTGCTGCGAGTTCGGGTCACCCTGCCGGACCGTCCAGGCACGCTCGGCCAGGTCGCCCGCACGCTGGGCGTCTCCGGCGCGGACATCGTCCAGGTGGTGGTCCTCGAACGCCTCGGCGGGCGCGCGGTGGACGACTTCACAGTGGTCTGGCCGGGCGCGGCGCGGGTGGAGCGGCTGCTGGCCGGTCTCGCGGCGATCCCCGGCGTGCGGGTGGACGGCGTGTGGCGGGCGATCGGCGCGCCCACCACCACCGGGCAGGACGCGGAGCTGCTGGCGCAGGTCGCGGCCAACCCGGCCGACGGGCTCGCCACCCTGGTCGACGCGGTTCCCGGGCTGCTGGCAGCCGACTGGGCCGTCGCCGCCGTGGTGCCTGTCGACTGGGCCTCGCGGACCGGGGGCGGCGGGGCGACCGTGGGGCACGCGAGCTGGCGTGCACCCGTACCCCTGCGGTTGCCGGAGGTGACCCCGCTGCGCGGCCGGTCGATGACCACGCCCGACGGCACGCACCACGCGGTCGCGCCGTTCGGACGGGCGGGCCTGGTGCTGGTGGTGGCCCGCGGGCACAGCGAGACCCTCTCCGCCGCCGCGTTCCACAGCACCGAGGTGGATCGCCTCACCCAGCTCGTCCGGGCCTGCGCGGTGATCCTCGGCGACCGGCTCGACCTGGTCGGCGCGCCGCCGGTGGTCGCCGGCCCCTGAGTCGCCGCCGCCGGGAGACCGGTGGTCCGCAGGTCCGAACTCGTTGATCTAGTCTCGTCAAATGGACTGGTCTCCTGCGTCAGCGGCCAAGCTTCGTGCCGGCACCCAGATGGCACCCACCTACGCCGACTTCGGCACCGAGCCGCCGCGCCTCGGGAACGTCACCGTCACCGGCGTCCACCGGTCCTCGGTTCAGGGCGATCACCTGGCCCTCCACTCCGGCGGCTCCGTCGAACTGGAGTTCGACGTGCCCGACCCGACCATCGTCCGCGAGGCGTGCGTCACCCTCGTGGCGCTCACGTCGATGCTCTCCGGGGGGCCCGGACACGCCCCACTCACCGTTCGCCTCAACGGCAGGTCGCTGGCCGACCGGCTGCGGATCCCGAACGGCGGTGGACTCCCGCAACGGCTGGTCTTCGCGGTCCCGGCCGAGGAACTGGTGGCCGGCCGGAACACGGTGCGGATCGAGAGCGGTAACGACGCCCGGAGCATGTTGTGGTTGTACCGGGTGACGATCGACCCGATGAACGCCCACGATCAGGCGGGCCTGGCCCTCGTCCGACAGGCGGTCGCCGAGCCGGTGCTGCGGTACGCGAGTGACGTCGGCGAGGTCACCATCTTCGTCGACCGCGGCGAGCAGGCCATCCTCGACCAGGTGGCGTGGGCGGATGCGTCCGGCGGCGAGTACGCGATGATGTTCGAGCAGCAGCAGGCCGCCTTCTACGGCTGGAGCCGACAGCCGGGTGAGCGGCCGCGGGAGTTCCGCGGCCGGCTGATCGAGCGCGGCTCGGTGGCCCGGAATGCTCAGCACTTCACCACTGAGGAAGGCTGGGGCGGTGGGTGGCACCGCTCCGGTGACCTGCGGGTCGCGGTGGGTGTGCCCGGCCACCCGGTCACCAGGCTGACCTGGCGTGACCTCCGGGGCAACAACGGCACAGTCGCTTTCGGCGACGGCGGCTTCCTGGGGATCTACCAGCGGGTCGGGGAGGGCCCCATCGGCTACCGCGGCCGCCCGGCCTAGGGCGGATCCGGTCCGCCGCGTGGTCTGGCTCTGCCGGTGGTGTGCAGCGTGACCCCAGCCGTCAGGTGCCCCTGCCCGACCCGATTCCTGAGCGAAACCCGTGACCGCCGAGCAACAGGGTGGCAACAGCGGGGGACAAGGCTGACACCCGGGGGAAGGGAGGCAGCCATGACGTTGTGGCGGATCAGGGCCACCGTGGACGACCGGCCGGGTTACCTGTCGGTGCTCACGGCGAGCCTCGCGTTGCGCGGGGTCAACATCCTCACGGTGCAGGTGCAGCCCACCGAGCAGGGCGCGGTGGACGACTTCCTGGTCGACGCGCCGGACGCGCTGGACGAGGCCGGGCTGATCGCCGCCGTCGAGCGGGGTCGGGGCCGGGACTGCTGGGTGGCGCGCAGCGAGGCGCGCGGCCTGGCCGACCAGCCGACCCGGGTGCTCGGGCTGGCCAACCGGCTGGTGCGTGACCCGGACGCGACGGGCGCGGCTCTGCGCACCCTGCTCGGTGCCGACTCGGTCAGCTGGCGACCCGCGTCGACCGGCGTCGAACGGGGGATCACCGGCGCCACCATGCTGCTGGCCGACCCGGCAGGCGGTTCGTTCTCGCTGCGTCGGGTCGCGCCCGCCTTCACCCCGGCGGAGTACGCCCGGGCGCAGGCCCTGGTCGAGCTGGCCGCCACGGTGGTCCGTCGGGCCGCCGAGCAGATCACCCTGGTGCTGCCCGACGGCGCCGAGGTTGCCGTGCGGCCCGCCTGCGCTGACGATCTGTCCGGCGTCGTGGAGTTGCACGAGGCGTGCTCGCCGCGCAGCCGGCACCGGCGTTACCTGGGCGGGGCGGGGTTGCCGCAGCCGGCCCGGCTGCGTCGGCTGCTGGAGCCGAGCCGAGGGCTGACCCTGGTGGCCACGGCCACCGGCGCCGACGGCGAGGCGGAGTCGGTGGTCGCCCTGGCGAACCTGCTCGGCGAGGGTGACGAGGCCGAGGTGGCGCTGCTGGTGCGCGACGACTGGCAGCGGCGGGGGCTCGGCTCAGCGCTGCTGCGCCGGCTGGCCCAGCATGCCGACCGATCCGGGTACGCGGCGCTGGTGCTGCACGTCCAGGCCGACAACGCCCCGATGTTGCGGACGCTGCGTCGGCTGAGCCGGTCCAGCTCGGTGGAGCGCGACGGCACCCTGCTCACCCTCACCGTCCCGCTCGCCGCCGACCGGAAGGGCACCCTCTCGACGCCTGGTTCGTAGGGCGGGCCCTGTCACCGCGAGGGGCGTTCCCGGCGGCCGGACACGCAGAACCGGTTGCCCTCCGGGTCGGCGAGCACGACGTACGGGGGTTCGGTCGGGTGCGGGTCGGTGGGGTAGTGCCGCCAGTCCACCCGTTGGGCGCCGAGCGCGAGCAACCTGTCGCGTTCCTCGTCGAGGCTGCGCTCGCCGGCGTCCAGGTCCAGGTGGAGGCGGGGAAAATCCTGCACCGGGCTTTCGCTCAGGTCCATCGCGATCGCCATGCCCGGCGCGCCCGGCGGGGGCTCCAGCACGATCCACTCGTCGCCGTCGAATCGCGGTGCCCGGCGACGGTAGTCGAGGGCCGCAGCCCAGAACCTCGCCGCCCGTTCGGCGTCGGACACACCCAGGGAGAGCTGCTCGATCATCGCCATCTCGCGACGGTACGCCGCCGGCCCCCTGTCACACGCGCCGGGCGTCGACAGAGGGCCGGCGACGACCTCAGGTGGCGGGGTAGCTGTTGTAGTCGGGGAAGTTGCCGTAGAGACGGCTGTCGCCGCCCACTGTGACCGCCTGCACCAGCAGGTCGCCGCCGACGAACGCGCCCTTCCAGGAGGCACCCCGGCCGCCGAACGGCTCGTCCCGGTCACCCCGTGAGCGCGGCTTGTTGATGCCCACCTTGAACGCCTGGAGGTCCACCGCGAGCTTGCTGGCCTCGTCGGTGTCGTCGCAGGCCAGGGAGGCGACCAGTGCCCCGTTGGAGGCGTTCATCGCGGCCAGCAGCTCGTCGGTGGTGTCCACCACGACGATCGTGTCGACCGGCCCGAACGGCTCGGCGTGCATCAGCCGGGACCGGCCGGGCGGGGCGAGCAGCACCGACGGCGCCACGTACGCCGAGGTGTCCTGCCCGGGCAGGAACGGCGCGCCGGTGAGCTTGCCCCTGTGCAGCGGCACCGCTCCACCGCGAACCGCCTCGTCGACCTTGCGGTGCAGCTCGTCGGCCTTGGCCGCGCTGATCAGCGGCCCGAAGTCCAGCTCGGGCAGCGGGTCTCCCGCGGTCCAGTCGTCGCCGACGGCGAGCGGGTGACCGAAGCGCACCGAGCGGACGACGGGCAGGTACATGTCGAGGAACTCGTCGACCAGGTCACGTTGCACCACGAACCGGGGGTACGCGGTACAGCGCTGCTTGCCGTACTCGAAGCCCTTCTTCAGGTGGGCGGCGAGCAGGTCCCACTGGGAGAAGTTCCAGATGCCCCAGGCGTTGAGGCCCTCCTGCTCGATGAAGTGCCGCTTGTCAGTGTCGAGCAGCGCGGCCGCGACCTTGCCGCCGTTGGAGCGTCCGCCGACGAACGCGACGGCACCGATCTCGGGTGCGCGAACCAGCACCTCGGACAACTCCTCGCCACCGCCGCTGACGAGGGTCGCGGGCAGGCCGGCGCGGCGCATCAGCGCGTGTGCGACGGTCAGGCAGACGGCGCCGCCCTGGGACGGGGTCTTGGCGATGACCGCGTTGCCGGCCAGCAGCTGCACCAGCTCGGCGTGCACGAGGACGCTCATCGGGTAGTTCCACGACGCGATGTTGCTGACCGGGCCGGGCAGCGGCTCGCGACGGCCGGCGAGCATCCGGTCGATCTGGTCCGCGTACCAGCGGACGCCGTCGAGCGCGCGGTCCACGTCGGCGCAGGCCAGCCGCCAGGGCTTGCCGATCTCCCAGACCAGCAGCATGGCGAGCAGGTCGCGGTGGGCGGTGAGCGAGTCCAGTGCGTCGGCGACGCGGGCCTTGCGGTCGGCGAGCGGGGTCCGGGCCCAGGTCCGGTGCTCGGCGGCGGAGTGCAGGACCGCGGCGCGGGCGGTGTCGGCGTCGAGCCGGCGCAGGTTGATGACGACGGTGTTGTCCACCGGGGTGCGGACGGGGGCGGGCTGACCGGTGGCCCGCCACTCGCCCTCGACCAGGTTGTGCAGGGTGGTGACGCCGTCCACCTCGGCGCCGAACGCTTCTCCGGTGGCGGCCACCGCGCGGGCCAGGACGTCGGACCAGGCGGTGCCGTCTGCGAGTCGTAGTGCCATCGCTTCTCCTCAGGGTCGACCGGGGAGCGGCGGCGTCGATGACACCGCTGATGAGCCGTACTGTCTCGCGGCGGGTAGCGGGTCGGCAACAGTACGTTTGTCTGACAGGGGTCGCGACGCTCGAACGGCCCCGTTGCCGGCCCGGCGACGGCTGGTCTGAACAGCGGCGATGCAACTTCTTCCATCGAATATCATCGATGATGTGAGATGGTTTTAGGGGTCTTCTGGCGCGGGTCTTGACGCAGGTCGCGGTCGCCGCGACGGGGTGGGCCCGGGCGCCTCTTCACAAAGCAGTGACGAGCGCATTACATTGTCGCTTATCCATGGGAGCGCTCCCGCGCTTCCGGTTCCACCACCACAGCCGCCGGCAGCCCGCACCACCCGACACCGTCCCGCGTCCAGGTCGGTGCTGACCGGCGGCGCCACCGACAGGAGCCCGCCATGCACCGACCGCAGCGGTTCCGCTTCCGATCTCGGCGACCGGTCGTCGACCAGCCCTGGCCGCGGCGGTTGCTGGCCGCTGGCGTTGCCCTGCTCACGGGTCTCGCCCTCGCGGTCGCCGGGCCGACGTCGTCGCCCGCCTCCGCCGCGCCAGCGGCCTACAACTACGCCGAGGTGCTGCAGAAGTCGCTGCTCTTCTACGAGGCGCAGCAGTCCGGGCGGCTGCCCGACTGGAACCGGGTCTCCTGGCGCGGCGACAGCGCGCTCACCGACGGCGCCGACGCTGGGCTGGACCTCACCGGCGGCTGGTACGACGCGGGTGACCACGTGAAGTTCGGCTTCCCGATGGCGTTCAGCGCCACAATGCTCGCCTGGGGCGCTGTGGAGTACCGCAGCGGCTACACCGCGTCCGGCCAAATGCCGCACCTGCTCAACAACCTGCGCTTCGTCAACGACTACTTCATCAAGGCGCACCCGTCCGCCAACGTCCTCTACGGACAGGTCGGCAAGGGCGACGACGACCACAAGTGGTGGGGTCCGGCCGAGGTGATGGCGATGGCGCGGCCCGCGTACAAGATCGATGCGAGCTGTGGCGGCGCGGACCTGGCGGGGGAGACGGCGGCCGCGATGGCCGCGTCCTCGATGGTCTTCCGTCCCACCGACGCGGCCTACGCCGACCGGCTGCTCGGGCACGCCCGGCAGCTCTACACCTTCGCCGACACGGTGCGGAAGTCCTACCACGAGTGCATCACCGACGCGACCAGCTTCTACCGCTCGTGGAGCGGCTGGCAGGACGAGCTGGTCTGGGCGGCGATCTGGTTGCACCGGGCCACCGGCGAGGCCAGCTACCTGGCCAAGGCCGAGAGTGAGTACGACAAGCTCGGCACCGAGAACCAGTCCACCACCCGCTCCTACAAGTGGACGATCGCCTGGGACAACAAGCAGTTCGGGGCGTACGTGCTGCTGGCCAACCTGACCGGCAAGCAGAAGTACGTCGACGACGCCAACCGCTGGTTGGACTACTGGACCGTCGGGGTGGACGGGCAGCGGGTGCCGTATTCACCCGGTGGGATGGCGGTGCTCGACTCCTGGGGTGCGTTGCGCTACGCGGCCAACACCTCCTTCGCCGCGCTGGTCTACAGCGACAAGACCACCGACACCACCCGTAAGGCGCGCTACCACGACTTCGCCGTCCGGCAGATCAACTACGCGCTGGGCGACAACCCGCGCAACTCCAGCTACGTCATCGGGTTCGGCGCCAACTCGCCGCGCAACCCGCACCACCGCACCGCCCACGGCTCCTGGTGGGACAGCCAGACGGTGCCGGTCGAGACCCGGCACACCCTCTACGGCGCGCTGGTCGGCGGCCCGTCCTCGGCCAACGACGCGTACAGCGACAGCCGGTCGGACTACGTGATGAACGAGGTGGCCACCGACTACAACGCCGGCTTCACCTCCGCGGTGGTCCGGCTGGTCTCCGAGTACGGCGGCACGCCGCTCGCCAACTTCCCGGTCGCCGAGACGCCGGACATCGACGAGCTGACAGTGGAGACCACTGTGACGCAGGCCGAACCGCGGGCCACCGGGCTCAAGGTGATGGTCTACAACAAGTCGGCGTTCCCGGCCCGGGCCCTGAGCGACGGCCGGTTCCGGTACTACTTCCGGCCCGACGGCACCGGCCCGGTGCAGGTCACCGCCGGCTACACCCAGGGCTGCCCGTCCCCGACGACGGCCAAGCAGTTCAGCGGTGACATCTGGTACGTCGAGGTGGACTGCACCGGGCACACCATCGCCCCGGCCGGGCAGTCGCAGCACCGGATGGAGGTCCAGTTCAAGATCGGTGTGCCGGAGGGTGGCACCTGGGACCCGACCAACGACCCGTCGTACCAGGCCACCGCCGGGCCCAACCGGAAGGTGCCGCTCTACTCCGGCGCCACCCGCGTCTGGGGCGAGGAGCCGGGCCCGGTGGTGCCGGACACCACCAAGCCGACCGTCCCGGGCACCCCGGTGGCGTCCAACCTCGGCCCCCGCACAGTCACCCTGACCTGGGCGCCGTCCACGGACAGCGGCGGCAGCGGGCTGGCCGGCTACGACGTCCGCGAGTTCATGGTCGGCAACGACGTGGTGGCGACCCGGCGGGTCACCGAGAACACCATCACCATCACCACGTTGCTGCCGGAGCGGACGTTCGAGTACACCATCGTGGCCCGCGACGGCGCTGGCAACGAGTCGGCCGCCTCGCCGAAGCTCAGCGTGGCCACGCCACCGGCTGGCACCGCCGACACCACAGTGCCGAGCACGCCCGGCACACCGGTCGCCTCGGCGGTCACCGCCACCGGGCTCACCCTGGCCTGGACCCCGTCGACCGACAACGTCGGCGTCACCGGTTACCGGGTCTACCGCGAGGCCGGCGCCACAGACGCGTTGGTCGGCTCGCCGACCGGCACCACTGTGGCGCTGTCCGGGCTGACCGCCTCGACGGCCTACCAGTTCTACGTGGTGGCCGTGGACGCGGCCGGCAACACCTCCGCGGCGTCCGCGCCGGTCGCGGTGACCACCGCGCCACCGCCGGTCGGTGGCGCCTGCAAGGTGGCGTACGTCACCACCGACTGGAGCACCGGCTTCACCGCCACGGTGACGATCACCAACACCGGCACCACCGCGATCAACGGCTGGACGCTGCGGTTCAGCCTCCCGGGTGGGCAGACCGTCAGTCAGGGCTGGTCGGCGACGGTCAGCCAGACCGGCGCTGCGGTCACCGCGACGAACCTGTCCTACAACGGCACGCTCGCGCCGGGCGCGTCGGTGAGCTTCGGCTTCAACGGCGCCCACACCGGCACCAACCCGAAGCCGACGGCCTTCACCGTCAACAACGCCACCTGCACGCTCGCCTGAGCCGCCGAACAGCCGAGATCTTGGACAGTTTCCGTTAGCCGAACGGAAACTGTCCAAGATCTCGCCCGGGAGCGGGGATAACCGCCCGGGATTCCGGGCAAGTCAGCCATGTGCGGGAGTTGCTGACCGTTGGACACGGCACAGCCGACCGGGTGCGGCTGGGAGAGCTGCTGACCGGGGCCGGGGTGGCGCTGCTGGTGGACGTGCGACGGTACCCGGCCAGCCGCACCAACCCCGACGTGCACCGCGAGGAGCTTGAGCGGTGGTTGCCCGAGTACGGCATCGACTACCGCTGGGAGCCGCACCTGGGCGGCCGCCGGCACGTCCCGGCCGGCGAGCCCGAGCCGGACACCTGGTGGAAGGTCGCGGCGTTCCGGGCGTACGCCGCCTACACCCGCACGCAGGACTTCGACACGTCGCTGACCGGGGTGCTGGCCGACGCGGCTGAACGCACCACCGCTGTCATGTGCAGTGAGAGCCTCTGGTGGCGCTGCCACCGCCGGCTGATCGCCGACGTCGCGGCGCTCGGTCGCGGGACGCCGGTGGCCCACCTCATGCCGGAGGGGCGGCTCAGCCCGCACCAGCCCGCCGAGGGTGCCCGTCGACTCCCCAACGGGCACCTCTGCTGGGACGGTTGAGGTGCCCGCTCACTCCACCAGGTCGTCGGCGAGCAGGTCCATCAGCAGACCGTCGTGCCAGCGCCCGTCCTCGCCACGCTCGTAACGGCGCAGCACCCCCACCGGGCGGAAACCCACCTTCGCGTACGCGCGGATCGCGGCGCTGTTCGCCGCCGCCGGGTCGATTGTGAAGCGGTGGTGGCCGTACTCGTCGATCAGGTGCCGGGCCAGGGTGCGGATCGCGTCCCCACCCAGGCCCTCACCGCGGGCCGCCGGTTCGAGGAAGACGTCCAGGCTGGCGTGCCGGTAGTCCGGGTCCGCCTCGGCGTACCACTGGATGGCGCCGACCACCCGGCCGTCGTGCTCGATCGCGTACACGTGCAGGTCGTCGTCGCCGAGGTCGGCGCGGACCGAACCGGTCAGGTCGTCGCCGCCCCGCCACCACCGGCGGACCTCCGGGTCGGCCCGGATCGCGACGAGGGCCTCCACGTCCGCGGCCGTCGCCGGTCGCAGGACCACCGCCCGCCCGCGCAGCACCGGCTCAGCCCCGAACTTCGCCGTGCTCGACGCAGACCGCCGACCAACCCACCGGCAGCACCTGCACCTTCATCCGGCGCCGGCACCGGGGACAGAACCGGGGCGGCTCCAACTCGCGAGCCGACGCGCAGGCCGCGTGGGCGGTGGCCGTCGCCGACTCACCGCACCGGTCGCACCACAGCTCCGTCGTCGTCACGGTCGTCACAGCGTGTCGGAGAGCGCCTTGACCGGCATCTTCAGCTCGGCCAGCAGATCCAGGTCGGCGGTCGCCGGTCGACCCAGCGTGGTCAGGTAGTTGCCGACGATCACCGCGTTGATGCCGCCGAGCAGACCATCACGGGTGCCCAGGTCACCGAGGGTGATCTCCCGGCCACCCGCGTACCGCAGGATGGTGCGCGGCATGGCCAGCCGGAACGCGGCGATGGCCCGCAGCGCGTCCTTGCCCTCCACCACCGGGCGGTCGCCGAGCGGGGTGCCGGGGCGCGGGTTGAGGAAGTTGAGCGGCACCTCGTGCGGGGCCAGCTCGGCGAGCTGCGCGGCGAACTCGGCCCGCTGCTCGACGGTCTCGCCGAGGCCGAGGATGCCGCCGCAGCACACCTCCATGCCGGAGTCGCGGACCATCCGCAGCGTCTCCCAGCGCTCCTCCCAGGAGTGCGTGGTGACCACGTTGGGGAAGTACGACCTGCAGGTTTCCAGGTTGTGGTTGTAGCGGTGCACGCCCATGTCGACCAGGTCGTCGACCTGCTCCTGGGTGAGCATGCCCAACGACGCGGCGACCTGGATGTCGACCTCCGCCCTGATGGCGGCGACGCCCTCGCGCATCTGCTTCATGAGCCGGGCGTCCGGGCCGCGCACCGCCGCGACGATGCAGAACTCGGTCGCCCCGGTCTTGGCGGTCTGCTTCGCCGCCTCGACCAGCGACGGGATGTCCAGGTAGACCGAGCGCACCGGAGAGGTGAACAGGCCGGACTGGGAGCAGAAGTGGCAGTCCTCCGGGCAACCGCCGGTCTTCAGCGAGACGATCCCCTCGACCTCGACCTCCGGGCCGCACCAGCGCATCCGCACGTCGTGGGCGAGCTGCAGAGCGGCGGGCAGGTGCTCGTCGGGCAGGTTCAGCACGGCGAGGATGCCGGCCTGGTCGAGGCCGACACCGTCACCGAGGACCTGGGTCCGGGCCTGGTCGAGGATCGCTGGCATGGCTCGTACCTTACAAGGCGCCCCGATCAGCCGGAATGACCTAACAGCCGTCGATGCCTCGCAGCGAGTGGATCCGCCGGGCGTCGGCGGCGGGTGGTAATTTCGCCCGGCGGGTGTCGGGCTGACCGGCGCGGACGGCGGTGAAGGGGTGACGTGGCGGACTGGCTGGCGGCGCTCGACCGCCGCGCGGAGTTGCGGGCGAAGGCCGGGTTGACCCGGCGACTCAATCCGCGTCCCGCCGACGATCAGATGACCGATCTGGCCGGCAACGACTACCTCGGTCTGGCCAACCATCCGCAGGTCACGGCCGCTGCCGCGGCTGCGCTGTCGGCGTACGGGCTGGGGGCGACCGGGTCGCGCCTGGTGCGTGGCTCCACCGACGCGCACCAGGCGTTGGAGGACGAGCTGGCGCAGTGGCTGGGCACCGACCGGGCACTCGTCTTCTCCTCGGGCTACCTGGCCAACATCGGCGCGCTGCGGGCACTCGTCCAACCTCGGACGCTGCTCGTCTCCGACGCGCACAACCACGCGTCCCTGATCGACGGCTGCCGGATCTCCGGTGCGGAGACGGTGGTCACCCCGCACGCCGACGTGAACGCGGTGGCTGCCGCACTCGCGGCCGCTCCGGGTCGCCCGGCGGTGGTGGTGACCGAGTCGGTCTTCTCGGTCGACGGTGACCTCGCCCCGCTGGCCCGGCTGCACGCGGTGGCCCGCCGGCACGGTGCGCTGCTGCTGGTCGACGACGCGCACGCGCTGGGCGTGATCGGTCCGGCCGGCGCGGGCGGGGTGGCCGCCGCGAAGCTGTCCGGTGAGCCGGACGTGGTGGTCACCGCCACCCTGTCCAAGGCGCTCGGCGGCGCGGGTGGGCTGGTGGCCGGCCCGGCCGAGTTCGTCAGGCACCTGGTCGAGACCGGGCGTACTTTCATCTTCGACACGGCCCTGCCGCCGGCGGTCGCCGCCGGTGTGCACGCCGCGCTGGGGCTGGTCCGGGCTGGCGACGACCTGCGCGCGGAGCTGTCCGACCGGGTGGGGTTGGCGGTCGACCGGCTGCGTGCGGCCGGGCTGACCGTCTCCGCGCCGGACGCGGCGGTGATCTCGGTGACGGCCCCCGGGCCGGAGGCGGCGACCACCTGGGCCGCCGACTGCCGGGACCGGGGTGTCGCGGTGGGCTGCTTCCGGCCACCGTCCACCCCGGACAGCCGCTCCCGCCTGCGGCTCACGATCAGCGCGGGGGTGCCCCGGGCGGCGTTCGAGCGGGCTGTGGACGTCATCGTGGAAACTGCCCCATGACCGCGTGGGAGGGCCCGGTTCTGGTTACCGGGACTGACACCGAGGTCGGTAAGACCGTGGTGACCGCGGCGATCGCGGCCGCCGCGCAGGCCGCCGGGTTGCGCGTGGCGGTGGTCAAGCCGGGCCAGACCGGTACGGCCAGCGGTGAGCCCGGCGACGTGGACGCGGTCAACCGGTTGGCTGCCCCGCTGACCGGCCGGACCTTGGCCAGTTATCCCGATCCGCTCGCCCCGCTGGCCGCCGCCCGGGTGGCGGATCTGCCGCCGCTGGAGTTGTACGCGGTGGTGGACGCCGTCCGTGCTGAGGCGGACAAGCACGACCTGGTGTTGATCGAGGGCGCGGGTGGGTTGCTGGTGCCGATGGGGCTGCGCCCGTCGGGCGAGCCGTGGACGATGGCCGACCTGGCGGTGTCGCTCGGCGTACCCGCGGTGGTGGTCGCCCGCGCCGGGTTGGGCACGCTCAACCACACCGCGCTGACCCTGGAGGCACTCGACCGGCGTGCCGTGCCGGCCGGCGTGGTGATCGGCGCCTGGCCGACCAGACCGGAGCTGGTGCACTGGACGAACCTCACCGACCTGGTGCCGAACCTGCTCGGCGCGTTGCCCGACGGCGCCGGTGCGATGGACCCTGGGGTGTTCCGGCGGTCCGCGCCGGGTTGGCTCACCCCGGCCCTGCACGGCGTGCTCGACGACTGGCGGGTGTGGGCCGAGGAGAGCGGCTGAACACCTGACTTTCGTCGGTGTCCGCCCAGGTCGGACGTCGGTAGCCTGACCGCCGTGCCGTTCTTCGACTTCTCGCCGCCGGGTTGGTCGGACCGGTGGCGTCGGCTGCTGCGGGACGTGCTGCTCTGGGCGGTGGTGGCCGCCCCGGTCGGCTATGCCGGGTTCAGCCCGCCCTATCCGCGGTACGCGTTGCCGCTGGTGGTCGGCAAGTTGGTGCTGCTCGGCGTGGCGGCGGTGCTGGCAAATCGGCGCGCACCGTTGGCGGCCCTCGTGCTGGTGGTGCTCGGGTCGGTCGTCGACGGCAACTTCGTGTTCGCGATCCCGGTCTTCAGCTATCTCGCCGGGCGGCGCAGCGCGTCCGCGGGCCGGGCGGCCGGGGTCTTCGTGTTGATCGCGGCGGGCGGCACGGCGCTCAACCTGGGCGTGCTCGGCACCGGCCCGGCCACCTGGTTCCTGCTCGCCTCGGTGCTGCTCTTCGCCGCGGTGTTCCCCTGGTTGGTCGGGCGGTACCGCCGTCAGCAGCAGGAGTTGGCCGACGCCGGTCGACGGCACGTGGAGGCGCTGACCCGCGAGGAGCGTGGTGCCGCCGAGCGGATCCGGCTGCGGGAACGGGCCCGGATCGCCGGGGAGATGCACGACTCGCTCGGTCACGACCTCAGCCTGATCGCGTTGCGGGCCGCCGCCCTGGAGGTCGCCGCCGACCTGGACGACCGGCACCGGGCCGCCGCGGGGGAGCTGCGGGCCAGCGTCTCCGCCGCCACCGAGCGACTGCACGAGATCATCGGGGTGCTCCGGGAGGAGGGCGGCGCGTCGGTGCGTCCGAGCGGGGAGACCGTCGCCGATCTGGTCGAGGGTGCCCGGGAGGCCGGCATGGCGGTACGCATGGAGGCCGCCCCGGCGGTCGCGGAGTTGCCGGCGATGACCGGTCACGCGGCCCACCGGATCGTCCGTGAGGCGCTGACCAACGCCGCCCGCTACGCACCGGGTGCCCCGGTGGAGGTGAGCCTGACCCGGGACGCTGACCGGGTCGAGGTCGCCGTCGTCAACGGCGCCGCGCCGGCAGGCCCGCTGCCCGCCCCACCGTCGCAGGGCAGCGGGCTGCTCGCCCTCGCCGAACGGGTCCGTCTCTCCGGTGGGACGCTGCACGCCGGCCCGCGTACCGAGGGCGGCTTCGTCGTACGGGCGGTGTTGCCGGCGACCGCGCCGCCGGTGGAGGCGATCGAGGGCGGCGACCAGCGCGGTCCGGTGGAGCGGCCGGTGGACGCCGAGCGGCGGCTGCACGACGCCCGCCGACGGGTGCGCCGCAGCCTCCTGGTGGCGCTGGCGGCGCCGGTTGGCTTCGCCCTCGTGCTCTCCCTCGTCTACTACCCGGTGGCGACCGCCGGGACGGTGCTGGACCGGGCCACCTTCGACCAGATGCGGGTCGGCGCGGCCCGGTCGGAGCTGGCCGGGCTGCCCCGGCGGCAGTTGGATCGCCCCACGCCGGCTGACCGGCCGGACTGCGAGTACTACACCGACGGCAACTTTCCCCTCGCGCAGCCGACCTGGCGGCTGTGTTTCACCGATGGCCGGCTGGTCAGCAAGGAGTGGATCGCGTAGTGAACACCGACACGACCGGGGCAGCGCCGGTCCGGGTCGTCCTGGCCGACGACGAAGCGATGATCCGGGCGGGCGTCCGGGCCATCCTCGCCACCGATCCCGCCATCGAGGTGGTCGCCGAGGCCGGCGACGGGCACGCGGCGGTGGAGCTGGTCCGTGCGCACCGACCTCGGGTCGCACTGCTGGACATCCGGATGCCGCGGATGGACGGGCTGGCCGCCGCCGCCGAGATCCGCCGGGTCGTGCCGGAGACCGCGACGATCATGCTGACCACGTTCGGCGAGGACGACCACGTGGCCCGGGCGCTCGGGCACGGCGCCAACGGGTTCCTGCTCAAGGCCGGCGACCCCCGTGAGCTGATCGCGGGCGTGCACGCCGTCGCCGACGGTGGTGCGTACCTGTCGCCGCAGGTGGCCCGCCGGGTGATCGAGCTGGGCGCCGGTCGGTTGGCCCGCCGGCCCGCCGCCCGGGACCGTACGGCCGGGCTGACCGAGCGGGAACGGGAGGTGCTGGCCCTGGTCGGGGCGGGGTTGTCCAACGCCGAGATCGCCCGCCGGCTGCACCTGGTGGAGGGCACCGTGAAGAGCTACCTGACCAGCATCTTCACCCGGCTCGACGTGCGCAACCGGGTGCAGGCGGCGATCCTCGCGTACGAGGCGGGGCTGGTCGACGGCTGAGCGGGGGCGGCGCGGCCCCGCTCAGCCGCCGGCGTCACGCGTCGCGGCGGCGCAGCGCGGCCCGGCCCAGCAGGAGCGCGGCCCCCGCCCAGCCGGCGAGCAGCAGCAGCCCGACGAGGCTGGGGTACGGCTCGGTGTCGCCGGCCAGGAAGTGCGCTCCGGCCACGCCGGGGAACACGTCGGCGATCCGGTTCAGCACGTCGATGTCCGGCTCCTGAAGCGACAACGGCACGATCATCAGGGTGGCGAGGAGCACGGTGATCGTGAGTACCGCGTTGCGCAGCGCGGCGCCGAGGCCCAGGGCGAGCACGCCGATGAGCGCCAGGTAGGCGGCCACCGCCACGATGTCGCCGATCGTGCCGGCCACCGGGGCGCTGCCCCACTTGCCGAGCACCGGTCGGGCCACCAGGGCGCCGACGCCGCCGAGCAGCAGACCGAGGGCGAAGGTGACGGTGCCGGCGACGGCGGCCTTGGCCAGCAGTACGCGGCCACGCGACGGGGTGCACTGGAGCGTGGTCCGGATGGTGCCACTGGTGAACTCGGCGGTGATCGCCAGCAGGCCGAGGGCCAGCACCACGTACTGGGTCAACTCGACCGAGTCGATCAGCACGCTGCCGACGGTGACGATTCCCCGGTCGTCGGTCGGGTCGTCGTTGGTGTTGTCGTTGGCGGCGTAGATGGCCAGCTGACCGGCGCTCGCGGCCATCACCAGCAGCCCGGCCAGCGCCGTCCACCAGGTGCTCGGCACCGAGGAGAGCTTGGTCCACTCGGCGGCCACCGCGCCACCACGGGTACTGGTGCTCATCGCGCCCCACCTCCGGTCGTTCCGCCCGCGTACTCGACGCTGTCGGCGGTCAGCTCCATGAACGCCTGCTCCAGCGACGCGCCGTGCGGGCTCAGCTCGTGCAGTCGTACGCCCAGCTCGTGTGCCAGGTCCCCGACGCGGTCGGCGGTGGTGCCGGTGACGGTCAGCTCGTTGCGGTCGGCCGCCTGCACTGTCGCGCCGGCGGCGGTGAGGCGCGCGGCCAGGGCGGCGAGGCCGTCCGGGTGCGGGCTGCGGACCCGGACCGCGACCGCGCTGCCGGCGATCACCTCGTCGGTCGGGGCGTCGACGAGCAGTCGTCCCCGGCCGATCACCACGAGCTGGTCGGCGGTGAGCTGCATCTCGCTCATCAGGTGGCTGGAGACGAAGACAGTCCGTCCCTGGTCGGCCAGCGAGCGCATGAGCTGCCGCACCCAGCGCACCCCGTCCGGGTCGAGGCCGTTCACCGGCTCGTCGAACATCAGCACCGGCGGGTCGCCGAGCAGCGCGCCGGCGATGCCGAGCCGCTGGCCCATGCCGAGGGAGAGAGTCCGTCCCGGTTTCCTGGCGGCCCGCGCGTCCAGCCCGACGGCGTCGAGCACCTCGTCCACCCGACGGGTGGGGATGCCGTTGCTGCGAGCGATGGCCAGCAGGTGCGCCCGGCCGGAGCGGGCCGGGTGGATGGCACGGGCGTCGAGCAGCGCCCCGACCTCGTGCAGCGGCCGGCGCAACTCCCGGTACGCGCGCCCGCCGATGAGGGCCTGCCCGGCGCTGGGACGGTCCAGCCCGAGGATCATCCGCATGGTGGTGGACTTGCCGGCGCCGTTGGGGCCGAGGAACCCGGTGACCCGGCCGGGCGCGATGTCGACGGTCAAGGCGTCGACCGCGACGGTCGCCCCGAACCGTTTCGTCAACCCACGTAATGTGATCATGCGCTGACGCTAGGCGCGCGGCCCCCTGCCGCACCGCGCCCGAACGGCAGCACCGGACTCTGACTTTCGTCAGGTCGCGGCCGGGTCGGTCAGCGGACGTAGTCCTCCAGCAGGGCCGGTGTCAGCCCGGCCCGGTGGATCGCCTTCAGCGCCGCGAGCAGGTCGTCCATCAGCGCCGGCCGGAAGTGCATGAGCAGCACGTCGCCGGGCTGGACCACCTTCTCCGGGGTCTGGTAGCGCACCTTGCCCTCGTGCACGGTCTCGGTCCAGTGGAAGACCGCCTTCGCGCCGCAGTCGTGCGCGGCCCTCAGCGTGGTGGCGTCGTGCTCGCCGAACGGTGGCCGGAACAGGGTCGGTCGCTTGCCGAACAGCGCCTCCAGCTTGTCCGCGGCACCGCAGATCTCGTGCCTCTGGCGGTCGTACGACCGGCCGGCCAGAGAGGTGTGCGTGATGGTGTGGTTCTCGACGACCCCGCCCGCCACCATGATCTGCCGGAAGTAGACGTCGTGTTCCTCGGCGGCCGGTGAGTTCAGGAACATCGTGACCGGGATGTGCGCCCGCCAGATGAATTCGGCCGCCTCGGGCGGACGGGCCAGCCCACCGTCGTCGATGGTGATGAAGGCGACCCTCTGGTCGGTGGGCAGGCGGTGCCAGAACTGGGCCGTGCCGGTCTCGGGCAGCGGCACCGGTTGCGGCGGTGGCGCCTCGGGGAAGGTCGGCACTTGGGACACGTACCAGTCCAGGCTCCCGGCCACGGGCTTCGTCGTCGGAGACGGCGAGGTCGACGGCGCGGCAGGGGAGGTGGACAGGGCCGGCTGGTCCATGGCGATCCGTCGGACGTGCAACGCCGGTCCGGCTGTGCAGGCACTCAGCACCAGCAGGGCCAGAAGTGTTACGACGGCGAGGATCCGACGCGCAGGGGTCGCTGACACGCCGGGAAACCTACCGAACAGAGATCAGGATCTCCTCAGGCCGGTGCCCCGGACGAGCGCCGGACGACGAAGGCGTCGGGCATCCGGAAGGTGAGATTGTCCGGGCACCAGGGCGGACGTACCACCCGCACCCCGTCCAGCAGCGGCGCTGCCTCGGCCACCACCACGGCCGCCTCCATACGGGCCAGCACGTCACCGACGCAGCGGTGCGCGCCCGCCCCGAACGCCAGGTGCCGGCGGGATCCGCGCTGACCCGGGCGGAACTCGTCGGGGGACTGCACGACAGCCGGGTCCCGACCGGCGCGACCCAGCCACAGCACGAGACTGCTGCCGGCCGGCACCGCCGTGCCACCCAGCGTGCTGTCCGTCGCCGCCACCCGCCGCCAGGTGACGATCGGAGGTTCCAGCCGCAGCCCCTCCTCCACCACGTCGGCCACCGCGACCTCGCCCGTGCGCAGGCCGGCCCGGACCGCGGGCTCGCCGGCCAGCCGGTGCAGCAGCAGGGTGAGGAACTGGGAGGTGGTCTCCTGGCCGGCGACCAGCAGGAAGAAGAGCGCGCCCACCACCACGTCCGGCGGGTGCCCGGCCACGCGCAGCTCGGCGGCCAACCCGCCGCCGGTGGTCGCGAAGTCGCGCAGTACGCGGTGGAACCGCCCCACCTCGGCGGCGAGGGTCACCTGCCGGTCGACGTCCAGCGGAGCCCAGAACAACTCCAGCGCGGCACGGGCGAACTCCTTGACCGCGCCGACCGGAGCGTCCGGCAGCTCCACCAGCCGGGCCAGCACCAGCAGCGGCAGGTCGGCGGCGAGGTCCGCGTACAGGTCGACCGGTTCGCCGGCGTCGAGGGCCGCGCCGAGCCCAGCGACCCGGTCCCGGACCAGCGCGGTCAGCCAGGGCCGCTGCGCGGCGACCCGGGCGGGGTGCAGCGCGTCCGCGACTATCGCCCGGATCTGCGGGTGGCTCGCGCCCGAGTTGTTGGCGAGGGTCGGCGGCAGCCGGAACCGGTGCCCGGCCAGCACCCGCAGCGCGGTCACCGGCATCGGCGTCACCGCGTCCAGCGCGTTGTCCGGCCGATAGGTGACCGGGTCGGCGAGGACGTGACGGACCAGCGCGTGCCGGGTGACGACCAGGTGCGTGCCGCCGACGTGGTCCGGCACCCGGGCCACGTCCGGCCATGCGGGATCGGTCACCCGCGCCCAGCTGCGGAACAGCACCCGGACACGCTAGCCGGGGGCTCCCGGCAGCCCGGCGCGCAACCTCCAGACGGTGGTGCGCTTCACCCGGACGCTCTCCAGAGCCTCCGGCACCGGCACGTCGTACGCCGCCAGCTCGTCGAAGCGGTCCCGGGGCAGGAACGCCCGACCGGGGTCACCGACCAGCGCCGGTGCGCCGGCCCGGGTGGCGCGCAGCAGGAACCGCAGCACCCGGCGGGCCATCGCGTCGCTGTAGAAGACGTCACCGGCGAGCACCACCTCGGCGTCCCCGGCGTCGCCGTCGAGGATGTCGCCGAACTCGGCGTCGACGCGTACCCCGTTGGCTTCCGCGTTGAGGGCGACCGCCGCCACCGCCAGCTCGTCCACCTCGACGGCTCGCACCGACGCCGCGCCGGCGCGGGCGGCGGCGATGGCCACCAGACCGGAGCCGGAGGCGAGGTCGAGCACCCGGCGGCCGGCGACCAGCTCCGGGTGGTCGGTCACGTAGCGGGCGAGCGCCTGCCCGCCGGCCCAGGCGAACGCCCAGAACGGCGGCGGCCGATCGGTGGAGAACTCTCCCTCGGTCAGCTCCCACAGCCCGATCGGTTCGTCCGCCTGGTGCAGCCGCACCTCGGGGACGAACGGGACCGGGGCCAGCCGGGCGTGCAGCCGGACGAACGTGCTGGAGAGCTCGGACACGTCGCCGATTGTCCCAGCGGCCCGGTGGCCGGCGTGTCGCGGGGGAGCGGTGACCGGTTCACCACCGTCGGTGAAAACCCACCCCGTCCTTGCCGGTCGGTGCGAACACACCCGTCTGGTCCGGCCGACGGGCCGCTCCTAGCGTTGCTCAGTGGAGACGACCGAACGGAGGGCGACGGTGGTGACGGTGTGGCGGTATGCGGTGCGGGTAGGGGTGGTGCTGGCCTGTCTGAGCGGGGTGGAGCTGGCATTGGCCGCTCCGGCGCAGGCGGCGTTCAGCACCGAACTGAGTGGGCTGCCGGCCCGGTTCACCGCCGGCGAGCAGGTGCGCACGGTGTCCGCCGTCGTCTCCCGGACGGACCGGCGCGGGGGCTGCGTGAAGGTGCGCTGGTCGATGGTGCTGAGCGTGCAGGGCCTCCGGCTCGACCAGGTGAAGATGGACCGGGTGGAGGAGACCGGTGACTTCCCGCTGCAGATTCAGACCGACGGTGACGTGGCCCGGTTGACCGACCGGCAGCTCGACCCGGGCACGCTCTGCCCGGGGCGCACGGTCACCGCCCGCTACCGGGTGGCCTTCGCCGAGGACGTCACCCAGGGGCGGGTCACTCTCGCCGCCGAGGCGTACGACGCCAACGCGCGCCTGCTGGCCCGACAGACGGCCACCCGCTCGGTGGTGGGTGCGGGTGGCACTCCGACCAGCACGCCGAAGCCGACCGCCACCCCGTCGGAGCCCAGCGAGACACCGAGCGCGCCGGCCGAGGAGGAGAGCACGTCCGTGGATGAGCCGGTGGGGGACTACCCGGTTGACGCCGCGCCGCCGGCGCCCGGACGCCCGGTCTCGCAGACCGGCGGGTTCGGGGTGGTGCAGGCCGCGTTCCTGCTCGGCGGGCTGCTGCTCTTCCTCGGGATGGGGTTGCTGATGCGGCTACGGCACCTGACCCGGGCTGCGGGCGCAGATGCCACGGAGCCCGACGACCCACCGGTGGACCGGCGCTGGGAGCGGCCCCCCACCGCCGACCGTTGGCGACCGGCCCGCCGCTGACCTCAGGGCCGTGGGGGCCGGCGGACCTGCCGCCGACCCCCACGGTTTTTCAGTTGGAGAACGCCTGGAACTCCGCGATCCTGACCTGCGACCGGGCCGGACTGGCCGTCGCGCAGTCCGTCGTGGTGGCCGGGTCGTCGTCCTGCTCACCCGCGTAGTGCGGGCCACCGGTGCACTGGCTCGCCAGCACCTCCAGTCGCAGGTGGGTGGCGACCGTGCTGGGCACCGCGAACGTCCGGAGATTGATGTCCCGGCTGTACGCCCGGTACGCCCCGCCGGGGAACGCGTCGCCCACGCTGGTGTAGATGCGCTGCCACCGCGCCGGGTCGGCGCAGTCGGTGGTCGTCGCGTTGCAGGCGGACACCGCGAACGAGCGCAGCGCGCTGAGCGCGTTCTGACTGCCGGTGTCGGCGTCGCCGGCGATCGCCGGGCGCAGCATCGCGCTGACGTTCACCCGCTTGACCGTCTGCGGGGCGCCCCCGGGCAGCACCACGGTGAGCTGCCGGCCGGCCACCCCGTCCAGGGAGGCCCAGTTCGTCGCCTCGGTGTCGTCGGCGACCCGGTCCAGGTTGACCCCGTCACCGGTGATCGTCGCCCCGGATGCGGTGGACGCCAGGTTACGGCTCATCCGCAGGTCCACGTACCCGTCCTGACCGGCCCGGGCGACCACGCTGAGCCGCTGGTGCCCGAAGCCGGGCGCGACGGCCAGCAGGTCGTACGTGCCGGCCACCATCTCCACGGTGTCCGGGATCGGCGTCGCCGGGTCGGTGTCGGCGATCGGCGTCGCCCGCGCCTCGTACGTCCCGACGTACACCCGGATCGGCGCGTCGGCGCTGTCCCCGCGTGGACGGAGGGTCAGCGTGGCGTTGCCACCACGCGGCGAGGCGAAGCTCGGCGTCGGGTCGGTGTCGGTGGCGCCGTTGGTGGCGGCGTCCCGGCCCATCCCGGAGCGGGCGAACTCGGCCCAGATCAGGTCCTGGTTGGCACCACCGAAGCGGAGCAGGTCGGCGGTGAGCATGTTGTCCCGCATGTCGAGCATGCTGACCTGGCTGGCGGCCTGGAGCAGGAACGAGTCGAACACCAGTTGCGACCAGCGCCGGTTGCCCGGGCACTGGTCGGCGGCGACCTTCCCCTGTGCGCAGTCGAGCTGCCGCTGCGGGGTGCCGAGGCCGTACCGCTTGACCAGCGCGGAGCGGACCCGGAAGTTGGTGGCGCCCCAGATCTCCCCGTCGGCGTGCACGGCCGGACCGCCGGTGTTGTAGCCGATGTCGGAGTAGTTGAGCGGGCTGCGGCTGAGGTCGTAGTTGCGGATGCCGCTGACCAGGTTGCCGGTGACGTAGCCGCCGGTGATGAAGGGCGTCTCGCCGGGCGCGCGCAGCCCGTGCTGGAAGAGGTACTCGGCGGCGAGCAGGTCGCCCCACGACTCACCCATCGCCCCGCCCTGGTGGCCGCTGATCCCGCTGTCCGGGCCGGCGATCATCCGGTTGGTGATCGCGTGGGTGTATTCGTGGCCGATCACCGTCATGTCGTAGTCGCCGTCCACACACGGCGGGTACGGCCCGCCCGCCTGCGGCTGCCACAGGTACATGTTGGTGGTCGGCGGTAGCCCGTCGCGCGGGGTGCCCTGGTTGGCGTTGTTCCGGTTGCCGGTCAGCGCGCCCTGCTGGGCACGGCCCTGCTCGGCGTCACCGCCCAGCCCGGCCGGGGTGAGGTTGACCGCCTGGAGGTTCCACGCCGACTCGGTGAAGCCCAACTGGTACGACCAGTCGTGCATCCGGTTGTGCATGGCGAACAGGTTGGCGATCGACGCGTCGGCGTCGTTGCGTTGGGCGGAGGTGAACACCTCCGGGTTGCACTTCGACTGGTGCCACTGGTCGGTGAAGGGGTATTCGTAGCGACGGTCCGGGCTGGTGGGCGCCGGGACGACGGGGGTGCCGGCACCCCAGGAGAGCACCGTGTTGGCCGAGTTGCCGCGCGAGGTGAAGGTCGGCGTGCCGGTGGCCGCGTCGACGTCCCACGGCTGGCCGGTGGCCGGGTCGCGCCAGGCGGCCTGGCAGCCGGGTGCCGGGTCGCCGCACCAGCGCACCCGGGGGTCCTGCCCGGGGCCGAGGTCGCGGGGCGGGGTGGCCGGGAAGACCGCCCAGCTCGGGTTGTCGGAGTCGAAGTCGACGAGGTCCTCGCGGACCAGCACCTGCCCGGTGCTGCCGTCCACGTAGGTGGTGAACGCGGCCGGGTGCTCGGTGTCCGCGCCGATCATGGTCACCTCGTAGGCGGCCCGTGGCCCGTCCAGCGGGGTGGGTACGGCCACCGACCGGATGGTGTGGCTGGCCACCGCGCCGGGGGTCAGCTTGGCGTCGGCGAGCGCGGCGGCGTACGCCTGCTCGGCGGTGCGGGTGGCCGGTGCCGGTGTTCCGGTGTTGCGGGCCAGCGAGGAGCTGACCGAGAGCACCGTGCCCTTGGCGACCGCGAGGGTGACGAGGCCGTCCGGCCCGGCGGGCAGGTCGCCGAACCGTTGCCGGAGGGTGACCACGGCACCGCTGCCGATCGGCCGGACCAGCACGCGTTCCATGGCGGCCACCGAGGTGGCGTCCAGCCCGAACAGGTCGCGGTTGGCGGTCAGGTAGGCGCGTGCGGCGGCCTCCGGGTCGGCGGGCAGCCCGGTGGCGAGAGGGGTACGACCGGGGCCGAGCGCCTGCGGGGTGCCGAGTCGGTTCCACCGGACGTCGGGGTCGGCGGCGCGGGCCAGGCCGCGCTGGCGGGCGTCGGGTGCCGCCGTACCGGTGCGGTTGTCGACGTCTGCGGGCTCGTGGCCCTCGGCGAACGGTCCGGAACTGCGCGCGGCGGACGCCGCGTTGCCGGTGGGGGCCGCGGTGCTCACGCCGGTGGGGAGCAGCGCGGCGACCGTCGCCGTCGTTGCCAGGACGGCGATGAGCCGGCGTCGACGCCGGCTCATCGGGGGTAACCACTCCGGTTGTGGCACGGGACCTCCTCGTGGGAGCGGGATGGCCGGCGAATCGCCGACCGTCAGTGCGCGATGACGCATGTGCATCTGTGGATATCAGTCGATCGTGATGGCGGCAAGGGCTGGGGGCGCCCACGGGCCAGGAGTTCGAAGTCTTCGCCCGGGTTCCGGTGATCGACATGCTGCTCGGCGACGACCGGCTACGGGCATTCCACGTCGCGCACGACGGCGGCCACCACCTACGGTGGCGGCCGTCGCGCTGGTGCCGCCGCTGTGGCGGCGGGTGAAGGATGGGCGGGTGCTCGCCCCAACGGCGGCGACGGCACACGGGGGCGTCCACCGCCGGAGCGTGACGCCGCGGGAGGGGTCAGTCGCTCGGTGCCCAGTCGGGGTCGCGGCCGAAGGCGGCCAGGAGGTGGTCCTGCTCGTCGGCGTCGTCGGGCACCCGCACCCCGGTCCGGACCAGCTTGTTGCGCCGGTAGTCGTCGATCTCGTTGGCGAACCACCGTGCGGCCACGCGCACGGCGTCCGGGTCGAGCCGAGGCTGTACGCCGATCGCCACCGCCACGTCCCAGCCGTGGATGAGGTGCTCGGCGAGGAGTTGCTGGAGGTATTCCGCGGCGGGGGTGTCGCCACCGGAGAGGTGCACGGTGCGGTCGATCGTGCCGGGATGGGTGGCGGCGATCTCGGCCTGCGCGGCCGCCTCCCGTGCCGCCGTGATCGGGTCGGCGCCGAGCTGGTCACCGTCGAGTCGGTCGCCGACCTCCTCGATGGTCCGGCCGGCGAGCAGCGGAACGCTCCACCGGTCCTCGTTCACCACGTGGTTGACCAGCGTGCGCACGTCCCAGTCCGAGCAGGGTGTCGGGTCGGACCACTGGCCGGGCTCGACCTGGTCCACCCGGTCGACGAACTCGGCCAGGCTCCGGCGGTACGCCTCCAGCAGATCCATGCTGCCGATTGTTCCGGTCCACGGGGCGGGCCGAGCCGTTTTGCCCGGCCTGGTGTGGGTGATTGCGCTGGCCGCCCGGCTCAGTCCAGGTCGGTGGGGTCCAGGCCGAGCTCCCGGGCGGTGACCAGCCTGACCCACTCGCCGAACTGCCGGCGGGAGATCACCCGGTCGTGCACGGCGAGTTGGACGGCGAGGCCGTCCATGACCGCGCTGATCCGCCAGGCGGCCCCGTCCGGGTCGGCGCACTGGAAGGTGCCGTCGGCCACGCCCGCCGAGATCACCGCCGCCAGGTCCTGACGCCAGCGCAGGTCGAGTCGGCGGGAGACCTTCTCCAACTCCGGCGTACGCAGCGACTCGGACCAGCCGTCGATCCACATCGACCACGAGGCACCACGGCCGGCCGGGGTGTAGAGCTTGAGGATCCGGCGGAGCTTGGTCAGCGGTGGGGCCGAGGACCGGGTCACCACGTCCAGTCTGGCGAGATCCTGCTCGACCGCGTACGCGAACGCTTGTGAGAGCAACCGCTCCTTGGTGGCGAAGTGGTAGAAAACCAGTGCCTGACTCACGCCGGCGGCCTGCGCCACATCCGCCGTTCGGGTATTGGCCAGCCCGCGCTCCACGATCACGTCACAGGCGGTGCGCAGCAGGGCATCCAGGCGGATCTCGGCCGCACGTCTCGTCACGACCGTTACCGTAGCCCATCCGAGTGAACACGAACAGTTACCACCGCACCCTGATCCGCGCTGCGACAGTCGGAAGCCGGACACTTTCTCAGGCCCTCTTCGGTCGTTCTCCAAGGAGTGTCCGTCGAGGTCCGCCGGCACGAGCTGATGCGCGCGTACACCCTTCTCGCGACCTGCGACACGATGATGACGATGATTGCCTAATGGTTTCGGAGGGTGACCGCCCGCAACGAATGGCGGCATCAGACCAGCCCCCTAGGAAGCCCTGCGGGCGGGCGCTGATCCCACCCGCGCCGAGGGTGGGACGCGCCGAGGCGACCCCGAGTTGGCAGTCGTTCACCGGCTCGGCTAAAGTTCTCATCCGTCACCCGGGAACGTCCGGGGGCGTGCGGACGTAGCGCAGCTGGTAGCGCATCACCTTGCCAAGGTGAGGGTCGCGGGTTCGAATCCCGTCGTCCGCTCGGAGCTGCCGCCACGCATGACGGGGGCAACCTCGGTGGGGTGGCCGAGAGGCGAGGCAACGGCCTGCAAAGCCGTCTACGCGGGTTCAAATCCCGTCCCCACCTCGGCAACAAGCACGGGCGATTGGCGCAGTGGGAGCGCGCTTCCTTGACACGGAAGAGGTCACTGGTTCAAACCCAGTATCGCCCACCACAGAGAACGGCTCGTCACCGAAAGCCCGGTGACGAGCCGTTCTGCTTATCCCTGGGCTCATCCTACGCTGAGCCGGTAACCGATCCCGCGAACGGTGTGCACGCGCAGGGTGTCGTCGGCGGCGCGCAGCTTGCGGCGTAACCGCTTGACGGCCGAGTGCAGGATCGACGTGTCGCCGAGGTACGCGCAGCCCCAGACCGACTCGAAGAGCCTCTCGTACGTCCAGACTCCGAGCGGTGCCGTGGCGAGCTGGGTGAGCAGGCGACGCTCGAGTCGGGTCAGGGCCAGCGGTTGTCCACGCCACGTCACCAGATGGCCGAGTGGGTCGATCGTGAGGTCACCGAGACTGGTCCGGCCGGCGGTGACGGCGGGAGCGGCTGCGGCGGGAGTGGGAACGGTTGCGGCGGTGGAGAGCCGCGCTGGCCGGCTGCTGGCCGGCGGGCCGATCATCGCCTGCAACTCCGCGAGGTCGGTGCAGATCACCAGGGTGCCGAGGCCGTTCAGGCGCCGCACCATCCGCTCGCGCACCGACACGTCGGCGGTCACGCAGAATACGAGGGACACATCGTCGATCACTGTTGTACCTCCCCAGGGCCAGTGAAAGACAACGCTGTCTGAACCCCGTAGTCAATGGTTTCCGCACCCCGTGACCCGTTCGGGTTCGCTGACTACGCGTCCTCCGCTTCGCCCGCACACCGGGTTCTGCGCGAAGCGAGCGGATCAGGCTGGCTCAGAATCTCCCGTTCGATCGCCGCGACCACGCCCTCCGCCGGGGTTCCGGACACCCGGGCACAGGCCGGCACGAACGAGGCCAGGGCGGTCGTTTCGGCGCCGAGGGCGACCAGGCCGTCGGCACCCTGTGACCGGCGGTACTTTGTCGAACGTTCCAGATAGCGGGTAGCGTTCAGGCATGGCACGCACCCGTGAGTTCGACCTCGACGCCGCGGTCAGCGCGGCGATGGAGGTGTTCCGGACCAAGGGCTACGAGGGCACCTCCATGCGCGACCTCGCCGAGGCCACCGGCCTGGGCAGCGGCTCGATCTACGCCGCGTTCGGCAGCAAGGACGGCCTCTACCTGGCGGTGCTCGACCTGTACCGGCAGCGCTACGCCACCCCGATGGTCGATCTGCTGCGCTCGGGCAACGACGCGCGAGCGGTCATCCGTGAGGTGTTCGTCGGCACGGTGGACGACATCACCGGCGACGGCCAGCACCTCTCCTGTCTCATCGTCGGCGCGTCGATGGAGCGCGCACACCAGGACCAGCGGGTCGCCGACCGGCTCCGGTCGACGACGCAGTCCCTGGAGTCGGCGCTCTACGACCTGCTGGCCGAGGCGCAGCTGCGGGGCCAGATCACGTCCGCTCGCAGCGCCACCGATCTGGCCGGCTTCCTGGTGACCAGCCTCCAGGGTCTTCGGGTGATGGGCGCCATCAACCCGGACCGGGCGGCGCTGACGCGCTACGCCGAGGTCGCGCTCACCTGCCTGGACTGAGTGGGGTGTCGCGCGCACGGGCCGACCACCTCGATCGAGGCGGCCGGCCCGTGACGTTGAGCCCTCACAGCGGAGGCGCGATGTCCCGCCGCTCCTCGACCTGGCGGTATTCCACCGGCTGCTCGGCGGTGGTGACGACCTGGCGGCGGCGACTGAAGATCAGCGTGGTCATGATCAGGCCGAGCACGCCGGCTCCCATCAGGATCCAGCCGACCACGTCCAGGTCGATGCCGCCGACGCTCGCATCCAGCGCGAAGGTGAGAATCGCGCCGAGCGCGATGAGGAAGATGCTGGTGCCGATACCCACGACAGCCTCCTTAAGGGGGTGTGGTGTGCTGTCGAGATTCCTCAATACCCCGCTGCCGACCAGTGCAACCGCAACCGCCCAGGGTGCCGCGCCAAGCGATCTTGGCGTCAGGTAGAGTTCACCTGTCGCCGGCGGTTGTCGGGGACGTGCGGACGTAGCGCAGCTGGTAGCGCATCACCTTGCCAAGGTGAGGGTCGCGGGTTCGAATCCCGTCGTCCGCTCGCGATGTGCCCCACGGGGCCACCACGGGCGATTGGCGCAGTGGGAGCGCGCTTCCTTGACACGGAAGAGGTCACTGGTTCAAACCCAGTATCGCCCACCAGAGATGCGACGGCTCGTTACCGGAAGACCCGGTGACGAGCCGTTTCCGTTCACCACCCCCTGGCAGTCTCCTTCGGACCGCACCGTGCCCCGGTGGTTCTGCCACGGGCAGATCCGCTACCGGTGAAACGGGGTGCCGCCCGCCGGGCCGCGCCGGCACTGTGGGCGCATGAGACTGCTGGTGCTGGGTGGTACGGGTTTCGTGGGCGGGGCGACGGTCACCGAGGCCGTGCGGCGGGGTTGGTCGGTGACCGTGTTCAACAGAGGTCTGCACGGCTCGGTGCCCCCGGGCGTACACCGGTTGCGGGGTGACCGCACCTCGCCGGACGGTCTGGCGGCGCTGGCGGGCGGCGAGTGGGACCTGGTGGTGGACACCTGGGACGGCGCGCCGCGCGCTGCCCGCGACGCCGCCCGCGTCCTGGTCGACGCGGTCGGCCACTTCGTGTACGTGTCCAGCGGGTCGGTCTACACCGACCCAGCCGCGCGCGGGTTGAGCGAGGACTCCCCGGTGGTGGACGCCGACCCGGGCGCCGTCGACGGCGACTACCCGCAGCTCAAGGCCGGTGCCGAGCGTGCGGTGCGGGAGGTCTTCGGCGACCGCGCGCTGGTCGCCCGGGCCGGGTTGATCCTGGGCCCGGGGGAGGACATTGGCCGGTTGCCCTGGTGGTTGCGTCGCGTCGAGCGCGGCGGCGACGTGCTCGCGCCCGGGCCTGTCGACCTGCCGGTGCAGTACGTCGACGTTCGCGATCTGGCGGGGTGGATGCTGGACGCGGGCGCCCGGCGATTGGGCGGCACGTTCAACGCGACCGGTCGTCCCGGGCAGACCACGATGGGTGAGCTGCTCGACGCGTGTGTGGCTGCCACCCGTGCCGACGCCCGGTTGCGCTGGACCGATCCGGCGACGATCCTCGCCGCCGGTGTGCAGGCGTGGAGCGATCTGCCGATCTGGCTGCCGAACGGTCACCCCTACCGTGGGCTGCTGGAGCGGGACGTGACCCGCGCTCTCGCCGCCGGGTTGACCTGCCGGCCGGTGACCGAGACTGTCGACGACACCTGGCGGTGGCTACGCGAGATCGGCACCGTGCCCTCCCGCGCCGGGCGACCGCTGCACAGCTCGATCGGGCTGGACCCGGCCCGGGAGGCCGCGGTGCTCGCCGGCTGACCGTCCCGTCAGCCCTGCCCGCCGCGCACCGCGGAGGTGTCGACCACCTGCGCGGCGGTCAGTCGCGGCGTGTGCGGTGGGCCCGACTGTGCCGGGTCCGCGATGCCCAACCGCAGCACGATGTACGGGAAGCCGATCACGGAGAGCATCTGCCGCAGGGTCTGCCGGGTGCCCGGCACCTCCACCGCGGCGCTGAGCGGCACCACCGACACGCCGAGCCGAGTGGCGGTCAGCCAACCGGCGGACAGCGCCTCCCCGGCACGCAACCAGCTGTCCCGCTCGTCCTCGTCGCCGTGCAGGATCGCGTACACCGCCATGCGGTCGTGGCCGGGACTCACGGGCAGGCTGCCGGGGCGGCCGAAGTCGCGACCCGGCACTGTGGTCTGCGGCGGCTGCTCGGGCAGCACCTCCGCCGGCAGGCCGGTGCCCTCGCCGGCGCGGCTGGTCCAGTAACGCAGCTCTGCGCGCAGCTCCGGGTCCTCGGCCTCGATCGTGTCGGCGTGACTGGCCGTCGCGGCCAGCTCCAGCACCTGGTCGCGGTCGAGGATCTGCAACCGGCAGCCCTCCGCGTTGACCGCCCGGACGATCTGCTCGATCGCCGTGGACGGCACCGGCTCGTCGCTCACCGGCCGCCGGTCGGTGTGCCGGACCTGCATGCACTGCACCATGTGCATGGCGTCCGGGTCTGCCTTTGTCTGGCTCAGGTCGGTCAGTCGGGCCAGCAGCTCGCTGTCGCCCGGGTCGGGCAGCCGCTCCACCACGGCGCGCCACCCCTCGGCCGCCAGCGCGAGCCGTGCGTGGTGCAGGGCGGTGCCACAGCTGATCGCGAGCAGCCGACCCTCCGGGTCGGTGGCGGCGAGCTGCCGGTCGGCGACCGAGCGCAGCTCCAGCGCGTCGGGCAGCACCCGCCAACGCCACGGCTGGGTGTTGTGCACCGAGGGGGCGTGGCCGGCGGTGGCGGCGGCCTCCGCCAGCGCGGTGGTCAGCTGGCTCTCCTGACTCATGGTCACGACCTTTCCGTCTCTGCTCATCGTGCCTCACGCGCGGCTGTGGTGCGGGGGTTGCCGCACCATCATGTGCACACCGGTGGCGTCACCGCAGGGCCACAGGTCCCGACCTCGGCGGGCCGGTCCGCCCGCCGAGGTCGGTCCGAAACCCTCGACACCGCGCTCCAGCCCGGCGGAGGTCAGCGTTCCCGGACCACCGCCACCGGGCAGTTGGCGTGCTGGATGAGTTGTTGGCTGACCGAGCCGAGCAGCATCCCGGCCAGGCCACCCCGGCCCCGGCTGCCGACCACCACCAGCCGCGCGTCGCGACTCGCCTCGATCAGCATCGCCGCCGGGCTGGTCGGGACCAGATCGACAGTCACGGCCAGATCCGGGAACGTCCGCCGCCACGGCTCCAGCGACTGCTCCACAGCGGCCCGCTCGTCCGGCACGCCGGCCGCCGCGCCTGGGCCCGGTGTCCAGGCGTGCAGGACGCGCAGCGGCACCTGGCGCTGCGCCGCCCGTTCGGCCGCGAAGCCGAGCGCCACCAGCGACGGTTCCGAGCCGTCCACACCGACGGCCACCCGGCCGGTCGACGCGTCGGCCGGGGCGCTGCCGACCCCGTCCCGGACCACGACGACCGGGCAGTGCGCGTGCGCGGCGACCGATATCGCCGTCGACCCGGCCAGCAGACCACCGAAGCCACCGTGACCTCGGCTGCCGAGCACCAGCATGCCCGCCTCGGCTGAGCGTTCCTGCAACACCAGGGCGGGCGGCCCGTCGTACACCTCGCCGGTGATCCGCAGGCCGGGGTTCGCGGCGGTGGCGTCGGCCGCCGCCTTGCGGACCAGCTCGTCGACCTGCCGGCGGGCGGTGTCGTCCGGCCAGACCCCGGGCGCCACGCCGGGGCCGACCCAGCTGGCCACGGTCAACCACTCGAAGACGTACGCCAGCCGCACCGGTTGGCCGCTGTGCCGCGCCTCCTCCAGCGCCCAGTCGAGAGCCACCAAGGCGTCGGTGGAGCCGTCGTAGCCGACCAGGATCTCCGCGTCGCGCACGTCGTCCTCCTTCAGGGGTTGGTCGGGTCGGTTTCGCGGACCCAGCGCCACTCGGCGACCTGCGGGTCGTCCTCGCCGTACTGGCGGGTGTAGTCGCGGGCAGCCTGTCGGGCGTCGACCATCTGTTGGCGCAGGTGCGCGGCCCGGGCGGCCAGCCCGGGCACCCGGTCGATCACGTCGATGACCAGGTGGAAGCGGTCCAGGTCGTTGAGCATCACCATGTCGAACGGGGTGGTGGTGGTGCCCTCCTCCTTGTAGCCGCGTACGTGCAGGTTCTCGTGGTTGGTCCGGCGGTAGGTGAGTCGGTGGATCAGCCACGGGTAACCGTGGTACGCGAAGATGATCGGCCGGTCCTCGGTGAAGATGGTGTCGAACTCGTTGTCGGTCAGGCCGTGCGGGTGCTCGGTGTCCGGCTGGAGTCGCATCAGGTCGACCACGTTGACCAGTCGCACCTTCAGCTCCGGCAGGTGCTGGCGCAGCAGTTCGGCGGCGGCCAGCGTCTCCAGGGTGGGCACGTCCCCGCAGCAGGCGAGCACCACGTCCGGCTCGCTGCCGTAGTCGTTGCTGGCCCAGTCCCAGATGCCCAGGCCGCGGCGGGTGTGCTGGATCGCCTCAGTCATCGTCAGCCAGTTCGGCGACGGCTGCTTGCCGGCCACCACCACGTTGATGTAGTGCCGGCTGCGTAGGCAGTGGTCCATCGTGGCCAGCAGGGTGTTGGCGTCCGGCGGCAGGTAGACCCGCACCACCTCGGCCTTCTTGTTGACCACGTGGTCGATGAAGCCCGGGTCCTGGTGCGAGAAGCCGTTGTGGTCCTGCCGCCAGACGTGGCTGGACAGCAGGTAGTTCAGCGAGGCGAGCGGCTGCCGCCAGGGGATGGCCCGGGTCACCTTCAGCCACTTGGCGTGCTGGTTGAGCATCGAGTCGACGATGTGGATGAACGCCTCGTAGCTGGTGAACACGCCGTGCCGGCCGGTCAGAAGATAACCCTCCAACCAGCCCTGGCACAGGTGCTCGGAGAGCACCTCCATGACCCGGCCGTCGGGCGAGAGGTGGTCGTCGCCGGGCACGGTGGCGGCTACCCACGCCCGGTCGGTCACCTCGAAGGCAGCGCCCAGTCGGTTGGAGGCGACCTCGTCCGGGCCGAACAGTCGGAACGTCTGCGGGTTGGCGCTGATCACGTCCCGGATCCACGGACCCAGAACTCCGGTCGCGCCGGCCATCGGCGTGCCCGGCTCGGGGACCTCCACGCCGTAGTCGCGGAAGTCGGGCAGGGCCAGGTCACGCAGCACCAGGCCGCCGTTGGTGACCGGGTTGGCGCTCATCCGCCGGTCACCGCGCGGCGGCAGCGTCCGCAGTTCGTCGACCGGCGCGCCGGTGGCGTCGAACAGCTCCTCCGGCCGGTAGCTGCGCAGCCACTGCTCCAGCTCGGCCAGGTGCGCCGGGTTGTCGCGTACGCCCGACAGCGGCACCTGGTGGGCGCGGTAGGTGCCCTCCACCTGGGTGCCGTCGACCTCGGCGGGACCGGTCCAGCCCTTCGGCGTCCGCAGGATGATCATCGGCCAGCGGGGGCGTTCGACGACACCACCGGAGCGGGCCCGCCGCTGGATCTCGGCGATCTCGTCCAGTGCCCGGTCCATCGTCGCGGCGAGCGTGCCATGCACCTGCGCCGGGTCGTCGCCGGCCACCACGTACGGCTGGTAGCCCGAGCCACGCATGAGGTCGAGCAGGTCGGCCTCGGGGATCCGGGACAGGACGGTCGGGTTGGCGATCTTGTAGCCGTTGAGGTGCAGGATGGGCAGCACCGCCCCATCCCGGGCCGGGTTGAGGAACACGTTGGAGAGCCAGCTGCCGGCCAGTGGCCCGGTCTCCGCCTCACCGTCGCCGATCACGCAGGCCACCACGAGGTCCGGGTGGTCGAACGCGGCGCCGTAGGCGTGGCTCAGCGCGTACCCCAGCTCACCGCCCTCGTGGATCGAGCCCGGCACGTCCGCCGCCACGTGGCTGGGGATGCCGCCCGGGAAGGAGAACTGGCGGAACAGCTTGGACATCCCGGCCTCGTCGCGCGCCACGTCGTGGTAGCGCTCCGACCAGGTGCCCTCCAGCCAGGTGTTGGCCACGATGGCCGGGCCGCCGTGCCCGGGGCCGGTGACCAGCATGGCGTTCAGGTCGCGGGCAACGATCACCCGGTTGAGGTGGGCGTAGATCAGGTTGAGCCCGGGGCTGGTGCCCCAGTGGCCGAGCAGTCGCGGCTTGATGTCGTCGACTGTCAACGGCTCGCGCAGCAGCGGGTTGTCCAGCAGGTAGATCTGCCCGACGGTGAGGTAGTTCGCGGCGCGCCAGTAGGCGTCCAGTCGGCGCAGCTCGTCTTCGGTCAGAGGGCTGTGCAGGTCAACAGCGGAGTCCATGCTGCGTAAGCCTCTCGCGGGTCGGGTGGGCGTCCGGCGTTCAGTCTCGTCGCTGCGGTCGCCGGTGGTCAGGGCCGTTGGTCCCGGGCCGGGCGGGCAGTGTGCCCGGTGAGTGGCTTCTCGGCCAGGCCGCGGACGACGACCACCGGGGCGGGGGAGTGGTAGAGCAGGGACTGGGCCACGGCCCCCAGCATGGCGCGGCCCGGTTCGTCGCCACGGGCGGCGACCACCGCCACCTGTGCCGTGCGGGACATGTCGATCAGCACCTCGGCGGGATCGCCCCGGATGACGCGGCACTCGGTGGGTACCGAGCTGTGGCGATCGGTGTGCCGGGCGAGCGCCTCGCCGAGCTGCTCGGCGACCGCGTCGGTGTCCTCGTCGTACTCCACCACCCGCAGGGCCAGTAGTCGGGCGTCCCTGCGGGCCGCGCACTCCACGGCCCAGTGCAGGGCCAGATGTGAGCTGGGTGAGCCGTCCACGCCGACCAGCACCGGCCCCTGCGGGGGCGGTTCGCGGCGGACGACCATCAGCGGGCAGCCGGCCCGCGCGGCCAACTGCACGGCAGACGTCTCGGCCGGGATGCACTGGCCGCTGCCGGCCATGCCACTGTCACCGACCGCGAGCAGGAATGCCGTCTCGGACCGCCGGATGAGGGTGGGCAGCAGGGCGCTCTCGACGATCTCACCGCCAACGGTCAGCCCCGGCTCGGTCTGGTGGGCGAGTTGGGCCGCCTGTGTGATCAGTTGCTCGGCCCGATCGCGGGGCGCGGCGACGGTGTCGGCCGCGAAGGCAGCCTGCCAGTCGAAGGTGTGCAGCAGGTGCAGTGGCCGGCCGTGCCCGGCGGCCTCCTGCGCGGCCTGTGCGACGACCGGAAGGTCGAGGTCCGACCCGAGGCCGACCAGCACCGGTGCGTCGGCGGGTGCGGCCATCCGATATCACCTCCCGGGCGTCGCGCCCGGCACGACCAGCCTGTCCTGACCGAGGCTAGTCGGATGGGTTCGGCGGCGGGGCGGTTCTCGTTACGTCACCGTCGTCCGTCAACCAGGGTTGACAATAGTGGCGCTGTCAACGTATGTTGACGGCATGAGTCAGGCGACAGAACTCGCGGCGGCAGCCGGCAGCACCGACCCCCGGGTCGGGCTGCGCGCCGTCCGCGCGCTGCGCCGGCTGCTCGAGCGGCTTGAGGTGGTTCAGGTGGACAACGCCCGTCGACAGGGCTGGTCCTGGCAGGAGATCGCCGACGCGCTCGAGGTCAGCCGGCAGGCGGTGCACAAGAAGCACGCCGGGCGACCGGCGGTCAACCCATCCTGGGAGGCGTGATGTTCGAACGGTTCACCGACCGGGCGCGCGACGTGGTGCGCCGGGCGCTGGAGGAGGCACGGGTCGAGGGCCAACGGCCGGTCGGCACCGAGCACCTGCTGCTCGCCCTGCTCGCCGACGACGCGAGCCTGGCCAGCCGGGTGCTCGCCGACGCGGGCGTGCGCGCCGACGACCTGCGCGAGCGCGTCCGCCGGCACACCGCCACCGGCGGCGCGGGCCTCGGCGACGCGGACGCGGCGGCCCTGCGGGAGATCGGCATCGACCTGGCCGCGATCGTGGCCCGCATCGAGCAGTCCTTCGGCCCGGACGCGCTGCGCGAGGCCGTGCCGGCGCCGCGTCGTCGCTGGGGGCGCAAGCGGTTCCTCGGCGGCCCGTTCTCACCCCGGTCGAAGAAGGTGCTGGAGCTGTCACTGCGGGAAGCCCTGCGGCTGCGCCACCGCCACATCGGCACCGAGCACATCCTGCTCGGGGTGCTCCGGGAGGGCCACGGGCTGGGCGCTCTGGTGCTCACCGAAGCCGGAGTTGACCTCGACGATCTGCGCCGCCGGGTGGAGGCCGCGCTCCGGGCGGCCGCCTGACTGGGGCGGTCGCGTTGAAACCTGTCTGTGGCACTTCCGACGCGGGCCGGTCACCGGGTCGCTGAAGCCGTCCGGGTGCTGCACACTGACGCCGTGGATCCTGGACAGGACAGGCGGCCCTCGGGCGGCGACGGCGGGCTGCGCTCCGCCGTGGTGGTCAACCCCGTGAAGGTCGACGATCTCGACGAGTTGCGCCGCACCGTCGACGACGCTCTGGCGGCGGCCGGCTGGCCCGCGCCGCAGTGGTTCGAGACGACAGTCGACGACCCGGGCCGCGGTCAGACCGAGCAGGCCGTCAAGGACGGTGTCGACCTGGTCTTCGCCTGCGGCGGCGACGGCACCGTGATGTCCTGCGTCAGCGGTCTGGTCGGCACCGACGTGGCCCTCGCCGTGCTGCCGCAGGGCACCGGCAACCTGCTCGCCGCCAACCTTGGCCTCTCCACCGACCTGGCCGCCGGGTTGCAGGTCGCCGTCGAGCGGGGCCGACGGCTGCTCGACGTCGGCGCGGTCGAGGACAAGTACTTCACGGTGATGGCCGGCATGGGCTTCGACGCCCAGATGCTCGAGGCCACCAACGAGACCACCAAGGCCCGCATCGGCTGGCCCGCGTACGTGGTGGGTGCCGCCCGGCACCTGCGGGACCGGCCGATGCGGGTGCAGATCCGCATCGATGACCGCCCTCCGCTGCGCCGCCGGGCCCGCTCGGTCCTGATCGCCAACGTGGGCCGACTCCAGGGCGGTGTTCGCCTGCTCACCGAGGCCGAGCCGGACGACGGCTGGCTGGACGTCGCAGTGCTCACCCCGCGCAGCCTGCGGCACTGGCTCGCGCTCGGCTGGGCGGTGATCCGCCGCAGCGGCCAGGTGCCGCGGATGGAGGTGTTCCGGGGTCGGCGCGTCGTGGTCACCAGCAACCGTGCCCAGCCCCGGGAGCTGGACGGCGACCTCATCACGCCCGGCCGGCAGCTGCACGCCGAGGTTCGCCCCCAGGCGCTCTGGCTCTGCGTCCCGCAACCCGAGGACGCCCCCGACCTGGCCGTCGACGCGCAGGGCGCCGGAGAGCGGGGCGAGCAGCTGATCGAGGAAGCGCGCCGTGAGTAGCACCCGGATCGTGCCGGAGACCCGGCTGATGGCCGACGAGGAACTGTCCGCCGACGACGCCTGGCACACACTGCGCCGCGAGGGCGGCTGGCACCTGCTGCGCGACGCCTTCATCCGCTTCCGCTACGGCGACGGGTTCAGCCACTCCCGGGCCTTCGCGCTGCAGCTGTGCCTCGCCGTGGTGCCCTTCCTGATCGCCCTCACCGGCCTGATCAGCGAGCTGGGTGTCCAGGAGGGCGGCCAGGTTGTCGCCGACACCGTCCTGGCGGTCACCCCCGGCCAGAGCGCGCAGATGGTCGGCGAGCTGCTCGGCGAGGGCGAAAGGGTGGAGGACGCCGGGGAGCTGGCACTCACCCTCGGCCTGCTCACCGGCCTGTTCGCGCTGACCACCACGATGGCCCAGATCGAGCGGGGCGCCAACCGCATCTACGGGGTCGAACGGGACCGCCCGGCACTGCGGAAATACCTCCGCGCCGCCGTGCTGGCCGTCACCGCCGGTCTGCCCGCGCTCGCCGGCTTCCTGATCCTGGTCGGCGGCGGCGCGATTGGCGACTCGGTACGTGAGCACTACGAGTGGGGTGAGGTCGCCACCGGCATCTGGAACGTGATCCGCTTCCCGCTGAGCCTCGCGTTGACCGTCCTCGCCGTTGCCGTGCTGTTCCGGCAGGCGCCACGCCGCAACCAGCCCGGCCTCTCCTGGCTGTTCTTCGGCGCCGGCATCGCGACGGCCCTGTGGTGGTTGGCCAGCCTGCTGCTCGCCGCGTACGTGCGGTTCAGTGACGATTTCGGGCAGACCTACGGTGCGTTGACCGGCATGATGGCGTTGCTGCTCTGGGCCAACCTGACCGGGATGGCCCTCTTCGGAGGGCTGGCCTTCGCCGCCCAGTTGGAGGCGCTGCGCATCGGTGTGCGGGAGCCCGCCCAACCGGACCTGTGGGAGCCCGAGGCGGACCGGGCCGAGCTGGTCGACACCGGGGACATGACCGCGCTCTAGTGCTGTGACCACTAACGTTCACCGGGTTGTCGGTGGTGTTGTGGTTCCTCGCCCAGACGTTGTCGGAGCGAGCGACTCCCCACCGGTAGTGGGGCGGGCCTCAGCCGGCCAACCGACCCTGACACCGCTGGTGGGCGGCGTGGGTCACGCCGGGACAGCCCGGCACCGGGAAGGTGTCGGCCTGCTCGACGGTGCGTGATGACCGCACCCATGTCGGGTGCGGTGGTGGTGACGCCGCCCGGGGTCCGGGTGGCGATGGTGAACGCCGCGGCAACATCACGATGCCCGACGAACCCGCAACTCCTGCACATCATGGTCCGCCCGCGGGGCTTGACCACTCTGCGCTGGCACACCGGGCAGGTCGACGACGTACCCCGCTCATCGACCAGATACACGGTGATCCCGGCCAGCTCCGCCTTGTCCTTCAGGACCGCGATCGCCCGGCCGAGTTGCCACTGCCGCAACCGCAGGTTGTGCCGCCGACCCGCCGGCAGATCGAGGACACCACGCGGGTCACCGACGGTCAGCGTCCCGACCCGGTGCTGCACTGCCCAGTCGATCACGGTCTTCGCGGCCTCGTGCCCGGCCTGCCGTACCCGACGCCGATGCCGCCCCTCCATCAGCCGAGCCCGCCGGCGGGTCTTGCGCCACCGCCGAGAACCCCGCTGGCCCCTCTTCGGCGCACGGGCGGCGGTCGCCCGGCGGCGGCCTTTCGTGTCGGCCAGGTGCTGACGGTGCTCGGCGCGGATCGCCCGCCCGGACACCAGCAACATCTGCCCATCACCGGCTGCCACCGCGTACGGGTGAATGATGCCCAGGTCGACCCCGGCGACCCGCCCCCGCTGCGGCTCCTGCCCCGCAGCGTAGGTCGCGACCGGAAGCTCCGCGGTGACCTCGACCCACAACCGCCCCTGATCGAACACCAGCGTCACTGACCGCACCGCATCACGGGGGTAGGGAACCGCCCGGTCCAGGCGCACCACCAGCGGCGGGCTCCCGACCGAGGTCGGCAACCGCAGCCGCCGTTCACTCAGACCGAACGTGCCGTGATACCAGCGGACCGGCATCAACGACCGTCGCCGCCGCGGATACCGCACCTCACCATGCCCCGCCCTGCGGCGGGCGGCAGCGCTGAACCACGCATCAGAATAGCGACGCAACACCGACCGAGCGCCGGTCGAGTCGAGCTCACCGAACGTGCCCGGACCAGACGCGGCGAGCAGTCGACACAACTCCTGATAACCCGCGACCGGCCGATCTTGACGACGATGCCGCCAGCTGTTGTATTCCAATACACACGCCCAAAGATCCCCGGCCGCGCGGAGCAGACCGAAGCAGCGTTGCCGCTGCGCCCGGGTCAGACGCAGGCCGACCCGGGCGGTGCGGCACACCACCTGCGGCGCCCCCGAATCCCTACGTCTGGGCATACCCGAAGCCAACCACGAGGGTCTGACACAACCCGGCCAACGTTAGTGGACACAGCTCTAGCTGCCCGGCGTGTACGCGTGACGCAGATCGGGTAAAGCGCCTCGCCAGACAACAAGGGAGGTGCGGGGTGACCGCGGTCAAAGAGGTGGCACGGCGTCCGATCGGTCATTTCGCCGAACGGAGCATCGCCGGCCTGGTGGCCGTCACCGGCGCCGGGGTGGCCTTCGGGCTGCTGTTGATGCTCGTCCGGGTGCGGTGGAGTCCTCTGCAGGACGCCGACCACGCCGTCGCCGAATGGTTCAACGGGCTCGTCGCCCCGCACCACGCACTCGTCACCGTCCTGCAGGCGGTGACCGACCTGGGCGGTCGACCGATCCTCATCTGGTTGGTCACCATCGCCGTGGTCGGGCTGCTGATCCGGCGTCGGCCCCGACTGGCCGTCTATCTGATCATCACCGGGGTCGGTGGTCTGATCCTCGACCCGTCGCTGAAGACGCTTGTCGGCCGGCTCCGCCCGGTCGTGGACGTGCCGATCGCCAGCGCCCCGGGCAACAGCTTCCCCAGCGGGCACGCGCTCGGCTCGTTCGTCGCGTACGGGGCCCTGCTGCTGGTGTTCCTGCCGGCGATGGCGCCGCGCTGGCGCAAGCCGGTGATCGTCGGAGTCGGCGTGCTGGTGGCGCTGATCGGTCTGACCCGGATCGCGCTGGGCGTCCACTTCATCTCCGACGTGCTGGCCGGCTGGCTGCTCGGCGCCGCCTGGCTGGGCGTCACCGCGTACGCCTTCCAGCTGTGGCGGCGCGAGCGCGGGCGACCGGTGCCGCCGTTGAGCGAGGGCCTGGAGCCGGAGGCGGGGCACGACATCGCCGCCGCCCCCGACGAGGAGCACGTGCTGGCCCACCCCCGCTCGGCGGTGGCCGAGCTGCTGGTCGGCTGGGTGCTCGTGTTCGGGGCGTTGTACGGCTTCGGCACGTACGTCAGCTACCACGCCAAGGGCACCTTCTTCGACACCCTCGACACCGACGTGCCGCGCTGGTTCGCCGAGCGGCACACCGACGTGCTGACCGAGGTGAGCTGGTGGTGGAGCAAGTTCGGTGACACCCACGCGATCCTGCTGATCTCGCTGGTGTTCTGCCCGCTGGTGCTGGCGGTGTGGCGGCGCTGGCGGCCGGTGCTGTTCGTGGCGCTGGCGATGGTGGGCGAGCTGACCCTGTTCCTCGCGTCGGCGCGGGCGGTCGACCGGCCCCGCCCGGCCGTGGAGAACCTCGACGGGCAGATGCCCACCTCCTCGTTCCCGTCCGGGCACATCGCGGCCACGATCTGCGTCTGGCTGGCGATCACCCTCATCGTGTTCCCGCGTACCGACCGTTGGTGGCGTTGGATCTTCGTGGCGGTGGCCGTGATCATGCCGGTCGGGGTGGCCACGTCCCGGATGTACCGGGGCATGCACCACCCCACCGACTTCATGGGCGCGATCCTGCTCTCCGCGCTCTGGATCGGGCTGCTCTACCTCGTGGTCCGCCCCAACGCCGACCTGTTGGAAGGCAACCAGCCGGCCATCGAGTCGGAGGACGTGGACACCCTCGACGACGAGCTGGCGCGGGCCGGCCGAGCCGACTGAGCGCCGCCGTGCTGCGGGTGATGACGTGGAACATCCGCACCGGCGGTCAGGATCGTGGCGGCCCCGGCCGGCTGGATCAGGTGGTCCAGGTCGTCAACGAGCAGGCACCTGATGTGCTGGCCCTCCAGGAGCTGCGCGGCTTCGACCGTGACGGGCTGATGGCCACCGTGGCGGGCCGGGTGGGGATGACACCCCACCTGGCCCGGTCCTGCTTCGGGCAGCCGGTGGCGGTGCTGGTCCGGTCGCCGTACCGGGTCGTCGACGCGGGGACGCTGCGCCGGCCTTTCCACCACGGCGCGGCCCGGGTCGTGGTGGCCACCTCCGCCGGCCCGTTCACCGTGTTCGGCACGCACCTCTACCCGTATTCGGGGGGACGGCGGCGGCTGGAGGTCGACTGGCTGGTCGCCGCGCTGCGGCGTACCCCCGGGCAGTTGGCGCTGATCGCCGGTGACCTCAACTCGCTCGACCCGACTGTCGACCACACCGCTCAACTGGCCGGCATGCCCGCCCTCTACCGGCGGCGGCACCTGCGCCGGCGCGGTGGCGCCGTGGACACCCGCGCGATCGCCCGGCTGCTCGCCGCCGACCTGGTCGACCTGTGGCCGTCGTGCAACGCCGGAGCACCGGAGACTGACGGCCACACCGTTCCGACCCGGTTCGGCGGGGCCGAGTTCGCCGGGATGCGGCTGGACTACCTGCTCGGCACACGGGCGGTGGCGCAGCGGGCGGGGGAGTGCCGGGTGATCAGGGGCGCGACGGCGGACACCGCCTCGGACCACTACCCGTTGCTGACCACGCTGGACCTCGGCCCGGCCGCAACCGACAACTGAGGCCTGGCACGGACCGGTTACCGTGCCCACCGTGACCGACCGTCCCATCGCCCACTCGCCGCTGCCCGGGCCGCCGAGCGAAAACCGTGGCGCACCAACGGTGGTGCGCCCGACACCGTCGACTGTGGACACGGCAGAGCCGGCCGCCGTCGCGCTCCCGCTCGTCGCGGCCGTCGCGCGGGGTGTGGCGCTGGTCGTGGTGCTGCCGGTACGCCTGCTCTGGGAGCTGATCGCGGCTGCCGGCCGGCTGGTGTACCGGAGCCTGCTCAGCCCCGTCGGCCGGTTCCTGCGCCGGTGGCTGCTGTCCCCGCTGTCCTGGGCGCTGCACCGACTCCTCTGGGTCCCGCTGGTCTGGTGCGCCCGCAACCTGCTCTGGCTTCCGTTGCGCTGGGTGGCCCTGACCCTCGTCTGGCTCCCGCTGGTCTGGCTGGGGCGGGGTCTCGCATGGGCAGCCCGCACCCTGATCTGGCAACCGCTGGTGTGGCTGGCGTACGGCATCGCCTGGGTTGTCGCCACGCTGGTCTGGGCGCCGCTGGTCTGGCTCGTCGAACGACTGGTCCTGCCGCCGCTGCGCTGGCTGGGCGTGGCGCTCACCCCCGTTGGACGGTTGCTGTGGCGGGGCGTCGGCGTGCTGGCCGGGGCGGTGCGCGCCGCGATCGTCGGGTTGGTCCGGGGGATCTGGTGGGTCGCCGTGGGGTTCGGTCGGCTGGTCGTCGCCGCGGTGGTGGGCGCGTGGCGGGCGGCTGGACGGGTGCTGCGGCTGCTCCACCGCCTGCTGCTGCGCCCGCTCGGGCGTGGGCTGCGCTGGGTGTGGCGGCACACAGTGCTCCCGCTGCTGCGAGGTGTCCGGTGGGTCTGGTCGGTGACTGTCGTGCCGGTGGCGCACGGGCTCGGGGTGGCCTGGCGGGCCACCGTCGTACCGGTGGCCCGCTGGATCCGCCGCGCGGTGCTCGACCCGGCCCGGTTGGCCTACCGGGAGGTGCTCAGCGCCCTGGGCCTGCGGCGCTGACCGTCACGCGCCGAGCGACGCCGCTGACAGTGGCAGCGCCGAAGCGCGGACGCCTCAGAGCACCAGGTTGAGCAGGACGGTGAGCACCACCGAGGCGAGGATCGAGAAGAGGATCATCAGGAGGCAGCCGAGGCCACCACCGAGCGGGCGGATCTCCACGTTGCCGAAGCGCATGAGCGTCACCTGTCCAGGAGTGCGGGATGAGGGGTGAGCAGGCGGCGGCACGCGTCCGCCACCTGCGTCGGGGCCGTCGTGACCACGTTGTGCGCGGCGCCGGGGACGACCACCAGGTCGGCGTCCGGCACCAGCCGGGTCGCCTCGTCCCGCCACGGTGCCGGTACGACCGGGTCGCGCGCACCGGTCACGACGAGAGTGGGCGCGGTGACGCGGACGAGGTCTGCCTCGATCGCGTTGTGCACCGAGTGCGACAGCGTCGCGAGGACCCGCCAGGGCCGGGCGTTCCAGACGTCCCGGACCAGGATCGGCGCCTGCAACGGCGCCTCGCGCAGGCAGTCCACCAGCCACCGGCCGAACAGGCCCGTGCGGGACCGCGCGGTCGGGTCACTGGTCGGTCCGGCCAACACCAGAGCGCGTACCGCGTCCGGGTGGTTCGCGGCGAGCGCGGCGGCCACCTCCGCGCCGAACGAGTGGCCGAGCAGGCAGACCGGCGGCAACCGGTACGCGGCCAGCCAGGCGGCCACGTGCTCGGCGTGAGCGGCCACGTCGTACGCGCCCCGGGGGTGCTCGCTCAGCCCGAAGCCGGGCAGGTCCGGCACGTACACCGGGTGGGTGGGGGAGAGCGCGACGGCCAGCGCGGTGAGGTACCGGTGGGAGACCGCCAGGCCGTGCAGCAGCACCACGGGAGGTGCCCCGGTGCCCGGGTCGGCCCCGCGCCGGGTGTGGGTGCGCAGTCCGTCGACGAGCCGCCACTCGCTGGTCAGCCCGGAGGCCGACCGGGGAGCGGCCATGGCGAGCCACAGCTCGGCCGGGCCGAACCGGCCGGCGGGCGTGAGACGGGTCGACTCCTCCGGCTCACCGGTCGGCTTCACAGCTCGCGCAACCGGGGCAGCAGTTGCTCCTGCGCCCAGTCGAGGAACATGGGCTGGGTCTCCCCACCGACCTGGATGATCGCCACGTGGGTGAAGCCGGCGTCGACGAACTTGCGGAACGCCTCCACGTGCGCGTCCACGTCCGGGCCGCAGGGGACGCCCTCGGCGACGTCCTCCTCCCGGACGAACTGGGTGGCGGCGGCGAAGGAGTCCGGCCCGGGCAGGTCGGCGTTGACCTTCCAACCCATCCCGAACCAGCGGAACTGGTCGTGCACGATCTTGCGACACTCCGCCTCGTCGGGGCCGTAGCAGATGGCCACCTGTCCGTAGCGGGGCTGACCGGCGCCGCCGGCGTCGTCGTACATCTCGATGATGTGCCGGTCGGGTTCGGTGGAGATGATGCCGTTGCCATACTCGGCGGCCAGCGTCGCGGACTGTCGACCGGAGGCGGCGACGGCCATCGGCACCGGCCGCTCCGGCCGGTCCCAGATGTAGGCGTCGGGCACGTCGAAGTGGTTGCCGGAGAAGGTCAGCGTCTCCCCGTTGAGCAACGGCCGGATGATCTGCAACGCCTCCTCGAACATCTCGTGGCGTTGCTGCACGTGCGGCCACCCGCCGACCACGTGCTCGTTCAGGTTCTCGCCGGCACCGAGGCCGAGGGTGAACCGGCCGTCGGAGAGCGCGCCGATCGTGCTGGCCTTCTGCGCCACGACGGCCGGGTGGTAGCGGCGGATCGGGCAGGTCACGAAGGACATCAGCTCCGCGCGGGAGGTGGCGTGGGCGACCGCGCCGAGCACCGACCAGGCGTACGGCGAGTGGCCCTGCGAATCCAGCCAGGGGTAGTAGTGGTCGGACATCACGAGCTGGTCGAAGCCGGCGGCCTCGGCGCGTACCGCGTGGTCCACCAGTTGCTTGGGACCGGCCTGCTCGCCCATCAGGGTGTAACCGACGCTGACCATCCTGTATCCCCTTTCACCAACGGATCGTTCCCCGGATACCCAGGTCGGCGGCCGTCAACCCTCCCGTCCGGTTCGACGCCGGTGCTGCTTGACGGATCGCGGCGACCTGCCTACCGTCGCTCTTAACCGGTTAAGAGCCGGCTGTGGCGCACATCCTGTGGTGGGGATGATCGCCCCGTGACGGCCCGCGTTCGCGTGGGCCGTTGCGGCTGTCTGGGCTCGGAGCCTGCCAACTGAACCGGTTGCGGTGGCCAAGCCATCGTCCTACGCTGATGCCTGCGCGCCGGGATCCGGGCGCGGCTGCCGGGCTGCAGCCGCCTTCCCCTGTCACGTCCCACCCCTGTCGGGCACCGGGGGTCCTCCCTGAGGAAGGCCATGAAGACTCGACTCTCCGCCGTCGCGGCGGCCCTGCTCGCGTTGCTCGTCGCCGTGCTGGCATTCGGCCAGCCGGCGCACGCCGCGGCTGGTTTCTCCGTCGCGAACGGCAGGTTGTACGACGCCAACGGCACCGAATTCGTCATGCGCGGCGTCAACCACGCCCACACCTGGTATCCGCAGCAGACCAGCTCGTTCGCCGACGTCAAGGCGCTCGGCGCGAACACCGTGCGGGTGGTGCTCTCCAGCGGCGACCGGTGGACCCGCAACACCAACGCCGACGTCGCCAACGTCATCTCGACGTGCAAGGGCAACCGGCTGATCTGCGTGCTGGAGGTGCACGACACCACCGGGTACGGCGAACAGAGCGGCGCCATCACTCTCGACCGCGCCGTCGACTACTGGCTCAGTCTCGCCGACGTCCTCGCCGGCCAGGAACGATTCGTCATCGTCAATATCGGCAACGAACCGTACGGCAATCAGAACTACGCTTCCTGGGCCACCGACAACGCCGACGCGATCAAGCGCCTGCGTGCCGGTGGGCTGACCCACACGATCATGGTGGACGCCCCGAACTGGGGACAGGACTGGTCGTTCACCATGCGCGACAACGCCGCGTCGGTCTTCGCTGCGGACCCGGCCCGCAACACCGTCTTCTCCATCCACATGTACGGGGTCTTCGACACCGCCGCGGAGATCAGCGACTATCTGGGCCGCTTCCGCTCGGCGGGGCTGCCCATCGTGGTCGGTGAGTTCGGCTTCAACCACTCCGACGGTGACCCGGACGAGGACACCATCCTCGCCTACAGCCAGGCGAACGGGATCGGCTGGCTCGGTTGGTCGTGGAGTGGCAACGGCGGCGGCGTCGAATATCTCGACCTGGCCACCTCGTTCAACCCGGCCAACCTGACCACGTGGGGTCAGCGGCTCTTCAACGGCGCCAACGGCATCCGGCAGACGGCCCGGGAGGCCAGCGTCTTCAGCAGTTTGCCGCCGACCACCCCGCCGCCCACGACGCCTCCGCCGACCACACCGCCCCCGACCACGCCTCCACCTGCGGGTGGCTGCACGGCGACCTACACGGTGACCGGCCAGTGGCAGGGCGGCTTCCAGGGTGAGGTGCGGGTGACCGCCGGCAGCGCCGCGATCACGGGCTGGACCACCCGGTGGACGTTCGCCAACGGCCAGAGCGTCAGCCAGACCTGGAGCGCGACAGTGACCAGCAGCGGGGCCACCGTGACCGCCCGCAACGTGGACTACAACGGCCGACTGGCCGCCGGTGCCAGCACCACCTTCGGATTCATCGGCGGCTGGACCGGCACCAACAGTCTGCCGGCGGTGAGCTGCACGGCGAGCTGACCGTCGCACCGGTGGCCGGGTCCGCGTCGGACCCGGCCACCGGGAACCGTCCTGGTCAGTGCTCCCCGGTCAGGTTCACGATGACCACCCCGGCGATGATCAGCGCGATGCCGGTGAGCTTGGCGAGCCCCACCGACTCACCCAGGAACACCGCCCCGATCGCCACGATGGCCGCGGTACCCAGACCCGACCAGAGGGCGTACGCGACGCCCACCGGGATCTCCTTGACGGCCTGGGCCAGCAGGAGGAACGCCAGCGCGTAGCCGCCGAGACACGCCACCGTCGGCCAGAGCCGACTGAACCCGGCGGTGCTCTTGATCAGGCTGGTCGCCACCACCTCGGCGAGAATGGCGATCCCCAGCAGCACGTACGCCATGCGTCCCCTTGGTCCTTCGTGGTAGATGAACCCGTCGTCGCCCAGGCTAGTGCCGGCGCTGTCCTTGCCCCGCCGACCCGCCCCACCTCAGGTTGATGTCCAGCCAACCCGTCGCGTGGCGTCCGTGTGGCCCCGGCATCTGTCACGGAACGCCTCTGGAGCTGATGTCACGAACGAATCGGATGTGGCGACGAATCAGACTTCCTCAGCGGATTGGCCGTGCGCCGTCCTGGTGGATGAATCGTCTACGGCATCAGCTCCACGGATAGCCCGGCATCCCCGCCGCCCACCGCTGCGGGCTGCGCCGTCGTCGGTCGCGCCGCCGCCCTGGGCCGTTTCCTCGCGCTGGGGTCCACGACAGGGCTGGGGCAGGGCTGGCAGGGCAGATCTTGGACACTTTCCGTTCAGCGCTAACGGAAACTGTCCAAGATTGCCCACTGTGGCGGGTGAAGCTGCCTGGATCACGCCGCGCGGGACGAGTTGATCCCTGTCGTTACGGGAGATCGACGGACTCGGCGGCGAGCCGGGCCGCTCGCATGGTGAGGTAGCGCTGCTCGGGCAGGCTGCTCGTCCGGGCGGCGGCGGCCCGGTAGTCGACGATCGCCTGCTCGCGGTCACCGGCCATCTCGTGCAGGTGGGCGCGGGCAGCGGGCAGCCGGTGGTGCCCGGCCAACCGGGGGTCGTCGGCCAGGGCGTCGAGGGCGGCGAGACCCGCTGCCGGCCCGTGCACCATGGCAGTTGCCACGGCCCGGTTGAGTGCCACCACCGGGCTGCCGACGAGCCGTTCCAGCACCTCGTAGAGCGCCAGGATCTGCGGCCAGTCGGTCTGCTCGGTGCTCGTTGCCTCGTCGTGCAGGGCGGCGATGGCGGCCTGCACCTGGTACGGCCCGACCGGCCCACGCGGCAACGCCCAGGTGACGAGGGCGACGCCCTCGGCGATCGCCGTCGCGTCCCAACGGCCGCGGTCCTGGTCGGCCAGTGAGATCAGCTCGCCGGACGGCCCGGTCCGTGCCGGGCCGCGCGCCTCGGTGAGCAGCATCAACGCCAGTAGACCGGCCGACTCGCTGTCGTCGGGCAGCAACGCGTGCAGTGCGCGGGTCAGCCGGATCGCCTCGGCCGCGAGGTCGATCCGGCGCAGGTCCGGGCCGGTGGTGCTGGTGTGCCCCTCGGTGAAGACCAGGTAGAGCACCTGCCGTACGGCCGCCAGCCGTTCGGACCGCTCCTCCGGCTCGGGCATCCGGAACGACAGCCCGGACGCGCGGATGCGCTGCTTGGCACGGCTGATCCGCTGGGCCATGGTCGCCTCGGGCACCAGGAACGCGCGGGCGATCTCGGCGGTGCTCAGTCCGCCGACGGCGCGCAGGGTCAGCGCCACGGCCGACGTCGGGGCGAGCGCCGGGTGGCAGCAGAGGAAGAGCAGGACCAGGGTGTCGTCCCGCTCGGCGGTCAACTGGTCGTCCGCGGCGGGTGCGTACCGCTGGTCGTCCGGGTCCCGACGGGCGACCAGGTCCTCCCGCCGGCGTCGGGCCTGCTCGGCCCGGATCAGCTCGATCATCCGGCGGTAACCGACCTGGATCAGCCAGCCGCGCGGATTCGCCGGCAGCCCATCGACCGGCCACTGGGTCGCGGCGGCCAGCAGGGCCTCCTGCACCGCGTCCTCGGCGGTGGCGAAGTCACCGAAACGGCGGGCGAGCACGCCGAGGACCTGCGGCGCCAGCTCGCGCAGCAGGTCCTCGACGTGGGGATCGGTGGCCAGCGTTCACAGCTCCTGCGGTGGGGCGGACATCACCGGGTGCACCTCGATCGGCATGTTCAGCGGTCGTCCGCCGGGGCCGGGCGCGGTGGAGATGTGCGCGGCCAGCTCCACCGCCCGCTGCGGGCTGTCGCAGTCCACGATCCAGAAGCCGGCGAGGAACTCCTTCGTCTCGGCGAACGGCCCCTCGGTGACCACCGGCGCGCCGCCCTCCCCGGCGCGGACGATCCGGGCCTGCTGCGGGCCGCCGAGACCCTGCCCGTCGACCCACTCCCCGGCGGCGGTGAGCTTCTCGTTGACCTCGCCCATGAACGCGATGTGCGCCTGGACCTCCGCCGGGGTCCAGGTGTCGATGCTCGGGAAGTCGGTCCCGGCGGCGCTGAACTGCATCAGCAGCATGTACTTCATGGTTTGCTCCTCACAGCTGTGCACCATCCTCGGTGCTCTCACCCTGAGGTAGAAGCAGCCAGCGCCGTTCTCGACACCCCGCCCGAAGAATCTCCAGAATCTTTTCAGTCGACGGCGTCGACCTCCAGCACCAGGCTCTGCTCCGGGTGCAGCGCGGGCAGTTGGACACCCATCCGGGCCAGTGCCGCCCCGCTCAGGACGACGCCGCCCGCGAGCCGGCCCGGTGCGGACCGGTCGATGGTCGCCGGCGCCGGCACGCCGGATGCCGGCCGCACCCGGTAACGGCGGTCCGGGTCCAGGCCCGGCAGCCGGACGGGGCCGGGGTACGGCGTCGCGGAGGTGGCCAGCCGCGCCACCGCGTACACCGCTCGGGTGCCGTCGTGGTCGATGACGCCGTGCGCCCAGACGGCCGGGTCGTGGTGGTCGACCCGGACCACCCGGCCAGCGTGCAGCAGCGGGCGCAGCCGCTTGTGCAGTGCCACCCAGGCAGCCAGTTCGGTCTGCTCGTCGGTGCTGATCGAGGCGATGTCCCACTCGATGCCGTGGTGGCCGAAGAGCGCGGTGGCCGCCCGGAATCCGAGGTCGTGCACGCGGTTGGTGGTGTGCGAGCGTTGCGGGCCGATGTGCGTGCCGATCAGCTCCGGCGGCAGCAGCAGGCCGGTCCAGCGCTGGATGCTGAGCCGTTCCAGGGCGTCGTTGCAGTCACTGGCCCAGACCCGGTCGGTGCGCGCCAGGATGGCCAGGTCCACCCGGGCCCCGCCGGACGAACAGCTCTCGATCTCCAGACCCGGGTGGAGGCTGCGCAACTCGTCGAAGAGCCGGTAGACCGCAAGGGTCTGCCCGTGCACCCCCGGGTGGCCGTGGTGCCCGGCCTCGGTGAGGTCCCGGTTCTGGTCCCACTTGAGGTAGCTGATGCCGGGGTGTTCGGTGAGCAGCGCGTGGAGCCGGTCCCGCACGTGGTCGTACGCCTCCGGGCGGCCCAGGTCGAGCACCTGCTGGTTGCGCCAGGACGGCGGCAGTCGCCCCGGTACGGCCAGCAGCCAGTCGGGGTGCGCGCGGAACAGGTCGGAGTCGGGGTTGACCATCTCCGGCTCCACCCAGAGACCGAACTGAAGGCCCTGGCCGGCCACGTGGTCGATCAGCGGTTGCAGGCCGTCGGGCCAGACGCCCTCGTCGACGTACCAGTCGCCGAGGCCGGCGGTGTCGTCGCGCCGACCCCGGAACCAACCGTCGTCGAGCACGAACCGCTCCACGCCGATCTGCGCGGCCCGGTCGGCGAGGGCCCGCAGCCGGTCCAGGTCGTGGTCGAAGTAGACCGCCTCCCAGACGTTGAGGGTCACCGGGCGGGGGGAGCGCGGGTGCCCGGGCCGGGCCCGCAGGTGCGTGTGCAGCACGTCGCTGAGCCCGTCCAGCCCGGTGTCGGACCAGACCGCGTAGAGCAACGGAGACTCGTACGACTCGCCGGGGCCGAGCCGGATCTCACCGGGGGTGAGCAGCTCGCCGCCACCGAGGGTCGACTCGCCGGTGGGCCGGCGCTCGGCGAAGGTGACGTGGTCGCCGCTCCACGCGGTGTGCACCCCCCACACCTCGCCGTGGCCGAAGCCGAACCGGGCGGTGCCCGCCACCAGCAGCAGCGTGGCGTCGTGACCGGTGCGACCGTGTCGACCCTCGCGCGCCCAGGCGCCCTGCTGCCACCGGTGCCGCTGCGGGGACCGCTCCCGGCACCACCGGCCGGTCAGGTCGAGCAGCTCGGTGGCGACCGCCGGCACCGGCAGCACCGGGGTCAGCTCCCGTAGCTCGTAGGCCGTGTCGCCATCGTTGCGCAGCCGGTGCCGGACGGTCAGCAGGCCGTGCGGGTCGAGCATGATCTCGCTGGTCACTGTCAGCCCGGCGGCCGAGTCCGACGCCCGCACGGTCAGCAGCGCCGCGCCGGGCCCGTCGTCGCGCACGTCCAACCCGTCGAGACGGAAGGAGGTGGACCAGTCCCGTCCGTCGCGGTGCCCGGCCAGCCCCGGCCGGCCACTCCAGCCCGCACTCGCTTCCGGCAGCAGCGACAGCACGGGCGGCTCGTCGAAGCTGCTCGGCACCACCGGCGGCACTGTCGCGTCCACGAGCTGGCGCAGGCCGTCGTCGTCGAGGTCGCCGACGTCGCCGCCCCAGTGCACGACCCGGGGCAGCCCCGGGCCGCGCGCGTCGAGCACCAGGCTGGTCCGCGCGCGGCGCAGGTGCAGGATCGTCATCCCTTCGAGGCTCCCAAGGTCAGGCCCCGGACGAAGTGCCGCTGGAGCATAAAGAAGATCACCAGGGTGGGGATCGCGACGAGCACGCTGCCCGCCGAGACCAGGTTGTTGTCGGTGAAGAACTCGCCGCGCAGGTTGTTCAGCGAGCTGGTCACCGGGAACTTGTCGCCGGTGCGCATCAGGACGGTGGCCCAGAAGAACTCGTTGTAGATCCAGGTCACCTCAAGGGTCGCCAGCGCGGCCAGGGCCGGCCGGCACAGCGGCATGGTGACCTGCCAGTACTGCCGCCAGATGCTCGCCCCGTCGACCATCGCCGCCTCGTACAGGTCGCGCGGTAGCGCCTTCATGTAGTTGCTGAGCACGAAGACGCAGAATCCACACTGGAAGGCGACGTTGATCAGGATCAGGCCCCAGTAGCTGTCGTACAGCAGCTCGGAGTCGCTCATGAACTCCGGCAGTGGCACCTCGGTGAACACCCGGAACAGTGGGATGAGCAGCGCCTGCTGGGGCAGCAGGTTGGCCGCGGTGAACACCCCGAGCAGCACGATGTTGAGCTTCCAACTGAACCGGGCGATCACGAACGCCACGCAGGAGGCGAGGAAGAGGGTCAGCAGCACGGCCGGCACGGTGATGTAGACCGAGTTGAGGAAGTGCTGGCCGAACTCCGCCGTCTGCCAGGCGGTGACGTAGTTGTCGAAGGTCCAGCCGCCGAACGAGACGTAGCCGTTGGCGGCGGTGTAGTCGTACGAGCGCAGCGAGGTCAGCACCGCCCAGGCGATCGGGAAGAGCCAGACCAGCGCGACGACGATGAGGAAGCCGTGCAGCAACAGCCGCAGCGGGCTCAGCTTGCGGCGGCGCGCTGGCGCCTCGGGCTCGCCCTCGGTGGGCCGGGTGACGGTCGCGGTGCTCATTCCCGGTTCTCCCTCATCACGGTCGCCAGGTAGATGGTGATGAAGACCAGCGAGACGATCAGCATGATCGTCGCCAGCGCCGAGCCGAACCCGATCCGGCTCGCCTCACCCACCACGTTCTGGGTGACCAGCGCCGAGATCAGCTCCAACCCGTTGCGGCCCTTGTTGACCACCCAGACCAGGTCGAACGCGCGCAGCGACTCGATCACCGTCACCACCAGCACGATGATGTTGATCGGCCGCAGCACCGGGAAGACGACCCGGAAGAAGGTGCGGCTCTCCGAGGCGCCGTCGACCGCCGCGGCCTCCCGCAACGACGGGTCGACGCCCTTCAGCCCGGCCAGGTAGAGCAGCATGATGTACCCGACGTGCCGCCAGCCGGAGGCGACCATGACCGCCCAGATGTTGACGCTGGAGTCGCCGTACCAGTCGACGTTGCTGCCGAACACCGCGTTGATCAGGCCCTGGTCGCGGGAATACAGCAGCTGCCAGACGAAGCCGATGAGCGCCAGCGAGAGCACCACCGGCAGGTAGAGCGCGGTCTGGTAGAAGCGGCTGCCTTTCAGCTCCTTGTCGAGCAGGACGGCCAGGAACATGCCGAACGGGGTGGCGATCACGAACAGGACCGCCAACCACAGCAGGTTGTGCTGGACCGCCGGCACGAACGGCGGATAGTTGTTCACCACGTCGCTGTAGTTGCGGGCGCCGATGAACTCGATTTCGTTGAGGGGGCCGATGCCGTCCCAGTTGGTGCCGGAGAGCAGCACGGTGGCCGCCGCCGGCAGCCAGACGAACCCGGTGACGAGCAGCAGCGGGACGAGCACCATGAGCGTGATGACCACGCGGTCGGTGCGGGACAGGAGCCGTAGCCGCCGACGACGGCCGCGACCACCCGTGGAGGTGGTCGCGGCCGGCGGCGGCACGGCGCGATCCGCTTGGATCAGGGGCAGGTCGGACACGATGTCCTCCCCTTTCCGCCGTCAGTCAGTGAAGATCGACTTTTTCTGGTTCTCGATGGACGAGGTGAGCCCGCTGATGTCCTTGGGGTTCTTGATGAACTGCTGGATCGCCGGGATGATCACCGTCGAGGCGAAGTCCGGCCGGGTGTCGCGGTCGAGGAACTGGGCGATCTCGGTGGCTGAGCCGACCAGCTCGGCGGCCTTCTTCTGCAACGCGGTGTAGCCGCTGACGTCGGCGCTGCTGTTGGCGACGAGGGTGGCCGGGTCGTTCTTCACCGTGATGTTCGCGGCGTCCTTGCCGCCCACGTACTCCAGCAGCTTCCTGGCGTTGGCCTCGTTCTTGGGCTTGCGGGCCATCATGTAGCCGTCGATCGGCGCGTCCAGCGCCTTGGCTCCGATCGCCGGGTCGATCTCCGGGAAGGTGAAGAAGTCGAGGTCGCTCTGCTCCTCGTTGCTGAACTGCTGGCCGACGAAGAGGCCGAGCAGGTACATGCCGCTCTTCTTCTGCTGAAGCGACTGCGCCGCCTCCTGCCAGGTGCGGCCGAGGCTGTCCGGCTGGTGCAGGGGGAGCAGACCGGCCCAGGTGTCGAAGACCTTCTTGACCTTGTCGGAGGTCCAGGCCTCCTTGCCGGCCATCAGGTCGATGTGGAACTGGTAGCCGTTGATCCGCAGGTTGAGGATGTCGAAGGTGCCCATCGCCGGCCAGCCGTCCTTGTCGGCGAACGCGATCGGGGTGAGGCCGTCCCTCTTCATCTGCGCGCTGAGCGCGGTGAGCTGGTCCAGGGTCGTGGGCACCTGGTAGCCGTACTGCTGCCACACAGACTTGCGGTAGAACATCGCCCACGGGTAGTACGACGAGGGCACGAAGTACTGCTTGTCGTCGTCCCCCGTGGACGCCTTCTTGAAGGCGTCGGAGAAGCCGGAGAGCTTGCCCCACACGTCGCTGATGTCGCTGGCCAGGCCCTTGGCGGCGAAGAAGCGCATCCGGTAGCCGGCGAACCACATGTAGACGTCGTCCGGCTTGCCCTGCAGGTAGTTGTTGATGTTCTCCTGGTACGTGTTGTGGTCGACCGTGTTGATCGCCGGCGTGATGCCGGACGCGGTCTTGAACCCGTCCATGACCTTGGCGGTGACGTCCTTGGGCTTCGGGTCGGACTGGTTCGAGCCGACTGACACGTCCTTCGAGTCCGACCCGGAACCGGAGTCGTCGCCGCAGCCGGCGAGCAGGCCGGTGCCGAGCAGCGCGCCGGTGCCGGCAGCGCCGGCCAGCAGCGAGCGTCGGTTGAGGCCGGCGACCGAGGGTGGTACGAGCCGAGCCAGGTACTCGGCTTGGGATTGGGGACGGGACATCTGTGCCTCCTGCGGGTGAAGAGGTGCTACGCCCAAGGGTCATCAGGGTGGTGAAGGCAGAGCGGCCGTCGTGGTCAGCGATCGGGATTCACCGAGAACCCACATTGACGAACACGAACGGCCATTGGGGGCTCAAAGTACCGCTCCGACGGGTGCTGTCAAGGGGGCGTTCCGCCTCCGCTAACCCAGTTGTGACATGGCTGTTACGAGGTAAACGTTGGAAAAAAATCCATGTTGGAACCTGTTGACTTGCGTGTCCGGGCCGGTGCACCCTCAGCTCTCATGCGGCGATGGCAGGGTGACGGCATCTATTTCGGCGGCGACTACAACCCCGAGCAGTGGCCCGAGCAGACCTGGTCCGAGGACATCGAGCTGATGCGCCGGGCCGGGGTCAACCTGGTCTCGGTCGGCATCTTCTCCTGGGCCCTGCTGGAGCCCACTCCGGGCCGGTTCGAGTTCGGATGGTTGGACCGGGTGCTGGACCTGCTGCACGACGGCGGCATCCAGGTCGACCTCGCCACCGCCACCGCCAGCCCACCGCCGTGGCTGGCCCGCGCGCACCCGGAGACGTTGCCCCGCCGCGCCGACGGCGCGATCCTGTGGCCGGGCGGACGGCAGGCGTACTGCCCCAGCTCGCCGGTGTTCCGGGAGCGGTCGCTGGAGTTGGTGCGAGCGGTCGCCGGCCGGTACGCCGAGCACCCGGCCGTGGTGATGTGGCACGTCTCCAACGAGTTGGGCTGCCACAACGTGCACTGCTACTGCGACGTCAGCGCCGAGGCGTTCCGCGGCTGGCTGCGGGCGCGCTACGGCGACCTGGACCAGCTCAACGACGCCTGGGGCACCGCGTTCTGGAGCCAGCGCTACGGCGACTGGGCCGAGATCAACCCGCCGCGAACCGCGCCGACCTTCGCCAACCCCACGCAGCAACTCGACTTCCTGCGCTTCTCCTCCGACGAGCAGCGCGCCCAGCTGCGCGCCGAACGGGAGGTGCTGCGGACGTTGGTCCAGCAGCCGGTCACCACCAACTTCATGATCGGCATGGGCGTCAAGCACATGAACTACCACTCGTGGGCCGACGACGTGGACCTCGTCTCCAACGACCACTACCTGACCGGCGCCGACCCGCAGGGACATCTCGGGCTGGCGCTCGCCGCCGACCACACCCGGGGCGTCGCCGGCGGTGACCCGTGGCTGCTCATGGAGCACTCCACCAGCGCGGTCAACTGGCAGCCGCGCAACGTGGCCAAACTTCCCGGACAGCTGCGCCGCAACAGCCTGGCGCACGTCGCCCGGGGCGCGGACGGCGTGCTGTTCTTCCAGTGGCGCGCCTCCCGGGCCGGCGCCGAGAAGTTCCACTCCGCGCTGGTGCCGCACGCCGGGCCGGACACCAAGGTGTTCCGCGAGGTCTGCCAGCTCGGCGCGGACCTGAAGGCGCTGGCCGAGGTACGCGGTAGTCGGGTGGACGCCGAGGTGGCGATCCTGTTCGACTGGGACGCGTGGTGGGCGGTCGAGTTGGATTCACACCCCAGCGCCGACGTCACCTACGCCGACCGGCTGGGCGCCCTCCACGGGGCGCTGTGGCGGGCCGGCGTGACCGCCGACATCGTCCACCCGTCGGCGGACCTCAGCGGCTACCGACTTGTCCTGGCACCGACCCTCTACCTGGTGCGCGACGCCGACGTCGAGGCGCTGCACCGCTACGTCGAGGCCGGTGGCACCGCCGCCGTCACCTACTTCAGCGGCATCGTCGACGCGAACGACCACATCCGGCTGGGCGGTTACCCGGGCGCGTTCCGTGAGCTGCTCGGCGTACGGACCGAGGAGTTCTTTCCGCTGCGGGAGGGCGAACAGGTCCGGCTCGACGACGGGAGCACCGCGGACGTGTGGACCGAGTGGCTGCACCCCGAGGGCGCCGAGGTGCTGGCGTCGTACACCGATGGGCCCTTGCCGGGCGTGCCGGCGCTGACCCGCCACCGGGTCGGCGACGGCGCCGCCTGGTATGTCGGCACCCGGCTGGACGAGCCGGCCACCGACCGGTTGGTCGCCCGACTCGTCGACGAGGCAGGTGTCCGCCCGGCCGCGTCGGCACCGTCCGGTGTGGAGGTCGTCCGTCGACGCGACGGCGACCGGAGCTGGCTGTTCGTCATCAACCACACCGATGCCGAGGTGCGGCTCCCGGTGCGCGGCACGGAGTTGCTGACCGGGGCGCACTGCGCCGGTGAGCTGACCCTGCCGGCCGGTGAGGTGGCGGTCGTCCGGGAGGATCGGGCCGACGACCCGGCCTGACCCCGGCGACAGCCACGGCACGAAGGAGGTTCCCCAGATGCTCGCCCAGCAGCGGCAGACCGCCATCCTCGATCTGATCCGCCAACGCGGCGGCGTGCGGGTCAGCCACCTGGTCAGCCGGTTCGGTGTCTCCGACATGACCATCCGGCGCGACCTGGAGGTGCTGGCCGAGCGCGGTCTGGTGGACAAGGTGCACGGCGGCGCGACGCTCGCCGGGCCGGGTTCGGCCGAGGAGCCGGGCTTCGCGGCGAAGTCGATCCGCCAGCAGGCGGAGAAGCGGACCATCGCCGAGCGCGCGGCAAGAATGGTCGAGCCGGGCATGGCCATCGCGCTCTCCGCGGGCACCACCACCGCCGCGCTGGCCACCCTGCTCTCCGACGTACGCGGGCTGACCGTCGTGACCAACTCCATCCCGGTGGCCGACGCGCTCTACCAGAACCCGCGCGCCGACCAGACCGTCGTGTTGACCGGTGGCATCCGTACCCCGTCGGACGCCTTGACCGGGCCGGTGGCCGAGGCGGCGATCAGCGCGCTCAACGTCGACCTGCTCTTCCTCGGTGTGCACGGGCTCAGCCCCCGCACCGGGCTCACCACGCCGAACCTGCTGGAGGCCGGTGTCAACCGCTGCCTGATCGGCGCGGCGCGTCGGCTCGTGGTGCTCGCCGACCACACCAAGTGGGAGATCATCGGTATCGCCACCATCGCCCCGCTGGAGGCCGCCGACGTGCTGATCACCGACCGCGGCCTGCCGGCGGAGGCGCGTGCCGCGATCGGCGAGCAGGTCGGTGAGCTGGTGATCGTGGAACCCGACTAGGCCGCGCGCAGGCAGGGTCGTCCGGCCTTGATCGACTCGGGTTCACGAAAGTCGGGGTGTCCGGCTCGGGGTGATGCCCCGCTTTTCAGAAACCCGAGTCGATCAGCTCGCACCGCCGGTTGACGTGCCTGGCAGCATTCGGCCGTGGAGTCGCATGAGGTGGCGGAGTTGTTCGCCCAGGCGGTGGAGCGGTCGCGTCGCGGCGGCGGGCGGGACGACCCCGACGACGGGTGGGACCTGTTGCGCCCGGCCGCCAGTGCGGGTCGGTTGGCCGTGCGAATGGCGTTCGGGCGGCTCACCGACGCGGACGCCGTGGTGCGGGTGGTCGCCTGCGACCTGCTCGGCATGGTGAGTGACGTGCATGAGGACGACGTCCGCGAAGAGGTGGCGACCGCCCTGGTCGCCCTCGCCGCGCAGGAGTCGGATCCGGCGGTGCACCGCTCGATCGCGCGCGCCGGGGCCGCCACCTGCGACCCCCGCGTCCTACCGGTCCTGCTCACCCTCGCCGGCAGCCCCGACACCGGCGTACGTCTGCAGGTCGCTGTCGCTCTGCCGATGGTGCTGATCGACGACCATCCGCCCGAGGACGGGGTGGCAGCCCTGATCGCTCTGTGCACCGACTCCAACCCCGAGGTGCGTGAGTGGGCCACGTTCTCCCTCGGATGGTCCGCCACCGCCGACGGCGATGACGTCCGGCGGGCGCTGTGGGACCGCACCCGCGACGTCGACCCGGAGGTACGCGCGGAAGGCGCCCGCGGGTTGGCGCGGCGGCGGGACGCGCGGGCACTTCCACTGGTACGCGAACTCCTCGCGCGGGAGGAGGTGCACAGGTTCACCTTCCAGACCGCCGCCTACCTGGCGGACCCGTCGCTGCTGCCGCTGCTGGACGGGTTCGACCCGACCGCCGAGGGTGTCGCCGAGGCCCTGCGGGAGTGTGACCCTGTGCGCCGTGCCCAGCGCGACGAGGCGGCCTGGCAGGTCATGACCACGCTGCATCTGCTCCGCCCCGATCTGCGGGTCGCCCTCCTCGGCGAGCGGTGCGATCTCGGCCTGTTCCTCGACATCGGCGACGGCTCCGGCCGCTGTTTCGTGGACGCGTTGCTGAACAGAGCCGGGTACGACCCGGCTCGTGCAGTCGAACTGGTGATCGCCGGCGTGACGTGCTGATCGAGCTGGCACGCTTCACAGCCACCTCACAGGGGTGCTGGATAGGGTGCCGTTCGAGTCAACGTCCGACTCCAGCCTGGAGCGGTCGGCGTCGCACAGGAGTTTCGATGGTCTTCAAGAAGATGTTGAGCGCGTTCGGTGTCGGCGGTCCCAGTGTGGACACCGTGCTGACCAACCCCAACACCCGGCCCGGCCTGACCCTCGACGGGCAGGTCAACCTCGTCGGCGGCGACGCCGAGGCAGCCATCGAGCAGGTGGTCATCGGGCTGGTCACCCGGGTCGAGGTCGAAGGACACGACACCGAGTACGCGGGCACGATGGAGTTCCACCGGATGGCGGTCAGCGGTGCGCTCCAGCTCGCCCCGAAGCAGCAGCTCTCCATCCCGTTCCAACTGCCGGTGCCGTGGGAGACCCCGATCACCGACGTGTACGGCCAGCGCCTGCGCGGGATGACGATGGGCCTGCGCACCGAGCTGGCGATCGCCCGCGCCGTCGACAAGAGCGACCTGGACCAGGTGGCCGTGCACCCGTTGCCGGTGCACGAGCGGATCCTGGAGGCGTTCCAGCGGCTCGGCTTCCGGTTCAAGCACGCCGACCTGGAGCGGGGCCACATCCGTGGTGTCCAGCAGACGTTGCCGTTCTACCAGGAGATCGAGTTCTTCGCCTCCCCGCAGTACGCGAGCACGATCAGGGAGGCCGAGCTGACCTTCGTGACCAGTCAGCGCGGCGTGGAGGTCATCCTGGAGTGCGACAAGCGCGGCGGGTTCCTCAGCGCCGGGCACGACGCCTTCGGCCGCTACCAGGTGTCGCACACCGACGCCGACCGGGTGGACTGGGCGCAGGTCGTCGACGGCTGGCTGCGCGAGACCACCTCCCGCTACGGCAGCCTCCGCTCCCAGTACGGCCCGAGCCACGGTCACAGCCGGGGGCACGGGATGGGCGGCATGGTGGCCGGTGCGGCCCTCGGCGTCGCGGGCGGCATGGTCGCCGGCGAGATGATCGAGGACGCGTTCGAGGGTGACTTCGGCGGGGACTTCGGCGGCGACGAGTAGTCGTCCAGACACGACGATGGCCTCCGGGAGATTCTCCCGGAGGCCATCGTGCGCTGTGCTCGCGCTACCCGCTTAGTGGCGGGCCTTGCGCTCCTCACCGCTGCGCCAGTTGCTGCCGGCCTTGGCCAGGCCCCGGCTACCGAGGTAGCCCAGCGTCAGCAGGGTGATCATGAACCAGGCGTTGTCGGCGCGGAAGATGTCCACACCGGCGGAGTTCCGCCCAACGACCTGCGACGCGCCCAGTACGGCGGCCACCGCGATCAGGTAGATCCAGAACTCGGTGGTCTTGAACGCCTGCTTGGTCTCCGTACCAGGTGCCTGCATGTCGTTGCGATGCCCGTCGCGCATGACCGGCATCTGCTGGGTGGGCATGTCCCGGTTCGACGCCGGGTTCTGCGGGTCGTTCGTCGGCCGGTTCATCGGCCGGGTGGAAGCAGCCTGCGTGCTCATCTGGTCCTCCTCAGGATGCGATGAGTCGTACCTGCATTCCCTCGCCCCGCTACCGCGTTTCGGCCACGGCACGGTTCGCTTTCGTGGCGGGGACAACCCCCGACTACCCGAGGCCGGGGAGCAGGTAACACTGATCGCCGGCCGGAAAATCCGGCCGACGATCAGTTGGGTGGGCGTGTCAGCGCAGGCCGTTGCGGATCGCGACGCTCACCAACAGGTCCGGGTCGTCGGTGATGATGCCGTCGACGCCGAGGTCGACCACGCGCTGCATGACCGTGGCGTCATCGACGGTGTACGGGATCACCTTCAGCTCGTCACGCGTCTGGAGGGTCCGGACGTCCGGTCCGTGGAAGTACGCCGGGTTCTCCCGCAGGTACCAGTCCGCCGAGGCGACAGTGCCCTGCTTGGGGTCGTGCACCTGCCAGTTGGCCGAGACCGCGCCCGCACCGGCGGCCCGGGTCAGCTCGCCCAGGTCCTGGTGCTTCCACCAGTCCAGTCCACCGGTCCACGGGCTCTTCACCGACGGGTTCCCGTACACCGCCTGCAACGAGCACTCGTCGGCGAGGGACGTGCACTCGGCCGGGCCGTACTGCCAGACCAGCGCGACCGTGCCGATCCGCCGGTCGAGCTGCCGCGCGTACGTGATGGTGCGCCAGTCGAACGACTGGACGGTGGCCCGGTTGGTGAAGCCGGCGCGCTGGATGGCGTCGACGAGCTTGCGGGTGAAGCTGCGGTACGGCTGGGTGTCGTTCACCACCGGGCTGATCTTCGTTTCGATGTTCATTCCGATGTCGGTGCGACCACTCGCCTTCACCAGGGCGAAGACCTCGTCCAGGGTCGGGATCCGGGCACCCGGTGCGGGCACCTGCGCGGGCAGTTCGGGCAGCGTCCTCGTGCCGCAGTCGACGGTCTTGAGCTGCGCCAGGGTCAGTTCGTGCACCGGCTTGCCGACGTACGGGAATTTCCGGTCTCCCGGGCGAAGCGGGGCGGTGTCGACGCAGTGCGACCCGTTGACGGTGCGGTCGTGCAGCACCACGAGCCTGCCGTCGGCGGTCACGCCGGTGTCCAATTCCAGCGTGGAGATGGCCCGGTTGGACAACGCGTTCGAAAAGGCCGGAAGGGTGTTCTCCGGCCGGGTGGCCCGGCCGCCGCGGTGCGCCTGGATGTCGAACGGCGCCGTGTACGCCTTCGGCAGCCGGTAGCCGCGCTGCGCCAGCAGGCCACGCAAGCGGTCCGGGTAGTCGGTGATCATGCCGTCCACGCCGTCGTCGATCAGCTTCGCCATGGTCGGCACGTCGTCGACGGTCCACGGGATCACCTTGATCCCGTAGCGGTGCGCCTGGGCGACCATCTCCCTGGTGACGTACGGCTGGTAGCCGGGGTCGGTGACAGTGCCGTTCTGCGGGAAGCCGTGCACCGGTGAGAAGGCGCTCGCGCCGAAGCTGCGGATCGCCCTGATCGGGTCGCCGCCGAAGTCGTCGATGTCCAGCCCGCCCAGCCACGGCGAGGCGGCCGGCTGTCCGGTCTGGAGGAAGTCGTAGTTGGTCAGGGCGACCAGCGGCAACTTCGGTTCGACCTGGCGCATGCGCATCAGCGCGCCCCAGTCGAAGCTCTGGATGGTGACCTGCTTGAGCAGCCCGGCGGCGCGGATCTCGGCTGCGGTGACCCGGACGAACTGGTCTCGGGGCGCGGTCTCGGTCGGCGCGCCCGCCTCCACCTTGGTCTCGACGTTGAGCTTCACGTCCTTCGCCCGATAGCGGTTGACGAGCGCGAAGACCTCACGCAGCAACGGCATCCGGGCACCCGGGACGGCGAGCTGGCCGGGCTTGTCCGCCAAGGTCTTCGAGCCGCAGTCCAGCGAGCGCACCTGGGCCACGGTGAGCGTGTTGACGTACTTCCCGACGTACGGGAACTCCGGGTCGCCGGGCGTCACCGCGGCGGTGTCGACGCACTTGGCGCCACTGATCTTCCGGTCGTGGGTGACGACGGCCTGACCGTCCTCGGTGATCTGCACGTCCAGTTCGAGGGTGGTCACCCCGAGCTGGAGGGCGTTGCCGAAGGAGGCGAGGGTGTTCTCCACCCGCAGCCCGAGGCCGCCCCGGTGGGCCTGCACGTCGAATGTCCGGTCCGGTCGCGGTTTCGCCTGGGCGGGCACCGCGAACCCGGTCGTCACCGTCGCGGCCACCAGGGCCGCGACGGCGGTACGGCGTACTGTGCGCACGCTGTCATCCCCTCTGCCGGCGGGCATCTCCCACCGGTCGCCGGACAGCATGGACATCTCGGACTGCGGGCAGGCGGCCAGTGGGCGGCGCGACGGTGAACCGCCGTGGACGACCTCCCGGTCACGCCGGGTTTGGTCGGCTGGTGGCCGGGCACGCAGTCAGTTCCACAGCTTCTGCGAGGTGATGATCGTGCGTGAGGACGACATGCGGCAGGACGCCGCCCGCCAGGCCGAGGATCGGATCGCCGGAGGTGTGTACGGCAAGGGAGCCGTCGAAGAGGTGACGGTGCCCCGCACCGATGTGCTGAGCGAGATTCAGCGCGACGACCCGTTCGACCCGGCGCACGAACGGATCGATCCGCAGGTGCTGCGCGACGGCGGCCCGGTCGGCGGGCAGGGCGCGGTGACCACCACCGGTGGCACCGCCGGTCCGGCGAGCGTACGCAGGGTGGCCCGGCAGCCGGAGCGACACCCGGGCAAGGTCGCCCCGACCACGACCGGCGACGCCACCACCGGCGGTCTGAGCACCCCGATGGGCGGGAGCACCAGCGACCAGTCCACGTCCGCGACCGGACCCGCCAAGTCCACCCAGGATCACGCCGGCGACTAGAGCGGAACCCCGCCGTGATCATGAGGTTGGCGTGGCTGTCGTAGATCACAGTCCACGCCAACCTCATGATCGACGCAGGGCGGCCGGGAGGCCGTGGGGGATCAGCTTGCGGGGCGCAGGATGCCCAGGCGTTGGGTGGCTCGGGTGAGCGCGACGTACAGGTCGCTGCGTCCACGCGGCGACTCGGCCACCATCCGGTCCGGGTCGACGACAAGCACCGAGTCGAACTCCAACCCCTTGGCCTGCGCCACGGTCAGCACCACGACCCGGCTCTCCAGCTCCGGGTGCTCGCCCACGGCGGCCTCCGGAAGGGCCGCGGTCACTGCCGCACCCAACTCACCCACCCGGCCGGCCGGCACCAGCACGCCGAGCCGACCCTCGGTCAACCGGGCCGCCTCGCGGGCGGCTTCGGCGACCAGCTCCGCCGCCAACCGCTCGTCGGGCACCGCGCGGTCCCACGGGGGTACGCCGCTCTCCCGCACCGAGCGCGGCGGACGCAGCGCCGGGTCGATCTCCGCCAGCACCTCGGCGGCGACCGCCATGATCTCGGCAGGGGTGCGGTAGCTGACCGTCAGCTCGGTCAGCCGCCACCGCTGGGCGACGTACGGGGCGAGGGCGTCCGCCCAGGAGGGCGTGCCGCTGAGCGCGCCGGTCTGGGCGACGTCCCCGACGATCGTCATCGACCGGCTCGGGCAGCGGCGCATCAGCAGCCGCCACGCCATCGGTGAGAGCTCCTGTGCCTCGTCCACGATGACGTGGCCGAACGCCCACGTCCGGTCGGCGGCGGCCCGCTGCGCGGTGGTGAGGCGGTCGGCCTCCTCCTGCCGCTCCAGCAGCCGGTCCGCGTCGATCAGGTCGGTGACGCCGAGGATCTCACCGCCCTCGGCCTCGTCCTCGACGTCGATCGAGCGGGAACCCCGGGCGATCTCCAGCACGCCCTCGGCGTACTCCCGTTCCATCATGCGGATGCGGTCCCGCCGGGCGGCCGCGGCCCGCTCGTCCTCGCCGAGCAGCTCGGCGGCCTCGTCGAGCAGGGGCACGTCGGCCGGCGTCCACCCACCCGGCTCCCGCCGCAGCAGCGCCCGCTCGTCCTCGGTCAGCATCGGCGTGGCGGCGGCGATGCGTTCCGGATCGGCGTACAGGTCGGCGAGCAGCCGCTGCGGGGTGAGCACCGGCCACAGCCGGTCCAGGGCGGCCTGGATCTCCGTCTCCTCGCGCAGCTCGCGGCGGATCTCTGCCCGGTCCGCCTCGTCGAGCAGGTTGTCCCCGCCCAGCGGGTCGGCGCCGATCCGCTCGGCCACCTGGTCGGCGATGGCGTGCACGATCTCCACGTCGAACAACGCGCGGGCCAGGTTGTGCGGGCGGTCGACGCGGCGTACCCGGTCCCGGGCGGCCCGCACGATCTCCGGGTCGAGGGTCAGCGTCTCCCGCTCGACCTCGATCTCCAGCGGCTCGTCCGGCACCCACTGCCGGTCCCGCACGGCCAGCGCCAGGACCTCGGCGAGCACCGCCCGGCCCTTCAGCGCCGCGGTCTCGGCCGGCTCGGTCCGTTGGGCGCTCACGCCCGGGAAGAGATCAGCCTGGGTACGCAGCAGCACGCCGGTCTCCGCCAGCGTCGGCAGCACCTGGGAGATGTAGCGCAGGAAGGTCGCGTTCGGGCCGACCAACAGCACGCCCCGGCTGGAGAGTTCGCGTCGGTGGGTGTAGAGCAGGTACGCCGCCCGGTGCAACGCGACAGCGGTCTTGCCGGTGCCGGGGCCGCCCTGGACCACCATGACGCCCGGCAGCTCCGCGCGGATGATCTGGTCCTGTTCGGCCTGGATGGTCTCGACGATGTCGCGCATCCGGCCGGTCCGGCCCGCGTTGAGCGCGGCGAGCAGGGACGCCTCGCCGGTCAGCTCCTCGTGGCCGCCGGGTGCGGCGGTGTCGATGTCGAGCACCTCGTCGTTCAGGCCGGTGACCTTGCGCTGCCGGGTGCGCAGGTGCCGGCGCCGGCGTACGCCCTGCGGGTTGGCGGCGGTGGCGAGGTAGAACGGGCGCGCTGCCGGAGCCCGCCAGTCCATGAGCAGCGGGTCGTAGTCACCGCTGGTGTCGAAGATGCCGATCCGACCGATGTAGCGGCGGGAGTCGTCGTCACCGTCGAGGCGGCCGAAGCAGAGCCCATTCTCCACGGCGGAGAACTGCTCGACCTGATCGGCGTACATCGCTACCGAGCTGTCGCGCTGCGAGCGGTCCTGGAGTGTGCCGCCGGTGTTGCGCAGCTCGGCGGTGAGCCGGTGGGCGGCCTGCTCACGCAGCCCGTCCAGCCGGTCGTAGAGCATCGAGACGTACTCCTGCTCGCGACCGATCTCGTCGTCGAGCGGCAATTCGCCGGAACCGCCGGAGTGCCTTGACAAGCCGTCTCCCTAAAGATTAGAATCCTTTGCAGGAACGGCTTTTAGCCGTTCTTTTTTGTGTCCTCGAACTGTTGAAGATAGCGCGTTGCGTCGGCTCTCACCAAGCCGGACGGGTCGGCGCGCCGGTGATCGCGAGGTGGCGGCGGATGATCCTGCGGACCGGGCAACGGGTGGTCTTCATCGGGGACAGCATCACCGATTGTGGTCGACGCGACGTCGCCGCGCCCTACGGCAGCGGATACGTGAGCCTCGTGCGCGCCCTGGTCGGCGCACGGCACCCCGAGTTGGACCTGTCGTGGGTCAACCGGGGTGTGGGCGGCGACACGGTGCGGGACCTGGCCGCCCGGTGGGACGACGACGCCATCGGCGAGCGCCCCGACTGGCTCGCGGTGCTGATCGGCATCAACGACATCTGGCGGCACTACGGTGACCGGCCGGATGAGGCAGTCGGCATCGAGGAGTACGAGCGCACCCTGCGCGACCTGCTTCGTCGGGCGGTTGCCGCCACCGGCTGCCGACTGATCCTCGGTGACCCGTTCTTCATCGAGGCGGACCGGAGCGTCCCGCAACGCGCCGACACGGACCGGTACGCGGCGGTCGTGGCGGGGCTGGCCACCGAGTTCGACGCGGTGCACGTGGCCAACCAGGCGGCGTTCGACCGGGTGCTGGCGGTGAGCCCGGCGACGCGCTGGGCCGACGACCGGGTCCACCCGCACCTGCCCGGCCACGCGGTCCTCGCCGACGCCTACCTCACCGCACTCGGCGTGACCTCCGCCCGCTGACCGGGCGTCCACCGCAGCGAAGCGCCGGGCCGACCGTCAGGTCGACCCGGCGCGAACACCGTGTGGATCAACCGCGCGCGGCCTGGTACAGCCGCTCCGGGGTGACGGCTCCGGCGAGCACGCGGCCGTCATCGGTGAGCAGCACGCTGAACAGCTTGCTGCTGAAGAGCCGACCGCTGCCCCAGTCACCACTGACCGCCGGCAGCCCACCGAGCAGCTTCGACATGTCCACGTCCGGCGAGCCGGCCGGTGGCGTAGCCGGCTTCGCGGAGGTCTTCGGGCCGCCTTCGAGCCCGTCGAGGCGGCCGACCAGCACGGTCGTCCAGCCGGAGCCCACCGTACGCACCTGCGGGTCACCCGAGGGTGCGGCGTGGCCAGGCTTGCCGGCACCCGGGCCGGCGGCCGGCCGCTCCGCCTTCTCCTCGGTGACCGTCACACCGGGCGGCGGGTTGAACGTGAACTGGTCGGCGTCCGGGCGGCGGTAGTCGACCTGCGTGAAGGCCATCTCGAACGCCGGCCGGTCGCTGCCCTTCGCGAGCACCTCGAAGCGCAGCGGCACGTGCTGCTTGGCGTCGATGGCGATCCGCACCTGGTGCACCAGCGAGTCCTTGTCGCGCGGCTGGAGCACCAACTCGTAGGCGTCCTGGCCGGCGACCGTGGCCGACCGGCCGACGCTGACCTCGGTGCTCGGGTCGATCGCGCCCAACGCCAGGTCGGCTGCCTGCTGCGGGGTGGCCGGCATGGTCGCCGCCGGCTCGGGGACCGGCTTTCCGGCGCCGGCTTCGCCGCCCAGCGTGAGGTGCTTGGCGGTGTTGCTGCGACTCTGCCAGGTCCAGACGTCCCGGCCGTTGCGGATCACGTCCTGCTCGCCCAGGGTGTCCAGCAGCGCGACCCGCTGCTGATCCGGGCCGGAATACCAGACCCGCAGGGTGTGCGTGCCGGTCAGCATGGTGGTCAGCTCGTTGCCGGAGACCAGCCCGACGAGAGGCGGCAGGCCGAGATCGGCGCGCTGCACGACGGTCCCGGACAGCCCCTCCAGCCGGGAGGTCTGCAGATCGACCAGAAGCTGGGCCGCGGTCCGCGGTGGCAGGCTCGGCTCCGCCTCGGCGGCGAACGTGCCGATCGCCGCGCCCCCGCCGATGACGGCGACGGCAGCAGTGGCCGGGACCAGCCAACGAAGGACGGGACGGCTTCTCAGAACGGACATGGTGACACCTCCTCCGCACATCCTCCCCCCTGTGCCCTGTGAGGGTGCTGAGGACGCCGGACCAGCACGTTTGACCCGGGTGGCACCCTTGGACCGTGCGCTTGCTGGTGGTGGAGGACGAAGCCCGGTTGGCGGCCGCCCTGCAACGCGGCCTCCAGGCGGAGGGGTTCGCGGTGGATGTGGCGGGGACCGGTCCGGCCGGCCTGGACGCGGCCCGGCACGGCGGGTACGACGCGATGATCCTCGACGTGATGCTGCCCGGCCTCTCCGGCTACGAGCTGGTCCGGCGGCTGCGGGCCGAGCAGCACTGGTTGCCGGTGCTGATGCTCTCCGCCAAGGACGGCGAGTACGACCAGGCCGACGGCCTCGACTGCGGGGCCGACGACTACCTGACCAAACCCTTCTCGTACGTGGTGCTGCTGGCGCGGTTGCGGGCGCTGCTGCGTCGGGGCGCGCCGGAACGCCCGGCGGTGCTGGCGGTCGGTGACCTGCGACTGGACCCGGCCCGCCGACGGGTGACCCGGGCCGACGACGAGGTGACCCTGACCGCGCGGGAGTTCGCGCTGCTGGACTACCTGATGCGCCGGCCCGGCCAGGTCGTCTCCAAGACCGAGCTGCTGGACCACGTCTGGGACGCGAGCGTGGAGACCGCGCCGAACGCCGTCGAGGTGTATGTCGGTTACCTGCGCCGCAAGCTCGGCCGCGACCGGCTGGAGACGGTCCGGGGCGCCGGTTACCGGCTGGCGACGTGACCAGCGACGCCCCGGTGGGTGCCCGCCGGGGGTGGCTCGGCTGGATGCCGGTGCTCGGGCTGCGGGGGCGGCTCATGGCGCTCGGAGTGTTCGGCCTCACCATCGGGCTCGCCCTGGGCGGGGTGGTGCTGCTCGGCGCGCTCGGCTTCGTGCTCCAGCGGACGGTCGACACCGAGGCGTTCCGGACCGCCGACGCGGTCGCCCTGCTCGCCGCCGAGGACGTGCTGCCCGACCCGCTGCCGGTGGCCGGTGGCCAGGTCCGCGTCCAGGTCGTCGACGCGCAGGGGCGGATCAGGGCCGCCTCGATCGACGCCGACCGGCTGGTGCCGATGGTCCGCCCGGAGCGGCTGGACCGGGACCGCCGCCAGCGCCTGGACGTGCCGGCCGAGCGGGTCGGGCTCGCCGGTCCGGTCCGGGTGGTCACCGTGCCCGCCGGCACCGCGGCCGACCCGCTCACCGTGCTGGTCGCCCGCTCGATGGCCGACGTGCGGCACAGCGCGCACGTCGTCCGGACCATCCTGCTGGTGGCGTTCCCCCTGCTGGTGGCCGTGCTGGCCGCCGTGGCGTGGCGGGTGGTGGGCGCGACCCTGCGCCCGGTCGAGGCGCTCCGCCGAGGCGCCGAGGAGATCACCGGGCGGGCCGGCGCCGGCCGGTTGCCGGTGCCTGCGTCGGCCGACGAGATCCATCGGTTGGCGGTCACCCTCAACGGCATGCTGGACCGGCTGGAATCGGCGCGGATCCGCCAGCGGGCGTTCGTCTCCGACGCCGCACACGAGCTGCGCAGTCCGTTGACCAACATCCGGACCGAGCTGGAGGTGGCCCAGCGTCTAGCCGACCGAACGGACTGGACGGCCGTCACCACCAACCTGCTCACCGACACCGAGCGACTGAGCCGGCTGGTCGACGACCTCCTGCTGCTGGCCCGCCTGGACGAAGCGCCACCGACCCGGGGCGTCGGCCCGGTGGAGTTGGGCGCGCTGCTGGCCGAGGTCGCCGCCCGTTACCCGTCGCCGCCGGTTCGGTTGACGCCGCCGCCGGGCCCGCTCTGGACGACCGGCAACGCCGACGAGCTGCGGCGCGTGCTGGCCAACCTGGTCGACAACGCGGTCCGGCACGCGTACGGCAGTGTGGTGCTCGCCGCCGAGGCGGCGTCGACGGACGGGCGTGGCTCCGGGGCGTACCACCTGGTGACGGTGACCGACGACGGCCCGGGGATCCCGGTCGCGGACCGGGAGCGGGTCTTTGATCGGTTCACCCGGCTGGATGACGGACGGGCCCGCGACGACGGGGGTGCCGGCCTGGGGCTGGCCATCGTCCGGGAGTTGGTGCGACGTGCGGGCGGCAGCATCAGCCTGACCGACGCGCCGGAGCAGTGCGGGCTGCGAGTGTGTCTGCTGCTGCCGGCGTTTCCGGGCGAGGACGGCCCTGGGCCACAGATTGACGGTCCGTGACGGTGAGCCTGCCCCCACCCACCCACCGATCACCCCTTTGCTCTGCACCCGCGGACGCGACAGCTACTTAGCGTGATACCTCGCCGATGCCTGTCGAAGCGGCTGCCGCGACGTCTCGGCTGTTCGTCCGCGGTGGTGCATCGAGGTATGCAGAGCAAAGGCGGGGTGGGATGTCTGGCTGGGTGCGCCGGAGGTAACGCAATGTCACGGCAGGCTCGTCAGTGGGCAAGCCACGCTGAGTGAGGTCGGCACGGCGGGGCCGGCGGAGCTTGGCCGGCAAGGGCGTGGTCGGCGGGGCGTGCCTGGCGGGTCAGCGGCGGCGGGTGCAGACCTGCTCGGAGCTGGCGACGGTGTCGGTGGACCAGACGACGGCGACCGTGAAGCAGTAGTCGTTGGTGCGGTTGAGCGCGTAGATGACGTAGCTGGTGGTGCCGGCGGGCAGCGTCGCGAAGACGTTGCGCTCCTGGCCGGTCCGGCCACCCGCGATGACCACCGGGCCCTCGCTGCCGGCAGGGTAGGTCCAGTTCAGCGCGATGCTGTCCCGGCTGTCGCGCAGCGTCACCGCGCCGGGCGGGCTGCCGGGCGGTGCCGTGGGGCCAGCCGACGGCGGCGGGGTGCCGGTGGAGGCGGGCGCGGTGCTGGCCGGTGAGGCGGTGCTGGCCGGTGAGGTGGCGCTGGGGGAGCCGCTCGCCGGGGGCGGGGCCGGCTCGTCGTCGCCGTCGACCTGGGCCACCCCGGCGATCACGGCGGCGGCGCCGAGCAGGACCACGACCACGCCGGCCACCAGCACCGGCACCAGCCGCTTGCGCTGCGCCGACGGCACCCGGTGCACGGGCACCGGCAGCAGCCGGGACGGTGTGTACGGCTCAAGTGGCGCGTACGGGTCGGACGGCTCGTACGGGTCGGACGGCGGGTGCGCGTCGGCCCGGCGCAGCCTGTACACCCCGGACTGCTCCTCCGTGCCGTCGGCCAGCCCGACCACGGACGGGGGCACCGGGGTGTCGGTGGTGTACGACGAAGGTTCGCTCGCCGGTTCGGGTGGCCATCTGGTGCCCGCCGGCCCGACCGGTTCGTCGGCGGGCACCCGGGGGTTCGGAACGGATCCGCCGCCCGCCGCCGCCCCGGTGTGGTGCGGGGGAGGCGCGGGCGGGTCGTAGTCGGAGTCGGAGTCGGCCGGGCCGTCGCGGTGCGGAGGGACACGGGCAGCCGGCACCACCGGGGTGTCCCGGGCCGTGGGCGGGTCGTCGGCGCAGGCATGGTCGGGGTTGGCCGCCGCCCGGGCCAGCGTCGCCACCTGTGCCGCCAGCGGGTCGTCGGCGGGCAGGTGCTGCCGGCACAGCTCGCGGGCCAGTGCCAGGTTGTCGTGGGCCTCGGCGAACTGCCCGCAGTCCCGCTGCATCGCACCGAGCCGCGCCAGCATCTTGATGCCGCTGGGGTGCCCGTCGCCGTACACCTCGCGGTGCAGCTCCCAGGCATCCTGGAGCCGGTCACGGGCCACCGTGCACTGCCCGCGGGCGTACTCGACGGTGGCCAGGTCGGCGTGCGCCGCGAGCACCCGCAGCGACTCCGGACCGTCCTGTGCGGTCAGCTCGATGATGACTTCCTGGTAGAGCCGGGCGGCCCTCGAATGGCTGCCGACCCGGTGCAGCACCGCGGCCAGGGTCGCCGCGGCGGCCACGGTGCGCGGGTCGGAGCGGCCGTGCAGTCGAGTGGTGGCCGCGTACGCGAACGCGGCCCACCCCCGGGCCGAGTGCGGCTCACCGAGAGCCACCAGCACCCGCGCCTGGAGGCTGGCCGCCTCGGCCAGCTCTCCGGTTGCGTTGGCCGGGCGGGGGTCGGCGTCGGTGAGCGCGTCGGAGAGCAACTGCTGCGCGCCGGCCAGATCACCGGCCGACACGAGGTGGTGCGCCTGATCAGTCAGTTCGCCGAAGCCGGAAGACACGCCCCATCGTGCTCATCCGACGACGGTAAGTACAAGACCCGCGCCGGTGTCGATTGGTCAGGATCCGGTCAGGTGCTCGGCCAACGTCTCGCTGATCCGGCGCAGCTGGTCGACCTGGGCGGGGCTCAACGCGTCGAACAGGTGCCGTCGTACCCCCTCGACGTGGCCGGGCGCGGCGGCCGCGAGGGTGGCGAAACCCTCGTCGGTGAGCACCGCGATCTGCCCTCGTCGGTCGGTGGGGCACTCCTCGCGGCGCACCCAGCCGGCGGCCTCCAGCCGGGCCACGGCGTGCGACAGCCGGCTGCGCGACGAGCCGGCGGCCTGGGCCAGCTCGCTCATCCGCAGTTGGCGGCCGGGGGCCTCGGAGAGTTGGACCAGGATCTCGTAGTACGCGTGCGGCATGCCCGCCTCGCGTTGCAGCTCGCGGTCGAGCGTGTCCATCAGCACCCGGGAGGCGGTGAGGTACGCGCGCCAGGTGCGTTGCTCGTCGGGGTCCAGCCAGCGGGTCATGACAGCCATCATATCCCCTGTAGTTGAACGTTCAACCAAACCGCGCTAGTCTCGGGTCATGGGTATCCACCGGCTCAACCACGCGGTCCTCTACGTCAGTGACCTCGCCCGCAGTGTCGCGTTCTACAGCGACGTGCTGGGCTTCCGCCCGGTGGCGATGACCCCGGACGGCTTCCGGGGTGCCACCTTCCTCCAGGCCCCCGACTCCACCAACGACCACGACCTCGGCCTGTTCGAGATCGGTGCCGCCGCCGGTCGGTCGACCGCCGGCCGGGCCACCGTCGGCCTCTACCACCTCGCCTGGGAGGTGGACACTCTCGACGAGTTGGCCGCCACCGCCGAGCGACTCGCCGCCGCCGGCGCGCTGGCCGGCACCTCCGACCACGGCACGACCAAGAGCCTCTACGGCAAGGACCCGGACGGTCTGGAGTTCGAGATCGTCTGGTTGATCCCCGCCGACCTGCTCGACGACAGCGCGCTGGCCGCCCGCAAGCAGATCGGTCGGCTCGACCTGGACGCCGAGCGGCAGCGCTACGGCGGGCAGACCAGGGGCGGAGTGGGGATCTCCGTCCCGGCCTGATCGGTCGTACGGTAGAACGGACCGATGCCGACCGACCGGACCACTGATTTCCTCCGCGAGCTGCTGGTCCGCCAGTTGACGACCTGGCTGCCCGCGGCCCTGCACCGTTCCCGGCGCGCCACCGTCGCACTCGCGGGCACGACCCCGGGCAGCGCGGAGGCGGCGCTACGCCTGGTCGCCGCGCACGGCGACCAGGTGCGCGGCCGGCAGGTGACGGTGCTGGTGCTGGCCGACGGCGCCGCCGACCTGCCGACCCTGCTCGGCCCGATCGAGGCGGAGCTGCCCGCCGAGGTCACCGTGCACCTGCTGCCCGGTGACCCATACCGGCTTCCGGTCGCCGTGAAGGCTGCCGGGGCCGCTGGTGCCCCGCTGTTCTCCTTCGTGGACCTGCCCGGCGCCGTGACGCCGAAACTGCTCACCGCCGCGACCAACGGTCGCACCGGAGAGTTGCTGCTGCACACCGGCGACAGCGCCCGTGACGCGCTCGTCTCCGCCGGCTTCCCCCTGGTCGCCGAGGTGGCGCCGGTGCTGCCGGACGGCAACGGGGCCGGCGTGATCGCATTCGGCAGCCGCTCCGACCGGAGCCTGGAGGCGGTCCGCGACGCGCTCTGGGCGATCGGCGCGGATCTCGACGTGCGCTACCGCGACCCGGCCGACCCGATGGGCGCGACTGTCGACGTGGCCGGCGATCCCGACCTCGAACCACTGATCCGCGAGCTGCTGGCCGAGCTGCGCGAGGGCGGGTCGCGGCCGGTCACCGAACTGCGCCGGCACACCCTCACCGCGACCGTCTATCGTGCCGCCGACGCCAACCGGGCGCTCGCCGACCTGCTCGACGCGGGTGAGGTGCGGCGCGACCGCGACGCTGGCCGGCTGGCCGGCGACGAGATCATCGCCCTGGCGCGCTGAGCATCCCGCACCCCCACAGACGCCGAGCGGGGTGCCGGTGAATCACCGGCACCCCGCTCGACTCCCGGGATGATTACGACCGGGACTTGTCCTGCTTCCAAGACAGCGGACCCGGCAGGTCGACCCGGTGCGCCTTGGCCTTCGAGTTCCAGGACCAGCGACCGATCTTGATGCTCCACGAGGAGAAGCCGTTCTCGGTGAAGTTCAGGATGATCGGACCGTACTTCTTGCGCTTGCGAAACATGAGGCCCATCGGAGGTCTCCCCTCGTCACCGTTCCCTGCCGTGTCGAGATCGAACATGCCCGAACCGACAACTTTTGAAACCCTCTCAATGTCCGTCCTGGACAGTGCTCCGCCGCGTAGTCGAATCTCTATCCAACAGATAGGTGTTGCAGCACGGTAAACGCTGCTGAGGGCACTCCGTAACATCGGCAGCGGCGAAAGTCTCATCTGCTGGAAGACCGTTGACCGCTCGATCCCGTGCCCGGCAACATGAGGTCATGTCGCAGCGGGATGAGCTCTCCTCACCGCTCGTGTGCACGTCGACCTGGTCCGGCACGCTGGGGAGGTGATCCGCACCATCGACGATGCCGGCTGAGCGGTGGCCGGGGAAAGGGCCGTCCCCGGTGTCGGCGTGGTGCCGGCGCCGGGGACGGGAGTTTCGCGGATCAGGCGCCCTTGACCCAGTCCACTGTGAAGCGGGCGAAGAAGATGCCTCCGGTGTTACCCACCTCGTACAGGTTGCCGATCGTGCCGTCGTTCAGCACGGCCATCGTGGAGTAGCCCGCGCCGCCCGGCTTGACCAGTGCCCGCGCCGGCCAGCTCGCACCGTCGTCGGTGGACAACCGGACCGTGAGGTCGTTGCGCGCGGCCGGGGCCGCGTTGTTGCTGAACAGCGCGGTACGGGTCCGCGCCGGCGCGCCGTTCGTGCCCAGCTCCGACGGGCGCAGGTACGAGATCTCGTCGGCGTTGCAGAGCGGATCGGTCAGCAGGGCGCTGGCCGTGGCCGGGCCGAACGTCGCGCCGCCGTCGGTGGAGGTGGAGTAGAACCGGCTACGGGTGCTGTTGTGCCGCATGTTCTGCACGATCGCCCCGGTGCCACGCTCGATCGCCTTGCTCTCGTTGATGTTCCCGCCGGCGGGTCCACCGCGCTTCCACGTCGCGCCGTTGTCGTCGCTGTAGATGTTGCCGGTCTGGGTGAGACCCGCGCCGTCCCGGTAGACGAACGGCTGGATCAGGCGCCCGGTGCTGCTCTGGATGCCGTGACCGGAGGAGAAGAACGCCTGCTGCCACGTCGGCACCTTGATGGTCGGGTTCAGCTCGACCGGGGCACTCCAGGTGGCGCCGTTGTCCCTGCTGGTGATGTATTGCAGGTGCATGCTGTTCGGGTCGTTCGCGGTGTTGAGACCGGATGAGCCGGACCAGAAGCTGATGCCCGGCCTGGGGGAGTAGGTGTAGAAGCAGTAGACGACGCCGGTCTTGCGGTCCACCAGCAGGCTGGGGTCACCCGCTCCCTCGCTCGTGGTGGCCGGGGCGTGGATGATGCGCGGCTGGTCGAAGGTGCGACCGCCGTCGGTGCTGCGGGTCATCGCGATCTGGATGTTGTTGGTGCCGCCACCCAGGTCGTACGAGCCGTTGACCCGGGCGTCGGCGACGGCGATGACGGTGCCGTTGTTGGTGACGGCCATGCCCGGGATGCGGACCGAGGCGGAGGTGCCGTCGTAGCGGCCGTTGGGCCCGTTGAGGTTGCGGATGACGGACTGCGTGCTGATGACCGTCGTGGCGTTCATCTGCGGGGTGCCGGCGGCCAGGCCGCACCCGGCGGTTCCCCGCAGGGTGCTGTCGAAACCGGGGGCGGTGACCCGCAGGGTGTACGCGGTGCCGGCGCCGACCGTCCAGTAGTGCAGGTAGTTGCCGCCGGCGGCGATGGTGCGCGTCCACGGGGATCCGGTGCGCCCGGGCCAGGCGACTGTGAAGTCCCGTGCGGTGGTGGTGCGGTTCTCGACCGCGAGCTGGAGCCGGCCGGCCGTGCAGTCGTAGCTGGCGACCGCGGACATGCCGGTGCCGCAGTGGAAGATGCCGGCGGAGGTGTCGTCCAGTCCGGTCGGCGTGGTCGTGCGCAGCGTGTACGCCGTGCCCGCCGGCAGTGTCCAGTACAGCTCGTTACTGCTGCTGCCGGCGGCGACCGTGCGGGTCCAGGGGGAGTTGGTGCGGCCCGGCCAGGTGACGGTGAAGGTCTGCGAGGTGCTGCTGCCGTTGGTGAGCCGCAGGTTGAGCCGGCCGGTCGTGCAGTCGGCGCTGGCCGTCGCGCTCACACCGGCGGGGGCGGCGTGAGCTGGCGTGGCGGGCAGGATCGCGGCCACGCCGAGGACGGCGGCGACGACCGCTATCACTCGGCGCGGTAGTGCTCGGACAGGAGACACGGGGGATGTCCTTCCGGGGACGGGGGTGATGAACGGAGAACTTAGCCATAAGACGTCGGATATCTGACGTCCAAGACGCTAAGGGGCGCCGGGCGGGCTCGTCAATAGATCGACGCTCGGGTGCCGAGACCGCTGCCAGGTGCGGGTGTGCAGGGCTCAGTTGCCGGCATAGATGATCGAAGATGCAAAACCCGCGTAGATATTTACATCTTGTTGCAGCGTCTGGCAGGCTCGCTCTACATCGATCATTGTCGACGCGCTGGCGACCAGGCCCGTCCCGGCCCTCGGCCGCCGCCTGCGTGCCGACGATGCCTGTCCGAAGGAGACACCATGCAACGGCGCCAACTCCTCACCCTGGGTGTGCTCAGTCCGTTCGCGGCGATGCTGGCGTCGGGCGGCCCGGCCAGTGCTGCGGCCGCGGCACAGACCTTCGGGTTCTCCGCCGATGGCAGCAACTTCCTGCTCAACGGTCAGCCGTTCCAGATCCGCAGCGGGGAGATGCACCCGTCCCGCATCCCGGTGCAGTACTGGCGCCACCGGATCCAGATGGCCAAGGCGATGGGCATGAACACGATCGCCATCTACGTGATGTGGAACCACATCGAGGAACGGCCGGGCGTCTTCGACTTCACCACCGACCGGCGGGACATCGCCGGCTTCATCCGGCTGTGTCAGGCCGAGGGCATGTACGTGCTGCTGCGTCCCGGCCCCTACGTCTGCGCCGAGTGGGACCTCGGTGGTCTGCCGCCGTACCTGCTGCGCAACCCGAACATCAGGTTGCGGGTCCGCACCGCCTCCGACCCCAACTACATGGCGGCCGTCACGCGCTACGTCAACGCGCTCGCCGCGCAGGTCAGGCCGCTCATGGTGGCCAACGGTGGGCCGATCCTGATGGTCCAGATCGAGAACGAGTACGGGTCGTACGGCAGCGACGCCGTCTATCTCGAGGAACTGCGGCAACTGTGGCTGGCCGCCGGGATCACCGGGCCGTTCTACACCGAGGACGGGCTCGGCCAGGTGCAGGGCAACCGAACGGTCGTGACCGGCGGTGCGATCGCACTCAGCGGTGGTGACGCGGCGGCCATCGCCGCAGCCCGGCAGTCCTTCCCGACCGTCCCGGCCATGTCCGGCGAGCTCTACACGGGCTGGTTGACGCACTGGAGCGACGGTGGCTTCGCCGGGTCGAACACCGACATCTCCACCCAGTTGCGGGGCCTGATGGCCGGCAGGCTGTCGTTCAACCTCTACATGATCCACGGCGGAACGAACTTCGGGTACTCCGCAGGCGCGAACGCCGCCGACAACGGGACCGGCTACCAGGCGGACATCACCAGCTACGACTACGGCGCGCCGATCAACGAACAGGGCGGCCCGTCGCGGCTGTACCCCACCTACCGCGAGATCATCGGCACGGCCCTCGGGGTGACGCTGCCGGCCGTGCCCGCGCCGAACCCCACCATCGTGCGTACCGGCGGTCAGGCGGTGGTGCCGACGCCGTACGCCTCGCTGTGGGACAACCTGCCCGCCGCGCTGTCGACGCAGACGAACCCCCAACCGATGGAGATGTACGGCCAGAACTCCGGCTTCATGCTGTACCGCCGGGTCCTGCCCGGCTACACCCGGGCGACGCTGGACATCAGGTCGGTGCGCGACTACGCGACGGTGTTCCTCGACGGCGTCTACCAGGGCGGTCTGTCCCGGAGCAACCTCCCGGCGGCCTACACGACCCCGCTCGGGGTGACCGTGCAGGACGCGCCGCTGGCGTTGAAGACCTCGGCCAGTGGCAGTCCCACGCTCGACATCCTGGTGGAGGGCATGGGCCGCAACAACTTCGGTCAGGCCCTGGTCGACCGCAAGGGCATCACGGAACGGGTGTCGCTCGTCGACGCGGGCACCCTCACCGGCACGCTGACCAACTGGCAGACCCACCTGCTGCCCGTCGACGAGGCGTTCGTGGCCGGCCTCCGTCCGGTGATCACCAACAGCTCGCGGCCCGGCATCTTCTTCAAGGCCACGGTGAATCTCACCCAGACCGGCGACACGTACCTCGACATGTCCCGGTGGACCAAGGGCGTGGTCTGGGTCAATGGTCGTAACCTCGGCCGCTACTGGAAGGTGGGGCCACAGCAGCGGCTCTACTGCCCGGCGCCGTGGCTGCGGGTGGGGGCCAACGAGATCGTCGTCTTCGACCTGCACCAGGTGCAGGCGCAGCCGATCTCCTTCGAGGCCACACTGAGCGGCCAGTCGGGCGCCGTCCGCCACACGGTGGTCAACCGGGCCAGCGGCAAGGCCCTCGACGTGCCGGACCTGTCCCGGGTCACCGGCGTGCAGTTGATCCAGTGGACACCCAACGGCGGGACCAACCAGGCGTGGTTGATGGCTGGCGCGGTGGGTGGCGTCACCACGATGACCAGCGTCAACTCCGGGCTGCTGGCGGACGTCGAGGCCGGCTCCACGGCGGAGGGGGCGCGGGTCATCCAGTGGACCGCGACCGGCGGCGGCAACCAGCAGTGGCGGGTCGTCACCGCCTCCGGTGACTTCGTGAAACTCGTCAACGTGCAGACCGGCAAGGTCCTCGCCGTGGCCGGCGGGGCGACCACCGACGGTGCCGCCATCGTGCAGCAGAGCGACACCGGCAGCGCCTCCCAGCACTGGCGGCTCACCCCGAGCTGATGCCCGGGGCGACATGACACCGGCCGGACCAGCGGTCCGGCCGGGACGGTGAGGGCCGGGCGGGCGACCGGCTGCGGTGCGGCGACCGCAGAGGTCACCTACCGGCCCTCACCGGCACGGCTCAAGACGCGGTGTCCACCCCGCGCTCCCGGGCCCGCTCCGCCGTGGTGCGGTACGGAACTTTGCATCAGGGATGCAAGGATGGGCGCATGGGCGGGCCGAGCGACCGGAGTGAGACGTGAACCAGCGCGAGCGGTGGCACCGGCTCCTGGAGATGGTCGCGGTCGAGGGTCAGCTCGACATCGAGTCCACCGCCCGCGAGCTGGGTGTGAGCACGGCGACCGTCCGACGTGACTTCGACGAGCTCGCCACGCAGCAGTTGGTGACGCGTACCCGGGGCGGCGTGGTCGTCACGAACGTGTCCTACGACCTGCCGCTGCGCTACAAGGCGGTCCGGCAGGCATCGGAGAAGCAGCGCATCGCCGCGGCAGCCGTCGCACTGGTTCCGCCGGGGAGCACGGTGGGGCTCAACGGGGGCACCACGACGACCGAGGTGGGCCGGGCTCTCGCGCTGCGCACCGACCCGAACGGGCAGACGACGACGAACACGGTGGTGACCAACGCGCTGAACATCGCCCACGAACTCATCGTGCGGCCGCACATCCGGGTGGTGCTCACCGGTGGGACGGCCCGGCCGCAGTCGTACGAGCTGGTCGGCCGTATCGCGGAGACGATGCTCGCGTCCGTGGCGCTGGACGTGGTCGTGCTGGGGGTGGACGCGATCGACCACCAGCACGGCGCCAGCGCGCACAACGACGGCGAGGCGGCGGTCAACCACGTCATGGTGACCAGCGCCGCGCGGACGATCGTGGTGGCGGACGCCTCGAAGCTGGGCCGCCGGAGCTTCAACCGGATCTGTCCGTTGGGCAACATCGACACCCTGATCACGGACAGGGCGGCGGATCCGGAGCAGGTGAGCCTCGTCGAGCAGGCCGGGGTGAAGGTGGTGCGGGTCTGACGAGCGTCGCCCGACGGCAAAGATGGAACTCGATGCGAAATCGTCGCCGATTTCTTGCATCTTGAGTCAAGTGGGTGCAGCATCCCTGCTTATCGGCCCTCGTGAATGTCTGGAGCCGCGTCGACCCCTCACCACACCGGGAGAAATCGATGATCTGGTCATCGCTGCCCGCGTTCCGCCGCCCCCGCACCGCCGTCCGGGCCGCCGTGGTGGCCCTCATCCTGCTCGCCGCGATGCTGCAAGCCGTACCCGCTCATGCCGGCACACCGGGAAGCGCCACCGGCCTCACGCGGGCCGGGAACACGTACACCATCGCCACCAACACGGCCGCCCGCATCCGGCTGACGCTGACACGCGCGGACATCTTCCGCGTCTGGGCGGCACCCAACGGCTCGTTCACCGAGCCGGCGGCGAACGAGATCACCGTACGGACCGACTTCGGCGGGGTCGCCAGCACGGTGACCGACGACGGCACCGCCTTCCGCATCACCACCGCGGCCGTGGTCATCCGGATCAACAAGAACCCCCTGACCATGCAGGTCCTCCGCCCGGACGGGCGGCCGGTCTGGCGGGAGGCACAACCGCTGGACTGGTCCGCCGGCCGTACCACGCAGCGGCTGGTACGCGACGCGGACGAGCAGTTCTACGGCACCGGCCTTCGGCTGGGCGAGTGGGCGCTCCGCGACAAGACGGTGCCCATCGCCGTGGACAACCAGTGGCGGGAGAACACGAACGCCAGCCCGGCGCCCTTCTACCTGTCCACCAACGGCTACGGCGTCCTGCGCAACACCTGGGCAGCCGGCTCCTACGGCTTCACCGCACCGGTGACCACCACCCACAACGAGGAACGCTTCGACGCGTACTACTTCGTGGGTGATTCGCTCAAGGCGGTGCTCGGCGCGTACACCGACGTGACCGGCAAGCCGTTCCTGAGCCCGATGTGGGGCCTCGAACTCGGCAACGCCGACTGCTTCAACGCGTCCAACCCCACCTACCAGGGCGACCACAACCGGGCCGGGCACCAGCGGACTCCCGACGTGCTGGCATACGCGCGGGAAGCCCGGGCCAAGAACATGCCGTCCGGGTGGTTCCTGCCCAACGACGGGTACGGCTGCGGCTACACCGACCTGCCGTCGACAGTGGCGGGCGCCAAGGCACTCGGCTTCCAGACCGGTCTGTGGACATCCACCGGGCTCGGGTCCATCGACTCGGAGGTCGGCACCGCCGGCTCGCGCGGCGTGAAGACCGACGTCGCCTGGGTGGGCGGCGGATACCGCGACGCGTTCCGTGGTGTGCAACAGGCGGTGGACGGCATCGAGCGGAACTCCGACGCGCGCCGCTACGTGTGGACCGTCGACGGCTGGGCCGGTAGCCAGCGCAACGCCGTTGTCTGGACCGGTGACACGTACGGCCGGTGGGACGACATGCGGTGGACCGTGCCGGCCGTAGCCGGCGCGGGGCTGTCCGGCTTCAACTACGCCACCGGCGACGTCGACGGAATCTTCGGCGGCAGCCCGAACACCTACGTGCGGGACCTGCAGTGGAAGTCGTTCACGCCGGCCTTCATGACGATGTCCGGCTGGGGCGCGACCAACCCGGCGCCCGGCTACCAGGACAAGCAGCCATGGCGCTATGCCGAGCCGTACCTGTCGATCAACCGCAGGTACCTCCAGCTCAAGATGCGGCTGATGCCGTACCACTACACGATGAGCCGCGTGGCCAGCGTGACCGGCGTGCCGGCGACCCGGGCCCTGGTGCTGGAGTATCCCAACGACCCGGTCGCCCGCGGCAACGCCACCGCCGGGGAGTTCATGGCGGGCGACGCCTTCCTCGTGGCGCCGGTGGTCTCCGACACCGAGTTGCGCGACGGCATCTACCTGCCGGCCGGCACCTGGACCGACTACTGGACCGGGCGGGTGTACCAGGGGCCACTCACGTTGAACGGGTACGCCGCACCGCTCGACCGGCTGCCCCTGTTCGTCAAGGGCGGTTCCATCGTGCCGATGTGGCCGCAGATGAATTACACCGGCGAGAAACCGGTCTCCACACTCACCTACGACCTGTATCCGCGCGGCGCGTCGAGCTTCACCCTCTACGAGGACGACGGCATCACCCGCGCGTACCGGACCGGGGCCTATGCCACCCAGCAGGTCCAGATGACGGCGCCGACGTCCGGCACCGGAACGGTCACCGTGGACGTGGGCGCCTCCACCGGCACGTACGCCGGCAAGCCGTCGTCGCGGTCCTACGAGTTCAGCGTGCACCTGGCGGGTGCTCCGCAGGCGGTCACGGTCGCCGGCCGGACGCTGCCGCCGCTGAGCACGCGCGCCGCCTACGACTCGGCCAGCAGCGGATGGTTCTACGCGGACGGAGTTCTGTGGATCAAGGCCGGTGCGCGGAACACCGCGTTCCAGACCCGGATCGACGGCGCCGTGCTGCCGGTCGCCGGCACCAGTACGACGCCGCCGCCGATCCCGAGGGACGGCTGGCGCCTCGTGTACGCCGACAGCGAGGAGACCAGCGCGGAGAACGGCGCTGCCACCAACGCCTTCGACGGTAACCCGGCCACCTTCTGGCACACCGCCTGGTCGTCGACGGCCGCACCCCTGCCGCACGAGATCCAGATCGATCTGGGTGCCACGTACCGGATGGATGGGCTGCGGTACCTGCCACGGCAGGACGGGGGAGTGAACGGCCGGATCGGCCGCTACGAGGTGTACGTCTCGGACAGCCCGAGCAACTGGGGCACCCCGGTGGCGTCGGGGACGTTCGCCGACACGTCGACGCAGAAGGTGGTGCCGTTCGGCGCTTTCCGCAGCGGCCGGTACGTGCGGCTGCGGGCACTGAGCGAGGCTGGCGCCCGGGGTCCCTGGACGACGATGGCCGACCTGGCGATCACCGGAACCCCGGTGACGTCGGGGAGCTGATCCCCGCGTGGCCAGTCGGACAGGGTTGCCGCCCTGTCCGACTGGCCACGGTCAGAACCGGGACCGAAAACGGGACTAGGACAATGACCACTGCTGGCGGGTCGCACCGGTGGCGGTCCGCTGGATGACGTCCGCGCCGTTGTCCGTGATCGTTCCGTCGAGATCGAGCGCTCGACCACTGTTGCGGTTCGTGATGGTGAAGTGGGTGCCGACCCGCGTGATGCGCCACTGCTGGTTGGCCGCACCCGTGTACGTCCACTGGATGACGTCGGCGCCGTCCGCGGTCGAGTTGCCGGCCACGTCGAGGGCGCGGCCACTACGGCGGTTGACGATGCGGTGGTACCCGTCCCCGACGGGAACGATCGACCACTTCTGGTGCAGGGCACCGTTGTCGGCCCACTGCACCGCGTCGCCACCGTCCCCCGGCGCGGCGACCGCGACCTCCAGGACCTTTCCACTGGCCCGGTTGGTGAACGTGTAGTTCGCGTTCGGGTCGAACGAGCCGCTCAGGGCGTCGAGTTCCTTGAGGCTGAACCGGGTGGTCATGATGTACGGGTAGCTCGTGTCGAGCGGGTCGAAGTATCCGTACGACGTGAGCACGAACGTGCCGTCGGGCAGCACCACGTTGCCGGCGTAGCCGGTGTCGCCGCTCTTGACCGAGGGCGTGAAGTCCTCCAGCAGCCGGACGCGGTACTGCCCCTCGCGGGAGTTGACCAGGTCGTCGTACGTGCCGACCCAGGCCACCCAGTCGCCGGCCACCCACGCCCCGGTGTTGCTCACGCTGTTGCGGATGATGTCGCGGAAGGTGATGACGAGCCGACCGGTGGCCGGGTCGTACGTCGCGGCGTGGCGCTCGCCCATGAGGGCGCCCTGCATCTCGCGCGGCTCGGTCCAGGTGTTTCCCTCGTCGTCGGAGAAAGCGACCATGGCGTTCGTGCGCTTGTTCTGCGCTCGGGCGAGCAGCGCGAGCTGACGACCGTTCGGCGAGCGGATGATCTCGATCTCGCAGAGGCCGGCGTACTTCTCGATGGTGTTGTGCGCGGCGAGGAGCCGGGCCGGCGTGCTCCAGACGGCGTTGCCGGCGGCGTCGAAGGTCAGGTAGGTCTTCCAGTTGTTGTATCCGCCGTCGTGGAAGACGCCCATGTACCGGAAGTCCCAGGACCCGTCGGCCTTCTTGAGGCGGACCAGGGTGGCGTGGGCCACGAAGCCGCTGAAACCGGCGTCGGCGAAGTGATGGGTGAACTCAGACCACGACCGGCCGCTGTCGTCGGAGTACGCGGTCTTGAACCCGCCCGGGCTCGCCGGAAGTCCGCTGACCAGCAGCAAGCGGGTCGTGCCGTTCGGCTTCACCACCTTGTAGAGGGTGGGTGTCTCCTTGCTGGTGGCCCAGCTCGCGGGCGTGGGGAGCCGACCCGTCCAGGTGCGGCCACCGTCGTCGCTGCGCTTCAGGATGATCTGGCCGGTGCCGTGGCCCATGGGATAGACGGCGAACATCGTGCGTCCGTCGTCGAGCAGGACGGTGTCGGGGTGCCCGAGGTACTGCCCGGCCTGGCGGTCGGTGAGCACCTGACGGCGTGTGTCGTCCTTCAGGTCCAGGAACGGGATCGTGTAGTCGATACGCATGCTGAGATCACTGATCTCACCCGCCGAGAGGACGGTGCCGTAGACGCGCACGTAGTCGAGGTCACCGCTGTAGTGCCACTGGGCGCCCTGCGCGTCGACGTTGCGGCCGATCCACATGCCGTTGAGGTCGCGGACGTTCGAGAAGAACCGGGTGGAGGGGTGTGTGGCGCGTAGCGTCCCGTCGACGTGGAGCCGGGTGCCCTCGGCTCCGACGGTCAGGATGGCGGTGTGCCAGACGCCGTCGTTGTAGGGGCCGCCGGTGGACGTCACCTGGGTGGCGTACGCCCCGTTCTCCCGGTTCTCGAAGTACACGGAGCCGCCGTTGAGGGAGAACGACAGGTTGCTGGAGTCGTCGGCGGTGTGCGACGCGCTGAAGAAGCTCTTCGCGACGGCGGTGCTCGTGGACCGGAACCGGACGGCGATCGCCCCCTGGGTCAGGTTCGCAACGCCGGACAGGTCGGCCGACCTGTCGAGGAAGGTGCTGCTGCCGTTGAACGCCTGGTTGACCGGATAGTTCAGCGTCGCCGTTGCCGCGTGTCCGACGGACGCCGGCATCAGCAGGCTCAGCAGAAGCGCCACCGCGACTGCGGCGGCGGTTCCGGCCCGGGCGGCCAGGCCCGGACGCGCCGTCGAACGGCCGTTCATCGGGTGATGGTCCATTGCTGTTCGGTACCTCCGCGGTAGGTCGACTGGACGACGGCGGCACCGTCGTTGGTCGCGGCATTCGCCACGGTGAGCGCCTTGCCGGAGTTCCTGTTGATGATCTTGTAGTGCGTGCCGGCCGGGATGACGCTCCACAGCTGGTTCGCGCCGCCGTGGCTCGTCCACTGCACGACGCGCGCTCCGTCGGCGGTGGATGAGCCGGACACGTCCAACACCTTGCCGCTGCTGCGGTTGACGATGCGGTGGTAGCCGCCGCCGGCCTCGACGAGAGTCCACCGTTGGTGCGCCGCACCGTTGCTCGACCACTGGATGGCGCCACCGCCGTCCCCGCTGCCGACCGGCACCTCAAGCACCTTGACGCTGTTGCGGTTGACGACCCGGTACTCGGTCGACGGGTCGAACGCGGCGGCCGGCGTCGCCGCCCGGGACACCTCGACCTTGTCCGCCGTGACCGCGGTGCCGGACGAACTGGCGTTCCTGCTGTTCAGCACCCGCACCCGCAGGACGTGCGAGCCCTGGGCGAGCAGTCCACTGGTGAAGACCATCGCCTGGTCCACCCGCGTGGGGGAGTACAGGTCGACCACCGTCTCCGGGCCACCGTCGATCGAGACGCCGGCCCGCCCGTGATTCGCCGCCCTGGCGGCGAAGAGCTTGACCTTGTTTCCGGTGAACCGGACCTGGTACGCGCTGTCGAGCGTGCTGCTGTAGTGGTCGTCGCCCTGGAACTGGCGGGCGCCGTTGGTCCCGTACTGCCAGGTGCCCGAGTAGCTGAACTGGTTGTCGCCGGTTCCCGTGGTGTTGTCGTTGACCTGGACCACGCTCGGCACGCCCGGAGCGTCCCCGATCGCGTCCACGCGGGTGAAGAACGCCTCCGCGGTGCTCGACCGCGGGCCACCCCACAGACGCTCGGCGAGGACCTCCGTCGGCCGCTTCGCGTACTGGTCGAACCACTCGTCCGTCTGGTGTTCCACAGCATCCGACCAGCGCGCGATTTTGTAGCCGTTGACCTTCGCGTTCGTGTCCGGAGTCCAGCTCTCGTACACGTTCTTGGTGTTGACGTAGAGGTTCAGGCCGGGAGTCACGTACAGGGTGCTCTCCGGAACGCCGACGACCGTGTAGCCCAGGTTGTAGAAGTAGTTCAGCGACCCGGTGTACGGCGTGAGGACGATGCTGGTCGACGGCTTGATGCTGGTCTGCTGGCCGTTCGTCTCCCACCAGTTCCAGAGCTGGGCTGTCTTGCCGTACGACCGCACCTTGTCGTTCATCAGGTTCATGAACTCGGTGAAGACGTCGCCGGTGTAGGGGAAGCCGCGTGCCTGTGCGTAGCTGACCAGCTCGGGGCAGCTGTTCTTGGCGGCGTCGTTCTGGTATTCGTCGCCGCCGATGTGGAAGTAGGGGCCGTCGAAGAGCGGCACGAACTCCGACAGCAGGTTCATGGCGAACGTCCGGGCGGAGTCCTTGGTCAGGTTGAGCGTCCAACCGCCGTTCGATCCGCCGGGCCAGGGCGCGTAGTCCATCGACGGGCAGGTGAACCGCGTCGTCGGGTCGTACGTCGTCATCGTGGTGGCATGCCCGGGCAGGTCGATCTCGGGAACGATGGTGACGTGGTACCGCTTGGCGACATCCTGCATCCGGCGCAGGTCGGCCTTGCTGTAGGACTGGGCAGAGGCCAGACCGGGGTACCGGTCGCTGCGGAGCCGGAAGCCGTTCCATTCGGTGAAGTGCATGCGCAGCGTGTTCAGGCGCAGCCACGCCATACGGCGCAGCAGGCTCTCGAGATAGTCCATCTCGTAGAAGTGCCGGCCGACGTCGAGCATCAACCCGCGCTCCCGGTACTGCGGGAAGTCCCGGATCGTTCCCGCCGGCACTGTGGTCGCCGTCGAGCTCTGCTTGATCATCTGCAGGAGCGTCTGGGTGCCGTAGTACACGCCGGCCGCCGCGTTTCCTCGGACCACGACGTTCGGGCCGGCGGTCAGCAGGTATCCCTGGTCGCCGATGCCGGCGTCCGTCGTGCTGAGGGTGAGCAGGATGTCGCCGGTCGCGGGCGCCGCCGACGAGATGACAGGTACGTCGACACCGCTGATCGCGCCGAGGTCGACGCGCAACGCGGTCGCGGCCGTCGACAACTGGGCGGTGTGGGCGGGGTCCACCAGGATCCGGGAGGTGGCGGTCAACGTGTAGACGCCGGTGCCGCCGGTCCATTCCCGGACGCTCGGCGCGACCTGCGGTGCCGGGTTGGCCGCGTGCGCAGCCGACGGAACCTGGAGCCCCGCGCCGGCCAGCAGGGCGGCGAGTACGAAAAGAAGACGCTGTTTGCGGGATGGGAACACTGTCGCCTACCTCCGGTCGGGTGACGCTCAGAGCGGCAGAAGATCTTTGACGTTGCCCTGCAACAGGGGCAGGTTGCCGCTGTTGGCCTGCGTGCCCACCAGGTGCACCGGGACGGAGCCGGTGCAACTGACGGCGAGATTGGACAGGGTGCAGCCGGACAGCATCCAGCGGGTGCCCAGCAGGTTCGTGGCGCGGATGTCGCTGTACCAGAGGGTGTTGCCGGTGAAGGTCGGCGGCAGGACGCCGTCGACGACGACGCCGGTGCCGGGATTGCGGTCGACCCCGCCGATCGGAAAGGCCAACGCCGTGCTCCACCGCACGGGCACGCCGCCGTTGGAGTGGTTGACGGTGTTGCCGGTCAGGCTGCCGTGCCCCCAGTTGTCGCTGGTGAGAGCGCCGTATGGGCTGGTCTGGGCAAACGAGTAGTAGGCGCCGTAGCAACCGACGACGACGTTGCCGTTGATCGTCCAGTTCCCGGACGAGTTCCAGATGGCGAGTCGGCACGACGTGAAGCTGTTCGCGGTCAACTGCGAGTATTCGCTGCGGTCCGCCATCGAGACACCGAAGTAGCAGCGGTGGAAGGCATTGCCGCTCACCTTGAGCCGGTAGCCGAAGTAGTCGTCCGCCGTCGACCCGGTGACCGCCAGGCCGGCGCCGCGCCAGTTCGTGAAGTCGCAGTCCAGGATCCGGACGCCGGTACTGCGGCTGATCCGTATGCCGACGTGCGCGAACTGCGGTGCTGAGTCGACCGGGCTGGCCTGGCGTCCGAGGAAGTGGACTCCGCTGATGGTGACACTGCTGCGACCCGCGATGGACAGGGCGCCGGACTGATCGTTGGCGACGGTGACCGTCGCGCCGTTGCCGACGATGACGCAGCGATCGGGGAGCGCGACAGGAGCGGTAAGGGTGTATGTGGCACCGGGTGTGAGCTGCACCTGGGGCGTGCGGGCGAGGACGGCGTTCCAGTCGTCGGTGACGCCGAGGACCGGGAGGGACGTCGAAACGATCGCGGCGTCGGCCCGACCGGGCGGCGCGACGGCGGCGAGGGCACCGGCGGCACCCGCCACAGCGACCGCGCGGCGGGAGATTCCTGTGGTCATGGTTGTCCTTCGGACAGCGGGGGGATTGTCCTACGTCAGATGTCGGACGAACTTACGAGCCTTATCGATACTCGTCAAGGGCGCCCCGACGCCCGGTTGGGCCGTCGTGCTGTCGTCTGAGGTGTGAGATCTGTGCAACTTTCTGCAATATTCGTGTCGTCCGCGTGGCAGCTCGCCAACCGACTTCGACGCCTCACCACTCCTCGCTGATCCTCGCGCCCGTGGGGCGACCCAACGGTGTACACCGGCCCCAGGCGGGTTGGGAGACCTTGACGGCAGTAGGGTCAGATCCTAGGGTCTGCAACATCCTGATTGATGCAGGCACTCGGATGTCACGAAAGATCATGCGTGCTCGTGTAGCCGGCATCCGCCGGAGGAGGCGGCCAGATGACGATCGAAGACCCGCCCCGGGCCCCCGGTCGGGGTGACCTGATCATCTCGGTGGCGCTCAATCCGGCCCTGGACATCACCTACACCGTTCCCCAACTGGTCCCGGATACGTCGCACCGGGTCACCGGCGTGGTCGCCCGTGCCGGGGGCAAGGGTCTGAACGTCGCCCGGGTGCTGCGTCAACTGGGCGCCGAGACAGTGGTCCTGGGTCTGCTCGGCGGTGCCTCCGGCGAGCACATCGAAGCGGAACTGGCGGCGGCCGGCGTGCCGGCGCAGTTCACCCGCCTCAGCGCGGAGACCCGTCGGACGGTGACGGTCCTCGCGCAGGGCACGGCGACCGTCCTCAACGAACCTGGCCCGCACGTCACCGGGGCGCAGTGGGCGGCGTTCCGGGACGCGTTCGCCGAGCGGGTGCGGGCCGCGCGGGTGGTGGTGCTGTCCGGCAGCCGGCCGCCGGGCGTACCCGAGACCGCGTACGCCGATCTCGTCACCATCGCGCGAGCCGCCGGGGCCGAGACCATCGTGGACGCCGACGGCCCGGCATTGCGGCATGCCCTGGCCGCTGGACCGGCGTTGGCGAAACCGAACGCCCACGAGGCGGCGGACCTGCTCGGCCGCTCGGTACGCACCCGCGAGGACGCCGTGGCGGTGGCGCACCGGCTCGTCCAAACTGGCGCCACCGCCGGCGTGGTGTCCCGCGGCGCGGACGGATTCGTGGCGGTCACCGGCGGGGCCGCCTACAGCGTGCGTGCGCCCGAACGGGTGCCCGGTAACCCGACCGGCGCCGGCGATGCCCTCGCGGCCGTGCTCGCGTACGGGCTCCTCACCCGCGCGCCCTGGCGGGATGTCCTCGCCCAGGGCGCGGCCGTCTCGGCGGCAGCCGTCGCCTGCCCGTGGGCGGGCGAGTACGACGACGACGTGGCTTCCCGGCTGCTGCCCGGAACCACAGTGGAAAAGCTGGAAGAAGACCGCACCGACAGAGAGCAGGAACCGTGTCGCACGTCGCCTCCGAGATAGCCTCCCAACCCGAGACGTGGCGTCGCGCCGCGGACCTGGTCGCCCAGCCGGGCGTGGCGCGGGCGCTGCCCCAGCCCGGTGAGCGCGTCGCCGTCGTCGGCTGCGGCACGTCGTACTTCATGGCGCAGAGTTTCGCGACGCTGCGCGAGTCGGCGGGCCAGGGGGAGACCGACGCCTTCGCCGCCTCGGAGTTTCCCTCCGGGCGGCGGTACGACCGCGTCGTCGCCATCACCCGCTCCGGCACCACCACCGAGGTGATCCGGCTCCTTGAGCAGCTGCCGCGCGGCAGTCGCTCGACCGTGATCACGACCGATGCCGACCGGCCGGTGAGCCGGCTCGTGAGTGACTGCGTCGTCCTCGACTTCGCCGACGAACAGTCGGTGGTGCAGACCCGCTTCGCCACGACCGCGCTCGCCGCTTGGCGCGCCGGCCTCGGAGAGGACCTGACCGAGCCGATCGAACAGGCGCGGGCCCAGCTGAACACGCCGGTCGACCCGGACGTCGTCGGTCGGAGCCAGTTCACCTTCCTCGGCACCGGCTGGACCGTGGGGTTGGCGCACGAGGCGGCCCTCAAGCTGCGGGAGGCCGCACAGATGTGGGCCGAGTCGTACCCGGCGATGGAGTTCCGGCACGGCCCGATCAGCGTGGTGGACCACCGGTCCGTGGTCTGGATCTTCGGGCCGGTGGTGCCCGGCCTCCGCGACGATCTGGCCGCCACGGGCGCGATCGTCGTGCACGAGGACGTCGACGCCATGGCGCACCTCACCACCGCGCAGCGGCTCGCGGTCGAGCTCGCGAACCGTCGTGGCCTGCACCCGGACCAGCCCCGGCTGCTCACCCGGTCCGTCGTCCTGACCGCGCCGGTTGCCTGAGGACCACTGATGACCCTCGTGCCCACCGCCGACCTGGTGGCGGCGGCCCGGGCCGCCGGCACCGGCGTGCTCGCGTTCAACGTGATCACGATCGAGTACGCCCAGGCGATCGCCGCCGCGGCGGAGCGTGCCGGCCGGCCGGCGATCCTGCAGATCAGCCAGAACGCGGCGCGCTACCACTCGGGCCTGTCGGCCATCGCAGCGGCGACGGCCGAGGTCGCCTGGAGGTCCAGCGCGACCCTGTCGCTGCACCTGGACCACGTCGACGACATCGGTCTGCTGGAGCAGGCTCCCGACTCGGGCTTCAGCTCCGTGATGGTCGACGGGTCCGCGCTGGCATACGCCGCCAACGTGGCGACCACCCGCAAGGCGACCGAGTGGGCGCACGACCACCGGCTGTGGGTGGAGGCCGAACTCGGCTACGTCGGCGGTAAGCCGGACGCTCCGGCGAGCGCCCACACCGCCGGCGTCCGCACCGACCCGTCCGAGGCCGCCCGGTACGTGGCCGAGACCGGCGTCGACGCTCTCGCAGTCGCGGTGGGCAGCTCGCACGCGATGGCCGACCGCACCGCCTCGTTGGATCTCGACCTGGTGGCCGCCATCCGCGAAGCCGTACCCGTGCCCCTGGTCCTGCACGGTTCCTCCGGGGTGCCGCTGGACCAGATCCGCGCCGCGGTCGGTCATGGCATGGTGAAGATCAACGTCGGTACGGCCCTCAACGTGGCGTTCACCGACGCGGTCCGTGAGGCCCTGCCGCAGTCCCGAGACCCGCGCCGCTACCTCGCAGCGGGACGGGACGCGGTGACCGGGGTTGTCGAACGACTGCTCACGCTCCTGCCCGCGACGCCGTAGCCGGCCGGCCGCCGCGCTGGTTCTATGTCGTGGGGAGGGCCGGCAGCGGGTCGGACATGTTGAGCCGCAGGGCGGCCGCGACGGCGCCCAGGGCGCCGCCCTCGTCGCCGAACTGGGCCGTCACGACGTCCAGGCGGCGGGTGTGTCCGGGGATCGCCAGCTGACCGATGGCCGTCCGGACCGGTTCGAGCACCGCTTCACCGGCATGGGCGAGGGTGCCACCGATGGCCACCTTGCCCGGGTCCAACTGCACCACCATTCCCGACAGGACCCGGCCGAGCAGCGTCGCGGCGTGCCGCACCACGTCGGAGACGATCGGCTCGCCGGCGATTGCCCGCGCGACCAGGTCGGCCGGGTCCGCGACTGTGACACCGCGCCGGGCGCACTGCTCGATCAGCGCCGACGGGCGGATCAGCAGCTCAAGGCAGCCGCGGCCGCCGCACGGACAGGGGTCGCCGTCGGGCTCGACGCTGACGTGACCGATCTCGCCGGCCGCGCCGTGCGCGCCTCGGGCGAGCCGGCCGTCGACGATGAGCCCGCCGCCCACGCCGTCACTCCACCGGACGTAGATGGCGTCCCGTACGTCACGGGTCGCCCCCCAGGTGCCTTCGGCCAGCGCGGCCAGTCGGGAGTTGTTGTCGGTGACGACGGCGACGCCGTACCGGTCCTGAATTCGGGTGCTGACCTGCTTCGCGGCCACCGAGGGGCTGCTGCCGCTGTCGCCGGCCGAACGGCTCCGACCCGCCACCAGGCCGGGCAGGCCGAGGCCGATCGCCTCCAGGGCCCGCAGGTCGATGTCGTGCTGCTGCACGAGGTCGTCGATCAGCTTGATCGCGGAGTTGGCTCGTCGGGCCGGCCCCGCCGTCAGCGTGATGGGTCGGCTGCCCCGGGCCAGGATGTCGTGGCCCAGGGTGGCGACGATGACGGTGATCGTCGCCCGGCCGAGGTCGATGCCGACGATCCGGCCGGCGGACGGGTTGAGGCTGACGGTCGTGGACGGCCGGCCCCGGCCCCGGTGGCCGGACAGCGCGGGCTCGCGCTCGACGACCACACCGCGGGCGATGAGGTCGCCGATGATGTCGAACAGCGTGGTACGCGAGAGCCCGGTCAGCCGGATGAGCTCGGCCCGGCTGAGCGGGCCGGCGCTGCGGAGCTGAGCCAGCAGGACCTCGGTGTGTGCCAGCCGCACACGCTGCATGGCATCCGGGCGTTCGATCACCGGACCATCATGACCGATGCCTCGTTTCCAATGTCGTTGCGGCAGCGTACGGGCGCGGTGGCCGGCGCCGTCACCAGCGCGAGGTGACGGCGCCGGCCGGTGGTCAGGGTGCTCGGACCGTGACGGTCAGCGCCGCCTCGACGGGGGAAGCCCCGGCCGAGCGCGCCGACAGTCTCCCGGTGTACGTCCCCGGTGCGCCGAACGTGCGTCGGGACACCACGGTGAACGCGCTGTTGATCTGCATCGCGGGGATGCTCGGGTCGCGCGTGGCGGTCGGTGTGAGCGCCTCCACCCGCCCGTCGCTCCAGGTGACCGTGGTGGCCAGGTCGGCGGACCGGAGTCCGGGGGCGGTGACCGTCCAGGTGGCGCCGGCCGGTGCGCCGACGACCGCGGTGGCCGGACGACCGATCGCCTGCTTGCGCCACGCGACGTCGGCGGTGGGGAAGAAGTTGATGCCCTGGACCGTCAACCGGCCTCCGGCCACCGACAGGCGGGTGGTGAAGTCGGCGTAGCTGCGCTGCGCCTGCGGCGTCCATCCGACCTCGGCGGTGGCGACGAGGCGCGGGAAGCTGTAGTACTGCGCCTGACCGATGCGGCGGATGAACTCGCCCCAGAGCGCCGATTCGACCCCGAGCACGCTGGTCTCGGCGATGTTCGGGATGAAGGTGCCGGGGTCCCAGTTGTAGTGCCGGTCCAGCCCGCACGGTCCGCCGCACGCCCAGGTGCCACCGAGCGGCTGACGGGAGTCCTGCTTCTGCGGCACGTACGTGTGGGGGGCGGGGGAGAGGACGACCTGGGCGCCGCGGCCGGTCACCGCGTTGGCCACCGCGGTGCGGTCGCCGTTCCAGTACTGCACGACGGCCCTGTTCTGGGGCAGCGTCGTGCCGGCGTACTCGTTCCAGCCGACCACCGTCTTACCGAGCGAGGCGACAGTCGAGGTGAAGGCGTTCACCATCGTGGTGTAGTTCGCGTGGCTGGTCACGTGGGCCTCGTCGCCGCCGATGTGCAGGTACGGCCCCGGCGTCATGGCGGCGATCTGGGTCAGGACCTGAGTGACGAACTCGTACGTGGTCGTGCTGGCCGAGTCGAACGTCGAGTAGCCGACGTTGCCGGTGCCGTTGGCCGGGGCGGTCCGCTGTCCGGCGGCCGGTTTCGGCTGGGCGCCGGTCGTGTTCAGCTGGGGGATGGCGTGCAGCGCCGCGTTGGTGTGCCCCGGCATGTCGATCTCCGGGATGACCGTCATGCCGTTCACGCCGGCGTAGCGCACGATCTCGGCGTAGTCGGCCTTGGTGTAGAAGCCGGTGACACCCAGCTCGGTGCCCATCAGCTGGCCGCTGTCGTTGTAGGTCATGGCGGTACGGCCACTGACCGTGGTGAGCAGGCCGTAGTCGATGCCCGCCGGGTTGCTCGCCGGGTTGTCGAGGGCGATCCGCCAGCCCTGGTCGTCGGTCAGGTGCAGGTGCAGGCGATTGATCTTGTATTGGCTGGCGCCGTCGATGTACGCCTTGATCTCGTTCATCGGGTAGAAGCTGCGAGCGACGTCGAGCATCATCCCGCGGTGGGCGAAGCGTGGGTAGTCGGAGATCGTCACCGCCGGCACGGTCCACGTGGCGTCGACCACGGTGTCGGACTCCACCCACTGGGGGAGGAGTTGCCGCAGCGTCTGCACGCCGTTGAGTGCGCCGTTCGCCGTGTCGGCGCTGATCTGGACCTTCGTGGTGGTGACGACGAGGCGGTACCCCTCGGCTGCCTGCCCGGCGGGGCCCTTGCCGGCGCCGACCTCGACGACGATGGGCGCGGGCGCGCTGCTCTGGGTGACCACCGGCAGGCCGTACCCGGTGGCCGGTCGTAGCAGGCCGGCGAGGTAGGTCGCGGGCGCGGTCGCTTGCACCCCGACCGCGACGATGGGCGTGTTCCGGTTCAGCGTGTACGGCGTGCCGCCGTTCTCCGTCATGGACACGGGTTTGGGCAGCAGGCCCAGCGAGGGCGCGGGTGCGGGCGCCGTCTCGTTCCAGATCTCGAATTCGGAGATGGAGTAGCCGTAACCCGCCCACCGCTGGTGCCCCTGCATGCGCACGTGGGACACGGGCTGCGCCGAGCTCACCGCGATGACGTCCGTCCGGGGGCAGGTGTCGCGTTGGACGCGGGCGACGTCCGTCCAGGTGGTGCCGTTGGTCGAGGTCTGCAGTGTGAAGTCACGGGCGCACGCGTTGGGCCAGGCGAGCACGACGTGGTCGACAGTGGCAGGGGTCGCCAGCCGTACCTGCACCCAGTTGGCGTCCTGGTACTTCGACGACCACCGGGTGTTGCGGTCGCCGTCGTTGACGTGGGCGGCGACGAAGTCGGCCCGGTCGAGCTCGACGCTCGACGCGGTGGCGGTGCCGGTCCGGGCCAGGTTCACCGGCGCGGCGGCGGCCGCGGCCGGCGTGCCGGAGGTGACCGGCGCGACGAGCGTCGCGGCGATCAGCAGGGCGAGGGGGGCGGCGATGCGCCGGCGTCTCGATCCGGTGCTGTGGCGGGAGCGTGGAATCGACATGGGACTCCTTGTGCCGTCGCCCGGAGCGCCGGGCGGCTGGGGTGGCTCGGTACGCCGCAGTCTGACGAGAGTCGTCAATTTAGTCAATGCGTCGCACAATATCAGGCGCCCACGGCGGGGTGGGCGGGGCGTTGTCACGGCAGCGCCGTCACCCTAGGGTTGCTGGTCACCAGACATCCGATGTCTTATAAATCGAGGCAGTGCCGCCAGCTCGGCAATTTTAGTCCGAAGGGTTGACATGATTAGTCCGGTCACCAAAGATTCCCTTACCTTGAGCGCCGCCCACCCGGAAGGCGCGCTCCAATCCGACCTGGGCTACGGAGGGCCACCGTGCCGATAGACGTTCAACCGCCCCGGACCCGCGGGTCGGAGACCACCCCCACGGCGTCGCCACCACGCCGCGCCGTACCACTGCTGGCGTGGAACGTGATCGCCGTCGTGCTCGGCATCGGCATCTGGACCGTGCTCGCGCGGGTCGGGGTGTCGGGCCTTCCCGGGCCGCAGGCGGTCGCCGTCCGCGCCGGTGAACTCGCCATGGACGGCACCCTGCTCGACGACAGCCTCGCCAGCCTGCGCCGGGTGCTCATCGGATTCGCGCTCGGCACCGCCCTCGCGATTCCGGTCGGCTTCCTGATGGGGTGGTACCGGACGGCACGTGGCCTGATCGAGCCCTACGTGCAGTTCTTCCGCACGATCCCGCCCCTGGCCGTCATCCCGTTGGCCATCCTGCTCATGGGCATTGGGGAGACGCCGAAGATCTTCGTCATCTTCCTGGCCGCGTTCCTGTCCTGCGTCGTGTCGACGTTCCAGGGCGTGGTGAGCGTCGAACGCACCATGATCAACGCAGCCCGGGTGCTCGGCGCCAACGACGCCGTGGTGTTCCGCCGGGTCATCGTCCCCGCGTCCACCCCGTTCATCCTGGTCGGCATGCGCGTCGGCCTCGGCGCGGCGTGGGCGACCCTCGTGGCCGCCGAGCTGATCGCCGCGCAGGAGGGCCTCGGCTACCGCATGCAGCAGGCGCAGATCTACTACGACCTGCCGAGCATCTTCGTCGGCCTGATCACCATCGGTGTGCTCGGCCTGATCATGGACCGGCTCCTGCTCACCGCGGAGAAGCGCCTCACCGGATGGCAGGAACGTCGATGACCGAGAAGATCTCCTTCCGCTCCACCAGCCGCACGTTCGAGGTGGGCGGCAAACCGTTCCACGCGCTGCAGAACGTCGACCTGGACATCGCCGACTGCGAGTTCGTCACAGTGGTCGGCCCGTCCGGCTGCGGCAAGTCGACACTGCTGAACATCGCGGCCGGCCTGGTCGAACCCACCGGCGGTGAGGTGCTCGTCGACTCGCGACCGGTGCGTGGGCCCGGCCCGGAACGCGGCGTCATCTTCCAGCAGTACGCGCTGTTCCCCTGGCTGACCGTGCGCCAGAACGTCGAGTTCGGTCTCCAGATCGCCAAGGTCGGGCGGGCCGAGCGGCGGCGACGGGCGCAGCACTTCATCGACCTGGTGGGCCTCACCGACTTCGCCGACGCGCTGCCCCGGATGCTGTCCGGCGGTATGCGGCAGCGATGCGCCATCGCACGCGCGTACGCCGTCGACCCCGGCGTCCTGCTCATGGACGAACCCTTCGGCGCCCTGGACGCCCTCACCCGGGTGCAGATGCAGGATCAGCTGCTGGCCACCTGGGGCTCCGAGCGACGCACCGTCATGTTCATCACCCACGACGTCGACGAGGCCGTCTACCTCGCCAACCGGGTCGTCGTCATGGCTGCCCGGCCCGGCCGGGTGCACGAGGTCATCGACGTCGACCTGCCGTACCCACGCACCGAAGCCGTTCGCCTGTCACCGGAATTCTCCCGGATCCGCAATCGGGTCTGGCGCGCCGTCTACCACCAGACCCCTCAGGAAGGTGCATCGCAATGAGCCCTCTCTCCCGTCGATCCCTGCTCACCGGCATCGCCGGCCTCGGCACCGCCGCAGCCCTCGCCGCCTGCGGCGACGACGACCAGTCCGGAACCGGCGGCTCCGGCAACGAGCCGGTGAAGCTGGGCTACATCGCCGACTTCACCGGCGCGAGCCTCATGGCGATCGCCGACGACAGGAAACTGTGGGCCGAACACGGACTCAAGCCGGACCTCAAGGTCTTCACCAACGGCCCCCTGCAGGTGCAGGCGCTCGGCGCCGGCGACCTCGACTTCGGCTACCTGGGCCCGGGCGCGATGTGGCTGCCGGCCTCCGGCAAGGCCCGGGTCATCGCCATCAACTCGCTCGGTTTCGCCGACCGGGTCATCGCCCAGCCGGGCATCACCTACATGGCCGCGCTCAAGGGCAAGAAGGTCGGCGTGCCGGAAGGCACCTCCGGCGACATGATCGTGCGGCTGGCCCTGCGGAGCGCCGGCCTCTCCATCGACGACGTCCAGAAGGTCGCGATGGACCCGAGCACTGTCGTCACCGCGTTCGGGTCGGGCCAGATCGACGCGGCCGGCATCTGGTACCCGCTCATCGGCACCATCAGCAAGCGGGTGCCGAAGCTGACCGAGCTGGCCAAGAACGACGACTTCTACCCGGCCATCAGCTTCCCGTCCGCCTATGTGGGCCGCAACGACGTGGTGACCGGCAAGCCGGACCTGGTGAAGAAGGTGCTCGCGGTGCTGCGTGCCGCCAACGACGAGCGGGCCGCCAACCTGGACCGCGCTGTCGAGGTCACCGCGAAGTTCCTCAAGTCGGCCCCGATCGACCAACTGCGCGCCGAGGCCGCCAACGCCCGGTTCCTGCCGTCCGCCGAGCTCGCCGCCAAGTCCACCGACGGCACCGTCGCGGGTTGGCTCACCGGCCTCAACGGCCTCTTCAAGGACCTGGGGAAGCTGCCGAACGCTGTCGACCCGAGCACCTACTACGACGCCGCCGCGTACGCGTCCTGAGGCGGGTCGCGTGAGAAAGGATCAGCACGTGCGGCCCAACATCGTCTTCATCATGGCCGACGACCACGCCGCGCACGCGGTGGGCGCCTACGGAAGCAAGATCAACGAGACGCCGCACATCGACCGCATCGCGGCCGGCGGTGCTCTCCTGGAGAACTGCTTCTGCACCAACTCGCTGTGCGCGCCCAGCCGGGCCACCATCCTCACCGGCACCTACAACCACGTCAACGGCGTGCAGACGTTGTCGACCGAGTTCGACAACAGGCAGCTCGTCTTCCCGGAGCTGCTGCGCCGCGCCGGTTACCAGACGGCCCTGGTCGGTAAGTGGCACCTCGGGCACGGCCCGGAGCACGACCCCCGGGGGTTCGACTACTGGGAGGTCGTGCCCGGCCAGGGGCGGTACCGCGATCCCGTCTTCATCGGTATGGACGGCACCGAGCAGGTCCGTCCGGGCTACTGCACGAACATCATCACCGACCTGGCCGTCGACTGGCTCGACCAGCGCGACCCGCAACGACCCTTCTGCCTGCTGGTGCACCACAAGGCGCCACACCGCAACTGGGAGCCCGACGACAAGCACCGCGACATGTACGTCGACGACGTGGCCGTGCCGGGCTCGTTCGACGACGACCACTCGGGGCACGCCGCCGCCGCCCGGGCCGCCCGGATGCGGGTGGACCGGGACCTGACCGCCAACGACATCAAGGAGATGCTGCCGCCACACCTGGACCCCGACGAGGCCGCCCTCTGGACCTACCAGCGCTACATCAAGGACTATCTGCGCTGCGTCGCCAGCGTCGACGACAACGTCGGCCGCCTGCTCGACTATCTCGATGAGCACGGGCTGACCGACGACACCATCGTCGTCTACACGTCCGACCAGGGCTTCTTCCTCGGTGACCACGGCTGGTACGACAAGCGGTTCATGTACGAGGAGTCGCTGCGGATGCCGTTCCTGATCCGCTACCCGGCGGAGATCCCGGCCGGCTCCACCACCAACGCGCTCGCCATGAACGTCGACTTCGCCCAGACGTTCCTCGACTACGCCGACGTGCCGGCCGACTCCCGCATGCAGGGACGCTCACTGCGACCGCTGCTGCGCGGTGAGGACGTCGACGACTGGCGGCAGTCGGTGTACTACCGCTACTGGGAACACGACGACGATGAGCACCACGTGTGGGCGCACTACGGCGTACGCACCCACGACCACAAACTGGTCTACTACTACGCCGACGGGCTGGGTCTGCCCGGCACCTCCACCACGGCGCAGGAGCCGGAGTGGGAGCTGTTCGACCTGCACGCCGACCCGTGGGAGATGCGCAGCGTCTACGACGACCCGGCGTACGCGCGGATCAGGGCGGCGCTCGTCGAGGAACTCGCCCGCGTCCAGCGGGAGTGTGGCGACCTCCCGTGGCAGCCGCCGGCACCGGTCAGCGGGTGACGGACGAGGCACCTCCCGCGCCGGCCGGCCCGGGCCGCCCCGACCGTCGCTGGCCACGCCGCGTCTACGGGGTCGGCACGGAGCCGGACCCCCGGTTCACCCTCGCCAACGAGCGCACCTTCCTCGCGTGGCTGCGGACCGCGCTGGGCCTCATGGTGGCCGCCGCGGCGGTCAAGGCCTTCGGCGCGGAAGGCTCGCAGTGGGCAGCGGCCGTGCTGGCGGTGCTCGCCGTCGGGGTGGCCGTCGAGGCGTTCCCTCGTTGGAGCCGCAACGAACGGGCGCTGCGGCTCCAACTGCCGTTGCCGTCCACTCCCGTCGCGGTCGTGGCGGCGGCGGGGGCGGTCGTGGCCGGTTTGACCATCCTCGTCGTGGTGCTGATCTGATGTCGGTGCTGATCTGATGTCGTGGTGCTGATGTGACTGAGCCACCACGGCTCGCCGACCGGGGAGCACAGGCCGAACGCACCCTGCTGGCGTGGCTTCGTACGGCGTTGGCGACGGCCACCGTGCTGGTGGCCGTCGGACGGGAACTGGTGCCGCGCCATCCGTTCGCGGCGGGACTTGTGCTGGCCTGCGCTCCGCTCGCCGTCGTGGTTGCCGTCCTGGCGCGGCGTCGGTATCGGACCGTCCGACTGCCCACCCAACTGGGTCAGCCGGAGGGTGCCGCACTGCTGGCCGCCGGCAGCGCGCTGGTCGTGACGGGCGGCGTGACGGTCCTCGCCCATGTTCTCGCCCGATAGGGCGCGTTGCCGTCGATCCTGCCGTTCCGGGGCGACACCAGCGTCGCCCCGGAACGGCAGAGAGACCGGTCAGGCCGTCGAGCCGTACAGGTTGATCTCGGCGGCGGAGGCGTACCCGGCGCCGTTGGCGGCGCGGGTGGTGCGCAGGCGTACGTGCCGGGCCGTGGTGGGCGCGAAGACCGCCGACTTCACTGTGCTGCCGGAGCCGAAGGTGCCGGCGGCGATCTGGGTCCAGGTGGTGCCGTCGGTGCTGGTCTGGATCTGGTAGTCCGCGATGGTGCCGTTGGTGCCACCGTCCTGGCGGGGCAGGTAGTCGAGTTTGTCGATGCGGAAGGTGCCGCCGAGGTCGATGGTGATCTGGTGCGGCATGGCGGCGACACCGCCGACGTAGCGGGTGTGCCAGATGGTGGCGGGGTTGCCGTCGATGGCATTGGCGGCGGCGCCGTTCTCGCCGACCGTCTCGACGCTGTCCGCCGTTGCGGTCCAGCGGGCGCGCGACAGCTGCGGGCTGTCTCCGCCGCCGATCGCCTCGTCCGTCGGTGCGGCCTGGAAGACGGCCACCTCGAACGGCGCCAGCGTGATGCTCACCGGTGCGGCGGGACCGGACACGAAGCCGGATCGGCGTCCGTCGCGTTCGGTGAACTTGTACCGCTGGTGGGTCCCGCCGGGCAGTTCGAAGACCGTCTGCGGGTTGACCGTGAAGCTCTGCGTGGACGCCGACGGGTTACGCAGCATCAGCATGCCTCTGGACGCCCCGGCCGAGGAGTTCCAGGCGGCCGTGCCGTAGACGGCGCCTGCCGCCGGGTCACCGCCGACCCAGTGCACGTCACTGAGCAGTCCCTGGTTGGCGCGGGCCCACTTCGCGTTGGTCGCCACGGTGTCCCAGAACCAGGCCGCGCCCGGCCTGCTGGCGTCGACGAGCGTGTTGCGCACGTACAGCTCCTGCAGGCTCAGACCGAGCGCGAAGTAGGCGCGGATGTCCTGCGACACCTCCGCCTGGACGCTCGGCTTGGTGAGGTCGTAGTCGGCGGTGAACTGCGGTGTGCGGTCGGAGAAGATGACCCCGTGGTTCATCAGGCTCGGGATCGGGAACAGCGGGTTCTGGGTGGCGACGTTGCGGAACGTCTCCGAGTCGCGATAGTTGACGTAGCGCTGTTGGGCGCTGCCCGCACCGGTCAGTGACGCGTCGTGCCCGTCGCGCCAGATGGAGTCGGCGTACCACAACCAGTACGGCGAGCCCCAGGTGCCGACTGTCGCGTTGACGAACACGTCCTTCTGGTGCGCCCGCAGATCCCCCGTCAGCCCGAGCAGTGCCTCGTAGTCGGCGATGTAACTCGCGTTCGGGCCGGACTGGTAGAGCCCGCCGCCGATGCCGTCGAGCTTGAAGCCGCGTACCCCCTGGTTGTCCATCATGTCGAAGGCCACCGACCGGAACCGGTCGTAGTAGCGGCTGCCCCCGAGTTTGAACTGACCGCCGCTGTGGGTCTCCAGCCGCTGGTCGGCCGGCTTGCTCGTGTTGATGGCCTGGCGGGTGGCGGCGCTGGTGCCGTACCCGCCGAACGGCGACATCCACACCGACATCGATGCGCCGTACTGCGCGGCGGCGGCCTTCTGCGGTGCGAAACCGGTGGGGAACTGGGTCGGGTCGAACGACCAGACGTTCAGGTTCGTCTCGTCGACCCGTGGTGAACGCAGATAGTCCCAGCCGTCGTCGACCCAGAAGCTGTCGATGGTGGCGCCGCGGTTGCGCAGCTGGGTGCCGAACAGGTTGACGGCCCGGGTCAGCTCGGCGCTGTTGATGACCTCGCCGGGTGGCTTGAGGTCCAGCCAGCTCTGGTAGTGCAGGAACGTCCGGCGGTCGTGAGCGCGTTCGCGTTGCAGGTAGTACTGGAACGAGCGGCGTAGCTGCCCGGCGGGTGAGACACCGGTGGAGGCGGTGTACACCCATGACGCGCCGGAGGTGAGGTCCCCGGCACGGGGCACCGCGATGTCGACGGCGGACCCGTTCACGGTGGCCTTGGCCATCGGGTTCTCGATGCCGACGAACACCGTCTCGCCGCCGGCCGTGCCGTGCACCACCGGGCTGCCGTCGTCGTTGCCGCGCACCCGTGCGTTTGCCAGGTTGAGTTCCACCAGGCGCAGCGACGTCACGTCGAACGTGCCGGCCACCGAGCGCACAGTGAAGCTGTGCTGCACGGAGTTGGCGCCGCCGCGCAGCCGTACCTGCCACTGCACGTCGAGGGTCCGCGCCCCGCTGCCGTACCGGAAGGTGGTGGTGACCGCCTTGCCGGCGAAACGTTCCGCGAGCCGTGCCGACGCCGCGTTCGCCGGCAGGTCACTGACCACCGGGCCGGCGGAGACCGTCGTGTTCGCCGTCGTGATGGTGCTGCCGTCGGCGAGGGTGAGGGTGAAGAGCCCACGGAGGCTCATCGGCACCGTGGTGTTCGCTGCCCGGTTGTCGAACCGGGTCAGCGACACCGTGCTACCGAGCACGCTCCACGTGGTCGACAGCGCCGCGTTGGCCAGGGTGAAGCTGCCGCCGGACAGCGACGCCGTCGCCGCGCCCGGTTGGGGGCCGGGGAAGACCAGGCCGGCGGCATCGGTGTAGGTCGGGTCGGCCGGGACCGCCGCCCCGGCCGGGGCCGGATGGCCCCCGACCGTGGCGACGGCAGCGGCGATCAGAGCCAGGACGATGGTGGGCACGACGAGTCGCCGTGGCCGTGCTGCCGATGAGGATGGCGGGGGGATGGCGTGCTGCATCGTGCCTCCATCGGTGGTTCAGGCGGTGGGGGTGCTCCAGCGCTGGTTGGCGCCGTTGGTGCAGGGCCAGAGGATGAGGCGGGTGCCGTTGGCGGTCGCGCCGCCGTTGGCGTCGAGACACTTGCCGCCGGTGCGGTAGGTGCTCGTGGCGGTGTCGTAGGTCCACCGCTGGGTCGTGGCGGTGGTGCAGGTGCCGATCACGATCGTGGTGCCGTCGGTGAGGCTCCCGTTCGCCGGCCACAGGCACTTGCCCAGCGCGGTGAGGGTGCCGTCGTTGCGGTGGGTCCACGTCTGGTTGGCGCCGCTGTTGCAGTCCCAGAGGTTGACCGCGGTGCCGTCGGTGGTGTTGCTGCCGGGGATGTCGACGCAACGGCCGCTGGCAGCGCCGGTGATGACGCCCTTCTTCGGGCCGTAGACCTCGAACTCCCAGAGGGAGTAGCCGAAGGTGGTGGCGCGTGCGGTGCCCTGCATGCGGACGTAGCGGGCGGTGGTGTTGACGAGGTGCTCGTCGGTGCCGCCGTCCCCGGCGGTGACGGTCACCGCGGTGCTCCAGGTGGTGCCGTTGGTGGAGGTCTGGATCTGGTACGCCCGCGCGTAGGCGGCCTCCCAGCGCAGTGCGACCCGGGAGAGTTCCTGACTGCTGCCGAGGTCGACCTGGATCCAGCTCGGGTCGGTGTAGGCCGAGGACCAGCGGGTGCTGATGTCGCCGTCCACCGCTGCCGAGGCCGGGAAGCTGGCCGTCTCGGTCGACGACGCGGTCACCGGGCGGTTCGTCGCCAGGTTGCCGGTCGCCACCGCCGGGCCGCCGGGAGCCCGGCCGATGCGGTCGATGATCGCGCCGAAGGCGGTGTACGTGGCGACCGGCTTCGGTGACCCCCAGGTCTGCTGGGCGATCACACGCAGGATGGTCCGGATGCCCGCCGCGATCTGGTCCTCGGTCTCCGCGTCCGGGTAGTCACACCAGATGTGCAGCACAGTGCCGAGGTTGCGGGACGTGTCGCCGACGGTGGTGTTGCCCTGGAAGCGGTCCGGGGTCCAGGTCTCGTAGGCCCACGTCACGTTCGGCTTGCTGATGGCGGGAACGTAGTAGGTCGGATCCCACGCCTGGTTGGAGATGGTGTGCCCACGGTCCAGCAGGGCCTGCGGGGTGATGCCGTAGTTGTACCAGACCTCGACGTGGATGTTGGACGCCGGCCGGATGGTGCCGTCGGTGCCGATGCCGTCGTTCCACATGCGGGTGGTCTTGCCGCCTGCGCGGACGATGTCGTTGGCCCAGTTGATGAAGCCGTAGTAGGCGTCCTTCGCGGTGGCGTTCGCCCCGTAGGTCGCGCGGGCGTAGGTCAGCAGCTGCGGGTAGGCCGCGTAGTTGCCGACGTACTCGTCCGCACCGATGTGCCAGTACCGGCCGGGAAACAGCGGCAGGAACTCGGTGATGAGGTCCCGGGCGAGGGTGTAGGCGCCCGGCTTGGACAGGTCGAGGTAGTAGGGGTTGCGGTTGCCGTTGGTGTCGGCGAGCTGCAGGTCCGGGTGGTCGGCCAGAATGGCGTTCATGTGGCCGGGCATGTCGATCTCGGGAATGACCTCGATGTGGTACTGGGCCGCCAGGGCGATGAGGTCGCGGATCTGCTGTTTGGTGTAGAACTGCTCCGACACCACCTCCGGGTGGGTGGTGCTCTCCAGCCGGAATCCGAACGTGTCGGACAGGTGCAGGTGCAACCGGTTCATCTTCAGGTAGGCGAGCTCCTTGACGTGCCGACGGAGCCAGTCGACTGTGAAGTACTTGCGGCCAACATCGACCATCATGCCGCGTTCGGACTTGGTCGGGGCGTCGGTGGTCGTGCCGGCCGGCACCGTGCTGGACTGCTTGAGCAGTTGCAGCACCGTCCGGGTGCCGTAGAAGGCGCCGGCGTCGGTCGAGCCCTGGATGGCGATGCTCGACCCGACAGTCATGGTGTAACCCTCGGCGGGTTGGCTGCCGCCCAGGGTCAGCCGGATGTCGCCGGTGGCGGCCGCTCCGGTGGTGACCGGGACGGTGCGGCCGGTCAGGTCCCGTAGGTCCGCGGCGAAGGTGGCAGCGTCGTCGTTGAGCTGGGCGGTGTAGGCGGGATCGACCACGATCCGGGTCGTGGTGCCGAAGGTGTAACTGCCGGTGCCCGCCGTCCACTGCTTCAGCGCCGGGATCACCTGCAGATCACCCGGTACGGCCGAGGCTGGCGTGGCCGGCACTGTCAACAGTGCGGCGGCGAGTACCCCCACCGCGCCGGTGACGCTGATACGTCGAAGACGCATGATTCGCTCCTCTCAAGAAGGCTGGGAAATCAGCAGGACGCCGGGTTGGCGGTGCTGTCGGTGGCGTACGCGGTGAGCGTCGCGACCTGCGGGACACCGCGCGCGGCGGTGACCCGCAGCCGCAGCCGGTCGCTGTTCACGGCGGCGGGCAGCGGCACGATCCGCTTGTATCCGACCGTTCCGGCGGCGGCGACCTGTTGCCAGCCGCCGTTGATCCAGGCGTCCACGGCGAACGCCTCGATGCGCTGGCCGTTGCCGACCGACTCCTGCAACAGGAGCCGGTCGAACGTGCGGGCCCGGCAGGCGGTCAGTTCGACAGCGCCGGTGGTGGCACCACCCGAGGGCGACCAGTACGTGCCCAGGGCCGTGTCGGTGAGGGCGGCGTGGGTGCCGGTCGCACCCGCCGTGGCGAACAGCTCCCGGCCGTACCGCGAGCGCTGGGCGGTGCCGAACCCGTCGAGGGCGGTGACGTCCGGCGCGTCGATCACGCCGGCCCGGTTCGGCGGGACGTTGAGCAGCAGGTTGGCGTTGCGGCCCACCGCGTTCTCGTAGAGCTGCATCAGCGCGGCCGGCTGCTTGACCGAGCCGTTCTGGCCGGAGTGCCAGAACCAGCCGGGTCGGATGGACACGTCCGCCTCGGCCGGATACCAGGACAGGTACGTGACAGTCCCCAGGTTGCGCCCGATCAGCGCGCTGGATCCCAGGTCGCCCGACGCGGCGCCAGTGAGCATGTCGTCGTCACGGTTCAACGCGCCGGGATCGGCACCCTTGAACGGCAGCGCGCTCCACTCGTCGGCACGGAACGCCCCGGACTCGGAGCCGACCCAGCGCACGTCCGGGCCGTTGATCGCGATCGTGGCGCCTGATTGCAGGGCCCGGATCAGCCGGTACCAGTCACCGACCTGGTACGGCTGCGGGTACGCGGTGTACGGGTTGGCGCCGTCGAACCACACCTCGGCCATCGGCCCGTACTCGGTGAGCAGCTCGTAGAGCTGGTTGAGGAAGTAGGCGTTGTAGTCGTCGGCCTGGTACGTGTACGTCTGCGTGGGGGCGCGGGTGTCCCCGGCGACGAGCGTCGGGATGGTGACGTTCCGCTTGGCGCTGCCGTTGCCGAACCGGTCGCCGCCACGTCGGCCGGGGATCTCCGCCCCGTCGGCGGGGGAGAGGTAGAAGCCCACGGCGAGACCCGCCGAGCGGGCGGCGTCGACTGTGGCGCGAAGGATGTCGCTCTGGCTGGTCCGGCCCCACCAGGGGCTGCTGCGCACCGAGTGGGTGCTGTATCGCGACGGGTAGAGCAGGAACCCGTCGTGGTGCTTGACGGTGAGGATGACCTGCTTGAAACCGTTGCGTTTGAGCACGTCGATCCACTGTGCCGGGTTGACCACAGTCGGGTTGAACTGGGCCGGGTCCTCGTTCCCGCTGCCCCATTCGACGTCGGTGAAGGTGTTCATGCCGTAGTGCAGGAACGCCGTCAGCTCGCGTTGTTGCCAGGCCAGTTGGGCGGCTGACGGCGTGACCTGGGCTGCCTTCTGCCGGATCCGGTCGAGGGTGTCGCACCGGTCGACGGTGATGACGGTGGCCGGCGTGACCGGGCCGCTGCTGCCCGGGTCGCCCGCGCAGCCGGGGGGCGGCGGTGTGCCACCACAGACCGGCGCGTCGAGTTGGAAGTCGGCCGGACCGGCGGCGCCGGTCATCGACGCCAGGGCGATGGCGTCCAGCGTGCCGTGCCAGCCGCGGTTGCGAGCGCCGGCGTCGTTGCCGAAGGCCAGCAGACCCTGCGACGCGTTGGCCGCCGCCACCGGTGTGGTGACTGTGGTGCCCACCTGGCAGCCGTTGACGTACGCGACGAGCCGTGCCGCGGTGTCACTCACGTACTCGTAGGCCAACGCCACGTGGGTGTCCTGCGTGTCGGCCAGGTTCGGCCCGCTCTGCCGGGTGTCGTGGTACGGCGCGTCCGGCCCGTACATGCCGAACTCGGTAGTGGTCTGCGAGCCGCTGGCGTAGCGGTAGTAGCCGCCGCCGGCGAGGCTGAGCAGCGTGTCGAAGGTGATCGTGGCACCGCTCTGTCGGCGTACGACCGCCTCGGCCAGCAGGCTCTTGTTGACGTATTTCGCGCTGGTCACCGGGATCCGTGGGGTGAACCCGATGCCGGTGCCCCCTCCGGTGAGCGTGACGGTCGTACCGCTGATCACCTCACTGCCGGCCAGCCGGGTGAGCTGCCCGTCGACCAGTTCCCCGGTCGATGGGGTGTAGCCGGTGGTGGAGGTGAACGTGCCGCTGAAACCGACGTCGAGCAGCGGTTGGTAGTCAGCCGCCGCGACGCGCCACTGCTGGTTGGTGGCGGTGGTGCAGGGCCAGAGGATGAGTCTGGTGTTGTTGGTGGTGGCACCGCCGTTGGCGTCGAGGCAGGTGCCGGTGGCCTGGTTGCGCAGTGTTTTGGTGGTGGTGTCGTAGGTCCAGCGTTGGTTGGTGGCGGTGCCGCAGGTGGTGATGGTGGCGGCGGCGCCGGCTGTGGTGCTGGCGGGGGCGAGGCATTTGCCGCGGTTGCGGATGGTGTTGTCGGCTTGGCGGGTCCAGATCTGGTTGGTCGCGCCGGTGCAGTCCCAGAGGATCAGGGCGGTGCCGTCGGTGGTGGCGGCGCCGGGCACGTCGACACAGCGTCCGCTGGCCACTCCCGTGATCGTGCCGTCCCCCGGGGCCGCGGCGGCCGGTGCCGCCGGTGGGGTGAGCTGGACCAGGCAGGTGGCGAACAGGGCCAGGGCGGCCAGTGATGCGCCGCTTGCGCGCGCGCGGCGGCGCAGGGTGCGGGTCATGGGGGTGTCCTCTCCGGGAACGGGTCAGGGAGGGGTGGCGCAGAGGTGAGGTGACCTACGGGTACGGCCAGCCGGCGGTGAGGGCCGGCGTCACACCAGCCACTGCTGGTTGGTGGCGGTGGTGCAGGGCCAGAGGATGAGTCTGGTGTTGTTGGTGGTGGCACCGCCGTTGGCGTCGAGGCAGGTGCCGGTGGCCTGGTTGCGCAGTGTTTTGGTGGTGGTGTCGTAGGTCCAGCGTTGGTTGGTGGCGGTGCCGCAGGTGGTGATGGTGGCGGCGGCGCCGGCTGTGGTGCTGGCGGGGGCGAGGCATTTGCCGCGGTTGCGGATGGTGTTGTCGGCTTGGCGGGTCCAGATCTGGTTGGTCGCGCCGGTGCAGTCCCAGAGGATCAGGGCGGTGCCGTCGGTGGTGGCGGCGCCGGGCACGTCGACACAGCGTCCGCTGGCCACTCCGGCGATCGTGCCGGTCGCGGCGTCGGAGACCGCCTGGTAGCGGTGCCCGGCTTCGGCCGTGAACGTCACCCGGTCACCCGTGCGGTTCACCGGCACGGCCTGGTTCGTGGTCAGGTCCACCAGCGACGCGGTGGCCAGCATCGGATTCCGTACGGTGAGGGAGCCGCTGTTGCCTGCGGTCAGCGTGATCCGGCTGGCCAGCCGGTTGCGCCACTCGGTGTCCACAGTGACGTTCCCGCGGGCCCGCAGTCCGCTGACCGAGCCGGTGGGCCAGGCCGCCGGCACGGCGGGCAGCACGTCGATGACGCCGTTCTGGCTCTGCAGCAGCATCTCCGCCATTCCGGCGGTGGCCCCGAAGTTGCCGTCGATCTGGAACGGCGGGTGGGTGTCGAACAGGTTGGCGAGGGTGCTGCTCTTGAGCTGCTCGCTGAGCATCTTGTGGGCGTGGTCGCCGTCGAGCAGCCGGGCCCAGAAGTTGATTTTCCAGGCCTTGCTCCAGCCGGTGCCGCCGTCGCCTCGCGCCGTGAGGGAAATGCGGGCGGCGTTGGCGAGAGCGGGGGTGGTCGACGGTGATATCTGCCGCCCCGGGTGCAGGGCGTACAGGTGCGAGACGTGCCGGTGGTCGTTGGTCGGGCTGTCCCAGTCCGCCTTCCACTCCTGCAACTGACCCCAGGAGCCGACCCGCAGGCCGGGGTCGAGCTTGTTCAGCGTGGTCTGCCACTGCCCGCGCAGGGTGGCGTCGACGCCGAGCGTGGCGCTCGCCTCGATGGTGTTGGTGAGCAGGTCCCACACGATCTGCTCGCTCATCGACGCGCCGGCCGAGAAGTCACCCTGCTCGGGTGAGTAGCTGGGCGAGACGACCAGCCTGCCGTCGCGCGGATCGACGTGCAGGTTGGCCCGCCAGAACTCCGCGGCCTCCTTCATCGCCGGGTACGCCTGGTCGCGGAGGAACGTCGTGTCGCGGGTGAAGCGGTAGTGCTCGTAGAGGTGTTGGCACAACCACGCGGCCGCCTCCGGGAACCAGAAGGCGGTGGCCCAGTCCTGGACGCCGGTGAAGCCGTACGGGTTGGTGCTGAGGTGCGTGACCCAGCCGCTCGTACCGTAGATGTTCTGCGCGGTGACCCGGCCTGGCGCGCGCAGGGCGTCGATGAAGTCGAACAGCGGCGTGGCGGTCTCAGCCAGGTTCGTGGTCTCCGCCGGCCAGTAGTTCATCTGCACGTTGATGTTGGTGTGGTAGTCGGCCTGCCAGGGCGGGGTGTTGGAGTTGTTCCAGATGCCCTGCAGGTTGGCTGGCAGGGAGCCACCGCGGGAGGACGAGATGAGCAGGTACCGGCCGAAGGAGAAGTACAACGACTCCAGCGCGCGGTCCTGGGCTCGCCCAGCGGCACCGGTGTAGGCCGATCGCAGCTCGTCGGTGGGAACGTTCGGCATCTGCCCGCCCACGTTGAGCCGGACGCGGTCGAAGAGACTCTTGTAGTCGGCGAGGTGGGCCGCGCGCAACGCCGCCACCGTCGAGGCAGCCGCGCCGTCGACCGCCTGGGTGACCTGGGCGTGGGGGTCGGCGCCGCGATAGCTGGGGTAGGTGTCGGCGTACGACGTCGCGGCGGACAGCACGATGAACGCCGAGTCGGCGCCGGCGACGGTGATCCGGTCGGTGCCGTCGGTCCGGGTGCCACCGGTGGTCACCACCCGGTACTGGGTCTCGTGGGTCAGCCCGTTGCCGGGCAGCGCGCCCCGCACGGTGATCCGGCCGTTCGCCACGGTGACGGTGCTGCCCGGCTGGGCCGAGGCGGTACGCAGGACGAAGGAGACCTTCCCGGCCTGGCTGGCCGACAGCCGGGTGACGATCACGTTGCGGGGGTGGCTGGCGAAATACTCGCGCTGGTAGGACACCCCGCCGTAGGAGTACCCGACGCGAGCGGTGGCCTCGGCGAGATCCAGCTCGCGACGATAGTCGCTCACGGTGGCCGGGGTGCCGGTCATGTCGAGGTACATGTCGGCGAGGTTCTGGTACGAGCCGAATCCGGTCGCCGGCTGGCCGAGTGCCGTGGCGACCGCGCCAGGTGCCATCCGTGTGTCCCGGTCGATCTGGGCCTGCACGCCGGTCAGGGCTCCGGGCCGTGGTGACGTCCAGTTGCCGTGGTTGTAGCCGCTGGTGCCGGGTCCACCCGTCCACAGTGTCTTCTCGTTGAGTTGCAGGCGTTCGGTCTGGATACCACCGAAGACCATGGCGCCGAGCGCACCGTTGCCCAGCGGAAGCGCGTTGCTCTCCCAGTTGGCGGCGGGCTCGTCGTACCAGAGCGCCAGCCCGGGGTCGGCGGCTGCTTCGGCCGGAGCGGAGTTGGCGGACGCGGCGGTCAGGGCCGCGGCCACGAGAAGAGCCGCCGCTGCGGCTCGCAGGATCGTCTGGGTACGGCCGATGACAGGCATAGGGCCTCCTCTATGCCATGGGAGTTAACGTGGGATGTATATTTTTGTCAATGGGTCGCACTGGAAACCCAGGTGAGGTTGCCTGCGATGGATATCGCGACCTGCATGGGGGATCGCCAGCCCATTTCGGCCTATTGCCTGAACCATGGACAGCTGCTAGACATCAGATGTCCGAGCTCTTAGTCCCGGAAACATCCGATGTATGCGGGGTGGTGTGGTGAAGCTTCTGCGATCACGGCATCGCGGTGCGGACGTGGCCAGCCCCGCGGCGTCAGCCGCGGTGGGGCCTGCGTGCTGACGGTCGACGCGCACCATCACCTCTGGGGGAAACCGCCCGCCTGCGCCCGGCTCGACGACGACCGGATGCGGTCGGTCCGGCGTCCGTTCACAGTGGCCCAGTGGCAGGCGCAACTGCGCGCGGCCGAGGTCGATCGCTCCATCCTCGTGGAGAGTGGGCGATGCGACGAGGCGGAGTCGGAGGACCTGCTCCGGTGGGCGACCGAGGCGCCGCAGATCGCCGGTGTGGTGCTGTGGGCTGACCTGACCGGTCCCGGCTTGGAGGCCCGCATCGCCAGACACCTCCGGCGCTCCGGTGGCGATCGGGTGGTCGGTGTCCGCGCCCAGATCCAGGCCGAGCCGGATCCGGACCATCTGGACCGCCCGGACGTGCGCCGCGGCCTCCGTGTCGTCGCGGCAGCCGGGCTGGCTTTCGATCTGCTGGTCCGGGTGGACCAGCTGCCCGCCGCGGCGCGGGCCGCCGCAGCGCTGCCGCACGTCCGCTTCGTCCTCGATCATCTCGGCAAGCCGGAGATTCGGGCGGGTGCGACCGGACTGGCCCGGTGGCGCGGGCCGTTCGCGGCGTTGGCTGAGCAGCCCAACGTCACGGCCAAGCTGTCCGGCCTGGTGACGGAGGCCGACTGGGTCTCGTGGCGGGCCGACGACCTGCGACCGTTCGTCCGCGAGGCGCTCGACCGTTTCGGGCCGGATCGTTTGATGTTCGGTTCCGACTGGCCACTGTGCCTGCTCGCGGGCAGCTACGGCCGGGTGCGGGCCGCGCTGCACCAGGTGTTGCCGGCGCTGTCCGAGGCGGCCTCACACGCGATCTTCGGAGGCACCGCCGCGCGGGTCTACCGGCTGGGGGTCTGACCCGGCGATCATGGGAACGGGCCCTACCCCGAACATGTGCGGAGGCGGCGATGGCTCTCACCGACGAGGCGATCGGCAAGATCAAGATGATGATCACGTCGGGCGAACTCGGCCCGGGCGATCGACTGCCGAAGGAGGCGGACCTGGCCCGGCGGCTCGGTCTGTCCCGCAACTCCCTGCGTGAAGCGGTGAAGGCCCTGTCCATCATCCGCATCCTGGATGTCCGCCAGGGTGACGGCACCTACGTCACCAGCCTTGCCCCACAGTTGCTGCTCGACATGCTCAATTTCGTCGTGGACTTCCACCGCGACGACACAGTGCTGGAGTTCCTTGAGGTGCGGCGCATCCTCGAGCCGGCCGCCACGGCGCTGGCCGCGCAGCGGATGGCTGCCGAGGACATCGCCGGCCTCCAAGCCGTGCTCGACAGCCTCGGCGACACCCACGACGTGGAGGCACTGGTCGCCAACGACCTGCAGTTCCACCGCCTGATCGCCGTCGGCTCCGGAAACACGGTGCTGTGCTCGCTGCTCGACGGGCTCTCCGGGCCCACCACCCGGGCCCGCATCTGGCGCGGTGTCACACAGCAGGGCGTCATCACCCGGACCCGGGAGCAGCATCAGGCGATTGTCGACGCGATCACGATCGGGCACGCCGATCTTGCGCGTTCCTGGGCGACCGTGCACGTCGCCGGCGTCGAGGAGTGGCTCCGCCGAGCACTGTGACCGACCATGTCCGCTGACCGGCTTGCGGGTCGTACGGCGATGGCGGTGTCGATTCAGGCCCGCACGACGCGGGCGATGCTCGCCCGGATGGGCGCGTAGTGGTCGGCGATGGCGGCTTGCAGGCCGGCCACGTTGCCGGCCGCGATCGCGTCCACGATTGCCCGGTGACGGTGGGCGGTGATCAGCCGGTCCTCCGGCTCGGTGCGCAGCGTGGGAGCGACGATGGCCTGGACCTGCCAGAACGCCTCGGTCAGCTGGAGGATCAGGTCGTTGCCGAGGGGCTCGAGCAACTTCACGTGGAAGGCCCGGTCGACGTCGAGGAAGTCCTTCCCCTGGGCCGCCAGGCTCTCCATCTCGTCGACGAGCGCGGAGAGGGCCACCCGGTGCTCGCCGTCGAGGACGGCGATGACCTGGGCTGCGAGCCCCTGCTCGAGGGTCTGGCGGACATCGACGACCTGCCCCAGCACGTGGTGATCTTCCTCGCCGCTCAGGAGGCCGCGGAAGGTCAGGCCCTCCACGAGAGCGGCGAGGGACATGCGGCCGACGAACGTGCCGTGACCGTGCCGCACCTCGACGATGTCGAGGGCAGAGAGGATCTTGACGGCCTCGCGCACGCTGGACCGGCTGGCGCCCACGGCGTCACACAGCTCCGCCTCGGTGGGGAGGATGTCTCCCGGCTTGAGGCGATTCCGCAGGATGTACTCCTTGATCTTGGTAGCGACTTCCTGCCGGCGGGGACCTGGGCGCTCCGCACCGCGTAGCGGAGTGGCGTCAATGGTCGTCATCTGGCACTTGCCCTTCCCTCACGAATCTGACACGCTCACCCTATCGGCATCAGATGTCAGACGTCAGACCCCATTATCTTCGAATCCCTCAGCGCGAGCGTCACGCGAGCGCATGAAGAGCCTATGGAGGCAGCTACGTGAGCACCACCGTTAAGCCATCGGGGAGTTGGCGCGTCCCCCCGCGTCGGCTCCGCTCGCTGGCCGTCGCGTCCACTGCGGCAACGCTCGCTCTCGGCCTGGTCGCGTGCAGCGGCGGGCCGGCTTCGACCAACGCCGTCGAGGGGGGCGGGGGGAAGACCTCCATCGAGACCACCCTGGCGTTCACCCTCTCCAGCGGGTTCGACCCGGGTAACGCCTCGTCAGCGGTGGCGACCGCGGTCAACCAGCACATTTTCGAGGGTCTGATCGATCTAGACCCAGTCACGCGGGAACCCTACCGTGCTCTCGCGAAGGAAGACCCGGTGGCCAGCGCCGACGGGCTCACCTACACGGTGGCGGTGCGTGACGGCGCGAAGTTCTCCGACGGCAGCCCGGTCACCGCCGAGGACGTCGCCTGGTCCTTCACCCGGGTCCTCAAGCCGGCGGACCCCAAGGCCCCGCCGCTGATGCAGGGCTTCGTGTCGTTCATCGACTCGGTGACCGCCAAGGACGCGACGACCGCCGAGTTCAAGCTGAAGTACCCGTTCGCCCTGTTCTCCGAGCGGATCTCGGTCATCAAGATCCTGCCGAAGGCGAAGACCGCGGACGCGGACGCGTCGAAGGCCTTCGACACGGCACCGATCGGCTCCGGCCCCTTCAAGATGGACAGCGCGTCCAAGGAGTCGGGTATCAAGCTCAGCAAGAACCCGAACTACAGCGGGCCCCGTCCGGCCAAGGTCGAGACGATGACCTGGAACACCACCTCCGAGGCCTCCGCGCGGGTGTCGGACCTGCAGGGCGGCCGGGTCCAGGCCATCGAGTCGGTGCCGTACCTGAACGTCGACTCGCTCAAGGACAAGTACACGGTCGACGTGAAGCAGGCCTTCAACCAGGTCTTCCTCATGTTCAACTCGTCTGCGGCGCCGTTCAACGACAAGCGGGTGCGCCAGGCTCTGCACTACGCGATCAACAAGGACGAGGTCATCAAGACCGCGCTCAACGGTTACGGCACCGCGGCGACGAGCTACCTGGACGAGGGCAACAAGGACTACCAGAAGGCCGCCACCGTCTACGACTACAACCTGGAAAAGGCCAAGAGCCTGCTCCAGGAGGCCGGCGTCTCGAACCTGAAGTTCCAGCTCGACACCACGGACAACTCCGCCGTGAAGGATGTCGCCCCGCTGGTCATCGAGCAGTGGAAGAAGATCGGCGTCACCGCCACCCTCAACACCGTGCCGTCCTCGGCCATCTACGGTGACATCGTTCCGAAGGACACCTTCCGGGTCCTGATGGCCACCGGAGACCCCAGCGTCTTCGGCGTCGACACCGACCTGCTGATGCGCTGGTTCTACTACGGCGAGACCTGGCCGGGTCTGCGCTACCGGTGGAACGCCACCGACCGCAAGGCCATGGCCGACCTGCTCGACAAGGCCGCGCAGACCTCCGACGAGGCGGCCCGCAAGGCCCTGTGGAAGCAGGCTCTGGACAAGGTGGCCGACGAGGTCCCCCTGTACCCGATCCTGCACACCAAGGTCGTCACCGCGTACGACCCCGCGAAGCTCAGCGACTTCTCGGGCGCGGCGACCACAGGCCTGTACTTCCTGGGCAGCAGCCGAAAGGGCTGAGCCCGCTTCGGGGGCCCGGACCCCGGCCCCTAGCGTCCCGCCCAGCCCTGTCCCTTGGGCTGGGCGGGACGTCCCGGCGGCCCTCGACGAAAGAAAGACACCATGCTGAGCGTTCTGAGCCTGGTCACGCGACGACTCCTGACCCTGATACCCCTGGTGCTGGGCATCACGATCTTCGTCTTCGTGATCATGCAGTTCTCCCCGATCGATCCCGCGTTGTCCGTCCTCGGCGACCAGGCAACCGCCGCACAGGTGGCCGCATTCAAGGCCGCCAACGGCCTCGACGACCCGCTGCCCCTGCGGTACCTGCACTTCCTGGGCGACCTGCTCCGGGGCGATCTGGGCATGACCTTCCCGCCGTCCGTCCCGGTCGCCGACAAGATCGCCACCGCGCTGCCGCTGACGATCCAGCTGACCGCCCTGGGCATCGTCGGCGCGCTGATCATCGCGTTGGCCCTCGGCATCCCCGCGGCGCTGTACCGCGATCGCTGGCCCGACCAGGTCATCCGGTTCGTCTCGATGGCCGGTATCGCCATGCCGTCGTTCTGGCTGGCCCTCCTGCTCATCCAGGAGTTCTCGGTCCGCCGCCCCGTCTTCCCGACCGGCGGGTACGTCAACCCCGGTGACTCGTTCTCGCTCTGGCTCCAGTCGCTCGCCATGCCGGCGCTCGCTCTCGCCGTCCCGGTCGGCTGCTCACTGGCCAGAATCGTGCGGACGTCAATGGTCGAGGAACTCGACAAGGACTACGTGCGCACCGCCATCGGCGCCGGCCTGCCGCCCCGCGTGGTGGTCGGCCGCAACGTGCTGCGCAACGCGCTCGTCAACCCGCTCACCGTGCTGGGCCTGCGGATCGGCTACCTGCTGGGCGGCACTGTCGTCATCGAGGCCATCTTCTCGCTGCCCGGCATGGGCACCCAGATCATGAGCGCGGTGCAGCAGAACGACACCGCCCTCGCGCAGGGAACCGTGCTGACGATCGCCATCTGCTTCGTCGTCGTGAACCTGGTGGTCGACATCCTCTACCTCTTCGCCAACCCTCGACTGCGCGGAGCCCACTGATGCGTCGAACACTCACCGCCCGGCTGTCGGCTCCCGGCATCGCCTTCAAACGGCTCAGCATCACGGCCCGGATCGCACTGAGCTTCGTCCTGCTCATCGTCGTGGTGGGCATCTTCGCGCCGCTGCTCCTGCGGCACGACCCCGCGCAGGCCGGGCTCGGTGCCGCGCTGACCGGCCCGAACGGCGACTACTGGTTCGGTCTGGACAAGCTCGGACGCGACGTGTTCTCACGGCTGGTCGCCGGCACCCGACGCTCGTTGATCGTGGGCTTCGGCAGCGCCGGCATCGCCCTGGTGGTCGGCGCGATTCTGGGCGCGCTGGCGGGAACCAGCCGGCCCGCGATCGATGAGGTGGTGATGCGGTGCCTCGACGTCGTCATGGCATTCCCCGCCATCGTGCTCTCCGCCCTGCTGATCATCTCGTTCGGCAAGAACAGCCTCGTGGTCCTCGTGGTCGCGATCGGGTTCGTCTTCGTGCCCTCGATCGCGCGCATCGTGCGCGCCAACGTGCTCTCGCAGTACCGGGAGGACTACGTCGCGGCCGAACGGATCATCGGCGCCCGACGACCGCACATCCTCTGGCGGCACATCCTGCGCAACTGCGCCGCCCCGATCCTCGTCTTCGTCACCGTCATGGTGGCCGACGCGATCGTGTTCGAGGCGTCCCTCTCCTTCATCGGTGGCGGGCTCGCGCCCCAGGAGGCGGCCTCCTCGTGGGGTTCGGTGATCGCCTTCGGCAAGGAGATGGTGCAGATCGGTGGCTGGTGGGCCACGTTCTTCCCCGGCCTGCTGATCCTGCTGACCGTGCTCGCCCTCAACGTGCTCTCCGAGGGGATGTCCGACGCCTGGGCCGCCCCCGCGGCGCGGCGTGCCACCGCGACGAAGGTCGGCGACGCGCAGGAGGAGGCGCAGCCCGGCTCCGGTGAGGTGGTGCAGCTGCCCGGCCTGGCCGAGGCGGCGCAGCGGCTACGCGAGCGGGCCCGTCCGCTCCCGGAGGGTGAGCCCGTCCTGGAGGTCCGGAACCTGTCGATCGGGTTCGAGGGGCGCCACCGGGGCGTCGACATCGTCGACGACCTGACCTTCGACGTCCGCCCCGGCGAGGTGATGGGCCTGGTGGGAGAGTCCGGCTCGGGCAAGTCCCTGACCTCGCTCGCCGTGATGGGCCTGCTGCCGCAGGGAGCCCGGGTCCGAGGCGAGGTCCGCTTCGCGGGCACCGACCTGCTGACGATGAGCACCAAACGACGTCGTGCCCTGATGGGCCGCGAGATCGCGATGGTCTACCAGGACGCCCTCTCGGCGTTGAACCCCTCACTGCGCGTCGGCCCCCAGCTCGCCCAGATGATCAGCCGAGGCGGCACCCGGTCGGCCGAGGAGCTGATGGACCTGGTGGGCCTGGACGCACGGCGCACCCTGTCCGCGTACCCGCATGAGCTGTCCGGCGGGCAGCGGCAGCGCGTGGTGATCGCCATGGCGCTGTCCCGGGACCCGCGCCTGATCATCGCCGACGAGCCGACCACCGCGCTCGACGTCACGGTCCAGGCGCAGGTCATGGAGCTGCTGCTGCGGCTGCGCGGCCAGCTGGGCTTCGCGTTGATCCTGGTCAGCCACGACCTGGCGCTGGTCAGCGACGTCGCGGACCGCGTCGTGGTGATGTACGGCGGGCAGATCATCGAGAGCGGCGTCACCGCCGACGTGGTCGGTGCGCCGGCACACCACTACGCCCGGGGTCTTCTCGGCTCCGTCCTCTCCCTTGAGGCCGGTGCGGAACGGCTCACCCAGATCCGTGGTGTGGTGCCGTCGCCCGCCGACTTCCCGGCGGGATGCCGGTTCGCTGATCGCTGCCCCATGGCGACCGAGGTCTGCCGGACGGAGACGCCCCGCCTGGAGGGCGACTCCAACCACCGGTACGCCTGTCACCACCCGGCCGTCACCGTCAGGGAAGAGGAGCTGGCCCGATGAGTGCGACATCCCCGCGCGACTCGATCGTCGAGCTACGCGACGTGCACGTGGTTCACCGCACCCGCGGTGGCGGCCTGTTCGGCCGCGAGCGGGTGTACGCCCTCACCGGCGCGGACCTGACCGTGCGTACCGGCGAGACCATCGGGGTCGTCGGTGAGTCCGGCTGCGGCAAGTCCACGATGGCCAAGGTGCTGGTGGGCCTCCAGCGGCCGACGAGCGGCACTGTCGCCTTCGCCGGCAAGGAAGTCTGGTCGATGAACGCGTCGGAACGACGGCAGCACATCGGTGCCGGCGTCGGCATGATCTTCCAGGATCCGGCCACGTCGCTGAACCGGCGTATGCCGGTCCGCGACATCCTGCGCGATCCGCTCGACGTGCACCGTCGTGGCACCCGCAAGCAGCGTGAGGAGCGGGTCAACGAGCTGATGGCCCTGGTGGGGCTGCCCCGGTCGGTCGCCGACGTCCTGCCGAGCCAGCTCTCCGGTGGTCAACGCCAGCGGGTGTCCATCGCGCGTGCCCTCGCCCTGGAACCGGGCCTGGTCATCGCCGACGAGCCCACCAGCGCCCTCGACGTGTCGGTGCGGGCGCAGATCCTCAACCTGCTCCTGGACCTCAAGGAGCGGCTGAACCTGGCCATGGTCTTCGTCTCGCACGACATCCAGACGGTCAAGCGGATCAGTGACCGCGTGGTCACCATGTACCTCGGCCGGATCGTGGAGCAGACACCCGCCGCCGGGCTTCCCGAGGTCGCGCAGCACCCGTACACGCGGGCGCTCTTCTCGGCCACGCCGGGTCTGCTCTCGCCCCTGGATCCCATCCCGCTCGTCGGCCCCGTCCCGCTCGCCACGAAGCCGCCGACCGGATGCCCGTTCCGCACCCGGTGCTGGAAGGCGACCGACGGCTGCGCCATCGAGATGCCGCCGGTCCGGTCGGGCGACGGCGGCGCCGGCTCCCACGAGTTCCGGTGTTACCACCCCGTACCCGCTGGATCCAGCAACACGGAGCTGGTCGAGCTCGCCAGAGCAGCGACCGGCCGCACCACCCCCCTACATCTCGAGGAGACAGCGTGACCACCCCTGCCCCGCGGTTCGCCGGAGTCGTGCCGCCGGTCGTCACCCCATTGACCGAGGAGGGTGCGGTCGACGTCGCCTCCCTGGAGCGGCTCATCGAGCGGATGCTCAGCGCAGGCGTCGACGGCATCTTCGCCCTCGGCAGCTCCGGCGAGACCGTCTTCCTCACCGACAGCCAGCGGGACCAGGCTCTCGAGGTCGTCGTGAAGACCGTCGCGGGCGCCGTACCGGTCATCGCCGGCTGCATCGAGCCGACCACGCGCCGGGTCCTCGACCGGGCCGACGCGTCGACGCGCCTGGGCGTCGACGGCCTGGTGGCCACGGCACCCTTCTACGCCATCGTCGGCCCGTACGAGGTCGAGCGTCACTTCCGGTCGCTCGCCGCGTCGGTCGAGCTTCCCCTGCTGGCGTACGACATTCCCGTCTGCGTGCACACCAAGCTCTCCCCGGGTCTGCTGAGCCAGCTGGCGGCGGAGGGCGTCCTCGCGGGTGTCAAGGACTCCAGCGGCGACGACGTCGCCTTCCGTCAGCTGGTGCTGGCGATCACGGAACGCGCGCCGGACGCCGGGTTCAGCCTGTTGACCGGGCACGAGGTGGTGGTCGACGCGATGATGCTCGCGGGCGCCTCCGGCTCGGTTCCCGGCCTGGCCAACGTGGACCCGGCGGGCTACGTGCGACTGCACCGGGCTTGCGTGAACGGCGACTGGGACACCGCCCGCGTGGAGCAGGACCGACTGACCCGGTTGTTCCGGATCGTCGACGCGGCCGACCCGGCGACGGCGGCGGGGGCGACCCGGGGCGTGGGCGCGTTCAAGACCGCCCTGGCCCTGCTCGGCGTCATCGACAGCAACACCGTGTCGCTGCCGATGCGGCCGCTCGACGCCGACGAAGCGGCGCGGGTTCGTGCCCAGCTGGAACTGGCGGGGCTGCTCTAGCCATGTCCAAGGTGCGCAAGCCCCCGGTCGTCGACGAGGCGGTAGCCGCGCTCGACATCGGGGGCACCAAGACGGCTGCCGCCCTCGTCACGAGGCAGGGCGAGGTCGTCCACCGGGCCACGGCCCCCACCCCTGGTCGGGCCGGGGCGACCGCCATCCTCGACACCGCGGCCGATCTCGTCGATCGGTTGCGGGCGAGGGCGACGGGGACACGCGTCCGTGCCGTCGGAGTCGGTAGTGCCGGAGTGATCGACCATCGGACGGGCCTGGTGCTCTCGGCCACCGACGCCCTGGCCGGTTGGGCCGGCACGGATCTGCGACGACGACTGCGCGAGCTGCTGGACCTGCCCGTCGCGGTGATCAACGACGTGCACGCGCACGCCCTCGGCGAGACGCGCCACGGGGTGGCCGCCGGCCACCAGACGACGCTCTTTCTCGCGGTCGGCACCGGCATCGGTGCCTCGTTCGTCGTCGACGGCACCGTGCTGGCCGGCGCCCACTCCGCGGCCGGGCACGCCGGCCACCAGCCGTCGCCGTACGCCGGGCAGTTGCCCTGCACCTGCGGCGGGCAGGGACACCTGGAGGCGATCGCGTCCGGGCCCGGCCTCGCCCAGGAGTACGCGCGGCGTACCGGCCCACCGGTCGACGACCTGCGTTCGGTGGCCGCGCGCGCAGCGGACGGCGACGCGACGGCCCGGGAGGTGGTCCTGCTGGGCGGGGCTGCCGTGGGCTCGGCTGTCGGCGGACTGGTCAACATGCTCGATCCCGCTGCCGTCGTCATCGGCGGGGGAGTCGCCGGCCTCGGTGACCTCTGGTGGCAGGCACTTCGGGACGCCGTGCGGCGGGAGACGTTGCCCAGCCTGGTCGGCGTGCCCGTGCTGGCCTCGACCCTCGGATCGGACGCCCCACTGCTCGGCGCCGCGTCACTCGCCTGGGAGGGCACCGAATGAACAAGCTGATCGCGCATCTCCGCCACCGCCTCGTCGTCTCCTGCCAGGCGTACCCCGGTGAGCCGATGCGCACCCCGGACACGATGCGCCGGGTCGCCCTCGCCGCAGCCAAGGGCGGTGCCGCCGGCATCCGCGCCCAGGGTGTGGCGGATATCGCGGCCATCCGGGAGGCCGTCGACCTCCCGCTCATCGGGCTGTGGAAGGACGGCGACGACGACGTCTTCATCACCCCCACGCTGGAGCACGCGCTGGCCGTGGCACGGGCGGGCGCGCACGTCGTCGCGCTCGACGGCACCGCACGGCCCCGGCCCGACGGCCGAACCCTCGCTGACACCATCGCCGCCGTCCACGAACTGACCGGGGCTCTGGTGATGGCCGACTGCTCCACCCTCGACGAGGGCATCGCGGCCGCGGCGGCGGGAGCCGACCTGGTCGGCACCACCCTTTCCGGTTACACCGCATACACCACCAAGCAGCCCGGCCCCGACCTGGACCTGGTCAGCCGGCTCTCCACCGCGATCGACGTGCCGGTGGTCGCGGAGGGCCGGATCCACACCCCGGCCCAGGCGGCGCAGGCGCTGCGGGCCGGGGCGTGGACGGTGGTGGTGGGCACCGCGATCACCCACCCCAGCACCATCACCGGCTGGTTCGCGTCGGCGATGGCGAACGCCCGGTAGCGCTCGGAGCACGAGCCGACGTACCGCGGTCCCGCGTCGCGGGCGACGGTCGGCACCCACGGACAACTGACAATCCTGCTGTCACGGAGGCCAAGCTGTGGCTTTGAGCGATCTCACCCTCGCCGAATGCTGGGCGTACCGACCCGATCTGGCTGTTCCGGAGGACCTGGACGCCTTCTGGGAGCGGACGCTGCGCGTCGACGAACCGGCGGAGGCGACGTACGAGCCCGTCGACACCGGTCTCACCCAGATCCGCACCTGGTCGGTCACCGTCGCCGGCTACGGCGGCGAGCCGGTGCACGGCTGGCTGCACCTGCCGACGAATGCCGCCGGGCCGTTGCCCTGCGTGGTCGAGTATCTCGGGTACGGCCGTGGTCGTGGCCTGCCGCACGAGAAACTGTTCTGGGCCTCGGCGGGCTTCGCGCACCTCATCATGGACACCCGGGGTCAGGGCTGGAGTGCCGCGCCCGGCGACACCGCCGACCCGCACCGCTATCCGGCGGGCACCGTTCCCGGTTTCCTCACCCGGGGGGTCACCAGCCCGGAGGACTTCTACTACCGCAGGCTGATCACCGACGCGGTCCGGTTCGCCCAGGCTGCCCGGGAGCATCCCGCCGTCGACCCCGACCGGGTCGTTGTCACCGGCATCAGCCAGGGTGGCGGTCTCTCGCTGGCGGTGGCCGCGCTGTTCCCGGAGGTGGCGGCCGCCATGCCCGACGTGCCCTTCCTGTGTGACTTCCCGCGCGCCGTCCAGGTCGCCGGTCAGGGTCCCTACGGCGAGGTCGCCGAATATCTCGCGCTTCACCGGGGTCAGAGCAGCCAGGTTTTCCGTACGTTGTCGTACGTCGACGCCGCCGTGCTCGCACCCGGCGCGACAGCGCCCGCGCTGTTCTCCATCGCGATGATGGACCAGATCTGCCCGCCCTCGACCTGCTTCGCCGCCTACCACCGCTACGGCGGTGACAAGGAGGTGCGCGTGTACGAGTTCAACGACCACGAAGGCGGCGAGGCGCACCACCAGCTCGAACAGCTCGCCTGGCTGCACAAGCTCTTCGGCCGCTGAGGTGCTGAGGCCTTGAGGTGCTGAGGCCTTGAGGCGCTGAGGCCTTGAGGCGCCGAGGCCTTGAGGACAGGGCCGCGCCCGGCGTCAGCGCGGCTCCCAGGCGTCGGGCAACGCGGTGAGCTTGCGGACGTGGGCGGGCAGCCGACCGCTGACGATCTCGGCGAGGCTCACCTCGTCGACGACCCGCCGCACGGCGGCGCGCACCGCCACCCACAGGCCGGGCAGGTTCTCCGCCGAACCCTCGTACCGGGTCTCCTCGGGGCGCAGCCCGCGTACGCCGGCGAGCGGGCCCTCGACGGCCCGCAGCACCGCGCCGACGGTCACCTCGCGCGGCGGTCGGGCCAGCGTGTAGCCGCCTTCGGCGCCGCGCTGGGCGCGCACGATGCCGGCCCGGCGCAGATCCGCCAGGACCGCCTCCAGGAACTTGCGGGGCATGTCCTGCTCGGCGGCGATGGCCTGGGTGGACAGCAGCGAAGGGTACGCGGTGGCGAGGCTCAGCGCTGCCCGTACCGCGTAGTCGCCGCGCGCGGAGATCTGCACAGTGTCATCATGCCCGCCCGGTGCCGTTGGCCGGTGTGGTGGGCGACCCGGGTCGCGTGGCGTGAGAACCGTTGGCCGATCCGCCGACGCGGAAACCGCCGCCGTTGGCGCCCGTCGGCTCGGCCGGCGGCCGGGGCCGGATCACCCGGGCGGCCGGTTGGTCGCGCGCGGCCCGGAACGCGCCGGGGCTGACGCCGACCTCCCGGGTGAAGAAGCGACCGAAGTTCGTGGGCTCGGAGAAGCCGAGGTGCCGGCCGATCTGGGCGATCGGCTGGTCGGTCGCGGCGAGGAGTCGGCCGGCCTGCAACGCGACCCGCTGGTCGATGACCTGCTTGGCGCTGCGACCGGTGACGGCCAGGCAGGCCCGGGTCAGGGTCCGCACCGAGCAGCGGAGCTCGGCCGCGTAATCCTCCACCCGCCGGGTGTGCGCGTAGCTGTGCTCCACCTCCCGGCAGAACCGGTGGAACGTCTCGTCCTCGGGGCGGGGCGTCGACCGGTCGGCACTGCCCAGGGCCAGCCGCAGCAGCAGTACGGCCAGTTGGTGGCGGAGCAGCGCGCGGGCGGCGACGGTGTCGGGGTGCCGCTGGCAGTCCACCACCAGTTGGCTCACCTCGGTGATCACCGCGTCCTCGTCCTCGCCGGCCAACTGCCGCCAGGTCACCGGTGTGTCCAGGTCGACGTCGAAGCCGCGCAGTGCCTCCGGGTCCCAGGCGACCACTGTCGCGTCGAACTGCGGACCGGAGCAGCGCAGCACCTGGCCGGCGCGGACCCGCAGCAGCGTGCCAGGCCGACAGGGCAACCGGTGGAAATCGGGTTCGGCGTCGCCGTGCCCACGCGTGGTGAGGATCAGCAGCTCCCGCTCGACGATCACGGGCCGACGCCAGCGCGGGTCAGGGGAGAGGTCGGCCAACGCGAACGTGGCTATCTCGTCGGGGACGGGTGACGCCGTTCCGATCGGTGGCGCGGGGGAGGGACCGGTGGAGACCATCGCCTGCGACGGTAGCCCGAACCGCAGGTCACCGCATCCCGATCGACGCGCGCAGCGAAGTTGCCGCGTCGATGCGGGCTTGTCGCGATCGTCGTGGCCGGGCTACGTTACCCGGCGGTAGCGCCGTCCGGTCCGCGGTCCGCCCGGCGCACCGCCGGCCGCCTACCCGGCCGGCGGCCTCCGCCGACTCGCGATGGGATGGGCATGACGCAGCTGTTCTCGGTCGAAGGTAAGACGGTCCTGGTCACCGGCGGTTCGCGCGGGATCGGTCTGATGATCGCCCAGGGGTTCGTCCGGGCCGGCGCCCATGTGATCATCTCGTCCCGCAAGGCGGACGTCTGTGAGGCGGTCGCCAAGGAACTCTCCGCCGAGGGCCGCTGCGAGGCCATCCCCGCCGACCTGGGAGACGACAGCGGCGCCGAGGCGCTGGCCGCCGCCGTACGCGAGCGCTTCGGTCGCCTCGACGTGCTGGTCAACAACGCCGGCGCCACCTGGGGCGCGCCGCTGGAGGGCTACCCGGAGGCGGCGTTCGACAAGCTCTGGGCGGTCAACGTCAAGGCCGTCTTCCGGCTCACCACCGCGCTGCTGCCGGCGCTACGCGCCGCCGCCAGCGCCGACGACCCGGCCCGCGTGATCAACATCGGGTCGATCGACGGCATCCGAGTGCCGTGGATGGAGGTGTACGCGTACTCGGCCACGAAGGCGGCAGTGCACATGCTCACCCGCAGCCTGGCCCACCAGCTGGCCAGCGAGCAGATCACCGTCAACGCGATCGCGCCCGGCCCGTTCGAGAGCAAGATGATGGCGTTCGCACTCGACGACCCGGAGAGCCGAGCGGCCATCGAGCAGCAGGTGCCGCTGGGCCGCATCGGCCGCCCCGAGGACATGGCCGGCACCGCCATCTACCTGTCGTCGCGCGCCGGCGCATACCTCACCGGCGCGGTCATCCCCGTCGACGGCGGCATCACCACGCACGGCTGAGCACCGGCTGACCCGGGTCGGGCTGCCCGCGTACACCTTCGGGTGTGTGCCGGGGCCGCGCGGACTCGGCAGATCCGCGCGGCCCCGGTGTGGCCGGTGTTGCCCGTTCGGGCGGTGCTCAGCGACCGGCGAGCAGCCGGTTCACCGCCGTGTCGACGTCCAGGTGCTCGGCCTCACGGCCGCGCGGGACGACGACGTACGTCCGTCGAAGGAAACGCACCAGGACGCTGCGCGGCACCTCGAAGAGGGCGTTGCCGTCCGGTGACGAGAGGGCCAGCGCGACGAAGTCACCGCGCGGTGTGGCCCAGGGCCAGACCCGCACATCCCCGATGCCGGCTGGCTCGTCCAGGCCGGTGACCAGCAGTTCGCGGGCAAAGGACCAGCTCACCGCCTCGCCGCCGGCAGATTCGGCGTGGAACAGGACATGGACCGCATACGGGTCAGCAGGGTCGTAACGCAGACTGGCACGCACCGGCAAGGCGGTGGCGTCAGGTGCGACGAGCCTTAGCGACGTCTCGACCTCTACGGTCGTCGGTCGGATGACACTCATGGACGTTCTCCCCCCGGCACCGCTGCGGAACGCGCGTGTCCCGCTTTTCCCATACTCAGGTGCTACTCCTGGCTACGCTCCGCCATACGCTGACTTCACCCAGTGGTGGGAAGGGGGACGGAAAGGCCGCGTGAATACGAGGATTCGCGTAGAATTTCCGGTTCTGCCCAGTGCGTGATCCCGCCCGGCATCGGGTGGTTCAGTCGTCGACTTACTCCGGTAACGTCCAGTCGGCCGTTGCAGTGACGGGCCCGAGCGACACTGGGGGGTGAAATGGTGACGAAGAGATCCTCTATGGATCCATCGGCGGCGCCCGGCCCGCCGAACGTCGCGGTCCGAGCAGCCGAAAAGCGGGGGTACGCAGTGCCGATGGAGCAGCCCGAACGGGCCGGTCGGCCGGCGTCCGGTGCCGATCATCCGAACGGCCGAGGCGCGGACCGGTCAGCTGTTGGCCCCGGTGGTGGCAGCACCGCCGTGCAGGACCCGCCACGCCGCCCCCGCTGGCGGGAGCGGATCACGGTGACCCTCGATCTCATCCGGGCCAACCCCACCGGCCGGATCGCACTCAAGATCTTCATCGCGATCGCCGGGGCGCTCGTGGTGACCATCGGCATCGCTCTCATTCCCCTGCCCGGTCCAGGCTGGCTGCTGGTGATCGCCGGGCTGGGCATCTGGGCCGTCGAATACCACTGGGCGCGCCGGCTGCTCGGCTTCACCCGCCGACACGTCCACGGATGGACACAGTGGGTGACCCGGCAGTCACTGGCGGTGCGAATCGTGCTCGGGTCCGTCGGCCTCGTCTTCGTGGGCGCCGTGGTCTGGCTGTCCCTCAAGTACAGCCTCGGCATCGACGTGGTGGCCGCGGCGATGCACTACCTCGCGACGCACTGACCCCGGATTTCCGGTCCGGTTCCACGATCGGGTAGAGTCAGTGGCGCTGAGGGCGATTAGCTCAGTGGGAGAGCGCTTCGTTCACACCGAAGAGGTCGCTGGTTCGATACCAGCATCGCCCACTCTCAGTTCCTGCAGGTCAGAAGCCCGTTACCGGAGTCGTCGGTAACGGGCTTTGCGGTATGTGCGGCTTACATTGGGAGCAGATTGGGAGCAGCGCGGCTGGTTCTCGGTTCGGGCCGCCATGGACCTGCCCGGCTGAGTGACCTGATTTGCGGTCCCGAGCGGGCCTGCTAGCTGGTTGAGGACTCCTACCGCTACCAGCGCCCACATCACGAGAGGGTGCCCCGGGTCATGGCTCAAGGGCTGACTGATGGCCGTCGGTCCGGTGATCCGCCCACTCGCCGGTCCACATTGCGAGGTCGTGTACCCAGCGCTCGGTTTTCTGCCGGGACTTGGCCGCCCACTTCGTTGCGTTCTTTGACGCGAAGTCGTCCAGGACCTGTCGGTCAGTCGCAGTCCATGCGGGAAGCTGCGCTATCCACTCTTCTGCCTGTTCGGCGCTGTGGCCGCTACCGATCAGCCATGGGACGAGCAACGCGAGTTCGACCCATGCGGCGGCCTTGGTTGCCCACGCCCAGTCCACGATGCGTAGGCCGAGTGGGGTCACGATCAGGTTCGCCGGATTGAGGTCCGAATGGATGAGTGTCCCGCCGTCCATCGCCGGGTGCGCGAACCCGAGCCGGGCTGCCGGGGTGAACCACGTCTCGCCGGGCGCCGGCGTCTCCTGGAGTGCTTTCAGTGCGGCTAGGAGCAAGTTGAGATCCGTGCTGCCGGGAGACAGGACGGGGTGGGGACCGGCAAGATGCTCGGTCCCCACCACCAGCCAGCCATCGGATTCGAAATGCCACAGGACTGCGGGCGGGTGCCGGCCGATGGCCCGGGTTACCGCCAGTTCGTAGCGCAGAGACCGAACACTCAACTCGCCGGAGGCCGCCTTGACGAAGACCTGTCCGGCCGGTCCGGTCACCGTCGAGGCGATCTCAGCGTGGTCGCCACTGGAAGCATCGGCGACGTCAAAGGTTCCGCCGACCCGTTCGGCGATTCCTGCCGTGACAGTCTCCGGCAGAGCAGTCCAATCGCTACGCATCGCACCTCTTCTCTGCTACTTGCCCGGTTGAGGTGGGTTCGGCGGACAGCAGGACTCGGCCTCGCCACCCCAGAATCCGATGTCGGCCTCGTAGCTGGTTTCGTGCAGCCGCAGGTGTGTATGTGATGGCGAAGCGGTCCTGCATGGCCGCGGTCAGGATCGGCCGGTGGTGCACGCAGTGACCCGCGATCTCCTTGCAGGCGGCAGTGTAGGACTCGTTGACCTGGGGGACGGCATGCCAAATAGCTTCGACCGGCTGGGTCTGGACGACCTGGTAGGACTCGTCGGTAGGCGGGAGGAGTCAGATGTCGGCCGTATTCAGGCGACCGGCGTGCGCCTTTAGGCTGATCGATCAAGTCGGCGAGCACGGCCATGACAACTGGCACCTGCACCTGGAGACCGCACGAAGCTGGGCAGCGAGAACCAGCACTGGCGAACCCGCCATTTGAGCCGTACGGGCGGGGATCGTTGCACCCCGCATCATAGAGATGTCGCTGTTCACACAGCTCTACGAGCCCGCAGCCAATCCGCCCTCGGCCCGATGTGCTCGATTCGTCGACCGCCACGACCGCTGGCGCGCTCAGCACGAGTCAACGCACTGATCTGCCGCCGACCGTGCGCGCCAGTCTCCTACGACTCGTCACCGTGCGTGATCCGACGGGCGAAGCAGGCAACCAGGGCCGGCGTTCGAGGCGGCGCCGGGCTCGCGAACATCGAACCGTGAGATGTCCTAGGTCCCGCGAGCGTAGGCGTAGTCGATGAGCGTCCGACGGTAGGGTTCGGGCACCTGCGGCGTTAGTTCGGTGAACGTGTTCAGGTCAGCGACCGATCCCGTCGAGCGGGCACGGTAGGCGGCGGCGGCCGCCCGCATCGTGACGTCGTCCGGCTCGAGTTCCTCGCCGCGAGTGGCCAGCGCAGCGGCCTCGGCGAAGTGGCCTCCCTCGGCGGCCAGATCGGCCAGGTCGAGGTGCAGCGACCAGTTGGCCGGATCCAGCGCCAGGGCGCGCCGGAAGGCCGCGGCCGTCTCGACACGGTTGCCGATGTGGCGCCAGGTGCCCGCGCGGACGACCTCGGTAAACGGGACGCGCCGCACGGCGTCGGCCTGGTCGCACAGGGCGAACGAGGCGTCGGTGCGGCCGCACACGCGCAGCAAGACTGCCATGCGGGCCATCGCGTCAGGGTCCGCATGCCGGTCGCAGACCGCCTCGATCGCCTGGAACCACGGGGCCAGGGACTCGCGGACGGCGTCGGTGTCGAGGTCGCGGTCGTAGTCGTTGATGCGCATTGTGGCCTCGGCGATGGCGGCCGGGGTCACCGCACCGAGGAATCGCTCGTCGCCGAACCACGGTGCGGACGCCCACGGTACGTCCGGCTGGTAGCCGGTGACCGCGCCGAGCGCCATCGCGGCCTCGTCCATGTCGCCGTCGACGAAGGACAGGTAGGCGCGGGCCAGCATCGGTCCGATCGTGTTCGCCGCGGCGACGACGGCCGTGACCTCGGCGGGCAGTTCGCGCCGCAGGTGCTCCAGCGCCGAGTACGGCTCCGGGTCGCGCGGATCGGTGGCGACCGCTCGCGCGATGAAGCTCGTCGCCGCGGCAGGTGAGCCGCCGCAGTGGGCCATCACCTGGGCGAGGGCGAGCGCTCCTGTCGTCGACACGATCGACACTTTAACGCCAGCCGGCAGCGCGGGCGATGAGGTCCGTCCACCGCCAAAGGACGGTGCAGACCCAAGCCAGACGAATGCTGTGCAGGGCGGCTACGGCCAGAAGCCCGGCACTGTCGCGACTGCAGCCGCCGATGATCGGGTTCACTCATTTGCCGCTGACCGAACTCGGCGGCCACCGCCTCAACATCACCGACATGGAGGTACAGAAGTGTGTCGGGTCGGGCATCGTCTCGGTGCTCCGATAGGTAGAGCTGCATCGGCCCGCGTGAGACGCATACGAACAGCGGAAAGCCGGGCTCAAAGCGGTGCTCCCACTGCTTGGGCGAAGCCGAGCCGCGCGTACCAGGTCGCCGAGGCTTCAGCGTCCGCAGTGTGCAGGATGGGCGTGATCTTTTCGTCCATGCAGGCATCCTTGCAGACCGAAAACCGTTCCCCGTCGGGCGAAGATGCGCGCACACTAGCCGCCGGCAGTGCGCGCTGCGAGGGTGTGAGGAATGCGCTCGCCGAGACGTCGGCGGGTACGCGCTCGCCCCAGGGCGGCTGACCGCCGTTCAGGCACCCTTGCAGCAGAACAGCGCGTGCTGGCGCCTGTCGGTCGCCCCCGTCATCACTTCCACACGGTCGCGTGGTTGCCGCCCGGTGTGTTCGTCCACCCGGCCAGCATTCCCCGATTGTTGAGTGCCATCACGGCGGCCGCCGGATCGCCGGTGACCATCCGGCGGTTGCGCAACAGGAAGGCTCGTCGTGGGTCGCCTGCGGTGGTGCCAGCGATCCAGCCTCGTTCGTTGATGCGGGCGCCATACCCGGGAAACTCGGTGCGGACACCCTGATACCAATGGAAGACCCGGGCCGCCCCATCCGCCGAGTTGCTCCACCCGACGACCTGACCATGGTCGTTGATCGCGAGTGCCCCGCTGATGCCGGACGGCGTGCCAAGGTCGATCATCCGGCCACGCTGCCAGAGGAATGCGTGCTGGACGCCGTCCGCCGTGGTGCTCGTCCCAACGATCTGCCCGCGTTCGTTGATGTCGGCTGGCACCGTCTCGTTTCCGCCGAGGGTTCCCAGGTCGGTCAGAGTGCCCCGCTGCCACAGGAAGGCCCGTTGTCCGTTGGACGAGTAGTGCACGCCGATCACCTGGCTGTGGTTGTTGATGCCGGTGGCGCTGCGGTCGCCGACGCCTCCCAGATCGGTCAGGACGCCGCGCCGCCAAAGGAAGGCGCGGGTCAGGCCACCACGGATGAACGTCTGATTGTCACCGACGACTTCGCCCTTGTCGTTCACCGCCAACGCGGTGCCCGTACCTCGTTCGTCGAGCGTGCCCAAGTCCCGCGGCCGGCCCTGCCGCCACAGGCACGGGCGTGCCGCGTGGACCGCGGACTGACAGAATCCGACGACCTCGCCGCGCTCGTTGACGTCCTGCGGAAGGCTGCCGTTGCCGCCGGGGAGCGGACGCAGCACCGTGTGTTTCCCGGCCTGCCAGAGGAATCCGAGCGGCGGTTGGATCTCTCCGTTGACCGTGTTCGTCGCGGTGACGATCACTTCACCGTGGCTGTTGATGTCCGACGCAGAACTCGACATCCATCCCGCCGGGTGGATGTTGACCGCTGTCGGCCTCCTCGGCCCGGATGCCCACGCCGGCGCCGCCGTCAGCAGCGGAAACGCAATGAGCAGCGCGCAAACTAGCCGTCCGATCAGACGGGACATGGGTTCTCCCAACCACACCGCAGGAATGACTGAGGGTCCGGGGCCGATTCACCATTTCACCCGTACTCCGGCCAAGGCAAGACAGAGGGGGCATGCAACCAGTATCTGATAGACGACCCCGTCCACCTGGCGTGGCTAACCAGGATTCGGTTTCGGTTGACCACCGAATCCTTTGCCTTGCGAAGCACCAAGATCACGTTCACTGATCTGCCGCTGAAAGGCGCGGTGATCGTGACTAGCCGGGTGACGATCGGGACGGACGCCAGCGGACAAGCAGGGACCTTCATGGACGGTTTCAGCAGATCAAGACCGGTGGAACGGCAGGTCAGCGACCCGTGTTGGTTGCCTGGGGGTCAAGGGGTCGGCGTCGGCCGACGACGTTGGGGCACGGTTGCCGGGCCACGACCGAGCACACTGAGATGCATGAGGACCATGGCGACGTTCCGCCTTCGTGGTGGCGGGGAGCGTACCGCTGCGCATGTGACGCAACTCCTGGGCATCCAACCGAGCGACGTGTTCGAGGCGGGCACACCGGTCGGCTCCCGAAGTGCGACTCGGCATGAGGAGTGCGGCTGGTTGCTCAGCAGTGCGGAGAGGCCCGAGAGCGACGTCGAGCTTGCCGAGCAGTTGGGGAGCTTGCTCGACATTTTGGAGCCGGTGGCGGAAAGTTGCCGGGTGGTCTATGGCTGGACGTCTACGGGGACGACGAGGGTGATGAGGGCGACGGCTGACCATGCACGCCTGTGACGCGAACACCCACCCGGTGGTGAGTGACGAAATGAGTGACAACCAAGGCATGCAGTCACGGACGACCGCGGACGTCCGTGGACTGTTGGCGCCGACGGACGAGCATGGACACCGGAGGATTCATCCGGCCGCTCAGCGCCGGTGGAACAGCAGGTCAACGATTCGTGTTGGCTGCCTCGGGGTCAAGGAGTCTCTTCAGCCTTGCCCAGAGCGTCGGCCAGATCGCCGACGAGCTTCTTGGGCCGCCGATGCCACCACCAGCCCATTCCGGGAGTGATCTGGTGGTAGCGGCCTACTGCGAGGCCGTTATCCTCAATCGTGGCGGCTCGGAAACGCTCGTCCAGCGGTTGCAGCATCGAGTGCCAGCATGACCGAACGGGGTGAGTCACCTGGGGCCACACCTTAGCTAGCCAGTCTCTGCAGTAGAGATCATTTGTGTACTCATAAACGAGGTCGGAGTAGCCCCGCTCAACCTGGGCGACGAGCCACGCCCATTTGCCGATCATCTCCTCGATCGTGAATTCCTTGCGCCACCCTTGCTGATGGAGCGCCGAGCTGGCGGCCCGGACGGACTCCAGGTCCTCGGTACTCAAGTGGCTTTCATCAGGGTCCAAGTCCACGTCGGGATGCTAGACCGGCCGTGAATCCACCGGCGGCAGCCGGGGCACACACGGGGCACAAGGCACTGTGAAACGTCGGCAACCAGCCATCAACGACGTGAGCCCAGGAGCAACCGTGACCAGCGCGCCGACCAGGTCGCCGCAGGTCAGGGAACAGTCCGTCTAGCAGATGGGGAGCAGCGGCGATGGTCATGATCAGCAGCTGTCAGTCATTGACCCGTCGTGTGGCACGTCCGGGGACAGGTAGGTAGGGCTGCCCAATGAGGACGCCGACGCGGACGATCGACGCCATGTTCTGGGTCCTTCATCGTCGCTGAATAGGTTGGGCTGCGCGGTCTGGGGGAAGGCGTTCATCGTCACCCGACCCGTACTGCGGTCGATGGCGGCCGTGGTACCGCTGTCCGCCTGCGTTGGTGTGTCGGGGCCTCTGTCGGCGCGAGTACGTCAGGCCGATTCGGTCTTGAGTCGTCCGTCTGTGTACGGCTGCGCGGGGCGTTCGAAGCAGGCGCCGGAGACCCTGGTTTCGACGGTGCGGACGTGTCGGAAGCCTTGTCCCTGGTAGTAGGCGTGCAGCCGGGTGTTCGTCGTCCAGGCGTCGAGGCGCAATCGGGTCAGCCCGGCCTCGTGGGCCCGACCGCCGGCCCAGTTGAGCATTTCGCCGCCCAGATTCGCTCCGGAGCGTTGGAGCGGGATCATCATTTTCGCCGCGTAGAGCGCGTCGGCTGGGTCGTCCTCCGGGTACCACAGCGCACGGCTCGGTCGGCGGAGAAGCCGGTGCGGATGTACAGCAGCACGGGTGTGCCGGCCGACAGGTCGAGCATTTTCGCCTCCACCGGTGTGGGCATCCTGGCCAGGATCTCGTCCTCATAGGCGACCTGCTCATAGCCGCGGTCAGCGAGTAGCCGGGTTGTGCCCTGCGCGATGTCCTTGGGCGAAAGCAGTTCAGGTACTTCGTTGCACAGGTCCATTGGGTGGCGCGAAATCCCACGCGACCTAACAACCGGATCTGCCGCATGGCCGTGGCGCGCCTGCCCACCGCCGACGCTATTGAGGTACGCGGTTCCACGGTGCGACCTCGCGTCAGGCCCGATCCCATGGGCCTGACGCGAGTCCGTAGCGTGGTTCGCTGGTTCGATTCCCGCATCGCCCACCAGGTTGGCAGTGCGCCCGTTCGCCTACCTCGGCGTGGCGGGGCTGAGCTCGATGACGCTGCCGGTGGCGCGGGACCGCTCCGCCGCCCACACGACCCGGTGCGAGGAGATGCTCTCCTCGGGCCCGGAGGTGACCAGTGAGCGGTCCCCGGTGGCGACCGCCGCGATGAACGCCTCGATGAGTGCCGCGTCGGCGCCACCGTGCCCGTCGGCGGCCGAGGCGTCGCCGTCGGGATCCAGGTCGATGGTCTCGACGGTGTCGGTGAGGAACTCGTGGACGTGCAGGCTACGGCCGTCGCCCTCGATGCTGCCGAGCGTGCCGAAGATCCGGGTCTTGCGGAAGTCGAGCGCGGTGAACGCCGTCATCGTGAAGGCGACGGTGACGCCTCCCTCATATTCGAGGTTGACCACCTGGTGATCGACGACGTCGTTGCGTCCTGTGTAGACGCAGGCGCCGTACGGGCCGCCCTCCAGGGCCTTGCGGACGCCGTCGGCGCTGACATCGTCGGTGAGGACGCCCAACGGCCATGCCTCGTGGACGGGGTCGCCGAGGAAACGCTCGTAGATCCGGATCGCGGAGTAGGCACACGACCGTTCGACCGGGCAGTCGACGCAGCGCCCGGCCGCTCCGGCCGGGCGGTTCTCCGGCCGGAAGTGGGCGAGGCCGCCGAAGGAGGAGACCCGGCGGACGGGTCGGCCGATGAGATGGCCGAGCCAGTCGATGTCGTGGCACGACTTGGCCAGCAGCATCGAGGACGACTCGGCCTCCACCGCCCAGTTGCCGCGCACGTAGCTGTGGGCGTGGTGCCACCAGCCGACCGGTTCCAGGTGGTCGATGCTGACGATTGCACCGATCCGCCCGGAGTCGACGAGTCGCTTGAGCGTCTGGGAGTAGGGCGTGTACCGGAGTACGTGACAGACGGCGAGGAGGACGTCGTTGTCGACGGCTGCGGTGACGATGCGTTCCGCCTGCTCGGGCAGCGGCGCCATCGGCTTCTCCAGCAGGATCGCGTAGCCGCGTTCGGCGAAGGCCACCACCGGCTCGACGTGCGCGCGATCGGGGGTCGCGACGATCACTGCGTCGGCGAGCCGGGGCTGTGCGGCGAGGTCTTCCCACGAGGCGAACCGGCGCTCCGCGGGTACGTCGAATTCATCGGCCAGTGTGCTGCGGCGGGCGGGGTCGGGATCGGCGACAGCTGCGATGGTGGCTTTGGAGGTGGCGACGGCGAGCCGCGCGTAGGCAGCGCCTCGCGCTCCGGCACCGACGATTGCCAGAGTGATGGACATCAGGTGTCTCCTATTTGATGGCGCCGGAAAGGATGCCTTTGACGAAGTGGCGCTGGAAGAAGAGGTAGAGGATGACCACGGGCACGATGACGATGATCGTTCCGGCGCTGAGCAGCGGGATGTTGCGGCCGTAGGCCTGGATGAACTTGCCGAGCCCGGACGGCGCCGTGCGCATCGCCGGGTCCTGGATGAGGATCAGCGCGAGCAGGAACTGGTTCCACGCCCACATGAAGTAGAGAAGGCCGAGAGTGGTGAGCGCCGGCCGGGCGGTGGGCAGCAGGACCCGGCGCAGGATCTGCCTGCCGGACGCGCCGTCCATCTCGGCGGCCTCGATGAGCTCCGGGGGCAGCGACTCGAAGTGACTGCGCATCCAGAACACCCCGAACGGCATGAACGCCCCGATGAGCGGCAGGATGACCGCCCAGTAGGTGTTGAGGAGACCGATCGACTTGAGGTCGTAGTAGAGCGGGATGACGATCGACTCGTACGGCAGGGCCAGACCCAGCATGAGCAACGCGAAGATCGGCCCCCGGACGGCGAGCCGCATCATCGCCAGCCCGTATCCGGCGAGCGTCGCGAGCACCAATGCGAGGGGTACGACACCGAGCGCAATGATCAGACTGGACCGCATGAGGTCCGCGAACCCGCCGGTCGACCAGGCGTCGACGTAGTTGTGCCACTGCGGATCCGACGGCCACGCGAGGCCCGGGCTGAGATTGTCCTGTGGTTGCAGCGACGCGGCGAGGATCGCGTAGAAGGGAACGAGCACCGAGGCTGTAGCAGCCAGCAGTGACAACCGGGTCAGCGACCGGATCATGGCTTCTCCCGGGTGAGGCGGTTCAGGGCGAACATGACCGCGCAGGTCAACAGGGACAGGACGACGGCGAGCGCACAGGCGGTGCCGACCTGCCCTGCGGTGAAGGTCAGCCGGTAGATGGCCACACCGGGCACCATGGTCGACTCGCCGGGGCCGCCGCCGGTCATCACGTAGACGACGTCGAAGCTGGCCAGGGCGGCGATCACGGTGACGGTCGCCGCCACCGACATCTCCCGGCGCAGACCCGGCACGGTGACGTGCCAGAACTCGTGAATCGCGCCGGCGCCGTCGAGCCGGGCGGCTTCGTACAGGGCCGGATCGATCTTGCCGATTCCGGAGTACAGCAGCAGGAAACAGAGCCCGGTCGAGACCCAGGTCCCGACGACTCCGACCGCCGGGTAGGCCCAGGTGAAGTCACCCAGCCAGGCCCGGGTGACGTCGGACAGGCCGACCGCGCGCAGCAGCGCGTTGAACGGTCCGTCATCGTCGAAGAACAGCTTCCACACGCTGCCGACCGCTACCAGTGGAAGGATCTGCGGCAGGAATATCACGGTACGGACGAACGGCATGCCCTTCCAGGGCACGTTCGCGACCAGCGACGCCAGCACCAGGCCGAAACAGATCGGGATGACCGAGTAGAAGAGGATCAGCCCGAAGGCGTGGACCAGGGAGAGCCGCAGCGCTGGGTCGGCGAGGATCTCCCGGTAGTTGTCGAGCCCGGCCCAGGTGGCGACGCCGATCCCGTTCCAGTCCCAGAATGAGATCCACAGGCTGTGTAGCCATGGCGCGATCACGAAGGCCGCGTAGAAGAGCAGCGCCGGTGCGGTGTAGAGCAGCGGTACGTATCGTGCCCGCGAGCGCCGGGCCCGCACCGGCGTCGCGGATGCGACGACGGTACGGTCCCGGACGGTCGCGGGATTCGCGAGGCTGTCAGCCATGCGTCTTGGCCCAGTCGGACTGGACGGCTCGGATGAACGTGGCGGCGTCGACCTTGCCCGCGATCAGCTTCTGAGTCTCGGCGACCAGCGTGTCGTTCATGGTCGCGGTGGCGTTGTTGTTGAACCCGATGAGCCCGTCATCGGCGTTGACCTTGTTCCACGCGGCGATCAGGTCGGCGGAGATGGTGCCGGGCTCGGCGGTCACCGTCGAGGTGTCGGAGGGCAGGAAGCCCTGCGCGAACGAGGCCTTGGCGGCCTCCGGGCCGCGCAGGAAGTCCAGGAAGGCGGCGGCGGCCTGCGCGTTCTTCGACTTCCGCGAGATCCCGTACGCGACCGACGTGCCGATGGCGGTGGCCTTGGGGCCGGGAAAGGGCACGAAGCCCGCGTCGCCGCGCAGCGCGTCGCCGATCTTCTTCGAGTCCCAGGAACCGTCCACGAAGAAGACGCCGTCGCCCTTGGTGAACTTGTCCACCGCACCTTGGAGGTCGATGCCGTTGGCGTCCTTGGAGTAGTAGCCCTTCGTACCCCAGTCGGTGATGCTCTGGGCGCCCTTGGCGTTCCCGGCGGTGTCGAAGGTGGACCCGCCCTCTCCGAAGACCCACTTGGCGTACGCGGCCGGGCCGTCTGTGGACTGACCGATGAGCTGGATCGGGAAGGAGGCGTGACCCTCCTTGTTGCCGAGTTGCAGCGGGGTCTCACCGCCGGCCTTGGCCTTGGCCAGAGCGGCCTCGAGGTCCTCCAGTGAGGCCGGAGCCGCGGCGATGCCGAGCTTCTTCAACTTGGCCTTGTTGTAGTAGAGCCCGACCTGGGAGAAGGACGCGGGTGCCGCGTACAGGTCGCCCGAACCGAGGGTGGTGCCGTCCTTGGCGATCCGCCACTGGTTGAGCTGTCCGGCCGGGTACGCCGACTCCCAGCCGTACGCCTTGGCATAGGGCTGAAGGTTGAGGATCAGCTGGTCCTTGACCGTGGTGCCCACCGCGTTGAGCAGCACGATGTCGGGCGAGGTGTCGCTGGACAGCGCGAGGTTGAGCGACTTGTTGTAGTCATCGTACGTGGTGTCGACGTAGTTGATCTTGACGTTGGGGTGCTTGGCCTGGAATGCCGGGATGATGTCCTTCATGGCGGCACCCGACTCGGGGGTGGCGATCAGGTTGAGTTCCACCTGTCCGGACGGAACGCCGGTCTGGACGGCCGCGTTCGCGTCGGCGGCCGGTTCATCGCTGGATGAGCTGCCGGGTGCGCACGCTCCGAGCGCGAGAAGCACGGCGGCCGCGCTGAGCGCACTCTTCACCGATGGCATGGACTTCATGGGGGTCTCCCTGGGCAGGAGTAGTTTCGAAGGAAACTTGCGTTCGCTATAGTGAGCCGTCTACGAACGCACGTCAAGGGGCAGCGAATGACCGTAGGTGATGCTCTTCCAGGCGGGGGCCAGAGCACCTTACGGCACCTGAACATGCGTCGTGTGCTGCGGCTTCTCTACGAGGGGCCGTCGCTGACCATCAGCGGTGTCGCCCGCGAGACCGGGCTGTCCCGCCCCACCGTGCAGGGCATCCTGACCTCGCTGGTGGAGTCTCGACTCCTGGTACTGGACGGCTTCGACAACGCCCCGACCGGAGGGCGACCCGCCCAGCGGTACCGCTTCGCCGCGGACGCGGGCATCGTGGCCGGCCTCGACATCGGGGCGCACGCGGTGTCGGTGCGGATCGCCGACCTCGCCGGCGCGCAGGTGGCGGCCGCTCGGGCCGCCATCCACCCGGACCTGGACCCGGCCGAGCGCATCGACGCCGCTGTCAACCTGCTGCGACGGACGATGCCGGCCGACGCTCCGCGGTTGTGGGCGGCCTGTGTCGGCTCCCCGGGCATCATCGCCGACGGTGTCGTGCGGCTGAGCGTGGCCATTCCGGACTGGACCGGCACGGCGTTGGCCAAGGAGCTCACCGCCCGTCTGGACTGCCCGGTGAGCGCCGTCAAGGACGCCAACCTCGCGGTCCTGGCCGAGCACCGGGTCGGTGCCGCGCAGGGGGTCGACCACGTCCTGTACGTGCATGCCGGGCACCGCCTCGGCGTCGGCGTGCTGGTGGACGGCAGGCCATTCGGCGGCGGCCGGGGGGCTGCCGGCGAGATCGGCCGGCACCCGGGCCTGGGCTGGGAGGTGGCACCCCGCAAGCTGCTCTCCGACGCGGGGGTCGCTCCCGGCATGAACTCCCGCGAGTGGGTATTCGCGCAGGCCAGGCGGGGGGACAAGCGCGCTGTCGAGGCCGTCGACGACTACGCGCGGGCACTCGCCGAAGGAGTGGGCGCCATGGTTCTCGCCATGGACCCGCAGTTGGTCGTGGTGGGCGGCGGCATCGCGCGCGCGGGTGAGACGGTGATGAAGCCGGTACGACGCCACCTCGCCGAGATTCTGTACGAGTTGCCAGTTCTGGCGATCTCCGCGCTGGGAGACGACGCGGTGGCCATCGGCGCGGTCGAGACCGCCCGGGACGCGGTCCGCGCAGAGCTCTTCACCGATGGCTCTTGACACCGGTAGGGCTCACCGGCATATTCCGAAAGAACTTTTCTTTCGTTTCCCCGGGAGTGTCTCATGGCGCATCGCTTTCGAAGAGTTCTAGCCGCCGCCGGTTCGATGATCCTCGGTGTCACCCTCGCCGGCGTCGTCACCGCGCGGCCGGCCCAGGCCGGCGACACCCCTCCCAGCCCGCTCGCCAAGCCGGGCTACACCATCGACTTCGCCGAAGAGTTCGACGTCAACACCCTCAACACGAATCGCTGGCTGCCCTACTACCTGCCGCACTGGACCTCACCGGCCAACCGCGAGCTGGGTGCCAAGGCGCGCTACACCATCGCCGACGGGGTGCTCACCCAGCGGCTCGACGCCGACACCCCGGCGTGGAATCCGCAGTACGACGGCACGGTCAAGATCTCCTCGTTCCAGACCTACAACAAGGACTACTGGCACAAGTTCAACGCCTCGATGCCGTTGAACCACCACGAGCCCGACTTCAACGGCTACACGTTCCAGTACGGCTACGTGGAGATGCGCGCCAAGAAGTCGAACGTCGGCGGAGGCGGCCACCAGGCGCTCTGGCTGGTCGGCACCGGGGACACCTCCAGCGCCTCGCGCAACCCCGAGGTCGACATGGTCGAGACGTTCTTCAACGAGCCGAACAACTGGCGGATCGCCGCCCACGGCTGGGGCGACCCGAACTTCCTCTCCAACTCGTACGCGTCGATCGCCCCCGTTCCCAGCGGGTCGCCGACCACCGAGTTCCACACGTACGGCATGGAGTGGACGCCCACCGACATCAAGTTCTACTACGACGGCCAGCTCTACCGGACGATCAACGACGCCCCCAACATGCCAATGGGGCTCATCATGGGCATCTACACCGACGCCGGCTCCGGTCGGCACAACGACGTCTGGCCCAAGACCTGGAGCGTCGACTACCTGCGCGTCTACAAGAAGGACGGCGGTAACCCGGTGTCCTATCAGCGGCTGAAGAACCGGCAGACCGGCCAGCACGTCAAGGACGACGGCAGCGGAACCGCCAAGTACGTCGCCGCTTCCGGCACCGACCAGTCCGCTCAGTGGGCCGTCGAGAACGTCGACGGCTACGTCCGGCTCAAGAACCGCGCCACCGGCAACTACCTCCACGTGGAGAACCAGACCGGCACCGTGCAGACCGGGACGGTGCCCGGCACCTACTGGTCGGCGCAGTGGAGCCAGGAGTCCGTCGACGGTCACCTACGCCTGAAGAACCGTTGGAAGGGCACCTACGCTCATACCGAGAACATGACCGGCAGCGTCCAGTACGGCGCCGCGCCCGCCGGCTGGTGGACCAGCCAATGGACGCTCGAACCCGGCTCCTGACGAACCGCGAGAGCCGCAACCAGCATCCCCCACTCTGAGTTCTCGCAGGTCGAAGGCCACCTCCCGGGTTCGGGAGGTGGCCTTTGTGCTGCGCCTGGGTGCCCACCGCTGACCCGCCGGAGGGAGCGGGGGATCACCCTGGCGAGGGAGGCCGGCCACCCGGTCGCGGTGCGATGGTCGGGCCACGACCGGCTGTCGCCGGAGGACGAGGAGGCGTCGGTGGCGGCTGTGGCCGCGCAGGGTGAGACTGGGTGATGACGATGACGAAGCACGCCGTCCAGGCCGCACGGATGTTCGGCGGCGAGCGCCTCGTGGACGGCGGAGTGCTGGTCCTGCTCGACGGCGGCCGCATCGCTCCCGATGCTGATTAAGCCAGACGCGCGCCCGGATCCGGACGGCCCGCCGGGGTACGACGGGTCAGCATTCACCAGATCAATCCTCGCTGGACACGATAACCCGGCAATTCGCCCCGCCGCCTCCCCGCCGACGCAATGCATCATGACCACGACGCTCATGGCCTGTTGGAGCGGCCGGGTCTCGATCTGGACCCTAGCCGCCTGAGGAGAGAGGCAACGCCGTGCGAGCAATCCCGCTGTTCGTCGTGGCACTGGTGCTCTGCGGGTGTACTGCACCAGCCCCGCCCGCCGCCAGCCCGGCCTCGCCGGCAGGGTCGGCGCCGGTGCCGTCGGCGCCGGCCGCGTCGCCGCCGGTGCCGGCCTTCCAGCAGAGCCTGCCCGGCAGCGCCCGGCGCGAGTGCGTCGCGGTGCCCGGCGACGCCACGCTGGTGCGCTCGGGCGACTTCATCGCCGGGGACTTTGTGGAGTACCGCCGGCAATGGCATCCTGACCTCGGCCCCAACCTGGGCAAGCTGTTCTGGCTGCCGGCCCGCCCCCAGCTCAACGCTGGGCTCACCGTGACCGCGACCTCCGGCGGCCGCACCGAGACCTACAGCGCCGGCTCGCTGGCGACCAACGACGCCGGGCAGGCGATGTACCCCAGCGGCATCCCGTTGCCGGCCGCCGGAACGTGGAAGCTCGTCGCGCAGGCCGGCGACGGGTGGGGGTGCTTCGAGCTGACACTGCTCTGACCGGCGTTCGGCGCGCGCCCGGGCCCCAGCTCAGCGGACAACACCAACGCCAGTCAGCTCCGATCCCAAATGAACGGCTACGTCAAAGACGGGGCGCTCAACAGCCACCACGTCTCCTGCGCCTGTCCGACGCCGAGATCGCAACGTTCCTGATGCTGCGATCCATGCCGGCTTAATGGCGCCGTAAGCAGGACGCGTCACGGGTGTTCGTCACCTCCGGCTAGCGCGAGATGCTGTTCCGGCAGCGCCGCTCCACACGGCGCTCGGCCGACATGCTCTACCGCCTTCGGCTCGTCGACAAGATGCCCGCCACCGGGCGCACCTTCCGCACCGGTCAAGGTCGGCGACTCGAAGAAGCTGGCCGACGACGCCCGCAAGCCGTTGGTTCGGTACAAGCTCAACGACCAGGCGCTGCAGGCCAACGCTTTGACCACGGGTGGCAGGTGCTGACCGAATGAGAGGTCGCTACTGGGCGACCGCTTGCCGTCGGACCTCGGCGCCTGAACACTTCCCCGCCTGATCGGCAATGTCAGGGTGAAGCGCGGACTTTGCCGAGGAGGGCCATGGCTTCGGATGCGGATTTGATAGGCCGGTCGCTGGATGGCGATGTCGACGCCTTCGTGGAGGTGGTCGAGCGTCATGAGGCCGCCGTCGGTTCGTACCTCGTTCGCCGGGCGGGGCGGGATGCGGCTGAGGACCTCCTGGGCGAGGTTTGGGTTGCGGCGTTCGAGTCGCGGCGATCGTACGACCGGTCGTACAACGATGCGCGGCCGTGGCTGTACGGGGTGGCATTGAATCGCTTGCGGCGCTACTGGCGGTCCCGGCCGGCCGAGGACCTGGTCGCGGACGTACCGGACGTGGCTACTGGATGGGATCCGTGGTCGGCGGTGGACCTCGGCATGGACGCCCGGGCGGTGCTCCGGTCGGCCCTGACGCGGCTCAAACCCGAAGAGCGGGAGGTCCTGAGGTTGGTCGCCTGGGAGGACCTGACCGCAGCCGACGCCGCGCGGGCACTCGGCATACCGGCGGGCACCGCGCGGCGGCTGCTGAGCCAGGCCAGGACGGCAGTGCGTGACGCCCCGGGAGTGTCCGCGCTTCTGAAGGACCCCAACAGCACGAAGGAGAGACACCGATGACCGACGAGCTCGATCTGGTCGGTGCGTTGGGCAGCGCAGAACCACTACGCCCGGAGGCGTATCAGCGGGCGCGGGCGGTGCTGCGGGCGGCTATGGCCGACCCCGGAACCGTGCGGCTGCTGGGCGCGATATCAGCGGAGGACACGACTATGGAGACGACTTCAACCATGGAAACGACGACAACCATGCGGGACCACGAATCCAGCCCGGCGATTCAGCGCCGCCGCCGGATAGGTATCGCGGGCCGATTGGGCATCGGCGCCGGGGTGGGGGTTGCCGCCGCGGCGGCAGTCGTCGCTGTGGTGCTCAACTCGCCGGGGACCGGGGGCATCGAGGCCGGCAAGGATTCGTCAGCCGCCACCTCGGGCTCGACCACCGTCGACGGGTCCGCCGAGCGCGCGCCGCTGATGACCCTGGCCGGCTCCATCAAGACGGTCACCCCGTCGGCGGGCGACGCGTGGCTGGTGAAGGCGACGCAGGTCCACGGCACCAAGACCATGCAGGTCGTCTACACGCTGTACACCGACGATCACGCGATCTATACGGGCAACAGCGTGAAGGACATCAAGCGTGCGATCGCCCGTCACCAGGACCAGATGACGGACGGCGGCTACGCTCCGCTCCTCAAGGCAGCCGTCGCCGCGGCGGACAGCAGCCCGGCCGACGGCCGTACCCAGATGCTCAAGGCAGCCAAGGATCCGCTGGTGGGCCTCGACCCCGCAGCGCAGAAGGCGGTGTGGGACAAGCAGCAGGCGGCCGCCCAGGTGATTATCAAGCAGAAGGGCGGCAACGCCGAGCCGAAGCCGTACAGCCCTCAGGCCGTTCAGCGGCACTTCGACAACGCCCTGTGGACGTACAGCACCCAAGCGCTGTCCGCTGGCGACGGCAACACGCAGGTCCGGGCCGGTGTGCTGCGTCTGCTGTCCACCATCTCCGCGGTAAGCGTCAAGAACTCGACCACCCACGGCAAGGCCACGCTGACGATCACCGCCGGCCCCGAGGCGTTCGGCGGCGAGGCTGGCGAGGTGCTGACCATCGACGCCACGACCGGCATGCTGGTCAAGGACGTCTCCACCGTGCCGGGCCTCCCCCAGGCCTCCACGACGTACGAATCCTCCCGCGTGACGAAGGCCGACCTGTAGGCCGGAAACTCCCACCCACCAGCATTCCGGCAGACGGGCGTGACGCCCCCGGCGATCGATAGCGGTGCGGGCCGCCCAGAGGCGGCCCGCACCGTCGTTTTGTTGTTCGCACGGCCCGCGCCTGACTGCGATGATCGACGCGTGACGTACATCCCGGACCTGGCGCCCTATGACTAATACCCGGGCGCCCCGGACGCCATTGCCATTGGTTGGCTGGACTCGAACATGCCCTTTACTGCAGGAGCCTGCCCGCGAGACGTTCGAGATCGCTTGGTGAGGCTCGGCGCCAAACCGGTACGGCTCATGCGTGGGTACCACCACTGCCAGTTCTGCGAGGCAGCGGTCGAGCCTCCGCGCGTGATTCGGGCCGACATTCGGCTCTACGACGCTCCCGATGTTGCGCATGGCAACGGCGAGATCTGGCTCACCGGAGTGGACGGGACGAGCTTCGCTGCACCGGCGCTGACCGGCCACCTCTTCGGCGGCACCGAAGGCGTCAGAGTCGGTGCCCCGCAGAGGCAGTAGGGCGGGGTCCGCACATGCCGAGTTGCGGAATGCTGGCGTCCGTTCATCCGCTCTCACCGTAAGGTCCGGGCATGGCTAACGCGAAGATCAGGCTCGACCACTGCGTAATCGCGGTCAGCAACTGGGAACGCTCTACTGCCTTTTATCGAGACGTCCTGGGTGCCGAAGTGGCCGACCATCCCGACGGTCACGTGGCCTACCGGTTCGGCGACCAACAGCTCAACGTCCACGGGCCGGGCCTGGATGTCGGAAAGCTGGTGGCACGGCCGCCCGTCACGCCAGGCGGCAGCGACCTATGCTTCGTTTGGCCGGGCACCACCGAGGACACGGTCGCTCATCTTCAACACCATCGCACCGAACTAGAGGCAGGGCCGGTTATCCGCAGCGGTGGAGGTGGGCGTGGCGTGAGTGTCTATTTCCGGGATCCGGACGGTTCCCTGCTGGAGCTGATCACCTACCCCAAACCCTCGTAGCCGGGACTGGACTCCGAAGATGATCAGGCCCTTGGCGGCTGTCCGCGGGCCCACACATGCCACGATTCGGGCACCCACGAGGCGCTTACCGCCGTTGTGACGTGAGCTTTTGACCGGCGCAACGCGAGCCGGACTTGCAAGTGTCAGTTGCCGCGCAGAATCTGGTCCCGGTACTGCTGGAAGCTGTACCAGCCAGCGGTTTGAGTGGGCGCGCGCCGGTCGGGAACTCGCCGGTCGAAATGTCGAAGCGCACGGCCACCAACCGAGGCGCCGGACCTGCAACCTGACGTGCCCCCGGTGGGGGAAACCACTGTCGTATCCGTGTGGTGGAGTGCGTGCTATGGGTGTGCTGTACGACTACTTCCGGGCCAAGGACGACGCTGCGGCTGTCAGGTTGATGAAGGATTTCGAGGGCGGGCCGTTCGCTGTCAGCCGCGGCGGCATAGCTGTGGATGCGGTTGATCTGAAGGGCATCGAGCCGACCGTGACCCTCGGCAAGCTTGTCAGCCTCGTTCGACAGGTCGACTGGGATGTGAGCCTGGTCGGCCTTGAGTTGTTGTGGAGCGAGGACGAGCAGGACGGGCCATGGCTGATGTCGCTCCACCGGACCGCGCGGGACACCCTCGCCTCTATCAGCAACACACAGGTGCTGGAGTTGTCGGCGCAATGGGGGCGGATCGAGGATCTGGCGTGGAGCGGTCCTTTGTCGGACGACGAGATGCTGCCCGTCATCGAGAAGGTCGCCGCCCTTGCTCAGCGCGCGCGAGACGCGGGCGAGGATCTGTATTGCTGGTGCTGCCTGTGACTTACAAGGGGGCGGTGCCGGGCCCGGATAGGGAGAGCGGCCTGGAAGGATAGGGAGAGCGGCCTGGGAGCAACAGGGTGCCTTGAACGGCCTTGAACTGCACCCAACGGTGTCGAACGGTGCTCAACTGCACCCATCCCTACCTGCGGCTCCACGTCGCCGCAGGTCAAGGGGCGGTGCGGCGTCCTGTTTCACCGCGGAGTCCTCCGCAATTCTGCGATGCAGTAGGCGACGATGTGTGTCGCCTGGTGGGGAGTGTGCGCAGGTCAAGGCGGTAAGGAGCCGTTGGCTGGCCTGGCCTTGCAACTGGGAGCAGATTGGGTGCGGGTTGGCGAAGAGGTCACCGCGACCGAAGTGCTCACCGACGCCGGACAGGGGCGAGGACCTGACCTGCGGTGATGCGGTCGAGCGGTGCGGCGTGACCTCCCAGTAGGGGTCGAAGTGGTCAGGCGTTGCTGCTTCCGGGATGGCTGGCGCCGGCCGGCGTCTCGGTTCGCCTAGGGCCACGTCTGTAGGCGTGCCGCAGCCCAACGAGCACAACCGTCGCCCAGGGCGTGAGCTGGGGATCAATCAGCGTACTGTCCGACTCGGTCCGCGTGAATGGCGTCTCCGCAGTCTCGGCGCTATCTGAGCCTGCGGAGACGCCGGTGGTTCAGCCGTTCTGCGGGCTGGTGTTGTCCGTGCCGCCGAGGCGGGCCAGGAACTCGTGGCACTTGCGGGCACGCGCCGAGTCCTCCGCCATGACCTGCTCGAAGAACGACGCGATCTCGTCTTGGCCGGCGTTCTTGGCGTCGCGGACGTATTGCCCGTAGTCGTGCCCCGCTTTGAGCGAGTGGTACTGCACGGAGATGAGGTCGAACGTCACGTCGTCGAAGCCGGTTTCTCCGGTAGCCATGTGCTCTCCTTCCCCTCTGGGCCGCGTACGCACGCGTCGTCCGGTAGTCCTACCCACCCGGACGTCGTGCACTCCCGAAACCTCATGCCACGGCGGAGGCGCACTCCAACACCGGCAGTCATGACGGTCTCAGGCTCTGCCGAAGACGGCGCCGCTCTCTGAGCGCGCAGGGCGGCGGCGGTGCTGTCTGCCGGCCCGTTGTCGGGCCCGGTCTTGAGACCATCTCGCTGCCGGAGGCGTACGCCGCGTGCGCGGGGGACTGGTGCCGGTGCCACCAAGGGCCGACGCGGCGTTCGCGGGGCAGCCGACCAGCCGGGCTGGGAGCGGGTGGCCGGCATGGTCGCTTCCGGCGGGGGTAGGTGACACGCACCCGAGACGAGGTGAGGTGGGACCATGGCCGGATCGTGGTTGCTGGGGCCGGACACCGGTGGCCAGGGCGAGCGCCCGACGGCGGTTCTGGTGGCGGTACGTGACGACGGCGCAGCCGACAGCGGTCCCGGCTCGCAGACCTCGCTGACCGAGCTGCGCCGGCTTGCCGCCACCGACGGCCTGACCGTCGCCGACGAGGTGGTGCAGAGCCGGCCAAACCCCGACCCGGCGACCTACGTCGGCTCCGGCAAGGTCGACGAACTGGCCGCGCTGGCCGAAAGCGCACACGCCGACCTGGTGATCGCCGACGGTGAACTGACCCCCGGTCAGGTACGCAACCTGGAGGAACGCGTCGGCGTACGGGTGGTCGATCGCACCGCCCTGATCCTCGACATCTTCGCCGAGCACGCCCGGACCAGCGAGGGTCGCGTACAGGTGGAACTGGCGCAGATCGCCTACCAGTTGCCCCGTCTGCGCGGCGGGGGTCGCACGATGTCCCGCGTCGGCGGCGGCCGGACGGCCGGCGGCGCCGGCATGGGTGTCCGGGGTCCCGGTGAGATGCGGCTGGAAACCCAGCGCCGCACCCTGCGCCAGCGCGCCACCCGACTACGCCGCAACGCCTCCGAACTCGCACGACGGCGCGAGCGCACGCGCACCCGCCGCGCCCGTAACCAGGTGCCCTCGGTGTCGATCACCGGCTACACCAACGCCGGCAAATCGGCGCTGCTCAACCGGCTGACCGGTGCCGACGCCCAGGTCCAGGACGTGCTGTTCGCGACCCTGGACCCGACCGTCCGTCGGATCAGCACCGGCGATTTGACTTACACCGTCACGGATACGGTGGGCTTCGTCCGACACCTGCCCCACCAACTCGTCGACGCGTTCCGCTCGACGCTGGAGGAGGTCACCCGCAGCGACCTCGCACTGCACGTCGTCGACGCCTCCGCCCCCGACGCGCTGGACCAGATCACCACCGTGCACGGCGTGCTGCACGAGATCGGCGCGCGCGACGTTCCCGAGCTCCTGGTCCTCAACAAGATCGACGTGGCGCCGCCGGAGTGGGTGGACGCGCTCTGCCGGGTCCACCCGGACGCCGTCGCGGTCTCCGCCCGCACCGGCGCCGGCATCGACCACCTCCGGGCGGAACTCGCCCGACGGGTACGCCTCCACTGACCCGGCAGCCCTCGGTTCCAACTATCGATCGCCTAGCTGAACAAAATCTCTTCTTGTTGCGCGGGCGCGTCGTCGTCGCTCTGCTCTCGAACGGCGGGGTTTTTATGGGCGGTGACGGATCTCGGCCAGGCGCTGTTCGTAGCTGACCATGCTGTCGCGCCTCAGCCGGTACACGGGATTAGGGCACAGGCACAAGCCCCAGCAGTCGCCGTGCAGGAGCTGTTCGGGCCGGCCGCTCTCGCTGACCGCTCGGCGCATGCGGTCCAACGTGCCGGCGAGGAAGACCCGCTCCGCGTCAGCCAGTTCCGGCGTTCGGGCGTGGTCGGCCACGAGCGTCCGGGCCTCAGCAACCCGGTCCGTGAAGTGCGGGGAGGGCAGGTCGACCCTGCGCGTTCCAGCGTGCAGACATTCGAGCGCGCCAGCGTAGTCGGCGTTGGGGATCGCTTGAGAAGTGACCGGTTCGTAGTAGGCCCACAGGGTGACCACGTAGTCGCCCCAGACAAACACCTCGGGCGCTTGCAGCGCGGCCACCGGACTTCCGAACTCGGCCAACCGCTGAGCGACATCTACTTCAAACTGGGCGCACTGGCTCGCCATCGGCGCCACCCGGGCCAGCACGTCGCAGGGCTGCAGACGCGGGGTGAGCTTGTTCGAGTTGTGTAGGACCGTGGCGTCATGGGCGGTCAGGCCAAACAATGAGGCACTCGACATGGCTACCTGCGTTGCCCGCCGAGCCTCGTACTCCTGCATCGCAGCACCGTAGCTCTGCGCTCGTGGCGCAGCAGTCGCATTTCGTCTGCCTCGCGCCAGGAGACCTGAACTGCGGCGACTACAGCCGGATCTACGGCCGACCGTGCTCGCTGAGAGGCAAAAACCTCCGTCACTCTCCGTACGCGTTTGGCGGGACCTCACGCATCCACATGACGAGATCAGTGCGTCGTGAGGTCAGCCGGCCCGCCAACCGGCCGGGTCGATACCGCCGGGCACTGACGCTGCGGGGTCGTAGGGCTGCCGGGTGAAGATGAAGGTGCCAAGATCGAGGTGGCTGACGGCGCCAGCCGCGTCGCGTTGCACCCGCAGCCGTTCGCCGGCGAAGTAGCCGTTGATCCCCTCCCAGCCGCCGTCGTCGGTGGGGCGCAGCCGGGTGCCGCGCCCGCCGGACAGCGGGGCTAAATCCACGAAGCCATCAGCCTGCGGGCGCAGCACATAAGGGGCCGGCCCCCAGTACCACGGACCGGCGAGATCCAGTAGCTGTGGGTCAACTGAGGGCAGCGGTCGCCACGGCGCAGGGATCCGCGGCTCCCGCTCGGCGACCGTCTGCAGCAGGTCAGCGGCGAGAGCACCGGCGGACAGGCCGGCGGTCGCGTTAGCCATAACGACAGCGCCCAGAGCGTCATCGGGGCTGACCCACACGGTCGCGACAAAGCCCGGCATCGAGCCGGTGTGCCCGGACAATAGCCGGCCGTCGCGGCGCAGCAGCTGCATGCCGAGCCCGTAGCCGCTGTCTGAGTCCCTCGGCTCCGGTGGGCTCGCCGGGCCGCGCATCTGGGCGACGGTGTCCGGATGGAGCACCCGGTCGTCGCCGTCGATGAGGAACGCGGCGAACCTGGCCAGGTCCGTTGCGGTCGACCACAGCTGTCCGGCAGGCGCCATCAGACCGGTATCCACGGCGGGCTCCGCGAGGAGCACATCGGCCCAGGGATGCACTGCCCAGCCCGTGGCATGCGGCGCGACCGGCAGCAGGGTGGTGCGGGTCATCGCGAGCGGGTCCAGCACCTCGCGTCGTAGCACCTCGCCCCACGCCTGGCCCCGAACCCGTTGCACCAGCGCGCCGAGCAGCGCATAGCCGGGGTTGGAGTAGTGGTGGCGTTGTCCGGGCGGATGCACCTGCGGATCGCTGCCCAGCACGTCGGCCAAATCGGGTCGCAGCGTGCCGGGGGTTCGTTCCCACCATGGGCCGGGCGCCTCAGCGATCAGCCCGGCGGTGTGCGCCAGCAGCGCACCGATCGTGGCCTGGCCGGCCGTCGTGTCGGGCAGGTGCTCGGCCAGCGGGTCGGTGAGCGCGAGTTGCCCCTCGTCGCGTAGGCGCAGCACCAGTACCGCCAGGAAGGTCTTGGTGATCGAGCCGATCCGGTATTGGAGGTTGCCATCCGGCACCCTGCCGTCCACCTCTCCCCGCCCGTCCATCCACACAGAACGGCCGTCACGTACCACGGCAGCGACGACCGAAGGCGCCCGACCCGCTACCTGACCGGTGGCCAGTCGGTGGACCAGCGCACGTCGCGTTTCGGGTAGCAGCGGCGCCGGGATCGGTGACATGCGGGCAAACCTACTGGGTCCCGCATTGCCTCGTAACGGTCTGACGCGTCTGGATCTGCCGCCGATGAGGCGTGGCGTCCATGAAGGCGGCCAGTGATGGCCGGGGCCGTGGGAGCAGGCCGGGCAGGCCGGGCGCCGGCGTGAGCCGAGGTTGCTGGGGCCAGCAGCCACGATCCGTTGCCCAACGACGTGCAGCACCGTCCATCCCAACTCGGCGGCAGCAGCCCGGTCACGAGCCCGGGGTCGGGGGAGCAGATGGGGAGCAACAGGGTGCACTGAACGGCCTCCAACTGCACCGAACAGCACCCAACGGCGCGTAGCTGGACCCACCCTGCCTGCGGCTCCACGTTGCCGCAGGTCAGAGTGGGTGCGGCGTCCTGTTTCACACCGAAGAGGTCGCTGGTTCGATACCAGCATCGCCCACTCTCAGTTCCGCAGGTCAAAGGCCGCTTCCCGGGTTCGGGAGGTGGCCTTTCTGCTGTCGTACAGCAGCTAAGTCCTGGGCACCTGCATGGCGCCCGGCCGCGCACTGCTGATCCTCCGTGACCGGCCTGACCGCGAGTGTGCAGCAACTCCTGCGAAGACCGGGTGCGAGTGGCGCACCACTACGATCGCCGCAAGCACAACGCGCCGGAGGGCCAGGTGGTCCGAGACGCCAGGGCCCGCGGAATAGCGGTGCCGGCTCGGACGACGGGCGAGAGGCCCGCCCGCTGTCGAGTTGCCGGAGAGGCAGCTCGGGCTCGGCGTCGTGGCCTGCGGTCTAGGTGCTCGCGCCGCGGCCGAAGGAGCGGCGGTAGGCGGTCGGTGTGGTGTTCACCGTGGTGCGGAAACGGCGGCGCAGGTTGGTGGCCGTGGATAGGCCCACTCTGGTCGCAATTGTCTCGACCGGCAGTTCGGTCTCCTCCAACAGGGCTCGCGCGGCCGTGATGCGTTGCTGGAGCAGCCACTGTCCTGGGCTGATACCCAGTTGTGCGGTGAATCTGCGGGCGAGGGTGCGCGGGGACATTTTGGCCCGTGCGGCGAGGTCGTTGACGGTGAGCGGCTCGTGCAGTCTCTCCGCGGCCCAGTCGAGGACGGGGGCCACGGACACCGGGGTACGCGCGGACAGGGGTGCTGCCGCGTACTGCAGCTGCCCGCCCTCGCGATGTGGCGGCATGACCATGTGCCGGGCGATCTGGTTGGCGTGAGCGGCGCCGTGGTCATTGCGGACCAGGTGCAGGCACAGGTCGATGCCGGCCGCGGTGCCTGCGCTGGTCGCGACGTCGCCATGGTCGATGTACAGACTGTCGGCTTCGACGTGCACGTCCGGAAACTGGGCACCGAACTCGGCGGCCATCCGCCAGTGAGTGGTCGCCCTGCGCCGATCGAGGAGCCCGGTGTGGGCGAGTAGGAAGGCGCCGGAGCAGATGGCGACGATGCGGGCGCCGCGCCTGTGGGCGCGCTGCAGCGCATCGATCACGGTGGGCGGAGCGGGCTGCTCGCGGCGTTGCCAGCCGGGGATCACCACCGTGTCCGCGGTCTCGAGCGCGTGCAGCCCACTGGTGACCGCCATGTCGTATCCCGCCATCGTGGACACGATGCCCGGTTGCTCGGCACACACCTCGAAGCGGTAGCTGACTGGTAGGCCGGGGCGCTGCACGCCGAACACCTCAGCGACACACGCGAGTTCGAACGTGGACTGCGGCGGCAGGACGAGAGCGACCACCCGATGAATGATCATGGCAAGAATGTACCTGGCAACGTCATTCCAGACACTGGCCGGCAAGGGCCGACACGACGATCATGACTGCGTGACGCATGAATCCGATGACGTGCAGATTCTGCAGGTCGATGAGGTGGAACCCGTCGAGGTCGTCCCCGGCATCGTCGGACGGCGCCTGCCGGCGACCGAGCGGGCCCGCGGCTGGATGTACGACTTCGCCCCGGGAACGGAGTGGCCAGAGGTGGACGTGCACGACGGCGAAGAGCGCTACTACGTGGTGTCGGGAGAGTTCATCGATCGGGGTCACCGCCTGGGCCCGGGCAGTTACGTGGTGTTTGCTCCGGGCAGCACGCACCGCCCGCGTACCGAGACCGGCGCACGCATGATCGGCATCAGCATCCTCGCGATGTAGCCCGCAATCCCGAACACGCCCATGGGCGAAACCTCGGCTCACATGGCGGTCGACAGAATCCACAGTGGCTGCTCAACGCACCTCAGATCCGCACGCGCAACCCGAAACGTCCCACAACCTCCAGCTAGGAGCGGTAGATGAGGAAGACCCTGGCTCTGGTCATAGCGACGGTAGTTCTGACCGGGGCAGTGTCTACCAGTGGCGCTGCGCAGGCAGCCCACGACCCAGACACCGCGCGAGCCGCCAGCCGTGCCATTGGCACCGCTCCAGCGCCGCACACCCCCAAGCCGGACCTGAACACCCCGCCGGTCCCGAGGCCCAAGCCGTTCGAGGAGGCCCCGCCCAGCATTGCGCCCCACAAGGCAGTCACTCCGCCCGACTTTGGACCCGACGAACGGATCCTCTCGGCGTACCACCGGGGAAAGCTCTCCCGGGACGACGCGGTGCGGTACGGACTCACCGCGCTTCACTCGCCCCGGGCAGTACCCGCCCACCTACGGCAGACCGGTGCCATCCGCGACCCGCAGCGGTACCTGACCTACCTCTCGATGCTGGCAGCGAACACTGAGCCCGAGGCGGCGAGGATGATCGCGCCGGACGTCGCCGCGCCGGCTGCCGCCCCTGCGGCGGCCGGCTACGACGACTGCGCCGCCGAGCCGTTCGACTATCTCGGTGTCACCTACCGCTGCCGGGCATCCGCTGGCGAGTTCCTCATCCTGTTCAACATCGCCGGAGCAGGCCGACCGGGCATTCCGGCGGACTACCATTCCAACGGGCGGGCCAAGGCGGTCCAGCACCTGCTGAATTCGCTCGCGATCGCTGTCGACGAGTATCGCGAGATGGGTTACCCGCTGCCGGTGCGCGACGGCAAGCCGTGGGTGTTGGTCTACGGCGTTGACGAGATCCCTGTCGTCGGCGGCCTCGGGTTGGAGATTGACGCGCCTTTCGTGTTGCCGTTCGGGCTCAATCAGCAGGCCACCATGCTGGTGCCCAACGGGCAGGACGACTGGGATTACCTGCCCCGGCATGAGCTGTTCCACGTCATGCAGTACCAGTACTGGGACAAGTCTGACGTCAGCCTCGATTTCCTCGCCACCCTCGTGCGCGGTGAGGAGTTCGGTTCAATGAACTGGTGGATGGAGGCCACCGCCGAGTGGGCCGCCCACCAGACCTACGCCCGCGAGCCGTACGTGCCCATCCCCGGCGAGGAGAAGCTGTATGCGCGCAACGTCTACGACGTGCTCAGCAAACCAGGGTCGGCGCTCAACTCGTGGGGCGGCCTGGGAGGGGGCCCGCAGTACGGCGCGTTCCTGCTACCCACCTACCTTACCGAGCAGATCGACCCGGTCTTCGTGCGGCGGACCTGGGAAAGCATCCGGGACCACGACCATCTGCCGATCGAGGCTATCCGGCACGCCGCGCAGGGCTACGGCCTGAACTTCAAGGACATGCTGCTGGGCTACCACATCGCCAACTATCGGCTGGCCAAGGCGAACGCCGCCCCCGCCCCGACGGTGGACGCGTGGCGCAGCTATGGCTACACGGATACCGACACGAAACTGTGGCGTGACAACATCTCCGCCCTGAGTGGGACGAGCGGTGACGTTCTTGGCGGCGCGAGGCCGGCCCGCAAGAGTCACTCGACACCCGCTGGCACGCACGTGGAGTACCAGGACATCCTGCGTAAGGGCGGCGCCGTCTACCATGATTTCCGGGCCGTTCAGAATTCTGGCGACCCGGGCTGCGGGTACTGCTCGACGCTGCTGATCGACACGAGCAAGGACGCCAACCGCAGCTCCGCGGTGGTCATCTGGTCGCCGGCCGGCAGCGCTGGCACGCAGGTGAAGTACCCGAGCATCCAGACGGTGCGCTACCCCGACGCCGGCGGTCTGATCACCGTGGCGGACTTCGCGTACCCCATGGTCGCCACCCTGGTGACTACCTGGACCGAGCTGGACGTCCACTCCGCCGACGCGGACAGCAGCCCGAAGACGTTCAGCACCTACGTGGAGACCACACTGCCGCTCACAGGCCGCTCGTGCGTCCTGCGGCCGCTGTCGGTGAACAGCGTGGAGACCACCGTCGAGCCGGAGGGCACATTCAACCGGTACGCGGCCAGCACGCCGGACGGCTGGACCGGCGGCGACTCCACGTACTCGGTGAAGCTGCCCGACGGGCGGATCGTCTGGCTGTTCTCCGACACCTGGATGGGGCCGCTCAACGGCGACGGCACCAGACCAGTGAGCGCACCGCTGGTGAACAACACGTTCGTGGTGCAGAACGGCGGCAGCCTGACCACGTATCAGGGCGGCACCGCCGGGGCCCCCCGGGCGTTGATGCCTCCGTCCGGACCCGGCAAGTGGTACTGGGTCGGCGACGGCCACGTCTCCGGCGGTCAGCTGCAGGTGGTGTACCAGGAGTACGAGCGCTTCGGGTCCGGCGCCTGGGACTGGCGATTCAACCGCAACGTGGTGGCGAACTTCGCCCTGTCCAACCTACGAACCCCGGTCAGCGTCCGACAGCTGCCCTCGGCCAGCGGCGTCGCCTGGGGCTCGGGGCTGCTGCCGGCCAGCCGCAGCGGCGACGGCTACACCTACGTCTACGGCGTGGACGACTCCCCGATCAACAAGCAGATGCGCATCGCCCGGGTGTACGGAAGCGACCTCGCCAGCGGCACCTGGCAGTACCACACGCCGTGGGGCTGGACGTTCCGAGAGCAGAACTCGCGCAACCTGCTGACCGGCATCGCCAACGAATACAGCGTCACCCCCTGGGGCGGACAGTTCCTCCTGCTCAGCCAGGACAGCACCCTGGCGTTCAGCGGTCAGATCAACGCGTGGACGTCCTGCTCACCGTACGGTCCCTTCACCGACAAAACCCCGGTCTACCGGATGCCGGAACCCGGTCCGTACGGCAGCTACTGGAATCCGAACGTCATCTCGTACAACGCCCACGTGCACGCGGCACTCAGCTCTGGCGACACGTTCATCGCCTCGTACAACGTCAACAGCATGGACACCCGTATCTCCCCCGACGCGGACCACTACCGCGACCCGGGCATCTACCGCCCCCGCTTCTTCCGCTTCACCCTCGGATGAGCGCTCCTGTGAATTCAAAGGCTCTCAGGCCTGACCTGCCGGGCGTTGTGCCTGAGGAGCGTGCCGTGATGACCGCGGCACTGAACGATCAGACCGGAAGGAAGAAGCGGCTTGAGCCATCGGCGGAGGCGAAGGCCACCAGCAGGGCGGTGGCGGTGATCGAGCCGGTGGTCATCAGGGCGCGTCCGCCGTGGTGGTCGAGCCACCGTCCGACGGGGATCGCTGCGAGGGCACCGGCAAGGACACTCGTGGTGAGCGCGCCGGTGGTGGCGGTGGTGGAAGCGCCGAGGGTGGCGGCCATCGGGGTGAGCAGGACGGCGTAGGCGTACGTGGTAGAGAGTGCCGCAGTCGATGGTGGAGGTGACGGCGAGGGCGGCGACGATGCGCCACCCGTGGTGCCCGCCAACTACAGGGTCGGCGGGCACCATGATGGTGGTGGGCATCAGCTGGCGCAGCAGCCGCTGGTCTGCGTGTCGGCCGGTGCGGCGTCGAGGGTGAGCAACGTGTGGTCAGGGCACTAGGTGGCGCGTGCGCGCAGCAGGCCGAAGGTGGTCCGCTTGGTCTCAGTCGTCGTTCGGATTTCAGCGAGCGTCAGCGTGACGTGCGCCGCCTGCCGCATCGGATCACGCCCCGTCCAGGTGGACGTAGACCCGGTCGAAGCGCAGTTCGGCCAGATCCTGGCGCGGAATCACCCAGCTGATGAGGTTCTGCTCCCCACCGTTGACCATGTCGGTGCCATCCGCCGAGGCCAGCAGAACCCAGTCCTCGTCCTTCGGTGGTTCCGTGCCGGGGACCGGCGGCCGTGCGCCGCCGGTCGAAGCCGTCGGATCGGCGGCCTCTAAGGCTGCGTCAATGGGACCGTTGTTGAGCTCGATGGGACAGCCGCCCAACTGCACCCCTCTTTCGTCGAGCGGGTATTCCTGCGATTCTTCCCACGCCCTGGCCAGGTCCTTGCCGCGCGGATGCTCGGAAGTGTTGCTGTCGTCGGCAGGGTTGAGAGGGCGATAGGGGACGATCGTCAAACGCAGACTCTCCACCGGCCACGGGCCATCTCCGTCTTCATTGTCTTCGTTCTCGTCTTCATCGCTCCAGGGCCGCTCGGCGACGGCTGCTCCTGCGGGGACATACAGCACCGTGCCGCCGAAATCGCAACACCCGTCGCCGTCGTCGTCGGAGAACAGCAGCAGCTGACCGTCGGAGGGCAGGGGCAGGTCTGTCGCCTCGGCAGGCAGAGCCGCGCAATCGATCGAGGCGACAAGAGTGAACGGTGGGTGGGGCACGTCGGCCGGAAGCCACGGGTTGCCACCCCACCGGCCCGCCACCGGCCCGTCTCCGTAAGGGAGGAGCGTCGCAAACGGGCGGAGGTCGCTAATCCATCGTTCGACATCGGTTGGCGGAATGCTCTGCTCGGCCGCCTTGGCGCGGAACGGATCGATGAACTTTTGCGAGTACGTCGAACTCATGCGCGGCAGTGTATGGACGAGCCCCGACAGACCAGGGTGCGGGTGGCGGTGGATCACTGCCATGTCGTCCACAGGATGCGACAGAGGCCTGAAGCAAGCCCGACCGCGGTGCGCCGCCACCTGCTGCGACCACGGCAGCGTGGCAGAGCTGATCGGCCAGCCTGCGAGATAGCCGAGCGGGTCGACGGCGACCAGGGCCACTACCAAACCGGCTCTGGGGCCAGCGCGCGTGGAGGTGGCGCGGGTCTCGGCGGCGGTCGAATTGGGCGACGGTGGCGAGCCGATCGCCTGACACGAGGAGGCGGTCAGGTCGGACAAGTGGCGGCAGTTGCCTGTTGAGCATCAGGCCGCACACCTGATCGACCCCGCACAGGCGTACCAACAAGGAGCCGCTGTTCGTGAAGGCGTGTGCTGATCTGCACTTCTGCGGGTGTCAACTGCTGGCTTGAAAGGCGCTGCCGATTGCTGAAGTGTGCGTGAGGGTGGGATCATCGCGGCCATGATCGAAAGAATCGAGTCCTCCGTCCGCCGGTGAGCGTGACGATTGAGCCTGAACTGCTCGGACCCCGGATCACCCTGTTCGAGCACGCTCTACGTCTCCATCAGCAACATCCCGACAGTGCTCTGCCTCACGACGGTAAGCCGTATCCGGATGAAGACCGCCACCGTTCGCGACCGTCAGCCCGGCGGGTGAGGGATCGACGCCTCTACGGAGCCGATGTCGCTGTCATCCTCGACAAGCACTTCAGCCGGCCGGAGGCGCAGGCGAGTGAACTTGTCGACGCCTTCCGCGATGCCTACGTCCCGATCCATCGCAACGACCACATCGTTGCCGCGGCGCTGCGCGCGGATCGGCAGCGCATGCGGCAGACCGGCCGGTGGTTGGTGCGGCACAGCAACGACCGCAATGCCGCCACGGTCGGACTTGCGCTGCTGGCCGCCGATTGGGCCGAGGATGACATCCCGCTGATCCAAACCATCGGTCTGCTGTCGAACCAGTTTGGGCCGTTAGCCGCAGACGCGTTGCAACGCCGCCGTGGAGGTGTAGAAGCACTGCAGTGGCTCGCCGAGCGCGTCGCCGGCTGGGGCCGGGTCTACGTCGTTGAGGCGCTATGCCGACACGGCGCTGCCAACTCCCGGCCATGGCTGCTGCGCCATGGCTGCGACGGCGACTACCTCAACGGCTACTTCGCCGGCAATGTTGCGACCGCAGCGCACCTGCACGAAGCGATCACCAGCGCTGATGCCGACGATGACCTGATCGATCACACCGGCCGGCTCCTGAGGATCATGGCGGACTGCGGTGGCATGGGCCTGACCCTTGAGCACTACCCGCCGGCACCAGTCGTGTTGGCCGCGCATGCTGCTCACCTCGCCCAGCAGCCGCCAACAGCGAACCGGTACATGGATGCCGCGATGATCGCCCACTATCTGACGGCCAAGCCTCCGAACCGATGCGGCTGCACGGCCGAGCAGCGGGACCGCATTGTGCAGCATTACCTCGCGGTGCTCGACCAGCCGGATTGGCGCAACGCGGTCCGCGCAGGCCTCGACCCGACCAGCAGCTTCTTCGCCTGGTTCGTCGACCACGTAGCAGCGCGGTTGCGTCTCGGCGCGTTTTCCGACGTGGCTGAAAGTGACGAGCGATGAACCCCGTCTCCCAATCAGCGCCTGGTCGAAGTAGAAGGCTGTCCCTGAACGGTCCGGAAGGGCTGCTCCGGCAGTTGACCAAAGACGACACCGCCGTCAGCGCCCAAGCGGCCAGGGCGGCGTTCGACGACCTGGCGGAGAAGTGGGCGGGCGGTATCGGCGGTGATCCGCCTGTAGGACAACGCCTGGGCGGATTTCATCCCGTTCGTCGACTATGACGTGGAGATCCGCAAGGCCATCTGCTCCACGCAGGCGATCGAGTCGTTGAACCCCCGCTCCCGGCGGGCGGTCAATGCCCGCGGCCACTTCCCGAACGAGCTGGCCGCGATGAAGTGTCTGCATCTGCGGACCCGGTCCCTGGACCTCACCGGAGCAGGCAAAACCCGATGGACGGTGCGCTGGAGACCCGCGTTGAACGCCGCGCCGGATGTCTGGTGCCGCATCCCGTTCGAGGCCGCGCGCACCTCGCCGGAAACAGCGGTGCGGGCCTGGCCAGGGTTCAATCGAGCAGATAGCTGGCAGGGACCGCGTTGGTGAGCCAGACGCCGTTGGCGCTGCGGTGGAACACGTGCCCGTCGGCGTCCATCGCCGCCGCGTCGATGGTGAGGATCACGACCCGACCAGCGCGTCGGGCGCCGACCCGGTGGGCGGTCTCGGTGTCGGCGGAGAGATGGACGTGGTGCCGGCCGCCGCGGTGCAGGCCGGCGGCCCGGATCGACTCCAGCGCGCCAGCGCTGGTGCCGTGATAGAGCCGGTCCGGTGGGGTGACCGGGGGCAGCCCGAGGTCCACCGGGACTGAGTGGCCCTGGTTGGCCCGGATCCGCAGCACCCCGTCGGTGCCGCGCTCGACAGCGAACCGCTGCTTGTCGTTGCCGGCGACGACCGCGTCCAGCTCGGCCCGTTCGATCCGTAGGGCGGCGAGCAGAGCGTCGACGGGAGTCCAACCGGCCGGATCGAGCACCAGGCCGGCCCGGTCGGGATCGTGCCGGAGTGCCTTCGACATCCGTTTGCTCAACTTCACCATGCGCTCGCGTTCCACTGTGGCATTGTGGTCGATCCCCGTCGCTCGAATCGAGAGGTTTTCCGACGACCCCGATCCCGGGTCTTTTCTCCGGTGGGCCTGTCGGGTACGAACCGCCGGCTCCAACTGTCTACTGGGGAGGCGGGCCACCCGAAGATCGTCGCGTCCCGGACCCTCAAGGAGGCCGGCTCCGGTGCCCGGGGATCGGCAGGAACCTGGCCGACGCGAGGGGGTTCAGACCCGGGTGATTCGCACCGCGTCGGCGACTACGAGTCCGGTGCCGCTGGTCCAGCGACTCACGCCGACCCTGTTGCCCGTGCCCGCAGCCAGGGTGAACACGCCGATCGAGGTCCACCTACCGCCGTTGACCCGCTGATTGACCGAGACGGACCTGCTGCCTGTAGTGGTCTCCACAAGGTATGGCGTCTGGTTGTTGTAGCCCGCGTCGGCCGGGTACCAGACTGAGATCTCATAGCTTCCGGTCGCCGGGATGGTCGACCGGAACCAGGCGACGTCGCTGGACGACACCGGACTGGTAAACCGGTAGTCGGTGCCGAACCGTTGGCCGGAGTAGGCCGACGTGCCCCATGCAGTGCTCGCGGTGAACCCGCCTGAGGCGCTGTTGTCGATGGTCGTGGTCCACTGCTGCGGCGGGGTCTGCGTAACCCTCACGTCGAGGTAGTTGCGGTCGATCTTCATCGTGACGCCACCCCACGTCTCGGTGACCTCCCCGGCGTACTGGTGCAGGCGCTGCTGGTTCGCGTAGTAGGCATCGGCGCAGTAACTTCCGGCATCCGTGTCAGCCACCCCGTTCCACCAGGCGATCCAGATCTGGTCGAGTCGCGTGTAGCTCGGGTTGTCGTATGCATCGCAGACGTCCTTGATGCCGGACGAACCGCTGGAGTACATGCCGGCGAGGTAGCCCCGTACGTGCAACTGCTCGGTCCAACCGGACAGGAACGACAGCACGGCGGCCCGGCACGACGCGTTCGACGGGTACTGCTCGATGTCGTTGTAGATGGTGCTCGCAGTGCCGATGCCCAGTGCCTGGGCAGCATTCGCGGCGCTGTTGGCTGCGGAGACGCCCTGCGACCGGGCGGTGGTGGGATCGGCGGACATCTTCGGTGTGCGGGTGCCGCACGGCGCCTGGTAACCCAGTTCGATGGGGATCAGCCGCCATCCGTTGCTGGTCTGGTTGGCCACCCAGCTTGCGGTGAGGTTGGGCTGGGAACAGGAGCGGCTCGCCCCGCTGATGTAGATGCCGACCGCGCCGTAGGGCGAACTGGCCCGCCACGCGTTCATCGTGGTCTGTGACGGAGCGGCGCAGGTGTCGAATCCCCGGCCGGTGAAGGTGCCGGGTTGCGGGCCGGTGGCCAGCGGCGTCACTGCAGTCGATGCTTGTGTGGGTGTCGTGGCCACAGCAATCGACTCGGCGGGCGCCACGATTGCTGCGGCAAGGGTGAGACTCGCCAGCCACCCGGCAGTGACTCTCACGTTGCCTCCGTCTGAAGAAATTATTGCCTGGGAACGGGCAGTGCGAAAGATTTCTACCACGAATCGATGAGTAGCAATAGAGGGCCGCCGCCGACCCGGTGCCGAGGTCAGCTGAGGGGCAGACCCACGTAGTTCTCGGCCAGGCTGGTGGCGTACGCGCGGGAGCTGGTCAGGTATCGCAGCGTTGCGGTCTGCAGCTTCGCCTCGTACGGGCCCAGCGCTGGCGTCGCCACTGGGCGATTGGGGATGGCTGGAAGCGAGCATCGTCTCGGGTGATGTTGTTGTCCCCGGCAGCGATGTGCGGTCACACACCTGGTATTGGGGCAAGGCCGACCGGGACGGGCCGATGACCCGTCGCCTGCTGACCTTCACGACCGACCGCCGCCTGTCGGCCCGGCGGGCCATCTTCGAGTTGCTGCTCCCAGCACGCTGGGGCCGCCCGCCACTTCGGGCCGGCGAACTTCGCTGCGGCACCTTGGATAGGACTAGACGAGCGCCGTTCCGGATGGCCTTCATGTAGCGCGTCAAGTAAGTGTGACCCGGCATTCAGGCTGGCGAAGAAGCGCCCGCAGGGTGACTTGCCCGATGTTGGCTGGGGTTGGGGCGGTCGCCACGCAGCCCTTGGACGCAAACGCACCTGTCCGTGCCCACCTGCATGGGTGCCACAATCTTGGTCGCGCGCTGCTGACACAATCCCGGCGTGACCCAGATCGACGAGGTTCTGCATCAGCTGGGCAAGGCGTTCGTGGCGGGCCTGAGGGAGCCCGGCTACCAGCTGACCACCGTGCACCGGCATGGCAGTCAGAGCCAGACCTACACCATGGCCGGTGAACCGGCGTTGCTCGGTCGCTGGAACAACCTGGACCTCAACAATGCCATGGCTGCGCTGCCCGGGGTTGCCGGCGGTGGACTGGTCGTCGAGATGATTGGTGATCCGAGCGGGCGCTACACAATCCACTGGTCGCGGGACGTACCGTCGTTGCCGGCCCGGATCGTCCTCGACGAGGACTACCGTCTGCCCGGGCATGAACTGCCGCCAGCCCGTGAGCCTGGCACCACCGATACCGGTGTCACCGATCCGGCGGTCCTTGCCGAGGTCGAGCGGCTGGTCGGCCAGTTCGCCGCACGGCATCATTCGCAGGGGTACGCGACCGGCTGCTCCGAGGAGGAGATCCTCGCCGCCGAACAGCACCTCGGGCTACGGCTGCCGGAGGATCTGCGGGCCCTCTACCGGCTGATCCGTGACGATAGCGGCGAGTCGGGACTGCTCGACCCGTTCGTTCTCGCACCCTTGGACGTGCTCGTCGAGTGGAACCGGAAGAGCCACCCCGGTTACCACGACGGTCCGTTTGACGACGCGATGATCTTCGAGTGCATGCCGGCCGGGCATGTGCGGCGCGTGTCCTCGAGCAACGGCTGGGTGACGTTCGCCCGCGACTACGGCATGAACTTCGCGGCCGTCGATCTCGATCCGGGACCGCAGGGCCGCATCGGTCAGGTGGTCACGCACGGGCGAGACGTGTGGGCGCCGGTCGAATATGTCGCCGTCTCGGTCACCGACCTGCTCCGCCGCGCGATCGCGACTCTTGGCAACGAGCGCCCCTCACCGTCCGACCCCGAGATCAGGGCTGACAAGACCGCGGACCTGCCGGTGACGGCGCAGGGCGTTGTGCTCCGCACGGAAGCCCCGGTCTCCTTGGCTGAGTTCGAGCCCTTCACCAACCTTCGATCTTTAGTGATACGTGGAAAGGTCCCACGCGTCGATCTGACTCGTGCCGCCGTGCTGCAGATCGAACGCCTGCACGTGGAGGCGGCCCGATGGGAACTTGCGGCGCTGCCGCCGAGCCTCATTGACCTCACCTTGAGCGGCAACGACGAGCCTACGCCGGTCGCCGAGCTGGCCACCCTGCCGAACCTGATCCGTCTAGATCTATCGGGGGCCGCCGTGTCGGACATCGACGTGATCGCGGCGTTCCCTGCGCTGCGAGTGTTGACCCTCAGCGGCCCACAGTGGACGAATCTGCTGGCCTCCGGTTGGAAACCGGCCCAGCTGGCCGCTGCCGGGTTGGGCGGATCTGCCGGGGTTAGTGACGCTGCCCGCTGGTCTCAGGCATTCGGACGCGACAGCAGCTTCTACACCGTCACCGGCGATCTTTGCATCGTCTGAGCCAGGTTGAACAGCGCCATGTCGGCTGCGCCTGAAAGCTGCAACGTGGTTCCGCTTGGCTTCTAGAGCTACCTGGTCAGGTTCCGGGCGGGTCGACACGCCAGGCACTTCCGCAAATCACCTCACGGACAACATCGATCAGCCGGACCGCGAAGCGCAGGCGAAACACACTGCCGACCTCGCCAGCCTGTCCTGCCAGGCTCATCACGCCTCCCGGTAGCCGCACCGTCTAGCACCAGACGGAGCGTCCCAGGCGTCGAACTCGTCGTCTCGCGGCTCACCCCACCGACGGTGGAAGGAGCGCCATAGCGAAAGCATCGAATCTCACATGACCACGTCCGCCGTGATCGGCGGCTTCCTGGACGATGACCTCTTCGGCGATTCCGAAGGCGTCAGCGTTGGTGCCACCGCAGAGGCGGTAGGGCGGCTTCCGCTCATGTCGACGAGAGTGCGTCTGCGTATCGGCGATAAGGCGCAGTTAACCGATGTCCCAGGACGCGAGGTGGGTCCGGCAGTGCAGGCATTGGAACAGATACGCGGTGGGCTCACCGTTGCGGTCGAGCCGGTGTAGGAACTGTTCGGTTTCCTCGGGTGTCCAGCCGAGTTGCCGGTGGCTCGCGCGAAGCATGTTCAGGGCGTCCGGATGAGGTTCGACATCGCGATAGGCAGCTGGGCCGAGGAATGCCGCGCCGTCGCCGCAGTGGTAGAGCCATGACTCTTGCTGCCAACCGGTGAAGCCGGGGGTCCGGCGAGTGATCTCCTCGATGACGTGATGCGGCACGTCGTCAGGCACGTCGACTGCGTCGCTGAACTCGGCAGGCATCTCCAGGATGTCGCTGCCATCAGTGGCGGCGGCGGCGACGCTGAATGCCCTGGAGGCCGCCCCGGAGTAAATACAGTGCAGGCAGAGGCTCTCGGGCTGTCTGCCGTAAATCGGTCCCCGGTATCGAGTTTGCCGAAGTTGACCGCAGACGCTGCATTCGTGCTGAATGCGCACCGCCGAGCCGGTGGCCAAGGGATCAGGGTGGTATCGAAACACCGGTTCGGTCACCGGCCCATCATGTCAACGACGTTCAGCACGCCCGGGCGTGGCCTTGGTTGCCCACGCCCAGTCCACGATCGTTGGGGACAGGTCGGGGTGGGGGCCGGCAAGGTGCTCGGTCCCCACCACCAGCCAGCCATCGGATTCGAAATGCCACAGGACTGCGGGCGGGTGCCGGTCGATGGTCCGGGTTGCCGCCAGTTCGTAGCGCAGCGACCACACGCTCAGCTCACCGGAGGCCGCCTTGACGAAGACCTGTCCGGCCGGTCCGGTGACTGTCGAGGCAGCATGGTCGCCGCCGGGCGCCGGGCCGTACCCGACAACCGACGCCCGGTCCGCGCTCGACGCGGTACCCCGCGTACCCGACCAGCGGTCCGGCATTCGAGCCCGCCTCGCCCAACTGGCCGACCTGAGCCGGTGGCCTTCCGTAGCTGGCGCGGTGCCCGGAAACAACAGGGACGACGTGCCGACACGGCTCGCGGGGATCGTCGATGCCGCGGTGGTCCGGCACGGCACCCACGGGTACGCGAGCCCTGTCATGCTCGTCCACGCCGCGACCGCGCCGAACGCGGTCCTGCGTGCGTTGCCGGCTCTACCGCAAACGCTCTGGGTGCCGAGCCTCGCCGCCGCCTGGGCGGCAACAGCTGCCGTTACCGCCGCTTACGCCCCGGCCGAGGCCCGGCCCGTCCCGTCCGCTGGCACCAACCTGAGCCTCGATGAGGTCACGCGCCGCGCAACAGACAGCGGAGACCCGCACGCGATCAAGTTCGTTGATGCCGTGAGCGACACGTACGCCCGATCCGGAGATTCCGCACTGCTCGCTATCGCCGCGCAATCCGTCGAGCAGATCGCCGCCGACTGACGAGTCCGCGGCCGCTGGCGGTGTCGTCGTCGTCCGATCTCTCGTGCCGTCAGTCCGGCAGGTCGGAGATCCGGGTCGAAAGTTTGCGCAGCACCTCGAGCTCGTCGGGACTTAGATGATCGAGGAACCGCGCGCGTACGGAAACGACATGGTGTGGGGCAGCTTCATCCAGCACCCTGAAGCCGTCGTCGGTCAGGTGCAGGATGCAGCCCCGCGCGTCCTGTAGGTCGGGCTCCTTGTCGATGAGTCCGCGCGCCTCCATTCGGGTCGCGTGGTGGGACAGTCGGCTGCGCGACCACTCCATCTTGTGGGCGAGGTCCTTGAGCGCCCACCGGCGGTTCGGCTTCTCCGACAGCGTGCTCAGCACCTCGTAGTCGGCCGGCGACAGCCCTGAGTCGCGGGCCAGGTCCCGGTTGAGCCGCGCCGGCAGCGTCGTCAGCAGGCGCCGGAAAGCGCGCCAGGCGTGTTCCTCGTCCTCGCTCAACCAGGCAGTGTCCACGCGGTCACACTACATCTCGTTGACACGTCATCGAAAGCTCGGTTATGTTCGTTGACATGTCATTGAACGCAGAGACTGCCCCACTGAACGTCCTGGTCATCGTCGCGAGCACCCGCCCCGGACGGCTGGGACCAGCAATTGCCGACTGGTTCGTCCAGGCGACCCTCCCGACAGCCGCAGCGGCCCGGATCACTCTCGACGTCGCGGACCTGGCCGACATCGGGCTGCCGCTGCTCGACGAGCCCGAGCATCCCTCCAGTGGCATCTACGTCCACGAGCACACTCGCGCGTGGAGCCAGCGGGTTGCCGCAGCTGACGCATTCGTGGTGGTGACACCCGAGTACAACTACGGCATGCCAGCGGGGTTGAAGAACGCTCTGGACTTCCTCTACCACGAGTGGGCGTGGAAGCCGGTGGGATTCGTCAGCTACGGCAACACCTCGGCCGGCACCCGGTCGGTGCAGATGACGAAGCAGGTCGTCACCACCTTGAAGATGATGCCCATCGGCACCACCGTCGCCCTCCGCATCGCCGACAGCACCCAGGACGGGCAGGTCCTCCGTTCCGCGGGACTCGACGACACGGCTCGCAGGATGCTGCTTGAGTTGACCCGGGTGGCCTCGGCGATGCGGCCCCTACGCACCGAACCGGACACTGACGTCGCCAACGTGCCCGGGCCGGTCGAAGGACTACGGCTGACCATCGCCCAGCCGGACGACCTCGCCGAGCTGCTCGTCCTCCAGCGGTGCTGCTGGGTGCAGGAGGCCCTCGCGAACGACACGCTCGACCTGTCGCCGCTCCGGGAAACCCTCGACGAACTGCGCGAATCGACGTCGACATGGCAGCTGTGGTGCGTACGTCGACACGGACGCCTCGTCGCAGCGGTCCGAGCCCAGGCACGCGGCCGTGGGTGGTTGGTCGGTCGCCTCATGGTGGCGCCCGACCAGGCCGGAAACGGCATCGGCTCCTGGCTTCTCTCATACGCCGAACAGCAGGCCCCCGAGGAAACCACGCACTACGAGCTGTTCACCGGCCACCGCAGCACGAGCAACATCAAGATGTACGAACGCGCCGGCTACGCCCTCACCTACGCTGACGACACCCCGGATGGCAGCGTCCACCTCATCAAACAGAGGCAACCGACCGCCTGACCCTGATCGCCGGTTGTCAGCGGTTACCTCGGCGCGCGGGGCCGCCATACAGGTGGACGCGGTTGTCGACATCGTGGTCCGGTTCGCCGTGCAGGAAGCGGTCGTGTGCGACACGGCCGTTGCTGACATGAACCACCCAGTCCTCGTAGTACCAGCTGGGGTCGCACGCGCACTGGGTGAACCGGAACCGGAGATTGGCTCGATAACGGCCGACCTGTCTGTGGGCGAGGGTGAACAGGCGGGCCGACACTCCCGGTGGGGGGAACGCCGCCGCGCCGGGCAGGCGCTCGACGGTCACCGCCGGGCCGTCGGAGGTGAGCCACAGATTGAGGTTGCGGGCGATGCTCACGTCACCGGTCCGTACGTCGCTACGACGTACGTAGCCGCCGGCCTCATCGGCCAGGACGTCGTGAACTACGACGTCGCCTTCTGGGAGTGGCGCCGGGAGTGCCACTGGGCGGTTGAGCCCTCGACGGGCGTTGGCCTGTGGAGCGCCGCGCCCAGCCGCGCTCCATCGCACGCGTACCCGCTGAATGACGATCACGCCCAAACCATGGCCCACTGAACACGTCTCGCCAGCCGGTATCCGCTCATGCCGCTGCGCTGCGGCACTCGGCGAGCAGACGAGGTGATGTCCCACTGTGCCGTTACCTTGCCGGCAGTGAATTAGGGCGGAACGGTTGTGTCGTACCTCCGGTGTTTCTCCTCGCCTGATCGATCGAGGCGACCGGACCGCAGATGTGCTTCGGTGTGCTCGTGACTCGCACAAGGCTGGTCAGGTGGGTGACCCCCGAAAGGGCGGAGTGGGTTCTGCTCATGGTCGCCGGGCTCGCTGGCGGGCTGGTGTGGAAAGCCGGTGCACCCGAGTGGGCGGGCCTGGTCCTGTCACTCGGCGTCGCCCTGTTGGTCCGATGGATGCGGCAACGAGGACACATCGAACGCGCTCTCGTCCGATGGCTCCACCGTCACGAGGAGCCATCCGGAGTATAGATCAACACGGTGCCCGACCTGACAGCTCAGCTGGATCAGGAGCGGCTCGCCCGCTCTATCTGGTGCGGGCGGACCCGGACGCAACTCTTCTGTCGGCCGGATCGTTGGTGCGACAAGGGGAGGACGGGGGCGGACGATGGCGGCGGAACGCGGCGCCGCACTGCTGCGCCCTCCGACGAGTTCGGGCCGCGCGACCTTCCTCGAACTCTTCTTCGATCTGGCCTTCGTAGTGGCCCTCACCCGGGTCTCGCAACGATTCGCCGGCCTGAGCGATGACACCGGTTGGGCCCTCGTCGAGGGGTTCGGTCGTACGCTGCTGCTCTTCTTGGCCCTCTGGCTGATCTGGTCGCACACAGCCTGGATCACCAGTCGCTACGAACCAGAGCAACCGATCATCCAGGCCGTCGTGGTCGGCACCATGTTCGCCGGCCTGGTCATGGCGGTGGCGTTGCCCCGGGCCATGGAGGAACGGGCGCTGCCGTTCGCGGTCGCGTACCTGATGGTGATGGTGGTGCGGCCGCTGGTGATCGCGGCCGCGCTGCGTGGCCATCCGCGACGACTGGTGCCGTTTCGGCTTGCCGTGTGGGCTTCGGCGAGTGCGCCACTGTGGCTGGCCGGCGCATTGGGGCCGGATCGACTCTGCCTGCCGCTGTGGGCTGCCGCCCTTACTGTCGACTACGTCGCCTGGGCCCTGGGTTGGCCGTTGCCGTGGCTCGGGGCCTCAGAGGTGGGCCGCTGGCGGATCGCCGGCACGCATCTCGCCGACCGTTACCAGCAGATGTTTCTCATCGCACTCGGGGAGTCGATTCTGGTCATCGGCGTGGTCTTCAGCGGGACGGACTACTCCGCGGTGCGGGCGGCCGCCTTCGCGGTCGCGTTCGCCATCAGCGCGCTGATCTGGCGGATCTACTTCCACCGCGCCGGCTTGCTGTTGGCCGAGGCGTTGGAACGGTCGGCCATGCCCGGCCGGCTGGGCGCGTCGTCGGAACGGACGCATCTGCTGATCGTGTTCAGCGTGCTCGTCACCTCGGTCGGCTACGAGCTGGTGATCCACAATCCGTTCGGGTCGCCGCGTCCCGGTTGGCTTCTGTTTGTGGTGGGCGGTCCGATGCTCTTCCTTGTCGCCCGTATGCGGCTGGAGTACGAGATCTTTGGCCGGGTTTCGCCTTCCCGGGTGGCCGGAGTGCTGGCCCTGCTGCTGTTCACGCCGGCGTTGGCCCGCTGGGCACCGATGGTCGGGTTGAGCGTGGTGGCCGCAGTGCTGGTCCTGGTCGCGTTACTCGACAGTCTGCGGAGCCGGGGACGACCGCTGGAGGGTTCCGCCTCGCCGATCGGGCGAGAGGCATCTAGCGAGCGTGACTCCCAGGCGTGACCGCGCGACTCTTTGCACCAACCAGGCGTACTAAGGCGCGGACTCGGCCGACTGGCGCTCGGTATTGATCCGGAGCAGTCCTTCGATCCCGCTGAGGAAGGTCTCGGACACCAACGCGGGGTCGAAAAGGCACCCGGCCGCCATGGCGCCGTCGCGGAGCATGACGAAGTGGCGTGCGGCGGCATCCGCCGTTTCCTCGTGGACCTGCGCCATCTGCGTGGTGAGCGTGTCCAGGAACCATTGCCGGTGGGCGATGATCTCCTGGTGCACGGGATGGTCGGTGTCGGGATACTCGGCCGCTGCGTTCAGGAAGGCGCATCCGCGGAACCCGGGGGACTGGATGTTTCCAGCGATGGAGCCAGCAACGGCCAGGAGGCGGTCGACCGGCGTGGAGTCGGCGGCGATGGCCGCCTCGACCGTGCCGCGCTCCATGCGGTGGATCTCCCGTAGGTACGCCAGAATGAGGTCGTCCTTGCTGGGGAAGTGCCGGTAGAAGGTGGCCCGGGTCACTTTCGCCTCAGCAATGATCCGGTCAACGCCCACGGCGTGGATGCCCTCGGCGTAGAAGATCCTGGTTGCCGTGGTGAGGAGCCGGAGCCGCGCCTCAGAAGGCCGCGTGCCGGGTTCGGTGCGGAGCATCCCACCATCTTAGCGATAGAACGTTCGGTCTGACGCTGCGCGCGGCCGAAGGTTTGTGGGGGGCGGCCCCGGGCGGACTAGTGGGTAGAACGGTCTGTCTTGACAGGCAGGCAGGGGCTCGTCATGCTGGAGGCACGACAGAACGTTCGTTCTCGTCAAGCCTTCGCCGAAAGGGTCACCGTGACCGCCACTGCTGCTTCCCCCCGTATCTCCCAGCCCGCCTCCGCCCTGCGGCGGCTGTACTTCACCCGCTTCGCGTTCGCCATCGTGTGGGCACTCGTGACGATCGCCACCGCCAAGGAGATCGGCCCGCTCACGGTGGCACTCTTCGTGCTCTACCCGCTGTTCGACGTGGGCGCCGCCATCTACGACCTTCGTTCGACGCGGCTCGCCGGCTCGCCGGCCCTGCTGTACGTGAACATCGCGGTCAGCCTGATCGCCGCCGTCGGCGTGGGCGTCGCCAGCGCGTCCGGCATCCCCGCCGTTCTGCGGGTGTGGGGCGCCTGGGCGATCGTGGCCGGACTGGTCCAGTTGATTGTGGGTGTCACTCGTCGGAGGATGGGTGGGCAGTGGCCGATGATCATCAGTGGCGGTATCTCGGTTCTGGCTGGTGGGTCCTTCATCGCCGGTGCGTCCGCGGCTGACCCGTCGCTGACCAACGCGGCTGGCTACGCCATCCCCGGCGCCATCTTCTTCCTCATCGCGGCCGTCCGTCTCGGCCGTGCCGCGAAGGGCAACTGACATGACCGCCTTCGAGTACGACGTCGTCGTGATCGGTGCCGGTCCGGTTGGGGAGAACGTCGCTGACCGGGTCGTGCAGGGCGGCCTGACCGCCGCCATCGTCGAGCGGGAGTTGGTCGGCGGGGAGTGCTCGTACTGGGCCTGCATGCCGACCAAGGCGTTGCTGCGTAGCGCGTCCGCGTTGCGGGCGGCTCGCCAACTGCCGGGTGCGCGGGAGGCGGTGACGGGACGCCTGGACGCCGCAGCGGTGCTCGGACGCCGGGACTCCTTCGCGTCGCAGTGGAAGGACGACGGGCAGGTGTCCTGGCTTGAGTCGGCGGGGATCGCGCTGCACCGCGGGCAGGGGCGAATCCGTTCGGCCCGGGTCGTCCAGGTGACTGGGGTCGACGGCGTGACGGTCACGCTGACCGCGCGGCACGCGGTGGTCGTCGCGACCGGGAGTAGCGCTCTGCTGCCGGATATTCCAGGCCTGCGGGAGGCGGCGCCGTGGTCCAGTCGCGAGGCCGCCTCGGCCGCCTCGGTGCCCCGCCGGCTCGCGATCATCGGTGGTGGCGTGGTGGCGGCCGAGATGGCGACCGCGTTCGGCGCTCTGGGATCTTCGGTGACGGTGCTGGCCCGTGACGGTGTGCTGCCGTCGGCAGAGCCGTTCGCGGGGGAGTTGGTCACGGAGTCGCTGCGCGAGGCCGGTGTGTCGGTACGCCTCGGCGCGAATGCCGTCTCCGTCAGCCGCGACGACAGCGGAACCGTCCACGTCGACACGGCCGACGGTGAGCAGGTTGAAGCCGACGAGGTACTGGTGGCAGTCGGTCGTGTCCCGAACACCCAGGACATCGGACTGGAGAACGTTGGGCTGGCGCCGGGTGTCTGGCTGGCGGTCGACGACACGCTGCGCGTCGTCGGCGGCGGGGGGTGGTTGTACGCCGCCGGTGATGTGAACCGGCGAGTGCTGCTGACCCATCAGGGCAAGTATCAGGCGCGCGCGGCGGGCGACGTGATCGTGGCCCGGGCGAGGGGTGAGAGGGTCGAGGACGGTCAGTGGGGTCGCCATGCGGTGACGGCTGATGAGCGCGCGGTGCCGCAGGTGATCTTCACCGACCCGGAGGTCGCGTCGGTCGGGCTGACCGCAGCTGCGGCCGCGGCGGCCGGACTGTGGATCCGGGTCGTGGATTACGACCTGGGCTCTGTCGCCGGATCGTCCCTGCACGCCGATGGCTACAAGGGGCACGCCCGAATGGTCGTCGACGAGGATCGAAAGGTGATCATCGGCTTCACCCTCGCCGGCCCGGACGTCGCGGAACTGATCCATGCCGCGACCATCGCCGTCGTCGGCGAGGTTCCGCTGGACCGGCTGTGGCACGCGGTTCCGGCATACCCGACCGTCAGCGAGGTCTGGCTACGGCTGCTGGAGACATACGGCCGGTGACGGTGCAACCAAGCGCTCGCCCCGCGTCGTCGAGTTGTACAGCTGGCATTCCAGATCTCGCTGACAGAGGTCTGAGTCGCCTTGAATACTGGGTGCTGCACCGTTCCCACAGCCGAAACTGCGGGCCGGTACGACGGCCGCCAGCTCGGAAGGAATGCCGCGATGAACGCTGCATCTGACATGTCCGCCCAGGACGCTGGGATGCCCACCATCGTGCTTGTTCATGGCGCATTCGCCGACTCGTCGAGTTGGAACGGGGTGATCGCTCACCTCAAGGGTCGGGGCTATCCGGTCATCGCCGTCGCGAACCCGCTCCGCGGTGTGCACAAGGACGCGGCGTACGTTCGTTCTGTCGTAGACACCGTGTCCGGCCCGGTCGTGATGGCCGCTCATTCATACGGCGGATCAGTGATGACCGAGGCTGCCGATGGTGCCTCCAACGTCAAGGCTCTGGTGTACGTCGCCAGCGTGAGCCCGGACGTCGGCGAGAGCGTGGCCGACCTGGTCACCAAGTTCCCGGGAAGCGCGCTCCTCACTTCCGTCAAGATGGTGCCGTACCCCCTCGACGAGGGTGGCACGTCCATGGAGCAGTACATCTATCAGGAGAAATTCCCTGCGGTGTTCGCCGCCGACGTCGACCCCGACACCGCTGAGCTGATGGCGGTGACGCAGCGGCCGCCCACCGAGGCCGCCCAGACGGAGAGCGTGACCAGGGCCGCCTGGAAGACGGTCCCGTCCTGGACCCTGATCACCACCCAGGACATGGGGATTCCGCCGGACCTCCAGCGCTTCCTGGCCAAGCGGGCCGGCTCCACGACGGTTGAGATTGAGGCGTCCCACGCCGTGGCGGTCTCTCAACCCGGCCCGGTCGCAGACCTCATCGACACCGCCGCCCGCGCCACCACGCGCTAGGTGTTCGTTCCGACTGGTCGGACTGCGCTGGCCGTGCCTGCTGGGAGCAACAGGGTACGTTGGCGCGGTGGGCACTCTTTGGACCCTGGGATGTGATGCCGACGATCCCCAGCGGATCGCTGCTTTCTGGGCGTTGGCCCTCGGCTATGTCAATGAGCCCGGCTTTGACGAGCCCGACAACGCGTCCATCGTCGACCCGGACGGCCGGGGCCCCGCCATTGCGTTTCTCAAGGTGCCCGAGGGCAAGTCTGCCAAGAATCGCATGCACATCGACATCCGAGTCGCCGGTCCGGGCGCCGGTGACATGGCCGAGCGCACCCTGTTGATCCGGCAGAAAGTGCCCGATCTGGTCGCCGCCGGTGCGACGGTGGTCCGCGAGGAGTGGTACGGCGATGTCCTCGGGCACGTCGTCATGCTCGACCCCGAGGGCAACGAGTTCTGCGTCGCTTGAGGCCATGATCAGGGCCCGTTCCGCAACCGGGTCTGTCGTTGTCCGTTACTGCGTGGGCCCACTCACCGGCATCTCATGGATCTCGGGAAACCAGGCGCAGGGTGTGACACGTTCTGCACAGTCACCGACGACGACCGACCCGGGGATCCGGCATGCAGCTCACCAATGGTTGTCGATGTTGCCTGCCCACGATCGGACCGGATGGCACCCTGGGCACGTGGACAGGGCAGGGAGCCGGGGGAAGCTGACATCGGGGTTGCGGTGAACGTCCTCTGATGCGTACCGCGATGATCGTAGTGGCCGCGCTGGCGGCGGCAGTGATCGTGGACCTGATCTCTGGCCTGCTGGCCCGCCGCGTAGCCCGTGGCCGTTACCAGTGGCTGCTGGAGCCGCTGCGGCAAGCCTGCCGCCGCCCGGCGGCAGCGGTCCTGTTGGCCGCGGCGTTGCACTACGCGCTGCCGTCGGGACCGGCCGGGTGGCAACGTCATCTGCGGCACGTCGTCCTGGTGGCTTTGATCGTGGCCGGGGCCTGGCTAGTGATCAAGGCGTTGCACGTCGCCGAGGCGCTCGCGTTCAGCCGACTGCCGGGCGACGTGCCCACCAGCCGGAGGGTCCGGCGGGCTCGGACGCAGATCCGCCCCGTGCGGCGGCTCACCGTCGCCGTGGTCACGATCGTCGCGATCGGCCTGATCCTGATCACCTTCCGGCCGGTACGCCTCTTCGGTATCTCCGTGCTGACGTCGGCAGGAGTGGTCGGCGCTCTGATCGGCCTCTCCGCCCGAACCGCGCTCGGCAACGCGTTCGCCGGCATCCAGGTCGCCTTCGCCGACGGTCTGCATGTCGACGACGTGCTGGTGGTGGACGGCGAATGGGGCCGAGTCGAAGAGGTGAAGCTGACCAACGTGGTGATCCGGCTCTGGGACGAGCGGATGCTCATTCTGCCAACCACGTACTTTACCGAGCGGCCGTTCCAGAACTGGACCCGGAACGTGTCCCGGGTCGTCGGCAAAATCCAGATCCATGTCGACCACACCGCCGACCTGGACGACCTGCGCCGGGAGGCGCGCCGGCTGGTCGAGTCCTCACCGTTGTGGGATCGCAGCCAGTGGGTCCTCCAGATGGTCGACTCCACACCGCAGACGGCGGTCATCCAGGTGCAGGCCTCGGCCGCCGACGGCGCCAGCGCCTGGGACCTGCGCTGCGACCTGCGCGAGGGACTCGTCGCCTACCTGCGCGACCATCATCCCCAGTGGCTGCCCCGCACCCGCAGTCAGTACCAACCCTGACAGGCGGGTTCTATTCACAACCTGATCCGGTAATCGCTTCGGGTATTCCGTACATGATCCGTTCGAGCTGGAACGCTGAACGTGTGGAGCAGCAATCGGGACGACCGGCGCGGGAACGGCTGCTGTCGGTCAGGCGTGCGCTGTGGTCGTTAGCGGTCGGTGTGGTCGCGGGGGCCGCCATCGCGCTGGTCGGGGCGCCGGAGTTGACGCCGCTGGTGATCTGGACGATCGCGGCGGGCACGATCCTCGTCTGGGTGTGGAGGGTCTGCTGGTCGGCGAGCCCAAGGCTTACTGAGCAGCTTGCCGAGGCGGAGCAGCAGTCCCGTTCCACCGATGCGGCGATCCTGATCGCGTCTGCCATCAGCCTCATCGCCGTGGCCGAGGCGCTCGTCCGCGCCTCGAACCAGCAGGACGTGGTGGCTGTGACGCTGGTGATCCTCAGCGTCGTCGCGGTGGTCCTGGCGTGGGCGCTGGTGAATACGGTCTTCGCATTCAAGTACGCCCGGATGTACTTCCGCGACGATGGCGGCATCGACTTCAAGCGGGAAGACCCGCCGGCGTACGCCGACTTCGCGTACGCCGCCTTCACCGTCGGCATGTCCTACGCTCCGGGCGAGACCGAACCGACAAGCAACCGCGTGCGCCGGGTCGCGCTAGGGCATGCGCTGCTCTCCTACACCTTCGGAACTGGCATCCTGGCCGTCGCCGTCAACCTGGTCACCAACCTGGGCCAATCGTGACCCCCGCGGAGCATGCAGTGGGGTGACCTGGCCAGGCTCTGCCACCACCACGGCAGACGCCGATCAGCTCTGCGGCTGTTGCCCCTGCGGTCCCGCTAGCCGCGTCGTGACCTGCCTCAGTGGCTGACTACTGTTGACGATCCTCTTCATCCGTTGCCACCCCGCTCGGGCCGGAGACCTGCCGAGCACGCTGCCGAGACCCTCCACACCGCCACCAGCCGCCGTCCCGCTGTTCTGAGCCAGTTGCTGGGTGCCCTGTCCGAGCTGCTGGGTGGCCTGTCCGAGTTGTTGACCCAACTGCTGGGTGGCCTGCTGCAGCGTCTGCGACAGCGGCCCATCCGGACCCAGCGCCTGCTGCGCTGTCTGCCCGACCTGGTTCACGGCCGTGTCCACCGTCTTCACCACCGACTCGATGATCTGAGGGTTGCGCTCGATTGTGCGGAGGGCGCTGTCGAGAATGCCCCTGAGCTCATCGAGCCGAACCTCAAGCATCGCCTCGGCCTCGACGCCCTTGATGTCGATCTTCACCGTGCCGAGATGCGCCTGAACGCCCACGTCGAGCTGGAGCAGGCTGCCCAGCCGGGCTCTCAGAGAGACAGAGGCGTCCAGATTGTCGACCTCGACGTAGATCTGTTCGACCTTGACCTGCGGAATCTGGAGGACGACGTCCGGGTCTGACATCGTCTTGCTGCTGTGCCCGCCAGCCGGCTGAGGAAGGCCGCGCTCGCCTTGCGCGGGCGACTCCCCATGCGTGTCCCGGCTCTCCGATTCGGTCATCCCGCACTCCTTGGGCCTCGCCTAAGGTCCGGATGGAGCCCCACCATCGGTACGTAGCTCCGATCCTCGGCCCATCCCCTGGTGTGAAGGCCCACCACGCCTTGCTGATTCGGTGATCAGCCTGAGCGTCACCGCAGCGAGGGCGCGCCTAAGTGCCGATCCGGCGGGTCTCGAGCAGCCCGGAACCTGGCCCCGTCAACTGCCAGAACTCCTGCGGCAACTGGTCGACGAAGTCCCCGTACTCCTTCGCGCTGGCAGCCTCGCGGAGGGTATCCAGCACGGCTCGCGCGCCGTCGGTGGCCACCTGGCGATCCACCCCTGCCCGGGACTGCACCCGTTCCAGGAATTCGGTGAGCCCGAACCGTTCCGGATCTTCGGTGGGCCTGGACACCAGGCCGCGTAGCTCCCCGGGGAGCTGGGAGGCGAGGTCCCTTGCCTGGCCACCGGTGACCCGTTTTGCCACAGTCTCGAGCGTGGCGCGGGTGATCGGTTCTGCCTGCCCCGGCGGAACCTTGGGTCGTGCCGCCACAGACTGAATGAACTCGCTGTAGTTCACCTCGGATCCCCTCTCGAACGGATTGCGGCGGGTACCCGCCCCCGCCCGGGTGAAACGGCGATTACCCGCCTTCAGGGGGCGGCGGAGGGCGGTATGGAGGCGATCCGCTCAGGACCGTCGCAGCAGCGGTCACCAGCACCTGCTTGGCGGGAGCGGTGGCGTTTCGGCCGGCGGGACAGCCGCCGCCACGGGTTCAGGACCAGCCTGATCCTCCGGTCCTGAACCCCACCGGTCAGGCCGTCGCCATCTGGCGGACGTCTTCGCCCTGGGCGAACTCCTCGACCATCGTCGCGCAGAAGGCCGGAAGGTCGCTGGGGCTGCGGCTGGTGACGAGGCCGTTGTCGACCTGCACCTGTTCGTCGACCCAGTTCCCGCCTGCGTTACGGATGTCTGTGCGCAGGCTGGGGAATGAGGTGAGAGTCCGGCCGTTGACCATGCCGGTCTCGACCAACGACCAGGGGCCGTGGCAGATCGCCGCCACCGGCTTCTGTTGTTGGAAGAACGCCCGGACGAAGTCCATCGCCTGTGGGTTCATCCGGAGCCGGTCGGGGTTGACCGTCCCGCCCGGCAGCAACAAGGCGTCGTAGTCGGCCGCATTGACGTCGTTCACGGTGCGGTCTACCCGATAGCGGTTGGCCGGGCTGATGTCCTGGTTCATCGACTGGATCTCGCCCGATTGCAACGAGATCAGATGGACCTCGGCTCCCGCCTGCTCCGCGGCAGCTCGGGACTGGGTGTATTCCACGTCCTCCACTCCGTCGGCGGCCAGGCAGGCGATTCGCTTCCCGGTCAGTGGCTGCTGGCTCTGCGCCATCTCTGCGGCCTTTCCTTCGCGGCACCGCCCCGTCGGCGGCGCGTCGCTGGATCGCGGTCGCCTTCCCCGTGTGGGGGACGGGCAAACAGGCCAGCGAAGCCGGCTCGAGGGTGGACAATTCCCCACCTGCCCGCCGCACGACCAGTGGCTGTGCGAAGAAGGCACGCGCTACGCGCGTGTGCTGGCTGTCGCAGCGGGTACCGAAGACAACCCACTGGCACCCGGAAGGCCGACATGAACCTTGCTGCCGACGCGATCGAGTTGCCGTCCGGCCAGACCATGCCCGTGCTCGGCCAGGGCACCTGGTACCTCGGCGAGCACCCTGCAAGGCGCCAGGACGAACTGGCCGCCCTGCGCACCGGGCTCGATCTGGGCATGACCATGATCGACACTGCGGAGATGTACGGTGACGGCGCTTCCGAGGAACTCGTCGGCGAGGCGATCGTCGGACGGCGCGCCGACGCCTTTCTGGTCGACAAGGTGCTGCCGTCCAACGCCAGCCGACGGGGAACCGTGCAAGCCTGCCGCCGCAGCCTGCAACGACTCGGCGTCGACCACATCGACCTCTACCTCCTGCACTGGCGCGGCACGCATCCACTCGCGGAGACGATCGAGGCGTTCGCCGAGCTTGTCGACGCCGGCGACATCGGGCAGTGGGGTGTGAGCAACTTCGATCTTTCGGATATGACGGACCTCCTTGAGGCGGGCGGAAGCGCCTGCGCGACCAATCAGATCCTGTACAACCTCACCCGTCGCGGTCCCGAGTACGACCTTCTACCGTGGCTCCGCGAGCACCGCATCCCGGTGACGGCGTACTCGCCGATCGAGCAGGGGCGGCTGCTCGGCCACCCGCAGGTCGCGGAGGTAGCCGCCCGGCACGGGGCCACGCCCGCTCAGGTCGCGCTGGCCTGGCTGCTGCGGCAGGAGATGGTCGCGGCCATCCCTCGATCGTCCAAGCCAGAACACACGCGGCAGAACGCGGAGGCGCGCGACGTGCAGCTGACCGAGGAGGACGTGGCGGCACTCGACACGGCGTTTCCGCCGCCGGCCGGTCCGCAACCCCTGGAGATGTTGTAGGGCCAACGGCCGTTCCGGCGGGAGCCAGGTCGAGCAAATGGCGGCGAGGCTGACCGGTACGACCACCGCCACCTCTCTCCCTCGCACCGCCCGGTCCATAGCTGGTCAGTAGAGACTCGGGGCATCCCACTCACCTCCTGCTGCCGGGCTGCCCGACTTTCTCGTCCCGCCAGCCATCGGGTTCGGGGTGGTAGCCGTAAGCGGCAGCCCGGACTGTTTCCTCGTTCTCCAGCCCGGAGCCGATCGCGCCGCCGACGGTGGCCAGCGAACTGGTGATCCAGGCGAGCGTCAGATAGTCGGTGACGTTGACTGGCCGCTGCAAGACCTGTTCCAGCACCGATGTGTCGATCAGCAGCGCCCCGACGAGCACCGTTCCAGCGAACAGCACCACGTACGACAGCCCTGTGGCCAGAGCGAGGGTGAGGATCGTACCCAGGTTGAACAGCCGTGACAGCTCAGCCGGTGTCTCCCGGTCCGGTTTCTCCCACAGGTTGTGCGCGACGATCAGCCAGGTCACCAATGCCGACAGCCCGAGAAGCATGATCACCGAGAGCCGTCCTCCGCCGAGGGCATCGCCCATCTGCCAGATGGTGTCCGTGGTGAGCGCGAACGCGGCCGTGCCGAACGCGCCGACCAGCAGCTTGGACAGGCCCAGCAGGGCTCGCCCCGGGCGGTTGGCTCGGACCATGCCGGTCAACAGCCGCACCCGGCCGACGAACCGCGAGGCGACGTAGCTTCGTTCCCCGGCGTCGGCCTCGCCGACCATCCGGTGGATGGCGGGAACCCTGCTCGCCATCTCGGCCGGTGCCCAGCCGGCCTGCGGCACCCGCTGGTCCGAAGCATCGCTCAGCAGCCGGCTCACCAGATCCGGAACGGCCGTGCGGGCCGCTCGTAGCTGGTTCAGTCCCAGCGCGGGCAGGGACACCACCGCGACTCGCCGCCGAGCGGAGGTCTGCGCGACCAGCGGCACCCGCTCGACATGCAGCGGCAGGTCGGTCAGGCAGATTGCGACGTCCCACTGGTCTTCGGCGCGCCGCCGAGCAAGATCGTCGAGCAGTGCCTCAACGCCGCCGTCGCGTCGCGGTGCCACCTCGCCCCAGCCTTCCCGGACAGTCCACCGCACGTCCGCGTCCACCCGATCGGCAAGCCCGCCGGCCAGCTCGGCGGTGAGCCGCGCGGCCACCCGGGCCGGGTGATCCGGCGGGGTCGCCACCAGTCCGACGACGATCTTCGGGCGGTGCTCTTCACTGTGGGTCATCGCTGCTCCTCACCGCTGGCCGGGCTCGTCGCCGCCCGTCGTCACCAACGCCGGCTGCGGAGTAGGCCATGAACCCTTGCAGCGCCCGGCTCGACGACCGCGGCGGCGGACGGCAGTGGGGCACGCCGAACAGCACGTCCTGAGAAGCGAGTGCTTTCCAGTGTCGACCGTCGGGGTGCTGCAGAACCTTGGTCCTGCCGTCATCACGGCAGCGAAGTTCTGGTAACCCGCTGCCTTTATCTGCACGTCCCTCGCGGAAATTCCACGCACTGCCGATCCACACCCCTGGCGTTCACATCGTCGCAGACGGTTCCGATCCTTAAGGCCGGTTTGCGCCAGGTGTGCGCTCGTGCCGCCGACCGGGCGTCACGAGCGGCCGGGGGAAACGCTCACCACGTTGCTCTAAGCTGCCGACGTGCCGGCGCTGATCGAGATCGTGTCCGTCATCGACGCTGTCCCGGACGTGGTGTTCGACCTGGAACTCGATGTGGACGTGCACGCCGCGTCCCTGCGCGGCAGCCAGGAGACGGCCACCACCAGCACCGGACGTCGTCTCCTCACGCTCGGGGACGAGGTCACCTTCCACGCTCGCCATCTGGGCCTGCGCTGGCGCATGACCAGCCGGATCACCGTCTATGAACGGCCCCACCGCTTCGTCGACGAGCAGACACGGGGTCCTTTCAGCGCCTTCCGTCATGAGCACCACTTCCAGGGCCTCGACGGCGGTGGAACGCGGATGACCGACCGCGTGACGATGAGTGCGCCCTGGGGGCCGCTGGGAGCGGTGGCCGCCCGGGTGCTGGTCGCGCCGTATCTGCGACGCCTGCTGAGGCAGCGGGCAGCGCACATCAGGTCCTTGGCGGAAGCCCACGACCGTCGGGCGTGACGACGCCGGGTCGCGTGTCGTGACCGTCTTCAGAGCCTGTCGATCACGCGGATTCCTCCCGGGCTAGTCTTCGCCGCATGGCTTTGCGACCGGACGAGTTCTACGACCACGCAATCGCCGCCGCGGACAGCGAGCGTCGGCTTCCGTTGGCACGGATGACGGGCTGGGAGATCAGTCCCTTCGAACCGGACGGGTTGCGCGTAACGCCCCTGCGCCCGCCGGTGCTCCCGGAGCCCGCGCGCCACGGTGAGGATCCGTCGGACTGTGACGCGTGCCGCGACCGGGACAAGGGCATCTGGTGGAACGACCACTGGCGACTGGTCCGGATCTCCGGCGTGGGCGTCCCGCTCGTACTCATGCTGCATCCGCGTGACCACTACGACATGGCGGACCTGCCGGACGAGCTGGCCGCCGAACTGGGGCTGTTGGGCACCCGCATCGTTCGCCACATGCAGGCGCTGCCGCACATCTCGCGGGCTCACCTGTATCGCATCGGCGATGGTGGCGCCCACCTGCACATCTGGTTCTTCGCCCGGCCCGAAGGGCAGGCCCAGTTCTTCGGGTCGTGGCTGCCCGTCTGGGACGACCTGCTGCCGGAGTATCCGGCCGACGTCGCAGAGGCCGACGCTGAGATCGTGGCGGAGGCGCTGCTCGCGTCCCACGGAGGCCACCGGCCGTCCACGGATCGAACGGGGTCCTAGCGGACGCGCTGCCCCAGGCGGAGCCGGCCTGGTTGGACGACATCGGCGTACGTCCCGAAGCAGGCCGCGTGCCCGAGCCCGGCGACCGGGACGCGGTAGTGCCGAGCCAGGGCGCTCAGCACCGAGCGGTCCGCCGGCAGGTCGGCCTGGGACAGGGCGGGAATGACGCACCTCGGGGTGGGCAGGGTAACCCGGAGCACGACGTCGCCCAGACGTAGCTCCTGCCCCGGTTCCGGGTCACCGGGTGCGTCGATGACCAGGTTCGGTCGAAAGCGCGCCGCGGCCACGCTGGCGCCTCCGATGCGCTGGCCCAGCAGATCCAGCGCACCGGTGGTCACGATGTGGACGGCGCCGAAATCGACGAACCGGCCGACCCGTTCGGTGCCCGCGATCGTCGTGATGGTTTCCTGGCCGGGCCGGGTGCCGCTCATCCAGTCCGGCACCATGCCGACCTCGTCGGGCAAAGTCCGGTGCAGCCGCGCGTCAGGCGGCAGCTCCCGGCTCAGCCGCACCGGGCGGCCCAGGTGCCTGCTCAGTGCGGCATCTGCCGCCGCGCTGCCGGCTCGCAGCGAGGTGCCGTCGACGTCCAGCGTCACCGTCGTCTCCGCGCCGTCGACGTGTGTCGTGGCGGCGACACCGCACAGGCGACCCCATCGTCGTGGATGTTTGGCGCTGCCCACCGTCCCGTCCAGGCGATCGATGCAGGCCCACGCCCGATCGCCGCGCAGACCGGTCGGCTCGACCTCGACCGCCGTGAGTGCTTCGCCTTGAGCGCTCTTGAGCGGGTAGCGCCGGAGCATGACAACCGAACTCATGACGACCATGCTGCCCGATCACCGCTGGTAGGGCAGGGACAGCACGGGTTGTCGTCATGCCCGGGAGGACGAGAGCGCTTCCGCGATCATTCGGTGGCCCTGCGCTTCGAATGGTTCGTCGCCCACGCGGTGGGCCCAGACGGCCGTGCCTATCGCCGCGCGCACCCGGTCACGGTGCCACGCACCCGCATCGCGCGGATCGGGCCCGTACCCGTCGAGGAACGCCGTTTCGAGGTTCGGGTTGCGGTTGAAGTCCTGAACGGCGAGCCGGGCGAAATCCGTGGACGCGGGACGCATTGCCGCACGGCCGAAGTCGATGACGCCCACGACGTCGTGGTGGACGATCCAGTTTCGGGGCTGCCAGTCCCCATGGGTGGGCACCAGGGTCGCGGGTGGTGTCGCCCAGGTCCCGATCTCGGCTCGTAGGCGCTCCGCGGTGGCCGCGGCGATCCGGTGTGGTTGGCGGAGCCACGCCAGTGACTTCTCGTTCTCGCGCCTCTCGTAGTCGTCGTCCACGACGACACTCTGCGCGTGCAGCAGGGCCAGCAACTCGCCCGCCTGCCGATACAGGGCGGGGTCGTCGGCGTGCGCGCTGCCCAGCACCAGCTCACCGGGCAGGTACCGGGTGACGAGGATCTTCGCGTCCGCGCTGCCGTGCACCAGGGCAGGCGCGCGTCCCCGGCTGGTCCAGGGGTGCAACCAGTTGAGGTGGGCATGGAGTTCTCGTTGGATGTGGTGGTCGTCAGCGCCGGCGGCTTTGACGATGAATCGTGACCCGGCGTGGGTCATCTCGACGACGGTGGTCGTCGTCAGGCCCCAACTGTGGTCTCTCTCGACTGTCGCGTTCGGCAGCCACCGGTCCACCAACGCCCGCTGCTGGGCGGAGAGGTTCCCGAGCGCAGAGGTCACGGCCGAAATGATACGACTGAGCGCGGTGGCCTTCCGGGGGTTACAGTCAGCCGCCATCAATCCCCATTGATCGAGGAGCGCCCCATGTCGATCCAGGCATTTCTTTACATCGTCGCCGTCATTCTCATCGTGCTCGCCGCCCTGCCGCTGCCCACCCGGGGCGTTTCGCTCGCGCTTCTGGGTGCGGCGTGCGCCCTGCTCGCCTACGCCTGGCCGGTGATCACCAACTGACGTGAGGGGCGGGTCGTCGTCGCGGCCGGTGGCCGGCAGTCACAAACTGCCGCCTGCCCGCCGTGTGCGGTCGCGGCGCGGTGCTGCGCGACGGAGAGCAAGCCCTCCTCCGGTACGCGCACCAGGACGTTAATGCCTTTGTCGCCCTGCCGGGGCGGTGTCTAGGGTCTGGTGATGCTTTCGCGACTGCTGGCAGTGACCGTCGAGGCGGACGACCCGGCTCGTGCGGCCCAGTTCTGGTCCGCTCTGCTCGGCCGGGAGGTCTTCGAGGACGCCCTCGGTGGGCTCCTGCCGGGCGAGGACGCCCAGCTTGCTCTTCGGTTTGTTCCGGGCCGCGCTGGTCAGCTCGGCGCGGACCGCATGCACCTGCACCTGACCAGCGCTGATCTCGACGAGCAGCAGCACACGGTGGCGACGGTGTTGAAGCTGGGTGGCCGCCACCTCGACGTTGGGCAACGACCCGAGGAGAGGCACGTCGTCCTGGCCGACCCGGCGGGCTACGCGTTCTGCGTGATCGAGCCGGGCAACGCCTACCTCGCCGGATGCGGCTTCCTCGGTGAGCTCACCTGCGACGGCACCCGGGACGTCGGCCTGTTCTGGAGCAACGTGCTGGGCTGGCCGCTGGTGTGGGACCAGGACGAGGAGACCGCGATCCAGTCACCACGCGGCGGCACCAAGATTGCATGGGCGGGCTCGCCGGTGGCCCCGAGAACCGAGCCGAACCGGCAGCGCTTCGAACTGATCCCGGCCGCTGGCGACCAGCAGGCGACGGTCGACGAGCTGGTCTCGCTAGGCGCCACCCGACTCGATGTCGCTCAGGACGGCGCAGTCGTGCTGGCAGACCCGGACGGCAACGAGTTCTGCGTCAGGCCGGCGTACCACAGCTCCGCCGCATCGCCTGCTGCGGCACCTCAATGAGATGGCGTGACGCAGGGGCCTCCCCGCCCTTGCACGGCTGAGCACGAAGGGGACCTTCACACCGCGATCGCCGCGATCGCCGCGATGGCGGCATGCGGTCGCTGGTCGCCTTCTCTCGGTCGCTCCAGGCGCTCGACCTCCTTGAAGCCGGCCCGGTTGAGTCGCTCGGAGATCTCGTCCAGGGGCCAGCGGTAGGCGGTGATCACCTTGTGGTCGAAGGCGCCGACCTCGTCGGCGACGAACACGCCCAGCACCACCGTCCCGGCCGGCGCGATCGCTCGCCGGAACTCGTTGAGGACGCCGTCCAGCTCCTGCGGTGGCAGATGGATCGTCGAGTACCACGCGAGGATGCCGTCGAGGGAGCCGCTGGCGACGTCGAGGTTCTCCAGCGACCCGAGCTGGAACTCGACGTCCGGGTGGGCGGCCCGCGCGTGGGCGAGGAACTCGGGCACCAGGTCGATCCCCGCCGCGTCGACGCCCAGCGAACGCAGGTAACCGGTGAGATGGCCGGGGCCACACCCCAGATCGAGCACCCGGCCCGCCTGAGTCCCCAGATGCCGGCCGATGAACGAGAGGTCGGCCGGATTCACCTGCTCGCGGCTGCCGAACAACCCGATGTACAGCTCCGAGACGGACGCGTATGCCTGCCGGACCTTGTCTGTGTCCACCCGGGCACTATACGGCCCACCGGAGTGGGTGGGTCCGCCCTCGGCGTTGGCTGCCCGCGCCGTTTGTCGGACCGGCACGCCGGGCACAGAAATACCATGACGAATGAACGGGTCAAGTCTGTCGGCGGCTACTTCATGCGATTTCTCGGCGGAATGGCGGTCATCATCGGCATTCTGGCGGTCTTCTCCAGTCTGTCCCAGGGCAATCTCGTCGGAATCGTCCTCGGCGTCGTCTTCGTTGCCGGTGGGGCGTACATGCTCAAGCGCTCAGGCGGGGCCAGTCAGGCCCGCGGTGCGGCACCGACGTCAGGCAGCACCCGCTGAGGCTCGAACGGGTCGTCGGTCGTGCCGGCTCCGCAGACCTCGCAGAGCCGGCACGGTTGTCGAGCGTCGGGTGGATATGCTCGTCAGCGCAGCCTGGTGCGTCCCGTGTCGGGGCAAGATTCGATTCGAGGGCGGTCTATGAACATCGGGGAGATCGCTCGCCGGGCCGGGGTTTCCCGCAGCACCGTGTCCTACGTGCTGAGCGGAAAACGGACGGTGTCGGAGGCGACCCGGCACCGGATCCAGGCGGTCATCGACGAGCTGGACTATCGGCCGAACGCCAGCGCCCGCGCGTTGAAGGAGGGCCGCACCCGCACCCTCGGTCTGGTGATCCCTCCGGCGAGCCAACGGTTGACCGACATGCAGTTGGGCTTCGTCGCCAGCGTCGTCGAGGCGGCCGCTCGCCACGACCTCGATGTGCTGCTGTCGCCGTCCGGTGGCGACCATGACCGGTCGTTCGAGCGGATCGTCACCGGGCGTCGGGTCGACGGCGTGGTGCTCATGGAGATCCGCCTGGAGGACGAGCGGGTGACTCGGCTGACGAAGGCCGGCCTGCCGTTCGTCACGATCGGGCGGACGGCCGAACCACACGGCATGAGCTGGATCGACATCGACTACGCCGGGTTGATCGCCCGGTGCGTGCACCACCTGGCCGATCTGGGGCACCGGCAGGTGGCCCTCGTGAACCGCTCCGCCGAGCTGGTCGCCGCGGGTTACGGCCCCAGCCATCGGGCGCTGGCCGGGTTCCGGGCGGCTGCCGAGGAGCGGGGCCTGACCGGTGTGGAGGTCTGCTGCGGCGACGACACGGCCTCCGGTGAGGCGTGCGTCGAGCAGCTGCTCGTGACGCACCCGGACGTCACGGCGGTGGCCACCATCAACGAGGCAGCGCTGCCCGGAATGCAGCGCGCGTTGACCGGCGCCGGGTTGTCCGTGCCCGGCGACTTCTCCGTCACCGGCGTCGCGGCCCAGCACTGGGCGGAGGATTTCCGCCCACCGTTGACCGCTGCCGACGTGCCGATGGTCGAGATGGGCGCCGAGGCGGTGTCGCTGCTTCTGGAGAACATCGCCGAGCGCGGGGCCGTGCCACGACACCATCTCTACAGCCCGCCCATCTCGTTGCGCTCCAGCACCGGCCCGGTCCGGGCCCGCTGAGCCGGCCCTAGCCTCCGGCTGCCCGCCGTTGCTCCTGCGCGGCGGCGAGGATGAGATAGCTGCTGGCGGTCCAGGTGTAGGCGCGGTCGCGCAGCCCGGCCCCGGTCTCGGCGTCGAAGTTCTCCGCGAACCCGGACTTCTCACACAGGGCGAGGAATCGTCGACTGATGTCGTCGGCCATCCGGCTCTTGCCGGCCCGCCGCAGACCGTCCTCGATCAGAACCGTGGAGGGCGCCCAGATCGGCCCGCGCCAGTAGCCGTCGGCGACGTAGTGAGCCGAATCCGTCGGTTCGGTGGCCAGCCCGTGGGTGGTCAGATGGGTTTCGACGCCCCGCGCCAGCGCTGCCGCGACCGGTGCCGGCAGGTCGGCCCCGAGCGCGATGGGCATCAGGTCGAGCAGGCTGCGGCTGGCCCTCCGTCGCCCGGTGCGGGGGCTGCGGGCGGTGAAGAGTTGGCCGTCCCACAGTTCCCGCAGCAGGGCCGCGCAGATCCGGTCGGCCTCCCGGGACCACGACTCGGCCGGCTCGCCCAGCTCGGTGGCGAGGTCCGCGAGGCAGCGGAGCTGCGAGACCAGGAACGCGGCGAGGTCTGCCGTCTGGAGGACCCGGTCGGCGTCGAAGGTGGTCGCGTTGTCCCAGCCGCTGTCATTGCCGTGCTGGTAGTGGGGCAGGTCCTGGCCGGGAGCTCGACGGGCGTCGAGCCAGAACCGGGTCCAGCGGGCAAGCCGCTCGTACGTCTGCGCCAGCGCCGCCCGATCCGGTGGCTGGGGAAGCCGTCGGCGCAGGTGTCGCAGGGCCCAGCCGTGGATGGGGGGCTTGACGTAGTTGTGCAGGACCTCGGAGTGGGTGACCGAGTCGGGCAACGCACCGGCCTCGTCCTGGTGGTCGAAGGGCAGATGGAACTGGTGCCAGGCCAGCTCCGGCTCACCCGCGGCCAGGGCGATCGCGTTGAAGCAGTGATCCCAGCTCCAGACCTTGTCCATCCAGTGCTTGGACATCAGGACCGCCGGTCGGGTGACGAAGCCCGCCGGGGCGACGGTGGCCGACCACAGGACGTACGCGGCCAGCTCGGCGGCCGGGGTTTCCGTGCCGCGCCACGGCGCGATCGCGTCGACGAACGCGGTGAACTCCGCGGTCCGGTCCCGGCACAACTGCTCGAAGGTGACCGATCCGGCGTACGGGCGGCGGGCGGTGGCGTACTCCTCGACCGCGATCTCCCAGGGCTGGTCGCCCGGCAGGTCCAGTGAGCGGTCGGCGGTGCCGAGCGCCTCCGCGCCGTCGGTCCGCGTGAGAGTGCCCGAGAGCACCGTGACCCGGTAGCGGCGACCCGTCTCGTACGAGGTGAACACGTGTGACCCGTCGAGCGGGTCCAGGTACAGGTAGGTGCCGCTGAACGGTGTGAGGGTGCGCGCGGCGGCGGCCACCCGCAGACCGAGCCCTCGGCCCCGGACCCGCAGGGTGTCCGGTCCGTCGTAGACGGCCTCGATCCGACCGGTGCCGACACGCCAGGTCAGCAGCGCGGGTGTGGCGACGACAGTGGTGCCGGCGACCGCGGGGGACAGGCGCAGCACCGGATGCATCCCGGTCTGGTGGGAGACCAGGTGCAGGTCCTCGGCGTACGTCTTCTCGGCTACCACCGGGGAGATGTTGAACCAGGAACCGCGGTAGCTGAACGGGATGTCCTGGATTGCGAACTCCGGACCGGACGGGGCGACGGTCATGGGTGGCGGGTGCCTTTCTGTGGTGCGGGTGGTCAGTCCTTGACGGCGCCGGCGGTCACGCCCATCGAGACGTACCGCTGGGCCAGGATCAGCAGCGCGGCGGCCGGGATGGAGGCGACGACGGCGGTGGCCATGATGGCGTTCCACTGCTGGTTGTTGTTGCCGATGTAGTGGTAGATGCCGAGGGTGATCGGCTGGTGGTCGCCGCCGCCGGCGAGGGTGGAGGCGAAGATGAAGTCCGACCAGGACCACAGGAACGCGAACAGCGACACCGTGACGATCGAGTTGCGGCTCACCGGCAGCACGACCGACCAGAAGGTCCGCAGCCGGCCAGCGCCGTCGACCACGGCCGCCTGGAGCAGCTCGTCGGGAATTCCGGACATGAAGGCCGTGAAGATCAGTACGCCGAACGGCACCGCGAGTGTCGTGTCGGCCAGGATCAGGCCGGGCAGCGTGTTGAGGATGCCGAGGGTGAGATAGATGGCGTAGAAGCCCATCGCCATGATGATCCCCGGGATCATCTGCGCGATCAGCAGCACGAAGCTCAGCGCCGGGCCGCCGGGCGGTCGGAGCTTCGCCAGCGCGTACCCGGCGGGAGCGGCCAGCGCCACGGTCAGCACCACGGTGCCGAGGCCGACCAGGAAGCTGGTCCCGAGGTACGGCAGTTGCTGGTCGAGCACCGCCCGGTAGCCGTCCAACGTGCCGTTGGTCGGGATCAGGTGCGGGGGACTGGCCCGCATGTCCCGGTCCCGGGTGAACGACACGTTGATCATCCAGTAGACGGGGAAGAGCATCAGCCCGGTCAGCACCAGACCGACACCGGTCTTCCACCAGGTCCGAGGCGTTGATGTGGTCATCGTAGGTGCTGCCTTCGCTCGATCCGGATGTAGACGAGCCCGGCGATCAGGGCCATCACGATGAGCAGGTTGCCGACGGCCGCGCCCGGGCCGAACTCGGGCAGGAGGTTGCCGAAGCCGAGGCGGTACGACCAGGTGGCGAGCGTGGCCGAGGAGCCGGTCGGGCCGCCTCTGGTCATGATCCAGACGATGTCGAAGACCTTCAGTGTGTAGATCAACCCCAGCAGCAGCGTGATCGCGGAGACGGGGCGCAGCAACGGGAAGGTGATCGACCAGAACCGCTGCCACCCCGTCGCGCCGTCCAGCGCCGACGCCTCGTACATCTCGGTGGGGATCGCTTGTAGGCCGCTGTAGAGCACCACCAGGTTGAACGGGATGCCGATCCAGATGTTCGCGATGATCACCGAGGTGAGTGACCAGCCCGGCGAGGTGAGCCAGTTGACCGGGTCGATGCCGACGACACCGAGCGCGGCGTTGACCAGCCCCGAGTCGCTGTTGAGCAGCCACGACCAGGTCGACGCCGACACGATCAGTGGCAGCAGCCACGGTACGAGGATCAGCGCCCGCAGCGTGCGCGACAGCGGGAAGTGCTGGTGGAAGAAGAGGGCCAGGGCCATGCCGATGGTGAACTGGAAGGCGAGCGACGCGGCGGTGAAGACCACTGTGTGCGTCAGCGTCGGCCCGAAGGCCGGGTCGGTCAGCACGGTCCGGTAGTTGTCCAGGCCGGCGAAGGGCGCACCGCCCTGCACGAACGAGCGGACGGTGTACTCGCGCAGGCTCAGCTCGACGTTGCGGTAGAGCGGGTAGGCGTAGAAGGCCAACAGGTAGACGGTGACGGGTGCCAGGAAGCCCCATGCCGGCCATCGGCTGCGCCGGCGGGCACGGGACGGGGGAGGCCCGGGTGGGGCGGCCTTCGCCGCCCCACCCTGGTCTCGTGCGGTGGTGGAGCTCTGTGTCATCGGGGGCATGGTGTCGGTTCGGCGTGCTTACCTGGTCGTGGCGGCGGCCTGCGCGGCGGACAGCGCCTCGCGCGGCGACTTCCCGCCGCTGAGCGCCGCCTGCACCGCGGTCCACAGCGATTCGGAGATCTTCGGATACTTCGTGCCGAGGTTGTCGCCGGTGCGGCCCTTGGCCGCTCGGACCGCCTCGACCCACACCTTGAGCTTGGGGTCCGCGGTGGCCTGTCGATCCTGGACGGCGGCGACGGGCGCGACGTAGGAGAGCGTGGTGTCGGTGGTGAGGAGGTTGTCGGCGTTGGTCAGGCAGGCGACGAGCTTCTGCGACGTGTCGTACCGACCGGTGTTCTTCTGCACCGGGATGGAGACGAACTCACCGCCGGTGGGCGCGGGGGCCGGGCCACCCGCGCTGGCCGGGATCGCGATGGTGCCGTACGAGAAGCCGAGCTTCTCCGCGTTGGCCAGCTGCCAGGTGCCGTTCTCGGCGAACGCGTAGTCGCCGGTGGCGAACTCCTGCCAACTCGTGGTCTGGGTGTTGTTGATGACGGAGTTGGGGGCGTGGCCCTGCTTGAGCCAGTCCGTCCAGAGCGTCAGCGCGGACACCGCCTGCGGCGAGTCCAGAGTGGTCAGTTGGGCTCCCGAACCCCAGAACCAGGGCAGGAACTGGAAGCTGCCCTCCTCGGTGCCGATGGCCGAGAATGTGATGCCCTTCTTTCCCTTGGCCTTGACCGTGGTCAGCGCCGCGGTCAGGGACGCCCAGTCCTTGATCGTGGCCGGGTCGACGCCGGCGGCGGTCAGCAGATCCTTGTTGTAGTAGAGGGCAAGTGTGTTCGCCCCGATCGGCACTCCGTACGTCCTGCCCTCGCTCTGGCCGGCGCCGAGCAGGTTCTTCTCCATGGCCGAGACGTCCAGCTTGTTGTCGTCGGTGGTGGTGAGGGCGCCGGCCTCGGCCAGCGTCGAGATCACCGGGTTGTCCACGATCAGCACGTCCGGCGAGTTGCCCTGCTGGGCGGCGAGCAGCGCCTTGTTGGTCAGGTCGGTGGTGTCGTAGCCGGTCCGCTCGACCGTCGCCCCGGCGGAGGTGCCGCACTTCTTGAGCAGCGCGACCCAGTCGGAGTCCTCGGCGAACTGCGGGTACGGGTCCCAGACGACGTAGGCGCCGCCTTCGGCGGGGTCGTCGGTGGACGACGAGCAGGCGCTGCCCGCCGCTGCGGCGAGCGCCATCACGACAACGGCGGCCAGGCGCCGCCGACGACTGAGTCCTGTCATGTGTTGCCTCACTTCAAGTCGATCGTCAGGTGGGGTGTGCGGGTGACCGTCGCGGGCCGGACCCAGTCCGACCATGAGGCGAACCGATTCGCCGAATCGGTTCGCCCGAAGATAGGTCTGTCCACACCTGCGGGTCAAGGGATCGGCCAGTCCATCGGCGGCCTGGGCGGAAACGCCAGCTTCATCGGGTCTTCACTTCATTGACACAGATCAGTCCCCGGTCCTAGGATCCGTGCGAATCGATTCGCAAGTGCTGCCTCCGGAGAGCGTCCCCCGCGCCCCACCAAGGAGCCGCCCGTGAAAACCCCGTCCCGCGGCAGGTCAGACCGAGCCCGTGCGCTCGTCGCCCGACTCGTGGTCGGCCTGCTCGCCGCCGCTGCCGCCGTAACCGTCGTCCCGTCCCCGGCCCAGGCAGCGAATGAGTCGATCAGCGTCGACTTTTCCACGACCAGCGGCACGCCGACCTACCGTGCGTCCGGCTGGATCTACGGCATGACCGAGAACGCCAGCGGCCCGGCCGACCACTTCTACCGAGACGTCAAGTTCCAGTACATGCGCGCCGGTGGCGCGCAGCTTCCCGGCAGCGGCTGGGTCGGTGGCACCTACGACCGGCGGTGGAACTCCACAGTCGCCCAGGCTCGTCGGACCACGGCCCTCGGTGGGAAGTTCATCATCCTGCCGCACGACCTCTGGGGTGCCGACGGTGCCGGCATCTCCCGCTTCCCCGGCGACAACGGCAACTGGACCGACTACGACAACTTCCTGACCCGACTCATCAGCGACGTCCGGGCGTCCGGGCTGTCCGTGCAGTGGGACATCTGGAACGAACCCAACATCACCATCTTCTGGAACCGCCCGATCTCGCAGTACCTCGAACTGTGGCGCCGTACCTACCAGCGCATCCGAGCGGAGTTGCCCAGCCAGCTCATCGTCGGGCCGAGCTGCGCCTGCGTGCCGTCGACGACGCACACCTTCTGGAACCAGTACCTGGACTTCGTCCGCTCGACCAACACCGTGCCGGACATCATCAGCTGGCACTCGCTGCCGGGTGACCCGGTCGCCAACGTCGCCGCCGCCAACGCCACCCTCGACCCGCGCGGCATCGCCCACCCGCGGCCATACCAGATCAACGAGTACGGCGCCCCCGACGAGCAGAACCCGGCCGACGGCGCCTGGTACATCGCGCGCCTGGAGCGGGCCCGGGCGGACGGCCTCCGGGCGAACTGGGCCAGCGGCGGCAGCCTGCACAACGACCTCGGCAACCTGCTGATCCGCAACTCGGCCGGTCAGCACCAGCCCAGGGGCGAGTGGTGGGCCTATCGCTACTACGCCTCCCAGGCCGGGCAGATCGTCGCGGTGACCCCCAGTCAGTCCTACGACGCGTACGCCACCAGGGCTACCGGCGCGGCGAAGGTGCTGGTCGGTGGTGGTCGTACCACCGGGAACCTGACCGTCAACCTGCAACGCCTGGACACCACCAGCGGCATCGTGCAGAACAACCAGGTCCGGGTCCTCACCCAGCGCATTCCCAGCAACGGCGGCGGCGCCGTGCAGGGGCCGGTCACCGTCTCGAACAGCGTGGTCGGCGTCTCCAACAACAACGTCACAGTGACAGTGCCGTACGCCAACCAGACCGACACCTACACGGTCACCCTGCTACCGCCGTCGGACGGCGGCTTCCAGTCGGTGGCGGTGGCCCAGCACTCGCAGCAGTGCCTGGACAACCCCAACCTGAGCACCGCCGACGGCACGGTCCAGCAGCAGTTCTACTGCGAGGGCGGCGATCAGCAGCTCTGGAACTTCCGCCCGGTCGCCGGGGTGGCCAACACCTACACGGTGGTCAACCAGCAGAGCGGCAAGTGCCTCGACGTCAGTGGCGTGTCCACCGCCGACGGCGCGGCCGTGCACCAGTGGACCTGCCTGAACGGCGCCAATCAGCAGTTCACCCTGCGCAAGGTGACCTACTCGGGCAACGACTCGCACGACTACCAACTCGTCGCCCGGCACAGCGGCAAGTGCGTCGACGTCAGCACGGTTTCCACGGCGGCGCGGGCGCCGGTCCACCAGTGGACCTGCATCGGAGCCGGCCAGGGCAACCCGCTGAACCAGACGTGGCGGGTCCTGGGCCGGTAGGCGTCTCGGGGGAGGTGAGGCGCTGGCTGTCCGCCCACCGGCCAGCGCCTCACCAGAGACACACATTTATTGACATGAATTAACAAAGGTCATACGATTCGCTGCGAATCGATTCGCCATCACCGCCGCCGTGACCACCGTCCTGGCGCGTCGACAATCCCCCGCGCCCTCACGACTCCGAGGAGCAACCTCGTGCGAACCCCGTCCCCCGGTGGGCCAGGAAAAGCCCCCGAACTCATCCCGAGGCGCCATCGCGCCCGACGCCTGACCGCCCTGGCCGGCGCGCTGGTCGGCGTTCTCGTCGGCATCGGCGCCGCGCCCGGCGCCCCCTCGACGACCGCCGAGGCGGCCGCTGCGGCACCGCTGGCGGCAGCCATCGAGCCGGGGCAGAGCACCCCGATCATCGGTACGGCGTCCGGCCGCTGCCTCGAAGTGCCCAACTCCAGCACCACCAACGGCACCCAGACGCAACTGTGGGACTGCAACGGCGCCGCCGGCCAGACCTGGACCTGGACGTCGACCAGGCAACTCCAGGTGTACGGCAACAAGTGCCTGGACGCCTCCGGCCGAGGCACCACCAACGGCACCCAGGCGATCATCTGGGACTGCAACGGCCAGAACAACCAGCAGTGGAACGTCAACAGCGACGGCACCATCACCGGCGTGCAGTCCGGGCTCTGCCTCGACGCCAACGGCGCCGCCACCGCCAACGGCACCAGAATCATCCTCTGGGCCTGCAACGGCGGCACCAACCAGCAGTGGGCCTCGCCGACGACCCCGCCTCCGACCAACCCGCCGACCGGTTCGCGCCCGTGCGACATCTACGCCTCCGGCGGCACCCCGTGCATCGCGGCGCACAGCACGACGCGGGCGCTCTACGAGGCGTACGCCGGCAGCCTCTACCAGGTCCGGCGTTCGTCGGACAACACGACCCGCAACATCGGGCTCACGGGTACGGGTGGCACCGCCAACGCGGCGACGCAGGACTCGTTCTGCTCCGGCACGACCTGCGTGATCACTGTCGTCTTCGACCAGTCCGGGCGCGGCAACGACCTCTGGTACCAGGGGTCGAGCGTGGTTCCGGGGTCACCGCAGAGCAGGCCGGCGACCGCGACGTCGGAGTCCCTGACGGTGGGCGGAGCCAAGGCGTACTCGCTCTACATCAACCCCGGCAACAGCTACTGGCGCGACGGCCACCTGACCGGGGTGCCCACCGGCGCGGCTCCCGAGGGCATGTACATGGTGACCAGCGGCACGCACGTCAACAGCGGCTGCTGTTTCGACTACGGCAACAGCGAGACGACGAGGAAGGCCGACGCCGCCGGGGCGATGGACGCCATCAACTTCGGTACGCAGTGCTGGTTCGGCGGCTGCTCGGGCAGTGGCCCCTGGGTGCAGGCCGACCTGGAGTGGGGTCTGTTCCCCGGCGGAAGCAGCTCCTGGAACCCGAACCAGCGCGCCTTCACCAGCAAGTTCGTTACCGCGACACTCAAGAACAACGGCGTGAGCCGCTTTGCCATCAAGGGTAGCAACGCCCAGTCCGGCAGCCTCTACACGCTCTGGGACGGCTCGCTCCCGCCGGGATACAGCCCGATGAAGAAGCAGGGCGCGATCATCCTGGGCAGTGGGGGTGACTGCTGCAAGCCCGACGGCGGCGCGAACCTGAGCGCCGGCACCTTCTACGAGGGGGCCATGGTCGCCGGTTATCCGTCCGACGCCACCGAGAACGCCGTGCAGGCCAACGTGGTGACCGCCGGTTACCGCTGACCATGCCGGAACGACCCGTGCGCCGGTCACCACCGAAGTGGTGACCGGCGCACGGCCTCGTCGGGCGTCGGCTGGTGTCAGGAGACCGCGCAGGATGCGCCGTTGAGGGTGACCGCGCTGGGCTTGGCGGTGTTACCAGAGTGCGTGGCCTGGAAGCCGATCGTCACCGACCCGTTGGCGGGGATTCCGGCGTTGTAGGCGACGTTTTTGGCAGTCACCTGCCCGGAGCTCGGGGAGTAGGAGGCGTTCCAGCCTGAGGTGATGGTCTGCCCGGAGGGCAGGGTGAAGACCAGCGACCAGCCGTTGACGGCGGTGGTGCCGGTGTTGGTGACGGTGATGTTCTCGGTCAGGCCGTTGTTCCAGGCGTTGATGGCGACTGTCACACCGCAGGCGCCGGGAGCCGGCGGCGGTGTGGTCGGCGGCGGGGTCGTCGGGGGCGGGGTGGTCGGGGGCGGCGTCGTCGGGTTGGTCAGGCCGAAGAACTGGATGGCGGACGCGGCCATGCCGCCGGAGGGCAGGCTGTGCCCGGCGCCCTGGATGCTGTACGCCTCGACCTGGACGGTGCCGCCGGTGTCGGCGTACCTCCGCCGGTTCCAGTTGGCCTGGGGAGTGTCGGTGGAGGTCGGTGTCTGGCTCAGCCCGAAAACGTTGGTCCACTGCTCGATCGTCTCGGTCAACAACGAGTACGGCACGAGGGTGTCGTTGGTGCCGTGCCACAGCTGCACGCGCGGGCGGGGGCCGGAATAGCCGGGGTACGCCTGGCGCACCGCGTCGCCCCACTGCTGCGGGGTCCGGTTCATGGCACCGCCGGTGCACTGACTGCTGGTGGGTGGGAAGTCCGCCGCGTTGGCGAAGCAGTTGTACGGCACCCCCATGAACGCCGCGCCGGCCTTGAACAGGTCGGGATAGAGGGCGAGCATGTGGTTGGTCATCATGCCGCCGGACGAGCTGCCGGTGGCGTAGACGCGGTCCGGGTCGGCGGCGTACTGCTGTTGGACGTGCCGGACCATCGAGACGATCGACACCGGGTCGCTGCCACCGCCGCGGCGCTTGGCGGCGTCCGACCAGACGTCGAAGCAGTTGCCGAAGCCGGCCTGCTGGGTCGCGGACGGGTAGATCACGATGAACCCGTACCGGTCGGCGAGGCTGGCGAACTCGCTGCCGGAATAGAAGCCGGGGCCCGACCCGCCGCAGCCGTGCATGGCCACCACGGTGGCCGGCCTGGCCGGGCGGTTGTCCGGCACGTAGACGTGCATGCGCATCCGGCCCGGGTTGTCGCCGAAGCTGGTCACCTCGGTCAGCGACGCCGCGTACGCGGGTCGGATCGCGGGGACCACCAGGCCGGCAGCCACCAGTGTCATGGCGAGGGCGAGCAGCAGTTTCCTTCTGGTTCTCAACGAACGACTCCTTCGGTTGCCTGTGGGACTGGCTGCGCGGTCCGCTGGCGGGGACGCCCGGCTCCCGCGGGTGATCGCGCGATGCCCGCTGTCTGTGACTCGCCCTGCCCGGCTCCGGACGGCATCGTGTGGCAATTAGTGTTCCCCGGGGACCGACAAGTGTCAATCGAAGTCTCTCTATCGAGTTGGCCACCGCGGCCCGGCTCGGCGGCGGTCCGTCTACAGTCGTCACACCGTCCCTGAGGAGCACGGAGCGCCTGTGGCAAGCCCGTTCGACATCGACGAGATATATCCGGACGACGGAGACCAGCCACTCCGACTGCCCCGGCGGCAGGTGGGCAACTCACCCCAGGGCGTCGTGGTGACCCTGCTGGCGGACTACACGCTGCGGACCAGGGCCGCCCTCCCGTCCGCCGCCATCGTGGAGCTGCTCGCCGAGACCGGCGTGACCACGGCCGGGGCGCGTACCGCGATCAGCCGGCTGGCCCGTCGTGGCGTCCTGGAGGGCAGTCGCCTGGGGCGGCGCAGTTCCTACCGGCTCAGCCGGGCAGCCGCCGCCAACCTCTCTGCCGGCGGCCACTGGATCATCACCTCCACCACCGCCGCGGCACTGTGGGACGGGTGCTGGACGGTCGTCGCCTTCTCGCTGCCCCAGGGCCTGAGCACGCAGCGACGGGCCCTGCGCGCCCAGCTCCGCTGGCTCGGATACGCGCCGTTGTACGACGGGTTGTGGATCTCGCCCCGCGAACTGACCGCTCCCGCTCGGGCCCAGCTCGACCAGCTCACCCACGGTGCTGTCACGGTGTTTCGCGGACGGCAGGTCGCGCTCGACTCGGCCGGTCACCGTGCCCCGATCGAGGCCTGGGACGTCGAGGCGATCAGTCGCAGCTACGAGGAGTTCCTCCGGCGCTGGACGCCACTGTTGCCCCCGGTGGCGTCCGGGGCGGTCGACGGAGCCGCCGCTGTGCGGGCCCGTACCGAGATCATGGACACCTTCCGCCGTTTTCCCGTCCTCGACCCGCAACTGCCCGTGGAACTCCTTCCGGACGGATGGCTCAGGCGGCCGGCCCGCGAGTTGTTCACGGCCGTCTACGACGGCCTCGCCGCACCCGCCGAACGACACGTACGGGCGGTCGTCGCCCGTTTCGCCGATGCCGCCCAGCCCGGCATCGAGGCGCACACCACTGCCGACATCCTCGCCGGACTGCGGGTCGACGCGGACCCGGCGCAGCCGGCCCCGGGCGGCCCGGCCACCGGTTGCCCGTGAACCGCGAGAAGTCCACGGTCGTCCTCGGCTGACGACTGTGAGCGATAACAGCGTCGCCGTACGGCAGCACCCCGGCGGCGCGGCGCTGCGGCTCGTCCACCTGCTCGCGTGGTGGCTGAGCACGGCTGCTGCGGGCCCGTTGGTACCGGGCGAAACGCGGCGTTCCGGGAGATGGGCGTGAACGGCTCGTTACGTCTTGACGAACGACATGTTATCGCTCACTCTCGATATAGAGGCCGATCGTTGTGGTGGCTCACCGGGCGAGCCGCACGGGTCGTACCTCCGATCGCGACGTCCCCAGGGCATGCGGACGTCACCTCGGGACCCGGCAGGTGCCGGCAGTCCTCTCGGACCGGGCGCGCCGACGCCTGGCGGCCAGGATGGCCGGCCCGGCCATCTGTCCCGAGCGAAGTGGCACATCACCACCACCGATGCAACCACTGAAAAGGAACGACATGAAGCCCATGAGAAAGATGCTGGCGGCGGCGACCCTCGCCGTCGCCCTCACCACCGGTATGACCGTGGCGCTGAATCCCGCAGCCGCCGCCGGCACGACCCTGAAGGCCGCGGCGGCGGAGAAGGGCCGCTATTTCGGTGCGGCCGTCGCGACGGGCAAGCTCTCCACCAGCGCGTACGTGACGGTCCTGAACCGTGAGTTCAACAGTGTCGTGGCCGAGAACGAGATGAAGTGGGACGCCACCGAGCCGCAGCAGGGCCAGTTCAACTACACCGGTGGTGATCGGTTGGTCAGTCATGCGCAGGCCAACGGCATGAGCGTGCGGGGTCATGCGCTGTTGTGGCATCAGCAGCAGCCGGGCTGGGCGCAGGGGATGTCGGGTAGCGCGTTGCGGAACGCGGCGATCAACCATGTGACGCAGGTGGCGACGCATTTCCGGGGCAAGATCCACTCGTGGGATGTGGTGAACGAGGCGTTTGCCGACGGTGGTAGTGGTGGGCGTCGTGACTCGAACCTGCAGCGCACCGGTAACGACTGGATCGAGGCGGCGTTCCGGGCGGCGCGGGCGGCGGATCCGGGTGCGAAGTTGTGTTACAACGACTACAACACCGATGGGATCAACGCGAAGTCGACAGGCATCTACAACATGGTGCGGGACTTCAAGTCCCGTGGTGTGCCGATCGACTGTGTGGGTTTCCAGTCGCACCTGGGCACGTCGTTGGCCGGTGACTACCAGGCCAACCTGCAGCGTTTCGCCGACCTCGGCGTGGACGTGCAGATCACCGAGCTGGACGTGATGACCGGCGGCAACCAGGCCACCATCTTCGGCTCGGTCACCCGCGCCTGCCTGGCTGTCTCGCGTTGCACCGGCATCACGGTGTGGGGCGTACGCGACTGTGACTCGTGGCGGGGTTCGGACAACGCCCTGCTCTTCGACTGCAACGGCAACAAGAAGGCCGCGTACACGGCCGTCCTGGACGCGCTCAACTCCGGCTCGACCCCGCCGACCACGCCTCCGCCGGGCTCCGGGGTGGACACCAGCGCCTGGTACGTCCTGCTGAATCGCAACAGCGGCAAGGCCCTGGACGTGTACGCCAACGCGACCACTGACGGGGCGCGAATCAGCCAGTGGACGCGCAACAACGGCGTGAACCAGCAGTGGCAGTTCGTCGACTCGGGCGGGGGCTACTACCGGCTGAAGTCGCGGAACTCCAGCAAGGTGCTCGACGTCTACAACTTCTCCACCTCCGACGGTGCGGCGATCGTGCAGTGGAGCGACGGCAACGGCACCAACCAGCAGTTCCGGCTCGCCCAGTCATCCGATGGCTACGTGCGTGTGATCAACCGCAACAGCGGCAAGGCCGTCGAGGTGCAGGGCGCGTCCACCGCCGACGGCGGCAACATCGTCCAGTACGCCGACTGGGGTGGCAGCAACCAGCAGTGGCAGCTGGTCCGCATCGGATAGTGACCGCCGCATCTCGCCCGCACCCATCCCCCCCCAGACGTGCTGACGTCACCACCAGACGTCGGCACGCACGCCAGGGCACCCGCGTGCGTTCTGCTCGTGGATGACCCTCGATCGAAGGAGTGGACCATGAAGGCCATCGGTGAGGCTCGTCACGCCTCTCCACGGAGACGTCGCTGGCGGTCAGGCTTGGCCGCAGCGGCGGCCGCGGTCATGGCGGCCAGCGCGCTCGTCGCGGTCAACGCGGCCCCCGCCTCTGCGGCGACCGTGGACACCAACGCCTGGTACGTCCTGGTCAATCGCAACAGCGGCAAGGCGTTGGACCTGTACGGCTCGGCCACCAACGACGGCGCACGGATCAGCCAGTGGACCCGGAACAACGGCGCGAACCAGCAATGGCAGTTTGTGGACTCCGGGGGAGGCTTCTACCGGCTGAAGTCCCGGCACTCAGGCAAGGTCCTCGACGTCAGCAACTTCTCGACCGCCGACGGCGGAGCGATCGTGCAGTGGTCCGACCTCAACGGGACCAACCAGCAGTTCCGGCTGGCCGACTCCGACGGCGGCCACGTGCGGCTGATCAGCCGGCACAGCGGCAAGGCCGTCGAGGTGCAGGGAGCGTCCACCGCCGACGGTGGCAACATCGTGCAGTACGCCGACTGGGGTGGCGCAAACCAGCAGTGGCAACTCGTCCCCACGGACAGCGGCAACCCGCCGCCGACGGGCGGCAGCGGGTGCGGCAAGGCGCCGACGCTCTCCAGTGGCACGCACACGATCCAGACGAACGGCAAGAGCCGCACCTTCATCCTGCGGGTGCCCGCGAACTACAACAACAGCAACCCGTACCGGCTGATCTTCGCGTTCCACTGGCGAGGCGGCACCATGCAGGAGATCTCCTCCGGCGGCACGAGCGGGACCCCGTGGTCCTACTACGGGCAGCAGGAGCAGTCGAACAACGCGATCCTGGTCGCGCCCCAGGGGTTCGGCAACGGCTGGGGCAACGCCGGCGGTGAGGACATCACCTTCGTCGATGACATGATCACCCGGATCGAGAGCAGCCTCTGCGTCAACCCGAGGCAGCGCTTCGCCCTCGGCTTCAGCTGGGGCGGCGGCATGAGCTACGCCATCGCCTGCGCACGACCCACCGTCTTCCGGGCCGTCGCGGTCATCTCCGGCGGACAGATCAGCGGGTGCAGCGGCGGCACGCAGCCCATCGCGTACTTCGGATTGCACGGCATCTCGGACAACGTCCTGAGCATCTCCCAGGGGCGGTCGTTGCGGGACACGTTCGTCCGCAACAACGGTTGCACCGCGCAGAACCCGCCCGAGCCGGGCGCGGGCAGCCGCACCCACATCACGACCACCTACTCGGGCTGCCGGTCCGGTTACCCGGTGCAGTGGGCGGCGTACGACAACGGTCACATGCCCGGCCCGGTGGACGGCACCTACGCCGAGAGCGGCATCACGACCTGGACCAAGGGTGAGATCTGGAGGTTCTTCGCGCAGTTCTCCTGATCCCGGTCGCCGGCGAGGCCGGCGCTGACATCGGCGGTGGCGCCTGCTCCGAGATCGCGGGAGCAGGCGCCACCGCCCTCAGCGTTGGAGCTGCCGTCCTTCAGCGTTGGAGACGTACCGGCTTGCCCGAGCCGCTGCGGCGGACCAGCCAGGCCTCGGTGATGTGGGTGAACATCGCCTCGGCTGCGCCCTCGGAGTCGTGGGCGGCGATGCGTTCGTAGATGCGTCGGTGGCCCTTGTTGGATGCCACGCACAGCGAGCGTTCGGTGCGGCCCATGTAGCGGGCGGTGTTGATGACCTGGCTCTCCAGTGCCCGCACGACGCCGCGGGCGATGCGGTTCCCGGATGCCTGCATGATCGTGTCGTGGAAGGCCCGGTCATGGTCGTGGTAGGTGACGTGGTCGTCGACGAGCTCGTCCATCCGGTCCACCATGGCGCGCAGCCGGTCGACGGTCTCGGCGTCGGCGAGGCGGGCGGCGACGTTCGCCATGTCGGACTCCAGCACCCGCCGGGTGACGACGAGGTCGTCGAGAATGGCGAGGCTGTCGTCCTCGGCGATGGTGGCCGCGAGGACGAGCTCGTCGAGCATGTCCCAGTGTGACGGTGGGGTGACCATGGTGCCGGCACCCTGGCGGACCTGCACCAGCCCCTTCTCCTGAAGGATCTTGACGGCTTCCCGGACGACGGTCCGGCTCACGGAGAAGGTGTCGCAGAGGACCGGTTCGGGTGGCAGGGACGTCCCGGACGGGTGGACGCCACGGACGATGCGCTGCACGAGTTCGGCGGTGACCGCCCTGGCGAGGTTGGTCGGTCGACGCACCCACTCCGGGGTCCCCGGATTGTTCAGGGCTGTCTCCTGCGCTGGCGTCATGTCCCCCTCCGAATGGCTCGCCGTGGCACGACGTCGACATCAGTCTACGGCCGACTATTGACGTCACACGTCATACGAGTTACTTTCCGATCAACAATGGCATGGCGGCCCGTTCGTCGGCCACCCCACGTTCAGAGGTGACAACTGATGAGACAGCGCTCAATGTGGTCGGCCGTCCTCGTTGTGGGACTGGCCTTGGCCGGCTGTGGCAGTGCCAGCGATTCGGGCAAGTCCAGCGGCGGCTCGGACGGCAAGTTGGTGGTGTGGGACTGGAAGTCCGGCGAGCCGTTCGCGAAGTCGTACCTGGACAAGGCGAAGGCCGACTTCAAGAAGAAGCACGCCAACGTCACCGTCGAGTTCGTCGCGCAGCCCTTCGACCAGTACTACACGCTGCTCGGTGCGGCCATCCAGTCCGGCAAGGGCCCGGACGTCATGCTGTTCAACGGCGGTGGCCAGATCCGCGACCGGGTGGACGCGCTGGTGCCGCTCGACGACTACGTGGCCGAGGACAAGCAGCGGTTGGCCGGCTGGGAGGCGTTCGCCAAGGACGGCAAGACCTACGCCGCCCCGGTGACGCTGCAGGGCTACCCCATCTACTACAACAAGGCGGTCTACCAGAAGGCGAACCTCGACCCGGCGAGCCCGGCCACCACGTGGGACAAGTTCGTCGCCGACTGCGCCGCCATCGCCAAGGCCGGCTCCAAGTGCTTCGCCCTCGGCAACAAGGAGGGCGTCGGCATCCAGTTCTGGCTCTCCAGCATGGGCTCGACCACCCTCACCGCCGCGGAGTACGACGCCTGGATCGCCGGCAAGCGCGACTGGAACTCGGCAAACGTCAAGCGGGTCTTCCAGCTCTGGAAGGAGACCGGTGAGAAGAAGATGAACAGCGACGGGGCCAACTCGACCGCCATGTTCAACGACTCCTTCGCACTCTTCCAGTCCGGCAAGGCCGCGCACGTCATGGGTCTGATGTCGGACGTGGGGCACTGGCAGGACTTCAACGAGTTCCTCACCCCGGAGAAGCTCGGCGTCATGAAGGCCCCGGTCGTCACCGCCGGCACCACCCCGAGCCTCCCGTACGACGGTGGCATCGGCTACGCGGTCGCCAAGTGGACGAAGGACCCGAAGGTGGCCGCCGACCTGGTGCGCTCCCTGAGTTCGGCCGACGCGCTGAAGGCGTTCTACGCCGACGCCGGCGCGATCGCCGCCGACACCACCATCGACGTGTCACAGGGCGGGCCGGCGGTCTCCACGATCGTCAACGAGCTGAAGAGTGGCAAGCCTGCGCTGCACGTCGCGCTCTCCTCGAAGACGCTCGACCTGATGGGCCGTCTCTCCCAGCAACTGCTCAGCGGTTCGATCACCGTCGACGAGGTGGTGAAGCAGTTGGCCGCTTCCGACCAGGCGGGCTGACCTCGTGCCAATCGGAAACACGCAACCGTCGGTCCGTCTGGCTCCGGCCGGACGGACCGACGGGGCGGCGGGCACCCCCGCCGCGCACCGGGGTGGCGTACGCCCCCGTCCCGACCGGGGCGGGCTGCGCGCGGAACGCTTCGCCCCCTACATCCTGGTCGCCCCAGCCGTCCTGATCATCGTGCTGCTGCGGCTCTACCCGCTGATCCTCGGGGTCAACTTCTCCTTCACCGGCGACGGTGCGCAGAACGGGACGGCTGTCGGTTTCGGCAACTATCGGGAGCTCTTCGCCGACCCGCTGTTCCAGACCGCGCTGAAGAACGTCGGGCTGCTGGTGCTGCTGCTGCCGGTGGCGGTGGCGATCCCCGGTCTGCTCGCGACGTTCATCTACCTGCGGGTGCCCGGTCACCGCTTCTACCGCAGCGTCTACTTCTTTCCCGCGGTGCTCTCACCGGTCATCGTCGGTGCGATCTTCAACCTGCTGCTCGCCTTCGACGGCCCCCTCAACGCCGTCCTCTCCTCGGTCGGTGTCGATCCGATCGACTGGCTCGGTGACCCGGGCATCGCGATGTTCATGGTGGTCGGCGTGCACATCTGGGCCACCTTCGGGATGGCCCTGGTGGTGTTTCTCGCCGGGTTCGCCACGCTGGACCCCGCGCTGCTGGACGCCGCCCGCGTGGACGGGGCGTCGCTGCGCCAGGTGGTCTGGCACGTGATCGTCCCGAGCCTCTCGCGCACCATCCAGTTCGTCTTCGTGACCACGATGATCGGGATGCTGACCTCGATGTTCGGGCTGCTCTACGTCATGACCAGCGGCGGGCCGGAGGGGTCGACGTACCTGCCGGAGTTCTACATCTGGAAGCAGCAGGGCCAGATGAACCGTCCCGCTCTCGCGTCGGCCGCGTCGACGATCCTCTTCATGATCATGCTCGTGGTGGGGCTGTTGCAGATCAAGCTGCTCGAACGATCCGGAAAGGAGGATTGATGTCTCGCCTCCGCCTGGGCTGGTGGCTGATCGCCATCCCCATGTCGTTGCTCGCCCTGGCGACGATCTACCCCCTGCTGTTCACCGCCAACGTCGCGATGAAGACGCGCCGTGACTACATCCTCGACCGGTTCTCCCTGACCGACGCTCTGCGCTGGGAGAACATCAGCACGGCGTGGAACAGCGTCGGCATGGGCCGCTACTTCGTCAACTCGCTGTTCGTGGTGACGGTGTCGGTGCTCCTGCTGCTGCTGCTCGGGTCGATGGCCGGCTTCGCCCTGAGCCAGTTGCGGTTCCGTGGCTCGTCGGCGTTGTTCCTGGGCTGCCTCGCGGGGCTCTTCATCCCGTTCCAAGTGATCATGGTGCCGCTCGCCCGGATCATGGCCGACACCGCGCTCATCGACACGTACCCGGGCCTGATCCTGGTCTACGTCGCCCAGTTCCTGCCCTTCACCGTCTTCCTGATGACGAGCTACTACAAGGGCATCCCGTCGGAGATCGTCGACGCGGCCCGCATCGACGGCAACACCGTGTACGGCGTGTACCGCCGGATCATGCTGCCCCTGGGCACCCCGGCGCTGCTGTCGGTCGGCATCCTCAACGCCCTGTTCTGCTGGAACGACGTCCTCATGGCACTGGTGATGATGCCGTCGGCCGAACACCGGACGCTGATGATCGGGGTGACCTCGCTGCGCGGGCAGTACTCCGACAACATCCCCACCTTCGCCTCCGGGGTGCTGATCGCCGCGATACCCGTCCTGTTGGTCTACCTGTTCCTCCAGCGCCAAATTGCCGACGGTGTAGCCGCCGGTTCCACGAAGGGTTGACATGCGCATCACGGGATATCGGACGCTCACCACGGTCCAGGAATGGGGGCGGCCGGTCGGCGATGCCAACGGCGTCTTCGCCGACGGGGTGGTCCCGGTCTCGATCGTCGTCGTCGACACCGACGAGGGCATCTCGGGCGTCGGCCTCGGGCCGCACGTCGAGATCGAGCGGGTCTTCGCCGCCATCGAGGGCGAGGACCCGCGCGCGGTGACGACCCTCTACGACCGCATGTTGCGGCACACGTTCAAGGCGGGCCACGCGGGCCCGGTGTTCGGCACCATCGGCGCTCTCGACACCGCACTCTGGGACATCAAGGCGCAGGCCGCCGGTGAGCCGTTGTGGCGGCTGCTGGGCGGACGTGACCGGCGCGTTCCCGCCTACGCGTCCGGCCTGGACATCGGGCTGACCGACGACGAGCTCGTCTCCGAGTACGAGGTCTACGCCAGCCACGGCCTGCGGGCCGCCAAGCTCAAGGGTGGCCTCGACATCGAGCGCGACCGGCACCGGCTCTGCCTGGTCCGGGACGTCCTGACCGAGGCCGGCCACGGCCGGCGGCCGGGTCTGATGCTCGACGTGAACGAGGCATGGACGCGCAAGCAGGCCGTTCGGCACGTCTGCGAACTCGAACGCAGCCTGGACCTCATCTGGATCGAGGAGCCCGTCCGACGCTGGGACGCCGAGGGCAACGCAGCGGTCAGCAGAGGAGTGCGCGCGTCGGTCGCCACCGGGGAAAACCTCACCGGGCTCGAACAGTACCGCCCGCTGATCGCCGCCGGCGCGGTCGACGTCGTCCAGATGGCCGCCGTCTGGGGGGTCACCCACTTCCTGCGGGCGTCCGCCCTGGCACACGCCCACGACCTGCCGGTCAGCCCGATCGGCAACAGCCCGATCGGGCTGCTGCACGCCGCGACCTCGGTGCCGAACCATCTGACCAGCGAGCTGCAGGACCTGCACCGACCGGTCGGGGTCTCCATCGACCTGCACGTCGAGGACGGTGCCTTCGTCCTCGGCGACTCACCCGGGCTGGGTGTCCGGGTCGACGAGGAGCTGATCCGGGCCGCCAACCGCCGTCCGCAGCCGCAGACGGCCGACAGCCCCAACGTCCGGCCGGAGCGGGCCGGCCGTCGGCTGCTGGCCGGGGTCGACGGCATCGTCCCCGGCCGCCAGGTGCCCGTCGTGTCGCTGAATTCGCACAACGACGTGGCACCCACCGCGCGGCACTGAGCTGACCACCACATCAAAGGGAGCGTGGGTGCACCGCCGCGGCGGTGCACCCATGACCATGCCGGTCGGCACGACCGACGTACCGACCGTCGAGACGGAGGATCGATGAAGGCAGTCGTCTACCGGGGGGCGCGTCACCTCGGAATCGAAGAACGCGAACCGGTGCCACCCGGTCGCGGCCAGGTGCGGATCGAGGTGGCCTACACCGGAATCTGCGGCACGGACCTGCACATCTACCACGGGGACATGGACGCCCGGGTCGGTGACTCCGCGATCATCGGCCACGAGATGTCCGGGCGGATCGCGGCCCTCGGCGAGGACGTCGACGGCTGGAGCGTCGGCCAGCCCGTCACCGTGATGCCGACCCGGCCGTGCGGGCAGTGCGCCGCCTGCGAGCGCGGCAACTCCCACGTCTGCCACGCCATGAACTTCCTCGGTATCGACTCACCGGGCGCCATGCAGTCCTCCTGGAACGTGCCGGTGGAGCTGGTCCTGCCGCTGCCCGAGGAGTTGCCGCTCGACCACGCGGCGCTCGTCGAGCCGGTCGCGGTCGCCGTGCACGACGTCCGGCGGGGGAACGTGAGCGCCGACGACCAGGTGGTCGTGGTCGGCGGTGGGCCGGTAGGTGTCCTCATCGCCACCGTCGCGCAGAGCCGCGGCGCACGGGTGCTCCTCGTCGAGCCGGACCCGTTCCGCCGCGAGGTGGCGGGCGGGATCGGGATCGAGGCCGTCGACCCGGAATCGACCGATGTCGTGGCACTGGTCAACGACCGCACCGACGGCGCGGGCGCCGACATCGCCTTCGAGGTGTCCGGCTCCGCGGCCGGCGTCACCACGGCGGTCGACGTCCTCACCACCCGGGGTCGGCTGGTGATGGTGGCGATCCACCCCAAGTCTCGCGAGGTGAACCTGCACCGGTTCTTCTGGCGCGAGCTGGAACTCCTGGGTGCCCGGCTGTACCAGCGCGACGACATGGTGGAGGCGATCCGGTTGGTCGCCTCGGGCGCGATCCCGGCGCGACAGCTCATCTCCCGTGTCGAACCGGTCCAGGCGGCCGCCGACGCCTTCACGGCCCTGGAAGGTGGCGGTGTCATGAAGGTGCTGCTCGACCTGCGGGAGGGCGACCAGTGACCGCCCTGTTCGACCTGTCCGGACGGACCGCCGTCGTGACCGGGGCACGGCGCGGCATCGGCCTCGCCATGGCCGAGGCCCTGGCCCTGGCCGGTGCCGACATCGTCGGGGTCTCCGCCCAGCTCGAAGCGACAGGCAGCGAGGTGGAACGCCGGGTGCGTGCCGCAGGCCGCGGATTCACCGCGCTGCGGGCCGACCTCGGCGACCGCGCGGCCGTGCGCCGGCTGGCCCGGGACATCACCGCTCTCGGGCCGATCGACATCCTGGTGAACAACGGCGGCACGATCGCCCGTACTCCGGCCGCGGAGCACCCGGACGAGATGTGGGACCACGTGATCGAGGTGAACCTCAGCAGCCAGTTCGTCCTGAGCCGGGAGATCGGCCGGACGATGGTCGAGCGGGGCCGAGGGAAGATCATCTTCACGGCGTCGCTGCTGAGTTTCCAGGGTGGCATCACCGTCCCCGGCTACGCCGCGTCGAAGTCGGGGGTGGCCGGTCTGACCAAGGCGCTGGCGAACGAGTGGGCGGCCCACGGGGTGAACGTCAACGCCATCGCCCCCGGTTACATCGCCACCGACAACACCCAGGCGCTGCGCGACGACCCCGACCGTGCCCCGGCGATCCTCACCCGGATCCCGGCGGGTCGGTGGGGCCGGGCCGACGACCTCGGTGGCGCCGCGGTGTTCCTGGCGTCGGCGGCATCCGACTACGTCAGCGGAATCGTCCTGCCCGTCGACGGCGGCTGGCTGGGCCGATGACGGGCGCAGAGGTGCCCGGACGAGCCGGGATCGTGGACGCACACCACCACCTCTGGGTCCGCGCACGGCACCCCCAGCCGTGGATCGACCCGGTGACCATGGCGGCCATCGACGCCGACTTCGAACCCGCGGATCTCGCGCCGGTGGCCCGGGCCGCCGGGGTCACCGCGACCGTGGTGGTGCAGTCCATCGCCTCGGAGGCGGAGACGGTGGACCTGCTGGCCGTCGCGGCCGGGGACACCCTCGTCCGTGGTGTCGTCGGCTGGGTGGACCTGACCGCCGACGACGTCGCCCAGCGCCTCGGACGCCTGCGGGCCGCACCGGGCGGGGAACGCCTCGTCGGCATCCGCCACCTCGTGCAGAGCGAGACCGACCCGGCGTACCTGGACCGTCCGGACATCCGCCGGGGGATCGCGGCGGTCGGCGCGGCCGGCCTGGTCTTCGACCTGCTGGTCCGCCAACACCAGCTGCCCATGGCCGTACGCCTGGCGCACGACCTGCCGGAGGTGCGCTTCGTGCTCGACCATCTGGGCAAGCCCGCGTTGGGCCGTCCGGAGATGACCGAGTGGACTCGCGGTCTGCGGGCGTTGGCTGCCTCGCCCAACACGACGGCGAAGCTCTCCGGTCTGGTGACGGAAGTGGAGCGGTCACCCTGGACGACGGAAGACCTCCGACCGGCCGTCGAGGGCGCGCTCGACACGTTCGGACCGGACCGACTGATGTACGGCTCGGACTGGCCGGTCTGTCTGCTCGCCAGCTCGTACCCGCGATGGGTCGAGGCGCTGGCGGAGTTGCTGGGCGACCACGACGAGGCCGACCAGGCGCTGCTCTGGGGGGACACGGCGCGGCGCGTCTATCGGTTGGAGGCGTCGTGAGGGTGCGAGCACTGCCGCGTCGCCCGGAGGTGCGTCTCACCGAGCTGGGCTTCGGTGCGGCCCAGGGTGGCAACCTGTACCGGGCCACGACGGACGAGGAGTTCGCGTCGGCAGTCGACACCGCGTGGGAGGCGGGCGTCCGGTACTACGACACCGCGCCGCACTACGGGCTCGGTCTGTCCGAGCGCCGACTCGGCGCCGCGTTGCGGCACCGCCCGCGCGACGAGTACGTCGTGTCGACGAAGGTCGGGCGACTGCTGGTGCCGTCGCCGCAGGACGCCCACCTGCGGGACTCCGACGGGTTCGATGTCCCCGCGAGCCACCGGCGGGTGTGGGACTTCAGCCGAGACGGCGTCCTTCGCTCGATCGAGGCCAGCCTGGATCGCACCGGGCTGGACCGGATCGACATCGTCTACCTCCACGACCCGGACGACCACTGGGAGTGGGCCGCCAGTGAAGCCGTGCCGGCCCTGGTCGAGCTGCGTGACCAGGGCGTGGTGGGTGCCATCGGCGCCGGCATGAACCAGTCGGAGATGCTGGCCCGGTTCGTGCGGGAAACCGACGTCGACGTGATGATGTGCGCCGGGCGGTACACCCTGCTGGAGCAGGGCGCGGCCGATGACCTGCTGCCCGCCGCCCAGAGTCGCGGGGTGGGCGTGGTCATCGCGGGTGTCTACAACTCGGGGCTGCTGTCGCGGGACCGGCCGCCGGCTGACGCCGTCTACAACTACCAGCAGGCCCCGGCAGAGTTGATCGAGCGGGCGCGGCGGATCGCGACGGTCTGCGAGACGTACCGCGTCACCCTGCCGCAGGCGGCACTGGCCTTCGTCCGCCGGCATACGGCGGTGGTGTCGACGGTGGTCGGTGTGCGCAACGCCTCCCAGGTCGCCGAGGCGGTGCGACGCTCGGAGGCCGTCGTGGCGGAGGAACTCTGGGATGCGCTGGCGGCGGCGGGGCTGCTCGCCACGGCGCACTAGGGCGGCGCCCTCCCTCTCAGCCTGACGACGACGTCCCGGTCGGGACCGGCTCCGCTCATCGGATACCGGTCCCGACCGGGACGTCATTCGCTACGGCGACCGCCGCGGGTCACACCGCGGTGAACCGCCACTGCTGGTTGGCCGCACTGTGGCAGGTCCACTGCAACAGTCGGGCGCCGTCGGTGGTGGCGGCGCCGTTGACGTCCACGCAGAGCCCGCTCAGGACGTTCCGCACCGTGTAGACCCCGGAGGTTCCCGTCGCGGTCGCGGTGAACTTCTGCTGGTTGCCGTTGTTGCAGGTGGCCTGCTGGAGGAAGGCACCCGCCGCCGTGGAGCTGCCGACCACCTCGACGCACTTGCCGCTGTGCACGGCCTTCAGGTAAACCGCGCCGCTACCGGCGTCGACGGCCTGCCACTTCTGGTTGTTGCCCCCGGTGGCCGCCCACTGGGTGATCTGTGCGCCGTCGGCGGTGGAGACACCGCTGACGTCCATCAGCTTGCCGCTGTGCTGCGCCGTGACCGTCCAGGTCTTGCCCGCCAGGCCACCACCGGTGCCAGGTGTTCCGACGCCGTTGCCGCCGAAGGTGTGCGAGTCCAGATCGAACGAGTTGTTGCTGTTCTTGAACACCATGTAGAGCGTCTGTGTCCCGCTGAGCGCGGAGACGCTCACCGGAGTCGTGGACTGGTAGTTGTCCCAGCCGCCCGTACTGGGCACCGTGGTGGTGGCCAGCAGGGTGCCGGTCGGCGAGCCGGCGCGCAGCTCGATCGAACCGCCACCGGACGGCGACGACACCCGGTAGCTGACCGTCGAGATGCCCGACAGGCTCATCGGGCTGAACGCGATCCAGTCGTTGGTGGAGATGTCACCGACTCGCTTGGTGCTCTCCGCCGCCGCCTGGTCGACGACCCGGATGCCGGACTGGCTGCTGAAGTACTCGGACTGCTTGTGCTTCGGCTGGAGAATCGCCTGCGCGGTGCCGGTGAGCGGTGCCGCGCCCCCCGCGCCACCGCTGTCGGTGTATCGCGCGTTCAGCACGTAGAACAGGTTGGCGCCGTCCGGATGACCACCGAGCAGGTCGGTGGAGATGGTGCCCGAGCAGCCCGGGTACTCGGTGGTCTCGTGCGCGTGGTCGTCGTGACCGAGCGCGGGGTTGAGGACCACCTTCGAGCAGTCGACAGTGCCGCCGTCCGGGTCGGTCACGTTGATCTGGTACGACACCTTGTCACCGAAGGTGAGCATGCCGCCGTTGGATGGTGTGGTGATGGTGACCACCGGGGCACTGTTGCCGACGGTGATCTGAACGTTGGCGAAGCCCGTCTTGCCGGTGTTGTCGGTGACCTTCAACTGCGCTGTGTAGTTGCCGTTGGCGGTGTACACCTTCGACGGGTTCGCGGCCGTGGAGCTGGTGCCGTCGCCGAACGTCCACTGGTAGCTCAGCGTGTTGCCGGGGTCCGGGTCGGCCGTGCCCGCGCTGCTGAACTGGACGGTGAGCGGGGCGGTGCCACTGGTGGGTGTGCCGGTGGCCTTGGCGATCGGCGACCGGCCGCCCTGGATGTAGTCGACCCGGTAGAGCCCGGAGTCGCTGTTGCCGCCACCGAAGTTGGTGCCCCACTCCAGCAGGTAGAGCGAGCCGTCCTTGCCGAACTCCATGTCCATCGGCTTGTTGAACCGGGCCGTGGGCAGGAACGGGTTGGTGCGGGTCACCGCCGAGGCGGAGTCGAAGTGCACCTCCTTCATGTAGCTGCGCGACCACTCGTAGAAGAAGTGGACGCCGTCGTAGTAGGGCGGGAACTTCGTCGCGGACGGGTTCGCGGGGTCGTACCGGTAGACCGGCCCGCCCATCGGCGCGGAGCCGCCGGAGCCGAGCTCCGGGAAGGTCGGCGAGGTGCCGTAGCCGTACCACATGTTGGGTGCGACGACCGGCTTCAGGCTGGTCAGGCCGGTGTTGTTGGGGGAGTTGTTGACCGGTGCCGAGCAGTTGAACTTCGAGCCGACGACGCCGGTGTCCGGGTTGAACGGCGCGTAGGGCTGGTTGTCGCCGTGGCAGAACGGCCACCCGTAGTTGCCGGGCGTCTTGATCACGTTGAGCTCGACCAGGCCCTCGGGGCCGCGGTTGGTGGTGGGCGGGTTGCGGTCCGGCCCGTAGTCGGCCAGGTAGACCCAACCGTTGGCGGGGTCGATCGAGAAGCGGAACGGGTTGCGGAAGCCCATCGCGTAGATTTCCGGCTTGGTCTGCGCGGTGCCCTGCGGGTAGAGGTTGCCGGTCGGGATGGTGTAGCTGCCGCTGGCACCGGGGCGGATGCGCAGCAGCTTGCCGCGCAGGTCGTTGGTGTTGCCGGCGGTCCTGGCGGCGTCGAGGTTGGACTTGCCCGACCGCCAGTCCAGCGGGGCGTAGCCCTGCCAGTTGGGGTCGAGGTTCGGCGGCGTGTCGTCGCCGGTGCCGATGTAGAGGTTGCCGTCCGGACCGAACTCGATGTACCCGCCGGTGTGGCCGGGCTCCGGGAACGTCCGGTCACGGTAGGCCGGGATGTCGATGATCGTCACACCGCTGGACATGTTCAACGTGTCGCCGGAGAGCGTGTAGCGGGAGACGCGGTTGACGTCGGTCGTGCTGCTCGCCGGCGAGTGGTACAGGTACACGTACCCGTTGGTGGCGAAGTTCGGGTCCAGCGCCATGCCGGTGAGACCGTCCTCGCCGCCGGTGTAGACGCTCAGCGTGCCGGCGGTGACCGTGCTGTTGGTGGAGGGCTTGAAGATTTTCAGTTGCCCGCCGCGTTGGGCGTAGAGCACCCGCCCGTCGGGGGCCACCGCCATCGCCATCGGGTCGACGGTGTTGTCGTCGAGGGTGCGCTTCTCGAAGTTGCCCCAGACGGTGCCGCCGCAGTCGCCGGCGACGTTGCCGGCGGCCCACCGGACGCCACCGAGGACGTGGTTGCGGAAGTTCGTCTCGCTGTAGGAGGCGATCGCGTGGCCCATCGCGGTGGCCCAAACCCGCCCACCACCGGCGTTTCGGCACCAGGAGATCGGGTGGTCCGGGCCCATCGCCCGGGACCCCGGGTTGTACGTGCGCTCGTCGGCGGTCACCAGCACGTGCACGTTGCCGCGCGGGTTGGTGTCGAAGTTGTACCACTCCTCGCTGCGGTTCCAGCGATCCGGCAGACCGGCCGTGGACGGGTGCTGCTTGTCGGCGACGATGGCGGTGCCGGGCAGCACGCCGGGGGAGTGTTCGGGCATGTGGGCGCCGCCGTTGATGGTCTGGTCCCACCACGGGTACTCCGACTCGATGCCCATGTCGGTGGCGTTGTGGACGCCGACGATGCCCTTGCCGCTGGCGAGGTAGCCCTCCACCGCCTGGCGCTGCGCCGCCGAGGTCCAGACCATGCCGGAGGTCTGGAACATGATGATGACGTCGAAGGTCGCCAGGTTGCTGGCGGTGAAGACGCTGGAGTCCTCGGTCGCCACCAGCTCGAAGTTGTTCGCCGCCGCCTGCTGCTGGAACATGGCGATTCCGGCGGGGATCGAGTCGTGCCGGTAGCCGGCGGTCTTGGTGAACAGCAGGGCGCGGAAGGCCGGGGCCGCCGATGCGGGTGGGGCGAGTCCGAGCGACAGTAACAGGCCGGCGATCACCGCGATGATCAATGTATTGCGACGCATGCCGTCTCCTAGGTTGGGCGGTGGTGGGGTGCGGTCACGGGCCCTACGGTGCGTCAGGTTCTGCCTGGACGCCTGGGCGGGCACGAGCGCGCGCTGGGCTGTCCTCGTGCCGTTCGCCGAAACGGCAGTCAGACCGGCAGGACGTCACACAGCGTGATGATGGCCGTGGTTGTCGTCCCGTGGCCCGCGAGGTCAGGATGAGCTAGGGATCGATAGGTGTCAATCAGCGAGGGTAACATCCGATGTCCTGCCCGGTGGACGACGGCCGTGAGCGGCTCCCTGGCTGCGGTGCCACTGTCGATCATGGACCAGCCTGCCAGTCGGCCTGGATCGAGGATTGCGGACCCGCATCCAAACATCTATCTTCATACGTGTGATGTTTCGCCGATGTCAAGGAAATGTTTGTAACGCGCGAACGTAAGCCGCCTTCGTTCCTACGAAAGTTTGATGTCCAGCGCTTCAAAGTCGCCGTAGTGTGGCATAGAACGCTGTCGATAACTACTGTCTGTGAGGGCACTCGGGATGTCAGACTCGCGGCCGGTGCCGCTGCTCACCCTTCGGGGTATCGGCAAGTCCTTCCTCGGAGTACGCGTTCTCGGCGATGTCGACCTCGAAGTCGCACCAGGCGAGGTCCACGCCGTCGTCGGTGAGAACGGCGCAGGGAAGTCGACCCTCATGAAGATCGTCTCGGGCGGATACTCGCCGGACGAGGGCACTGTCGAGTTCGCCGGGGAACCCCGGGTGTTCCGTGGTCCGCGCGACGCGCAACGGGCCGGCGTCGGCATCATCCACCAGGAGTTCAACCTGCTCCCGGAGCGCACCGTCGCCGAAAACGTCTACCTCGGCCACGAGCCGGTCCGCCGCGGGTTGGTCGACCGCCGGGCGATGCTCGACCGCACCACCCGGCTGCTCGCCTCGATCGGGGAGACGACGTTGCCGGCGGACGCCCGGGTGGGGCAGCTCGGCGTCGCGCAGCAGCAGGTCGTCGAGATCGCCAAGGCACTCGCCCTGGACGCGCGGCTGCTCATCATGGACGAGCCGACCGCCTCGCTGGCGGACCACGAGGTCGAGCTGCTCTACGGGTTGGTGCGCCGACTCCAGGAGAGGGGCATCGGCCTGCTGTACGTCTCGCACCGGCTCGCCGAGGTCTTCGACCTGTCCAGTCGGATCACCGTCCTGAAGGACGGCCGCCGGGTGACCACAGTGGAAACGGCGGACACCACCGCCGACCAGTTGGTGCGGCACATGGTCGGCCGCGAGCTCTCCAGCTACTACCCCGACCGGGCCGGCCCCGACGACCTGGGCCCGGTGCGGGTCACCGTCCGCGACGCGGGAAACCGGAAGCTGCGCGGCGTCAACCTCGAGTTGCGTGCCGGCGAGGTGCTCGGCGTCGGCGGCCTGCAGGGCTCCGGGCGTTCGGCGCTCGCCCGCGCGCTCTTCGGGGTGTCGCCGTTCACGACCGGCGAGGTCACGCTCGACGGCAGGCCGGTGCGGCTGCGCTCGCCACGCACCGCGATGCGGGCCGGCATCGCCTACGTCACCGAGGACCGCAAGGGCGAGGGGATCGTCCCCCGACAGTCGGTCCTCGACAACACGCTGCTCGCCAGCCGGGCCGTGTTCGCGATCCGCTCCGGCCACGCCGCCCGCACCGTCCGCGCCCGCGAACTGCTCGCCGCCGTGGAAGTTCGTGGCGCCGGCGACGACCAGGAGATCCGCTTTCTGTCCGGGGGCAACCAGCAGAAGGTCGTGCTGGCCCGATGGCTCGCGCTCAACCCGCGGATCCTGCTCTTCGACGAGCCGACCCGGGGCATCGACGTGGGCGCGAAGTCCGCCATCCACGATCTCGTCCGCCGTCTCGCCCGCGACGGCGCGGCCGTGCTGATGATTTCGTCCGACCTACCGGAGCTGCTGGGGATGAGTGACCGGATCGTCGTCCTGCGCGACGGCCGCATCGTGGGCGAGTTGCCCGCCGGCGCGTCCGAGGAGGACGTCGTCGCGTTGGCGGTCGGGACCGCGCGGGAGGCAGCTGCATGAGCGCCCTGTCGCTCCTTCCGGCCCGCCGTCCCGTACCGGGCGTCTTCGTGGCCCTGACCCTCACCCTCGCGATCGGCTGGCTGGTCGTCCTCGTCGACGGCGGTCAGCTGTTCAACCAGTCCACGACGGTGAGTCTGCTGCACGTCGCCGCCGGCCTCGGGCTCGTCGCCGTCGGACAGACCCTGGTCATCCTGGGTGGCTCGCTCGACCTGTCGGTGGCGTACGTGATCAGCCTCAGCACCCTCGTCGCGGCCGAGACGATGAACGGCAGCGACGGCGCGTTGGTGCCGGCGATCGGCCTGGCGCTCGCCGTCAGCGCCGGTGTCGGGCTGCTCAACGGGCTCCTCGTCACCAAGTTCCGGGTCAACGCGTTCATCGCGACCCTCGGCGTCGGGCTGCTGCTCAAGGGTTACCTCGACAACGGCTACGACGGCCCGGCCGGCACGACCTCGCCCACGCTCGTGCAGTCTCTCGGCTACCAGCGCGTCGGCCCGGTGCCACTGTCGTTCCTGCTGCTGATCGCCGTGACCGCGGCGGCCTGGTTCGCGCTCTCGCGGACCCGCTTCGGCCATCACCTGGTCGCCGTCGGCGGCGACCCGGAGGTGGCCCGGCTCTCGGGTGTCCGCAACGACCGGATCCTGGTCACCGCCCACGTGCTCTGCTCGATGTGTGCCGGGCTCGCCGGTATCTACCTGGCCAGTCGGCTCGGTTCGGGCGCTCCCCGGGTGGGCACCGAGGGTCTCTACGACCTGGAGTCGATCGCCGCCGTGGTGATCGGTGGGACCGCCCTCGCCGGCGGGCGCGGCGGTGTCATCGGCACCGTCGGTGGGGTGCTGCTGCTCGCCAGCATCGACGCCATCTTCAACCAGCTCGAGGTGGATGCCTTCTTCAAGCAGGTGATCCGGGGCGTCATCATCATCGCCGCGGTCGCCGTCTACGCCCGCAGGGCCATGCGAAAGGCGGCCTGACCGTGCAGACCGTCCAGCCCCGTTCACTGCCGCTGCGTCTGCCGCGGGTGCGCCCCGGCGGTGTCCTGCCGATCCTCGCGATCCTCGCGGTGCTGCTGGTGCTCGTCGGCATCCGGCAGCCCGACTTCCTGTCCCCGCCGTCGCTGATGTCCTTCCTCGGTCGTTCGGCGCCGATCATCCTGCTCGCCGCCGGTCAGTACTTCGTGATCGTCTCCGGTGAGTTCGACCTCTCGGTCGGCTCCCTGGTCACCGCGCAGGTGGTCGTCGCCGCCCGGCTGATCGACGGAGACCCGGCGCGTACCTGGCCGGTGGTGCTGCTCCTGCTCGCCTTCGGAGCACTCGTCGGGCTGGTCAACGGCCTCATCACCACCCGGCTGCGGGTGCCGTCGTTCATCACCACCCTCGGCATGTTCCTGATCCTGGTCGGGGCGGTCTACCTGTGGTCCGACGGTGCACCGAAGGGTGGGCTCTCCGAGGAGTTCCGGCGGTTCGGCCGGCGCGCCTTCGAGGACGTGCCGGTGCTCGGCCGCATGCCGTACGCGCTGCTGGTCCTGTTGGTCCTGGCGGTGGTGGCCGTGCTGCTGATGCGGTCCGACTTCGGCCGGACGCTGGTCGCCGTCGGCGACAATCCGCGCACCGCCGAGTTGAGCGGCGTACGCGTGTGGCGTACCCGGACCATCGCCTTCATCCTCAGCGGGCTCGCGGCGGCCGTGGCGGCGATCCTGCTGGGCGGCTACAGCGGCGTCTCGTTCCAGGCCGGAGCGGGCCTGGAGTTCGGTGCCATCACCGCGGTCGTCCTCGGTGGCGTCGCTCTGGGCGGGGGCCGCGGCGCGGTCGTCGGCGCGATGCTCGGGGCGCTGACCCTCGAACTGCTCTTCGCCCTCATGAATTTCTACGGCGTCTCCGGCGCCCTCAGGTCGGCCGTCCAGGGCGGGATCATCCTGCTCGCCGTGGCGGTCTCCGCAACTCGTTCTTCGTCGAGATAAAGGGGAACCATAGTGCGACGTTTCATGGCGGCGCTGGCCGCTGTCACCCTGCTGTCCGTCACCGCCTGTTCCACCGACGAGCCGGCCGCCGGCCCCTCGGGCAGTGCCCCCGCCGCCGGTTCGGGCACCGGGGACCAGTCGAAGTTCTTCGTGCAGGCCGATTACGACGCGGAGCTCGCGCTGCTCGACGCCGCCGCCACGGGCCCGGCCGACAAGCCGTGGGAGCAGGTGCTCAACCCGACGATGGTGGACACCGCCAAGTTCAAGAAGAAGGGCCCGCACAAGATCTGCTTCTCCAACGCGGCCCTGAACAACCCGTGGCGGCAGGTCGGGTTCAAGACCATGCAGGCCGAGGTCGAGGCGCAGAAGAGCCGCATCAAGGAGTTCGTGCACGTCGACGCCGAAGGCAAGGACCAGAAGCAGATCGCGGACATCAACGACCTGCTCGGCAAGGGCTGCGACGCGCTCATCGTCTCGCCCAACACCACCGCCACGCTCACCCCGGCCGTCGAGGCGGCCTGCCAGGCGGGTCTGCCGGTCATCGTCTTCGACCGGGGTGTCAACACGAAGTGCCCGGTGACCTTCATCAACCCCATCGGCGGTTACGGGTTCGGTCACGTCGGCGCCGAGTTCGTCAGTCAGAAGATGAAGCCCGGCGGCAAGGTCCTCGCCCTGCGGATCCTGCCTGGTGTCGACGTCCTGGAAACCCGGTGGTCGGCGGCGAAGGTGGCGTTCGACAAGGCGAAGGTCGACGTCGTGGGTGTCGAGTTCACCGACGGCGACCCGGCCAAGACCAAGAAGATCGTGGACGACTACATCCAGCGTTACGGGACGATCGACGGTGTCTGGATGGACGCCGGAGCGGTGGCCGTCGCGGCGGTCGAGGCGTTCCAGGACGCGGGCAAGCCCGTTCCGCCAATGAACGGTGAGGACCAGCTCGACTTCCTGAAGATCTGGAAGGACAAGCAGCTCACCGCCATCGCGCCGACCTACCCGACCTACCAGTGGCGTACGCCGATCATCGCCGCGCTGCGGATCCTCGACGGCGAGCAGGTCTCCAACCCGTGGAAGCTGCCGCAGCCGACCGTCACCCAGGACAACCTGGACCGGTACCTCGATCCGAGCATGCCGCCGCTGCACTACGCGATGTGCGGCTGCACCGACCTGCCCGGTTACCCGCAGCGCTGGAAGTAGGTTCGGGTGTACGCCATCGGTGTCAACCCCTGGGTGTGGGCCTCGCCGGTCGACGACGAGGCCCTGGCCGAGCTGATCCCACGGATCGCCGCGTTCGGCTTCGACGCCGTCGAGCTGCCGATCGAGCAGCCCGGTGACTGGGACCCGGTCCGTACCCGGGACCTGCTGGCCGCGCACGGCCTCGCCGCCGCCGGGGTCTGCGCGGTGACACCGCCGGGGCGGGACCTGGTGGACGCCGCACCGGCCGTCGTGGAGTCGACAGTGGCGTACCTCATGGGATGCGTGGCGAGCGCCGCGGCCGTCGGCGCCCCGTGCGTCGGCGGCCCGGTGTACGCCTCGGTCGGCCGCACCTGGCGGATGTCACCGACGGCTCGCGCCGCCTGCTACAGGGACTTCCGGCGGGCCCTGGCGCCGGTGGCCGAGCGGGCGGGCGAGTGCGGGGTGAGCATCGGCGTCGAGGCGTTGAACCGCTACGAGACGAGCGTCGTCAACACGATCGAGCAGACGGTCGAGCTGATCGACGGCCTACCGCCGAGCGTCGGCATCATGATCGACACGTATCACATGAACATAGAGGAGGCCGACCCCTACGCGGCCCTCGCGGTCGCTGGCCCGCACATCAAGCACGTCCAGGTCAGCGGCACCAACCGGGGCGCTCCCGGTGCCGACCACTTCGACTGGCCCCGTTTCTTCACGGTCCTGCGGGACACCGGCTACCAGGGCGCGATCTGCATCGAGTCGTTCACCGCGGAGAACGAGACCATCGCCACCGCCGCGGCGATCTGGCGCCCGTTGGCCCCCTCCCAGGACCGTCTCGCCACGGACGGCCTGCGCTATCTCCGGGAGATCCTCGGCTGACCGGCGCCGCGCGCCAACCCCGCGCTCGTTGAGGCGATCCGCCCACCCCCATCCCTTTGTCATGTCAGGAGCACCGTCCCGTGTCCTCGTCCTTTCCGCCGCTGCGCCGAATGCTGGCCGGCGCCGCCGCGACAGCGTTGACCGCGCTGGTCGTGGTGGCCGCCTCGGCGTCCCCGGCCTCCGCTGCCACCACCACCCTCTACGCGTCGCCCGCTGGCACCGGCACCGGTTGCTCGGCCAGCCAACCGTGCTCGCTGACCGCCGCCCAGGCCGCGGTCCGCGCGAGCAACGCCACGATGTCCGGTGACGTCGTCGTGCAGTTGGCCGACGGTGTGTACCGGCTCTCGTCGCCGATGCGCCTGACCGCTGCCGACTCCGGCAACAACGGCTACCAGGTGATCTGGCGGGCGGCGCCGTCCGCCCGTCCGACGATCACCGGTGCCCGGACCGTCACCGGTTGGTCGCAGGTCGACTCCGGCAGGAACATCTGGCGTGCCAACGTCGGCGCGGGGCTCGACTCCCGCCAGCTCTACGTCAACGGGGCCGTCGCCACCCGGGCGCGCACCGCCGTGAATCGCTCCGACTTCACCTTCACCGCGGCGGGCATGCGGTTCAGCAACAGCGCTCTCAACTACCTCAACAACCTCGGCAACCAGAACCGGGTCGAGGTGGAGAGCGTCGGCTCGTTCACCGACCGGTACTCGCCGGTGCAGAGCATCAGCGGCAACTTCCTCACGATGCAACAGCCCGCGTGGAACAACAACACCTTCGGGTTCGACACCCTCTCCAGCCCGCACCGCGCCGGTCCCTTCTACCTGACCAACGCGTACGAGTTCCTGGACTCACCGGGGGAGTGGTATCTCAACCCGGGCAACGGTCAGCTCAACTACATCCCGCTCGCCGGGCAGAACATGAGCTCCGTCAGCGTGGAGTTGCCGCAACTCCAGTCCCTGGTCAACGTCGGTGGCACCTACGACGCGCCCGCGCACCACATCTCGTTCAGCGGCATCACCTTCACGGGCACCAGTTGGCTCGGCCCCAGCAGCAGCAACGGCTTCGCCGACCAGCAGACCGGCGCGCACATCACCGGCACCTGGGCGCGCCCGTCCGACGCGTTGACCTCCTGCCAGGCCGGCTGCCCCCAGTTCGAGGCCACCCGGCCGAACTGGAACCAGATGCCCGCCGCCGTGCAGGTGTCGGCGGCCAACACCATCACCTTCAGCGACTCGCAGTTCGTCAACCTCGGGCAGACGGCCATCGGCATCGGTAACGACGCCAACGCCCACGCCAGCGGTGTCGGCCTGGGCGCCAGCAACATCACCGTCACCCGATCCGAGATCGCCCGGAACTCCGCCGGCGGCATCGTGGTCGGCGGCGTACGCGCCGACGCGCACCACCCCGGCGACCAGCGGATGGTCAACCGCAACATCACCGTGAGCAACAACCGGGTGCACGATCTCGGCCTGGAGTACCGGGGGGTCGTCTCGATCCTGACCACCTACGTGAACACGTCGCTGATCTCGCACAACGAGGTCTACAACATGCCGTACACCGGTCTGTCGGTCGGCTACGGCTGGGGCGCCAACGACGCCGGCGGTAGCCAGCACTACGCGAACCGGGGCCTGTACAACTACCAGCCGCGCTACACCACTGCGACCACCGCGGCCAACAACCAGGTGATCGGCAACTACGTGCACGACGTCATGCAGCAGATGACCGACGGCGGGTGCATCTACACGCTGTCGGCGAACCCGGGCGGCACCATCAACGAAAACTACTGCCTGCGGACCAACGGCTGGTTCGGGCTCTACTTCGACGAGGGTTCCCGCTACTACACCGCCCGCAACAACGTGTTCTCCTCCACCGGCACCTGGGCCACCGCCAACTACTGGTACGCGGAGAACATGGGCAACTTCACCGTCACCAACAACTGGTCGACGAACAACTCCACGAACGTGACCAACGGCGATCGCGGCAACGTCGTCAACGGCAACGTCACGGTCAGCAACGGCAGTTGGCCGTCGGGCGCGCAGACGGTGATCAACGCGGCCGGCGTGCAGAGCGGCGGCAGCACCAACCCGCAGAACGTGCAGATCGTGGGCGTCCAGTCGGGCCGGTGTGCCGAGATCGGCAACTCCAGCACGACCAACGGCACGCAGGCCCAGATCTGGGACTGCATCAGCTCCGCCACCAACCAGCGGTGGACCCACACCGCCAGCCGGCAGCTCATGGTCTACGGCACCAAGTGCCTGGACGCCTCCGGCCAGGGGACCACCAACGGCACCACGGTGGTGATCTGGGACTGCAACGGCCAGGCCAACCAGCAGTGGAACGTCAACGCCAACGGCACGATCACCGGCGTGCAGTCGGGTCTGTGCCTCGACGCGAACGGCGCCGGAACGGCGAACGGTACGAAGTTGATCCTCTGGTCCTGCAACGGCGGCACCAACCAGCAGTGGCAGCTGCGCAGCTGAGACAGCGGCGTGTGCCGACAGGTCCGGGCCGGGGCGACACCGCCCCGCCCGGACCTGCACTGGGGTCTGACCGTGCGGCCCGGGGTACGCCTCGACCGTCCGCTGTGGCTGGTCCTGGTGTTACGGGGACACTTCGGGCAGGTTTCATTGATTGTCTTGACAGTCTTTGTTAGCGATAACACGATGGCCTTCCAGCCCGCTCTCGCGTTTGGAGCTCGCCTTGGTCGCGTCGGTCCGCTCACGTGTCCTGAGATCTCGCCGAACGTTCGCTGTGGCCAGCCTGAACGTCACCACTCAATCTCTGGCCAAGTCGCTCGCCGGCCTCCCCTCCAAGGTGTTCCCGCTTCGCCTGCGTCCCTTGTGCACGCTCGCATCGGTTGCCGTACTGCTCGGCGCGAGCCTGGTGGCCACGCCCGCCGTCGCGCACGCCGCCGACGGCTGGTCGCCCCGATCGTCGTACACCTCGACCGACACCGGCGCCGGCACGTACTCGGTGCCGCTGCTCAACGCCGACGTGCCGGACATCAGCGTGGAGCGTGTGCCGGCCGCTGAGAACGACGAGGGCCGGGACCTCTACTACATGATCAGCACGACGATGCACCTGAGCCCGGGTGCGCCGATCATGAAGTCGTACGACCTCGTCAGCTGGGAGATCGTCAACTACGTCTTCGACCGTGCGAGCATCGGTGACGCCTTCTCGTTGCGCAACGGTCAGAACTCCTACGGCCAGGGTCAGTGGGCGTCGTCGCTGCGCTACCACGACGGCATGTTCTACGTCGCCTTCAACACCAACAACCTCAACGGGGCCTACCTCTACCGCACCGACGACATCGAGAACGGCACGTGGCAGAAGACCTCGCTCGGTCGGGGCCTGCACGACCCGTCGCTCTTCTTCGACGTCGACGGCACGCCGTACATCTTCTACGGCTCCGGCGGCACCAGTGCGGTACGCCTCAACGCCGGCCTGACGGCCATCGAGCAGGACTACCCGAACATCTTCACCGCGAACAACTACGCCGGGCAGCCGTTCATCGGCGGCCTGTTCGAGGGCGCGCAATTCTACCACATCGACGGCTGGTACTACGCCGTCATCATCACCTGGCCGTCCGGGCAGGGCCGCCAGGTCGTCATGCTCCGCTCGAAGGACCTGCTCGGGCGTTACACCTCGGCCGGTGGCGTGAACACCTACGAGGCGCGCGGGGTGCTCAACTCCAACGGCTTCGCGCAGGGCAGCCTGGTGCCGATCAGCCGCGAGGGCGGCGGGACCGACTGGCACGGCATGTTCTTCCGCGACACGTTCCCGATCGGTCGGATCCCAGCGCTCATCCCCGCCACCTGGCAGAACGGGTGGCCGACCTTCGGCACCAACGGCGCCGTCCCGGTCAACGGGCTGTTCGACAAGCCGATCCGGCTCAGCCCGGCACAGGAGGTGTTCGAGCGCCAGAAGAGCATCGTCGCCTCGGACGACTTCGCCAACGACGCGCCGCACAAGGCGTACCAGGACGAGCAGTGGACGATCCCGGCGCCGCTCGACCCGGCTGAGGTCACGCCCAACGGGTCACGGCTGGACCTGGCGTGGGAGTGGAACCACGCGCCGGACAACCGGTACTGGTCGCTCACCGACCGCGACGGCTGGTTGCGGTTGACGACCGGCACTGTGGTGACCGGCCAGTACGTCTACACGAAGCTGTCCAACCGGGCCGAGCTGGCGTGGTTCGAGGAGGCCCGCAACACGCTCTCCCAGCGCACGTTCGGGCCACGGCAGTCGGTGCAGACCCGGATGGACATCTCCGGGATGAGGAACGGCGACGTCGCGGGCCTGGCGGCCTACAACCGGGGATTCTCGTACGCGGCGGTCAAGCGCGTCGACGGCGTCAACACCCTCGGCGTTGTCAACCGGTCGCAGCCGTTCGCGGTCGACCTCGACCAGTCGACGTTGGAGAACTTCCTGCCGGGCACGACCGTGGCACTGGGTGACGCGACCGAGGTGCACGTCAAGGCGGATCTGGACTTTGCCTCGCCGGCCGGTCAACTGTGGACGGCCTTCTACTACAGCCTCGACGGGATGGAGTGGACCCGGTTGGGCGACCGCGTCGGCCCGCAGACGCTCGACGGCAGTCTCGCGCACTTCATGGGTCACCGGGTCGGCCTGTTCAACTACGCGACGCAGGAGACCGGCGGGCGGGTCGACTTCGACAGCTACCTGCTCAGCGACACGCTGACCGCGCAGGCCCGGCCACTCGACACCACAGCTCTCGACGCGGCGATCGCCCATGCGCAGACGCTCGACGCGCGCCACTACCCGGTCGACGCCTGGGCGGCGACGCGGTCCGCCCTCGCGGCGGCGACGTCGGCACGAGGCGGACAACTGGGCACCCAGAACCAGATCGACGCGCCGGAGCGGGCTCTCAGCTACCAACTGGCCCGGCTCGGAGTGCTGGCGGCACTGCCGGTGACCGCCACCGCTCAGGTGCGGTGCCTCGGTGGGAAGGCGTACGTGGCAGTGCAGGCGCGCAACGACTCGGACGCACCGGTCGAGTTCACGGTGGAGACCCCGTACGGCAACCGGTCGTTCGATGCCGTGGCGGCGGGGTCGAACGTCTATCAGTCCTTCAACACGCGCGCGGCGTCGGTGGCGGCTGGTTCGGCGACGGTCCGGGTCGCCGGGACCGTCGCTGGCCTGGACGTGACCACCGTGCGGAGCGCGCAGCACCCCGTCACCACCTGCGGCGGATAACCCCCACCACGAGCCCTCGGCTCGCCGACGCGCCATCGGTGACCGGCCGCGCGGCGCGCGACAGCGGCCCTGCCCCGCGTCGCCGGCCACGGTCGAGCCGGTGGCGGCGGTCGGCCCCTGATGTCCGGACCACCCACCGATCCCCCGCACACCGATGACCGCACGTCAGAGATGAAGGAGGACGTTTGTGGAACAACGAATGCGACGAGCGACCCGACGCCGGGTCGCGGCGATCGCGACGGTCGGCCTGATGATGGCCGCGGGATTCGTCGCCAGCTCGGGGCCGGTCCAGGCCGCCGACACGAACCTCGTCGTGAACGGCGGGTTCGAGGACGGCCTGGCCAACTGGTTCGTCAACAACGGGAACGCCACCGACGGTGCCCAACTGTCGGCCACGTCGGACGCCTGGTCCGGCGCGAGCGCCGCGCTCGTCACCAGCCGGACGACGACCGGGTCCGGGCCGATGCAGGACCTCAGCGGCAAGGTGCAGGCCGGCCAGGCCTACACCCTGACGGCCCGCATCAAGTACGAGAACCCGAGCGGGCCGGCGACGAAGCAGTTCTTCGCCACCATGCACTACGGCGGCGGCAGCTACACGAACCTCGTCAGCGTGACGGCGACGAAGGGTCAGTGGGCGCAGTTCAACGGGACGTTCACCATCCCTTCGGGGCAGAGCGTCTCGACGGCACGCCTGTTCTTCGAGACTCCATGGACGAGCACACCCTCCACCGACCCCGACCTGCACCTCATGGACTTCAAGCTCGACGACGTCTCGGTGATCGGCGCCGCCCCGCCCGCCCCCGCGTCGAAGACGATCGAGGTCGTCGGCAAGTTGCCCGGGGAGCACAACCCCTTGATCGGGCACAAGTTCGGCGCCGACGGCTTCGGCTTCGTGCACGACGGCCGGGTCTACATGTACCTGACCAACGACACCCAGGGTTACGCGCCCGACCCTGCCACTGGCGTCTCACCCGGGATCAACTACGGCAACATCAACCAGATCACGGTGCTCTCCTCCGAGGACCTCGTCAACTGGACGGACCACGGCGAGATCCAGGTCGCCGGCCCGAACGGGGTGGCGCCGTTCACCGCCAACTCCTGGGCGCCCGGCATCACCAGAAAGGTGGTGAACGGTGAGGAGAAGTTCTTCCTCTACTACGCCAACGGCGGCGGCTCCAGCAACGTGATCACGGGTGCCTCACCGCTCGGCCCGTGGACGAGCGAGCGCACCAGCACGCTGATCGACGGCCGCACGCCCGGAGCCGAGGACGTCGCGTGGAAGTTCGACCCGGCGCCGTTCGTCGACGACGACGGCCAGCCGTACCTCTACTTCGGTGGTGGTCCCGCGTCGACGAGCATGCCGCCGGCCGAGCGCTTCAACAACCCGAAGAACATCCGGGCCATCGAACTCGGCGACGACATGATCTCGACCGAGGGAACGGCCGCGGTGGTGGACGCCCCGGTGGCGTTCGAGGCGGGCCACGTCTTCAAGCGCGACGGCAGGTACTACTTCTCGTACTCGTCGCACTTCGGCGGGAACGACTTCGGTGGCAACCAGCAGCCACTTCCCGGCTACCCCGGTGGCGGCCAGATCGGCTACATGATCTCCGACAACCCGATGTCGTGGCCGAAGGAGACCTACGCCGGCGTGCTCTTCCCGAACCAGTCGCAGTTCTTCGGCAGCGGCACCGGCGGCAACAACCACCAGTCGGTGTTCGAGTTCGAGGGCAGGTACTACTTCACCTACCACGCGCCGACGTTGAACAAGCGCATCAACGGCAACACCACCCAGGGGTACCGCAGCCCGCACATCCAGGAGCTGACCTTCAACCCGGACGGCACGATCCAGCAGGTCGTCGGCACCTATGCCGGCGTGGACCAGGTGCGAAACTTCTCGCCGTACCGCGTCTTCGAGGCCGAGACCTTCGGCTGGAGCAAGGGTGTCGCGACCGCGAAGGTCGACGGCAGCTCCGCGCAGTTCGGTGGCGCGGCGCCGAACCTGGTTGTCCGTGACATCGACAACGGTGACTGGACCGCGTTGTCGTCGGTGGACTTCGGCGACAACGGCGCGCAGAGCGTGACGGCACGGGTGCGGGCGCTCGCCACCGGTGGGCAGATCCAGGTGCGGCTGGACGACGTCGCCGGCCCCGTGGTCGGCACGATCCCGGTCGACACCCCGTCCGGCCAGTGGGCCGAGGTGACCGCCGAGCTGGATGGCGTCAGCGGCGTGCACGACGTCTACTTCACCTTCACCGGCCCGGCCGGCGCCGACCTCTTCGAGATCGACAACTGGGCCTTCGCGGCGGCCACCCAACCCGAGCTGCCCGTCACGGTCACCGCCTCGACGCGGTGCGTGGGTGGCAAGGCGTACGTGGCGGTGCAGGCGCGTAACGACCACGACGCTCCGGTGGGGATCGCACTGGAGACCGCGTACGGCCAGCGGTCGTTCACGGCCGTCGCGCCAGGGGCGAACGCCTACCAGTCATTCAACACGCGTGCCGTGTCGGTGCCGGCGGGTTCGGCCACTGCCCGCGTGACCGGGTCGATCGGCGGACAGGACGTGACGACCGTCCGCACCGTGCCTCATCCCGCCGGCACCTGCGGCGGATAACCCCTTCTGCATGAGAACGGAGATCACATGAACACATACAAACGGCGGTGGATGCTCGCGGCCGGTGCGGTGGGTGCCGTCCTGGCCGTGGCCGCGGTGCTGCCATCGCCGGCCGTGGCGGAGCCCGGTGACGACGCCAGCGTGCGCGTCACTGTCGACATCGACGAGATCAGGGAACCGGGCGTCCTCGCCCTGTCGATCGCCGGCGACGCCGTCGCGCTGTCCGAGGACGGCTCGACCCTGCTGGTTCGCCAGTTCGTCGGGACCCTGCCGACGGTGACGGTCACCGACACCCGCGTCGCCGACGAGGTGCCCGACGGTGCCAGCTGGGCGGTGCTCGGCAGCGCGACCGCCTTCGCGGGCAACTCCGGCCAGGCGCCGATCACCGCCGACCACCTCGGTTGGAAGCCCCGCCTGCTCGATGGCGGGGAGACCGGCCTGGTCACCGAGGGCGAGGAGGTCGTGACCACCCTGGACGAGGCAACCGTGCCGGGCAACAACGTCGGCCTCGTCGACCAGGAGCTGCTGGTGTCGGCCTTCGACTCCGAGGCGGTCGCCAGCGACTCGTACTCCGTCAACGCCGACCTCTACCTGCGGACCCCCGCGGAGGTCGCCGCCGGCGAGTACAGCTCCACGCTCACGCTCTCACTGTTCGAATAGTGGTGTGGCGGGGGCCTGGATCCAGGCCCCCGCCAACCCCCGTGCCGAAGGGCCGTCGCCATGACCGTCACCCCGCTGCGCCGCGCGCTCACCGTCCTCGCCGTCGCGATCCTCACGGTGCCGGTCGCACCGGCCGTGGCGGCGGCGGAACCGGACCCGAAGGCCCTGACCTGGACGGTCCAGCCGGCCACCCCGAGCGGGCCGGACCAACGCCGGTGGGTCAACGCCAGCCTCGACCCGGGGCAGACCGTGACCGAGCACCTGGCGGTGCGGAACTTCAGCCGTACCGCTGTCGCCTTCTCCCTGAAGGCCGCCGACGGCTACCTCACCGACAAGGGCCGCTTCAACATGCTGTCGTCGGACCGCCCCTCCGTCGACGGCGGCACCTGGATCGACGTTCAGGAGCGGGTCACCGTCGGCCCCGACGAGACGAAGGTCGTGCCGTTCACGATCACGGTGCCGGCCGGCGCCACTCCGGGCGACCACCCGGCCGGCATCGCCGCGACCGTCACCAGCACCGGAGGAACGGTCAACGTCGAGAGCAGGGTCGGTTTCCGGGTGATGGTGCGGGTCAACGGAGTCGCGCAGGCGGCGCTGCCCGTGCGGGGCCTCACCGCGTCGTACACCCCGTCGTGGAATCCGTTCGCCGGTGGCACCGTCCGGGTCCGCTACACGGTCGAGAACGGCGGCAACGTCTGGGTGGGCGGAACGAGCCGCGTGGCGGTGTCCGACCTCGTCGACCTGACCGGTCACGATGCCACCAGTGACGTGGGGGAGTTGTTGCCGGGCGGCAGTCGGACGATGGAGACCCGTGCCGACGGCGTCTGGGCGCTGGGTCGCCTCCGCACCACCGTCACCACCGCTCCGGCTCTGCTGGGCGACGGTCAGGTCGACGCCGAGCTGCGACCGGCCTCCGCCACCGTCACCACCTGGGTCGTGCCGTGGGCGCAGCTCGCGCTGCTGTGCCTCCTGGCCGCCCTGCTCGTCGGCCTGCGGGCGGTGGCCCGCCGCCGTCGGCGGCGGCTGGCCGGGCTGCTCGCCCGTGCCCGGCAGGAGGGCCGGCAGGAAGCCCAGGAGTCGGTGCTCGTCGCGGGCACGCCAGCCGGTGGGGAGCCCGACCCGGGGGACGGTCGCCGGTGATCCGCCACGCGACGAAGCCGCGCAACCGGGTCGTGGCGAGCCGTCGCCCGGTCCCGCACCGTTAGCCGCCCACGCCTGCGCTGTCGCACCTCCCGCCTCGCGTCGGGCACTGCAACAAACCTGCAAGCGCTAACCCTTGCCTTGAGGGAAACCGCTTTCCTACGATTGCGTTACATCGATGTTTCATTCATGAGCCCGGGTGATCGCATTTAGGGCGATGCCAGCAGTGGGCGCCGATTGCGCGACACCCACTGCGTTCACCAGGGACAAGGGGATGTCGAGGGCAGCTCGGCGATTTACTACCGCCAATTTCTGAGACGCGAGGTGCCGGCCGGTCGCGACGACCGTCGCGTTGCGTCGGCAAAGACCAGACGAATGCGAAGTGAGGCGAGATGAGACGAGCAGTTTCGGTACGACTACCGGCAGCGCTGGCCACGGCAGCCGTGGGGATCGCGGTCGTGGTTGCCATGCCGACCCCTCAGGCGTCGGCGGCGGTCGGCAGCGCCACCGGCTACGCCACCCAGAACGGCGGGACCACCGGCGGAGCGGGTGGGCAGACGGTGCGGGCCACGACCGGCACGGCGATCCACGCGGCGCTGTGCGGCCGGGCCAGCAGCAGCACCCCGATCACCATCGAGGTCACCGGGACCATCAACCACGGCAACACCACCAAGGTGTCGGGATCGAGCTGCAACACCGCGGCGGGCGTGATCGAGCTCAAGCAGATCAGCAACGTCACCATCATCGGGGTCGGCAGCGGAGCCGTCTTCGACCAGCTCGGCATCCACATCCGCGACTCCAGCAACATCATCATCCAGAACGTGACCATCCGGAACGTCAAGAAGTCCGGCTCACCCACCTCCAACGGTGGAGACGCCATCGGCATGGAGAGCACGGTCCGCAACGTCTGGGTCGACCACGTCACCCTGGAGGCGTCGGGCGGGGAGTCCGAGGGGTACGACGGCCTCTTCGACATGAAGGACAACACGCAGTACGTGACCCTGTCCTACAGCATCCTGCGCAACTCCGGCCGCGGTGGCCTCGTCGGCTCCAGCGAGAGCGACCTCTCGAACGGCTTCATCACCTATCACCACAACCTGTACGAGAACATCGACTCCCGTACGCCGTTGCTGCGCGGCGGCACGGCCCACATCTACAACAACCACTACGTGAGCCTGCACGAGTCCGGCATCAACTCCCGGGCCGGCGCCAAGGCCAAGGTGGAGAACAACTACTTCCGTGACTCGAAGGACGTCCTCGGCACCTTCTACACCAACGAGCGCGGCTTCTGGCAGGTCAGCGGCAACATCCTCGACAACGTGACCTGGTCTGGCACCGGCAGCGAGAACTACCCCGCCGGCCCCAACCTGACGTCCACCACCACTGTCAGCATCCCGTACCCGTACAGCCTCGACGGTGCGAGCTGCGTGCCGGACATCGTTCGGCAGACGGTGGGCGCCAACACGGGTCTGCGGGTGTCGAACGGCAGTTGCTCGCCGCAGACCCCGCCGCCGACCACGCCTCCGCCGACCACGCCCCCACCCACCACGCCTCCGCCGACCACGCCCCCACCCACCACACCTCCGCCCAGTGGGACCAACCTCAGCCTGGGTGCCAGTGCCGACGGTTCCAGCAAGGCCAGCGGAACGAGCTACGGCAACGTGCGCGACGGCAACATCAGCAGCTACTGGTCACCGGCCGGCACGACCGGCTCCATCTCGATCAAGTGGGGCTCGGCCACCCGGGTTTCCCGAGTGATCATTCGTGAGCCGTCGGGGACCCAGGGCTCCATCGGGTCCTGGCAACTGGTCAACCACGACACCGGGGCCGTCCTGGCCTCGGGCAGCGGGGCCGGCTCCATCAGCTTCTCCGCTACGTCGTTGAGCAAGATCACCTTCAAGATCAACAGCTCCAGCGGTACGCCGCGGGTCGGCGAGTTCGAGACGTACGCCAGCTAGGGCGGTTTTGGATCGCGGGCGCTGCCGCGCTCCGGACTCAGGAGCGCGGCAGCATGCCCACGAGCGACGTGATGATCGCGACCCGCAGGGCTGTCCGCAGGTCGACCTGGTGGACCGCGAGCGCCGGCTCGGACTCGTAGACGGCGAGCAGGCTCGGCGGTGGCGAGGTGTAGGCGGACAGCGCGCCACCCACGAGCAGGGCGTTCAGGCAGAACAGCTCGGCGCGGTCGCCGACCTCGGGCAGGTGCCGCCGGACCAGGTCGGCCATCACCGCGAGGTTGCCCAGCGAGGCCCGCTTGTGTCGGCGGACCACCTCGACCGACACGTTGTGCTCAAGCACCCCGCCCTGCGCGCCATAGAGATCACAGAGCACGGTCTGGGCGGCGAGCGACCGGCTGAGCACGTCGGCCACCTGCTCCGCCCGTTCCAACGCGGACCGGCTCAGGTCGACGCCGTGGGCCAGCTCCTGGTCAAGTTCGGTCAGCCAGGTCGTCGTCCGGTCGTCCATCAGGTCGAGCAGCACCGCCTCGCGGGACTCGAAATAGCGCAGCACCGCCGTCTTGGCCAGGCCGACCCGCCGGCTCAGCTCGTTCAGGGTCACCTCGGCGACCGGCATCTCGTCGAGCATCGCCGAAGTGGTCTCCAGGATCGCCCGGCGCCGGATCTCACGCTGCTCCTCGCTGCGCGCCCGCTGGAACGTCATGACGTCAACCCTAGCTTAGGTACCGGCGGTCCCTTGACATCGTACCGGCGGTACATTACCGTTCGAGCATAAGTTACCGGCGGTACATTGGGGAGCCGAAATGAAGTGGACCGAGCAGCAGATTCCGCGCCAGGACGGCCGGGTGGCCGTGGTCACCGGCGCCAACACCGGACTCGGCTTCGAGACCGCCCGGCTGCTCGCCGAGCGCGGGGCCTCAGTCGTCCTGGCCGTGCGCGACACCGGGAAGGGCAAGCTGGCCGCTGCCCGGATGAACGGCGACGTCTCCGTACGGGAGCTGGATCTGACCTCGCTGGAGTCGGTGCGCGCCGCCGCGGACGGTCTGCGCGCCGCCCACCCGAGGATCGACCTGCTCATCAACAACGCCGGCGTGATGTACACCCCGAAGCAGACCACCCGCGACGGCTTCGAGATGCAGTTCGGCACCAACCACCTGGGCCACTTCGCCCTCACCGGCCTGCTGCTCGACCTGCTGCTGCCCGTGCCCGGCTCCCGGGTGGTCACGGTCAGCAGCACCGGCCACCGCATCCGCGCGGCCATCCACTTCGACGACCTGCAGTGGGAACGGTCCTACGGCCGGGCTGCCGCCTACGGCCAGTCGAAGCTCGCCAACCTGATGTTCACCTACGAGTTGCAGCGTCGGCTCGCCGCACACGGCACCACCGTCGCGGTGGCCGCACACCCCGGCGTCTCCAACACCGAACTGGCCCGCAACACCCCGTCGGTCGTCCGCCGGCCGGTCACCTGGCTCGCCCCGGTGATCACGCAGCCCGCGACGGCGGGCGCGCTACCCACCCTGCGGGCCGCCACCGACCCGTCCGTCCTCGGCGGGCAGTACTACGGCCCCGACGGCCTGGGCGAGGTCCGCGGCCACCCGAGGCTGGTCACGTCCAGCCCCGAGTCCTACGACGTGACAGTGCAGCAACGCCTCTGGGCCGTCTCGGAAGACCTCACCGGCGTGCGGTTCCCGGTGGGCCAGGCAGTCGCCGCGGCGTGACCGTGCCACGGGCACCCGTCACGAGGGCGTGGCCGGCAGGGTGTCCATGAAGGAACTGACCGAGAATACGGCCCGGCCCGGTCCGGCCGGGCCGTATCCGGGTGGGCTGGACAGGCCGTTGGCGTCCATCGTCGCCCGGTAGACCTCCAGCAGGCGGACGTGATATTCGAGCGGTGCGCCTTCGGGGTTGGCTCGGCCGAGCGGCGTGGTGGGCTCCGGGCACCAGGTGGTGAACCTCGGCGTGATCCCACGCGACATGAAGTATTCGAGCCCCGTGGCGGTGGAGTCGATCGCCTCGCTCACGCTCGCGAAGCCGTGCGGGGCCGCCATCTCGATGCCCGCCACGAAGTTCGGGATCACGTTGCCCGGCCCGAAGACCTCGGCGGAGTCGAGGATGCGGCGGTGCCACTCCTCCCGGCCGACGTAGCGCTCCTTGCCCGGGCAGTACAACTCGAACAGCCGCTTGTCCCACACCTCGTAGTTGGGGTGGTAGATGCGGATCCCGTAGTCGTGGAAGCGCTGCACGTCGGCTCGCGGCAGCGCCTGGGCGACGACCTTGCCGATCCACCGCCCGGGAAACCGTTCCTCGATCGCCTGCGCGTACCGGCCGTAGAAGTCCGCCTCAGCCAGCCCGTCGACCTGCGAGGTGATGCTCCCGCCGGTCAGCGTGTACGCCTGCGAGGCGCGGTCGGTGTCGTACCGGTCGATGATCTCCAGGGCCTCCAGCACCTCGTCCACGGGCTTGACACCGGTGTAGGGCCGACCCGCCTGCTTGTGCTGGCGCCAGTTGTGGTTGATGTCGCAGTACTGGCACTCCTCCTTGGCACCGAAGTACTGGCAGACCCGGAACGCGGTCAGGTAGATGAGATAGCCCCATTGGATCGTCGGGGCGACCTCCATCACCGACTTGCCGTTGGCGAGCGTGTGGCGGTAGTAGGCCGGCATGGGCGGCAGCCCGACATCGGCGATCGGCCGTCCGTCCAGGAACAGCCGCAGTCGACCGTCGCCGTCGGTCCCGACCCGGTACGGCGAGCTCGGGTTGATGCGGACCGAGACGACGGTACGACGTAGCTCGTACGGACCCCCGGTGAGCACGATCTCCTCGGGCGGCCGACGCAGCGCGGCCGTCCCCAACTCCGGCAGCGTCCGGTGATCGAAGGAGAAGATGAAGTACGACTTCGGCTTGACCGTCCCGCTTTCGTTGTCGGTCAGCGCCGCGTCGTCGAAGGCGAGCCCGCCGCGCAGCAGATCCTCCTTGAGGACCGCCTCTCGTGGCACCTGCGGAAACCGGCTCATCAGCTCTTCGACGAGGTCTGTGCGCGACGTCATGCGGTCCTCCTGAAAGGCGGTACGCCGGACCGGGTGGCCTGCGCCACCCGGTCCCGGTCGGTCAGCTCTGCTTGGTCTCCCAGAAGATCTTCGAAATCTCCTCGATCTTCCCGAGGAGCCGGTCCGCGACCGCCGGGTCAGCGGCGCCCTTCGCGCCACCGGCGCCGGCCAGCTTGGTGGCCTCGTTGAAGAGGCTGTGCAGCTCGGGGTACTTCTCGAAGTGCGGCGCCTTGAAGTAGTCGGTCCACAGGACCCAGAGGTGGTGCTTGACCAGCTCGGCCCGCTGTTCCTTGATGAGCAGCGATCGGGTGCGGAACTCGGGATCGTCGCTGGCCTGGTACTTCTCGGAGATCGCCTTGATCGACTCGGCCTCGATGCGGGCCTGCGCCGGGTCGTAGACGCCGCAGGGCAGGTCGCAGTGTGCGCTCGCGACGGTGCGCGGGCGCAGAAGGCGTGGCAGGTGCATCAGATTTCCTCCGACAGCAGTGCTGGGGTGACGGACGTCCGGCGAAACAGTTCGTCTGCCTTCCGACCATCAACGTGATCCACCACGTGACGCTAGAACCTGAACCGCGGTTCATGTCAAGCGGGCGGGCCCAGGCCTCGGCCTTCAGTCCCGTTCGCTGTGCTGTCTGCGGATGAGAGCCAGCAGAGCGGCATGTGTCTGCTCGTCCGCGGCGGCGACGAGGCCTTCGCCGCCGGCGTGCAACGGCCGGCCGTCGATCCCGGTGAGCACACAACCGGCCGCCTCGCAGAGGGCGATGCCGGCCGCGAAGTGGACGCTCTGGCGCAGGTCGCGGCCGTCCGTCACGTAGGCGGCGCGGCGACCGGCAGCCACCCAGGCCACGGCCAGGGTGCTGGAGACCACACGTGGGCGGAACTGTGCGATGAAGCCGTCGTCGGCGAGCATCCGGGCGGCCAGGAACACGTCCCGGTGAGGAAACGGTGGATCAAGATTGACGTCGACCAGCGTCGACTCGGCCGACGGCACGAGTCGTTGCTCCGTCCCTGCGCGTCGGACGTACGAGGCGACGCCGTCGGTCCAGAAAACCTCGTCGCTGAACGGGTCCGCCGAGGCGGCCACGGCGAGGTGTGTGCCGGTGCGTAGAGCGACGTTGACCGAGACCAGCATCGTCCGCGCGCTGTAGTTCAGCGTGCCGCACAACGGGTCGACCAGCCAGGTACGTCCGTTTCCGCCGGTGCCCGTGCGTCCGCTCTCCTCGCCCAGCAGGCCGTCGTCCGGACGTGCCGCCCGCAGGACGTCGAGGATGGCCTTCTCCGCCTCGATGTCGGCGGTGGTGGCGAAGTCGGTGCCGACCTTCGCGAAGCGCGTCAGCGAGGATCCGTACTGCGAACGGACCACCGCGGCTCCGGCCTCCGCCGCCTCGACGGCCAGCGCATGGTCTGTGGTGGACATCGGTCACTCCGCCGGTTCGGTGATCGGGGCATGACTGACGACCGCAGTCATGATCATTGGGGCGTCGCCGTCACACTGGTTGACCGAGACCGCGATCCATCGGCCTCCGGTCGCCGTGGGCCCCCAGACCGTCAGGTCGCCGAAGCAGTCCAGGTCGCCAAGCGCCTGGAACAGTGCCGGCAGGGGTGCGCGGGCCTGGTGCCGAAACAGCGGCACGCGCATGGAGACCTTGCGGTGCGGGCCCCACCGATGGTCCGACTCCCGGACGACGAGAGCCAGGTTCGCCTCGGCGGCATCCTCGGCCTGGTTCCAGTCGGCGCCGTACACGCCCGTGAGGGCTTCGCTCTCCCACAGCGGGATGATCCGAAAACCCGCGCCCCGGGTGCCGGTCCACTCCCCGGTGGCCGGGTCACCCTCGCTGACCGTCGCGCCGCTGGTGGGCAGATCCGCGGCGAGCAACGTCTCGATGTCGGACACCGCCCGAGTGGTGTCGAACACCTCACCGGCCCGGCCCGTCACCTGGCGACCCGTCCCACCGCTGTCGGCCTGTGCCACATCGTTCGCACTGCCTGCCTCCCTCAGCCTCCGGCCCCCGATCATCGTCCACGTCACCGCCGTCCGGTCAGCGAGGGCCGGACGCCGCCCGTGCCGATGGGCGGACGCGGCGGGGCGTAGGTCAGGAGACCGCTGCCTTCACCAGCTCGGTGACCTTCTTCTCCACCGCGGGGCTCCACTTCTGCAGCGCGTACGCCACCGGCCACAGGTCTCCGTCGTCGAGGTTGGCCACGTCCTGGAAGCCCAATGTCGAGTACCGGTAGTTGAACTTGCCGGAGTCCTGGAAGAAGACGACGATCTTGCCGTCCGCGTTCGCGTAGGCGGGCATCCCGTACCAGGTCTTGGGCGTCAGGTCCGGGGCGGCGGCGGTCACCGTCACGTGCACGCGCTCGGCGAGCGCGCGATCGTCCGGCTCCATCTGCGCGATCCGGTCGAGGATCGCCTGCAGCCCGTCGGCCTTCTTGGCGCCCTTCTTGCCCTCGGCGCGCAGCTCGGCGGCGCGCTCCTTCATCGCGGCCCGCTCGTCGGCACTGAAGCCGTCGGAGGTGGTCGTGGAGGTCTTCGCGGACATATCTAGGCTCCCTCTCGTTGGTCAGGTCAGGCACACTGCCGGTGACCTGGCAAAAGGCTAGGCCGGGTCGTGCCCGTCGGGCTTCTCGATTCCTGATCGGTTTCGCCGCTCGGACGGACGCGAGCTCGGGGACGGCGGGGCGGCAGGCACCGTCAGGGCGTCCGGGCGGTGATTCGGACACATGGGTGGGGGAGAGGCTTCGTGACCTTCAGTGAGAGCGTGCGTTCGGCCTTTCGGCGTGGTGAAACCGACGCCGTGGTGCGGATGAGTGAGGCCGAGATCGAGCGGGCCCAGGCGGCCGGTGACCCGGCGGGTGAGGTGGAGGCCCGCTACAGCCTGGCCCGGGTGGCGATCCGGGGCGGCGACCTGGCGGGCGGCGAAGCGCGGGCCCGGGAAGCTCTGGAGGTGGCGCTGCGCTCCGGCGACCGCAGCCTGGAGGAACGGCCGAGGCACGTGCTGGCCGGCGTGGCGCGCATGTCCGGCGATCTGCTGCGGGCTCGGGACCTGTACCGGGAGAGCATCGCGCTCAACGAGTCGCTGGGCCGGCCGATGATGGTCAACTCCGAGTTCCACAACCTGGCGTTCTGTGAGCTGGGGCTGGGCAATCTCGAAACGGCAAGGGCACTGTTCGCCGAGAACCGCGAGCGGGTGCTCGCCAACGACTGGGCAGACTTCGTGCCGTACGTCTGCGTCGCGGGTGCCGCGCTCGCGACGGCCGAGGGCGATCACGCGCGGGCGGCGCTGATGATCGGTGTCGCGGACGCCGCGTTCACGGCCCTGGGCCAGGTGCCGGACCCGGACGACGCGGCCGACCTCGCCACGATGCGCACCGCCGCGATCGAGGCGCTCGGCCGCGCCGCCTTCGACGCGGAGTACGCGGCGGGTCAGGGCCTCGAACCACGGGCGGCCTTCGCGCGCGACCAGCGCTGAGGGCCGGTGACCGCTGGTCGCCGGTCAGGCGTCGACCGAGGTCCGGTACGCCCCAGGGCGCGATGTCTGACGGCGACGCCACTGTCGACTACGAAGCCTCTCGGGCTGCCGCGATGGTCCGTCCGCGCTCCGACTCGGGAAAACGGTCGAGCATGGCGCGTACCTCGTCGGCGCTGACGTTCGCGCCGAACATCTCGCTGCCCGGCTCGAGCCGTACCCCCTCGGCCAGGGTGCCCGCGACGACCGGATCGAAGCCGAGCGCGTCCACAAGGGAGGCGACCGCCGTGACGGCGGTGGTGTCGTCGCCGGCGACCGCGATGGCCTTGCGGCCGGTCGTTCCCGCCGGCCGTGCCTCATCCTCAAGGTCGTGGTAGCCCATGTGGTTGAAGGCCTTGACGACGCGCGAGTCGGACAGGAAGGCCTGGACGATCTCGCTCGACGAGGTGTGCGGATCGGTGAGGTCCGCGCGGATACCGTCGATCTCCCACCAGTAGTTCATGGCATCGACGACGAGTTTGCCGCGCAGTGCGTCGACGGGAACGCTGCGGTACTTGCCCAGCGGGAGGGCGAGGATGACGATGTCGGCGTCCGCTGCCGCGTCAACCGCGGTGGTGGCTGCCGCCCCCGGCGCGAGCACCTCGACGGTGAGGGCGATCTTCGCGGGGTCGCCGGAGCCGGCGACCAGCACCCGGTAGCCGGCGGCGACGGCGAGGCGGGCGAGCACAGTGCCCACCTTGCCGGCCCCGAGGATGCCGAGGGTCACCGGCCGGCTCCGGTCGTTGTCGTTCATGTCGTCCTTCCGGTACGAAGTGCGTGCGCTGGTCAGCTCGCCAGGATGTCGCGGACCATGGGGATCACCTTGGAGCCGTACAGTTCCACGGCGCGCATCCGGGCGCTCACCGGCTGCGCACCGGCCGAGTAGATGAGGTCGAACCGGCCGACGCCGAGGCTGCGGATCGCGCGGGCCATCCGGCGGGCCACGGTCTCCGGGGACCCGATGTAGAGCGAGCCGTTCTCCACCTCGGAGTCGAACTCCTGGCGGCGGATCGGTGGCCAGCCCCGCAGCGCGCCGATGCGGTTGCGCATCACGCGGTAGTGCGGCCAGTACACCTCCTTGGCCTCCTCGTCGGTGTCGGCGATGAAGCCCGGCGAGTGCATTCCGACCGGGTGCGCCGTCGTGCCGAGTTGATCGGCCGCCCGGCGGTACAGGTCGATGTAGGGCGCGAAGCGCTCGGGCGCGCCACCGATGATGGCGAGCATGAGCGGAAGGCCGTACTGGGCGGTGCGGACGACCGACTGCGGCGAGCCACCGACGCCGACCCAGGTGCTCAGGTGACCCGACTCCGTCTTGGGGAAGACGTCGGCGTTCTCCAGGGGCGCACGCAGGGTGCCGCTCCAGGTGACCGGCTTCTCGTCCAGCAACTTCACGAACAGTTCGATCTTCTCCTCGAACAGCGTGTCGTAGTCACGCAGGTCGTAGCCGAAGAGGGGGAACGACTCCGTGAACGACCCGCGACCGAGGATCACCTCGGCCCGGCCGTGGGACAGCGCGTCGACGGTGGCGAAGCGCTGGAACACCCGGACCGGGTCGTCGGAGCTCAGCACCGTCACGCCGGAGGCCAGCCGGATCCGCGACGTACGGGTGGCGATACCGGCCAGCACCGTCTCCGGCGTCGACACCGAGTACTCCGGCCGGTGGTGCTCGCCCAGGGCGATGACGTCGACGCCTAGCTGGTCGGCGAGCACCGCCTCGTCGACGACCTGCCGGATCGCGGCGGCGTGGGAGACGAGCTTGCCGGAGTCGTCCTCCGGCACGTCGCCGAACGTGTCGAGGCCGAACAACAGATCAGACATGGGTGGGCTCCTTCGCCAGCAGCTCCCGGACCTGCGGCGCGACCTCACTGCCCAGCAGTTCGATGGTGCGCGCGCGTGCCTCGCGGGGCAGGTGCATGATGTCGTACTTCAGGTCGAAGCGGCTCAGTCGCAGGTCGCGGGCGACCGTGGCGATCTTCTGCGCCACCGTCTCGGGTGACCCGACGAAGAGCGCGCCGTGGTCGATTTCCGCCTCGTAGCGCGCGCGGTCGGGTTTGTAGAAGCCGCGTTCCTCGGCCAGCGCGGCCACCACCGGCTGCCAGTATCGCCACCACGTCTCCACCGCCTCCTCGTCGGTGTCTGCGACAAGGCCGAGAGAGTGCTGCCCGATTGGCTGCGGGGTATGCCCGAACTGTTCGAGCGCCTTGGTGTAGAGCTCGACGTGGCCGGCGAACCGCTGGGGTCGCCCGCCGATGATCGCGAGCATCAGTGGGAGTCCGTGCCGGGCGGCGCGGATCACCGAGTTCGGGCTTCCCCCGACGCCGATCCACGTCGGGATGCCGCCCGGCTGCATCCGCGGGTGCAGGCGCTGCTCGACCAGGGCACTTCGCACGGTGCCGGACCAGGTGACCGGTTCGTCCCGTTGGAGCCGCAGGAAGAGGTCCAGCTTCTCCTCGAACAACCGCTCGTAGTCGGTCAGGTCGTAGCCGAACAGCGGGAACGACTCGGTGGCCGACGCGCGTCCTAGAACCATCTGGGCGCGCCCGTTGGACACCGCGTCGAGGGTCGCGAACTCGTGGTACAGGCGTACCGGGTCGTTCGTGCTGAGCACCGTGACCGAGGTGCCGAGGCGAATCCTCTCGGTGGCCGTCGCGGCCGCCGCGAGCAGGACGGGTGTCGCCGAGTCGTTGTGGCCTTCCCGGTAGTGCTCGCCGACGCTGAACACGTCGAGCCCGACCGACTCGGCGAGTCGCGCCTCGTTGACGAGGAGCCGGACGGTCTCGGCGTCGCTCAGGACGCGGCCGCCGTCGGTGGCCACCTCCCCGAACGAGTTGAGCCCCCGCTCGAAGCCTGTTGCTGCCATCGTCTCCTCCTGCCGGTTGACGTGTCAATCATGCTAACTTGGCGATTGACACGTCAATTCCCGGGAGAATGACATGACGGACACCACACCCGGTCGGCGGCGAGGACGCCAGCTCCCGACCGCCGAGGAGCTACGCGTCTGGCGGGACTTCATCGAGACGACGGCAGCGCTGAGTTCGCGCCTGGAGTCCCGCCTGCAGGGCGACTCCGCGTTGTCGACGGGGGACTACGCCGTGCTGCTCGCTCTCAGCGAGGCGCAGGGCCAGGCGATGCGGTCCTCCGAACTCGCGTCACACATCGGCTGGGAGCGGAGCCGCCTTTCTCACCACCTGGGGCGGATGGAGCGACGGGGCCTGATCCGGCGCCAGGAGTGCGCCACCGTGCCCCGGGGAGCCGAGGTGCTGCTCACCAAGGTCGGAGCCGACGCGTTCGCCGGGGCCACCTTTCCGCACCTGCGCGCCATCCGTGAACTCTTCGTGGACGCCCTCACGTCGGATCAGATCGTCGCGGCGGGCGAGATCGCCGCAGCGCTGCGAGCGCGCCTCGACGTCGTGGGCAAGGGCTGATCAGCAGGGACGCTGCGGTCAGCTGGCGAGTTGCGCGAGCGCGCTGCGACCTTCCGCCAACCATCCGTTCATTCATGACTGCGAGTGATCAGTCAATTGCTAACGGCTATACCCGGGTGGTCCAATCCTCCAGGAACCCGCCAATCCGCCTGCCCTGGCTGAACGGCGACGGTGCGCCGCCCGGGAGGTACGACCATGATCGAGACCGCCGCCGCAGAGCCCCACCGCACCCGGTCAGGCCGCCCCGGCCCCGGGCGCACCGAGTCGGTGTTGCCGGAGCTGCGGGAGATGTGGTGGGAGACGGGGGTACGGGCCCGAGCCGAGGCCGGTGTCTTCGCCGTCTTCGCCGAGTTGCCCAGGCTCGTGCGGACAGCCCTGGGCATCAGCTGGCGCGCCGACCGACTGCGTACCGGCGTGGTGGCCGCGGCGACGGTCGGCGCGGGGGTGATGGCCGCCTTCGGCCTGTTGGCCACGCAGCGGGTGCTGGTGGAGTTGTTCGCCGGCGGGCCGACCGCGGACAAGGTGCGGGCGGCGATGCCCGCCCTGGCCGTGCTGGCGGCGGCGGTCGCCCTGCGCGCGGGGATGGGCATCGCCACGGGGTACGCACAGAACGGTTTGACGCCGCGGGTGAGCCGCGAGGTGGAACGGGGTCTGTTCGAGGTGTCCACCGCGGTACGCCTGGAGGCGTTCGACGCCGACGCGTTCGCCGACGACATGGAGCGCGCCTCCCGGGGCACCGAGTCGACGATCGGGCTGGTGCAGGCGTCGATGAACCTGCTCGCCGGGCTGGCCGGGCTGCTCGCCGTGGCGGCCGCCGTCGTCATCATCCACCCGCTGCTGCTGCTGGCACTGCTGGTGGCCACGGTGCCCAACGCGTGGGCGTCGTTGCGGGCCGGGCACCTGCGGTACCAGACGTACACCGCCGGATCCGTGCGCAGACGTCGACTGTGGTTGCTGCACAAGCTGATGGCCGAACGGGCCTCCGCCCCGGAGCTGCGCTCGTACGGGCTGCGCGGGTTCCTGCTCGATCAGTACGACCGGGTGATGCAGGTGGAGACCGACATCCAACTCGCCCTGGCCCGTCGGGTCACCACGACCACCACGGTCGGGGCGATGATCGGCGGTCTCGCCACGGGCACCGTCTACGCACTGCTCGGCCTGCTGCTCCTGGACGGGCAGATCCCGCTCGCCGCCGCCGCGACCTGCGTCATCGCGGTGCAGTCCGCGCAGCGTTCCCTGGCCATCGCCACCTTTCAGGTGGACCACGTCTACACCGAGGGCCAGCATTTCGGCGACTACACCGGCTTCATGACCCGCGCCGACGCCTACCTGCCGGACGCGACACGACCCGCCGCCGCCGGTCCGGAACGGTTGCGGGAGTTGACCGTGAGCAGGGTGAGCCTGCGCTACCCGGACCGGGACACCCCCGCCGTGGACGACGTCACCTTGACGATCACCGCCGGCCAGACGGTCGCGTTCGTGGGGGAGAACGGCTCGGGCAAGACGACCCTCGCCGCGATGATCGCCGGCCTCCGGGCCCCCTCCCAGGGCAGCATCGAATGGAACGGCCGACAGTTGTCGGAGTGGAACGTCGCCGGGCTGCGGGCCCGAATCGCGGTGGTGACGCAGGAATACCACAAGTGGCCGTTCACCGCGGCGACGAACATCGCCATCGGCGACGTCGACACCGAGGCCCGGCAGGACCTCATCGAGGCCGCCGCCGCCCGCGCGGTCGCCCACGACATGATCAACGAGCTTCCGCACGGGTACGAGACGCTGCTCGACAGGACCTTCGCGAGAGGTCAGGACCTGTCCGGCGGTCAGTGGCAGCGCATCACCGCGGCCCGCGGGTTCCTGCGCGACGCCGAACTGCTGATCATGGACGAGCCGTCCTCCGCTCTCGACCCCCGAGCCGAGGACGCGCTGTTCCAGGCCATCCGCGACCGTCGAGGCCGGGCCACCACGATCCTCATCACGCACCGGCTCGCGAACGTCCGCCACGCCGACCGGATCTTCGTCCTGCACCACGGGCGGCTGGTCGAGGCCGGCACCCACGACGAGCTGGTCGCCACCGGCGGTCGGTACGCCGAATTGTTCGCCCTCCAGGCCGCCGGCTACGACGCCAACCTGACCAGGGAGCCTCAGCTTCCGCACCAGGGCACCGCGACCTCCCATTGAGCAACGACGCGGGGAAAAGGGGGGAACGAGCGCCGGCCACGTTCGACGGTTCGGGCGTACTCCCGCCTGTGCGCCGGAGGTTAGGCTTCGGACCATGTCAGGGTCGCGGTGGCGTGGCCGGGCGGCGGACGCGGGCCTGGTGCTCGGCGTCGGGCTGGTGGCCCTCGTCGGCCTGGTGGTGCAGTCGCGCGGCATCGACACCGCAGCCGAGTCGGCGGCGCTGCTGGCGGTGCTGGCCTCCTCGGGAGCGCTGTACGTCCGCCGCCGCCACCCGGTGCCGGTGGGCGTGGTGGCGTTGGTCGCCGTCGGCGCGTACGGGGCGTTGTTGCACAAGACCGGCCCGATCATGTTGGTGTTCGTCGTGGCGCTCTACACCGTTGTCGACGAGGGCCATCTCCGGGTCGCCATCGGGCTCGGCCTCGCCTCGGTGATCGCCTTCGCCGTCGCCGACAGCGACAACCGTTCCCCGGACACCAGGAACGGTGCGACGCTGCTGCACGCCGGTTGGCTCGTCGCGGTCATCGTCGGGGTGACCCGAAACCGCCGGGCCTACCTCGCCGAGGCACAGGCCCGGGCGGTTGCCGCCGAGCAGCGGTTGGAGGAGGAGTCCCGGCGACGGGCCACCGAGGAGCGGTTGCGCATCGCCCGCGAGCTGCACGACGTGCTCGGCCACCATCTCTCGCTGATCAACGTGCAGGCCAGTGCCGCGTTGCACCGACCGGACCCCGCCCGGTCCGAGCAGGCGCTCACCGCGATCAAGGAGACCAGCAAGGAGACACTGCGCGAGTTGCGGGCGACGCTGGGCGTGCTGCGGCAGGAGGGTGAGGCGCCGATCGTGCCCGCGCCGGGCCTCAACCGCCTCGACGACCTGATCACCACGGCGGGGCGTTCCGAGCTGGAGATCCGCACCGAGTTCGCGGAGACCCCGGCGCTGCCGCCGGAGGTCGATTTGGCGGTCTACCGGATCGTCCAGGAGGCACTCACCAACGTGGCCCGGCACGCAGGCGCCACCGCCGCGGTGGTCCGCGTCCGACCCGACCGCGACGACGTGCTGGTGGAAGTGGAGGACGACGGCACCGGCGCACCAGGCGCGCCCGGCAGCGGGATCCTCGGCATGCGCGAACGGGCCCGGGCGCTGGGCGGGTCGCTGACCACGGGCACGCGGCCGGACGGCGGCTTTCGGGTCTGCGCCCGCCTGCCGCTGCGGCCCGACCCGACGCCGGCGGGGGAGCGGGCGTGATCCGGCTGCTGCTCGTCGACGACCAGACCCTGGTCCGCGCCGGCTTCCGCTCCATACTGGATGGTGAGGACGGCATCGAGGTGGTCGGTGAGGCCGCCGACGGGGCGGAGGCGGTGCGGCTCGCCATGCGGCTGCGGCCGGACGTCGTCCTCATCGACATCCGGATGCCCGTGCTGGACGGCCTCGCCGCCACCGGGCAGATCGTCGCGCGCACCGATGCCCGCGTCATCATCCTGACCACGTTCGACCTGGACGAGTACGTCTACGGTGCGTTGCGAGCCGGCGCGAGCGGCTTCCTGGTCAAGGACACCGAGCCGGCGGAGCTGATCCACGCGGTGCGGGTGGTGGCCCGCGGTGACGCGCTGATCGCGCCGGCGATCACCCGTCGACTGATCGCCGAGTTCGCGGCCCGGGTCCGGCATCCGGACCCGGGGCCGCGACTGAGCGTGCTCACCGAGCGGGAGCGTGAGGTGCTGACACTGGTCGCGGCGGGCCTGTCCAACGACGAGATCGCCGCGCGACTGGTGCTGAGCCCGGCCACCGCCAAGACGCATGTCAGCCGGATCATGACCAAGGCGCAGGTGCGGGACAGAGCCCAGCTGGTGATCCTCGCCTACGAGTCGGGCCTGACCGTTCCCGGCTGGCTCACCCGATCCTGAGCCACTCTCAGGCGGCCAGCCGGCCGGTGCGGCGGGCGCGGGCCAGCGCCAGCCCACCGAGGACCACGCCGACCAGGCCGACCGCCACGGCCACATACGCCCCGCCCCGCCCGTTGCCGGTGCCGATGCCGCTGTCGGAGGTGGCCACCACCAGCCCTCCGAGCGCCAGACCGAGCAGGCCCGCCGCCAGGGCCAGGACGGCGCCGAGCCGCCCGGAGCCGGTGCCGAGGCGACCGGCGGGGCGGGCCAGGGCCAGCCCGCCGATGACCGCACCGACCAACCCCAGCAGTACGCCCACGCTGGCGCCGAGTCGCCCGGAGCTCATGGTCATGGCGGTGGCGGCGGTCGGCCGGACGGAGGCGTGTGCGGCTGCCGGCGCGGCCAGGGCGACTGCCCCGGTAGCGCCGGCAACGGCGGCGGTGAGCAGGCGACGGATCGACATCACGTTTCCCTTCGGTCCCACGACGGTTACCGCCGCAGCGTATGAACCAAAGTGGGCGTGAGTCGTCATGCCGAGGATGTCGATGGGCCTACCACCGGGGATGTACGCGCAGGCGAACACGTACCGCCGCAGTTGTCCCCGGCCCGGCACCTACCGCTGCCAGGCGTCGATGGTGCGTACGCCGTCACGGACGACCCGGTCCACCACGGCGGGGTCGCCGTTGGTGCCCTCCCATCCCTGATCGTTGAAGACCGTCACCGTGGTGTCGACGCGCGCCACAGCGATCTGGCTGGACGAGCTGCCGCCGGTGCGGTCTCCGTTCAGGTTCGTCCCGGCCCACGTCCGGTCCAGCAGCAGCGCCTCATCGCCGACGCCGGACAGGGCCCGGCTCTTCACGGTGCCGGGGCTCCCGAAGTGGTCGTAGGAGGGGCACGCCTGCACGGCGGTGCGCAGGCGCGCCATGTACGCCGAGGCACCGTCGCCCTCGAAGGTGAAGATGGTCTGGTGAATCATCCCCTGCGGCACGTTGGTCTCTGGTTCGCCGGCCTTCTTGTAGGTGACGGTCATCGCGGCGCTGGCGGTGACCTGTCGACCTCCGGTGCCGAACTCGTTGGCGCACAGCTTCGGCAGGGCCTCTTCGACGGGCGTCGTCCGTCGGGGGGACTTCCGCAGTTCGGTGGGCAGCTCGACGAAGGCTGACGTCGGGATGGTCGCCGGAGCGCTCGCACTCGACGATGGCGGGTCGCTCGGGTTCGTTGCCGCCCCCGCGGTCGTCGGCGCCGCGCTCGACGGGGTCGCGTCGGGCGAGTCCTCAGCCGTGGTGCAGGCACTCGCGAGTGCGATGCTGCCGAGCAGCGGGACCAGCACAAGCAGAGTTCGCGTACGGGAGGTCGGCGGTGTCACGTGTCGGCTCATGGTCACCCCTTGTCTGTTCCGACGCAGTTCCCTGCGACGAGTCGTCCGAAACGACAGTGGGCCCAGGCCGGACCGGGCCTCGGGAAACGGGGTGCCGCCACTGCGTCGGGCCGTTAGGCTGCCCCGCATGACCAGCGTGAGCGCCCACCGCACCGGACCGTCATGTGACGTCCTGGTCGGTGCGCGGCGACGCCGGCGATCCGTCGCCCGCCCGCGCTGACCTGTTTCCTGCGACCGGCGGATCGAGCCGCCGGTCATCCGCTGGTCGTCCTCGGTCCGTCCGCATCTCCCCCTTTCAACGACTCGCGTGACGGCGCGGGTACGAGTGAGATCGGCGTACTCATGGATCTTGAAAAGCTGTTGTCCGACCGGCTTGCGCCGGCGTTCGCGGCGGTGGCCGGCGGCCCTGTCGACCCGCTCGTGCGGCGGTCTCCGCGCGCGGACTTCCAGTCCGACGCGCCGCTGGCGCTGGCCCGGCGGCTCGGCCGCCCACCGCGCGACATCGCCGCCGCGGTGCTGGAGCACGCGGTGCTCGACGACGTCTGCGTGTCGGCGGAGGTTTCCGGGCCGGGTTTCCTCAACCTCACCATCGCCGACCGGGCACTGGCCGACCTGGTCGCCGGGCTGGCAGCCGACGCCCGGCTCGGCGTGCCGCTGGCGGCAGCACCGCAGACCGTGGTGGTCGACTATTCGGCGCCGAACGTGGCGAAGGAGATGCACGTCGGGCATCTGCGCTCGACCGTCATCGGCGACGCGGCGGTGCGGCTGCTGGACTGGCTCGGGCACCGGGTGGTGCGGGTCAACCACCTGGGTGACTGGGGGACACCGTTCGGGATGCTGATCGCGCACCTCGCCGACCTCGGTGAAGCCGAAGCGGCACACGAGTTGTCGATGGGCGACCTGGACGGCTTCTACCGGGCGGCCCGGGTGAAGTTCGACGCCGACGAGGCGTTCCGGGAACGGTCGCGGCTGCGGGTGGTCGAGTTGCAGGGCGGCGACGAGCAGACGCTGCGGTTGTGGCGGCTGCTGGTGGAGCAGTCCGAGCGGTACTTCCTGACCGTGTACGACCTGCTCGACGTGACGTTGTCCGAGGACGATTTTCGGGGCGAGAGCGCCTACAACGACCTGCTTCCGGGCATCGTCGACGACCTGGACCGGTTGGGGCTGCTGGTTTCCAGCGGCGGGGCCGACTGCGTCTTCCCACCCGGTTTCACCGGCCGGCACGGCGAAGCGTTGCCGCTGATCGTGCGTAAGAGCGACGGTGGGTACGGCTATCCGGCCACCGACCTGGCCGCGCTGCGGCAGCGCACCGGTGAGCTGGGAGCGACCCGGTTGTTGTACGTGGTCGGGTTACCGCAGCGGCAGCACTTCGCGATGGTGTTCGCCGTCGCTGAGGCGGCCGGTTGGCTGTGCCCGCCGGTCCGGGCCGAGCATCTGGGCTTCGGGTCGATCCTCGGCGCCGACGGGCGGATGCTGCGCAGCCGGACCGGCGAGTCGGTGAAGCTGGTCGGGCTGCTGGAGGAGGCGGTCGCCCGCGCCACCGACCTGGCCCAGAGCAGGAACCCGGAGCTGGACGCAGAGGCCGCCGCCGAGATCGGGCGGGCTGTCGGTATCGGCGCCGTCAAGTACGCCGACCTGTCCACCGATCGGAGGAAGGACTACGTGCTGGACTGGGAGCGGATGCTCTCCCTGGACGGCAACACCGCGCCCTACCTCCAGTACGCGTACGCCCGTATCCGGTCGGTGTTCCGGCGTGCCGGCACGGAGGCGCGGAGGGACGCCCCCATCGTGCTCGCGCAGCCGGCGGAGCGGGCGCTGACTGTCGAGTTGCTCGGCTTCGGCGCGGTGGTCACCGAGGTGGAGCGGAGCCTCGACTTCCACCAGCTCGCCGGTTACCTGCATCGGCTCGCGACCGCGTTCAACGCGTTCTACGAGCGCTGCCCGGTGTTGCGCGCGCCGGACGGGCTGCGGGAGAGTCGGCTGCTGTTGGCCGAGCTGACGGCCCGGACCCTGCGGCAGGGGCTGCACCTGCTCGGCATCCGCACCCTGGAGCGGATGTGACGGGGGAGCCGCCGGGTCAGCGGGCCTTCTTCGTGGCCCGCTTTCGAGGCGGCGTCAGCAGATCGGCGATCTGCGCGATCGCGGCGGGCACCAGGCGGTAGTACGCCCAGACCCCGCGCTTGTCCCGCTCGAGTAGGCCGGCCTCGGTGAGGATCCGCAGGTGATGACTCACGGTCGGCTGGGAGAGGTTGAGCGCCGCGGTGAGGTCGCTGACGGACGCTTCACCCTCCGGGGCGGACTGGATCAGGCTGAGCAGCCGGAGTCGCGCCGGATCGGCGAAGGCCTTCAGCACCCCCGCAAGCCGCTCGGCATCGGCCCGCTTGATCGGGTCGCCGGTGAGCGGCGAGATCGCAGGCATGGCAGTTTTCGCAGTTCCCACGCCTGCCATAGTGACACCAACACCATCAATAAGCCGGTAGAACCGGCACCAGTCCTCCGATGGCGTCCGGATGGCCGCCCGGTACGTCCGAACGTGAGTCGAACCTCGACGTCCGTGGTGACGTACGGGCCGTGTGGGGCTCCGCCGCGCCCCACACGGCCCTACGCCGGCATACGTGCCGTCGGATCAGCCGGGCCCGCCGGTCAGCGGCGGGGCCTGGGCGTGATGCGCGGCAGGACGTACGGCGGTCCAGCGAGGATCAGGTCCGACTTCAGTTCCTGGTACGCCCGCTTGGGTTGGTAGTTCTCGTCGTAGATGGTGGCCAGGCCCTCCGGCGGGTCGTCGAACCAGTCCGGCACCCAGGAGTACCTGTCGCTGAAACCCCAGACCGTGTACGACAGGCAGCTGCGCACCGCGAGGCACGCCTTCATCAGCACGCTGAAGTTGGCGGCCGACGCCTGGAGCCGAGGGTTGATCTCCTCCGAGTTGCCGGCCTGGACACCTGCGGTCATCTGACTGCGGACGTCGACTTCGGTGAAGGCGGTGGCGACGCCGAGCCCGCTGAACTTCTTCAGCGCGGCGGTCACCTGAAGGGTGTCGAAGTTGCCGTACTGCGTGCCCAGGTGGCCCTGGGAGCCGACGCCGTCGATCGGGACACCCTGTGCGCGCAGCCCCTTGGTCATGTCGTAGACGAACTGCGTCTTGTCGTCCGCCGGGTTGCCGGAGCCGAACGCCTCGATGTTGTAGTCGTTGTAGAACAGCAGGGCCTTCGGGTCGGCGGCCCGCGCCCAGCGGAACGAGTCGGCGATGTAGCCGGGCCCGAGGTTCTGCGCCCAGAAGCCCTTGTAGTGCAGGGTCGACGGGGTGTCCCACGGGTCGCTGACCGCCTCGTTGACCACGTCCCACTGCCAGATCTTGCCCTTGTAACGGTTGACGACGGTGGTGATGTGCTTGCGCAGAATCTCGCGCAGCTCCTGCTTGCTGATCGAGCCGTCGGCGACACCGGCGGTCAGCCAGGCGGGCAGTTGGTTGTGCCAGACCAGCACATGGCCGCGCACGCTCTGCCGGTTGCGCTTGGCGAACTCGACCAGCTGGTCGGCCGCCGCCCAGTTGTAGGTGCCGCGGGTGGGCTCCAGGACCTCCCACTTCATCACGTTCTCGGCGGTGACCGAGGTGAACTCGGAGGAGGCCAGCGCGCGGTACTGCGGGTCACCGGCGTCGTTGAGGGCATCCATGTTGACCGCGGTGCCGACGTGGAGGCCGTGGCGCAGACCGAGGGCGCCGAGGCTCTGCGCCGTGGGGTCGTAGGGCCGGCTCGCGGTGGCCGGCACCGTGTTCAACGCCGCGACGGTCGCGACGGCAACCACGGCGACGGTCGTCCACTGTCTCAGCTTCATGTGCCTTCCTTTCCAGACCCTTGATCGACAAATGTCGATCAAGAAGGTGCGGGTCCGGTGTGGGCGGGTGGGGAGCGGGGTTCGGAATCGAGCGCCCTGGTCCGGGCGAGGGGCCGGTAGTTCCGGCCGGCGACCGGAAACCTGCTCGAAACGTTAGGGCCGTCTATGTCCGGCGTCAACGCTGAAAACTTCCGGAAATTCGTCATATGACCTGCGGAGGATCGCCTGGTGTGTCGGCGAAACTTTCGGAGGCCGGTGGGCGTGCTGCTGCCACGCAACGAGGCACCGTCGACCGGGTGGCCGACGATGCCTGGTGGCGTTACGGAAGCTGACCCGCGCAGTCAGCGCAGACCGGCGAAGAGGTCGTCCTCGGGGGTAGGCGCGCCGGTCCGGTCCCGGACCCGCACGAACGTCTCGACACCCATCAGCTCGGTGAACCGCTCGCGGCCCAGTTGCAGGAAGAAGATGTTCTCGGTCTGACTGGCGTGGGTGGCCAGCGCGTCGAACTTCTGCCCGCCGTAGCTGCTCGTGTCGACCCAGGTGCTGATCTCGTCGTCGGGCAGGCCGAGCTGCGGCATCGGCTCCGCCGCCGGGTCCGGCTCGGACCACTCCACGCCGAGCTCCTGCATGATCCGGCCGAACTGCTCGAACGCCGTACGCGGCACCGTGGTCCAGTAGACCTTCGCCGGGCTGTCGGTCATCTCGACGGCGGCCATGGTGATCCGGTGCGCCTGGATGTGGTCCGGGTGGCCGTAGAAACCGTTCTCGTCGTACGTGACGATGACGTCCGGCTGGTGCTGCCGGATCAGCTCCGCGAGCCGACCCGCGGCCTCCGCGACCGGCGTCGTCCAGAACGCGCCGGGCTGATCGTTGGTCGGCCAGCCCATCATCCCCGAGTCGGCGTAACCGAGGGTCTCCAGGCGGCTCACCTTCAGTACCGCGCAGCTGGCCTCCAGCTCGGCCCGGCGCATCGCCACGACAGCGGCCGGGTCGTGCCCCGGGTCGCCCGGCTTGACCCCGCCGGGGCCGTCGCCGCACCGCCCGTCGGTGCAGGTCACCAGCACCGTCGTGATGCCCTCTGCGGCGTAGCGGGCCAGCACGCCACCGGTGCTCGTCGCCTCGTCGTCGGGGTGGGCGTGCACCGCCATCAGGGTCAGGGGTCGCTCAGCCATGCACTCACCCTACGGTCATCCCCCGACGGCCCCACGACCTCCACCGTCGTCCGGTTCGCGTCCCGCGTTCGTGGCAGGCGTCCGGCTGACTTCGGGCCGGCATCTTACCCAGCTCGGCGTCCGTGCAGCGGTCCTTGCCGCAAAGCGCCATCAGGTCCGTCACCGGCCCCTACATTCGGCAGGGCCAGCAGGTCGGAGCAGTTCGGGACGCGGGGAGAGGTCGATCGCGGTGGCCGGTGCGGGGTCGTTCGCCGAGGTGAAGCAGGTCGACGCCGGGGTCCTGAACGTGGGCTACGTGGACGCCGGGCCGCCGGACGGGCCCGCAGTGATCCTCCTGCACGGCTGGCCGTACGACATCCACAGCTTCGTCGACGTCGTACCGCTGCTCACCAACGCCGGCCACCGGGTCGTCGTCCCGTACCTGCGGGGCTACGGCACCACCCGCTTCCTCTCCGACGAGACCATGCGCAACGGTGAACCGGCGGCCATGGGGCTCGACCTCATCGCCCTCATGGACGCCCTGCACATCGACACCGCGAAGCTGGCCGGGTTCGACTGGGGTGCGCGTACGGCGGATGTCGTGGCCGCGCTGTGGCCCGAGCGCTGCCGGGGTCTGGTCTCGGTGAGCGGCTACCTGATCGACGGCCAGGAATCGGGCAAGGTGCCGCTGCCGCCGAAGGCGGAACTGGCGTGGTGGTACCAGTACTACTTCGCCACCGAGCGCGGCCGGGAAGGCTACGACAGGAACCGGCGCGACTTCGCCAGGCTGATCTGGCACACCGCGTCCCCGCAGTGGATGTTCGACGACGCGACGTTCGACCGCAGCGCGGCGGCGCTCGACAACCCCGACCACGTCGACATCGTCATCCACAACTACCGGTGGCGACTGGCCCTCGCCGCCGGCGAGCCGCAGTACGACGAGGTGGAGAAACGCCTGGCCGCGAAACCGAAGATCACTGTGCCCAGCATCTCCCTGGAGGGGGATGCCAACGGCGCACCGCACCTGGAGCCCAGCGTCTACGGCAAGCAGTTCTCCGGCCGCTACGAGCACCGGACCATCGGCGGCGGTGTCGGACACAACCTGCCGCAGGAGGCGCCGCAGGCATTCGCGGACGCGGTGCTGGAGGTCTGACCCGGCGCGTCAGCCTCGGCGGCCCGGACGCTGCGGCTCCGGACGTTCCACCCGCACGGGGTCGCCGCGTACCAGGTCGTCGTGGATGCGCCACCGCGCGGTCGTGACGGCACGCCGCGCTGTCTCGTCGCCCTGCTCGATGCGTTGCCGCAGCAGTTGCACGGCGATCCGACGGTTGAGGCTGAACTGCCGCTCCTCGTCCACCACCACGACGATGCCCGACGGACGGTGCGTCGCCCGCACCGCCGTGCTGGCCTTGTTGCGGTGCTGACCGCCGGGCCCGCCGGTGCGACAGGCGACGATGTCGACATCCGCCTCCGAGAACGTCGTCGGCGCGGCGTCGAGGCGGGGCGGCTGGGCGGTGACGTACCAGTTCTTCCGACCGACGCTCGTCCGGTAGGGGCTGGGGGCCTGCCAGCAGAGTGTCCCGGTCCACGACCCGGCGAACGTCTCCGCGTCGACGCCGGAGATCTCGATGAGCACCGACCGGTAGGTGCCGGCCCGGTCACCGGGCACGGCCTTGACCTGCCGTATGGTCAGACCTCGCCGGCTGCCGTCGGCGTTGAGGCGGTGCAGGAGCTGGGTCAGCGCCCAGGCGCATTCCCGCGGCCCGCGTCCGGCGGACAGCAGCAGGAGCGTGCTCACGACCCGCCTCGCCTGCCGCGGTGGCCCCGCCGGTCGGACCGCGCCGTGGATCCGAGGTCGGGCGTCTTGTAGGTGACCAGGGGAATCGTGGTGACCACCGGCGTGGCCAGCTGGTGCTCGACGAGGTCGGCGATCACCTGCTCGATGCGCTTGTAGGCGGTGGGAGCCTCCTCGAAGAGCAGTTGACGGTCGCCGCACACCACCAGCGAGCCCACCGGTGTGCGGCGCAGCTCCTCGACGGTGTGCTTGGCGCGGCCCCGGCGCAGCGCGTCGGCGCGTGACATCTTGCGGCCGGCGCCGTGCGCCACGGAGTGGTTGGCCTCCGGGCCTGCGTGGGCGGCCACCAGGTAGGACGCCGTCCCCCGCGTCCCGGCGACGAGGACGTCGCGGCCGTCACCCGGCGCCGCGCCCTTGCGATGCAGGTACACCCCGTCGCGGATCTCGACCAGGTTGTGGCACTGGTCGACGACCGGGTCGGTGGGCTCGGCCCCCAACGCGTGCGCGACCCGGGCCGCCAGCACCCGGCGGTTGAGCGAACCCCAGCGCACAGCGTCGTCGTGCCGCGCCAGGTAGGCCGCGGGGTCGGGGGCGGCACCGGCGCCGTGGGCCTCGGTGTGCGCCCGCAGGATCCGCTCGCCCAGACCGCGCGAACCACTGTGTACGACCAGCACGAGATCGCCGGCGTCGAGCCCGAGCCGACTCGCGTGACCCGGGTCGAGGACGGCGCCGACACGGGCCAGCTCGACGAAGTGGTTGCCTCGGCCGACGGTCCCCAGGCCATCGAGGTGACCGGCCGGGACGTCGCCCTGAACGACGGCCCAGGCCGGGTCGTCGGCGTCCCGCTCCGGGTCCAGGGCGCGGTCGAGGTCGGGGAACCGGGAGGCCAGCCGCTCCGGTACGGCCCGCTTGAGCTTGATGGGGAACACGGCGATGCCGCAGCCGATGTCCGATCCGACCAGGAACGGGTACAGCACCGTCGACGCCATGGCCGCGCCGATGGGGGCGCCCTTGCCCGGGTGCAGGTCCGGCATCGCGGCAACGTGGACCATGCCGTCGAGGGCGGCCACCTGCTGACACTGCGCGAGCGCAGCGGACTCGATCCAACTCGCGGCCGACGCGAACACCGCGACGGACGCACAGGTGGGGGAGGGCGTGGAAATTCGAGGGGGGTGGTGCTCAGACAAGGGGTACTCACTTCTCGCTGAGAAGGTGGAAACGGACGACGTCACACCGCCGGGAGGCGTCACCGGGGCGGAGCGGGGGAGGGAGTCCGTCAGTACGTCATGGACGCCACTCTCGCCGAGCGCGCCGGGTACGACAAACGATTTTCCTTCACGTCGTACGCTGCCGCGATGAGCGCACCGCGTCGCATCCTGATCTACGGCGTGTACGGCTCCGGCAAGTCCACCCTCGCGGCGCGGTTGGCCGACCACCTCGGGTTGCCCTGGTATCCGGTGGACGACCTGGTCTGGCAGCCAGGCTGGGTCGAGGTGCCCGTCGCCCAGCAGCGCAGCAGGATCGAGGAGGTCTGCCGACGGGACCGCTGGATCATCGACGGGGCGTACCACGGCTGGCGGGACGTTCCGCTGGCCCGTGCCGACCTGGTCGTCGGCCTGGACTATCCACGGTGGCGCTCGTTCTGGCAGCTGCTGCAGCGCACCGTACGTCGGGTGGCGACGGGTGAGGAGATCTGCAACGGCAACCGTGAGTCGTTGGGCAGTGTGCTGTCCGGGGACTCGATCCTGCTGTGGCACGCCACCGCGTTCGGTCGGACGCGACGGCGGATGCGGGCCTGGCGGAGCGACGTGTCCGTGCCGCCCGTGGTGTTGCTGCGCTCCCCGGCGGAACTGGACGACTGGCTGGCCGGCCTGCCGCGCCGGGGTGTCGACCGGAACTCTGCCTGACATGTTCGCGGGCACCGTCCGCCACACCCGTCGTCGGCCCACCCCTGATCGGGAGTGGGCCGACGACGAACGGGATGACAGTGCCTGGAGTGGTCCGGCCGGCAGTTCACCGGCCGGACCACCGATCAGGACTCCTGACGTCGACGCCGCGCGAGGAAGAACGCGAACGTGCCCAGCACGACCATCACACTTCCGATGCCCGTCATGGCCGGGACCACACTGCCGCCGGTCACCGGCAGGATGGGGCGCTTGCCACCAGGGCTGCCCGGCGCTCCGGGGCTGCCCGGCGCTCCGGGGCTGCCGGGTGCTCCAGGGCTGCCCGGCGCTCCGGGGCTGCCGGGTGCTCCAGGGCTGCCCGGCGCTCCGGGGCTGCCGGGTGCTCCAGGGCTACCGGGTGCTCCGGGTGCTCCGGGTGCTCCGGGGCTGCCGGGTGCTCCGGGGCTACCGGGTGCGCCAGGAGAACCGGGTGCGCCGGGGCTGCCGGGTGCGCCGGGGCTGCCGGGCGGGCCGGACGGGCCGGCGGGGCCAGTTGGTCCGGGCGGGCCGGTGGGTCCGGGCGGACCGGTCGGTCCCGCACACACCGGTGCGGTGATGACGTTGGTGTCGAGGGTGACCGCCTCGGTTCGTGCCAGCGCGCGGCCCTGGAGGGTCGCGCCCGTGGCCATCGTGATCGCCGCCTGCGCCATGATGGTGCCGACGAAGGTCGTCCCCGTGCCGATCGTCGCCGAGCTGCCGATCTTCCAGAACACGTTGCAGGCCGAAGCGCCGTTGATCAGCACGACGCTGCTGTTCGACGCCGTCGTCAATGAGGAGTCGACCTGGAAGATGAACACGGCCGACGGGTCGCCCTGCCCGTTGAGGGTCAACGGTCCCGTGAGCTGGGCTGCCCCGATCCGGTAGACCCCTTCGTTGAGCGTGTTGCCGCCGAGTTCCGCGGGCAGGTTGGTGAACGGAGTCCGACCGGCGGCGTCGTTGAAGGCGATGGTCAGGTCGCTCTGGGCCTGGAGAGCGACCGCGTCGCCGAGGTGGATCTCGCCGCCGATGGTCGCCGTTTCGAAGCCGGCCGCGGTGTTTCCTGGGAACCGCCCGAGGCTCTGCGCCAGGAAGCTGGGGCCGGTGTTGGTGGGCTCGGCCCCGGCCAGGACGGAGAAGTTCGCCGCCGTCCCGAGGTTCACCGGCGCTTCCTGCGCGCTGGCGGCAGTCGAGCTGAAGAGCAGTAGGCTGGCCGCCACTGTCGCGGCGGCTCCGGCCGCGAGCGCCGGCAACACCACCCGCCGCCGTAGGCCGAGTCTCGGTTTCACTGTCACTGAGCATCCTCCGTGGGTACTACTCGCGGAACGCGTCTCGTGAGCCCGCGTCCTGCGCGCGTTACGGCCGATATGGCACCGACAAGCGGCGCTGACCACCACATCACGCAGGCCGAGTGAATGCCCGCAAAACGGAATAATCGACCGTAGTCGTCCGTACAAAGAGGATCGGTTCTCACGTTCGCGTTCGACGGCCTCGCGTTTGCGCCCCGGCCCACTGCCACGACGACCCGTGCCGCGTCGGCCTCGCGCCGCCTGATCTCAGGGCAGCGGGTCGGCCACCTCCACTATCGGGCTGCCGGCCAGGTCGCGCGCCCGTGTACGCAGGGCGAGGACGGGCTGTTGCTGCCAGCCGGAAAATGGAACCGGCGCAGCTCCTCGATCACGAACCCTGCGCCCGTGATCGCGGCGATGGTGTCCCGGCCGGTGTGGCAGCCGGCAAACAGCTTCGGCCACAGTGTCGCGTCGAGCAGCCGCTGGGTCCGGTGCAGCCTGCTGGCCTCGTCCGCGGCGACGTGCTCGAAGAACCGCAGCTCGCCACCGGGGCGCAGCGTCCGGCCGATCTCGGCCAGCGCGTCGGCCTGATCGGGCACGGTGCACAACACCAACGCGACCACCGCCGCGTCGAACTCGCCGTCGCGGGCGGGCAGGCTCTCGGCCAGGCCGTCGACGACAGTGATCCGAACCGGCGCGGTCGGTGCCGCGCGCTCAGCAGCGGCCCGTAGCCGGCGTTCCGGCTCGACCGCGACGACCTCGCTCACCCCCGGCGGGTAGTGGGAGAACATCCGCCCGTTGCCCGCGCCGACCTCGATCACCCGGCCGGACAGACCGGCGACCAGGTCCCGTCGGAACTCCGCCGTGCCAGCACGGTCCATGGCGACGCTGAGCCGCTCGTAGACCCGGGCGAACACCGGGTGGGACACCGTAGCCACGTCGACCTCCGGGAGCGGGTGGAACAGTTCTCCCGCGATTGTCCTGCATCGGCGCACGCTTTCCGTCTTACTGGTTGACAGCACGATTCGACCAGGTGCAGACAGGATGTGGTACGACCATGAAGATCGTCGTCATCGGAGGCAGCGGCCTCATCGGTTCCAAGCTCGTGGACAGCCTCGCCGGACAGGGCCACGAGGCGGTGCCGGCTTCGCCGAAGACCGGCGTGAACACACTGACCGGCGAGGGAGTCGCCGACGTGCTCACCGGCGCCGAGGTCGTCGTGGACGTGTCGAACTCGCCGTCGTTCGAGGACAAGGCCGTGCTGGAGTTCTTCGAGACGTCCACCCGGACGCTCCTCGCCGCCGCGTCGGACGCAGGGGTGGGCCACTACGTCGCGCTCTCCATCGTCGGTTGTGACCGGATCCCGGACAGCGGTTACATGCGGGCGAAGGTCGCCCAGGAGAAGCTCATCGTCGCGTCCGGAACCCCGTACTCGATCGTGCACGCCACCCAGTTCTTCGAGTTCCTCCAGGGCATCATCGACGCCGGCACGGACGGTGACACCGTGCACCTCGCGCCGGTGCTCATCCAGCCGATGGCCGCGGACGACGTCGCGGCCGCGGTGGCCGAGGCCGTGGTCGCGGCGCCGACCAACGCCGTGGTCGAGGTCGCCGGCCCGGAGCAGTTCCGTCTCGACGAGCTGGGCCGGTCGATGCTCGCCGCCCGGCAGGACCCTCGTTCGGTGGTGGCCGACCCCGACGCCCGCTACTTCGGCGCCAAGCTGGGCGAACGCTCCCTCGTTCCCACCGACGGCGCCCGCATTGCCGGTACGCGTCTCGACGACTGGCGTGCCCGGACGGCCGGCGGTCGCTGACGCTACGTCGGGGTGTCTGGCGGATCGGCTCGCCCGAGACGCTGCACCAACTCCCGGACCACCTCGGTGAAGTGCTGGTCGGACTCGCCCGGCCAGTGTCCCTGGATGGGTGGGGGGACGCTGTCGCTGGGCGGCGTCACCACGTCGCGAGGGTCGCGATACCGGCGATCCACGGCGGCGGCCGGGCCGCTGGCGCCGGCCGGCGCGTGCGGCCGGTGAGCGGAGAAGATCCAGCCGCCGATGGGGTCGGCGTCACTCCACAGGTTCACCCACCGCCAACCAACCCGGTGGCCGATCTCGTGCAGCGCCGCGTCGTCGACGTACGCGGGGAAGAGCCGCGCGTAGAGGCGGCGCAGCGGTGACCCGTGGGTGAGCAGAGCGACCCGGCCGCCGACGTGCGGCGGCAACTGGAGCACCGTCGCGGCGAGCAGGACCGAGCCGTGGCTGTGCCCGGTGAGCAGCACCGCGTCGCCGCGCTCGACGAGGTACGTGATGCGGCGGGCCAACTCCGGCACGGCCCGCTCGGAATAGCAGGGTGGCGCGAACGGGTGGGCGGCCCGAGGCCAGAAGGTGCCGAGGTCCCAGAGGACACCGATGTGCCGACGGAACGGCACGGTCCGGTAGGCGAAGATGCCCCCGACGAGCAGGCCGAGGATGATCGCCGCGATCACCCAGCTGCCGAACGCGATGCCGAAGATGACCGAGTCCGCGGGCAGACCGAGGTTCCGCTCGATGACGTCGTCCGGGAACTGCCCCAGCAGGCCGACGGTGGTGGTTGCCGTGGCGAGTCCGGTCAGACAGCCGTAGAGCACGGCCAGCGGCACCAGTTTCTCGGTGAAGCGAGCCCGGGCGATCGCGTCCCGGACCTGCCGCAGCCGCGGCCCGGCCTCGGCTGGGGCGTCCGGGTAGTCGTGGGCGACGATCGCCGCCGCGGCTCGGCGCCGACTGCGCCGGGAGAGCACGATGACGAGGCCGGCGACGATCAGGGTGGCCAGCAGCGCCCGGAAGAAGCCGTAGATCGCCCAGGTGTACGCCCGAGGCGGGCCGGTCGCGATGCCCTCTCCGGTCGGCACGTCGCGATCGAGGAAGTCCGCCACCCGGTAGACCAACTCCGCTGAGTACGCCACCGCCAGGCTGATCCCGGTGGCCGCGACCACGAGGGCGCCCAGCCCGAACAGCGGGGTGGCGCCGCGATTCCGGCGGCAGAGCAGCACCACGCCCAGAGCGGCCAGCAGCGCCGTCTGTGCGACGAACAACCCGGCCAGGTGCGTCTCGTACCCGGGCAGTCCGTGCCCCTCGTGCCACTGCGGTGGACCGGTCGCCAGGTGAGCCAGGACGACGACGGTCAGGACGACGGCGACGGTCCGCAGCGTACGGGTGACCCGGTCGAGCCGCTGGTCCCCGGCGGCCCGGTCGATCAACGGTGGTGTGCAGAGCAGCACCGCGCAGCCCACCAGGACCACTCCGGTGACGACCGTCAGCGTGATCGTGATCGCCGTGGCGCCGCTCGCGGCCCGGGCCAGGAGCAGGGTGAGGTCCAGCGTCGCGAACGCGGCGGCGACGTGGATGGAGCGCAGCCGGCCCACCAGCGGCTCGGCGTCCCACTGACCAACGGTGCCGAGCCGCGACCCGGAGAACTCCCGATCGGGTGCGCGAAACGCCTCGAACGTTCGACCCGGGCGGTTGCTGATCCGCCAGATCAGGCCGATCGCGGCGGCCGGGACCAGCGCGAGGACCGCCAGTCGCAGTCCGACCGGTCGTCCGCTCAGCCAGGACAACCAGCTGCGCCCGGCCAGGCAGCGCGGCGAGGAGAGGCATTTCCAGCCGACCAGATCCACTGCGACGCCGGCGATGGCGAGCACGTACAGCACGGTGAGTGTGAGCGCCAGCAGCCGGCACAGCGACTTGACCACCGCCTCGGAGCCAGGGTTCGCCGGGCGCATCCAGATCGCGACGTTGACCAGCATGAAGGGCAGCAGGAAGACCACGGCCAGGGTGCGGGCCACGGTCCCGGACGGCAGGTCACCCCAGCGGTACGCCTCCAGCGTCACCCCGTGCGCGCCGGTGCTGTCCTCGCACCGGGGCCGCGGCCGGTAGAAGCCACCGCTGCGGTCACCCGCGACCTGCGCCGTCAGCTGAAGGTCGAGCACCTGTGCGGCGCTCGCGCCCGAGACGCCGTGCACCCGCAGCTCCACGACATCGCGGGGGATGTCCGACCCGCTCAACCGCGCTGATCCATGCGACGACCCCCCCGAGGCGCTCGGCAGCCCCGTCTACCCGATGCGGACGGCCTCAACCGCACGAGCTGACGGGAGCGGGTCGGTGACCGTTGGCGAGGCTCAGTGCTCCCGGTCGGGTGTCAGGTCCGTCCTCGCCTGCCCGGTTTTCGGGTCGAAGGGGAACGACACGTGCTGGTGGATCATCTCCCAGCCCCGACCGGCCCGCTGGAAGACGCGGGTGCCCCGCGACCAGCTCACGATCGTGGTGCCGTCCGGCTGCTGCGCGGCCATCCGGTTGAGGCCCCACGACACGGCCAGGTCGTCGCGGGCGATGACCGCCAGGTCCGGAACGGTCCAGGTGACGGTGCCGGTGCTGGCGTCGAGGCCGTTGGCGCAGACCTCGCGAACCTCGTCGCGGCCGACGTACTCCAGCGGCAGTTCGTGCTCGTACGACACGACGGTCGCGGCGACGGGCTCCACGATCCCGTCGAGATCCTTCGCCTCGGTGGCCTCGTACCAGCGCTCGTGCAGTGACCGCACCTCCCGCTCGGAGGTCTCGCGGTCGGCGGCGCCGCTGTCGTCGGCGAACGAGTGGTGCTCGTGCGCCACGACCCACGAGCCGTTCTCCTTGCGCAGCCCGAGAGTCAGGCGCAGCAGAAGCTCGGGCCGCCTGGCGAGGTCCTCGGGGGTGCCGCAGCGCAGCAGCGCGTTGGCGTAGGCGACGGTGTCGCCAGCGGTGATGTCGAGGCTGGTCAGCTCGAAGACGGCCCCCGACGCCTGCCACCGGAAGAAGTCGGGCCAGGTCCCCTCGTACGCCTCGATGCCCCGGACCCCGTCATGCGGCGGGGGTACGTCGTACATGACGATGTCCGCGGAGTGGCAGGCGAGGACAGCGGGCAGGTCACCGGCATGGACCGCCTGCGCCCACCGCTCGATCAGTTCGCGGATCTGTGTCTCGTCGTCGGCCATGGTGCTCCCTCGTGCGTCGGGTTGCTCTCACCTCTACAACCCGCGCCGAGCGACAAACTCATCGCCGTGTGCCGACCGGATCTGCTCAGCCTGATCCAGTTGGGTCGGCAGACCGCACATGGTCAGCGTCTCCGGGGTCAGGAACGACACCACCTCGGCGATCCGGTCGCCGCGCAGCGCGACGACGTCCAGCGCCGCCGCCGTGAAGACCGACGCTTCCGGGTTCCAGAGGTACGTCCCGAAGGCGAGTTGCCCGTTCGCGTACGTCGGGACGAACCGCCACCGCACCGCCAACGGGCCGTCCAGCAGGAACTCTCGGATGGCGTCGCGGCCCTCGTACCACCGGGGCAGCGGCGGCATCGAGTACCGGGCGTCGTCGGTGAGCATCGCCAGGATGGCCTCGACGTCGCCCCGCTCCCACGCGGTCACGTACCGCCGTGCCAGTTCGCGCACGGTGTCGTCGCCGAGGCTGCTCAGCTCCGCCTGCTGGCTCTCGGTCGGGCGCAGCGCGTCCACGACCCGTCGGGCGCGTTGCAGTGCGCTGTTGACCGCCGGGGTGGAGGTGCCGAGCAGGTCGGCCACCTCGGCGGCGGGGTAGCCGAGCACCTCCCGCAGCAGCAGCACGGCCCGCTGTCGGCCGGGCAGGTGTTGCAGCGACGCGACGAAAGCGAGCTCCAGGTGCTCGCTGTCGATCACCCGCTGTGCCGGGTCCCGCTGTTCCGGAGGCAAGGAGCGTCGGTCCGGGTACGGCCCGAGCCAGGCAGTCTCGGCCACGGCGGCGGCGCCCGGGGTCAGGTCGGTCGGCAGCTCCCGGCGGCGACCCCGACCCTCGATCATGCTGAGGCACCGGTTGGTGGCGATCCTGTAGAGCCAGGCTCGCAGAGTGCCGCGATCCTCGTACCGGTGTTGGTTCTGCCAGGCCCGCGTCAGCGTCTCCTGCACCGCGTCCTCGGCGTCGTGGAAGGAACCGAGCATCCGGTAGCAGTGGGCGGTCAGCTCGTCGCGGTGCTCGTCGATCAGCCGAGCGAACGTCACGGTGGTGGAGCCTACCGTCGGCCCGGCCGTCGCGCGCCTGCTCGCTGGCGCCGATCGATCGGCGGGGGAGGGGATTGATCCGACCAGGGCGGGGTAGGTGCCGCCATGGTCGCTGCCGGTCGGCGCGGAGCGGACGGTGGCGTTCCGGCACGTGCCGGGGACACCGCCCACAGCGGCCTGGCGAACACCGTGGCCCGGCTGCTGGACCGTGCGCTGGACACGGTGCGGGAGCGGTTCCGTCGGGTACGCGCCGTCGGCGGCCTCGCCCTGCAGGCCGGGTTGGCCGCGGCGCTGTCCTGGTTCGTGGCGCACGAGCTGCTGCACGTGTCGCAGCCGGTGTTCGCGCCGATCTCCGCCGTCTCGACCCTCGCCGCGTCCCTCGGTCAACGGCTGCGTCGCACCGTCGAGCTGATCCTCGGCGTCACCGTCGGGGTGCTGATCGGCGATCTGCTGCTCCTGGTGATCGGCACCGGCTGGTGGCAGCTCTCCCTGATCGTCGTGCTGGCGATCATGGTCGCGTTGTTCCTCTCGGGCAGTGCCGCGGTGGTGATCCAGGCCGGCGCGACGGCGGTGCTCATCGCCACGCTCAGCCCGTCGATCCGCGACCTGGAGGTTCCCCGGTTCGTGGACGCGCTCATCGGGGGAGGGGTGGCGCTGCTGGTCACCGCCGTGCTGCTGCCGCTGAACCCGCTGCGGGTGCTCAACCGGGCCGCGCGCCCGGCATTGGATCTCCTGGCCGCCCAGCTCGACGCCACCGCCGACGCCCTGGCCGAGCGTGATGCCGCTCGCGCGCGTACCGCCCGCAGCGAGCTGCGGCAGAACAAGGGCCCGCTGAAGGCGTTCGTCGAGGCGACCCAGGGCGCCCGGGAGGCCAGCACCCTGTCACCGGTGCACTGGCACCAGCGACGCGGGCCGGTGGGCCGCTACGCGCAGGCGGCGGAGCCGATCGACCGGGCGATGCGCAACAGCGGAACGTTGATCCGTCGCTCGGTGACGCTGATCGAGGACCGCGAACCGGTCCCGGAGCCGCTGCCCAGGGCGGTGGCCGATCTCGCCGAGGCCGTCCGGCTGCTCAAGCGGCAGTTCGCCGCGGGTGACGAGCCGGACCGGGCGCGCAAGCAGGCACTGTTGGCGGTCGAGACGGCCGGTCACGCCTACCGGGAGGGCGTCGGCTTCTCCGGTGCGGTGGTGGTGGCGCAGGTTCGTACGACGGTCAGCGACCTTCTGGTGGCCATAGGGCTGAGCCAGGAAGACGCGAATCGCCTGGTCAGGCGCTCGTTCGGTGGCCTCTGAGCGCCCGCCGGCCGGAGCGTGACGGAGCCAATGGCATCACCCTGAGCCATAGGTATTGCATGTTGAGCCAAAGTGGTGCCATGATGGTGCCATGGAGCTGAGGTCATACGTCGAGAACCTGCGTGACGAGTTCGCCGTGGCTGCGGAGGGCGTCGACGCGGACGGCCGCGCGCTGGCCGAGCGGCTCTTCGCCCAACTGGAGGCCGCTACCCGACTCACCCTGCTGGAGGCGCTGTCCGACGCAGCCGACGAGATCACCCGCGATCTGGCACCCGGCTCGGTGCACGTCCGGCTGCGTGGGCGCGAGCCTGACTTCGTGGTCACCCCGGCCAGCCCGCCGCTCGACGAGCCGAGCGAGGCCACCGGGCCGCAGGCACCCCCTGCGCCGGTGCTCCCACCGGACGGCGACGACGGCGGCACCTCACGGATCAACCTCCGGCTCCCCGACCACCTGAAGGCCAGCGTCGAGGAGGCCGCCGGGCGAGCCGGGCTGTCGGTCAATGCCTGGCTGGTGCGAGCCGTCGCCGGTGCCATCGGGGCGGGCGACACCGAACGTCGTCCACCCCGGCGGGTGGAACCGCGCTCCGGGCAGCACTTCACCGGCTGGGCCCGCTGACCCTCCGTACCCCTTCGTTTTCGCGCCGCTGACCAGCGGCGACATTCACCGACCACCTTTCGGGAGACCACCATGCCTGTTTTCGAAACGCCAGAGCCCATCTCCGTCCAGATCGAGCTGCCCGTCGGGGATGTCTGGATCAGCGCGACCGACCGCACCGACACGGTGGTGACGGTGCGGCCCCGCGACCCGTCGAGCAGGGCCGACGTGAGCACCGCCGAACAGTGCACCGTCGAGTACGCCGCCGGAAAATTGCTGATCAGGGTGTCGAAGAGTTGGCGCCGCTACGGCTTCGGCCCCGGCCCGTCGGTTGACGTCCTGATCGAGTTGCCGACCGGGTCGCGGGTGCACGCAGAGTCCTCGTGGGCGGCATTCCGCTGCGAGGGCCGGCTCGGCGAGTGCCGGATCAAGACCGGAAGTGGGGTCCGGCTCGACGAGACCGGCCCGCTGGACATCGACAGCAGCCACGGTGAGATCGCCGTGGAGCGCGTCGCCGGTGACGCCCGGGTGAAGGCTTCGTCCGGCAAGGTGCGCATCGGTGCTGTCGACGGCACCGCCGAGATCAAGAACTCCTCCGGCGACTGCTGGATCGGCCGCAGCGGCGGCGACGTGCGGGTCAACACCGCCTACGGCGACATCACCCTCGACACGTCGACGGCCTCGGTGACGGCACGCACCGCCTACGGCAACCTCCGGCTGGGCGAGGTCGCACGGGGATCGATCGACCTGAACACCTCGTACGGGGCCATCGAGGTCGGCATCCGTCGGGGGACCGCCGCCTGGCTCGACGTCAGTTCCAAGCACGGCCGCGTACACAACGCCCTGGAAACCGCCGACAGCCCGGCGCAGACCGACGAGACGGTCGAGGTCCGGGCGAACACCGCCTACGGCGACATCATGATCCGCCGCGCCTGATCCGCTGCCACACAGACCGCAAAGAGGAGACCATGACCAGCTCCACGAAACCCGCAATCGTCGCCACCGACCTGCGGAAGTCCTACGGCGACAAGGTCGTGCTGGACGGCATCGACCTCATGATCACCGAGGGAACGATCTTCGCGTTGCTCGGCCCCAACGGTGCCGGCAAGACCACCACCGTGCAGATCCTCTCCACGCTGATCAACGCCGACGGCGGCAACGCCCGCGTCTTCGGCCACGACCTGGCCCGAGAGCCCAACGCCGTACGCGAACTGATCGGCGTCACCGGCCAGTTCTCCGCCGTCGACAACCTGCTCACCGGTCGAGAGAACCTGAGCCTGATGGCCGACCTGTGTCACCTGGACAAGGCGGCCGGCCGGCGACGGATCGCCGACCTGCTCGACCAGTTCGACCTGGTGGAGGCGGCGGGCAAACCGGTGTCGACGTACTCCGGCGGCATGCGCCGACGGCTCGACCTCGCGATGACCCTGGTCGGTGAGCCCCGCGTCATCTTCCTCGACGAGCCGACCACCGGCCTCGACCCGCGCAGCCGCCGGGCCATGTGGCAGATCATCCGCAACCTCGTCGCCGAGGGCGTCACCATCCTGCTCACCACGCAGTACCTGGAGGAGGCCGACCATCTCGCCGACCGCGTCGCCTTCCTCGACCACGGCCGGCTGATCGCCGAGGGCACGCCGCGCGAACTCAAGCGGCTCATCCCGGGCGGCCACGTCGTACTCCAGTTCGCCGATCAGGAAGGGCTCGACTCGGCGGCCCGCGCGTTCGCCGCCGCCACCCGCGACGACGCCGCGCTCACCCTCCAGGTGCCGAGTGACGGCGGGGTCGGAACGCTGCGGTCCCTGCTCGACCAGCTCGATCGCGCCTCCATCACCGTGGCCGGGCTCTCCGTGCACACCCCCGATCTCGACGACGTCTTCCTCACCCTCACCGGCCAGCCGGACACCCGCGCCGGCCGCCCCGACCACGAAAGGGCTCCAGCGCGATGAGCACCCTCTCCCTCGCCGTCCGTGACTCGAGCACGATGCTGCGGCGCAACCTCCTGCACATGCGGCGCTACCCGTCGATGACCCTGCTGCTCGTCGGCGTGCCGGTCATCGTCCTGCTGCTCTTCGTCTACGTCTTCGGTGGCACGCTCGGTGCCGGCCTCGGGCCGACCGGCGACCGTTCCCAGTACGCCAACTACGTCACGCCGGGCATCCTGCTCATCACCGTGGCCAGCGCGGCGCAGGGCACCGCCATCTCGGTCGCGATGGACATGACCGAGGGCATCATCGCCCGGTTCCGAACGATGGCGATCTTCCGACCGTCGGTCCTCACCGGACACGTCCTGGGCAGCCTGGTCCAGACCCTGCTCAGCCTCGCGGCCGTCACCGGTGTGGCGCTGCTCGTCGGGTTCCGGCCCACGGCCAACCCGGTCGAGTGGCTCGCCGCCATCGGCGTCCTCTCCATGATCACCTTTGCGCTGACCTGGCTGTCGGTCGCCCTCGGCCTGGTCAGCGACAGTGTCGAGACGGCCAGCAACCTGCCCATGCCACTGATCCTCCTGCCGTTCCTCGGCAGCGGGTTCGTCCCTACCGACTCCATGCCCACAGCGGTCCGGTGGTTCGCCGACTACCAGCCCTTCACGCCCGTCATGGAAACCCTCCGCGGCCTGCTCCTCGGCACCGGGATCGGCGCCAACGGGATCATCGCGGTGATCTGGTGCGTCGTCATCAGCGCGCTCTCCTTCCTCTGGGCCAAGACCCTCTACAACCGCAGTCGAGCGACCTGATCCTGACCGGCGCCCGATGTCCCCGCCATCGCGACGGACAGCCGGCGGCTCGGCCCACTGGGCCGAGCCGCCGGCTGTCCATGTCGCGCGGGACGGGGTCGAGGTGGTGCAGGGCTGGCGGCGTCGCAAAGGCTTGATCGACTGGGGTTTCATGAATTCGGCCTGTCGCCACGCCTCGGACCCCCCGATTTCAATGAACGCGAGTGGATCTACCAGGCCGCACGACGTGGCCACGCCACTGCCCGCGTCGCGCCACGGCGCCGGGCGCGGGAGGCCGATCGTGAGCCGTCCGTCCGACCCGCGGGCATGCGACCGACGCAGTCATCACTGAAACGTCGAATGTTATCGATAACACCGGCCAGGTGTGCCACCGCGAGATGCGCCGGTCGCCCGCCGGGGCGCTCGCCGATGAGCCCGCGCGACCGTCGGCTCCGGTTCCATAGATCTGATCAAGAGATCGCGAAGCCTCGATGATGTTATCGCCAACATCATCGGCGAGCGGCACGCGGTCGCCGTCGGACGGCCGTCTCGTGGTGGCGGAGGGTGGGACCTTGTCGTCCGGCCCGCCGAGAGGCATCCGGGCGGGGGCCGGTCCGCGAGGCAATCCCGCCCGGAGTGCAGAGGAGAGGCCCGACACCGGATTCGCACCTTTTGCGCCGGTCCGTTATCGACCCTCCCGAGTCGGCCCGCCTTCGGCGTTCCGTTACGGAGCTGTTGCGGGTAGATGTCTTGACGAGGCTGGATGTGAGCGTTAACACTATCCCCGTTAACGGTGGAGGTGAACATGAACCGTGTGGACGGAGCAGGCGACCGCTATGTCGTCGGTGTCGACTACGGCACCCTGTCCGGGCGCGCTCTGGTGGTCCGTGTCGGTGATGGTGCCGAGTTGGGGACCGCGGTGCACGAGTACGGCGACGCAGTGATCAGCACGGCGCTTCCGGGAGGTCGACCGCTTCCCCCGGACTGGGCCCTGCAGAACCCGGAGGACTACCGCGACGTGTTGCGGTACGCCGTCCCGGCGGCGGTGTCCGCCGCAGGGGTGGATCCGGCCGCGATCGTCGGCATCGGCATCGACTTCACCGCCTGCACGGTGCTGCCGACGACCGCCGACGGCATCCCGCTCTGCGAGGATCCCGAGCTGCGCGACCGGCCGCACGCCTGGGTCAAGCTGTGGAAGCACCACGCGGCGCAGACGCACGCCGACCGGATCAACGCGCTGGCCCACGAGCGGGCCGAGCCGTGGATCGGCCGGTACGGCGGCAAGATCTCCGCCGAGTGGCAGTACGCCAAGGGGCTCCAGATGCTGGAGGAGGACCCCGAGGTCTACCACCGTGCCGAGCGGTTCATCGAGGCGGCCGACTGGATCGTCTGGCAGCTCTGCGGCACCGAGACCCGCAACGTCTGCACGGCCGGTTACAAGGGCATCCTTCAGGACGGTCAGTACCCCAGTGAGGACTTCCTGGCCGCGCTCAATCCCGGGTTCAGCGACTTCGTGACCAAGCTGGACGGTCCGTTGCTGCCCCTGGGCGCCCGGGCCGGCTCGCTCACCGCGCGGGCCGCCGCCTGGACCGGCCTGCCGGAGGGGATCGCGGTCGCCGTCGGCAATGTCGACGCGCACGTCACCGCGGCGTCCGCGCAGGCCGTGGAGCCCGGCCGGCTCGTCGCCATCATGGGCACCTCGACCTGTCACGTGGTCAACGGCGCCCAGGTCGCCGAGGTTGCCGGGATGTGCGGTGTCGTGGACGGCGGCATCAGCCCCGGCGCGTGGGGTTACGAGGCCGGGCAGAGCGGTGTCGGCGACATCTTCGGCTGGTTCGTCGAGCACGCGGCTCCGGCCGGCGTCGACTCGCACGAACGCCTCACCGAGCTGGCCGCGAGCCAGCCGGTCGGCGCGCACGGTCTGATCGCCCTGGACTGGTGGAACGGCAACCGCTCACTGCTGGTCAACCACGACCTCAGCGGGATGATCGTCGGAATGACCCTGGCCACCCGGCCGCAGGACATCTACCGGGCGCTGCTGGAATCCACCGCGTACGGCACTCGGATGATCATCGAGGCGTTCGTCGAGGCCGGAGTCGCGGTGAACGACCTCGTGATCGCCGGCGGCCTCACCAACAACGCGCTGCTGATGCAGATCTACGCCGACGTGACCAAGCGGCCACTGAACATCATCGCCTCGACGCAGGGGCCGGCGCTGGGATCGGCGATACACGCCGCCGTGGCAGCTGGCGAGTTCCCCTCGGTCCACGAGGCGTCGCAGGCGATGGGTCGGGTGCACGAGGCCGTGTACCGACCGGATCCCGAGCGGGCGCGCGCCTACGACGCCCTCTACGCCGAGTACCGGACGCTGCACGACCACTTCGGTCGCGGCGGCAACGACGTCATGCTGCGCCTGCGGGCTATCCGCAACGCGGCAGCCGGAACCGCTGCGGCCGCACCCGAGGCCGCGTTGGAGGTGGTCGCATGAGCACTGAGGTGACCCGACAGATCCGTGAGCTGCGCGAGACCGTCGCACGCCTGCACTCCGAGCTGACCCGGTACGGCCTGGTCGCCTGGACGTCCGGCAACGTCTCCGCGCGGGTTCCCGGCCAGGACCTCCTGGTGATCAAGCCGAGCGGCGTCAGCTACGACGACCTCACCGCGGACAACATGGTGGTGTGTGACCTCGACGGCGCTCTCGTCGAGGGCGACTTCGCCCCGTCCAGTGACACCGCCGCGCACGCCTACGTCTACCGGGCCATGCCCGAGGTCGGTGGGGTCGTGCACACGCACAGCTCGTACGCCACCGCCTGGGCCGCCTGCGGCGAAGCGATCCCGTGCCACCTCACCGCCCAGGCCGACGAGTTCGGCGGGGAGATTCCGATCGGTCCATTCGCTCTGATCGGCGGTGACGACATCGGCAAGGGCATCGTCGCCACGCTGGCCGGTCACCGCTCGCCTGCGGTGCTGATGCAGAACCACGGCGTCTTCACCATCGGGCGCGACGCCCGCGCCGCGGTCAAGGCCGCGGTCATGTGCGAGGACGTGGCCCGTACCGCGCATCTGGCCCGCGCACTGGGGCAGCCCGTGCCGATGGCGCAGGCAGACATCGATGCTCTTTATGACCGTTACCAGAACGTCTACGGTCAACAACCAGTCGCACCCGCGGGTTCCTGACCATTCGGCCAGGCCGAAGCCCGCTGGTCTGCACCACCGAAGCACCACCGACGCACCAGCACGCACCAGTACGCACCACCCGCGTACGCCGCTCTTTCGCACCTCGGCGGTTGGCGCGGTTTCCCACCACATGAGCCAAGGAGATCCGATGAGAAAGATGCGAACGCAGTCCGCTCCGTGGCGCGCTGCCGCGGTCCTCGCCAGCGTGCTGCTCGTCGGCGGCGTGGCGGCCTGCGGCAACAGCGACACCGGCGGCGGCGGTTCCAAGGACGACGGCAAGATCACGATGGGCTTCTCCCAGGTCGGTGCGGAGAGCGGCTGGCGTACCGCGAACACCACCTCGATCAAGGATGCCGCCGCTGCGGCCGGGATCGAGCTGAAGTTCGACGACGCTCAGCAGAAGCAGGAAAACCAGATCAAGGCGATCCGCAACTACATCCAGCAGAAGGTCGACGTGATCGCCTTCTCGCCGGTGGTGGAGTCCGGGTGGGACACCGTGCTCAAGGAGGCCAAGGACGCCGACATCCCGGTCATCCTGACCGACCGCTCGGTGGACTCGGCCGACAAGAGCCTGTACAAGACCTTCCTCGGCTCGGACTTCGTCAAGGAGGGCCGGCTCGCGGGTGAGTGGCTGGTCGAGCAGAAGAAGACCGCCTCGGGCCCGGTGAACATCGTCGAGTTGCAGGGCAACACCGGTGCGGCGCCGGCGAACGACCGCAAGAAGGGCTTCGCCGAGGCCATCGCCGCCAACCCGAACCTGAAGGTCATCGCCTCCCAGCCGGGTGACTTCACCCGCGCGGGCGGCAAGCAGGTCATGGAGCAGTTCCTCAAGGCCAACCCGAAGATCGACGTGTTGTTCGCGCACAACGACGACATGGGCCTGGGCGCACTCGAGGCGATCACCGCTGCCGGCAAGGTGCCCGGCAAGGACATCACCATCATCACTGTCGACGCTGTCAAGGACGGCATGCAGGCTCTCGCCGACGGGAAGTTCAACTTCATCGCGGAGTGCAGCCCGCTGCTCGGCCCGCAGCTGATGGACCTGGCCAAGAAGGTGCACGCTGGCGAGCAGGTGGCGCCTCGGATCGAGACCGAGGAGACCACCTTCACCCAGGAGCAGGCCAAGGAAGCACTGCCCAACCGCAAGTACTGACCGACGCCGGGGTCGCCGCGCTCGCGTGGCGGCCCCGCCGCGTCGTCCCCCTACCCGCAACGGACCGGGCATGGCCCGCGACCATTCCGCAGCACGCCCGCCCGGACGATCCCCAGGGACGGCCGGGCGGGCGCACGGGGCGGTGGCGGCCCTTCCGTGTCGACAACCCAGAAGAGGTCTGATGGGATGACGGATAGCCGTCCGGTCCTGACGATGACCGGGATCAGCAAGTCCTTCCCCGGGGTGCGCGCACTCCACGACGTCAACTTCCGGCTCTTTCCCGGCGAGGTGCACGCCCTGATGGGCGAGAACGGCGCCGGCAAGTCGACCCTCATCAAGGTGCTGACCGGTGTCTACGACACCGACGAGGGCACCATCACCCTCGACGGCGAGCCGGTCTCCTTCAGTGGGCCGATGCAGGCGACCGCCGCCGGGGTGAGCACGGTCTTCCAGGAGGTGAACCTCTGCACCAATCTCTCGGTGGCGGAGAACATCTTCATCGGCCGCGAGCCCCGGCGCCTCGGCGCCGTGCACTGGGGTGAGGTTCGCCGCCGCGCCCGGGTGCTGCTGGCCCGCCTCGACCTCGACCTCGACGTCAGCGCGCCGCTCGGCTCGTACTCCCTGGCTATCCAGCAGATGGTCGCCATCGCCCGCGCGATCGACATCAAGGCTCGGGTGCTGATCCTGGACGAGCCGACGTCCAGCCTGGACGCCGGCGAGGTGGCCCAGCTGTTCCGCATCATGCGGCAGCTGCGTGACGAGGGCATCGCGATCCTCTTCGTGACCCACTTCCTCGATCAGGTCTACGAGATCGCCGACCGCATCACGGTGTTGCGCAACGGTGGGCTCGTCGGCGAGTACCTGACCACCGAGCTGCCTCAGCTCTCCCTGGTCGAGAAGATGATCGGCAAGGAACTCGACGTCCTCGAAGGCATCGAGGAGCACTCCCGGCGGGACCTGGCCGCGCTGGAGGAGGGCACCCCACTGGTGGCGGTGTCGAACTTCGGCCGCGGTGGCGCGGTCGAGCCGTTCAGCCTCACCATCCACGCCGGCGAGGTGGTGGGCCTGGCCGGCCTGCTGGGCTCCGGGCGGACCGAGGTGGCGCGGCTGTTGTTCGGCGCCGACCGGACCGACGGCGGTCAGGTCGCGGTGGACGGCACGGCGAGCAGCCTGCGCACCCCCGCCCAGGCCATCGACCATGGCATCGGCTTCTGTTCGGAGAACCGTCGCGCGGAGGGCATCGTCGCCGACCTGTCGGTGCGCGAGAACATGATCCTCGCCATGCAGGCCGCCCGTGGCTGGTTGCGGCCCATCCCGCGTCGCCGCCAGGACGAGCTGGTCGACAAGTACGTCAAGGCACTCAACATCCGGCCGGCGGACCCGGAGGTGCCGGTCCGCAACCTCTCCGGTGGCAACCAGCAGAAGGTGCTCCTGGCCCGGTGGCTGATCACCGAGCCGCGACTGTTGATCCTCGACGAACCGACCCGGGGCATCGACATCGGTGCGAAGACCGAGATCCAGAAGCTCGTGACCCAGTTGTCCGACGGCGGCATGGCGGTGCTGTTCATCTCCGCCGAGCTGGAGGAGGTGCTGCGCCTCAGCCACAAGGTGGCCGTGATGCGGGACCGGCAGATGGTCGCGCAGCTCGCCAACGATGACACCCTGGACGCGGACCGCATCATGCAGACGATCGCCAGTGGGTCCCACCGGGAGGAGGCAGACCGATGAACGCCACCATGGGCCGCTACCGGGCGGTGACCGGTCACCGGTTGTTCTGGCCCGCAGCCGTGCTGGTCGTCATGCTCGCCGCGAACACGATCTACCGGCCCGGGTTCCTGTCGATCGAGCTCAAGGACGGGCACCTGTACGGCTCGCCGATCGACATCCTGCGGCTGAGCGCACCACTGATCCTCGTCGCGCTGGGGATGACCCTGGTCATCTCGACCGGCGGCATCGACCTGTCGGTGGGGTCGGTGTGTGCGATCAGCGGCGCGATCGCCTGCATGTACATCAGCAAGCAGTCCGACCAGAACAGCCTTGTCGTGGTGCTGACCGCCCTCGCGATGGCGTTGGGCGTCGCGCTCGTGCTCGGCGCCTGGAACGGGGTGCTGGTGGCCGTGATCGGGATCCAACCGATCATCGCCACCCTGATCCTGATGGTGGCTGGCCGGGGCCTCGCCCAGCTGATCACCCAGGGTCAGATCATCACCATCAACTCCGAGCCGTTCCGGGCGATCGGGCTGGGCCACCTGTTCACCCTGCCGCTGGCCATCTTCATCGCCCTCGCCGCGGCACTGCTCGTCGCCGCGTTCACCCGGCGCACCGCACTCGGAATGATCGTCGAGTCGGTGGGTGGCAACGCCGAGGCGAGCCGGTTGGCAGGCATCCGCTCCGGCCGGGTCATCTTCCTCGCGTACGTGCTCAGCGCCGCCTGCGCCGCGATCGCCGGTTTCATGATGACGGCCAACGTCTCCAGTGCCGACGGCAACGCGGTCGGCCTCTGGGTGGAGCTGGACGCCATCCTCGCCGTCGTCATCGGCGGTACGTCCCTCGCCGGTGGCCGGTTCTTCCTCAGCGGCACGATCATCGGCGCGCTGATCATCCAGACGCTGACCACCACGGTGTACGCCATGGACATCTCACCGCAGACCTCGCTGCTGTTCAAGGCGGTCGTCGTCATCGCCGTCTGCCTCATCCAGGCGCCGGCCTTCCGGGCCCGGTTCGCCCGCCGCAGGCGCAGCGCGCCGAAGCCCACCACCATCGCCGACAAGCCGAAGGAGCAGGTACCGGCATGACCACTGGATCGCTCACCGCTGGTCGTGCCCGGTTCCGGCTGCCGAGGCGGCAGATACCGGTCCTGGCCACGCTCGTCCTCCTGCTGGTGATGTACGGCATCGGGGTGTCCCAGTACCAGGCGTTCTCCAACGTGCAGGTCATCTTCAACGTCTTCATCGACAACGGTTTCCTGCTCGTGGTCGCGATCGGGATGACCTTCGTGATCCTCACCGGCGGCATCGACCTGTCGGTCGGGTCCGTCGTGGCGATGACGGCGATGGTGTCGGCCTGGCTGCTCCAGGAAGGCCTGCCGGCGGCGCTGGTGCTCGTCATCGCCCTGCTCATCGGGCCGACGCTCGGTCTGCTGATGGGCTGCGCCATCCACTTCTTCGACATCCAGCCGTTCATCGTCACCCTCGCGGGGATGTTCTTCGCCCGGGGGATGTGCACGTTCATCTCCGGCTCGTCCATCCCGATCACCGACGGGTTCTGGACCAGGATGTCGCAGGAACGGATCGGTGATCCCCGGGGCAACTTCGTCTCGATCAGCGTGCTGATCGCCTTCGTCGTGGTCGCCGTCGCCGCGTACGTGCTGGCCTACACCCGGCTGGGACGCAACGTGTACGCCATCGGCGGCAACCCCCAGTCGGCCCTGCTGATGGGTCTGCCGGTGGGGCGGACCAGGATCGCCGTCTACACCATCAGCGGTCTGTGCTCCGCGATCGGCGGGATCCTGCTGTCCTTCTACACCCTCTCCGGCGCGCCGTTGATCGCCGTCGGGATGGAGCTGGACGTCATCGCCGCCGTCGTCATCGGAGGCACGGTGCTCACCGGCGGCTCGGGTTACGTGTTCGGCACGGTGCTCGGCGTCCTGGTGCTGGGCGTGATCCAGACCCTCATCACCTTCGATGGGAGCCTCAACTCCTGGTGGACGAAGATCGTGATCGGCGGTCTGCTCTTCGCGTTCATCCTCCTCCAGCGCCTCATCGGAATCCGTTACAAGTGACAGTTCCTCTCGCGGAAGGCAACCCCATGGCACCACAAACCCAACCCGAGATCTGGTTCCTCACCGGCAGCCAAGGCATGTACGGCGAGGAGACGCTCCGGCAGGTCGCCGAGCAGTCCCGCCAGATCGCGGCCGCGCTCGACGACTCGCCGCAGATTCCCGCCCGCGTGGTCTGGAAGCCCGTCCTGACCAACAGCAGTGAGATCCTGCAGGTCTGCCGGGACGCCGCCGCCCAGGGTGCCGTCGGGGTCATCGCCTGGATGCACACCTTCTCTCCGGCGAAGATGTGGATCTCCGGTCTGGACGCGTTGCAGACGCCGTTGCTGCACCTGCACACCCAGGCCAACGTGCTGCTGCCCTGGAACGACATCGACATGGACTTCATGAACCTGAACCAGGCCGCCCACGGCGACCGGGAGTTCGGGTACATCCAGACCCGTCTCGGTGTGGCCCGCAAGACGGTGGCCGGGCACGTCAGCGACCCGCGGGTCACCGCCCGGGTCGGGGCGTGGGCACGTGCCGCGCTCGGCTGGTCGGCGATGCGGTCGCTGCGCCTGGCCCGCTTCGGTGACAACATGCGCGACGTCGCGGTGACCGAGGGCGACAAGGTCGAGGCGGAGCTGCGGTTCGGGGTCTCGGTCAACACCTACGGCGTCAACGACCTGGTCGAGGTGGTCGGCCAGGTCACCGACGCGCAGGTGGACGACCTGGTCAAGGAGTACCAGGACACCTACCGCATCGGCGGCGACCTGCTGCCCGGCGGCGATCGGCACGACTCGTTGCGGTACGCGGCCCGCCTGGAGCTGGGCATGCGGACGTTCCTGGACGCGGGCGGGTTCCGGGCCTTCACCACGAACTTCGAGGACCTCGGGGGCCTGCGTCAGCTGCCGGGCATCGCCGTGCAGCGGCTCATGGCCGACGGCTACGGCTTCGGTGGCGAGGGCGACTGGAAGACGTCGGTCCTGGTGCACACGCTCAAGGCGATGTCGGTGGGCGTGGACGGCGGCACGTCGTTCATGGAGGACTACACCTACGACCTCACCCCGGGCGAGGAGCTGGTGCTCGGCGCACACATGCTGGAGGTCTGTCCGACCATCGCCTCCGATGTTCCCAACGTGGAGATCCACCCGCTGAGCATCGGCGGGCGGGAGGACCCGGTCCGGTTGGTCTTCGACGCCGCGCCCGGTCCGGCGGTGGTGCTCGGTCTGGCCGACATGGGGGAGCGCTTCCGGCTCGTCGCCAACGAGATCGACGTGGTCACTCCGCCGCAGCCGCTGCGCCGGCTGCCGGTGGCCCGCGCGGTCTGGCGTCCGCGACCGGACCTGCCGGTGTCGGCGGAGTCGTGGATCACCGCGGGCGCGCCGCACCACACCGTTCTGTCGCAGGCGGTGGGGGTGGAGGAGTTGCACGACCTGGCCGAGATGAGCCGCACGGAACTGGTCGTCATCGACGCCGATACCCAGCCCCGCCGCTTCGCCGACGAGATCCGCTGGAACCAGGCCTACTACCGGTTGGCGCGCGGCTTCTGACCCATTCGCTCGGAGCGTCCGGAAACGGGTGGTCCATCCCTGCCCGCGGGCCGGGGTGGCCACCCGTTCGCGCGTGGTCCTGGCAGGAACGCGGGCCGACTGTGTTACGTCTTGACTAACAGCATGTTATCGCTCACAGTCTATAGCCAAGATGGTCGATGTCTTGACTGTCCGGCCATGCGCGCGTTGCACCCCCTCGGTTGCGGCACCTCGTCGCCGCGACGGTCGGGCTGGCGGTGTTAGCGATCACAAGGTCGGACGCGGGTCAACTCGGTGCCCCGCCCGGTGCCGCGGACGCCGACCCAGACCGCTCGGTTCGCGTCAGCAGAGGAGGATCATGCTTTCCATCGGTCGGGTTCCCCGAGGTGCGCCACGTCGGCGCGGGTGGCTGTCGAGACTCGCCGTCGCCGCTATGACACTGGTGGTCGGTGGCGCGGCCGTAGCCGTCGCCTCGTCGCCCGCGTCAGCGGCCACAGTCGACACCAGCGCCTGGTACGTGTTGGTGAACCGCAACAGCGGCAAGGCCGTGGACGTGTACAACCTGGCGACGAACGACGGCGCGCGGATCACGCAGTGGACGCGCAACAACGGCAACCAGCAGCAGTGGCAGTTCGTCGACTCCGGAGGCGGCTACTACCGACTCAAGTCGAGGTTGTCGGGCAAGGTGCTGGACGTCTCCGGTCGCTCGACCGCCAACGGCGCCAGCGTCGTGCAGTGGACCGACAACAACGGCACCAACCAGCAGTTCCGGCTGGCAGACTCGGACGGCGGGTACGTCCGGTTGATCAACCGCAACAGCAACAAGGCGATGGAGGTGCAGGGCGCCTCGACCGCCGACGGCGGCAACATCGTGCAGTACGACGACTGGAACGGCGCCAACCAGCAGTGGCAGCTCGTCCGCGTCGACGGCGGGACCGACCCCACCACGCCGCCGCCGTCGAACGGCACGTACTCGAACCCGGTGGTCTGGCAGGACTTCGCCGACGTCGACATCATCCGGGTCGACAACGCCTACTACATGTCGGCGTCCACCATGCACTACTCGCCGGGAGCGCCGGTGCTGCGCTCGTACGACCTGGTGAACTGGGAGTTCGCCGGTCACTCGGTGCCCCGACTCGACTTCGGCTCGAAGTACGACATGAGCGGCGGTAACGCGTACGTCGACGGGATCTGGGCGTCGACGTTGAACTACCGGCCGAGCAACCGGACGTACTACTGGGCCGGGTGCATCGACTTCGCGCAGACCCACATCTACACCGCGTCCGCCGTCGACGGTGCGTGGAGCAAGCACACCACCATCCCGAACTGCTACTACGACGCCGGCATGCTGATCGACGACAACGACACCATGTACGTGGCGTACGGCAACGGCACCATCAGCGTGGCGCAGTTGTCCGCGGACGGGAAGTCGCAGGTTCGCGCCCAGCAGGTCTACACCACGCCGTCGAGCATCGGCACGCTGGAGGGCGCCCGGTTCTACAAGCGCAACGGCGCCTACTACATCTGGCTCACCCGCCCGGCCAACGGCCAGTACGTGCTGAAGTCGACCAACGGTCCGTTCGGCCCGTACGAACAGCGTCAGGTGCTGCTCAACCTGCCCGGCCCGATCTCCGGTGGCGGTGTGCCGCACCAGGGTGGGCTGGTGCAGACCCAGAACGGCGACTGGTACTACATGTCCTTCGTCGACGCGTACCCCGGTGGTCGGATGCCGGCGATGGCCCCGATCACCTGGACCGGCGACGGCTGGCCGGTGCTGCAGACGGTCAACGGCACCTGGGGCACCTCGTACCCGAAGCCGAACCTGCCTGCGCCGCCGCGTGCGGTCAAACCGCTGACCGGCACCGACACGTTCGCCGGCACCACCCTCGGCCCGCAGTGGGAGTGGAACCACAACCCGGACAACAGCAAGTGGGCGGTCAACAACGGGCTGAACCTGCAGACCGCCACCGTCACCGGCGACCTGTACAAGGCGCGCAACACGCTGACCCACCGCATCCAGGGCCCCACCTCGACCGCGACGATCGAGTTGGACTACTCCACGATGCGCGACGGTGACCGGACCGGCCTGGCGGTGCTGCGCAACTCGTCGGCCTGGATCGGGGTCCGACGGGACAACGGGTCGACACGTCTGGTCATGCAGAACGGCCTGACGATGGATGGCAGCTGGAACACCACCAGCACCGGCAGCGAGGTGGCGAGCACCGCTGTCTCCGGTGGCCGGATCTGGTTGCGGGCCAACGCCGACATCAGACCGGGGTCGGGTCGGCAGGCGCGTTTCTCGTACAGCACGGACGGGGTCAACTTCACCTCGTTCGGCAACGCGCTCACCCTGGCGAACAACTGGCAGTTCTTCATGGGCTACCGGTTCGCCATCTTCAACCACGCGACCCAGGCGCTCGGTGGCGCTGTCACCGTGCGCCGATTCGACCTGACAACGCCGTGACACCAGTCACAACAGGATCGGTCTGATCCGGTGGCGTGGGCGCGCACGTGCCCGCCGGCCCGTCGAGCCCGCGCCACCGCGTGATGCCGTCGCCGGCCTGCTCCACGCTCTGTCCAGGGAGCGTAGGGCAGGCCGGCGTGGCGTCTGGCAACGACGGAGTACGCCGCTTGGCCGCGTACTCCAGGTGGGGGATGCGTTGCGCGGCTCTGGCGCGTTGAGCGGACCCCCTACCGCCGTCCCGTGTTCGGGGCGGTGGCTGGCGTAGACTGTCGGCGATCCAGCGCTGGTCACCTGGGATTCAGCACCGGCGTGGTGACTGAGCGAGGGGGATCGGGCCGGGCCGCTCCAGTCGACGTCGACGGGCTGCGGGCCGGAGACGTAGCGGGGGGAGCGAAATGGCCGTCCACGGTCCCGCGATGACGGACGTTGCTCGTCTCGCCGGTGTCTCCCATCAGACGGTGTCGCGGGTGCTCAACGGGCACCCCAACGTCCGTGAGCAGACCCGGCTCCGGGTGCGCGCGGCGATCGCCGAACTCGGCTACCGTCCGAACGGCGCGGCACGCGCGCTGGTGACCGGTCGATCGCAGGTCATCGGCGTGGTCGCACAGAACACGACGCTCTACGGTCCCGCGTCACTGCTGGCGGCGTTGGAGCAGACGGCCGCCGAAGAGGGCTTCGCGGTCAGTGTCGGCAGCGTCCGCAACCTGGACCACCGGTCCATCTCGGCGGCAGTCGAGCGGCACCTGTCGCACCGCGTCGCCGGCATCGTGGTCATCGCGCCGGTCGAGTCGGCCGGTGAGGCGCTGGAACGCCTGCCGAAGGATGTCCCGCTGGTCACGGTCGACGGTGACCCGAGCCGACCGGTGCCACTGGTGACTGTCGACCAGGTGGCGGGTGCCCGGGCGGCGACGCAACATCTGCTCGACGCGGGGCACCGCACCGTCTGGCACGTCTCGGGCCCCTCTGACTGGTTCGACAGCGTTGGTCGGATCGACGGCTGGCGGGAGGCTCTGCTGGCCGCCGGGCTGGTTCCGCCGCCGCTGATGCCGGGGGACTGGTCCGCGGCCTCGGGTTACCGGTGTGGGCAGATGTTGGCGCGGATGCCGGAGGTCACCGCGGTCTTCACCGCCAACGACCATCTCGCGCTGGGCGTGCTGCGGGCGTTGCACGAGTTCGGCAAGCGGGTGCCGGACGACATCAGCGTCGTCGGCTTCGACGACGTGCCGGAGGCGGCGTACTTCATTCCACCGCTGACCACCGTTCGCCCGGACTTCGACGCGGTGGCGCGGGCGAGCCTGCAGATGCTGCTGAGCCAGATCGAGTCGGGCACCGGCGGGGCACTACGGCAGACCGTCGCCCCGACACTGGTCTCCCGCGAGAGCGTCGCACCACCGCGTCGCTGACGCTCGTCCGTCGACGGACGCGGTTGGATTGCCGCAGAGCGGCCCTATCGATGCTCGGCAATGCAACGAGGGCAAGGTATTGAACCTCATGAAATGTCGCCGTAACATGATGGGCGTCTGTGTTAACGCTAACAATATTGGCGTCCAGCAATAGGCCCAGCGACCCAAGATCGTAGTCAGGGGCGGGCGCCACCGACAAGGAGGCTCGATGAACCGCATAACCCGAGGTCGTCGCTGGGGGAGCGTACTGGCGGCCGGAGTGCTGCTCGCCGGCGCTCTGGTCGGCCTGCGCGCCCCCGCAGCGCAGGCACTGGACAACGGGGTGGCGCGTACTCCCCCCATGGGTTGGAATTCGTGGAACTCGTTCGGCTGCAACATCAACGAGGCGCTGATCCGGCAGACGGCCGATGCGATCGTCAGCAGCGGTATGCGGGACCTCGGCTACAACTACGTCGTGGTCGACGACTGCTGGTTCAACCCCAACCGGGACAGCTCCGGCAACATCCAGGGCGACCCCGGCCGGTTCCCCAGCGGGATGAAGGCGCTCGGCGACTATCTGCACGCCCGGAACCTGAAGTTCGGCCTGTACCAGGTGCCGGTCGACAAGACCTGCGCGCAGTACTTCGGCGCCTACCCCGGCGCGACCGGCAGCCGGGGCCACGAGGTGCAGGACGCACGCCAGTTCGCCGCCTGGGGCGTCGACTTCCTCAAGTACGACTGGTGCTCGCCGGAGGGCAGCATCAACGACCAGGTGACCACCTTCGCCAAGATGCGTGACGCGCTGGCCGCGACCGGCCGACCGATCGTCTACAGCATCAACCCGAACAGCATCCACGCCAAGACCGGCCCGCAGCGCAACTGGGGTGACGTGGCGAACATGTGGCGAACCACCGAGGACATCACCAACGCGTGGGACACCGGTCAGAGCAACGGCTACCCGATGGGCATCCAGAACATCATCAACGTGACCGTCCCGCTGGCGTCCTACGCGAGGCCGGGTGGGTTCAACGACCCGGACATGATGGAGGTCGGCCGGGGTGGCATGAACGACACGGAGATGCGCAGCCACTTCGCGATGTGGGCGATCATGGCGTCTCCGCTGATCGCCGGGAACGACGTGCGGAACATGAACTCTGCGACGCAGACCATCCTCAAGAACGCCAACCTGATCGCGATCAACCAGGACTCGCTCGGGTTGCAGGGGACGCAGGTGTCCTTCGACGGCACCCGTCGGGTGCTGGCCAAGCCCCTCGCCAACGGTGACGTAGCCGTCGCCCTGTTCAACCAGGGCGGCTCGACGACGACGATCTCGACCACGGCCGCGGCAGTCGGCAAGTCCGGCTCGTCGTTCACGCTCGTGGACGCGTGGACGGGTGGCACCAGCTCCAGCAGCGGGACGATCAGTGCCAGCGTCCCCGCCCACGGCACCGTGGTGTTCCGGGTCAGCGGTGGTGGGACGACCACTCCGCCGCCGACCACGTCGGGCGCGTTCGCGAGCGCCGCCTCCGGCCGCTGCCTGGACGTTCCGCAGAGCAACACCACCAACGGCACCCAGCCGGTGATCTGGGACTGCAACGGCGCCGCCAACCAGAACTGGACCCTCAACGGGCAGACCCTCCAGGCTCTCGGCAAGTGCCTGGACGCACCCCTCAACGCCACTGCCGGCACCAAGGTGCAGATCTGGGACTGCAACGGGGGAGCGAACCAGCGGTGGGCGATCAACGCCAACGGGACGATCAGCGGCGCCCAGTCCGGGCTCTGCCTGGACGTCAACAACAACGCCACGGCCAACGGCACCACAGTGCTTCTCTGGACCTGCACCGGGGCGGCGAACCAGCGGTGGACGCGGCGATAGCCGATCGGGTCGGCCGACCGACCAGGTCGGGGCAACCCACCTGATCCCTCGGAAGTGCCGGTGCCCGCTGACGACAGTCGTCGTCGGCGGGCACCGCTCTGCGCGGGGTCGCGCCGATGACGGTGAGTCGTCGCGTCAACCACTTCCCGCTGACCGACCGCATGACTACGCTCGCCTGGATGCTCCGTTACGAGACCGTGACACCGGTATTTCGGCTCTGGTGTTGACGTGAACTTTGTGAGCGCTAACACTACCCGAAAGATGACAGTTGGCCCCGGCAGTCGCGGGGAGTCCAGAGAGGAGAAGCCCGTGGGCAGGAAATTCCTGGTTGCTCTGGGCAGCGCGGCACTGGCGCTGAGCCTGGCGGCGTGCAGTGGCGAGGGTGCGGGCAGTAACGGCAGCAGCGGGGGTGACAAGCCCAGCGACCTGACCATCGGCGTGTCCATGCCGACCCAGACCTCGGAGCGGTGGATCGCCGACGGCAACGCGGTGAAGTCGAAGCTCGAGGCCAAGGGCTACAAGGTCGACCTCCAGTACGCCGGTGACGACATCCCCACGCAGTCGCAGCAGGTCGACCAGATGATCACCCGCGGCGCGGACGTTCTGGTCATCGCGGCGATCGACGGCACCGCGCTCAGCAGCCAGTTGCAGGCCGCCGCGTCCGCGAAGATCCCGGTCATCTCCTACGACCGGCTGATCCGCGGCAGCAAGGACGTCGACTTCTACGTCAGCTTCGACAACTACAAGGTTGGCGTCGCCCAGGGCACCGCACTGCTCGTCGGCCTCGGCCTGCTGAACAAGGACGGCTCGAAGGGCACGGCCAAGGGGCCGTTGAACGTCGAGCTCTTCGCTGGTTCGCTGGATGACAACAACACCCAGTACTTCTTCGGCGGAGCGATGGACACGCTGAAGCCGTTCATCGACAACGGCACGCTGGTCGTCAAGTCCAAGCAGACCACCCCCGAGCAGGTCGCCATCCTGCGGTGGCAGCAGGAGACCGCGCAGAAGCGGATGGAGAACCTGCTCACCTCCAGCTACAACGACGGCTCGAAGGTCGACGGGGTGCTGTCGCCGTACGACGGCATCTCCCGCGGCATCATCACCGCCCTGCAGAACGCCGGCTACGGCAGCGGCGCGAAGAAGCTCCCGGTGGTGACCGGCCAGGACGCGGAGATCGCCTCGATCAAGCTGATCAACGACGGCGTGCAGAGCTCCACGGTCTTCAAGGACACCCGCCTGCTGGCCGACCAGGCCGTCAACGCCGCCGAGGCGTTCCTGCAGAAGAAGCAGCCGCAGGCCAACGACTCGGAGACGTACAACAACGGTGTCAAGGTCGTCCCGGCGTACCTGCTGCCGATCGCGACCGTCTACAAGGACGACATCAAGGCGACCCTGATCGACTCCGGCTACTGGACGGCGGAAGAGGTCGCCGCCGGTCAGGCCAAGAAGTAAGCCACCCGTCGGGCCCGGCGATCATCGCCGGGCCCGACGCTGTGGTGTACCGCGTCCGACCTGACAGAGGACAGTGACCATGGACGACACCATCCTGGAGATGCGCCGCATCACCAAGACCTTCCCCGGCGTGACCGCGCTGGAGGACGTCACCCTCGCGGTGCGTCGCGGGGAGATCCACGCCATCTGCGGGGAGAACGGCGCCGGCAAGTCCACCCTGATGAAGGTGCTGTCCGGCGTCCACCCGTCCGGCTCGTACGACGGCGAGATCCTCTTCGACGGCAAACCAATGCAGTTCCGGGGCATTCGCGACAGCGAGGCCAACGGCATCGTCATCATCCACCAGGAGCTCGCCCTGGTGCCGTACCTGTCGATCGCGGAGAACATCTTCCTCGGCAACGAGCGGCGTGGCCGCAGTGGGCTCATCGACTGGAACTTCGCCAACGCCGAAGCGGCGAAGCTGCTGGCGTCCGTCGGGCTGCACGAGAACCCGGTCACCCCCGTCATCCAGCTCGGCGTCGGCAAGCAGCAACTGGTGGAGATCGCCAAGGCGCTGTCGAAGAAGGTGCGCCTGCTCATCCTCGACGAGCCGACGGCCGCACTCAACGACATCGACTCGGCGCACCTGCTCGACCTGTTGCGGGCCCTCAAGGAGCAGGGCATCACCTGCATCATGATCTCGCACAAGCTCAACGAGATCACCGCCATCGCCGACTCGACCACCGTCATCCGGGACGGGCGCGCCGTGGAGACCCTGAACATGAAGTCCGACGAGGTGACCCAGCAGCGCATCATCCGGGGGATGGTCGGGCGCGACCTGGACAGCTTCTATCCCGACCGAGAGTCGTCCCCCGGCGAGGAGGTCCTCCGGATCGAGGACTGGACGGTGCGGCACCCGGTCCAGGACCGGAAGGTCGTCGAGGGCGTCGGCCTGTCCGTCCGCGCCGGCGAGGTCGTCGGCATCGCGGGCCTGATGGGCGCCGGGCGCACCGAGCTGGCGATGAGCGTGTTCGGTCGCTCGTACGGGCGTGACATCAGTGGCCGGCTGTTCGTGCGCGGGCGCGAGGTGCACGCGCGTACCGTCGCCGAGGCGATCGACAACGGCATCGCGTACGTCACCGAGGACCGCAAGCGGTACGGCCTCAACCTCATCGACGACGTCCGCCGCAACGTCTCCGCCGCCGCGTTGGACCGGTTGTCCAGGCTGGGCTGGGTGAACGGCAACGAGGAGATCAAGGTTGCCGAGGCGAGCCGCAAGGAGATGAACATCCGGACGCCGAGCGTCATGGCGATGGTGGGCAAGCTCTCCGGCGGCAACCAGCAGAAGGTCGTGCTGTCGAAGTGGCTGTTCACCGACCCGGACGTGCTGATCCTCGACGAACCCACCCGAGGGATCGACGTCGGCGCCAAGTTCGAGATCTACACGATCATCAACCGGCTGGTGGCCGCCGGTAAGGCGGTGATCGTCATCTCCTCCGAGCTGCCGGAGCTGCTCGGGATGTGCGACCGCATCTACACCCTCGCCGCCGGCCGGATCACCGGTGAGATGCCGGTGGCCGAGGCGACTCAGGAGAGCCTCATGGAGCTGATGACCAAGGACAAGGAGCTCGTCGGATGACCAGCATCAAGACCCCTTCGACGGAGCGCCCGACGCCCCCGGACAGCACGCCCGCCGCCGCCCTGCACAGCGGGACGAGCGACCTGCGGGCGCTGGTGTTGAACAACCTGCGGCAGAGCGGGATCTACGTCGCGCTGGTCGTCATCGTCGGGCTCTTCGCGATCCTGACCGACGGGGTGCTGCTGAGCCCGGGCAACATCACGAACATCGTTCTCCAGTACTCGTACATCCTGGTGCTGGCGATCGGGATGGTCATCCTGATCATCGGCGGGCACATCGACCTGTCGGTCGGATCGGTCGTCGCGCTGACCGGAGCGGTGTCCGCCGTCCTGGTGATCCAACAGGGCTACCCCTGGTGGGTGGGCGTCCTCGCCGCGCTCGCCGTCGGTGTCGCGGTCGGTGCCTGGCACGGCTTCTGGGTGGCGTACGCCGGCATCCCGGCCTTCATCGTGACCCTGGCCGGCATGCTGCTGTTCCGGGGCCTCACCCTGCGGGTGCTCGACAACATCTCGCTGTCGCCGTTCCCGTCGGAATATCAGCAGGTCGCGGCGGGCTTCCTCAACGGCCTGCTCGGCGGCAACGGTTTTGACGCCTTCACGCTGCTGATCGGTGCCGTCGCGGTGGCCGGCTACGCGGTGAGCGGCTTCCGCACCCGCGTGGCGCGGATCCGCTACCAGCAGCCCGTCGAGTCGTTCCCGCTGTTCGTCGCCCGGGTCGTCGTGGTCGGCGCGGTCATCATGTACTTCGCCTGGCAGCTGGCGCACGCCCGTGGCCTGCCGATCGTGCTGATCATCCTCGCGGTCCTCGTGCTGGTCTACGGCCTGCTCACCCGGCGTACCGTCTTCGGCCGCCAGGTCTACGCGATCGGCGGCAACCTGTCGGCGGCGGCGCTGTCCGGCGTGAAGGTCCGGACCGTCAACTTCTGGATGTTCGTCAACATGGGCTTCCTGGCCGCGGTGGCCGGCGTCATCTACTCGTCGCGGTCGAACGGCGCCCAGCCCGCCGCCGGCAACATGTTCGAGCTGGACGCGATCGCCGCGGCCTTCATCGGCGGCGCGGCGGTCACCGGTGGTGTCGGCACCGTCGTGGGCGCGATGGTCGGTGGTCTGATCATGGCGGTGATGAGCAACGGCATGCAGCTGATGGGTATCGACCAGTCGACCCAGTCGGTGGTGAAGGGTCTCGTCCTGCTCGTCGCCGTCGCCTTCGACGTCTACAACAAGCGCCGGGCCGGCACGGCCCGCTGACGTCGCAACAGCACGACCTTGGCCCCTGCCCGCCTCCGCGGGCAGGGGCCACGCGTCAATGGGTGGTCGGTAGGCACACCGTGCCCGCCTGTCAGTAGACACACCGTGCCCGCCTCGGCCCCGCGCCGGCGCCCGGCACGCCGGTTGAGGGCTTCCCGCGCCGCTGCCTGAGCCGCCCCGCGGGGTGCACCCCATCTGTCGGTGGTCCTGTAGAGCTGCCCCAGATATGGACCGCATCCTGCGGAGGTTTCTGCGGTGCTCCGGCTGCTCCGGCTGCTCGCGGTGCTCTTGGTGCTCGCGGTGGTCGCGGTGGTCGGTGCTCGTGGTGCGCTGGTGCTTGTGGTGCTTGTGGTGCTTGTGGTGCTTGTGGTGCTTGTGGTGCTCGCGGCGATCCGGTCGGCGCTGCCCCATATCCGGGGCAGCTCGACAGGAGCCGGACACACCCAGGACCTGCCAGGGAGGCGACACCGAAACGCCGCAGGGTCGAGCGCGAGACGATCCCGCTGCGCCGCAAACGACGCAGCGGGATCACGCGGTCAGTGGCAGTTGCCGGTGCCGCTGTCGTTGTAGGTCTGCCCGGCCACCGGCACGAACTGCCAGTCGTAGCTGCCGGAGTGCAGGGTGAACTTCAGGACACCCCACGCCGAGCTGTTGCGCGCCTCGCTGTTGGGCTGGATGGTGCCGAAGCCGTAGTGGCTCGCACCGCCCATTCCGGCGACGAAGCTGCGCATGCCCCGGCTGGCGTCCGCGCCGCCGGAGGGGTTCATCGGCGCGAACCGTTCGTACACGTGGTTGTGCCCCCACACCACGACGTCGGCGTTGTGGTCGTAGAGCGCCTGGTACAGCGGACGCGTCGACGTCGACGGCGCGTGGTTGGAGCTGGACGTGAACAGCGGGTGGTGCCAGTACGCGAGCGTGCACGGCTTGCTGCTGGCGGCCAGGTCCGCGCGCAGCCACTGCTCCTGGGTCGAGCCGGCCGACATGCTGATGTTCGAGTTGAGCGACACGATGTGCCAGTTGCCGAGGTCGAATGAGTAGTAGCCGCGGCCGCTCGGGCCGGCGGACGTACCGAAGTAGTTGTAGTAGCCGGTCGCTCCCGACGTGTTGTAGTCGTGGTTGCCCGGTGACGGGCGGGTGCGCGTCTTGTGTCGACCCCAGGTGGGCTCGTAGTAGCTGCTGAACTGCGACGCGGTGCCGCTGTCGTAGACGTTGTCGCCGGTGGTGAAGACCGTCCCCGGGATGTTGTCGAGCAGCGTCGCGGTGGCGCTGTCGCCGGAACCCGAGTCGGCGATGTCGCCGGCGCCGACGAACACCGGGTCCCCGGACGGGGGCGGCGTGGTCCCGGTGGTGACCACCAGCTGCGGGGCGTCGGCCCCGCTCTCGCGGGTGTCGTAGTAGGCGCCGTCGCCGCTGGAGGAGGTCGCACCGAAGCTGTACGTGCCGTTGCCGGTGACCGCCGCCGTGACGTCCACCTCGTACCAGGTGTTGCCGCTGACCGCGCCGACCGTGCCGAGCGTGACCCCGTCGATGGCCGGCTGGTTGTTCCAGGTGGTGCCGGTCTCCGACCACGTCGTGTTGGACATGCGGCGGAACGTGCCACCGGCGTCGCTGCCGCTGTTGCCACTGATCGTGCGCAGTCGTAGTTTGGCGCCGGTCACCGTGCCGCTGACGCCGCTCACCGTGAAGCGCAGGAACGAGCGCCGCACCGGCGAGTTGTCGACCACGATCTGCGTTGACGTGCCGTAGCTGGTGGAGGCCGTGTCGCTCTGGACGTAGGTGTCGGCGACCGGCGTGAACGTCACGCTGGCCGCCGACGCCGCGACCGAGCCGGTGAGGACGACGGCGGCGCTGGCGACGACGAGCACCGCGGCCGTTGCCAGCGTCAGCGGTGGGCGGGCGAATCGAATGTCCATCCAGGACCCCTTCTCTGCGGGTGGAGAGCGCAAGGAATGTAGGAAGGCCGATGAACCGACGCACTGCCGCCAGATGAACAGTACGCTCAAACAGCGAAACTTCTCGATGTTCTTCACCTGTTCATCCGTCGCATGTCTGCGTGACGCCCACCGTCCCTTGCGGCCCCTCCGACCCGGTCGCCACGATGGCTGACCGTCAGTCGTCGACCCGAGGAGATGCTCGTGTACCTGTCGACCGTCTCCCGGCCGGCCGCCGAGGAACCCGGACCCGGACCCGGACCACGGCGTCGGCGGTTCGCGTTGGTCAGCGGCAACGTCGTCGCACTCGGCACGGTCAGCCTGATCACCGACATCTCGGCCGAGATGGTGGCCGCCGTCCTGCCCCTCTATCTGGTGCTGGGCCTGCAACTCAGCCCGGTGGCCTTCGGCGTGCTCGACGGCGTCCACACCGGCGCCACCGCCCTGCTGCGGGTCGTCGGTGGCTTCGCCGCCGACCGGTTCCGGCGGCGCAAGCTGATCGCCGGCATCGGCTACACGCTCTCGGCGGTCGCGAACCTCGGTCTGCTGCTCGCCGGCCGGTCGATACCGGCGATCGGCGCCGTCATCGCCGTCGACCGGCTCGGTAAGGGAGTACGCAGCGCTCCGCGCGACGCGCTGATCACGCTCTCCAGCCCACCCGAGGCGCTGGGTCGGGCGTTCGGGGTGCACCGGGCGATGGACAGCTTCGGGGCGTTCCTCGGACCGCTCGCCGCGTTCGCGGTCCTGCTGGTCGTCGGGCAGTCCTACGACGCGGTCTTCGTCACCAGCTTCTGCGTCGCCGCCCTGGCCGTGGTCGTGCTCGTGCTCTTCGTCCGCGAGCGTCCGGCCGGTGAGCCGACGGAGCAGCCGAGCGACCTGACGGTCTCCGTGCGCGAGGCGTTCGGTCTGCTGCGTGGCGGGCCCGCCCGCCGACTGGTGCTGGCCGCGGCGATGCTCGGGTTGGCCACCATCGGCGACGGCTTCGTCTACCTGTTGCTGCAACGCCGGGAGGACCTCGGTCTGCGTTGGTTTCCACTACTCGCGGTGGGGACCAGCCTGGCCTACCTGCTGCTGGCCGCCCCGCTCGGCGTACTCGCCGACCGGGTCGGCCGCCTGCCCGTGGTGATCGGCGGCTACGCCGCCCTCGGCGCGACGTACCTGCTGCTGGCCGGTCCGGTCGACGGTTGGCCCCTGATCGCGCTGACGCTGGCCCTGTACGGCGCGTTCTACGCGGCCACCGACGGCGTGCTCATCGCGCTCGCCGGCCCGGTGCTGCCGGCGCGGCTGCGGACCACCGGTATCGCGCTCGTGCAGACCGGGCAGGCACTGGCGTACCTCGTCTCCTCCGTCCTGTTCGGTCTCGCCTGGCAGGCGTGGGGACCGGAGAACGCGATCCGCGCGGCGGCCGTCGCCGTCGCCGGGGTCCTGGTCGGCACGCTCCTCCTGCTGGCCTCCCCGTCCCGCCTGATCACCCGGAAGGTGCCCCGATGACCGCGATGTCGACCCGAGCCAAGATCGGTGTGGTGGTCGCCTCGGCCGTGCTGCTGGGCAGTGTGGCGGCCGGCTATGTGGCCATGGCGGCGGAACCTGCCCCACCGCCGCCTCCCGCCGCCGGCGACCAGGCGGTCACCCTGACACCCGGCCCGCGCCTGTTGGCGATCACCGACCGGTACGTGTCCACCGTCGCGACGGCCGACCCCGCCGGGTCGCGTACGGTCTCCGGCCTGGAATGCCTCCGGGTGTACGCCGCCGCCGGCACCGGTGTCTGCCTGAAGCCGGAGACCGCGTGGTCGTACCGGATGGTCGTGCTCGACGCGGCGCTGCGCGAGACGCGGGCGATCAGCGTGCCGGGCCTGCCGAACCGGGCCCGGGTCTCGGCCTCCGGCCGGATGGTCTCCTGGACGACGTTCGTCGGTGGCGACTCCTACGCCTCCAGTGGCTTCTCCACCCGCACCGGCATCCTCGACACCACCACCGGCACCACGCTGGCCTCGCTCGAGGAGTTCGCGATCACCCGGGACGGCCGGAGCTACCGCCACCCGGACGTCAACTACTGGGGTGTCACCTTCACCGCCGACGACAACCGCTTCTACGCGACCATGTCGACCGGGGGCAGGAGGTATCTCGTGCGGGGTGATCTCGCGGCCCGTACGGTCGAGACGCTGACGGAGAACGTCGAGTGCCCGTCGCTGTCACCGGACGGCACCCGGCTCGCGTTCAAGGAGGCGATCGACGCCGACCCGGCGAAGGGTTGGCGTCTCTCGGTCCTCGACCTGGCGACCATGCGGGTCACCGCGACGGCCGAGACGACAAGCGTCGACGACCAGGCCGCCTGGCTCGACGGCGCCACGCTGGCCTACACGTTGCGGCAGAGCGACGGCCGCCCGGACGTGTGGAGCGTCCCGGCCGACGGGTCAGGGGCACCGAAGCTGGTGATCCCCGGGGCCGAGTCGCCGTCCCCACTCACCTGACGGAACGTGCTGCACCGACGACAACGACGGCAACGCGTTCAACCAGGTTCAGACGGCGTGGTCAGCCTCACCGCTGGCGCTGGCCACCCCGTCGTCTCCGCCGAGGGACGGGGCGGCCACGGCACGGAGAGTGATCGACTCATCGTTGTGGTCGACCTCGAACAACGTCCCGGCCGGGAAGGCCGCCGACGTCTCGGGCGGCAACTGGATCGTCCCGTCACCGGCCACCACGGCGAAGTCCCGGCCGTTACGCCCCTCGGCGCCGACCCGGCCGTCGCGGATGGTGACCGCTCGGCCGAGATGGGCGCCCACCTCGCCGTCGTGGGTCACCACGACCACCGTGGTGCCCCGCTCCGCGTTGACGGTGGCCAGCGCCGCGAGCACCTCGTCGCGACCGGCCACGTCGAGCTGACTGGTCGGCTCGTCGACCAGGAGCAGGCCGGGCCCGGCGGCGAGCCCCTGCGCCAGAGCGGCCCGCTGGCGCTGCCCCGGGGTCAGGTCGCTCACCCGCCGTGCGCCGGCACCGGCGAGACCGACCAGGTCCAGGATCGCCTCCGGTGGGTCGAGCCGGCGTCCGGCGAGGCGCGCCGCGGGTCGCTGTGCCAGCCAGATGTTGCGCGACAGCGACAGGTACGGCAGCAGGTTGCGTTCGGCGCCCTGGAGCACAGTGCCGACCGTGGCCCCGCGCAGGGCGGCCAGGCCCTTGGACGAGAGTCGGGACAGCTCGTGGTCGCCGACGTAGACCCGCCCGGCGGAGGGTTGCATGAGCCCACCGAGGATGGCCACCAACGTGGACTTGCCGGAGCCGGACGGACCCACCAGCGCCAGCATCTCGCCGGCTGCGATGTTGAGGTCCACGCCGGAGAGCGCGACGACGTCACCGGTGGCGGTGGGGTAGATGTGGATCAGCCGATGGCAGGTGACCGCCACACCCCCGGCCGGCTGTGCGGCGGTCACCGGCTCGTCCTGCCGCGCGGCGGTCATCGACCGCTCCGGCGGCGCACCGAGGCGGCGACGATCCGACCGAGCACGACCGCCGTGAGGGCGAACAGGATGACGGCCGGCACCGCGAACAACAGCAGCCGGCCGACGTCCGGCCAGTCGGGTAACGGGACCGGTGAACGGCCGTCACTGAACAGACGCTGCCCGCCCCGGGTGAGGAGCCAGATCACCAGGGTGACGAGAGCACCCGACCCCACCGCGAACACGACCGGCCACCCGTAGCCGCCACGCACGGCGCCTGGTGGCAACCCCTGCCGACGGAGCGCCACCAGCATGGCCACCCGGGTGCGCTGCTCGGCGGAGGCCGTCGCCACCAGGCCGGCCGCCCCGATCAGCACCCCGGCCAGCGCGGCGAACACGTTGAAGCGCAGCGCCAACGCCGCTCCCTGCCGATCGAAGTCCTCTCGGACGCGGGTGATCGTCTTCTCACCTCGCACGACCAGACCCTGTGCGCGAAGCCGGTCGAGGACGTCTGCGGGAGCCGACTGCGCCAACCAGACCTCCTCGTTGCCGTTCTGGCTGGCGACGGCGAGTCGGTCCGCGTACTCCAGGTCGACGATGAGGCCGGAGCCACCGAGCCGCGGCAGGCGGTCGGCCAGGCCTCGAACCGACCCGTTGGTCGGTGTCCCGTCGACACCGTCGTACGGATGAGACCCGCCGAGCCCCGTCCCCTTCGACCGGGTCAGGTAGACGGGCAGCGGGAACGGCGCATCGACGACACCGACGCCGGCCGGCCTTGCCCGCCGGGCTTCGGGGATATCGAGGACCAGCCCCGCCTTGGTCCCGCTCGCGGCGTTGAGAGACGTGTCGTTCGGATCGAGCAGCCGCCACCGTTGCAGATCGGCGAGCTGCGCGCCGGTCAGCACGACAGTCTCGCTTCCGCCGTCGGCTTCGGCGGTGCGCAGCTCCTCGAAGTGGATCTTGACTTTCCGGACCACCACGGGAGCGTCGATTTCGATCTTGACGAGCCGGCATTCCTGCGCGCACTCGGGCACCTGGAGGAAGTAATCCTTCTGGCCGGGCTGGATGTCGTCGCGGGGGAGGACCACCCGGGTGCCGTTCCGGCCGGAGATCGTGATCGCGAGGCGGACCCGATACCCGGCGAAGACCTCGGCGTCGAAGTCTGCGGACAGAGCCATGACGAGCTGTCGCCCTCGCAGTTGCACCGGTGCCCCCGGTGCGGCTGGGCGGATCTGTCGTGCGACGTCCGGCAGGGACACGCCGTAGGACGGATGCGGCGCGGCCACCGTCGCCAGTCGGTCGGAGTCCACGGCCAGCAGCGGCGTGCCGGCCGCGTCGGGCGAACCCGACACCACGGCGGCCATCGCGAATCTGCCCTCGGGATCGACCGCCCGCACGGCTGTCAACAGGTGTGAACGGGAGGTCGCGTCGACCTCGACGACGCGGGGCGCACCGACCTCGACGGCCGCCCGGTCGCGGTAGGCGGCCGAGGCGACCTCACTCGTCGCGACGGTGAAGGCGAGCATTGCGACGACAACGGTGAGCAGGGCGATCAGGGGTCGGAACCGCGGTTGCCGGGCCACCTGCACCAGGGCGAGGCCGACCGCCGTCCGGCCACGCAGGAGCAGCTGCGCACCCACCGCGGCTCCGGCGATCATCGCGACCCGCGCCAGCAGCACACCTGCGGCGAGCGCTCCGGCGACCGGTGCCACCAGCGCGAGGCCGCTGGGCGATCCGCCGGAGCGTAACTGCACCACGGCGGCCACAGCGATGGACACCGCGACGACGTCACCGATGGTCGCCCGCCATCCTCGTACCCGTGTCGGCACCCGGCGCAGCAGGTCGACGACCGGCGCGGACATCATCCGAGCCTGGGCCAGCAGCACTGCGGCGAGTGCGCCGACGGCGCCGATGGTGGCGAATCCGATCGTGGTCGCGTCCACCACGACGTCGACGTGGGTCGGGAGGGTGTGCGCGGCGAGCAGTTGGGCAGCGGCCAGACCGGCCAGGCAGCCGAGGGGAATCGCGACCAGCACGGGCACGGCGTGCTCGCCGATCGCCAGCGCCCACAGTCGTCGGCGCTGCACCCCGCGGAGCAGGAGCAGGCCCTGCTCCGGTCGCCGCTGGTCGGCCGCCGAGCCGACCGCGACGAAGAGGACCAGCCAGCAGAGCAGGACGAGCAGCCCCGCGCCCAGCGCCACACCGTCGGCCAGTTGCCCGCGTTGCAGCGTGACGCGGTCCAACAGACTGGGCAGGGAAGTGCCGGCCCCGAGGCCCTCACGGCTCCCGTCGCGCTCCAGCACCGCGATCGCCGCTTGGAGGTCCTCTATCGATCGACTGTCCAGCAACTGCTCGGTGGCGTAGAGATCGGCCGTCGACCGGAAAAGGATCACCTGCTCGTCGACGAGGGGCGAGGACTCGGCACTGAAGATGGCGTCTTCGGCGCTGCCCGGGATCGACGTGCTGGTCGAGTCCGCCGGGGGTGGCCGGATGAACTCCTCGCCAAGCCAGAACGGGTCCTTCACGTCCAGCGGCTGGTAGATGCCGGCCACCCGCACCGGCACCGCGCCGAACGTGAACTGATCCCCGACGGCGACACCGAGCCGCGCGGCGGTGTGCGTGCTGACCATGACCTCGGGGAGCTCACCCCTGGAGATGACCCGGGGGCAGGCGCCGGTCACGGTGACACGTTCGCAGACCCCCGCCCGATAGGTCAGGTTCGAGGTCACCGTGCCGGCGCGACCGGCGGCGACACCGCCACTCTGGGCGCCCAGGACGACGTCGAAACCGGCCGGCGTCAACTGCCGGACCTTGCCGGCGAACATCGTCCTGGTGGGATCGCCGGGCATCCCCGGATATTCGACGGGATCGGCGAGTCGCATCCGAAGCTCGTTCGGCTGCGCGGTGGACAGTTCGTAGCGCCACAGGGCCTGCCCGGCCGCGGCGACGTAGGTCGGTGCGGCCGCTGCGGCGGCGCTGGCGAGCACCGCGAGTAGCAGCACGGCCATGGCCTGTGCACGGCGGGCCGCGATCGCGCCCCAGATGACGGTCAGCATCAACGCCGACGGTATTGACTCGGCCGCAGGCCCGCTGCCCCGTGCGGGTGGACTGAGACCTGCCGGTTATTCGGGGCCTCAGTCGCGCAGGATCTCCGCCCGGCCCTCGACGAGGTGCAGCTCCGCTTCGCAGGCGGCGGCCACCTCCGGGTCGTGGGTGGCGAACACGACGGCGGCACCCCGGCATGCCTCGTCGTGCAGCAGATCCAGAACCCGCTGCCGATTGCCCGCGTCCAGTTCGCTGGTCACCTCGTCGGCCAGCAGCAGGCCGCCGCGCAGCGCGAGACCGCGAGCGATGGCCGTGCGCTGCTGTTGGCCGCCAGACAGTTCCTCGACCAACTGGTCGGCCTGGCCGGTGAGACCCAGCCGATCCAACATCGCTGCGGTCTGCTGGCGGGCCTCCGGCGCTGCCACGCCGCCGGCGACCAGTGCCACCTGGAGGTTTTCGGTCGCGGTGAGGATCGGGGCCAGACCGTTGTCCTGCGGGACGAGGACGATCCGCTGCGCAACCGCGTGATCACGGTCGCGGAGCGCCTGCCCGTCGACAGTCACTGTGCCGTCTCGTGGGCGCAGCAGCCCGGCCATCGCGTTGAGCAGGGTGGTCTTGCCGGCGCCCGACGAACCGGTCAGCGCCAGCACCCGACCCGGACGGACCGTCACCGACACGTCCCGGAGGACGGCCGGCGCGTCGCCGTAGCCGACCGACACCCGTTGAAGAGTCAACATCTGCGCTCGCCCCCTCCGGTACCGGCGTTCCGCACAGTGCCACGCGCGACCGGATCACGCAATCCTCGTGCACGGGCCGTGCAGTGCGCCAAACCGGCCCGCACTGGCGCGAATCCAGGGATGTAGAAAACCTTCGATGGGTGCGTTGACTTCGACGATTTGCTACATAACAATCAGCGTCAATATCGACGGTTGTCTCTCGGTTGTCATCCGGAAGGAGGCACCCGTGGCGGAAACCGGCGGCCCGAAAACCCATCCGAGAGTGAGGCCACGATGAGACACGGTCGACGACTGGTCGGCGGCACAGCCGCGGCCCTGTTGATGGTCACGAGCCTGATCGGGGCGGCGCCCAGCGCCTCGGCTGCGGCCGTCACCCCCGCGCTCACCGCAGCGGTGACCGCAAAGCTGCTCGGTTCCGCCCAGCTGTCCACGGCCGACGCGCGACCGGAAACCCGGATCACCGTCAGCCGCACCAGCGGCCGCTGGGCGTTCGGCACCGCTGTCGCTCTCGCGCCCCGACAGGAGGACGCCCACCCGACCGGGTCGATCTTCCTCGCCCGCTCCGAGTCCGCCGGCTGGCGGATCGCCTTCGACGGAGAGGCCGCCTTCGGCGAACTGGCCGCCGAGTCGCCCCTCATGACGGGTCAGGAGCGGAGCGTGCTCACCACCACGCCGGCCCCGATGTACGCGGGCGGCGACTACCGGACCGGGATGGCCCTGCCGTTCGGCGTCGGCCAGACGTGGACGCTCACCAGTGGCCCGCACGGCTGGGGCGGAAGCGAGTCGCCGTACAGCTCGGTCGACCTGGCCGGCGGCGACCAGGTGGTCCGCGCGGCCCGGGCCGGAACGGCGTACACGATGTGCCAGGGGTGGATCCGTGTCATCCACGACCGGGGCTACTCGACCGACTACTACCACCTGTGGAACAGCATCTCCGTCAACGGCGCAGGTGTCGGCCAGGGCGCGGTCCTCGGCAACACCGGCACCGACGTGACCTGCGGCGGCGCGGCCTACGGCCGGCACGTCCACTTCGGGCTCCGGCAGAACAGCGCGTACGTGCCGATCGCCGGCCACGACATCGGCAAGTGGGTGCTGGCCAACGGCGCCGCCGCCTACCAGGGCGGGGCGCGGCACGGGTCGGCCTGGGCCGGTGCCGGGGCGGGCCTCTACAACTACGGCGCGCTCGGCTTCAACCAGGGGGTGGTCGACGCGAACGGCGGCGGGGTGCTCACCCGACGTGCCGGGCCGGGAACCGGCTATGGCTCGCTCGGCTCGGTCGCCGACGGCGCCACCGTCACCATCTCCTGCTCCGCCAACGGCACCTCGCACACCGGGCGGTACGGCACCACGGCGCTCTGGAACCGGTTGAGCGACGGCAGTTGGGTTTCCGACGCCTACCTGTCGACCGGTGTGAACGGTCCGATCAACGGCTGGTGCTGACGAGTTCGACCACCGAGGTTGGCGGCTGACCGGCCGCCAACCTCAGTCACCGCAAGGAGAGCTGATGCCCGTTCGAAGCTTCCACCGAGGCCGGTTCCTGCTCGCCCTGACCACCGCCCTGACCGGAGTCGTCGCAGTCGCGTCACCGGCCGTCGCGGATCCCGCTGGCACGCCAGTGACGGCCGCCCCGCTGGCCGTCGCGTTCGACACCGCCGCCGCGCGGTACGACGTTCCGCGCGACCTCCTGGTGGCGCTGGGCTACGCCGAGTCGCGGCTGGAGATGCACGCCAGCACACCGAGCGCGGCGGGCGGCCACGGGCTGATGCACCTGGCGAGCAACCCCGGGGTGCGCACCCTGGACGAGGCTGCCGCGCTCACCCGGCTCAGCCCGGCCGCGCTGCGTACCGAACCCACAGCGAACGTGCTCGGGGCGGCTGCCGTCCTGCGCTCGTACGCCGATCAGGCGGGCCTCACCGCCGCCGCGCGCGACGACGTGAACGGTTGGTTCGGACCGGTCGCCCGGTACGGCGGCGCCAGCGAGCCGTCGGTCGCGCGGCTCTACGCGGACACCGTCTACGACCTGCTGCGTGCGGGTTTCACCGGGCGCGGCGAGGCGGTGGCCGGGCGGCCGGTAACGCCCCGGCGAGGTGGCCTGGAGCGGGCCGCCGTGCTCGGCGGGATCGGCACCCTCAGCACCGACTACGGGCCGGCCGCGTGGGCGCCGGCCAGCACGAGCAACTACACAGTGGCCAGTCGACCGGGCAGCCACCCGGTCACCCGCGTCGTCATCCACATGACGCAGGGCTCGTACGCCGGCGCTGTCAGCTGGTTCCAGAACCCGGCGGCAAAGGCCAGCGCGCACTACACCTTCCGCTCCTCCGACGGGGCCGTCACCCAGTCGGTGCGGGAGAAGGACATCGCCTGGCACGCCGGCAACTGGACCTACAACACCGAGTCGATCGGCATCGAGCACGAGGGGTTCGTCGACAACCCTGCCTGGTTCACCGATGCGATGTATCGCGCCTCGGCCGCGCTCACCCGGAGCCTCACCACGAAGTACGGCATACCCAGGGACCGGGCGCACATCATCGCCCACCGTGAGGTGCCCGGTGCCACCCACACCGACCCGGGCCCGAACTGGAACTGGACCTACTACATGCAGTTGGTGAACGGGGTCACCGGCATCGGCTCCGGCACTGTGAACACCGAGGCGTCCAGCCTCAACGTGCGCTCCGGCCCCGGTGCCAGCTATCCGGTCGTCGGCTCGGTCGCCGACGGCGCCACCGTCTCCGTCTACTGCCAGGCCGTCGGCAGCACGGTCACCGGCCCGTACGGCACGACCTCCGTCTGGAACCGGATCGGCACCAACCGCTACGTCTCCGACGCCTTCGTGCTGACCGGCTACGACGGGTACATCCCGAACGTGCCGCGCTGCTGAGGGCACACCTGCGACCGCGACCGCTCAGGCGGCCGCCGACGAGCCGAAGAGCAGGTCCAGCTGGGCGTCCAGCGCGTCCAGCGCCTGCTCGGCGGTGTACTGCCCGCCCAGCAGATAGAGGCCCAGCCCCTCCATCAGCGCGAGCAGGCCGGCCGCCTCGGCGGCGTCGCCGGTGGGCAGGACGCTGGCGATGAAACTGGTCAGCTGCATGGTGTCGGCGCGCAGACCGGTCGCGGACGCCGGTCGTACCGCTGTGTAGGCGAGGAATGCCAGCGCCACCCGCCCGTCGTCACGGTTCCGGTCGTCGAGCGGCAACAGCGCGGCGATCATCGTGCGCAGCAGCAGCCGGGGGGCGGGGTTCTCGCCCAGGCGCGCCAGGGCCTCGGTGACCCGGATCTGGCCGCGTTCGCGGACCACCGCCATCGCGAACGCCATCATCTCGTCCTTGGTCCGGAAGTAGTGCTGGACCATGCCGGCGGACACGCCGGCCTCGGCAGCAACGTGACGGAGGCTGACGGCCTCCAGGCCCTGATCCGCGGCGACCCGCATCAGCGCGTCCGCGATGAGGGTGCGTCGCTCCTGGTGATCGACTTTCTTGGGCATGGCCTCGATCGTTTCACAGTGGGTGACCCGGACACCCCGCCGGCGCGGCGGCGGTCACCGGCTGACGGTGGTGCTCGCGGGGGCGCCGCGCGCGCTGCGCAGGAGGCCGTCCGGGTCGTCGGCGTACAGTCGCAGCTCGTCCACGGGCGTGGACCCGGTCTTCGTCAGGAGCCGAAGTGGGCCTGCAACCGCTCGCCAGTGGCCCGCAGCTCGGCCAGGTGGGCGGACGTCAGGCATCCCGTGTCGTCGCGTGGGACGCCGTCAACGTGGTGGTCGACATTCGCTGCGCCGTCGACGTGGTGGTCGACATTCGCTGCGCCGTCGAGGACGTAGTGGTCGACGGTCGCCGCGCCGTCCACCACCGTCGTCCCGAGGCCGGCAGCGGCGTCGACCGCATCTCGTCGCGACGCCCGGTCAGCGGGTTCGCGGTGAACAGCACCCCCGCCACCGTGGGCGTGATCATGCGTTGCACGACGACGGCCATCCGCACCGTCTGATGATCGATCTGGCGGGCGTCGCGGTAGGCGGTCGCCCGGTCGCTGTGCAGCGAATCCCAGCACGTCTCGATGGCGGCGATCAGCTCGGCGGCGCCCGTGACGTTGAGGACGGTGTCCTGCTGCCCGGCGAAGCTGGCGTCGGGCAGGTCCTCCGCGGTGGCGCTGGAGCGCACCGCCACCGGGCCCGCCCCGAGCCGCTCGTAGGCGGCGACGACCTCGGCCGTCGGGATGACGCCGAGTCGGTGGGCCTCGGTGGTGACGCAGAAGCCCTCGGGGACCCGTTCACCGCGCCGGATCAGCTCACCCAACCCGGCGGCCTTGCCCCCGACCAGGTCGAGCATCTGGGTGGTCGCCTCGGACAACGCGATCACGTGCATGGGGCCCGCTCTCGTTGCAATACGACTGTATTGCATCTGACCGTACCCCGTTCACGATGCGACTGCAATGTCTCCCTCGGTCGGGCGGCCGGGAGCGGAAGCGTTGCCGGCGTCTGCCATGCTCGGGCCGGTGACGACCGGCCGCCCCGACAGAGCCCGCACCCACCGCCGCCCTCGAAACCGCACTGTCCGGGTTCTCCTTGCGCTCGTCGCGGTGGCGGCCGTTCTCGGCGTCGCGCTGGTCGTGGTGCCGATGCTGCGACCGGCGGGTCCGCGCCCGCTCTTCCAGATGCCGGTCAGCTGCGGCGAGACGTGGCAACTGGGCACCTACCCCGGCCACGACGACTACGACGTCGACCTGTTCCCCACCGAGGGCGAGGCGTGGGGGCGGCCGGTGCTCGCGTCCTACGCCGGCACGGTCACGGTGGCGGGCATCAACGGCTCGCTCGGTGGCCGTACCCCGGACAACCCCGACGGCCCACGGGGGCGGGGTGGCGGTTACTGGGTGAAGATCGACCACGGCGGCAAGTGGGAGACGCAGTACCTGCACATGCTCGAACCACCGCTGGTCGAGGTCGGTCAGAAGGTCGCCCAGGGTGAGCAGATCGGGCGGCTCGGCAGCACCGGCAACTCCGGCGCGCCGCACCTGCACTATGAGCAGCGACGCGGCTGGGACAAGGTGGAGACCCACTTCGACGGGGAGCCGTCGACCATCACCACCGACGACCGCGAATACACGGTCAAGCGGACGAGCAACAACTGCCCTGCGGCCGTCTCCTGAGGACGGCAGTTTGCCCCGGTGTGCCTGGGGGCACCTATTCGGGAGACATTCAGACGCAGGGAGGGAGCCGGCCATGGCCAAGGGTGACGTCGAGACCTACCAAGAGGACGGGCAGTGGAAGAACAAGCCGGAGGGCAACGAGCGGGCCAGCAGCACGCATGACGTGAAGGCCGACGCGCAGGCCCAGGGCCGCGAGATGGCCGCCGACCGTGGCGTCGAACACGTGATCAAGAAGCAGGACGGCACGATCGGGGAGAAGAACACCTACCCCCGCAGTCGTGACCCCCGTGACATCGAGGGCTGACACAGCTCGCTTTTCGTCCACTGACCTCCTCGGCATCGCCGGGGAGGTCAGTTGGTTTTCACGGCCTGTCGCCTGCTGGGACGACGGTCCGGCTATTGGTGTGATCGCCTCGGTTTCAATGAAGGCTGGTATCGGGACGTCCCCGATAGCCCGACTTCCGCGAAGGCGAGTGGATCACGCCCAGAGTGGGTGCTTCCAGGCGTGGACGGCCCTTCGGGAAGCGGTCAGGCCGGGACCACATAGGGGAAGGAGGCGGCACGGGCCACCTTGGTGACCTCCGGAGTCAGCCCGGAGGTGGTGCCGGTGTTGAGGATCAGGGAGAACATCACCTCGGGCGCGTTGTCGGCCATGGTGCGCCCGTTGCGGATCGCGAAGCCGAAGTTCGCAGCCGTGCCGATCTTGTACGACAGCAGGTCGGGGTAGAGCTGTCGGGCAACGCTCCAGCCGTACGCCTGCGGGTCCGGTGCGGTGCCGTTCGCCGCGACGACACCCGCGACGGCGTTGGCGATCTCCTCGCCGTCCTCGGTGAGGTCTTGATTGGGGTGGCGGAAGTTGGCGGGATTTGAGAAGTCGGTGTCGTGCGGCCAGAAGATCGGCCACATCATGGGGTGGCCGGCGCGGTTGATCTGACGCCAGCCACCGGCATCGGTGGCCAGCAGCGTGCGACACCACACGCCGATCTCGGTGCCGTCGCGCAGCAACGGCTCGTCATGGGAGACCTCAAGGACGATCGACTCCACGGTCGTGCCCGCGAAGCTGTTCTTGGCCTGGTCGACGCGCCACGCTGAGCGGTCCACCATCGACCCGTCCTTCACCGCGCCGTTGATGGTGGCGAGTTCGTCGAGATCGATGAAGAACGGGTCGGCGATCCGCCCGGCCCAGATCCGGACGTTGCCGCCGGTCGTCACCTCGCCGGTGCGCCCCTCTGCGATGGGAGTGCCCATCGCGGCGTCGTCGCGGGCGTCCGCCCCGGTCAGCTCGTACAGCTGGAAGGTCTGCCTGTTGTCACCGTCGAGCTCGCCGAAGACGAACCGGTAGGTCAGATCCTCCATCTCGGCGCCGTTGACGTGGATCTTGATCTCGTAACGGCCCTCGGCGTGGAAGCCGCGCTTGATGTCAGCCTTGGTCACCGAGCTGTTGACGTCCATCACGAACACCGTGGCCCGGTTGCCGTCGAAGACGTACAGGTCGTTGATGTAGAGCTGGCCGCCCTGGGCGGCGAGGGGGGTGTCGAGGTGGTGCGACATGAGTTCACTCCCGGAGCGGCCGAATATCTGGATTAATCCGAACATAGCGGGCAGGAGGCAACCTGCCGCGCCATCGGCTTAATCCGGAGTCGCCCGCGTTGGGGCCCGCATGGCGGTGGGCCGCCCGAAGCTGTGCTCGGACGGCCCACTCGGCGGTGCTGGTGTCGTCAGATGCGAGACCACTTCTGGTTGGCGGCGCCGAGGCAGTCCCAGAGGTGCAGCTTGCCGCCGTTGTTGGGATTGGCTTCCCGCACGTCCACGCACTTGTTGGCGTTGAGGTTGACCAGGTCGCCGGCCGCGTTGAGGGTGAAGCGCTGCGCGGGATTGCCGTTGCACGTGACCAGGTTGACCTCGGTGCCGTTGGCGGTGCCGGCCCAGGCGGGGTCCATGCACTTGCCCATCGCGCGGATGGTCCCGTCCGAGGCGAAGGTCCAGGCCTGCGCGGCGGTGGTGTTGCAGTCCCAGATCTGGAGCTTCGCGCCGTCGACCGGGTTGGCGCTGGGGATGTCGATGCAGCGGCCGCTCTGCGCCCCGCGGATCCGGCTGGTGCCGGGAGTCGGGTTGCCGCCACCGTCGGAGGTGTAGCTGGACACCCGGACGTAGTCGACGAGCATCTGCTGCGGGAACTGCGTGGAGCCGTCCGGGTAGCCGGGCCAGTTACCGCCGACCGCCACGTTGAGGATCATGAAGAAGGGGTGGTCGAACACCCAGCGGTTGCCGCCGAGTCGGGCGGGGTCGACCCGGTGGTACTGCACCCCGTCCAGGTACCAGGTGATCACGTTCGGCTCCCAGTCGACCCGGTAGGTGTGGAAGTCGTCGGCGAGCGGTGCCCCGACGGTGCGGCTGCCGGTGATGCCGCCGCCGCCCGAGTAGCCGGGTCCGTGCACCGTGCCGTACACGGTGTTGGGCTCCCGGCCGATGTTCTCCATGATGTCGATCTCGCCGGCGTCGGGCCAACCGCCGCCGGTGCCGAGCATCCAGAACGCGGGCCAGATGCCCTGACCGCGCGGGATCTTGATCCGCGCCTCGAACCGACCGTACGTCTGGGTGAAGGTGGCCGCCGACAGGAGTCGGGCCGACGTGTACTCACAGCGCCCGTAGTGGCACTGGTAGTTGCCGGGGTTGTCCCGGCGAGCCGTGATGACGAGGTTGCCCTGGCCGTCGTGGACGGCGTTGCTGGTGCTGTTCGTGTAGTACTGCCGCTCGTTGTTGCCCCAACCGCTGCCGCCGATGTCGAACCGCCACTTGTTCTGGTCGACAGGCGTGCCGGCGGGGGAGTTGAACTCGTCCTGCCAGCTGATCGGGCCGATGGCGGCCTCGGCCCGGTCGGGATGCGGCGGGACGACGAGCGCCGCGGCGGTCGCGATGAGGGCGGCTGCCATGAGTACGAGAGGGCGGAAGCGGAGTCTGGGGCGGGCTGTGAACACGGGAGGCTCCTCAGCGAGGGGGTGGCGGAGGCTGCGTGCCGGAGAGGCGGAGAGCGCTCTCTAGAATGAAGCATGTCGATATCATGACCTTCTGTCAAGACTGTTTCCAATATGCCAACCGTCCGTTACCGCCCGATGCTGCGCAGTGATCGGTGGAGTGCCGGTGGGCGACAGGATCACCAGGTCGATCGATGTCTCCGAGGTGGACGGCAGCCGCCGCATCGAAGCAGGTCGCCGCTATCGAGTACTACTCGATAGCGGTCGAATCGACCCTTCCTATTGCCGTGAGGCGTCCACCCGGGACAGGATGGCGAGGCGAGCGGGAAACCTCCCGTAACCTGCGCGCTGCTGGTCTCTGTCACAAGGAAGTGGGAGTCAGTCATGAGCGACGCGTCGACGGCGCTGGGTGTGCGCCTCTACCCGGATCTGGTCGAGCGGGGTGGCCTGGCCCCCGCGCTCATCGAAACCGCTGCCCGTCATGGGCTCGATCTCGGCCGGGTCACCGCCCCCGAGCAGGGGCGGAGCCGGTTCACCTGCGCCGAGCTGCACTCCGAGCAGGGCGTGGTCTGCGTGAAGCTGGGTTCGCAGGCCCGATACTTCATGATCGATCTGCGGGTCTCGGGCGAAGTCCTCGCGCGCGGCGACGTCATGGACCTGTTGCAGGTCGCCAAGGTGGCGGCGGCCTGGCAGGCCGGGATGACGATCGCCGAGCTCACCGCCCAGTTCCCGTTCATGGAGGAGATCAAGCACCGCCCGGCGCCCGTGGCCCAGGTCAGCTAGCGCGCGGTCGGTCAGGTCAACACCGCAGCCGGGGCGGCAGAGCAGCCTCGACGCCGACCTCACGGTTCAGCCAGGTCGACTGGACGAAGGCGACGAAGCGTTCCGCGTCGGTCGCGGTGGAGGCCAGCCCGAACGAGACGCGGACCGCGCCGCCCGTCGGCAGCCGCAACGTGGCGAGATACTGGTCGATCGTGTCGACCCGCGCCAACAACCGCCGCCGCAGCGACTCCCTCCTGATGCCGAACGCGCCCTCACCCGCGCCCGGGTTGCAGAAACAGCCGGTACGCAGGGAAAAGCCGGCCGCTGCGGCTTCCCGTGCGACCAACCGCTCGTCGACCAGCGTGCCGTCCGGATGGCGGAGGTTGAAGGTCACCGTCGCGCCGCGCGCCGCACCCGTCGTCGGCCCGTACACCTGGACCAGCGGCCCACCGGTGTCGTGCCGCAGGGTGACCAGCCGCTCCAGCAACCATTCGGTGAGCAGGCCGACGCGGGTGTGCACGAGATCGACGCCGATCGAGTCGAGCCAGCGCAACCCGAACTCCACGTCCGGGATGCTCAGGAAGTTGAGTGTGCCGTCCTCGAACGCCGACTCGTCATCCATCGACCGGTGCCAGTCGCCCTGCACGCTGACCGCGCGGATCGTGCCGCCGGCGAACCACGGCCGGCGCAGCCGGGCCAGCGCGTCGCGCCGGGCCAGCAGCGCGCCGACCCCGGTGGGATAGCCGAAGAGCTTGTACCAGCTCAGACATACGAAATCCGGCCGGACGACGCCGAGGTCCAACCGGTTCGTCGGCGCGAAGGCGGCGGCGTCGAGCAGCACGTCGTACCCGTGCTGGTGGGCCAACTCCACCCAGCTCAGCGCGTGCTGCACGCCGGAGAAGTTGCTCTGCGCCGGATAGGCGAACAACCCTCGGCGGCCCGGAAGACCCCACCGTCCGGCCAGCCCGCGCGGGCCGGCGTCGAGCACCCTGGTCAGATCCGATTCGGCGACCCGCAACTCCGGCCCGCTCAGCGGTACGTAACGCACGGCCCCGCCGGCTGCCCGGGCGTACTCCCGGATGCCGTTGACCGAGTTGTGGTTGTCCCAGGTCAGCACCAGCGGCGAGGCCCGGCCGAAGTCGTACGCCTCGCCGACCAGCCGACAGGCGCCGCTGGCGTTCGGGGTGAAGACGACCGCGTACTCGGCCGGGTCGGCGTGGAAGAAGTCGAGCACCGCGCGCCGGGCCGAGTCCACCAGGGAACCTGCCGCCGCGCTGGTGGGGTTCTCCGAGTGGGGATTGCTGTACAGCCCGGCGAGCAACCGATCGTGGTGTTGGCGTACCTGGGCCTGTGCCGCCACCCCGGCCCCGGCGTAGTCGAGATACACCTGCCCGTCCGTGTCCAGGTGGCGGTACTCGGTGGCGCGCAGCTCGTCGATCCGCCCGGTGGCGGCGTATCCCGGCAACGCGGTCGGGGAGGTGCGCGGCGGCTCAGGTCGTTCCACGGGAGTCCCGTCGTGCCAGCACCGCCCAGGTGGCGCACAGGAAGAGCAGCACGAAACCGCCGAGCACCAGCCAGTTGACCCACACCGGCCGGGAGAAGCTGTCACCGTACGTGGCGAGCAGCGGCGGGCCGAGCGGGGAACCACCGTCTCGCCAGAGCTGCTCCACCCCGGCGGTGTGCCCAAGGGCCTCGAACGCCCACCGGTTCGACATCGCGTAGCTGAGCCACTGACCGCCGGTCGCCATGGCGGGCACTGGCAGGATCGCGCCGACGAACAGCACCTGCGGGAAGCAGAGCATCGGCAGCATGAGCGTCGCCTGGGCCGCGTCGGAGACGGCCGCGGAGCACAGCAGGCCGAGGGCGAGCGCCGCCGCCGAGGAGAGCAGCAGGGTCGCGTACAGGGCGGCGAAGTCCCGGCCGTCGACCGGTGGCAGCCGGTCGATGCCGCGCAACACCCCGAGCAGAGCCAGGTCCACCAGGGCCAGCAGCGGAAGCAGCACCGCGACCTTCCCCATCAGGTACGGCACCAGCCGGACGCCCGCCAGCCGCTCGCGGCGCAGGATCGGCAACTCGGTGCAGATCTGCAGCAGCCCGTAGGTCAGCCCGAAGAAGAAGCCGCCGAACGCGATCCAGAACAGGATCATCACGGTCACCGTCGGGCTCGGCCGGGTCGGGTCGAACGCACCTGGCCGGAACAGCAGCGCGAACATGCCGAGCACCATCAGCGGCGAGCCGAGCAGGATCGCCAGGGTCAGCCGGTTGCGGACGACGATCTCCGCGTTGCGTGTAGTGAGGACGGCCCACTGACGCAACCGGCCGACCCTCCAGGGCGCTGGCGCGGAAACGTCGCAGTGGTCGGTCGCGCGGGCCGGCGACCCGGCGTCGCGCTGAGCGGCGAAACGGTCGGGCCAGGCGGCCGGGTCGGTTTCCTCGTCGAGCCGCAGGTGCACCTCCGCGAGGGACCGCAGGCCGAAGAACTCCCGGGCGGCGGAAGGTGTGCCGGTGAACGCCAGGCGGCCCTGGCGGGTCAGCACCACGACCCGGTCGCAGTGGTCCACGTCGGTGATCTGGTGGGTGGTGAGCACGACTGTGGTCCCCGCGTCGGCGAGGGTGCGCAGCACCCGGAGCAACTCCACGGCGATCGCCGGGTCCAGCCCGGAGGTGGGCTCGTCCAGGAAGAACACCCCGGGCCGGTCGAGCAGCTCGACGGCGATGCTGGCGCGCTTGCGCTCACCGCCGCTGAGCCTGCCCACCGGCACCGCGGCCCGCTCGGCGAGCCGCAGTTCGGCGAGCACCTCGGCGACCCGGTCGCTGATCTCGGTCGGCCCGGTCCCGGATGGGAGGCGTAGCCGGGCCGCGTACCGCAGGGTCCGGGCCAGCGGCAGCTCGCGGTGGATGATGTCGTCCTGGGGCACGAAGCCGATCGCGTGGACCGCGTCGGCCCCGTCGTGTGCCACGGTGCCCGTCGTCGGCCGCCGAACCCGGGCGAGCGTCTCCAACAGGGTGGTCTTGCCGGCGCCGCTCACGCCGATGACGGCGACGACCTCGCCGGGCTGGATGGTCAGCGAGATGTCGTCGAGGATGCGGCGGCCGCCTGGGACGGTGCGGCCCAGACCGGTGGCCGTGATGCCGAGGTCGGTACGCGGGGGAGACGTGGTCTGCTCGGTCGTCATGTCGGGTGCCCGATCCGGTCGGTGGGTGGTCCGCCTGAATATCGTGCCTCGCCGATGCTACGTCCGGTGTGGACCGTGCCGGCCCCGCCAGCTCAGTCGATGGTGCTGGCCCACCACCTCGCGCCGGTGGGTGGGTCACCGGTCGCCGTCACGTCGGCGTCGGGGTCTCGGCTGGGCCAGGTCGCCGAGATCTCGGTGAAGAACTGCCGCAGGGCGTCGGCGACCAGAGCTGGTGCCGTCATCGTCGCGAAATGTGACTGGCCCGGCCAGACGACGTGGCGCGCGGCCGGAATCGTGGCCGCGAGGGTGTGCGTCGTCGTGGGCATCGGCTCCCACGTGTCGGCGCCGGACAGCACGAGAGTCGGCACGGTGATCGAGGACCACCGGGCGATGTCCGTGCTGTCCCGGGCGAGGGCCTCGAGATCGTGCAGCCAACCGATCGCCGACCGCCGCGCCTCGACCGGGTCGGGCGTCCGGTCGCCGGCCGCGGCGGCGAAGGCGGCGACGACCTCAGCCGGAACCCGTGTCACGCCGTTCAACGCCGCTGCCATCGCCCCGGCGTCGTCGCGCTCGAAGGCGGCACGGTACGCGTCGAGCAGGGGTGCGACCTCCGCTCCGGCCGCGAAGAGCGGCGGCTCGAAGACGGCAAGCGAGCGTACGTCGCACGGATCGGCCGATGCGGTGTGCAACGCCACTGTCGCTCCGTAGGACGCTCCGACGAGATGGACCGGCTTGCCGGAGGACTGGCGGGCCGCCGCGATGACGGCGGTCAGGTCGACGGTCTCCTCCGCGAAGGACTTGGGGCCGGGCGGGACGTCGCTGGGACCGTAGCCGCGCCGGGCCGGCATCCACACCTCGTGGTCGTGGGCCAGGTCGTCCGCGACGGCGGCCCAGGAGTGCAGCCCGCCGCCCGAGCCGTGCACGAGGACGACGGGGTCGCCGGCACCCAGGCGCCGGACCACCAGACGGGTCCCGTCGGCCGACTCGACATGGTGATCGTGGCTCGTCACTGCTGCTCCCGCGTTCCGGTCGGCCAGTTGCTCACTGTGGTGTGCACCGCGTCGAGGATCGAGTGCCAGGACGCGTCGACGGCGCGGGGATGCCCGAAGCCGTCCACAGTCTCGAGACTCACGAAACCGTGCAGGGTGCTGCGGACGAATCGCAACGCGTCGGTCAGAGCGGGCTCGTCGAGCCCGTAACCGCGCAGCATCGCGTAGCTCAGCTCGATGAGGCGCAGGTGCCCCGTCGAACTCGTGCCGACCTCGGCCGGCAACGGGAGCTGGGTCGCGGCGTACTGCCCCGGGTGCGTGACGGCGAACGCGCGCCAGGCGTCGGCGAACCCGACGAGGGCCTGGTGGCCCGCCCGACCAGCCACGGCGATCGCGAGTGCGTCGGCGAACCCGGCCGCCGCGCGGATCGCGACCTGCTCGATCAACGCGTCCCGGCTGCGGACGTGCACGTACAGGGCGGCGTCCGAGACGCCGAAATGCCGGGCGACGGCCGCGACGGTCAACCGGGACAGGCCGACCGAGTCCGCCAGCTCGGCTGCGGCGGCCGAGACGCGCGCGCTGGTCAGTCCCTGCCGTGGCATAACGGTCCTTTGGCTGGTTAGGAATGAACTTAGGGCCCCTAAGATAGCACCGCCGCAACCGGTCGCCGATTCCAGCGGCATGAACGGCGCAGTCGGGGGAAGACCGGCCTTCCGCTGCCGAACAGGAGTGCCGGGATGAGAGCCGTCGTCTACACGGGCGTCCGGACCGTCGCCGTGCGGGAGGTGCCCGACGCGACGCTGGAGGCGGAGACCGACGCGGTCGTGCGGATCACCTCCGCCGCCCTCTGCGGCACCGACCTGCACATGTACGACGGACGGACCAGCGCCGAGCCCGGCCTCGTGCTGGGTCACGAACCGTTGGGTGTGGTGCACGAGGTCGGCAGCGCGGTGCAGGCCGTCCGGCCGGGCACGCGGGTGGTGATCCCCACGCACCTGTTCTGCGGGACGTGCGTGATGTGCGCGCGAGGGCTCTCGGCAGCCTGTCTGCGAGCCCGTGCCGAGGGGCCGGGCGCGGCGTACGGCTACGCCGGAATGGGTCCGTACCGGGGCGCACAGGCCGACCTGCTGCGCGTGCCGTGGGCCGACGCCAACTGCGTACCCGTGCCCGGGGAGCCGGGGGACGCGTACGAGGACGACTTCGTGCTTCTCGCCGACGCGTTCGTCACCGGGTGGCACGCCGCGGGCACCCTCGCCGGGGTCGAGCCAGGTGACACGGTGGCCGTGTTCGGCGCCGGCACCATCGGTCTGCTGAGCGCGTACTCGGCGCTGCTCCGGGGTGCCCGGGTCGTGTACTGCGTCGACGGTGTCGACGCCCGGCTCGACAAGGCCGGCGAGATGGGCGCCGCGCCGATCGACTTCCGCCGGGGCGACCCGGTCGAGCAGATCCGCGCCGACCGGGCCCGGACCGGGCTGCCGCTCGGCGAGGAGAAGCTGGGCGGGGTGGACAAGGTCATCGACGCGGTCGGGTTCCAGGCCCGTGACCGGGAGCACCCCGAGCAGGAGCGTCCGAACCAGGTCATCGCCGACGCGGCCCGACTGGTCAATGCCGCTGGCGCGATCGCGGTCGCCGGTGTGTACCCGGACCGGGACCCACACCCCGGCCCTGGCGCGGACGGCCACGAGAACCTGGTCGCGCCATGGGGAGCGCTGTTCAGCAAGGGAGTGGCGGTCCGGTTCGGTCGCACCCACGACCGCCGCTACACCGTCCTGCTGCGGGACCTGGTCGTTGCGGGCCGAGCGCGGCCCAGCATGATCGTCACCCACCACGGCACCCTTGACGACGCTCCCGATTTCTATCGCAGCTTCGACCGCCGAGAGAACGGCGTGATCAAGGCGGTGCTGCGCCCGAGCTGACCGGTCGGATCGCCGATGCCGACGGCCGCGAATCGGCCTTAATGGGCGTTAAGGCGCGGATCCCTCTCCTGGTGGCGGGCGTGTCACGGCGACCGTCGTCGATCCGGGTCATCCGTAGAGGCGTGGGTCACACCGTTCGGCGAGGGTCGCCGTGGCATCGCCGAGAGGGCGCCGGCGTCGCGGTCCGATCAGGATCTTTCGATGGTGGCGGGCGCGCGGGTGGGTCGTCGTTTGTCCGGCCGCTGTGGATCACCCCTGGTGGTGGGGCTTGTCAAGGGCGGCTGGAGCCAACGGCGGCGTCGCTGCCATTTGACAACGTTGCCACCGGCACGCGAGGGTGCCCGGAGTGACTGCGGGGGCGGCTGTGACGGGCGAAGACAGTGTGACGTCTATATTGCCGGATTGTTACATTTTCAACAGGCCCTCGCCTTGCGGATGACCCTCTGGCCGCAATACGTTGCCGTCAACAACAAAACCAAGTGAAGGTTCAACCTTCCGGAGGCAACCGATGACGTTGGCGAGGTGGTACGAGCGATGAGCGACGTGCCCATCCTCCTTGAGATGCGCTCCATCACCAAGGAGTTCCCTGGAGTCAAGGCCCTCTCCGACGTCAACCTGGTGGTTCGCGCCGGCGAGATCCATGCCATCTGCGGCGAGAACGGCGCGGGCAAGTCCACCCTGATGAAGGTGCTCAGCGGGGTCTACCCGCACGGCACCTACGACGGCCAGATCATCTACCAGGGGTCGGAGAGCAAGTTCTCCGACATCCGGGCCAGTGAGAACGCCGGCATCGTGATCATCCACCAGGAGCTCGCGCTCATTCCCGGAATGTCGATCGCCGAGAACATCTTCCTCGGCAACGAACCGCGCAAGCGGGGCGCGATCGACTGGAAGGCCGCGAACCGGATGGCGCTGGACCTGATGGCCCGGGTCGGTCTGCAAGAGGACCCGGACACCCTGATCAAGGACATCGGGGTCGGCAAGCAGCAGCTCGTGGAGATCGCCAAGGCGTTCGCCAAGGACGTGAAGCTGCTCATCCTGGACGAGCCCACCGCGGCGCTGAACGAGGCCGACTCCAAGCACCTGCTGGACCTGCTGCGTGGGTTCCGCTCCCGCGGCATCACCTCGATCATGATCTCGCACAAGCTCAACGAGATCGAGGCGATCGCGGACCAGATCACCATCCTGCGCGACGGCCGGACCGTGGAGACCCTCGACGTCAAGGCGGACGGGGTCGACGAGGACCGGATCGTGCGGGGCATGGTCGGGCGAGAGCTGAGCAGTCGGTTCCCGGACCACACGCCGAAGATCGGCGAGGTCTTCTTCGAGGTTCGCAACTGGAACGTCCGGCACCCGATCTCCGCCGACCGGCAGGTCTGCAAGAACGAGAGCTTCGTGGTGCGCCGCGGCGAGATCGTCGGCTTCGCCGGTCTGATGGGCGCGGGCCGCACCGAACTCGCGATGAGCATCTTCGGCCGCTCGTACGGGGTGTTCGAGTCGGGCACCATCATCAAGGACGGCAAGGAGATCGTCCTGAAGTCGGTCGCGGACGCGATCGACAACGGGCTCGCGTACGTCAGCGAGGACCGCAAGGCGATCGGCCTCAACCTGCTCGACGACATCAAGGCCTCGACGGTGGCGGCCAAGCTGTCCAAGATTTCGCACCGCGGCGTTCTGAGCGAGGTCGAGGAATACCAGGCGGCCGAGTCGTACCGCAAGGAGTTGCGGACCAAGGCCCCGACGGTCGACGAGAGCGTCTCCAAGCTCTCCGGCGGCAACCAGCAGAAGGTCGTCCTGGCGAAGTGGATGTTCACCGACCCGGACCTGCTGATCCTCGACGAGCCGACACGCGGCATCGACGTGGGTGCCAAGTATGAGATCTACGGCATCATCCAGCGGCTCGCCGACCAGGGGAAGGGCGTCATCGTCATCTCCTCGGAGCTGCCTGAGCTGATCGGGCTGTGCGACCGCATCTACACCGTGTTCGAAGGTGCCATCACGGGCGAGATCGCCCGGGCGGACGCCACCCCGGAAAACCTCATGAAGCAGATGACCTCGACGAAGAAGATGGCCACACGATGAGCCGATTGAAGGACCTTCAGAAGAACCTGTTCGGAGGCACCACCTCCAACGCTCGCCAGTTCGGAATGATCTTCACGCTGGTGGCGATCGTCCTGATCTTCCAGGTCTGGACCGACGGGCTGACCCTGCGGTCGGACAACCTGATCGCGCTGTTCCAGCAGAACTCGTACATCCTGATCCTGGCCATCGGCATGCTCATGGTGATCGTGGCCGGGCACATCGACCTCTCGGTCGGCTCCGTCGCGGCCTTCGCGGGCATCCTGGTCGCCAAGTCGATGACCGAGTGGGACCTGCCCTGGCCCGCCGCGATCGTCTTCGGCCTCGCCATCGGCGCGGTGATCGGCGCCTGGCAGGGCTTCTGGGTGGCCTACGTCGGGGTGCCGGCGTTCATCGTCACCCTGGCCGGCATGCTGCTCTTCCGCGGTGGCAACCAGTTCATCGGTAACGCGCAGAGCATTCCGGTGCCGGAGGGCTTCCGGGAGATCGGCTCCGGCTTCCTGCCGGAGTTCGGTCCGAACACCGGCTACAACAACGCCACGCTGCTGCTCGGCCTCGCCGCCGCGGTGGCCGTGGTGTGGCGGGAGCTTCAGGCCCGCAAGACCCGACGGGCGATGGACGCCGACCCGGCGCCGATGTGGATCTCCATCCTGCGGATGGCCGTCATGGTCGGCGTGATCGCCTTCGCGGCGCTGCGCTTCGCCAGCGGTCGCGTCGGCACCAGCTTCCCGATCTCCGGCATCATCCTGCTGGTCCTGGTGATCGCGTACTCCTTCTACACCCGCAACACGGCCGGCGGCCGGCACATCTACGCGGTGGGCGGCAACTCCCGGGCGGCCGAGCTGTCCGGCGTGAAGCTCAAGCGGGTCAACTTCTTCGTCATGATGAACATGTCCGTCCTGGCCGCGCTGGCCGGCATGATCTTCGTGGCTCGCTCGCAGGCCTCCGGACCGCAGGACGGCAACGGCTGGGAGCTGGACGCCATCGCCGCGGTCTTCATCGGTGGCGCGGCAGTCGCCGGCGGTATCGGCACCATCAGCGGCTCCATCGTCGGTGGTCTCGTCATGGCCGTGCTCAACAACGGCCTCCAGCTCCAGGGCGTGGGCACCGACAAGGTCCAGATCATCAAGGGCCTGGTCCTGCTGCTGGCAGTCGCGATCGACGTCTACAACAAGAGCCAGGGGCGCTTCTCCATCATCGGGAGCCTGATGCGGCCCTTCCGCCGCGACGACTCCGCCCCACCCGCCTCACCGCCGGACGCGGAGCGCGAGCCCGCCAAGGCAGCGGTGTCCGGCTGACGGCCACCGACCTCTCCACCCGCCTCACCATCTAGAAAGGCAAGTCCTCACCATGCGTAAATTCTTCGGCACGTCGGTGGTGGCCATCAGCGCCGCCGCCATGCTGGCCCTCGCCGGCTGCGGCTCCGGCCGTGACGGCGACAGCGACTCCGGCGGCGAGGCCGCCAAGGGCTTCCCGGCGAACTCGCTGATCGGTGTGGCCCTTCCGGCCAAGACCTCGGAGAACTGGGTCCTCGCCGGTGACCTGTTCACCAACGGCCTCAAGGAGGCCGGCTTCCAGGGTGACGTGCAGTACGCCGGCGCGTCGACCACTGTGGCCGACCAGCAGGCTCAGATCACCGCCATGGTCACCAAGGGTGCCAAGGTCATCGTCATCGGCGCGACCGACGCCGCGCAGCTGGCGACCCAGGTCGCGGCGGCCCACACGGCCGGCGTGAAGGTCATCGCCTACGACCGGCTGATCACCAACACCCCGGACCTCGACTACTACGTCGCGTTCGACAACTTCAAGGTCGGCCAGCTCCAGGGCCAGGCCCTGCTGGAAGGCATGAAGGCCAAGAAGCCGAACGGCCCGTACAACATCGAGCTGTTCTCCGGCTCGCCGGACGACAACAACGCCGGTGTCTTCTTCAACGGCGCGATGGACGTGCTCAAGCCGGAGATCGACAAGGGCAACGTGGTCGTCGCCTCGGGTCAGAAGGACGTCAAGCAGACCGCCATCCAGGGCTGGAAGGCCGAGGGTGCGCAGGCCCGCATGGACCAGCTGCTGACCTCGACCTACGGCAACAAGGAGCTGGACGGCGTCCTCTCCCCGAACGACACGCTGGCCCGCGCCATCCTGACCTCGGTCAAGGGTGCTGGCAAGCCGACCCCGGTCGTCACCGGTCAGGACTCCGAGGTTGAGTCGGTCAAGTCGATCGTCGCTGGCGAGCAGTACATGACGATCAACAAGGACACCCGCAACCTGGTGAAGGAGACCATCAACATGGTCAAGGCTCTCCAGGCCGGTAACGCCCCGCAGGTGAACGACACCAAGTCCTACAACAACGGCAGCAAGGTCGTCGACACGTACCTGCTCCCGCCGGTCGCCGTCACCAAGGCGAACGCGGCTGAGGCGTACGCCAGCGACCCGAAGCTCGCGCCGCTCACCAAGTAATCACCGCACGGTAGGCAGCAACGCCGATGGGTCCCGGATCTCCTCTTCCGGGACCCATCGTCGTCCTCACAGCCCCGCACCACCCGGCACCGACCCGGAAGGAGGTCTGACCGTGGCGTCACCCGTCCGGTCCAGGCCAGCCGGCGTCGGCCGCAACACCGACTCCCCGCTGCCGTCCGTCCCCGGCGCCAGCCAGGAGGAGATCCGGCGACAGAACCTCGGCGCCGTGCTGCGCTACGTGCACCTGCACGGGCCGACGTCCCGGGCCGAGCTCACCGGTCGGCTCGGCCTCAACCGCAGCACCATCGGCGCCCTCGCTGCCGATCTGGTGGCCAGCGGACTGGTCACCGAGGAGGCACCCACCACCGCCCGCCGCGCCGGCAGGCCCTCGCTGGTGGTCAGCCCCCGTTCCGACCGGGTCTACGCACACGCCCTGAGCATCGACGCCGACCGGCTGCGCGCCGCCCGGGTCGGTCTCGGTGGGCAGATCCTCGATCTGCGAGAGATCCCTCGACCCGGTGGCATGTCGGCGATCGACGCCGTCGGGCCTCTCGCCGACCTGGTCCGTGACATGGAACGCTCCGTGGCCCCCGACGCGCTGCTGGTCGGCGGCGCGGTCGCGGTCACCGACACCACCCGGGAACCGGACGGCAGGATCCGGATCGCCGGGGTGGACGAGACGCTCGGCACCGCGCTGGCGGCCGAGTTCCGCGCCGGCCCGGGTTTCGTGGCCGGCGACCTGGCCGACATCGCCGGCCTGGCCGAGCACGTGCGGGGCGTGGCGGTGGGCATCGACGACGTCATCTACCTGCACGGCGACCGGGGCATCAGTGCCGGCATCATCGTCGGCGGTCGACTGATCATCGGTCACCGTGGCCACAGCGGCAAGGTCGGCCACATGGTGGTCAACCCGAACGGTCTGCCCTGCGGCTGCGGCTCACGCGGCTGCTGGGAGACCGAGATCTCCGAAGCCGCGTTGCTGCGGCACGCGGGCCTGGACCCGAGTGACCGCGGGGCGGTGGCCGAGGTGCTGCGCGCGGCCGCGGAAGGAGACCGGACCGCCCGGGAGGCGGTCGAGCAGGTCGCCGACTGGCTCGGCTTCGGTGTGGCCAACCTGGTCAACGTGGTCAACCCGGACGCCGTGGTGTTCGGTGGAACTCTCCGCGACATCTTCACCGCGGGTGCCGAAGTGGTACGCGATCGACTGGACACCATGCCGCTGCCGGCCTCCCGCGAGCACCTGCGGCTGCGCGCGGCGGCCCTCGGCCGCGACGCCGTCCTGATCGGCGCCGCCGAGTTGGCGTTCGACAAGCTCCTGGCCGACCCGCTCAACGTCGGTGTCGTCGGCCAGGCCGCGAGCACCGAGCCCGCGTAGCCGCGACTGCCCCGTCGGTGAACCGTCAGGGAGCCGGCACCTCCTCCACCACGCTGCTGCCGCTGCCCGGCCGGGACTCCCACGACCAGGTCTCGTGCAGCCGGACCCGACCGTCGGGCAGCACCGACACCTCCGAGACGCAGTGCCCCGAGGACGTCTGACCGTCGGTGTTGAGCTGGACGTACCGGAAGTCCAGTCGGTCGCCCGTACGGGTGCCGACCAGGTGACCGCGTCGGATGGACCCGCCGGCGTACTCGGCCCACACCTCGCCGGCCCGTTCGTGGTACGCGAACACGGTCTGCGTGCCCACCTCGCCGGCCACCACGTCCACCACGGCCCGGAACCGCCGACCGTCCAAGGAGATCGTCATCTGCCGAACCTAATCGAGGCAGCGTTCCCGTATTCCCTACCGTATGTTGTACGGTAACGGCGGTTTGACGCCTGCGGGAGGGAAGCGCTGTGACGACGAGAGACGACGCGATAGTGGCGGAAGGGCTGCGTAAGCGATATCGGGACCGCTACGCGCTGGACGGCTTCGACCTGCGGGTGCGGCAGGGCACGGTGTGCGGCCTGCTCGGCCCGAACGGGGCCGGCAAGACCACCTCGGTACGGATCCTGTCCACCCTGCTGCGGCTGGACGAGGGCCGCGCCGAGGTCGCCGGGTACGACGTGGCCCGCCAACCCGACCAGGTCCGCTACCGCATCGGGCTGGTGGGGCAGAATCCCGCGCTCGACGAGGCGCTGAGCGGCCGGCAGAACCTGGTGCTCTTCGGCCGGCTGTTCCACCTCGGTCGCCGCCGGGCCCGGCAGCGGGCGGACGAACTGCTGGAACGCTTCGGTCTCGCCGACGCGTCCGAGCAGCCGGTCAGCACGTACTCGGGGGGCATGCGCCGTCGACTCGACCTGGCCGCCGGAATGATCCTGGCTCCCGCGGTCCTCTTCCTCGACGAACCCACCACCGGGCTGGACCCGCGTGGCCGCAACGAGGTGTGGGAGTCGGTCCGGGAGTTGGTGCGCACCGGCACCACAGTGCTGCTCACCACCCAGCACCTGGACGAGGCCGACCAGCTCGCCGACCGGATCTCGGTGGTCGAGGCCGGCCGGGTGATCGCCGAGGGCAATCCGGACGACCTCAAGACCCAGCTCGGCGGCGATCGGATCGAGGTCGTCGTCGCGGACCCGACCGACCTCGCCACCGCCGTCGCCCAGGTGCGCCGGGTGGCCGACCGCGAGCCGACGGTCGACGTGGACCGGCGGATGGTGAGCGTCCGGGTCGGTCACCAGGCCGGCGCGCTCGTCGACGTGTTGCGGGCGCTCGACGCCGGGAACGTCCCGGTGGCGAATGTCGCGCTGCGCCGTCCCACCCTGGATGACGTGTTCCTGCACCTCACCGGGCACCGGACCCGGACCGCCGAGGAGATGGCGGCATGAGCGCGACGAGCATGCCGGCCCCGACGGTGGACCTGACCCCCGGCCGGCCCGCCCTCCTGACCGACAGCGGCACCCTGATCTGGCGCGGCCTGGCCCGGTGGCGACGTGATCCCGGCCCGCTGATCGCCTCGCTCGGCTTCAACATCCTGATCGTGCTGATGTTCGCCTACCTGTTCGGCGGCGCGTTGCAGGTGCCCGGCGGCGGCAGCTACCGGGAGTTCCTGATGCCCGGCATGTACGTGATGACCATGGTGTTCGGCATCAGCCTCACCACGATCGCCGTCGCCGAGGACCTGGAGCGCGGGATGACCGACCGGCTCCGGTCGATGCCCGTCTCACCGCTGGCCCCGCTGGTGGCCCGGGCCGTGGCCGACATGCTGTTCGCCCTGGTCACCCTCGCGGTCCTGCTGTTGACCGGTCTCGCCATCGGGTGGCGGGCGCACGGCGGGGCCGGTGCCACGCTCGCGGCGGTGGGACTGATCCTGCTGCTGCGCTTCGCCCTGATCTGGGTCGGCATCTTCCTCGGCCTGGTCACCCGCGGGCAGACGGCCGTGGTGGCCGTGCAGACCCTGGAGTTTCCGCTCGGCTTCCTCTCCAACGCGTTCGTCGCACCGTCCACCATGCCCGCGTGGCTCGGCGCGGTGGCCGCCTGGAACCCGCTGTCGGCAACCGTCGGCGCGACCCGCGAGCTGTTCGGCAACCCCGGTTGGGGTGGTGACTCCTGGGCGGCGCAGCACTACCCGTGGCTGGCGGTGCTCTGGCCGGTCGTCCTGGTCGCGGTCTTCCTGCCGCTCTCGGTCGCCCGCTACCGGCGACTGGCCGGCTGACCCGCTCGACGAATGCGCCCTCGGTGGTCGACCCACCGGGGGCGCAATCCGTTGGCGACGGGCCGGAATCCGACTGCGCTCACGGGTGCTCGTCGAGGCCCCCGCCCCCCGACGAGCACCCGTCGCCCGGCTACGCGATCCGGCGGATCCGGCGCACCGCGAGGTAGAGCAGGAGCAGGGCGAGAGCGACGAAGACGCCCGTCTCGATGCCCTGGAACAGCCAGAACCGGTCCGCCGGTTGGTACAACTGCCAGTTGTACGCGCCCGGCTCAAGTCCCAGTTCCGCACCGCAGACCCGGCCCTCCGGCCCCTTGCCACCCGGCGGGCACTGGATCCGGCCGCCCTCGGCGATCATCGTGCCGTCGGGGTTCCGGACGCCCTGGGCGAGGATCCAGTCTCCCCGGCTGATCTCCGGTGGCCCTTCTCCCTCGATCGGGAAGGTCTGGGTGCGGGCCGGCTGGTAGTGCCGTCGGGCCAGGAGCTCCACCGCCGCCCGTACGCCGATGAACCCGGCGAGGGTGATGCCCATGGCGGGCAGCATCCGCTTCCAGACGGTGCCGGCGAAGACGCCCAGCGCCACGGCGAACAGCGTGTACCCGATCGGGACGATGCCCTGCAGATCGAAGACGATCATGCCGAACCGGCCCTCGTACGCGGCCTGGGTGAGCGGGTCGACCCACCACGACATGCCCAACCCGTAGACCGCCGCGAGGATCACCACGGCCGCGCTCACCAGCCCGAACTTCACCAGAGCCCAGCGGGTGCGGCCGACGCCCTGGGTCCAGACGAACCGGTGCGTGCCGTGCTCCACCTCGCGGGCTACCAGCGGGGCACCCCAGAACAGGCCGACCAGCGCCGGCAGGGTGATCAACAGCACGGCCACCAGGTTGAGGCTGCCGTACTGGTTGCCGAAACGCCGGAAGCCCGCGTCGCAGGCCTCCCGGGTCGCCGTCGTCACATTGGTGTCCGCGAGCTGGCGTGCGCAGTCCGTCAACCCGAGGTCGGCGAAGGTGTGCCGCATCGCCAGGCCGATCGGCACCAGCAGAGCGGCGAGCGCCGCGACCCCCAGCAGGGTGTAGAACGCCTGCTTGCGGTGTTGTCGCCAGGTCAGCCAGATCATGCTGCCACTCCCCACTCGCTGTGACTGGTCTGCGTGGTGCCGTCGGCCAGGTAGGCCAGCACGACGTCCTCCAGGCTGACCTCGCGGACCGTCCAGGCCGGGTCGGTGACCGGGCCGTCGGTGCGGACCAGCAGCGTGGACTGCCGGTCGGTGTGGCTGGCCCGGACCACGGCGGCGACGCCCCCGATGACGCCGCCGTCGTGCCGAGGGCCGACCAGGTGCCGGTGCCCGGCGACCAGGTCGTCGACCGTGCCGGTGAGCTGCACCTGGGCCGAGTTGAGCACGATCAGGTAGTCGCAGACCCGTTCCAGGTCGGCCAGCAGGTGCGACGAGAGCAGGACCGTGGTGCCGGAGTCCGCCACGCTGCCCATCAACGACTGGAGGAACTCCCGCCGGGCCAGGGGGTCGAGGCTGGCCACCGGCTCGTCGAGCAGCAGCAGCCGGGGCTGCTTGGCCAGCGCGAGCGCGAGCGCCACCTGGGCCCGTTGGCCGCCGGAGAGCTTGCCGACCGGTCGATCCGGTGGGATGCCGAGCTGTGCCAGCCGCTGGCGGGCCAACGCGGCGTCCCACCGCTTGTTCAGCTTGCCGCCGGCGATGACCAGTTCGGCGGCGGTGAAGTCCCGGTACAGCGGGGTGTCCTGGGCGACGAACCCGATGTCGGCCAGGCCCTCCGTGTCGCCGTACGGGGATCTGCCGAAGACCCGGACCGCGCCCGCGTCGGGCCTGAGCAGGCCGACGGCCAGGTGCAGCAGTGTGCTCTTGCCCGCGCCGTTCGGGCCGACCAGCGCGGCGATCCGACCGGCCGGCAGGTGCAGCGAGCAGTCCCGCAACGCCCAGGTGCTGCCGTACCGCTTGCCCACCCGGTCGGCCTCCAAGACCATGTCCATTCTCTGTCCTCTCGTTCCGCTCATGCGTGCTCCTTGCGCGGGACGTCGTCGGCGAGGGTGGCCCGCAGGGTGGTCTCCACCAGGGCGATGACGTCCTCGGCCGTGAGGCCGGCGGCCTGCGCCCGGTCCAGCCAGGCGACCAGGTCGTCGCGTAGCTCGGCCTGGTTGGGCAGGGAGGCGCCGGCCAGGGTGCGCTGGACGAACGTGCCCACCCCGGGTCGGCCGCCGACCAGACCCTCGATCTCCAATTCCCGGTACGCCTTCAGCACCGTGTTCGGGTTGATCGCCAGGGATTGCGCGACGTCCCGAACCTTCGGCAACTGGTCGCCCGGCGTCAGCAGGCCGACCCGCAGAGCCTGTTTCACCTGCTGCACGAGCTGCATGTAGGTGTTCACCTTCGACCGGCTGTCCAGTACGAACTCGATCACTCGCGATGATCCTTCCTGTTGTCCTACGACAGTAGGACTAATAGACAGCTTCATCGGCGGTCGGGGTGCTGTCAAGGCCGGCGCGGCGTGTCCGCTCCGGCACGGCGCGTCACAGGCGATGTCCCCGCGTGTCGATGGCGGTGGCACCGGCAGGCCAGAGGTTGGCACCGACGGGTCAGCCCGAGGGGAAAGGACCGGCAGCGATCCGTATGAAGGGGAGGTGTGCGATGGTCACCAACGAACTGACGACGTCGAGGGCGACTCCACTACAGGTGGCCCGCGCACGTGGGCGGGTACGCGGCCGGTTGATCCTGCTCGGCCCCGCGTTCGTCGCCGCCGTGGCGTATGTCGACCCAGGCAACTTCGCCACCAACTCCGCCGCCGGCGCCCGCTACGGCTACCTGCTGGTCTGGGTCGTGGTCGTGGCCAACCTGATGGCGATGCTGGTGCAGACACTCACCGCGAAGCTGGGTCTGGCCACCGGGCGCAGCCTTCCCGAGCTGTGCCGGGAGCGGCTGCCCCGGCCGGTGAACCGGGTGATGTGGGTGCAGGCCGAGTTGGTCGCCATGGCCACCGACCTGGCCGAGGTGATCGGCGGCGCAGTCGCCCTGTACCTGCTCTTCGGCATCCCACTGCTGCCCGGCGGGCTCATCATCGGCACCCTCGCGTTCGCCGTGCTCGCGCTGCGGTCGCGCGGATTCCGCGCCTTCGAGATCGCCATCGCGGTGGGACTCGGTGTGATCGTCCTGGCGTTCGCGGCGAACCTGCTCGCGGCCAACTCCGATCCGGGATCGGCAGTGGCCGGCCTGGTGCCTCGGCTCCAGGGCACCGACAGCGTGCTGCTGGCCGCCGGCATCCTCGGTGCCACCGTCATGCCGCACGTCATCTACGTGCACTCCGCGCTGACCCGTGACCGCATCCCCGCCAGCGACGACACCGAGCGCCGGATCCTGTTCCGTGGCCAGCGCACCGACGTGCTGCTCGCCCTGAGCGCGGCCGGCGCGGTCAACCTCGCCATGCTGCTCATCGCCGCCGCCAGCTTCCGCGGCGGTGGTCCGGTCGGCGCGGACAGCCTGGAGGGCGTGCACGCCGGGCTCGGCCAGACCATCGGCACCGCTGCGGCGTTCGGCTTCGCCATCGCCCTGCTGGTGTCCGGGCTCGCCTCCACCAGCGTCGGCACCTATGCCGGCGAGGTGATCATGCAGGGCTTCCTGCGGCGGCGGGTCCCACTGCTGCTGCGCCGCCTGGTCACCCTGCTGCCCGCCCTGGCCGTGCTCGCCATCGGTCTCGACCCGACCCAGGCGCTGGTGCTGTCCCAGGTCATCCTGAGTTTCGGCATCCCGTTCGCGCTGATCCCCGTGGTCGCCTTCACCCGCCGACGCGACCTGATGGGCAACCTGGTCAACCACCCGCTCACCACCGCCGCCGCGTCCCTGGTCGCCGTCCTGGTGGTCGCGCTCAACGCCTTCCTGCTCTGGCAGGTCGTCGCCGGCTGAGCCTGGCTGGCCGGCTTCGCCGGTTGGTCGGGCGTGGCTGGTTGAGCCGAGCCTCCGGGCGGCGACGTCCGCACGAGCGTGATGCCTGTGAGTCATCTTGATGACTCACAGGCATCACACGCGTTGGCGGCCCTGCCCCCCGGGCATGGACGGCCGGGCCGGCGGCGTGCGTGGTCAGGTGCGACGGCCCTCGTCGCGGGTGGGGATTTCCTGGCGCTGTTCGAGGGCGTCGGCCGGGTTGGCGTCGGCCGGCAGCGACGTCGCCTCCTCGAGCGTGCCCGCCGGGAGCGCGCCCTGCTCGGCCAGATCCGCCTCGGACGCTTCCGGGTCGACGTCACCCGACACCCGGTCCGGCGGCCCGTAGTCGACGGCGTTCTGCCGCTGTTCTTGGGCATCCGCCTCCGGGGGCGGAAACGTGTCGCCCTGATCATCCCGGTACGTGCTCATCGGAGCCTCCTGACCGGCGGGTGTCGACATGCCGCCGGGCTGCTGCCTACCCGCCGCTGCCGCTGGCACGCCTGGGTGGAGGCGCCTCGTCAGTCAGCCGGGACTGGTGTGCGGGACCGTTCGGCGCAGCCAGCGCGGCGTTCGGCTCCCGTCCGTGCCGTTCCCGGTCCGGGGCACCCCGGCAATCGTCAAGCATCAATGGATGTGTCGGGCGTCGCTGGTTCTCGGCGGACCGCACCCCACCGAGGTTCCGGACCACCTGCGAGGAGAGGGAACACCCATGCGATGGAACGCACGACGGGCCGCTGCCGGCGGCTTCGGACTGGTCCTCGGCGCCGTGCTGGCGCTGGCACAGGTCGCACCCGCCCAGGCCGAGTCGAACGGCGGCGTACGCGTGATGCCACTCGGTGACTCGATCACCGACGGGTACAACGTGCCCGGCGGGTACCGGATCAACCTGTGGCAGCGCCTGGCCGGTGGCGGTTACACGGTCGACTTCGTCGGCTCGGGGTTCAACGGGCCGGCCAGCCTCGGTGACCACGACCACGAGGGTCACTCGGGCTGGCGCATCGACCAGCTCGACGCCAACATCGTCACCTGGTTGCGGGCCACCGACCCACGCACCGTGCTGCTGCACATCGGTACGAACGACGTGAACCAGAACTACGACGTGGCCAACGCGCCGGCCCGCCTCTCCGGTCTCATCGACAAGATCAGGTCGACGGCCCCGGGTGCGGACATCTTCGTCGCCACCATCACGCCGGAGTCCGACCCGAACCGGGAGGCCCGAGTACAGGCGTACAACGCGGCGATCCCCGGCATCGTGGCGCAGAAGGGCAGCAAGGTGCACCTGGTCGACATGCACGCCGCGCTCACCACCGCGGACCTCGCGGACGGCGTCCACCCCAACGCCGGCGGGTACGACAAGATGGCCGCCCGCTGGTACGACGCGCTGCGCTCGGTGCCCGACAGCCTGGTCCCGGCGGGCGGGCCGCCGGTGGGCACCCCGGTCGGCCTGGTCAATCCCACCTCCGGGCGTTGCCTGGACGTCTCCGGCGCCAGCACCACCGCTGGTGCCCCCACCATCATCTGGGACTGCCACGGCAACACCAACCAGCGCTGGACCCGTACCGCCGCCGGGGAACTGCGGGTCTACGGCGACCGGTGCCTGGACGTGAACGGCGGAGCCAGCGCCGACGGCACCCGGGTGCAGATCTGGACGTGCAACGGCACCGCCGCGCAGCGCTTCACCTTCCGCACGGACGGGACGATCGTGCTCACCTCCGCCGGTAAGTGCGTGAGCGTGACCTCCGCCGGCACGGCCAACGGCACGACCACGCAGCTCCTGACGTGCAACGGCACCGGAGCGCAGCGCTGGTCCACCCGGTAGCGGACGCCCGTCCACCCGGTAACGGACGCCCGGCCGGTCCCACCCCGTACCCCGGTGGGACCGGCCCTGGGCGGCCTGTCACCGGCGCGCGGTCGCGGCCCGCGGCGGTCAGCCGACCGGGGCCTCCAGAATGAGGCGGAGCGACACTACATCCACCAGGGGTGCGGGCGCGTACCCCCGATGACCGCCGCCGGTGGCCGGGATCGGCCAGGATGGGCGGGTGGCCGGGTCACGGCCGCGACGAGGAGGGTGGGCGATGCGGGTACGCGGGCGGTTGAGGTGGGGGCGAGGTGCCCGTGTCGGGGCGGTGCTGGCGGCCCTGCTCACCGGCGTGGTGACACCTGCCGTGCTGCTCTTGCCAGGGGTGGCGGGCGCGGCGGCGGCCGGTGCGCCGGTGTGCCAGATACGCGACGACCGGCTCAAGGAGATCTCCGGGATGGTCGCCACCGACGACGGGTACGTGGTGGTCAACGACGGCGCCGACGACGAGGCCCGCCGCCGGATCTTCTTCCTCGACCAGCGCTGCGCTGTGGTCCGGACGGTGTCGTACCCGTCCCAGCCCCGCGACACCGAGGACCTGGCCGTCGGCCGGGACGGCACCGTCTGGGTCGCCGACATCGGCGACAACGACCGCTCCCGCACCAGCGTCGCGGTGTGGCGGCTCGCGCCTGGAAAGGACAAGCCGGTGCTGCACCGGATGGCGTACCCGGACCGCCCGCACGACGCCGAGGCGCTGCTGCTCGACTCGGACGGCCAGCCCCTGATCGTCACCAAGGGCGGCAGCGGCACGGTCTTCCTGTACGCGCCGAGCACCGCGCTGCGGCCGGGCGCGACGACACCGCTGGCCCCGGCCGGCCAGGTGTCCCTGCCGATGACCGACACCAGCAACCCGTTCTCGTTCATCGGGCGGGGTGTGGTCACCGGAGCGGCGAACGCGCCGGACGGGCGTCGGGTGGTGCTGCGCAGCTACGCCGACGCCTTCGAGTACGACGTGCCCGACGGCGACGTGGTCAAGGCGTTGACCTCCGGCACCCCGCGGATCACCCCGTTGCCGGACGAACCCCAGGGCGAGTCGATCACCTACAGTCGCGACGGCGGGTCGTTGCTCACCGTCTCCGAATCCGCCGACCAGCCGCCGGGGACCCGCCCGACGATCCTGCGTTACCCGGCCACCGACGGGCCGGTCACCGCCGCGAACCCGACGGGGTCCGCCGCCCCGGTGTTGCCCACCGCCGTCCGTCCGATCGCCGAGGACACCATCGGCCTGGGTGGCCGGACCTGGCTGCTGGTGGCCGGAGGCGGGACCCTGCTGGCCCTGCTGGCACTGGCCGGTGTGCTGCGGTGGAGGTACACCGCGCGTCCGTGAGTGGGCGGGTCGGTGCGGCAGGATGGGTCCATGTCCGTGCTGTCCACGTTGCGTCACCCGATCGTCGCCGCCCCGATGGCCGGCGGCCCGTCCACGCCGGCGCTCGCGGCAGCCGTCTCCGCGGCCGGTGGGCTGGGCTTCCTGGCCGCCGGGATGATCGACACCGGCCGGCTGGTCGCCGACGTCGCCGAGGTCCGTGCGCGCACCGACCGGCCGTTCGGCGTCAACCTCTTCCTGCCCGACCCCGGCGGCGTCGACGAGGCCGCCATCCAGGCGTACGCGCAACGGCTCGCCCCGCTGGCCGCCGAGCGCGGGGTGAGCCTGGGCGCACCGGTGGGCGGCGACGACGCGTACCCGGAAAAGCTGGCCGCGCTGCTCGCGGACCCGGTCCCGGTCGTGTCCTTCGTGTTCGGGCTGCCCGACCGGGCGGTGGTGGCCGCCCTGCGCGAGCGGGGCACCGAGGTGTGGGCCACCGTCACCCGCCCGGACGCCGCGACGGCCGCCGCGGGCCTGGGGGTGGACGCGGTGGTGGTGCAGGGCACCGAGGCCGGTGGGCATCGTGGCGGCCTGCCGGACGACGACGACTACGCGTTGCTTCCGTTGCTCCGCCTGGTCGCCGCTGGTTGCGACCTGCCGCTGGTGGCAGCGGGCGGCATCGTCGACGGCCCCGCGGTGGCCGCCGTGCTGGCTGCCGGCGCCGCCGCCGCGCAGCTCGGCACGGCGTTCCTGCGCTGCCCGGAGGCGGGCAGCTCGCCGATGCACCGGGCGGCGGTGGCCGGTGCCGCGCCGACCGCACTGACCCGGTCGTTCACCGGCAAGCGGGCCCGTGGCGTGGCCAACGACTTCCTGCGTCAGCACGACGCGGCAGCGCCGATCGGCTACCCCCAGGTGTTGCACCTGACGCGTCCGCTGCTCGCCGCCGCCCGCCGCGACGGGGACGCGTCGGTCGCCAACCTGTGGGCCGGGCAGGCGCACCCGCTGGCCCGGGACCTGCCGGCGGCCGAAGTGGTCACCGAGGTGAGCGCCGGGGCGCGGGCGGCGCTCGCCGCAGTGCTCGAGCGGTCGACCCGCTGGGGATGACCAGGACGCCGGCAACCGGCCCTGCCGGGCCGGGGCGGGTGGGCCGGAGACCCGTTAGAGTCTCGCCGTGATCGAGATCGGTGCGCAGGTCGAGCTGTCCCACCCACCCGACCGGGTCTGGCTCGCACTGACCGATCGGCAGCTGCTCGGCCGGTGGTTCGCCGACGCCGACACGGTGGAGGGCGTACCGGACCGGCTGCTGCTGCACACGGCCGGGTTGCCCGGCTTCGAGGCCAACGTCGAGGTCGAGGTGACCGAGCGGCGGGAGCCGGAACTCCTCGTCCTGGCCTGCGACGAGGCCGGCCGGCTCAGCGAGCTGACCTGTGCGGTCACTGCCACCCGGCAGGGCTGTCGGCTGGAGGTGCGGGAGGTCACCACGCACGGCGCGTGGTCCGCCGAACAGCACGATCCACGCGAGCAGCAACTCCGGCAGGCGCTGACCGTACGGTTGCCGGCGATCCTCGACTGGCTCGCCTTCCAGCAGGTAGATCTGCGCCGCGGCGACGGCGGGATGACGGCGGAACTGCCGTTGGTCGCCGTGTCCGGTGGGCCCTCCCGTGCCCGTCGCCGTCGCCGGCAGGTGGCCGCCGCGCTGGTCGGGGTGGTGGCCGTCGGAGGGGTGGCGGCGTGGGTGGCGCTTCCGGCCGGATCGGAGCAGCGCGCCGCGCCGCCCTCGGCCCCGTCGCCGTCGCCGTCGCCGTCCGCGACACCCGTCGCGGTCGCCGCCACGCCGCGGCCGACGACCTCGGTACGCCCCTCGCGAACGGCCGCGTCGCCGACCGCCCGTCCGAGCCGGAGCCCGTCGGCGAAGCCCTCGCCGACCCTCACGTCGGCGCCGCCGCCCCCACCGCCGCTGACGGCCAGCTACGACACCGACTCCAGCCGGCTGTTCGGCTATACCGGCGAAGTGGTGCTCGGCAACCCCGCCGCCACCGCCGTGGACGGCTGGGTGGTGGTGGTCAGCCTCGCCGACGGCAGCACCGTGGACGACGTCGACGGCGCGGACTGGCGACAGAACGGGCGGTCGGTCGCCTTCACCGGGGCGGCCGTGCCCGCCGGTGGGTCGCAGACGTTCCGCTTCGACGTACGCGACAACCGGCCGAAGGCCCGGGAACCGGAGACCTGCACGGTGGACGGCAACCCCTGCGCCGGCCTCTGACCTAGGCTGCGGTCATGGCACTGCTGCACCGGGCCACGCTGCGCCCCACGAAGCTCGACCTGCTGGCGGCCTGGCTGCCCAGCCAACCCTGGTTCCTCGGGCCGACCGACGTCGCTGGCGAACTGGCCGGCGTTACCGGCGGTCTGACCGGCGCCGATGTGGTGAGTCGGGGCGCGTACCGCTTCGACGACCCGGCCGACGAGGTCGGCATCGAGACGATGCTGGTCGGCACCGCCGACGGGCCGGTCCACCAGGTCCCGCTCACCTACCGCTCCGCGCCCCTCGACGGTGCCGACGACTGGCTGGTCGGCACCACCGAGCACTCGGTGCTCGGCACGCGCTGGGTGTACGACGGCAGCGCGGACCCGGTCTACGCCGCCGCGCTCGCCCACGCGATCCTCGCCGGTGGTGGCCAGGCTGAGCAGTACTTCGAGGTGGACGGTCGGCGTGAGTTGCGTGAGCCGACCGTGACGATCACCGTCAGCGGCGCCGGGGACGCCGACGTGGCGCCGGTCGGCGCCGTGCGTCAGGTGGTCGACGAGGACAACACCACCATCGTCACCGACTCCGTCGACCTGGTCGTCCTCCGTCGGCCGGGCGCGGGCGACGCCACCGGGCCCACCCTGCTCGGCAGCTGGAACGGGCAGCCGACGAGCGTGCCGCTGGCGTACGCCAGAACGCGGTGAGCGTGCGGTGGGCGGCCCGACGAGTCGGACCGCCCACCGCGTTCACCACTGCGCCGGAGGCGGGGGCGGCGACACGGGTGGCCGGTCGTCGCAGGTGATGGTGTTGGGCAGCAGCCACGGGGCGAGCCAACCGCCGTCGTTGCCGCCGAGGTCGGTCAGTGTGAACTCCGAACCGGCCGGGGTGAAGTGGAACGAACCGCAGTTGTTGACGCCGACAGCGCCCACGTTGCGGGCGTCCACGTTGGCGAACGAGGCGGACCCCGCCGTACGGGCGCTGAGGACGGAGGTGCCGGTGCCGTCGACCCGGACGTCCCGGAACCGCACGTTGCTGATCGAGTAGAGGTCCTTCACCGGCCAGTCGCTGACCAGCATGATCGCGTTGTACGTGCTGTCGAGGTATGCGTCACCGGTCACCTGGACGTCCGCGTCGATGCTCCGGTCCAGGGCGAAGATCCAGATCGCGCCCAGCCCGATGTTCCAGTTCAGCTCGTACGTGCCGGCGCGGGCGGTGGTGTTGCTGGTGAACCGCAGGTGCCCGGTGAACGGCTCCGCGCCGAAGCGGGAACCCGCGTGGATGGCGCTGCCCTCGCGGACCGGGTCGGCGACGAGGTTGTGCGAGACGGTGGTGTCCGTGCCGCCGTAGATGGCGATGCCGTTGGCCAGCGTCGGTGACTGCACCGTGTTGTGGTCGAACGTGTTGCGCGCGTTCGCCGTCTTCTCCGACCACATCGCCAGGCCGTCGTCGCCGGTGTTGCGGACGAAGTTGTGGGCCACGACAGAGTCGGTCACACCAGTGTGGAAGTTGAGCGCGTCGGCGATCTGGTCGACGATGATGTTGTTGGTGACCCGGACGTTGCGCATCGGCCCGTCGAACCACACGCCCACCTTGGTGTGGTGCAGGTAGAGCCCGTCGATGGTCGAGTCGCTCATCGCGCCACCGATCGCGTTGACCTGGTCGGTGTCGATGCGTTCCCGGACGTCTCCCTCGATCGCGAAGCCGGAGAGGTGGACGTTGCGGCTGCCGCCGTCGGCGGCGTCGCGGCCGTAGAACCCGACGCCGGTGTGCACCGAGCCGTCCGGTGCGGGGGTCGGCAGGGCGACCTCACGGCCCTTGATGATGGTGTGCCAGTTGCCGGCGCCCTCGATGGTCACGTCGTCGACGGTGATGTGCCGGTTGACCTGGTAGGTGCCCGGCGGGATGTAAACCTTGAGGTGGGTGCGCCTGGCGAAGGCGATGGCCCGGTCCAGCGCATCGGCGGAGTCCCGCCGGCCGGTGGGATCGGCCCCGAAGGCCAGCACGTTCGCCGCGAGCAGCCGGACGTGCGGTGGCGCGACCAACTCGGAGTCGAGCAGGTCGATGACGGTCCAGGCGGCGGCGCTGCCGGGCGGCGCGGTGAGCCGGATCTTGTCGCCGGCCCGGTAGGTGCGGCCCAGCAGGAGCCGCTGCTCGTCGTAGAACTGGCCGGGCCGGAACGGCGTGCTGATGCTCGGGGCCGGCGTGGTGGCCGACGGCACGCACTGGCACTCGGTGATCCACCAGTCCGGGTGCAGCAGCCCGGCCTGTGGGTCGTTGGTGAACGGGTACTGGTTGTAGAGCCACGAGTACTGCGACGTGAGCGTCATGGTGCGCACGTGCTTGCCGTTGACCGCGACCCGCAACGGCGCGGTGATCCCGCCGCCCTGCGGCGCGTCCGGGATGCTGTACCGCACGGTGATCCCGTTGGCCGCGCTGGGCAGGACGAACTCCACGTACTCGCCGGGGGTGAGCCGGACCGCCCGGCGGCCGGAGGCCTCCGCGGGCAGGGTGTAGGCGGACCGGTCGGGGCCGATGACCTCGCCGGTGGTGCGGGCGTTCTCCGCCTCCTGCTCGACGAAGTCGACGTCCGCGCCGCGCCCGGCGACCAACGCCGGGTCGAGTGCGGCCCGGGTGACGACCGGCTGGGCGCCGGCGGACGCGGATGGACTGGCGGTGGCCACTGTGGGCCCGGCGACCAGTACGGCGAGGCCGGCCGCGAGCGCGACAGCGGTGCCGCCGGGCCGGCCGGGGCGTCCCCGCGCCGGCATGAGGCTGCGAAACATCGGTGACCCTCCTGGGTGGGTGGTGGTGGAGGTCCGCCCGGCGTTCCCCCGACGCCCGACATTGATCGTCATGATGCAGCACCACACATCGCACTGCAAGACGACTATCGAACAATGAAAATAACGGGCTATCAGGCCGCAAGAAATGGACGGTCGTCGAGTTGAGGTCTCGCGCGTCGCCTGCCCCGCCCAGCTCACGCCGGGCGTAGGCTGGCCCTCGTGGATCAAGAAGACCGGATCGCCCTTTTCCTCGACTACGAAAACCTCGCGTTGGGCGCACGCGACAACCGTGGCGGCGCGGACTTCGACTTCCGGCCCATCGCCGACGCGCTGGCCGAACGAGGCCGTGTCGTGGTCCGCCGTGCGTACGCCGACTGGTCGTACTTCGACGAGGACCGCCGGATGCTCACCCGGTCGCACGTCGAGCTGATCGAGATCCCGCAACGGATGGGCGCGTCCCGTAAGAACGCCGCGGACATCAAGATGGCCGTCGACGCGATCGAGCTGGCCTTCGAGCGCGACTACATCTCGACATTCGTGATCTGCAGTGGCGACAGCGACTTCACCCCGCTGGTGCACAAGCTCCGCGAGCTGAACAAGCGGGTCATCGGTGTCGGGGTCGAGGGCTCCACGTCGGCACTGCTCCCACCGGCCTGCGACGAGTTCCTCTACTACGACCGGCTGGAGGGTGTGGACATCCCGCCGACCCGCAGCCGGCGGGGCCGTTCCAGCCGGCCGGCCGGCACGGACCAGCGCCCGCCCGAGCCGGAGCAGGAGCTCGAACGGGAGCGCGAGCCCGAGGTGGACCGTCGACCCGCCGGCGAAGAGCCGGGACGGGACGTCGACGCACTCGCCGTGCTGGTCGCCCAGACCGTGGCCGGGTTGCAGGGCAGCGCCAACGGCGACGTCACCGCCTCCCGGCTCAAGCGCACCCTGCTGCGTAAGGACCCGACATTCAGTGAGTCCGACTACGGCTTCCGCACCTTCGGGGAACTGCTGCGGCACCTCGCCGAGCAGACCGTGATCGAGCTGGCCGAGGGCCCCGCGAAGGGTGACCCCGAGGTCTCGCTGCCCGAACACGGCGACCGGGAGGTGGCCTTCGGGCTGCTCCGCGGTGTGGTGGCCGAGCTGGGCAGCAGCGGCAACCCGGTGGCGCTGTCCGGGTTGAAGAACCAGCTTCGCCGGGCCCGCCCCGACTTCAGCGAGAAGAAGCTCGGCTACCGCAGCTTCCTCCAGTTTTGCAAGGCCGCGGCCACCGGGGGAGTGGTCGATTTGCGCTGGAGCCCGGAAGCCGACGACTACCTGCTCACCACCCAGGGATGAGCACCGCCGCCGATCACTCCCTGTGATGTTCACATCACAGGCGAGGGCCGCTCGCCGCACCCGGCCCTCGGGGCAGGGCGGGTCGGCAAGCGCCCTGACCGGTGTACTCAGCGATATCTCAGATCCGCCTGATCCGCCACTCAGGGCGGGGAGGATCCGCCCTCGCGGTTCCTCCCTGTCACCAGATCGGTCGAAGTGCGCCTGAATTATGGCTATCGCCCTGGTATCCACCCGCCTGCGCCGTACCCTCGACGCAAAAATTGCTATACGGTCGGCGAATGAAGGTCGAGGAGCATTGGTGGAACGGAGACACGACCCCGCGCGGGCGCCGGGACGTGTATATCCGTACTGACGGGCAGGGTTGGGAGGTCCGCGCCCAGATCGGTGGGGCGTCGGGTCGTGAGCGGGTGCAGCAGTGCCCAAGCCGGGCCTCGGCGGCCATCCTCGCCGACGCATGGCGCGGCACCCACCCTTCCTGGCGCGAGCTAAAGCAGCGCTGATCCGGCTCCGGGCCGGGCCGGCAACGCTCCTGGGCTCCAGCCCGGCGCGCTCGCCGGCCGGCCCGGTGCTCGGTGCCCAGCGGCCCGGCGTTCGGCATCCAGGGGTCCGGTGCTCGGCACGCAGTGGTCCAATGCTCGGGATCCAGTGGTCCGGTGCTCGGCATCCAGCCAACTCGGCTGCGGGCGGCCGCCGACGACGTCTTCACCGCTTCTGCGACATGACCTGCGCGACGTTTGCCGCAGGTGCCGGCACACAGTCACGTTGCGACCGTCCCGATCGAGGCAGCCGCCTGTTTCCTGAGGGCCGCGGTCTCCGGGGTCGCCGAGGACGGTTGGTCTTCTCGATCGGTTTGATGCGCAGTGGCGTCTGTGTACCGGTGTCCCCGCCGTCAGGCCGGGTACTCGGAGGTCCCCGATCGCGGGTGCTCGGAGGCGCCCGGTCATGGCTGCTCGGAGGCACCCGGTCATGGGTGCTCGGAGGCACCCGGTCGAGGGTGTCGGAGGTTCCCGGTCGCGCCCGATGGAGGTCGCCATGTCGCACGGTCCCGACGAGGAGAACCCCAGGCTCGACAAGGAGGTCCGGGAGGCCGAGCGTCGGCTCGGCGACGACGCCAAGCCGTCGGACGACGCACTGACCGACGACGACGCCCGGGTGCCGGACGACGCCCTCTCCGAGCAGGACCCGGGAACCTAGCCGGACGAACCGTCCGTGAACCCGACACGTGCGCTCCCGACCGACCCGGCGCCGGCCGGCCGCCCGCGCGCCGGCGATGCCGCCAGCCTCGCCCGTCAGGCCCTCCGCCCGCCAGCGCGTCAGGCCGCCAGCGCGTCAGGCCGCCAGCGCGTCGGGCCCCCCGCCCGTCAGTCCACCGACTCTCAGGCCATGATCGGCTCGGCTTTCTTGAAATCGGGGTGTCGCAGGCGGTCTGACACCGCGACTTCATGAAAACCGAGTCGATCAATCGCACGCCGGCAACCCGAGACGGGCAAATCAGACAGAGTCCCGTCGACGGGCAAGTCCGGCCGACGGGCAAGTTCGGTCGACGGGCAAAGTCCGGTCGACGGGCAAGTCTGGTCGGCGGGTGAAGTCCCGTCGGCGGTGCGCGGGTGGAACGCCCAGGGGCCTGCCCGGCGGAAGATGCCGGACAGGCCCGTGGCCGTAGGGAAAAGCGGTCAGTGCTTGAGGGTGAACGTGAAGTCGCCGGAGAGCTTGCCGTTCAACCGGAGCGCCGAAACGAGCTTGCCCTGGACGATCAGTCTCTCGACCTCGCCTCGGGTAAGACCGCAACCTTCAGCGATCAGTCGTACTGGTCGGACCGGGATCCGCGCCGCGAAGCGGACCGAGACGTCGATCGTCTCGCCGTCCGGGTGATCCGATCCGCCGGTGTCGAGGCGCCAGGCGCCAGTCCAGTCGAGGGCGATGCGGTTGGCGCGCTGCACGTCCGGATCCTGGAGCAGATCGGCTGTCAGTCCAGGGTCGTTGCCGTGCAACCGATCCAGCAACTCCGGTGGGATGGTGCGAACGGTCATTCGCTCCAGGACGGTGAGCTTTGCCGTCTCCCCGCAGGCGGTGCAGAGCGCGAGGAGCCAGACGTCGATGAGTTTGTGGTTGGCGTTGACTCGAAATTTTCCGCTTGGCCGGAGGCGTTCGGACGCGCACGAGCGGCAACGGCGGTTGATGAGTGGCAGGCAGGTGGGCACGACGGCCCAGTTTCTGAGCACAGAGGTACACCGGTTTCAGTGAGAGGTCCGCAGCAAAAAGGAGCGCGGCGCACACGGCGCGACGCGCGACAGATCAGCGCTTGGGATGTCTCACAGGGTGTACAACGGCACGTCCTTGCCTAGACGACCTGGTTCCGCGCACGGTAACGGCGCCCAGCGGCGCCGATCCACTGGTTTTCGAGCGCTTCAGGACCGTCCGACCGGACAGGTGCCGGTTACGACAAGGTCAGACGGTGGGGACCGGCAGCACCGCGCCTTCGACCGCGGACCGGTGGGCCAGCTCGATCAGCTCGACCGTGGCGACCGAGTCCCGTGGGTCCACCGGCATCGGCGCGCCGTCGCGCAGCGCCGTCGCCACCTGCGCGTAGAAGCTCTGGTACGCACCGGGTTCCGTCGGCACCGGTCGCAGGTCGCCGTCGACACCGAGCTTGCCGAACCGCTCCGGCGGGACCTCGCCCCAGCCCGGCTGGTCCGGCCGGCCGCCGTCGTGCAGCGCCGCTTCCTGCACGTCCAGCCCGTACGTCGTGTAGCCGGCCCGGTCGCCCAGCACGCGCAGGCGGGGGCCGAGTTGAGCGGTGACCGCGCCCATCCACAGGTGCGAGTGGACCCCGTTGGCGTGGGTCAGCGCCACGAAGGCATCGTCGTCGACAGCTGCGCCCGCGCGGCGACGGTCCACCTCCGCGTAGACGCGGTCGACCCGGCCGAAGAGCTGCACCGCCTGATCGACGAGGTGGGCGCCGAGGTCGAAGAGTGCGCCGCCGGCCTCCTCGGGACTGGCAAGCTCCCGCCAGCCTGGCTTGATCGTCGGACGGAACCGCTCGAACCGGGACTCGAAGCGCAGCACCCGCCCCAACTCGCCCTGCTCGACGAGGCGGCGGGCGGTCAGGAAGTCGCCGTCCCAACGCCGGTTCTGGAACACCGTCAGCGGCACCCCACGCTCGGTCGCCTCGTCGACCAACGTGCGACCCTCGGCAGCAGTCGCGGCCAACGGCTTGTCGACGACGACCGGCAGGCCGGCTGCGAGCGCCGCCCGTGCCATCGGCACGTGCAGCCGGTTCGGCGTGGCCACCACGACCAGGTCCAGAGCGTCCGGCGTACGCCAAAATTCGTCGGCGTCGTCGACCAGGCGGGCGTCCGGGAAGTGCTGCCGGGCCTGCTCGCGCCGCTGCGGGTCGCGGGTCACGATGGCGGCGAGCCGCAGCCCGGGCGTCGCGGCGATCAGCGGTGCGTGGAACACCCGGCCCGCCAGCCCGTACCCCAGCAGGCCAACCCGCAGCGCCTCCGCCATGCCGTGCCCCCATCTCCCTGGTCCGCGCCCGACGTGGCGGCGGTACCGCTGAGGAAAACCTATCGCCCCGAGCGGCCCGACCCGATCTCGGCCCGACGCTGGTCAGCTCGCCGGGTCGGCCCGCAGGTAGGTGAGCACCGCCAGCACCCGACGGTTGGTGTCGTCGCTCGGTGGCAGGTCGAGCTTCAACAGGATGTTGCCGACGTGCTTGCCGACCGCCGCCTCGGTGACGTGCAGCCGGAGGGCGATCGAGGCGTTCGACCGGCCCTCGGCCAGCAGCGCCAGCACCTCGCGCTCCCGGGCGGACAGCGCGGCGAGCGGATCGCGGGGGCGGTGCAGCAGTTGCCGGACCACATCCGGGTCGATGGCGGTGCCACCGGCCGTGACCCGGCGCAGCGTGTCGACGAACTCGGTGACCTCGGCCACCCGGTCCTTGAGCAGGTACCCCACCCGTTGGCCGTCTCCGCTGTCCAGCAGCGCCGCCGCGTACCCGGTCTGCACGTACTGGCTGAGCACCACGACGGGGAGGTGGGGTCGCTCGGCACGCAACGCGACGGCCGCGCGCAGCCCGTCGTCGCGGCGGCCGGGCGGCATCCGGATGTCGGTCAGCACCAGGTCCGGTTCGTGCTCGCGGGCGGCGTCGAGCAGGTCCGGCGCGGAGCCGACCGCGGCGCAGACCGTGAAGTCGAAGCGGGTCAGCAGCGCGACCAGGCCCTCCCGCAGCAGTACCTCGTCCTCGGCGAGCACCACCCGGGTCAGCGACGGCACGGCAGCTCCACCCGGACCAGGGTAGGCCCGCCGGCCGGGCTGGACAGCAACAGCCGTCCGTCCACTGCGGCGACCCGGTCGGCGAGACCGGTGAGGCCCGTACCCCGGGTCGGGTCGGCACCGCCCCGGCCGTTGTCGGACACCTCGACCACGAGGGCGCCACCGGCCCGGGTGAGACGGACGTCCGCGCTGGTCGCGCCGGCATGCCGGACCACGTTGCCGAGAGCCTCGGACACCACGAAGTACGCGGTGGTCTGGACGATCTCCGGTAGCTCGTCGTCGAGGTCGGCGCGGACGGTGACCGCGACGGTGGCCGCGTCGGCCAACTCGCGTACGGCGCCGGCCAGGCCGAGGTCGGTGAGGCTCTGCGGCCGGATGCCGTGCACCAACTGGCGCAGCATCACCATCAGGCCCCGGGCCTGCTCGTGCGCCACGGCGAGCGGCCGGGCGGCGGGGGAGTCCTCGGGTACGTCCAGTCGGGCCAGGCCGAGCTGAAGGGTGAGGCTGGTCAGTCGCGGCTGCGCGCCGTCGTGCAGGTCCCGTTCGATCCGGCGGCGTTCGGCCTCGTACGCGCCGACCAGCCGGGTGCGGGACCGGGCGACCTCGCGCAGCGCCGCGGCGTCGATCGGCGAGGCCAGCGCCCACCGGGCCACGGCGGCCTGGGCGGCGGCGAGCAGACCGACGGCGTACCAGAGCACCGGGATCAGCAGCACGCCCACGATCGCGTACGGGATGGCTTCGCCGGTGGTGTCGATCGGCTGCCAGATCACGACGGGTTGGTTGGAGTCGCCGGCCAGCCAGGGGCTGGTGATCATCCCGAGGTCGAGCAGCACCACCACCAGGAACACCCAGTACGCGACCGGGGCGACCCCGCCGAGCCAGAACAGGTACGCCACCTCCCGCCACCCGGCGGCGCTGCGGTAACGGGCGGCCAGGCCGGGCCACGGTGACGTGGGCAGTGGGCGGCCGTCGACAAGCCCCAGCCGCCACCGCTCGATGACGGCCACCGGGAAGCTCATGAGCGGCGCCAGCGCCAGCAGGGTGAGACTGCCGACCGCCAGGAACAACATGAGCGGGATGCCCGGCGGCCGGCCGTGCAGCAGCAGCGCGTTGAGGGCGGCGAAGAGGGGCGCGCCGATGACGAGCAGCCCGACGGCGAGCACGCCCGCGATCGGCAGTGTGCTGACCAGGTAGGCCAGCGCCCGCCACGGCCAGGCGGAGACTAGCCAGTCGCGGCGACGCAGCGCCCTGGCCAGGTGAGAAGGGCTTTCCGGGGTCATGCCAGAGACGCTAATCGGGGACGACCACGCGCCCCAGCCGTCCAGATCCACTTTCCGGGGTATGCCCAGCACTACCCACCGAACGCCCGTGCGGCGCTGTCCGACGACCGCGAGGCGTTTCCGACCGGCCCTCGGCGGCTGCGCGTGGCCATCGGCCAGCCGCGCGGCGTACGTCGTACGCCCGCGTTGTTAGGATGGCCGCACCATGGCGAGTGAGCGCAAGGCGACCGCGGACCCGGCCCGCAGCCTGGCCATCCTCTGGCGCACCCGGGAGCCGACCAGCCGCAGCGCCGGGCCCGGCCTCAGCGTCGACCGGATCGTCCGGGCCGCGATCGACATCGCCGACGCGGAGGGTCTCGACGCGTTGACCATGCGACGCGTCGGTGAGGCGCTGGGTGTCGGCACCATGTCGGTCTACACGTACGTGCCGGGCAAGGCCGAACTCGTGGACGTCATGGTCGACACCGCGTACGGCGAGATGCCGCGACCCGAGGTCGAGGGTGACTGGCGGGCCCGGCTGGAGCGGATCGCCCGCGACAACCTGGCGCTCTACCAGCGGCATCCCTGGATGCTGCGGGCCGAGACGACCCGACCGGTGCTCGGCCCGCACCTGCTGGCCAAGTACGACTACGAGCTCGGCGCGGTCGTCGACATCGGTCTCAGCGACGTCGAGATGGACGCGGTGCTCACGCTCGTCCTCGGCCACGTGAAGAGCGCGGCGCGGGCCGCGTCCGAGGTGGTCGACCTGGAGCGCCAGTCCGGCATGACCGACGGCCAGTGGTGGCAGTCGCACGCGCCCTGGCTGGAGACGTTCATGACGGCCGGCAGCTATCCGATCGCCTCCCGCGTCGGCACAGCGGCCGGACAGCAGCACGGTGCCGCGTACGGCCCGGAGTACGCCTTCGAGTTCGGTCTGCAACGCGTCCTCGACGGGATCTCGGTGGTGGTCGCCGAGAGGGCGGCCAGCCGGTGACCGGCCCTGCAGAGCTAGCCTGATCCGTCGCCGTCGCCGTCGCCGTCGCCGTCGCCGTCGCCGTCGCCGTCGGGTGCCGCGCCCGCCGCGCTTCGGGCCAGCCGCGCGAGCGAGCGCGCCGACGGGCCACCCGGCTCGGCGTGGTAGACGACCAGCGACTGGGTGGTGCCGCTGATGGTGAACTTCTCGTAGCGCAGCTCCAGCTCGCCCACCCGAGGATGCCGGAACACCCGTAGACCACCGCCCGCGCGAACGGTGACGTCGTGTCGGGCCCACAACCGCCGAAACCGCTCGCTGCCGGCCGTCAGCTCCTCGACCAGCTCGGTGAGCCGGGGATCGTCCACCTCGGCGCCGACCTGTGCGCGCAGGCCGGCCACCGCGTTGGCCGCGACGGCCGTCAGGGCCGGGTAGAGGGCCGGCACGCTCGGGTCCAGGAAGACCGCGCGCAGCAGGTTCACCCCGGCCGTGAAGATCGGTGCCAGCGCGGTCGCGACGGGGTTGGCGAGGAGCACGTCCAGGTGTCGCCCGTGCACGAAGGCGGGGGTCTCGCTCCACGAGCCGACCAACTGCCGGATGCCCAGGGGCACCCGCTCCTGCCGGCGCGCCGCCGGACGGGCCGGCGCCGGCCGGGCCAGGCCGTACAGGTGCGCCGCGGCCTCCGCGTCCAGCATCAGTGCGCGGGCCAGAGCATCCAGCACCTGCGTCGACGGGTGCCGGTCGCGGCCCTGCTCCAACCGCAGGTAGTAGTCGACGCTGATGCCGGCGAGCAGGGCAGCCTCCTCGCGCCGCAGGCCGGGCACCCGCCGACGGCCGTGCGCGGGCAGCCCGACGTCACCCGGCCTGATCAGCTCGCGCCGGGCACGCAGGTATTCGCCCAGCGGGCCGGCTGTGCTCACCCGCTCATCGTAGGAGCCGCCACCGGTGCCCATCCTGGTCCTGCCAGTCCCAGGAAAAGCAGGGATCCGGCTGGCACCGGCCGCCTGGGTGACAGTGTCGGGGTAAGCGTGATCGAGAGACGGGACAGCAATGACAACTCGGATCAACACTCCCTTCGGTTTCGCCTCGACCGCCGACGAGGTCCTCGCCGGGGTCGACCTGACCGGCAAGCGGGCCGTCATCACCGGAGGCGCCGCCGGCATCGGCGTCGAGACGGCCCGTTCGCTCGCCGCCGCCGGCGCCGAGGTGGTGCTCGGGGTACGCCGGGTCGCCGCCGGCGAGCAGGCCGCCGCCGACATCGCCGCGAGCATCGGTGCGGACCGGGTCAGCGCCCGCGAGCTGGACCTGGCCGACCAGGACTCGGTACGCCGGTTCGTCGCCGGCTGGGACCAGCCCCTGCACATCCTGGTCAACAACGCGGGGATCATGGCGCTACCCGAGTTGGAGCGCACCGCCGAGGGCTGGGAGATGCAGTTCGCCACCAACTTCATGGGGCACTTCGCCCTGACCGTGGGCCTGCACGACGCGCTCGCCGCGGCCGGTGGCGCCCGGTTGGTGTCGGTCAGCTCCAGCGGGAACCTCTTCTCCCCGGTGATCTTCGACGACCTGCACTTCGCGTTCCGGCCCTACGACCCGCTGCTCGCGTACGGGCAGTCCAAGAGCGCCGAGGCGTTGCTCGCGGTCGAGGCGACCCGCCGCTGGTCCGGTGAGGGCATCCACGCCAACGCGCTCAACCCGGGCGCGATCGCCACCGGGTTGCAGAAGCACACCGGCGGGCTGCGTACGCCCAAGGAACGGCAGAAGACCCCGCAGCAGGGTGCCGCCACCTCGGTGCTGCTCGCCGCGTCCCCGTTGCTGGACGACGTGGGCGGTCGCTACTTCGAGGACTGCGCCGAGGCGGCGGTCGTCACGGAGCGCCCTGCCGACTACACCGGTGTGGCCGCGTACGCCGTCGACCCGGGTAACGCCGAACGGCTCTGGAATGTCGCGTCGGACCTGATCTCTCATCGCGTCGGCACCACCGGCCGCTGAGTACGACGCGCCGATGGATGACACGCCGCACCAGCAGCGGCCCGGTCGGCAAGACGTCGTGGAGTTGCGGGTCCACGGCGTGTCGGGGGCGCGACCCGAGCAGGTCCTCGGTCGGGCGCACGTCCGGCAGGTCGCGGGTGACGACAGCGGTGGTTTCCACCGCGCCGCCGAATCGGAGGACGCCGAGCCCGACGGTGTGACGCTGGAGGCGTACCGGTGGGGTGACCTGCCCTCCGGCACCGTGGCCCGGACGCTCTCGCTGGTCTTCCTGTTGCCGTTCATGCTCAGCAACGTGGCGGTCTGGATGCGGCCGACCGACCGTCGCAGCGGCGCCGGGGTCACCGTGCTGTGCCGGCTCCTCGCCCTGAACCTCACGGTGCTGTACGTGGTGTCCATCGGCGGGGTGGCCCTCGACCTGCTCGCCTGGCGGTGTCTGGGCGCGGCCCGGTGCCGTGGTCCCTTCGACACCATGGCGGGGTTGGACGGACGGGAGGTCGGGCCGCGGTTGGCGGTGCTCGCCCTGCTGCCGATCGCCGCCGTCGCCTTCCTCCGGCTGCTGGGCACCCGTCGGCCCCGTCCGGCCGGCAACCCGTTGTGGGCCGTCGAGCCGATGGTGGGACGGCTGCGTGCGGTCCACGTCGCCGCCGCGCTCGCGGTGCTCAACCTGATGCTGCTCGTGGCCCGGACCGCCGGCGGTGCGACGGCCTCGACGACGGTGCTGCTGACGCTCAGCGCGGCGGTGCTGCCGGTCTGCGCCGTTCTGCTCGCCGTCCCCGGCCTCCTGGACCGGGCGGCGACCATGCGGATGGTCACCCGGACCGCCAGCACGGTGGGCGCGGTGGCCGTTGCTCTGAGCGTGGCCACCCTCGTCGCCGTCGCCCTCGACGAGCGCCCCTGGCCGTCGTCGGACGGGCTGCCGGGCTACGACGAGGTCGCGAGCTGGGCCCTGCTCACGCAGATGACGCTGCTGGTGGCGCTGAGCGTGCTGGTGCTGGGGCACCACGGTCGGGGAGACCGCCGCAACGCGCTGCCGCAGGGGTTGGGCGCGGCGGTGGTCGCGGCCATCGCGGTCGGCCTCGGCAGCGCGTTCGCCGCCAACCTCGTCTACCAGGCCGGCAACCTGCTCGGCGGCTACCGCGGCGACGGTGGGCCGCCGCTGCCGTACCAGTGGACGCTGTTGGCCTTCTTCGTGCACGTCATCGCGGGCGTGGTGTTGTGCGGTGGGCTGACCCTCCTGTCGCGACGCCGCCGGTGGCGGGCGGCGGCGGCGATCACCGCCCGCGACTTCCCGGCGGTGGGGCCGGAGGGCGCCGAGCGCCTGCGACAGGTGACGAGGGCGGTCGCCCGCGCGCGGTTCGTCGAGTGGCTGGGACTCCTCGCGATCACGTACGCGGCCCTCTCGGTGATCGGTCTGGCCACGAGCCTGTTGAGGCTGACCGACCTGGCGCCGGACCAACTGGCGTGGCGTGTCCTCGGGCTGCCAGCCGGGGCCGTCGGCATGGGTCTAGCCCTGGGCAGTTATCTCGTCGCCGCGGTGCTGGTGGCCCTGATCCTCGGAGGCGTGTTCGCCTACCGCACGGCGTGGTTCCGCCGGCACGTCGGCATCCTGTGGGACCTGGGGACCTTCTGGCCCCGGGCCGCGCACCCGTTCGCACCGCCGAGCTACGCCGACCGTGCGGTGCCGGAGCTGGCCGACCGGATCACCCACCTGACCGAGCGGCACGACGGGGTGCTGCTCTGTGGGCACAGCCACGGGTCGGTGCTGCTCGCCCTCGCGGTGCTGCGGCTGCCCCCGCGGGTACGCCAGCGCGTCGTCCTGCTCACCTACGGGTCGCCGCTGGACCGCCTGTACGCCCGGCTCTTTCCGGCCTATCTCAACGAGACGGTGCTCCGCGCGGTGGGGGACCGTGTCGAGTGGCGGTGGCTCAACCTGTGGCGGGACACCGACCCCGTCGGTGGTTGGATCTTCGCCCCGCACCGGCCCGGCGATCCGCCTCCGGACCCCGCCGACCCGGCCGGCCGGGTCGACCGGCGGTTACGGGACCCACAGGGCCTGCTGCCTCCTCCGGGGGAGCGCCGTCCGCCACCGGTGCGGGGGCACCATCCGGGCGAGTCCGATCCCGACTTCCGGGCGGCGATGAGCGAGCTCGCCCGACGCCTCCGTCACTGAGGCTTCCCGACCGCGTGCCGGTCACCGGTCCTCGGTCGACCTGTCGGTCTCCGCCACCGTCGCTCGGACCTTTCGCAGTGTGGCATCGGGCGCACGGATCGCGGCCCGCCAGCGGTCCAGCGTCCGGTTGAGGATCCGGACCAGGAACTGCAACTGGTTGACCTGCTCGCGGAGGACGTTCAGCTCAGAGCGGGCGTTGAGCGCCTCACCCTCCAACTGGGTGATCCGGGTCTGCAACGGCTGCACCAGGGTGAGGGCGGCCTCGGTGAGGGTGTCGGCGGCATCGGCCTTGAACTTGCCCCGTTGCACCACCACGGTGGCGATCGCGGCCAGGCCGGTGCCGCCGCCGAGGATGCCGAGCACACTGAGCACCATCTGCACCCAGTGCGGTGCGGCCGGCGCCGGAGAAGTCATCACGTGATACCCGCCTGCAACTGTTCGTAGCTCACCAGCTCGCATGCCTGGGCCAGCCTGCGCAGGTCGACGGCGATCTGCGCCGCCCGCCAGAGCGACCCGATCGTCACCGCGACGACGAACGACGTCGCGACGATGGACTGCCGGCCGGACATGGCCACCACGGACACCGCGTACATGCCGGTGATCGTGCCGAGCACCAGCACCGACGCGAGTTCGATGCCCAGCCCGGTGGAGAGCCGGCCGGGCCACACGATGCCGAGCAGCCCGCCCACACCCACCGCGATGAGACCCAGCTCCCAGGCAACCTGGATGGGGACGGGCATGGCCGTCTGCACGGACGTCGGCCGGACGTCGAGGGTCAGCATCAGCACGCCACAGACGGGTGCCGCGGCCAGGACAGCGATCTCGTAGGGCTGGTGGCGGGATCGGATACGGAGGTTTCCCACGGCAACTCCTTGGTCGAGGACCGGCGTCCAGCAGCGGCCGGTGGGCCGGTGCCGTTCGGTGGGTCGCGACTGTGGAGCGGCGGTCCGTGCGGCGTGGCCCGTTGGTGCGCTGCCTGTGGACGGTCGTTGAGCGAGAAAGCTGCGACTCGCCGTCGTTGGCTGCCGATATCTGCCTGTGTAGCACCGATGCCCGGTTGTCGTCCACCAGGTGCGACGTCGTGTTACCGCAGCTCAGACCCCATTTCATGCCGGATCCGAGCGCGTGGGGTCGCCCGGAGCGCGGCGACCCGACCGCACCATCACCTCGGTGACGAAGAGTGTCGGATATCTTGCCGAGGGTAACAATGGTGCGATCGGGTCGCCGATCGGGTCAGCGGGCGAGCAGGGCCCGCAGTGCCCGGACCACCTCGGCGGGTGCCTCCTCCGCCATGAAGTGCCCGCAGGTGACCGTCCGATGCTCCAGATCCGGAGCCCAGGCGCGCCACACCGCGGCCGCGTCGTAGCCCAGCGCGGCACCCCAGTCCTGCTGGAGCACGGTCACCGGCACCCGCAGCTGGTTGCCGGCCTCCCGGTCGGCGGTGTCGTGGGCGACGTCGATCCCGGCCGACGCCCGGTAGTCGGCGACGATCGAGGTGACCGCCTCCCGGGACGCGCGCAGGTACTCCGCCCGGACGTCCGCCGGCATCGCCTCCGGATCACGGGTCCAGACGTCCAGGAAATGGCCGAAGAAGGCGTCCGGGCTGCCGCCGATCAGCGCTTCCGGCAGACCGGGCGGCTGTGCCATCAGGTACAGGTGGAACGCGACGGCGGCGGAGGTGCCGTGCAGCACCTCCCACGTGTCGAGGGTGGGCACCACGTCGAGCAGCGCGAGATGGCTGATCACCTCCGGGTGGTCGAGACCAGCGCGGAACGCGACCAGGGCACCACGGTCGTGGCCGGCCAACGCGAACCGTTGGTGGCCGAGCGCGGCAGCCAGCGCCACGACGTCGGCGGCGAGGGTGCGCTTGGCGTACCCGTCGCCCTCGGGGTCGAGGGGCTTGTCGCTGTCGCCGTAGCCCCGCAGGTCGGGGCAGATGACCGTGTGGTCGGCGGCCAGGTCGGCCGCGACGTGCCGCCACATGAGGTGGGTCTGCGGAAAGCCGTGCAGCAGCACGATCGCCGGCCCGGAGCCGCCCACGGCGACGTTGAGCGTCACACCGTCGGCGACTGTCACGCGGCGGTAGTCGAATCCGTTGATCCTGGGGTCCACGGGAAACCTTCCTGGTGAGCGGTGCCGGCAGGGGCGGTAGCCCTCGCCGTCGTACCTGGTCGAGCCTGCGCGGTGGTGATCAGCAGGCGATCAGTGCCGAGTCAGTGCGGTCCGCCCGGCGCGCCTAGATTGATGCCATGACCAGGCAACCGGCGGCACCGGACGCGGTGACCTTCGGCGTCCTCGGGCCGGTGACCGCCGTGACCGCGCGTGGCCCGGCCCCGCTGCGCGGGCACCGGCAGCGCCTGGTGCTGGCGCGGCTGCTGATCGCCCACGGGCGGGTGGTGCCGGTGGAACGTCTCGTCGACGACCTGTGGGAGGTCGCAACCGACGGCGCGGTGGGCGCCATCCGCACCTTCGTCGCCGACCTGCGCCGGGCCCTGGAGCCCGACCGACCACCCCGGCAGCCACCCCGGATCCTGATCACCGAGCCACCCGGGTACGTGCTGCGGGCCGCCCCGGCCGCGGTGGACGCCGGGCAGTTCGAGGCGGCCGTCGGCGAGGCGGGCCGGTTGCTGGCGGCGGGACGTCCCGCGCCGGCCCTCGCGACGCTCGACTCAGCAATGCGGCTCTGGCGCGGGCCCGCGTACGCGGACTGCGCCAACGAGCCCTGGGCGGTCGCCGAGATCAACCGGCTGGACGAGTTGCGGATGCTGGCCGTCGAGCGGCGCGCGGAGGTGCTGCTGGCCTTGGGTCGGCCCGACGAGGCCGCCGCCGACCTGCCGGCCCACCTGGCCAGCTATCGGCTGCGCGAGGATGCCTGGCGGTTGCTCGCGGTGGCCCGCTACCGCGCCGGGCGACAGGGCGACGCGCTGGCCGCGCTGCGCGAGGCGCGACACGCCCTGGTGACCGAGCTGGGCGTGGACCCCGGGCCCGAGCTGCGCCGGTTGGAAGCCGACATCCTGGCCCAGGCGCCGCACCTCATCCCGGCCCTCGACGACGACGCCACCCCCAGCCCCGTGCGACCCGTCGAACCGGGTCCGGCGCGGCAGCGCCCGTTCGTCGGTCGGGACACCGAACTGGATCGCCTGCGGCAGGCCGCCGAGGCCGCGTCCCGCCGCCGTGAACCCACCCTCGCGCTGCTCAGCGGCGACCCAGGGGCCGGCAAGACCGCGATGGCCGAGACCCTCACCGAGCGGCTCGCAGCCGAGGGCTGGACCACGGCATGGGGACACAGCCCGGAGTACGAGGGCGCGCCGCCGGCCTGGCCGTGGACCCAGATCACCGACGCGCTCGCCGGACCGGCCGATGGCCTTGTTGCCGACGATGGCTCGGGTGACCCCGCCGGGACGCGCTTTCGCCGACACCGTGCGGTGGCGTCACTGGTCTCGGCGGTCGCCGACCGCGGGCCGGTGCTGCTGGTCCTCGACGACCTGCACCGCGCCGACGGCGACACCCTGGACCTGCTGACCGCCCTGCTCACCGGCCCGCAGCCGGCCACCGGGCCGGTCTTGATCCTCGGCACCTACCGGGCCACCGAGATCAGCCCCGAGCTGACCGCCGCCCTGGCCCGCGCCGCCGGGCTGGAGCCGATCCGGGAATATCTCGCCGGCCTGCCCGTGTCGGCGACCGACGAGTTGGCCCGAGCCGTCGTCGGTGCGGCACTGGCCCCGGCCACCGCCCGGTTGATCCACGATCGCAGCGGCGGCAACCCGTTCTTCGTCCGGGAACTGGCCCAGTTGTACGCGAGCGAGGGGGAGGCCGCGCTGGCCGCGGTGCCGCCCGGGGTGCGCGACGTGATCCGGCACCGGTTGGCGCAGCTACCCACGCCGACGCGTACGGTGCTGCGGCAGGCAGCCGTGCTCGGCCGGGACCTCGACCCGGAGGTGCTCGGTGCGCTGGCCGGTGACCCCACCGCCGTGCTGGACGCCGTCGACCGCGCCCTACAAGCCGGTTTCCTCACCGAGCGGGAGCCCGACGGGCGGCTGCGCTTCACCCACATCCTGGTCCGCGACACGCTCTACGCCGACCTGTCCACGCCGCGCCGCGCCGCCTGGCACGCGGCCGTCGCGGAGGTGCTGCGACAACGGGAGCCCGTCGAGCCCGCCGCGCTCGCGCACCACCTGCTCCGCGCCGGCGGACCGGTCGCCGCCGGTCGCGCTGCGGCGTACGCCCGCACAGCCGCCGAGCAGGCCGAACGGGGCGGTAACCCGCACGAGGCCGCCCGCCTGTGGGGGCAGACGATCGAGGCGTACGACCGCGCTGGTGCGGGCGAGCAGCGCGAGCGGTTGACGGCGTTGCTCGGTCTGGGACGCGCGCTGGCCGTGACGGGCCGCCTGGCCGAGGCGCGGCGACGGCGTGCCGAGGCGATCACCGCCGCCGAGTCCGTCGACGATCCGCTGCTGATCGAGGAGGTGCTGGCCGGCTTCGACGTGCCCGCCATCTGGACGCGCAACGACGACGACCTGCTCTCCGGGCACATCGTCCGCGCTGCCGAGCACGCCCTGACCGCTCTCGGCCCGACCGGTTCGGCTCGGCGCAGCCGGCTGCTGAGCACCCTCGCGCTGGAGCTGCGCGGCACCGCCACCGACCGGGGCCGCCGTGCGGCGCACGAGGCCGAGACGATCGCCCGGACCGTCGGTGACCCGGGGCTGCTGGCCTTCGCGCTCAACGCCCGCTTCATGCACTCCTTCGACCGCGTCGGCCTGGCCGCAGACCGGGCCCGGATCGGCGCCGAACTGGTCGACCTGGCGGCCCGGCACCGGCTGGTGACCTTCGAGGTGCTCGGTCACCTCGTCCTGGTCCAGGCACACTGCGCGCTGGCCGACCGGCCCGCTGCCGATGCGCACGCCCGCGCCGCCGACCGCCTCGCCGAACGGTACGAACTGCCGCTGGTCGGCGTCTTCACCAGCTGGTACGCGGCATTGCGCCTGGCTCTGGACGGCGACCCGGCCGCGGCGGCGGACGCGTACCGGTTGGCTGCCGACCGGCTGAGCGCCGACGGCATGCCGGGCCTGACCCGCGGGTTGCTCCCGCTCGCCCTGCTCGGCCTGCGGCTCGCCGAGGCCGTCGGCGGTGACCGGCCGCACGCCGGTCCGGACCAGCCGATCCCCGGACCCGACGATGCGGGCTGGGCGGACAGGCCCGGCGGCGCGGGCTGGGCAGATGGGCCGGGCGGCGCGGGCTGGGCAGATGGGCCCGGCGGTGCCGGGTGGGCGGATCTGGACTGGGGGCCGCACGAGCCGTGGGTCCGGCCGTTGCTGCTGCTCGGCGACGGTGACCGGGACGCTGCCGAGGCGGCCCTGCGGACTCTTCCGGACGGGCCGCACGATCTGCTGCGGGAGGCGCGGCTCTGCCTCGTCGGCCGGGCGGCGCACGCCCTCGGAGACCGGGTCACGATGGAACGGGTCTACGTCGAGCTGCTCCCGGCGGCGGATGAACTGGCCGCCGGCAGTGGGGTGCTCACCGTCGGCCCGGTGGCCGGGCACCTCGCCGCCCTGGCCGACGCGCTGGGCCGCGACGAGGAAGCGGCCGCGCACCGCCGCGCCGCCCGCGCGGTCACCGCCCGGGCCCGCGCAGTCACGCCGGCGCCCTGACCGCCCGGGCCCGCGCAGTCACCCCCGCGCCCTGACCGCCGCCCGCTGCCGGCGGCGACTTGCCGATTCGCGTCGGAACCCCGCGGCGGGTGCGGTCAGATGGAACCACCGGCGCGTCCACCGTCGGCCGTCGATCAAGGGGGTACGCCGTGGAGGTGCTCGTCCTGATCGTGGTGCTGGGCGCGACCGTCCTGATCGGCACCACCCTCGGCGGTCGGTACCGGGTCGCCCCGCCGGTCCTGCTCATCGCGTTCGGGGTGCTGCTCGGCCTGACGCCGCCGCTGTCCGAGGTGACCCTGGAACCCGACCTGGTGCTGCTGATCTTCCTGCCGGCGATCCTGTACCGGGAGAGCCTCACCATCAGCCTGCGCGAGATCCGGGCCAACCTGCCGGTGATCGGGCTGCTGGCCGTGGTCCTGGTGGTGCTCACCATGGTCACGGTGTCGTTGACCGCGCAGGCGTTCGGGGTGAACCCCGCCGCCGCCTGGGTGCTGGGCGCGGTCCTCGCCCCGACCGACGCGGCGGCGGTCACCGGTCTCGCCAAACGGCTGCCCCGGAAGCTTCTCACCACCCTGCACGCGGAGAGCCTGATCAATGACGGCACCGCACTGGTGGTCTTCGCCGTGGCCGTGGGCCTGCTCAGCCAGAGCGCGGAGCCGGGCGTGCTGGGCATCGGCGAGGAGTTCGTCGGTGCCAGCGTCGGTGGGGTGGTCGCCGGTCTGCTGGTGGGGGCCGCCGTGGTGCTGATCCGCAAACGGCTCGACGATCCGCTGCGCGAGGGCGCACTCAGCGTGCTGACACCGTTCGGCGCATTCCTGCTCGCCGACTCGGTGCACGCCAGCGGTGTGCTGGCGGTGGTGGTCGCCGGCCTGGTGCTGGCCTATGCCGGCCCCCGGGTGATCCGCGCCCGGTCCCGGGTGCTGGCGTACGCGTTCTGGGACCTGTCCACGTTCCTGATCAACGGCGGTCTGTTCGTCCTGCTCGGCACGCAGATTCCTCGCGCGGTCCGGGGCATCACCAGCACCTCGGCCCAGCGGGCTCTGCTGATCGTGGTGATGGTCACCCTGGCCGTCGTCGGCACCCGCCTGGCATTCGTCTACCTGACCGCACAGGTCGCGAAGTTGCGGCGCCGCCGGATCCTCGACCCGAGCCAGGGGCCGTCGAGCTGGCGGGTGGGAACAGTTGCCGGCTGGGCCGGTTTCCGGGGCGCCGTGTCGCTCGCCGCGGCCCTGGCCGTCCCGACGATGACGGCCTCCGGTCGGCCGGTGGTCGAACGAGACCTGATCATCTTCGTCACCGCGCTGGTGATCGTGCTGATCATGCTCATTCAGGGCACCACCCTGCCGCTGGTGGTGCGCTGGGCCCGGCTGACCGGCGACCCGGAACGCGTCGACGAGACCCGCAACGCCCGGCGGCGGGCCACGGAGGTGGGCCTGGCCGCTCTTCCCCGGGTCGCCGCCGAGATTGGCGCCCAGCAGGAGGCGGTGCAGAGGTTGGAAGCCGAGTACCAGCGGCATCTGGCGGACCTCAACGAGAGTGGCGGGAGCACGGCCGAGGAGCGCCGGCTGGAACGCAGGCTGCGCCTCGGGGTCCTCGCTCACAAGCGTCGGGAGGTCACCCGACTGCGGGACAACCGGGAGATCGACGATCTCGTGCTTCAGGAGCTCCAGGCCGCGCTGGACAACGAGGAGATCCGGCTGCTGGGCCGCGGACCCAACGAGTGACGACCTGCGCCCCTGCTCCCGGTCGGCTCAGAGCACCTGGGCGAGGAACCGGCGCAGCCGAGGATGCTCGGCCCGCTCGAAGACCTGCCCGGGCGGACCGGCCTCCAGCACCACGCCCCGGTCCATGAAGGCCACGGTGTCGGCCACCTGCCGGGCGAAGCCCATCTCGTGGGTGACCACCACCATGGTCATGCCAGCGGCGGACAGGTCGGCCATCACCGCGAGGACGCCCTTGACCAGCTCCGGGTCGAGCGCGGAGGTGGCCTCGTCGAAGAGCATCACCTCGGGTCGAAGTGCCAGCGCCCGGGCGATCGCGACCCGCTGCTGCTGACCGCCGGAGAGCTGAGCTGGTCGGGAGTTGGCCTTGCCGGCCAACCCCACCAGCTCCAACTGGGCCCGTGCCACGGACTCCGCCTCGTCCTCGCCGAGCTTGCGGAGCCGGCGCAGCGCGAGGGTGACGTTGCGCAGCACGCTCATGTGCGGGAAGAGGTTGAACTGCTGGAACACCATGCCGACCCGCTGCCGCAGCACGTCCGGGTCGTCGCCCAGCACGCTGCGTCCGTCCAGCAGCACGTCGCCACGGTCCGGCTCGATCAGCCGGTTGATGGTGCGCAGCAGTGTGGACTTGCCCGACCCGGACGGGCCGATCACGCAGGCCGTGGCTCCGCGCGGCACCGTGAGGTCGACGCCGCGCAGCACCCGGTTCGGCCCGAAGGCGAGGTGCACGTCGCGGACGTCGAGGCTGACCGAGGTGGTCGTGTCGGTGATCATCGCCGGTCTCCTTCGGTCGGGACGTACGCCGGGGTGGTGTCTTCGTCGTCCTCGTCGGTCGGCGCGGCGGCCGGCCGACCGTTGCGCAGCCGTCGGTCGATCCAGTTGACGACGTGCGTCAGCGGGACGGTCAGCGCCAGGTAGAACACCCCTGCCAGCAGCAGCGCCGACTCGTTGCCGGTGGTGGCCGCGTAGTCCTGCCCGATCCGGAACAGCTCCCGCTGGCTGGCCACCAGCCCGAGGAAGTAGACCAGACTGGAGTCCTTGATCAGCGCGATGAGCTGGTTGACCCAGGCCGGCAGCACCCGCCGGATGCCCTGCGGGATGATCACCAGCCGCATCGAGTCGGACCAGGAGAAGCCGAGAGCACGGGCACCCTCCAACTGGGCGGCCTCCACCGACTGGATGCCGGAGCGGAAGATCTCCCCGATGTACGCGGCGGCGATGAGCGACAGCGCCAGGATCCCCAGCGGGTAGGGGTCCGGTCCCCAGACCTGCATGCCCAGCGGGGCCAGCCCGACGCCGATCAGCAGGATCGTGGCCGCGGCCGGCAGGCCACGGAACACGTCGGTGTAGACCCGCGCCGGCCAGCGCAGCCACCGGCTGCGGGAGATTCCGGCGACGGCCAGCAGCAGGCCCAGCACCGAGCCGAGCAGGGCGGCGGAGACCGCCAGGATCAGCGTGTTGGGCAGCCCGACGGTCAGCATCTCGGGCAGCGCCTCGCCCATCGCGTCCCAGTCGAAGAAGGTTTCCCACAGGGTGCTCAACGGATCCATCGGTTGCCTCTCCTACCGCCCTGCTCGCTCGTCACCGGTTCAGGACGCGGTCGACGTGGACGCCGACGGCGCAACGGACGTGGACGCCGACGGCGCAACGGACGCGGACGGTGCCGCCACGGTGCCGCTGCCCGGCGTGAAGTCCGCCGGGATCGGCCGGCCCGGGTAGTACTGCGCCTGCAACCGGCTCCACGTGCCGTCCGCGATGACCTCGTCGAGGCCCTTGTTCAGCGCCTCGCGCAGCTTGTCGCTGCCCTTGGCGACGGCGTACGCGGTCGGCGTCGGGCTGAGCTGCTTGGCCGCCACGGTGATCTTGCCGTTGCTGTCGGCGGCCGACTTCTCGCCGATCTCGGCCGGGGCGATCCACGCGTCGGCGGTGCCGGCCTTGAGCTGGTTGATCGCTCCGTTGTAGTCCGGCACCCGCACCGGGTCGAGCTGCTTTCCGCTGGCGTAGTCGTCCTGGACGGTGCCCTGCACCACCACGACCCGCTTGCCGGCGAGCTGGTCGAAGCCGGTGATCGGGGAGCCGGCCGGGACGTCCAGGCCGAAGTAGCCGAAGTCGTAGCCGTTGCCGAAGTCGACTGTCTTCTTCCGCGCCTCGGTGATGGTGATCGAGGAGCTGCCGACGTCGAACTTGCGGTTGTTGACCTGGGAGAGCAACGCGGAGAAGTCGGTGCCGACGAACTCCACGGTGAGGCCGAGCTTGCCGGCCACAGCGGTCAACAGGTCGTTGTCGAAGCCGGTGAACTTCCCGTCCTTGAGGAAGACGTTCGGCGGGGCGTCGGTCAGGGTGCCGGCCCGCAGCACGCCCGGCTGGGCCAGGCCGTACGGGTTGGCGGTGGCGTCGGACGAACTGTCGTCGCCGCAGGCGGTGAGCGCGGTGGCGGCCAGGATGGTGGCCGCGCCGAGGGCGGCGGCACGGGTCAGGGCAGGAAGAAGTCGCACGGGTGTCTCCGAGAGGTCGTGTCTCGGCACGCACGGGTGTGCGTCGCCGACGGTGCGCCCGATGGGCGTACCGGTGAGGGAGAGGGTTCGGGAGAAGTGCTGCGCTAGTGCGTCATGCCGCGACAGGCGGCGCTGCACATTCGCATCATGTCCACGTGCCGTCGCCGGGTCAGTGCCGGCGAGGGCCAACCGGCGCGGAGTTCTGCGACGTCGGTCGGTGGGGCGGTGCTGAGGATGCGCATGGTTCTCCCGGGTCTGTGCTGACCTGGGTGCCAGGCCACGCTTGCACCGACGTCGTGCCGGTGCCTGGTCTTCACCCGGGGCACCCCACCGCGGAGGAGGGTTGCCGGCCAGCGAGCCGGGGCTTCGCGCTGGCGCTCATGACCTGGGCCGAGGCTAGCAGCAGGCACCGGTGGGTCGTCCAGTCGTTATGAGCACGCTCACCGTGCGCGACGAGGTGCCCGGCACCGCAGGTCAGCCGGCGTGGACGTGTGGCCGGCGGCGTGGGTCGGGCTCCTCGTCACCGTGAGTATCCGCCCGCCGTACGGCGGGCGCCCGCCGGTGCGCGGAACCCAGCCGGCGCCGCGGCGGGTTTCGGGCCCGGGGCAGGGGGGAAGCAGCGCCCCCGGGTCGGCGGGCGTGCGCCGTGCCGGGCGTCGCCGGGGGGAGGGGACTGGGCATGGTCGGTGGCCGTCGCTTCCGCCCGGGTGGTGGCTTCGGTCGCCAACTCGACGAGTACGAGACCAGGGTGGGCGTGCCGCCGTCCACGGAGTCGGCCACTCCGCCCCCCAGCGGTCTGGTGGACAGCGCGGTCTACATCCGAGGGCACCGGATCGCCTCGCCGTCCGGCCTCGCCGAGACGTACCGCTGTCTGCAGGAGCAGGACGGCGCGATGGCCTGGATCGGGTTGTACCGGCCCGACATCGAGCAGATCACGTCGCTGGCCCGGGAGTTCCGGTTGCACGACCTGGCGGTCGAGGACGCGATCAACGCCCACCAGCGACCCAAGCTGGAACGGTACGGGGAGACCCTGTTCGTGGTGCTGCGTGCCGCCCGCTACGAAGACCTCCGCGAGGAGGTCGAGTTCTCCGAACTGCACCTGTTCATCGGGCCGGGCTTCGTGGTCACCGTCCGGCACGGCGAGGCACCGGATCTGGCCGCGGTGCGGCGGCGGCTGGAGACCGAGGCGCACATGCTCGCCCGGGGTCCGGAGTCGGTGCTGTACGCGATCCTCGACCAGGTCGTCGACGGGTACGCGCCGGTGGTGGCCGGGCTGGAGAACGACATCGACGAGATCGAGACCGAAGTGTTCGGTGGCGACCCGAACGCGAGCCGGCGCATCTACGGGCTCAGCCGCGAGGTCATCCAGTTCCAGCGGGCCGCCCGCCCCCTGCTCACGGTGCTCGACGCGCTGGCCGACGGCGCTGGCAGCGGCAGCAGGGACGAGGAGCTGCGCCGCTACCTGCGCGACGTCACCGACCACCTGACCCAGGTCGTGGAGCGGGTGGACGGGTTCCGGCACCTGTTGCAGAACATCCTCACCGTCAACGCCACGCTCGTCTCGCAGCAGCAGAACGAGGAGATGCGCAGCCTCACCGCGGCCAGCTACGCGCAGAACGAGGAGCTGAAGAAGGTCTCGTCCTGGGCGGCGATCCTGTTCGCTCCCACGCTCATCGGCACCGTGTACGGGATGAACTTCGTCCACATGCCGGAGTTGAACTGGCGCTTCGGCTACCTGTTCGCGTTGTTGCTGATGCTGCTGGTCTGCGGCACCCTCTACCTGATCTTCAAGCGGCGCGGCTGGCTGTGAGCCGCGCGGCCGGGATCACTCGATGCCGCGCAGGATGTGCCGTTCGTCGTCGACGTCGTCGTCGCCGGCACTGATCCGGCCGAGCAGCACGGCCGCGGCCCAGATCGTCAGTGGCGTGGCCGCCCCGGTCATTCCGCCCCCGGTCCGGTCGTCCCGGGTCTGGCTCCGCTCCGCGCGCGGTGGCCTGCGCTGAGCCTGCATAGGCACTGCCTCTCCTCGTCGAAGCCGCCTCGGCGACACGGGGTGCGCCCGTGCCACCGGCCGGGCCACCCGCGCTCGGGCAGGTCACCACCGGTACGGCATCCACGTCGAACCATCCCACGTCGGGCCGCGTCACCACCGCTTGTTTTCAATTTCCCGACTGTCGCCCGCCAAACCGGACATTTTGTGGTTGCCTCCCGCGCCCGTCAGGGGGCAGACCCCTGGACAGTGCTCAGGGCAGTGGATGGGCGATGCCGCGCGCGTGGTCGGTGAGCGCCGCGCCGACCACGGTCGCGGCCAGCGGCAACACCTCCAGACAGCGCCGCACCGCGGCGGCCATCAGCGCGTTCGGCACCCGCATGGAGAGCGTGCAGTGCGGCACCCAGCGACCCGGCTGGTAGTGCTCGGCCAGCGGGATGCCGGCGGCGGCGAGCCGGTCCGACACCAGGCGTTGGTGGGCCAGCAGCTCCGGGGTGGGCGCCGGGCCGAGCCAGAGCACCCGACCGACGAACTGGCCGGCGTGCTGGAAGTCGAGGCGCAGCGGGGCCGCGACCACCGTCCCTTGCAGCGCCTCGGCGACCTGCTCCGGGTCGAAGCGGGGCGCCACCGCGAGAGAGACGTGCGGTCGGTGGCGCCGCTCCAGCAGCGAACGCATGCTCTGGACGCCCTCGGCCTCCAGCGCATCCCACAGCACCCGGATGCGGCGGCTGGCGTCCGGGTCCAGATACAACTCCAACGCCGCGACCATTCGATCACCGTAGCGGCCGAGGTTTGAGCGCCCGTCTCCGGCGGTACCTGGTGCGAAACCGACCAGGAGGCGTGCCCGGTGGACGTGAGTGACCTGCTGACCGAGACATACGACCGGCTGCCCGACCTCGTCCGCGCGGCGGTCGACGGGCTCAGCCCGGAGCAACTGCGCCACGAGCCCGGGCCGGGCACCAACTCGATCGGTTGGCTGGTCTGGCACCTCACCCGGGTGCAGGACCATCACGTCGCCGACCTGCTTGACGCCGAGCAGATCTGGGTGAGCGGCGACTGGGCGGGCCGGTTCGGCCTCACCGCCGACCCCGACAACACCGGCTACGGGCACTCGCCCGCGCAGGTCGCCGCAGTGCGACCGGAGAGCGCACAGGCGCTGATCGACTACTACGAGGCGGTCGCGTCGCGTACCGGATCGTTCGTGGCCGGCCTGCGCCCGGCGGACCTGGACCGGGTGGTCGACGAGGCGTGGGACCCGCCGGTCACCCTCGGCGTCCGACTGGTCAGCGTCGCCGAGGACGACCTGCAACACGTGGGCCAGGCCGCCTACGTACGCGGCCTGATCAAGGCCGGCTGACCGGGGTCCGCCGGGCTCAGGGCACGATCACCGCGCGGCCGTCCAGTGTGCCGTCGCGCATCTGCCGGTACGCGTCGAGGGCGTCGTCCAGGGCGAAGGTGGTGGTCCTCGGCCGGATGAGGCCACGGGCACCCAGATCGAGCACCTCGACCAGCTCCGGGCGACTGCCCCAGTAGGTGGTCGCGATGCTCACCTCGTACGGCACGGAGAAGAACGACACCGCCACGGTGCCCCCTCCGATGCCCACGATGGTCAGGTCACCCACCGTGCGGGCCGCCGCCACACCGAGCGCCATGGTGGCGTCCGCACCGACGAAGTCCAGCACCACGTCGGCACCCCGACCGCCGGTTGCCTCGCGGATCTCCTCGGCGGCGGTCGGACCCGACATCACGGTGTGGTCGGCGCCGCACTCCTCGGCCAGCCGCAGCGCCTCGGCGCGGGTGTCCACCGCGATGACCCGCGCGGCTGTGGTGGCCTTGAGGATCTGCACGCCCACATGCCCCAGCCCGCCGACCCCGATGACCACTGCCGTGCTGCCCGGCGGCAGCTTCGACCAGGACCGCCGGACGGCGTGGTACGGGGTGAGGCCCGCGTCGGTCAGCGGCGCGGCGTCCACCGGATCCAGCCCCTCGGGAAGGGGTACGACGTGCCGGGCGTCCGGGACCAGCTCGAACTCGGCCATGCCGCCGTCCAGTCCGAGCCCGCCACCCCCGCTCGGCACCGGTGCACCGGCAGGGTTCTCGCAGTACGGGTCGACGCCGACCCGGCAGCGGGCGCAGGTGCCACAGCCCCACGGGCCGAAGACGGCTACTGGTTGCCCGACGGACAGCCCGGTCACGCCGTCACCGAGGGCGTGCACCCAGCCAGCGTTCTCGTGGCCGAGGGTGAACGGTGGGTTCCAGGGCATGGCGCCCGGCTCGAAGTCGTCCATCAGGTGCAGGTCGGAATGGCAGGCGCCGGCGCCGCCGATCCGGACCACCACCTGACCCGGCCCGGGCGTCGGGTCGGGGACCTCGACCAACTCCGGTTCCGACTTCCACTCCCGCAACCGCAGCGCGCGCATCCGATGCTCCGTCCGTCCTGACTCTCGGCTGGACCCGTGGCTGCCCGCTCTGCCGCCGCGCAAACGGGCCGACGCGGCCGCACGCCCGGTGGCCAGCCCTCACCCGATGCGGGTGAACCGGCGTCACCCCGGCGCCGGTGATCCTGCGGAGAACCGTGGGGAGGGGAACCTGATGCGTACGACGGCGGAGCAGTACCTGCGACAACTGGATTCCGGCCGGCGCCCCGACCTGCCCGAAACCACAGCGGGCACACTGCGGCTGGACGTACGCGCCGACGGCTGCACCGACCACTGGTATCTGACCATCTCCGACCAGCACGTCAACGTGGCCCGCTCGGCCGACGACGCCGAACTGGTGGTCCGCGCCGACCGGTCGGTCGTCGACCAGATGGTCAACGGTGAGCTGCATCCGGGCGCGGCTCTGCTGCGCAACGAGCTGACCGTGCAGGGCAACATCCAACTGTTGATGCTGCTGCGGCGGATCTTCCCGGGGCCGACCGGCGCCCGCCATCCGCGGGAGCTCGGCCGGGCCGCGTTGGCGCGCCGGGCACCGGAGCGGGACGCGGTGGCCACCCGGGAGGCCGGGCGGTGAGGCAGGAACTGCTCCACGTGATCGCCGGCAGCGTGTTCGCCAACAGCGACGCTCAGGGCGACATGGAGGTCGACCCGCAGCAGCCGGTCGGTCTCTTCGCGTTCGACACCCGCTTCCTGTCCCACTGGGTGCTCAGGATCGACGGCGAGCGGATCAACGCGCTCTCCCGCGACGACATGACGTACTTCGAGACCCGGTTCTTCCTGGTGCCCGGCGCGGCGAGTCACTACGTCGACGCCGACGTCTCGATCATCCGGCACCGGTCGATCCACGACTGTTTCCACGAGAAGATCACCGTGCTGAACCACTCGGCGCAGCCCGCCGAGTTCACCGTACGGATGGAGATGGGCAGCGACTTCTCCGACATCGCCGAGCTCGGGCTCCGGCAGCGGACCGTCGAGGCCACCGCCGACTCGGCGAACAACCAGCTCGTGCTGCGCTATCAGCGGGACCGGTTCGTCCGCCAGACCACAGTGCGAAGCACCCTTCCCGTCGAGGTGGACGAGGGGGGAATGACGTTCCGGATCCGGATCGACGCCGAGGGGCAGTGGGAGACGGACCTGCACGTCGCCATGACCATGGGCGGCGAGGACGGCCAGGACATGCGCGCCCACCTCAAGTCGCACCAGTGGGCCGTGCGGACCGGGATGCGCGAGGACCTGGCGGACTGGATGGACCGGGCGCCGCAGCTGGTGGCCGAGCGCCGCGGGCTGGAGGAGATGTACCGGGGCAGCCTGGCCGACCTGGCGGCGCTGCGGTACAGGCCGTTGTCGTACGACGATCGGGTGCCCGTCGCGGGTCTGCCGTGGACGATGTGGCTGTGCGGACGGCACAGCATCATCACCAGCCTGCAGACGATGGCGTTCACCCCCGAACTGGCCCCCGCGACGCTGCGCATGCTGGCGCTCATGCAGGGCGGTCAGCTCGACGACGACATCGACGAGGAGCCGGGCAAGATCCTGGCCCATCTGCGCTACGGCGAGTCCGGAGCGTTCGGCGACCGGGCGAACGCGCTGTACTACGGCTCGGCGGACACCACCCCGCTCTTCGTCGTCCTGCTCGACGAGTACGAGCGCTGGTCCGGTGACGCGGACCTGGTCCGCGAGCTGCGCCACCCGGCCCGGATGGCGTTGGACTGGATCGACGAGTACGGCGATCTGACCGGGGACGGCTACGTGCGCTACCAGCGTCGCAACGAGCGGTACGGTGCGATCAACCAGGTCTGGAAGGACTCCCCGCAGTCGATCACCGACGCGAACGGCCGGCAACCCGCCTTTCCCCGCGCCACCTGCGAGGTGCAGGGCTACGTCTACGACGCCAAGATGCGCGGCGCCCGGCTGGCCCGGGAGTTCTGGGGCGACCCCGCGTACGCCGACCGTCTGGAGCGGGAAGCCGCGGCGCTGAAGGAGCGCTTCAACCGGGACTTCTGGCTGCCGCACCAGGAGTATTACGCGTTGGCCCTCGACCCGTACGGCGAGCCGGCCGACGCGCTGTCATCCAACATCGGGCATCTGCTGTGGAGCGGGATCGTCCCGAACGACCGCGCCGAGGCAGTCGCCGGGCACCTGGTCGGGTCGCGGTTGTTCGGCGGTTGGGGGGTGCGCACCTTCGCCACCGGGCAGCGGTCGTACAACCCGATGGGCTCCCATCTGGGCGCCGTGTGGCCGGCGGACAACGCCCTGATCGCGGCCGGGCTGCGCCGCTACGGCTTCGACACCCAGGCAGGCACCATCGCGGCCGCCATCTTCGACATGGCGCAGACCCTCGGTGGGGCGGTGCCGGAGATGATCGCCGGCCACGAGCGCCGGCTGACGAAGTATCCCGTCCAGTTGCCGGCGGCCGGGCGCCCGCAGGCGTGGTCGTCGGGTGCGCTGCTGATGCTGCTGAGCACCATGCTGGGGCTGCGACCCACCGGCGACAACCTGCTGGTGAACCCGTCGGTGCCGGCCGGCTTCGGTCGGTTGGACCTGCTGGACATCCCCGGTCGTTGGGGTCACTCCGACGCCTACGCGAGGGACCGGAGCACCGCGCACAGGGCCCGACCGCGGGAGCGCTGAGACCCGCCGCCGTCGACGCTCAACGGCGCCCCGGTCAGCCCATGGTCCTGGCGCCGTCGATCGACTCCCGCAGGATGTCGGCGTGCCCGGCATGCTGGGACGTCTCGGCGATCAGGTGCAGCAGCACCCGACGAACCGTCCAACTCGCACCCGGCTCGAACCACGGCGCCTGCGGCAGCGGGTGCGCCTTGTCCAGGTCGAGGGTGGCGACCAGCTCGTCGGTCTGCGCAGCCACCTCCTGGAACCGCTCGACGAGCCCGGCCAGGGTCTCGCCCGGCTCCATCCGGAACTGACCGACCCAGTCGACGGCCTCGCGCTCCATCGCCTCCGCGCCGCCCACGGCGAAGAGCATCCAGCGGTGCTCGATGCCGGCAACGTGCTTGACGAGGCCACCGAGGCTGAGCGCGCTGACCGTCGGGCAGGCCGCCGCCTGCTCGTCGGTGAGCCCGTCGACGGTCTGCAGAAGGAAAGCGCGATGCCTGCGCAGACTCTGCAACAGGTCGGCCCGCTCACCGGTGAGCTGTTCCGTGCTGGTCATGCCGCCACCCTTCGTCGCTGTGCGCTGGACGCCGAAATCCCATCCGGTGTCACCGTAGGACGACGCACCGACACTTCCCGGGCGCGACACCGGGGCGACGCGCGACCCGCCAGCGGTTGCCGATCCGCGCCAGCGGCCGTCCACTGAATGACATGGGTGTAATCAAGGTGGGCACGTCGTCCTGGGCGGACCAGTCGCTGCTGCGCTCCGGGTGGTACCCGCGCTCGGCCAACACACCGGCCCGTCGACTGGGCTTCTACGCCGGCCGGTTCCCGTTGGTCGAGGTGGACACGTCCTACTACGCCGTCCCGGTGCCCGAGACCACGCAGGGCTGGGTCGACGCCACCCCGGACGACTTCACCTTCGACGTCAAGGCGTTCAGCCTCTTCACCGGCCACCCGACGCCGGTCGCCGCGCTGCCCCGGGACCTGCGCCCGACGGGTGGCCCGAGCCGGATCCGCCGCCGGGATCTGCCGCCGGAGGCGTACGACGAGTTGTGGGCCCGGTTTCGCGCGGCCCTCGATCCGATGGCTGCGGCCGGCAAGCTGGGTGTGGTGCTGTTGCAGTTCCCACCGTGGCTGGCCCGCGGCGTCGCGGCCGAACGCCGGATCGTCGAGCTGGCGCAGCGCTGCCGGCCGTGGCGGGTCGGCGTGGAGCTGCGGCACCGGTCCTGGTTCGACGGTCCGGCCGCGGCGGACACCCTGGACCTGCTGCGCGCGCACGACCTGTCCCTGGTCTGCGTCGACATGCCGCAGGGGCATCCGTCGTCGGTGCCACCGATCCTCACCACGACGGCGGAGCCGGCGATCGTCCGGTTCCACGGCCACAGTGCGGCCTGGCGGGACGGCGACAAGCAGGAGAAGTTCCGGTACGCGTACGCCGAGGAAGAGCTTCGGCACTGGGCCGGTCTGCTGGCCGAGCTGGCCACGGAGGCCGACGACCTGCACGTGCTGTTCAACAACTGCTGCGCCGGGCAGTCCCAACGCGACGCCACCCGGCTGGCGCAACTGCTCGCCGAGACGATGATGGCCGATCAGCCTGTCCCGGCCCGCGCGGCGTCGCCCACCGGTTGACGGTCGGGAGGGCCGGCGTTCGGGTCAGGAGCGCCGGCCCCGGGCACGGAACGCGTCCTGCGTCGACTCGCCGATGTCCGCGTCGTCGGGGAAGGTCCGGCCGCTGGGCGCCGGGTCGGGTGGGGCACCCGGACCGGCCATCGTCGTGCGGGTCGGCTCCACCGAACCGAAGCCGTGCCGTCCCGCCGGGTCGGACGGTCCCGCCGGGGCACCCGCGCGTCGCTCTCCGCGCCGTCCCTCGGGCACGGCGGTCTCCTCGCTGCCCTCGTCCATCGGTGAATCCTCGTCCGTGCCCCAGGGCGCGTCGGCGTCGAAGCCGTCGCTGGTGCCCCACGGCTGCGACGCCTCTGGCTCCTGCCGGTCGTTGTCGCCGCTGCGTGCCTCGTACGCCGCCATGGCCACCCCGCTCGTCGGTCCGCCGCTACCGGCGGACGGTGTGCCGTCCCCGCCCTCCGTCCCCGCCACCTGGCCTGCGCGGCGCGTCGGTGAGCCTGCGTAGGGCCAGCCAGCGCCCCGCCGTTGAGGTGGCGGCGGGACGCCGGCCGGCCCGACGTTCAGCGTCCGGCCATCGCCATCGGCCGCTTGCCGTTGCTCATCCCCGCCATCTTGATCATGGTCTTCGAGGCGCTCTTCATCCCGCCGCCCCGGCCGAGCATCCCCCGGAACACCTGCCCGGGCTTCTGCTGCTCGCCCATGTACGCGGTGACCACCACCAGGGTCCCGGTCAGTGCCGGAATGGCCCACTGGAGCAGCTTCATCTGCCGCTGCGAGGAGGCCACACTGGCCGGAGTCTGGTGGTTCGGTTCGGTGGCGCCGCTCACCGACGGGCCACCCGCCTTCTCCAACCGCATGCCGAGCAACCGGCTGTAACCGGTCACCGCGAGCGCCCCGATCGTCAACGCGGTCTTGATGACGCTCGTCCGGGCGACGCCGGACTGGGCCGCCACCCGTGGGCTCTCCGTCACCAGCTCGCCCACCGCGCCGGCCAGGTGTGCGCCGATCGCCGCCGCGTTGACGGGGGTCCACCTGGACCATCCCGCCGAGGCGACCGGGAGTCGCTGGGTCGAGTCGCTGATTTTCGCCGCTGCGCCGTTGACACCGAAGGCACCCATGAGGGAGCCGCCAAACCAGGCCGCCAGGCCCAGATCGTGCATCGAGCGCAGTGCGGTATGCCGTTCGGACATGTGATCCCCTTCCGCCGTGTCGGGCGCTGCGGCTTACCCGCCGGTCGGGCGGCTAACCCCGCCCCGTGCGGGCCGATCCACCCCGTACCGGGCAGCCAGGGGACGTTCCGGGCGCCGCTGGGCCGTATCGCGCAAGCAGGAGTCGTCCGCGCGGTGGCGGGTAGATCCCGAGCGACGCCGACGAGAGGGGAACGCGATGTCGCAGCCGGACGAGAGCCGGGAGAAGACCCCCAAGACAGACGCTGTGCTCATGCACCCGGACAACGACCCGCACAAGAACACCGCGGAGGTCGCGCCGCGCAAGGATCACGCGGCGATCCAGGTGGAGCGCGACGATGAGTTGGTGCCGCTGGAGCGGGACGAGTGAGTCGGCCGGCCGGGCCGTCGCACGGCGACCGGCCGGTATGACTCAGCGTGGCGGCAGGTCGCCGGCGAACTCGGCGACCCGCCGCGCCAGCGGTGCGCCCGCGCGGACCCAGGTGAAGTGGTCCAGCGGCGCGCCGGCCTGGGCCACTGTGTAGCGCTCCCGGGTCACCGGGGCCGTGGCGAGCTTCCCGCAGAGGTTGTCCACGGTCTCGTGTGGTGTGAACTGGTCGTCGTCCACGCTGACGGCCAGCACCGGTGTCCGCACCGCGCGTACCGCCGCCTCGGTGTCCGTGCCGTTGAGCCGGGGGAACCGGCCGGTGCGCGCGGTGTAAGCCCAGTCGCGGATCACGCCGCGCGCCTGCCGGCCGCCGAACCCCCAACCCGGCCACACGCCGAGCAGCGCCGTGGTGGCGGCGATCCCCTGGGTGTACGGCAGCACGCCAAGGCCGCGCCGACCCGGATAGTTTCGCCAGTACGGGATGCCGACAGCGATCAGCGCCAGCCCGTCCACCTCGTCGCCGCCGTGCAGGGCGAGGTGCAGCAGGGCGGCCTGCCCACCGAGCGAGTGCCCGACCAGCAACCGGGTGCGCCCGTCCAGTCGTGGCTTGAGCGCGGCCAGCACGGCGCCGACGTCGGCGGCCAGCTCCGGGTAGCCGTACCGGTCGGCCCGGCTCGGCGTGGGGGTGCTCGCCCCGGTGCCACGCAGGTCGGCGACGACCACGGCCAGCCCGGCGGCGCGCAGCTCGGCGGCGAAGGGCCGGTAGTAACGGGCGCGGACGCCCATCGCGGGCCAGATCACGGCCACCGGCGCATCGGTCACACCGGTCGGCTCCGGATAGACCTGCACACCCAGCCGACCACCGTCGACCTCGACGAACTCCTGCGCGTACTCCGGGTCCCCGTTCACCGGCCCAGCCTACGGCCTGACGTTACTGACGGGTAGCCGCAGGTGGTCGACACGACGGAGGCCCCGCCGATCGGCGGGGCCTCCGGGATGGCGACGCGGTCAGGAGACGGAGATCGTCCCGTTGCCGGCGCGGACGCAGGCCACCGACCGGGCGCTGGTGGAGGCCGCGCCGCTCAGGCACTGGCCGAGCACCTGGTGCCCGGTCGCGTTCGGGTGCCACGACTCCTGGCAGGTCTGGAAGTAGCTGACGCAGGTGTTGGCGATCCGCTGGATGGCGATCTTGTCCTTGCCGGCGAGGCTGGTGACGAAGGTGCCGGTCGCGCCGTCCTGGAGCCGGATCGGCGTGGCGAGCGAGCCCGTGGGGCTGTTCGTCTGCTCACAGAGCCGGGCGCCGTTGAAGGCCTGCTGCACGTTCAGGTACACCAGGTCGTCGCCGGGGAACTCGGCGGCCAGAGTGTCCCGGGTGGACTTCACGATGGTGCCCAGAGCCTGCGAGAAGCGGTGCCCGGGGGCCAGGCTGGCCCGGTGGATCGGGCAACCGGCCGCGTACCGCTCGGCACCCAGGTCGCGGAACTTGTCGCGGGTGTCGTCCCGGCTGTCCTCCTCGTGGAACTGCGGGTTCAGGTCCAGCGGCAACGGGTTCGTGTAGTCCTGGAACACCACCCGGTGCTGTCCGTCCGCGTCCACCTGGTCGAGGGTGGTCAGCAACTGGCGTACGGCGGCGGTGGTCTCCGCGGTCGCGGCGCTGATCTGCGCTGCGGTGGCCAGGTCGGCGTCGCTGCACGGCTTCTGCTCCACCGGCCCACCCAGGTACGCCCAGAACTCCCACCAACCGGTCCACGCGTCGGCGATGAACCGGTTGGCGCACTTCTCCGCGACGCTGCCGAACGTGAACGAGCTGTTGTTGGAGCCCAGGCCGATCAGCACCAGGTCGATGTCCTGGGTCTGCGCGACGGCGCGGAGCTGGTCGATCTGCGCGGCCACCGTGCGGCCCTTCTCTCGGGCGGCGGAGGCGGTGGCGATGTCGCGTGGCTGGCCGCCGGAGCAGGCCAGGTTGAACCGGTTCTGGATGCCCGGCAGGTTGGCCTTGTTGAGCGAGGCGTTCGCCGACCGGTGGCAGAAGAACGCGTTGTTGTTGGCCGCTGTCCAACCGGGGAAGCCCTGGGCGACCCCGTTGACGTCGACCACCGGGGTGTACGCCCCGGCGCCCTCGCCGCTGATGAAGCTGTCCCCGAGTGCCACCGCGGCGGTGGGCAGCGCGGCGGACGCGGGTGCGGGCAGCGCGACGGCGGTCGACAGCGCGGCCATGGCGATCGTGAGTCCCGCGGCGAGCGCGGTACGGCGGAACCTGGGCATGGGGCCCCCATCCATCGAAAGATGAAAGATTCTCTGAGAGCGAGATCAGATCACCCCTGTGCGACGGGCGTCAATGGCCCGTAACAGAATCGTTCGATGAAAGACATGCGCGCGTAGACGTACCGTGCGCCTCGCCGAGGTGGACCAGCACTTCCGGATGACGGTGGCCGTCGACCACGCCGGCCTTCGCCGGGTGGCCGCGCCGAGCTACCTGCCGCTCAGATCGCCGCCGCGCTTGAGCACGGCCGCGCCGGCGGCGTTCAGACCGACACCCCAGAGCAGCAGTACGCACAACCACTGCGCCCACCGCAGCACTGTCATGTCCCCCGAGAGCGGGTTGCGGACACTGCCGAGCGGGGTGAGCCACGGCTGCGCCGGACGCAGGGCGTCCACGGCGCCCAACAGCCCGAACAGGCCTAGCGGCAGGACGATCGTGGCGAGGAACGCGACCACCGTCGACCGCAGCAGCAGACCCAGCCCGGTGCCGACCAGGCCGGCGACGACCTGCACCAGCACGCTGCCCACCGCGACCGTGCCCGCGTGCCGCCACGGCTCGTCGGCGACCTCGGTCCGGTCGGCGGGAGTCGCCGCCGCCACCAGCGCCACCGCGCACAGCACACCCGCCAGCAGGGTGCCCACGAGCAGCCATCTCCGAGCGCGGGTGCCGAGGGAGCGTCGCAGGGCGTCACGTGTCGTCGCGTCCATCCCGGTCGCCTCCCGACGAATGCCCTCGACCAGCCGCGATCATGAGAGCGCACCGACGCCGGTACCTCTGCGTGGTCCCGTGATCACCCGCGGGCTGTTTCCTCGCTCACGTCCGGAGGCCCCCGCGCGGCGGGTCGCGCGGGCCCTCCGGGAGTTGTCCTAGCCTCGGGCTAGGCTCGCTGCGGCGCGCCACGCCGGCTGATGTCGCCGGTGACCGGCTGCACACCGCCGAGACCGGGGAGTACGACCAGTTGACCGCAGAGCCTGACACCCTGTACGGGGCCGATGACCTCACCCACCTTGAGGGGCTGGACGCTGTCCGCAAGCGGCCCGGCATGTACATCGGTTCCACCGACAGCCGTGGCGTGGGTCACCTCGTCAACGAGATCCTCGACAACTCCACCGACGAGGGTGTCGCCGGCCACGCCAGCACCGTCGAGGTGATCCTGCACGCCGACGGCTCTGTGCAGGTCGACGACGACGGCCGGGGCATCCCCACCGACGTGCACGCCAAATCCGGCATCTCCGGCGTCGAGCTGGTGCTCACCCGGCTGCACGCCGGCGGCAAGTTCGGCGGCTCCGGCTACAAGACCTCCGGCGGCCTGCACGGCGTCGGTGCCTCAGCGGTCAACGCGCTGTCCCGCCGGTTCGACGTGACCGTCCGCCGGGCCGGAAAGATCCACGCGATGTCCTTCCGGCACGGCGTCCCGGGCATCTTCGACGGCGACGGGCCGGACGCGCCCTTCACCGCCGGCCCCGGGCTCCAGGTCGTCGGCGCGGTCAAGCGCGGCCAGCGCACCGGCACGTCGATCCGCTGGTGGCACGACGCGCGCTACTTCGAGACCGGCGCCGCGCTCGACGTCGAGGCGGTCCACACCAAGCTGCGCAACACCGCCTTCCTGGTCCCCGGCGTGAGCTACCTGCTGCGCGACCTGACCGGCGAGGCACCCGCCGAGGAGCGGTTCCACTACCCCAACGGGCTCAGCGACATGGTGGAGTTCCTCGCCCCGGCCGGCGACCGGCCGGTCTCCGGCACCCTGCTGGTCAACGGCGAGGGGACCTACCGGGAGAACGCCGCCGACGCCAACGGCGTCATGCAGTCCAACGTGCAGCGGCGCGCCGAGGTCGAGGTGGCGTTCCGGTGGGGCACCGGCTACGAGCGCACCGTCGAGTGCTTCACCAACACCATCCGCAACGCCCACGGCGGCACCCACCGCAAGGGCTTCGAGCGGGCCCTCGTCCGCAGCCTCGCCGACGCGATCCGCAACACCCGCGGCCTACTCAAGGCCAAGGAGGAGCCGCCCACCCTCGACGACGTCCTGGAGGGGATGACAGCGGTGGTGCACGTGCGGATCCCCGAGCCGCAGTTCACCTCGCAGACCAAGGACGAGCTCTCCACCACCGGCATCACCAAGGTCATCCAGACGCAGGTCGACGCGCACGTCAAGGCCTGGCTGGAGGACCGGCGCACCAAGGCCGAGGCCCGCACGGTCCTTCAGAAGATCGTCGACGCGGCCCGGGTGCGGCTCACCCAGAAGCAGCAGAAGGACGCCGCCCGGCGCAAGACCGCCCTGGAGGGCGCGTCCATGCCGCCGAAGCTGGTCGACTGCCGGGCCACCGGCATCGACCGCAGTGAGCTGTTCATCGTGGAGGGTGACAGCGCACTCGGGACGAGTCGCATGGCCCGATCCTCGGAATACCAGGCGCTGCTGCCGATCCGCGGCAAGATCCTCAACGTGCAGAAGGCCAACCTCCAGCAGGTTCTGGACAATGCCGAGTGCGCGGCGATCGTCCAGGTCCTCGGCGCGGGCTCGGGGCGCACGTTCGACCTCTCCGCACTGCGCTACGGCCGGGTGCTGATCATGGCCGACGCCGACGTGGACGGCGCGCACATCCGCACGCTGCTGATCACCCTCTTCGCCCGGTACATGCGCCCGCTGATCGAGGCCGGTCGGCTCTACGCCGCGATGCCGCCCCTGCACAAGATCACCACCAGGGGGCGCAGCCCGCAGACGGTCTACACCTACACCCAGGCCGAGATGGAGACGACGGTCCGCAAGCTGGAAAAGGCCGGCAAGCAGATCGTCACGCCCATCCCGCGCTTCAAGGGTCTCGGTGAGATGGACGCCGACGAGTTGTGGGACACGACGATGAACCCGGCCACCCGCGCCGTACGCCGGATCACCCTCGACGACGTCGACGCCGCCGAACGCATCCTCGAACTGCTGATGGGCGAGAAGGTCGAGCCGCGCCGCAACTGGTTGATCGACTCCGCCGACCGCGTCGACCGGGATGCGATCGACGCATGAGCGAGCGACAGCGAGCGAATTTCGATACAGCGCGATGGTGTCTCATGCCGTTGCGAAGCGACGGCATGAGCGCTTTTTTCGCTCCGATGGAGAGCTGAGTCATGGCACGCCGTAAGGAAAACAAGGTCGACCTCTCCTCGTTCGACCAGGCCGGCGCGCGGGTCTTCGACAACCCGCTGGTCACCGAGGTGTCCGACTCCTACCTGGAGTACGCGTTCTCGGTCATCCACTCCCGCGCGCTGCCCGACGCGCGCGACGGCCTCAAGCCCGTGCACCGGCGCATCCTCTGGTCGATGTACGAGCAGGGCTACCGCCCGGATCGCGGGCATGTGAAGTCTGCCCGAATTGTGGGTGACTGCTTCGTCGCCGGCACACTCGTCTCGACGCCCGCTGGCCTTCGGACCATCGAGGAGATCGAGGTCGGTGACCTCGTTCTGGACGGTGCTGGCGCACCAGTGCCGGTGACCGCTGTCTATCAGAATCCAGTGTCCGACCTCGTGCGCGTGACCTGGAGCAACGGGCACACGATGCTCGTCACGCCGGGCCAACGCTTCCGCGTGGTCGCCGATGATCTTTCGGTTCAATGGGTGGAGGCTCGGGACCTCCCGGGGCGACTGGCGTTGGCGTACGGCAGCCGCCGAAATGTGGTGTCAACACCGACCGGCGACATCTACGACTACGTGCGTGGGCTGCTGGTAGCCGAGGGCTTCCCAGTGCACCGATCTCGCGCGGCGGACGGTCGGGTCCGGATCCACATGTGCGACATTGAGCCGCTCGATGTCGCCCATGGTTGGGCCATCGCCAGTGGGCTGAACGTTTCCCGAGGAAAGCGTGAGGCCGAGAATCCGCTGCACCGCGACCAGCACATTCTTACCTTCAGCCGACACGAAGGACTGCTAGAGGCCACGCGGCCGCTCAGCCGCGACAAGTGTGTGCCCGCCGACATCATTCGCGACCGGTCGGCCTGGGTGCCATTTCTCGCCGGCTTCTTCGATGGAGACGGCTACATTCGTAAGCGTTTTCGGGAGGTTGTCTTCGTCAGTACCAGCGAGGTGCTGGTGCGGCAGATTTACGCCATGCTTGCCGACCTGGGGCTACATGGGCACCATTGGACCAGCGGTCGTGGCTCACAGGAGCACCCTCTTCATGGCCTGTCGGTCAGCGGCCGCGACGCCTCGGATCTCGCCCGTCTTCTGCTGCCGTGGGTGCGGATCGGTTACAAGCACGACGATTTGCAACGGGTCGCCGAGATCGACTACCAGTACGGCGGCAAGCAGGGCCATGACCGGCTGCCGTACGCCCCGGTCATGGCCGCGTTCACGGCCGCGCACCAGGGCGGCGGGTGGTTTCGGGACCGGGATGGCCAAGCGTTTCGCGACTCCCTCTCGGCTAGCGGCGGACCGAAGGTGCGATACGGCAAGGACCGCAATGGCGTCCCGCTCGCTGAACGATCTTTCCAATTAGAGCGTGCGGTACGAGACGGCTGGATCCGCAAACTCCACCGCCTCGGTTCACCGCTCGCTTCTCGGCTGGACGCGTTGGTCGGTGGATCCTTCCTACGGGTCACCTCGGTGGAGCCGGTGTCGCCCGACGTCACCTACGACATTCAGGTCGGCAGCGACGAGCACGCCTTCGTTGCCGAGGGCTACGTCGTCCACAACTGCATGGGTAAGTACCATCCGCACGGCGACACGGCGATCTACGACGCCATGGTCCGCCTCGCGCAGGACTTCTCGCTCAACGTGCCCCTCATCGACGGGCATGGGAATTTTGGATCTCCAGACGATGGCCCGGCTGCCTCGCGTTACACCGAAGCACGAATGTCCCGTGAGGCCATGCTGCTCGTCGGTGAGCTGGGCGAGGACACCGTCGACGTCGAGCCCAACTACGACGGGTCACTGACCCAGCCGACAGTGCTGCCGGCCGCATTCCCCAACCTGCTGGTCAACGGCGCGTCCGGGATCGCGGTCGGGATGGCCACCAACATGATCCCGCACAACCTGGGCGAGGTCGTCCAGGCGGCCCGCTGGCTGATCAACCACCCGGACGCCACTCTGGACAAACTCATGGAGTTCGTCCCCGGCCCCGACCTGCCCACCGGTGGCGTGCTGCTCGGCCTGGACGAGGTGCGCCGGGCGTACGAGACCGGGCGCGGCGTGGTGCGGATGCGCGGCAAGGTGGAGATCGGCCCGATCGAGGGCAGCCGGGGCCGCCAGGCGATCACTGTGGTCGAGCTGCCCTACGGCGTCGGTGCGGAGAAGGTCATCGCGGCCATCACCAACGAGGTCACCAAGACCAAGCGTCTGACCGGCATCGCCGACGTCAAGGACCTCACCGACCGGGAGAGCGGCACCCGCCTCGTCGTCGAGTGCAAGGTGGGCGTCAACCCGCAGGCGCTGCTCGCCGACCTCTACCGGTTGACCCCGCTGGAGCAGTCGTTCGGCGTCAACAACCTGGTCCTGGACGGCGGTCAGCCGCGCACGCTGGGGTTGAAGGCGCTGCTGGAGGTCTTCCTGGCCCACCGTTACGAGGTGGTCACCCGGCGCACCTCGTACCGTCGGCGCAAGCGGCAGGAGCGGCTGCACCTGGTCGACGGTCTGCTGATCGCCCTGCTGGACATCGACGAGGTGGTCCGGCTGATCCGGGGCAGTGACGACGCGCAGGCCGCGAAGGACGGGCTGATGAGCCGGTTCGGCCTGTCCGACATCCAGGCCACCTACATTCTGGACACTCCGCTGCGCCGGTTGACGAAGTTCGACCGGATCGAGCTGGAGGCCGAGCAGGAGCGGCTGCGCGCCGAGATCGCCGAGCTGAGCAAGATCCTCGACGACGAGCGGGTGCTCAAGAAGCTGGTCTCCGACGAGCTGGCCGTTGTGGTCAAGCAGTTCGGCACCGAACGGCGTACGACGCTTGTCGACGGTGACCTCAAGGAGGTGCTGGCCGCGTCCGCGCCGGCCGGCCCGCTGGAGGTCGCCGACGACCCGTGCCAGGTGATCCTCTCCGCGACCGGGCTGGTCGCCCGGACCGCGGCCGAGTCGGAGGAGAGCTCCGAGGGGCGCCGACGCAACGGCCGGGTCAAGCACGACACCGTACGCGCCATTGCGCACTCCACCGCCCGTGGTCGGGTGCTGCTGTTGACCAGTGCTGGCCGGGCCTTCAAGGTCGATGTCCTGCCGCTGCCGGTGTTGCCGGAGCAGGCCGGCACGGTGTCGCTGCGAGGCGGGATGTCCGCGGCCGAGTTGGTGCCGTTGGAGGCGGGGGAGACCGTCGTCGGCCTGGCCCCCCTGGGTGGGCAGGCGGAGGGCTCGCCGGGGCTGGCGCTGGGCACCCGGCAGGGCGTGGTGAAGATCTGCGCTCCGGAGTGGCCGGTGCGCTCCGACGAGTTCGAGGTGATCGGTCTGCGCGACGGTGACGAGGTGGTCGGGGCGACCTGGCTGACCGACGGCACCGAATCGCTCACGTTCGTCACGTCGGAGGCGTCGCTGTTGCGCTTCCCCGCCGGGCTGGTTCGTCCGCAGGGCCTCAAGGGCGGCGGGATGGCCGGCATCAACCTGCCGGCCGGTGCGCGGGTGACGTTCTTCGGCGCGGTCCGCACCGACGACCCGGGGCACGGCGAGCCGATGGTGGTCACCTCCACCGGGGCGACGGTCAAGGTGACGCCGTTCAAGTCGTACCCCGCGAAGGGCCGGGCGACCGGCGGCGTGCGCGCGCACCGCTTCCTCAAGGGTGAGACGGACGTGGCGGTTGCCTGGGTGGGCCCGCGCCCGGTCGGCGCGACCGGCACCGGCGATCCGGTGGAGCTGCCGGCGGCGGACCCCCGCCGCGACGGCAGTGGCTTCGCGGTGATGCTCGGCCCAACGGTGGTAGGCCACCTCATCGAACGGGACTGACCCACCAACCCCGCCGCCCCCCGGGGCGTGCGGGGTGTCCCGACCTCAAGATCCGCGCAACTTCGGGGGAGTTGCTGCCTCCGACATGCCGCAGGCAGCGCTTTCCCTGAAGTTGCGCGGATCTTGGCGTCTGAACGCGGTCCGCGCGCGGGGTATGGTGAGGGTTCTTGTTGTCGGTGATGGCCTGGGTGCGCCGCCAAGCACCTTTCACATGATCTTTCTTCTGTCCGGCGGAGTCGCCGGCGCGGCGTGAGCGCCGCCATCCGGGTCCGGCCAAGGCGTGAGCTGCGTGCCGCCCGCCGACCCCGCCAGCATCGCTGCTGGGGTCATCTGATCGCCGCCCCGCTCTGGCCGCTGCACGGCGCGAACCTGGGCACCCTGCTGCGCACCTGTGACGCGGTCGGTGCCTGCCTGGCCGTGCCGCCGTTCCGGTGGGTGGACGAGGCTCTGGCCCGGGGCAACACCCTGCGCCGGCCGGGCTGTGTCCACCGGGTCGGCAGCCCGCTGCGGTGGCTGGCCGCCGAACGGGCCGCCGGCTCCCGGATTCTCGGGGTGGAGTTGGCCGACGAGGCCGTCAGACTCGGTGACCTGCCCGCCGCTCGGGGGCGCACCGTGGTGCTGCTCGGGCACGAGTCGACCGGCATCCCGCCCGAGGCACTCGACCACCTGGACGCGGCCGTGGAGATTCCCATGGTCGGGCACGGCCAGAGCCTGAACGTCGCCGTCGCCGGGTCGCTGGTCCTCTACAGACTCGCCGGCCTGCTGTAGGGCAGGCCGGGGTGGCGCCGCCAACGTCAGGCGACGTTGACGGGGCGGAACTGCACGCTGACCCGGGGGCCGACGGGGCGGGTGGTTTTCGGGATGGCATGTTCCCAGGTGCGTTGGCAGGAGCCGCCCATCACGATCAGGTCGCCGTGGCCCACCGGGAAGCGCAGGCTGCCGCCGCCGCCACGTGGGCGCAGCAGCAGCGGTCGGGGTGCTCCGAAGGAGACGATCGCGACGATGGTGTCGGTGTGTGCTGACCGGCCGATGGTGTCGCCGTGCCAGGCGACGCTGTCCCGTCCGGAACGGTAGAGGCACATGCCTGCGGTGACGAAGGGCTCGCCCAGCTCGGGCGCGTAGTGCCGGGTCAGCTCCGCCCGTGCCGTGGTGAGCACGGAGTGGGGGAGTTGCCGGTCGCCGCCATACCAGCAGAGCAGGCGGGGCACGTCGACCTCGGTGTCGTACATGGTGCGCCGCTCAGCACGCCAGGGCACCTCGGTGAGCAGGGTGTTGAGGACGGCGTCGGAGCCGCGCACCCAGCCCGGGAGGTGGTCGACCCAGGCGCCCCGGCTGAGCTCGTGTCGTCGGATCTGACCGGGCAGTGGCCCCAGGGCCGGCTCGGCGTCGGCGAGGTCGAGCATCGACGGCTGGTAGGCGGCCTGCATCATGCGGCCACCCTAGCAGCCCTTTCGTACACCCGTGCTATGCCTGTGCCACGCGGATCCCTCAAGATCGTGCTCGATCCTGGATGTAGTGCCCGTGCGATCGAGGAGACTATTTCCAGGATCGAGCGTGACCGTGGCGGGCGCGGCGTTGCTCGCGTGCGACAGCGTCAGTCGCCTACGCCGGCGGGCGTACGGCGTCGAACACCGCGTCCACGACCCGTGCCCTTCCCTGCCCGTCGACGGTGGACCAGGCTTGCGCGGCGCGGCGCGCGCCGCTGCGGCGAGCCGAGCAGCCCGTGCAGGATGCGCGCCGCCGTCGCGCGCGCGGCTCGGGTCCGCCACCAGGGCAGCCTGTGCCTACCCTTCTGCGTTGGCGGGGTGGAACGCGTCCGGTTCACCCGGGAGTGCCCCGGGTAGGGTGCCCCGGGTACGGCCCCTGCTGGGCCGTCGCGGGCGTCGCCGTCGCGCCGTCCGACGTCGTACCGAGGAGGACACGCACGTGCTGGTGACCTTGCCGAGCGTCGGGATCCCAGCATGACGAGCGCCGCCGCGGCGACGGCTGCCCGGCCCGCCCCCGCGTCGGCCCGGCTGCCCTCGCTGACCGGGCTGCGCTGGATCGCCGCGTTGCTGGTCTTCGGATTCCACGCGGGCACCATGCGGATCATCGCCGAGCCGGACTACAAGGCCGTGGTCGACGCGCTGTTCACCCTCGGCCTGTCCGGGGTGCAGTTCTTCTTCATCCTGAGCGGTTTCGTGCTGGTCTGGTCGGCCCGCGTAGGCGACTCCCGGCGCACCTTCTGGCGGCGACGGGTCGCCAAGATCTATCCGAATCACCTGGTGCTGTGGGGGGCGGCGCTGCTGGTCGCCTGGTGGTTCGCCGACCCGGTCCTGCCGGCGGTCGCGCTGGAGAACCTGCTGTTGTTGCAGGCCTGGGATCCCCGACCGGGCTGGTTCTACAGCATCAACACCGTGAGCTGGTCGCTCTCCTGCGAGTTCTTCTTCTACCTCTGCCTGCCGTTGGCGCTGCCGCTGCTGCGCCGGGCCCGGCCGAAGCTGCTCTGGGTGCTGATCGTCGCGCTACCTCTGCTGATCCTCGCGCTCTGGCCGGCCCAGCACCTGGTGCCGGAGGCGAGCCGCTGGTGGTTCACGCAGATCTTCCCGCCCGTACGGTCGCTGGAGTTCTGGATGGGCGCGGTGGCGGCCGAGCTGATGCGCCGTGGCCTCTGGCGGGGCCCGGGGCTGACCGCAGCCAGCGTGATCTTCCTGGCCACCTGGGTGGCAGCGGCAGAATGGATTCGCGCCGAGCTGTGGACCACGCTGCTCGCGGTGGTGTATCTGCTGGTGATCACTGCCGCCGCGGACGCGGACGTCCGAGGTAAGCGTTCCCCATGGCGGTCCCGACCGGTGGTCTGGCTCGGCGAGGTCTCCTTCGCCTTCTACCTGGTGCACGTGCTGGTGATGACGAGCGTGCTGCGCTGGAGCGGTGACTGGGGGACCGGCTTCCAGGGCTGGCGTGGCCCCGTCGCGGTGCTCGGCTTCCTACTGGTGAACCTGGTCCTCGCCGGGCTGCTGCACCGCTTCGTCGAGACCCCGATGATGCGCCGGCTCGCTCCACGCCGCCCGGCCCGCCAGGTGGCCGTCCCTCAGCAACGCACCGCCAGCATTGAAGTCAACGGCCGCGAAGACCGCACCGCCGATGGCGTCGGGACCCAGGCCCAGGCCGGCGAAGCCGCCGTCGGCGACGTCGAGCAGGCCAGCGATCGATCGACGTACGTCGACTCGCGCTGAGGCGTCCGCACTGGTCAGCACGGTCGGCGCGGCGTACGCCGACACGCCCGTGGTCGATGCGCCCGGGCCGGCGTGACGGTAGCGTGGGGGCGTGCTTCCGGTCGCGTTCACCTGTCCCCTGTGGTGGGTGGCGCGCTGGGCGACACGGGTGCTGACCAGCCTCGCCGTCGTCGCGGCCCTGGCGCTTGGCGCAGGCCCGGCCTCGGCCGCCGCGCCAACGCCGACCGCCGCGTCAACGCCGACCGTGCACGCGGCCTCAGCGGTCGCTGAGGGAGCCGCCGAGAAGGCCTTCCCGGTCTGCTCGGTCGACTCGCACCCGGCCCTGCGCGGCCGGGGCGTCATCGTGGTGGCCGGAATGCCGGTGGTGTGCGCGGCCGGGTCTGAACGGCTGCCCCTCGTGGACGGTCCGAGGAGCTGGGCGCCCCGGGCTCCGCCCGGGCGCTGATCCACCGGGAGGAGCGTCCCGTCGCCGCGCCCTGTCGATCCACCCGTCCCGCACCTCGCCGATCCGTGGCCCACCGTGGCCCGGTGGCCGGTGGGGCTCCCACCGCATTGTTCTCTCCCCGAGGTGCCGACCATGGAGACCGTCGTCTTCTACCAGTTCGTGACCGAGGTGCCGCAGGCCGCCGCCATCTGGTCAGCCCTGTTCCTGCTGGCACTGGGCGTACTCATCGTGCTGACCGCCCGCCCCGAGCGGGACCGGCCAACGGACGACCCGGCCCCGGTGGCGCCCACCGCCCGGGAGTTGGCTGAGGCCGAGGCCGTCGACCTGCGTCGGTACGCCGAGGAAGTGGCCGTCGCCGCGGCCGGCGCGGGGCAGAACGCCCGGCGGCGACGGGCTTCCTGGCTGACCGCTCAGGAGCAGATGGAGCGGGCCTGGGGCAGGTACGACGAGGCGGACGCGGCCGCGCGTCGCTTCGCGGGGGCCGGGGCGCTGCCCACCCCGCATACCCCCCGCACCCCCGCCGAGTACGCCTCCCGGGAGCGCTACCTGCATCGCGCGGCGGCGGCGGCGCACTGGCGGGGCGACCTGACCATGGCGCAGTTCGGCGACGTGTTCGGGCACCGGCACGGTTGGGATCCCCGGCGGCACCCGGTCGAGCAGGAGGTGCTGCTGAGCCGGGCGATCCGGGACGCGAGGCTGGCCGACTACCAGGCCGCCGCCACCCGGGAGCGGGCCGCCTGGCGGGACGCGGAACTGGCCGCCGAGTCGGCCCGCACTCTCGCCGAGGAGGCGTACGCGGCAGCGGCCCGGCTGCGGCCGAACCCGGTACCCGCCCGCCGGGCGGCTACCCGGGCGTTCCGCCCTGCCCTCGTGGCACGTTGGCGCCCGGCTCGCGCGGGTTGAGCCCGATCCGTTATGTGAGCCCGGTCATGTCAATGGCGAATCGGGCGTCGGGCACGATTGGCTCGATTTTTCCCGTGATTGTGGCCGCATATTCGGCGGCCTGTCCGGTTGTCGCCCGCAGGCGTCGCCGTAACCGGTTGTCCCATCGAGTCACATCATCGGCAATACGCGCAGAAATTGTCGCGCCGATTGGGGTTTACACAGGTGAACCCGGCTTGGCAGGGTGAGAGCCGGCCAGTACTGTCGTCCTGTCCGGTGCGGTAACCGTTCGCAAGAGGCGACGCCGCGCCGACCCGCTCAATCGTGATGAACGAACCGGGGACCCATCAGTAAGTCCGGGGTGAATCCGCGAGCCACGGCCCGCGGTAGGGCGATCTTCCCGCCCGAATCCGTCAGCTAACCCGGTAGGCGGTGTCGGAAGGAGTTCCATCCTCGTGCAGCACCTTTCCACCCCTCGGTTGTTCCCTCGCCTCCACGGCGTAGCGGTGCCCCCGCTCATTCGTCCAGTGACGGTGAGCTGACCCCCCCGGGTCATCGCCTAACCGCCCGGCCGCGCCGGGCGTTCCCCTGAGCGGTTCACCATCCGCGGACCATCGTCCGCGCGCTGGCGCCTGCCCGGATACCGGTCCCGCCCCGGTGTGCCGCTCTCCCCCCGATCCGTGGAGGACCCCGTGAAGCACACCCTGAAGCGTCAGCTCCGTCGCCTCGCCACCGAGCGTCCGTACCAGATCGTTGCCGCCTCCGCCGCGGCCCTCGCCATCGCCACCACCACCGGCGCCCTGCTCACCACCGCCGACGACGCGCCGGCCAGCCAGCACACCGCGACCACTGTCGCCGAGATGCGCAGCGACACCGCTGCCTCCCGCAGCGAGGCGCGCGACGCGTCCCCCTCGGCCAGCACCGCACCGACCACCGCCGCCCCCGCGCCGGCCACCAGTGCCGCGTCGCCCGCAGCCACGGCCAGCAGCAACCCGGATCTGACCCGTAAGCCGGAGCCGCCGAAGCCGCCCGCGACCAAGGTGCTCGACTACGACTACCAGGCGCAGAACACGTACTACAACTGCGGCCCGGCTGCCACCCGCAACGCGCTCAGCGCCGCCGGCATCGACCGCACCCAGAATGAGCTCGGCGCCGAGCTGGGCACCACCGAGATGGGCACCAACTCGGCCCTGGACACCACCCGGGTGCTCAACGCCGAGGTGAAGGGCTCCCCGTACCGGACCCGGATGTTCGCCGGCACGCCCAGCCCGGCCCAGATGGACCAGCTCCAGGCCGACGTGGTCAAGGCCATCACCGACGGCCGTGGCGTGGTCGCCAACGTCGTCGGCGACGCCACCGACACCAACGGCGGCTGGCACTCCTACGGTGGCGGTCACTACATCGCCGTCGTGGGTTACAAGGACAACGGCCGCACCGTGCGGATCGCCGACTCGGCGAACCCGGCCGACGCGTCGTACTGGATCACCACGATCAACCTGGCCAACTGGATCGCCAGCCGGGGCTACTCCGCCTGACCCAGGCACGTTGACCGCTTCGGGCGCCGTCCTCCACAAGGGGCCGGCGCCCGCGGCGTCTTCACCGGGCGGTCAGGCCTGCGCCGCATCGACGACCCTCGTACCTGGTCGCGAACCGTGGGAGACTGCGGCCGTGGTGGATGAATCAGGTGGCCGGGCAGGCCGTGGGCCGATCCTGTTGCTGCTGCACGGGATGGGGGCGACCGGGGACGTCTGGCTGCCCTCGGCCCCACTGCTGAAGCAGCACTGGCCCGGGCGGTGGCTGGCACCGGACCTTGCCGGTCACGGCTGGTCGGCCCCGCTGCCGTCGTACTCCTTTGATGGGTTCGCCGAGCGGATCGCCCACGGCCTGGTCGCCGACGACCGGATCGTCGTGCTCGGGCACTCGCTGGGCGGGGTGGTCGGCCTGGCGTTGGCCGCCCGCGCCGCCGGGATGCCGGTGGACGCGGTGGTCGGGCTGGGCATCAAGGCGGTCTGGTCACCCGACGAGCTGACCCGCGCGACCGAACTCGCCGCCCGCCCGGTGAGCTGGTTCGCCAGCCGCACCGAGGCGGCCCGCCGCTACCTGCGCGTCTCCGGGTTGGTCGGCCTGGTCGCGCCGGATCATCCGGTGGTGGACGCCGGGTTGCGTCAGGTCGACGGCCGGTGGCGCCTCGCCATGGACCCGACAGCCTTCGGCGTCGGCGAGCCAGACCTGGCCCCGTTGCTGGCGGCGACCGACGTGCCGGTGGTGCTGGCCCGCGGGGAACACGACTCGCTGGTCACCGACGAGCAGCTCAAGGCGTACGGCGTACCGGTCGTCACGCTGCCCGGTCTCGGCCACAACGCACACGTGGAGGACCCGGCTGCCGTGCTGGCGCTGCTCGACCCGTACCGACGCGGGTGAGCTGGATGAAGCGGACGCGGTGGCTGGTCACCTGGCTCCGAGCATCCGGCGGACCCGGCCGGCGACGGCCTGCTTGACCCGCTCGCGCAGTGACCGCGCGTGGAGGGTATTGACCTCTGTCTGGAGCGTCCGGGTTTCGTCCCGCAGCCACTGGATGCGCGTCAGCAACTCCTCGGGAGAGTAGGCGGAGACCGGCCGGACCGCAGCTGGGTAGACGGTCTGGCGGACCTGCTCGTCGAAGCGGGTGGCGCTGTCTCCATCGGCGAACGAGAGGCCGAGGTCGTGCTTGGCGAGGAACGCGGTGATCCGCGCGAAGCGCTCCTTGTGGCCCTCGTTCAGGGCCGTGTAGTCGGCTTCCGCATAAAGTTGGGCAGCGTCGACGTCGGCCGGCGCATCGCGCAACAACCGGTGCGGGATGTCGAAGTATCGGGCCAGCTCCAGGGTGCGCGAGTCGTGCGCCAGCAGATAGCCGGGGATGCCCGAGATCAGCGCCGTGATGGTGCCGTGGATCCGGGTGCCGAAGGCGAAGTCGAACCCGGAGAGATAGTCCATCCAGGGCCACGGGTCCATGAACATCCGCACCTTGTCCTCGACGAAGAGCGGGTGCGAGGTGTGGATCGGCATGTCGGCGGTCTTGCCCCGCAGCTTCGGCGCGTCGCCGTAGAGCAGGGTGCCGAGGGTGTAGAGGTCCTGTGCCACGTAGCGCAGGTTCGGGTAGCGCTGGTGGTGGTGCAGGATGAGGGGGGCCAGCGCCTTGACGTACGGCGAGATGACGAACGCGAGCCGGTCGTCGATGCCCAGGGTCGCCTTCGTCTTCTCGATGCGCAGGCTGTCGCCGTGTAGGAACATCGACGGGCAGCCGATCTGCTCGACAGCCGAGAAACCCAGCTTGCGTAGGTAGTTCTCGGTGATCTCGCCGCGTACGCCGATGCTGTGCGAGTGGTCGAGCACCGCCCGGCAGAACGCGCTGACCGGCTCGTCGATCGGGCGGAGCTGCTCCAGGTCGCCGTCCACGTCGGTCTGCGCCCCGACTCCGAGCACCACCACCGGGATCTTCAGCCGTTCGATCAGCCGAGCCATCGACGTCAGCCGCTTCGCGTAGTCATGGCGGAACGCGTTGGCCAGTGGTATCACGAAGACGTCGTACTTCTCGTTGATCTCGTCGGCGTCGCGTGGGTCCGCCCGGAAGCGCGACGGGGTGATCTCGGCCGTGGAGGTGGCCAGCAGCTTGTGCGCGGCGTGGCTGAAGACCAGATTGCCGGTGTTCTTACCGATCCAGTCCCGCTCGTACGTCTCCTCGGCGCTGAGGACGTCGAACGGGCCCTTGCGGGCGCGCAGCAGGATCCGCTTATGCATCGGTGGCTCCACCTCTCGTCCGGCGGCGGTGGCGTCCGACCCCGGAGATCGCCCGGCAGTGTCCCGGGAGGCAGCACATCCGTCACCTCCGGGCCCCGCGATACTAGGCCACCGGCCGGCCGGCGGCCGCACGCGGCGATCGGCCCGCAGGATCGCGGCGGGTCAACGATTCAACAAGCGTCGCACCCGGCCGCCGACCGCCTGCCTGACCCGGGTCCTCAGCTCTTGCTGCTTGAGGGTCTCGACCTCGGTCAGCAGCCTTCGGTTGTGGTCGCGCAGCCACTGCACCCGTTCCAGCAGCACATCGGAGCCGGTGGCGCCGGCCGGGCGGACGGCGGGTGGGAAGGTGGTGGCGCGGACCTGCTCGTCGAAGCGGGTGGCGCTGTCGCCATCGGCGAAGGCGTGCCCCAGGTCGTGCTTGGCGAGGAAGGCGAGCATGGTCTCGAAGCGGGCCTTGTGCCCGTTGTTCAGCGCCGTGTAGTCGGCCTCCGCGTAGAGGTCGGCGGCGTCGACATCGGCCGGCACGTCCGCCATCACCCGGTGCGGGATGTCGAAGTACCGGGCCAGCTCGAGCGTGCGCGAGTCGTGCGCGAAGAGGTAGCCCGGCGTGCCGGCCACCAGCGCGGTGATGGTGCCGTGGATGCGGGTACCAAAGGCGAAGTCGAACCCGGACAGATACTCCATCCAGGTCCACGGGTCCACGAACATGCGCACCTTGTCCTCCGTGAACAGGGGGTGCGAGGTGTGGACGGGGATCGCGCTGGTTTTCCCTCGGTCCGCGGGAGCGTCGCCGTAGAGCAGCGTGCCGAGGGTCTTCAGGTCCTGCGGGAGGTAGCGCAGGTTCGGGTAGCGCTGGTGGTGGGCGGAGACCACCTCCGCCATCGACTTCACGTACGGCGAGATGGTCAGCGCGACCCGGTCGTGCGGGGTCAGGAACTCCTTGCGCTTCTCCACCCGCAGGCTGTCACCGTGCAGGAACATCGACGGGCAGCCGATCACGTCGACCGCGGAGAAGCCCAGGGTGCGCAGGTAGCTCTCGGTGATCTCGCCCCGAACCCCGATGCTGTGCGAGCGCTCCAGCACGGCCCGGACGAAGCGGCTCACCACGTCGTCGATCGGGCGCAGGTATTCCCGGTCGCCGGCGACGTTGGTCTGCACGCCCACCCCGAGAACCACCACCGGGATCTTGAGCCGCTCGATCAGCTTGGTCATGGCCGCCACGCGATGCGCGTAGCTGCGCCGGAAGGCGTTGGCGAGCGGGATGACGTACACGTCGTACTGCTCGTTGATCTTGTCGGCGTCGCGCAGGTCGATCTTGAACTCGGTGGAGGTGATCTGCGCCGTCGTTGTGCGGAGCAGCTTGTGGGCGGCGTGGCTGAAGACCAGGTTCCCGTTGTTGTCGCCGATCCAGTTGCGTTCGAAGGTCTCCTCCGGCGCGTAGACGTCGAAGGGGCCCTTCTTGGCCCGCATAAGGATCCGCTGGTGCATCACTAGCTCCACCTCTCGTCCGTGGCGACGTCCGCCCGGAACACCCCGGACCGGCCGGGATCGGCGGTGCGCATCGAGCACCTCCGGCCCCGCGATTTTAGGGCACGCGACAGCTGACGCCTCGGACCGTACCCGTCCAACCGTTCCCCAGCTGGCCAAGCGGGCGGCCCGCCCAGGCTGCTCTCCCCGGACCGCCGGGGGTGACCGAGGCCGGGCCGCCCCCGGCGGCCCGGCGGCTCAGGTGGTGGGGGAGGCCGCCAACCGGTCCGGCTCGACCGGCCGCCCGGGCGACGGCGGGCTCCAGCCCGGTTCCAGCTCGCGCCTGGCGGCGTCCAGGAACGCGTCGGCGTACGACTCGGCGGGGAAGTCACCGAGGTAGCGCCGCCGGGTCGCCCAGCGCTCCGGTGCCATCGGATCGGCGCCGAGCAACCGGCCCAGCACATCGTCCAGGTTCGTCATGTCCCGGTGCAGCACGTAGCCCGCGCCGGCCAGCGGGAACCGCTCGGTGAACCGGTCACCCTCACCGCCCATGTCGGTCACCGCGAAGGGCTTGCCCGAGTAGAGGTAGTCCGAGATCACCCCGGAGACGTCGGAGATCAGCGCGTCGGAGCGGTTCACGCAATCCACCAGGCTCAGGTCGCGGCCGGCGGCACCCCAGACGTGTGGCCGGCCAGTCCGCGCCCGGTCCGCCGCGAGCAGCTCGGTCAGCCGACCCAGCTGCCGTGCCGATGTCGGGTTCTGCGTGGTGTACGGGTGGGCGCGCAGGATGACCGTTACGCCCCGGTCGAGCAGCTTGCGCAGCATCGGTTCGGCCACCGGCAGCGAGCAGTAGTCCGCGTCCGCGTGGTGTCCCGTCCAGGTCGGGGTGTAGAGCACCGTGCGGGGTGCCTCGGCAGCCAGGGGCTCCGGGCGTACGTTTATCGACTCGACCTGCGGGCGGCCCACTACCACGAACTTCTCCGCAGGGATCTGCACCCCGGCCCGGGCGTACCGGTCGATTGCCGCCGGGCCGGCCACGAAGATCCGGTCGAAGATCCCCGACACCGGGTTGGCGCTCGGCGCCTTGTCGCTGTCGCCGTGGTGCAGCTGGACGTGGGTGAGCTGGGTGAAACGGATGCAGTGGCTGTTCTTCGCACCGTGGTTGACGTAGAACGCCGCCCGGAGGCTCGGCACCAGCACCTCGTCCATCGCCCTCAGGGTGGGGCAGTAGACCACTGGCGCATCGGTGGCCGCGGCGATCGGGGCCAGGAACTCCGGCTCCCGCAGCACGACCATGAACGGCCGGCCGATCCGCTCCAGATACGGCAGCCACATGGTGACCTGGTACTCCGAGCCGGGAGGCGCGGAGAAGTAGAGCAGGAACTCCGGCTGGTGCCGGCGCAGCGCCTGGCCCACCGCCCCGCCGCCGGCCGGTGGCCGGAACCGGCGCCGGGCCAGATCCAGCGCGATCGCGCCGGCGCCGGCGCCGACCAGCAGGGCCGCCGCGAGAGCGACCAGGGCCGGCATGGTCGCTGCGGCGGCCAGCGCCACCACGGCGAGAAGCCCGAGCAGCGCGTCGCCGAGGTGCGTGGCGACCGGCACCGTCCAGGACCGCACCGGCAGGTTGGCCGCCCGGATCTCCAGGTTGCCGGCGTGCCGCAGCGGGCCCACCAGCAGCACCAGCCCGAGCAGCACCAGCGCGGCGGCGGCCAGCGCGGGGTCGAACCCACCGTCCAGCCGTCGGGCGTAGCCGACCAGGACGGCGGCGGCGATCAGTGTCGTCTCGGCGGCGGTGTCCGCGCCCTGGCGGATCCGTCGCTCAGCGGCGGTGGCGACGAGGGCGGCCACCGCCAGCGCCAGCCCCCAACCGGTCGCCCCGGTCAGCGCCACGACCAGGAAGGCCAGCACGGCCAGCCCGATGCTCAGGCACCGTGCGATCAGTTTCCGGACCAGGTCACCACGCATGTCGCTCCGTTCACCATCGTCCCGGTCAGCAGTGCTCGGCCGTCAGCCGACGGTCGCCGAGGCGACATTGGTCTCGTCGGCCACCCGCGGCGTCTGGGCCGGCACGGCCTGCGTCGCTTCGCCCGGCGCCCGGCGTACGTCGATGACCTGCCCGGTGAGCTCCGAGATCAGCACGTCCAGCGACGACTGGGCGACGGCCTCCGCGGCGAGCAGGGTGTGCTCCGGCTCCTCGCCGAAGGCCCGCGTCCGCATCGGGGTGGCGGTCCGCTCCGGGTTGATGCAGTTGACGCGTACGCCGACGTCGGCCCATTCGTCGGCGAGCGCCTGGGTGAGGTTGACCAGGGCGGCCTTGGTGGCCGAGTAGAGCGCGTAGCGGGCCCGTCCCCGGGTGTAGGAGCTGGACGTGTAGAGCAGCAGCTGGCCCTTGGTCTGCTGCAGATACGGAAGGGCCTGGCGGGCGATGGTCACCGGGCCGACGAAGTTGACCTGGAGCAGCCGGTCCATCGTCTCCTCGTCCATCTCGGCGAGGGCGCCCCTCTCCAGGATGCCGGCGGTCACCACCACGTGGTCGATCCGGCCGGTGGCCTCGAAGGCGGTCTTCAGCGCGGCCTCGACGTCCCCGGCCCGCTCCACGTGGGTGCCGGTGGTGGAACGGCTGAACGGGAAGACCTGGGCACCGTAGCGACGGGCCAGCTCGGTCAGCTCGTGGCCGATGCCGTAGCTGCCGCCGAACACGACGACGGTGCGGCCGATCAGCTCCTCGCTGTAGCTGCGGTGGTCGGTCAGCCGGGGCGCCTGCGCCGCGGCGAGCTGGAAGAGCTTGTCCGCCAGGTGCACGTCGACCGGGTGGGTGACCTTGATGTTCTCGTCCGAACCGTCGATAACCTTGATCGGCGTGCCGGGCAGGTAGCGCAGCACCACACCGCAGTCGTCGGTGGCGGCGAAGTTCGGGTCGCCCTCGGCGATCCGGTACGCCTCGCGGATGGTGGGGGAGCGGAACGCCTGGGGGGTCTGGCCGCGGCGCAGCGCGGAGCGGACCGGAATGTCGGTGATGCAGTCGTTCTCGTCGACCTGGATGATCGTGTCCGCCGACGGGATGGCCACGTCGACCGCGGAGTAGCTCCAGAGCGCGTTCACGCACTCGCGGACGATCCGACCGCTGACCAGGGGCCGCACCGCGTCGTGGAAGAGAATGTTGACGTCGCCCTCGCCGACCGCGTCGAGCGCGATGCGGGTGGTGGCGTTGCGGGTGTCGCCACCCTCGATCACCTTGGTCACCTTGCGGAAGCCGGCCTTGTCGACGATCTGCTGGGCGTCGGGGACGTGCCCGGTCGCCATCAGCACAATGATCTCGTCGATCTCCGGGGCGGCCTCGAAGATGGCCAGGGTGTGCTCGATGATCGGCTTGCCGGCGATCTTCAGCAGCTGCTTGGGGATGCCGAGCCCGAGTCGCGTCCCCGTACCCCCGGCGAGGATCACGGCCACTGTCCGCGAGGGGCGCCAGAGTGCCGGGCTCGCCGGCGTGGCACCCGGTGCGGGGCTGTGATCCTGGATCATTCTGCTGGTCCTCGCTTCCACCGAAAGGGTGTTTTGTGCGTCGATGACGAGATATGAACTGTGGTCGACGCCCTGGAAACCTTAGCGCCTACGACTGACCGCACCGACCGGGCAAGCGTGCGCCCGGCCGATGCGGTCGTCGACCTGTCTACTTGCCTTCGTAGGCGTTGCACACCTCGTCGGTCGGGCCGTCCATCTTCAGGACGCCACTCTCCAGCCAGATGGTCCGCTCGCAGGTGTCCCGGATCGAGCCGATTGAGTGGCTCACCAGGAAGACGGTGCCGGCGCTGTCGCGCAGTTCGCGGACCCGCTGTTCGCTGCGGCCCCGGAACTTGCGGTCACCGGTGGCGAGCGCCTCGTCGATGAGCAGCACGTCGTGCTTCTTCGCCGAGGAGATGGCGAAGCGCAGCCGGGCGCCCATGCCGGAGGAGTAGGTGCGCATCGGCAACGAGGCGAAGTCGCCCCGTTCGTTGATCCCGGAGAACTCGATGATCTCCGGAGCCAGCCGCTTCACCTCCTCGGGAGGCATGCCCATGGCCAGGCAGCCGAGCACCACGTTGCGCTCGCCGGAGAGGTCGTTGAGCAGGGCCGCGTTCACGCCGAGCAGCGAGGGCTGGCCGAGCGTGTAGACCGCGCCCCGGGCCGGGGGGAGCAGGCCGGCGATGGTCCGCAGCAGGGTCGACTTGCCGGAGCCGTTGCTGCCGATCAGCCCGATGGCCTCACCCTGGTACGCGGTGAAGCTCACGCCCTTGACCGCGTGCACCTCGCGGATGTTCGGCGCGCTGGTGCGGGACACGATGCGCTTGAGGGCGGAGACCGGGCTGGTGGTGCCGGTGGCGCCCTTGTGGATCTTGTAGATCACGTGCACGTCGTCCACCACGACGGTGGGCACGCGCCCCGTGTCCACCACGGTGGCGTCCACCGCGGGCAGGGTCTGCTCAGCCACGGCCGTACTCCTTTTCTCCGCGCCAGAAGTAAACGAACCCGCCGAAGCCGACGGCGACTGCCCAGCCCGCGGCGAGGAGCCACAGCCGAGTCGGTGAGGACGCGATGTGGTCGGGGTACGCCGATTCGAGCAGTGAATACCGGGCCAGCTCGATGTAGACCAGGATCGGGTTGGACTCCAGCGCGGTCGCCGCCCAACCGGGAAGCCGTTCCGCGAAGAGCGTGACGCTGTAGAGCACGCCGGAGCCGTAGAGCCAGGCCCGCATCACGAACGGCATGACCTGCTTCAGGTCGGTGACCTTCGAGCCGATCCGGGCCATGATCATGGTCAGCCCGATGTTGAAGATCGACTGGAGTAGGAGCGTTGGCGCGATCAGCAGCCAGCGGAAGGTGATCGGCTCCCCGGTGGCCAGCACGATCGCGGCCAGCACCAACATCGACATGAGCAGCTGCTGGAACTGCACCAGGGTGACAGTGATCGGCAGGGCGGCGCGCGGGAAGTGCAGCGCCCGGATCAACCCGAGGTTGCCCGTGATCGCGCTGGTGCCCTGCAGCGCCGCGCTCTGGGTGAACGTGAAGATGAAGATGCCGGTGCAGAGGTAGGCGATGAAGTTCGGCACGTGCCGGTCCTGCGCCACGATCACGCCGAAGATCAGGTAGTAGACCGCCGCGTTGGTGAGCGGGGTCAGCACCTGCCACAGTTGGCCGAGTTGCGTGTTGCTGAACGACGACGCGACCTTCGCCCGCGAGTATGCGGACATGAAGTGTCGATAAGCCCACAGTTGGCGGGCGTACGCGCCCAGGGACGGAGGTTCCCCGGCGACCTTCAGCCCGTACCGCTGCGCGAGCTGGGCGCGGGTCAGCCCGGATTCGAGGTCGGCCACCGCGGTGTTGGCCATGGTGAGGCGCTCCGATCTTTCGTGCTGATGGGGAGCAATGAGAATGCTTCGCGGCGATGAAATCTAGCGTGGCCGGTATGGGGAGGCCGCTCCGCTGCTGCGTGGAAGGTAGTGGAAAACACGTCAGGACGCAACCGTAGCGTCGTTGCGCTACATTGTCCCACGTGACGACCGAGAAGAGGCGTGCTCCCGCCGGTGCGGCCGTTCTTCGCGACGACATCACCACGGCCATCCGCCGAGCCGTCATGCAGGAACTGGCGCAGGCCGGCTACGGCCGGTTCTCCATCGAGGCGGTCGCCCGACGGGCCGGTGTCAGCAAGACGGCGATCTATCGGCGGTGGCGTTCGAAGCTGGAGCTGGTGATCGACATGGTGAGCGCGGTCGCCGGGAAGAAGCTGCCGCTGCTCGACACCGGCAGCCTGCAGGGCGACGTCCAGCTGCTGCTCATGGTCGCCTCGGGGGCCCTTGGCCACCCGCTGGCCTCGCAGATCATTCCGGACCTGCTGGCCGAGGCGGCGCGCAACCCGCAGATCGCGGAGACCCTCCAGCGGGCGCTGCGCGACTACCAGGTCCGGATCGGGGAGATGGTCGTCGGCCAGGCGGTCGACCGGGGAGAACTGCCGGCCGGCACTGACCCGTCGGCGGCGATCGATCTGATCATCGGCCCGATCTACTGGCGGCTCGCGATCTCCCGATCGCCGCTGGACACCACCGAGCTGACGAACATGGCTAACGCGATCGTGGCCGCGTTGCGGATAACATGTGCTGGTTTGGTGGAGAGTCAGGCGCCCAGAATGCCGGCCCAGTGACCGAGCCCCCACCCGACCAGGCCGCGCGTGAACCTGCGCCCGTACGAGTCTCCGCAGATTTCAACGGGCTAGTATCGCCATCCGAACCCCCGCCTGCACCGTCTAGACCCAGGAGGATCCCCCATGGCTGGGCAGAACCCAGACTTCATCCCACCGGCACGTCCGATCATCGGTGAAGCTGAGATCGAGGCGGCTGTGCGGGTGCTGCGCAGCGGAAAGGTGGTGCAGGGGCCGGAGGTGGCGGCGTTCGAGGAGGAGTTCGGCGAGCTCGTCGACGGTCGGCACTGCGTCGCCGTCAACTCCGGCACATCGGCGCTCCAGCTGACCCTGATGGCGCTCGGGTTCGGCCCCGGCGACGAGGTCATCGTGCCCTCGTTCTCCTTCGCGGCCAGCGCCAACGCCGTCCGGCTGGTGGGTGCTCAGCCGGTCTTCGTCGACATCGAGGCGGGCAACTTCTGCGTCGACCCGGAGGCGGTCGCCGCGGCGATCACCCCGCGCACCGTCGCGATCATGCCGGTGCACCTCTACGGCCACCCCGCCGCGATGGACAGGATCATGGCGATCGCCGAGCGGCACGACCTCGCCGTCGTCGAGGATGCCGCCCAGGCGCACGGGGCCGGCCTGCACGGCACCCCGGTCGGCGCCTTCGGCACCGCCGGCTGCTTCAGCTTCTACCCCACCAAGAACATGCACTCCCTGGAGGGCGGCATGATCAGCACCGGGGATGCCGGGCTCGCCCGCACCCTGCGGCTGCTGCGCAACCAGGGCATGGAGCAGCGCTACGCCAACGAGATCGTGGGCGCCAACATGCGGATGACCGACGTGGCGGCGGCCATCGGTCGGGTGCAGCTGACCCAGCTCGGCGAGTGGACCGAGCAGCGTCGCGCGAACGCGAAGTTCCTCGACTCCACCATCACCAGCCTGGTCACCCCGCCGGTGGCCGACGGCGCCCGGCACGTCTACCACCAGTACACGGTGCGCGCACGGGGCGACCGGGACGCCACCCAGCAGCGCCTGACCGAGCTGGGTATCGGCAACGCTGTCTACTACCCGACGCCGATCCACCGGCTCAAGCCCTACCTCACCGAGGACGGCAAGCCCGGTCCGTGGGAGCTGCCGGAGACCGAGCGGGCCGCCGCCGAGGTGATCTCGCTGCCGGTGCACCCGTCGCTGACCCAGGTCGAGCTCGACCGGATCGCCGAGGGTGCGAACCTCGCCGGGGGTGCCCGATGAACGAGCGGGGCAAGCTGCGCGCAGGCCTGATCGGCCTCGGTGCGATGGGTCGCAATCACGCCCGGGTGCTCTCCAACCTGGACGGCGTCGAACTGGTCGCCGTCGTCGACCCGGCCGGCGACACCACCGGCACCCTGCGGGCCCCGGTGGTCCCGGAGCTCGGTGACCTGCTGGCGATGGGCATCGACTACGCGGTGGTCGCCTGTCCGACCGCGCTGCACGAACGGGTCGGCCTGGAGTTGGCATCCAACGGGGTGTGCGCGCTGATCGAGAAGCCGCTGGCCCAGTCCGTCGAGACGGCCACCCGGCTGGTCGAGGCGTTCGAGTCCGCGGGTCTGGTCGCCGGCGTCGGTCACATCGAGCGCTACAACCCGGCGCTGCAGAGCCTGCGTACCCGGCTGGAGGCCGGTGAACTGGGCGAGGTCTTCCAGGTCGTCACCCGGCGTCAGGGCCCGTTCCCGCACCGGATCGCCGACGTCGGCGTGGTGATGGACCTGGCCACCCACGACATTGATCTCACCGCGTGGGTGACCGGTCAGGAATACGCATCGGTCTCGGCTCGAACGGTCTCCCGGAGTGGCCGGCTGCACGAGGACATGGTCGCCGTTGTCGGCCAACTCGCCGACGGCACGATGGTCAATCACCTGGTCAACTGGCTGAGCCCGCTCAAGGAGCGGTCCACCGTGATCACCGGTGACAAGGGCTGCTTCGTCGCCGACACGCTCACCGCAGACCTCACCTACTACGCCAACGCTGCCATCGACACCGAGTGGGAGGCGCTGCGCGCGTTCCGGGGCGTGGCCGAGGGCGACATGGTCCGCTACGCCATTCCGAAGCGGGAGCCACTGCTCGTCGAGCACGAGCGGTTCCGTGACGCGGTCGAGGGCAAGGAGAGCGACATCGTCACCCTGCGGCAGGGTCTGCGTACCGTGCAGGTCGCGGCGGCGCTGCTGGAGTCGGCCTCCGACGGCAAGGTCCTGTCGGTCGTGCCCGGCGGCAGCGACGCGGAGCCTGCACTGCGATGAGCCCGGCGCCGGCTCGGCGGGTGGTCTCGGTGGTGCGGCGGCGCGTTCCGCGGCGTTTGCGTATCGCGCTCCGCCGTGCCGCCGTGGGCACGCGGCCCTGGGAGACCCCTTCGGTACGCGAGCTCTGTGAGCTTCCCGCTGGTACGCCGCTGCTGGTGCACGCGGGCGGGGTCGCAGGCGACCGGGCGCTGGCCGGCGTGGTACGCGCCATGGCCCGGTTGCCCGAGTTCCACCTGGCGCTGGTCCGCGGCGAGGCGGAGCGGGCGGCCACCGAGGACCTGATCCGCCGGGCCGGCAAGGCCCGGCGGCGGATCCACGAGGTGCCGCGCCCGAACACGATGACCGCAGCGTTCCTCGCCTCGGCGGACGTGGCCGTGTTCGGGTTCGAGCCGGACGCCGGTCTCGCGCTGCTCGACACCTACCTCGCCGCCGGGCTGCGCGTCGTCGCGGCGGACAGCCGGGCGGCCCGCGAGCACCTGGCCCGGCACCGGGCCGGAGACTTCTTCGCGCCCGGTTCGCTGCCCTCCTTTGCGAAGGCGGTGGAGCGGGCCTGGCAGCGCGGGGACGCGCCGCCCGCACCGGACGAGCTGCCGGTCGCGCCGATCGAGGCTGGCACCCCGGGTCCCTGGCGGGCGCTCGGCGCCGGTCCCGTCCGGTTGGGGCTGGGCACGGCCAACTACGCCGGGCAACTCTCCGCCCTGGCGGTGGCGATCACCGCCGCGCGGGCGGACGTCGGCATCGAACTGGTGATGGCCAAGCCGCCGGCCACCTATCGCTACCCGGCCGACCGCTACCTGAACTACCCGGGCGAACACAGGCTCGACGTGCAGGCGGAGCAGGCCCTCCGGGTGCTCGGCTGGTACACGCACCTGATCGTGGACGCGTTCCGCCCGGTGCTCGGCCGGGGCAACGGCGACGACATCTCCGCAGACCTGCCCGCGCTGAGCCGGGCCCGGCTCAAGGTCGCGTTGCTGGCGCACGGCAGCGAGATCCGCCATCCGGGCGCGCACCTGGAGCGGCATGCCGAGTCCGCGTTCCGGGACGCGGACTCCGAACTGCGCGAGCGGCTCACCATGGTGGCCGAGCGGAACCGGCGCACCGCAGAGGAGAGCGGCCTGCCGTTCTTCGTGACCACCCCCGACCTGCTGGACGACGTGCCGTTCGCCACCTGGGCGCCGCTGATCGTCGACGTGGACGGCTGGGCCTGCGACCGCCCGGTGCTGGAGCGCGCCCGGCCGGTGGTGCTGCACGCACCGTCGAATCGCTGGACCAAGGGCACCGACCGGCTACTGCCCCGGTTGCAGGAGCTGCACGACCAGAGGCGGATCGAGCTACGGCTGGTGGAGGGACTGCCCTATAGCGAGATGCGCCGGCAGGTGCACGACGCTGACATCATCGTCGACCAACTCGTGATCGGCAGCTACGGCACGTTCTCCTGTGAGGGGATGGCCGCCGGCAAGGTGGTGGTGGCGTATCTCAGCGAGAGCGCGCACCGCGCGGCCGACGTCCAGCCGCCGATCGCGAACGCCACGCCCACCACGCTCGTCAAGACGATCGAGTCGTTACTCGACGACCGTGCCGGGGCGACAGCCCTCGCCGCGGAGGGTCTCCGTTATGTCCGTGAACACCACGACGGCCGGCGCACCGCGCAGGTCTTCGACGCTTTCCTCCGGTGATCGGCGCCGGTCGTCGCACCGGCGACCGCTGATCCGCGCCCGTGCAGGACCTTGAACAAGGAGAAGGCACCCGATGCAAGCTGTCCCGGATACCGACGCCCGGCCGACCCGGGGACGGGTGGTGATGCTTGTCGACAACGGGGTCCACGGTGACTCCCGCGTGCAGAAGGCCGCCCGGTCGGCCGCCGACGCCGGCTGGGAGGTGATTCTCGTCGGCATCCTCAAGGGCGGCAACCCCGAGGAGACCTGGCGGATCGGCGACGCCGAGGTCCGCCTGATCCGGGTGGCGCGGCGGATTCCACATCCGATCGCCCATCGCCGCGCGCTGCTGCGCCGCCCGCTGGCGTACAAGCCGGGACTTACCGCGAAGCGGAACCTGAACGTGCTCAAGGCGCGGCGCAACGACCTCGACTTCCGGCTGGCCGAGATCGAGGTCGCCCGTCGCGCGGGCGGGCCGCGCTGGGCGGAGTTGACCGGCAAGGCCCGCCTGGCCGCGCCGTACATCGTCAACAAGGCGAAGTTCCGGTGGGTCAAGCTTCGGACCCGTGAGCTGCAGCGCCTCCAGGAGCGCCAGCAGGACCCGAACGCCCTGCTGGACCGGGCCGCGCTGCGGCTCTGGCAGCGCCTGCACGGCGACCGGGCGTGGCGCCGCCTGGACCCGGAGCTGTGGGACTTCGAACTGGCCTTCGGGTCCGTTGTGGACGAGCTGCAGCCGGATCTGATCCACGCGCACGACTTCCGGATGCTCGGCGTGGGTGCGCGCGCGATGATGCGCGCCCGCGCTGCCGGGCGGGACGTGAAGTTGGTCTGGGACGCGCACGAGTTCGTGCCCGGCATCATCGGTCGGCCCAAGAATCTCCGCTGGCTGCCGGCTCAGATTGCCTACGTCCGCGAGCACGCCCCGTACGCCGACGGCGTCATGACCGTCTCCTCGACCCTGGCCGACCTGCTTCGGGAGACGCACGACCTGCCCGAGCAGCCGGCGGTGGTGCTGAACGCCCCGCCCGCCGAGCTCACCCTGGAGCAGCGTGCGTTGCCAATTCCCGACATCCGGGCGCTGTGCGGAATCGACGCGGGAACGCCCCTGCTGGTCTACTGCGGCGGCATCAACCCGTCCCGCGGGGTCGACATCATGATCCGAGGCCTGACCCGGATGCCCGACGCGCATGTCGCGCTCGTGTCGGTGCACCCTAACGGCAAGGTCCCGATCATGTACGAGCTGGAGGAACTCGCCGCCGAGTTGGGAGTGGCCGATCGAGTGCACCTGCTGCCGTACGTGCCGCACTGGCAGGTCTCCGCGTTCGTGGCCCCGGCCGACCTCGGCGTCATCCCGATCCACCACAAGCCGAACCACGAGTTGGCGCTGATCACCAAGTTCTTCGAGTACGCGCACGGCCGGCTGCCGATGGTCGTCAGCGACGTCAAGACCATGGCCGAGGCGACGCGGGCCAACGGCCAGGGCGAGGTCTTCCGGGCCGACGATCTGGACGACTACCTGCGTGCCGTGCGGGAGGTGCTGGCCGACCCGCAGCGGTACCGGGCGGCGTACGACCGGCCGGGTGTGCTCGACCAGTGGACCTGGGAGGCGCAGGCCCGGGTGATGGACGAGGTCTACACCCGCCTGCTGCCGGACCGCCCGAAGGCCCCGGCGCAGCGCACGACCACCCCGGCGCCCGTGGCGCACCGCTCCTCACTGCCCGTGAGCTGACCGAAAGGGGGCTTGGCCAGTCGGCCAAGCCCCCTTTGCGTACCTGCTGTTCCGCCTCGCCGGAGGCTTAGTCGTCGAGCAGCAGCCGGTCGAAGCCGGACTGGGTGACGCTCCAGTCCCAGGTCTTCAGCGCGTGTTCCGCCGCGGCCTGGCCGGTCTCCCGCCACTGCTCCTCGGTGGCGGTGGCGGCGAATATCCGCTCCGCCGCCTCAGCCGGACTCTCGACCACCCAGTCGGCCGGGAAGAGGGTTCGGGCGCCGTGCGGCTTGCCGGCGAAGAACGGCCAGTCACGCACCACCGGCACTGCCCCGCTTGCTGCGCCCTCCACCAGGCCGCAGTGGAAACTCTCGCGTACCGAGGAACTCACGATGACGCCGACCTCCTGCAGTGCGGCCGGGACGTCGTCGGTCTGCCCGTAGCGCCGCACCGCCCCCAGCGGCTCCAGTTCCGCCAGGTCCTGCTTGAGCAGCTTGCCGTAGTCCTTGGCGGGCTTGCTGGTCCGGTCGTTGAAGTTGCTGCCGATGAGCGTCAGCCGGTACCGCTCGTCCCGTTCGCGCAGCTTCCGTAGCACCTCGATAGTCCACCGCGGGTCCTTGGCCACCGAGCTGAACCCGACCATGCCGAGGTTGAACCGGGCGTCGGCTGGCTTTGACCGTGGGTAGCGTTGCAGGTCCATCGCGTTGTCGATGACCCAGAGGCGGGGCCCACCCGTGTCGGTGAGCTGCGGCAGCACGGCGGTGGAGAGGTCGCGTAGGTGGTCGGAGACGAAGACGACGTCGTCGACCCGGGAGAAATCCACGAGGTGTGGCCAGAAGTTGAACGCCTCGAAGCTGTGCAGCCGGACGATGATCCGGGTGCTGCCCGGGTCGTGCAGGGTGAAGAGCGCCGCGGTGGCTTGGCACCAGTCGACGAAAATGGTGTCAGCCCAGTCGAGGTGTGGTCGGAGCCACTCTTCGACCTTGGCGCCGTAGGACGAGTCACCTGCCAGCAGGTGTTCCATGACGGTGCTGCCGCTGAGCGCGAGCGGGCGGGTCACCTCGTCCTCGTAGAGGTCCAGGAAACGGACCTCCACGTTCGGCATGGCCTGGTAGCGCTCCAGAATCTCCGACAGGAAGTTGTCGTTGATCAACGTCGTCACCAGCAGGCGCAGCGGCCGGTCGGTCGGCGCAGGGGCTGCCGGCGTGAGCCGACCGCGCGGCTGGGACAGCTTTCGCGCTGCGGTGCTCTCCCGGAACGGTGCCACGAAGGCTCCCGGATCCGTGCTCATCGGCGAGGTGAGTCGATCGAAGTGCAAGACCCGGTTGGATGACAGGCTCCACGCCATGGAGACGGCCGCCGCGGCCTTCTTGGTGTCTCGGGGCAGCAGGTCGTCCGCCAACGCGAGCTGGGCCCGGATCGCGTCGTGCAGGCCGCTCGGCTGGTGGCCGAGCGTCAGCTCCGTCTTCGCAGCCTTCGTCAGCATGTCGGCGCGGGTGGCGAGGCTGTTGATCCGGTGTACGGCTGCGGAAGCGGCCCGGGTGCCGGCGGCCGGCCGGCCGGCCCGGACCGCGCTGTCGTGCAGGCGGACGGCGAGCTTGCTGCGGAGCCGGTCCGGGACGCGAGGCGCCGCCACGGCCCGGGTCCAGAGCCAGGCGCCCGCCGGGTTGCTCATCACCCGCTGGCCGGTGGCCTTCTGGAAGGTGGTCCGGATGGTCTGCTCCGCTGCGCTGCGGGCCCCGCGCGCGCCGATGCCGGCAGCGGCGGCGACCTGGCGCTCCAGCCGCTTCCCGACCGACTCGCTCCGGTCGGCGGCGAGGGCCTTCTGTGCGGGCACGAGCCCGTAGTAGGCACCGGCCCGGGTGTTGCGCTGCGCCATCTCCCAGACCGTGTGCACCGCGCGAGCGTCGAGAGCGACAAGCAGGTCGGCCCGGCGGTACTGCTGCCGCAGCCAGGTGCTGCGTCGAGCGTGCAGCCAGATCTTCCGATTGGCCGGTGCCCGCCCGAGGGCCTTGCGGAAGCGGGCGTCCCGCTTCTCGCCAGGTATGGCGAAGGTGCGGATCTCCGCCAGCGCCGGGTCGATCCCCAACTCCTCGCTGTCGAAGAAGCAGGCCAGCGTGACGGTGGCACCCTTGCTGCGGAAGCGCTCCAGCGCCTCGACTAGGACGGCCGGCTGCTTCGGCGCGGCGGTGGCCACGATGAGCACGGTGGTCATGGTTGGACATCTCCAGTCGAAGCGGTCGCGGCCGGGGCGGGAACGCCGGCCGAGCTCGGCCGCACGAGTTCGGTGAGGTGTCGCACGGCCGGGGCGAGCACGGCGGGCCGGGCGAACCGGCGAGCGAGCTGGCGTGCGATGGCCCGATCCTCGTCGGTGGCCTTCAGGGCCATTCGCGCTGCCTCCGAGAAGGAGTCCGCCAGCCGGTGCGGGTCCAGACCCACCGCGCCCGTCCAGAGTGGATGCCCGGCAAGGATGTTCGCTGCGTCGTGGTCGACGTCGTGGGCGGAGAGCACCGGCAGCCCGGTGGCCATGAACTCGTACACCTTGCCGGAGGTGACGAAGCGCCCGCCTACCAGCATCAGCACCAGGGCGTCCCAGGAGCCGTACGTCGCCGCCAGGTCCGCCTTCGGTACCGGCCCGCCGAAGCTGACGTTGTCGACGGCAGCCTCTTTGAGCAGGTCCATGTGCCGGTTGGCCTCCCGCATCGCGCCAGCGCCGATGTGGCCGCGCACCTCGAATCGGGAGCGGGCCAGGACCGGATCGTTGCGCCGTGCGATCCGCCACCCGTCGAGCACCGACTCCAGGAAGGCCGGGGTGAAGTTGACCGAGCCGAGGTAGCCGAAGGTCAGCCCCGCGGCCGGATCCGGTGAGCGGCCGCCGACATCGGGGAGGCTGTCCTCGTCGTAGCCATTGCGCACGACGTGCACCCGGTCGGCCAGGTGCGGGTAACGCTCACGGTAGAAGCCGGCGATGGGGTCGTTCACGCACCAGACCGCACGTGCGTGCTCAAGGACCTTGGACTCCCAACGCCCGGAGACCGAGTCGCGAGTGAAGGCCTCGCCGCCACCGATCACGTCCAGCGACCAGCCGTCCCGGAAGTCGACCGCGTAGGGAACCCTGTACTCCTCCCACAGCTTCCAGGTCGCCGCGAGGTTCACGTACGGGGCGCAGGAGGAGATCAGCAGGTCCGCGGGGTGCTTGCGGTGCTGCTGGATCACCGCCTTCTCCAACTCGTAGCGCCAGCCGCCGAAGACCGGCTCAGGGAAGATCTTCTGCTCGCGCTTGCGGAGCCGGCTGATCCACCCCGCCGGGTCGATCGACCGTGCTTCGGAGAAGGCGCGGATGTCGGTCTCCAGGTCCTCCCGGATCAGTGGCAGCTCGATCACCTTGACCCGGGGATCGACCTTCTCGGAGAGGGTGTGGTCCAGGCCGTACTCGCGCTCCCAGGCTTCCTGGCAGATGGTGATGACGGTGATGTCCCAACCCATGGCGACGAACTGATTCGCCGTCTCGCGCAATCGGTATGCGCTGCTCTTCGCCGCGGGCGGGAACCCGATCGCCAGGTAGATGGCGTGCGGTCGCCGCCCGCCGCCAGACCGGGGAAGGGGTGCAACTCGATTGCTCATCGCAGGTACCCGATCGTGAGGAGGAGATGCGCCATCATGCCAGGTGACGCCGCAGCGTCTCGGCGACCCGGTGGGCGGCCCGGCCGTCGCCGTACGGGGTGCCGCGCAGGGCTTGCGGGGCCGGGCGGGTCGCGGTGGTCGTCCACTGCGCACCCAGTTCGCGCGGGTCGGGGACCAGTGCGTTCCAGCCGCCTTCGAGGGTCTCCACCCACTCCGTCTCGGTGCGCAGCGTCGTGCAGGGGCGGTCCAGCAGGTAGGCCTCCTTCTGCAGGCCACCCGAGTCGGTGACCACCCCGACGGAGCCGAGCACCGCGGCGACCATGGCGCTGTACGGCAGTGGCCGGCCGGCGTGCAATGAGCCCCGGGAAAGCTTCAGGCGGTGCTCCTCGGCGCGGCTCACCAGCCGCGGGTGGGCGAGCAGCGCCACCGGCACCGGCAGGTCGGCCAGCGCGTCGAGCAGCGCGGCGAGCCGCTGCGGGTCGTCGGTGTTCTCGGCGCGGTGCAGGGTGGCCAGCAGGTACGGCTGCTCCGGGTCGATCCCTTCGGGCAGCGGCGGCCGGGGCTGGCCCTCGCGCGTCACGTCGTCCCGGACCCGCAGGCAGACGTCCACCATCACGTCCCCGACCAGGACCGACCGGGGCGCCAGACCCTCCGACGCCAGGTGCCGCATCGCCTCCTCGGTGGGGGCGAGCAGCAGATCCGCGGAGTGGTCGGTGAGCACCCGGTTGTGTTCCTCGGGCATCCGGCGGTTGAACGAGCGCAGTCCGGCCTCGAGGTGGGCTACCGGTAGGTGCTGCTTGACCGCCGACAGGGTGCCGGCCAGGGTCGAGTTGGTATCGCCGTAAACCAGAACCCAGTCCGGCCGTTCGGCGGCGAGCACCGGGTCGAGCGCGGCAAGCGTCCGGCCCGTCTGCACACCGTGGCTGCCGGAGCCGATGCCCAGGTGCACGTCCGGGTCGGGGATGCCGAGGCCGGAGAAGAACACGTCGGACAGGTCCGCGTTGTAGTGCTGGCCGGTGTGCACGATCACATGCTCACAGCCCTCCGCCGCGAACGCCGCGGCGATCGGTGCCAGCTTCACCAACTGCGGACGGGCGCCGACGATGCTGACGACCTTCACTACCTGACTCCTCGGGGGTCTGCGACGGGGACGATGAACGGGCGGTTGCCACCCGGGGCGCGGGTCGGCGCCGTTCACCTCGATCGGTTGGGGTGCCCCGGCCGATCGAGCTATGGAGCTGTGTGGCGCCGGACCCGGGTGGGCACCGGGGACGACCACGGCGGTGGCTGCGCCCGCCCATGCCGCAGTATCCGGCTGGCGGGCGACGGCACCTGGAATAGTAGTGCTTCGCGCAGCGCGCGACGACGCACGCGCTCGCCGCCTCGAAAGCCGGTGTCGACCGCACGACACAGCGTGCTCGGGCCGGTCGGCCCACCGGGAAGAAGCAGGCGGTGGCGGGAACACAGCGGCCAACCCTAGCGGATTTTGTCCGGTACCTCGTCTCTCGGGGCCGCCGTCCGATGCCGGGCCCGTACCGAGCGCGGCATCGGCACCGACGTGCCGGTGCCCGCGGGCGGACCGTCTGACCGGGGACGCGTCAGGCTAGGGCGAGGAGCGCCACACCAGGAGCAGGTAGCCGCCGAAGTAGGCGGACATGATCATCATGGCGGTGATCACGGCGGCCGCGCGGGCCCAGCCGGCCCGGGCCAACGCCACCGCTGGCGGGATCAGCAGCGGAAACGCCGGGAGCAGGAACCGGGCCTTGGAGTGGTAGTAGCCGGCCGCGCCGAGCGTGGTTACCAGCAGCAGGCCGCTGTAGAGCAGCAGTTGCCAAGGCTGCCTGTCGAGCACGCTCAGCACGAAGAGCAGGATCGCCAGGCCCGCTATCAGCGTCACCATGTAGAACTCCAGCGCCGACGCCTTGCTCAGCACCGTCTGACCCCGTTGCAGGGTGTCGACACCAAAGTCGAAGGTGGTGCCCCACCCGGCGTCCTGGATGTGAAACCAGCCGTCGGGCCGGCCGGTCTCCGTACCGACCCAGGCCAGGTAGCCCAGCCAGCCGAGGGGTGCCAGGATCATGGCGACCCAGGGGCGCCAGCCGTGGCGCCGCTTGATGACGGCGATGAGGGCGGCCAGCCCGACGACGGCGATCAGCGACGACCCAGTGGGACGGGTGAGGCCGGCGAGCAGGCAGAGCACGCCCGCGGTGAGCCAGCGATCGCGCAGCAGCGCGTAGAGCGTCCAGGCCGCGAGGGCCGTGAACAGGCCTTCGCTGTACGACATCGACTCGACGATGCTGTGCGGAAGCACTCCCCAGAGCGCCGCGAGCAGGATCCCGACCCGCCGACTGTGCAGCAGGTTGCCGACGGCGAACAGCCCCCAGGCGGCGGCGAGCGCCGCAGCCCAGGCCACGACGAGGGCGGTCTTGCGGTGGTCGAACGGGCTGAGTGGTTCCAGCAGAGCCAGAACGCCGGGGTAGAGCGGGAAGAAAGCCATGTTGCTCTGCAGCTTTTCGTACCCGTCGTAGCCGTGTTGGGCAATCAACAGGTAGTAGGTGCCGTCGAACCGGGTGAGCAGGCTCTCCGGGCTGCGGTTGGTGGCGCGGGCCCAGATATAGAGCGTGACTCCGCCGACCACGCGGGTCGCCGCGTACGCGACCAGGGCCGGCAGGGCCAGTTGGAAGGCGGCGCGGATCCGGAGCACGGCCCCCTCCCGGGGTGCCGGCGTCTCGGCAGGGCTTGGTTCCGTTGTCGACGGGCGGCGCTCGCCGGTCGTCACCACGTCCATTTTCGTCCTGTCTACGCTGAGGCGGGGTGATCGGTCGGGCGCGGACGGGATCCGGCGCCACCCCCGGAATGGCCGCCGCGCGGCACGGCGGTCACCGGTCTTCGACCAGGATGCAGGTTAGCAACCGACCTGGCTTCGGTGGGGACACCGAACGCCTCGCGGGGCGGGTCCGACGCCTGACTTGTCGTAGACTCGCTCGGGTCCCGCGGGCGCGGTGCTGGCTGACACGGAAACGGGCAGGAATGGGATCTGACGGCACGACCGCAGCGGTGTCCACCCGGGGACGGGTCGTCATGCTGGTGGACAACGGGGTCATCGGCGACTCGCGGGTACAGAAGGCGGCTCGGTCCGCCGCCGACGCCGGCTGGGATGTCGTCCTGCTCGGGCGTGCGCCGGCCGGGGGGCAGCCGCAGAGCTGGCGCCTCGGTGACGCCGAGGTTCGGCTGATCCCGATGCCCGAGCCGCTGGCCAAGCGCCGACACGAATTCCGACGCGCACTGCTGCGCGCGCCGCTTGCCTACCCGCCGAGCGGGATCGGCGCCCATCGTGCCCAGGCCGTGAAGGCCTGGCGTGCCGACCTGCAGGTCCGCCGCGCCGCCCTGACGCTGGCCGCCCGCGACGGCGGTCGTGTCCCGTCGCTGGCCTGGCCGACGCTGCGGTTCGAGGAGAAGTTCTCGACCCTGGTCCGTCTCTGGGTGTCGCTGCGCAACCGGGAGCTGAGCCGCGCCCGTCGTGGCCGCAAGCTGACCAGCCCCTGGGACCGGGCGTACACGCTCTTCTGGCAGCGGCTGCGCGGCGGCGGCGCGTGGCGTCGCCTTGAGCCGGGCCTGTGGGACTACGAGCTGGCCTACGGCCCGGTGGTCGACGAGATGGCACCGGACCTCATCCACGCCAACGACTTCCGGATGATCGGCGTCGGGGCCCGCGCCAAGATCCGTGCTGCCACCAAGGGCCGGCGGATCGCACTTGTGTGGGACGCCCACGAGTACCTGCCCGGCGTGCAGCCGTGGCGTGACAACGCCCGGTGGCTGCCGGGGAACGTCGCGCACGAGCGGGAGTACGTGCCGCACGCGGACGCCGCGATGACCGTCTCCGGCGGACTGGCCGATCTGCTGCAGCGCGAACACGGGCTGGCGGAGCGCCCCGCGGTGGTGCTCAACGCGCCGACGCTGGAGACGCAGCCGGCGGGCTCCGCCGAGCCGGTACCGGACATCCGGGCGCTCTGCGGGATCGGCCCGGTCACGCCGCTGCTGGTCTACAGCGGGGTGGCTGCGGCCAAGCGCGGGCTCGGGGTGATGGTCGAGGCGCTGCCGCAGCTGCCCGAGGCGCACGTCGCCTTCGTGACCAACAAGCCCCAGTCGGCGTACGTCAAGGGCCTCCTCCGCCGCGCCGAGGAGCTCGGGGTGGCCGGGCGGGTCCACCTGCTGCCGTACGTTCCGCATCACCAGGTGGTGCCGTTCCTGTCCGGCGCGCAGGTCGGGGTGATCCCGATCCAGCACTGGCCGAATCACGAGATCGCCCTGATCACGAAGTTCTTCGAGTATTCACACGCCCGGCTGCCGCTGGTCGTCTCCGATGTGCGGACGATGGCGGAGACTGTCCGCGAGACCGGCCAGGGTGAGGTGTTCGAGGCCGAGGACGTTGCCGACTTCGTCCGGGCGGTCACCGCGGTGCTCGCCGACCCGGCGCGCTACCGTGCCGCGTACGACCGGCCCGGGTTGCTGGCCGGCTGGACCTGGGAGGCGCAGGCAGAGGTGCTGGACGACGTCTACTCCCGGCTGTTGCCCGCCGCGCCTCCGCGCCCGATGTCCGCCCGCGACACCTCCACCGGCGCCGAGCAGACAGTGGTGGAGGTCGGGGCGTGAGCCAACCCGACGTGACGGTGGTGGTTGCCGTCTACAACACCATGCCGTACCTGACCGCCTGCCTGGATTCGCTGGTCGGGCAGACCATCGGGCTGGACCGGCTCGAAGTCGTCGCGGTCGACGACGGCTCCACCGACCGCAGCGGCGCGGAGCTGGACCGCTACGCGAAGCGGTACCCGGATACGGTCCGGGTGCTGCGCCAGGCAAACTCCGGCGGCCCGGCGGTGCCAAGCAACCGCGCCCTGGACCACGCCCGCGGCCGGTACGTCTTCTTCATCGGCTCCGACGATCATCTCGGCCCGGAGGCCCTGGAACGCCTGGTGGACGCCGCCGACCGGTGGGGCTCTGACGTGGTGCTCGGGCGAATGGTCGGCACCAACAAGCGCTACGTGCACCAGGCCGTCTACGCGGAAACCCGGGAGCAGGTCGATCTCGTCGACAGTGCACTGCCCTGGTCGCTGTCGAACACCAAGCTGTTCCGGCGGAACCTGATCGAACGGCACGGGCTGCGCTTTCGTACCGACATGCCGATGGGCAGCGACCAGCCGTTCACACTGGAGGCCTGCGTCCGCGCGAACAAGGTCTCCGTCCTCGCCGACTACGAGTACTACTACGCGGTCAAGCGGCACAACGCGCAGAACATCACCTACGCCAGCCGCTTCGAGGAGCGGCTGCGCTGCGCCGAGGAGTTGGTCGGCTTCGTCGCCGGCCTCATCGAGCCCGGGCCGCGGCGGGACGCGGTCCTGCTGCGTCACTTCAGCTGGGAGGTGGCGAAGCTCCTCCAGACGGAGCTGCTCGACCTCGGCGCCGACGTCCAGGAGCGCGTCCACGACCGGATCCGCAAGTTGGTCGAGGGGTACCTCACCGACGACATCCTGGCAAGGTTGGCCCCCGACCTGCGGCTGCGGCTGGTAGTCGCCCGCGACGCCACGCTGGGTCGGTTGCGTGAGCTGATCCGGCAGCAGGCCGAGCGGACGCCACCCGAGATCAGCATCGAGGATGGCCGCTGGTACGCCCACTATGTCGGCTTCCGTGACCAGTCGCTCGGCTACCCGGACGAGTGGTACGACGTGACCGACGGCTCCGCGAAGGTGCTGGCCATGCTCACCGCGACCCGGCTGGCCTGGGGGCGGGACGCCGCAGGCGCCCGATCCCTGGTGGTCACCGCGCAGAGCCGCTGGGCGGAGCTGGCCGACCTGCCCGCCGAGGCACTCCGGGTCAGTGCCGGGGAGGTGGTCGGCGTGACATCCGTCACCACCGGTGCGCCCGGTACCGTCGTACGGACGGTCTTCGCGGTGGACCGGCTGCTCGCGGCCGTGCCGCTCAACGGCGGACGGGAGACGGTACGGGCCGAGGTGAGCACCCCGGTCGGGGTCGGTTCCGCGCCGTTGCGGACCGACCGCCGGGTCGGCGCGCCCCGCCTGCTCACCCGCCACGGCGTCCGGTTGCACCTCGTCACGCCGACCACGAACCACAAGGGCCAGGTGATCGTCGCGATCACGCCGGTGACCACCGGTCGGTTCCTTGCCCGTCTGCGCCGAATTTGGCCCTCTGGAGGAAAGTAGTTTCATGAACATCTGCGTCGTCGCGCTCGGAAAGATCGGCCTTCCGCTCGCCGTGCAGTTCGCCTCGAAGGGGCACCGGGTGATCGGTGCCGACGTTTCCGAGCGGGTCGTCCAGCTCGTCAACGATGGTGCCGTGCCGTTCCCCGGCGAGGCCGACCTGGACGTGAAGCTGAAGGAGGTGGTGGCCGCCGGGCTGCTGTCGGCCACGACCGACACCGCCGCCGCGGTCGCCGACTCCGAGGCCGTCGTCGTGGTGGTGCCGCTCTTCGTGGACGCCGAGGGCGTACCGGACTTCGGTTGGATGGACGACGCCACCCGGGCCATCGCCCGCGGCCTCAAGCCGGGCACCCTGGTGAGTTACGAGACCACCCTGCCGGTCGGCACCACCCGCAGCCGTTGGGCGTCGATGCTCCAGGAAGGCTCCGGCCTCACCGCCGGAACGGACTTCCACCTGGTCTTCAGCCCGGAGCGGGTGCTCACCGGGCGGGTCTTCGCCGACCTGCGCCGCTACCCGAAGCTGGTCGGTGGCATCGACGAGGCGTCCGCCGCGCACGGCGTGCGCTTCTACGAGGCGGTCCTCGACTTCGACGAGCGGCCCGACCTGGACCGGCCCAACGGCGTGTGGGACCTTGGTTCGGCCGAGGCGTCCGAGCTGGCCAAGCTGGCCGAGACGACCTACCGGGACGTCAACATCGGCCTGGCGAACCAGTTCGCCCGCTTCGCCGACACCGTGGGCGTCGACGTCACCAAGGTCATCGAGGCGTGCAACACCCAGCCGTACAGCCACATCCACTCGCCGGGCATCGCCGTCGGTGGGCACTGCATCCCGATCTACCCGCGGATGTATCTCTGGAACGACCCGGCCGCCACCGTCGTCCGCTCGGCCCGCGAGGCCAACGCGGCCATGCCGGAGTACGCGGTCGACCTGCTCGCCGCCGCGTACGGGGACCTGACCGACGTGGGCGTGCTGGTGCTGGGGGCGGCCTATCGGGGTGGGGTCAAGGAGACCGCCTTCTCCGGCGTCTTCCCGACCGTCGAGGCGCTGCGCCAGCGGGGCGCCAAGCCGTACGTCTCGGACCCGATGTACACCAACGAGGAGTTGGTGGCGCACGGCCTGCCGGCGTACGACGGTGAGCCGCTCGGTGCCGCGGTCATCCAGGCCGACCACGCGGAGTACCGCAGCCTCGCCCCGGCCGACCTGCCGGGCGTGACCGTTCTGGTGGACGGTCGGCGGGTCACCGATCCGGCCCGCTGGGCCGGCGTCCGCCGGGTGGTCATCGGCGGCTGATCCCACCCGTCCGCTCCGGGCCCCGTCCGTTCCGCGGCCGGGGCCCGTTGTGCGTCTCCGCGCACGACGCTGTGAGTCGCCTCTCCCGCCCGTTCACCACCGAGACACCCCGGCGATACTTGGGTTACTTGCCCCGTTAAAGGTCGCGGCGGCCGGTATCGAACGCGCCAACATCGGCGAGCAGACAGGGAGTGTGTCGTTGTTCAGCAGAATACGGAGCGAACAGGGTGTCGCCGTCGTCGGCGTGACTCTGCTCGGCTACGGGATCATGGTTCTGGCCGGCGTCCTGGGCTGGGCGATTCCGTTCCTGGTCGCCGCGTTGGTCGCTACAGCGGGTGAGTTCGCCCTCGCCAACCGGTTCGCCGCCACAGCCGTGCTGCTGGAGAAGGCCGGTATCGAGCCGGTCTGGCGGTGGCTCGTCCGCGACCTCTCGGTGGTCCTGCTGATCGTCAGCACCGTCCGCCCCGGGGTGGCCGCCACGATCGGGATCATGCTGCTGCCGGCCGCGCTCTGGGCCGTGGCCGTCGGCACCACCGCGTTGAACCGGGTCGTCGAGGGCCGGGCCGCGACGCCGGCGTTCACCCGCAACATCGATTTCGGCGCGGTACGCCGGGTGCCGATCCCGCCGGCCTGGGCCGAACGCGTCGTGGGCCTGCGGATGCCGGTGCTCAACTTCCTGCTGCCGCCGGCGGCCGTGGCGGCCGCGCTGGTCGACCGGACCACGCCCGTGCTGGTGACCGGTCTGGTCACCCTGGCCATCGGGCTCGTCGCCGCGGCCGTGCTGGCTTCCACCCTGCTGCGTGGGCGCGGCCGTACCCCCGGGGTGCTGCCCGCCGTGAACGACTGGCTGGCCCGGGAGCGTCCGGAGGTGGCGCTCTACTTCGCCGGCCCCGGCAAGGACGTCTACCAGGCCAACATGTGGCTCGCCCCGGTGGAGGCGGCGGGCCGCCGCGCGGTCGTGCTGCTGCGCGCCGAGGACGCCTTCGAGGCGCTGGCTGACACCCGGCTGCCGGTGATCTGCGTGCCCGCCGGGGTCGACTTCATGAACCTCGACTTCAGCCCCGTCCGGGTGGCGCTCTACGCGGCGAACGTGGGCGCCAACATCCACATGATCCGCGAGCCGGGCGTCCGACACGTCTTCGTCGGGCACGGCGACAGCGACAAGCAGGCCAGCGTCAATCCCTACAGCAAGGTGTACGACGAGGTGTGGGTGGCCGGTCGAGCCGGGCGGGAGCGGTACGCGCAGGCCGGGGTGGGCGTGCTCGACCAGGACATCGTCGAGGTGGGCCGGCCGCAGTTGTCCGGGGTGCCGACCTTCGGCTCCGGCCCGACCGACCGTCGGTTCACCGTGCTGTACGCCCCCACCTGGGAGGGGTGGCTGGACGACGACCCGCACCACACGTCGCTGGTGGCGATGGGGGAGCGGATCGTGTCGGGCGTGCTCGCCGCGAACGTGCGCCTGATCTACAAGCCGCACCCGCTGACCGGCACCCGCTGGAACAAGGCCCGGGCGGCCAACGACCGGATCATCAACCTGATCCGGGCCGCCGGCGGCGAGGTGGACGTGAACTCGCTGGACGGCGACGCCCACCTGGTCGTCACCGGCCGGGTGCCGGCCCTGTTCGACTGCTTCAACGTCACCGACCTGCTGATCAGCGACGTGTCCAGTGTGGTCTCCGACTTCGTGCAGAGCCAACGGCCGTACGTGGTGGCCAACCCGGCGAGCCTGCCGGAGGACGAATTCCGTAGCTCGTACCCCACGTCCCGGGCGGCGTACCTGCTCTCCGCCGACTGCGGGGAACTGGGGAAGATCCTCGACCTCGCCCAAGCTGGCGACGACCCGATGACCGCAGCTCGGCGTGAGCTGAAGGAGTACCTGCTCGGCCCGGACGAGCCGAACCCGATGGATCGTTTCCGCGCGGAGATCGAGCGTCTCTGCGCCTGAACTGCGCCCGGTTGCCGGTGAGCGAGGATCCGCTCACCGGCAACCGGTAACGGTCAATCCCGACGCGGCGGGTTCGCCACGTCCCGGGAGACGACCTCGCCCTTCTCGTCGACCCAGCCCTTCGGCCGGGCCGGGTTGCCAGCCACCAGCTGGTACGGCGCCACGTCTCGAGTGACGACCGAGCCAGCGGCGATCATCGCGTACTCGCCGACCTCGATGCCGCAGACCAGTGTGGCGTTCGCGCCGATCGAGGCGCCCCGCCGGACCAGGGTCGGCGTGATCGTCCAGTCCGGATTCTGCGCCCTCGGCCGGAAGTCGTTGGTGAAGACCGCACACGGGCCGACGAAGACCTCGTCCTCCAGCGTCACACCCTGGTAGACGGAGACGTTGTTCTGGATCTTCACGCGGTCGCCGACCGTCACGGTGGCGTCGACATACACGTTGCGCCCGATCACGCAGCCCGCGCCCACCTGGGCCGACGATCGGATGTGGGCCAGGTGCCAGACCTTGGTGCCGTCGCCGACCTGGGCGCCGTCCTCGACGTCGGCGGTGGGGTGGACGAAGACCGAGGGGGTCGGTGAGGTGCTGTCAGTCATCCTTCAACTCGCATGGGTCGCAGGGCGCGCCGGGCGCCGTCGGTGACCCGCGCCGCCTCGGGCCGGAGACCGGGCACCGGGCGCGCGGATCGGGGCTGCCACGCTGCCCCGGGCACGGAGCGTGTCGTGGGGGCGCGGGACTCGGCGTAGCATATCGACCGCTCAGCCGAGCAGCGCCGCCACCGCCTCGGCGGCCGGGGTGTCCGCCGGCAACGCCTGCGCCGCCACCACCGCCGCGACCGGCAGCGGACCGTACACGTGTGGGAAGAGCTGCCCGCCGCGCGACGGCTCCCAGCGCAGCGTGTCGCCCAACCGCTCTTCGGCCACGCTGAGCAGGGTCAACCCGGTCGCACCGGCGAAGTGCCGCCGCGCTGTCTCCACCACCTGGTCCGCGCCGGAGAGGTGGATGAACCCGTCCTGCCGGTCCACGGCGGAGCCGGAGAAGGCGCCGGCGGCGAGGGTGTCGTCCCATTCCGTGTTCGACAGCAGTTTGTAGATCACCTCGGCAGCCTACGGGGGTCCGGTCGGCGTGCTGGCCCGGTTTTCGCCGGTACCGCCGCGCCCGTCGCCCCCCGCCGGGCATGCTCAGGTCAAGGGCCGCGGAGGGGATGGGCGATGCAGAGCTACGACGACGACTGGACCGACAGCCAGCGCGCGCTGTACGACGAGTGCTACCGGGCGGGCGGCGAGTGGGCCGAGGATCCGGACACTCCGTCCGACGACGTCCAGCACGTGATCAACCTGGCCGAGGCGGACGACGACGCCTTCCAGGATGCCGAGATCGACTATCCGCCCCTGGTCGACGCGGTGACGCAGGCCAGCGGCGTCAACGTCACCAGCGTGCCGGCCAGTCACGAGGACCCGGGCTTTCGCGGCTTCACCGACGGCGTCCGGGACGCCACCGCTGACGACGTCTTCGGCCTCTAGCTCGCACATCGCGGTATCCGGCCTCCCGTTCCGCGCACGCTTCTGCCACCATTCGCAGAACGGCGCTGCGACGGACGGGGGCACGGGTGCGGATCCTGCTGGTGGAGGACGACCGCCGGGTCGCCGCTGCGCTCTCCTCCGCCCTGACGCGCCGCGGCTACGAGGTCGAGCACGCGGGCACCGTCGCCGCCGCCCTCTCCGCCGCCCCGTGCGACCTGGTGCTGCTCGACCTGACCCTGCCCGACGGGGACGGCACCGACCTGTGCCGGGAGCTGCGCCGGCGCAGCAGTCAGCTCGGCATCATCGCGGTGACCGCGCGGGGCGAGGAACGCGATCGGGTGCTGGGTCTGCGCCTCGGCGCGGACGACTACGTCGTCAAGCCGTTCTCGATGGTGGAGTTGCAGGCACGGATCGAGGCGGTGCTGCGCCGGGCCGCGAACGCCGCGCCGCAGCGGCACCTCATCGAGGCCGGGTCGGTGCGCATCGACGTGCCCGCCCGGACGGTGACCGTGGACGGTCGAGACGTCACGTTGACCCGCAAGGAGTTCGACGTGCTGCTCTCGCTGGCCCGCCAGCCCGGGGTGGCGGTGCCGCGCGACCGCATCCTGCTCGACGCCTGGGGCACCACCTGGGCTGACCGGCACACGGTCGAGGTGCACGTGGGGTCGTTGCGCGGCAAGCTCGGTGATGCCCGTCTGGTGGAGACCGTGCGCGGTGTCGGCTACCGACTGCGCGACGCGTGAGGGGCTGACGTGCGCCGCCGTCTGGTGATCAGCTATCTGCTGCTGATGGTGCTGGTCCTCATCGCGTTGGAGACACCGCTGGCCGCGACGATGGCCAGCCGCGAGACGGAGCGGGTCCGCGCCGACCGGCTCGCCGACGCCACCCGGTTCGCCTCGCTGGCCGGGCCGGCGTTACGCGACGGCGGGCCGGGCCCGATCGAGTCGGAGCTGACCAGTTACGACAACCTGTACGCGATCGGCGCCGCGATCGTCGACCGGGACCGCAGCACGCCGGTCTCGTCGCCGAGGTACCGGCCCGGCCCGGTGACCGCGACGGTCCTGGACCTCGCCCTGTCCGGGCAGCAGACCAGCGCGCCCGAGTCGGTCTGGCCCTGGACGACCGACCCGGTGGCGGTGGCGGTGCCGATCAACGACGGCGGTGAGGTGCTCGGCGCGGTGGTGATCGTGACCCCGTCCGGCCCGATCCGCCGAGCTGTCACCTCGTGGTGGCTGCTGCTCGCCCTGGCTGGTCTGCTCGTCGTGCTGGCCTGCGTGCTCACCGCATTCGGGTTGGCCGGATGGGTGCTGCGCCCGGTCACCGAGCTGGACGCGGTCACCCACGAGATCGCCGAGGGCGACCGGGGCGCCCGGGTGCAGCACCGCCTGGGCCCGCCGGAGCTACGCCGTCTCGCGGCCAGCTTCAACCACATGGCCGACGTGGTCTCCGACGTGATGGACCGGCAGCGTGCCTTCGTCGCGCACGCCAGCCACCAGCTGCGCAACCCGCTCACCGCGCTGAGGCTGCGGGTGGAGGAGTTGGGCCTCAGCCTCACCGACCCGGACGGCCGGTCCGAGCACCAGTTGGCACTGGAGGAGACCGACCGGCTGGCGTTGGTGCTCGACGCGCTGCTCACCCTCGCCCGGGCCGAACGGGAGGAGAACGAGCGGGTCACCGTGGACGCCGCCGCGGTGGCCGCGTCTCGCGTTACCGCGTGGGCGCCGCTGGCCCGGCACCGTTCGGTCGCGTTGCGGTTGGCCACCACCGACGCCCCGGCGTACGCCCGGACGGTACCGACCGCCGTCGATCAGGCGCTGGACGCGCTGATCGACAACGCGGTGAAGTTCAGCGGGGCTGGCGGGGCGGTGACGGTGACGGTGGCCCGCCGCGACGACGGGGTGGCCCTGGAGGTGCGCGACTCCGGCCCGGGCATGACCGAGAGTCAGCTCGGCCAGGCGACCGAGCGGTTCTGGCGGGCCCCGGACGCGCAGAACGTGGACGGTGCGGGGCTGGGCCTGACCATCGCCGCGGTGTTGGTGGACGCGTCCGACGGGCGGCTCACCATGCGCCTGGGGGAGTCGCGCGGGTTGGTCGCCGCCCTGTGGTTCCCGGCGCCGGAATCCGACCCGTCGGTGGAGCCTGCGGACGAGGAGGTGCCCGCTGACCTGCGGCCCGCCCCGGCGCGGTGACGCCTGCCGTCAGGGTTTGGCCGCGCGGTACCAGGCGGCGGCCCCGGGGTGCAGCGGCAGCGGCGCGGTGACGATCGCCGAGCGGGGGCTCATCCGCCCAGCCGCCGGGTGCGCGGCGGCCAGTTCGGCCCGGCGCTCCATCAACAGCCTGGTCACCTCCCGGACCAACCGCTCCGGCAGGTTGGCCTGCACGATCAGGTAGTTCGGGTTGGCCACCGTGGTCACCGCGTCCACCCCGTACACCGAGTGGGGGATGTCCCGGGAGACGTAGACCTGCCCGTAGCGGGAGCGCAGCGGCTCGGTCCATTCGCTGAGGTCGACGATCCGGGTGGCGCTGCGCCAGGCCAGCTCCTCGATGCCCCGCACCGGCAACCCGCCGGAGAAGAAGAACGCGTCGATCCGCCCGGACCGCAGTGCCGCCACCGATTCGTCCAGCCCGAGCCGTTCCCTGCGGACCTCGTCACCGCCCAGGCGGGCGACCTCCAGCAGCCGGGTCGCGGTGATCTCGGTGCCCGAGCCGGACGCGCCCACGGAGACTCGGCGGCCCTGCAGGTCGGCGACCGTGCGGACCGGGCCGCCGCCGGTGGTGACCAGGTGCAGTTGGTCGTCGTACACCCGGGCGATGGCCTCGACCGCGGGGCTTTCCGCCGTGCTGGTGGGCAGCACGTCGGCCTGGGTGAAACCCAGCTCGGCCGCGCCGGACCCGACCAGTTGGACGTTCTCCGCCGAGGCGGCGGTGATCACCACGCTGGCCCGCACGTTGGGCAGTTCCCGGTTGAGGATGGCCGCCAGGGACTGCCCGAACGCGTAGTAGACGGCGGTGGGGCTGCCGGTGGCGATCCGGATCGTCGTCGGCGCGGTCGGCGCGTCCCGGCAGCCGGCGGCGGCCAGGGTCGCGGTCAGCAGCACCGTCAACAGGGCGGCCGGCCCCGCGCGGTGGCGGCCGGGCCGGCGGGACGAGGTACGACTCACGCGGTGCACTGTGCGCCGTCGCCCGGGCGCGCGCAACCCCCTGCCGTGCCGCGCCGGGTGGGTGTGGCCGGAACCTCGATCAGCAGGCCGGGCTGCGTGTCGGCGTCACGACCCCGCTCCGCGTCGCCACCGCCCCGCGCGCCGGTTCCAACGCCGCGCTGCTCAGGATCCGCGCCCGGTCCGGGCCGTCGGCGACGCTGACCAGGAAGCAACCGGTGCCGGGGCGCAGCCGGGCCGGCACGTCGAGCACGGCAGCGCTGCGGATCAGCACCGCGGCCAGCTCCCGGTCGGTGAGCCGCACGCCGAGGATGTGCCGGCGGACGTGCCGCCCGGCGGCCAGCAGCGCCGAGCGCCAGGCCGCCGCCGCGAGCCGGCTCACCAACCGTCGGCGCGCCGGCGAGGCACCGGGCAGCGGCCCGCCGAGCAGCTCACGCCGCCCCTGCCACCAGCCTGCGTCCAACACCCGGGTGTACGCCTCCCGGTGCTCCTGCGGCACCCAGAGCCGGTGCAGCTCGTAGCGGCGGCGCAGACCGCCCACGACGACCTCGTGGGTCACCGGGATGTCCAGCCGGGCGAGCAGTTGCCGGGTGCGCTGTGCGGCGTCCTCCCGGTTGAACTCCACGCCGGGGGCGTGCGCCAGGCGTGCCGCGCCCGGCCGGGCCGCGGTCGGCGGCGGTGTGCAGCGCAGCAGGCAGGCAGCCTCGAACGCGTCGCCCAGGGTCAGCCAGTCCAACGGAGAGGACGGTGCCGGGGACCGGGGTCGGTCGAGCAGGGCGGGTTCGAGGGTCAACGAAGGCTCCCTTGCCGGAGTCTGGGTTCCCCTACCGTGGTCCCTGCGTCGCCGTTACGGAACTCCTCCGGCCCAGCCTTGAGCAAATCTTGCGGCTGCCGGAACTGCTAGAGGTCGGTGACCACCAGATCGACCTGCCGTACCCGGCCGGGCGCGCTGGTCTGCTCGACGACGGTGTGCTTCAGCTCGCCCAGCGTGCCGACCAGCTCGTCGGCGGTGCGCGGTCGGGCGCCGGCGACGAGCAGGTCGCGGACCAGCCGCCCCTTGGTCGCCTTGTTGAAGTGGCTCACCACCGACCGGACCGGTACGCCGTCCACCTCCCGCTCGTGCAGCACCCGCACGGTGACGGTCCGCTCGGCCAGCGGCCCGCGCGGCGTCCAGGTGGCCGCGTACGCGCCGGAGCGCAGGTCCAGCACCGGACCCTTACCGGCGGCGTCCAACACCGGCGTCAGCTCCCGACGCCAGTACGCGGACAACGCCCCGACGCCCGGCAGGCGAGCGCCGATGGGGCAGCGGTACGGGGGGATCCGGTCGGCCAGCCGGACCGCGCCCCACAGCCCGGAACTGATCATGATCGACCGGCGGGCGGCGCGCTGCGCCGCAACCGGCAGCGAGGCCAGGTCCAATGCCTCGTAGAGCACCCCGGTGTAGAGCCGCTCGGCGGGCGCGGTGGCCGCCTCCCGCAGCCGGGCGTTGCGCCACAGTTCGCCGCGTTGGCCTTCGCTGAGCCCGAGCGCGGCCCGCGCGGCCTCCTCGTCCGGCCCGGCGCAGAGCGCCACCAGGGCGTCCAGCACCCGCTCACGGGCCGGGTTCAGCTCGGGCAGCGAGACCCGGTCCGGGGCCCAGCGCCGCCCGGTGCCGGCGTCGGCCTTCCCCTCCGAGGGCGGCAGCAGGATGAGCATGGTTCTCCTCGACGGGCGCGACGGCGGCGCCCCACGCGCCGGCCCGGCCAGCGTACGACCCGTCGCTACCGCCAGGGTCGTACCGGGGTGTCGGGGTGGTACACGCGATAGCCGCCGACCTCGCGTACGGGTGCGGTGTCGGCACGGTCGGCGAGCAGCTGGCGCAGCCGCCGATCCATCGGCGAGTCGACCTCCACCACGTACCCCGGTCGTTCGGCCCGCCCGACCTGCCGCCAGTACGGCCGGTAGCGGTTCTGCCCGGGGGACAGGTCGCCGTCGAGCACCCCGCAGACCACCGTCTCATCCGTGCTGAAGATCAACCGGTTGCAGGTCCAGTAGTCCCCGTACACCTCGTGGGGTCCGTCAGCGCGCAGCGCGGCGGCCAACTCCCGGGCCCCGCGCTCCTCGGTCCGCGACGCGGCGGTGCCGGTGGCCGCGAAGAGCACGGTGATCACCACCGTGGTCACGGTCAGCGCGGCCAGCACCGCGGTGGACAGCGCGCCGGTGAGCCGGCCGAGCGCCCCGACCGTGCCCCGCCAGCAGGCCACCGCCGCGACCCACAGCGGCCAGAGCACCGCCGGCAGCGACAGTTGCAGCACCGACAGGTACCGGGCGTTGTCCAGCGGGCTGGTCGCGGCGAGCGGGCTGCGCACGTACGACAGCAGGGTCAACGCGGCACCGGCGACCAGCGCGAGCTGCACGACCGGCCCGACCCGCTCCCCGCGCGGCGCCGCAGCCGCGCGACGGTACGCGAGCACCGCGACCACCGCGCCGACCACCAGCAGCACCGGATACAACACGCCGAACCACTGTTGCCACCGGCCGCAGCCGCCCACCGGGCAGAGCCCGTGCGCCAGCGGTACCCCCTCCAGCAGACCGCCCCGGATCCGGTCCGACCACGGCGGCACCGGCCCGGCCTTGGTGCTGACCTCGCGGAACACCGACAGCGAGTCCTCACCGGGCCCGGCCCGCAGGTTGTCGAGAATCATCGGCGCTACCCCGACGACGGCCCCCACCACCAGCAGCAGGCCGGACCAGCCGAGCAGTTCCCGCCGCACCGCCCACACCAGGGCGAGCCCGGCCACCGCCAGGTACGGCAGGATCAGCCAGTCGGACCAGACGGCCAACCCGACGAGCAGGCCGAACACCGCGACCGCGAGCCGTCGGCGGCGAACCGTGCCGGCGGCCAACCCCACGGTGATCAGCAGTATCAGCAGCACCGCGGGCTTCACCTCGGGCCGGCCACCGACCACCGTGATCTGGTCGCGGACCACCCGCTCTCCGCCGAGCGCGAGCAGGCCCACGACGAAGGTGGCGAACCAGGGTGTGCAGAGCCGGCGGGTCAGCCGGTGGATCAGGTAGAGGAACAGCGCGTACAGCGCGAGCATCGGCAACCGCAGCACCGGCCAGCTCGGCCCGGCCACCGCCAGCAGGGGAGCGGCCAGGTACGACTCCAGCATCCCCATGTAGTGCTGGCCGTAGAGGAAGACCGGGCGTTCCCGGCCCTGCCCGATGTGCAGCGCGGCGAGACCGAAGGTTGCCTCGTCGCTGTTCGACACCGGCACCGTGAACAGGGTCAGGACCAGCCGGTAGACGACACCAGCCAGCCCGAACAGCAGCGCGACGAGCGCCGGCCGGTCGAGTCGCGGGCGCCATCGCCCACGGTGCTGCTCCAGATCTGACACGACCACGCCCCCGTCGTCGTCCGGACGGAGTGTTTCACGTTCGGCGGGGTCGCCGGGGTGGATCGGCGCAGCCGGGACGGCTCACGTGGCCGTGGCTGACGGCGTGTGGCAGGGTTGGCGCGTGCCACCCACTCCCGCCGGCCAGTTGGCCGTTCCGAACCTGCACCGAGCCGCGCGGATCGAGGACGCCGTGCACGAGCTCGTCCAGCGTCGGCTGCGGCGCACAGGGTGGCGGGTCAACATCGTCGCGTACACCGGCTATGGCGCGCCGGGCTGGGTGCGGGTGATGTGCCGGGTCCTGCTGGGCCGTCCGGACACCCGCCAGCGGGGTCGGCTGGACAAGGTCCGCGGCTGGCGCAGCTTCACCACGCTGCCCAACAAGCACGTCACAGTGACCATCGAGGCCGGTGGGGTGCGGCACGAGACGCAGGCAGACCGCAGCGGCTTCGTCGACACCCTGGTCGAGGCCGACCTGCGACCGGGCTGGGGCACCGTCCGGCTCAGCGTGCCGGACGCCGAGCCGGTCGACGCGCCGGTGCGCATCCTCGACCCGGAGGTCAAGTTCGGCATCATCTCCGACATCGACGACACGGTGATGGTGACCGCGCTGCCCCGGCCGCTGCTCGCCGCGTGGAACACGTTCGTGCTCGATGAGCACGCCCGCAACGCCGTGCCCGGCATGGCCGTGCTCTACGAGCGGCTCGTCACCGGACACCCCGGCGCCCCGGTCTTCTACCTCTCCACGGGCGCGTGGAACGTGGCACCGACGCTGACCCGGTTCCTGTCCCGGCACCTCTACCCGGCCGGGCCGCTGCTGCTCACCGACTGGGGGCCGACCGCCGACCGGTGGTTCCGCAGCGGGCGGGAGCACAAGCGGGTCACCCTGGCCCGGATGGCCAAGGAGTTTCCCGACGTGAAGTGGCTGCTGGTCGGCGACGACGGGCAGCACGACCAGGAGATCTACCGCGAGTTCGCCGCCGCCCACCCGGAGAACGTCGCCGGGGTGGCGATCCGTCGGCTCTCGCCGACGCAGTCGGTGCTGGCCGGTAGCCTGCCCGCCCCGGCCGGCTCGTCGTCGGCGGGACCGGTGGGGCAGAAGTGGCTCTCCGCACCCGACGGCGCGGGGTTGTGGAAGCTGTTGCGCGACGCCGGGCTGGTCTGACCGTTCGACGTCGCCGTCGTGAAGGTTACTTGCACAACAGTCGGGCAACGTTGAAAATCTCTTCATGTCCAGAGACTGCTATCGATATTTTTCAGGCCTGGCGCTGGTAGCGGCGCTGATGCTCGGCGCAGCAGCGGCCCCCGCCTCCCCGCCGGACACCGTGCCGGTGGCCGCCCAGGCGGCCTGCGTGACCGATCCGGCCACCCCGAAGCGGCAGTTCCGGGGCATGTGGATGGCCAGCGTGGCCAACATCGACTGGCCCAGCCGCACCGGGCTCACCGCCGCCGCCCAGCAGGCGGAGTACCGGGGTTGGCTCGACCTGGCCAGGCAGCGTCGGATGAACGCCGTCGTCGTGCAGATCCGCCCCGCCGCCGACGCGTTCTGGCCGTCGACGTACGAGCCGTGGTCGCAGTGGCTCACCGGAACCCAGGGCGGCAACCCCGGCTACGACCCGCTGGCCTTCATGGTGGCCGAGGCGCACGCCCGCAACCTGGAGTTCCACGCCTGGTTCAACCCGTACCGGGTCGCGACCCACACCGACCTCACCAGACTGGCCGCCAGCCACCCGGCCCGGAAGAATCCGGGCTGGGCCGTCGCCTACAACGGCCAGCTCTACTACAACCCCGGCATCCCCGCCGTCCGGGCCTTCGTGCAGACCGCCATGATGGACGCCGTCAGCCGCTACGACATCGACGCGGTGCACTGGGACGACTACTTCTACCCGTACCCGGGCAGCGGTGGGGGCTTCCCCGACCAGGCCACCTACGCCCAGTACGGCGCCGGCTTCAGCACCATCGCCGACTGGCGGCGCAACAACGTCAACCTGCTGGTGCAGGAGATGAGTGCCAGGATCCGTGCGGCGAAGCCGTGGGTGAAGCTCGGCGTGAGCCCGTTCGGAATCTGGCGCAACGCCGGCACCGACCCGCTCGGCTCGCGCACCACCGGCCTCCAGTCGTACGACGCCATCTACGCCGACACCCGACGCTGGGTGAAGCAGGGCTGGATCGACTACATCGCCCCGCAGATCTACTGGCAGATCGGCCACCCCGCGGCCGACTACGCGGAACTGGTCCGCTGGTGGTCGGAGACCGTCACCGGCACCAACGTGCAGTTGCTCGTCGGGCAGGCCACCTACCGCGCCGGGGCATCGGGGCAGGACGCCGCCTGGCAGGACCCGACCGAACTGACCGACCACCTGACCCTCAACCGCACCTACCCCCGGATCCTCGGCGACATCCACTTCAGCGCCAAGGACGTACGCGCCGACCGCATCGGTGCCGTCTCCCGGGTGGCGACCGACCACTACCGCAGGCCCGCCCTGGCACCGGCCGGCGTGGGTGGCTCAGCGCCCGCCGCGCCGAACCTCACCTCGGCGGTACGCGGCACCGGCGGTGTGACAGTGAACTGGCAGCGTGGCGGAACCGGAAGCACCGCCGAGTACGCCGTGTACCGACTGCCCGGTGACGGCGCGGTCGACCCCTGCGACCTGGCCGACGCCCGCAACCTGCTCGGCACGGTGCGCGCGTCTGGCAGCACCGGGACGTTCACCGATGCCACCGCCGCGGCGGGCTCGACCTACCGGTACCTGGTGACCGCCCTGGACCGGCTGCACCACGAGAGCCCGGCCAGCAACGCGCGGGTCGTCACCGGCAGCGGCGGCACGTTCAGCGTGATCGTGGACAACACCACCGCTGGTGGCTTCACCGCCGCCACCACCTGGGGCACGTCGTCGTACCTCACCACGCGGTACGGCACGAACTACCGATTCGCCGCGCCGCAGGCGGTCAGCGACCCGGCCTGGTTCAGCGCGACGCTGCCCGCCGCCGGCTCGTACCGGGTCGAGGTCTGGTACCCGGCGGACCCCGGCTACAACAGCGCCACGCCGCACCTGGTGGCCACCGCGAACGGAACCGTGACGGCCTCCGTCGACCAGCGCACCGGCGGCGGCCAGTGGCGGGTGCTGGGCACCTACGACTTCGCCGCGGGGACGCGCCAGGTCGTCGGGGTCAGCCGCTGGACCAGCACCCAGGGGTACGTCGTAGCCGACGCCGTCCGGATCACCCGGCTCTGAGCCGCGCCGTTCCCCCGGGGCGTCTCGACGTTTCGGGGGAACGGCGTATTGCCCACCCCGGGCCATCGCCGACCTGAACGAGCACCTGAAGCACTGACGGAGCAGGCAGTCGAGGTGACCCTGCTCAGCCCTGGCGGAGCCAGACGGCACCGAGCGGTGGCACCTGGAGGGCCGCGGAGGCGACCATCCCGTGCCACGGCACGTCCTCGGCGTGCACCGCCCCCAGGTTGCCCACCCCCGACCCGCCGTAGTGGTGCGCGTCGGTGTTGAGCACCTCCTGCCACGTCCCGCCGGCCGGCAACCCGATCCGGTAGTCGTGCAGCGGCTGGGCGGAGAAGTTCGCCACGCAGACCAGGGTCGAGCCGTCCGGGGCGATCCGCACGAACGACACGGCGTTGTTGGCGACGTCGTCGCCGGCGATCCACCGGAACCCGGCCGGCTCGGTGTCCTGTGCCCAGAGCGCCGGAGTGTCCCGGTAGACGCGGTTGAGGTCGGCGACGAGGCGCTGCACACCGGCGCGGGCCGGGTCGTGCAGCAGGTACCAGTCGAGGCCGCGCTCCTCGCTCCACTCCCGGTCGTCGGCCAGCTCCGAGCCCATGAAGAGCAGCTGCTTGCCCGGGTGCGCCCACATGTACGCCAACAGCGCCCGCACGTTCGCCAGCCGCTGCCAGGTGTCGCCGGGCATCTTGCCGGCCAGCGAGCCCTTGCCGTGCACCACCTCGTCGTGGCTGATCGGCAGCACGTAGTTCTCGCTCCAGGCGTACGCCAGGGAGAAGGTGAGCTGGTGGTGGTGGTGCTGGCGGTAGATCGGGTCCTTCGAGGTGTAGAGCAGGGTGTCGTGCATCCAGCCCATGTTCCACTTGAACCCGAAGCCCAGCCCGCCCTCGGCCGTCGAGCTGGTGACACCCGGCCAGGCGGTGGACTCCTCGGCGATCATGACGACCCCGGCGTGGTGCTTGTAGACGGTCGCGTTCACCTCCTGCATGAGCGCGATGGCCTCCAGGTTCTCCCGGCCGCCGTACTGGTTGGGGGCCCACTCGCCGGGGTTGCGGGAGTAGTCCAGGTAGAGCATCGAGGCGACGGCGTCCACCCGCAGCCCGTCGACGTGGAACTGGTCGCACCAGTAGAGCGCGTTGGCGACCAGGAAGTTGCGTACCTCGTTGCGGCCGAAGTCGAAGACGTACGTACCCCAGTCGGGGTGTTCGCCACGGCGCGGATCGGGGTGCTCGTAGAGCGGGGTGCCGTCGAAGCGGCCGAGGGCCCACTCGTCCTTGGGGAAGTGCGCGGGCACCCAGTCCAGGATCACGCCGATGCCCGCGGCGTGCAGCCGGTCGACCAGGTGCCGGAACTCGTCCGGGTCACCGAAGCGGGAGGTCGGCGCGTAGTAGCCGGTGACCTGGTAACCCCAGGAGCCGCCGAACGGGTGCTCCATCACCGGCAGGAACTCCACATGCGTGAAGCCCAGCTCGGTGACGTACGCGGTGAGCTGGGCTGCCAGCTCGCGGTAGCTCAGCCCGGGCCGCCACGAACCGAGGTGCACCTCGTAGACGCTCATCGGCTCCTGGTGCGGCTGCCGCTCGGCCCGTCGGGCCAGCCAGTCCGCGTCGTTCCACCGGTACGTCGAGTGGTGCACCACCGAGGCGGTGGCCGGGGGCACCTCCGCGTACGCGGCCAGGGGGTCGGCCTTGTCCCGCCACTGCCCGTCGGCGCCCAGCACCCGGTACTTGTAGCGGGCTCCGACACGGGCGTTGGGGACGAACAGTTCCCACACGCCGCTGGAGCCGAGCGAGCGCATCGGCCAGCCGTCGTCGGGCCCCCAGCCGGTGAAGTCGCCGACCACCCGGACCCCGCCGGCGTTGGGCGCCCACACGCTGAACGCCACGCCCTCGTCGAAGACCCGTGCGCCCAGGGCGTCCCACAGTCGCTCGTGCCGGCCCTCGCCGATCAGGTGCAGGTCCAGCTCGCCGAGCGTCGGCGGATAGCGGTACGGGTCGTCGTGCGCGGTGCCGTCGACCTCCACCCGGTAGTCGAGCACTGTGCCCTCGACCTGGGTCTCGAAGACGCCCACGTCGTGCACCCGCTTCATCGGGTGTCGCTCGTCGCCGACGAGCAGCACCACGTCGCCGGCGCCCCGGCGCATCGTGCGGATCGTCGTCGAGGAATCGGCGGGGTGCGCGCCGAGCAGCGCGTGCGGGTCGTGCGTCGCGCCGGAGATCAGCTGGTCCATCGGGCGTCCTTCGGGGCGGCGTCGGTCGGTGCGGAGGCGGGCGGGCGGGTCGCCGATCGGCGCGGCGGGGTCGGTACCGGGCCCGACCGGCGGGGCGGAGTCGGAACGGGAGCTGTCGGCGCGGGAGGTGTCGGTGCAGGAGTTGTCGGCGCGGGAGCTGTCGGTGCGGTGCCGCCGGACAGGTCGTCCGGCACCTCGGCGACGGTGAGGTCCGCCGGCTCGGCGCCCGCCAGCTGCGGCTCGGTCGGCGGGGCCGGCCGACGCACAGTCAGCACGTGAGCCGGTTGCAGGTACGGGTCGAGTCGCACCGCGTTGCGTTGACCCCAGTCGTAGCTGGTGCCGGTCAGCTCGTCGTGCACTGTGAACCGCTCGTGCCAGTCGAAGCCCAGCGCCGGCATGTCGAGGGTGGTGTTGCCCCACTGCACCTCGCGCGAGTCGAACGAGCAGATCACGATGACCGTGTTGCCGGTCTCCGGGTCGTGCTTCGACCAGCAGAGCAACGCCGGGTTGTCGATCTCGTGGAAGCGCAGGTTACGAAGCTGGTGCAGGGCCGGGTTGTCACGGCGTACCCGGTTGAGGGTGGTGAGGAACGGTGCCAGCGAACGGCCCTGCGCCTCGGCGCCGGCCCAGTCCCGGGGGCGCAGCTCGTACTTCTCGTTGTCCAGGTATTCCTCGGCGCCCGGCCGGGCCACGTGCTCGAACAGCTCGAAACCGGCGTACATGCCCCAGGACGGGGAGAGCAGCGCGGCCAGCACCGCCCGGATCTTGAACATCGGCGGGCCGCCGTGCTGCAACGACTCGTGCAGGATGTCCGGCGTGTTCGGCCAGAAGTTCGGCCGCATGTGGTCGGCCGACTCGACCAGCTCCTCGCAGTACTCCCGCATCTCGGCGGCCGTCGTGCGCCAGGTGAAATAGGTGTACGACTGCGTGAAGCCGATCTTGCCGAGGCCGTGCATGATGGCCGGCCGGGTGAACGCCTCGGCCAGGAACAGCACGTCCGGGTCGAAAGTCTTCACCTCGGCGATCAACCAGTGCCAGAAGTCGAACGGCTTGGTGTGCGGGTTGTCCACCCGGAAGATCCGGATGCCCTCGCCGACCCAGTGCAGCACGACCCGCAGCACCTCGGCCCGGATGCCCTCCGGGTCGTTGTCGAAGTTGACCGGGTAGATGTCCTGGTATTTCTTCGGCGGGTTCTCCGCGTACGCGATGCTGCCGTCGGCCCGGGTGGTGAACCACTCCGGGTGCTCGGTGACCCACGGGTGGTCCGGCGCGCACTGCAACGCCAGGTCCATCGCGACCTCCAGGCCCTGCGCCGCCGCCGCCTCGATGAAGGCGCGGAAGTCCGCCCGCGTACCCAGGTCGGGGTGGATGGTGTCGTGGCCGCCCTCGGCGGCGCCGATCGCCCACGGTGAGCCCACGTCGGTCGGCCCGGCGGTGAGCGCGTTGTTGCGGCCCTTGCGGTTGACCCGACCGATCGGGTGGATCGGCGGCAGGTAGAGCACGTCGAAGCCCATCGCGGCCACGCCCGGCAGCCGGTCGGTGGCGGTGGCGAAGGTGCCGGAGCGGCCACCCACCGCCCCCTCGGAGCGGGGGAAGAACTCGTACCACGCCGAGTAGAGCGCCCGCTTGCGGTCAACCCAGATCGAGTGTGTGTCACCGGTGGTGACCAGCTCCCGCACCGGGTGCTCCCAGAGCAGGTCGGCCAGCGCCAGCGCCGGGTCGACCCGCTGCGGCAGCGGCAGGTCGGTCTCGACCAGCGCGGTGAGGGCATCGGCGACCCGGGGCCGGTCGGCGGTCGGGACGAGGTCCCGGGCGGCGGCGAGCACCCGCGCGCCCTCGGCCAGGTCGTTGGCCAGGTCCTCCGGCCCCTGCCCGGCGGCGATCTTCTTGGTCACCGCGTTCTGCCAGGTCAGGTACGGGTCCTGGAACGCCTCGACGGCGAAGGACCAGGAGCCGACGGCGTCCGGTCGGATCGTGGCGTGCCACCGGTCCTGGCCGGGCTCGCCGGGGCGCATCCGGGTGAACGGACGGGCTTCGCCGTCCGGACCCGTCCAGACCACATTGCAGCCGAGCGCGTCGTGCCCCTCCCGGTAGGCGCGGGCCGACACCGGGACCGGTTCGTCGACCACCGCCTTGGCCGGGTACCGCCCGCACGAGACGACGGGGGAGACGTCTTCGATCGGGAACCGTCCTGTCACCCCGCCAACCTACTGCGCGAGATCCGTTCGCGCGCGGGCAAGCACGCCTGTCCCTCCCTGCCCTCGCGGCGCGAGTCACGATCCGCGCGCTCGCGTCAAGATTTGCGCACTTTCAGGGAAACTGCTGCCTCAACGCTTGCTGACACAGCAGTTTCCCCGAAGTTGTCCGGATCTTTCCGGCGTGGCTGGCGTGACGTAGCCTCCGGCCATGATCAAGCGGGTGAAAGTCGCGGTAGTGGGTGTCGGCAACAACACCTCGGCGCTGGTGCAGGGCATCGCGCTCCACCGCCACAACGGCACTCTGGTGGGCGTCCGCAGGCCGACCGTCGACGGGCTCGCAGTCGGCGACATCGAGTTCGTCGCGGCCTTCGCCACCTCCCCGGAGAAGATCGGCAGGGACCTGACCGAGGCGATCTTCCTGCCGCCCAACAATTTCCCCCGGCTCGACTGCGACCTGCCCGCGGCAGATGTCCCTGTCACCGAGGGGCTTGTCGACGCGACCGGGGTGGACCGGGTGGCGGCGGCGCTGGCCGGGGCGGAGGTGCTGCTCTACTCGGCGCCGAGCGGCCGACCGGAGATCGCCCGGGCGTACGCCGAGGCGGCGTGCAGCGCGGGCGTCGCCTTCATCAACACCACCGCCGACCCGATCGCCCGCGATCCGCAGGTGATGAGCAGGTTCGAGGCGGCCGGTCTGCCGCTGCTCGGAGATGACCTGGCCAGCCAGTTCGGCACCTCGGTGGTGCACAACGCGCTGCTGCGGCTGCTCCAGGAGCGGGGCCTCACGCTGGTCAGCTCCTACCAGGTCAATCTGGGCGGCACCGAGGACTTCCGCAACCTTGTCGAGAACCCCAACACCAAGAAGCAGTCCAAGCTCAACGCCCTGCCGGACGCCGACAAGGTCGAAATGGCTCCGCTCGGGTACCTGCCGCACCTGCGGTCACAGAAGGTGGCGCACCTCAACATCGAGGCGCGGGGCTGGGGCGAAACGGTGGTGAGCCTCGACGTGAAACTGAAGGTGGACGACCCCAGTGGCGCCGCCGGGGTCAACATCGACCTCATCCGCATCGCGGCCAGCGCGCTCCGCAACGGGCACGGTGGTCATCCCGCTCAGGCGACGTCCCTGCTCAAGTCTCCGCCCGGAACGGCGATCTGACCGGCGTCGAACGGCGTCGGGACGACCAGGCGGGGGTGTCGACCGTACGGATGAGGGCTGCCCAGCCCGGGTGTCGGTGGAGGGCGACGGTGAGTGAATGGGCGAATGACAATCCTCGCCATCGTCGTCGGCGGTGGCATCGGCGCCACCCTGCGTTAGCTGCTGGGGCTCGGCCTCGCGCCGTCCACGCCACCTGACTTCCCCTGGGTCACCTTCGTGATCAACATGGTGGGCGCCTTCGCTCTCGGCGCCGTGACGACGCTTCTCGCGGCACACCGGCTGCCGGGGCCGTGGGGCAAGCCGTTTCTGTCGACCGGACTCATCGGCGGGTTCACGACCTGGTCGCACTTCATCGTCGAGGCTGACCAGCTGATCGGGGCGCGGCGCAGCGCAATTGGCATCACCTACCTCGTCGTGTCCATCGTCGGTGGGGTGATCGCGGCGGCGCTCGGCGCCCGTCTGGCGGAACTGCGGGTGGGGCACCCGGCGGGAAGGGGCGCGTGATGTGGGTGGGCATCGGAGTGTTCCTGGCCGGCGGCCTGGGTGCGCTGTCCCGAGCCGGGGTGGACGCGCTGGTGAAGCCGTGGTGGAGCGCGCGGGTCAACGGGCCCAGCAAGGCCTTCCCGGCGAGCACCTTCCTGATCAATGTCTCCGGCGCCTTCGTGCTCGGCATCGTCACCGGCTACGCGGTGAAACACACCGCCGGCGGCGCACAGGACTTCGCCACGATCGTCGGCGTCGGCTTCCTCGGCGCGTACACCACCTTCTCCACCGAGGAATGGCACTCCCTGGGGCTGCTGCGCAAGAACGCCGCCGTCGAGGCCTTCAACGTGCTCGGCAGTCTCTGCGCCAGCCTCGTGGTGGCCGCGCTCGGCCTGTGGCTGGGCAGCCTGCTCTAGGCGGCCGGTCCAGCGGCATTCTCCGTCAGGCCCCCTGCACCAGCAGCGAGCGGTAGATGTCGAGCGTCTGCCGGGCGATGGCGTCCCAGGAGAAGTGCTCCACGGCGCGCCGCCGACCGGCCTGACCGAACCGGGCGGTACGCGCCGGGTCGGCGAGCAGCGTGTTGATCGCCGACGCCAGGTCGGCGACGAACTTCTCCGGCTCCAACGGGGTCCCCGACCCGTCGCTGACCTGCTCGATCGGCACCAGCAGGCCCGTCTCGCCGTCGGACACGACCTCGGGAATGCCACCCGTCGCGGTCGCCACCACCGCCGTCTCGCAGGCCATCGCCTCCAGATTGACGATGCCCATCGGCTCGTAGATCGACGGGCAGGCGAAGACGGTGGCGTGCGTGAGCACCTGGATCACCTCCGGCTTGGGCAGCATCTCCGCCACCCAGACCACGCCGGAGCGGTTGGCCCGCAACTCGGCGACCAACTCCTCCACCTCGGCGGCGATCTCGGCCGTGTCCGGCGCGCCGGCGAGGAGCACGAGCTGGGTGTCCGCCGGCAGCTCCCGGGCGGCCCGCAGCAGGTAGGGCAGCCCTTTCTGCCGGGTGATCCTGCCCACGTAGACCACGCTGGGTCGGGACGGGTCGACACCGAGCCGGTCCAGCACGTCGGTGCCGGAGTCCGGGGCGTACTGGATGGTGTCGATGCCGTTGTAGACCACCCGGACCCGGGACGGGTCGATCTGCGGGTAGGCGGTCAGCACGTCGTTGCGCATCCCCCCACTGACCGCGATCACGGCGTCGGCGGCCTCCATGGCGGTGCGCTCGATCCAGGACGAGAGCGCGTAACCGCCGCCGAGCTGCTCGGCCTTCCACGGCCGCAGCGGCTCCAGGCTGTGCGCGGTCACCACGTGCGGCACCCCGTGCAGCAGCTTCGCGGTGTGGCCGGCCATGTTCGCGTACCAGGTGTGGCTGTGCACCACGTCGGTGCCGGCCGCGCCGGCGGCCATCTCCAGATCCACGCCCATCGTGCGCAGCGCGGCGTTCGCGCCGGTCAGGCCGGGCGGTTCGGCGTACGCGGTGACGCCCGGCTCGCTGCGCGGCAGACCGAAGCAGTGCACGCGGACGTCGGTGAGGCGGCGCAACTCCCGGGCCAGGTACTCGACGTGCACCCCGGCACCGCCGTAGACCTCCGGCGGGTACTCGCGGGTGAGCAGATCGACGCGCAGCGGGGTGGGTTCCGTCATGACCCCGCACCCTAGTGCAGAAGACTCCCCGTACGAGTGGTGAAGTGGGGCGAGGGTGGATAGCGTCGGGGCATGGCTGCCAAGGTGCTCGCGATCGTCCTGGCGGGTGGTGAGGGCAAGCGCCTGATGCCACTCACCACGGATCGGGCCAAGCCGGCCGTCCCGTTCGGCGGGATGTACCGCATGGTCGACTTCGTCCTCTCCAACCTGGCCAACGCCGGCTATCTCAAGATCGTCGTGCTGACCCAGTACAAGTCCCACTCCCTCGACCGACACATCACCAAGACCTGGCGGATGTCCACGCTGCTCGGCAACTACGTCACCCCGGTGCCCGCGCAGCAGCGTCGCGGCCCGTGGTGGTTCGCCGGCTCGGCCGACGCCATCTACCAGAGCTTCAACCTCATCAACGACGAGCAGCCTGACTACGTGATCGTCTTCGGCGCCGACCACATCTACCGCATGGACCCCCGGCAGATGGTCGAGGACCACATCGCCTCCGGCGCCGCGGTGACCGTCGCCGGCATCCGCCAGCCGCTGTCGATGGCCGACCAGTTCGGCGTCATCGAGGTCGGCGAGGACGGCAAGCGGATCCGGGCGTTCCGCGAGAAGCCCACCGACGCGGTCGGTCTGCCCGACGCGCCGAACGAGATCTACGCCTCGATGGGCAACTACGTCTTCACCACCCGGGCGCTCTGCGAGGCGGTCGAGCGCGACGCCGAAGACAAGACCAGCAAGCACGACATGGGCGGCAGCATCATCCCGATGCTCGTCGAGCGGGGCGAGGCCAACGTCTACGACTTCCGCGACAACGAGGTGCCGGGCAGCACCGACCGCGACCGCGGCTACTGGCGTGACGTGGGGACGCTCGACTCGTTCTACGACGCCCACATGGATCTGATCAACGTGCACCCCGTGTTCAACATGTACAACTTCGACTGGCCGATCTACACCGAGCAGCCGCCGTGGCCGCCGGCGAAATTCGTCCACCAGTGGGGTGAGCGGGTCGGCCGGGCGGTCGGCTCGATGGTCTCCCCGGGCGTGGTGATCTCCGGTTCGCTGGTGGAAAACTCGATCGTCTCGCCGAAGGTGCGGGTGCACTCGTGGGCGCACGTCGAGGGCTCGGTGCTGATGGAGGGTGTGGAGATCGGCCGGCACGCGGTGGTCCGGCGGGCGATCCTGGACAAGAACGTGTTCGTCCCGGAGGGCGCAGAGATCGGCGTCGACCTGGAGAAGGACCGGCAGCGCTACACCGTCTCCGACAACGGCATCGTGGTGATCGGCAAGGGCCAGAAGGTCGAGCCGTGACCGACCCGTACTCCCCGAGGAGGATCCCGCAGTGACCCACCCCCGTGCCGGCCAGCCCGCCGAGCCCGCCGACCTGGTCGACGTGCCGCGCCTGGTGACCGCCTACTACGCCGAGCATCCGGATCCCACGGACCCGGCGCAGCAGGTCTCCTTCGGCACCTCCGGGCACCGCGGCTCCAGCCTGCGCAACGCGTTCAACTCCGACCACATCCTCGCGGTCACCCAGGCGCTCTGCGACTACCGGCGGGAGCAGGGCCTGGACGGGCCGCTCTTCCTCGCCCGCGACACCCACGCGCTCTCCGCGCCGGCCGCGGTGGACGCCCTGGAGGTGCTCGCCGCCAACGGGGTCACCGTGCTTTTGGACAGCCGCGACGGCTACACCCCCACGCCGGCGCTGTCGCACGCGATCCTCACCCACAACCGGGGCCGCACCAGCGGGCTCGCCGACGGCATCGTCATCACCCCGTCGCACAACCCGCCCGACGACGGCGGTTTCAAGTACAACCCCACCAACGGCGGGCCGGCCGACACCGACGTCACCAGGTGGATCCAGGACCGGGCCAACGCCATCCTCGCCGCCGGGCTCAAGGAGGTCCGTCGGATCACCTACGCGCGTGCTCGGGCCGCCGACACCACCGGGGAGTACGACTTCCTCGCCCACTACGTCGACGACCTGCCCTCGGCGATCGACGTCGACGCCATCCGCGATGCCGGGGTCCGGATCGGCGCGGACCCACTGGGCGGGGCCAGCGTGGCGTACTGGGGTGAGATCGCCGAGCGGCACCGCCTGGACCTGACCGTGGTCAACCCGACGGTCGATCCGACCTGGCGGTTCATGACCCTGGACGGCGACGGCAAGATCCGGATGGACTGCTCCTCGCCCAACGCGATGGCGTCACTGATCGCCGCCCGCGCCGACTACCAGATCTCCACCGGCAACGACGCGGACGCCGACCGGCACGGCATCGTCACCCCGGACGCCGGCCTGATGAACCCCAACCACTACCTGGCGGTGGCGATCGGTCACCTGTTCCGTACCCGTACCGAATGGGGTCCGGACGCCGCGGTGGGCAAGACGCTGGTCTCCTCGTCGATGATCGACCGGGTCGCCGCGGACCTGGGTCGGCCGCTGCTGGAGGTGCCGGTCGGCTTCAAGTGGTTCGTGCCCGGCCTGCTCGACGGCGCGGTCGGCTTCGGCGGTGAGGAGAGCGCGGGGGCGTCGTTCCTACGCCGAGACGGTTCCACCTGGACCACCGACAAGGACGGCCTGCTACTCTGCCTGCTCGCCTCCGAGATCCTGGCCACCACCGGGCGCAGCCCCAGCGAGCACTGGGCGGAGCTGGCCGAGAGGTTCGGCGCGCCCTCGTACGCCCGGATCGACGCCCCGGCCACTCGGGAGCAGAAGGCCGTGCTCGGCAAGCTCTCGCCGGACCAGGTCACCGCCACCGAGCTTGCCGGCGAGCCGATCACCGCGACGCTGACCACCGCCCCCGGCAACAACGCCCCGATCGGTGGCCTCAAGGTCAGCACGAAGTCCGGCTGGTTCGCCGCGCGCCCGTCCGGCACCGAGGACGTCTACAAGATCTACGCCGAGTCCTTCCAGGGCCCCGACCACCTCAAGAAGATCCAGGAAGAAGCCAAAGCCCTGGTAGACCAAGCCCTAACCGCCTAACCCCGGACCCCGGCTTACCCAGTTGATCAAGAGGTTTGAGTCACGTCGGGCGGCGTGTCATGACGCAAACCTCTTGATCACCCGGGTAAAGGGGTGGGGTGGGTTAGCAGGGTGGGGGGATTTCCTGTTGGGTGCGTCGGCGTAACTCCTCGGGGAGCAGCTCGCGGAGCTGTTCGGGGAGGAACGGCAGGTCGAGCAAGGTCATCTTCAGCTGGTTGCGCTCCTGGTAGCGCAGCGGGTCGAAACGGACCACCAGGCCGGCGTTGCGGCGGTACGTGATGTCCACGGCCCCATCCGTCGCCGCGTCGCGGAACACCAGCCCGTCCATCTCCACCACGACCGGCGACGAGTCGGGTCGGATCTCCAGCCGAATCTTTTCGTCCGCCGAGAGCACCACCGACCGGGAAATGCCGGCCATCGGCGCCGACGGCGTGATCACCACCGAGTCGGCGGCGGGGGAGATCAGTGGACCACCGGCGGCGTAGCTGTAGGCCGTCGAGCCGACCGGGGTGCTGACCACCACGGCGTCGCTGCGGTAGTAGCCGTACTGCTGACCGTCGATGGCGAGGGTGACGCTGACGAAGCCGGACCCGGGCTGGCGCACCAGCGCGATGTCGTTGAACGCCACGACGTCGTCCCCGCACACGTCGCACGCCAGGCAGGCGTGCGACTCGATGGTGAAGTCCTTCGACAGCAGCCGGCTCAGCGCGTCGGGCAGTTCCGGCGGCTCGATCTCGACGAGAAACCCCAGATGCCCCAGGTGTACGCCGAGCACCGGCTTCGGGTCGCGGATGGCGGAGCGCAGCGCACCCAGCATGGTGCCGTCGCCGCCGACGCTGATCAACGCGTCGGCCCGGGCGGCGACCTCGTCCGCCGGCACCGGTTCGACGCAGGACGGCACCCGGTGCCGGTCCTCCTCGCGCACGATCAGCGTCTTGCGGTGGCGCGTCGCCCACCGTTCGATGATCCCGACCACCTCGGTGACATCCCGGGTGGGGTGCAGCACAAGTCCCAGCCCCGACACCCGTACAGCTCATCACATCGGTGGCGGGCGCACCCGGCGTACACCGGAAGGTGTGGTGGCACGCCGAGGGCGTACCCGCAGGTGTACGGCGGCGACCGTGGTCGGTCCGGAGCGGAGCGGCGCTCGGGTGTTCCGTCACCTCGGCTCGACGGGATCGTTACGGAGGTGTTTGATCCGATCACGTTGTGCCATGTTCTCCGCCGATTGCTCAGTAAGTGAGGTCGACAGGTGCCCAGTCGCGTTCGCACGATGATCCGCAGGGTCCAGGACCACCTCGCCGGCTCCCGTGATCCGGAGGCGTTCGCCCGGTCACTTGGTGTGAAGCTGAACGGCCGGGTCAAGTTCTACGCGGTGAACCGTGCGATGTTCGGGTCCGAGCCCTGGTTGATCACCATGGGGGACAACGTCTACATCACCGCCGGGGTCCAGTTCGTGACCCATGACGGGGGCACCCTGATCCTGCGCAAGGACCATCCCGAGCTGGACTGGACGGCCCCGATCACCATCGGCAACGACGTCTACATCGGCATGCGGTCGATGATCCTGGCTGGGGTCAATATCGGTAACAGGTGCGTGATCGGGGCGGGGTCGATCGTCACCCGCGACATCCCGGACAACACCGTGGCGGCCGGAGTGCCGGCTCGCCCGCTGCGCACCACCGACGAGTACCTGAAGCAGTTGCAGGCCAAGTCGCTGGGCATCGGCCATCTCGCCGTCCAGGCGAAGCACGAGGCGATCAAGAAGATCTACGGGGTCACGACGGTCTGACGCTGCCGACGTCCCACCAGCCCGGGCTTTGCGACGCGCCCTAGGCCCGCCGGTAGGCGACCCGGGGCGGGGGCAGTTGGTGAACGCCGTCGATCGTGATCGTCCCCAGTGCGCCGGTCACTCCGGTCGACTCGTAACCGAACCGATCGCCGGTCATGGCCGCCGAGCTGGTACCGAGGTTCAGCGTTGCGGCGCTGGCGGTGGCAATGGCCCGCAACGTGGGCGGGGTGGTGGGGCCTGCCTGCCACACGTGCCCGTACCAGTGCCAGCCGACTGGTAGGACCACCGGGGCGGCCAGGACAGATTCCTTCACCCCTGTGGACGTGACGTCGAGTGTGCCGAAGTCGGCGATCGGGCGAACCAGCACCGGTCGGCCGGTCGTCGGGTCGTGGCTGTACACGCCGTGCCGCAGGACACCTGTGCCCGCTCCCGTCACCTCGATGCACACCCGGTCGACCGGGGTGGCGTCGGCCAGGTACATCGGATGCAGCAGGAGGCGCTGGTAGGTGCCGGTGTAGGTGGTGCTGAGGGTCGCGCCGGCCACGGGCAGGAAGTAGCTACCCACCCCGTCCGTCGCCCCCGGCAGGGCCTCCATGCGTGGCCGGTCCGGCTCCGCGCGCCACATGCCGTACCCGGGGGACGTCGACACCTCGTACGGGATCCCGTCGGCGGTGATCCGGTCCGGGACCCGGAGGTTCGTCGGCCCGGCCGGAACGAGCTTCCGGTTCAGCAACTCTGTCGCCAGCATTCGAGCGCCCTTGACCGCACCGACCCGTTCGATCATGACGAAGTCGTGGGTACCGTCCGACACTGTGATCTCGGTGGCGGTCATGGGTGGGGCCAAGTACCGGCGGTAGGCGGTGCCAGCCGCCGACTCCCCGGGTTCGAGAGTGCGCCCCCACACCAGCTGCGGATAGTTCTTCTTGAAGCTGGAGCTGATGAACCAGCCCTTTGCAGTGGTGTGCCTGACCCGAATCTGGGGATGCCCGTCACCGATTGGCAGCAGGCCGACGGTGATGCCCCACTGCGGGATGCCATTCGCGTCGACCGCCCACTGGGTCATGCTGCTCGCCGGCATCAGCGGGTTCTTCAGGGTCGCCGGGGTGATATCGGTGAGCGCGGGAAGCGTGTTGATATCTGCCCAACCCGACCAGTCCAGGGTGCCAGCGACTCCCACGTTCGGCATGAACTGCCGGCGGGTACCGCCCGTCGGCGCGGTCAGCGGGAAGCACTGGGTGACACCCATGTTCAGAGTGAACTTCTGCAGAGCGGTCACCCGCTGGGCGACGATCAGCGTGCCCCGCGACCAGCGGTACATATTGGCGACGTGGCACAGCGAGGGTACCTGCGACATGATCGTGGAGATCGGTGTGCCGATGTTCGCCTGCGCGGTGTCGATCATTCCTTGGTACGACGAGATGGTGTACGACTCCTCGATCGTCAACGCCTGCCCCGTCGACGTGCCGTCGGGGACCGGCCGGCCGTCCAGCTCGACGGTCACCGTGCGGGAGTGGGTGGCGGGGAAGATCTGCACGGCCGGAATGAGGATGTTCTGGATCGGCACGGTGGCCGCGTGGGACGCACCCGACAGGTGGGTGAGCTGCGCTGATGGTGGGGTCATCACGCCCCGGGCGATGCCGTCGATGACCGTGTACGGGTTACCGAACAACAGGTTGCCGCCGTCGATGATTGCCAACAGGGTGTAGACGCGCGTCCCGTCGGTCCACCGCGAGCCCACGTCGGCCGTCGTCTTGCCGTGGTTGGCCAGGGCGATCCGGTTGCCGATGCTGTAGCCGTGGTTGCCGCCGACGTACGACCAGCCGGTGTTGATCGGACAGTTGTCGTCCGACGTGTCGTGGATCTTCGTGCCGATGGTCGAGGGTACGACCGGCCAGACCTGGGCGTCGGTCGCGGTCGTCGGTACGAGCATGACCTGCGGGAGGCCAGCGTGCCACAGGCCGACCATGGCGGCGGGAGGGTACGCCAGATTCGCCGGCATCATCACGTCGCGGGTGTTGTCGAACCGGGACCGGATGGAGAGTGTGTTGCCGCCCCGGTACACAGTCAGATCGATCATGGTTAACACCTCTGGCACTCATCCTCGCCCCGCCTCGTGGCCGCTGCCATCGACGAAAGGGTGAGCTGCGCTCCCGTTCGTGTTGGTGCTTGCGTCAGTTGCGCCGTCTAGCCGGATTTGCCCCTCTACGTTGCGGGCTTCCCGTTACTGCACGCTGCCTCGCTCGATGTACAGGTGGTCGGTCCATACCCCCGAGAGGTTGTTCATGCGCATTCTGATCACTGGCGGGGCCGGTTTCATCGGTTCGAACCTGGCCCGCGCCGCGTTGGTCGATCCTGCGGTGAAGGAGGTGGCCATCCTCGACGACCTGTCGGTCGGACTGCGGGGCAACCTCGACGGGCTGGATGTCGACTTCGTCGAGGGGTCGATCCTGGATCCCGGTGCGCTGGACGCCGCGATGGCCGGGCGGGAGGCCGTCGTCCACCTGGCGGCGCTGCCCAGCGTGCCCCGTTCGCTGAGCGACCCGCTCGCCTCCCACCACGCGAACGCGACGGGCACGCTCATGGTCCTCGAGGCGGCGCGACGGCACGACGTCGGCCACGTCCTGGTCGCCTCCTCCTCGTCGGTCTACGGGATGAACCCCGCGCTGCCGAAGGAGGAGCTCACTTGGACTCGGCCGATGAGTCCCTACGCCGCCAGCAAGCTCGCCACCGAGGCGTACGCGCTCGCCCACCAGGCATCGTTCGGTCTGCCGACACTGGCGTTCCGGTTCTTCAACGTGTTCGGCCCCGGGCAGCGGCATGACCATGCCTACGCTGCGGTCATCCCCCGGTTCGTCCACGGCGCCCTGCGCGGGGAGCCCGTGGTGCTGCACGGCGACGGCACCCAGTCCCGCGACTTCACCTTCGTCGGCACCGTGTGCGAGGTCATTCTCGACGCACTCCGTCGGCGCGTACACCACCCGCACCCGGTCAACCTTGCCTTCGGCGCGCGGGCGAGTCTGCTGCAGGTGCTTGACGAACTCACCGAGTTGCTGGACCGCCCGATCGCCCGCGAGTATGCGCCGCCCCGCGTCGGGGACGTCCCCCACTCGTTGGCGGACAACACCACGCTTCGGGCGCTGTTCCCGGACGTCGTGCCGGCCGACAGGACCGACGGGCTCCGGGCGACGATCGAGTGGATGGCCGGGCTGTTGCACGTCGAACACGCCGCACAGCGGTGACCCAGAAGTCAACGAGCAGGGCAGAGCGGGCCCAACTCACCGCCGACCCGCCCCTCCCACCCCCCGACCCCGGCGCACCGGCCACGACGGAGGTCCAATCCCGACGCGGCCTGTCGCGGCTCCTGTCCTCGGGACGCGACCACAGACTCAGCGTGGACATCGCCACATCCCTGGTCGCCAAGGGGGTCGGTCTCGCCGCGCCCCTGGTCATCACCCCGGCGTGCTTCCGGTACCTCGGCGACCAGCGCTACGGCCTGTGGATGGCGATCACCGCGCTCACCGGGATGGCCTGGTTCGCCGACCTGGGGCTCGGCAACGGCCTGCTCACCCGGCTCAGTCTTCTCGCCGACGACCCCCGCCAGCGGGCACGGGAGATTTCCAGCGCGTACGCCACACTCGGTGTGGTCGCGTTGGCCCTGCTGGCCGGACTCGTCCTGATCGAACCCGTGGTGCCCTGGTCCCGGATGTTCGGCGTCACCGACCCCGCCATCGCCGCGGAGGCGTCGGCCCTGGCCCTGCTCTGCTTCGGGGCCTTCGCGATCAACGTTCCGCTCTCCCTGATCCAGCGGGTCCAGTACGCTCGCGCGCAGGTCATCCAGAGCAACGCGTGGCAGGCGGCCGGTGCCCTGTCCTCGATGGTGGCCGTGCTCGCCGCGATCGCCGCCGGGAGTAGCCCGCTGACGGTGATCGCCTGCGCCGTGCTGGGCGTCCCGCTGACCAACCTGATCAACACCGTCGTCTACTTCTGGCGGCAGGAGTCCACCGCACGACCGCGACCCGGGCTGGTGCACCGGGCCACGGCGGTGGGTCTGCTCCGGCTGGGCCTCCAGTTCTTCGCGCTCTCGGCGATGTCGTCGATCGCGCTGAACGTGGACAGCCCGCTTATCGCACACGTGCTCGGGCTCAGCGTCGCCGCGTACTACGCGGTCGTCGGGAAGCTCTTCGGCGTCCTGTCACTGTTCGTCGCGTTGGTCGGGATGACGGTCTGGCCGGCAAACGGGGCCGCCCTCGCCCGCGGCGACACCGCCTGGGTACGCCGGACCACCCGACGGATGGTGCTGCTCAACGGCCTGATCGTGGGGACAGCCGGGCTCGTGCTGGTCGTTCTCGGTCATCGGCTGCTCGACGTGTGGGTCGGTGGGGTCGACACGGCGGTGGTGCCGGTCGCCGTCCTGGCTGGGCTTGCGCTCTGGTCGTTCCTGGTCGCGGTCGCCTCCCCGCTGCTTCTCGTACAGAACAGCATCGGTCTCCTCCGCCCGCAGTTCGTCGGCTGGGCGGCCTTCCTGCTGCTCGCGACGGCGCTGAAGCTCGCAGGGCTGCGGGAGTTCGGGCTGGTGGGCCTGCCGCTGGCCGGCTGCCTGGCCTACCTGCTCACCATCTGGCCCGCCGCCATCGCGGGGTACCGGCGCGCACTGGCCAGGTCGGACCGTGTCACCACGCGCAGCGGGTCCGAGGTGGCGGTGTGACCGTCCGCCGTCCAGGCCGGCGGGGATCGTCAGCCGGCCGGTCCTCTTTCAACAGCTAGGGGAGTCCTTCGATGAAACAGGCGCAGATCGTCATCGACGCCGCGGGCGGGGCGGGCGGCGGTGCCGGACGTCTCAAGACGGAACTCGACGCCTTCCTCGCCGATGGCGCCGCCCCGATCCGGGTCATCGGACGGGACCGCCACCTCACGCCGTCGTGGCTGGTGCGGCGCGAGGTCGTCGCCGCAGGCGCCCCCGTGCTCGTCTCGCTGAACAACGTCTCGTTCGCCTGGCGCGGCACCGAGCGGCGGGTGCTGGTGCACAACGCCCTGCATTTCCTGGCACCCAGCGAGGGGCGGCTGTTGACGCTGCAACCCCGGTCGCTGCGGGCGCAGATTCCTGTGGTCCGGCGGATGCTGCATCGGGCCGACGTGATCGCCGTTCCGTGCTCGGCCATGGCGCAACGGGTTGCCGACCGGGTGCCGGCGGTACGCGACCGGCTGCTGGTGCTCGCGAACCCGGTCAGCCCGGTCGGCCCCCGGGTGCCCACGGACGAGGTGTCGATCCTCGTCCCGGTTGTGCCGTCACCGTTCAAGAACGTGGTCGCGGAGGTCCGCGTGCTGCTCGCCGCGCTGGACCGACGCCGGCACCCGGCCCGGGTCCGGATGACCGCGCACCCCCACGATCTGCCGGATGACCTGGCCCGGCATCCGCGACTGGATCTGCTGGGGCAGCTGTCGCACCACGAACTCTCCGAACACTGGCGCCGGACGACGGCCGTCTTCTTTCCGTGCCTGGTGGAGTCCTTCGGCTACCCGCTGGCCGAGGCACGCGTCTACGGCCTACCGGTGCTGGCACCGGACAGCGCGCAGTCCCGCGAGGTCGCGGGCAGTGCCCTGACCCCGTACCGCACTGCGGACGTGGCGAGCCTCGCTGACGCGCTCGACGAGATCGACCGGACGGTGGTCCCGGAACCGGACGCGTTCGAGCGGGGCGCGTACTTCACTCGGCTGCTGGGACTGGATCGGGAGCGGCCGGGCCGCCAGGTCGACAGGTCGGCGGCAGCCGTTGCCCGGGCGGTCCGCCCGTGACGAGCAGCCGAACGGCAGCACAAGGGGGCGGAATGTCCGAGGACGTGTTCGGCAGCGTCGGCGTCGGCCCGGGGAGTCGGAGCGACGACGGCCGGTGCCGGGTGCTGCGGGTCCTCGGCGAGCTGAACTTCGGGGGTACGGAGATGCGGACCGCCGAGTTGCTGCCCCGTCTCGCAGCCGCCGGGACGGAGGTCCACTTCGTGACGCTCAGCGACCGGATCGGGCCCGGGCCCCTGGCCGAGGCGGCCGTCCGACACGGTGGGTCGGTCATCCCGATCCCGCTCGACGCCCGGTTCCCGCTGCGCTTCCTCCGGCTGCTGCGGCGGCTGCGCCCGGACGTGGTGCACGTGGACTGCGCGAACTTCTCCGGCGTGCTTCTCTGCCTCGCGCTGCTCGGCCGCGTACCCACCCGGGTCGCCCACTTCCGGGGTGACGACAACCAGCACCGCAACCTGCGTCGGCGGGCGCAGCGGTGGGTCTGGAGACAGCTCCTGCGAGCGTCGGCCACGGACATCCTGGGAGTCTCGCCCAGCGCTCTCACCTGTGGCTATCACCGGGCCTGGCGCGACGACCAGCGGTGTCAGGTTGTGCTCAACGGTCTGGACCTCGACCGGCTCCACCGGCCGACCGGTCACCACCTCCGGGCCCTGACCGGGGCCGGCCCGGACGACCTGCTCTGCGTGAGCGTGGGCCGGGCCTCGCCGGAGAAGCGGCGCTGGCTCCTGCCACCGATCCTGGCCGGTCTGCGCGATCAGGGCGTCGACGCCCACGTCGTCCTCATCGGCCCCTCGGACGACAACGACGAGGCCCGCGTGCGAGCCGCCGCCGCTGAACACGGCGTCGCCGACCGGGTACACCTGCTCGGCCCACGCGACGACGTGGGCGGCCTGCTCCGCCAGGCCGACGTTGTCGTACACCCGTCCTGCCTGGAAGGCCTGCCGGGCGGTGTGCTGGAACCCATCGCCCTGGGGATCGGCACTGTCGCCGCCGACCTGCCCGGTGTGCGCTTCATCGACGAGCACCTGCCCGGAGTCACCATCGTCGACACCGACGCGGCGCCGGCGGTGTGGGCGGCGGCGGTGGCGAGCGCCGCCGGCCACACCATGGCGACCGATCCCGACACGGCTGGCAGACGCTTCCAGTCGAGCCCCTTCGCGATTGAGGCGGCAGTCGAGACGCACCTGGCGATCTACCGGCGGCGGCTGCCCGAAGGCCCGCCGTCCGTACCCGTTGTCAAGAACAGAAGTCGGCTGCCCGCCGCTTCGGAACGGTGAGACAGATGAACGACCAGACGACGGTGCTCGGCACCGACCACGGGAGGCTCGACGGCCCGGCGCGGCGGACAGAGCAGCCACGTCCGCTCCTGATCGGCCACTACCGCTTTCCGTACGGTGACGCCACCTCCAACCGGTTGCTGCAACTCGCCCGGTGTGCGGCGCCGCACGGCACCCACACCCTGGTGGTCAACGACTGGCCGTCCGACGGGTCCGTGCCACCGCAGCGCGACGAGGTCGCCGGCATCGAGCTGATCACGCTGCGGACCTCGGGCGGGAACCGTGTCACCCGGATGTCGGCCCGCCTCGCCCGTCCGGTCCGGGTGGTGCGGGCGATGCGCCGTCGGGGTGTGGTGCGCGGTGACGTCTCGGTGGTGCTGTTGCCGATGGCCATGATGACCCTGGGCAACTGGGCGGTGCTGCGGTTCGCGCTGCGCTGCCCGGTGGTGGTGGACGCGAGCGAGCGGCACGACCGTCGCCAGTTCCGGCGCGGCTGGCTGGCCCCGTACTTCGTTCGGCACCGCTGGTCGACCTTCCTGGCCACCCGCCTCGTCCACCGGGCCATCGCGGTGTCGACCACCCTCGGCGGCTATTTCGAACGGCGTGGCCTCGACGTGCTGGTGGTGCCGCCGCAGGTGGACTGCGACGAGTTCGCCGAGCCGCGGCCGTCGTCGCTGACCGCTGGGCTGCGGTTGCTGTACGCCGGCACCCCCGGCCGCAAGGACATGCTCGACGTCATCCTCCGCGGGATCAGCCGACTGTCACCGCAGGACCAGGCACGGGTACGCCTCACCATCGCCGGGGTCACCCGCCAGGACGCCGCCGCGCTGTCCGACCTGGACGTATCGGTGCTGGACTCGGTGTCGGCCGAGGTGACGTTCCTCGGCCGGGTGCCGCGCGACACGGTGCTCACTCTGCTGTCCGAGGCGCACTTTTCGCTGTTGGTGCGCCCCACCGGGGGATACGCCGCCAACGGCTTCCCGTCCAAGGTGCCGGAGAGCCTCTCCGCCGGATGTCCGGTGATGCTCAACTACACCAGCGACCTCGCCGCGTACGTGCGGGACGGCGTGGAAAGCCTCGTGCTCGACGGCAACGGTCCAGAGGACGTCCAGCGCGGCATCGAGCGGGCGTTGCGCCTGCGGGACGAGGACTGGGCGGCGATGAGCCGAGCGGCCCGCAGGACGGCCCGCGAGTCCTTCGACCACCGGGCCTGGCGGGCACGGGTGACGGCCTTCCTCGACCCCACGGGTGCGGCGAACTGACGCGCGGGTTCCGAAACGACCGACGGCCGCCCCGGTGGGGCGGCCGTCCGGCATTCCTGGTCGGGCGTTACCGCACGGGCACCCGTTCCCGCCGGGCCGAACCGTGCGCACCGGCCGGCTGCCGCCGACCCGTCGAGCTGTGCGGGTACGGTCCGCCGTTGGCACGTCCCGAGATGTACACGGCGGCGGGAACCCCGGAGAAGTGGCGCCCCGAGCGGGTCTTCACCAGGACGCCGGCCACGGCCAGCCAGAACACGTACGGGTAGGGCTGACCCATGCCGAACATCGTTGACTCGGTGACCTGGATCAGCAGACCGGTGACGATGAGCCAGACCAGACCCGAGTTGAGTGCGCCGATGGGGGCCAGCAGTACCGCCCGCATCGCGGCGAGCAGGAGCAGGAGCAGCGGGGCGACGCCGATGACCCCCAGCTCCAGCAGCCACTGAAGGTAGCTGTTGTGCACCAGGTTGACGCTGACGTCGAAGAAGCCGTTCTGACGGGTCTGTTCGAACAGGTGGATTCCCGACGCGTAGCCGAAGCCCAGCGTCGGACGGCTCTGCCACAGCTCGTAGGCCGCCTGCCAGGTCTGGGTGCGTCCGTTGGAGAGATCGCCGTTGTCCGGGTCGGTGAACCGGGCGGCGAAGGTCTGCGCCCAGGTCGAACCCACGACGCTGGGGACCATGCCGAACAGGTACGCCAACCCCAGGCCCCCGACCGCTACCACCAGCAGGCGTGCCATCGGCCCGGCACCGTGCCGGAGCACCACCCAGAGGCCGCCGACGACGACGGCGATCAACGCGGTGCGGGACTCGGTGAGCGGGACGGCGATGAGCGCCGGCACGACGCCGAGCAACTGTGCCCGCTTGCGCGACTGCTGGTAGAGCGCCCAGCCGAGCGGAATCGTCAGGGCACAGATGATGCTCAGCATGTTCGGGTTGGCGTACAGACCCTGGAAACGGTCGTTGAATGAGGTGGCCGACGCGCGACCGGCGATCCCGTAGCCGAGACTGACAACGAGCGACAGGCTGAGCACCGCGTAGACCACGTGCAGGTCGGTGGCCACGGCCGCTGTGTCGGCCCACCGGCGGCGCAGCAACACGTGGGCGAGCGCGGCGAGGAGCAGCAGCGCGACGCCCTGCTGGAGGGTGTGCAACGGGGCGATCGACCACACGCTGCTCAGCGTGGCCAGCCCCGCGGTCGCCCAGAGCGCGGCGATGAACAGGCGCGTCCAGTTGTCGGCTGGCCGGATCCGGCTGTCCCGCCCGTTCAACGCGCAGACGATCAGGCAGCCGACCGCGAGGTACCGCGCGTAGAAGCTGAAGGTGACCAGCGACGGCATGTTCGACGAGGCGCAGACCAGCAGGATCGTCGCCACGGCCAGGATCCGTCGGAAAGCGTCGAGGCGCCGCGTGAGATAGAGCGCGGCGATCAGGAGCGCCACACCGGCGGCGATCATCGGTTCGTCCAGGGCGAAGGCGGTCGTGACCGCCGTGAGACAGACTGCCCCGACGACGAGGGCGACGAGGCCAAGGCGTTCTACCACGTGATGTCCTTCGGCTCCTGCCGGCCTGGATCGGCGTCGGCTGGTGGTCCTGGTCGACTGCGGGGATGGGGCGAGGAGAGTGGCCCCACCGGTCCGTCGTTGTCGCGCAGATGTGTCAGCGGAGAGGCCGGCCGGCAGCCGACCCCTGGTGTACGTGCGGTCAGACCGGCGCGGTCTGTCGGCTCGCCAGTGCCTCGGGGATGCTCCACCTGGCTCGCGCGTCGTGCATCAGCCGGATCATGTCCGGCCATGCCGGCGGCCGGTAACCGGTGGCCTGCGCCAACGCGTCGGCGCGCATCGACCGGTCGATCACGAAGTCGACGTCCGGCAGCAACTCGCCCCGCCAGCCGTACACGTCGGCGACCAGCCGGAGGAGGTCGTACTTCGAGATGGGCTCCGCGGCGAGGTGGTACAGCCCGGTCAGGTCCTCGCGGGGCAGGATGACCTCGCGCAGCAGTCGGGCGAACTCGACGGTTGTCACTCCGCTGTAGATCGCCCTGGTGAACCCGCGCACCAGACCCTGTTGGGAGAGGAACCAGTCCAGCAGCGACCGGTTCGTGGTCAACTCGTGCCCGATGATCGAGGTGCGCAGGGTGAGCGCGGGAGCCGACCTGGTCTCGCCCAGCAACTTGGACTGCCCGTAGAGGTCGGGTGGGTCCGGCAGGTCGTCCTCCAGGTAGCCACCGCGCCTGCCAGAAAACACGCAGTCGGTGCTGACGTGCACGAGCCGGTTGCCGAGTTGAGCGCAGGCGTCGGCCAGCAGGTGCGGGAAGAGCGCATTGAGCATCACAGTGTGGACGGCATCCTGGACATCCGGGCGCTGCTTGATCACGCCGACACAGTTGACGACGACGTCCGGGCGGATGTCGTCGATCACCTGTCGCACCTGGTCGAACCGGCTGACGTCGAGGGCGGGGGTGATCCGGGCGAGCAGCTCGGGCGAGAAGAGGTGCGCGCGGCCCTCCATGCTCCGCGCGGCGCCGTACACGTCAAGCCCTGGATCCTCACTCAGCTCCCGGACGAGTGCGTGGCCCAGCATCCCGGTCGCTCCGAGGACGAGGACGCGTCGGGTCATCGTGACTCCCTGTCCCGGCGGGTGCCGCTCCTGGCCCGCCGTGCCGCTTCGGTGAGCAGGTCGGCGAGGACCTGCACGTTGGTCGCCTGACTCATGTGGGTCAGGTAGTGGTGCCGGCCCGCCCGCCCCATCGCCCGCAGCCGCGACCGCGGCGTCTGCCTGGCCTGCCGGACGACCTCGGCCAGGCTCGCCGGGTCCTCCGGTCGGGCGTCGAAGCCGGCGCCGGCGTGCCGGACGACCCGGGCGGCGTCGCCGGGCGCGCAGGCGAGCACGGGCTGGCCACAGGCCAGGATCGACTGGACCTTGCTGGGCAGTGTGATGCTGAACAGCGGATCGTTCGCCAGGGATACGAGGTGCAGGTCGGCGGCTGCCATCCGGGCCGCCAAGCGGTCCGGCGGGACCTGGTCGAGGAAGTGGACGTGACCGGGTCGGCTCCGTGCCGCCTGCGCGATCAACGCGTCCTTCTCCACCCCGTCGCCGACCAGGACCAGGTGGACGTCCGGCAGGTCGTGCAGCCGGGCCACGGCGTCGATCACGGTGTCGAGTCGCTGCGCCGGGCCGTGGTTGCCCGCGTACATCAGCACGAAGTCGTCGTCGCGCAGGCCGAGCCGGGCGCGTAGGCCGGGCTCCGGTTCGGTCGGCTGCATGACCTTCTCGTCGGCCCAGTTGTAGACCACCGAGACCTTCTCGGCCGGGACGCCCCGGGCGATGATCGTGTCCCGCAGGCCGGGCGCCGGGACCGTGACGTGATCGGCCCAGCGGTACGTCCAGTCCGTGAACCAGCCGAGGCTCGCCTCCGCGAGCCGGCGGGCCACCCCGTCGGTGAGGAAGCCGGTGGCGAAGATGGAGTCCGGCCAGAGGTCCAGCACCATGGTCACGTACGGGGTGCCCCAGCGTCGCCGTGCCGTCATGGCCGCGGCCGTGGCGGTGACCGGCGAGGAGTAGACCAGAGCGACGTCGGCGTTGCGCAGCACGGACGCGCCGAGCAGGGACGAGGACGCCGCCCAGCTCAGGTAGTTGGCGGCCCGGCCGACCGCGGACCGGTCGTGGCTCGGGTGCAAAGGCGTACGGACGACCCGGGAGCCGTTGCGCAGCTCGACGGTCCGTCGGCGGGCCGAGTATCCGTCGTACACGACGCCCTTCGGATAGTTCGGCACCCCGGTGAGCACGTCGACGTCGAAGCCTTGTCGGCGCAGCGAGTCGCTGATGCCTTCGGCGAAGGGCGCCGGTTCCGGGGGGAACCACTGACTGACCAGTGCGACCCGGTCGGGCCGTCCGCCATTTCTGGCCGGGGCGCTCACGCCGCGACGGCGTCGAGGTGCGCCCGCACCTCCGGCAGGTTCAGGAGCAGCGACTCGATCTCCGGAACGACGAGACGCCGGGTGTTGTGCGAGTTGAAGTCCTGGGTGCCCCGGTCGACGCTGCCCTCCTCGAAGTAGAGGGCGTAGTTGAGGTCCCGGCTGTCCACCGGCACCCGGAGGAACTCCCCGAAGTCCTCGGCGCGGGACAGGTCCTCGCGGCTGGCGAGGGTCTCGTAGAGCTTCTCGCCATGCCGGATCCCGAGGACGTTCATCTTGACGGGGACCCCGAACAGGTTGCACAGCGCCGTCGCCAGGTCGCCGATGGTGCAGGCGTCTGCCTTACGGATGAAGATGTCGCCGGGCTGGCCGTGCCGGAAGGCGTGCTCCACCAGGTCCACCGACTCTTCCAGCGACATCAGGAAGCGGGTCATCGTCGGCTCGGTCACCGTCAGCGGTGTCCCCTTGCGGATCTGGTCGATGAACAGCGGGATCACCGAACCCCGCGAGTACATGACGTTGCCGTAGCGCACACAGCAGACGCGGGTCCGGGCGGCAGGGTTGTTGCGCGCGTGAGCCTGCGCCACCTTCTCCATGAGCGCCTTCGTCATGCCCATCGCGTTGACCGGGTAGACCGCCTTGTCGGTGCTCAACAGCACCAGAGCTTCGACGCCGTTGCGCTCGCACGCGTCCACGACGTTGGCGCTGCCCAACACGTTGGTCCGCAGCGCCTCCAGTGGAAAGAACTCACAGGAGGGGACCTGCTTGAGAGCAGCGGCGTGGAAGACGAATTCGGTGTCCCGGCTGGCCTTGGCCACGGAGTCGTAATCGCGTACGTCGCCGACGTAGTAGCGGACGCGGTCGTCGCGGATGCGGTGCCGCATCGCGTCCTGCTTCGACTCGTCGCGGCTGAGTACCCGCACCTCGGAGGCCCCGGCGTCGAGCAGGCGACGGACCATGGTCTGGCCGAAGGAGCCAGTCCCGCCGGTGATCAGGAAACGTCGGTCCGAAAGCGAGGAAATCACTTCTCCTCCAGCCCTCTCCGCCATTTCAGGGGAGTTCGCAGTTTTCATAGATCCGGACCATACCGTCCTAAGCAGACCAATGACCCAGGAAGCCGGATAACCCCTGACAAATTTGGTAAGCGACTAATTTTCATTAAAAATGCCGCTACCACCGGCTATCTCGACTCGTTTGTCCAACGATCGAATTGCCGGCCCGAGACGGAGTCCGGCGCAGTCATCGGCGAAGGGTGGACACATGACACGGGTGATGACCGTGGTAGGGACCCGACCAGAGATCATCCGGCTGTCCCGGATCATGACCGCGCTCGACGAGACCGTGGAGCACGTGCTGGTCCACACCGGGCAGAACTGGGACGCGACCCTCTCCGATGTCTTCTTCAAGGAGTTGGGGCTGCGGGAGCCGGACCGGTCGCTGCGGGTGGACACGTCCTCGCTGGGACGGGTTCTGGGCGGCGTGCTGACCGGCATGGAGACGGCCATCACCGAGTTGAGGCCGGACGCGCTCCTGGTCCTCGGCGACACGAACAGCAGCATCGCCGCCCTGATGGCACGGCGGATGCGAGTGCCCGTCTATCACATGGAGGCCGGCAACCGTTGCTTCGACCTCAACGTCCCGGAGGAGACCAACCGGCGTCTGGTCGACCACATCGCCGACTTCAACCTGGTCTACAGCGAGCACGCCCGGCGCAACCTGCTCGCCGAAGGGCTTCACCCGCGCCGCATCCTGCACACCGGCTCGCCCATGCGTGAGGTGCTGGACCACTACGCCGCGGACATCGCAGGTTCCGGAATTCTGCGCCAGCTCGATCTCGAACCCGACGGCTACTTCGTGGTCAGCGCCCACCGGGAGGAGAACGTCGACCAGCCGGCCCGGCTGCGTCGGCTGCTCGACTGCCTCCGCGCCGTACGGCAGACCTGGGGGCTGCCGGTGCTCGTCTCCACCCACCCCCGCACGCGAAAGCGGCTGGAGGCCCTGACCGACGTCGACCTCAGCGCCGACGGCATCACCTTCCACGAGCCGTTCGGTCTGTTCGACTACGTACGCCTGCAGAGCCAGGCCCGGTGCACCCTCTCCGACAGCGGCACCATCAGTGAGGAGGCGGCGATCCTCGGCTTCCCGGCGGTCACCCTGCGCGACTCCATGGAACGTCCGGAGGCACTCGACGCGGGCGGAATCATCATGACCGGCCTCGACCCGGAGGGCGTGGTCGAGGCCATCGGGGTCACCGTTGCCCAGGTCGCGGCACGGGGCGTGCCCTGTCCGGCCGACTACCAGGTGCCGGACACCTCCCGGCGGGTGGTCGACTTCATCCTCTCCACGGTCCGCCGGCACCACGACTGGGCGGGCATCCGCCGCTGAGACCGGGACGCCATCAGGGCCGGCGACCGCACCCCCGCGGTCGCCGGCCCTGATGCGTCAGCCCAGTCGCGCGATCAGCGCGACTGCAGTGGTACGCCCAGAGGACCCTCCACCACCGGGTCGGTCGGCTGGGTGCAGAGCAGTGCGAGGTGCTCGACGACCTTCGCCGCGTCCTCGTACGGGTCGAGCCCGCTGACCTCCATCGGGTCGAGTGGCGGCACGGCCACGTGGGACACCAGGGGGTGCAGCGGTCGGGTGTCTACCTCGCCGGTCCCGAGCAGATCCTCGTGCAGCTTCTCGCCGGGCCGCAGACCGGTGTAGACGATGGGCACGGAACTGGACGCCTGGTCGGCCATCTGGCGTGCCAGGTCGACGATCCGCACCGGGTCGCCCATGTCGAGCACCAGCGCCTCCCCGTCCCGGCCGATCTCGGCGGCCTGAAGCACCAGGTGGACGGCCTCCTGCAGGGTCATCAGGTAGCGGGTGACGTCCGGGTGGGTGACGGTCAGCGGCTTGCCGGTCTCGATCTGCCGTTGGAAGGCCGTCACCACCGAGCCGCGACTGCTCAGCACGTTGCCGAACCGGACGCTGAGGAACGTGCCGGGGAACCGGGACGCGGCGTGTGCCGTCAACCGCTCGGTGATCCGCTTCGAGTAGCCGAGGACGCTGATCGGATCTGCGGCCTTGTCCGTGGAGATGTTGACGAACTTCGCCACGTCCTGGCAGGCGTCCAGCACCGACAGGGTGCCCCAGACGTTGGTCTTGATCGCCTCGCCCGGGTGCCGCTGTAGCAGCGTCAGGTGCTTGAGCGCCGCCGCGTGGAAGATGATCTCCGGCCGGCGCTCCCGGATGATCCGCCGAATTCCCTCGTCGTCGCGAAGGTCGGCGAGGATCAGTTCGGGCCCGTCCAGCATGGCCCGCCCGGCGAGCGACATCTGAAGACTGTGCAGGGCCGACTCGTCCCGGTCGAGCATCATCAGTTCGCCCGGGTTGGCCTTCATCACCTGACGGCACAGCTCGGAGCCGATCGACCCGCCGGCGCCGGTGACCAGGATCCGCCGGCCGGTCAGGCTGTTGGTGCTCAACGACAGGTCGCCGACCACCTGCCGTCGGCCGAGCAGATCGCTTACCTGCACGTCCCGGACGTCGGTGACGGTGATCCGGTGGTCGACCAGGTCCCGCACCGGTGGCAGCACCTTGAAGACCGCTCCGGCCTCCAGGGTGGCCTCGCGGATCTGGCGGATCAACGCGGCGTCCGCGTTGGCCACCGAGAAGATCACGGTGGTGGCTCCGGTACGCCGGACCGAGGTGCCGACGTCCTGCCGTCCACCCAGCACGCGCACCCCGCCGATGCGCAGGTCGCGCTTGTCGGGGTCGTCGTCGAGCGCGCCGACCGGCAGGTACCGGCCGCGCGGGTCGCTGAGCATCGCGCGCAGCAGGCCCTGGCCGGCGTCACCCATCCCGAACAGCAGCACGGGCGTCGACGACCGGACGTCCGGCCGCATGGCGAGATCGCGGCGGTGCCGGTACGCGAACCGGGCCCCGAGCATGAAGAGCAGGGCCAGCGCGCCGCCGACCAGCGGGGTGCTCGCCGGAACCGGTCGCTCGCCGGACGGCAGCAGGGCGAGCAGCACGATGCCCCCCGTCGTGATGGCGGTCCCGGCGACGCCCTGAACCTCCTGCAGACTGCCCAGCGGGTGTCGTCCGGAGTAGAGCCGGCGTAGCGCCGCCACCGCCACGTGTACGACCGCCGCCACGACGCCGACCGCTGCTGCCCGTCCCAGTTGTCCCGGGGGCGGCTGGAACTCGAACCGGGTCCACGCGGCCGTGACGAATCCACCGACCCAGGCGGTGGTGTCGGTGGCGAGGAACCCGGCCGTGCGCTGACGGGCCCTGGCCCGCCGCGCCTGCCGGTCCGCGTGCTGCGTGTTCTCGGTGTCCTGCGGCATGTGCTGGCTCCCTGTCCCGTCGCACGCTCCTTCCGCCCACACGACGGAAGGAGCCTCTAGGCTCTTTGTTCTTGTTACATGCCAAAGCGGCGCTATTGGGCGCTTTCGGTGTTTGTGAGCTGAATAGGCTGTGGGTCAGGTGCCTTCAGCGGGCCGGAACGCCCTTGACCGTCACCTGATCGGGTACGTCCCGGACGACGCAGGCACCGGCCCCGACCGTGCTGTCCCGTCCGATCCGCAGGCCCTGGAGCACTGCGGCGGTGGTCCCGATCAGCACGCCCTCGCCCAGGTGGCAGTCACCGGACACGGCGGCGAGCGGGTTGACCGAGACGTAGTCCGCGAGGCGGCTGTCGTGTCCGACGGTGGCGTTCTGGTTGAGATGGACGTGCCGGCCGAGGGTGACGTTCGTGGTGACCCTGGCTCCCGCGAAGGCGACGAAACCCGGCCCGTACTCGGTGTCCGGCCCGATGGTGGCGTACGGGTGGACGAGACTCGCGGCCTCGGTGTCGTACCCGTCGATGCGGCCGCCGATGGCGCGGCGGATCCGGGGATCGCCGATGCCGATGAGGTGTCGGGTGGCCGGGGGCGCGTCGCGCAGCCAGGCCACGTCCCCGAGGTACGGCACGTCGAGTCGCTGCAACCGTTTCAGGTTCTCTTCGCTGGGTCGGTCGTCGACGACGCCCAGCAGTTGCCAGATCGACCGGCTGGCGGCCTCGTTGACTGCCCGGGCGATGGTCAGCACCTCCCGGCCGTGGCCGCCGCAGCCGACCACCACCAGTCCCGTTGTCACGCGGCGGGCCCTCCCGTTCGAGCAGCCAGGAACTCGTCGATCGCGGCCAGCACCCGTGCGATCTGCGGCTCGGTCAGGGCGCTCCCGCTGGGCAGGGTGAGCCCGTCGGCGAAGAGCCGCTCCGCCGCACCGCTGAGCAGGCTCTCCGCGCCGGCGTGCATGGGCTGAAGGTGCATCGGCTTCCACACTGGCCGGGTCTCGATGTCCCGCTCGGCCAGGTGGGCCGCCAGGTCGTCGGCCTGCCAACCACACCGCTCCCGCTCGACGGTGATGACGGTGAGCCAGCAGTTCGACTCGGTGTCCTCGGCGCCGAGGAGCTGGACGCCCGGCACCGGGGCGAAGAGCTTGGCGTAGTGGTCGCGTAGTTGGCGGCGTCGCGCGATCATCTCGTCCAGCCGGAGCAACTGGGCCCGGCCGAGCGCCGCGAGGAGGTTGCTGAGCCGGTAGTTGTAGCCGGTCTCCCGGTGCTCGTAGTGTCGCGCCGGTTCGCGGGCCTGGGTGGAGAGGTGGCGGGCCCGGTCGAGAAGTGCGACGTCGTCGCTCACCAGCATCCCGCCGCCGGAGGTGGTCATGATCTTGTTGCCGTTGAACGACAGCACGCCGGCGTGCCCGAAGGAGCCGGCGGGCTGCCCCCGGTGACTCGCCCCGAGTGCCTCCGCAGCGTCCTCCACAAGGGGGACCTCGGCCTCGTCGCAGACCGGGACCAGCGAGAGATAGTCGACGCAGCTGCCGAACATGTCCACCGGGACGATCGCGCCAACCCGCTCGCCGCGCGATCGCAGCCGACGCAGCAGGTCGGCGGTGAGATCGACGTCGAGGTTGCCGGTCCTGGGGTCGCAGTCCACGAAGACCGGACGCGCGCCGATGTAGTGGACCGCGTTGGCGGTGGCGACGAAGGTGAGCGTGGGCACGATGACCACGTCACCAGACGTCACGCCGACCCCGAGCAGAGCCAGGTGCAGGGCGGCGGTGCCGGAGCTGACCGCCACCGCGCCGCCGGTGCCGACCCGCTCGGCGATGTCGTGCTCGAAGGCCTGCAGGTCCGGGCCGGCCGGCGCCACCCAGCCGGAACGCAGGGCCGCGACCAGGTACGACTCTTCGAGAGGGCCGACGTCGGGCGGGGACAGGTGGATCGTCTGGCTCATCGGCCGGCTCCCCAGCGGGTCGTCACGCCGGTGTCCGGTCGCGCTGCGGAGGTGCCGGACGGCGAGGCGGCGTGCCGAGGAACTCCGGCGCGGTCGCGGACCCGGCCGCGTTGATTCCCTCGCGGCGCAGCACGGTCCGCACGGTCGCGGCGAGAATCGACAAATCCACCCGGAGGTTGTGGCTCTCCACGTACCGCACGTCGAATTCCAGCTTCTCCTCCCAGCTCAAGCTGTTGCGCCCCCGCACCTGGGCCAACCCGGTGACGCCGGGCCGGACCTCGTGCCGTAGGGCCTGCCGGGGGGAGTAGCGGCTGAGGTATTCGGGCAGCAGCGGCCGCGGGCCGACCAGGCTCATGTCGCCGCGCAGCACGTTCCAGAGCGTGGGCAGCTCGTCCAGACTGGTGGCGCGCAGCCAACGCCCGAGTGGGGTGAGTCGATCGCGGTCTCCGACCAGGCCGAGGTTCGGGTTGGGTGGTCGCATGGTGCGGAACTTGACCAGCTCGAAAGGTTGTCCGTGCAGTCCGGCGCGGCACTGGCGGAAGAGCACCGGGCGACCGAGACCCATCGCGACCAGAGCCGCCACCACGATCAGCAACGGCGTGACCAGGATGAGAAGGACCGCCGCCACGACGACATCGGCTACTCGCTTGCCCCGCTTCGGGCTGCTCCGGGGCAGTGACAGATCGGCGTCCACGAGACCATCAGGCACCGGCACGGTGTGACCTCCCACGTGATTTACACAAAACGTACTCATTTGTAATAACAGGTACACATGACGCGGTGTCACCGAATAGCGACAGTCAGTCCGCATTCCCCCGATCAACCCCGAAACCCCGCAGTCGGACACGGCCAGATCAGAGGCCTTGTGCAGCTCCTGGCGTCGACGGGCCGAGCGGTAGAGTCGCGACGGCCGGTCAGGCAAGCGAAGAACTGGCCGGTCGGGCGAGGGGGATGGCGTGCTGCATCTGAGGGTGATCGCCCCGGTGGACCGGTCGACGGAGGTCGTCGACCTGCTCTCCGCGGAGGCGGGGGTGACTCACCTCGCCGTGCTGCCTGGTGCCGCCCGGCAACCACCGGGTGATCTCATCCTCTGCGACGTGGTGCGGGAGAGCGCCGACGGCGTGCTGCGGGAGTTGCGGCAGCTCGGCGTGGAAACCAGCGGCGGCATCGCGGCCGACGACGTCGAGCTGACCATCTCCGCGGCGGCCGACCGGGCGGCGGAGGAGGCACCGGGCAGCGGCGCGGACGCGGTGGTCTGGGACGAGATCGCCGCGAAGACCGGTGAGCAGACGGAACTGTCCGGCACCTACCTCGTGCTGATCGTGGTGGCCACCATGATCGCCGGCATCGGGGTGCTGCTGGACCAGCCGATTCTCATCGTCGGGGCGATGGTGGTCGGTCCGGAGTTCGGCCCCCTCGCCGCACTGTGCGTGGCGTTGCTGCGCCGCCAGCTCGGGGTGATCGGGCGCTCGGTGCAGGCTCTCGTGGTCGGGTTCCTGGCGGCCATGGTGGCGACCGTGCTGAGCACCTGGGCGCTGACCGCGGCTGGCCTGGTCAGTCGGGAGATGCTGCTCGCCGAACGCCCGCTCACCGACTTCATCTGGCGGCCGGACGCGCTGTCCTGGGTGGTCGGTCTACTCGCCGGTGTGGCCGGGATGCTCTCGTTGACGTCGAAGAAGTCCGGCAGCCTGGTCGGGGTGCTGATCTCGGTGACCACGGTCCCGGCCGCAGCGAACGTGGCGGTGGCCGCCGCCTACGGAGCGTGGGACGAAGCGGGCGGCTCGGCCCTCCAACTGGTGATCAACCTGGCTGCGATCGTCCTGGCCGGGCTGCTCACCCTCGTGGTGCAGCAGGTCTGGTGGTGGGGTCTGGCTCGCCGGCGCCGCCGTCCAGCAACCGGGTGAGCAGCGTCCGTAACGGGATGGACTCACCGTCGCGGCCACCGGCCCCGACCACCAACGGCGCCGGGCTGGGCTCCGGGTCGACGCCGAACAGTCGGGCCCGCAGACCGCCGGGCACGGTCAGCAGGTGGAACCGGCCGTCCACGTCCACCGCCCGGGTCTCGGCCCGGTCGACGTACCAGCCGGTCAGCCTGGTCCGGTAGCGACCGCGCCCGTCGTAACCCCGGGCGACCAGCCGGGTGGTGCGCAGCCCTCGCCGGGTCGCCTCGGCCACGAACCAGGCCACCAGCTTCGCCGCCTCGGCCTGCTCGGCGGCCCGCCGCCGCGCGTCCGCGTCGGCATGTGCCCGCACCGCCTGCTGCCGCTGATCCCGCCACGTCCGGCCGTCCGGCTCACTCACGACGCCGACGGTACGCGACGCGGCTCAGTCGAGGACGGCCCGCAGGGTGCGCCGGGCGATCGCGGCCATCACCAGGTTGGTCTCGACGTAGTACGGCAGCGCGTTGATCGCCTGCTCCAGCGCCCATCCGCGCCCGCGCTCCCACGTCGCATCGTCCACGCCGAGCGCCCGCCGGTACGTCTCCCGCGACCCGGCGTCGAACAGGTTCCACGCCGGCATCAGGTCCACCGCCGGGTCGCCCACGTCGACGGCGCCGAGGTCGATGACCGCGGCCAGCCGGCCGTCGCGAACCAGCAGGTTGCCCGGCATCAGGTCGGCGTGGATCCACACGTCGGCCACCTGATACCGCGGGACGGCCTGGCAGCGGTCCCACACCTCGGCGAGCCGAGCGGTGTCGGTGAGCTGGACGCTGCTGGCCAGGGCCGACCGCACTCCGCTGTCCTGGTCGGCCAGCGGGCCGCCCCGGCTGGACCCGGACCAGGTCCGGCCACCGGTGTCGATGGCGTGCAGTGCGGTGACGACGCCGGCCAGGTCCCGGGCGAAGGCGTCCAGGTCGCCGAAGCGGCCGGGGTGGATCGGCTCTCCGGGGATCCAGCGGTACGCCGTCCACGGCCCCGGGTACCCCTCGCCCGGCTCACCGAGGCCGAGCGGCTCGGGCACCGCGATCGGCAGGTGCCGGCCGAGTAGCCGGGCGTGCTCCTGCTCCCGCAGCAACTCGGCCCGCAGCTCGGGGTCGGCCGTCGGTTGCAGGGGAAAGCGCAGGACGATCTCCGCACCGAGCCGGAAGAGAGCGTTCACCGTGCCGGTCGAGGGGAGCGGACGAACGGGGAGCGCCCGCCACTCGGGAAACTGCTCGGCGACCAGGGCGGCCACCACCTCGGCGCTGATGTCGAGCTGATCGGCGTGCATCTTCACCGCGAGATCATCACGCATCGCTGCGCTGCCAGGCGAGCCGATTTCCCCCGGGGTCCGCATCCTTCCTCCGTGGCTCCCTCACTCCGAATGCGCATGCAGATTCTGGGGGCCCGATGCAGGCGGCCCCCTGTCGAGCTGCCCCAGATCTGGACCGCCGCCACACGGACTCGCCCCACGAGTGGGGCACCTCGACAGGTCTCCGTGAGGACCCGGGCCGTGCCGTGGAGCACCGGGCAGGCCGGCGATCGAGGTCGACAGAATCTTGGGTGCTCGGGATGCCGCCCGCGTGGGCGGCATCCCGAGCTTGTCGAGCGAGGGCTGCGCGCCCCGCTGGTTGATCAGGCCAGGCCGGCGCGGCGCAGGGCCTCCGCCATCGCGTCGTTGGCCGGTGCCGGCGCACCCTGCCGCTGCTGCCCGCCGCGGCCACCCTGACCGCCGCGACCACCCTGCGCGCCACGACCACCCTGGCCGCCACCCTGCCCGCCACGGGAACCCTGGGCGCCGCGACCACCCTGACCGGCAGGACCACCCTGCGGCCCGCGCTGCGCCGGGCCGCCACGCCCCTCCTGGCTCGTCCGACCACCGCCACCGGCAGCTCCCGGCTCGTCCTCCAGGCGCAGGGTCAGCGAGATGCGCTTACGGGGTACGTCCACGTCGAGCACCCTGACCTTGACCACGTCACCGGACTTCACCACGTCGCGGGGGTCCTTCACGAAGGTCCGGGACAGCGCCGAGACGTGCACGAGACCGTCCTGGTGCACCCCGACGTCGACGAACGCGCCGAACGCGGCCACGTTGGTGACCACGCCTTCGAGCACCATGCCCGGCGTCAGGTCGCCGATCTTCTCCACCCCTTCGACGAAGGTGGCGGTGCGGAACTCCGGCCGAGGATCCCGGCCCGGCTTCTCCAGCTCGGCGAGGATGTCGGTGACGGTGGGCAGACCGAACCGGTCGTCGACGAAGTCGGTGGCGCGCAGCCCCCGCAGGATGGTGCTCTTACCGATCACCGAGCGCAGGTCCTGACCGGTGGTGGAGAGGATCCGGCGCACCACCGGGTACGCCTCGGGGTGCACGCTGGAGGAATCCAGTGGGTCGTCGCCGTCGGGGATGCGCAGGAAGCCCGCGCACTGCTCGAACGCCTTCGGACCGAGCCGCGCCACCTTCTTCAGCTCGGTACGCGACCGGAACGGCCCGTTGGCGTCCCGGTGCAGCACGATGTTCTCGGCCAGCCCGGCGCCGATCCCGGAGACCCGGGTCAGCAGCGGCGCCGACGCGGTGTTGACGTCCACGCCGACCGCGTTGACGCAGTCCTCCACCACCGCGTCCAGCGACCGGGACAACTTCACCTCGGACAGGTCGTGCTGGTACTGGCCGACCCCGATCGACCGGGGGTCGATCTTGACCAGCTCGGCGAGCGGGTCCTGGAGTCGTCGGGCGATGGAGACAGCGCCGCGCAGCGACACATCCATCCCGGGCAGCTCCTGCGAGGCGTACGCGGAGGCGGAGTAGACCGACGCGCCGGCCTCGGAGACCATCACCTTGGTCAGGTTGAGCTGCGGGTGCCGCTTGATCAGGTCGCCGGCCAGCTTGTCGGTCTCCCGCGAGGCGGTGCCGTTGCCGATCGCGATCAACTCCACCCCGTGTGCCCCGGCCAGCCGGGCGAGGGTCTCGACCGACGCGTCCCACTGCCGGCGTGGCTCGTGCGGATAGATCGTGTCGGTGGCGAGCACCTTGCCGGTGGCGTCCACCACGGCCACCTTCACGCCGGTCCGCAGGCCCGGGTCCAGGCCCATCGTGGGCCGGGTGCCGGCCGGCGCGGCCAGCAGCAGGTCGCGCAGGTTGGTGGCGAAGACCCGCACCGCCTCCTCCTCGGCCGCCTGCCACAGCCGCATCCGCAGGTCCGCGCCGAGGTGGATGAGGATCCGGGTACGCCAGGCCCAGCGGACCGTGTCGGTCAACCAGCGGTCGGCCGGCCGACCGGCGTCGGAGACCCCGAACCGGCCGGCGATGGCCGCCTCGTAACGGGTCGGGCCGGTCGGCGCGGCGTCGGACTCGCCGGCCTCCTCCGGTTCCATGGTCAGGTCGAGCACGCCCTCCTTCTCGCCCCGGAACATGGCCAGGATCCGGTGCGAGGGCAGCTTCGGGTACGGCTCGGAGAAGTCGAAGTAGTCGGAGAACTTGGCGCCCGTGGTCTCCTGCCCCTCGCGTACCCGGGAAGCCAGGCGCCCTCGCGACCACATCTGCTCGCGCAGCGTGCCGATCAGGTCGGCGTCCTCCGCGAAGGTCTCGATGAGGATCGCCCGCGCGCCCTCCAGCGCGGCGGCGGCGTCGGCGATGCCCTTCTCCGCATCGACGAACCCGGCGGCGGTGGCCCGTGGGTCCTGGGTCGGGTCGGCCAGCAGCGTCTCGGCCAACGGCGCCAACCCGGCCTCGCGGGCGATCTGCGCCCGGGTCCGCCGCTTCGGCTTGTACGGCAGGTAGATGTCCTCCAGCCGGGACTTCGAGTCGGCGGCCATGATCTGCGCTTCCAGGGCCTCGTCGAGCTTGCCCTGCCCGCGGATCGACTCCAGCACGGCGGCCCGCCGCTCGTCCAGCTCGCGCAGGTAGCGCAGCCGCTCCTCCAGAGTGCGCAGCTGGGTGTCGTCGAGCAGGCCGGTGGCCTCCTTGCGGTAACGGGCGATGAACGGCACTGTGGCGCCGCCGTCGAGCAGCTCCACGGCCGCCCGCACCTGACGCTCGGCCACGCCGAGCTCGTCGGCGATCCGCTGATGAACAGACTGGGTCACGATCTCGATCCGCCTTCGGGAGTGGGTACGCCTGCATTCTGCCGGGCGGCACCCGACGCTGTCGCCGCGCCCGGCCGGGGTGACCGGCGGCGGTGTCAGCGGCCCTGCGCTAGCGTGGCGATCATGGAAACACCTGCGGAGCCCCGCGCCCGGCGGCTCTTCGGCGGCAGCGCCCGGGCCCTCGGCGACCTGACGGCCAACCCGTTCCGCGCCGACCGGGACCGGATCGTCGGCTCGCCGTTCTTCGCCCGCCTCGGCGGTGTCACCCAGGTGATCAGCCCGGTCGGCTCCGGGCTGCTGGTGCACAACCGGCTCACCCACAGCCTCAAGGTCGCCCAGGTGGCCCGGGCGGTCGCCGAGCGGTTGAACGCCGACGAGCGGTGGCGTGACCTGCTGGACAAGCTCGGTGGCTGCGACCCCGACGTGGTGGAGGCCGCTGCGCTCGCACACGACCTCGGCCACCCGCCGTTCGGGCACCTGGGGGAGCGGGTGCTGGACCGGCTGGCCCGCCAGCGCCTCGGCCTCGCCGACGGGTTCGAGGGCAACGCCCAGTCGTACCGGATCGTCACCAGCACCGAGATCCGCGGCGCCGCCACCACCGGGCTGGACCTGACCGCCGCGGTCCGCGCGGCGATGCTGAAGTACCCGTGGACCCGGCTGGACCATCCCGACCCGCACCCGCGCACGATGGACCCGCCGCCGCGCGGGGCCACCCCTCCGCCGGACGACCCGGAGAGCGGCTCGTCGAAGTTCGGCGCGTACCGAACCGAACTCGACGACCTGCGGCAGGCCCGGGAGCCGTTCGCCGGCCGCATCCCGGACTGGCAGCAGACCGTGGAGGCGTCGGTGATGGACACCGCCGACGACATCGCGTACGCCATCCACGACGTGGAGGACTTCTACCGGGTCGGTGTGCTCCAACAGGGGTCGGTGTCCGCCGAGTTGATGGCGTGGCAGCGCGAGAGTGGGCACTTCCGGGCGATCACCGACGCGGCGCTGGCCACCGCGGCCCGGCGTCCGGGGGCGGCGATCGAGCGGTTGCGTCGGCAGCTGCACCGCAAGGACGCCTGGATCGCCGACGACGACGCGTTCGCCGCCGCTGTCGAGCACGTCCGCGAGGAGTTGGTCGACGGGCTGCTGGCGATGCCGTTCGACGGCTCGATCGAGGCCGAGCAGTACGTGGCGCGGTTCTCCGCCCGCTGGTCCACCCGCTTCGTCGAGGCGATCACGGTGACCGACCAGCCGTCGGTGCGCTCCGGCCACGTGCTGCTGGGCTGCGCGCAGTGGCACGAGGTGCAGGTGCTCAAGTTCGTCCACCACCGGTTCGTGCTGGCCCGACCGGATCTCGCCCTGCACCAGCGCGGCCAGGCCCGGCTGCTGGGCACCCTGGTCGAGGCGCTCTGGGAGTGGCTGCTCGACCCGGAGGAGGAGTCGCGACTGCCCCGCCGGCTGCACGACCTGGTCGAGCTGGCCGAGGCGGAACTGCACCCGCGGATCCCGGACCGGATCGGCCGCGCCCGGGGGCGGGCCATCGTGGACTTCGTCGCGCAGCTCACCGATGGTCAGGCGGTGGCCATGCTGGACGCGCTCTCCGGCCGCTCCGGCGCGCTCTGGACCGACGCCTTCGTGCTCTGACCCGGCTCAGGCGACCGACTGCCACCAGCCGTCGACGGCGGGCGGCTCGTCGACCACCACCCGCTCGCCGGGGCGGGGCACGGCGAGGCGCACGTCGCGGGCCTTCGCCTCGGCCCACAGCCGGTCCACCGGCTCGGACCAGTCGTGCAGGGCCAGGTTGAACGTCGCCCAGTGCACCGGGACGAACAGCCCGCCACGCAGGTCGAGGTGGGCGTCGACCGCCTCCTCGGGGAACATGTGGATCGTCGGCCAGGCCCGGTCGTACGCGCCGATCTGCATCAGCGTCACGTCGAACGGCCCGTGCTCGGCGCCGATCGCCGCGTACCCGTCGAAGTAACCGGAGTCGCCGGTGTAGAAGACCTTGCGGCGCGCCCCGGCCACCACCCACGAACTCCAGAGCGTGCCGTCGCGGCGCAGCCCTCGCCCGGAGAAGTGCTGGGCGGCGGTGGCGGTGATCTCCAACCCCGCGACCCGGTGGGACTCGGACCAGTCCAGCTCGATGATCCGCTCGGCGGGTACGCCCCAGCGGTCCAGGTGCGCGCCCACGCCGAGCGGCACCAGGAACGGCGCGGACTGCCCGGCCAGCAGCGCCCGCACGGTCGGCATGTCGAGGTGGTCGTAGTGGTCGTGCGAGATCAGGATGGCGTCCAGCGGCGGCAGCTCGTCGAGGCGTACCGGTGGCTCGTGCAGCCGGCGAGGACCGACCAGCCCGGAGGGGGAACACCGCTCGCTCCACACCGGGTCGAGCAGCACCCGCCGACCCTCGATCTCGATCAGCGTCGAGGCATGGCCGTACCAGACGATGTTCAGCTCGTCGGCGGTGTCGACGGTGTGGGGTGCGCTGGAGCGAAGCAGCGGCACGGGCGCGGTCGGGCGTCGCTTCTGCTTGCCGAAGATCAGCTCACGGACCAGGTTGCGGCCCGGCTCGGCGACCATCGTGCGGGTGCCGGCCTGGTTGTGGAAGGTGCCCTCACGGAACTGGGGCGAGCGGGCCGCCCGTTCGGCCCGGGCCCCGCTGAGCCGGCCGCCGAGCGCCGCCGGCACATCCCGGGCGACCCAGGCCAGCCCGGCCAGCGCCGCCAGCCCGGCCGCGCCCCGCATCCGCCGCCCGAGCGACCGTTCGACGTCCGTGCTCTGCGCTCGTGCCATTGCCGTCCCTCCGACGTGTCCGCCCTACACGGTAGTCACCCGGACCGGTCCGTGCCCCGGCGGTCGCCACGCCGGGTCGGTCACCGGCAAACGGCGACCGACCCGGGACGGTTTGACGGCGTGCGCTAGCCGCCGTTGCTGGGGCGCCGGGCGGTGATCCGGAACGTCCGGCCCACGCCCGCGATCCGGTCCACCGCGGCCAGGAACTTCGGGCCCATGGCTGCCCGGGCCTGGACCGCAGGGTGGGTGGCGCCGAAGTCCTCCGGGTTGGCCTGCCCGTCGGCGAAGAGCGCGTACGTGAGCACGGCCGCACCGGAGCGGTCGAAGATCACGCCGGCCTCGTGCCGGGCGTCGGCGTACCAGCCGGCCTTGGTGGCGATCCGGGCCCGCTCGTCCGAGGACATGGTGCGCCGGATGCCGTCGGTGAAGGCCACCGGGGAACGCAGGAGACCCAACAGGTACGTGGTCGAGGCGGGGGAGAGCAGCGTGCCGCCGACCAGGGCGCGCAGCAGGTCGTGCGTCTCGCGCGGGGTGCTGGTGCCGAGGAAGAACCGGTTCGGGTTGGCCACCGGCTGAACCTGGGTGTTCGGGAAACCCTTGGCGACCAGGATGGAGTTGATCTCGGCAGCCGGGGCGACCAGGCCGCACAGCCGCACCGCCGTGTCGTCCGAGACGGTCAGCAGATTGGCCAGCACGTGACCGAGGGTCACCATGCTCGGGTACGCGCCGTCCAGGCTGAAGATGCCGTCACCGCCCGGCACGACGATCGCCGCGCTCACCTCGACCTGCTGGTCCAGGGTGAGCAGCCCCCGGTCGACCTTGTCGAGCACCGCCGTCGCGACTGCGATCTTGTTGACGCTGTACGCCTCGATCCGTCGGTCCGCGTCGGCCTCCACCGCGACCACCGGCGTGCCGGCCGGGTCGGCGACGCTGACGTACGCCTGCCAGTTGCCGCCGGCCTCAACGCTGTGCTTGGCGAAGACGGCGGCCACCCGGCGGGCTGCCCGCGCCGGGGTGGTCGGGGTGCTCTCGGCGGCGCTCGCCGAGGACGCGGCGCCCAGCACCGTGCCGGCGGTGGCCACCGTGCCCAACCCGAGTGCCGTTCTACGGTTCAGTCGCATGGTCGATCGTCTCCCCCATCGTGGTGCGCCAGAGCGCTTGCTGGCCCACCACCCTAGGCGAGTTGATCGATCCACAATGCCCCCCGAACAGTCCCGAACAACTCCGAACAGGTCAGCCGAATCGTCGGCGCACTGCCGCTCCGACTGCGCTCGCCGGCCCGGACACGAGTTGCCGCAGGTCGGGCAGGTGGCCGCCGCGTACCGCCTCACCGGCCGGGTTCGGGGCGAAGACACTGCCGTCGTTCGCGGCGACCGGCCATCCACTCAGGCCGGCCAGCCGCATCAACGGCCCGACGAGAATGTCGTAGACGCCCGGCAGCACGGTGAACCCGACCCGCATCACCACGTTGAGCCGGCCCACGGACACCTCCCGACGGGGGCGGTCCACACAGTTCACGATTGCCCGGGCCACCCGGTGAGGGCTGGCGACCGGCGGCGGAGGTCGCCCGACCCGGCCCAGGTAGTTGGCCGCCTGCTGGTACACCGGTGTGTCCACGCTGCCCGGGTTGACCAGACACAGCCGGATCTCCGGGCTGTCGCGCAACTCCTGCTGCACCGTGCGGACCAGACCCTGCAAACCCCACTTGCTCGCCACGTACGCGCTCATGTTCGGGGCGGTGATGTGGCCGAGCACCGAGCCGGTGAGGACGACAGTGCCGGCCCCGGCGGCCCGGAATTGCCGCAGCGCCACCCGCACCGAGCCGGCGGCGCCGAGCAGGTCGGTCCGTACCACCTGGTCGAAGACCCGCCCGGGAAGCTCGTCGAAGCGACCGTAGGCCATCACCGCCGCCGTGTGCACCCAGACGTCGATGCGACCGAACCGCTCGATCGCCGCGTCGGCGAGCGCGTCCAGCGCGCCCGGCTCGGTGACGTCGGTCGGCACGGTCAACACGTCGACGTCGGCGCACTCCGCGCGTACCTCGGCCAGGGTCGTGGTGGCGCGAGCGGCGAGGACCAGACGGTCGCCGCGCTCGGCGAACTCCCGGGCCGTCGCCCGGCCGATCCCGCTGCTCGCGCCCACGATCACGACCACTCGGCTCACGGCACCGGCTGCATTCGTGACTGCGGGGCTCGCAAACCCGGCTCACTCCTCGCACTCATGGTTCGAGCACGACCTTGATGCAGCCGTCCTCCTTCTTCTGGAACATCTCGTACGCCTGCGGCGCCTGGGTCAGCGGCATCCGGTGGGTGCGCAGGTCCTCCACACCCAGCGGGTCGTCGTCGCCGGAGAGCAGCGGCAGGATGTCGTCGGTCCACCGGCGCACGTGGCACTGCCCCATCCGCAGCTGGATGCCCCGGTCGAACATCTCCATCAGCGGCATCGGGTCCACCTCGCCGCCGTACACGCCGGACAGCGACACGGTGCCGCCACGGCGAACCGCCTTGAGCGCGGCGTGCAGGACCGACAACCGGTCCACGCCCGCCCGGTCGGTCATCGTCTGGGCCAGCTTGTCCGGCAACAGCCCGGCGGCGGTCTGAGCCAACTTCCCCGCCGGCGAACCGTGCGCCTCCATCCCGACCGCGTCGATCACCGCGTCCGGGCCGCGACCGTCGACCAGGTCGATCAACGCGCCCGGCACGTCGGACAGCTCACTCACGTCGAGCACCTCGATGCCGTGCCGGCGGGCCAGCTCCAGCCGCTCCGGCACCAGGTCCAGCCCGATCACCCGGCCCGCGCCGAGGTGGCGGCCGATCCGCGCGCAGAACTGCCCGACCGGGCCCAACCCGAAGACGGCCAGGGTGCCGCCCGGCGGGGTGTCCGCGTACTTCACCGCCTGCCAGGCGGTCGGCAGAATGTCGGACAGGTAGAGGTAACGCTCGTCAGCGCCGGTCTGCGGGATCTTGATCGGCCCGAAGTGGGCCTGCGGGACGCGCAGGTACTCGGCCTGCCCGCCCGGCACCGAACCGTAGAGCGAGGTGTAACCGAACAGCGCCGCGCCCTTGCCCTCACTGGTGACCTGAGTGGTCTCGCACTGCGCGTAGAGCTGCCGCTGGCACATCCAGCAACTCCCGCAGGAGATGTTGAACGGAATCACCACCCGGTCGCCGGGCTTGAGCCCGGTCACGCCCGACCCGACCTCCTGGACGATCCCCATCGGCTCGTGGCCCAGGACGTCACCCGGCTTCAGGTACGGCCCGAGAACCTCGTACAGGTGCAGGTCGGAGCCGCAGATCGCAGTTGAGGTGATCTTCACGATCGCGTCGGTGGGTTCCTCGATCCGAGGGTCCGGCACCTCCTCGACCCGTACGTCCCGCTTGCCCTGCCAGGTCAGTGCCTTCATGTCCCTCGTCCCTTCTCACGCGGTCTCGAAAGACTGCTACCCGGGCTCGGGCACTTGAACCTGCTGCGCTCTCCGATGTCCGGGTTGTTCTCGGTTCTGTCTGTTGGTGGGTGGTCGCGCTCGGGGACCTGGGGGCGGCGTCTTCGTCGGTGGTTGCGGTCGGGGGCTGGGGGCGACCGTCCCCGGCTCCGGGCGGTCAGGCTTGATCCCTCCGCCGGGAACGGTCGCCCCCAGCCCCGTGGGTTGCCGCTGTCCGTCCGTTCCGTGCGTCGCCTTCGAGAACCCCGACCGGTGGGTGCGCTTCGTGCGCCACCCTCGGCAACCGCGGCCCGTGCAATCACGGGTCGATGTGTTCGGCTTGCACCTTATGTCGTGCCGCTGGGTGACTTCCGCGGGCCGCGATTGAGTTGATCGACTCGTGTTCCTTGAAGTCGCGGTATCGGAGGCGCTTTGACAGCCCGACTTCATGAAATCCGAGTGGATCAAGCAGGCGCGGCCAGTGCGGCGGCGCGGGCGGGTCGGGCCAGCGTGGCGTGGGCGGGGCGGGTCATGGCGGCGGGCAGCAGCGAGGTGTGGTGTCGCCAGGCAGGTCGGCGCGGGTAGGGCGACTGGCACGTGACGGCGTGTCGGCAAGGTTCAGGAAGGGTCCCCGATCGGAGCGACCGGCGTACCGCAGCGAAACCGCAACTCACGGACGACCCGTGACCAAGGTCAGGGCTGGGGCGACCGTCCCCGGCGGAGGGATCAAGCCTGACCGCCCGGAGCCGGGGACGGTCGCCCCAGCCCCACCGCAACCACAAACCGAACGCCGAACCAAAGACCGAACGCCGAGTCCCAAGGACCGAACGCCGAACCAAAGACCGAACGCCGAGCCAGAAACCGCACGCCGAGCCAAGGACGAACGCCGAACCGCCGTACCCCCGAAAACAGCGCAGGGGTACGGCGGTCCGGCGTCGTGCGGTGGCCTCAGGAACCGGGGGTGTTGCCGGCGCCCTTCGCGGTGGCCGCGAGGTAGTCGCGGTTGAGTCGGCCGATGGTGTTCAGCGGGATGCCCTTCGGGCAGGCCGGGGTGCATTCGCCAGCGTTGGTGCAGCCACCGAAGCCGGCCTCGTCGTGCGCGTCGACCATGTCGATCACCCGGGTGTACCGCTCCGGCTGGCCCTGCGGCAGCAGCGAGAGCTGGGTGAGCTTGGCGGCGGTGAAGAGCATGCCGGAGCCGTTCGGGCAGGCTGCCACGCACGCGCCGCAGCCGATGCAGGCCGCCGACTCGAAGGCGGCGTCCGCGTTGGCCTTGGCGACCGGGGTGGAGTGCGCCTCGGGCGCGCTGCCGGTTGGCGCGGTGACGTAGCCACCGGCAGCGATGATCTTGTCGAAGGCGCTCCGGTTGACGACCAGATCCTTGATGACCGGGAAGGCGCTGGCCCGCCACGGCTCGATGTCGATCGTCTCGCCGTCGGTGAACTGGCGCATGTGCAGCTGGCACGCAGTGGTGCCGCGCTGCGGCCCGTGCGCGTCGCCGTTGATCATCAGACCGCACATGCCGCAGATGCCCTCGCGGCAGTCGTGGTCGAACGCCACCGGGTCTTCGCCGGCGAGGATCAGCCGCTCGTTGAGCACGTCGAGCATTTCCAGGAACGACATGTCCGGGGACACGTCGTCGACCGGGTAGGTCACCATCCGACCCTTGTCCTCAGGGCCCTTCTGGCGCCAGATGCGCAGGGTCAGGTTCACTTGTAACTCCGCTGCGTGGGGTGGACGTATTCGAACTTCAGGTCTTCCTTGTGCAGCACCGAGGGCTCGCCGTCGGCGGTGAACTCCCAGGCCGCCACGTACGCGAACCGGTCGTCGTCGCGCTGCGCCTCACCGTCGGGCGTCTGGTGCTCGGCCCGGAAGTGGCCGCCGCAGGACTCCTCACGGTGCAGGGCGTCGATGCACATCAGCTCGGCCAGTTCGAAGAAGTCGGCCACCCGGCCGGCCTTCTCCAGCGACTGGTTGAGTTCCTCGCCGGTGCCGGACACCTTGACCCGCTGCCAGAACTGCTCGCGCAGGCCGCGGATCTCGTCGATCGCCTTGCGCAGGCCGGCCTCGCTGCGTTCCATGCCGCAGTGTTCCCACATGATCTGGCCCAGTTCCCGGTGGAACGAGTCCACGGTCCGGTCACCGTCGACCGCGAGCAGCCGCTGGACGCGATCCTCGACGTCGGTGCGGGCCTCGACCGCCGCCGGGTGGCTGGCGTCGACCTTCTCCAGCGGGCCGGAGGCCAGGTAGTTGGCGATGGTGGTGGGCAGCACGAAGTAGCCGTCGGCGAGGCCCTGCATCAGCGCCGAGGCGCCGAGGCGGTTCGCGCCGTGATCGGAGAAGTTGGCCTCACCGATCACGAACAGGCCGGGGATGTTCGACTGGAGGTCGTAGTCGACCCACAGGCCGCCCATCGTGTAGTGCACGGCGGGGTAGATCCGCATCGGCACCTCGTACGGGTCCTCGCCGGTGATCCGCTCGTACATCTCGAAGAGGTTGCCGTACTTGGCCTCAATGGCCTTGCGGCCCAGCCGGTTGATCGCGTCGGCGAAGTCGAGGTAGACGCCGAGCTTGGTCGGTCCGACGCCCCGGCCCTCGTCGCAGACGTTCTTCGCGGCGCGGGAGGCGATGTCGCGGGGGACCAGGTTGCCGAAGGAGGGGTAGATCCGCTCCAGGTAGTAGTCCCGCTCGTCCTCTCCGATGTCCTTGGGGCTGCGGTCGTCGCCCTTGGTCTTCGGCACCCAGACCCGGCCGTCGTTGCGCAGCGACTCGCTCATCAGGGTCAGCTTCGACTGGTGGTCGCCGGAGACCGGGATGCAGGTCGGGTGGATCTGCGTGTAGCAGGGGTTGGCGAAGTACGCGCCCTTGCGGTGCGCCCGCCAGGTGGCGGTGACGTTGCAGCCCTTGGCGTTGGTGGAGAGGTAGAAGACGTTGCCGTAGCCGCCGGAGGCGAGCACGACGGCGTCGGCCATCTCGGTGCTGATCTCGCCGGTGACCATGTCCCGGACGACGATGCCGCGGGCCTTGTCGTCGACGAGGACCAGCTCCAGCATCTCGTGCCGGGTGTTCATCTCGACGTTGCCCAGGCCGATCTGCCGTTCGAGCGCCTGGTACGCGCCGAGCAGCAGCTGCTGACCTGTCTGGCCCCGGGCGTAGAAGGTGCGCTGCACCTGGGCGCCGCCGAAGGAGCGGGTGTCCAGCAGGCCGCCGTACTCGCGGGCGAACGGCACACCCTGGGCGACGCACTGGTCGATGATGTTGACGGAGACCTCGGCGAGCCGGTGCACGTTCGACTCGCGGGAGCGGAAGTCGCCGCCCTTGACGGTGTCGTAGAACAGCCGGTGTACGGAGTCGCCGTCGTTGCGGTAGTTCTTGGCCGCGTTGATGCCGCCCTGTGCCGCGATGGAGTGCGCCCGGCGCGGGCTGTCCTGGTAGCAGTAGGACTTGACGTGGTAGCCCTGCTCGGCCAGGGTCGCCGCGGCCGAGCCACCGGCGAGGCCGGTGCCGACCACGATCACCGTCATCTTGCGGCGGTTGGCGGGGTTGACCAGCTTGGCCTCGAAGCGGCGGGTCTCCCAGCGCTTCTCGACCGGGCCGGCGGGAGCCTTGGTGTCGGCGATCGGGTCGCCCTCGGTGAAGAGTTCCATGTCAGGACACCAATCCGGTGAGTACGGCGAACGGGACCACCAGGTACCCGGCGCAGAGCAGCACGGCGAAGACCAGAGCTGCGGTACGCGCCCGACGCTCGCCGCGCGGCGTCTGCTGGCCGAGGCTGCGGAACGCGCTGAACGCGCCGTGGCGCAGGTGGAAGCCCACCGCGACGATGGCGAGCGTGTAGAAGAGCGTGACGTACCAGCGCTCGGGCGCGAAGTCGGCGACGACGTTGCCGTACGGCTTGCTGGCGTCGCCGACCGGATTCAGCGTGCCGGTGGTCAGGTCCAGGATGTGGTAGATCACGAAGAGCAGGATGATCACTCCACCCCAGCGCATCGTGCGGGCCGCGTAGCTGCCATTGACCTTCTTGCGGTGGGCGTACTTGACCGGGCGGGCGGCGCGGGCCCGCATGGCCAGCACTGTGGCGGCGACGATGTGGGCGACGACCGCGACCACCAGCACGGTGCGCAGGATCCAGAGGAACCAGACGCCGGGCAGCAGCGGCTTGCCGATGTCGCGCAGCCAGTGCGCGTAGTGGTCGAACGAGGTTTCCCCCGTGAACACCTTGAGGTTCCCGAGCATGTGGGCGATCAGGAACAGCGCCAGCAGGATGCCCGTCACCGCCATGACGGCCTTGAGACCGACGTTCGAGCGGATGGGCGACCGAGTTTTCGTCATTACCACGCAACCGACGCTAGGAGCACTTCGATCAGTCGTCCAATGCATCAAACTCGTAGTGTTGATAGCCGTAGGCTATGTAGATGCAGCTCCATCAGCTTCGGTACTTCGTCGCGGTGGCCGAAGTACGACATTTCACCCAAGCCGCCGATCTTGTAGGCATCACCCAGCCTTCTCTCAGTAAGCAAATTCACGCTCTGGAGACCGACCTCGGGGCGCCGTTGTTCGAGCGGGTACGGGGCAACATCGCCCTCACCGCCGCCGGTGAGGTGCTGCTGCCGTTGGCCACCCGGATCCTCGCCGACGTGGACACCGCCACCCGCGAGGTGCAGGAGCTGGTGGGGTTGCGCCGCGGTCGGGTCCGGCTCGGCGCAACCCCGAGCCTGGCCACCTCGCTCGCCCCACCGGTGCTGCGCCGGTTTCGCGACGCGCACCCCACCGTCGACCTCAAGGTCGAGGAGGGTGGCTCCCAGGATCTGGTGCGCGACCTGCTCCGCGGCGACCTCGACCTGGCCCTCATCATCATGCCGGCCCAGGGCGCCGACCCCGGGCTGCGAGTCGATCCGATCCTGCGCGAGAGCCTGGTGGTGGCCTCGGTGGGGGAGGTGCCGACCGCGTCGCTGACCGGGGAGCTGCGGATCACCGACCTGAGGGACCAGCCGATGGTCATGTTCCGGGAGGGCTACGACCTGCGGGACGCGACCATCCAGGCCTGTCGGGAGGCAGGCTTCGAACCGACCTTCGCGGTGGACGGCGGCGAGATGGATGCCGTCCTCAGCTTCGTCGAGGCGGGGCTGGGCATCGCGCTGGTGCCGGGCATCGTCCTGGCCCGTCGCCCGGGCGTGCGGATCACCCCCCTCGCTCCGCCCGGGGTGCGGCGGACCATCGCGGTGGCCCGCCGCCGCGACATCGTGCCCACCCACGCCGGTCGGGAACTCCGGCGGATCCTGCTCGACTACATCCAGGCGGCGATCGACCGGGGTGAGCTGCCGCCCGGCGTGGACCCGCTCTGACTGCGCGTGGTGGCACCTACCGACGCGGCGGCACTGACGGCAGGGCGTCGCCACTTGGTGGCGCCCGGCTCCCGCTGCTGACCGTCGATTGTGGATTGATCATGATCTGGAACATAGGCTAACGTGCCTGCCGTGAATCGTTTTAGGCTTACCTGCACCGTCGTGGTCTCGGCCGCGCTGTTGGCCCTCGCCGGGTGTGGCGAGGAGGACAGCACGGCCGCCTCCGCGCCGTCCGCGTCCGCGTCTGACACCTCGACAACCCCTTCCGCCGCTGCGCCGTCCTCCTCGACGGGCGCCGCCGGCGGGGCGAGCGACAAGGAGCTCTGCCAGAACGCCAAGTCCGCGGGAGACGAGATGAAGGGGGCCTTCCTCACTGCCGTGCAGAGTGGCAAGGAGCCCGAGCCGGCCGTGTTCCAGGAGATCATGAAGGGCCTGGAGCAGAAGATGGTCGCGGCTGCCACCTCCGGGGGTGACAGCAAGGTGGCCGGGCTGATGCGGGACTTCGCCGCGGAGGCCGGAAAGGTGGCGGTAGCCGCCGACCCGGCCACCGCCGCCGCGAACCCCACCTTCGAGAAGGTTGGCGAGGACCTGAGCGCCGCCTGCAAGGCGGCTGGGGTCAAGGCCACTTTCTGACCGGCACCGCCCGACCACCTTCCCGCCGCTGCCCCCGCGACCAGATCCCGGTTCGCGGGGGCAGCACCGCATCTGTGGGAGCCCACCGCCTGGAGCGACGCTGAGCAGCGCCGACGGGCCCCCGCCGGCCACATCCGTCGCCGCGGGTGCACACCCCGCCCGTCCTACCGACCCTCGGCCTCGTCCATCGCGCGGTAGATCCGTTGCTCCGAGACGGGGTACGGGGTGCCCAGCGCCTGGGCGAAGACGTTCACCCGCAACTCCTCGATCATCCAGCGGATCTGCCGGACGGCGGTCTCCTGCCGGCGAGCCGGCGCAAGGGCGGCGAGCAGGTCGGCGTACTCCTTCTGCACCGCCGCGATCCGGTCCTGCTGCTGGCGGTCCCGCTGCGGGTTGCCGCCGAGGCGGTCCAGCCGACGTTCGATGGCGGTGAGGTAGCGCAGCAGGTCGGGCAGGCGCGCGTACCCGGTCTCGGTGATGAACCCGGCGTGCACCAGCCCGGCGAGCTGGCCGCGGATGTCGGCCAACGCGGCCACCACGGCGAGGTTGCGGGTGGCGCCGAGGCGTTGCTCCACGGCGTACGCGGCGGCGAGGACCTTGCGTACCCGGTCCATCACCTCGACCACGGTGTCGACCAGGTCGGCGCGGACCTTCTCGCGCAGGGCCGCGAACCCGTCGGCGTCCCATGCCGGCCCGCCCGCCGCGCCGATCAGCCGGTCGATGGCCGCGCCCGCCGCGTCCTCGATCAGCTCCTGCACGCCGCCGTGCGGGTTGCGGCTCAGCGCCAGCTTCGCCTCGTTGTTCAGCCGCCCCTGCAGGAACCGCGCCGGGGACGGCACGGTGAGCCGCAGCAGCCGGCGGGTGCCGGCCCAGTGCGACGCCTCCGCCTCAGCGGGGGAGTCGAACACCTTCACCCCGACCGTGGCGCCCTCGTCGACCAGCGCCGGGTACGCGGTCACCGCGTAGCCGGCGCGGACCTGCTCGATGCTGCGGGGCAGCGTGCCGATGCTCCACTCGCGCAGCCCGGTCCGGGCCACCTCCGGCGCGGCGGCCGCCACCACCTGGCGTACCTCCTGGCGCAGTTGACGTTGCAGGGCCGGCAGGTCCTTGCCCTCGGCGACCGGCTTCTCGTCGGCGTCGAGCACCCGGAAGGTGACCCGCAGGTGGGCGGGAAGCTTGCCCGGCTCCCAGGCGTCGCGGGGGACGGTGACGCCGGTCATCCGGCGCAGCTGGCGGGTGAGCGCGTCCAGCAACGGCTCCTCGCCCGGGGTGATGGCAGCGAGGGCGGCGCGGGCGTAGTCCGGCACCGGGACGAAGTTGCGGCGCACCGCCTTGGGCAGCGTACGGATCAGCGCGATCACGGTCTCCTCGCGCAGCCCCGGCACCTGCCAGTCGAAGCTCTCCGCCGGCACCTGGTTGAGCAGCGGCAGCGGGATGTCGACGGTGACGCCGTCGGTCGGCGTGCCCGGCTCGAAGCGGTACGTCAGCGGCAGCGTCACCCCCTGGGTCTGCCACTCGTCCGGGTAGTCGTCCTCGTCCACCCCCGGCCGGCCGTCGTTGATCAGCAGGTCACGGGTGAAGGTGAGCAGGTCGGGTTGCTCCCGGCGGGTCTTCTTCCACCAGCTGTCGAAGTGCCGCCCGGAGGACACGTCGGCCGGGATCCGCTGGTCGTAGAAGCCGAAGATGGTCTCGTCGTCGACCAGGATGTCCCGACGACGGGCCCGGCTCTCCAGCTCCTCGATCTCGGCGAGCAGCCGCTTGTTGTCCGCCCAGAACTGGTGGTGGGTCTGCCAGTCGCCCTCGACGAGGGCATGCCGGATGAACAGCTCCCGGCTCAGCGTCGGGTCGATCCGCCCGAAGTTGACCTTGCGTGAGCTGACCAGTGGGACGCCGTACAGGGTGACCTTCTCGTAGGCCATTACCGCGGCCTGCTTCTTCTCCCAGTGCGGCTCGCTGTAGCTGCGCTTGACCAGGTGCTGCGCCAGCGGCTCGACCCACTCCGGCTCGACCCGGCCGGCGATGCGGCCCCACAGCCGGGACGTCTCCACCAGCTCGGCGGCCATCACCCAACGCGGCGGCTTCTTGAACAGCGCCGAGCCGGGGAAGAGCGCGAACTTTGCCCCCCGCGCACCCAGGTACTCGTGCTTCTGGGCGTCCTTGAGCCCGATGTGCGACAGCAGGCCGGGCAGCAGCGACTGGTGGACCTTCGGGGTGTCGATCTCCTCCGGCAGGTCCGCGCCGCCACGGCGGCTCTCACCCCGGCCGGCGTCCGCGCCGTCGGCGGTGTCGCGCGCCGGCCGCCCACCGCGTCGGTCGCCCTCGGACGGGGTACGCAGCACCTGACGCAGTTGGCTGACGATGTCCTGCCACTCGCGGATCCGCAGGTAGTTCAGGTACTCCGCCTTGCACATCCGGCGGAACGCGCTGGAGGACAGCTCCCGCTGCTGCTCGCGCAGGTAGCGCCACAGGTTGAGGTAGGCGACGAAGTCGGACTCCTTGTCGGCGAACCGGGCGTGCGCCTGGTCGGCCTGGGCCTGCTTCTCCGCCGGCCGCTCGCGCGGGTCCTGGATGGAGAGCGCGGCGGCGATCACCAACACCTCGGTGGCGCAACCGTTGCGTTCACCCTCGACCACCATCCGGGCCAGGCGCGGGTCGACCGGCAACTGGGCCAGGCGCCGGCCCAGCGCGGTGAGCCGCTTCGCCGGGTCCGCCTCGGTCGGGTCCAACGCGCCCAGCTCGTGCAGCAGGTTGACGCCGTCGGTGATGTTGCGCTTGTCCGGTGGGTCGATGAACGGGAACGCGGCGAGGTCGCCGAGCCCGATCGCTGTCATCTGGAGGATGACCGACGCCAGGTTGGTGCGCAGGATCTCCGGGTCGGTGAACTCGGGACGAGATCCGAAGTCCTGCTCGTCGTAGAGGCGGATGCAGATGCCGTCGGAGGTGCGGCCGCAGCGGCCCTTGCGCTGGTTGGCCGACGCCTGGGAGACCGGCTCGATCGGCAGTCGCTGCACCTTCAGGCGACTGGAGTAGCGGGAGATGCGGGCGGTGCCCGGGTCCACCACGTACTTGATGCCGGGCACGGTCAGCGAGGTCTCCGCGACGTTGGTGGCGAGCACCACCCGGCGTGAACTGTGCGCGGCGAAGACGCGGTGCTGCTCGGCGGAGGAGAGCCGGGCGTACAGCGGCAGGATCTCGGTGCCGAGCAGCGAGCGCTTCTTCTGCACCAGCTTGCCCAGCGCGTCGGCGGTGTCCCGGATCTCCCGCTCACCGCTGAGGAAGACCAGGATGTCACCGGGGCCCTCGGCGGCCAGCTCCTCGACTGCGTCGCCGATCGCCTGGATCTGGTCGCGGACGTTCTCCTCGTCGCCGTCGCCGTCCTCCTCGCCCTCGGCGAGTTCGACGAGTGGCCGGTAGCGCACCTCCACCGGATAAGTACGCCCGGAGACCTCGACCACCGGCGCGGGCACGCCCTCCGGCTCGTCGGCCGTTGGTGGCCCGGCGAAGTGCCGGGCGAACCGGTCGGTCTCGATGGTCGCCGAGGTGATGATCACCTTGAGGTCGGGTCGGCGGGGCAGCAGCTCCCGCAGGTACCCGAGGATGAAGTCGATGTTGAGGCTGCGCTCGTGCGCCTCGTCGATGATCAACGTGTCGTACTGGCGCAGCATCCGGTCGGTCTGCAACTCGGCCAGCAGGATGCCGTCGGTCATCAGCTTGACCAGGCTGCGCTCGCTGACCTGGTCGGTGAAGCGCACCTTGTAGCCGACCAGGTCACCCAGCTCGGTGCCCAGCTCGTCGGCGATCCGGTCGGCCACCGTGCGGGCTGCCAACCGTCGGGGCTGGGTGTGCCCGATCAGGCCGTGCACGCCGCGCCCCAGCTCCAGGCAGATCTTGGGGATCTGGGTGGTCTTGCCGGAGCCGGTCTCGCCCGCCACGATCACCACCTGGTGATCACGGATGGCGGCGGCGATGTCGTCCTTGCGCTCGCTGACCGGCAACCCCGCCGGGTACGTGATCACGGGCACCGCCGCTCGACGGTTGGCGAGCCGTTGCTCGGCCCGGACCAGGTCGGCGGTGATCTCGGCCAGCGCCGCCTCCCGGCGCTGCGGGTCGCGCAGCTTGCGGGCACCGTCCAGCCGCCGCTGGAGCCGGCGCTGGTCGCGGAACATCAGAGGGGTCAGGCGGCGGTGCAGCTCGCGAACCGGGTCGGTCGCGACGGAGGCGGTTGGATTCTGCATGTCGTGCCCAAGGATAGGCAGCCCGGCGGCGTACCGCCCCTGGGTTACCCCGCAGCCGGTCCGTGGACGTCCCTGGGCGGCACCTAGAGTGGGCGCTCGACGTCGAGCGCAGGGGGCCGAGATGGAGCTGCGGGACACCGACCGTGCGTTGGTGCAGGCCGCCACCGCGGTCGCCAAGCTGCGCTGCCGCAGCCAGCACCACACCGTCGCGTCGGCCGCCCGGACCGCCGACGGGCGGGTCTTCACCGGTGTGAACGTCCAGCACGCCACCGGCGGGTCCTGCGCGGAACTCGTGGTGATCGGCACTGCCGCCACGCAGGGCGTCACCGAGCTGGAGACGATCGTTACGGTCGCCGACCGGGGCCGCGACGTCAACGAGCCGTGCGGCGACTGCCGGCAGGTGCTGGCCGACTACTTTCCGGCGCTGCGCGTGATCACCGGAGAGCTGGACGCCCTGCGGGTGGTCGAGATCGGTTCGCTGCCCGGCTGAATCAGTCGCCCGCCGCCGCCTCCAGCATCGACCGGGGGATCGGCACGCCCTCGAACCGCACGTTGCCTTCCGGCACCATCCAGCTCATCACCCGCACGTCCAGCCGTCCGGCCCGCACGGCCGGGTCGTTGGCGTAAAGGTCACGCGCCTCGTCCGGGGCGATGGAGAGCACGACGAAGCCCCGCAGCCGGTCGTCGTCGGTGTCCAGGAAGGGCCCGGTCGCGAGCACCAGCCCCTGCTCCACGAGCCCCGCCTGGTGGGCCAGGTGCGCGTCCTGCAACCGGTCGATCGCGTCCTGCGGCAGCTCCGGCGGGTGGGACGGTAGGGCCAGGAGGACGACCGTGTGCTGGTCGAATCGCATGAGCCCACCCTAGGTGCGCGGCCCCCCGTCGCGCGGGCGTCTGCCCTGCTCAGCGGGTCGCGGATCGATAAGCGCCAGTTAGGCGGCCCCCACCTGAGCGGCTAAGGTAAGGCGAACCTAAGCGTGAACGTGCAGGAGACTCGTGACCACCCTCGCCACCCGGCCGACCCAGGCCACCAGCCGGTCCGGCACCCGCACCGGCCGCCGGGTGGCCGTCACCGTCGGGTCTGCGCTGGTGCTGCTGCTCGCCGTACTGGCCAGCTTCGCGCTCGGCAGCCGGCAACTCGGCATCGACCAGGTCTGGCACGCTCTCGTCGCACCGGATGGCGGCGATGCCAGCACGATCGTCCGTGAGCTGCGGATGCCCCGCACCGCGCTCGGCCTCACCGTCGGGCTCGCCCTCGCGGTGGCTGGCGTGTTGTTCCAGGCGCTCACCCGCAACCCCCTCGCCGAGCCCCGCATCCTCGGCATCAGCGCCGGCGCGTCGTTCGGCGTGGTGCTCGCCATCTCCGTCTTCGGCATCAGCACGCTCGCCGGGTACGTCTGGTTCGGCATCGCCGGGGCACTCATCGCCGGGCTGCTGGTCTTCGCCATCGCCACTCGGGCCCGCGAGGGCGCCAGCCCGGTCACCCTCGCGCTGGTCGGCGCGGCCCTCGACGCCAGCCTGGCCTCCGGGGTGTACGCGCTGCTCAGCATCGACGCCCGCACCTTCGAGGAGTACCGGTTCTGGGTGGTCGGCGGGCTGGCCGGCCGGGACCTCTCGGTCGCCGCGCAGGTGCTGCCCTTCGTCCTCGCCGGGCTGGTGCTTGCCACCCTGGTCGCCCGAGGTCTGGACGCGCTGGCCCTCGGCGACGACGTGGCCCGGGGCCTCGGCCACCGCATCGGCCTGGTCCGCCTCGGCGGTGGGCTCGCCGCCGTGCTGCTGACCGGTGCGGCGGTGGCCGCAGCCGGACCGGTCGCCTTCGTCGGGTTGGCCGTGCCGCACCTGGCCCGCGCCCTGGTCGGCGCGGACCACCGCTGGACCCTCGCCGTCTCCGCCCTGCTCGGGCCCGCGCTGCTGCTCGGTGCCGACATCGTCGGCCGGGTCGTCGCCCCACCCGGCGAGATACCGGCCGGGATCGTCACCGCGCTGATCGGAGCGCCGCTGCTGGCCATTCTGGTCCGCCGCGCCCGGGTGGTGACCGCGTGACCACCACCCAGCGCTCCTCGGGTCCGCCCGCCCGGGCCGGCCTTTCACCCACCGCGTCACCGGAGGGCGGCTCTGCCCGACTGCCCGGTCGGTCGCTGCTGCGGATCGGCCCGGTCAGCCTGGTCATCCGTCGCCGGGCGGTGCTGGTGGCCGCCGTGCTGACCGTGCTGCTCCTGCTGGCCGTCGTGCTCAGCCTCTCGCTGGGCACCCCGTACGTCGCCCCGGCCGACGTGCTGCGCGCCCTCTCCGGCGCCGGCACCCCGTACGACCTCGTCGTCTTTGATCTTCGGTTGCCGCGGGTCGTGCTGGCGGCGACGGCCGGCGCCGCCTTCGGCATCGCCGGCACCCTGATCCAGAGCGTGGCCCGCAACCCGCTCGCCAGCCCGGACGTCATCGGCATCACCCAGGGCGCCGGTCTCGCCGCGACGGTGGCCCTGACCAGCGGCATGGCCGCGGTGCTGGTGGCACCCACCGCGCTGGTGGGCGGGCTGCTCGCGGCGGTGCTGCTGTTCGCCCTCGGCGCCCGGCACGGGCTGGCCGCGCAGCGATTCGTGCTCGCCGGTGTGGCGGTCGCCTTCGGCTTCCGGGCGCTCACCGAGGTGGTCATGCTCACCGCCGACCCGATCGACGGCCTCCGCGCGCAGATCTGGCTGATCGGCACCCTGGCCGGCAAGGGCTGGACCGAGGCGGCCTGGATCGCCGGCACCCTGCTGGTGCTGCTGCCGGTGCTGGCCTGGGCCGGCTGGGCGCTGAACAGCACCGCCCTGGACGACGACACCGCCCGCGGCGTCGGGCTTCGCCCGGTGGCCCGCCGGATCGGCCTGGCCGGCACCGGCGTCCTCGTCGCCGCGATGGTCACCGCCCAGGTCGGCGCCGTCGACTTCGTCGCGCTGGTCGCACCCCAGGTGGCCCGTCGACTGGTACGCGCCGAACGGCCACCGCTGGTCTGCGCCGCGCTCCTCGGCGCGCTGCTGCTGGTGCTGGCCGACCTGGCCGGCCGACGCCTGCTCGCACCCACCCAACTGCCCGCCGGTGTGCTGACCGCCGCCATCGGCGGCCCGTACCTGATCTTCCTGCTGCTGCGCGGACGGCGGCGGTCGTCGTGACGCCTCAAGGAGTCGTGTGATGCTCTCCACCCGCGACCTGGTCGCCGGCTACGACGAGCGGACCGTGCTCGACGGGCTCGACCTGGACCTGCCCACCGACGCGTTCACCGTGATCGTCGGCCCGAACGCGTGCGGCAAGTCCACCCTGCTGCGCACCATGGCCCGGCTGCTCACCCCGCGCCGGGGCACGGTGCTGCTGGACGGCACCGCGATCCGCGAGCTGCCGACCCGGGAGGTGGCCCGCAGGCTCGGCGTCCTGCCGCAGAGCCCGCTGGTGCCCGAGGGCGTCACAGTGGCTGACCTGGTCGGGCGCGGCCGGCAGCCCTACCAGCGTTGGTGGCGGCAGTGGTCGCCGGAGGACGGCGCGGCCGTCGACCAGGCGATGACCCTGGCCGACGTGACCGACCTGGCCGACCGGCCGGTGGACAGCCTCTCCGGCGGTCAGCGGCAGCGGGTGTGGATCGCCATGACGCTCGCCCAGGACACCGACGCCCTGCTGCTGGACGAGCCGACCACCTTCCTCGACCTGGCCCACCAGGTGGAGGTGCTGGACCTCCTGCACCGGCTACGCGTCGAGCGGGGCCGCACCGTGGTCGCCGTGCTGCACGACCTGAACCAGGCCGCCCGCTACGCCGACCACCTGGTCGCGATGCGCGCCGGTGCCGTGGTGGCCGCCGGGCCGCCCCGGGAGATCCTCACCGCCGACCTGGTCCGCGACGTCTTCGGGCTGGCCTGCGTGGTCGTGCCCTGCCCGGTGACCGGCGCGCCGCTGGTGGTGCCCGCGTACACCGGCGGCAACTCCGCCGCGTCCGCTGGCGGTGCCGTCGCGTCCGCCGGTGCGGGAGACCCTGATTCGTCGACGGCGTCCGTACCGGACGCCCGACCCACCACCGGCGACGCGGCCACCCCGCTCGCCGGTTCGCACCCTTCGAAAGGACTCTGATGCGTCGTCTCGTCGCCGCTCTCGCCGCGGCCGTCGCCCTCGGCGTCGGCCTCACCGCATGCGGTGAGAGCGACCCGGTCGCTGGCTCCACCACCGGGGAGACCCGGGAGATCACCCACGCCATGGGCACCACCAAGGTCCCGGCCGAGCCCAAGCGCGTCGTCGTGCTCGACACCGACAAGATCGACACTGCGCTCTCGCTGGGTGTCACGCCCGTCGGTGCGGCCACGGCCGGCGAAGCCAAGAGCTGGCCGACCTACTTCGGCGCTGACAAGCTCGCCGGCATCAAGGAGGTCGGGGTGCTCACCGAGCCCGACCTGGAGGCCATCAACGCCCTGAAGCCGGACCTCATCCTCGGCAGCAAGTTCCGCCAGGAGAAGTTCTACGACGAGCTGGCCGCGATCGCGCCGACCGTGTTCACCGACAAGGTGGGCATCACCTGGAAGGAGAACCTCCTCCTGGACGGCAAGGCGCTCGGCCGCGAGCAGCAGGCGAAGGACCTGCTCGGCGCGTACGAGAAGCGGGCCAAGGACTTCGGTGCGACCCTCGGCGACGCCGCCTACCGCAAGGTGTCGATCGTGCGGTTCCTGCCCGGCAACATCCGGGTGTACGGCCCGGACTCGTTCTCCGGCATCGTCATCGGCGACACCGGTCTGGGCCGCCCCGAGCGGCAGTTGCTCGCCAACAAGGAGGACAAGCGCTTCGACCTGGTCAGCCCCGAGCGGGTCAACGAGGTCGACGGTGACGTCATCTTCGTGACCGCGTACGGCGACAAGGCCGCCGCCGAGCAGACCAAGGTCGCGGGCGGGACCCTCTGGAAGGGACTCAACGCCGTCAAGGCCGGCAAGGCGTACCCCGTCTCCGACGAGGTCTGGATGACGGGCATCGGCGTCGGTGCCGCCAACAAGATCCTCGACGACCTGACCAAGTACCTCCCCGCCGCCTGACAATCCCTCAGCGCCTCGCGCACCGCGAGCCCCGCGCCGCGCGCGTCGCGAGCCCGCGCTCCGCGCGCGCCCACCCCAAGATCCGCGCAACTTCGGTGAAAGTGCTGCCTCACGACCTGGTGAGGCAGCAAGATCCCTGAAACTGCGCGGATCTTGGCGCGCGTGGGTGGGGTGTGTGGGTGTGGGGGTGGGTGGGGGCCTGGTTCCGGGGCGGGGTCAGCGGGAGCGGGACCGGAGGGCTTGACGGAGTTCGGCGAGGAAGCCGTCGAAGTCCTCGCGGAACCGTTTCGCGGTGACGTGCAGGACGATCCAGTCCTCGCCGAGCAGGCGGTTGAGGCGGCGGCGGTCCCGGTGGAACTGCTCGGGATCGTCGTGCCACAAGCCGTCGTACTCGACGGCAACCTTGAGATGTGGCCACGCAAGATCGAGGCGGGCCACGAACCTGCCGTCTCGCTCGACGACGAACTGGGTCACGGGTGCCGGCACCCCGGCGAGCACGATCCGCACCCGCAGCCGCGACTCCGGGGCTGATTCGGCGCCGGCGTCGGCCAGCTCAGCTACCCGCATCATCCGTCTCCAGCCTCGGTTGCCGGCTCTCGACCGGGAGCCTGCGTGAAGCTCAGGGATCACCACCAGCCGGTGGCTGGCGAGGCGGTCCACGATGGCGACAGCCTCCTCGGTCGGCAGCCCACTGGGCCAGGTCCCAACATGTGCGAGTCGGCGTGGTCAGCGGAATGCCCTGACGTATCGCGACGTCGGTCGCTGCGATCTCGCTGGCGTGCACGACGAGCCCCGAGACGGGACCGAACCGCTGAGCGGCGGGCACGAGCACGTCGAGGGGCTCGTGATCGGCAACCGATGCCGCGCCGTAGAACGCCGCCGCACTGCGACCAGCGATCACCACACCCGGTGGCAGCACCCAGTGCACCGCGGCGACGCAACGAGTGCGATGGGTGACCTGCAGTCGGGCATCCGCGTAGACGTCGCGGAACAGTGGGCGCCATGCCCTGCTGCGCAGCTCCGTTCGGGTGAGCAGGCCTTGGGCAACGACACGGGAGCCGCGAAAGACGCGCCCCTGGAGGCTCGCAGGCCGTCGTGGGGAAACAGGCATGACGACACCTTGACCGGCAGAGGTGTGCGCCTGCAGCCCCTGTGGATAACCCCGACCAGGTACTGAACACCAAGATCCGCGCAACTTCGCTGTTCTTGCTGCCTCCTCACGACGTGAGACAGCAGCATCCCCGAAGTTGCGCGGATCTTGGGCGGATAGAGCGCGGCGGGCGGGTTGGAGGGTTGGGGGTGGTGGGGGTGGTGGGGGTGGTGGGGGTGGTGGGGGGTGGGGTGGGTGGTGGCGGTGGGGTGGGGTTAGGCGGCGGTGGACCAGATGGCGCGGAAGGCGGCGGCTTCGCCGGACAGCCAGCGCTCGATCTGGTCGGGCTTGGCGTCGCTGGGCATGCGGTGGGCCTGGCCGCGACGGATGTCGACAAGGATCGGCTCGGCGTGGGGGAGGACCGCGTCCATGTGTCGGGCCATCAGGTGCAGGGTGGCGAGCACCGATTCCTCACTCGGTGGGGCCTCGTCGAAGTGCAGCCGGACCGCTTCGGCACGGCCGTCGGCGTGGCGTACGCCGAAGTGGGGGTTGATCTTGACCGGTAGGTCACCCAGCATCGCCAGGGCATCGCGGGTCTGGGCGAGGTCGACGGCTGCCGGATCGCCGAGGGAGTGCAGCCAGGCCGTGGCGCCGGGGACGAGCGCCTGGTAGAGCGGGCGCCAGCGTGGCTTGACCACATCGACCACGCCGGTCAGGTGCGTGCCCCCGGTGTGGAAGGCGATGTCGGCCTTGAGCGCCTTGACGAACTGGCCGTGCGGGTTGAAGCCGGACCTGCTGGCGCGCTGCTTGCGCAGCCCGCCCACGAAGGTCGCCTTGGTGGGGCCGGTGCGGTCGACGTAGCGGGTGAAACCGAGCAGTGTGGCGTAGGGGGTGAGGGGCGTGGAGGCGGGCACTGTCACGAGCGTCCTCCCAGGTCAGGAACTCGATTAGTACATACATTCTAATCGACGGGTGTGACATCGCCCAGCGAATCCGGGGTCCGGAGATGTGCGGTTTCCGGAGGACCCGCGCTGCCGGCCGGCCCTCACTCGGCGCGGGGTGTGTCCAGGGTCGTCAGGGCGGCGGTCAGGCGGTCGATCCCGAACGCGAAGGCCTCGTCGAGGTCGCCACCGAGGTTGAAGGCACCCGCCAGTTCCATGCTGATGAAGCCGTTCGCCCAGGCGGTGAACATGCGCGCGGCCGACAGGGCGTGCTCGGGCCCGGCGAGTTCCGCGGCGAGGCGCAGGGCGGGGGCGCTCGCCCGGGTGAGGATGTCGAGGCTGGGCCTGGTGTCTGCGGGGCCGGTGGCGAAGATCAGGTGGTAGCCCGCGGGTTGGGCGTGGGCGAACGCGCGGAAGGCGTGGGCCAGCTCGGCGAGGTCTCGGCCCGGATCGCCGCTGCCGGCGACGGCGCCGAGCTGCTCGCCGAGGTCGTGCACTGCTGCTTCGGTGACGAGCCGGATGAGGTCGTCACGGTTGCGGACCCGTTTGTACAGCGAGGGGGCGCGGACGCCGACCCGCTGGGCGACCGCCTGCATGGTCAGGCCCGGAAGCCCTTCGGACTCCAGGATCTGGCGGGCGGCCGCGACGATGTCGGCGAGGGACGTCCGGTCGGGAGTCGGCATGGGGTGTTCCTTCCGGGGGTGGGCGACGTTCGTCACCCATCATAGCTATGGCCCTTAGGCATCATGGCTATGTATCGTAGCTATCAGGGAACGACATCACCTCGGAGGAAGTCATGAAGCTCGGGCCGCACCTGCACCGCATCGGCAACGACATCGTCGCCGCGTACCTCGTCGAGACCGACGACGGCGTGACCGTCGTGGACGCCGGCCTCTCCGGTCACTGGCCGGAGCTGCTGGCGGAGTTGTCCGCCATGGGTCGCTCGCTCGCCGACGTCCGAGGTCTGATCCTCACCCACGGCGACACCGACCACATCGGCTTCGCCGAGCGGCTCCGGCGCGACCACGGCGTACCGGTCTACGTGCACGAGGCGGACGCCGCCCGAGCCCGCGGCGAGATCAAGTCCAAGGCGCCCTTCGGGACCTTCAAGGTGGGTGCCGTGGCCAGCTTCCTGATGTACGCGGGCCGCAAGGGTGGGCTGCGCACGACGTACCTCAGCGAGGTGATCACCGTGCGGGACGGTCAGGTGCTCGACCTGCCCGGCGCTCCGCGCGTCATCGGGATGCCCGGCCACTCGCCGGGCAGCATCGCCGTGCACGTGCCGATCGCCGACGCCGTGTTCGTCGGCGACGCGCTCACCACCCGACACGTGCTGACCGGCCGGTCGGGCCCGCAGCCGGCGCCGTTCACCGACGACCCGGCCCTGGCGCTCGCCTCGCTGGCCCGCATCGAGGACCTGCGGGCGACGTGGATCCTCCCCGGCCACGGCACCCCCTGGAACGAGGGTGCCGTCGAGGCGGTGCGCCGGATCAAGGCTGCCGCCCAGGCCGGGTGATGGCGGGCGTCAGAGCTGGCCGACGTCCGTGATCCGGACGACCGCGGCGCCGACCTCGTCGGAGGCCACCAGGTCGATCTCTGCGCTGATGCCCCAGTCGTGGTCGCCGTTGGGGTCGTCGAAGCTCTGCCGGACGGTCCACCGCTCCCGCCCCTGCTCGATCATGAGCAGTGCCGGCCCTCGGGCGTCCGGCCCGACGCCGATCGAGTCGTACTCCTCGAAGTACGGCGCAAGCGCGTCGGCCCACGCGTCGTAGTCCCAGCCGTCCTCGGCGTCCAACTCGGCGAGCAGGTCCCAGCGGCGCAGCGCGGCCAGCTCGACGCGGCGGAACAGCGCGTTGCGCACCAGCACCCGGAACGCCCGCGCGTTGCGCGTCACCGCCGGCGGCCGGTCGGTCAGCGCGGCGTGCGCCAGGGCCACCTCGGCCACGTCCGACGGGTTGCGCAGCCGCTCCCACTCGTCGATGAGGCTGGAGTCGACCTGGCGGACCAGCTCGCCCAACCACTCGATGAGGTCGATCAGCTCCTCGGTCTTGGCGTCCTCGGGCACGGTCTGCCGCAACGTCTTGTACGCGTCGGCCAGGTAGCGCAGGACCAGGCCTTCCGAGCGGGTCAGCCCGTAGAACTGCACGTACTCGGTGAAGGTCATGGCCCGCTCGTACATGTCGCGGACGACGGCCTTGGGGGAGAGCTGGTGGTCGGCGACCCAGGGGTGCCCCTGCCGGTACATCTCGTACGCGGCTTCCAGCAGCTCCGCGAGGGGCTTCGGGTGGGTCACCTCGTCGAGCAGTTCGAGGCGGGCCTCGTACTCGATGCCCTCTGCCTTCATCGCGGCGACCGCCTCGCCGCGGGCCTTGAACTGCTGCGCGGACAGGATCTGCCGGGGGTCGTCGAGGATCGACTCGACCACGCTCAGCACGTCGAGCGCGTACGACGGGGACTCGGCGTCGAGCAGCTCGATCGTGGCCAGGGCCAGAGGCGAGAGCGGCTGGTTGAGGGCGAAGTCGAGCTGGAGGTCGACGGTGAGCCGGATGCGCCGGCCGGTCTCGTCCGGCTCGGGCAGCTCCTCGACCACCCCACCGGCGCGCAGCGCCCGGTAGATCGCGATGGCCCGGCGGATGTGCCGGCGCTGGGCGGCGGGCTCCTCGTGATTGTCGGTGAGCAGGTGCCGCATCGCGGTGAACGCGTCCCCGGGCCGGCCGATGACGTTGAGCAGCATCGAGTGGCTGACCTGGAAGCTGGAGGTCAGCGGCTCCGGCTCGGCGTCGACCAGCCGGTCGAAGGTGGGCTGGCCCCAGCCGATCGAGCCCTCCGGCGGCTTCTTGCGGACCACCTTGCGCCGCTTCTTCGGGTCGTCGCCGGCCTTGGCGAGGGCCTTCTCGTTGTCGATGACGTGCTCGGGGGCCTGCACCACGACCCGGCCGATGGTGTCGTAGCCGGCCCGGCCCGCCCGCCCGGCGATCTGGTGGAACTCCCGGTTCTTGAGCAGCCGGGTACGGACCCCGTCGTACTTCGACAGGCCGGTGAACAGCACGGTGCGGATCGGCACATTGATGCCGACGCCGAGGGTGTCGGTGCCGCAGATGACCTTGAGCAGGCCGGCCTGGGCGAGGGTCTCCACCAGTCGGCGGTACTTCGGCAGCATGCCGGCGTGGTGGACGCCGATGCCGTGCCGGACCAGCCGGGAGAGCGTCTTGCCGAAGCCGGCGGTGAACCGGAAACCGCCGATCGCCTCGGCGATCATGTCCTTCTCGGCGCGGGTGCAGACGTTGACGCTGGTCAGCGCCTGGGCGCGTTCCAGCGCGGCGGCCTGGGTGAAGTGCACCACGTACACCGGGGCCTGCTTGGTCTCCAGCAGCTCCTCAAGTGTCTCGTGCAGCGGCGTCATCGCGTACGAGAAGATGAGCGGGACCGGCCGCTCCGCCGAGCGCACGACGGCGGTCGGCCGTCCGGTGCGCCGCGTCAGGTCGTCGACGAACCGGGTGGTGTCCCCCAGAGTGGCGGACATCAGGATGAACTGGGCCTGCGGCAGCTCGATGATCGGCACCTGCCACGCCCAACCCCGGTCGGGCTCGGCGTAGAAGTGGAACTCGTCCATGACCACCTGGCCGACGTCGGCCTTCACACCCTCGCGCAGCGCCAGGTTCGCCAGGATCTCCGCCGTGCAGCAGATGATCGGGGCATCGGCGTTGACGCTGGCGTCGCCGGTGAGCATGCCGACGTTCTCGGCGCCGAACACCTCGCAGAGCGCGAAGAACTTCTCCGACACCAGCGCCTTGATCGGCGCGGTGTAGAAGGTCGTCCGGCTGTCCGCGAGTGCCGCGAAGTGCGCGGCGATGGCCACCAGGCTCTTACCTGAGCCGGTCGGCGTGTTCATGATCAGGTTGGCGCCGGAGACGATCTCGATGACCGCCTCCTCCTGATGGGGGTAGAGGTCGAGGCCGCGCTCCTTCGCCCAACCGGCGAATGCGTCGAAGAGGGTGTCGGGGTCGGCGCTTCTCGGAAGCGCGGCGGTGAGCGTCATAGCCTGTCCATGGTGCCTGGATCATGCCCCGCTACGCCAACCCGGTGTCCGCCGGACCCCCGTGCGGGGCGGCGGGTCCGGGCCACCGGTCCGGGCCGGCGCGTCACCGTCGGCGGTAGATCAGGTCGGCGACCGGCCGGCCGGCCGTGATCGCCCGCCGCTCGAACTTCGTCACCGGCCGGTGTGCCGGACGCGGCGCGAAGCCGCCGTACGTGTCCACCAGCCCCGGGTCCGCCTCCAGGGTCTCCCGCATCGACTCGGCGTACTCGGCCCAGTCGGTCGCGCAGTGCAGCGTGCCGCCGGGCCGCAGCCGGGACCGCAGCAGCGCCACGTGCGCCGGCTGGATGATCCGCCGCTTGTGGTGGCGGGTCTTCGGCCACGGGTCGGGAAAGAAGATGTGCACGGCGTCCAGCACGCCCTCCGGCAAGCCCTTGACCAGGGACAACGCGTCGCCCTCCGCCACCCGTACGTTGCGCAGGCCACCGCGCTCCACCAGGTCGAGCAGGTTGGCGATTCCCGGCGTGTGCACCTCAACCGCCAGATAATCTCGATCCGGGTCGGCGGCAGCCATCGCGGCGGTGCTGTCGCCCATGCCCGAGCCGATCTCCAGCACCACCGGCGCCCGGCGACCGAACAGGTCGGCCAGGTCGACGGGCACGACCGGTCCGTCCGGCACATCCAGGCCGTACGCGGGCCAGAGCCGGCCCAGCGCATCGGTCTGCCGGTCGCTCATCCGACCCCGACGGGGGTGGAACGTGCGGATCGTCCGGCTCGTGGGCGGGACGGCGGGGTCATGGTCGGTGGCGGTCACAGCGACCCGAGCGTACGCGACGCCGTCGACGGATCGGGTGTGATGTGCGACCGGAAATGAGAGGATCCAACTGGTACGGCAGGTCGGGTGCTCCGCTGCCCGACACGGCCGACGCGGCGTCGAGAGGGGGCATGGTGACAGTGACCCGTGGCGGCGTGACCCTGTCGGTGCTGGCCGTGCTCGTCGGGCCCCTGCTGGCCGCCGCTCCCGCGCTAGCCGCTCCGGCACCGGTCGCCTCGGTGCTCGCCGCTCCTGCGCCCGTTGCTCGGGTGCTCGCCGCTCCCGCGCCGCAGCCCGAAGGCCCGCCGGGTGGCACGTCCCAGCCATCGCCGGTGGACATCTTCGTCGAGGTGAGCCCCAGCACGGTGCAGCCCGGCTACCTGGTCGGCATCCGCGCCAGTTGTCGGGACAACTCGGTGGGCGCCACAGTCGTCTCCGACGCCTTCGGCGCGGTCGGCGTGCAGCCGCAGCGCGGGGTGCTGACCGCCGCGCCGATGGTGCGCGATCGCACTCGCCCCGGCAACTACCGGGTCAAGTTGGAGTGCCGCGACGGCGAAACTGCCTCGACCATGCTCCAGGTGGTCAAGAAGGTGCCGTCCCAGCCCAGTCGCGGCCCGGCCACCGGCTTCGGCGGGGGCGCTGGCGGGATGACCGGCAAGCTGCTGCTGCCCGGCGGCGCGGCGCTGACCATAACCGGCCTGATCCTCGCCGTGACGGCGCTGCGCCGGCCGCGCCCGGTCCACGGCGCTACGCGGCGCTGAGCCTGCCATGGCGATCTTCCGCCCCCCGTCGCCGCCGGCCGGTCCCCGCCAGCCCGGCGCCTCCGGCTCGCCGTCAGGTCCGCGCCCGTCTCCCGGTGGGCGTCCGTCTTCGGGTGCCGGCCCGTCCCCGGGTGCGCGCCCGTCTCCCGGTGCGCGCCCGTCGCCCGGTGCTCGCCGCTCGCGGGACGATCGCTGGCCGGAGGACGACCGCCTACCGCTGGACGACCCGTGGCCGGAGGACGACCGCCTACCGCGGGACGACCGCCCGCTGGTTGTCGACCGCCCGGCGGTGGCTGCTCGCCCGCCGACCGCCGTCACGCCTCGGCGCAGCCGTCCTCCCGGTCGTAGCCCCTGGTCCGTGCCGCTGGCCGTGGTGCTGGTGCTGGCCGGGGTCTTCGCCACCGGGGCAGGGCTGGGCCACTCGGTCGGCCCGTTCGACTTCGCCCCGGCCGGCGGCGACCAGCCGGCCCGTAGTGAGTCGGTCGGGTTGGCCGCCAGCCGCCCGGTGCGCCTGACGGTCCCGGCGATCAAGGTGGCGGCGCCGGTGGCACCCGTCGGGCAGGCACGGGACGGCTCGATCGCCGTACCGCCTCTGGAACGCCACAACGAGACCGGCTGGTACGACCGCGGGCCCACACCCGGCGAGTCCGGCCCGGCGGTGATCGTCGGGCACGTGGACACCAAGACCGGCCCGTCGGTCTTCTACGACCTGGGCAAGCTGCACCCCGGCGACCTGATCGAGGTGGCCCGGGCGGACGAGTCGGTGGTGGTGTTCCGGGTCGACACCGTCGAGCACTTCCCGAAGGACCAACTGCCCGCCGAACGGATCTACGGTCACGACGGGCCCCCCGGCCTGCGGCTGATCACCTGCGGCGGGCAGTTCATCGGCGGACGCACCGGCTACGCCGACAACGTCATCGCCTTCGCCACCCTGCAGTCCTCCCGCAAGTCCTGATCCGAAGCCGCCCTTCTGCCGCGTGCCGCCGCCCGCCCGCCGACGACCGCGCGCTGCCTCAAGACCGACTCGGTTTTCATGATGTCGGGGTATCGCGCCGCGCCGGAGACCCCGGATGATTACGAAACGGCCTTTGTCCGCGGGCTTGATCGACACGGGATCCTTGAAATCGGGGTGTCCAACTGAATCGGACACCCCGATTTCCTTGAACGCGAGTGGATCAAGCGCGGGGCGTGCCGCCTAGGGCTGCGGGACGTGCAGGGCCACCTCGAACTCCAGGAGGCTGGCACCCGTGGCGACCGGGGGACGTGGCTTCTCGCCGGGCGCGGCGGCGTGGGCGGCGCGAGACGGGCCGGCGGCCCACGCCTGGTACGCCTCTTCGCTTTCCCACTTGGTGTAGACGAAGTAGCGGGTCTCGCCGGCGACCGGCCGGAGCAGCTCGAAGCCGAGGAAGCCGGGGGAGTTCTCCACCGCGCCGGCTCGGGCGGCGAACCGCTTCTCCAACTCCGCGCCGCCGCCGGGAGGGACCTCGATTGCGTTGATCTTCACGACTGCCATCTGCCCACCCTAGCCACTCAGAACGCCTCGACCACCGGGACCAGGTCCGCGTCGACCACGATCGGCGCGTGGTCCGACGGGCCCTTGCCCTTGCGGGCCTCGCGGTCCACGTACGCCGAGCGGACTGCTCGTGCGAACGGTGCGGACGCGTACACCAGGTCGATTCTCATGCCCTTGTTCTGGTGGAACATCCCGGCCCGGTAGTCCCAGTAGGTGAAGGGGTGTGGTCCCTTCATCGGGGTGGGCACGACATCGCTGAGGCCGAGGTCACGCAGCGCGGCGAGGGCCGTCCGCTCGGCCGGGGTGACGTGCGTGGAGTGGGTGAAGACCGCCGGGTCCCAGACGTCGGCGTCGGTCGGGGCGACGTTGAAGTCGCCGCAGACCGCCAGCGGGAGCCCGCCGGCCAGCTCCGCGGCCAGCGCGTCGCGCAGTGCCGCGAACCAGGCCAACTTGTACGCGTAGTGCGGGTCGTCCGGCGTCCGGCCGTTGGGCACGTACACCGACCAGACCCGCACCCCGTCGCACGTGGCGGAGATGGCCCGGGCCTCCGGGTCGGGAAAGCCGGGCTCACCGGCGAACCCGACCCGGACGTCGTCGAGCCCGACCCGGGACAGGATGGCGACCCCGTTCCACCGGCCGTCGCTGTGGCTGGCCACGGTGTAGCCGAGCTCGCCCACCTCGGGTGCGGGGAAGGCGCCGTCCGGGCACTTGGTTTCCTGTAGGCAGACGACGTCGGGGCCGGTGTCGGCCAGCCACTCCAGCAGTCGGGGCAGGCGGGCCTTCACCGAGTTGACGTTCCAGGTCGCCAGGCGCATGCCCCCAGCCTGCCGCATTCGCCCCCGCGACGCCCGGTCAGCTACCCGGGGTGTCGCCGGGACGGGTCTGTTCGGCCAGGAACCGCTCCAGTTCCGCGCCGAGTTCGTCGGCAGTGGGCAGCGGTCCGGCGTCCTGGGCGAGCAGGTTCTTCTCGCCCCGACCCCGGGCGAACGCGTCGTACTGCTCCTCCAGGGCCTGGACCAGGGCGGCGGCGTCGTCGGTCTGGGCGACCTGCCGGTCGATCTCCACCCGGACCACCTCGGCGGCCGAGCGCAGCCCGTCACCGGGCAGCAGCAGGCCGGTGCTGCGGGACACCGAGGTGAGCAGCACCTCGGCGGCGGCCGGGTACTCGGTCTGCGCCACGTAGTGCGGCACGTGGGCGGCGAAGCCAAGCGCGTCCCGGCCCTGCTGGCCGAGCCGGAACTCCAGCAGGTGGCCGACACTGCCGGGCACCTGGACGCGTTGCAGCCAGGGCTCGTAGCCGGCGATCAGCTCGGGGCGGGTGGCGTGCGCGGTCACGCCGGTCGGCCGGGTGTGCGGCACCGCCATCGGGATCGAGTTGAGCCCGACGGTTAGCCGGACGTCCAACCGGGCGGCGAGGCCCGCGACGGCGGACACGAACCGCTCCCACTGCAGGTCCGGCTCGGGGCCGGTGAGCAGCAGGAACGGCGTTTCGTCGTCATCGTGCAGCAGGTGCAGCTCCAGCTTGGGAGCGTCGATGCTCTCCCAGTGGTCCTCGACGAAGGTCATCACCGGTCGTCGAGACCGGTAGTCGAAGAGCTGGTCGACGTCGAAGGTGGCGATCGGCCGACCCTCCAGCGAGGTGAGCAGCTGCTCGCGCGCCAGCCGGCTGGCGTTGCCGGCGTCCACGAACCCGGTGAGGGCCTGGATGAGGACCGGTTGCCCGAGGTCGGGCAGATCGTCGGTGAGCTGATAGAGCTCATGTGGGTCGAGCACCGGTGCGGACCTCCCTGAAATGTGCCTGCGGAGTGCCGACGCGACGGAGGGCACCCGTTCGGGCAACGTACCCGCCATCCTGGTGCATTCCTGCTTCGGGCGATCCGCCGCCCGGGGGGTGGGAGCGATCGGACTAATCATCTGTTTACGCCGCCAGGCGAGTCCGGTCGACCGATCGGACGAGCCCGGTTCGGCCCAAAGGCCGAGTTTGTCGATCATGTCGGCTGCCGCGGTCGGATGTCCCGGCCTGTGTCGGGCCGAGCCAGACTGCGTGTGCCGCCTGGTTGGTCCGGAACGCGAGGTACGTTCCCCGGGCAGGTCGAGCCGCCCAGGTCGTCCACCAGGACGGGCCGAATGTGTGGGAAGCGCCACGTGATCACCGTGCGTGATCAGGGTTTCCCCCTGCCTAGCCTCGGTTGATGCGTGACGACGGCACCCTCGACGACCCGTATGCCCCGAGTACCCCCACTGCCGATACGGAGGATGGCACCTCAACCGAACGGACAACCACCGCGAGTCGGCTTCGGGCGTACGCCCGGGACCTGACCGGTCGACGCCGGGCGCAGGTGGCGCTGGCGACGGGCGTGGTGTGCTGCCTCGGCCTGGCCGCCGTCGCACAGGTCCGCGACGAGTCCGCCGACGCGGCGACGCGGGAGGGGGCGATCTCCAACTCCGAGTTGGCGCAGCGCGCCGAGCAGCAGAGTGCGTCCCGTGGCCTCGACCGGGTGGCTGCCCCGAGCACCTCCGCCGCTGTTCCGTCCACCGCGGCGACCCCCGCCGACCCGGACACCAGCGCGCCGGCCCGGAAGGCCGCCCCGGCTCGCCCGACCGACCCGGCGCCCGTCGCCGGGCTGGACGAGGACCAGATGGAGAACGCGGAGGCGATCGTCGGTGCCGGCCGCAAGATGGGGGTGCCCCGGCGTGGGCTGGTGATCGCGGTGGCCACCGCCATGCAGGAGAGCAACCTCTACAACGTGGCCAGCGGCGTGCTGCCCGAGTCGCAGGACTACCCGCACCAGGGCGTCGGCTGGGACCACGACTCGGTCGGGTTGTTCCAGCAGCGTTCGAGCAGCGGTTGGGGCCCGGTGGGTCGGCTGATGGACCCCGAGTTCGCCACCCGGCAGTTCCTCGCCGCGCTGGAGCAGGTGCCCGGCTGGCAGCGGATGCGGCTCACCGACGCCGCTCAGGCGGTGCAGGTCTCCGCGTACCCCGAGCACTACCAGCAGCACGAGTGGCGGGCCACCCGGGTCGTCGACGCCATCGTGCCGACGGGGCGGTAACCTACCGCCCACTGTGGACGGTGAGGGTTGAGGCTGTCGCATCCTGGGTACATGTGTTGCGGGTTAGGGGTACACATGACAGCGGGACCATCGACAGGAGGACGCCATGTCACTGATGCAGCGAATCACCATGTTCCTGAGATCGCCGAAGGGGCAGCAGCTGGTGGAGCGAGGCCGTCGGGAGATGGCCAAGCCGGGCAACCAGCAGAAGCTCAAGGGGCTGGCGGCCCGGTTCTCCAACCGCCGCCGCTGACCGCTCCATCGGCCGCCCTGTCCGCCTTTCCCACCCCTCGGGAGACCCGGTGACCGACACCCCACCCATCGGCGGCCAACCTGCCGCCCCTGCCCCCCAGCCGTCCGTCGGCCTGCCGACCGGGCCGGTGGACGCCCCTGAGGGTCCGCCGGCCCGTCTCTGGGACCGGATGCGCGACGATCCGCAGTACGCCCCGGAGCACCTGGCCCTTGAGGCGGTGCGCCGGCTCGGGCCGGAGGCCGCGCAGTGGGTCGTCCGGGCCCGAGCGGAACAGCCCGGGGTGTCGGCCGACGTCCTTGCCGACCAGGCGGCCCGCAAGTTCGTCAACCTGGCCCGGCTGTCCGGCGCCGTCTCCGGAGCGGCAGGGCTGCCCGGGGCCGTGATCGATGTGGGCGTGCTGGCCTGGACCCAGGCGCGGATGGTGCTGCACATCGCCGCCGCGTACGACGTCGACCCGCTGCACGGCGACCGGGCCACCGACCTGTTGGTGCTCCAGCGCGTGCACAAGGTCGCCGAGAGCGCCCGGCTGGCCCTCGGTGTGGCCGCCGGTCGGGAACGCGCCGACGCGCTCTTCGGCTCCGGCGGCCGGCGCCCGCTCGGCCGGGTCATGCTGCAGCTCGGCGTCCGGCTGGCCCAGATGGCCGGCGTCCGGGCTGCCAAGCGGATGGTCGCCAAGATCATCCCGGGTGCGGCCATCGTCCTCGGCACCTGGGCCAACTCATCCGCCACGAAGGACCTGGCGCAGCGATCCCGGGCCCTGTACCGCTCCCGCGGCGTCGCCGTCCCGGAGCCTCGCCGCCACTGACCGCGGGCCAGCCTGGTCAGCCGGCCGGCCTGGTCAGTTGGCCAGCCTGGTCAGTTGGCCAGGCCGGACGAGCGCCAGGTGACCTCGGCGAGCCGGCCCTGGCCGGTGGCGTTGGGGTGGAACCAGTCCAGCGGGTTGAGCAGGTCCAGAGTGAATCGGACCTTGTGCACCGCGCCACCGTCGTGCCGGCAGCGGGAGCCGTACGCCCGGCAGGCCGCCACCAACTCGGTGTTGTACGCGTTGATCCGGTCCCGGACGGCGGCCCGGCGCGCCCGGTCGGCGGGCGCGGTCGAGGTCGCCTCGGCCAGCAGGGACGGGCAGATGCCCCGCCTCCACGCCCGTACGGCCCGGGCGTCGTCGTGCCCGACCTCCCAGAGCCGGTACAGGTCGGGGATGCTCACCACCAGCACCCGGGCCTTCGGTCGGCCGGTCCGCAGCACCCGTAGGCCCCGGTCGACGTCGGCCCGGAACTGCGCCACCGGGGTCATCGCGTCCACCCCGCCCCGGCAGACGTCGTTGGCGCCGATCAGCACTGTGACGTAGTCGGCGCGGTCGCGTACCGCTGCCTGGGCCTGGCCCTCCAGCGCGTCCGCGCGGGCGCCGGGACGGGCGTGGTTGTACGTCCGGTCGCGGATCGCCGAATTCTGTTCCAGCAGTCGCCGGTAGTGGCTCTCCACCCGCAGGCCGTCTCCGGTCGACCAGGAGTTGCGCTCGCATGAGGTGAGCACGAGGCAGGAGGCGAAGCCGGTGGTGATCGAGTCTCCGAGTGCGGCGATGCCGCCCGGGCCGCTCGACGGCGGTGCGCTCTTGGTGGGGCGTGGTGTCGCGGAGGTGCCGCCCTCGCAGGCCAGCGCCACCAGCGCCGCGAGACAGGCCAGGGCGGTGACCCCCCGTCGAGGCATGACATCCCCTCCCACAGCACAGAGCGACAGCGCGGTAACTCTATGCGTAGGACGTGGTTTGCCGGGGAGGTGCTGTCGGGTATGCGGCAGAGCGCCGACGATGGCGCCAGCGGGGTGCTATAAGGCCCGCCAGGGCGCGGGCTGACCGTGCAGCCACCAGTGCAGCGCCCGGGTGATCCGGGGCAGCACGAGATAGGTCATCAGCGGGGTCAGGCAGAGGGTCATCAGCAGCACCCGCGCCGCCAGCGGCACCGCGTCGAGGAAACGGCTGGTCAGCAGGGTGGCGCTGAGGCTCAGCGGAAAGAACGCCAGCCAGATCGTCACCGCCTGCTTCCACCTCGGAGGCGTGGCCGGCCCGACCGGCCCGACCGGCTCGACCGGATCCACCGAGTGCTCAAGCGGAGGGTCGAACCAGCCCTCGATCCCGGTACGCCGCTCGACCCGGGTGTGCTCGACGATGCCCTGCGCCGAGCTGAGCCACCAGTGCCGCTGCGGCGACTCCTCCCACCGGTGCAACGTCTCGGCGTCGGCGAAGCGGTAGAGCATGTGCCACTCCGGCGAACCGGGGCCGCTCTGCACCCAGCCGGCGCCGAGGAACCCGGGGAACGCCTCGGCCAGCGCGGTGCCGGCCCGCATCCACGCCACCATCTCGCTGGACCGTGCCGGGTCGACACGGCGGGCGATGGCGACGGTCACCGGCACGGCGAGGGTCAATGACATGCGTCCATCCTGCGGTCGGCAGGGGCCACGACGCGAACGGATGTAATCGAGCACACCGGCGCACACCGGCGCACTCCGGTGCCGCCCGCCCGTGCGGGCCATCGGCCGGAACCTGTCGGTGGTCGATGCTCTACTCGAGGCATGGACGACAGCGCGATCCTCGTGCTCGGCGCGACGGGCACCACCGGGCGCCGGGTGGCCGACCGACTGCGGGCGCTGGGCGTCCGGGTCCGCGCCGCCTCCCGCAGCGGCCCGGTGCGCTTCGACTGGTCGGTCGAGTCGACGTGGGCGCCCGCGCTGGCCGGCGCATCCCGGCTCTACCTGATGGCACCGGACGGCCAGCCGGTCGAGCCGACCATGGTCCGGTTGGCGATCGAGCAGGGGGTGCGGCACGTGGTGCTGCTCTCCAGCCGGGCGATCGAGGCAATGGGCGACGAGCGCCTGCTGGCCGCCGAACGGACGGTCCGCGAGGCCGACGCCGACTGGACGATCCTGCGGGCGGACTGGTTCGACCAGAACTTCGACGAGGGCGTGTTCCGGGAGGCGGTGCTGGCCGGCGAGATCGCCGTGCCGGTCGGTGCGGCACGCCAGGCGTTCGTCGATGCCGACGACATCGCCGCCGTCGCGGTGGCAGCCCTCACCGAGCCCGGGCACGCCGGTGCGGTCCACGAGGTCACCGGGCCCCGGGCGATCACCTTCGCGCAGGCGGCCGAGATCATCAGCCGGGAGGCGGGCCGACCGGTGCGTCACCTCGGCACGGCCGACGACTACCGGGCCGCGCTGGGTCCGCTGGGCGTCCCAGCCGAGGAGATCGAGCAGCAGGTCGCGGCCTTCACGGCCCTGCGCGACCTCGGCCACGCGGAGCCCACCGACACCGTGCGCCGGGTGACCGGTCGCGACCCGCGCGACTTCTCGGCGTACGCCGCCGAGGCCGCGTCGCGCGGCGCCTGGCGCGACTGACCGAGGTGTCCGAGGCCGGTTAACGCTGGCGATCGGGGGTAGGTCCCTGAGCATGACGAGATCGCAGCCCCGGCGCGCCCGTGGCACGGTCGGCCACGCGAACAGCGCGCTGAACCTCCGTCTCACCCTCGCCAGCTTCGGGCTGGTGATCATGGTGCTCTTCGCGGTGCTGGCATTCTGGGCCGGCATCGCCTGGCTGGGCGTGGTCTGTGCGATCTTCGCCGTGGTCGCCGTGGTCGACCTGGTCGTGATCCAGCGCCGCCGCGCCGCCCGCCGCCGCGAGGAGCCGGGCGTACGACACTCGTTGTTCGAGTGACAGGAGGACGAGATGCCCCACATCGCCACCACCAACCCCGCCACCGGCCAGGTGCTCAAGACCTATGAGGCGATGTCCACCGAGCAACTCGACGGTGCCATCGAGCGCGCCGACCTCGCGTACCAGCAGTTGCGGGAGACGACCGTCGACCAGCGCGCGCAGTGGATGAACGCCGCTGCCGACCTGCTCGACGCCGAGCGCGACGAGATCGCCCGGATCATGACCACGGAGATGGGCAAGACCTACGTGTCTGCGCAGGCCGAGGTGACGAAGTGCGCCACGGCCGCCCGCTTCTACGCCGACAAGGCCCCGGCGTTCCTCGCCGACGAGCCGGCCGACGCCAACGCCGTGAAGGCGACCCGGGCGTTCATCCGCTACCAGCCGATCGGTGTGGTGCTCGCGGTGATGCCGTGGAACTTCCCGCTCTGGCAGGTGATGCGCTTCGCCGCGCCGGCGCTGATGGCCGGCAACACCGGCCTGCTCAAGCACGCCTCGAACGTGCCGCAGACCGCGCTGCTGCTGGAGGACGTGTTTCGGCGGGCCGGCTTCCCCGAGGGGGCCTTCACCACAGTGCTGGTCGGCTCGGAGGCCGTCGAGAGGATCCTCAGCGACCCCCGGGTGCGCGCCGCCACGCTCACCGGCAGCGAGCCGGCCGGCCGGTCCATCGCCCAGATCGCCGGACGGGAGCTGAAGAAGACCGTCCTCGAACTCGGCGGCAGCGACCCCTTCGTCGTGATGCCCTCGGCCGACGTGGACCGGGCCGCCGAGGTGGCCACCACGGCCCGCTGCCAGAACAACGGCCAGTCCTGCATCGCCGCGAAGCGGTTCATCGTGCACACCGACGTGTTCGACGCCTTCGCCGAGAAGTTCGCCGCGAACATGGCCGCGCTGCGGGTCGGCGACCCGATGGACCCGGACACCGACGTGGGGCCGCTGGCCAGCGAGCGGGGCCGTGACGAGGTGCACGCCCAGGTCCAGGACGCCGTGGACAACGGCGCGACAGTGCTCTGCGGTGGCGAGCTGCCAAGCGGCGACGGCTGGTTCTACCCGCCGACAGTGGTCACCGACCTCACCCCGCAGATGCGGATGTGGTCCGAGGAGGTCTTCGGCCCGGTCGCCGGCCTGTTCCGGGTCTCCTCGTACGAGGAGGCGATCGAGGTCGCCAACGGCACCAGCTTCGGGCTCGGCTCGAACGCCTGGACGCGGGACCCGGCCGAGCAGGAGCGTTTCGCCACCGACCTGGACGCCGGCAACGTCTTCATCAACGGCATGACGACGTCCTACCCGGAGTTGCCGTTCGGTGGTGTGAAGAACTCCGGGTACGGGCGGGAGTTGTCGGCGCTGGGCATGCGGGAGTTCTGCAACACCAAGACGGTCTGGGTGGGTGAGGGCGCCGCCTCGGCCGGCGCCGGGGCGCACGCCGAGTAGTTCGGGGCGCGGCACGCGTCAGCCGGTGCCGTCGTGGGTAGGAAGTGTGCCCATGACGTCGTTCGGTTTCCACGCCTCGCATGAGCAGATCGGTCCACGCGCCCTGTTGGAGGCGGTGATGCACGCCGAGCGGGCCGGCTTCGACGCGGCCATGTGCTCCGACCACTTCTCGCCGTGGAGCGCCCGGCAGGGCGAGTCCGGCTTCGCCTGGTCCTGGCTGGGCTCCGCGTTGCAGGCCACCGGCATGCCGTTCGGTGTTGTCAACGCGCCCGGCCAGCGGTACCACCCGGCGATCATCGCGCAGGCGATCGGCACGCTCGGCGCGATGTACCCGGGCCGGTTCTGGGCGGCGCTGGGCACCGGCGAGGCCAGCAACGAGCACATCACCGGCGACCCGTGGCCGCGCAAGGACGTACGCGCCGCCCGGCTGCGCGAGTGCGTGGACGTGATCCGCGCGCTGTTGGCCGGCGAGGAGGTCAGCCACGACGGCCTGGTCCGGGTGGACCGGGCCCGGCTGTGGACCCGCCCGGAGCAGCCGCCCGCGTTGGTCGGCGCCGCCGTCAGCGTGGCCACCGCCCGCTGGTGCGCCGAGTGGGCGGACGGGCTGATCACCGTGAATGCGCCGAAGGCACACCTGCGCGAGATGATCGACGCGTACCGGGACGCCGGTGGGCGCGGGCCACTGCACCTGCAGGTGCACGTCTCCTGGGCGTCTGAGCAGGCGCAGGCCGAGGCCATCGCCCACGACCAGTGGCGCAGCAACGTCTTCGCCCCGCCGGTCTGCTGGGACCTGGAGACCGTCGAGCACTTCGACGTGGTCTCCGCGGACGTGCCGGCGCAGCGGGTCGCCGAGGTGGTCAACGTGTCCGCGGACCTGGGTCGGCATGTCGGCTGGTTGGAAGAGTACGTCGAACTCGGCTTCGACCAGATCGCCCTGCACCACGTTGGGCAGGAGCAGCGCGGCTTCATCGACGCGTTCGGCGCGGAGGTGCTGCCGAAGTTGCGCCCCGCTGGCTGATCGAGGGCTCAACCGACGGACCCCTAGGCTCGTACCCCATGGAAAGCCTGTTTCCGGTCGTCGTCTTTTTGGCGATCGCCACCCTGGGCGCCGCGCTGGCCCGCCGGCTCGGCCTGCTCGCGCCGATCGTGCTGGTCGTGCTCGGTCTGGCGCTCTCGTTCGTACCGGGCTTCCCGCAGGTGGAACTCGACCCCGAGCTGGTGCTGATCGGCATCCTGCCGCCGCTGCTCTACGTGGCCGCACTGGAGACCTCGGTGCCGGCGTTCAAGAACAACATCCGGCCGATCCTGCTGCTCGCGGTCGGCCTGGTGTTGTTCACGGCCTTCGTGGTCGGGTTGGTGCTGCACCTGCTGCTGCCGCAGTTGCCGTTCGCGATCTGCCTGGCCCTGGGCGCGGTGGTCGCCCCGCCGGACGCCGTGGCCGCCACGGCAGTGGCCCGGCGGGTGGGCCTGCCCCGCCGGGTCGTCACCATCCTGGAGGGGGAGAGCCTGGTCAACGACGCCACCGCGCTGGTGCTGCTGCGGGTCGCGACGATGGCCACCATCGGATCTGCGGTCGGCACGGCCGAGGTCGCCGTCGAGGTGCTGCGGGCCACCGGCGGCGGGATCCTGATCGGGGCGCTCGGCGCGTTTGTCTTCGGTTTCCTGCACCGGCGGATCACCGACCCTCTGCTGGACAACGCGCTGTCGTTGATCATCCCGTTCGCGGTGGTGTTCACCGCCGAGCACCTGCACGCCTCCGGTGTGGTCGCGGTGGTCGTCACCGGTCTGGTGCTCGGGCACAAGCTGCCGCAGTTGCTGTCGGCGGCATCCCGGTTGCAGATCGGCGCGTTCTGGCGGCTGGTCCGGTTCCTGCTGGAGGGCCTGGTCTTCCTGCTGGTGGGGCTCCAGCTGCGGGAGGTGCTGCACGACCTCGACGAACCGGTCGGCTCGCTCGTCATCACCACATTCGCGGTGCTCGCCGCCGTCTTCCTGACCCGGTTCATCTGGCTCTTCCCGGCCACCTACCTGGCCCGGTTGGTGCCCCGGGTCCGCCGACGCGACCCCAGGCCGTCGCCGAAGTTGCCGATCATCATCGGCTGGGCCGGGATGCGCGGCGTGGTGACCCTGGCCGCCGCGCTCGCGCTGCCGCTGACCCTGGCCGACGGCGAGCCGTACCCCCGGGCGTTGCTCATCTGGCTGGCCTTCGCGGTGATCGTTTTCACGCTGGTCGGCCAGGGCGCCACGCTGCCGCTGGTCGCCCGTCGGTTGAAGCTGCCGCAGGACGACCCGGTGCAGGACGCGCTGTCCGCGGCCGGTGTGCAGCAGCAGGCCAGCCGGGCTGCCCAGGAGCGTCTCGACGAGCTGGCCGACAGCGCACCTGACGCGGTGGTGGACCGGCTGCGCCGAGCGGTGGAGGACCGCACCAACATGGCCTGGGAACGGCTCGGTGGCACCGAGCGGGAGACCCCGTCGCAGGCGTACGGTCGGTTGCGACAAGAGATGATCGACGCCGAGCGGGATGTGTTCCGGGCTGCCCGGGACTCCGGTCGGATCCCTGAGGAGGTGCTGGTGCAGGCCTATCGTGACCTGGACCTGGAGGAGTCGTTGCTGAGGGAGGCCGGGAAGTGAGCTGTCAGCACCTGACCGAGGCGGGTGCCGCCGAGGCGCGCACCCCCGACGAGTGCGAGGACTGCGTCGCCATCGGCGAGACCTACTGGGTGCACCTGCGCACCTGCCTGAGCTGTGGGCAGGTCGGCTGCTGCGACTCGTCGCCGAACCAGCACGCGAGCAAGCACTTCGCGTCCACCGGCCACCCGGTGATCCGCTCGGCGCAGCCGGGCGAGGCCTGGCGATGGTGCTTTGTCGACGAGGAGATCGGCTGACGGTCAGCCCGGGTGCGGTGACCGGTCAGCGCGTTCGGCGCGTTCGGCGCGTTCGGCGCGTTCGGCGCGGTCGGCCAGGGCGCGGCGGGTGAGTGGCGGCACGGCGAGGCCGGTGAGCGCGAGCAACCCCGCCAGCGCCAGCCAGCCGACCGGCCCACCGTCGATGATCAACCAGGTCAGCAGGGCCGGGCCGGCAGCGCGGACCAGCCCGGCGAGCAGTCCGTCGACCCCCTGGTAGGCGCCGAGGGCGTCCGGGGCGGCGAGGTCGTAGGCCAGCGCCGCCCCGGCCCCGGCGTGCCACAGGTCGCCCATGGTGTAGATCACCGTCGCCGCCAGCAGCAGGCCGATCGCCACCGCGGTGGGCACGACGGCGGTCGCGGCCCAGAGCAGCATCCCGGCCGCGAGCACCAACCCCGCCCGGCGCATCGTCGTCGCCGCCGGCGCCGCGTGCCGGGCGCTCCCGCTGAGCCGTACGGCGAGCAGCACGGTGAGCAGCGTGTTGACCAGCAGGAGGGCGGAAACCGTCACCGGAGGCGCATCGGTGTGCGCGACCACCCACAGCGGCAGCACCAGCGTCAACGCCACATGGTGCACGGAGAGCACCGCCGAGGCGCCGGCGACCGCGAGGAACGGTTTGTCGCGCAACGCCCGGCCGGCTCTCTGCCGCAGTGGTCGCCGGGCCGGCGGGTACGCCGGGAGCCGCATGATCAGCGCCGCCGAGACGAGATAGGTGGCGACGTTGCCGAGCACCAGCAGTCGGTACGCCCACCCGGTGTCCGCCACCAGCGCGAACGCGGCCAGCCCCGCACCGAGCGCCACGCCCAGGTTGGCCACCGCCCGCAGGGTGGCGAATGCGTGCACCCGGCCCTCGGGGCCGCCCACCGCCGCGACCAGCGCGGCGCGGACGGCGAGGTTGCCGGAGATCAGCAGAGCGTCCAGTGTGGCCACCAGCAGAAAGACCGGGAAAGAGCCGACCAGCAGGTACGTGGCGGCGACAACCGCCTGCGCCAGTTGCAGGACGGCGCGGAGGCTCCGCGGGTCACGTCGGTCGGCGAGCCCGCCGAGCGGCACGCTGGCAGTGAGCCCGACCAGGCCGGCGAGAGTGAGCCCGAGCCCCACCTCGGTCGGGGTCAGCCCCACGGCGCGGGTGAGGAAGAGCGCCGCACCCGTCACCCACAGCCCCGTGCCGACCGTGTTGGCGAGGGTGGCCAGCGACAGGGTGCGCAGCCGACCGGGCGGCGGCAGCGGCGACAGCGACCGCCAACGGCCGCGAACCTCCGCCGTGGTGCCCATCCACCGACCCTAGAGCCGCCGCCTGCTCATCGATGCCCCGCACAGTGCGGTGCCCGTCACAGCCCTCTCCGGGTCGCCCGCCAGCTCTTGATCTGCTCGCGGTGCGCGCCTGCTCGCGGTGCGCGCCTGCTCGCGGTGCGCGCCTGCTCGCGGTGCGCGCCTGCTCGCGCTGCGCGCGGCGTCGGCCTTTTCGGCGGGCAGGCTTGTTCGGCGGCGCAGGCTTGTTCGCCGGGGTCGGATCAGTGATGGGTCACGTTCGCCGGTGGTACTGATTGCGGCGGGGGAGCCGGTCGGGATCGAGCCAGGCCGGCGGGACGAATTCGGGCCAACCGTCGCCGCCGAGCCGGACGGTCCACTCGCCACGGTGGACGTGTCGGTGATGGTGGGCGCAGAGCAGCACGGCGTTGGCCAGGCTCGTGCTGCCGCCGTCGGCCCAGTGGTGGATGTGGTGGGCGTCGCACCAGCGGGGCGGACGGTCGCAGCCCGGGAAGGCGCAGCCGCGGTCACGCAGGACCAGGGCGCGTCGCAGGGGGCCGGTGACGAGCCGACGCTGCCTGCCCACGTCGAGCGTCTGACCGGCGCCGCCGAGGACAGCGGGCAGGATCACCGCGTCGCAGGCGAGCCGGCGAACCGTCTCCGGGGTGAGCCGAAGGTCGGTGTCGAGAGTGCCGGCGTCGAGCTGCCGGGCCAACGTCTCGAAGCTTGTGGTGACGACGAGCTGGGCGGGGTCGCCGCCGTGCTCGGGCAACTCGCCGGTGCGCAGGGCAAGCCGGCAGAGGTCGGCGAGCGCGTCGTGCCGGCGTTGCCCGGGACAACGCGGATCGTCCGGACCGGACGGTGCGGTCAGGGGGTCGATCGCGGCGCGCAGCAGGCCGGCCGCCTCAGCGTCCAGGCTGCCGGACAGCCGCAGCCGGCCGTCCGACAGCTCGGACAGCGTGACATGGCGATCGCGGCTGGCTCGGCGGGCCTCGGCCTCCAGCGCCGCCCGGGCGGCGCCTTCGGCGACCTCCGGGGCGACGTGATCGAGGATGCGGGTGCCCAACTTGCGCAGCAGGGTCGGCTCGAACTGCCCGGCCCACTCGACCAGGACGCCGACCGCCTTCCCGGCCGCCTCGGCGCCGGCGGCCGTGTGCACCGTGCTGACCGTGTCGCCGATGACCCGGGCCTGCTCGACGCTGATATCCCCGCTGGCCAGAGCAGCGCGCACGCCTGGCGCTCCGGCGTCCAACGCGCCGGCGAGATCGACCAGCCGGCGAGCGGCGGAGACGCTGAGCCGCAGCCGGTCCCGCAGCCACACCACCGTCGAGGATGCGCCCTGCGTGGTCCCGGTGCCTCGACCGTCCAGCTCCCGCACGAGGGTCAGCTTGACCGCGGCCAGGCGTTGCTCGAGTCGGTGCGCGGCGTCGAGTGCCGCGACGAGGTCGTGCTCCGGAAGAGCCCACGCCGGTGCGTCGAGGCAGTCGGCGACCGCCGTCTCCGCCTGCGTCAACTCCTCCACCATGGAACGACAATAGAACAGGTGTACGACAATCTCGGAGCGCGCGGCTCGGCGCGGACCGGGCGGACGGAGTGGTCCTCATGCCGGCGGCATACGGCTCACTCGGGGGTGCGTCCGATCCATCGGTTTTGCTGCGTGCCCGGTGAATCGTTTGCGTCATCAGCTCGACAGCGCCAGCCGGAGGCCCGCTCGCCCCGAACGCTCCTGCGGAGCGGCACACCGCCGCCTGCCCTCGATCACATGGTGGTCAGTAGCGGAAGTCGCGGTGTTCCAGTTGCTCACCATCAAGTGATCATGGAGTCCTGGTGGCCGGTCGTGCCGCTGCCTATGATCCACCGACAACGCGACAGTGACGGGGGATGCACGTGATCAACGCGATTTTCTTCGATGTCGGCGGGACGATCCTCGACGAGTCCCACGAGTTCGCCGCCTGGGCCGACTGGCTCGGCGTTCCACGGCACACGTTCTCGGCGGTCTTCGGTGCGGTGATCGCCCGGGGCCTGGACTATCAGGAGACGTTCCGGGCCTTCCGGCCGGACTTCGATCTCGCGGTCGAGTTGGAGCGCCGGGCGGCCGCCGGTCAGCCGGAGTCGTTCGGCGAAGAGGACCTCTACCCGGACGCACGACCGTGCCTGACCTCGTTGCGGGAGCAGGGCCTGGTGGTGGGCCTGGCCGGCAACCAGCCAGCGCACGCCGAGTCGACCCTTCGGGCGCTCGACCTACCTGTCGACCTGATCGGCACGTCGCACGGTTGGGGGGTGGCGAAGCCGTCACCGGCCTTCTTCGAGCGGGTCGTTCGCGAGGGCGGCGGTGACGCGTCGTCGATTCTGTACGTCGGCGACCGACCCGACAACGACGCCCGCCCGGCTCAGGAGGCCGGGATGAAGACGTGCCTGATCCGGCGCTCGCCGTGGGGGCACATCCTCGACATGCCGGCCGTGTCCGAACGGTGCCTGTTCCGGATCGACTCGCTGGACGAACTCCCCACTCTGGTCGCGAAGCACAACGCGGCCGGCGGTTGACCCGCCGGCCGCGTGATCATGCGAGCGTGGTGGCCGCCCGGGGAGGGCGGCCACCAGCAGTGGGTCAGGAGAGGCTGCAGGCTCCGCCGTTGACCGTGATCAGGCCGGGAGCGGGGTTGGCGCCGCCGGCCGTCGTCGCGTTGAAGCCGAACGTCACAGTGCCGCCGGGTGCGATCTTGGCGTTGTGCGACTCGTTGCGCGCGGTCACCGTCGAGCCGGCCTGGGTGACCTTCGCCAGCCACGCCTCGCGGACCCGCTGGTCGCCGGTGAACGCGAACCGCACGCTCCAGCCGTTGACGGCCGTGGCACCGGTGTTGCGGATGGTCAGCTGGGCGGTGAACCCGGTGCCGCCCTGCCAGGCACCGTAGTTGGTGTAGTTCACCGAGCAGGTGGTGGCCGGCACCGCGCTGGCGTCACCCTGGTCGGCCAGGAACGAGGAGATCCAGGCCAGCGCCGAGTTCCAGTTGATCGCCACCTCGTTCGTCGAGTACGAGTTGATGTCGTCGACGTAGCAGAACATCGGCTTGCAGCCGGCGAGCAGTTGCGCCACGAACGGGTCCTGGAGGGCGGCGTTCGGGCCACCGGCGAGGGAGCCGGCGGGCGGTCGGGGCAGGTTCGGGTCGAGCTGGTGGCCGAAGATCCGGCTGTGCTGGTTCTGCGCGGCGTGCTCGCCCCACCCGGTGACGTAGGAGATGTTCAGGGCGTTGCGACCGAGGATGTAGTCCATGGCCTGTACGGCACCGTCGCGGTAGACGGGGTTGCGGGTCAGGTCGAACGCGGTGGCCAGCACCACGGCGTTGTTGATGACGTTGCTGTTGCCGCCCCAGAAGTAGCTGTTGGCGTCACCGGGCATCGGCAGCCCGTACGCCTGTCGGCGCAGCTCCGCGAGGTAGCTGTCGGCGGCGGCGGTGACCGAGGCGCGGACGCGGGCCAGGTCGGCGGCGGGCAGCCCGTTCGGCACCGTGGCCAGGTCGAGGCGGCCCAGCGCGGCAACGCTCTGCCAGCCGAAGCCGCGCGGGTCGAACACGTCACCGGTGTGGTGCGGCGACGCGGTCAGGTCGGTCAGGTAGGTCTGCGCCCCGGTGGTGAGGTACAGCTCGGCCGCCGCCCAGTAGAACTCGTCGGTCACGTTCGTGTCGTCGTACGCGCCGCCGCCGGTGCCGTCGGTCGGGCTCGCGTACACCGCGGGGTGGGCCTTGGCCGCGGCGTAGGCCGTCTTCGCGGCAGTGCCGCAGCGGCTGGCGAACGCCGCGTCGTAGGGGGCGAAGAGCCGCGCGCACTGGGCGGCGGTGGCGGCAAGGTTGAGGGTGGCCGCGGTCGACGGCGGGTGCAGCTCGCGCGGCTGCGGGTCGTCGTGCGGGGCGAGGGGAAGCCCAGTCCAGTTCTGGTCGTGGATCTTGTGGTGGACCATGCCGGCGAGCGGCTTGCCGGCCGGCACCTGCATGCGCAGCAGGAACTCCAGCTCCCAGCGGGCCTCGTCGAGGATGTCCGGCACGGCGTTGCCGCGCTCGGGGACGCGCAGGGTGCTGTCACCCAGCGCGGCGCCGCCGGCCGCGGTGGCCGCCGTCCTGGTCCGCTCGAACGTGTTGAGCAGTTGGTAGGTGGCGATGCCGCCGTTGACCACGTACTTGCCGTGGTCGCCCGCGTCGTACCAGCCGCCGCGCACGTCCAGGGAGTAGTCGCAGACGCCCGGCTGGCAGGGCACGTTGGTGTCGCCCTGGTTGGGTGCCACGCCGAGGTGGCCGGCGGGGCGGGCGTACTCGTCGCCGATCAGGTCGCCGTCGATGGCGATGCCGCTGCGCTGAGCGTAGAAGAACTGCAGCGAGTCGGAGCGCAGCTGGTCGTAGAGGGTCCCGGAGATGTCGAACGGGTGGCTGGTCTCGCCGTCGACGGTGAGCGTGAGCCCGGTGCCGGGGGTGCGGTAGCTGGAGAAGTCGACGGTCTGCACGTTCTGCCCGGAGGCGGCGTCGACGCCACGCGCGGTGGTGCTGCCGCTTGCCACGACGGCGCCGGCGGCCGAGCGGAGCTGCCAGGGCAGCGCCTCGGTGGCCTCGGTGACGACGGTGGCGTTCTTCGGGCCGCCCGGCAGGTAGCCGACCTGGTTGACCCGCACCCGTGGCCCGGTGTCCGGCTCGTACGGCTCGGGCGGCTCACCGCCGCGCAGCGAGACGTCGTCGAGGCAGATGGTCTGCGTCTCGGGGGAGCCGCCGACCTGGAAGATCAGTTGTGCGTTCGGGTTGTCGTCCGGGACGGTGAAGGTCTGCTCGACCCGCTGGGCGGTGCCGGTCGCGCTGGCGTCCACGGCCGCGTACGTGGTGTAGGGGGCACTGCCGAGTTGCAGCACGGCCTTGACCGCGGCGCCCGGGGTGGCGGAGACGGCGAAGCCGAGGGTGTATTCGGCGCCCGCGATCAGCGGCACCCCGTCCTGGCCGATGCCGGCGTCCCAGGGGTTGGCCAGCCCACCCGCGACGGTGGTGCAGAGCCGGCCGTCGGTGACCGCGAGAGGGCCGGTGCCGAACGAGAACCAGGGGCTCACTCCGGCGCTGAAGTCGCCGTTGTCGATCTGCTCGGGGGCGTCCGGTGGTGGGTCGGCGTGGGCCGCGCCGGCGCCCGCGCCGGTGAGGGCCAGGGTGGTCGCCGCGGCCAGCAGGAGGCGGCGTCGGGATGGCGTCACGGGGAGTCCTTCCGGGACGGAAAGTGGGACATTGGTGGTGGCACGGTGGGGCGGAAATAACCTGGGAGCGCTCCCAGGTGTCGGCTCGATGTTTCCAGTGCGGGTACGCCCTGTCAATTGATCTGGTTGGATGGGTTTCAGCATCCAACGAGGGCGGTCAGCCGACCGGCATCCCCCGACGCGCCGCCATCCGGACGTGAGATTGGCCGCGCCACGCGCCGTCGTCCTGATCTCCTAGAGACAACTGCGCCCTTCGCCTGGCAGGCTGCCTCCCATGACCCTGAAGCTGCGTTCCGTGGGAACGAGCGACCGTGGGCTGATCCGCAGCGGGAACCAGGACGCCCTGCACGCCGGCACCTGGCTCGTCGCCGTCGCCGACGGCATGGGCGGGATGGCCGCCGGTGACCTGGCCAGCGCCCTCACCATCGACGCGGTCGCCCCGCTGGATGTGGAGACTCCCGAGGACGCGCTGGTGGCCGCGCTGGAGGGTGGCATCGCGCTGGCCACCTCCCGGATCCGGCAGGCGGTCGCCGAGGACTCCGAGCGGCAGGGCATGGGCACCACGCTGACTGCCCTGCTCTTCGCCCGTACCGGCAGCTGCCTGGCCCTCGCGCACGTCGGCGACTCCCGGGCCTACCTGTTTCGCGAGGGCGTGCTCAAGCAGGTCACCCGGGACGACACGTTCGTCCAGATGCTGGTGGACCAGGGCGTGATCACCGCGGACCAGGCCAGCAGCCACCCGCGACGGGCGGTGGTCACCCAGGCGTTGCAGGGCGAGGAGGTCTCCCCGTCGTACGCGACGATGGTGCCCCGGGCCGGCGACCGCTGGTTGCTGTGCAGCGACGGTCTGTCCAACGTCGTCCGTCCGGACACCCTCACCGAGGTGCTCACCGGTTACCCGGAGCGGTCGGAGTGCGTCGGCAAGCTGATCGATCTGGCACTGCACGCCGGTGCACCCGACAACGTCACCGTCGTGGTGGCCGACGTCGTGGAGGAATAGGCCGGCGCTCAGCGCCGCCGTGGTGTGGCGCGGCGGGTGGGCGTCGCCGTTCCCGGATCCTCCGGCCACGGGTGCCGGGGATAGCGCCCGCGCAACTCGGAACGGACCTGCGGATAGCCGGTGCGCCAGAACGACGGCAGGTCGGCGGTCACCGCCACCGGCCGGCCGGCGGGGGAGAGCAGGTGCAGCAGCACCGGCACCCGCCCGTCGCCGACGCGTGGCGCCACCGACCAGCCGAACGTCTCCTGGAGTTTCACCGCGAGCACGGGCGCGGTGGGGTCGGTGTAGTCCACCCGGATCCGCGAACCGCTCGGCACCTCGATCCGCTCCGGGGCCAGCTCGTCCAAGCGGGCGGCCTGCGCCCAGGGCAGCAGCCGGCGCAGCGCCGACGTCACGTCCGCCCGCGCCAGGTCGGCGCGGCGCCGGGCGGCGGCCAGCTCCGGTCCCAGCCAGGTGGGTGCGGCGTCGAGCAGCGCCTCGTCGCTGACGTCCGGCCACGGGACGCCAAGATGGTGTCGGAGGAACGCGAGCCGCTCCCGCAGCGCCCGGGCCGCCGGGGTCCAGGGCAGCATCCCCAGACCCTCCTGACGCAGGCCGGTCAGCAACGCCGCGGCCACCTCCGCGCGGTCCGGTCGGTCCAGCCGCCGCTGCACCAGCTCGATCGCGCCGAGCCGGGTCACCTCCCGGGCCACCACGTCGCCGTCGGACCAGCCGACCTCCCGACTCGTGCGCAGCAGCGGGCCGGCTGCCTCCCGGGCCGTCGCCTCGTCCACCGGCGAGGCCCGGCGGATCCGCGCCGACGGCGCGCCGGGGGTGCGGTCCGCGACGGCCACCGCCAGCCAGTCGGCACCGGCCAGCCCCGAACCGACCGCCAGCTCCGCGGCGGTCCCGCCGGTCATCAGGTACGCCGAACCGCCCGGTCGCCGCACCCGTGCCAACCGTTCCGGGTACGCCAGACCGACGAGCAGCCCGGCGGCGAGATCGTCGCTCAGCCCACCCGAGCCGCCCCGGCCCACGGAGACGGTGCGGCCGTCGGGTGCGCCGCCGGCGGGCAGGGCGGCGCGTAGGCGTCGTACCTCGGTGCGCCACCGGGCTGTCGCGCCCGCGTCGACACCAGTTCGCAGTCGACGCCAACCGGCGACCAGGTCGTCACCGGGGCCCGCCGCGCTCTCCTCGGCGAGCAGGGCGACCACCTCGGCCGCCCGGTCGGCGCCGACCCGCCCGGCGCCGTCGAGTAGCGCCCGGGCCAGCCGGGGGTGTGCACCCGCGGCGGCGATCGCCCGCCCCCGCGCGGTGATCCGGCCGTCGACGTCGACCGCGCCCAGGGTGTGCAGCGTGTCCCGGGCCACCGTCATCGCGGCGGCCGGTGGGGCGTCGGGCAGCGCGAGCCCGACGCCGTCGGGCCGACCCCAGGCGGCCAGCTCCAACGCGAAGCCGGTGAGGTCGGCGGTGGCGATCTCCGGCTCGGCCCGGGCGGGCAGCCGCTCGTGGGTCGCCGCCGACCAGCACCGGTAGACGTACCCGGGGGCCTCCCGGCCGGCCCGGCCCGCCCGCTGGGTGGCGGCGGCTCTGGAGACCGGCACGGTGACCAGAGCGCCCAGCCCGCGGGCCAGGTCGATGCGCGGCACCCGGGACAGTCCCGCGTCCACCACGACCCGTACGCCCGGGACGGTCAGGCTGGTCTCGGCCAGCGCGGTGGCCAGCACGACCCGGCGTCGGTCAGCGGGACGCAGGGCGGCGTCCTGCTCGGCGCCGCGTTGGCGGCCGTGCAACGGAAGCAGCGCCACGGTGTCGCGCAGGTCGGCCAAGCGGCCGGTGACCCCCGCTATCTCGCCGGCCCCGGGCAGGAAGACCAGGACATCGCCGTCGCGCTCGGACAGTGCCCGCCGGACGGTGGCGGCCACGTGGTCGAGCAGGGCCCGGTCCACCGGCCCGGCCCCGGACGGGGCGATCGGGCGCGCCGGCGGCGCCCAGATCCGCTGCACCGGGTACAGCGCCGAATCGGCCCGTACCACCGGGGCGGGGGCGGACCCGCCGAGCAGCGCGGCGAACCGGTCGGTGTCCGGGGTGGCGGACATCGCCAGCAGCCACAGGTCCGGCCGGAGGGTGGCCCGCGCCTCGACGGTGAAGGCCAGTGCGAGGTCGGCGTCGAGTTGTCGTTCGTGGCACTCGTCGAGCAGCACGGCGCCCGTACCGGGCAGTTCCGGGTCGTGGTGCAGCCGCCGGACCAGCAGGCCGGTGGTGACCACCTCGATCCGGGTGGCCGGGCCCACCTTGCGCTCACCGCGGACCGCGTAGCCGACACGCTCGCCCACCCGCTCGCCGAGCAGCTCGGCCATGCGCCGGGCTGCGGCGCGGGCCGCCACCCGACGGGGTTGGGCGATCACCACCCGGCCGGTCACCCGGTCGGCCACGGCCAGCGGCGCCAGGGTGGTCTTGCCGGTGCCCGGCGGGGCCACCAGCACGCCGGCGCCGGCCGCGTCGAGCGCCGCGACCATCGCCGGCAGCACCGGGCGTACCGGCAGGTCCAGGGTTACGTCGGAGAGCACGGCTCAGTCTCGCACCGGCGTGGGTGCCTCAACGCCGACGGACCTCGCCGACGCCCCCCACGAAGGCCCGCCAGGCCGACGGTCCGAAGGCGAGCACCGGGCCGGAGCGGTCCTTGCTGTCGCGTACGGCGACCTGACCGTCGGCTGTCGCGACCTCCACGCAGTTGCCGTTGCCACTGCTGCGCGTGCTGGTGCGCCAGTCCGCTCGGGTCAGGTCGTGCGCCGTCATCCGGGATACCTCTCGTCTGCGTCGGCGTGCCGCAGAAGCGGTCACGCAAAGTTACGAGAAGCATGCTCAAGACGGGTCAGCGACGCCGTCGGATCGAGCGCCATCCGGCACAGCTCCTCGTGCAGAAGGCTATACCCGAGCACATGATCGCCATCCTCCAGAGCCAGCCCCATCGTGAGGTTATCCAGGTAAACCACTGAGGCGTCGGCGGCATCGGCGAAGTTGAGGATCACGTACGGGGTGCTCATCGCGGGATGGCCGCCAGCCGCGAATGGAAGTACCTGAATTGTCACGTTGGGTAACTGCGCGATCCGCGTCATGTGGACCAGTTGTTCGGCCATCACCGCGGCGCCACCGACCGGGCGCAGCAGCACCGCCTCGTTGAGCACCACCGAGAGATGGACCGGATCCTCGTGACGCAGCACCTCCTGTCGGCGTAGCCGGGCGGCGATCTTGCGCTCCAGGCCGTCCTCGCCAGCGGTGCGCCGGAAGATCTCCCGTGCGTACGCCTCGGTCTGCAGCAGCCCGGGCACCGACTCGGCCTCGTACGTGCGCAGCGTCGCCGCCTCGGCCTCCAGCCCGACGTAGAACTCGAACCACTCGGGCAGCACGTCGCTGTAGTTCTGCCACCAGCCGCGTTGCTGTGCGCCTCGGGCGATCTCGATCAGTGCCTCCGCGTCGGAGCCGGTCACCTGGTAGAGCGCGAGTGCCGCCCGGACGTCGCGGGGTTTGATGCCGATCTGGGCGGTCTCGATGCGGGAGAGATTGCTCTTCGACATGTCGAGCTGACGGGCCGCCACGTCGAGGGTCATACCCGCGCGTTCCCGAAGCTGGCGAAGCTCCCTGGCGATGCGTCGGCGGCGCACGGTCGGGCTGGTGGCGGATCGGGTGGGGGAAGCGGCGGTCACCGTCCGAGTCTGACAGAACAAGATCCGCAGGTCGCGACTGCACGGAGTGCAACTTTCAAATCTGGGAGTTGCGTTGCAGTAGCGCTGGGTGCATCCTTTCCCGGTCGCGATCACTGTGGACACACCTGTGCGGGAGGACCGTTGCTCATTGCCGACGAGTTCTTCCTGATCGCACACAACGACAGTCGTGGCAAGGCCAAGCTGCACCCGGCGGCGACCGGGCTCGGACTGGCCGCCGGGCTGCTCGGCGAGTTGCTCCTCTATGGACACATCACCGTCTCCGACGGCCGGGTCACCGTCATCGACCGCCGCCCGCCGGCTGACGCGCTGGCGCACACCGTGCTCGACCAGCTGATCGGCGAGTCCCAGCACCACGCGCTGCGCACCTGGCTCAGCTTCCTGGCGCAGAGCGCGACGACCTCGGTGGGGGAGCGGCTGGCCCGCGCTGGCGTGCTGCGCCGCCAGGAGAGCCGTCGGCTGCTGCGTACCTCGGTCAGCTACCTGCCGATCGACCTCAACGCGGTGGCCTGGCCGGCCACCCGGCTGCGGGCCCTGCTGGACCGGCCGGACCCGCCAAGCGTGCCGGATGCTCTGCTACTCGGCCTGGTCGTGGCGACGGGGCTCACCCGCGAGGTGCTGTGGAGCGCCGGCCCGCGCGCCCACCACCGTCTGAACGTCCTCATCCCCGCGCTGCCGGCACCCCTGAAGGAGCTCGTCGGGCACACCGAGGCCGCCGTCGGCGCCGCCGTGCTGCGCGGCCTCCCCTGATCCCCCCGGTAACCCCCTACCCCTCCCTCGACAACCGGAGTAGTCGTATGCGACCGACATCGACAGTCGACCGACCCAGCAACGTCTCCGAATCTCTCGCCCGGGGCCGCCTCGGCATCCCCTCGGTGATCTTCTTCGTGCTCTCCGCCGCCGCGCCGTTGACCGTGGTGGCCGGCGTCGTCACCACCGGCTACGGCGTCATCGGCGTGACCGGCATCCCGCTGGCCTTCCTGCTGGTCGCCGCTGTGCTCGCGCTGTTCTCGGTGGGCTACGTGGCGATGTCCCGTCGGGTGGAGAACGCCGGCGCCTTCTACGCCTACGTCTCCCGGGGTCTGGGCCGACCGGCCGGTGTGGCTGCCGCCTGGGTAGCGCTGACCGCGTACAACGCGCTCCAGGTCGGGCTGTACGGCACCATCGGCGTGGCGGCCGAGCCGGTGCTCGACCGGATCTTCGGCGGGCACCCGCACTGGTCGATCGTCGCCCTGGTGGCGTGGGCACTGGTCGGCGTACTCGGCCTGCTGCGGGTGGACATCAACGGCCGGGTGCTGGCGGCGCTGCTGGTCGCCGAGATCGTGGTCGTCCTGATCTTCGACCTGGGCCAGCTCGGCAACCCGGCCGGCGGCGAGGTCAGCTTCGCCGGGTTCGCACCGGACAACCTCTTCATGCCCGGGGTCGGCGCGGTGCTGGTGCTGGCCGTCCTCGGGTTCGTCGGCTTCGAGTCCGCCGTGGTGTTCAGCGAGGAGAGCAAGGACCCGAAGCGGACGGTGCCGCTGGCCACGTACCTCTCGGTGGTGATCGTCGCCGCGCTGTACGCGCTGTCGTCCTGGACCATGGCGGTCGCCGTCGGACCGGATCAGATCGTCAGCGAGGCCGGCGAGCAGAGCGTTGGGCTGATCTTCAACCTGGCTGCGGCGCACCTCGGTGACACCGCGGTCACCATCGGCCAGGTGCTCTTCCTGACCTCGGTGCTGGCCGCGATGATCTCCTTCCACAACACCACGGCCCGCTACGCGTTCGCGCTCGGCCGGGAGCGGGTGCTGCCTGCGGTGTTCGGACGGACCTCGCCGCGCAGCGGCGCGCCACAGGCCGCCTCGGTGGCGCAGAGCGTGTTCGGCCTACTGGTCATCCTGCTGTACGCGGCCAATGGCTGGGATCCGGTTGTCAAGCTGTTCTTCTGGGTTGGCACCACCGGCGGCTTCGGCGTGCTGCTGCTGATCGCCACCACCTCGGTGGCGGTGATCGCCTACTTCGCCCGTTCCGGCGGCGACGAGACGCTGTGGCGGCGGGTCATCGCACCCGTCCTGGCCACCCTCGCGCTCTTCGTGATCATCTGGCTGGCCGTGTCGAACTTCGCCAACCTGCTCGGCGTCGCGCCGGACTCCCCCCTGCGCTGGCTGGCGCCCGCCGTGTTCCCGGTGGTGGCCGTCCTGGGCATCAACTGGGCGCTGGTGCTGCGCCGTCGCCGTCCGGACACGTACGCCCGGATCGGCCTCGGAGCGGCGAGCGCTGCCGCTGCGGTCAAGCCAGAGGCGCCGGCCAGCATGGAGGTGAACCGATGAGCATCGTCATCGAGCAACTCGGACCCGACGAGACCAGCCTGGTGGCCGGCCGGATCGCCGAGGCGTTCACCGTCCTGGAGGTGACGCGCTGGCTGGTGCCCGACCCGAGCAAGCGGGAGGCCGTGCTGGCCGGGGACTTCGAGATCCTGGTCGGGCACGCCATGCGGCACGGCTTCGTCCACGCCACCGAGGACCGGGCCGCCGTCGCGGTGTGGTTGCCGTCGGTCGGCGAGCCGGCTCCGCCGCCGGTGGACTACGACGCCCGGCTGACTGCCGCCTGCGGCGAGTGGACCGACCGGTTCCAGCATCTCGACGAGCTGTTCGCCGCGCACCACCCACATCCGGAGCACCACCACCTGGCCTTCCTGGCGACCCAGCCGGGCCGGCAGGGTCAGGGGCTGGGCACCGCGTTGATGCGGCACCACCACGCCTGGCTGGACGCCAACGCGATGCCGGCGTACCTGGAGGCGAGCAGCCCGCGCAGCCGGGACCTGTACGCGAAGAACGGTTACCTGGCCGGGGAGCCGTTCCGGGTGCCCGACGGCACGCCGTTCTGGCCGATGTGGCGGGAGCCGGTCAGCCGCTGACCGGACCGTTCCGCGCTGTCACGCTCCCGTGACAATGCGGACACGACAGGAGGGCCGGGTCCAATGGACCCGGCCCTCCTGTCGTGGACTGATCAGTACGTGCCGTCGAGCTGACCGCGCAGCTTGGTCAGCGCCCGGGTCAGCAGTCGCGAGACGTGCATCTGCGAGACGCCGATCTGGTCGGCGATCTGCGACTGGGTCAGGTTGCCGTAGAAGCGCAGCGTGAGGATCTTCTGCTCGCGCTCGTCGAGGGTGGCCAGTGCCGGGCCGAGGGCGACCCGCAGCTCGGCCAGCTCGAACTCGCTGTCCTCGCCGCCGAGCATGTCGCCCAGCTCGGTCGCGCGCTCGCCGTCGCCGGTCGGGGTGGACAGCGATACCGCGTTGTACGCGCGGGCGCCCTCCAGGCCCTCCAGCACCTCTTCCTCGGTGAGCTTGAGGTGGGCGGCGATGTCGGCGACCGTCGGCGAGCGGCCGAGGGTCTGCAGCAGCGAGCTGTTGGCGTCGGAGATGGCCAGACGCAGCTCCTGGAGCCGGCGGGGCACGCGGATGTCCCAGGTGCGGTCCCGGAAGTGCCGCTTGAGCTCGCCGATGATGGTGGGGATCGCGTAGCCGGCGAAGTCGACGCCGCGGGAGGGGTCGAACTTGTCGATGGCCTTGATCAGGCCGACCGCGGCGGTCTGGGCCAGGTCGTCGGTCGGCTCGCCACGCCCGCTGTAGCGGTGGGCCAGGTGGTTGGCCAGCGGCAGCCAGGCCTCGATCGCGCGGTCCCGCAGGGCGGCACGCGACGGGTGGTTGGCGGGCAGCGCGGCCATGGCGTTGAGCAGGTCGGCGGCACTGTCGGTGAGGGCGCGCGGGTCAAGCTTGGTGCTCGCCTTGGCAGCGGTGTTCGGCTGCTCGGTGATCGTTGAAGCGGTCATGGGTGGTCCTCCCTGCACCTCGTCCGCGGACAAAAAAGGTGTGACGCTTTGGTTTAGCTTCCTATGGGCCGTTCGGGACCCACCTTAACCTGATCGTCTCGCGGAAATCTAGCCGAAAGGCTGATGTACTTAAGGTGTGTCGAACCACAAAACGGGCGAACGCGGCGGAAGTTGAGAGGACTGTGAGGGGCCTTACCCATTTTCCGGCCATGCCTTGCCGCCCGGTCATCCCTCGGTTTCGATCGAACGGCCCTCGGTCCGCGCCGAGCGGTCAACATGAAATCCGACAATGGGGCAGCAGTGTCGACTATCCGTCCTTGTCCCGCCGGTGGGACCGGCCGTAGCGTCGGTGTACACACCCGGTTCGGAGGCACCGTGCTCGATCCAGCCGCTCCCCAGCTCGTCGTGAACAGTCGAACGCTCTACTTCAGCTGGCTGCCGGCGGATCCGGACGCGGTCGCCGCACTGGTCCCGCCCGGCCTCTGCCCCCGCCCCGACCGCCAGGTGTTCCTCAACCAGTACATCGTCGAGGACGAGACGCAGACCTCCGGCTTCGGCGCGTACACGCTGACCTACCTCGGCGTCTCACTGCTCGGCGTCGACGCCCCCAACGGCCTCAGCCCGGGCGGCTGGTGGACGCAGTACGTGGCCTCCAGTCGCCTGGTCCGTGAGTACGCTGCCGCCCGCGGTGCCCCGGTGCTCGCCGGCCGCACCCGGATCGAGGTGAGCGGTGAGGAGCTGCTCTCCGAGACGACGATCGACCGGACGCCGTTGATCCGGGCACGGTGCCGGGTGGGGGAGACCGGCCACGCGATCAGCAGTGGGCACCACCGCTACTTCACCCGTCGGGACGGCCAGCTCCTCAGCTCGGTCTACCCGTTCATCGCCGAGCCGGTCGCCCCATTCGAGATCGAGTCGGTGGAGTTCCTCGAGCCGGGGCACCCGACGTACGCGCTGCGCCCGGACAACCCGCTGACCATCGGCTTCGGCTACTACTCGCCGCGCTCCTCGTTCGCCTACCCCGGTGGGCTGAGCGTGCACCCGACCGTCGCCACGGCGCCGGAGCCGGCCCGAGCGGTTCACCAGGTGCCGGCCAGCCTCGCCCGCAGTGGCCTGCCGTCCGGGTCGTAGACCAGTCGGTACACCGGCAACGCCCAGGCCCGGGTGAACCAGGGCAACCGCTCGGGGCGGTGCGGGCGCAGCCGTCCGGGCGGTCGCTCGCCCACCTGGCCGTCGTCGTACCACTGCTGGAGTGCGTCGGCCGCGGCCGTGACAGCCGCGACCGCGTCCGCCGGGTCGAGCAGGTCGGCGTCGTCCGCGCCGGCCGGGTCACGGTCCAGGTGCTCGCGCCAGAGCCGCAGCCGCAGGTCCCGGGCGAAGGTCCGCGCACCGTCGCCCTGTCCGGCCGGGTCGGTGGGCTCCCGCTGATCACGGGTGTCGTCGAGCACCGCGCAGGACAGCTCGCTGTCGTGCGTCCAGGACCGGCGGTTGAAGTTGTCGCTGCCCACGCTGGCCCAGACGTCGTCGATGACGCACACCTTCGCGTGCACGTAGACCGGGTCGCCGGCGTGGTTCTCGACGTCGAACACGTGCACCCGGTCCGGTGCGGCCCGTTCGCACAGCGACAGCGCCTGCTCCCGCCCGACCATGTTCGGTGGCAGCGCCAGCCTGCCGTCCACGTCCGGGTGGCGGGGCACCACGGCGACCAGGTGCAGCTCCGGGTTGTCCCGCAGGGCGTGCGCGAACAGATCCGCGACCTCGGCGGACCAGAGGTACTGGTCCTCCAGGTAGATGAGCCGGCGGGCGCGGCGTACCGCCTTGGTGTAACCCCGGGCCACGGTCCGCTCGCCGTCGGGGGCGAACGAGTAACGCGGGCGGACGGCGGGGTAGGTGCGCAGCACCTGGATCTGGTGCGGACCGCAGGGCGGCGGGTCGGCCGGTTGCTCGGGCAGCGGGTCAGGGCGAAGGTCGGCGCCGCGCAGCCGATCCCGCAGGTAGGCCATCGGGTTCTCCGAGTCCAGTGGCATCGGATCGGTCCAGCGTTCCCGGAACAGGGTGTCCAGAGCGCCCACCACCGGGCCCCGCACCGCGAGCTGCACGTCGTGCCAGGGCGGGTTGGGCCCGTAGCGGGGGGACATCTGCACCGGCTGCGGGTCGCCATGATGATCGGCGTCGTCGCGGCGGCTGTGGCACAGGTCGATGCCGCCGGCGAACGCGATGTCCCGTTCCGGTGCGCCCTGGTGTCGCAGCACCACGAGCTTCTGGTGGTGCGACCCGCCGCGCCGGACCCGCTGGTCGAGCAGCACCTCGCCGCCGGCTGCCGAGATCGTCTCGCTGAGGTCGCGGTTCTCCGCCTCGCTGTAGGCCAGCACGTCGAGGTGTGAGCGCCAGATCAGCCCCTTGACCACCACACCGCGTTGGGCGGCCTGGGCGAAGAGCTGGGCCACGGTCGGGCCGTCCGGTCGCAGCCGCTGGTCCGGGTCGCCCCGCCAGTCGGTGAAGAACAGGTGGTCGCCGGGGCCCAGAGCCTCCACCTCATCGACCAGCCGGTCGAAGTAAGCGGCGCCGTGAATCAACGGCTCGGCGAGGTTTCCCCTGGTCCAGACGGGTAACCCAGACACCGGGTTGGCGCGTTCCTCAGCGGTGAGGAACCAGTCCTGCAACGGCAACGTGCAGCCCCCCTGGAGGTCGGCAACGTCCTCACGGTAGGACCCCCGACGCGGGTCCGCATGCCGGGCCGGCAGACCGGCACCTGGTCAACGCCATCGGAAGCGACGTGACAACAGCCGAGGAGGCCACACCATGCCCCGCGACACGACGAATCCCGTGACCGAGTACCGCGAGCCGGCGGTGGAGAGCGAGCGGGGTGCGCTGGTAGCGGTGTTGGTGATGGTGATTCTGGGCGTCGCTGGGATTTTTGCGGTCTCCTGAGGCGGCGCCGGCGCTCCCGTGGTGAACCGGGGGCGTCGGCGCCGATCTCAGTGGTGACGCGGGGTCAGGGCCGGGTGCCCTGGCCGCCGGTGTGCGGCAGTCGCTCGGTGGGAATCACGCCGAGCCGGCCGGCCTGGAAGTCCTCGAATGCCTGAAGCAGCTCGTCCCGGGTGTTCATCACGAACGGGCCGTACTGTGCCACCGGCTCCCGGATCGGCTGGCCGCCCATGATGTAGAGGTCCAGCGCGGGGGTGTTGCTGTCCTGCGTGGTGTCGGCGCTGAACCGCAGCGCGTCACCCGGGCCGTGCACCGCGAGCTGGCCGGTACGCACCGGCCGCCGGTCGGTGCCGACCGTGCCACGACCACCCAGCACGTACACCAGGGCGTTGAAGTCGGGCTGCCAGGGCAGGTCGACCTGCGCCCCCGGCTGCACTGTGACGTGCGTGATGGTGATCGGGGTGAAGGTCGACCCCGGGCCCCGGTGCCCGGCGACCTCGCCGGCGATGACCCGGATCAGCGCGCCGCCGTCGGGCGTGGTGAGCAGCGCCGACTCCCGACCACGGATGTCCTGGTAGCGGGGCGGGTTCATCTTGGCCGAGCGGGGCAGGTTGACCCAGAGCTGGGTGCCGTGGAACAGCCCGCCGCTCATGACCAGGTGCTCCGGCGGCGCCTCGATGTGCAGCAGCCCGCTGCCCGCCGTCATCCACTGCGTGTCGCCGTCGGTGATGGTGCCACCGCCGCCGTTCGAGTCCTGGTGGTCGAAGACCCCGTCGATGATGTAGGTGACGGTCTCGAAGCCGCGGTGCGGGTGCCAGGGGGTGCCCTTAGGCTCGCCCGGCGCGTAGTCGACCTCGCCCATCTGGTCGAGGTGGATGAACGGGTCCAGGTCGGTGGTCGACACCCCGGCGAAGGCGCGACGGACCGGGAAGCCCTCACCTTCGAAGCCGGTGGGCGCGGTGGTCACCTTGCGCACCGGGCGGAAGCTGGTGGACTCCTCCAGCCGGGGCAGGCGGGGAAGGACGAGGACGTTGTCAACGGTGATCGCGGGCATCGAGGGCTCCTAGCTCGTGGCGTGGGTGGTCGAGCCGGCCCGGGACGCCCGCAGGCGGTCACCGATCCGGCCGAAGACCCGGGTGAGGCAGGCGACCTCGGCGTCGTCGAGGTCGTCCATCAGGTAGGTGCGCACCGACGCCAGATGGTGGGGTGCGGCATCCCGCAGGGCGAGCAGCCCGGCGGCGGTGAGGACCGCCTCGCTGCCGCGTCGGTCGTCCGGGCAGGGCTCCTTGCTGACCATGCCCCGGCGCTGCATGGAGGAGATCTGGTAGGTCAGGCGGCTGGGCGAGAAGATGAGCCGGCTGGCCAGCTCGCCCATCCGCAGCCGCTGCCCCGGTGCCTCCGAGAGCAGGACCAGCACGTGGTAATCGGCGAAGCTGAGATCGCTCTCGGCGCGCAGGTCCTCTTCCAGCTGCGTGTAGAGACGCTGGCTGGCCTCGATGTAGGCGCGCCAGGCGGCCTCTCGGGTGCTGTCCAGGCTCTCGGTCATGCCATGACGATAGCACTCCTTAAAAATTTAACTAGTGTTGTAACGCGTCTCCTGGATCACGTTCTCGGCCGTGAGGGCACCCGGTTGTGCAGCTTTGAAGGAAGCCGACGCTAAACCGGCGGCGCGGTGGTGACGTGATGTGCCAGACTCCGGCCTCGTGGAACACGTGCAACTCACCGCCGCCGACCTGTTGCTGCGCCCCTGGCGGGACGAGGACGCCCCGGCGGTCCGCGACGCCCTGCGTGACCCGGCGATCGCCCAGTGGAACCCGCAGGGCGGCGACCCGATCGACGACGAGGTCGCGCTGCTCTGGGTTCGCCGCCGGGCCGACTGGTCCACCGGTGGTCATGTCTCGATGGCGGTGACAGCGGCGACCGACGGCGAGCTGCTGGGCTCGGTGTCACTGCACCACATCCACGACGGCGACGCGTCCATCGGTTACTGGACGAAGCCCGCGGCGCGCGGGCGTCAGGTGGCGGTGCGGGCCGTCGTCCGGCTCACCGACTGGGCGTTCACCGACCTCCGGCTGCACCGGGTGGAGCTGTGTCACGCGGTCGCCAACCCGGCCTCCTGCCGCGTCGCGGACCGGGCCGGCTACGCGGCGGAGGGGACGCTGCGCGAGTCGTACCGTTACGGCGACGGTCGCCGCTACGACGAGCACCTGCACGCCCGCCTGGCCACCGACCCTCAGATCACTCGTTGACCTTGCGCAGGAACGCCGCGAGGGCGGCCCTGACGTGGTCGATCCTCTCCGACAGGGGCAGCGGGTCGGGCATGGGCGGGCCGGCGTGCTTCTTCTTCCGCACGTAGAGCGAGCACGCCAGGTCGGAGCACATGTACGTGCCCACGGAGTCGCCCTGCCGCCCACCCGGCCCGGCCTTACGGGCGGTCATCAACGAGACGCCGTCGCCGAGGTGAGTGGTCAGGCAGAGCGAGCACATGCTGCGCCGCACCCGCCCGATCTGGTGCGTCGCGGCCCGCAGGGCCACGCCGACGAGCCTGCCGTCGGACTCGGCGAGCAGATAGGCCCGCTGCGGTGCGGCCGGGTCCCGCCAGCCGAAGAAGTCGAGGTCGTCCCAGGGGCGCGTCCCAAGATCATTCGGTACGGCCATCCGCTTCGCCTCACCCTGGGTGCAGTTGACGAAGGATTTGCGGATGGCGGATTCGGTCGGCTGTAACATAGGGAGTAGCCTAGCCCTCCTAGGCAAACGATTATTGCGGCTAGGTTTGGGGTGTGGTGCATGGCACGTGCAGGGGTTACCGCCGAGCGCCTGACCCTGGTCGCGGCCGACCTGGCCGACGAGGTGGGCGTGGAGAACGTGACCGTTGCCGCGCTCGCACGCCACTTCGGGGTCAAGGACGCGAGCCTGTACTTCCACATCAGGAACGGGCGGGACCTGCGGGTCCGGATCGCCCTGCTGGCCCTGGCGGAGCTGGCCGACCGGGTGGCCGCCGCACTCGCCGGCCGGGCCGGCAAGGACGCGCTGGTGGCCTTCGCCAACGCCTACCGGGACTACGCGAGGCAGCACCCCGGTCGGTACGCCGCGATGCAGATCGACCTCGACCCGGAGACGGCCGCGGCGAGCGCCGGTGTCCGGCACGCCGAGATGACCCGGGCCATCCTGCGCGGCTACCGGCTCTCCGAGCCGGACCAGACCGACGCGGTACGGATGATGCACAGCACGTTCCACGGGTTCGTCAGCCTGGAGCAGACCGGCGGCTTCCGGCACACCCCGCGTCCGACGGACGACTCGTGGTCCCGGACGTTGGACGCCCTCGACGCCGTCCTGACCAACTGGCCGCCACGCTGAAGTGCCGCCGCGTGACGGCATAGGCTCGGTGGCGTGGATGATCTGGAGCTGGCCGACTGGCGGGAGCGGGTCGCCCGCCTGTACCTGTCCGACGTCGACCTGACCGGGTTCCGGGCGGGGCGCGACGAACTCTTCGCGACCCACCCGCAGAGCCCGATCCCACCGGCGGAACGTGTCGGCTTCTCCGGGGTGCGCTATTTCCCGCCCAACCCCGACGCCGTGGTGGAGGCGCCGCTGCGGGCGGCCAGCGGAGAGCTGCGGATCGACACCGGCGGTCCGGACGGGGTGGTCGCGTACCGACGGGTCGCGGTGGCCGAGACACCGTGGGGGCCGCTGACCCTGTGGTGGATCGAGGCGTACGGCGGCGGCCTGTTCGTGCCGCTACGGGACGGCACCTGCGGGCGGGACACCTACGGGGGAGGCCGCTACCTCACCGACACGGTGAAGGGCACCTTCGGCCGGGGCGTCGAGCTGCTGCCCGGCGACCGCGTCCGGCTGGACGGCAACTACCTCTACAACCCGAGCTGTGCCTACGACGACCGCTGGGCCTGCCCACTGGCACCGCCGGAGAACCGCGTCGAGGTCGACATCCGCGCCGGCGAGTTGACGTACCACGACTGAACGGCCGCCCCGGCGTACTGCCGGGACGGCCGGTCGATCGTCGCTCAGCGGTTGTTCGCGGCCGGGTTGGGCATCTGCATCCGGCCCAGCAACTGGCGGGCCTGGTCGGCGAACTGCGCGTCGACCGTCACCGCGTACTGGCCGGCCCGCAGTGAGCTGGCCGAGGTGAAGTCGCGCTGCCCGCCCGTCATCGCATGTGCGACAGCGCCGAACACGGCGCCCCAGATCGCACCGATGACCAGCCCGACAAGGATCACCGCCAGCCAGTTGCCGACGGTGAAGATGCCGAACAGCAGGCCGATGAAGAGACCGAACCAGGCACCGGTGCCGGCGCCGAGCAGGCCGGCGCGGCCGGTGGTCATCCGCCCGAGCACCGACTCCACCAGGGTGAGGTTGGTGCCGACGATGGCGCTGTGCTCCACCGGGAACCGGTTGTCGGCGAGATAGTCGACGACCCGCTGTGCGGCCGGATAGTCCGGGTACGAGCCGATAGTCACGGTTGGCGGTCCGGCCTGCGGCCCGTGACCGTCACCGGCCGGTGTCGCCAAACGGCCGGCCGGCCCGGATGGAAGCAGGTCGCCACCCTGTGTGCCGGGCCGCCATGCGGCGGTCGGCCCCGAAGCTGACGTCATGAGCATCCTCCCTCGTCAGCTTCCCGGGTTCCCGCCCATGCCGAGCGGTAACGCCAGCCAGCACGGTGAGTGCCGTCCCCGAAAGGGAGGAGTGTGCGCGGGCGGCCCGGGTAGCCAGTCAGGTGGAGAGCGGACAGATCAGTGACTACGGGTTCCTCGCCGACGGCCGCAGCGCGGCGCTGGTCGACGCCGCGGGCTCGGTGAACTGGTGGTGCCCGGGCCGGTTCGACGCCCCGTCGGTGTTCGGGCGGCTGCTCGACGACGACGCCGGGCACTGGTCGATTCGGCCGGAGGCCGACTTCACTGTCGAACGCAGCTACCTGGAGGACACCCTGGTGCTGCGGACCGTCTTCCGCACCGCGCAGGGGGAGGTCGCACTCACCGACGCGCTCGCCTTCGAGCCCGGCTCGCGAGGTCACGACATCGGGATGCACCCGCCACAGGTGCTGGTCCGCAGCGTGCAGGGACTCTCCGGTGCGGTGCCGATGCGGGTGCACTACCGGCCGCGCTTCGAGTACGGGCGCACCATCGCCTACCTGGTCGAGCGGGAGGACATGCTCGAGGCCATCGCCGGGGCCGCGCGGCTCACGTTCCGCGGCAGCGTGCGGTTGACGTGCGGCGACGATGGCGATGCCGCAGCGACGTTCACCCTCCGCGCCGGCACGACCCACAACTTCACTCTCGGGTACGCCCCGACCTACGACGCCCCACTGCCGGAGGTGCCGGACGCCGACCAGACGATCGCCGACACCGTCGCCGGCTGGCGGTCCTGGGCCGCCGAGCACGAGTACCAGGGTCTCTACGCCGAGGAGGTCCGGCGCAGCGGGCTGGTGGTGCAGGGCATGACGTACCGGCCCAGCGGCGCGGTGGTGGCCTCGGTGACCACCTCGCTGCCGGAGAAGCTCGGCGGGGACCGCAACTACGACTACCGCTACGTCTGGGTGCGCGACTTCAGCCACACCCTGCGGGCGCTGTGGCGGTCGGCGTGCTTCGACGAGGTGCGGCGGCAGTTCGCCTGGTTGGGCCGGGCGATGGGCCGGGTCAGCGACCAGCCGGTGCCCATCATGTACGGGGTGCTGGGGGAGCGGGACCTCACCGAGCATCGGCTGGACCAGCTCGGCGGTTACCGCGACAGCCCGCCAGTGGTGACCGGCAACGACGCGTGGCGGCAGCGGCAGAACGACATCTACGGCGCGGCCATGGACGCCGCCTGGCTGATGCGGGACCAGCTGGAGCCGTTCGACACGGACGTCTACCACCTGCTCCGGGTGCTCGCCGATCAGGCCGAGCAGGACTGGAAACAGCCGGACGCCGGGATGTGGGAGGAGCGTGGAGTGCAACACCACCACGTGTCCTCAAAGGTGGAGTGCTGGGTCGCACTGGACCGGGCGGTCCGCTTCGGCGACCAGCTCGGCGGCCCGCAGGACCTGGCCCGCTGGACGGCGGCCCGGGACGAGGTGCGCGCGGCGATCATCGAGCGGGGGTGGAGCGACCGACTCCAGTCGTACACCGGGATTTTCGATTCCGACGAGCTGGACGCGTCGGTGCTGGTGATGCCGCTGGTGGGTTTTCTGCGAGCCGATGACCCGCGGATGCGCTCGACGGTCCGCGCGGTGGAGCGGCGGCTGTCGCACGACGGCCTGCTGCGGCGCTGGGACGGCGACCCGGCGGGCTTCGTCATCTGTTCGTTCTGGTTGGTGAGTTGCCTGGCGTTGGCCGGTGAGCGGGACCGGGCGCACGCGTTGTTCCGCGATCTGGCTGGCCGGGTCAACGACCTGGGCCTGTTCGCCGAGCAGATCGACCAGCAGACCGGGGAGCAGTTGGGCAACTTCCCGCAGGCGTTCTCACACATCGGCCTGATCAATGCCGCCGGTGTGCTCACCGACGTCGAGCAGGACCCGACGTTGCGCGAGTGCGGGATGCCCCCGGCGCATTTCACCCCGCCGCGTCGCTGACCCGTACTTTCGTCAAAGCTTGGCCAGTTTCGATGCGTTCACACAGTCGCGTCCCCGGGCGGGCGGCCTGGGCACGGGGGAGAATGCCTGCATGCGGTTGGTGCTCACGGCGGACACCCACGTACCGAAGCGGGCCCGGGACCTTCCCGGGCCGCTCTGGGCGGCGATCGAGGCGGCGGACGTGGTCGTGCACGCCGGTGACTGGGTGGACGAGGCGTTGCTGGACGCGATGACCGCGCGGTCGCGCCGGCTGATCGGGGTGTACGGCAACAACGACGGGCCGGCGCTGCGCGCCAGGCTGCCGGAGGTGGCCCGGGTCGAACTCGACGGCCTGCGCGTCGCAGTGGTGCACGAGACCGGGCAACGGACCGGTCGTGAGAAGCGGTGTGCGGCCCGGTTCCCCGATGTCGACCTCCTGGTCTTCGGGCACTCGCACATTCCGTGGGACACCGAGGCGCCAGGCGGGCTGCGGCTGCTCAACCCCGGCTCACCCACCGACCGGCGCTCGCAACCGCACGCCACCTACCTCAGTGCCACCATCAGTGCCGGCCGCCTGGCCGAGGTGGAGCTGCACCGGCTGACCCGCGGCTGACCGCCGGCCACGGTGCTGGCCCGGGGCGTGATCGACTCCGCTTCCCTGATCTCGCGGTGTCCAGGACTCGCGGACACGCCATGGTCGCGGAAGCGGAGTCGACCAGTGACTACTGGCCCCGGCCCGTCTCGGCCTGGAGCTCGTCGATGCGCTTGGACGCCTCGGCCTTGCTCAGGTCGTCCGGAAGATCCGCGTTGGCCTCGCGGGCCAGCGTGTTCAGGTAGGACTCCTGAGCCGCGGTGGGCGGCTCGTCACCGGTGACCCATTCGTCCGGGTCCTTGATCGCGGCATTCTGGTCGGCCTGCTCGTTGCGGCGGTCCGTCATTGTCATCATCCCTTCTTCGAACAGGTGTGCCAGTACCCTCGTCGTCGGTGGTTCATGCGCCGCCGCCACCTACGATCACCGGATGAGCGTGGACCGAACGCGAGTGGTGGTGGTCGGAGCGGGCATCGCCGGGGTGGCCTGTGCGGTCGAGCTGACCCGGGCCGGGGTGCCGGTGCAGGTCCGGGAGCGAGGCCACGTCTGTGGCGGCCGGATGGCCAGCAAGCGCTTCGAGGGCCGGCCCGCGGACATCGGCGCCGCGTACTTCACCGCCAGCGACCCGGACTTCGCCGAGCTGGTCGTGCAGTGGCGCGCCGCCGGGCTGGTCCGCGAATGGACCGACACGTTCCAGGCCTACGACCGGGCCGGCCGGCAGGAGGTGCCCGGGCCGATGCGCTTCGCCGCCCCGCGTGGGCTGCGATCCCTGGTCGAACACCTGGCCGGCGAGGTGCCGGTCACCGTCGACAGGCTGGTGCTCACAGTGGAGCCCGGACCGACAGTGGACGGCGAGTCGTGCGCGGCGGTCGCCCTGGCCATGCCGGGCCCGCAGGCCGCCCTGCTGCTCGACCCGGCCCTGACGGCCGCCACCCAGCTCGTGCAGGCGCAACGCTGGTCGCCGACGCTCGCCGCGGTGCTGCGGTTCCCGACCCGCCGCTGGCCGGACTTCCGGGGAGCGTTCGTCAACGACCACCCGGTCCTCAACCTCGTCTGCGACGACGGCGACCGACGCGGCGACGGCGCGCCGGTGCTCGTCGCGCACACCGTGCCGGAGTTCGCCGCCGGGCATCTGGCCCAACCCACCGGGGCCGGCCCGGCCATCGAGCAGGCCGTCCGGGACCTGCTGGGACTGCCCGAGCAGGCCGCCCACGTGCACGTGCACCGCTGGACGTACGCGAAGCCGACCAGCGACGCCGGCGGCTACACCTACCACCTGGACCCCGACGGGATCGGTCTGGCCGGCGACGCGTTCGGCAAGCCCCGGGTGCAGAGCGCCTGGCGCTCCGGCCGGGACCTCGGCCGTGCCCTGGTCGCCCGCCTGACCTGAGCGGCGTGCCCGGGCCCCGGGGCCGCCGTCGTAGACCTGGCCCCGGGGCGTCGACGCAGGGCTAGGCGTGCCCCGCCGCCGCGACCGGCCGGGGGTCGTCGGTGTGTCGTTCGGCCGGGTCGGAGGTCCGCTCGCCCGCCCGGTCCAGCAGTTGCATGACCGGAGTCGCCGTGATGCCGTGCACCACCACGGAGACGAGCACCACCAGCCCGACGGTTGCCCAGAGCAGCTCGGCCTGTGGAAAGTCGGCCTTCGTGGTGGCGTACGCGAGGTAGTAGAACGAGCCGACGCCGCGGATGCCGAACAACGAGATGACCCAGTGCTCGGCCGGCCGTCCCGGCGCACCGCGCAGCGACAACCAGCCGATCAGCGGTCGGATCAGGAACACCAGTGCCAGCCCGACGGCGGCCGCCGGCCAGGTCAGCGGGGTCAGCAGACCGCCCACGATCGCGCCGCCGAGCAGCAGCAACAGCACGAGGGTGAGCAGCCGTTCGACCTGCTCGGCGAAGTCGTGCAGCACCGAGTGGAACTCGTGGGTCCGCTCGGCGGCCCGGATCGCCCGGGCGGCCACGAACACCGCCAGGAAGCCGTACCCGCCGACTACCTCCACCAGTCCGTACGCCAGGAACGTGGCGGCCAGCGCCAGGAAGCCCTCGGCGTGCCGGGCCAGCCGCAGCTCGCTGGGCGCGCGGAAGAACAACTTGCCCAGCAGCCAACCGATGAGAAGGCCACCGCCGACGCCGACGCCCACCTTCCAGAGCACGTCCACCGTGAACCACTCGGCGAACCAGTCGCTCGGGGCGAGACTCGTCGAGGCGATGGCGATCGCGGCGTACACGAACGGAAACGCCAGCCCGTCGTTGAGACCGGCCTCGGAGGTCAACGCGAAGCGGACCTCGTCCTCGGAATCCTCCACGTCGGTCGGTTCGCCCACCTGCACGTCGGCGGCGAGCACCGGGTCGGTCGGGGCCAACGCGGCACCCAACAGGAGTGCGGCGGCCGGCACCAACCCCGCCCACCACCAGCCGAGCAGGGCCACCGCCGCGATGCACAGTGGCATCGCGATCGCCAACAGCCGCCAGGTGGACGACCACCGCCGCCAACTCAACGGCCGGTCAATCTTGAGCCCGGCGCCCATCAGCGCGACGATCACCCCGATCTCGGTGAGGTGGGTCGTCAACTCCGGGTGGGCCAGCGGATCCGGTGTAGGTAGCCCCACCGGCAGCAGGAACACCAGCATGCCGAGGACGAGGAAGGCGATCGGCATGGACAGTGGACGCTGCTCCAGCACCCGCGGGAGGATGCCCGCGAGCAGAGCGCCGAGGCCCACCAGCGCGAACGCCACATCTACCGGCTCCACGGCACCACCTTTCAGCCCGCACCCGCGAGGTGCGGGCAGGTGGTGACAGACCATGCCCCGCAGGGCCGGTCGCTATGCGCGGACGGGCGGGTGAACCCGAGTGATCCTCACCGGGGTCGGGTGAGCGGCGAGTCCGCCAACTCGCCCAGCAGGGCGGCCGGGTCGTCGTACACCGCCACCGCGCCGGCGCCGGCCAGCTCGCCCCGACTGGTGCCGCCGCAGGTCAACCCCACGCAGGGGATGTTCAACTTGCCGGCGGCGACGACGTCCCACACCGAGTCGCCGACGAAGACCACCCGCTCCGCGGCCAACCCGGACTGCTCCAACGCGGCGACCAGGATGTCCGGTGCGGGCTTGCTCTGCTTCGCGTCCGCCGAGGAGGTGACCGTGTCGATCACGTCGTCAACGCCCAGTGCCCGACGGAGCGCGTCGACCTCGGGCTCCGAGGCGGAGGTGGCGAGCACCACCCGCAGCCCTCGCTCGGCGCAGGCGCGCAGCAGGTCCGCCGCCCCGGGCAGCGGCGTGAGTCGTTCCCAGTACTCGGCATAGAGGGTGTCGTGCGCGTCGCGCAGCTTCGTGTCGGCGTCGCGGTCCCGCTCTGGCCCGAGCAGGTGATCCAGGAGTTTGTCGGAACCCATCCCGATCGACCGGTGCACCATCGCCATCGGCACCGGCTGATCGGTCTGACGCAGCGCCTCCCACCAGCTCACGGTGTGCAAATAGGTGGTGTCTACCAGGGTGCCATCGACGTCGAAGAAGACTCCGGCGGGCTCGTCGGTACGCATGTGCGTCCTCCTACCCTTCGGGCTCTCAGGAATGCGCGGATGGCGGCGTGAGGATCTCGAACCAGACCGTGGAGCCGCGGACCGACGGGTCGGTGCCCCAGGCGTCGCTGAGCTCCTCGATCAGGCCGAGCCCGCGCCCACGACTGCTCAACGTGTCGGTGCGGGCCCGGGTCACGGTGCCCCGGGTGCCGGAATCGGCGACCGAGACCAGCAGCCGCTCGGGGCTGAGGTCGATCTCCACCCGGGCGGCGGTGCCGGCGTGCAGCAGCGCGTTGGTCGTCAGCTCGCTGGTGCACAGCACCGCCGCACCGATCACCGACTCGGGCACCTGCCACTCGGTGAGCTGGCCGGTCATCCAGTGCCGGACCCGGCTGGGGGCGGTCGGCTCCGCGGGCACCTCCATGCTCGCCGAGCGACTCGGCTTGAGCGCGTGCTCGACCGCCAGCACGGCCACGTCGTCCTCGGTGCCGCCCGGAACCGCGGCGGTGGCCACCGCGCAGAGGGCACGTGGGTCGCCACTGCCGGCCTTCGCGACGGCGTCACTGAGGGTGGTCAGCCCGGCGGTCAGGCTCTGCCGGCGACGTTCCACCACCCCGTCGCTGAACAGCAGCAGGGTGTCGCCCGGGCGGAACTCGACAGTCGTGGTGCCCGGCCGGCCGCCCAGACCGAGCGGGGGCCCGGCGGGGACGTCCACGTACTCGGCGTGGGAGCGGCCCTCCGGGTCACCCCGGCGGATGAGCGGGGCGGGGTGGCCGGCACTGGCCAGGGTCAGCTGCCGCCGCTCCGCGTCGATCACCCCGAACACGACGGTGACGAACAGCTCGTGGGTGCCGGCCTCCACACCCAGGCTGGTCACCAGCCGGTCCAGCCCGGCCAGGACCGCGTCCGGTGCCGGGTCGGACAGGGCCAGCGCGCGCAGCGCGGCCCGGACCTGCCCCATTCGCGCGGCGGCCTGCACGTCGTGCCCGGCGACGTCGCCCAGCACCACGCCCAGCGTGCCGTCGGGCAGCAGGAACGCGTCGTAGAAGTCGCCGCCGGCCGCGTTGCCGTCGACCCCCGGGTCGTAACGGGCCGCGATCCGCAGCCTGGGCAGGTCTGGCAGGTGCTCCGGCAACATGCTGCGCTGCAACAGCTGGGCCGTGCCGTGCTGGGTCTCGAAGCGGCGGGCCCGCTCCGCGGCCTGGCCGATCAGCTCGGCCGAGGCGGCCAGCAGTGCCCGCTCGGCGGGGGACCAGGTGTGCGGGACCTGGTAGCCGACCGCCAGCCCGCCGCGCACCACCGAGGTGCCCAGGGGCAGGGCCGCCATCGAGCGGACCTTCTGGTCGTGGCGGTCCACCGCCGTCTCCCGCAGCGGTTGCCCGTCCCGAACGAACGACGGGCCGCCGGAGCGCGCCGCCTGCACCACCGGGGCCGACCAGTCCGCCGGAGCGCGTCGCCAGAGCGGGGGAAGCCGCTCGTCGGCCTCGTCCAGCAACTCGCCACGGACCCGGCGCACCATGCGCCAACCGCCGCCGCCCTCGTCGACCGCGAACGAGACCTGGTCGGGGTCGAACGTGGTGATCGCGTAGCGCAGCGCCACCCGGGCCACGTCGTCGAGGGTGAGCGTGCCGGCGAGCGCCGCAGCCACCTCGCTGAGGCTCTGCAACTGCTCGGTGACGTGGGTGGTCTCGGCCGCGACCGCCAACACGCCGACGATCTGCCCGGCGCTGTCGCGCACCGGCGAGTAGCCCCGGGTGAAGACCGCCTGCTCCACGGTCGGGGAATGCCCACGAACCAACGGCAGGGTGGACTCCTTCTCCAGGAACGGCTCGCCCTGCCGGTAGCTGCGCTCGATCACCTCACCCACGCCGGGCAGCGCCCAGATCTCCGCGAACACCTCCGCTGCCGGGCGGCCGAGGGCGCTCGGGTGCTTGGTGCCCAGCAACTCGGCGTAACCGGCGTTGTAGAGCAGGACGAGGTCGTCGCCGTACGCCAGGGCCATCGGCATCGGCGAGGCGAGGATCAGCTCGACCACGACCCGGATCGCCATGTCCCAACTCTCGGGTGGGCCCAGCGGGGTGTCGGCCCACTCGTGGGCGAGCACGGCAGCGGCCGCACCGGAGCCGGTGGGTGCACCCGGGCCCGGGGTTGCTGGCATGGGGACTCGCCCGACCGTTCCTGGCATGTCCGCAGCCTAGTCGGCCGACCGGAAAAGGCATCCGATCATGGCCGTGGGCTGTCACGCCCCCGGTCGCGGTGGCCGTTCGGGCAGTTCAGGGCCCCTGTTCGGCGGCTTGTCGCAAAAAACTCGGCGCTCTGCGCGGAGTGCCGCACCGGTAGCCGGGTATGCGCCCGGCGCAGTCCATGCGACAGGAGGGACATCATGCTGAAAACCCTCGCGGTCCGGCAGGCCGACATCGGCGATGCCATCGCCGACACCTGGAGGTCGGTGCTGCTCTTCATCCCGAAGGCAGTGGCCTTCATCGTCATCCTCGTGGTCGGCTGGCTCATCGCCAGAGCCGTCCTCAAGATCGTGGATACGGTGCTGGAACGGGTGCACTTCGACCAGGCCGTCGAACGTGGCGGCATCAAACGGGCCCTGGAGAGAACGAAGTACGACGCCAGCGACATTCTGGCCAGACTGGCGTACTACGCCGTACTGCTGTTCACGCTGCAGTTCGCCTTCGGAGTCTGGGGGCCCAACGCGATCAGTGACCTGATCAGCGGCGTGGTGTCCTGGCTGCCACGTGCGTTCATCGCGATCGTCATCGTGGTGGTGGCGGCTGCGATCGCCAACGCTGTCCGGGATCTGGTCACCGGGGCGCTGGGCGGGCTCTCGTACGGCAAGGTCCTGGCCGACCTGACGGCGATCTTCATCATCGCTCTCGGCGTGATCGCCGCGCTGAACCAGGTGGGTATCGCCACCACGGTGACCACTCCGGTGCTGATCGCGGTGCTCGCCACTGTGGCTGGCATCCTGATCGTCGGTGTCGGTGGCGGCCTCGTGAAGCCGATGCAGAAGCGCTGGGACGGCTGGCTGGACCGGGCCGCCCAGGAGGCCCGGGCGGTGCAGCAGCAGCGTCAGGCCACGGCGGCCGGACGGAGCGACGTGGAGCGGCAGATGGCCGACCGCGGGGGCGACCGCACCCAGGCGATGCCTCGGGTGGACGAAGCCCAGCAGTACCGCTCGTAAGGGTTCGTAACGGTACGGCGGTGGGGAGGGTGTTCCGCGTACGACGCGGGGTGCCCTCCCCGCGCGCGTCAGGCCCCGTCGAGCGAGCGGGCCATCGCGCAGACCGCGAGCAGTCGGGTGAGCAGCCATTCCGGCTCGCTCCAGTCGACCGGCCCATCAGGCGGCGTCCACCCGTGCTCCAGGGCAGCCTCGCGGACCCCCTCGGCATAGCCGGCGAGCGCTGCGGCGGTCAGCGGTTGACGGTCCCCGTCGAGGCTGTCCCGGACGGCGGCGGCGTGCTGGTCGACGAGGGCCAGCAGCCCCGGTCGCGCCGCGGCGGCGGTCAGCCCGACAGTGCCGATGGAGACGGTGAGGGCGGCCAGGGTGGACCGCGCCGAGTCGACGGCGGTACGGGAGGCGACCCGGTTGAACGGCACACGCATGGTGACCGAGGCTAACCGACCGGTGACCGGGTCGACCTCGGCCGCTCGGCGGATGTCGGCTGCGCCACTGGGCGACCAGAGCTGACCGCGGGGGTTGATCCGGCACAGACGGGGCAGCAGGAGAACACCCACGGATCACGGGACACGGCACGGAGGCACGGATGGGACAGCAGGCGGACGGACCGGACGAGCAGCACCAGCGGCCACCGGGGGTGAGCGACGAGACGGTCGCCGCGCTCGGCAAGCTCAGCGAGGCGCTGGAGTGTGTGGAGCGGGCCCGGGGGCACCTGTACTCCCTGCACCAGTTGATCGGGCACGCCGACCTGATGCTCGACGACGCGGTGGAGCAGTTTCGCGCCGCCGGGCATCAGCAGCTCGCCGAGCGGATCGACACCGAGTTGCGGGGTCGTAACGTCATCGCCGGGCGGTGGACGTTCCAGATCGTCGAGGACTTCGACGACGGCTACCACGCGCTGTTCCGCGAGGTGGACCAACAGGCCCGTGACGAGCTGGTGGGCGGGCGACGCCACCTCTACGAGGCGGAAATGAAGGAGCGCCGCCGCAGCCGGGGCCGGCCGGGGCACGAGGCCCGACCGGTCAGCGAGGGCTAGGGCCTGTGTCAAAGTCCTCGGTCGAGCCGAGGCGGAGTACAGGCGGCGATCCGGCAAGGCGGGTATCCGGACGAATGCCCAACGCGGCCGGTCGTCGTCTGGGCCCGCCGCAGGCCGGCCAGGGGCTTTGACACAGGCCCTAATCGCCGGTCGCGGGGCGTCGCCGCGCCGCGTCGTCAGCGATGATCACGATGGCCACCATCAGCGCGACGCAGAGGCTGAACAGCCACGACTCGTCAGCGACGAGCCAGGCGGACACGGGTGCCTGCAGCGCGGCGAGCATGAAGCCGAGCCAGGCGAGCCGGCGCTGACGCGTGGAGAGGATTCCGGAGCCTTGATGCATCCCGAAATTCTTACGCGAACACGCCGGGTTGCCGTCCTCCGATCGGTCGATTCTGGATGAGCTGTCCGTTTTCTCGACCGTCCGGACACGACTTCTTTGCGCCGGGGGCGCTCGGGTGCCGACGGCGCTAAGGTGCCCCTGCGGCAGGATGGTGTCTCGTGTCCACCACGCCTCCACGGCCCCGTGCCTCGCTGCTCCTGCTGGCCTACCTCGCGTTCGTCAGCCTCGGCCTGCCCGACGGCCTGCTCGGCGTCGCGTGGCCGTCGATCCGGGGCGACTTCGGTGTCCCGACCGAGGCGGTCGGGTGGGTGTTGACCGCCGGCACCGTCGGCTATCTCACCTCCAGCGTCCTGGCCGGGTTCACACTGGCCCGGGTCGGCGTGGGCGCGCTGCTCGCCGGGAGCACCCTGCTGGCCAGCCTGGCGCTGACCGGCTATTCCGTGAGCCCCGTGCTGGCCGTGCTGGTGGGCTGTGCGCTGCTGCTCGGTCTCGGGTCCGGCGCGGTCGACTCCGGGCTCAACGCGTACGCCGCCGGGGCCTTCGGGCCGCGCCACATGAACTGGCTGCACGCCTTCTTCGGCCTGGGCGTGGCGATCGGTCCGCTGATCATGACCGGGGTGCTGAGCGCCGGGCTGGCCTGGCGCTGGGGTTACGGCATCGTGGCCGGAGCGCAGATCGTTCTCGCCATCGCCTTCGTGCTCACCGTGCGAGCCTGGCACCGTGCCGTACCAGGCAGCACCGAGGCTGCCGACGCCACACCCGCCGAGACTCCGGCGGTCGTCCGGCTTCCGGTCCGGGCGACGCTGCGAATGCCGGCGGTCTGGTCGGGGACGGTCGCCTTCGCGCTGTACGTGGCCATCGAGGTGTCCGCCGGCCTCTGGGCGTTCCTGCTGCTCACCGAGGGGCGTGGGCTGAGCGCTGCGGTGGCCGGCGGCTGCGTCTCCGCGTACTGGGGCAGCCTCTTCGTCGGCCGGGTCGTGCAGGGGGTGGTGGCCGAGCGGTTGGGGGCCGGCCTGGTGTTACGCGCCAGCCTGGCCGGGATGGCCGTGGGCGCGTTGCTGATCGCCGTTCCCGGTCCGGCCGTGCTGGCGGTGGCCGGCCTGGTCGTGGTCGGGTTCGCCGCCGCGCCGGTGTTCCCGCTGCTCACCCTCACCACCGCCGACCGGGTCGGCGCGGCGCACGCGGACCGGGCAATCGGGCTCCAGATCGGCGCGTCCGGCATCGGCGCCGCGCTCGTCCCGGCCGGCCTCGGTGTCCTGATCGGCAACACGTCGGTGCAGGTGCTGGGCTCGGCCCTGCTGGTGCTCGCGCTGGCGTTGATCGTGCTGTACGAGTGGGGCGCTCGTCGTTCGACCGGCCGGCCCACCGCACACCCGGTGCCCGTGCAGACCGGCGGGGAGGGTCAGCCGACGTCGGGGCCGGTCCGTCCGGTGGTGGACGGGCGGTAGCGGCGCTCCGGATCGGTGTCCTCGCGGCTGTTGCCCTGGGCCTGTCCCTTACGGTCGTCCGCTGCCGGCCCGTGGCCGAACGTCGCCTCTTCCCCCGCGTCGTTGCCGGTCACGTCGTCGGCCTGCCCGTCGATGCTGGAGCCGGCCACGGCCTGCTCAAGCTCTTCCAACGGAAGCCGTTCCTCGTCCCGCCACACCCTGATGTTGTCGTCGGTCATGTCTTCAGCCGTACCCGGGCGCGATGATCGCAAACGGTGGTGTGCGACAAGGCTCGGACACGGCGATGGCCGCCAGGATTCTGGCGGCCATCGCTGTCACTGCTCAGGGTCACGGCTGGGGACGGTCCACCGACCCACGCCAGGCGCCGGTTTCCTGACCGCGCCGCTCGATGAAGGTCTTGAACCGCTCCAGGTCGCCCTTGGCCCGCCGGTCGACGATGCCGAGCTTGTCACCGGCCTGCTCGACCACCCCGTGCGGCTCGAACTCGAGCTGGAGGGTGACCCGGGTCTTGTCCTCGTCGAGCCGGTGGAAGGTCACCACACCGGCCTGCTGGGTGCCACCGGTCGAGCGCCAGGCGACCCGCTCGTCGGGGAGCTGCTCGGTGATCTCGGCGTCGAACTCACGCTTCACCCCGGCGATGTCCACCGTCCAGTGGGTCATCGTGTCGGAGAGCTGCCGGACCTCCTGCACGCCCTCCATGAACTGCGGGAACTCCTCGAACTGCGTCCACTGGTCGTACGCGGTGCGTACGGGCACGGCAACGTCGACATGTTCGGTTACGCCACTCATCAGAGAACCTCCTTCAGTCGCCAATGGTTGTCGGATCGGGGGCGATCCTTCTCACCAGCGAGTTGTCTCGTTCTTGTTGCCGAGCGCGGCCCACACCTCGGAGACCGTCTGGTAGACGGTGCCCTCGGGCAGCCGTTCCAGCGCCGCCACGATGTCGTCGGGCGCCTCGTTCTCCTGGGCGCTGGCAATGAGCACCAGGCGGTCGCCCGGCAGCGCGCTCATCGAGATGAACCGGCCGAGCCGGCTGCGCTGCTCGACGTCCGTGGAGCTCATCCCCTTCGGGGCGCCCGTGCGCGTCTCGCCGGCCGGCGCGGTGGTCACCTCCGGCTGGTCCTCGCCAGCCGGTTCCGGCACCCGCGCCTCATCGACCCGAGAGCCACCGGTCCCCGGCCCCTGCACGAGGCCGCTGACCTCCTGGCTCATCTGTTCGTCGATCCTCGGTCCGTGCTTGCTGTTGCCACGCTCCATGCCTTCTGCGCTACCCGGCACCCCGCCCGCTAAACCGGCACCGGGCCACGAACGGGCCATGGTCCGGTCCCGAACCGGACGACCGGCCCTGAACCGGCTCAGTCCTCGGCGGGCTTGCGGGGCGGCAGCACCGGCTCCTCCGGGTCCTGGTCGCCGGCCTGCAACTGCCGACCGCGCTGCACCTCGGCGTTGATCTGCACGCCCAGCATCAGCGCGGAGTTGGACAGGTAGAGCCAGACCAGGAACGCGATGGCCGCCCCCAGACTGCCGTAGGTGGTGTCGTACGAGCTGAAGTTGGTCACGTAGAGGCCGAAACCGAAGGAGGCCACCGCCCAGGAGACCAGTGCCACCGCGCCACCCGGGGTGAGCCAGCGGAACCGGGGCTGACGCACGTTCGGCGCGATCCAGAACAGCAGCGACAGCAGCGACATCATGATCATGGCGAGCACCGGCCACTTCGCCACGCTCCACACCGTGCGCGCCAGACCTCCGGCGTTGATCAGGTCGCCGACCGCGTCGGTGACCGGGCCGCTCACGATCAACCCGAGGGCGACCACCGCGAGCAGCACCAGGGTGATCGCGGCCAGGCCGATCTGCAACGGCCGCAGCTTCCAGACCGGCCGGCCCTCGTCCACCCCGTAGATGGCGTTGGAGGCCCGGGTGAACGCGCCGATGAAACCCGACGCGGACCACAACGCACCGAGCAGGCCGAAGCTCAGCAGCAGCTTGGGGTTGCTCTGGTCGAGCACCACCGTGCGGATCACCCCGACCACGCCGTCCTCGTCGTCGCTGAGCACCGACCCGGCGCCCACCTGACTGGCCAGCTCGACGATGGTGTCGACGGTCTGCTCGCCGCTGGAGACCAGACCGACCAGGGCCACGATCACGATGGCGGACGGAAAGACCGCCAGGACCCCGTAGTAGGTCAGTGCGGCGGCCCAGTCGGAGCAGTTGTCGTTGACGAAGTTCTGCACGCTGCGGACCAGCACCCCGCGCCAGGTCCGCCAACTCAACTGCCGCATCCGGCGGGGAACCCGCGTGCCGTGTGCGCCCTCGCGCGTCGTACCGGGCTCCGTGGTCGTCATGCCCGCTCCCTGCGCCCCGGCCACCGGATGACCGGTCGTCCGGTCGGGCCTGGCCCCCGATACCCGGATCGGGAAATCGAGAAACTCACCCGGTGCCCCGCCGGTAGCGCCTATGGTTTGCCGCCGCGGCACCGGGGAACGGTCACGGTGACCCTGTCGACACGGAGGAGGACGAGATGCCCGGGCGCGAAGACCTGCCCAGCACGCTGCGGCGCTCCCCGGAGAAGGCGCAGCGCACGTGGGAGAAGACGCACGACTCGGCGGTGGAGACCTACGGCGAGGGGCAGCGGTCGCACCGCACCGCCTTCGCCGCGGTGAAGCACCAGTTCGAGAAGGTGGGCGACCACTGGGAGCCGAAGGGCCGCAAGGGCCCGAGCGACCAGCAGGCCGCTGGCGGCGGGCCGGAACGGCGAGCACCCACCGCCGGTGGGGTGGACGCCAACGCCACCAAGGACCACCTGATGTCGGTGGCCCGCAAACTGGACGTACCCGGTCGGTCCAGCATGACCAAGCCGGACCTGGTCAAGGCCATCGAGAAGGCCAACGACCGGGCCACCCGCAAGGCTCGCGGCGACTGACCGCACAGACGACGGCACGGGCGGACGCACCACCCCTGCGTCCGTCCGTGCCGTTCACCAGTGCCCGCCGCCCGGCGCCCCGATGTGCACCGCCTTCGTGGCGGTGAACTCGTCCAGCAGTTCCGGGCCGTACCCGAAGCCCTGCCCACTGGCCCGGCGCGGGTGCGCGGCGCCACCCGGCGCGCCCCCGAACACCGCGTTCACCTTCACAGTGCCCACCGGCAGCTCGCGCCAGGCCCGCTGCGCGTGACTCATCGACGCGGTCAGCACCGTGGCGGCCAGCCCGTACGGGGAATCCGCGGCACAGCGCAGCGCCTCGTCGAACGAGTCGACGACCACCACCGGCGCGACCGGCCCGAACGTCTCCTCCCGCACCAGCGGCATGTCGTGCCGGCAGTCCGTGACCACAGTGGCCGGGTAGAACGCCCCCGGCCCGTCCGGCACCTCGCCGCCGACCAGCGCCCGAGCGCCGGCCGCAACCGCCGCCGCTACCTGCCCGTGCACGTGGTCGCGGTGCCGTCGGTCGACCAGCGGGCCCAGCTCGGTGCCCGGGTCCCGACCCGGCCCGACGCGCAGCGCCTCGGCGCGACGCGCGAGCGCGGCCACGAAGTCCCCGGCCACCTCCCGGTGCACGTAGATCCGCTCCACCGCCACACAGATCTGCCCGGCGTTGGCGAACGCGCCCATCGCGGCCTGACCGGCCGCCCACTCCGGGTCGACACCCGCGTCGACGATCAACGGGTCGCTGCCCCCGTTCTCCAGGAGCACCTTGGCGCCGGTGCGGGCCGCGGCGGCGGCGATCGCCCGCCCGGTCGCGGTGGACCCGACGTGAGCCACCACGTCGACGTCCTGCGCCGCCAGCGCCGCACCGACCTCCGGGCCACCGGTGAGCAGTGACAGCACACCGGCCGGCAGCGCCTGGTCCAGCGCACGCGCCAGCAGCCAACCCGTCGCCGGCGTCCGTTCGCTCGGCTTGTACAGCACCACGTTTCCGGTCACCAGGGCCGCGCCGAGCAGCCCACAGGAGACCGCAACCGGGTCGTTCCAGGGGGTGATCGCGGCGACCACACCGCGCGGCTGCGGGGTGAGGAAGTCCAGCGCGTCGGCTTCGCCGTTCAGCGTCCGCCCGCCGCGCAGCGGAGCCAGCTCCGCGTACTGTCGCAGGGTGCCGACGCCCGCCTCGACGCCGCCGCGGGCGTCCGCCAACGGCTTGCCCATCTCCGCGGTGACCGCCGCCGCCAACTCCTCGGTGGCCGCCGCGACCGCCTCCGCGGCCCGGTGCAGCGCCGCCGCCCGCTCGGCCGGAGCGGTCGCCGCCCACTGCGCCGCCGCGTTGCGGGCCGCCTGGGTCGCCTTGCCGACCTCGTCGGCGCTGGCCACCGGCACGGTGCTGACCGGCGAGTCGTCCGCCGGGTCACGCACCACCAGTTCACCGCCGTCGCCGCCAGCGCCCCACACCCCACCCACCAACTGCGCAACCGTGTACATGCGGCGCTGGATGCCCCGGCCTCGGCGAGGCAAACGCGTTTCGCCCGGTTGCGCGCAGGGTAGGCGGATCGGATGACTACCACCGCCGCGCACAGCGCGGACGCCGTCGTCGTCGGTGCCGGTCACAACGGCCTGGTGGCGGCGAACCTGCTGGCGGACGCCGGCTGGGAGGTGGTGGTGCTGGAGGCCACCGCGACACCCGGCGGCGCGGTCCGCTCCGCCGAGGTGACCGCGCCCGGCTATCTGAGCGACCTCTACAGCTCCTTCTACCCCCTCGGGTACGCCTCACCGGTGCTCGCCGGCCTGGACCTGGGTCAGCAGGGGCTGTCCTGGCGGCACTCGCCCGACGTGCTGGCGCACCTGCTGCCGGACGGCCGGGCCGCCGTGATCAACCGGGACCCGGACGTCACAGCCGCCTCGCTGGAGCAGTTCGCCCCGGGCGACGGCAAGCGCTGGCTCAACGCCTACACCGACTGGCTCGACGTGGCCGAGCCGATGCTGGAGACCATCACCACGCCGTTCCCGCCGGTCCGCGGAGGGCTCGGTCTGCTGCGTCAGCTGCGCGTCGCCGGCGCGCTGCGGCTGGCCCGGCGCCTCGTGGTGCCGGTCCGCAAGCTCGGTGACGAACTCTTCGACGGCCCCGGCGGGCCGGCCCTGCTGGCCGGCTGCGCCCTGCACACCGACCTGTCCCCGGAGGAGGCCGGCTCCGGGGTGTACGGCTGGTTGCTGGCCATGCTCGGCCAGCAGGTCGGCTGGCCGGTGCCCGCCGGAGGCGCGCAGCAGATCACCAACGCGCTGGTGGCGCGGCTGCAACAGCGCGGCGGCGCGATCCTCTACGGCGCCCACGTCGACCGGGTGCTCACCGCCCGGGGCCGGGCGATGGGCGTACGCACGCGGGGCGGCACGCTGTGGCGGGCCCGCCGGGCCGTGCTCGCCGACGTGCCGGCGCCAGCGCTCTACCTCGACCTCGTCGGCGCGGCAGCGTTGCCGTCGCGGCTGGTGGAGGACCTGGCGCACTTCCGCTGGGACGGTTCGACACTCAAGGTCGACTGGGCGCTGTCCGCGCCGATGCCCTGGACGAACCAGCAGCTGGCCGGGGCCGGCACCGTGCACCTTGGCGCAGACCTGAACGGGCTGACCCACTACGCGGGCGAGCTGGCCCGAGGTGAGCTGCCCCGGGACCCGTTTCTGCTGGTCGGGCAGATGTCCGTGGCCGACCCGAGCCACTCCCCGCCGGGCACCGAGTCGCTCTGGTCGTACACCCATCTGCCGTTCCGCCGGGACTGGCGGGCCGAGGACGTCGCCGGGCACGTGCAGCGCATGGAGGACGTGCTGGAGGAGGCGGCCCCGGGTTTCCGGCAGCTCATCGTCGGCCGGCACGTGGCCGGGCCGGCCGACCTGGAGAAGGGAAACCCGAGCCTGGTCGGCGGCACCCTCGGCGGTGGCACCGCTGCCGCGTACCAACAGCTCTTCCTGCGTCCGATCCCCGGCCTGGGCCGGGCGGACACTCCGGTGGACCGGCTCTTCCTGGCCAGCGCGTCGGCGCATCCCGGCGGCGGCGTGCACGGCGCTCCCGGTGCGAACGCCGCCCGCGCGGCGTTGGCCCGCGACCGCGCCCTCACCGGGCGTGCCTACGCCGCGGCCATCGCGACGGCCCACCGCGCCGTCTATCCCGACTAACCCCCGCCCGGACCCCGCCCACAGCCCTCATCGAGGTGGGGATGGGGGGTCAGCGGGTGATGTTGCGGTGCTTGCTGCGCAGGCGGAACGGCATCAGGGCGCTCTCCACCTTGGTCGCGGTGGTCATCTTGGAGAGGCCTTCCTGCCGCTCCTCGAAGCGGATCGGCACCTCCAGGATGGTGTGCCCCAGCTTGGTGGCGAGGTAGTGCATCTCCACCTGGAAGCTGTATCCGTTGGACTGCACCCGGTTCAGGCCGATGTCGCGCAGCGCGTCGGCACGCCAGACCTTGAAGCCAGCGGTCAGGTCCCGGATGCGCACCCGCAGCAGGGTGTGCACGTAGAGGTTCGCCCAGCCGCTGAGGGCCCGGCGGTACAACGGCCAGTTCTCGTCCAGCTCGCCACCGGGCACGTAGCGGGAACCGATCACCACGCTGGCCTGGGTGGAGAGCAGCGCGCCCAGCATGCCCGGCAGAGCCTCCGGCGGGTGCGACAGGTCCGCGTCCATCTGCGCCACGTACTCGGCGCCGCCCTCGATCGCCCGTCCCATCCCGTCGACGTACGCGCGGCCGAGGCCCTCCTTGCCGGCGCGGTGCACGACCTCGATCCGGTCCGGATGCTCGATGGCCAGCTTGTCGGCCACGTCGCCGGTGCCGTCGGGGGAGTTGTCGTCGGCGACGAGGATGCGCAGGCCAGGCAGCGGCAGTGCGAGAAGTCGCTCCACCAGCGTGGGCAGGTTGCCCGCCTCGTTGTAGGTGGGCACGACGACGGTCAGACGTGCGTCCTGCCACGGCGACGGCAGCTGCACAGGCTCGATCATGCGGGACATCCTCGGTTCGCGGACAGGGCTTACCGAAGAGGGTATCCAGTTGGCACATTCGGTTTGAAGAGGCACCCCTTCCGGGCGTTGCGTATGGCGCCGCCCGGCCGTGTCCGCCCATCGATTCGCCGGTCGCGGCGTTGGCAGCTCAGCGCCCGAGGGGGCCGGCCAGCGCTTCCGGGGTCGGTCAGCGCCAGCGACGCGCCACGGCCGCGAGGGTCAGTCCCGCAGCGGCGAGCGCGACACCGGACAGGGCCGGTTTGTGGGTGCCCACCCAGAGCGCGGCCGAGCGGTCGTGCGCCCGGTCGTGGAACACGCCCGCGGTGCCCTGGTCCGTGTCCTCGTCGCCGGGATGCTCGAGATTGTCCCGCCAGGTGGCCGGGTCGATCTTCTCCCCGGTCTGCTGGCTGTCGTAACCGTCGCGGGCCAACTTCCGGTCCAGCAGGCCGGGGAACAGGATGTCGCCCAGCCGGGCCCGCCACGTCGGGCCGCCCACGTTCAGCTCCCTGGTGCCACGGTCGGCGGCCCACACGATGGCCCGGGCGGCCAACTCCGGCGTGAAGATCGGCGGCACCGGCTGCGGATGCCGGGGAAGCCGGGTGCGGACCCAGGAGAACTGTGGCGTGTTGACGGCGGGCAGCTGCACCATCGACAGCTTCACCCCCGGGCAGTCGTGCAGCAGCTCGGCGCGTAACGAGTCGTTGAAACCCTGGATGGCGTGCTTGCTCGCGCAGTACGCCGACTGCAACGGGATCCCCCGGTAGGCCAACGCGGAGCCCACCTGCACGATCGTGCCCCGCCCGTGCGCCCGCATGTGCCGCAGCGCCGCCAGGGTGCCGTGCACCGTGCCCAGGTAGGTGACCTCGGTGACCCGGCGGAACTCGCGGGCCGGGATCTCCCAGGCCGGCGCGAACACCGACGCCATGGCGTTGTTGACCCACACGTCGATGCCGCCCCACCGGTGCACCACGTCGTCGGCGGCCTGCTGCACCGTGCCCGCGTCGGCCACGTCGACCCGGTACGCGCGCACGTCGGTCGCACCACGCAGCCGGCACTCCCGCTCGGCGGCGGCAAGGCCCGCCTCGCCCCGCGCCAGCAGCGCCAGCCGGGCGCCCCGGTCCGCGTACGCGTGGGCGACGGCCCGACCGACGCCGGCGCTCGCCCCGGTCACCACCACGGTCTGCGTCACGGGGACCCCTTCTGGCGGGTGGCGATGTCGGCGAGCCGGTCCAGCGTCTCCCGGTTACGCAGGTGCAGCACCAGATCGTTGACCTTGTTGCGGACCCAGCGCAGCGGGCCGGCGGCGAAGTCCTCCCCGAGGCGTACCCGGGTGGCGTTGTCGCCGACCGGCTGCAGCGTGAAGGCCACGATCGCCTCCCCGGCCGGCCAGAGACCCGCCTTGAGCACGAGCCGGTGCGGCGGTTCGCAGACCAGCACCGTCGACGCGTCCTGCAGGGAGAACGGCCACGGCCCGGCCTTGTGGTGCAGTTGGCTGCCCACCCGGGGCCAGGCGTCGTCCACGTCGCGTACGTGTGTCGTCCCGACCACCCAGTCGCTGTACGTCCACCCGTCGGCGAGCACGTCGAAGACCTGCTGCGGGGGAGCGTCGATTACTTTCTCCACAATCGCCACTGGGCTTTCATACCCCCGGCAGGCACCGGCTAACGGCCGGCGGGTTAGCTTCTCCGGCACGGCGGGTAAGGCCGACGCGGGGCACCGCTGGCGGCGCTGGCCCACCCCCTCGACGACGACGTTTACTCCTCGGGGCGCAGGGAACCCGCCGGCTGTGCGACAGGACCAGGAGGATCCGTATCAGCGCAGGTCAGCCCCGGTTTACGCCGCTGCTGACCGCGCCGGTTCCGCCGGGTCCAGTCGCACAACTGTCGGAAGCCCCCGGCCCGTCCTGTACGACGCGGTGCTGCTGGACCGCGACGGCACCCTGATCGAGGACGTGCCGTACAACGGCGACCCGGAGAAGGTGCGGCCGGTGCCGGGGGCGCGGGCGGCGCTGGACCGGCTGCGGGCGGCCGGGCTGCGCCTGGCGGTCGTGACGAACCAGTCGGGGCTGGCCCGGGGCTACTTCACCGGGGAGCAGATGCGGGCGGTGCACGCCCGCGTCGAGGAGTTGCTGGGTCGGTTCGACGCGTGGCTGGTCTGCCCGCACGACGACGCCGACGGCTGCGACTGCCGCAAGCCGGCTCCCGGCCTTGTGTACGCCGCCGCTGGGGAACTGGGCACCACCGCGTCCAGGTGTGTGCTGGTGGGCGACATCGGCCGGGACGTCGGCGCCGCGCTGGCCGCGGGGGCGGCAGGGGTGCTGGTGCCGACCCCGGTGACCCGACCGGAGGAGATCGCGGCCGCCGGGTGGGTGGCCACCGACCTGCCGGCGGCGGTGGACGAGATCCTGCGCCGCCAACAGGCCGTACGACAGGCGACCCCGACCGGTGACCCGGTGCGCACGGCGCTCGTGGTCCGGTCGGACTCGGCCGGGGACGTGCTGGTCACCGGGCCGGCGATCCGTGCCGTCGCGGCGAGGGCGCAGCGGGTGGTGCTGCTGTGCGGGCCGCGTGGCCGCGCCGCCGCCGACCTGCTGCCCGGCGTCGACGAGATCATCGAGCACCCGCTGCCCTGGATCGACCCCACGCCGGGGCCGGTCGACCCGGAGGCGGTGCGGAGCCTCACCGCCCGCCTCACCGCGATCGGCGCGGACCAGGCGGTGGTGTTCACCTCGTTCCACCAGTCCGCCCTGCCGCTGGCGCTGCTGCTGCGGATGGCGGGCGTCGGCCGGATCGCGGCGATCAGCGACGACTACCCGGGCTCGCTGCTGGACGTCCGGCACCGGGTGCCGGTGGGCGTCCCCGAACCGGAACGTGCCCTCTCCCTCGCCGCCGCCGCCGGTCACCGGCTGCCCGACGGCGACGAACCTGTGCTCCGGCTCCGACGCGACGCCGTGCCGCCGCGCCCGGCCGACCTCGGCGACCCGGGGTACGTGGTGCTGCACCCCGGCTCGGCCGCGTCGAGCCGGGCCTGCCCGCCTGAGGTGGCGACCCGGATCGCCGGGGCGCTGACCGCCGCCGGGCATCGGGTGCTGGTCACCGGCAGCTCCGACGAGCGTGACGTCACCGCCCGGGTCGCGGCGGCCGGGGGCACCGACCTGGGTGGGCGAACCGACCTGGCCGGGCTGGCCGGGATCGTGGCGGACGCCAGCGCGGTAGTGGTCGGCAACACCGGGCCCGCGCACCTGGCCGCCGCGAGCGGAGTGCCGGTGGTGAGTCTCTTCGCGCCGACCGTCCCGTTCGGTCAGTGGGGGCCGTACCGGGTGCCCACCGTTCGGCTCGGAGACGCCGCCGCGCCCTGCCGGGACACCCGTGCCGCCAGCTGCCCGGTCCCCGGGCACCCCTGCCTCAGTGGCATCGACCCGGACGAGGTGGTCGACGCGCTGCGGATGCTCGCCGTCGGTGGTGGTGGCAGCCGATGAACATCCTGCTCTGGCACGTGCACGGCTCGTGGACCACGTCGTTCGTGCACGGCAGCCATCGCTACCTGATCCCCACCACACCCGACCGCGGCCCCTACGGCCTCGGCCGGGCCCGCACCTACCCCTGGCCGGACAGTGCGGTCGAGGTCGCCCCGGAGGACCTGCCGGGCGCCGACATCGACCTGGTCATCCTGCAACGGCCGGAGGAGATCGACCGGGCCGAGGCGTGGCTGCGCCGCCGCCCCGGCCGCGACCTCCCGGCGATCTACGTCGAACACAACACCCCGAAGGGCGACGTGCCCAACACACGGCACCCCATGGCCGACCGCGACGACCTGCTCATCGCCCACGTCACCGGGTTCAACCAGATCTTCTGGGACACCGGCGCCACCCGCACCACAGTGGTCGACCACGGCATCGTCGCCCCCACCGTCTCCTACACCGGCGAACTCGACCGGCTCGCCGTGGTGATCAACGAGCCGATCCGGCGAGGACGGGTCACCGGCACCGACCTGCTGCCCCAGTTCGCCGAGATCGCGCCTCTGGACGTTTTCGGCATGGGCGTCGCCGGCCTGGCCGACCACCTCGGGCTGCCCGCCGACCGGCTCACCAGCCACGACGACGTACCCCAGCACCGGATGCACGCCGAGCTGGCCCGGCGGCGCGCGTACCTGCACCTGTGCCGGTGGACCTCGCTCGGGCTCAGCCTCATCGAGGCGATGGCGATCGGCATGCCGGTCGTCGCGCTCGCCACCACCGAGGCGGTGATGGCGGTACCCCCGGAGGCGGGCGCCCTCGCCACCCGGACGGACACCCTGCTCGACGCCGCCCGCCGGTTCATCGCCGAACCGGCGACCGCGCGCCAGGCCGGCGCGGCGGCGCGAACGGCCGCACGCGACAGGTACGGCCTCGACCGTTTCCTCGCTGACTGGGACCGGCTGCTGGAGGAGGAAGTATGCGGATCGCGATGATCTCGGAGCACGCCAGCCCGCTCGCCGTCCTCGGAGGGGAGGACGCCGGCGGCCAGAACACGCACGTCGCGGAGCTGTCCGCCGCGCTCGCCGCCGCCGGGCACGAGGTACGGGTCTACACCCGGCGGGACGCGCCCGACCTGCCGGTGACCGTCCGCAGCCCGGACGGGTACGACGTGGTGCACGTCTCCGCCGGGCCGGCCGAGCCGGTGGCCAAGGACGCGCTGCTGCCGCACATGCGGGAGTTCAGTGCCTGGCTGATCGAGCGCTGGCGGGGCGGGGACTGGGTGCCCGAGGTGATCCACGCGCACTTCTGGATGAGCGGCCTGGCGGCGCTGACCGCCGGCCGGCAGACCGGGGTGCCGGTGGTGCAGACGTACCACGCGTTGGGCACCGTGAAGCGCCGCTACCAGGGCGTGCAGGACACCAGCCCGGCCCGCCGGGTGTCCTACGAGCGCGAGCTGGGCCGCTCGGTGGACCGGATCGTCGCCCAGTGCCGTGACGAGGTGGGCGAACTGGTCCGGATGGGCGTGCCCCGGTCCCGGATGACCGTCGTGCCCTCCGGAGTCAACCTCGCCACGTTCGCCCCGCTCGGGCCGGCCGCCGACCGCGAGTCGGGTCGGGCCCGGATCCTGACCGTGGGCCGACTGGTCGAACGCAAGGGCTTCCAGACCGTGGTCCGTGCGATGGCCCTGGTCCCGGACGCCGAGTGCGTGGTGGTCGGCGGCCCGCCCGAGGGGCTGCTGGAGACCGACCCGTACGCCCGGCGGCTTCGAGCACTGGCCGAGTCGTGCGGGGTGGCCGACCGGGTGCACCTGGTCGGCGCGGTGCCCCGGGAGGAGATGGGCCGCTGGTACCGCTCGGCGGACCTGCTTGTCGCCGCACCCTGGTACGAGCCGTTCGGGTTGACCCCGCTGGAGGCGATGGCCTGTGGGGTGCCGGTTGTCGGCACCGCCGTCGGCGGCATCCGGGACACCGTCGTCGACGGGACGACCGGTGACCTCGTGCCGGCGCGGGACCCGCAGGCGCTGGCCGCCGCGATCCAGGGGTTGCTCGACGACCGGATCAGGCGCTTCGCGTACGCGACGGCGGCGCGCGAGCGGGCCCGGACGCGGTACTCGTGGGCGGCAACCGCCGAGCGGCTGGTCGAGGTCTACAGCGAGGTGGCCGCCGTGCGTCGCCCGACCCGGGTGGTGGCCTGATGCCGGCGGGAAGCCTGCTCGACACCCACCTGACGAACCTCGCCGCGGCGCTGGTGTCGTACCGGCGGTGTGAGTCGCAGCTGGCCCGCTGGGGTGCGGACCTGGCCCACCGGCTGGCCGGCGGGGGTCGTCTGCTGGTCGCCGGCAACGGCGGTAGTGCCGCCGAGGCCCAGCACCTCACCGCCGAGCTGGTCGGCAAGCTGCACCACGACCGGCAGCCGTTGTCCGCGATCGCGCTGCACGCCGAGACGAGCGCGCTCACCGCCATCGCCAACGACTACGGCTACACCGACGTCTACGCCCGCCAGGTGCGCGCGCATGGTCGTCCCGGTGACGTCCTGCTCCTGTTGAGCACCAGCGGCAGCAGCGCCAACCTGATCACCGCCGCGCTGGCCGCCCGGGAGGCCGGCCTGACGAGCTGGGCGCTCACCGGGGCGACGCCCAATCCCCTCGCCGACGCCTGTGACGAGGTGCTGGCTGTCGCGTCCCCCGACACCCAGGTCGTCCAGGAGCTGCACCTCGTGACCAGCCACCTGCTCTGTGAGTACCTCGAACAGGAACTGCCCGCCGCCCTGGCCGCGGTCGCCGATCCGGCGGCGGTCCACCACGCACCGACCGAGCCCGCTCCGCCGGCCCGGTCGGTGCGTACCGGGGTCGAAGTGGTGCTCGACGGTGGGACCGGACAGCAGGTCGACGCGTGAGGATGAGGAGGCAAGCGTGAGAGGACCCGTGGTGGTGCTCGGCGACACCCTGCTCGACCGGGACGTGGAAGGGGTGGTGAACCGGCTCTGCCCGGACTCCCCGGTGCCGGTGCTCGACGAGACCGTGGCCACCGACCGACCCGGTGGCGCCGGTCTGGCGGCGGTGTTCGCCGCCGCGCAGGGCGCCGAGGTGGTGCTGGTGACCGCGCTCGCCGACGACGCCGGCGGAGCCCGACTGAGCACGCTGCTCGCCGCCGCCGGTGTGCAGGTGTATCCCCTGGCTCTCTCCGGCGCGACGCCGGAGAAGATCCGGCTACGGGCTCGGGGTCGGGTGCTGCTGCGCCACGACCGCGGCGGCGCGTCCGGGGAGCCGGGTCAGCCCTCCGACGAGGTGCTGCGGGTGATCGCCGGAGCGTCGGCGGTGCTGGTCAGCGACTACGGCCGGGGGGTGGCCCGGCAGCCCGCGCTTCGTGACGCGTTGGCCGCGACCCGCGCGCCGGTGGTGTGGGACCCGCATCCGCGCGGTCCGGCGGCGGTGCCCGGCGTCCACCTGGCCACCCCGAACGAGTCGGAGGTGCGGGAGCTGGTTCCCGCGCTGCCCGGTGCCTCCCGGCTGGCCACCGCTTCGCGTGGTGCGCAGGGGCTCCGCCGGCGCTGGAGGGCCGGCGCGGTCGCGGTGACGCTGGGCGGTGACGGCGCGCTGCTCTGCCACGCCGGGTCGACGCCGCTGGTGGTGCCGACCCCCGGCAGCGCGGAGGGGGACACCTGCGGAGCCGGCGACCGCTTCGCGGCCGCTGCCAGCCTCGCGTTGGCTCAGGGCGCCCTGGTCTCCGAGGCGGTGCAGGCGGCGGTCGCCGAGGCGTCCCGGTTCGTGGCGGGTGGAGGAGTGGCCGCGGCGCTTCCGGCGGCGAACGCGAGGAGGGAGTCCGGGTTGCGATCCGCGCAGTCGCGAACGAGGGGTGGCCCTGCGAACGCCACTCTGGTCAGCCCCGGTGGGGACCGGGTCGGAGTCGCGGCGGTCGCCACGCTCCTGGGTGAGGTACGGGCCGCAGGTGGCACGGTGGTGGCGACCGGTGGTTGCTTCGACCTGCTGCACGCCGGGCACGTGGCCACCCTGGAGGCCGCCCGGCAACTCGGCGACTGCCTCATCGTCTGCCTGAACTCCGACGCCAGCGTGGCCGGGTTGAAGGGCCCGGAGCGGCCGGTGATGTCCGAGGGTGACCGCAGTCGGCTGCTGGCCGCTCTGAGCTGTGTCGACGCGGTCCTCGTCTTCGACGAGCCGACCCCGGACGCGGCGCTGTCCTGGATACGACCCGACGTCTGGGTCAAGGGTGGCGACTACGCCACCGGCGGCGGTGACGCCTCGGCCACCCTGCCGGAGGCGGAGGTTCTGCGCCGGTGGGGCGGAAACACGGTGGTGGTGCCCTATCTGGACGGTCGTTCCACCACCGACATGATCGTCCGGACGCTCGCGGAGCGGGTCCGATGACCGCCACGCGGCCCGGAGCCGGGCCCACCGTCCTGGTCACCGGCGGCGCGAGCGGGCTCGGCGCGGCGGTGGTCGCGGCGGTGGCCGCGTCCGGTGGCCGACCGATCGTGCTGGACCGGCAGCCGCCGGCCGACGGGGTGTCCTGGACCGAGTGCGACCTGGCCGACACGCGGGCCGCCGAGGTGGCCACCCAGCACCTCGCCGAGCAGGCCGGCGGCCTGGACGCGGTGGTGACCGCGGCCGGCACGGACGTGCCGGGTCGACTCGCCGACGTGCCGGGGGAGACCTGGGACCGGATCGTCGCGGTGGACCTGCTGGCCACGGCAGCGGTGATCCGGGCCGCGCTGCCGTTCCTGCTGACGTCCCGGGGGCGCATCGTCACTGTCGCCTCCACCCTGGGCGTCAAGGCGGTCAGCGACGCCACCGCGTACTGCGCGGCCAAGTTCGGCGTGGTCGGCTTCACCCGCGCCCTCGCCGCCGAGCTCGCCGGGCAGGTCGGTGTCACGCTGCTCATCCCGGGCGGGATGCGCACCGCGTTCTTCGACGAGCGCGACCCGCAGTACAAACCGGGGCCGGACGCGATCCTCAACGATCCCGCCGACACCGCCGCCGCCGTCATGTTCGCGCTCAACCAGCCGCCCGGCTGCGCGGTTCGCGAGCTGGTGGTCTGCGCCGAGCAGGAGACGTCGTACCCGTGATCCTCGTGCTGCGCGCCCTCGGCGTCGGCGACCTGCTCACCGCCGTGCCCGCGCTGCGGGCGCTGCGGGCCGCGTACCCGTCCCGGGAGCTGGCGCTCGCCGCGCCCGCCTGGTTGGCCCCGCTGGTCGACCTGGTCGGCGGCGTCGACCGGCTGGTGGACACGGCCGGGCTGGACCGGCCCATCCGGGTCGGGGCGGCCCCGCAGGTCGCGGTCAACCTGCACGGGCGGGGCCCGCAGTCGCATCGGCTGCTCGCGGCCACCCGGCCCGGCCGGCTGTTCGCCTTCGCCAACCCGGAGGCTGACCACACCGACGGTCCGCGGTGGTCCGCCGACGAGCACGAGGCGGACCGGTGGTGCCGGCTGCTGTCCTGGTACGACATCGCGGCCGACCGCGCCGATCTCGACCTGCGCCGGCCCGGGGCGGCCGGGTTGCCCACGGGTGTGACAGTGCTGCATCCCGGCAGCAAGGTCCCCGCCAAGCGGTGGCCCGCCGAGCGGTTCGCCGCGCTGGCCCGGGCGCTCAGCGAGCAGGGGCACCGGGTGCTGCTCACCGGCTCGGCCGACGAGCGGGCACTGGCAGGGAGGGTGGCCGAGGCGGCCGGCCTGCCGTCCGACGCCGTGCTGGCCGGCCGCACCGACCTCGGCGCGCTCGCCACGCTGGTGGCGCACGCCCGGCTGGTGGTCAGCGGGGACACCGGGGTCGCCCACCTGGCCACCGCGTACGGCACCGCCTCGGTCGTGCTCTTCGGGCCGGTGCCGCCGGCGCACTGGGGGCCGCCGCCGGACCGGCCCCGGCACCGGGTGCTCTGGGCCGGCGAGGGGGATTGGCCCAGGTGGGACGGGGTAGGAAGCCACCCGACGATGGCGGCCCTGCGTCTCGGCGAGGTGCTGGCCGCCGTGGCTGAGGTGGAAAGGCTGGTGCGTGTCTCCGGTGCGGTTGCGGCGTAGCGACCCGGGTGGACCGGGGTACGGGCGGCGTCGGCGCGGACGGGGCTGGACCTTCGTCGACCCGGCCGGCGATCCGGTCCGTGACCCGGAGGTCCTGGCCCGGCTGCGAGAGCTTGTCATTCCTCCGGCCTGGCAGAACGTCTGGATCTCGCCGCACGCGAACGGGCACATCCAGGCGATCGGGATCGACGCGGCCGGGCGCAAGCAGTACGTCTACCACCCCCGGTGGCGGGAGAAGCAGGACGAGGCGAAGTTCGACCACATGCTGGAGGTGGCACGCCGGCTGCCGGTGCTGCGCGAGCGGGTGGGGCGTGACCTGGACGGCCGAGGGCTGGGCCGGGACCGGGTGCTGGCGACGGTGGCCCGACTGCTGGACATGGGGATGTTCCGGGTCGGCAGCGACCAGTACGCGGCCGGCGACGACCCGACGTACGGGGTGTCCACCCTGCGTCCCGAGCATGCCCGGTCCCGGGGCGGCTGCGTGGTCTTCGTGTTCCCCGCGAAGGGTGGCATCGAGCAGGTACGCCGGATCGAGGACCCCGAGCTGTGCCAGGTGCTGGTCAATCTGCGCCGTCGTCGGCGGTGGGCGGACCGGCTGTTCGGCTACTGGGACGGCCGGGAGTGGCGCGACGTGCGCAGCGACGAGGTCAACGGGTACCTGCGTGACGCCAGCGGCGGGGAGATGACCGCCAAGGACTTCCGCACCTGGCACGCCACAGTGCTCGCCGCCACCGAGTTGGCGACCGTCGGCCCGGCCCGCTCGGTCACCGCCCGACGCAAGGCCGTGGTCACGGTGATGCGCGAGGTGGCCGAGCTGCTGGGCAACACCCCGACGGTGGCGCGGACGTCCTACGTGGATCCGCGGGTCGTTGACCTGTACCACGACGGGGTGGTGGCGTCGGTGGACCCGCAGGCGCCACGCGAGGAGGCCGAGCGGGTGGTCCTGGAGCTGCTGGAGAAGACCTGACCGGCCCCGCCAACGATCCTGGGGGGAGGTGGCGGGACCGGGGCCTCAGGTATGAGGGGTGCACCGGGCGGCCGCCCGCCGCGTTCTCGCGGCGGGCGCCGCGCCACGGCCCCCGTTGGCGGCCCACCGATCGAACGGTGGACGCGCTGGTGTCAGTCTGCCGGCAGTGAGTTGACCGTTGATGCCGGCCGGTTGACGATCCGCGCCGGATGCGAGCCGCCGTCGCGGTGTTCCTGCGGGCTCACCCCGTATGCCGTCCGGAACGCCCGGCTGAAATGAGCTTTGTCGGAGAACCCCCAACGCGCCGCGATGGTCTGTACGGGTTGGTTGCGCAGCGCCGGGTCGGACAGGTCACGCCGGCACCGGGCCAGTCGCAGACCCCGGACGTACGACGCCACGGTGGTGTGCTCGGCCTCGAACAGCCGGTGCAGCGACCGCACCGAGATGTGGTGGGCGTCGGCGAGGACCTGTGGGCCGAGCGTCGCGTCACCGAGGTGCCGGTGGACGTACGCCTGCACCTGGGTGAGCAGCGCCCGTCGGCGGACCTCGGTGGGCACGGCGTCCTCGGCGACCAGGTGCCGGCCGAGCATGGTGGTGGCCAGGTCCAGTCCCACGGTGCCGAGCCGGCTGGCGTCGGCGGCATGGTACTGCTCGGGATGCCCGGTCACCTGCAACAGGAACTGCGCCAGCAGCGCCCCGATCCCCTCGCTGCCGGACATCCGACCGCCGTAGAGCGCGGCCATCCGCTGCGGCGGCAACGGCAGCGCGGCGTGCGGGATCAACGTGATGATCGAGCTCGCCTGGTCCCGCTCCGGCTCGGTCGCGTGGTGGCAGACGTCGTGCGGTCGGGACCCGTCGTAGAAGGTGAACTCGCCGGCCAGGATCTCGCTGCGGCGACCGTCCTGGCTGGACGTGCCGATGCCGCCGGTGGTGAAGGCGAGGATGTACAGCTCCGGGTCGGACTGGCGGACCAGCTTGCGGGTGCGGGTGGCGTCCAGCGACGGGTACTGGTATTCCACCAGCTGGATCGGGCCCAGCTCGATGAAGTCGGCGCGGGCGGCGAAGTCGTCGGCGTGCGCGGACTGGATGCGCAGCGGCGCGGAGGTGCGCGCGACCAGGTCGAGCCACATCCCGAACCGCTCGCCCGGGGGCAGGACCGTGGTGTCGATGGTGTCTCTCGGCAGCATCCGGTTCCCTCAGCTGGCTCGGCGCTGGATCAGGGCCTCGATGCCGTCGAGGATCCGGTCCAGGCCGAAAGCGAACTCGTCGTCGGGGTCGTCGTCCTGGGTGAGCACGCCGGCGGTCAGCACCCGGTGCAGCGCCGGAAAGCGGTCCGGGTCGATGAGTCGGGCCACCGTCCGACCGTACGCCGGCATCATCTCGCTGGGCGCGACGCCGGCGGCCTTGCTGCCCTCGGCCACCTGCGACGTGAGGGTGGCCTCGTTGCGGACGTACCCGGTGAGCAGCAGCAGCACGGACATCTTCTCGCCCTCACCGAGGGCGGTGCCGTCGAGGCAGCGCAGCCCGTCCTCCATCCAGCCGAGCTGCTGCGGGGTGATCGGCGGGCCGCTGATCGGCACGTGCAGCAACCAGGCGCGGTGCCGCAGCACCCTGTGCTCGGCCCAGGCCCACCGGGTCAGGCCGGCGCGCCAGTCGGTCTCCGGCAGAGGCGGTCCCGGCGACGGGCCGTAGCCGGTGTCCACCATGAGCATCAGCAGCTCGTCCTTCGAGCCGACGTAGCGGTAGAGGGCCATGGTGGCGGCGCCCAGCTCCTTGGCGACCCGGCTCATGGAGACGGCTGCCAGCCCGTCGGCGTCGGCCACCCGTACGGCGGCGTCCACGATGGCGGGCACGCTCATCCCCGGCCGGGGGCCCTTGGGTGGCCGTTCCCGCAGCCCCCAGGCGCTCTCGATGGAGGCCGGGATCGCCGGCCCGCTGTCGTCCGTCTGTGCCGCCACATTTCCTCCTTGCCTCGCCATCCTAGTTCTGCGTATGGTCTACGCATAACAGCGTACGACATACGCAGAAGGGTGACTGGTCATGATGGCGACGACCACACCGGCACCACGGGCGGGCCGACGGGAGTGGATCGGGTTCACGGTGCTGATGCTGCCGCTGCTCCTGGTCTCGATGGACGTGTCGGTGCTCTACTTCGCCGTCCCGTTCATCAGCGAGGAGCTGCGCCCCACGGCCACCCAGCAGCTCTGGATCTTCGACATCTACGGCTTCGTGCTGGCCGGGCTGCTCATCGCCATGGGTGCTCTGGGCGACCGGATCGGCCGACGCCGGCTCCTGCTGATCGGCGCCGCCGCTTTCGGGGCGGCGTCGCTGCTGGCCGCGTACGCCGACAGCGCCGCGACCCTGATCGCCGCGCGCGCCGTGCTCGGCATCGGTGGGGCCACCCTGATGCCGTCCACGCTCGCCCTGGTGCGCAACCTGTTCCACGACGCCAAGCAGCGGGGCGCCGCCATCGGCATCTGGACCGCCACTCTCACCGGCGGCATCGCGCTCGGCCCGGTGCTCAGCGGCATCCTGCTGGAGCACTTCTGGTGGGGCTCGATCTTCCTGATCAACATCCCGGCGATGCTGATGCTGCTCCTGCTCGCCCCGGTCCTCGTGCCGGAGTCACGCAACCCGGCGACCGGGCGGTTCGACCTGTTCAGCGCCGCGCTGTCCCTCGGCGCGCTACTACCGGTGATCTACGGCATCAAGGAGATGGCGCGCGACGGCCTCAGCCCGGCGCGGGTGCTCGCCATCGTCGCCGGTCTGCTGATGGGCGCGCTGTTTCTGCACCGGCAGCGGACCCGGACGTACCCGATGATCGACCTCGCGTTGTTCCGTCGCCGGGGCTTCGCGGGCTCGCTCGCGGTCAACCTGCTGGCGATGTTCGCGCTGGTCGGCTTCGCCATCTTCACCACCCAGCACCTCCAGTTGGTGCTCGGCCTGAGCCCGCTGCGAGCGGCACTGTGGAGCCTGGTGCCGTCGCTGGCCGTGGGCGCTGTGGCGCCGGCCGCCGCCGCGCTCGCCCAGCGCGTCGAGCGGGCGTACCTGATCGGAGCGGGGTTCGGGATCGCCGTGCTCGGCTTCGCGGTGCTGACCCGTGTCACGCCGGAGTCGCCGCTGTGGCTGCTGCTCGTCGGCGCCAGTGTCTACGCCGGTGGCCTGGTGCTGGTGATGTAGCTCGTCACCGAGCTGGTCCTCGGCGCGGCGCCGCCCGAGCAGGCCGGAGTCGCGTCGGCGCTGACCGAGTCCAGCAGTGAGCTGGGCGGCGCGCTGGGAATGGCGATCCTCGGCAGCGTGGGCGCGGCGGTCTACCGGCGCGAGATCCTCGACGGCCTGCCGGCGGGGTTGCCCGCCGACAGCGGTGACGCTGCCCGGGAGACCCTGGGCGGCGCGCTCGCGGTGGCCCAGGAGTTGCCGGCGGATGTGGCCGACGCGGTGCTGCACACCGCCCGGGTCGCGTTCACCGACGGGTTGCACCTCGCGGCGGTCGCCGCCATGGTGGCGATGGTGCTGGGCGCGGTCGCCGCGCTGGTCACGCTGCGCGGCGTCCAGCCGGCCGACCCGACCGCGGAGCTCCCGAGCGACCCGACGCCGACCGCGCTGCCGGCGCCGGCCGAGGCGTAGCCGCCCCAAATGATCGACTCGGTTTCCCGGAAGTCGGGGCGTCCCGAATGCGGGGATGCCACGGTTTCCAGGAAACCGAGTCGATCAACGTGGCGCACCACGGGCGGTCGCGCCACCAGGGTGGCGGCTCGGGGGCGTCAGTCGTTGAGCACGTGCGCGAGCCGGTCGCGGAAGCGCCGCTCGGAGTCGCTGACGGACTCGCCTCCGATGCCCAGCAGCCCACCGCTGGACGCGGCGCCCACCACCTGCTCGGCGATCTTCACGAGCCAGTGCTTGTACGCGCCGGCCTCGCCCTCGTCGACCCGGGCGGCCAGCAGCGCGGAGGCCTCGCCGGCGCGCAGCAGCACGTCGTCGATCATGGCCCTCGGGTCGGTGGGCGCGATGACCGGCAGTTCCGCACCGGTCTCCGGGTCACCGACCCGGGTCACGACCTCGCCGGCCACGGCCGCGACCAGCGGGCTGGCCGACTCCCGGCCGGCGGCGATGGTCTCCAGGCCGGCAGCGGTCTCCGCCATGGTCCGGCGGGTGCCGTCGGACTCGGCGGCGCTCGCCGCGGTCAGAACCGACTGCGGCAGGCCGACCAGCAACCCCCACTCCCCGTCGGAGAAACCGAAACCGGTGTACGCCGGCTGCTCGATCACGGCAATGCCCCTTCCGCCCTGCTCTGCTTGGTCACTCGGTGCTTCGCTTGGTCGATCAACGGGCCCGACAACGGGAGCCCGGGTCAGGCTAGTCCAGGGTCAACAGGCCCTGTTCGGACACCACGCGCACCGACAACGTCTTGTACCCGACCTCATCGAAGAGAACCGTCATCTTGTCCTCCTCGTAGGAGAGCACCATGCCGCGCCCCCACTCCGGGTGACGCACCTGGCTGTGCACCGGGAACGGCCCGACCGCACCCTGGTCGGCCACGCTGGTGCCGTTGTGGCAGTTGTCGCAGTGGCCGCACACCTGCGTCATCTGCTCGCCGAAGTAGGCCAGCAGCGTCTGCCCCCGGCAGGCGGTGGTCTCGGCGAAGGCCCGCATCATGTCGGTGCGGGACCGGGTCACCGTCTGCTGGCGTTCCGCCTCGGCCAGTGCCGCCGCGGCGGCGTCCGCCGGGGCGGGGGAGTAGCGGGGAGCGCCGATGCGCTGCCGTGCGCGCGGCTCCGCGGCGCCGATCTGCTCCAGCAGGGAGAGGTACTGGCCCAGCTTGCGCGGCCCGAGGCCGGTGGTCTCGCGCAGCTCGGTCTTGGTGGCCGGCTTGCGGCGCAGCAGCGCGGCCAGGTCGCGCAGCTCGTCGACGTCGGGCAGGCCGCCGCTGAAGAACCGCTGCAGGCCCACGTCCTCGGCCTGCCAGAGCAGCAGCACCCGGGCGGGTTGCCCGTCGCGACCGGCCCGGCCGATCTCCTGGAAGTAGCTGTCCGGCGAGTCGGGCAGCGCCATGTGGGCCACCCAGGCGATGTTCGGCTTGTCGATGCCCATGCCGAACGCCGACGTCGCCACCATGATGGGAACCTCGTCAGCGAGGAACGCCTCGTGCAGCTCGGAACGCGCGCCGGCCGCCATCCCGCCGTGGTAGAACTGCGCCGGGAAGCCGGCGTCGGTCAACCGGGTGGCCAGCTCCTCGGCGGCGCGGCGGGTCGGCACGTAGATGATCCCCGGCCGCTCGTCGTCGCTCAGCAGCGCGACCAGCCGCCGCCACCGGTAGTCCTCGGTCGGGCAGTGCGCGACCTCGAGGAACAGGTTCGGCCGGTCCAGCCCGGAGACCACGACCTCCGGGTCGCGCAGCCGCAGCCGGGCGATGATGTCGTCGCGCACCGGAGGGGAGGCGGTGGCGGTCAGCGCGACCACCGGCGGCCGACCGATGCCGTCGATGAGGTGCCCGAGCGCCAGGTAGTCGGGGCGGAAGTCGTGGCCCCACGCCGAGATGCAGTGCGCCTCGTCGATCGCCACCAGCGCCGGCTTCAGATCGGCGACCTCGGCCATCCGGTCCGGGTTGCTGAGCTGTTCCGGGGTGATGAACAGGAACTCCGCCCGGCCCTCGCGGATCTCGGTGATCGCCTCCGCCTGCTGGGTGGGCGACTCGTTCGAGCTGATCCGCACCGCCCGCAGCTCCGGGCGTTGCCGCTCGTTGAGGGAGGCGATCTGGTCCTGCTGGAGGGCCAGCAGTGGGGAGATCACCACGGTGGGACCGGGGATCAGGCTGGCCGGAATCTGGTAGATCGCCGACTTGCCGGCCCCGGTGGGCAACACCACCAGGGCGTCACGTCGCTTCATGACCGCGCGCATGGCGGCCAGCTGGTTGGGCCTCAGCGCCTTCCAGCCGAAAAGGCTGCGGGCCGCGCGGCGCAACGTCATCGAATGCGTGGACAGTTTCATCGAGGGCCGGAGGTACCCGAGCCCATGACCGCCGAAACGCATTCGGGCGATCATGGGCGGGGCATCGGCAATGTCCCTGGGTAGCCGGCTCGTCTGATCCGGGGCTCAGCGCAGGCGGGGCAGGACCTCGCGCTGGTACAGGTCGAACAGGCCCTGGTAGTGCGGGCCGGTGTTGGCCACGTACACCTCGTCGAAGCCGGCCTTGGCGTACTTGTCGATCATCTCCAGGTGCGCGTCGACGCTGTTGCCGCAGACGAACGCGTCCCTGACCATCTCCGGCTTGACCAGCTCGGCGGCCTGCTCGAAGTGGCGCGGTGAGGGAAGCACCTGGGACAGCTCGCCCGGCACCCCCGCGTTCGGCCAGCGCTCGTACGCGATGCGCATGCCCTCGTCCTCGCTGTCCGCGTACGCCGCCTTGAAGCCGGCCTGGCACGGCTTGTCGCCGCCGCCGTTCTCGCGGAAGCGCCGGACCATCTCGCCGTCGGGCATGGTGCTCACGTAGCCGTCGCCGATCCGGGCGGCCAGCTCGATGGACTTCGGCCCGAAGCCGGAGACGTAGATCGGCGGGGGAGTGTCGGGCAGCGTGTAGATCCGGGCCTGCTCGACTGTGTAGTGCTTGCCGTGGTGGCTGACGAAGCCGCCGGCCCACAGCGCGCGCAGCACCTCGACGGCCTCCTCCAGCATCTCCAGGCGGACGTCGGCCTGCGGCCAGGCGTCACCGAAGATGTGCTCGTTGAGCGCCTCGCCGGTGCCGACGCCGAGCACGAACCGCCCGCCGTGCAGCACCGCGCTGGTCGCCGCCGCCTGCGCGATCACGGCCGGGTGGATCCGCACGGTCGGGCAGGTCACCGCAGTGGTGACCGGGAGCGAGCAGACCTGGCTGAGCGCGCCGATCATCGACCAGACGAACGGGCTCTGGCCCTGCGCGTCCACCCACGGGTGGTAGTGGTCGGAGATCCACAGCGCCTCGAAGCCGGCCCGTTCGGCACCGCGCGCCTGCTCCAGCAGCTCGGCTGGCGTGAACTCCTCACTGGACAGAAAGTATCCGATCTTCATCGTTTCCCCTTCGGCGCGCGAACCTGCTGATGGGGAATGCCGTACCCCGGGCGCGGTCGGCCACACACGGCTCGCCGGGCCCGGATCGGTGCGCGGTGCTCAGCGTCGACCGAACATCGCCCGGATCGCGGCGAGCAGCAGCAGCGCGCCGACCACCAGGCCGAGCAGGCGTACGCCGGGGATGTCGGCCGGGCTCGTCGCGTCGGCCAGCAGGGCGGGGTCCATCCCCGCACTCTCCCGGGGAGCGGGCCGCCAGGCAACTGTAAGGTTTATTGACTATTGAATCGCCCGGTGTGACCATGGCATGACCGCCTGCCGGTGGCGGTGCGCCGAGGGCGCGCGAGAGATGGGGTACGGGGGCCGCATGAGCGAGCGCGACCAGTGGTTTGACGGGGGCGCACCGAAGCCGGTGCTGGAGACAGACCGTCCTGAGGGGGCGGTGTGACCGGGTCCGCCGGGCACCTCCCGGCGCTCGCCTCTGCCGTCCTGCAACCCGGGTTCGTCGGCACCACCCCGCCGCCGTGGGTGTGTCGCTGGCTCGGTGAGGGCCTCGGCGCGGTGGTGCTGTTCGCCCGCAACGTCGTCGACCCCGCGCAGGTGGCGGCACTCACCGCGACGCTGCGCGCAGAGCGGCCGGACGTCATCGTGGCGATCGACGAGGAGGCCGGCGACGTCACCCGACTCGAGTCGGTGCACGGCAGCACCCGGCCCGGCAACTTCGCCCTCGGCGCCGTCGACGACCCGGCGCTGACCGAGGCGGTCGCCCGGGACCTCGGCGTCGAGCTGGCCGCCGCGGGGGTCACCCTCAACTACGCCCCGGACGCCGACGTCAACTCCAACCCGGAGAACCCCGTGATCGGCGTGCGGTCCTTCGGCGCCGACCCCGCGCTGGTCGCCCGGCACACCGCCGCCTGGGTACGCGGCCTCCAGGCCGGCGGTGTCGCGGCCTGCGCCAAGCACTTCCCCGGCCACGGCGACACCCGCGTCGACTCACACCATGACCTGCCCCGCATCACCGCCGACCGGGCCCGGCTGGACGCCTGCGAGCTGGCCCCGTTCCGGGCCGCCGTGGCCGCCGGGGTGCAGGCGGTGATGACCGGCCACCTGCTGGTGCCGGCTCTGGATCCGGAGCTGCCTGCCACGCTGAGTCAGCGCATCCTGGGTGGGCTGCTCCGCGACGAGATGGGCTTCTCCGGCGTGGTGGTGACCGACGCGGTGGAGATGCGCGCGGTCGCCGAACGCTACGGCTTCGCCGGGGCGACGGTTCGCGCCCTCGCCGCCGGAGCCGACGCGATCTGCGTCGGTGGCGAACGGGCCGACGAGCAGGCGGTGCGCGAGCTGCGCGACGCCATCGTGGCCGCGGTCGTCTCCGGTGAGCTGCCCGAGGAACGACTCGCCGAGGCGGCCAAGCGGGTCGGGCAACTCGCCGCGTGGACGATGGCCGCCCGCACCGCCGGGTCGGCCGGAGTGCGCGGCGCCGCCGACGTCGGGCTGGTCGCCGCCCGCCGGGCCGTTCGGGTCACCACCGCACGGGCCGCGGCCGGGACGCTGCCGTTGACCCGCGCGGCGCACGTCGTCGAGTTCGAGCCGCTGCGCAACATCGCCATCGGCGCGGAGACCCCGTGGGGCATCGGCGCGCCACTGGGCGAGCTGCTGCCCGGCACCAGCACGGTCCGCTACGCCGAGCCCGACGTGCCGGCCGATCCGGGCGCCGGGGCCGGCACCCGCCCCCTGGTCCTGGTGGTCCGCGACCTGCACCGGCACGACTGGATGCGCTCCGCCGTGCAACGCGCGCTGGCCGCCCGCCCCGACGCGGTAGTGGTCGAGCTGGGCGTGCCGGAGCTGGTGACCGGGTCGGTGCACCTGGCCACCCACGGCGCGACCCGGGCCAGTGGCTGGGCCGCCGCCGAGGTGCTGACCGGCACCCGCTGAGCCGACCGTCCCGCCTACGGCAGGTCGGCGACCAGGTCGGCGTACTCGGGGTGCTTGTCGATGAACGCGGCCATGAAGGAGCACTGCGGCACCACGGTGCCACCCCGGGCGCGGACCTCGTCCAGGGTGCCCCGGATCAACGCACCGCCCACGCCCTTGCCCTGGAAACCCCGGTCCACCTCGGTGTGGGTGAAGACCAGGACCTCCCCGCGCATCACGTACGCGGCGAAGCCGGCCAACGCGTCGTCGACCAGGATCTCGAAGCGGTGCTTCGCCGGGTTGTCCTCGACCAGGGTGCTCATCCGGCCATTCTCCCCGCGCTGCCGGTCAGCGCGTCGAGTTCGCCGAGCAACCGGTCCACCTCGTCGGCCGTGTTGTAGTGGTAGATGCTGGCCCGCACCGCGCCGCCGCTGTCCCGCAGACCCATCATCTGGAAGTACTCGTAGGCGTAGTAGTCGCCGACCGACAGGCAGAACCCGGCGGCGCCCAACGCCTCCTGGGTGGCCGCCGGCGACAGCCCGGCGACCCGGAACGACACCGTCGGGCAGCGCCGGGCCGGCGAGCCGTACACGGTGACCGCCGGCCGCTCCGCCAACCCGGCGAGCAACCGGTCCAGCAGCGCCTCCTCGTGCGCCTGGGCGGCGGCCAGACCGGCCCGCAGCCGCGCCCGCCGGTCCCCGACCGCGTCCGGGTCCAGCCCGGCCAGGTGATCGACCGCCGCGGTCACCCCAGCCAGCAGCGGGAAACTCGGCGTGCCGTACTCGAACCGGTCCGGCACCGCGTCGGAGGACGGCACCAGCTTCGCCGGGTGCAGCGCCGCCCAGCGGGCCGGGTCGGCCACCATCGCCGCCAGGTGCGGCCCGGACCACTTGTACGCGCTGGTCACCAGCACGTCGGCGCCGAGTGAGGTCAGGTCGGTCGGCCCGTGCGGAACGGAGTGCACCCCGTCGACGTGTACGAGCGCGCCGACGGCGTGCGCGATCTTGGCGATCGCCGGCACGTCCGGCACGGTGCCGATGGCGTTGCTGCCGGCGGTCACCGCGACCAGCCGGGTCCGCTCGCCGACCAGGTCGGCGTACTGGGCGGCGGGCAGCTCACCGGTGTGCCGGTCGACCTCCGCCCAGCGCACCGTCGCACCAGCCGCCTCGGCGGCCTGCACCCACGGCCGGATGTTGGCGTCGTGGTCGAGCCGGGACACCACCACCTCGTCACCCGGGCGCCAGGTCGCGCCGAGCGTGCGGGCCAGGGTGTACGTCAGCGCGGTGGCACTCGGACCGAGCACCACCCCGGCCGGGTCGGCGCCGAGCAGGTCGGCCACCGCCGAGCGGGTCTCGGCCACCAGCTCCAACGACCGGCGGCCCGGTACGTTGGCGGCGCTGCGGTTGCCGACCGCCGCGCGCATGGCGTCGGCGACCGCGTCGATCACACCGGCGGCGGTCTGGGTGCCCCCGGCCCCGTCGAAGTGGACGAAGCCCTCGGTCAGGGCGGGGTACGCGGCCCGGGTGCGGGCGATGTCGAACGGCATGTCCCGGACCCTAGCCGGTGCTCCCGCGACCCCGTCCGGCCACCGGCTGATCACCGATCGACTGTGACATCGCGGGCGTCTCGTACTCTTGGCGAGGTGACGAACCGACCCGCCACCATGCCCATGCCCACCGTCCGCCGCGCCGCCGGTCTGTTCGCCGGTCTGGCGCTCGGCATCGCCGTGCTCGCCGGCTGCAGCTCCCAGGGCGCCTCCACAGACTGTTCGGTGGACGCCTGCACCATCACCTTCGATCGAGGTGTCGACGCGAGGACCACCATCCTGGGCGTCGAGGCCAAGCTGGTCGGCGCCGAGGGTGACCAGGTGACCGTCGAGGTCGCCGGCGAACAGCTCACCCTCACCACCGGCCAGCAGGCCGCCGAGGCCGGGGGTTTCGGGGTGACCCTGGACAGCGTGACCGACCAACAGGTCAAGATTCGCGTAGCGCGTAACCCGGGCAGCTGACCTGGGCGGGCGGCGGTGGCCGACGTTTGAGAATCTTCGCAATCGGAGATTGTGACGCCATGTCACTTACCCGTAGCGCCGAAGCCACCGCCTCCCGTACGGCGGACAGCCGGTGGCTGGAACTCCTCGCCCGGGCCGGCTTCATCGGCTACGGCATCGTCCACCTCCTCTTCGCCTGGCTGGCACTGCAGATCGCCTTCGACAAGTCGTCCGACGACGGCGACCAGTCCGGCGCGCTGCGTACCCTCTCGTCACAGCCCCTCGGTAAGTTCCTGGTCATCGCCGTCGCGGTCGGCCTGCTCGCGATGGCGATCTGGCAGGCGCTGGAGGCGGCGGTCGGGCACCGCGCCGAGCGCGGCAAGGAACGGGTCATCGAACGGCTCGCCTCGGCCGGCCGGACCATCGTCTACCTCTACTTCGCCTGGACCGCGTTCAAGGTCTTCAAGGACGCCGGGTCGAACAGCGCCGACCAGCAGGAGGCGCTGACCGGCAAACTGATGACCTCCACCGGCGGCCGCTGGCTCGTCGGCCTCGCCGGGCTGGTGCTCGCCGCGATCGGTGTCGGCCTGGTCATCTACGGCGCCCTCAAGAAGTTCGAGAAGCACCTGAAGACCGGTGAGATGAGCCCCAAGACCCGCCAACTGGCCCGCCGTCTCGGCATGGCCGGATACGTGGCCAAGGGCGTCGCGTACGGCATCGCCGGTCTGCTGGTCATCGTCGCGGCGGTGAACTACGACCCGGAGAAGGCCCGTGGTCTGGACGCCGCGCTGCACGCCCTGCGCGAGCAGTCGTACGGCACGCTCCTGCTGACCCTGGTCGCCCTGGGCATCGCCGCCTTCGGTGTCTACTGCTTCCTCCAGTCCCGGTACCGCAAGGTCTGAGCTGGTCGATACCACGGTCGTCGGGCACTCTTGGGCTTTTGCCCGGAGTGCCCGACGCCTGGTCGAAGGGGAGCACCGAAGCCTTGCAGAACTATGTCGAAACGGCCGTCGCCGCGCTCGTCGCGGCGGCGGTCGCCCTGTTCCTGGTCGAGGTCGTCCACCGGCTGACCCGGCGGTTCGGCCGTCGCTCGCTGTTGATGACCGAGCTGACCGACCACGCGCACCGCCCGTTCCAGGTCGCCGGAACGGTCCTCGCCGTGCAGTTCGCCGTCCGTTTCAGCACCGGGTACGCGGTCGGCGAGAGCTGGCGCCGCCTGCTGCTGCACCTGCTCATCCTCGCCGTCATCGCCACTGCGGCCTGGCTGGTGGCCTCGCTGCTGGTCGTCGTGGAGGACACCGCGCTGGCCCGGTTCCGGGTCGACGTGCCGGACAACCGGCACGCCCGGCGGGTCCGGACCCAGGTGGTGATGCTGCGCCGGCTGACCATCGCGGTGATCGTCATCCTGACCATCGGCGTGATGCTGATGACGTTCCCCAGTGTGCGGGGCATCGGCGCCGGTGTGCTGACCTCGGCCGGTGTGGTCGGTGTGGTGGCCGCGCTCGCCGCCCAGAGCCTCCTCGGCAACGTGTTCGCCGGCCTCCAGCTCGCGTTCAGCGACGCCGTCCGGCTCGATGACGTGGTCGTCGTCGAGGGGGAGTGGGGTCGGATCGAGGAGCTGACCCTCAGTTACGTGGTCGTGCAGATCTGGGACGACCGGCGGTTGATCCTGCCCACCTCGTACTTCACCAGCAAGCCGTTCCAGAACTGGACGCGGACCGAGGCAGCGGTGCTCGGCACCGCCGAGTTCGACGTGGACTGGGCGGTGCCCGTGCAGACCATGCGCGAGGAGTTGCGGCGCCTGGTCGAGGGCACCGAGCTGTGGGACGGCCGGGTCTGCGTCCTTCAGGTCACCGACGCCACCGGCGGGATGGTACGAATGCGCGCGCTGGTCAGCGCCGCGGACGCGGGCAGCCTGTGGGACCTGCGCTGCCTGGTCCGCGAGCATCTGGTGGCCTGGATCCGGGACAACCGCCCGACCGCGATGCCCCGGATGCGCACCGAGCTGGGCGACTCCAGCAGCAACCTGCCCTGGCAGTGGGTGCAGCCGAGGCGGCCGGCACGCCGCCTGTCGGAGACCGAGGCACCGGACGACGCTCGCGTCTTCGGTGGCAGCGACGACGGCGACGCCCGCAGTGAAGCCTTCGTGGGCCCCGAAGAAACCCGTCCCTGACCCGTCCGCGCCCGGCCGCCGCGCCGCGCCGCCCGAGTGCTGCCCGCAGAACCGTGGCGATCATGGACTTGCCGGGCCGGTGCGCCCGGTTTGTCCACGTCAACCTCATGATCACCGCTGTGCGAGCGGGGTTGGTGGTCCGTTGCGAGAGGTTTGGCCGGGCTTGGGTGGGGGATGTGCTGCCGGACGTCTCTGGCGTGATCAGGGTGGGACGGTGCGCCGGTCCTCGGCGCGGCGTCCGGACAACGCGGACGGTGAGCTGCTCGGCGCGCTTTAGGATTGACGGGCGGCGACTCCGGGCATACAGCGCGGTGATGAGGAAAGGAGGACAGCATGGCTGACGTGGCGAACGCCCGCACATCCCAGAACGGGAGCGAGCCCTCCACCGCCGAGTTGGTGCAGCGGGCCACCGAGCAGGTCTCCCGTCTCGTACGGGACGAACTGGCGCTGGCCCGAGCGGAGTTGACCGAGAAGGGCAAGCACGCGGGCATTGGCATCGGGCTCTTCGGCGGCGGCGGCGCACTGGCGTTCTACGGCCTGGGCGCGTTGGTCGTCACGGCGATCCTGCTGCTCGACCTGGTGTTGCCCGCCTGGGCCGCCGCGCTGATCGTGGCGGTTGCCTGTTTCCTGGTGGCCGGCATCCTTGCCCTGGTGGGCAAGAAGCAGGTCAGCCGTGCGGTCCCACCGGTGCCGGCGGCGACGGTCCGTAGCCTCCGGGCCGACATGGACACCGTCACCGCCGCGGTGAAGGACAGGGGGCGGCAATGACCGGCAACGGGACCGGCGACACGGAGGCGCTCCGCGAGGAGATCCGCCGCACCCGGGTCGAGTTGGGCGAGACGATGGAGGCGCTGGCCGCCAAGGCCGACGTCAAGGCGCGCCTGAAGGTTTCCGCCGAGCAGGCGAAGGAGCGGATGCGCGAGCAGGCGGCGCAGACTGTCGCCCGGGTTCGCGGGCAGGCCGTGCGTGGTGCCGGAATGGCCCGCGCGCAGGCCTACGAGAAGGGCGAGTTGGTGCGCGCACAGGCGCACGAGAAGGGCGAGTTGGTGCGACGCAACCCGGTGCCGTGGGCGGCGATCGCCGCCGGTGCGGTGGCCACCGTGGTGGTGCTGATGATCGTGCGGGGGAGGCGTAGGTGAGTAAGAGCATCGGCAGGGTCGCGTACCGGCCGGTCGGCGTGTTGTTGGGTATCGCCGCGGGCACGGTGGCCGGGGCGATTTTCCGGCAGGTCTGGAAGGTCACCGCGGGCGACGGTGAGGCACCCAACGCCATCGACGAGGATCGCGGCTGGGGCGAGATCCTGGCCGCCGCGGCGTTGCAGGGGGCCATCTTCGCGGTCGTCCGGGCCGCTGTGGACCGGGGCGGCGCGGTCGGCGTCCGTCGGATGACCGGCAGCTGGCCGGACTGACCACAGAGCGACTTCAGCCCCCTTCCCGCATCGATGGGAAGGGGGCTTTCGCATGGCTTCGGACGCCGCCCAGCGGAACTGAGGCATCCGTCAGGTCACATGTCGGAGAAATTCGTCGGAGAGGTCGTGACAGACTTTTTACCTCCGTGATTTGCTGGTCCCCGCTGTTGCGAGATGGCGTGGGTTGAGAGAAGTCTCCTTCGTGGGGCCGCCTCAGGCACCGCTGCTCGAAAACGGCCAATCGGCCGGACGGCGTGCACGGCCGCCAGTTTTTAGAGGGAGATACACATGGCTCAGGGAACCGTGAAGTGGTTCAACGCTGACAAGGGCTTCGGCTTCATCACCGTCGATGGTGGGGGTGCTGACGTGTTCGTCCACTTCTCGGCCATCCAGACCAGCGGCTACCGCTCGCTGGAGGAGAACCAGCGGGTGGAGTTCGAGATCGCTCAGGGTCAGAAGGGCCCGCAGGCTGAGCAGGTCCGTCCCATCTGAGTGAGATGGCCGGCCCCCGCCGGTCAGTGGGACGGTCCGGCACAGGGCCGTTGAAAAGCCCCGCACCCTTCCAGGGATGCGGGGCTTTTCCGTGCCAGGCCACCAGGGCCAGTTGGTCAGCGTCGGCGGCGCGAGCGTAGGCCGAGCCAGAGCACCACCAGCCCGACCAGTGCCACGATCGGACCTATCACCACCCAGATCTTCTGGTCGGTCATCACGCTGCCGCTGACATAGCCGAGGCCCTGCACCGTCCACACGGCACCGATCACGACGGCCAGCAGGCCGAGGGTGAGCGAGAGCCAGCCCCTCATCGCGTCCCCTCTCCGACACCCGAGGCGGTGCGTCGCCCTCCAGCATGGTCGGCCGGGTGGCGCGACGCGAGCACCCCGGGCGTGCGGGTCACCACCGGTCGTGCACCTGCGGGCGGATCAGCTCGTCGTAGGTCTCGCGTACGGCTGCCAGTTGGTCGTCGCTCAGCGACGACAGGTCCGCCGCAGCGGCGTTGCGCCGGGCCTGGTCAGCGTCGCGGGCGCCGGGGATGACCACGGTGACGCCCGGCTGGTCGAGCACCCAGCGCAACGCGAACTGCGCCATCGTGCGGTCCGCGTCGACCAGCGGCGCCAGCCGGCGTACGGCGGCGAGGCCCTGCGCGAAGTCGACGCCGGAGAACGTCTCGCCGACGTCGAAGGCCGCGCCGGTGCGGTTGAAGTTGCGGTGGTCGTCGGCGGCGAACTCGGTGTGCTCGTCGTACCGGCCGGAGAGCAGGCCGCTGGCCAGTGGCACCCGGGCGATGATGCCCACGCCGGCCGCCGCGGCTGCCGGCAGGACGCGCTCCAGCGGCTTGTGGCGGACCGCGTTGAGGATGATCTGGACACTCGCCACGCCCGGCCGGGCGATCGCGGTGAGGGCCTGGTCGCAGGTCTCGACGCTGACCCCGTACCCGGCGATGGCCTTCTCGGCGACGAGGGTGTCGAGGCCGTCGAAGACCTCGTCGGAGGAGAACACGGCGGTGGGCGGGCAGTGCAGCTGGACGAGGTCCAGGGTGTCCATGCCCAGGTTGGCTCGGGAGCGGTCGGTCCACTGCCGGAAGTTGGCCAGGGTGTACGCCTCCGGCCGCTGCTCGACGCGGCGGCCCATCTTGGTGGCGACGGTGAGCCCGGCGTCGGGTCGGGAGCGCAGGAAGCGGCCGATCAGCTGCTCGCTGCGACCGTCGCCGTACACGTCGGCGGTGTCGAGGAAGGTGACTCCGGAGTCCACGGCGGCGGCGAGCACCGCCATCGCGTCGCCCTCGCTGACGGTGCCCCAGTCGGCGCCGAGCTGCCAGGCGCCCAGGCCGACCGCGCCGACGGTCCGGCCGAGCCGGTTGAAGCTGCGCTGTTCCATGCCCCGAGCCTAGTGATCGGGTTGCCGGCCTGCCACGCGAGCCGTATCTTGAAACAAGACGGACGTACGGTTTGGGAGGCTGCGATGTGGGACCCGACAACCTACCTGCGCTTCGGCGACGAGCGGTCCCGGCCGTTCCACGACCTCGTCGCGCGGATCCCCGCCGAGCGGCCCCGGGCCGTGGTCGACCTCGGCTGCGGCCCTGGCCAGCTCACCGCCACCCTCGCCCAGCGCTGGCCGACCAGCCGGGTGCTCGGCCTGGACTCCTCACCCGAGATGATCGACCGGGCCGCCGCCCTCGGCACTCCTGTCGACTTCGCGGTCGCCGACCTGCGCGACTGGCATCCGACCGGCGACGAGGACGTGGTCGTCAGCAACGCCGCGCTCCAGTGGGTGCCGGGTCACCAGGAGCTGCTGCGCAGCTGGGCCAGCGAGCTGCCCGCCGGGGCGTGGCTGGCCATGCAGGTCCCCGGCAACTTCGCCGCCCCGTCGCACCGCGCCCTGCGCGAGGTCGCCGACCAGCCGGCCTGGCGGGCCGGGATCGCCCCGCTGCTGCGCGCGGACCCGGTCGACGACCCCGCCGACTACGCGGCGCTGCTGACCGCCGCCGGCTGCGCCGTGGACGCCTGGGAGACTACCTACGTGCACCTGCTGCCGGCTCGGCCCGCCGCCGCGCACCCGGTGCTGACCTGGATGGAAGGCACCGCGCTGCGCCCGGTCCGGGCCGCGCTGGACGCCGCCGGCTGGTCGGCCTTCCGGGCCGAGCTGGGGGTACGACTCACCGCGGCGTACCCGGTGCGGCAGGGTCAGGTGTACTTCCCGTTCCGCCGCGTCTTCGCCGTCGCCCGCACCGGCGACCATGCCCAGGAGAACCTGTGACCGACCTGCCCACCTTCATCGCCGGCCTGCCCAAGGTGGAGCTGCACGTGCACCACGTCGGCTCCGCCTCGCCCCGGATCGTCGCCGAGCTGGCAGCCCGCCACGAGGGACGCACCCCCGTGCCGGCCGACCCGGAGGCGCTCGCCACCTACTTCGAGTTCCGCGACTTCGCGCACTTCATCGAGGTCTACCTGAGCGTGGTGGACCTCGTCCGCGACCCGGAGGACGTCTGGATCCTCACCCACGAGGTGGCCCGGGAGCTGGCACGCCAACAGGTCCGGTACGCGGAGCTGACCATCACCCCGTACTCGCACGTGAGCCGGGGCATCCCCGCGCCGGCGTTCTGCGAGGCGATCGAGGACGCCCGCCGGCGCGCCCTGGCCGACTTCGGCCTCGAACTGCGCTGGTGCTTCGACATCCCCGGCGAGGCGGGTCTGCCCTCCGCCGAGCAGACGCTGCGCATCGCCCTGGAGGAACGCCCGGACGGGCTGGTCAGCTTCGGTCTGGGTGGCCCGGAGATCGGCGTGCCCCGACCGCAGTTCCGGCCCTACTTCGACCAGGCCCGCGCGGCCGGTCTGCGCTCGGTGCCGCACGCCGGGGAGACCACCGGGCCGCAGACGATCTGGGACGCGCTGAACGAGCTGGGCGCCGAGCGCATCGGGCACGGCATCTCCGCCGCACAGGACCCGGAGCTGCTCACACACCTGGCCGAGCGGCAGATCGGGATGGAGATCTGCCCGACGTCCAACGTACGGACCCGGGCGGTGGCCAGCCTCGACGAGCACCCGCTGCCCCAGCTGGTCGAGGCTGGGCTGCTGGTCACCATCAACTCCGACGACCCGCCGATGTTCGGCACGACCCTCAACGACGAGTACGCGGTGGCGGCCCGTCTGCTCGGGGCCGGTCGCGAGGGTCTGGCCGGGCTGGCCCGCAACGCGGTGACCGCGTCCTTCCTCGATCCCGCCGGCAAGCAGCGGATCAGCGCCGAGATCGACGCGTACCTCGCCACCGCCGCCGGCTGAGCTGGGCGGCCGGAGCGCGGCTGAGCCGCTGAGCCGTTCGGGGGAGCGGGGCGCGCGGCGGGAGCGTGGGTGTGGGGGGACCTGAGACTCCCGCCGCGCGCGCGGCTTCACCGGCCGGGGGTGCGTGGTGCGCTCGACCGGTGAAACTGGTGGGTTCGTGCACTGATCCTGTCAGCCCGAAGCCGGTCACACGCGATCGTTAACCGCGATCTAAGGAAGACTTGCGCCGGCCCACAACCCGGGCCGTTGCGGTCACTCGTCGGTGGGGCGCTGGCGGGGCCAGCGACGTCCGCTGGACTTCGTGTCCCGGGCGTCGCGGGCCATCCGGCCTACCAGACCGAAGCGGCTCACCTGCCGGGGCGTCGCCTCCGGGTCGGCGAGCAGCATCACCACGCTGGCCCCGCCCAGCCGGGCGCGGTCGATGCTCACCGACCCGTTGGCCTGCAACGCCACCCGCTTGGCGATGTCCAGCCCCAGCCCGGTCGAACCCTGGTCGCTGGTGCCCCGGCGCAGCGCCCGGTCCGGGTTGGTGATGCCGGGACCGGCGTCGTCGATCCGGATCGCCACGTAACCGTCGCGTCGGGACACGGCCACCTCGAACGCGGTGCCCTGCGGCGTGTAACGGAAGACGTTGCCGATGACCGCGTCCAGCGCTGCGGCCAGCTCGGCCCGCGGCACCGGTGCCGGGATGCGCAACTGCGCGCCGTTCACCCGGTGCGGCCGGTTCTGGTCGCCGGCCAGGGCCGCCCAGAACACCATCCGGTCCCGGACCACCTCGCTGACGTCGCACATCGCCGGACCGGCCTCGTGCGCCACCGACTTGCGGGTCGTCTTGATCAGCACGTCGATCTCACCCTCCAGGGTGACGATCGCCTGCCGGATCCGCCGGATGCCCCGGAGCCGGTCCAGCTCCGCCGGGCTGAACGAACCCACGCTGGTGTCGTCGGACTCCAACGCCTCCGCGTCCAACCGCAGCACCGTCAACGGGGTGCGCAGACGGTGCGACAGGTCGGCCACCAGCTCCCGCTCATCGGTGCGGGCCGCGTCGAGCCGGTCCGCCATCCGGTTGAAGGCGTACCCGGCCTCGGCCAGCTCGCGGGGACCGGTCGGCTCCACCCGTACGCCCAGGTCGCCGTCGCCGATGGACAGTGCGGCCTTCACCAGACCTCGGGTCGAGTCCACGGCGCGGGCGGCGACCCGGTCGACCACCAGCACCGCGGCGCCGGCCATCGCCGCGCCGACCGCGAACAGCAGCAACCAGGTGCCGCCGGCACCCTCACCCAGCGTCGAATCCGGGAGGAACACCTCGACCACGGCCGTCCGGTCACCGAGGACCACCGGGTCGAGCCGGACCACACCGCCGTCGACGTCCACGACCAGCGACCGCCGGTCGGCACGGGCCCGGTCCAGGTCACTGCCACTGGCCCGGCCCGCGGACTCGTCCAGACCCAACCCGTGCACCACCGGCCGGGTCTGGGCACCCTCGGCGCTGGCCACCACGGCACGCTCGACGACCGTCGGGTCGGTGCTGACCGCCAGCGCGCCGGTCACCAGCGCGCTGCGCCGGGCGGCGTCGGCGATCGCCTCGTCCCGGCTCTGCTCACGCAGGCTGAGGCCGAGGGGGATCAGGAACGCGAGCGCGACGAGACTGCACATGCCGGCCGTGAGCAGGGCCAGCGCCGTCCTCAGTCCGGTGCCACCAGCCGGAACCCGACCCCCCGCACGGTGCGCAGGTAGCGCGGCTTCGCCGCGGACTCGCCCATCTTTCTGCGGAGCCAGTACAGGTGAACGTCGATGGTCTGATCCTCGCCGACCGATGGCTGCCGCCATACCTCCTCCAAGAGTTCCCGGCGGGACACTACCCGCCCAGGTCGCGCGGCGAGATACGCCAGCAGGTCAAATTCCTTGCGGGTCAGCGCCAGTGGCTCCCCGTCGAGCTGGGCACTGCGTTCGCCCACGTCCACCTTGAGCCCGCCGACGCTGTGCACAGCGGGTTGCACCGTCCGGCTGGCCCGCCCGGCCCGGCGCAGCACCGTGGTGATCCGCGCGTCCAGGTGCGCCCCGGTGAACGGCTTGACCATGTAGTCGTCCGCGCCGGCACGCAGCAGCTTGACCACCGACTGCTCGTCGTCGCGGGCGGTGGCGATGATGATCGGGACGTCGGTGATGCCGCGCAGCATCCGCAGCGCGTCCGAGCCGTCCAGGTCCGGCAGACCCAGGTCGAGCACCACCAGGTCGGGTGTCTCCGCGGCGACCCGGCGCAGCGCGTCCAACGCCGTACCCACGGCGTGCACGGCATGCCCCCGGTCGGTGAGGGACCGCAGCATCGCACCGCGTACGACGTGATCGTCTTCGACCAGGAGCACGGAGGCCACGACAAGACCGTACTGGGCCTGGCAAGTTGATCGCGTTGCGACGTGCCTGGCGAGGGGGCAAGCTGGTACGACGATGTCGTTCACCCTGTTCGCCGATGCCCGCCTGGCGCTCGCCCGGGACAGCCTCGCCGGTCTCTCCACCGGCGACGCGCTCGGCGCCCAGTATTTCCTGCCGGGCTCGGCACCTGCGGATCTCACCCCGCAGGCGTTGCCGTCGTCGCCCTGGGAGTGGACCGACGACACCGAGATGGCCTGCTCGGTCCTCGCCGAGCTCGCCGACTCCGGCAGCATCGACCGGGACCGGCTGGCCCTGGCCTTCGCCGAGCGCTGCGAGCCGCGCCGGGGCTACGGCGCCGGCGCGACGTTGATCCTCCGGCTGATCCGCACCGGCACCCCGTGGCCGCTGGCCGCCGCCTCCGCGTTCGACGGTCAGGGCTCCTGCGGCAACGGCGCGGCCATGCGGGTCGGCCCGCTGGGCGCGTACTTCGCCGACTCGACCGCGCGTGCCGCGGCCCAGGCCCGCTCCTCGGCCGAGGTGACGCACGCGCACCCCGAGGGCATCGTTGGCGCCGTCGCGGTCGCTGTCGCCGCCTCGTTGGCCGCCCGAGCCCGCCTCGACGGGCACCGGCCAGCCCCGGAGCGGCTGCTCGCCGGGATCGCCGCCGCGCTCGATCCGGGCACCGAGGTGCACCGGAGCGTGAACCGGGCGGCCGGGCTGCTCGGCCGGCCACTGCCCCGGGTGGTGGCGGCGCTCGGCAACGGCTCCCGGGTGACCGCGCAGGACACCGTCGGGTTCACACTCTGGGTGGCCGCCGCCCACCTCGACGACTATCCGACGGCGATCCGGACGTGCGTGCGGGCGGGTGGGGACGTGGACACCACGTCCGCCATCGCCGGGGCGGTGGTGGCGGCGTACACCGGTGTCGGCACCCCCGGGGGCGTGCCCGAGCCGTGGCTGGCCGCCCGCGAGCCGCTACCCACCTGGCTGCCCTGACCACCCGGCCCGTCCGGGCGGCCCGGGCCATGATCGACTCGGGTTTCTGTAAATCGGGGTGTCCGCGCGACGTTGATGCCGCGGTTTCAGGGAAGCCGAGTGGATCACCGAGATGACGTGGAAACCGCCGGCGTCGGGTCGGCCGGCACGGTGGCCCCGGTCGTGCCGCGCGGCACGTCGGCGGGCGCCTCGTCCTGGTCGGTGCGGCCGGTGACCTCGGCGAGCGTCGGGGTCTGGTCCTCGTCCGCTCCGCCGGTCACCTCGGCCAGCGCGGTGGCCTCGCCCGGGTCGCGTCGGCGCCACCGGCTGACCAGCCAACCGATCGCCGCGCCGCCGCCCAGGCCGGCCAGCAGGCCGGCGGCCAACATCCCGTCGGCGCTGCCGGACTCCTCGTCCGCGCCGCCCGCACCAGCGGCCGGGGCGTCGACACCGCTGTCCGCAGCGGCTGGCGCACCGGCCGCCGGACCGCCGTGCCCGCCGTGTGCGGCCTGGCCCGCCGCGCCGGGCGCCGCCGGCAGCAGGGTGAGCGCCGGGGCCCGGTGCGGACCGGCGGCGTCCGCCCAACGGACCACCGTGCCATCGGCGTACGTCTGGACCACCTCGAAGGTGAGCCGCTCCGCCTGCGGCATCGGCCCCATGGACAGCGCCAGCCGGGCCGGGCCGGGGTCGCTCTCGCCGACCCGGACCCAGGTCACCGCGGTGGTCACCGTGCTCACGCCGGACGAGTGGATGCCGGCCACCGGCTTGTCCAGGGTGCGGGAGCTGATCCGGGGCGCCCAGCCGTTCACCGACATCGGGTAGACCTCGGCGATCGGCGCGTCGGTCGGCAACCGGACCTCGATCTGGTTGGTCTTCGTGCCGGCCCGCTCCTCCGGCACGCTGAACTCCAGGCGTACGGCGTCGCCCTGCCGGGCCTCTGTGGGGGTGGTCGTCACGTCCACCGCGTGCGCCGTGCCGGGCCAGAGCAGCAGCCCGGCGGCGGTCAGCGCGGTCACCGCCGTGATCCGCCGTCGGCGCTCGCCGCCGTACGTGCTCGCCATCTCGTGCCCCCATCCGTGTCCGCGCGACCGGCACCGGTTCCGGCCACACTCAGTAGTTCGGCTGCGAGGCGCGAAAGGTTCAACGCGGACGTGAGGAAGGTGCCCTTCCCGGTCGAGGGTGGGGCGACCGATAGCATCGGCAGGAGCCGAGGATCGGCACCGTTTCGTACCACTTGGAGGAGTCACCGTGTCCGCACCCCGTACCCCCGCCGTGGCCGACCCTGTCGTCGTCGCCGCCGGGACGACGGCGGCCGACGCGGTGGCCGCGGCCGGACTGCCCGCGAACGGCCCCAAGGCGATCGTCGTGGTCCGCGACCCGCAGGGCCAGCTGCGCGACCTGGACTGGTCGCCGGCCGAGGAGACCGTCGTCGAGCCGGTCAGTCTGGACTCGCCCGACGGGCTGAACGTGCTGCGCCACTCCACCGCACACGTGCTCGCCCAGGCGGTGCAGGACATCTTCCCCGAGGCCAAGCTGGGCATCGGCCCGCCCATCGAGAACGGCTTCTACTACGACTTCGACGTCGACAAGCCGTTCCAGCCCGATGACCTCAGCAAGCTCGAGAAGCGCATGCAGGAGATCATCAAGTCCGGGCAGCGGTTCCGTCGCCGCCGCTTCGACAGCCTGGACGAGGCGCGCTCCGAGCTGGCCGACGAGCCGTTCAAGCTGGAGTTGATCGAGGTCAAGGGCGAGGGCCTGGACACCGACGAGGTGATGGAGGTGGGCGGCGGCGAGCTGACCATCTACGACAACCTTGACGCCAAGGAGGACAAGGTCTGCTGGTCGGACCTGTGCCGGGGCCCGCACCTGCCGACCACCCGCCTGATCGGCGCGTTCAAGCTGATGCGCTCGGCCGCCGCGTACTGGCGTGGGTCGGAGAAGAACCCGCAGTTGCAGCGGGTGTACGGCACGGCGTGGCCGACCCGCGACGAGCTCAAGGCGTACCTGAAGCTGTTGGAGGAGGCCGCCCGGCGCGACCACCGCAAGCTCGGCGCGGACCTCGACCTGTTCAGCTTCCCCGACGAGATCGGCTCCGGCCTGGCGGTCTTCCACCCCAAGGGCGGCATCATCCGCCGCGAGATGGAGCACTACTCCCGCCAGCGGCACGAGGCGGCGGGGTACGAGTTCGTCAACACCCCGCACATCACCAAGGCGCAGCTGTTCCAGACCTCCGGTCACCTGCCGTACTACGCGGACACCATGTTCCCGCCCATGCAGCTGGAGGGCGCGGACTACTACCTCAAGGCGATGAACTGCCCGATGCACAACCTGATCTTCAGGTCGCGCGGGCGGTCGTACCGGGAGCTGCCGCTGCGGATGTTCGAGTTCGGCACTGTCTACCGGTACGAGAAGTCCGGCGTCGTGCACGGCCTGACCCGGGTCCGTGGCCTGACCCAGGACGACTCGCACATCTACTGCACCCGCGAGCAGATGGCCGGTGAGCTGTCGGCGCTGCTCAGCTTCGTGCTGGACCTGCTGCGCGACTACGGCCTGGACGACTTCTACCTGGAGCTGTCGACGCGGGACGACTCGCCCAAGTTCATCGGGGCCGAGGAGGACTGGGCCGAGGCGACCGAGGCACTGCGGACCGCCGCCGCGACCTCGGGTCTGGACCTGGTGCCCGACCCGGGTGGCGCGGCGTTCTACGGGCCGAAGATCTCCGTGCAGGCGCGGGACGCGATCGGCCGAACGTGGCAGATGTCCACCATCCAGGTCGACTTCAACCAGCCGGAGCGGTTCGGGTTGGAATACCAGGCCGCCGACGGCACCCGCCAGCGGCCCGTCATGATCCACCGGGCGTTGTTCGGGTCGATCGAGCGGTTCTTCGGGGTGCTCACCGAGCACTACGCGGGCGCGTTCCCGGCCTGGCTGGCGCCGGTGCAGGTGGTGGGCATCCCGATCCGGGAGGACCACACCGACTACCTGCACGGTTTCGTCGCGGCGCTGCGCGCCGAGGGGATCCGGGCCCAGGTGGACGCGGGTGACGACCGGATGCAGAAGAAGATCCGTACGGCGCAGCAGCAGAAGATCCCGTTCATGGTGATCGCCGGTGACGACGACGTGGCCGCGGGCACGGTCTCCTTCCGTTACCGCGACGGCTCGCAGCGCAACGGGGTGCCGGTCGCCGAGGCGGTGACCCACGTGCTGGACGTGGTCAGCTCGCGTACCAACATCGGCCCCTCGGCCGCTGCGGAGTAGCGCCGCCCGCGCGGTCGCGCGCCCGCCGCAAGATCGCGCTCGATCCAGGAAGTAGTGGCCTCCCCGGCGTGGGGAGGCCACTACTTCCATTTTTGGGCGCGATCATCGCCCGGAGGCCGACGCCAGGAGTCGGCGCCTGCTGTCAGATGCCGCAGTTCGGTGCTGACCAGCCGCCGACCGCCGCCACGTGGGTGTGGTCGTTGTGGTCCGGGTAGCCGGGGCCGAGGATCTGCCCGAAGCCGTGGTAGCGGGCCTGCTGGGCCAGCCGGCAGAAGGACGGGGACCCGACCAGGTCGACCCCGTCACCGTAGAGGTGTCGACTGTTCGACGCCCCGCCGACCGCGCTGTTGCAGGTGTAGCTGCGGAAGCTGCTGCTGATCGCGATGTTCACGTCCCCGAGGGCGTGCCGCATGGCCTGGAGCTTCCACATCGACACGAGCGCGTTGAACCGCGCGGTGCTCGCCGAGACCGCGCCGCCGGCCCAGGTGCTGTTGCAGTTGTTCAGCTCGGCGTAGCTGAAGTTGACCGGTGTGCAGTCGTCGTCCTGGAGGGCGTAGAGCCGGTTGAACGTCTGCGCGCCGGCGACGCCGTCCGCCGACATCCCGTACGCCTGCTGGAAGCGGATGACCGCGGACCGGGTGGCCGGGCCGAACGCGCCATCGATGGTGAGCACGGCGCCGTAGCCGGGGTAGCCGGCGACCCGGATCTGGAGTTGCCGGACGTCTTCGCCGGACATCCCCTGGGACAGGGCGCGACCCCAGGTGTAACAGCCGTCCGCCTGTGCGGCGCCGGCGGTGAGGGTGACGCCGGCCACTGTGGTGGCGGCAGTCAGGGCGAGTGCCGCGAGGAGCCGGCCGAGCCGTCGGATCATGGAGCCCTCCATCAATGCATGGAAGTTCTTGGATGCAGAAAGTTTCAGGTTTAGGCATTGATCCGTCAAGAACTTGCAGCAAAGAGTTTTCCCGACAGCGGGTGTCGCGGCCCGCCTGAGTGGCTCCGTAGGATCGGCTCGTGACAGGGGCGGAACGGCACACGGACATCGACGGCATGGCGGACGGTCTGGAGCGGCTCTGGACGCCGCACCGGATGACCTACATCTCCGGCGAGGACCGCCCGGCCGAGGGCTACGAGAAGCCGACCGGCTGCCCGTTCTGCCGGGCCCCCAAGCTGCCGCCGGAGGAGAGCCTGGTGGTGGCCCGCGGCGAGCACGTCTTCGTCGTGCTCAACCTCTACCCGTACAACCCAGGGCACCTGCTCGTCTGCCCCTACCGGCACGTCGCCGACTACACCGACCTGGACGTGCCGGAGACCACCGAGCTGGCGTCGTACACCCAGACCGCGATGCGGGTGATCCGCAAGGTGAGCAACGCGCACGGCTTCAACCTGGGCATGAACCAGGGCGGGGTGGCCGGCGCCGGCATCGCCGCGCACCTGCACCAGCACGTGGTGCCGCGCTGGGGCGGTGACGCGAACTTCATGCCGGTGATCGGCCGCACCAAGGTCCTGCCGCAACTGCTCGGTGACACCCGCGACCTGCTGGCCCGCGCCTGGCCGTCCTGACCGCCGCCGGAGCGCGAGGGCCGAGCCGGTCCGGCTAGCCGGCGCGCAGCAGCGGGGTCAGCTCCAGCCAGCTCTCCACCCGGTGTACGCGCAGCAGCAGCGCGGCGTACGGCTCGATGACCACACCGCCGATGTCCACACCCAGCCGTCGCATGGCGTCGATCATGCCGCACCCCACCGGTGGGTGCGCATCCTCAATTCCGCCTCGGGATCTGCTACGCCCCGACCCGGCGAAGGTGGCACGATCGGCCGATGGCAGTCACGACACGGACGTTGGGACGCAGCGGCATCGAGGTCAGCGCCCTCGGCATGGGGTGCTGGGCGATCGGCGGCCCCTGGGCGGAGGGCGCCCAACCGCTGGGCTGGGGCGCGGTCGACGACGACGAGTCCGTGCGGGCGGTACGCCGGGCGCTCGACGAGGGCATCACCCTCTTCGACACCGCCGACACGTACGGGGCCGGGCACAGCGAGCGGGTGCTCGGCCGCGCGCTCGCCGGCCGCCGGGACGAGGCCGTGATCGCCACCAAGTGGGGTTACACCTTCGACGAGGCGAGCCGACAGGCCACCGGGGAGGATGCGTCGCCCGCGTACCTGCGCCGGGCCGTCACGGACTCGCTGCGCCGGTTGGGCACTGACCGGATCGACCTCTACCAGCTGCACCTGGCCGACCTGCCGGTGCCGCGGGCGCAGGCGCTCATCGGCACCTGCGAGGACCTGGTCACCGAGGGCCTGATCCGTGCGTACGGGTGGAGCACCGACCGTCCCGACCGGGCCACCGCGTTCGGGCAGGCCGCCGCCGGTGCCACCGCCGTGCAGCACACCCTGTCGGTGCTGCGCGACGCTCCCGAACTGCTCGCCGTCTGCGACAAGTACGACCTGGCCAGCGTCAACCGGGGCCCGCTGGGGATGGGTCTGCTCACCGGCAAGTACTCGTCCGGGTCGACCCTGCCCCGCGACGACGTACGCGGGTTGGCCCCCGGGTGGTTGGAGTGGTTCCGCGGTGGTCGGCCCGCACCGGAGTGGCTGCGGCGGGTCGGCGCGGTCCGTGCGGCGCTCACCGCCGATGGGCGCACCCTCGCCCAGGGCGCGCTGGGCTGGATCTGGGCCCGCAGCGGTCGCACCATCCCGATCCCCGGCTGCCGAACGGTCGCCCAGGTCGAGGAGAACGCCGCTGCCCTGCACCGGGGCCCGTTGCCGGCGGACCAGTTCGTCGAGGTGGAACGCCAGTTGGCCGCTCTGCGGACCGCAGCCCTCCGCGACGCCGACCGCCCTCACTGGCCCCCTCCCACGCACCCCACCATCCACCCCTGAGCGGGGCATCCGCACCCGTCCGGCGTACCCGTCCGGTCCGTGCTGCCGTTCCGTCCCGGACTCGGGTGCCCACCCCACCTGTGAGTGCGGCCTCCTGTAGAGCTGCCCCAGATCTGGGGCAGCTCTACAGGGCGCACTACATGCCATGCCAACCCGCCGCACCGCCCCTGTCGATCACGAGTTGTGGTGCCTCGCGGGCTCCGGGCTCGGTGGGGCGAGGGTCAGGGGGTGTGTTCCTTGCGGATCTGATCGGCCAGGTGGGCGGGCATGGGGTCGTGCCGGACGAAGTGACGGCGGAAGGTGCCGGTGCCGGCCGTCATCGAGCGCAGCTCGACGGCGTAGCGCAGCAACTCGGTGGCCGGCACCTCGGCGCGGACGAGGGTGCGGCCCTCGGTGTCCGGGTCCGGTTCGGTGCCGAGCACCCGGCCGCGCCGGCTGGACAGGTCGCCCATCACGGGGCCCACCGAGCCGTCGGGCACCCGGATGGTGACCTCGTCGATCGGCTCCAGCAACGCCGGCTGGCCACGGTCGGCGGCGTCGCGCAACGCCAGCGCACCGGCGGTCTGGAAGGCCGCGTCGGAGGAGTCGACGCTGTGCGCCTTGCCGTCCACCAGGGTCACCCGCAGGTCCACCACCGGGTGACCGGCGACCAGGCCACGTTCGAGCTGGGCGCGGACACCCTTCTCGACCGAGGGAATGTAGTTGTGCGGCACCGCGCCGCCGATGACCCGGTCGACGAACTCGAAGCCGCTGCCCGGGGGCAGGGGCTCGACCTCGATGTCGCAGACCGCGTACTGGCCGTGGCCACCGGACTGCTTGACGTGCCGGCCATGCCCCCTCGCGGGCACGGTCAGCGTCTCGCGCAGTGACACCTTGACCGGCTCGGTGTCCAGTTCGACGCCGCCGGCGCGCAGCCGGTCGAGCACCACGTCAGCGTGTGCCTCACCCATGCACCAGAGCACCAACTGGTGGGTCTCGGGGTTGCGCTCCAGCCGCAGCGTGGGATCGCCGGCGACCAGGCGGGCGAGGTTGCGGGCCAGGGCGTCCTCGTCGGCGCGGCTGTGGGCGACGACCGCCACCGGCAGCAGCGGTTCCGGCATCTCCCAGGGTGCGATCAGCAGCGGTTCGTCCCGGGCGGAGATGGTGTCGCCGGTCTCGGCGCTGCCCGACTTGGTGATCGCGCAGATGTCGCCGGCCACGCAGAGCGGCACCTCCCGCAGGGTGGCGCCCAGCGGGGTGAAGATGTGCCCAACCCGCTCGTCGGCGTCGTGGTCGGGGTGCCCGCGTTCGGCCATGCCGTGGCCGGAGACGTGCATGGTCTGGTCGGGGCGCAGCGTGCCGGAGAACACCCGGACCAGCGACACCCGGCCGACGTGGCGGTCGATGGTGGTCTTGACGACCTCCGCGACGAGCGGCCCGGCCGGGTCGCAGGTCAGCGGCGGACGCGGCGAGCCGTCCACGCCGGTCACCGCCGGCAACTCGTGCTCAAGCGGCGACGGGAACGCGGCGGTCAGCACCTCCAACAGCACGTCCAGCCCGACACCGGTCGCGGCGCAGACCGGCACCACCGGGTAGAAGTGGCCCCGGGCGACGGCCTTCTCCAGGTCGTCGATGAGCACCTCGGTGCTGATGTCCTCGCCGTCGAGGTAGCGGTCCATGAGGGTCTCATCCTCGCTCTCGGCGATGATCCCCTCGATCAGCTCGTCGCGGGACTCGTCGATGGCCCGCTGGTGCTCCGGGTCGGGATCGCGGACGTCGGCGGGAAGCCCGGCGGAGTAGTCGAAGACCCGGCGGGTGATCAGGCCGAGCAGACCCTCGGTCGACACGCCGTCGTCGCCGAGCATCGGCAGGTAGAGCGGCATCACGTTGTCGCCGAAGAGGCGCTGGCAGAGCGCCACCGCCTCGTCGACGTCGGCGCGGGGCTGGTCCAGTCGGGCCACCGCGACCGCGCGGGGCATGTCGACGGCCGCGCACTCCTCCCACAGCGCGACGGTGGCCGCGTCCATGCCGCCGGCCGCCGAGACGACGAAGAGCGCGGCGTCGGCGGCCCGCAGCCCGGCGCGCAGCTCGCCGACGAAGTCCGCGTACCCGGGGGTGTCCAGCAGGTTGACCTTGATGCCGTTGTGCAGCAGCGGCGCGCAGGACAGGCTGACCGAGCGCTGCTGGCGGACGGCTGCGGGGTCGTGGTCGCCGACAGTGCTGCCGTCGACGACGCTGCCGGCCCGGCCGATCGTGCCGGTGGCCGCGAGCAACGCCTCGACCAGTGTCGTCTTGCCCGCTCCGGAGTGCCCGACGAGCACCACGTTGCGGACCCGCTCGGGCTCGGTCAGCACCGGCGTGCCGCCGGTCGAACCCTTCTCATGCTTTTGCGCCATGGGGCGCACCTCCCTCAGCCGGTGGTGGGTGGCGACCGCCGCGCGAGGTGGAAGCGGCCCGGGGCGAGAGCGCGGCGATATCCTCCGGTGGTCTGCTGCACAGCGGGAACGGGACGGGTGGACGGGTGAGCTGGCTCACCTCCCGGCTCGATCTCACACCCCTCGTCGGGTAGGCACAAGCCTCTCGCAGGCGCGTCGGCGGGACCGGCCGTATCGGCGGAGCTGGGGCGACCGTTATCGTGGGGACCGCCATGGCGAAGATCTTCCAAGTGTCGGCCCGCGCGGGGATGACCCGCGTCGTCGAGCCGATTGCCCGCGCCCTTCTGCGCGCCGGCGTCACCCCCAATGCCGTCACCGTCGCGGGCACCGTTGGTGTGCTCGTCGGCGCGCTCGGCTTCGGTGCCCGAGGCCATCTGGTCGCGGGCGCGTTGATCGTCACCCTGTTCGCGCTCACCGACCTGCTCGACGGGACGATGGCCCGGATGAGCGGCGGCTCCACCAGGTTCGGCGCGTTCCTCGACTCAAGCATGGACCGGGTCGCCGACAGCGCCGTCTTCGGCGCCGTCGCGTACTGGCTGGCCACGGAGGGCAACTACTCCGGGGTGGCCGCCGCGTTGGTCTGCCTGGCCGCCGGCAGCCTGGTCTCCTACGTGAAGGCTCGCGCCGAGGGGCTCGGCATGACCTGCAACGTGGGCATCGCCGAGCGCACCGAGCGGCTGCTGATCGTCGGGGTCGGTGGAATCCTCACCGGCCTGAACGTGAAGCCGGCGCTGGAGATCGCGCTCTGGCTGCTCGCCGCGGTGTCGATCTTCACGGTGGGGCAGCGGATGGCGCACGTCTACCGCCAGGCCCAGCAGCTCCAGCCGGAGGGTCAGGCGTGAGCGGCGCGGCGGGGACCCGGCGCCGGACGACCGGCGGCCGGGCCGCGTGAACCTCACCGAGCTGGGCTACATCGCCGGCTGGCGGGTGGTCCGCGCGTTACCTCGGCCGCTGGTGGCGGCGGCGTTCCAGGCGGGCGCGGACCGCGCCCACCGCACCGGCGGCGGGGGTACGGCCCGACTGCGCGCGAACCTGCGCCGGGTGGTCGGCCCGGACCTGCCCGACGCCGAGCTGGACGATCTCGTCAAGCGCGGGTTGCGCTCGTACGCCCGGTACTGGATGGAGGCGTTCCGGCTGCCCTCGCTGAGCCGCGCGCAGATCCTGTCCGGTTTCCGGCTCGACGGCGCCGAGTTGCTCGCCGCGGACGTGGCCGCCGGCCGGGGCGCGGTGGTGGCGTTGCCGCACGCCGGCAACTGGGACGCCGCGGGCGCCTGGGTGGCGGCCACCGGTTGGCCGATCGCCACCGTCATGGAGCGGCTCAAGCCGGAGGGCGTGTACAAGCGGTTCCTGGCCTTCCGAGAGGTCCTCGGGATGGAGATCCTGCCGACGCACGGCGGGCCACGTCCGGCGTTCGACGTGCTGCTGGACCGGGTACGCGCCGGTGCGGTGGTGCCGCTGCTGGCCGACCGGGACCTCTCCGCCCGCGGGGTGGAGGTGGACTTCTTCGGCGGGAAGACCCGGATGCCGGCCGGGCCCGCACTGCTGGCGCTTCACACCGGAGCGCCGCTCTACGTGGCCTCTATGTGGTACGAACCGGACGCCGCGTGCGCGTCGCTTGCCGGCCCGCTGCCGGTCCCGGGACCCGAGGTGGGGCCTTTGGACCAGCGGGTCCGTTCGCTGACCCAGCTGATCGCCGACCGTCTGGCGGCGGGCATCGCCCGGCATCCGGAAGACTGGCACATGTTGCAGCGGATGTGGCTGGACCAGCGGAGGACGGGGGACGGCACGGAGCTGCCCTCGTCGGCCTCCGGGCAGGTCTGAGGGGGTGGTGGGCACGGTGAGCGCGAGGAGTGCAGCGCAGCGGAGCCCCGCAGCCGTGAGCGAGGCGGGCGCGCCGGGATGGTGTCCCACGGTCACGGACAGGGGGCGCTGACGCATGCGGATCGGCATCGTGTGCCCGTACTCCTTCGACGTCCCCGGCGGGGTGCAGAACCACGTCATGGACCTCGCCGAGGCGCTGATCGCGCTCGGCCACGAGGTCAGCGTGCTCGCCCCGGCCGATGAGGATTCACCGCTGCCGGCGTACGTGGTGTCCGCCGGCCGTGCCATGCCGCTGCCGTACAACGGATCGGTGGCCCGGATCGCGTTCGGCCCGGTCTCGACGGCCCGGGTCCGGCGTTGGATCACCAATGGCGACTTCGACGTGCTGCACGTGCACGAGCCGCTCACGCTGAGCCTGTCGCTGCTGGCCGTGCTCTCCGCTCGCGGCCCGGTGGTGGCCACGTTCCACACCGCGATGACCCGTTCGCGGGTGTTGGCGGCGGCGCAGGGTGTGCTCCAGATCGTGTTGGAGCGGATCACCGCCCGGATCGCGGTCAGCGCGCTGGCCCGCAAGGTGCAGGTCGAGCACATGGACGGCGGCGCGGTGGAGATCCCCAACGGGGTGGCGGTGGCGAAGTTTGCCGACGTCGAGCCGTTGCCGGGCTGGCCCGGTGAGTGCGCCCCGGGCTCCGGCGGCACGCTGGGCTTCCTGGGCCGGTTCACCGAGGCGCGAAAGGGCTTCCCGGTGCTGCGCGACGCGTTCGTGGCGCTGGCCGCCACCAGGCCGGGGCTACGGCTGCTCGTCGCCGGCCCGGGTGCTCCCGACGACCTGTACGACCAGTTCCCGCCCGACCTGCACGAGCGCGTCACGTTCCTCGGCCTGGTCACGGAACCGGACAAGGCGCGGATGCTGCGCAGCGTGCACCTCTACGTGGCACCGAACACCGGCGGCGAGTCCTTCGGCATGATCCTCACCGAGGCGTTGGCAGCCGGTACGACAGTCGTCGCCAGCGACCTGGACGCGTTCCGGCGGGTGCTCGACGGTGGGCGTGCGGGCCGGCTCTTTCCCACCGGTGACCCGGCGGGGCTGCGCAACGCCCTGGCCGAGCTGTTGGACGACCCGGCGGGTCGGGCCGCACTGACCGCCTGCGGGGATCAGGTCGTGGCGAATTTCGACTGGCCCGTGGTTGCTCGCCGCGTTCTGGAGGTATACGCAGCGGCGATCGAAGCAACCGACGGGCGGGTCATCGACCAGGAATGGGTGGGGCTGGGCTGACCGGTGTGACGGATGGTGCGACAGCGACGGGTTGTCCCGGCGTGACCGCACCCACTCGGAGCTGAAACGGAGCAGCACTACGATGCCGCACATGTGGTGGGTGGTGGCCGCGAGCGTGGTCGTGGGGCTGGTCGCGGCGTACCTCATCTGGACCGCCGGCCGGGTCGAGAGGTTGCAGAGCCGCGCGGAGCTGGCGGCCCGGGCTCTCGACGCCCACCTGCTGCGCCGGGCGGCCGCGGCGGCCGTGCTGGCCGAGCGGCGCTTCGGCGTGGAGCTGTACGCGGCGGCCCGCATCGCCCTGGACGCCAGCCCGGACGAGCGGGAGGCGGCGGAGAACGACCTGACCCGGCAGCTGCGTTCCGTCCCGTTGGATCCGGGCGATCCGGACTGCGGGGCGGTCATCGCCGCCAGTCGCCGGCTCGCGCTGTCCCGCCAGGTGCACACCGACCTGGTGCGGGACGCCCGTTCGGCGCGCAGCCGACCGCTGGTGCGGTTGTTGCGGATGGGGCGGGGTCGGGAGTGGCCGCGCTACTTCGACATCGACGACCCGACCCTGACGGTGCCCGCGGACGTGCCCGCGAGCTGACCCGGTGGGGCGGTGATCGGTGCCACAGAGCAGGCCACCGGGGGTCTGATTGGCTGTCGGTGCGGCGTTGAGCCGCGCGTAGCATTTTCGCTGCCACCCCAGGAGCCCGTCCAAGGAGCGATGACCCGTGCCCGAAAACACCGTCTCGAACACCGGTACCGCCCCCGTCGTCGGCACCGCCCGCGTGAAGCGTGGCATGGCCGAGATGCTCAAGGGCGGCGTGATCATGGATGTGGTCAACGCCGAGCAGGCCAAGATCGCTGAGGACGCCGGCGCCGTCGCGGTGATGGCCCTGGAGCGGGTGCCCGCCGACATCCGCGCGCAGGGCGGGGTGTCCCGGATGAGCGACCCCGACATGATCGACGGGATCATCGAGGCGGTCTCCATCCCGGTGATGGCCAAGGCCCGCATCGGTCACTTCGTCGAGGCGCGGATCCTCCAGTCGCTCGGCGTGGACTACGTCGACGAGTCCGAGGTGCTGACCCCGGCCGACTACGCGAACCACATCGACAAGTGGGCCTTCACGGTGCCCTTCGTCTGCGGCGCGACCAACCTGGGCGAGGCGCTGCGCCGGATCACCGAGGGCGCGGCCATGATCCGCTCCAAGGGTGAGGCCGGCACCGGTGACGTCTCCAACGCCACCACCCACATGCGGAAGATCCGCCAGGAGATCGCCCGGCTGTCCTCGCTGCCGACCGACGAGCTGTACGTCGCGGCCAAGGAGCTGCAGGCCCCGTACGACCTGGTCAAGGAGGTCGCCGAGAGCGGCAAGCTGCCGGTGGTGCTGTTCACCGCCGGCGGGATCGCCACTCCGGCCGACGCGGCGATGATGATGCAGCTCGGCGCGGAGGGCGTCTTCGTCGGTTCCGGCATCTTCAAGGCCGGCAACCCGGCCCAGCGGGCCGCCGCGATCGTCAAGGCCACCACCTTCCACGACGACCCGGACGTGCTGGCCAAGGTTTCCCGGGGTCTCGGCGAGGCGATGGTCGGCATCAACGTCGACGAGATCCCGCAGCCGCACCGCCTGGCCGAGCGCGGCTGGTGAGCGCTCCTTCAGGCGGCGTGAACCGGAGAGGAACTGTGTGAACGTGACGGCACCCGTGATCGGCGTTCTCGCGCTCCAGGGGGACGTCCGCGAGCACGTCGCGGCACTGGCCGCGGCGGGCGCGGACGCCCGCCCGGTCCGGCGTCCGACCGAGCTGGACGCGGTCGACGGCCTGGTCATCCCCGGGGGCGAGTCCACCACCATCAGCAAACTCACCGACATCTTCGAGATGCGCGAGCCGATCGACAAGCGGATCGCCGATGGCATGCCGGTCTACGGATCCTGCGCGGGCATGATCATGCTGGCGAGGGTGGTGTTGGACGGTCGACCGGACCAGCGGGGCTTCGCCGGCATCGACATGACCGTCCGGCGCAACGCGTTCGGCCGGCAGGTCGACTCGTTCGAGGCACCGGTGGAGATCACCGGGGTGCCGGGGGAGCCGTTCCACGCGGTGTTCATCCGCGCGCCCTGGGTCGAGCGGGTCGGTGCCGGCGTCCAGGTGATCGGGACGGTGACCGACGGCCCGGCCGCCGACCGGATCGTGGCCGTCCGGCAGGGCAACCTGCTGGCCACCTCGTTCCACCCGGAGCTGACCGGTGACCTGCGCGTGCACGCGTACTTCGTGGACCTGGTGCGCGCCGCCTGCTGACGCGTGCCCCGTTGCTCAGCCGGCGACCGCCCGGAGCTGCCCCGGGCGGCGGCCGGCCAGCTGGTCGAGCGCGATCGCCGTGGCGGCGTCGGCGGGCAACTGCACCACCAGGCGCTGCGGGTCGGCATCGGCCAGCTCCAGGGTCTCGACGTTGAGGCGCAACAGCCCCGCCGCCGGATGGCGCACCGTCAGCAGACCGGTACGCGCGGCGGTGACCGGTCGCTGCCGCCAACGGTCGACGAACGGCGCGCCCACCGTACGGGCCAGCCGCTCGGCGAAGGCGTCGCTGGTCGGATCGCCCCGGCGCAGCAGGTGCAGCTCCGCGACCTGCTGGTCGGCCAGCGCCGACCACTGCGGATAGTGCGAGCGGGCTCGCTCGTCGGTCAGCACGAACCAGACCAGGTTCGGTCGCGACCCGTCCAGCAGGCCGAGCGGGCGGGCGAGCACGTCGAATGGCTCATTCCAGGCCAGCACGTCGCCGAGCCGGTTCAGCACGTACGCCGGGGTGTCGCGCAGCGCGTCGAGCATGGCGCGGACCGTGGGCCGGACGGTGCGGGACACCGTCGGCCGGTCACCCGAGCAGAGCTGTCGGGCGTGCTGAGCTGAGGCGAGTTGCCGCAGGTGTTCCCGGTCGGCGCTGTCCAGGCGCAGCGCGTCGGCGAGCGCGGCGAGGATCTCCGGCGATGGTCGGGTGTCGCGGCCCTGTTCCAGTCGGGTCAGGTATTCCACGCTGACCTGCGCCAACGTCGCCAGCTCGGCCCGGCGCAGCCCGGGGGTGCGTCGGCGGGGGCCCTCGGGGAGGCCAACCTCGGCCGGCCGCCGCGCTTCGCGGCGACTGCGCAGGAAGGCGCCGAGCTCTCCGTCCATCACCGAGCCAGTCTGGCAGTCGGCGTCGGCCGGTGGGTGGCCCTGGCAGGGCCATCCTCGCGGCGGTCTCCCCCCGCCGCCGCGTGGCTCGCAGGATCGGGGGCATGAGAAACGCGCAGAGCACAGGACCGCTGCGGATCGGTGTGATCGTGGGCAGCACCCGCCCGGGTCGGCGCGGCGCGGCGGTCGCCCGTTGGGTCATGGAGGTGGCCGAGCGGCACGAGGCGGTACGCGCCGGGGACGCCGTCTTCACACTGGTGGACCTCGCCGAACAGGCATTACCACTGTTGGACGAGCCGGTGCCGGCGCTGTTCGGCGACTACCGGCATCCGCACACCCGGCGGTGGGCGGAGGTGGTGGACGGCTGCGACGCCTTCGTCTTCGTCACCCCGGATTACAACCGCTCGATACCGGCAGCCCTCAAGAACGGCATCGACTTCCTGTACGCGGAGTGGACCGACAAGGTGGCCGGTGTGCTGAGCTACGGCGTGCAGGGCGGCACCCGGGCCGCCGATCACCTGCGGGCGATTCTGACCGAGGTGCGGACGGTGGTGGCGCCGACCGGAGTGGCGCTGTCGATCTTCACTGACTTCGACTTCACCGGAGCCGACCCTGGTGACCGGACCGCCGGCCGCTTCGCGCCGGGTGACGGTCGGGAAGCGGAGCTGTCCACGATGCTCGCCGAGGTCGTGACCTGGTCGCGGGTGCTTCGTCCGGCAGATCGTGCGCTGTTGGGGTCGTAGCTCATCGCGGATTTCGTCCCGTCTGCCCCGGTCTGGGGGGACGGGGCGGAGTCGCCGCGCGCGGTGCATGACAGCGACCCGGGGGACGTCGGTAGGATTGCGGAGATTCGGCAGGGCCATCTGCCCGCCAGGCTTCCGCCAGAGCTGACCGGCACCTCCGCGTGCGCCGGCGGGAGTGGGGCGTGAGCGGTGCGGTCGATGCAGACGGCGGGTAGCAACGGAGGTAGAAGATGTCCGGCCACTCAAAGTGGGCGACGACCAAGCACAAGAAGGCCGTCATCGACGCCAAGCGCGGCAAGATGTTCGCCAAGCTGATCAAGAACGTCGAGGTGGCCGCGCGGATCGGCGGCGGCGACCCCACCGGCAACCCGACTCTCTTCGACGCGATCCAGAAGGCGAAGAAGAGCTCGGTGCCGAACGACAACATCGACCGCGCCGTCAAGCGCGGCTCCGGCCTGGAAGCGGGCGGCGCCGACTGGCAGACGATCATGTATGAGGGGTACGGCCCGAACGGCGTGGCCATGCTCATCGAGTGCCTCACCGACAACCGCAACCGGGCGGCCACCGAGGTGCGGACCGCGCTGACCCGCAACGGCGGCTCGCTCGCCGACGCCGGCTCGGTGTCGTACATGTTCTCCCGCAAGGGTGTGGTGATCGTGCCCAAGGAGGGCACCAGCGAGGACGACGTGATGATGGCCGTCCTCGACGCCGGCGCCGAGGAGGTCAACGACCTCGGTGAGGCGTACGAGGTGGTCTCCGAGCCGACCGACCTGGTCCCGGTGCGGACTGCGCTGCAGGACGCCGGCATCGAGTACGAGTCGGCGGAGTCCTCCCTGATCCCCAGCATGAACATCCCGCTGGACGAAGAGGGCGCCCGCAAGATCTTCAAGCTGATCGACGTCCTGGAAGACTGCGACGACGTGCAGAACGTCTACGCGAACTTCGACATCAGCGACGACGTGATGGCGGCGGTCGACGCCTGAGAACGGTCCACTCGGAACCACGGAGGTCGGGGTGTCCCGCGCGCTGGGACACCCCGACTTTCGCAAAGCCGGGTGGACCAGGGATGGCGTCGAACGTGGAGGTGGGAAGTGGCGGCAGACCGGTTCGCGCCAGGTGACACGGTGGTGCGCCGTGAGGTGCTGCGGGGCGAGGTCTGGTTCGCCTGCCCGACGATCTGCGTCCAGGACTCGCCCGACCTGCTCGCCCTCTACCTTCCACCGGGGGCCGAGTTCGGCTTCCCGGAGACCGGCGTCTTTCCGTGCGGACGGCACCCGTGGGAGACCGCCGGGCACCGCTCCTGGTCCGGCCACGGCAAGCTGATGCTGCAACGCCCCGGCGAGGCGCACTCGGTCGACGTGTTCTGGACGGGGCCGGGGCGTGACTTCGCCGGCTGGTACTTCAACCTGCAGGACCCGGTGCGGCGTACGCCGATCGGGGTGGACACCCTCGACCACGAGCTTGACCTGTGGTGGGGCGCGGACGCCGACCGGTACGTCTGGAAGGACGTGGAGATGTTCGCCCAGCGCCTCGTCGAGGGGCGCTACCCCGGGATGGCTGACGCGATCCAGGCCGAGGGTGACCGGATCGCGGCGCTGCTCGACGCGAGCGAGCGTTGGTGGGACCCGGCGTGGGCGCAATGGCACCCCGACCCGGCCTGGTCGGTGCCCCCGCTGCCCACCGGCTGGGACCAGGTGCCGCCCGCCCGCTGAGCGCTCGGAACGGGCCCGTACGGCGGCGGGCGCCGGCATCCGTCAGGACACCGGCGCCCGCGTTGGGCGAACCGTCGACTCAACCGATCGTCTCGCGCTCCCGCCAGGCGGCGCGCAGCGAGGTCCGGCCGTTGGTGCGCAGGAGTGAACCCTCGTAGACCCGGGCCCCGGCGATCACGAACGCTCCGGCGGCGACCAGCAGGATGACCAGCGAGACGATCGGTTCCCAGGTGGCCGCGTCACCGGTGAAAAGCCGCAGGGGCATGGCCGTCGGCGACGAGAACGGCAGGTACGACAGCACCCGCATCGCCGTGGCGTTGTCGTTCAGGAAGATCACCGCGAAGAACGGCAGCATGACGGCGAGCTGCACGGGCGTCGACACGGCGGCGATGTCCTCCTGCCGGTTGGCCAGCGCGCCGGCTGCCGCCCACATCGCGGCGAGCAGCACGAAACCGAGCAGGAAGAACGGCACGAACCAGCCGATCGCCGGGGCGAGCAGGCTGAGCAGGCCGCCGCTGTCGCCGATCTGCATGCCGAGCACCGCCACCACGGCGATGAGCGCGATCTGTGCGAACGCCAGGATGCCGCCGGCCACCACCTTGCCGGCCAGCAACGCCCGCACCGGCACCGCCGCGACCAGGATCTCCACGATGCGGGTCTGCTTCTCTTCGGTGACGCTCTGCGCGATCTGCAGGCCGAAGGTCTGCGACGTGATGAAGAAGACGAACGCGAAGACGAACGGCACCAGGAACGCCACCACCGGGTCGACCGCGTCCGGGTCGAGCAACTGCACCGGCGGCGAGGTGCTCAGCGCCTGGACCACGTCGGTGGGGGACTCGTCCATCGCGAGAACCTTCGGACCGGAGACCACCGCTGCGTCCACGTCACCGTCGCGGACGGCCTGCTCGGCGGCCCGGTCGTCGGCGACCACGCGAACGTCGAGTCCGGCGTCCCGCAGCGGCCCGGCTGCCTCCTGGGTGACGGCCACAGTGTCCGGACCGCCGGAGAGCAGCGGCGGCAGGATGGTGCCCGCCGCCGCGATCAGCAGGAAGAAGAGGGTGCCGAACAGGAAGGTGCGGTCGCGGAGTTTGACGCGGATCTCGCGTTCGGCGACCAGCCGGGTGGCCTGGGTGACGTTCACTGGGTGACCTCTCGGAAGATCTCGGTGAGCGAGGGGCTGACCGGGCGGAAGGCGCGCACCGGGCCGCGGGCGAGGGCCGCCTGCAGTACGGGCTGTTCGTCGGCGCCGGCCGGCAGGTCGAAGACGACTCGAGCACCGTCCAGTTCGACCAGGGTGACCCCTGGGTGGTCGCGTACCCAGCCGGCGTCGCCGGCCACCACCAGCTCGTAGCGGGGCACTGTGTACGAGTCGCGCAGTTGCTGCCGGCTGCCGGCGGCGCGGATCACCCCGTCGCCGATGATCACCAGGTCGTCGCAGAGGCGCTCCACGACGTCGAGCTGGTGGCTGGAGAAGAGCACCGGCGCTCCGGCCGAGGCGCGTTCCCGCAGCACTGTGACGACGGTGTCGACGGCGAGGGGGTCGAGACCGGAGAACGGCTCGTCGAGCACCAGCACCTCGGGGTCGTGCACCAGCGCGGCGGCGATCTGGGCCCGCTGCTGGTTGCCCAGCGACAGCGTCTCCAGCAGGTCGTCGCCGCGCGCACCGAGCCCGACCCGTTCCAACAGGGTGTCGGTGGCGCGCCGAGCCGCCGGTGCGTCCAGGCCGTGCAGCCTGCCCAGGTAGGTCACCTGCTCCCGGGTGGTCATCTTGGGGTAGAGGCCGCGCTCCTCCGGCATGTAACCGAAGCGCTGGCGGTCCTGCCGGGTCAGCGTCGTGCCGCCCCAGCTCACCTCGCCGGCGTCGGCGGACAGCACACCCAGGATGATCCGCATGGTGGTGGTCTTGCCGGCGCCGTTGGCGCCGACGAAGCCGGTCATCCGGCCGGCGGCCACCTCGAAGGACACGTTCTTGAGCACCTGCCGGTCGCCGAAACTGCGGTCGACGCCGTCGAGGCGAAGCGTTCTGGTCACGCATCCACGCTAGATCGAATGCGGTGTCACGCCGTCCGCCCGACGGTTGAACGGGTGGGTCCGTCCTACGACGGATGGCGGTCACCCGCCGGGCCGGACCACCCCGTTCTCGTACGCGAACACCACCGCCTGGACCCGGTCGCGCAGGCCCAGTTTGGCCAGCACCCGACTCACGTGCGTCTTCACCGTCGCCTCGCCCAGGTGGATGCTCGCGGCGATCTCGGCGTTGCTCGACCCACCGGCGAGCAGCACCAGCACCTCCCGTTCCCGCGGGGTCAGCCCGGCCAGCGCGGCGTCGGCCTCCGGTCCCCGGTGGGCGGTGCCCGCCGGGTCACCGGGACGGGCGAACGTGGAGATCACCCGCCGGGTGATCTCCGGGGCGAGCAGGCCGTCGCCCCTGGCCAGCACACGAATCGCCTCGATCAGCTCCTCCGGCGTGCCGTTCTTCAGCAGGAAGCCACTGGCGCCGGCCCGCAGCGCGGCGAAGAGATAGTCGTCCCGGTCGAAGGTCGTGAGGATCAGCACCGCCGGCCCCCCGGGCCCGTCGGCGGTGATCTGCCGGGTGGCCTCCAGGCCGTCCATCCCGGGCATCTCCACGTCCATGAGTACGACGTCCGGGCGGGTGGCTCGGGTCATGGTGACGGCCCGTTCGCCGTCGGCCGCCTCGCCGACCACCTCGATGTCGTCCTCCACCTCGAGGATGACCCGGAAGCCGGTGCGGACGAGGTGCTGGTCGTCGGCGAGCAGCACCCGGACGGTCGGACCCGGGGCCGACGGCTCGCCGGTCGGTGCGGAGCTCATGCCGAACGCGCCGTGTCGACGACCGGCTGCTGTTCGTCGCTCGGCGCCCGCTGCGCGCCGACCGGCGGGTCCGCCGCTGCCGGCAGTGGGAAGCGGGCGCGTACCCGCCAGCCGCCACCGGCGCGCGGCCCGGCCTCCAGGTCGCCATCGTGGGCGCTGACCCGTTCGTGCATTCCGATCAGGCCCAGCCCGAGGGCGTTGACCCGGCGGCCAGCTCGTCCGTCGTCGGTCACGTCAACCTCCACCTCGCGGGCCAGGTACCGGACCCGCACGTCCAACACGTTCGCTCCGGCGTGCTTCAGGGTGTTGGTCACCGCCTCCTGCGTCACCCGGTAGGCCGCTTGCGAGACCGACTCGGGCAACGCGACCGCGTCGCCGTACACCCCGAGGGTTGCCGTCAGGCCCGCGGTTCGGGCCCGCTCGACCAGCTCGCCGATCCGTTCGACGCCGCCGGTCGCCGGCTGCTCGGCGTCGGCGTTGGCGGGGGCCCGCAGCACGCCGAGCATCCGACGCAGCTCGTCGACGGCGGTGCGGGCGCTCTGCTCGATTGCGGTGAGGGCTGTGCGGGCCTTGCCAGGGTCGCGGTCGAAGACCCGGCGGCAGGCGGACGCCTGCACCCCCATGACCGACACGTGGTGGGCGACCACGTCGTGCAGCTCCCGGGCGATCCGGACCCGTTCGCCGAGCACCGCCCGTTCCCGAGCCTCGGCCTGGGACCGGCGCAGGTCCTCGGCCTGGGTCCGCAGCTCGTGCTCGCGGCGCGCGGCGACCCAGGCGGTCTCGCCGAAGAAGTACGCGAAACCGAAGACCAGCACGTTGACCAGGACGCCGGTGACCATCGCGGCGAGCACCGGTGGCACCGGCCCGACGGCGTCGGCGAAGGCGCCGGGCGGGATGTGGTCGATGGACACCGCGTAGTAGATCCCCAGCCAGGCGAACATCGTGGCGATCACGCCGATCCGCAGCCTGCGGGACCGCTGACGGTCCTGTCCCCAGGCGCCCACCGTGTAGAGGGCGCAGAACAGGGCCCACGAGGAGAACTGGGTCTCCGGGGCCGAGCGCGCCTGCGCGGCGATGAAAGCCACCGAGATGATCATCAGGGTCGCGGCCGGCCAGCGTCGCCGCCAGATCAGCGGCACGGTCACCGCGACGGTCCAGAACAGCTGCTCCGGCCCGGACGGCGGCGGACCCAGCAGGAACGCCCCGGTGCTGCGGGCCAGGGTGAGGCTCACCAGGGCCAGCGCGGTCACCCCGAGGCCGAGCCAGAGGTCGTTGCGGCGCTGCTCCGGCGTCGGACCCGGGCGACGCCACTCGTCACGCTGTGCCACGGTCATCCAGGAACGATGCCACGTCGGCCACACCAACCGCCACGGCCGCTCGCCGGTCTGACCGCCGGTGGCCTCCTCTGGTGAACGGGCGGCAGCCCGGCGCGGGGTCCGCGCCGGGCTGCCTGGTCGGCTGCCGGTCACGCTCTCGCTGCGTGACGACGGCCCTTGGTGGCGGTGTCGATCAGGTCCCAGACCAGCACCACTGCGGTGCCGAGGGCGATGACGGCGCCGAGGGTGTTCCGGTTGTCCCCTTCCGCCAGCCAGCTCAGTCGATCGCCCAGGGCCGGGTTGAGCAGTCGGTCGGTGAGCGCCAGCCACACCACCGGCACCGAGAACGCCAGGCTGAGCAGGGCCTTCACCCCGAACAGGGCCCAGGTCCAGTGCCCGATCCGGTACTTGACGATCTCGAACACCACGTCGGCCACCAGCACCGCCATCAGCGCCGGCAACCAGAACGACCACAGCGCCGGGTCGAGGATCGGGATGTTGCCGCCGTCGGTCTCGTGCACCCAGGACTGGTAGTGCTGGAAGGGCAGGTAGCCGATGGTCACCACCAGCATGGCCACCGACGCGATGGTGTCGGCGAGGGAGATGTCCTTGCGTGCGGGAACGTCCGGCAGTTGGTCGACGGTCCACTCGGGCAGGCTGGAGACGGGTTGAAAGCGCTCGATGAGGGCGAAGGTCACGGTGAGCCAGAAGGCGATCTGCACGGCCACCTGCATGGCGGTGACGATGCCTGTCCCGATGGCCCCGAAGCCCTTGCCGTCTGCCACGTCGACGATCGCGACGATCGTGCCGACGAGCGCCGGGATGAAGCTGAGCAGCACCTTCAGCAGCCGCAGCCAGACCAGGTAGTAGGTCGGGCCGATGAGCTGGAGTCGGCGGTCGGCGTACCGGGCGGCCAGCAGGTCGGGGTTGCCCAGCTCGGTGAGGACCTCCCGCTCGGCGGTGGAGGTGTCCTGGCCGCCGCCGGTCCGATCCTCGATCATGTCCTCGATCGAGGCGCGCAGCTCGCTGGCGATCTCGTCCCGGCGCTGGCTGGGCACCGAGCGCAGGGTGGCGGCGAGATAACGGTCGGTCAGGGTGTTCATCGGTCGACTCCTTGGATCAGCCCGGTGATGGAGGTCTGTACGGCGGCGAGGTCGTCGAGGAGCCGGGTCAGCATCGACTCGCCCTCGTCGCTGGTCCGGTAGAACTTGCGCGGCCGGCTCTCCGCGGTGTTCCACTCGCTGGTCAACAGCCCCTGGTCCTCCAGGCGGCGCAGCAGCGGGTAGAGCGTGTTGGCGTCGACCGGGAAGCCGTGGTCGGTGAGCCGTTGCAGCAGTGCGTAGCCGTAGTCCGGTCGGCGCAACGCGACCAGGCTGGCCACCACGACGGTGCCTCGACGCAACTCCTGCAGGTGCGTCCGTAGAACGTCCTCGCTAACCATGTGTCACACCATACTGTGTGGCACACAGTGTTGTCTACGCCAATAGCATCGTGTCGCTCACAGATGCGCTGGACGGGTGGCCATGCCGGGCAGCACGAGGGGCGCCCGGCACGGGCCGGACGCCCCGAGATCTGACACGGATCAGCAGGTCGAGCCCTGCCGGAAGTTCCGCTCGACGAAGCTGGCCGGGCCGACCTGGAAGTAGCCCACGCCCGGCCGGATCGGATGCCCGGTGAACAGCTCGACCCGTGAGCCGACCCGTACGAGGTAAGCCTCGGCGTCCCCGGCGTCGTTGCGGATCAGCGAACCCCGCCGGCCGTAGATGCCCTCCAACTCGTCGAAGGACATGCCGACCATCGCGCCGGCGGGGGATCGTGGCGGCGCGGTGGCCGTACCGACCTCCACCAGCCGGCCGTCGCGGAAGGCCAGGATGAGCACCCCGGCCCAGGAACCGGTCACGCCGGCGTGCACCACCCCGCCACAGGCCGTCGCCGTCCAGCCGATGCGCCCGGCCGCGGTGAGCGCCGCCAGGTCGGCGCCGATCCGGTACGCCCCGGCGCCGCCGACGCCGAGCACCTGCGGGTGGCTGTGCCCGGCCGTGGCGAGTGGTCCGCGCGTCGAAGCCGGCGCGGTGCCGCCCGACACCGGAGCCGCCGAGGCCGGACCGGCGCCGATCAGCGGGACGAGTGTGCCGAGCGCCAGCGCGGCGGTGGTGAGGAGGATCGAGGGTCGGTTCATCGTGCGCTCCTTCGGTGATGGGTCTCTGCCCTGTTAGTCACCGCGCCCGGCCCAACGGTTCGTCGGCTTTCCGACCAGCCCGGTCTACTGTGCAGAGAGACGCCGACCGACCGTGCTGGCCGGGGGTGACGCGGTGACGGCTCCGCAACGGATCGGGCCCTACTCCATCGAGCGGCTGCTGGGCGTCGGATCGTTCGCGACCGTCTGGCTGGGCTACGACCCGGTGCTCGACGGGTACGTGGCGATCAAGGTGCTGGCCGAGAACTGGAGCCACGACCTGCGGGTCCGGGAACGCTTCCGAGACGAGGCCCGGCTGCTGCGCCGGCTGGAGCACGAGCGGTTGGTCCGGGTGCACGCCGTCGGTGAGCTGCCCGACGGACGGCCGTACGCCGTGCTGGGCTGGGCGAACGGGGGCAGCCTCCGGGACCGGCTGGCTCTCGCTGAGATTTCCGTGCCTGCGGCGCTGCGCCTGCTCGGCGAGATCTGCGCGGGCGTGAGCGTGCTGCACCGCCACGGCGTCGTGCACCGCGACCTCACCCCCGGCAACATCCTGTTCCACTCCACTCCGGCGCCCTCCGGCGCGGAATCCACCGGGTCGCCCTCCGGCGCCGAGCGGGTGCTGATCGCCGACCTCGGTCTCGCCAAGGCGCTCGCCGCCGCCTCCGGCCTCACCGCCCGGGCCGGTACGCCCGGCTACATGGCGCCGGAGCAGGACGACCCGGGCGCGGTGATCGACACCCGCGCCGACGTGTACGGGCTCGGACGGCTCGGGATCCGCCTGCTCGCCGCCGCCCCCGGGCCAGACCCGCCCAGATCGGCTGGCGCCCTGCGACTGCGCGACGGCGTGCCGGCGCGGGTGGCGGCGGTGCTCGTCCGGGCCACCGCTCACCGGCCCGCCGACCGCTATCCCGACGCCGCCGCGCTGCACACCGCGCTCGACCGGGCCACCGATCCCGTCCGGCAGTCGTCGCCGATGGCCCGTCGCCCGTACCGGATGCTGCTGGCCGGGGCGGCCGTCGCGGCCGTCGCCGTGGTGGGCGCCGAGCCGGGCGGCACCGGGGCCGAACGCGACACCTACACCGCCGGACCGCTCACGGTGACGTTGCCGGACGGCTGGTCGGCCACCGGGGCGACCTGGGCCGGTCAGTACGACGCCGACGGCGAAGCGGAACCGGCGCTGGTGATGTCGCCGCAGCCCCGCCGCTGGGCCGCCGACCCCGGGGTGCCCGGCGCGTTCGTCGGCGTCTCCGTCAGCACGGCGGCGCGCACCACGCCCGCCAGGTTCCTGGCCGAGCGCACACACGGGGACTGCACGTCCGCGCCGGTGCGCACCACCCGCCAGGCGGGCGTCGAGTGGACCGTGGTGGCGTACCGCTGCGACCGGGACCGGCCGCGGATCGTCGAGTCGGCCGGCCTGCATCCCGCCCGCGGCGCTCTGGTGTACGTGCAGGTCGTGCCACCGCTGGACGGCGGACCCGACTTCGTGGACGGGCTGCTCGCCGGCGTGCGGGTGCGCTGAACGGCGCTCCGTGGTGACGGGCGACCATGCGCGGGCCGGTCAGATCGCGGCGGGCTAGCGGACCACCACGGTGATGGTGTGCTCCCGGTCCTGCTGGGGGATCGCGACGTCGACGGTGCCGGGGCGGACGAACCGGATGTCCACCACGCCGGCCTCGTAGTGCTGCGAGACCAGCTCCGGGCGGTCGACGGTGACCAGGCCGGGGCCGATGCCCTGGATCCGCAGCACCGCGCCGGCGGCGAAGCAGAGGGACCGCAGCAGTTCGAGCTCGGTCTCGGCCAGCGGCAGGTCGTAGCGCACGGCGCCCTGGCAGCTCGTGGTCGGCCCGGTCGACGTGACGGCCGGGCGGTGCGGCGTACCCCTGGCAGTGGTCGGTGCGGGCGGTGCCGCGATCGGACGCCCGCTGGTCGGCGGCGGTCGGGACGGAGATGCGGTGGGCGCGGGGATCGCCGAGGGGGTCGGCGACGGTCGGGACTCGGCGGGTGGTTGCACGGGCAGCGGCGCGACCGCGTCGGTGCCGCCGCAGGCCGCGACCGCCACGGCGGCCACGAGGGCGACGCCACCGGCGAGGAGCCGGCGGATCCACGGGAGTCGCGCGGCGGGGCTCATTCGGCGCCGAGTCGTTGCCGGACCTGCCGCCGGGCCAGGTGCAGCCGGGACTTCACGGTGCCCACCGGCACGTCGAGCAGCGCCGCGATCTCGGGATAACTCAGCCCGAGGACGTCGCGCAGGGCAACCACCTCGGCGAGGTCGGGGCGGACCGCGTCGAAGGCGTCGAGCAGGTCGAGGCGGGTGCCCGCGACCACGCTGGTCCGTCGCGGGTCGGCCTGCTCGGGCACGGGTACACCGCCGGCCTCCAACCGCCAGCGGCGGCGCAGCGTGCGGTACGTCGAGCGGGCCCGGTTGGCCGTCAGGCGGTGCAGCCAGGTGCGAAACGAGGAGCGCCCCTCGAACCGGGTGATCCCGTTGGCCAGCGCCAGCAGGGTGTCCTGGCAGGCCTCCTCGGCGTCCTCCCGGTTGGGCAGGAAGCGTGCGCACAGCCGCAGCACCTCGGGGCGTACCGCGAGCAGCAGGGCGTCCAGCGCCGCCGGGTCGCCGTGCCCGGCGGACCGGGCCAGCGCGTCGATGTCGTCCACGTCGGGCATGCCGGGTGTCCAATGCTCGCCGGTGCCGATCCCCGAGCGTACGACCGGTGCGGCCGTCGCGCCCCGGTACGGTCCGGCACCCGACGCGTTACTCGAAGCGGGACACGTCTCCGGCACCCCGGCGCAGGATCTCCGGCTCCGGGCCGGACAGGTCGATCACGGTCGTCGGCTCCTTGCCGCAGTCGCCGGCGTCGAGCACCGCGTCGAGCTGGTGGTCGAGCCGTTCCTTGATCTCCCACCCCTGGGTCATCGGCTCGTCGTCGCCGGGCAGGACCAGGGTGCTCGACACCAGCGGCTCGGCCAGCTCGGCCAGCAGCGCCTGGGTGACGGTGTGCCGGGGTACGCGCACCCCGACGGTGCGCTTCTTCGGGTGCAGCATCCGGCGGGGCACCTCCTTGGTGGCCGGCAGGATGAAGGTGTAGCTGCCCGGGGTGGACGCCTTCACCAGCCGGAAGACCGCGTTGCTGATCCGGACGAACTGGCCGAGCTGCGCAAAGTCCCGGCAGACCAGCGTGAAGTGGTGCCGGTCGTCGAGGTGGCGGACCTGGCGGATTCGGTCCAGCCCGTCCTGGTTGCCCAGCTGGATGCCCAGGGCATAGCAGGAGTCCGTCGGGTAGGCGACCAGCCCACCACCGCGGATCAGGTCGGCGACCTGGCCGATGATCCGGGGCTGGGGGTTCTCCGGGTGCACGTCGTAGTACCTCGCCATCCTCCGAGCCTAGGCTCATTCCTCGCGTCGAGGGGACGTGGTGTCGGTAGCCGGGGTCGTCCCGGTGTGACAAGGTCCCGTACGTGTGGTTCATGGATGAGGGGCCCAGATGACGCGTGAAGAGGCCCGGGTGTTGGCCGAGCGGTTTCTGGACGAGGACATGCGGCGTCGGTTCTCGCACGAGATCGTGATCGTCGATGACGCGGTGCGGAGGATGGGGGAGGGCTGGTTGTTTCCCTACAACGGGAAGGCATACGTCGAGTCGAACGACGTCCGCGAGATCATGCTGGGCAACATTCCGCTCGTTGTCGATGACGCGACCGGCGAGGTTGACTTCGCCGATGTGGGGCGGCTGCGTGCTGAGGGGTGGTGACCCGGGGAGGTCAGGTACGCCGGTTGGTGGTCGAGCCGCGAGAATCCGTCCCCGTCGTCCGGGTGTGGTCCGCAGGTCGGACGACGATGGGAGGGTGGTCGGCCGATCGAGCCGGGAGGCCGCCGAGATCGTTGCCGCCCCCGCGACGAGACGAGGGCCACGACCGTCGGCGCGGACGGTGGAGCCGCCGAGATCACCTCGGTAGGGTAGGTCCCGGTCGGCTCCGACCAACAAGATCCACACCGCCGGGGGGCGCCAGGCATGGCCGATTCGTTCGCGCATCTGCACGTGCACACGGAATACTCGATGCTCGACGGAGCGGCCCGCCTCAAGGACCTGTTCGCCGAGGCCAAGCGGCTCGGCATGTCCGCCGTGGCGATCACCGACCACGGCAACATGCACGGCGCGAACGACTTCTACAACCAGGCGATGGCCGCCGGGATCACCCCGATCCTGGGCGTCGAGGCGTACGTGGCGCCGGAGTCGCGCTACCACAAGGCGCGCGTCAAGTGGGGGCGGCCGGAGCAGAAGAGCGACGACATCTCCGGTAACGGCGCGATCACTCACAAGACGATGTGGGCGAAGAACGCGCGGGGCCTGAAGAACCTGTTCACCCTCAACTCGCGCGCGTCCATGGAGGGGCACTACGTCAAGTGGCCCCGGATGGACATGGAGCTGATCGCCGAGCACGCCGAGGGGATCATGGCCACCACCGGCTGCCCGTCCGGCGCGGTGCAGACCCGGCTGCGGCTGGGCCAGTTCGACGAGGCGCTCAAGGTCGCCGCGAGCTACCAGGACATCTTCGGCAAGGAAAACTACTTCCTGGAGATCATGGATCACGGCCTCTCCATCGAGAGTCGGGTCCGTGAGGGGCTCACCGAGATCGCCCGCAAACTGGACATCCCGCCGGTGGTCACCAACGACTCGCACTACACGCACGAGGCGCAGGCCACCGCCCACGACGTGCTGCTCTGTGTGCAGACCGGCAGCAACATCGACGACCCCAACCGGTTCCGGTTCGAGGGTGGCGGTTACTTCATCAAGAGCGCCGACCAGATGCGCGCGGTGGACTCGTCGGAGCTGTGGCAGGAGGGTTGCCGCAACACCCTGCTGGTCGCCGAGAAGGTCGACCCGACCGGCATGTTCGAGTTCCACAACCTGATGCCACGCTTCCCGGTGCCCGACGGGGAGACCGAGGAGTCCTGGTTCCGCAAGGAGACGTTCGCCGGTCTGGCCCGCCGCTACCCGAACGGCATCCCGGAGGGGCATGTCGTCCAGGCGGAGTACGAGCTGGGCGTCATCAACCAGATGGGCTTCCCGTCCTACTTCCTGGTGGTCGCCGACTTCATCCAGTGGGCGAAGAACCAGGGCATCGCTGTGGGCCCTGGTCGTGGTTCCGCCGCCGGGTCGCTCGTCGCGTACGCGCTGGGCATCACCGACCTTGACCCGATCCAGCACGGCCTGATCTTCGAGCGGTTCCTCAACCCCGAGCGCGTCTCGATGCCGGATGTCGACATCGACTTCGACGAGCGTCGACGCGGCGAGGTGATCAAGTACGTCACGGACAAGTGGGGCGAGGACAAGGTCGCCCAGATCGCCACCTTCGGCACGATCAAGGCGAAGGCCGCGATCAAGGACTCGGCCCGGGTCCTCGGCTTCCCATACGCGGTCGGCGACCGGATCACCAAGGCCATGCCACCGGCGGTGATGGGCAAGGACATCCCGCTCACCGGCATCTTCGACAACAAGCACCCCCGCTACGCCGAGGCGGGTGAGATCCGCGGCCTGTACGACTCCGACCCGGACGTCCGCAAGGTGATCGACACGGCCAAGGGCATCGAGGGGCTGATCCGGCAGACCGGTGTGCACGCCGCCGGCGTCATCATGTCCGCCGAGCCGATCATCGAGCACATCCCGCTGACCCGGCGGGACGCCGACGGGGCGATCATCACGCAGTTCGACTACCCGACCTGCGAGTCGCTCGGGCTGCTGAAGATGGACTTCCTCGGCCTGCGCAACCTGACGATCATCGACGACGCGGTCAAGAACATCGAGCTGAACCACGGTCGGAAGCTCGACCTGCTGGGCCTGCCGCTGGACGACAAGGCCGCGTACGAGCTGCTGGCCCGCGGTGACACCCTGGGCGTGTTCCAGCTCGACGGTGGGCCGATGCGGTCCCTGCTGCGGCTGATGAAGCCGGACAACTTCGAGGACATCTCCGCCGTCCTGGCCCTGTACCGACCCGGTCCGATGGGCGTCGACTCACACACCAACTACGCGCTGCGCAAGAACAGGCTCCAGGAGATCACGCCGATCCACCCGGAGCTGGAAGAACCGCTGCGGGAGATCCTGGAGCCCACCCACGGCCTGATCGTCTACCAGGAGCAGGTGCAGCGCGCCGCGCAGATCCTCGCCGGCTACACCCTCGGCCAGGCGGACCTGCTGCGCCGGGCCATGGGTAAGAAGAAGAAGGAGATCCTCGACAAGGAGTTCATCCCGTTCCGGGACGGCTGCCGCGAGCGTGGCTACTCCGACGAGGCGATCCAGGCGGTGTGGGACGTCCTGGTGCCCTTCGCCGGCTACGCCTTCAACAAGGCGCACTCCGCCGCGTACGGCCTGGTCTCCTACTGGACCGCGTACCTGAAGGCGCACTACCCGGCCGAGTACATGGCCGGGCTGCTGACCAGCGTCGGCGACGACAAGGACAAGATGGCGCTCTACCTGGCCGAGTGTCGCCGGATGCGCATCCAGGTGCTGCCGCCGGACGTGAACACCTCGGCCGGGCCGTTCACCCCGGTCGGCAAGGACATCCGCTTCGGTCTGGCCGCCGTGCGCAACGTCGGCGCGAACGTGGTCGCCTCGATCATGCGGTGCCGGGAGGAGAAGGGCGACTACGCCGACTTCTACGACTTCCTGTCCAAGGTGGACGCGGTGGTCTGCAACAAGAAGACCATCGAATCCTTGATCAAGGCTGGTGCGTTCGACTCGCTGGACCACCCCCGCAAGGGTCTGCTCGCGGTGCACGCGGACGCCATCGACGCGTACGCCGATGTCAAGCGCAAGGAGGCGGTCGGTCAGTACGACCTGTTCGGCGCAGGCTTCGGAGACGCCGACACCGGCAGCACGACGGTGATGCCGGTCATCGGCGACAGCGAGTGGGACAAGCGCGACAAGCTGGCCTTCGAGCGCGAGATGCTCGGCCTGTACGTCTCCGACCACCCACTGTTCGGCCTGGAGCACATCCTCAACGCGGCCGCCGACACCACCATCGCCTCCCTTGCCGAGGACGGCGCGGTGCCCGACGGGGCGGTGGTCACCCTCGCCGGCATCCTGTCCGGGGTGCAGCGCCGGGTCACCAAGCAGGGCCGTGCCTGGGCCTCGGCCACCCTGGAGGACCTGGCCGGTGGGGTCGAGACGCTGTTCTTCCCCAACACCTACGAGGTGATCGGGCAGTACATCGCCGAGGACGCCATCGTGGTGGTCAAGGGTCGGGTGGACCGCCGCGACGACACCCCACGGATCATGGCGATGGACATGTCCATGCCGGACGTCAGCACCAGCGCCACCAACAAGCCGGTCACCCTCACCATCCCGGTGCACCGCTGCACACCGCCGCTGGTGGAGAAACTCAAGGAAACCCTGGTGCTGCACCCCGGCGACACCGAGGTGCACGTCAAACTCCAGAACGGTGGGCGCACCACCACCCTGCGGCTGGGCCCGTTCCGGGTGGCGGCGACGACCGCGCTGATGGGTGACCTGAAGAGCGTCCTCGGCCCGGCCAACGTGAGCTGACCCGCTCACCTGGTCGGCGCGGCCGGCCCCGGTCGGGCAGCATGGCGGGATGACCGCCAGCACGCCCGCCGGGGAGGCTGTCCGACCGACGCTGCGGGTCCGCGACCTGGTTCCGGCCTACCTGGAGTACGCCCGCAGCGCCGCGTCCGCCCCCGCGTCGCACCGGCCCGAACTGTGGCGGACGCGCTACCTCGACCGTCACCCGGAGGTCTTCGCCACCCTCGACCGGGACCACGCGTGGTCCGTCCCGCCCGAACTCGCCACGGTTCTCAGCCGACTGGCCGGCGCGGACGTCGACCTGACCGCCCGGTCGGCGGCACTGCGGGCGGACCTGCCGACGGCGGTGCCGGCGGTGTCCCGCGCGCTGGGTTGGAGCGGCGACGCCGACCCGGTGGAGTGTGTGGTCATGGTGGGCCTGCACCGGGCCAACGGCTGGGCAGAGCCGCTCGACGGCCGGTTCGCGCTCTTCCTCGCCGTCGAGGAGCTTGACGGGACGGACGACGGGCGGATGCTGGTGCGGCACGAGGTGGCCCACGTGCTGCACGACCGGCTCGCGGCGATCCGCGACTGGCCCGAGCACGGTGTGGCGAACACGCTGCTCACCGAGGGCCTGGCCACCGAGGTCTCGGCAGAGCTGACACCCGGCCGGGGCGACGAGGCGTACCTCTGGTTCGGCCGGCCGGGCCACCGACCGTGGCTCGACGAGTGCCGCCGCCGATGGCCGGAAATCCTGGGCCGGATCACAGCCGATCTGGACACCGTCGACCCACGGCATCACGCGGCGTACTTCCTGATGCGCGACTCCCCACTCGGTGACCTGCCGAAGCGCTGCGGCTACCTGGTCGGGCTGGAGGTGGTGCGTCAGTTGCGGGCGGAGCACCCACTGTCGGAGATCGCCACCTGGGGCCTGGACGAGGTCCGGGACAGGGTGCGACGGGCTCTGGCCGACCTCGTCGACCGCGTCTGACCGGGCAAAGCACGCTCCGCCCGGTCAGACGTCAGCCGATGCGGGGCTCAGCCCCGGTCGGGGGCGCTGATCTCCCGTAGTTGGCCGTCGGCCAACCGCAACCAGCGCTGCACGCCGATCTCGGCGAGGAACCGTTCGTCGTGGCTGACCACCACGAACGCCCCCTGGTACGCGGACAGCGCGCTCTCCAACTGGGCCACGCTGACCAGGTCCAGGTTGTTGGTCGGCTCGTCGAGCAGCAGCAGTTGCGGCGCCGGCTCGGCGCAGAGCACACACGCGAGGGTCGCGCGCAGCCGCTCACCGCCGGAGAGCACCCCGACGGGCAGATTCACCCGGGAGCCCCGGAACAGGAACCGGGCGAGCAGGTTCATCCGCTGCGCGTCCGGCAGGCTCGGCGCGTACGCGGCGAAGTTCTCCGCCACCGTGCGGTCGAGGTCCAGCAGATCCAGCCGCTGCGACAGGTACGCGATCCGCCCGTCGCCGCGTTTCAGCTCGCCGCCGGCCGGTTCGAGATCACCGTTGACGAGGCGCAGCAGTGTCGACTTGCCGACGCCGTTCGCCCCGGTGAGCGCGATCCGCTCCGGCCCCCGGATCACCAGGTCGGCGCCGTCGCCGCCGAACAGTTCCCGGTCGTCGAAGCGGGCCCGCATCCCCTGGCCGGAGAAGACCGTGCGCCCGCCGGGGACGGTGGTGTCCGGCAGGTCCACGGTGATCCGGTCCTCGTCGCGTACCGCCCGGCCGGCTTCGTCGAGGCGCGCCTGGGCCGAACCGACCCGGTTGGAGTGGGTTTCCTGCGCCCGGCCCGCCGACTCCTGCGCACTGCGCTTCAGCCCACCGGCCACGATCCGCGCCAGGCCGGCGTTCTTGAGGTTCTTCGAGGCGTTGCTGGCCCGCCGGTCGGCCCGCTCCCGGGCCTGCTGCATCTCCCGCTTCTCCCGTTTCACCTCCTGCTCGGCGTTGCGCAGGTTGCTCTCGGCCACCTCCCGCGCCGCCTGCACCGACTCTGTGTACGCGGTGAAGTTGCCCCCGTACCAGCGGATTTCCCCGCGGTCCAGCTCGGCGATGCGGTCCATCCGGTCCAGCAGTTCCCGGTCGTGGCTGACCAGCAGCAGGCAGCCGGACCAGTCGGTGAGCACGTCGTAGAGCTTGTGCCGAGACTCCAGGTCCAGGTTGTTGGTCGGCTCGTCGAGCAACAGCACGTCCGGGCGTCGCAGCAGCTGCGCGGCCAGGCCGAGGGAGACCACCTGGCCACCGCTGAGGGTGTGCAGCCGCCGGTCGAGTGACAGCTCACCGAGGCCGAGCCGGTCCAGTTCGGCGCGGGTGCGTTCCTCGATGTCCCAGTCGTCGCCGATCGTGGCGAAGTGCGCCTCGCTGGCGTCGCCGGCCTCGATGGCGTGCAGGGCCGCGATCCGCTCGGCGACACCGAGCACCTGCGCCACGGTCAGGTCGCCGACCAGCGGCAGGGTCTGCGGGAGGTAGCCGAGCAGGCCGTCGACGCTGACGCTGCCGCCGCTGGGCCGCAGCTCCCCGGCGATCAGCCGCAGCAGGGTGCTTTTGCCGGCGCCGTTGGGCGCGACCAGGCCGGTGCGCCAGCCCGGGACGGTGAAGGACAGCTCCGAGAAGACCGGGGTGTCGTCCGGCCAGGAGAAGGACAGGTTCGAGCAGACGATGAACGCATCAGACATGCGAGTGACCTCAAAGGGTGGGGTGGGCGCGCCTAGGTCGCCCGACGACAACGGGAACCGGTGGAACGACGGCATGGCCTCGGCGGCTGCGCCTACGCGCGCCGAACCGATGGCCGAACACATCCGGTCTCACCCGGAGATGTCGTCGTCACCCGCCATGTCTGGTCTCCCTGGTCGTGCCACCAACCCAACTCGGCCAAGTCTAACAACGGATCTTCACCCCGCCACCGGGTTCCCGCCGACCACCACCGAGGCGCCCATCGTCAAGATCCGCGCAACATCAGGGATGTTGCTGTCTCACCCGTGCCGGAGGCAGCAACAACAGGGAAGTTGCTCGGATCTTGACGATGGGCGCGGGGCGGGCGGGGCGGGGCGGGGCGCGCGGGTCGCTCAGCGGGGTCGGTATTCGACTTCGGGGCGGCCGGGGGTGCCGTAGCGGGGGCTGCGGGCCGCCCGGTCGACGGTCACCAGATATTCCAGGTATCGGCGGGCGGTCACCCGGGAGATGCCGGTCAGCCCGCTCACCTCGGTCGCGGACAGCCCCGCCTGGGCGCCGGTCCCGTCGGTGAGGGCTGCGCGTACCCGATTGAGGGTCTGCGCGTCGAGGCCCTTGGGCAGGCTGTGTCCGGCCGTGCCGCGCAGGGTGGCGAACATCCGGTCCACGTCGTGCTGGGCGGCCACCTCACCGTCGGCGAGCGCCTGCGCGCGGTAGTCCGCGTACCGCTCCAGCTTGTCGCGGAACGCGGCGAACGTGAACGGTTTGAGCAGGTAGTGGGTCACCCCGAGGGACACCGCGGTGCGCACCACCGCCAGGTCCCGTGCGGAGGTCACCGCGAGCACGTCGACGCTGCTGCCGGCCGCGCGCAGCGCCCGGCAGACGTCCAGGCCGTGCAGGTCGGGCAGCCGAAAATCCAGGAGTACGAGGTCGACGTCGCCGCCGTCGTTGGCGCGCAGGGCAGCCATCGCCGCCCGCGCGGTGTGCGCCACGCCGACCACCACGAACCCGGGAACCCGTTCGGTGTACGCGGAATGGGCCTCGGCGAGCAGCGGCTCGTCCTCGACGACGAGCACCCGGATGTCGGTCACGACCGCTCACCTCCACCGGGCAGGCGGACGGTGAACAGGCTGCCGCCGTCGTCCGAGCGAGTCACCTCGGCGCTGCCGCCGTGCCGGCGGACCACCTGCCCGACCAGCGCCAGACCGAGGCCGCGGCCGGTGCTCTTGGTGGACCAGCCACGCCGGAACGCGTCGGCCACCCGCTCCGGGGCCAGCCCGGGGCCGCTGTCCGCGACCCGGATCACCAGCTCGTCGTCGACGGCGCCGACGAAGACCCGCACCCGGCGTGGCGCCGGCGTGCCGGCCACCGCCTCCAGGGCGTTGTCGACCAGGTTGCCGACCACGGTGAGCAGGTCGCCGCTCGGCAGTGGGCTGTCGTCGAGGCGGCAGTCCGGCTCGATGACCAGGTCCACTCCGCGTTCGCCGGCCTGCGCGGACTTTCCCAGCAGCAGCGCGGCCAACGCGGGCTCGGTCACGGCGCCGACCACCCGGTCGGTGAGCTGCTGGGCGAGAGCCAGGTCCCGGGTGCCGAGCCGGACGGCCTCGTCGGCGCGTCCCAACTCGACCAGGGTCAGCACGGTGTGCAGCCGGTTGGCCGACTCGTGGGTCTGCGCCTGCAACGCCTCGGTCAGCGCGCGCACCGAGTCCAGCTCGCTGGCCAGCGTGCGCAGCTCGGTCTGGTCGCGCAGGGTCAGCACGGTGCCGAGCACCGCGCCCTCGAAGCGGGTGGTCCGCTGGTTGGCCACGAGCACCCGGTCGCCGGCGACGATCGGCTCGTCGCGGGCGTCGCGCCCTGAGCCGAGCAACTCGGCCGCCGCTGGCGGCAGGTCGATCCCGGCTACCGGTTGGTCGATCACCGGCGTGTCCGCGTCGAGCCCCAGCAGTCGGCGGCCCTCGTCGTTGACCAGTGCCACCCGCCGGTCGGTGGTCAGCACGACGAGACCTTCGCGGACGGAGTGCAGGACCGCGTCGTAGTACTCGTACATGCGGGTCATCTGCGCCGGCCCCAGACCGTGCGTCTGGCGGCGAAGTCGGCGACTGAGCAGCCAGGAGCCGGTCGCGGCGAGCGCCAGGGCCGGCGCGGCGACACCGAACAGCACCGGCAGCTGGCCGAGCAGCTTGCGGTTGATGGCGCGGGTGGTGATGCCCACCGAGACCAGACCGACGATGCGCCGCTGCTCGTCGTACACCGGAACCACCGCGCGCACCGACTCGCCGAGCGTCCCGACGTTCGTGGTGGTGAACGCGCGGCCCGCCAGGGCGGGGCCGATGTCGCCGACGAACGGCTCGCCGATCCGCTCCCGGGTGGGGTGCGAGAAACGGGTGCGGTCGGGGGCCATCACCACCACGAAGTCGGTGCCCGTCGCCTCCCGGGTCGCTTCGGCGTACGGCTGGAGGATGCTGGCCGGGTCGGCGGTCGCGAGGGCCGCGCGGACGTCGGGGGAGCCGGCCACGGTCTGCGCCACCGCGAGCACCTCCTCCTGCGCGGCCTGGCGGGAGTCGCTGCGGGCCAACCAGACGGCGCCCGCCGCGCCGGCCAGCACGAGCAGCGTCACCACCACCGCCTGGAGGGCGAAGAGTTGCGCCGCGATGGTCCACTGGCGTCGGGCCACCTCCACCACCTCCTCATTGCGCCGCTGCCGTTGTCTCCTCAGCGGTGAACAGAATGACCGCAAGGCTGTCAACGGGTGAGACACGCTTCACATTGTCGACATGGACACCACCGCATCCACCACCTCACCGGCGCCCCCGGCCCGCCGGGACCGTACCCGTTACCTGTACATCGCTGTCATCGTGGCCGTGCTCGCCGGCATCGTGGTTGGCCTGGTGGCCCCCGATTTCGGCAAGGAACTCAAGCCGATCGGCACCGGCTTCGTCAACCTGATCAAGATGATGATCAGCCCGGTCATCTTCTGCACCATCGTGCTCGGCGTCGGGTCCGTCCGGCAGGCCGCGAAGGTCGGCAAGGTCGGCGGTCTCGCCCTCGGCTACTTCCTCACCATGTCGACGGTGGCGCTCGCCATCGGCCTGGTCGTCGGCAACCTCATCCACCCGGGCTCCGGTCTGAACCTGGGCTCGGACCTCGCGGGCGCGGGCAAGGCCGCCGCCGGTGACGAAGCCGCCAGTACGACGGAGTTCCTGCTCGGGATCATCCCGACCACGATGCTGTCCGCGCTCACCGAGGGCGAGGTGCTCCAGACGCTGCTGGTGGCCCTGCTGGTCGGTTTCGCCGTCCAGGCAATGGGCCGGCGCGGCGAGCCGGTGCTCGGCGCGATCGCCGTCATCCAGCGCGTCGTCTTCAAGGTCCTCGCCATGATCATGTGGCTGGCGCCGGTCGGTGCGTTCGGTGCCATGGCCGCCGTGGTCGGCGCGACCGGGGTGGACGCGCTCAAGAGCCTCGCCCAGATCATGCTGGGTTTCTACGCGACCTGTCTGATCTTCGTGCTGGTGTTCCTCGGCGCGCTGCTCTGGTTCGTGGCCCGGATCTCGATCTTCTCGCTGCTGCGTTACCTCGGCCGGGAGTTCCTGCTGATCCTGTCGACCTCGTCGTCGGAGTCGGCGCTGCCGCGGCTGATCGCGAAGATGGAGCACTTCGGGGTGAGCAAGCCGGTCGTCGGCATCACGGTGCCGACCGGGTACTCGTTCAACCTGGACGGTACGGCGATCTACCTGACGATGGCGTCGCTGTTCATCGCCGAGGCAATGGGCAACCCGCTCTCCATCGGCGAGCAGGTGTCGCTGCTGCTGTTCATGATCATCGCGTCGAAGGGTGCGGCGGGCGTGACCGGCGCGGGCATCGCGACACTGGCCGGTGGGCTCCAGTCGCACCGACCGGACCTCGTCGACGGTGTCGGGCTGATCGTGGGCATCGACCGGTTCATGTCGGAGGCCCGGGCGCTGACCAACTTCGCGGGCAACGCCGTGGCGACCGTGCTGGTCGGAACGTGGACCGGCGAGTTCGACCGGGACCGGGCGGTCGGCGTGCTCAGGGGCGACGATCCGTTCGACGAGGCCACGATGCTCGACGAGCACGAAGACGCCGACGAGACGGCCGCTGCGCGGTCCGACGAACAGAAGCCCGCGACGGCGGGAGCGCCAGCCTGAGTCACGGCATGGACCCCCCGGCAGGGTGCGCGCGGGCATGCGCCAGTGCCCCTGCCGGGGGTGAACCGTGCCTGGCTGGATCACCGCGTTCGGACCCCCGGGTGATGAGTTCCGGCGTCCGCGCCCGTCATACCTACGACAGGACATGACGAGGCGGAAGGATGACGCGATGAGTGCGGACACGCGGCTGAAGGAGCTGGGCGTGAGCAATCTGGGTGAGGTCGACGAGCCGGCGTTCTCGGGGCTGGCGCAGCGGCACCGGCGGGAGCTGCACGTGCACTGCTATCGGATGCTCGGGTCGTTCGAGGACGCCGAGGACACCGTGCAGGAGACGTTCCTTCGCGCCTGGCGGCGGCGGGAGACCTTCGAGGGGCGGTCGACGTTCCGGGCCTGGTTGTACCGGATCGCCACCAACGCCTGCCTGGACCTGCTCGCCAAGCGTCGCCCGGAGCCGGCGACCGGCGGCGAGGTGCTGTGGTTGCAGCCCTACCCGGACCGGCTGCTCGACGAGCTGCCCGCTGGCGACGCGGACGAGCCGGAGGCCGTCGCCGTCGCGCGGGAGACGATCGAGCTGGCGTACCTGGTGGCGGTGCAGCACCTCGCGCCGCGTCCGCGAGCGGTGCTGATCCTGCGGGATGTGCTCGGTTGGCCGGCGAAGGAGGTCGCGGATCTCCTCGGGGACTCCGTCAACTCGGTGAACAGCGCGTTGCAGCGGGCTCGCGCCGGCATGCGGGAGCACCTGCCCGCCGAGCGGCAGGACTGGACCGGCGGTGAAGAGGACGCCGGGACACGTGAGCTGGTGCGCCGCTTCACCGACGCCAGCGTGGCCACCGACATCGACGTGCTCGCTGGCATGCTGCGGGACGACGTCCGCTGTTCGATGCCGCCCACGCCGGGCCTGCACGTCGGCCGTGACGCGGTGGTGAACGACTGGGTCCAGGACGGATTCGTCGGCATGAAGGGGCTGCGGGGCATCCCCACCTCGGTGAACCGGCAGCCGGCGGTCGCCTTCTACCTGTGGCGGGAGCAGGAAGGCGCGTACCTCCCGCTGACGCTCGACGTCCTGCGCGTCACCGGCGGAGCGATCACCGAGATCGTCACGTTCCACGACGACCAGTTCCCGCGGCTCGGGCTGCCGGAGCGACTGCCGGCGGACGGCACGGAGTAGTCCCGATGTGGACGCTCACGCTGCGCGGCGGTGAGCGTGTCGTCGTGGACCCGGCGCAGTGGCGCGACGCGTTTGGCGTCGTCACGCACGGGCGGGTGCAGCTGGAGTTGCGCGACGGCGAACCGGGGCCGGTCCTCGGCCCCGACGCCGGGTTCTGGCTGCGCGGCACCGGCGTCCGCGCCCTGCGCAACCCCGGCCGTCGTACGGCGAGGGTGCGCATCGTCGCGCCCAGACACCCCGTATCCCAGTTACCGATGGAGGACCGAAATGAGCAGCACGAATGACACCGGAGTCGTCGCAGGCCCGGCACCGGCCCGGACCACCCACACCCGCCGGTTCCGCGGGCTCGTCGGCACCGGCCTCGTCGCCGCGCTCGCAGCGGTGGTGGCCACGACCCTCGCGGCCGCGCTCGCCCAGGGCGCCGGCGTCGACTTCGAGATCCCCGATGGTGGCGAGACGATCCCGTTGTCCGGCTTCGCCGTGGTGACCGGCTTCTTCTCGGTCGTGGGCATCGTCATCGCCGCCGCTTTTCACCGGTGGAGCGCTCAGCCCGCCAGGCGATTCGTGTGGGCGGCGCTGTCGCTGACCGCGGTCTCGTTGGTCCCGCCCCTCATCTCCGGGGCGAACACCGCCACCATCGCCGCTCTCCTCGGGCTGCACCTGGTGCCCGCGGCGGTGATGATCCCCACCCTGGCGCGCAGCCTGCGCACCCGAACCGACTGACCGGTCTCGTCAACGATGCCGACGAGGTGCCGAGGGATCGCTGCGGAAGGCTCGGGGAGACATGCCGAAGGCCGCGGTGAAAACCCTGCTGAAGTGGGCCTGGGAGGGAAAGCCCCAGCGGGCGGAGATGCTGAGGATGGGCCGCCCACGTTGCAGGGGGTCGCGCAGGTCGCGCGCGCACCGGTCCAGGCGCCTCGTCCGGATGATCTCGGCGACGGTCTGGTCCTCGGCCTCGAACGCTCGATGCAGGCTGCGGAGCGAGACGTGGTGCGCGGCCGCGACAGTGCCCGGGGAGAGGTCCGGGTCGCCGAGGTGCTCGTCGATGAACGCCTTGACGCGCACGCGCAGGCTGTGTCCGCGTACCTCGGTCGGCAGAGCCTCCGTGAGGTCCAGGCGCTGGGCCAGCATCGCGGAGATCAGGTCCCGGGCGACAGTGCCCAGGAGCGGAACGTCGCTCTCCTGGTACTGCTCCGGGTGGGTCAACACCTGGCGTACGAAGTGGTTGAGCAGCACGCCCATCCCCTCGGCAGCGGAGATGGTCGTTCCGAGGAGCTGCGCGACCTTGTTGGGATGCAGCGGGATGGAATCGTGCGGAACGAGGATCGTCAGGGTGGTCAAAAGGTCCTCGTGCTGCGACTGCCCCTGGTGGGACGACTGATGCGGTCGCGACGTGTCGACGACGGCGAAGTGCCCCGGCGCGAAGCGGTTCGTCCGCCGCTCCTGTTCCAGCCCGCCGTACCCGGACAACGGCAGCGCGAACTCGTACATCTCCGGGTCGCCGCGGCGGATGAACGTGCTGGTCCGCTGCATGTCCAGGGATGGGTACTGCCAGGACGACAACACGACCTCGCCCAGGCTGATGACGTCGGCGCGGGCACGGAAGTCTGCCGCGTGGGCACTGTGGATCCGCATCGGGACCGACTCGCGTGCCACCAGGTCGTGCCAGTACCCGAATCGTTCACTCTCGGGCACCGAGATCGTGTCCGCCGAGCCTACGGTGAGCACTGGCTGCCTCGTTTCCTGTCGATGTGTTGACGTGGCGACGGCAGCGCTGCCGATCGATCTTGCAAGATCACCTTAACCCCGACTCAGGTTCGGCGAGGGGGCGTCGTCGTCGCCTCATGTTCGCAGGACGCGCACACAACAGCCACCACCGGAAGGGGTGGCCCGGCCTTCAATCCAGTCAGCGCCGGCGTGCTCGCCACATCGTGTGTTCCCTGGAAATCGCCGTCTCCGTGTCGTTCACGAACTGCGACAGGTCGGCTTCCGACCTGATCCGGGTGGCGAGCGACCCCATGGCGGCAAGCTCCTGACTCGCCAGGGCGTAGGCCGTTGCCACCGCACCGTGTTGCCGGGTCTGCGTCCACGCCGCGCCGGCCGCGACCGCCGCGGCGGCCACGCCGAGCAGGTCGACGTCGGTCAGGCCGGCAGCCCTCGACACGGCCAGGGTCACCCCCACGATCTCCAGGACGAGCATGCTGACCGACCAGCGTGTCGCCCGGACCCGGTTCGACAACGACCGCTCGGCGTACCAGGCCCGCTGGCCCTCCAGGCGGCCGGTCAGGTACGCGGCACGGCGGTCCTCAAGGGAGGATGAGCGGAGGGCCCGCATTCCATCGGTGATCTGTTGCCCGGTCATCGCGGGCGCCGCCAGCCCGGCCGCCGACATGTCCCTGGTGAGGCCCAGCAGCCGGCCGGTGAATTCCTCGGTGCTGTCCGAGTCGCTGCGCGACCGGGGAAATGGTTCTGCCGCTGTCGCGAATCGCCAGGTGAGCGACTTGACGGATTCGGAGAGGGCCCTGCCGACATACCACCGCTCGTTGGGACGATTGGTGAGCAGGAAGACCTCGACGATCGAGGTGGCGGCGAAGGCGCCCGCCGCCAGCGCCGGGCCCAGGGCGAAGTCGTCGAGTTTCCAGGTGGCGACGCCCGCGACGGCGGCCAGCAGGAGCAGGGACAACCGCAGTGCGATCAGGGTCGTGAACACTCGTTGGCCGCGCTGCGACTCGTGGGACACGGCGCGCTGAAACGGGGGAAGGTCCTCGGCATTCAGCATGGCGTTGGCCTCTCGACAGATCATTCACTGTAGATGGTGCGGCCCACGGTGGTTGTCCGAAGATCGACGCTTGTCGCCGTCCGCCGCGGCGCTTCCGGCTCTACGGCGTGGTCGTGGCGCAGGCCACGCCGATGCCGAGGTCGACGTGGTGGTCCTGGCCGTTCGAGGTCACGATGACGGGTACGCAGCCCGCCCGCGCGACCCAGGTGCCGCCGACGAACGCCAGCCACCGAGCCTGCCCACCTTCTGGTGCGCAGGCGTGCACGGTGGCGGTCGCGGCTGGCGTGGTGGCGGCGCCCCATCCGACCCGGGCCCTGCCCTCCCATCCCGGTGCGATCCGGAGGTCCACGACCCGGTCCGCGCGGACGACCAACCCCCACTTGGCGAAGAGCCGCGCCGCCGGGTCGGCCTCGCCGGACTCCTCCGCGGACAGCACGGCCGCGCTGGGCACCGCCACGTCCTCTCCAACCAGCCGGTAGCCCGCCGGCGGTGCCGACATCTCCGTGACCGACGGGGTGCAGGGCGGCTCGCCACCGCTCGGGCTCGTTGATGTCGTCGCGCCGTTGGGCGGCGGCGCGCTGGGTTGCCGCGAGTCGCCTGCGGGCGTGCAGGCGGTCAGCGCCGCCGCCAGACACACCAGGCCCCACCGTGCGATCGGCCCGGGCACCGGGTGGACCGGAACGCGTGGGGTCCGGATGGTCGTCGCGCTCGCACTCATCCGACATTCATAGCTGGTTGCCGCACTGACGGTAGGCCCGGAGATGGTTACGGTCGTGGATGTTGTGGTTCCCCGACCGTTCGAGGAGTGATCGCATGGCCCCCTCTGCGTCCCGGTTGTTCTCGGAGATAACGACGTCCGAACGACCGGCCGAGACCACAGTGGTCATGCGACGGGCGGTGGTGCTCGGCGGCAGCATGGCCGGGCTGATGGCGGCCCGGGTGTTGAGCGACCACGCCGAAGAGGTGCTGATCATCGAACGGGACCCGTCCGACGTCGATGCCGGGCCTCGGCCGGGTGTGCCCCAGGGCAGCCAGGTGCACGCCCTGCTGCCCGCCGGTCAGGTCCAGTTGGAACGCTGGTTTCCCGGCATCGTCGACGAGGCGCTCGCGCTCGGTGCCCCGCCGCCGCCGAGCGACCCGGGCACGGCGAAGATTTTCGTGAACGGCGAACTGGGGCTGCCGCCGGCAGCAACCGGCACCGGGCCGGCGCTGATCACCACGCGTCCGTTCCTGGAGGCGCTGGTCCGACGGCGGACGCTCGCCGTCGACAACATCCGCATGGTGTACGGCCGGGCCGAGGGTCTGCGCTTCGACGAGCGGCGGGTCACCGGCGCGCGATACGTGCCCGAGGGCGGCGGCGAGGCCGTCGTCGAACCGGCGGACCTGGTGGTCGACGCGATGGGTAGGTCCAGCCGGCTCAGCGACTGGCTGGCCGAGCACGGGTGGCCCCGCCCGCCGATGCAGCGCATGCCGATCAAGCTGAACTACGCGACGGCGCTCTTCACGCGAGACGAGAAGGTCAGCGACGCCTGGGTCGCGGTCTTCCACACCATGGCCGGCAAGGGGCGTACCGCGCGGATCGGCGGCATCAACTCGGTCGAGGGAGACCGGTGGATCATGCTGGTGGCCGGCTACGACGACGACCGGCCCAGCCGCGACGTCGCCGACTTCACCGCGCGGTGTCGCAAGCACTACCCGCAGATGTTCGGCGACATCGCCGAGCGCGGGGAGATGCTGGGCGGGGTGGTCACGTACCACCAGGCGGACAGCCGACGCCGCGACTTCCACAAGCTCGATCGCCTGCCCGCCGGGTTGGTCGCGGCCGGCGACGCCGTCGCGTCCTTCAACCCGGTGTACGGCCAGGGCATGACCTCCGCGACGCTGCACGCCTCCTGCCTGTCGGCGTACCTGCGGTCCGGCCCGACGCCCCACGACGAGCCCGCGCGGGCGTACTTCGACCAGGTTCGGGTGGTCGTCGACGCCGCCTGGCAGATCTCCACCACCGCCGACATCGAGCTGCCGCACGTCGACGGGCCGTACCCGCCCGGGTACAAGGTCACCAAGTGGTTCGGGGATCTGCTCTTCCGGACGTCGTTGACCGATCCGGTGCTCAACGCCCGGCTGGGTCGGGTCACCACCATGCTCGACCACCCGGCGACCCTGAGCCGCCCCGGCACTCTGCTGCGGGCCCTGCGGCTCGGCCTGTTCCGAGGTTCTCGGCGCTGATTTCGTCGCGAAACCCGCCGGTGCCGGGACGCCCGGAGCAGAATGGTGGACCGGGGAGGGGTGCCGCGACGAGCCGGGGGAGCAGGCGTGCTGGCAACCAGCCTCCTCGGCCGGCTCCGCCGCCGTGACCCGGGGGACGCCATCCTGCGGCGCGCGGCGCGACTGACGATCGTCGCGTCCGTCGTCTTCTACGGCTGCCGGTACGGCGCGGGCAGTCCGATGCTCGCCACGTACGGCCTGTTCGGCACGATCGCGGCCGGGTCGTTCGCGCAACTGCCCGGTCCCGCACCGCAACGGGCGCGGATCCTCGTCCTGTCGCTGCCGGGGGTCTGGGCGCTGATCGTCGCGGGATCGCTGTTGGCGTGGAGCACCTGGGCGGCCGCCGGCGGGATGCTGGTCATCGGGTTCGTCGTGGCGTTCGCCGGGGTTGGCAACCCGCGCCTGGTGGGGTTGGCGAGCGCGTTCCAGCTCTTCTACATCCTGGCGTCCTTCCCGCCGTACCAACCGGGCACCCTGCCGCAGCGACTCGGCGGGGTCACGTTCGCCATCGTGCTGCTCGCCGCCGCCGAGGTGGTTCTCTGGCCCGATCCGGTGCCGGTCTCCTACCGGCAGCGTCTCACCCAGGCGGCGGACGGCGTCGCGGCGCTCCTGGACGCCACCGCCGACGGGTTGACCCACCCGCACGCCGGTCCGGGTGATCGGGACGCGCGGCGCGAGTGGGCGTACGACGTGGTGGCCGCCATCGAGTTGGGCCGCAACCCACCGGAGTGGGCCCCCACCGCGGCGGGCGTTCAGGACCGGGCGCTGCGGATCTGCGCGGCCGCCCTGCGGGAGGTGCTCGTCGAGGCGGACCGGCTGGTGACGGACGCCCCGCCGGAGCCGGCCGGGGACCTGGCGGCGGCACGTCTGCTGCGCTCGTGCGCGGACACCACCCGCGCCGCGGGTCGCAGCCTCTCTCCAGGTGCCCCGGCAGTGCTCATCGACGGCTTGGACACCGCGGTCGGGCGAGCCGAGACGGCGTACCCCGTGGGGGAGGGCGACGGCCGCGACACGTCGGACGTACCCCGGTTGTGCCGGGACGCGACAGCGCTGGCCCTCGCCGACCAGGTGCGGGTCTTCGCCGTCGGCGCCCGGGTGGCCACCGGGGCGCCGCTGCACGGCGAGGACGCGACCTCGGGGCTCTTCGAGTACGCGCGACACAGCCCGTGGACGCTGTACTGGTGGCAGTTCCGCTCCCACCTGGCACCCCGCTCCGCCCACCTGCACAGCTCGATCCGGCTGGCGGTGGCGCTCGCCCTCGCTCGGGTCGCCGCCGGGGTGTTGCACCTGACCCACGGCTTCTGGGTGCTGCTGGCCACCCTCACGGTCCTGCGTACCTCGGCCGCGGACACCCGCACCGCGCTGCGGCCGGCCGTGCTGGGCACGATCGCCGGTGCCGCCGTCAGCGGCGGGCTGATGGTCGTCGTCGACCAACCCGTCGTGTACGCCGTCGTCCTGCCGGTCACCCTGATGCTGGCCTTCGGCGTCGGTCGCCTGCTCGGTCCGGTGTGGCAGCAGGCGCTGTTCACCCTGCTGCTGACGGTCGTCTTCGCCCAGCTCAGCCCGGAGGGGTGGCGGCTCGCCGAGGTCCGTCTCGTCGACGTGCTGCTCGGCGCGGTGATCGGTGTTCTCGTCGGCGTGGCGATGTGGCCACGTGGCGCGGCCCACGACCTGCGGCACAACGCCACCCGCTACCTGGCCGCCAACGCGGACGCGGTCGAGCAGACCGTCCAGGCGATGCTCGGTGACGCTCCGTCCCCGGACCGCGCCCTCGACCGGGTGCGACGCCGGATGATCCTGATCGACTCGTCGTACTGCCAGTACCACTTCGAGCGGCACGACCCGCACCGTCAGCAGGTGAACTGGTCCGCGATCCTGAGCGCCGGGCACCACGTGGTGCCCGGCGCCGAGTCGCTGCTGCGGCGCAACCCGCCCGGCTGCCTGGCCGGCTGGCCGGCCGCTGCGGTGCTGCTGCGGGACTCCGCCGGGCACCTGCGATCGGCGTACGAGGCCCTCGCCGACGAGGTCGCGCACGACCAGCCAGCTCGTCCGACGCCCCTCCCGACCGGCTGTGCCGCCGAACTGGACCGGATCCGTCCGGCCCTCGGCAAGGCCGACCCCCGGTCCGTCCGGCACCTGGTGGAGGTCGACCGGTGGCTCGCCGGTCTCGCCGACACCCTCGCCCGGATCCACCCGCCCGCTCAGGGCGACTCGGCTGGCCGCCGTGGGCAGCCGTGACCCGTTCACCCAGGCCGCCGGTTGCCGATTGGCCGTGCCCGTTCGGGGCCGTGCCGCCTAGCGTCGAGCACATGGAGATCGAGCAGGCACAGAAGCTGTGGCAGCCGGAACCCGGCTGGCTGAACACCGCCTCCTACGGGTTGCCGCCCGAGCCGGCGTGGACGGCGTTGCAGGACGCTCTCGCCGCGTGGCGGGTCGGCAGCACGTCGTGGGAGGGGTGGGGCGAGTCGGTGCAGCGCTCCCGTACCGCGGTCGCGGGTCTGATCAACGTGCCGGACAGCGACGTGGCGGTCGGTGCCGCAGTGTCCCAGATCCTCGCGCCGGTCGCGGCGGCGCTGCCGGCCGGTGCCACGGTGGTGGTGCCGGACGTCGAGTTCACCTCCAACCTGTTCCCCTGGCTGGTCCAGGAGGGCCGCGGCGTCACGGTCCGCACGGTGCCGGTGGACGGGCTGGCCGGCGCGATCGACGCCGACACCGACCTGGTCGCGTTCAGTCTGGTCCAGTCGGCCGACGGTGCTGTCGCCGCGTACGACGAAATTGTCGCGGCGGCCCGCGCGCACGACGCGTTGGTGGTGGTGGACGCGACCCAGGCGTGCGGCTGGTTGCCGTTCGACGGGAGCCGGGCCGACGTGGTGGCGGTGGGCGGCTACAAGTGGCTGATGAATCCGCGCGGCACCGCGTACGCCTATCTGGCCCCGGCGTTGCGCGAGCGGCTGCGTCCGGACGCGGCCGGCTGGTATGCGGGCCGCGACCCGCACGCCTCCTACTACGGTCCGCCGCTGCGGCTGGCCGACGACGCCCGCCGGTTCGACATCTCGCCGGCCTGGTTCAGCTGGGTCGGTGCGGCGCCCGCCCTGGAGCTGGTCGCCGAGATCGGCGTGCCGGCGATCCGGGAGCACAACGTGGCGCTGGCCAACCGGTTTCTGACCGGGCTGGGCCGGCCGCCGGGGGACAGCGCCATCGTCAGCGTCGACGTGCCCGACGCGGAGCAGCGCCTCGAGGCGGCCGGCATCCGGGCGGCGGTGCGCGCCGGGCGGGTCCGTGCCTCGTTCCACCTCTACTCCACGGAGGCCGACGTGGACGCCGCGCTGACCGCGCTGGTCGGGTGAGGCCGGCCGCGCCCGCGGCGGGGCACGGCCGGCCGGTGGTCTGAGACCACTCACGCGGGCTCAGGCCAGGTGGCCACCGATCTTCGTGTAGCCGCGCAGCAGATCCCGGGAGATGATCAGTCGCTGCATCTCGTCGGTGCCCTCGAAGATCCGGTAGAGCCGGACCTGCCGGTACCAGCGTTCGATGGGCAGTTCACGGGTGTAGCCCATGCCGCCGTGGATCTGGAGCACCCGGTCGACGACCCGGTTGACCATGCCGGCGCCGTAGAGCTTGCCCATCGACGACGCGTGCCGGGGGTCCAGGCCCTGGTCGACCGTCCACGCCGAGCGCAGCACCAGCCAGCGGGCCGCCTCCAGCTCGGTCTCCGAGTCGGCGATCATCCACTGGATGGCCTGGTTGGTGCCGATCTTCGTGCCGAAGGTCTCGCGGGTGTTGGCGTAGTCGATGGCCATCTGCAGGACCCGTTCGGCGATGCCGATGGCGTGCGACGGGATGGTGTAACGGCCCTTGCCGATCCACTCCATGCCCAGCGTGAAGCCCTGCCCGATCTCGCCCAGGATGTTGCGGTGCGGCACGCGTACGCCGTCGAAGATGAGCGACGCGGGCCCGCCCTCGCCCATGGTCTGGATGAACTCCGAGCGCCAGCCCATCGAACGGTCCACCAGGAACGCGGTGGCCCCGCCGTTGCGGGCGCCCTTCTCCCGGTCGGTCACCGCGACCACGATGGCGAAGTCGGCGTCGTGGCCCCCGGTGATGAAGGTCTTCTCGCCGTCCAGGATCCAGTCGTCGCCGTCGGGGCGGGCGGAGAGCCGGATGTTCGCGGCGTCGGAGCCGGCACCCGGCTCGGTGATCGCGAAGCAGGAGCGCCGTTCACCCTCGATGGTCGGGATGAGGAACTCCTGCTTCTGCTCCTCGGTGGCGTGGAACAGGATGTTGTCCGCCTCGCCGCCGAAGCGGAACGGCACGAAGGTGTGGCCCAGCTCCGTCCAGATCAACGACTGGAGCACCGCCGGCAGGTTCATCCCGCCGTACTCTTCGGGGGTGGCCAGGCCCCAGAAGCCGAACTTGCGCGCCTTGAGTTGCAGCTCACGCACCTCGGAGTGGTCCAGGCCCGGCTGGTGCGCCCTCTCCCGGCGGAGCACCTCCGCCTCCAGGGGCATCACCTCGCGGCGGATGAACGATCGGACGGTGTCCCGCACCGCCCGCTCCTCGTCGGTCAGCGAAAAGTCCACGTGGTCCTCCTGGCGTCGGCGCAGCCGGTCACCCTTAAACTAGCGGTGCAAGTTTTGCCGCGTCCAGACCTGACGGCCGAGACCCGCGAGGAGCGCAGTGCCCCGACCCCGCCAGCCCCGGCTGACCCGGCAGCTGATCGTCGAGACAGCCACCGCGCTCATCGACGCCGAGGGCCTGCCAGCCTTCTCCACCCGGCGGCTCGCCGCCGAGCTGGGCGTACGCGGGCCGTCGCTCTACAACCACTTCGCCACCAAGGACGAGATCCTCGACGCGGTCGCCGACACGGTCACCGGCGCCGTCGACACCAGCGGCTTCGCCAGCCGGGACTGGGCCGCCGCGCTGCTCGACTGGGCCTGGTCGTACCGGCGGGCGCTCACCGCGCACCCGAACATCGTGCCGTACCTGGCGCAGGGGCCGGGCCGCCGACCGGCGGCGCTGGCCATGGCCGATGCGGTCTACGGCGGGCTGGTCCGCGCCGGTTGGCCGCCCGCGCGGGCCACCCACATCGGCGCGGCCCTGCGCTACTTCGTGGCCGGGTCGGCGCTCGGCTCGTTCGCCCGGGGTTTCGTCGAGGACCCGGAGCTGTACGCCGCGCACTACCCGCACCTGCGCCAGGCGCACCGGCTCGCCGAGCACCAGCAGAGCGTGGACGAGGGCGCCTTCGCGCTGGGCCTCGACGCCCTGCTGTACGGCCTGGCCGCCGAGTACGCCCGCACCGTCGGCACTGTGGAGTCCGGGCGGCCCAACGGGTAGCGTCCAAACTCCCAGCGCTAGTTTCATCGCCCGCCGCGACGTCGTCGCCATCCCCCATCGCGACCCCGTCGCCATCGCCCATCGACCACCACCCGAAGGGACGACATGGACCTCGCCGCCTCGCCGTCGCAGCTGTCCGACGCCCTGCGCCTCCGGCGCCACCTGCACCTGGGCGGCGAATGGTCGTCGCCCGCCGGCACCGACCTGATCGACGTGGAGAACCCGAGCACCGGCGAGCTGATCGGGCAGGTGCCGGCCGGCACCCCGGCCGACGTGGACCGCGCCGTGGCCGCGGCCCGCGCCGCCTTCCCCGGCTGGTCGGCCACCGCTCCCGCCGAGCGTTCCGCCGACCTCGACCGGCTGCACACCGCGCTCGCCGCACGCGCCGACGACCTCGCCCGCACCATCGCCGTCGAGCTGGGCTCGCCGCTCAAGCTCGCCACCCGGGTGCAGGTCGGACTGCCGTTGACCGTGCTGCGCGACCACGTCGCGCTCGCCGCCCGCGCACCGGTCGACGAGACGATCGGCAACTCCCTCGTCGTCCGCGAGCCGATCGGCGTGGTCGGTGCGATCACCCCGTGGAACTACCCGCTGCACCAGGTGATGGCGAAGCTGGCGCCCGCGCTGGCCGCCGGTTGCACTGTGGTGCTCAAGCCCAGCGAGATGACCCCGTTGACCGCGTACCTGCTCTTCGACGCGGTCACCGAGGCCGGCCTGCCGCCGGGGGTGCTCAACCTGGTGACCGGCACCGGGCCGGTGGTCGGCGAGGCCCTGGCCGGGCACCCCGACGTCGACCTCGTCTCGTTCACCGGCTCCACCGCCACCGGTGCTCGGATCATGCGGCTGGCAGCCGACCGGATCGCCCGGGTCGCGCTGGAGCTGGGCGGCAAGTCCGCCAACGTGATCCTCCCCGACGCCGACCTGGCCACCGCGGTCAAGGTGGGCGTCGGCAACGCCCTGCTCAACTCCGGGCAGACCTGCACCGCGTGGACCCGCATGCTCGTGCACCGCGACCGGTACGACGAAGCACTCGACCTGGTCGCCAAGGCGGTGGCCGGCTACCGGTTGGGCGACCCGTTCGATCCGGCGACCCGCCTCGGCCCGCTGGTCTCCGCCGCCCAGGCCGAGCGGGTCCGCGGTCACATCGACCGGGCCCTGGCCGATGGCGCCCGACTGGTCGCCGGTGGCCCCGACGCCGCGGTGCCGTCTGCGGGGCACTTCGTGGCCCCTACCGTCTTCGCCGACGTGCACCCCGACAGCGCACTCGCCCAGGAGGAGGTCTTCGGTCCGGTGCTCGCTGTCCTCCCGTTCGCCGACACCGACGAGGCGGTCGCCATCGCCAACAACTCGAAGTACGGGCTGGCCGGCGCGGTCTGGTCCGCCGACACCGACGCGGCGCTCGCGGTGGCCCGCCGGCTGCGCACCGGGGCGGTCGACATCAACGGCGCCTCGTTCAACCCGCTCGCCCCGTTCGGCGGCTACAAGCAGTCGGGCCTGGGCCGGGAGCTGGGCGTGCACGGGCTCGCCGAGTTCTGCGAGCTGAAGGCGATCCAGCGATGAGCGCCCCCGAGTCGTCCCCGGCCGCGTCGGGCGGCGGCGAGCCTGCGGGCGCGCCGGTCACCGTCCGCGCCCTGGTCGCGCGTGGGGCCGGCGCCGAGCTGCGAATCGAGCAGGTACGCCTGCCCGCGCCCGGTCCCGGCGAGGTGCGGGTGACGATCCGGGCCGCCGGTGTCTGCCACTCCGATCTGTCCATGGTGAACGGCACCCTCGCCGCGAGGTTCCCGCTGGTGCTCGGGCACGAGGCGACCGGGGTGGTGGCCGAGACCGGGCCCGGCAGCCGGCTGGCGGTCGGCACCCCGGTGGTGCTCAACTGGGCGCCGGCCTGCCGGGCCTGCTGGTGGTGTCGGCACGGCGAGCCCTGGTTGTGCGCCGCCACCACCGCGCCCACCGTTGGGCGTGGCGAGACCGACGACGGCACCCCGCTGCACCTCACCCTCGGCCTCGGCGCGCTCGCCGAGGCGGTGGTGGTGCCGGACAACGCCGTCATCCCGATCCCCGCCGGGCTGCCCCCGGAGCAGGCCGCCCTGCTGGGCTGCGCGGTGCTCACCGGCACCGGCGCGGTGCGCAACACCGCCCGCGTCGCACCCGGTGAGTCGGTCGCGGTGATCGGCCTCGGCGGGGTCGGCCTCGCCGTGCTCGCCGCCGCCCGCCGGGCCGGCGCCACCACGATCCTCGCCGTCGACGTCGCCGAGGCCAAGCGCGACCTGGCGCTCGCCGCCGGGGCGACCGACTTCCTGCTCTCCGACGACCGCCTGTCCAAGGAGGTGCGGGCGCGCACCGAGGGCCGGGGCGCCGACCAAGCCTTCGAGTGCGTCGGTCGCGCCGCCACCATCCGGGCGGCCTGGCGGCTCACCCGGCGTGGGGGAGCGGTGACCGTGGTCGGCATGGGCGCCAAGGACGACATGGTCAGCCTCGGCGCGCTGGACATCTTCCACTCCGCGCGGACCCTGCGCTCCTCGGTGTACGGCTCATCCGACCCGGACCGGGAGGTGCCCGTGCTGGCAGCCGAGCTCGCCGACGGTGCACTGGACCTGGGTGTGCTGGTCAGCGGCACGCTCCCGCTGGACGACGCGCCCTCGGCGTTCGACCGGCTGGCCCGGGGCGAGGGCGCTCGCTGGGTGGTCACCCTGGACTAGCCGAGGCTGCTCGGCGCCGGTGCCCGTCGAACTCGGCGTGACCCAGCCCCATTCATCCGCCACACCTGGCGATCTTGGACAGCTGCCGTTCAGTGGCAGGACCGTTCCGGGCGGCCTCGCCGACACCAGGTGATTGGCCCGTTGCACCCTCCAATACCTAGCACTGCTATGCATAATGGTTCTAGGCTTGGGTTGGGGGAGCGTGGTGAGGTCTGGTGAAGGTCGCTAAGGATCTGGTGGCCGCCTCGGCGACACCGATGGTGCTCGGCATCCTGGCCGAGGGTGAGAGCTACGGCTACGCCATCCTCCGGCGGATCAACGAGTTGTCCGGCGGCGAGTTGGACTGGACCGAGGGGCTGCTGTACCCGTTGCTGCACCGGCTTGAGCGCCTCGCCTATGTGGAGGCGAGCTGGCAGTCGGCCGTCGGCGAGCGGAAACGCAAGTACTACCGCATCACCGACAAGGGTCTGGCCGAGCTGGCCGAGCAGCGCCGGCAGTGGGACACCGTCGTGGGCGCGCTCAAGGAGATCTGGCATGACCGTGCACCGCTGACGGTGAAACCGCTGGAGGGCCTCGCATGACGGCACACGACGGGCCCGAGCAGGTGGAAGCGCAGTTCGCGCAGTGGCGCCAGTACGTGCTGCGTCGCAGGGAGTTGCAACCGTCGGACGCCGACGAGCTCGAAGACCACCTTCGGGGCTCCGTCGACGAGTTGGTCGCGGCGGGCCTGAGCCCGGATGAGGCGTTCCTGGTCGCGGTGAAGCGGATGGGCAGCCTCGACGACATCTCCCGCGAGTTCGCCCGGGAGCATTCGGAGCGACTGTGGAAGCAGTTGGTGCTGACCGGCGACTCCGGCAGTCCGGTTACCGGCGCTCGCTCCCGGCGGGACCTGTGGGTCATGTTCGGCTGCGCGGCGGGTGCGGTGGTGTCCGTCAAGGCGCCAGCGCTGTTCGGGCTGAGCTTCGACGACGACGGCTCGTTCTACGCGCGGAACGCCACCCTGTTCGCGCTGCCCTGGCTGGCGGCGTTCCTGGCCTGGCGCCGGCAGGCCCGACCGGTGATGATCGCGGTGCTGGTGGCGCTGTTCGCCCTCGGCGCGGTGGCGGCAAACGCCTATCCCCTGGCGGACGACTCGCAGTCCGTGGTCGTCAGCAGCGTCCATCTCCCCATCGCCCTGTGGCTCGTGGTCGGTCTGGCCTACGTCGCCGACGACTGGCGCTCGTCTCGTCGACGCATGGACTTCATCCGCTTCACCGGCGAGTGGTTCATCTACTTCGTACTGATGGCCCTCGGCGGCGGCGTGCTCGCCGCGTTCCTGTTCAACACCTTCGCGGCCATCGGAATCGTCCCGGAGGCGTTCATCTCGCAGTGGCTGCTGCCCTGCGGCGCCGCGGCCGCGGTCGTCGTGGCCGGGTGGTTGGTCGAGGCCAAGCAGAGTGTCGTCGAGAACATCGCCCCGGTCCTCACCCGGCTGTTCACCCCGCTCTTCACGGCCGCCCTGCTCGCCTTCCTCGTCGCTGTCGTCTGGACCAGCCACGGCATCGAGGTCGAGCGCGAAGCTCTGATCCTGTTCGACCTGCTGCTCGTCGTGGTGCTGGGGCTGCTGCTCTACTCGCTCTCGGCCCGCGATCCGCTGGCCCCGCCCGGCCCGTTCGACAAGCTCCAGTTCGCGCTCGTGGTCAGTGCGTTGGCCATCGACGTGCTGGTGCTGTTGGAGATCACCGGACGCATCACCGACGAGTACGGCGGAACGCCCAACCGGGCGGCCGCGCTCGGCGAGAACGTCATCCTGCTGGTCAACCTCGCGTGGTCGGCGTGGCTCCTGCTGGCCTTCATCCGGCGGCGCACACCGTTCGCGGCGCTCGAACGGTGGCAGACCGGCTACCTGCCGGTGTACGCCGCGTGGGCGTGGATCGTGGTCCTCGTCTTTCCACCGTTGTTCAGCTACGCCTAGTCGGCGCCACCGACGCGACGCGGAAGCCGGCCCACCCGCCACGTGTGGGCCGGCCTCTCCGTCACTTGCCGGTGACGATGCCCGGGTTGATGCAGAGCCCCGGGTTGGCGCCGTTCTTCTCGGCGATCTCCAGGCAGCGGGTCACCTTGTCGACCTTCGCGTTGGTCTCGGTGATCTGCTTGGAGATCTCGGCGTTCTTGCGGTCCTGCTCCAGGTTGCGGGTCTGCGCCAGCTTGTCCTGGAACGCCTTGATGTTGCCCTCGGTCTTGTCGTCGTGGTTCACCCGGGTGATGGTCACCGAGAGGATGTCCACGTCGGTGGCGAGCCGGGTTTCCGCGCTGGTCTTGATGTTCGCGGCGAACGGCTTGAGGTCGACGTTGAGGTCACCGGTCTGGGCGTCGATCTTCTCCAGCGGGTTGTACGCGGCGAACGCGTCGTTGACAGCGCTGTCGAGCTGCACACCCACCCGCTGGCCCCGGAAGCTGACGAAGTCGCCCTTGTAGTCCATGAACTGCTTCGGCGCGTTCTCCGGCTTGACCTGCCACTCGATGAGCACCTCGACACACGCGTCGGCGAGCGTGCCGGTGCGCACCCGTACGCAGTTGTTGCCGCCGATGTGGTCGTACTTCTGCCGGCCGGCATCCCACTCGCCGACCTTCTGCCACGGTGCCACCCACTTGAGGCCGGAACCGGTCACCTCGCCGGTGGGCTTGCCGAAGCTGGTGACGATGCCCACCGAGCGGATGGGCACCGAGTGGGCGCTGGAGGCGATGCCGACCACCAGGGTGAGGGCGAGAAAGCCGAGCGCCGCGAGGGCGGCCATCCGCTTCAGCGGCCGTGCGGGGGCGACGAGGGCGACGACGGCGGTGACCGCCAGGGCGACGGCGAAGACGATCGCCATGGTGAAGCCGACGGGCATGGGGTGGGGACCTTCCGGTGGGCTGTGTGGATCATCAACCTAGGGGGTCCTGTCAAATCGACGGCACGGGGAGGTGGAGTTCGCGCACGTCAATTGCGGGGCGAATATGGATCCCATCGACATGGCTCGACTCGTGCGGCCCGCCGTAGGTTTCGTCCACGCGACGGGCCTGTGACCACGGTCACCGAACCGACCGTCGCGGCGACGGTGCGGAGGATGAGGCGATGGCCGGGCAAGCGCTCCTGTCGGCCCGTGGGCTGACCCGCGACTTCCGGGGCTTCCGGGCGGTCGACGACGTCGACCTCGACGTCGCGCCGGAGAGTGTGCACGCGCTGGTCGGCCCGAACGGCGCGGGCAAGACCACCCTGTTCAACCTGCTCACCGGCTTTCTGCTCCCCAGCGCCGGGCGGATCGAGCTGGACGGCCGGGACGTCACCGGCCTGCCCCCGGAGCAGGTGGCTCGGCTCGGTGTCGCCCGCTCGTTCCAGATCACCAGCCTCTTTCCGCAGCTCTCCGCTCGGGAGCACGTCGCGCTGGCCCTCCAGTCGCCCAGCGGGCTGGGCTGGCGGTTCTGGCGGTCGGCGAAGCTGATGGGTCGCTACACGGCGCGGGCCGACGAGCTGCTGGCCATGGTGGGGCTGGTCGACCTGGCGCAGGCACCGTCCGAGTCGTTGGCGTACGGGCGCAAGCGGGCCCTGGAACTGGCCATCGCCCTGGCGTTGGACCCGAAGGTGCTGCTGCTCGACGAGCCGACCGCCGGGATGGGCATGGAGGACGTGGACCGCACCGTCGAGCTGATCAGCAGGGTCCGCCAGGGCCGGACCGTGGTGATGGTCGAGCACAACATGAGCGTGGTCGGCCGACTCGCCGACACCGTCACCGTCCTGCAGGCCGGCAAGGTCCTCGTCGAGGGCCCGTACGAGCAGGTCCGGGCCGACGAGCGCGTGATCACCGCCTACCTGGGAGCCGCTGATGCTGCGCATTGAGAACCTCTCCGCCTTCTACGGCGAGGCGCAGGTGCTCCGCGACGTCAGCCTCGACGTCGCCGCCGGCGAGGTGGTCACCCTGGTCGGGCGCAACGGCGCCGGCAAGTCCACAGTGCTGCGCTGCGTCATGGGGCTGCATCCCGGTCAGCGCGGCACTGTCGAGCTGGACGGCCGCGACATCTCCCGGCTGCCGGCGCACAAACGGGCCCGCCTGGGGCTGGGCTGGGTGCCGGACGACCGGGGCAGCTACGCCACCCTGACCGTCACCGAGAACCTCACCCTGCCGCCCACTGTGGGCCCCGACCCGTGGCCGCTGGAGCGGGTGTACGAGGCGTTTCCCGCCCTCCACACCCGGCGGGACTCCGCGGCCACCATGCTCTCCGGAGGCGAGCAGCAGATGCTCGCGCTGGCCCGGGTGCTGCGGATGGGCGCCCGGCTGCTGCTCTGCGACGAGCCCACCGAAGGGCTGTCGCCCCTGCTGGTGCAGCAGGTCGGTGAGCTGCTGCGCGAGGCCAAGCGGCACGGGGTGACCGTGCTGCTGGTCGAACAGAACCTGCACTTCGCCACGGGTGTCGCCGACCGGCACTACCTGCTGGCCGAGGGGCGTGTCGCCGAGGCGATGGACAACTCCGAGGTGCGCTCGCGCGAACGCGAACTGCTCGCGTACCTCGGCATCTGATTTCTCTCAACGACGACCCGCGCGACGACGCGCCGGATGGATGGAGTGGGCATGCGCAGGACGATGGGTGTGGCCGTGGCGTCAGCCGCGGTGGTGCTGGTCGCCGGTTGCGGCGGCGGTGGCCCCCAGTCGGGTGGCGACCAGAAACTGACCGGCGACAAGATCGTGCTGGGCGTGCTCAACGACCAGTCCGGGGCGTACTCGGAGCTGTCCGGGAAGAACTCGGTGGCGGCGGTCGAGCTGGCCATCGCCGACTTCACCGCGAAGTACGGCGACAAGGCGGTGACCAGAAACATCACAGTGGAGACCGCCGACCACCAGAACAAGCCGGACGTGGCCAACTCCAAGGCCCAGGAGATGTACGACCGCAAGGGCGTCGACCTGATCCTGGACGTGCCCACCTCGTCCGCGGCGCTGAAGGTCGCCGACGTGGCGAAGGAGAAGAAGAAGCTCTACTTCAACATCGGCGCGGCGACCACCGACCTGACCGGCAAGAGCTGCAACAAGTACACGTTCCACTACGCGTACGACACGTACATGCTGGCCAACGGCACCGGGAAGACCACCACCGAGCAGATCGGCAAGAACTGGTACATCCTGTATCCGAACTACGCCTTCGGTCAGGACATGGAGAAGAGCTTCTCCACCGCGATCACGGCGGCCGGCGGCACGGTGGTCGGCAAGGACGGGGCGCCGTTCCCGAACACCAGCGGTGACTTCTCCACCTTCCTGCTCAAGGCGCCGAACCTGAACCCGAAGCCGAACGTGCTGGGCACCATGCAGGCCGGTGCCGAGCTGGTCAACGTGGTGAAGCAGTACAACGAGTTCAAGCTGCGCGACAAGGGCGTCGGCCTCGCGGTGGGGCTGATGTTCCTCACCGACATCCACTCGCTCACCCCGGCCGCGCTGGCCGGCACCACGTACACCGACGCCTGGTACTGGAACTTCGACGCGAAGAACCGGGAGTTCGCCGACCGCTTCCAGCAGAAGGCCGGCACCCGGCCGACGTTCGCGCACGCGGCCAACTACTCGGCGGCGTTGCAGTATCTGGAGGCGGTGCAGGCCGCCGGCACCGACGACGCGGACGCCGTGGTCAAGGGGCTGGAGGGCAAGACGGTCGAGGACGTCTTCCTGCGCAACGGCAAGATCCGCGCCGAGGACCACCGGGTGGTGCACGACGCGTACCTGGCCCAGGTGAAGCCTCAGGCCGAGGTCACCGAGCCGTGGGACTACGTGAAGGTGCTCAAGACGATCCCCGCCGCGGAGGCGTTCCGCGCGCCCTCCGCGGACTGCAAGCTGTGAGCGGCTCGCTGTGAGCGGCTTCGCGCAGAACACGTTCAACGGGTTGGTGAGCGGGGCGTTCTACGCCCTGCTCGCCCTCGGGCTCGCCGTCATCTTCGGCATGCTGCGGGTGGTCAACTTCGCGCACGGCGCGTTCTACATGCTCGGCGCGTTCGGGGCGTACGTGCTGCTCACCGAGGCGGGAGTGCCGTTCTGGGCGGCCCTGGTGATCATGCCGGTGGGGCTGGGACTGCTCGGCATGGCGCTGGAACGCGCCGTGATCCAGCGGCTGACCAGGCTCGACCCGCTCTACAACTTCCTGCTCACCTTCGGCCTGACGCTGATCCTCCAGGATCTGGTGAAGCTGCGCTACGGCGTGCAGTCCAGCCCGTACGAGACCCCGTCGCTGTTGAGCGGGTCGGTCAACTTCGGGCTCTTCGACTTCCCGACGTACCGGGTGTTCATCCTCGGTTTCGCGGTGCTGCTCTGCGTCGCGGTGTGGTGGGTGCTCACCCGTACCCGGATCGGGATGGTGGTTCGGGCGTCCACCGAGCGGCCCGACCTGACCCGCGCCTTCGGCATCGACGTCGGGCGGTGGGTGACACCGGTCTTCGGCTTCGGGATCGGGCTGGCCGGTCTCGCCGGCGTGCTGGCCGCACCGATGCGCGCGGTGAACCCGCTGATGGGGGCCGACCTGATCATCGTGGTGTTCGCGGTGGTCGTGATCGGCGGGCTGGGCTCGATCTTCGGTTCGGTCGCCGCCGGCTTCGGCATCGGCCTCGTGCAGGCGTGGGGTGAGGCGTACCTGTCGGCCTTCCCGATCGTCTCGCAGACCATCGTCTTCGTCGTGATGGCCGGCGTGCTGCTCTGGCGCCCGGCCGGCTTGTTCGGTCGTGAGGAGGCTCCCGCATGACCAGCACCGTGGACACTGCCGCCGCCGACGCGTCCCGCTCGACGCCGCCGTCCGGGCTGATCGCCGTGGCCCGGGCTCCCGGCTGGGTGCGGTACGCGCTGCTCGCCGTCGGGCTGGCCGTCGCGGCGTGGTTGCCCAACGGCCTCTACCCGGCGGTCGCGGTGGACATCCTCTGCTGGGCGCTGTTCGCCGTCGCGGTGGACCTGCTGCTCGGCTTTACCGGGCTGATGTCCTTCGGTCACGCCGCGTTCTGGGGCACCTCGGCGTACGTCACCGGCCTGGTGGCCATCCACGCGGGCCTGCCGTTCCCGCTCGCAGTGCTGGCCGGCGCCCTCGCCGCAGCCGTTCTGGCGGTGCCGATCGGATACCTCGCGGTCAAGCGGACCGGCATCTACTTCGCGATGGTGACCCTGGCGTTCGCGCAGATGGTCTACTACGTGGCCAACGAGTGGCGCTCGGTCACGCAGGGTGAGAACGGTCTCCAGGGGGTGCCCCGTTCGTTCTTCGGCCTGGATCTGACCGACGACTACTTCTTCTACTACGCAATCCTGCCGATCGTGCTGCTCGGGCTGGCCGCCGCCTGGCGGATCGTGCACTCGCCGTTCGGTCGGGTGCTGGTCGGCATCCGGGACAACCCGGCCCGGGCGCGGGCACTGGGCTACCCGGTACACCGCTACAAGCTCACCGCGTTCGTGCTCTCCGGGTTCATCGCCGGCCTCGGCGGCGGGCTGTTCGCTGTCGGCCACCGGTTCGTCTCGCTGGACGTGCTGCACTGGACCACCTCCGGCAAGGCGGTCATCGTTGTGGTGCTCGGTGGCATCGGCACCCTCTGGGGTGGGGTGCTCGGCGCGGGCGTCGTCGTCCGGCTGGAGGACTGGCTGTCGTTCTCCGGGTTCGAGGCGATCGGCCTGGTCACCGGTGGCATCTTCGTCCTGGTCGTGCTGCTGTTCCGGCGCGGCATCTGGGGGACCGTGGCCGACCTGGCCCGGCGCTGGGCCGTCACCCGCCGCAGATAACTCTGGCGGGCGTCGGTGGCCTGGGCGACGAGCCCGGGCCGCCGGCTCGGCCTCGTCGCCGCCAGGCCGGTTACGCGCTATTACCAGGGAGTTTGCCAGCCCCTCGGCCATCGATGCGACCGATCGTAACGTTCCGGCTACGGTAGCCGCCGAAGGCGCGGGGGGTCGTCACCCACAGGGGCGGCGACCCGACTACGATCCAGCCCACTATGACCATAGAGCGCATCCGCCGGCTCGCCACCGGCGTACCGGCCGATCATGCCCCGCAACCGCGGACCCCCCTGCCGAACTGGCTCCTCGTCCCGGGCCTGGCCCTGCTGGCCATCTCGCTCACGGCGTACGGCGCGTTCGTGCGCGACCGGCCGTTCCGCGGGACGGACTTCAACATGTACCTCGGGGCCGCCCACGCGTTCATCGATGGGCAGCCCGTCTACCAGCTCGGGTACACCACGCTGGCCCTTCCGTACACCTATCCGCCGATCACCCTGCCGTTCCTGACGCCGCTGACGCTGCTCGATCCGCGGACCGCGCTCACCGTCTTCAACATCGTGGGTATCGCGGCAATGCTCCTCGCTCTGTGGTTCACCACCAAGATGCTCGGCTACGAGGGCACCCCGGGCCGGCTCGGTCTCGTCGCCGCCGTCGGCGCGGTGCTGCTCTGGACCGAGCCGCTGCAGCGCAACCTCGACCTCGGCCAGATCAACATCTTCGTGATGCTGCTGGTCGTGGCGGACCTCGCCCTGCCCGGCCGGAGCCGGTTCAAGGGCGTCGGCATCGGCGTCGCGACCGCGACCAAGCTGCTGCCCGGACTCTTCGTGGTCTACCTGCTGCTCACCCGGCGAATCCGGGCCGCCATCGTCGCGACCGGCACCTTCGTCGGGCTCACGTTGCTGGGCGCGATCATCCAGCCGGGCGGCTCGTACGACTACTGGCTGACCGGGCGGGCGTTCGACTCGCACCGGGTGCTGATGTCCTCCGGCCCGCGTTACGGGGGCAACCAGTCCCTGCAGGGGTTCACCGCCCGACTGCTCGGGACCGACCAGCAGAACACCATCTGGTGGATGCTCTCCGTCGCCGTCGTGCTGGTCGGTGGCCTCGCCCTGGCCACCGCGCTCCAGCGGCACGGCGAGGAAGCGATGGGCATGCTCGTCGTCGGCTTCACCATGCTGCTCATCTCGCCCGTCAGTTGGTCGCACTACTGGATCTGGATCGGCCCGATGGCGGTGGTGTTGATCGACGTAGCGCGTCGCTCACGCGGCGCGGCACGTCTGATCGCCGGCGTCGTCGCGGTAGCCGCGATCGCACCGTTTCTCATGTGGCCGGGCCCCTACTATGGCGGACTTACCCCGCGCGGCCTGATCTGGCAGGCTAACCGGTTTGAGGGGCTGGCCCAGCGGTTCGCGGTTGATCCCTATGTGTCGACGACGCTGGTGCTCTTCGCGCTCGCCGTGTTGTGGCTGTACTGGCGGTCCCGTGCGGAACGGACGGTCCTGCCGGCCGTCGGCACCGCAAACCCGTGATCAATCAATTCCCTACGGCGACAGCGGCTCGGAACCGCCGCGAACACCAGGAGACGTCGATGACGCAGGCGATGGACGAGCACGCGGTCGCAGCGCAGACCACCGAGCCGATGCAGGCCGGCCAACGCGCGGACCTGCCCCGGCAGGACGGCGTGGAGGCGCCGGCCGTCGAGCGGGCAACGGGCGGGCGGCGGCCGCGCCTGCTGGTCCTCGACGGACTGCGCCTTGGCGCTGCGCTCATGGTCGTCGCGTACCACCTCGTCGGTGACAAGATCGGTGTTTGGCAGCCCTCCGCCGCGTCCCATTTCGGGCTGCTGCACTCCGTCTCCCAGTACGGCTTCCTCGGCGTGCAGCTCTTCTTCATCATCAGCGGCTTCGTCATCTGCATGAGCGCCTGGGGACGCTCCGTCGGTGACTTCTTCGTCTCCCGCGTCGTCCGGCTCTACCCCGCCTACTGGTTCGCCGTCCTGGTGACCGCCGCCGTGCTCGTGGCCGTGCCGAGGGGTGTCGACCTCAAGCTCCGCGAAGTGGTGGGCAACCTGACGATGATGCAGGAGTTCCTCGGCATCCGGCACCTCGACCTGTCGTACTGGACGCTCACCGTCGAGATGATCTTCTACCTCCTTTTCGCCATCCTCGTGGCGCGCGGCCTGACCTACCGCGGTGTGGTCGCCTTCTGCGCCATCTGGACCGTCGCCTCGCTGGTCGTGCCCAAGTTCGGCAGCCCGTGGTTCAGCGCCGTCGTGGCGGCCGGCTACTCCAGCTACTTCATCGCGGGCATCGCCCTCTACCTCATCTACCGCTTCGGCCCGAACCTGCTGCTGTGGTCGATCATCGGCCTCTCCTGGCTGATCGCGATCACCCGGCTGCCCAGCCTGGCCCAGGCCCGCGACGTCGCCTTCGCGCCGACGGCCGTCATCGTGACGGCCTTCGTCGTGGTGATGGCGGCGGTCGCTCTCAACTTCTTCTCCTGGGTGAAGTGGGGCTGGGTCGCGACGGCCGGTGCCATGACCTACCCGCTGTACCTCATTCACCAGACGGTCGGGCTCGCCGTCATCGACCGGCTCCAGGACCACCTGTCGCCGTGGTTGCTGATCACTACGCTGATCGCCGGCCTGCTCATCGCCGCCTGGCTGATCCACCGGTTCGTCGAACGGCCCGCCGCTCGCTGGATGAAGCGGCAGCTCAACGACTCGATGCGCCAACTGCGGACCACTCGCTGACATCGGGGCCCGCTCTTTGAGCTGCTTCAGACCCTTCTGGAACGCCTTGACGTTGGCGGTCTGTTCGTCGTCAACCTGGGTGGCCTGGGGCAGCGTCGCCGCGCTGGCCCATCGGCTGGCGGCCCGTCGCCGGTAAATCTCACGACGGCGCATCCGCCGCGCGCCGTTTCAGCGAACCCCCGGGTAGGGAACGTCTACCCGGGGGTGCGTCTGGTGCTGATCGAGCCGATGCCGGCCGAGGCCGTGGAGATCGCGCACAAGCAGGTGTCGCTGGCTGCCGAGGACCTGGACGGCAACGCCGTCGCGACGCTGGTGCTGGAGTTGGCCGAGGCCTGGGGCGTGCCGGCGTTCTGGGAGCAGGTCTGTCGTCCGTTGCTGGCCGGGCTGTCGGGGCGTACCGCCGCCGAGGTGGTCGTCGAGCACGCCCTCAGCGAGGGTGTCCGGGTCGGGCTGGACGTCTACCGCCGGGAGCCGGGCCGGTCGCTGCCGACCGGTGGCGTGCTGCTGGCCGGTGCCGAGAAGGAGGCGCACAGTCTCGGCCTCCAGGCGCTGGCCGCCGCGCTGCGCGAGCAGGGCCGCGGGTGTCTGAATCTCGGCCCGGCGCTGCCCTGGTCGGCGCTGACCAGCGCGGTGTACCGGGCACGGCCGCACACCGTCGTGCTCTGGTCGCAGACGCCGGTCACCGGCCGCGCGTACCGTCTGGTCCGCTTCGCCCGGGAGTTCGCACGCCTGCGGGTGTACGGCGCGGGGCCGGGTTGGATCGAGCCGCTCACCGCGCCGGTGGCGCATCTGGACTCGCTGCCGAGGGCCGTCACCGCCTGCCTCGCGGGCGTTCCCGGGCGTGACGCCCACCACATACGATACGGATCGGTGCCGTATCGTTAATGCGCGTCGTAGGCTGACCCGCGTTACGAGTCTGACCCGTATCGTATTGCGTCGCGGGGAAAGCGTGGGGGGAAACCAGGCATGGAGCTGCACAACAACACGGGCCACCCGAGGAGGTGGGCGATCCTCGGGGTGCTGGTGATCAGCCTCCTCGTGGTCGTCCTCGACAACACGATCCTCAACGTCGCCCTGCGCACGCTGGCCGACCCGGTGCACGGCCTCGGCGCCACCCAGGGCGAGCTGGAGTGGTCCATCAACTCCTACACGCTGGTCTTCGCCGGGCTGCTGTTCACCTTCGGGGTGCTCGGCGACCGCGCCGGCCGCAAGCGCTTCCTGATGATCGGTCTGGTGCTGTTCGGCCTGGCGTCGCTGCTCTCCGCGTACGCCCAGAGCCCCGGCCAGCTCATCGCGGCCCGCGCCCTGATGGGGGTCGGCGGCGCGGCCATCATGCCGGTGACGCTGTCGATCATCTCCAACGTCTTCGACCCGCGTGAGCGTGGTCGGGCCATCGGTGTCTGGGCCGGAGCGGTCGGTCTCGCCGTGGCCATCGGCCCGATCCTCGGCGGCGCGCTGCTGGAGCACTTCTGGTGGGGTTCGGTCTTCCTGATCAACGTGCCGGTGGTCGTCGCCGGCGTGATCCTGGTGGCGCTGCTGGTCCCCGAGTCGCGTGACCCGCGGCCGGGCCGGGTCGACGTGCTCGGTGTGCTGCTCTCCGTGGTGGGCCTGGTCGCCCTCTCCTACGGCATCATCGACGGCGGCGAACACGGCTTCGGTCGCCCGGTGGCCTGGGGCTCGATCCTGGTCGGCATCGCGGTGCTGGCCTGGTTCGTGCAGCACGAGCGGCGCAGCGACCACCCGTCGCTGGACGTCCGGCTGTTCAAGGTGCCCCGCTTCGCCGCGCCGGTCGCCATCGTCGGCCTGGTGTTCTTCGCCGCGATGGGCTCGATGTTCTTCGGCTCGTTCTACCTGCAACTGGTGCGGGGCTACAGCCCGCTGCAGACCGGTCTGCTCTTCCTGCCCTTCGCCGCCGCCCAGATGGTCTTCGCACCGCGCAGCGCCGCGATGGTCCGCCGCTACGGCGGCCGGGCCGTCGCCACCGTCGGGTTGGCGCTGACCGTGGTGTCACTCGCCGCGTTCGTGTTCATCGGCGCCTCCACCCCGATCTGGATCGTGCTGGTCGCCTTCCTCATCCAGGGCGCCGGGATGGCCAACATCATGCCGCCCGCCACCGAATCGATCATGTCGGCGCTGCCCCGGGAGAAGGCCGGCGTGGGCTCGGCGGTCAGCAACACCGTCCGCCAGGTCGCCGGTGCGCTCGGTGTGGCGATCCTCGGCTCGGTGCTCTCCGCCGTCTACCGCAGCGACATCGGTGACGCACTGACCGGCCTGCCCACGCAGGCCCGCGACACGGCCAACGAGTCGATCTCCGGGGCGTACGCGGCGGCGGGCCAGCTCGGCCCGGACGCGCCGGCGCTGATCTCGGCGGCCAACGACGCCTTCGTCACCGCCATGCACTGGGCGGCCGGGCTCTCCGCGGTGATCGCCGCACTGGGGGTCATCGTGGTGCTGCGCTGGATGCCGGGTCGGGAGGACACCAGCGTCGCCCCTGTGGCGCCGGTCGCCGAGCCCGAGTTGGCCGGCACGGCGTAGGTGCGGGAAGAATGCCGGACATGATGTCCACTGCCGATGCTCCGCGGTCGCCCGGGCGACCGCGGAGCATCCGCGCCGACGAGGCGATCATCGAAGCGACCCTCGACCTGCTCGCCGAGGGCAGCACCATCGAGGCGCTGTCGATCGAGGCGATCGCCGCCCGGGCCGGGGTCGGCAAGGCCACCATCTACCGCCGCTGGGCCGGCAAGGACGCCCTCCTGCTGGACGCGCTACGGCGACTCAAGGGCGTCATGGCGCAGCCGGCCGGGCACTCCGTCCGCGACGACCTGGTGCTGCTGGTGGGCGCGATCGGCAAGAACGTCGACCCGCGTGCGGCGAAGATCATGCCCTGTCTGGTGCCCGCGGTGAACCGCAGCGCGGACCAGTTCCAGCTCTACCAGAACATCATCGGGCCCCGACGGCAGCTCATGCGCGAGGTGCTGCGGCGCGGCATCGCCGAGGGGGTGCTCCGGGCCGACATCGACGTCGAGGTGACGATGGCGCTGCTCACCGGGCCGATGCTGATCCAACGGGTGCTTCAGTGGAACCCGGACCTGGACGAGCAGACCCTCCCCGAGCGGGTCGTCGACGCCGTGCTGGAGGGCATTCAGGTCCGCTGAACCGGCCGCGAGCCCGCCCGCTGGCCGGTCCTGGTCAGCCGGCCGGTGCGCGCAGCCGGTGCAGGCGCAGCGCGAGCTGCACCTCCAACGCCCGCTCGGGCCGCTGCCAGTCGGCGCCGAGCAGTTGCCCGACCCGCTCCAACCGCTGGGTGACCGTGTTGACGTGCACGTGCAACTGCTCGGCGGCCCGGGCCAGGCTGCCACCCACCCCGAAGTACGCCTCCAGCGTCTTCACCAGAGCCGTGCCCCGCCGGGCGTCGTAGTCGACCACCGGCCCGACGGTCGTGGCGAGGAACTGGGTCACGTCCTTTTCACCCCGATCGCCGACCGTGCCCAGCAGCAACCCGACGAAGCCCAGCTCCGCGGTGCTCGCACCCTGCCCGTCGCGACCCAGAGCGCCCAACGCCGTCAGGCACCGATCCGCCTCGTGGAAGGTGGCGGCCAGCGCCGCCGGCCCGTTCGACGGACCACTCGCCCCGGCGGTCACCGGCCGGCCGGTCACCCGGGACAGGTCCCGCGCGACCGCGCGAGCGCTGCCACCGGCGTCCAGCCCCGGCAGCATCAGCACCACCCGGCCGTCCCGCGCCGCGGCCAGCCCGCTGCGCGCCGAGGCGTACGTGGTGGCCCAGGAGAGCACCCGCTGCCTCGCCGAGCCGGTCGCGGCGATCGCGTCGTCGCCCACCGCCACCAGCACGTGCGGCGCGTCCAGGTCGACCCCGAGGCGGCGGGCCCGACTGCGCAACGCGTCGGTGTCCCGCAACGGGCGGGCGATCAGGTCGTCCAGCAGCTCACCCCGGACCCGCCCCTCCGCCTCGGCGACCGTACGGCGGAACAACAGCAGTAGCGCGGTCACCAGCGCGGCCCGCTCCAGGATCCGCTGGTCGGCGTCGACCAACTCGTCGTCCGGACGCAGCACCAGGGCACCCAGGTTCTCCGCGCCGGCCACCACCGCCGCGTACCAGAGTGGGCTGCGGCGCACGCTGCGCCCCTCGGTGCGCGACGCCGCGACCGCCTCCACGATGTCCGCCCGGTCCGGCTCGTCGATCTCACCCACCCGGGCCAGCAGGCGGCCCTCGGCGTCCAGTGCCAGCAGCGCACCGCCCAGCACCTCGGTCACCGCCGCCGCCACGTCCTCCACACCGCCGCCGCGCAGCACCAGCGCCGTCATCCGGTCGTGCGCCGCCGCGGCCCGCTCCACCGAGCTGCTGTGGGCCCGGATGGTGGTGTTCGCCGCCGACAGCTCGCCCAGCGCCGAGCGCGTCTCGGTCAGCAGCCGGGCGGTGTCGATCGCCACCGCCGCGTGCGCGGCGAGCGAGACCAGCAGCGCCACCTCCTCCCGGACGAACGGCCGGGCCGAACGGTTGGCCGCGTAGAGCACGCCGATCGAGGTGGAGCCGAGCCGCAGCGGCACCCCGAGGATCGCCACCAGCCCCTCCTCCCCGACCCCGGCGTCGATCTCACCGGTGTGGTGGAAGCGCGCGTCCTCGCCGTAGTTCGCTGTGACGTACGGGGCCCCGGACTGGGCCACCAACCCACCGAGGCCGGCACCCATCGGCAGGCGCAGCCGCTGGAAACGGGCCGAAACCGACCCGTCAGTCACCCGCATGTAGGTGTCGCCGCGCTCGTCGTCGTTGAGCGTCATGTAGGCCACGTCCGCGCCGAGCAGGTTGCGGGCCCGGTGCACGATCGCCCGCAACACGTCGTCCAGGTCGCGTAGCCCGGCCAGGTCACTGACCGTGTCGTACAGGCCGGACAGCTCGGTCTCGCGCCGGCGCCGGCGCTCCAGCAGCGCGCGGACCCGCAACGCCACCGACTTGGCCTGCTCCAGCTCGGCCAGCTTGTCGGGCGGCAGCCCGGCAGCACGCGCGGCCACCAACGGTCCCTCGAACTCGACAGCGGCGGCCTCCCGCGCGAGCAGTTCCAGGAACTCCACCGGCGAAGACATGGTCGACATTGTGCTCGGGCCCACTAGTTGGCCGTCCAGCCCCCGTCGAGGGCGATCGACGCGCCGGTGATGAAGGCCGCCGGCGGCGAGCAGAGGTACGCCATCAGCTCGGCGACCTCCTCCGGTTCGATCAGTCGCTTGATCGCGGCCCGGGCCAGCATGATCTTCTCGATCACCTCGGTCTCGTCGATGCCGTGGCTGGCCGCCTGGTCGGCGATCTGGCTCTCCACCAGCGCCGTGCGGACGTACGCCGGGTTGATGCAGTTGGCGGTCACCCCGTGCGCGGCGCCCTCCAGCGCGACCACCTTCGACAGCCCCTCCAGAGCGTGCTTGGCCGAGACGTAGGCCGCCTTGTACGGCGACGCGCGCAGCCCGTGCACCGAGGAGATGTTGACGATGCGACCCCAGCCCCGGGCGTACATGTGCGGCAGCGCCCGGCGGATCAGCAGGAACGGCGCCTCCACCATCACCCGCTGGATGTACTCGAAGCGCTCGACGGGAAAGTCCTGCACCGGCGCGACGTGCTGGAGCCCGGCGTTGTTGACCACGATGTCCACGTCCACGTCGAGGCGGTCCACCGCCGCGGCGTCGGACAGGTCCACGCCCTCGGCCCGGCCGCCAGCCTCGGCCGCGACCGCCTTGGCCGCCTCCAGGTTGCGGTCCACCACGAGCACCTTGGCACCGGCCGCGCCCAGCCGCAGGGCGCACGCCCGCCCGATGCCGCTGCCGCCCCCGGTAACCAGGGCGGTCCGACCGGCGAGGTCGACCTGTACGACGTGGGGGACCGCCACGGGTTCTGCCGTCATGGCGCAAGAAGTTACGAGCTGTGTGCTCCCCGGCACATGGGCCAGCGACACATACTCCGGCGCAAAGCTGTGTGGCATCACCCGCCCCCGCCCCCGCCACCCACTCCCGGCCCGCCGGCGGGCACGGTGTTCATCGTCGAGATCCGCGCAATATCAGGGATATTGCTGTCTCTCGCGCGTCGGAGGCAGCAACATCCGGGAAGTTGCGTAGATCTTGGCGTGGGCGTGGGCGTGGGCGTGGGCCTGGGCGTGGGCGGTGACGCCGGGGCGGGTGCGGAGGGCGTGTCCCGTGGGGCTGGTGGGAACGGCGCCGGTTAGGGTGTCGAACACACGTACTGCTGACGGCTGGGAAGGGGGCGGCGTGCGGGTGCTGGGTGTGGACCCGGGGTTGACCCGGTGTGGGGTGGGCGTGGTCGAGGGTGTGCCGGGCCGGCCCTGCACTCTCATCGCCTACTACGTGGTCTACACCGACCCGGCCGACGACCTGTCGCTGCGCCTGCTGCACCTGGATCAGTCGCTGACCAAGCTGGTCGCCGAGCACCAGCCGGAGAGCGTCGCCGTCGAGCGGGTGTTCAGCCAGCACAACGTGCGCACGGTGATGGGCACCGCGCAGGCCAGCGGCATCGCGGTGCTGGCGGGGGCGCGTGCCGGGCTGCCGGTGCAGACGTACACGCCGAGCGAGGTGAAGGCGGCCGTGACCGGGTCCGGTCAGGCCGACAAGGCGCAGATGACCGCCATGGTGACCCGACTGTTGCGGCTGGCCGAGCCACCAAAGCCGGCCGACGCCGCCGACGCGCTGGCCCTGGCCATCTGCCACGTGTGGCGCGGCGGCACCCGCTCCAAGCTGGCCGCGGCGGCCGACCGGGTACGACGAGGAGGAGCACGATGATCGCCAGCGTGCGCGGCACGGTGACCGCGACGGGTCCGGACCAGGCCGTTATCGAGGTCGGCGGTGTCGGTCTCGCCGTGCACTGCGCTCCCGGCACGCTCGCCGAGCTGCGGGTCGGTCAGGTCGCCCGCCTCGCGACCAGCCTGATCGTGCGGGAAGACTCGCTGACCCTCTACGGCTTCGCCGACGACGACGCCAAGTCGCTGTTCGAGCTGCTCCAGACCGCCAGCGGGGTGGGTCCGCGACTGGCCCAGGCGGTGCTGGCCGTGCACACCCCGGACGCGGTGCGCAAGGCGATCGCCAACGCCGACACGGCGGCGCTGACCCGGGTGCCCGGGATCGGCAAGAAGGGCGCCGAGCGCCTGGTGCTGGAGCTGCGCGACCGGATCGGCCCGGTGTCGATCGGCGCCGACGGCGTGGGCGGGGTGACCGCTGGTGCCTGGCCCGACCAGGTCCGGCAGGCGCTCGTCGGGCTGGGCTGGTCCGCCGGTCAAGCTGATCAGGCGGTGGCCGCCGTGGCGGAGACCATCGACGGCCCGACGCCGCCGGTGCCGGTCCTGCTCAAGCAGGCCATCCGCCTGCTGGGCCGCACCCGATGAGCGAGATCGACGGGCTTGTCTCGGCGTACGTGAGCGACGCGGAACGGGACGCGGAGGCCACGGTACGGCCGAAGCGGCTGGCCGAGTTCATCGCCCAGGACCGGGTGCGCGATCAGCTCGACCTGTTGTTGCAGGGCGCGATGCGGCGGGGGTCACCACCGGACCACATTCTGCTCTCCGGCCCACCGGGGCTGGGCAAGACGAGTCTGGCCAACATCGTCGCCGCGGAGCTGGGCGCGGGCATCCGGGTGACCAGCGGTCCGGCGATCGAGCGTTCCGGTGATCTGGCGGCCATCCTGACCAGCCTCGCCGAGGGCGATGTGCTCTTCATCGACGAGATCCACCGCATCGCGCGGCCGGCTGAGGAGCTGCTCTACAGCGCGATGGAGGACTTCCGGGTCGACGTGGTGGTCGGCAAGGGTCCGGGGGCGACGGCGATCCCGCTGGACGTCGAGCCGTTCACCCTGGTCGGGGCGACGACGCGTTCGGGCCTGTTGACCGGGCCGATGCGGGACCGGTTCGGTTTCGTCGCGCACCTGGACTTCTACGCCCCAGCGGATCTGGAGACGCTGCTGCACCGCTCGGCGCGGATTCTCGGTGTGCCGATCACCCCCGAGGGCGCGACCGAGATCGCCGGTCGGTCCCGGGGCACGCCCCGGATCGCCAACCGGCTGCTGCGCCGGGTCCGCGACTACGCGGAGGTGCGAGCCCACGGGGTGGTCGATCTCGACACCGCCCGGGCGGCCCTGATCGTGTACGACGTGGACGCGCTCGGCCTGGACCGGCTGGACCGGGCGGTGCTGACCGCGCTGGTCGACTCGTTCCGGGGTGGCCCGGTGGGTCTGTCCACCCTCGCTGTGGCGGTGGGGGAGCAGCCGGACACGGTCGAGGAGGTCTGCGAGCCGTTCCTGGTCCGTGCCGGCCTGTTGGCCCGTACGCCTCGGGGCCGGGTGGCGACTGAGGGAGCTTGGCGGCATCTGGGGCGTACCCCACCGAATGGTACATTTGGTATGGATAGCCCGCCCGCGCCCGATCTGTTCTCCTTGGACGCCGATCAGCCGTGATGTGAACGTGATCTGTGCCGCATTCGGCGTTCTCAGGTGCAGGGTTTAGACTTCGCCGCGGTCTGTACAGGACGTGAGAATCCGCCTCCGCTCCGGCACCCCGGTGCCGGGCAGGTGGCTAATGGGAAGGTCAGTAACCGTGCATTTGGCAGCAGCGGGTGGCGGGGCCGGCGGTTTCACGCCGATCCTGATGATCGCCCTGCTCTTCGGTGTCATGTACTTCATGATGATCCGGCCCCAGCAGAAGCGCCGCAAAGAGGCAGAGGCGATGCAGTCCAACCTCGGCCCCGGCGACGAGGTCGTGACCATCGGTGGGCTCTACGGCACGGTCACCGGCATCGAGGACGACACCGTCCTGATCGAGGTCGCTCCGGGCGTGCAGACCCGCTACGCCCGACCGGCCATCGCCCGGGTGGTCACCCGCGCGGAGCTGCCGAGCGAGCCGGTCACCGAGGACGCGGACGTCGTCAAGGAGTGACCCTCCCTCCCGGGGGCGGCGAGTCCGGCGTACGGCCGGTCGACCGGCTTCCGGGCCGCCGCGCCCGACGGGGCAGCGGACGAGACGTGAAAACTGGATAGTTGGGTCGACGCCGGGCGTCGGCACGTTCCCGTGACCGTCGGCGTCCCCACGCCGGCGTGACCGGTCCTCGTGTCGGCACCTCGTCGGCCCAGGGCCGACCCGTCGGCCGGGACCCCCGGCCCGACACCCGCCGCCGCTGCGCGCAGCGGCGCGACCGTACAGGGAGACAGGACAGCCGTGGCACCACCTCAGGGACAGATGCGCCCCGGGCGGCAGCTCGCCGTGCTCGGGTTCATCTTCGTCGTCCTCTACCTTTTGGTGTTCTTCTCGGGTGCCAGCGGCAGCCTGAAGGACCGGCTCGAGCCCCGGCTCGGTCTGGACCTCATCGGCGGGACCCGGGTGACGCTGGAGGCGACGAACAGCGTCGACGGCAAGCCTCCGACGGCGGAGAACCTCGAGGAGGCCCGCCAGATCATCGAGAGCCGCGTCAACGCGTTCGGCGTGGCCGAGGCCGAGGTGGTCACCGAGGGCAACCGCAACATCGTCATCTCCCTGCCCGGTGAGAACCGGGACCTCACCGACGTGGGCAGCGCCGCCGAGCTGCGCTTCCGCAAGGTGCTCAAGGCCGCCGACGGCAGCGGGACGGCCGCCGTGCCGCCGCCGGCCGCCACGCCGGCCCCGTCCGGCAGTGCCGTGCCGACCCCGTCCGGCAGCGCGGTCCCGACCCCGTCGGGCAGTGGCGCGCCGAAGGCGACCTCCTCGCCCAGCGGCGGTCAGGGCGGGATGGCCCCGGCGTCGCCGAGCGTCACGCCGACCCCCTCCGCGTCCGCGTCCGCGCCCGCTTCGCCGAGTGCCGCCGCCCCCACGGCGAGCGCCAGCACCGAGCCGGTGCCGGCCAGCATCGAGGAGCAGCGCAAGGCTGTCGAGCAGAAGGTGGGCGCGGCGTCGTGGCAGGCCGCCAACGGTCTGCAGGCCCCCGCCGACCTGGCGTCCGACCCGTCGCTGGCCGACAAGCTCAAGCCGTTCGGCACGCTGACGCCGCAAGAGGTGGCGGTGCTGCCGGCGCAGATGCAGTTCAACGTGCCGACGATCGGTTGCGCGCAGCTCGACAAGCGCCCACCGGCGTCGATCTCCGACCCGAAGCAGCAGGTCGTCTCCTGCGAGGACGGCGCCTCGAAGTACCTGCTCGACCAGGCCAAGGTGCTGGGCACCGACGTGGACGACGCCGACGCGGTGCTCGACCAGACCAACGCCTGGGTGGTCAGCCTCGACTTCACCGGCAACGGCCAGGGCAAGTGGACGGCGCTGACCCGTGAGGCGTTCAACAACGAGGGTCAGGCCTGCGACGCGACCGCGCTGGGTCAGGACGGCAAGTGCCGGGTGGCCGTCGTGCTGGACAACGAGATCGTCTCCTCCCCGGAGATCCAGGGCGTGCTGACCGGCAACTCCCAGATCACCGGCAACTTCAACCAGAAGGACGCCAGCACGCTGGCCGGTCAGCTGCGCTACGGCGCGCTGCCGGTGACCTTCGAGCAGCAGGAGGCGCAGAACGTCACCGCCACGCTGGGTGCCAGCCACCTGCGCGCCGGTCTGCTGGCGGCCGGCATCGGCATGCTGCTGGTCATCATCTACGCGTTCTTCTACTACCGGCTGCTCGGCTCGGTGATCTTCCTGAGCCTGATCCTCTCCGCGCTGCTCGTCTTCGGCGCGCTGGTGGTGCTCGGCCGGCAGATCGGCTTCACGCTCACCCTCGCCGGCATCGCCGGCATGATCGTGTCGTTGGGTGTGGCGGCGGACTCGTTCGTCATCTACTTCGAACGGTTGAAGGACGAGATCCGGGAGGGGCGCAGCCCGCGTAGCGCGGTGCCCCGCGCCTGGATCCGCGCCCGTCGGACGATCATCTCGGCCAACGCGATCACCCTGCTCTCCGCGGTGGTGCTCTACGTGGTCTCGGTCGGCACGGTCAAGGGCTTCGCGTTCGCCCTCGGCCTGGCCACGGTCCTGGACCTGGTCGTGGTCTTCCTCTTCCGCCACCCGATCATGACCATGTTCGCCCGGACCCGGGCGTTCCTGTCCCCGCGGGTCAGCGGTCTGGGCCGGGCGCTGCCGGCCCGCAACCAGCCGACTCAGCCCCGCAACCCGCGCGCCAAGGAGGCCTGAGATGGCTGAAAACGGTCTGGCGAGCCGCCTCTACAACGGCGAAGCCGGTCTCAACGTCGTCGGCAAGCGCAAGGTCTGGTTCGGCGTCGCCGGGGTCCTGATCCTGATCGCGCTCCTCAGCTTCGGGCTGCGTGGCTTCAGCCTCGGCATCGAGTTCGCAGGCGGCAACTCGTTCCAGGTGCCGGCCAGTGTCGGCACCCTCGAGGACGCCGAGCGGGAGGTCAACTCGGCCCTCGCCACGGAGAACACCGGCGTCGAGGTGGTCACCGCCCAGAAGGTCGGCGGCACCGGCGGCGACACCTACGAGCTGCGTACGGCGCAGCTCGACGCCGACCAGACCACTGCGGTCAAGGCCCAGATCGCCGAGGACCTCGGCATCGACCCGGGTCAGATCAGCAGCAACCAGGTCAGCGAGGCGTGGGGCAGCCAGGTGACCGAGCGGGCCGTGCTCGGTCTGGTCATCTTCATCGCGCTGGTCATGGTCTACCTGATCCTGCGCTTCGAGTGGCGGATGGCGGTCGCCGCGGTCGCCTCGCTGATCACGAACCTGATCCTCACCGCCGGCATCTACTCGCTGGTCGGCTTCGAGGTCACCCCGTCGACGATCATCGGCTTCCTCACGATCCTGGGCTTCGCGCTCTACGACGTGGTGGTGGTCTTCGACAAGGTGCAGGAGAACACGCGGGGCATCACCGCCAACAACAACCAGACGTACGGCGAGGCGGCCAACCTGGCCGTCAACCAGAGCCTGATGCGGTCGCTGAACACCTCGGTGGTCGCCCTGCTGCCGGTCGGCGGTCTGCTCTTCATCGGTGCCGGCCTGCTCGGCGCCGGCACGCTGAAGGACCTGGGCCTGGTGCTGTTCGTCGGTATGGCGGTGGCGTTCCTGACCTCCATCCTGGTGGCCACCCCGCTGCTGGCGCTGCTGAAGAACTACGACCCGCGGATCCAGGCGCACAACAAGCGCGTCCTGACCCGGCGGGGCGCCCTCGCCCGCGGCGAGGTCACCTCGAAGGGGGCCGCGAGCTCGGCCCAGGCCGACGCGACCGACGAGCCGCTCGACCCGGACGCTGCCGCGCTGGCGGGTGCCGCCCCCAAGGTGGGCGCCCGGCCGGCGGGCAAGCGGCCGACCGGTGCCCGGGGCGGTCGCCCGGGTGGCGGCGGCAACCGGCCGGGTGGCGCCAAGCGGCGCTGACCCGAACGGAAACACCCGAACGGCGTCCGGCATGCTGTGTGAGCAGCACTGCCGGACGCCGTCGTCGTTGAAGGAGAGCGGAACAGCCGTGACGGAGACCCACAGCACCGAGGCGCGCGGGGACAGCGGCCCGGAGGCCGCCCGACTGGTCGCCAGCCGGGTGCTGGACGTGCCCGACTTCCCCAAGCCCGGCGTCCTGTTCAAGGACCTGATGCCGTTGTTCGCCGACGGGAAGGTCTTCCGTGAGGTGATCGACGGGATCGTCGCGTACCACGGGCGGGACGCTTTCGACGTGGTGGTCGGCATCGAGGCGCGCGGCTTCGTCGTCGCGGCGGCCGTCGCCTACGCGGCCGGGGTGGGCGTGGTGCCGGTGCGCAAGGCCGGCAAGCTGCCCCGCCCGGCGCACTCGGTGTCCTACGCCCTGGAGTACGGCGAGGCCACCCTGGAGGTGCACGAGGATGCCTTCACCGCCGGGCACCGGGTCCTGGTCGTCGACGACGTGCTGGCCACGGGCGGCACCGCCGAGGCGACGCTGGACCTGGTCGAGCGGGCCGGCGGCACCGTCACCGGCTTCACGGTGCTGCTGGAGCTCGGGTTCCTGGGCGGGCGCGAGCGGTTGGCGCAGCGTCCGGTGCACGCCTTGCTGACCGTTTGAGCAGTTCGACACGCGGCTGACCGTTTGATCCCAGATCCGGCGGACACTGCCGGCGTCGACCGTCCGGCGGAGCGGCAGGGGGCCTTCGGTGCGGGTAGCATTGCCCTTTGCTGACGCCGGCCGCACACGTCCGGCGAGGCGAGACCAGGCCGGCCGATGTTCGGTCGGTGTGTTTCCGGCGAGCGGTGAGGAGGCCGGTGTCCCACGATGTCGTCCCTCCGGCGGAGGGCACGGTGCACCCGACAGGCGACGCTGACGGCTCGGTGACTGACCGGACAGGCGACGCGCCGGCCCGGGTGGCGGGCACCGGCAACGGCTCCGGCAAGGCTGCGGGCGAGACCACTGTCCGCCCGATCAGCGGCCCACCGAGCGTCGAGGCCGCGCCCGGCGCCGACGGGGTTGTGGTGCCGTTCCCGACCGACGCGGGCATCGACCCGTCGCCGAGCGGTGGCTTCGGGCTGTCCAACGCGCCCACCGGCCGGCGGGTCCGGGCCCGGCTGGCCCGGTTCAACGCGCCCTGGCAGACCTCGCAGGTCAGCGAGGTGCTGGAGCCGCTCATCGCGAGCCACCGGGACAACCACCCCAAGGCCGACGCCCGGCTGCTCCAGCGCGCCTTCGACACGGCCGCGCGGTGGCACTCCGGGCAGTACCGCAAGTCCGGCGACCCGTACATCACCCACCCGCTCGCGGTGGCGACCATCCTCGGCAACCTGGGGATGGACACCACCACGCTGGTCGCCGCGCTGCTGCACGACACCATCGAGGACACCGAATACACCCTCGACCAGATGCGCGCCGACTTCGGTGGCGAGGTCGCCCTCCTGGTCGACGGCGTCACGAAGCTCGACAAGGTCAAGCTGGGTGACGCGGCCAAGGCCGAGACGATCCGCAAGATGGTCGTGGCGATGGCCAAGGACCCCCGGGTGCTGGTGATCAAGCTGGCCGACCGGCTGCACAACATGCGCACCCTGACCTTCCTGCCCCGCCCCAAGCAGGAGCAGAAGGCCAAGGAGACGCTGGAGATCCTGGCGCCTCTCGCGCACCGGCTCGGTATGAACACGATCAAGTGGGAGCTGGAGGACCTGTCCTTCGGCACGTTGTTCCCGAAGCGCTACGAGGAGATCAACCGGCTGATCGGGGAGCACCAGCCGCAGCGCGAGACGCTGCTGCGGCAGGTCACCCAGAAGGTCGGCACCGACCTGAAGGCCGCCAAGATCAAGGCGGAGACCACCGGGCGGCCGAAGCACCTCTACTCGATCTACCAGAAGATGATCGTGCGGGGTCGGGACTTCAACGACATCTACGACCTGGTCGGGGTGCGGATCCTGGTCGACACGGTTCGGGACTGCTACGCGGCGCTGGGTGTCATCCACGCCAACTGGCAGCCGGTGCCGGGCCGCTTCAAGGACTACATCGCGATGCCCAAGTTCAACATGTACCAGTCGTTGCACACGACTGTCATCGGGCCCACCGGCAAGCCGGTGGAGATGCAGATCCGCACGTACGCGATGCACCGCACCGCGGAGTTCGGCATCGCCGCGCACTGGAAGTACAAGGAGCACAAGGGCACCCAGATCGTCGGCCCGCCCGCACACATCGACGAGATGACCTGGCTGCGGCAGCTGCTCGACTGGCAGCGTGAGGCGGCCGACCCGAGCGAGTTCCTGGACGCGCTGCGCTTCGACCTGTCCAGCCAGGAGGTGTACGTCTTCACCCCGAAGGGTGACGTCATCCCGCTGCCGACCGGGTCGACGCCTGTGGACTTCGCGTACGCGGTGCACACCGAGGTCGGGCACAAGTGCATCGGGGCGCGGGTCAACGGCAAGCTGGTGCCGTTGGAGTCGACGCTGTCCAACGGCGACGTGATCGAGATCTTCACGTCGAAGTCCGAGACGGCCGGCCCCACGCAGGACTGGCTGGGCTTCGTCAAGAGCCCCCGCGCCCGGACGAAGATCCGGCAGTACTTCAACAAGGAACGGCGCGAGGAGGCGATCGAGGCCGGCAAGGACGCGATCGTCAAGGCCATGCGCAAGCAGGGCATGCCGTTGCAGCGGATGCTCACCTCCGACGCGCTGATGTCGATCGCCCGGGACCTGCACCTCGCCGACGTGGCCTCGCTCTACGCGGCGGTCGGCGACAGCCAGGTCTCCGCGCAGTCGGTGGTGCAGAAGCTGATGGCCGCGTACGGCGGCGAGGAGGGCGCGGCGGAGGACATCGCCGAGACCGCCGTCGCCACCCGGCCACCGCGCAGCCGGCAGAGCAGCAGCGACCCCGGTGTCGTGGTCCGGGGCGTCAGCGACGTCTGGATCAAGCTGGCCCGCTGCTGCACGCCGGTCCCACCGGACTCGGTGTTCGGCTTCGTCACCCGCTCCGGCGGGGTGAGCGTGCACCGCGACGACTGCGCCAACGCCGAGGACCTGCGGGCGCAGAGCGAGCGCGTGGTCGAGGTGAGTTGGAAGCTCACCTCCGCCTCGACGTTCCTGGTCGCGATCCAGGTCGAGGCACTGGACCGGCACAAGCTGCTGGCCGACGTCACCCGGGTGCTGTCCGACGAGCGGGTCAACATCCTCTCCGCGACCGTCACCACGACCCGCGACCGGGTGGCGGTGAGCCGGTTCAGCTTCGAAATGGCCGACCCGAAGCACCTGGGCCACCTGCTGGCCACGGTCCGCAAGGTCGACGGCGTCTTCGACGCGTACCGGGTCACCTCCGGCGCCTGACGCGTACCCCGGACACGACAGCGCCCGCCGGCTCAGCCGGCGGGCGCTTCGTCGTGCGCGCGGGGGTCAGCCCTGTGGGTTGCTCATGGTGAGGTCCTTGATGATGACCTCCTTCTTCGGGTGGCCACCGCCGGCCTGCTGGGCGAAAGCCCCGTCGTCGCCGGCCTTGGCCACGTCCTTGACGATGTCCAGGCCACCGGTGATGGTGCCCAGCACCGTGTACGCCGGGTCCAGCGGCGAGTCGCCGTAGACGATGAAGAACTGGCTGCCGGTGCTGCCCGGCTGGCCGGAGTTGGCCATCGCGATGACACCCTCCGGGTACGGCGGGCGCTTGTCGGTGGGCAGGTTCTCCTCGGGCAGGCGGTAGCTCGGGCCACCCTGACCGTCGGTCTCCCGCCAGCCGTTGCCGGTGGCGCTGGGGTCACCGCACTGCAACACCTTGATGCCCTCGGTCACCAGGCGGTGGCACTTGGTGTTGTCGAAGAAGTTCTTCTCCGCCAGGTAGGTGAAGCTGCCCGCCGTGCACGGCACCAGCGACCGGTCGACCTTGGCCGTGATCGGGCCGAGGTTGGTGTCGATCGTCATGGTCTGCACGCCCTTGGCGTACTGCTCGTTGCTCGGCACCCCGACGTCCTTGATCTGCGGGGGCCGCTGCTCGGCCGGCAGCGCGTTGAACACGCACTCGGACGCCCCGGCCGCGGGCGCGGCGGTGTCGTTCTTGTCGTCGTCGTCGCCGCCGAGGCTCATCGCCAGCCAGACGGTGCCGGCGACCACGAGCACCAGCGCGGCAGCCGCGCTGACGATCGCCTGCGTCTGCCGGCGCTTGCGGGCCTTGGCCGACCGCTCGGCCATCTCCTTCTCGAGCCGGGCGCGTGCCGCCGCGCGCTGCCGCTCTCTGGTGGACGTCACGCCTGGATCCTCCTGGGCTGTCTGCTGCTGAGTGCCGCTTGGGGTGGGTGGTGGCGCCCGGTCAGCCGGCGCTCGGGCTGCTGGCCGGGGCGCCGGAGGCCGAGGGTGCGGCGCCGGTGACCGGCTCACCGACCGTGAGGCTCTGGATCGTCACGTCGGTGCTGGGCTTGACCTTGGCCCCGGTCCCATTGTCCACGGTCGGGAGGGCGCCGATCTTCTCCACCACGTCCAGCCCGCCGGTCACCCGGCCGATCACCGGGTACTTCGGGTCGGCGGTGGTGAAGTCCTTGAAGAAGATCAGGAACTGGCTGCCGTTGCTGCCCGGCGGGTTGGAAACCATCGCCACGGTGCCCTTCGGGTACGTCGGCGGCTGGCCGGGGGCCGGGCTGGCCGACGGGGACGCCGACGGCACGGTCGGCACCTCCTCGTCGTAGAACGAGTAGGTGGGCCCACCGAGGCCGGTGCCACTGGGATCGCCGCAGTGCAGCGCGCCCTCGGTGGTGATCTCGTGGCACTTGGTGTTGTCGTAGAACGACCGGCTCGCCAGGTGGGCGATGCTCGCCGCCGCGCACGGGGAGTTGGTCAGGCTCAGCTCCGCGGTGATCGGCGCGCCCTGGTTGGTCGTCACCGTCATCGCCCGGGTGCCGTCGGTGGGCAGATCCTTGGTCGCCGGCGTGCCGACGTCCTTCAGGTTGGTGTTGGCCGTGGCGTCCTGCGGCGTCCAGAGGCAGGTGTCCTCCGCGGCCGTGTTCTGCTTCGAGTCGGAGTCGAACGCTCCGAGCGCCCAGGCCGAGCCGGCCACCACCAACACGAGGATCAGGGCGGCACCGACACCGGCCTGGATCTGCCGACGGCGCCGCGTCGCGGCAGCCCGGCGAGCCAACTGCCGGTCGAGCTTTTCCCGCGCCAGTTTGCGCTGCCGGTCCCTGCTGGAAGCCACCCGTGCTCCCCTTTCCTCTACCTGGTCGTCGCCGGCGACCGGGCGTCCCGGCCCGTCCGGGCGTCACGTGTGTCGCGCCACACGCCCGCCAGAGTGTACGGCTAGCGACTGGGAATGTGGTGTACGAGGTTCCACCCCATCCCGAGCAGCGCTTATCGGGCGTTGTCACTGTGCCGTACGGGGCGCGAGGGGCGGACGCGGCAAAGTCGCTCGGCACGCCCGTTAGGCTGCTGGCAGGACGACAGCTGCTCGACGGAAAGGACAGCGCCTGTGCTCGTGGCCGGCTTTCCCGCGGACGCCTTCGGCACCAACTGCTACGTGGTTGCCACCGCGCCGGGGGAGCAGTGCGTGGTGGTCGACCCCGGGATCGGGGTGCTCGACCAGCTCGACGCGCTGCTCGCCGAGCACCGCCTGCATCCGGCCGCCGTGCTGCTCACCCACGGCCATCTCGACCACACCTTCTCGGTCGCGCCGGTCTGTGGTGCGCGCGGCGTCACCGCCTACGTGCACCCGGGCGACCGGGAGATGCTGGCCGACCCGTCCAAGGGCCTCTCGGCCGACCTGACGTCGCTCTTCGGCGGTCGGTTGACCTACACCGAGCCGGAGGACGTGGCGGAGCTGACCGACGGCGCCACCCTCACCCTCGCCGGCCTGGAGATCGCCGTCGACCACGCCCCGGGCCATACCGGCGGGTCGGTGCTGTTCCGGCTGCCCGGCGCCGGGTCGGACTGGGAGGCCGACGAGCTGTGCCTCTCCGGTGACGTCCTCTTCGCCGGGTCGATCGGCCGCACCGACCTGCCGGGCGGGAGCATGCCGGCCATGCTCACCAGCCTGCGCGACAAGATCCTTCCGCTGGCCGACGACACCGTCGTGCTGCCCGGCCACGGCCCCGCCACCACCATCGGCCGCGAGCGCGCCAGCAACCCGTACCTCATCGAGGTGGCGCAGGTCGGCGGCGGCCGACCGGCGCCCACCCGGGGCCTCTAGACCTTCTCCGCGCCGCGCGCGGACCCACGACACCACCGCGCCGCGGGCGCGGCACCGCAAGGAGTACGCCGATGAGCAAGCCCACGCCCATCTCCGGTTTCCCGGAGTGGACCCCCGGTCAGCGGATGATCGAGCAGTTCGTGCTCGACCGGATCCGGGCCACCTTCGAGCTGTACGGCTTCGCGCCGCTGGAGACCCGCGCGGTGGAGCCGCTGGACCAGCTGCTGCGCAAGGGCGAGACCTCGAAGGAGGTCTACGTGATCCGGCGGCTGCACGCCGACGCGGAGGGTTCCGGTGGTGACGACCAGCTCGGCCTGCACTTCGACCTGACCGTGCCGTTCGCCCGTTACGTGCTGGAGAACGCCGGCAAGCTGGCGTTCCCGTTCCGCCGCTACCAGATCCAGAAGGTGTGGCGCGGTGAGCGGCCGCAGGAGGGCCGTTACCGGGAGTTCGTGCAGGCCGACATCGACATCGTCGACCGGGACACCCTGGCCCCGCACCACGAGGCGGAGATGCCCCTCGTCATCGGCGACGCGCTGCGCTCGTTGCCGATCCCGCCGGTGACGATCCAGGTCAACAACCGCAAGATCTGCGAGGGCTTCTACCGGGGCATCGGGCTGACCGACCCGGAGGCGGCGCTGCGCGCGGTGGACAAGCTCGACAAGATCGGCCCGGCGAAGGTGGCCGACCTGCTGGCCCAGACCGCCGGGGCGAGCGAGGCGCAGGCCAAGGCGTGCCTGGCGCTGGCCGAGATCTCCGCCCCGGACGCCTCGTTCGCCGACGCCGTCCGCGCGCTCGGGGTGAGTGACCCGCTGCTCGACGAGGGCATCGACGAGCTGGTCCGGGTGGTGGAGACCGCCGCCGAGCACTCGCCCGGCCTCTGCGTGGCGGACCTGCGCATCGCCCGTGGCCTGGATTACTACACCGGCACCGTCTACGAGACCCAGCTGCGCGGCTACGAGCGGTTCGGCTCGATCTGCTCCGGCGGCCGGTACGACAACCTGGCCACCGCCGGCGCCGTCTCGTACCCCGGGGTGGGGATCTCGATCGGGGTGACCCGGCTGCTCGGGTTGCTCTTCGGCGCGGGGGAGCTCTCGGTGTCCCGGGAGGTGCCGACCGCCGTGCTCGTCGCGGTGACCAGCGAGGAGCAGCGGACGGCCAGCAACCGGGTGGCCGAGGCGCTGCGGCGGCGCGCGGTGCCGACCGAGGTGTCGCCGAGCGCGGCGAAGTTCGGCAAGCAGATCCGCTACGCCGAGCGGCGCGGCATCCCGTACGTCTGGTTCCCCGGTGTCGACGGAGCGCCGGACGAGGTGAAGGACATCCGCTCGGGTGAGCAGGTCACGGCCGGTGCGCAGGAGTGGATCCCCCCTCTGGAGGACCTCAAGCCGTCTGTTGGGTGAGTCTCTCCACTGGCGCTGACGGCCGCGGGGACCTACGGTAGCGTAAGTTACGCCACCGTAGGGAGTTTCTTGTGACCGTCAGCACCACACTCAGTCAGACCGCTCTCCTCGTCGAGTTGGAGCCGGTGGTCGCACGCAACCTCGACCGCCACCTCACGCTCGCCAAGGAGTGGTTCCCGCACGAGTACGTGCCGTGGAGCGAAGGGCGGACCTTCGACGGGCCGCTCGGCGGCGAGGCGTGGTCGCCGACCGACTCGACCATCCCGGACGTGGCTCGCACCGCGCTGATCGTGAACCTGCTGACCGAGGACAACCTGCCCTCGTACCACCACGAGATCGCCACCCTGTTCGGCCGCGACGGCGCGTGGGGCACCTGGGTGCACCGGTGGACCGCCGAGGAGGGCCGGCACGGCGTCGCGATCCGCGACTACCTGACCGTCACCCGGGCCGTGGACCCGGTGGCGTTGGAGCGGGCCCGGATGACGCACATGTCCGAGGGCTACACCAACGCCCACGGCGACGAGGTGCTGCACTCGCTGGCGTACGTCTCGTTCCAGGAGCTGGCCACCCGGATCTCGCACCGCAACACCGGCAAGGCCACCGGCGACCCCGCCTGTGAGGCGCTGCTGGCCCGGGTGGCGGCCGACGAGAACCTGCACATGGTGTTCTACCGCAACCTGCTCGCCGCCGCGTTCGAGCTGGCCCCGAGTCAGGCCATGCGGGCCGTCGCCGACGTGGTGGCCGACTTCCAGATGCCGGGCAGCGGCATCGACGGTTTCGCCCGCAAGTCGGTGGCGATCGCCCTGGCCGGCATCTACGACCTGCGCCAGCACCGTGACGATGTGCTGCAGCCGGTGCTGCGCCAGTGGGACGTCTTCAACGTGACCGGCCTCAACGCCGACGGTGAAGCCGCCCGCGAGCAGCTCGCCGGCCAGCTGGACAACCTGGAGCGCGCCGCGAGTCGCTTCGAGGAAAAGCGCGACGCCCGAGCCGCCCGCCTGGCCCTCCGCTAAATCCCCACCCCTGCCCCTACCCCCACCCCGCCCCACCGGGTTGATCAAGAGCTTTCGGTCACCGTGAGCCCGTTTCCTGACCGAAATCTCTTGATCAACTCAAGGGGGGTGGGGTTAGGGGAGGGGGAGGATCAGGCAGGTGCTGGTGGCGTGGGCTATCAGGCGGGCGTCCGCGTCGGTGATGCGGGCCTCTGCCAGGGCCGTACGCCGGCCACGTTGCAGCACAGTGCCCTCGCAGCGCAGCGTGCCGCTGTCGACAGTCACCGGGCGGAGGAACTTCACGTTCAGGTCCAGCGAGGTGTAGCCGACGCCAGCGGGCAGGGTGGTGTGCACGGCGCACCCGGCGGCGGTGTCCAGCAGCGTCGAGAGAACGCCACCGTGGACGGTGCCGAGCGGGTTGTAGTGGAACTCCTGCGGGGTCAACTCGACGCTGACCCGGCCCTCGTCGGCCTCCATCCGGCTCATGTCGAGAAGGTGCATCACCGGCGGCGCGGCCAGCTCGCCGGCGATCATCGCCCGCAGCATGTCGATGCCGCTGCGTCGGCCGATCTGGGCGGCGTTGGCCGCCGGGTCCGCCCAGCTGAAGGTCCGGCTGCGCGCCGGTTCCTGCGTCTGCGTCATGGACGCAGCCTGGCAGCAGGTTGCTGAGTCTGTCAATGAGACCTAGCCTGGTCGGATGCGACCCGCGGCACTGGACTGGTCGGTGGACAACTGCACCATCGCCCGTGCGATGGAGATCCTCGGTGAGCGGTGGACCCTGGTGGTGCTCCGCGAGGTGTTCACCGGCGTACGCCGCTTCGACGACATGCGGGTGCGCACCGGCATCCCGCGTCAGGTGCTGACCAACCGCCTCGCCACTCTGGTCGAGCAGGGCGTGCTGAGCCGTGAGCCGTACCGGGAGCCTGGCAGCCGGTTGCGCCACGAGTACCGGCTGACGGAGAAGGGCCTGGACCTGTGGCCGGTGCTGGTCGCCGTGCTCGGCTGGGGCGACCGGTACCTCGCCGGCCCGGAGGGTCCGCCGCTCAGCGTCGCTCACCGTGACTGTGGCGCGCCTGTTCGTGTGGACCTGCGCTGCGCCGAGGGGCACGACGTGGACCAGCCGCGCGACGTGGTGCCGCGCCCGGGCCCCGGAGCCCGCCGCCGTACGCCCTGACGCGAGGCGCCCGCACCCACCCGGCACCCGGTGTCGGGTAAGGCATCGACGATCGTGCGCGCGAAAACCATGCGGGTGTGACGGTGGTTGTTCACCAGCGTGTCAGGGGTGTTGCGGCATTGCGGCCTGTCAAGATCGCCAAATCCGGGCGAAACCAGGCCTTGTCAATGATCTTAAGTATGTGAATACTTCAGTTCACTCGACCGGTTTTCGCAGATCGGCCGGGTTGCCCTCGGGTCAGCCGTTCCCCCCGGCGTGACCCGTCCCCCCGCCCAGGAGGTTTGTTACATGCGACCCACGAGGTCCTCATTCCGCGTCGCGGCCACCGTCGCCGTGTCCGGATCCCTGGTCGTCGGCGCGCTCATCGGCGCACCCGCCCAGGCCGCTCCCGCCGCCTCGCCCGATGCCGCCGCGGCGCTCTCCGCGGCCCTCGGTGACCGCTCCGCCGGCTCGTACATCGACGCCAGCGGCAAGTCCGTCGTCACGGTGACCGACGCCGCCGCCGCCAGCAAGGCGAGCAAGGCCGGCGCCGTCGTCCGCTACGTCACCCGTGGTGCCGGCGAGCTCAACCGGGCCACCGCGGACCTGGAGCGGTCCGCCAAGATCCCAGGCACCGCCTGGTGGAGTGACCCGGTCACCAACCAGGTCGTCGTCTCCGTGGACAGCACCGTCACCGGTGCGAAGCTGGAGCGGGTCAAGGCCGCCGCCGCGCGGGCCAACGGCGCGGTCCGGGTCGAGGCCGAGGCCGGCGTGCTCAGCACCCGGATCTCCGGCGGCCAGGCCATCTACGCTGGCGGGGGCGGGCGTTGCTCGCTCGGCTTCAACGTGCGCAGTGGCAGCACCTACTCGTTCGTGACGGCCGGGCACTGCACCAACATCGCGTCCAGCTGGTACTCGAACTCCTCCCAGAGCTCGCTGCTCGGCACCCGTACCGGCACCAGCTTCCCGGGTAACGACTACGGCATCGTGCGGCACAGCAACTCGGCCAACGCGGCCGGCAACGTGTCGCTCTACAACGGCAGCTTCCGCGACATCACCGGCTCCGGCAACGCGTCGGTCGGCCAGTCGGTGCAGCGTTCCGGCAGCACCACCGGCCTGCGCAGCGGCTCGGTGAACGCGACCAACGCCACGGTGAACTACGCCGAGGGCTCGGTCTCCGGCCTGATCCGCACCAACGTCTGCGCCGAGCCGGGCGACAGCGGCGGCTCGCTGTTCGCCGGTGGCACCGCCCTGGGCCTGACCTCCGGTGGCAGTGGCAACTGCCGCACCGGCGGTACGACCTTCTTCCAGCCGGTCACCGAGGCGCTCAGCCGTTACGGCGTCAGCGTCTTCTGATCCAGTCACCGCCAGCGGGCCGCCGGATTCCTCCGGCGGCCCGTTCGCTGTCCTGGCTACCCGCCTCCACGGTGCGCACCGCGTACCTCAGAAAAAGCGCGGCGCCGAGCGGTCAGCCCGGCCGCCGTCCGGAGGCCAGCGCGGCGAGCACGGCGGCCAGCGGTACGACCGCCTCGGCGGCCGCCACCAGCCGCTCCGTCAACCCGATCCACGCGCCGTCGGTGAAGAACTCGACGGCGAACCAGCCGAGCAGTCCGAGGAGCACCGCCGTCACCGCGAGCGCTGTCCGGCGGACGCGCGGAGCCGACCCGTCCGGTGGATCGCGCCGGGTTCGGCCGAGGGGCGGTGCCGCTCGACGGGGCACCGTCGGTGCCGCTCGGTGGGGCACCGCCAGGGCGGGCCAGACAGCCAACGCCACGAACGCCACCCCAGCGGCGACGACGTGCGTCGTCGAGCCGCCTCCCGGGTGTTGCGGGAACGCCACCAGCACCAGTGTGGCAAGGCCGCCCAGGGCGAGCAGCCCACGACCCGCCGGTGCCGCGACGACCAGGCCGAGTGCGGTTGCCAGGTGACAGATGCCCAGGCCAGCCAGCCCCACCGTCATGATCCAGCGTTGGTCGGCGTCGGCGGCGGCGAGCGCGCTGATGGTCTGCCGGACGGGGTCGAACTCGTCGGGTTGGGCGGCCTGCGCCAGCGTCCACCCGCCGATCAGAAACAACGGTGCGCCAGCGGCCGACAGCAGGGCCCAGCGGGGAACGGCGGACATCGGGTGAGCGTAGCGGTGCGAACGGCCCCACTCCCGGGCCCGACGCCTGGCGTTCGGGCCGATACACCGTGACCTACGGCAGCCGATCGGGCCCTCGAGGAGTGGGCCCGATTGTGGGCCCGAGCGGATCCGGGGGTACGACGCCGCCGGTCGGCAACGTCGGGCCGATGGCTGTCGCACCGCCGACGGCCCAGGCCAGGTGCGCCCGCCGGGCGGAGAGGATGGCCAGCAGTGGCCAGAGTGAGACCGCCACCGCCGTCACCCGCTCGGCCAACCCGGTGCGGGACCCGCTGGTCACCTCGTACGCGCACCACCCGAAGAGCGCGAGCAGCACCACCGTGGCGCTCAGCCCCACCGCCCGACGGAACGCCCAGGGCGGGTCCGGCCTGCTCGGGTGCTCGGTGTCGTGCCCGTGCGGAAGCCACAGCGCCGAGCCGGCCGGCCAGAGCGCCAGGGCGAGCACCGCCACTGTCGCCGCGATGCCGTGGCTGAGCGAACCGCCGACAGTGGGCCGGGGGAACGCGACCAGCGCGATGGTCGCCACCCCGCCGACGGCGAGCAGGAAACGGCTGGGCAATCCGGCCGCGTGCAGCACGGCGGCGACGGCCAGGTAGCAGCACCCGAGCAGCACCAGCGCGGTGATCATGATCCAGGCGTCGACGGCCTCCTGCCCGGCCAACTCACTGATGGTGTCCCGGATCGGGTCGTAACCGGCGGGCTGCCGCGCCTCCGCGACCGTCCAGCCGGCCACCAGCAGCAGGGGTGCGGCAGCCGCCGTGGCGACGGCCCAGTTCGGTACGGCGCGCATTTCGCCACGTTAACCGGCATGGCGGCTGGCTGAGTCGGGTTCGGCGGGCTGCCCCACCTGCGAATCGCGTCGGCCTGCCGGGTGCCCCGGAGGCAGGGCGGCCACCCCTGACAGAATGCCGGTGAGGACTGTTCCACGATGAGGAGTTGCCAGCCGTGATCCGTACCCACAATGCCGGAAGCCTGCGCGCCGCGGACGCCGGCTCGACGGTGACGCTCGCCGGCTGGGTGGCCCGCCGGCGCGACCACGGCGGGGTCATCTTCGTCGACCTGCGCGACGGTTCCGGTGTTGTCCAGGTGGTGTTCCGTGAGGAAGATGCGCACGCGTTGCGCAACGAGTTCTGCGTGAAGGTCGTCGGTGAGGTGACCCGCCGACCGGCCGGCAACGAGAACCCGGAGCTGCCCACCGGTGAGGTCGAGGTGACCGTCGCCGACCTGGAGGTGCTCTCCGAGGCGGCGCCGTTGCCGCTGCCGGTGGACGACCAGATCGAGGCCGGCGACGACATCCGGCTCAGGTACCGCTACCTGGACCTGCGCCGCAGCGGCCCGGCGAACGCGCTGCGGCTGCGCTCGCGTGCCAGCCACCTGGCCCGGGGCGTGCTGCACGAGCGGGACTTCCTGGAGATCGAGACGCCGACGCTGACCCGCTCGACGCCCGAGGGCGCCCGTGACTTCCTGGTCCCGGTGCGACTTCAGCCCGGCAGCTGGTACGCGCTGCCGCAGTCGCCGCAGCTGTTCAAGCAGCTGCTGATGGTCGGCGGCATGGAGCGGTACTACCAGATCGCCCGCTGCTACCGCGACGAGGACTTCCGCGCCGACCGGCAGCCCGAGTTCACCCAGCTCGACATCGAGATGTCGTTCGTCACCGAGGACGACGTGATCGACCTCGGCGAGGCGATCGTGTCGGCGCTCTGGAAGGACCTGGCCGGGCACGAGATCAGCCAGCCGATCCCGCGGATCACCTGGCACGACGCGATGGCCCGGTACGGCTCCGACAAGCCGGACCTGCGCTACGGGGTCGAGCTGACCGAGCTGACCGACTACCTGCGTGGCACCGAGTTCCGGGTCTTCGCCGGGGCGATCGACGCGGGCGGCTACGTCGGCGCGGTCGTGATGCCGGGTGGTGCGGCGCAGAGCCGCAAGGAGCTGGACGGCTGGCAGGACTGGGCCAAGGCGCGCGGCGCGCGCGGCCTGGCGTACGTGGTGCTGGACGCCGAGACCGGCGAGGCGCGTGGCCCGGTGGCGAAGAACCTCTCCGCCGAGCACCTGGGCGGGCTCGCCGACACGGTCGGCGCCAAGCCGGGCGACGCGATCTTCTTCGCCGCCAGCGCCACCACCCGGGAGGCGCAGGAGCTGCTGGGCGCGGCCCGCGTCGAGATCGCCAAGCGGACCGGGCTGATCGACGAGAGCGCCTGGGCGTTCTGCTGGGTGGTCGACGCGCCGATGTTCGAGCGCACGGACGAGGGCGGCTGGACGGCCGTGCACCACCCGTTCACCTCGCCGAACTCGGAGTGGGTCGACCGGTTCGAGGAGGCTCCGGACCGGGCCCTCGCCTACGCGTACGACATCGTCTGCAACGGCAACGAGATCGGCGGCGGGTCGATCCGTATCCACCGTGGTGACGTGCAGAAGCGGGTCTTCGACCTGCTCGGCATCACCCCCGAGGAGGCGCAGGACAAGTTCGGCTTCCTGCTGGAGGCGTTCAAGTACGGCGCCCCTCCGCACGGCGGCATCGCCTTCGGCTGGGACCGGGTGTGCATGCTGCTCGCCGGCGCCGACTCGATCCGCGAGGTCATCGCCTTCCCGAAGACCCGGGGCGGCTTCGACCCGCTGACCAGCGCTCCCACCCCGATCACCGCCCAGCAGCGAGCCGAGGCCGGCATCGACGCCAAGCCCAAGCCGCCCGCAACGGCCCACACGGGAACGGCCGGCCCCGCAGCCCCGGTAGCAGACCCGGTCTGACCCGCTCCTGCTTGGTTGATCAAGAGGTTTGCGTCATCATCGCCCCGCGAGATGACGCAAACCTCTTGATCGTCGGTGGGGGAGTGGGCTGGGATGCGGGTGCTTGTTGTCGGGGGTAGTGGGTTACTCGGGCGGTCGGTTTGTCGGCGGGGCGTCGGCGCCGGCTGGTCGGTGGTGGGGACGTTCCACTCCGGTGAGATCGCCGTGCCGGGCGTTGCGGAGCGCCGGCTGGACGTGACCGACCGGGCCGCCGTGCGCGCGCTGGTCGCCGATGTGCGGCCGGACGCCGTGGTCGGGACCCCCTATCGGTACGACGACTGGGCGGTCACCGCCGACGGTGCCGCGAACGTTGCGGTCGCCGCCGCCGAGGTGGATGCCCGACTGGTGCACGTGTCCAGTGACGCGCTGCACGCCGGCCGACCCACGCCGTACGCCGACGACGACCCGCCCACGCCGGTGCACGCGTACGGCGCCGCGAAGGCCGCCGCCGAGACCGCCGTGCGGGCGATCGACCCCGGCGCGGCCCTGGTGCGTACCTCGCTGATCCTCGGGGAGGGCAGCAAGCAGATCCAGCTCTGCCGGGAGGCGCTCGCCGGCCGGGCCGTCCTGTTCAGCGACGAGCTGCGCTGCCCGATCGACGTCACCGACCTTGCTGACGCCGTACTGGAACTGGTCGCCTCCTCGTACGCCGGTCTGCTCAACGTGGCCGGCCCGGACGCCGTGAGCCGGGCCGAGCTGGGCCTGCTGGTCGCCGAGCGGTACGGCCTCGACCCGGCCGGGCTCAAGACCACCACCGGGGCCGCCGTCGGCCTGTCCCGCCCCCTCGACGTACGCCTCGACTCCGCTCGCGCCGTCGGCCTGCTGCGCACGCGACTGCGTGGGGTACGCGAACTCCTGGCACCCTGACCCTGCACACTTCCTGTGCATAACTCTTGTGCATAAGAAGCGTGCAGAGATAGTGTGCGGTCATGGCGAACGACGAAGCGACCCCGCGGCCGGCGCCGCGTGAGGTACGGATCGACAAGCGGCAGGTCCGGGTGCTGGCGCACCCGCTGCGGATGCGGCTGGTCGGGGCCCTGCGTGTGAAGGGCCCCGCCACCGCCACCACCCTGGCGGAGCTGCTCGGCACCAACACCGGCGCGACCAGCTATCACCTGCGCCAACTCGCCGAGGTCGGGCTGGTCATCGAGGATCCCGACCGGGGCAGCGGGCGGCAGCGCTGGTGGCAGGCCGCGCACGACGTCACCAACTGGGATCCGACCGACTTCGACGACGATCCCGACGCCCGCGCCGCGATCGAGTGGATCCAGGGCGACCAGGTGCGCCTCCTCGCCGACACCGCCGACCGCTGGTTCGCCACCCAGCACGAGTGGTCGCCCGCCTGGCGGGACGCCTTCGGCATGAGCGACATCTTCATGACCATTCCGCCGGCCCGGCTGAAGGAGCTGGAGGCGGAGGTGTGGCAGGTGCTGGAGCGCTACCACCGTGAGGCCGACACCGCGGACTCGACCGACCCGGAGGCCCGGCCGGTGCAGGTCTTCCTGGCCGCCTACCCGTTGCGCGAGGGCCTCCAATGAGCGCGCTGACCGTACGCCAGGTCCGGCGTCGTTACCTCACGCTCTACGGCCTGCGCTGGCTGCCCACTGGTCTGATGATCCCGGTCATGATCCTGCTGATGCAGGAGCGTGGCCTGTCGCTGCCGCAGATCGGCCTGGTCGGCACCGCGCAGGGCCTGCTGGTGCTGGCGCTGGAGTTGCCCACCGGCGGGCTCGCCGACGCCCTCGGCCGCCGGCCGGTGCTGCTCGCCGCCGGAGCGATCAACCTCGCCTCGTTGGCGCTGTTCGCGGTGGCCGACTCGTTCGTGCTGTTCTTCGTGGTCTGGGCCCTGCAGGGGGTCTACCGGGCGTTGGACAGCGGCCCGCTGGAGTCCTGGTACGTCGACGCCACCCTGGCCGCGGACCCGGAGGCCGAGTACGAGCGCGGCCTCGGGTACGCCGGCACCGTCATCGGCGGTGCGATCGGTGGTGGCGCGCTGCTCAGCGGCGGTCTCATCGCGCTCGGCCCGATCGGGCCGGTCAGCGCGCTCACGGTGCCCGTGCTGGCCGCCATCGTGGCGCAGGCGGCGGCGCTCGTCGCGTTGGTCGTGCTGCTTGTCGAAGAGCGGCCGGCCACCGGGTTCGCGGCGCTGCGGGCCTCGGTGGTCCAGGCGCCCCGGATGATCGGCCAGGCCGTCGGGCTCTTGCGTCGCTCCCGGGTGCTGCTGGCGTTGGTGGCCGTCGAGCTGTTCTGGGGCTTCGGCATGGTCACCTTCGAGTCGCTGCTGCCGGTCCGGCTCGCCGAGGTGATCGGTGATCCGGAACGCGCGGCGGCGTTGCTCGGGCCGGCGAACTCGGCCGCCTGGCTCGCCTCGGCGGCCGGTGCGGCACTGACCCCACTGCTGCTGCGTTGGTTCGGCGCCGCGCCGGGTGCGGCCCTGCTGCGCATCCTCCAGGGTGTGACGGTGGTCGGGATGGGCTTGTTCGCCGGGCCGGTCGGCGTGCTGGTGGCGTACCTGGCCTGCTACGCCGTGCACGGCGCGTCCAACCCGCTGCACAGTGGGCTGCTGCACCGGCAGGTCGACGGCCCGTACCGGACCAGCGTGCTCTCGCTGAACTCGATGATGGCGCAGCCGGCCGCCGCCCTCGGTGGGGTGGTTCTCACCGCGCTGGCCGCCGCCACCAGCGTCGGCACCGCGATGGTGGTCGGCGCGGTGGTGCTCGCCGTCGCCGCCCCGCTCTACCTACCGGCCTGGCTGGCCGGGCGCCGCGCCCCCGCCGCCGAGCCGACGGCGGTTCCCGTACCGGCCGACCGGTGAGGACGAGGTGCCCCTGTCACGGCAAGGGGCACCTCACGTCTCACCCGAGGCGGGCCGAGCTGAGCGGGAGGGTGTTGGTGAAGCCCAGTCGACGGTAGAGACGTGCGGCCCCGACGTTGTCCGTGTAGACGCCCAGCGCGACGGTGTCGTGGCGGGCCAGCAGCGCCCGGGTCATGCCGGCGGTCAGGGCGGCACCCAGGCCCCGACCCCGTTGGTCCGGGGCCACGGTCAGGCCGGCGAGGAAGCCCACGTCGCTCTGACTGCGATCCGCGCCGCAGGCCACCAGCCGGTCGCCGGACCGGATGCCGTACCAGGCCACCACCCGTGGATCGCCGGGGCGGGAGGTGCTGCTCGGGAACGCCTCGTCGATCAGCGCCTCCAGCGCGGGACGGTCCGCCTCGGCGAGTCGCACCACCCGGTGCTCGTCGGCCTGTGCCGGCGGTGCCGTGTCGGTCCAGTGGAAGTCCCAGTCGCGGTGCTCGGTCACCGTCAGCCGGTCGGCCAGCAGACCGCGATCGTGGCGGGGCAGGTGCAGCCGCTGCCCCGGTTGCAGCAGCCCGTCGGCCGCCAGCGCGGCACAGGCCTCGATCGCCGCCCCGGCCGGGCCGATCGCGCAGCCGGCCGGCCCGTGCTCGGGCGACACCTTCCACACCACGGCGCCGTCGCGCCGGTAACCGCGAGCCGGTGTGCCCGGTCCGAGCGCGTGCCGGGCGAACGGGTGGTGGCCCACGGCGGCCAGGATGGCACGGCGATCCTGGAGCACCGGGTCGTCGATGATCATGCGCACCAGCCTAGGAGCCGACGGTGCGACGCCCGCGCCGGGCAGCGGCGACGCAACCAGATCCACCGTGGAGATTGACGAGTGGACCGATTGGGTACATCACGCGCCGACCTACTGGGAACCCCCACCGGAGGACCGACATGCTCGCCATTCTCGCGGCCATCGTCTTTGGCTTTGCCCTGCTGCTCGATCTGCTCAACACCGACTTCGGCGCACCTGACCTGTTCAACTGGAACACCCTCGTGCTCATCGGGCTGCTCCTGCTCTCGCTCTACCTGGCCGGCGTGGGCAGCGGCCCGCGCAGCGGCGGCGGCGGTGGCGGCGGCCGCTGGTACCGGGGCCGTCGCCCCGGTCGCGGCTGACCGGAACCGATCACCGGTGGCGGGCCCACGGCGCGATTCCGGCGTCGTGGGCCCGGCCCGGTACTGTCTTCGTGATGGAGTCCGACGCCCTCTTCTCCCTCGGTGAACCCGCCGGGTCGCGCAGCGCGCCCGACGGCCCCGCCGGTGTCGACGGCTTCACCGCGGTGGCCGACGACTCGCCCCTGCCCGTCCGGATGCGCCCGGTGACCCTCGACGAGCTGATCGGTCAGGACCACCTGCTCGCCCCCGGCGCCCCACTACGGCAGCTGGTCTCCGGCGGCGCCCCGCTGTCGGTGATCCTCTGGGGCCCGCCGGGCAGCGGCAAGACCACCATCGCGCACCTGGTGGCCGGGGCGACCGACCGCCGATTCGTCGCCATGTCGGCGCTCTCCGCCGGCGTCAAGGACGTGCGGGCGGTGATCGAGGCGGCCCGTCGCCAGCGCCGCTCGGGCGGCCCGCAGACCGTGCTCTTCATCGACGAGGTGCACCGGTTCAGCAAGACCCAGCAGGATTCGCTGCTCGCCGCCGTCGAGGACCGCACTGTCACGTTGCTGGCGGCGACCACCGAAAACCCGTACTTCTCGGTCATCTCGCCGCTGCTGTCGCGGTGCGTGCTGCTGACCCTGCAACCGTTGGACGACGCGGCGGTGCGGGGCCTGCTGCACCGCGCGGTCACCGACAAGCGCGGCCTGGACGGCGCCCTGACCCTGACCCCGGAGGCCGAGGACCACCTGGTCCGGCTGGCCGCCGGTGACGTCCGCAAGGCACTCACCGCGCTGGAAGCGGCGGCGGCCTCCGCCACGGCGCTCGGCGCCGGGCGGATCGACCTCGCCACCGCCGAGCAGGCCGTCGACGTGGCGGCGGTGCGCTACGACCGCGACGGCGACGCCCACTACGACGTGGTCAGCGCCTTCATCAAGAGCATGCGCGGTTCGGACGTGGACGCCGCAGTGCACTGGCTGGCCCGCATGCTGGTCGCCGGCGAGGACGCCCGGTTCATCGCCCGACGCCTGGTCATCTTCGCCAGCGAGGACGTGGGCATGGCCGACCCCGGTGCCCTGAGCGTGGCCACCGCCGCCGCGCACGCCGTCGAGTACGTCGGGCTGCCCGAAGCGCAGCTCAACCTGGCCCAGGCGGTGATCCATCTGGCGACGGCGCCCAAGTCGAACTCCGCCACCACCGCCATCGGTGCCGCGATCGCCGACGTGCGGGCCGGTCGCGGCGGTTCGGTGCCGCGAGGGCTGCGCGACGCGCACTACGCCGGCGCCCGAGGGTTGGGCCACGGCACCGGCTACCGCTACCCGCACGACGACCAGCGCGGTGTGGTGACCCAGCAGTACGTCCCGGACGATCTGGTGGGCACCGACTACTACCAGCCCAGCCCGCACGGCGCCGAACGGTCGGTGGCCACCCGGCTGCCGCTGCTGCGCCGGATCGTGCGGGGTCTGCCGGCCCCGACCGTCCGTCCGGACGCTCCGACAGCCGAGCCACCTGTAACGGCACAGGCCGCGTCGGCGCTACCTGGCGAGACCGGTCGCCCGGCGACCGGCACGGGCGCACCCGGCACGATGCAGGACAGCGGCACTGACGCCGCAGGAGAGGGTCAACAGTGAGATCGCGTGGTGGGGACCGCCCGGACGAGGGCCCGGACGAGCGGCGCGATCCCCGCGCCAAGTCGCGTCGCTGGGGTCGGGGGCGGGCCGCCGAGCCCGAGCCCGAGGAGCCGGTCGCCGGCGAGGAGTTCGGCTGGATCGACGACCTGCGCTCTGCCAAGCAGCAACGCACCGAGCTGGGCCCGGACGGCGCCCCGGCGGAGCCGGGCCGTCCCGCTGCGGGTGCGCCGGCCGCACCGGCGGGGCCGCGTACGGGTACGCCGGCAGCGCCGGCCGGTGGACGCGGCGGTGCTCCGGTGCCGCCGGAGGCCCCGGCTCCACCCGCGCCGCGCCAGACCGACCCGGGTGCCGGCCCGCGTCGACCGGTTGACGGCCCCTGGCCGGGGGAGGCGCCACCCGCCGGCCGCCGCCCGGATGAGCGGCCACCCGCGGCCAGCCCCGGTGCACCCGCCCCGGGCCAGCCGGCGCGCCGAGGAGTGCAGCCGGCACCCGCTGCGCGTGCCGCCGTACCACCAGCGCCACCCACCGCCCGACCAGTTGGCGGCGACCAGGCCGGCCCACCGGGGCCTCGCCCCGACGCGCCCGGCGGCCCGGTCCGCTCCCGCCCTGCGGCGGTTCCGCCCGGCCCACCCGTGGGCCCTCCGACCTCCGGCGCCCCGACTGGTCGCCGTCCGGATGCCGCCGGTCCGACCGGTCGCCGTCCGGACGCTGCCACGCCCGGGGGTAACCCGGACGCCATGCCACCGTTGCGCCGACCGGACGCCGGAGCGCCGGGCCGCCGACCGGGCCCCGAGCCTGTCGAGCCCGGCCGTGCGGTGCCGTCTGCCGACGGCACGCCCGCCGGTCGCCGGTCCGCCGGTCCAGCACCCGATCCAGCGCGGGGCACCGGGCCGTCCCCCGCCGCAGCGCGGTACGACGGCACGCCGGCCGGTGCCGTCCCGCCGGTCGCGGATGGCCTGCGACCCGACCCCGCCATCGACCGTGACCCGCGTACCGCCCGGCGCCGGCCAGGCCCGGTCGACCCCGGCGCGCCGGAGCCCACCGGCTCCCGTGCCGCCGAGCGCTCCCGCCCGGCAGCCGGCGGCCACCGCCGCGCCGCTGAACCCGACGAGCCGATGGTGCCCCGCTCGGGCAACGCGCCGCCGGTGCCCGCAGCGTCCGGCGGTCACAGCGGCGCGACGCCTACCATCGCCCCCACCGACGGCACGGGTCGCCGCCGGGCCAGCTCCGACGAGCCGGAGCGGCGTACGCCGGCCGGCGGCGAACCTCGACCGGACCGCCCGGAGCGGCCCGCCGACTGGCTGCGCCAGGCCGGTCGCCTGCCGCACACCGACCCGGGCCTGCCGGTGGTCAACCGCCGAGGCGGGCCCCCGCCGGCCGAGGGCCGGCGTCCCGTACCGCCCGCCAGCGCCGGTGACATCGTCGACCCGGCGGCCGGTCGGCTCGGCGTACCCGATCCGGCCGCGGAGCGCTCCGCTGGCCGCCGGCCCGCCGGGCCGCCGACCGACCCGGGCTCGGAGGGACCCACCGGTCGTCGTGCCGTACGCCCCGACGCGTCGGGTTCCACCGGAGAACAGTCGACCCCCTATCCGCCGGCGACCGGCGACCGTCCCGGCCGGGGCCGGGGCGCCGCAGCGTCTGCTCCGGATCCCACAGTGCGGCGTGGTCGTGGGGCTGCTGGTCCTGGTCCGGACGGGATGCCCGCTCCGGATCCGGCCGGTCGGCGACGTCCGCCCGTCGAAGGTGGCCCGGGTCGACAGGGGCCGACGAGCGACCGGGGCGACGACCCTTATGCCGCTGGACGACCCGCGCCCGGTGCCGGCCCCGCCGCACCGGTTCGGGGTGCCGCCCGTTCCACTCCGCCCGGTCGGGCCCGGCCCGTTGCGGGTGAGGCACCGGGCGCCGGCCCCCGCGACGCCGTCCGTTCGGAGGGCCCGGCTCGTGCCGCCGTGCCTCCGGGTGGAGACGGGCCGCCACGTCCGCGTCCGGACGGTCCGGCCCGCGCCGCTGTCCGCCCACCCGGTGGGATGCAACCGCCCCCTGCCGACGAACGGGCGAGCGGCGCGCCGGGCGGCGGACCGGGTTCTCCCGGGCAGGCCCGTGGTGGTGCGCAGGTCGGTCGACCGGTGCCACCTGACCGTGCCGCCGGCCGTGCCCTGCCTCCGAATCGGGAGCCCGGCCGAGCCGAGCCGAGCGGTGTCGCGCCGGTGCCGCCACCCGGCCGCCCCGGCGATCCCGTCGGTGTGGCCCGCGCCGCAGCCGTGGTGCCGTCCCCGTCCGGCCCGGTGGACCGCCCGGCACCGGATCCGTCCGGCGGGCCGGCCCTGCGCCCGGCGGATCAGGACTCGCCGGACGACGGCGCCGCAGCGGGTGCCCGGGCCGAGGCGCACCGCGAGTCGCGTGAACGACGCCGGCTGCGTGCGGCGGTGCTGGCGCTGGTCAGCATCGTGCTGCTCGGTGCGGTGCCGCTCTTCTTCGGCATCCGGACGTTGAGTCGTGACCCGGTCTTCGACAACCTGGACAAGCTCGACGTGCCCGGCTGGGCTGCCGCGAAGACCGTCGACGACGTCAGCGGCAGCCGGTGGTGTCTGCTCGACTGCCGGCTGCGTGAGCGCACCGTCACCTCGGAGAAGGCGCCGGACGAGACGGCGAAGGCCTACGAGAACGCGTTGCGTCAGGACGGTTGGCAGCCGTGGAAGGTGAGCCGCTGCCCGGAGCAGGAGACCAAGGGCAGCTACACCTGTTGGCGGCGCGACGAGTTGACGCTCGACCTGTGGGTCCGCGAGCCGACCTGTGTGCCGCCGCCGGTCGACGGCGAGCCGGCCGTCGTGCCCTCGACCGATCCGTCTGCCGATCCGTCGGCCGCTGCGACAGGGTGCACCGGCTCGTTGGTGTCGGTGAAGGTGCGCAACGCGATCGACGACGAGCGGACCAGGCCGCAGCCGACCACCGACCCGTCACTGACCGGAGAGGATCCGTTCCCGACGGTCAGCGGTGATCCGCTGGGGGAGCTGACACCCTCACCGTCCTGAGCCGGCCTCCATCACGGACGGTAGGGTCTGGGGCTGGCGGGCATGCCCGCTACCGGTGAGCGTCGACGACTCGACGACCGGTACGGGTGCCATCGTTGTGCGTTCCGAGGACGTCGGGTCCTGCGGAACTCTGCTTGAGGAGGACAGGCGTGGGCGACATTGGAGCCATCGCGGCGCTGATCGCGGCGTGCGCGTTCGCGGTGCTGGTGCTCATTCTGACGCTGCCCATCCTGCGGTTGCGGCACACGGTTGACGCCACCACCCGCATGATCAACGACCTCAACGACCGGACAGCGCCGCTGCTCGGTGACGTGAACACCACTGTGAAGAACGTCAACACGGCGCTGGAGCAGGTGCAGACCTCGCTCGACGGTGTCAACCTGCAGCTGGCGAAGGTCGACACGATGACCAGCCACGCGCAGAACGTCACCGCCAACGTCGCCAACCTGGCCACCGTGGTCTCCGCGGCGGCTGCCAACCCGCTGGTCAAGGTGGCCGCGTTCGGCTACAGCGTGCGCAAGGCCGCCGCCGGCCGTCGGCACGCCGAGACCGAGCGTGAGGTCCGCGACACCATCAAGCAGCAGCGGCGGGCCGCGCGGCGCGGCAACCGCTGACCGGCCGCGCACCAGGAGGTAACGAGACATGAGGCGTCTGTTCTGGCTCGGTATCGGAGTGGCCGTCGGTGTGATCGTGGTCCGCAAGGCGACCCGGACCGCCCAGGCGTACACACCGGCCGGCATCGCCAGCACGTTGACGGAATCCGCTGGCGGGCTGGTCGAGTCGCTGCGTAGCTTCGTGGAGGACGTGCGGGTCGGCATGGCCGAGCGCGAGCAGGAGATCCACCAGGCGTTCGCCCAGGGCGAGGCGTTCGACGATCAGTTCGCCGAGCTGCGGGAAGACCCGCGGATCGGTGATCGGGAAATCTTTCCGGAGGAACACCAGCGATGAAGACGGCGGAGATCAAGCGACGGTACCTCGCGCACTTCGAGGCGAATGGCCACACCGTGGTGCCGTCCGCTCCGCTGCCCGCCATCAGCGACCCGAACCTGTTGTTCGTCAACGCCGGCATGGTGCAGTTCGTGCCGTACTTCCTGGGGCAGCAGACTCCCCCGTACCAGCGGGCGGTCAGTGTGCAGAAGTGCCTGCGCACCCCGGACATCGACGAGGTCGGCAAGACCAGCAGGCACGGCACGTTCTTCCAGATGAACGGCAACTTCTCCTTCGGTGACTACTTCAAGGCCGGCGCGATCCCGCTGGCCTGGGAGCTGTCCACGAAGCCGATCGCCGAGGGTGGCTACGGGCTGGACCCCGAGCGGATCTGGCCGACGATCTACCTCGACGACGACGAGGCGTACGAGATCTGGCGGTCGGTGGGTGTGCCGGCCGATCGGATCGTCCGCCGGGGCAAGGCGGACAACTTCTGGTCGATGGGCATTCCCGGGCCGTGCGGCCCGTCGTCGGAGCTGTTCTACGACCGGGGCCCGGAGTACGGCCGGGAGGGCGGCCCGGCGGTCGACGAGGACCGGTACATGGAGTACTGGAATCTCGTGTTCATGCAGTTCGAGCGGGGCCCGGGCACCACCAAGGAGGACTACCCGATCCTGGGTGACCTGCCGGCGAAGAACATCGACACCGGCATGGGCCTGGAGCGGATGGCCTCGATCCTGCAGGGCGTCGACAACCTGTACGAGATCGACGAGGTCCGGCCGATCCTGGCGCGGGCGGCGGAGCTGACCGGTAAGCGGTACGGCGCGCACTCCGGGCACGTGGCCAGCGAGTCGCACCCGGACGACGTCCGGCTGCGGGTGATCGCCGACCACGTGCGCACGGCGCTGATGCTGATCGGCGACGGCGTGACCCCGTCCAACGAGGGGCGCGGCTACGTGCTCCGCCGGATCATGCGCCGGGCGATCCGGTCGATCCGGCTGCTCGGCTGGCAGGATCGCGCGCTGCCCGAGCTGCTGCCGGTGGCCCGCGACTGCATGGCCCCGTCGTACCCGGAACTGGCGACCGACTTCGACCGGATCGCGGACTACGCGTACGCGGAGGAGGAGGCGTTCCTGTCCACCCTGCGTGCCGGCACGACGATCCTGGACACCGCGATCGCCGAGACCCGCACCGCGGGAGGCAGCTCGCTGTCCGGGGCGAAGGCGTTCCAGCTGCACGACACGTACGGCTTCCCGATCGACCTGACCCTGGAGATCGCCGCCGAGCAGGGCCTCCAGGTGGACGACGAGGGGTTCCGGCGGCTGATGGCCGACCAGCGGACCCGGGCGAAGGCGGACGCGCAGGCCCGCAAGACCGGTCACACCGACCTGTCGGCGTACCGGTCGGTGCTCGACTCGGGTGGCCCGGTGACGTTCACCGGCTACAGCGAGGTGGCCCGCGAGTCGACGGTCCGGGCGCTGCTCGGTGCCGACGGTCCGCGCCAGGCGGCGACCGAGGGCGACACCATCGAGCTGGTTCTCGACACGACGCCGTTCTACGCCGAGGGCGGTGGTCAGCAGCCCGACCAGGGCATGATCACCGTCGGTGGTGGGCAGGTCGAGGTGCTCGACGTGCAGCAGCCGGTGCCCGGCCTGATCGTGCACCGCGCCCGGGTGATCCGGGGTGAGGTGCGCGCCGGTGAGGCCGGCTACGCCGAGATCGACACGACCCGGCGGCGGGCGATCTCCCGGTCACACACCGCCACGCACCTGGTGCACCAGACCATGCGCAACTTCCTCGGTGAGTCGGCGACCCAGGCGGGGTCGCTGAACGCGCCCGGTCGGCTCCGGTTCGACTTCAACACCCCGACCGGGGTGTCGCCGACCGTCCTGCGGGACGTGGAGCAGCAGGTCAACGAGGTGCTCCTGGCCGACCTGGAGGTGCACGCCTTCATCACCTCGCTGGACGAGGCGCGGCGGATCGGCGCGATGGCGCTCTTCGGCGAGAAGTACGGCGAGGAGGTGCGGGTCGTCGAGGTGGGCGACTACGCCCGGGAGCTGTGCGGCGGCACGCACGTGGCCCGCTCGGCCCAGCTCGGCCTCGTGAAGATCCTCTCCGAGTCGTCCATCGGCTCCGGCGTCCGCCGGGTCGAGGCGCTGGTCGGCATGGACGCCTTCGGCTTCCTGGCCCGTGAGCACCTGCTGGTCTCCCGGTTGGCGGAGCTGTACAGGGTGCCCAACGACCAGGTCGCCGACCGGGTGGAGCAGACCGTCACCCAGCTCCGGGACGCGGAGAAGGAGCTGGAGAAGCTGCGTGCCCAGCTGGTGCTGGGTGGTGCGGCGGCGCTCGCCGCGCAGGCCAAGGACGTGCGCGGGGTCGCGTACGTGGGCACCGAGGCGCCGGAGGGCGCGGCCGGTAACGACGTGCGGACCCTGGCTCAGGAGATTCGCGGCAAGATCGACCCGGCGCGGCCGGCGGTGGTCGCGGTGGCGGCCCGGTCGAACGGCAAGGCGTCCCTGGTGGTGGCGGTCAACGCGGCCGCCCGCAGCCGTGGCCTGGCCGCGTCGGAGCTCGTGAAGGCGGCGTTCTCCGGGCGCGGCGGTGGCAGCCCGGACCTGGCCCAGGGTGGCGGACTGCCGGCGACCGAGGCTCCGAACCTGCTGCTCACCGTCGAGAAGGCGATCACCGAGGCGTGATGGGCGATCACTCTCAGCCAGGGCGGGCCATCTGGTCCGCCCTGGTTCGTACCCACCGGGTGGTGACCGTCGGTGGTTGAGTTCAAGCGCGGTGTGCGGATCGGTGTGGATGTCGGTCAGGTGCGGGTGGGGGTCTCCCGCTCGGATCCGGACGGGATCCTGGCAACGCCGCTGGTCACGCTGGCCCGTGATCTGACGGCGGCGCCGGACGCGGTGCCGAGCGACCTCGCCGAGTTGGCCGCGCTGGTGGCCGAGCACGAGGCCGTTGTGGTTGTCGTCGGCCTTCCGGTCAATCTCGCGGGCAAGCATGGCCCTGCGGCCGTCCATGTGAAGGCGTACGCTGACCGACTGGTCGATGTGATAGCGCCCGTCCCGGTAACGCTCACTGACGAGAGGATGTCGACCGTGGTCGCTTCTCGTAGGCTTGCCGAGCGTGGCGTCCGAGGTAAACGTCAACGTGCGGTTGTCGACCAGGCGGCCGCGGTGGAGATCCTGCAGAGCTGGCTGGATGCGCAGCGGAGGCGGACGTAATGATCGACGATCTGGACCTTGGGTTCGACGAGCCGGAGCGGGGGGAGAAAGGCCGGCATCGGCGCGGCTTCCGCAAGCGCAACGGTAAGTCCGGTGGCGGCGGCCGGGGCAAGACGTTCCTGGCTCTGCTGATGGCCCTGGTCCTGCTGGGCGGCATCGGTGGTGGCGCGTTCTACGGCTTCGACCGCATCCAGAACTACTTCGTCACCCCCGACTACGACGGTGCCGGGTCCGGTGAGATCACCGTCGAGATCAAGAACGGGGCGCTGATCGCCGACATGGCGGACGCCCTCGTCGCGGCCGACGTGGTGAAGAGCCAGAAGGCGTTCATCGAGGCGGCCGAGGCCAACTCCCGCAGCAAGAACATCCAGCCGGGCACGTACAAGCTGCGCAAGCAGATGAGCGGCGAGAGTGCCGTCACCGCGATGCTCGACCTGAAGAACAAGATCGTCAACGGGCTCACCATCCGCGAGGGCCTCACCGCCAAGAACATCTACAAGCTGCTCTCCGACAAGACCAAGATCCCGGTCAAGGAGTTCGAGGCAGCCGCGAAGGACCCGGAGGCGCTCGGCGTTCCGGACTGGTGGTTCAAGCGCGAGGACGGCAAGAAGGTCGTCAAGTCCGTCGAGGGCTTCCTCTACCCGGACACGTACGAGATCCCGCCGAAGGCCACCGCGGAGAGCATCCTCAAGCTGATGGTGGACAACTTCCTCACCGTGACCGAGGAGATGAAGTTCGCCGACCGGGTGCAGAAGGAACGCAAGGTCAGCCCCTACGAGGCGCTGATCGTCTCGTCCCTGGCCCAGGCCGAGGCGGGTAACAAGGACGACCTCGGCAAGGTCGCCCGGGTGGCGTACAACCGGGTGTACGGCGAGTTCAACTGCAACTGCCTGGAGATGGACGTCACGGTCAACTACTACCTGGAGTCGATCGGCAAGCCGACCAAGTCGTCCAAGCAGATGACGGCGGCCGAGTTGGACGACCAGAGGAACCCGTACAACCGTAAGCTGCGGGGTCTGGTGCCCACCCCGATCAACAACCCGGGTAAGCAGGCCCTGGAAGGGGCGATGGCCCCGCCGACGGGCAAGTGGCTCTACTTCGTGGCGATCGACAAGCAGGGCCACTCCGAGTTCGCCGAGACGTACGAGCAGCACCAGCGCAACGAGGCCAAGGCCCGGGAGGCCGGCATCATCTGACCGGCCGTGGCACGACCAGAAAGGCTCCCTTCCCGACGGTGACCGAAACTGCGGTCTCGTCGGGAAGGGAGCTTTTTTGAGTCAGCGCTGACGCATTTGTTGCGCCATTGTCAGTGACTCGTTCCGGTCAACGAACGGGTGCGCGTTCAGGAGCGCCCACACGCCGTTGCTGTTCTGCTTTCGCAGCGCGAATGTGCCGTTGTAGCCGGTGTTCCGGTTGACGACGCCGTACGCCTCGCGCCAGGTCAGAGCTGGTGGTTGTCCGACCGGCTGCCCTCTGCGGCGTCCGCACGGGGGCGCGGCGATCATCAGCGAAAGACTGAAGACCGCGGTAGTCGCGACAAGGGCACGCAGAATGCGTTTGAAGGTTTCCCCCATTTTTTCGGTCGGCCGTACCGCCGTAAGAATGCATCGCCGTCAAGCGATTGTCGGGCCGTCGAACATTGTCCGCGGTCCCGTTCTCTGGTGGCGTGGCCTGCGTGCTGGGTAGGGTCGATCCGAACATCGCGGAGGGCGGAGATTGATGCGGAACACGGCAGGGGTCCCGGGCGATACGACCCGTAGGGCCGCGGTGCTGGGCAAACCGATCGCGCACTCCCTCTCCCCGGTGATCCACACCGCCGGTTACGCCGCCGCCGGTCTGACCGGGTGGTCGTACACCCGGATCGAGTGCGCGGCGGCGGAGCTGCCGGATCTGGTCGCCGGCCTGGGCCCGGAGTGGGCCGGGTTGTCGGTGACCATGCCGGGCAAGGAGGCGGCGCTCGCCGTGGCCGCGCAGGCATCCGCGGTCGCCGCCGCCGTCGGCGCGGCCAACACGTTGGTACGCCGTTCGGACGGCTCCTGGTATGCCGACAACACCGACGTCGCCGGCATGGTGCAGGTGCTCACCGCCGCCGGGGTGAGCGCGGGTGCCGCCGTGACGGTGCTCGGCGCCGGTGGCACAGCCCGCGCCGCGCTGGCCGCCGCCGCCCAGTTGGGCTGCCCGGCGGTGACGGTGGTCGCCCGCCGACCGGAGGCGATCGACGAGCTGCGGCCGGTGGCCGATGCCCTGGGCGTCGCGCTGACCCCCGCCGGCTGGGCTGACGCGCCCCGGTGCCTCTCCCCCGCTGACCTGGTCGTCTCCACAGTGCCGAAGGGGGTCGCCGACCCGTTGGCCGGCGAGGTGGCGTGGCGGCCGGGGAGGGTGCTCTTCGACGCGATCTACGACCCGTGGCCGACGCCGCTGGCCGCTGCCGCCGCCGCGGCCGGCCTTCGGCTGGTGTCCGGTTTGGACCTCCTGTTGGCGCAGGCGGTCGGTCAGTTCGAGCAGTTCACCGGCGTGGTCGCCCCCGTCGGGGCGATGCGGAAAGCGCTGGGGGAGGCGACGTCAGCCGACTTTCTTAGCTGACGGTTAAGACGCGCTTACGGGAAACTGTCGTCCCGGCGACAAGTCCTGGTCATCGATACGCTGCTCACCGTTACGGACGCAGACACAGGGAGTTTCCTTGACCAGGCACGGACTGCACCGCATCACCCGGTTCCGCTCCGGACCCCGGCGCAAGGCCATTGCCATCGGCGTGGTCGGCGGATCGGTGGTGGCAGGCATCGTGGCGACCATGATGCCGCTGCTGGCCAGCGACGACCTGTCGATCCGGGCGGTGGCGGACACCACCGCGACGGCGGTGACGCAGGACGGGGACAACGCCGCCAAGACGACGCTGGCCACCTGCCCGACGCGCTGCGACGGCAACCCGCGTGGTGGCCGGGAGGCGGTCATCGAGTTCGCGGTGACCACAGTGCCGGCCGCCGCGGTCAACGTCCGGGCGACGCTGCGGGTGCACGCCTGGCAGCAGTTCGCCGCCACGGTGACGGCGCACGCCTCGCCGCTGAGCGCCCGCGAGGCCCGGCCGGGTCTGGCAGCGACCGGCGACGCGCTGGACAGCGTGACCGGTGTGTCCAAGGGCTTCAACGAGTGGGACGTCTCGAAGCTGGTCACCGGCAACGGCACCTGGACGGTCTCGCTGGCCCAGACGGGTCTGGAGAGCCGGATCTACTGGGCGTCGGTCGAGAACCGCAGTCCGGATCTGCGCCCGAGCCTGGTGATCAGCTACGACCTCGGGTCCCGGCCGTCGCCGGTGACGACCACCCGGCCCGCGCCGCCGCCGGCACCGAGCGCCTCGCCGACCACCGCCTCGCCGAAGCCCTCGCCGACCGTCGCCCCGAGCCGGACGGCGACCCCGAGCGCGAGCGGCACCCTTCCGTCCGGCCAGTGCGGGTCCGTGTCGGCCAAGCTCGTTCCCTCCTGCGGCGCGTGGTGGGGCATGTACTCGCCCGCCGGGTCCGCCGGCGGCTGGGACCACGGCAAGGCCGTCGCCGACGTGGAGGCGCAGGTCGGCCGCAAGTTCGACATCGTGCACCGCTACCACGACTTCTCCAACGCCGGCAGCAACGGCGCCTTCCCGGACGCGTACGAGCAGCAGCAGATGCGCGAGGGTCGGCTGATGTTCTTCGCCTGGGAGTCCCGCAACTTCTCGGCTGGCACCACGCTGAAGTGGTCCGACGTCTACAACGGCAAGCAGGACGAGACCATCGACGCGGTCGCCGGCCGTATCCGCGCCGCCAAGGTGCCGGTCTTCATGGGCTTCGACCACGAGCCCGAGGACGAGCCGAACAAGGGCAGCGACGCCGACTTCGTCCGGGCCTGGCGCTACGTCCACGAGCGGTTCGCCCGGGCCGGCGCGACCAACGCGGTCTGGGTCTGGACGATGATGGGCTGGTCGGGCCACTACTCCCGGTACGCCGGCCTGTACCCCGGTGACCAGTACGTCGACTGGGTGGCCTACGACCCGTACAACTTCCACGTCTGCAACGGCAGCACCGTGTGGAAGAGCCCGAGCACGACGGTGAGCGGTTTCTACCGCTGGTTGGACGACAACGGTATCGGCGCCGGCAAGCCCCGGATGCTCGCCGAGTTCGGCACCAACTTCGACGCCGCCGACCCGGGCGCCAAGCAGCGCTGGTTCCAGGAGTTCCCGGCGGCGCTGAAGGCGCATCCCAAGATCAAGGCCGCCATCTACTTCAACTCGGCCGGCATGACCAGCCGGACGTCGACCTGCGACATGACGATGAACCACAATGCCGCGGCAGTGGCCGGCTTCGCGAAGGCCGGTCAGGACCCGTACCTGCGGCAGCCCACCGGGGGGAGCCGCTGACGACCATGACGCGCTGACGGGACGCCGTTCGCCGGGGTCGGGCATCCGACCTCCGGCGTTCTGTCGGCTTGCAGATTCATGCACCGCCCAATCGGCGGATTTTGTTTACCAGGCTGGACGAGGCACGCTACCTCGGGTTCTCATCCATCTTGGAGGCGAAGCGTGCCCAAACTCTCGCACTTGTGGCGTTCTGCAGGACGACGTCGTGCTCGGGCGGGGGTGGTCGCGTTGGCGATCGTCGCCGCAGTTCTGGGCGTGCCCACGCCCACGTCGGCTGCGGTGGTTCCGGTCCCGGAGACGGCAACCCTGGTGTCGGCGAACCCCGCCGACGTGACTCCGCACGCGCGAGACGGTGAGACCCGTGCCTTCGCGCAGGTGGGCAACACCGTCTTCGTCGGCGGCAGCTTCACCCAGCTCCGGCAGACCGCCGGCTCCGCGTGGGTCACCCAGCGCTACCTCTTCGCGTACGACCGGACCACCGGCACCATGTCCACCACGTTCCTTCCGGTGCTCGACGGGGCGGTCAACACGCTCGTCGCCGGCCCGGGCGGCACGCTGATCGTCGGCGGCACCTTCAAGAACGTCAACGGCGTCTCGCGCAAGAACCTGGTCGCGCTCAACCCGTCGACCGGCGCGATCATCGACACCTGGGTCGGGCGCTCCGACGGCGGCACGGTCCGTGACCTGGTGCTGCACGGCAACTGGTTGTACGTGGCCGGCGCGTTCAACTGGCTCAACGGCACCGCGCACGCCGGTCTCGGCCGGCTCAACGCGACCACCGGCGCGATCGACCCGAGCTTCGTCATCGACGCCACCGTCGGGCGGCACAGCACCACGTCGTACGTCTGGACCATCGACGTCACCCCGGACGGCAACACGCTGGCCGTCGGCGGCAACTTCACGCTCGTCAACGGCCTGGCGCGCAACCAGATGGCGCTGGTGGACGTCTCCGCGACACCCACGCTGATCGACTGGAGCACCGACAAGTTCATCGCGCCGTGCGCGGCGCCGGCGACCTTCGTGCACTACGTGCAGGACGTAAAGTTCGGCGCCGACGGCAGCTGGTTCGTGGTCGGCACCAACGGCGGCAGCGGCTGGCCGGCCGCGTACTGCGACGCCCTGGTCCGCTTCGAGACCGCCGCGCGGGGCAGCGGTCAGCTCGCCACCTGGGCCGACTACACCGGCAACGACACCATCACCTCGGTCGAGGTCGCGGACAACGTGATCTACCTGGGTGGGCACTTCCGCTGGCTCAACAACCCGAACGCCAGCGACAACGCGGGCGCGGGCGCTGTCGACCGGCTCGGCATCGCCGCCGTCACCCCGGCGACCGGTATGCCGGTGAACTGGAACCCTCGCCGTAGCGGCGGCGCCTCGATGCCCTCGGGCACCAGCACGTGGGGTTCGTCGGTGCCGGTGCTCTGGCGAGGCTCGGACGGCCTGTACTTCGGGCACAACTCCGATGGCATGGGCGAGGAATACCACGGCCGCCTCGGCATGTTCCCGCTCGCCGGAGGTCGTACCTTCACCCCGAAGAACCCGCCCGCCGCCACCACCGGCAACCTCTACGTGAACACCGCTCCGGGCACCGTGGCGAAGGTGCCGTTCGACGGTGTCGCCCTGGGCACCCCGGCCACGGTCAGCCAGCCCGCGTACACGGCGGCCGGCGCGACCTGGCGGGTGGACGACCGGATCTACTGGTCGCACACGGTGGCCGGCACGCCGACCGGCAGCCGGATCGACGTGTCGCTGTTCAACGGTGGGGCGATCGGCTCTCCGTGGGAGGCGTCCGGCTACAACGACTGGTACAACCCGGCGTTGCTGACCGGCGCCTTCTTCCTCGACGGTCGGCTCTACTACACCCGTACCGGGGCCAACGGTCTCTATTACCGCTACTTCGAGATCGATGGCAACTACCTCGGTGCCACCGAGTTCACCCTGCCGACCACTGGCGTGACCTGGTCGACGGTGCGTGGCATGGCCTGGGTGGGTGGCCGGATCGTCTACGGTGCCACTGACGGCGCTCTGCGCAGCGTGCCGTTCGACCCGACGGCGGGGCCGAGCGCGGCGGTCGATGGTGCCACGGCGACTGTGATCAGCACGGCGACGCCCGAGTTGTCCTGGTCTACCCCATCGACATTCTTCTCCGTACAGTAACGGTCAACCGTTCGTAACGGAGCATCGGTAGATTGTTCACGTTGGGCCGGTGGCGGTGGTTCATCCGCCGCCGGCCCCGCGATGTGGGGGAGGGTCGTTGCTCGGCGCCGCTGGCATCCGTACGAGACGCGCGGTGCGTCTGCTCTTCGCGGTCAAACGCGGCTGGTACCGGCTCCGCTATCGGCGACTGACACTCGGCCGGGACGTGGAGATCCGTGGTCGGATCCGGCTGCGCCGCGGCGTGCGGGTGACCATCGGTGACCGCACCCGGTTGAACAAGCTCGTCCGCTTCGCGGGCCCCGGCGAGGTTCGCGTCGGCGCCGACTGTCTGCTCAACGCGACCTGGATCGGCACCTGGACGTCGGTGACAGTGGGGGACCGGTGCCTCCTGTCGGACTGCGAGCTGCTCGACAACGACTTCCACAACCTGCCGCCCGCGCAGCGGCACGCGCCTCCCGGCCCCGCCACCCGCGCCCCGATCGTCCTCGAGGACAACGTGTGGGTCGGCGCGCACGCCCTGGTCATGAAGGGCGTACGGATCGGCCGGGACAGCGTCGTGGGCGCGGCCACTGTGGTCCGGACGGACGTCGCACCCGGCGTCGTGGTCGTCGGCAATCCTCAACAGACGGTGAAGAAGTTCCATGACTGATGCAGCTCCCGGCCCCTGGTCCACCGACGCCCCGTCCTCCGGGACCTCCGGCGCGGTGACACTGACCGACCTGCTGCGGGTGCCGATGCACCGGCTGCGGTTGGTGGCGGCGGTGGCGATGGTCGGTCTGCTCGCCGCGCTCGGCTACGTGCTGCTGGTGCCTGCGGCGATGAGCGCGAGCGCCGTGGTGGCGGTCCGGCCGGTGGTGACCGACGCGTTCACACCCAGCGGCGCGGGCGCCGACCGCGCGGTCAACATGAACGTGGAGAGCGGCATCGCCACCGGCACCGAGGTGGTGCAGCGGCTCGCCGACTCCGCCGGCGGCGACCCGCGCGACATCCGCAACGCGCTCGAGGTCGAGGTGCCCACCGGTGGGCAGATCCTGCGCTTCACCTACCAGGCGGGCGAAGCGCAGCGGGCGGTGCAGAGCGCCAACATGGCCGCCCAGGCCTACCTGGACGTGCGACGCACGATGTACGAGCAGCAGCGCACCGAGATGCTGCGTTCCTACGACGACAGCATCACGAAGGTCGTCGCTCAGCAGACCGCGCTGCAGAAGCGGGCGAACACCGCCAAGGACACCGCCGCCGGGGATGCGCTGGTGGCCGAGCTGGCCGGGATCAACAACCAGCTCACCCAGCTCAACGCCGCCCGTACCGAGATCGCCGCAGTGGACGTCAACCCTGGGTGGGTCACCCAGACCGCCGAGAAGGCGCTGGTCACCTCCGCCGGGCACCGACCGCTCTATCTGGTCGCCGGGCTGCTCGGTGGGGCGCTGATCGGCATCGTGCTGGCGTACGCCTGGGAGTCGACCGACCGGCGGGTCCGTTCGGTCGCCGACGGGCGGGACGCCACCGGCCTGCCGCTGCTCGGCACTGTGCGCCGCCCGGCGTTGCGGGGCAGCGCCCGGGCGGTCGACGCCGACATCCGGTACGTGGCGATGGCCGTCGCCGAACGGGTCCGTCAGCCCGCCCGGGTGGCGCTGCTCACCGCCCGGGAGGACGCCACCGCGCTCACCGCGGGGCTCGCTGTGGCGCTCGCCGCCGACGGTCGTGAGGTCTTCGTCGCCGACGACAGCGGGCGCACCGAGCGGCTGCGCGCCACAGTGCTCGCCGACCGGGGGCGGCTGCCCATCGACCCGTCCCGGCCGCTGGTGCCCAAGCCCCGCCCGGCCGGCAGCACCACGGTCGCCGCTGGCGGCGCGGACAGCACGGCCCCCCGCCGGCCCTCGCCGCACCCGCCCGGCGCCCGCCCGTCCACCGACCCGGACGCCACGCTGACACTGCCCCGGGTGTCGTCCGGCCGCCCGGACAACGGCCGGGTCGTCGACCCGGAGGAGGTGGCCGTGGGCGTGGGCAGCGTCCGGTTCGGCACCTGGCGGCAGGGTGCGGACCACGGCCTGGTGCTGTTCAACGCCCCGCCCGCGGAGTCCGACGAGCGCGGCGTCGCGGTGGCCCGGCAGGGCAGCGCGGTGGTGGTCGTCGAGCGGGACCGCACCCGGCAGAGCGACCTGCGCCGCCTCGTGGAGCGGCTGCGCGCGGCCGGCGTCACCCCGCTGGGCTTCGTGCTCACGCGCAACGGCCGGGCCTGACGGTGTCGGTCACCCGCGCCCCGGCGACCGAACCGCCGCCCGGAGGCGCTCCGGCCGCCGTCGCCCCGGTGCCGCGGCCCGCGCCGCCCCGACTGCCGCTCTGGCCGCTGTCGCTGATGTTCGGCCTGGTGCCGCTCTGGTGGCTGCTCGGCGCGTTCTACCTCGGCTGGCCCCTGCTGGGTGCGCTGCTGTTCGCGTTGCTGCTCACCCGGGGTCGGGTGCCGCTGCCGCCGGCGGTGGGCATCTGGCTGCTGTTCCTGGCCATCGTGGTGGTCAGTGCCACCCAGCTCACGTCGCCCGCCTCGCTGCTGACGTTCGCGCTGCGCCTGGCCTTCTACCTGACCGCGCTGGTGGTCGGGGTCTACGTCTACGCCGCCGCGCGGGAACGCGCCAGCCTGATGGCGGTGCTCACCCCGCTCTGCGCGTTCTGGTTCGGGCTGGTGGCGCTGGGCTGGCTCGGGGTGCTGCTGCCCCGGTTGGCGATGACCACCCCGATGGAGGTGCTGCTGCCTTCAGGGGTGGCCGGCACCCCGTTCATCCAGGACATGGTGCACCTGACCACGGCGGAATACAGCGCCCGGTCGCTGAACCCGATCTACCGACCGGCCGCGCCGTTCGCGTACACGAACAACTACGGCAGCGCGTACGCCATGACCCTGCCGTGCATGGTCGCGTACGCGATGCTGCGTCGGCGGGGGGTGCTGCGCTGGGCGTTGCTGGCGTCGCTGCCGTTGTCGCTCGCGCCGGCGTTCCTCACCCTCAACCGGGCGATGTTCCTGAGCCTCGGCGCCGGGCTGGCGGTGCTCGGGGTGCGGGCCAGCCTGCGCGGCAACGTCCGGGTCGCCGCCTCCATCGTCGGGGTGGTGGTGATCGGCGCGTTGGCCACGCTGTTCATTCCGATCACCGACCTGATCAGCCAACGGGTCGACTCCAGCGACACCAACACCGACCGGCTCTCGCTCTACACGGAGGTGATCCGCCGGGTGCAGGAGTCGCCGTGGTTGGGCTACGGCGCGCCGGTGAACGTCGACACCGTCTCCGCGGCCGCGCCGATCGGCACCCAGGGTCAGCTGTGGATGGTGCTGTTCAGCCACGGCGTGCCCGCGCTCATCTGTTTCCTGGCCTGGTTCGTCGCCGCCGCGGTGATCTGCGCGCGGGCGACCTCGGCGGCCGGGCAGTGGTTGGCGGTGGTGCCGGTGGTCTGCCTGGTCCAGGTCCCGTTCTACGGCATGGCCAATCAGAACCTGGCGGTCGCGTTCTTCGCTGTCGCCTTCGCGATGGCGCTCAGCGAACGCGAACGGCTGACCGGGTTGGCCGTACCGCGACCGCCCGCCACGCGGGACCCGGTGGTGCTCGCATGACCGCCGCCACCCGACCTCCGGTCGGCCCGACGCCGGTCGGCCCGGACGAGCCGGTGGCTCAGGCCGCCGCCGTGGCGGCGGACGCGGGCTCGGCCGAGACCCGCCGCAGCGCCCGCAGCGGCGTGGCCGGGCTGCTCGGCGCGGCCACCAGCGGCCTGTTCGGCTTCGTGCTGGCCGTGGTGATCACCCGGGGGTACGGCACGGCCGGCGCGGGCGCGTTCTTCGCCGCCATCGGAGTGGTCACCGTGGCCACCGCGGTGTGCACGCTCGGCGCGGAGACTGGCCTGATGTGGGCGCTGCCCCGCCGTACGGCCGGGGTGCGCGGGGACGCGGCGCGGCTGCTCCCGGTGGCGCTGATCCCGCCGCTGCTGGCCGGGCTCCTGGTCGCCGGGGTCGGCGTGCTGGTCGCCGACGCGCTCGCTCCCCGGCTGCTGGGCGGTTCCGGTGCGAGCGGCGACGCGTTGCTCACCGTCACGTTCGCCGCGGTGCCGGTGGTGGTCGCCATGACCCTGTTGCTGGCGGCGCTGCGCTGCGTGCGACCCATCCGGGCGTACGTCGGGGTGCAGTTCCTCCTGCTGCCGGTGGCCCGCCCGGTGCTCGTCGGCGCCGCCGCGCTCGCCGGTGGCGGCCTGCTCGCCGGCATGACCGGCTGGTTGGTGCCGGCGGCATTGGCGCTGCTGGCCTGCCTCATCCTCGTCGCCGGCCCGCTCGGGTTGGGCCGGGGCGCGACGCTGCGCCCGGTTCGCTCCGACTGGTCGACGTTCTGGCGCTTCGCGCTGCCCCGGGCCGCCTCGGCGGCCATCGACGCGGGCAGCATGTGGGTGGGTGTGCTGCTCACCTCGGTGCTGGCCGGCCCGGCGGACGCGGGCGTGTTCGGCGCGGTCGGCCGGTACGTGCTGGCCGGCCAACTGGCCATGCAGGGCCTGCGGGTGGCGGTGTCGCCGCAGTTGTCCCGGCTGCTCGGGCGTGGCGAGCGGGCGGCGGCGGCGGCCGTGCACCGGCAGTTGACCATCTGGGGGCTGGTGCTGTCCTGGCCGGTGTACCTGCTGCTGGCGGTGTTCGCGCTGGCCTTCCTCCAGCTGTTCGGGCCGGAGTTCACCGCTGGCGTGCCGGCGATGACGGTGCTCGCGCTGGCGATGCTGGTCAACACCGGGGTGGGCAACGTGCAGAGCCTGCTGCTGATGGGTGGGCGCAGCGGACTGCACCTGGTGGCCACGGTCGCCGGGTTGACGGTGACCGTCTCGCTGGGCCTCTGGCTGATCCCCAGCCACGGCGCCACTGGCGCGGCGGTGGCCTGGGCCGCGGGCATCGCCACCGAGAACCTCACCGCCGCCGGGTTCGCCCGGTCGGTGGTTCGGGAGCCGCTGTTCGACGCCGCGATGGTGCGCGCCGCGGCGGTCACGGTCGCCGGTGTGGGATTGGCGGCCGGCGCCGGCGTGCTGGCGGGCGGTCGCGGCCTGCCCGGCCTGTTGGTGGCGCTGGCGGTGCTGCTGGCCGGCTGCGTCGGCATGTTGACGTTGCCCCGGGTGCGCGCCGGCATCCGGGGGACCATGAGGCAGATCCGTGCAGGGGACAACGCGGCCACGGCCGCCGAGCCCACTCCGGCATCGACGAGAGGCAGGTGAGGTCCGTCGTGGCGTCCATCCGTGACCGGGTCAAGCAGTTGGTCCCGACCCAGGTGACCACCCGGGTGAAGGAGTCGCTGGTCGACTACGGGGTACGCACCAGTGATCGCCGGCCGCTGCCGGACTTCCTGATCATCGGCACCAAGCGGGGTGGCACCACCTCCCTGTGGAACTACCTCATTCAGCACCCGCTGGTGCCGCGCCTCTTTCCCGCGTGGAACACCAAGTCGGCGCACTACTTCGAGGAGCACTGGGCTCGCGGCGAGTCCTGGTACCGCTCGCACTTCCCGACCGAGCGGCACCGGGACGCGCTGGCCAAGCGGCACGGCGGGCCGGTCCGGGTCGGTGAGGCAGCCCCGCTGTACATGTTCCACCCCCTCGCCGCGCAGCGGGTCGCCGCGCTGATGCCGACGGTGAAGCTGATCGTCCTGCTGCGGGACCCGGTGGAGCGGGCGTACTCGCACTGGAAGGAACGCCGCACCCACGGCATCGAGCCGTTGGACTTCCCCGACGCGCTGGCCGCCGAGCCGGAGCGCACGGCGGGGGAGCGGGAGCGGCTGATCGCGGAGCCGGAGTCGTTCAGCGAGGCGTACGACTGGTACACGTACCGGGCCCGGGGGCGTTACCTGGAACACCTGGAGCCGTGGTTGGAGCGCTTCGACCGGCAGCAGATCCTCTTCCTGCCCAGCGAGGACCTCTACCGCGACTCCCGCGCGACCTATCGGCGCACGCTCGACTTCCTCGGGCTGCCGGCGTACGACCTGCCCAACTTCAAGGTCTACAACGACCGGCGCTCGTCCCCGTTGGAGCCGGCGGTGCGCGCGGAGCTGACCGACTACTACCGGCCGTACAACGACGCGTTGCGTCAGCGGCTCGGGCTGGACCTCGACTGGTCGGACCGTCCGGCGTGACGACGAGGGTGGGCCCGACCACGGACCCGCGCTCGCGGGCGGACGGTCTGGGCTGGGTGAGCCGCGCGGTCTTCCCGGACGACCGGGTCGGCCTGACCGTGGGCGGTGCCCTGCCGGCCGGCCACCAGGCGGTGGCCCGGTACGCGGTCGTGCCCTCGATCGCCCGGGCGAGGTTCCTGGTGCCGCTGGGCTCATCCCGGGCCGGAGCGGCGTCGCTGCTGGCGTACAACGCCCTCCGGCCACCGAAGGTGCGCGCGCTACGGGCGGTGCTGGGCGGCCTGGCCCGGTTCGGTCAGGTGGGCCTCGCCCCCTTTCCGACGCTGACCGTCTCGGTGCCCGCCGGAGCGTCGGCGGCCGAGCTGCTGCTGACCGAGCGGCTCGCCGCGGATCTGGGAGGCGCGCCGCTGCTGGCAGCCTGCGGGGTGCGGCCACCCGACCCGAACGCCAAGCCGACCCTGCAACTCTTCACCGCCGATGGTCGTCCGCGCGGGTACGCGAAGATCGGTTGGAACGACGCGACCCGCGCGCTGGTCACCGCGGAGGCGGCGGCGCTGCGGGCGTTGCGCGCGGTGACCGGCGTGCCGGATCATCCGACGCCGCCGGGGCTGCTCACCGAGACGGCGTGGGCGGGTCAGGTGGTCGCGGTGATCGAGCCGTTGCCACCAGGCGTACGCGGTGTGCCGGTCGACGACCCGCCACGGATCGCGGCGCTGCTCGCGGTCGCCCGACGCGGCGGCCCGGCGGGTGCGCCCCGACCACTGGCCGGTTCCACCTTCCTGACCCGGTTGGCCGGGCTGGCCGATCGGGCCGCCGCGGTCGAGCCGGCCGGTGCGCGGGCGGTAGCCGCGGTTTCCGCGCTGGGCCGCCGGCATGGCGACACCCGCGTCGAGTTCGGCCACTGGCATGGTGACTGGGTGCCATGGAACCTGGGCTGGCATGCCGGCCAGTTGGTCGCCTGGGACTGGGAGCACAGCGGTCCGGACGTGCCGATCGGGTTCGACCTGGCGCACGACGCGTTCCAACGGGCGCTGGTGCTGCGGGGAGAGTCGGCCGACGCGGCGGCATCGGCCGTCGACGGGCACCTGGGCCGGCACGGCGACCGACTCGGCCTCGACGCGGCGCAGCGTCGGCTGGTCGCGGACGCGTACCTGGTGGAGATGTGGTTGCGCACGTGGCGGCTGGCCGACGCGGGCGCGGGCTGGAACGTCGCGCTGCATCCCGCACTGCTGGACGTCATAGAGAAAAGACATAGCGGCTGATCCGGGGAATCGCGGCGTCGAGGATGCGGCGCAGAGTGACGACAAAATCGCAGGTGGTGATGACGGTCGATGGGTCCTCGGGCGATCGGTGCGCCGGACAGCCCGATGTGGAGATCGACATCTCGTCCGGTCGCGCTATTCAAGGACCGGGGAACGTGTGATCTGCTTCTGCGTGGCGTGAACTGAAATTCCAAGCGAACTTGTGGGGAGTCGCGTGGACACGAAGAACGATGACGGTACGGCGCCGGTGCTGCTGCTGGTCGGATCCAGCGGCGGACACCTGGCCCAACTACTCGCCCTGCGGCCCTGGTACGAACAGTGGCAGCGCTGCTGGGTCACCTTTGACACCCCGGAGGCGCTGTCCCTGCTCAACGGTGAGGATCTGGTGCCCGCGCACCACCCGACCACCCGCAACGTGCCGAACCTGCTGCGCAACGCGCTGCTGGCCTGGCGGGTCCTGCGGGCCCGGCGGGTCGCCGCGGTGGTCACCACCGGTGCCGGCGTGGCGGTGCCGTTCGTGGTGCTGGCCCGGCTGCGGCGCATCCCGACCGTCTACATCGAGGTGTACGACCGGATCGACACCCCGACGCTGACCGCCCGGCTCTGCCGCCCGTTCCTGTCCGCGATGCTCGTGCAGTGGGACGAGCAGCGCCGGCAGTACCCCGAGGCGACCGTCGTCGGGACGCTGCTGTGACCGGGGAGACGGGCACCGCCCGGCGTCCGCAGCCGACAGTGGAGTCGTCCCGCCTGCCGCGTCAGCGCGACAGCGCGTCGACGGCCCAGCTCAAGCTGCTGGTGGCGGTCGGCACCGACAAGCACCCCTTCGACCGGCTCGTCGACTGGCTGGCACAGTGGCACGCGCAGGTCACCGCCCCGGTCGGACTGACCGTGCAGCACGGGCACACGAACGCGCCGTCGCTGCCCGGCGCGGTGCCGTTCCTCGGCCACGACGAGTTGCAGCAGGCGATGGTCCACGCCGACCTGGTGGTCTGCCACGGCGGCCCGGCGACAATCCTGGAGGCCCGCCGGCACGGCCACCTGCCCATCGTGGTTCCCCGGGACCCGACGCGCGGTGAGCACGTCGACGACCACCAGCTTCTCTTCGCCCGCCGCCTCGGCGCGGCCGGGCTGGTGGCGCTCTGCGAGACCCGGGAGGCACTGCACGACGCGTTGACGACCGGGCTGGCCGACCCTTCCCGGTACGCGGTGGCCGCCGACCCCGACGCACACGAGGCGCGACGGGCGGCGGTGGCCCGGGTCGGGCGGATCGTCGACGACCTGGTTGCCGGTTCGACCCCGCGCCCATCCCGGTGGCGGGTCCGGTCCCGGCCACGTCCGGGCACGAAGGAGACCCGATGACCCAGCAGCCCAGCGTCAGCGTCGTGGTGCCCACCCGGGACCGTCCCGAGCTGCTGCGGGCAGCGGTGCGCGCGATCCTGGCCCAGGAATACCCGGGCTCGATCGAGGCCGTGGTGGTGTTCGACCAGTCCGCGTCGGACGAGTCGCTGACCGAGCTGGCGACCGGGCCGGACCGCGCGGTGCGGGTGATCCACAACTCCCGTACGCCGGGGTTGGCTGGTGCGCGCAACAGCGGGACCGTCGCGTCCGGCGGTGAGCTGGTCGCGTTCTGCGACGACGACGACGAGTGGCTGCCCGGCAAGCTGGCCGCCCAGGTCGACGCGCTGGCCGCCCACCCGGAATCCGAGTTCGTCTGCTGCGGCATCCGCGTCAGCTACGACGGGCACACCGTCGACCGGGTGCTCGACAAGGACCGGATCACCCTGGACGACCTGCTGCGTGACCGGATGACGGAGCTGCACCCGTCGACCTTCCTGATCCGCGCCAGCGCGCTGCGCGACGGCTTCGGTCTGGTCGACGAGGAGATCCCGGGCAGCTACGCGGAGGACTACGAATTCCTGCTCCGGGCCGCGCGCAGCGCGCCGCTGATCAACCTGCGTACGCCGTCGGTGCTGGTCCGCTGGCACAAGCGCTCGTACTTCGCGCAGCGGTGGGACACCATCTCCGAGGCGTTGCAGTGGTTGCTGGAGCGCTACCCGGAGTTCGCCACCCAACCGGCCGGTGCGGCCCGCGTCGCCGGGCAGATCGCGTTCGCGCAGGCCGCCTCCGGTGATCGCCGGGGCGCCTTGCGCTGGGCGCGACGCACCCTGCGCAGCAATCCGCGCGAGCCGCGCGCCTACCTGGCCCTCGCCGTCGCCGGTCGGGTGGTCCGGGCCGACGCGGTGCTGCGCACCCTGCACAAGCGCGGTCGGGGGATCTGAGCCGCCGCCGGCACCCGGTCTCCAGCCGGGTGCCGGCGTCCGCAGGGCGGGACGCGCCAGGCAGCACGGCGGGGCGGCCACCGGCCGTGACAGACTGACCGACGTGTTGCGCTGGCTGACTGCAGGTGAATCGCACGGTCCCGCCCTCGTCGCGATGATGGAGGGGGTGCCGGCCGGCATCGAGGTGACCACCACCGTGATCGCCGACGAGCTGGCCCGGCGGCGGCTGGGCTACGGCCGTGGCGCCCGGATGTCGTTCGAACGCGACGAGGTCGAGCTGCTCGGCGGCCTGCGGCACGGCGTCACCCTGGGCAGCCCGGTGGCCATCCGGGTCGGCAACTCCGAGTGGCCGAAGTGGCAGACCGTGATGGCCGCCGACCCGGTCGACCCCGACGAGCTGGCCCGGCAGGCCCGCAACGCCCCGCTGACCCGCCCCCGGCCGGGCCACGCCGACCTGGCCGGCATGCAGAAGTACGGCCACACCGACGCCCGGCCGATCCTGGAACGCGCCAGCGCCCGGGAGACCGCCGCCCGGGTCGCCGTCGGCGCGGTCGCCAAGGCCCTGATCCGTCAGGCGCTCGGCATCGAGATCGTCTCGCACGTCGTCGAGCTGGGCCCGGTGGCCGCGAAGCCCGGTCTGCGCCCCACCCCGTCCGACGCCGCCCGCATCGACGCCGACCCGCTGCGCTGCCTCGACGCGGAGGCCAGCGCCCTGATGGTCGCCGAGGTCGATGCCGCGAAGAAGGCCGCCGACACCCTCGGCGGAGTGGTCGAGGTCCTGGCGTACGGGGTGCCGCCGGGGTTGGGCAGCCACGTGCAGTGGGACCGCAAGCTCGACGCCCGACTGGCCACCGCGCTCATGTCCATCCAGGCGATCAAGGGCGTGGAGATCGGTGACGGCTGGCAGCAGGCCCGGTCCCGTGGCTCGCAGGCGCACGACGAGATCATTCCGTCGGCCACCGGCGTCCGCCGGGTCACCGACCGGGCCGGCGGGCTGGAGGGCGGCATCACCACCGGTGAGCCGTTGCGGGTCCGCGCCGCGATGAAGCCGATCTCGTCGCTCAACCGGGCGCTGGCCACCGTGGACGTCACGACCGGCGAGCCGGCCACCGCGATCAACCAGCGGTCCGACGTGTGCGCGGTGCCCGCCGCGGCGGTCGTCGCCGAGGCGATGGTGGCGCTGGTGCTCGCCGAGGCGGCCACCGAGAAGTTCGGTGGGGACTCGATCGCCGAGATCCGCCGCAACCTGGCCGGATACCTCGACGCGCTGGTCATCCGCTGATGGCCCCGCTCGTCGTGCTGGTCGGCGCGCCCGGCTGCGGCAAGACCACCGTCGGGCGGGCGCTCGCCGACGCCCTCGGGGTGGAGTTCCGCGACACCGACACCGACATCGAGCAGATGGCCGGTAAGCCGATCCCGGAGATCTTCATCGATGAGGGTGAGGCGCACTTCCGTACCCTGGAGCGGGCCGCGGTGGCCGCGGCGCTGGCTGCCGGCACGGGCGTGCTCGCCCTCGGCGGCGGCGCGGTGCTGGCCGAGGAGACCCGGGCCGCCCTGGTGGGGCACCGGGTGGTGCACCTCTCGGTCGAGTTGCCCGACGCGGTGAAGCGGGTCGGGCTCGGCACCGGCCGTCCGCTGTTGGCGCTCAATCCGCGGGCCACCCTCAAGCACCTGATGGACCAGCGCCGGCCGCTCTACGCCGAGGTCGCCACCGCGACGGTGACCACCGACGGGCGGGCCCCGGCGGCGATCGTCGACGAGATCACCGCCCTGCTGCCCCGCTGACGTCGGCCCGGCCGGTGAGCTACCGGCCGGGCGACGGGTGCCTTCCCGGGGCCGCGCTCAGCCTCGGGCCGCGGCGTCGAGCACGTCGGCCAGGGCCTTCGGCTCGCTGAGCATCGGCCAGTGCCCGGTGGGCAGTGCGAACAGCTTGCCACCGGCCAACCCGGTGAAGTACGGGTGGCCCTCGCTGATCATCTGCTCCACCACCGCCAGCGGAAACGTGCAGGCGACCAGTGCGGTCGGCACCGGACGCCCGCCGGTGCGCCGCACCGGGTCGGTGGCGGCCCGCAGCGGCTGCGGGGTGGCCTGGGCGCGGAGCAGGGCCAGCGTCGGCTCGTCCAGGCCGGCCAGGTTGGTCGGGTCGGCGGCCGGATCCCAGGCCGGCGGCGGCAGCAGGTGCCCGTCGCCGATCGCGGCCCGCAGGTGCTGCTGCTCCTCCGGGGGCACTGTGTCGAACTGCGCGGTGCCGTTGGGCAGCGGACCACTCTCCACGTAGACCACCCGGGCGATGCGGTCCGGAATGCGATCCGCCGCCTGGGCGACCGGCATGCCGCCGCCGGAGTGCCCGACCAGCAGCACGTCGCGCAGATCCTCGACCTCGATCAGCCGGACGATGTCGCGGGTGTGCGTCTCCAGGCTCACCTCCGGCCCGGCCAGGTGGTCGCGCTCGGCCAGCCCGGTCAGCGTCATCGGGTGCACGTCGTGACCCTGCGCGCGCAGGGTCGCGGTCACCTCCCGCCACGCCCAGGCCCCCAACCAGAAGCCCGGCACCAGTACGAACGTCGCCATCTGTCGCTCCTTCTCTCGGCTACCGACAGACCGTACGATCGAATCCGGACAGGATCCGCCCGGTTTGGAGGAGTGGCCCGTGTCACATCCCGCCGGTCGGGTGCTGGCTCTGCTGGAGTTGCTCCAGGCCCGGCACCGCGCGACCGCCACCGAGTTGGCCGCACGGCTCGGCGTCGACGAGCGGACCGTGCGCCGGTACGCGGCCACCCTGGTCGAGCTGGGCATCCCGGTCACCGCCGACCGGGGCCGCCACGGCGGCTACCGGCTGCACCCGGGCTACAAACTGCCACCGTTGATGCTCACCGACGACGAGGCGGTGGCGGTGCTGCTCGGCTTGGTCGTCGCCGAGCGGGTCGGGCTGGCCACCGAGCAGCCCGCCACGGCCACGGCACTCGCGAAGATCCGTCGGGTGCTGCCAGCGGCGCTCGCCGACCGACTCGCGGCCGTGCAGGAGCACCTCGGCTTCACCCTGCGACGCCCCGAGCCGGAGCTGCGGCCGACGTCGGGCACCCTGCTCGCCCTGGCCTCGGCCGCCCGGCACCGGCAGCGGGTGGCACTGGACTACCGCTCCTGGCGCGGTGAGCAGTCGCACCGGGAGCTCGACCCGTACGGTCTGGTCTTCCACTCCGGCCGGTGGTACGTCACCGGCCACGACCACCGGCGCGGCGAGGTCCGCACGTTCCGGTTGGACCGCATCGGCACCGTGACGCCGGGCGGGGCGACGTTCACCGTCCCGGAGGGCTTCGACCCGGTGGCGCGGGTGACCCGGTCACTGGCCGGTGTGCCGTACACACACGAGGTCGAGGTGCTGCTGGAGACCGACCTGGTCACCGCCCGTCGCCGCATCCCGCCCAGCGTGGCCGAGCTGACCGCCGCCACCGACGGGGTGCTGCTGCGGGCCCGGGCGGAGAGCCTGCCGGGTATGGCCGCGCTGCTCGCCGGCCTGGGCTGCCCGTTCACGGTGCGACACCCGGACGCGCTGCGCGCCGAGGTGGCCGAGCACGCCCGACTGCTCGCCGACTGGGCGGCCCGGCCAGCAGGTGGGCAGCCGCCCGCACCACGTCGTCCGCTCGACTAGGCTGCCGGCGATGGACGAGGTGACCCGGATTCCGGTCGGCGGCGAGCGACCGTACGACGTGTTGGTGGGGCGTGACCTGCTGGGCGCGCTGCCCGGCCTGCTGCCCGGCGCGAGCCGTGCGGCGGTGCTGCACGCGCCCCCGCTCAAGGCCCTGGCGGACGCGCTCGGCGAGCGGCTGCGCGCCGCCGGCATCGAGCCGCTGCCGATCGAGGTGCCCGACGCCGAGTCGGGCAAGCAGATCGACGTGGCCGCCGGCTGCTGGGACCGGCTCGGGGCCGCCGGCTTCACCCGTACCGACGCTGTCGTCGGGGTGGGCGGCGGCGCGGTGACCGACCTGGCCGGGTTCGTCGCGGCCTGCTGGTTGCGCGGGGTGCGCTGGGTTCCGGTGGCGACCTCGCTGCTGGGCATGGTCGACGCCGCTGTCGGCGGCAAGACGGGCATCAACACGGCCGCCGGCAAGAACCTGGTGGGCGCGTTCCACCCGCCGGTCGGTGTGCTGGCCGACCTGGCCACCCTGGACAGTCTGCCCGCTGTCGACCTGGCGGCCGGGCTCGCCGAGGTGGTCAAGTGCGGGTTCATCGCCGACCCGGCGATCCTGGACCTCGTCGAGCGCGACCCGGAGGCGGCCACCGACGCACGCGGCCCGGTGACGCGGGAGCTGATCGAGCGGGCGATCCGGGTCAAGGCCGACGTGGTCGCCGGTGACCTGCGCGAGTCGGGCGTGCGGGAGGTGCTCAACTACGGTCACACCCTCGCCCACGCGATCGAGCAGAACGAGGGCTACCGCTGGCGGCACGGTCACGCCGTCGCCGTCGGTCTGGTGTACGCCGCCGCGCTGGCCCGGCTCGCCGGCCGGCTCGACGTCCCGACCGCCGACCGGCACCGGGTCACCCTGACCGCGCTCGGTCTGCCGGTGAGCTACCCGGCCGACGCCTGGCCGCAGCTGCTGGCCGCGATGCGGGTCGACAAGAAGGCCCGGGGCAGTCGGCTGCGCTTCGTGGTGCTGGACGGGCTGGCCCGCCCGGCGATGCTGGAGGGCCCGGACGACGCGGTGCTGGAGGCCGCCTACCGGGAGGTGGCAACGCCGTGAAGGTCCATGTCCTGAACGGGCCGAACCTGGGCCGGTTGGGCACCCGCGAGCCCGAGGTGTACGGCGCGACCACCTACGCCGACCTGGTGGCGCTCTGCGAGCGCACCGGAGAGCAACTGGGGTTGGACGTGACGGTCCGGCAGACCGACGCCGAGCACGAACTGCTCGGTTGGCTGCACGCCGCCGCCGACGAGGCTGCCGCGGTGGTGCTCAACCCGGCCGCCTGGTCGCACTACTCGTACGCGGTGCGCGACGCATGCGCCATGCTGCGGGGGCCGTTGGTTGAGGTGCACCTCTCCAACATCCACGCCCGCGAGGAGTTCCGGCACCACTCGGTGGTGTCCGCGGTGGCGACCGGGGTGATCTGCGGTCTCGGCATCGACGGTTATCGCCTCGCACTGCACCACCTGGCCGCCCGAGCCGCCTGACCGGCGGCTTCCCGCCCCGCCGCACCCGACCTTTCACCGTCTTTCGCGCCGGTCTGTGGCAAATCACCGATTGTGATCGCCAACTCTCGTCGGCGAGCGTCACTCCGCGTCCCCCGCCCGGCGTTAGGGCACCTGCCTGCTAGCTCCCTTTGCTCTGCACCTGCGGATGCGACAGGGCGGTGAGCTGCTTTTATGTGAGCTGCGTTGCCGTAGGGGCGACGGCCTGCCGGTACGGTGCGTGACTGTCGCATATAGGTATGCAAAGCAAAGGGGGTCGACCAGGGGAGGGGCGCCTTCCCTGGAGAGGCACTCTGCGTTATCTGCGTGGGTGTCGATGCCCAAGGGGTGGCCCGCGCCGAAGTAGGGCGGTCAGCGAGTCTCGGCGCAGCTAGTAGACTCGTAAGGTCTGTCCGCCAATTGATGATCAAGGCAGGAAATGGCCTCCACCAACGACCTCAAAAACGGCCTGGTTCTCAACCTGGACGGCGAGCTCTGGGCCGTCGTCGAGTTCCAGCACGTCAAGCCCGGTAAGGGTGGTGCCTTCGTGCGCACCACGCTGAAGAACGTGCTGTCCGGGAAGGTGGTCGACAAGACCTTCAACGCGGGCACCAAGGTCGAAACCGCGACCGTTGACAAGCGCACGATGCAATACCTCTACGCCGACGGCGAAGACTTCGTCTTCATGGATCTGGAGACCTTCGACCAGATCACCGTGCCCGGTGGCACCGTCGGTGAGGCAGCCAACTACCTGCTGCCCGAGGCAGAGGCGACCGTCGCCCAGCACGAGGGGGTGCCGCTCTACATCGAGCTGCCCACCAGTGTCGTGCTGGAGGTCACCTACACCGAGCCGGGCCTGCAGGGCGACCGTTCGACCGGTGGCACCAAGCCGGCGACCGTGGAGACCGGTGCCACAGTGCCGGTTCCGCTGTTCATCACCACCGGTGAGAAGATCAAGGTCGACACCCGCGACGGCCGTTACCTCGGCCGCGCCTGATGGCTGAGGGTTCCAAGCAGCAGATGCCGGCGCGCCGCAAGGCGCGCAAGCGGGCGCTGGATGTCCTCTACGAGTCCGACCTACGAGACAAGCCTCCGGTGGAGGTGCTCGCCGGCTACGTGCAGCGGATCGAGCAGCCCCGACCGGAGCACCTGGGCTACGCGGTGGGCCTGGTCGAGGGTGTCGCCGAGCACCTTGACCGGATCGACGAGCTCATCGCCAGTTACGCCGAGGGATGGACGCTGGAGCGGATGCCGGTCGTCGACCGGAATCTGGCCCGGATCGCCGTCTACGAGCTGCTCTACGTCGACGAGATCGACGACGCGGTGGCGATCAGCGAGGCCGTTGAGCTGGCCCGCCAGATGTCCACCGACGATTCGCCGCGCTTCCTCAACGGGGTGCTCGGCCGGATCGCCGAGTACGCCACCCGCTGAGCGTCGCACCGACGAACGCCGCAACGCGAAAGGGCCCGTGCCATCCGGCACGGGCCCTTTCGGTGAAGCCGCAGATCAGGTGAAGCGACAGCTCAGGAGGCGAAGAACGCCCGAGGGTCGGCCACCAGCACACCGTGCTCGGTGAGCCGCTCGATCAGGCCCGACGGTGAGGCGTCGTACACGATCGCGAGTGCCCGCAGGTCGTCGGCGCGGATGGAGAGCACCCGGCCGTTGTAGTCGCCGCGCTGCTGCTGGATGGCGCGGGCGTAGCGCGCGACGTAGGCCAGGTCCTCGGAGGCCTCGTCGTAGAGCCGCTCCAGGTCCAGGACGATCTTGCTGGTGGGCTCGTGACGGACGCCACTGCCGTCAGGCAGCAGCTCCGAGACGGGGACACGGTAGAACTCGGCCAGCTCGGCCAGACGGGACACCGTCACGGCCCGGTCGCCACGCTCGTACGAGCCGACCACCACGGCCTTCCACCGCCCGTTCGACTTCTCCTCCACACCCTGCAGGGAGAGACCCTGCTGCTGGCGGATGGAGCGCAGGCGGGCGCCCAGAGACTTGGCGTATTCAGAGGGCATTCGGACACTCCCAGTGCTGCTCGGGGTTCTCCCGTCGATCGCTACGGAGCGTGACGGTACGGGGAATGGGACACGTGGTCAAGTGGTCGTGACCCTACCGTTGGGGAGCGTCTGGGAAGTTATCCCCTTTCGTGGTGCTGATCCGGTGGTCAGTGGCCGCCGTCCATCGGCCCGGTGACCACTGGTAACGTGGCGTGAAGCCCCGGCTCAGGAGCGCTCTGCGGTCCGGCCGGAGGTGCCCGACATCCTTTAACGACCCGTCCAGTGAGGCGGGGAAGGAGGTCCGCCGTGGCATACCCACCGGCTGCCCGCTCGTCACCACCGCGACAACCCTCGGTGAAGGTGATCCTCGCCAGCGCCGACGTGCAACGCGTGGTCGACCGCATCGCCCACCAGATCCTGGAGAAGACCCAGGGTGCCGCCAACACGGTGCTTCTTGGGATTCCCACCAGAGGAACCCCCCTCGCTCGGCGGCTCGCCGACCGGATCAGCACCTTCGAGGACGTCGCCGTTCCGGTCGGTGTGCTCGACATCACCCTCTACCGCGACGACCTGCGCCGGCACGCCACCCGCGCGATCGGCCCGACCGAGCTGCCGCCCGGCGGCATCGACGGCAAGCGGGTCATCCTCGTCGACGACGTGCTGTTCTCCGGCCGCACCGTCCGGGCCGCGCTCGACGCGCTCAACGACGTGGGCCGCCCAGCGTCCGTGCAGCTCGCCGTCCTGGTCGATCGCGGCCACCGGGAGCTGCCGATCCGCGCCGACTACGTCGGCAAGAACATCCCGACCTCGCTCGCCGAGAGCGTGAAGGTGACGCTCGCCGAGACCGACGGGACGGACGAGGTCAAGCTCTACGGGGGACCCACCTCATGATCAAGCATCTGCTCTCCGGCGCCGACCTGGACGCCGCGACCGCCACCGAGATCCTGGACACCGCCGCCGAGATGGCCACCGTCGCCGGCCGGGAGATCAAGAAATTGCCCGCGCTGCGCGGCCGGACCGTGGTGAACCTCTTCTACGAGGACTCCACCCGCACCCGGATCTCCTTCGAGGCGGCGGCGAAGCGGCTCAGCGCCGACGTGATCAACTTTTCCGCGAAGGGGTCCAGCGTCACCAAGGGCGAGAGCCTGAAGGACACCGCGCTGACCCTGCAGGCCATGGGCGCCGACGCCGTGGTCGTCCGGCACCCGGCCTCCGGCGCGCCGCACCGACTGGCCAACTGGGTCGACGGGTCGGTCGTCAACGCCGGCGACGGCACCCATGAGCACCCCACCCAGGCGCTGCTGGACGCGTACACCATGCGGTCCCGGCTGGGCCGGTTGGCCGGCCTGTCGGTGGCGGTCGTCGGGGACGTCCTGCACTCCCGGGTCGCCCGCTCCAACGTGCTGCTGCTCTCCACCCTCGGCGCCAAGGTCACCCTGGTCGGCCCGCCCACCCTCATCCCGGTCGACATCGCCGGAGCGTTGGCGCCGGCCACCGACGTCTCCTACGACCTGGACTCGGTGCTGCCGAATGTCGACGTGGTGATGATGCTGCGGGTGCAGCGGGAACGGATGAACGACTCCTACTTCCCCTCCGCGCGCGAGTACGCCCGCCGCTACGGGCTGGACGGCCCGCGGATGCGCCGGCTGCCGGAGCACGCGATCGTCATGCACCCCGGCCCGATGAACCGGGGGATGGAGATCACCCCCGAGGTCGCCGACTCACCCCGCTCCACCATCGTCGAACAGGTCACCAACGGGGTCTCCGTGCGGATGGCTGTCCTTTACCTGCTGCTCGGAGGGAACAACCGGTGAGCGCGTACCTGATCACCAGCGTGAGCGTCGTCGGCGGCCCGCCGACCGATCTGCTGATCCGCGACGGCGTGGTGGCCGAGGTCGGCGCCGGCCTGTCCGCGCCGGACGCCACCGTCATCGACGGCACCGGGCTGGTCGCCCTGCCCGGCCTCGTCGACCTGCACACCCACCTTCGCGAACCCGGCAGGGAGGACGCCGAGACCGTCGAGTCCGGGTCCCGCGCGGCGGCGATGGGGGGCTACACGGCGGTCTGCGCGATGGCCAACACCTCCCCGGTCGCGGACACCGCCGGCGTGGTCGAGCAGGTCTGGCGGCTCGGCCGCGAGGCCGGGCTGGTCGACGTGCAGCCGATCGGCGCGGTCACCGTCGGGCTCGCCGGCGAGCGGCTGGCCGAGCTGGGCGCGATGGCCGACTCCGCGGCCCGGGTGCGGATCTTCTCCGACGACGGGCACTGCGTCGCCGACCCGCTGCTGATGCGCCGGGCCCTGGAGTACGTCAAGGCGTTCGACGGGATCATCGCCCAGCACGCTGAGGAGCCCCGGCTCACCGAGGGCGCCCAGATGCACGAGGGTGAGGTCTCCACCCGGCTCGGGCTGATCGGCTGGCCGGCGGTCGCCGAGGAGGCGATCATCGCCCGCGACGTGCTGCTCACCGAACACGTCGGCAGCCGACTGCACGTCTGCCACGTTTCCACCGCCGGCAGCGTCGAGGTGCTGCGCCAGGCAAAGGCACGCGGCGTACGCGTCACCGCCGAGGTCACCCCGCACCACCTGCTGCTCACCGACGAGCGTGCGGAGAGCTACGACCCGGTATTCAAGGTCAACCCGCCGCTGCGAACGGCCGCGGACATCGCCGCGCTGCGCGCCGCGCTCGCCGACGGTGTGATCGACGTGATCGCCACCGACCACGCCCCGCACGCCGTGGAGGACAAGGAGTGCGAGTGGGCGTACGCCCGGCCGGGGATGCTCGGCCTGGAGACCGCCCTGTCCATCGCGCTCGACGTGCTCGGTCCCGAGTGGGACCTGATCGCCGAGCGGATGTCGCGCACCCCCGCCCGGATCGCGGGGCTGACCGGGCACGGCATCGACCCGGCACCCGGCGTGCCGGCCAACCTGACCCTGATCGACCCGGCCGCCCACCGCACCATCGAGCCGGCGGAGCTGGCCAGTCGCAGTCGCAACACCCCGTACGCCCGCATGACGCTGCCGGGTCGCATCGTGGCGACCTTCCTGCGTGGCGAGCCGACGGTCCTGGACGGAAAGGCTGTCAAGTAATGGTCAAGCGCAGACCCGCAATCCTGGTCCTGGAGGACGGGCGCACGTTCCCCGGTGAGGCGTACGGCAGCGTCGGGGAGACCTTCGGCGAGGCGGTCTTCAACACCGGCATGACCGGCTACCAGGAGACACTCACCGACCCGTCGTACCACCGGCAGGTGGTGGTGCAGACCGCGCCGCACATCGGCAACACCGGAGTCAACGGCGAGGACGACGAGTCCGGCCGGATCTGGGTGGCCGGTTACGTCGTACGCGACCCGGCCCGGATCGGCTCGAACTGGCGCGCCACCGGCGGCCTGGAGGACCGGCTCGCCACCGAGGGTGTGGTGGGCATCAGCGGGGTGGACACCCGGGCGCTGACCCGGCACCTGCGCGAGCGTGGCGCCATGCGGGTGGGCATCTCCAGCGTCGACAACGACCCGCAGAGCCTCCTGACCCGCGTCCGCCAGGCACCGCAGATGGTCGGCGCGGACCTGTCCGCCGAGGTGACCACCGCCCAGCCGTACGTCGTCGAGGCTATCGGCGAGCACCGGTTCACCGTGGCGGCCCTCGACCTGGGCATCAAGCGCAACGTGCCGCGGCGACTCGCCACCCGTGGGGTGACCACCCACGTGCTGCCGGCCTCGTCGAGCATCGACGACCTGCTCGCCACCGGCGCCGACGCGATCTTCCTGTCGCCCGGTCCGGGCGACCCGGCCACCGCCGACGCCCCGGTGGCGCTGGCCCGGGAGGCGCTGCGGCGGGAGGTGCCACTGTTCGGCATCTGCTTCGGCAGCCAGATCCTCGGCCGGGCGCTCGGCTTCGGCACCTACAAGCTGGGCTACGGCCACCGGGGGATCAACCAGCCGGTGCTCGACCGGGTCACCGGCAAGGTCGAGGTGACCAGCCACAACCATGGCTTCGCCGTGAAGGTGCCGGGCGCGGGTGCTGGCGCGGTGGTCCCCGACCAGGTGATCGACACCGACTTCGGCGGCGTCCAGGTGTCGCACGTCTGCCTCAATGACAACGTGGTCGAGGGGCTGCGGGCCGTGGACGTGCCCGCGTTCACGGTGCAGTACCACCCGGAGGCGGCGGCCGGCCCGCACGACGCGGACTACCTCTTCGACCGATTCGCCGACTTGATCGAGGGTCGGAACCACAGCAGGGGGCGCAGCAATGCCTAAGCGGACCGATCTCAAGCACATTCTCGTGATCGGCTCCGGGCCGATCGTCATCGGGCAGGCCTGCGAGTTCGACTACTCCGGCACCCAGGCGTGCCGGGTGCTGCGCAGCGAGGGGATCCGGGTCAGCCTGGTCAACTCCAACCCGGCGACGATCATGACGGACCCGGAGTTCGCCGACGCCACCTACGTCGAGCCGATCACCCCGGAGTTCGTGGAGCTGGTCATCGCCAAGGAGCGCCCCGACGCGATCCTGGCGACCCTCGGCGGGCAGACCGCGCTGAACACGGCCGTCGCGCTGCACGAGGGCGGCGTCCTGGAGAAGTACGGCGTGGAGTTGATCGGCGCGAACATCGACGCCATCAACCGGGGCGAGGACCGGCAGCTGTTCAAGGAGATCGTGGCGAAGGCCGGGGTCCGCCTGGGCGTCGACGACCCGACCGGGCTGGTGCCCCGCTCCCGGGTCTGCCACTCGATGGACGAGGTCGAGGCGACCGTCGCCGAGCTGGGCCTGCCGGTGGTGATCCGGCCGTCGTTCACCATGGGTGGCCTGGGCTCCGGCATGGCGCATACCCCGGAGGACCTGGCCCGCATCGCCGGCGACGGCCTGTCCGCCAGCCCGGTGCACGAGGTGCTCATCGAGGAGAGCGTGCTCGGTTGGAAGGAGTACGAGCTTGAGCTGATGCGCGACCGGCGGGACAACGTCGTGGTGGTCTGCTCGATCGAGAACATCGACCCGATGGGCGTGCACACCGGCGACAGCGTCACCGTGGCCCCGGCCATGACGCTCACCGACCGGGAGTACCAGCGCCTGCGTGACCTGGGCATCGCCGTGCTGCGCGAGGTCGGGGTGGACACCGGCGGCTGCAACATCCAGTTCGCGGTCAACCCGGTCGACGGCCGGATCGTCGTGATCGAGATGAACCCCCGGGTGTCGCGCTCCTCGGCGCTGGCCTCCAAGGCGACCGGCTTCCCGATCGCGAAGATCGCCGCGAAGCTGGCCATCGGCTACACCCTCGACGAGATCCCCAACGACATCACCCTGAAGACCCCGGCGGCGTTCGAGCCGACCCTGGACTACGTGGTGGTGAAGATCCCCCGGTTCGCGTTCGAGAAGTTCCCCGGTGCGGACCCGGAGCTGACCACCACGATGAAGTCGGTGGGTGAGGCGATGAGCCTCGGGCGCAACTTCACCGAGGCGCTGAACAAGGCGATGCGCTCGATGGAGACCCGATCATCTGGTTTCTGGACCACTCCAGACCCGGAGGGCGCCACTCGCTCGGACACTCTCGCCGCGTTGCGGATCCCGCACGACGGCCGGCTGTACACCGTCGAGCGGGCGCTGCGCCTCGGCGCGTCGATCGCCGAGGTCGCCGAGGCCTCCGGCGGAATCGACCCGTGGTTCCTCGACCAGATCGCCGCCCTGATCGAGCTGCGTACGGAGATCGTGGACGCGCCGGTGCTCGACGCCGACCTGTTGCGGGTGGCGAAGCGGGCCGGGCTGTCCGACCGGCAGCTCGCCGCGCTGCGCCCGGAGCTGGCCGCCGAGGACGGCGTACGGACCCTGCGGCACCGCCTCGACGTGCGCCCGGTCTACAAGACGGTGGACACCTGCGCGGCCGAGTTCGAGGCCACCACGCCGTACCACTACTCGACGTACGACCTGGAGACCGAGGTCGTGCCGTCGGACCGGCCGAAGGTGCTGATCCTGGGCTCCGGCCCGAACCGGATCGGGCAGGGCATCGAGTTCGACTACTCCTGCGTGCACGCGGTGCAGGCGCTGCGTGCGGCCGGCTACGAGACGGTCATGGTCAACTGCAACCCGGAGACGGTCTCGACCGACTACGACACCGCCGACCGGCTCTACTTCGAGCCGCTGACCTTCGAGGACGTCCTGGAGGTCTGGCACGCGGAGGACTCGTCCGGCCGGGCGGCCGGCGGGCCGGGCGTGGTCGGGGTGGTCGTACAGCTCGGCGGGCAGACGCCGCTGGGCCTGGCGCAGCGGCTCAAGAACGCGGGCGTGCCGATCGTCGGCACCTCCCCGGAGTCGATCCACCTGGCCGAGGAGCGCGGCGCGTTCGGTACGGTGCTGGCCCGGGCCGGGCTGCGCGCGCCGGCGCACGGCATGGCCACGTCCTACGACGAGGCCAAGACGATCGCCGACGAGATCGGTTACCCGGTGCTGGTCCGGCCGTCGTACGTGCTGGGCGGTCGGGGCATGGAGATCGTCTACGACGACCCGACGCTGCGCGACTACATCGGACGCGCCACCGACATCTCCCCGGATCACCCGGTGCTGGTGGACCGGTTCCTCGACGACGCCATCGAGATCGACGTGGACGCGCTCTGCGATGCCGACGGTGAGGTCTACATCGGCGGCGTGATGGAGCACATCGAGGAGGCCGGCATCCACTCCGGCGACTCGTCCTGCGCGTTGCCGCCGATCACCCTCGCCGGCTCGCACCTGGCCGAGGTGCGCCGCTACACCGAGGCCATCGCGCGTGGCGTCGGCGTCCGCGGCCTGCTCAACGTGCAGTACGCGCTCAAGGACGACGTGCTCTACGTCCTGGAGGCCAACCCGCGGGCGTCGCGGACCGTTCCGTTCGTCTCCAAGGCGACGGCGGTGCCGCTGGCCAAGGCGGCGGCCCGGATCGCGCTCGGCGCGAGCATCGCCGAGTTGCGCGCCGAGGGCCTGCTGCCGGCGACCGGGGACGGGGGCACGATGCCCGCCGACGCGCCGATCGCGGTCAAGGAGGCGGTGTTGCCGTTCAAGCGCTTCCGGACGCGCGCCGGCAAGGGGATCGACTCGCTGCTGGGGCCGGAGATGAAGTCGACCGGCGAGGTGATGGGCATCGACACCAACTTCGGGCACGCGTTCGCCAAGAGCCAGTCGGCCGCGTACGGCTCGCTGCCGACCGCCGGGAAGATCTTCGTGTCGGTGGCCAACCGGGACAAGCGTGGCATGATCTTCCCGATCAAGCGGCTGGCCGATCTGGGCTTCGAGATCGTCGCGACCGCCGGCACGGCCGAGGTGCTGCGCCGGCACGGCATCGCCTGCGAGCAGATCCGTAAGCACTACCAGGCCGGTGAGGGCGACGACGCGGTGTCGCTGATCGGTGGCGGCCACGTGGCGTTGGTGATCAACACACCGCAGGGCTCGGGTGCCAGTGCCCGCTCGGACGGCTACGAGATCCGCAGCGCGGCCGTCACCGCCGACATCCCCTGCATCACCACGGTTCCCGGCGCCGCCGCGGCAGTGATGGGCATCGAGGCGCGGATCCGCGGCGACATGCAGGTACGCCCCCTGCAGGACCTGCACGCCACCCTGCGGGCGGCCCAGTGACCCTGTTCGAGCGGGTGGTACGCCCCCAGTTGTTCCGGCTCGGCGGTGGGGACGCCGAGGTGGCGCACGAGTGGACACTGCGGCGGTTGAGCGCGCTGTCGCGGCGTCCGGTGGCCCTGGCGGCGCTGCGGGCCCGGTACGCGGTCAACGCGCCGCGCACCGTGTTCGGCGTGCGGTTCCCCAACCCGGTCGGGCTGGCCGCGGGCATGGACAAGGACGGCGCGGCGCTGCCGGCCTGGCCGGCGCTCGGCTTCGGTTTCGTCGAGGTCGGCACTGTCACCGCGCACGCCCAGCCGGGCAACCCACGGCCGCGGCTGTTCCGCCTGCCGGCCAGCGAGGCCGTGGTCAACCGGATGGGCTTCAACAATGCCGGGGCCGCCGCGCTGGCCACCCGGCTGGCGGCGCTGCCGCGCCCGCTCGGGGTGCCGTTGGGCATCTCGCTGGGCAAGTCCAAGGTGACCCCGCTCGACGAGGCGGTCGAGGACTACCTCGCCTCGTACCGGGCGTTGCGCGGGCACGGCGACTACTTCGCCGTGAACGTGTCCTCACCGAACACCCCGGGGCTGCGCTCGTTGCAGGACCGCGCCCACCTGGACGCGCTGCTCGGCGCCCTGGTGGGGGAGAAACCGGTGCTGGTCAAGATCGCGCCGGACCTGACCGAGGCGGCGATCGCCGAGCTGCTGGAGGTGTGCCTGGCCCGGGGCGCCGCCGGGGTGATCGCCACCAACACCACCCTGGCCCGTACCGGTCTGGCCACTGTGGACGCCGAGCGCGGCGCCCAGGCGGGTGGTCTGTCCGGTCGGCCCCTGACCACGCGGGCCCGCGACGTCGTCGCCTTCGTGCACTCCGAGACCGGTGGTCGGCTGCCGATCGTCGGCGTCGGCGGGGTGCTCGACCCGGACGACGCGGCACGGATGTTCGACGCAGGCGCGTCCCTGGTGCAGCTCTACACCGGCTTCATCTACCGAGGGGCGGCCCTGGTGCGCGCCGCCGCCCGCGCGACGGCCGCAACCGTGGCACCGGAACCGGTCGCCGGTCGGTGACCGCCCCCGGTCCGGTGCTGGCCCGGCGCAAACGGGCGCCGAGCCCGCTGCGCGCCGAGGAGCCCACCCCGGCTGTTGCCCCTTTGCTCTGCACCCGTGGATGCACCACCCGGAGCGCGACGCCCAGCCACCGGGTGTCGCGTCCCCGGGTGTCGCGTCCGTGGTTGTCGCGTCCGTGGGTGTCGCGTCCGTGGGTGCAGAGCAAAGGCAGCGGACAGGGGAGCGGCGGCGGCGCGGGAGGCGGCGACGGCGAGGTTCGACCCGGCCGCAGGACGTCCGCCGTCCGGGCCGCCTGAGGCACGAAGGAGTACGCGTGACACCCGAGGAGATCCTGGCCGCCGACCGGGCGCACGTCTGGCACCCGTACGCCGCGCTGCCGCCGACGAACCCGCCCTACGTGGTGCGGAGCGCCGAGGGGGTACGACTGCGGCTGGCCGACGGGCGGGAGCTGGTGGACGGGATGTCGTCCTGGTGGGCGGCGATCCACGGGTACCGGCACCCGGTGCTGGACGCGGCGGTGACCGATCAGCTCGGCCGGATGAGTCACGTGATGTTCGGCGGACTCACCCACGAGCCCGCCGTGCAGCTCGCCCGGACCCTGGTCGAGCTGACCCCGGAGGGCCTGGAGCACGTGTTCCTGGCCGACTCCGGCTCCGTCAGCGTGGAGGTGGCGGTGAAGATGTGCCTGCAGTACCAGCGGGCCGTCGGGCAGCCGCAGCGACGCCGGCTGGCGACCTGGCGGGGCGGCTACCACGGCGACACGTTCCACCCGATGAGCGTCTGCGACCCGGAGGGCGGCATGCACCACCTCTGGGGCGACGTGCTGCCCCGTCAGGTGTTCGCGCCGGTTCCGCCGGGCGGCTTCGACGACCCGCCCGACGACGCGTACGTGGCGGCGTTGGTGGAGACCGTCGAGCGGTACGCCGACGAGCTGGCCGCGGTGATCGTCGAACCCGTCGTCCAGGGCGCCGGCGGGATGCGTTTCCACCACCCGGGTTACCTGCGGGTGCTGCGCGAGGTGACCCGCGCCCACGGGGTGCTGCTGATCTTCGACGAGATCGCCACCGGGTTCGGCCGTACCGGTGCGATGTTCGCGGCCGAGCACGCCGGGGTGACCCCGGACGTGCTGTGCGTGGGCAAGGCACTCACCGGGGGCTACCTGACGCTCGCGGCGACGCTCTGCACCCCTGAGGTCGCCCGTGGTATCTCCGCCGCCGGCGTGCTGGCGCACGGGCCCACGTTCATGGGCAACCCATTGGCCTGCGCGGTGGCCAACGCCTCCATCGGGCTGCTGCGGGCCGGGGACTGGGCGGGGCAGGTCGCCAGGGTCGGCGCCGGTCTGCGTGCCGGTCTGGAGCCCCTGCGCGGCACGCCGGGCGTCGCCGACGTGCGGGTGCTCGGCGCGATCGGGGTGGTGCAGCTCGATCACGAGGTCGACCTCGGCGCGGCCACCAGGGCCGCAGTCGAGCAGGGGGTGTGGTTGCGCCCGTTCCGCGACCTGGTCTACACGATGCCGCCGTACGTCACCGACGACGTCGACCTGGCTCGGATCGCGACTGGCGTCGCGGCGGCGGTGGCGGCCGGCTGAACCGGTAGTGGTCGACGGGTACCCGGGAGGCGGTCCGCCGCCCGGCAGGAGGAGAGAGGGAGTACCGGATGGAGAGCTTCGGAAGCCGGCTGCACCGGGCGGTCGACGAGCGAGGGCCACTCTGTGTGGGCATCGACCCGCACCCCGGTCTACTGGCCCGTTGGGGCCTCGCCGACGACCTTCAGGGTCTTGACCGCTTCACCCAAACCGTCGTGGAAGCCCTCGGTGACCGGGTTGCGGTGGTCAAGCCTCAGTCGGCCTTTTTCGAGCGATTCGGGTCCCACGGCGTGGCGATTCTTGAGTCAACTATCCGACAGTTACGGGATGCCGGCTCGCTCGTTCTCCTTGACGTCAAGCGCGGCGACATCGGCTCGACGGTGAGCGCGTACGCCTCCGCGTACCTTGATCCATCCAGCCCGCTGTATGTCGACGCGGTCACCGCGAGCCCCTACCTCGGGGTCGGTTCGCTGGCGCCGATGTTCGAGCTGGCCGCCCAGCACGGCGGCGGGGTGTTCGTGCTCGCCCTCACCTCCAACCCCGAGGGCGCGGCCGTGCAGCAGGCGCGTACGGCCGACGGCCGCACCGTGGCGCAGACCGTCATCGACGAGATTTCCCAGCTCAACAGGGGTGCGACACCACTCGGGAGCTTCGGTCTGGTGGTCGGGGCGACCATCGGCGACACCGGTCACGACCTATGCGGCGTGGGGGGTCCACTGCTCGCCCCGGGCCTCGGCGCGCAGGGTGCCGGGGCAGCCGATCTGCGTACCGTCTTCGGTTCGAGCCTGGGCTCGGTGCTCCCGTCGTACTCCCGGGAGGTGCTCTCGGCGGGCCCCGACGTCGCTGCCCTGCGGGCCGCCGCGGACCGGGTTCTGGCCGACTGCCGGGCCGTATTGCCTGCCCGGTGACTGACTGACGGGTCGGTCACTGTGCGTTGATCATGGGCCCCCCACGTTGCCGAAAGCTCCGTTGACCGCTAGTTTTCCCCGCGCTGGGAACCACGGACCCCTTGGTTCACAGCGACACCACGTTTCACAGATGCGGCGGTGCGCCCCGCCCGCCGCGATAGGGACCTGAGGAGAACTGGTGCCGCTCCCGTCACTGACCCCCGAACAACGCGCTGCCGCGCTCGAGAAGGCCGCGGAGATCCGCAAGGCCCGTGCTCAGCTGAAGGAGCAGCTCAAGCAGGGCAAGACCACCCTCGGTGCTGTCCTCGAGCGCGCCGAGAGCGACGACGTCGTCGGCAAGCTCAAGGTTTCGGCCGTCCTGCAGGCCATGCCGGGTATCGGCAAGATCCGGGCGACCCAGATCATGGAGAAGCTCAAGATCGCCGACAGCCGTCGCCTGCGTGGCCTCGGCGAGCAGCAGCGCAAGGCACTGCTTGGAGAGTTCGCCGCCAACTGAACCTGGCAGCGTGTAGAAACAAGCAGTGAGCACGGATGACGAGGCGCGCCCGGCGGCTCGGCTCACTGTCCTGGCTGGACCTTCGGGTTCCGGCAGGGAGAGTGTCGTCGAGCTCGTCCGGGCGCGTTCTCCGTCCGTGTGGTTGCCGGTGCCGGCGACCACACGGCCGCGCCGGGAGTCGGAAATCGACGGCGTTGACCGCGTCTTCCTCGCCCCCGCCGAGTTCGATCGCCGACTCGTCGCCGGCGAGCTGCTGGAGTGGTCCCGGATCGGCTCGTACCGCCGGGGCACCCCGTACCAACCGCTGCGCGCCCGGCTCGACGCCGGGCAGCCGGTGCTTCTTTCGCTCGACCTGCCCGGCGCCCCGCTGGTGCGCGCGCGCCTGCCCGATTCGCGGCTGGTGCTGCTGAGCCCACCCGGGTATCACCCCGACGCCGTGGTGGCGGCCGCCTTCGAGCACACGCTGACCCACGACCTCACCGAGCGGGTGGCCGACGAGCTGGTAGGATTACTCGGTTCTTCTTATCCGGATCCGACCTGGTCGCGAGTGCGCGGCTGACGGTCGGCCGCTGTTGAGACTCAGCACCGCGTCCGCGCGGCTCGAAAGACGCAGAGGTTAATTCGTGGGATCCATCGCCAACCCCGAAGGCATCACCAACCCGCCGATCGACGAGCTCCTCGAGAAGACGACGTCGAAGTACGCGCTGGTCATCTTCGCCGCCAAGCGGGCGCGCCAGGTCAACGCCTACTACAGCCAGCTCGGTGAGGGTCTGCTGGAGTACGTCGGCCCGCTCGTCGAGACCACCCCGCAGGAGAAGCCCCTCTCCATCGCCATGCGCGAGATCAACTCGGGCCTGCTCACCGCCGAGCCGACCGACCAGCCGTAAGCACTCGCCGGCCGATGTCCGCCTCGATCGTCCTCGGGGTTGGCGGCGGCATCGCCGCCTACAAGGCGTGTGAGCTGCTGCGACTCTTCACCGAATCAGGTCACCGGGTCCGTGTCGTGCCGACCGCGTCGGCGCTCCGGTTCGTCGGGGTGCCGACCTGGGCGGCACTCTCCGGCCAGCCGGTCGCCGACGACGTCTGGACCGACGTCCACGAGGTGCCGCACGTCCGACTCGGTAAGCAGGCCGATCTGGTGGTGGTCGCGCCGACCACCACCGACCTGCTCGCCAAGGCCGCGCACGGGCTCGCCGACGATCTGCTGACCAACACCCTGCTGACCGCCCGCTGCCCGGTGCTGCTGGCCCCCGCCATGCACACCGAGATGTGGGAGCACCCGGCCACTGTCGCCAACGTCGCCACGCTGCGCTCCCGGGGCGTCCGGGTCATCGAGCCCGCCGTCGGCCGGCTCACCGGCGTCGACACCGGCAAGGGGCGACTGCCCGACCCGGCGGAGATCTTCGCCATCGCCCGTCAGGTGCTGGCCCGGGGCGACGTCGCCCCCGCCGACCTGGCCGGCCGTCGGGTGGTCGTCACCGCGGGTGGCACCCGGGAGCCACTGGACCCGGTCCGCTTCCTGGGCAACCGCTCCTCGGGCAAGCAGGGTTACGCGTTCGCCCGCGCCGCCGTGGCCCGGGGCGCCCGGGTCACCCTCATCGCGGCGAACGTCTCCCTGCCCGATCCCGCCGGCGTCGACCTGATCCGGGTGGGCACCACCGCCGAGCTGCGGGAGGCGACGGTGAAGGCCGCCGTCGACGCGGACGCGGTGGTGATGGCGGCGGCTCCGGCCGATTTCCGCCCGGCGACGTACGCGGCTGGCAAAATCAAGAAGTCGGACGATGGTGTCGCGCCCACCATCGAGCTCGTCACGAACCCCGACATCGCAGCGGAGCTCGGCCAGCGCAAGCGACCGGAGCAGCTGCTGGTGGTGTTCGCCGCCGAGACCGGCGACGCCGAGGCCAACGGCAGAGCAAAGCTCGCCCGGAAGCGGGCCGACCTGATCGTGATCAACGAGGTCGGTCACGACAAGGTGTTCGGCGCCGACACCAACACGGTGACGGTCATCGGGGCGGACGGCTCGGTCAGCCGGCTTCCCGAGCAGGCCAAGGAGGCCGTGGCCGACACCGTCTGGGATCTCGTCGTGGCGCGGCTGCCCGGTAGTTCCTGACGAGTGGTAAACGGCGCGACCGATCCCGACACCGGCCGCAGTGGTGATTAGACTGCCGCGGAACGACCTCACACGCTTAGGAGTGCCGTGACACGCCGTCTCTTCACGTCCGAATCGGTCACGGAAGGCCACCCGGACAAGATCGCTGACCAGATCAGCGATGGCATCCTCGACGCGCTGCTGGCCGAGGACCCGCACAGCCGGGTCGCGGTGGAGACCATGATCACCACCGGCCAGGTGCACATCGCCGGTGAGGTGACCACCAAGGCGTACGCCGACATCCCGACGATCGTCCGCCGGACCATCCTCGACATCGGCTACGACTCGTCGAAGAAGGGCTTCGACGGCGCCTCCTGCGGGGTCAGCGTCTCCATCGGCGCGCAGTCCGAGGACATCGCGCAGGGCGTGGACAACGCCTTCGAGCTGCGTACCGGGGCGTCGGAGAGCGCGCTGGACGCGCAGGGCGCCGGCGACCAGGGCATGATGTTCGGCTTCGCCTGCTCGGAGACGCCCGAGCTGATGCCGCTGCCGATCGCCCTCGCCCACCGGCTGGCCCGCCGGCTGGCTGCGGTCCGCAAGGACGGCACGATTCCCTACCTGCGTCCGGACGGCAAGACCCAGGTCACCATCGAGTACGAGGGGCTGCGCCCGGTCCGGCTGAACACCGTTGTCGTGTCCAGCCAGCACGCCGCGGACATCTCGCTGGAATCGCTGCTCACCCCGGACGTGCGTGACCACGTCATCGCGCCGGAGCTGGAGAGCCTCGGGTTGGACACCGAGGGCTACCGACTGCTGGTCAACCCGACCGGCCGCTTCGAGATCGGCGGCCCGATGGGTGACGCCGGCCTGACCGGCCGCAAGATCATCGTCGACACCTACGGCGGGTACGCCCGGCACGGCGGTGGCGCGTTCTCCGGCAAGGACCCGTCCAAGGTGGACCGCTCGGCCGCGTACGCGATGCGCTGGGTCGCCAAGAACGTGGTCGCCGCCGGCCTGGCCGAGCGGTGCGAGGCGCAGGTCGCCTACGCCATCGGCAAGGCGCACCCGGTGAGCCTGTTCATCGAGACGTTCGGCACCGAGACCGTGCCGGTCTCCTCGATCGAGAAGGCCGTCACCGAGGTGTTCGACCTGCGCCCGGCCGCGATCATCCGGGACCTCAACCTGCTCCGCCCGATCTACCAGCAGACCGCCGCGTACGGCCACTTCGGCCGGGAGCTGCCGGACCTGACCTGGGAGAGCACCGACCGGGCCGCCGACCTCAAGTCGGCCGCGGGAGCCTGACCGCCACCAGGCACAGCGACCGGCGACCCGCGGATGGGTCGCCGGTCGCGCGCGTCTGCGTGGATGTCCCGCTGGCGCACCTGGACCGCCCGTTCGACTACCTGGTGCCCGCCGAGCTGGACGAGGTGGCGGTTCCCGGTACGCGGGTGAAGGTGCGCTTCGCCGGGCAGCTCGTCGACGGGTGGTTGCTGTCCCGTGCCGACGACTCCGGGCACACCGGCCGGCTCGCGTACCTGGAGAAGGTGGTCTCGCCGGAGCCGGTGCTGGCGCCCGAGGTCGCCCGGCTGGCCCGGGCGGTCGCCGACCGGTACGCGGGCAACCTCGCCGACGTGCTCCGGCTCGCCGTGCCGCCCCGGCACGCGCGGGTGGAGAAGGAGGCCCGCGACGACGAACCCGGCCCGACGGCCGTCGCCGAGGCCGCAGCGGTCGACCCGCGTGGCTGGCGGGACTACCCGACCGGCCCCGCGCTGCTGCGCGCGCTCACCGACGGCCGCGCACCGCGTGCGGTCTGGTCGGCGCTGCCCGGCGAGGACTGGGCGGCCCGCTACGCCGACGCGGTGGCCGCCACCGTCGCCGGGGGGCGCGGCGCGGTCGTCGTGGTGCCCGACGCCCGTGACCTCGACCGGCTGGACGCCGCGCTCACCAGCGTGCTCGGTCCGGGACGGCACGTCAGCCTCTCCGCCGCGCTCGGGCCGGCCCGGCGTTACCGTGCGTTCCTCGCCGCCCGCCGTGGCCAGGTGCCGGTGGTGATCGGCACCCGGGCGGCGATGTTCGCCCCGGTGGACCGGCTCGGCCTGGTCGCCATCTGGGACGACGGCGACGACCTGCACTCCGAACCCCGGGCCCCCTACCCGCACGCGCGTGACGTGCTGCTCACCCGCGTCCAGCTCGCCGAGGCCGGGGCGCTGGTCGGTGGGTACGCCCGGACCTCCGAGGCGCAACTGCTGCTGGAGACCGGCTGGGCGCGGGAGGTGGTCGCCGACCGGACGACCGTGCGGGCCCGTATCCCGGCCATCGCGCCGACCGGCGACGACCCCCAACTGGCCCGCGACCCCGGGGCCGCCACCGCCCGGCTGCCCAGCCTGGCCTGGACGGCCGCCCGCGACGCCCTCCGGCAGGACCATCCGGTGCTGGTGCAGGTGCCCCGACGCGGCTACCTGCCGTCGATCTCCTGCGCCGACTGCCGCACCCCGGCGCGCTGCGCGCACTGCGCCGGCCCGCTCGCGCTGCCCTCGGCCGGCGGCACCCCGGCCTGCCGGTGGTGTGCGCGGGTGGCCGCCGCGTACGCCTGCCCGGAGTGCGGTGGGCGGCGGCTGCGGGCTGCGGTGACCGGCGCCCGGCGGACCGCCGAGGAACTGGGCCGGGCGTTTCCCGATGTCCCGGTGCGCACCTCGGGGCGCGAGGAGGTGCTGACCGACGTGCCCGGCGGTGCGGCCCTGGTGGTGGCCACTCCGGGCGCGGAGCCGGTCGCCGAGGGCGGCTACGGCGCGGTGCTGCTGCTCGACTCGTGGGCCCTGCTGACCCGGGCGGACCTGCGGGCCGGGGAGGAGGCGCTGCGGCGTTGGCTGGCCGCGGCGGCCCTGGCCCGCCCGGCGCCGGCCGGCCGGGTGGTGGTGGTCGCCGACGGCGCGCTCGCCCCGGTGCAGGCGTTGCTGCGCTGGGACGCGGCCTGGTTCGCCGGCCGGGAGCTGGCCGAGCGCCGGGAGCTGGGCTTCCCGCCGGCGGTACGGATGGCGAGCGTCACCGGCCCGGCCGAGGCGGTGGCGGACCTGCTCACCGCTGCCCGGCTGCCCGCGGACGCCGAGGTGCTCGGGCCGGTGCCGGCCGAGGAGGGCCGGGAGCGGATGCTGGTCCGGGTGCCCCGGGCCCGAGCTGCCGCGCTCGCCGAGGCGCTGCACTCGGCTGCCGGTGTTCGTGCCGCCCGCAAGGCCGCCGACCCGGTCCGTCTCCAGGTCGATCCGTTGAGCCTCTTCTGAGAAGTTTCCGCCGGTGCCGGCGGTGCCGCAGCCCGTCCGTCGGGTGGTCGCCCGCACACCGCGTCCGGCAGGGCGGTGGCGTCAGAGTGGTAGCATCGCCCGTCATGCCGAGGCGTACGGCGGCTCCAGGTCGCGACGGAGCGTCGGACGCGCCGAGTTGGGGCCGCCGCAGGATGGCGCGACAATGGCGGTAACGCGTTGCTCGGGCGCGATGTCGATGATGTCAATGATCCGGTGATCAGGGGTGGACCAGTCGTGACCGTTGGACAATCGATCGTCTTCAACGGCGACCTCGGCAGCGGCAAGAGCACCGTGTCGGTCGAGATCGCCAAGCGGCTCGGCATGCGCCGGGTCAGTGTGGGGGACCTCTACCGGGAGATGGCGCAGCAGCGGCAGATGACCGCGTTGCAGCTCAACCTGCACGCCGAGCTCGACCAGGCTGTCGACGGCTACGTCGACCAGCTTCAGCGGGACATCGCCGCCTCCGGTGAGCGCCTGGTCATGGACTCCCGGCTGGCCTGGCACTTCTTCACCGACGCGCTCAAGGTCCACATGATCACCGAGCCGGGCGAGGCGGCCCGTCGGGTGCTCGCCCGACCGTCCGGCCCGGCGGAGAGCTACGCCTCCCTGGAGGAGGCCAAGGCCAAGCTTCGTGAGCGCAGCGTGAGCGAGCGCAGCCGGTTCATCATCCGATACGGCGTGGACAAGGCCCGGCTGCGCAACTACGACCTGATCTGCGACACCACCAGGGCGTCCGCCACCGAGGTGATCGAGCATATCGTCGCCGCGTACGAGGGGAAGCTCGGCGCCGAGGTGCTGCGTGACGGCCCGCCGCTGCTGCTGCTGGACCCGGCCCGCGTCTACCCGACCGAGGACATCGCCACGCTGCGCGGTCTGTGGGACACCGACTTCGTCGGCGACGTGGCCGAGGCCGGCGACGAGGCCCTCGAACCCCTGAAGATCGGGTTCACCGGCGAGTACTTCTTCGTCGTCGACGGTCACCGCCGCCTCAGCGCCGCCCTCCAGAACGGGTTCTCCATGGTCCCCGCCCAGCTGGTCGCCGAGGTCGACGAGCCGGTCGTGGGTGGGATGACGGCGATCGACTACTTCGCCGCCCAGGTCCGCCCCGGTCTGATCTACGACTGGGAGGCGGCTCACAAGATCCAGCTGCCGCTGCCTGAGCCCGCGCTCCTCCGCGGTGACGCGGTGCTCGCCGGGGACCCGGCCGCCAGCGCCTGAGCTGTGGGCGTCGGCGCCTGAGTCGCCGCTGCCTGTGTGCTCGGCGTCGACTGCATGGCGCCGAGGGCTGCCGGATGGCGGCCGCACCGGGATGATGGAACCTCCGACGCATCGACGGGGGAGGCCAGCCATGGAGGCTGCCGAAGCGCTCACACTGCTCATGTCGCCGCAGGGACGCGTCGACCCGTACCCGACGTACGAGCGGCTGCGCGCCCACGGGCCGGTGGTGCAGGCGATGCCGGGCCTGTACGTGGTGACCGGCTACCCGGAGGCCGACGAGCTGCTGCGCGACCCCCGCCTCGGGGTGCTCGACGACCCGCTGCGCGACGAGGTCTGGCCGAACTGGCGGGACAGCCCCGCCGTGTCGTCGATCGCCCGGTCCATGCTGCGCACCAACCCGCCGGACCACAGCCGGATGCGTCGGCTGGCCGCCGGGGCGTTCAGCCCCCGCCGGATCGCCGGGATGCGCGACGTGGTGCGGGCGCAGGCCGAGGAACTGCTCGACGCGATCGTCTCCCGGGCCGAGGACGGCGCTCCGGTCGACGTGCTGGCCGACTTCGCGTACCCGCTGCCGGTCGGGGTGATCTGCGAGCTGCTCGGCGTACCCGCCGCCGACCGGCCGCTGTTCCGCCGTTGGGCCGGTGACCTGACCGGGGTGCTGGAGCCGGAAATTACCCCCGAGGAGTTGACGGTCGCCGACGCGGGCGCCTCCGAGCTGCGCGACTACTTCGTCGAGCTGATCGTCGCCCGGCGGCGGGCACCGGCCGACGACCTGACCACCGCGCTGGTCCAGGTGCACGACGCCGACGGCGACCGGCTCACCGGCGACGAACTGCTGGCCAACCTGGTGGTGCTGCTGGTGGCCGGCTTCGAGACCACCACCAACCTGCTCGGCAACGGTCTCGTCGTGCTGCTGGACCACCCGGCCGCCGCCGCCGAGCTGCGCGCCGATCCCGCGCTCGCCCCGGCGTACGTCGAGGAGCTGCTGCGCTACGACTCGCCGGTGCAGCTGACCACCCGGACCAGCACGGCGCCGGTGCGCTGCGGCGGGCTCGACCTCCCGGCCGGCAGCACGACGCTGCTGCTGCTCGGCGCGGCGAACCGGGACCCACGCCGGTTTCCCGACCCACAGCGCTTCGACCCGACCCGTGCCCAGGCGCACCCGCTGTCCTTCGGCGCCGGCCCGCACTACTGCCTCGGCGCCGGCCTGGCCCGGCTGGAGGCGCAGCTGGCCTTCCCGATGCTGCTGCGCCGCCTCCCCGAGCTGGCGCTGGCCGAGCAGCCCCGGCACCGGACCCGGCTCACCCTGCGTGGCTACGAGAGCCTGTTGGTGACGCTGGGCACACCGGCCGTCGCCGATCGAGGTACGCCGGCCGGCACGTGGCGGGGCACTCCGTAGACTGGTACGGCATCCCCGTCCGACCCATGAAGGAGCCACCCCGCGTGACCGTCCAGCCCATCCGTCTGTTTGGGGATCCGGTGCTGCGCACGCCGGCCGATCCGGTGGTCGACTTCGACGCCGAGCTGCGTCGGCTCGTCGCCGACCTCACCGACACGATGCGTGAGCAGAACGGCGCCGGCCTGGCCGCCCCGCAGCTCGGTGTGAGCCTGCGGGTGTTCGCCTTCGACGTCGACGACGTGCTCGGGCACCTGGTCAACCCCGTGCTCGAGTTCCCCGACGAGGAGGAGCAGGACGGCCCGGAGGGCTGCCTGTCCATCCCCGGGCTCTACTTCGACACCAAGCGCCGTCAGAACGTCATCGCCAAGGGCTTCAGCTCGTTCGGCGACCCGATGCAGATCGTCGGCAGCGGCCTGATGGCCCGCTGTGTGCAGCACGAGACCGACCACCTCGACGGTGTGCTCTTCCTCGACCGGCTGGACGCCGCCGGGCGCAAGGAGGCCATGAAGGCGATCCGCCAGGCCGAGTGGTACGACGCGGCGGCCCCGCCCACGGTGAAGCTCAGTCCGCACCTCAGCGACCCGTTCGGTCTGGGTCGGTGACCGGATGCGCGTGATCTTCGCTGGCACGCCGGCCGTCGCCGTTCCCGCCCTGGCCGCCGTCGCCGCCTCCCGGCACGAGCTGGTCGCCGTGGTCACCCGGCCCGACGCGCCCGCCGGACGCGGGCGTGGCCTGTCCCGGTCCCCGGTCGGCGAGTGGGCCGACGAGCACGGCGTCGAGGTGCTCACGCCGGCCCGTCCCCGCGACCCCGAGTTCCTCGACCGGCTCCGCGCGCTCGCGCCGGACTGCGTGCCGGTGGTGGCCTACGGCGCGTTGGTGCCGCCGGCCGCCCTGGAGATCCCCCGGCACGGCTGGATCAACCTGCACTTCTCGCTGCTGCCCGCGTGGCGGGGTGCCGCACCCGTGCAGCACGCCGTGCTGCACGGCGACGAGCTGACCGGTGCCAGCGTCTTCCAGTTGGAGGAGGGCCTGGACACCGGCCCGGTCTACGGCACCCTGACCGACGAGATCCGGGCCGCCGACACCTCCGGTGACCTGCTGGAGCGGCTCGCCGACTCCGGTGCCGGTCTGCTGGTGGCGGTGCTCGACGCGATCGCCGACGGCACCGCCCGGGCCGAGCCGCAGCCCGCCGACGGGGTGTCGTTGGCGCCGAAGCTGACTGTGGACGACGCCCGGGTGCGCTGGAGCGATCCGGCCTTCGCCGTGGACCGTCGGATCCGGGCCTGCACCCCGGCCCCGGGCAGCTGGACCACCTTCCGGGGCGAGCGGGTGAAGCTCGGCCCGGTCGTGCCGGTGCCGGACGGCCCAGAGTTGAAGCCGGGGGAGTTGCTGGTGGAGAAGTCCCGGGTGCTGAGCGGCACGGCGACAGTGCCGGTGCGCCTCGGCGAGGTCCGCGCCGCGGGCAAGCGGGCAATGGGCGCGACCGACTGGGCGCGCGGCGTCCGGGTCGGCACTGGAGAGGACTTCGCGTGACAGCCCCCGAGGGCACCCGCCCCACCCGCTCCGGCCCGCCCGCGGGTCGTGGCGGGGACCGCCGGCCGGTCCGGCCACCACTGGACCGACCGCGTCGTGCGGCGTACGAGGCGGTTGCCGCGGTGCACCGCGACGACGCGTTCGCCAACCTCGTTCTGCCCATGATCCTTCGGGAGGAGGGGCTGTTCGGTCGGGACGCGGCCTTCGCCACCGAACTGACCTACGGCACCCTGCGCCACCTCGGCACGTTGGACGCGATCCTGACCGATGCGGCCGGCCGGGACGTGGCCCGGATCGACCCGCCGGTGCGTGACGCGCTGCGGCTCGGGGCGTACCAGCTGCTGCACACCCGGGTGCCGGCGCACGCCGCCGTCTCGTCGACAGTGGACCTGGTCCGCTCGGTCGCACCGGGTGCCACCGGCTTCGCCAACGCGGTGCTGCGCGAGGTGTCCACCCGGGACGCGGACGCCTGGGTGGAGAAGCTCGCCCCACCGATGGAGACCGACCCGGTCGGGCACCTCGCACTGGCGTACAGCCACCCGCAGTGGATCGTGCGGGCGTTCTCCGAGGCGCTCGACGGTGATCTGGGTGAGACCGAGCGCCTGCTGATCGAGGACAATGAGCGCCCGCCGGTGCACCTGTGCGCGCGGCCGGGGCTGATCGACCCGGTCGAGTTGGCCGACCAGGTCGGCGGAGCGCCCGGTGCCTTCTCGCCGTACGCCGTCTATCTGCCCGGCGGCGCGCCGGGCGACATCCCGGCGGTGGTCGACGGTCGCGCCCACGTCCAGGACGAGGGCTCCCAGCTGGTGGCCGCCGCACTCGCCGACGCGCCGCTGGACGGCCCGGACGGGCGTTGGCTGGACCTGTGCGCCGGCCCTGGTGGCAAGGCTGGGCTGCTCGGCGCGCTGGCCGCGCAACGTGGTGCCCGGGTGACAGCGGTGGAGGTGGCCGAGCACCGCGCCCGGCTGGTCTCCCTGGCGACCCGGGACCTGCCGGTGGCCGTGCTGACCATGGATGGCCGTGAGGTCGGCGGCGACCCGAAGCTGCCGGAGCAGCACTTCGACCGGGTGCTGGTCGACGCCCCGTGCACTGGGCTGGGGTCGCTGCGCCGCCGGCCGGAGTCGCGCTGGCGTCGCCAGCCGTCCGACCTGCCGCCGCTGACCCGGCTGCAGCGGGAGTTGCTCGGCGCGGCGCTGCGGGCGGTCCGCCCCGGTGGGCTGGTCGCCTACGTCACCTGCTCGCCGCACACTGTCGAGACACACGTGACGGTGACCGAGGCGGCCCGCCGTAGCGGGGTCGCTGTGGACTTCGTGGACGCCCGGCCGCTGCTGCCGGCCGGCATGCCCGGTCTGGGCGACGGGCCGACCGTGCAGCTCTGGCCGCACCGCCACGGCACCGACGCGATGTTCCTCGCCGTCCTGCGCCGAGGCTGAGTCGCACCGACACCCGACGCGCGAAGGAAGGGCCCCTCGGGGCCCTTCCTTCGGCTCAGGGGCGCTCAGGTGACCGGGAGGCCCTTGTTGCCGGCGTTCTTCATCGAGCGGGTGAGGTTGCGGTCGGAGATCCAGAGGAAGCACTGCACGCCCCGGTTGCCGTTCTTCCACTCCTCCTCGTACGGCTGGTAGTAGATCGTCCCGGCGCGGAAGTCGAGCTGGGAGTTGTCCGGTACCTTCGCGTACTTGGCGATCATCGACTGGCAGGCACGGTGGGTGCGCTTGATGGTGCGGGAGAACTCGGCGTAGGTGACGTCCGGCGCCTGCCAGACCCCGACGAACTCGGCGTGGTGCTTGGCGGTGCAGGACACCGGCACCATCTCGTCGACGTCGTCCTTGACCAGCTTCGGGTTGAAGCAGCGGTACGCCAGTGGCGCCGCGCCGGACAGTGCGCCCCGGAGGCTGCCGGTGCGCAGGTCGACAGCGGTGTCGTCGATGCTGGCGATCTCGGTGACGTCGCAGCGGTACCAGCGGGCCCCGCCCGACCACGCCTGCGGCGAGGGCAGCACGACTGTCACGCCGAGTCGCCCGGACCGCCAGTCGGCGCCCAGCGCCTTGTTGACCTCGGTGTCGCAGGCGCTCTGCGCGGCCCGCATGCCCACCGACCCGGCCTGCGGCGGTGCGTCACGCTCGGCGCCCGGGCCGGTGAGGGTGCCGACGTGCATGGTCTCCACCCGGTGCGCCTCGGTGCACGGCATCGGGTTGTAACCGCTCAGGAAGCCGACCTGCTGGGAGGAGTGGTGGCAGACGTCGGCGGCGGGCACGAACTGCTGCGCCGCGACGGGCGCCGGCCAGTCGTCGATGAGGTCAGTGTCGACTCCGGCGGGTGCGCCGCACCCGGCCAGTGCCAGGGCCAGGGCCGCACCCCCGGCGAACGCCGCCAACCACCGTCGCATCCCCGACCTCCCGCCGCTGGTGGCCTCCGGCCGGACCTCGCCGGTCGGTAGCGCCACGGCGCAGCAGCATACGGCACCGATGTTCAGATCGCCGGTAGTCCCTCCGGGCCGGCACCCCGCATCGAGCGGGTGAGTTTGCGGTCGTCGCTCCACAGGAAACACCGAACGCCCCGGTCACCCTCCTCCCACTCGCGTTGCGACGGTGGGTAGTAGATGGACCCGGCCCGGTACGGCAGGTCGCTGTTGTTCGGCACGGACGCGAACTCGGCGATCAACTGCATGCAGCGTTGGTGCGCCTGCGCGGGCGACTTCTTGAAGTCGGCCCAGCTCATGTCCCGCTCCTCGTAGACGCCCACGAACTCGGCGCGGTGCGGTTCGGTGCAGAGCACCGGCGCCATGTAGTTGAGGTTGTCGCCGATCAGCTTCGGGTCGAAGCAGCGGTGCGTCAGCGGGTTGTCGCCGATCAGCGCGCCGCGCAGGCTGCCGGTGCGGTTGACCGGGCGGGTGTTGTCGATGCTGCCGGTCTCGCTGAGGTCGCAGCGGAACCAGCGCGCGCCGCCGGACCAGGCGGGTGCGGACGGCAACGCGAGCGACAGCGCCAGCCGGGCGGTGTGCCAGTCGCCGCCGAGCACCTCCCGGGCCCGCTGGTCGCACTCGGCGCGGGCGGTGCGCAGCGCCGTCGCCCCGGGCTCGGGTCGGGTCTCGGTCAGCGCGTCGGGCCCGACGAACGTGCCGACGTGGATGGTCTCGGCCAGGTGGCTGCGCGCGCAGTCCACCGTCTCGTAGGTGCTGGCCTGCACGACCGGGATGATCCGGGGCAGGCAGGTGTCGGCGGCGGGAGCGAACGGCTTCGGGACCCGCAGCGCCGGCCAGTCGTCGGTAAGGTCACCGTCCGCGCCTCGCGCCGGCGCGCAGCCGGCCAGCAGCATCGTGGTGACGCCGGCCAGCGCCAGCGCTGGAAGCCACCGTCGCATCGTCCGCCCTTCCGGGAGCTGGCGGCCGGTCACCGCGCCCCGCGGCGAGACCCCGGCGGGCGTGCAGCCTACGGCACAGTCCCGGTTGGAGTGTCGTCGCCTTTCCGTCGATCGGCCAGCCACTGACGTCTGTTCGTCCGGAATCGGCGGTCCGGAGCGACCAATTCTGCACCACTGGTCACTGCTGGGTCACAGCGCGTCCCTGTTGGTGCCGCGATGCGGGTTGCGGGCCGCAACGTTCGTACACTGACCACGTGACCGTACCGCCGCCGATCGTCGCGCCGAGCATTCTGGCCGCCGATTTCGCCCGCCTCGCCGAAGAAGTCCGTGCCGTCGAGGACGCCGCGGACTGGTTGCACGTCGATGTGATGGACAACCACTTCGTGCCGAACCTGACCATCGGGCTGCCCGTCGTGCAGAGCCTGCGGGCTGTCACCGCGATGCCGTTCGACGTGCACCTGATGATCGAGGATCCGCGCCGCTGGGCCCCCGGTTACGCGGACGCCGGGGCGTACAACGTCACCTTCCACGCTGAGGCGTCCGACGACCCGGTGGCGCTGGCCAAGGACCTGCGCTCGGCCGGGGCGAAGGCTGGCCTGGCCATCGACCGGGACACCCCGATCGAGCCGTACCTCGACCTGCTGCCCAGCTTCGACACCCTGCTGATCATGACGATCAAGGCCGGCTTCGGCGGGCAGCGGTTCATCCCGCAACTGCTGGACAAGGTTCGTACCGCCCGCCGGCACATCTCGGCCGGGCACCTGGAACTGCGCATCGAGGTGGACGGCGGCATCGCCGCCGACACCATCGAGCAGGCCGCCGCCGCGGGCGCAGACGCGTTCGTGGCCGGCACCGCCGTGTACGGCGCCGCCGACCCGGCCGAGGCCGTACGGCACCTGCGGGCACTGGCGGCACGCGCGGCTCCAGGCGCCTGAGGTGGACTCCGACGACGACCGTAAGGACATCATCCTCGTCGTCGACGACGACGAGGACATCGCTCGTTTCGTCGAGTTCAACCTGCGGCTGCACGGCTTCGAGGTGATCCACGCCAGCGACGGTCAGGAGGCGCTCGAGGTCATCGAACGCCAGCGTCCGGACCTGGCGGTGATCGACCTGATGATGCCCCGGATCGACGGGTTGGAGCTGACCAGGCGGCTGCGCGCCGACCCGATGACCTCCGCCATTCCGGTGATCATGTTGACCGCCAAGGGCATGACGGTGGACAAGGTGCACGGTCTCAGCGCCGGCGCCGACGACTACCTGGTCAAGCCGTTCGACACCGCCGAGCTGGTGGCCCGGGTCTCCTCCACGTTGCGCCGCAACAAGGAGTTCCGGGAGGTCTCCCCGCTGACCGGGCTGCCCGGCAACAGCCGGATCCGTCGGGAGATCAGCGACCGGGTCCGCCACGGTGTCGACTACGCGGTCGGCTACATCGACATCGACCGGTTCAAGAGCGTCAACGACCGGTACGGTTTCGTCCGCGGCGACGACTTCATCTCCGCGCTGGCCCGCAGCCTGCACCGGGCGGTGGTGGCGGTGGGGCTGCCACCGGCCTTCCTCGGTCACGTCGGTGGCGACGACTTCGTCATCGTCTGCGCCCCGGACCAGGTCCGCCCGCTGACGTCCCGTGCGGTGGTCGACTTCGAGAAGTCGGCCGACACGCTCTACGACGCGACCGACCGTGAGCGCGGTTTCGTCGAGCTGAAGGACCGGCGCGGCAACATCCGGCGCGCCGCCCTGGTCACGCTCTCCATCGGGGTGTCACTCTCCGACGCCGGCAAGCGGTTCACCGACCCCCTCGAAGCGATCGCGGTGGCCTCGGAGATGAAGACGGTCGCCAAGAGCCAGCCGGGCTCGTACGTGGCAGTGGACCGGCGTCGCGGCGTCACCTGACGCGTGATCCCGCTGTGAAGTACCTCGCCTAGGTGGCGGCGCACCCGCATCGGCGTGTAAGACTGCCCGTATAACCCACCACGCGCTGGCGGGACTCGGTGAAATTCCGAACCGGCGGTGATCCACGGTCCAACCGTGGTCAGCCCGCGACCCGGACGGCTCTGGCCGCCCGGTGGACCTGGTGAAAATCCGGGGCCGACGGTTGGGGGCGGTTCGTCCGCGCCCAGACAGTCCGGATGGGAGACAGCGCGCGGGACGGACGGGTCCGAGCCGGCCGCTGGCTTCAGCGTGCCGTGCCGAGCCTCCCGGGGCGGCTGTGCCGTTCCCGGACTCCGCCTCCGCCTGCCCGCGGCCCCATGGCCGCAGCCTCCCTGACCGCCAGCGCGCGGACCGGCGAGTGAGAGGGCAGGGGCAGCGCGATGGCCAGCGTCTCCGTCGATGAGGCGATGCGGCGTGCGATCGAGTTGGCGGCGCGCGGGCTCGGCACGACCAGCCCCAATCCGGTGGTCGGTTGCGTGCTGCTCGACGACGACGGCCAGGTCGTGGGTGAGGGCTTCCACGCGTACGCCGGCGGGCCGCACGCCGAGATCGTCGCCCTCGCGCAGGCCGGGCAGCGGGCCAAGGGCGGCACCGCCGTCGTCACTCTGGAACCCTGCGATCACACCGGCCGCACCGGCCCCTGCAGTTCCGCGCTCGTCCAGGCCGGGGTCGCCCGGGTGGTCATCGCCGTGCCCGACCCCAACCCGGTCGCGTCCGGCGGCGCCGCCACCCTGCGCGCCGCCGGGGTCCGTGTCGACCTGGGCGTACGCGGCGAGGAGGCCGAGGCGGGCAACGTCGCCTGGCTGACCTCGATGCGCCGGGGCTGGCCGTACGTCATCTGGAAGTACGCCGCCACCGTCGACGGGCGCTCCGCCGCGCTCGACGGCACCAGCATGTGGATCACCTCGGAGGCGGCGCGGATCGACGTGCACGCCCTGCGTGGCACTGTCGACGCGGTGCTCGCCGGGGTGGGCACCGTTCTCGCCGACGACCCCCGGTTGACCGCTCGCAACCTTCGCGACGGCAGCCTGGCCATCCGGCAGCCGCTGCGGGTGGTGGTGGACAGCTCGGGGCGTACCCCGGCTGACGCCCGGGTCCGCGACGGCGCCGCGCGGACGTGGATCGCGACCGCCGCCGAGGTGGGCGCCGATCCGGACGGCCGGGTCGACCTGACGGCGCTGCTCGCGGCGCTGCACCAGCGCGGGGTCCGCGCGGTGCTGCTGGAGGGCGGCCCCCGGCTGGCCGGCGCGTTCCTGCGGGCCGGCCTGGTCGACAAGATCGTCGGGTACGTCGCGCCCCGGTTGCTCGGCGCCGGCCCGACCGCCCTGGTCGACGCCGGAGTGAGCACCATCGCTGAGGCCATCGATCTGGAGTTCGTCGACGTTACGCAGATCGGTCCGGATCTCCGGATCACCGCTTTGCCCCGCAAAAGGGAGGGCTGAGATGTTCACCGGCATTATCGAGGAGTTGGGCGAGATCGTCCGGGTCACGCCGACGGCGGGCGATTCGGCGCTGATCGGCGTACGCGGTCCGCTGGTCACCTCCGACGCCCGGCACGGCGACTCCATCGCGGTCAACGGCGTGTGCCTGACCGTGGTGGACGTGGCCGACGGGGTCTTCACCGCCGACGTGATGGGGGAGACGCTGCGCCGCTCCGCGCTGGGCGCGCTGAACGTCGGCGACCCGGTCAACCTGGAGCGGGCCGCCGCACTCGGCAGCCGACTCGGCGGGCACCTGGTGCAGGGCCACGTGGACGGCGTCGGCTCGGTGCTCTCCCGGGAGCCGGCCGAGCAGTGGGAGACGGTCCGGTTCCGGCTGCCCGCCGCCCTGTCCCGGTACGTGGTGGAGAAGGGCTCGATCACCATCGACGGTGTCTCGCTGACCGTGGCCGAGGTGGGCGCGGACGAGTTCGCCGTCGGGTTGATCCCGACCACGCTCAAGCTGACCACGCTCGGCGCGAAGAGCGTCGGCGACCCGGTCAACCTGGAGGTCGACGTGCTGGCCAAGTACGTCGAGCGGCTGCTCGGCGACCGGCTCACCGGCACCGACGGCACCGGGGTGGCCCCGATCACCGGCGGGGTGGCCTGATGGGCCCGCTGAGCTGGCTGCTGGACGCACAGGTGCAGGTGGGCGGCTCGCCCGTGCTGGCCCGGGAGATCGTCGGCAACGCGTTCGGGCTGGTCTCCGCGCTGCTCGGGCTGCGCCGGCTGGTCTGGGCGTGGCCGGTCGGCATGGTCGGCAACGCGCTGCTGCTCACCGTCTTCCTCGGCGGGGTGTTCGCCACCCCGCAGGAGCACGACCTGTACGGGCAGGCCGGCCGACAGGTGTTCTTCTTCGCGGTCAGCGTCTACGGCTGGTGGCGCTGGCAGTCGAACCGCCGCGCCGACGCCGGTCAGGCAGCGGTCGTCCCGCGCTGGGCCACCGGGCGGGAGCGGCTGATGCTGCTGCTGGCCGCCGTGGTCGGCACCGCCGCCGCGTACCCGGTGCTCAAGGCGCTGGGCTCGTGGGGTCCGCTGCCCGACGCCTGGATCCTCACCGGCAGCCTGCTGGCCACCTACGGCATGGCACGCGGCTGGGTGGAGTTCTGGCTGCTCTGGATCGCGGTGGACGCGGTCGGCGTGCCGCTGCTGCTGCGCGGCGGGTTCTACCCGTCGGCGGTCATGTACCTGATCTACGGCGCCCTCTGCGCCTGGGGCTTCGCCGCCTGGTGGCGCACCTCGCGCGCCGCGGCCCTCGCCCGTACGCCCATCTACCGGGAGGCCGTCGCGTGACGAGCTTTGGCAGCATCGAGCAGGCTCTCGCCGAGATCGCGGCCGGTCGGCCGGTGGTCGTCGTCGACGACGCCGACCGCGAGAACGAGGGCGACCTCATCTTCGCGGCCGAGCTGGCCACACCGGAGCTGATGGCGTTCATGGTGCGTTACACCTCCGGGTACGTCTGCGTGGCGTTGACCGAGAGCGAGGCCGACCGCCTCGACCTGCCGCCGATGCACCACACCAACCAGGACCGGCGCGGCACCGCGTACACGGTGACAGTGGACGCCCGGGAGGGTGTCAGCACCGGCATCTCGGCGGCCGACCGCGCGCACACCAGCCGGCTGCTCGCGGCAGCGGCGACCGACCCGACCGACCTGGCCCGGCCCGGGCACGTCGTGCCGTTGCGCGCCCGCGAGGGCGGGGTGCTGCGCCGCCCCGGGCACACCGAGGCGGGGATCGACCTGACCCGGCTGGCCGGGTTGCGCCCTGCCGGCGTGCTCTGCGAGCTGGTCAACGACGACGGCACCATGATGCGGTTGCCGGACCTGGAGAAGTTCTCCGCCGAGCACGGCCTCACGCTGATCACGATCGCCGACCTGATCGCCTACCGGCGGCGCACCGAGAAGCAGGTCGAGCTTGTCGCCGACGCCCGGATGCCCACCCGGCACGGGGTGTTCCGGGCGCTCGGCTACCGCGCGGAGCACGACCCGGCCGAACACATCGCGATGGTGCTGGGCGACCTCGGCGACGGCCAGGACGTGCTGGTGCGGGTGCACTCCGAGTGCCTCACCGGGGACGTGTTCGGCTCACTGCGGTGCGACTGCGGGCCGCAGCTGGACGCCGCGCTGGCCCGGGTCGGGCGGGAGGGTCGGGGCGTGGTGCTCTACGTCCGCGGGCACGAGGGGCGCGGCATCGGGCTGCTGCACAAGCTGCAGGCGTACCAGTTGCAGGACTCCGGCCGCGACACCGTCGACGCCAACCTCGACCTGGGCCTGCCGGCCGACGCCCGCGACTACGGCACCGGCGCGCAGATCCTCTACGACCTGGGCGTGCGCTCGATGCGACTGCTGACCAACAACCCGGCCAAGCGGGCCGGGTTGGAGGGGTACGGGTTGACCATCACCGGCCGGGAGGGGTTGCCGGCCGGTGCGCACCCGGAGAACCTGCGCTACCTGCGCACCAAGCGGGACCGGATGGGTCACCTGCTGGACGAGTTGGACGAGCTGTCCGAGGCGCCGCTGGGGCGCCCGGTCGCCAACGACGAGATCGGAGCATGACGATGGCGGGTTTCGGTGAGCCGGGAGTCGACGCGGTGGATGCCGCAGGGCTGACCGTCGGGGTCGTTGCCGCCCGCTGGCACGGCGACCTCACCGACCACATGCTGGAGCGGGCGTTGGCGGCCGCCGAGGCGTGCGGGGCCCGGTCCGTGGTCGCCCGGGTCGCCGGCTCGGTCGAGCTTCCGGTGGTCGCCCAGGCCCTCGCGCGCCGCTGCGACGTGGTGGTCGCACTCGGCGTGGTGGTCCGCGGTTCCACCGCGCACTTCGACTACGTCTGCCGCTCGGTCACCGACGGGCTGACCCGGGTGGCGCTGGACGAGGGCAAGCCGGTGGCGCACGGCGTGCTGACCGTGGAGACCATCGAGCAGGCCCGGGACCGCGCCGGTCTGCCCGGCTCGGCGGAGGACAAGGGCTGGGCCGCGACCGTCGCCGCGCTCGACGCCGCGCTGGCCGTCCGGACCGTCGCCGCCGGCAGCGCCCAGAGGGTCGGCTTCGGCGGCTGAGGCATCCTCGCCGGCGGCTGCCCCGCCCTGGCCGGCTTGAGGGCGGCCGGCCTGAGGGGCGGCCGGCTTCAGAGCCGGCCGGCCTCGATGATCCGGTGCAGGAACTGCCGGGTGCGCGGCTGGGTCGGCTCGCCCAGCACCTGCTCGGGCGGGCCGCTCTCGACGACCCGACCCTCGTCGAGGAAGCACACCTGGTCGGCGACCTCCCGGGCGAAGCTCATCTCGTGGGTGGCCAGCACCATGGTCATCCCGTCGGCCTTCAGGTCCCGGATCATCGCCAGCACCTCACCGACGAGTTCCGGGTCCAGCGCGGAGGTCACCTCGTCGAGCAGCATCAGCCGAGGTGAGTTCGCCAGCGCCCGGACGATCGCCACCCGCTGCTGCTGCCCGCCGGAGAGCCGGTCCGGGTAGGCGTCCGCCCTGGCGCCGAGCCCCACCCGGTCGAGCAGCTCCCGGGCCTGGGCCTCCGCCTCCGCCCGGGCCCGCCGGTGTACGCGGCGCGGAGCGAGGGTGACGTTCTCCAACACGCTCAGGTGCGGAAAGAGGTTGTACGCCTGGAACACCATGCCGATGCGCCGACGGACCCGGTCCGGGTCAACCCGGGGATCGGAGATGTCCTCCCCGTCCAGCTCGATGGTGCCGTCGTCCAGCTCCTCCAGCAGGTTCACGCACCTCAGCAGCGTCGACTTGCCCGACCCGGAGGCGCCGATCAGCGCCACCACCTGATGCTCGGAGACGGTCAGGTCGAGCTGGTCGAGCACCACCTGGCCGGCGAACTCCTTGCGCAGACCCCGGCAGCGGAGCAGTGCCATCCTCAGCCTCCTGACTGTCGGCGCGCCGCCCGCAGCGTCACCCAGTCGGTGACCGCGATCAGCGGGATCGCGAGCAGCACGAAGAGCACCCCCGCCACGACGTACGGCGTGTAGTTGAACGACTGGGCGGTGGCGATCTGAGCCGCGCGGACCGCGTCGATGGGCCCGGCGAGCGAGACCAGCCCGACGTCCTTCTGCAACGCCACCACGTCGTTGAGCAGGGGCGGCGCCACCCGGCGGACGGCCTGCGGCAGCACCACGTGGCGCATCGTCTGCCGGTAGGTCAGGCCCAGCGAGCGCGCCGCGGCGAGCTGGCTGGGGTGCACCGACTCGATGCCGGCCCGGAACACCTCGGCGAGATAACCGCTGTAGGTGAGGACCAACGCGGCCCCACCGAGCACCAGCACCGGCGGCATCCCCTGCAGTCGCAGGCCGGGCACGCCGAGGGTGAGCAGGTACAGCACGATGATCAGCGGCAGGCCGCGGAAGGTGTAGGTGTAGCCGGCGGCCAGCGCCCGGACCGGGAAGAAGACCGGGCCGCGCAACGTCCGCAGCACAGCGATCACCAGCCCGAGCAGCAGCGCGCCGACCGCACAGCAGACCAGCAACCGGACGTTGAGCCAGAGCCCGCTCAGCACCGCCGGCAACGCGTCCCGGGCGATCTCCGGGTCCAGGAACGACTGCCGCACCCGGTCCCAGCCGGGCGCACCGGTCACCGCGACGACCAGCAGCGTGCCGAGCGCCGCCGTGGAACAGGCCGCGACCACCACGCTGTAGACGGTCTGTCGATGCCGGTACGCCGACCGCCGCCGCTGCGCCTCGGAGGGCACGTGATCCAGGAGCGTCACCGCAGCTCGGCCGCCCCCGCCGCCTGCGCGAGCCACGTCTGCTCCAACTGCTTCAGCGTGCCGGCCGCGGTGAGCTGACCGACCGCGCCGGTCACGCAGGAGGTCAGCGGGGAGTTCTTGTCCAGCAGCAACCCGAACGCCTCGGGCGTACCGACCTGCGGCACCTGCCCCACGATCGTCGCGTCGGTGATCTCCGCCCCGGTGATGTAGAAGGCGGTCGGCAGATCCACCACGAGACCGTCCAGCTGCCCGTTCTGCAGGGCCTTCTTGGCGTCGTCGTTGCTGTTGTAGACCTGCGGCTTGGCCGACGGCTTGATCACGTCGGTGATCGCCTGGTAGCTGGTGGTGCCCACCTGGGCGCCGAGCCGCGCGTCGCGAAGATCTGCCAGCGACGTCCTGCCGGCGATCTTCGAGGACTTCAACGCGACGACGGTCTGCCGCACCAGGTAGTACGGCGCGGAGAAGTCCACCGCCTGCTTGCGCTCCTCGGTGATGGAGAACTGGTTGATGTCGAAGTCGAAGTCCTTTGGCCCGGGCGCGATCGCGGTGTCGAACTTCACCCGCGTCCAGGTGACGTCCGCGCGGGCGTAGCCGAGCTTCTCCGCCACCGCGTACGCGACGGCCGACTCGAAGCCCTCGCCGCTCTCCGGCTTGTCCTTCGAGAACCACGGCTCGTACGCGGGCTGGTCGGTGGCGATGGTGAGCTTGCCCGGCGTACGGGTGGGCAGGCTGTCCTTGGCGCAGGACGGACCCGTGGTGACAGTGGGGGTTGGTAGTTCCTTCTGTGGCGCGCATCCGGCGGTTGCTACGACGGCGGCACCGGCGAGGGTGAGCGCGAGGAGACGTGAGCTGCTGGCCATGGCCGACAGCGTAGAGCTCCATGAGCATCGATCGAAGGTTGTCCCACCATGCCGATAGGGAATTGCCGCCTCGAAGTCCCGCTGACCGGGTGTTCGCGGACCCGGACGTACGGTGCGAGTCGACCGGCTGGAAGAATCCTCTCCCGTGAAGACGTTCGAGGAGTTGTTCGCCGAGCTGCAGGCCAAGGCCGCCGCCGGCACCCCGGGCTCGGGCACCGTCGCCGCCCTGGAAAAGGGGGTGCACTTCATCGGCAAGAAGGTCGTCGAGGAGGCGGCCGAGTCGTGGATGGCCGCCGAGCACGAGGGGCCGGAGCGCACCGCCGAGGAGATCTCCCAACTGCTCTACCAGGTCCAGGTGCTCATGCTCGCCAGTGGTCTCGACCTCAAGGACGTCTACCGACATCTGTGAGTGCCCCCAGCCGTTGATCGCCATCCGGATCGAAGGAGCACTCCGTCATGTTGCGTGTCGCCATCCCCAACAAGGGCACCCTGGCCGAGCCGGCCGCCCAGATGCTGCGCGAGGCGGGCTACCGCCAGCGCACCGACCCCAAGGACCTCGTCTGCCGGGACGAGGCCAACGACGTCGAATTCTTCTACCTGCGCCCCAAGGACATCGCCACCTACGTCGGCTCCGGTGACCTCGACCTCGGGATCACCGGCCGGGACCTGCTGATCGACTCGGCCGCGCCGGCGGAAGAGGTCGTCGACCTCGCCTTCGGCCGGGCCACCTTCCGCTTCGCCGCCCGCCCCGACGACATCGCCTCCGTCCAGGACCTGGGGGGCCACCGGATCGCCACCGCGTACCCCGGGCTGGTCGAGCGGCACCTCGGCGAGGTGGGAGTCAAGGCCGACGTGATCCGCCTCGACGGTGCGGTGGAGAACGCCGTACGCCTCGGTGTCGCCGACGTGATCGCGGACGTCGTGGAGACCGGCGCCACCCTGCGTCAAGCGGGCCTCGTCGTGTTCGGGGAGCCGCTGCTGCGTTCCTCGGCGGTGCTGGTCCGGCGTGCCGGCGCGCCCGCGAACGCGCAGGCCGAGCAGTTGCTGCGCCGTCTGCACGGTGTGCTGGTGGCCCGCCGCTACGTGATGCTCGCCTACGACGTGCCGGCCGGCCTGCTGGACCGCGCCAGCGGGCTCACCCCGGGCATCGAGTCACCCACCGTCTCGCCGCTGCACCGCGAGGGCTGGGTGGCGGTGCAGGCGATGGTGCTCCGCGACGACGTCCACCGGATCATGGACGAGCTGTACGAGTTGGGCGCTCGCGCCATCCTCGTCACCAACATCCACGCCTGTCGCCTCTGACCGGTGTCCGGCGGGCGGCCCGGCGCTTGATCAACTCGGGTTCGCTGAAACGGGGGTGTCCGCGCGCCAGTGACACCCCCGTTTCACGAAACCCGAGTGGATCTGTCGCGCCGACGCGGGTGTCGGGAGCGGGTGTCCGGCGCGGGTGTGCGGCGCGGGTGTGCGGCGAGGAACCTCCCGGCGGCCGTGCCCCGACCGGGAAGATCGCGCTCGATCATTGAAGTAGTGGTGTCGATCTCGACAGAGGCCGCTTGATCCTAGATCGAGCACGATCTTCGCGGTGCGGTGCGGTGCGATGCGGCGGTGCCGTGTTGCCCGGTGGCGCGATGTGGTCGTGACCGTGTGGGTGGTCGCATGACTGGGCTGAGTGGTCGCTCGGCGGGTGGTGCGGCCCACGGGCGGGTGCGGATGGCAGACTGGTGGGGTGAGTGAAACCGAACTGGTCCGCCTGAAGCCCCGCCGCATCCGCGTGGTCTGCTGGTCGGCGGCGGTTGCGCTGGTGGTGGTGTTCGGTCTGGTCGCCACCTCGCTGAGCGGACCGACCGGCGACGGTTACGGCAGCTTCCAGCGCGGCGACCAGATCGCCATGGTCGGCCTGGGAATCTTCGGGGCGCTGGGCTTCCTGCTGTTCACCCGTCCGCGGGTGGAGGCGGACGCGCGTGGCGTCCGGGTGCGCAACATCATCAGCTCCTACGAGCTGCCCTGGGAGGTTGTCCGGGGAGTCCGGTTCGACCGGGGCGCGCCGTGGGCCAGCCTGGACCTGCATGACGACGACCTCCTGCCGATGATCGCCCTCCAGGCGGCCGACAAGGAGCTTGCCGTCGACGGGGTCCGTGCGTTGCGGCGCCTGCACGAGGCGCACCGGGCCCACCTCGCCGAACGCGCCGCCGGCCGCTGACCCGCACCCCATCGGCAAGATCTGGACAACTTCCCTGAAACTGCTGTCTCAGCGTCGCCGGAGGCAGCACTTTCAGGGAAACTGCGCGGATCTTGGCCCGCGCCCACGCCCGCGCCCGCGCGGCTCGCCCGCGCAGCCCGACCCGTCCGGCACGCCTGGGGCGGCCAGCACGGCCGGCGCGGGCAGGGCCTTGGCCCTCAGGTGGTGCCCGGTTTGGGAGCGGACGGGGCGCCGGTGTAGTGTTGTCGAGTCGACCAGGCTGTCTCCGCGTGCGAGCAGACAGCCTTGAAAGCGGAGCGCCTGCTCCCACCCGAGTCGCCGCTACGGTGGCCGGGTCCGGTCACCGGTTCCGGGCATGTCCCGGCGCCGGATGCGCGATCCTGTGATCGTGCTGACCGGTCGAGCGGGCCCTGGCATGCGCCGGGGCCTTCTGCTTTTCGGGTTGGTTCCCATCCGGGGGCCGCGGGGGTCGGCACTGAGCAGAAGCGACTCGAGGAGGCCCCATCAGCGTCGAACCACGCGTGAACGAGCAGATCCGGGCACGTGAGGTCCGACTGGTCGGCCCAGAGGGTGAGCAGGTGGGCATCGTCCCGCTGGAGCGCGCTCTTCAGCTGGCCGCGGACGTCGATCTGGACCTGGTCGAGGTTGCGCCGATGGCGCGCCCGCCGGTGTGCAAGCTCATGGACTTCGGCAAGTTCAAGTACGAGAGCGCACTCAAGGCGCGCGAAGCGCGGCGTAACCAGCAGCAGACCGTCATCAAGGAAATGAAGCTTCGACCGAAGATCGACCCGCACGACTACGAGACCAAGAAGGGTCACGTGGTGCGGTTCCTCAAGGCGGGCGACAAGGTCAAGGTGACGATCATGTTCCGCGGTCGCGAGCAGAGTCGTCCGGAGCTGGGTTACCGGCTCCTGCGTCGACTCGAATCCGAGATCACGGAACTGGGATACGTCGAGGCCGCTCCGAAGCAGGACGGCCGAAACATGATCATGGTTCTCGCTCCGCATCGGGCCGTCAAGGCCTCCGCGGTCGCCGCTACGGCGTCCCGCGGTGGACCTCGGGACCGGGCAGGGGACGAGTCCGCCGCTCCGGAAGCCGATGAGACCGCAGCGGTCGGCGAGACCGCAGCAGCCGGTGACACCGGCCTCGCCGCCGATACCAGCGGCGAGTAACAGGGGAGAGACGTTCCACATGCCGAAGATGAAGAGCCACACGGGTATGGGTAAGCGGGTCAAGGTGACCGGCAAGGGCAAGATCGTTGCCCAGCAGGCCGGCCTCCGTCACAACCTGGAGAAGAAGTCCTCCACCCACACCCGCCGGCTGACCGGCACGGTCGTGCTGGCCAAGGCCGACGTCAAGCGCATCAAGAAGCTGCTCGGCCGCTGACGCGCGCCACCTTTACGTAATAAGGAGTTGAGATGGCACGCGTCAAGCGGGCTGTAAACGCCCAGAAGAAGCGTCGTACCCTGCTGGAGTCCGCGAGTGGTTACCGCGGTCAGCGCTCCCGGCTGTACCGCAAGGCCAAGGAGCAGGTGCTGCACTCGATGCAGTACGCCTACCGGGACCGTCGCGACCGCAAGGGCGACTTCCGGCAGCTGTGGATCCAGCGGATCAACGCGGGCGCCCGGGCCAACGGGATGACCTACAACCGCCTGATCCAGGGCATGCGTCTGGCCGGCATCGAGGTCGACCGCAAGATCCTGGCCGACATGGCTGTCAACGACGCCGCCTCTTTCGCGGCGATCGTCGAGCTGGCCCGGGCCGCGGTCACGGCCGAGGGCACCGGCGGCGCGGCGGCTCAGGCCGCCTGATCCCCACGCACCAGAACGAGGCGTCTCCCGTGTCGGCACCGCCGTCCGGGGGGCGCCTCAATCGTGCCGGAGGAGCGCACACCATGGCTTTCACCCCGCGTACCCCCAGGGTTGTCGCCGCCCGGCGGTTGCAACGCCGCCGGGACCGCGACGCCACCGGCCAGTTCCTGGCCGAGGGCCCACAGGCGGTCCGCGAGGCCCTCGCGCGGCCGGAGGTGGTCACCGAGCTGTTCGGTACGACCGCCGCCCTCGACCGGCACCCGGATCTGGCCGCCACGGCGGCCCGCGCCGACGTGCCCGTCTCCGAGGTCACCGACGAGGCCCTCGCCGCGCTGACCGAGACCGTCGCCCCGCAGGGGCTGGTCGCCGTCTGCCGGCACCTCGACGTGTCGCTGGAGCAGGCCCTCGCGGGCGCGCCCCGGCTCGTGGCGGTGCTCGCCGAGATCCGCGACCCGGGCAACGCCGGCACGGTGCTGCGCACCGCCGACGCGGCCGGGGCGGGCGCGGTCGTCTTCGCCGGCGAGGCCGTCGACCCGTACAACGGCAAGTGTGTACGCGCCTCCGCCGGCAGCCTCTTCCACCTCGACGTGGTGCGCGCCGCAGACCCCGCCCAGGTGGTCGACGCGCTGCGCGCCGCCGGGCTGTCGATCTTCGCCACCACGGGGTACGGCGACAGCGACCTGGACGACATGACCGACTACGGGCGGCTCGTCGGGCCCACCGCCTGGCTGTTCGGCTCGGAGGCGCACGGCCTGCCCGAGGAGTTGGCTTCCGCCGCCGACGCCCGGGTGCGGGTGCCGTTGTACGGGCGCGCGGAGAGCCTCAACCTGGCTGCCGCAGCGGCGGTGTGCCTGTACGCTTCAGCGAGAGCACAGCGCTGAGGGTCATCGTGCCCGGCGCGACTGACAGCAGGGGAGAGCGTCCGCTCATGAACGCGCCACGGCGTTCGTTTAGCCAGCCCGCCGGTGTCGGCGGGCGGCGGGCCTGACCTGCTCCCTGCACAACTCCTACCGGCGGGCTGCGGCACAGCCGCGCGTCCGTAGACTCGCTTAGCCGCCCCCGGTGAGGGCTGGCGCCGCCGTGAGGGAGTGCCCGTACGCCATGAGCTACCGCAACGATCCGTACGACCCGAAGCAGGTCGCCCTGCTCGACCCCGCCGCCCTGGACGAGGCTGTCGCGGACGCCACGAAGGCGTTCACGGCCGCCGCCGACCCGGACGCGTTGACCGCGCTGCGCTCGGTGCATCTCGGTGACCGGTCCCCGGTCTCGCTGGCCCGCCGCGAGATCGGCGCGTTGCCGCCGGCCGCGAAGTCCGACGCCGGCAAGCGGGTCAACGAGGCCCGCCGGGCGATCGAGACCGCGTACGCCGACCGCGCCGAGGTGCTGGAGCGCGAGCAGGCCCAGCGGGTGCTGGTCGAGGAGCGGGTGGACGTCACCCTGCCCTTCAACCGGCGTCCCCGGGGCGCCCGACACCCGCTGAGCGTCCTGATGGAGTCGATCAGCGACCTGTTCGTCGGGATGGGCTACGAGGTGGCCGAGGGGCCCGAGGTCGACCTGGAGTGGGTCAACTTCGACGCGTTGAACATCCCCGCCGACCACCCGGCGCGCGGGTTGATGGACACCTTCCACATCGCATCCGCCGACGGCTCAGCGGGCTCGGGTCTTGTTTTACGAACGCACACCTCGACGGTGCAGACCCGCACCATGCTCAGCCGCAAGCCGCCGATCTACGTGATCGTGCCCGGCCGCGTCTACCGCACCGACGAGATCGACGCCACGCACAGCCCGGTGTTCCACCAGGCCGAGGGTCTGGTGGTCGACAAGGGCATCACGATGGCGCACCTGCGGGGCACGCTCGACCACTTCGCCCGGGCGATGTTCGGGCCGGAGGCGAAGACCCGGTGGCGGCCGCATTACTTCCCGTTCACGGAGCCGTCGGCGGAGTTCGACGTGTGGTTCCCGGAGCACCGCGACGGCCCGCAGTGGGTCGAGTGGGGCGGCTGCGGCATGGTCAACCCGCGGGTGCTGCGCGCCTGCGGCGTTGACCCGGAGGTCTACTCCGGATTCGCCTTCGGCATGGGCATCGACCGGACCCTGATGGTCCGGCACGGGGTCAGCGACATCCGCCACCTCTTCGAGGGCGACGTGCGGTTCAGCCGCGCGCTCGGGACCGGGGCGTAGGCGATGCGGGTACGAGACACGGGAACGGTGGTCTGAAGTCATGCGAGTTTCTGTCAGTTGGCTGCGGGAGTACGTCGACCTCCCCGCCGACCTGCCCACCGGTGACCTGGAGCAGGCCCTGGTCGACCTCGGCATCGAGGTCGAGTCCGTGGTGGACCTGGCCGCCACCGTCACCGGTCAGCTCGTCGTCGGTGAGGTCCGCGAGATCGAGGAGCTCACCGGCTTCAAGAAGCCGATCCGGTTCTGCCGGGTCGACGTGGGTGACGCCAACGGCACCGGGGAGCCGCAGGAGATCGTCTGCGGGGCGCGCAACTTCGCCGTCGGTGACCGCGTGGTCGTGATCCTGCCCGGCGGTGTGCTGCCCGGCGGGTTCGCGATCGGCGCCCGCAAGACGTACGGGCACAACTCCGCGGGCATGATCTGCTCGGCGAAGGAGCTGGGTCTCGGCGACGACCACTCCGGCATCATCGTGCTGGGGCCGGGCGTGACGGCCAAGCCGGGCGACGACGCGCGCCCGGTGGTCGGCCTCGACGACGTCGTGCTCGATCTGGAGATCACCCCCGACCGGGGTTACGCGCTGAGCCTGCGGGGTCTGGCCCGGGAGCTGTCGCACGCGTTCGACGTGCCGCTGCACGACCCGGCCCTGGCGCCCGCGCCGAGCGGCACCGAGACACCCGCGTACCCGGTGGAGGTCCGCGACACTGTCGGCTGCGACCGGTTCACCGCCCGCCTGGTCCGGGGCGTCGACCCGAGCGCGCCCACCCCGTCGTGGATGCAGCAGCGGCTGGTCACCGCCGGCATCCGCAGCATCTCGTTGCCGGTGGACATCACCAACTACGTGATGTTGGAGCTGGGCCAGCCGATGCACGCCTTCGACGCCGACCGGGTCGTCGGGCCGCTGGTGGTCCGTCGCGCCGAGGCGGGGGAGAAGCTGACCACCCTGGACGGTGTCAACCGGGTGCTCACCGCCGACGACATGGTCATCTGCGACGACAGTGGCCCGATCTCCCTCGCGGCCGTGATGGGCGGCGAGACCAGCGAGGTCGTCGCCGACACCACCACAGTGCTCTTCGAGGCGGCGCACTGGGACCCGGCGATGGTCGGGCGTACGGCCCGCCGGCACAAGCTGTTCAGCGAGGCCGCGAAGCGCTGGGAGCGGGGCGTCGACCCGGCCGTGGCGCTGGTCGCGTTGGAACGTGCCGTGCGGCTGCTCACCGAGCACGGCGGTGGCACCCCGGGCGCGGAGGTCCTGGACATCGACCACGTCCGTCCGCGTACCCCGATCACCCTGCCTGCGGACCTGCCCACCCGGCGGGTCGGCGTGGAGTACCCGCCGGCGCGGGTGGTCGCCCTGCTGGAGCGGGTCGGCTGCACCGTCGCGCAGGGCGTGGACCGGTTGTCCGAGGACCCGGGCGCGGTCGGCGTGGCCAGCGGCGCCGGGACGGCGCTGAGCGTCACCCCGCCGACCTGGCGGCCCGACCTGACCGACCCGGCCGACCTGGTCGAGGAGGTGGTCCGCCTCGACGGGTACGACCGGGTGCCGTCGGTGCTGCCGACCGCGCCCCCCGGTCGCGGCCTGACCCCGCGGCAACGTCGGCGCCGGGCGGTCGCCGGGTCCCTCGCTGAGCGGGGGTACGTGGAGGTGCTCGCGCACCCGTTCGTGTCGCCGGAGCTGGCCGACCAGCTCGGCCTGGCGGCCGACGACCCGCGTCGCCCCGCCGTGCGGCTGGCCAACCCGTTGTCCGAGGAGGAGCCGCTGCTGCGCACCACGCTGCTCGGCCCGCTGCTCGGCATCCTCAAGCGCAACCTCGGTCGAGGTCACCGCGACCTCGCCCTCTACGAGATCGGCGCGGTCTTCCACCCGCGCGTCGGTGCCGGCAGCCCGCCGGCGATGGGCGTGGACCGGCGTCCCACCGACGCGGAGTTCGCCGCCGCCGACGCGGTGGTGCCGGCGCAGCCGGTGCACGTCGCGGTGGTGCTCGCCGGCGACCTCGACCCCGCCGGTTGGTGGGGTGCGGGTCGACCGGCCGGCTGGGCGGACGCGATCGAGGCGGCCCGTGACGTGCTCGACGCCGCCGGGATTCCCGACGAGCGGGTCGAGGTGCGGGCGGCCGAGTACGCGCCGTGGCACCCGGGCCGCTGCGCCGAGCTGCGGGTCGACGGCGCGGTCGTCGGGCACGCCGGTGAGCTGCACCCGGTGGTCGTCGCGGCGCTGGAGCTGCCCCGACGCACCTGCGCGATGGAGCTGGACCTCGACGCGCTGCCGCCGACCCCGGTGACGCCCGCGCCGACGGTGTCCGGCTTCCCGCCGGCGCTGATCGACGTGGCCCTGGTGGTGGACGACTCGGTGCCGGCGGAGCAGGTACGCCGGGCGCTGGAGGCGGGCGCCGGTGAGCTGCTGGAGGACGTGCGGCTGTTCGACGTGTACTCCGGCGCGCAGCTCGGTGACGGTCGCCGCTCGTTGGCGTACAAGCTCACCTTCCGGGCACCGGACCGGACGCTCACCGTCGAGGAGGCGGTCGCGGCACGGGACGCGGCGGTCGCCGTCGCGGCGGAGCGCCTCGGCGCCACCCTGCGCGGCGCCTGAGCGGTGCCGGTGCTGGGATGGCTCGCGGTGGCCGCCGTGTTCGCGGTGGCCACCGCCGCCCTGATCTGGGCCCGCCGGCACCTGCTGCTGGTCGCGGTCGTGGGGCGCAGCATGGAGCCGACGCTGCGCTCCGGTGACCGGGTGCTGGCCCGGCGCGTGCCGCTGGCCCGGATCCGGGCCGGCGACGTCGTCGTGGTGGTCGCCCCGGCGGAGATGACCGCCGGGCGACCCACCCGCCCCGACGCGACGGGCACGCCCGGCCTGCTGATCAAGCGGGCGTACGCGGTGCCCGGTGACCCGGTGCCGGTGGACCGGGTGCCGCTGCTGCGCCAGAGCGGCGAGCAGGTCGTGCCGGCCGGTCGGCTGGTGGTGCTCGGCGACAACCCGTCGCAGAGCTACGACTCCCGTGAGTGCGGCTACATTCCGGAGCCGGACGTGCTCGGCGTGGTGGTCCGGCCGCGACCGCGCGCGGACTGACCGTCGGCGCGGGTGGCATGCGGAACGGCGTGCCACCCGGCCCGGGCCGGGTGGCACGCCGTCAGCGCCTCAGCAGAGAGCGCTCATCGTGCTCGCGCCCGCGCTGCAGTAGTAACCGCAGCTTCCGCAGGTCGTCTTGCAGGCCAGGTTCGTGCTGCACCGCTTGAAGTAGCACGTCCCACAGAGCGCGCAGTACGGGTCCGGCGGACAGCCGGCGGCTGCCGTCACCTTGGGTACGAACACGCCGAGCATCCGCTCGCCCAGGTTCTCCAGTCGACGGAACATCCGTTCACCTCCCCTCGATACGGATCGTTGCCGGGACGCTACGGCGGGTCGGTACACCGCCGGTACAGCCGAGCCGGAGGTCGGCAACAGTCGATGTATCCGCGATGTATCCGCCACTTCTAGCGTGGGCCTCCCGGCAATGGGAGGTGCGTACGGATGCGAGCCCTGGAACTGACCGCACGGCTGCTGCTGGCCCTGGTGTTCCTCGCCGCGGTCGTCGGCAAGCTGCGGACCCGGGCGGGTTTCGCCGCCTTCGTCGGGTCGGTCGGCCAGTTCGGCGTGCCCGACCGCTGGACCGTGCCCGCTGCCCGCGTCGCGGTGGCCGCCGAGGCCGCCGTCGTGGTGCTGCTCGCCGTCCCCCGGACCGTGCCCGTCGGGCTGGTGCTCGCCGTCGGGCTGCTCGGTGTGCTCACCGCCGCGATCGTCGGGGCGTTGCGTCGGGGTGCCCGGCCGGCCTGCCGCTGCTTCGGCGCCGCCGACGCGCCGGTCGGGCCCCGGCACGTCGGGCGCAACCTCGCCCTCGCCGCGGTGGCGCTGCTCGGCCTGTTCGGCTGGGCCACCGCCACCGGGCCGCCGCCGTCCGCGTCGGCCGTCCTGGTCGCCGTCGGTGTGGCGGTTCCCCTCGCCGCAGTGGTGGTCCGGCTCGACGACCTGGTCGCCCTGTTCGCCCCCACGTCGCCGCGACAGTCCCGTCCGGCCGGTCGGCACTGACCCCCGGTTCGTATCCCCGCACCCCGAAGGAGCCCTCATGGCCCTGTTGACCGTCGCCGTCGTCCTCGTCGCCGCTCTCGGCCTGCTCAACCTGGTCCTGCTGCTCGGTGTGGTCCGCCGGCTGCGCGAGCACTCCGACCTGCTCAGCGACCAGCAGGGCCAACCACCGGCGGTGATGCTGGAGGTGGGTTCGATCCCCGGTGACTTTGTGTCAACCACTGCGGATGGTCGCGTGCTCGCGCGCGCCGATCTGCCGCCGATGACCCTGGTGGCGTTCCTCTCGCCGAGCTGTGAGCACTGCGAGGAGCAGTTGCCGGTGCTCGTCGACCGGGCAAGGACGATGCCCGGCGGCGCGGAGCACGTCTGGATCGTGGTGGTCGGGAAGGGTCCGGAGACCCAGCCGTACGCGGAGCGGTTCACCGGCCTGGCGACCGTCTTCGTGGAGCCGGGCACCGGCGCGCTTCCGCTGGCGTTCGGGGTGAAGGGGTTCCCGGCGTTCGGTTTGCTCGACGAGCGCGGCATCGTGGCGTCGACGGCGTTCGGCATCGCCCGGTTGGACCTGCCGGTGGCGCGGTGAGCGGCCCCCGGCTGGCACCGCGGCGGGCTGCCCGGCACGCCCGGTCGGCACTGGGGCTGACCTGGCGGGCCGCCCCGGGGGGCACTACGACGGACCTGCTGCTCGCCGTGCTGGCCGGTTTGACCCCGGTCCTCGTGGCGGCGCTCACCAAGCTCGTGCTGGACCGGCTCACCGGTGGCGGCTCGGCCGGCGTGCCGCTGACCGCGCTCGCCGCCGGCCTCGCCATGGCCGCCGCGCTCGGCACGGTCCTGCCGCACCTGCGCACCTACGTGGCGGCGCAGCGGTCGCGGGCGGTGTCGCGGCTGGTGCGCCGCCGCCTCTACGACGCGGTGCAGCGGCTCGTCGGGCTGGTGCGGTTGGAGGATCCGGAGTTCCAGGACCGGTTGCAGGCCGCCCAGCAGACCGGTCACCTCGGTCCCACCCAGCTGACCGGCAACACGTTCGGCGCGGTGCAGAGCGCACTGGCGATGACGGGGTTCCTCGGCGTCCTGTTGATGCTCAACCCGCTGATCGGGGCGTTGGTGCTGCTCGCCGCGCTGCCAACACTCTGGATGCAGCTACGGCTCAACCGGGCCCGCGCGGCGATGGTGCTGCGGATGGAGCACTTCCAACGGCGGGACCTGTTCTTCGCCCAGCTGCTGGTGGGTGTGCCGGCGGCCAAAGAGGTGCGCCTGTTCGGTCTGGGCCGGTTCTTCGGCGACCGGATGCTCGACGAGCTGCACGACCTGCACCGGGTGGAGCAGAAACTGGACCGCCGGGAGGTGCGCGCCCAGGCGGTGCTTGGCCTGCTCGGCGCGACGGTGGCGGGCATCGGGGTGGTCTACACCGTCTCGGTCGCCCGCGCGGGCGGGCTCAGCCCCGGCGACGTGGTGATCTTCCTGGCCGCGATCCCGGGGGTGCAGGGTGCGCTGGGCAGCCTTGTCGTCCAGCTCGGTGCGATCCACCAGGCGCTGCTGCTCTTCGAGCACTACGACCAGGTGGCGCACGTCGAGACGGACCTGCCGGTGCCGGCCACCCCCCGGCCGGTGCCACCGCTGACCGAGGGCATCGAGCTGCGCGATGTGTGGTTCCGCTACTCGCCGCAGCATCCGTGGGTGCTGCGGGGTGTGGACCTGCACCTGCGCGCCGGGGCCACGACCGCTCTGGTGGGGCTGAACGGCGCCGGCAAGAGCACCCTGGTCAAGCTCCTCTGCCGCTTCTACGACCCGGAGCGCGGCAGCATCCGGTGGAACGGGGTCGACCTGCGCGAGTTCGATCCGGCGGAGCTGCGCGAGCGGCTGGGGGCGGTGTTCCAGGACTTCATGCCGTACGACCTCAGCGCGGCGGAGAACATCGCGTTGGGTGACCTGGGCGCGCGCGAGGACCCGGAGCGGCTGCGAACCGCCGCCCGGCATGCGGGCATCGACGACACGTTGACCGCGCTGCCCCGCGGCTACGACACCCTGCTGACCCGGATCTTCTTCGACGGCCCGGACCGGGACGACCCGCAGGCCGGGGTGGTGCTCTCCGGCGGTCAGTGGCAACGGGTGGCGCTTGCCCGGGGGTTCCTGCGGGCCGAGCGGGACCTGCTGATTCTGGACGAGCCCAGCTCCGGCCTGGACGCCGAGGCCGAGCACGACCTGCACCGCCGGTTGGGTGAGCTGCGCCGGGGTCGGACCAGTCTGCTCATCTCGCACCGGCTCAACGCGGTGCGCGACGCGGACACGATCGTGGTGCTCGCCGACGGTCGGGTCGTCGAGCGGGGTGACCACCGGGAGCTGCTCGCCGCCGCAGGGCGGTACGCCCGGTTGTTCGGCCTGCAGGCCCGCGGTTACCGGGAGGACGCCCCGGCGCCGGTCTGACCGGCCAGGTCACCGCTCGCCTCGGTGGCGGCGAGTTCGGCGGCGTAGAGCCGGACGAGTTCGCCGATGTGGAACCGGCCCGGTCCGGCCGGCTCGGCGAGCTGCGCGGCGACCAGCCGGTCCAGTGCCCGCGCCGCGTCCTCGGGCGGAGCCCCGCTCAGCATGGCGGCCAGTTCGGCGGTGACCGGCCCGGGGTGGGCTCGGCCGAGCCGGAGGAAGACCGGCGCTGCCGACCCGAGCCGGTGGTAGCTGGCGCTGAGCCGGGGCCCGAGACCGGTCTCGGCGAGCCGGTACCGCTCGTCGCGCAGCAGCCGCGCCAACCGCGTCAGCGACCAGTGCGGTCCCTCGGTCAGCCGGCCGGCCGCGGTGCGCAATGCGAGCGGCAGCCGCTCGCAGAGGTTGACCACCGCCGAGGCCGCCTCCGGCTCCGCGTCCACCGTCCGGTCACCGGCGGTGGCCCGCAGCATCGCCATCGCGTCGGCGGCGGGCAGCGGATCGAGCCGTAGGCCGGGGGCGTCGCCGGTGGTGACCGGGTTGCGGCTGGTGACCAGCAGCGCGCACCCGCCGCGGACCGGCAGCAGGCCGTCGACCTGGGTGGCGTCGGCGGCGTTGTCGAGCACCAGCAGCACCCGTCGGTCGAACAGCAGGGACCGGACGCGGGCGCGCGCCTCGGCGACGCTGGTCGGCTCCGGTTCGTCGGCGCCCGGGTGCAGGGCCCGGAGCACCCGGGTGGCGACCTGCAACGGCGGCGGTGGGGCGTCGGCGACCGACCCGCCGAGATCGAGGTGGAGCTGGCCGTCCGGGAAGGCGTCCAGCGCCGCTGCTGCGGCACGCAGCGCCAGTGCCGACTTGCCGGTGCCCGCCATGCCGTAAACGGCCACGGTGACCGGTTGCCGCCGGGCGTCGACCAGCGCCTGGCACAGCCGGGCCAGCTCTGCCCGGCGGCCGACGAACGACGCGGCGGGGCAGGGCAGCTCGTGCGGCACCCGCGACGCGACGGCGCGATGCCGGGGCGGTGTGCCGCCGGGCCGCCGGGTCGGGACCGCCGTCCGGCGCTCCTGGCGGCGCACCGAGCGGTACAGCTCGGTCAGCTCGGGCCCGGGAGCCACGCCCAGTTCGCCGTCGAGTGCCCGGCAGGCCGCCTGGTAGGTATGCACCACGCCGGCATGGTCGCCGGCGCGATGCAGCGCGGTCATCAGCAGCGCCCACGCCGGTTCGCGCAGCGGGTGCTCCACGAGGTGCTGGCGCAGCAGGGTCAGCAGCTCCGGTGTGCCCCGGTCGCCCAGGTCGAGGCGGCAGGCCGCGTACGTCTCCCGGGCGCCGGCGCGCCGCTCCCGCAGCCGGTCGAAGGCGGCCGCGGTCGCCGGCCCGTACGCCGGGGGCGGTTCGGTCGGTGACCAGAGCGCGAGCGCGCGGCTCAGCAGGGTGGTGGCCAGTTCGTGTTCGCCGCTGATTCGGGCAGCGTGGCCGTCGGTGGCGAGTCGTTCGAACTCGGTGGCGTCCAGTTCACCCGGTTCGACGCGGAGCAGGTACCCACCGTGCTCGGCGGGCAGTCGGGGCAGTTCGTCGGGGGAGTCGAGCAGGTGGCGTAGCTGGCTGGCGTGGCTGCGCAGGTTGGCCACGGCGGAGGCCGGGGGTCGTCTGCCCCACAGCTCCTCGCGCAGCCGATCGACCGGGACCGCCAGGCCGGCCTGGAGCAGGAGGGTGACCAGAAAGGCTGTGGGCCGGCCGGCCGGCACCCGCAGGGTCTGCCCGTCGCGACGCAGCCGGACCGGACCGAGGATCTCGAACGACAGCCCCACCGCGTCCTCCGTCAGGTGCCCCCACGCGGACCGGGCAGGCCGGGCCACCACCGTCAGAAAGTCATGCTAGTCGATTGAATGCCGCCTCAGACGATTTAGCTGAACGTTGACTCAGGCGTTTCGCCGGCGACGGCACCGGTACATTGCCATGCAGAGGGCTGCATGAACTTGCACTCGTGAGTCGCCCTTGTTAATCTTTTCTGCATAGTCATGCGGAGGTGAGTATGGGGATCCGAGTCGCGGTCGCCGGTGCGAGCGGCTACGCCGGGGGTGAGTTGCTGCGCCTGGTCGCCGGGCACCCGGAGTTCGACCTGGTTGCCGCCACCGCGCACAGCCAGGCCGGTCACCGCGTCGACGTGGTGCACCCGCAGCTCACCGGGCTCGACCTGGTGCTCGGCCAGACCGACCCGGCGACGCTCGCCGACGCGGACCTGGTCTTCCTGGCCCTGCCGCACGGCGAGTCGGCTGCCCTCGCGTCCCAGTTGCCGGCCGAGGTGCGCATCGTCGACCTGGGCGCGGACCACCGGCTCGCCGACCCGTACGCCTGGGCGCAGTACTACGGCGGCACGCACGCCGGGCAGTGGACCTACGGCCTGCCCGAGCTGCCCGGTCAGCGGGAGCTGATCGCCGGCTCCACCCGGGTGGCGAACACCGGCTGCTACGCCGCGGCGATCACCCTGGCGCTCGCGCCGCTGATCGCCGACGGTGCGGCCAGTCCCGCCGACGTGGTGGTCGTGGCCGCCTCCGGCACCTCCGGAGCGGGTCGGGCGGCGAAGCCGCACCTGCTGGCCAGCGAGGTGCTGGGCGACCTGTCGCCGTACCGGGTGGGCACCCACCAGCACGTGCCGGAGATCAAGCAGGCATCCGGCGCGACCGGCCTGTCGTTCACGCCTGTCCTGGCGCCGATGCCGCGCGGCATCCTGGCCACGGTCACCGCTGTCCCGGCGCGCGGTGTCGACCCGCAGCAGGTGTTGGCGCAGGCGTACGCCGACGCGCCGTTCGTGCACGTGCTGCCGGAGGGCCGCTGGCCGCACACGGCCGCCACGCTGGGCTCCAACTCGTGTCACCTGCAGGCCACCGTCGACGTCGACTCGGGCCGGTTGATCGTGCTCAGCGCACTGGACAACCTGGGCAAGGGCGCGGCCGGTCAGGCCGTGCAGAACGCCAACCTCATGCTCGGCCTGCCGGAGACGACGGGCCTGTCGATCTGGGGAGTCAGCCCATGAGTGTCACCACCCCTCGGGGGTTCCGCGCGGCCGGAGTGGCCGCGGGGCTCAAGGCCAGTGGTGGCGCGGACGTCGCGCTCGTGGTCAACGACGGCCCGGACGCCGGTGTCGCCGGTGTCTTCACCACCAACCGGGTCAAGGCCGCGCCGGTGCTCTGGAGCCAGCAGGTCGTGCAGGGCGGTGTGGTCCGCGCGGTGGTGCTCAACTCCGGTGGCGCCAACGCCTGCACCGGCCCGGCCGGCTTCCAGGACACCCATGCCACCGCCGAGCACACCGCCGCCGCGCTCACCTCGGTCAGCCCACGGTTGATCCTCGGCGCCGGTGAGGTGGCGGTCTGCTCCACCGGGTTGATCGGTGAGCGGCTGCCGATGCCGAAGCTGCTGCCCGGTGTCCGCTCGGCGATCCGGCGGTTGTCCCGCGACGGCGGCGTGGCCGCCGCCGAGGCGATCATGACCACGGACACCCGGTCGAAGACCACAGTGGCCCGGGGCAGCGGGTGGACGGTCGGCGGCATGGCCAAGGGCGCCGGGATGCTCGCGCCGGGAATGGCCACCATGCTGTGCGTGCTGACCACCGACGCGGTGGCCGGGCCGGCGGCGCTGGACGAGGCACTGCGCGCGGCGACCCGGGTCACCTTCGACCGGGTCGACTCCGACGGCTGCATGTCCACCAACGACACCGTGTTGTTGCTGGCCAGCGGTGCGAGTGGCATCGAGCCGACTCCGGCCGAGCTGGCCGCCGCCGTCACCGCGGCCTGTCACGACCTGGCCCAGCAGTTGGTGGCCGACGCCGAGGGGGCGACCAAGCAGATCGCCATCGACGTGGTGGGCGCCGCCGACGAGGACGACGCGGTCGAGGTGGGCCGTTCGGTGGCCCGCAACAACCTGGTCAAGACCGCGCTGTTCGGCAACGACCCCAACTGGGGCCGGATCCTCGCCGCCGTCGGCACCACCGCCGCCGCGTTCGAGCCGGACGAGGTGGACGTGGCGGTCAACGGGGTGTGGGTGTGCCGGGGCGGCGCCGCCGCCGAGGACCGCTCGAAGGTCGACCTCACCGGGCGGGACGTGACGATCCGGATCGACCTGCACGCGGGCACGTCGGCAGCGACGATCTGGACCAACGACCTGTCCCACGCGTACGTGCACGAGAACTCGGCGTACTCCACGTGAGCGCGAGGAACGCAGCGCAGCGGAGTGCCGCAGTCGCGAACGAAAGGCCGGCACGGTGAGTCTCAGCAGCGACCTGACTCGCGCCCAGGTCAAGGCGGAGACGCTGATCGAGGCGCTGCCCTGGTTGGCACGCTTCTCCGGCTCCACGGTCGTGGTCAAGTACGGCGGCAACGCGATGACCGATCCCGAGTTGCAGCGGGCGTTCGCGGCCGACATGGTCTTCCTGCGCTACGCGGGCCTGAAGCCGGTGGTGGTGCACGGCGGCGGTCCGCAGATCTCCGCCATGCTGGGCCGGCTCGGCATCGCCAGCGAGTTCCGGGGTGGCCTGCGGGTGACCACGGCCGAGGCGATGGACGTCGTCCGGATGGTGCTGGTCGGGCAGGTCGGCCGCGAACTGGTCGGGCTGATCAACTCGCACGGCCCGTACGCCGTGGGCCTGTCGGGCGAGGACGCCCGGTTGTTCACCGCGGTGCGCCGCCCGGCGTACGTGGACGGGTTGCCGGTCGACGTCGGCCAGGTCGGTGACGTCGAGTCGATCGACGTGTCCGCGGTGACCGACCTGATCGAGGCCGGTCGGATCCCGGTGATCTCCACTGTGGCGCCGGACGTGGACGGGGTGCTGCACAACCTCAACGCGGACACCGCCGCCGCCGCGCTCGCGATCGCGTTGCGGGCCCGCAAGCTGGTCGTCCTCACCGACGTGGCCGGCCTGTACGCGGACTGGCCGGACACGACCAGCCTGGTCTCCGAGATCGCCGCGGACGACCTGGCGAAGCTGCTGCCCAGTCTGGAGTCGGGGATGGTGCCGAAGATGGAGGCCTGCCTGCGCGCGGTGCGTGGGGGAGTGCCGGCCGCGCACGTCGTCGACGGTCGGGTGGCGCACTCGACGTTGCTTGAGGTTTTCACCTCGGAAGGGTTCGGAACGATGGTGGTGCCGGGAGACGGGATGGTCGCGTCGTGAGCACGTTGGCGCAGCGCTGGAAGCAGTCCATGATGGACAACTACGGCACGCCGCCGCTGGCGCTGGTCTCCGGCGCCGGTGCCGTGGTGGTCGACGACGCCGGCCGCGAATACCTGGACCTGGTCGGTGGCATCGCGGTGAACGCCCTCGGTCACGCCCACCCGGCCGTGGTGGCGGCGGTGTCGAAGCAGGTCGCGACCCTCGGGCACGTCTCCAACCTCTTCGTCGCGGAGCCGCCGGTGGCCCTGGCCGAGCTGCTGTTGGCGCTCGCCGGCCGGCCCGGTCGGGTCTTCTTCTCCAACTCGGGCGCGGAGGCCAACGAGGCGGCGTTCAAGCTCTCCCGGCGTACCGGCCGCACGCACGTGGTGGCCACCGGGGGCGGCTTCCACGGCCGCACCATGGGCGCGCTCGCGCTGACCGGCCAGCCGGCCAAGGCCGATCCGTTCCGGCCGCTGCCCGGCGAGGTGACCCACGTCGACTACGGCGACGTCGCCGCCCTGGAGGCGGCCGTCTCCGAGGCCACCGCGATGCTGATCCTGGAGCCGATCCAGGGTGAGAACGGTGTGGTCGTCCCGCCGGCCGGTTACCTGGCCGCGGCCCGGCGGATCACCGCGCGGCACGGCGCGTTGCTGGTCCTCGACGAGGTGCAGACCGGCATGGGCCGCACCGGGCACTGGTTCAGGCATCAGGCCGAGGGCGTGGAGCCGGACGTGGTCACCCTCGCCAAGGGTCTGGGCGGCGGGCTGCCCATCGGTGCCACGCTGGCCTTCGGCCCGGCCGCCGACCTGCTCACCCCCGGTTCGCACGGCACCACCTTCGGCGGCAACCCGGTCAGCTGCGCGGCGGCGCTCGCCGTGGTGGCGACCATCGCCAACGAGGGCCTGCTCGACAACGTCAAGCGGGTCGGCGAGCGGCTGCGCCGCGGCATCGAGTCGCTGGGCCATCCGCTGATCGCCGGCGTACGCGGCGAGGGGCTGCTGCTCGGTGTGGCGCTCACCGCGCCGGTGGCGGCGGTGCTGGCCGAGGCCCTGCGGGAGGCCGGCTTCCTGGTCAACCCGGTGCAGCCGACAGTGCTCCGGTTGGCCCCGCCACTGATCCTCACCGCCGCGCAGGTGGACACCTTCCTCGCCGCGCTGCCCGCCGCACTGGACGCGACGACCCCGGCGGCCGCCGGCACGGCGGGCGAACCCTCCACGCTGACCACCACGACGGGGACGACTCGATGACCCGGCACTTCCTGCGCGACGACGACCTCTCGCCCGCCGAGCAGTCCACGGTCCTCGACCTGGCGGCGCGGATGAAGGCGGACCGGTTCGGCCACCGGCCGCTGGTCGGCCCTCGCTCGGTGGCGGTGCTCTTCGACAAGCAGAGCCTGCGGACCAGGATCTCGTTCGACGTCGGCATCGCCGAACTGGGTGGGCACCCGCTGGTCGTGGACACGCAGGTCACCCACTTCGGCCGGGGCGAGGCCCTCGCCGACGCGGGGCGGGTGCTGTCCCGCTACGTCGCGGCGATCGTGCTGCGCACCCACGGCGACGACCGGATCGCCGAGGTGGCGGCGGGCGCCAGCGTGCCGGTTGTCAACGCGCTCACCGACGGCTTCCACCCGTGCCAGCTGCTGGCCGACCTGCTCACCATCCGGGAGCGCTGTGGCGGCACGGCCGGTCGCACCCTGACCTACGTGGGGGACAGCGCGAACAACATGGCGCAGTCGTACCTGCTGGCCGGGGCGATGGCCGGCATGCACGTCCGGGTCGCCGGTCCGGCCGGGTTCGCGCCCGACCCGGGCGTGGTGGACGCGGCGGCCCGGATCGCCGCCGAGACCGGCGGGTCGGTGCGGGTGCTGACCGACCCGGCCCAGGCGGTACGCGACGCCGACGTGCTCGCCACCGACACCTGGACCTCGATGGGGCAGGAGTCCGACGGGCTGGACCGGATCACGCCGTTCCTGCCGTACCAGGTCAACAAGGAGCTGCTCGGCCAGGCCGCACCGGACGCGATCGTGCTGCACTGCCTGCCGGCGCACCGCGGTGAGGAGATCACCGACGAGGTGCTCGACGGCCCGCAGAGCGCGGTCTTCGACCAGGCGGAGAATCGCCTGCACGTGCAGAAGGCGCTGCTCACCTTCCTGCTGGACACCGCGACGGGGGAGTCCCGATGACCGCACCGTTGACCCGCGCGGCCCGGCACGCCCGGATCGTGGAGCTGATCCGCGACAAGGCGATCCGGTCGCAGACCGAGCTGGCCGACCTGCTCGCCTCCGACGGCGTAGGCGTCACCCAGGCCACCCTCTCGCGGGACCTGGAGGAGTTGGGCGCGGTCAAGGTGCGCGGCGGCGACGGCCCGGCCGTCTACCTGATCCCCGAGGACGGCAAACGGCCGTTGCGCGACGCCGAGGCCGCGCCGGCGCGGCTGATGCGGCTGTTGCACGAGCTGCTCAACGGCGTCGACTCCAGCGGCAACATCGCGGTGCTGCGTACCCCGCCGGGCGCAGCCCAGTACCTGGCCAGCGCGTTGGACCGAGCGGGCCTGCCCGAGATCGTCGGCACCATCGCCGGCGACGACACCATCCTCGTCGTGGCCCGCGAGGCCGTCGGTGGGGCCGCGCTCGGCGAGAAGCTCGCCGGCTGGGCCCGACGGGAAGACAACGCCGAAGGGAACACCGCATCATGACCGAGCGGGTCGTGCTCGCGTACTCCGGAGGGTTGGACACCTCCGTCGCCATTCCGTACCTGGCCGAGCAGACCGGTGCCGAGGTGATCGCGGTCGCGGTCGACGTCGGTCAGGGCGGCGAGGACCTCGACGCGATCCGGCAGCGTGCCCTGGACTGCGGCGCCGCCGAGTCGGAGGTGGTCGACGCGCGCGACGAGTTCGCCGCCGACTACTGCCTGCCGGCCATCCGGGCCAACGCCCTCTACATGGACCGCTACCCGCTGGTGTCGGCACTGTCCCGGCCGCTGATCGTGAAGCACCTGGTGGCGGCGGCGCGCAAGCACGGCGGCACGATCGTGTCGCACGGCTGCACCGGCAAGGGCAACGACCAGGTCCGGTTCGAGGTGGGCCTGAACGCGCTCGCCCCCGACCTGAAGATCATCGCGCCGGCCCGGGACTTCGCCTGGACCCGGGACAAGGCGATCGCCTTCGCCGAGGAGAAGGGGCTGCCGATCGACGTGTCGGCCAAGTCCCCCTACTCCATCGACCAGAACCTGTGGGGTCGGGCGGTGGAGACCGGGTTCCTGGAGGACATCTGGAACGCCCCCGTCGAGGACCTCTACTCGTACACTGCCGACCCGGCGTCGGACCGCGACGCCGACGAGGTCGTGATCACCTTCGACGGCGGTGTGCCGGTGGCGATCGACGGTGAGACGGTCACCCCGTACCAGGCGATCCTGGAGCTGAACCGGCGTGCCGGCGCCCAGGGCGTCGGCCGGCTCGACATGGTCGAGGACCGCCTGGTCGGCATCAAGAGCCGCGAGGTGTACGAGGCGCCCGGCGCGATCGCGCTGATCACCGCCCACCAGGAGCTGGAGGCGGTGACCGTGGAACGCGACCTTGCCCGTTTCAAGCGGAGCGTCGACCAGCGCTGGGGCGAGCTGGTCTACGACGGCCTGTGGTTCTCGCCGCTGAAGGACTCGCTGGACGCGTTCATCGACGACGCGCAGCGGCACGTGAGCGGTGAGGTGCGGATGACCCTGCACGGCGGCCGGGCCACCGTGACGGGTCGGCGCTCCGAGGCGAGCCTCTACGACTTCGGGATGGCCACCTACGACACCGGCGACACCTTCGACCAGTCCCTGGCCAAGGGCTTCGTGCAGTTGTGGGGCCTGCCGAGTCGGATGGCCGCCGCTCGGGACGCCCGGCTGGGCGGTGGGGGACAGTGACACGTGCGAGCGCGCGGAGTGAGAGAGCGCAGCGAGTGAGCCCCGCAGTCGCGAGCGAAGGGCAGGCAGAGCAATGATGGGCGACGTGGACGACAAGAGCCTGACCGAGAACAGTGCCGCCACCAACCGCACGAGCCTGTGGGGTGGCCGGTTCGCTGGCGGCCCCGCCGAGGCGCTCGCCCGACTGTCGGTGAGCGTGCAGTTCGACTGGCGCCTGGCCCCGTACGACATCGCTGGTTCCCGGGCGCACGCCCGGGTCCTGGCCGGCGCCGGCCTGCTCGACCCGGAGGAGCTGGGCCGCATGCTGGCCGCGTTGGACGACCTGGAGGCCGCCTGCGCCTCCGGGGCGTTCCGCCCCACCATCGAGGACGAGGACGTGCACACCGCGCTGGAGCGCGGCCTGCTGGAGCGCCTCGGCAGCCTCGGCGGCAAACTGCGCGCCGGCCGGTCCCGCAACGACCAGGTCGCCACGGACCTGCGGCTCTATCTGCGGGACCACGCCCGGGGTGTGGCCAGCCGCCTCGTCGAGCTGGCCGAGGCGCTGGTCGAGCAGGCCGAGCGGCACATCGACACCGCCGCGCCCGGCATGACCCACCTCCAGCACGCCCAGCCGGTCACGTTCGGGCACTGGTTGCTCGCCCACGTGCAGCCGCTGCTGCGTGACCTGGAGCGGCTGCGTGACTGGGACCACCGGGCGGCGGTCAGCCCGCTCGGTGCGGGCGCGCTGGCGGGCTCCGGCCTGCCGCTGGACCCGGTGGCCGTGGCCAAGGAGCTGGGCTTCCGCACGTCGTTCGCCAACTCGATGGACGCGGTCGCCGACCGGGACTTCGTCGCCGAGTTCCTCTTCACCACAGCCATGATCGGGGTGCACCTGTCCCGGCTTGGCGAGGAGGTGGTGCTCTGGACGTCGCACGAGTTCGGCTGGGTCGAGCTGGACGACTCGTTCGCCACCGGCTCGTCGATCATGCCGCAGAAGAAGAATGCGGACATCGCAGAGCTGGCGCGCGGCAAGTCCGGGCGTCTCGTCGGTGGCCTGGTGACAGTGCTCACCATGCTCAAGGGCCTGCCGATGACCTACGACCGGGACATGCAGGAGGACAAGGAGCCGGCCTTCGACGCCGTCGACACCCTGGAGCTGCTGCTGCCGGCCCTGGCGGGAATGATCTCCACGATGACGGTCCGGGTGGACCGCCTCGTCGCCGCCGCCCCGGTCGGCTTCTCCCTCGCGACCGAGGTCGCCGACTGGCTGGTCCGGCGCAACGTGCCGTTCCGGGACGCGCACGAGATCACCGGCCGGCTGGTGGCGCTCTGCGCGGCCCGGGAGTGCGAGCTGAACGACGTCTCGGACGAGGACCTGGCCGCGATCAGCGAGCACCTCGACCCGTCGGTGCGCGACGTGCTCTCGGTCCGTTCGGCCCTCGCGGCCCGCACCACCCCCGGTTCCACCGGCCCCGGCCCGGTCGCCGACCAGCTCGCCGACGCGGCGGACCGGCTGGCCGGCTGGCGGGAGTGGGCCACCGAACGGGTCGTTCCGCGCTGACCTCGTCGCGGCGTCGGCGGGTTCCGCCGGCGCCGCGGCCGGTTCAGGCCGTCGGGCGCTCCCGCTTGGGGAGCTTGGCAACCACCATGTCGTACGACGCGTCGACCGCCTCGGTGAGCTCGTCGGCGTCGATCCCGCCGTTGAGCCGCAGCGTGTTCCACCCGGACCGACCGATGTACGCCATCACCCGGGCGTCGTCGGGGTGCCGGTGCAGCCACTCGTCGGCGACCTCCCGGGTCGGCCCGCACTTGATACCGACCGTCGGCTCGCCGCCACCGTTGCCGAGGAACGCGAAGATCCGGCCGCCCACCTTCACCACCTCGTCGCCCTCCCACGGCTGGTCCAGCCACGCCCCCGGCTTGGCCAGGCAGTACGCCAGCATGTCCGCGCGCTCCATGGGTGCCTCCTCGTCGTGCGCACAGTGTGCCCGTCCCGCCGCCCGCAGGCACGCGGCGTGCCGGTTTGCGCGTCTCGTCGCGGCTGCGGTGCGCGCCGGGTCGCGGCCTGCTTGTGCGGGTGCGGTCGCGGGGTGCGCGGTCAGCCGGTCTGCTCGGCCGAGCGGGCGGCGACCCGCTCGTAGCGCTGCCGGGCCGCCTGTGCGCTGCCCAGCCCCAGCCCGTACGCAATGGCCTGCCAGGTCAGCCCTCGGTCGCGGGCCAGCGTCATCAGCCCGGCCTCCAGCGCGTCCAGCTCGGCGCGGACGTGCGGCAGCAGGGTCAGCGCGGCGGTCAGGTCGGCGGCGTCGACCGGCTCCTCCGTCGGCTCCCGCTCGGCCCCGCCGGCGGCCAGCGCGGTGACCAGGGCGACCGCCTCCCACGGGTCCAGCACGTACGGGTGGGCCCAGCGCGACCGCTGTGCGTCGGTGCCGGCGTGCCGGTCGCTGATCCGCTGGAGTGCCTCGTGGGTGCGGTGGGCACGGGCGTGGGCCGGGTGCGGCGCGGTGAACGGGTCGTTCGTCGTCATGTCCCGAGCACACACCCTCAACACAACATTGTCAACAGAACGTTTAAACCGTGAGCGGTTGTACGTGGCGATCGCCCCCCGGCTGGGTACCGTCGGGCCATGGACCTGTTGCCCGGTGACCACGCCACCGACTTGCGCGGTGACAACGCCACCGACGCCGACCCGGCGGCACTGGCCGACCTGCTCGCCGGCCCGCTGCTGCCGGCCGCCCGCGGGCTGCTGGGCTGCGAGCTGCACGCGGGAGGCGTCACCGTCCGGATCACCGAGGTCGAGGCGTACGCGGGCATGGCCGGGGACCAGGCCTCGCACGCCCACCGGGGGCGCACCCCGCGCAACGCGGTGATGTTCGGCCCGGCCGGGCACGCGTACGTCTACTTCACCTACGGGATGCACTGGTGCATGAACGTGGTGACCGGTGTCGAGGGGGAGGCCTCCGCCGTGCTGCTGCGCGCCGGGGAGGTGGTCGACGGCCTGGCCACGGCTCGCGACCGCCGGCCGGCCGTACGCCGGGACGTGGACCTCGCCCGTGGGCCGGCCCGGCTCTGCGCCACGCTCGGCATCGACCGCTCCGCGTACGGCGGGTATCTGCTGGGCGACGGTCCGGTCCGGTTGCGTCCGCCGACGCGGCCGGTGCCGCCGGAGACGGTGGTCGCCGGTCCGCGGGTCGGCGTGACCGGCGCGCATGACCTGCCGTGGCGGTTCTGGCTCGACGGCGACCCGACGGTCAGCGCGTACCGGCGACACGTGCCCCGCACCCGGCGCTGATCCCCGGGCGTGTGTCCCACGAACGTGTCGGGGGGTGTGGCCATAATCACCGCACCTGCTCACCGACGGTTCGGAGGACGTCATGGCAACACTGCTCGCGATCGGCACGGCCAAGGGACTGTTTCTCGCCACCAGCACCGACGACCGGCGCAGTTGGGAGATCACCGGCCCGCACTTCCCGATGACCGGTGTCTATTCGGTCGCGGTCGACACCCGTCGCTCCACCCCGCGCCTGCTCGCCGGGGTGACCAGCTCGCACTTCGGGCCCAGCGTCGCCACCAGCGAAGACCTCGGCGCCTCCTGGGACGAGCCCGACGAGGCGCCGGTCGCGTTTCCGGCCGACACTGGCGTCTCCCTCGGGCGGGTCTGGCAGCTGATGCCGGCCGGTCCCGACCAGCCGGACGTGGTCTGGGCCGGCACCGAGCCGTCCGCGCTGTTCCGGTCCACCGATGGTGGCCGCAGCTTCGAGCTGGTCCGCTCCCTCTGGGACCACCCGCACCGCCCCCAGTGGGAGGCCGGCTTCGGCGGCCAGGCCGTGCACACCGTGCTGCCCCATCCGCGTGACCCGGCCCGGCTGCTGGTCGCCATGTCCACCGGCGGGGTCTACCGCTCGGAGGACGCCGGGGCGAGCTGGGCCCCGGGCAACACCGGCATCCGTGCCTACTTCATGCCCGACGAGTGGCCGGAGTTCGGCCAGTGCGTGCACAAGGTCGCCCGGGACGCCGGCAACCCCGAGCGGCTCTACGCGCAGAACCACCACGGTGTCTACCGCTCCGACGACGACGGCCGCACCTGGTCCTCGATCGCCGACGGGCTGCCCAGCGACTTCGGCTTCCCGATGGTGGCCCACCCGGGGCGGGGCGGCATGGTGTGGACCTTCCCGTTGGTGGCCGACAGCGAGCGGTTCCCCACCGACCACCGCTGCCGGGTGTTCCGTTCCGCAGACGCGGGCGGCAAGTGGGAGCCGCTGTCGGTGGGGCTGCCCGAGGGGCCGTTCTATCCGGCGGTGCTGCGCGATGCGATGTGCGCCGACGAGGCCACCCCGGGTGGCGTCTACTTCGGCACCCGCTCCGGCGAGGTCTACGCCAGCCGCGACGAGGGTGACTCCTGGTCCCTGGTGGCCGCGCACCTGCCCGACGTGCTCTGCGTTCGCGCCGCGGCGGTCTGAGATGGTCACCGTGCTGCTGCCCGGCCCGCTGCGCGGCGAGGCCGGTGGTGCCAGTCGGCTGAGCGTCACCGCCGCCGGGACGCTGCGGGCGGTCCTCGACGAGGTGGCCGCCCATCATCCGCGGCTGTCCCGGCGCATCCGTGACGAGCGCGGCGAGCTGCGCCGTTACGTCAACGTCTTCGTCGACGGTGAGGATTGCCGGCACTCCGGCGGTCTGGCCACCCCGGTCGGCGACGAGGCCGAGGTGCAGGTGTTGCCGTCGGTGGCGGGCGGCTGACGTCGCGGGCGGCTGAGGTCGCGGGCGGCTGAGGTCGCGGGCGGTCGATGCCCGCGAGACCTGACCACCCAGCAGGCCGCCGCCAGCGACGTCACGGCCGGCTTGAGCCCGGCGGCGAAGCCCCGTTCGGTCCCGTCTGTCCGCTGTTGGAGGTGACCCGCGCCACCCCGAGACGTGCCGCCTTCGGAATAGTTGCGTCGTCAAATAAGTTGAGAGCTGCGTCCGGGCACCACGAATGACCCGGTTCTACACGCAGGGAGCTGGTCATGCAGTTCGGAGTCTTCACCGTCGGTGACGTCACGGTCGACCCGACCACCGGTCGGGAGCCGACCGAGCATGAGCGGATCAAGGCGATGGTCGCCATCGCGCTCAAGGCCGAAGAGGTCGGCCTGGACGTCTTCGCCACGGGCGAGCACCACAACCCGCCGTTCGTGCCCTCCTCGCCGACCACCATGCTCGGCTACATCGCGGCGCGCACCGAGCGGCTGCTGCTGTCCACCGCGACCACGCTGATCACCACCAACGACCCGGTGAAGATCGCCGAGGACTACGCGATGCTCCAGCACCTGTCCGGCGGCCGGGTGGACCTGATGATGGGCCGCGGCAACACCGGCCCGGTCTACCCGTGGTTCGGCAAGGACATCCGCGCCGGCATCCCGCTCGCGATCGAGAACTACGACCTGCTGCACCGGCTCTGGCGCGAGGACGTGGTCGACTGGAAGGGCAAGTACCGCACCCCCCTGCAGTCGTTCACCTCGACGCCGCGCCCGCTCGACGGCGTGCCCCCGTTCGTCTGGCACGGCTCGATCCGCAGCCCGGAGATCGCCGAGCAGGCCGCGTACTACGGCGACGGTTTCTTCGCCAACCACATCTTCTGGCCCAAGGAGCACACCCAGCGGATGATCGCGCTCTACCGCCAGCGGTACGCGCACTACGGCCACGGCTCCGCCGACCAGGCCATCGTCGGTCTCGGTGGGCAGGTGTTCATGCGGCGCAACTCGCAGGACGCGGTCCGGGAGTTCCGTCCGTACTTCGACAACGCCCCGGTCTACGGGCACGGGCCGTCGCTGGAGGAGTTCACCCGGGAGACCCCGCTGACCGTGGGCAGCCCGCAGCAGGTCATCGACCGCACGCTCGGCTTCCGGGAGTACGTCGGCGACTACCAGCGGCAGCTCTTCCTGATGGACCACGCCGGGCTGCCCCTGAAGACCGTGCTGGAGCAGCTCGACCTGCTCGGCGAGGAGGTGGTGCCGGTGCTGCGTAAGGAGTTCGCGGCGCTGCGTCCGGCGCACGTGCCGGAGGCTCCCACCCACGCCGCGATGGTCGCCGCCGCCGGTGGCGCCAAGGACAGCACCGTGCACGCCGTCGACGACGTGACGGGCAAGGCGCCGGAGGGGGCGACCCGATGACCCGCCGCACCCTGGCCGTGGTCTCGGCGGGGCTGAGTCAGCCCTCGTCGACCCGGCTGCTCGCCGACCAGCTCGCCGCGGCCACCCGCGACGAGTTGGTCCGGCGCGGCTCCGAGGTGGAGCTGCACGTCGTCGACCTGCGGGAGTACGCCCACGACGTGGTGAACAACATGCTCACCGGGTTCCCGCCGGCGGCGCTGCGTGAGGTCATCGACGCGGTCACCGGGGCCGACGGGCTCATCGCCGTCACCCCGATCTTCAGCGCCTCCTACAACGGGCTGTTCAAGTCCTTCTTCGACGTGTTGGATTCGGGTTCGCTGGTCGACCGGCCGGTGCTGATCGGGGCGACCGGCGGCACCGCCCGGCACTCGCTGGCACTGGAACACGCCGTCCGCCCGATGTTCGCCTACCTCCGTTCGGTGGTGGTCCCGACCGCCGTCTTCGCCGCACCGGAAGACTGGTCGGACGGCACCGCCGACGGCGCGTTGCGCGGCCGGATCCGGCGTGCCGCCGGGGAGTTGGCCGACCAGATCGAGCGTCGACCGCCGGCCAGCGGCCCCGCCGACCCGTTCGCCCTCACCACCGACTTTCTACAGATGCTCGGTCGATCCGACGACACACCGGTCAGCTGACCGGGTAGGGGTGGGCGACCAGCACCGGGCAGTGCGCGTGCTGGATCGCCGCCTGACTGACCGAGCCGAGCAGCAGCCCGGCGAAGCCGGCCCGGCCCCGGGTGCCCACGACCAGCAGCGACGCCGTGCCGCTGACCTCGACGAGCCCCTGGGCCGCGCCGGCCGCGCGGACCGGATGCTCACGCACCACCAGGTCGGGATGCTCGGCGCGAACGGCGGCGGAGGCGTCGGCGAGCAGCCGTACCGTGTCGGCCTGGTGCGCGGCCTGCGACTTCTCGATCTCCTCCGGCACCGTCCGCTCCTCGTCCGCAGGGCCGACGTGCACCAGCACCAGCGGCACGTCCCGTAGGGCGGCCTCGTCGGCGGCGTAGCCCGCGGCGAGCCGGGACGACTCGGACCCGTCGACGCCGACGAGCACCGGAGCGTCCACCGAGATCGGCTGTTCGTCCGGGCGGACCACCAGCACCGGGCAGTGCGCGTGCGCGGCCACCTGCGTGCCGACCGAGCCGAGCAGCAGCCCGGCGAACCCGCCCAGCCCTCGACTGCCCACGACTACCAACTCGGCCTGGCGGGACTCCTCGATCAGGGTGATGCCGGGGCCGCCGGCGACCTGGCGCACCTCGACGACCAGGCCGGGCCACCGGTCGGTCAGCTCGGCCGCCGTGCGCTCCAACATCTTCTGCGCCTCCTCGGAGGGCACCGGCACCCCGAGTTCGTACGGGTTGAGCGGGACGCCGTAGCCGAACGGATGCAGATAGCCGTGCACCAGGCGCAGCGTTCGGGACCGGAGCAGGGCGGCGCGGGCGGCGTGCTCCGCGGCGACGAGACTGGACTGCGATCCGTCCACGCCCACCACGACAGGTCGGTTCATCGGCACTCCCTGGGTCGGTCAGCCCATTGTCGGCGGTGCGCAGCCGTCACGGCGCCGAACGCGCCGGCACCGGCCGACCGAACGCGCCGGCCGGGCGGGTGACGTGACACCGGACGTGGGTCCGCGCCGGCCGAGGGGGAGTGGCCGGCGCGGACGGTACGAGGGGTCAGTCCTTGCGATCCTCGCGGCGGTGCCGAACGACGACCACCGGGCTGTGCGAGTGGTGCAGCACCGTGTGGCTCACCGAGCCGAGCAGCATGCCGGCCAGCGCGCCACGGCCGCGTGCACCGACCACGGTGAGCTGCGCCGTGGCCGACTCCTCCACCAGCATCCGCGCCGGTGCGCCGTACGCCACTCGGCGCCGCACCGGCACGTCGGGGTAGCGCTCGGACCAACCGGCGATCGCCTCGGCGAGCACCCGCTCCTCCTCGGCGATGAGCGCTTCCACGTCGTTCGCTATCGGCAGAAGGTCGCTCGGCGCCGCCGGGATGATCCAGGCGTGCACCGCCACCAGATCGGTGCCGCGCAACGAGGCTTCCTCGAAGGCGAACCCCAACGCCTGGGCGGAGAGGTCCGAGCCGTCGACCCCGACCAGGACCGGCCCGTCGGCGCGGGCCTCACCCTTGACGACCAGCACCGGGCAGTCGGCGCGGGCGGAGACCTGCACCGCCACCGAGCCGATCAGCAGCCCGCCGAAGCCGCCCAGGCCCCGGCTGCCGAGCACCAGCAGCGCCGCGTCCCGGGCCTCGACCAGCAGCATCGGCGTGGGCGCGCCCTCGACGATCGCGCCGGTGACGGCGAGCTCCGGTGCGACCTTGCTGGCCTCGGTCACCGCCTCGGCGACCAACTGCTCCGCCTGGTGCCGGAACCCGGCGTTGACGGGAGCGCCCGGCGCCGGCTCCAACGACACGCCGTAGAGCGACCAGATGAACGCGTGCACCACCCGCAGCGGGCGGCCCCGCGTCGCGGCCTCCCGGGCGGCGAACCGCACCGCCTCCAGCGCCGATGTCGAGCCGTCCACAGCCACCACCACGGGGGCACCGGATCTGTTGGTCATCACGTCCTCCTTAGTTCCGTCTTCATCCTCCTGCGGTGCGGGCCGGACGGTCAGGGGCGGAAGGTAAGGGACCGGGGGCCATTGGTCCCGTCGACCCGGTCGCTCGGCGGTGTCGGACGGCGACGGGTCAGCCGCAGCACCAACCCGGGCAGGGCGCTGACCACCGCGCAGGCCAGCAGCACGGTCGGTGCCAGGGGGTCGGTGCCGAGCAGGTCCCGCAGCGGGGCGAACAGCACCCCGCCGACCTGCAACAGTGCCGACACCGCGACCGCGACGAGGAGGCCGGGGTTGCCGCGCCGCGCGCCCGCTGGCCGGGGTGCCCGGACGGCCAGTGCCACGCCGAGCTGGGCCAGCCCGAGCACCACGAAGACCACCGACTGCCAGGGCAGGTCCCGGGCGGCGGCGACCACACCGGCGCCGAGCACCACGGCGGCGATCAGCGCGCCGGTGACCAGGACGTCCCGACCGAGCCCGGCGCCGAGCACCGACTCCTGTGGCGAGCGCGGCGCGCGCCGCAGGGTGCCGGGCTCGGCCGGCTCGGCGCCGAGCGCCACCCCGGGCACCCCGTGGGTCAGCAGGTTGATCCAGAGGATCTGGGCGGGCAACAGCGGTACGGCCAGCCCGAACAGCGGGCCGATGAGCATCACCATGATCTCCGCCACCCCACCGGAGAGGGCGTAGCGCAGGAACCGGCGGATGTTGTCGTAGATGCGGCGGCCCTCGCCGATGGCGGCGGCAACAGTGGACAGGTCGTCGTCGACGAGGACCAGGTCGGCGGCCTGCCGGGCGACCTCGGTGCCGCCACCCATCGCCACCCCGATGTCGGCGCGGCGCAGCGCCGGCGCGTCGTTGACTCCGTCGCCGGTCATCGCGACCACGTGACCGCGGGCCTGCAGGTCCGCGATGATGTCGAGCTTCTGTTCCGGTTGGGTCCGGGCGAAGACGCGGGTGTCCGGGTGCGCCGTCGAGTCGTCGTCGCCGCGGGCGAGAGGATCACCGTCGTGCCACAGGCCGAGCTGGGAGCCGATCGCGGCGGCGGTGGCCGGGTGATCGCCGGTGATCAGCAGCAGCCGTACCCCGGCGGCGTCGAGGCTCTCGGCGATCTCGGGCGCGCCGGCGCGCAGCGGGTCACCGACGGCGACCAGCCCGAGCGGGCGCAGGCCGGTCGGCGCGGCGGGGTCCGGCGACGTGTCCGCCAGGGCGGCGGCTACGGCGAGCACCCGCAGGCCCTCCCCGGCGAGCCGGTGGGCGGTGCGGGTCAGTGCGGCGATCTCGTCGTCGGTGACATCGAGCAGGGACGTGGTGAGGACGCTCTCCGGGGCGCCCTTGCAGACCACGAGATAGCGCTGGTCGCAGGAGCGGTGCACCGTGACCATCCGCCGTTGGGCCTGGTCGAAAGGGTGCTCGGCGACCCGTGGCCAGGCCGCGCGGGTGTCCTGCGGGTCGAGGCCGCACCGGGCCGCGAAGGCCACGAGTGCCGCTTCGAGAGGATCGCCCACGGCGCCCCAGTCGCGTCGTTCGTCGTCTGGGGGTGACAGGGCGGCGTCGTTGCAGAGCAGCCCGGCCCGCGCCAGTCGGCGGAGTTCCTCCGGTACGGCCACCGGCGTGCCATCCTGGTGCACGGCGCCGTGCGGGGCGTACCCACTGCCGGTGACCTCGTACCGCTCCCCGTCGGTGGTGGCGACCTGCTGCACCGCCATGCGCCCCTCCGTGAGGGTGCCCGTCTTGTCGGAGGCGATCACGGTCACCGAGCCGAGTGTCTCCACCGCGTGCAGCCGACGCGGAATGGCGTGCGCGGCGGCCATCCGGCGCGCGCCCAGCGCCAGCGCCAGGGTCACCACCGCCGGCAGCGACTCGGGTACCGCCGCGACGACCAGGCTCACCGCCGTGATGGCCATGTCGACCAGCGGCCGACCGCTGATCACCCCGATCGCGAAGACCAGCCCCGACAGCACGACCGCGACCAACCCGAGCGTGCGGCCCAGGGCGGAGAGCCGGCGCTGCAGGGGAGTGGCGCCGGGCCGCGTGCCCGCCACCAGGGCGCTGATCCGGCCCAACGCGCTCGCCGGCCCCGTCCGGAGCACGGTGCCGTCCGCGCGTCCGGTGGTGACCACCGTCCCGGCCAGCGCCTCCTGACCGACGGTCCGCCCCACCGGTACCGACTCACCACTCAACGCGGATTCATCCAGTTGCAGCCGGTTCGCCTCGACCAGCAGCAGGTCGGCCGGGACGATGTCGCCGGCCTCGATCCGGACGAGGTCACCGTGGACGAGGTCGGCGGCGGGGACGGCCAGGTCCCGGCCGTCACGGACCACCCGGGCGGTGGGGGCGGCGAGCTGGCCCAGCGCCGCGATGGCGCGGTCCGCGCGGATCTCCTGCACCACCCCGATGATCGTGTTCACCAGCACGACCAGGACGATCACCGCGGTGTCCGGGTAGTCGCCGAGCACCGTGGTCACCACCGCGGCGGCGAGCAGCAGGGCGACCAGCGGGTCGGTGAGCTGGTGCAGCACCCGTACGGCCGCGTGCCGGCGCGGCGGCGGTGCCACCGCGTTGGGTCCGTTCACCCGCAATCGGGCGGCGGCCTCCGCCGCGTCGAGCCCGACCGCGACGGGCACATCGATCGTGCCCTCCAGCGTCCGGCCCGGACCGCCCGTATTCGCCACCAGTGACCTCCCCGTCCCGCGCGGCGCGACATCCGCACGCCGTCCGTCTCACCATCCCGCTGACTGATCACCCAGGGCAGAGGCCTTGCGCCCGAGGGGCTCGGGACCAAAGACCCGCGCCGGCCCTCCCGGACCACGGCTTGTACGGGAATACGTTTGTACGTACTATCAACCTATGACCACCATGGAGTCGCGGCTCGCCGCGCTGGAGACCCAGGTTGCCGCGTTGAACGAGCGCCTGGCGGCGGCGCCACCAGCGCCACCCGCATCCGAGGGCACCTTCTGGGCACTCGACGGCCTCAAGCAGCGCCTGCCGCCCGAGGGCACCGGCGCAGTCCTCTACACCGGCACCGTCCGGGTCGCCGGGCAGCACTACGACTGGCAGTACGGCCGCACCGTCGACGACGTGCTCGCCGCCGACTGGACAGAGCTGGCCAGCACGCTCTCCGCGTTGGCCCACCCGGTGCGGCTGCGGCTGCTGCGCGAGATCCTCGACGGCCGGCAGAGCACCAGCGAGCTCGCCGAGATCGAGGAACTGGGCACCACCGGCCAACTCCACCACCACCTGCGCCAGATCACCGCCGCCGGCTGGCTGAGCAGCACCGGCCGGGGTCGGTGGGCCGTCCCCGCCGAACGCGTGGTGCCGCTGCTGACCATCCTCACCGCCGCCGGCCGATGACCCACGCCCGCAGCACCGACCGCCCACACGACGAGCAGCAGGGAGAAGCACCATGCGCCGGACGACAGTGATCACCATCGTCGTCGCGCTGATCGCCGGCCTCGCCGGAATCGCGCTCATGCCCCGGGTGGCCCGCCTCGGCGCGCAGACCACCGGCGACGCCGACCTGGCCGGCGCCGCACGCGCGGCCGTACGCGACCCGTCGGGTCACCGCGGGCTCGCCGTCGCACTGGTCGAGAACGGCCGGATCCGCACCGCCGGCCTGGGTGACCGGGACCGGACCGGCCAGCCCGTCGAGCCCGGCACCTCGTTCGAGATCGGCTCGGTCACCAAGGCGCTCACCGGCATGCTCCTCGCCGACCAGGCCGCCGCCGGGGTCGTCCGCCCCGACGACCCTCTCGGCGCCACCTGGCCCACGGTCACCGGCCCCGCCCGCGACGTGACGCTCGCCGAGTTGGCCAGCCACCGCGCCGGTCTGCCCCGGCTCGCCCCCGACGGCATCCTGGGCTGGGCACGCATCCTCTGGTCCAACGTGTCCGGCGGCAACCCGTACGCCGGGCAGGACACCGACGCCGTCCGCAGCGCCGCCGACCGGGTCACCCCCGACGATGACGAGCGCGGCGAGGTCCACTACTCCAACCTCGGGCCGTCCGTGCTCGGCCACGCGCTCGCAGCCAGGGCCGGCGTCGCGTACGCCGATCTGCTGCGGGCGCGGCTGCTCCAACCGCTCGGGATGGACGCCACAGTGATCGCCACCCACGCCGACGACCTGCCGTCCGGCCGCGCCCTGGGCGGCCGGGCCTCCGGCCGGCCCCTCGACACCTGGTCGGGAGTGGGGTACGCCCCGGCCGGCGTCGGCCCCTGGTCCACCGCCGAGGACCTGGGCCGCCTGGCCGCCGCGACCCTCGCCGGCACCGCGCCCGGCGCCGACGCCGCCACCGCCCGGTTCCGCGAGGACGAGAACACCCACATCGGGTACGGCTGGTTCACCACCCGGCACGGCGACCACGAGGTGGTCTGGCACAACGGCGGGACCGGCGGGTTCCGGTCCTACATCGGTTTCGAACGGGCCACCGGCAGGGCGGTGGTGGTGCTCGGCAACACCGACAAGGGCGTCGAGCCGATCGGGCTGCGGCTGCTCGGCGTACCGGAGAAGGAGGCGGGGGCGGGGACTACGCCGGCTCCCGTCTGGATCGGCGCCGGTCTCGCTGTGGCGTTCACCTTCCTCGGCGGCCTGTCCCTGTTCGGCACCGCCCGCCGCCGCGAACTGGACCGGGTGACAGTGGTGGCGGCGGTGGTGTGGGCGTTCGCCTATCTCGGGTTGGCGCACCGGATGGGCGACTGGTCGGTGGTGCCGGTCTGGCTCTGGCCGCTCGGGGCCGGGCTGTCCGCGGCGGGAGCGACACTGGCCGTGACCCGGTGGTCCGCCCTGCCGGTGGTCGACGCGCGGGTGCCGTGGCGTCGCCTGCTGTCCGTGGCCAGCTCCCTGCTAGCCGCCGTGCTGGCGGTCGCCGCCGTGAGCGACTGAGCGAGCCGCGCGGGCCCACCGTTGCGTACCCTCGGCCGATGACTTCTGATCTGCGGCTGCGCCCGGTCCTGGAGGACGACCTCGTCGAGTTCTTCCTGTTCCAGCAGGACCCGGAGGCCAACCGGATGGCCGCCTTCGTCGCCAAGGACCCGTCCGACCGTCGGGAGTTCGCCCGGCACTGGGCCCGGGTGCTCACCAACCCGGCGAACCGGGTCCGCACCGTCGAGGTCGACGGCGAGGTGGTCGGCTACGTGAGCGCCTTCCCGGCCGGCGACCAGACCGAGGTCAGCTACTGGATCGACAGGGAACGCTGGGGCCGGGGCCACGCCACGGCGGCCCTGGCCGCCCTGCTGCGCGAGCTGCCCCGACCGGTGCACGCCCGCGCCGCCAAGGACAACGCCGCGTCCCTAGCGGTGCTGCGCAAGTGCGGGTTCGTGGTGGTCGGCGAGGACTCGGGGTACGCCAACGGCCGCGGCGAAGACGTCGAGGAGTGGCTGCTGGAGCTGCCCGCCGACGGTCCTGACCTGGGCGGGCACTAGTCTCGCGGCGTGAACTGGTTGGATCTCGTCGGCTGGGCCGGCTCCGCGGTGCTGGTCTGGTCGCTGCTGCAGTCGCGCATCCTGCGGCTGCGCGCGCTCAACCTCGTCGGCTGCCTCGTGCTGATCGGCTACAACGCCGCGATCGAGGTCTGGCCCATGGTCGGGCTCAACATCGTGCTTACGGTGATCAACCTCTGGTACCTGCGGGGAATGCTCGCCACCCGGCACGACGAGAAGACCTACCAGGTGGTCGAGGTCGGCGTCGGCGACCAGTTCCTCGCCCACACGCTGCGCGTGCACGCCGCCGACATCGCCCGCTTCAACCCCGACTTCCGGTGGGACCCGGACACCTCGGGACGATCCGCCTTCCTGGTGGTCACCGCCGACGAGGTGGTCGGCGTCGTGCTGTCCCACGCCGAGGCCCGCGGTGTCGCCCAGATCGACCTGGACTACGTGACCCCCAAGTTCCGCGACTTCACCCCGGGCGAGTTCGTCTACCGGCGCAGCCACCTGTTCACCGAACGGGGCTTCCGCCAGGTGGTCAGCCCGCCCCGGATGGTCGCGCCGTACTACCACCGGCTCGGCTTCCGCCCGGAGGGCGACTCGTACGTCCTCGATCTGCCGACCACCCCGGCCGCCGATCCCGCGTAGCGTCACCGGCGACCTATCCGGCGTAGCCTCGCGGGCGCAGGATTCAGCGGGCACCGGATGGGGCAATCACACGCCTACGCCGGGCGGGCTCGCCGAACGGCGGGGCGCCGCGCGTACCGGCCGGTGCCACCACCACGAGGGAGCGAACCGGGCGTGCAGAGCTACGGGAGCCAACTGGCCCTGGTCGGAATCCTGGTCGTGATCAACGCGCTCTTCGCGGGCAGCGAGATGGCGTTGGTGTCACTGCGGGACAGCCAGATCCAGCGGTTGGAACGGACCAGTCGCGGGGGCCGGGTGCTGGCCCGCCTCGCCAAGGACCCGAACCGCTTCCTGGCCACCATCCAGATCGGCATCACCCTCGCCGGCTTCCTCGCCTCCGCCGCCGCGGCGGTCTCGCTGGCCAAGCCTCTCGTGCCGCTGCTCGGAATCTTCGGCGGCGCCGCCGAGACGATGGCGATCGTGGTGGTCACCCTCGCGCTGACATTCGTCACACTCGTCTTCGGCGAGCTGGCACCCAAGCGGATCGCCATGCAGGCCGCCGAGCGGTGGGCGCTGCTGGTGGCCCGCCCACTCGACCTGCTCGCCACGTTCACCCGTCCGGCCGTCTGGGCGCTCGGCGCCACCAGCGACGTGGTGGTCCGCCTGGTCGGGCTCAACCCCAAGCACCAGCCGGAGGAGATCGGCCCGGACGAGCTGCGGGACATCGTCGCCGGCAACCACGGCTTCACCAAGGAACAACGCACCATCATCGCCGGCGCGGTGGAGATCGCCGACCGGCGGTTGCGGGCTGTCCTCGTACCCCGGTTGCAGGTCTTCACGCTCGACAGCGGGACCACCGCGGAGGCCGCGCGGCTCGTGCTGGCCGCCACCGGGCACTCCCGCGCGCCGGTCGTGCGACACGGCGGCCTGGACGACACGGCCGGCGTGATCCACCTGCGCGACCTGGTGGGGGTGCCCGACGACCGCCCGGTCGACGAGATCGCCCGCCCCCCGATGCTGCTGCCCGACTCGTTGCCTGTCGTGGAGGCGCTGCGCCAGTTCAAGGCCGAGCGCCAGCACATCGCACTCGTCGTGGACGAGCGCGGCGCGGTCGACGGCATCGTCACGCTGGAGGACATCCTGGAGGAGATCGTCGGTGAGATCTACGACGAGACCGACCGGGACGTGAGCTCGGTCCGCCGCGACCCCGACGGCGCGCTCCTGCTGCCCGGCACCTTCCCGGTGCACGACCTTCCGGACATCGGCGTCGAGCTGCCGTCGCGCCCGGAAGGCGACTACACCACCGTCGCCGGGCTGGTGCTGGCCCGACTCGGGCACATCCCCACCGTCGCCGGCGAGGACGTCACCCTGGACGGCTGGGTGCTGATGGTGGCCGGCATCGACCACCGGGCGATCACCGAGGTACGGGTCAGCCGGGTGCCCGACGACTCCGAGCCCGACGCCGACCTGACCTCGGAGCCGGTGCTGGACGAGGCCCGCAGCTGAACCGTCCGGGTGCCGCCGCTCAGTCGCGCGAGAGGTTCTGGAGGCGGACCTGACCGCGGGCGACCAGCCGCTCGTCGGCGTCGGTGATCTCCACCTGCCACAGCTGCTGGCTGCGGCCCCGGTGCACCGGCGTGCCGACCGCGGTCAGCTCCCCGTCCCGGACGGCCCGCAGGAAGTCGGTCTGGTTCGACACGCCGACCACAGTGCCCCGGTCGCCCAGCCAGAGGGAACCACCCACGCTGGCCGCGGTCTCCACGACCGAGCAGTACACGCCACCGTGCTGAATGCCGAACGGCTGGTGCAGCTCCGGTCGGACCCGCCAGCTGATGACCACCCGGTCGGCGGACGCCTCTTCGAACTTCAGGCCGAGCAGGGCGACAAAACCACCCGTCAGATCCGGCATCTCCACGGCAGAACCCCTCCTCGATCAACGGGGCGCAAGCCTAACCGGGGCGGGTTACGGGAAACCCGGTACGGGTCGGTGCCGGCGATGGGGGAGAATCGGTGACCGTGACCGACAGCAGCCCCCCGCCGTCCGGGCGGGACTCCCTGACCGACGACCTGCTCTGGCGTGGCCTCATTCAGGACTCGACCGGCCTCGACGAGCTGCGCGAGCTGCTCGACGGTGGGACGGCCACCACCTATTACGTGGGTTTCGACCCGACCGCGCAGAGCCTGCACGTCGGCTCGCTCATGCAGGTCACCACGGCCCGCAGGCTGCAACTCGCGGGGCACCGCCCGTTGCTGCTGGTGGGCGGGGCGACCGGGCAGATCGGTGACCCCAAGGAGAGCGCCGAACGGACGCTCAACCCGCCCGAGGTGATCGCCGGCTGGGTCGAGAGGATCCGTGAGCAGCTCGCGCCCTTCGTGTCGTACACGGGGGACAACGCCGCGCGACTGGTCAACAACCTGGACTGGACCGGCGAGATGTCGGTGGTCGAGTTCCTGCGCGACGTGGGCAAGCACTTCCCGGTCAACAAGATGCTCGCCCGGGAGGTGGTGCGGGCGCGGCTGGAGACCGGCATCAGCTTCACCGAGTTCAGCTACCAGCTGCTGCAGGCCAACGACTTCTACGAGCTGCACCGGCGGCACGGCTGCCAGCTTCAGTTCGGCGGGTCCGACCAGTGGGGCAACATCACCGCCGGCGTCGACTACGTCCGTCGACGTGGCGCGGGGCCGGTGCAGGCCTTCACCACGCCGCTGGTCACCAAGGCCGACGGCACGAAGTTCGGCAAGACCGAGGGCGGCGCCGTGTGGCTCGACCCGACGTTGACCAGCCCGTACGCGTTCTACCAGTTCTGGCTCAACGTCGACGACCGCGAGGTCGACCGCTACCTGCGCTACTTCAGCTTCCGTACGCGCGAGGAGCTGGAGGAGCTGGCGAAGGCGACGGCCGAGCGGCCGGCGGCCCGCCTGGCACAGCGGGCGCTCGCCGAGGAGCTGACCACCCTGGTGCACGGCGCCGACGAGACCCGACAGGCGATCGCCGCCAGTCAGGCCCTCTTCGGCCGCGGATCGCTGGACGACCTGGCCCCGGAGACGCTGCGCGCGGCGTTGACAGAGGCCGGCCTGGTGCGTCTCTCCGGCGAACTGCCGGATGTGGCGGGGTTGATGCGGGACTCCGGGCTCGTCAGTGGCCTCAAGGAGGCCCGTCGGGTGATCGCCGAGGGCGGCGCCTACGTCAACAACAACCGGGTGACCGAGGTGGACGCCGGAGTGTCGGCGACCGACCTGCTGCACGGGCGATACCTGGTGCTGCGCCGTGGCAAGCGCTCGTTCGCGGGCGTTGAGCTGGGCGAATAGTCGACTGTCGACGATGTGACGGGGGACGCGTCCGGCGGATTTGACGATCATCCCGCCGGACGCGTAACTTTCTCTCTGCCAGCGCGGAACGGACGAAACAGGCGAAAGCCTGAGACGGCCGGAGCGCGGGAATGACCGCCGGGTCGGAGGGGTTGTACCTCTCGGAACCGGTACCGGGTGGTGCCCCCGAGTTCGCCGCGAGGCGGATTTGGCGCGGCGAAACCGACCGGGTATGGTTACCAACCGGCAGGGCACCGGGCAAGCTTGCGGGAGACCGCAGCGGCCGGCCTGCCAAATCCGTGACGAGAGCGGCGCAAGCCGGTCGGGACATGGTGCCCGCATTACCGGGTGAAGCACGACGAACCGCGAAACACCGGTTTGACACGGCGGAAATCAGCGGGTAACGTAGTAAAAGTGCCTGGCGCTGGAAAGCGCTAAGGGACGCGAACGAAAAGCCCCGGTTGGGGTTCCGCTGAGGTGGGGCTTCTGGTCGGTGTGTGGTTGTTCTTTGAGAACTCAACAGGGTGCTTGTAAAGCCAGTGCCAATTATGATTTATACCCCGGACTGGTCAGTTTTTGCTGGCTGGTTGGGATTCCTTTGGCAACATTTGTTTGTTGTCAGGATGCTGTTCAACTAATTTTTTGTTGGAGAGTTTGATCCTGGCTCAGGACGAACGCTGGCGGCGTGCTTAACACATGCAAGTCGAGCGGAAAGGCCCTTCGGGGTACTCGAGCGGCGAACGGGTGAGTAACACGTGAGCAACCTGCCCCAAGCTTTGGGATAACCCTCGGAAACGGGGGCTAATACCGAATAGGACTTCCGGCCGCATGGCTGGGGGTGGAAAGTTTTTCGGCTTGGGATGGGCTCGCGGCCTATCAGCTTGTTGGTGGGGTGATGGCCTACCAAGGCGACGACGGGTAGCCGGCCTGAGAGGGCGACCGGCCACACTGGGACTGAGACACGGCCCAGACTCCTACGGGAGGCAGCAGTGGGGAATATTGCACAATGGGCGGAAGCCTGATGCAGCGACGCCGCGTGAGGGATGACGGCCTTCGGGTTGTAAACCTCTTTCAGCAGGGACGAAGCGAGAGTGACGGTACCTGCAGAAGAAGCACCGGCCAACTACGTGCCAGCAGCCGCGGTAAGACGTAGGGTGCGAGCGTTGTCCGGATTTATTGGGCGTAAAGAGCTCGTAGGCGGCTTGTCGCGTCGACCGTGAAAACTTGGGGCTCAACCCCAAGCCTGCGGTCGATACGGGCAGGCTAGAGTTCGGTAGGGGAGACTGGAATTCCTGGTGTAGCGGTGAAATGCGCAGATATCAGGAGGAACACCGGTGGCGAAGGCGGGTCTCTGGGCCGATACTGACGCTGAGGAGCGAAAGCGTGGGGAGCGAACAGGATTAGATACCCTGGTAGTCCACGCTGTAAACGTTGGGCGCTAGGTGTGGGGGACCTCTCCGGTTTCCTGTGCCGCAGCTAACGCATTAAGCGCCCCGCCTGGGGAGTACGGCCGCAAGGCTAAAACTCAAAGGAATTGACGGGGGCCCGCACAAGCGGCGGAGCATGCGGATTAATTCGATGCAACGCGAAGAACCTTACCTGGGTTTGACATGGCCGCAAAACTCACAGAGATGTGAGGTCCTTCGGGGGCGGTCACAGGTGGTGCATGGCTGTCGTCAGCTCGTGTCGTGAGATGTTGGGTTAAGTCCCGCAACGAGCGCAACCCTCGTTCGATGTTGCCAGCGCGTTATGGCGGGGACTCATCGAAGACTGCCGGGGTCAACTCGGAGGAAGGTGGGGATGACGTCAAGTCATCATGCCCCTTATGTCCAGGGCTTCACGCATGCTACAATGGCCGGTACAATGGGCTGCGATACCGCGAGGTGGAGCGAATCCCAAAAAGCCGGTCTCAGTTCGGATCGGGGTCTGCAACTCGACCCCGTGAAGTCGGAGTCGCTAGTAATCGCAGATCAGCAACGCTGCGGTGAATACGTTCCCGGGCCTTGTACACACCGCCCGTCACGTCACGAAAGTCGGCAACACCCGAAGCCGGTGGCCCAACCCCTTGTGGGAGGGAGCCGTCGAAGGTGGGGCTGGCGATTGGGACGAAGTCGTAACAAGGTAGCCGTACCGGAAGGTGCGGCTGGATCACCTCCTTTCTAAGGAGCACCTTCCGACGAAAGTCGGTAAGGAGCCCGCACTGCCCGACTGTGGTGGTGGGGTGCTCAGATGGCGGAGACACTGGCAAGTTTTGCCCTGGCAACGGCCGGCGGCGCCTAGTACAGCCACTTCGGTGGTGGGAATGGTTGCTGTTGGTGCGGCTGGGGGAGAATGTGAGCACCCTGTTGGGTCCTGAAGGAACAACCATTGGTTGTTGTTTCAGAGACTTGGCCAGCCCTCCGGTGTGGGGGCTGGGAGTCTGCCAGGCATGGCCTGGCCCCACATACCGCTGGTCCTGAAGGGCTGGGTTTGGTGTGGGGCGGATCGGGTTGTGGGTTGGTCGTTTGTTGAGAATTGCACAGTGGACGCGAGCATCTTTGTGGTCAAGTTGTCAAGGGCGAACGGTGAATGCCTTGGCACCAGGAGCCGATGAAGGACGTGGGAGGCCGCGATAGGCCTGGGGGAGCTGTCAACCAAGCTGTGATCCCAGGGTGTCCGAATGGGGAAACCTGGCACCAGTCATGTGGTGTCACCCACACCTGAACACATAGGGTGTGTGGAGGGAACGCGGGGAAGTGAAACATCTCAGTACCCGTAGGAAGAGAAAACAATTTAGTGATTCCGTGAGTAGTGGCGAGCGAAAGCGGATCGAGGCTAAACCGGCTGCGTGTGATACCTGTCAGGGGTTGCGTGGTCGGGGTTGTGGGACCCTGCTGAACAAGCTGACACTTGTTCGAGAAGTTACAAAGTTAGTGGCTAGTCGAACAGTCTGGAATGGCTGACCGTAGACGGTGAAAGTCCGGTAGGTGAAAGTTGCTGACCTTCTGTGGGTGTTCCCGAGTAGCGGCGGACCCCTGAAATCTGCCGTGAATCTGCCAGGACCACCTGGTAAGCCTAAATACTTCCTGGTGACCGATAGCGGACAAGTACCGTGAGGGAATGGTGAAAAGTACCCCGGGAGGGGAGTGAAATAGTACCTGAAACCGTTCGCCTACAATCCGTCGGAGCCTTGCGGGGTGACGGCGTGCCTTTTGAAGAATGAGCCTGCGAGTTAGTGGCATGTGGCGAGGTTAACCCGTGTGGGGGAGCCGTAGCGAAAGCGAGTCTGAATAGGGCGATTCAGTCGCGTGTCCTAGACCCGAAGCGGAGTGATCTAGCCATGGGCAGGCTGAAGCGCGGGTAAGACCGCGTGGAGGGCCGAACCCACCAATGTTGAAAAATTGGGGGATGACCTGTGGTTAGGGGTGAAAGGCCAATCAAACTCCGTGATAGCTGGTTCTCCCCGAAATGCATTTAGGTGCAGCGTCGCGTGTTTCTTGCCGGAGGTAGAGCACTGGATGGTCTAGGGGGCCCACAAGCTTACCGAAATCAGCCAAACTCCGAATGCCGGTAAGTGAGAGCGCGGCAGTGAGACTGCGGGGGATAAGCTTCGTAGTCGAGAGGGAAACAGCCCAGATCACCAGCTAAGGCCCCTAAGCGTGTGCTAAGTGGAAAAGGATGTGGGGTCGCATAGACAACCAGGAGGTTGGCTTAGAAGCAGCCACCCTTTAAAGAGTGCGTAATAGCTCACTGGTCAAGTGGTTCCGCGCCGACAATGTAGCGGGGCTCAAGCACACCGCCGAAGCTGTGGCATTCACATTTTAACCTCGCTTGGACTTGATTCCTTGTGCAGGTGTGTGGATGGGTAGGGGAGCGTCGTGCCGCGAGTGAAGCAGCGGGGTGACCCAGTTGTGGACGCGGCACGAGTGAGAATGCAGGCATGAGTAGCGAAAGAAGGGTGAGAAACCCTTCCGCCGGATGACCAAGGGTTCCAGGGCCAGGCTAATCCGCCCTGGGTGAGTCGGGACCTAAGGCGAGGCCGAGAGGCGTAGTCGATGGACAACGGGTTGATATTCCCGTACCCGCGAAAGAGCGTCCCTGATGAACCTCGTTGTGCTAACCACCTGAACTGACTGATGTCTTCGGACGGATGTCGGGGAGGCTGGGAACCTGATGGGTAGTAGTCAAGCGATGGGGTGACGCAGGAAGGTAGCTGAGCCCGGCCGGTGGTTGTGCCGGGGTAAGCGTGTAGGCCGTGTTGTAGGCAAATCCGCAACACATTTAAGGCTGAGACGTGATGCCGAGCCGATTCAGGTGAAGTCAGTGATCCTATGCTGCCGAGAAAAGCCTCTAGCGAGTTCTTAGCGGCCCGTACCCCAAACCGACACAGGTGGTCAGGTAGAGAATACCGAGGCGATCGGGCGAACTGTGGTTAAGGAACTCGGCAAATTGCCCCCGTAACTTAGGGAGAAGGGGGGCCGGAGACGTGAAGCCCCGCGCGGGTGGAGCGTTGTATGGCCGCAGAGAGCAGGGGGAAGCGACTGTTTACTAAAAACACAGGTCCATGCGAAGAAGTAATTCGATGTATATGGACTGACGCCTGCCCGGTGCTGGAACGTTAAGGGGACCTGTTAGCTCTTCGGGGCGAAGCGGAGAACTTAAGCGCCAGTAAACGGCGGTGGTAACTATAACCATCCTAAGGTAGCGAAATTCCTTGTCGGGTAAGTTCCGACCTGCACGAATGGCGTAACGACTTCCCCACTGTCTCAACCACAGGCCCGGCGAAATTGCAGTACGAGTAAAGATGCTCGTTACGCGCGGCAGGACGGAAAGACCCCGGGACCTTTACTATAGCTTGACATTGGTACTCGAATTAGCTTGTGTAGGATAGGTGGGAGCCGGTGAAGTCCATACGCCAGTATGGGTGGAGGCAATCTTGAAATACCACTCTGGTTGATTTGGGTATCTAACTTCGGACCGTTATCCGGTTCAGGGACAGTGTCTGGTGGGTAGTTTAACTGGGGCGGTTGCCTCCTAAAAGGTAACGGAGGCGCCCAAAGGTTCCCTCAGCCTGGTTGGCAATCAGGTGTTGAGTGCAAGTACACAAGGGAGCTTGACTGTGAGACTGACAGGTCGAGCAGGGACGAAAGTCGGGACTAGTGATCCGGCACTTGCGAGTGGAAGCGGTGTCGCTCAACGGATAAAAGGTACCCCGGGGATAACAGGCTGATCTTCCCCAAGAGTCCATATCGACGGGATGGTTTGGCACCTCGATGTCGGCTCGTCGCATCCTGGGGCTGTAGCAGGTCCCAAGGGTTGGGCTGTTCGCCCATTAAAGCGGTACGCGAGCTGGGTTTAGAACGTCGTGAGACAGTTCGGTCCCTATCCGCCGTGCGCGTAGGATACTTGAGAAGGGCTGTCCCTAGTACGAGAGGACCGGGACGGACGAACCTCTGGTGTGCCAGTTGTCCTGCCAAGGGCACGGCTGGTTAGCTACGTTCGGAAGGGATAACCGCTGAAAGCATCTAAGCGGGAAGCCTGCTTCAAGATGAGGTATCCCACCCACCTTGGTGGGGTAAGGCCCCCAGCTAGACGACTGGGTTGATAGGCCGGAAATGTAAGCCCGGTAACGGGTTCAGTTGACCGGTACTAATAGGCCGAGGACTTGACTACTAAGCTGCTACGCGTCCACTGTGCAACTCTCGATAAACGAACAACAGACCACACATGTTGGTGTTGTTTGACATGTCGATAGAGTTACGGCGGTCATGGCGGAGGGGAAACGCCCGGTTACATTCCGAACCCGGAAGCTAAGCCCTCCAGCGCCGATGGTACTGCACTCGTGAGGGTGTGGGAGAGTAGGACGCCGCCGGACAATCTTCCAGTCGAGGGCCGCCCCATCCGGGTCGGCCCTCGACTGCGTAGCGCCATTGGTGGCGCAATCAGGAAGGATGTACCTGTGAGTTCAGGACCGCAGGGCGGAGACCGTCCCCGTCGCTACGAAGACCGTACTGACGGCGCGGGCGGACGCGACCGCGGCCCGCGCCGCGGTGACCGAGACCGGCCCCCGTACCGGGGAGACCGTGACAACGCTGGTGGCGCCCGCGGCGGTTACGCCGGCGGCCGCGACTCTGGTTCCCGTGGCGGCGACCGGGACAGCTCGCGTTCCAGCGCCCCGCGTGAGGGTGGCTACCGTGGGGGCGACCGCGACGGTTCGCGCTCCGGCGCCCCGCGTGAGGGTGGCTTCCGTGGGGGCGACCGCGACGGTTCGCGTTCCAGCGCCCCTCGCGAGGGTGGTTACCGTGGCGGCGACCGCGACGGTTCGCGCTCGGGCGCTCCCCGTGAGGGTGGCTTCCGTGGCGGCGACCGCGACGGTTCGCGCTCGGGCGCTCCCCGTGAGGGTGGCTTCCGTGGCGGCGACCGCGACGGTTCGCGCTCCGGCGCTCCCCGTGAGGGTGGTTACCGTGGCGGCGACCGCGACGGTTCGCGTTCCAGCGCCCCTCGCGAGGGTGGTTACCGTGGCGGCGACCGCGACGGTTCGCGTTCCAGCGCTCCCCGTGAGGGTGGTTACCGTGGCGGCGACCGCGACGGTTCGCGCTCGGGCGCTCCCCGTGAGGGTGGCTTCCGTGGCGGCGACCGTCGCGAGGGTGGTTTCCGCGGTGGTGACCGTGATGCTTCGCGTTCCGGCGGCCCGCGTGAGGGTGGCTTCCGTGGCGGCGACCGCGACGGTTCGCGTTCCAGCGCCCCTCGCGAGGGTGGTTACCGTGGCGGCGACCGCGACGGCTCGCGTTCCAGCGCCCCCCGTGAGGGTGGTTACCGTGGCGGCGACCGTGATGGTTCGCGCTCGGGCGCTCCCCGTGAGGGCGGCTTCCGTGGCGGCGACCGCCGCGAGGGTGGTTTCCGCGGTGGTGACCGTGATGCTTCGCGTTCCGGCGGCCCGCGTGAGGGCGGCTTCCGTGGCGGCGACCGCGATGGCTCGCGTTCCGGTGCTCCCCGTGAAGGCGGCTTCCGCGGTGGTGACCGTGACGGCTCGCGTTCCAGCGGCCCGCGCGACGGTGGCTTCCGTGGCGGCGACCGTGAGGGTGGCTTCCGTGGCGGCGACCGCCGCGAGGGCGGCTATCAGGGTGGCGACCGCACCCGCTCCGGCCCGTCCCGTGAGGGCGGCTTCCGTGGCGGTGACCGCGAGGGTGGTTTCCGTGGCGGTGACCGCGAGGGTGGTTTCCGCGGTGGCGACCGTCGTGAGGGTGGCTTCCGCGAGGGTTCCCGGCCTGGCGCTCCCCGCGAGGGCGGCGGCTTCCGTGGCGGTGACCGTCGTGAGGGCGGTTTCCGTGGCGGTGACCGGCCGAGTGGATCGCGTGACGGCGGCGCTCCGCGTGAGGGCGGCTTCCGTGGTGGCGACCGCGACGGTGGTTCCCGTGGCGGTGACCGCCGTGAAGGCGGCTTCCGTGGCGGCGACCGTGAGGGTGGCTACCGTGGTGGCGACCGTCGTGAGGGCCGTGCGCCTCGCGAAGGTGGCTTCCGTGGCGGCGACCGTGACAGCTCTCGGCCGAGTGGTCCGCGTGAGGGCGGTGGCTACCGTGGTGGCGACCGCGAGGGTGGCTACCGTGGTGGCGACCGGACGGGTGCTCCCCGGGCCGACGACCGGCCGCGTCGTGAGGGCGAGTTCCGCCGCGACGACCGCGCTGGCGGCTCCGAGTCGTACGAGGGTGGGCGTAGCTCTGGCCCGGCACTGCCGGACGACATCGTCGCGACCGACCTCGACAAGGACGTTCGCGCTGAACTGCTCTCGCTGAACAAGCCGGTCGCCGAGACGGTGGCCCGGCACCTGGTCGCGACCGGTCAGCTGATCGACGAGGACCCGGCCGAGGCGTTGGCGCACGCGCTGGCTGCCCGGCGGCTCGCGTCGCGCATCTCCGCGGTCCGTGAGGCGGTCGGCCTTGCCGCGTACCACGCGGGGGAGTGGCAGTCGGCGATCGCCGAGCTGCGCACGTACCACCGGATGAGTGGTCTGCAGAGCCACCTGGCCGTGCTCGCGGACTGTGAGCGGGCTCTTGGCCGCCCGGAGCGGGCCATCGACCTGTTCCGTGGCGCTGACCGGGAGAAGTTGGACCAGGCCGTCGCGATCGAGCTGCTCATCGTCGCCGCTGGCGCCCGGGGTGACCTCGGGCAGAAGGACGCCGCGGTCGCGATGCTCCAGGTCCCGGACCTCACCAGTGAGGCCACGGTGCCGTGGACGGCTCGGCTGCGGTATGCGTACGCCGATGCGCTGCTCGCCGTGGGCCGGCGCGAGGAAGCCCGCGAGTGGTTCTCCCGTGCCGCCGACGTGGACACCGAGGGCGAGACCGACGCCGCCGAGCGGCTGCTGGAACTCGACGGCGTGCTCATCGAGGGTGACGACGAGGACGAGGCCGGCGAGGAGATCGCCGCAGGCCCGGGCACTCCGGGCGCGGTTCCGGCCCAGCCGGACGCCGACCTGACCGGCGACGACCGCGACGACGAGGACGACGCCGACCGCGACGAAGACGACGACGAAGACGACGACGAAGACGACGACGACGACGAAGACGACGACGAAGACGACGACGACGACGAGCAGGACGGTGCTGTCGGCCGCCCTGACGACGACGAGGACTCCGTCGACGAGGACGAGGACCGTCACCCGGACGAGGCTGGCAAGGCCGACACCGCTGCCGACGGCAGCGTGACGTCCGGCGACGCGGTGAACACCGACGACACCGCCCCCACCCGGGGTGACGAGTCGGAGCCGACGCAGCGGTGAGCGCGGGCGTGGGGGAGCGGCTGGTCGACGGGTACACCCTGGTCGTCTTCGACCTGGACGGCGTGATCTACCTGATCGACCGGCCGATCCCCGGCGCCGTCGAGGCGGTGGCCCGGCTGCACGACGAGGGGCGGGCGGTGGCGTATGCCACCAACAACGCCTCCCGGCGCTCCAGCGAGGTCGCCGACCTGCTCACCGGGATGGGCGTGCCGGCTCGACCGGAGGAGGTGCTCACCTCCGCCGCGGCTTCGGCCGAACTGTTGCGGGACCGGCTGCCCGCCGGCGCGCCGGTGCTGGTGGTCGGCGCGGAGGCCCTGCGCGCCGAGCTGCGTGCGGTCGGTCTGACCCCGGTCACCAAGGCCGACGAGAACCCTGCCGCGGTGGTGCAGGGGTACGGGCCGCAGGTCGGCTGGGCCGAACTGGCCGAGGCCTCGGTCGCGGTGCGGGCCGGGGCACTCTGGATCGCCACGAACACCGACCGGACCCTGCCCAGTGGGCGGGGACCGCTGCCCGGTAACGGGTCGCTGGTGGCCGTGCTGCGTACGGCGTTGGAGCGGGACCCTGACGTGGTGGTCGGCAAGCCGGAGTCGGCGCTGTTCGAGACCGCCGCCCGGCGCGCGGGCGGTGGCCGAAGCCTGGTGGTGGGTGACCGCCTGGACACCGACATCGAGGGCGCCCGCCGTGCCGGCCTGGACAGCCTGCTCGTGCTCACCGGCGTCAGTGGCGTACCGGATCTGCTGGCTGCCGAACCGCGGCGGCGTCCCACGTACGTCGCGAGGGACCTGGCGGGGCTCTTCGACCCGGCTGCCGCCGTGCGGGTCCCGGGCCCGGCGGACGCTGGCGGCTGGTCCGTGACCGACCGCGACGGGGTGCTTGAACTGGCCGGATCGGGTCGTCCGCTGGATGCGCTGGTCGCGCTCTGCGCGGTGGCCTGGTCGGCGCCGGAGCCGACGCTGCCGAAGATCCGCCCGATCGGCCCGGACGCGGCCCACGCGCTGGAGAGCTTCGGTCTGACCGCCGCTGCCTGATCAGGTCGGCGAACGGGTCCGTCAGAGCAGCTTGCGCAGCTTGAGCAGGTCGAACGGGTTGGCCTTGATCGACACCCGGCGGGATGTCACCGCGCTGGTGACGTCGAGGTCGCCGCGGACCAGGGCGAGCAGGTCGTCGCTGGACGTGCTCAGCGCGATCTTGGCTTTGGGGTCGTCGCCGTCGGTCAGCTCGACCAGTCGACCGCCGGTGATCCGGCCGTGGAACGCGGTGTCCAGGTCGGTGATCCGGCAGGCCAACGTCCGGTCCAGGTCGATCCGTTCGCGCACCGTCTCCGCGTTGCGGTCCAGCCGGGCGGCCAGCTCCTGCAATGCCTGCCGGCACTCGTCCACGCTGGCCACATCTCCCCCTCGCTGATCGCCACGCCGTCCTCGGCACCGTACCGCACGGCACGGTCCGGGGTGCCCGGTAGCGTGACACCTGCACACCCCGCCCCGTGGAAGGACTCAGGCATGCAGGACGCGTGGCGCGCCTACCTCGAACTGGCCATGGGCCTCGCGGAGGCGCCCCGGAAGAAGGCCCAGGACGTGGCACGTCGCCTCGTCGGTTCCGGCGGTGCGACCGCGGCCCAACTCCAGGCGCTCGGCGAGGAACTGGTCACCACCGGCGCCGCCAACCGGGAGGCGCTGACCAAGCTGGTCCGCTTCGAGGTCGACAGGGCTCTCGGCGCGGTCGGGCTGGCCACCGCCGACGAGGTGGCCGAGCTGACCCGGCGGGTGCACGACCTGGAGCGGCAACTCCGCGAGGCGCGTGCCGCTGAGCCGGCGCACGCGCCGACTGCCGGTCCCCGGGAGCAACCCGATCCGACCCTCGCCGCGCCGCCCGGTGACCGTCTGGTGCCGTCCGACGGCCCGGCCGGTGCCCCGGTCTCCGCGCCGACGGCCGAGAAGGCCGTGGCGAAGAAGGCTGTGGCAAAGAAGGCCGTGGCGAAGAAGGCGATCGCCAAGAAGGCCATCGCGAAGAAGTCGCCGGCGACGATCAGCCGGACCGACGACGACACCCCGACCCCGGCGGTCATGCCGGCCAAGAAGGCGGCCCGTCTGCAGCCGCCGGACGCCGCCGAATGAGCCGGCCGCATCCGCCGACGGGCGGGTCGTTCCCGGCCCGGCCCGGTCCGCCCACCGGCGGGTCGTTCGCCGCCCGTCCCGGCCCTCCCACGGGCGCCCGCCCCGGGCCGCTGCTGGACGTCGGGGACGACGAGGCGCGGCACCCGGCGGTGGACGCCGCCGTGCAGGCCATGACCAACGCCGCGACGCTCGCCCCGGCCGACCAGATCGCGCAGTACGAAGCGGCCTACGAGACGCTGCGGGAAACCCTCGCCACCATCGACCAGACCTGAGCCGGACGACCAGGGCTGAGGAGACCGGAGAACCACCCATGGCACGTCGTAACCGGCTGGACGCCGAACTCGTCCGCCGCGGTCTGGCCCGCTCCCGGGAGCAGGCCGCCGCGTTGGTGGAGGCCGGCCGGGTCCAGCTGCGCGGGGTGGTCGCGCGCAAGGCCGCCGCGATGGTCGACCCGGCCGATCCCCTCCTGGTGACCGGTGCGGATCCGGCCGAGGAGTACGTCTCCCGGGGCGGGCACAAGCTCGCCGGCGCGCTGGCCGCGTTCGGCGCCGGTGGGCTGCGCGTCGCCGGACGGCGCTGCCTGGACGCCGGCGCCTCCACCGGTGGCTTCACCGACGTGCTGCTGCGCGCCGACGCCGCCGAGGTGGTGGCCGTGGACGTCGGCTACGGGCAGCTCGCCTGGCCGCTGCGCACGAACGAGCGGGTCCGCGTCCTGGAACGCACCAATGTTCGTACCCTCGACGCCGAGACGATCGGCGGGCCGGTCGACCTCACGGTGGCCGACCTGTCGTTCATCTCGCTGCGGCTGGTGCTGCCGGCGCTGGCCGGCTGCACCCGCGACGACGGTGACCTGGCGTTGATGGTGAAGCCGCAGTTCGAGGTCGGCAAGGACCGGGTCGGTGCCGGCGGTGTGGTGCGCGATCCGGAGCTGCGTGCCGAAGCGGTGCTGGACGTGGCCGCGGCGGCCGAGCGGCTCGGTCTCGGGTTGGCGGACGTGGCGGCCAGCCCGCTGCCCGGGCCGAGCGGCAACGTGGAGTTCTTCGTATGGTTGCGCCGGGGCGCACCGCCGGCCGACCCGCAACGGGTGCGGGCCGTGGTGGCGGCTGGGCCGGACGGCCCGACGACGGCCGGCGACGTGCCGGACGTGGCGGCGGCGGCGGAGGAGGTCGCAGGGTGAACGCGCGCAGCGAGGGCACTGGCACGACACACGGTTGTGCCGGTGCGACGGTGGCGCACCGCCGCCCGGTCGGGCGGGTGGCCCGATGAGCCGGACCGCGCTGCTGGTGACGCACACCGGCCGTCGGCGTAGCACTGAGCACGCCCGGTCGGTCGCGGCCGACCTGATCGCCGCGGGTTTCGAGGTGCGGGTGGTCGCCGACGAGGCCGACGACCTGGACCTGCCCGGCGTGGTGCCGGTCGCCGGTCAGCAGGCCGCCGAGGGCGCCGAGATCGTCTTCGCGCTCGGGGGTGACGGCACCTTCCTGCGTGCTGCCGAGCTGGCCCGCCCGGCGAAGGTGCCGCTGCTCGGCATCAACCTCGGCAAGGTCGGTTTCCTGGCCGAGGCGGAGATCGACGACCTGGACGTCGCGGTGCGGGACGTGGTCAGTCGCAACTACACGGTCGACGAGCGGCTCACCCTGGACGTCACCGCCGAGTTCGACGGCGGGCCGACCATCGAGTCCTGGGCGCTCAACGAGATCAGCATCGAGAAGGGCGAGCGGGCGCAGATGCTCGAACTGCTCGTCGACGTGGACGGGCGTCCGCTGTCCCGCTACGGCTGCGACGGTGTCGTCTGCGCCACGCCCACCGGCTCCACCGCGTACGCGTTCTCCGGTGGCGGCCCGGTGGTCTGGCCGGAGGTGGAGGCGTTGCTGCTGGTGCCGATCAGCGCGCACGCGTTGTTCAGCCGCCCGCTGGTAACGGCGCCGACGTCCACCTTCGTGATCACCGTCGACCCGTTCACCACCCTCGCGGTGCTCTCCTGCGACGGGCGTCGGGTCTACGACCTGCCGCCCGGTGCCCGGGTGACGGTGCGTCGGGGCGCCCTGCCGGTGCGCATCGTGCGGTTGCGGCCCCGCCCGTTCACCGACCGGCTGGTCGCCAAGTTCGCTCTTCCCGTGCACGGTTGGCGCGGCAGCCGCCGGTGACCGTGGCGCACACGGTCGGTGGACGTCGGTTGTCCACCTGACGACATGTCGCCGCTGCGGCGGCTGATGACTAGTGACCTGGTGACAGGCTCCGACGCAGACTCCGATCGGCCCTCATCTACGGATGGCGGGCCTGGAGGAGTAGAGGAGCACATCGCATGCACTGGTCCCCACGCTGGCTCGCCGTCGGCGCGGTCGGCGCGTTGGTGGTCGGCCTCGCCGCACCGGCGTCCGCCGACCCGCCCGCCCGGCCCACCGGCCCGACGGCGGGCACACCCGTCCCGGGCGCCGCGCCCGTTCGTCTCACGCTGATCACCGGCGACCAGGTCGACCTGGTGCAGGCCGCACCGGGCCGGGTCGCCGCCACCGTCCGCCCGGGACCCGGGCGCGAGCGGATCGTGTTCCAGACCATGGAGGTCGACGGCGCGCTGCGGGTGCTTCCCAGCGACGCCCTGCCCTACGTCTCCAGCGGGGTTCTCGACGCCAAGCTGTTCGACGTGCAGAAGTTGGCCGCCGACGGCTACGGCGACGCCGCGCAGGGCAACCTGCCGCTGATCGTGCGCTATCAGGACCCGGCCGCCGGCCGGGTCCGGCCGCTCACCGTCGCCGCGGACGCCCGCCCCCTGGAGAGCATCAACGGCGCGGCTCTGCGGGTCGGCAAGGGTGACCTCGGTGGCCTGTGGAGCACGCTCGCCGGCACGCCGACCACCCGCACCACGGCCGCCGCGCCCCGGCTGGGCGGCGGCATCGCCCGGATCTGGCTGGACGGGAAGGTCCGCCCGACGCTGGAGCACAGCGTGCCGCAGATCGGCGCCCCGCAGGCCTGGGCGGCCGGGCGGGACGGCAGTGGCGTGACGGTGGCCGTCCTGGACACCGGAGTCGATGCCACCCACCCCGACCTGGCCGGACGGATCGCCGACGCGCGGGACTTCTCCAACAGCGGCAGCGCCCGTGACGGTCACGGCCATGGCACGCACGTCGCGGCCACCATCGCCGGCAGTGGCAACGCGTCCGCGGGGCTGCGCAAGGGTGTCGCGCCCGGCGCGCGGCTGCTGGTAGGCAAGGTGCTCGACGACGGCGGCTCCGGCTATGACTCGTCCATCATCGCCGGCATGGAGTGGGCCGCCCACTCCGGCGCGAAGGTCGTCAGCATGAGCCTCGGCGGCGACCCGACCGACGGCACCGACCCGATGAGCCAGGCCGTCAACGACCTGACCGCCGAGACCGGCGCGCTCTTCGTGGTCGCCGCCGGCAACGCGGGCGAGGCGCGTACCGTCGGTTCGCCGGGCGCGGCCGCGGCGGCGCTCACCGTCGGCGCGGTCGACCGCGCCGACAACCTGGCGGAGTTCTCCAGCCGTGGTCCACGACTCGGCGACAACGGTCTGAAGCCGGAGATCACCGCCCCGGGCGTCGGCATCGTCGCCGCGCGGGCTGCCGGGACCACCATGGGTACGCCGGTGGGCGACGCCTACACGACCGCGTCCGGGACCTCGATGGCCACTCCGCACGTTGCCGGCGCGGCGGCGATCCTTGCCCAGGAACACCCGGACTGGGCCGCCGGGACGCTCAAGGACGCGCTGGTGAGCACCACGAAGGCCAACCCGGCGCTGACCGTCTTCGAGCAGGGCGGCGGCCGGGTCGACGTGGCTCGGGCGCTCAAGCAGCAGGTGTACGCCTCGGCCACCGCTGACTTCGGACGGATCCAGACCGGCGCCGCGCCGGTCGAGCGGACCGTGACGTACACCAACGGCACGAAGGTCGCGCAGACCCTGCGGCCGGCCCTGGAGCTGCGCAACCTGGACAGCGGCGCGGCCGAGACCGACGGCGTCTCGGTGGCCTCCGACGCGGTGACAGTGCCGGCGGGCGGAAGTGTCGCCGTGCCGTTGCGTGCCGACCCGGCGAAGCTGGCCCGGGGCCCGCACGGTGGCTGGCTGGTGGCGACCGGTACGGACGGCGTCGCCGTGCGCACGCCGGTCGGGCTCACCGTCAGCGGCCCGTTGCACCAGGTCACCATCAAGGTGTTGGACCGGCAGGGTCAGCTGACCCTCTCGCCGGGGTTGACCCTGTTCGGTGAGCAGACCGAGTCCGACTTCTGGGGCTGGTGGCCGGGCGAGGGCACCCTCCAGGTCGAGGAGGGCACGTACCTGCTGACCGCGATGATCGAGCACGGCGCTCCCCTGGATGAGCAGTTGACCGAGGCCGTCGAACCGGAGCTGGTCGTCGACCGGGACCTGACAGTGGTGCTCGACGCGCGCAAGGGCACACCGGTGCGGATCGAGACGCCGAAGCCCAGCGAGCAGCGGGCCACGCTCAGCTACTACGTGCATCGGGTGTTGGCCAACGGTCGGCAGATCGACCACGGCGTGATGGCCTACAGCACGATCGGGCAGGTCAACGTCACGCCGACCCGCCAGGTGCGCCAGGGTGAGTTCGAGTTCGCCTCGCGCTGGCAGCTCGTCGCACCGATGGTGGACGCGAAGATCAGCGGGGTGTCCGGTCCACTGGACATCAACCTGCTGGGTACGTCACCGGCACCGACCGGCCGGCGCAAGCTGCCGCTGGTCTGGGCCGGCACCGGGACGCCCGCCGACCTGACCCGGGTGCGGGGCGCCGCGGCGCTGCTCGCCACCGACCCGGACCGATCCGAGGAGGAGCAGGTTGCCGCCGCCGCGGCCGCTGGCGCCGCCATGGTGCTGATCGTTCGGCCGGCGGACTTCTCGGCGTGGACGGTGTGGCGCCCGATCGGGGACCGACTGCCGATCCCGTCGATGGTGGTCGCGTACGACGACGGGCAGCGGTTGATCGCAGCGGTGCGCAAAGGCCGGGCGACGCTCGACCTGACGCTGACCGTGGACAGCCCGTACCTGTATGACGTGTGGCAGGTGTCGAAGGGCCGGGTGCCGGAGCGCGTCGTGCACGCCGTGACCGCGAAGAACACGGCCGAGGTGACCGCGAGCTACGGCGACACGGGTGCCGGCTGGGCCAGCGAGGAGCGGTTCGGCTGGCGTCCGTGGCAGGAGTACTCCTGGAACGACGACCAGCGCATGGTCCGCACCGGCACCACCCGCAAGGAGTTCGTCAGTGCCGGGGACAACTGGTGGCAGCACCGGGTCCAGCACAAGCTCATGTACCTGCAGTGGGGGCAGTTGACCGGCGGCCTGACCGAGGAGCCCCGACGCTACGACGCCGACGACCGGGAGACCGAGACCTGGCACGCCCCGGTGATCCGGCCGGCCGTACCGGCCAGCGGGGCGCCGGTGCCCACGCGTACCGGTGACAGCCTCGACCTGCGGGTGCCCGAGTTCGTTGACGCGGACGGCCACTACAGCGTCGCCGGAAACAGTGAGGAGTCGGACACCGTCGAGGCCCGGGTCAGCCGGGACGGGAAGCAGATCGCCGACCTGTCCAGCGGGTGGGCCCCGGTGCCCACCACGGCGCAGCGGGCCCGCTACCGGCTGGACCTGACGACGAAGCGGTCCTCGGCCGAGTGGCGCTACGGCACCCGGACCGACACGGCCTGGGAGTTCACCTCGGCCCGGCCGGCGGGCGACGCCGCGCCGTTGTCGCTGTTGCAGGTGGACTACCGGGTGCCGGCCGACCTGCTCGGCACGGTACGCGGCAACCGCCCCCACCAGCTGGGGGTGACCCTGCGCCAGCCGGCCGGGGTGGCTGCGCCGACCGGCACCAGCGTCCGGGTGCAGGTCTCCTTCGACGGGGGCGTCACCTGGCGGAACGCCCCGACCAGAGGGTCGGGCACCCGTTACACCGCGACCGTGCCCGCTGGGCGGGGAACGGTGTCGTTGCGGGTGCACGCCGCCGACCGGGCCGGGAACACCGTCGACCAGACGGTGCTCCAGGCGTACGGGCTGCGCTGATCCGGGAGGGCGGGGCGGTCACGCCGTCCCGCCCACCCGGCGAGGGGTCCACCGTTTTCCGACGGTGGGCCCCTTCGGCGTCAGAGCCAGCCGCGTCGGGCGACCTGGAACGCCAGCCCGGGCCGGGTGTCCACTCCGGCGGCGGCCATCAGGTCGGCGATCCGTCGCTGCACGGTCCGCCGGCTCACGCCGAGCTGGGAGGCGATGGACTTGTCCGGTACGCCGGCCACGAACAGCGACAACAGCCGTGCCTCGTCGGCATCCGGCTGGTAACCGTCGCTCGGATGGTCCTCGGGGTCCGGCCGCCGGTTCTCGGCCGCCGCGACGCTGAGGGGGTCGTCGAGCCGCAGTCGGGTGGCCACCCGCCAGTGGCTCTCGAAGAGGGCGAGCAGGGCGTCGAGCAGTTGACTGCGACCGATCACCGCGGCGCTCGGCTCCCCACCGTCGCGGTCGGGCACCAAGGGGCAGATGGCGGTGCTGGCGTCCACGATGGCCAGTCGGACCGGCAGCCGGTCCAGCACCCGCGCCTGCTCGCCGGCGGTGACGCCCTTGGCCAGGTCGGCCAGCGCGCCCGGCTCCAGCAGCAGGTCACGCTCGTAGATGGCCCGGTAGGTCACCCCGCGGGCCAGCGCGTCGAACTCCTCGACGTTCTCCGGGCCGGCCATCGCGAGGGGGTTGGCCCGGCAGAACCACAGCACCTCGGTACGCGCCGAATTCTGCAGATCGCGCAAACGGTCCCGCAGGACCCGGGCGCCGGTGATCACCTCGACGAGGTGGTCGACGTGGTGCCGGCGTAGCCCGGATCGGTACTCCTCGGCCAGTTGGGTGACCCGGCGGCGGGCCGCCTCCAGGTCCTCCTGGCGACGCAGCAGCGCCCCGCCGAGGGCGACGTCCGGGGCGGTCGGGCGCAGTGGCGCGTCGGGGTCGGTGTCGGTGGGCTGCACCAGACCCTTGGCGCGCAGGGCCTCGACCTGGGCGACGACCTGCTCGCGGGGGCGTTGCAGACGAGCGACCAGGTCGTCGACGCGCGCCACCGTGAGCTGGAGCAGGCAGCGGTAGAGCTCCTCTTCAGCCGAGGTCAGGCCGATCACGTCCAACACGGGGCAGAACTGTACGTCGGCCGGGTGCCGGCCCCTCCCGGGCCCGTCGGCTGGTCAACTGTCGTGCCTCGCGTCTACTGTCGGTGGCTGTGCTGGAAGAGCTGCGCATCACCGGACTGGGCGTCATCGACGACACCACGCTGCCGTTGACCGGCGGGATGAACGTCATCACCGGCGAGACCGGTGCGGGCAAGACGATGGTCGTCACCGGCCTCGGCCTGCTCTTCGGCGGTCGGGCCGACGCCGGGCGGGTTCGCGCCCAACCCGGCCGGGCGGTGGTCGAGGGGCGGTTGCGCCTGACCGGGCGGGTCGCCGACGCCGTGCACGCGCGGATCACCGAGGCCGGTGGGGAGCCCGACGAGGACGGCTCGGTGCTGCTGAGCCGCACGGTGACGGTGGAGGGGCGCTCACGCGCCCACGTCGGCGGCCGCAGCATGCCGGTGTCGATGCTCGGTGAGGTCGGCGAGCAGGCGGTGGCCGTGCACGGGCAGTCCGACCAGCTGCGGCTGCTGCGCCCGGCCGAGCAGCGGGCCGCACTGGACCGCTTCGCCGGCCCGGCGCACGAGAAGCTGCTCGACGCGCTGCGCGAGGCGTACACGGGGTGGCGGCGGGTGGTCGACGACCTGGCCGACCGGCGGCGCAACGCCCGCGAGCGCAGCCAGGAGGCCGATCTGCTGCGGCTGGGCCTGGACGAGATCACCCGGGTCGATCCGCAGCCCGGTGAGGACGACGAGCTGAAGACCGAGGCGCAGCGGCTGGAGCACGCCGAGGGGTTGCGCACGGCAGCGCAGATCGCCCAGCAGTGTGTGGCCGGTGGCGCCGAGGCCGCCGAGGAGACGCCCGACGCGACGGTGTTGCTCGGGACCGCCCGACGGACCCTGGAGGCGCAGGCCGGCACCGACCCGGCGCTGGGTGAGTTGGCGTCGCGTCTGGAGGAGGCGGCCACGCTGGTCACCGACGTGTCGGCGGAGCTGTCGGCGTACCTGGCGACGCTCGACGCGGACCCGGCCCGGTTGCAGCACGTCTACGAGCGGCGGGCGGCGCTGCGCGCCCTGACCCGCAAATACGCCGACGACGTCGACGGGGTGATCGCCTGGGCCGATCGGGCGCGGACCCGACTGTCCGATCTGGACACCTCCGACGATCTGCTCGACGAGTTGGAGCGGGAGGGTCAGCGGCTCGCCGTCGAGGTGGCCGACCTGGCCGGGCGGGTGTCGGCCTCCCGGCAGGAGGCGGCGGTCCGGTTCGCCGACCAGGTAACGGTGGAGCTGGCCGGGCTGGCCATGCCACACGCGCGCATCGAGGTGGCGGTGCTGCCTCGCCCGGCCGGGCGCGCCGAGCCGACGCTGTCGGTCAACGGTGTCGAGGTGGGTGTCACCCCCGATGGCGGCGACGAGGTGGAGCTGCGGTTGCTGGCCCACCCGGGCGCGCCGTCGTTGCCGTTGCAGCGCGGTGCCTCCGGCGGTGAGCTGTCCCGGGTGATGCTCGCCATCGAGGTGGTCTTCGCGGGCTCGGGTGGCCCGCCCACGCTGGTCTTCGACGAGGTCGACGCGGGTGTCGGCGGTCAGGCGGCGGTGGAGATCGGCCGGCGGCTGGCCCGGCTGGCCCGCAGCCACCAGGTGCTGGTCGTCACGCACCTGCCGCAGGTGGCCGCGTTCGCCGACCGCCACCTGGTGGTGGCGAAGGACACCGGGGGCGCGGTGACGACCAGCGGGGTGCGGGTCGTGGAGGACACCGAGCGGGCCCGGGAACTGGCCCGGATGCTGGCAGGTTTGCCCGACTCCGATCTGGGTATCGCCCACGCCGAGGAGCTTCTGGCCGTGGCCGCCAAGGAAAGGCGGTTGTGACGCCGCGTATTGTGAGCGCAAGCACACCGGCTTGTGCCGACGTGTGCTTCCCTGGGTAGGCGGCCCTGCTCAGGCATGTCGCGACAGAAAAGCCTGCCTCACATGCCAGGATGGTCACGATGCGTCTACCCACGTTGCGCCGAAACAGAAGCTCCGAACCGGGCAGAGTCCTCGGCACCGCGCGCCTTGATCGCCGGACGAAACGCCTGGTCGGTCGGCTGCGCCCTGGTGACATCGCGATCATCGACCACGTCGACCTGGACCGGGTGGCGGCGGATTCGTTGGTAGCTGTCGGTGTCGCGGCGGTGCTCAACGCCAAGCCGTCGGTCTCCGGCCGCTACCCGAACCTCGGCCCGGAGGTCCTGGTCGCCGCCGGCATCCCGCTCCTCGACGACCTCGGCGAGGGCGTCTTCGAACGGATCCGCGAAGGCGACCAGGTGCGCATCGAGGGCAACACGGTCTTCGCCGGTGAGGAGCCGGTGGCTCACGGCAGCCTGCAGGACGCCGAGACGGTCGCCAAGGCCATGGCCGACGCCCGGGAGGGTCTGTCGGTGCAGTTGGAGGCGTTCGCCGCCAACACGATGGACTACCTGCGCCAGGAGCGCGACCTGCTGCTCGACGGTGTGGGCGTGCCGGACATCGACACCCAGATCCAGGGCCGGCACTGCCTGATCGTGGTGCGTGGCTACGACTACAAGGCCGACCTGGACGTGCTGCGCCCGTACATCCGGGAGTTCAAGCCGGTGCTGATCGGCGTCGACGGCGGCGCGGACGCCCTGGTCGAGGCGGGCTACACCCCCGACATGATCATCGGGGACATGGATTCCGTCACCGACGACGTGCTGCGGTGCGGCGCCGAGGTGATCGTGCACGCGTACCCGGACGGGCGCGCCCCCGGCCTGCCGCGGGTCAACGGCCTCGGCGTCCCGGCGGTGACCTTCCCGGCCGCGGCGACCAGCGAGGATCTGGCCATGCTGCTCGCCGACGAGAAGGGCGCGTCGCTGCTGGTCGCGGTGGGCACCCACGCCACCCTTGTCGAGTTTCTCGACAAGGGGCGCGGCGGGATGGCCTCGACCTTCCTGACCCGGCTCAAGGTCGGTGGCAAGCTGGTCGACGCCAAGGGTGTGAGCCGGCTCTACCGGCAGAGCATCTCCGGCTCGTCGCTGCTCCTGCTGGTGCTGTCGGCGATCGCGGCGATGGCATCCGCGGTGGCCGTTTCGACCGTAGGAAAGGCGTACCTGGGCGTCGTCGCCGAATGGTGGGACAATTTCGTGTTCCAGCTGTACCGGCTTTTCTAGTTCCCGACCGATCAAGAGGCTGCAAGCGTGATCAACTTCCGCTACCACGTGGTGTCCCTCACCGCGGTCTTCCTGGCTCTGGCGATCGGCCTGGTGGTCGGCACAGCCGCCCTCAACGGCCCGGTCGCCGACTCCCTCGAGGGGCAGGTCACCGGTCTGCGCAAGGACAACCAGAACTGGCGCCAGACGGTCAGCAACATGGAGAAGCAACTCGGCATGGAGGAGAAGTTCGCCGAGGAGATGTCTCAGGTCGTCCTGCCCGGCACCCTCACCGGACGCCGGGTGGTGGTGCTCAGCCTGCCCAACGGGCGCGACCACACCGAGGGTGTGCTCAAGAAGCTCCAGCTCGGCGGGGCCACCATCACCGGTCGGGTCGACCTCCAGGACAAGTTCATCAACCCGGACAACAACTCCAACCTGCTGGAGTTGGCCGTCACCGCCGCCCGCCCGACCGCGCAGACCACCGGCCTGCCGGGCAACGGGCACGGTGTGGAGACCTCCAGCGCGCTGCTGGCCAGCGTCCTGCTGGACCGGACCCAGGGCACCGCGCCGGTCAGCGACGCCGACCGGCGGGCGGTGCTCGCCGCGTACAACAACGCGGGCTACCTGACCACCGACAGCAACAAGGTCACCGGGTCGGCGGAGGCGGTCGTCGTGGTCAGCGGCCAGCCGTACGTCGACAAGGACTCCGAGAAGCGGGACGAGTCGGTCGTCAAGATCGCCGAGCAGTTCGACCGCACCGGGTCGATCGTGGTCGCCGGCAACGGCTCCGTCGGCGGCAATCTGGTGTCGGTGGTCCGCGGTGACCCGGTGCTCGCCCAGACCATCTCGACTGTCGACAACGCCAACACCGGGCAGGGTCAGCTGGTCACCAGCCTCGCCCTGGTGCAGCAACTCACCGAGAAGAAGGCCGGACAGTACGGCGTCGGCGACAACGCCGCGTCCCTGCTGCCTAGACTGCCCCAGTGAGCGAACGACGTACCCCCGTGTCCGTAATCGACGAGGCGGCGCGAGCGCACCGGAGGGTGGCGTGAGGGCGCTGGGACGGCTGTTGATCGCCGGCGCTGGCGCCGCGGCGGCCCGGTACGCGCTGCGTGAGGTGCGCACCTCACCGGCCGGGCCCGCATTGGACCGCACCAACTTTCGTGGTCGCACGGTGAGCCTGGCCGCCGGGCCGGCGCTCGCCGCGGGTGCTGCCGCCGCAGGCGCGTTCGGTGCCACCAGCGGCGCCTCCGGTGGGGCGGCCCTGGTCGCCGGCCTCGGTGCCGGTGGTGTCGGGCTCTACGACGACGTGGTCGGCGCGCGGCCGGAGCAGAAGGCGGCCAAGGGTTTCGCCGGTCACCTCGCCGCGCTGCGCGAGGGGCGGGTCACCGCGGGCCTGGTGAAGGTCGTCGGGGTGGGCGCCGCCGGGCTGGGCGCGGCCGCGCTGCTGGCCGCCGACCCCCGGGTCGCCGCGCACCCGCGCCGGCAGCGCCACGGCGCGTTCGGGCGGGGCGTCGACGTGCTGCTCGGCGCCGGAGTGATCGCCGGCACCGCCAACCTGCTCAACCTGCTCGACCTGCGACCGGGCCGGGCGATCAAGTCCGGGCTGCTGCTCGCCGCGCCCCTGGCCGGCGGCCCGCACGGCGGGATCGCCGCGGGTGCGGCCGGAGCCGCCGCAGGCCTGCTCCGCGACGACCTGGGCGAGGACGTGATGCTCGGCGACAGCGGGGCGAACGCGCTCGGGGCGCTGCTCGGCGTCGCGCTCGCCGCCCGCACCGGCCCGCTCGGCCGGGCCGGGCTGCTCGCCGTGCTCGCCGGCCTGACCGCCGCGAGCGAGAAGGTCAGCTTCACGTCGGTGATCCAGCGGACGCCGGGGCTGCGCGAGCTCGACGCACTGGGCCGGCGCGCCGACTGACGTGACCCGACCGGCCCCCCTCGCCGGCGCCGGCCGGCTGGCCGGGGCAGCCGCGCTCATCGCCGTCCTCACCGTGGCCAGCCGCCTCGCCGGCTTCGGTCGCACCGCCGTGTTCACCTGGGTGGTCCAGCAGAGCGACCTCGGCGGCATGTACGTCATCGCCAACACAGTGCCCAACATCGTCTTCGAGATCGTCGCGGGCGGAGCGCTGGCCAGCCTGGTTGTGCCCCTGCTGGCCGGGGCCGTGGCGGCGGACGACCGGCGGGCGGTGGCGGCCACCACAGGCGCCCTGCTGACCTGGACGGTGAGCCTGCTGGTTCCCCTCGCCGTGCTCGTCATGCTGTTCGCCGACCCGATCATCTCGCTGATCAGCGAGGGACGCTCGGAGGCGGAGCTCGCCGCCGGGGCCCGGATGCTGCGCGTGTTCGCCCCGCAGCTGCCGCTCTACGGGATCGGCATCGTGCTCACCGGCGTGCTCCAGGCGCACCGGCGCTTCGCCTGGCCCGTCATCGCGCCGCTGCTGTCCAGCCTCACCGTGGTCGTCGTCTACGTGGCGTTCCGCGCGGCGCAGGGACGGGGCGTGTCCGTGGCCCAGGTCGGCCGCAGCGGCGAGTTGCTCCTCTCAGGCGGCACCACCCTGGGTGTGGTCGTGCTGTCTCTGTCGCTGGTGATCCCGTTGCGCCGACTGCGGTTGAGGCCCCGGTTCGGGTACGCCTTCATACCTGACGTGCGGGCGCGCATCGGCGGGCTCGCCACGGCCGGCGCGGTGACGGTGGCGGCACAGCAGGTCGCGCTCCTGGTGATCCTGAACCGTGTCTCCGGCGGCCCCACCGGCTCCCCGCAGGTGTTCAACCTGGCCCAGGCCATCTTCCTGCTGCCGTGGGCGGTCCTGGCCGTACCGCTGGCCGTGGCGTCCTATCCCACGCTCGCCGCTGCCAGCGCCGCCGGCGACGAGGATGGTTACCGGCGGACCCTCTCCGGCACGGTGCGGGGCGTGCTGCTCTTCAGCTGCCTGGGCGTCGCGGCGCTGATCGGCACCGCGCAGCCGATCGCTGCCCTCTTCTACCCGGACAATCCGGCGTCGACCGCTGCGGCGATCACCGGGTTCGCACCGGGTCTGCTCGGCTACGGGCTGTTCGCGATTCTGTCCCGCGCGCTGTACGCGCGGGGCGACACCCGGCCTGCGACCGTGGCGATCACCCTTGGCTGGCTGGTCGTTCCGGCCGTGGCGTTGCCGTTGACGGTGCTGCTGCCCACCGCCGACCGGGTGCTCGCGGTGACGTCCGCCAACTCGGTGGGGATGCTGGTGCTCGGGGCGCTGCTGCTCGCGGCGGTGTTGCGCAGCGCCGGCCGTCCCGCCCTCGCGGGCGCGGCACGGGCCGGGGCGGCCGGTGGCCTCGCCGGTGTGCTCGCGGCGCTCGCCGGGCTGGGCCTGACCCGATGGCTCGACACGCCCGGGGGCGGCACCCCGACGATGGCGGCGGCGTTCGGTCAGGGCATGCTGTCCGGGGTTCTGGTCGGGGTGGTGTTCTTCGCCGTGGTCTGGTTCGTCGACCGGCAGGACGTGCAACCAATGCTCAGCCGGGTGTTGCGCCGTCTGCCTCGGCGGGGGCCACGGGGCCGGGGCGGCGGGCCGACCTCGGGCGCTGTCTCCCCGGAACGGGGCGACGGGAAGGAGACGGCCGCGCGATGAGTGAGCAAGCTCTGCCTGCCGGCTTTTCGGGCAGCGTCGCGTTGGTGCTCGCGTCCAGCACCGGTGGCGTCGGCCAACACGTCCGTTCGGTGGCACGTGGCCTCGTCGCCGACGGCGCCACCGTCGTGGTCTGCGGGCCGGCCGCGACCCAGGAACAGTTCGACTTCACCGGTGTCGGTGCGCGGTTCGCGCCGGTGGAGATCCCGGCCAGCCCGACGCCGGCCGACGCGCGGGCCGTGCTGGCCCTGCGTCGGGCGCTCGCCGGCTCCCGGGTCGACGTGGTGCACGCGCACGGCCTGCGGGCCGGGTTGGTCGCGGTGCTGGCCCGTCCCGCCGCGCCGCTGATCGTCACCTGGCACAACGCGGTGCTCGCCGGTGGACTGCGGGGTGGCATGTCCCGACTCGCGGAGCGCGTGGTGGTCCGTGGTGCCCGGGTGGCCCTGGGCGCCTCCACGGACCTGGTGCGACGCGTCACCGCGCTGGGCGCCACCGACGCCCGACTCGCCCCGGTCGCCGCACCCACGCTGCCCGCGCCCCGTCGACGCCCGGCCGCCGTACGCGCCGAGTTCGGGGTTCGCCCGGACCAGCCGCTGATCCTGTCGGTGGGTCGGTTGCACCCGCAGAAGCGCTACGACGTGCTGATCGACGCCGCCGCCCGCTGGCGTACGCGTACCCCACCGCCGGTCGTGGTGATCGCCGGCAGCGGGCCCGCGTACCTGCCGTTGGCGGCCCGGACGTCCGCGGCCCGCGCCCCGGTCACCCTGCTGGGGCACCGCACCGACGTGGCGGACCTGCTGGCCGGCGCCGACCTGGCGGTGGTGACCAGCGACTGGGAGGCCCGGCAGCTCTTCGCCCAGGAGGCGTTGCGCGCCGGCGTACCGCTCGTCGCCACCGCTGTCGGCGGCTTGCCGGAGCTGGTCGGCGATGCCGCCACCCTGATCCCCGCCGGGGACGTCGACGCGGTCGACGCGGCGGTACGCGCGTTGCTGGACGACCCGGCGGCCCGGGCCGAGCTGGGCCGGCGGGGCGCCGAACAGGCGGCGACGTGGCCGACCGAGACGGACACCGTCGCCACGCTGGCCGCCCTCTACGCCGAGCTGGCCGCCGACCACACCGGCCCGGCAGCCACCCCGGGCTCCGACGCCCCCAGAACGGGACACCGGTGATGTTGCGCCGAATCGCCCCCGCCCTGCTGACCGTGCTCGTGGTGGCGCTGGGTGTCACCGCCCTCGCCGCGCGCCCGACGCAGGACAGCCCGCGACGCACCGCCGACTTCGTGGTGCTCGCCGGGGTCGCGGGGCTGCGCTGGGAGGACGTGGATCCGCAGAGCACCCCGACGCTGTGGCGGATGGCCCAGGAGGGGTCGATCGGCTCGCTGTCGGTGCGTTCGGCACACCAACCCACCTGCCCGGTGGACGGCTGGCTGACGCTCGGCGCGGGCAGCTTCGCCGGGTGGAACGGCAGCCGGTTGCCCGGCGGTTGCCCGGCGGCCGGGGTGGCTGTCGAACAACCCGACGGCATCGGCGCGAACCTGCCGGACCAGGAGAGCGTGGTCCAGTACAACCAGCAGCGCCTGCCGTGGAACGCGACGCCCGGATCGCTGTCGGAGTCGGTGCGCTGCTCCGTCGCCGTGGGCCCCGGTGCGGCAGTGGCCGCCGCGCGACCGTTCGGCCGCGTCGACCGGTACGCCTCGGCCTTGCCCACTGATCCGCGGACTCTGCTGGGCTCCTGCGTGCTGAGCATCGTCGACCTCGGCACTGTCGAGGGGACCGACCCGGCGACCCGCGCCGAGGAGGCCCGGGAGGCGGATGCCCAACTGGCCCGGGTGCTGGCCGCCCGTCCACCGCGGTCGTTGGTGCTGGTAGCGGGGATCTCCGACACCGCACAGCCGTCGCGGCTGCACGTGGCGGTCGCCGACGGTCCGGGCTGGGAGCGGGGGTGGCTCACCTCGGCGAGCACCGGCCGGGACGGCTACCTGCAACTCGTCGACCTCGCGCCGACGGCGCTCGCCGCGCTGGGCCGGCCGATGCCGGAGCGGCTCTTCCTCGGTCGTCCGGCGGTCAGCACCGGCGGCCGTCCGGCCAACCTGGCCGACGCGATCAACGCCCCGGCGGACGCCGATCGGGAGGCGGCCGCCCAGCGCGACGTCTCCGCCGTGTTCTTCACGCTGCTGGCCGGTGTGCAGGTGCTGCTGGCCATCGGCATCCTGCCGCTGCTGCGCCGGGCCCGCCCGCACGCCGGGCCGAGTGGTCCGACGCCCGTCTCGGGGCGGGTCGTCGCGGTGGTGGAGCTGCTGCTCGTCGCCGCGGCGCTGACGGTGCCGGCGGCGTTGCTGGCCGACGCGGTGCCGTGGTGGCAGGGCGAGCACCCCGGGTGGATCTTCGCGGGGGTCACCGCGTTCCTGGTGGCCGCGGGCACCGCCGCGGTGCGGTTCACCCCCGGGTACGCGGGCACCCTCGGCCCGGTCGGCGCGGTGGCCGGCCTCACCACCCTCGTCGTCGGCTTGGACGTCCTCACCGGCGCCCGCCTTCAGCTCAACGGCGTGGTCGGCTACTCCGCTCTGCAGGGTGGCCGATACTCCGGGCTGAGCACGGTGGGGCTGGGAGTGTTCCTCGCCGGCGCGTTGCTCGCCGGCGGCTGGCTGGCCCAACGGGTGCACCGCGGCTGGCGGCCGGCGGTGATGGTGGCCGTGGGTGGCCTCGCCGTGGTGGTGGTCGGCAGCCCCTTCCTGGGTGCCGACCCGGTCGGCGCGATCGCGCTCACCGCCGGGGTGAGCGTCGCCGCCGTGATCAGCGCCGGCGGGTGGTTGACGATCAGCCGGTTGGCCTGGGCCACCATGGCCGCTCTGGCGGTCGGCATCGGCTTCGCCGTGGTGGACCTGCGTCGCCCGTCGGCGGAGCGAGGCAGCCTGGGCCGGTTCCTGTCCGCGCTCGGCGACGGCACCGGCGGGTTCGCCGTGCACCGCTCCAGCACGGAGAACTTCGAGACGTTGGTCAACAGCCCGCTGACCGTGCTGGCGCTGACCGGCGGGTTGCTGGTGTGGTTCGCCCTGTTGCAGCCGTGGGGTGGGCTGATGCGGCTGTTCGGCATCTACCCGGCGGTCCGGGCCGCGTTGGCCGGCACCGTCGTCGCCGCGGTGCTCGGTGGTGTGCTCGACGGCGCGGCGCTGGACGTGATGGGCGCCGCCGCCGCGATGGTGGTGCCGATGGCCGCGTTGGCGTCGCTGCGGGTGCTCGGGCACGCCGCCGACCGGACCCGCCCGGTCCCGGCCCGCTCCTTCGCCGACGGCGCCGACGACGACTCGGGCTCCGGCGGGGTCGGCCCGACCGGTGGCGGCGACGGTCCGACCGGTGGCGGCGGGCCGCTCGGCGCGGTACACCCCCGTCCGATCAGCGGCCCGCCCGCGAGCGCACCACCGCCGGTGACCCCGACCCCGGACGCCCCCACAGCGGACACCCCGACCCCGGACGCCCCGGCCGAGCCCAGCGCCGGCGTCGACGCCCCGGCGGAGCCGACCGACGCCCCGGGGGAGCCGACCGACGCCCCGGGGGAGCCGACCGGTGGTGGGGCCGCCGTGCCGCCCCGGCAGGTCACCCGGTCATCGACCGAGGTTGCCGCTTCCTGAGCGCCGGACCGCCTCCGGATGACCCGCAGGTGTCGCAGCCGGGGTGCGGCCTGCGGGTACCCGCCCGGGAGGTGTTACCGTCGAATCCCGTGGATCGCGTGATCACTTTGCTGATCAAGCACGGCGGTCTGCATGACCGCGACAGACGACACGGGAGCAGGCCTTGGCCCCATCAGCACGGACGACCAGGCACATTTTCGTCACCGGGGGCGTCGCCTCCTCGCTGGGTAAGGGCCTCACCGCCTCCAGCCTCGGCAACCTGCTGACCGCGCGCGGGTTGCGGGTGGTGATGCAGAAGCTCGACCCCTACCTGAACGTCGACCCGGGGACGATGAACCCCTTCCAGCACGGTGAGGTCTTCGTCACCGAGGACGGCGCCGAGACCGACCTCGACGTCGGGCACTACGAGCGCTTCCTCGACCGGGCGCTGTCCGGCAAGGCGAACGTCACCACCGGCCAGATCTACTCCGACGTGATCGCCAAGGAGCGGCGCGGGGAATACCTGGGCGACACCGTCCAGGTCATCCCGCACATCACCAACGAGATCAAGTCCCGGATCCTGGCGATGGCCGACCCGGACGAGGACGGCCACCTCCCCGACGTGGTGATCACCGAGGTCGGCGGCACCGTCGGCGACATCGAGTCGCTGCCGTTTCTGGAGGCGATCCGCCAGGTCCGCCACGACCTGGGCCGGGACAACTGCTTCTACCTGCACGTCTCCCTCGTGCCGTACCTGGCGCCGTCGGGTGAGCTGAAGACCAAGCCGACCCAGCACTCGGTGGCGCAGCTGCGCAACATCGGCATCCAGCCGGACGCGATCGTGCTGCGCTGCGACCGGGAGATCCCGGTGAAGCTCAAGGAGAAGCTGTCGCTCTACTGCGACGTGGACACCGAGGCGGTTGTCGCCGCCCCGGACGCCCCGAGCATCTACGACATCCCGAAGGTGCTGCACCGGGAAGGCCTCGACGCGTACGTGGTGCGCCGCCTCGGCCTCTCCTTCCGGGACGTGGACTGGACCAGCTGGGACGACCTGCTGGAGCGGGTGCACCGGCCCCGGCACACGGTCACCGTCGCGGTGGTCGGCAAGTACGTCGACCTGCCCGACGCGTACCTGTCGGTCAGCGAGGCGATCCGGGCGGCCGGGTTCGGCCATCGGGCCCGGGTGCAGCTGCGGTGGGTGCCCAGCGACGAGTGCGTCACCCCGGCCGGTGCCGCGGCGGCGTTGGCCGGCGTGGACGGCATCCTCATTCCCGGCGGCTTCGGCGTGCGCGGCATCGAGGGCAAGATCGGCACCGCCCGGTACGCCCGCGAGAACGGCATCCCGCTGCTCGGCCTCTGCCTCGGTCTGCAGTGCATGACGATCGAGGTGGCCCGGCACCTGGCCAGCCTGGACGGCGCCAACTCGTTGGAGTTCGACGAGCAGGCAGCGCACCCGGTCATCGCCACCATGGCCGACCAGGAGGACATCGTCGCCGGCAAGGGCGACCTGGGCGGCACGATGCGGCTCGGGGCGTACCCGGCGACGCTGACCGAGGGCTCGATCGTCGCCGAGGCGTACGGCAGCACCGAGATCAGCGAGCGGCACCGGCACCGTTACGAGGTGAACAACGCCTACCGGGACGCGTTGACCAAGGCGGGTCTGCACATTTCCGGCACCTCGCCGGACGGCCGGCTGGTCGAGTTCGTCGAGCTGGACCGCAGCCTGCACCCGTTCTTCGTGGCCACGCAGGCACACCCGGAGCTGAAGAGCCGCCCCACCCGACCGCACCCGCTGTTCGCGTCGTTCGTCAAGGCCGCTGTGGCGTACTCGCAGGCCGACCAGCTGCCGGTCGACCTGGACGCGGCGTCGGAGGCCCCGACGACGCGCAAGGCCGCCCGCAACGGCGCCGCGACCAAGGCCGCGTCCTCCTCGTGAGCGAGCGCAGCGAGCGAACCATCAGGCTCAGCAGCGCGGCGCCTCGCGCCGTCGTCGAGCGCAGCGAGGCGACGGCGTGAGCGAACTCGAACACCGCTACGAGGTGCGTTCCCGCGAGGAGCGGTACCGGGGGCGGATCTTCGACGTGGTCACCGAGGAGGTGACCATGCCGGGCGGCGGCACCGGGGTGCGTGACCTGGTCCGGCACGTCGGGGCGGTGGCCGTGGTGGCGCTCGACGACGCCGGCCAGGTGGTGCTGATCCGGCAGTACCGGCACCCGGTCGGGCGGCACCTGTGGGAGCTGCCCGCCGGGCTGATGGACGTCTCCGGCGAGGAGTTGCCGGCTGCCGCGCTGCGGGAGCTGGCCGAGGAGGCCGACCTCAACGCTGGGCAGGTCGATGTGCTTGTCGACCTGCACAGCTCGCCCGGGTTCACCAACGAGCTGGTGCGGGTCTTCCTCGCCCGGGATCTCGCCGAGGTGCCGGCCGACGAGCGTCACGAGCGCCGCGACGAGGAGGCCGACCTCCAGGTCGTCCGGATCGACCTGGACGAGGCGGTCGCCATGGTCCTGGCCGGTGAGATCACCAACGCGTCCGCGGTGGCCGGGCTGCTCGCCGCCGCCCGCGCCCGGGACACCGGTTGGTCGACGCTGCGCCGGTCGGACGCGCCGCTGCCACGCTGAGCGTCGGCGCCGGTCACCCCCGCGAGGGGGGTACGCGTGAAAAGGGCCCCGCGGTGGCGGTTTCAAGGGGTCGTCGCAACACGATGGCTAGTCGGTGACGGCTAGGAGCTTAGCGAGGCGCTCGGCTGGGGTATCCCAGCCGAGCGTTTTGCGTGGTCGGCCGTTGAGTTCGGCGGCGACGGCGGCGAGGTGATCCGGTTGGTGGACGGCTAGGTCGGTGCCCTTAGGGAAGTACTGGCGCAGCAGACCGTTGGTGTTCTCGTTGGAGCCGCGTTGCCAGGGTGAGTGTGGGTCGCAGAAGTAGACCGGCATGTCCGTGGTGATGCTGAACTGGTGGTGCATTGCCATCTCGATGCCTTGATCCCAGGTCAGGGACCGTTTCAGGTGCTGCGGCAGGGTGTTCATGGCAGCGATCAGGCCGTCGCGGACCCGGTCGGCGGTGCGGCCGGCGCCCAGGTGCACCAGCAGGACGTAGCGGGTAGAGCGTTCGACGAGGGTGCCGACCGCGGACTTGTTGTCCTTGCCGATGATCAGGTCGCCTTCCCAGTGTCCGGGCACGGCACGGTCGTCGGCCTCGGCGGGTCGTTGACTGATCATCACCATCGGATGGGTGAAGCGGGGCTGGCGTTGTCCAGGCTGGCGGCGGGGGCGGCGGACTGCTCTGCCGGTGCGTAGCGCGGCGGTCAGCTCGCGGCGCAGCTCACCGCGTCCTTGGACGTAGAGGGCCTGGTAGATCGTCTCGTGCGACACGTGCAGCTCGTTCCGCTCGGGAAAGTCACGGCGCAGCCGACGGCTGATCTGCTCCGGGCTGTGCCTGGACTCCAGCATGGCCTGGACGTGTTCCCGTAGCGCCGGGTGTGCGGCGATCTTGCCGATCTTCGGGCGAGGCCGCCTGCTGTCGGCGCGTTGCTGGGCCGCGTAGGGCCGGTAGTCACCGCTGTCCGGATGCCGATTGCGGCGGATCTCCCGGCTGATCGTGCCCGGCGAACGCCGCAGCTCAGCCGCGATCACCGCCTGCGACGCACCCTCGCGCAGCCGGTCAGCGATCACGATCCGCTCGTCCTGCGACAGATACCGGTCCGACACGGCCGAAGGCCGGGCAGCGGGACGAACAACTCCCTGCTGCCCGGCCTTCGGCCGGCTCACGCGGCCGTAGCGCCAGCGGTGACCAGTCTTGCGATTGATCCCGACCAACCGACACGCTTCACTCGTACTCACCCCCCGCGCCACAAGATCCAAATATGCCTGACGCTCCGCGCCAAGCTTCTTCGGTCCCTGCGGCCGGCGACTCTCACGGATCTCGAACACTGCAACCCCTGATCAGGTCAGGCGTTGCAACGACCCCTAGAACCCAAGGGTCAGCCGCGGGGCCCTTGCCGGCTGTCCTCAGCGGCATCCGGCAGATCAGGCGATAATGGTCGAACACTTTCCCGACGGCGGGGGCGATGGCGCACCGGCGAGTCCGGGCGGCGCCCTGACACTCCGTCAGGCCATCCGGGCACCGGATGCCACTGTGCTGGCTCGCGGCGGCACCGGGCGCGCCTAGACTGCCGCCGGCGGGACCGGTGGACCGCGGTGGCAATGGGGCCGTCGCGGCACCGAGCAGTCGGGGGAGAGCAGCCCCGAAGAGAGGTGTCTGCATCGTGAAGGTCGGAATCCCACGCGAGGTCAAGAACCACGAGTACCGCGTGGCGATCACGCCAGCGGGCGTCAACGAGTTCACCCGCAGCGGTCACCAGGTCTTCGTCGAGTCCGGCGCCGGCGTCGGCTCCAGCATCACCGACGAGGAGTTCGCCGCCGCGGGCGCGAAGATCCTCGGCACCGCCGACGAGGTGTGGGAGACCGCCGAGCTGGTGCTCAAGGTCAAGGAGCCGATCGCCGAGGAGTACCACCGGATGCGCGAGGGGCAGGTGCTCTTCACCTACCTGCACCTGGCCGCCTCCAAGGAGTGCACCGACGCGCTGATCGACCGCAAGGTCACCGGCATCGCGTACGAGACGGTCGAGCTGCCCGACCGGTCGCTGCCGCTGCTCGCCCCGATGTCCGAGGTGGCCGGCCGGCTCGCCCCGCAGATGGGCGCCTTCTACATGATGCGCACCGGCGGGGGTCGCGGTGTGCTGCCCGGCGGTGTCTCCGGGGTGTACGCGGCCAAGACCGTGGTCATCGGCGCCGGCGTCTCCGGCATGAACGCCGCCGCGATCGCGCTGGGCCTGCAGTCCGAGGTGCTGCTGCTGGACAAGAACGTCGCCCGACTGCGCTCGGCCGACGCCATCTACCGGGGCCACCTGCAGACCGTCGCTTCCAACGCCTACGAGGTCGAGCGGGCCGTGCTCGACGCCGACCTGGTCATCGGCGCGGTGCTGGTGCCCGGCACGAAGGCGCCGATGCTGATCTCCAACGAGCTGGTTTCCCGGATGAAGCCGGGCAGTGTGCTCGTCGACATCGCCATCGACCAGGGCGGCTGCTTCGAGGACTCGCGCCCCACCACGCACGCCGACCCGGTCTACAAGGTGCACGAGTCGATCTTCTACTGCGTGGCGAACATGCCCGGCGCGGTGCCGAACACCAGCACCTACGCGCTGACCAACGTCACCCTGCCGTACGCCCTGGAGCTGGCCAACCAGGGCTGGCGCGAGGCGCTGCGCAACGACCCGGCGCTGGCGTTGGGCCTGAACACCCACGACGGGCAGGTCACCTACGGCCCGGTCGCCGAGGCGCACGGCATGGACGTGCTCCCGCTGGCCGACGCGCTGGCCTGAGCGGTGGTGGCCGAGCGGTAGCGAGCCGAGGGGCAGGGCACTGACCGACGGTGTAGCCGGCGCCGGCGTGGGCGAACAGCCCGCGCCGGCCCTGCGCCGTGCCGTGCGCGGCTACCTCGACCACCTGACCGTCGAACGTGGCCTGTCGGCGAACACGCTCACCTCGTACCGTCGGGATCTGGACCGCTATCTCGACACCCTGGTCGGCGCCGGCGTCACCGACCTCGCGTCGGTCGGCGCCGGCCTGGTCGAGGCGCACCTGGCGCGGCTGCGCGCGGGCGACGACGCCCACCCGCCGTTGGCGGTCTCCTCCGCCGCCCGGGCGGCCAGCGCGGTTCGCGGCCTGCACCGCTTCGCGCTGCGTGAGGGGCTGGCGGGCGTCGACCCCAGCCGCGACGTCCGCCCGCCCACCCCGCCGCGTCGGCTGCCCCGGGCCCTGCCGGTCGACGACGTGGTCCGGCTGTTGGACATCGCCGGCCCGATCACCGCCACCGGCGAGGACGCGCCCCTCGCGCTGCGCGACCGGGCGTTGCTGGAGTTCCTGTACGGCACCGGGGCGCGGATCTCCGAGGCGGTCGGTGCCGCCGTGGACGACCTCGACGCCGACGAGGGCACCGTTCTGCTGCGTGGCAAGGGCGGCCGGGTCCGGCTGGTGCCGATCGGCGGGTACGCCGTCGACGCCGTCCGCGCGTACCTGGTCCGGGCCCGCCCTTCGCTGGCCGCCTCCGGCCGAGGAACACCGGCGGTGTTCCTGAACGCCCGCGGTGGCGCGCTGTCCCGCCAGGGCGCCTGGGGAATCCTGCGCCGCGCCGCCGAGCGGGCCGGGCTGCCCGTCGACGGGCCCGCCGCCGTCTCCCCGCACACCCTGCGCCACTCGTACGCCACGCATCTGCTCGACGGCGGCGCCGACGTCCGGGTGGTCCAGGAGCTGCTCGGGCACGCATCGGTGACCACCACCCAGGTCTACACGTTGGTCACCGTGGAGCGGCTGCGCGAGGTGTACGCGACCGCGCATCCGCGCGCGCGGGGCTGAACAGGTCGCGGTCGGCTCCGACACGCCGGGCCGGTGCCGAACCCCCTGCTGGTCGGTGGCGTACAGTCGGCATCGGCGCGGACCTCCTGGGGCGACACGACCGGGGTGCGCAGCGGCGCCGCGAAGGACGTCGGACGGCTCCGACGCCGGGTGGGGTCGTCGGGAGGGGGCAACGAGCACATGGCTGGCAACGGTGACCGTGCCGAGACCTGGACGTCGGAGCTCCGCGAGCAGCAGGCCACGCTCGGCGCGGACCTCGGTCCTGCGGACCCGGCTGCCTACACGATGCGCAAGCCCATTCCGGAGCCGATGCCCACCGATCGGCACGGCCCCGCGCGCATCATCGCGATGGCCAACCAGAAGGGTGGCGTCGGTAAGACCACGACCACCATCAACCTGGGCGCAGCGCTCGCGGAATATGGCCGCAAGGTGCTGCTGGTCGACTTCGACCCGCAGGGCGCGCTCTCGGTGGGGTTGGGCGTCAATCCGCACAACCTCGACCTGTCCATCTACAACCTGCTCATGCAGGACGACATCATCGCCGAGGACGTCGTCATCAAGACCGACGTCGCGGGGCTGCACCTGCTGCCGGCCAACATCGACCTCTCCGCCGCCGAGATCCAGCTCGTCAACGAGGTGGCCCGGGAGATGGCCCTGGCGCGGGTGCTGCGCACGGTCCGCAAGGAATACGACTACATCCTGATCGACTGCCAGCCGTCGCTCGGCCTGCTGGCGATCAACGCGCTGACCGTCGCGCACGGCGTGCTCATTCCGCTGGAGTGCGAGTTCTTCAGCCTGCGCGGTGTGGCGCTGCTGCTGGACACCATCGACAAGGTGCGCGAGCGACTCAACTTCGACCTGGAGCTGGAAGGCATCCTCGCCACCATGTACGACAGCCGCACCACGCACTGCCGTCAGGTGTTGCAGCGGGTCGTGGAGGCGTTCGGCGACAAGGTCTACCAGACGGTCATCACCAAGACGGTGAAGTTCCCCGAGTCCACCGTGGCCGGTGCGCCGATCACGACGATGGACCCGGCGTCCTCCGGGGCACGTAACTACCGTCAGCTGGCCCGCGAGGTGATCGCCGCCCAGTCGGAGCGGTAGCCGGAACGCCCGGTGCCCGCCTCGTGGACTACGGTCGTGCGGTGACCGCGCCACCCCTTGACCCGCCCGAGGCCGCTGCCACGGCGGTGGTCGATGGTGTGCCGCCCGCCGACGTGGCTGCCGACCTGCCCGCCGAGCCGGCTTCCACCGGTTTCACGGTGCGGCTGGCCAACTTCACCGGCCCGTTCGATCTGCTGCTGCAACTGATCGGCAAGCACAAGCTCGACGTGACCGAGGTGGCCCTGCACACGGTCACCGACGAGTTCATCGCCTACATCCGGGCCATGGGCGACAACTGGGACCTGGACGAGGCCAGCGAGTTCCTGCTGATCGCCGCGACGCTGCTCGACCTGAAGGCGGCCCGGCTGCTGCCCTCCGCCGAGGTGGAGGACGAGGCCGACCTCGCCCTGCTGGAGGCCCGGGACCTGCTCTTCGCCCGACTGTTGCAGTACAAGGCGTACAAGGAAGCGGCGGCGTACATCGCCGAGTTGGAGGCCGTCGGCGGCCGGCGGTACCCGCGGGCGGTCAGCCTGGAGGCCCGCTACGCCGACGCGCTGCCCGACCTGGTGCTCGGCATCGGCCCGCAGCGGCTGCTGAAGCTGGCCGTGAAGGCGATGACCCCGAAGCCGGTGCCGGAGGTATCCATCGCCCACGTGCACATGGTCCGGGTCAGTGTCCGGGAACACGCGGCGATCCTCGCTACTCGGCTGCGCCGGGCCGGCACGGCCACGTTCTCGCTGCTCTGCGCGGACTGTGAGGCGACACTGGAGGTGGTGGCGCGGTTCCTCGCGCTGCTGGAGCTCTACCGGGAGGGCCTGGTGTCCTTCGTGCAGGAGCAGGCACTGGAGGAGCTGACCGTTCGCTGGACCGGCCCGGCCGATGGTGACACCGAGGTGCACGTCGACGAGTACGCGGGCAGCCCGGCCGACCCGGAGCCGGCGGCGCAGCCGGGGGGACCGGAGGCACCGGAGTTGCCGGGTGAGTCTTCTGGGGTGGACGGGACGGAAACGACGGAGGATGAGCGCGATGAGTGACGAGGATCGCCGGGACTCCCTGGCCGACCAGGCGGCCGCCTGGGTCCCCCCGTGGGAACGCCCCCGTCCGCCCGCCGCCGAACCGGACACCGCAGACGCCGCGTCGGACATCACCGCACCTTCGCCGGCCACGGACGATCTCGCGGCGCAGCCACCCGTCCAGGAGCCGGTATCCGCAGCGCTCCCCGGCGATCTGGACCCCACCGAGCCGGACCGCGCCGAGCCGGACCGCGCCGAATCAGACCGCGGCGAGCCGGAGCCGGACGGGCCGTTCGTGGGGGAGTCGTCCGAGGCTGCGGGCGTACCCCGGCGGCAGGCTGCGGGGCGGCGGCGGGTGACGGCCGCGCCGGAGCCCGCGCCGGAGCTGTCCGACACCGAGTTGCGCGGCGCCCTGGAGGCGATCCTGCTGGTGGTCGACGAGCCGGTCAGTGAGCTGGTCCTGGCCCAGGTGCTGGAGCAGCCGGCGGAACGGGTCGGGCCGGTGCTGGACGAGATCGCCGCCGGCTACACCGCCGCCGGGCACGGGTTCGAGCTGCGCCGGGCGGCCGGCGGGTGGCGGCTGTACACCCGGCCGGAATACGCTACGTACGTTGAGCGGTTCGTGTTGGACGGGCAGTCCGTACGGCTGACCCAGGCGGCGTTGGAGACGCTCGCCGTGGTCGCCTACAAGCAGCCGGTGACCCGTTCGCGAATCTCAGCCATCCGGGGTGTGAACTGCGACGGGGTCATCCGTACGCTGGTCACCCGCGGCCTCGTCGAGGAGTGCGGCACCGAAACGGACAGCGGGGCGTTCCTGTACAAGACCACCACGCTGTTCCTGGAGAAGCTCGGGCTGAACACCGTTGACGAGCTGCCGCCCCTCGCACCCTTCCTGCCCGACGACGTAGAAGAGCTTGCTGATGCGACCCGATAACCGTTCCCCCAAACCCGACGCCCCTGTCTTCGAGGGGGCTGAGCGCCTGCAGAAGGTGCTCGCCGCCGCCGGCGTGGGTTCCCGGCGTGCCTGCGAGGACCTGATCTTCCGCCGCCGGGTCACCGTGGACGGGCGGGTCGCCAAGCTCGGCGACAAGGTCGACCCGGCCACCGCCGTGATCCACGTGGACGGCGAGCGCCTCCAGGTCGACGTCCGCCTGGTCTACGTGGCGATGAACAAGCCGCGCGGGGTGGTCACCACCATGGCGGACGAAAAGGGACGCAACGAGCTGTCCGACTTCATCGGCGCCCGGCTGGAGCAGCGGGTCTACCACGTCGGGCGGCTCGACGCGGACAGCGAGGGCCTGCTGCTGCTCACCAACGACGGCACCCTCGCGCACAAGCTCATGCACCCCTCGTACCAGGTGCTGAAGACCTACCTCGCCGAGGTGGTCGGGCCGATCCCGCGCAACCTGAGCAAGCGGCTGTTGGCCGGGGTCGAGCTGGAGGACGGGCCGGTCACTGTCGACTCGTTCAAGGTGGTGGACACTCTGGGCAAATCCGCCCAGGTGGAGCTGAGCCTGCACGAGGGCCGCAAGCACATCGTCCGGCGGCTGATGGAGGAGGTCGGCCACCCGGTCACCCGGCTGGTGCGTACCTCGATCGGTCCGATCCGGCTGGGTGACCTGCGCACCGGGCGGATCCGGCGGTTGACCAACGCCGAGGTCGCCGCCCTGTTCAACGCGGTGGGTGACTGACCCCCGAGTTCGGGGTACGGCTGCCGGTAGGCTTCGCAACGGCCGAGACGGCGGCCGCCGGGGTGGCGTGGGTCGCCTCCGGCGGCGTCGCGCGCAGGTCCGCCACGGACCGCGGGCATGATTGATGACGATTGACAAACCGCTTGCGGCGCCAGATCACCGGGCGATCCGTGAGGTACGGGCTGAGGAGGACACGGTGGAGGAAAACGTACGGGCCAGGCGATGTGTGGTCGCTGTGGACGGGCCGTCCGGTTCGGGTAAGTCCACCGTGTCGCGGCGGCTCGCCGTCGCGATCGGTGCGCGCTACCTGGATACCGGAGCGATGTACCGGGCGATCACGTTTGCCGTGCTGCGCTCCGGCGTGGATCTCACCGACGCCGCGTCGGTGGCCAAGGTCGCCGGCGAGGTCAAGCTGCACATCGGCACCCACCCGCAGGGGTACGCCGTGACCGTCGACGGTGTGGGCGTGGACGCGGACATCCGCGGCCCGGAGGTAACCGGCGCGGTTTCCGCCGTCGCCGCCGTGCCGGCTGTTCGTGAGCTGCTCGTCACCCGGCAGCGCGAGATGATCGCCAACGTCGGCCGGATCGTCGTCGAGGGTCGGGACATCGGCTCGGTCGTCGCGCCGGACGCGGACCTGAAGGTCTTCCTGACCGCCTCCGAGGAGGCCCGTGCCGCCCGGCGCAGCGCGGAGGACGCCGCCGACGTGGCGGCCACCGCCGCCGACCTGGCGCGACGGGACCGGCTCGACTCGACCCGCAAGGTCAACCCACTGGCGCAGGCGCCCGACGCCGTGGTGCTGGACACCACCGAGCTGGGCATCGACGAGGTCGTGGCGCGACTGCGTGACCTGCTCACCGAGCGGGGTGTGGCATGAGTAGCGATGGTGGTGGCTGGGTCGAGCTTCGGGAGCCCGACGTCGCCGTCGAGGAACCGAGCGGCCCGCAGCCGGTGGTGGCCGTGGTCGGCCGCCCCAACGTGGGTAAGTCCACTCTGGTCAACCGGATCATCGGCCGCCGCCAGGCGGTCGTCGAGGACGTTCCCGGTGTGACCCGGGACCGGGTGCCGTACGACGCGCAGTGGAACGGCCGGGCGTTCACCGTGGTGGACACCGGCGGTTGGGAGCCGGACGCGAAGGACCGCGCCGCGGCCATCGCGGCGCAGGCCGAGACGGCGGTCGTCACCGCCGACGTGGTCCTCTTCGTGGTCGACGCGATGGTGGGCTCCACCGACGTGGACGAGGCCGCGGTGAAGATGCTGCGGCGCAGCGCCAAGCCGGTGATCCTGGTGGCCAACAAGGCTGACAACACCTCCATCGAGATGGAGGCCGTGTCGCTGTGGTCGCTCGGCCTCGGCGAGCCGTTCCCGGTTTCCGCGCTGCACGGGCGAGGCTCCGGCGACCTGCTGGACGCCATCCTCGCCGCGCTGCCGGAAGCCCCGGCGATCGTGGAGAACCGACCGCGCGGACCCCGCCGGGTGGCGCTGGTCGGGCGGCCGAACGTGGGCAAGTCCAGCCTGCTCAACCGGTTCTCCGGTGAGGAGCGGGCGGTCGTCGACTCGGTGGCGGGCACCACTGTGGACCCGGTCGACAGCCTCGTCGAGATCGGCGGCCAGACCTGGCAGCTGGTCGACACCGCCGGGTTGCGCAAGCGGGTCGGCAAGGCCAGCGGCACCGAGTACTACGCCAGCCTGCGCACCGCCGGCGCCATCGAGGCCGCCGAGGTGGCCGTGGTGCTGCTGGACTCCAGCGAGCCGATCAGCGAGCAGGACCAGCGGATCCTGTCGATGGTGACCGAGTCGGGCCGGGCGCTGGTCATCGCGTTCAACAAGTGGGACCTGGTCGACGCCGACCGTCGGTACTACCTGGACAAGGAAATCGACCGGGAGCTGCGCCGCATCCCCTGGGCGATCCGCCTGAACCTGTCCGCGATGACCGGCCGTGCGGTGGACAAGCTGGCCCCGGCCCTGAACAAGGCGCTCGCCAGCTGGGAAACGCGGGTGCCGACCGCGCACCTCAACCAGTGGCTGACCGCGCTGGTGCAGGCCACCCCGCACCCGGTGCGGGGCGGTCGCGCGCCGCGGATCCTGTTCGCCACGCAGGCCGGCGTGGCACCGCCGCGGTTCGTGCTCTTCACCACCGGTCCGCTGGACGCCGGATACCAGCGCTTCGTCGAGCGCAAGCTCCGCGAGGAATTCGGGTACGAAGGCAGCCCCATTGAGATCTCGGTCCGCCCGCGCAAGAAGCTAGGCCCCGGCGGCCGAGGCAAGGCGCACGGCTGACCTGCCCCTGTTCTCCCGAAATGCCGGATGGGCGGTCCTCGCCCGTCCGGCATTTCTTCAACCCCACCCTCCTAGGACGCTTTAGGGGGTGTGCGGTGGTTCCGTTGACTCGCGGCGCGGGTGGGGCCTGTGCGAACGAGCCGCGGCTGCTGCGCTAAGCTGTACCGGCTGTCGCGTTGGGAAACCACGCGAGGGCGGGACGTGGCGCAGCTTGGTAGCGCACTTGACTGGGGGTCAAGGGGTCGTCGGTTCGAATCCGGCCGTCCCGACGCAGGTCAGAGGGCTGATCCGGAATTCGGGTCGGCCCTTTCGCCGTTCTGGGGACCAAGATCAGTCAAGTTGGACCGTGCCTAGCGCTGCTTGACCGCTGGTCAAGTCTCATGCGGGCCTACACATTGTTCCCTACCTGCATTTTGGCGGCCGGCAAGAGGGCCGCCGCCTCGGCCTCGGCCTGCTGGCGGCGCAGGCACCGGCATCGTCCGGTCCGGCCGGCCACGCTGACGGGGCACAAACCGTGAAGACGCGGGCTCTGCCCGAACCCCGGCCTCCTCAGAGGTCCGCGTCGAAGTAGTCGCCAGCATGGTGACTGATGGAACCCGTGGGGCTTTGCCCGCGTCTGTGATTGCATGAAACTGCGCGCCGCGATTCTGGTTGCCCTGACCACTCTCAGCCTCGGTCTCGTCGTGCTGGTCTCACCGGTGCAGCCCGCTTGGGCCTGCTCTTGCGCCTTGCGGCCCGACCAGGAGGACGATCGGGCGGACCTTATCGTCGTCGGCACTATCACTGCGGTGACGGACAGAGGCGTCCAACTCGCGGTCGAGTCGGTCGAGAAGGGCAGTCGGTCAGTTGCCACGCTCAGGCTGGCCGTGAGCCGCAGCGAGGACAGCTGCGGCTACGACTTTCGCGCTGGCACCCGATATCGGGTGAATTCCATCGACGGCGCCACTGGGCTGTGTTTCGGGATCCGGCAGTTGCCGGGCACGCCGTCCGCGGACGCAGCGGCCCCGACGCCGGTCACAGCAGCACCTGCGCCTGCTCAGTGGCCGGGCCGTTGGTGGTTCGCGGCCGGTGCGATGCTGACAGTCCTCGCCGCTGGATTGGTCGCCGTGGCCCTGTGGCGGCATCGGACCAGAGCGCAGTCACCGAACGCGTAGGCCAGCCACGGGCCAGTAGCTGGTTCGTCGAACGGGTGACCAAGCGGCATCACCGGGTCCCCGAGCGCGTCAGCGCCCGGGGACCACGTGGGGACCACACGTCATGCTTGATGGTGGACGTTAAGCCGTCGGCCGAACAGCTTGATCATGGGCATAGCGTGCGTGACGTGCGTGGACGTGTGGCGAAGCGTCCTGGGGATCAAGGGATCGTCGGTTCGAATCCGGCCGTCCCGACCGGTTGACCTAGAAGGATGAAGATCCTTCCAGGCGTCGGCGGTAACATCCGGTAACGGATGATCTTTGTTGGCGGTAACCGCGTGGATGGTTGGCCGTTGACGTGCCTGCTACACAACGCTCTGACCTGCCGCTTCATCTGCGTCCTGGATGGAGCGGCAGTTCTGCTCTTGAGTGCGCGTCAAGCGCTGGAGATGTCGTCGGCTGTCGCTGCATCGGGCGGCCGGATGAGCCTTCGATTTGCGGCAGGACCGCCAGTTGGCCACCCCTGTTCCTGGCCGTAGTACTCCAGCCGTACCTGGTGGAGTTGGAGTCTTCGCTGGTAGTGGGCTGCTTTGGCGCGGTATTGGTGTCGGCGTCGCCATCGCGACCATCGATGAATGTGGTCGAAGGGGCGAACGGTGGTGATCAGGTGTGCCAGCAGACGGCGGACCTCGCCGAGGGTGAGGGGAATGAGGCCGTCCTCGGATTCAGCGCCCCTTCTTGGCGTGGGCGGCGGTGACGGCGAGGTAGGCGTGGGCGCACAGAACGAGCGTTATGTGGCCTACCAGCGTCGTATCGACGCACCTGGTAGTGGTCCAGGCCGACCTCGGTCTTGGCGGTCTGGAAGCACTCCTCGATCGCCCACCGGGTCCCGGTGGTACGGATCAGGTCTTCGTCCTGGATGCCGGCCAGGCCTAAGCACCACGGCGAGGACACGCCCAACATCACTTCGTGTTGGTGTCGATGGTGTAAACCACGTCTGACCCGACGTCGTGGCGGGTGATGCCGGGTACGTCGGGGATGTTAAGCAGTGGTTCGTATGGGGTGCCTTGGAGTCGGTCGCGCAGCAGGACAACGCTGCGGATGCCGAGCTGGTGCAACCGATCCAAGGCCGGCTCGCTGGGGAAGGTCGCCATAACGTCGCGGATCGCCTGACGGTTGGGTGTGGTGTAGCTGGCCGCACCGTTGACCATGGCGGGAAAACCGTCGGTCGACCAAAGTAGGACGTTGAGGTCGAGGCTGTCGTCGGACGGCAATACCATGATCGGAGCGTGCGCGGAGGCTAGGGCCATCGCGGCCGGTTTGGCTGGGGTTTGGGGGTGGTTCAGGTCAGGAAGGCCCTCAGCTAGCACGAGGACCAGCAACGGAACGGTCAGTAGCCGTGCCGCTCCCACCGACCATTTCGGCTTGGCGCCCCTGCGAGCCACGTCGGCCAGGTGGGTAACCAGGCCGGCCGCGAGAATGGCCAGGCAGAGAGTGGGCCACAAGATCAACCGGCCTGGTGTACGGGATCCATCGAACCCGGGCACGTAAAGATAGAGCAGGCGGTAGATCGGCCCGTTCGTGCCCAGCGCGAACAACACTCCGACGACCGCCCCAAACAGCAGCAGAAGCCGTTGCACCGGTGACCAGCGGGATAGGAACAGGCCGGCGAAGGCCAGTGCATACAGTGCATACCCGCATAGCAGCACTTTCTCAGTCGGTATGCCACCAAGAGCGGTGCGGGCGTCGTTGTGCAGGGTGCCCCAGGGCAGCGAGGACTGCGGCGCCACGAGAAGTCCGCGCAGTGTCGGGGAGAAGTACGCGACGTAGTCCCAGTCCCGGGTGACATGTGGGTTGAGCTCGCGCACGTGTTGGTACGCGTACGCGAAGTATCCGGTCACTGCGGTGAAGACCAGCCCGCCGATCAGATCACCGACGATCAGGCGGAGGCCAAGGCGTGGGCGGTGGATCAGCCAGGCTATCAGTGTGATCAGGCAGAGGGCGGCGAGGACGTATACGAATCCCAGCCCCACGCCGAAGCCTAGGCTGACCTGCCAGGCCGCGACGAGCCAGCCAGCGAACGCCCATCCCGGCCGGACTCGTTCGGCAAGGTAGCCGCGTGTGAACGAAAGTCCGTGGCCGCGCGCCAGCATCGCCAGGGCCAGAGTGATACCACCGGTGGAGAGAATATTCAGATGGCCGTCGTGGCCGTAGCGCCAGGGCGCGTAGGCGAGGGCGGCCCCGGCTACCGCGGCGGCGACCTTATTCGCGCCAAGTTGGCGCAGGAGCGCGTAGCCGCCGAGGAAGGCGAGCGCGAAAGCCAGCACGAACAGGATGTTGTAGCGCAGCACGGCGCCGACTACACCGTTGCCTATCAGCCCTGCCGGGGCATAGCCGAGCAGGCTGTCGTTCAGGGCTAGGCCGTACTTGTCGGGATAAAAAGCGTTGGTGTCCCACAGGCCACGCAGACCGTTGGTAAGTGCGTGGCCACCCCATCCCACCAGCCATGCTTGGGCCGTCGGATCACCCACGTCACCGACGATGGTGTGGGCCGGGTCGGCGATCGGCACAGTCTTGGCGCCGGCAGTCACCACGCGAACCGCGTACGGCGGAATCAGCCAGATCATCGCGACAGCGAGGAGCACTGAACCGAGGCTCGCGATGCTCAGTTCCCGCCGATGGGCCCCACGTGTCAGCCAATCCCTCGTGCCTGAACTGGCACGCGCGAGTCCGCCATTTTTTTCAGGCTCGCTGAGAGTGACGGCTGATGTGGGGCCTCCTGCCGGTGGCTCTACCTGCGTCATCACATTGACCCTCACTGTTGAACCGCCGCAGTAAATCATGAGCAGGGCGGCGCATGGAGTCAAGGCATCGATCAATGCAGTTCCGGTAGCTGGGACTTACGCTGTTTATCAAAGTTGTCTTGTCACGCAGGAGTCGCGATCGGTGCAGCGGCGAATTTTGCCGCTGTCGGAACAGGACACGCCAGGGTTGCTGCAGGCCCTCGCCCGGGTTCCGGACCCACGGGACGCCGGCGGCCGGATCCATCCGCTGCCGGGACTGCTCGCGATCGCGATCGCGGCGGTGGTTTCGGGATCGAGCCGCGTCGTGGAGACCGTCAAACGGCCCGCCGACCTGCCGGACGCGGCGTGGGATCGTCCCGGTGCAACCCGCGACGCGTTCACCGTTGCCCGGCGGGTGCCTGACGACAGCACCCTGTCCCGGGTACTGACCGGTATTGACGCCGGCGCCCTCGATGCTGCGGTGTGCCGCTGGCTGCTCAGCCGGGCGGTTCTGACGGCCCCTTTGTCGTACTTGGGTGACTAGGCCTGAGCGTCGAAGATCCGGTCCATGGCGACTGCGCCGTGCCGTTCCCCAGGCGCCACGATTTGCGTGCGCAGTTGCTGTTCGCCACTGTCGAGGGTCGGTGCGGGTGCGGGTGCGGCTGCGTGACCGTCAACCTTGCTGTGGACCGCGCCGCAGCGCCGGCCACGGTGTTGTCCGGTGCACCAGTGTCAGCTGATATCAGCGACGACGAGTTCTACGCCGGCATCGTGCTCCTCGTCGATGGTGAGGGCTATCTGTGCTACCTGAGGGTCTACTCCATCGGCGACGAACCCGTTCGGCGGCTCCCACCCGTCGAGCAGATCAACGCCCGTCCGCAGGGATAAGCGTCGGCTTTTGGTCGGACGGGAGGCGCGTTGGCCGAGTGCGGTGGAGTCGGATTCTCCGAGTCCGGTCTGCTGACGAAGCCGGTCGAGGCTACGGTCCGACGGCGGTCCCCTGTTCAGCCGCGTCAGATCCGACAGGGGCCGAAAGCGATCGTCACCGTCTCCGCAGGAAGGCGTAGACGACCTTGTTGGAGGCGAATTCCGAGATGTTGACGAGGTCCCAGCCGAACTGGCCCAGGACCTCGGCGGCAGCAACCGCCTCGCTGACCTTGTCGCCGCCGATGCCGTGATGGGAGACCACGGCCAAGAGGCGATAGGGGTACGTCCGAAGATCGGCGTGGCCCTGCAGGACCCCCCGGGCGGTGACCATGCGGGTCCGGGCGATTTGCTCCGGCGTCTCTGCGGCGGTCATACCCGGCACCATAGTGGCTCGTCGCTCGGGCAGTCTGCCAGCTTCGCAGCCGGTATGTTCGAGACGTGTCTGCGTCGGCCGGTGCTTCTCGTCTTGTCGTGGCGCTCGTTGCGGTGTTCGCCACTGCCGCCTGCGACGGTGCCTTGGCTCCTGCGGGTGGGCCGACCGCCGGGCCGGCCACGAGCAGTGTTGCCTCCACCGCGCCCACCGCATCGGCCGGCCCCGTCTATCGCGCTCAGGATCTGGAGTTGTGCAAGCGTACTGATCTTCGGCCGTTGGCGGAGCTGTCCCTGACGGTGACCCGCACCGATCCGAAGCCGCCGCTGGGGCAGCCGGGTGCGGCGTGCCTGTTCGAGATGCGGACAAAGGACGGGCATCAGGCGAATCTGCGGGTGGAGGCGTCCACGCCGGTCAGTGAGCAGGAGGCTCGGCTGCTCTACCGGGCCACGGCGCAGGTGACGGTGATGACTCCAGCCGGCGCCATCACCGGTGTGGGCGACGAAGCGGAAGCCTTCACCAGGCGCTCCGAGCCCGGCTTCAAGTACGCCGAGTACATGGTCCGCGCGCGCACGGGCAACCTGGTGGTGAAGGTCTGGCTGGCCGTCGGCGGAACCTCGTACGCCGCCACCGAAACACTCGCATCGAAGGCGCTGACGTTGCTCAAGGCGACCCAGGCGGCCGTACCCACTGTGTGATGCGTCCGTTGGTCATCCTCGGACGGCCTCGGGCCACCGCCCACCGGGTAGCTTCGAGTGGTCGCCGACCTGCGTGGCGATGTCTCGGATGTTGCCCAGCGCGTCGACGAAGCGCTGGCCGATGGTGAGCAGAACGTCCAGGCCGGCGGTGACGAGGTCTCCGACCGACTCGGCGAGGGTGGAGATGGCCCACGGTAGGTCGATGACGGTTGCCCCTTCGGATGCCGCCTGCGCCAGTTTGCCGACCAGCCCCGTGACGATCTTCGCGAGTTCGACGGCGTAGTCGACGTTCGCCTTGGCGATCGTGAACAGCCACTGGCTGATGAACTCCGACTTGAGGACGGACTCGTCGACCGCGGCTTTCTGCTTGAGTGCCTTGGTGTTGTAGGCACTCGCGGCGTCGCCGGTCCACTTGGGCAGGTTCTCGTTCGCTGGGTCGGTGGTGGCGGAAGAAAGGTCGGAGACCGGGGTCTTCACGTCGTTGACCCAGCGGAAGCTGACCTCGATCAGCGAGAGCACCGGCAGTTGATGCTCCAAGGCCTGCTCGACGCGGTCGAGGACGGCGTTCAGTGCCGTTTTGGTGGTGTCCAGGCTGTGCTTGATCCACAAGAGTGCTGCGGGTCCGAGGAGCCACTTCCACTGCTGCACCTGCTCGACGATCTCGTTGAACTTGGCGATCGCCGTGTCGATGCCGGCACGGATGTGGTCGAACGCCTTGTTGAACGGTTCGCCGTACTCGAGATCAGTGGTGCCTGGCTGCATGTGGTGCTCCGTGCCCTCTCCGAACGTCGCGCGGTGGGGTCGCTAGGCCTTGTAGATCTTGTTGAGGTCGAGTGAGACGATCTCGTCGGCCCGGTCGTACTCGTCGGCGATGTGCCGCAGGGCCTTGCCAACCTGTTCGAATTCGGTCACCGCCCCATTCAGGACGGCGACCATGAAGGTGTGGAAGTCCCTGTATGCCAGTGAGTGGATGAGGACGTTCGCGTCACCGATGAAGAAGGCCGACGGGTCGAGGTGCAGCTGCTCCGCGGCGACCTTGATGGCAGCGACCCGGTCCGACAGCGTCAGCCACTTAGCTCCCTCATCGCGTAGCGAGTCGGTGATGACGTTCAGTTCAGCCATCTCACTGCCTCACGATCCAGTCCGTCCGGCGCTGGCCAGGGCGAACGCGCGGAAGAGGGAACGGGCTTCGAACTGCAGCTGATCCGCGTCTGCCCGTGCGATCCACCTGACGTCGCCGGTGATGCCGGTGATGCCGCCTCCGCGGATGTGCAACGTCAGGCAGCCGTTGGGGCTCGACATGCTGGACTCGCCCTTCAACCCGGACGGGCGAGTCGCGGCGTCCAGCTCCTCGTCAAGGTCGTGCAGCGTCTGCCAGGTGTCGCGCAGCCACGTGTATTCGTCGACGTCACGCTCGGGACTCCTGTCGAGCGGCTCCTGTTCTGGCGCTGCGGGACCTTTCTCCTCCTCCTGCAGACGGAGGAGCGCCGCCAATTCGAGGGCAGTCTGCACGGCGGCGACATACGCCTCGAAGAGCGCATCGGCGAACCCGCTGGGGCCGAACTGGCTGCGCCAGTCGCGAGCGATCGTGACAGCTGAAACCTCTCGCTGGGTGTCGACCATGACCCGGACGGAGCCGGTCTGGTCCGCCCCGGAGCACCCCTCGGGGCGCAGTTCACGTTCCGTCTCGCGCAACACACGATTGGCCTGCTCGCGTAAGGCGGAATCGTCGCCCAGGAAGTCCAGACTCGCCAGCTTGAGGCGTTCGTGCCTGCTGCCCTGCTGCATTCGCCCCCCGGCTTCCTGCTCGGTCAACGCTTTCCGTGCTGCGCCCGCCACGGCAAGGTAGGACCACGGTACGTGAATGGCCAGGATCCGGGGGACCCCGGGCGCTGGGCGGGACGTCTCGCTACGGCGAGGGACAGGGGCGCGGCAGAGATGCCCCGGGAAGCCACGCCTGACGGTGCGCGACCATCCACCATGGGCCCGACCCGCGAAACCGCAGCTTACGAGCCGCGACCGAGTATGGGAGTAGGACAGGCGCGGCCGCGTTGACGACGCTGCCACCACTGCGCAAGCGCAAGGGCAGTCGTGGACGAGCGGACAGGCATGGATGTTCCTCGAGTCCTAACGCGACGGCAAGAACCACCTCTCACGTTGGGCGGAGGCCTGGCCAGCCAGCCTCAGGGGAACCTGAGGCTGGCTGGCCAGGTTACGTGCGGCTAGGCGCCGCCGGACCGTGCCCCGGGCAGCGTCCGCACGGCGGTCAGCGTCATGTCGCCGCCCTGGTAGGACACCCTGAACATGTGGTGGCCCGCCTTCAGGACCCGCCGTTCCGGCAGGGAACGGAAGTTGCCCCTGATCGAGTCGCCGCTCATGATCGTCAGTACCGTGCCGGGAGTGAGGGGCGCGCGAATGTCCAGGGTGAGTTCGCCGCTCAGCACCAGGTCACCCGCAGCCCGCACGCTCGTGTAGTCGTGGTCGCCGGAGATGGTGATGGCGAGGCGACCCGCTCGGCTGACGGTCACGTCGCCGCCGACGTTCAGGACGTTGCCCGGCGCGACGTCGGTGAGAGTGATGGACACCGCTGACGCCGCTTCCCCGGACGACAGACCGGGCTGCAGCACGCCGCTGTCGACGTCGATGCTGCCTGCCACGAAACCGCTGCCGCCGAGCGTGCCGCCCTTGACGTGGATCGAGCTTGCGTGTGAGCCGGTGATCGAAAGCTTACCGCCTTCAACCGTCGTGCCGCCCTCGTAGGTGTCGTCGCCCGACATGATCAGCGTCCCGGGGCCCTGCTTGGTCAGAGAAGCCGTGTAGAGGTTGTTGTCGATGTTCTTCTGAATGAAGGCCGCGCGCGCGTCCATCCATTCCTTACGCCACTTGGTGGCGTCCTCATAGCCAATCTTGTCGTACAGTTCCGGGTGGCCGTTGGTGATGGTTTGGACGTAAGGATCAGCCAGAATGCCCTGAAGCATGAAGGCGTTTTCGCTGAGCTTGCCGTCCGGGCTCAGTACGTTGGGGCTGAATTCACCGGCGAAGGCGATGCCCTGTTTCTTGTAGGCCGCCAGCCACTCCCGATCCTCCAGCTCCCTTTCCTTGATCGCGATCTGGCTGATGTCGTTCGACCAGACGTCCAGGGGCGCTTTGTCCATGTTGTAGGTCATGGGGCTCAGGAACTGGCCGGGGCCATACATGCCCTTGTCCAGATCGGGGATGCCCCAGCCCCAGCGCGCGTCCGGAACGCCGTCGGGAGCGGTCCAGGCGATGGATGCGCCGGAGGGGGAGGTCTGACCCGTGCCGAGGAACCTCACACCGTCGGACATCTTGTTGTTCGCCGTGGTGAACATCAGATCACGGACCTGCTTGGCGTCCATGTTCGGATAGCGGGAGAGCAGAACCCCCATCACCGCTGTCGCAACGGGCGTTGCCGGAGATGTGCCGCTCGAGTTTGAATAGTTCGTGTCACCACCGCTGTTCGTGGTCCGAACACTGTTCGACGGAGTGGACACGGTCCACCATTTGGCGAGCCCTGCCTCGTTGTACCCGGACTGCTTTGTGTATTCAGGATTGGCCGCAGTGGGCGGCTGCACCCCGCCGACGGATACCCACTGCTTTTCCGCCAGGGGATTGAAGATGGGATACGCCGGGCGAAAATACGGGTTGCTCCAGTCGTTGTTGCCGGCCGACCTTACGTTGACGGTACCGCTGTCCTTGATGGTGTCCCAGATGGCATCCATGAAGGATCGTCCGGCGTAGCTCGGATTGTATTGGATGCCGTCCTTGGAATAGCTCTTCTTGAAGAGGAAATACTGGTACTCCAGATCCTTCAAGTACTCGTTCGGGATAATGGTCGCCATTGCCGTGGCGCTGGCGCTGTCTTTGCCACGCAGTTGATAGGCGTTGGCGAGGTTGCCATTGACTCCAAGGTCGTTTCCTAGGCCGTCAAAGCGGGTCCTGTCAATGGTCTGGACATACGATCCCCAACTGCTGTTGATGACCTGGGCGCCGGCGTCGACCAGGGCCTTGTTGGCGGTACGCCAGTACACGTAATCGTGGAAGGGGCCGTGGGACTGGGTGTCGGAACCGCCGGTCATGGCGACGTACATCTTCGATCCAAAGGCGATGCCGTGCTGGTCTTTGACATCGCGGATGCCGGAGGTAACCCCAAGCATGCCGGTCCCGTGCCCGTAGTCACTTGTTCTTGCCTGATCACCGGCCACAGTGAACGGCTGGCCTGCAGTGAACGGGTTCGCCGGGGTTGCTGCGTTTCGGTACCCGAAGCCGGACGTGCCGTAGACGCCCTCCGCTCTCACCGGAACGATCAGCCCGGTCTGAAATGCTTCGTGTGTAGGCCTGTAGCCCGAATCCATCATGCCCAGCGCGACGCCCTGCCCGCGGTACCCTAGGGCGTAGGCGGTGGACGCGTTCACCGCGACAAGTTGCCATGGGGAATCGACAGCTGCGCCAGGGTTAGACGGATTATGGCCGGTATAATAACCATATTCCGGCGTTTCCCAACTGGCTTTAGCGGCATCTAGTTCCCCTGGCCTCGTGGCGACAAAGCCGGGGTCTCCGGGGTACGCCGGCCCGCCGCCTGCATGACCAGGGGTCGATGTCGGACCGGCCTTTGGCGATGCCGAGGTGAACCCCGCCGGAAACAACGCGATGCCTCCTCCGGCAGCAAGGGCACCTCCCAGCCGACGCAGAAACTGCCGCCGATTCACGAACCTCATGCTCATCTCCGACTCCTTCCGATGGGTCGAGATATCTAACGGACCAGGGCGGCCCGTTGCGTCCCAGGGCTATGGGCTACCCGCGCTGGTCGGGACAAAATAATGTGCCGTTCTGCCGCTTCTGCCAGGCGGATGTCGACGGCTTTATTCGGGATCCCGACTGCGGCGCGAGCCGAAGCATGAACGTCGGGTGCCAACTGCTGTTGGGGCCGGTACCGAGGGTGACTTCGACGCCGGAAACGCTTCAAGCCAGTGGCAGTGCAGACGGCGCAAGCCCGGCAACCGGCAACAGCCATTGCGAGCCGACGCGGTGCGCGCACCTTTGTGGTGGCAACCGCGATCAGAGGGAACCCCTGCCACGTCAGAACGGCGGACTGGATCGCTCCCACGAGTGGGCCTCCCTGCATGGTCCCCAAATTAGACTGCGATAGAACTCCTTCGTCAAGGGGGCAAATCTGTCTACCAGAAACGTTTTGAGTGACCGCCCATATCGTTCATGTAACTGTTGTGCGCTGGGCCACAGGTTACATCCACGGAAGTGGTGTACGACTTGTTCATAATGGGCTTCTTGCGTAGATAAGAGACGGCCACCGCGCGATCCTTCGAGGCGGCAAAGTCCGAGTGAAGGAGTGTGATGCGCGATGGCCGTATCTGAGGGCGTGAGCCCTGCTGACCTGCTGTGCGAGCAGATCGCGGGCACGTCGCCGGATCTGTTGCAGCGATGATCAGAACGTTCGCGCAGGCAGTGACCCGCCGAAGCCGACGCGGTCTGCGGCGTGGGTTACCGGCAGCGCAGCGACGAGCGGGCCAACTCCCGCAACGGTTACCGGCGGAGGGAGCGGGATGCCCGGGCCGCAACGATCGACCTTCGGATCCCGAACTGCGCCAGGGCTCCTACTTCCCGGACTGAGCTGACTCACCGCCGGCGGGCTGAGCAGGTCTTGGTGTGGTGGTAGCGACCTCGTATCTGCTCGGCTGGGCCGAGGAGGCACGTAACCGCTGGTAGCCCTCGTCAGAGACGTAGCTGCCGGTTGACCTCTGCCACGAGCTCGGCGGGCAGTTTGAGCAGCCGACGGTCGTAGCTGAGCAGACCGTTCACCTCGTCTTCGACATCGGAGAGTTGGGTGTAGACCGTGGCGCTCAGACCTTTGGCGATCGCCGGAGCGATCTGTTCGGCGTGCAGTCGGCGGAAAGCCGCACCGAGCGACGCCGCGTCGCGGAAACGGCGGTAGCCGAACTCGCGATCGGTCGACGTGTGCCCGCTGACGGCAAGGCTGTAGCCGCCGTACTCGGACAACACCAGCACCCGGTGGTCCCGGCCGCGCCGCGGCACCCGGAAGCGGCGGAAGTAGACATGCAGGCTGCGCAGGTCGCCGCCGCCCTGATCGTGCCAGCCGCTGGCGTGGTCGACACTGCGGGTCGGGTCAAGTGCGGCGACCTCGGCGGCGATCGCGGCGGCGTCGAACTGACCCCACCCCTCGTTGAACGGCACCCACACGGCGATGCTGACGACGTTGCGCAGATGCTCGACGGTGTCGTGCAGCTCAGCCCGGAACTGCTCGCGCCCGGCGTCGTCGTCGCGGGCGAACCACCGCCGGCGTCGGTCGGTCAGCCTCAGCGGGCTGACCGCCGGAGCGGTGACCACCAGCGGCCGGTACCGGCCACCACCGTTGACCATGTCCTGCCAGACCAGCATGCCGAGACGATCACAGTGGTAGTACCAGCGCGCCGGCTCGATCTTGATGTGCTTGCGGAGCATGGTGAAGCCGAGTTGCTTCATGGTCGCGATGTCGTGGACCAGGGCCTCGTCGGAGGGGGCCGTGTACCAGCCGTCGGACCAGTAGCCCTGGTCGAGGATGCCGGCGTGGAAGTACGGTGCGCCGTTGAGCAGCAGCCGTGGCGTGCCGTCCGGGGCGGGGCCGACGCCGAAGGAGCGCATGCCGACGTAACTGCGGACCCGGTCGTCGCCCAGGTCCACAACCACCCCATAGAGGTACGGGTCCTCGGGGCTCCACCGCCGTGCCGCAGGGACCGGAACGCGAACCGGCCGTCCGGCGGGTGCCTGCGCCACGCCAACCACGTCGTCGCCGGCCAGGATCGTTACCGTCGGATCGAGGGCGCCCGGGTCGGCGTGCACCGTCACCTCGAGGCAGCCCTCGTCGAGCAGCGGGGTCAGGCTGAGTCGCCGTACGTGCCGCGCGGGCACGCACTCGGCCCAGACGGTCTGCCAGATCCCGGACTGCGGGCTGTACCAGATTCCGCCGCGGCGCAGCCGCTGCTTGCCGCGCGAGTGGTGGGCGGTGTCGGTGTCGTCTCGTACCGCGACGACCAGCGTGTTGTCATCGTCGTGCAACGCGCCGGTGATGTCGCAGTGAAACGGCAGGTAGCCGCCGGTATGCCTGCCCACCGGCGTGCCGTTGACAAAAACCTCGCAGGTCTGGTCGACGGCCCCGAAGTGCAACAGCACCCGCGCCGACGGGTCGGGCCGGAAACCGTCGGGCAGTCGTAAGATCCGGCTGTACCACAGTGTCTGGCCCGGTAGCAGTTGCCGGTTGACGCCCGAGAGAGGCGTCTCCGGCGAGAACGGCACGATGATCTCCCCGCCGTACCCCTGCGGCTGTTGGTGGCTGTCGGTGATCGCGTACTGCCAGCGGCCGTTGAGGTTGAGGTAACTGTCCCTGACCAGTTGCGGGCGGGGATACTCCGGCAACGGCCGGTCCGGGTCGAGCGTCTCGCCCCACGGGGTCAGCAGTGGCCGGATCATCCGCGCGTCGCCGAGTCGTACCGGCGGCGCAACGCCAGCACCGGCACGAGGATGAGGGCGAGCACTGCCAGCGCCGCCAGGAAGATACCCGGCGTCGGCACCTGTTTGACCACGCCGAGGTCGGTGTAGGTCTCACCGGCGCCGTTGATGACCGCCGCGCCGAGGTAGGGCCCGACGACCATCGGCACCAGGATCGCGAAGATCATGCGCAGGCCCTGTACGTGGCCGGCGCGCTCCGGCGGGGAGAAGTCGCGTACCAGCGCCCCGATCGGGGCCAGCACCAGCATGAAGCCGGACATCATCAGCAGTCCGGCAGCGATCACCTGGCCGGTGCCCCGGGCCAGGTACATCGAGAACAGACCGGCCGCGTACACGGCGACGGCGGCCAGCAGGAAACTGACCCGGCCCATCCGGTCGATGAACCGGCCCACGACCACGCTGACGAGGGAGGCGCCGAGCAGCACGACGCCGAGCACGAGGGCGTAGCCCCCGATGTCCAGGTAGCGCTGCAGGTAGATGATCAGATATGGCAGGAAGACCTGGGTCGAGACACCCCAGATCGACCATGCGGCCAGCGCCAGGTAGAGCCGGGGGTTGGCGCGTACGGCAGCCGGGCGCAGCCCGTGCAACATCGAGCCGAGCAGGCGCTCGCCCCGCCGGACGGGCACGGGCTCGTCGCGGACCAGGAACCAGGCCAGCACCCCGACCGCGGCGATGATCCCACCGACGATCAGGAAGAACGTCCGCCACTGGCCGGCGCGGGTGAGACCGTCGAACCCGCCGAAGACGGCGAGCATGGCCAGTAGCGGCATCGCGGCCAGCACCGACTCCACCCGGCCTCGGTTCGCCGGTCGGGTCACGTCCGTCACCCAGGCCTGGAACGCGGCGTCGTTGGCACCCGAGCCGAGAAACGACCGACATCAGGCAGTCCAACGCGATCACGGCGAGCAGGGCCAGTAGCACCGCGTCGGCCGCTGGTGCCAGTGCGGCAATGCCGTCCACGGTGAGCAGGCCGAATGCCGCAGTGGCGACACCCCAGGCGAGGTAGCCGCCCGCGATGAAGGCCCGGCGACGGCCGGACCGGTCGGAAATCGCTCCGATCAGCACGGTGGCCGCCGTCGCGGCCAGCGCACTCGCCGCGACCATGGTCGCGATGGCGGTCGGATCATCGGTGATCGTGTCGTGGACGAACACGTTGAGGTACATGTTCTCGACCGCCCAGGCCAGTTGGCCGACGAAGCCGAGCAGCACCAGTGAGGTCCAGGCGCGTCTGCCGAGCCGCGGGTCACCGGGGCCGGCGGGGGAGAACGTCGCGGGACCGGTGGCGGTGGGTACGGACACAGCGCACCGTCCTTGCTAGCCGAGCCGGGGGCAGCCCGAAAGTGAGAGAGATTCTACAGATGTCCGTGTCTCGGCTGCGGGTGGTCGTACTCAACCGGCCCGGCCACCGACGACCAGCGCCGCGACTGCGACTTGGCGATCAGCAATGGTCGACCACCGACAGTGTCGAGCAGCGGGGTGACCTCGCCACGCACCCAGCCTTCGATCCCTGGCTCATCCGGGCTTGGTGGCTCCTGGGACCACGAGTGGCGGTGTACCGTCGCCCCGCGCGTCTCGGCCACATCGCCGGCGTACATGAGCAGGGGTGCGCCCGGCCCGAATGCGCGGCCCGGAATCACGACGACGTCAGCCATGCCCGCCGACGTTACCGAGGCCGGCGCCGACCCGCCGCCATTTACGCCGCCGACGCCGCGACGCAGAACTCGTTTCCCTCCGGGTCGGCCATCACCACGTGGTGCCGGTCGTCCGCTCTCAGGACCGTCCCGCCGGCCCTCACCAGGCGATCGGCCTCCGCGAGGATCCGCGCCCACCGCTCGTCGGGGCTGCCGTGGCCCGGCACCCGGATGTCGATGTGGAGTCGGTTCTTCGCGGTCTTGGGCTCGGGGACGTTGAGGATGGAGAGGCGGGGGCCGATGCCGTCGGGATCGCACAGCCACGCGGAATGCTCGGGAAGGTCGTCCTCCGGCAGGTCGAACTGTGCGAGCCACTCTTCACGCGTCGTGAACGGCGGGGGCGGCGGCTCGTCGATGTAGCCCAGGGCCGTTTTCCAGAACGGGGCGAGCACCTGAGCGTCGGTGGAGTCGAGCGTCAGACTAATGGTGACTGCCATGCCGGGACCGTATTGCACCCCTCTGATGCTTCAGATCTAACCGGGTCACGTCGCGTCCGGATCCGCATCGGGCGGTAAGGAGCTACGAGACGTCGTTTAAGCAGCGTCAAACCATGGCTTACTGGCGGCCAGTGTTGGCCCCATCCCATGAATCCGGCGCCACCGGTGGTGAACCCAAATTGACGAGGCTGCCCGGTGTGGGCGGCCCCGCCGTGGCGACGCCGCCCACACCGGACGACCAGGGCCGCGCTGGCTAGAGGAAGTGGCCGCTGGCCAGGTACGGCGTGGGTTCCGTCATGCCCCGCAGCGCAAGATAGCCCTCCTGGCCGATGTCCAGCCGGGCGGCGAGCCCCACGTCGATCGCCCAGTGGTTGGCGGTGGTGATGCAGTTGATCAGCGTCGGCCCGTGCGACGAGGCCAGCGCCTCCCACAGCAGTGAGGACGCCGTCTGCGAGTCTTGGGCCGCCAGCAGCTTCGCCTGCCCGAGATCCTCGTCGATGAACACGTACCCCTGCCGACCCGACTGCCGGGACACCACCAGACGCATCCGGCGAATCATGTATTCGTGGTCGGGGCCGTGCCCGGCGCCGCGCCGGCTCACGTCCAGCCGATCCATCCACTCGATGTCGTTCTCGTCGCCCTCGCTCAGGCCGGAGACCGTCGGCAGCGTGGACCGGTCCACGGTGCCCACCATGCGCATCTGCGGATAGAGCAGGAAACCCGCCAACCGGTAGCGGCGGGTGGCCCCCGGGTGCACTGTCGACGAGAACAGCCCCGGACGCCCATCGGCATGGGCCAGGACGGCGTCCATCAGCTGTCGGCCCAGCCCGCGCCCCTGGTGCTGGGGCAGCACGCCGTACGTGGCCAGATACCAGACCTGTTCCCGATTCTGCGAGATGGCGAAGCCGACCATGTCGTCACCGTCAATGGCCGCCCAACAGCCGCCCGGATCGGTCTCGACGAGGTACGATATCCGGTCGATCCACTGCTTGCCCACCGCGGCGGACCGGGGCTGAACCTCCGGCTCACTCACCCGGCGACTGAGCCGGTCGCCTTCGAAGAAGGTCACCGCCGAGGCTCGCTCGGCGGCTGGCACGTCCTCGACCCGCATCGGCCTGATCTGCGTCTCTCCCACGATCTCAACCGTCCTTTCCGCTGCTCGCCGGTGGTCGCGCGCTCATTCCCCGTAGCCTGGCCGAAGCCGACAGTGTCTCAGCCAGACTGCGCCAGGCCTCCGCCGCCAACTCCAGGTTGTGCGCCGCGGTCGCGTTGTGCGCCAGCCGCTGCAGCGGCCCGGTTCGAGACCGCCGAGCGCGGCAACGCCGCGGTGCTCGGCCTGCTCGCCGCCGCCGAGTACGCCCGCGCCGCGTCGCCGGCGCCGACAGCCGAGGTGTACGCGGCACTGACCGCCACCATTCGGTAGACACCCGGTGCCCGGCCACTGATGCCCGGCAGCCGACACGGCGGCTTCGCGTCCTTTACGCACGACCGGCTGCTGCCGGAACGGATCCGTGACGCTCTCGCCGACGGGGCTCAACACATGGGTCGGCGTCGGCGCACACACCCCGCTCTACCTGGCCGCGGCCGGGATCGAACGGTTCGTGCGCACGTCGGTGCACCACTACAACAGCCTTGCCGACATCGAGGCGTTCGGCCGGTCGCTGCGCCGTGTCTGCGCTGGCTGACCGTTGCTGACCCGGCCTGCTCCCGAGGGCGTGCCGCCGAGGACGAACGGGCACCGGACCGGTTCAGCCGGTGGCGGCTCGGCCGGCAAGGGCGTGGTTGAAAAGGAGTATAGCCACGCCGGGGGGCAGCGTGACAGCGTGCCGGCACAGGGGTTGCCTCACGGGTTGCCGGCGCGTTGCCGAGCCGGCAACCCTGCGTATCCGGGTCAGAACCGGGTGTTGTGCAGGGCGTACACCTCCGACTCGGGCATCGCCGCCAGGTCGCGAACGACTTCGCGCTTGATCGCGGTGTAGAGGTCCCGGCGCGGCGAACCCAGCACCGACATCAACAGCTCGTCGCGCTCCAACGCGGCAACCGCCTCGGCCAGGCTGACGGGCAGGACAGTGACCCCGCGGCGCCGCAGTTCCGCGTCGGAAGGCACTGCGACGGTCGTTGCGGAAATCGTGCGGCCGTCGCCGCGTACCGCGCCCGTATGTCGGCCAGCGCAACCAGCGGCTGACAGCGCCGGGATGGTCGGCCCCCGACGATCCAGGCCGGCGGGGGTGCCCTTGAGCGGGTCGCCGCTGGTCCTCGCGCTCAGCGCGTGCGGATGTACCCGTCGGTGTCGGACGTGGTGAGCACGGCACTGTCCGCTCTGGCAGCGACCGCCCGGACGTGACTCCATTGACGGGGCATCGGTGTGGACGACAGTGTCGTGCAACTTCCCGAGCGGTGTCGGCGAGGGCAGCCGAGCGGCCCTGCCGCAGATCTATGCCGCAGCGGCAGGTGGGGATCCGACGATCGTCAGCCCCCACCTTCATCGCCGCATTTGGACATTTGAGCGATGCTGCCGGCGTCAGCGCCCGGTGGACACGATGTTTGAAGAATTCCCGTTCTGCTCGTCGCGCTTCAGGCGCTTCGCAGTCTGCTTCTCCTTGATCGTCTTACCCTTCTTCTTGACGTTCGCCTTGCTCGTCGAGTCCTTGGACATGATCGAACCTCCTGGAGCAGGTCGGTGAACGTGCAGCGTGGTACTCGCCTGATCGCGGCGTGCAGGTGACGGAAGACTCGCACGGCGGCGCGAAGTCTTCACTGCACACTGACCCTACGCTGTTCCAGCTCCTACCAACGTTGGCATGCATCTCCGGTGGCGGGCGATGGTTCGTGTCGCCTCACCGACACGAACCCCATCCCTCCGGTAAGCGGGTCATGACGGGCATGCCGAAGTTCGGTTGTGCCGCGAACGCCGTACTGGGCTGACATTGCCGTTCTGCCGCGAGCGAATCCGCTTGTCCTGCTGCGGGGCGCTGTGGAGGATCGCTGGATGGATCTCCACACTGCGGAACGGCAGCTTCAAGCCGCTCAGCGCGCCGCCGATGTCGAGTCCCTCGACGCGCTTCTGCACCCCCAGGTCGTGGGTGCTGGACCGGATGGCACGGTTTTTACCAAGGAAGATGACCTGGAGAGCTACCGCTCGGGGGCCCTGCGAATCACCAACCTGGTGGAGGAGTCGCTCGACGTCCAGGAAGACGGTGAGACCGGGGTGACCCGCACGGTCGCTGCGGTGGATGCCGTTCAGGGCGGTGCCGTTATGTCCGCGCGGTTGCGCTATACCCGGCTGTGGGTGCGTGAGGACGGCAACTGGCGGGTGTTGGCCGCCACCTTCGTCCCAGTCCAGTGAGCGTGGAGATGCCGTGGTGAGCGCATGAAACGCCGAACGGCGGCCCGCTGAATCAGTCGGGCCGCCGTTAGCAGAGTGTGGATCAGAGCGGGCGGATGTTCTCCGCCTGCGGGCCCTTCTGGCCCTGGGTGATGTCGAACTCCACCTTCTGGTTCTCGTCGAGGCTACGGAAGCCGCTCGCCGAGATCGCGGAGAAGTGGGCGAAGACGTCGGCGCCGCCGTCGTCCGGGCTGATGAAGCCGAAGCCCTTGTCGGCGTTGAACCACTTCACGGTACCTGTAGTCATGTCTGCTCCTCGCAGGCTGTTAGAGACCGCACTGTGCGGACCCTTACGCCGCTGCGTTGATCACCCGCGTCGAAACGACACGAAAACGAAAAAGCGCCTGGATGGGTTTGATACCCCATCAGGCGCTGAAAAACGTCTACGGAAATCAAAACTGCAACTCGGTTACCGTAGCACATGATCCGCCGCCGCTCCGATGGAGGTGAGCGGACCTGGTCACCTGGCTGCTTCATCGATGCCGCCGGGGGCCCCACAACCGCGAAGCGAACGTCGCCCGGGCCGTCGCCGTCGCGATCACCCTGGCGGCCGGCTCGCGCTCGCCTTGGCCGCCCCACAGGGGACTCGTCGTCATGTGGAAGGCCGGTCACTGTCTCCGCTCGGAGTCAGGACGTGTCGGGTCCGATCCCCGGTCCAGGCCGCTTCGAGGATCGCGGTCAGGCTGGCGGTGTCGGCCGGGCCTGGATGGTTCTGTATCAAGCGGGTGACGCCACTGGCCATCTCCGCGAAGCGCGGGAGGTCGGCGCGTGCCACGCCGATGTCCGCCAAGGTGGGAGGGATGCCGATGTCGGCAAGGAGCCCGTCGAGCCAGGTGAGGAACGTGTCTGCGGCCTCGGCATCCGAGGCGTCGTTCACGTCGAGACCGCACACCGCGGCGAGGGTGGCCAGCCGGTCGCTGATGGCATCCCTGGCCGCGTCCAGCGCGTAGGGCAGTAGCAGCCCGACGCCCAGGCCGTGCGGGGTGTGCGTGGCTGCGCCGATGGGGTACTGGAGAGCGTGCGGGGCCGCGTTGCCCGCGTGGGAAAATGCGAGGCCGGCGAGCATGGAACCGTAGGACATGTCTGCGCGCGCGTCCGTGTCACCTCCATCCCGGACAGCACGCCGCAAGCTACGGGCGATCCGCTCCGCGGCCAGGAGCGCGTAGTGGTCGGTGATCGGGTTGCGGCCGAGGAACACCTGCTCCACCGGGTCCCGCGGTCCGTGGGCCCGGGGTCGCGCGGTGTAGCTCTCCACCGCGTGACAGAACGCGTCGATGCCGGAGTGGGCGGTGACGTTCGCAGGACAGGTGTAGGTGAGTTCGGGGTCGACGATGGCGAAGTCGGGCACGATGTGGACGCTGGAAACCCCCACCTTCAGCTCGCGGTCCGGGTCGGTCAACACCGAGACGGGTGTGAGTTCGGAGCCGGTGCCTGACGTCGTCGGGACCGCGACGAGAGGAAGCGTCGGCCCCGGCACCTTCGACTCGCCGTAGAAGTCGCGCGGCGTCCCACCGTGGCGTCGGATCACACCGACGATTTTGGCGAGGTCGATCACCGTGCCACCCCCGATGGCGAGGATCACGTCGGCGTCCACCTCGGCGGCGACCGAGAGGGCCAGGGCGACATCGGAGAGTGGCACGTCTGGAGTCGCGTCGGAAAATACCCCGACGACCTTGACCTTTTCCCGCACGGCGGCCACGATCTCGGCCACGCCCGGCTGCCCCAGAAGAACCTGGTCGGTCACGATGAGGACTCGCGAGCCACTCTCGGCCACCACTCGTGGGATGTTCTGCGCGACCCCTTCGCCCACTATCAGCTGGCGTGGTCCGCGGAAGGTCTCAAGCATGTCAGTGCCTCTCCGGAACGTCGGCGGCGATGTGCTGGGCGAACGTCCAGGTCACCTGCGAGACCGGGACGGCGTCGGCAAGGTTGGCCGCCCGGATGGCGCAGGCGGTCACGGTAGGTCGATCGCCACGTAGGTGAGGTCGAGGTATTCAAGGACGCCCTCGTGCGACCCCTCCTTGCCGATCCCGGACTGCTTCACGCCTCCGAACGGAGCTGACGGGTCCGATATCAGGCCACGGTTGATGCCGAGCATCCCCGTCTCCAGCCCCTCAGCGAACCGGAGCGCCCGCTGGAGGTCACGGGTGAAGATGTATCCGGCCAGGCCGTGTTCGGTGTCGTTGGCCTTCGCCATCACCTCGTCGTCGGACGTGAACGAGATGATCGGCGCCACCGGCCCGAAGATCTCCGCCTGCAGCATCCGCGCATCTTCGGGCACGTCGACGAGGACGGTAGGCGGGTAGAAGTGGCCCGGCCCATCCGGGCGCTCGCCGCCCACCAGGAGCCGGGCGCCGCGATCGACCGCGTCGGCGACGAGCTCGTCGATCTTGGTGACCGAGGCCTCGTCGATCAACGCCCCGACGTCCACACCCTCGTCGAGACCATGGCCCACCGCAAGCGCGCCCATCCGCTCGGCGAAGCGCGCCGTGAACTCCTCGCGCACCGGCTCCTCGACATAGATCCGGTTGGCCGCGATGCAGGACTCCCCGATGTTGCGCATCTTGGCCACCATGGCACCGTCGAGCGCGACGTCCAGGTCAGCGTCGGCACACACGATCAAGGCCGCGTTGCCGCCCAGTTCCATTGAGGTACGCAGCACGTTGTCCGCAGCCTGTCGTAGCAGCACGCGCCCGACCTCGGTCGACCCGGTGAACGAGAGCTTGCGGGTCCGACTGTCGGCCAGCAGTGCAGAGACCACCGCGCCGGCGCGCTTGGTGGTCACCACGTTGACGACGCCCGGGGGAACGCCGACCTCCTCCATGATGCGGGCCAGGAACAGCATGGTGAGTGGCGTCTGGGCTGCTGGCTTGGTGATCGTCGTGCAGCCCGCGGCCAGCGCAGGAGCGATCTTGCGGGCACCCATGGCCAACGGAAAGTTCCAGGGCGTCACGAAGACGCACGGTCCGACCGGCTTCGGCACGGTGAGGATGCGATATCCACCCGCCGGAGCGGTGCTGTAGCGCCCCTCGACGCGTACCGCCTCCTCGGCGAACCACCGGAAGAACTCGGCGCCGTAGGCCACCTCTCCCCGAGCCTCGGCGAGCGGCTTGCCCATCTCGAGCGTTATCAGCCGGGCGACCTCCTCGGATCGCTCGGTCAGTGCCCGGTACGTCGCGGTCAACAACTCCGACCGTTTCCGCGGCGGGGTGGCCGCCCACTCCGCCATTGCCTTGCTCGCCGCGTCCAGAGCGGTGAGCCCGTCGACGACGTCGGCGTCCGCCACCTCGGCGATGGTCTTGCCGGTGGCCGGGTCCTCGACGTCAAAGGTGGCTCCGCTTGCGGCGTCGCGCCAGGCGTCGCCGATCCGGAGCCGCCGGTGCTCGGGGGCCAGGACCTTCATCGGGTCACTCATCGCGTCGCCTCCTGTGATCTTCCTGGTGATGTCCGGCGTGCCTCAGCGATCGCCCTGTGCGCGTAGACGGACGGGTCACACGGTCTCGTCGGGGCGAGCTCGCCGAGCGGGTCGGAAGTCGCCCTGGCCCGGTCTGCAGCGCGACGCCCCCGCGCCACCGGTCGCCTTCTCGGGCCACGGCCGTCCCACCGTCGTCAGGCCGTGCGCACCGGTGACGGTCCGACGCTCGATTGCCCCGTACGGGCGCATGTTGCCGTCGCCGCCCGGCGCGGTTACCGCCCCGCCTCGGACAGCGACAGCCCGGTGCCCGCATCGAACAGGTGCGCACGATCCAGGTCGACAGTGACAAGCAGCCGCTCGCCCGGCGTACCGGTGACGGTGGGTCTTGCCTTGACCTTGAGGATCTCCGTCCCCACTCGGACGTCGACCACCGTCCGGTCACCGAGCGGCTCAAGCCCGTAGAGCTCACCCGACAACGACGCGTTCCCACGCTGCTCGACGGACAGGTCCTCCGCGCGCAGGCCCAGCATCAGCGCACGACCGTCCTCGGCCGTGGTCCAGCGGGGCCTCGGCAACGTCCACCCTTCAGCGCCGACCAGACGATCGCCCTCGGCGTGGCAGGCGAGCAGGCTGATCGGCGGGCTCCCGACGAATCCTGCGACCCACTGGTTGGCTGGACGCTCGTACACCTCGGTCGGCGTTCCGACCTGTTGCACCTTCCCCTCCTTGAGGACCGCGACCTGGTCGGCCATGGAAAGGGCCTCGACCTGGTCGTTGGTCACGTAGACGAAGGTCGCTCCGAGGCTCCGGTGGATGCGGGTGAGCTCGGTGCGCATCTCGACGCGGAGCTTGAGGTCGAGGTTCGTCAGCGGCTCGTCCATGAGAAACGCGCGCGGGCGACGGACCAGTGCCCGAGCCAGGGCGACACGCTGCATCTCACCGCCCGACAACTGCGCGGGACGACGCTGCAGCAGACGTTCGATGTGCAGCAGGCTCGACATCTGCTCGACGGCAGCGGCGATCTCGCTTGGAGAACAGCGGCGTGCCCGCAGCGGTGAGGCGATGTTCTCGTACACCGTGTGTCGCGGGTAGAGGGCGTAGCTCTGGAAGACCATGGCCAGGTCGCGTGCGGCCGGGGCGTCACCGGTCGCGTCCCTGCCGTCCAGATGCACCGACCCGGCGTCAAGCTTGTCCAGGCCGGCTATCGCTCGCAGGGTCGTCGTCTTGCCTGCCCCGGAGGGCCCGAGCACGACGAAGAACGAGCCGTCCGGCACGTCCAGCGTCACCCCGTCCAGGGCTTGGACTTTTCCGAAGGACTTGCGCAGCCCGTGCACTGCCACGGTTCCCATCAGGCCACCAGCTCTTCCGTGCTCACGTCGTAGACCGCCGGGGTCCCGCCGGTGTGCCGCAACCCGACAGTTGCGTCAGCGGCGAAACGGACAGTCGGTGGCATCCGAACCCGGACGTCGCGCTGGCCGCTGTGGTCGACCACGTAGATGATTTCGTCGCCCAGCCACTCCGCCGAGACCACGCGGGCAGGGACCGAACGTTCCGCCCCTGGTGCGGTGACTTCCAGCGCCTCCGGCCGGACGCCTGCGACCAGGCGACGGTCGCGCGGCAGGCCTGACGGTGGCGTGAGGACCAGTCCGCCCTGACCGCGCAGCTTCCCGTCGGCAACCTCCACGTCGATGAGGTTCATCGGCGGGGAACCGATGAATGCGGCGCAGAAAAGACTCGCCGGACGGTCGTAGACCTCCAACGGTGTGCCGATCTGCTCGACGCGGCCCTTGTTGAGGATGGCGATTCGGTGACCGAGCGACATCGCCTCGACCTGGTCGTGGGTGACGTAGACCATCGTCGCCCCCAGTTCCCCCTGCAGGTGCTTGATCTCCGTGCGCATGTCCGCTCTCAACTCGGCGTCCAGATTGGTGAGAGGTTCGTCCATGAGGAAAGCGCGCGGCCGTCGCACCAGGGCGCGAGCAAGCGCGACGCGCTGCTGCTCCCCACCGGACAGCTGGCGCGGTCGCCGGTCCAGGAGCGGACCAAGCCGCATCAGCCGGGCGGCCTCTTCAACCCGTTTGTGCACCTCCGGCTTGGGCAGTCCCTCGGCCCGCAGTGGGAACGCCAGGTTGTCGCGGGTTTTCAGATGCGGGTAGAGAGCGTAGAACTGGAACACCATGGCGATGTCGCGCTCAGCGGGCGGCAGGTCGTTGACCAGCGTGTCACCGATGCGGATGTCGCCCGTCGTCTGCCTCTCCAGGCCGGCTATGGCCCGCAGCGTGGTCGTCTTGCCGCAACCCGAAGGGCCGAGCATCACGAACAACTCGCCGTCGTCGATGGACAGGTCCACGTGGTCGACCGCGACCGTCCCGTCCGGGTAGCGCTTGTGCAGGGCGGTCACCTCGATGCCCGCCATCAGCGTCGCACCGCCCCGAGCGTCACACCGGCGATGAGGTGCCTGCGCACCAGGTACGCGAAGACGAGCACCGGTAGGGCGAACACCACGGAGGCGGCGGCCACGAGACCCCAGTCCGTGGTGGTGCCGCCGATGAGGCCGGCGATGGCGGGTGGGGCCGTCCGGACGCTGTCGCTGGAGGTGAGGAAGGTGGCGAACACGAACTCGTTCCACGAGAAGATGAGTGCGAAGACCGCCGTCGCGGCGATGCCGGGCACGAGCAGGGGGAGGGTGAATCGCCGGAACGCCTGCAAACGGGTGTAGCCGTCGAGCATGGCGGCATCCTCGTACTCCGCGGGCACCTCGTCGACGAACCCCTTCATCATCCAGATCGTGAACGGGACGTTGAAAGCGCTGTAGATGAGGATCAAGCCGAGCTTGTTGTCGATGAGTCCGACTTGGCGGTACATGAGGAAGATCGGGATCACGACCACCACAGGCGGCATGAAGCGCGTGGACAGGATGAAGAACAGTTGGTCCTTCTTGGCCTTGACGGCGAAGCGTGAGTAGGCCCAGGCCGCCGGGACCCCCAGCACGGTGGCCAGCACCGTGGAAGCTCCGGCGACCACGACGGAGTTGAGGAACGAGACGGACAAGGCCGAGCGACCGCCGTCGGGGGCGAAGAACACGTCCTTGTAATGGGCCAGAGTGACAGTGAAGTCGAAGAACTTGGCCGGGATGGCGTAGACGTCCCGGTTTTCCTTGATGGACGTCTCGATCATCCACAGCACCGGAAAGAGCATCACGACGGCCAGCACGGTCAGCAGCGTGACCTCCAGCGCGGAGCGACCCCGTCCGCCCAGGCGGCGCGTGGGGGGCGTGTGATCCCGGGCAGGACCTGTGGACACGGCCTCGTCGACGGAGACGGCCATCAGCCCTCCTTGAGCTTGTTCAGGTAGCGCAGGTAGAACTGCGTGAGGACGATGACGACGAGGACCATGAGGATCCCGTACGCCGAAGCGGTTCCGGTGTTGAAGCCCAGGAACGCGACCTTGTAGATGTGGAACGACAACGTCTCGGTGGAGACACCCGGACCTCCGTTGGTGAGGATGTAGACGAGGTCGAACAGCCGGAATGCCTCGATGGCCCTGAACATCACGGCAATGAGAAGCAGTGGCCATACCAGCGGAAGAGTGATGGTGCGGAACCGGAACCACTCCGACGCCCGGTCGATCGAGGCGGCCTCGTAGAGGTACTTGGGAACCGCGGTGAGGCCCGCAAGCGCGATGAGCATGATGAACGGCGTCCATTGCCAGGTGTCGACCACGATCAGGGAGAGCAGTGCTGTTCGCTGCCGGGTGAGCCACTCCACCTGCCCCAGGCCGAGCGAGCCGAGCATGCTGTTGACCACACCGAATTGCGCGTCGAGCATGAATCGCCAGAACAGCCCGACCACGACCGGTGACAGCATCATCGGAACCAGGAACAGAGTGGTCAGCACTCCTCGCCCATGCGTGCGCCGTGAGATCAGGTAGGCGATGCCGAATCCGAGCACGGTCTGCAGGCCGACCGCGCCGACCACGTAGATCAACGTCGTCAAGGCACGCGTGTGGACCTGCGCCGACGTCAGGATGGCGGTGTAGTTCCCGAACCCGATGAAATTGGCGGGCCCTCCGCGAGTGGCCGAGTAGTCGGTGAAAGACAGGTACAACGCCCACAGCAACGGGAACACCGACATGGCGAGCAACAGCAGCATCGCGGGGGAGATGAAGGTAACGGCGAGCCAGCGGTCGCTCAACCGGCGGGACCGACCCGGTGCAGGTGGCGTCGCGGACGCCACCTGCCCGGGGTGATCGGTCTTCAGAGGGACGGCGTCACTCACAGTCCGCCGCCGCCCTTGCGGCTGCTCGAGTCGAGCACGCTCTGCTGCTCCTTGGCGATGTCGTCGAGCGCATCCTTCGGCTTCTTCGCGCCGTTGAGAGCCGCGTTCACGTTGGTGTTCTCAATGTCGACGAGGCGCGCGTACTCGGGCACGTTCCACATGTCCCGCATCCGCGGAACCGAGTCGGTGTACACCTGGTTGAACGGCCCGGCATTGAGGAACTCGGGCGACTCCAGGGCGTCCGTACGCGATGGCACGCCACCCGCCGCGGCCCACTTCTTCTGGATGTCAGCCCGCTCGAACCACTTCATGAAGTTCAGGGCCTCCGCCTGGTTTGCCGTGGAGGAGTAGGCCGACACGTGCATCCCCATACCGCCGAGCGGCACCAGGTTCGTCTTCTGGCTCGGCAGGGTGGCAAACCCCAGCTTGTCGAGAATCTGCTCCCGCGTGGTGCCGAGCGTCGACTGCTTCGGATCGAGCAGGCCGCCGCTCGCGGCGATCCAGTTGAACGCGATGCAGGCCTTGCCCTGGGCGACCGCCGCGTTCACCTCGTCGATGAACCAGTTGCCGGAGCCCTTGGCGGTCAGCGGCTTCATCTTGTTGACCAGGACGTCCATCGCCTCCTGGCCCGCAGCGTCGTTGAGGACGCCCTCGATCTTGCGGTTCTTGGGGTCCCAGAGGTTGCCGCCGTAGACGCCGTTGACCGTGTTGTAGGTGACGGCCGCGGCGTCGGAGCCGTTGGCCTGGTGGAAAGCCAGCCCGCTGACGCCAGGGTTGTCCGCCTGGCACCTCTCGGCGGCTGAGATCATCTGGTCCCAGGTCTGCGGTGGCTTGTCGCCGATCAGGTCCTTGCGGTAGATCATCGTCCAGGTGTCGCCGAGCAGCGGCAGTCCGTACAGGCTGGCGTTCTCGTCACGCTTGCCGGTCTCCGCCTGGGGGAACTGGCCGTACGCCGCCAGGAGGTACGGGGTGTAGGCCGTGACGTCGATGTTGTTCTTGACGAAGTCGGTGAGGTCGAGGATGTTGCCGTTCGTCACGGCCTCGCCGATGTGTTGCGAGTCCAGGATCGCGATGTCGAAGTCGGTCTTGCGCGCGGCGAACTGGGTGAACATCGCGTCGTGCCAGTTGGCGTTCGGCACGGTGTTGACCTTGATGGTCGCGTTCGGCCGCTCTTTCTTGTACTCCGCGTTCGCGAAGGCTTCCAGTGCCTTGGCAGGCGGCCAGTCGAACCAGATGAAGCTGAGGTTCAGCGGGTCCTTGGTGAGCTCCGGTATGGTCGCCGGCGCCTTGGGGGCGCTCGTCTTCCCGCCGTCGTCCTTGTCATCGCCGCAAGCCGTCACGGTCGTGGCCACCAGCAGCATGGCCACCGTCGCCAGCCGTACCTTTCGACCGGGAGCGGACATTCTTCTTATTCGCTTCGGATGGCGCATTTTTATGCCTGCTTTCTGGGTGGGGACTTCTAGAACCTCGCTATGTGCTTCGCCGAGCAGTTGCTGGGTTGTGCAGGGGTGTTGCCGGGCTGTCGCGGGGCCGACCCGCGGACCGGCGTCACGAGTGCGCCGCGTTGTACTGGGTCGTCATGCTGTCGAACAGTCCTTCGGCCCATCTACGGCCCGGTGACGAACCGAGCAGGACGTCGAACATGCCTAGGGGAGCTTCAGGTGATCGAAGTAGAGCGATGGCCGGTGGCCCGGCCGTGGGTGCGGGATGGCGGGCATCCGACACCTTTCCTATACGATCCGAGTGGGGGCGTCAGCATCCCGCAGGGCTGCGATCGATGTCAACAGCTTCCCGAAGACGCAAGGAAGGACCTCACGTCACGATGGACGACGAAGCGATGATCGCGCGGGGCCGTAGGGCCGTTACGGGCGGAATGCCGCCGGGAAGATCTGGTGGCCGGCTCGCCGACGAGGTGTACGACACGCTGCTCGGACAGCTGATGTCGCTACGGATCGAGCCTGGCTCCCGCGTCACGATCGACGTCCTCGCGCGAGAGCTGGGAGTCTCGCAGACGCCGATCCGAGACGCTCTGAACCGCATGGAGGCCGAGGGCCTGGTCGTACGTGTTCCTCATGCCGGCTACCGCATTCCTCCTCAGATCACCCGTCACCGATTCGAGGACATGCTCGAGGTCCGGCTGCTCCTCGAACCAGCGGCGGCGCGCAGGTCCGCGGAACGCGCGTCCTCGGAGCAGGTGGCCGGTCTGCGACGAATGCTGGAGGAGATGGCGGAGCTGGAGGGGGGCAACGAGCCGATGGCCTACGGCGCCTTCGGGCTACGCGACGCCGCTTTTCACGATCTCGTCGCCCTGAGCGCGGAGAACCAGGTCATCCGTGAAGCGCTCGCTCGCCTGCACAGCCATGTGCACCTCTTCCGGCTTCACCACGACACCCAGGTCACTCACCTGGCCATGGCCGAGCATGAGGACATTGTGGCCGCGATCGCCGCGCGTGACCCCGACGCCGCCGCCTACGCGATGCGTCGGCACATTCTGCGGTCCGGCGAGCGTTTCCGACGATTGTTCGACGAGGTCGAGGGCGCGGAAGGAGTGGCGGTGGAGGCTTGACGGGCACGCTGGGCCGAGGAATGCTAACTCAATCCTGATCGGATCGGATTGGATCCACCTCACCCGCCCCCAGATGCGAGGAGAAGCAGGTGCCCAGAGCGCTGCTCCTGACCGGCGACGCCGCCGAGGAGCTCGACACCATGTACCCCTACTATCGCGTGCAGGAGGGCGGCTGGGACGTTGACGTCTCGTCACGGACGATGCGTGACGTGCAACTGGTCATCCACGAGTTCGACCCCAACTCCGACGCCTACGTGGAGAAGAACGGCCGGAAGCTGCCGGTCGACGTGCCCTGGGCCGAGGTCGACGTCGAGCGCTATGACGCCCTCATCATCCCCGGGGGACGTGCCCCCGAGTGGATCCGGGTCGACGCCGACGTCAGGCGCATCACCGAGCACTTCTTCGCGCGCAACCTCCCCATCGCGCTGGTGTGCCACGGCGCGCAGGTGCCAGCGGTGTACGGGCTGCTGAAGGGTCGAAAGACGGCGTGCTTCCCCCCGATCACCGGTGACATGGAAAACGCGGGCGCGACGGTCATCGACGCTCCCGACGTCGTGGACGGCAACCTCGTCTCCTGCCGGGGCTGGCCCGACATGCCGCAATTCGGCAGGGCGATGATGGAGGTCTTTTCGAAGTCCGTCAGCCCCGCATCGGCATGAGTACACCTGCCCTGCCCCGGTGACGGCACTTCGGACCGTCACAGTCGACGGCTCACCCGTCCACGTCCTGGAGAGCGGCACGGGGCCCGCGGTGCTGATGCTGCACGGCTCCGGACCCGGCACGACCGGGTCCGGCGCCTGGGCAACGACGGCGCAGGCGCTGGGCACGTCCTGGCACCTGGTGGCTCCTGACCAGGCGGGCTTCGGCCGCACGCCTGTCCCGGCGGGCTCCAGGGGTGGGCTCCGGCTGTGGACGGAGCAGGCCGCGGGCCTGATGGATGCTCTCGGGTTCGAGCACTACTCGGTGGTGGGTCACTCCATGGGCGGCGCCGTGGCGCTGGCGTTGGCGGCCGCGCGCCCTCAGCAGGTCACCCGTGTCGTGGCGGTCTCGACGATGGGCGCCCCCGGGGCGCCGCTGTCCGCCGAGCTCGACGCGATCTGGGCCGCCCCCGCCGGCCCGGTCGGGGCACGAGACATGCTGAGTCGCCTCGTTCTCGACCAAGCGCTCGTGACCGATTCGGCCGTCGATGCCCGTGCAGCCGCGATGCGAGCGGGGGCGGCCGCATTCGCGTCGTTGTTCCCTCCACCCAGGGCACGATGGGTCGACGAGCTCACCCTCTCGGCGCAAACGCTGGCAGCGGTGCGCGCACCCGTGCTGCTCGTACACGGCGCCGGGGACCGAGTCACCCCGCTCGAGACGGCAACCCAGCCCCTGCTCGAACACCTGGCCGATGTCCGCCTGCACGTGCTCGGCCGATGCGGGCACGTGCCGGCGATCGAGCACCCGCACGAGTTCAGGGACCTGCTGTCATGTTTCCTCGGCCGGGACCGAGATCACTAATTACTGCGGCAGGTCCGCGGCCGTGCTCAAGAGCATCAGGCACACCGATCCGACGCCCAGGCCCATCCCTGGCTTGCGGCCGCATCGCCGGCCCTCCGCTCAGACCACCATCACTGGGGTGGCAGTGGTCCGGCTGGGCGTACCGCCGTGAAGTTGGCGTGCTCGTACCGGATGGCGGAGAGCAGCAACAACCACTCGTCACAGCCCTGCCACGGGTAGAGGTCGGCGGCTCCACCGCGTACGGTCCGGGGCCCGTCACCGGTCCGTGGCAGCGCGTCTGCCGGCGCGCCGTCGAACCCGGGAGCCCACACGTCGGCGCAGAGCTCGTTCGCCGAGCCCAGCGCCGCCAGCCCGAACGCGTTCTCCCCGGCGGCCGTCCGCGCCTCGTCGCCGAAGTCGTCGAGGAGCTGGTCCTCGTCGGGTTTCCCGTCACCGCGGAAGGTCAGCGTGGTGGTGCCGGCCCGCGCCGCGTATTCCCACTGCGCCTCGCTGGGCAGCTGGAAGGGCAACAGCTTGAGCAGGTCCTCCAGGTCGCCTTCGAGCCGGGCGGTGCCGGTGTCCGCCTCGGCGTAGTCGTCTTCGTACTTGGGCAGCCAGTGCCGGACCTGCGCCACGGTCAGCGGGTGCCGTGCGAGCAGGAACGGCTCGACCCGCACCTCGCGTACCGGTTGTGCGTTCCTGGCACTCGCGAGGAACGGCTCGATCGTGTCCTCGACGCCACCGCTGCGCTCGATAGCGCCTACCGCGTCGAGCTCTGCCTCGGACAGGCCCATCTGGAACGTGCCGCCCGGAACCTCGCGAAACACGACCCCCGACGGGATGTGCCTCCATGCCGGTCGGCCGGTCACGATCTCCTCGGTCCACATGGCGGCGAAGGCTAGCAGGCAATCCACCCGCCGGTCTGTCCCGACGACCCCGCTGCTCGCGCCCGCACCAACCGCCTGGTCATGCCTCTGACCGATGGCTACCGACATCCCGAAAAGGCATGGCAGCGCTGGCCGACGACCAACTGACTGGGCAACTTGCGTCTTCGTTAGGAGCGAGCTGTTCTTCGCCGCGCCGGCCGCGGCCTCCCGTGCGTCACGGCCCGTGGTCGAAGCCGCGCCAGATACCACATTCGGTTCTGCCGATGAGGGTGTCGGCGCGACCTTCGCTGCCGGTTCGAGTTGCGCAGTGGACTCATGCTGATGCGGTTCTGTAGGTCGAAGCCTGAGTACCGATCTTTGCCAGGATGCCGGCGCCATTGGAGGGGGGCGTGCGGCTGCCCGGGAGACCAGGCCGTGCCGCCGCTGTGAGCAGGCTTACCGCTAGGTCCCGTCCGGGCTGTCGGCCGTTCTAGCACGCGCGCGTCCTACTATCGTCGAATGTCGTTGCCTGCTCGTCCGCCGTTGCCGCCCGACGTCGACCCCAATTTGTGGTTCGACACCGAGCGATGCGGACGGCACTACCTCCTCGATGGCAATCCGCACACGTTCGCCGGACGCATGTTCGCCTATTGCGCAGAGCGCGGCATCCGTACCAGGGTGTCAAAGGGGGAAATCGGCGACTGCTCCGAGCAGACCCGGTACTTCGTACGGGGGTTCCTGTCCGGCAATGAGCTGCCCCCACCGGTGTCCGGCGGCGCCACCGAACCGGCCCATCTCGCCTGGCGCGAGGCGGCCTCTCATTTCCGCAACACCGGATACTGGCTCGACGTCGACGCCGCCGGTGACATCGATACCGCCCCGCCGGAGGACACCGAAGCGAATACCGATGGCGGCGTTGTGACCGAGGCCGAGGCTGAGGAGCTCCCCACCGAACTGCAGGCATTGATACGAGAACAAGCAACGGTACGCGTGGCGCTTGTGGTCGACGTGTCCGCCAGCGATGCGGACCGTGCCGTTGAGGTGGCCACAACACTCGCCCAACGGGTCGGCAGGCGGACCTGTGACGGCCCCGGACCTGTCGAGGTCGGTCCGCCGGTGTCGTTCACCCGGGTGTATGCGCTGGTCGGCGTCACCGGACACCGCCCATGGGTGGCGATGCAGACAGCGATGACAGCGCTGGGCCGCAGCGGCTGGGCTCCCCCGACCGCGGTCGAGGGCGAGCAGTACGTGACGGCGGAGTTCAGGGCGTACCGCGGGCTCAACCGAGGTCTCGACGCGCTAGGAGTGAGCGCGGTGGAGATTCATGCCGGCTATGGACTGGGCCACGACCCGTCGCGTACGCCGGGCAGTCGGTAGCAGGGCGAGTGACGACGGCAGCCAGCCGGCTACCGCCCCGCCCTCGATCGGTCAAGGTCACCGTGCTTCGGATCGGTGCTGCGCTCACTCTTCTGCCGCCAACCGCGCGTCACCGACGGTTGCCGCCTGCCGCTGGTAGGGCCGGACGTGCCGAAGAGTGGATCCCGTGGGTCATGAAGCTGACCGCCCTGACGGCATAGTCCGTTGTTCGCCTTCAGCGTGACGAGTGGGGTGGCAGCCCGCGGGCCGAATCGTGAAGGGTGTGGTCATGGATGCCGCCTACGTTCTTGTGCACAGTCCATCGGTCGGGCCCCTCACCTGGGCATCGACAGCGCAGACACTCGAAGACTCGGGGGCGGTGGCCATCGTGCCGTCACTCCTGGGCGTCGCGGATGCGCGTCCGCCGTTCTGGCGGTCCGTCGCCGAAAAGGTCAGAGCCACGATCGACCGGCTGCCGCCGGACCAACCCGTCGTCATCGTGGCGCACAGCAACGCTGGCCTCTTCGTGCCGGTTATCGTGGAAGCAACCTCCCGACGGATCGTCGGCTGCCTGTTCGTCGACGCGGCGCTGCCGTCACCCGCAGGACCGACGCCTGTCGCGCCACCTGAGCTGTTGGAGTTTCTAGGCCCGAAGGTGACCGACGGTCGGCTTCCGCAATGGACGGCGTGGTGGGACGAGTCCGACGTCGCGCCGATGTTCCCGGACGCGCAGACGCGCAGAGCTGTGTCGGCCGAACAGCCCCGGCTGCCACTGAGCTACTACGAGGAACTCGTGCCCACCCCGGCCGGCTGGGACGACCGGCCGTGCGGCTACCTGCTGTTCGGTCCACCGTACGAGCCGGTCGCCATCGATGCGAGGCAGCGCGGCTGGGCCGTCGACCACGTTCCAGGCAGGCATCTGCACCAGCTGGTGGACCCGCGCGCTGTAACGGACCGCATCATGGCGATGACCCTTGACTGGCGATCCTCGACGTCCTGAGTCCCGACCTGATCCGACGCACTGATCTGCCGCTGACGGCGGGCCTCGACTGACGACGTCGCCGGGCCTACCCGAGCAGCGTGGCCGCCGCGGCCAGGGTGGCCAGCGACAGCGTCGTGGTCACCACCACCGCCCGGTTGGTCACCGTCTCGCCGACGCCGTATTCCTGGCTGTAGATGAATGTGTTCTGCGCTGTCGGCAGGCCCGCGCACACCACCACGGCGAGCAACTGCGGTGCGGACAGGTGCAGGGCCAGTCCGGCCGCGTACGCGATGATCGGCTGTGCGACGAGCTTCAGCGCGGTGATCATGGCCAGTTCGCCCGGCTTGGCCGGCTCGTCCCGCGACGGTGACGTGCGGTGCAGCGACGCGCCGAGCGCGATCAGGGCGGTTGGCACCGCGGCGCCCGACAGCAGGGTGAGTGGCGCGCTGGCCGTCGACGGCAGGTGCAGGCCGGTGGCCGAGCACGCGACACCGAGCAGCGACGCCAGGATCACGGGGTTGCGTACCGGCAGGGAGGCGAGACGGCGGGCCCGTACCCGCCCGGCCGGGTCGCTGTGCCGGTCCAGGGCGACCAGGATCACGGGCGTCACCACCAGCAACTGCAGCAGCACCACCTGCGCCAGGAACGACACGTTGCCGAGAACCTGCGTTGCGATGGGGATGCCGAGGTTCGCCGAGTTTACGTACCCGGCGGCCATGCCCCAGATCGGCCGTTCGCCGGGCTTGCGACCGAACAGCCAGCTCGCGCCGACCCAGCCGAACCCGACGACCGCGGCCGTGCTCATCCCAAAGGCGAGCAGGGGGCGGCCGGCGAACCCGGAGAGCGGCATTCGGGACAGGGCTAGGAACAGAGCGGACGGCATCGCAAGTTGGAACACGAACCGGCCGAGCACCGCCGCCGCCGCCTCGCCCAGCAGGCCCCAACGACAGGCCGCGTAGCCGACCGCGGTAAGGATCCAGATCGGTACGAACGCCGACACCAAGCTCATCCGGGCGTCACCGGCGGCGGGCGTCGCGCCGGCTCAGGGACTGGCGCCGCCGGGGTTGTCTCCCTGTACGTCGATCGGGAAGCCACGCGTTCAGCCTCGCATCCCGCCCGGATCGAGCAAACATCCCGCTCATCCGCAACTTCACGGGATCATTCCAGGAGATGGTCGGACGGCTTGCGGCCGCCCGACCTCGTCCTGCGGTCAGGCAGTCAACTGCCGGCTCACATCGGCTGAGTCGTGCAGGTTGGTCATCTGCACGAAACGGCCGTCGTTGACCTTGTAGATCGCGTACTCGACGATCTCGAACGACTTTCCGGTCGGAGCGACGCCGAGCCACTCCTTCACCGGGGTGCCGGTGTTGACCACACGCGCGGCGATGCGGTCGCGGTCGAACAGCAGTTCCTGAACCTCCCAGTGCATGTCCGGAACGGCGTTGACGATGGACCACATGTCGGCGAGGACATCGTCCCTCGTCCCTGGCTCGCCGTTCAGCATGACCTCGTCGGCGATGAACTCGTCCATCCGGTCGAGCTCATGGGCGTTGAGTGTCGCGATGTACCGCAGGTACCAGTCACGACTATCGCTGTCGGTCACTGCAATCATTCCTTTCGTTCAGTAGGTGATCCGGCCCTGGCGGTTGTGGTATTCACCGGTGGGACCGTCGGGGCCGATCAGGGCCAGAGCGACAGTGGCGTCGGTGCCTTCGGTGACGGTCTGGTGCCCCTTGTGACTGTTGAGGTCGGTGGCGGTGTAGCCGGGGTCGGAGGCGTTGATCCGCATTCCGGGCAGGTTCTTGGCGTACTGAATGGTGAGCGCGAGCACCGCGGCCTTCGAGCTGGCGTACGGAATCATGTATCCGTTGAAGGAGTCGTCCTCCGGGTCCAGCAGGGCGCGGGGGAAGCCGAGTCCGGAGGCGACGTTGACGATCACCGGCGCGGACGACTGCCGCAACAGGGGCAGGGCGGCCTGTGTGACCCGTACGACGCCGTAGACGTTGGTCTCGAAGGCCACGCGCATCGCGTCGACGTCCAGGTCGTCGAGGCCCCACGACGGTCCCACGACGGCCGCGTTGTTGATCAACACGTCGAGGGTTCGCAGCGACCCGATCGCCTTGTCGACGCTGTCCTGGTCGGTGACGTCGAGCTGAACCGCGACGGCTCCGAGGTCGCGGGCGGCATCGCCGGAGGCCAGGTCACGCATGCCGGCGTAGACGGTGTGGCCGGCGGCGATCAGGCGGCGAGTGGTCTCCAGACCGAGGCCCTTGTTGGCTCCGGTCACCAAAGTTGTGGTCATGCCACCCAATGTGCGCCGCCGCCGGACCGACCGGCAGGCCCTGTTCGACGGTGGGACCAGCAGTACCACCCACTGCGCCGGATGCCGGGCATCATGGATGACGTGGATGAGTTCGCGCAGGTCCTTCGAGCATGGCGCGACCGGGTACGCCCGGCGGATGTGGGCCTCCCCCCGGGCCTGGGCCGTCGCGCTCCCGGGCTGCGTCGTGAGGAGTTGGCTCTGCTCGCCGGGGTGAGCGTGGACTACATCGTCCGCCTGGAGCAGGGCCGGGCCCGTCACCCCTCGCCGCAGCTGCTGGGCTCGCTGGCCCGGGCGCTGCGCCTGAACGACCTGGAACGCGACCACCTGTTCCGGGTCGCGGGCGCGGCCGTACCGCCGGCCGGATTCGTGCCCCGACAGGTGACTCCGAGCGCGCAGCGGATGGTGGACCGGTTCCGCAACGCCCCGGTGGCTGTGGCGGTGCATACCGCGATCGGTGAACTGGTGCTGTGGAATCCACTCTGGGCGGCCCTGTTCGGTGACCCGTCCAGCCTGACCCGGCTGGAGCGCAATGTCACCTGGATGTACTTCGCGGGTTCCATCCCGGTGACGCACACCCCCGAGGACGACGAGGCGTACGCGCGAGACCTCGTCGGTCACCTGCGTACCGCGGCCGGCCGCTATCCGGACGATCCGGACATCCCCCAGCTGATCGATCGTCTGCTCAAGGCTTCCCCTGACTTCGCCCGGCGCTGGAAGGCCGGGACGGTCGGGGAACTACGCACCAGCCGCAAAACCCTGCACACGGAGCTGGTGGGGGACATCATCGTGGACTGCGACACGTTCACCGGCGGCCCCGGCGACCAGACGATAGTGATGATGACGGCGGTGCCGGACTCCGAGGACGAGCAGAAGCTCGACCTTCTTCGCGTCATCGGGCTCCAACAGCTTCAGCGGCGGCCGGGTTAGGACCCACGTCGTGCCCGAGCCGATCTCGTGCGCAGATCGTCCCGGTGGTGCCGGCGTTCGCGTCGCGTCGCGACCGTTGGCGGCCTGCTGCTACAACGTCCTGTATGGGTGCGGAGCCGGACGTCACGGGGGCCCGGGACGGCCAGTCGATCCCCGGGCGGCGCGTCCTGGGGCAGCTCGGCGCGGTCTGGACGCTCGGGTCGGCGCTGCTGACCACTGCGATTCCCGCGTTGGCCCCGCTGCTCTTCGTCGGCTGGGGCGCGGTGCTGGTCGGGCTGCTGGTCGTGGTCGTCCTCGGCGTCGGGCTACTGCGCCTGATCGCCCGGTCCACGGCGTCCGTCACGGTCCTCGGCACCCGTCCCGGCCTCTGGGCGTTGCTGGTGCTCGTCGGTGGGCTGGCCCTGGCCCGGCTCGCCTGGCGCTGGACCGACGAGGTGGGGCTCGGCCTCAGCTCCGACGGGACGCTCACCCTGCTTCTGGGCGGCGTGCCGTACGTCCTCGTCGCCGGGCTGCTGCTGCGCGGGTGGCGACCGCGGCTCGCCGCCGGGCTCGCGCTGGTCGGCCTTCTGGGCCTTGGCCTGGTCGCGCTCGCCCGTTCCGGCCCGGACGAGGTCACCGAGCGGCTGCGGTACGCGACCCAGGACCACCGGACCGCGTACGTGGTCGAGGTTCCCGGATATCGCCCGGTCGATCCCGCCTACGGCGGCGCACTGGGTGGTGGGGAGTTCACGCCCGCCGATCTCGCCGCGGTGCCGCCGGCGCGCCACGTCAACGTGATCGCTGGCCCGATCGTCGGCGACGGGCTGGGGGAGTGTGGCCAGCCGCACCTCGACTCCGCCCCGACGGTCGAGAGTTGCGCCACCGAACCGGGTGGGGCGGTCTATCTTCGCGGGGTCGTCGAGCACGGATACCAGGTGACCCGCGGCGACCGTGGCGTCGTCGTCCTCGGCTCGCTGGCCGTCGACCGCGACCTGCTGCGCCGCGCCACCCGCGCGCTACGCCCGGCGACCGCCGTCGATCTGCCCACCGAGGAACGGCCAGCCGACCTGTTCGTGGTCGACCTGCCGGGTTACCGGGCCCAGCCACTCGGCATCCCCCCGGGCGTGGGCTACGCCCCCGCCGACCACACCGGCGGTGCCGCCAGCGTGCGAGTGGCGCTGCACGTCACGTTCGCCGGGCAGGACCTGTGCTTCCAGGCCACCTGCACACCCGAGGGCCCCGGGCTCACGTACGTTCGGCGCGAGGACAGCCACGCGTACGTGCTCCGCCGGGGTGATGTGGACGTCGGTGTCACCGGCGGCGTCTCCGTCGACCGGTCGCTGCTGCGAGACGCGGCGCTGGCGGCCCGTCCCGCGAGTGAGGACGAACTGCTCCGAGCCCTGCCCCCGCCGCCCGACCGGGACCTGCTGGACCGGCTCCGGGCCTGGCTGCAGACCCGTACCTGACAACTGCGACCGCCCTGCGCCGATACCTGGCCGCGTACGCCGGCCCGTGCGCCAACCGGGTCCGTCGGCGGGGCGCGCCCTCGCCGACGGACCTCAGCGGACGACGGAGCCTACGGTTTGCGGGCGAGGAGCCCGACAAAGGTGTGATAGGTGTCGGTCTGCGCCGCAGCCGGTGCATCCGGCTCTGGGCGCCACTCGGCCAGCGGCACCAGCCCCGGCTCCAGCACGGTCAGCCCATCGGCGAACGAGAGGATCTCCTCGTCGGTGCGCCAGCGGCCGGTGCCCAGCGACTCGTTGAAGATCCGCTCGACCTCGCGGGCCTTGCGGGAGCCCTCCGGGTCTCGCTCGCCCGGGTCGCGGAAGTGCGAAATCGCCACGTAGCTGCCGGAGGGCAGTGCGTCGATCAACGCGGCGGCCACCGCTCGCGGGTCCTCGTCGTCACCGAGGTGGTGCAGGATCGCGAAGAGCAACAAACCGATCGGCCGGTCGAAGTCGAGGAACCGACGTACGTCCGGATGGTTGAGGATCGCCTCCGGCTCCCGGATGTCCGCCTGGATCACCGTCGCGGTGCCCTCCGCGGCGAGCAGGGCCCGTCCGTGTGTCAGGACGATCGGGTCATTGTCCACATACACCACCTGAGCCTTCGGGTTCTGCTCGGTGGCGACCTCGTGCACGTTGCCCTGGGTGGGCAGCCCTGATCCGATGTCGAGGAACTGGTCGATGCCCGCCTCGGCGACAAGGAAGCGGATCACCCGACGCAGGAAGGCCCTGTTCGCCTGGCCGGCTGCCGGCCCGTCCGGTGTGATCCGCAGGGCGTGCTCGGCGACCTTTCGGTCGACCTCGAAGTTGTCCTTGCCCCCCAGGAAGAAGTCATAGACCCGCGCCACACTGGGAATGTTGGGGTCGATGCCGGGGGGTGCCGCCTTGTCGCGGGTCACAGGAATCTCCATTCGATGGGGATGGCGCAGGCTGAGGTCTGCGGGCGGTGCCGGCGTTGCGGCGAGTGTAGCGATCGGGAGGGTTGAATTCCGCCCCGCCTGGTATCGCTCCCAGCGATCGTCCCCTCACCGGCGCACTCATCGAGCGACGCCGGGCAACCGCCTTCACAGCGGTACTCCGAGCAGATGGAACGCATGGCCAATCTGTGACCCCACGGCGAGCGGGAGGCCGACCTCCGGTCGGGCATCGCGAGTGCCTCCGGTATGGCCGAGGGTGTGCCGCTGACCATCGAACTGACGATCCGGGACCTCGCCAACGGCGGGAAGGCGTTCGCCGGCACCGCTGTCTACGTCTGGCACTGCGACCGCCGGCCGCTACTCCATGTACTCGGAGGGCGTCACCGACCAGAACTACCTCCGCGGCGTCCAGATCGTCGACACCGCCGGCAGGGTGCGTTTCACCAGCATCTTTCCCGCCTGCTGCGCCGGGCGGTGGCCCCACATCCACTTCGAGGTCTACCCCGACCAGGCGAGCATCACCGACGCGAGCAAGCCCGTCGCGACCCTCACAGGTCGCGCTGCCCAAGAGCATCTGTGACGCGAAGGTCCACCCTTCGACCCGTCCAGTGCGCCAACCAGGTCATCAGGCCTTTGAGGCCGGGCACGCTGTTCCAGGCCTGCGTGACCAGCGACGTCGACATGTGGCCACCGCCCGCCCCGATCTGTGCGGGCAGGCCCGGGACCTGCTTGTCGTACGGGACGCGGATGGTGGTGCCCTGGATGGTGAGGCCGTTGTTGAGGCACTGCGTCTGGACGGTGAAGCCCTGCACGCCCGCCGGGTACGAGTCAACCGCGCAGCCGTACATGCTGGCGTTGTAGTACTGCATGTTCAGCCACCACAGCATCGTGGTGGCTGGGAAAGAAGCCAGGAATGTTCACCCGCTTTCCGGCCGCATGACGCTGGGCGTACCGGATCGTCCAAGGCCTCTAGACTTGCCGCATGCCGGACACCACTGCGACCTGGCGCACCGTCGAAAATGATGTTGTGCGAGGACGGCAACGCCTGATCTTCGTCCGTGAACGAGACCATTACGTTCTGACCACACTCTGCGTCTACGCGGACGGCGTCGTTGTCTGGCGGTGGAATCCGACCGACTTCGACGGCCTTCGTGCCGCATTTGAAGACGGCACCCTAACCTTGGCGCCGCCGGAGGACGCGAAGATCATCGTCACCGGCACCGCCGCCGGTCCGGCACAGCTGGCGTCCTGGCTGACACCGGAACTGGTTATCGGTGACCTCGTCGACGAGGTGGATCGGCTCAATGACCGGCCAGACTCTTCCGGACGCTGTTGGGACGCTCTGATCTCGTATGCTGCCGAGCCGAGCCCCGGCAACCTGGAAATCGTCCGTGAGCGGTACTTTGCGGTGCCCGAACACCGGCGGATCTACATGCTCGGCGACATGGACCAGAACGACGTGCCGGTGCGGATCCTGCTCGCCGCGTCGGGCGAGACGATCCCGGCCAGGCACCCGGACCATACGCTCTCCGTGACTCCTGAGATGAAGGAGCGGGCGCTGGAATACTTCCGCCGGAGCGAGCGTGCTGTCGCCGAGTCGCAGGAGCAGAACGCGGCGGACGGGCCGGAGACCGAGACCACGATTCCGCTGCGGCCTGGCGGCCACGTCTATCCGAACGGCTGGCCGGAACCGCCGGGTCTAGAGGTCCTGCAGATCGACTATCCGGCACCAGTCGTGCACGGCGGCCAGGAGTATCCGACAGTGATGCACGCCTACTGGGCACTCTCGACCGACGATGCCGCTTGGCACGACCGTATCGCCTCCATTGAGCGCGGCCTTGACGCCCGGATCCTGGCCACCAACGCACCACGGCGGGACGACTGGCCTACGATTCGGCTCGGTGTGATGGCCGCGCTGCTTCGGGACAAGTTCGGCCGGCATCCGGCGATGGCGCAACAACTGGAGAAGACCGGCGATGCTCGGCTGCTCTACAACGATTGGGGATCGGGGTACTGGCACTCGGGCGGCGCCAACTGGTTGGGGCGGCTGCTGGAGCTGGTGCGATCAGAGCTGGCGGGCCGATAAGCGGATCAAGCCCGAATAGGGCCGAGGGCCTGTGAAGGTCCCGGGACGGCCGATGAACGAAATCGCCGGCCCGGAAAGGTCCGGGCCGGCGATTCGGAGCGGAGTCGCTCAGCGGCCCTGCAGGCGCTTCACGTTGTCGCCGAACGTCCACCCCTTCGACCCGTCCCAGTTTGCCGACCAGGTCATCAGGCCTTTGAGGCCGGGCACGGAGTTCCAGGCCTGCGTGACCAGCGATGTCGACATGTGGCCGCCGCCCGCCCCGATCTGTGCCGGCAGGCCCGGGACCTGCTTGTCGTACGGGACGCGGATGGTGGTGCCCTGGATGGTGAGGCCGTTGTTGAGGCACTGCGTCTGCACGGTGAAGCCCTGCACGGTGCCCGCCGGGTACGAGTCGCCGGCACAGCCGTACATGCTGCCGTTGTAGTACTGCATGTTCAGCCACCAGAGCCGGCCGTTGTCCACGTACTTCTTGATGATCGGCAGGTATGAGCCCCAGATCGAGCCGTAGACCACGCTGCCGCCGGTGACGTAGGCGGTCTCCGGTGCCATGGTCAGGCCGAAGTTCGACGGCATCCGTGCCAGCACGCCGTCGATGATCCGGATCAGGTTGGCCTGCGACGTCGACAGGGTGTTGATGTTGCCGCTGCCGGTCAGGCCGGTCTCGATGTCGATGTCGATGCCGTCGAAGTGGTAGGCGGTCAGGATCGGCACGATCGTCGCGATGAACCGGTCGGCGACCGCGGTGGAGCTCAGGTCGATGCCCGCGGCGGCACCGCCGATCGACATCAGGATGGTGGCGCCGGCCGCTTTGGCCTGGCACATCTCGGCCGGGGTGGCCACCTTCACGCCAGCGTCCATGCCGTTCTCCCACAGGACCGTGCCGTCTGAGCGGATCACCGGGAACGCCGCGTTGATCACGTTGTAGCCGTGCTGGTTGAGCCGGCTGTCGGTGATCGGGATCCAGCCGAGGCCGGGGTGTACGCCGTTGGAGGCGCCGTCCCAGTTCTCCCAGTAGCCCTGCAACACCTTGCCGGTGGGCCGCGACTTCACCGCGCAGGTCCCCCCGGTTGGCGGTGGTGTGGTGGGGGGAGGGGTGGTCGGTGGTGGGGTGGTGGGGGGAGGGGTCGTCGGTGGTGGGGTGGTGGGCGGCGGGGTGCTTCCCGAGCACGCGCCCAGGTCACGCCACAGCGAGGGGGTCGCGGCGGGGTTCCAGCCGGCGCCGGGGTGCGCGGTGTGGGTGACCAGCGCCTGGTAGAGCCGGCCGCCGTAGGTGACCTGGGCGCCCGCCTGGTAGGTGGTGCCCTCGGCCCAGGCCGGGGCGGTGCAGGCGACCATCGGGACGGCGGTGGCCGAGGACACGGCCGCCATACTGCTGGGTACGAAGGCGACGGCGGCCGTGAGGGTCATCGCCGCCCCGGCTACCACTGCGAAAATCCGACGGCTTCTCATGGCTCACTCCCCAGGCTTCGGCGACCCGCGACCTCCACATATTGACGTTCGTGAAGTTTAATATCAAGGGTTGTTTACAGATCCCGGGAAGTTGGGGGAGTGCCGATCTGCTACGAAGAGGACGTGTCCGACCCGACGAGTTCTGCTGGTGCCACGTCCCTGGAGACTCCGCGACTGCTTCTGCGCCGCTGGCGAAGCGGTGATCTGGATGCGCTCGCCGCGGTCAACGCGCAGCCCGAGGTGATGCGCTACATCCATGATGGGCACACGCTGGACCGTGCCGCGACCGCAGAGCGTCTGGCCAACTATCAGCGGCACTGGGACGAGCACGGCTTCGGCCTGTATGCGGTGGAGATCAAGGAGACTGGCGAGGTGGCCGGTTTCACCGGACTGGCGGTGCCGACCTTCCTACCCGAGATCATGCCGGCCGTGGAGATTGGCTGGCGGCTCGGCCGCGCGTTCTGGGGCCGGGGCCTGGCCACCGAGGCGGCCCAGGCCGTTGTCGCCCACACTCGGGCCGAGCTGGACCTGCGGCGGCTGGTCAGCATCCACATCGTCGGCAACGAGTCGTCCGCCCGGGTGATGGTCAAGCTGGGCATGTCGCTGGAGCGCGAGACCGTGCAGCCGGACACCGGCCGCCAGGTCCGGGTGTACGCCATGGACCTGTAGGACGGATCGCGTCGGTGGTGTCGGGCCTGCCGACGTGGCGCTGCACCCCGGGTCGCCGGGCGGTGGAGCCGGTCGACCGCCGCCGAACCATGCTCGTCGACGGCCGACCCGACTTCGACGCGGCTCCACCCGGAGAGGGCCCTAGTTTCGCCCGCGGCTGGCGACTCGACGGAGGGCCAGATAGCCGACCCCTGCGGCCAGCACCCAGGGTGCGGCGACGAGGACCGGGTCGAGCAGGTGGTGTACGCGGTCGACCCGCTTGCCGCGCAGCCGTGACGGGAGACCGTGGTGGGTGAATTCACTCAGGACGCCGGTCTCGGTGATCGGGTTGTCGGGATGGCGGCTCAGGAACGAAGCGAAGGTGCTTTCGACCACGTCCACCCGGTCGGCGGCGAGCAGGAGCAACCAGTGGGCGGCCCGTCCCTCGCTGTAGGTGCGGTAGGAGTATCGGCGGATCAGCCCGGAGAGCCCCTTGGGCGGGCACGAGGTGCCGAAGACCGGGGTGAGGAACTTGTGTTCGATCGACCTCTCCCTCGGCCACTTCTCAGGCTGCCGTTCGGGGAACTCCCAGTGCGCACCGTTGAGAGTCGGGTCGAACCGCTCCTTCGGCACCGAGGGCCGGTCCTTCGGGTCGAGGTCGACACCCCACCCGGGGATACGCGCACGCAGCTCGTCGCTGGATTCGGCCAGTTTCGGCTTGTCGGCTGTGTAGGGCATGGTCGGTCTCCCGGTCCGGTCAGGCGGCGTTCGGAACGATCAGCGGCTTGATGCAGCCGTCGAGCTTGGCGGAGAAGATGTGGTACGCCTCGGCGATGTGTTCCAGCGGGATCCGGTGGGTCACGATGTCGCTGGGCTTGAGGTGGCCGTTGCGGATGTGCTCGAACAGGCGCGGCCACTGACGCTTCACCGGGCACTGGTTCATCCGCAGAGTCAGACCCTTGTTCAGCGCGTCGCCGAACTTCACGGCGCTGAACATCGGCCCGTACGCGCCCATCACCGAGATGTTGCCGCCCTTGCGGACCGAGTCGATCGCCCAGTTGAGGGCGACCGGGGAGCCACCCTGCAGCTTCAGCTTCGCGGCAGTGACGTGCTGCAGGAGGTTGCCGTCCGCCTCGGCTCCGACGGCGTCGATGGCCACGTCGGCGCCCAGGTGGTCGGTGACCTTCTTCAGGTGTACGACGATGTCGTCGTACTCGCCGAAGTTGTAGGTCTCGGCGTGGGCGAACGCCGCCGCCTTCTCCAGCCGATAGTCGAGGTGATCGATGACGATGACCCGGCCGGCACCCATCAGCCAGGCCGACTTCGCGGCGTACAGGCCCACGGGTCCGGCACCGAAGACCACGACCACGTCACCCTCGACGATGTCGCCGAGCTGGGCCCCGAAGTAGCCGGTGGCGAGCGCGTCGGTGAGCAGGACGGCGTCGTCGTCGTCCATCCACTCGGGGATCACACTCGGGCCGACGTCGGCGAACGGCACCCGGACGTACTCCGCCTGGCCGCCGTCGTAGCCGCCGCAGGTGTGCGAGTAACCGTAGATGCCGCCGACGGCGGTGGCGTTGGGGTTGACGTTGTGGCAGTTGCTGAACAGACCTCGGGCGCAGAAGAAGCACGACCCGCAGTAGACGTTGAAGGGAACCATGACCCGGTCGCCCGGCCGGACGTTGCGCACCGACGGACCGACCTCGTCGACCACGCCGACGAACTCGTGACCGAAGGTCATCCCGACCCGGGTGTCGGGCATCATTCCGTGGTAGAGGTGCAGGTCAGACCCGCAGATCGCCGCACGCGTCACCTTGATGATCGCGTCGTTGGGATGCTCGATGGCGGGGCGGTCCTTCTCCTGCACTCGCAGGCGGTAGGGACCGCGGTAGACCATTGCTCGCATTGGCTGCCTCCTGGACCGAAGGGGTAGCGGATGTGTCGGCCCGGGTTCCGTCCGAAGCACTGCGAAATCGGTACCCCTGTCCTCCGCCCACAAACCGGCGCCGGGATGAGCTCCACGCCGCCGGCTCAGGCCGGGGCGACGACGACCGGTGGCAGAACTCCGCCGACCGTTCTAGGCTCTCCTCTGGGTCAAGCCACGTGCCCGACACGATCCCGGATTCCGGGAGGTCCGCACGTGACCGACGACCCAGCAACCGCAGCGGCCGCGAAGGCCCACCTGATGTCCATCGACGCAGGTGTGCGGAGGGCTGACGCCCGTCCTGGTCCAGGCACTGTGCGGTCCCCACGCGGGGGGTCGCGACAACGCCCACCTCGGACAGCGGAGGAAGCCCATGATCACCACCTCGACGAGTCGGCCCGCGCCGATGTACAGCCTGGCTGACCGCTGCACCGCGCCTGAATCGCCAGCCAGCCACCTCCTCACCGTGCTGATCGCGCTGCCGGCTGACCACCCGTCCAGGCCCGCCGCCCGGGCCCGCGCCATCGAGGCCTGGCTCCCGCTGGCCAATCACCTCGCCCGGCGTTACTGCGGTCGGGGCGAGCCGAGCGAGGACCTGACCCAGACGGCGGCACTGGGGCTGATCAACGCGATCGACAGGTTCGACCCGTCGCGTGGGATCGAATTCGCCAACTACGCGATCCCCACCATCGTGGGGGAGATCAAGCGCCACTTTCGTGACCGCACCTGGGACGTCCGTGTTCCCCGGCGCCTGCAGGAGCGACGCATGGCCATCGCTGAGGCCAACAACACCCTCAGCCAGCTGCTGGGCCGCTCGCCGACCGTCACCGACGTCGCGCGACATCTGGACCTCACGGAGGAGGAGATCCTCGAAGGGCTGGAAGGCGCACGCGCCTACAACGCGGTTTCACTGTCCACCCCGATCGGCGATGGCACCACGCACCGGGAGCTGGGCGACACCCTCGGTGGCGACGACAACGAGCTCGCCCTCGCCGAGCTGAGGGTGGCTCTCGGGTCGGCCCTCGCGCGCCTTGACAACCGGGAGCAGAAGGTCATCGCACTGCGCTTTCACGGCAACCTGACGCAGCAGGAGATCGCCGAGCAGGTCGGGGTGTCACAGATGCACGTCTCCCGGCTGCTGACCCGCGCGCTGACCAAGCTGAGGGTGCAGCTCGCTTCCACGCGTTAGGAGCGCGCCACTGCCCTGCGGCGGTCGGTGGAACTGGCCGCCGCAGGGCCGACGGCGCACCGCCGGCACGTGACTAACAGGGCTGTTCGCCGCGTCAGTCGTCCCATCCGAGGCGTCGGGCAGCCGCCCGCCACGCCGCGATGTCGCCGCGTGGCTCGTACCGCACGATCTGTTGGGTCTCGCGCAGCACGGACCGCAGCGACGCCAGGTCACCGCCGATCACGCCGAGGGCGCGGGCCTGCACCAGCGCGTTGCCCAGGGCGGTGGCCTCGACCGGCCCGGCGAGCACCGGCAGGCCGCAGGCGTCGGCGGTGAGCTGACACAGCAGGTCGTTGCGGGCGCCACCGCCGACGACGTGCACGGCGTCGACGTGCCGACCCGAGAGCCGTTGCGCCTGCCAGACGGCGCGCCGGTGCGCCAGCGCGAGGCTGTCCAGGATGCACCGGACCGTGGCCGCCGGGCTGTCCGGCACGGGCTCACCGATGCGCGAACAGGCTCGGTTGATGCGTGCGGGCATGTCGCCGGGCGGCAGGAAGGTGGGGTCGTCCGGGTCCACCACGGAGCGGAAGGCCGGCTCCTCGGCCGCCTGCCGGAGCAGGGCGGGCAGGTCCGTGGTGCCCCAGGTGCGCAGCGACTCCTGCAGCAGCCAGAGGCCCATCACGTTACGCAGGTAGCGGATCGTGCCGTCGACGCCGGATTCGTTGGTGAAGTTGGCCTGCCGGCTGGGCTCGCTGAGCACCGGGGCGTCCAGCTCCACCCCGACCAGGGACCAGGTGCCGCAGGAGATGTAGGCGAAGTGCCCATCGACCGCCGGCACACCCACCACCGCGGAGGCCGTGTCGTGCGATCCCACCGCCATGACGTCGGGCGATCCGGGTAGGTCGAGCGCGGGCAGGACCGGGCCGATCCGGGTGCCCGGCTCGCGCAGCGGCGGGAACAGCTCGCCGCGGATCCCGGCGTCGGTCATCAGGTCGGTCGCCCAGGCGCGGCGACGCAGGTCGTACAGCTGGGTGGTGGAGGCGTTGGTGACTTCGGCGCCGACCTCACCGGTGAGCCAGTACGCGACGAGGTCCGGGATCAGCAGCAGCGTGTGCGCGGCCTCCAGCTGGGGTGTGCCGGCGGCGGCGGCGAGCTGGTAGAGGGTGTTGAAGGGCAGGTGTTGCAGCCCGGTCGTGGCATAGAGCCGCTCCGGTCCGAGCTGCTGGGCCACCCGGTCGCCGACGCCCTCGGTTCGTTCGTCGCGGTAGTGCACCGGGTTGCCGAGCAGAGCGCCGGTGGCGTCGAGCAGCCCGTAGTCGACCGCCCAGGTGTCGATGCCGATGCCGGCGACGGGGCCGGCAGCCCTGATCCCTTCCAGCACACCCCGGTAGAGCGCCAGGATGTCCCAGTGCAGGGTGCCCGCGACCCGCACCGGTTCGTTGCGGAACCGGTGCGCCTCCACGAGCTCCAACCTCCCCGGCCCGACGCGCGCGAGCATGACCCGGCCGCTGGACGCGCCCACGTCCACGGCGGCCAGTCGCACGGCGGTCATCAGCGGAGGAAGGCCGCTGCGACACCGGCGTCCACCGGGACGTGCATGCCCGTGGTGTGCGACAGCTCGCCGCCGGTGAGCACGAAGACCGCGTTGGCGACGTGCTCGGGCAGCACCTCGCGCTTGAGCAGGGTGCGCTGGGCGTAGAACTCGCCCAGCTTCTCCTCCGGCACGCCGTAGACGGCCGCCCGCTGTGCACCCCATCCTCCGGCGAAGATCCCGGAGCCGCGGACCACCCCGTCCGGGTTGACACCGTTGACCCGGATGCCGTGGCCGCCGAGCTCGGCGGCGAGCAGCCGGACCTGGTGGGCCTGGTCGGCCTTCGCCGCACCGTAGGCCACGTTGTTCGGGCCGGCGAACAGGGAGTTCTTGCTGGAGATGTAGACGATGTCGCCGCCCATCCCCTGCGCCAGCAGCACGCGTGCGGCCTCCCGGGAGACGAGGAACGAGCCCTTCGCCATCACGTCGTGCTGGATGTCCCAGTCGGCCTCGGTCGTCTCCAGCAACGACTTGGACAGCGACAGCCCGGCATTGTTGACGACCAGGTCCACCCCACCGAAGGCCAGCACCGCCTCGCGCAGGGCAGCGGCCACGGCGTCACCGTCGCTGACGTCAGCCGCGACGGCAACTGCCACGTCGGTGGTGCCGATCTCTGCAGCGACGGCGGTGGCCGCCTCCGCGTCACGGTCAGCGACCACGACGCAGGCGCCCTCGGCGGCGAGCCGGTGGGCGATCGCCCGGCCGATCCCGGAGCCACCTCCGGTGACGAACGCGACCCGCGTGGCGAGGGCCTTCGGCTTCGGCATCCGCTGAAGTTTCGCCTCCTCCAGGGCCCAGTACTCGATCCGGAACTTCTCAGCCTCGTCGATCGGCGCGTAGCGCGACACGGCTTCCGCGCCACGCATCACGTTGATCGCGTTGACGTAGAACTCGCCGGCGACGCGGGCGGTCTGCTTGTTGGCGCCGAAGCTGAACATCCCCACACCGGGCACCAGGACCACGGCCGGATCGGCGCCCCGCATCGGCGGGCTGTCCGCGTCGGCGTGTCGCTCGTAGTAGGCGCGGTAGTCGTCGCGGTAGGCGCTGTGCAGCTCCCGAAGGCGGGCGATCACCTCCTCGACCGGCGCGGTGGGCGGCAGGTCGAGCACCATCGGGCGGACCTTGGTGCGCAGGAAGTGATCCGGGCAGGAGGTGCCGAGGGCGGCGAGGGCGGGGTGCTTCTCCCGCGCCACGAAGTCGAGCACCACGTCACTGTCGGTGAAATGGCCGACCTGCGGCCGGTCGGTGGACGCCAGGCCCCGCAGCACCGGGAACAGCGCCGCCGCTCGACGTCGGCGTTCGTCAGTGGGCAGCGGCTCGTAGCCGGCGATGACCGACCCGAGGGGCTCGGCGCGACCCCGCTCGTCGAGGTAAGCCTGCGCGGACCGGATGATCTCCAGCGAGTTGTGCTCGCACTCGTCGCTGGTCGCGTCCCAGGCGGTGATGCCGTGACCGCCGAGGATCACGCCGATCGCCTGCGGGTTCGCCCGAGCCACCGCGGCGATGTCCAGGCCGAGCTGGAAGCCGGGCCGCCGCCAGGGCACCCACAGCACCCGGTCGCCGAAGATCTCCTTGGTCAGCTCCGGCCCGTCGGCGGCGGCGGCGATCGCGATACCGGCATCGGGGTGCAGGTGGTCGACGTGCGCGGCGTCGACGAGCCCGTGCATGGCGGTGTCGATGGACGGCGCGGCTCCGCCCCGGCCGTGCAGGCAGTAGTCGAACGCGGCGACCATCTCGTCCTCCCGCTCGATGCCGGGATAGACGTCGACGAGCGCGCGGAGCCGGTCCAACCGCAGAGCGGCCAACCCGGACGGGGTGAGGGTGCCGAGGTCACCGCCGGAGCCCTTCACCCAGAGCAGCTCGACCGGGCCACCGGTGACCGGGTCGGTGGCCGCGCCCTTGGCGGAGGTGTTGCCCCCGGCGTAGTTCGTCGTGGTCGGGTCGCCGCCGAGCCGGTTGCTGCGCGCGATCAGCGCCTGAACCTCGGATTGCATGTCCTCACGTCCCCAGTCTGCGTTTCTCAAGCGTGGTCAGGCGCCCCAGCCGGCCTGCTGCCCGCCGGCGCGTTCGGCGCGGATCCTGTCGAAGTAGCCGGAGCGGGCGTACGCGGCCATCGGGTCCGGATCGAGCCCCAGATCCGTACGGAGTTCGGCGAGCAGCGGTCGGACGTCGGTGTTGTACGCGTCCATCAGCACGGCGTTGGCGGCGAGCACGTCACCGCTGCGCTGCGCGGCGGCCAGCGCGTCCGCGTCGACGAGCAACGCCTTCGCCGTCGCCTCCTGCACGTTGAGCACCGAGCGGATGATGGCCGGGATCTTCGCCTCGATGTTGTGGCACTGGTCGAGCATGAACGCGATGCCGGCCTCCGGCGCCAACGCGTCGCCCCGGACGATCTCGTACATGATCCGGAACAGCTGGAACGGGTCCGCGGAGCCGACCATCAGGTCGTCGTCGGCGTAGAAGCGCGAGTTGAAGTCGAACGCGCCGAGCTTCCCGGCGCGCAGCAGGAACGCCACGATGAACTCGATGTTCGTGCCCGGTGCGTGGTGCCCGGTGTCGATGACCACCTGGGCCTTCGGGCCGAGCTCCAGGCAGTGCGCGTACGCGGTGCCCCAGTCCGGCACGTCGGTGGCGTAGAAGGCCGGCTCGAACAGCTTGTACTCCAGCAGCAGCCGTTGGTCGTCGCCGAGCCGGTCGTAGGTTTCGCGTAGCGCCGTCGCGAGCCGGTCCTGCCGGGCGCGGATGTCGTCCTGCCCGGGGTAGTTGGTGCCGTCGGAGAACCAGAGCTTCAGGTCGCGGGAACCGGTGCGGTCCATGATGTCGACACACTCGAGCAGGTGGTCGATGGCCTTGCGGCGCACCCCCGGATCCGGGTTGGTGACGCTGCCCAGCTTGTAGTCGTTGTCCTGGAAGACGTTGGCGTTGATCGCGCCCAGACCGACGCCGTGATCCCCGGCGAACGCGGCCAGGTCGGCGTAGTCGTCGACACGGTCCCACGGGATGTGCAACGCCACAGTGGGTGCGACGCCGGTGAGCTGGTGGACGACAGCCGCGTCGGCGACCTTCTCGTACGGGTTGCGCGGCACCCCCTCCTGCGGAAAGACCTTGAAGCGGGTCCCGGAGTTGGCGTACGCCCAGGATGGCGTCTCGATGAGCTGCGAGCGCAGAGCCAGCTTGACCCGTTCGAGGGTCCGCGCGTCGGGCTGCGTCATGATGTCTCTCCCGTCGGCTCCCCCGGTCGGTGCACGACGTGCCTGCACCGACCGGGAGGGCGATCAGAACTGGAACTGGTCGATGTTGTTCTTGTCGAAGACCGTGGGCGGGCCGAGGATGACCACACCCTCCTTGCCGACGGTGAACTCGCCGAGCTTGCCGGCCTTGAACTTGTCGCCCTCGGCGCCGGTGATCTGACCGGAGGCCAGTGCCGCGCCGGCGTACGCGGCGAGGTAGCCGAGGTCGGCCGGGCTCCACAGGGCGAACGCGTCGACGGTGCCGTCCTTGACGTACTGGCGCATCTGGTTCGGGGTGCCCAGACCGGTCAGCTTGACCTTGCCCTTGTACTGCGACCCGCTGAGGTAACGGCCGGCCGCCGCGACACCGACAGTGGTTGGCGAGATGATCCCCTTGAGGTTGGGGTACGACTGGAGCAGACCCTGGGTCTCCTGGAAGGACTTCTGGTCGTCGTCGTTGCCGTACGCCACGGTGACCAGCTTGATCTTGCTGTACTCGGGCTTCGCCAGCTCGGTCTTCATCAGCGCGATCCAGGCGTTCTGGTTGGTCGCGTTGGCGGTGGCGGAGAGGATGGCGATCTCACCCTCGCCGCCGATCTGCTGCGAGATGAGCTTGACCTGGTTCTCGGCGATGCCCTCGGCGGTCACCTGGTTGACGAAGATCTGGCGGCATTCCGGCTTGGTGTCGGAGTCGAAGGTGACGATCTTCGCGCCGGCCGCCTTCGCCTGGTTGAGCGCCCCGCAGATCGCGTTCGGGTCGTTGGCGGAGGTGACGATCACGTCCATGCCCTGCTGGGACAGGGTGTTGATGTAGCTGACCTGGGAGGAGGCGCTGGCCTCGGAGGGGCCGACCTCCTTGAACTCGCCCTTGAACTCGGTGACGGCGTCCTTGCCACCGTTGTCCGAGACGGTGAAGTAGGGGTTGTTCAGGGCCTTCGGCAGGAAGGCGATCTTCAGCCCTGCCTTGATGGCGGCGTCCGGGTTGGCGGCGCCGCTCGCCTGGTTGCCGGCGCCGGCGTCGTCGTTGGAGTTGTCCCGGGTGGTGCCGCCACAGGCGGTGCTGAGCAGCAGTGCGGCGAGGGCGAGGCTGGTGGCCCCGACCCGGAGGCCTCTGCGGTATGCGGACATCGTCGACCTTTCCGGGGGGTGGGTGGTGGGTGTGCGGGGGAGCGTCACGAAGCGACGGGGTGCCGCTGTCGTCGGCGGTGCAGCCGGGCGCGGATGTCCGCGACGGCGTTGGGCAGCACGACGGATGCGATGAGCAGGCTGCCGGTGACGATCGTCAGCGCGTTGGCGTCGACGTCGGCGAGTTGCAGCGCGTTGCGCAGGACGCCGAGGAGCAGCACACCGGCCACCACACCGAGCAGAGCACCCCGGCCGCCGAAGATCGAGACACCGCCGAGCAGCACTGCGGTCACGACTGTCAGCTCCAGGCCGGTGGCGTTGTCACCGCGGGCGCTGGCGTACCGCAGCGTCCAGAAGATGCCGACCAGCCCGCACACCGCACCGGAGACCACGAAGAGCCAGAACTTCGTTCGGGCCACCGAGACGCCGGTGAACGTGGCGGCCTGGTCGTTGTTCCCCATGGCGTAGAGCGCGCGACCGGCGGCGGTGGCGTGCAGCACGATGCCGAAGACCACGGCGAGCAGCAGCAGCGGGACCACCACGACCGGGATCGACGTGCCGGGGATGGCGCGCACCGCGGCGGCCGTCCAGTCGGCCGGGAAGTCCGCGACCGCCTGGTCGCCGAGCACCACGAAGGACAACCCCCGGTAGAGGGCGAGCGTGCCGATGGTCACCGCCAGCGACGGCAGACCGAAGCCGGTGACGAAGAGACCGTTCACCGCGCCGAGCACGGCGCCCAGCAGCACCACGAGAACACAGATCAACTCCAGGGACAGCCCACTGGAGAGCCAGAGCTGCCCCATCAGCGTGCTGCACAGCCCGACCATGCTGGCCACCGAGAGGTCGATCTCACCGGTGATCACGATCAGGGTCATCGGCAGCGCGATGAGCGCCAGCGGCATCAGGTCCAGCAGCAGGAACTGGGCGTTGCGGCCGGTGGCGAAGTTCTCCACGGTCAGGCTGGCGACCAGCACGGCCGCCACGAGAGCGGCGACGATCACCGCGTCCCAGGAGCCGAACAGCCCGCGCAGGCCGGCGAGGCGGTCCGCTCCGGGCTCGGCCTCGGCGGTGGTCGGTGCGGCGTACAGGCTGTCATGCGCCATGCGCGCTTCTCCCTCGGAGCCGGGCCGCCACCCGCAGGGCCAGTAGCCGGTCCAGCCCGATGGCGGCGAGGATGAGTGCGCCGACCACGGCCTGCTGCCAGAACGGGTCGATGCGCAGGACGGCGAGCGAGCTGCCGATCGTGGTCAGCAGCACGGCACCGAGTGCCGCGCCGTAGGCGCTGCCGCTGCCTCCGAAGATCGCCACCCCGCCGACCACGGCGGCGGCCACGACCTGGAGTTCCAGGCCGCTGCCGGCGGCCGCGTCGAGGGTGCCGAACCGGGCCGCGTACAGCACGCCGGCGAGCCCGGCGAGGGCTCCGCTGGCCACGAAGACGGTGAACACCCGCCGCCCCACCGGGATGCCGGAGAGCCGGGCGGCGGCCGGTTCGGAGCCGATCGCGTACAGCTCCCGGCCGCTGCGGTAGGAACGCAGGTAGAAGCCGACGGCGGCGACGACGACCAACGCGACGAGGAACAGCACGGGTACGCCGAGCACCGTCTGGTTGCCCAGCCGCAGGAACGACTGGGGCATGTCGGCGGCGTTGATCTGGCGGCCGGACGCCCAGTAGTAGTCGACGCCGCGGAAGGCGTAGAGGGTGCCGAGTGTGATGACCAGGGCGGGCACCCGGGCCACCGCGATCAGGCCGCCGTTGACCGCGCCGCACAGCGCGCCCAGTGCGACACCCACGACGAGCGCCACGGGCCACGGGGTGCCGGGTGCGGAGAGGAACAGCGAGCCGGTGGCGAAGGCGACCAGACCCAGGATCGAGCCGACGGAGAGGTCGACGTTGCGGGTGACGATGACCAGGGTCTGGCCGACCGCCAGGATCACCAGGATCGCGCAGCCCAGCAGCAGGTCCTTGATGCTCTGGCCGCTCAGGAACCTGTCGTTGCGAACTGTGGTCACCAGGACCAGCAGGCCGAGCGCGATCAACAGGCTCAGCTCGCGTACGGCGAACAGCCGTTCGGTGAGGCTGCGGCGCTGCCGACCGGGGTGGGTCGGGGCGTTCCCGGCGGCCCGTTCGGGCGCACCGGCGTCGGTGAGGCTCATGCGGTCGCTCCTTGCCCGGTCGCGGCGAACATGATGGAGGCCTCGTCCGCCTCGGCCCGGGGCAGCTCGCGGACCAGTCGTCCCTCGTGCATGACGAGAACCCGGTCGGCCATGCCGAGCACCTCGGGCAGCTCGCTGCTGATCATGAGGATGGCCAGGCCCTCGCCGGCCAGCTCGGAGAGCAGTCGGTGCACCTCGGACTTGGTGCCGACGTCGATGCCGCGGGTCGGCTCGTCGATGATCAGGACACGTGGTTTGGTGGCCAGCCACTTGGCGAGGACGACCTTCTGCTGGTTGCCCCCGGAGAGGGTCGCCACGGGCGCGCCGAGCCGGGAGGCCTTCACCTGTAACCGCCGCGTCCAGCGGCGGGCCTCGGCGCGTTCCGCGCCGCCGAGCAGGAGGCCCAGCCGGCTCAGCGCCCGGCGGCGGGCAAGCGTGGCGTTGCGCTCCACCGACAGCTCCATGACCAGGCCCTGCTGCCGTCGGTCCTCGGGGACCAACGCCATGCCGGCCGCGATCGCCCGGCCCGGGTTCCCCGCCGGGACGGCGCGACCGGCCACCAGCACCTCGCCCGTGTCGTAGCGGTCGACACCGAAGACGGCGCGGGCGACCTCGCTGCGCCCGGCGCCGACCAGCCCGGCGAGCGCGACGATCTCCCCACCCCGGACGGAGAACGACACATCGGTGAAGACGCCGGCCCGGGTCAACCCACGGACCTCGAGCAAAGTGTCGCGCAGCTCGGCGGCCTGCTTCGGGTAGAGCGCGGAGACGTCCCGGCCGACCATGCGCCGCACCACCTCGTCGACGGTCAGGTCGGCGGCGTCGTCGCTGGAGACCCAGGCGCCGTCGCGCAGCACTGTGACGCGGTGGCACAGGTCGAACACCTCGTTGAAACGGTGCGAGATGAACAGCACTGCCGCCCCACCCTCGCAGAGCGACCGGGCGACCGCGAAGAGCCGTTCGACCTCCACACCGGAGAGCGCGGCGGTGGGCTCGTCCATGACCAGGACGCGGGCATCGAACGAGATCGCCTTGGCGATCTCGACGAGCTGCTGGTCGGCGATGGAGAGGCCACGCGCGGGCCGGGTCGGGTCGATGCGCACACCCAGCCGCTGGAACAGCCGCTCGGCGTCGCGGTTCATCGCGGCGGTGTCGATGCGACGCAGACCGCGCAGCGGTTGCCGACCCATGAAGATGTTCTCCGCCACCGAGAGGTCCGGGAAGAGCGTCGGTTCCTGGTAGATGACCGCGATGCCGGCGGCCCGGGCGTCGGCGGGACCGCGCAGCCGCAGCGGCTTCCCGTCCAGAGTCATCGAGCCGGAGTCCGGCGCGTGTGCGCCGGCCAGCACCTTCACCAGAGTGGACTTGCCCGCCCCGTTCTCGCCGACCAGGGCGTGTGCCTCACCGGGGTGCAGCGCCAGGTGCACCCCACGCAGCGCGGCGACGGCCCCGAAGGACTTCGTCACGCCGTCGAGGACCAGCAGCGGAGCCGGGGTGGCCGGTGCGTCGGCGGTCATCCGTACCCCTCCTGAATCGTTTCATGCGTCGTTTGCATGGACGGTAGGGGTAGGTCTCCGAGAGCGTCAAGAGTTTCGATGCTATTTCTTCGCCGTTGCTGACGCGGGCTCCGGGCCAGCTCGCAGCGCTGCTGATGCGCTCGATGAAACGTTTTAGGCGCTATACACTGCCGAGCGACCCGGTCGGCACGGGCCGCGACCACCGTAGGGAGCATCTGGGGAGTCATGGCAACGGCGAACATCAAGGAGGTCGCCCGGCACGCCGGGGTTTCCCTCGGCACCGTGAGCAACGTGCTCAACCGACCCGACACGGTCGCCCCCGCCACCCGTCAACGGGTGCTGGACGCCATTTCCACGCTCGGCTACGTCCGCAACGACTCGGCTCGTCAACTGCGCGCCGGGCGCAGTCGCACCGTCGCCATCGTCGTCCTGGACGTGGCCAACCCCTTCTTCACCGACGTGGTCCGGGGTGCCGAACAGGCGATCGAGAGGGCTGGCGCCATGCTCGTCGTCTGCAACAGCGGCGAGGACAGCGCCCGGGAGCGCCGCCACCTGGAGCTGCTGGAGGAGCAGCGGGTCCGTGGTGTGCTCATCACCCCGGTCGGCCATGGCCCGCAGCCCATCCTGGACAGGCTCATCGAGCGGGGCATCCCGGTGGTGCTGGTGGACCGGGGAGCGGGCCGGGCAAACCGATGCTCGGTGGCGGTCGACGACGTGCTCGGCGGCCGACTCGCCATGGACCACCTGCTGGACCAGGGCCACCAACGCATCGCCTACCTCGGTGGCCCGCTCACCATCGCCCAGGTTGCCGACCGGCACGCCGGGGCCGCCGCAGCTCTGCGGGACCGCGGCAGCACCGCTGACCTCCGGGTGGCGATGACCACCAGCCTGACCGTCGCCGCTGGTCGGCGCGCCGCCGAGGAGCTGCTCGCGTTGCCGGTCCGCAAGCGCCCGACCGCCGTGTTCTGCGCCAACGACCTGATCGCGCTCGGTGTGCTTCAGGAGCTGACCGCGCGCGGCGTGCGGGTGCCGATCGACGTGGCCATCGTCGGCTACGACGACATCGAGTTCGCCGGCGCCGCGGCGGTGCCACTGTCGTCGGTGCGCCAGCCCCGCGACCAGCTCGGCCGCGCCGCAGCCGAGCTGTTGCTCGAAGAGGCCGAGTCCGGCGACACCCACCGGCACCGACACGTGGTGTTCCAGCCCGAGCTGGTCGTACGCCGATCCAGCGACCAACCCCGACGCACCCGGCGCTGACCGGCCTCACCGACGACAGAGGAGCCGGGCGGATGCCCGCCCGGCTCCTCTCCGCAACACCCAGCCCGGTCAGGCCGCGGGCATCGCCCAGACATCGGCGATCGACGGGTCGTACCCGGTGCCCGTGTCCTGATACCGCACCCGCACCGCTCCGTCGCGGGTCGCATCCGGCAGATTGACGACGAACTGGTAGCTGACGGTGCCCGGCCCACCAGCGGTGCGCTGCCACGAGCGGGTGTGCGCCACCACCCCGTCCACGACCACCTGGTAGTCCTTGAGCTGCGGCCCGTCGTACGTCTCCACCGAGCGCAGCGCGAACGGCTCACCCGGTTTGACCGCGAGGTCGAACTCGAACCAACCGCCGGGGCGGGTCACGTCGGTGTACCGGCGGGTCAACCCGGCCTCGGTGCTGGTGGCCGAGTAGGCGGAGGCGGCGAGTCGGTGCGCCTGCTCGGACGCCGCGACGCCGAGGTCGACGTGGTCGTACGCGCCCGTCGGCGGGACGACCCCGAAGGAGTAGGAACCGGACCCGATCTCGTACACGGCGACCGCGCCGTCCATCCGGACGAACCGCACCCCGGCAGCCTGCTCCGCCGGCCGGCCGCCCTCGGTGACCGCCTCACGCCCGGGCGTCGGGAAACGCACCGTCGCCGTGGTGTTGGGCGGCACTGTGAGACGCAGCCGCATGTCGCCGCGTGCGTCGAGGTCCCAGTCACTGCCGATCGTTCCGTACGCCGAGCGGTACGACGCCTTGGCCGAGGTGAGCCCACCTCCCGGCTGAGGGGCGAACGTGACGTGCTCGTACCCGGGGTTGGCGGCGTCGGGCTGGATGCCGGCGACCGTCCGGTACATCCAGTCGCCCACCGCGCCGTACGCGTAGTGGTTGAAGGAGTTCATCCCCACGTCACCGAAGCTACCGTCGGGTTTGATCGAGTCCCAGCGCTCCCAGATCGTGGTCGCGCCCTTGCCGATCTCGTAGCCCCACGACGGGTAGGTGTCGTTGAGCAACAGCCGGTAGGCGACATCCAGGTGCCCGGTGGCGGTCAGCGCCGGCAGCAGATCCGGGGTGCCGAGGAAGCCGGTGGAGAGGTGCCAGTCGTGCCGTTGCACGTTGGCGACCAGCCGGTCGGCGGCCCTGGCCCGCAGCGGATCGGTCAACAGGCCCATGCCGATGGCCAGCACGTACCCGGTCTGGCTGTCGCCCTGCACCGTGCCGTCGGCCGAGACGTAGGCGTTGACGAACGCCTGGGTGATGGTCCTGGAGAGCGTCGCGTAGCGGGTCGCGTCGGCGTCGCGCCCGATGGCGGCGGCCAACTCTCCCAGCAGCCGGATGCTGTACGCGTAGTAGGCGGTGCCGACCACGCCGGCCGGCGTCGGGTCCTCAAGGTTGAGCCAGTCGAGGTACGGGCCGGCGTTGGTCCGCAGGTTGCCCGAACTGGTGCTCTCCAACCAGGACGCGTACCGCACCATCGACGCGTAGTGCTCCTCGACGACCCGGGTGTCGCCGTAGCGCTGCCACAGCGCGTACGGAACGGTGATCCCGGCGTCGGCCCAGCCGGTCGCGCCGTCCCCGCAGCAGGCGCGCGGCGCGACGTCGGGGTACGCGCCGTTGGCCGACTGCGCGTCGCGCAGGTCCTGCAACCACTTGCTGAGGAACGTCAGGCTGTCCATGTTGAACGTCGCGGTGTTGGCGAAGACGTTGATGTCACCGGTCCAGCCGAGCCGCTCGTCGCGCGCCGGCGTGTCGGTCGGGATGGAGAGGAAGTTGCCGCGCTGCCCCCAGGTGATGTTGCTCTGCAGTTGGTTCACCATGGCGTTGGAGGTCTGGAACTCGCTGGTGAGGTCCCCGTCGGTGTGCATCACCAGCCCGGTGACCGAGGACAGGTCGGGGGTGCCCGGATAGCCGGTCAGCTCGACGTAACGGAAGCCGTGGAAGGTGAACGTCGGCTGGTAGACCTCGGCCCCGCCACCTCGCAGTGTGTACTGGTCGGTGGCGCGTGCCGAGCGCAGGTTGGCGGTGTAGGCGGTGCCGTTCGGGTTGAGCACCTCGGCGTGCCGGATGCGCACCGTCGTGCCGGCCGGGCCGTTGAGCTTCAGCCGTACCTTGCCCACCATGTTCTGGCCGAGGTCGAAGATCCAGGTGCCGGGGGTGGGCTGGTTCAGCGTCCGGGCCGGCAGCTCCTGCGTGACCCGCACCGGCGGGTCGACCTGAGCGACGATCTTGTCGGTGGCGTCGACGTCGTCGACGGTGGCGGGCTTCCAGCCGGCGTCGTTGAACCCGGGCCGGTCCCAGCCGGCCGGCAGCCGCCGGGCGTCGTAGGTCTCGCCCTGAATGAGGTCGCTCTGCAGGAACGGCCCGCCCGTGACGCGCCACGAGCCGTCGGTGCCGACCGTCGCGCTGCGTCCGTCGGTGTAGTCGATGACCAGTTGGGCGCTCAGGTGCGGCCGGGAGCCGTAGTTGTCGGTGCCGAACCAGGCGATGCTGCCGGCGTACCACCCGTCGCCGAGCAGGGCGCCGAGGGCGTTGTCGCCCGGTTGGAGCTGGCGGGTCACGTCGTACGTCTGGTACTGCACCCGCTTGTGGTAGTCGGTCCAGCCGGGCGCCAACTCGTGGTCGCCGACGCGCTGACCGTTGAGGGAGAGCTGGTAGACCCCGAGCGCGGTGGCGTAGACCCGGGCCCGCGCGACAGTGCCGTCGACACGGAAGCCCCGGCGCAGCAGAGGGTTCGCGTCCAGCGCGGTGAGCATGGCCTCGGTGTCCCCGCCGACCCGCAGGCCGGCCGAGGTGGGAGTGCCAGCCCCGAACGGGTTCACCCCGTCGGTGAGCGGGGCCGCGAAGAGCGTCTGGCCGCCGCTGGTCACCGAGAAGTTGGAAAAGACCCCGGACTCCTGCCCGTTCGTACGCAGGCCGACCGAGCCGGCCTGGTGCGCGGTGCTGGTGGTGACGTCGACCTGGGTGCCGTCAACCCAGGTGGTGATGGTGTTCCCGGCTGCGGTGATGCGAAGGGTGTGCGGCGTGGTCAGCCGGTCGGCCGGGACGACTCCACCGAGCGGCACCTCCTTGAGCACGGTCCAGGCGCCGTTGACCCGGACGTGCGGGCGCAGTTTGGCACTGCCGTTGGTGATGGAGAACTGCCACATGTACGCGTTCGCCGCGCCCCGGGCACGGAGGTAGATCCCGGCCGCGTCGCGTTCCAGCCGTACCGTCGTCTGCACCGTGTAGTCGGTCCAGGCCTCGGTCACCGACGGCATGCCGATCCAGTCGGCCTGCCAGCCCGCGCCACCGCGTACGCCGGTCTCCCAGGACGCTGGTGTGCTCCAGCCGGAGGCGTTGCCGGCGGTGTCCCAGACCTGGACCTGCCAGGCGTACCGGGTGCGGGGTCGCAGTTGCGGGCCGGCGTACGGGACGAGGACGCTCTGCCGCGACCGGACCCGGCCGCTGTCCCAGACATCGGGGGCGTTGAGGCGCTCCGCGCTGGTGGCGACGCGCACCTGGTACGACTCCTGGAGCACGCCCCGGGCGGTGGCGTCGATGCGCCAGCCGAGTCGGGGCTGCGCCACGTCCAGGCCGATCGGTTCGGTGGCGCGTTCGGTGGTCAGGTCGGTCGCGGTCAGCGTCGCGGCTGCCGGCGCTGCGGTGGCCGGGCCGGGAGCCACCAACGGCGTCAGGCCGAGCAGCAGCACGAGAAGCGCGGAGGTTGCGGCGCGACGGCGCGTTCTGCGCATCATTCCAGGGCCTCATCCTTCTGGGCGGCGGTCTCCCGGCACGGGCGCAGGCGGGTGGTTGGCCCGGAACGGGGGAGGGGCGGTGGCTGGGATGAATCGTTTCAGTATGTGTTTCACGAAGATTACGCGCTCGCGTTGGTCAAGTGAAGACGTTCACAGCAATCAATATGAGCTGGCTCGAACCGACGTCGACGGGCGGCGAAACGTCGGCATTGGCAGCTGGTGCACGAGAACTATCCCGAAGGGTCGTCCTGTGCCGATCATTGTCGAGATCGACGTGAGTCTTTCTCGCCTCCGGGTAGGACGCCCGGGCACGGATGGCGACAGGTCGGCAGCGGCAGCCGGGCGTACCCGAACGGCCCGACTCCGCGTCCCCGGAGGACCGTCATGCCCAGACCCGCCCTGCGCGCCCGCCTCGCGGCGCTCACCACCGCCGTCCTGACTGCGAGCGTCCTGACGGTCATCCCGCCGTCACCGGCGCTCGCCGCCACCTTCACCCCCGACGACTACTGCCTCGGGCAGTGCGCCGACATCCTGCCCCCCGGGCAGAACGGCAACGCCACGCTGGTCGACATCCTGGCCCACCAGGCGCTCGGCACCCGCCCGGCGCATTCCAGCGACCAACTCGACGAGTACGCCAACCTGGTCTACAACTACGCCGGGCTGACCGACGAGCAGATCGCCCACTTCTACAACGACGCCTCGTTCGGCGTCCCCGCAGCGCAGGTCGAGAGCACCGTGTCGCCGCGCTCGGACGTCACCATCGTGCGGGACAAGGCCACCAGCGTCCCGCACGTCACCGGCACCACCCGCGGCGGCACCATGTTCGGCGCCGGCTACGCCGGGGCTCAGGACCGGCTCTGGGTGATGGACCTGCTGCGGCACGTCGGCCGCGGCAACGTCACCTCGTTCGCTGGCGGCGCGCCTGGCAACCGGGAGCTGGAGCAGAGCGTCTGGGCCAACTCGCCCTACACGGAGGCGGACCTCCAGGCCCAGGTGGACGCGCTGCGCACCAAGGGCGCCCGGGGCCAGCAGCTCTACACCGACGTCGTCGACTACATCGCCGGCATCAACGCCTACATCGACAAGTCGATCGCCGACGACAACTACCCCGGCGAGTACGTGCTGACCGGTGCCGGCAAGCCGACGCACTTCACCATGACCGACCTGATCGCCACCGCCGGCGTGGTCGGCGGGCTCTTCGGCGGAGGCGGCGGCAGCGAGATCCAGTCCGCGCTGGTCCGGGTCGCGGCCCGGGCCAAGTACGGTGCCACCGAGGGCGACCGGATCTGGCAGGGATTCCGCTCGCAGAACGACCCGGAGACCGTGCTGACGCTGCACGACGGGCAGAGCTTCCCGTACGGCGCCACGCCGAGCGGCGCGACCAGCGCGGTGCTGCCCGACGCCGGCACGGTGACGCCCGAACCGCTCGCCTACGACGCCAGCGGCGGCGCCGCCGCCCGCACCGGCGCCAGTACCGCCACCAAGGACCTGCTCGGCGGGCTGTCCAACCTGCGCGCGCACGGCATGTCCAACGCGGTGGTGGTCTCCGGCCGGCACAGCACCACCGGTAACCCGGTGGCCGTGTTCGGCCCGCAGACCGGCTACTTCGCCCCGCAACTGCTGATGCTCCAGGAACTCCAGGGGCCGGGGATCAGCGCGCGCGGTGCCGCGTTCGCCGGGCTCAACCTCTACGTGCTGCTCGGTCGTGGCCAGGACTACGCCTGGAGCGCCACCTCCGCCTCCCAGGATCTGACCGACACGTACGCGGTGCCGTTGTGCACCACCGACGGCAGCGCCCCGACGCTGCGCAGCAACCGCTACCTCTACCACGGGCAGTGCCTCGCCATGGAGACGCTGGAGCAGCGGAACTCCTGGAAACCGACGCTCGCCGACTCCACCCCGGCCGGCTCCTACACACTGCGCGCGCTGCGCACGAAGTACGGGCTGGTGGCCTACCGGGGCCTGGTCAACGGGCAGCCGACCGCGTTCACCAAGCTGCGCTCCACCTACCGGCACGAGGCCGACTCGGCGATCGGCTTCCAGGCCTTCAACGACCCGTCGGCGATGGGCAGCGCGGCGGCGTTCCAGGCATCCGCGGCGAACGTCGGGTACGCGTTCAACTGGTTCTACGTCAACTCGACCGAGGCGGCGTACTTCAACTCCGGCTCGAACCCCGTGCGGCCCTCCACCGCCGACCCGAACCTGCCCACGAAGGCCGAACCGGCCTACGAGTGGGTGGGCTGGAACCCGGACACCAACGACGCGACCTACAACCCGGCATCGGCCCACCCCCAGTCGGTCGACCAGGACTACTACGTGAGCTGGAACAACAAGCAGGCGCGGGACTTCGGTGCGGCCGACGGCAACTTCAGCTACGGCGCGGTGCACAGGGCTCAACTGCTGGACGGTCCGGTGCGCGCCGCCATCGCCCAGCGCAAGCTCGGCCGCGCCGACGTCGCGAAGATCACCGCAGACGCGGCGGTGACCGATCTGCGCGGCCAGCAGGTCCTCGGCGAGCTGCTGCGGGTGCTCGACAGCACGCCGGTCACCGATCCGGCGCTGACCGCCGCCGTGAGCAAACTGCGGGCCTGGCAGCAGGCCGGCACCCGCCGGGTGGAGACGGCACCCGGCTCCAAGGTCTACCAGCACGCCGAGGCCATCCGGATCTTCGACGCGTGGTGGCCGCTCCTGGCCGCAGCCCAGTTCCGCCCCGGCCTCGGGCCCGACCTGTACGCCGCCCTGGTCGACGCGATCGACGTGAACGAGGCGCCGTCCGGTGGCCAGAACGGCGGGCGTGACGGCGCCGTGAGCTGGGCGCCGCAGGGGCAGGCGCACAAGGGCTCGTCGTTCCAGTACGGCTGGTGGGGCTACGTCGACAAGGACCTGCGCACCGTGCTCGGCGACCCCGTCGCCGGCGGGCCGGGGCGTGCGTACTGCGGCAACGGCAACCTCGGCGCGTGCCGGCAGGCCCTGCTCGACGCGCTCGGCCAGGCCGCCGCGGTGCCGGCCGCCACGGTCTACCCGGGTGACGCGTCCTGCGGAGCCGGCGACCAGTGGTGCGCCGACTCCATCGCCCAGTCCGGGCTGGGCGGCATCACCCAGCCGCTGATCGCCTGGCAGAACCGCCCCACCTACCAGCAGGTCGTCTCGTTCCCGGCGCGACGTGGCGACAACCTCACGAACCTGGCGCAGGGCCGTCCGGCCACCGCGTCGAGCACCCAGTTCCTGACCGGCAACACCCCCAACAAGGCGGTCGACGGCAGCCTCGGCAGCCGGTGGTCCAGCAGCTACAACGACAACCAGTGGCTCCGGGTGGACCTCGGCTCGACGCGGACCGTCAGTCGGGCGGTGCTGCGCTGGGAGGCCGCGTACGGCAGCGAGTACCGGATCGAGGTCTCCAGCGACGGCACCTCCTGGCAGCCGGTGTTCAGCACCACTTCCGGCAACGGCGGCGTCGACAACGCCACCTTCGCCCCGGTCAATGCCCGTTACGTGCGGGTGTACGGAGTCAAGCGGGCCACCTCGTACGGGTTCTCGCTCTACGAATTCGAGCTCTACGGACGGTGACCACAGCCGGAGGGGCCGGCGGAAACCACCCGCCGGCCCTTTCGGGGCGTGCGCAGCGCCATGGAGTGCGACTTCGCCTGATCGAGCTCGCGCAGCCGGGCGGCGGCGCGAAAACGGATCGCGATGCCCAGCGTGGCGGCGGCGAACATCACCGCGAAGCCGGTGGCCAACTCGCCGCCGTTGATCGAGCCGGCCAGGCTGGCGGCGGCCACCTTGGCCACCACGAAGAACGAACCGATCACGGCATCCCGGCCGGAGCCCCAGCGGAACAGCGCGGAGACCAGGAGGACCAGGAAGCTCGCCGTGAACATCTGACAGGCATCGCCGGGCCGCACGAATGGGCCGACCGTCGTGAGGCCGAACGCTATCGCCACCATCGCGAGCGGCTTCGTACGCCGCGAAGGAGCGTCGGCAGCAGCGCGAGCGCGACGACGACGCAGCCCACCCGCCACGGCAGATCGGGCCGGAGTATTCCTTCCAACATGATCGCCGGCGCGATGACTGCGATCAACGCCCAGTCGCGCCACACATGGGACCGAACGTGTGGGACGCGCGGCTCGCCAACACAGTGCGTCACCTGATGATTGGTGCACCGGGCGGCGCGCTGGCGGAAACCTCCGGCGATCAGATCGCGACACGTAGACATCTTTCAAAACCATCGATGATCGGCTATATTTTGCGCATCGTTGATCTCTTCGGTTTCCCTTGAGAGGTGCACATGTTCGACGACTTGGCGCTGCGGCGGCGTACCCTCCTGGCGGCCCTCGCTGGTGCTGCGGCCGTCCCCATTCTCGGAAGCCCCGCGCGGGCCGCGTCGCCCAAGGTCTACATCGACCCCGGCCACGGCGGCACCGACTCTGGGGCGGTCGGCAACGGGTTGCAGGAGAAGGCCCTGACGCTCGACATCTCCCTGCAACTGCGCAGTATTCTGCTGGCCAACTGGAACGTCGACGTTCGCATGTCCCGAACGACCGACATCACTCGCAGCCTGGCCTACCGCACCGATGACGCCAATGCCTGGGGCGCTGACCTCTTCGTCAGTGTGCACATCAACTCCGGGGGCGGCACCGGCTTCGAGAGCTACCGGTACCTGACGGCAGACGCCGCCACCACCAACCTGCACAACGCGTTGCATCCGAGAGTGATCGCCGGTATGCGGTCGGTCGGTGCAGTCACCGACCGAGGGCTGAAGAGCGCCAACTTCCATGTGCTGCGCGAGACGACCATGCCCGCGGTGCTCACCGAGAACCTCTTCATCGACACCGTGGCGGACGCGAACCTGCTCAAACGGGCCGACTTCATCACTGCCACCGCCCGCGCGCACGCCCAGGGCATCGCCAGCTATCTGGGACTGGGCAGTACCACCCCGCCCACCTTCAGCGTCATCGTGGACAACGCCACCGCAGGACGGTTCACGGCGAGCGCCAACTGGGGGAGCTCGGCCTACTCCAGCCAGCGCTACGGCGCTGACTACCGCTTCGCCAGCCCCACCCCCGCCAGCGACGCCGCCTGGTTCAAGGTCGACATCCCGGCGGCCGGGAACTATCGGATCGAGGTACGGCACCCGGCCGACCCGGGTTACAACAGCACCACCCCGCACGTCATCGTCACCGCCTCCGGCAACCAGACACTCAACGTGGACCAGCGCTCCAACGGTGGCGTCTGGCGTTCGCTCGGCACCTTTGCGCTCGCTGCCGGTGACCGCAACCTGGTTGCGGTGAGTCGGTGGACCAGCGCAGCCGGCTACGTCGTGGCCGACGCCGTCCGGGTTGCCCGAGTCTGAGGCGTGTTTCGTAAGTCAGGCCGGCAGCGTCGAGGTCACGGCGTGGCAGTGATCGATAACAGAAGATGTCTCCGGTATTTGTTCTGCGACCAAGCAGGAACTTCGCACTCGAGTCGATATCCCCGCGTCTGAGCGCCGCCCGTGTGGGAGGCTCGTCGCCGTGGGGCAGTTGATCAATGTGCGGGACGGGTCCGTCTGGGCCGAAGACACCGGGGGCGGCCTGCCGCCGGTCGTGCTCCTGCACCCAGGGCGAGGGCGATTCTCGCATCTGGGACCCCGTCTGGGAGCGACTCGCCGGGCAGCACCGGCTGATCCGGTACGAGGTGCGGCTTCGGCCGCTCCGCGCCGCCGTCCGGGCCATTCTCCCGGTTGGACGATCTGCGTCGGGTGCTTGACCGGCTCGGCGTCGGGCCGGCATTGTTCGTCGGTTGCAGCATGGGCGGCGGCACCGCGCTCGACCTCGCCCTCGCCGAGCCGGATCGAGTTCGCGGGATGGTGCTGGCGTGCCCCGGCATTTCCGGTGCCCCGCCCGCCCACGATCCCGACGACGAGCCGGACACCGTCGACCCAGATCGATGATTGACGATAGGGGGTCGGGGCGCGCACCACGACCGATGCTCGCCGACCCAGGCTCAGCCGTCGCCGGGTCGGACCAGCCCGCTCTCGTACGCGATGACCACGAGCTGGGCGCGGTCGCGGGCGTTCAGCTTGTGCAGCAGGCGACTCACGTACGTGCGGGCCGTGTCCGGGCTGAGGTGCAGGGCCGCCCCGATCTCCACATTCGACCGTCCGGTGCCGACCTGTGCCAGGACGTCGCGTTCCCGCCCGGTGAGCCCGGTCAGCCGGGCCGGGTCCGCGACGGGGGAGCGGGCCGCCGCGGCGATCACCCGCCGGGTCACCGCCGGTGACAGCAGCGCGTCCCCGCCGGCCACCACGCGGACAGCGTCCCGCAGGGCGTCGGGCGGGGTGTCCTTGAGCAGGAAGCCGGCGGCGCCGGCGCGGATGGCCTCGAAGAGGTACTCGTCGTCGTCGAAGGTGGTCAGCATGACCACCCGAACGTCGGCCAGCGTCGGGTCGGTGAGGATGCGGCGCGTTGCCTCGATGCCGTCGCCACCAGGCATCCGGACATCCATCAGGACGACGTCGGGCCGCTGCTCGCGGGCGACCGCCACGGCGGCCCGGCCGTCGCCGGCCTCGCCGACCACTGTGATGTCCGAGGCGCGTTCCAGCAACGCGCGGAGCCCGGTGCGCACCAGGTGCTGGTCGTCGACGAGGACGACGCGTACGTCGCTCATGCGGCGATCCCGGCCAGCGGTAGGTGGACCGAGACCCGGAAACCGCCGTCAGCGGCCTCGCCGGCATCGAGGGTGCCGCCGAGCAGGGCTACCCGCTCCGACATGCCGCGCAGCCCCTGACCCGTCTCACCTGCCGCGCCGCCGGCGGATCCCCGACCATCGTCGACGACCTCCACCGACAACCCGGACGGGGTCGCCCGGATCGTCACCGTGGCGCGGGTGGCGTGGGCGTGGCGCAGCACATTGGTCAGTGCCTCCTGCACGATCCGGTAGACGGTGCTGCCGACCACCGTGGGCAGGGCGTCGACCGAGTCGTCGAGACGCAGCTCGACAGGCAGCCCGCCGCGGCGGACGCCCTCGACGAGCGTACGCAGCTGGGTGAAACCGGGCGCAGGCTCGCGCGGCCCGGGCTCGCGACGCAGGGTGCCCAACGTGGCGCGCAGCTCGGCCATGGCGCTGCCGCTCACCGAGTGGATCGCGGCCAGGGCGGCCTCGGCCTGCCCGGGCTCGGCATCGGCAAGTGCCTCCCGCGCCACAGCCGACTGGAGGGTGATCACCGAGATGGTGTGTCCGAGCGTGTCGTGCACCTCCCGGGCGATGCGCAGCCGCTCGGCCTCGACCTGCCGGGCGGCCTCCCGGCGGCGTTCCTCGGCCGCGAAGGCGGCCTGCCGGGCCAGCGCGGCCCGCAGCGAACGCCGGTTGCGGACGGCGTCACCCAGGGCGATGACGGCGAGTATCAGGGCTGCCTCGGATCCCAGACCGGCACCGATCACGACAGAGATGTCGTCTCCCTCGACGAGCCGGGCGGCCACCGAGACGATCAGCAGACTCCCACCGACGGCGGCGGCCGGGACCACCCGGCCCCGCTGCGCGGCCACGTAGAGGATGGCGGCGGCCGGGGCGGCCACGCCGACCGGCGGCAGCTCCAGCGCGTAGTAGCCGAGGATGCCGGCGGCCGTCGCCAGCAGCGCGGGGACCGTCCAACGCCGGGCCACCAGCAGCAGTACGGCCAGTCCGACCCCGAATCCGCCGGCCAACGCCGCCTGGGAGGTTGACGCGCCCTCGGTCACGACCGCCGCCGTGACCAGGCCCAGGATGGCCACGGCGAGCAGCGCCTCGGTTCGGGTGGGTGAGGTGGCCTGCACGTCCGTGAGCCTAAGTCGGTGTGGCCCCGCGCCGCTGCCGTCCGCAGGCATCACCCCCGCCCCGGCACGTACGTCGAGAAGCGATGCCAGCTCGCGCGTCCGCGCGGCAGACGGTCCCGAGTTGGCGACCTAGCGTCGACGGCGACATCACAGATCGTGCCCACAGGGGCCCGAAAACCAAGGAGAAGTGCTGCTGTGTCCCGTGTCAAGCTGACCTGGATCGTGCTCATCGTGCTCGTCTGGGCGGCGATGATGTCCTTTGGTGGGGTCGCGGCCGAGACCGTGATGCTCTACCCGAACGTCTTCGGGGACGCCCCCGCCTCGCTGGACCGGGCCCGTGAGTTCCTGGTCGCCGGCGGCCCGAGCGACTACTTCCCGCCGCTGGGCGCCTCGGTCGTCCTGACGAGCCTCGCCGCGACCGCCCTCACGTGGCGCAATCGGCGACTGCGGTGGTACGTCGCCGCCGCCGCGGTGGTCTTCATCGCCTGCGAGTTCCTGTTCTCGGTGGTGTTCTTCTGGCCGCGCAACGAGATCATGTTCGTCGACCCGGTCGGCACGCACTCTCCGGAGTATCTGCGCCAGGTCGCCGAGGAGTTCGTCGCCGGCCACTGGGTACGCCTCGCCGGTGGAGCGGTGACGTCCGCGCTGGCATTCACCGCCCTGCTGCGCTTCGCCCGGGAGACCGCGCCGGTACCGGTCGAGCGATGAGCGCCGGACGTCGTATTCTCGGGTCTCCTGGCCGGCCCTGGTCGGTCAGAGCATCTCGGTGCGGTACTCGGGTGCCAGATCGGCCGCGCGTTGCCGGCGCTCCGCCATCTCGTCGTCGGTGAGCTGCGGCGGCGGTGCGTCCTTGCCGGCAACCTCGTCGCCGACGCGCAGGAAGTATTCGTCCTGGCCTGCCGGGGTGCAGACGCACAGCATGCGGGCGGGTGCGCCGGAGGTGTTGCGGAAATTGTGCGGCGCGTTGGCCGGGATGTTGACTGTGGAACCTGCTCGGGCGAGGTGCTTCTCCCCGCGGAAGGTGAACTCGATCTCGCCTTCGAGAATGGTGAACATTTCCTCGAAGTCGTGCCGGTGGGGCGGCGGTCCTCCGCCGTCGGGGATGCGCATGTCGATGAGGCAGTACTGACCGTTGGTCTGCTTGCCGGTGATCAGCATGGCGTAGGTGCCACCGGCGAGAGAGATGTAGGTGGTTGCGGGGTCGCCGGGGTCGGCCACGGTCAGGGTTCGGCTCGGATCGTCGTCCGGGATGGCCGGGGTGGCGCGCTCGCGGTCGGTCATGCCGCTGTCCTTCCTGCCGTGGTTCTTCCGAGGAGGCGCGCAGCCTTCGACCCGAGGTGATCCTTGGTCTCCGGGCTGCGCGGCCCTGTCCGAATCCTAGAATCACCGTCACCTCTGAGGTGAGCGGACAGCGACGGCCGCGCCGAATTCCGACGGGCGAGAGGATGTTGGCAGCGGTGTTACCGCTGGAGATGGAGCACGGCGGCGATGCGGTCCACCGCCTGCTTCGCCTCGACCAGGCTCGCGCCGGTCTGCTGGCGGTACACGCGTACAGCCTGGATCACCCGGCCGCTCTCCAGGTGCCGGACCACTTCCGACTCCACGGGCGCGACGATGCCGAGGTGATCCATAACCAGGTCGAGCTTGCGCTGCACGGCCGCGAGCTGGGTCGCCGAGCTGCGCTTGTCCTGGAACCAGGCTCCGAGCGCAGCCGCGACCGACCCGATCGTGGCGATGACGAGCAATGTTGGTTCCCACGGACCCATCAGCACATCTAATCAGCGGTGCGCAACCGGGACACTGCGCGCCCCTGGCGGCACAGCGGCCGTGCGCCGCCCGGGACAGGACCCCGGGCGGCGCGGCTCCACCATGGCGAACGTCTAGCGTTACGGCGCTAGTTGCGCGTGCTCCACTGCTGGTTGGCGCCGCCGTGGCAGGCCCAGAGGTGTAGTTGCGTCCCATTGGCCGTGCCGGAGCCGATGGCGTCGAGGCAGAGCCCTGACTGGACGCCGGTGATGGTGCCGTTGGAGTTCACGTTCCACTGCTGGTTCGGTTGGCCGTTGCAGTCCCAGATGAGAACAGCGGTGCCGTTGCTGCTGCCTGCCCCGCTGGCATCCAGGCACTTGTTGCCGTAGACGGTAAGGGTGCGGTTGGCGGTATGGGTCCAGCGCTGGTTGGTGCCACCGTGACAGTCCCAGAGTTGCGGGCGGGCGCCGTTGCTGGTGCTGGAGTTGGGGATGTCGATGCACCGGCCGGACTGGCTACCCGCGATCAGCACGTTCTGCTGGCCCGGAGGCGGGGTCGATGGTGGCGGAGTGGTGGGCGGCACGGTGGAGCCGAACTGGGTGAAGAACCGCCACACCTCCTGCTTGACCCAGCTCCGCGCGCCGCTCTCACAGCCGGCGCACCCGTCCACCGGACCTTGCTGGTGGCCGCCGTCGAACGCGGCCCAGACCACCGGGTATCCGGCCTGGCAGGAGTAGGCGGTGGTGATGTGGGTCCGGCTGCCCGCCGCTGGTTCGGGTGGGTTCTGCGCGGCACAACCGTTGTTGCGGACGAACCTGTCGCGCAGCGACCGCCCGCTCGGGATGTTGTCGTTGATGCCGTGAATCCCCAGGTACGCCACCGGCTGGGTGCCGCCGCTGCATCCGCTGATCGCCCCCGGGGCCGCGATTGCCGCGACCGCGCGGAACACTGTCGGTCGGGAACACGCCAACGAGTAGCTCATCGCGCCGCCGTAGCTGAACCCGACCGAGAAACGTTGCGTGGTGTCGACGCAGAGAGCGTTCTCGATGACGCGGATCATGTCGTCGGTGAAGGTCACGTCCTCGCCGTTGGAGTTGCCCCAGCCGTTGTTGAGGCCCTGCGGGGCGACGAAGATGGTGCTGTTGTTCGCCTGGGAGAGCATGCCGTAGTAGGCCCAGGCGGCTCCGTCGGTTCCACCCGACGCGACCTGGTTGGCGGTGCCGCCAAGCCAGTGGAACCCGAAGGCCAGCCGGTGGGCATAGGTGTTGTTGTAGCTGTCGGGCAGCCGAAGGATGAAGCTGCGGCTCTTCCCGCTGCTCTGGATGGTGTGGGTGCCGCTGTTCAGTCCGGGCGCCTTGCCGCACCCGGCGGTCGCTGCGGCGGCTGCGACGTTCGCGGCGGACGCAGTGGTGCTCAAGCCACCGGCCAGCGCCGCCGCGCCCACGGTCACGACGACTGCCGCCGTCGCGAGAAAACCAAGGATGGGTCTGCGTCTTGTCATGATGGGGCTCCCGCCACTCGGCACGAAATGGTTGGACGAGGTCCGCGGCACCCGGCCGGCTCATGGACACAGGTCCCCGCCACTGGTCCCGCCGCCCACGCAGGACCAGTCGGTCGTCGAATCGATGTGGCCCACGCCGTGCGCGCCCGAGCACCACGTGACCGATCATCTGCGGCGCCGCAGCACCTGGCTCGACGTCGAATCGATTCGCTCCGACGCTAGATTGCACAGTGAAAGATGTCAATGCTCTGTCCGGCAGGTTGCGGCCTGATCAGGTGCTCGTGAGGTCGGCCGCGCCGAAGGAGACCGCGAACCGCTTGCACCAGATGGAGACGCTGCGGAAGTCCCGCGGGTCGACCGAGGCTGGTAGCTCGTACACCTGGTTGCCCTTGTTGCCTTTGAGCTTTGCCAGCTCGACCCATTCGCCGTCGTCGAACACCCGCCAGCCGGCCGTGCCTCGGGTGACCGGTTGGTCCGTCAGCCACACCCGCAGGTCCGGTCCGTTCGACGTCTTCAGGTCCTTCACGACGAGCTGGTGGCGCCCGTTGGCGAGCCGGACGATCTCGGCGCTGCCGGTCGTCTCGTGCTCATGGGTGACGAACTCGCCCGCAGCCAGGATCTCGTTGACCGCAGGGGTGGTGGCCGATGCCGTGGGGGACTGGGGCGTGGGCATTGGCGTCGTGGCGGCCGGTGTCACCCCGGCGGGAGGAAGCGCGTCGTCGACGTACGTGTCGGTGAACAGCTTCCACGGCTGGAACCAGTAGGCGGCCAGGACCGCCACGACGACAACGGTGGCGAGTCCAGCCCACGCCACCGGCGACCGGAAGATCGATGCCCTCATTCCCGGAGCGTACGACCGCCGCGACCGTCGAACTGGCCGCGAACCCTTTCGGATCTCTTACGACTCTTCACGGTTGAGGGCGCAGTCGTCGTCTGAACCCGCCCAGGAGGTTCGCATGCCAGTCGGTTGCTCATGCGGTCTCCGCCTGAAGGGCGGGGCCGAGGAGGAGTCCACCGTCGATGACGTACTCCGAACCCGTGATGAACGAGGCGTCCGATGACGTGAGGAACAGGAGAAGCCGGGTGACGTCGGTCGGTTCCCCAAGCCGGGGGATGGCGAACGGCTCGGGTGAGTAGAAGTCGGCGATCGCCACGGTGGCGCCAGCTGCTGGTTCCTGGATGAAGGGGGTCGCGATCACGCCGGGGTGGATGGTGTTCACACGGATGTGGTCGCGGCCGAGCTCGAGCGCCGCCGTTCGTGTGAGACCACGCACGGCCCATTTGCTGGCGACGTACGGCGCGTAGTGCGCCGTGCCGCCCAGGCCCATCGTCGAGGCGATGTTGACGATCGTTCCCCCTGCCGCGCGGCGCAGAGCGGGGGCGGCGACCTTGATGCCGAGGAAGGTCCCTGTGAGGTTGATGTCGAGGATGCGCGACCACGTGGCCTGGCCCGTGTTCTCGATCGGCGCCGGCGGGTTCTGGACGCCTGCATTGTTGATGAGCACGTTCAGGGCGCCGAAGGTGCTTTCGGCGGCCCGCACAGCGGCGGACCACGAGCTTTCGTCGGTGACGTCGAGGCGGGTGAAGCGAGCACGGGTACCGAGCTCGTCGGCGAGAGCGGCGCCGCGTTCGGCGTCGATGCCGCCGATCACCACGTTCGCTCCCTCCGCGTGAAAGGCCCGTACGTGGCTGGAGCCCTGGCCGCCGGTCCCACCGGTCACGAGCACGGTCTGGTTGTCGAAGCGGTTCATCAGATGTTCCTTCGGTACAGGGGTGACCGACCGGGAACGCCGGCCGATGGTGAGTCGAGCGACTCACCACTGCCCTGACACTAGGTCAGCGGCAGTGGTGAGTCAAGCCACTCACCTCGTATGCTCGGTCCATGAGCAGGGTCGTGACGACGTATCACCAGCGTGTAGCCCAGGAGAAACGCGCGCTGATCGTGACGGCCGCGACGGCACTGTTCCTCGAGTTGGGCTACGACCGGACGTCGCTGGCGCAGATCGCAGAGCGCTCGGGCGTTTCGCGGGCCACCTTGTTCAAGCAGTTTCCGAGCAAGGCTGCCCTGTTCGACGCCATCGTCACCGAGTCCTGGGCAACAGCTGACGAAGAGGAGCCGCCGCCGGCGGGCAACCTCGTCGACGGGCTCAGAACCATCGGTCGCCGCTACGCCGAGCTGTTGAGCCAGCCCCGGATGACCGACCTGTTCCGAATCGTCATCGCCGAGCTGCCGCGATTCCCCGAACTGGCCCACGCGCAGTTCTCGCACGGGAAGATGCCCTACTTCGAGTCCGTACGCGGCTACCTCCTGGCCGAGCACGAGGCGGGAACGGCGCGGGTCGAGGACGTGGAGCTCGCAGCCACCCAGTTCCTGGGCATGATCTCCAACTACGTCTTCTGGCCGACACTCCTCGTGCCGGGCTGGGAGGTGAGCGCCGAACGCGTCGCTCAGGTGGTCGACGAGGCGGTCCGCACCATCGCCGCCCGGTATGCCGCGACTGGACCAGACACGTCCACCACCGACTGACCCCGCCACCCGCAGGCCCAGGCGCGCGACCACACCCTCGTCTGTGAAGAGCCCGACTACCGCGTGATTATCAGCTGCCCGAGTTCCTGGGTGCATCGGGTGAGCGCGACGTAGAGCCCGTTCCAGCCGCGCGGTTCGGCGGCGATGCCCTGAGGGTCGATCAGTAGCGTCGCGTCCCATTCCAGTCCCTTGGACTGGGTCGCGGTGAGCACTGGCACATCACTCAGCACGACCCGGAGTTCGGCGACGCGGTCGGCGGGGGCGATGACGCCGACCATGCCGCCCTGCCATCGTTGCTGGAGCTGTCGCACTGCCTGGGCGGCGGCGCCGGCAAGCTCGGCGGGGGTGATCGTGAGCTCCCAGGGGGCGATGCCGGAGGATCGCACCGCCCGTGGCGGCGCGTTGTGGCTGCCAGCCTTCTTCAGGACCGGTTCGGTGAGGTCCATGACCTCGCGCGGGGTCCGGTAGCAGATGGTCAGTTCCGCGGCGGTCCAGCGGTCTCCGAAAGCAGCCTGCACCGCCTGCGCCCAGCTGGTGTGCCGGTGCGCTGCATCGGCCTGGTCGATGTCGCCCACGGCCGTGATGGAGCGACTGGGGCAGCGCCGCAGGACCATCTGCCATTGCATCTCGGACAGCTCCTGCGCCTCGTCGACGACGACGTGGCCGTACACCCAGCCGCGTTGCCGGCGAGCGTGGTCGGCGACGAACTCGCCCTGTGGTTGCGGGGCGTCGACGTCGCCGAGCAGGTCGGCGAGGGCGTCGAGCAGGGGAATGTCGCTCGATGCCCATGGGGCTGGCTCGGCCGCGACGGCGGTGAGCTCCTCCGGCGACAGTTGCGGGGCGATCCGGGCCAGCAGGGCGCGGTCGCTCAGGAGGTCACCCAGCAGGGTTTCGGCGTCGAGGGTGGGCCACAATGCCTCGACGAACCGGGCGATGGTGGCGTTCTCGGCGATACGAGTATGCAGGTGTTCGATCTCTTCCTCGGAGAGCAGCCCGTCGACGTCGCTGCCCGTGGACGTCCGGAGGGGACGGTGGTCATGTTCCATCCCCTTGTCGACGCGGGCGAGGATGTCCTCGAAGCCCTCCTCCATCTCGTTCATCAGCGTCTCGCGCTGCTCGGCGACGGCGTCGGCGAGGAGGTGGTGCAACTGCTCGGCGAACGCCGCGCGGGCCCGGTGGTAGGGGCGTCCCTGCACCGCCGAGGCGAGCGCCTGCGCCACCGTTGCGGCGTCGATGACGTAGAAATCGCCCTCCCATCGCAGCTTCAGCTCGCGGGGTCGGGGGAGCAGCGACGCGACGTAGCTCTCAAGCGCGGGCTGCCAGAGGGCGCGGCCCTTGATCTCGGCGAGAAGCCGGCTCTCGTCACGGCCCACGCGGATGTCGGCCAGCAGGGTGTCGCAGGTCGCCGAGACGACGGCGGTCTCACCGAGGGCGGGTAGCACCTGGCCGATGTACTGGAGGAAACGCGGCGAGGGGCCGAGGACCAGGACCGCCTGCTCGGCCATCTTTCGGTAGGTGAACAGCAGGTAGGCGACGCGGTGCAGCGCAACCACGGTCTTGCCGGTGCCGGGACCGCCCTGAACGACCAGCGGGCCGGTCGCCCTGGCCCGGACGATGTCGTCCTGTTCGCGTTGCAGCGTGGAGATCGCCGTCGACATGACACCGGTGCGCCGCTGGTCGAGGGCGGCCAGGAGGGCGCCCTCACCGACGAGTTCGGCCGTCATGCTCCCGTCCAGCGGCTCGTCGTCCACCCCGACGACGGTCGACCCGTTCGTGCGTACGTGACGCCGTCGTGCCTGACCCTGGGGGTCGACGGCCGTCGCGGTGTAGAACGGCCGGGCTGCGGGAGCGCGCCAATCCACCAGCAGTGGCTCACTGTCCTCGACGTCGTCGCGGAGACCGACACGGCCCACGTGTCGCACGGTGCCATCAAGGCCGTCGAGGCGACCGAAGACCAGCCCCTCCCGAGCTCGCTGCAGCTCTTCGTACTGCTGACGGAGCATGCGCTGCCGGGCATGTTCCAACGCGTCCAGGGCCTCCGACGAGAGCTCGACCTCCAGGTGCTCGGTCAGCCTGTCGCGCCGGGCCGTGGCCATGTCGAGGAACGCCTGTTCCTCGGCGATGGCAGATTGGCGGGCGACGCCCTCCGGGGTGGAGGTCGGCGGTTCGCCGCCCGGTGTTACTCCGCTGGCATCGGCAGTGCCGTTGTTCACGGCAGAAGTCCGGCGCATTCGCAAATCCTCGTATGGGTGTTCCCCTCGGCCCGGATGAGCCGCAGTGCATTCCGGCGGCAAGCATAGGGAACGTCTATCTCGTCGGCCAGGAACTCCGCCGACCGAGATGGGAGTCTCAATGCCTTGCAGTTCCGGGTCGCTTGTGGCCTCACGCAATCGTGATTTGCTCATTGACGGTTCGGTCGCAATCTGATCTGCGGCTGCATTTCGACCACAGGGCGAAGGCCGTGGCGCCGTTGCCGGCCGTCTCGCTGGCTACGAAGCGGGGTTCTGGCCCTTGTTTGGGGAAGCCGAGACGGTCCCACCGCAGAGCAGGGAAAGCTCGGTCAGGCAAGCGCCGAGCGTCATGATCGATCGCACAGTGTTTTGTTATAGGTTAACCACTAATGGAGACGGTAGGTTTCGATCATGACCGACACGATCGAGATCCGTACCCCCGCCCAGCACGCTGCGGCCGAGCACCTGCGGTTGCTGACAGCCGCCGACCTGGACGCCTGGGCTGCTCTCTTCGCCACCGACGCCACCTTCACCTTCCCCTTCGCCCCGCCCGGCATGGTCACCGAGTTGCACGGGCGCGAAGCCTTGCACGCGCACATGCGTGGTTTCACCGAAACCTTCGATGCACGGCTCGTGGACCTGACCTTCATCGCGACGGCCAGTTCGCAGGTCGCCGTGGCGCGGGGAAAGCTCGACGGGACCGCCCGGCCCACCGGCAAGCGGTTCCAGCAGGACTTCATCGTGGTCGTGCACACCGGCGCCGACGGACTGGTCACCCGGTTCGACGACTACTGGAATCCGCTGGCCGCCGTCGAGGCTCTGACACCGGCCGACGCCTGAGGTCGATCATGGCGGATAGGCTGGTCACATGCCTGCTGCCGGGACAACAGTCAAGAGTGACCAGCGCCGCCAAGGCGTAGTCGACGCCGCGGTGAGCTGCTTCGCACGCAAGGGCTTCTACGGGACGACCACCCATGAGATCGCCGAATGGGCCAGCATCTCTCAGCCGTACCTCTATCGCCTCTTCGCCAACAAGCAGACCATCTTCATCGCCGCCGTCGAGCATGTCGGCGATCTCCTGACGGAGGCCCTGAACGCGGCCGATACGACGGAGCAGGCTCTGCGAGACGCCTACGGCATGATCATTGAGGACGGCGATGTCCTGCGCTTCCTCATGCAAGCCAACTGTGCCACCGACGAGCCGCTCATCCGCGACGCCGTCCGCGCCTGCTACGCCCGACAAGTCGCGGTCGTGTACAAGCTGCTCGACGGTGACGAGGAAGCCGTCCGGCGCTGGTTCGCCGTCGGCATGCTCGCCAACGTCACGACCATGCTGGGTCTTGGCGAAATCGACGAGCCCTGGGCCAGGACACTCGCCAGTACCTGAGTGTGGTCTTCCTCGCCGGGTCTGCGGCCGACCGGAGCGTGCACCCGCTAGCGGCGGCGCCGGGCGTCGGCCTCGGCGTCGAGCAGATCGTTGAGTGTCAGCGCTGAGTTGATCAAAGAAAGATGGCTGAACGCTTGGGGATAGTTGCCAATCTGCTCCCCGGTCGCGGCGATCTCCTCGGCATAGAGGCCGAGGTGGTTGCTGAAAGTGAACATCTTTTCGAACGTGAGGCGGGCGTCGTCCAGGCGGCCGGAACGGGCCAACGCCTCCACGTACCAGAAGGTGCACATGTTGAAGGTGCCCTCGTGGCCGGGGAGACCGTCGGGGGAGTGGACCGGGTCGTACCGGTGCACCAGGCTGTCGGAGACCAGTTCGCGCTCGATCGCGTGCAGGGTCGACTGCCAGAGCGGGTCGCTCGGCGTGACGAAACCGACTGACGGCATGGCGAGCAGCGCCGCGTCCAGCACGGACTCGTCGTACGCCTGCACGAAGGTGCCGCGCTCCCGGTTGTATCCGCGGGCCATGACCTGGTCGTAGATGCGGTTGCGTTGCTTCGTCCAGCAGGTCATGTCCCCCGGGCGGCCGGTGCGCGTGGCCAGCCGGATGGCCCGGTCCAGCGCGACCCAGGACATCACCCGACCGAAGGTGTAGTTGCGGGGGTGGTGGCGGCTCTCCCAGATGCCGGCGTCCGGCTGGTCCCAGTTGTGGCAGAGCCAGTCGACGAGCCGGACGGTGCTCTTCCACACCTGGTGCGAGACGCGGATGCCCTGCTCGTCGGCGAGGTGCATGGCGTAGAGCGCCTCGCCGTGGATGTCGAGCTGGATCTGGTCGGCGGCGCCGTTGCCGATCCGCACCGGCCGCGAGCCGCGGTAGCCCTCCAGATGGTCGAGCACCTCCTCGTGCAGGTCGGAGGAGCCGTCCACCCGGTACATGATCTTCAGGGGATCCTGGTGCTCGCCGGCCTCGCGGATCCGCTCGTCCAGCCAGTTCATGTACCGGCTGACCTCCTCGGTGAAGCCGAGGCCGAGCAACGCGTGCACCGAGAACGACGTGTCACGTACCCAGGTGTAGCGGTAGTCCCAGTTGCGGGTTCCGCCGACCAGCTCGGGCAGCGCGGCGGTGGGGGCGGCGATCATCGCGCCGGTCGGCGCGTACGTCATGAGTTTCAGCGTGATGGCGGAGCGCTCGACCATCTCCCGCCAGCGGCCGGTGTAGCTGGAGCGCTCAAGCCAGCGCCGCCAGTAGTCCCGGGTCCACTCGAACATGCCCTGGACCTCTTCCGGCGAGAAGATGCGCGGCTCGGTGCCGGCCGTCTCCAGGACCACGCCGCCGGTGTCACCCTCGTTGAGCGTGCCGTACGCGATCAGATCGCCGCCCTCGAGGCGGACGTCGCCGTGTTCGGCGAGCAGCCGCCGCACCGGGTCGACCGGGTTGAACGTCATCGTCGCCGACCGGCTGCGGAAGACATAGCCGTTGCGATGGCGTTCCAGCTGATGCTCTTCGCGGGCGTAGTCGAACCGCGGCCGGCACTCCACCCGGAAGCGCATGCTCCCCCGGACCATGTTGACGATGCGGACCAGGCGGTGGGCGTCGGTGGCCCGCTCGCCGGTGACCGGCATGAAGTCCATCACCTCGGCCACCCCGTCGGCGCTGATGAACCGGGTGATCAGGATGGGCGTGCCGGGCAGATAGAGCTGCTTGGTCACGTACCGCGTGTCGTGCGGCGCGATCTGGAAGTAGCCGCCCTTCTCCTTGTCCAGCAGCCCCGCGAAGATGCTGGGCGAGTCGAAGCGCGGCGCGCAGAACCAGTCGACCGTCCCGTCGCACGTCACCAGCGCGGCGGTCTGCAGGTCGCCGATGAGTCCGTGATCCTCGATCGCCGGATAGCTGTCCACGTCTCTCCCCGGTTCGGCTGCGTCCTGCGCATCGAATCTAGGGGGAGAATTGCCGAGTTAGGTGGGATTCGCGTTCAGCCACCCTGTCGCGTACCCCGAGGTGCCTCGACCCCCCAGCCGGCACCTTCGTCCAGGGCCCGCCCTGATCGGGTGGGTCAGGTCGGCTCGGCCGTGGTCGGTAGCACCGCGATCAGGTCGAGCACCTGGGCGGCCTGGTTGGGCCCGAAGGCGTCGGTGAGGATGGCCGTGAATGCCTCGTCACCGAGCCCGGCCCGCAGTTCACGCAGCGCGTTCAGGTCGAGCGCCGCGTTGCTCGACCCGATCTGCCGGTCGATGGACAGTGCCTCGACGATCAGGGGGATGCCCTCCGCGGGGTGGCCCTGCTTGACCCGCAGCTGCCCGATCGCCACCTGGTCCAGTGCCACCTCCTCCCAGTTGCCCTGCTCGCGGTCGATCCGCAGGCAGGTCCGGTAGCACCGCTCGGCCAGGGCCTGGTCGCCGCGCAGGCCGGCCACCCGGCCGAGGTGGAAGGTGCTGTTGGAGACGCCCGACTGGTTCCCCAGCCGTTTTTTGATCGCGATGGAGCGGCGGTAGAACCCGTCCGCGCCGGCGAGGTCCTCCTGCTCCTCGCAGACCCGGCCGAGCTGGTGCAGGACGATGGCCTGGTTGGGCTCGTGGCGCAGCGCGCGGTAGACCTCCAGCGCCTGCTCGTAGCGGGACCGGGCCTCGGCCAGCTGGCGGGTTTCCAGTGCCACCATGCCGAGGTCCTCGTGGCATTTGGCGATCCCCGCCCGGTAGCCGGCGGCGGCGCAGATCGGCAATGCCCGGAGAAGGCACATCCGGGCGGTGCCGAACTCGCCTGCCTGGGCGGCGGCGATGGCGAGCAGGACGTACCCGCTGCCGAGCGGGGTCGGGTGCTCATCGGGAAACCGGAAGCGAAGGTACGCCTCGACCCGCTCGGCCCGGTGGGCCGCCTGCGCCGGGTCGAGGTGTCGGACCAGCAGGTCGGCGAAGGCCGGCGCACCCAGTTCCAGGCGTTGCACGGCCAGCCACTCCAGGGCCGACGGGTGCGGCGGCCCGTCATTCCCGCCCATCACGCTCAGGGTGTGCGGCACCGCCTCGACGACCCGCCCGAGGACGGTCCGGACCTGGCCGAGCAGCTCGTCGCAGCGGCGCAGCAGCGGGTCCTCGCCGAGCGCCGCTACGATCGTCCGGGCGCGGGCGAAGCAGCTCTCGGCGAATTCGAGGTCGCCGAGGTCCCGGGAGAGGTGACCGAGCAGCAAGGTGCACTCCGCGATGCGGCCGTTGCTGCCGACCTCTTCGAAGATCTCCAGGGCGGCCCGGACCCGGGACTCGGCGGTGTCGTACGCGAAGCGTGCGAGGGCGATCCGTCCGAGCATCACCAGCCCGCTGCCCTGCTCGACCCGGACGCCCATCCGGGCGTAGGTGGCGATCGACACCTGGATGCACTGCTCCGCCTTTACGAGGTCCCGGGCTTCGAAGGCGAGCATGCCGATCTGGTGGTGGCTCGCGGCGATCCCGTCCAGGTCGTCGAGTTCCCGGGCGATCGCCAACTCTTCCAGGTAACGCGCCATGGCCAACTCGACGTCGCCGTTGCCCCGGGCGATGCCGGCGAGCTGGTGCAGGGTTCTGGAGACAGCCCCGCGGTCGCCGAGCCGACTCAAAATCGTCAACGCCTCCTGGTACAGCCGGTCCGCTGTCGCCCGGTCGCCCCGGTTGTCGGCGACCAGGCCCAACTGGTGCAGGAGCTTGCCGACTCCGCTGTCGTCACCGAGGTCCCGATAGACGGCCAGCGCCGACTGGTAGCGCTCCGTCGCCTGCGGGTACTCGCCCCGGTTGAGGTGCACGTCGCCCAGTCCCTTGAGGAAGCTCGCCGCGAGCGCCGAGCCGGGCGGTGCCATCGGCAGGAGCTCCCGCCAGATCTTCTCCTCCCAGGCCCAGTGCCCGGCCGCGTGCAGCACCTGGCAGGCCAGCTCGGAGTAGGTGATGGCCTGCTCGGTGTCACCCGCCGCCAGGTGGTGGTACCGCGCCTCGACGATCTGCCGGATGAAGGTGTGCTGGTCTGCGGCGTTTCGGGCCCGCCAGCCCCAGTAGCGGCCCGCCCGGCGGTGTGACTCGGTGACCGCATCGCGGCCGGCGATGCGCAGCAGGCTCGTCGCCGTCCACCGGTGCACCAGGTGGCCATCGGTCACGGGAGCCAGCAGCCCCAGGTGCGACAGGGGCGTGATCGCTTCGTCCAGCCCCGCCGACTCCGGCGGCGGGTCGTCGCCGTTCGCCGGGTCGGCGAGTTGCCAGGAGAGCCCGGTCCGGTCCACCGGGGTGCGGTAAACCGCCGCGCCGAGCAGCAACCGGCGGGCCGCCGGGACGGCCTCCAGGTGAGCGAGCAGCCGGGGCAACAGCACGTCCTCGGCGGCCAGTGCGCCGGCCTCGGCCAGCGGCGTGCCGACGCCGGTCGCCCTGGCGTCGTCGCTGCCGCCGACTGCCGCCAGTCGACTGGCCACCTCGCCGGCTCGGGCGGTGCCGTCGCGCAGCAGACCGTCGAGGTATTCCAGCGCGCGCGGGTGGCCGCCCAGCCGGTGCCACATTCTCTGCTGTTCCGCCGGAGCCAGCCGGCCGACGCCCGGTAGCCGCCAGAGCAACTTGCGGGTCTCCTGCCAGGAGAGCGGGCCAAGGTGGTAGGGCTCGATGCCGGCGACCGGGAACGGGTGCCGGCTGGTCACGACCAGCTCGTGCCGGGTCGCCCAGTCGGCGAGGAACGCGGCCAGGTCCCCGTCGGCCAACTGGTGCTCGGCGTCCAGGGCGTCCTCGGCGTTGTCGAGGACGAGCAGCAGCGGCGTGCCGCCGGTGCCACTCGCCGCGAGCCGTCGACGCCAGTCCTGGCCGGGCTCGGCGAGGGCGACGAGGAGTTGTCGCAGCGGGTCGTCCGGTGCGGTCGCCGGCCGGGCGCATCGGATCTCCACCTGGCGGCGGAGCTCGTCGAGGATCCCGTCGACAATGGCGTCGCCGCTGGTCGCCACGACGATGCCGCCCGCGTCGGCAAACCGCTGCGCGAGTTCGGCGGCGAGGCTCGTCTTGCCGATTCCGCCGATGCCGTGCACGAGGACCCGCAGCTTGCCCCGGGACAGCCGGCGCAGGATCTCCCGCCGGCCCACGAAGTCCGTCGGCGCGCGTACCACGCCCTCCCCGACGACCGACTGGCCCGGCGGCCCGGCGACGGCCCCGCCGTCCCGCCCGCCGGCCAACCGCAGCGCGGGGTCGGCCAGGAACAGCGTCGGCATCCACCACTCGGCGGAGGTCGGCGCCAGCTCTCGGCGGACGGCGGAGACCTCCGCCAGGAGTTCCGGCTCGCCCCGGGCGGCCAACCGCTGGTAGAGCCGGGCGCAGAACTCGATGGTGTACGCGTCGCTGACCGTTCCGTTCATTGCCAGGACCGCCGGCGCGCCCTGGGCCAGCAATGCGCCGGCCAGCCCGGGCAGCTCCCGCTGACCCCGGCGGGCGGTCGAGCAGCCGGCGAGCACGATCAACGGTACGGTCCTGCCCGGCGGCAGCACCTCGGTCAGGAACCGCGCGGCGTCCACCCGGTCCTCCGCGCCGGTGGGGGTTTCCAGCAGCAGTGCGCCGGGACGCGCGTGGCAGGAGACGTGCAGGATGTGGAACGGCTCCTCGGCGAGAGCGGCGCGGATCGCGGCCGCGCTGCCCCACTCCAGGACTCGCACCCGCACTCCGTGGCGGTGCCCGGGTTCCACCGCGCCGAGGATCCGCCCGAGTTCTCGCTCGTGGTCCAGCAGCGGCTGGGTGGAGTCGTCCGGGCTTGCGATCGCCGCCAGCATCCGCAGCGGGCCGTCCACCCGGGCGGCGGGCACCGCAGCCCGGGGGCCGGTCCGGCACACGTCGACGTCGGGGCGCAGCGCCAGCGGCAGGCCCTCGCCGGGCGGCACCAGGGTTTCCCACGGCAGGTCGGCCAGCGCCGGATCAGTGACCTCGATGCCAAGGCGGTGTCGGCCGGGCCGGGCCAGCTCCGCGCGTAGGGCCGCGCCGGGAGCGCCGAGGAAGCGGTGGCCGAGCGCGGCGCCGACCTCGTACGACAGCTCCACCGAGGGGTCGCCGCGTAGCCGCCAGAGCAGGTCGGCGGTGCGTTGGTCGGCCCGGCCCACCGGGTGCCGCCACCGTTCACCCCGGGCAGCCATGACCACGTCGGTCGCGCTGACGGTCAACCGGATCACAGACGCTCCCCGCGGTTGCCGGCAGACGACCCGATGCCAGGGCGCATTGCCGGACTGACCGATACTGTATCCATGGCTGACGATTCTGAGGAGCTCGCGCAGGTCAACGCCGTGCGGATCAACGAAGTCGGCGAGATGGAGTTCTTCGACGGCCAGCGTTGGGTGCCGTACACCGATCTGCCCGACGACGAGACCGGCCCGCTGGGCGTCGTCTTGCGCCGCGACAACGGCCAGTGATCGGGGAGCCGCCGACGGGCGGCGGAGGGCTGGACGCGCTGCCGTCCCCGTTGGACTCGGTCGCGGACAGCCGGGCGGCGGCGCGCTGGATCATCTCCTCGGCCGGCGCGGTGGGCGCGCTGCTGCTCGGCGCTGGCCCCCTGATCGCCGCCGGCAAGGTCACCGACTGGGCCCACGCGACGTGGGCGGGCGGCGGCCTGCTGGTGGCGTTGCTCGGTGTGGCCTGGGCGATCTGGCGAACCAGCGAGGTGCTCGTCCCGCCGATGACCACGCCGGCCTCACTCACCGGGCCGGAGCTGCGCGGGCTGCGCGAGCGGCTGCAGGCCGAGCCCTGGTACCACTTCGGGGGGTACGCCGACGACATCGACGGCCTGCTGCGGCACCGCCGGATCGCTGCCGCGATCACCGGCCGCCTGCCGACGGCACCGCCGGAGGAGCGGGCGGCACTGCGAGAAGGCCTCGCCGTAGCGCGTCGCAACATCATCCGGACCGATCCGTACCTGCGGTGGCTGCTCACCACCGCGCACGCCTGGCAGGTCCGGGAGACGTTGCGCCAGGCCCGCCGACAGACCTTCCTGGCCTCCGCGCTGGTGGTGGTCGGTGCGGTGGTGTTCATCGCCGCGACCGCCGGATAGCGCGCGATCCCCGTGATGTCCGAATGCATGCACTTGGTGTAGCCGTGAGACAGTGCTGGCGACGAGGCGGTCAGCCGCCGGGTTGGCGGGAGTGGTGAAGCTGGAGACCGTCGATCGGAGGGTCCCGGCGTTGCGCTACCGTCAGGGTGCCCACACCGGCGTCGAGTAGCCCGCGTCCGTCGGCTGTCGATGGTCCGCACTGCCCAAGAACCCAGGGAGATACCGATGCCGGAGCCTGAGCCCGTCGAAGACGCCCACGCGGCGGACGCCGACACCTCAACCACGGACGAGACCGACCAGCCTGCCGTTCCCTCGAATCGGGCTGCCCGTCGCGCGAAGGGCAAGGCCGTCTCGCCTCAACCGCACGGAAAGGGCCAGCACCTCGGCGGCCGGGGCTCGGTCCAGAGCCCGCGCCAGTACGGTAATCGCCGAAGCGGCTGATCTCCGTCCCACGGTTTCGCGCGTATCAGTCGGCGGGCTGTTTGAGGGCAACCTCGCGCGGCGGTGGTGGGCGCCTGCGATGGTAGCCGCCGCGCCGACGTACTGGTCCAGGTCTGACGCCGCTGTGGCATGAGCAGGCCGTCGAGGACTTCACCGACGCCCTGACCGGCTACGCCATCGTGGAAGCGGACTCGCACGACGAGGCAGTTCAGATCTTCTCCGGGCACCCGCACCTGCGGCTGTTCGCCGGAAACTCGATCGCCGTCCTGGAGTGCCCCTCTCCGCCCGGCTGATACCCCAGCTGACGGTTGTCTTTGAGCGGACTGCGCTGTTTTCCAGGCCGGTGGCTCGGTGCCGTCATCGTCCGGTCTGAGCTGTGAAGAGACGTTTCGGGTAGCAGGCCGCGGCCAACGCGGGGTCCCTCCGAAGGCGTTGGCTTTAGTGCAGTAGTCCCCTTATGGTGGAGGCATGCCGTCGGTGACTTTCTGCTCGTCTGTCGTCACTGCGCTGGCAGCGCTTAGCGCTGCTCGCGTAGCGACGCAGCGACGCCTGACGGTTGGGATGCGCGTGCCGGTTGTCCGCGCGCTGCACATCGCGCCCTCGCACAAGCTGTCGAGCCCGCCGCCAATCGGCCGAGACCCTCCCGCGGAATCGTTGCATCCCAAAACGACCGCAAGGGCGAAGCCATTCGAGCTTCGGCCCTTTTTCTTTTTCCCCGGAGAGGTAGACCATGAGCGTCGATCATCGTGCTGTTGATCAGAGCTGGCTGGCTGATCTGCGAGCGTCCCTGGCGGACGACTTCGCCGCACAAACGGCTCGGCTGCGGGAACTGACCGAGCTCAACGCGGACACCGGCGACCCCAGCGAGGCGCACAACCAGGCTGCGCTGCTGCTGGCCACCCGCCGCAACATCGAGCAGATCACCGGTGCGCTGAGCCGGATCAGCGAAGGCACCTACGGTGCCTGCCAGAAGTGCAGCCAGAACATCCCGGCCGAGCGGCTCGAGGTTCTCCCGCACGCGCGCTTCTGCGTGCCGTGCCAGGAGAAGCACAACAAGTGACGCCTCGTGTGGCTGCCGCGCCGCCGCACGGCAGCCACACACCGGCGATCGGAGCCTGACCTTCGCAGGGTACGGGCGGAGCCAGCGGGTCGGCCGCGAGCCCTGCGCTGACCCGGGCCCAGTGGCCCCGCAGCCGCGGCGGCAGGGTGTGGATCAACGCGGGCGCGAACGTCGACCATGTCGTGCGTCACGTCGATCTCATGTCACGGATACGTCGGCAGCTTGCGTCTGGTGGTCGTCAGCGCGAGGGAAGAGGCGGAACGATGAGCACACAGCACGAGGTCGGGACGGCGGCTGCGCACCGGGTGGTGATTCTGGGGGCGGGGTACGCGGGGATGGCCGCGGCGATCCAGCTCGCGGCTCGGATGGGGCGCCGCGAGGGTGTGCGGGTGACCCTGGTGAACGCGCAGGAGCGGTTCACCGAGCGCCTGCGGCTGCACATGACGGCGACCGGGCAGCGGCTCGCCGAGATGAGCATCCCGGAGTTGCTGGAGGGTACGGGCGCACAGTTCGTGCGCGGCTGGGTGACGGCGCTGGACGCGGATGCGAAGACCGTGCGGCTCGACGACGACCGGGTGCTGCACTACGACACGCTGGTGTACGGGTTGGGCAGTGTGGCCGACACGGCGGCGGTGCCGGGTGTCGAGGACTACGCGTACACGCTGAACAGCGTCCAGGACGCCGAGTTGCTGGCGGACCGGCTGGCGCGGCTCGGCAGCGGCACGGTGGTGGTCGGTGGTAGTGGGTTGACCGGCGTCGAGTCGGCTGCGGAGATCGCCGAGCGGCACCCGGAGCTGAACGTCGTGCTGCTGGGTCGGCAGGAACCCGGCGCGACCATGATCCCGAAGGTCAGGGCGCATCTGCGGTCCGCGCTTGGGCGTCTGGGCGTCCGGGTGCGCAGCGGGGTCGAGGTGGTGAAGGTGCTGCCCGGTTCGGTCGAGTTGGCCGGCGGGGAGACCATGGCCGCCGACGTCGTGGTCTGGACGAGTGGCACGCGCGTGTCGCCGCTGGCTGCGGCAGCCGGTCTGGCCGTCGAGGAACGCGGCCGCATCGTCACCGACCCCGCGCTGCGGTCGGTGTCGCACCCCGACGTGTACGCGGTGGGCGACGCCGCCGCGATCCGTCAGAGTTACGGCGTCATGCACGGCACCTGCCAGGGTGGCATGCCGACCGGGGTGCACGCGGCGGTGGCGATCGTCCGCGCGCTCAAGGGTAAGAAGGCGAAGCCTTTCCGCTTCGGCTACTACCACACGCCGGTGAGTCTGGGACGGCACGATGCGGTCGTCCAGTTCACCCACCCCGACGACAGTCCTCGACGGATGTATCTGACCGGCCGCAGAGCGGCCTGGTACAAGGAGACGGTGAGTGCTTCGCCCTGGCCGACGTACGGCCGCATGAAGAGGATGCCCGGCGCGGGCGCGTTCTGGCCCCGCGGTGGCCGCTTCACCCGGGTCCGGGACGCGCGGTGACCCATCCGTTCCGGGAGCTCGACCAGCGGGTCTACAACGAGCATCGCAACCTGCTGTTCTCGGTGGCCTACCGCATTCTCGGCACGGCGGCCGACGCCGAGGACGCGGTCCAGGACGCCTGGATCAAGTGGTCGGCCGCCGACCGCGCGCAGGTGGCCGACCCCAGGGCCTATCTGACGCGGATCGTGTCGAACCTGGCGATGGACCGGCTGCGCTCCACCCGGCACAAGCGCGAGACGTACGTCGGGCCGTGGCTCCCGGAGCCGATTCTCACCGCCGGGGACACCGCCGACGCCGTCACGACCGCCGAGTCCGTCTCGATGGCCATGCTGGTGGTGCTGGAAACACTGAGTCCGTTGGAGCGGGCGGTGTTCGTACTGAAGGAGGTCTTCGACCTCAGCCACGCCGAGATCGCGGAGGCGGTGGACCGTTCCGAGGCTGCGGTGCGCCAGGCCGCGCACCGCGCTCGCGAGCACGTTCGGGCCCGGCGGCCACGCTTCGTCGCGGACCGCTCGCGGCAGCACGAGGTCACCCGACGGTTCTTCGCCGCCGCGACCGGTGGCGACATCAACGCCCTCATGGAGCTGCTGTCGCCGGACGTCACACTGTGGACCGACGGTGGCGGCAAGGTCCGCCAGGCCATGCGTCCGGTGGTGGGGGCACAGACGGTGGCCGCCTGGTTCGCGGCCATCGGCACCGTCACCTACCAGGGCGTCGAGCCCGCCGACATGAGCGCCGATCTGGTCGAGATCAATGGCGGGTTGGGCATGGTGTTCCGCGGTCCGGGTCGTGTGGTCGCCACCGTCACCGTCGAGGTCGACGCCGGCGGCCGCATCATCGCCATCCACAACGTCGCCAACCCCGACAAGCTCCGGGCCATCACCAAAGGCGCCACGCGCGACGTCCGTACACGCTGAGCTTTTCCCAAGGTGACGCCGGTGACGGCCCTCGCGGCCGGCACCGGGTCGATGCCTGACCAGACGGTACGTGGGCGCAGGTTTGCGGGACGGGCGGCTCGGATACTCGTCGCCCATGTTTGACGGTTTCACCGACGAGAGAGTCGACGTCGGGGAGGTGGAACTCCGTGTCCGGCACGCCGGGCAGGGGCCCCCGGTGCTCCTCATCCACGGGCATCCGCGCACCGGGTCGACGTGGCACCAGGTGGCACCGCGGTTGGTGGACCGCGGCTTCACCGTCGTCTGCCCTGACATGCGCGGCTACGGGCGGTCCGGCAAGGCGAAGATCCTCCCGGACCACTCGCAGCAGTCCAAACGGGCGGTCGCGGGGGACATGGTCCGACTGATGGACATCCTGGGTCATCCGACGTTCGCCGCGGTCGGGCACGACCGTGGTTGCTACGTGGCGTTGCGTCTGGCACTGGACCACCCGGACGTGGTCAGCCGGCTCGTGGTTCTCGATGGCGTGCCCATCAGTGAGGCCCTCGCCAGGTGCGACGCGCGATTCGCCCACGACTGGTACCACTGGTTCTTCTTTGCGCAGCCCGACAAGCCGGAGCGGGCCATCGCCGTCGCCCCGGATGCCTGGTACGGCAACAAGGCCCAGCCCCAGAGCATGGGGGCCGAGAATTACGAGGAGTTCCGGGAGGCCATCCACGACCCGGCCACGGTCCGGGCGATGCTGGAGGACTACCGCGCCGGCCTGGGTGTCGACCGGGAGCACGAGGAAGCCGACCGGCGTGCCGGTCGCACAGTCCGCTGTCCGACGCTGTTTCTCTGGTCGACCCGTGACGACATGGAGGACCTGTACGGTGATCCGCTCGCTGTCTGGCGGCCCTGGGCCGACGATCTGCGCGGCCACCCGATCGAGTCCGGGCATCACGTCGCCGAGGAGAACCCCGACGACCTCACGGCGGCGCTGCACGGCTTCCTCGCGTGACCATCTCCTCGGCCCGTAGGCCGGAGTGCTGATCCTGTACGGGCCGACCCAGTTCGACGGGGCATGCGGGGCGATGGGTATCGCCCCGCATGCCCTCGACGTCAGCCGGCGACGGAGCGGAAGACCGGGTAGTAGCCGCTGGACTGGCCGGCCGCGGTCGGGTGGTAGGAGATGCCGAGGTTGACGAAGTTCAGGGCGTGCAACCACTTGTCGCCGTAGCTGCACAGTTGGTGCCCGACGAACTGCGACCGGACGTCGGCGAAGGTGAAGCCGGCGGCCTGGGCGGCGCTGCGGGTGAGGTCGTTCACCAGGTTGATACCTTCGTTGATCTTCGCTCGCGAGGTGGCGCTGAGCCCGACACACGTCGTGCCCAGTTGGTAGAAGACCGGGTAGCCGACGACCACCACCCGGGCCGACGGCGCGCGGGTGCGGATTCCGTTGTAGACGGTGCGCAGCAGGTTGGTGAGGTCGGCCCGCGCTTTGTCCTCGGCGGTCTGCACGGCGGCCACGCAGTCGTTGGTCCCGTAGAGCACGCAGGTGGTCATGATGTTGGCGAACCCGACATCGTTGCCGCCGACCGTGACGCTGACCAGGGTCGTGGTGGTGCTGAGCGCGCTGAGCTGCGTGTTGTTCACGCTGGCGGTGGTGGCACCGGAGCAGGCAACCGAACGGTACGACGCGGGTCGCACGTTGGTGGCGTACAACGCCGGGTAGGCGTTGGTGCTGCGCTGGCAGGAGCCACTCTCGGCGGTGTAGCTGCCGGCACCCACCCCCGAAGAGTAGGAGTCGCCGAGGGCGACGTAGTGGTCGCTGGGAGCGGCCTCGGCGGGCGCTGCCAGGGTGAGGCTGGCGGCCAGGGCCGTCGCCAGGCTCAGTGTGAGGGTTGCCAGACGGGATTTCCGCACGTCGCGCTCCAGTGGGGGTGGGAGATTCGGTGTGACATAGATATCACTGGATATCGACGTTGGGAAGATCCCTAAAGAGGGTCCTGGGGGTGCGACGCGGCCGGCAGGGGTTCGGGGGGCCGCGCTGGCAAACTGGCGGACATGGTGGACTGGCATACGCAGGCCGAGGTGGGCGACGACGTCATCCGGATCTCGGAGCCGCACGTCAACGAGCTGCTGTCCGCGAACTTCTGGTGGCTGCGCGGCACCGACCGTGACCTGGTCATCGACGCCGGGCTCGGTGTCGTCCCCCTGGGGGAGGCGATCCCGCGCCTGTTCCACCGCGATCCGATGGTCCTGCTCACCCACGCGCACCTGGATCATGTCGGTGGAGCAGCCGAGTTCGCTGACCGGGCCGCCCACCCCGCCGAGGCCGAGGTCCTCGCGGCGGGCGTACCGGCGAGCCTGTACGGCGCGGAGCTCTACGACAAACTCGGGATCGACCCAGCGGGAGAACCCGTCCCGGAGCTCATGCTCGACGCCCTGCCCAGTCCCGGCTACGACCCGGCCAGCTACCGCATCGCACCCATGACCCTGAACCGGATGGTCGACGACGGCGACCGGATCGACCTGGGCGGGCGGGTGTTAACCGTGCTGCACCTTCCCGGCCACACACCGGGCAGCATCGCCCTGCTGGAGGAGCGCACCGGGGCCCTGTATTCCGGAGACATCATCTACGACGGTGCCTTGATCGATGATCTGCCGAACTCGGACGTGGCTGCCTACCGGCGAAGCATGCAGATCCTCGCCGACCTCGACGTGTCCGTCGTCCATCCCGGCCACGGGCACAGCTTCGACAGGGCACGGCTTCGCCAGTTGGCCGACACGTACCTGCGCAGGAAAAGCTCGGGTTGAGTTGGGCCCGAGGGTGCGGCCCGCGTCGCTGTCAACGAATCGGCTGGCCCCGAGCATGAAAGGGGCGTGGTCGCGGGCGTGCACGTGCGTGCCCTCGACTCCAGGGGCGAGTTCTGGACCGGCAACGGAATCAACGCCTACCTCTTCACCGGGGGTCGCATCGTCCGCCGACGTTGGGGGTACAGGACGTCGATGCGCCTGCATCACGGTGAGACCGAAGCCCTCGGCTGGCGGCTGGTGACCGTGTTCGACGCCGTCCGGCAGCTGCGCGATGCATCACCAGACGTCACCGGACGTCCGCGGGTGATCGCGATCGATGGGCGGGGCGGTGCGGGCAAGACGACCCTGGCCGAGAAGCTGGCAGCTGTTGAAGCCAACTCCGCCATCGTGCACACCGACGACGTCGCCTGGAACCACGCCTGTTTCGACTGGGGCACCATACTCGTCGAGAACATTCTGCGACCCCTGCACCGAGGGGAGCCCGTGGACTTCCGCCCCGACGCCTGGGTCCGCCATGATCGCGCCGGATCGATCGCCATCCCCGCTGGCACTGACGTCGTCTGGGTCGAGGGCACCGGCATCATCCGGGAAGAACTTCTCCCGTGGTTGGACGCCTCCGTGTACCTGCAGGGAGATCTTGACGAGCAGGAGCGACTGCTGGTCGCTCGCGACGGCGACTCACTCGAACAGCAGGAGCATGTGACGAACTGGCTGCGCGAGGAACTGCCGTTCATGCTGCGAGAACGCCCGTGGTCCCGGGCCACCCTGATCGTGGCCGGCCCTTCGCGGATTGACCACGACCCGGACACCGAACTGGTCGTGGCCCCGCCAACCAGCCCATAGTGCCGCACCTGGTTCGCGCAGGCCGAGCTCGTGCCACACGATCGGGGGTTCGGAAGGACGGGTGTTCGTCAGTCGTCCGGGGTGGGCAGTCGGAGCCGCATAGCTGGGTAGGTCGCGCGGACGAAGCCAAGCGAGCGATAGAGCGGTTCGCCACTCGGGGACGCGCGCAGGTCCACAGTCCGGATTCCGCGGTCGCGGTACCAGTCGAGCAGTGCCGTCACACACAGTCGGGAGTAGCCGCGTCGCCGCTGGTCCGGATCAGTCACCACGTTGAAGATGTATCCGCTCTCGCTCGTTGGATCGTCTGGCCCGCCGAGCCGGCAGTCGACAGCACCAACCGCACACGCAGCCAACGCGCCGGGCCGGTCAGCACGGTCGACAACGAAGGCAACCATTGTCGGGTCCGGAGCGGCGAGCCGGATCTGAAGAACCTCGAACGCCACTCGCCGCCATTCGTCAGTGGCCGGCTCGGGAGAGGCGCCATCCTCCAGGAACACCCCACGTAGGCGAACCAGCTCCGCTGCATCTGCCACCGTCGCCCTGCGTACCTCACCCATGACCTGGGAGGTTAGTCACCACTCGTCCCAGCGATGTGCTGCACCTGCTGTCGAGACGGGGGACAGTAACCAACCTCGGCTTGACCGTCGGCCACACTTACGGCGTGACGACGACGATCGTGCCCATCGGCTGCACCCATCCGGCTTTCGATCAGGTAGCTGCTCTGTTTGACGACTATCGCGTGCACTACGGCCAACCGTCATCCCCTGAGATCACACGCACCTGGCTGCACGACCAGCTCGCGCAACACCGGCTCTCCGCCGCTGCCGCCATTCGAGCCGATGACGTCTGCGGCTTCATCACGGCCATGATCATGCCGGCGTCGCTCACGCTGGGCACCGCATGGTCGATCCGTGACCTCTACGTGGCCCCGCGTCATCGCCGTAGCGGCATCGCGAACGCCCTCCTGGAGCACACCGTCCACAACGCGCGTTCCGCTGGCGCGCGTCGTGTGTCACTCCAGACCGAGACCGACAACGCCCCGGCTCTGAGGCTGTATAACGAGGTCGGCTTCCAGCCCGTTACCGGCCTGGAACTGCTCAACCGCAGCTTCGATGCCACCGACCAGGATCCAGAAGACAGGAGCTAGCGGGCATTCTCGAACTCCCCAGCACCCTCCTGCCGCTGACCGCGGTCGTGCTGCGATGCGCGAGCACCGGCCCGTATGGTGGCGCGATGATCACTTGCGTCGTGCACTACACCATCGACCCCGCGCAGATCGAGGCCTTCGAGCGCTTCGCTCGTGAGTGGATGCGGCTGGTGGCCGCGCACGGTGGCGTGCACCACGGCTATTTCCTGCCCGCCGAGGGAGCCAGCGACAAGGCGGAGGCGCTGTTCAGTTTCGAGAGCCTGGCAGCCTACGAGCGTTACCGTGCGCGGTTCGGTAATGACCCGGAGTTCGTCGCGGCGGACAGCATCCGCGACGACTCGGGTTGGGTCGTGCGGTACGAGCGGACCTTCATGCGACCGCTCCTGCCGACCGACTGAGCCCGGCCGGTCCTACTGCTGCGCGTCGAGGTCGCGTGTCGCGTAGCGAAGGTGCTCCCACTCCTCGTCGAAGATCACGTGGAGGCAGTGCAGGACCGGCTGCTCGTGTGCGGGTGACCACGGGGCCGGCCGAGGCTCGGCGAGCAGCCCCGGTGTGACGGTCGCGAGGAAGCCGCGCACCATGGCCTGCCGCTCGGCACGCAGGTCGAGCACCTCGGCGAAGCTCGGACGCCGCGTGGCAAAGACCGACATGTCGAATCCATCCGTCTCGTACTCGGTGTATGGCTGCCCGAGCGGATGGAAGGGTTGCGGCAGCCGCAGGATCGCCTTGCCGAGCCATGCGTCCGTGGCGAACGCGAGGTGGCGCAGGGTCTGCGCGAACGACCACTCGCCACCGATCGAGGCGTCGGCGGTGCTCTGCGGCATGGACTCGACCCGGTCGATGGCGGCCGACCAGGCCCGTTCGAGTGCCGCCCACGCCAAGCGCAGGCCCTCGGGATCGCCGGCATTCTTCAGCTCGCGGCCGGGAAACCGCCGGTTGAGCTCGGCCTCGACGAGCGGCACCACGTCGACACCGTTGATCAGCAGCGTGCCGTCCGCCAGCCACGGCGCATCGATGTCGAGCCCGCTGACATCGACGCCGCGCATGACCGCACCGGCCAACGTCGACCTGTTGAACCGCGCGCCTCGTAGGTCCCTGTCGACGAACATGGTGGTGTCGCTCTGGGTCATGACAGCCTCCATCCGATGGCGTTCGCGGCGATGCTAGCGGGCCGGTCCGACAGAGCCCGCCACCCGATGTCCGCGACGCGGTCTCACGTGCGGCGCGGACGGGCGCAGACGCACCGGGGGCGCGGAGCGAGGGAACATGCTCGCGGCGATGACGGCCGGTGCCGATGGCGAGGATTGCCGTGACCACGTGGACCGCCACGGGAACCCCTCAGACGCTCCGCTCACCGGTCACGCGCGTCCGTGGCAGCCGCCCGGCGCGGGACTCGCCGGAGAGGGCGTCGCCGTGAACGATGACGTCGTACGCCAGGTTGAGGCGCAGTGGTCTGGTGATGCTCTGCCGCCAGGTGACGCGCTGCCCGGTCGGGTCCTCGTGGACCACGATGTCGGTGAGGGGCGTGGTCTCGCCCACGCCGGTCGCGCTGCCGTGGATCACGCCATCCTCTTCCTCGAAGTGGTAGGCGGCCTCGATGGTGCCGACGGGTGTCTTCATGCGGAGCAGCCAGGTGCCGACAATGATGTTCATCTGTTTGGTGACTTTCCTTGTTGGAGGGGCGGGGCAGGTCAGGCCGCGTGCTGACCTGTGGTCTTCCAGGTGGTGCCGCGACGCTCGTACTCGAACAGCTCCTCGACCGCGTGCGCGGCCTGCGAACCGAAGTCCCGTTCGAGCAGGTAGAGGGCTACGTCGAGACCCGACGTCACGCCGCCGCCGCTGACCAGGTGGCCGTCGTCGACAACGCGCGCGTGGACGGCGTTCACTCCGGTGGCGTCGAGCATGTCGATGCCGAGCACATGCGTGGTCGCGGTGCGACCTTCGAGGAGACCGGCCATCGCGAGGGCGAGTGATCCCCCGCAGAAGGCCGCGACGGTGATCTTCGGGTTGTCGAGCGCCCGGCGGATGAGGGGCATCGCGTCGCTCTGCGCGAACCGACCCAGGAGTACGGGGATCGTTTCGTCTCCGGCGTCCGGGTCCCCGTCGACGGGGCCGACCGCACCCGGGACGACCACGTAGCCGGGCACGTCCGGATCGAGCCTGGCGGTGGCCGTCAGGGTGATCTGGGAGTTGCCGGCTCGCACGACGCCGGGACCGCTCGCGCTGACGAACTCCACGGCGAGCGCGCCACCAAGGAACTGACTGCCGGCGGTGAGCACCTCGAACGGGGCGATGACATCAAGGGGATCGAAGCCGTCGAAGAGCACGATCTGGACGTGGACCTGTGTCATGGGGCATCTCTTCCGGTGGGCGTTTCCTCCTATGTTTGCGCCGCGCCGGACCGCGTTGCCATGGCTGTCACGACACATAACTCCTGGATCTGGCCAATCGCGAATTGCATTATCCTGCTGGGGTGTACACCGTTGTCGTGCTTGCGCTCCCCGATGTGATTGCCTTCGATCTGGCCACACCGATCGAAACCTTCGGACGCGTGCGCCTACCGGACGGCCGCCCGGGATACCGGGTCGTCGTCGCCGGTCACGAACCGTCCGTCCAGGCCGGCCCGGTGCGCCTGGCCTTCGACGACGGGCTGGACGCGATCGAGCGCGCCGACCTCGTCGTGGTGCCAGGGAGGAACGACCCGTTGCAACCGTCGCCGCCCGCTGTTCTCGCGGCACTGCGGGCCGGAGCCCACAGTGGGACGCGAATCGCGTCGATCTGCGTCGGCGCGTTCACGTTGGCCGAAGCGGGCCTGCTCGACGGCCGAGACGCGACGACCCACTGGCTCGCCGCTGACGAACTCGCACGAAGGCATCCCGCTGTCCGGCTGAACCCGGATGTGCTCTACACGGACAACGGAAGCATCCTGACGTCCGCTGGCGCCTCGTCCGGTCTCGACCTGTGCCTGCACATCGTCCAGCGCGACTACGGGGTGGCCGTCGCGGCGGACGCCGCCCGCCTCGCCGTCGCGCCGCTGCACCGCCCCGGAGGGCAGGCGCAGTACATCGTTCGGAACCGGGCAACGCACCGGACGTCGACGCTGCAACGAGCGCTCTTGTGGATCGAGGCGAACGCATACCGTGACCTGACCCTCGCGGACATCGCCGCCGCTGCCGGCATGAGCGTGCGCACGCTGACCCGCCGATTCAAGGACGAGACCGGGCAGAGCCCCATGCAGTGGGTGTCGGGGGTGCGCATCCGCCACGCGCAGGACCTGCTGGAGACCACCGACCACACCGTCGACCGGATCGCTGCCCAGACCGGCTTTCCGACGACCAGCAACTTCCGATTCCAGTTCGGACAACTCCTCGGCGTCACCCCCGGCGCGTACCGAAGGGTCTTCCGTCCGCAACCGTCACCGGGTGTTGCTGTTGCCAGGGATCTCCCGAGCCGCCGGCGGTGAGGTGCTGCTCGTAGCTGGCCACCTTGACGTCGACGAGCTCAAGGCAGTCGCGCAGCCGCGCCAGCTGCTCGGTGATGTGGCGCCGGTGTTCGCGGAGCAGATCGAGCCGTTCGGCCTCGTTGCCGCTGCCCTCGCGGACGAGCTGGGCCAGGCGGCTGATCGTCGTGAGCGGCATCCCGGAAGCGCGGAACTTCACGCAGTTCGCCAGCCACTCGACATCCCAGGCGCTGTAGACACGCCTGCCGGACCCGTCCCGCCGCACGTCACCGGCCAACAGACCCGCACGCTCGTAGAGCCGCAGAGTGTGCACGCTCAAGCCGGTGCGCTGCGCCACCTGCCCGATGCTCAGGTCCCCGTCCGCCATGGCGTCGACCCTAGCCATTGACCTAGACCTCGGTCTAGCACCTAGCGTCCGCGGCATGACAAGCAACACGACCCACACCATGTTCGGCGCCCACAGCACCACCGCAGATGTCCTTGCCGGCATCGACCTGACCGGCAGGACTGCCGTCGTCACGGGTGGCTACTCCGGCCTCGGGCTCGCCACGACCCGCGCGTTCGCCCAAGCCGGGGCTCGGGTCGTCGTCCCCGCTCTCCGGCCGGACGCGGCGCAGCGGGCGCTCGCCGGCGTACCCGGGGTCGAGGTCGATCAACTCGACCTCGCCGACCTCGGCTCCGTCCGCGCCTTCGCCGAACGGTTCCTTCGCAGCCATTCCGCCCTCGACGTCCTGATCGCGAACGCCGGGATCATGGCCTGCCCGGAGACACGGACAGGACACGGCTGGGAAGCGCACCTCGCGATCAACCACCTCGGCCACTACGCGTTGGTGAACCTGCTGTGGCCCGCTCTCACCGCCGCCGCTGCCGCCGGCACGGCTCGTGTCGTCTCGGTCGCCTCCGGGCGCAACCCGACGTGGCGCATCCGGTGGGACGACGTGCAGTTCGAGCGCGGCTACGACAAGTGGGAGGCGTACACCCAGTCCAAGCTCGCGAATGTGCTGTTCGCCCGTCACCTCGACCTGCTCGGCAGAGGGCAGCGCGTCCGCGCCTTCTCGGTCAACCCCGGCTGGATCCGCACGCCCCTGCAACGACACCTCGCGGTCGAGGAGATGGTCGCCGCCGGCTGGATCGACGCGGACGGAACTCCGGCGCCGGGGCTGTTCAAGACCGTCGAGCAAGGCGCGGCGACCCAGGTCTGGGCCGCCACGTCACCTCAACTCGACGCGAACGGCGGCGACTACTGCGTGGACTGCCAGCGCACCGACGGCAGCCCCACCGACGCCAGTGAGGCGGCCCGCCTCTGGGCGCTGTCGACCGACCTGACCGGCCTCGACGTCATCGGATAACCCTCACGCTCGCGCTCGTCCGCCGTCCTCGGCACTGTCAGGCGTGGGCAGCGGCCGGCGGCGTAGCTCGCGCAACACGCCGTGCCGGTGCGCGGCCCACGCCAGGCGTCGGACGCTCGGGTGTCTGACGAACAGCACCGCCGCCCGACGGATCAAGCCGAACCGGTTGTCGCTGACCTGGTTGTCGATCGCCTGCCAGATCAGCTCGCGCGCCTTGGCGCTGTCGAGGACCGCCCGCACCTCACGTCGCACCGCGGGATCCTCGGCCGCCGAGGCGATGGCAGCGGCCTGACCCGGCCGGTCCGCGAGCGGCTCCACCACCGCCGCGACGAGCGGCCGGCGCACCTCGTCCCGCTCCAGCAGCAGTAGCACCGCTTCCCGGATCTCGACAGTGTCCAGGCTGGACCGCAGCAGGCTCAACAAGCTGCTCTCCACCTCGCGATCCTGATCCGCGACCGACAGCGTGGCCAGCAGCACCGACACCTCGTCGAGATCGATGAGGTGTCGCAGCCCGCTGCGGAACTCCGGCAGCCCCCACGCGACCTGCAGAGCCTTCACGAGATTGCGGTTCATGAGCCACCCGCTACCCGGAAGCGACAGCCGGCGAAACCCCGGGGCCGGCCGGGATCGATCAGCTGAGGCTTCTACAGCCTGGATGACTGCTGCTCGGACATCGTCACCTCACCGGGTTGCCGGCGCGGTAGACGGCGAGCGGGCGGCGCAGTGCGCTGATGTCGCTCGTCAGGTCACCGTCCACGACCAGCAGGTCAGCCTCGAACCCGGGGCGGACGCGGCCCTTGCGCCGCCCCAGGCCACACACCTCGGCACCCACCGAGGTGGCCGCGGCGAGGGCGGCGGTGGCAGGAATGCCGCAGGCGACGTACTCGACCAGTGTCTCTGGCAGGATCCCGTGCGGCTTCGCGGGGCCGAGGCCCGCATCCGAGCCGGCCACCAGGCGGACCCCGGCCCGGTGCAGGGTGGCGGCGCCGTCGAGCAGCGTTGCCGCACTGAGCCCGGCCCGCGCCGCCATCGCCACCACCTCCGGCGGCGTGACCACGGTCGGGTCGGTGCCGAGCGTGGCACACACCGCCACCCCGGACGCGGCCAGGCGGTCCGCCACCTCGTCGGGGACGTGGGCGCCGGCCGCGGTCACGCACGTGCAGTGCTCGATGCCGTCGACACCGACGCGCAGCGCCTGCTCGACGGCGTTGAGCGCGTGCGCGTGCACTGTCACCGGCAGGCCCAGATCGTGCGCCCGGGTCAGCGCGGCGGTCAGCTCCTGGTCGGTGAACTGCGGCCGGGTGGTGTCGGTGCCGGGGGTGAACACGCCGCCGCTGGCCATGACCTTCACCAGGTCGGCCCCGGCTGCCGCCTTCAGGCGTACGGCCTCGCGGATCCCGTCGACGCCGCTCACCTCGCCCCCCATCGACCAGCAGTGCCCGCCGACGGTGGTGACGGGGGCACCCGAGGCCACCACAGTGGGCAGGTCGTCGCGCACCTCCCGGGCCCGCCACCGGAGCACGGCATCGCGCCGGTCGCCCAGGTCCCGGACGGTCGTGACGCCAGCCGCCAGATGCGCGCGCAGTGACGCCTCGACAACCGCGTCGAGGTCCGTCTCGGGACGCTCGGCGAGCCGGCTGAGCGCGTCGGGACCGGCGTCGGCGCACAGGTGTACGTGAGCGTCCACCAGGCCGGGCAGCACGGTGCCGTTCGGCTCCTCGCGTACCGGCCAGCCCTCCGGCGCCTCGGCCCGGCCCCGCTGCACGTCGACGATGTGCCCACCGTCCAGCAGGACCAGCAGCCCGCCGTCCATGAGTCGCTCGCCGTCGAACATCCTCGCCACCCGGATCGCACGCTTCGTCATCGACCCTCCCCGTTGATGTGAACCGCTCCGGTCAGGCTCTCATTCGGCGGCGACGGAATCCTGCTCGAACTCTGGCCCCTGCGACAGCGGCGGCAGCCAGGGACGGTCACGGTAGTGACATCGCCGGCCCATCCAACGACGTCGGCGGGGCCCGGACGAAGCGGAATAGGCTTCAGCGATGACTGGTGTGCTCAGTGGTGCCCGAAGCCCGGTGAACCCCCTTCGCCAGCTCACGCTCGACCAGCTCCGGCAACGGACGAGCCTCAAGTGGCGGGAGTACCCCGACGACGTGCTGCCGCTCTGGGTGGCGGAGATGGACGTGCCGTTGGCCGAGCCGGTCGCGCGGGCGATCACCGACGCCGTCGCGCGCGGCGACACCGGCTACACCTCCGGTACGGCGTACCCGCGAGCGCTGGCGGAGTTCGCCCGGCGTCGGTGGGGTTGGGACGGGCTGGAAGTGGAGCGCACCGCGCTGGTGCCCGACGTCATGCACGGCATCGTCGAGGTGCTGCGGCTGGTCACCGAGCCGGGGGACGCGGTGGTGGTCAACTGCCCGGTCTACCCGCCGTTCTACGAGTTCGTGGCGCACGCCGACCGCCGGATCGTGGAGGCGCCGCTCGGCCAGGACCTGCGGATCGACCTCGGCACACTGGAGGACGCGTTCCGGCAGGCTCGGGCCGGTGGGCGGCCGGCGGCGTACCTGCTGTGCAGCCCGCACAACCCGACCGGCGTCCTGCACACGGTGGACGAGTTGACCGCCGTCGCCCGTCTGGCCGAGCGGCACGGGGTGCGGGTGGTCGCCGACGAGATCCACGCGCCGGTGGTGGGTGGGGGAGAGCGCTTCGTGCCGTACCTCTCGGTGCCCGGCGCGGAGAACGGCCTGTCACTGATGTCCGCCTCCAAGGGGTGGAACCTGGCCGGTCTGCGCGGTGGTCTCCTGGTCGCCGGCCCGGCGGCGGCCGGTGACCTCGCCCGCGTTCCGTTCGAGGCCAGCGTCAGCACCAGCCACCTTGGCGTGATCGCCCACACCGCAGCCTTCACCGACGGCGGGGAGTGGCTCGACGCCCTGCTGGCGGGCCTGGACGACAACCGGCGGCTGCTCTCCGCGCTGCTAGCCGAGCACCTGCCGGCGATCCGTTACCAGCCCGGTCAGGCCACCTATCTCGCCTGGCTCGACTGCCGTGCCCTGGGTCTCGGCGACGACCCCGCCGCGGTGTTCCTCGACCGGGGCCGGGTGGCGCTCAACTCCGGCCTGACCTTCGGCACCGGCGGCAGCGGGCACGTCCGGTTGAATCTGGCCACCGCGCCGGAGTTGATCACCGAGGCGGTACGCCGGATGGCCGCCGCCGTCGCTCGCCCATAGGGGGACTCCGCGTGGTGCGGCCGGGCCGTGCTCAGCGACCCGCGGGCATGCTCAGTCCGACCTTTCGGGCGGCCGCCGCATGGTCGACCACCGCCACCACCGCAGCACCGACCCGTTGCGCCTCAGCCCGCAGCGCGGAGATCGTCTCTCCGACACCGTGGGCGCTTCGCCTGGTCATCAGTCCGTCGTTCACGGCCGAACCCCCGCTCACCGTGTCGCTGGGCGAATCCATCTCGTCCTGCTCGCAACCGGGGCCGGTTCGCGGGGGTTTGCCGCCAACCCGCCGTCGGCACCGCGTCCGGCTCCGGTAACACCCGCGCTCCGCCGTACGAATAAGGGGTGTAACGGCTACGAGAGGACGGCCTGTGAATGACCCCAGCCCAGCGGAGGATGACATCTCCGGCATCGGCGTCGACCCGGTGGCCTTCGCGGTCTTCTACCGGCGGCACGTGGAGGCGGTGGGCCGGTTCGTGGCACGGCGGGTCGACGATCCGCACCTCGCCGCCGATCTGACCGCCGACGTGTTCCTGGCGGTGATCGAGTCGGCAGCGGGTTACCGGCCGGACCGGGGCAGCCAGATCGGCTGGCTGTACGGGGTGGCTCGCAACGTCATCGGCGACGAGCGGCGTCGGGCGGCCCAACGGCTGCGGGTGACCGGCCGGCTGGCCGGACGACGGGACCTGGGCCCCGACGACATCGCCCGCATCGAGGAGCGCATCGATGCCGAGTCAGCGGCCCGCCGTACCCATCGCGCGCTGAGCGAGCTGCCCGAGGACACCCGGACGCTGGTCGAACTGATCGCCGTGGACGGCCTCACCGTCGCGGACGCGGCGACCGCGCTCGGCATCTCGCCGGTCGCCGCCCGGGTCCGTCTGCATCGTGCCCGTCGCGTCGTCCGCGCCGTGCTCGCCCGCCCGGCCACCACCCTCGCCTGATGGAAGGAGATGACGTCATGAACAAGACCGATCAGTCGTCGCACGGTTTCGAGGAGCAGCTCCTCACGGACCTGACCGCACACGTCTCCCGGCGGGCCGACCTGATCTCGGCGGCCCGTCCCGCTGGACGTCGTGCCCGGTCCCTGCGCGGTTGGCGCCTCGCCGGGGCGTTCGGGCTGGCAGTGACACTGACCGCCGGTGCGCTGGCGGTGCAGACGATGAGGGTGGGCGACAAGCCGCCGCCCACGGCCAGCGCCTCGGAGATCTTCCGAATGGCTGCCGACGCCGCCCGGCAGCAGCCCGAGCTCACCGCCCGACCCGATCAGTACGTCTTCACGGAGCGCCTGGCGACGACGCGGGAGATGCCGGACAGCGGCCCGTACATCACCATTCGCGTGCAGAGGTGGGAGTCGGCTGGGGGAGTCGCCCACGCGCAGACACGTTACCGACCGGAGGCCGACCCGAACGGGTGGAGCGATCTGAGGGTGCACCGCATGGACGATCCCGTTGATCCCGACAAGGAGCTCGACGCGTTCCCGCCGCCCGCGTACCACGACGACCTGCCCACCGATCCGGACGAGCTGCTTCGACACCTTCGGGAAAACCCGCTCGACCTGCACCTTCCCGAGGGTGCAGACGAGGAGGCCGTCTACGGGAGCGAGCACATGCCGTTCACCACCGCGCGGTCAATGCTCGACGGTTACGTACCGCCCCGAGCGCTTGCGGCGCTGTACGAGCTGCTGGCCCGGGAGCCAGGGGCGGTCGTCATCTCGGGCGACGTGGTGGACGCCGCCGGCCGGCACGGGGTGGCGATCCGGGTGCCGGGCATGATCGATGGCAACACGGAGATCCTCTTCGACCGGGACAGCCACGTCTACCTCGGCAGACGTATGTCGGTGGTGCGCAACGGCAAGGAGTCGCTGTACTCGACTGCCGCGTTCATCCGGCTCGCCATCGTGGACCGACCGGGGCAACTGCCCTGACCGGTGCTGGGATCGCCTGTGCACGGCTCACCGCGCCGATCTCCTACCCGGTTGGTCGGTCCTCACCCAGCCAGGAGAGGTCGCGTAGTGAGCCTTCCAGGTGCGCGATCGCGATGGTCGCGACGGTGTCCACGCCGACCCCGGTGTGGGCGACGATGCGCCGAGCCACAGTGATCGCCTCCTGCGGGCTGGTCGCCTCGAACAGCAGTGGCACCAGCGCGCGTACCGCGTCGCACCTGCCGTCGATGTCCTCCAGCAACCGGGGGTGTCGCTCGACGAGCCGGGTGAGGCGGTGGTCGACCACCGTCTCGAGCATGGGCTGCGCCCGTCGCCGCAGCGTCGCCCGCAGTGCGGCCCTGCCGTGCGGGGCGCGCAGCAGGTCCGCCGGGTCGGCGCCGGCGCGGAACTCGGCCGCCAGCAGCGGGCCGGGACAGCGCGCGTGGCGGAGAAGGTGCCACGCGCGGTCCACCGCCGCACGGCCCGCCGGGTCCGCGTCGAAGGCCGTGATAAGGCCCCGCGCGGCACCGGGCAACTCCCGCAGGATGCTGGCCTGGGTGTCACTGAGGGTGGTGCCGCAGGGCGCGAGGGCCACCGCTCCGGTCCGGCCGGACCGGGAGTAGGACAGCCACACCGCGAGGACGTCGGCGGGCCCCTCGACGAGGACCGGGGTCCATCGGGCGGTGATGCGGTCCTGCTGCTCGGCGAGACCGAACAGCAGGTGGCTCTTGTTGTAGATCGCTGTCCGCGGGTTGTTGAGGTACTTCGGTACGTCTCCGGCATGTGGGCCGGCGCGGCCGAGGAATGCCACTGTGTGCCCGGCCGGGTCGCGTACCGGGAACATGACCCGGTCGCGGAACACGTCGATGAGGCGGTCCGGGCCGGTCCGGGTGCGGGCCGACAGGCCGGCGCCGATCAACTCCTCCGGTGTGAAGCCGGCGGCGCGCAGGTGGCCGGTCAGCGCAGTCCAGCCCGGTGGGGCGTACCCGACCCGCCACGGCCACTCCCGCTGCACGAGGACACCAAGGCCCCGTTCGGCGAGGTAGGCGCGCGGCGGGTCGGCGTGCGCGAGCTGGGCGCGGTAGTACACCACCGCGGCGTCGACGGCCGCCAGCAGACGCCCGGGCTCAAGCCCGGCGCCGCGTACCGCTGGCGTCCGCTGACGGAGTCGGGGTGCGCCCATCGGCTACCTCCGGGATCCACGCTAGCGGCCGCCGGCCCGTCACCGCCAGGATCGGGGTACCCCCTGAAGTTCAGTACGGGTAGCCGGGAACGTTGAGTCGCACGCTGTAGAGGCCGGAGTCGTTCCGCGGGCCCGAGGTGACGTAGAGGGTCTGCCGGTCGGTGCCGCCGAACGCCACGTTGGTCGTACCGGAGGTGCCGGCCCGGATCGTGCCGAACTGGGTGCCCATGGGGGAGTAGACGTGCACCAGGGAGTCCGAGCCCGACGCCCAGTACACGTTGCCCGCGCAGTCGATCGTCGCGCCGTCCGGACCACCGATGTAGTTCACGAAGACGCTGCGAGCGCCGGTGCTGCCGTCGGGCTGGACGGCGTACTTGTAGATCTTGTTCTCGGAGTAGGCGCCCACGTACAGCGCGGTCCCGTCCGGCGAGAGCGCGATGCCGTTGGGTTGGCGCAGCCGGTCGTCCACCAGTGACACCTGGCCGCCGGAGACGCGGAAGACGCTGGTACGCCCGCTCATCTGGTCGGCGCGGTTGCCGCGCTGGAAGTTCGGGTCGGTGAAGTAGACGACGCCATCCGAACGGACCGCGACGTCGTTGGGCGAGTTGAACGCCCGGCCCTGGTAGTTCGCCGCGACAGTGCTGCGTGCCCCGTCGCTCAGCCGGTACGCGGACACGCTCCGCTGGTCGTGGGTCGCCGCGACGACCTGCTGGGCGTCGGCGCTGAGCGCCAGGCCGTTGCTGCCCGCGTTGGCGAGGAACGTGTCGAAGGTCGCCGGCGGGGTGAACCGACGGATCGTGGACGGCTGGACGTTGTGCGGCCCGGTGCCCGCGGCCATGTCGGACATCAGGAGGTAGCCACCGTCGGCGACCCAGACCGGCCCTTCGAGGAACGAGAATCCACCCTGGATCCTGGGCGCTGTCACGGAACTGGCCGGCAGCGGCGGGCCGTATCCGGTCCCCGTTGGGCATGTGCCTGCTGGCGTGCCGGGCGGATTGGCGTGCGCGCCACCGGCTGCGGAGTGAGCGCTAACATGAGCGGCACGCAGAGTGTCCGGGGGAGCGGCGGTGGCCCCGCTGGTGAGGGGTGCGGTGCTGAGCGCGAGGCACAGACCGCCCAGCGCGGCGATGGTGGGACGCCAGTTCATCGAAGACTCCTGTCGACGTCGGCGGGCGCGAAGCCCGGCGATCGACGGCGGGCGTGGTCGCGGGGGCGGCACGGCGCGCGCGGGCCGTCAACGTGGGTACGACGCAGCATATGCGACAAGCCAGTGATAAACGTCAATGCATGGTCTGTTGTTTGCCAGATTTCCGGCACAGTGGCCGCTGCCTCAGACGGTCGTGGACGGTCGCTGTGCCCTGATCCCCACGATGCCGGCCACCAGGAGCACCACCACCGGCAGGAACGCGCCACCGATGCCCAACCCGAGCAGCAGCCCCCACGCGGTGATGATCAGCGCGGCCACCACGTCGGCGACCACTGTCAGCCGGCCGATCCGCTGCGCGAGCACCGGCAGCGTCGCGGCCACCACTGGCACGCCGAGCAGATAGCTGGCCGCAGCCCCGGAATCGTCCACGGTGTAGGGAGTCAGCGCGGCGGCCACCAGCACCGTGATCACCAGAGCCGACCACCGGACCACCCGTCGAGCGTCGACCGGCTTGCGGACCAGCACCACGACACCGACGAGCAGGACGCCGACGATCGCCCCGACGGTCACCAGATCAATCATCGTGCCCTCCCGACCGCAGGTATGGTGCCGCCATGGCATCCCCAGTCTGGGCCGACGGTACGGCCTACGAGGCCTACGTGGGTCGGTGGAGCCGGCTCGTCGCGGTGGAATTCCTGCGCTGGCTCGACCTGCCGCGCGGACTGCGCTGGCTCGATGTGGGTAGCGGCACCGGCGTGCTGACCTCGACCGTGCTGACGACCGCGCAACCGCGCCAGATCACCGGCGTGCACCCCTCCGAGGGGTTCGTGACGCAGGCCCGCGCCCAGGTTACCGACCCGAGGGCCGACTTCGCGGTCGGCGATGCCCGGGTGCTGCCCCTGCCGGACGACGCCGTCGACGTGGTGGTGAGTGGTCTGGTGCTGAACTTCGTACCCGAGCCGGCGCGGGCGGTGGCGGACTTCGCCCGCGTGGTCAACCCCGGTGGGGCGGTGGCCGCGTACGTCTGGGACTACGCCGAGGGAATGGAAATGATGCGGCACTTCTGGGACGCGGCCAGCGCGCTCGACCCCGCCGCTGCTGCCCGGGACGACGGCCGCGGCTTCTCGCTGTGCCGGCCGGATGTGCTCCAGGCGCTGTGGCGCGACGCTGGGCTCACGGACATCTCGGTACGGGCGATCGAGGTGCCGACCGTCTTCGCCAGCTTCGCCGACTACTGGACACCGTTCCTCGGCGGGCAGGGCTCCGCCCCGGCGTACCTGGCCTCGTTGGCGGAGCCCGAGCAGGCCGCCCTGCGGGACCTGCTCGCCACCCGGCTGCCGCCCGGACCTGACGGGTCGATCCAGCTCACGGCCCGCGCCTGGGCGGTCCGTGGCACCTGGCCGACGACTGGCGCGTCGCCGACGTAGCAGCCCCGCCGGTGACTGGGAGAGGGGGTGCCAGCACCGTCAGCGCAGGTACGCGGACAACCGGTCGGCGAGCTGCTGCGGATGGCTGAACGACACCGCGTGGCAGCCGTCGATCTCATCCGGGGTGACGCCGAGTCGGTCGGCGGCCACCCGGCGCTGGAAGTCCGCCGGAAAGAACCGGTCCTCGCGGGCGATGAGCACCTTCGTCGGCACGTCCGGCCAGGCGTTCAGAGGCCACGGCTCGTTGCCCTCGGCGCTGACCTGGTCCCGGTTGTGCGCCGCAGCCTGCTCGATCAGCTCGGCCGGCACCCCGTTGTAGAACTGCTCCTCCTCGGTGAGCCCTTCCGTGCCGCGATAACCGGTGTTGCCCCACCAGTCCCCGGGCTTTTCACCGGGCTCGGGGATCATCGGCGTGAGCAGGACGATCACCCGCACCGGCAGCCGGTCGGCGATCAGCGGCGCGGTGAACGCGCCATACGAGTGGCCGACGACCACAAGATCGCGCCGGTCGCCGATCGCGCTGACGACCGTGTCGCAGAACTCGGCGAACCCCGCCGACCTGTCCTCGATCGGCAGCTCCGGCACCACCACGTCGTGGCCGCGGCTGATCAGCTCGGGGACCACGAGATGCCAGTCCCAGGCGCTGCCCCCGCCGCCGTGGATCAGAACGAAAGTCGCCATGACCCGAAGCCTCGCACCCGGGTACGACATGCGCGTTGGCAAGCGATGGAGCCGCCCAGCGGCGACAATGGCAAGAGTGGCGCCCGCCTTCGTCCTGCACGATCACCGCAAACCACGGCCGCACTTCGACCTGCGGCTCGAGGAGGGCGGGGTGCTGCGCTCCTGGGCAGTGCCGCGGGGCCTGCCGGACAGCCCCCGCGACAACCGGCTCGCCATCGCCGTGCCCGACCACCACCTCGATCACCTCACCTACGAGGACGCCGACAAGTCGATCGCCGACATCGGCACCTGGGAGGAGCACGACCGCACCGACCGTCGGATGCTGTTCACGTTGCACGGCCGCACCGGCCGTCGGCGGTACGCGCTGATCCGCACCGGTGAGGGGTGGCTGCTCCACCTGACGAAGGAACAGCCCTCCGACGGTCCCGGATAGTTGCTGTCGTCGACCCTCTGAACTTCACGTCTGCGCGGGCCGGGCGGTGCCGTCGGATCACCGCATCGCCTCTGCGAGGTCGGCGGCGGTGTCGAACGCGGACGCTGCCCGTGCGGTCTCGTCCGCAGTGAGCACGACACGATCGACTCGACTCAGCATCTCCGCCGCGGTCTCCTGGTCGTGCAGCACCATCGCCAGTTCGGCGCGGTAGACGAGAACCTCCACCTGTGCGACCGGGTCGTCGTCGGCCTGCGGCCGGGCCAGCGCGCTGTCGAGGATCCGGACGGCCTGGTGGACGTCGCCCCTGGAGTCGGCCTGCACGACGGCGTTCGCCAGGGCTTTGGCGAGCCGTCCGTCGGGCGTCGTGGCTGGCGCGGGCGTCGTGGTGGCGTTCTGTACAACGCGGATCCAGTTGCCACCCGGGTCGATGACGCTGAACCCGCCCAGACCGTCGTAGTTCTTCCGCGCCCGGGGCCGGGTCATCCGTGGCAGGCCGGACACCAGCACCTTGCCGTACGCGGCCCGCATGCCCGCCGCGAACGCCCGGTGCAGTTCCCCGACATCCGAGGTGAGGACGAGGCAGGAGCCGTAGGACTGTTCCGGGTCGAAGCCGGTCATCTCGAAGAAGTGCAGATGCAGATCCTCGCGCCGCAACGCCACGTACGGGCTGGGCTTGCGTTGTTGGTGCGTGGCGTGGAATCCGAGAGCCGCGTAGAAGGTGACGATGTCGTCGATGGACGCGCAGGGCAGCAGGGGAACGGTCACCTCGTTGGTCATGGCCTATTCCTAGGCGTCGCGGAGGGCCTGTCGCACATGGAAATAGCCGTCCGTCGCCGTCAGCGGTCCGATCGGGTGATGCGGCTGATGCGTCGCTGCGGCAGCGCCCTCCAGCGATCAGCACTCCGGCGGAAGCCTCGTCACCGCATAATCAGGGCGTGCGGTCCAAGAGCGACAATCCTCGTCTGGTGCGTCAACCCGGTCGGTTGATCTCCTTCAGCGACGCTGTGTTCGCCATCGCCGTGACGCTTCTCGTGCTGGAGATCCAACCCCCGCAGGACTTCGGGCATCTCCTGCGGGGCCTCGGCGCGCTGTGGCCGTCGTACCTGGCGTACGCGCTGAGCTTCCTGCTCATCGGGCAGGTGTGGGTCAACCACCACGTCATGTTCGACCGGGTCCGGCACGTCGACCGGGAGGTCCTGTTTCTCAACACCCTGCTGTTGATGGTCATCGCCTTCCTGCCGTTCTCCACGTCGTTGCTCGCCGACGCGTTGCGCGCGGAACAGGGTCTGCGCGTCGCGGTCGTCGTCTACGGCGCCACACTGTGGACGGCGGCGGCCCTGTTCAACGTCATTTGGGCCCATCTCCGCCGCGCCAAACTGCTGGACCCCGACCTGGGCCCCTTCGGTATCCGGGCCATCGGCCGCAGGTTCGCGCTCGCGTTGGTCTGGATCGGCTCCGGCATCCTCGTCGGCGCGTTCGTGCCGATCGCGGGCGTCGTCATCATCGCCGGCTTCCTGCCCGCCTACTACCTCCCCATCCGCGGCGAGTACGGCGAGGACACGGCCACCGACCGGCCCGGCTAGCCCCCCACGACCCCGACGTTCGCGGATCGCCGGACCGCTGGGTGTCCCGGTGTGAACGCGGTCGGCGGCGGGTTAGCCTGCTGTCGTGGCGGGAGCTGAACTGGATGAGTTGATCGTCGCGGACGGCGACGGGCTTCGTGCGTGGTTGTTGGCCAACCACGCCACGTCACCGGGCATCTGGCTCGCACTGGCCAGGAAGGGCGGCACCGTCACCACGCTGACCTGGCAACAGGCGGTTGACGAGGGGCTGTGCTTCGGCTGGATCGACGGGCAGGCCCGTAAGCGGGATCAGGAGAGCTCCTGGATCCGGTTCACCCCACGCAGGCCCCGCAGCTCGTGGTCGCAGCGCAACGTCGCCAACGTGGCTCGGCTGGAGGAGCAGGGTCGGATGCTGCCTCCGGGCCGCGCAGCGGTGGACGCCGCGAAGGCGGACGGGAGGTGGGCGGCCGCCTATGCGCCTCCCTCGGAGGCCGAGGTGCCGGCCGACCTTCTCGCCGCGATCGCCGCCGACCCCGCTGCCCAGGCCATGCTCGACGTCCTCACCAAGGCCAATCGATTCGCTCTCATCCACCGCGTCAACGGCGTCAAGCGGGCTGAGACGCGGGAGCGGAAGATCCGCGAATTCGTCGCGATGCTGGCCCGCCACGAGACGTTCTATCCGCAGAAGGCCAGACCAGCGGATCCGCCGCCATCGGCATAGCGCATTCGTCCGAGGGCGGCGGCAGAGGCGCAACGGTTGTACCGGATGACTGGTGGGCCGACGACGGGGATCCGCCGTGTCAGGAGTTAGGGGTGGGCCGACGCCGGCCGGGTCCGTAGATTCAGCTTCGGTTGCGTTTGTGCGGCCGCGAGGGGGCTGGCCATGCTGTTGCCGTCGTTGTCCGGAGATGTTCCCGATCGTGCGGACGCCGTACGCGTCGACGGCAACGCCATTTCTCGGGAGGCGTTGCGGGCCGCTGCGGGCGCGGTGGCCGCCGACATCGCCGGAGCCGGCACGGTGGCGGTGCTCGCCACCCCGAGCGTGGCAACGGTCGCTGCCATCGTCGGTGGCCTGTTGTCCGGGGTGGCGGTGGTTCCGGTGCCGCCGGACACCGGCGCGGCCGAACTCGCCCACATGCTCACCGACTCGGGGGCCCAGCTGCTGCTGGCCGGTGAACCGGACGCGCCGGTGCTGGCGGACTGTCCGATACCCGTGGTGCCGGTCGACCCGGGCCGGCGTGGTGAGGTGCCGACCAGCGGCCCCGCCCCGTCCACGACCGGGTTGATCCTCTACACCAGTGGCACCACCGGCCCGCCGAAGGGCGTGCTGTTGAGTCACGCGGCGATCCGGGCCGGTATCGACGCGGTCGCGCACGCCTGGGACTGGACGCACGAGGACGTCCTCGTGCAGGGTCTGCCGCTCTATCACGTACACGGTCTCATCCTGGGTCTGCTGGGGCCGCTGCGCGTCGGCTCGCCGCTGGTGCACACGCGACGGCCGACCCCGGGCCGGTACGCGGCCGCCGGCGGTTCGCTGTACTTCGGGGTGCCCACGGTGTGGAGCCGGATCTGTGCCGAGCCGACCGCCGCCCGTGCGCTGTCCGCGGCCCGGCTGCTGGTCTCCGGCAGCGCGCCACTACCCGCGCCGGTCTTCGCCCAGCTGGAGGGGCTGACCGGGCACCGGCCCGTCGAGCGGTACGGCATGACCGAAACCCTGATAACGCTCAGTACGCGCGCCGACGGCCCTCGTCGAGTCGGGTCGGTCGGCCGTCCGGTACGCGGGGTGCAGGCCCGGCTCGTGGACGACGCGGGTGCGCCGGTGCCGGCCGACGGGCAGACCTTCGGGGCGTTGCAGATCCGTGGCGAGACGCTTTTCGACGGCTACCTGCACCTGCCCGACAGGACCGCCGAGACGTTTACCGCCGACGGCTGGTTCCGCACGGGCGACGTGGCGACGGTCAGCGAGGCGGGGGAGTACCGCATCGTCGGGCGGGCCAGCGCCGACATCATCAAGAGCGGCGGGTATCGGATCGGTGCCGGTGAGATCGAGGACTGCCTGCTCACCCATCCGCAGGTGCGCGAGGTGGCGGTGGTCGGCGCCCCGCACGACGACCTGGGCCAGGAGGTGGTGGCGTTCATCGTCGGCGAGCAGTCACTGGCAGCCCGTACGCTGGTGACCTATGTGGAAAAGCGGCTGGCCCGGCACAAAAGGCCGCGCCGTGTCCACCTGGTGGAATCGTTACCGCGTAACGCCCTCGGCAAGGTGCAAAAGACAACTTTACTGTCGCTGATGGAATCGGGGACGTTGCCGGGCGGTAACTGACACATGGCATTTCGATGACCTGCCTGGCCGAAAGGTCGAGTTGGCTGGCACCTTCGGTCAGCTAACCGGCTCTCATATTTTCGACCCGTGGTGACTGCTCGTAGTCTCTAGGCGAACACGGGGGGTGAGTCGTGTATCTAGATGTCTCTATCTCCAGGCCGGACTCGCTACGGTTGCAGGGCTGGATCGCCAGCCGACCGAAAGTACGGCGCCGAGCGACTCCGACGTCGCGTCACCGCGGGGGAGGTGCTCGTGGAGGTACGGGTTCTGGGGCCGCTTGAGGTTCTGATCGACGGCAATCGGTTGGACCTGGGCGGACACCGGCAGCAGATCGTGTTCGCCAGCCTGGCGCTGGAGGCCAACCGGGTCGTCCCGGTGGGGCGCTTGATGGAGGCCATCTACGGCGACGACCTGCCCAGCACCTCGCGGGCCCAGGTGCAGATCTGCGTCTCGGCGCTCCGACGCCTGTTCAACACCCACGACCATCCGGACACCATCGTCACCCGTTCCCAGGGCTATCTGCTCCGGGTCACCGATGGCGACCTGGACCTCGACCGGTTCGTCAGTCTCGTCGAGGGCGGTCGCCGGGCCCGTTCCAGCCAGAACTTCGACGAGGCGGTCCGACACAGTCGCGCCGCCCTTGCTCTGTGGCGTGGCCGTGCCCTCTACGGGCTGGAAAGCCGGTTGGTCCAGTCGGCGGCCAACCGCCTCGACGAACGGCGGATCAACCTCCACGAGGACTGCGTCGAACTCGAACTCGAACTCGGCCGGCACCGTGATCTCATCCCCGAGCTCTCCGACCTGGTCGAACAGCACCCGCTGCGCGAACGGCTCCGTGGCCAGCTGATGCTCGCCCTGTACCGATCCGGCCGTCAGGCCGAGGCTCTCGGCGTCTACCGGCAGGCCCGCCGCACCATGATCGATGAGCTGGGCCTCGAACCGAACCAGTGGCTTCAGCAACTGGAACACGCCATCCTCACCTCGGACGAGGAACTCGCCGCACCGGTCTCACCCGCGCCCGCCCCGCCATCGGCCGTCCCACCATCGGCCGTCCCGCCAGCGCCGATCTCCCCAGCGCCGCCGCTGCTGCCCGTGCCGGTCCCGCCGGCGCTGGTCGTCGCGCCGGTGGACGACCTTCCCCTCGGCGCGATCACTCCGCCGGTGATCGTCGCTCCCACCGAACCGGTCGTCCCGGTCACCGTGCCCTGCCTGCTACCCACGGACATCGCCGACTTCACCGGCCGGTCCAAGCAGATCGACGTGATCGAGCAGCAGCTGTTGATGGCGGCCGAGAGCCCGACGCAGTTCGCGGTGCCGATCGTGGTGGCAGCCGGTAAACCAGGCATCGGCAAGACGACCCTGGCCGTGCACGTGGCGCACCGGGCCGCGGCGCGGTATCCGGACGGCCAGTTGTTCGCCGACATGCACGGCCGCAGCCCGCAGCGCGTTGGCCCGATGCAGGTGCTGGAACGCTTCCTGCGGACCCTCGGCGTCCCCGGGACCGCGATGCCCGAGGTGCTGGAGGAGCGCGCCGAGCTCTACCGTGACCTGCTCTCCGACCGCCGGATGCTGATCGTGCTGGACAACGTGGCCGGTGAGAGCCAGGTGCTGCCGTTGCTGCCCGGCACCCCCCATTCGGCGGTGCTGGTCACCAGCCGCAGCCGCCTGGCCGGGCTGCCGGGCGCTATCCACCTCGACGTCGACGTCTTCGACGAGGAGCACTCGCTGGAACTCCTGGCGCACGTCGCCGGACGGGAACGGATCGACCAGGAGCCCGCTGCGGCCGCGCAACTGGCCTACCTGTGCGGGAACCTGCCCCTGGCGCTGCGGATCGCGGGCGCCCGACTCTCCGCCCGCCAGCACTGGACCGTCGAGCACCTGGTCGAGCGGCTCGACAACGAGGCGCGGCGGCTGGACGAGCTGAAGCACAGCGGGATGGGGATCAGGGCCAGCATCTCGCTCACCTACGACAGTCTCACCGAGGAGGCCCGCCGGCTCTTCCGTCGACTCGCGGTCCTCGACGTCCCGTCGTTCTCCGGGTGGGTCAGCGCCGCGCTGCTGGACGAGCCCGTGATGGACGCCCAGGACCTGCTGGACGACCTCGCCGAGGCGCAACTGGTGGAGAGCACCAGCATGGGGCCGGGGCAGGTCCCGCAGTACCGGTTTCACGACCTGATCCGGGTCTTCGCCCGCGAGCGTCTCGCCGCCGAGGAGACCGTCGCCGACCGCAACGCCGCCCTGTGCCGGGTGCTCGGTGCCCTGCTGTTCCTCGCCGAGGCCGCCCACTGCGGCCTGCACGGCGGCGCCTACTTCGTCCTCAACAGCGACGCCCCGCGCTGGCCGTTGCCGGACCGGCTCACCGGCCAGCTGGTCACCCATCCCCTGAACTGGTTCGAACGGGAGCGGCACTCGCTGGTCGCCGGTGTGCGTCAGGCCGCGCAAGCCGGCTTCACCGATCTGTGCTGGACGCTCGCCCACACCGCGGTGACCCTCTTCGAGCCGCGCATCTACCTCAACGACTGGCGGGAGACCCACCGCGTCGCGCTCGCCGCCAGCCTGGCGGCGGGTGACAGCCGGGGACAGGCCGCCATGCTCTACTCCAACGGCTCACTGTGCCTCGCCGAGCAGCGGTTCGACGAGGCGCGCCGCGACCTGGAAGCCGCCGGGGCCATCTTCCGTGGGCTCGGCGACGAGCAGGGGCTGGCGCTGGTCACCCGCAACATCGCGTTCGCCGACCGGATCCGGGGCGACCTGCCGGCCGCCACCACCCGCTACGAGCACGCGCTGGCGAGCTTCCGGCGCAGCGGCGACCTGGGCGCGGCCGCCTACGTGCTGCACAGCCTGGCGCAGGTGCACACGGAGAGCGGCAATCCGCACGAGGCGCTGAGCATCTTGCCGGAGGCGCTGGCGTTGAGCCGCAGCGCCCGCAGCCGTCGGGTGGAGGCACAGGTGCTGCACCGGATGGGCGACACCTACCTCAACACCGGGGATCCTCTCGCGGCGGCGAGCGCGTTCGCCGAGGCGCTGGCGGTCGTGCAGGACATCGGTGACCCGGTCGGTGAGGCGTACGCGCTGCACGGGATGGGCGTGGCGCACATGACGGCCGGTGATCTGGTCGCCGCGGAAACCGCGCTGCACAGCGCGCTGAGCCTGGCGAGCACGGCCGGCGAGCGACTCATCGAGGCGCGGGTGTCGCTGGCTCTCGGCGAGCTCGCGCTCGAACGCGGCTACGCGACGCAGGCGGTGGTGCACCTGCACCGTGCACTGGGACTGTTCCGGGGCATCCGCGCGCCGAAGTTCGAGCAGCGGGTGCTGACCAAGCTGACCGAGGCGTACGTGGCGGCCGGCGGCCGGGACCACCCGGCGTCCGTGACGGCCGAACCGGTGCGAGACAACGTCGTTCCGCTGGTGCGTCAACCTCGGCCGCAACGGCCGGATCGCACGGGCAGCGGTTCCTCGGTGGTGCAGGGTATTCGTCAGGGCTGAAACTCGGGGTGCTACCGGCCGGCTCGTCAGCCGTACCGGGCTCCCGGGACGTGCGCCCGGTGGCCGTTGATCAGATGGCCCGCCGGAACCCCACGCGGTGACGATCAGCCCCAGGGCTGGCTGGGGGAAGGGGTCGTGCTCGGCGTGGGGGTGGCCGCCGGGGCCGGGGCGGTGGCGCCGTCGGCCTGTGCGGCGGTCGCTCCGAACAGCCCGACCGTGATGGCGGCGGCGACGACGGCGAGGGCGATACGGGCCTTGACGGTGATCGAGACGTTGTTGCGCATGGCGATGTTCCTCCAGCTGGGGGGATTTCGTTCCGCCGTGTTCGGCGATGTCACCAACGTAGGAACGAGCCCCATCACCGCGTTATCTGTTCACCTGCCAACCCCTATCACCGCTATCGGATAGCGGCGGATAGCCGGCGATAGAACGGCGAAGGCCATCCGATAGCCAGCCGGCGCACAGTTCTGCCCAAGGCCGGGAATCCGGCAACCAACCGTCGCCCGTTCGCACTGCGAGCACGAGCGACGGGACTGACTGGCAGGTGAAAACGACATGAGTGTTTCGGCGCAAGCTTTGGACGGTGTGTTCGGCCGCCCCGCGGCGGGCATCCGGGCGCGACTCGAACGCGCCTCTGACGGCGGCTGGAAGCCGGTCGCCGACGCGGAGTCCGACCCCGACGGCCACATCGACGACTGGGCGGCAGAGCTTCTGGAGAGGGGCCCCTACCGGATCGTCTTCGACAGCGACCACTACTTCTCCGGCCTCGGCGTCAGCGCCGCCTACCCGGAGATCGCGGTCACCTTCCGCGTCCAGGACGAGTCCGACACCTGCCAGGTCCAGGTGCTCCTCACTCCCTACTCGTACTCGATGTACTTCGGCACCCGGGGATGAGTCAGGTGGCGCCCGGGCCGCAAGTCCCGGCTCCTCACAGCGAGGAAAGGAACCCATCGTGAACCCGAGTCGACGATCTGCCGGCCGCTACCTGCCCGCCGCTCCGGTGAGCCTGCCGGATCGAAGGTGGCCGAGCCGTACGGTCACCACCGCGCCCCGGTGGCTCTCGACCGACCTGCGCGACGGCAACCAGTCACTGGCCAACCCCATGAGCCCGGCCAGGAAACTGGCCATGTTCCGGTTGCTCGTGGAGATGGGCTACAAGGAGATCGAGGTCGGTTTCCCGGTGGCGAGCCAGGACGATCACGACTTCGTCCGGCTGCTGATCGAGGACGACCTGATTCCGGACGACGTCTGCATCACGGTGCTGACGCAGGCCCGCGACGAGCTGATCCGCCGCACCGTGGAGAGCCTGGCCGGCGCTCCCCGCGCACGCATCCACATCTACAACGCCACCTCGCCGCTGTTTCGCCGGGTCGTCTTCGGCATGACCCGGGCCGAGTGCCTGGACCTCGCGGTCCAGGGGACACGGCTGATGATGAAGTACGCGGAACGCACCCTCGCCGGCACCGACCTGCGCTACCAGTACTCGCCCGAGCTGTTCAACGACACCGAGCTGGAGTTCTCACTCGAGGTCTGCGAAGCGGTCATGGACGTGTGGCAACCGGAGCCGGACCGACCGATCATCCTGAACTTCCCGACCACTGTCGAGCGGACCATGCCGAACATCTTCGCCGACCAGATCGAGTGGCTGGACCGCAACCTGTCCCGCCGCGAGCACGTGTGCCTCTCGGTGCACCCGCACAACGACCGTGGCACCGGGGTGGCCTCGGCGGAGCTGGCGACCCTCGCCGGCGCGCAGCGGATCGAGGGCTGCCTGTTCGGCAACGGCGAGCGGGCCGGCAACGTCTGCCTGGTCACGCTCGGGCTCAATCTCTACACCCAGGGCGTCGACCCGGGCATCGACTTCTCCGACATCAACCGGATCCGGCGCACCGTCGAGTACTGCAACGAGCTGCCGGTGCACCCGCGCCACCCGTACGGCGGGGACCTGGCCTACACCGCGTTCTCCGGCTCCCACCAGGACGCCATCAAGAAGGGCTTCGACGAGCGAGCCCGGGCCGCGATGGCGATCGGCGCGTCCGTCGACGACCTGCCCTGGGAGGTGCCGTACCTGCCGTTGGACCCGGAGGACGTCGGCCGCACCTACGAGACCGTGGTGCGGATCAACAGTCAGTCCGGCAAGGGCGGCGTCGCCTACGTGCTGGCCAGCCGGCACGGTCTGCGCCTGCCGCGCGACCTGCAGCTGGAATTCGCCGGCGTGGTCCAGGCGCAGGCCGACGCCGCCGGGGTGGAGATCCCACCGGCCCGCATCGGGGAGCTGTTCCTGAAGGAGTACGTCGTGCAGCGCCCGCTGTCGGTGCCGTTGCGCTTCCGCGACATGGTCGCCACCGAGCTGCACGTCGGCGGCGGCGGGTTCACCGTCGGCGCCGCCCGGGCCGACGCGGTCGAGCAGATCCGCACCACGATGCTGTCCTGGGGGATCGACGTGCGCGCCGTGCACCGCACCGGGGTCGGCGCCGTGTGCGAGCGCGACGACGTGGTCGTCTACGCCGAGTGTCGCCTCGGCACCCGTACCGTCTGGGGGGTCGGCATCGACGCCGAGCCGGACACCGCGGCCTTCGCCGCCGTCCGCGCCGCGCTCAGCCGCGCCCTCCGCTCCGGCAACGCCCTGGAAACCGTCGGGGATCTCGACGCCCCGGCGATGCACCCCGCGCCGCCCCGGCTGCGCCCGGTCCTGGCCGGCACCGTCGGCCTCAACCTGGCCGGCTGAACACCAATCGAGGCCGTTCACCACACCAGACCTGGGGAGATCCACATGGGACTCGTTGAAAGAGACAAGGCGGTGGCCGGCCTCGAGGGTCTGCTCACCGAGGCGGTCGCGGGACGTGGCCGGGTGGCGATGATCACCGGCACCGTCGGCACCGGCAAGAGCGAACTACTGCACACCCTGGCCGACCGGGCGGTCGACATCGGTGCACTCGCGGTCACCGCGAGCGGCGCCCACGCCGAGCGCAACCTGCCCCTGGCGCTGCTCAGCCAGCTCTTCCACGACGCGCCCCTGCAGGACCGTGAGCGTGAGCGGGCGATGAGCCTGCTGCACGAGGGCACGGTAGCGGCCCTGGCCGCCGACAACCGCGACGACAACGAGCACATCGACGTGCAGATCGTGCACGGGCTCTGCACCATCCTGCTGGAACTGGCCGAGCGCTACCCGCTGGCCCTGCTCGTCGACGACGTGCACGAGGCCGATCGCGCCTCGGTGGTCTGCCTGGCGTACCTGGCCCGCCGCGCCCGGTTCGCGCCGGTCCTGGTCGCCTTCACCCAGACCGAGTTCGGACGCAGCGCGGAACCGTCCTGGCAGGCGGAACTGCTGCGCCCGGGGCACGGCAGCCGGGTCAAGCTGACCCCGCTCACCGGCCTCGGCGTCCAGCAGTTCGCCGCCGAGACGGTCGGCGCGGAGGTCGCCGAACGGCTCGCCGGCCAGTGGTACCAGCTCACCGGCGGTAACCCTCTGCTGGTCAGCGGCCTGCTGGAGGACTACCAGACCGCCACCGAGGAGACCGGCGCCGCGCCGGACGAGGTGGTGGTGGGGGAGCGGTACGCCCAGGCCGTCGTGTCCTGCCTGCGCCGCGGCGATCCGCAGCTGCTGGAGGTCGCCCGCGGCGTCGCCGTGCTCGCCGACACCGAAGCGCTCGACCGGCTCCTGCGCACCGACGCCGGCGTGGTCGCGCAGGCCATGCGGGCTCTGACCACGGCCGGCATCTTCACCCTCGGTGGGTTCCGGCACCCGGCGGCCGCGGCCGCCGTGCTCGCCGGATTCGACCAGGAAGAGCGGGCGGAGCTGCACCGGCGCGCGGCGGTGCTCGCCTACGATGGCGGCGCGTCCGCGCGGGTCGTGGCCGAGCACCTGCTGTGCGCCAAGGAGGCCAGCGAGGCGTGGGGAGTGGCGGCGCTGGAGGACGCAGCCCGGCAGGCCCTGCGCGAGGGTCAGGTGGAGTCGGCCGTCAGCTACCTCAAGCTGGCCTGGCGGGCCTGCACCGACGAGCGGCAGAAGATCAAGATCATGACCACTCTGGTACGTGCCGAGTGGCGGGTCAACCCCAGCTCCTCCAGCAGCTACCTGCCCGAGCTCGCCGGGGCCCTGGACAAGGGCTTCCTCCAGGGCAGCGACGCGGTGATCCTGGCCAAGGCGCTGCTGTGGCACGGGCAACTCGCCGAGGCGGAGGTGATCCTGGAGCACCTCGCGGCCACCGGAGTGGACCTCGACCCGGCCGCCGCCGGTGAGCTGGCCATGACCCGGCCCTGGCTGCGCTGCTCGTACGCGCCGCTGGCCCAGCACTTCCGGCCGGCCCCGGTGACCGTCTCCACGGTCTCGGCGAGCCGTCGCCTGGAAGCTGCCAACGCACTGTCCACAGTGCTCAGCGCCACCCCGTCGGAGAGCGTGGCCGGGGTCGTCGAGCGCATCCTGCGCAGCTCCCGGCTCGACGAGATGAGCCTGGACACGGTGGAGAGCGCCCTGCTCACCCTCACCTACGGCGGGCACGCCGAGCAGGCCGCGCCGTGGTGTGACCTGTTCATCGAGGAGGCGCACACCCGGCGCGCACCCAGCCGGCAGGCCCGGCTCTCCGCGATCCGGGCCGAGGTGGCTCTGCGCCTCGGTGACCTGCCCGGCGCGGCCCGGCACGCCCGCCTGGCCCTGGAGATCATGCCGCCGAGCAGCTGGGGGGTGGCCGTCGGTGTGCCGCTGGCCAGCCTGGTGACGGCCTGCACCGCGATGGGTCGCTTCGAAGAGGTCGCCGAGTGGTTGGACCAGCCGGTTCCGGAGACGATGTTCCAGACCCGGTACGGGCTGCACTACCTGCACGCGCGTGGTCGCTACAGCATGGCCACCGGCCACCTGCCGCTGGCGCTGCGCGACTTCCAGAAGTGCGGTGAGCTGATGACCACCTGGGAGCTGGACGCTCCGGGTCTGGTGGCGTGGCGCACCGACGCCGCCGAGGCGCTGCTGCGGATGGGACGCCCGGACCAGGCCCGCCGGCTCATCGAGGATCAGCTGGGTCGCTGCGGCAAGGACATGCCGCGCGTGCACGGCTCGGCGCTGCGCCTGCTCGCCGCGACCAGCCAGCTGCGGCACCGGCCGATGCTGCTGCGGCAGGCGGCCGACCTGTTGCAGTCCGGCGCCGACCGGTACGAGCACTCCCGGGTGCTCGTCGACCTGACCGAGGCGTACCACGCTCTGGGTGAGTCGCGGCGGGCGGGAATGATCGGCCGGCGGGCCCGGGCCCTGGCGGAGGAGTGCGACGCACAGCCGCTGCTCCGTCGGCTCTCGCGGGACATCGGCTGGGACGACAAGGAGACCGCCGCGGCACAGCCGAGCGTCACAGGCAGCGCCGCGATGCTCAGCGACGCCGAACGCCGCGTCGCGGCCCTGGCCGCGATCGGCTACACCAACCGGGAGATCTCCGACAAGCTCTACATCACGGTGAGCACCGTGGAGCAGCACCTGACGCGCATCTACCGCAAGCTCGGCGTGGTGGGGCGTACCGACCTGCCGGCCCACCTCGAACTCGACCTGTCCGCGACCGTCTGACCCCGCACACCAGGCCCCGCACCGCGTCGACGCGTGGCGGGGCCGCGGTGTGCGCGGGCCATCTCAGCGGGGTGCGCACGGCCAACGGGCCGGCGCGAACCGGGCAGGGCGGGCTTGGGGAAGCGACCATGCGACGGGGGTGCGCCCGCTTCGGTCAGGACGGTTCGCCGGCAGGAAGAATGACACGCAGCCGGTCACCGTGCCGGCCGTACAGGTCCTGCTCGCGGGGGTAGCCGAGCGAGACCTCCTCGAAGCGGACCCCGTCCTCCAGGGTGGTCCTCGGGATGTGCAGGTGGCCGTAGACCACCACGGCCGCCCGGTGCTCCAGGTGCCACCTCGCGGTGCCGGTGGTGCCGCACCACTGGGCGAACTGCGGATAGCGCAGCACCCAGGTCGGCTCCCGGGTCAGCGGGAAGTGGTTGACCAGCACGGTCGGCAGCGCCGGATCGCACGCGGCGAGGCGCCGCTCGGACTCCCGCAACCGGGCCCGACACCAGTCGTCGGCGCCCTGGTAGGGGTCCGCGTGCAGCAGGAACTCGTCGGTGCAGACGATCCCGGCCGACTCGGCCCAGTGACGCGCCTGCTCCTTCGTGGTGCCCGGCGGGCGGAACGTGTAGTCGTAGAGCACGAACAGCGGCACCACGACGACCGGGCCGCCGGCCCCGCGCCACACCGGGAAGTCGTCCTCCGGCGTTACGACGCCCAGGTCACGACACATCCGGACGAGTTCGCGGTAGCGCTCTTCGCCACGCAGCTGCACCGGGTCGTCGGCGGGCGTCCACAGCTCGTGGTTGCCCGGCACCCAGATCACCGTGGCGAAGCGCTCGGCAAGCACTGTCAGCGCCCACCGGACGTCGGCCATCTTCTCGCCGACGTCGCCGGCGACGATCAACCAGTCGTCGGCGTGCCCCGGGCGCAGCCCGAGCACCGTCTCCCGGTTGCGGGCATAGCCGACGTGCAGATCGCTGATCGCCAACAACCTGCCGTGCGGGACCGTGCCGGGAACACTCACGACGACGATCGTAGGCGCGGACCGGTGCCGACCGGAACGGTCGCGGACCGGATCACGGGCCATCTGAGCTGGCCTACGGGAGCTAGGGGGCCCGCTAAGGGTTGTCCGCGCACAGGCCTCTCCCGATGCTGGTTGCGATAGGCGAATGCCGGTACCAGCGCCGTTTTCGAGGATTTCCGCCGACGGTGGGATCCCTGTCGAGAGGAGACCACCGATGATCAAGGCGCGCGGTCTGACCAAGACGTTCCAGATCAACAAGTTCACCGTCGAAGCCGTACGCGGCATCGACCTCGACGTCTCCTCCGGCGAGATGGTCGGCTTCCTCGGCCCCAACGGCGCCGGCAAGTCCACCACGCTGCGGATGCTGACCACGTTGCTGCGGCCCACCTCCGGCGAGGCCAACATCGGCGGCTGCGACCTGCTCAGCGACCCCGCCGGGGTCCGTAAGCTGATCGGCTACGTCGGCCAGAACTCCTCGGCCGGCGTCGAGTACAAGGTCCGCGAGGAGCTGGTCACCCACGCCCGACTCCAGGGCCTGTCCGCGTCGGTCGCCCGCGCCCGGGTCGCCGAGATGCTGGACCAGTACGACCTGACCGGCCTCGAGGACCGCATGATCGGTGCGCTGTCCGGCGGCCAGAAGCGACGCATCGACATCGTGATGGGCGTGCTGCACCGGCCGCCGGTGGTCTTCTTCGACGAGCCGTCCACCGGACTGGACCCGCAGAGCCGCAGCAACCTGTGGGACCACATCCGCAACCTGCGCCGCGACTACGAAACGACGGTCTTCCTCACCACCCACTACCTGGACGAGGCCGACAGCCTCTGCGACCGGATTCTCGTCATCGACGGCGGTCGGATCGTCGCCGAGGGCACCGCCGACGAGCTCAAGGCCCAGGTCAACGGCGACCTGGTGACCCTGGAAACCTCCGCGTCCCCGGAAACCGCCGCCGCCGCCGAGCGGCTCGACGGCGCGACGGAGGTGACCGTCGACGGCGCGACCGTCCGGTTCCGCATCGCCCGCGGCGACCGCGTGCTGCCCGGCCTGCTGCGCGAACTCGACCGCATCAACGTCGACGTGTTCTCGGTGCGAACCAGCCGGCCGACACTCGACGACGTGTTCCTGACCGTCACCGGGCGCAGCCTTCGCGACAGCGAGACCGCCCCGGCGTTCCCGGGCCTGTGAAGTGAGGATCCCCATGTCGTTCCTGCGAGACACCTGGTTGACGTTCGACCGGGCGGTCCGTCCCGCCCTCCGCAGCCCCGGCACGCTGATCGTCGGTGTCGCGGTGCCCCTGGTCTACCTGGTCCTGTTCGGGCCGTTGCTGAGCGACACCACCGACGAGAGCGGCCTCAGCTCCTGGCAGTGGTTCGTCCCCGGCATGCTCATCCAGCTCGCCCTGTTCATCACCGCCAACGCCGGCTTCTCCCTGATCCCGGACACCCGCTCCGGAGTGCTGGAGCGGATGCAGGTCACCCCGCTCAGCCGGGTCGCCCTGCTCACCGGCCGGGTCCTCAAGGACGTGGTGCTTCTGCTCGTCCAGGCCATCCTGATGATCGGGCTGGCGTTCATCCTCGGCTTCCGGGCCGGCGTACTGCCGATCCTGGCCGGGCTGGTCCTGCTCGCCATCACCGCGGTCGCGGTCGGCTTCACCTCCTACGGCCTGGCGCTCAAACTCAAGCACGAGTTCGCGCTGGCCCCGGTGGTCAGCGGCATCGTCGTGCCGCTGATGCTGCTGTCCGGTGTGCTGCTGCCGATGGACCGCGCCCCGGACTGGCTGTACTACCTGTCCCGGGCCAACCCGCTCAGCTACGTCGTCGAGGCCGAGCGTGAGCTGATCAGTGGCAACTACGACCAGCAGATCGTGCTGATCGGCGCGCTGGTCGCGATCGGCCTGCTGGTCCTCAGCACCACCTGGTCCCTGCGGCTGCTGCGCCGCCAGCTCGCCTGAACCGCGCCACCCACCAACGCCGCCGGCCTCGGCGCCATGCCCCCGCAGGGGCCGTGGCACCGAGGCCGGCGGCGCTGGTCAGAAAGCCATCGAGGTACGCATCGACCAGACGAACACGTTGGCCAGCTCCGCGTCACGCTCGAAGTGCTCGTACCCGTCCAGGTGGCAGATCTTCAGCTTCTCGTTCGCCGCCAGTGTCTTGCTGACGACGAGGCTGCGCGGGATGACGCTTGGCCCACCGACGAGGTTGACCTGCACCACGGAGGTGAGCTGCTCGGCGGTCACCACCGTCCGGGAGTGGAATGCCGCCTTCTCGAAGTCCAGCGGCGGGTTGGTCGCCGGGTTGGCGGCGTCGTGGCTGAAGTAGTGCTGACCCAGGAACCTGCTCAGCTCGGCCGGCGGGCCGAAAGTGTCAGTAGAAGCATCGATCGGCGTCAACAGCGTCGTGGTCATTGTTCTGCCCTCCCGAAGAGTCACCCGGTCCTTCCGGCGGAGCCCGGATCGGCGCTTCCTCGCTGCCGTCCCGTTCTGCTCCGTGCTTTGTGTATTGAGAATGACTCCCGGGGCACCCCCGTAGATATCCCCTACCTACCCCTACCGGCCGACCGGTATCGGGGTGCCGTCGGGGCGCGCGAGGGTCCGTCGCGACCCCGCAGGGGTTGTTGGCCCACCAGGGCTTCCATAGCGTCCTGATTGCGGATCGCCGTATTCCGGCCCAGCTTATTCCGGGTCGCTCTGCCTTGAAGAGGTGGCATCGTATGGCAAGCGAAGAAACGCTCCGGGACTATCTGAAATGGGTGACGACCGACCTGCACAAGGCGCGTCAACGCATTCGGGAGTTGGAGTCGGCCGGCTCCGAGCCGATCGCCCTGATCGGCATGGCCTGCCGCTATCCCGGCGGGGTGCACAGCCCCGAGGACCTCTGGCAGCTGGTCGCCGAGGGACGCGACGGCATCGGCGCATTCCCCACCGATCGCGGCTGGGACCTCGACGGGCTCTACCACCCCGACCCCGACAACCCGGGCACCTGCTACACCCGCGACGGCGGCTTCCTGGCCGACCTGGCCGCCTTCGACGCCGAGTTCTTCGGCGTCAGCCCGCGCGAGGCGATGGCGATGGACCCGCAGCAGCGGCTGCTGCTGGAGACCGCGTGGGAGGCCACCGAACGGGCCGGCATCGACCCGCACCACCTGCGCGGCACCCGGACCGGCATCTTCGCCGGCACCCCGAGCACCCAGGACTACGTCTCGCTGCTCCAGCAGAACCCGCCCGAGGGCAGCGAGGGCTACTTCCTCACCGGCACCGCGCCCAGCGTGATCTCCGGCCGCGTCGCGTACCTGCTCGGCCTGGAGGGCCCGGCCGTCACACTGGACACCGCCTGCTCGTCGTCGCTGGTCGCCCTGCACCTCGCCGGTCAGGCGCTGCGCCTGGGCGAGTGCGACCTGGCCCTGGCCGGCGGCGCCACCATTCTCGCCTCGCCGACCGCGTTCATCGGCTTCAGCCGCCAGCGCGGTCTCGCCCCGGACGGACGGTGCAAGTCGTTCGCCGGCGCCGCGGACGGCACTGGATGGTCCGAGGGCGTGGGCCTGCTCATGCTGGAGCGGCTCGGCGACGCCCAACGCAACGGCCACCCGATCCTCGCCGTGCTGCGCGGCTCCGCCGTCAACCAGGACGGCGCGTCCAACGGGCTCACCGCCCCCAACGGCCCCGCCCAGCAGCGCGTCGTGTTGCAGGCTCTCGCCAACGCCGGGCTGACCACAGCCGACGTGGACGCCGTCGAGGCGCACGGCACCGGCACCGTGCTCGGTGACCCGATCGAGGCCCAGGCGCTGATCGCCACGTACGGCCAGGACCGGCCCGAGGATCGTCCGCTGTGGCTCGGCTCCCTCAAGTCCAACCTGGGGCACTCCCAGGGTGCTGCGGGCGTCGGCGGTGTCATCAAGATGGTCGAGGCGCTGCGGCACGAGACGCTGCCCCGGACCCTGCACGTCGACGAGCCGACCCCGCACGTCGACTGGACCGCCGGCAACGTACGCCTGCTCACCGAGGAACGTCCCTGGCCGACCGGCGAGCGGCCGCGCCGCGCTGGGGTGTCGTCGTTCGGGATGTCCGGCACCAACGCCCACGTCATCCTGGAGGAGGCACCGGCCGCCGAGCCGGCGTCGGTGGTGGAGCCGGCCGAGCCGGTCGCACCGAGCGCCGGGGAGCTTCCCTGGCTGATCTCCGCCGCCACCGCCGACGCCCTGCGGGACCAGGCGTCGCGGCTGGCCGCCCACCTCGACGGCCCCGGCGCCGGCACCGCAGCGGCAGACGTCGCGCACACGCTGCGTACCGCCCGCTCGGTGCTCGCCCACCGCGCGGTCGTCCTCGGCCCGCGGCACCGCGCCGGCCTCGCCGCCCTCGCCACACCCGGCGGCACCACCGACACCGACGTCGTCACCGGCACCGCCGTCGGTGACGCCGAGGTGGTCTTCGTCTTCCCCGGCCAGGGCTCCCAGTGGAGCGGGATGGCCGCCGACCTGCTCGACACCGCGCCGGTCTTCGCCGACCGGATCGCCGCCTGCGCCGACGCGCTCAGCCCGCACGTCGAGTGGAACCTGCTCGACGTGCTCCGCTCCGCCGACCCCGGCCTGCTCGACCGGGTCGACGTGGTGCAGCCGGCCCTCTGGGCCGTGATGGTGTCGCTGGCCGAACTCTGGCGCAGCCACAGCGTCACCCCCTCGGCGGTGATCGGCCATTCCCAGGGTGAGATCGCCGCCGCAGTCGTGGCCGGCGCGTTGTCCCTCCAGGACGGCGCGAAGGTCGTCGCGCTGCGCAGCCGGGCCCTGCTCCAGCTCGCCGGCACCGGCGGCATGGTCTCGGTCAGCGCCCCGCTCGGCACCGTCGAGGACCTGCTGGCCGACGGCGTCACGATCGCCGCCGTCAACGGGCCGTCCGCCGTCGTGGTCGCCGGCCCGGCCGAGGCCGTGGACGCCTTCCTGACCCGGTGCGAGACGGCGGGCGTCCGGGCCCGACGGGTCGCTGTCGACTACGCCTCGCACTGCGACGCCGTGGAACCGGTCGCGGCCGAACTGACCACCGCGCTGGCCCGCATCACCCCCGGCCCGGCGTCGGTGCCGTTCCTGTCCACCGTCACCGGCGCCCTCGCCGACGGCGGCACCCTCGACGCCGGCTACTGGTACGCCAACCTGCGCAACCCGGTCCGCCTCGACCAGGCCGTCACCGCAGCGGCCACCGCTGGCAACCGTCTCTTTCTGGAGATCAGCCCGCACCCGGTGCTGACCGCCGGGATCAGCGACACGGTCACCACCCCGGTCCTGCACACGCTGCGCCGTGGCGAGGGCGACCAGCGGCGGATCGTCCGCGCGCTCGCCGAGGCGCACGTCGCCGGCGCCCCCGTCGACTGGTCCACCGTGCTGCCCGAGGCCCGGCGCACCGACCTGCCCACGTACGCCTTCCAACGGCGCCGGTTCTGGCCGGACCCGGCCCCCGAGCTGGTCGCCGCCGACCCGGTCGACGCCGAGTTCTGGGCGGCCGTCGACAACGGGGACCTGACCGGTCTCGGCATGGGCCACCTCAACGACGCCGTCGCGCAACTGGGCGACTGGCGTCGGGGACGCCGCGAGCACCGGGTGCTGGACACCTGGCGCTACCGGGTGACCTGGCGACCGCGCACCGACCTGCCGCAGCCGCGACTCGACGGCGGCTGGCTGCTGCTCCTGCCGGCGGACACCGACCAGGACCTGGTCTCGACGATCACCGACCGGATGACCCGGGCCGGCGCGACTGTCACCGTCACCCCCGAGGCGGAACTCGCCCGGGCGCTCGACGGCGCCGCCCCGGTCGGCATCCTGTCCCTGCTCGCCCTCGACGAACACCCCACCGACCAGCACCGGGCCCTCACCCGGGGCACCGCCGCCACCACCGCCCTGCTCGCCGCCCTGCGCGAGACCCACCCGCAGACCCCGGTCTGGGCGGCCACCCGTGGCGCGGTCTCGACCGGCCCGGCCGACCCGGTACGCCGGGTCCCGCAATCGTTCGTCTGGGGCCTCGGCCGGGTCGCCGCCCTGGAACAGTCCGCCTCCTGGGGCGGTCTCGTCGACCTGCCGGAAACCCTCGACGAGCGGGCCGCCGACCGGCTCTGCGCGGTCCTGACCGGCATCACCGCCGGCGACGGCGTCGAGGACCAGGTCGCCGTGCGCTCGTCCGGTGTCCTCGCCCGCCGGCTGACCCGCGCCGCCACCGGCACCGCGCCCACCTGGCAGCCGACCGGCACCGTCCTCATCACCGGTGGCACCGGCGGCATCGGCACCGAACTCGCCCGGTGGCTCGCCCACAACGGCGCCGACCACCTCATCCTCACCAGCCGGCGGGGTCCGGCCGCGCCCGGGGCCGCCGAGCTGACCGAGGAACTCACCGCATCCGGTGTGCGGGTCACCGTCGCCGCGTGCGACGTCGCCGACCTCGACGCGATCACCGCGCTGGTCCGCGACAGCGCCGACGCCGGCGACCCGATCCGTGCCGTCATCCACACCGCCGGTGTCGCCCAGCACACGCCGATCGCCGACGTCACCCTCGCCGAGTTCGCCCACGTGCTCGACGCCAAAGTCACCGGCGCGGCGAACCTCGACCGGCTCTTCGGCGAGCCCGACGACCTGGACGCGTTCGTGCTGTTCTCCTCCGTCGCCGGCACCTGGGGCAGCGGCGGGCAGATCGCGTACGCCGCCGGCAACGCCTACCTGGACGCACTCGCCGAGGCCCGCCGGGCCCGCGGCTGCGCCGCTACCGCCGTGTCCTGGGGCGCCTGGGGCGGCGGCGGTATGGCCACCAAACAGGAGACGGCCGACCACCTGCTGCGCCGCGGCCTGCCGCCGATGCCGCCCGAGCAGACCACTGTCGCGCTGGCGCAGGCGGTCGGGCTCGGCGAGGCCACCGTCACTGTCGCCGACGTGCGCTGGGACCGGTTCGCCCCGTCCTTCACCGTCGGACGGCCCAGCGCCCTGCTCGCCGACCTGGACGACGCCCGCACCGCGCTGTCCGCCGCGGCACCCGACGACGACAGCCAGGCCGCCGGGCTGCGCGAGCGACTCACCGGGATGACACCCGGAGAACGCGACACGTTCCTGGTCGACCTGGTGCGCGGCGAGGCCGCCGCGGTGCTCGGGCACGCCGACGCCTCCGCCGTCACCCCGGACCGGGCACTGCGCGACCTCGGCTTCGACTCCCTGTCGGCCGTCGAGTTCCGCAACCGGCTCTGCACCGCGACCGGCCTGCGGCTGCCCACCACGCTCGCCTTCGACCACCCGAACGTCCAGGCCATCGCCAGGCTGCTGCGCGACGAGGTGGCCGGCACCGTCCCGGCCCCGTCGGCGAACCCCACCACGGCTCCCGCCACGACCGACGAGCCGGTCGCCATCGTGGCGATGAGCTGCCGCCTGCCCGGCGGCGTCCGCAACCCGGACGACCTGTGGCAACTGGTGCTCGACGGCCGCGACGCGATCGGGGACTTCCCGGCCGACCGCGGCTGGGACGTGGAGGGCCTCTATCACCCCGACCCGGACCACCCCGGCACCAGCTACACCCGCTCCGGCGGATTCCTGCACGAGGCCGCCGAGTTCGACGCCGACTTCTTCGGCATCTCCCCCCGCGAGGCGCTCGCCACCGACCCCCAGCAGCGGCTCCTCCTGGAGACTGCCTGGGAGGGCTTCGAACGGGCCGGAATCGACCCGCACTCGTTGCGCGGCAGCCGGACCGGCGTGTTCGTCGGCGCGTCGAGCCAGGGCTACGGCGCCGGCGTCCGCAACGCCCCCGAGGGCACCGAGGGCTACCTGCTCACCGGCACCGCCACCGCTGTCATCTCCGGCCGCATCTCGTACGCGCTCGGCCTCGAAGGGCCCGCGCTCACCGTCGACACCGCCTGCTCGTCGTCGCTGGTCGCCCTGCACCTGGCCGCCCAGTCGCTGCGGCGCGGCGAATGTGACCTGGCCCTGGCCGGCGGCGTCGCGGTGATCGGCAACCCGATGGTCTTCGTCGAGTTCAGCCGGCAACGCGGCCTGGCCGCCGACGGCCGGTGCAAGGCATTCGGCGCGGACGCGGACGGCACCGGCTGGGCCGAGGGCGTCAGCGTCCTGGTCGTCGAACGGCTCCGCGACGCCGAGGCCAACGGCCACCAGGTCCTCGCCGTCATCCGGGGCAGCGCGGTCAACCAGGACGGCGCGTCCAACGGCCTCTCCGCCCCGAGCGGCCCCGCCCAGCAGCGGGTCATCCACGCTGCGCTCGCCGATGCCGGGCTCACCCCCGCCGATGTCGACGTGGTCGAGGCGCACGGCACCGGCACCGTCCTCGGCGACCCGATCGAGGCGCAGGCCGTCATCAACGCCTACGGTTCCGGCCGCCACGAGGCCGACCCGCTGTGGCTGGGCTCGCTGAAGTCCAACATCGGGCACACCCAGGCTGCCTCCGGCGTCAGCGGAGTCATCAAGACCGTCCTCGCGCTGCGGGCCGGGGTGCTGCCCCGCACCCTGCACGCCGACGAGCCGTCACCGCACGTCGACTGGTCCGCCGGCACCGTCCAGCTGCTCACCGAGAGCCGCGACTGGCCGGACACCGGTCGTCCCCGGCGCGGCGCCGTCTCGTCGTTCGGCGTGAGCGGCACCAACGCCCACGTCATCCTGGAACACCCGGCGGCCCCGGCACCGGTGGCGCCGACCGGCGGTGGGTCGCTTCCCGCCGTACCGGTCACGCTCTCCGCCGCGACCGCCCCCGCCCTGCGGGCGCAGGCGGCGGCGCTGCTCGACCATCTCACCGACGAGCCCGCCGCGCACCTCACCGACCTCGGCTGGTCACTGGCCACGACCCGCGCGGCCCTCGACCACCGCGCGACCATCGTCGCGACCGACCTCGACGAGGTACGCCGGAGCCTCACCGCCCTGCGCGACGACACCACGGCTCCCGCGCTCAGCACCGACGTCACCGTCGACGGGCGAACCGCGGTGCTCTTCACCGGGCAGGGCAGCCAGCGGGCCGGGATGGGCCGGGAGCTGTACGACGCGTACCCGGTCTACGCCGACGCGTTCGACGCGGTCTGCGCCCACCTGGACGCCCACCTCGACCGGTCGATCCGCGACCTCGTCCTCGACCCGGCACACGTCGACCTGCTGGACCGCACCGAGTACACCCAGCCGGCGCTGTTCGCCGTCGAGGTCGCCCTGTTCCGGCTTTTCGCCCACTGGGGCATCGTCCCGGACTACCTGGCCGGGCACTCGATCGGCGAGCTGAGCGCCGCCCACGTGGCCGGCGTCCTCGACCTGGCCGACGCGGCCGCCCTGGTCGCAGCCCGCGGCCGACTCATGCAGGCGCTGCCCGATGGCGGTGCGATGGCCGCCCTCCAGGCCGGCGAGGCGGAGGTGCTCGCCGCACTCGACGGGGTGGACGGCCGGATCACCGTCGCCGCCGTCAACGGACCGACCTCCACTGTGGTCTCCGGTGACGAAGCCTCGATCGAACAGCTCGTGACGCACTGGCGCGACACCGGGCGGCGGGCCAAGCGGCTCCAGGTCAGCCACGCCTTCCACTCGCCGCACCTGGACCCGATGCTCGGCGAGTTCCGGCGGGCCGCGACCGCGGTGACCTACCACCCGCCGCAGATCCCGATCGTCTCCACCCTGACCGGCGAACTCGCCACCACTGCCGAGCTCACCTCGCCCGACTACTGGGTGCGGCACGCCCGGGAGACGGTCCGCTTCGCGGACGCGGTCCTCGCACTCCACCAGCGCCAGGTCCGTACGCTGCTCGAACTCGGCCCGGACCCGGTGTTGGCCGCGATGGCCGAGGAAACCCTCGCCGACCAGCCCGGCCGGGCGGCGGTCACCGTCGCCGCGCTTCGCACCGGACACCCGGAGCCGGTCACCGTCCTGACCGCGCTCGCCCGGCTGCAGACCCGCGGCGCCGCCCCGGACTGGACAGCGGTCTACGCCGGCTCCGACGCACGCCGCATCCCGCTACCCACGTACGCCTTCCAGCACCAGCCCTACTGGTTGCGTCCGGACCCGGCCGATCCCGCTGACAGCGGCACCGGCCACCCGCTGCTGCACACCGTCACGACGCTCGCCGACACCGGTGAGGTGCTGTTCACCGGCCGACTGGCCACCGCCCAGCAACCCTGGCTCACCGACCACACCGTGCTCGGCACCGCGATCCTGCCCGGCACCGCCTTCGTCGAAATGGCGGCGCACGCCGCCGACCACGCCGGCTGCGGCCAGGTCGAGGAACTCACCCTGGAAGCGCCGCTGGTCATCCCGGACGACTCCGGAACCCGGCTACAGGTCCGCGTCGGCCCGGCCGACGCCGACGGCCGACGCACCCTCAGCGTGCACTCCCGCCCGGACCGGGACGACAACGGTCCGTGGACCCGGCACGCCGCCGGCACCGCCTCCTCGGTGCCGGTCGCAGAACCCGACGCCGACGAGACCTGGCCGCCCACCGACGCCACCCCGATCGCTGTCGACTTCCTCTACGACTTCCTGCCCCAGCTTGGGTACGGATACGGCCCGGCCTTCCAGGGCCTGCGGGCGGCCTGGCAACGCGGCGAGGAGATCTACGCCGAGGTCGCCCTGGCCGAGCCGACCGCCACCGAAGCCACCCGCTACGGCGTGCACCCGGCGCTGCTCGACGCCGCCACCCACGCCATGGGCCTCGGCATGGCGGCCGAGGCGCAGCAGGGCCTGAGCCCCACCCAGAGCCGGATGCCGTTCTCCTGGACCGGCATCGGCCTGCACGCCACCGGCGCCGCCGTGGCCCGGGTGCGGATCGTCCCCAACGGCGACGACGGGGTCCGCATCGACCTCGCCGACCAGACCGGGCAGCCGGTCGCCACGATCGGCAAGCTGGTGCTGCGGCCGGTCTCGGTCAACCAGCTACGGCAGCCGACCGACGAGGCCCCGCTGTTCACAGTGGACTGGACGCCCGTCGAACCGCAGGCCGCCCCCACCGGCGGCCGGTACGCCGTCATCGGCGCACCCGAGGGGTTCGTGGCCGACGCCGCGGCCGCCGTCGGATCCCTCGTCGACGACTACCCGGACCTGGACGCGCTGGCCGCCTCGGGCGCCGTACCGGACCTGGTCTTCGTCCCGGCGCAGGCCGGCGGGGCCGCACCCGGCCCGGCGGTCGACGCCTGGCTGGCGCTCGCCCAACGCTGGCTCGCCGACCCCGCCTTCGCCGGGGCACGAATGATCCTGCTCAGCCGCGGCGCGGTCGACCCGGACCCCGCCGTCGACGCCCTCGACCTGGCGTACGCCGCCGCCTGGGGCCTGATCCGCTCCGCGCAGTCGGAGGACCCGGACCGGATCGTGCTCGCCGACGTCGACGACTCGCCGCTCTCCGCGGCCAGCCTGCCCGGTGTCCTCGCCGGCGGCGAACCGCAACTGGCGGTCCGCGACGGCCGCGCCTACGCGCCGCGGCTCACCCGGGCCACCGCCGCGCCCGCCGACCTGGGCATCGACCCGGACGGCACGGTCCTGGTCACCGGCGGCACCGGCGCCCTCGGCGGCCTGCTGGCCCGGCACCTGGTCACCACCCACGGGGTACGGCACCTGCTGCTGACCAGCCGACGTGGACCGGACGCGCCCGGTGTCGCCGAACTGACCGGGCAGCTGGCCGGGCTCGGCGCGACCGTCACCGTGGCGGCCTGCGACACCGCCGACGCCGAACAGCTCGCCCATACCCTCGCCGCCGTCGCGGCCGAGCATCCGCTCACCGCCGTCGTGCACGCCGCCGGCATCGTCGACGACGGTGTCCTCGCCTCCCTGACCCCGCAGCGGGTCGCCGCGGTCCTGGCCGCCAAGGCCGACGCCGCCCGCAACCTGCACCAGCTCACCCAGGACCGGGACCTGACCGCGTTCGTCCTGTTCTCCTCCTCGGCCGGCAGCTTCGGTGGCCCGGGACAGGGCAACTACGCCGCGGCCAACGCCTACCTGGACGCACTCGCCCGGCACCGCCGCCACCACGGCCTCGCCGCGATCTCCCTCGCCTGGGGGCCGTGGGCGGTCGGCGGTGGAATGGCCGGGCAGCTCAGCGACGCCGACATCAGCCGGATGACCAGCTTCGGCATCACCCCCTTCACCGCCGAGACCGGCCTCGCCGCGTTCGACGCGGCGGTGGGCGCCGGCACTCCCGTCGTCCTGCCGATCGGGTTGCAGCCGGCCGTCGCGGCCGGCAACGGCCCGGTGCCGCCGCTGCTGCGCAACCTGGTCCGTCGACCCGCCCGCCGGGTCGCGGAGAACTCCGCCGACGCCGCCGAGCCCGGTGCGGCGCTCAAACGGCGACTCGTCGGCGCGGCACCCGCCGACCGGCCGCAGATTCTGCTCGAGATGGTGCAGACCCAGGTCGCCGCGGTCCTCGGTCACGCCTCCGCCGACGCCATCCAGCCCGACCGCGGGCTGGTCGAGTGCGGCCTCGACTCCCTCGCCGCCGTCGACCTGCGCAACCGGCTCGCCGCCGCCGCAGGTCTGCGACTGCCCGCCACGATCGTCTTCGACCAGCCGACGCCCGCGGCGCTGGCCCGCTATCTGCAGGACGAACTGCTCGACGAACGCGCCGCCTCCGCCCTGTCGGTGCTCGGCGAACTGGACCGCCTCGAAGCGGGCCTGGCCGCCGTCAGCGCCGACGACCCGGACCGGTCCAAGGTCGCCGCCCGCCTGCACAGCCTGCTCGACGCCTGGGCCGGCGCCAACCCTGCACACGACAGCGGCGCCCTGCACGGCGCCACCGCCGAGGAGCTGTTCGACCTCCTCGACGACGAACTCGGCATTGCCTGACCGCATGAAACACCGACGGGGAGTGACGTTCTGATGGCCGACGAAGCCAAGCTCCTGGACTACCTCAAGCGCGCCACCAGCGACCTGCGCGACACCCGTCAGCGGTTGCGCGAGATGGAGGAGCGCGATCGCGAGCCGATCGCGATCATCGGCATGGCCTGCCGTTACCCCGGCGGTGTGGAGACGCCCGAGGACCTGTGGCGCCTGGTCGCCGACGAGCGGGACGGCATCACCGAGTTCCCCGTCGACCGCGGCTGGGATCTGGAGTCGCTCTACCACCCGGACCCCGACCACCCCGGGACGTCGTACACCCACGAGGGTGGCTTCCTGCACGAGGCGGGCCAGTTCGACCCGGCCTTCTTCGGCATCTCACCGCGCGAGGCCATCGCCATGGACCCGCAGCAGCGCCTGCTGCTGGAGACGTCCTGGGAGACCTTCGAGCGGGCCGGCATCGACCCGACCGGGTTGCGCGGCAGCCGTACCGGGGTGTTCGCCGGCGTCATGTACCACGACTACGCGGTCAACCTGAGCAGCATCCCGGACGACGTCGCCGGCTACCTCGGCACCGGCAACTCCGGCAGTGTCGCCTCCGGGCGGGTCGCGTACACCCTGGGGCTGGAGGGGCCGGCGGTCACCGTCGACACCGCCTGCTCGTCGTCGCTGGTCGCCCTGCACCTGGCGGTCCAGTCGCTGCGTCAGGGGGAATGCTCTCTCGCCCTGGCCGGCGGCGTCGCCGTGATGGCCACCCCGGTCGTGTTCGTCGACTTCAGCAAGCAGCGCGGCCTCTCCACCAACGGCCGGTGCAAGTCGTTCGCCGCCGCCGCCGACGGCACCGGCTGGGCCGAGGGCGCCGGCATGCTCCTCCTGGAACGGCTCTCCGACGCGGTCCGCAACGGCCACCGCGTCCTCGGCGTCGTCCGGGGCACCGCAGTCAACCAGGACGGCGCCAGCAGCGCCCTGACCGCCCCGAACGGCCCGGCCCAGCAGCGCGTCATCCGCAGCGCCCTGGCCAACGCCCGCGTCCCCGCCGAGCACGTCGACCTCGTCGAGGCACACGGCACCGGCACCACCCTGGGCGACCCGATCGAGGCGCAGGCCCTGATCGCCACCTACGGCCAGGACCGCTCCGCCGACGAGCCGCTGTGGCTGGGGTCGATCAAGTCGAACATCGGGCACACCCAGGCCGCCGCCGGTGTCGCCGGCATCATCAAGATGCTGATGGCGATGCGGCACCGGACCATGCCGCGAACGCTGCACGTGGACGAGCCGACGCCACAGGTGGACTGGTCGGCGGGAGCTGTCGAACTGCTCACCACGGCCCGGCCGTGGCCCGGCACCGAGGATCGGCCGCGCCGGGCGGGGGTGTCGTCGTTCGGGGTCTCCGGCACCAACGCCCACGTCATCCTGGAGGAACCTCCCTCGACAGCGGTCCCGGCCCAGGAGAGGCCCCCGACCAACGAGATGGTGCCGTGGGTGTTGTCGGCCCGGTCGCCGGAGGGTTTGCGGGGTCAGGCGTCGCGGTTGGCGTCGGTGGCGGGTGTGGATCCGGTGGATGTCGGGTTCTCGTTGGTGTCGTCGCGGTCGTTGCACGCGCATCGGGCGGTGGTGTTCGGGTCGGAGGAGTTGGCGGCGGTTGCCGCTGGTGAGCCGGGGCCGGTCATCGGGTCGGTGGTGCGTGGGAAGACGGCGTTCGTGTTCTCGGGTCAGGGGTCGCAGCGGCGAGGTATGGGTCTGGGGTTGGCGGCGTCGTTCCCGGTGTTCGCGGAGGCGTTCGACGCGGCCTGCGCGGAGCTGGACCGTCATTTCGACCGGCCGATCCGCGAGGTGATCGCCGACGACGCGGAGGCCCTGGACCAGACGGTCTACACGCAGGCGGCGTTGTTCGCGGTTGAGGTCGCCCTGTTCCGGCTGGTCGAGTCGTTCGGTGTGACGCCGGATTTCCTGGTGGGGCATTCGATCGGTGAGATCGCGGCGGCGCACGTGTCCGGGGTGCTGTCCCTCGCCGACGCCGCGACGCTGGTCACGGCCCGAGGACGCCTGATGCAGGCGTTGCCGGCCGGTGGCGTGATGGTGGCGGTTCGGGCTACCGAGGCGGAGGTGTTGCCGCTGTTGACCGACGGTGTGTCCGTCGCGGCGGTGAACGGTCCGCGTTCGGTGGTGCTGTCCGGCACGGAGGACGAGGTCGCCGCGGTGGCGGCGAACTTCAAGAAGTCGAAGCGGTTGCGGGTCAGCCACGCGTTCCACTCGGTGCTGATGGAGCCGATGCTGGCCGAGTTCGCTCAGGTCGCGGAGACGTTGACCTACGAGTCGCCGCGGATCCCGGTGGTGTCGAACGTGACCGGGCAGATCGCCGAAAGGCAGGACGCCGGCTACTGGGTGCGGCACGTCCGGGAAGCGGTGCGGTTCGCCGAGGGCATCGCCACCCTGGAGGGCTTGGGCGTCAGCACGTTTGTGGAGATCGGTCCGGATGGGGTCCTGTCGGCGATGGGCGCTGACTGTGTGGCGGACGCGGTGTTCGTACCCGTGCAACGTTCTGACCGGGACCAACCGACTGCGTTGTTGACCGCCCTGGCCCAGGTCTTCGTGCGCGGCGTCGCGGTCGACTGGACGCCCTGCCTGACCGGCGGGCGCATGGTCGACCTGCCCACCTACGCCTTCCAGCGGCAGCAGTACTGGCTCACCTCGCCGCCCGCCGAGCGGACGGAAACGGCCGGCGATCCGGCCGACGGGCACTTCTGGTCGGCCATCGAGCGCCAGGACACCGCCTTCCTCGCGGAAACCCTGGGCCTCGGCTCGGACGAGGACCGCGAGACCCTGGAAGCGCTGCTGCCGGCGTTCTCAGCGTGGCGGCGGCGACGGCACACCCACGCGGTGCTCGACACGCTGCGCTACCGGATCGGCTGGGAGCCGCTGACCGGCTCGCCCCGCACGCCGACCACCGGTCGCTGGCTCGTGCTGACCAGCGTCGACGTCGACGTCAACGCGACGCTGCTGACCGCCCTCGGCGACACCACAGTGCTCACCGTGACACCGGAGCGCGGCGCTCTCGCCGAGCGACTGCGCGCCGCCGGGCCCACCGACGGCATCCTGTCCCTGCTCGCCCTGGACCCCGCGCTCGACCCGGCGGCGACCCTCCTGACCGTCGCGCAGACCTGCGCCGACGCGGGTCTGGAAGCACCACTCTGGGCTGCCACCCGGGGCGCCGTCTCCACCGGCCGCGCCGACCACCTCGACGCGCCCCGCCAGGCCCTGGCCTGGGGTCTCGGCCGTGTCCTCGGCCTGGAACGCCCCCACCTCTGGGGCGGCCTCATCGACCTGCCGGAGAAGCTGGACCAGCGCGCCGCCGAACGGGTCGTCGCCGCGCTGCACGGCAGCGGCGAGGACGAGATCGCGGTACGCGGCTCCGGCACCTACGTACGTCGCCTGCTGCGTGACCCGCACACCGCCGCCGCGCCCCGCGACGCGTGGCTGCCGCGCGGCACCGTCCTGATCACCGGCGGAACCGGCGGCCTCGGTGCCCGGGTGGCCAGCTGGGTCGCGGTCCGCGGCGCCGAACACGTGGTCCTGGTCAGCCGCCGGGGCATCCACGCCCCCGACGCCGATCTGGTGGCCGCCGAGGTCCGCCGTCACGGCGCCCGGGTGACCGTCACCGCCTGCGACGTCGCCGACCCCGCAGAGGTGAACCGGCTGGTCGAGCGACTGCGGGCGGACGGCGAGCGGATCGGCACCGTGGTGCACGCCGCCGGCGTCGACCACCACACCGACCTTGCCACCGCTACCGGCGCCGACCTCGACGCGGTCCTGGCCGCCAAGGTCGCCGGTGCGATCAACCTGGACGCCGCGCTCGGCGACGAACCCAGCACCTTCGTCCTGTTCTCCTCGATCTCCGGCGTCTGGGGCAGCGGCGGACAGGCCGCGTACTCGGCGGGCAACGCCTTCCTCGACGCGTTCGCCCAGTGGCGCCGCGCCCGTGGTGCCGCAGCCACCTCGGTCGCCTGGGGCGTCTGGGCCGGCGGTGGCATGGCCGACGACCCGGACATCACCGAGCAGCTACGCCGGCGTGGCCTGCTCACCCTCGACCCGGAGCTGGCTCTCTCCGGCCTCCAGTCGGTCCTCGACCACGACGAGACCTGCGTGACCATCGCCGACGTCGACTGGGACCGCTTCCTCCCGATGTACGCGTCGGCCCGCGTCCGCCCCCTGGTCAGCGCGCTGCCCGACCACCTTCGCCTCCAGGCCGCCACCGCGGAGCCTGCTGCGCCCGCCGCCGGTCGGTACGCCGCGATGAGCGCCGAGGAGCGGTCCCGCGAGCTGCTCGACCTGGTGGTCTCCAGTGCCGCCGCCGTCCTCGGGCACACCGGCGCCGGCCTGATCGACGCCGACCAACCGTTCAAGGAACTCGGTTTCGACTCGTTGACTGCTGTGGAGTTGCGGAATCGGTTGGCCGCTGTGACGGGTTTGTTGTTGCCGTCGAGTGTTGTTTTTGATTATCCGTCGGCGGGTGTGTTGGCGGGGTTTTTGGGGTCGTTGTTGGGTGGGGATGAGGGTTCTGGTTTGGAGGTTGTGCCGTCGTCGGTGGTGGTGGATGAGCCGGTGGCGATTGTGGGGATGGCGTGTCGTTTTCCGGGTGGTGTGGGTTCGCCGGATGAGTTGTGGGATTTTGTGGTTTCTGGTGGTGATGGGGTGGTGGAGTTTCCGTCGGATCGGGGTTGGGATCTGTCGGGGTTGGTTGGTGATGGGGAGTCGTTCGGGACGTCGTATGTGTCGTCGGGTGGGTTTTTGGGGGGTGTAGCGGGGTTCGACGCGTCGTTTTTCGGGGTGTCGCCGCGTGAGGCTTTGGCGATGGATCCGCAGCAGCGTTTGTTGTTGGAGGTGTCGTGGGAGGCGTTGGAGTCGGCGGGTGTGGATCCGTTTGGTTTGCGGGGTTCTCCGGTTGGTGTGTTCACGGGGACCAATGGTCAGGATTATTCGACGTTGTTGTTGGCGGTGCCGCGGGAGGCTGATGGTTTCCTGGGGACGGGTAATGCGGCGAGTGTGTTGTCGGGTCGGGTTTCTTATGTTCTTGGGGTGGAGGGTCCGGCGGTCACTGTTGATACGGCGTGTTCGTCGTCGTTGGTGGCGTTGCATTTGGCGGTTCAGGCGTTGCGGTCGGGGGAGTGTGGTTTGGCTCTGGCTGGTGGTGTGACGGTGATGTCGACGCCGGGGACGTTTATTGAGTTTTCGCGGCAGCGGGGGTTGGCCGGTGATGGGCGGTGTAAGGCGTTCGCGGCGGCGGCGGATGGCACGGCGTGGGGTGAGGGTGTTGGTGTTCTGGTGGTGGAGCGGTTGTCGGATGCGGTGCGTCTTGGGCATCCGGTGTTGGCGGTGGTGGCGGGTAGTGCGGTCAATCAGGATGGTGCGTCGAATGGTTTGACGGCGCCGAATGGTCCGTCGCAGCAGCGGGTGATTCGTTCGGCGTTGGGCAGCGCGGGCCTGGGTGTTGCTGATGTTGATGTGGTGGAGGCGCATGGCACGGGCACCAGGTTGGGTGATCCGATCGAGGCGCAGGCGTTGTTGGCCACGTATGGGCAGGACCGTGCTGGTGGTGAGCCGTTGTGGTTGGGGTCGGTGAAGTCGAACATCGGTCACACCCAGGCCGCCGCCGGGGTGGCGGGTGTCATCAAGATGGTCCAGGCGCTGAAGCACAATGTGTTGCCCGCGACGTTGCATGTGGACGAGCCGACTCCGCAGGTCGACTGGTCGGCCGGTGCGGTGCGGTTGCTCACCGAGACCCGCCCCTGGCACCCGCAGACCGACCGGCCACGGCGCGCGGGTGTGTCCTCGTTCGGATTCTCCGGCACCAACGCCCACCTGATCCTGGAAGAACCCCCGACCGTCGAGGCCGCGACCGACCAGCCGGTCGGCGCACCGCACCCGGTGGTGCCGTGGCTGATCTCCGCTCGCAGCCACGACGCCCTGCGCGCACAGGCGGCCCGACTCACCAACCACCTCGACAGGCGACCCGAAACCGAGCCGGCAGACGTCGGTCGTTCGCTGGCCGCTCGCGCCACCCTCGCGCACCGGGCTGTCGTCCTGGCTGAGGATCGGCAGGCCGCGTTGAGCGCCCTCGCCGCCGGAACTGCGGCTCCCGGTCTGGTCACCGGCACCGCGCAGGGCGGGCGCACCGCCTTCGTCTTCTCCGGCCAGGGCTCACAGCGACCCGGCATGGGCCTGGAGCTGGCCGAGACCTACCCGGTGTACGCGGACGCGTTCGACGCGGCCTGCGCCGAGCTGGACATCCACCTGGACCGGCCGATCCGCGACGTGATCGCCGACGACGCCAAGGCCCTGGACCAGACCGTCTACACGCAGGCGGCGCTGTTCGCGGTCGAGGTGGCGTTGTTCCGCCTGGTTGAGTCGTTCGGTGTCACTCCGCACTACCTGGTCGGTCACTCGATCGGTGAGATCGCCGCCGCGCATGTCGCCGGGGTGCTGTCCCTCGCCGACGCCGCGAAGCTGGTCGCCGCCCGGGGCCGACTGATGCAGGCCCTGCCGTCGGGTGGGGTGATGGTGGCGGTTCGGGCCACCGAGGCTGAGGTGCTGCCGCTGCTGACCGACGGGGTGTCGGTCGCGGCGATCAACGGTCCCCGCTCGGTGGTGCTGTCCGGCGTGGCCGACGAGGTTGCCGCGGTGGCGGCGAACTTCCAGAAGTCCAAGCGCCTGCGGGTCAGCCATGCCTTCCACTCGGTGTTGATGGAGCCCATGCTCGCCGAGTTCGCACAGGTCGCGGAGGCGTTGACCTACGGGCAGCCCCGGATCCCGGTGGTATCGAACCTGACCGGTCAGCTCGGGGAGACGCAGGACGCCGCGTACTGGGTGCGGCACGTGCGGGAGGCGGTCCGGTTCGCTGACGGCATTTCCACCCTGGAGTCCGCAGGTGTCAGCACGTTCGTGGAGATCGGCCCGGACGGCGTGCTGTCCGCGATGGGCGCGGACTGCGTCAGCGACGCGGTGTTCGTACCCGTGCAACGCTCTGACCGGGACCAGCCGATCGCGTTGTTGACCGCCCTGGCCCAGGTCTTCGTGCGCGGCGTCGCGGTGGACTGGACCTCGTGCCTGACCGGCGGACGCCTCATCGACCTGCCCACCTACGCCTTCCAGCACGAGCGTTACTGGCCGAGCGTTCCCGAGCCGGTGGCCGTCACCGACGCGGGCGAGCCGGCCGACGCCGACTTCTGGGCCGCTGTCGAGGACGGTGACCTGGCCCGGCTCGGTATCACGGTGGACAGCGCCGGTGACCTGCTCCCGGCCCTGGTCGAGTGGCGCCGCAAGCGCCAGGACGCTGAAGTTGTCGACGGCTGGCGCTACCGGGCCACCTGGCGGCCGGTCACCGGAGAGGCCGCCGACACCCTCGACGGCCGCTGGCTGATCGTCGGCGCCGATCGGGCCGACGAGAGCCTTGTCGGTTCCCTCGCGAGGACCCTGACCGAAGCCGGAGCCGAGGTGCTCCGCGCGCACAGCTCGACCGAGCTGGGTGACCTGTCCGCACCGATCGCCGGCATCGTCGCCTCGCCCGACACCGGAGCCGAACTGCTCGCCCTGGTGCAGCAGCTGAGTGGCGCAAGCGTTACCGCCCCGCTGTGGGTGGTGACCACCGGCGGTGCACCCGTGGGCCGCGCCGACACCATCGCCCCGGAAGCGTCGGCGGTCTGGGGTGTGGGTCGCGTGGTGGGTCTGGAGTTGCCGCACCTGTGGGGTGGTCTGGTCGATGTCCCCGCCGGCTGGGATGCGCGGGTGGGTGCCCGGCTGGTGCGGGTGTTGGCCGGTGGTTTCGGTGCCGAGGATCAGGTGGCGGTGCGGTCCTCGGGTGTGTACGTGCGGCGGTTGGTCCGTTCGGCCGCAGTGACCGGTGAGCAGCCAGGTTGGGTGCCGTCGGGGACGGTCCTGGTCACTGGCGGCACGGGCTCGCTGGGTGGTCGGGTCGCGGTCTGGGCCGCCGAGCACGGCGCCGAGCACGTGGTGCTGGTGTCGCGACGGGGTGCCCAAGCCGCGGGCGCGGCCGATGTTGTCGCTGCGGTCGAGGCGGCGGGTGCGCAGGTGACGGTCGCCGCCTGTGACATGACCGATCGGGACGCGGTTCGTGGCCTGCTCGACAGTCTGGACAGTCCGGTGCGGGCCGTGGTGCACGCCGCCGGCGTCGAACGGTCCGCGCTGCTGACCGACACCACCCCCGACCTGTGGGACGAGGTGGTCGGCGGGAAGGTCGCGGGTGCGGTTCATCTGGATGAGTTGTTGGGTGATGACCTGGACGCGTTCGTGGTGTTCTCGTCGATCTCCGGGATTTGGGGTTCGGGTGGTCAGGGTGCGTACGCGGCGGCGAATGCGTTTCTGGATGGGTTGATCGCGGCGCGTCGGGTTCGTGGTGTGGTGGGTACGGCGTTGTCGTGGGGTCCGTGGGCTGGTGGGGGGATGGTCGCGGCTGCGGGGGATGACGTGCAGTTGCGTCGTCGGGGGTTGCCGCCGATGCCGGCGGAGTTGGCGATGGCCGCGTTCGCGCAGGTGGTGGGGTCGGGGGAGCGGGCGGTCACGATCGCCGACGTGGACTGGGAGCGGTTCGGCGCGTCGTTCACCTCGGCCAGGTCGCGCCCGTTGCTCGATGAGGTGTACACCCCGGTCGAGGACGTGACCGCAGCGCAGAGCACCTTCCTCGACGGGCTCAGTGCCACCGAACGCGCGAAGCGGCTCCTGGACGTGGTCCGTACCGAAGCGGCCGCGGTCCTCGGGCTGGGCGGCGTCGCCGACATCGGCACCGACCGACCCTTCCGCGAACTCGGCTTCGACTCACTGACCGCTGTGGAACTCCGCAACCGGTTGGCCGCTGTGACGGGTTTGTTGTTGCCGTCGAGTGTTGTTTTTGATTATCCGTCGGCGGGTGTGTTGGCGGGGTTTTTGGGGTCGTTGTTGGGTGGGGATGAGGGTTCTGGTTCGGAGGTTGTGCCGTCGTCGGTGGTGGTGGATGAGCCGGTGGCGATTGTGGGGATGGCGTGTCGTTTTCCGGGTGGTGTGGGTTCGCCGGATGAGTTGTGGGATTTTGTGGTTTCTGGTGGTGATGGGGTGGTGGAGTTTCCGTCGGATCGGGGTTGGGATCTGTCGGGGTTGGTCGGTGATGGGGAGTCGTTCGGGACGTCGTATGTGTCGTCGGGTGGGTTTTTGGGGGGTGTAGCGGGGTTCGACGCGTCGTTTTTCGGGGTGTCGCCGCGTGAGGCTTTGGCGATGGATCCGCAGCAGCGTTTGTTGTTGGAGGTGTCGTGGGAGGCGTTGGAGTCGGCGGGTGTGGATCCGTTGGGTTTGCGGGGTTCTCCGGTTGGTGTGTTCACGGGGACCAATGGTCAGGATTATTCGACGTTGTTGTTGGCGGTGCCGCGGGAGGCTGATGGTTTCCTGGGGACGGGTAATGCGGCGAGTGTGTTGTCGGGTCGGGTTTCTTATGTTCTTGGGGTGGAGGGTCCGGCGGTCACTGTTGATACGGCGTGTTCGTCGTCGTTGGTGGCGTTGCATTTGGCGGTGCAGGCGTTGCGGTCGGGGGAGTGTGGTTTGGCTCTGGCTGGTGGTGTGACGGTGATGTCGACGCCGGGGACGTTTATTGAGTTTTCGCGGCAGCGGGGGTTGGCCGGTGATGGGCGGTGTAAGGCGTTCGCGGCGGCGGCGGATGGCACGGCGTGGGGTGAGGGTGTTGGTGTTTTGGTGGTGGAGCGGTTGTCGGATGCGGTGCGTCTTGGGCATCCGGTGTTGGCGGTGGTGGCGGGTAGTGCGGTCAATCAGGATGGTGCGTCGAATGGTTTGACGGCGCCGAATGGTCCGTCGCAGCAGCGGGTGATTCGTTCGGCGTTGGGCAGCGCGGGCCTGGGTGTTGCTGATGTTGATGTGGTGGAGGCGCATGGCACGGGCACCAGGTTGGGTGATCCGATCGAGGCGCAGGCGTTGTTGGCCACGTATGGGCAGGACCGTGCTGGTGGTGAGCCGTTGTGGTTGGGGTCGGTGAAGTCGAACATCGGTCACACCCAGGCCGCCGCCGGGGTGGCGGGTGTGATCAAGATGGTCCAGGCGCTGAAGCACAATGTGTTGCCCGCGACGTTGCATGTGGACGAGCCGACTCCGCAGGTCGACTGGTCGGCCGGTGCGGTGCGGTTGCTCACCGAGACCCGCCCCTGGCACCCGCAGACCGACCGGCCACGGCGCGCGGGTGTGTCCTCGTTCGGATTCTCCGGCACCAACGCCCACCTGATCCTGGAAGAACCCCCGACCGTCGAGGCCGCGACCGACCAGCCGGTCGGCGCACCGCACCCGGTGGTGCCGTGGCTGATCTCCGCTCGCAGCCACGACGCCCTGCGCGCACAGGCGGCCCGACTCACCAACCACCTCGACCAGAAGCCCGAAACCGAGCCCGTCGACGTCGGTCACACCCTCGCGACGCACCGCGCCGCCCTGCCGTACCGGGCTGTGTCGCTCGGCGCCGACCACCGCGACGCCCTCGCCGCGCTCGCGGCCGGCGATTCCGCGGCCGGTCTGGTCGTCGGCGAGGTCTCCGACGGCAAGCTCGCGTTCGTCTTCTCCGGCCAGGGCTCACAGCGACCCGGCATGGGCCTGGAGCTGGCCGAGACCTACCCGGTCTTCGCCGAGGCATTCGACGCGGCCTGCGCCGAACTCGACATCCACCTGGACCGCCCGCTGCGCGACGTGATCACCGACGGCGTCGAGCTCGACCAGACCCTCTACACCCAGACGGCGCTGTTCGCCTACGAGGTCGCCCTCTACCGCCTGGTCGAGTCGTTCGGGGTCACCCCGGACCACCTTGTGGGGCACTCGATCGGTGAGATCGCCGCCGCGCACGTCGCCGGCGTGCTGTCCCTCGCCGACGCGACGACGTTGGTCGCGGCCCGAGGCCGCCTGATGCAGGAGCTGCCGGCCGGCGGCGTCATGGTCGCCGTACGGGCCACCGAGGCCGAGGTGCTGCCACTGCTGACCGAGGGCGTGGACATCGCCGCGATCAACGGACCCCGCTCGGTGGTGCTGTCCGGGGTGGAAGGCGAGGTCGCCGCAGTTGCCGCCCACTTCGAGAAGTCCAAGCGACTGCGGGTCAGCCACGCCTTCCACTCCTCGCTGATGGAGCCGATGCTGGGCGCCTTCGCCCAGGTGGCCGGCGGACTGACCTACCACCCGCCGCGCATCCCCGTTGTCTCCAACATCACCGGACAGGTCGCGACGGCGCAGGACGCGGACTACTGGGTCCGGCACGTCCGCGAGGCGGTGCGCTTCGCCGACGGCATTGCGACGCTGGAGGCCGACGGCGTCACCACCTTCCTCGAAATCGGCCCGGACGGCGTACTCGCCGCCATGGGAGCGGACTGCGTGACCGGGGCCGTGCTCGTCCCCCTTCAGCGCGCGACCGCCGACCAGGTGCTGACCTTCCTCAGCGGCCTGGCCAAAGCCTTCGTTCGCGGTGTCCCGGTGGACTGGGCGCAGTGCTACCCCGGCGGTCGCCTCATCGACCTGCCCACCTACGCCTTCCGGCACCGCGACTACTGGCCGAGCGCCACCCTGGCCGACGTCTTCTCCGGCGTCGACGGAGGGGCGTCCGGCGCCAGCGTGCACGACGACGACTTCTGGGCAGCCGTCCAGGACGGCGACCTGGACCGGCTCGGCATCACCGTGGACAGCGCCGGTGACCTGCTCCCGGCCCTGGTCGAGTGGCACCGCAAGCGCCAGGACGGCCACCTCCTCGACGACCGGCGCTACCGCGTCGAGTGGCGCTCGGCGACCGGGGACACAGCGGCAGGCCTGACCGGCTCCTGGCTGGTCATCGGCGCCACCGGCACCGGCGCGGGCATCACCACCACCCTGGCGGGCGCCGGAGCGGACGTCATCAGCGTCGAACTGGCCCCGACCGCCGACCCGGCCGTCATCGCCGCCGTCCTCGGCGACCTGCCGGAGGACCTGACCGGCGTCGTCTCACTCTTCGCCCTGGAGACCGGGCTCACCGACCCGGCCGAACTCACCCTCGCCCTGGTGCAGGAGCTGGTGCGGGCTGACGTTGTCGCTCCGCTCTGGGTGCTGACCACCGGCGGTGCATCCGTGGGCCGCGCCGACGCCGTCACCCCGGAAGCGTCGGCGGTGTGGGGCGTCGGTCGGGTGGTCGGCCTGGAGATGCCGCACCTGTGGGGTGGTCTGGTCGATGTCCCGGCCAGCTGGGACGCCCGGGTGGGTGCCCGACTGGTGCGGGTGTTGGCCGGTGGCTTTGGTGCCGAGGATCAGGTGGCCGTGCGGTCCTCGGGTGTGTACGTGCGGCGGTTGGTCCGCTCTGACGCCGTGACCGGTGAGCAGCCAGGTTGGGTGCCGTCGGGGACGGTCCTGGTGACCGGCGGCACGGGCTCGCTGGGTGGTCGGGTCGCGGTCTGGGCCGCCGAGCAGGGTGCCGAGCACCTCGTGCTGGTGTCGCGGCGAGGTCCGCAGGCTGCCGGCGCGGCGGACGTCGTCGCCGCCGTTGAGGCGGCCGGAGCGCGTGCCACGGTCGCCGCCTGTGACATGGCCGACCGGGACGCGGTCGCCGCGCTGTTGCAGAACCTGGACACACCGGTGCGGGCCGTGGTGCACGCCGCCGGTGTGGAGCGGTCGGCGTTGCTGACGGAACTCACGCCCCAGGTGTGGGACGAGGTGGTCGGCGGGAAGGTCGCGGGTGCGGTTCATCTGGATGAGTTGTTGGGTGATGACCTGGACGCGTTCGTGGTGTTCTCGTCGATCTCCGGGATTTGGGGTTCGGGTGGTCAGGGTGCCTATGCGGCGGCGAATGCGTTTCTGGATGGGTTGATCGCGGCGCGTCGGGCTCGTGGTGTGGTGGGTACGGCGTTGTCGTGGGGTCCGTGGGCTGGTGGGGGGATGGTCGCGGCGGCCGGGGATGACGTGCAGTTGCGTCGTCGGGGGTTGCCGCCGATGCCGGCGGAGTTGGCGATGGCCGCGTTCGCGCAGGTGGTGGGTTCGGGGGAGCGGGCGGTCACGATCGCCGACGTCGAGTGGGAGCGGTTCGGTGCGTCGTTCACCTCGGCCAGGTCGCGTCCGTTGCTCGATGAGGTGTACACCCCGGTCGAGGACGTGACCGCAGCGCAGAGCACCTTCCTCGACGGGCTCAGTGCCACCGAACGCGCGAAGCGGCTCCTGGACGTGGTCCGTACCGAAGCGGCCGCGGTCCTCGGGCTGGGCGGCGTCGCCGACATCGGCACCGACCGACCCTTCCGCGAACTCGGCTTCGACTCACTGACCGCTGTGGAACTCCGCAACCGGTTGGTCACCACGACCGGTCTGCACCTGCCGTCCAGCGTCGTCTTCGACTACCCGAACGCCGCAACGCTCGCCGGCCACCTGGCCGCCCTGCTCGGCTCCGACGACGGTGCCACCCCGGAGACGCGGGTGACGGCCGCCGCCAACGAACCGATCGCCATCGTTGGCATGGCCTGCCGCTACCCCGGTGGGGTCGGTTCGCCGGAGGACCTGTGGCGACTGGTCGACACCGGCACCGACGCCGTTTCGAGTCTGCCCGCCGACCGAGGCTGGGACCTGGACGCTCTCTACGACGCCGACCCCGACGCCCGCGGCACCTCGTACGCCGCAGCCGGCGGCTTCCTCGACGGCGTGGCCGACTTCGACGCGCGGTTCTTCGGCATCTCGCCCCGGGAGGCGCTCGCCATGGACCCGCAGCAGCGCCTGCTGCTGGAGACGTCCTGGGAGGCGGTGGAGCGGGCCGGCATCGACCCGGTAGCCCTGCGCGGCACCCACACCGGCGTCTTCACCGGCACCAACAGCCACGACTACCCGACCCTGCTGATGGCGGCGCCGGATGCCGTGGAGGGCTACCTGGCCACCGGTAACGCCGCCAGCGTCATCTCCGGCCGGGTGTCCTACGCGCTGGGTCTGGAAGGGCCGTCCGTCTCGGTGGACACCGCCTGCTCGTCGTCGCTCGTCGCGTTGCACCTGGCCGCGCAGGCGCTGCGGTCCGGTGAGTGCGATCTCGCCCTCGCCGGCGGCGCGATCGTGATGGCCACCCCGGGCACGTTCACCGAGTTCTCCCGCCAGCGTGGCCTCGCCGCCGACGGCCGGTGCAAGTCGTTCGCCGCGGGCGCCGACGGCACCGGCTGGGCCGAGGGCGTGGGCGTCCTGCTGGTGGAACGCCTCTCCGACGCCCGACGCAACGGCCATCAGGTCCTCGCCCTGGTCCGCGGCAGTGCAATCAACCAGGACGGCGCCTCCAACGGCCTGACCGCCCCGAACGGCCCCGCGCAACAGCGGGTGATCCGGGCGGCTCTCGCCGCCGCCGACCTCACGACCGCCGACGTCGACGCGGTGGAGGCACACGGCACCGGCACCGTGCTCGGCGACCCGATCGAGGCACAGGCGCTGCTCGCCACCTACGGCCAGGACCGCCCGAAGGACCAGCCGCTCTGGCTCGGCTCGATCAAGTCGAACATCGGCCACTCGCAGGCCGCCGCGGGCGTCGCCGGGATCATCAAGATGGTCGAGGCGATGCGACACGAGACCCTCCCGCGAACCCTGCACGTGGACGAGCCGACCCCGCACGTGGACTGGTCCGCCGGCTCGGTGGAACTCCTCACCGAAGCGCGAGCGTGGCCGGCCGGCGACCACCCGCGCCGCGCCGCCATCTCCTCATTCGGCATGTCCGGCACCAACGCTCACGTGATCATCGAGGAGCCACCTGCCGTCGACGCCGATCCGCCGGTCCGGCACCGGCCGCAGGCGGGCATCGTGCCGTGGACGCTCTCCGCACGCAGCCCCGGCGCGCTGCGCGACCAGGCCGCGCGCCTGCTGACCTGGGTCACCGGCGGGGAGCAGCCGGACGCGATCGACGTCGGGCACTCGCTGGCCACCACCCGCGCGGCGCTGACCGAACGCCTGGTGGTTCTCGGCCCCCAGCACGCCGACGCCCTGGCGGCGGCAGCGGCCGGTAAGCCGGCCGCCGGCCTGGTGACCGGCGAGATCTCCGACGGCAAGCTGGCCTTCGTCTTCTCCGGTCAGGGTTCGCAGCGGCCCGGCATGGGCCTGGACCTGGTCGAGGCCTTCCCGGTGTACGCGGACGCGTTCGACGCGGCCTGCGCCGACCTGGACATCCACCTCGACCGGCCGATCCGCGACGTGATCGCCGACGACGCGGAGGCCCTGGACCAGACGGTCCACACGCAGGCGGCGCTGTTCGCGGTCGAGGTGGCGTTGTTCCGCCTGGTCGAGTCGTTCGGTGTCACTCCGGATTACCTGGTGGGGCATTCGATCGGTGAGATCGCCGCCGCGCATGTTTCCGGGGTGCTGTCCCTGGCCGACGCGGCGAAGCTGGTCGCGGCGCGGGGTCGGTTGATGCAGGCCCTGCCGACCGGCGGGGTGATGGTGGCGGTGCGGGCCACCGAGGCTGAGGTGTTGCCGCTGCTGACCAACGGGGTGTCCGTCGCGGCGATCAACGGTCCCCGTTCGGTGGTGCTGTCCGGCACGGAGGACGAGGTGTCCGCTGTCGCCGCCCACTTTGAGAAGTACAAGCGGTTGCGGGTCAGCCATGCGTTCCACTCGGTGCTGATGGAGCCGATGCTCACCGAGTTCGCGCAGGTCGCGTCAACGTTGAGCTACGCGGAGCCGCGGATCCCGGTGGTGTCGAACCTGACCGGGCAGGTAGCGGAGGCGCAGGACGCCGACTACTGGGTGCGGCACGTACGGGAGGCCGTGCGGTTCGCCGAGGGCATCGCCACCCTGGAGAACCTGGGTGTCAGCACGTTTGTGGAGATCGGCCCGGACGGGGTCCTGTCGGCCATGGGCGCCGACTGCGTTTCCGACGCGGTGTTCGTACCCGTGCAACGCTCTGACCGCGACCAACCGACCACCCTGCTCACCGCCCTGGCCCAGGTCTTCGTGCGCGGCGTCGCGGTCGACTGGACCCGGTGCTACCCCGGCGCGCGGCGCGTCGACCTGCCCACCTACGCCTTCCAGCACGAGCGCTACTGGCCGGACACCGTGCGGCCCACCGCCCGCGGCGAGCACCCCACCGACGCCCGCTTCTGGGACGCCGTCGAACGCGCCGACCTCGACCTGATCGCCGGTGACCTCGACAACGCGGCCCGCGAGGCGCTCGACGCCGCCCTGCCGGTCCTCTCCACCTGGCGGCAGCGCAGCAGGCAGCACGACACCGTCCGCAACTGGCGCTACCGGGTCACCTGGAAGCCGTTCACCTCCGGCGCGACACCCGCCCTCACCGGCACCTGGCTGCTGGTGTCGCCCACCGACGACACCCGATGGGTGCGCACCGCCCTGGAGGAGCACGGCGCGCACGTCATCACCACGACCGTCGACGACACCGTCACCGACCGGGGCGTGCTCACCGACCAGCTCTGGCAGATCGTCTCGGAGACCCCCGACCTGGCCGGTGTCGTCTCCCTCCAGGCCCTCGGCGACAACGGCACCGACCCCGCGCTGTCGACGTTGCGCCTGCTGCAGGCACTCGGCGACAGCGGCGGTGCGGGCGCCCCACTCTGGTGCCTGACCCGGGGTGCGGTCACCGTCGACCGCACCGACCCGCTGCGGCGGCCGTCCCAGGCGACCGTCTGGGGCTTCGGCCGGGCCGTCGCCCTCGACCACCCACGGCGTTGGGGAGGGCTCGTCGACCTGCCCGAGCAGATCGAGGAGCGTACCGCCAGGGACCTGGTCGCGGTCCTCGCCGCCAGCGGCGAGGACCAGGTGGCCATCCGCCGCACCGGTACGCACGGACGCCGCCTCGTCCGGGTCACCTCCGACGCCGACGGCACATCCTGGCAGCCGAACGGCACCGTCCTGATCACCGGCGGCACCGGCGGTCTCGGCGCGCACGTCGCCCGCTGGGCCGCCCGGTCCGGCGCGGAACACCTGGTCCTGACCAGCCGGCGCGGAACAGCGGCGCCCGGCGCCGCGGAACTCTCCGCCGAACTCCAGAGCCTCGGCGCCCGGGTGACCATCGCGGCGGTCGACGTCACCGACCGGTCCGCGGTCGCCGACCTGCTCCTCGCAGTTCACGCCGAACCCACCCCGCTGCGGGCCGTCGTGCACGCGGCCGGCGTCGACCACCCCACCTCGCTGGACGACTGCACCGCCGAGGAATTCGAGGCGGTCACCCGGGTGAAGGTGGACGGGGCGACCCACCTCGACGAGCTGCTCGCCGGCCACGACCTCGACGCGTTCGTGCTGTTCTCCTCGATCGCCGGGATCTGGGGCAGCGGCGGTCAGAGCGGCTACGCGGCGGCCAACTCCTACCTGGACGCTCTCGCCGAGCACCGGCGCGCGACCGGGCTCCCGGCCACCGCGGTCTCCTGGGGGCCCTGGGCCGGGGCGGGCATGGCCGACGACCCCGCGGTCGAGGACCGCCTGCGCCGACGCGGACTGCTGCCACTCGATCCGGGGGCGGCGATCGGGGCCCTGGCCCGGGCGGTCGGTGGCACCGACGCCACCACCACTGTCGCCGACGTCGACTGGGCGAAGTTCACCCCGGCGTACACGATGGCCCGGCACAGCAGCCTGCTCGCCGACCTGCCGGAGGCCCGCGACGCCCTGGCCGACGCGGACGGCGACCGCCCGCAGGCGGGCACCGACACGGTGACGGCCTTGCGCGACCACCTCACGGCCCTGGGCGAGCAGGACCGGGAGAAGCACCTGCTGGATCTGGTACGCACGGCGGCGGCGACAGTGCTCGGTCACTCCTCGGCGGACAGCATCCCGCCGACCCGGGCGTTCCGGGAACTCGGCTTCGACTCGCTCGCCGCCGTCGAGGTCCGCAACCACCTGAGCCGGGAAACCGGCCTCAAACTGCCCGCCACGCTGGTCTTCGACCGACCCACCGCGACCGTGCTCGCGCGGTACCTCAAGAACGAACTCCTGCCCGACACCGCGACGATCCTGCCCACCGCGGCCGAACTCGACCGGCTCGAACTGGCGTTGACCAGCCGCGACGGCGACGACAGCGGCAGAGCCCGCATCGTCCTGCGCCTGCAGAGCCTGCTGGCGAAGCTGAACACCGGCGGGGCCGAGACCGACGGCGTCCCGGACGCCCTCGCCGACGCCTCCGACGACGAGTTGTTTGACCTGGTCGACAACGACCTCGGTCTGTAACGCCGGACATCCTGCCCCGCCGGCCCGATCAAGGAGCGTTCTGATGGCGGACGAACTACGCCTGCGCGAATCACTCAAAAAGGTGATCAACGAACTGCAGCGCACCCGCGACCAGGTGCGCGACCTCGAAGCCGCGGACCGCGAGCCGATCGCGATCGTCGGGATGGCCTGCCGCTACCCGGGCGGGATCAGCACCCCGGCGGACCTGTGGCGGATCGTCGCCGACGGCGCCGACGTGGTCTCCGGGCTGCCCGACGACCGTGGCTGGGACCTGGCCGCCCTGGCCGGGGACCCGGACGACCGGGGCTCGTCGCACACCGCGCAGGGCGGGTTCGTCGACGCCGTCGCCGACTTCGACGCCGCGTTCTTCGGGATCAGCCCCCGCGAGGCCCTGGCGATGGACCCGCAGCAGCGGCTCCTGCTGGAGGTGTCGTGGGAGGCCATCGAGCGGGCCGGCATCGACCCGGCGTCGCTGTCCGGATCGCGGACCGGTGTGTTCGCGGGCACCAACTCACACGACTACTCGACACTGCTGATGGGCGCCGCCGACGACGGCCTCGACGGTTACCTGGCCACCGGCAACGCGGCCAGCGTCGCGTCCGGGCGGGTCGCCTACACGCTGGGCCTGGAAGGGCCGGCGGTCACCGTCGACACGGCCTGCTCGTCGTCGCTGGTGGCACTGCACCTGGCCGCACAGGCACTGCGACGTGGTGAGTGCAGCCTCGCGTTGGCCGGCGGCGCGGTCGTGATGGCCACCCCCGGCACGTTCGTCGAGTTCTCCCGCCAGGGCGGCCTCGCCGGTGACGGCCGGTGCAAGGCGTTCGCCGCCGCCGCTGACGGCACCGGCTGGGCCGAGGGCGCCGGCATGCTGTTGGTGGAGCGACTCTCCGACGCGGTCCGCAACGGGCACCGGGTGCTCGCCGTGGTCCGGGGCACCGCGGTCAACCAGGACGGCGCCTCGAACGGACTGACCGCGCCCAACGGGCCCGCCCAGGAACGGGTGATCCTCCAGGCACTCGCCGCCGCCGGGCTCTCCGCGGCCGACGTGGACATGGTGGAGGCGCACGGCACCGGCACCACCCTCGGTGACCCGATCGAGGCGCAGGCGCTGCTGGCGACCTACGGTCAGGAGCGGGCCGCCGACCAGCCACTGTGGCTCGGCTCGATCAAGTCGAACATGGGTCACGCACAGGCCGCCGCCGGTGTCGCCGGCATCATCAAGGTCGTCCACGCCATGCGGCACGAGACGATGCCGCGCACCCTGCACGTCGACGAGCCGACGCCCGACGTGGACTGGTCGGCGGGCGCGGTGGAGCTGCTGGTGGACGCGCGGCCGTGGCCGGCGGGGGAGCGCCCGCGCCGGGCCGGGGTGTCGTCGTTCGGCATGTCCGGCACCAACGCCCACGTGATCATCGAGGAGCCGCCCGCCGCGCCGATTGTCGTACCGGTAGAGGTGACGGGGTCGGGTGCGCCGTGGCTGCTGTCGGGGCGTACGGCGGCGGCGGTCGCTGATCAGGCCGCGCGGTTGTCGACAGTGGCGGCGGACGCGTCGTCGGTGGCGTACTCGTTGCTGTCGTCCCGGTCGGTGTTCGATCACCGGGCGGTGGTGCTGGGGCCGGACGTTGCCGCTGGCCTGCAGGCGCTGGCGGATGGTGTCCCGTCGGGCTCGGTGGTCTCCGGTGCGGCCCACCCGGACTCGGGCGTGGTGTTCGTGTTCCCGGGTCAGGGTTCGCAGTGGGTGGGCATGGCCGTGGGGTTGTTGGATGCGGAGCCGGTGTTCGCGGCGCGGATCGCGGAGTGCGCGGCGGCGCTGGATCCGTTCGTGGACTGGAACCTGCTGGAGGTGCTGCGCTCCGACGATCCGCTGGAGCGTGTCGACGTGGTCCAGCCGGTCCTGTGGGCGGTGCACGTGTCTCTCGCGGAGGTGTGGCGGGCCAGGGGTGTGACCCCCGACGCGGTGATCGGCCACTCCCAGGGTGAGATCGCTGCGGCCTGTGTGGCCGGGGTGCTGTCACTGAGCGACGCCGCCAAGGTCGTCGCGTTGCGCAGTCAGGCTCTGCTCGCGTTGTCGGGCAGTGGTGGGATGGTGTCGGTCAACGCCGGCCTGGACGTGGTGACACCTCTGCTGACCGACGGTGTGAGTGTTGCGGTGGTCAACGGCCCGACCAGCGTCGCCGTGGCCGGCGCTGACCTGGATGCGTTCCTGGCCGCCGCGGAGGCGGCCGGGGTGCGGGCGAAGCGGGTGAAGGTCGATTACGCCTCGCACTGCGCTCTGGTCGAGCCCGTGGAAACGGAACTGGCCCGTCTGCTCGACGGGGTGCGAGCGCAACCCGGTGCGGTGCCCGTGTTCTCCACAGTGGAGGACGGCGGCGTGATGGACGCCGACTACTGGTATCGCAATCTGCGTCAGCCGGTCCGGCTGGATCTGGCGGTCGAAGCGGCATACGCGGCCGGACACCGGATCTTCGTCGAGGTCTCCGCTCACCCGGTGTTGACCGGCGCGATCGCTGACACCGCCGAGGTGGCCACGGTTGGTACGTTGCGTCGTGGCGAGGGTGGGCCCGAGCAGGTGGTCCGGTCGCTGGCCGAGGCGTGGGTGCGCGGCGCACCCGTCGACTGGCACACCGTCATCCCGGCAGCCCCCGTCGTGGAACTGCCCACCTACGCCTTCCAGACCCAGCGCTACTGGCCGCGCCCCAGCACCCGGCCGCACGGCGACGCCTCGGCCTTCGGCCTGGCCCCCGTCACCCACCCGGTCCTCGGCGCGGCCCTCGGACTCGCCGGGGCCGACGGCACGATCTTCGCCGGGCGGCTATCCCTCACCACGCACCCGTGGCTCGCCGACCACCGCGTCTCCGGCCGCCTGGTGGTCCCCGGCACCGCGCTGCTCGACCTGGCCATCCGGATCGGCGACCAGCTCGGCTGCGCGATCGTCGCCGACCTCACCCTGGAACGGCCGCTGATCGTGCCCGACCAGGCCGGTGTGGCACTACAGGCGGTGGTTGACGCCGCCGGGGACGGGCCGGACCGGGCGTTCACCCTCTACGCCCGGCCGGACACCGCCGACGCCGAACAGCAGTGGACCCGGCATGCGACAGGTCTGCTCAGCACCACCCGACCGGAAGCCCCGGAACCTCTCCCGGTCTGGCCCCCCGCCGGCGCGCAAGCCGTGCCGGTGGACAGCTTCTACCCGGACCTGGAAGCCCGTGGCTACGGCTACGGCCCGGCGTTCCAGGGACTGCGGGCGATCTGGCGCTCCGACGACGACGTGTACGCCGAGGTCGCGCTGCCCCGGGGGACCGACGCCGACGCGTACGGGCTGCACCCGGCGCTGCTCGACGCGGCACTGCACCCGATCGGCCTGGCCCTCGGACCGGCCGGACCGGAACAGGGCGGGCTGCTGCCGTTCTCCTGGACCGACGTGGACCTGAACGCGACCGGCGCGGAGGTGCTGCGCGTCCGGCTGCGTCCGCTGGGCGCCGACACCGTCTCGGTGCTCGCCGCCGACCAGACCGGCAGCCCGGTCCTGTCGATCGCCTCGCTCGTGCTGCGCCCGATCGCCGCAGGCGCCCTGGAGGCGGCCGACGACCCGGCCCGGGACTCGCTGTTCCGTCTCGACTGGACCCCGCTGACCCTTCCCGCCGACAGTGCTCCGGCCCTCGTCGCGATCCTCGGCGCCGACGAGATCGGTGTGTCCGCTGCCCTCGCGGAGGCCGGGCACGACGTCGTGGCGTACGCCGATGTCGCCGACGACGCGAGTCGGCGCCCCGACCTGGTCATCGCGCCCCTCGGCCCGGGCGGCACCGCGGGTGCCGTCGCCACGGCCGCGACCAGCGCGACCCACTCCTTCCTCGCACTGTTGCAGGACTGGCTCGCCGGCCCGGACGCCCGGCTCGTGGTGGTGACCCGCCATGCCGTGTCGACCGGCCCCGAGGACCCGATCGAGGACCTGGTGCACGCCCCCCTGTGGGGTCTGATCCGCGCCGCGCAGGCGGAGAACCCGGACCGGCTCCAACTCGCCGACCTGGACGGCGATGCCGCCTCGGCGGCCGCGCTGGTCACCGCGACCGGCACCGGGGAACCGCAGGTCGCGCTGCGGGGTGGCACCGCGCACGCGCTGCGCCTGGCCCGCGCCGCGACCACCTCCGCCCTGGTCCTGCCGGACGGCGACGAGCCGTGGCGCCTCGACGTACGCGAGCGGGGCACCTTCGACAACCTGGAGCTGCTGCCCTGCCCGGAGATCGGCTGGGACCTGCCGGACGGTCACGTGCGCGTCCGCATCCACGCCAGCGGCCTGAACTTCCGGGACGTGGTGCTGACCCTCGGCATGGTTCCCGACCAGCAGGTGCTCGGCAACGAGGCGGCCGGTGAGATCATCGAGGTGGGGCCGGGTGTGAGCGGCTACGCCGTCGGCGACCGGGTGATGGGCCTCTTCTCCGGCTCGATGGCACCGATCGGCGTCACCGACCACCGGATGATCGCCAAGGTCCCCGACGACTGGTCGTACCCGGTCGCCGCCACCGTGCCGGTCGCGTTCCTCACCGCCTACTACGGCCTGGTCGACGCCGGCCACCTGCGCGCCGGGCAGTCGGTGCTGGTGCACGCCGCGACCGGCGGCGTCGGCATGGCCGCCGTCCAACTCGCCCGGCACTTCGGCGCCGACGTGTTCGGCACCGCCAGCCCCGGCAAGTGGGACGTGCTGCGCGCCAACGGCTTCGCCGACGACCGGATCGCCTCGTCGCGCAGCCTCGATTTCGAGCAGCGCATCCTCGCGGCGACCGACGGCCGCGGCGTCGACGTGGTCCTCGACTCCCTGGCCGGTGAGTTCATCGACGCGTCGCTGCGGCTGCTGCCCCGCGGAGGGCGGTTCGTCGAGATGGGCAAGACCGACATCCGCAACGCCGACACCGTGGCCGCCGAGCACCCCGGCGTCGGCTACCAGGCGTTCGACCTCATTGAGGCCGGCGGCGAGCGGATCCGCGAGATCTGGACCGACCTGATCACACTCTTCGCGGCCGAGCACCTGCGCCCGATGCCGCTGCGCACCTGGGACCTGCGTCGCGCGCCGGAGGCGTTCCGCTTCCTCAGCCAGGCCCGGCACATCGGCAAGATCGCCCTCACCCTGCCGCCCCGGCCGAACCCCGAGGGCACCGTGCTGATCACCGGCGGCACCGGCACGCTCGGCGCGCTGATGGCCCGGCACTTCGCCCGACAGGGCCGCCGGCACCTGCTGCTCACCAGCCGGCGCGGTCCGCAGGCTCCCGGCGCCGCCGAGCTGTGCGCGGAACTCGCCGAGCTGGGCGCCCAGGCCCGGGTCGTCGCCTGCGACACCGCCGACCGGGACGCCCTGGCCGGGCTGCTCGCCGGCATCCCGGCCGAGCACCCGCTCAGCACTGTGGTGCACGCGGCCGGCGTCCTCGCCGACGGTGTGGTCGGCTCGCTGACACCGGAGCGCCTGGACGAGGTGATGCGGCCCAAGGTGGACGCCGCCTGGCATCTGCACGAGCTGACCCGCTCGGCGCCGGTCGCCGAGTTCGTCCTCTTCTCCGCCGGCGCCGGCACGTTCGGCGGCGCCGGGCAGGCCAACTACGCGGCGGCGAACACGTTCCTCGACGCCCTCGCCCAGCACCGGCGCGACCAGGGACTACCCGCGGTGGCGCTGGCCTGGGGCCTGTGGGCCGACGCCAGTGGAATGACCGGTCACCTGGACGCGACCGACCACGCCCGGATGGCCCGCGGTGGGATGGCCCCGCTCACCGCCGGGCAGGGGCTCGCCCTGCTGGACGCGGCACTACGGCACGACGAGGCGATCCTGGTCCCGGCGAACATCGACACCGGGATCCTGCGCGGGCAGGGCGGCGCCGTTGCGCCACTGCTGCGTGGCCTGGTGCGGGCCCCGGCCCGCCGGGCAGCGGCCGCCGCCGCCGAGACCGGCGACGACCTGGGTCGGCGGCTGACCGGGCTGGGCGCGGCGGACCAGCAGCGGATCCTGCTCGATCTGGTACGCGGGCACGCCACAGTGGTCCTCGGCCGCCCCGCCTCGGAGCCGATCGAAGCCACCCGCGCCTTCAAGGAACTCGGCTTCGACTCGCTGACCGCCGTCGAGCTGCGTAACCGGCTCAACGGCGCGACGGGGCTGCGGCTGCCCGCCACGCTCGTCTTCGACTACCCGAACGCACAGGCGCTCGCCGAGCACCTGGGCAAGGAACTCACCACCGGCGCCGAGCCGGACGGCAACGCCGTGCACGTCGCGTTCGACCGGCTGACCGGCGCCATCTCGGCGCTGGACGCCGAGGCGCTGGCCGGCACCGGCATCACGGCCCGGCTGCGGGAACTTCTCGCCGCCGTGGAACCGGCCTCGGCCGTGCCCGCCGCGGCGACGTCCGACGATGCCGACCTCGACAGCGCCTCCGCCGAGGACATCTTCGACCTGATCGACAACGAACTCGAATTCCCGTGATCCACCACTTCCGTCCTAGGGGAGGGCCGAACGATGGCCGATGAGCAGCAGCTTCTCGACTACCTCAAGAAGGTCACCGCTGATCTGCGGCGCACCAAGCGTCAGCTGCAGGCCGTCGAGTCACGCGACCAGGAGCCCATCGCGATCGTCGCGATGAGCTGCCGCTTCCCGGGCGGTGTGAACAGCCCGGAACAGCTGTGGCGGATGCTCGCCGACGGTCGGGACGGCATCACCGAGTTCCCCGCCGACCGGGGATGGAACGTGGAGGAGCTCTACGACCCCGACCCGGAGCACCGCGGCACCACGTACACCAGGCATGGCGGGTTCATCGACGAGGTCGGCGAGTTCGACGCCGCGTTCTTCGGGATCTCGCCGCGCGAGGCGCTCACCATGGACCCGCAGCAGCGACTGCTGCTCGAGTCGGCGTGGGAGACCTTCGAACGCGCCGGGATTGACCCGCTGTCGCTGCGCGGCACCAGCACCGGTGTCTACGCGGGCGTCACCATGCAGGACTACAGCGCCCGGGTGCTGATGAGCGCGCCGGACGCCATCGAGGGGCAGTTGCTCACCGGCAGCTCGACCAGCGTGGTGTCCGGGCGCATCGCGTACTCCCTCGGCCTGGAGGGGCCGGCCGTCACGATCGACACCGCCTGCTCGTCGTCGCTGGTCGCCGTGCACCTGGCGGCCCAGGCGCTGCGCCGCGACGAGTGTTCCCTGGCCCTCGCCGGTGGCGTCGCGATCATGTCGACGCCGACCCCGTTCGTCGAGTTCAGCCGGCAGCGCGGCCTGGCCCGCGACGGCCGCTGCAAGCCGTTCGCCGCGTCCGCCGACGGCACGGGCTGGGCCGAGGGCGTCGGCCTGGTGCTGCTGGAGAAGCTCTCCGACGCGCAGCGCCGGGGCCACCCGGTCATCGCGGTGGTCCGCGGCAGCGCCCTCAACCAGGACGGCGCGTCCAACGGTCTCACCGCCCCGAACGGCCCCGCCCAGCAGCGCATGATCCGTCAGGCGCTCGCCGACGCGAAGCTGACCGCAGCGCAGGTCGACGTGGTCGAGACCCACGGCACCGGCACCACCCTCGGCGACCCGATCGAGGCACAGGCCCTGATCGCCACCTACGGCAAGCAGCGCGCCGCCGAGCGGCCCCTGCTGATCGGGTCGGTCAAGTCGAACATCGGCCACACCCAGGCCGCCGCCGGCATCGCCGGCATGATGAAGATGGCGTTGGCCATCCAGCACGGCGTGGTCCCGCCCACCCTGCACGTCGACGAGCCCACCCCGCAGGTCGACTGGTCGGCGGGAACTGTCGCGCTGGCCACCGAACGCCTGCCGTGGCCGGACACCGGGCTGCCCCGGCGCGGTGGTGTGTCGGCCTTCGGGGTCAGCGGCACCAACGCGCACGTGATCCTGGAGGAGGCCCCCGCCCCGTCGTCGGAGCCGGTGACCCCGGCGCCGGCCGGAGCAGCCCTGCCCTGGGTGCTGTCCGGGCGTACCGAGGCGGCGTTGCGCGACCAGGCCCGCCGCCTCGCCACCCACCTGGACACCGCCGGACCCGTCGATCCGGCGGACGTCGGTTTCTCCCTGGCCACCACCCGGGCCGCCCTGGAACACCGGGCCGTGCTGGTCGGCCGCGACCTGGCGAGCCTGCGCGAGCGCCTGGACGCGCTCGCCGACCAGGGGCCGGACACCGCGGACGCGTACGCCTCCCGGGGTGAGGCGACCGGCGCGGTGCTGGTCTTCCCCGGCCAGGGCTCCCAGTGGGTGGGGATGGCCGCCGAGCTGATGGACAACGCGCCGGTGTTCGCCGCGCGGATCGAGCAGTGCGCCGCGGCTCTGCGGCCGCACACCGAGTGGTCCCTGCTCGACGTGCTGCGCTCCACCGACCCGGCCGTGCTGAAGCCTGTCGACGTGGTGCAGCCCGCGCTCTGGGCGGTCATGGTCTCGCTCGCCGAGCTGTGGCGCTCGTACGGTGTCACCCCGGCCGCGGTCGTCGGCCACTCCCAGGGCGAGATCGCCGCCGCGGTCGTCGCCGGCGCACTGTCCCTTCAGGACGGTGCGAAGGTCGTCGCGCTGCGCAGCCAGGCCCTGTCGGCGCTGTCCGGGCTCGGCGGCATGGTCTCGGTCGCGGCTCCCGCCGAGGCGGTGCGGCGACGACTGGAGACCTACCCCGGTCGGATCAGCGTCGCCGCGGTCAACGGGCCGGCGTCGGTGGTCGTCGCCGGCGACGCGGACGCCCTGGACGAACTGCTCGCCGAGTGCGAGCGCGACGGCGTACGAGCCCGGCGGATCAACGTGGACTACGCCTCGCACTCCGCCCACGTGGAGCGGATCCGCGACGCCGTGCTGGCCGCCCTGGAAGGGCTCACGCCCGGCCCGGCGGTCATCCCGTTCTACTCCACTGTCACCGGCGAGCCGCTGGACACCACGACTGTGGACGGCGACTACTGGTTCCGCAACCTGCGCCAGCAGGTCCTCTTCGCGCAGACCGTGGAACGCCTGCGCGCCGACGGGCACACCGTCTTCATCGAGTGCAGCCCGCACCCCGTCCTGACCGGCGGGCTCACCGAACTGCTCGGCGGCACGGACGACGACGACGCCGCCGTCATCGGCAGTCTGCGCCGGGACGAGGGCGGCCTCGACCGTTTCACCCGGTCACTGGCCGAGGCCCACGTGCACGGCGTCCGACTGGACTGGCCGGCGGTGTTCCCCGGCGCGCGTACCGTCGCTCTGCCCACCTACCCGTTCCAGCGCCAGCGCTTCTGGTTGGAGGTGGAGTTCGGCGCCGCCGACCCGAGCACCGGCACCGGCAGCGGCACCCCGGCCGAGGCCGGCTTCTGGGCGGCCGTGGACCGGGCCGACGTCGACGCGCTCACCGCCACCCTCGGGGTCGGAGGTGAGGTGGTCGAGCCGATCCTGCCCAGCCTCACCTCGTGGCACCGGTGCAGTCGCGACCAGGCGACCGTCGACTCCTGGCGGTACCACATCGCGTGGCGCCCGCATCCGGGAGGCGCCGACGGCGCCCCCGCCGGCACCTGGCTGGTCCTGGTGCCCGCCGGGCGGCGCGACGACGACCGGGTCACCGCGGCCCTCGACGCCCTCGGCCAGCACGCCGCCGGGGTCATCGCCGTCGAGGTCGACACCCGCACCGCCGACCGGGACTCGCTGGCCGACACCCTGCGCGGCGCGCAGCCCGGAGGCATCCTCTCCCTGCTCGCTCTGGACGAGCAGCCGCTGCCGGACCACCCGGACGTGCCGGCCGGCTTCGCCGCCACTGTCGCGCTCACCCAGGCACTCGGGATCGCCGACCTCGGTGCGCCCCTGTGGTGCGCCACCTCGGGGGCGGTGTCGGTCGGTCGTACCGACCCGGTCACCAACCCGGCCCAGGCCCTGGTCTGGGGCTTCGGGCGGGTCGCCGCGCTGGAGCACCCGGACCGGTGGGGTGGGCTCGTCGACCTCCCGGCCGAACTGGACGACCGCACCCGACGACTGCTCGCCACAGTTGTCTCCGGCGCCATCGGCGAGGACCAGGTGGCACTGCGCAGCAGCGGCGTCTTCGGCCGCCGCCTGGTCCGCGCGCCGCTCGCCGAGACGGCCCCGACCCGCCGCTGGAACCCCGAGGGCACCGTCCTGATCACCGGCGGCACCGGCGCCCTGGGCGGTCACATCGCCCGCTGGCTGGCCCGCTCCGGAGCCGGGCACCTGCTGCTGCTCAGCCGCCGTGGACCGGACGCGCCGGGCGCCGCCGACCTCGCCGCCGAACTCACCGGACTGGGCACCACGGTCTCCGTGGTGGCGTGCGACGCCGGCGACCGGGACGCGCTGGCCCGGGTCCTCGCGGACGTGCCGGCCGCGCACCCGTTGACCGCCGTCGTGCACACCGCCGCCGCCATCGACGACACCGTCGTCGACGCCCTCGACGTCGACCGGATGTCGCGTGCCCTGCACGCCAAGATGACCGCCGCGACCAACCTGGACGAGCTGACCCGCGACCTTGACCTCGCCGTCTTCATGCTCTGCTCGTCGGTGGCCGGCACCCTCGCCAGCTCCGGCGTGGGCAACTACGCCCCGGCCAACGCCTACCTCGACGCGCTCGCCCAGCAGCGTCGCGCGGCCGGCGGGCACGCCCTCTCGGTGGCCTGGGGCGCCTGGGACGGCGGCGGACTCGCCGACGGCCGATTCGGCGACCTGCTCGACCGGCACGGCATGCCCGGCATGCAACCAGCGCTCGCAATCGAGGCGCTGCGCGGCGCGGTCGACCACGACGAGACGTACCTGGCCATCGCCGACATCGCCTGGGAGCGGTACTTCGTCGCCTTCACCGCCACCCGCGCGGCCCCGCTGCTCGACGCGGTGCCCGAGGTGCGGGAACTGCTGTCGCGCGCCGCGACGACCGCGGCCGACGACCCGGCCGCGACACCCACCAACGGGTACGCCCGGCAGCTCGCCGGCCAGTCCGAGGCGGACCAGCGGCGCACGCTGCTCGACCTGGTCCGCGCCCAGGTGGCCGCGGTGCTCAGCTACCCGTCACCGGAGGCGGTCGAGCCGCGCCGCACCTTCCAGGAACTCGGCTTCGACTCGGTGACCGGCGTCGAGCTGCGCAACCGGCTGGCCCGCGCCACCGGCCTGCGCCTGCCGGCCACCATGGTCTTCGACCACCCGTCGCCGCACGCCCTCAGCGCCCGTCTGCGCGAACAACTCCTGGACACCGACCCGGGACCGGCCACCCCGGCCCCGACGACCCCGGTGGCGGCCGACGAGCCGATCGCCATCGTCGGCATGAGCTGCCGCTACCCGGGCGGCGTCGGCTCCCCGGAGGACCTGTGGCGGCTGGTCAGCGCGGACGGCGACGGCATGGGCGCGTTTCCTGCGGATCGGGGCTGGGATTTAGGGGTGTTGTTCGATCCCGATCCCGACAACGCTGGGACCACATACACCCGGAATGGCGGGTTCCTCTACGACGTAGGTGAGTTCGATGCCGAATTCTTTGGTGTCAATCCGCGTGAGGCATTAGCGATGGATCCTCAGCAGCGGCTGTTGTTGGAAGCCTCGTGGGAGGCCGTCGAGCGCGCCGGAATCGACCCGGCGGCACTCGCCGGTTCGCGTACGGGCGTCTTCGCCGGCACCAACGGCTCCGACTACTCGGCCGTGCTGTTCGGGGCCTCCGAAGGCCTGGAGGGCTACCTGGCCACCGGCAACGCCGGCGCGGTCCTGTCCGGCCGGGTGTCGTACGTCCTGGGCCTGGAGGGGCCCGCGGTCACCGTCGACACGGCCTGCTCGTCGTCGCTGGTGGCGCTGCATCTCGCGGCGCAGGCTCTGCGCAGCGGCGAGTGCGATCTCGCCCTGGCGGGTGGTGTGACAGTGATGGCCACCCCGTCGTTGTTCGTCGGTTTCTCCCGTCAGCGGGGCCTGGCCGCCGACGGGCGCTGCAAGGCCTTCGCGGGTGCCGCCGACGGCACCGGATTCTCCGAGGGCGTCGGAATGCTTCTCGTGGAGAGGCTTTCCGACGCGCGCCGAAACGGTCACCGCGTACTCGCTGTGGTCCGCGGTTCCGCTGTCAATCAGGACGGTGCCTCTAATGGTCTGACCGCGCCGAACGGGCCTTCCCAACAACGCGTCATCCGGGCCGCTCTCGCCAATTCCGGATTGTCCGCCGCGGATGTCGACGTGGTCGAGGCGCACGGCACCGGCACCCGGCTCGGCGACCCGATCGAGGCCCAGGCGCTGCTCGCCACCTACGGTCAGGAACGTCCCGCCGACCAGCCGCTGTGGCTCGGTTCGGTCAAGTCGAACATCGGGCACACCCAGGCCGCCGCCGGTGTCGCCGGCATCATCAAGATGGTCGAGGCGCTGCGCCACGGGACCCTGCCGCGGACGTTGCACGTGGACGAGCCGACGCCGCAGGTGGACTGGTCCGACGGCGCGGTGGAGCTGCTCACCGAGGCGCGGCCGTGGAGTGCGGGCGAGCGCCCGCGTCGGGCCGGTGTCTCCTCGTTCGGCGTCTCCGGCACCAACGCTCACGTGATCATCGAGGAAGCGCCGGCCGTGGACGCCGACGAGGTCACCGCGACGACGTCGGACGTGCCGTGGCTGCTTACCGGGCGCACCGCGAAGGCGATCGCCGACCAGGCCCAGCGGCTCGCCGCGCTGGACGCCGCACCCGGAGAGGTGGCCTACTCGCTGGCCACGACCCGCTCGGCGTTCAGCCAGCGGGCCGTCGTGCTCGGCCCGGACCACGCGCCCGGTCTGGACGCACTGGTCAACGGTCTGCCGTCGAGCACAGTTATCTCCGGGTCGACGTACCCCGACGCGGAGGTCGTCTTCGTCTTCCCCGGCCAGGGTTCACAGTGGATCGGCATGGCGGTTGGCCTGCTCGACGCCGAGCCGGTCTTCGCGGCCCGGATCGCCGAGTGCGCCGCGGCCCTGGACGCGTTCGTCGACTGGAACCTGCTCGACGTCCTGCGCTCCGACGACCCGCGGTGGCTGGAGCGGGTGGACGTCGTGCAGCCCGTCCTCTGGGCGGTCAACGTCGCCCTCGCCGACGTCTGGCGGGCCAGGGGTGTCGTACCGGACGCGGTGATCGGTCACTCGCAGGGTGAGATCGCGGCGGCCTGTGTCGCCGGGGTCCTCTCCCTCGGCGACGCCGCCAAGGTGGTCGCGCTGCGCAGCAGGGCGCTGCTGACGATCGCCGGCACGGGCGGCATGGTCTCCGTCAACGCCGGCCTGGACGTGGTCACCCCGTTGCTTCCCGACGGCGTGAGCGTCGCGGCCGTCAACGGCCCCACCAGCGTGGTCGTCGCCGGGGTTCCGGACAGCCTCGACGTCTTCCTGGCCGTCGCGGAGGCAGCCGGCGTACGCGCCAGGCGGGTGAAGGTCGACTACGCCTCGCACTGCGCCCTGGTCGAGCCGGTCGAGGCCGAGCTGGCCCGCCTGCTCGACGGTGTCACGCCGCTGGCCGGCGAGGTGCCGGTGTTCTCCTCCGTCGCCGACGGCGGCACGATGAACGCCGCCTACTGGTACCGCAACCTGCGCCAGCCGGTGCGCCTGGACCTGGCCGTCGAGGCCGCGTACGCCGCCGGTCACCGGATCTTCATCGAGGTCAGCGCCCACCCGGTGCTCACCGGCGCGATCGCTGACACTGTGGACGCGGCCACGATCGGCACGCTGCGCCGCGACGCCGGTGGCACCGACCAGGTCGTACGGTCGCTGGCCGAGGCCTGGGTGCAGGGAGCCCCGGTCGACTGGAGCACCGTCATCCCGGCCACCCGGGTCGTCGACCTGCCCACCTACCCGTTCCAGCACCAGCGCTACTGGCCCTCCGGAGGCGGCGCGATGAGCGCGGCCGACCCGGTGGACAGCGAGTTCTGGCAGGCCGTCGAGGACGGCGACCTCAGCCCGCTGGGCATCACCGGCGACGGCGGCGACCTGCTGCCCGCGCTCGCCACCTGGCGGCGCGCCCGCAGGGAGAGGGACACCACCGACACCTGGCGCCACACCGTCGGCTGGACCGCCATCCCGGACGCCGGCACACCGCCCCGGCTCGACGGCACCTGGCTGCTCGTCGTACCGGACACCACCGACCAGCACCGGATCGCCACCGACTGCGCCGCCGCCCTGCGCGAGCACGGCGCGGAGGTCCTGGAGATCGCACCCGCCACCACCGAGCGCGCCGAGCTGGCCAGTCTGCTCAACCGGCTCTCCGACATCGACATCCCGCTCGCCGGCGTCCTGTCGCTGCTCGCGCTCGACCAACGTCCGGATCGAGAGAACCCGCAGATCACCACCGGGACGACCGCCACGCTGACGCTGCTGCAGACGCTCGGCGACATCGGTTCCCCGGCGAAACTGTGGTGCGTCACCCGTGGGGCGGTTGCCGTCGCCCCCGGCGAGGATGTGCCGCATCCGGCCCAGGCGATGCTCTGGGGCCTTGGACCCGTACTCGAGGCCGAGGACCCGCAGCGCTTCGGCGGGCTGATCGATCTGCCCGACACTCTCGACCCGGTGGCCGGAACCCGGCTCGCCGTCACCCTTCGCGGCGAGCCGGGTTCAACCGGCGAGAACCAGGTGGCCATCCGGTCCGCGGGGGCGGTCGCCCGCCGCCTGCGACCGGCGCCACTCAACACCCCGGCGCCGACGACCGGATGGGCACCGACCGGCACCACACTGATCACCGGTGGCACCGGCGCGATCGGCGCGCACGTGGCCCGCTGGCTGGCCGGACGCGGCGCCGAACACCTGGTGCTCACCAGCCGCCGAGGCCCCGACGCCCCGGGTGCCGGTGACCTGCGCAGCGAGTTGGAACAGCTCGGCGCCCGGGTGACCATCGCCGCCTGCGACGTCGCCGACCGCGACGCGGTACGCGGACTGCTCGACGGCATCGACGACCTGACCGCCGTCTTCCACCTCGCGGGAACCCGCGACTCGGGCCTGCTGACCGGACTCACCGGTGCGCGTCTGGCGGCCGTCGCCGCCGGCCGGGCGACCGGCGCCCGTCACCTGCACGAGCTGACCCGCGATCACGACCTGACCGCGTTCGTGCTGTTCTCGGCGCTCGCCGGGACGCTCGGCAGCACCGGGCAGGGCGCGTACGCCGCCACGAACGCGTACCTCGACGCCCTGGCCGACCGGCGCACCGCCGCCGGCCTTCCCGCCACCTCGATCGCCTGGAGCGGATGGGCGCAGAGCGAGGCCACCGACGGCCCCGCGACCACCCCGCTGCCCACCCCGTCCGCCCTGACCGCGCTGGGTCAGGTCCTCGACCACGCCGACACCCGGATCGTGCTGGCCGACATCGCCTGGGACCGCTTCACCGAACAGCACCCGGCCGGCCCGCCGCGCCTGGTCAGCGACCTGCCCGCGGTGCGTGCCGCGGTGGCCGCCGGCACCGGCGACCCGGCGAGCGCGCCGTGGCTGCGCCGGATCGACGGCCTGGACCCGACCGAGCGGGACGCCGTCCTGCTCGATCTGGTCCGCGCCCAGGCGGCCTCGGTGCTCGGCCACCCGGACAGCACAGCGGTCGAGCCGGACCGGGCGTTCAAGGAACTGGGCTTCGACTCGCTGACGGCGGTGCAGCTGCGCAACCAGATCAGCGTGGCGACCGGCGTCAAGCTCCCGGCGACGCTGGCCTTCGACCACCCCAACGCCCGGGCCCTCACCGCACACCTGGTGGGCCGGATCGTCGGTGACTCGGCTGCCGAGCTGCCGCTGCTGGCCGAGGTGGACCGGCTCGCCGGGCTGATCGCCGGGCGAACCCTCGACAAGGGCGCGCGGTCGCAGCTCACCGCGCGGCTCCAGACACTCCTGGCCGACCTGCACGGAACCACCGAACACAGCGGCGACACCGTCACCGAGAAGCTCCAGTCGGCCAGCGCCGACGAGATCTTCGACTTCATCGACACGCAACTTTCGGTGTCCTGACCGAACGATGCGCGCATCCGGAGGGGTTGGCAAGCGATGCTGACTGAAGACAAGCTCCTCGACTATTTGAAGCGGGTCACCGCCGACCTGCACCAGACGCGGCAACGGCTGCGCGAGGTCGAGGCGGGCGAGCAGGAGCCCATCGCCATCATCGGCATGGGCTGCCGCTTCCCCGGCGACGTGCGTGCCCCCGAGGACCTGTGGCAACTGCTGCTCGACGGACGCGACGCGATGGCCGAGTTCCCGGACGACCGGGGCTGGGACCTGGACGCGCTGTTCGGCGACGGGGCGGCGGGCACCTCCGACGCCCGTCAGGCCGGCTTCGTCTACGACGCGGCCGACTTCGACGCGGCCTTCTTCGGCATCTCGCCGCGCGAGGCCACCGCCATGGACCCGCAGCAGCGGATGCTGCTGGAGGTCACCTGGGAGGCCCTGGAGGATGCCGGGATCGACCCGTCGACGCTGAAGGGCAGCCAGACCGGTGTCTTCGCCGGCACCGCCGGTCAGGACTACGGCACGCTGCTGCTGGGCGCCTCCGAAGGACTGGAAGGGCACCTGCTCACGGGCAACGCCGCCGCTGTCGTCTCAGGGCGGGTCTCGTACTGCCTCGGGCTGGAAGGCCCGGCCGTCACCGTCGATACCGCGTGCTCGTCGTCGCTGGTGGCGCTGCACCTCGCCGCACAGGCCCTGCGTCAGCAGGAATGCGGGCTCGCGCTGGCCGGCGGCGCCACAGTGATGGCCACCCCCGGCGCGTTCCTGGAGTTCTCCCGCCAGGGCGGGCTGTCCGGCGACGGGCGGTGCAAGGCGTTCGCCGCGGCGGCCGACGGCACCGGCTGGGCGGAGGGCGCCGGTGTGCTCGTTCTGGAGCGGCTCAGCGACGCGCAACGCAACGGCCACCCGATCCTCGCCGTGATCCGCGGCTCGGCGGTCAACCAGGACGGCGCCTCCAACGGGCTCAGCGCGCCGAACGGCCCGGCGCAGCAGCGCGTCATCCAACGGGCACTGGCCAACGCCGGCCTCACCCCGGCGCAGATCGACACGGTCGAGGCGCACGGCACCGGCACCAGCCTCGGTGACCCCATCGAGGCGCAGGCCCTCATCGGCACCTACGGCAAGGACCGCGACCCGGAGCGTCCGCTGTGGCTCGGCTCGATCAAGTCCAACCTCGGGCACACCCAGGCCGCCGCCGGGGTCGCCGGCATCATCAAGATGGTCCTGGCGATGCGCGCCGGTGTCCTGCCGCAGACGCTGCACGTCGACGAACCGACCCCGCAGGTCGACTGGTCCGAGGGCGCCGTCGAGCTGCTCACCAGCCGGCGGCCGTGGCCGCGGACCGGGGAGCCCCGCCGCTCGGCGGTCTCCTCCTTCGGGGTCAGCGGCACCAACGTGCACGTCGTCCTCGAACAGGCCCCGGAGGTCGCGGACGACACCGCGCCCGCACCGGCGGTCAGGTCGACGCCGGACGGACCGTGGTTGCTGTCCGCGCGTACCGAACGGGCACTGCGGGCGCAGGCGGCGAAACTGCTCGCCCGTGTGGCGGGCGACGACCGGGTCGACCTGCGCGACCTGGCGTACGCCCTGACGGCCGCCCGCGGCACGTTCGACCACCGGGCTGTGCTCCTGCCCGGTGACCGCGCCGACCTGGTGCACCGGCTCGCGGCGCTGGCGGAGGGGCGCCTCGACACCGGAGTGCTCGTCGGCCAGCGGGGGAGAGCGCGTACCGCCTTTCTCTTCTCCGGTCAGGGCTCCCAGCGCGCCGGCATGGGCACCGAGCTGGCCGCCGCGTACCCCGCCTTCGCGGCGGCGTTCGACGAGGTCTGCGACGCGCTCCAGCCGCACCTGGAGCAGCCGCTGCGCCAGGTGATCGCGGAGAACCCGGACGGCCTGCTGGACCAGACCGCCTACACCCAGGCCGGTCTCTTCGCCGTCGAGGTGGCGTTGTACCGGCTGATCGAGTCCTGGGGAATCGTCCCCGACCACCTGATCGGTCACTCCGTCGGTGAGCTGGCCGCGGCGCACGTCGCCGGGGTGCTGTCCCTGGCCGACGCCGCGACCCTGGTCGCCGCTCGCGGCACGCTGATGCAGGCGCTGCCCCCGGGCGGGGCGATGATCGCGGTTCGGGCCACCGAGGCCGAGGTGCTGCCGCTGCTGACCGAGGGCGTGTCGCTCGCGGCGGTCAACGGCCCGCGCTCCATCGTGCTCTCCGGCCGGCAGGACGCGGTCGAGGCCGTCGCCGCGCACTTCGGCAAGGCCAAGCGGCTGACCGTGAGCCACGCCTTCCACTCGGCGCTGATGGAGCCGATGCTCGACGACTTCCGCCGGGTCGCCGAGAGCATCACCTACCACGAACCGCGAATCCCGATCGTCTCCAACGTCACCGGCCGGCTCGACGAACGACAGGACGCCGCCTACTGGGTGCGGCACGTCCGGGACGCGGTCCGCTTCGCCGACGGCATCACCGCACTGGCGGACGCCGGCGTCACCACCCTGCTGGAGATCGGCCCGGGCGGCGTCCTCACCGCGCTGGCCGAGGACTGCCTGACCGACGGTCAGGTGGTCGTCGCCACGCTGCGCAAGGACCGCCCCGAACCGGTTGCCCTGCTCGCCGCAGTCGGCCGCCTGCACGTGCACGGTGTGTCCCCGGACTGGCGTGCCGTGCTCCCCGCCGGCCGGCCGGTGCACCTGCCCACCTACGCCTTCCAACACGAACGCTACTGGCCGGACACCTCCCGCCGATGGACCGGCGACCTGACCAACGTGGGCGTACGCCCGGCCGGGCACCCACTGCTCGGCGCGGCCGTCGCGCTCGCCGACGGCGGCGGCTTCCTCTACACCGGTCGTCTCAGCCTGGAGCAGCACTCCTGGCTGGCCGACCACGCCGTGCAGGGCACTGTGCTGGTGCCCGGCACCGGTTTCGTGGAACTCGCGCTGCGCGCCGGTGAGCAGGTCGGCTGCGGTCATCTGCGGGAACTCACCCTCCAGACGCCGCTGGTGCTGGCCGAGCGCGGCGACACCGAACTTCAGGTGTGGGTCGGCCCGGCCGAGGACGACGGCTCCCGCGCGGTGACCGTCCACTCCCGAGCGGTCGACGTCACCGACCCGGACAAGCCGTGGACCTGCCACGCCGCCGGTGTGGTCCAGGCCGCCGAGGCGTCCACCGCGGACTGGCGGGACTTCGCCAACTGGCCGCCGGCCGGGGCGCAAGCCGCCGACCTGACCGGCTTCTACGACAGGCTCGCCGCGCAGGGGTTCACCTACGGACCCGCGTTCCAGGCGCTCCAGCGGGCCTGGGTGGCCGGCGAGTACGCGTACGCCGAGGTGCGCATCCCGGACGGCAGCGGCGCCGACCCGGCGGACTTCGGCCTGCACCCGGCGCTGCTCGACGCGGCCATGCACGCCACCGGCCTGCTGCCGGCCCGCACGACCGAGCAGGGCAACCGGCTCCCGTTCGCCTGGAACGACGTCGCCCTGCACTCGGCCGGCGCCACCGACCTGCGGGTCCGGGTGCGGATCGCGGAGAACGCCGACGTGAGCGTCGCCGTCGCGGACGCCACCGGCGCACCGGTCGCCGAGGTGCGGGTGCTCACGCTGCGGCCCATCTCTGCCGAACAACTCGCCACCACCGACGACACGCTCTTCCACGTCGACTGGCCGGCCGTCACGACCAGCGCCGTCGACCCGGGCCGGATCGTGATCCTCGGCGACGACCTGCCCGAACTCGACGCTCGCGGCGTCGACCGCTACCCGGACCTCGCGGCCCTCGGTGTCGCAGTGGCCGGTGGGGCCGACCGCCCGGACCTGGTCCTGGCCGGCTGCTCCGGGACGGACCTGGACCCGCGATCCACCCACACCACCACCATCGCCGCGCTGGTCACCGCGCAGCACTGGCTGGACGACCCGGCCTTCGACGGGGCCCGGCTGGTCCTGGTCACCCACGGGGCGATCGCCGCAGGCCCGGACGAGGACGTCACCGACCTGTCCGCCGCGCCGGTCTGGGGCCTGATCCGCTCGGCCCAGTCGGAGAACCCGGAGCGCTTCGTCCTGGCCGACCTGGACGCGCACCCGGAGAGCACGGGCCGGCTGATCGAGGCGGTCACCTCCGGCGAACCGCAGATCGCCGTCCGGCGCGGCACGGTACGGGTGCCCCGGCTGGCCCGGCTCGCCCCGGCCCGCGAGCCGCAGCGCCCGCTCGACCCGGACGGCACCGTTCTGATCACCGGTGCCACCGGCACCCTGGGCGGTCTGCTCGCCCGGCACCTCGTCACCCGGCACGGCGCGCGGCACCTGCTGCTCACCAGCCGCCGGGGCGGCGCCGCCGAAGGCACCGCCGAGCTGTGCGCCGAACTGACCAGGCTGGGCGCCGCGGTGACCCTGGAGGCCTGCGACACCGCCGACCGGGACGCGGTCGCCGCGCTGCTCGCCTCGGTGCCCGCCGAGCATCCCCTGACCGCCGTGGTGCACGTCGCCGGGGTCTCCGACGACGGCGTGGTCAGCGCGCTCACCCCGGACCGGGTCGGCGCGGTGCTGCGGCCCAAGGTCGATGCCGCCCACCACCTGCACGAGCTGACCCGGGACGCGGACCTCAGCGCGTTCGTCCTGTTCTCCTCGCTCGCCGCGACCCTCGGCGGTGGCGGTCAGGGCAACTACGCGGCGGCGAACGCCTACCTGGACGCGCTCGCCCAGCACCGGCGGGCCGCCGGGCTGCCCGCGGTCTCGCTGGTCTGGGGTTTGTGGGACGCCCGCAGCGGCATGTCCGAGCACCTGGACGACACCCACTTCTCCCGCATCGCCCGCGGCGGCATCGTCTCGATGCCGTCCGACGACGCGCTCGCGCTCTTCGACAGGGCGATCGCCGCGTCCGTACCGGTGGTCGCGCCGGCCCGGCTGGACTTCGCCGCGCTGCGGGCGCAGGCCGCCCAGGGCGGCGTCCCGGTGCTGCTGCGCGGTCTGGTCCGGCTGCCGGGTGGCAGGCCGGGCACCAAGACCCGCGCCGGCAACGCGTTCCTCACCCACCTCGCCGCCCTCGCCGAGGCGGACCGGGAGCGCGCACTGCTCGATCTCGTACGCGGACAGGCAGCCGCCGTCCTGGGCCACTCCGGTCCGGCGGCCGTCCCGCCGCAGCAACCCCTCTCCGAACTCGGCGTCGACTCGCTGACCGCCGTGGAGATCCGCAACCAGTTGGGCGGTGCGACCGGGCTGCGCCTGCCGGCCACTCTCATCTTCGACTACCCGACCCCGCAGGCTCTCGCCGGATACCTGCACGACCAGTTGATCGGCATCGAGGCACCGGCACCGGCGAGCCCCGAGGCCGCGCCGATCGCCGCGGACGAGCCGATCGCCATCGTCGGCATGGCCTGCCGCTACCCCGGAGGTGTGCGCACACCCGAGGACCTGTGGCACCTGGTCGACCTGGGCGCCGACGGGATCACCGGGGTTCCGGAGGACCGGGGCTGGGACATCGCGGGTCTCTACGACCCGGACGCGGACCGACCGGGTGGCTTCTACGTCCGGGAGGGCGGCTTCCTCGACGGGGCCACCGACTTCGACGCCGCGTTCTTCGGGATCAGCCCCCGTGAGGCCGTCGCGATGGACCCGCAGCAGCGGGTGCTCCTGGAGGTCTCCTGGGAGGCGATCGAGCGGGCCGGCATCGACCCGGTGTCGTTGCGGGGGAGCCCGACCGGCGTGTTCGCCGGCACCAGCGGCCAGGACTACGGCGGCGTGCTCGGCCGTGACCCGTCCAGCGTGGGCGGTTTCGGCCTGACCAGCACCACCGCCAGCGTCATCTCCGGTCGGGTCTCGTACGCGCTCGGGTTGGAGGGGCCGTCGCTGTCGGTGGACACCGCCTGCTCGTCGTCGCTGGTCGCCCTGCACCTCGCGGCCCAGGCGCTGCGGCAGGGGGAGTGTTCCCTCGCGCTGGTCGGTGGCGTGATGGTGATGGCGACCCCGGCCGCGTTCGTCGCGTTCAGCCAGCAGCGCGGGCTGGCCCCGGACGGTCGGTGCAAGTCGTTCGCCGGGTCCGCCGACGGGATCGGCTGGGCCGAGGGCGCCGGCGTCCTGGTGGTCGAACGGCTCTCCGACGCGCGGCGCAACGGCCACCACGTCCTCGCCGTGGTCCGGGGCAGCGCGATCAACCAGGACGGCGCCTCCAACGGGCTGACCGCCCCGAACGGACCCTCGCAGCAGCGCGTCATCCGGGCTGCCCTGGCCAACGCGGGCCTGGGCACCGCCGACGTCGACGTGGTCGAGGCGCACGGCACCGGGACGGTGCTGGGCGACCCGATCGAGGCACAGGCGCTGCTCGCCACCTACGGTCAGGGCCGGCCCGCGGACCGGCCGCTGCGGCTCGGGTCGATCAAGTCGAACATCGGGCACGCGCAGGCCGCCGCCGGCGTCGCCGGGATCATCAAGATGGTCGCGGCGATCCGCAACGAGACGATGCCGCGCACCCTGCACGTGGACGAGCCCACCCCCGAGGTGGACTGGTCGGCCGGCGCGGTCGAGCTGCTCACCGACGCCCGGCCGTGGGAGGCGTACGGGCGTCCGCGCCGGGCCGGCGTCTCGTCCTTCGGTGTCTCCGGCACCAACGCGCACGTGATCATCGAGGAGGCGCCAGCCGCGCCGGTCGACGAGCCGGCCGTGGTGTCGCAGGACGTGCCGTGGGTGCTGTCCGGGCGTACCGCCAAGGCTGTCGCCGACCAGGCCCGCCGGCTCACCGACCTTGGTTCGGCCCCGGCCGAGATCGCTCACTCGCTGGTGGCCCGATCCCAGTTCGTCCAGCGGGCGGTGGTGCTCGGTCCGGATCACCGCAGTGGCCTCGCGGCCCTGGCCGACGGGTTGCCGTCCAGCACTGTGGTCTCCGGTGCGGCGCGCTCGGCTGGTGTGGTGTTCGTGTTCCCGGGTCAGGGTTCGCAGTGGGTCGGTATGGCCGTGGGGTTGTTGGATGCGGAGCCGGTGTTCGCGGCGCGGATCGCGGAGTGCGCGGCGGCGTTGGATCCGTTCGTGGACTGGAACCTGCTGGAGGTCTTGCGCTCGGACGATCCGTTGGAGCGGGTGGATGTGGTGCAGCCGGTCCTGTGGGCGGTGCACGTGTCTCTCGCCGAGGTGTGGCGGGCCAGGGGTGTGACCCCGGATGCGGTGATCGGTCATTCGCAGGGTGAGATCGCTGCGGCCTGTGTGGCGGGGGTGCTGTCGTTCAGTGACGCGGCGAGGGTCGTGGCGTTGCGGAGCAAGGCGCTGCTGTCGATCGCGGGCAGCGGTGGGATGGTGTCGGTCAACGCCGGTCTGGACGTGGTCACCCCGTTGTTGACCGAGGGCGTGAGCATCGCGGTGGTCAATGGTCCGACGAGTGTCGCGGTGGCCGGTGCTGACCTGGATGTGTTCCTGGCGGCTGCGGAGGCGGCCGGGGTGCGGGCCAGGCGGGTGAAGGTGGACTACGCCTCGCACTGCGCTCTGGTCGAGCCGGTGGAGGCGGAACTGGCCCGTCTGCTCGACGGGGTGCGAGCGCAACCCGGGACGGTGCCGGTGTTCTCGACCGTCGAGGGCGGCGGTCAGATGGACGCCGACTACTGGTATCAGAACCTGCGCCAGCCGGTCCGCCTGGACCTGGCGGTCGAGGCGGCATACGCGGCGGGGCACCGGATCTTCATCGAGGTCAGTGCGCACCCGGTGCTCACCGGCGCGATCGCCGACACCGCCGACGTTCCCGCCGTCGGCACGCTGCGCCGAGGCGAAGGCGGCCCCCGGCAGGTGGTGCGGGCCCTCGCCGAGGCCTGGGTGCAGGGCGCCCCCGTCGACTGGAGCACCGTCGTCCCGCCGACCCGGACCGTCGACCTGCCCACCTACCCCTTCCAGCACCAGCGGTTCTGGGTCGACGAGGTCAACCTCCCGGCCACCGCCGACATCGCCACCGCCGGACTCAGCGCCGCCAACCACCCGATGCTCGGCGCCGCCATCCCGCTGCTCGACTCCGACGCCGTCCTCTTCACCGGCCTGCTCTCCGTCGAGGCCCACCCGTGGCTCAGCGAGCACAAGGTGATGGGCGCCAACGTCATGCCCGGCACCGCCTTCGTCGAACTCGCCCTGCACGTCGCCAACCAGACCGGATGCCGGCGGCTGGAAGAACTCACCCTGCTCACTCCGCTGATCGTGCCCGAGCGCGGCGCCCGCCAACTACAGCTCTGGGTGGGCCCACCGGACGGCAACGGCCGGCGTGCCTTCAACGTCCGCTCCCGCTCCGACGACGGAGAGCCCGCCGACGCGCTCAGCCCCACCGGCTGGATCCACCACGCCACCGGTGCGATCAGCACCGCCGCCGATCCGGCCGCACCGACCAACCTCACCACCTGGCCACCGCCCGGTGCCCGGCCGGTCGACCTCACCGAGTTCTACGAGGCCGTCAGCCGGACCGCGTTCGACTACGGACCGATGTTCCAGGGCCTGCGCGCCGCCTGGGTCACCGAGGACGACGTCTACGCGGAACTGTCCCTGCCCGAGTCGGGCCGGGCCACCGCAGGCGCGTACGGCATGCACCCGGCCCTGCTCGACGCCGGGCTCCAGGCCATGTCGCTCAACAACTTCCTGACCCGGATGGGCGACGGTGAACCCGCCGAACGGAGCCGCCTGCCGTTCGTCTGGAGTGGCATCTCGCTGCACGCCACCGGCTCCTCCAGCTTCCGGATCCGGCTCAAGCCGGCCGGCGCCGTCGGTGTCTCGTTCACCGTCGCCGACAGCACCGGCGCCCCGGTCGCCGAGATCGACTCGCTGATCATGCGGCCGGTCTCTGCGGACCGGCTGGCCAGTGCCCGTGGCGGCGACCACGAGTCGCTGTACCGGCTGGACTGGACTCCGGTGCTGCCCGCAACCGCGCCGGCCACCGCCGTCGTCGGCGCCGACCCGTACCAGCTCACCGGTGTCGCCGGGACCGGGTACGCGGACCTGGCCGCGCTGGCGGACGCGCCGGCCGTACCCGAGTTGGTCTTCGCGACGCTCGAAGCGGATCCACTGCGGGCGGCCGAACCCGGCGTCGGCGCCCGGCACACCACCACGCTCGCGCTCGACCTGGTGCAGCGATGGCTCGCGGAGCCGGCCTTCGGCGCGTCGCGCCTGGTCGTCGTCACCCGCGGCGCGGTCGCGGCGAACACCGACGATGCGGCCGGTGACCTGGCCTCGGCCGCCGCGTGGGGCCTGATCCGCACCGCCCAGGCCGAGAACCCGGACCGGTTCGTCCTGCTCGACCTCGACGACGATCCCACCTCACTCGCGGTGGCCGTCCCGGCGGTCGCCTCCGGCGAGCCGCAGGTGGTCGTCCGTGCCGGCCGCCCGCTGGCACCACGCCTGGCGCCGGTCCCGGTCGCCCCGGAACCGCGCGCGGACATCACCCCTGGCGACCCGGACGGCACCGTGCTGATCACCGGCGGCACCGGCACCCTCGGCGGGTTGCTCGCCCGGCACCTGGTCACCGAGCACGGCGCCCGGCGGCTGGTGCTGACCGGACGTCGCGGACGCTCCGCCGACGGGGTGGACGACCTGGTCGCCGACCTGACCGACCTCGGCGCTGAGGTCACAGTGGAGGCCTGCGACGCCACCGACCGGGACGCCCTCGCGGCGGTCCTGGACCGGATCCCGGCCGACCGGCCACTGACCGTCGTGCACGCCGCGGGTGCCCTCGACGACGGTGTCGTCACCGCGCTGACCCCGGAACGCATCGACACCGTACTGGCGCCGAAGACCGACGCCGCGTGGAACCTGCACGTGCTGACCCGGGACCGCAAGATCGCCCGGTTCGTGCTCTTCTCCTCGGTGGCCGGCGTGCTGGGCGGCGCGGGGCAGGGCAACTACGCGGCGGCCAACGCTTTCCTGGACGAGCTGGCCCGGCACCGCAGGGCACTCGGCCTGCCCGCCGAATCCCTGGCCTGGGGCCTGTGGGAGCAGTCCAGCGGCATGACCGGGCACCTGGACGGCGCCGACCTGCGCCGGGTGGCGCGCGGCGGGGTCCGGCGACTGCCGACCGCCCGGGCGCTCGCCCTGTTCGACACGGCAGGTGTGCTGGACGAGCCGCTGCTGATCCCCGCCGACCTGGACCTGGCCGGGCTGCGCAACCAGCCGGTGGAGACAGTGCCGGCGCTGCTGCGCGGACTCGTCCGTGGCGCCACCCGGCCGGTCGCCGAACCGGCCGGTGGCCCGTCGGTCGTGGGCCTGGCCCAGCGGCTCGCCGGTCTCGCCGACGAGGACGCCGACGCCCTGGTCCTCCAGGTGGTACGCGCCAACGTCGCCGCCGTCCTCGGCTACCCGAGCCCCGACGAGGTGGACCCGACCCTGCCGTTCAAGGAGCTGGGCTTCGACTCGCTGACCGCCGTCGAGCTGCGCAACCGGCTCAACGTCGCGACCGGCCTGCGGCTGCGCGCCACCCTCGTCTTCGACTACCCGAACGCCCACTCGCTCGCCGCGTACCTGCGGGCGCAGGTGGTGCCGGACGAGGTCGGGGCGGCCGAGCCGCTGCTGGCCGAGTTGAGTCGGATCGAAGCCGCCGTGGCCACGCTGCCCGGCGACGGACCGGTCCGTGAGCAGGTGACCAGTCGCCTGCGGGACCTGCTGGCCGGGCTGGAGCCCACCGGCGCCGCGGACGTGGCGCAGGACCTCGAGTCGGCCACCGACGACGAAATGTTCGAGTTCATCACCCGAGAGTTCGGAGTGTCGTGATGGCAGACGACGAGAAGCTTCGCCATTTCCTCAAGAAGGTCACCACCAGCCTTCAGGAGACCCGGCAGCAGCTGCACGAGGCCGAGAACCGTGACCGGGAGCCGATCGCGATCGTCTCGATGAGCTGCCGGTTCCCCGGAGGCGTACGCGGGCCGGAAGACCTCTGGCAGATGCTGGTCGGCGGGCGCGACGCGCTCGGCCCGCTCCCCGCCGACCGTGGCTGGGACCTGGAGTCGCTCTACAGCCCGGACGCGGACGCACCCGGCCAGAGCTACGTCCGGGAGGGCTCGTTCCTGACCGACGCCGCCGACTTCGACGCCGCGTTCTTCGGGATCAGCCCGCACGAGGCGCTCGCCATGGACCCACAGCAGCGGCTGCTGCTGGAGGCGTCCTGGGAGGCGATCGAGCGGGCCGGTGTCAACCCGCAGAGCCTGCGCGGCAGCCAGACCGGGGTGTTCGTCGGCATCACGCAGCAGAACTACGGCACCGCGCTGCACGAGGCGCCCGAGGGCGTCGACATGTACCTCGGCACCGGCACCACCACCAGCGTCGCATCCGGCCGGATCGCGTACAGCCTGGGCTTCGGTGGCCCGGCCGTCACGGTGGACACGGCCTGCTCGTCGTCGCTGGTCGCGATGCACTGGGCGGTCCAGTCGCTGCGGTCGCGCGAGTGTGACCTGGCCCTGGTCGGCGGCGTCACGATCATGGCGGCGCCGGGTGCGTTCATCCTGTTCAGCAGGCAGAAAGGGCTGGCCGCGGACGGCCGGTGCAAGCCCTTCGCCGAGGCCGCCGACGGCACCGCCTGGGGAGAGGGCGTCGGCATCATCATGGCCGAGCGGCTCTCCGACGCGCAGCGCAACGGCCACCCGATCCTGGCGATCGTGCGCGGCAGCGCGACCAACCAGGACGGTGCCTCCAACGGCCTGACCGCGCCGAACGGGCCGGCCCAGGAGCGGGTCATCCGGGCCGCGCTCGCCAACGCGCGGCTCACCCCGGACCAGGTCGACACCGTCGAGTCACACGGCACCGGCACCACCCTCGGCGACCCGATCGAGGCGCAGGCGCTGCTGGAGACGTACGGCCGGGGCCGTCCGGGGGAGCACCCGCTCTGGATCACCTCGGTCAAGTCGAACATCGGGCACACCCAGTCGGCGGCCGGCATCGCCGGGCTGATCAAGGCGGTGCTCTCCATCCAGCACGGGGTCCTGCCGAAGACACTCAACGTCGACGCGCCCACCTCGCACGTGGACTGGTCGGCGGGCGCCGCGCAGGTGCTCACCGAGACGATCCCGTGGCCGGAGACCGGGCACCCGCGCCGGGCCGGGGTGTCGTCGTTCGGCGTTTCCGGCACGAACGGGCACATCATCCTGGAGCAGCCACCGGCCGAGACCCCTGTCGACGCCACCGACGGCAGCGACGGCCAGCTCGCCGCGTGGCCGATCTCGGCACGTACCGAGGCCGGCCTCGTCGAGCAGGCCCGGCGCCTGCACGACCACCTGACCCGGCACCCCTCGCTCACACCGACGGACGTCGGTCACTCGTTGTGGAAGACCCGGGCCACCTTCGACCACCGCGCCGTCGTCGTCGGCTCCAACCGCAGGGAGATGTTGCAGACCCTCGCCGAGTTCCCCGACGGCAGCGCCCCCCGGGCCGACCGGCAGCTCGGCGGCAGGCCACTCTTCGTCTTCCCGGGCCAGGGCTCGCAGTGGCTCGGCATGGCGACCGAACTGCTCGACCAGGAGCCGGTCTTCGCCGCCCGGATCGCCGAGTGTGCCGCCGCCCTCGACCCCCACGTCGACTGGTCGCTGCTCGACGTGCTGCGCTCCACCGACCCCGCCGCGTTGAACCGGGTCGACGTGGTGCAGCCCGCGCTCTGGGCGGTGATGGTGTCGCTCGCCGAAACCTGGATCTCCCGTGGCGTACGGCCCGGCGCGGTCATCGGCCACTCCCAGGGCGAGATCGCCGCCGCCTGTGTGGCCGGCGCGCTGTCGCTGACCGACGCCGCCAAGGTGGTCGCCCTGCGCAGCCGCGCGCTGCTGGCCCTGTCCGGCACCGGCGGCATGGTGTCGGTCAACGCCCCGCTCTCGGTGGTCGAACCGCTGCTCACCGACGGCATCGCCGTGGCCGCCGTGAACGGCCCGTCCAGCGTGGTCGTGGCCGGCGCCGACGTCGCAGGCTTCCTGGCCGCGGCCCAGGCGGCCGGGGTCCGCGCCCGGCAGGTCCAGGTGGACTACGCCTCGCACTGCGCCCAGGTCGAGCCGATCGAGGACGAGCTGGCCCGGCTCCTGGACGGGATCACGCCGACCGCCGGCACCGTCCCGATCATCTCCACGGTCACCGGCGAGCCGATCGACGGCACCGCGATGAACGCCGGCTACTGGTACGACAACCTGCGCAACCCGGTCCGCCTCGACCAGGCGGTCCGCACCGCCCTGGGCGCCGGTCACGCCCTGATCGTCGAGATCAGCCCGCACCCGGTGCTGATCGCCGGGCTCACCGGCCTCGCCGAGGAGGCCGGCGGCGACGCCGTGGTCCTCGGCACGCTGCGCCGCGGCGACGGAGGGCTCCGCCGGTTCACCCAGGCGCTGGCCGCGGCGTACGTGCACGGTGCCGCTGTCGACTTCGCGACGGTCCAGCCGCAGGGGCGCATCGTGCCGCTGCCGACCTTCGCCTTCCAGCGGCGGCCGTACTGGTTGGGCGGCCAGCGGCCCCCGGCTCCCGCCGTCGCCACCTCGGGCACCGACGACGCGGTCTTCTGGAACGCCGTCGAGCGGCAGGACGCGGACGTGCTCGCCGAGACCATCGGCGCCGACCCGGCGGCGGTGGGGGACCTGCTCCCGGCGTTGTCGTCGTGGCGGCGGCAGCGGCAGACCGGCTCGATGCTGGACAGTTGGCGCTACCGCGACGAGTGGGTACGCGTCCCCGACCAGCCGGCCCGCCTCACCGGCACCTGGCTGGTCGCCGTACCGGCTGGTCTCGACTCCCCACTGCCCGCCCAGGTCAGCGGAGCCCTGCGGGCCGGCGGCGCGCAGGTGGTGCCGCTGGAGATCGACCCGGTCGACGTCCAGCGCACCGCCCTGGCCGCCCAGCTCACCCTGGCGCTCGACGCGGCCGGCTGCGACCGCCCCGACGGGGTGCTGTCCCTGCTCGCCCTGGACGAGCGGGTCCTGGACGGGCACCGCTCCACCCCGCGTGGCTTCGCCGCCACCGTCGTACTGGTGCAGGCCCTCGGCGACCTCGGCCTCGGCGCCCCGCTCTGGTGCGCGTCGCACGGCGCGGTCGGCACCGGGCCGGGCGACCCCCTGGCCAACCCGGTCCAGGCGCTGCTCTGGGGCTTCGGGCGGGTGGCCGCGCTCGAACACCCGGAACGCTGGGGTGGCCTCGTGGACCTGCCCGGGACGCTCGACGAGCGCGGCTCCGGCCTGCTCTGCGCCCTGCTCTCCGGCGCGACCGGCGAGGACCAGGCCGCGATCCGTCCGCCCGGCCTTCTCGGTCGGCGCCTGATGCGCGCCCCGGTCGGCGACCGCAGCCCGGCGCGGAGCTGGCAGCCGCGCGGCACCACCCTCATCCTGGGCGGCACCGGCGGCCTCGGGTCCCAACTGGCCCGCTGGCTGGCCGAGCGCGGTGCCGAGCACCTGCTGCTGGTCAGCCGTCGCGGCCCGGACGCGCCCGGCGCGGACCGGCTGCGCGACGACCTCACCGCGCTGGGTGCGACAGTCACAGTGGCCGCCTGCGACGCCGCCGACCGGGACGCCCTGGCCGCGCTGATCGACGCGATCCCCGCGAAGACACCGCTGACCACTGTCGTGCACAGCGCCGCCGTCCTCGACGACTGCGTGATCGACGCACTGGAGACACACCGCGTCGACGGTGTCCTGCGCGCCAAGGTCGACTCGGCCCGCCACCTGCACGAGCTGACCCGGGGCCTGGACCTGGACGCGTTCATCACGTTCTCCTCGTTCGCCGGCACGGTGGCCAGCTCCGGCGTCGGCAACTACGCCCCCGCCAACGCCTACCTGGACGCCCTGGTGCAGCACCGCCGGTCGCTCGGCCTGCCGGGCACCGCTATCGCCTGGGGCGCCTGGGGTGGCGGTGGCATGGCCGACGGCGAGTTCGGCGAGCTGCTGACCCGCCACGGCGTCGCCGAGATGGCACCCGAGCTGGCGATCACCACGCTGCGCCAGGCGGTGGAGCACGACGAGCCGTTCCTCACCGTCGCCGACATCCGGTGGGAGCGGTTCTTCGTCGCGGTCACCGCGACCCGGCCCAGCCCGCTGGTCAGCGCGATCCCGGAGGCACAGCAGGTGCTCGCGGCCATCGCCCGCGACGGGGACGGCGCCGGCGAGAGTGCCACGGCGCGCCTGGCGGGCCTGCCGCCCGCCGAGCGGGCCAAGGTCCTGCTGGAGACGGTACGCGCGCAGGTGGCCACTGTGCTCGGTTACGCCTCGGCCGACGAGGTGCCGCCGAAGAAGGCGTTCCAGGAGCTCGGCTTCGACTCGGTGACCGCCGTGGAGCTGCGCAACCGCCTGGGCGCCGCCACCGGGCTGCGGCTGCCCGTCACGCTCGTCTTCGACTATCCGAACCCGGTCACGCTCGCCGCCTTCCTGGACAGCCTGTGCGGCGGCGCCGACGACAGTTCCGCGCTGGACGACCTGGACCGGCTGGAAGCGGCCCTGGACGGCCTCGAACCGGACGACGTCACGTACGTCCGGCTGATGACCCGCATGCAGGCGCTCGTCGCCGACTGGAAGCACGGCCGTGCCGAGCCGGTGGAGACCGCGGGCGAAGCCCTGGCCGACGCCACCGACGAGGAGATGTTCGAACTCCTCGGCAAGAAGTTCGGCATCGCCTGACCCGCACGCTCACAAGGGGAGACCACCGATGGCCAACGAAGAGCGGTTGCGCTACTTCCTCAAGCGGGTCACCGCCGACCTGGAAACCGCCCAGGAGCGTATCCGGCACCTGGAGGTACGCGCCGACGAACCGATCGCGATCATCGGTGTGGGCTGCCGGTTCCCCGGTGGCGTGGACTCCCCGGAGTCACTGTGGAACCTGGTCGCCGCGGACGGGGACGGCATCACGCCGTTCCCGGCCGACCGGGGCTGGGACACCGAGGCGCTGTTCGACCCCGACCCGGACAACCCCGGAACGTCGTACGCCGCCGAGGGCGGGTTCCTCAGCGGGGCGGGCGACTTCGACGCCGGATTCTTCGGCATCAGCCCGCGCGAGGCCCTGGCGATGGACCCGGCGCAGCGGCTCCTGCTGGAGGTGTCGTGGGAGGCGATCGAGCGGGCCGGCATCGACCCGGCGTCGCTGTCCGGGTCGCCGACCGGCGTGTTCGCGGGCACCAACGGCTCGGACTACGCGGCCATGCTGATGGGTGCGTCCGAGGGCCTGGAGGGCTACCTTGCCACCGGCAATGCGGGTGCGGTGATCTCCGGCCGGGTGTCGTACTCGCTGGGCCTGGAGGGGCCGGCGGTCACCGTCGACACGGCCTGCTCGTCGTCGCTGGTCGCGCTGCACCTGGCGGCGCAGGCGCTGCGGGCCGGTGAATGCTCGCTCGCGCTGGCCGGCGGTGTGACAGTGATGGCGACCCCGTCGCTGTTCGTCGGCTTCTCCCGTCAGCGCGGCCTGGCCGCCGACGGCCGTTGCAAGGCCTTCGCCGGTGCCGCCGACGGCACCGGCTTCGCCGAGGGCGCGGGTGTGCTGCTGTTGGAGCGGCTGTCCGAGGCCCAGCGCAACGGGCATCCGGTGCTCGCCGTGGTACGCGGCAGCGCTGTCAACCAGGACGGTGCGTCCAACGGGCTGACCGCCCCGAACGGGCCGTCGCAGCAGCGGGTGATCCAGGCGGCGCTGGTCGACGCCCGGCTCTCGGCGGCGGACGTCGACGTGGTGGAGGCGCACGGGACCGGCACCCGGCTGGGCGACCCGATCGAGGCGCAGGCCCTGCTCGCCACCTACGGCCGGGAGCGCCCGGCGGACCAGCCGTTGTGGTTGGGGTCGGTGAAGTCGAACATCGGGCACACACAGGCCGCCGCCGGCGTCGCGGGGATCATCAAGATGGTCGAGGCGCTGCGTCATGAGACGTTGCCGCGGACCCTGCACGTGGACGAGCCGACGCCGCAGGTGGACTGGTCCGATGGTGCGGTGGAGCTGCTGACGGCACCGCGCCCGTGGGCGGCGGGGGAGCGTCCCCGCCGGGCCGGGGTGTCGTCGTTCGGGGTGTCCGGCACGAACGCCCACGTGATCATCGAGGAGGCACCGGCCGCTCCGGTGGACGAGCCGGTCGGGACGGCGCCGGATGTGCCGTGGCTGTTGTCGGCGGCGGCGCCGGAGGCGCTGCGTGGGCAGGCGGATCGGTTGTCGCGGGTGACGGCGGATCCGGGCGCGGTGGCGTACTCGCTGCTGTCCACCCGGTCGGTGTTGAGCCACCGGGCGGTCGTGCTCGGCCCGGACCACTCCGCGGGCCTGTCCGCCCTCCGGGACGGCCTGCCGTCGGCTTCGGTGGTCTCTGGTGCGGCCCACCCGGACTCGGGCGTGGTGTTCGTGTTTCCGGGTCAGGGTTCGCAGTGGGTCGGTATGGCCGTGGAGCTGTTGGATGCGGAGCCGGTGTTCGCGGCGCGGATCGCGGAGTGCGCGGCGGCCTTGGATCCGTTCGTGGACTGGAATCTGTTGGAGGTGCTGCGCTCGGACGATCCGTTGGAGCGGGTGGACGTGGTCCAGCCGGTCCTGTGGGCGGTGCACGTCTCTCTCGCCGAGGTGTGGCGGGCGAAGGGTGTGACCCCGGATGCGGTGATCGGCCACTCCCAGGGGGAGATCGCGGCGGCCTGTGTGGCCGGGGTGCTGTCGCTCAGCGACGCGGCGAAGGTCGTGGCGTTGCGCAGCCAAGCGCTGCTCGCGTTGTCGGGCACTGGTGGGATGGTGTCGGTCAACGCCGGCCTGGACGTGGTCACCCCCCTGCTGACCGACGGGGTCAGCGTCGCGGTGGTCAACGGTCCGACCAGCGTCGCCGTCGCGGGTGCTGACCTGGATGCGTTCCTGGCGGCTGCGGAGGCTGCCGGGGTGCGGGCGAAGCGGGTGAAGGTGGATTACGCCTCGCACTGCGCTCTGGTCGAGCCGGTGGAGGCGGAGCTGGCCCGTGTCCTGGACGGGGTGCAACCGCTGGCCGGCGAGGTGCCCGTGTTCTCCACGGTGGAGAACGGCGGTCAGATGGACGCCGACTACTGGTATCGCAATCTGCGCCAGCCGGTGCGCCTCGACCTGGCCGTCGCGGCGGCGCAGGCGGCCGGGCATCGGATCTTCATCGAGGTCAGCGCTCACCCGGTGCTCGCCGGGGCGATCGAGGCCACCACCATCGGCACGCTGCGCCGTGACGCGGGCGGCCCCCAGCAGGTCGTACGGTCGTTGGCCGAGGCGTGGGTACGGGGCGCGCCGGTCGACTGGAGCACCATCATCGCGGCCACCCGGGTCGTGGACCTGCCGACGTACCCGTTCCAGCACGAGCGCTACTGGCCCACCCGTGGCAGCGCGATCAGCGCGGCCGACCCGGTGGACAGCGAGTTCTGGCAGGCCGTCGAGAACGGCGACCTCACCCCGCTGGGCATCACCGGCGACGGTGGCGAACTGCTGCCCGCCCTCACCGCCTGGCGCCGCCGCAAGCGCGAGCACCACACCCTCGACGACTGGCGGTACCGGGTCACCTGGCAGAGCAGGACCGCCCCGACCGAGAACACCCTCACCGGCACCTGGCTGGTCCTTCGCACTGCCAACGAACCCTGGGCGGACGCCGCCGAGGACGCCCTCGCGCAGGCCGGCGCCCGGGTCGTACCGGTGGCCATCGCTCCCGGCCCGATCGACCGGAGCGCCCTCACCGACGCGGTCAACGCCTCCACCGGCGCGACACCCGTCGACGGAGTGCTGTCCCTGCTGTCCCTGCCCGCCGCCGAGGCCGCCGACGCGGTGCACGACGCGTCCACAGTGCTGAACGGTCTCGCGGACGCGGGCATCACCGCCCCGCTCTGGCTCGCCACCCGCTCCGGAGTCCGGGTCGGCCGTTCCGACGCCGCCCCGGCACCCACGCAGGCAGCCCTCTGGGGCTTCGGCCGGGTCGTCGCACTGGAAGAGCCGCACCGCTGGGGTGGCCTGATCGACCTGCCGGCGCAGCCCGACCCCCGGTCGGCCGCCCGGCTCGTCGCGGCACTCACCGCCGGCGACGACGAGGACCAGTTCGCCGTCCGCGCCTCGGGCCTCTACACCCGCCGGCTGACCCGCGCCCCGCAGGGCACCACCCCCGGGTGGTCGCCGTCGGGCACCGCACTGGTCACCGGCGGCACCGGCGCGATCGGCGCGCACACGGCCCGCTGGCTGGCCCGCAACGGCGCCGAGCACCTGGTGCTCACCAGCCGCCGCGGCCCGGACGCCCCCGGCGCCGACGACCTGCGCGCCGAGTTGGAGCAGGCCGGCGCCCGCGTCACCATCACCGCCTGCGACATCGTCGACCGGGACGCCCTGCGAACCCTGATCGACGGCCTGCCGGACCTGACCTCCGTCTTCCACACCGCCGCCGTCCTGGACGACGGCACGCTCGGCAGCCTCGACCGGGACCGGATCGAGCGGGTGCTCGCCCCGAAGGCCGTCGCCGCCCAGCACCTGCACGACCTCACCCGGGACCGGGACCTCACCGCGTTCGTGCTGTTCTCGTCGCTCGCCGGCACCCTCGGCAACGCCGGGCAGGGCGCGTACGCCGCCGCGAACGCGTACCTCGACGCCCTGGCCGAGCAGCGGGCCGCCGCCGGCCTGCCGGCCACCTCGATCGCCTGGGGCCGCTGGGGCGACGGAGGCCTCGCCGAGGAGGCCGTACGCCGGGAGCGGCTCAGCCGGGGCGGCCTGGGCGCCATGGACCCGGCGCTGGCCCTCACCGGCCTCGCCAGCGCGATCGGCGCCGGTGAGCCGGCCCTCGCCCTGACCGACGTGGACTGGGAGCGGTTCGCCCCCACCTTCACCGCCGTACGCCCCAACCCCACCCTCGCCACCCTCTGGGAAGCCGCCGGGAGCACCGGCACCGACCCGTCCGGCGACCTGACCCGGCGCCTGCTGTCGATGACCGCCCGGGACCGCTCCGCAGCCCTGGTCGAGCTGGTCCGCGGGCACGCCGCGGCGGTCCTCGGCCACTCCGGCGCGGACGGCGTCGAACCGGAGCGCGCCTTCCGTGACCTCGGGTTCGACTCGCTCACCGCTGTCGAACTGCGCAACGCGCTCGGCGCGGCCGTCGGCCTGCGGCTGCCCGCCACCCTGATCTTCGACCATCCGACCGCCCTCGCCCTCGGCGCCCACCTCGGCGGTCTGCTCGCCGGAGGGACCGACGGTGACGCCGAGCCGGATGCCGACCCGGACGTCTCCACCGCCGCCGACCAGGACGACCCGATCGTCGTGGTGGGCATGTCGTGCCGCTTCCCCGGCGGCGCGGACAACCCGGACCAGCTGTGGCAGCTCGTGCACGGCGAGGTGGACGCGATCTCCACGTTCCCCGCCGACCGTGGCTGGGACCTCGACAGCGTCTACGACGCCGACCCGGACAACGCCGGCACCAGCTACGTGCGCGAGGGCGGCTTCCTCTACGGCGCCGCTGCGTTCGATCCCGAGTTCTTCGGCATCTCCCCGCGTGAGGCACTGGCCATGGACCCGCAGCAGCGGCTCCTGCTGGAGACCGCGTGGGAGGCCTTCGAGCACGCCGGCATCGACCCGTCGACCGCCCGCGGGGAGCAGGTCGGCGTCTTCGTCGGCTCGAACGGCCAGGACTACGGCGCGCTGCTCTACGGCTCCACGGAGGGCGTCGAGGGGCACACCATGACCGGCAACGCCGGCAGTGTCGCGTCCGGCCGGATCTCCTACGCGCTCGGCCTGGAGGGACCGGCCGTCACCATCGACACCGCCTGCTCGTCGTCGCTGGTCGCGCTGCACCTCGCCGCCCAGTCGCTGCGCCAGGGCGAGTGCCGCCAGGCGCTGGCTGGCGGCGTCACGGTGATGGCCACCCCGGGCCGGTTCGTCGAGTTCAGCCGTCAGCGCGGGCTCGCCGCCGACGGCCGCTGCAAGGCGTTCGCCGACGGCGCCGACGGCACCGGCTGGGGCGAGGGCGCGGGCATGCTGCTGCTCGAGCGCCGATCCGCGGCGCTGGCCGCGGGTCACCAGATCCTCGCCACGGTACGCGGCAGCGCGATCAACCAGGACGGCGCGTCGAACGGGCTGACCGCCCCCAACGGCCCCGCCCAGCAACGGGTGATCCGGGCCGCGCTCGCCGACGCGGGCCTGCGACCCTCCGAGGTGGACCTGGTGGAGGCGCACGGCACCGGCACCCGGCTCGGCGACCCGATCGAGGCACAGGCGCTGCTCGCCACGTACGGGCAGCACCGACCGGCGGACCGCCCGCTGCGGCTCGGCTCGATCAAGTCAAACATCGGCCACACCCAGGCCGCCGCCGGAGTCGCCGGGGTGATCAAGGTGATCCAGGCGATGCGGTACGGGGTGCTGCCCCGGACGCTGCACGTCGACCAGCCGAGCGCCGAGGTGGACTGGGAAGCCGGTGCGGTAGCGCTGCTCGACCGGTCCCTGCCGTGGGAGGGCGCCGGGCCGCGCCGGGCCGCCGTGTCATCGTTCGGCATCAGCGGCACCAACGCCCACGTCGTGCTGGAGGGCGACCCAGCGACCGCCGCCCCCACCACGAACCCGCAGCGCCCCGCCACGTGGCTGCTCAGCTCGCGGACCGAGGAGGGGCTGAGCGACCAGGCCGGGCGGTTGCTCGCTCACCTGGACGAGCACCCGGGGCTGGACCCGTACGACGTCGGTTTCTCCCTCGCCACCACCCGTACCCAGCACCGGCACCGGGCCGCGGTGTTCGGGCGTGCCGAGCTGGCGGCGGTGGCCGCCGGATCACCGGCTCCGATCACCGGTTCGGTGGTGCGGGGCAGGACGGCGTTCGTGTTCTCCGGGCAGGGGTCGCAGCGCCCGGGCATGGGCCTGGAACTGGCCGCCACGTACCCGGTGTTCGCCGAGGCGTTCGACGCGGCCTGCGCGGAGCTGGATCTGCATCTGGACCGGCCGTTGCGTGCGGTGATCGCCGACGGCGGTGAGCTGGACCAGACCGTCTACACGCAGGCCGCCTTGTTCGCTGTCGAGGTCGCGCTGTACCGCCTGGTGGGTGCCACCCCCGACTATCTGGTGGGGCACTCGATCGGGGAGATCGCCGCCGCGCATGTCGCCGGGGTGCTGTCGCTGGCCGACGCGGCGAAGCTGGTCGCGGCGCGGGGCCGGTTGATGCAGGCGTTGCCGGCCGGTGGTGTGATGGTCGCGGTTCGGGCGACCGAGGCGGAGGTGCTGCCGCTGTTGGTCGACGGGGTGTCGGTCGCGGCGGTCAACGGTCCGCGTTCGGTGGTGCTGTCCGGTGCCGCCGACGAGGTGGCGGCGGTCGTGGCGCACTTTGAGAAGTCGAAGCGGCTCAAGGTTTCTCACGCGTTCCATTCGGTGTTGATGGAGCCGATGCTGGTGGAGTTCGCACAGGTTGCGGAGACGTTGACCTACGCGTCTCCGCGGATTCCGGTCGTGTCGAACGTGACGGGGCAGGTTGGTGAGACGCAGGACGCGGCGTACTGGGTGCGGCACGTGCGGGAGGCGGTGCGCTTCGCCGACGGCATCGCCACCCTGGAAGGCCTGGGTGTCGCCACGTTCGTGGAGATCGGCCCGGACGGTGTGCTGTCCGCGATGGGCGCGGACTGCGTGACCGACGCGGTCTTCGTGCCGGTGCAACGCGCCGACCGGGACCAGCCCACCGCCCTGCGCACCGCACTCGCCAAACTCCACGTCCGGGGTGTCGCGGTGGACTGGGCCGCTCTGCACCCCGGGGCGCGCCGGGTCGACCTGCCCACCTACGCCTTCCAACGGCAGCACTACTGGCCCGGTTCGGTCTCCTGGGCCCGGCCCACCGCCGACAACGACGAGCACCTGTGGGACCGCATCGAGCGCGCGGACCTCGACGGCATCGGCGCCGAACTCGCCCTGCCGCCCGACGCCACCCTCCCGGCGGTCGTCCGCGCACTCTCCGACTGGCGGCGGCAGGCCCGGCGCAGCTCGACGATCGACGGGTGGCGCTACGGCGTACGCTGGCGGCCCCTGTCCTCGACCGGGACGCCCACCCTGACCGGCACCTGGCTGCTGGTCAGCACCCCGGAGCACCCCACGGCGGAACTCGCCGCCGTGCTGCGCCGGCACGGCGCGGCGACCGGAACCATCACGCTGACGCCGGCCGACCTGACCCGGGCCGGCACCGCCGCGCGGCTCGGCGCGGCCCTCGACGAACACGGCCCGGTGCACGGCATCCTGTCCCTGCTCGCCCTCGACCAGGAGCCGCATCCCACGCACCCGATCCTCACCAGGGGCGTCGCCGGCACGGTGACGCTGGTCCAGGCCCTCGACCAGCTCGGCGCCACGGCTCCGGTGTGGAGCGTGACCCGCGGCGCCGTCGCGATCGGCGGCTCGGAGCGGGTCGCCGCGCCCGCCCAGGCGCAGGTCTGGGGCCTCGGCCGGGTCGCCGCCCTGGAACAGCCCCGGCTGTGGGCCGGTCTGGTCGACCTGCCGCCCCTGCTCGACGACCGCGCCGGCTCACGGCTCTGCGCCGTGCTGGCCGGTGCCGGCGCCGGAGGCGGTGAGGACCAGGTGGCGGTCCGCGCCTCGGCGATCTTCGGTCGCCGCCTGGTCCGCCACCCGCGCAGCACGACACCGGGTCCGCAGTGGCGCCCGCGCGGCACGGTCCTGATCACCGGTGGCACCGGAGCGCTGGGCGGGCGGGTCGCGCGGCTGCTCGCCGAACGAGGAGCCGAGCACCTGCTCCTGCTCAGCCGCCGGGGCGCCGACGCACCCGGGGTGGCCGACCTGACCGGCGAGCTGACCGCGCTCGGCACCCGGGTCACCGTCGAGGCCTGTGACGTCGCGGACCGGGACGCGCTGGCCGGGGTGCTCGACCGCGTCCCCGCCGACCTGCCGCTGACCGCTGTGGTGCACGCCGCCGGCATCGGCACCCCCGGATCGCTGCGGGACACCGATCTGGACGAGTTCGCCTCCGTGGTCCGCGCCAAGATCGCCGGTGCGGTGCACCTGGACGCGCTGCTCGGCGAACGGCCGCTCGACGCGTTCGTGCTCTTCTCCTCGATCGCGGGGATCTGGGGCAGCGGCGGCCAGGGTGCGTACGCGGCCGCCAACGCGTACCTCGATGCCCTCGCCGAGGCCCGGCGGGGTCGCGGCCTCGCCGGTACCGCGGTGGCCTGGGGTCCGTGGGGCGATGGTGGAATGGCCGAAGGGCCAGCCCAGGAGCAGTTGCGCCGCCGTGGCCTGCCGGTGATGAATCCGGAGTCGGCGATCGAGGCGCTCGCCGCCGCCATCGACGACCGTGAGGTGGCGCTCGCCGTCGCCGACGTCGACTGGGCCCGGTTCGCGTTGCCGTTCCAGGCGGTCCGCTCCGGCCGGCTGCTGGACGAGATCGACGAGGCGCGGGCGGCGCTCACCGCCGCCGCGCCGGGCGCCGAGAGCGCCGCCGACGCCGACGTGCTGCGCCGCAGCCTGACCGGCCTGCCGGCAGCCGAGCGGGAACGGGTCGTGCTCGACCTGATCCGCAAGAACGCGGCCACCGTGCTGGGGCACACCGCCCCCGGCGGCGTCGACGTCGACCGTGGGTTCCTCGAACTCGGCTTCGACTCGCTGACCGGGGTGGAGCTGCGCAACGCGCTCTCCGCCGAACTCGGCCTGCCGTTGCCCGCGACGCTGATCTTCGACTACCCGTCACCGCTGGTCCTGGCCGAGCACGTCCTCGACCAGTTGGCCGGCCCGGAGGCGGGCGGGGACCCGGAGGAGCAGCAGGTCCGACAGGTCCTGTCCCGGATCCCGGTGGAGCGGCTGCGCGCGGCCGGCCTGCTGGACACCCTGCTCGGCCTGGCACAGACCGGGCCGGAGGCGCCGGATGCGTCGCCGGCCACCGATGACGACGGTGAGGACCTGGCCGAGCTCGATGTCAGCGAGCTGGTCCGCCTCGCCCTCGACGGCACCGAGAGCTGACGGGGAGTAAACGATGGCCACGAGTTACGACGAGGTGGTGGCGGCGCTGCGTGCGGCGCTCGCCGACAACAAGCGGCTGAAGCAGCGCAACGCCGTCCCGGCGGCCCCGCCCGCGCCCGAGCCGATCGCGATCGTCTCGATGGGTTGCCGGCTGCCCGGCGGGATCCGCGGCCCCGAGCAGCTCTGGGACCTGGTGACCGACGGCCGGGACGCGATCGGCGAGTTCCCGCCCGACCGGGGCTGGGACCTGGGTGCCCTGTCCGAGCTCAGCACCGCCGGCGCGGGCGCGTTCCTGTACGACGCGGGTGACTTCGATCCCGGCTTCTTCGGTATCTCGCCGCGCGAGGCGATCGCCATGGACCCGCAGCAGCGGCTGCTCCTGGAGACCGCGTGGGAGACCTTCGAGCGGGCCGGGATCGACCGGGCCACCGCCCGGGGCAGCCGCACCGGCGTCTTCGCCGGCACCAACAACCAGGACTACACCGGCGTGCTGGTCGCCGCCCTGGCGCAGGGCTTCGACGGGCACCTCGGCACCGGCAACTCGGCGAGCGTGGTCTCCGGGCGGATCTCGTACACGTTCGGCCTGGAGGGACCGGCGCTCACAGTGGACACCGCCTGCTCGTCGTCGCTGGTCGCGGTGCATCTCGCCGCCCAGTCCCTGCGCGACGGCGAGTGCAGTCTGGCGCTGGCCGGCGGCGTCGCCGTGATGGCCACCCCGTCGGTGTTCGTCGAGTTCTCCCGGCAGGGTGGGCTCGCCACCAACGGCCGCTGCAAGTCGTTCGCCGCCGCCGCCGACGGCACCGGTTGGGGCGAGGGCGCCGCGATGGTGCTGCTGGAACGGCTGTCCGACGCCCGCCGCAACGGCCATCCGGTGCTCGCCGTGCTGCGCGGCAGCGCTGTCAACCAGGACGGCGCGTCCAGTGGCCTGACCGCCCCGAACGGCCCCGCCCAGCAGCGGGTGATCCGGACCGCGCTGGCGAACGCCCGGCTCACCGCGGCCGACGTCGACGTGGTGGAGGCGCACGGCACCGGCACCCGGCTCGGTGATCCGATCGAGGCGCAGGCGCTGCTGGCCACGTACGGTCAGGACCGGCCGGCCGACCAGCCGGTGTGGCTCGGCTCGATCAAGTCCAACATCGGCCACACCCAGGCCGCCGCCGGGGTCACCGGCATCATCAAGATGATCCAGGCGATGCGCTACGGCGTGCTGCCGGCCACCCTGCACGTCGACCGGCCCACCCCGCAGGTGGACTGGTCCGCCGGAGCCGTCGAACTGCTCACCTCGGCGCGCCCGTGGCCCGCCACGGGTCGGCCGCGCCGCGCCGCCGTCTCCTCGTTCGGTGTCAGCGGCACCAACGCCCACGTGATCCTCGAACAGCCGACGGAGGAAGAGGACCGGATCGCCACCCCGGGGACCCGTGCGGCGCACGGCGTCCTGACCTGGCCGGTGTCGGCCCGCGAGCCCGCCGGGCTCCGGGCCCAGGCGGCGCAACTGCTCGACCATCTGAGGGAGCACCCCGGCCTGGACCCGGCCGACGTTGCCGGCTCGCTCGCTGTCACCCGGTCGCACTTCGAGTACCGGGCGGCGGCGGTCGGCACCGGCACGGACAGCCTGACCGCGGCGCTGACCCGGATCGCCGACGGGACCGACCCGGGCGACCTCGCTACCGCCCGGCCGCAGGTGGCCTTCGTCTTCTCCGGCCAGGGCGCGCAGCGGGCCGGTACGGGCCGGGACCTGTACGCCAGCTTCCCGGCGTACGCCGAGGCGTTCGACGCGGTGTGCGCCGAACTCGACGTCCACCTGGACCGGCCGATCCGGGAGGTGATCCTCGACGACGAGGCGGCGCTGGAGCGGACCGGGTACGCCCAGGCGGCCCTGTTCGCTGTCGAGGTCGCGCTGTACCGCCTGGTCACGTCGTTCGGAGTGGTCCCGGATCAGCTCATCGGCCACTCCACCGGGGAGATCGCGGCGGCGCACGTGGCCGGGGTGCTGTCGCTGCCCGACGCGGCGGCGCTCGTCGCGGCACGGGGGCGGCTCATCCAGGCACTCCCGGCCGGTGGCGTGATGGTCGCGGTCCGGGCGACGGAGGCGGAGGTCCGCGAGGCGCTCGCCGGCCACGAGGCGGTGGTGTCCGTCGCCGCGGTGAACGGGCCGAAGTCGGTGGTGGTGGCCGGCGCGGCGGAGGCGGTCGAGCAGGTCGTCGCCCGGTTCGGCAAGACCCGGACGCTGGACGTGGGTCACGCTCTGCACTCGCCGCTCATGGCGCCGATGACCGCGGAGTTCGCCCAGGCCATCGGCGGGCTGACCCACGCGCCCGCCCGCATCCCGGTCATCTCCACGGTCACCGGCGACGTCGCCGAGTTCGGCACCGACTACTGGGTGGACCAGATCCGCGCCACCGTGCGCTTCGCGGACGGCATCCGGGCTCTGCACGAGCGGGGCGTCAGCGCCTACCTGGAGATCGGCCCGGACGCGGTGCTCACCCCACTGGGCGCGGACTGCGTCGAGGGCGCCGACCGCGACAACGCCCCGCTGTTCGTCGCCGCGCAGTCACGCGACGGGGTCGAGGCCCTGGTCACCGCGCTCGCCCGACTGCACTGCCGGGGCGTACGACTGGACTGGGCGGCGCTGCTGCCCGGGACCGCGCGGGTCGACCTGCCCACCTACCCGTTCCAGCGGCAGCACTACTGGCCGGCGCTGGAGCCCGTCGCCATGCCGACCGCCGCGGCACCCGCCGAGCAACCACCGGCCGTCTCGTCGGCGCCGGTCCTGTCGCGGGACTCCGCGTTCGAGGAGGTCCGCGACCTCATCCGGCAGGAGACCGCCGAGATGCTCGGCTACTCCGGCATCGAGTCCATCCGGCCCGGGCGAGACTTCCTCGAACTCGGCGTCGACTCGGTGATCGCGCAGGAGATCCGCCACCGTCTCAGCGCCGCCACCGGTCTCACCCTGGCCCCCGGTCTGCTCTTCGCCCACCAGGACCCGGACCGGCTGGCCCGGCACCTGATGGCGGAGATGGCCGGGACGACGTCGGCCTCGCCGGCCCCCACGCTGGACGTGATGTTCCGGCAGGCGCGGCACCGCGACGACCTGCACGAGTTCACGACACTGCTGATGCGGCTGGCCGGGTACCGGCCGAGCTTCACCGCGGCCGACGTGGACGAGGGGCGGGTGGCCGTACCCGCTCTGGCGCGCCTGGCCGAGGACGGCGGCGGCCCACGGATCATCGCCTGCTGCACCACCTCGCTGATGGCCGGGCCGCAGGAGTACGCCCGGCTGGCCGGCGCCCTGCGCGGCCGGTACCAGATCTCCGCTCTGGTCAACCCCGGTTACCAGGAGGATGAGCCTGCCCCCGCCGACCTGGCCGCCGCGCTGCGCCTCCAGGCCCGGGCGATCCGCGCGGACGTCGGCGCCGAGCCGTTCATCCTGCTCGGACACTCGGCCGGCGGCCTGGTCGCCAACGCCCTCGCCGCCGAGCTCGAGGCCGAGGGCGTCGGTCCGACCGCCGTGGTGCTGCTCGACTCCTACCCGCCGGCGGACGCGGTGCTCGGCCGGTGGATACCCGAACTGCTCGACGGCCTGGACCTGGACGACGCCGGCGTGGCCGATCAGCGGTATCTCGCCTGGGCGTCGTACGTGCGTCACTACGGCGACTTCGAGCCGCTGCCCACCAGCGCACCGACCCTGCTGGTCCGCGCCGGTGAGCCCCTCGGCACGGTGCCGGACGACCGCGACTGGCGGCCGTCCTGGCAGCACCCGCACACGGTGGCCGACGCCACCGGCAACCACTTCACCATGGTCGGCGACCAGGTCGACCGCACCGCGCAGACAGTGCACGACTGGCTGACCGCGACCCTCTGACCTGACTTTCGTGAACGGAGACCCGACATGACCATCACGACGACCAGCACTGTCGACACCAGCCTGTGGCTGCGCCGGTTCCACCCGAAGTCGGACGCGCCGGTGCGTCTGGTCTGCCTACCGCACGCTGGCGGCTCGGCCAGTTACTATCACCCGGTCTCGCGCGCCCTGACCGGCGTCGAGGTGTTCGCGGTGCAGTACCCCGGCCGGCAGGACCGTCGCGCTGAGCCCTGCATCGACACCGTCCACGGCCTGGCCGCCAGGGTCGCCGAGCAGGTCGCCACGCTCGCCGACCGCCCGATCGCCCTGTTCGGCCACAGCATGGGCGCCTCGGTCGCCTTCGAGGTGGCCCGGCTCCTCGAGGAGGACGGCATCGTCCTGAAGCACCTGTTCGCCTCCGGGCGGCGTGCGCCCTCGCGGCACCGCGACGAGCACATCCACCAGTTGGGTGACAACGGCCTGATCGCGGAGATGCGCCGGCTCAACGGCACCGAGGGCAAGCTGCTCGACGACGACGAGCTGATCCGCATGATCATCGGGGCGATCCGCAACGACTACAAGGCCGCGGAGACCTATGTGTACCGACCCGGCCCGCCACTGTCCTGTCCGATCACGGTGCTGACCGGCGATTCGGACCCGAAGGTCACCGTGGACGAGGCCGACTCCTGGCGGACGCACACGACCGGCCCCTACGCCATGAAAGTTTATAGGGGTGGTCACTTCTACCTGAACAACCACCAGACGGACATACTGGAGACCATTGTGGATCGCCTGACGGCAGGCTGACGGCAAGGCGGCCCGACCAGTCCGAGACTTCCGGAGGTACCAGTGACAACCCCGACACCCACGCCGGCTCTGCGGCTCATCGGGCTGTCCAAGGCATTCGGTGACAAGCGTGCCGTCGACCACGTCGATCTGGAGGTTCCGGGCGGCTCGTTCTTCGGGCTGGTCGGTCCCAACGGGGCCGGCAAGACCACATCGCTGTCCATGGCCGTCGGGCTGCTGCGCCCCGACAGCGGTCGCGCCGAGATCTTCGGCGTGGACGTCTGGGCCGACCCGGTCCGAGCCAAGGAACTGATCGGCGTCCTGCCCGACGGCCTCGGCATGCCCGAGCGGCTCACCGGCCGGGAGGTGCTCAGCTACCTGGGTCTGCTGCGGGGCATGGAGCCCGAGGCGGTCGCCAAGCGCAGCCAGGAGCTGCTGGAGGTCCTCGAACTCGACCGGGCCGACAGCACCCTGGTCCTCGAATACTCGACCGGCATGCGCAAGAAGATCGGCCTGGCCACGGCCCTGCTGCACGCACCGAAGTTGCTGGTGCTCGACGAGCCTCTGGAGGCCGTCGACCCCGTCTCGGCGGCGACGATCAAGGTGATCCTCCAGCGCTTCGTCGCCGCCGGCGGCTCGGTGGTCTTCTCCAGTCACGTCATGCCGGTCGTCGAGCAGCTCTGCGACCACGTCGCGGTCGTCACCGGCGGCCGGGTGGTCGCCTCCGGCCCGCTCGACGAGGTCCGCGGCGGCACCTCCCTGGAGAACCGGTTCGTCGACCTGGTCGGCGGCCAGCCGGTGAGCGCGGGGGAGCTGTCATGGTTGGCATCCTGATCCGGATGAAGCTGGCCGTTCTGCGGCACTCGATGACCGGGCAGCGTGCCGCCGACATGATCGGCGGCGGCGTGCTGGGCCTGGTCCTCGCCGGCGGCACGATCTGGCTGGCCCTGCACGACTGGCCGGTCGACGGCCTGCCGCTGGACCTGGTCGGCGCGGCGTTCGCCATCTGGATGATCGGCTGGCTGTTCGGCCCGGTGCTGTTCGGTGGGGGCGACGAGACGCTGCGCCCGGAGCACCTGGCCCTGCTGCCGATCCCGCCGCGCCGGCTCGCCACCGGTCTGCTCGCCGTCGCGTTCGTCGGCGTCGCCCCGGTGGTCAGCCTGGTGGCCTTCACCGCGCTGATCGTCGTCGCTCTCCCGGTCGGCGGTGCCGCCGCCCTGATCGCGGTGCCGGTGGTCTTCCTCCAACTGCTGTTCGTGGTGCTCGCCTCCCGGTTCGTCACCGCCGCGCTCAGCACGCTGATGCGCGCCAAGATCGGTGCGGTCCTGGCCGCCGTGATCAGCGGCGGCATCCTGGCGCTCACGCACACCGGTTGGGTGCTCAAACCCACCATCCAGTACGCCCTCACCGCCGGTTTCCCGGAGAACCTGGCGGACTGGGTGCGCCGCCTGCCGTCCGGCTGGGGCATCGTCGCGGTGGAGGCCGCCGGCCGGGGTGACTGGCTGCTCGCCCTCGCCGCGCCGGCCGGTCTCGCCGTCCTCAGCGTGCTGGCCATGCTCGGTTGGTCCGCGCTGTTGGTCCGCCGGCTCAGCCACCGGGGCGCCAGCGGCCGCCCGGCCCGTGGCCGCACCGCCGGGCAGGAGATCCGCGGTGGCGGCGTGCGAGCCGTCGTCGGTCGTGAGCTGCGCACCGCGTCCCGGGACCTGATGCGCTTTCACTACCTGGTCTTCTCCCTGGTCTACGCGCTGGCGTTCTGCCTGCTGCCGCTCCTGGTCGACCTGCCGATCTTCGTGCCGTTCATCGGTGTCGCGTTCGGCATCTGGGCCGCCGCCATCTCCGCCAACCTGTACGGCGAGGACGGCACGGTGATCTGGCAGACAGTGCTCACCCCCGGGGCCGCCCGCAAGGACGTCCGCGGTCGTCAGCTCGCCTGGTTGCTGCTGACCGCCCCGGCGGTCGTGGTCCTCAGCGTCGTGCCGACAGTGCTCAGTGGGCAGACGTGGGCCTGGCCGTGGCTGGCCGCCCTGGTGCCGGCCCTGATCGGTGGCGGCGCCGGCGTCATCGTGCTGATCTCGGTGCTGCGCCCGGTGCCGATGACCGACCCACACAAGCGCAGCGGCAACCTCCTGGAGAACGGCACCGACTTCACCCAGGTGCTGCTCATGCTGGTGCTGGTCGCCGCCACCGCGGCCCCCGCCTATCTCACCGTCCGCTACGGCCCGGATTGGGCGGGCGCCGGCGTCGGCCTGGTCACCGGCATCCTGCTGGCCTGGCTGCTCGGCGACCTGGCCGCCAAGCACCTGGAAGCGACCGGCCCCGACCTGCTCGCCACCATGCGGGCCTCCACCTCCCGCAAGAGCAACCTCAGCGGCGACGTCGACTGGGACCAGATCACCGCCTCCCTCGGCGGGGTGGATCTCGGCGAGAGCCGCCTCGGCATCGACAAGGCGTCACCGGCCCGCCGCGCCGTCATCTACGTGTGCTTCACCGTCTGCTGGGTCCCGCTGGTCGCACAGGGCGTCGTTCCGGCCTTCCTGAAATACAGCGACCCCGACCGCGACTCCTGGTTCGTGGCCCGCCTCGTCCCCGAGGCGCTGCACTGGCCGGTCGTCGGCGTCATGGTCGTGCTCGGCCTGGGTCTCATCGCCGTCGGCTTCCACCAGCTGCGGGTGGCCCGTGCGGAGAGCCGCCAGGCCACGGTGGACCGGGCCGGCCACGCACCGGTGGTGACCCGCCAACCCGAGAAGGTGGACGAGCTGAACCACTGACCGGACGGAAAAGGGGCTCGGCCACCGTGGTGGCCGAGCCCCTTTCGCGTGCCTGGAGCGTCACCAGGTGATGGGCAGCTCGCGGACACCGTAGATAAGGGACTCGGAGCGCAGCGGAACGTCCTCGATCGACCCGTGCAAGCGCAGGCAGGGGAAGCGGGTGAACAGGGCCCGCAGGGCGATCCTGAGTTCCGCGCGGGCGAGTTGCTGGCCGATGCAGAGGTGCACGCCGTGGCCGAAGGCGAGGTGCTGGTTGCCGGTCCGGGTCACGTCGAGGACGCCGGGATCGGCATAGCGGGACGGGTCGCGGTTGGCGGCGGACAGCGAGAGGCTGACGCTCTCGCCGGCGCGGATGAGCTGCCCGCCCACCGGCACGTCCTCGGTGGCGAGGCGGGTCACGCCGAACTGGAAGGTCGGCAGGTAGCGGAGCAGCTCCTCGACGGCGTCCGGGACCCGGTCCAGGTCGGCGCGCAGGACGGCCAGCTGCTCGGGGTTGCTGAGTAGCGCGAACACGCCGAGGCTGAGCTGGTTGGCGGTGGTCTCGTGGCCGCCGACGAGCAGCAGCATGGCGATGCTGGTCAGTTCCTCGTCGGTGAGCGGGTCGTCGTCCGAGTCGTGGATCAGGCCGGAGATCAGGGCGCCGTCCGGCTCGTCGTGTTTGGTGGCGACCAGGGCGGCCAGATACTGGCGCAGGTTCCAGGCGGACATCCCGATCTCCATCGGGGTGGCGTCGGTGCGCAGCATCGCCGCGGTCAGCGTCTGGAACTGGGCGCGCTCGGCGTAGGGGACGCCGAGCAGCTCGCAGATGACCAGCGAGGGGATCGGCAGGGCGAAGTCCCGGACCAGGTCGGCAGGCGCGCCGGCGGCCTCGATCGCGTCGAGGCGCTCGGTCACGATCTCCGCGATCCGCGGCTCCAGGGCGCGGACCCGGCGCATCGTGAACTGGCCCATCAGCATCTTGCGGTAGCGCGTGTGGTGCGGCGGGTCGACGTGGATGAAGAACGCCGGGTCGGGCGGAAGCTGCTTGGCCTCCTCCGGTATCACCTGGATCGGGTTGGACGCCTTGAGGATGTCCGCGCTGAACCGGTTGTCGGCGAGCACCGCGCGGACGTCCTCGGCCCGGGTGATCAGCCAGCCGACCGAACCGTCGGCCATGATCAGCGGACTGACCGGGTGCTCCTCGGCGCGCTGGAGGAGTTCGTCGGGTGGGGAGAACGGACACTTGCCGCGCTGTCGGGGCAGCGGAGCCGGCTCCCCGGTGCCCGATCCGGCCGGGGCGGGATGTTGCGTCGCACTGGTCATCGTCACCACTCATTTCCGCATGGACATTGTCTCCACGTTAGGTTGAACGTGCCGTCAGGAAATGCGCCCCGATCCGGATCGGGGGTCGATCCAGGGGAGTAGGGGTCCCGTCCGAATGGCCTTCCCCCGGGGTGCACTCGATCGCTTAGGGGTGTCCGGCCTCCTCTGACGCTCATTACCGTCCGAACCGAACGCGCCATCGGGTCGTGTGGACGAGTGGGGGCCGCGGATCGTCATGAAGAGCGAATCAGCATTCACCGATGGAAATGCGGAATTTGACGGCGTCGCCATTGTGGGTATCGCCTGCCGACTGCCCGGCGCGGACGATCCGGCCGCGTTCTGGCGCCTGCTGGCGGACGGCCGCGACGCGGTCACCGAAGCACCGGCGCACCGCTGGGAGAGCGCGGGAGATCGCCCACGCGGCGGCTTCCTGGACCGCGTCGACGGCTTCGACCCGGGCTTCTTCGGAATCGCCCCGCGCGAGGCGGCCACCATGGACCCCCAGCAGCGCCTCATGCTGGAGCTCGGCTGGGAGGCCCTGGAGGACGCGGGCATCGTCCCGGACGCCCTCGCCGGCACGCGGGCCGGTGTCTTCGTCGGCGCGATCGGGGACGACTACGCCACCCTGTTGCGCGGCCTCGGCACCGACGGCATCACCCCGTGGACCCTGACCGGCACCAACCGGGGCATCATCGCCAACCGACTGTCCTACGTGCTCGGGCTGCGCGGCCCCAGCCTCACCGTGGACGCGGCCCAGGCCTCCTCGCTGGTCGCCGTCCACCTGGCCGCGGAGAGCCTGCGCGACGGCCGCTGCAAGGTCGCCCTGGCCGGCGGCGTCAGCCTCAACCTGGTCCCGGAGAGCACCCTCACCGCCGCCGCGTTCGGTGGCCTGTCGCCCGACGGGCGCTGCTACACCTTCGACGCCCGGGCCAACGGTTACGTCCGCGGCGAGGGCGGTGTGGTGCTCACCCTCAAGCTGCTCACCGACGCCCTCACCGACGGCGACCAGATCTATGGCGTGGTACGCGGCAGCGCGGTCAACAACGACGGTGGCGGCGACAGCCTCACCACGCCCACCAGCGACGGCCAGACCGACGTGCTGCGCGAGGCGTACCGGCAGGCCGGGGTGGACCCGTCAGTGGTCCAGTACGTGGAGCTGCACGGCACCGGCACCCGGGTCGGTGACCCGGTGGAGGCCGACGCGCTCGGTGCGGTCCTCGGGGTGGCGTCCGGCCGGCGGCAGCCGTTGCTGGTCGGGTCGGCGAAGACGAACGTCGGGCACCTGGAGGGCGCGGCGGGTGTGGTCGGGCTGCTCAAGACCGTCCTGGCGCTGCATCACCGGGAGCTGCCACCGAGCCTGAACTTCACCACGCCAAATCCGCAGATCCCGTTCGACGAGCTGCGGTTGCGGGTGCGTACGACCCACGGGGCGTGGCCGGAGACGGACCGGCCCCTGGTCGCCGGGGTGAGTTCGTTCGGCATGGGCGGCACGAACTGTCATGTCGTGCTGTCCTCGGCGCCGGCCTGGCCGTCCGTGGCCGGACCGGTGGCCGGCCCTGCTTCCGGTGGGCCGGTGGCGTGGCTGCTGTCGGGGCGTACCCCGGCCGCCGTGCGGGCGCAGGCCGCTCAGTTGCGTGACACGCTCGCGCAGGACGCGCGGCCGGTGGACGTGGCGTACTCGCTGGCCCGGCACCGGAGCGACTTCGACCACCGGGCGGCCGTGGTCGGCGCGGACCTGGCCACCCTGAAGGAGCGACTGACCGCACTGGCCGACGGTGAGTCGCCGGTGCAGCGGGCTAGCGACGGCCCGGTGGCGTTCCTGTTCGCCGGTCAGGGCTCCCAGCGGGTCGGGATGGGCTTCGACCTCGCGGACACCTACCCGGTGTTCGCGGTGGCCCTCGACGACACCTGCGCCGCGCTCGACGTGCACCTGGACCGCCCGCTGCGCGAGGTCATCGTGGAGGGGACGGAGCTGGACCGGACCGTCTACACCCAGGCCGCGCTGTTCGCCTTCGAGGTGGCGTTGTTCCGGCTGGTTGAGTCGTTCGGTGTCACCCCGGACTACCTGGTCGGGCACTCGATCGGTGAGATCGCCGCCGCGCACGTCGCCGGGGTGCTGTCCCTGCCCGACGCGGCGAAGCTGGTCACCGCCCGCGGCCGGCTGATGCAGGAGCTGCCGGCCGGCGGCGTGATGGTCGCGGTGCAGGCGTCCGAGGCCGACGTGGTGCCACACCTCACCGAGGGCGTCGACATCGCGGCGGTCAACGGCCCCCGGTCCGTGGTGCTGTCCGGTTCCGCCGAGGCGGTCGCTGCTGTCGCGGCGGAGTTCGAGAAGACCAAGCAGTTGCGGGTCAGTCACGCGTTCCATTCGGCGCTGATGGAGCCCATGCTGACGGAATTCGCCGCGGTTGCGGAGACGCTGACCTATTCGTCACCGATCATTCCCGTCATCTCCAACGTGACGGGGCGGATCGCCGAGACGCAGGACGCGGCCTACTGGGTGCGGCACGTCCGGGAGGCGGTCCGGTTCGCCGACGGCCTCGCGACCCTGAAGAGCGAAGGCGTCACCACGTTCGTCGAGATCGGCCCGGACGGTGTGCTCAGCGCGATGGGCGCCCACTGCGTTTCGACCGGTGCGTTCGTCCCGGCCCAGCGCCCGGACCGCCCGCAGGCGGAGACCTTCGTCGCCGCCCTGGCCCAGCTGCACGGCCGCGGCGTCCCCGTCGACTGGACGCCGTCGCTGACCGGCGGGATCCGCGTCCCGCTGCCCACGTACGCCTTTCAGCGGGAGTCCTACTGGCTGTCCGCCGACGCCGCCGTGGCACCGGCCGCGCCCAGCGCCGCGCGCTCCGAGGACGAGCTCCTCGATCTGGTACGGACGCACGCCGCCGCCGTCCTCGGCCACCCGGACCCGTTCACCCTCGACCCCACCCACTCCTTCAAGCAACTCGGGTTCGACTCGCTGACCGCCGTCGAACTGCGCGACCGGCTCGGTGCCGCCCTCGACCTGGTGCTGCCGGCCACGCTGCTCTACGACAGCCCCGACCCGGTGACGCTCGCCCGGTGGCTGCACACCGCCTCGGACGATCCCCGACCCTCGGCCGCCGAGCAGCCCGGGCAGCCGGTGCGGGCCGGCGCCGCCGAGCCGATCGCGGTCGTCGCCATGGCCTGCCGATATCCCGGTGGCATCACCGAACCGGACGAGCTCTGGCACCTGGTGTCCGGCGGCGGTGACGCCATCACCGGCTTCCCCACCGACCGGGGCTGGGACCTGACCGCCCTCTACCACCCGAACCCCGGCCACCCGGGCACCAGCTACACCCGCTCCGGCGGATTCCTGCACGACGCCGCCGAGTTCGACCCGGGCTTCTTCGGCATCTCGCCGCGCGAGGCGCTGGCCATGGACCCGCAGCAGCGACTGCTGTTGCAGGCCTCCTGGGAGGCGGTGGAGCGGGCCGGCATCGTGCCGGGCGCGCTGCGCGGCAGCCGCACCGGCGTCTTCGTGGGCGCCACCTCCCACGAGTACGGGGCACGCCTCGCCGAACCCGCCGACGGTCTCGACGGCTACGTGCTGACCGGCAGCACGATGAGCGTCGCCTCCGGCCGCATCTCGTACGTGCTCGGCCTCGAAGGCCCGGCGCTCACCGTCGACACCGCCTGCTCGTCGTCGCTGGTCGCCCTGCACCTGGCCGCCCAGTCGCTGCGCCGGGGTGAGTGCGACCTGGCCCTGGCCGGCGGCGCCACGGTGATGGCGGGCGCCGGCATGTTCGTCGAGTTCAGCCGCCAGCGGGGTCTCGCCGGCGACGGCCGCTGCAAGGCCTTCGGCGCGGGCGCCGACGGCACCGGCTGGGGCGAGGGCGTCGGGGTGCTGGTCCTGGAACGGCTCAGCGACGCGCAGGCGAACGGCCACCAGGTCCTCGCCGTGATCCGCGGCAGCGCGATCAACCAGGACGGCGCCTCCAACGGCCTCTCCGCCCCGAGCGGCCCCGCCCAGCAGCGGGTCATCCGGGCCGCCCTCGCCGACGCCGGGCTCACGGCCGCCGACGTCGACGTGGTCGAGGCGCACGGCACCGGCACCACCCTCGGCGACCCGATCGAGGCGCAGGCGCTCATCGCGACCTACGGCGCCGACCGGCACGGGGACGCTCCGCTGTGGCTGGGCTCGCTGAAGTCCAACATCGGCCACACCCAGGCAGCCGCCGGTGTCGGTGGCGTGATCAAGATGATCCTCGCGCTGCGGGCCGAGGTGCTGCCCCGCACCCTGCACGCCGACGAGCCGTCACCGCACGTCGACTGGTCCGCCGGCACCGTCCAACTGCTCACCGAACCCAAAGACTGGCGGCGCTCCGAGCAGCCTCGCCGGGCCGGCGTCTCCTCCTTCGGCATCAGCGGCACGAACGCCCACCTGGTGCTCGAAGAGGCACCCCAAGCCGCCGCCCCGGCCCGCCCCGACGTGCGGCGAACCGTGCCGGTGCTGATGTCCGCGCGTACCCCGCAGGCCCTGCGACGCCAGGCCGCCCGGCTGCGCGACCGGATCGGGGAGAACGACACCCACCTCGCCGACATCGCGTACACCCTGAACGTCACCCGGACCCGGTTCGCGCACCGCGCGGTCGTCCTCGCCGAGGGCCCGGACGACCTGCGCGACGGTCTGGCTGCGCTTGCCGACGACCGGTCGGCGGGGAACGTCGTCACCGCACACCCGGCCGAGCCGGGCCGGATCGCGTTCGTGTTTCCGGGACAGGGTTCCCAGTGGCTGGGCATGGCGGTCGAACTGGCCGAGGCCGAGCCGGTGTTCCGTGACCACCTGGCGGCCTGCGGGGAGGCGCTGCGCCCGTACACCGGTTGGGATCTGCTCGCCGCGCTGCGCGGCGACGACGACGCGCCGTCGCTGGACCGGGTCGACGTGGTCCAGCCCGCGCTGTGGGCGGTGATGGTCTCCCTGGCCCGGCTCTGGCAGGCCGCGGGCGTCCGACCGGCCGCGGTGATCGGGCACAGCCAGGGAGAGGTCGCCGCCGCGCACATCGCCGGCGCCCTCACCCTGGACGACGCCGCCCGGATCGCGGCCCGCCGCAGCCAGGCCATCGTCGCGCTGGCCGGCCGGGGCGGAATGGTCGCGGTGCAGGCGTCCGCCGCCACAGTGGAGCCGATCCTGGCCCGCTGGGGTGGCCGGATCAGCATGGCCGCCGTCAACGGACCGACCGCCGTGGTGGTCGCCGGGGAGCCCGCCGACCTGGACGACCTCGAACCGGCGCTGGCCGCCGCCGGCATCGAGGCGAAGCGCATCAAGGTCGACTACGCCTCGCACTCCGCCCACGTCGAGGTGATCCGCGAGGACCTGCTGGACGCGCTCGGCGGGGTCGAGCCGAGGGTCGCCGAGATTCCGTTCTACTCCACTGTCTACGGCTCCCGGTTGGACACCATCGAGCTGGGCGCCGACTACTGGTACACCAACCTGCGCCGCCCCGTCCGCTTCGCCGAGACGGTCGACGTGCTGCTGTCCGACGGGTACCGGGCCTTCGTCGAGACCAGCCCGCACCCGGTGCTCGTCGCCGCCGTGCAGGACTCGGCCGAACAGGGCGGAGTGGACGCCGCAGTGCTGCGGACGTTGCGACGCCACGACGGCGGTCCGGCCCGCTTCCGGGTCGCGCTGGCCGAGGCGTACGCGCGGGGGCTCGCTGTCGACTGGACGGACCTGACCCCGGACGGTTCGCTGGTGGCCCTGCCCACCTACTCCTTCGAGCAGGAGCACTTCTGGCATCACCCGGCCGTGCCCGGCAGCGCCGACGACCCGGCCAACGACCCCTTCTGGGCCACAGTGGAGCGCGGGGACGCCGCCGCGCTCGCCGCCGACCTGGCCCTGGCGCCGGGCACCCTGGACGAGATCGTGCCGGTGCTGGCCGCCTGGCGTCGCGAGCAGCGAATCCGCGCCGGTGCCGCCGGTTGGCGCTACGTCGTCGAGTGGAAGCCGCAGCCGGACTCCCCGGTGGCCGCCGACGGGCACTGGATCGTCGCCGTCGCCGGCTACGACCCCACCACCACTGCCGTCCTGCACGCCCTCGGCGACGCCGGGCTCACCCTCGACGTGGTCGTCGTGGCGGCCGACGCCGACCGGGCCACCCTCGCCGAGCGGCTCGCGGCGCGTGCCGACGGTGTCCTCTCCCTGCTCGCCTTCGCGGAAGGGCCCCTCGGCGAGGGCCTTCGCCGCACCCTGACCCTCACCCAGGCGCTCGGTGACGCTGGCGCCGACGCCCCGCTCTGGCTGGTCACCCGAGGCGGCGTCGACACCGGGCCAGCGGACCGGGTCGACGACCCCGAGCAGGCCCTGATCTGGGGTCTCGGACGGATCGTCGCCCTGGAACACGCCGACCGCTGGGGCGGCCTGGTCGACCTGCCCACCGATGTCGACGAGCGGGCCGCCGAGCGGTTGCTCGCCGCGGTCACCGGGGAGGACGACGAGGACCAGGTGGCCATCCGGGTCGACGGCCGCTACCTGCGCCGGCTCGGCCATGCGCCCCGCCCGACCCGGGTGGCCGGCGGTCTGCGCCCGGACGGGCCGGTGCTCATCACCGGCGGTACGGGTGCCCTCGGCGCCACCGTCGCCCGCTGGCTCGCCGAACGCGGCGCGCCGCACCTGATCCTGCTCAGCCGCCGCGGCCCGGACGCGCCCGGCGCCGCCGACCTGGTCACCGAACTGGCCGAACTCGGCGCCACCGCCTCGGTGGTTGCCTGCGACGCCGGCGACCGCGACGCCCTCGCGGCAGTGCTCGCCGCGCACCCGGTGCGCGCTGTCGTACACGCCGCCGGGCTGCTCGAGGACGGCACCGTCGACACCCTCACCACCGACCAGGTCGACCGGGTGCTGGCCGCGAAGGTCGCCGCCGCCCGTCACCTCGACGAGCTCACCCGCGACCGGGACCTCAGCGCGTTCGTCCTGTTCTCGTCGATCGCGGCGAGCATCGGCATCCCGGGGCAGGGCAACTACGCGCCGGGCAACGCGTACCTCGACGCCCTGGCGGAACAGCGCCGCGCCGACGGCCTGGCCGCCACCTCGATCGCCTGGGGCCCGTGGGCCGGCGGCGGCATGGCCGCCGACGCCGCGGTCGGCGACCTCATGCAGCGCCACGGCATCACCCCGATGGACCCGCAGATCGCGCTCGCCGCCCTGCAACAGGCCCTGGACGACGACGCCACCACCCTCACCGTCGCCGACCTCGACTGGGACCGGCTCGCCCTCGCGCTCACCGCCGGGCGTCGCCGCCCGCTGATCGAGGACCTGCCGGAGGTGCTGCGCGCCATCGGTGCCGGCGCGGTCGCCGCATCCGGCCCCCTCGCCGCCGGCGGTCCCGCCGAGAGCCTGGCCACCGCGCTCGCCGCGCTGCCCGAGGCGGCCCGCGAGCGGGCCCTGATCGGCCTGGTGCGCGAGCAGGCGGCGCTCGTGCTCGGCCACGCCGGCCCGGACGCGGTCGACCCGAACCGCCCGTTCCGCGAGCTGGGGTTCGACTCGCTCGCCGGTGTCGAGCTGCGCAACCGGCTTCGCACCGTCACGGGCCTGCGCCTGTCGACCACCCTGGTCTTCGACCACCCCACCCCGGCCGTGCTCGCGGCGCACCTGCACGACGAGCTGACCGGCACGCTGCCGGCCCGGCCGACCGACGACCCCGCCACCGTACGAGGACCCGACGAGCCCATCGCGATCGTGGCGATGGCGTGCCGCTACCCCGGGAACGTCAACTCTCCCGCCGACCTGTGGCGACTGCTGGACGACGGCGGTGACGCGATCGGCGGCTTCCCCGTGGACCGTGGGTGGGACCTGACCCACCTCTACCACCCGGACCCGGACCACCCGGGCACCTCGACCACCCGGCACGGCGGGTTCCTCTACGACGTCGCCGACTTCGACCCGACCCCGTTCGGCATCTCGCCACGGGAGGCACTGGCTATGGACCCGCAGCAGCGGCTCCTGCTGGAGACCTCGTGGGAGGCGTTCGAACGCGCCGGCATCAACCCCGCGACACTGCGCGGCCGGCACGCCGGCGTCTACGTCGGCCTCACCTACCAGGACTACGCGTCGCGGGTCCGGCAGGCGCCCGCCGACCTGGAGGGCTACCTGCTCACCGGCAGCACCGCGAGCGTCGCCTCCGGCCGCATCGCGTACGCCTTCGGCCTCGACGGACCGGCCGTCACCGTGGACACCGCCTGCTCGTCGTCGCTGGTCGCGCTGCACCTGGCCGTGCGGGCCCTGCGGGCCGGCGAGTGCGACCTGGCCCTGGCCGGTGGCGTCGCCATCATGTCCACCCCGCACATGTTCGTGGAGTTCAGCCGCCAGCGTGGTCTCGCCCCGGACGGCCGCTGCAAACCCTTCTCCGCCGACGCCGACGGCTTCGGCTCCGCCGAGGGCGTCGGCATGCTGCTGGTCGAACGTCTCTCCGATGCGCAACGGCACGGCCACCCGGTCCTCGCCGTGGTCCGTGGCACCGCGGTCAACTCCGACGGCGCGTCGAACGGTCTCACCGCACCGAACGGCCCCGCCCAGCAGCGGGTGATCCGGGCCGCGCTCGCCGACGCGGCCCTGGCGCCCGCCGACATCGACGTGGTGGAGGCGCACGGCACCGGCACCCCGCTGGGCGACCCGATCGAGGCGCAGGCGTTGGGGGCGACCTACGGCCCGGACCGCCCTGCGCAGCGGCCGTTGTGGCTCGGCTCGGTCAAGTCGAACCTGGGGCACACCCAGGCCGCCGCCGGTGTCGCCGGGATCATCAAGATGGTCGAGGCGATGCGGCACGAGGTGCTGCCCCGCACCCTGCACGCCGGGACTCCGAGCCCGCACGTCGACTGGGCGGACAGCCCGCTGCGACTGCTCGACGCGCCCCAACCGTGGCCGGCGGATCTGCCGCGCAGGGCTGCCGTGTCGTCGTTCGGCATCAGCGGCACGAACGCCCACGTGATCCTGGAGGCGCCGGCCGCAGCCGCAGCGCCACCCGACGCCTCTCCGACCGCCGACGGTGAGCCGTGCGGGGTGGTGCCGCTGGTGCTCAGCGGGCAGTCCGCCGAGGCGCTGCGCGCGCAGGCGGGCCGCCTCGCGGACCGGCTGACCGGGCCGGGCGCACCCTCGCTGCGCGACACCGGCTGGACCCTGGCCACCGCCCGGACCGCGTTCGCGCACCGCGCGGTGCTGCTCACCAGCGAGAGCGACGCGGTGGGTGCGCTGCGCGAGCTGGCGGCGGGCCGTGACGACACGAGCATCCACACCGATGGCGTACGTGCGGGAGGTCTGGCCTTCGTCTTCTCCGGCCAGGGGTCACAGCGGACAGGCATGGGCCTGGAGTTGGCGGCGTCGTTCCCGGTGTTCGCCGAGGTGTTCGACGCGGCCTGCGCGGAGCTGGACCTGCACCTGGACCGCCCGTTGCGCGAGGTGATCGCCGAGGGCGACGACCTGGATCAGACCGTCTACACGCAGACCGCCCTGTTCGCCGTCGAGGTGGCGCTGTTCCGCCTGGTCGAGTCGTTCGGCGTGACGCCGGACTACCTGGTCGGGCATTCGATCGGGGAGATCGCGGCCGCTCATGTGGCCGGGGTGCTGTCCCTGTCGGATGCGGCGAAGCTGGTCGCGGCCCGAGGCCGCCTGATGCAGGCCCTGCCCGCCGGTGGCGTCATGGTGGCGGTTCGCGCCACCGAGGCCGACGTGCTGCCGCTGCTGACCGACGGCGTGTCCATCGCCGCGATCAACGGTCCGCGCTCGGTGGTGCTGTCCGGCGTGGCCGACGAGGTTGCCGCGGTGGCGGCAAACTTCAAGAAGTCCAAGCGGCTGCGGGTCAGTCACGCGTTCCACTCGGTGCTGATGGAGCCGATGCTCGCCGAGTTCGCACAGGTCGCGGAGACGTTGATCTACTCGTCGCCGCGGATCCCGGTGGTGTCGAACGTGACCGGGCAGGTCGCGGAGACGCAGGACGCCGGCTACTGGGTGCGGCACGTGCGGGAGGCGGTTCGGTTCGCCGACGGCATCGCCACCCTGGAAGGCCTCGGCGTGAGCACGTTCGTGGAGATCGGCCCCGACGGGGTCCTCTCGGGAATGGGTGCCGAGTGCGTCAGCGACGCGGTGTTCGTACCCGTGCAACGCGCCGACCGGGACCAGACCGCGGCCCTCCAGACGGCCCTCGCCCGCGTCTTCGTGCGCGGCGTCGCCGTCGACTGGACGCCGTGCCTGACCGGTGGTCGCGTCGTCGACCTGCCCACCTACGCCTTCCAGCGGCAGCGCTACTGGTTCGAGGACGACAGCGCCGGCGACACCCCCGACACCCCGTTCTGGCGGGCCGTCGACAGTGGAGACCTGGCGGACCTGCTCGGCGTGGCCGCCGACCGGCCCCTCGACGAGGTCCTGCCCGCGCTGCGCGCCTGGCGTCGGCAGGGCACCGACCCCGGCCTGCGTTACCGCCTCGACTGGCCGGCCCGCGACGTTCCGGCCACCGCCGCCCGCCCGGGCCGCTGGCTGGTCGTCGTCCCCAGCCTCGACCTGCCGGTGGCCGCGAACATCCTGACTGCGGGCGGTCCCGACGTGGCCGCGGTGCCGGCCGGCGACCTGCCCGCCATCGACCCGGACGAGGTCGCCGGGGTGCTGTCCCTGCTCGCCCTGGACGAGCGCCCCGACCCGGACCACCCGCACCTGTCCCGAGGGCTGACCGGCACGGCGGCGCTGCTCCGCGATCTCCCGCCGGGCACGCCGCTCTGGGCCGTGACCAGCGGCGCCGTGCGGGTCGGCGACGAAGCTCGGATCAGCCCGCACCAGGCCACCGTGTGGGGGTACGGCCGGGTCGCCGCCCTCGAACTTCCCGACACCTGGGCCGGCCTCGCCGACCTGCCCGAGAGCCCCGGCGCCGAGGCACTCGCCCAACTCTGGGCGGTCGTGCGCAGCACCGGCACCGAGGACCAGGTCGCGATCCGGGACACCGGCGTGCACGTCCGCCGCGTCGTACCGGCCGCCCCGCCCGCGACGCCACGGCCCTGGTCACCGCGTGGCAGCATCCTGATCACCGGCGGCACCGGCGCGCTCGGCGCGCACGTGGCCCGCTGGCTCGCCGGCGCCGGTGCCCCGCATCTGGTGCTCACCAGCCGGGCCGGCGCGGACGCACCGGGCGCCGACCGACTCCACGCCGAACTGACCGCGCTCGGCGCCCGGGTCACCATCGCCGCCTGCGACGTGGCCGACGCCGACGCCCTCGCCGACCTGCTCGCCACCGTCGGGGACCTGAGCGCCGTCTTCCACACCGCCGGCGCCCTGCGGTTCGCCGGGATACTCGACGACGACCCGGCCGGGCTCGCCTCGGTCGCGGCGGCCAAGGTGACCGGCGCCGCCAACCTGGACCGGCTGCTCGGCGACACCCCGCTCGACGCGTTCGTGCTGTTCAGCTCGATCGCCGCGCTCTGGGGCAGCGGCGAGCAGAGCGGCTACGCCGCCGCCAACGCCTACCTGGACGCCCTCGCCGACGACCGGCGGTCGCGTGGTCTGACCGCCACCTCGATCGCCTGGGGCCCGTGGGGCGACGGTGGCATGGTCGACGCCGGCACCGAAACGCTGCTGTTCCGCCGTGGCCTGCCGGTTCTCGACCCGGAAACCGCTGTCGCCGCGCTGCGGCAGGCCCTGGACGCTGACGAGACCTACGTGGCGGTCGCCGACGTCGACTGGTCCCGTTTCGCACCCATCTTCTGTGCCGCCCGGCCCCGGCCGCTGATCGCCGACCTGCCGCAGGTGCGGGCGCTGACCGCCCAGACCGTGGAGGACACAGCGACGCCGCTGGCCGACACGCTGGTCGCGCTGGCGCCGGCCGAACAGGAACATCACCTGCTCACCCTGGTCCGGGTTGTCACCGCCGCCGTGCTCGGCCACGACGGGCCGGACGCGGTCGGCCCCGAACAGGCGTTCCGGGAGATGGGCGTCGACTCGCTCACCGGCGTGGACCTGCGCGACCGGTTGCGACGCGAGGTCGGCTTCGCACCGCCCGCCACCCTCGTCTTCGACCACCCCAACCCGCTCGCGGTGGCCCGCTACCTGCGCGACCGGCTGCTCGACCAGCCCGCCGCCGCACCGGCACCGGTCCCGGCGCTGGCCGTGGCACCCGACGACGACCCGATCGTCGTGGTCGGCATGTCCTGCCGGTTCCCCGGCGGGGTGCAGGGGCCCGACGACCTGTGGCGACTGGTCGCCGACGAGGCCGACGTCGTCTCCGGCTTCCCCGCCGACCGTGGCTGGGCCCTGGACGCGCTCTACCACCCGGACCCCGACCACCAGGGCACCGCGTACACCCGCTCCGGCGGCTTCCTGCACGACGCGGCCGACTTCGACGCCGACCTGTTCGGGGTGAACGGCCGCGAGGCCCTGGCCATGGACCCGCAACAGCGGCTCCTGCTGGAGACCGCCTGGCAGGCACTGGAGAACGCCGGCCTGCCACCACGCGGCCAGCGCGGACGCCGGACCGGCGTCTTCGTCGGCGGCGCCCACCTCGGGTACGGGGAGGGCGCAGCACCACCGCCCGGAGTCGAGGGCTACCGCCTCACCGGCAACGCCACCAGCGTGATGTCCGGCCGCGTCGCCTACACGTTCGGCTTCGAGGGACCGGCCGTCACCATCGACTCGGCGTGCTCGTCGTCGCTGGTCGCCCTGCACTGGGCGGCCCGCGCGCTGCGGCAGGGGGAGTGCACGCTCGCCCTGGCCGGCGGGGTCGCGGTCATGTCGAGCCCGGCGGTCTTCGTCGAGTTCAGCCGGCAGGGCGGGCTCGCTCCGGACGGCCGGTGCAAGGCGTTCGCCGCCGGGGCTGACGGCACCGGCTGGGCCGAGGGCGCCGGCTTCGTGGTCCTGGAGCGGATGTCGGACGCGCTGGCCAACGGGCACCACGTACTCGCGGTGCTGCGCGGCAGCGCCGTCAACCAGGACGGCGCCTCCAACGGACTGACCGCCCCGAACGGTCCCGCGCAGCAGCGGGTGATCGCCGAGGCGCTAGCCGACGCCGGTCTGTCCACAGCGGACGTCGACGTGGTCGAGGCGCACGGCACCGGCACCACGCTCGGCGACCCGATCGAGGCGCAGGCGCTGCTGGCCACGTACGGGCAGGGTCGGGCGGCCGACCAACCGCTGCTGCTGGGCTCGCTCAAGTCGAACATCGGGCACGCCCAGGCGGCCGCCGGCATCGGCGGGATCATCAAGATGATCCAGGCGATGCGGTACGGCCTCGCGCCGCGGACCCTGCACGTGAACGAGCCGACCCCCCACGTGGACTGGTCGGCCGGCGCGGTGCGGCTGCTGACCTCGGCGCAGCCGTGGCCGGAGACCGGACGGGCCCGTCGTGCCGCCGTCTCGGCGTTCGGGGTCAGCGGCACCAACGCCCACGTCATCCTCGAACAGCCGGAACCCGCCGCGCAGCCGGTGACCGCGCCGGACGCGGACGCACCGCCGCAGCACCTGCCCTACGTCCTGTCCGGACGGTCGGACCGGGCGCTGCGGGAGCAGGCGGAGCGGCTCCTCGCGGCCGGCGTGGACCGGCACGTCGAGGCCGGCGCCGGCGTGACCCTCGCCCGTTCCCTGGCCACCACCCGCTCCGCCCTCGACCACCGGGCGGTCGTCCTGGCTGTCGACGCCGCCACCCTGCGCGGCGGCCTGCACGCCGTCGCGACCGGCGAACCCGACAGGTCGGTGATCGGTGGCGCCGCGACCGCCACCGGCAAGCTCGCCTTCCTCTTCACCGGCCAGGGCAGCCAACGCGCGGGCGTGGGCCGGGACCTGTACGCCACCGAGCCGGTCTTCACCGCCGCGCTCGACGACATCCGGGCCGCCTTCGACCCGCACCTCGACCGCCCACTGCTCGACGTCATGTTCGCCGACCCGGGCACCCCTGAAGCGGCACTGCTGGACCGGACCGAGTTCACCCAGCCGGCGCTCTTCGCCCTCGAAGTGGCCCTGTACCGCCTCCTCGAAGCACGCGGAGTGACCCCCGACTACCTGCTCGGCCACTCCATCGGTGAGCTCGCCGCCGCCCACGTCGCCGGTGTGCTGTCCCTGCCCGACGCCGCGCAGCTGGTCGCCGCGCGGGGCCGGTTGATGCAGGCACTCCCGTCCGGCGGCGCGATGCTGGCCATGCAGGGCACCGAGGCGGAGATCCGACCGCTGCTCACCGGCGACGTGTCGATCGCCGCGGTCAACGGACCCGACTCGGTGGTCGTCTCCGGCGACGCGGACACCATCGACCTCATCGCCGAGCGCTGGCGCGCCGACGGGCGACGGGCCAAGCGGCTCACCGTCAGCCACGCATTCCACTCCGCCCAGATGGACCCGATGCTCGACGAGTTCGGGCGGATCGCGGCCGGGCTCACGTACGCGCCGCCGAGCATCCCGCTGATCTCCGACCTGACCGGCGAGCCGATCGGCCAGCCGGACGCCGACTACTGGGTGCGGCACGTACGCGAGGCGGTGCGCTTCGCCGACGGAGTCACCGCCCTGGACGCCCGGGGTGTCACCGCGTACTGCGAGGTCGGCCCGGGTGGGGTGCTGACCGCGCTGGCCCGGGACTGCCTGCCCGCCGCGAAGCAGGTGGACGCCGTCCTGGTCGCCGCGCTGCGCGGCGATCGGAGTGAACCCACCGCCGTCGCCGAGGCGGTGGCCGGCCTGCACGTCGGCGGCGTGCCGATCGACTGGTCGACAGCGCTGCCCGGCACCGGGACCGTGTCGCTGCCGACCTACCCGTTCCAACGCCGCCGGTTCTGGATCGCCCCGGCCCCGGCCGGCGGCACCGCCGCTGATCCGTCGGACGACCCGTTCTGGTCCGCGGTGGAGCACAACGACCTGGAGACGCTGGGCACGATGCTCGGCGACGCCCGGGTCGGCGAGGTGGCACCGGCGCTGCCGGTCCTGGCCGACTGGCACCGTGGCCGCCTGGCCCGTGGCTCCGCCGACCGCAGGCGCTACCGGGCCCAGTGGGAACCGGTCGCCATGCACGGGACCGCCCGTCTGACCGGGACCTGGCTGGTCGCTCTTCCCGGCCCGGTCGACGCGTACGCCCGTACCGTCATCGAGGCCCTGACCGAGGCCGGCGCCCGCACCCGGCCGATGGTGCTGGACGGCCGCGACCGCGCGGCGATCGTCGCCGAACTGGCCACGGCCGACGAGGTCTCCGGCATCCTGTCGCTGCTCGCCCTGGACGACCGGGAGCTGCCCGGCCACCCCGGGGTGCCAAACGGGCTGGCCGCGACCCTGGCCCTGATCCAGGCGGCCGGCGACGCCCACCTCGACGCGCCGCTGTGGGCAGTCACCCGGGGTGCCGTCTCCGCCACCGCCGAGGTCACCGACCCCGCGCAGAACGCCGTCTGGGGTCTCGGCCGGGTCGCCGCCCTGGAACACACCGCCCGCTGGGGTGGTCTGATCGACCTGCCGGAACGCGTCGACGGCCCCGCGCTCTGCCGGGTGCTCGCCGACGGCGGCGAAGACCAGGTGGCCCTGCGCGACGCCGGCACGTTCGTCCGCCGCCTGGTCCGCGCACCACTGCCGACCACCACAGCCACCCCGTGGACACCGCGCGACACCGTCCTGATCACCGGCGGCACCGGCGCGCTCGCCGGGCACGTGGCCCGCCGGCTCGCCCAGGACGGCGCCGGTCACCTGGTCCTGGCCAGCCGACGCGGTGGCGACGCCCCCGGCGCGGACGACCTGACCGCGGCGCTGACCGCGCTCGGCGCCCGGGTCACAGTGGTGGCCTGCGACCTGACCGACCCCGACGACGTCGCCGAGCTGCTCCGCCGGGCCGACGCCGACGCGTTGCCGCTGCGCGCCGTGGTGCACACCGCCGGCATCGGCGACTCGGCCCCGCTCGCCGAGACCACCCCGGAGCTGCTCGCCGGCATCGTGGCGGCGAAGATCGGCGGCGCCCGGCACCTGGAGGACCTCCTCGGTGACCGTGACCTGGACGCGTTCGTCTGCTTCTCCTCCATCTCCGGGGTCTGGGGCAGTGGCGGACAGGCCGCCTACGCCGCGGGCAACGCCTTCCTCGACGCGTTCGCCGAACGACGCCGCGCGAGAGGCCTGGCCGGCAGCGCGATCGCCTGGGGGCCGTGGGGTGAGGGCGGCATGGTCGCCGACACCGGCACCGAGGAGCACCTGCGGCGCCACGGGCTCACCCCGCTGGTGCCGTCGGCAGCTGTCGACGCCTTCGCCCGCAGCCTCGACCACGGCGACATCACCGTCGCGGTCGCCGACGTGGACTGGGCCCGCTTCGCCCCCGCCTTCACCGCCGCCCGCACCAGCCCACTGCTCGACGGAGTCCCGGAGGTCCGCGCGGCGGTCGCCGAACCGGTCGCGCAGGTCCAGGCCGCCGGGCCGATCGACGGGCTCACCGACCTGCCCGAGGCCGAACGCGGGCACCTGCTGCTCGACCTGGTCCGGACCGAGACGGCCGCGGTCCTCGGCCCGGGCGGCGGCTTCGAGGCGAACCGTGCCTTCCGCGAACTCGGCTTCGACTCCCTGACCGCTGTCGAGATGCGCAACCGGCTCACCACTGTCACAGGGCTCAGCCTCCCGGCCACCCTGGTGTTCGACCACCCGACCCCGGCAGTGCTCGCCGCGCACCTGGACACGCTTCTGATGCGCGAGCACCGTCCCACCGCGCCGACAGTGGTGGGTCGGCTCGACGACCTTGAGGCGGCCCTCGCCGCCACGCCGGTCGACGACGCCGACCGGCCGGCCCTGGTGGCCCGCCTACAGGCGCTCGCACACCGCTGGGCCACCGCCGAGGAACCGGCGGAGGCGGGCGGCGACGAAATTGGCGACGCGACCGCCGACGAACTGCTCCAGATCATCCAGAACGAATTCGGCAGATCTTGATCCGCGCAGCGGGAACGGGGTACGTGTCATGGCGAACGACGAGAAGCTGCTCGACCACCTCAAGTGGATGACCGCCGAGCTGCGACGCAGCAAGCGGCGGCTCGAAGAGGTGGAGACGGCGGCCGGCGAGCCCGTCGCGATCGTCGCGATGACCTGCCGCTACCCGGGCCGGGTCAGCACGCCCGAGCAGCTCTGGGAGCTGGTCGCCGCCGGCGGGGACGCGATCGGTGACTTTCCGGACGACCGTGGGTGGGACGTCGACGGGCTCTACGACCCCGACCCGGACGCCAAGGGCAAGAGCTACGCCCGCGAGGGTGGGTTCCTCGCCGAGGCGGCCGACTTCGACCCGGCGCTGTTCGGCATCTCGCCGCGCGAGGCCCTGGCCATGGACCCGCAGCAACGCCTGCTGCTGGAGACCGCCTGGGAGGCGTTCGAGCGGGCCGGTATCCCCAGCGACAGCGTGCGGGGCAGCCGGACCGGCGTGTTCGTCGGCATCAGCGGCCGCGACTACGACACCCTGCTGCAGCGGCACACCCAGGACGGCATCGAGGGTTACCGGCTGACCGGCAGCGCGGCCAGCGTGCTCTCCGGGCGGATCGCGTACCAGTTCGGCCTGGAGGGTCCGGCGGTCACCATCGACACTGCCTGCTCGGCCTCACTGGTCGCGCTGCATCTGGCGGTTCAGTCACTGCGGCAGCAGGAGTGCTCCCTCGCCCTCGCCGGTGGCGCCACAGTGCTCGCCACCCCGGAGGCGTTCGTCGAGTTCAGCCGTCAGCGTGGCCTCGCCCCGGACGGCCGCTGCAAGCCGTTCGCCGCCGCGGCCGACGGCACCGGCTGGTCCGAGGGCGCCGCACTGCTGCTGCTGGAGCGTCTCTCCGACGCCCGCCGCAACGGCCACCCGGTGCTCGCCGTCATCCGGGGCACCGCGGTCAACCAGGACGGCGCCTCAAACGGTCTCACCGCCCCCAACGGCCCCGCACAGCAGCGCGTCATCCGGGCCGCGCTCGCCAACGCCCGACTCACCGCGGCCGACGTCGACCTGGTGGAGGCACACGGCACCGGCACCCGCCTCGGCGACCCCATCGAGGCGCAGGCGCTGCTCGCCACGTACGGCCAGAGCCGTCCGGACGGCGAACCGCTCTGGCTCGGCTCGCTCAAGTCCAACCTCGGCCACACCCAGGCCGCCGCCGGTGTCGGTGGCGTGATGAAGATGGTGCTCGCCCTGCGGGCCGGCGTCATGCCGCGCACCCTGCACGTCGACGAGCCCACCCCGCACGTGGACTGGACGGCCGGCAACGTCCAACTGCTCACCGCCGAGCGCCAGTGGGCGCCGGGGGAGCGACCACGTCGTGCGGCTGTCTCCGCGTTCGGCATCAGCGGCACCAACGCCCACGCGATCATCGAGGAGGCCCCTGCGGCGGACGCCCCGGCGACGCCACCGCCGGCCGGCACCGACCCGGTCTGGGTGCTCAGCGGCCACACCCCGGAGGCGCTGCGGGCCCAGGCCGCCCGTCTGAGCGCCTTCGCGGCCACCGCCACGGCGACCCACGCCGACATCGCCTACTCGCTCGCCGCGACCCGCTCACCGCTGCCGGTCCGGGCCGTGGTCACCGGCACCGACCTGCCGGGTGCCCTGGCGGCCCTGGCCGACGGCGTCGCCACCGCCGGGGCCGTCACCGGCTCGGTCCAGGACGGCCGCACCGCGTTCCTGTTCTCCGGTCAGGGCTCCCAGCGCCACGGCATGGGCCTTGAGCTCGCCGCGCGCTTCCCGGCGTACGCCGAAGCACTCGACCTGGTCTGCGCGGAACTGGACCCGCACCTCGACCGTCCGCTGCGCGAGGTGATCGCCGACGGGGTCGACCTGGAACAGACCGCCTACACGCAGGCCGCCCTGTTCGCGGTGGAGGTCGCCCTGTTCCGGCTGGTCGAGTCGTTCGGAGTCACACCGGACTACCTGGTGGGGCACTCGATCGGGGAGATCGCCGCCGCGCACGTCGCCGGCGTGCTGTCCCTCGCCGACGCCGCGACGCTGGTGGCGGCGCGGGGCCGACTGATGCAGGAGCTGCCGGCCGGCGGGGTGATGGTGGCGGTCCGGGCGACCGAGGCCGAGGTGCTGCCGCTGCTGTCCGAGGGCGTGGACATCGCCGCGGTCAACGGCCCCCGGTCGGTGGTGCTGTCCGGTGCCCCCGACGCGGTGGCGGCGGTCGTCGCCCACTTCGAGAAGTCCAAGCCGCTGACGGTCAGTCACGCGTTCCACTCGGCGTTGATGGAGCCGATGCTGGCCGAGTTCGCGCAGGTGGCGACCACCCTGACCTACCACGCGCCGGTCATCCCGGTCGTCTCCAACCTCACCGGGCACCTCGCCGGCACGCAGGACGCCGACTACTGGGTCCGGCACGTACGCGACGCGGTCCGGTTCGCCGACGGCATCGCCTGGCTGCGGGGCCGCGGTGTCACCCGGTTCCTGGAGATCGGCCCGGACGGCGTCCTCACCGCGATGGCACGGGAGAGCGACGACACCGAAGCCGCCTACCTGCCCCTGCTGCGCCGGGGCCGTCCCGAGGTGACCTCCCTGATCACCGGCCTGGCCGAGGCGTACGTGCGGGGCGCCGCGGTGGACTGGACCGTGCTGGCCACCGGCGGCAGCCGTGTCGACCTGCCCACCTACGCGTTCCAGCAGCAGCGGTACTGGCCCGCCACCGGCGTCGCGCCGGCCGGGGACACCCGGGGCCTCGGCCTCACCGGTGTCGACCACCCGCTGCTCGGCGCCTCCGTCTCCCTGGCCGGCGCCGACGAACACCTCTTCACCGGCCACTGGTCCGCTGCCGGGCACCCGTGGCTCGCCGACCACCAGGTCGCCGGGGACCTCGTCGTTCCCGGCACCGCCCAGCTCGAGGCGGTCCTCGCGGCCGGTGCCGAGATCGGCTGCGAGACGGTCGAGGACCTGGTCCTCGCCACCCCGCTCGTGCTGCCGCCCACTGGCGTGCAGGTGCAGGTCCGGATCGGCGCCCCGGACGCCGACGGCCGCCGCAGCGTCAGCGTGCACAGCGGTGACGGCGACACGTGGACCGTGCACGCCTCCGGCACCCTCGCCGCCACCGCCAGCGCGGCGCCCGCCCCGGCCGAGTGGCCGCCGCCGGGCGCCGAGCCCGTCGACCTCACCGACCTCTATCCCGCGCTGGTCGAACGCGGTCTGGCCTACGGGCCCGCGTTCCGTGGCCTGGAAGCCGTCTGGCGCGGCCCGCTGGGGGACACGTTCGCCGAGGTACGCGCACCCGAGAGCATCGACTCCACAGACTTCGGGCTGCACCCAGCGCTCCTCGACGCCGCCCTGCACGCCCTCGGCTGCACGGGCACCGGCGACGAACCGGCCGTCGTCCCGTTCGCCTGGAACGGCGTCACCCTGCACGCGGTCGGCGCCGACACGATCAGGGTGCGGCTACGTGGCACCGGGACCGTCGCCCTGGACGTCTGGGACACCACCGGGCAGCCGGTCGCCACTGTCGGTTCCCTGGTGCTCCGCCCGTACGCCCCGCCCGCCCCGAAGGCACTCCCGGTGGCCGACGCCCTGCACCGCCTCGCGTGGGCCCCGATCGTCGCCTCGCCGCCCGCCTCGCCGCCCGCCGCACCGGCCACCGTCCCGGCGCAGATCTGGCGCCCGGAGACCGCCGGTGACGCTCCGGTGGCCACGGTGCACACCGCGACCGCCGCCACGCTCGACCTGCTCCAGCGGTTCCTGCGCGACACCACCCACGCGGGCAGCCGCCTCGCCGTGGTCACCTCCGGTGCGGTGGCGACCTCGCCCGACGAGGACGTACCCGACCTGGCCGGGGCGGCGGTCTGGGGTCTGGTCCGGACCGCCCAGACGGAGAACCCGGACCGCTTCGTCCTGGTCGACCTGGACGGCCACGACGACGACACGGCGCTCGCCGCCGCGCTCGCCACCGGGGAACCGCAGATCGCCGCCCGCAACGGTGCCCTGTTCGCCCCCCGCCTGGCCCGCGCCGCGACCGGCCCCGCCCTGATCCCGCCGGCCGGCGTCCCCTGGCGCCTCGACGTCCCGGTGAAGGGCACCCTGGACAACCTCGCCCTGGTCCCGTGCCCCGAGGTCGACGAACCGCTCGGCCCGGGCCAGGTCCGGATCGCTGTCCGCGCCACCGGCCTCAACTTCCGCGACGTCCTGATCGCCCTGGACATGTACCCCGACGTCGCCCAGCTCGGCAGCGAGGGGGCCGGTGTCGTCACCGCCATCGGCCCCGGTGTCGACGGGGTGCGGGTCGGCGACGCGGTGATGGGCATGTTCTACGGCGCGTTCGGCCCGGTGACCGTCACCGACCACCGGCTGGTCACGCCGATCCCGGCCGGCTGGACGTTCGAGCAGGCCGCCGCCGTGCCGATCGTCTTCCTCACCGCCTACTACGCCCTGGTCGACCTGACCGGCCTGCGTGCCGGGGAGTCGCTGCTGGTGCACGCCGCCACCGGTGGCGTCGGCATGGCCGCCGTGCAGCTGGCCCACCATCTCGGCGCCACCGTCTACGGCACGGCCAGCCCCGCGAAGTGGGACACGCTGCGCGGTCTGGGTGTCGCCGGCGACCGGATCGCCTCGTCCCGGACCACCGGGTTCGAGGAGAGGTTCCGCGCCGCGACCGGCGACCACGGGGTCGACGTGGTCCTCAACTCGCTCACCGGCGAACACGTCGACGCCTCGCTGCGGCTGCTGGCCACCGGCGGTCGGTTCGCCGAGATGGGCAAGAACGACGTCCGCGACCCCGCCGCGATCACGGCCGCGTACGGCATCCGCTACCAGGCCTTCGACACCATTGAGGCCGGACCGGACCGGATCCAGCAGATGCTGCGCGCCCTGGTCGATCTCTTCGAGGCCGGCGCACTGCGACCGCTGCCGGTGACCACCTGGGACGTCCGCTCGGCCGGTGCCGCGTTCCGGCACGTCAGCCAGGCCGCCCACGTCGGCAAGGTGGTCCTCACCGTCCCGCCCGCCCTGGACCCGGATGGTGTCGTCCTGCTCACCGGCGGCACCGGCGCGATCGGCGCGGCCGTCGCCCGGCACCTGGTCACCACCCACGGCGCCCGGCACCTGGTGCTGGCCGGCCGCCGTGGCCCGGACGCGCCCGGCGCCGCCGACCTCGCCGACGAACTACGCGGCCTGGGCGCGAGCGTCACAGTGGCCGCCTGTGACGTCGCCGACCGCAGCGCCGCCGCGGCCCTGGTCGCGGCCAGCACCACCGACCGGCCGCTGACCGCTGTCGTCCACCTGGCCGGCGTCCTCGACGACGGCGTGCTCGACGCGATGACACCCGATCGGCTTGCCGGCGTGCTGCGCCCCAAGGCCGACGCCGCCTGGCACCTGCACGACCTCACCAGGGATCAGCCACTCGCCGCGTTCGTGCTCTTCTCGTCGCTGTCCGGGCTGCTCGGCGCGGCGGGCCAGGCCAACTACGCGGCCGCGAACGCGTTCCTGGACGGGCTCGCCGCGCACCGGCGCGCCCAGGGCCAGCCGGCGATCTCGCTCGCCTGGGGCCCCTTTACCGCCACGACCAGCATGGCCGGGCGGCTGGACGACACCGACACGCGGCGGATGGACCGCACAGGTGTGCTCGGCTTCAGCACCGCCGAGGGACTGGCGTTGCTCGACGCGGCGCTCGGCATCGACGAGTCGTTGAGCGTGCCGGTGCGGCTGGCCCGTACGGTCGCGGCCGGCACCACCCCACCGCCGCTGCTTCGCGGTCTGGTCCGCGGTGCCACCCGCCCGGCTGGCACCGCCGGGCCGGCCGACGCGGTGACCGCGCTGCGCCGTCGCCTGGCCGCCGCCCCCGCCGAGGTCGAACGGATCCTCCTGGAGATCGTCGTGGCGGATGTCGCGGCGGTCCTCGGGCACGACCCGTCCGGCATCGTCGCTGGTCGTGCCTTCAAGGAACTCGGGTTCGACTCGCTGACCGCCGTCGAACTCCGCAACCGGCTCGGCGCGGCGACCGGGCTCCGGCTGTCCGCGACCCTCGCCTTCGACCATCCGAGCCCGCTGGCGCTCGTCGCCCACCTGCGCGACGAACTGCTCGGCGGCGCGATCCCGGAGGCACGGCAATCGTCTGCCGAGGTCGCCGGGGACGACGACGACCCGATCGCGATCGTCGCGATGGCCTGCCGCTACCCGGGTGGCATCAGCAATCCGGAGGAGTTGTGGCGGCTGGTCGTCGACGGCGCCGAGGGCATCACCGCCGTCCCGACGGACCGTGGGTGGCGGGCCGACCTCTTCGACACCGGACGGGACGGCGGCTCGGCCACCGACCGTGGGGGCTTCCTGCACGACGCCGCCGACTTCGACGCGGACTTCTTCGGCATCTCGCCCCGCGAGGCCCTGGCGATGGACCCCCAGCAGCGGCTGCTGCTGGAATCCACCTGGGAGGCTCTGGAACGCGCCGGCATCGATCCGGAGACGGTCCGCGGCGAGCCGGTCGGCGTGTTCGTCGGCGCCTCGGCCCAGGGGTACGACACCCTGCTCCAGGGCCGCGACGCCAGCGCCGGCTACCTGCTCACCGGCACCGCCGCCAGCGTCATCTCCGGTCGGCTCGCGTACACGTTCGGCTTCGAGGGCCCGGCCGTCACTGTGGACACGGCCTGCTCGGCGTCGCTGGTCGCGCTGCACCTGGCGATCCGGGCGATCCGCAACGGCGAGTGCGCGATGGCCGTCGCCGGCGGCGCCGTGGTGATGGCCACGCCCACCATGTTCCTGGAGTTCTCCCGACAGGGCGGGCTCGCCGCCGACGGGCGCTGCAAGGCGTTCGGGGCGGGCGCCGACGGCACCGGCTGGTCCGAGGGCGTCGGTGTGCTGCTGGTCGAGCGGCTGTCCACGGCGGTCCGGCGCGGTCACCCGGTGCTCGCGCTGGTCCGTGGCACGGCCGTCAACCAGGACGGCGCGTCCAACGGTCTGACCGCCCCGAACGGGCCCGCCCAGCAGCGGGTGATCCGGGCCGCGTTGGCCGACGCCGGTCTGTCCACCGCCGACGTCGACGTGGTGGAGGCCCACGGCACCGGAACGGTGCTGGGTGACCCGATCGAGGCGCAGGCGCTGCTCGCCACGTACGGCCAGAGCCGCGCCGCCGACCGGCCGTTGTGGCTCGGCTCGATCAAGTCGAACCTGGGTCACGCGCAGGCCGCCGCGGGGGTCGGCGGCATCATCAAGATGGTCATGGCAATGCGGGCCGGCCTGATGCCCCGCACCCTGCACGCGGACGAGCCGACCACGCACGTCGACTGGTCGTCGGGTTCGGTCGCCCTGCTCACCGAGGCCCGCGAGTGGACGGGTGACGGGCGTCCGCGCCGGTCGGCGGTCTCCTCGTTCGGTGTCTCCGGCACCAACGCGCACGTCATCCTCGAAGCCGCACCCGACCCGGACCCGGTCCGGGGCAGCGAGCGGGCGGACGCCGCTGGCGACGTACCGCTGGTGCTCACCGCCCGCAGCCCGCAGGCGCTGACCGCGCAGGCCGCCCGGCTGCTGGCCGGAGGTGACCGGGATCTGGCCGACGTCGCGCACACCCTCGCCGGCCGGGCCCGCCTCCCGCACCGGGCGGTGGCGTTCGGCCGTGCCGCGCTGGAAGCCCTCGCCGCCGGTCAGGCGGCCCCCGCCCTGGTCACCGGCACATCGGTGACCGGCCGGACGGCGTTCGTGTTCTCCGGGCAGGGGTCGCAGCGGCCGGGCATGGGTCTGGAGTTGGCGTCGTCGTTCCCGGTGTTCGCGGAGCCGTTCGACGCGGCCTGCGCGGAGCTGGATCGTCATCTCGACCGTCCGTTGCGCGAGGTGATCGCCGAGGGCGACGACCTGGATCAGACCGTCTACACGCAGACGGCGCTGTTCGCGGTCGAGGTGGCGTTGTTCCGCCTGGTCGAGTCGTTCGGTGTCACCCCGGACTTCCTGGTGGGGCATTCGATCGGGGAGGTCGCGGCGGCGCACGTTTCCGGGGTACTGTCGCTGTCGGATGCGGCGAAGCTGGTCGCGGCGCGGGGCCGCCTGATGCAGGCCCTGCCGTCGGGTGGGGTGATGGTGGCGGTGCGGGCCACCGAGGCTGAGGTGTTGCCGCTGCTGACTGACGGCGTGTCCGTCGCGGCCATCAACGGTCCCCGCTCGGTGGTGCTGTCCGGCACGGAGGACGAGGTCGCCGCAGTGGCGGCGAACTTCAAGAAGTCCAAGCGTCTGCGGGTCAGCCACGCGTTCCACTCGGTGCTGATGGAGCCGATGCTCGCCGAGTTCGCGCAGGTCGCACAGACGTTGACCTATGCGCAGCCCCGGATCCCGGTGGTGTCGAACGTGACTGGGCAGATCGCCGGGATACAGGACGCCGGCTACTGGGTGCGGCACGTGCGGGAAGCGGTCCGGTTCGCCGACGGCATCGCCACCCTGGAGGCCGCAGGCGTCAGCACGTTCGTGGAGATCGGCCCCGACGGGGTCCTGTCGGCCATGGGCGCGGACTGCGTCAGCGACGCGGTGTTCGTACCCGTGCAACGCTCTGACCGGGACCAACCGACCGCGTTGTTGACCGCCCTGGCCCAGGTCTTCGTGCGCGGCGTCGCGGTCGACTGGACGCCGTGCTACCCCGGCGGACGCCTCATCGACCTGCCCACCTACGCCTTCCAGCGCCGCCGCTACTGGCCGGCCGCCGCCGTCGGCGAAACCGGCACCGGCGGGCACCCGCTGCTAGGCGCGATGGTCCCACTGGCCGGCAGCGACGACGAGCGGGTGCACACCGGCCACTGGACCACCGGTTCGGTGCCCTGGCTGGCCGACCACCGCATCGCCGGATCGGTCGTCGTGCCCGGCACCGCGCTGCTCGAACTGGTCCTCGCCGCCGGCACCGAAGCCGGCTGCGAGCACGTCGACGACCTCGTCCTCTCCGCTCCCGTGGTGGCCGGCGAACGCGGCGTGCAGCTCCAGGTCCGGGTCGGCCCGGCGGACGACGCCGGCCGCCGCCCGGTCGCCGTGCACGCCACCACCGACGGCGTACGGTGGGCAGCGCACGCCACCGGTACGGTCAGCCCCGCCACCCTGCCGGCCCCGGCGGCTGGCGAGTGGCCTCCGCTCGGCGCGACCCCGCTCGACGTCGGCGACCTCTACCACGACCTGGCCGACCGAGGCCTCGACTACGGTCCCGTCTTCCGAGGGCTGCGCGCGGCCTGGCGTGCCACCGACGGCAGCCTGCACGCCGACCTGGCCCTCGACGGTGACGCCGACGGATACGCGGCGCATCCGGCGCTGCTGGACGCCGCCCTGCACGTCCTCGGCCTGACCGGCGATGCCGGCCGGGACGCCAAGGTCCCGTTCTCGTGGACCGGCGTCACCCGGCACGGTCAGACCGGCAGCGCGGCCCGGGCCCGACTGACAGTGACCGCGACGGACACCGTCCGGATCGAGCTGGCCGACGACCTCGGCCGGCCCACTGTCACAGTGGAATCCCTGCTGCTCCGGCCGTACGCTCCGCCCTCCGTGCTGCACACGCTGACGTGGTCGCCGATCCCGGTGCCCGTGGGGTCGACCACGCACGACCTGACCGTGCTGCGCGTCCCGCAGGTCCCGGGCGATCAGGCCGCCGCCGCGCACACCCTGGCCGTGCAGGCGCTCGCCGCCGCGCAGGCCGTCCTCGGGCAGGACGACACCCGCCTGCTCGTCCTCACCACCGGCGCGGTGGCGGCGACCCCGGACGACGCCGTCCCGAACCCGGCAGGCGCCGCGGTCTGGGGCCTGATCCGCAGCGCCCAGTCCGAGCACCCGGGCCGCTTCCTGCTGGCCGACACCGAACCCGGCGACGACCTGGACGACGCCCGGCTCGCGGCCATCACCGCAGCCGGAGAGGATCAGGTCGCGGTACGCGGGGGTGCTGTCCTCGTACCTCGGCTCGTTCCTCACCGCGCGACCGGCGACGGCCCGGCCTTCGGCACCGGAACCGTCTTGGTCACGGGTGCCCTGGGCGCCCTCGGCGGGATCGTGACCCGGCACCTGGTGACCCGGCACGGCAGCACCGACCTGATCCTGCTCGGCCGCCGTGGCATCGACACCCCCGGTGCCGCCGAGCTGGTCGCCGACCTGACCGCGCTCGGCGCCACCGCGACCGTGGTGGCCGCCGACGCGGCCGACCGGGACGCCCTCGCGGCCGTCCTCGCCGGAGCACCCGACCTGACCGCTGTCGTGCACGTCGCCGGGGTCCTCGACGACGGTACGGTCGACGGTCTCACCCCGGACCGCCTCGCCGCCGTCCTGCGCCCCAAGGTCGACGCCGCCTGGCACCTGCACGACCTCACCCGCGACCGGAACCTCTCCGCGTTCGTGCTGTTCTCCTCCGCGGCCGGGGTCTTCGGCGGGCCGGGGCAGGGCAACTACGCGGCGGCCAACGCCTTCCTCGACGCCCTCGCGGCGCACCGCCGCTCCGCCGGACTGGCCGCCACCTCACTCGCGTGGGGGCCGTGGGCGGACGGCATGGCGGCCGGTCTCGCCCCGGCCGAACTGGACCGGATGGCCCGCTCCGGTGTGCTGCCACTGTCCACCGACGTGGCGCTCACTGCGCTGGACCAGGCCTGCGCCGACAACCAGGCCCTTCTCGTACCGGTCCGGCTCGACCCGTCGGCGACCCCGTCGCACGTTCCCGGCGTGCTGCGCGGCATGATCCGCGCGATACCCCGGCAGCGCGCGGGCCGCGCGGCCGGCGACGAGGCACTGGTGCGCCGGCTCGCCGGTCTGGCGCCGGCGGCGCGCCGGGACCAACTGCTCGATCTGGTACGCACCCACGTGGCCGGAGTGCTCGGCCACGGCTCCGGGAGGGCCGTCGCCGCCGACCGCCCGTTCAGTGAGTTCGGCTTCGACTCCCTCGCCGCCGTCGAGCTGCGCAACGGGTTGAACTCCGCGACCGGGTTGCGGCTGGCCGCCACCCTGGTCTTCGACTACCCGACCCCAGTGGCCCTGGCCGAGCACCTGAACACCGCGCTCGGCGGCTCCGACGAGAGCCCCACCGCCGGTGTGACCAGGGCGGTCACCGCCGACGAGCCCATCGCCATCGTCGGCATGGCCTGCCGCTACCCGGGCGGTGTGACCACGCCTGAGGACCTGTGGCGGCTGGTCGACGCCGGCGGTGACGCGATCGGGGAGTTCCCCCCTGACCGGGGCTGGGATGTAGGGGTGTTGTTCGATCCCGATCCTGACAATCCTGGGACCACGTACACCAAGGAGGGCGGTTTCCTCTACGACGCGGGCGACTTCGACGCGGGATTCTTCGGGATCTCGCCACGGGAGGCTCTCGCCATGGATCCGCAGCAGCGGCTGCTGTTGGAAACCTCCTGGGAGGCGTTCGAGCGGGCCGGGATCGACCCGGCGGTCGTACGGGGAGCGCAGGTGGGTGTGTTCGCTGGGGTGATGTACCACGACTACGTCAGCCGTCTCGGGGCGGCTGACGGAGTCGAGGGTCTGCTGGGCGTCGGCAACGCCGGCAGTGTCGTCTCCGGCCGGGTGGCGTACACCTTCGGCCTGGAGGGCCCGGCGGTCACAGTGGACACCGCGTGCTCGTCCTCCCTCGTCGCACTGCACCTCGCGGTACGGGCGCTGCGCAACGGCGAGTGCGCCATGGCGCTGGCCGGCGGCGTGACCGTGATGGCCACCCCGGGTACGTTCGTCGACTTCTCCCGGCAGCGAGGCCTGGCGCCGGACGGCCGGTGCAAGTCCTTCTCCGACGACGCTGACGGGACCGGCTGGGCCGAGGGCGCGGGCGTGCTGCTGGTGGAGCGGCTCTCCGACGCGGTGCGCAACGGTCACCGCGTGCTTGCCGTGGTGCGGGGGACCGCTGTCAACCAGGACGGCGCGTCGAACGGGCTGACCGCCCCGAACGGGCCGTCGCAGCAACGCGTGATCCGGGCCGCCCTCGCGGACGCCGGCCTGAGCACCGCCGACGTGGACGCGGTCGAGGCGCACGGCACCGGCACGACGCTGGGCGACCCGATCGAGGCGCAGGCACTGCTGGCCACCTACGGTCAGGACCGGCCCACCGACGAGCCGCTGTGGCTGGGCTCGATCAAGTCGAACATCGGCCATACCCAGGCCGCCGCGGGTGTCGCCGGCATCATCAAGATGATCGAGGCGATGCGGCACGACACCATGCCGCGGACCGTCCACGTCGAGCGGCCCAGCGGGCACGTCGACTGGTCGGCGGGTGCGGTGCAGCTGCTCGTGGACGCGCGGCCGTGGCCGGCGGGGGAGCGCCCGCGCCGGGCCGGGGTGTCGTCGTTCGGGGTGTCCGGCACCAATGCGCACGTGATCATCGAGGAGCCGCCGGCCGCGCCGGTGGTCGAGTCGGTGGTGACCGAGTCGGGTGTGCCGTGGTTGTTGTCCGGGCGCAGCCCGAAGGCGGTCGCTGGTCAGGCGCAGCGGCTCGTCGAGTGGGGTGGCGCCGCCGGGGAGGTGGCGTACTCGCTGGCCGTGTCGCGGGCGGCGTTCGACCACCGGGCGGTGGTGCTCGGTCCGGATCACCGCAGTGGCCTCGCGGCCCTGGCCGACGGGTTGCCGTCCAGCACGGTGATCTCTGGTGCGGCGCGTTCGGCCGGCGTGGTGTTCGTCTTCCCCGGTCAGGGTTCGCAGTGGGTCGGCATGGCAGTGGAGTTGTTGGATGCGGAGCCGGTGTTTGCGGCGCGGATCGCGGAGTGCGCGGCGGCGTTGGATCCGTTCGTGGACTGGAACCTGCTGGAGGTGTTGCGCTCGGACGATCCGTTGGAGCGGGTGGATGTGGTGCAGCCGGTCCTGTGGGCGGTGCACGTGTCCCTGGCGGAGGTGTGGCGGGCCAGGGGTGTGACCCCGGATGCGGTGATCGGCCACTCCCAGGGGGAGATCGCTGCGGCCTGTGTGGCCGGGGTGCTGTCGCTCAGTGACGCGGCGAGGGTCGTGGCGTTGCGCAGTCAGGCTCTGCTCGCGTTGTCGGGCAGCGGTGGGATGGTGTCGGTCAACGCCGGTCTGGACGTGGTCACCCCGTTGTTGACCGAGGGTGTGAGCGTCGCGGTGGTCAACGGTCCGACCAGTGTCGCCGTGGCCGGCGCCGACCTGGATGCGTTCCTGGCCGCCGCGGAGGCGGCCGGCGTGCGGGCGAAGCGGGTCAAGGTCGACTACGCCTCGCACTGTGCTCTGGTCGAGCCGGTGGAGGCGGAACTGGCCCGTCTGCTCGACGGGGTGCGAGCGCAACCCGGTGCGGTGCCCGTGTTCTCCACCGTGGAGGACGGCGGCGTGATGGACGCCGACTACTGGTATCGCAATCTGCGCCAGCCGGTGCGCCTGGACCTGGCGGTCGCGGCGGCATACGCGGCCGGGCACCGGATCTTCATCGAGGTCAGTGCGCACCCGGTGCTCACCGGCGCGATCGCTGACACCGCCGAGGTCGCCACGGTGGGTACGTTGCGTCGTGGCGAGGGTGGGCCCGAGCAGGTGGTCCGGTCGCTGGCCGAGGCGTGGGTGCGCGGCGCACCCGTCGACTGGACCACCGTCATCCCGGCGACCCGGACCGTCGACCTGCCCACCTACCCCTTCCAGCACCAGCGTTTCTGGCCGGTCGGCGATGCGCCAGTGCCGGTCGTGGACCCGATGGACAGCGAGTTCTGGAAGGCCGTGGAGAACGGCGACCTCACCCCACTCGGCATCACCGACGACGGCACCGACCTGCTGCCCGCCCTCACCGCCTGGCGGCGTACCCGCAAGGAACGCGGCACCATCGACACCTGGCGCTACACCGTCGGCTGGACCGCCCTGCCCGAGCCGACCGACGCGTTGCTCACCGGCACCTGGCTGCTGCTCACCACCCCGACCGCGCGGATGGAGACCGAGTTCGCCACCGCCGCGATCGAGCAGGCCGGCGGCACCGCCGTCGTCGTCGAGGTCGACCCGGCGACGACCGACCGGGCCACCCTGACCGCACAACTGAGCGCGACGACCGGCCCGGACCCCGCCATCTCGGGTGTGCTGTCCCTGCTGGCGGTCGCCCCGGACACCGACGGCGCCGTCCCGCCCTGCCTGACCGCGACCGTGCTGCTGATCCAGGCCCTGGCCGACGCCGGGATCCCCGGACGGCTCCGGATCGTCACCCGCGGCGCGGTCACCGTCACCGCCACCGACGAGCCGCCACTGACCGGGCCCGCCCAGGTCTGGGCCACCGGCCGGGTGTTCGGCCTGGAGCAGCCGGACCGCTGGGGCGCACTGATCGACCTGCCGGCCCGGCTCGACAACGCCGCGCTCACCCGCTTCCAGGCCGCCGTCGCCGGCATCGACGACGAGGACCAGATCGCGGTACGCGACAACGGCGTCCACGCCCGACGCCTGCGCCCCGCCCCCCTCAGCGGCCCGGCGCCGACGACCGGTTGGGCACCGACCGGCACCACACTGATCACCGGTGGCACCGGCGCGATCGGCGCGCACGTGGCCCGCTGGCTGGCCGGACGCGGCGCCGAGCACCTGGTGCTCACCAGCCGCCGCGGCCCGGACGCCCCGGGTGCCGGTGACCTGCGCAGCGAGTTGGAACACCTCGGCGCCCGGGTGACCATCGCCGCCTGCGACACGGCCGACCGCGACGGGCTCAGCGGCGTGCTCGACGGCATCGACGACCTCACCGCCGTCTTCCACGCCGCCGGTGTCGCCCGCTCGGCGTCGCTCGCCGACACCGGCCTGGACGAGTTCGCCGACGTGGTCGACGGCAAGGCGGCAGGCGCCGCGCTGCTCGACGACCTCGTCGGAGACGTGAGCGCGTTCGTCCTGTTCTCCTCCAACTCCGGTGTCTGGGGCGGTGGCGGGCAGGGCGCGTACGCGGCGGCCAACGCGTACCTCGACGCCCTCGCGGCCCGTCGCCGGGCCCGCGGCCTGCGCGCCACCTCGATCGCCTGGGGGGTGTGGGACGGCGGCGGCATGTCCGACGCCGCGATCGTCGAGCAGCTGCGCCGGCGCGGCCTCGCCGCGATGGCACCCGACCTGGCCATCGCCGCCATGGCCCGGACCCTGGACCACGACGAGACCTTCGTCGCCATCGCCGACGTCGACTGGCAGCGGTTCGCGCCCGCCTACGAGTCGGCCCGACCCCGTCCGCTGCTGCACGAACTGCCGCAGGTGCGCCGGATCCGCGAGGCCGACCAGGCCGCCATCAGCGGCCAGGGGGCGTCCGCGCTCCACACCCGACTGCGCGACCTGTCCCGCGGCGAGCGGCACCGGGCCCTGCTCCAGACGGTACGGGCGGAGGCCGCCGCCGTCCTCGGCCACCCGTCGGCCGAGTTCGTCGAGCCGGAGCGGGCGTTCCGGGAGCTGGGCTTCGACTCGGCGACCGCCATCGAGATGCGCAACCGGCTCAACGCGAGCACCGGTCTGCGGCTCAGCACCACCCTCATCTTCGACTACCCCAACGCCCTGGTCCTCGCCGAGCACCTGCACGACGAGCTGTTCGGACCGGACGAGCTCGACGACGACGCCCGCATCCGGCAGGCGCTCGCCGAGATCTCCCCGGCCCGGCTGCGGGCCGCCGGGTTGCTGGACGCCCTGCTGCGCCTCGCCGACGGCACCGGTGACGACGCCGAACCAACCGCCGGGGAGCCCGACGGCACCGACCTCGACGGACTGGATGAGGACGACCTCATCCGGCTGGCACTCGATTCCTCTCGCTGAACCACCGACGTGCGGAGCTCATGATGGCCACCTCCAACGACAAGCTCGTCGAGGCACTGCGCTCCTCCCTCAAGGAGAACGAGCGTCTGCGCCACCAGCACCGCCGACTCACCGAGGCGCAGCGGGAACCCATCGCCGTCGTCGGAATGGCCTGCCGGTATCCCGGCGGCGTCGACTCGCCCGAGGCCCTCTGGCGACTCGTCGCCGACGGCGCCGGGGCCCTGTCCGACTTCCCGGACGACCGCGGCTGGGACCCGGCCGCCTCGTACGCCCGCCCGGCCGGCTTCCTGGACGCGGCGGGTGAGTTCGACGCGGCGCTGTTCGGCATCTCGCCGCGTGAGGCCGTCGCCATGGACCCGCAGCAGCGGCTGCTCATGGAGACGGCCTGGGAGGCGCTGGAGCGCGGCGGCGTCGACCCGCTCTCGCTGCGGGGCCGCCAGGTCGGCGTCTTCGTCGGCTCCAACACCCAGGACTACGCGTCGGTGCTGATGCGTACGCCGATCGCCGACGAGGGGCACCTGCTCACCGGAAACGCGGCCGCCGTGGTCTCCGGCCGCCTGTCGTACTTCTTCGGCCTTGAGGGCCCGGCCATCACCGTCGACACCGCCTGCTCGTCGTCTCTGGTCGCGCTGCACCTGGCGGTCCAGTCGCTGCGGCAGGGCGAGTGCACGATGGCGCTGGCCGGCGGGGCGACCGTCATGTGCACCACCGGCGCGTTCGAGGAGTTCGAACGACAGGGCGGGCTCGCCGCGGACGGCCGCTGCAAGTCGTTCGCCGCGGCTGCCGACGGCACCGGCTGGGGTGAGGGCGTCGGGCTGCTGCTGGTGGAACGGCTCAGCGACGCCCGCCGGCTGGGCCACCCGGTGCTCGCCGTCATCCGCGGCACCGCTGTCAACCAGGACGGCGCGTCCAACGGCCTCACCGCCCCGAACGGCCCGTCCCAGCAGCGAGTCATCCGCGCCGCCCTGGAGAACGCCGGGCTCACCGGCGCCGACGTGGACGCGGTCGAGGCGCACGGCACCGGCACCGTGCTCGGCGACCCGATCGAGGCGCAGGCGCTGCTCGCCACCTACGGCCGGGACCGGGCAGCGGGCGACCCGCTCTGGCTCGGCTCGATCAAGTCGAACATCGGCCACACCCAGGCCGCCGCCGGTGTCGCCGGGATCATCAAGATGGTCATGGCGATGCGGCACCGCACCCTGCCGCAGACCTTGTCCGTCGACGCGCCCACCCCGCACGTCGACTGGTCGACCGGTGCGGTGGAGCTGCTCACCGAGGCCCGTCCCTGGCCGTCCGGCGACCACCCGGCCCGGGCCGGGGTGTCCGCGTTCGGCGTCTCCGGCACCAACGCCCACGTCATCGTCGAGCAGGCCCCTCCCGGGGACGAGGAGCCGGCCCGCGAGCCGGTCACCGTCCCGGCGCCGCTGCTGCTCTCCGGCCACGACGACGCCGCACTGCACGCCCAGGCGGCCCGCCTCGCCCGTCACCTCACCGACCGCGACGCCGACCCCGGTGACGTCGCGCACTCGCTGGCCACCACCCGCGCCGGTCTGCGGCACCGCGCCGCGATCACCACGACCGACCCGGCAGAACGGCTCGCCGCGCTGACGGCGCTCGCCGAGGGACGCGGCACGGCTGGTGTCGTGCGGGACACCGTCACGCGCGGCCCGCTCGCGTTCGTGTTCTCCGGTCAGGGTTCACAGCGGCCCGGCATGGGTCTGGACCTCTACGACACGTTCCCGGTGTACGCGGAAGCGTTCGACGCGGCCTGCGCCGAGCTGGATCGTCTCCTCGACCGGCCGATCCGCGAGGTGATCGCCGAGGGCGACGACCTGGATCAGACGCTCTACACGCAGACCGCGTTGTTCGCCGTCGAGGTGGCGTTGTTCCGGCTGGTCGAGTCGTTTGGCGTCACTCCGGATTACCTGGTCGGGCACTCGATCGGGGAGATCGCCGCCGCACACGTGTCCGGGGTGCTGTCCCTCGCTGACGCGGCGAAGCTGGTTGCCGCGCGGGGTCGCCTGATGCAGGCCCTGCCGACCGGCGGGGTGATGGTGGCGGTGCGGGCCACGGAGGCTGAGGTGCTGCCGCTGTTGACCGACGGGGTGTCCGTCGCGGCCGTCAACGGTCCGCGCTCGGTGGTGCTGTCCGGCGTGGAAGGCGAGGTCGCCGCCGTCGCCGCCCAGTTCGAGAAGGCCAAGCGGTTGCGGGTCAGTCACGCGTTCCACTCGGTGTTGATGGAGCCGATGCTCACCGAGTTCGCACAGGTCGCAGAGACGTTGACCTACGCGCAGCCGCACATTCCGGTGGTGTCCAACCTGACCGGGCAGATCGTCGACGTGCAGGACGCGGCCTACTGGGTGCGGCACGTCCGGGAGGCCGTGCGGTTCGCCGACGGCATCGCCACCCTGGAAGGCCTGGGAGTCAGCACGTTCGTGGAGATCGGCCCGGACGGGGTCCTGTCGGCCATGGGCGCGGGCTGTGTGGCGGACGCGGTGTTCGTACCCGTGCAACGTTCTGACCGGGACCAACCGACTGCGCTGTTCACCGCCCTCGCCCACGTCTTCGTGCGCGGCGTCGCGGTGGACTGGACGCCGTGCCACCCCGGCGCTCGCACTGTGGACCTCCCCACCTACGCCTTCCAGCGCCGCTACTACTGGCCCGACCTGCCGAAACCCGTGAGCGGCACGCCCGACGAGTGGCGCTACCGGGAGAGCTGGCGGCCCGTCGACGTCGCGCCCACCGAGGCCCTCGCCGGACGGTGGCGCATCGTCGCCGACCCGGCGGACCCGACCGCCCAGCAGCTGCACGACCTGCTGACCCGCCACAGCGCCACCCCGGACATCGCCATCGCCCCGGAGATCACCGACGGGCTGGCCGGCATCCTGCACGTGCCCTCCCGCACCGGCGACCTCGACGCCACGGCCAGCCTGCTCACCCTCATCAGCGCGGCAGACGCCGCCGGCAGCACCGCGCCGATCTGGACCGTCACCACCGGCGCCGTCACCACGGGAACCGACGGCATCGCGCCCGACCCCGCCCAGGCCGCGCTCTGGGGCCTCGGCCGGGTGGCCGCCCTCGAAGTCCCGGACACCTGGGGCGGTCTCGTCGACCTGGCCGGGGACGTCACCGACCAGCTCGTCGCGGTCCTGACCGGCACCACCGGCGAGGACCAGATCGCGGTCCGCGCCGACGGCCTGCATGCCCGCCGCATCGACCGCGCACCCGCCACCGCCGGCGAACCCTGGCAGCCGACCGGCACCGTCCTGGTCACCGGCGGGACCGGGGCGCTGGGCGCCCACGTCGCCCGCTGGGCCGCGCACTCCGGCGCCGACCGGGTCGTCCTGGTCAGCCGCCGTGGCCCGGACGCGCCCGGCCTCGACGCCCTGACCACCGAACTGGCCGGAACCGGGTGCCAGATCACCGCCGCGGCCTGCGACGTCACCGACCGCGCAGCCCTCGCCGCCCTCGTCGCGACGCTCCGCGCGGACGGCACACCGGTCCGCTCGGTCGTGCACACCGCCGGTGTCGCCCACCTGACGCCGCTCACCGGCCTGAGCCCCGCCGACATCAGCGAACTCGGCGCCGCGAAGGTGCTCGGTGCCCGACACCTCGATGAGATTCTCGGCGGCGACCTGGACGCCTTCGTGCTCTTCTCGTCGATCGCGGGCGTGTGGGGCAGCGGCGACCAGGGCGGATACGCCGCCGCGAACGCGTACCTCGACGCCCTCGCCGCCCGCCGCGCCGCCCACGGTCGGCCCGCCACCGCGATCGCCTGGGGTCCGTGGGCCGGCGGCGGCATGGCCGACGCCGACGTCTCCGCCCACCTCGCCCGGCGCGGCATCACCGCCATGAACCCGACCCGCGCCATCGCCGCGCTGGCTCACGCCGTCTCCGCCGGCGACACCACTGTCGTGGTCGCCGACGTGGACTGGTCGCGCTTCGGACCCGCCTTCACGGTACGACGCGACAGCCCTCTGCTCACGCCGCTGCTCGCCAGCGCGCCGGACGAGGCACAGCCCAGCGGTCCGGCCGCCGATCTCCTGGCCGGTCGCACCGCCGAGGAGCGCCGCGCGTACCTGCTGCACCTGGTGCGCAGCGAGGCCGCCGCGGTCCTCGGACACGAGTCCGCCGACGCGGTCCCGGCCGACCGCCCGTTCCGGGAACTCGGCTTCGACTCGCTGACCGCCGTGGAACTGCGCAGCCGCCTCGCCGCCGCGACCGGCCTGCGCCTGCCCACCACCGTCGCCTTCGACTACCCGTACGCCGCCGTCCTGGCCGCCGAGCTGGATGCCCTGCTGTCCGGCGCGGATCGCACCGCGAACACCGCCGCGCCGGCCGTCGGCGTCTCCGACGAACCGATCGCCATCATCGGGATGGCCTGCCGCTACCCGGGCGACGTCGGTTCACCCGAGGACCTGTGGCGGCTCGTCGAGTCCGGCACCGACGCGATCGCCGGTTTCCCCACCGACCGTGGCTGGGACCTGGACTCCCTCTACGACCCGGACCCGGACCAGCCCGGTGCCTCCTACACCCGGGCCGGCGGCTTCGTCGCCGACGTCGCCGGCTTCGACGCGGCGTTCTTCGGCATCTCACCGCGCGAGGCACTGGCCATGGACCCGCAGCAGCGGCTGCTGATGGAGACCGCGTGGGAGGCGGTCGAGCGGGCCGGAATCGACCCCGCCGGCCTGCGTGGCGAGCCCGCCGGTGTCTTCGTCGGGGCGTCCTTCTCCGGCTACGGCACCGGTGACCAGATCGCCGACGGCGTCGAGGGCTACCGGCTCACCGGAACGGCGGCCAGCGTCACCTCCGGTCGCATCGCGTACACCCTCGGCTGGGAGGGCCCGGCCGTCACAGTGGACACCGCCTGCTCGTCGTCGTTGGTGGCGCTGCACCTGGCGGTCCGCTCGCTGCGGTCCGGCGAGTGCTCCCTGGCCCTGGCCGGCGGCGTCACGGTGATGGCCAGCCCGGACGCGTTCGTGGAGTTCTCCCGCCAGCGGGGTCTGTCCGCCGACGGGCGCTGCAAGTCGTTCGCGGCGGGCGCGGACGGCACCGGCTGGTCCGAGGGCGCCGGGCTCCTGCTGGTCGAACGGCTCTCCGACGCGGTCCGCAAGGGTCACCGCGTCCTCGCCGTGGTCCGGGGCACCGCCGTGAACCAGGACGGCGCCTCCAACGGACTGACCGCCCCGAACGGCCCCGCCCAGCAGCGGGTCATCCGGGCGGCACTGGCCGACGCCGGCCTCACCCCGGCCGACGTGGACGCGGTCGAGGCGCACGGCACCGGCACCCGACTCGGCGACCCGATCGAGGCGCAGGCCCTGCTCAGCGCGTACGGCCACGACCGCCCGGCCGATCGGCCACTGTGGCTCGGCTCGGTCAAGTCGAACATCGGGCACACCGTCGCGGCGGCCGGTGTCGCCGGAATCATCAAGATGGTCATGGCGATGCGGCACCGGGTGCTGCCGCGCACGCTGCACGTGGACGCACCCACCCCGCACGTCGACTGGTCCTCCGGGGCGGTGTCCCTGCTCACCCAGGCCCAGCCGTGGCCCGGCGTGGACCGTCCGGCCCGCGCCGCGGTCTCCTCCTTCGGCATCAGCGGCACGAACGCTCACGCGATCCTGGAAGCGCCCTCGACGCCGGAGCCGCAGGTCGCCCCAGAGCCGCAGGTGGTGCCGGAGCCGCAGGCCGTGCTCGTGCCGGCGACGCTGCCGGTGCCGTGGACACTCGGCGCCGCCGAGCCGGCCGCGCTGAGCGCACAGGCCGGGCGGCTGCTGCCGTACCTCGACGCGAATCCGGTCGACGTCGGTCACTCACTCGCCCGGCGCGGTTCGTTCCCGCACCGGGCGGTGGTGTTCGGGCCGGACGCTCTCAACGCGGAGGCCGAGGGGCGGACGGATCCCGGCCTGGTGACCGGTGACGTGGTCGACGGCAGGCTGGCGTTCGTCTTCTCCGGCCAGGGATCGCAGCGACTGGGCATGGGCCTGGGGTTGGCGGCGTCGTTCCCGGTGTTCGCCGAGGTGTTCGACGCGGCCTGCGCGGAGCTGGATCGTCACCTCGACCGGCCGATCCGCGACGTGATCGCCGAGGGCGACGACCTGGATCAGACGGTCTACACGCAGACCGCGTTGTTCGCGGTCGAGGTCGCCCTGTTCCGCCTCGTTGAGTCGTTCGGTGTCACCCCGGATTACCTGGTGGGGCATTCGATCGGTGAGATCGCCGCCGCCCATGTGGCCGGGGTGCTGTCCCTGGCCGACGCGGCGAAGCTGGTCGCCGCCCGAGGTCGTCTGATGCAGGCCCTGCCGGCCGGTGGCGTGATGGTGGCGGTGCGGGCCACGGAAGCGGAGGTGCTGCCGCTGCTGACCGACGGGGTTTCCGTCGCGGCCATCAACGGCCCGCGCTCGGTGGTGCTGTCCGGGATCGCCGACGAGGTGGCAGCCGTGGCGGCGAAGTACAAGTCCAAGCGGCTGCGGGTCAGTCACGCGTTCCACTCGGTGCTGATGGAGCCGATGCTGGCCGAGTTCGCTCAGGTCGCGGAGACGTTGACCTACGCGCAGCCGCGGATCCCGGTCGTGTCCAACGTGACCGGGCAGGTCGCGGAGGCACAGGACGCGGCCTACTGGGTGCGGCACGTACGGGAGGCCGTGCGCTTCGCCGACGGCATCGCCGCCCTGGAGGCCGCAGGCGTCAGCACGTTCGTGGAGATCGGCCCCGACGGGGTCCTGTCCGCGATGGGCGCGGACTGCGTTTCCGACGCGGTGTTCGTACCCGTGCAACGCTCTGACCGCGACCAACCGACCACGCTGCTCACCGCCCTGGCCCAGGTCTTCGTGCGCGGCGTCGCGGTGGACTGGACGCAGTGCCTGACCGGCGGACGCCTCATCGACCTGCCCACCTACGCCTTCCAACACCAGCGCTACTGGCCTGCGGCCACGGTCACCGGCAACGGCGACGCGGTCGACCACCCGCTGCTGGGCGGCATGCTCACCCTCGCTGGCGACGGCGACGAACGGATCTTCACCGGCCGCTGGTCGCGCACCGCTCTGCCGTGGCTCGGCGACCACCAGGTCGCCGGCGACGTCGTCGTCCCGGGCACCGCACTGCTCGAACTCGCCCTCGCCGCCGGTGCCGAGGTCGGCTGCGACCAGGTCGACGATCTCGTCCTCGCCGCCCCGCTGATCCTCGGCGAGCAACGGGTGGAGGTCCAGGTACGCACCGGCGCGGCGGACAACTCCGGCCACCGCGCCGTCACCATCCACGCCAGCTCCGACGGCGACCGGTGGACCACCCACGCCACCGGCACCCTCAGCACCGCCGGGCGCGCCGACGACACCACGCCGACCACCTGGCCGCCCGCCGGGGCCGAGGCGATCGACACCACCGGCCTCTACGACGCCCTGCGCCGCCGGGGCCTCGACTACGGTCCCGCGTTCCGCGGGCTGCGCCAGGCGTGGTTGGGCACCGATGGCGCCGTGTACGCGGAGGTGGAGCTGCCCGACACAGTGGACGGTAGCCGCTACGGCGTGCACCCGGCGCTGCTGGACACCGCCCTGCACCCGCTCGGCCTCGGCGTCCTGGGCAGCGACGACGGTCAGGCCCGGGTGCCGTTCGCGTGGTCCGGCGTCAGCCTGCGGGCTGCCGGCGCGGTCACCGCCCGGGTTCGGCTGGCCGACGCCGGCACCGACGCCGTCAGTGTCCACCTCACCGACACCGTCGGCCGGACCCTGCTGACCGCCGACTCCCTCGTGCTGCGCCGTTTCGCCCAGCGCACCGCCAGCACCGACGGCCTGCACCACCTCGACTGGATCCCGGTCGAGGCGCCCGGCACGTCCGACCGCACCGGAACCGAGGTGCTGCGCGTACCCGACACCGACCCCACCGACCCGGTCACCGCCACCCATGCCACCACCGCCGCCGTCCTGGCCGCGCTGCGCGACGCCGTCGAACGGGACACCCGGCTCGCGATCGTCACCAGCGGCGCGGTCGGCTGCGCTCCCGGCGACCCGGTCACCGATCTCGCCGCCGCAGCAGTCTGGGGCCTGGTCCGCAGCGCCCAGACCGAGAACCCCGGCCGGTTCCTGCTCATCGACACCGACGGCGACGAACAACTGGGCGCGGTGCTCGCCACCGGTGAGGAGCAGATCGCGATCCGGGACGGCGCCCTGCGCGCACCCCGACTGGCCCGGGTCACCGAGCCCGCCGCCAGCCACGACTTCGGCACCGGCACGGTCCTGGTCACCGGCGCGTTCGGCACCCTCGGCCGGCTGGTCACCCGACACCTGGTCGCCCGTCACGGCGTCACCGACCTGCTGCTGCTCAGCCGACGCGGCCCGGACGCCCCGGAAGCCGCCGACCTCACCACGGAACTCGCCGCGCTCGGCGCGACCAGCACCGTCCTGGCGTGTGACCTGGCCGACCGTGACGCTCTCGCCGCAGTGATCGGCAGCGCGGGCAGCCTGACCGGGGTCGTCCACATCGCCGGCGTGATCGACGACGGTGTGGTCACCGCACTCACGCCGGAGCGACTCGGCGCGGTGCTCCGACCAAAGGTCGACGCCGCCTGGCACCTGCACGAACTCACCGCCGGGCACCCGCTGACCGCGTTCGTGATGTTCTCCTCGGCGGCCGGTCTGCTCGGCAGCCCCGGCCAGGCCAACTACGCGGCCGCGAACGCCTTCCTCGACGCCCTGGCCGACCTGCGCAACCGCGCCGGGCTCCCGGCCTCCTCGCTCGCCTGGGGACCCTGGGCCGCCGGCATGGCCGCCGACCTGGACCCGGACGCCGTCCAGCGGATCAGCCGTGGCGGACTGGCCCTGATCACACCCGAGGACGGCCTCGCTCTCCTCGACGCGGCCGGTCAGCGCACCGCTGTCGTTCCGCTGCGGCTCACCTCCGGGCGGACCACGCCGACCACCGTCCACCCGCTCCTACGCAACCTCGTCCGGGCCGGGCGGCGTGGTACTGCCCGGGCCGCCACCGGTGATGCCTCCCTGGTCCAGCGGCTGGGCGCCCTACGCCCGGCCGACCAGCGCGAAGCGCTCCTCGACCTGGTCCGCACCCACGTCGCGAGCGTGCTCGGCCACGGCTCGGGTCAGGCCGTCGCCCCAGGCAAGGCGTTCCAGGAGACCGGGTTCGACTCGCTCGCCGCCGTCGAGCTGCGCAACGGCCTGAACGCGGCGACCGGTCTGCGACTGCCGGCCACCCTCGTCTTCGACCACCCGAGCCCGGCCGCTCTCGCCGCCCACCTGCACGAGACGCTGTTCGGCGCCGACGTGACCGGCCCCCCGGAGGTCACCGCGCCCGCCCGGGCCGACGAGCCCATCGCCATCGTCGGTATGGCCTGCCGCTATCCCGGCGGGATCAGCTCACCCGAGGACCTGTGGCGCCTCGTCGAGTCCGGCAGCGACGCGATCGGTGACTTTCCCGCCGACCGGGGCTGGGACGTGGACCGCCTCTACCACGCCGACCCGGACCACCCCGGAACCTCGTACACCCGCTCCGGTGGCTTCCTCGCCGACGCCGCCGACTTCGACGCCCCGTTCTTCGGGCTCGGCCCACGCGAGGCCCTCGCCACGGACCCTCAGCAGCGGTTGCTGCTGGAAACCTCGTGGGAGGCCTTCGAGCGGGGCGGCATCGACCCGGCGACCGTACGCGGCAGCCGCACCGGCGTCTTCGCCGGAGTGATGTACCACGACTACGTGTCCCGCCTGGACCCCGACGGCGACGCCGTCGAAGGTCTGCTCGGCATCGGCAACGCGGGCAGCGTCATCTCCGGCCGGATCGCGTACACCTTCGGGTTGGAAGGCCCGGCGGTCACCGTCGACACCGCCTGCTCGTCCTCCCTCGTGGCGCTCCACCTGGCCATCCAGGCGATCCGCAGCGGCGAGTGCACGATGGCGCTCGCCGGTGGGGTCACCGTGATGGCCACCCCGGGCACCTTCATCGAGTTCTCCCGCCAGCGTGGGCTCTCCGCCGACGGTCGCTGCAAGTCCTTCGGCGCCGGAGCCGACGGCACCGGCTGGTCCGAGGGCGTCGGCATGCTCGTGGTCGAACGCCTCTCCGACGCCCGCCGCAACGGCCACCCGGTCCTCGCCGTCATCCGCGGCAGCGCCGTCAACTCCGACGGCGCCTCCAACGGTCTGACCGCCCCGAACGGTCCCGCCCAGCAGCGGGTCATCCGCGCCGCGCTGGCCAGCGCAGGCCTGGGCGCCGCCGACGTCGACACCGTCGAGGCGCACGGCACCGGCACGGTGCTCGGTGACCCGATCGAGGCGCAGGCCCTGCTCGCCACCTACGGTCAGAATCGCCCCGACGACCGACCACTGTGGCTCGGCTCGATCAAGTCGAACATGGGCCACACCCAGGCCGCCGCCGGTGTCGCCGGCATCATCAAGATGATCGAGGCGATGCGGCACGGCGTCCTGCCGCGCACCCTGCACGCCGACGATGCCTCCCCGCACATCGACTGGTCCGCCGGCGCCGTCGCACTGCTCACCGAGGAACGGCCGTGGACGGTGGACGGCCGTCCCCGCCGCGCCGCCGTCTCGTCGTTCGGTGTCTCCGGCACCAACGCCCACGTCATCCTCGAAGCCGCTCCCGAGCCCGCCCCGGCACCCCGGCAGCCGCACACCGGGCCGACGATCTGGCCGCTGACCGCGACCACCACCGACGGTGTACGCGACCAGGCGACCCGGCTGCTGGCCCACCTGAAGAGCCACCCCGGACTGGACCCCGCCGACATCGGGCACACCCTCAGCACGCGCGGCACCTTCCCCCGTCGGGCGGTGGTGCTCGGGCGGGACGCCCTCGACGCGGTCGCCGAGGGAAGGACGGATCCCGGCCTGGTGACCGGTGACGTGGTCGACGGCAAGCTCGCGTTCGTCTTCTCCGGTCAGGGGTCCCAGCGGCCCGGCATGGGCCTGGAGTTGGCGTCGTTCCCGGTTTTCGCGGAGGCGTTCGACGCGGCATGCGCGGAGCTGGACCTTCACCTCGACCGGCCGATCCGCGACGTGATCCTCAACGACGCGGAGGCCCTGGACCAGACGGCCTACACGCAGGCGGCCCTGTTCGCCGTCGAGGTCGCCCTGTTCCGGCTGGTCGAGTCGTTCGGTGTCACCCCGGACTTCCTGGTCGGGCACTCGATCGGGGAGATCGCCGCCGCGCACGTCGCCGGGGTGCTGTCCCTCGCCGACGCGGCGAAGCTGGTCGCCGCCCGAGGCCGGTTGATGCAGGCCCTGCCGACCGGCGGGGTGATGGTCGCGGTGCGGACCACCGAGGCGGAGGTGCTGCCGCTGCTGACTGACGGCGTGTCCGTCGCGGCCATCAACGGTCCCCGCTCGGTGGTGCTGTCCGGGACCGCCGACGAGGTCGCCGCGGTGGCGGCGAACTTCAAGAAGTCCAAGCGCCTGCGGGTCAGCCACGCATTCCACTCGGTGCTGATGGAGCCCATGCTCGCCGAGTTCGCTCAGGTCGCGTCAACGTTGAGCTACGCGGAGCCCCGGATCCCGGTGGTGTCCAACCTGACCGGACAGATCGCGGACACGCAGGACGCCGGCTACTGGGTGCGGCACGTGCGGGAGGCCGTGCGGTTCGCCGACGGCATCGCCACCCTGGAGAACCTGGGCGTCAGCACGTTCGTGGAGATCGGCCCCGACGGGGTCCTGTCCGCCATGGGCGCCGACTGTGTGACGGACGCGGTGTTCGTACCCGTGCAACGTTCTGACCGGGACCAACCGACTGCGTTGTTGACCGCCCTGGCCCAGGTCTTCGTGCGCGGCGTCGCGGTGGACTGGGCACAGTGCCACCCCGGTGGACGCCTCGTCGAGCTGCCCACCTACGCCTTCCAGCACCGCCGCTACTGGCCCGCCGGCCCGGCCGCCGCCGCGCGCCGCGACCGCACCGGCCACCCGCTCTTCGACACCGCCGTCACCCTCGCCGAGGCGGGCGGGGAACGCGTCCTCACCGGCCACTGGTCGGCCGCCACCTTGCCGTGGCTCGCCGACCACCGGGTCGACGGCGCCCTCCTGGTGCCCGGAACCGCGCTGGTGGAAGCCGCCCTCGCCGCCGGCACCGGCGACCGCCTCGACGACCTGGTCCTCGCCGCCCCGCTCATCCTGGACGAGGGTGGCGCCCAGATCCAGGTACGGGTCGGCGCGGCCACCGACGAGGGCCGCCGCCCGGTCACCATCCACGCCAGCACCGACGGCGCGACCTGGACCGCCCACGCCACCGGCACCCTCGCTACCACCGACGACGCACCGGTCCTCCCGGTGGGCCGCTCGGCCGCCGCGGCACCGCTGAACGTGGACGGACTCTACGACGAGCTGTTCCGACGCGGCCTCGACTACGGCCCGGCGTTCCAGGGGGTCCGGACCGCCTGGCGCGACACCGACGGCACCCTGCACGCTGACGTCGTCCTGCCGGACGAGGTGGACACCGGCGGCTACGGCATCCACCCGGCCCTGCTCGATGCGGCCCTGCACACCCTCGGCCTCGGCGAGCACACCGGCGACGGTGCCGCCAAGGTGCCGTTCGCGTGGTCCGGGGTCACCGTTCACCAGCCCGGCGCCACCGCCGCCCAGGTCCGCCTGCGCGTCGGCGACGTGGTCCAGGTCACGCTGGCCGACGCCGTCGGCGACCCGGTCGTCTCCGTGGCCGCCCTGCGACTGCGGGCGTACGCGCCGCGGTCGGTGCTGCACCGTCTCGACTGGACGCCGATCGACCTGCCCGACACCGGCGACACCGAGACCGTGATCCTGCGGATCGCGGCGGACGGCAGCGACCCCCTGGCAGCCACCCGCACCGCGACCGCCCGGACGCTCAGCGCCCTCCAGTCGGCCATCGCGGACGACACCCGCCTCACCGTGGTCACCGCCGGCGCCACCGGCCGCGACGTCACCCACCTCTCCGGAGCCGCCGTCTGGGGGCTCGTCCGCGCCGCCCAGTCGGAGCACCCCGGCCGGTTCACCCTGGTCGACGCCGAACCCGGCACCGGCGAGGAGGAGATCCGTGCCGCGGCGGCAGCCGAGCAGTCCCAGATCGCCATCGGTGTGGACGGCGTCTTCACCCCCGACCTCACGCCGTACGTGGCGAGCGACGACGAGGCCGCCGGCCCGGGCACCGGCACCGTGCTGATCACCGGTGCCCTCGGTGGGCTCGGCCCTGTCGTCGCCCACCACCTGGTCACCCGGCACGGCGTCACCGACCTGGTGCTGCTCAGCCGCCAGGGCCCCGACGCTCCGGGCGCCGACTCTCTCGTCCGCGACCTCGCCGCCGCCGGAGCCACCGCCACAGTGGTGGCCTGTGACGCCGCCGACCGCGCCGCCCTCGCCAAGGTGCTCGACGGCCTCCCCGACCTGACCGGGGTGGTGCACCTCGCCGGGATGCTCGACGACGGGGTGGTCACCGCGCTGACCGATGAGCGCGTCGCCACGGTCCTGCGCCCCAAGGCCGAGGCCGCCTGGCACCTGCACGAGCTGACCCGGGACCGGCACCTGACCGCGTTCGTGCTGTTCTCCTCGGCGGCCGGCGTCGTGGGCGGCCCGGGGCAGGGCAACTACGCCGCCGCCAACGCGTTCCTCGACGCGCTCGCCGCCCACCGCCGGCGTGCCGGCCTGCCCGGCACGTCCCTGGCCTGGGGACCGTGGGCGGCCGGCATGGCCGCCACCCTCGCCGGGACCGACCTGGCCCGGATGGCCCGCACGGGCATCCTGCCGATGACCGAGACCCAGGCCCTGACCGCGTTCGACCTGAGCCTCGGCGCCGCGGAACCGGCCCTGGTGCCGCTGCGGCTCGACCCGACGGCCACCCCGGCCAGTGTGCCGGCGGTGCTGCGCGGCCTGCTGCGGGAGGCACCGAAGCGCCGGGCCAGCCGGCGCGGACCGGACCGTACGCTCGCCGAGCAGCTCGCCTCGACCGACCCCGCCGGCCGGAGCGAGACGGTGCTGAACGTGGTCCTCACCCAGGTGGCCGCCACGATCGGCGACGGGGCGGCGCACACCGTCGACCCGGACCTGGAGTTCACCGGCCTCGGGTTCACCTCACTCGCGGCCGTCGAACTGCGCAACGGCCTCAACGCCGCCACCGGGCTCAGCCTGCCGGCGACGCTCACCTTCGACTACCCGACGCCGCGCGCTCTCGCCGACCACCTGCTGAGCACGCTCGCCCCGGCCCGTACGCCGCGTCTGCTCGACGAACTGGCCCGGCTGGAGCAGGCGTTCACCGCCCTCCTGCCGGACGAGGTCGCTGAACTGGCCGTACGCGACGGCGTCGCGGCTCGGCTGAAAGCACTCACCGGCCAGTGGGCCGAGGTGACCGGAGCGGCCGCACCGGTTACCGAAACGCTCGACGAAGCCAGCGACGACGAGCTCTTCGCGTTCATCGACCGCCGCCTCGGCGCGTCCTGACCGGCTCGCACACTCTCTCGGACAGGTGATTCCCATGGCGAACGAAGATCGGCTCCGCGAATACCTCAAGCGCGTCACCGCCGAACTGCACGAGACCAGCGAGCGGTTGCAGGAAGTGGAGGCCCGGCACCGCGAGCCGATCGCCATCATCGCCATGAGCTGCCGGTTCCCCGGTGGCGTGGACTCCCCGGAGTCGCTGTGGCAACTCGTCGACTCGGGTGTCGACGCCATCGGGGAGTTCCCCGCCGAACGCGGCTGGGAGGTGGAGAAGCTCTACCACCCCGACCCGGACCACCCCGGTACGTCGTACACCAGGCACGGTGGCTTCCTGCACGACGCCGGTGACTTCGACCCCGCGTTCTTCGGCATCTCGCCTCGGGAGGCGCTGGCCACCGACGCGCAGCAGCGCCTGCTGCTGGAGACGTCCTGGGAGGCCTTCGAGCGCGCCGGCGTCGACCCGGTCGCCCTCAAGGGCAGCCGGACCGGGGTCTTCACCGGCGTGATGTACCACGACTATGCCGCGCTGGTCGGCGAGCTGGGCGACTCCGCCGAGGGTTCACTGGGCACCGGCAGCACCGGCAGCATCGCGTCCGGCCGGATCGCCTACACGTTCGGCCTTGAGGGCACCGCCGTCACCGTGGACACCGCCTGCTCGTCGTCCCTGGTCGCCCTGCACCTGGCCGCCCAGGCGCTGCGCCAGGGTGAGTGTGACCTCGCGCTGGCCGGCGGCGTCACGGTGATGGCCACCCCCGGAGCGTTCCTGGCCTTCTCCCGCCAGCGGGGCCTCGCCCCGGACGGCCGCTGCAAGCCGTTCTCCGACGACGCCGACGGAACCGGTTGGGGTGAAGGCGTCGGCATGCTGCTGGTGGAGCGGCTCTCCGACGCGGTCCGCAATGGTCACCCGGTGCTCGCCGTGGTGCGGGGGAGCGCGGTCAACCAGGACGGCGCCTCGAACGGCCTGACCGCCCCGAACGGGCCGTCGCAGCAACGCGTCATCCGGGCCGCGCTGACCAACGCCGGCCTGGGCACCGCCGACGTCGACGCGGTCGAGGCCCACGGCACCGGCACGACGCTGGGCGACCCAATCGAGGCGCAGGCACTGCTGGCGACCTACGGTCAGGACCGGTCCGCCGACCAGCCGCTGTGGCTCGGCTCGGTCAAGTCGAACATCGGCCACACCCAGGCCGCCGCCGGTGTCGCCGGCATCATCAAGATGGTCATGGCGATGCGCCATGGCCGGATTCCCCGCAGCCTGCACGCCGACCAGCCGTCCACGCACGTCGACTGGACCGCCGGAGCGGTCCGCGTCGCCGCCGAGCCCCAGCCGTGGCCGCAACGCCCCGGACCCCGCCGCGCGGGTGTCTCCTCGTTCGGCGTCTCCGGCACCAACGCCCACATCATCCTCGAAGAGCCCGCGCCGGCCGCCGTCCCGGCGGGGGAGCGGCCCCCGGCCGGCGGGGTGGTGCCATGGGTGATCTCGGCGCGCTCCCCGGAGGCGTTGCGGGGGCAGGCCGCCCGGCTCGTGCCGGTGGAGGCCGACCCGGTGGATGTCGGGTTCACCCTGGCCGCGCACCGCACGGCACACCCGCAGCGCGCCGTGGTGTTCGGGCCGGAGGAACTGGCGGCGCTGGCCGCTGGTGAGTCGGGTCCGGTCGTCGGGTCGGTGGTGCGCGGGAAGACGGCGTTCGTGTTCTCCGGTCAGGGGTCACAGCGGCCGGGTATGGGTTTGGAGTTGGCGGCGTCGTTCCCGGTGTTCGCGGAGGCGTTCGACGAGGCCTGCGCGGAGCTGGATCGTCATCTCGACCGTCCGTTGCGCGAGGTGATCGCCGAGGGAACCGAACTGGATCAGACCGTCTACACGCAGACCGCCCTGTTCGCCGTCGAGGTCGCCCTGTTCCGGCTGGTCGAGTCGTTCGGCGTGACTCCGGAATTCCTGGTCGGGCACTCGATCGGTGAGATCGCCGCCGCGCACGTGTCCGGGGTGCTGTCCCTCACCGACGCCGCGAAGCTGGTCGCCGCCCGAGGCCGCCTGATGCAGGCCCTGCCGTCCGGTGGCGTGATGGTCGCGGTCCGGGCCACCGAGGCCGACGTGCTGCCACTGCTGACCGACGGCGTGTCCATCGCCGCCATCAACGGTCCCCGCTCGGTGGTGCTGTCCGGCGCCGCCGACGAGGTCGCCGCGGTGGCGGCGAACTTCAAGAAGTCCAAGCGCCTGCGCGTGAGCCACGCGTTCCACTCGGTGCTGATGGAGCCGATGCTGGCCGAGTTCGCCCAGGTTGCCGAAACGTTGACCTACGCGCAGCCCCGGATTCCGGTGGTGTCGAACGTGACCGGGCAGGTCGCGGAGGCGCAGGACGCCGACTACTGGGTGCGGCACGTACGGGAAGCAGTCCGGTTCGCCGACGGCATCGCCACCCTGGAGGGCCTGGGCGTCGCGACGTTCGTGGAGATCGGCCCCGACGGGGTCCTGTCGGCGATGGGCGCGGACTGTGTGACGGCTGCGGTGTTCGTACCCGTGCAACGCTCTGACCGCGACCAACCGACCGCCCTGCTCACCGCCCTCGCCCACGTCTTCGTGCGCGGTGTCGCGGTCGACTGGACCAGTTGCTACCCCGGCGCGCGGCGCGTCGACCTGCCCACCTACGCCTTCCACCACCAGCGTTTCTGGCCCGTTGGCACCGGCACGCCCACCGGCAGCGGCGGCACCGGTCACCCGATGCTGGACACCGCCATCACCCTCGCCGGCGCGGACGAACTCGTCGTCACCGGCCGGTGGACCCTGGCCACCCAGCCCTGGCTCGCCGACCACGCCCTCTCCGGGACGGTCGTCGTCCCCGGAGCGGCCCTCGTCGACCTGGCCCTGGCCGCCGGCGACCGGGTCGGCTGCGACCGGGTTGAGGAACTCACCACCGGAACACCGCTCACCCTCGGCAGCGACGCCGTGCACGTCCAGGTCCGGGTCGGACCCGCCGACACCGACGGGCGTCGTGCCGTCGGCATCCACGCGAGCCCCGACGGGGAGGCGTGGGTCGAGCACGCCGCCGGCGTACTCATGCCTGACCGTGGCGCGGCGAACCCGCCGCCGACCACCTGGCCGCCGTCCGGCGCGGCCACCGTCGCCCTGGACGGCCTCTACGAGGCCTTCGCCGACCGTGGCCTGGTCTACGGCCCGACCTTCCGCGCGCTGCGCGCCGCGTGGCGTGACCACGAGCAGGTGTACGCGGACATCGCCCTCGACGACACCGTGCAGACCGAAGGCTTCCAGCTGCACCCGGCTGCCCTCGACGCCGCCCTGCACGCCATCGGCGCCGGTGACCTGCTGCCCGCACACGCCGACGGCGCCAGCGTGCCCTTCAGCTGGTCCGGCGTCACCCTGCACGCGATCGGCGGCGCCGCCGTCCGCGCCCGGATCCGCTCCCTCGGCGCCGACGCCGTCCGACTGGACCTCACCGACGCCACCGGCCAGCCGGTCCTCACCGTCGACCGTCTCGTCCTGCGCCCGCTCACCACCCCGACCGCCGGCGCCGCCACCGCCGACGCGCTGCTGCACCTCGGCTGGCTTCCGCTGGCGCCGTCCGCCGCGAGCGTCACCGGCCCGGTGGTGATCCACCGGGTCGACCCCGCCGGAGACGATGTCGTCACCGGCACCCACGACCGCGCCGCCGCCGTCCTCGAAACCCTCCAGTCCTGGCTGGGCGCCGGGCCGCAGGAAGGCGAACGGCTGGTCGTCGTCACGACCGGCGCGGTCGCCACTGCCGGCGAGCCGGTCACCGAGCCCGGGGCCGCAGCCGTCTGGGGACTCGTCCGGGCGGCTCAGTCCGAGCACCCCGGTCGCTTCGTCCTGGTCGACGTCGACGGCACGGACGAGTCCGAGGCGGCACTGCCGGGGCTGCTCGTCACCGGGGAGCCGCAGGCCGCGTTGCGCGACGGCGACGCGACCACGCCGCGGCTCACCCGACCACCGTCCGGCAGCGAGCCGCGGGCTCTCGATCTGGCCGACGGCACGGTGCTGGTCACCGGCGCCACCGGGCAGCTCGGCCGGTACGTGGCGCGGCACCTGGTCACCGCGCACGGCGTACGCGACCTGCTGCTGCTGAGCCGCCGTGGCGCTGACGCACCGGGTGCGGCGGAACTCCTGGCGGAGTTGTCCGAGCTGGGGGCGTCCGCGCGGCTGGTCGCCGTGGACGTGGCCGACCGGGCGGCACTGGCCGAGGTGGTCGCCAGCGCTCCGGAGCTGTCCGGCGTGGTGCACGCGGCCGGTGTGCTCGACGACGGCATTGTCACCGGGCTGTCCGCGGAGCGGTTGTCGGCGGTGTTGCGGGCGAAGGTGGATGCGGGGTGGTATCTGCACGAGTTGACGCGGGATCGGGAGTTGTCGGCGTTCGTGTTGTTCTCGTCGGCTGCGGGGGTGTTCGGCAACGCGGGTCAGGGCGCGTACGCGGCCGGCAACGCGTTCCTCGACGCCCTCGCACAGCACCGCCGCGGGCTCGGACTGCCGGCCATCTCGTTGGCCTGGGGGCCCTGGGACGTCGGCATGGCGGCCGGCATCGACGCCGCCGACCGGGAACGCCTCCTCCGGGGTGGCGCCCGGGAACTCACCGCGGAGCAGGGCCTCGCGCTCTTCGACCGGGCGGCTGCCGAGGACACGGCCGTCACCGTGCCGGTGCGGCTCGACCTGCGGGCGATCCGGGCAGCCGGGGCCGTCCCGGCCGTCCTCCAGCACCTGGTACGCGTCCGTCGTACCGCTGCGGCCTCCGCGCCGCTGCGAGCCCGGCTCGCCAACCTTGATCATGAGGCTCGTCGGGCTGTGCTTTTGGATGTGGTGTCGTCGCGGGTGGCGGTGGTTTTGGGTCATTCGCCGGGGTGGTCGGTGGATGGTGGTCAGGCGTTTGGTGAGTTGGGTTTTGATTCGTTGACGGCGGTGGAGTTTCGGAATGGGTTGGCGGCGGTGACCGGGTTGCGGTTGTCGGCGACGACGGTGTTCGACTATCCGACTCCGGATGCGTTGGTGGACCACTTGATAGGGGAGTTGGTCGGGGCGGCTGCGGTTGTTCCGGTTGCGGCGGCTGCGGTGGTTGTGGATGAGCCGATCGCGATCGTCGGGATGGCCTGCCGTTTCCCGGGTGGGGTGGATTCCCCCGAGAGCCTCTGGCGGTTGGTCGAGTCCGACGGTGAGGGGACAGGCGACTTCCCGACGGATCGCGGCTGGGACCTGGAGACGTTGGCCGAGACGTCCCTGACGGGCCGGGGCGGTTTCCTGCCGAACGCGGCCGATTTCGACGCCGAGTTCTTTGGCATTTCACCGCGTGAGGCGTTGGCCATGGACCCGCAGCAGCGGTTGTTGCTGGAGGCGAGTTGGGAGGCGTTGGAGCGCGCCGGAATTGAGCCGTCCTCCTTGCGCGGATCGGACACGGGAGTGTTCGCCGGTCTGATGTACCACGACTACGCCGGCCTGGCCCAGCAGAGCCCCGATGGTCTTGAGGGTTTTTTGGGGACGGGTAATTCGGGGAGTGTGGTGTCGGGTCGGGTTTCGTATTCGTTTGGGTTTGAGGGTCCGGCGGTGACGGTGGATACGGCGTGTTCGTCGTCGTTGGTGGCGTTGCATTTGGCGGTTCAGGCGTTGCGTGGTGGTGAGTGTTCGTTGGCGTTGGTTGGTGGGGTGACGGTGATGGCGACGCCGTCGGCTTTTGTGGAGTTTTCGCGGCAGCGTGGGTTGTCGGTGGATGGTCGGTGTCGGTCGTTTGCGGAGGGTGCGGAGGGGACGGGTTGGTCTGAGGGTGTGGGTGTGTTGTTGGTGGAGCGGTTGTCGGATGCGGTGCGGGGTGGGCATCGGGTTTTGGCGGTGGTGCGGGGGAGTGCGGTTAATCAGGATGGTGCGTCGAATGGTTTGACGGCGCCGAATGGTCCGTCTCAGCAGCGGGTGATTCGGGCGGCGTTGGGTGCTGCGGGGTTGTCGGTTGGTGATGTGGATGTGGTGGAGGCGCATGGGACGGCGACGAGGTTGGGTGATCCGATCGAGGCGCAGGCGTTGTTGGCCACCTATGGTCAGGGTCGTCCTGATGGTCGGCCGTTGTGGTTGGGGTCGGTGAAGTCGAATCTGGGTCATACGCAGGCCGCGGCGGGTGTTGCGGGGATCATCAAGATGGTTGAGGCGATGCGGCATGGGGTGTTGCCGCGGACGTTGCATGTGGATGCGCCGACGTCGCAGGTGGATTGGTCGGCTGGTGCGGTTCGGTTGTTGACCGAGTCCCAGCCGTGGTCGGCTGACGGACGTCCGCGTCGGGCGGGGGTGTCGTCCTTCGGGATCTCCGGCACCAACGCCCACGTCATCATCGAAGAGCCGCCCGCCGTGGACGTCTCCTCCGAGGCGAAGCCGGAAGCACCCGAGGTGGTGCCGTGGGTGTTGTCGGCCCGGTCGCCGGAGGCGTTGCAGGGGCAGGCCTCCCGGCTCGTGCCGGTGGAGGCGGACCGGGTGGATGTCGGGTTCACCCTGGCCGCGCACCGCACGACGCACGCCCATCGGGCGGTCGTTTTCGGGCCGGAGGAGCTGGCGGCGCTGGCCAACGGTGAGCCGGGGCCGATCATCGGGTCGGTGGTGCGTGGGAAGACGGCGTTCGTGTTCTCCGGTCAGGGGTCACAGCGACTGGGCATGGGCCTGGGGTTGGCGGCGTCGTTCCCGGTGTTCGCCGAGGTGTTCGACGCGGCCTGCGCGGAGCTGGACCGTCACCTCGACCGGCCGATCCGCGACGTGATCGCCGAGGGAACCGACCTGGATCAGACCGTCTACACGCAGACCGCCCTGTTCGCCGTCGAGGTGGCGCTGTTCCGGCTGGTCGAGTCGTTCGGTGTCACCCCGGATTACCTGGTCGGGCACTCGATCGGTGAGATCGCGGCCGCGCACGTGTCCGGGGTGCTGTCCCTGGCCGACGCGGCGAAGCTGGTCGCGGCGCGGGGTCGCCTGATGCAGGCATTGCCGTCGGGTGGGGTGATGGTGGCGGTTCGGGCCACCGAGGCTGAGGTGTTGCCGCTGCTGACCGACGGGGTGTCCGTCGCGGCCATCAACGGTCCCCGCTCGGTGGTGCTGTCCGGCGTGGCCGACGAGGTTGCCGCGGTGGCGGCGAACTTCAAGAAGTCCAAGCGTCTGCGGGTCAGCCATGCCTTCCACTCGGTGCTGATGGAGCCGATGCTGGCCGAGTTCGCTCAGGTCGCGGCTTCCTTGACCTACGCCGAGCCCCGGATCCCGGTGGTGTCGAATTTGACCGGGGAGATCGCGGACACGCAGGACGCCGGCTACTGGGTGCGGCACGTACGGGAAGCAGTCCGGTTCGCCGACGGCATCGCCACCCTGGAGGGCCTCGGCGTCGCGACGTTCGTGGAGATCGGCCCCGACGGGGTCCTGTCGGCCATGGGCGCGGACTGCGTCAGCGACGCGGTGTTCGCACCCGTGCAACGCTCCGACCGCGACCAACCGACCACCCTGCTCACCGCCCTCGCCCAGGTCTTCGTGCGCGGCGTCGCGGTCGACTGGACGCCCTGCCTGACCGGCGGACAACTGATCGACCTGCCCACCTACGCCTTCCAACACCAGCGCTACTGGCCGACCGCGCCCGACACCGCCACCGACGCGGCCGACATCGGACTCGCGACCGTCGACCACCCGTTCTGGGCCGCCGCCGCCGACCTGCCCGAGCAGGACAGCGTGCTCCTCACCGGCCGCCTCTCCGCCCGCGCCCAGCCCTGGCTGGCCGACCACGTGATCGGCGGCGCACTGCTGGTGCCCGGTGCCGCGCTGGTCGACCTCGCCCTGGCCGCCGGCGACCACGCCGGCCTGAACCACCTCGACGAACTCACCATCGAAGCTCCGATGGTGCTGCCCACCAGCGGCGGCACCCTGACCATCCGCGCCGTGGTCGGCCCGCTCACCGTGGACAACCCGGCCGCGAACGGCGAACGGCGCGACATCACGCTCTACGCCCGCCCGGACGACACCGGCGAATGGCAGCGACACGCCTCCGGCACCCTCACCACCGTCGAGGCGGTCGACACCCCGGGTCACTGGACTCCGGGAGCAACCGACGAGGTGCCGGTCGACGGCGTCTACCCCGGCTTCGCGGAGGTCGGGTTCGACTACGGGCCGCACCTGCGGGGCCTGCACGGTGCGTGGCGCCGCGACGGGGAGCTGCTCGCCGACGTGGCCCTCGCCGACGACCTCACCCCGGACGGTTTCCTGCTGCACCCCGCGCTCCTCGACGCCGCCCTGCACGGGCTCGCCCTCGGTGTCCTCGACGGCGACACGACCGGGCTCCCGTTCTCCTGGACCGGCGTCACCGTGCACGCCACCGGGGCGCGCGCGGCTCGGGTACGGATCAGCCGGTCCGGCGCCGACGGGGTCACCCTCGATCTGCGCGACGCCGAGAACCGGCCCGTCGCCACAGTGGACCGGCTCGTGCTGCGCCCCTACACGCCGACGACGGGCGCGACGCTGCGCCCGTACCGGATGGAATGGACGCCGATCCCCCAGCTCGACGTCCCCGCGACACTGCTCACCGACCACGCGGATCTGGCCGCGATGCTGGCCGCCGGCCGCGTGCCGGCCGGGCCTGTCCTCTGGTACGCCGAGCCCGGCCCCGCCGCCGACCCCGTGATCGCCGCGCACGCCGCCACCACCCGCGCCCTGGAGGTGCTGCAGTCCTGGGTGGCCGACGAACGGCTCGCCGGTGTGCGGCTGGTCGTCGCGACCCGGCACGCCGTGCAGACCGGCGACGAGCCGTTGACCGATCTCGCCGGTGCCGCCGTGCACGGGTTGGTGCGCAGCGCCCAGGCCGAACACCCGGACCGGTTCGTGCTGGTCGACATCGACGACGGGCCCGGGTCCGTTGCGCTGCTCCCCGCCGCCGCGCACTGCGGTGAGCCGCAGCTGGCGATCCGCAGCGGAGTGGTCAGCGTGCCGCGACTCGTCCGACCGCCGGCCGAGGAACCGCGCCCGTTCTCCTTTGGCACCGGGACGGTGCTGGTCACCGGCGCGTTGGGCACGCTCGGCCGACTCGTGGTGCGACACCTGATCACCACCCATGGTGTGCGCGACCTGTTGCTGGTCAGCCGTCGCGGCGCGGAATCCCCCGGAGCCACCGAGTTCCTGGCGGACCTCGCCGGGCTCGGTGCGTCCGCCCGACTGGTGGCCGCGGACGCGACCGATCGGACCGCACTGTCCCAGGCCATCGCCGAGGCACCGGACCTGACCGGCGTCGTACACCTGGCCGGTGTGCTCGACGACGGCCTCGTCACCGGGCTGTCCGCGGAGCGGTTGTCGGCGGTGTTGCGGGCAAAGGTCGATGCGGGGTGGTATCTGCACGAGTTGACGCGGGATCGGGAGTTGTCGGCGTTCGTGTTGTTCTCGTCGGCCGCCGGTGTGTTCGGGAACGCGGGCCAGGGCGCGTACGCGGCCGGCAACGCGTTCCTCGACGCTCTGGCACAGCACCGCCACGGACTGGGACTCCCAGCGATCTCCCTCGCCTGGGGGCTCTGGGCCGACGCCAGCGACCTGAGCGCGAACGCCGACCAGCGGCGCCTCGGCCGTGGCGGGGTGCTCCCGCTGACTGCCGAGCAGGGACTCGCCCTGCTCGACGCCGGCTGTGTGTCGTCACCGCCGGTCAGCGTGCCGATCCTCCTGGACCTCGCGGCGGTCGCCGCGTCCGGCGCCGTGCCCGCCCTCCTGCGGCGCCTGGTCCGGCCCGCGCGCAGGGTGGCCGCCGCCGCTACCGACACGTCGTCGCTGCGAGCCCGGCTCGCCGACCTTGATCATGAGGCTCGTCGGGCTGTGCTTTTGGATGTGGTGTCGTCGCGGGTGGCGGTGGTTTTGGGTCATTCGCCGGGGTGGTCGGTGGATGGTGGTCAGGCGTTTGGTGAGTTGGGTTTTGATTCGTTGACGGCGGTGGAGTTTCGCAATGGGTTGGCGGCGGTGACCGGGTTGCGGTTGTCGGCGACGACGGTGTTCGACTATCCGACCCCGGATGCGCTGGTGGACCACCTGATAGGGGAGTTGGGCGGGGCGGCTGCGGTTGTTCCGGCTGCGGCTGCGGCGGCGGTGGCTGTGGATGAGCCGATCGCGATTGTCGGGATGGCCTGCCGTTTCCCGGGTGGGGTGGATTCCCCCGAGAGTCTCTGGCGGATGGTCGAGTCCGACGGCGAAGGGATCACCGACTTCCCGACCGATCGCGGTTGGGACCTGGAGACGCTGTTCGACCCGGACGAGTCTCGCACTGACACCTCGTACACGCGCCGGGGTGGCTTCCTCTCCACCGCCGCCGAGTTCGACGCGGAGTTCTTTGGGATCTCACCGCGCGAGGCGTTGGCCATGGACCCGCAGCAGCGCCTGTTGCTGGAGGCGAGCTGGGAAGCCGTGGAACGGGCCGGAATCGACCCGCATTCCCTGCGCGGATCCGACACCGGAGTGTTCGCCGGCTTGATGTACCACGACTACGGGCCATTCGCACAACAGAGCCCCGACGGCCTCGAAGGATTTTTGGGGACGGGTAATTCGGGGAGTGTGGTGTCGGGTCGGGTTTCGTATTCGTTTGGGTTTGAGGGTCCGGCGGTGACGGTGGATACGGCGTGTTCGTCGTCGTTGGTGGCGTTGCATTTGGCGGTTCAGGCGTTGCGTGGTGGTGAGTGTTCGTTGGCGTTGGTTGGTGGGGTGACGGTGATGGCGACGCCGTCGGCTTTTGTGGAGTTTTCGCGGCAGCGTGGGTTGTCGGTGGATGGTCGGTGTCGGTCGTTTGCGGAGGGTGCGGAGGGGACGGGTTGGTCTGAGGGTGTGGGTGTGTTGTTGGTGGAGCGGTTGTCGGATGCGGTGCGGGGTGGGCATCGGGTTTTGGCGGTGGTGCGGGGGAGTGCGGTTAATCAGGATGGTGCGTCGAATGGTTTGACGGCGCCGAATGGTCCGTCTCAGCAGCGGGTGATTCGGGCGGCGTTGGGTGCTGCGGGGTTGTCGGTTGGTGATGTGGATGTGGTGGAGGCGCATGGGACGGCGACGAGGTTGGGTGATCCGATCGAGGCGCAGGCGTTGTTGGCCACCTATGGTCAGGGTCGTCCTGATGGTCGGCCGTTGTGGTTGGGGTCGGTGAAGTCGAATCTGGGTCATACGCAGGCCGCGGCGGGTGTTGCGGGGATCATCAAGATGGTTGAGGCGATGCGGCATGGGGTGTTGCCGCGGACGTTGCATGTGGATGCGCCGACGTCGCAGGTGGATTGGTCGGCTGGTGCGGTTCGGTTGTTGACCGAAGCCCAGCCGTGGTCGGCTGACGGACGTCCGCGTCGGGCTGGGGTGTCGTCGTTCGGGATCTCCGGCACCAACGCCCACGTCATCCTGGAGGAACCTCCCTCGACAGCGGTCCCGGCCCAGGAGAGGCCCCCGACCAACGAGATGGTGCCGTGGGTGTTGTCGGCCCGGTCGCCGGAGGGTTTGCGGGGTCAGGCGTCGCGGTTGGCGTCGGTGGCGGGTGTGGATCCGGTGGATGTCGGGTTCTCGTTGGTGTCGTCGCGGTCGTTGCACGCGCATCGGGCGGTGGTGTTCGGGTCGGAGGAGCTGGCGGCGGTTGCCGCTGGTGAGCCGGGGCCGATCATCGGGTCGGTGGTGCGTGGGAAGACGGCGTTCGTGTTCTCCGGTCAGGGGTCACAGCGGCCGGGCATGGGTCTGGAGTTGGCGGCGTCGTTCCCGGTGTTCGCCGAGGCGTTCGACGCGGCCTGCGCGGAGTTGGACGTCCACCTCGACCGTCCGTTGCGCGAGGTGATCGCCGAGGGCGACGACCTGGATCAGACGGTCTACACGCAGACGGCGTTGTTCGCGGTCGAGGTGGCGTTGTTCCGCCTCGTTGAGTCGTTCGGTGTCACCCCGGACTACCTGGTGGGGCATTCGATCGGGGAGGTCGCCGCCGCGCACGTTTCCGGGGTGCTGTCGCTGTCGGATGCGGCGAAGCTGGTTGCCGCGCGGGGCCGCCTGATGCAGGCCCTTCCGTCGGGTGGGGTGATGGTGGCGGTGCGGGCCACCGAGGCTGAGGTGTTGCCGCTGCTGACCGACGGGGTGTCCGTCGCCGCCATCAACGGTCCGCGCTCGGTGGTGCTGTCCGGCACGGAAGGCGAGGTCGCCGCAGTCGCCGCCCAGTTCAAGAAGTCGAAGCGGTTGCGGGTTAGCCACGCGTTCCACTCGGTGCTGATGGAGCCGATGCTGGCCGAGTTCGCTCAGGTGGCGGGGTCGTTGACCTACGGGCAGCTGCGGATCCCGGTGGTGTCGAACCTGACCGGGCAGATCGCCGGGACGCAGGACGCCGGCTACTGGGTGCGGCACGTGCGGGAAGCGGTCCGGTTCGCCGAGGGCATCGCCACCCTGGAGGGCCTGGGCGTCGCGACGTTCGTCGAGATCGGCCCGGACGGCGTGCTCTCGGCGATGGGTGCCGACTGCGTCAGCGACGCGGTATTCGTACCCGTGCAACGCTCCGACCGCGACCAACCGACCACCCTGCTCACCGCCCTGGCCCAGGCCTTCGTGCGCGGCGTCGCGGTCGACTGGACGCCGTTCCTGACCGGCGGACAACTGATCGACCTGCCCACCTACGCCTTCCAGCACCAGCGCTACTGGCCGACGCCCGGCACCCGGGCGACGAACCCCACCGACGCCGCCTTCTGGGACGCCGTCGAACGGGCGGACCTCGACGCCCTCACCGCGACCCTGAAACTCGACGACAGCGCCGCCCTCACCCCACTGCTGCCGGCCCTGGCCTCCTGGCGGCGCGACAACACCGCCGGCCCGCTCGGCCGCTACGGCATCGACTGGGCCCCGCTGCCGTCGGCCGCCGCACCCACCGGGACCTGGCTGATCGCCGAGCCGGCCGGTGACACCCGCGTCTCGGACGCCCTCGCCGCCGCCGGCCTGGACCTGCGGCGCGGCACCCCGGACGAGGCCACGATGCGGGACGTCACCGGCGTGGCCGCCGTGGTGGACGACCCCGCGCAGGCCCTGCACGCCGTGCAGACCCACCAGTCCCTGCGCGCCGACAGCCCGCTCTGGCTGATCACCAGCGGCGCCGTGGCCGCCGGCCCGCACGACCCGGCGCCCACCACGCCTGCCGCGGCCGTCTGGGGCCTCGGCCGAGTCGCCGCCCTGGAACTCCGCCGTGGGTGGGGCGGCGTCGTCGACCTGCCCGCCGGCCCGGTCGACGGGCGGTTGCTCGCCGCCGCGCTGACCGGCTCCGGGGGCGAGGACCAGATCGCCGTCCGCGACGGGCTGCTCGGCCGGCGCCTCGTCCCGTCGGCCGGTACGGGTCGACCCTGGCAGCCGCGCGGCACCGTCCTGATCACCGGCGGCACCGGCGCACTGGGCGCGCACGCCGCCCGGTGGGCCGCCGGCCACGGCGCCGACCACCTGGTCCTGCTCAGCCGCCGGGGGGAGGCGGCGCCCGGGGCCCTCGACCTGCGCGACGAACTGGTCGCCGCCGGGGCGCGCGTCACGATCAGCGCCGTCGACCTGGCCGACCGGGACGCTCTCGGTGCGGTCGTCGCGGATCTGAACGCGGCGGGTGACACCGTCACCGCGGTGCTGCACACCGCAGGCGTCGCCACCCAGGCCCCGCTCGCGAAGCTGACCGCCGACGCCATCGCCGACGTCATGGCCGCCAAGGTGCTCGGCGCGACGCAGCTGGACGAGCTGTTCCGCGACACGCCGCTGGACGCCTTCGTGCTGTTCTCGTCCATCGCCGGCGTCTGGGGCAGCGGAGACCACGCCGCCTACGCGGCCGCCAACGCGGCACTGGACGCGGTCGCCGAACAGCGCCGCTCCCGGGGGCTCACCGCTACCTCGATCGGCTGGGGCCCGTGGGCGGACGGGGGCATGGCCGCCGACAACGCCGTGGACGAGCAACTGCGCCGACGCGGCCTGCGCCCGATGGCCCCCGAACGGGCCCTGCGCGGGCTGCGCTCGGCGGTCACCGACGACCGTACGAGTGTCGTCGTCGCCGACGTCGACTGGGCGACGTTCGCCCCGGCGTTCACCGCCGTCCGGCCGAGCCCGCTGCTCGACGGTGTTCCGGAGGTCCACGCCCTCACCGCCCAGCCGGATTCCGAGACGGACGACGGCTGGCGGACCGAGCTGCTGGCCCTCACCGGGGCCGAGCGTACGCACGCGGTGCTGGAGACCGTGCGGACACACGTCGCGGAGGTGCTCCGGCTGGGGTCGGCGCACGCGGTGGACCCCGGTCGTTCGTTCACCGAGATCGGCTTCGACTCGCTGACCGGCGTCGAGCTGCGCAACCGGCTCGGCGCCGCCACGGGGCTGCGGCTGCCCACCACGCTGATCTTCGATCACCCGACGCCGGAGGCGCTCGCCGCGTACCTCGAGAACGAGGTTGCCGGGGTGACCGACACGACGCCGGCCGTCGCCGTCGCGGGCCGCACCGACGAGCCGATCGCGATCGTGGCGATGTCCTGCCGCTTCCCCGGCGGCATCGGCTCGCCCGAGGAGCTGTGGCGGTTGCTCGCCGATGGTGGTGACGCCATCGGCGCCTTCCCCACCGACCGGGGCTGGGACCTGGATGCCCTCTACGACCCGGACCCGGACGCGGTCGGCACCACCTACGTCCGCGAGGGTGGCTTCCTGGCCGGGGCCACCGAGTTCGACGCTGGGTTCTTCGGCATCTCGCCCCGGGAGGCGCTGGCCATGGACCCGCAGCAGCGGCTGCTGCTGGAGACCGCGTGGGAGGCGTTCGAGCGCGGCGGTGTGCCGACCGACGCGCTGCGCGGAAGCCAGACCGGGGTGTTCGTCGGCACCAACAACCTCGACTACGGTCCGCTGCTCACCGGTGAGCAGGAGGCCGCCGAGGGGTACGTCAGCACCGGCAACGCGGCGAGCGTCGTCTCCGGGCGGATCTCCTACACCTTCGGGCTGGAGGGCCCCGCGGTCACTGTGGACACCGCCTGCTCGTCGTCGCTGGTCGCCCTGCACTGGGCGAGCCAGGCCCTGCGGCAGGGCGAGTGCGACCTTGCCCTGGCCGGCGGTGTCACAGTGATGTCGACTCCGGGCGCGTTCATCGAGTTCAGCCGCCAGCGTGGCCTGTCCGCCACGGCCCGGTGCCGGGCCTTCTCCGCTGGCGCGGACGGGACGATCTGGGGCGAGGGCGTCGGCATGCTCCTGCTGGAACGGCTCAGCGACGCCGTCGCCAACGGGCACCCGGTGCTCGCGGTGGTCCGGGGAAGCGCTGTCAACCAGGACGGCGCGTCGAACGGGCTGACCGCCCCGAACGGACCATCGCAGCAACGGGTGATCCGGGCGGCCCTGGCCAACGCGGGTGTGTCGGCCGCCGACGTCGACGTGGTGGAGGCGCATGGCACCGGCACGAAACTGGGCGACCCGATCGAGGCGCAGGCGCTGCTGGCGACGTACGGGCAGGGTCGGTCCACCGACCAACCGCTGTGGCTGGGGTCGGTGAAGTCGAACATCGGCCACACCCAGGCGGCGGCCGGTGTCGCCGGCATCATCAAGATGGTCGAGGCGATGCGGCACGAGACCCTGCCGCGTACGCTGCACGCCGACCAGCCCAGCCCGCACGTGGACTGGAGCGCGGGAGCGGTGGCGCTGCTCACCGAGGAGCAGCCGTGGGCGCGGACCGGCGACCGGCCGCGTCGGGCGGCGATCTCGTCGTTCGGGTTCAGCGGCACCAACGCGCACGCCGTGCTGGAGGAACCGCCAACCCCGCAGCCGTCGGTTGCCGCCGAGCCCGAGCCGCAGCAGGCGCCGGTGATGGCGCTGCCGCTGTCGGCGCGTACCGAGCCCGCGCTGCGTGAGCAGGGTGCACGGCTGCGGCAGCGGCTCTCGGCGGGGGCCGACCCGAGGGACGTGATCCACTCGATCGCCACCACCCGCAGTGTCCTGGAGGAGCGGGCGGTGGTGGTCGGCGCCGACACCGACGCCCTGGTCGCGGCGCTCGACACCCTGGTCGCCGGCGGCGACCACGCCGCGCTGGTCACCGGTTCGGCGGTGCGTGGGCGGACGGCCTTCGTCTTCTCCGGGCAGGGGTCGCAGCGCCCGGGCATGGGCCTGGAACTCGCCGCCACGTACCCCGTGTTCGCCGAGGCGTTCGACGCGGCCTGCGCCGAGCTGGATCGTCATCTCGACCGTCCGCTGCGGGCGGTGATCGCCGATGGCGGTGAGCTGGACCAGACCGTCTACACGCAGACCGCCCTGTTCGCGGTCGAGGTGGCACTGTTCCGGCTGGTCGAGTCGTTCGGTGTGACTCCGGACTTCCTGGTGGGGCACTCGATCGGGGAGATCGCCGCCGCGCACGTCGCCGGGGTGCTGTCCCTCGCCGACGCGGCGAAGCTGGTCGCGGCGCGGGGTCGGTTGATGCAGGCGTTGCCGGCCGGTGGTGTCATGGTCGCGGTTCGGGCGACCGAGGCGGAGGTGCTGCCGCTGTTGGTCGACGGGGTGTCCGTCGCGGCGGTCAACGGTCCCTGCTCGGTGGTGCTGTCCGGTGCCGCCGACGAGGTGGCATCCGTGGCCGCGCACTTTGAGAAGTCCAAGCGGCTCACGGTGAGCCACGCGTTCCACTCGGTGTTGATGGAGCCCATGCTGGCGGAGTTCGCACAGGTTGCGGAGACGTTGACCTACGCGTCTCCGCGGATTCCGGTCGTGTCGAACGTGACGGGGCAGGTTGGTGAGACGCAGGACGCCGCGTACTGGGTGCGGCACGTGCGGGAAGCGGTGCGCTTCGCCGACGGCATCGCCACCCTGGAAGGCCTGGGTGTCGCCACGTTCCTGGAGATCGGCCCGGACGGGGTCCTGTCCGCGATGGGCGCGGACTGCGTGACCGACGCGGTCTTCGTGCCGGTGCAGCGCGCCGACCGGGACCAGCCCACCACCTTCCTGACGGCTCTGGCCGGCGCCTTCGTCCGCGGGGTCGCCGTCGACTGGGACACGTGCAGCCCCGGCGGCCGGCGCGTCGACCTGCCCACCTACCCCTTCCAGCGCGTCCGCTTCTGGCCGTCCCCGGTCGAGCGGGTCTCCGTCGACCCGGTGGACAGCGAGTTCTGGCAGGCCGTCGAGGAGGGCGACCTCAGCCCGCTGGGTATCACCGGAGACGGCAGCGACCTGCTGCCCGCCCTGACCGCCTGGCGTCAGGAACGGCGGGCCACCCGAGCCCGCGACTCCTGGCGCTACGAGGAGGCGTGGACCCCGACCACCCCGACCGCCACGACGGTCAGCGGGGCGTGGCTGGTGCTCGGCGACGACGCGTACCCGACTGCCGCCGCCGAAGCCCTCGCCGCGTCCGGCGCCGAGGTGCGTGGCGTCCCGGTCCTCGGCCTGGACCGCGCCGCCGTGGCCGACCAGCTCCGCCTGGCCGACGCCGGCGGTCCGATCGCCGGGGCCGTCGCGTCCGCTGGCACCCCCGAGGCCGCGCTCGTCCTCGTCCAGGCATACGCCGACGCCGCTGTCGACGCGCCGCTCTGGATGGTGACCACCGAGGCCGTCGCCACCGACCCCGGTGACCCGCTCGACCCGTCCGCCGCGGCGGTGTGGGGGCTGGGCCGGGTCGCCGCCCTGGAACTGCCGCACCGCTGGGGTGGCCTCCTGGACGTACCCGTCGACTGGGCCGGCGAGCATCTCGCCGCCGCGCTCGGTGGCGGCGAGGACCAGCTCGCCATTCGCGGCGACCGGGTGCTCGCCCGGCGCCTGCGGCACGCTCCCGCGCCCGTCGGCCGGTGGCGCCCGCGCGGCACGGTCCTGGTCGTCGGCGACACCAGCGGCGACATCGCCCGCTGGGCGGCGGCCGAGGGCGCCGACCGGGTGATCGTCACCGAGAGCATCACCGAGGTGGACCACGGCGTGGTCACCCTGGAAACCTGCACCGGCAACGACCGCGCCGACCTGGCCGACCTGCTGACCCGCGTCCGGGCCGACGGCGTCGCGCTGACGGCTGTTGTCCTCGCCGACCGCTCCGAGCCTGCCCCCGCGCCCCTGGCCGACACCGACCCCGACGCCTGGGACACCCCGGCGGTACGCCGGGCCCGGCACCTGACCGACCTGATCCACGAGGACCTGGACGCGTTCGTCGTCTTCACCTCGGTCGCCGGCACCTGGGGCGGCGGTCTACAGGCCGCCACGGCGGTGGCCGCCACCACAGTGGAAGCGCTCGCCCAGCGGGCCGGCGGCACCGCGATCGCCTGGGGACCGTGGACCGGGAGCGACGAACGCCTGCGCCGCCACGGCCTGGCCGCCCTTGCTCCGCACGCCGCGCTCGACGCGATGGCGGCTGCGGCCGCCACGGCCGGCCGGGTCGTCCTCGCCGACGTCGACTGGCCCCGGTTCGCGCTCGCCTTCACCGGCACCCGGCCCAGCCGGCTGCTCACCGACCTGCCGGAGGTGCCCGTCTCGGCGGCGGAGCAGGCCCCGGCCGGGGACACCGGAGCCACCGCCGCGCTACGCGACGCGTGGCGCGCCCTGACCGAACCGGAACAGGATCGGGCGGCCCTCGACCTGGTACGCGGCACCGTCGCCGCCGTCCTGGGGCACGGCACCCTGGAAGCAGTCCCACCCACCCGGGCCTTCACCGAACTCGGCTTCGACTCGCTTACCGCGGTCGAGCTGCGCAACCGGCTCGGCCGGGTCACAGGCCTCAACCTGCCGCCCACGGCCGCGTTCGACCACCCGACCGCGCTGGCCCTCGCCGGTCACATCCGGGACACGGTCATCGGCGATGGTCTGGACCTGACCGGCGGGCTCTTCGCCGAACTGGACCGTCTCGAAGCGGGCCTCGCCGTGTCCACCCCGGACAGCACCACCCGCAGCCGGACGGTCCTGCGACTCCAGGCCTTCATCAACCGCCTCAACGACGTCGTCGAGCCGGTCACCGAGGAGGCACCACCGCTTGAAGAAGCCAGCGACGAGGAACTGTTCGCCTTCATCCGCAGTGAGCTCGGTCGCGCCTGAACGCGCCGGGACAAGGAGGAACACACTCATGACACGCGACTTCCCGGTGCCCGCCATCGAGGACTGGCAGCGGCTCACCCTCAGCGTGCTGCGCAGGTCCGGAAGAGCGGACGAGAACACCGCCGCGGACGACGCCGCCGACCTGCTGGCCACCACCACGTACGACGGGTTCCCGCTGGCACCGCTCTACACCTCGCGGGACACCACAGTGCCCGACGGGCTGCCCGGGCAGGCGCCGTTCACCCGGGGCGGCGGCCTCGGCGGCCGGTGGGACGTGCGTACCGTGCACACCGACCCGGACCCGGTACGCACCGCCGCGGCGGCGCGTGCCGATCTGCACGGCGGGGCGACCTCGCTGTGGCTGCGGGCTGCCGCCCCCGAGCAGTTGGGCGAGCTGCTCACCGGTATCCCGCTGGACCGCACCGGCATCGTGCTCGACGCCGGCACCGAGACCGACAAGGCCACCGCCGCCCTGCTGGACGTGGCCGCTCGGCAGACCATCGAGCCTCGCGTGTTGCGGGGAAACCTCGGCGCCGACCCGTACGGCGCGTTCGCGGCAACCGGCATCGAACCGGAACTCGGCGTCGCCGCGGACCTGGCGGCCCAGTCGGTGACGGCACACCCCGAGCTGCGGGCGCTGACCGTGGACGTGACCACGTATCACGACGCGGGCGGCAGCGACGCCGAGGAACTGGGCTGCGCGCTGGCCACCGGTGTCGCGTACCTGCGGGCGATGAGCGACCGGGGGATTCCGCTCACCAGGTCGCTCGACCAACTCGAGTTCCGCTACGCCGCGACCGCCGACCAGTTCGCCACGATCGCCAAGCTCCGGGCGGCCCGCCGACTCTGGCACCGGGTCACCGAGGTCGCCGGCGCGAACCGACAGTCGGCGCAGCGGCAGCACGCCGTGACGTCGGGCGCGATGATGACCGCCCGGGACCCGTGGAGCAACCTGCTGCGCACCACGCTCGCCTGTTTCGGCGCGGGCGTCGGCGGCGCCGGGGCGATCACCGTGCAGCCGTTCGACGTGGCCCTGGGCCGGCCCGACGAGTCGGCCCAGCGGATCGCCCGCAACACCCAGCTCATCCTGCTGGACGAGGCGCACCTGCACCGGGTCACCGATCCGGCCGGCGGGTCCTGGTACGTCGAGTCGCGCACCGACGAGCTGGCCCGGGCGGCGTGGGAGTGGTTCACCACGATCGAGAGGGCGGGCGGCATCGGGACGGCGCTGCGCAGCGGTCTGGTCGCGGACCGGCTGGCCGCGACCTGGGAGCGTCGGGCGACGCGTGTGGCCCGCCGCCAGGACGCGATCACCGGGGTCAGCGAGTTCCCCGATCTCGACGAGCAGGTCCCGGCCCGCCACGCCGTGCCACCGGCTCCGGTGGGCGGTCTGCCCCGCCACCGTTACGCGGAACGGTTCGAGGAGCTGCGCCGACGGGCCGACGGCGCGACCACGGCGCCGGTGGTGCACCTGGTCACGATCGGCCGGGCGTCCGACCACGGCGCCCGGGTCGCCTTCGCCGCGAACCTGTTCGCGGCCGGCGGCATCCGCACCGTGACGACCGCTGCCGACGAGCCGGTCCCGCCCGGTGCCGTGGCGTGCGTCTGCTCGTCCGACCGTCTCTACGCCGAGCAGGCCGCGTCGGTCACGGCCGCGCTCCGGCAGGCCGGCGCCGCGAAGATCTGGCTGGCCGGGCGGCCGGGCGGCCAGGCGGGCGTCGACGACCACCTGTACGCCGGGTGCGACGCCGTCCGCGTGCTGGAGACCACCCTCGACGACCTCGGAGTCCCGCGATGATCCCCTCGTACGCCGACGTCGAGCTCGGCACCCCACCCGCGCCGAGGGGCCCCGCCCCGGAGTCGACAGATGTGTGGCAGACCCCGGAGGGGATCGGCGTCAAGCGGTTCTACACCGCCGACGACCTGGCCGGTGTGGACTTCCTCGACTCGCTGCCGGGCATCGCCCCGTTCGTGCGTGGTCCCTACCCGACCATGTACGCCACCCGCCCGTGGACGGTCCGCCAGTACGCGGGCTTCTCCACCGCGCAGGAGTCCAACGCCTTCTACCGGCGCAACCTGGCCGGTGGGCAGAAGGGACTGTCTGTCGCGTTCGACCTGGCCACCCACCGTGGTTACGACTCCGACCACCCCCGGGTGGCCGGTGACGTGGGCATGGCCGGCGTGGCGATCGACTCGATCCTCGACATGCGGGAGCTGTTCGCCGGCATCCCGCTGGACCGGATCAGCGTGTCGATGACCATGAACGGCGCGGTGCTGCCGATCCTCGCCCTCTACGTCGTCGCCGCCGAGGAGCAGGGGGTCACGCCCGAGCAGCTGGCGGGGACCATCCAGAACGACATCCTCAAGGAGTTCATGGTCCGCAACACGTACATCTATCCGCCGGAGCCGTCGATGCGGATCGTGGCGGACATCTTCGCCTACATCTCGCAGCGGATGCCGCGGTTCAACTCGATCTCGATCTCCGGCTACCACATGCACGAGGCGGGGGCGACCGCCGACCTGGAGTTGGCGTACACCCTCGCCGACGGCGCCGAGTACGTGCGCGCCGGCAAGACCGCCGGGCTCGACGTCGACGCGTTCGCCCCCCGGCTGTCGTTCTTCTGGGCGGTCGGCATGCACTTCTTCATGGAGGTGGCGAAGCTGCGGGCCGGCCGCCTGCTGTGGGCACGGCTGCTGCGCGACGCCGGCGCGACCGACCCGAAGTCGCTGTCGCTGCGTACCCACTGCCAGACGTCCGGCTGGTCGTTGACCGCGCAGGACCCGTACAACAACGTGGTGCGCACCTGCGTCGAGGCGATGGCGGCGACCCAGGGCCACACGCAGTCGCTGCACACGAACGCGCTGGACGAGGCGTTGGCGCTGCCGACCGACTTCTCCGCCCGGATCGCCCGCAACACACAACTGCTGCTCCAGCAGGAGTCGGGCACCACCCAGGTGATCGACCCGTGGGGCGGCAGCGCCTACCTGGAGCGGCTCACCCACGACCTGGCCCAGCGGGCGTGGGGTCACATCCGGGAGGTCGAGCAGGCCGGCGGCATGGCCCGGGCCATCGAGCAGGGGCTGCCCAAGCTGCGGATCGAGGAGGCCGCCGCGCGTACGCAGGCGCGGATCGACTCCGGTCGGCAGCCGGTGATCGGTGTGAACCGGCACCGACCGGTCGTGGAGGACCCGATCGAGGTGCGCAAGGTGGACAACACGGCGGTGCGCGCCGAGCAGGTCGCCAAGCTGCGCCGCCTGCGGGCCGAACGCGACCAGCCGGCCTGCGACGCCGCCCTGGCCGCCCTCACCCGGGGCGCCACCGACCCGGCGGCCAACCTGCTCGACCTGGCCGTCACCGCCGCCCGGGCGCACGCCACCGTCGGGGAGATCTCCACGGCCCTGGAGACGGCGTTCGGCCGGCACGTCGCCCACATCCGTACGACCGAGGGCGTGTACCGCGACGAGGCGGGCACCGATCCCGGCGTCGCCCGGGCCCGCGACGCCGCCGACGCGTTCGCCGACCGGCGCGGGGTCCGTCCCCGGATCCTGGTCGCCAAGATGGGCCAGGACGGTCACGACCGTGGTCAGAAGGTGGTCGCCACGGCCTTCGCCGACCTGGGGTTCGACGTCGAGGTGGGTCCGCTGTTCCAGACCCCGGACGAGGTCGCCCGGCAGGCGGCCGACGCGGACGTGCACATCGTCGGCGTCAACTCGCTCGCCGCCGGCCACCTCACCCTGGTGCCCGCGCTGCGTGCGGCGCTGACCGCCCTGGGCCGCGCGGACATCATGATCGTGGTCGGTGGGGTGGTGCCGCCCGGTGACATCGCCGCGCTGCGCCGGGCTGGCGCCTCGGCGGTCTTCCCGCCCGGCACTGTCCTCGCCGAGGCCGCGGTGGACCTGTTGGAACGGCTCCAGCGGTGAGTACGGTCGCGGGCTGACCCCGGACGACACAGTGGCCGCCTCCCACTCGGGAGGCGGCCACCGTGCTGTGCGGGGGGGGACGTGCGGGCTCAGCGGTGCGCGGCGAGGCGGCCGGCGGGCCGGGTCTTCGGGACCACCGGCGCGAGGACGGTGATGGCGGTGACGACGAGGCCCTGCTCGACGAGCCACCGGCCGCTGAACCCGCTGAGCCGCCGCCCGTGCACCCACGGCCCGGTCACCAGCAGCGTTGCGTTGAAGGTGCCGTTCAGCGGGTCGATGACGATGTTCGCGTCCTCGAAGTCGAGCCACCGTGCGGTCAGCGGGAACCAGGCCTTGTAGACCGATTCCTTCGCGCTGAACAGCATCCGGTCCCAGGCGACGCCGGGATGGTCGCGCAGCAGGACGGCGATGCGGTCCCGTTCCTCGGCCAGGGAGACGGCTTCGAGCACGCCGTTGGCGAGAGCCTCGTTGGGTTCGGCGTCGATGCCGACAGTGGTGACCTTCTCCTGCTCGGCGAGGACTGCGGCGCGGTAGCCGGCGCAGTGGGTGATGCTGCCGACCATCCCGAAGGGCCACTGGGGCTCGCCGCGGGTGCCGGGCAGGACCGGCGCGGGAGCGATCCCGATCTGCCGCATCGCCTGGCGTGCGCACCAGCGGGCGGTGGTGAACTCGCGGCGGCGCTTGTCCACGGCCTTGCGGACGACGGCCTCCTCCTCGGGGAAGAGGTCGGCGCCGGGCGGGTCCACGAAGGTGTCGACGGCCGTCACGGCGCCGGGAAGGATGGACTCGATCATGGCTTCCTCCGCGCCGGAGAAACGGTTCCGGAGTCAGCGGTGGCCGACCTGACGCCCTCGGGCGGCAGTGCACGGGCACGGCTGGCATTGGTCACGCTTCAACAGTATCGACGCTGGTAGCCGTAGGGAACGAACGCTGCGGCTTTCACGGGCCGCGCTCGCGCAGCTAAGGGAGTGCCCGTCCCGGCTAGGGGCCCGGGCAGTCGGTGGCCGTCCGATCGCGGGCCGCCGCCCCGGCGCCGACGCCAAGGGTACGACCCGCGATCCGTCCCGCGTCATTCCGCGATCTTGGTCCGCGCGGTCCAGGTGAACAACAACGGGGAGCCGTCGCCGAAGCGGCGCTCGAAGTGCTCGTAACCGGCCAGGTAGGGCACTTTGATCTTTCCGTAGACCAGCTGCTCGACGCTGGCCACCACAGTGCGGGGGATGTCGGCAGGTCCACCCTGGAGGAACACCAGCACGGGCTCGGACGGTGCCAGGGCCGGCGGGTCGAGTGTCAGGTACTGAGGCATCGGATCGGTCCTCTCTGCCACGGAGCCTCGTCGCTCCGAATTCAGCATGGGGGCGTCTCCGGCGCCGACACAGACCCCTAGCACCCCGATGCCAGGGCGGGGAGGACGTCACCTCTTCAGGCCGTGCTCGATCGCCTCGATGATGCGGGGCCGCAGCTCGGCGGTGCTGACGATGGCGTCGACCGAGCCGACCTGGACGGCTCGCTGGATGCTGTGCACCCGGTCGAACTCCGCGGCCACCTCGCCCAGCTTCTCCGCGCGGACCGACGAGCGCACCTCGGCGAGCAGGACGTTGAGGGCCGCCCGTTCCGCGCCGGTCGCGCCCGCGACCTGCGCGTGCAGCTCGGCGACGCGGGGGTCCTTCGCGGTGCGGTTGGTGACCTCGCCGGAGAAGACGACGGCCGCGGCCGGGGCGCCGCCGAGCACCGAGGCGAACGAGCCCTCCAAAGCGAGCACTGACATGTTCGGGTTGAGGGCCTTGGAGAAGACCACGAACGCGCCACCGTGGTAGCGGGAGATCACCGTGAAGACGATCGGGCCCTCGAAGTTGACGATCGCCCGGCCGATCTCGGCGCCGTACTCCAACTGGAGGTTGCGCATCGACTCGGGGGAGCCGTCGAAGCCGGACAGGTTCGCCAGCACGACGAGCGGGCGGTTGCCGGAGGCCGCGTTGATCGCCCGTGCCGTCTTCTTCGACGAGCGGGGGAACAGGGTGCCCGCCGTGTAGGTGTCCGGCCCGTCGGTGGGCGGGAACCCGCGCCGGGTAACCGGGCGCGACTCGATGCCGATCAGGCAGACGGGATAGCCACCGACGTGGGCGTCCTGGACCACCGACGTGTCGGCGTCGGCCATCCCGGCCCAACGTTCGAGGACGGGGTGATCCTGGTCGGACAGGGCGCGCATGACGGTACGGATGTCGAAGGCCTTCTTGCGGTCCGGGTTGTGGCTCGCCGAGAAGATCTGCCCGACGGTGGTGAAGTCGCTGCCGTCGACGACGTGCGGGTAGTCGGAGACGTCCCGGTCGACCGGGTCGTCGGTGTCGGCCCGCCGAGGCCCGGTCTCCCCGGGTACGACGTAGGTGTGGTCGTAGTGGGCCATGAGCACGTCCCGTGCCGCCGGCAGGCTGGGTGCCCAGTACTGTGCCTGCCCGTTCGGGCCCATGACCCGGTCGTAGCCGCCGATGCCGAAGTTGTCCTCGGCCGACACGCCACCGGAGAAGTCCAGCGAGTGCTTGCCGGTGAGCACCATCGCCGAGTCCGGGGTCATCACCAGGATGCCCCTGGTGTGCATGAGCATCGTGGCCTCGGCGTTCCAGTACGGCTGGGCGCCGACGTTGATGCCGGCCACCACGATGTTGATCTCACCGCCGGCCTGGGTGAACGTCACGACGCGCTTGAGCGCCGCGGCGACCCAGTCCATGTTCTCGGTTCCGGAACTCATCGAGATGCGGGCGCCCGCCGACAGGGCGAACCACTCCAGGGGCACCCGCATGGTCTCGGCCAGGTCGAGGGCGGCGATGACGCGGGCGCACTCCGGCTCGGACAGGGCGCCCAGCGCCTTGGTCGGGTCGCCGAGCAGCACCACGCGGGTGACGCCCTCCGGGTAGCGCTCGGTCGGGGTGGTCACCACGCCGGCCACGATGGCCGCCGAGTTCCTCCCCTTCGGCCGTTCGACGGGTACGAGCGTCCCGGACGGGTCGAGGTCGTACTCGGTGAAGCGGCCCAGCAACCCGGTCAGCTCGTACGGGTAGGTGGTGCCCCGACGTGCGGCACGCAGCACCTTCTGCCGGTAGTCGTCGAGCGGTCGCACCGGCTCGGTGGATGGCGCGCCCACGTTGAGGTGGGCGCCGTTGCCCGGGTCCAGGGTGATCGTCACCGCCACGTCCCCGGCCGAGTGCGGCTGCCGGGCGATGAACTGCACCTCTTCCAGCCCGGCCCCGGTCGAGGTGGGCAGGATCCGCTGGACCAGCGCGTTCAGCTCGTCGAGCGACAGGTTGGTGGGCGGCCAGACGTACATCAGGATCCGGTTGGTGTCGAACCGCTTGTCCTGCGGCCGCCGCGCCTGGATGTCACGGATCGCGTCCAGGGCCAGGGTGGTGGCCTCCTCCAGGGCGGGCAGCGCGACCAGGCGTCCGTCGGTCTCCCGCAGCGGGGTCAGGTCGCGGACCTGGCCCATGGCGATGAGCCGTTCGTCGGCGGGGTTGCTGCGCGCCACCGCCTTGAAGAGGTAGATCTCCTCGTCGGCCGAGGGCAGCCGGGTCAGGTCGAACTCGCGCAGCCGCTCCAGTTGCAGGCGCTGGGCGATCTGCGGGTGCAGCCCACGGATCAGCCGGTCCTCGGTGAAGCCGGCCTCGCCGGGCCGGAAGGTGAGGTAGTGGTGCATGACGGCGCCGTTGGAGCTGGCGACGGTCGCGGTGACCCGCTGGACGGTCGACGGCAGCGGGTGTGCCGCGAACAGCTCACCGAGGCGTACCGCGACGGCGTCGTCGTCGGGTTGGTCCTGCACCGCGACGTACAGGTCGGCGACCAGTGGGGCCGGGGCGTCGGCGGCCAGCTCGGCGAGCGCGGTGAGGGTGCCGGGAAGACGGGCGATGTCGGTGGCGCCCGCCACGATGTGGGTCGTGCCGTGCTCGGCGGTGAGGAACCCGCCCCGCGCGGTCACCGCGGTCAGGCCCCGGTTGCCGTAGTAGCGGCGGGTGAGCACCTCCAGCAGCGGGCCGTGCTCGGTGTGGCCGGGGCGTCGGATGCGCTGACCGATGATCCGCACGAGGGGTTGTCGACAGGAGACCATGCGTTGGATGCGGTCGGCCCGGTCCGGGGCGTCCGGGTGCTCATCGAGGTGGCGCAGGTCGGCGCGGACCTCGGCATAGACCTCGGCGCGGGTGCGGCGCAGCAGGGGCTGGGCGTACCAGCGGAAGACCAGACCACGTGCCAGGTCGGCGATCACCGGGAAGCGGACCTGGGTCGCCTCGATCAGGCGCTCGAGGACGACACCGGCGGGTTCACGCAGGTCGCCGACGGGTGCGGGCCCGGCGAGCAGTTGGCGCAGCACCTCGGAGACGACCGGCGTCGCGGCGGCCATGCGTTGCTGGGCCAGGAAGATCCGGAAGACGGCGTCCTCCAGTTCCGGTGTGCGGTCCAGCCCGGTCACGCCGTAGTGGGCGAGGACCCGTTCCAGGCGTGCCACGAACCCGGGGGAGACGCCGGCCCGCTCGGCGTCGAGGCTCTGCAGGTAGCTGTGGAAGAACTCGCGCGGGGTGTGCACGGCGCTGCCCGGCTGGGCGTCGGCGGTCCGACGCGGCTTGTTGCGGGCCAGCTCCGCCAGGTTCGCGAAGATCGTCAGAAGGTCGAGGTGACCGGCCGGTGCCCCGGTACGCACGGCTGGGCAGCGCCCGATTTCGCCCGGGGCGACGTCGTAGCCGAGCAGCAGCGCGCGCAGATCGTCCAGGACCTCCTCCGCCGACGGCCCGCCCGGTGCCGCCGGCAGGTCGATCTCGACGACCTCGACCGAAGTGGTCGTCTCCTCGGTGGTGGTGTCGGCCAGTGGCTCGAGGCGCATCAGGGGGGTGCCCGTCTCGACCTGGCTGCCGACCGCGACGGGGCACTCGCGCACGCGGGCCTTGAACGGGGCCCGGAGCACGTTTTCCATCTTCATGCTCTCCAGCACCAGGATCGGCGCGCCGGCCTCGACCTCGGCACCGACGGTCAGGGGAGTCGCGACGACGAGGGCCGGCGCGGGGGAGCGGACCACGCCGCCCTCGTCCCTGCTGACCCGGTGGGTGACGCCGTCGACCTCGATCGTGTGGATCGGCCCGTGGGTGGCGGTCACCAACCGGAAGCGGTTGCCGTTGACCAGCATCTGCCCGCGGTGCTCGTCGAACCGTTCCATCTGCACGTCCACACGGTGGACGTCCCCGCCGGCCGACAGGCCGATGCGGAAACACCTGCGGCTCACGCGGGACACCGCCACCCGGTAGGCGACGCCGCGCAGTTTCAGGTCGAGCGGGCGGCCAGTCTCGTGGCGCACCTGCGGGCGGCCGCCGTGCGCGGTGGTGAACAGGCGCTGCCGGCTGACCTCCTCCTCGTCCTGGTAGGCCTCGATGGCGGCCGCGGCGAGGGCGATCGCGGAGTGGCGGTGGGTGACGAGGCGGCCCTCGGAGCGGACGCGGTCGATCCAGCCGGTGTCGGCGGAGCCGTCGATCACCTCGGACTGGTCGAGCAGGTCCAGCACGAAGCTCTTGTTGGTGGCGCCACCCTCGATGATGACGGTGGTCTCGGCCATGGCGCGACGCAGGCGGCCGAGCGCCTCGTCACGGTCCCGGCCGTACGCGATGATCTTGGCGATCATCGAGTCGAAGGCCGCCGGGATGCTGTCGCCCTCACTGACACCGGTGTCGACCCGGATGCCCGGGCCGGCCGGCAGCGCGAGCCGGACGATCCGGCCGGGGGAGGGCGCGAAGTCGCGGTCCGGGTCCTCGGCGTTGAGTCGGGCCTCGACCGCGTGACCCGCCTCCACCGGTGCCGGACCGTCGAGCCGGCCACCGCCGGCCACGTGCAGTTGGAGTTTGACCAGGTCGGTGCCGGTCGTGATCTCGGTGATCGGGTGCTCGACCTGGAGCCGCGTGTTGACCTCCAGGAAGGCGAACAGCTTCTGGGCCGGGTGGTACAGGAACTCGACAGTGCCGGCGCCCCGGTAACCCACCGCCAGTGCGAGCCGCACCGCGGCGGCCTTTACCTCGGCGACCTGTTCCGCCGCCAGCACCGGCGACGCGGACTCCTCGATGATCTTCTGGTTGCGGCGCTGCACCGAGCAGTCCCGCACCCCGAGCGCCCAGGCACCACCCTGCCCGTCGGCGATCATCTGCACCTCGACGTGCCGGGCGCCGGTCACCAGGCGTTCCAGGAAGACGACGCCGGAGCCGAAGGCCCGCAACGCCTCCTGGCTGGTGCGCTCGTAGGCGTCGGTGAGGTCCACCGGCGAGTCGACCCGCCGGATGCCACGCCCACCACCGCCGGCGGTCGCCTTGAGCATCAACGGGTAGCCGATCTGGTCGCCCGCGCGAAGAGCGTCCTGGAGGGTCGCCACCTCGCCCCGGCTCCACGGGGCGACCGGGACTCCGACCTCCTCGGCGATCAGCTTCGAGCCGATCTTGTCGCCGAGCTTGCGCATCGCCTCCGCGCTCGGCCCCACGAACGTGACCCCGATCCGCTCGCACAGCTCGGCGAACGCCGGGTCCTCCGCGACGAATCCCCAGCCGACCCAGGCCGCGTCGGCGCCGGTCTCGACCAGGGCGCGTTCCAGCAGCTCGTGGTTGAGGTACGGGCGGGTGGCCGCGGCACCCAGTGGATACGTCAGATCGGCCGCCCGGACGAACGTCGCGGTACGGTCCTCGTCGGTGAACAGGGCGACCGTCTCGACGTGGTCACCTGACTCCGCCGACAGGTCCCGTACGGCATGGATCAGCCGCATCGCGGCTTCTCCCCGATTGATGATCGCGATACGCCTGAACACCGGTCGACCCCTCCCCCGACGCCTGACGCTTCGACAGACGACGATTCTCAAGTGACCCGCGCGCGCATCGCGGTACGGGCACGGCCGGACCGTAACGCGCCCGTGGGAGCAGCCGACACCCCTAGCTTGGCCTGGGACGCGAGCCCGCCCAGGGTGGCGGCGCCGGGACGACAGGGGTCACCGGTCGCGCTCACCGTCCACCGCGGACCCCGGTGCCACTCGGTTCGGCCGTCGGAGTCACCCGGGGGGCTCTGGACCCGGTGCGGCCCATCATCTCCCGGTACGCCCCGGCGATCCCGGCCAGGCCGCGGCCCAACTCGGTGCCGCGCAACCCGGCGTAGCCGACGACCAGTGCCGGCGGCCGGTCGTCGGCGCGCAGGGCGTAGAAGCGACCGCCACGGACCAGGACCGAGCGGCGTCGGGCGGCCTGCACCAGCGCCTCCTCGGCGCACCAGGTGGGCAGTTCCAGGTACGCCTGCAACCCGCCGTGCCCGTTGCGCAGGGTGGTGCCGGGCAGCTCGCGGGCGACGAACTGGTGGACCACCTGACGGCGTTTCTGGATGTCGGCGGTGAGTCGCCGCAGGTGCCGGTCGAAGGCCCCGGTGTCGATGAGCCGGGCGAAGGCGAGCTGCTCCAGGCTGGAGCAGCCGAGGTCCCAGCCGGCGCGCAGGCGCTCGATCGGCGCGGTCAGTGTGGCCGGGGTGGCCAGCCAACCGAGGCGGAGCGCCGGGGCGAGCACCTTGCTGGCGCTGCCGGCGTAGATCACCCGGTCCGGGGCGAGGCTCTGCAACGCCGGCATCCGCTGCGCCGGGGCGACGAGGGCGGCGTCGAAGTCGTCCTCGATGATGTAGCCGTCGACCGCCTCGGCCCAGGCGACGAGCTGCTCCCGGCGCTGCGCGCTGAGCGTGGCCCCGGTCGGGAACTGGCTGGCCGGGGTGACGAGCACGGCGCGGACCCCGCTCGCGGCCAGGGCGTCGACCCGGATGCCGTCGGCGTCCACCGGGAGGCCCACCGGACGCAGGCCGGCATCGGCGATGAACTCCCACTCGCCCGGGTGGCCCGGGTCCTCCACGCCGACCGTGTCGTGGCCCCGGTCGCGCAGTTCCCGGCACAGCAGCGCGAGCCCCTGGGCGAAGCCGGACGTGATCATGAGGTGGTCGGGTCTGGTACGCACGCCGCGCACCCGGCCGAGGTAGCCGGCGAGGGTGTGCCGGACGACCGGCAGGCCGGACGGCGGGGCGTATCCCAGCTCGCGGAGGCCGGCCGAGGTGACCACCGCGCTGACCGCCCGGATCCAGTCCTGCCCGGGGAAGGTGGAGGCGTGCAGGCCGCCGGTGCGCAGGTCCCGCAGTGCCGCCGCCGGTGCGCGGTCGCCCGGCGTGAGCGCCGAGCCGATCTCGTCGCGCGCCGCCGCCGCCACCGAGGTGCCCGAGCCGTGCTGGGAGACGAAGTAGCCCTCGGCGCAGAGCTGCTCGTACGCCTCGACGACCACACTGCGGGACACCCCGAGGTCGGCGGCGAGCTGCCGGCTCGACGGCAGGCGGGTGCCGGGACGCAGCACGCCCTCCTCGATCTGCGTACGAAATGCGTTACGGAGCTGCACTGCCAGCGTTTCGCGCGACTGACCATCTATTGACAGGTTTAGATTCAACAACAAGTGGTCCGCTCCGGCGTAGTCGAAGTGGTATGGACAGCGCGATCTGTACTTGAGGAAAGTGTTGGCCGGACGCGCAACCGTCCAGTGACCGGCAAATCAGGGCGTACGTTCCGAGTTGTCCAATATGGACCTCGCTAACGTCCCTGGTGCCGGCGCGGGGCCGGTCGTGCGAGTCCTTTTGTGCGGGGGGAAAGTCCGATCTGCCGTGTCACGCGGCGGGGTCAGCGCCAACGGTGGCGCTGAAATCGGGCTGCTCAGAGGGGGTTTCGCAGTGTCCTCATTGTCAACCAAGACCGCCACGTGGCCCATTCGGTCGCATTCTGTGGCGATGCGGCCTACGCCACTGGCCAACTCAATTCCAATAGAGGTGACATCCGTCACACTGTCGGCAATCAATCCATTGTCGCTCTACACGGCACTCTCCGAATGTCGTCCGCACGACGATCTGTATCTCTTCGAAAGCCTAGACGGCCCGGCTCAGGACCGCTATGCGGCGGCAGTCGGCTGGGACACTCTCGCCGAGTTGCGGTTCATCGCCGACCGGCTTGAGGTGATCTGCGACGGTCCACTCGGCGACGCCCTGTCCGCCGTGCTCACGGCGGTCCTGGGCGAGCCGGCCCGGCACCGCGCGCCGGAGCGGGTCTGGTCGGTTTCCGGGCCACCCGAGGTCTGGGCGGCGGTCCGGGCCGTGCAGCGGGCCTTCGCGGTGCGGACCACCGCCCCCGCCGACAGCTTCGCCTTCGGCTTCCTCACCACCCTGGCGTACGAGGCCGCGCGGGACATGGACGAGCTCTCCGTCGACCGGGTGGTCGACGACATCCCACGCTGCACCCTCGTGCTGTTCCGGCACACCGTCTGGTGGGACCTGCGCGCCGGCACCGTGCGGCAGCTCACCGCCAGCGGCCCGCACCTGCCACCCGACAGCGGCGCTCCCCGGCTGTCGGAACTGCTCGCCGGGCTTCCCGACGATCACGCGGCGGTGCCGGTCGCCCCACCGCCCACCCTGGTCCGGGACACCGTCGACGAGCAGACGTTCGCCGCCCGGGTCAAGCAGTGCCTGCGGCACATCGAGGTGGGGGACAGCTACCAGATCCAGATCGGCCACCGGATCGACGTGGAGACGGCTCTCACCCCGCTGGAGGTCTACCGGCGGCTGCGGCACCGCAACCCGTCGCCGTACATGTACCTGACGCCCTGGGCCGGCGGGACCGTCATCGGGGCGAGCCCCGAGCTGTTCCTCCGCGTCGATGAGGGCCGGCTGTCCATGCGCCCGATCGCGGGCACCGCCGCCCGCAGCGCCGACCCGGAGACCGACCGCCGGCTGGTGGCCGAGCTGACGGCAAGCGAGAAGGAGCGGGCCGAGCACGTCATGCTGGTCGACCTCTGCCGCAACGACATCGGTCGGGTCTGCGTGCCGGGGACGCTCAGCGTGGACGCGATGTTCGACGTCGAGCCGTTCGCGTACGTGCACCACCTGGTGTCCACCGTCTCCGGGCAGCTCGCCGACGACGCCGACGTCTGGGCGGCGATCTGCGCCGCCTTCCCGGCCGGCACCATGACCGGCGCGCCGAAGCTGCGCTCCATGGAGATCATCGACGGGTTGGAGGACGAACCCCGGGGCGTCTACGCCGGCTCGATCGGCCTCGTCGACGTACGCGGGTACGCGGTGCTGGCGCTCTGCATCCGCACCGCCGTGCACGACGGTCGCCGCTACCGCACCCAGGCCTCCGCCGGGGTCGTGGCCGACTCCACACCCGGGGCCGAGTGGCGGGAGACGCTGGCCAAGATGAGCGCCACCTTCTGGGCCCTGACCGGTACGGAGCTGCTGCCGTGAAGGTCCTGCTCGTCGACGCGTACGACAGTTTCACCCACATCATCGACCAGTACCTGCGGACCCTCGGCGCGCGGACCGTGGTGGTCCGTTCCCGGTCGCGGTCCACCGAGCAGCTCGCCGCCCTGCGGCCGGACGCGGTGGTGCTCGGCCCCGGGCCGGGGCACCCCGCCGAGTCCGGGCACGTGGAGCTGGTGCACGCCTTCGCCGGCCAGGTGCCGCTGCTCGGCGTCTGCCTCGGCCATCAGGCGATCGGCCTCGCGTACGGGGGAACGGTCACGGTCGCCCGGCACCTGATGCACGGCAAGACGAGCGTGGTCGCCCACGACGGCCGAGGTGTCTTCGCCGGCGCGCCCGCCCCGCTCACCGTCACCCGCTACCACTCGCTGATCGTCGCGGACCCGGCCCCGCCGGCCCTGGAGATCACCGCGCGCTCGTCCGACGACGGCTACGTGATGGGGGTACGACACCTGACCCTGCCGGTGGAGGGGGTGCAGTTCCACCCGGAGAGCGTGCTCACCGAGGACGGGCTGCGCCTGTTCGACAACTTCCTGGGCCGCGCGTCGGCGGCACTGCCGGCAGCCGGCGCCGGGGCGGTGGGGTCGCCATGACCGACCAGTCCTCCCCGCTCGCCGTGGTCACCGGCGCGGCGGGTGGCATCGGCCGGGCCGTGACCGTCGCTCTGACCGGGGCCGGGCACCGGGTGCTCGGCGTCGACGTCGAGCCGGCCGGTGACCCGGCGGCGTACGCATCGCTGGTCGCCGACGTGGCAGTGCCGGAGCAGGTGGAGCAGCTCTTCGCACGGATCCACGAGCGGTACGGCCAGCCCACGGTGCTGGTGAACAACGCCGGCGTCTACCACGCCCGGGACTTCCTCGACTACGACCCGAAGACGTACGCGCAGGTGCTCGACGTCAACCTGGGCGCCGCGTTCTTCTGCACCCAGGCGTTCGCCCGTGGCCTGGTCGACGCCGGCCGGCCCGGCACTGTGGTCAACGTGGCCTCGATCAGCGGGCAGTCCGGCAGCCCGGACGCGGCGTACGGGGCGTCGAAGGGTGCGTGCATCGCGTTGACCCGCAGCCTCGGCCGGGCGCTCGCCGAGCACCGCATCCGGGTCAACGCGGTCGCTCCCGGCCTGGTCGACACCCCGATGGCCGCCCGGATCCCGGCCGAGCGCCGGGACGACTACCGGGCCCGGATCCCGGTCGGCCGGTTCGGCTCGCCAGCCGAGATCGCCGCGGCCGTCGCCTGGCTGGCCGGCCCGGAGAGCAGCTACGTCACCGCCTCGGTTCTGGACGTCAACGGTGGCCTGCACTGACCTGCGCCACGGCCGGCCGCGACAGCACCGCAGCCGGCTCACCCCTGGAGAGGATCCGACCATGTGGCTTCCGACCACCGGCCCGGCGGCGGACTTCGCCGCCGACTACCTGGCCCTGCACCAGGCCTTCTACGACCGCACCCTCGACACCGCCGACCTGGAGGCATGGCGGGCACGACAGCTGCGCACGGTGCTCGACCAGGTGTCCACCGGCTCGCCGTTCTACGCCCGTCACCTGGCCGACGTCGACCTCGCCACGATCACCCCGGCGACCCTCGACCGGCTGCCCTTCACCACGAAGACGCACCTGCGCCAGGAGATGCTCGACGTGCTCAGCCGGCCGCTGTCCGAGGGCGTCTTCTTCTACGAGACGACAGGCACGACCGGCCGGGCGACCCCGTGTCCCCGCGACGGCCGGGAGGTGGTGGCCAGCAACGCCCACGTCACCGAGTCCTGGGCGTCGATCTTCCGGCACCACTTCGGCGACCGCGCGCCACGGATCGGGCTGATGGGGCCGACCGAGGTGCACTCCTTCGGCGACACCCTCGGTGACGTCGCGCGCAACGTCGGCTCGCTGAACGCGAAGATCTGGCCATACTCGCCGGTGATCGGGTTCGCCAAGGCGTTGCAGCTCATGAAGGACCTTGAGCTGGAGGTCATCTGCTGCACGCCGGGCGTGGCCATGATGCTCGCCAAGGCGGCCGAACACTACGGCTACCGGCTGCGCGAGGACTTCGCCGTCAAGCTGCTCTTCGTCACCGGCGAGATGTGCACCCCGGCGCTGGCCCGCAACCTGGAGTCCGTCTGGGGCGCGGACGTCTACAACATCCTGTACGGCTCGCAGGAGGCGTTCGTCATCGCCACCGCCTGCCGCAACAAGCGGATGCACCTCTCCCAGACCAACTACCTCATCGAGGTGGTGGACCCGGAGACCGGTGTGTCGCACGGCTCGCGCGGCAGCGGGGAACTCACCGTCACCATGCTGATCGACGGGGTGAAGCCGCTGGTCCGTTACCGCACGGGCGACGCGGTGATCATCGAGTCGTCGGACTGCGACTGCGAGATGGCCGGCGACCTGGTGCAGATCGTGGGCCGCACCCTGGACCGGATCGAGCTGGGCGGTCGACGTTTCACCGCCGGGCAGATCGAGATGGCCGTCCTGACCGGGGTCGTCGGCTCGGGCGGATACCAGGTGGTGATCGACCACGACCCGAGCGGCGGCGGCGACCGGCTGACGGTCCGCCTGGAACTGCTCAAGGACCTCGTCGACGACCCCGGCGGGACCGCCGACGGGGTCCGGCAGCGGGTCGCCGCCGCGCTCGGTGTACCGGTCGAGGTGGAGCTGACCGACGGGCTCGACCCGATCACGAGCACCGGCGCCTTCGTGAGTTGGAAGGCCGCCCGGATCGTCGACCGGCGTGTGGAGGTCGACCACGAGACCCGGGTGGCGCAGCGGATGGCGGGCAACCGTGGCTACACCACCTGAGACGGCCGCGGACGAGTGGGTGCCGGCGCTGCCCGGCCCGCTCGCCGAGGCGTACGGGCGGCGCTGGCGCGCAGTGGTGGACCGATGGGCGAGCCGGCCCGGCACGACGCTGGCCACCCTGGGCCCGCCCGGAACGTCCAGCCACCTGACGGCGGCCTTCCTCGCCGAGCGGCACGGGCTGCGCGTCGAGCTGTCCGACACCTTCGACGCGGTGCTCGCGGCGCTTGTGGACCGCCGGGTCGACCAGGCCCTCGTGCCGAGCGCGTACCAGGGGCTCACCCGCTTCCACTGGCACCGCGACCTGCGGCTGGACGCGTACTTCGCGCAGGCCACCCCGGAGTACGGCATCGCGGCCGACCCGGACCGCGAGCCGGCCGACGGTCAGCTCGCGGTGGCCGCCCTCTGGGAGGTCCGGCGGCTCTTCACCGACCTCGCGCCACCCGCCCTGCGGGACCGCCCGATGCGGTGGGTCGACGCCGACTCCACCCAGCACGCCGCGGAGATCCTCGCCGCCGGCGGCGCCGACCTGGCGGTGACCAACGCGCCCGGGGTCCACCGCCACGCGTTGCGGTGGGTGGCCCGCCGCCCGGGCGCCGAGATCGTGTGGACCCTGTTCGGCCACTGCTAGGGCCTGTGTCAAAGCCCCTGGCCGGCCTGCGGACTTTGACACAGGCCCGAGAGCCACTGTCGGCTCTCCTGCCCCGACACCGAGAGAACCGGAGTGATCGTCGTGTCCCGACGTACGTTGCTGCACCGCGCCACGGTCCAGGAAGGACTGGGGGTGGCGTCCCGACCGCACCACAGCGTGCTGCTCGACGGCGAGCGGATCGTCGCGGTGCTGCCCGAGGCACAGGCCCCGTTGCATGACCCGGACGTGGACGTCCTCGACCTCGACGGCCGGACGGTCATGCCGGGCATGACGCTGGGCCACACCCACATCGCGTACCTGAACGTGCTCGACGGTCGGGAGATGCTCTTCAAGTACACGATCCCGGAGGTCACCCTCGGCGCCGCCGCCAACGCCGCCGACATGCTCCGGCTGGGCTACACCGCCTTCGTCGGTGCCGGCTCGGTGGCCGGCATCGACATGGCCCTGCGCCGGGCGATCGACGCCGGCCGGCTGCCCGGCCCACGGATCACCCCGTGCAGCCGGGACCTGATGGTGTCCGGCCCGCCGGAGCGCCGCAACCCGGGGGTCAAGCAACGCATCCCGAGCGACCTGATGCGGCTGGCCGACACCCCGGAAGAGCTGATCGAGTACGTCGACAAGGAGGTCGCCCAGGGCGCGGAGATCATCAAGGTCTTCTCCACCGGCGACGACACCTTCCCCAACGGTCGATCGCACGAGCTGCTCTTCACCGCCGAGGAGCTGGTGATCGCGGCCCGGGCGGCGCACCGGCGGGGAGTCCGGATCCGGGCGCACTCGCGGGGGCTGGCCGGCATCCGCAACGCCATCGCCGCCGGGGTCGACGTGATCGACCACGCCACGTACGCCGACGACGCGGCCCTGGAGGCGATCGCCGAGCGGGGCATCTTCGTGGTGCCGAGCCTGCATCAGCCGTACCGGCTGCTCACCACCGGCACCCGGTACGGCAAGACCCCGGAATACCTGGAGACCCTCGAATTCCAGGCCGAGGTGGAGAACACCCTGCGCATCCTGCCGCTGATGGTGCAGATGGGCATCCCGATCGTGGCCGGCGACGACTTCGGCTTCGCGTGGACCCCGCACGGCCGCTACGCCGAGGAGCTGGAGACGTACGTGACCATGGCCGGCATTCCCGCACCGGTGGTGCTGACCTGGGCCACCGCCAACGGCGCACGGCTCGCGGGTCGCGGCGACGATGCGGGCACGGTGCAGCCGGGGCGGCTGGCCGACCTGGTGGTCACCGACGGGGACCCGGCCGAGGACATCACGGTGCTGGGCCGGCCGGAGGCGATCGAGCTGGTGCTGCTGGGCGGCCGGGTGGTCGCCGGGGACGCCACCCGTTACCGCGCCGGGCAGCCGGCGGGAGTGGCGTGATGCGCCGAAGCGTGCCGGTCGTCCCGCTGCTCGCCGTGGGCGCCTTCGCCATCGGCACCGACACCTTCGTCGTCGCCGGTGTGCTCCCCGAGGTGGCCCGTACGCTGCGGGTCAGCGTCGCCTCCGCCGGCTGGGTGAGCACCGTCTTCGCCCTGGCGTACGCGGTCGCCGCTCCGGTGCTCGGCGCCCTGACCGGTCGCCTGGAGCGGCGTACCGTGCTGGTGGTCTCGCTGGTCGGGTTCACAGTGGGCAACGTCGCCTCCGCGCTGGCGCCCGACCTGCCGCTGCTGCTGCTGGCCCGGGTCCTCACGGCGGTCAGCGCCGCGCTCTACATCCCCGCCGCCACCGCGTCGGCGGCCGCGCTGGCCCCGCCCGAGCGGCGCGGCCGGGCCATGGCCGTCGTGCTTGGCGGCCTCTCCGCCGCCACCGTGGCCGGGGTGCCGTTCGGCGCCTGGCTCGCCGCCGACCTTCAGTGGCGCGCCACCTTCTGGCTGCTCGCCGCCATCGGTGCCGCCTGCGCGGTCGCGGTGACCGTCGGCCTGCCGGCGCTGACCCTGCCACCCGGCCCGTCGCTGGCCGCCCGGCTCGCCCCGGCACGCGACCGTCGGGTCGGGTTGGCGGTGCTCACCACCGCGCTCTTCATGACCGGCGGCTACCTCGCGCTGACGTACGTCGGGGCGCTGCTCGCGCCGGCCACCGACGGCGACGGAACCCTGCTCGCGGTGCTGCTGCTGGTCTTCGGTGTGCCGGCGGTCGCCGGCACCGTGCTCGGCGGACGGGCCACCGACCGGTGGGGTGGCGTGCCGGTGCTGCTCGTCTCGGTCACCGGGCTCGCCCTGGTCCTGGTCACGCTGCCACTGACCCGGCAGGCGCTGCTGCCGGCCGCGCTGGCCATGGCGGCGTGGGGCATCACGGCGATGGCCACCCAACCGGCCCAGCAACACCGGCTCTTCACTGTCGCGCCCAGCTCCGGGCCGCTGCTGCTCTCCCTCAACTCGTCGGCCACGTTCGTGGGCATCGCCCTCGGCGGCTTCCTCGGCAACCGGCTGCTGCGACACGGCGGCACGGACGCCCTCGACCTGCTCGGGCCGGTCGGCGCGGCACTCTGCGTGCTGGCGCTGGGCACCACGCTGCTCGGTGCCCGGGCCCGTGCCGGCCGTCGCGACGAGCAGCCTCCGACCGCCGGATTGGCCTCACCGGATCACCCTGGATTGGCCACACCCGGTGGTCGTCGCGCTGCGTACGGTCGGACCGACAATCGGACCCGAACCACGCGAGGATCACGATGACCCAGCTCAGCGACGGTGTGGACACCCTCACCGTGCGCATCGACGACCGGGTGCTGACCGCAGTGCCGGACTACGTGCTCGGCGTGATCGCCATACCGGCGATCGAGGTCGCCCCGGCGCCTCCCGCCGTGTCGGCACTGCTGACCGCCGCCGAGGACGTGCTGCACGCGGCAGGCCTGGACAAGGCGGGGGTGGCGGAGCTGCCGGGCATCGCCGCGTGGCGGGAGGCGTACCGGGCGGTGGGGGTGAACCCCAACCGGTTCCCGTGCGCCGCCGAGTCGATCGCCCGGCGGGTCGCCAAGGGTGACCGGCTGCCCCGGATCAACGCCCTGGTCGACCTCTGCAACGCGGTGTCGCTCGGTGCGGCGCTGCCGGTGGCCTCGTGCGCTGTCGACGGCCTCGCCGACCTCGTCGTCCGGCCGGCCGACGGCACCGAGACCTACCTCCCGCTCGGCACGCCCGAGGCGCCGGAGCACCCCGAGCCGGGCGAGGTCGTCTACGCCGACGCCGACGGGCGCGCTCACTCGCGCCGCTGGAACTGGCGGCAGGGCCACCTGGTCCGCACCGATCTGGGCCGGCACCGGCTGCTGCTCACCGTCGAGTCGGCCCACCCCGGAGGCCGGGCCGAGGTGACGGCCGCGCTGGCCCGGCTCGCCGCCGCCCTCGACGAGCTGTCCGACGGCACGTGGCAGGAGGCGGTGCTCGACGGCGCGACGACCAGCGCCGTCCTGCGCACCGCGGGCCCGGTCGCCAGCGACAGTGGGAGCCGATCGTGAACCGCGCGATCCTGGTGATCTACCGACCGGCGGCAGGCCGGTACGCGGCCCAGTTCCGCAGCGTGGTCGCCGCCGCCACCGAGCTGGGCGTGGCGACCGTCGCGCTGCTGCCGACCGGGCAGCCGGCCGCCGAAGCCGCTGGTCTGCCCTGCTATCACGCCGACCTCGACGACTCCGAGGCTGTCCGCTCAGCGGTCACGACGATCCTCGCCGCGCACCCGGTGGAACGCATCTTCCCGCTCTTCGAAGGCGACGTGCTCACCGCCGCGCGCTGCCGCCGTGACCACGGCATCGGAGGGCTCGACCCGGAGCAGGCGCTGGCCTTCCGGGACAAGAACGTGATGCACCGCCGGGCCGTCGAGCTGGGCGTGCCGGTGGCCCGCTCGTGCCGCCCCGAGACGGTGGGCGCGGTCGCCGAGTTCGCCGCCGAGGTGGGCTGGCCGGTGGTCATCAAGCCGTACGCGGGCTGGGCCTGCGGGGACACCCACCGGGTGGACTCCACCGAGGACCTGGCCCGGGTCTGGCCGCTGGTCGCCGACGACCGGCACGACTACCGGGTGGAGGAGTACGTCCGGGGCGCCGAATACCACGTCGACTCGCTGCTGCGCGACGGCGAGGTGGTCTTCGAGCAGCTGTCCCGCTACACGTACTCGGTGCTGGAGTTCCGCGACGAGCCCGGCGGCACTGTCTCCCGCAAGCACGACCTGACCCCGGCGGAGCGGCGCATCCTGACCGCCAGCGCCACGGTGCTGCGCGGCTTCGGGATGCGTACCGGTGTGGCGCACGTGGAGTTCTTCCTGCGCGACGACGGCGAGCTGGTGTTCGGCGAGGCGGCCGCCCGGGCCGGCGGTGGCTCGATCGTCCCCGCCATCCAGGCCGGGCGGGGCATCAACCTGGCGGGGGAGTGGTGCCGGCTGGAGCTGGACCCGGGGCACGTGCCGGCGACCACCCTCGGCCCGGAGATCGGCACCGAATACCTCTGCTCCGACCGGTACGGCCGGATCACCGCGATCACCACCGCCGAGGAGCTGCGGGCGCTCGACTCGGTGCTCGACGCGGACGTGTGGAAGACCGTCGGGGACGTGCTCGCCGTGCCGACCGCCTCCAACGACGTGCTCGGCTGGTACGTCTGCGAGGGCCGCGACTTCGACGACGTACGCGCCCGGTTCAAGGTCATCCGGGACGCCTTCGAGGTGCTCACCGAGCCGGCCGGTGATCCGTCATGTGGCTGAGCCGGTTCCGGGCCCTGCCGCGCCCCCTGCGGATGCTGGTCTACGCCTCGTTCATCAACCGGGCCGGGATGTTCGTCTTCCCGCTGCTCGCGGTCTACCTGGTGCAGAGCCGGCACCTCAGCACCGGCGAGGCGGGTGTGCTGATCTCCGTGGGCAGCACCGGCCTGCTCGCCGGCAGCCTGCTCAGCGGCCCGGTCTGCGCCCGGGCCGGTCGACGTGCCGCGCTGGTGACGAGCCTGCTGCTCAACGCGGTCGGCTACCTGGGCCTCGCAGTGCTCGACGGTCCGACCTGGACGTACGCGGCACTGCTCTTCGTCGCGCTGGTCGGGATGGGGATGTTCGCCCCGGCGGCGAACACGCTGATCGCCGACCTGACCCAACCCGAACAGCGCCCCTTCGCGTACACGGTCAGCTACCTGGCCAACAATCTCGGCATGGGCGTCGGCCCGCTGCTCGGCGGGTTCGCGGCGGCCTACTCCTACCAGCTGATGTTCGCCGGGAACATCCTGCTCGGCCTGCTCGCGGCGGCCACCATCTGGCTCTTCTTACCGGCGGACACCCGGCGGGTGCCGACGGCCTCGCCGGCCGGCACCACCCGTCGGGCCGGCCTGCTGCGGGACATCGACGTGGCGGTGCTGGTGGTGGCCTCGATCTGTTTCGTCGCGCCGCTGATCGGCCTGGAATACACGCTGCCCCTGGCGGTCACCACAGTGCTGCACTCGTCGGTGGCGCTGGTCGGTGCCGTCTACACCATCAACAGCGTGGTCGTGGTCAGTGCCAGTCTGCTGATCGAGAAGCGGATGAAGGCGTACTCGACCCGGGCCCTGCTGATCACGGCGGGCCTGCTCTGGTCGACCGGGATGGCCATCCTGGTCTTCGCGTTCTCGCTGCCCGCCGTGCTGCTGTCGACAGTGGTCTGGACCCTCGGGGAGATCATCGCCTCGGTGGTGATTCCGACCTACATCGCCGACCACGTCCAGGAGCACCGGGTCGGCAGCTTCATGGCGCTGAACGGTTTCGTGCTCAGCTCCGCCCGGCTGGTCGTGCCGATGGGCCTCGGCTTCGTCTGGCAGGCCGGTGGGCACCGCCCCGTCCTCCTCCTGCTCCTGCTGACCCCGGTGGTCGGCGTGGTCGCGTTCGCAGTGCTGCGGATCCGACCGGCTGCCCGGCCCGTGCCGACGCCCGCCGAGCCGGCCACCGCCAGTTCCTGACACCCACCCCTGGAAGAGGCCATGACCGCGACGAAGTTCGTGCTGCCCGACAGTGACATCCCGACGACCTGGTACAACGTGGTCCCCGATCTACCCAAGGGTCTGCCCCCGATGCTCCACCCCGGCACCCGGGAGCCGATCACGCCGGCGGACCTCGAACCGCTCTTCGCCAGCGGCATGATCGAGCAGGAGTTCTCCACCGAGCGGGAAGTGGACATCCCCGGGCCGGTGCTCGACATCTACCGGCAGTGGCGGCCCAGCCCGCTCGTGCGGGCCCGTCGCCTGGAGCAGGCCCTCGGCACGCCGGCCCGGATCTACTTCAAGTACGAGGGGGTCAGCCCCGCCGGCAGCCACAAACCGAACACCGCGGTCCCGCAGGCGTACTACAGCAAGCAGGACGGCGTGCAGCGGCTGACCACGGAGACCGGCGCCGGCCAGTGGGGCAGCTCGCTGTCGATGGCCTGCGCATACTTCGGCCTCGACTGCGAGGTCTTCATGGTGCGGGTCAGCTACGACCAGAAGCCGTACCGGCGGGGCCTGATGGAGACGTTCGGCGCGTCGGTCACCGCGAGCCCGAGCGACCGTACCGGGGCGGGCCGTGCGGCCCTCGCCGCCGACCCGGATTCCAGTGGCAGCCTCGGCCTGGCCATCTCCGAGGCGGTGGAGGCGGCGATGCACAGCGGCGGCGCCGCCAAGTACGCCCTCGGTTCGGTGCTCAACCTGGTGCTGATGCACCAGACGATCATCGGCCAGGAGGCGCTGCTCCAGTTGGCGATGGCCGACGACTACCCGGACATCGTGATCGGCGCGGCCGGCGGTGGCTCCAACTTCGCCGGGTTGGCCCTGCCGATCCTGCGCCGGCAGTGGAGCGGCGGCCCGACGGTGCGGTTCATCGCGGCAGAGCCGGCCTCCTGCCCGTCTCTGACCCAGGGCAGTTACGACTACGACTTCGGCGACACCGCAGGGCTCACCCCGCTGACCAAGATGCACACCTTGGGCCACGACTTCCACCCGCCGGCGATCCACGCCGGCGGGCTGCGCTACCACGGCATGGCGCCGATCGTGAGCGCGCTACGGGAGATCGACCTGATCGAGGCGCGGGCGGTGCCGCAGACCGCGTGCTTCGAGGCGGGCGTGCTGTTCGCCCGCAGCGAGGGGATCGTGCCGGCGCCGGAGTCCACCCACGCGGTCCGGGTGGCGGTGGACGAGGCGATCCACTGCCGGGAGACGGGAGAGTCGAAGGCGATCGTCTTCTCCCTGTCCGGGCACGGCCACTTCGACATGCAGGCCTACATCGACTACTTCGCCGGAAAGCTGACGGACTGACCTCGCAGGGGGTGGGCGCCGTGCGGCGCTCACCCCCTGCCTCGCACCGGGGGTTAATGTGCACAGCGAAGCAGGGACCATCCTCGCCATCAACGGATCGGAACGGGTCGGCGGCAACACCGACCACGCCATCGCGTACGCGGGTCGGCTGATCGCCGAGCGCGGTGCGATCCTGCGCACCATCCAGCTACGTGAGCACCGGATCTCGCCGTGCAGCCCGTGCGGCGACTGCAACAGCCGTACAGTGCCCTGCCAGCTGGACGACGACGTCCCCGCCCTGGTGGAGCAGATGACCAACGCCGACGGGCTGATCTACGCAGCCCCGGTGCACGGCTTCGGCCTGGCCCACCTCATGCAGGTCTTCATCGAGCGTGCGGGCGTCGGCTACCTGCGGTTCACCCGTCCGCTGGCGGACAAGGTGGGCGGCATCATCGTCACCGGACGGCGCTACAGCGACTCCTCCGTACACAACCAGATCGTCAACAACCTGCTGCTCAACCGGATGATCCTGGTGGGCAGCGGGTTCCCCGTCCTGCTGCGCAACACCACCGGCACGCCCGGCCTGACCGACCCCGAGGGCATCGACGCGTTGGAGCGAATGGTGCACCGGATGCTCGACATGGTGCAGCTGCTCAAGCGACACCAGCGGGTCGACGGCGACCCCGTGCTTCCGCGCCGGGACCGCAACGAGCGCGTTCCGCGGCCCCGCCGCAACGAATCCGTCCAGACCAGAGGAGATATCGAGAATGTCCACTGAGCAGGTTGCCGCGCCGGTCGGCATCGACTTCCCGGCCACCGAGTGGGAGAGGTGGGACAAGCCGGGGGCCGAGGGGCGTGTCAAGATCTCGTACGTCGGTGGGCAGCGTCTGCGCCTGCTGGAGCTGCCGCCCGGCTTCGACGAGCAGCACTGGTGCCTGCGGGGGCACACCGGTTACGTCCTGCAGGGCGAGTTCACCATCCACTTCCGGGACCGGTCGGTGCCGTGCCGCCCCGGGATGGGCTTCGTCATCCCCGACGACGAGGAGCACCGGTCCCAGGGCAGCGACGCCGAGCCCACAGTCGTCTTCGTGGTCGACCAGGTTCCCCAACCGTGAGCGACCAGCACCGGATCACCGCGCCGGCCGGCTCCCCGCCGGCCGGTGCCGCCGCCGGCCCGGCCCGGATCGCCGAGCTGCGCGGTGCCATCGACGGGCTCGACCAGCGGATCATCGCCCTGCTGGCCGAGCGCACCCGGGTGGTGCAGGAGCTGACCGCGCACAAGACGGACGAGGCGACCGTCCGGTCACCCGACCGGGTGCGGCAGGTGCTCGACCGGGTGCACGACCTGGCCAGCCGACACGGCATGCCGCCCGAGGTGGCGGTCGGCACCTACCGCACCCTCATCGACGAGCTGACCCGGATGCAGCTCGACATGCTGGCCGCCCGTCGCGCCGCGGCGCCGCTGGTGGACGAGCGATGAGCCGCCCGCCCGTCGACCTGCGGCACGCCCTGGCCACCCTCGACCCGCTCCCCGGCGAGCTGGTCCGGGTCGCCACGGAGCTGCCGGCCCGGTACGGCGTCTCCGCCCACTACGCGCGCTGGGCCGGCGCGCCCGCCGCCCCGCCCACCGGCGCCGGCCCGGCAGTGCTCTTCGACCGGGTACGCCCCGACCACGGCCCGACCCGGGCGGTGCTGATGGGGCTGTACGGCACCCGTCGGCGCGCCGCCGGCCTGCTCGGCTGCACACCGGCCGAGTTGCCGCACCGGCTGCTCGACGCGGTCGCCGCGCCCCGCCCGCCGGTGCCCGCACCCGACCCGGCCCGCTGGCCTCGCGAGACGCTGCCGGTGGACCTGACCGCGCTGCCGGTGCCGGTGCTCACCGACGAGGACGCCGGGCCCTACCTGACCCTCGGCGCGGTGCTCGCCACCGACCCGGACACCGGGGTCCGCAACCTGTCCGTGCACCGGATGTGCGTGCAGGGTCCGGACACGCTGACCATCTGGATGGTGCCCGGACGGGACCTGGAGCTCGCGCACCAGGCCGCGCTGCGCCGGGGGAGCCCGTTGCCGGTGGCCATCCACCTCGGCCTGTGCCCGGCGGTGCTGCTCTCCTCCTGCTGCCCGACCTCACTGGTGCCACCGGACCTCGACGAGCTGGCGGTGGCCGGTGCTCTCGCCGGGCAGCCGGTGGAGCTGCTGCCCTGCCGCACTGTGGACACCGACTTCATCGCGCACGCCGAATACGTCATCGAGGGGGAGTTGCTGGCCGACCGGGCACCGGAGAACCGGCACGGCACTGTCGCCACACCGGAGTTCCTCGGCTACCAGGGTCGGGCGCACCCCTCGTTGCCGTTGATCCGGGTCACCGGGATCACCGCCCGGGAGAGCCCGATCCTGCAGGCGGTGTCCGGCCCCGGGCACGAGCAGTCGGTGCTGCTCGGCTTCGGGATGGAGGCCGCGGTGCTGGACCTGTTGCGCCGTCGGGGCACGCCGGCGCTGGCCGCGCACTGTCACACCGCAGGTGGCGGTCAGCTCATGGTGGTGCTCCAGTGGCCGGCGAAGCGCGGCCCGGAGGACGACGTGGCGGTACGCGTCGCCGCCGAGGCCGTGCTGGAGCAGTTCCGAATGGCCAAGCTGGTGCTGTGCGTGGGCGACGACGTCGACATCGAGTCCGATCAGGACCTGTGGTGGGCGATGGTCACCCGCTTCCAGGCCGACCAGGACCTGCACGTGCTGCCGGACCGGGAGGGTTTCCCCCTCGACCCGAGCCAGCACACCGGCTACTCCCCGTCGCTCTCGGCAGACGGTCGGACGGCGAAGGCGGTCTTCGACTGCACAGTGCCGTACGCCCAGCGTGCCCGGTTCCAGCGGCCCCGGTTCACCCAGCCGTCACTTCCCGCACCGCGGCGGCCAGCAGCGCCACACCTTCGGTGATCCGGGCGGTGGGCAGCGCCGCGTACCCGATCAGGAAGGTCGGCTCGGCCGGCGACCGGGTGACGAAGTAGCCCGAGGCCGGGTAGATCCGGACGCCCCGCGCGGCGGCGGCGCGCACGATCGCCGCCTCGTCGGCGTCGGGCGCGCCGCCCAGGGTCACCAGCACGTGCAGTCCGGCGGCCGTGCCGGAGATCCGCACCCCCGCGCCGAAGTGTTCGTAGAGCGCCTCCAGCAGCCGGGCGCGTCGCTGCCGGTAGAGGCGGTCCATCCGGCCGATGTGCCGGGCGTACGCGCCGGAGGAGATGAACTCGGCCAGTGCCTCCTGGGTCAGCGTCGGGGTCAACCGGTCGGTGATCCACTTGACGCCGAGGAAGGGTCGGACGAGGTGCGGCGGCAGCACCGCGTAGCCGATGCGCAGCGAGGGGAAGAGGGTCTTGCTGAAGCTGCCGACGTAGACGACGTCCGCGTCCTGCGGGTCGGCGGCCAGCGACGGGAGCCGCTCCTCCGCGAAGGTGAACTCGTTGTGGTAGTCGTCCTCCAGCACCGTGGCAGCGTGTTCGCGGGCCCAGCGCAGCAGCGCTCGTCGCCGCCGCTCGGACATGATGAACCCGGTCGGGAACTGGTGCGACGGGGTGACGTAGATCAGGCGTACCCGGGCCGGGTCGAGGCCGTGCGCGCGGACCTGGGAGTCGATCTCGTCGACCCGTAGGCCCTCCTCGTCGACACCGACCGGCACCACCGCGGCCCGTGAGTAGCCGAAGATCTGCCGCAGCACCGTGTGGCTCGGGTCCTCGATGATCACCACGTCGTCGGGCCCGACGAGCAACCGGACCAGGATGTCCATGGCCTGGGTGGCCCCGCTGGTCACGACCGTGTGCTCGCGCGGGGCGTCGAGTGCCCGGCTGCGCCGCAGCAGCGCACTGATCTGGGCACGCAGCGTCGGGGAGCCCTCGGCCGGGCCGTAGCCCAGCGCTACCGCGTCGGCCCGACTGACCGCCTCGGTGAGCGACTGTCGCCACCGGGTCACCGGGAAGCTGGCCAGCGCCGGCGTGCCGTGCCGGAAGTCGTACGTCCCGTCCGGCCGGTGCATCGGCGCTGGCTCCCAGGGCTTCCACAGTGGGCTGCCCGCGTCGGTGGGCAGCGGGGGCTCCGGCCACAGGTGCGCGCGGGTGGCGGCGCGTTGGGCGGGTGGCGGCGTGTCGGTCAGCGCGTCACTGACCCGCGTGCCGGATCCGCGCCGCGAGGTGAGCACCCCGTTGGCCCGCAGCAGTTCGTACGCCCGGGTCACCACGGTCCGGGAGACCCTGAGCTGGTGCGCCAGCTCACGGCTCGGCGGCACCGGGTCGCCGGGGCGCAGCCGACCCGTCCGGACGGACCCGCTGATCTGGTCGCAGAGCTGCTGCTGCAACGGCACCGAACTGGCGCGGTCCAGTGCGACGAGAAGCTGGGACGAACTCACCTGCGCACGCTCCCCCGATCGACGCCGGTGCCGAGTCTAGTCGCGCCACCCGCGTCCACCTCCGGTTCCCGCGGCGCGCCGGGCAGCCCGTGCGCTCACTGGTCACGACAGCCGAGCTGGTCGCCGAGCTCGTTCGGGATGCCGAACGGGCTGCATTCGAGCGCGCTGCCCTCGCCCAGCTTCTTCCACCCACCGGCCGTGTACTCGAACACCAGCACACCGTCGCCCTGCATTCTCGGGTCGACAGCGATCACCCCGGCGGTCGCCCACCGACGTGCGCAGTTGATGTGATCCGGGTCGATCCGGTGGGTGTCGCCCAGCCCTGACGCCTGGTGCAGGGTGGCCGCGCTCACCGGACAGGCAGCCCGGGAGGTGGGTGTCGCGGGCGACGCGCTGCCGGGCGACGCGGCGGAGGAGCCGGGCGGTGTGGTGTCTTCGCTGGCCAGCGGAGCGGGCGAGGTGGTGGTGCAGGCCGCCAGGCCCGCCAGTACGGTGATCGGCACCAGGGCACGCAGCGCTGTCGGTGTCATCAGGTCCTCCAGTCCAGCAGGGATGGGTCTCCCGCTAGACGCCCTGCGGTCGGTCATGGTTGCGGCCGACAAGCCGGTCCGAGTGTCGGTTTTGTTTCTCGGCCCTGTCGGCTGCCGAGCAGGCGTACCCGCGTGCCCGGCACCCGGTCCAGTTTCTCGGCCGCTGCGGCGACGGCAGAGCCCCGCGCGACGCACGAACACCACCGCGCCGACACTCGGCGTACATCTGATGTATGTGCGTTTGAAGTGGCCTTTCCAGGGCTGGTCCGCGCCCGCCATCCACTGGCGGACCGTTCTCGACGCGCTGCTCGGAGTCCTGCCGATGGGCGCAGACGCTGCCGATTCCACCAACCGATCGACCGTTGCCTATTCCGTCGCCTCGGAGTAACCTTCTCGAAACACATCGGATGTCTGACTGTCTAAGGCGTTTTGGAGGATCGATGTCCGACCTGACCCGACGGCAGGCCCTCAAAGTCGGCGCGGCCGGCGCGGGTGGCGCTCTGCTGCCGTTGCCCTGGACCGCCGCGGCCCGAGCAGACTCGGCCGCGCCTCCGCAGGTGCTGGCCGCCGGGGACCTCGCACTCTGGTACGACGAGGGTGCCGGCACCGACTGGCTACGGGCGCTGCCGATCGGCAACGGGCGGCTCGGCGCCATGGTCTTCGGCAACGTCGACACGGAACGACTCCAGCTCAACGAGGACACCGTCTGGGCCGGTGGACCGCACGACCCCAGCAACCCCAGGGGCGCCGGGGCGCTGGCGGAGATCCGGCGGCTGGTCAACGCGAACCAGTGGACCCAGGCCCAGGATCTGATCAACCAGACCATGATGGGCAACCCCGGCGGCCAGTTGGCCTACCAGACCGTCGGCAACCTCCGGCTCGCCTTCGGATCCGCCAGCGGGGCGTCCCAGTACGACCGGACACTCGATCTCACCGCCGCCACCGTCACCACGACGTACGTGCTCAACGGCGTCCGATACCAGCGCGAGGTCTTCGCCAGCGCGCCCGACCAGGTCATCGCGATGCGACTGACCGCCGACCGCAGCGGCTCGATCAGCTTCACCGCCACCTTCGACAGCCCGCAGCGCACGACGGTGTCCAGTCCGGACGGCAGCACGATCGGCCTCGACGGTGTCTCCGGCAACATGGAGGGCATCACCGGCGCGGTCCGCTTCCTAGCCCTGGCCAACGCCACCGTCACCGGCGGTTCGGTGTCCAGCTCCGGTGGCACCCTGCGGGTCACGAACGCCACCAGCGTGGTCTTGCTGCTCTCCATCGGCTCCAGCTACGTCAACTACCGCAACGTCGGCGGCGACTACGGGGGCATCGCACGGCAGCGCCTCGGCGCCGCGCGGGGGAGCAGCTACGACCAGCTGCGCAGCCGGCACGTGGCCGACTACCAGGCGCTGTTCAACCGGGTCAGCCTGGATCTGGGCCGCACGTCCGCCGCCGACCAGACGACGGATGTCCGGATCGCCCAGCACAACAGCGTCAACGACCCACAGTTCTCGGCGCTGCTGTTCCAGTACGGCCGGTACCTGCTGATCTCGTCGTCGCGGCCCGGCACCCAGCCGGCCAACCTCCAGGGCATCTGGAACGACTCGCTGGCCCCGTCGTGGGACTCGAAGTACACGATCAACGCCAACCTGCCGATGAACTACTGGCCGGCCAACACGACCAACCTCGCCGAGTGTCACAACCCGGTGTTTGCCATGATCAACGATCTGTCCGTGGCCGGGGCGCGGACCGCCCAGGTGCAGTACGGCGCCGGCGGCTGGGTCACCCATCACAACACCGACGCGTGGCGGGCCACCGCGGTGGTGGACGGCGCGTTCTGGGGCATGTGGCAGACCGGCGGCGCGTGGTTGGCCACGATGATCTGGGACCACTACCTGTTCAACGGTGACATCGAGTTCTTGCGGGCGAACTATCCGGCCATGAAGGGCGCGGCGCAGTTCTTCCTCAACACCCTGGTGACCGAGCCGACCCTCGGCTACCTGGTGACCAACCCGTCGAACTCACCGGAGCTCAGCCACCACGCGAACGCCAGCGTGTGCGCCGGCCCGACCATGGACAACCAGATCCTGCGGGACCTCTTCGACGGCTGCGCGAGGGCCAGCGAGATCCTCAACGTGGACAGCACGTTCCGGGCCCAGGTTCGGGCCACCCGGGACCGGCTCCCACCCATGAAGATCGGCTCGCGCGGCAACATCATGGAGTGGCTCTACGACTGGGTGGAGACCGAGCCCAACCACCGACACATCTCACACCTGTACGGGCTGGCACCCAGCAACCAGATCACCAAGCGGGGCACCCCACAGCTGTTCGAGGCGGCCCGTCGGACCCTGGCGCTGCGCGGCGACGACGGAACGGGCTGGTCGCTGGCCTGGAAAATCAACTTCTGGGCGCGGATGGAGGAGGGCAAGCGGGCCCACGACCTGATCCGCTACCTCGCCACCACCGCCCGGCTCGCCCCCAACATGTTCGACCTGCACCCGCCTTTCCAGATCGACGGCAACTTCGGTGCCACCGCCGGCATCGCCGAGATGCTGCTGCAGAGCCACGTCGGGGAACTGCACATCCTGCCCGCGCTGCCACCGGCCTGGCCGAGCGGGCGGGTCTCCGGCCTGCGGGGTCGGGGCGGGCACACGGTCGGCATCACGTGGAGCAACGGTCAGGCCACCGAGATCCTCGTCCGACCGGACCGCGCCGGCACCGTCCGCCTGCGCGCCCGGATCCTCACCGGCACCGTCACCGTTGTCGACACCGGCGACGGTACGGCGGCGCGGGTCACCCGGATCGAGTCCGACCTGATCGAGATCACGGTGCAGGCGGGGCGCACCTACCGGGTCACCAGCTCCGGCGTGGCCACGCCCACGCTGGAGCAGAGCTTCAGCAACGTCGGCATCACCAGTGACAGCAACACCAACGTCGGGAACTTCGACGGTGGCGGGGCCTCGCTCTCCGCGCAGGCCCTGGCGCAGGCCGGCGCCAGCCCGGGTGGCACGGTGAGCCGCAACGGGGTCAGCTTCCGCTGGCCCAACGTCGGCTCCGGGGTCGCCGACAACGCCATCGCCTCGGGCCAGTCCATTGGCGTGACCGGCACCGGCAGCACGCTCGGCTTCCTGCTGACCGGCACCTACGGCGCGGTGTCGGGCACCGGCACTGTGGTTTACGCCGACGGCACCCGCCAGACGTTCACGCTGAGCACGCCCGACTGGTACGGCGGGCCGCACTCCGGGGGGACCGCCGCCATCGTGTCCGCCTACCAGAATCGGCCCAACAACCAGCGGCAGAACACCGCCGCCTGCATCTACTACGTGGGTGTCGCGCTGCAGAGCAAGGCGGTGGCCTCGGTCGTGTTGCCCAACATCAGCGCGCGGCCCGCGGCCAACGTACCGACCATGCACATCTTCGCCATCGCGATCGGCGGCTGAGGGCACCGGATCCCGCATCGAGGGCTCTGACGGCTCCGGATCCCGCATCGGGGGAGCGGGCCCGTCCCAACCGGGACGGGCCCGGCCCGTGGGGCGCCGACGCACCCCGCCCACCCCTGCCCCCGACCCCGGAAGTGGTGGAATACGACCGGTTTGCGGGGGGAAGATCGAGCATCGCCGACGCGAGTCGTGACAGGATTGTCGGCATGTCTGCTCGCGCACTGAGCTTCGGGATGGTGGCAGAACAATACGAGCGGTACCGGCCCGGTTACCCTGCCGAGCTTCTCGACCTGGTGCTGACGTACGCGGGTCGGCCGATTCGAACGGCCCTGGAGATTGGCGCCGGAACGGGCAAGGCGACCCGTCTGTTCACCGGACGGGAGGTGACGGTCACCGCGACCGAGCCGGACGGCGCCATGCTCGCCGAGCTGCGCAAGCACGTGCCAGCAGGCGTCCGGACCATGCAGGCCGCCTTCGAGGACCTGCGGCCCGGCGAGCGGTACGACCTGGTCTACGCGGCGGCGGCACTGCACTGGACGAAACCGGAGGGCCGATGGTCGACCATGGCCGCGTTGCTGGAGCCCGGCGGCGTGTTCGCCTCGTTCGGCGGGCCAACCCAGCTGGCTGATCCGGCCGTGGCGGACGCGGTCCGCGCCGCCCGGGCGCCCTTCCTGGAGAGCGACGAGGTCCCATCTCCCGATGGCACGCCCCCGGGGCATGCCATGCAGTGGCCGGGCACCGAGCTCCAACGCTCCGATTGGTTCGCCGACGTCCAGCAGATCGTGATCGAGCGTTGCCTGACGATGAGTGCGCGCGACTACGTCGGGCACCTGTCGACGATCTCGGCGTATCTCGAGCTGCCGACCTCGGAGCAGGAGCAGGTCTTCGGCCAGATCATGCGGATCCTGCCCGAGACGGTCGAGCTTTCCGCCGACATCGTCGTGCATCTCGCGCGTCGGCGCACCGAGCAGTAACGCCAGTGGGCGTTCAGACCAGGAAGCTCTCTCGCATCCTCGCGCCCAGATTGATGCCACCGACAGCGCGGGGCCCGGCCGGGTCGTGCACGCTGACGGTGTTGTTGCGCCGCATCAGCTCACGGACCGCGGGCGGCAGCCGGGGCGGGTCGTCCATCGCCGCGATGACCTGCCCGGCGCTCAGGATCAGTCGATCGGCCAGGGCTGCCGCGTCGGTGTCCACCCGCACCCGGCCATACTCCCAGGCCGCGGTGGTGAGGTCGAGCACCTCGAACACGCGCGTCAGCAGCGGGTTCGGGTCGGTCACCCGGTCCAACCGGGGCGCCTGGCTGCCGACCACCGCGACAGCGGCGGCCACCTGGGCGTACGGGTGGAAGCCGCACGGCAGCGCGAACAGTGGCCAGCGCAGGGCGTGGCCGGCCTCCACCCACAGCGGCCGGTAGTTGCGGCGGTGCACCAGCAGTCGCCGGCCCGTCCGCCGGTGGATCTCCTGGGCCTGGGCCTGGAGGTCCGCGTGGGCCTCGTCGGCGACCTGGCTCACGATCCGGGCCGCCACCACCAGGCCGTCGTCGCTGTTGAGCGCCGCGGTCAGCGCCTCGACCTGCTCGGGGAACCGGACCTGTGCGTGGGTGCCGTACCGGGACTGGACGTCGCGGAGCAGCGCCTGCTGTCGTCCAGGGTCGAGCTGGACCCGCCTACCGCCCAGCAACCGCCGGAGCCAACGCATGTCGCCTCGTTTCAGCAGAGCCGTCGTGGACGGCGGCAATGCTAGTGCGTCGGGACTTCACCGGGTGCGGACGGGGTGGCTGACCGAGCCCGCGGGTCGTGTCGGCGACGACCGGCGACGCCGCGGCGTGCCACAGTGGTTCATGCCGCTGAGCAGGTACCACCTCAGAGCTTCGATCGCCGTCTCGGACATCGAGCGGGCCGTCGGGTTCTACGAAGGCACACTCGGCCTGCCGGTGCTGCGGTCCGGCCCCAGCGCCCGTGTCGCCGGCGGCAGCCGCGTCTATGGTTCTGGCGGCGGGCCGGCACTCAACGTCTACCAGTCGGCCACCGCCGGGAAGACCCCGGCGACGCTGGCGACCTGGTACGTCGACGATCTCGACCAGACCGTCGACGAACTCGTCGCCTCCGGTGTCGAGTTCATCCGCTACGAGCAGCTGGAACACGACGCCAAGGGGATCACGCCTCGGGCCGGTGGTGGCCGCATCGCCTGGTTCCAGGATCCGGACGGCAACACCTTCGCCCTCGAAGCCGACACCTGATCCGGATCCGGTGTACGCCCCCGGGACGGCGTGGGTAGTTTTCCTGTCATGAGTGAGGACAGCTTCCGCTCGGTGCAGATCGAGCGCACCAGCGTGGGAAACTACGTCGCGCGCAACGTCCGCGGCGGGTCGATGTCGTTGGGCACGGGGGAGGACACCAGCTTCACGCCGGTGGAGTTGCTGCTGGCCGCCATCGCCGGCTGCACCGCGGTCGACGTGGACTACATCACCAGCCGCCGTGCCGAGCCGACCCAGTTCTCCGTCGAGGTCACCGGCGACAAGATCCGGGACGAGACCGGAGGCAACCGGATGCAGAACATCCGAGTCGAGTTCTCCGTGACGTTCCCGGAGGGCGCGGACGGCGACCGGGCACGCGAGGCGCTGCCCCGTTCGCTGCAACAGTCGCACGATCGACTCTGCACGGTCTCCCGTACCGTCGAGCTTGGCTCTCCGGTCTCGATCGTCGAGACCGGCGGGTCCAGCGGAGACTGACCCGCTCTGGCGATCAGGTCGGTGCCGCCACCCCGACGATCAATTGACGTACATCTACTTGAAGTTGATGCCGTGGGAGCGCTCCCGTAACATACCTGACGCGGCCTGTTAACGCTCACAAGCCCCATCGCAGCGACCACCACCAATGCATGGGCCGCCATCCCGTCAGGAGGGTGCTATATGACCAGATCCAGAGCCACCAATGTCGGTCTGGTGTCGGCCGGCGTCGCCTTACTGGTGTCGTCGACGGTCGTGGCTGCGTTACCGGCCGGCGCCGCGACTGCGGGCTGTTCGGTGACCTACGCCGTGTCGTCGCAGTGGCAGGGCGGCTTCGGCGCCAACGTGTCGGTCACGAACCTGGGTGACCCGCTGACCAGTTGGACGTTGACCTGGTCGTACAGCGCCGGGCAGACGGTGACGCAGGCCTGGAACACGTCGTTGACGCAGAGCGGTTCGGCGGTGACGGCCACGAATGTCAGCTACAACGGAGCGGTCGCGACCAACGGTACGGTGTCGTTCGGTTTCAACGGTTCGTGGACGGGCAGCAACCCGGCGCCGACGAGCTTCGCTCTGAACGGCGTGACGTGCACCGGCGACACGACGCCGACCACGCCACCTCCGACGACCCCGCCGCCGACGACTCCACCTCCCACGACCCCGCCGCCCGGTGGTACGTGCAACCTTCCCTCGACGTACCGCTGGTCGTCGACGGGCGTGCTGGCGACCCCGAGGTCAGGTTGGGTGTCGCTCAAGGACTTCACCGTCGCCCCGTACAACGGCAAGCAGTTGGTCTACGCGACGACGCACGACTTCGGGACCAGGTGGGGTTCGATGAACTTCGGCCTGTTCACGAACTACTCGCAGATGGCGTCGGCCAGTCAGAACGCGATGAACTCGGGGACTGTGGCCCCGTCGTTGTTCTACTTCGCGCCGAAGAACATCTGGGTGTTGGCTTACCAGTGGGGTGGGCCGGCGTTCTCGTACCGGACCTCGACCGACCCGACCAACCCGAACGGTTGGTCCGCGGCGCAGACGCTGTTCACCGGAAGCATCACCGGTTCCGGCACCGGTCCGATCGATCAGGCTCTCATCGGCGACGGTACGAACATGTACCTGTTCTTCGCCGGGGACAACGGCAAGATCTACCGGGCCAGCATGCCGATCGGGAACTTCCCGGGCAGCTTCGGCAGTAGCTACACGACCATCATGAGCGACACCACGAACAACCTGTTCGAGGCCCCGCAGGTCTACAAGCTCCAGGGTCTGAACAAGTACCTCATGATCGTCGAGGCGATCGGCTCGCAGGGCCGCTACTTCCGCTCGTTCACGGCCACCAGCCTCGGCGGCTCGTGGACGCCGCAGGCCGCCAGCGAGAGCAACCCCTTCGCCGGCAAGGCCAACAGCGGCGCCACCTGGACCAACGACATCAGCCACGGCGAGCTGCTGCGCACCAACGCCGACCAGACGATGACTGTCGACCCGTGCAACCTGCAACTGCTCTATCAGGGTCGATCCCCGAGCTCCGGCGGCGACTACGGCCTGCTGCCCTACCGGCCAGGGCTGCTGACCCTCCAGCGCTGACGCGGGCCGAGCAGGACCGGACGGGCGGGCTCGGCGTTCGCACCGAGCCCGCCTGACCCGCGCCACGACATCCGTCATCGGTACGGGTCTGTGGCCGACGAGTTTGGGATGATGCGCCGGTCGATCCAGCCGACATCACCTGACTCGAAGGGACCTCCGCGATGGCAAAGGTCATCTCCACGTTGTTCATCTCGGCCGACGGTGTGGCCGAGATCGACCCGGACTGGCACTTCCCGTACTTCGACGAGAACATGGGTCGCGCCGTCAGCGAGGACTACGACACCGCCGACGTGCTGCTCATCGGCCGCGAGACCTACGACAGTTTCGCCGGGGCGTGGCCCGACCGTGAGGCCGCCGGTGGCGACGACGCCTCGTTCGCCAAACAACTCGGCGACGTCCGCAAGGTCGTCGTCTCGCGTCAGTCGCTCGACCTGCCCTGGCGCAACTCGGAGCTGATCCAGGGCGATCTCCTCGATGCCGTCGCCTCGCTCAAGGCCGACGCGGGTGTCCGAGGCATCCTCATCCCCGGGTCGATCTCGGTGGTGCAGCAACTGCTCGCCGCGGGGTTGGTCGACGAGCTGCGTCTGCTGGTGCATCCGGTCGCGGCCCGCAAGGGCCGCAAGCTGTTCGACGAGGGCGATGCCGCGTACCACCTGCGTCTGGTGGCGTTCGAAGCCTTTCCGACGGGAGTGCTGCGCGTCATCTACGCGCCGGGCGTGGCCCCGAACGCGGCCGGCTACGACGACGTCAAGGACCAGGTGCCGGCCCGAAGCTAGTACGCGCCCCACACCCTGACCCACCATTTAATTAGCCCCATCTATATTGACGTTCGGCCTTGGCAACGACAGGATCTTGGCACCACCCCCACTGTGATCCCGTCTGGGAGACGCCATGACCCGTCCTCGCCTGCCCCTCCTGCGGTCAGCCACCCGGCTGGCCGCCCTCGCACTGGCCACCGCCGGCGTGCTGCTCACCGTCGCCACACCCGCCAGCGCGGCCGTGCCCGCCGGCCGCTACGTCGCGCTGGGCGACTCGTACGCCGCTGGTCCGCTGATCCCCACCCAGGTCGACCTGAACTGCCTGCGGTCCAACCGCAACTACCCGTCGCTGGTGGCCACGGCCGCCAGCTCGTCGTCGTTTGCCGACGTGAGCTGTTCCGGGGCCACCACGGAGGACATCCTCGACGGCGGCAGCGGCGCGCTGGGCATCGCACTGCCGCCACAACTGAACGCGGTCACGTCGAACACGTCGCTGGTGACGGTGCAGATCGGCGGCAACGACATCGGCTTCTCCGGCATCATCACCGACTGCGCGGAGGCGAGCCTCAGCAGCCCGCTCGGCTCGCCGTGCAAGAACCGTTTCACCGCCGGAGGTGTCGACCAGTTGCAGGCGAGGATCGTCGCCGCGACGCCGAAGGTGACAGCGGTGCTCCAGGCCGTCCGCCGGGCCGCGCCGGGCGCGCGGGTCGTGGTGCTGGGATACCCGGCGATCCTGCCGGACTCCGGGTACGGGTGCTGGCCCGTCGTTCCGATCGCCTACCAGGACGTGCCGTACCTGCGGGGCGTCGAGAAGTCGCTCAACGCCATGCTGGCCAGCGCCGCGGGCGCCAACGGCGCCACCTACGCCGACGTCTACACCCCGTCGATCGGCCGCGACACGTGCAAGAGCAGTGGCACCCGGTGGGTCGAAGGGCTCGTCCCCCAGAACGCGGCCGCCCCGTTCCACCCGAACGCCCGTGGTGAGCAGGGCATGGCCACGGCCGTGCTCGCCAAGCTGAACAGCTGAGCCGGCCCGCGATCGGTTGAACCTGCCCCGTCGGCAACGGCGGGGCAGGTTCGCGGCTGCCGTCTCAGCGACGTGGCGATGCCCAGCCGCGCTGGTGCAGCCGTTCGATGCCGTCCAGCAGCAGGTCCAGCGCGAACTCGAACTCGAACTGGTCGTCACAGCCCTGCCCCAGGACGGACTCGTCGTCGTGCGACGCCGCCATGGCGATTTCCGCGACGTGCGGGAACCTGGCCGCGATCTCCGGTGGTAGGGCCGCCGGCGGTGGGGCCGGGTCGGTCCTGCCGGACCGACCGGCGCGCCGGGAGTCGTCGAAGAGTTCCTGGCTGAAGCCCAGAATTCGGCTGCCCATCGCGTGCATCACGTGGTGCGCGAGATCGACGGAGAATCCGCCGGCCCGGAACGCCCCGATCATGGAGTCGAGGTAGGCCAGGACGGCCGGCGTCGCCATGTTCCGCGTCTCGATCGCCAGTGGCGCCCAGGGATGGCGCAGCAGGACCTGCCGCGCCGAGAGGATGCGCTGGCGGACCGAGTGCTTCCAGTCGGCCGCGGGCACGGGCGGGTCGATCTCACCGACGACCACGTCGATCATGCCGTCGAGCAACTCGTCCTTGTTGGCCACGTGCTTGTAGAGGGCCATCGGCACGACGCCCAGGTCCTGGGCGAGGTTGCGCATGCTGAGGGACTCGATCCCGGCCTCATCGGCGAGCGCGACGGCGGCGCGCAGGATCCGGTCCCTGCTCAGCGGCGTACGGCGCAGCGTCTCAGCCTGCTCAGCCATCTCGCTCCTCGTCGTCGGGCGGGCATTCGAACCCTAATCCCCTTGACAGGTGTACGCCGTATACCTACCGTTCTCTGCAAGGTGTACGGCGTACACCAGGGGAGGGGAGAGGGATGAAGGCCATCGTTCAGGACCGATACGGTCCGCCGGAAACGCTCACACTCACGGACGTGGAGACGCCGGTGCCTGCCGCCGATGAGGTGTTGGTGCGGGTGGAGGCCGCCGCGCTCAACGCGTACGACTGGCATGCCATGCGAGGCGACCCACGGATGGCCCGGTTGGCGATGGGCCGGTCGAGGCCCCGCGCGCGCATCCGTGGCCGGGACTTCGCCGGGCGGGTCGAGGCCGTCGGCGCCCGCGTTCGGCAGGTCCGCCCGGGTGATGCCGTCTTCGGTGACCTCGGTGACGCCAACGGCGCGTTCGCCGAGTACGTGTGCGTGCCGGAGACCCTGGTCGCGACGGCGCCGGCGAACCTGACGCCGCAGCAGGCGGCGGCCCTGCCGCTGGCCGGCATCACCGCGCTCATGGGTCTGACCAGCGCCGGGCGGGTCGAGCCAGGCCACCGCGTTCTCATCAACGGTGCCTCCGGCGGCGTCGGCACGCTGGCGGTCCAACTGGCTACGGTGCTCGGCGCGAGCGTGACCGCCGTGTGCAGCACCCGCAACGTCGATCTGGTCCGGTCGCTCGGCGCCGAGAACGTCGTCGACTACACCCGTGACGACTTCGCCCGCGACACCCGCCGCTACGACGTCGTGTTCGACCTGGTCGGCAACCGTTCCCTCGCGGTGCTCCGACGGGTCCTGACCCCGACCGGGACGCTGGTGCTCTCCGGCGGCGGTGTGTACCGGGGCGGCAGCCTCATCGGCCCGGTCGGGCTCATCGCGCGTGGGCGGCTGCTGGCACCCTTCGTCCGACAGCGCATCGTCGTCCTCGCGGCGGTGCCCGGTCGGCAGCACCTCGACGCGCTCCGCGCCCACGTCGAAACCGGCCGCCTCACCCCGGTCATCGACCGGACCTATCCGCTGCGCGAGGTGCCGCAGGCCATGCGATACCTGGAGACCGAACACGCGCGGGCCAAGGTCATCATCACCGTCTGACGTGCTGTTTCGCCATCGGTGTCGACGGTGGGGGCGGTCAGGACGCGCCCGGTCGCGCGCACCCACGAGGACGGTCGACCGACCGGGTGGTGCTTGAGATCGGGAAGTCCGGGGTACCGAAAGCTTCATGCCGAGTGTGGGGCAAGTCGTCGGAGACCGTTACCGTCTGGTCGAAAGCATCGCCAGTGGCGGTATGGGTGACGTGTGGCGAGCCGTCGACGAAACCCTCGACCGCTGTGTGGCGATCAAGATGCTGCAACCTCGGCTGGTCACCGACGCCGGCTTCGGCGAGCGGTTCCGCCGCGAGGCCCGGGCGATGGCGGCCCTGCGTCACCCGGGCGTCGCCCAGGTCTACGACTACGGCGAGGTGTCGAATGCCGGAGCACCGGTCCTCGCCTACATCGTGATGGAATGCGTGCAGGGGCAGCCCCTGTCGCAGCGGATCGCCGAGGTCGGCCGGCTGGATGTGACCGAGGCGATGTCGATCGCCGCGCAGACCGCCCGTGCCCTCCAGGCGGCCCACGACGCCGGGGTCGTCCACCGGGACGTCAAGCCCAGCAACCTGATCATCGAGCCGGACGGGCACGTCGTCCTCGTCGATTTCGGCGTCGCGGTGACGCAGGAGGCGGTGAGCCTGACCGCTACGAACCAGGTCGTCGGCACCGCCCTGTACATGGCCCCGGAGCAGATCGCGAAGAACGAGACCTCCTCGGCGATCGACATCTACGCGCTGGGCGCCGTCGTCTACCACTGCCTCGCCGGCCGGCCGCCGCACCAGGGCGAGACCGCCCTCGCGGTGGCGCTGCGGCACCTTGGAGAGGAACCGCCTCCGCTGCCCGAGGACGTTCCGGACGCGGTCCGGCGGCTGGTCGCCACCGCGATGGCCAAGGAGCCGGCCCACCGCTTTCCGACGGCGGCGGCCATGGCCACGGCGGCGCAGGCGGTCACCGACCCGTCAGATGAGTTGCTGGGGACCGCCACCGCGGCGACCTCGATCGCGGTGCCCGCCGAGCAGCGGGTTGCCCGGCGCTCAGCCCTCGGCGGCGCCGAGCGGCGGGCGCGTCGGGCGGGCAGCCCTGGGACCACCGGGCTCGCGGTGCTCCTCGGATCGCTGGCCGCCGCGGCTGCCGTCCTGGTGTTCGCCGATCCCACCGGGATGATGACGGGCCCGACCGGGGGGCCGTCGACGCCTCCCGCAGTGCCACCCGCGGTGTCGCCAACGGTGCCGCCGCAGGGGGAGCCCGGCCCCGGTGTCGGCGGCGGCGAACCGGCCACCCGCGATTCCGCGGGTCTGCCGGTGCGGGCACCCGGATCTCCGACCCCGACGGCCACCGGCTCAGCGAGCGGGGCCGCGGCGAGCCCGTCGGCGTCGCCCGGTGGGGGCACTGTGGATACGCCCGAGCCCACCACGTCCGAGAGTGCCCCGGCTGAACCGACGGGAGCCCCGACGGGTGAGACGACGGAGGATCCGACGGACGAACCAGCTTCGGATGAGACCGACGAGCCGTCGACCGACGAGCCGTCGACCGAGGAGCCGTCGACCGACGAGTCGGCGGCGGGGCAGACCGCGCAACCGCAGGTGTAGGGCGTGTTTCGGAAGCGCTGGCCGGCCTGCGCCGGGAACGCCGAGGCGAGATGGGGACGTACCCGTGGCACGGCTCTGGCGTGGCGGCCGGGGCCACCACGCCAGAGTGTGATTGTCAGGAGCTGATCAGGTCAGCCCGTGCGGCAGGTGACCGTCGGCCAGTTCCAGTTGCCGTTGGCCATGATCGTGATCCCGAAGTTGTTGCCATTGCCGTTCGGTCTCGCGGTCACCGTGCCGCTCGTGCCGCTGACGGAGGCGTTCCAGCTGTTCTGCACGCTCTGGCCGCCGCCGAGGCCGAGGCTGACGACCCAGTTGTTGGTGCCGCTGACCGCGACGTTGAGGTTGAACCGGTCGCCCCACTGCTGGCCGGCGGAGAGCGTCGCGTTGCAGTTGCCGTTGCCGGGCGGGGGGCTGGTGGTGGTGGTCGGGTCCGGGTTGCTGCCGCCGCCTTCCCGAACGGTGATGTCGGAGCTGCCGCTGCTCTGGTAGCCCTCGGTGGCCATGATCTGGTAGCTGTGGTTGGTGCCGAGGTTCAAGCCGGCACGGGCCCAGGCGTCGAAGTGGTTGGCGGTGGTGATGGTGCCACTCGATCGCTTCTGCTGACGGACGCTCCAGAACTGGTAGAACGTCTGGTTGCCGTCGATCGACGGGGCGTTGACCCGCTGGCTGCGCAGGATGTCGTAGGTGCCGCCGTCAGTGGTGACCGTGCCCATCCGGGTGGCGCCGCTGCTCGGGTTGTAGCTGCCGAAGTTCTCCACCACGTAGTACTCGATGAGCGGGTTGCGCGTCCATCCGTACAGGGCGAGGTAGGTGTTGTTGTTGCCCGGGTTGTAGCTGCCCGAGTAGGTGACCGTGCGTCGGTTGCCGGTGGCCCAACCCTTGCCGCCGACCCAGTTGTTGGTGCTCCTGTCCCAACTGCTGGTGTAACGGCCGTCGGCGCGCAGCGTCATGCTGGCGTTGCCGCTGTCCTTCCAGAACGAGAAGAAGTAGCCGTTGTGCGTGCCGGTGAGGTTCGAGGTGAGGGTCCGGTCGGCCTCCGCGTACGCGTTGGTGGCGGTCATCGTGCCGGTGACGGCCAGGACGGCGGCGCAGGCGGCGCCGAGGAGCAGCCGCATGCGGCCACGCCTCCGGGGTCTGGTGGGGATCTCGCCGGTGTCGATCATTAACGTGTTCCTCCTTGTGGCGGCTGGCGGGGGCCAGCGTGCGATACGGCCCGCAGGCTGTCGGTGGCCCGGGACGGCCATCGGCGTCGTACCGCGTGGTGGTGGCCGGTCGTCCTGCGCGACGACCGGAGGAGTGGGTCGCGGTGACTGGTGCTGACGGCAATTGAGCGCCGTCGATGGCGACCGTATTAACCCGGCCGTCGACTTGTCAACAATTTCCGGAAACACGGTGGCAACGTCGCGTCGACCGGCCGTCTGCCGTGGGAGCGGTATCTATCCAGGTCAGTAGTCGATCAGAAGCCGAGACGCTCTCCCAGGGAGCTGCGGCGGTCGATGAGCACGCGAGAAGAACCTGCCGAGAACTTCCGGAGACTTTCCGGACCGCAATCACCCGGCGGTCAAAGGGTGCGAGGCAGGCAGGAGCCCGGTCAGCTCCGGAGGGCGTTGAGCCGCGCGGCCTGGCGGGTCAGGTGGTCGCGCTCGGCCAGGTTGGCGGCGTTGCGGGCCGCCTCGGCGTACAGCCGCGCCGCCGTCGCCGTGCTGCCGTCGCGCTCGTGCAGGTAGGCCGCGACCGCCGTGTAGCGGGGCAGTGCGTCGTCCAGTGCCGCGAGCGCCGCGAGACCGGCGCGCGGGCCGTCGGCCTCGCCGACGGCGACCGCGCGGTTGAGCCGGACGATCGGGCTGTCGGTCAGCAGCGCGAGTTCGTCGTACCACTCGACGATCTGCACCCAGTCGGTCTCCCCGGCGGTCGGAGCGTCGGCGTGCAGCGCCGCGATGGCGGCCTGGGCCTGGAACTCGCCCAGTCGGTCCCGGGCGAGGGCCGCCTGGAGGATTCCGACGCCCTCGGCGATCAACGCGGTGTCCCATCGGCCGCGGTCCTGCTCGGCCAGCGGCACCAGGCTGCCGTCGGCCGCCCTCCGGGCGGCGCGCCGGGCGTGGTGCAGCAGCATGAGGGCGAGCAGCCCCGCCACCTCGGGGTGGTCGATCGCGGCCGCGAGCTGCCGGGTGAGCCGGATGGCTTCGGCGGCGAGGTCGACGTCGCCGAAGTAGCCCTCGTTGAAGACCAGATAGAGGACGCGCAGCACGGTGGCGACGTCACCGGGCTGGTCGAACCGCACTCGGGAGACGGTGCGCTTGGCCCGGCTGATGCGCTGCGCCATGGTCGCCTCGGGCACCAGGTAGGCCTGGGCGATCTGGCGGGTGGTCAGCCCGCCGACGGCGCGCAGCGTGAGCGCGACCGCTGACGACGGCGTCAGCGACGGGTGGGCGCACAGGAAGTAGAGCTGGAGCGTGTCGTCCACCGCCGGGGTGGGGCCGGGCGGGGGTTCCTCGTCGACGAGGTCCTCACGCCGACGGCGGGCCGCGTCCGCCCGGGTCGCGTCGAGGAACCGTCGCCAGGCCACGGTGACGAGCCAGCCCTTCGGGTCCCGTGGCGGGTCGGCCGACCAGACGCGGACCGCCTCGACCAGCGCGTCCTGTACGGCGTCCTCGGCCGCCGCGAAGTCAGCTCCGCGGCGGACGAGGACCCCGAGCACACTCGGCGTGAGGCTCCGGATCAGTGCCTCGTTCACTCCGTGATGGTGGGCGGCTCGGTCAGGAACGGGCGCAGTTCGAGCCACTCGTGGATCGGCTTCCCGTCCTTTCCGGGGGCGGCGGACAGCTCCCCGGCCAGCTCGACGGCGCGCTCGTAGCTGTCGACGTCGATCACCATCCAGCCGGCGATGAGGTCCTTGGTCTCGGCGAACGGGCCGTCGGTGACCGGCGGGCGGCCCTCACCGTCGTACCGGACGAACACCCCGTCGGGGGCCAGGGCCTGACCGTCGACGAACTCGCCGGTCTGCTCGAGCCGTGCCGCGAAGTCGTTCATGTACGCGATGTGCGCCGTGATCTCCTGCGGCGTCCACTGGTCCATGGGTACGTCGTTGACCCCGCTCGGGGCGCCGCGGTAGTGCTTGAGCAGCAGGTACTTCGCCATCGTCTTCTCCTCGGTGCGGGCGTGGGGCCCTTCGTGGCCGCCTTCACCCCGGGGACGGAGCTGGTCGCCCGTTCTCGACATGGCCGTCCGGATTATTTTTACTCTGGCTCAGGAGCGTGGGTGGAACCGGTCGGACACGGTGGCGCGGGATCGGCGTGAAACTTGATTCGTTCCAAAATAGTGAGCTAGTGTTCGTCGGGTGATGTCCGACTTCGAGGCGCAACTGCGGGCCGCCTCGCTGCGGGTGACCCGGCCTCGACTGGCGGTGCTCGCGGCGCTGCGCGACCACCCGCACGTCGGCACCGACGCCGTGATCGCGCTGGTCCGGGCGGATCATCCCACGGTGTCCCACCAGGCGGTGTACGACGTGCTGCGGGTGCTCACCGACGCTGGTCTGGTGCGGCGCATCCAGCCGGCCGGGGCGACCGCCCGCTATGAGTCCCGGGTCGCGGACAACCACCACCACATCGTGTGCCGCTCCTGCGGCGCGATCGCCGACGTCGACTGCGCCGTCGGCCACGCTCCCTGTCTCACCGCCTCCGACGACCATGGTTTCGTGGTCGACGAGGCGGAGGTCGTCTACTGGGGCACCTGTCCCGACTGCGCGACCGAACGCACGCCCCAGAGATCCGCAAGCTCGGAAGGAATTACATGAGCGACACCCAGGCCAACGGCCCCACCAGTGCGCAGGGCGTGGACCAGAAGGCAGCGGCCGGCTGCCCGGTCGCGCACGACTCGGTGACCGCGCACGGCAGCGAGAGCGAGAACCCGGCGATCGACTCGCCGACTCCGAAGACCGGCGGTCGTCCGCGCACCAACCGGGACTGGTGGCCCAACCAGCTCGACCTATCGGTGTTGCACGCCCACTCGTCCAAGGGCAACCCGTTGGGCGAGAACTTCAGCTACGCCAAGGAGTTCGCCAAGCTCGACGTCGAGGCCCTCAAGCGCGACATCACCGAGGCCCTCACCACCTCGCAGGACTGGTGGCCGGCCGACTTCGGCCACTACGGCGGCCTGATGATCCGGATGAGCTGGCACTCCGCCGGCACGTACCGCATCGAGGACGGTCGCGGTGGCGCTGGCGACGGTGGTCAGCGTTTCGCTCCGCTGAACAGCTGGCCGGACAACGCCAACCTCGACAAGGCCCGCCGGCTGCTCTGGCCGGTCAAGCAGAAGTACGGCCAGAAGATCTCCTGGGCCGACCTGATCGTGCTCGCCGGTAACGTCTCCCTGGAGTCGATGGGCTTCAAGACCTTCGGCTTCGGCTTCGGTCGCGAGGACGTGTGGGAGCCCGAGGAGATCTTCTGGGGCCCGGAGGACACCTGGCTCGGCGACGAGCGCTACGCCACCGAGAAGGAGATGGCGGCTGGCGTCGGGGCGACCGAGATGGGTCTCATCTACGTCAACCCGGAGGGGCCTCGCGGCAACGCCGACCCGCTCGCGGCGGCGCACTTCATCCGCGAGACCTTCGCCCGGATGGCGATGAACGACGAGGAGACCGTCGCCCTCATCGCCGGTGGCCACACCTTCGGCAAGACCCACGGTGCCGGCGTCGCCGACAACCACGTGGGTCCGGAGCCCGAGGGCGCCCCGCTGGAGGCGCAGGGCCTGGGCTGGCTGAGCACCCACGGCAGCGGCAAGGGCGGTGACACGATCACCAGCGGGCTCGAGGTGACGTGGACCGACGTGCCGACGCAGTGGAGCAACCGCTTCTTCGAGATCCTGTTCGGCTACGAGTGGGAGCTCACCACGAGCCCGGGCGGCGCGAAGCAGTGGGTCGCCAAGGACGCCGAGGCGATCATCCCGGACGCCCACGACCCGTCGAAGAAGCACAAGCCGACGATGCTCACGACCGACCTGTCGCTGCGTGTCGACCCGGCGTACGAGAAGATCTCGCGCCGCTTCCTGGAGAACCCCGACCAGTTCGCGCTGGCCTTCGCCAAGGCGTGGTACAAGCTGCTGCACCGCGACATGGGTCCGATCGAGCGTTTCCTCGGGCCGTGGGTGGCCGAGCCGCAGCTGTGGCAGGACCCGGTGCCGGCCGTCGACCACGAGCTCGTGGGTGACGCCGACATCGCGGCGCTCAAGGCGAAGGTCCTGGAGTCCGGTCTGACGACCGCCCAGTTGGTCTCCACCGCCTGGGCGTCCGCCGCGAGCTTCCGCTACACCGACAAGCGCGGTGGCGCCAACGGCGCACGGATCCGTCTTGAGCCGCAGCGCAACTGGGAGGTCAACCAGCCGGAGCAGCTCGCGACGGTCCTGACCACTCTGGAGGGCATCCAGCGGGAGTTCAACGAGGCCGGCGGCGCGAAGATCTCGCTCGCCGACCTGATCGTGCTGGCCGGTTCGGCCGCCGTCGAGAAGGCGGCGCGTGACGCCGGCGTCGAGGTGACAGTGCCGTTCCGGCCGGGCCGTACCGACGCCACGCAGGAGCAGACCGACGTCGAGTCGTTCCGGGTCCTCAAGCCGCGCGCCGACGGTTTCCGCAATTACCTGCGTCCCGGCGAGAAGACCCAGCCGGAGGTGCTGCTCATCGACCGCGCCTACATGCTCAACCTGACCGCGCCCGAGATGACCGTCCTGGTCGGCGGCCTGCGTTCCCTCGGCGCCAACACCGCTGGTGCCCAGCACGGTGTCCTCACCGACCGGCCGGGCGTGCTCACCAACGACTTCTTCGCCAACCTGCTGTCCCCGGGCACCCGGTGGAGCGCGTCGAAGTCCGAGGAGCACGTGTACGAGATCCGCGATCTGGCCACCGACGAGGTGAAGTGGACCGCCACCGCGGTCGACCTCATCTTCGGTTCCAACTCGCAGCTGCGGGCCCTCGCCGAGGTCTACGCCAGCCAGGACGCCCGCGACAAGTTCGTGGCCGACTTCGTGGCAGCCTGGACCAAGGTCATGGAGCTCGACCGCTTCGACATCGCCTGACCGCCTGACACCGACGAGCCCCGGTCAATCCATCAGTGATTGGCCGGGGCTCGTCGGCCATTGCACGTCCCTGAGCAGGTATGCCGTACCGCGCCGATCGCCGGTGTTCTGGGTGACCTGGCGGACCGCATACCCCCAGGGGTATAGTCGAACGCAGGAGGTGGCGGTGAAACTTCGGCCGGAGATGACGTCGGATGCGCTGACCAGGCTCAAGCGGGCCCGTGGGCAGCTCAACGCGGTTATCGAGATGATGGAGAGCGGTCAGGACTGTCGTGAGGCGCTGACCCAGCTCGCTGCGGTGTCCAAGGCGATAGACCGAGCGGGTTTCAAGATCATTGCTTCGGGGATGCGGCACTGCGGGGCTGCGCGCGAACGTGGCGAGGAGCCGGAGATGACTGAGGAGGAGCTGGAGAAGCTTTTCCTGGCTCTCGCCTGACGCGGCACGAGGTCACCCACGGCGCTGGCCGCACTGTGGGTGACGGCGTGCACATGAAGTACAAGGCAGCAGTGTGTCATCGGCATACCCCCCGGGGTATGCGTAGCTTGTCGAACTTTAAGGAGTGGACATGGCAGTTGAGGTTTCCGTCGTCGCGACGTCGTCCCTCGGTGACCGCAGCTACCTCGCCTCAGACGGGCGGGTGGCGATCGTGGTCGACCCCCAGCGCGACATCGACCGCGTGATGTACCTCGCGGGGGCGTTGGGGGTCCGCATCACCCATGTCGTGGAAACGCACATCCACAACGACTACGTCTCCGGCGGGCTGGAGCTCGCCCGAATCACCGGCGCCCGCTACCTGGTGGCCGCGGCCGACGAGGTCGGCTTCGAGCGGACGCCCGTCACCGACGGCGACCAGGTGGCTGTCTCCGACTCGCTACGGCTGCGGGTGATCGCCACGCCGGGTCACACCTTCCACCACCTGTCATACGTCCTCGACGAGGCCGTAGGCGGCAGTTGGCGCTCGGCCGGTGTCTTCACCGGTGGTTCACTGCTGTTCGGCACGACGGGTCGCACCGACCTCCTGGGCGAGCAGCATGCCCACGAGTTGGCCCACCACCAGCACGCCTCGGCGAAGCGGCTGGCGGATCTGCTGCCCGACGGGGCCGAGGTATGGCCGACGCACGGCTTCGGCAGCTTCTGCTCGGCCAGTCAGTCGGACGCCCCGGAGTCGACGATCGGCCGGGAGAAGGAGAAGAACCAGGTTCTCCGGCTGGCCGCGCAGGACTTCGTCACGGAGACTCTCGCCGGCCTCGACGCCTACCCGGCGTACTACGCACACATGGGCGTGGAGAACCTCGCGGGACCGGCCCCGGTCGACCTCACCCCGGTGAGCCTCGCCGATGCTGCCGAACTTCGCGAGCGGATGGCCGACGGGCAGTGGGTGGTGGACCTGAGGCACCGCAAGGCGTACGCCACCTCGCACCTTGCCGGGACGGTCAGCCTCGGCCTGGACGGCCCGATGTCCACCTGGCTCGGTTGGCTGATCGACTGGGGGGTGCCGATCACCCTGCTCGCCGAGACCCCGGGCCAGGTCGCCGATGCCCAGCGTGAGCTGGTCCGGATCGGCATCGACCGCCCGGCCGCGCAGGTCACCGGCGAGGTGGAGCGGTGGGCAGCCGAGCCCGGTCAGCTGCGGGAGCTGCGGTTGGCCGACTTCGTGGCCCTCGTGGCGGCCCGCGCCGGGCATGTCCCTGCCGGCCTCCCTGCCGCGGACGTGGTCCTCGACGTGCGAATGACAAACGAGTGGCGGGCCAGCCACATCGACGGCGCCCTGCACATCCCACTGCCTGAGCTGCCCAGGCGGCTGGCCGACGTGCCGACCGGCGTTGTCTGGGTGCACTGCGGCTCCGGCTATCGGGCCACGGCGGCGGCGTCGCTACTGGCTAACGCCGGCCGCGAGGTGGTCGTCATCGACGACAAGTTCGACCGGGCCGAGAGCGCGGGCGTGCAGATGGCCGCCGACGCCTGACCCGAGCAGCAGACCACCGGCTGGCGCTACCGCCCAGGGGCCGGCCGGACACCCCCTGCCCTGTCGTATGGCCATTGTTCCTGAAAGAGGAGAAATGAACCGTTCCGATACCGTCCGCCCCGCCATGGTCGATGCCAGCGGGCTGCGGGAGCTGATCGACTCCGGCCACGGGCCGCGCCTGCTGGACGTGCGTACCCCGGCGGAGTTCGAGACGTCGCATATCCCCGGCTCCTACAACGTGCCGCTCGACCTGCTCAGGGAGCACCGCCAGGAGCTGCGCAACCACCTGGACGAGGATGTCGTGTTGGTGTGTCGCACCGGTGCCCGCGCCACTCAGGCCGAGCAGACCCTGGCCGGGGTGGGTCTTCCGAACCTCAAGGTCCTCGACGGCGGCATTATGGCCTGGCAGGCGGGCAACGCGCCGATCAGCCAGGGTGCCCCCCGTTGGGACCTCGAACGCCAGGTCCGCCTTGTCGCCGGGGCGATCGTGCTGGTCAGCGTCCTCGGCTCGGTGTTCGTGCCGGAGCTGAAGTGGGTGGCCGGATTCATCGGCGCCGGCCTCACCTTCGCCGCCGTCAGCAACACCTGCGCCATGGGCATGATGCTCGGCAAACTGCGGTACAACCGGGGTGCCAACTGTGACGTGGACACCATCGTCGGCCAGTTGCGCGACAGCACCAGTGGCCGAGGATGACACCAGTCCTGGCACTGACCATCGGACTGGCTGTGCTGATCGGCGTCAGCCTCGGGCTGCTCGGCGGCGGTGGGTCGATCCTCGCCGTGCCGCTGCTGGTCTACGTCGCCGACCTGCCCCCGAAAGAAGCCATCGCGACCTCGCTGCTCGTTGTCGGTGCCACCAGCGTGGTGGGCGTCCTTCCACACGCTCGTGCCCATCGGGTGCGCTGGCGTACCGGCCTCCTTTTCGGCTTCGCCGGCATGATCGGCGCCTACATCGGCGGACGCCTGGCCGGGTTCGTCCCGGCTGGGTTCCTGCTCACCGGGTTCGCCGTGATGATGCTGGCCACCGCGGTCACGATGATCCGCGGCCGGCGCGACGCCGAGGGCAGGGCGGTGCCGCACGAGCTGCCGATCCTGCGGGTGATCCTCGACGGTCTGGTGGTCGGACTGGTGACCGGCCTGGTCGGCGCCGGCGGCGGTTTCCTGGTGGTGCCCGCCCTGGCGCTGCTCGGTGGGCTGCCGATGCCGGTCGCGGTCGGGACCTCGCTGGTGGTCATCGCTATGAAGTCGTTCGCCGGGCTGGCCGGCTACCTGTCCAGCGTGAGCATTGACTGGGGCCTCGCGGCAGCGGTCACCGCCGCCGCCATCGTCGGCAGCGTTGCGGGCGGGCGGCTCGCCGGTCGGATCCCGGCCGACGTCCTGCGCAAGTCGTTCGGCTGGTTCGTCGTGGTGATGGGCGTCCTCGTTCTCGTCCAGCAACTGCCCACGGAGCTGCGGACAAACCCGCTGCTGTGGACCGGCGTCGGCGTCGCGGCGGCGATCTCCGTCGCGCTGATCCTGCTGACGGGCCGGAGGAAGGTGCGGACGCAGAGCGAGCCGGCCAACCGCTGAGGTCTCGCAGGCTCGACCAGAGCGAGCCGGCCGGCCGGCACCATCGACGGGCGTCCGGAAAGGCGACTAATCTGTTGCCCCACACTCCATCGATGTGAGGAGATGCGATGGCGCGTCGCACCGGCCGGCCTTCCTACCTGTCGGACAAGGCCGATGTGCGCCATCGCCGCGCGACACGCTTCGTGGCGGTCGCGGGGGCGGTCGCTCTGGTCACCGCCCTGTTGGGTGGGCTGGTCGGCTACCAGGTGGGTCGCCCGGACGCCACCGAGGCGGCTATCGCGACCATCCAGGAGGCCGAGGCGAAGCGGGACGCTCAGCAGATCCTGGAGCTGACCGGGACGGCCCGACGCGTCCGCGACCAGATCGCCCCCGTCCTGGCCGCCATCAAGACGGAGACGTCAGCCGGGCGTGCGCCGGACCCGGGCCAGGCGCGCCAGTGGCAGGAGATCATGCGCCAGGCAGCCGAGCCGTTCGCTGACCCACCGTCGGGCAGCACCGCCACCAACGTGGCGCGTGGAGGGTTGCGCGCGGCGATCCAGCAGGCGTCGCTGGCCGTCGACGCGTACGCGCTGGCCGCCGACGTCCCTGCGGCGCAGCGCGCGGCCCTGCTGGCCGTCACGGCGCGACAGGCGGCCCAGGCGGTGACGATGTGGTCTGTCGCGGCGACCCAGCTCGACCAGGTCAGCGTCGACGCCGGGCACGGCCATCAGCACGTGTTCCTCGACACAGACTCCCACGAGGGGGCGCTCACGCCGGACGGGGCGCCCGAGGGGACCGGCGGCTGAGCGGCGCTTTGCTGCTTGATGTCTGGTTCGACTGGGGGCGCTGCTGCCGTGGCGGCCGGACGGCCGCTCAAGATCTGGGAGTGGTCGGCCGGATCGGGTACGGTCGCTTATCGCAAAGTCTATGAACCAGATTGGCTTTCTGTGCAAGGGAAGCCGCATCGGAGGGACACAGCCGTGAGGTTCCCAACTGCCGTCCGTCGGGCCGGTCTCGTCGCGGCCATCGCCGCCCTCGCGCTGAGCGCGGGTTGCGCCAAGAAGGACGACAGCGAGGTCCAGGCGAGCGGGGTCAAGCTGGTCGAGGCGGGCAAGCTGACCGTCTGCACCCACCTGCCGTACCCGCCGTTCCAGTCGAAGGACGCCAGCGGCAAGGTCACCGGCTTCGACGTCGAGATCATGGACCTGGTGGCCAAGGAGCTGGGTGTCGAGCAGACGATCATCGACACCCCGTTCGAGGGGATCAAGTCCGGCCAGGACCTGAACACCGGCAAGTGCGATGCGGCCGCCGCCGGCATGACGATCACCGAGGAACGGCAGAAGGTGATGAACTTCTCCGACCCGTACTTCGACGCCACCCAGGCGCTGCTGGTGAAGACCGGTAAGCCGTACAAGTCGCTCGACGACCTCAAGGGCAAGAAGTTCGGTGTCCAGGCGGCCACCACGGGTCGTGACTACGCCAAGAAGTTCGAGGCGGAGAAGGGCCTTCAGCTCGTCGAGTTCGAGGACCTCGCCGCCCTGCAGCAGGCCGTCGCCAACGGCCAGGTCGAGGCCGCCATCAACGACCTGCCGGTCTGGAGCGAGTACCTCAAGAAGAACCCGGGCGGGTTCGAGGTCTCCGCCGAGTTCGACACCGGCGAGCAGTACGGCTTCCCCGTGAAGAAGGACGCCAACCCGGAGCTGCTCAAGAAGATCAACGAGGTGCTGGCCAAGGCCAAGCAGGACGGCACGTACGACACGATCTACGAGAAGTGGATCGGCAAGCGGCCGAGCGCCTGATCATCGCGTGGTAACCGGAGGGCGTGCGCCCCGCGCGCCCTCCGTGTCGGTAATCTCCGGGAAGGCAACGAGCGAACGTGAAGCTGCGACGCCGCCAGCGGGAGCGGTTGTCCCTCGGGCTCCAGTACCTGGTCTTCATCGCCGTCATCGCCGCGGTGCTCTTCGCCGCCGACTGGGACAGGCTGGCCGACGCGTTCTTCCGCGTCGACATCATCAAGTCGATGTTCCCGACGATCATCACCGTGGCGCTGCGCAACACCATCCTCTACACGCTGGGCGCGTTCGCCTTCGGTCTCGTGTTCGGGACCATCCTGGCGCTGATGCGGCTGTCCCGGGTCGCGCCGTACCGCTGGGTGGCGACGGCGTACATCGAGCTGTTCCGGGGTCTGCCCGCCCTGCTGGTGCTGTTCCTCGTCGGGTACGGCATCCCGATCGCCTTCCCGGAGCGGGAGATCCCGGGTGGGGTGTTCGGTTCGATCGCGATCGGCCTCGGGTTGACGGCGGCGGCCTACATGGCCGAGACCATCCGCGCCGGCATCCAGGCCGTCCCCAAGGGGCAGATGGAGGCGGCGCGCACCCTCGGCATGTCGCACTTCACGGCCATGCGCACGATCGTCATCCCGCAGGCGTTCCGGATCGTGATCCCGCCGCTGACGAACGAGCTCATCCTGCTCACCAAGGACTCGTCGCTGGCGTACGTGCTGGGCGTGACGGCGCAGACCATCGAGATCACCAAGTTCGGTCGGGACATGCTGAACGACCGGGTGAACGCCACCCCGCTGCTGGTGGCCGGCCTCGCCTACCTGATCATCACCCTGCCCCTGTCCCAGGTGGTACGTCGCCTCGAACTCCGCTACGCCAAGGCCCGGTGACCGCATGACGACGACCCCATCCCGCCCTGCCATCGAGATCCGCGACCTGCACAAGTCCTTCGGGCCGCTCGAGGTGCTCAAGGGCATCGACTTCGAGGTCGGCCAGGGTGAGGTGGTCTGCGTGATCGGGCCGTCCGGGTCCGGCAAGTCGACGTTGCTGCGCTGCGTCGACCTGTTGGAGGAGCCGACGGCCGGCAGGATCTGGGTGAACGGGGTCGAGATGACCGACCCGGATGTCGAGGTCGACGCGGTACGCCGCGGCATCGGCATGGTCTTCCAGTCGTTCAACCTGTTTCCGCACCTGACCGTGCTGAACAACCTCACCATCGCCCAGCGTCGGGTGCTCAAGCGCGGCCGGGCCGAGGCCGAGCGCGTCGCCCGGGCCAATCTGGAACGCGTCGGGCTGACCGACAAGGCCGACGTGTTCCCGGCGCAACTGTCCGGTGGGCAGCAGCAGCGGGCGGCAATCGCCCGGTCGCTGTCGATGGAGCCGAAGGTGATGCTCTTCGACGAGCCCACCTCCGCGCTGGACCCGGAGCTGGTCGGCGACGTGCTCACCGTCATGCGCAAACTGGCCGAGGACGGCATGACGATGATGGTGGTCACCCACGAGATGGCCTTCGCCCGCGACGTCGCCGACCGGGTCGTGTTCATGGACGGTGGGGTGGTGGTCGAGCAGGGGCCACCGCAGGAGGTGCTGGGCGCCCCGAAGCACGAGCGGACCCGTGCGTTCCTCTCCCGGGTCCTCGACCCGACCCGGGTCGCCCAGCTCGGTCAGACCGACCAGTCGCCCGAGCCGCCGGAGGCCCCGGGCCTGCCGGCTGACGACCGCCACAACCTCTGACCAACTGATCCTGTACGTCGGGCCGCCTCAGCGATGAGGCGGCCCGACGTCGTTCTGGCGGCCTGGTGTCAGCTTCATGTCAATCGACGGCCGTCGTGATGTCAAGGTAATCTTCTTGCAATCAGACCCTGTACTTTCGTCGATGGATTACATAAGTTGCTGTCATCCACCGAAAGTCTTGAGTCTTCCGAGCAAAGTTCGCGACGAGCCTCACCCTCAGTCGTGCTACCGCCCCCGTGCTCGGGTCGATGCACCCTGTTCTCGTCGCGTCTTCGCCCGGTTGGGAACGGAGACCCATGGACGATCACGCCGTTGGCTCCCAACGCCACCTGTCCCGCCGATCGTTGATCGCCACCGGCGCGCTTGCCGCCGGGGCGTTGGGCGCGTCCGCCCCGACGATCGGCACCGCGTTCGGAGGCAGCCCCGCCCGGGCCGCCGCCAGCGTCACCAAGAAGATCACCATCTACGCCGAGCAGTTGCCCGGCAACCTGTTCGGCTACGGCCTCGCGCCCGGTCAGGCCACCGTGCCGGGGCCACTGCTGGAGATGTACGAGGGCGACACCCTGGAGATCACCCTGGTCAACACGACCGACCAGCGGTTGTCCATCCATCCGCACGGGGTGGACTACAGCACCGAGTCCGACGGCAGCCCGTTCAACGCCTCGTTCAACAATCCCGGTGAGACACGGACGTACGTCTGGCGCTCCCACGAGATGGTGGCCGCGGCGGGTCGGCGGTACATGCCGGGCAGCGCCGGCTACTGGCACTACCACGATCACGCGATGGGCACCGACCACGGCACCGCAGGTGTCGCGAAGGGACTGTACGGGGCGCTGATCGTCCGGCGCCGTGGCGACATCCTGCCGGAGAAGCAGTTCACTGTCGTGTTCCACGACATGATGATCAACAACCGGATGGCGCCGGCCACGCCCATGTTCGAGGCCAACCTGGGCCAGCGGGTGGAGTGGATCGCCATCGGCCACGGCAACCTCTTCCACACCTTCCACCTGCACGCCCACCGCTGGGCGGACAACCGCACCGGAATGCTGGAGGGCCCGAGCGACCCGAGCCTGGTCGTGGACAACAAGGACCTCAACCCGGGCAGTTCGTTCGGTTTCCAGGTGCTGGCCGGGGAGGGCGTCGGACCCGGGGCGTGGATGTACCACTGCCACGTGCAGACCCACTCCGACGGCGGCATGGCCGGGATCTTCCTGGTGCGCAACGCCGACGGCAGCATGCCACCGGGCGCCGAGGAGGCGATCCACCGGTTCCAGGGCCACACCCACACGCACGGAAGTTAACCGAAAGTGGGGACGGGGATGACCAGAAAAATACGACGAGTTCTTGCCGCGGTAGCGGCCTTCGCGACACTGATTCCCGCGACGACGGCGGCAGCCGCGCCGCCACCGGCAGCCGCCCCGCAGGCAGCGCAGGCGCAGCGGACCGCCGTCCTCGTGTTCCACGGGCCGGTGGCCGAGCAGCAGGACCCGGTGGCCCGTGCGGTGGACACCATCAAACAGCTTGGTGCCGGTCATGATATCGATGTCACGGCCACCACGGACCCCGCTGTCTTCACCACGGCCAAGCTGTCCGCGTACCGCAGCGTGGTGTTTCTCTCCGCGACGGGCGCCGCGCTCAACCGCGACCAGGAGTCGGCGCTGCAGAGTTACATGAAGGCCGGCGGCGGTTTCGTCGGCATCGCCGACGCCGCCCGCGCCCAGGTCGACTCCACCTGGTTCACCGGCCTGATCGGCACCCGCCCGGCGGGCGCCATCCCGGTGGCCGAGCCGGTGGCCCGGGTGACCGCCAGTGGTGAGAACCCACCCAACGAGACCAAGGAGAAGCTGACCGACGGCGACGCCAACACGAAGTGGCTCGTCCGCACCCCGACCGCCTGGGTGGCGTACGAGTTGAGCGCACCCAAGCGGATCACCGGGTACGCGTTGACGTCGGCCAACGACTCCTCCGGCCGGGACCCGAAGGACTGGACCCTCCAGGGCTCCACGGACGGCCAGACCTGGACCGATCTGGACCGGCGCACCGGCCAGAGCTTCCCGGACCGGTACCAGACACGCCGGTTCGACATCGCCACCCCGCAGGAGTTCACGCGCTACCGGCTCAACGTCACCGCGAACAGCGGCGAACCGCTGGTCCAGCTCGCCGACCTGCGCCTGTTCACCGGCAGCACCACCGCTCCGGAGCCGCCCGCGGTGAACCGCGCGGTGGTCGACATGCTGGACCGGAAACACCCGGCCACGGCGTCGCTGCCGCTGACCATCACCCGATCGGACCGCTGGGAGAACTGGGACCCGAACCCGATCGGTACGGTGCACACCCTCGCCCAGGTCGAGGAGCGGCACTACAACCCGGGAGCGGCCGCCAACGGCGCCTTCCACCCGGTGTCCTGGTGCCGGGACTACGACGGCGGCCGGTCGTTCTACACCGGCATGGGCCACACCGAGGGCAGCTACGGCGAGGAGGCGTTCCGCACGCACCTCACCGGGGCTCTCAACTGGACCACCGGCCGCGTACGCGGTGACTGCCAGGCCACGATCGCCGCGAACTACAAGGTGGAGCGGCTCACCGCGGCCAACCAGACCGGGCAACTGGACCAGATCGGCGAGCCGCACGGGCTCACCATCGCGCCGGACGGCACGGTCTTCTACGTCGGCAAGGCGGCCTGCCCGAGCGGCCCGATCGCGGACTGGAACAACCCGAAGGTCGGCCTGGGCTGCGGCACCATCCACTCCTGGGACCCACGGACCAAGCAGGCAAAACTGCTCACGACCCTGGAGGTGATGGGCAACCGGGGCAGCGGCTCGGAGCTGGTGAAGAACGAGGAGGGCCTGCTCGGCATCGTGCCCGACCCGAAGTTCGCCGACAACGGCTGGCTCTACGTCTACTGGATGCCGCACGAGTCGGTCGACCGGGTGCAGCGGGTCGGGCAGCGCACCATCTCGCGGCTCACCTACGACCGCCAGGCGCAGACCATCGACCAGAGCACCCGCAAGGACCTGTTGCAGTTCCCGGTGCAGGTGCACAGCTGCTGCCACGCGGGCGGCGGCATGGCGTTCGACGCCAAGGGCAACCTCTACGTCGGCTCCGGCGACAACAACTCCTCCGAGGGGTCGCAGGGCTACTCCGGCAACAACTGGACCCAGGAGTACCAGGGGATCTCGTTCCAGGACGCCCGCCGCACCTCGGGCAACACCAACGACCTCGCCGGCAAGATCATCCGGATTCACCCGGAGGCCGACGGGACGTACACCATCCCGGAGGGCAACCTGTTCCCACCGGGCACCGAGAAGACCCGCCCGGAGATCTACGTGATGGGCGTACGCAACATCGCCCGCCTCCAGATCGACCCGGTGCACCAGTGGCTGACCGCGGGCTGGGTCGGCCCGGACGCCTCGTCGCCCAGCCCAACCCTGGGCCCGGCCAAGTACGAGACGGCCACCATCATCACCTCCGCCGGTAACCAGGGCTGGCCGTACTGCATGGGCAACCGGCAGCCGTACCGGGACCGCAGCAGCACCGACGCGACGGTGCTGACCGGCTGGTACGACTGCGACAACCTGAAGAACACCTCGCCCCGCAACACCGGCCTGGTGGACATCCCGGCCGCCCGGGACAACATGATCTGGTATTCGCCCGACGGCGGCGGCCCGGTCTTCCCGAAGCGGACCGACGGCAGCGGCCTGCCGACCTACGTCGCGGCCGACGCCACCTACACCCAGCCGTACCTGCGAGGCGGCGGGCAGGCCATCATGTCCGGCCCGACGTACCACCGGGAACTCGTCGACACCACCAGCGGTGTGGCGTGGCCGGAGCACTGGGACGGTAAGTGGTTCATCGGCGACCAGTCCAACGCCGCCAACCGGGTAGCGGTCACCGTCGACCCGGCCGGCGTGCCGCAGGCCGCCCCACCGGTGTACGCCGAGTCGCTGCGCGCCATCATCCCGGGCGGCAACGGCGACGCCCGGCTGCAGAGCTGGATGGACGCCAAGTTCGGCCCGGACGGCGCGCTCTACCTGCTGGACTACGGCGGCGGGTTCTTCAGCCTGCACCCCAACCAGAAGCTGATCCGGATCACCTACACCGGTGGCGCGCCCACCCCGGTGCCGGCGGCGAACTCGGTCGCCGTGCAGAACAAGCCGCTCACCATCGCCTTCGACGGCGCCCGCTCCGGCGGCGTCAGCCACCGGTGGGAGTTCGGCGACGGCACCACGTCCACCGAGGCGAACCCCCGGCACACGTACGCCACTGTCGGCACCTACACCGCGAAGCTGACCGTCACGTACGCCGACGGTGAGACCGCGACGGTGCAGAGCGCGGTCACGGTGGGCTGTGCGGTGCCCGACAGCCGGCAGAACGTGTGGCTCGACGACACGGACACCGGGGTGCCCAGTCGCCCGGTCGGGCAGGGCTGCACGATCAACGACCTGATCGACGACGAGAGCACCTGGGCCGACCACGACGCCTTCGTCCGACACGTGGGCGCGGTGACCCGCGCGTTGCAGGACGACGACCTGCTCACAGCCCGGGAGTCCGGCACCCTCACCCGCCTGGCTGCGGCGTCGGAGGTCGGTCGGAACGGGCGCACCGGCTACGAGCCGCTCTTCGACGGCACCGCCGAGTCGCTGCGCGGCTGGGAGCAGGCGCCGACGGGCTCGTTCGCCATCCAGCCGGACGGGTCGCTGCGCTCCAGCGGCGGCCTGGGCATGCTCTGGCACACGAAGGAACTGGGCGACTTCTCGCTGAAGGTCCAGTTCCGCGACATCGCACCGGGCACCGGCCGAGCCAACACCGGCGTCTTCACCCGCTTCCCGGACCCGCGGATCCCGCTTGAGCAACGCCCGCCGGGCAGCTGCGGCACTGTCGGATCGGCCCGCACCTCGCAGGCCTGGGTGGCGATCTACTGCGGACACGAGATCCAGATCTACGACGGTGAGACCGGCGAGCCGCAGAAGACCGGCTCGGTCTACAACTTCGACCCGGTGCCGCTCGCCCAGGCCGGCGTCGCCCCGAAGGAGCAGTGGAACGACTACGAGATCCGCGTCGTCGGGCAGCACTACACCATGGTCCGCAACGGCGTGGTGATCAATGAGTTCGACAACACGCCGGGCAAGCAGTCGTCCCGCGCAGGCGACCCGCCGACGGACCTGCGGCAGTTCCTGCGTGGCTTCATCGGCCTGCAGAACCACGGTGACAACGACCTGACCGAGTTCCGCAACGTCCGCGTGCGCGAGCTCTAGGAGAGACGATGACCCGACGACTGACAGCTGCGCTGGCGGCGTTCCTGCTCACGGTGATCCCGTGGGCCGCGACGCCCGCCTCCGCCGCCCCGCGCGTCGCGGAACAGGTGTTGACCTGGACCGCCGACGGCGACATCACCCGCTACAAGTCCGCACCCGCCCAGGCGGTGGCCGGCGAGGCCACGATCATCTGGGAGAACAGCGAGGCCACCGGCAACACCATCGGGATGCCGCACACGCTGACCTTCGACACCAGCACCGAGGGCTACAACCACGACGTCACGCTGAACATCCTGGCCAGCCCGTTCGACGCCAACAACGGCCGCCACCAGGCGACAGTGACGCTCACCCCGGGCCGGTACCGCTACTTCTGCTCGATCCCGGGGCACAGCCAGATGGTCGGTGAGCTGGTGGTCACCGACGGCGGCGGAGGCGACGACACCACACCGCCGACGGTGACCGCCGCCGTGACCGGTGACCGCGACGGCGACGGCAACTACCTGGGCGCGGCCACGGTGACCGTGACGGCCACCGACACCGGCTCCGGTGTGGAGACCGTCGAGTACCAGGTCGACGACACCAGCTTCCTGCCGTACACCGAGCCGGTGCGGGTGACCGCGATCGGTGACCACTCGGTGCAGTTCCGGGCCACCGACCAGGACGGCAACGTCAGCGCGGTCGGCTCGGTGTCGTTCCGGATCGTCGAGCCGGGGGAGGACGACACCACCGCGCCGGTGGTCACGGCCGCACTGGCCGGCGAGCAGGACGGCGACGGCAACTACATCGGTACGGCCACCGCCACGCTGACCGCCACCGATGCCGGATCCGGTGTCGCCACCATCGAGTACGCGTTGGACGGGGCAGCCTTCACCGCGTACACGAATCCGATCGTCGTGAACGCGGCCGGGATGCACATGCTGCACTACCGGGCCACCGACGTCGCCGGCAACACGTCGGCGGAGCAGATGTCCCACTTCACCGTCGTCGCCCCGCCGGAGGAGGACGACACTCCGCCGGCCGTGGCCGCCACGGTGACCGGCGAGCGCAATGGCGACGGCGCGTACGTCGGTGCCGCGACTGTCACGGTCACCGCGACCGACGCCGGCTCCGGTGTGGCGTCGGTCGAGTACGCGCTCGACACCGGGGGCTGGACCGCGTACGCCACACCGGTCACGGTCCGCACCACCGGCGCGCACACCCTGCGGTACCGGGCGACCGACGCCGCGGGCAACGCCTCCACCGAGCAGTCGACGACGTTCACCGTGGTGGCCGACGGCACCGACGCCTGCCCCGGGTCCGACACCCGGGCCACAGTGGTCATCGACGGTGACGACACCGGGGTCGGCAACGTCGACACCGGCGACGGCTGCACCATCAACGATTTGATCGACGAACACGCCGACTACCCCGGCCACGCCCACTTCGTCCGGCACGTCGAGGCGGTCACCACCGCGCTGGTGGCCGACGGAACGCTCGACCGGCGGCAGCAGGGCGCCATCGTCCGGGCCGCGGCCCGATCGGACGTCGGCGCATGAGTCCTCGAATCTCATCGACAGGGAGTACAACGATGCCCGGACGTACCGTCGCCAAGCTGGCCACCGTGAGCGCCGTCGTCGCCGCCTCGGTGCTGGCCGTGGCACCCACCGCCCACGCCGACCTGGTCACCCACTGCATCGGCACCGGTGGGGCGGTGACCGTGCCCAACGACCTGTACGTGCCGGCGGGCGAGTCCTGCGCGCTCACCGGCACCACGATCACCGGCAACGTCACCGTCGCGGCCGGCGGCAACCTGGTGGTGACCGGTGGGCGGGTCAGCGGCGAGGTACGCGTCGCCGCGGACGGCTACCTCGACGCCACCGACACCACAGTCGACGGCCAGGTGGTGCTGGCCGCCGGCGGATACGGCATCTTCCTCAAGGACGCCCAGACCGGCACCGTGACCGTGCGGCCGAAGGGCAGCGCGACCATCGACAGCTTCCTGTTCGCCGAGGAGTCGACGGTCGCCGGGAACGTCACAGTCGGCGCGGGTGAGGTCCGGCTCGACCGGGGCACCCAGGTGCAGCGCAACCTCAGCAGCACCGGCACCTACTACACCGACCTGCACGACTCGTTCGTCGACGGCACGCTGTCGGTGCTCAACAGCGTCACCGGCAGTGTCGTGTGCGGCAGCGCGGTACGCGGCAGGGCCACGTTCGCCGGCAACGTGGGCGGCGTGCAGGTCGGCCCGAACGGCGCCCTCGACAGCTGCGCCTCCGGTGGCTACTGGGGTGGGGACGTCAGCATCACCAGCACCACCGGCGGCGTCACCGTCGACGACAACATCATCAACGGTCAGTTGACGGTGACCGGCAACGACCCGGTCGCCCAGGTGGCCGCCAACAACCGGATCCGTGGTGGCGTGACCGGCGACCAGGCGGCTGCGACCACCAACCGGGCTGCGCGGGTGGCCGCTGCGGACCGGGAGGACGCCGGTGACCAGCGGGCCGAGGTCCGCCGCACCTCGGCGGTGCAGGAGGCCACCGCAGCCGGCGTCGCCCGGCTCTGACCGATCGACACGACAGCGGCCGGTCACCCCGAACCGGGGGTGACCGGCCGCCGTGCCGGATCGGCTAGAAGTTACCGGCCGAGTTGCACTTCACGCCCTGGTCGAGGCAGTTGCGCACCCGTGCGGCAAGCGCCTCGTCCTTCCAGGCGTTGAAGAAGTCCGCGTGCATGGAGAACGACGTGCCGGACGCCAGGGTGATGCCGTCCGTGTTCGCGCTCAACGGGTACGAGATCACGAACGACACCGAGGGGACCGGCACCGGGTGGCTCTTCGGGCAGGCCCCGGTGGGGTCACCGTTGGCCATGTGCGCCTTGTGGTCCGGGCTGTCCAGGTGCCTGCCGTCCCAGCAGTCCGGAAAGGTGATCTGCCGGACGATGTGCGCGGTCCTGGCGCAGACCGGGAAGGTCTTGTCGGCGCTACGGCCGACCTCGCCTCCGATGCCGGCGCACCAGAAGTGGTTGCCCTGCTTGTCCGGGGTGTCGACCTGGTTCTTGGCGTTCCCGGTGATCATGCGCAGGCCGAACGGGAAGGGCTGGGTCCGGCTGGGGTCCTTCAGCCGGGAACCGTAGTAGACGGTCACCTCCGTCGGGTCGACGACCTTGCCGTTCTGGTACATCGTCGGCACCCAGTAGGCGGACTGGTCGTCCGGCGAGTTGCAGGTGGTCGCCTTCGACGCCCGCAGCGACTCGGCGGTCGAGTTGGCGTCGGTCGACCGGTTGCCCCAGAAGGTGTGGTTGTGTGAGCCGCCGACCAGCTTGGGCAGCACGATCGGGTCGTCGCTGTTGTGGTGGCTGATCTTGCAGCCGACATTGAACTCGGGGACCTTGACCGGGTTGCCGGTCACCGGCTTGGGTTTGCGCGCGAAGAACGCCTTCGTCGCGGCTGCCTGCGCGGCGGCGTCGATGGTGATCCAGCCCCCGGACGCGGTGGGCGGGGCGGTGCCGGTCGACGGGGTGGTCGGCTTGCCCGGGGTGGACGGCGTCGCGGACGTGCCCGGAGCGCTCGGCGTGACCGACGGGTCGGCAGGGGCGGTGTCCGTCGGCGCCTCAGGGCCGGACGAGCCGATGCCGGTGTCGCCGGATGGGCCGGACGCACCGGGAGTGCCCGGAACCTCCTTGCATCCGCCGGCGAGCGCCAGGCTCACCAGCAGCAGGGCGGTGACGGAACGACGGTGTCGAGGGGTGGATCGCAGATTTATCAAGGGGGGCGCACCTTTCTTCCGAGAAGGAAGAGTACGAGTCGCCCACCTGGTCGTTCACAACCGCAACGATTAAATCTGCCTTAAATATCGCTCAGCAATTGCTTGATCAGTTTTGCGGAGCCGCCGCGCTGTCGATTGAATCTCATTTCCCTGATTCTTCTCCAAAAACTGTAATCGGCGACTCCGCCGGCACTCCACTTCTGGGCGTCCGGGGTTGCCGGGCGCGACGGGCTGATGGCCAGCGCCGCGTCTCGTCAGCAGCTGCCGCGTGCCTTGCGCAGGAAGGCCTTGCGGATGGTGAGCGCGGCCGCGCCTTCCCACCTTCGCTTCGTGATTTCCGCAAAACAGCGCGCGGCGCCGTGGACGCGGAGAGAATTGCGGCCACGGAAAGCACGTAGAGCCGGGAGACGTTCGATGGGTTTACGAAGGCGAATGGCGCTCGTGGTGGTGACCGTCGCGGCGACACCCCTGGTCCTCGGCGGATGCACCGTCGAGCGGAAGCCCGCCGCCCGGCCCGCCGAACGGAAGGTGCCGTCGCCGGAGCTGACCCTCACGCCCGCCGACCGGTCCCGGAACGTGCCGCTCAGCGCCGAGGTCGCGGTGCTCGTCAAGGGCGGGACGATCACCGCCGTGCGTATCGCCGACGACGACGGGATGTTGGTCAGGGCGCAGCCACGGGAGGACGGCTCGGCGTGGGTGCCGACCGTTCCGTTGCAGCCCCAGCGCACCTACACGGCCGAGGTGACCGCTACCGGCGACTCCGGGGTGACCACCACCCGCACGACGACCTTCACCACCATGGCGACGTCGACGAAGCCGCAGGTGACCAGCACGCTGTATTTCGCCGACAGACGGACGTACGGCACGGCGATGCCGGTGACCCTCGCTTTCGATCCGCCCATTGCCAAGGCGGCTCGCGCCGATGTGCAGCGCCGGTTGTTCGTCACCACGAACCCACCGCAGCCGGGTGTCTGGTCCTGGGTGGACGACGGCAGTCAGGTCTACTACCGCGCTCCGGACTTCTGGCGGCCGGGCACGACCATCAGCGTCCGGGCCGGCCTGCAGGGTCTGCCGATCGGCCGGAACCGGGTCGGTGACGCCGACCGCACCGCGACGTCCAGGATCGGGCGGCAGGTGGCGATCGAGGTCGACAACGCCACCAAGCAGATGCGCGTGCTGCGCGACGGCAAGCTGATCCGCAAGATCCCGGTCAGCCTCGGCAAGCCGAGCACGCCGACCTCCAGCGGCAAAATGGTGATCATGGAGAAGCACCAGCGCACCAGGTTCGACACGCGCGGCGAGCCCAACGGCGGTTACGTGGTGGACGTCCAGGACGCCCAACGGCTCACCTGGGGCGGCGAGTTCATCCACGGAGCGCCCTGGTCGGTGTCGGATCAGGGACACCGCAACGTGTCGCACGGCTGCACCAACGTCTCGGCTGCCGCCGCCGACTGGCTGATGGGCGTCACGCAGATCGGTGATCTGGTCACCTTCACCGGCACCGAGGTCCGGCTGCAACCGGGCAACGGGTGGACGGCCTGGAACACCAGCTGGGAGCAGTTCGTCAAGGGCAGCGCCCTGCCGGTACCCGCCGCTCTTCGACCGGCTCCGACCCCGGTGCCGCACGCGGACGCGGTCGGCGGCGGCTCGCCGACGTCCGGTCCCTCCGCCTCCGGCGGCTGAACCGGCAGGTGTCCGACAGACTCAACGCACTTGCCGGACGTCCTTACCCTCCGGGTCATGACGTACGAGCCGATGATGGTTCCCAGCCGGAAGCCCCACCGGACGACTCGTACCGTCCTGATCGTCGTTGGCGTGGTGTTGACGGTGTGCTGCGTGGTCGGCGTCTGCGGCGGGTTCTGGTTCTACCGCTCCATCAAGGACGCCGTCAAACCGGTCCGGGTGGCCACGGCGGCGTACATCGACGACGTGCGGGCCGGCAACTACCCGGCCGCGTACGGGCGGCTGTGCGGGGAGATACGCGAGACCATGACGCAGGCCGATTTCGCCCGCATCCAGGCCGCCCAGTTGAAGATCGGCAGTTACGAGATCGTCGGTGTGTTCGTCAACAACTCCAATGGGCGTGTCACCGGGACCTCGACCGTCGAAATGGTCCAGGAGGCCACGGGTGCACGGATGACGCAGACCATGGTGCTGGTCAAGGAGGACGGTGAGTGGCGCGTCTGCCAGTGAGCGACGACCCGGCGAGTCGGTGGTCGGGGCTCAGGCCGGGGCGAGTTCCGGCACGCCGTAGTGCTGGTCGAGGACCTGCATGGCGGCGCCCGCGGCGATGACGTCGGCGCCGAGGCTGGACAGGGTCACCTTCGTGGTGAGCCAGTCCGCGCGTCGCGCGTCGGCCTGGACGGCCTCGGTGACCGCCGCGAGGTAGGTCCGCGAATGCCGTAGGAGATCCGCGCCCGCGAGCACCACGTGGGCGAGGTCGAGTGTCTGGAGCAGGTTGACCACGCCCACCGCCACGACGTGGGCGGCCCGGTCGATGTCTCCGGCATCGGCGGCCTGGCTGTGCACGATCTCCAGGCACCCGTGGCGACCGCAGACGCAGCGAGGTCCGTTCAGGTCGACGACCGTGTGGCCGAATTCGCCCGCGTTGGTGTGCGCGCCCCGGTGGGCCGTGCCGCCCAGCCAGAATCCGCCACCGATGCCGGACTCGATCATGATGAGTGCCGCGTCGCCGAACGTGGCACCGTGGCGCCAGGCCTCGGCCGTGATCCCGGCGGTGACGTCCTTGTCGAGGTGGACGGGCAGGCGGAGGTGTTTCTCGGCGATCTCGCGCAGCGGTACGTCGTGCCAGTGCCGCAGGCCGTGGGCGTCACGGACCAGGCCGTTGGCGTGGTCCAGCGGGCCGATCATGCCGATGCCCACCCCGGTGAGCCGGCCCCGGACGTCGCTGCTGCCGGTCATCGCGTCGATGCCGGCCGTCAGGGCGTCGAGCAGCTGCTCCGGGGTGAAGTCGCCGGGCAGTGGGCTGACCGTCGAGTGGTGCACGGTGCCGGCCAGGTCGACCATGACCAGCCGCAGGGTGCGCCGGGCCACGTGCGCGCCGATCGCGTACCGGCTGTCGGGGACGAGTTCGTAGACGACCGCGGGCTTGCCGATGCCCGTACGGCGCACACCGGCGGTACGGATCAGGCCGTCGGCGCTCAGGCGGGCGATGACCTTGGAGACCGCCTGGGGTGTCAGCCCGGTGGCCTCGACCACGGTCGACCGCTCGAACGTTCGCACGGCGCGCCCCAGTGCCATGACCCGTGCCTGGTTGTAGCCGCGCAGGAAGCTCACGTCGGCAGTGATGCGGGTCATCTCACCAGCCTATTACGCAACGCTGTTGCTAAATTTTTTCAGTGATCGAGTTGAGCAGAGGTCGACGGGCGGCGGCGTTGGTCGCGCTGGCACTGGGTGGCGTTGCGATCGGCCTGACCGAGTTCGCGGCGATGGGCCTGCTGCCCGACATCGCGCGCGGCCTGCTCCCGCAGGAGTACGCCCGGTCGTCCTCGGACGCGGTCGCCCGAGCGGGATGGACGATCACCGCCTACGCCCTCGGCGTGGTCGTGGGCGCGCCCCTGATCGCCGCGCTGAGCGCCCGCCTGCCCCGCAAGAAGCTCGTGCTCGGTTTGCTCGCGCTCTTCGCCGTCGGCACTGTCGCCTCCGCGATCGCACCCACCTTCGACCTGGTGCTGGTGGCCCGGTTCGCGGCGGCGTTGCCGCACGGGGCGTACTTCGGGGCGGCCGGTCTGCTCGCGGCGACCCTGATGGGCCCCGGCAACGAGGCCCGCGGCTTCGCCACAGTGCTCAGCGGCCTGACCGTGAGCAACGTGGTCGGCGTACCCCTCATCACCCGGCTCGGGCAGGCGGCCGACTGGCGCGTCGCGTACCTGGTCATCGCCGGTGTCTTCGTGCTCACGCTGCTGGCGGTGCTGGCGGTCGTGCCGGAGGTCGCCGCGACGGTCGACGGCTCGCCGGCGGCCGAGCTGAGGTCGCTGCGGTCCTCGCAGGTCTGGCTGGTCGCGGCGACGGGGGCGGTCGGGTTTGCCGGGTTCTTCGCGGTCAACACCTACATCGCGCCGGTCACCACCGACGTGGCCGGCCTCTCGGCCGCGACGGTGCCGTGGGCCCTGGTCGCGGTGGGGCTCGGCATGACCGTGGGGAATGCCCTGGGTGGCTGGTTCGCCGACCGTGACCTGCAACGGAGCATGGTCATCGGCTTCGTCGCGATGACCGTGAGCATCGCCGCGTTCAGCCTCGTCGCGTCGACTCGCGTCGGCCTGTTCGTCGGCGCGTTCCTGGTCGGCGCGACAAGCCTCTATCTCGGGCCGGTCCTCCAGGCGCGCCTGATCACGGTCGCCCCCCGAGCGCAGATGATGGGCGCGGCGCTCAACCAGTCCGCCATGAACATCGCGAACAGTCTGGGCGCGGCCCTGGGCAGCGTCGCCATCGCCGCCGGGCTCGGTTACCTCGCGCCGGCCCGGGTGGGCGTCGTCCTGGCGATCGTCGGGCTGGCCCTGGGGATGGTCAGTTTCGCCGTCGGACGCCGTACGCGTGAGCGGGTCCCGGCCACCGTCGGGAGCTGACGTGACCGGGCCGCCCGCGGCCGGGGTCAGAAGTCGTCGACGCTGACTGTCACGCGATGGGCACTCGATCTCCAGTTCGGCAGGTTGATCACGTCGTACCCGCCGCCGCGTTGGCCAACTGTGATCCGCACCAGGCCGAGGTGCGCCGGCGTCGACGGGATGAACAGGTCGACGCCGGTGATGAAGGTCTGGCTGAAGAACTCCGGCAGGGGAGCGGTCAGATCGGTCACGCCGTCGCTGTCGTCGTCGAACGCGAAGATGGCGATCGTCCGCTTGACCCGCGGCGTGTTCGCCGCGTTCAGGACATCCCGGCCGTTGATCCAGAGGTTGTCACCGGCGTCGCCCTGGTCGCCCCACCACTCCTTCTGGCGTTGGATCGTCAGCGCAGTGTGCCGGTCGCTGGTGTCCACGAGCGCGCCGAGTCCCTCGCCCGGCACGCTGGTCGCCAGGCGGACGAACGAGTCCGAGCGGAGGAACGGCTGGGCGTAGAAGTGGTGCGTCGGCGCGCCGGCGCGCACGATCGCGAACTCGTAGCGGGCCGTGGCGAGCACCGGGACGGGGCCGAACGCGCCGTCGCCACTCAGGGGCAGCCGATGAGTGGGCCGGTCCGACAATCGACCACCGGTCAGCGAGTTGACCGGGTAGACCTCCAGGGTGGCGTCGGTGACGCCGACGTTGCTCGGGAAGAGCACCGCGCGACCGGAGACCTGGGCCGTGCCGAAGAGTTGCGGCACGATCCGTGTGGTGTGTGGCGCGCGACCCTGAAGGAAGCGGAAGATCTCGCCGAACGACTCCGCCGACGACACGGTCTGCGTGTGGGACTGGTCCGGGAGGTGCACGTTCGTCGCGCCGACGATGGCGCGGGCCGGATCGCCCTCACCCCAGATCGCGAGCGTCGGCACACCGCCCGGCGGGGACGTCGCGGTGCGCCCGTCCAGGTTGACGTAGTGCGCGACCCGTGCGGCACGCGCCGGTGAGCTGGTGAGGTAACCCTGCAGGACGAAGGTGCCCAGGGAGTGCGCGAGCAGGTCGACCCTGTCCGCGCCGGTCGTCGCCAGCAGGCGGGAGATCCGCGTGTCGAGCCCCGCGTACACCTGGGGGAGGATCGTGGCGATGTTCGGCGAGTCGTACTCGTGGGCCTCGATGATGTCGATCGGGTAGCCGTTGCTGGCGAGTCGTTTGGCCTGGGTCTGGAACTGCGAGGCCGACCCGGCGCTGCCGTGCACGAAGATCACTGGGCGGTACGTCGGCGTGGCTGCGGCGTCGGCGGCGGCGAGCGGAACGGGGGCGACGGACAAGCCGACCGCGAGGGCGCCTCCGGCCAGCACGCAGAGCAGTCTCCGGCGGAACGTGTGCATCGGTCCTCCACCCTGAGCGACAAAGTATGTGCACTGTTAGCGCAAGTATCGTGTCAGGGTGAGGCGCGGCGGTCCACACCTTCCTCGGTCAGTTGACCTCTTTGGCGAGCAGGTCGCCGACGGCGGCGCGGACCGGGTCGGGGTTCGCCCAGCTCCAGTTGGGATGCGCGCGGTTGGTGAGCAGGGCCAGGACGAGTCTGCGGCCCGGGTCGACCAGGAGCGAGGGGCCGGCGAAACCGGTGTGGCCGAACGTCCGGGCCGAGGCGAGCCGACCCATGAACCAGCTCTGGTTGAGCACCACTCCCAGACCGTGGGCCGCGGTCCGATTGGGCCGCTCCGGGTCGACGGCGGGTTTCCCGGAGTTCTGATTGGTGAGCATCCGGCGTACGGTCGCCGCCGAGAGGACCCGCTTACCCTGGTAAGTGCCCCCGTCGAGGAGCATCTGACCGATCGCCGCCAGGTCGGTGGCGGTGGCGAAGATGCCGGCGTGGCCGGCCACACCGCCGAGGTGGTTGGCGACGTCGTCATGGACGGTGCCCCGGAGCAGACCCCGCGACGAGCGGGCGTCGGTGGCGACGAGACGACCGGCCTTCGCGCTGCCGGACAGCCAGGTGTTCGGGTTGAAGCCGGTGTCGCGCAGGCCGAGCGGGCCGGTGAGGCCGCTCTTGAGCGCCTGGTCGAGACGCTGGCCGGTGACCTTCTCGACGATCTTGCCGGCGACCATGAGCCCGACGCTGGAATAGCGGAACGTGTTGCCGGGCACGGCATCGGAGACCAGCCCGGTGGTGAGCACGGCGTTCCAGCGAGCCGCGTTGTCGGCAAGCCCGGTGACCTTGGCGCCGACGGGCAGACCGCTGGTGTGGGTGAGGAGCATCTCGACGGTGACCCGCTCGGTGCCCGCGCCGGTGAAGGCGGGCAGGTAGTCGCGGACCGGCGCGCCCAGGTCGACGCGTCCCTTGTCGACCTGCTGCAACAGCAGGATGGCCGTGTACACCTTCGTGACCGAGGCGAGGTCGAAGACGGAGTCGGGGCGCATCTCGACGCGCTGGCCCGCCGCGAGCAGTTTGGGGCCCGCGCCGTAGCGCAGCGCCTCACCGACCGCGGTGTGCACAGTTGTCTTCCCGTCGACCAGGACGACAGCGACAGCACCGGGAAAGCCCTTGTGCTGGACGGTCTGCGGTGTGGCGGGCAGGTGCCGCCGCAGCAGCGCGGTCACGTCCTGCGCGTAGCGGGCCTGCCCGGCCGGCGCGGCGGCGCCGCTCGGGGACGCGGTGGCGCTCGGAGAGCCCGACGGCGACGTGGCGTTCCCCGCCGCGCCGAAACCCACCCGGTTGCCGGCGGCGTCGGTCGCGGTCACCGCGTCACCGGGACCGGCCACACCCGGGTCCGGCGAGCCACTGTCGCCGCACCCGGCAATGGCGGAGGTGGCAGCGGCCAGGCCGGCCCCCAGCAGAGTACGACGCGCAACGAGCATGCCGGAGATCGTGACAGTTGACACTGACGCACGCCAACCGGGCCGGCCGAACGTCGATGTCGTCCATCCCATCGGCCGACAAGTGGTCACCTGCCGGACACGGTCGGTCGACAACCGTGGGGTTGTGCGACGATCGGCGAGCGTCACGCCGAACGACCGTCCACCGGTCCGACCGCGCACCGAACGCTGGCGGGCACGGCGGAGGGCACACACCTCGCATCCCTTGGAGAGCACGATGTCCCTCTCCCCATCCCGGGTCTTCGCAGAGCTGAACGCGGCTCGACCCCCTGACCAGGCCGCCCCGATGATGGGTACGGCCGTCGTGGTCGGTGGCAGCGTCGCCGGCCTGCTGGCCGCCCGGGTGCTGTCCGATCACGCCGACAGCGTCGTCATCATCGACCGGGACGACCCCCAGGTGCCCGGCGCCCGGCCCGGCGTCCCCCAGGGGACGCAACTGCACGCGCTGCTGCCCGGCGGCCTTCTCCAGTTGGAGCGCCTGTTCCCCGGATTCCGCGAAGAGGCGCTGACGCACGGGGCGATCGAGGCGCCGCCCGAGGCCCGGCGCAACTACCTCGACGGCCGCGCGAAGGTCGTCGTCCCCGACGACGCCGACAGCCTCGCGGGCAGCCGGCCGCTGCTGGAGGGGCTGATCCGTCAGCAGGTGCTGCGGCTGCCCAACGTCAAGACGGTCACCGCCCGAGCCACCGGCCTCGTGTTCGAGGGCGCCGCGGTCACCGGTGTCCGCTGCGAGGTCGGCGGGGTCGTCGGCGTCGAGAGGGGCGACCTCGTGGTGGACGCCATGGGGCGGTCGAGCCGACTCTCGGACTGGCTGGAGCAGGCCGGCTGGGACCGGCCGGTCACCCGGCGGATGACCACGCACCTCAACTACGCGACCGCCCTGTTCCGACGCCCGGCGGTCACCCCGCCCTCGACGGTCGTGCTGGCGCTGCACACCCCGCAGATGGGGCTGGACGTGGCCGGGGCCGCTTTCTTCGCCATTGAGGACGGCCGGTGGATGGCCATGATGGCCGGCTACGGCGACAACCGCCCGGGGCGCACCGCGGAGGACTTCGTCCGCCGTCTGCGGGAGCAGTTCCCACCGGAGTTCGGCGAGCTCGCCGACCAGGAGATGCTCGGCGACGTCCAGACCTACCACCACGCTGACAGCCGGCGACGGGACTTCCACGCGCTGAAGCGGTTTCCGGCCGGCCTGGTCAGCGTCGGCGACGCCGTCGCGTCGTTCAACCCGGTGTACGGGCAGGGGATGACGTCGGCGGCCCTGCACGCGGCCTGCCTGTCGATGTATCTGCGGTCCGGCCCCGATCTGCGGGCGCCCGCGCACCACTTCCTCGCGCTGCAACAGGTGGTGGTCGACGCGGCGTGGTCGATCTCGACCTCCGCCGACCTGGCGTTGCCCCACGTCGACGGGCCCTACCCGCGCGGCTACCGGATCTCCAGCTGGGCGAGTCGGCAGATCATCGCCGCCACCGTCACGGACGTGGCGACCGCCCGCCGGTTCAACGACGTGGTCTCGATGCGCGAGCACCCACGGGCGCTGGCCCGGCCCGGCGTGCTCCTCGGCGCGCTGCGCGCCAACCGACGCGCCCGCTGACGACCCCGCACCTGAGCACTGACGACCCGGCGACCTCGTGACGAGGCCGCCGGGTCCGATCGTCTAGCGGGGGAGCTTGCGCAGGACGTCGACGACGAAACGGTGGTCGTCGAGCTGCGGCAGCCCGGAGACACCGACCCAGCCCACCACGCCGGTGCCACGGACGCGCAGCGGCACCGCGCCACCGGCCGCCGCGTACCGCGAGGCCGGCAGGCCGTACCTCTCGGCCAGCGTCACCTGCTTGTCCTGGCACAACCGGGCCATGTACAGCGACGAGTGCTCGAACCGCATCACGACCCGACCCTTGCGGCGCAGCCACGCGTCGTTGTCGGCCGTCGACCCCGGCAGGCCACAGTGGAACAGTTGGCGTCCGGCCCGCCACACCCCGACCGAGACCGGCAACCGCTGCTCGGTCGCGGCGGTGACGGCGAGCATCCCCAGCTCGTACGCGTCCGTCTCGGACAGGCCCGCGAGCTCCAGCTCGCCCTCCTCGCGTAACAGCTCGTCCAGGGTCGGCCACGCGTCACGGTCAGCTGACATGTTTCTTCTCCTCGTCGAACGGGGCGGATCACCAGGCGCGGGGCGATCACCAGGCGCAGGGTGCGTAGTCCTTCAGGAAACAGCCGTACAGGTCCTCGCCCAGCTCGCCACGGACGATCGGGTCGTACACCCGGGCGGCGCCGTCGACCAGGTCCAGTGGGGCGTGGAAGCCCTCGTCGGCCAGTCGCATCTTCGTCGGGTGAGGGCGTTCGTCGGTGATCCAGCCGGTGTCGACGCTGGTCATCAGGATGCCGTCGGTCAGCATCTCCTCGGCGCTGGTGCGGGTCAGCATGTTCAGCGCGGCCTTGGCCATGTTGGTGTGCGGGTGCCCCGGCCCCTTGTAGCCCCGGCCGAACTGGCCCTCCATCGCCGACACGTTCACCACGTACTTGCGGCGGGCCGCCGCCGCGGCCATCGCCGGGCGCAGCCGGCTGACCAGCACGAACGGCGCAGTGACGTTGCACAGTTGCACCTCGAGCAACTCGACCGGGTCCACCTCCTGCACCCGTTGGACCCAGCTGTTGACCGAGTCGAGGTCCGGTACGAGGCCACCGGCGTCGATGGCCGTGGACGCCGCGATGCGCTCCGGCGAGGCCGAACCGCTGGTGAGTGCCAGTGCGGTGAGCGCGTGCGGGGTGAGCGCCGTCGACTGTGGCGCGGCGGTCAGGCTCCCCACCGGGCCGCCCTGGCCGTCCGGCTTGGCGAAGGTGATCAGCTCTGGCAGCGGGCCGTCCGGCAGGGCCGCGGCCTCCGCGGCGATGAGCTGCGCGTACGCCCCGGGGGAGCGGCGGACGGTCTGCGCCGCGTTGTTGATCAGGATGTCGAGGGGGCCCTGGCTGCTGACCGAGTCGGCGAGGGCGATCACCTGGGCGGGGTCGCGCAGGTCGATCCCGACGATGCGCAGGCGGTGCAGCCAGTCCCCGCTGTCGGGCATCGCGGCGAACCGGCGGACCGCGTCGTGCGGGAACCGCGTGGTCACCGTCGTGTGGGCGCCGTCGCGCAGCAGCCGCAGAGCGATGTACATGCCGATCTTGGCCCGGCCGCCGGTGAGCAGGGCGCGCCGCCCGGTCAGGTCGGTACGGGCGTCGCGGCGCTCCCGGTTGAGCGCGGCGCAGGACGGGCAGAGCTGGTGGTAGAAGGCGTCCACCTCGCGGTAGCGCTGCTTGCAGACGTAGCAGCCGCGTGGGTTGTGCAGGAAGCCCGCCGTCTCGCCCGCGACGGAGGTGGCGAGCGGGATGCCCTGGGTCTCGTCGTCGATGCGTCCCGGAGCGCCGGTGGCGGTGGCCTCCGTCACCGCCCGGTCGGCGGCGAGGATGGCGTCCCGCCGTTCCTCGCGTCGCCTCTGCTTGATCACCTTGTAGAGCCGCGCGGTGGCCCGCTGGACCCGCACCACGTCGGGGTGGTCGGAGGGCAGCGCCTCCAACGCCTCGAAGACGCTGAGGCAGGCCTCCAGCCGGCTTCGGTCAATGCCGTCCTGACCGTTTTCGGTAATGTTGTCCACCGTCATGCGTCTTTGTCTCGTCCCGTATCCCGTGCCGGATCCAGCCGGCTCGCCCCAAGTCCGACCCGAAACTGTACGCACCGTGCGGCCTGCGACGCACCTCGTGCGTCAGTTGGCGTCGGCGTGGCCGAGGCGCCAGTAGCCCATGAAGGCCACCGCCCGCCGGTCCAGACCTCGCTCGGCGACCAGGTGCCGGCGCAGTGTGCGGATGACGCCGGCCTCCCCGGCCAGCCACGCGTACAGCGGCGCCGTGGCCACCTCCTCGGGCACCTCCCAGAGGATCTCGGTGTCCACGTCCACGTCCGGGACAGGCTGCCTGGTCGCCGACGCGCGGGGCACCAGCAGTTGGTCGGCCGCGGCGGCGACGGCGGGCACCAGCCGGCTGCCGTACCCGTCGACACCCCGGGTCATCCAGCGGATCTCGACGCCGGGGGGCGCCACCAGCGGCAGCACGTCCTCGCCGTCGGGCACCTCCAGCAGAACCACGCCCCGGGTGTCGAGGGGCAGTCGCTCGCAGATGCTGCCGATCGCCGGCACGGCGGTCTCGTCCCCGGCCAGCAGCAGGCAGCTCCCGTCCGACGGTCGGAACTCAACCCCGCCGTGGTTGCCGTCGTATCCGGAGTCCGGCCCGACGATGGCGATCTGGTCGCCGGCGCCCACCCGCCGCGCCCAGCGTGTCGCCGGCCCGCCGTCACCGTGCAGCACCAGGTCGACGTCGACCTCGGCCAGGTGCGGTCGGACGGCCCGCACGGTGTAGGTGCGGATCGGGTTACGCCGGTGCTCGGGCAGCGCCCGCCACTGCGCGTACCAGTCCGCCCCCTCCGGGAAATCCACCCCGCGCTGGTCGGGCAGCGGCAGCGCCAACTTGATGCGCTGGTCGTAGCCGTTGTCGGCGAAGCGGTCGAGGTCCACTCCGGTGAAGGTCACCCGGAGAAAAGACGGGCTGAGTCGGCGTACCGCACGGACGGTGACGGTGAACACGCGCCACGGGGCGATGGGCAGGGTGTTGGTCATGGGTGCCTCTCCGGGTTCGGTCCGGCGTCTACCGGGTGTTGGTCGTCTTTGCGCGTGACCGCCACAGCAGCCAGACGAAGTACGGGGCGCCGATCATGGCGGTGACCAGGCCGGCGGGAATCTGGGCCGGAGCGATGAGCGTCCGGCCGACGGTGTCGGCGATGCTGACCAGCGCCGCGCCGAGCAGCGCGGCCACCGGGAGCACCCGGGAGTGCCGGCCACCGACGAGCGCCCGGGCGGCGTGCGGGGCGACCAGCCCGACGAAGCCGATGACCCCGACGGCCGAGACAGCGGTGGAGGTGAGCAGCGCCGCCGCGCCGAGCGCGATCAGACGGGTGCGTTCCAGGGGGACGCCCAGCACCCGGGGAGTGTCGTCGTCCAGCGCCATCAGGTCGAGTTCGCGACGGGCGGCGACCACGGCCGGGGTGAGCACCAGCAGGGCGATCAGCACCGGCAGCACCTGGGTGGGCATCCGGCCGTAGGTGGAGCCGGACAGCCAGGTCAACGCCTTGCCGGTGTTCCACGGGTCGAAGGCGACGACCAGGTAGGTGATGACCGCCATGCCGCCCTGCCAGGCGCCGAAGCCGATCAGCACCAGCCGGTCGGAGCTCAGTCCGCCGCGCCAGGCCAGGCCGTACACCAGGGCGAAGGCCAGCATCGCGCCGAGCCCGGCGACACCGGAGACGGCCCACACCCCGGCCAGCGGCACGAAGGTGAGCAGTGAGACGGCCCCCAGCCCGGCGCCGGCGGTGATGCCGAGGATGCCGGGTTCGGCCAGAGGGTTGCGGCAGACCGCCTGCACTGTGGTGCCGGCCACCGCGAGCGCCGCGCCGGCCAGGACCGCCGCGGCGACGCGCGGCCACCGCTGGTCCAGCACAAAGGTGTACGCGGGCCCGGTGCTGCCGTTGAGCCAGTTCAGCACGTCACCGAGCAGCACCCAGGTGTCACCGGCGAGCATGCCGACCGCCACGGCGCCAACGGTCAGGACGGCGGTGACGGTGAGGACGCTGCGGTGGAAGGCGGCGGAGCGGACGGCCGCGTGCCCGCCGGGCGGGCGGCGGGTGGGGCCCGCGTCGCGGTGCCGGCGGGCCAGCCAGATGAGGATCGCCGCGCCGAACAGGGTGGTGACCACGCCGGTGGGAATGTCGACACCGGCCTGCCCGCCCATCACGGCGCGCAGCAGCACGTCGGAGCCGAGGACGATGATGACCCCGGCGATGCCGGACAACGGCAGCAGGATCCGGTGCCGGTGCACCCCCGGCACCACGGGGGCGAGCAGCCGGACGATCACCGGGGCGCACAGGCCGACGAAACCGACCGGGCCGGTGAGGGTGACGGCCGCGGCGGACAGCAGCACGGCCAGCACCATGACGGTGAGCCGGGTACGCCGCACGTTGAGACCGAGCACGGTCGCGGTGTCGTCGCCGAGGGCGAGGATGTCGAGGCGGTGCCCGAGCAGCATCAGCACCACGACGGCGCCGACGAGCACCGGGGCCAACTGGGTCAGGGCCGTCAGGTCGCTCTGCACCAGCGAGCCGTTGCCCCAGGCGAACAGACCGATGGTGGCCTGCTCGAACAGGAGCAGCAGCAGGGTCGTCACCGACCCGAGGGCCAGCGCGGTCGCCGAGCCGGCGAGGATGAGTCGGGTGGTGCCGGCCTGGCCACCGGAGGACATCGCCATCACCAGGCCGGCGGCGGCGAGCCCTCCGCAGAAGGCGAGGCCACCGGCGGGCAGCGCGGGCAGCGAGACGCCGAACGCGGCCACGGCGACGATCGCCAGGTGGGCGCCCGCGTTGACAGCGAGGGTGTCGGGGGACGCGAGTGGGTTGCGGGCGATCGACTGCAACGCGGCGCCGGCGAACCCGAGCGCGACGCCGATGGCCAACCCGGCGAGCAGGCGGGGCAACCGGGAGGCGAGCAGGACGCGGGCCGCCTCGTCGTCGGCGCCCGTCGCCAGCCGCAGCAGGTCGAGGGCGCCGACCGTCGAGGTGCCCTGGGTCAGGTGCACCGCGCCCACCACGAGCAGCAGCAGGATCGCGGCGACGAAGACAGCGGCGACGCGGGGGACGGCCAGGCGTCCGCCCGGAGCCGGCCGGGTGGCCGGCTCCGGACGTGGGGGTGCGCTCAGCACGCTCACACCGCGTACGTCTTGACGAGTTCGTCGATGTACTGCTTGCCGGAGAGCGGGCCGCCGAAGGTCCACATGCCGTTGGGCATCTTGCGCACGTTGCCCTTCTGGACGAAGGGCAGCGACTTCCAGATGGCGTTGCCGGCGAGACCGTCGGCGAACACGTCGTCGCCGTCGGAGGCGTTGTAGAAGAAGCGCAGGTTCGGGTCCTTGAGGACCGTCATGCCCTCGACGTCGGTCTGGCCGAGACCCCACGCCTCGTCGACCTTGCCGGTCCAGGCGTTGGTGAGGCCGAGCTGGGTGCCAATCTCGGAGACGAGAGAGCCCTTGCCGAACATCCGGATGCTGACGGTGCTGCCCTCCTTCCAGCCGTCGGCCATGGCGAACGGACGGCCGGCGGCGCCCGCGTCGGCGATCTTCTTCTTGCCGTCGGCGATGGCCGCGTCGAAGTCGGCGAGCAGCTTCTCCGCCTCGGTGGTCTTGCCGACGGCCTTCGCGATCATGTTGAGGTCCGCGCGCATCCGGCCGAGGTTGTCGGTGGCGTCACTGCCCTTGGCGACCACGACGGGGGCGTACTTCTCCAGCTGGCTGACCATGTTGGCGCCCCGGTCGTCCTCCATCACGATGAGGTCGGGCTGGAGGGCGACGATCGAGTCGACGCTGGGCTCGCCGCGCGTGCCGACGTCCTTGACACCCGGGTCGAGCTTCGCGGAGGTGACCCAGGTGCCGTAGCCCTTGGGGTCGGCGACACCGACGGGCATGACGCCCAGGCTGACCAGCATCTCGACCTCGCCCCACTCGAGCCCGACGACCTTGGTCGCCGGGGCCTTGAGGGTGATCTCCTTGCCGCGGCTGTCGGTGAGGGTGACCGGGCCGCCGGCCGCCGAGGATGAGGTCTCGGGGGCCGCGGCGTTCTCGGTGGTGCCGCAGGCGCCGAGCGTCAACGCGGCCACGACGGCGAGGAGGGCGGTGAAACGGGTACGGGTCATGACGGTCTTTCTCTGCTGGGGATGAGGGGTGTTCAGACCAGGGCGCGGATCGCGTGCCGCCCGACCGGGCGGGTGGTGACCAGTCCGCTGATCGGATCGGTGGTCACCTCGATGCGGATCCCGTAGGTCTCGGTGAGGGCGTCCTCGGTGAAGACCGCCGCGGGGGTGCCGGTGGCGCGCACCCGGCCCTGTTGCAGCAGGACCACCTCGTCGGCCACGGCGGCTGCCTGGTTGAGGTCGTGCAGCACGACGCCGACGGCGACGTCGTGGTCGTCCGCGAGGTCACGGACCAGGTCGAGGATCTCCACCTGGTAGCGCAGGTCGAGGAACGTGGTGGGCTCGTCGAGCAGCAGCACCGGGGTGTCCTGGGCCAGGCAGGTGGCCAGCCACACCCGCTGCAACTCGCCGCCGGACAGCTCGTCGACGGGTCGATCGGCCATTGCGGCGACGCCGGTGACGTCCATGGCGCGGGCGATGGCCGCCGGACCGTTCGGATCCTCCGCGCGCCAGCGCCCTCGGTAGGGGTGGCGGCCGTATCCCACGACGTCGTGGACGGTGACCCCGCTGGGCACCGGCCGGCTCTGGGCGAGCAGCGTGACCCGACGGGCGAACTCCCGGGACGGGAGGCTGGCGGCGGTGACGCCGTCGGCGAGGTGGACCATGCCGGACTGGATCGGGTGCAGCCGGGCCAGGGCCCGCAGCAGGGTGGACTTGCCGCTTCCGTTGGGCCCCACCAGCGCGGTCACGGCACCCGCACGAAGGCTGATCATGGCACCGTGCACCACCGGCACACCGTGGTAGCCCAGACGGAGGTCGACGCCGGACAGGCTGCGCTCCCCGTTGGCCGACGCCAACTCGCTCTGCATTAGGTGAGGCTAACCTAAGGAAATGCCCGCGTGTCAAGCCGGTCCCGGAGTCGTGGTGCGCGGGGAGAGCGTCGGTGGTCGGGTCCGTGCACGCGTGGGGGATGCTGGTTCCGTGCAGATCACGACCCTCGGCCCACTCGCCGTCGACGGCCGACCGGTCCGGGGTGAACGGCTCGCCGCGGTGATCCGCGCGCTCGTCGACGCGCGTGGACGGGCGGTGTCGACGAGTCTGCTCACGGACGCCGTGTGGGACGGCGCGCCACCCGACGACGCGACCGGTGCCGTCCAGGCGCTCGTGTCCCGGGTACGTCGTCTCGGTCTGCCCGTGGTCGCGGTGCCGGGCGGATACCGGCTGCCCGCTGACGAGATCACCGTCGACGCGGTCGAGGCGCGCGCGATCGTCGACCGGGCGCGCGCCGCGCTCCAGGCGGGCGAGGCCGGTGCCGCCCGCAGCACTGCCGATCAGGCGCGAGCCCTGTTCCCCGAGGTCCCCGAACTCGACACCACAGAGGACACCCGCCTGTTCGCGGACGTCGCCGCGCTGCGCGCACAGGCGGCACTCGCCGGCGCTGGCCCGTTCGACGAGGTCGACCTGGGTCGGCTCGTCGCGCGTACACCGCCGGACGAGCCGTCCGCCGCCCTGCTCGTCCGGGTCCTCGCCGCTCAGGGACGGGAGGCGGAGGCGCTGGAGGTGGTGGAGAGACTCCGGGCCGAACTCGGCGACCGGTACGGCACCGACCCGTCACCCGTGATCACACAGGTCCACCTGGCGCTGCTGCGCGGCGAGTTGACCACCTCGGCCGTCGAGCCCTCGCCCCGGCAGCCGATGCGGATCGCCCTGCCCGCCGCGTGGCGCCGGCCGATGACCGCCCTCGTCGGCAGGGAACGCGACGTCGCGGCCGTGGTGGAGGGACTCGCCGACGCGCCTCTGGTGACGATCGTGGCAGCCGGCGGCGCGGGCAAGACCCGTCTTGCCGCCGAGGTGACGCGTCGCACGGCGGCGGCCGGGCGGTCGGTACGCGTGATCGAACTGGCTGGCCTGCGCTCGTCCGACGAGGTGCTGCCCACGGTGCTCGCGGCCCTCGGAGGCGCGGACACGTCGGCGACCGGCGGCAACCTGGGCCTGGAGCGGCGGGTGCTCAGCCCCGAGGAACGGCTTCGCGCCGTGGCACCCGACCTCGACGGGTTGGTGGTGCTGGACAACTGCGAACACGTCCTCGACGCGGTGGCCACCGTCGTCGCTGACCTGGTCGCGGTGACCTCGCCCGAGGTCACCGTGCTCGCGACGAGCCGGGCGCCGCTGGGCCTCGCCGGCGAACTGGTCCACCGGCTGACCGCCCTGCCGGACAGCGACGCGCTCGCCCTGATCGAGACCCGGGCGAGGGCCGGTGGCGCGGTGCCCACCTGGGATACGACGCGGGCACTCGCACTGTGCCACCGGCTCGACAACCTGCCGCTGGCACTCGAACTCGCCGCCGCGCGACTGCGCAGCATGCCGATCGACGACGTCCTCGCCGGTCTGAGCGACCGCTTCGCGCTGCTCGACGACGCCCTGCGCGGCCTGCCGGAGCGGCACGCGAGCCTGTGGGCGATGGTCGATTGGAGCAGGGAGTTGCTCGCCGAGGACGACCGTGACCTGCTCCAGCGGGTCGCGGTCATCCCCGCGCCGTTCACCGCGGACCTCGCCGCTGCGGTCGCCCAGACCCCGGACGTCCGTCGTGGCCTGGCGACACTCGTGGAACAGTCCCTGTTGACCCTGGTCGAGGGGGACGGTCCACCGCGCTACCGCATGCTCGAAACGGTCCGTGAGTACGGCGAAGCCCGCCTCGACGCGGTGGGTGCACGGGGTCTGGCCATGGACGGCCTGGTCGAGTGGGCGCGGGAGCAGGCGGTCGCGCTCGCCGACCAGTTCGTCGGCCCCGGCCAGATCGACGCGCTCACCCGCTGCGCCGACGAGCAGGACAACCTGGTCGCGGGTCTGCGCTGGGCACTCGGGCAGGACGACGAGCCGGCCGCCGTCGAGATCGCCACCGCGCTGTTCCACCTCTGGGCGGTTCGCGGACTGCACCTGGAGGTGTCCGGGTGGGCGGCGGGTCTGCTGCACGTCGAGGACCCGAAGCGACGGCTCCACTCCGCGATCACCTTCGGCCGTCGCAGCGGCAGACCGCTGCCCAACGCCGACCGGCTGGCCTGGATGTGCCTGTTGATCGGGGTCAACGCCGGCATCAGCGGCGACCTCCGGCTCGCCGTGCTCGCCCGTCGGGCACTTCGGACAGTCCTCGCCGAACGGCCGGACGAGGTGTCGTCCCGGTTGACCGTCATCGCGACTGCGCTACCCCTGTTCGACGCCGTCGACCCGGAGGAGAGCATGAAGGGCACCGTCGGCATGGTCGGGCATCCCGACCCGTACGTGCAGGGGCTCGGCCTGTTCGCCCGCGCCGCGGTCCGGGAGAACGGTGGCATGTACGAGGCGTCGATCGTCGACGCCGAGCAGGCCTACCGTCGTTTCGAGATGGCCGGTGACCAGTGGGGCATGGCGATGGCGGCGGGTGCCGTCGGGCAGTTCCTGGTGCCGGGCGAGGGTGCGCGGTCCGCCGAGTGGCTGGCGCGCAGCGTCCGCCACATGGAGCTGATCGGTGCCACGCAGGATGCCCGGTCCATCCGGGTGCGGTTGGACGTGCAACTCGCCCTGGCCGGCGACAGGGACGCCGAGCGGCGACTGGTCGAGACGGCGGCGCCGGGCGAAGCCGAGGCCGTGGACGCCGCGGTGGCGTGCCTCGGGCTGGCCCACGTGGCGTGGCAACGCGAGCGGTACGACGAGGCCCGGGCGTACGGCGACGGGGTGATCCGCATCCTGGCCGGCTGGACCGGCCCGCCGCCACAACCCCGCGCCATGCTCCGGGTCGCGGTGGCGGTCCTGCACCTGCGGGTGGCGCAGGTGCGACCGGTGCCGGGAGAGAACGCCGACGCGCGCGCGGCCGCCGCACTGACCCTCGCCAGCGACGAGGCGCTCTCCTCACGGGACCTGCCGGTCATCGGGGCATGGGCGCAGGGCGGCGCCGAACTCGCCGCGCACCGGGGCGACGTCGCGGCGGCTCGCGAGTTGTTCGCGCTCGCGACGCGCATCGGCACCCATGCCGGGACGTTCTTCCCACCCGGCGACGCCGAACGACTCAACGCCGCCCTCGGGGACGAGGAGCAACGCGAGTCGTTGGTGGCCGTGTGGCGCGGTCGGTCGGTCTCCGCGACCGTCGCCCGGGTCCGCGAGCTGATGGACGACCTGCTCGCCCAAGAGCCTGTGTCAAAGTCGCAGCTGGGCGCGGACCCTGGTCTATCGTGAGCGGGAAGTGACGGTGCGGCGTCCCGGACCGGTGTGCTGGTGAGCCGCTGGTCCACCTTCCGGCCGGCCGACGAAATCATCGGGAGCAGGGCATGGGCCTCATCCACATCGAGCTGTTCGCCACCCTCGACCTGGTCGGGCAGTCGCCTGGCGGCCCCGAGGAGGACCCGGAGGGGTTCGCGTTCGGCGGTTGGCAGGCGCCCCTGCTCGACGAGGTCGCCGGGGCGCAGGTCGCCGCCGCGTACGAGGGCACGGACGCCCTGCTGCTCGGTCGGCGGACCTACGACATCTTCGCCGCCTACTGGCCGCACCAGGAGGGCGGCGAGGACAACGCCATCGCCAGCCTCTTCAACCGCATCCCCAAGTACGTGGCCTCCCGGGGCGCACCCGACCTCTCCTGGGCCGGCTCCACACAGCTCGGCCCGGATCTGGCGGGCGCGGTGCGCGAGATCCGTGACCGGCACCAGCACATCAAGGTCGTCGGCAGCCTGAACCTGGTGCAGACCCTGCTGCGCGAGCAACTCTTCGACCGACTCGACCTCTGGGTGCACCCGATCGTGCTCGGCGTCGGAAAGAAGGTGTTCGACGGTGGCGCGGTGCCCACCAACGTGACGCTCCTCGAACCGCCGGTCGCGAGTCCGAAGGGCACCGTTCACCTGCGCTACGGGATCGCCGACGGCACACCCCGGACGGGCGACATGTCCGCGCCCGATCGTGGTGTCGGGCGCGACGACTGACGCCGTCCGGGTGTTGCTGCCGTCGGCGGTGAATCCAGCCGGGCCAGCATTCGGCCACGGCGTCGGCAGGTCGAGGTGCCGACGCCGTGACCAGGTCAGATCTTCTTGCGGTACGCGCGCAGCGCCAGCGGCATGAACACCGCGACGAAGCCGGCGCACCAGGCGAGCGTCCACCACACGTGGTTGCCGACCGGCGTGCCGAGGAACAGTCCGCGTACCGACGCCACCAGGTGGGTCATCGGGTTGATGTCCACGAACGCCTGCATCCAGCCCGGCAGTGTGTCGGCGCCGACGAACACGTTCGACGCGAAGCTCAGCGGCATGATCAGCGCGAACATCAGACCCTGCACGGCACCCGGGGTGCGCACCTTCATCGACACGAAGACCGGCAGCCAGCTCAGGCAGAGCGCGAACAGCACCGCGAGCAGACACCCGGCGATCGCCCGGAACGGGTCGGTGTCGATCCGGAAGCCCATCAGGTAGCCGATCGCGAGGGTCGAGACCGTGACGATCACGTACCGGACGACGTCGCCGAGGACCGCGCCGACCAGTGGTGCGGAGCGGGGGATCGGCAGGGACCGGAACCGGTCGAAGATGCCCTTGGCGATGTCGGTGTTGAGATTGACGCCGATCGCGATGGCACCGGTGGCGATGGTCTGCGCCAGGATGCCGGGCAGCAGGAACTGAAGGTAGTCGTGGGTCGATCCGGCGACCGCGCCACCGAAGATGTACACGAAGATGATGAGGAACAGCACCGGTTGCAGCGTGACGTCGATGAGCGCCTCGGGCGTACGCCAGGTCTTGATGAGGCTGCGTTTGGCCAGCGCCAACGAGTGCCGAACCAGCCGGAACGGGCGGGGGTTCGGGGTCGTTGTCGAGAGCGCGCGGCTTCTCGTGGGCGCCGTGTCGATCAGAGTGCTCATGCCGCGACCTCCGTGGGGCGGGTGGTGTCGTCAACGGACGCCGTACGCCCGGTGAGGGTGAAGAACACCTCGTCGAGGCTCGGCAGGTGCAGGGAGAGTTCGGTGACCGCGATGCCGGCGGCGGCGAAGCGCGCGACGCTCTCGGTCAGGGCCGCGTCGTCGGTGACCGGCACCGCGAGCACGCCCTTGCGGATCTCGTCGGCCTGCGCGCCGGAGCCGACCTGGGTCAGGATCGCCGCGGTGCGGGCCAGGTGCGCCGAATCGGACGGCCGGACCTCCAGGGTCTGCCCGCCGACCACCCGCTTGAGCCCTTCGGGGGTGTCGTGCGCGATGACCCGGCCGTGGTCGATCACCGTGATCGCGTCGGCGAGCGCGTCGGCCTCCTCCAGGTACTGCGTGGTGAGCAGCACCGTCGAGCCGTTGCCGACCAACGAGCGGACCACGTCCCACATGTCCTCGCGCTTGGCCGGGTCGAGCCCGGTCGTCGGCTCGTCCAGGAAGATCACGTCGGGAGAGCCGACCAGGCTGGCGGCCAGGTCCAGCCGCCGCCGCATGCCACCGGAGTAGGTCTTGGCCTGCCGGTTCGCGGCGTCGGTCAGGTCGAACCAGTCGAGCAGTTCGGCGGCCCGCCGCCGGGCGCCGGTGCGCCCCAGCTCCAGCAGGGTGCCGAACAGTTCCAGGTTCTGCCGTCCGGTCAGGTCCTCGTCGACCGAGGCGTACTGGCCGGTGAGGCCGATGCTCTGCCGGACGCGCTCGGCGTCCCGTACCACGTCGAAACCGCCGATTCGGGCGCTCCCGCCGTCCGGGGTCAGCAGGGTGGAGAGGATGCGCACGGCGGTGGTCTTGCCGGCGCCGTTGGGGCCGAGCACCCCGAGCACCGTCCCGCGGGGAACGGCGAGGTCCACGCCCTGCAGCGCCCTCGTCTTCCCGAAGTTCTTCACGAGGCCCTCGGCCTCGATCACCAGGTCAGCTGTCATGCGTGCAGCCTGCGCGGGTCGGCTGACACCGCCCTGACAAGCCACCGACACCGGCTGACACGGGCGCTGCGAGCGATCACGGCGAGGGCAGTGATCGACTCGACTTTCGCAGAGGCGCGGTATCCACACGCCCGCGACACCCCGACATCAGCAAAACCGAGTCGATCAAGCCGCGCGCACACCGGGCCTGGTCAGACCGCCGGCCCGTCCGTGTTCCGGATCATCTGCCGGAGCACCTTCAGTGCCGTCACGTAGTCGGCGTCGTCGATTCCCTGATGGATGCGGGCGCGGATCGCCGGAGCATGCTGCTTGAGGTCGACGCGAGCCGCCTTTCCGCCTCGGTGATCCGGCTGTCCCCGTGCACGAGCCGCTACGGCGCAGACCGGCCGGCGACGGCGTTCGCGAGGGGCGTAGCCGGGTCTCCGTTGTGTGTAGGTTGCGGAAGTGACAAGAAGCGAGCGAATCGCGGACCAGTTGGACCGGCACTGGCAGAAGAACCTGCGGCCGCGGCTGCACGGCCTTGCCGATGAGGAGTACTTCTGGGAGCCGGTGCGTGACTGCTGGAGCATCCGTCCACGTGGCACGTCGGCCACACCGATGTCGGCAGGTTCGGTGGAATGGGCGATGGACTCCGCGTCCCCTGACCCGGTGCCGGTGCCGGCGCCGGTGACCACGATTGCCTGGCGGCTGGCGCACATCATCGTCTCCTGCCTGGGCTATCGGGTCGGATGGCACTTCGGCGGCCAGGAGGTCGACTCCCGGACATTCGCCTACGCGGGGACCGCTGACGAGGCGCTGAAACAGCTCGATGAGATGTACGGGAGATGGAACGCGGGGGTCCGCGAGCTCTCGGACGCCGACCTGGAGAACCCGCCCACCGTGGGTCCCGAACGGTTTTCCATGGAGGGCATCGTCCTGCACGTCAACAGGGAGCTGATCCATCACGGCGCCGAGATTTCCCTGCTGCGTGACCTCTACCGCTGGCAGGACGGCGTGGTCGGTTCCAAGATGGCGCAGCTTCAACGTTGAGGGGGGCACCGATGGGCAGCACTGTGTTGAGCATGAGCGTGTCGTTGGACGGCTTCGCCGCCGGCCCTGACGTCACCGCCGGACAACCGATGGGCAGAGGCGGCGAGCGGCTGCACGAGTGGCTGTTCCAGGTCGACGGGGATCGCGCTGTTGCGGCTGACGGCGTCACCCCGGTCGGGGTCGACGCCGCGCAGGTACGAGAGCGTCATGCCACGACCGGCGCCGTGGTGATCGGCAAACGGACGTTCGATGTCGGTGTGGACCTGTGGCAGGACACTCCGTTTCCGGTGCCGTGCTTCGTGGTCACGCACGAGTCGCGCGACCCGTTGCGGATGAGGAGCGACGTCTTCACGTTCGTGAACGACGGCCTCCACAGCACGCTGCGCCAGGCGCGACAGGCAGCAGGCGACCGGAACGTCCTCATCATGGGCGGGCCCACCACAGGACAACAGTTCCTCAGGGCCGGGCTGGTGGACGAGATCCACGTCCAACTCGTACCGGTGTTCCTCGGCACCGGCACCCGCCTGTTCGACCACCTCGGCACCGACCACATCGAACTCGAACGCACCGCGGTGATCGAATCACCGCACGTCACGCACCTGCGCTTCCACGTCCCGAGGTGACCGCTCGGCGTCGGCCGGCTCGCGGTGCGCACTCGACTTCCGCCGTGCAGGCCGGCCAGTGCTTGCGCTGCCGCACCGGCGGTCGAAGCCGCGATATGCTGGCGGCGGCAGAGCGCCTGCCCGCGCCCGATGTGGTGGCCCACGCCCGACCGCATGCTGGGGCCAAGAGTCTCCGACTCCGCGCCGCTGTGTCGACTCCCGGCGTGCCGGTCACGCCGCCTGCTCGGTGGAGTGCGTGGGGCTGCACCGGAGGCGTCATGTCTGATCACCAACCACGGCGGACCCCCACCCCGGGACGTGCTCGCAAGCGCGCCATCCGGGAGCACGCCGCCGAGGCCGGCGTCGCCTACTCGGTGGCTGCACGCCACCTTGAGTCGTTGGGGCTGCGACCCGGCGAAACCCTCGCCACGTACGGGCGGACGATCTATCCGATCGGGTTCGATCCCCATCGCCAACTGCTCGTCGAACGCCGTGAGCGGCGGTCGTTCGAGGAACGGGTGTCCGACACCAGGCGGGCCGCGGTCCTGCCTCATGGCCGCGCGCAGCACCTCGTCGAGCGGTTCCCGCCCAGCCGTGGTCGTACCGGCAGCGGGGTGGGCGCGCTCTATCACGGCGAGGGCCGGGTGGAACTGCTCGCGATGGTGTACGTGGTGATCGCGGCCGAGTCCCCGGGGCTGCTGCCCGAGGTGGGGGATCTCGTCTGGATCGCGGAGCTGGGCGAGGACACCGCGCTCGACACGGCCTGCGCCGAGGTCGACCGCGAGGCCCGCCGGGTGCTCGATCGGCAGCCTCTGGCGCTCTGGTCGGTCATCGAGGCGGCGCTGGCCGTCGCCGAGCACACAGCGGACTGGCAGATCCGCCAGGAAGCGATCCGGCAGGCCGCGCTCCTCTGCACGATGATGACGCCGCGGATCGGGTACGCGGGCGAGCCGTACGTGCCGGGGCTGCCCGTCGCCGGTGTCCGGCAGATCCTCGACGCGCTGCTCATCGTCGCCGACGACGGACATGCGCCGGGCACCCGGGTACGCCTGCGCAGACATCCGGACGACGCGGGGTTGGCCACGATCATCGGGGCCACGTGGGGGTCGTCGGGTCCGCCGGTGGGCTATCTCGTGTGGCCCGACGCGGCGCCGGCGCCGCTGGCGGCCCGCGCCGACGACCTGATTGTCCTGGCCGACCAGGAGTCGCTTCCTCGGTGAGCGAGGGCCCGGCTGAGTCGGCTAGCTGAGGCGGCCGAGCCCGTGCGACCTCGCGGTGGACGGCCGCTGACCGCAGCTCGGCGCGCGGTCGGCGCGCCGGGGTGTACGAGGTGGCACGGCAGTGACGAGAATGGCGACCAACGTGAATGTCCCTCGGGCAGCGGCGCCCGGGGGCGACGGGGGGAGAACCGGTGACAGCATCAACACGCCTCGGCGCGGCGGGGGTGGTCCTGGGCCTGGTCCTGGTGGGCCTGAGCGGGCCCCCGGCCGGTGCGCACCAGCGCGACCGGGGCTACTCGGCCGAGATCCGACGCGCGTCGTACGGCGTCCCGCACATCACCGCCACGAGCTACGCCAACCTCGGCTTCGGGGTCGGATACGTTCAGGCGGAGGACAACCTGTGCGTCATCGCGGAGAAGGCGGTGACGGTCAGCGGCGAGCGCTCCCGTTACTTCGGCGCGACCAGCCCGACCGACGCGAACGTGCGCAGCGACCTGTTCTTCCGCAAGGCCATCGAGGATCGGACGGTGGAGCGGCTGCTCGACGGTCGCCGCGACGGCGTGCACTCCCCGTCCAACGACGTCCGTGACCAGATTCGTGGCTTCGTCGCCGGCTACAACTCCTACCTGCGCCGCACCGGCGCGGCGAGGCTCACCGACCCGGCATGCCGGGCCAAGCCGTGGGTTCGCCCGCTGACCGAGCTGGACATCTGGCGTACCACCTGGAACAGCATGATCCGGGCCGGCTCAGGGGCGCTGCTCGACGGGATTGTCGCCGCCGCCCCGCCCACCGCCACCGGCCCGGCGGCCGTCCAGGACGCGACCGGTGCGGCCGCCGTGCTCGCGTCGGTCGACGGCGCACCCGCCGGGGTGGGCAGCAACGCGTACGGGCTGGGCGAGGCGGCGACCGCCAACCGGGGCGGCATGGTGCTGGCCAACCCGCACTTCCCGTGGGAGGGCGCGGAACGCTTCTACCGCATGCACCTCAAGGTGCCCGGCCGCTACGACGTCGAGGGCGCCGCGCTGATCGGCGACCCGATCATCGAGATCGGGCACAATCGCACCCTCGCCTGGAGCCACACCGTCTCCACCGCTCGCCGGTTCGTCTGGCACCGCCTCGCGCTGGTCCCCGGCGACCCCACCTCCTACTACGTGGACGGTCAACCACGGAAGATGACCACCCGCACCGTCACGGTGCGGGTGCCCGGCCCGAACGGCGGCACGGTGCCGGTCAGCCGGACCTTCCACGACACCCACTACGGGCCGGTCGTGGTGGTGCCCGGCAGCTTCGACTGGACCGCCAGCACCGCGTACGCCATCACCGACATCAACGCGACCAACAACCGGGCCTTCGACGGCTGGCTGCAGATGGGCCGCGCCGAGACGGTCCGGGACCTCAAGCGCGTACTCGACCGTTACCAGTTCCTGCCCTGGGTCAACGTGATCGCCGCCGACGCCAGGGGCGAGGCGCTCTACGCCGACCACTCGGTCGTGCCCCGGGTGACCGACGCCCTCGCCGCCGCCTGCATTCCGGCACCGTTCCAGCCGCTCTACGCCAGCAGCGGCCAGGCTGTCCTGGACGGCTCCCGGTCGGCCTGCGCGCTCGGCGCCGACCCGGACGCCGTCGTGCCCGGCATCCTCGGCCCCGCGAACCTGCCCGTCCGCTTCCGCACCGACTACGTCACCAACTCCAACGACAGCTTCTGGCTCGCCAACCCCGAGGCCCCGTTGGAGGGCTACGCGCGGATCATCGGCGACGAACGCACCCCCCGCAGCCTGCGTACCCGTCTCGGCCTCGATCAGGTGCAGCAGCGCCTCGACGGCATCGACGGGCTACCCGGCCGCGGGTTCACCACCGACCGTCTGTGGCGGACCGTCTTCGGCAACCGGGTGTACGGCGGCGAACTGGTCCGCGACGACCTGGTGGCGCTCTGCACCGCCCAGCCGACCGGGACCGCCTCGAACGGCGCAACGGTCGACCTGCGCGCCGCCTGCACGACACTGGCCCGCTGGGATCTGCACGCCGACCTGGACAGCCGCGGTGCACACCTGTTCACCGAGTTCGCCCTGGCCAACGGGCTGCGCTTCGCGGAGCCCTTCGCCGTCAGCGACCCCGTGCACACGCCACGCCGGCTCGACACCGCCAACCCGGGCGTACGTACCGCGCTCGCCGACGCCGTACAGCGGCTCGCTGGCATCCCGCTCGACGCGCGTCTCGGCGACGTCCAGACCGAGCAGCGCGGCGACCGGCGTATTCCGATTCACGGCGGGCGCGCCGAGGCCGGCATCTTCAACATGATCGTCAACAACCGGGTGCCCGGCGTCGGCTACCCGAAGGTGGTGCACGGCTCGTCGTTCGTGATGGCCGTGGAGCTGGGCCCGCACGGGCCGTCCGGGCGCCAGATCCTCACCTACTCCCAGTCGACCAACCCGAACTCACCCTGGTACGGCGACCAGACCGCGCTCTACTCGGGCAAGGGCTGGGACACGATCAAGTACACCGAGGCGCAGATCAAGGCGGACCCGAACCTGCGCACCTACCGGGTGGTGGAGGGCCGCCACCACTGACCCGCGAGCACGCGGCGGCCGGGCTCCCTGGCGGGGAGCCCGGCCGGTGCGGTTGCTCATTTCGGCAGGCGACCCCGCGTGGAGACGAAGTGGTACGACATGACGGCGAACCCGGGATCGCGGACCAGCCGCCGGAAGGCGTTCAGTTGGTTCGGTGACAGCCCGGCGGCGAGCAGGTCCGGTTCCAACTGGCGGGAGTTCGTCTCGTAGAGCGACGCTCCGGTCGAGCCGCCAGCCCAGCTCTGCGAGTGGGTGATGGTGTCCAGGTCGGTCAGACCGGCGAGGGCCATCTCGGTGTGCACGTCCTGCGCCCACCCGAGGTCGGCGCCGTGGTCCGCCAGGACACCCATCATGGCGTCCATGACCTGCGCGAAGAGCTTCGCGGCGTCGTCGGTCGGCGCGGTCAGCACCCGCAGCGGCGCGGTGCAGTCGAACTCCTCGACCACCAGCCACCCGCCGGGTGCCAGCGCGCCGGTAAGCGTACGCAGGACCCGTCGCCGGTCGGGGAGGTGCAGCAGCACCAGCCGGGCGTGGATCAGGTCGAACGCGTCCCCGGGTGGCGGATCGGTGCGCACGTCGTGCCGGCGTACGTGCAGGTTGCCCTCCGCCGCGAGGTGCGTGGGGTCGATGTCGGTGGCCAGCACGTGGCCGTCGTCGCCGACAGCGCGGGCGATCCGCCGGGCCATCGAGCCGCCGCCCGCCCCCACTTCCCAGCAGGTCACTCCCGGTCGCAGCACCGGTTGGGCCAGTCGACGCGTCGTGATCGGGTCCAGGAAGGACTCCAGCGCCTGCATCTGGGGAACGGCGTCCGGTTGGCCGTTGTCGAACGTATACGTGCCATCGCTGGTAGCGGTTGCCATCGGGTGTCTACCTCTCCGAGGGGTCGGGTGACGTGGGGGTGTCGGCCCAGAGCCGAGGGGCCGGTCGGTTGGGTGGTGGCGGCGGCGGTGGGGCGGCGGCGACGCTCAACATCGCCGCCAGTGGGGCCGGGTCGACGCGTGCCTCGGCCGTCGGACGGTCGTAGACCACCCGGCCGTACTCCAGCACCGCCACCCGGTCCGCGACGTCGATCGCGTGCTGGAGCTGCTGTTCCACGAGCAGCACGGTCAGGCCGTCGGCGGCGAGACCGTTGACCAGCTCACGCACCCGCGCCGCCAGATCAGGTGAGAGGCCCTCACACGGCTCGTCGAGCAGCAGCACCCGTGGTTGGCCGAGGAGCGCCCGCGCTATCGCCAGCATCTGCTGCTCGCCGCCGGAGAGTTCGCAGCCGCGGTGTCGCAGCCGCGCCGCCAACCTCGGCAGCAGTTCGAGGGTCCGGGCCACCGTCCAGCCCTCGCCACCGGAGACGGGTGCCCGCCACGGCGCGGCCGCCAGGTGCAGGTGCTCGGCCACGGTCAACCGGGAGAAGACCCGCCGGCCCTGCGGGACGAGACCGACGCCGGACTGGGCGATGCGATGCGGTTGCCGACCGGCCACGTGCACACCGCCGATCTCGATGCGACCACTGGAGGCTCGCACCAGCCCGGCGATTGTGTGCACGAGCGTGCTCTTGCCCGCGCCGTTGCGACCCACCACGGCCTGGATGCTGCCCGGGCGGACCCGCAGGCTGACCTCGTGCAGCACGATCCCTCCGGCGTAGCCGGCGCACAGGCGATCCACCGACAGCATCAGGCCACCCCGTCGGCGTAGGCCTGCCGCACCAGCGGCGAGGTGCGGATCTCGTCCGGCGTGCCGGCGGCCAACGTTCGACCGTCGCGCAGGACGGTGACGGTGTCGGAGAGCGCGTACACCAGGTCCAGTCGATGTTCGACAAGCAACACGGCGACCGCCCTGGGCAGCGCCTGGAGCAACTCGACGAGCCGGCCGACCTCGACGGCGGACAGCCCGGCCGCCGGTTCGTCGAGGAGCAGCAGGCGAGGGCGACCGGCAAGGGCCATGGCGATCTCCAACTGGCGTCGTTGGCCGTGTGCGAGGTGCCCGGCCGGCACCGTCGCGACGTCGGCGAGGCCCATCTGATCCAGCAGCGGGCCCGCCCGGTGTTGCGCGATGCGCCGACGTCCACCCGGCCACCACCTGCGGTGGGGTGTGAGCCGGGGCAGCGCGGCGACCACCACGTTCTCCATCGCGGTGAGTGTCGGAAAGACGGCGGGTCGCTGGTGGATGCGGTTGATACCTCGTCGGGCCCGGGCCGCCGGGCCGAGCCGACCGAGGTCGCGTCCATTGAAGATCACCCTGCCGCGCTGGGGTTTCGTGGACCCGCCGATCACGTTGAGCAGTGTCGTCTTGCCGGCTCCGTTGGGGCCGATCAGCGCGTGCCGCTGACCGTCGTGGATGCACAGGTCCACGCCGGCCAGCGCGGCCAGCGAGCCGTACCGCACGCTGACCTCCTCGACGTTCAGCAGACCGATCATCGGTGCAGCTCCGGGACTGTGGCCTGGTCACGGGCGGGTGGCGCGTCCGGCTGAGTCGCCGGCGCGCTCGGCAGACGCCACCGGCCCCGTGCCCGGTGCGTGCCGGTGGGCAGCAGGTAGACCGTCGCGACGAACAGCGCGCCCAGCACCAGCGGCGCGTGGCCGGGCAGCACCCCGAACAACCAGTCCCGTACGGCGATGACCAGCGCCGCTCCCACCAGGGCGCCGCCGACCGAGGCGGTGCCACCGATGACGACACCGAGCAGCAGCAGCGCGGAGGTGTCGAAGCCGAAATCGGCGGGGGAGATGTACTGCTGGGCGACGACCAGGAGCGAGCCGGCCGCGCCGGCTATCGCCCCGGCGGCCATGTGCGCGCCGGACAGGTACAGCGGCACCCGGTGACCGCTGGCCCGCAGCCGTGTCTCGTCGTCCCGGCCGGCCCGCAGCAGCAGCCCCGCCCGGGTACGCAGCAGCAACAGCACCGCGCCGACCAGCACGGTCACGACGACCAGGGCGTACAGGTAACGGGCCTGGTCGTTGGCCAGGACCGGGAGCCCCCAGAACGGGCGGACCGCGGCGATGCCGGCCAACCCGTCAGTGCCACCGGTCACCGACCGCCAGCGGCCGAGGACGGTGACGGCGAGTTCACCGATGGCCAGCGTGATCATCAGGACGATCACCCCTCGGGCGTGGACGACGAGCGGCACGGTGAGCGCGGCCAGCACCGCCCCGGCGGCCGCCGCGACGGCGAGTTGCACGACGCCGACATCGGAGATCCGGCTGCCGACCACCGCGCAGGCGTAGGCGCCCGCCGCGTACGGTGCGGTCTGGCCGAGGGTGGGCATGCCGGCGACGCCGGTGAGCAGGGCGACGCTCACCCCGACCAGGGCCAGCGCCAGCGTCCGGGCGAGGATCGCCGTGGTGTAGTCGTCCACCATCCACGGCGCCATGACCAGGCCGGCCAGGGCGAGGGCCGCCACAGCGCCCCGGGCGCGCCGGATCACCTCGTCCCTCATGCCGCCCTCCACTTGCTGGCCAGGCCACGCGCCCGCACGGCCAGCACCGCCGCCATGGCGGCGAACAGCAGGAACGGTGCGGCGGACGGCAGCAGCGCCACTCCCAGCGTCTGGATCTCGCCGATCGCGAGAGCGGCCAGCAGGGTGCCGCCCATCGACCCGAGCCCGCCGAGGACGACGACCACCAGGGACAGCAGCAGCACCGTGTCGGCGGTGTCCGTGCCGGGGCCGATGATCGGCGCGCCCAGCACGCCGGCCGCACCGGCCAGCGCGCCGGCGGCGGCGAGCACGCCGGCGCGGATCCGCGCGGGACTCACGCCCAGACAGGCGACCATCTCGGGGTCGTCGACGGCCGCCCGGACCAGCATGCCGGCCCTGGTGCGTCGCATGACGAGGTAGAGCGCGGCGGCGATCACCGCGGCGACGACGATGAAGACCAACCGGTACGCCGCGTAGCGGTGACCGGCGACCACCACCGACCCCTCCAGGGCCGCGGGCACCAGGACCTGCGGATCGTCGGGACCGAAGCCGGCGACGAGCAGGCTGCCGCCGGCCAGCGCCACACCGAACGTCAGCAGCGCCTGGCTCAGATGGTTACCGGCGGCGACCGGTGCGAGCAGGCCGGCCAGGAGCACACCCGCCGCGGCGGCGGCCAGCACACCGACCGTCAGCGCCAGTGCCAGGCTCGCCCAGCCGCCGTCGAGCAGTGCCGCGGCGGTGTAGCCGCCGATCGCGTAGAGCATGCCATGCGCCAGGTTGAGGATGTTGGCGACGCCGAAACAGAAGACCAGGCCCGACGCGGCGACGAACACGAGCAGCCCGTAGGCGACCCCGTCCAGCGCCGGTATCAGGTACGGATCGATCCGGTTGGTGCCGGCCGCCACCACCATCATCGGCCGACGGTCGCGAGGTCACCCACGACGGTGTTGGACAGCGCCCGCCCGTCCTGGCGGACCTGCCGCAGATACCACTTCTGCACGGGGGAGTGCGTGGTGGTGGAGAACTGCCAGGTGCCGCGCGGGCTGGCGATCTGGCCGAGCTGGCCGATGGCCGTGTTGATGGCCTCCGGAGTCGGGTCGCTCCCGGCGGCGCCGATCGCCCGGTCCAGCACCGCCGCCGCGTCGTACGAGGCGAGCGCGTAGGTCGTCGGTGAGCCGTCGTGCTTGGCCTTCCACGCCGCCACGAAGGCGCGGTTCTCCGCGTTGTCGAGGTCCGGCGAGTAGTTCAGCACGGAGAAGATGTCCCGGGCTGCCTCGCCCTGCGCGTTGAGCACGCCGCCCTCGGTGAGGAACCCGGCCGCGTACAGCGGGACGTCCTTGATCTCGGACTGCGCGTACTGCTTGACGAAGTCGACAGCGGCGCTGCCGGCGTAGAACGTGTAGACGGCTGCCGCGCCGGAGGCCTTGATCCGGGCGAAGTACGGGGTGAAGTTGGTGGTGGCCGGGAACGGGGTGAAGGTCGTCTTGCCGTCGGAGTTCGCGAGCTTCCCACCGATCTTCCCGAACGCGTCGGTGAACCCCCGCAGCTCGTCCCAGCCGCCCTGGTAGTCCGGGCCGATCGCGTAGACGGAGCCCTTCACGTTGTCGCGGACGTGTTGGGCGATCGCGGCCCCGGGCTCGTCGGAGAGGTACGAGGTGTGCCAGACCCGGGAGACGTCCTTGAGTTCCGGTCGCCCGTTGGAACCGACGAGCGGCACCTTCGTCTCGTCGAGCAGGGGGGTGACTCCGGCGACGGAGCCACCACCGACGATGCCGGTGAGCGCGGACACCCGGTCCTGCTTGAGCAGTTTGGTCGCTGCCGGGACCGCGGTCTGGGCGCCGTTGCCCTCGTCGGCGATGACGAGGTCGACCTGTCGACCGCCGAGTTTGCCGTCGTGGGTGTCCAGGTAGAGCTGGAAGCCGTCGCGGATCTCCGTGCCGACCGCCTGGTACGTCCCGGACAACGAGGCGAGCAGGCCGATCTTTATCGAGCCGCTGGCGCTGGTGCCCGGCGCGTCGTTGCCGCAGGCCGTGCTGGTGGTCAGCACGGCCGCGAGCAGCGCGGCGGTGAGGGCACGGCTGCGCCAAGGCGTGGTGAGAGGCATGTCTGACTCCAGAGGAAGGGAAGGGGTCTCCGGCGTGGGGGCGCCGGGGTGGTCAGCGGCTGCGGGCGAGTGCCGCTCGGGCCGCGGGGGTCAGGGCGTCCCCGATACGGTTGGCCAGCTCGGTCATCTCGTAGGAGACCTTGCCCACGTCACACTCCGGTGCGGCGAGCACCAGCAACGAGGCACCGTCGTTGAAGGCCATCGAGAACATGAAGCCGCCCTCGAGCTGCGTGACGTTGGAGATCACCGCGCCGGCGTCGAAGAAGGCCGCCGCGCCCCGCAGCAGGCTGACGAGCCCGCTACCCGTCGCGGCCAACTGGTCTGCCCGGTCCGGCGGCAGGTCGCGAGTGGCGGCCACCATCAGACCGTCGCTGGAGATGGCGATCGCGTGGCTGACCTCGGTCGCCCGCGCGGCGAAGGTGTCCAGCAGCCAGCCGAGATCCTGTTGGTCGGTCACGTGCTCTCCTGTCGCGTCATTTGTTGCCGAGGTTGATCGGGGTGCGCCGGCGGTTCGCCACACCCCGCGCGTACGCGGCCATCGCCGTCGCCACCTGGGCCGGATCGCGGTACTCGGACCGTTGCTGCTGCTGGGGGACGGTCACGCCGCCGGGGACGAGTTGCCGTTGCGGTTGCCGTTTGGGCAGGCCGGAGTTGGTGGTGGTGGCGACCTCGGGGGTGTGCGCCTGGGCGGCCGTGCGCCAGGCGTCGTCGGCTGGACCGGACCATTCCTGGCCGTCGTGGCCCTCGGCGACGTCGCTCTGGAACCAGTGGTTGACCTGTTCGAAGATGAGGAGCTCCTCGGTGGGCGCGTCACCCCGGTCCGGGGGCGGGGGAGCCGGTCGGAACACCGGCGCAGCCGGGAGGGTCCGCTCGGCCGGGGGTCGCCCGGCGGTGGGCTCGGGCCGCGGCTGGTAGGGCGGCGGGGCACTGGCCGTGCGGGCCGCCCTCCGCGAGAGCCGTCCGGGTGCGAGCAGGTATTCCTCCGGTGGCAGAGACCGGATGATCGTCGCGGGCAGCGTCGCCTCGGCGAGGATGCCGCGTCGGGGGCCGCGTCGCAGTTGGACGGTGGCGCCCAGCCGGGCCGCGAGCTGACCCACGACGACCAACCCCATCGCCCGTACGGCGGCCACGTCGATCGCCGGTGGGCGGGCCAACAGCTCGTTGAGCTGCTGCATCCGTTGCGGGGACAACCCCACACCCTCGTCACTGATCTGGATGATGACGCGGTCACCGAGGCTCCGGCCGCTCACCCAGGTCTCGCTGGCCGGCGGCGAGTACGTCGTCGCGTTGTCCATGAGTTCGGCGATCAGGTGCACGACCTCGTCGACGGTCTTGGCCGCCACGGCGACGTCGCCGTCGATCATGCCGAGCCGGATCCGCGCGTAGTGCTCGATCTGGGACAGCGCCGCCTGGAGCACCTGTTGCAGGGGGACGTCGCGTTGTCGTACGCGACCGACGCCGACGCCGCCGAGCACCAGCAGGCTGGCGTTGATGCGGCCCATCCGTGTCGCCAGGTTGTCCAGCGTGTACAGCTGGTGGAGCCGGTCGGGGTCGGTCTCGTCCCGTTCGACGAGGTCCACCTGGGCCAGGACGGCGTCGACGAGTCGCTGTTCGCGGCGGCTCAGGTGGATGAAGATGTCGGCGGTGTTGGCGCGCATGACGGCCTGCTCGGCGGCGGTCCGCACGGCGGCCTGGTGGACGGCGCTGAACGCCTGGCCCAGCTCGCCGATCTCGTCGCCGGTGGACGGTTCGAGGGCGGCGCTGGACTGCTGGCGGGCCAGTTTGTCCGGGTCGACGGCGGCGCTGCCCGGCTGCTGGAGCTGGGCCACGACGGCGGGGAGCTGTTCGAACGCCACCGCGTTCGCGGCGTCCCGCAGGCGGCGCAGTCGCCGGGTGATCTGCCGGGCGACGGCCCAGGTCACCAGCGCGGTGAGGACGAGTGCCAGGAGGACGCCGACCGCCTCGGCGACGGCCCGGCGGCGCTGGTCGGTGTGCGCGGCCCGGACGTCGTCGCGGACCGCGGCGTCGACCCGCCCTCGCAGCTCGGCCAGACGGGCGGCACGCGTCTGGGTGGTGGACACCCAGCCGCCGGTCTCCAGTTGCAACCGCGACCCCGGTTGGGCCCGGGACACCTCGTCCTGCATCCGTTGCAGGGCGAGCGCCTCCTTGCCGGTGCCGGCCTGCTCCCACCAGAGGCTCCACTCGGCCGGGGCCAGGGCCAGGAACGACAGGCTCGACTCGGTGTAGCTGGTGCGGGCGGCGGTGATGTCCTGTTGCATGGCCGGGGTCAGCTCGCCGCCCGCGACCGCCCGCAGCACGGCGACCTGCTGCTGGCCGATCGCCTCGGCCGTCTTCGACAGGGCCGCCGACGCCCGGATCCCGTCGGCGAGCCGGGCGTCCACCACGCCGTGCGAGACGGTCTCCCGGAAGTTGATCAGGTCGGCGATGGCGATGCGGTAGCTGAAGGTCATCGCCGACACCGAGGCGTGCGTCGCCGTGCGTACCTGGGTGCGCAGCGGGGCGAGGCTGCCCAGGGCCGCGTCGATGCGGCGCAGGAGAGCCCTGTTGGCCTCGGCGTCGGCGGACAGCCGGTCTCGCTGCCTCCGGTAGCGCGTGACAGCGTCGTCGGTGGTGGCCATCTCCGCACCGAAGGCGTCCTGCTGCTCCGGCCCGCCGTAGGTGAGCAGGTCGGCGGCGGCGATGCGTTCGCGTTGCAGGCGGTAGGCGAGGTCACCGGCCTCGGCGCCGACCTGGGCCAGGACCCGCAGGTCGCTGGCCCGGGCTGTCTGGCGTGCGCTCTCGGTCAGCGCGAGACCGGCGAAGCCGATCACGGCGACGAGCGGTGCCGCGACGATGAGGCGCATCCGGCCGGCGATCTTCCAACCGCGTCGCCGGGTCGGGTAGGGTCTGGCCGCGTGGGACCGGGTGCTCGACGCCAAGATTGACTCCCACGACTCGTCGATGACGGTCTATCCGCACGTTGCCGAATGCAAGTCCCATTCGGCCGGAAGCCGCGCTCGTAGGCCAGACCTGGCCGTGGTACAAACTGGCCGTACCAGCATCTGTACCCAACGTCAGCGGCCGGTGACGCCCTGAGGTCGAGCCGGGATCGTGGGGTCAGCGCTGGTCGTCGCGGGGGTCGGCAGGCGGCTGCGGCCGCTGTGCGTCGTCCGGACCGGACGGGCCGTTGAGCACCTGCCCGATCAGCTCACGCAGCTCGTCGATCGCGTCCACCACGGCGCCGGGGTCGCGCGCGTCGCGTCGATCACGCTGACGTGGCGCCGGCCGGCCCGGCCGGACCGGTGGTGAGGCGCGGGGGCCCCGGCGGCCGTCGGCCGCCGCCTGTTCGGCCGCCACCTGCGGCCACAGCGCCGCGAGTCGGCCGTCGGTGCCGAGCACGTCGTCGCAGCGCAGCGCGAACTCGTGACTGCCGAACCGGCGACCGGACTCGACCGCCGCGACCGTCTCCCGGCTGAACCGCACCAGATCCGCCAGCGCCCGCTGGGTCAGACCCCGCCGGACGCGGCAGTTGCGCAGTTCCCGTCGGAACCGTTCGCTGGCCGCAGGGGGAGCAGGGCTCGACGGGGACGTGTGCTCCATGCGCTCACCTTCGTGGCTTCGAGAATCAGCAGCGGAAGCCGGATCGAGATTGGCTGATGAGCTGAACATTCACAGGGGACAATTCTTAACCCAGGACGCGATGGGTGTGAAGACGTTCACCGACCTGGATCGTCGGGCAAAGCAGAAAAGGGTGCGTGTCAGGCCCCTTGCCGGTGCCGGCCAGGGGCGGGCGAGCCACCCTTCCCCGCACTCGTCCGCGCGCGGGCAGGCCCGTTGGCCCTCCGGTACTGTCAGGCGGCGTGCGCTTCGGCGGCCGCCTCACCTCGTGCCGCCGGAACGTCGGCCGGTGCAATGGTATCGATTACGGCGAGCAGCGTGTGGTGGGCGCGAAACGCGACATTGGCCTTGTAAGAGCGCTGTTGCCCAGTCGCCAGGCGGAGGCCGGGAATGGCTTCGGTGAGTCGGGTGATGGCGATTTCGGCTTCCAGCCGCGCCAATCCCGCGCCTATGCAGAAATGCGGGCCGTGGCCGAACGACAGGTGATTGCCCACGTCCGCCCGATGTGGATGAAACTGGTCTGCGTGGGCGAAGACCGCGGGGTCGCGGTTCGCCGCCCCGATCAGCAGCAGGCAGCGTGCCCCGGCGGGGATGGTCACCGTTCCCAGTGTGACGTCCCGGTTGGTCACCCGCAGCCAGCCGTCGATGGCGGGCGCGAAGCGCAGGGTCTCGCCCACGAACGCGGAGACGGCCCCCGGGTCGGCGGCGAGCTCCGACCAGTGCCGCGGACTGGACAGCGCCTGGTCGAGGGCGTGGGCGAGCAACCCGGCGGTGGTCTCGTGGCCGGCGACGAGGAGGTTGAAGGCCAGGCTCGCGACCTCGGGCACGGTCAGCACCGCGTCGTCGTCGTCCCGGTATGCCAGGGCGCGGCTGATGAAGTCGTCGCCCTGGTGTCCACTGTCCACCCGTCGGCGGACAAGCTCCTCGCAGTAGTGCCAGAACTCCAGCAGATCCTGCGCCAGGCGCACCTGCTCCGCAGGCTCCGGTTGCCCCCAGATGAGCGCGATCTGGCCGTCCGCCCAGCTCCGGATCCGCCCGATGTCGCCGTCGGGCACCCCGAGGATGTCCAGGACCACCAGCAGGGGGAGCTCGGTGGCGAAATCCGGGATCAGGTCGACCTGATCGCCCCGGCGGGCGGCGAGCCGGGACACCAACTGGTCGACCCGGCGCCGGATGATCGGGCCGTACTCGACCTCGACCCGCTCGGGGGTGCTGGCGAAGGCCGCCCGTAGGGCCCGACGGGTGCGGGGGTGCACCGGCGGGTCGGCGGCGGCCGTCGTGGGGGGCGCGTCGATCTGCATGATCACGCTCATCGCCTCCGGGCACACCTCGTAGACCGGGGCGAGCGTGAGGGCGTTGCCGAACGTCGCGACGTCGGCGAGTGCGCGCCGGACGTCCGCGTGTCTGCTGATCAACCACAACCCCAGATCCTCGGCGTAGTGCACACCGTCGGGATCGTCGAGAATGCGCCGCCACATGCTTGCCGGGTCGGTGAGATAGACCCCGGCGAACGGATTCAACCGCATGGAAAGCCTCCTGATGCGCGCGGCGCGAAACCGGCAGCGCCTCCATTTTTGAGGATCGGTCAGTCTGGGCCGATAATGGCGCGCATCTGCCTCTGGCTCTTTACGGTGCGCTGAGTAGTCGCACAAGTCAAGATTGGTTACCGTCTATTTATTCCGCGACATAATGCGTGCTGCAACGGACGGTTGAAACCGGCTGGATGCAACTTGCGCCTGGGTCCTTGCCGTCGGTCGACCCCATTTCACGACGAGATGCCCGTTGCGCGCGACAACGAGACCATCAGGAAGGGATCAGGCGGACGACCGCCCATGATGGACGGCGGAATCACGGTGCCGCTCTCCCTCATGACCGGAAAACGATCTCCGGACCGGCAGGTGACGCAGGGCTCGGGCCACCTGCCCGACGGAGGGAGCGGCGACGCCCGCACGCGTCGCGGGGGCTCCGGCCCAGGCCGGAACCCCCGCGATGTTCTGGCGTGACGACCCGCCGGGGCCAGCGGTCAGGGCGCCCAGGGACTGGCGATGTTCCAGGTGCTGTCGGCGGTCCACAACGTCGGCGTGTTGTACGCGTCGCCGCCGGTGCCGTTGCTGAGCCAGACTTCCGAGTTGTAGTGCCGCAGGTACCTGCCCCGGAAGTTGTACGACTCCAGCGACACACCCGAGCCGGTCAGCCCGACCCGTGCGCACCAGGTGGCGTCGGCACGCAGGAGCGTCGAGCCGTCGTCCGGCGAGTTGCGGACCCGGGAGTTCTGGTGGCGCAGGTACTGCCCGGGAAAGTTGACCGACTCGAACGAGTAGCAGCCGGCATCGGCCAGGCCGGCCCTGATGGTGTACGTGGCGTCGGCCTTGAGCAGGCTGGGGCTCGCGGCGGCGACCACCTCGGTGTAGGCCAGGCTGTCCTGGTGGCGCAGGTAGCGGTTGGTGAAGCCGGGCGTCGTCACCTGCAACGACCGCCGGGTGTTGACCGGCAGGGCCACCGGCGCCGAGCTGCCGATGGTCTTCGAGGCGTTGATCAAGGCGGTGTTGGCGGCGCGGACCCGCGCCTGATCCATCTTGATCACCTGCCGGTCATAGGTCAGGAAGCCGTTCAGCTCGCCCTCCAGATCGGTGATCTCGGTGTAGACCGAGGCGCTGAGCCCCTTGCCGACCATCAGGTTCTGGCTGCCCTGCACCAGACCCACGTACCGATCGGTGAGGGCGCTCGAACTGGTCTGCCACTCGTAGGCGAAGAAGCCGCCGCTCGGGCTGTACTCGTGGCCCGGCGTGTGCAGGCCCAGCCCACCGAACTCACCGAGTACGGCGATCCGGCTGCTCGACGGTGCGGGCGAGTCGGGCCCGAGGTAGACGTGCCAGTCGTCGATGTCGCCGTTGCCGGGATTGCCGAGGGACTGGCAGCAGTTGTGGCCGCTGTGCGGGTTGACCAGACGTGTCGGGTCCTGGTTCTTGATGTTCTGCGCGACCCGCCGGGTGTCGGCGAGGGACCGCTCACCCCACCCCTCGTTGTAGGGCGTGTACGCGACCACTGCGGGCGAGCTGCGGTGCTCGTCGACGATCTCGCGTGCCTCGGCCTCGAACTGCGCCTGCTGGGCGTCGGTCGGGTTGATGTCCTGCGCGGTCAGCGACGGGATGTCCTGCCAGACCAGCAGGCCGAGCCGGTCCGCGTGGTAGAACCAGCGCTGTGGCTCGACCTTGATGTGCTTGCGCACCATGTTGAAGCCCAGGTCCTTGTGCTTCTGCAGGTCGAAGGCGAGCGCGGCGTCGGTCGGCGCCGTGTAGAGGCCGTCCGGCCAGAAGCCCTGGTCGAGGGTGCCGACCTGGAACACGAACTGGCCGTTGAGCTTGGGGCGCAGCACCCCGTTCACCAGGCCCGTGGTGATCTCCCGCATGCCGAAGTAGTGCGCTGTCCGGTCCACAGTGGAAGCTGAGCCGTTGCGGAGGGTGACGCGGAGGTTGTAGAGGAACGGGTCGTCGGGCGACCACCGGCGTGCGTTCGGCACCGGCACGCTGAACTCGGTGAAGCCGCCGGTGGCCGAACCGACCACGGTGCTCCCGTTCAGCGCCTCGGCGAGCACGCTGTGGCCGCTCACGTCGCCCCGGGTGAAGACCCGCACCCGCAACGTGTTGGTGCTCAGGTTCGGGTAGACGTCCACGCTGCTGATGGAGGCGGTGGGCACCGGCTCCATCCACACCGTCTGCCAGATGCCGGAGCTGGGGGTGTAGAAGATCCCGCCGGGTGTCTTGGTCTGCTTGCCGATGGCGGGCAGGCTGCCGTTCTGTCGGGTGTCGGTGGGGTCCCAGACCTTGACGACGATCTCGTTCGCCCCGGTGGTGAGCTGGGGGGTCACGTCGAAGGTGAAGGCGTCGTAGCCGCCGGTGTGCGCGCCGACCCGTACGCCGTTGACCCAGACGGTGCTCTGCCAGTCGACGGCGCCGAAGTGCAGCAGGGTCCGCCGTCCCGACCAGTTGGCCGGGACGGTGACGGTGCGTCGGTAGAACAGGTAGTTGCGGTTGTCGTTGGCGGCCCGCTGAATGCCGGAGAGCGCACTTTCCACCGGGAACGGCACGTTGACCCGCTCGGGCAGCGCGGTGCCGAACTGCGGGGCGTCGTCGGTGGCCGACTGGCGTAGCTGCCACTCGCCGTTGAGGTTGAGCCAGTCCGGTCGCGTCATCTGGGGGCGCGGGTACTCGGGCAGGGGTGTGCCGGCCAGCGCCTGGCTGGTCCAGGGGGTGGTCAGTGGCGGCGTCTTGGCCGGTGCGGCGTACGCCGGTGGGGTTGGCGCGGCGAGAACGCCGGCGATCAGGGCGAGGATGAGCAGCAGCGGCAGGGCGGGGCGGATGGGGACCTGACGTGTCATGCCGTCTCCGAGGGGCGAGTCGCCGCGGGCGGTGCAGCCAGGCCCGAAGCGCGTGGGTGGTGGGCATCGGGTGGTCACTGACGGGGGACGGGCGTCGTCGACGGATGCCGGTGGGATCTCCACGCGTCGGCGGGACTGGGATATTGACATCCATCATCGCCTGTATAACGTTATAGAGCCGCGCCGGGCCTCCCGTCAATCCTTGTCCGTCGATGCGTGCCCGGCTCGGCGGTCCCCTTGGCGAAGGGTCGGTGGATGGGCGTCAACCTCAAGGACATCGCCCAACGCGCGGGCGTGTCGCTGGCCACGGTCTCGAACGTGGTCAACGGATACCGGCCGGTGGGGGAGCGGACCCGGCTGCGTGTGCAGCAGGCGATCGACGAACTCGGCTACAGCCCCAACCTGGGCGCGCGACATCTGCGTCGGGGGCGCACCGGGCTGATCGCCCTGGCCATCCCGGAACTGAACAACCCCTACTTCGCCGAGCTCGCCGAGATCGCCATCGCCGAGGCCGCCGGGCTCGGCTACACCCTGGTCATGGAGAACACCGCCGCGGACCGGGGAGCGGAACTCGCGCTCCTCGACGGGTCCCGGCGGCACATCATCGACGGCCTGATCCTCAGTCCGGTGCGGATCGGCCGGGAGGAGGTGCTGGCCCGGACCGCGGGCACTCCGCTCGTGCTGATCGGTGAGGGCGTCTACGACGTGCCGCACGATCACATCGCCATCGACAACGTCGCCGCCGGCCACGCCGCGATCCAGCACCTCGTGGCGATCGGCCGCCGCCGGATAGCGTTCATCGGCGCCACGCACGGTGGCGACCGGCAGTCCGCCCACCTGCGCGTACGCGGCTATCGGGAGGCCCTGGCCGCCGCCGGCCTGCCGTACCGCTCGCGGCTGGTCGCCCGCACCGACGCGTTCGGCCGGCTCGACGGCAAGCGGGCGATGCGTGACCTGCTCGCGCTCGGTGACCCACCGGACGCGGTGTTCGGCTACAACGACCTGGTCGCCGCGGGCGCGCTGCGGGCGCTGGCCGAGGCCGGTCTCCGGGTGCCGGAGGACGTCGCGGTGATCGGGATCGACGATATCGAGGAAGGTCGGTTCAGCACCCCGACCCTCACCACGATCGCGCCGGACAAGCGGGAGATCGGCCGTCTCGCGGTGCGCCGCCTCGTCGCCCGGATCGAGGGAGCGCAGGTCGCGGCACCGCTGACCGTGCAGACGCCGTTTCGGCTCATCCGCCGGGAGAGCACGGGTACGCCCGGCGGCTGACGGCCGTTGCTGCCGAGGCGAGACCCATAGCCCCGGTGGTACGACCCAGAGAGGATGGCGCAAGAAATCAATGCAGCTCAATATGATGACCGCTATCTCGAACGGGGTGCGCTCACGAGGCGTGCCATCCTGATGCGGAGGAATGCATGGTTCGCTGGCGTACCCTCACTGGCCTGCTGGCCACCACGTTGGCCGCGGTGACCGCGGCCAGCCTCACTCTCACCGCGCCGGCCGCAGCGGCCGACAACCCCATGACGCCGAACGTCGTCGGCGGCACCCGCGCCGCTCAGGGCGAGTTCCCGTTCATGGTGCGACTCTCGATGGGGTGCGGCGGGGCGTTGTACAGCGCCCGACTGGTGCTCACCGCTGCACACTGCGTGGGCTCGACCGGCACCAACACCAGCATCACCGCGACGCTCGGGACGGTCGACCTCCAGTCGTCCAGCCGCATCACCGTCCGGTCGAACTACGTCTACCGGGCTCCCGGCTACAACGGCTCCGGCCGGGACTGGGCGCTGATCCGGTTGGCCAGCCCTGTCACCGGGCTGAGCACCCTGAAGGTCGCCAACACGACCGCCTACGACAGCGGCACCTTCACCGTGGCCGGTTGGGGCGCCGCGCGCGAGGGCGGCGGCCAGCAGCGGTACCTGCTCAAGGCGAACGTGCCGTTCGTGAGCGACTCCACCTGCAACGCCAACTACGGTGGCGATCTCATCCCCGCACAGGAGATCTGCGCCGGCTACGCCAGCGGCGGCACGGACACCTGCCAGGGTGACTCGGGTGGCCCGATGTTCCGCCGCGACGCCTCGAACGCCTGGATCCAGGTCGGCATCGTGAGCTGGGGCAACGGCTGCGCTCGGCCCAACTACCCGGGTGTCTACACCCAGGTGAGCTACTTCGCCTCGTCGATCGCCTCGGCTGCGGCGAGCCTCGGCGGCTGACCGGGAGAACCATCGGGCGGCCCGGACGACGATGTCCGGGCCGCCCGCTCGTCACCGAGGGGTACGCGACGAGTGGGCCACCCAACAGATTCGGCGGGCCGCGCGTGCGGCGCCCGCCCGGGCGGCCATGATGAGCCGGTGAAGATCCTGTCCATCCAGTCGTCGGTCGCCTACGGTCACGTCGGCAACTCGGCAGCGGTGTTTCCCCTGCAGCGGCTCGGCCACGAGGTCTGGCCGGTTCTGACGGTGCACTTCTCCAACCACACCGGGTACGGCGCGTGGCGGGGGCCGATGCTGGCGGCCGCCGACGTGGCCGAGGTGATCGAGGGCATCGCGGACCGTGGAGCCCTGGGCGGCGCCGACGCGGTGCTGTCCGGCTACCAGGGCGACCCGGCCATGGGCGCGGTGATCCTGGACGCGGTGGGGCAGGTCAAGGCGGCCAACCCGGCCGCGTTGTACTGCTGTGACCCGGTGATGGGCGACGCCGGTCGCGGCATGTTCGTCCGCCCTGGCATTCCCGAGTACCTGCGGGACACGGTCGTGCCGCGTGCGGACATCATCACGCCCAACCACTTCGAGCTCGACTTCCTCGCCGGCCGTACGACGACTTCGCTCGCGGAGGTGCTCGACGCGGTCGACGTCGTACGCGCGACCGGGCCTCGGCACGTCCTGGTGACCAGCGTGCTCCACGGCGACCTGCCCCCGGACTCGCTGGAGGTGGTGGCCGTCTCGGACGAGGGCGCCTGGGCGGTGACCACGCCGCTGCTGCCGATCAACCCGAACGGCGGGGGCGACGTCACTGCGGCGCTGTATCTCGCGCACCTGTGGACCACCGGCTCACCCGCGATCGCGCTGGAGCGCACCATCGCCTCCGTCTACGCCGTGCTCGAAGCGACACTCGCGGCGGGCACCCGGGAGATCCAGCTGATCGCCGCACAGGATGTGATCGCCGACCCGCCGGCCCGGTTCACCGCCCGCCGGCTGCGCTGACGACGGGTCGACACCGACCGCCGACGCGTCGAGGAACGCCTCGATGCGGTCGGCGCGGGCGGTGCCGCGTGCCTGCGGCGGTCAGCGGCTCTCGGGGACGGCCATCTCGCCGAGCAGCGACCAGGTCTCCTGCGGCACTGTGGCGTTCACGATGCGCGGCGTCTCGGCCAGGTGCGGAGGCAGGGTCTCCTGCGCCGCGCGGAAGTGGGCGGACTGCACGTGGGCCGCGCCGGCCTGGTCGTCGCGGAACGCCTCGACCAGCACGTACTCGGTCGGGTCGTCCACGCTGCGGGACCAGTCGAACCACAGACAGCCCGGCTCGGCCCGGGTCGCCTCGGTGAAGTCGGCGGCGATCTGCGGCCACCGGTCGGCGTGCTCGGCCAGGACCCGGAACTTGGCGGTAATGAAGATCATGGCGTCAGGTTACCCAGCCGGACGGGTCACCCGTCGAAGTCAGCCGGACAGCCGGCCGGACCCGCGCACCTCTGCCCGAGCCACAGTCATCATCAGCTTTAGGGGCGCTCGAAATCCCGACGGAAATGTCAGTCGAGCGCAAGACGTTCACCGGAGAGATCGACGGCCGATCCGAAACACTCTTCACGGCCGCCTTCGATCCCACGACCGGCACCGGCACGTACGTCGCCATGGAGTCGTTCGAGGGCAGTGTCGCCGGCAACGCGGGCACCTTCAACTTCGTGCACTCCGCCACCACCACGGGCCAGGACCGGCAGGCCGAGTTCCTGACGATCGTCCCCACGAGCGGCACCGGCGGCCTGACCGGCATCCGTGGAGCGGGCGGCCTGACAGTCGACGAAGACGGCACCCACAGCATCTGGTTCGACTACGACCTGTCCTGACGCCCGCCTTGCGGACGGTCGGTGGGTCAACCGTCGACGCCGGCCGGGCGGGCACGGGCGATGACCTCCTCGGGGCTCAACGGCGCCTTCGGATGGTGCGTCAGGCACAGCGGGGTACGGACCTTGACGAACGAGAACCCCTCCCCGGCGGCGTAGAACTCACCGCTGTTGAGCAGGCCGATGTCCGGAAGTCGCCCGCCCTTGGCCTCGGCGAGCTGCCGGGCCGCGTCGATCTGCGCGGGTGCGTTGAGCAGCCCGAAGAACTGCGTCGTCGCGTTGCCGGAGATCTGGTTGTGAAGACCCTTGGGCGCCTGGGTGGCGAAGACCAGCCCGAGCCCGTATTTGCGCGCCTGCGAGGCGAGCGCGATTGAGCTGGCGGTGCAGGACGTGGTGCCGGTCGAGGGCGCTAGCGTCTGCGCCTCATCCATCACGAACAGCCCGCCCAGGGGTCGGTCACCGGCCGGGTGCCGCTTGATCCAGGCGAAGAGCGCCATCTGCAACTGGTTGACGAAGCTCTGCCGCTCCTGGTCGGAGGTGAGTCCGACAAAGCTGATCACCGACACCCGGGCCCGCCGCCCCGGCGACGGCGTCAGCAGCAGCCCCGGGTCGGCCGGTGCACCGACCCCACCGAAGAGCGGATCGGTGACCATAGCCGCCTTGAGGGCCTCGGCCAGTTCCTCGGCGAGCTTCCCGGCACGGGCCAGTCGACTGACCCCCTCGGGCAGGTCGGTGAGGAACTCGGTGAAGCCGGGCAGGCCCACCATCCCGCTTCGCGCGTACGCCTGGAGGGCCTCGGTGAGGACGGCCTTGCCCTGCTGGGCGAGTCTGCTCGACCGGTCGACGCCGGCGCGCGGCGCGAGCGCCTCCACGGCCGAGCGGACGGCTTGATCGAACTCGTCGGGCCAGTCGCGCAGTGAGGTGAAGTCGGGCAGCGGCTGGAAGCTCAGCGGCCGGCCGGCGGTGACCCGGGGCGTCCATACCACCACCTCGGTGTGTGCGAGGTAGTCGGTGGCTCGTTCGGCGTCGCCGGGTGCCCAGCCGCTCGGCGGTTCCGGCCACGCGTCGCCCAGCCGGGCGAGATCGTTGTTGGGGTCGAGCACGATCGCGGAGACACCCTCCCGGGCGCACTCCTCGACCAGTCGGCGGATGAGCACCGTCTTGCCCGAACCGGACCCGGCGAACACGACGGCGTGCCGGCGCAACGATTCCAGGGCCACCGTGAACGGGTGGCCGCCGTCGACGGTTCGCCCCAGCAGGATGGCCCGATCGCCCGCGCCGACCACAGTGTCGACCGCGTCCGCGGGTACGGGCACGCCGGCCGCATTGGTCGACGGACCACCGGTCACGTCTGCGACCGGCACGCTCGTGGCGATGGGATCGGGGCTGCCAGGCGCGCTCGTCGCACCGGGATCGGCGCTGCCCGTCGCCTGGTCCGTGGGGTCGGTCGGTGCGGACGGGGTGCCGTCGCGCTTCCGGTCGGGCCCGGGCAGGACCGCCCGGAACAGCTCAGTGCCGCTGGCCGGACGACGGGCCACCAGCCATTCCTGCAAGGCCGTTGACGGCTCGGTCGCCATTACCCGGAGCGCCGCGAAGACCCGCAGGTCCGCCTCGGACACTCCACGCCGGAGGCCGCCGGCCGCGTCGAAGCCTGTCAAAACCTCGGTCGTACGCTTCCCAGTCGGCCACGGACCGTTGCGCAGCAGGATCAGCCGCCGCTGTGGGAGGTCCCGGTCCAGTCCGGCCAGTGTGCACGCGGCCTTGACGCGGGCGGTGACGGCGATGGCGTTGAGATGCGTGATGGCCCGGAAGCACCAGTGGGCCTCGTTCTCGGTGGCCTCGTCGAGCACCTCGATCAGCCGTCCGTGCAGCGCCGGCTTGCGACCGGGCGGCGGATCGTACTTGTAGGTGGCGCCGGTGGGCGCCTGCTCGGCGATCCAGGCGGCCAGGCCGGCGGCGAGCAACGATGGCATGTGCTCGTCTTCGCCTGCCGGATCGACGGCGGCTGACACGTCCGCGGCCTGGAGCAGCTCGGTGAACCGTGCGTCCAAGTCGCGCAGGCGGCGGTCGTCCGTCGGGTCGCCAGACCCGCCGCGGACGGTGGTGCCCTCCGTCGGCATCGAGTCCGCGCCGTCGATGAGCCGGTCGAGCTCGACCACCTCGTCGCGGTCGCGGCACCAGGCGACATGGCGGTCCACCCTGCGCAGCAGGGCGCGTGGCGTCAGGGTGGGTGCGTCGGCGAAGGCGGCAGGGGCAATCGGCCAGGTGGGGTGCGGCGCCACGAAGTGCGGACCCGCGAACGCGGCGGTGAGGCGCTTTGCCACGATCGCCTGTCCGATCTCCGGGGTGGGGATCCGGTCCGGCAGGGTCGCCACCCGGAACCGGTCGCCGACCGGGGTGGGCGCGGTGCGTGTCATGAGCACCCAGGTGTCCGGCAGACACGAGACGACGACCAGCGTGCGGCGGGTGATGTCGCGGAGCTTGAGCAGGCCGTCGGCGATCGGGCCGAGCACCCTGGCCTGGCCGTCCTCCAACCCGTTGTGGTGGTTCAGCAGCGAGGTGCTGGTCTGGGCGAACAGCGTGTCGAGCTGATCCACGGCGATGACCGTGGGGTCCAGGGTCAGGGCCATCAGTCGGGAGATGTCCTGCACGATCTGCTGCGGCGTGCGGACCGCGGTGCTCAACCCCCATGCCGCCCGCGCGTCCGGGTCGCCTGGTTCGGAGATCAGGTGGGCATAACCCACGTCCTGTGCCTCGAAGTCGATGGCACCGTGCAGGACGAGGGCCCGAGCGGTGTCCTGGGTGTCCCGCCCGACCTCCCGATCGCGGGCGCGCAGTGCCCGGATGAAGGCGTCGAGCTGCGCACGGGTCACCGGTCGGGCACCGGCGACCGCATCGCGGATCTCCACCGGCAGGCCGAGCTGCGGGGTGAGTCGACGCAGAAAGGTCTTCAGCTGGGTGCCCCAGCCGACGTGGGTGCGGCCCATGCCCTCCACCAGGGCCAGGGCCACGCTCTCCCAGAACGTCTTGCCACTCACCATGTCGACCAGGAAGAAGTAGCCCCCGTCGCGCTGGATCTGTCCGCGGACCGCCCCCAGCAGGTGCGTCTTTCCGGCGCCAGCGCGACCCTGCATGGCGACACCGAGGGGCATGCTCGTGTCGTCGGTGCGGGCCCGCGCCACCCCGCGCAGGATCTCCGCGACCACCGTCTCGTGCAGCTCCGGCACGTTGTGCGGGCTGGGTCGCCAGACGTCATCGGGGGTGACCGCGGGGTTGAGACTCACTGCTTCCAGCGCGACCCGCTGGTCGTCGGAGATCACGCCGGGCCGATCGCCAGGGCGTGGTTGTCCTCGTTCCCGATGCGAACGGCTGCAGCACGATCCCGTGGGGTCAGTGACTTGGTGTTCGCCACCGGGATGATACGGACATCCTCCCGACCGACCATCGCCCGCAACGCCGCGTCCAGGGTGGGCCGGTCGGTGTGGGCAAGCTGGTCCCGGACGTCGGCGAGACCGACCCAGGCGCCCGGCGCGGGGGCAAGCTCCCGGTACGCCGTACGAACCATCGCCTCCACGTCCGCCGCGGCTGCGGGTGCCGGCGCCGGTGTTTCGTGCCGAGGCTCGCTGGCCGGCGAGGCCGTGGCGTCGGTCTGCTTGAAGAAGTCGCCGTGGCTGACCCGGAGCCGGTCCAGCGAACGGTGCAGGTTGGACAGGACGACGAACAGTGACCGGGTGGTCGAGCCGCCCTGCTTCGGCGGGGCAGCGGTGTGTAGCTGACGTGCCACACGCCAGCCCTCGTCGGTCAGCTCGTGGGCGAAGGTCCGGCGAGACTTGTCGGTGTCGACCAGGCCCAGATCGACGAGCTTCTTGTTGTCCTTGCCGGTCAGCGTGAAACCGGCCAACTCGCGCAGCTCGACGTTGGTGAGTTGGCGCGCCTCGGCCATCAGCACCACGAGGGCGTTGATCTGGTTCGGCGTCAGGTGCGGGACGTCCGCCGGGCTCGTCATGTCTTCTCATCTCCGTGGGAGTGCGTGCCGCCCGCGCGTCGCCGGGCCAGCAGCCGACGGATCCCGTCGACTACCGCCGGCGCGTCGGAGAGCACCTGCTCGTTGGTGAAGCGGAGAACATCCAGCCCGAGTAGTTGAAGCTGCACGTCTCTCCGCCGATCGTTGGCGAAAGCGATTCGCCCACGATGCTCCGGGCCGTCCACCTCGACCGCAAGACCCTCCACGGGCCAAAAAAGATCCAGTCGGTACGCCACACCCAGTACGTGCCACTCGTATGTCTGGTTCCAACGCCGGCCCCGTGCCCAGTCGTGCGGTGCCAGCGCGCGTTCCAACGCCTGCTCGGCCGCGCTGTCACCACGTGGCACGCCAGCGATCGGCGGCCAGACCAACACCGTCGACTCCGGCTCGGCGGCCGTGGCCGGCATCCGGTTGATTGTGCTGGTCAGCCCGGCGAATCGCGCCGGCACCATCAGCGGCACCGACTGGACGCGGTCGACGTGGCGCAGCGGCCCGCCGGCCAGCCACACCGTGAAGTCAGCATGCCGCACGAGCCACTCGGCGGCGGCCACGAGTGTCCGCTCCGCACCCACGCCCAGGTCGGGCAGAGCGATGACGAGAACGCAGCCCTCCCGGTCGTACGCCTCGGCAATCACCCGGGCGAGCCCGGCGGCGCGTACGCCCGGGGCGAAGCGGGACCGGCCGACGGGCCGGCGCGGACCGCGCAGCCCACGCTCGGCGAGGTCCGCGAGGAACGGGCCGAAGTGCCGGGAACGGGCAGCGGTCCGGGCCGCGAGGGCGCGCACCGCCGCCACGCCGAGCGTGCCCTCGGTCTCGAAGTGGTCGGCGCCCGCCAACCAGCTGGGGAACATCGCGAGCGCCGCGGTGTCCAGTTGGTCGAGGAGAGCGTCCACGAGGTCGCCGAGGGGACCCACGACCGTGGGCCGGTAGTGCACCACCGCGGGCGCCGCTGGTGGCAACGGGTCGAGTGCCACCCGCAGCAGCTCCGGGTCGACGGCCGGCAGGTGACTCACCCGCCGCGTCGGCGGGGCGGCCCACCACGCCGTGCCGGCATCGTCGTCAGCCCGGACGGGGTGCGCCATGTCGGCACCCTACGACAGGGGGATACGCGGTCGGTGGCCCGTCAGCGCCTGCCATGCCACCGGAGACGCTGCGGTCGCCGCTCAGCGCAGGCGGCGGATGTCGCCGAACGCCCGGTAGAACCCGCCCCGGCCGGCCTCGCGGACCTCGGTCACCAGGTAGCGGGCGCCCGGCTCGCGGATCCCCTTGGGAAACTGCACCGACCAGTCGCGCCGGTAACCGTCGGAGAGCACCTGGACCCGCAACCGCCCCCGATCGTCCAGGCACTGCACCACCACGCCCGCGTCGACGTCGCTGGTCACCTCGACGACCGTCGGCTGCACGGGCCGTGGTGCCTCACGGGGGGCCTTGACGTCGCGCACCTCGGGCACGTCCCCGGCCTGCGCCGCGCGGATCGCCGGCTCGCTCGCGTCGATGCAGGCCAGGTGGCCGCCGGTGGTGACGACGTAGAGCCGGTCGTCCAGGTATTGCATGGAGTATGCCGAGCCGCAGCCGGTGCCGAGCTTCCACAGCCGCGTGCCGGCCGCGTCGAAGCAGTAGATCGAGGACTGGCTGTCACCGGCGAAGACGTACTGGCCGCCCTCCGCGGTGGCGCAGGAGAACACCGGGGCGTCGCACCGGTAGGTGCGTTCCAGTCGCCCTGCCTTGGACAGTCGCACCACCTCGCGGGTGCCGGTGCCGGCGAACACGCTGTCGTGCTCCTGCCAGCCGAAGAGCACCGAACCGGTCCTGGTGTGCCACAGCTCGCCGCCGGTCCGCCACTCGTAGCCGGTCACCCCCTGCGAATGGCCGTGGTAGATGGCGTCGCTGTCGCACCGCACCATCCACGCCGAGCGGCCCCGCCCGGGCCGACGCCACAGGAACTCGTCCTCGTGGTCGACCGCCGTGATCCCGCCGTCGGCATCCGACACGCCCAGCACCCCGTCGTGGATGTCCAGCCAGTAGATGTCGATCTCCGGGGCGATCGCGTACGCCACCCGGGGCATCTTGCCGGAGAGGTCGTAGACGTTGCCGTCATCGCAGCCGGCGTAGATCCAGGCGTCGTCGGCGACGATGCACTTGACCCCGTCGGGGAGGCGCACCTGGCTGCGCACCTGGGCGTCGTGGTCGAGCGTGGTGATCACGCCGTGCTCGTTGCCGACCATGCAGTGCTGCCCGTCGACGAAGATGCCGAAGGCGGGAGCGCCGGAGTCGTAGCGCCAGAGCACCGGAGCGGTGTGGGCGGTGGAGCGGGTGCTGACAATCTGCCGCCGGGAGACGGTGCGCTTCTGTCGGACGCCGGGAACCGCCGGCGCGTAACCCTTGCGGACCTTCTCCCCGATCTTCTTCGCGGCGGCGGCGCGGGCCCGTGCGTTGTCCGGGTAGGCGCTGGCCTTGATCTGCCCCTGGTCGCCGATCCGACCGTAGCGCACGGTCAGCGTGGCGTTGTCGACGATGACCTCGTAGAACTTGTGCGCACCGTCCACTTCGGACAGTTCGAGGTAGGTCGTCTCCTGGGACATGGGGGCCTCCGAGGGGTCAGCGACCGGCCAAACGTGGCCGGCGCGGCGACAGTGCGCACACGCTAACGGCGGCCCCCGACAGAATCGGCGCCCGGCCAGCCCAGCGCGTCGTCGCGGAGGACCGCGTGCGCGCCGACGGTCTGATTGACGATCTGCGTCACCCGCACGTCGACCGCGATGCTGGCCAGCGCCACCGCGTCCGCGCGGCTGAGGCCGTGCAACCGCTGCATCAGGGTCAGCATCGAGTCCAGGGCCATGAACGAGGCGTCGTCGAGGGACGCGCCGACGCCCAGGGTCAGCCACGCGTCCGCGGTGCGGGCCACCGGGCCGGTGACCGGGAAGTCGTCACGGACGTCGAAGGTCAACGTCACCTCGTCCATCGGGCACTCGATCGCGGTGCCGCCGACCTCGCCGTCGCCCTGTGCGGCGTGGCCGTCCCCGACCGAGAACAGCGCGTCGTCCACCGGGATCGGCAGCAGGAGGGTGCTTCCCGCGGTGAGGTCCCGGCAGTCCAGGTTGCCGCCCCACGGGCGCGGCGGGATCGTCGAATGGCGCCCCGGCTCGGCGGGTGGCATGCCGAGCACCCCCATGAAGGGCCGCAGCGCGACAGTGTGGCCATGCTGGTTGCGGCCGGTCATCGTCGCCGGGTCCAGCGTCCAGGCATGCACCACCGGTTGTTCCTGCACGCCGTAGCGCTGGTTGAACCCGCTCGGCCAGCCCCCGGCCACTGTGGTTCCCCAGGTGGCGGGGACGACCGCATCGATGCGTACCGCGAGGGTCTGGCCGGCGCGCGCACCGCGGACCGCGACCGGCCCGACCAACGCGTGACCGTGGTCGGGTTGATGCTGCGCGACCCGGGGCCGGTCCCGGTTCGCTCCGCCGGGATACGGACCGGCCGACCACCAGCAGTCCAGGGTGCGGTACGTGACGGTGTCACCGGGGTCGATGGTGAGCACGGGCGGAAAATCGGGGGAGAAGTAGCCGTGCAGGCTGTCGTCGGAGGGCGTGAGGGTGTGTCGCATCAGTGCAGGCTAGTGGCCCCCGATCCGCGCGACGGGGTGTGCGGCGGGCATCCGGGCGCCCACCGCACACCGGCTCGGTGTCAGCCCGCCGTGCAGGAGCGGATCTGCGGACGAGCGCCGCTGTTGCCGTTGGTCATCGTGGTGAAGCCGAAGGTGTTGCCGCTGCCGTTGGACCGCATGGTCATCACGGTGCCGCTGCTGTCCCAGGTGGCGGTGCCGTTCCAGATGGTGGAGACCCGCTGCGGTGCGGTGATGGCCACCACCACGGTCCAGGTGCTGGCGCCGCTGACCGTCACCGAGGTGTTGTAGCGGTCGCCCCAGACGTTGGTGGTCGACGCCGTCGCCGTGCAGGTGCCGCCGGTGGGTGGCGGGGTGCCACCGTCGGGCGGCGGGGTCGTGCCGTCGGGCGCGACCGCCCGGCCGGTGGACGGCGAGATCATGCCGGGGCACAGGTTGCGGCTGGTCAGGTTGGCCATGATCTGCGGTATGGCGTCGCGGGTGTTCTGGATCCCGTCGTGCATGAGGATGACCTGACCGGCCTGGAGGCGGCTCGCGTTGGCCACGATCTGGCTGACGCTCGCGCCGTTCCAGTCCTGCGAGTCCACGTCCCAGATCACCTGTCGCATGCCGAGCGATGACGCGACGGACTGGAGGGTGGAGTTGGTCTCCCCGTACGGCGGCCGGAACAGCTGTGGCCGGATGCCGGTGGCGGACTGGATCGCCGAACTGGTCTGGGACAGGTCGGACTGCATCTGAGCCTGGCTCATCGAGGTCATGTGGGCGTGGTTCCAGCTGTGGTTGCCGACCCACATGCCGGCGGCCACCTGTGCCTGTGCGGCCGAGCGGTTGTTCTGGACGTTCTGCCCGACGTTGAACATGGTGGCCCGTGCGCCGTTGCTGCGCAGCACGTTCAGCAGCGCGCTGGTGCTGCCGGTCGGACCGTCGTCGAAGGTGAGACCGACGTAGCCGTTGCAGGTGGCGGCGCTCGACGGGGTCGAGGTGGCCGCGAGGACCACGCCGCACATCGCGACGGCTGTGGCGAGGACGGCGAGCGCGGCGCGCAACCGCCTCGACCACAGCGCCGTGCGGGGGAAGAGCTTGCTCATCTGGTGCCCCTTCTCGCGGGAGGCATAACCGGGACATCACGAAGCCGTTGCATCGATCGTGATGGATCGAAGTATTGCAGCGGAATTTCCGGCACGTCAACAAATTCCGGAAGCCGTTCGAAACGAGGTAGGTCGGCCGTGTGCTGGTCCTGGCAGTCGGCCAATCGACCTCCGCTGAGCTGATCCTCGCGGCATCGCTCGCATGCTCCGGAAAATGGCCGAAACTTCCGACGTCCCGCCACCGCTCCGCTGAGGGGCTGGTTCCACCGCAACAGTAAAGAAAGTAAACAGAAAATGTTACAGTCACCTGTGTCTATACCTGGCCGAGTCTGCGGCCAGTGGGGTCCCAGGAAGGAGTGATCACATGACGAGACTGCGCGCGCTGGTCGCGCTGGTGGCACTGACCGTCGTCGGCGGGTTGGCTGCGGTCATCCCGTCGACCGCTGCGTCGGCAGCCGCCTGTTCAGCATCGTGGCAGACCGCGGCCGTCTACTGGGGAGACGCACAGGTCTCCCACAACGGCCGCAACTACCGGGCGAAGTGGTGGACCCAGGCCGAGGCGCCACCGGGTACGACCGGCGTCTGGGAGGATCTCGGCGCATGCGGGGGCGGCACCACGCCGCCGCCCACCGGAGGCACCTGCAACCACCCGAACTGGGCTGCCGGAACCTGGTACGCGGCAGGGGCGATCGTGCGGTACACCAACGGTCTCTACTACGTGGCCGAGCACGACAATCCCGGCTACGACCCCATCGTCAGCACCTGGTACTGGGAGCCCTACACCTGCGGCGGCCAGCCACCCACCACCCCGCCGCCCACCGACCCGGGCGGCTTCGTGGTCACCGAGGCCCAGTTCAACCAGATGTTCCCGGGCCGCAACTCCTTCTACACGTACTCCGGGCTCGTCGCCGCACTCAGCGCCTACCCGGCGTTCGCCAAGAGCGGCAGCGCCACCGTCCAGCGTCAGGAGGCGGCCGCCTTCCTGGCCAACGTGCACCACGAGACCGGCGGCCTCGTGCACGTGGTCGAGCAGAACACCGCGAACTACCCGCACTACTGCGACCCCGGCCAGCCCTACGGGTGTCCGGCCGGGCAGGCCGCCTACTACGGGCGCGGGCCGATCCAGCTCAGCTGGAACTTCAACTACAACGCCGCCGGAAACGCCCTCAACCTGCCCCTGCTGACCAACCCGTGGCTGGTGCAGACGGATGCCGCGGTGGCCTGGAAGACCGGAATCTGGTACTGGATGACCCAGAACGGGCCGGGCACCATGACCGCCCACAATGCGATGGTCGGCGGTGCCGGGTTCGGTGAGACGATCCGGAGCATCAACGGCTCGATCGAGTGCAACGGCGGAAACCCCGCCCAGGTGCAGAGCCGCGTCACGAAGTACCAGCAGTTCGTCGGCATCCTCGGTGTGTCCGCCGGAGCCAACCTCTACTGCTGATCCGCGGCCGGGCCTCGGCGCACGTCGCCGTACGAGTCGGGGCCCGGCAAGCGGTCGTGGGTAGCCCGGCCGGTTTCATCGCCATCAACCCGTTGACACGGCCGTGCTGCGCCCGGAACTATCAGCGACAGTCCACCGCCCCGACTTTCGTTGTTCGCCAACTCCAATGACAACGATGTCAGGCCCCCACCCGCCACGCTCCACTCAGTCCAGACCTTCGACGTACTCGACCCGTTCGAGTCGAAAGGCCCCGTCCCTCATGTCGCATACCCCCCTTGCGCGTTCCCTGTCTCCCCGCCTGATCGCCGCGACGACAGCCGTCCTGCTACCGCTGGGCCTGCTCGTCGCCGCACCCCTGGCCAACGCCGCCCCCACCTCGGCGACGCCCGGCAACTTCAGCTCCTCGTTCGAGACCGCCGACCCGCAACCCGCCACCAGCACCGTGGAGGTCGGCGCGAACGGAAAGCCGGTCCAGGGCAACCTGAGTGGCAAGGTCACCACCCTGCCCGGCAGCCTGCTCGGCCAGGTCAGCGCCGTGACCGCGAGCGACGAGAACCAGCCCCGAGAGATCGCCGCGAACCTCAAGGACGACGACTCGTCGACCAAGTGGCTGATCTTCCAGTCGAGCGGCTGGGTGACCTACCAGCTCGCCAAGCCGGCCACAGTGCTGCGCTACTCGCTGACCTCGGCCAACGATGCACCGTCGCGCGACCCCAGGGACTTCGTCGTCCAGGGCTCCAACGACGGCAGCACCTGGACCGACCTGGACAAGCGCGTCGGCCAGACGTTCAGCGGCAGGTACGCCACCAACAGGTACAGCTTCACCAACACCAGCGCCTATGCCTTCTACCGGCTGAACGTCACAGCGAACTCCGGTGACTCGCTCGTGCAGCTCGCCGACTGGAACATCAGCGACGGCTCGGACGTCCGTCCGCCGGCCACGCCGATGGTCAGCGAAGCCACCGCCGGTCCGAACGGCGGCTACACCACCAAGCCGGACGCCGGGTTCACCGGGCTGGCCGCGCTGCGCTACTCCGGTGGCGCCGAGGGCGACGGCCGGTCTTACGCGACCAACAAGCTGTTCGACGTCAACGTGCCGGTCGGGCCGAAGACCCGTCTGTCGTACAAGATCTTCCCGGAGTTCACCACGGGCAACGCCCGGTACCCGTCCACCTACGCCGCCGTCGACCTGCACTTCACCGACGGCAGCTACCTGAGTGGGCGCTCGCCCGTCGACCAGCACGGCTACCTGCTCACCGGTGCCGGCCAGGGCGCGTCGAAGGTGCTCTTCGCCGACCAGTGGAACCTGGTGCAGGCCGACCTCGGCACCATCGCCCGCGGCAAGACGATCGACCGCATCCTGCTGGCGTATGACAACCCGCAGTCCACCGGGGACACCCAGTTCCAGGGGTGGCTCGACGACATCGAGCTGACGGCCGCGCCGACGTCGATCGACGGCACGAAGCTGACCAACTACGTGGACACCCGCCGGGGCACCAACTCGACGGGCGGTTTCTCGCGCGGCAACAACCTGCCGATCACCGCGGTGCCGAACGGCTTCAACTTCTTCACCCCGGTGACCGACGCGACCTCCAACTCCTGGGAGTACGAGTACCACCGGATCAACAACGCAGCCAACCTGCCGATGTTGCAGGGGCTCGCGATCTCCCACGAGCCCAGCCCGTGGATGGGTGACCGCAACCAGATGTCGGTCATGCCCGTCGTCGGTGGCGGTTCCCTCACCGGCCAGCCCGCCAGCCGTGCGCTGGCCTTCAGCCATGACGACGAGACCGCGCAGCCGGACCTCTACCGGGTCGCGCTCCAGAACGGCCTGGTCGCGGAGATGTCGCCCACCGACCACGCCGGGATCATGCGGTTCACCTTCCCCACCGGGCAGGCGACCGGAAGCCTCGTCTTCCACAACGGCACCTTCACCATCGGCACGGACGGCACCCTCACCGGCTGGGTCGACAACGGAAGTGGCCTGTCGGCCGGTCGTAGTCGCATGTTCGTGTCCGGTGCCTTCGACCGGGCGCCGACGGCGACCGCCGCGACCTCGGCCACCTTCGACGTCTCCACCACCCGGGAGGTGACGATGCGCCTCGCGACGTCGTTCCTCTCCGTCGACCAGGCGCGCCGCAACCTCGATCTGGAGGTCACCGGCAAGAGCTTCGACCAGGTCCACGCCGCCGCGACGGCGATGTGGAAGGACCGGCTCGGCCGGGTCGAGGTGCGTGGCGCCACCGAACCGCAGCTGGTCTCGATGTACTCGAACCTGTACCGGCTGAACCTCTACCCGAACTCGCAGTCGGAGAACACCGGCACCGCCGCCGCGCCGCGCTGGCAGTACGCGAGCCCGGTCTCGGCGCCGACCGGCGCGTCGACCCCCACCCAGACCGGTGCGAAGATCGTCGACGGGCAGATCTACGTCAACAACGGGTTCTGGGACACGTACCGCACCGTGTGGCCCGCCTACGCGCTGCTGTACCCGGACGTCGCCGCCCGGATCTCCGACGGGTTCGTCCAGCACTACCGCGACGGCGGTTGGATCGCCCGCTGGTCGTCACCCGGCTACGCCGACCTGATGACCGGCACCAGCGCCAACGTGGCTCTGGCCCAGGCGTACCTCACCGGGGTCAAGCTGCCCGACCCGCTCGCGGCGTACGACGCGGCCGTCAAGGACGCGACCGTCGCGTCCGGGCGCAGCGCGGTCGGACGCAAGGGCATCGAGACGTCGCTGTTCCTCGGCTACACGCCGACCTCCACCGGGGAGTCGGTGTCGTGGGCGCTGGAGGGCTTCATCAACGACTACGGCATCGGCAACATGGGTGCGGCCCTCGCCAAGGACCCGGCCACGCCGAAGTCGGAGCGCGCCCGGCTCAAGGAGGAGTCGCGCTACTTCCTGGAGCGTGCCCGCAACTACGTCCACCTCTTCGACCCGAAGTCGAAGCTCTTCCAGGGTCGCGACGCCGCCGGTAACTTCCTCGCCGGCGACCCGCTGGACTGGGGTGGCGTCTACACCGAGACCAACGGATGGAACTTCGCCTTCACCGCCCAGCAGGACGGTCAGGGTCTGGCCAACCTGCTCGGCGGGCAGAAGGCGCTGCGGGACAAGCTCGACACGTTCTTCTCCACCCCGGAGAACGCCGACCGACCCGGCGGGTACGGCGGCGTCATCCACGAGATGATCGAGGCGCGCGCGGTGCGGATGGGTCAGCTCGGCATGAGCAACCAGCCGTCGCACCACATCCCGTACATGTACAACTTCGCCGGCGCGCCGGCGAAGACCCAGGCGACGGTACGGGAGATCCTGCGGCGCCTCTACGTCGGCAGCGAGATCGGCCAGGGCTACCTGGGCGACGAGGACAACGGCGAGATGTCGTCGTGGTACATCCTCAGCTCGCTGGGCATCTACCCGCTGCAGGCCGGGTCGTCCGAGTGGACCATCGGTTCGCCGCAGTTCACGAAGATGACAGTGCGTCGCACCACTGGCGACATCGTCGTCAACGCGCCGAGCAACAGCACCCGCAACGTCTACGTGCAGGATGTGTTGGTCAACGGCAAGAAGCAGCGCGGTCTGTCCCTGGACGTGGCCGCACTCGCCAAGGGCGGCACCATCGACTTCCAGATGGGCCCCAACCCGTCCTCCTGGGGCAGCGGCAGGAACGACGCGCCGCCGTCGTTGACCAAGGGTGACCAGGCGCCGAAGCCGTTGCAGGACACCACCGGCCCCGGCCTCGGCACCGCGACCGCAACCGGCGGTCAGGACGCGTCGAAGCTGTTCGACGACTCGTCCACCACGCAGCTGACCTTCACCTCGGCGACCCCGCAGATCTCCTGGGCGTTCCGTGGTGGAAAGCAGAAGCCGACGTACTACACCGTCACGTCCGGGGCGAGTGCTGGCGATCCGGCGGACTGGCGACTGCAGGGCTCCAACGACGGCATCACGTGGACCACTGTGGATTCCCGCAGGGACCAGGTGTTCCGGTGGCGCAGTCAGACCCGCCCGTACACGATCGACAAGCCGGGTCGGTTCGCGCAGTTCCGTCTCGCGGTCACGAAGACCGTCGGCGCCGCGCAGACCAGTCTCGCCGAGATCGAGTTGCTCGCCGGAGGCGACGTGGCCGTCGGAGGCGGCGACATCGCGGTGACCGCCGCGTCCGGCGTGCACGCGGCGTCCGGCGTACCGGTCTCGGTGCCGCTGGCCTCTGTCACCGGTGGCACCGAGACCGGTTACCGGGCCACGATCGACTGGGGTGACGGCACACCGGTCACCGAGGGCACCGTGACGCTGAGCTCGCGGGCCGTCTACAACGTCGGTGGGTCGCACACCTACGCCACGCCGGGCTACCACCAGGCGAACGTCACGGTGACCGACGGCGAGAGCCAGAGCTCCGCGACGGTCGGCGTCGAGGTGGCGTACGCCCCGACCTCCGGCCTCACCGCCGCGTTCGACACCGTCTGCGTCGGTGACGAAGGCGTCCTCGCGGCGGACTGCGACGCCAAGTCGTGGGCGTACTCGCGGGCCGCCCTGGCGGCGGGCGGTGCGACGCAGGGCCAGCGGCAGCAGGTCCCGGGGACCGCGTTGCAGTTCACGCTGCCGGTGATCCCGGCCGGGCAGCCGGACAACGCCACCGGCAACGGTGCCACGGTCCTGCTCGACCTGCCGGAGGACGCGAAGAGCATCTCCTTCATCGGCGCCGGAACGCAGGGCAACCAGAGCACCACCGGCACGGCGAACTTCAGTGACGGCAGCACGGCCAGCATCCCGATCCAGATGAGCGACTGGACGCTGGGCGGCAACGCCAACGGCACCCCGTCCTACGGCAACATCGTCGTTGCCCGGACGGCGTACCGATTGAACGGCACGAGCCGGGACGGCGCCCAGCCGTTCCTGTTCGCGACCGCGCCGTACCAGATCCCGGCGGGCAAGACGCTGGTGTCGGTGACCCTGCCGACGCAGACCGGTGACCCCCGCACGGCGGGCCGGATCCACGTGTTCGCCGTCGCCAACGACGGCACGCCGGCCCCCGCGCTGGCCACTGTCGCCCCGAAGGACCAGACGGCGAACGCCGGGCAGGCCCTCGCGGCGAACCTCGGTTCGGTGACCGGCGGCGCTCCCGGCACGACCGGCTACCGTGCCCGCGTCCAGTGGGGTGACGGTACGGCTCCGGACGACGTCACCATCGGTGCGTCCGGTGCGATGAGCGGGCAGCACACCTACACGCGGGAGGGCACCTACACGGTGCACGTCACCGCGTGGGACACGCTGTCGAGCAGCATCGAGGCCTTCACCGTGACCGTCGCGCGGGGCGGCTCCCAGCCGACGATCGCGCTGTCGGCTGCCGGCGCCGTCACCACCGGCGGCACTGTCACCGTCGACGGCAGCGGGTTCGCCGCCGGTGAGCAGGTGACCGTCAGCGTCGGCACCGACCCGGCCCGGGCCACGAAGGTCGCGGCCTCCGCGACGGGCACGGTCCGCGTCTCGGTCCCGACCTCCGGCGAGGCACAACCCGGCCGGTACGCGGTCACCGCGACGGGCGCGTCGACGCGGACGCCGGCCACGGCCACCGTCCAGGTGACCGGGCAGGCCCAGGCGCCGACCTACCAGCCGCGGGTGGCACTGCTGACCACCTCGGGTCCGCGTGGCACGTCGATCACCATCGACGGTTCCGGGTTCGTTCCGAACGAGGCGGTCACGATCACCGTCGGGAACGGCCTCGCGGTCAGCACGGTTCGCGCGAACGGTGACGGTGTCATCTCCGGCGCGACGGTCAGCGTTCCGGGTGCGGCGAAGGCGGGCGCGACCAGCGTCACGCTGAGCGGTGAGAAGTCGGCGACGAAGGTGTCCCGGCCGTTCACCGTCACCGGCTAGAACGAAGTCGACGGGTTGGGCGGGTCGTACTCACGGCCCGCCCAACGTCTGAGCCGTCGGCGTTCGAACGTTGATCGACTCGGTTTTACGGAAGTCGGGGCATCGAGGCGCCGTGGATGCCCCGACTTCCGTGAACGCGAGTGGATCATGCAGGGGAGTGGGCCTGCGGCGCGCCCAGTCGGAGCTGCCAGCGTGCCCCCCGACCGGTGAGCCGGACGATCGCCAGCGGCTCCACGTCCACCTGCCGGTAGGTCGCCAACGGCAGGTCGAGGACGTGCACGACCGCGACCCGGATCACCAGCGGGTGGGTGATCGCCGTGATCCGCTGACCGCGACCCCGTTGCCCGTCCAACCACTGACCGACCCGTTCCCGTACCGCGGCGACGGACTCGCCGCCGTGCGGCGCGGACTCCGGTGCGGACATCCACGTGTGCAGCGCCTGCGGCTGCTCCACGGCGATCTCCTCGAACGACCGTCCGGCCCAGTCGCCGTAGTCACAGTCGGCCAACGCCGCCTCGATCGTCGGCAGCAGACCGAAGGCGGCGGCGGTCTGCCGGGCCGCCTCCGCTGGGCTGCACAGGCAGGCGCCGCCCTCGCCCAGGTGCCCACGCCGGTCCGGTCCGGCGTGGGCCTGAGCGAGGGCGGCGCGCAGACCGCCCTCGTCCAGGCCGTCGTCGGGTCCGCCGAAGCGGGCCCGGCGCAGGGCGGCGGTGTGACCGTGGGCGACCAGCCGGAGGCTGGTGGCGGTCACGTGCTGGGCAGCGCGGCGGCGGCCCGACGGCGTCGATCGTGGTGCATCAGGGCCGCGAACAGTAGGCCGATCCCGGTCCAGAGCACCACCTGGGTGCCGAGGGAGGCCAGTCGGAAGTTCCACAGCAGCGTCGCGGGGAAGTCGGTGGGGACCTCCTGGAACGACGGAAGCACCACGTAGGACGCGACGGTGACCAGCAGGAAGCCGCCGACGGCCGCGGCGACGCGTTGCCACAGTGGCGCCTGCGCGCCGACTGACCGGTAGCCCAGCGAGCCCGCCCACACGGCCACCAGACCAAGCACCACCATCAGCAGGTAGGTGGCGGTGCGTTGGTTGATGGTGGCCGGGTCGCCGACCGCCGGCGGGTTAGCCGGGTACTTGAGGAACGGCACGATCACCGCGCCGAGCAGCGCCGCACCGGCCAGCAGCAGGCCGGAGCGCCCGTCGTCGTCGGTCCGTCGCCGACGGGCCAGCAGGACGTACGCCGTGGCCAGCAGACCGCCCATCGCGGCGCCGAACAGGCCGGTGGCCAGGAACAGCCCGCCGCGCTGGCCGCTCCGGGTGACCAGGGCCTCGTCGTGCTGGTGCCCTCCAGCGGCGGGTTCGGCGTGCGAGGCCGCCTCCTCGATAGCGATGGCGGCCTCGACGTGCGGTTCGCCGGCGACGTAGGCGAACGTCCCGGCGAGCAGGCCAGCGATCAGGCCGGCGAGCAGGCCGCGGACGAGGACGGTGAGGAACGGGGGAGCGGTGGTGGCGTTCAGTGGCACGGAACACCGAGCAGGTGCCGGCCGTCGTGCATGAGCTCGTGCAGGTACGTCCCGCTGCGCGACACCGCACCCTGGTCGAACGCGACGAGGTAGGCCAGCAGGGTGAGCGCGACGACGGTCGCCAGGACCGTCCACAGAAGACGCGTGGTGCCAGCGGGATTCACCAACGGCTGGCTGGACGTGGAGCTGGACATATGATCACGAACCTCCCCGGGGATGACGCGTCCCCATCGCAAGGCTGCGGACGACCGAGCGTCCTGGCTCGCGGGCCCCATTTCTAGGTGGGGGAACCGCTCACAGTGGCGCGACCGCGCCGGAATCACACCGGCTTCCCTCGCGTCGCCGCAGATAGTGGGTCGACGGTATCGGTGCCGCCGCAGGCGGTCAACCCGGCCCCGCAGTGGGTGAAGCGCCTGTGCCCGAGGATTCAGCGCCGCCCGATTCGTCAGATCAAAACCCGATCGCTGGTGGCGGCATCGTCCGCCGCCGCCAACCCGACGCGACGGCGAAGCTCTCCGAGCCGGTGGCCGGGTGGACGGCGCGGCCTGGACGACGGTGGAACCGCAGCCCGCTGTCGAGCACGCGCTCGACAGCGATCGGCCCGGGCCGGCTGATTTTCGGCTCGGGCCGGCCGGTGTGTCTGCTCGCCGCCTCGTGCACCGGCTGAGTCGGAACGAGGCGAGCGCGGCGGGCGTCGAAGGCATAGCATGTTATCGATAACAATCGGATTGTGGTTCGTTGGCTCGCGGGGCGGCCATCGACGACAGGTCATGCCGTTCTGGTCGGACGTAGGGCTTCGAAGGCTCGCGTAACGACGGCAAAACATGGTCGCAAGACCTTGGCAACACACGTACGTGCATGGCATGGTAACGCCTGATCAAGGGAAACATCCGACCTATCTCCATGGGTGGTGCGGGCCCAGAGTCCGTCTCTCCCTGCCGAGGAGGCTCGGCCGGTCACCGGTGCTCCGCTCGCCGACGGCTCTCCCGTCGCGTGCGGCGCCACGCTTGGGGAGGTCAGGGCCGACGATGAGCACCGTCGAGGCAACCACCGGCACGCAGCACGGCACGCCCAGCGACTGGTTCCGGGAACGGATCTCCCACGCCGTCTCCGAGCTGACCGCCGCCACCGCGCTCGTCGTGCTGTTCATCGTGTTGAGTTTCGCCAGTCCCTACTTCCTGACCGCGGACAACCTCTTCAACATCGGGGCGCAGACCGCGGTGATCGCCATCATCGCCACGGCGCAGACGATGGTCATCATCACGAAGGGCATCGACCTCTCCGTGGGATCGGTCGCCGCGCTCGCCGGCGTGGCGGGGGCGATGGTCGTACGCGACCTCGGCTTTCCACTCTGGGCGGCGACGGCGGTCGCGATCGGCGTCGGCGCACTGGCCGGGCTGCTCAACGGGCTGCTGGTGACCGTGGCTCGGATCCCACCGTTCATCGCGACGCTGGGAACGATGTCTGTCGGACGAGGGCTCGTCTTCATCATCACCGGGGCGGTCGGCGTCTACGGCCTGCCCCGATCCTTCCAACTGCTCGGCAACGGGGAGATCGTCGGCATTCCGTTCGCCGTGGTGATCACCGTTCTGGTCGCCGTCGGTGTCGCCTTCCTGCTCTCCCAGACCCGCTTCGGCCAGTACACGTACGCGATGGGCTCCAATCTGGAGGCCGCACGCCGATCGGGCATCCGGGTCGGTCGGCACCTGACCGGCGTGTACGTGCTGGCGGGTGTGCTGGTCGGTCTGGGCGGCATGATCGCGGCCTCCCGGGTCAACTCCGGTCAGCCGAACTACGGGATCTCGCTGGAGCTCGACGTCATCGCCGCCGCGGTCATCGGCGGGGCCAGCCTCTTCGGAGGTCAGGGCCGGATCGTCGGGACCATCATCGGCGCGTTCCTCATCGCCCTGGTCCGCAACGGCGCCGTCCTGCTCGACATCAGCATCCACTACCAGCAGGTGATCGTCGGCCTGATCATCTGGGCCGCCGTCTACTTCGACCAGTACCGCCGCCGGCGGCTGGAATCACGGGGTTGACATGCCATTCCGAGAGTCCGAACGAGGAAGGACACACACCATGGCACACACCACCACCAGCGGGCGGGCACGAGGGCGACTCCTGCGCGCGCAGGCGATTCTGGCCGTGGCTGCGGCGACCGCTCTGCTCAGCGCCTGCGGCGGGGTCGAGGTCCGGGACGGAGGCGACGGCGCGACCAAGGACGCGAGCGGGCCGTTGAAGCTCGCCGTCGTCCCGAAGGCGGTCGGGGCCGACTACTGGAACACGGTGAAGGCGGGTGCCGAGTGCGCCGCGCAGCGCGCGGGTGACGTCACCGTCCAGTGGGACGGGGTTACCACCGAGACCGATGTCGAGGGTCAGGTCAACCTGATCCAGAACTACGTCACCAAGAAGGTCGACGGCATCGTCTACGCGGCCACCGACTCCAGTGCGCTGGCGCCCGCCACCGACAAGGCGCTCGCCGCGAACATCCCGGTCGCGATGATCGATTCCGGCACCAGCCCGCAGCCGCCGAACGTGCCGCTGTTCGCCACCGACAACCGCGCGTCGGCCACCGAGGCGGCGAAGCTGCTCGCCACCGAACTCGGCCCCGGCAACCACGAGGTGGCGCTGGTCGAGTTCCAGCCCGGGTCGCAGACCAACACCGAGCGGGTCGACGGCTTCAAGGCCGGTCTCGCCCAGTATCCGAACCTGAAGCTGGTCGGTCAGCAGCCCAGCCGCAGTGACGTCAACGAGGCACGACGCGTCACCGAGAACATCCTCACCGCCAACCCCAACCTCGCGGGCGTCTTCGCGGCCAACGAGCCAAGTGTGCTCGGCGCCGCGCAGGCCATCCAGGCGGCCGGCAAGTCCGGCAAGGTGGTCATCATCGGGTGGGACGCCGCCCCGGACGAGATCGCCGGGGTACGCAGCGGCCAGATCTCCGCGCTGGTCGTGCAGAACCCCTTCAAGATGGGCTACTTCGGCGTCGACAAGATGGTCAAGCACCTGCGGGACAAGGCGCCGCTGGCATCGGCCGACACCGGCGTCACATTCGTCACCAAGGAGAACATCGACTCCGCGGAGATCAAGGCGGTGCTCGAGCCCAGCTGCGCCAACCCCCCGGTGCAGTGATGGGTACGACCCCGACGGCCACCGCCGACAGCGACCGGCAGCCCACCGCCGACGAGCCGCCGGTCCTCGAAGCCCGTGGCATCGTCAAGCGGTTCGGGCACGTCGAGGCGCTGCGCGGCGCCGACTTCACTGTCCACCGGGGTGAGGTCGTCGCGCTGATCGGCGACAACGGCGCCGGGAAGAGCACCCTCATCAAGACGCTGTCCGGTGTGCACCCGCCCGACGAGGGCGAGATCCGGGTCGGTGGTCGTCCCGTCCGGTTCTCCACCCCGGTCGACGCCCGGCGCGCCGGGGTGGAGACCGTCTACCAGGACCTCGCCGTCGCCGACGACCTCAGCGTGGCCGCCAACCTGTACCTCGGGCGGGAGATCCTGCGCTCCGGGTCGCTCGGTCGGCTCGGGCTGCTCGACAAGCGCGCGATGCGGCTGGGCGCGGCCGCGGCCCTTGACGAGCTGGGCGTACGGATCCCGCGGGTCACCACCCCGATCGCGATGTTGTCCGGGGGGCAACGGCAGTGCGTCGCGGTGGCCCGCGCCATCATCTGGGCGACCAACGTGGTCATCCTCGACGAGCCCACCGCCGCACTCGGTGTCGTCCAGACCGGGCGGGTGCTCGACGTGGTCCGGCGCGCCCGCGACGCCGGCATGTCGGTGGTGCTGGTGAGCCACAACATGCCGCAGGTGCTCGAGATCGCCGACCGGGTCGAGGTGCTGCGCCTCGGTCGGCGGGCGGCCCGACTGCGCGCCGACGAGGTCACCACCGACGACCTGGTGGCGGCCATGACCGGGAGCACCAGTGTGGAACGCGACGAGCGGTGACCGTGGCCGGCGACCGCGTGCGCGTTCACGACCGCGCGGTGTCCGAGTTGGCCTCGGCGTCGTCGGGCAACCCATACAACGACTCCTCCACCCCGATCAGGTGGTTGGCCATCCGGATGCGGGCCCGCTCCGGGTCACGTGCCGCAAGGGCCTTGAGGATCGCCACGTGCTCGTCGTGGGTGCGCCGGTCCGCGCCTTCCTCGTGCAGGCTCCGCCACAGCCGGCCCCGCACGGTGCGCCCGGCGAACGCCTCGATCAACCCGACGAGCACCGGATTCTCGGCGTGCACCGCGATGATCCGGTGGAAGGCGATGTCGATCTCGAGGATGCGCTCGTGGTCCTGCGGTGACTGGCCGACCATCCGGGCCGCCTCGGCGAGCAGGTCCCCGGCCTGGGCGAGGGCCTCGTCGGTCATCCTGGTCGCCGCCAGTTGGGCGGCCTCGCACTCCAGCAGTCGCCGGACGGTGTGGATGTGCCGGGGGTCGCCCTGGCCCTGGAAGTCCACCACGAAGCCCATCGGGGCCAGCAGTTGCGGCGCGTCGAGGTTGGTGACGTAGGTGCCGTCACCCTGACGGATGTTGACGATGCCGAGGATCGACAGAGCCGACATGCCCTCGCGCAGCGAGCCCCGCGAAACGCCGAGCGACTCGGCGAGGTCCTTCTCGATGGGCAGTCGGTCCCCGGGCTTGAACTGCCCTTCGAGGATCATCCGCTTGATGCCGTTCACCACTTCGTCGGTGCGCGACATGACACCCCCTAGCGGCCGGCGGGGGTGGCCGTCCCACCCGCGATCACGTACGGCTCCGAGGATGACACGGTAGTCGGGTCCGACGCCGCCCAGTAGTGGCCGTCGGGAAACCGGTAGAGCGCGACCGACTCGGGACGCATCCGGGTGGAGTAGCCGGGCTGGCTGGGCAGGACGTAACCGCTGCCCGAGCCGGTGTCCCGGACGACGCACGGGTCGGTGAAGTGCTCGTGCAGGTGGTCGACGAACTCGGTGACCCGGTCGGTGAGATCCCCGGAGATCGCGACGTAGTCGAGCACCGACACGTGTTGGACCATCTCGCAGAGCCCTACCCCGCCGGCGTGGGGGCACACCGGCACGTCGAACTTCGCGGCGAGGAGCAGCACGGCGACGATCTCGTTGATGCTGGCCAGCCGACCGGTGTCCAGCTGGCAGAAGTCGATGGCCCCGGCCTGGAACAGCTGCTTGAACATCACCCGGTTGTGACAGTGCTCGCCGGTGGCCACGCCGATGGGAGCGACAGCGCGGCGGACGGCCGCGTGGCCCAGGATGTCGTCGGGACTGGTCGGCTCCTCGATCCACAGGGGTGTGAACTGGGCGAGGGCCTTGACCCACTCGATGGCCTGACCGACGTCCCAGACCTGGTTGGCGTCGATCATCAGGTTGCGGTGCGGGCCGAGGATCTCCCGGGCGATACCACAGCGGCGGATGTCGTCGTCGAGGTTGGCGCCCACCTTGAGCTTGACGTACCCGTAGCCGGCGTCCACCGCCTCCTGGCAGAGCCGGCGCAGTTTGTCGTCTCCGTAGCCGAGCCAGCCGGCCGAGGTGGTGTAGGCGGGGTAGCCGGTGCGGTCGAGCTCGGCGAGGCGGTCGGCCCTGGTGCTCTCCTTGGCCCGCAGGATGGCCAGTGCCTCGTCCCGGGTCAGCGCGTCGGACAGGTAGCGCAGGTCCGCGATGTCGACGAGTTGCTCGGGGGACATGTCGACGAGCAGTCGCCACAGCGGCTTCCCGGCGAGCCGGGCGACCAGGTCCCATGAGGCGTTCAACACGGCGGCGAGGGACAGGTGGACGACGCCCTTCTCCGGCCCGAGCCACCGCAGTTGGCTGTCGGAGGTGAGGAGTCGGTAGACCGCGCCCATGTCCGCGGCCATCGTCGCCACGTCCAGGCCGACCAGAAGCTGCGCCTGGTGCACCGCGGCCGCGGCGACGATGTCGTTGCCTCGACCGATGGTGAAGGTCAGCCCGTGACCCGCGAGCGGCACGCCCACGCTGTCGACACCGTCGGTGTGCAGGATGACGTACGCCGCCGAGTAGTCGCCGTCCTTGTTCATGGCGTCGGACCCGTCGGCGGTCAGTGAGGTGGGAAAACGGACGTCCTCGACGGTGACGGCGGTGATCTGCGGCATGCGCTCCTCGCCCGGCTAGGCAAAAGATCGGATGATCACCCGGAGTATACGGAGGGCGGTTCTGGCGCGTCAACGATGTCGATCGACATCCGATCGGATACATCCGACGTTTCTGCGTTTCATGATCGGCGCTGAGACGCTGGGCGATGCCGACCGCCCTCGTCGGAAGGGAGCGGTGGCGCGGTGGGCCTGGCCAGAGCGGGGAAGATTGCCCAACACACCCAACCCCGGTGTCGGCAAGCCGCCGACACCGGGGTTCCGGTCAAGCCGTCAGGGACGTGGCCACGCCCGTGGTCAGCCAGTTCAGGCTGCGCTGGACCGGCTCCGGCGCGCCGGCGAAGGCGGCCTCGACCGCCGACCGGCCCTCGGTGAAATGACCCCAGCCCTCATAGTGCACCGGCACCACCGTGTGCGCCCCAACGAGAGCGCACAGCTCGACACCGTCGGTGGCTGTCATCGTGTAGCGCAGCGGACCTGTCAGGCCGAACCGCACCGCGCCCAGGTGCAGCAGCGTGGTGCCGATGGTGAACCGTTCGGCCACCTGCCGTACCCCCCGGTACAGGACCGTATCGCCGGTGATCCACAGGGCGCCGTGCCGCTGTCCCTGCCAGCGCAGCACGAAACCGGTCACCTCTCCGGCCACCGGTCGGCTCAGCGGCGGTCCGTGCCGGCACGGGGTCGCGGTCACCTCGATGGCTGGCCGGCCGGGCGCGGTCAACTCGGTGCTGCGCCAGGGCCGGAGCCCGGTGGTCGGCGGGCCGACCCGGCGGGCGCCGCTGACGGTGGTGACGACCCGACCGGCGGACGGCAGCAGAGCGCGGCCGCTGTCGTCGAGGTTGTCGGCGTGGTGGTCGTGCGTCAGCAGCACCACGTCGATGTGGCCGAGTGACTCCGCCGGCAGTGCCGGGCCGGTCAGCTTGCGCGACGCGGTGCCCCAACCGAACTTGTACGTCCGGCCCGGAGCGTCGAATGTCGGGTCGGTGAGGATGCGCCAGCCGTCCACCTCGACCAGCATGGTCGGCCCGCCGATGTGGGTGATCCGCAGGTCGCTCACCGGGCGTGCCGCAAGGCCCAGTCGAGGACCTCGTCGGCGATCTCCTGCCAACCCTTCTGGGCCGGTAGGAGATGGGCGTAGCCGTCGTACTCCCGGCGCTCGGTGATGGTGTTCGACTTGTAGTGCTTGGCGTTCGACTCCTGGATCGCCGGCGGCATGATGTGGTCCTCGGAGCCGGAGACGAACAGCAGCGGCGCCCGGTTGTCATTGTGGTAGTCGACCCAGGTGTCCTGGTGCCCGGGCTGGAAGTTCGCCAGCACGCTGCCCCAGAGGATGCCGCCGTTGGCCGGGATGGCATAGCGCTGCCACAGCGCCCGGCCCTCCTCCTCGGTGAACGTGTTGGTGAAGGCGTACTGCCACTCCTCGAACGTCAGCGGCACGACCCTGTGCCGGTTAGCCGGGTTCTTCAGCACCGGGAACGTCGACTTCACCTGCGACAGCGGCACCACCCGCACGCCCTCGGTCGGCGCTGAGTTCATCGCGACGCCGGCCGCGCCGAAGCCGTGGTCGAGCAGGATCTGCGTGAACGCGCCACCGGCCGAGTGCCCGATGATGATCGGCGGCGAGTTCAGTCCACGGAGCACACTCTCGTAGTGGCCGATGATCTGCGGCACCGTGGAGTGCAGGATCGGTGTGGGATCGGCGTTCAGGGCCTCCACCTCGACCTCGTAACCGGGGTAGGCGGGCGCGATGACCCGGAAGCCCTTGCTCTCGTAGTGGGTGATCCAGTTCTCCCAGCTGCGTGGGGTGACCCAGAATCCGTGGACGAGCATGATGGTGTCGGGTGCCATGTCAGGCGTCCTTTCCAGAAGGAATGTCGAGCAGGTCGCGGCCGAGTTGGTCCCTGTGCGTGTTGGTGGGGTCGTCTGGCGCCCCCGGGGTAAACCAGCAGACGGGCGTTCTTGATGCGGGCGGCGGATGCCTGCCCGCCCACCGCGAAGGGGACGACCTGGTCGTCGTCGCCTCCCTCACCTTCGCCCCGGACGGTGCGAATCTAACGTCGGCGCTTCGATTTCTGACCGGCTCTGCGTGCACGAACGTTGTCCACAGCGCACGATCAGGAAGGCGGCGTCTCCTCGCACGAGCGGCGCCACTGGGCGGGTGAGAAGCCGTAGCGGGCCTTGAACCGTCGGGTGAAGTGCGTCGAGTCCCGGAAACCCCAACGGCGTGCGATCACGGCGACCGGCAGATGCCGCTTGTCCGGCCGGCGCAGATCGTGCCACGCGCCCTGGACCCGTTCGCTGATGATCCACTGCTCGAGGCTGATGTCGGCGTCCGCGCAGACCTTGTAGAGGTGTCGCAGGGAGATGTTGTGTGCCGCGGCGATGTGGCCGGGCGTGAGGTCGGGGTCGGCCAGATGCTGGCGGACGTACGTGCGGACGCGGGTGAGGATGGTCTCGGCGAGCACCTGCCTCGCGAGCCGCTCGGTGCGGTCGGCGGATGCCAGCAGTGCCCGGGCCAACTCGATGCTGGTGGTGGTGACGATCGCCGCCGTCGGGTCGGCCGTGATCCGCGCCGGATTCCTGGTGAGGTTCGTGATGTGGTCGGTGACCATGCGGTACAGCGGACTGCCTCGCAGTCGGTGGATGGCATGCCGGATGACGTCGATCGGCAGTCCGAGCTGGTCACTGGGAATCTGGATGCAGCCGGCCGCTCCCTCGCCGGACCAGGAGTAGTCGTACGGCGCTGACAGGTCGACGGCGAGGAGTTCGCCCGGCGGAACCACCTGTAGGTGCTTGTGCTGATTGAGGTGGCCGTGGGCGCGTTTCTGCACGGACAGGGCGACGACCGGCATCGCATCCTGTCTGGCGAGTTTGGCCGTACGCAGCAGGCGGATACCGGAGGAACGGCTGACGAAGATGTTGCTGTTGCCGAGGTCCCACAGCTCCATCCGGCAGAAGATGTCGCCGCCGGGATCCTCATGGATGACGTGACATGGTGCCGACGCGTGCAGCATCGCCGTCTTGATGGCCTCGATACGATCCGGAAGCGGTATGACCGCGGTGTCGAGCACGTACGGCATGAGTCCGCTTCCACTGTCGGAGCGCCTGACCCCCGAGGATAGGCGGAGCAGGGTCGAGCACGGTACCCCCGAGTCGTCTCCCGAGGCGCGCCTGAGCGCGGTCACCCTGGTGCCTGGCTGACGGGCGCAATCATGAATCCGCCGCTGAACGGCGTGCGGACTCCCGGCCGTGACGGTCGTCACCGGACCCCGCCGCCGACACGCCCGGGGCCGACATGTGGGGTGTGACAACGCCTGCATCCCTATATATGGTGTCGAGCGCAGCTGGTTCGACCGCTCATCCGGTGCGGTCGAGGCAAGAGGGAACCCGGTGGAAATCCGGGACTGTCCCGCAGCGGTGAGTGGGAACGACCGCCGTCATCAGCACTGGGCCACCAAGTGGCCTGGGAAGCGACGGCCAGTAGGAGACCGGCCAGCCCGGTTGTGCCCACGAGTCCGAAGACCTGCCAGCGCGCCGCGTACCCGCACCCGGGTGGGCGGCGGTCCGAGGCCGCGTGGGACGGCTGACGCCACCTGACCCACGCCGTGCCGGCGTGGCGTCCGTCGGTGTCTGTCTCCTCGCGTCCGGACCACCAGGTCTCGAACTCCGAGGAGCGAGTGGTGACAGTCACCGAGATAGTCCCCGTCAGCGCCGACGCGACAGTGCGGCGGACGCCGATGCAGGTCCGCAAGCGCAACGGCGCCACCGAACCCGTGGACGTGAACAAGATCGTCCGGGCGGTCGAGCGGTGGGCCGACGACCTGACCGACGTCGATCCGATGCGCGTCGCCACCCGCACCATCAGCGGCCTGTACGACGGCGCGACGACGGCCGAGCTGGACCGGCTGTCCATCCAGACCGCGGCCGAGATGATCGGCGAGGAGCCGCAGTACTCGCGCCTCGCCGCCCGGCTGCTGGCCGGTTACGTCGACAAGGAGGTGCGTCGGCAGGGCATCACCTCGTTCAGCGCGGCGATCCGGGTCGGCCACGCCGAGGGCCTGATCGGAGACGACACCGCCGCGTTCGTCGCCGCACACGCCACGATGCTCGACGCCGCCGTCGATCCGGACGGTGACCGGCGATTCGAGTACTTCGGCCTGCGTACGGTGGCCGACCGGTACCTGCTGCGCCACCCCACCAGCCGGCTGGTGCTGGAGACCCCGCAGTACTGGCTGCTGCGGGTGGCCTGTGGTCTGTCCACCACGCCCGACGAGGCGACCGGTTTCTACCGGCTGATGTCCAGCCTGGCCTACCTGCCCAGCTCGCCGACGCTGTTCAACTCCGGCACCCGGCACACCCAGATGTCCTCCTGCTATCTGGTCGACTCCCCGCTCGACGAGTTGGACTCGATCTACCAGCGGTACGCCCAGGTCGCCAACCTGTCCAAGTTCGCCGGGGGCATCGGCATCGCGTACTCCCGGGTCCGGTCCCGGGGCGCGCTGATCCGCGGCACCAACGGGCAGTCCAACGGGATCGTGCCGTGGCTGCGCACGCTGGACGCGAGCGTCGCCGCGGTCAACCAGGGTGGCCGGCGCAAGGGCGCGGCCTGCGTCTACCTGGAGCCGTGGCACCCGGACGTCGAGGAGTTCCTGCAACTGCGCGACAACACCGGCGAGGACGCCCGACGCACCCACAACCTGAACCTCGCCAACTGGGTCCCCGACGAGTTCATGCGCCGGGTCGAGGCCGACGAGATGTGGTCGCTGTTCGACCCGCACGAGGTGCCCGAGCTGCCCGACCTGTGGGGTGAGCGGTTCGACGCCGCCTACCGCGAGGCCGAGGCGCAGGGCCGCTACGTGCGGCAGGTCCCGGCCAGGGAGCTGTACGGGAAGATGATGCGGACCCTGGCCCAGACCGGCAACGGGTGGATGACCTTCAAGGACGCCGCCAACCGGTTGTGCAACCAGACCGCCGAGCCGGGCAACGTGGTGCACCTGTCCAACCTCTGCACCGAGATCGTCGAGGTGTCCAGCGACGCCGAGACGGCCGTGTGCAACCTCGGTTCGGTGAACCTCGCCGCCCACCTCACCGACGGTGGCATCGACTGGGAGCGGCTGCGCGCCACGGTCCGTACCGCTGTGACGTTCCTGGACCGGGTCATCGACATCAACTACTACCCGACCTCGCAGGCGGCGGCGAGCAACCCCCGCTGGCGGCCGGTCGGGCTCGGGCTGATGGGCCTTCAGGACGTGTTCTTCGCGCTGCGGCTTCCGTTCGACTCGCCGGCCGCGCGGGAGCTGTCCACCCGGGTCAGCGAGGAGCTGTACCTGACCGCGCTGGAGACATCGGCCGATCTGGCGCGTCGCTTCGGCGCGCATCCGACCTTCGCGCAGACCCGGGCCGCGCGGAGTCAGTTGCAGCCCGACCTGTGGGGCGTCGAGGGTACGCAGACCGCCCGCTGGGAGGCGCTGCGCGAGCGGGTCGAGGCGTACGGGCTGCGCAACTCACTGTTGGTGGCGGTCGCCCCGACCGCGACCATCGCCTCGATCGCCGGGTGCTACGAGTGCATCGAGCCGCAGGTGTCGAACCTGTTCAAGCGCGAGACCCTGTCGGGAGAGTTCCTGCAGGTCAACACCGCTCTGGTACGCGAGCTGAAGGCCCGCGGTCTGTGGACCGAGCGGATCCGGTCGGCGATCAAGCGGGCCGAGGGGTCGGTGCAGGACATCGCCGAGCTGCCGGCCGGCGTACGGGAGTTGTTCCGCACCGCGTGGGAGCTGCCGCAGCGCGCTTTGATCGACCTGGCCGCAGCCCGTGCCCCGTTCATCGACCAGTCCCAGTCGCTGAACCTGTTCCTGGCCGCACCGACCATCGGCAAGCTGTCCTCGATGTACCTGTACGCCTGGAAGGCCGGGCTGAAGACCACCTACTATCTGCGCTCCCGCCCCGCCACGCGGATCCAGCAGGCCACCGTCAGCGCTGTCGCACCCGTCGCACCCGTCTCCGTCGACGCGGAGGCGCTGGCCTGCTCGCTGGAGAACCCCGAGTCGTGCGAGGCCTGCCAGTGACCGCCGCCGACACCACCGCCGCCGACACCAGCACCACCGACACGAGGACCACGCACATGCTGCTCGACCCCGGGATGGACCTCACCCTCCGCCCGATGCGCTACCCGCACTTCTTCGACCGGTTCCGCGACGCCATCCGCAACACCTGGACCGTCGAGGAGGTCGACCTGCACGCCGACCTCGCCGACCTGGACAAGCTGTCGCCGGCCGAGCGGCACCTGGTCAGCCGCCTCGTGGCGTTCTTCGCCACCGGCGACACGATCGTCGCGAACAACCTTGTGCTCAACCTGTACCAGCACGTCAACAGCCCCGAGGGCCGCCTCTACCTGTCCCGGCAACTGTTCGAGGAGGCCGTGCACGTCCAGTTCTACCTCAACCTGCTCGACACGTACGTGCCCGACGAGACCGAGCGCTTCGCCGCCTTCGCCGCCATCGAGAACATCCCCTCGATCCGTCGCAAGGCCGAGTTCTGCTTCCGCTGGATCGACTCGCTCAACGACCTGCGGGAGCTGCGGTCCCGGGAGGACCGGCGGACGTTCCTGCTCAACCTGATCTGCTTCGCCGCCTGCATCGAGGGGCTGTTCTTCTACGGTGCCTTCGCGTACGTCTACTTCCTGCGCTCCCGTGGCCTGCTGCACGGCCTGGCCTCCGGCACCAACTGGGTGTTCCGGGACGAGTCGATGCACATGGCGTTCGCGTTCGACGTGGTGGACACCGTTCGCGCCGAGGAGCCGGACCTGTTCGATGACGACCTCGCCGACCAGGTTCGGCGGATGCTCACCGAGGCCGTCGAGTGCGAGGTGCAGTTCGCCGAGGACCTGTTGGGCCACGGTGTACCCGGTCTGACGTTGACCGACATGCGAGAGTATCTCCAGCACGTCGCCGACCGTCGCCTCGCCCAGCTCGGCATCGCCCCGCACTACGGGTCGACCAACCCGTTCGCCTTCATGGAGTTGCAGGACGTGCAGGAGCTGTCCAACTTCTTCGAGCGGCGCGTCTCGGCGTACCAGGTCGGGGTGAGCGGCACCGTCGCTTTCGACGACGACTTCTAGACGACCGATCCGGGGGCCTGGCGTCGCTTGGTGAGCCACCGCATCACGTGCAGGGGGTGCGACGCCGGGTCCGGAATCGGGTGGAAGACCTGTTCGACAGCGCCGTCGACGATGATCAGCGTCAACCGCTCGTAGAGCGTCATGTCACCGGCGGCGCGGGTCGGCAGACGCAGCGCGTCGGCCAGCGTCAGCCTCGGGTCGGGGATCAGCGGGTAGGGCAACCGCAGCCGGTGCGCGAGTTCCCGCTGGTATCCGGTCGACTGCGCGGACAGGCCGTACACCCGGGCGGCGCCGGCCGCGCGCAGTTCCGCGTGGTGGTCGCGGAACCAGGCGGCCTGCTCGGTGCTGCCCCGGGCGCCATGGACCTCCAGCAGCCCGTTGGGCAGGTCGACGCCCGGCCGTCCGGTCAGTGGGTACACGAAGATGACGGTGCGCCCGTCGCCGAGCGCACCGAGATCGACCGGGCGGCCGTCGGTGCCGTAGAAGGACAGGGGTGGCAGGCTGGTGCCGACCAGCACGGCGGGGTCGGTGCCGGCCGCCGCGCTGCCGGGCACGACCTGGGTCGCGGCCGCGTCGAGGCGGGCGTCCAGCGCGTCCCGCTGGGCGGTCAGTTTGCCGATCCGCTCCTGCAGGCCGGTGATGGTGCTGCGGTACGTGGCCACCGCCGCCGCGCACACGTCGGCGTCGTCGGCGCCACCGGCGATCGACTCGACGAACGGGCGGGTCTCCTCGACGGTGAGGCCGAGCGCCATCAACTCGCGGATCTGTGCCACCAGCCGCACCGCGATCGCGTCGTACTCCCGGTAGCCGTTGCCCAACCTCCGGGGCACGACCAGCCCGGCCGACTCGTAGTACCGCAAGGCCCGGACCGTCGTCCCGGTCCTTCGCGCCAGCTCACCCACCCGCATCCCGCGACCCTAAACCCGCACCCTGGGGTACGGGTCAACGTGTCCATCGTCGCGGTGCCAGGACCGCCGTTTCCTGCCAGTCTGGCGGCGAAAAGGCATCGTGAACAGGGAGTGTGTGATGACGGCAATCAGTCGGGTACGTGGTCGGCAGATTCTCGACAGCAGGGGCAACCCGACCGTGGAGGCCGACGTGGTCCTCACGGACGGATCGACCGGGCGGGCGGCCGTGCCCTCTGGGGCGTCGACGGGGGCGAACGAGGCGGTCGAGTTGCGCGACGGGGACCGCACGCGCTTCCACGGCAAGGGCGTCACGACGGCGGTCGGCGCGGTGAACGGTGAGATCGCCGACGCGGTGACCGGGCTCGACGCGGAGGACCAGGCCCTGATCGACGAGACGATGATCGCGCTCGACGGGTCGAAGGACAAGGGTCGACTGGGCGCCAACGCGATCCTCGCCGTGTCCCTGGCGGCGGCGAAGGCGGCGGCGCTGGCGCACCGGCAGCCGCTCTACCGCTACGTCGGTGGCGTCGGGGCTCGCCTGCTGCCGGTGCCGATGATGAACATCATCAACGGCGGCGCACACGCCGACAACCCGCTCGACTTCCAGGAGTTCATGATCGCTCCGGTCGGAGCGCGGACGTTCGCCGAGGCGGTCCGGATGGGCTCGGAGGTCTTCCACACCCTCCGGGCGTCCCTGGCGGCGGCCGGGCACAGCACCAACGTCGGGGACGAGGGCGGCTTCGCGCCGAACTTCACGGATGCCGACGAGGCGCTGCGTTTCGTGCTGCGCGCCATCGAGGACACCGGCTACGAGCCCGGCACCGACATCACGATGTGCCTCGATCCGGCCAGCTCGGAGTTCTTCCGCGACGGCGTCTACGACTACGTCGGCGAGGGGCGCGAGCGCACCGTCGAGGAGCACGTCGACCACCTGCTCGACCTGGTCTCCCGGTACCCGGTCAGCTCCGTCGAGGACCCGATGGCGGAGGACGACATCGCCGGTTGGAAGCGGCTGACGGCGCTGGCGGGGGAGCGGGTGCAGTTGGTCGGCGACGACGTCTTCTGCACCGACGTCGACCGGCTGCGCGACGGGATCGAGGGCGGTTACGCCAACGCGATCCTGGTCAAGGTCAACCAGATCGGCACGCTCACCGAGACCCTGGCGACGGTGGACGCCGCCCACAAGGCGGGGTACCGGGTGGTGATGTCACACCGCTCCGGGGAGACCGAGGACACCACCATCGCTGACCTGGCCGTGGGCATCGGGTGCGGCCAGATCAAGACCGGTTCGCTGTCGCGCTCGGACCGCACGGCCAAGTACAACCAGCTCATCCGCATCGAGGAGGAGCTCGGCGACCGCGCTGTCTACGCCGGCAGCCGCTGAGGCACGGGACCGCGCGGCTGCCGTGCGCCCGTCAGGTCGTCTGGCTCAGCTCGGCGAGGAGCTTTTCCACCCGGGCGCGGATCTCGTCGCGGATCGGGCGGACGGCGTCGACTCCCTTGCCGGCGGGGTCCTCCAGCTGCCAGTCCTCGTAGCGTTTGCCGGGGAAGACCGGGCAGGTGTCGCCGCAGCCCATCGTCACGATGACGTCGGAGGACTCCGCGGTCGCGTACTCCAGACGTCTGGGGGTCTGGTCGGTGATGTCGATGCCGACCTCGCGCATGGCCTGCACGGCGGCGGGGTTGACCGTCTCGGCCGGCGCGGAGCCGGCCGAGCGGACCTCGACGGTGTCGCCGGCGAGGTGACGCAGCCAGCCGGCGGCCATCTGGGACCGGCCGGCGTTGTGGACGCAGACGAACAGGACGCTGGGCCTGGTGCTCATGAGGGATTGCCTTCCGGGTTACGCGGTTGCCGAGGGTGTGGGGGCGAAGAAGCGGCGGCGCGCCCACAGGGACACGTAGACCAGCCCGACCAGGACGGGCACCTCGATCAGCGGGCCGACGACCCCGGCGAGGGCTTGGCCGGAGGTGACGCCGAAGGTGCCGATCGCGACCGCGATGGCGAGCTCGAAGTTGTTGCCGGCTGCGGTGAAGGCCAGGGTGGTGGTGCGCTCGTAGCCGAGACCGATGGCCCGGCCGAGAGCGTAGGAGCCGGCCCACATGAGGGCGAAGTACACCAGCAGGGGCAGCGCGATGCGGACGACGTCCAGGGGGCGGCTGGTGATCGCGTCGCCCTGTAGCGCGAACAGGATCACGATCGTGAACAGCAACCCGTAGAGGGCGGCCGGGCCGATCCTGGGCAGGAAGCGTGCCTCGTACCAGGTTCGGCCGTTGGCGCGCTCGCCGAGACGGCGGGTGAGGTAGCCGGCGATCAGGGGGATGCCGAGGAAGATGAGCACGTTACGGGCGATGTCCCAGGCCGAGATCGTCAACTCGGCGCCGGACAACCCCAGCCACCGGGGCAGCACCGAGAGGTAGAACCAGCCGAGCAGACCGAAGGCGGCGACCTGGAAGACGGAGTTGAGCGCGACCAGGACGGCGGCGGCCTCGCGGTCACCGCGGGCGAGGTCGTTCCAGATGATGACCATGGCGATGCAGCGGGCCAGACCGACGATGATCAGGCCGGTGCGGTACGCGGGCTGGTCGGCCAGGAAGATCCAGGCCAGGGCGAACATCACGGCGGGGCCGACGAGCCAGTTGAGCACCAGCGAGGAGATCAGCAGTCGGCGGTCGCCGGTGACGGTGTCGAGCCGGTCGTAGCGGACCTTCGCGAGCACCGGGTACATCATGATCAGCAAGCCGATCGCGATCGGCAGCGAGATACCGCCGATCGTCACCGCTTCCAGCGCGCTGTCCAGACCGGGGATCAGGCGACCGAGCAGCAGGCCGGCGACCATCGCCAGCCCGATCCAGGCCGGTAGGAACTGGTCGAGTCGGGAGAGGCGACCGACCACGGCGCTCTCGGCCGGGTCGCTCTGGACGGTGCTGGTCACGAGCAGTCCGGTCGGTCGGTGGGCGCCGCTGCGGGTGCGACGGTGAGCAGTGCGGAGAGCTGGCGCAGCAGGGCCGGCCGGGCGCGGTAGTAGACCCAGGTGCCCCGGCGTTCGGCGTCGACGAGCCCGGCCTCCCGCAGCGTCCTGAGGTGGTGCGAGATGGTGGGGCCGGTCAGGTCGAACGCGGGGGTCAGATCGCAGACGCAGATCTCCCCGCTCTCGGCGGAGGCGATCATCGACAGCAGTTGCAGCCGCACCGGGTCGCCGAGCGCCTTGAACGCGGGCGCGAGCACCGCGGCTGCCTCTGCTGGCACGCGTCGCTCGGTCAGCGAGGGGCAGCAGGCCGCCGATACCGCTTGATTAGACATTGCTCTAGGTTGACACTGATCTAATCAGTGTGCAACTGTCTGATTCGACAGGCGTCGAGACAAGCATCGTTGAACGACCGACCCCACCGGGAAGGAACACCGGGATGGCTGATCCCACCGTGCGGCCCATGACCGAGGCCGACTCCGACCGGGTCCTGGCGATCTACCAGGCTGGCCTCGACGCCGGCAACGCCAGCTTCGAGATCACCGCCCCGACCTGGACGGCCTTCGACGCCGCCCGGTTGACCGGGCACCGCTTCGTTGCCGTCGACCGCGACGGCACCGTCCTGGGCTGGATCGCGGTCTCGCCCACCTCGACCCGCGCGGTCTACGCCGGAGTGGTCGAACACTCCGTCTACGTCGACCCGGCCGCCCAGGGCCGTGGCGTCGCCCGACTGCTGCTGGACGCGCTGATCACCTCCACCGAGGCCGCCGGCATCTGGACGATCCAGTCCGGGGTCTTCCCGGAGAACGCCGCCAGCATGGCGCTGCACCAGCGGGCCGGGTTCCGCGTGATCGGCGTACGCGAGCGGGTCGGGCGCCACCACGACCGCTGGCGCGACGTCGTCCTGCTCGAACGTCGCAGCCCCACCATCACCTGACGAGCCCGCGCCCCTCAGGCGGGCCACCACATCGAGGAGTCAACGGATGAACGCTCTGGACGGCCTTCCCGTCGTCGTCATCGGCGCCGGCCCGACCGGTCTCGCCGCCGCCGCGCACCTGCACGAGCGCGGCCTGCCCTTCGCCATCCTCGAAGCCGGCGACACCCCCGGTGCCGCCGTACGGCAGTGGGGGCACGTGCGCGTCTTCTCACCGTGGCGGTACAACGTCGATCCTGCCGCCCGTCGGCTCCTCGACGAGGCCGGCTGGGTCGCCCCCGACCCGGAGGCCCTGCCCACCGGCGCGGAACTCGTCGGCGACTACCTCCAGCCTCTCGCGGAGTTGCCGCAGCTCAAGCCGCACGTGCGCTACGGGGCACGCGTGGAGGCGATCAGCCGCCTCGGCCTCGACCGGCTGCGCACCGCCGGACGCGACACCGCGCCCTTCCTGCTCCGCCTCGCCGACGGCGACGAGCTGTTCGCCCGCGCCGTCATCGACGCCTCCGGCACCTGGGGTACGCCGAACGTCCTCGGCGCGTCCGGCCTGCCCGCCAGGGGAGAGGCCGACTCGGTCGCCCATCTGGAGCACGCGTTGCCGGACGTGCTCGGTGCCGACCGGGGCCGGTTCGTCGGCCGGCACACCCTCGTGGTCGGGTCCGGCCACTCGGCCGCGAACACCCTGCTGTCCCTGGCCGAGCTGTCCGCCGCCGAACCCGGCACCGAGGTGACCTGGGCGATCCGGACCGCCTCACCGACGCGTACCTACGGTGGCGGGGCGGCCGACGCCCTCCCGGCGCGAGGCGCGCTCGGCTCGCGCCTGCGGGCGCACGTCGACGCCGGGCGCATCCGGCTGCTCACCGGGTTCTCCGTGCACGCGCTCGCCCCGACCGACGGGCGGGTGAGCGTGGTCGTGCGGCACGCCGACGGCACCGACGAGTCGATCACCGTCGACCGCATCGTGGCCGCCACGGGCTTCCGACCCGACCACTCCATCGCCGCCGAGCTGCGGTTGGACCTGGATCCGGTCCTGGGCGCGACCCGTGCGCTCGCCCCACTGATCGACCCCAACGAGCACTCCTGCGGCACCGTTCCCCCGCATGGCGTGGACGAACTCGCTCACCCGGAGAGCGGCTACTACGCCGTCGGCATGAAGTCCTACGGCCGGGCGCCGACGTTCCTCATGGCCACCGGCTACGAGCAGGTCCGCTCGGTCGTGGCCGCCCTCGCCGGGGACTGGACCGCCGCCCGCGAGGTCCAGCTCGACCTGCCCGAAACCGGCGTCTGCAACAGCAACCCCGCCGAATCGGCGAGCGGCGACAACTGCTGCGGACCGGAGCCGACGGGGCGTGGACTGAGCACCGGCATCTCCGGCGGGTTGCTGTCCGCGCCGCTCAGCCTCGTTGCCCTCGACGCCTCGCCCGCGGGCGCCTGCTGCACCAGCTGATCACCGGGTACGACGACGGTGCCCGTGACCCTCGCGGCCGACGGGCACCGTCACCGCCGGCTGGCGCAGGCCACACACGTACGCGCCGACGGCCGGGCGACCAGCCGCTCGGCGGGAATGGGACGGGAGCACCGTTCGCACACGCCGTAACTGCCGTCGTCGACCCGCCGCAGCGCGTTGTCCAGCTCGGCCAGGCGTCGGCGGGCCGCGTCCAGGACGGCGGTGAGCTGCGCGCGCTCGAAGGCGATGGTGCTGCCCTCGGGGTCGTGCTCGTCGTCGGCGTTGGACGACCGGGAGGCCTCGAAGAGGCTCCGAAGGTCACCGTCCAGGGCTGCGGCCTGCGCTTCGGTCTGCTCACGCAGCCGCAGTAGTTCCTCGCGGACCGCGCTGGAGTTCCTGTCCATGGCCACTCCACCGTACCCCCGCAGTGAGCGTGGTCGCTCACATGAAGTTGCGGGTGTGCAGGGCGGACAGCGCGGCCGCCTCGTCGGGTCGGAAACCCAGCCGTACCAGTCGGCGCTGGCGGCCCTGATCCATCGCGTGTTGCAGGGCCTGCACCCGGTCGAAGCCGGCGGACACGTCGTCGGGATGCCAGCCGCCCGCCGCGAGCACCACCAGCGCGTCGAAGACGTCCGCGTTGAGGCCGGCGGTGTCGACGAGCGCGTCGTGGCGGCGGTGGATGGCCGCCCGCAGCCGATCCCGCAGCAGCGGGTCGAGCCGCGCCTGATGCTCCAGGTGCGCCATGCCGAACACCACGTGCCGGCGCTCGTCCTGCATGGCGAGCCAGCAGATCCGCCGCGTCACCGGGTCGGGGGCGAACTGGTGCAGGAACGAGAGCAGATCGACGAAGCTGCCCTCGCCGAGCACGGACAGCAGGAACGAGGCCAACGCGAAGTCGGACTCCGCGACGAGCGTGAAGAGCGACTGTCGACCGCCAGCGGATGACGTGCCCAACTCGGGGCCCCGCAGCAGTGCCCGTCGGCTGAACACCTCCATGTGCCGGGCCTCGTCGGCCATCTGCACGGCGAGAAGCTGCACCACCTCACGGAAGTGCGGATGGATCCGCCCGACGAACCGGGCCGGCACGACGAGGGCGGCCTGCTCGTTCTCGACCAGGTAGGTCATCACCTGCACCACCGCGGCCTCGACGTCGGCTGGCAGCGCGAACGGGTCGTCCCACGGAACCGCGGTCTGCGGGTCCCACTGCCGCGCCGCCGCCTGCGCGTAGAGGTGAGGAGCGACGTCGGCCCACACCAGGTCGCGGTCGTCCAGGTCGAACCGGGCCTCGGGGCCACCGGCTTCGAGCAGCGCACCCCGGGCGCCGAGCCCCCACCGTGCCGGCGGACGGCTGCGAAGTGCCGTCGGGAGGGCGGGCCCGGCGCGCTCCGCGCCGAACCAGCGGTCGTCGTCCGCCGTGCCCCGGACCACCACCGCCACCACGTCGGTCCGGTCGCCCGGCTCCGGCGCTTCGACCCGATGACCCCGGCCACGACACCAGGCGGGCAGGTGCACCGGCAGCGCCGGGTCGCGTCCGCGGACCGCCAACCGGCCTCCGGGCGGCAGACCGGCCAGGGCTCGGTGCACCAGCAGGTGTGCGCCCCGGCCGAAGCTCAGGTCACCCAGGTCGAGCTCGGCGACAGGTGCCGCGCTCACGGCCGGTAGTCCGTGGCCGTCACCCGCCCGTCAGGGGAGTAGAAACCGCTGGCGTCGACCGCGTCGGCGAGCACGTCGTACCCCGTGATGCGGCCCTCCCGCCAGGCCGTCAGCCCCTCCAGGTCGAGCAGCGGACGCACCTCTGGATCGGCGTACGACATGCCGAGCAGCAGCGTGCCGAAGAGCTGGACCCCGGCGGACTCCGGCTCGCGGACTGTCATGTTGCAGTGGTCGTACGGTGCGGTCTGCGCCACGATCCGGGTGCCCTCGGGCGGTAACGTGCCCTCCCGGACAAATGCCAGATGGTTGGCGTCGATCATGCAGGCGGCGTCGACCTCCCCGGCCAGCAGGGCGCGGGCAGCGTCGCGTTCACCGCCGATGTGGTCGCCGTGCAGGCCGACACCCACGTCGAAGCGGCGTACGTCAACAGTGACCCCGCGCGCCGCGAGGTGATCCAGCGGGATCAGCGTCGCCTGTGGACTGTCGACCGCCCCGACGGCGACCACCCGTCCGGCGAGGTCCGCGAGCTGGCGCACCGGCGAGTCGGCCGGAACCACCACGACCGAGGTGAGGTCCTGGTCGGTGTCACGCATGGTGAGCGCGCGGACGGTGGTGCCGTTGGCGACCGCCAGTCGCTCGGCGCGCAGCCAGGCCAGGGGTGAGTTCCATGCCGCGTCGATCCGTCCGGCAACGAGATCCTCGACCTGTCGCTCGTAATGCGAGTAGAGGACGAAGTCGAAGTCCAGGCCGCGTCCACGTAGCCAGGCGCGGAAGCCCTCCCAGATGGTCACCACCTTGGGGTCGTACGCGACGGCACCCATCAGGACCGATGGCGCCGGCATCAGCGGTTGGCCCCGTCGAGCAGTGGCAGGCCGGTGGCGACCCGGCCGACGAAGTCGTGCAGAGCGTCGGTGGTCGGTGCCATCACCCGGGCCGCCCGCGAGTCCCGGAAACGGCGCTCAAGGCCCAGCTCCTTGCGGAACGCGCTGCCGCCGCAGAGCTGCATCGCGCCGTCGGTCACGTCGGCGACGGTCTCGCCGGCGAGCGCCTTGACCTGGAGGACCCGCAGCATCGCGTCGTCGCGGCCGGTCTCCAGAGCGGTGAGGGTGTCGCCCAGGAAGGCGCGTAGCGCGTCGGTGCGGATCATCAGTCGGGCGAGGTCGCGGCGGGTGACGGGGGCGTCGCGCAGGGCCGCGCCGGTGTGCGCGAGCGTGGTTTTGGTGACATGCCTGCCCGCCTCCGCGACCGCGCTCTGGGCGAGACCGAGACAGAACGCGGCGTTCAGCACCAGGAACCAGGGGAGGACCGCACCGAGCGCGGTGTCGAGCCCGGCGCCGTCGGCCGCCATCATCGCCGTCGAGGGAACCCGGAGCCCGTCGGCGGTCATCGGCCGGGAGCCGTTGCCGCGCAGGCCGAGCCCGTCGAAGTCGCCCGTCACGCTCAGGCCGGCGCTGCCGGCCGGCACGAGCCACAGCGTCATCGGACCGGCGTCGGGGGTCACCGGAAGGCTCGACCAGACGTAGCTGTCCACCTCGCCGGCGGAGGTGACCCAGCTCTTGCGGGCGTCGAGGCGGACACTGCCGTCATCGGTGGCTGTCGCGGTGCCGGTGGGCGACCAGAAGTGGCTGCGGGAGCCGTACTCGGAGAACGCCAACGTGGTGAGGTGCCCGCCGGCCGCGATGTCGGCGCGGACCTCGCGCGGGCCATGCGCCTCGATGACGGCGGTCGCCGCGTAGTGCATGAGGACCACCATCGCCGTGGAGCCGCACTCGGCGGCCAGCCGCTCGACGACCTCGGCGACCACCCGCATGCCGTGGCCGCCGCCACCGACCTCGGTCGAGGAAGCCAGACCGAGCAGGCCGGCCGCAGCGAGGGCGTCGACACCCTGGCGGGGGAAGACCCCCTCCCGGTCGACAGTCGTCGCCTGCGGGCGGATCACGTCGTCGATGACGGTGCCGAGGGTGCTCGTGACATCGGTGGTGGGATGGGCATTGTCGACAGTGGTCGTCATGCTGGTGCCCCTTCGACCGAAGCGGTCAGGCCGCCGTCGACACTATCCGGTCTGGAGGACACAGCGCGAGCACCGGGTCACCCTCTGGTACGCGTTCCGTCCCGGTGCGGCCGGCCGTGCCCGTCCTCCCGGTCGATCCGCAACTCCCGCTCCAGCTCGGCGATCACCGCCCGCAGGTCGTCCAGCCGTTGGGTCAGCGCGATGCGGTCCACCTCGTCCGGTACGCCGTCGCCGTCCTCGTCGTAGTCGGGGGCCAGTCGCTCGGTCATCTCCAACCGGCGTGCCTCCTCCATCGAGTTGACGATGACCGCGATGAGGATGTTGAGCAGCAGGTTGACGGTGATGACCACGTAGCTGACGTAGTAGAGCAGTGTCCACGGCGAGATGGCCATGCCCTGCTCGATGAGGTCCGGCAGGGTTTCCAGCGACAGCAGCACGAACAGCGTCAGCAGCGACTTGCCGATGTCGCCGTACTGCTCCGGGTATCTGCTACCGAAGATCAGCCAGCCGGCCATGCCGTACACGTAGAGGGTCACCACGGCCAGGGCGAGGAACCCGGTGACGCCCGGCAGGCTGCGCCACAGCGCGGAGACGATGGTCCGCAGGCCCGGCGAGAACCGCACCAGCCGGACCATGCGGGCGACCCGCACGACGCGCAGCAGTGCCGGGTCGCCGTGCAGGCCCGGTATGAAGATGGCCGCGATCACCACGAAGTCGAACACGTTCCAGCCGTGCCGGAAGAAGTCCTGCGGACGTTTGCCGTAGGCCGCCAGCCGCACACCCATCTCGACGACGAAGACGGCGCGGAAGAGCAACTCCAGCCAGTGCAGTGCCGTGTTGGCCCGGTTCGGGTCGTCGTAGGTTTCCAGGCCGAGGACGATCCCGTTGGCGAGGATGACCACGACGATGGCGATCTCGAACGGCCGCGACCGGGCGAGCCGTGCGCAGTGGGCCGCCCAACCGGATCGGTGCTGCGGCGACGGGGTCGGCTCACCTCGCTGGGCGGGCGCGGGTGCGCCACTCACCAGTCGGCCGGCTCGAACAGGTGCGCCGGGGCCGCTGTGCGGGCCCACCTCCGGCCGTCGTGGTGGCGGTGCGGGTGGCGTGCGGGCATGCCCGTCAGCCTATCCAAGATCAATGAATGGGGGTACGGCCGTCGTGGCCACCGCACACGACGAAGACTGCGAACCGCGCCCGCTATCTAGAGTGGGTCGGTGAGTGACGCACCCCCCTTGAGCGCCGGCGACGGTGGCCCCGAGCACCCGCCCATCTGGAGCAGGCCCGAACGCGGCAGCCGTGGCCCCGCTCCCGCCCACAGCCGGGACGCCATAGTGGTGGCCGCCGTCGCCCTGGCGGACGCCGAAGGGCTCGCCGCGGTGTCGATGCGTGCCGTCGCCAGCGCGCTCGGCACCGGCGCCGGCTCCCTCTACCGGTACCTGTCGTCGCGTGACGACCTGCTGGACCTGATGACCGACCGGGTCATCGGGGAGCTGCGGCCGTACCCGCAGGCGGAGGGCGACTGGTTGGACACATGGTGCTGTTGGGCCGCCGCCAGTTGGCGCTGTTCGGCGCCCACCCGTGGCTGCTCGACGTGTTCCACCGGGCCTCCGGCGTCGGTCCCGAGACTCTGGCCTGGTTCGACAACTGCATCCGGGTCCTGGAACCCCTGCCCTGCGCGGTCACCGCCAAGTTCGAGGCCATCGCGATGATGACCGGCGTCGTGAGCCTCTTCGCCCGCCGCGAGGCCGCCGCCGGGGCCGGGGCCCTCAGCTTCGCCGGTGTCGACCTCGCGGCGTACCCGCACCTGGTCGCGGCCTTCGGTCAGCCCCCCGCGCCGGCGCCCCGGGCGGACCTCGTCGAGCGGACCCTGCGCAGCCTGCTGACCGGTCTGCTGCTCGCCGAGGCGGGCTGAGCGGATCGGCGGGTGGTGCCGGCCGATCCGTCGCCCGGCCGGTGCCAGCTGGTCTGGTTTTCGGTGGTGAGCGGGGCCGGCCTGGCCGGTGGCGGGGTCAGGCCCGCGCGGCCCGGACGGCGTCGCGCAGCGGGGTGCTCGGCCGCCCGATCAACCGGCTGAGGTCGTCGCTGTCGGTCGCCAGCTCGCCGATGGCGATCGAGTGGTCCAGTGCGGCGACGAACCCGGCCGTGCCCGCGTCGAGGCCGACGTTCTCCAGGGCCGAGGCCAGCTCGGCGGCGGACAGATCCCGGTGGACGACGGTGGTGCCGGTGACCTCCGTGACGGTTTCGGCCAACTCGTCGAAGGTGAACGCGGTGCCACCCAGTTCGTAGACGGCGTTGCCGTCCTCCTCGCGGGTCAGCGCCGCCACGGCGGCTGCCGCGTAGTCGGCCCGTGTCGCGGCGGAGACCTTGCTGCCACCGGTGGCGCCGAGGATCGTGCCGGACCCCAGGTACTGCGGCAGCTGGTCGGCGTAGTTCTCCGTGTACCAGCCGTTGCGCAGCACGGTGTAGGCGAGACCGGAGGCGGCGAGGACCTCCTCGGTGGCCTTGTGCTCCGGGGCGAGCGGGTTCGTGGTGGTGTCGGCCTTCAGGATGCTGGTGTAGACCAGCCGCTCGACCCCGGCGAGCGTGGCGGCCTCGATGACCGCGGTGTGCTGGGCGACGCGCTGACCGGGAGTGTCGCCGGAGATGAGCAGCAGACGGCGTACGCCGGCCACGGCGCCGGGCAGCGTCGACGGGTCGTCGTAGGTGGCCTTGCGGATCTCGACCCCGCGCGCGGCCAGGTCGGCGGCCTTCTCCGGGCTGCGGACGATGGCGGCGATGTCGGCGGCGGGAACCCCGGTGTCGAGCAACTGCCCGATCACCAGGCGACCCAGTCGGCCGGTGGCACCGGTGACGGCGTAGGTGGGCATGGGAACCTCCGGTGGGTAGCGGCAAATTCGTAAGCACTTACCAATCTACAGCACCAGTCGAGGCGTAACCGTCAGGTAAGCTGGTGAGGTGAGCGACATGCCCGCCCAGGACCCGGCGGGGCCTACCCAGGAATTCGTCAGCGATGTCTTCGCCCGGGGGTGCACCTCCCGTGCGGCCTTCGAGGACGTGACCTCGAAGTGGGCCTCGCTGGCTCTGCTGGCGCTCGGTGAGGGGCGCTACCGGTTCAACGCCCTGCGTCGCCGCATCGACGGGGTCAGCGAGCGGATGCTCTCCCAGACCCTGCAGACCCTCGAACGGGACGGGATGCTCACCCGCGAGGTGCTCACCGCGATCCCACCGCGCGTCGAATACTCGCTGACGCCGCTCGGCGCCCGGGTCGCCGAGCAACTGCGTGGCCTGGCCGACCTTCTGGAGGCGTCGGTGCCCGAGTTGCAGACGGCCCGCGAGCGCGAGCGGGGCTAGCGCGCGCCCGACCTCTCCCGTCGCACCGCTGGTGCCGACCGCCGGGTGCGCTGGATCAACACGACGCACGCCAGCACCACCACGGCCGCCGTGATCGAAGTCGGGGTGACGTTCTCGCCGAGCAGCAGCGCCGACCACCCGAGGGTGAGCACTGGCTGCGCGAGCTGGACCTGACCGACCTGCGCGATGCCGCCCCGGGCCAGGCCCGCGTACCAGGCGAAGAAGCCCAGGAACATCGAGACGACGGTGAGGTAGCCGAAGGCCGACCAGCCGAAGCCGTCGGCGTGCGGCCGGTCGGCCAGCGCGGCGACGATCGTGACGGGCACGGTGACGGGCAGCGACAGCAGCAGCGCCCAGCAGATCGTCCGGGCGCCGCCCAGCTCGCGGGCGAGAGCGCCGCCCTCGGCGTAGCCCAGGCCACAGAGCACGATCGCCGCGAGCAGGAACGCGTCGGGCAGGGTGATGGTGCCGCGTACCTCGCCGCTGGCGGCGAGGAGGAGGAGCACCGCCAGCAGGCCGCCGACGCTCGCGATCCAGAACAGCGGCGGCGGCCGTTCACCGGCGCGCAGCACCGCGAACACGGCCGTCATCGCGGGCAGCGCGGCGATGACGACCGCGCCGTGCGCGGAGGTCTGGGTGAGCAGCGCCAGCGAGGTGAACAACGGAAAACCGACGACAACGCCCAGGGCGACGATCACCAGCCGCCGCCGCTGACCGCGCGAGAGCCGTGGTGCGCTGGTGAGACGCAGGTACGCCCAGGCCAGCAGGCCCGCGCCGACCGCCCGCCCGAACGCGACGAACCACGGATCGAGTTGCTGGACGGCCAGGCGGGTCGCCGGCAGTGAAAGGCTGAACCCGAGCACGCCCAGCGCGCCGAGGGCGAGACCGCCGGCCCGCCGCGTTGTTACCGTGCTGGCGGCAGTAGCGCTACTATCGTCCTTCATGGAGAACGGTAACGCAGCCGCCCGCGTTATCCAAGATCTGCGCGCGCTGGTGGCCGCCACAGGTCCCGGTGCCCGACTGCCCTCGGTCCGGGAGCTGACCGCCCGGCACCAGGCCTCGCCGGTCACCGTCGCCGAGGCGATCCGGCGGTTGGTGGCCGAAGGGCTCATCGAGGCACGGCCGGGCAGAGGCACCTTCGTGGCCGCCGCGCGGGACGAGCGGCGGGCGCCCGACCTGTCCTGGCAGACCGTCGCGCTCGGCCCCCGGCCGTCCGGCGAGAGCGAGATGCAGGCTCTGCTGGCGCTACCGCGCGCCGGTGCGATCGCGTTGTCCGGCGGCTACCTGGACGCGGAGCTGCAGCCGGCCGCCGCGTTGGGCGCCGCGCTCAGCCGTGCCGCCCGCCAGCCCGCGACCTGGCAGCGCGGGCCGGTCGAGGGGCGCGAGGACCTACGCGCCTGGTTCGCCCGCGAGGCCGGGAATGGGCTGCGGGCCGAGGACATGGTGATCTGCCCCGGTGGGCAGGCCGCGCTGTCCTCGGCGGTGCGGGCGCTGACCGCCCCCGGCGACGCCCTGCTCGTCGAGTCGCCGACCTACCTGGGCGCGCTGGCCGTGGCCCGGGCCGCCGGACTCCGGGTGGTGCCCGTGCCGGCGGACGCCGACGGGGTACGCCCCGACCACCTCGCCGCCGCGTTCGCCCGCACCGGCGCGCGGCTGTTCTACTGCCAGCCGCTGCACGCCAACCCGCACGGCGCGACGCTGGCGGCTGACCGCCGGGCCCAGGTCGCCGACGTGGTACGCGACGCGGGCGCGTTCCTGATCGAGGACGACTACGCCCGCGACCTCACCATCGACGGTCCGGCCCCACCGCCGCTGGCCGCCGACGACCCCGACGGGCACGTCATCTATCTGCGCTCGTTGACCAAGTCGACGGCGCCCGGGCTGCGCGTCGCGGCGATCGGCGCCCGCGGACCGGCCGGCGCCCGGTTGCGCGCGGCACGGCTGCTCGACGACTTCTTCGTGGCTGGCCCACTGCAACAGGCGGCGCTGGAGTTCCTCACCTCCCCGGCCTGGCCGCGGCACCGCCGCACCCTCGCCACGGCCCTCCGCACGCGCCGCGAGGAGTTGCTGGCCGCGCTGCGGCGACACCTCCCCAGCCTCTGTCCGCAGTCGGTCCCGCGTGGCGGCCTGCATCTGTGGATCCGCCTGCCCGACGGCGTCGACGACGTGGCGGTGACCGCTGCCGCTGCCGCCGAGGGCGTCATCGTCTTTCCGGGTCGCCCCTGGTACGCCGCCGAACCTCCGGCGCCGCACCTGCGCCTCACCTACGCCGCCGCACCCGACCTCATGGACGAGGCCGTGCGCCGCCTCGCCCGCGCTCTGCGTGGAGAGCGTGCACCTGTCTAGTTGGTGCCCTGGGGGCAGACCGTGGTCACCTCGGCCAGGTAGCTCGCGAGCGTGGGCAGGCCAGCCTCGGCGCGGCGTCGTTCGACATCGGCCCCGTCCCTGATCGGGGTGGCCGGGACGGGCCCGCCGGGTCCCCAGCGGATCTGCGTCCCGTACTCCTGGGGCTCGTCCTTGCCGGTCGCGACCCGGTCCTGGAGGTAGGCGACATTGCCCGGCGAAACCTGGCCGGCGGCGACGGCCGCGCGTAGCAGGCCCAGCGCCTCCTGCCGGAAGGCGAGATCCAGGTCGGAGTGTTGTGCGATGGCGCTCCAGCATCGCGACCAACTCGTCGTGCAGCGCCCTGTCGAAGGCGACGTCTCAGGCGTTGAGCGTTTCGCGGGGCGGTACGCCGTAGCTCGCGTGGTAGCGGGCCGTGAACCTGCTGTGGCTGGCGAACCCCCACCGACTGGCGATCGCCGACACGGTCTCCCGGCGGGGGTCGGCGCGCACCAGGTCGTGATGGGCGCGGTCGAGCCGGATCCGACGCAGGTACGCCGTCGGGGTGGTGCCGAGATGACGGCGGAAGGCGAGCTGCACCGCCCGCAGGGAGACGCCGGCCGCACCGGCGATGTCGGCCGCGTTGATGTCCCGGTCGGCGTGCTCCTCGACGAACGCGACCGCCCGTCGCAACGTGGCGGTGCTGGCGTCGTTCCGATCCGCGGTGGTCGGTTCGGTGAACGCGGTGTTGGGAAACACCGTGAGCGCCGCCGCGGCGAGCATCCGCGCGGCATTGCCGATCACCAGCGGCTGCACCCCGTTGGTCAGGCTGTTCCGCAGGACGTCGCTGACGAAGCTGGTGGTGTTGCGCCACTGCCGGGCGAGTGCCCCACTGACGGGACCCAGATCGGTGAATCGGATCCGACCGGGCCGCCGCGTCGGCGCCGTGGTGGCCACCTGCGTCAGCACCGACAGGTCCAGCACACAGAGTTCCACCTCGCCGGGATGCCACCGTACGCGGCACGGCTCCTCGGGTCTGGTGACGAGGAGGACGTCGCCGGGCGTGAACCGGTCGGTCGACCCGTCGCAGGAGCGCTCGCCACGGGCGGTCCGGGCGCTGCCGACGACCAACCCGCCGAGGGTGGTGGCATCGATCTCGAGATGCCCGGTCTGGCGGGTGGTCGAAACGGCGAAGGGGCCGGCGTCGACACGGTGATGGCTGAGCCGGTATCCGTTCCTGCTGTGGATGCGCAGTTTCGTGTCGTACACGGTGGACAGAAACTGGTGAATGGTGACCGGGTCACGGCTCTCGAACTGGTCGGTCTGCAGTGGTGTTGACGACATCCGCTGTCTCCGTCCGGTGCGGGTGCCGCCGGTTGGTGAAACGGTGTCGGCGGCGAGATCGGGACGTGCCGGAATGCTCGGCGGTGACCCGGCACGTCGTTGGCCGGCGGTGCGGTGCGGTGGGGTGAGGTGGGGGTCGCGAGCGGGACGGCAGCGACCGGTCGAGGGCGTCGGATCTGGTGTGACCGATGGGTGTCGTGAGGACGCAATATCTGTCGATGGGAATGTCACCTTACGACAATCACGTCGCGTCGTCCCGCGAATCGCTGCGATGTGTCGGTAGGTCGACTTCGCTTTCCGGCTAGCGCGCCAACTGTTTCTACGCCTGCTGATCTAGCCACCCTCGTCGCCGGCAGCGAAATCTTGTTCATGATTCCCCCGGGAGTCGGAGGACGACCGGGCCACCGCCGGGTGACCGGCCTACGGAAGGAGGAGCGTTGGACAGTACCGATCCTGACCGCGTCGTTCGGCTGGCCGTGGCCGAGGCGCTGGCCCGGGTGGCGGACGAGGACAGCCTGGGGCTGGGCGAGGGGGACGCGGTCGAGCGGCTCGGCCGCGCTCTGCGCGAGGTGCTGCGCCGCGCACTCGACGACCGGGTGCCCCTGACCACGCCGGACTTCGTCGACCTCTGCCGTGACCTGGGTCTGAACCGGGACGCCTTCGACCTGCTGGGGCATTACCTGATGACCGCGCTGTTGGCCCACCACGTCGGACCGGACGCCCTGATTCGCGTCGGGGTGCTCTTCGGCACCGTCGGGCGGTACCTGCCCGGTGCCCGCCCGGTCGGGCAGCGCAACGGCGGCCCCGCGCCACGGCGACGCGACGTGCGCGCGGACAACAGCGTCGTCGGCCGGTACCGTCGCACGAAGCTGCCGGAGCACCTTCCCAGCCCACCGAGCTGGACCTGCACCGGGTGTGGTCGTGAATGGCCCTGCGCCACGAAGCAGAGCCAACTGCTCGCCGAGTTCGGTGGCGCACGCGCCGCCCTCGCGGTCTATCTCGGCTCCTGTCTCGTCGCCGCCGCCCAGGACCTGCCCACGGTGCCGCTGCCCCGGGTCCGGCTCCGATTCCTGGGCTGGCTGCCCCGCGCCCGGATCTGACCAGGACGCCCCGGTCCGCCGGTCGTCGGAGACCTGCCGACGGCACCCGGACCGGCGTGGGCACTAGTCAGCGGGGATATCGATGCGATGGAATGTGATCCACGCATCGCGCCCCGGGAGGACACCGATGACGCCTGCTCCGTCGCCCACCAGCATCCGCGCCCGCGCCGCCGTCGTCCTGGTCGGCCTGCTGGTCGCGGCACTACCGGCGGCCCCGGTGACCGCCTCTCCGCGGACCGCTACCCCGATCGCGGCGGAGTCGGCGGCGCGGCATCGCCCGCTGCCCGCGCACGTCCGGGGCAACCAGACGGTCCCCGCCTACTCCTACGCCGACGCGATCCGGGAGAGCGTGTGGGTCCAGACCTCCGCCGACAGCGATGGTGACGGTGTGCGGGACCGGGTGGCCGTGGACCTCGTCCGGCCCCGGGAGGCCGCGGCCGCAGGGGTCCGCGTACCGGTCATCATGGACGCCTCGCCCTACTACCTCTGCTGTGGCCGGGGCAACGAGAGTGAACTGAAGACGTACGACGCGGCCGGTGTGATCGCCAAGGCGCCGCTGTTCTACGACAACTACTTCGTCCCACGCGGGTACGCCTTCGCCGCCGTGGACCTGGCGGGCACCGCCCGCTCCACCGGCTGCGAGGACGTCGGCGGCCCGGCCGAGGTGGGCAGCGCCAAGGCGGTGGTGGACTGGCTCAACGGGCGGGCCCGCGCGTACACCGCCGACGGGCGGCCGGTGAGCGCCGCCTGGAGCACCGGCCAGGTGGGCATGATCGGCAAGTCGTGGGACGGTTCGGTCGCCAACGGGGTCGCCGCCACGGGCGTGCAGGGGCTGGCCACGATCGTCCCGATCTCGGCCATCTCCAGCTGGTACGACTACATGCGCTACCAGGGCAACCTGCGGACCACCGACTACCCCGGCTACCTGCACTCGTACGTCAGTGGCCGCACCGACGAGGCCTGCGCGGACGCTCTGGCCCGGCTGCGCGCGGACAGCGCCGAGGAGACCGGTGACTACAACGCGTTCTGGGCGCAGCGCGACTACCGGCCCTCGGCCGGCCGGGTCCAGGCCAGTGTCTTCGTGGCGCACGGCGTCAACGACCTGAACGTCACCACCAACCAGTTCGCCCGCTGGTGGCAGGAGTTGGCCGACCAGGGCGTGCCCCGCAAGCTCTGGCTCTACCAGGCCGGCCACGAGGACCCGTTCGACGTTCGACGCGCCGAGTGGGTGACAGCCCTGCACCGCTGGTTCGACTTCTGGTTGCAGGGGCTGCGCAACGGGGTGATGAACGAGCCACGCGTCGACCTGGAGACGGCTCCGGGCGCCTGGACGACGCAGCGGGACTGGCCCGCCCCCGGCACCCGCGACGTCCGGGTCGCCCTCGGCGCCGGCGACGGCGTGACCGGGACCCTCGGCGGGCGCGGCGCGCGACCGGGCCGGGAGCAGGCGTACGTCGACGCGTCACTGCCCGAGGCCGAGCTGGTCGCCCAGCCGAACACCGCGACCGCCGGGCGACTGGTCTTCCTCTCCGGTGCCCTGACCACGCCGCTGCGGATCTCCGGCAGCCCCTCGGTGCGGCTGCGGGTGCGGGTGGACCGGCCCACCACCGAGCTGACCGCCCGACTGGTCGACTACGGCACCGCCGAGCGGATCCGTTATGACAGCTCGGAAGGTGTGCGGACATTGGCAACCGAGTCCTGCTGGGGAGCCTCCACCGACGTCGACGACGCCTGCTACCGGGACACCGAGGAGATCACCGCGGTCTCCGACCACGCGGTGCTGACCCGCGGATGGCTCGACGCCGCGCACCACCGCTCGCTGCGGTTCAGCACACCCCTGCGGCCGGACCGCTGGTACACGGTGACCGTGCCGCTGAACGCGTACGACGCGATGCTGCCCGCTGGGCACGTGCTCGGCCTGGTCCTCGGCCAGAGCGACCCGGATTTCACCGAGACCGACGACCAGGACGCCACCGTACGGGTCGACCTCGGCCGCAGCGAGCTGATCCTTCCGGTCGCCGGCCGCGCCGGGTTGCCCGCCGTGGACGTCGCGCCGCCGGTGGTCACCGCGCCCGCCGACCCGTCGGCCGCCCGGACGGCTGGTGACACACGGCAGGTGCCCTGACCCGACGGGGCCTCGATCGGGCACCACGCGCGGTCGCGGTGTCACCCCCTGCTGCCCCGGCCGGGCCACAAACAGGCCGGGGCAGGGTGTTCATCGTGGGCACGCGTCCCGTACGACGGGTGTTCACCGCGCTCTCCGAAGCTCCTTGATCGAAAGAGCATTCGCTTGATCGAGGAGAGGCTCTCACGTGAGAGACAGACAACCCGAAGAGACCGAGCACGCGCAGCTGTCACGGCGCAAGCTGGTCAAGTACGCGGGCGTCGGCGCGACGCTGGCTGCGGCCAGCCCACTCGTCGGCGCGGGCGCGGCGTGGGCCGACGAGGAGCGTCGGCCCGGTGACGACGACAAGAGCGACCGGGGCGGCTCCAAGAACCGGGTGTGGCGTGCGGGCGACCACCACATCCACTCCGAGTACAGCGGCGAGTTCGACACCACGAAGTCCCCGATCGTCTTCCACAAGGGCGCGGACGCGGTCTACCCGATCGTCACCAACGCCATCATGGCGAAGAACTTCGGTCTGACCTGGGCCATGTGCACCGACCACGGTGGACCGACGCACTCAAAGGTGAACATCGAACAGGCGTACCCGGACCTGCTGCGTTCGCGCAAGCTGGTCCCCGAGGTGCTCCAGTTCTGGGGCATGGAGTTCGACGCGCCCTCGCTGGACCACCACACGCTGATGATCCCGCGCCACGACGACGAGGCGAAGCAGCTCTTCGAGCTGGAGAGCCGGTTCGCGAAGTACGACGCGTTCCCCACCGACCCGGCCCGGGACACCGAGGCGAAGATGGTGGAGTTCCTCAAGGTTGCCCGGGGCATGCCGCACAAGCCGCTGGTGATCGCCCACCACGCGTCGCGTTCGGCGCCCGGTCTCGGCGTCTACGGCCAGGACACCCCGCGCGAGTTCCGCAACGGCAACAACGCCGCGCCGGACGTCTACATCGGTTTCGAGGGCGCGCCCGGGCACCAGGCCGGCCCTCTCAACGGTGGCAAGCGCGGCGGTTACGGCAACCACCCCACATACGGCGGCTTCGACCAGATGACCGCCCGGGTCGGCGGCCTGTGGGACTCGCTGCTCGGCGAGGGCCGGCGCTGGTGGATCACCGCGACCTCGGACTCGCACGTGCACTGGACCCGCGGCGGCTCCGACTTCTGGCCGGGCGAGTACAGCAAGACGTACGTGCACGCGCGCCAGGACTACGGCGACATCATGGACGGTCTGCGCAACGGCCGGATCTGGGTCACCACCGGCGACCTGATCCGCAGCCTCGACGTCACCGCCACGTCCCAGGGCCGGACCGCCGACGTGGGCGAGACCATCACGGTCAGCCGTCGTAGCCGTACCGACGTCGAGATCGAGATCACGTTCCGTCCACTGGGCGGCCCGAACGCGAACGGCGACCGCCCCGAGGTCCGCCGGGTCGACCTGATCGTCGGCCAGATCACCGGACCGAGCGCCAGCCTGGACGCCGACACCAACCCCACCACCACTGTGGCGGCCCGGTTCGGTCCGCGGGACTGGCGCCGCAAGGGTGACAGCTACGTCATCCGGCACACGCTGCGCAACGTCGAGGCCGACACCTACGCGCGCGTGCGGGGCACCAGCACCGACGAGGCCGAGCCGCTCGCCGACGGGCTGGAGAGCCCGTGGGACGACCTGTGGTTCTACTCGAACCCGGTGTTCGTGCACGTGCGCTGACCCGGCCCGGCAGTAACACCGGGTCCGTCCTGCGCCGCTCGACGTACGACAATCGGGCGGTGCGGGGCGGACCCGCGCCGCGTTCCCGCCCCCGTCGGTGCCCGTCAGTCGGTGTCGCGGCGGCGGGCTCGGGGGGCGGTGGTCCGCACGCCTCGTCCGGGCGCGGCGCCGGTGCGGCTCGTCGTCGGTGCCGGGGTGGGTTGCACCTGAGCCACCACCTCGCAGAGGTCGCGCAGCGGGTCCACCGCCTGGGCCGAGCAGGCGACCTGTTGGAGCAGCGTCCGTAGCGTCGCCGCGTCGGCTGGCGCGAGCGACCCCAGCAGGTGCGACTCCACCTGCCGCAGCGCCGAGCGCCGCTGCTCCCAGGCGGCGCGGCCGGCGTCGGTGACGTCGATCAGCCGGTTGCGCCGGTCCGCCGGGTCCGCGCGACGGGCGACGAAGCCGGGCCGTTCCAGGTCGTCGATCAGGTACGTGAGGACGGTGCGGTCGAGGCCGAGCTCCTCGGCGATCGCCCCCTGGTTGCGGGACGGCCCGTTGATCGCCGCCGTGAGCAACTGGTAGCCGCGTGGACCGCCGGGGAAGTCGGTGAGTGTGTGCTCGGCCGCCCGGACGTAGCCACGGAAGACGATCCCGAGCATCCAGCCCAGGTCGTCGTCGAGCGGATCGGGCCGGTCCGGCCGGTGAGTGGCACCCGTCATCCCCCGACAGTAGCGCAGTGACGCAGACCTTGTTGGCAGAAGATGTTCTGAGTGGCATAAGGTTGAGGTCATGACGCATCGCCTGAGGCGTCGTGCGAATCGGGAGGCTCACAGATGAGCGACTACGGCCACGACCTGGTCTTCGGATCCTTCGTCACCCCCAGCAATGACGATCCGGACCGTACGGTCGGCGTCGCCGTCCTGTCCGAGCAGATCGGGCTGGACCTGGTCACCTTCCAGGACCACCCGTACCAGCCGGCGTTCCTCGACACCTGGACGTTGCTGAGCTTCGTGGCGGCCCGGACCAACCGCGTGCACCTGGCGGCGAACGTGACGAACCTGCCGCTGCGCCCGCCAGCGGTGCTCGCCCGCAGCGTGGCCAGCCTGGACCTGCTCAGCGGCGGCCGGGTCGGCCTCGGCCTCGGCGCTGGAGCGTTCTGGGATGCCATCGAGGCGATGGGCGGCCGGCGGTTGACCCCCGGCCAGGGCGTACGCGCGTTGGAGGAGGCCCTTGAGGTCATCCGTCAGCTCTGGGACACCGAGACGCGCGGTGGAGTGCGGGTCGACGGCGAGTTCCACCGGGTGGTGGGCGCCAAGCGCGGGCCGGCCCCGGCGCACGCGGTGCCGATCTGGTTGGGCGCGTACAAGCCTCGGATGCTCCAGCTCACCGGTCGCCGGGCCGACGGTTGGCTGCCCTCGCTGGGCTACCTGCAACCCGGTGACCTGGCCAAGGGCAACGCGATCATCGACGACGCCGCACAGCAGGCCGGCCGGGCACCGCAGGACGTGCGCCGGCTGCTCAACATCTCCGGCGAGTTCTCGGTCGTCGGGCGCGGTCAACTGAACGGGCCTGCCGAGCAGTGGGCGCGGGAGCTGACCGAGCTGGCGCTGGGGGATGGTGTCAGCACCTTCATCCTCGCCAGCGACGACCCCGACGACCTGCGCCGGTTCGCCGGCGAGGTGGCCCCCGCCGTCCGCGAGTTGGTCGCGGCCGAGCGCGAGCGGGCTGCGTCGCCGGAGCGAACGCCGACTCCGGATCGGGCGGCGGAGCCGGAGCTGGCGGCAGAGCCGGAGTTGGCTGCGGAGCCGGCGCCGGTCGCCGCCGCGCCGGTACGGGCGAGTCGCGCGAGCGTGACCGGCGGCGCGTTCGCCGTGGTGCCAACCCCCGACGACGGCGTGCGGCGCAGCGACCAGCAGGCCTGGGACGAGTCGGTCCGGCCGACCGGGCCGACGCCCGACCCGGGCCGCACCTACACCCCGCACGAGCAGGCCACCGGTGCGCACCTGGTGCAGATCCACGACGGCCTGCGCGCCGAGCTGGCCCAGATCCATGACCTGATCGAGCAGGTGGCGGCCGGCGAGATCGACGCGGGCACGGCCCGGTCGCACATCAACACCATGACCATGCGGCAGAACCGGTGGACGCTCGGCGTCTACTGCGAGTCGTACTGCCGCATCGTCACCACCCACCACACGATCGAGGACCAGTCGCTCTTTCCCCGGCTGCGGGCGCGTGACCCGCGGCTCGGCCCGGTCGTCGACCGGCTGGAGCAGGAGCACCACGTCATCCACGACGTGTTGGAGGGCGTCGACCGGGCCCTCGTCGCGTACGTCGGGTCTCCGGACGGTCTGACCGAGCTGCGGGCGGCGGTGGACCTGCTGACCGACGCCCTGCTGTCGCACCTCAGCTACGAGGAGCGGGAGCTGGTCGAGCCGTTGGCCCGGTTGGGCATCGCCTGATCGGCACGGCCCCCTCCGGGCGGCAGGGGTTGCCTCGGCGGACCTGAGAGATTACTTTCGAAACATGTCTCTCAAGAACCCGTACGGGGATTTCGAGATCACCGAGCCGCAGGCGCTGCGGGCGCTGGCCCACCCGGTGCGGCTGGCGATCCTCGAACACCTTCAGCGGCACGGCCCGGCCACGGCGACCGGGCTCTCGCCGCACGTCGGGGCCACCCCCTCGGTGGTCAGCTGGCACCTGCGGCACCTCGCGACGTTCGGTCTGGTCACCGACTGGGAGGGCGCCACCAGCAAGCGGGAACGCTGGTGGCAGGCCGCAGCCCGGGGCTTCCGTTTCACCGCGACCGACAGTGTCGAGGGGCAGTCCGCCAGCCAGCAGCTGCGCGGCGAGATGTTCGCCCGTAACGCCGACGCGCCGCAGCAGTGGCTGCTGAGCGAGGAGCCCCGACTGGACCCCGAGTGGCGCGCGCTGGCCGGCATCGCCGACACCCGGTTCGTGGCCACCGCCGACGAGCTGCGGCAGCTGGAGGAGTCGATCGAAGAGCTGATCGCTCCGTACGTCCGGCGCAAGGAGACGTCGCCCCCGGACGGCGCGCGGATCGTCCGGATGCTGCGCTACCTCCTGCCCGAGCCCGGCGACGACGACTCCCCGGGGGAGCCCGGCGACGACGCCCCGGCCGAGCCGGGCGACGACGAACCGGCCACGTCGTGACCGCCGCCGGCACCGCGAGCGCCACCGGCGCCGTGCCCCCGCCGGCCCTGCACCGCGACCGACGGTTCCGCACCTTCTGGGCCGGCGAGACGATCTCCTCGTTCGGCGACCGGGTCAGCGAACTGGCCCTCCCGCTGATCGCCGTCTCCCTGCTCACCGCGACGCCCGTGCAGGTCAGCGTCCTCACCGCACTGATCTGGCTGCCCAACCTGCTGGGCCTGTTCCTCGGTGCGTGGGTGGACCAGCGCACCCACAAGCGGCGGCTTCTGATCATCGCCGACCTGGTCCGCGCCGCCGTGCTGCTCAGCCTGCCGGTGGCCTACCTGTTCGACGCGATCACCCTCACCCAGCTCTACCTGGTGGCACTGCTCACCGGCCTCGGAGCGGTGCTGTTCGCCATGGCGCGGCAGGCCTTCTTCGTCGCCCTGGTGCCACGATCGGCGTACGTGGACGCGAACAGCAAGCTGAGCATGAGCCGGTCGCTGTCCTCCATCGCCGGCCCCGCCGTCGGCGGTGGGCTGGTCCAGGCGCTCAGCGCGCCGGGCGCGATCCTCGTCGACGCGGTGTCGTTCCTCGGCTCCGCGCTGCTGCTCCGCCGCATCCCGGTCACCGAGACGCCTCCGCCGCCGCGTCAGACGTCCACTCTCGGCCTGGTCCGCGAAGGGCTCGTGCTGGTGCTGCGGCACCCGGTGCTGCGGGCCGCCCTCGGCTGCACCAGCACTGTCAACTTCTTCACCTTCATCGCCGGCGCGCTGCTGGTGCTCTACGCCAGCCGGGACCTCGGCCTGTCGGCCGGCGCGATCGGTGTCGCCCTCGGTTTCGGGGCACTCGGCGGGCTCGCGGGCGCGGCGCTCGCCCCACGGATCTCGCGCGCCATCGGGTTGGGGCGTACCGCCATGATCGGCGCGGTGCTCTTTCCCGCACCGCTGGCGCTGACCGCGCTGGTGACCGGCCCGACCTGGACGAAGGTGGCCATGCTGGCGGCCATCGAGCTGGTCTCCAGCGTCGGGGTGATGCTGATGGACGTCAACCTGAACGCCCTGCTCATCGCCGTGACACCCGACGACGCTCTGGCACGCCGGGCCGGGGCCTACAGCGCCGTCAACTACGGCATCCGACCGGTCGGCGCGCTGGTCGGTGGCGTGCTGGGCACCACCATCGGGCTGCGACCCACCCTGGCCATCGCCGGCCTGGGTGGCGTGCTCGCCGTGCTCTGGCTGGTCGCGTCGCCGGTGCGCCACATCAGAACCCTGGACGACCAGACGGCGTGACGCTGGAGCGGGTCGGCACGGGCGGCACTCACCCGGATGAGCGTGATGCCGCAGAGTCATCAATATGCCCCTGAGGCATCACGCTCATCGAAGCGACAGCGGGCTCTCGCCGCAACCGCCCGGCTCAGCTCAGCTGGCCTCCGCCGCCAGGAGCCGGGCCAGCTCGGTGGGCTGGGAGAACATCGGCCAGTGGCCGGTGTCCATGGTGACCAGTCGCCAATGGTCGCTGGTCAGCAGCTTGGCCACTGTGTCGTTGGGCTCAGGCCCGTCGAGCAGACACTTGACGTACGTCGCCGGAAGCTCACCCAACGGCCGGGTCAGCACGGCCGGCTCGGTCAGCGTGGCCCCCGGGTGCGGCGTGGAGCCCTCGATCAGCCGGGCGACCTGCTCGTCGGTGAGCCCCTGACCGTCGAAGTCGGCCGCACCCAGCGGCGGCCAGTAGCCGCCGTTGTCGGCGATCAGCGCCTCGAAAACCGCCTGGCCCTGCCACCAACCGGACGCGAACGACCCGCCGTCGACCGGCACCTCCGCGTCGACGAAGACCACCCTGGCCAACCGATCGCCGATGCGCTCGGCGGCCTGGCCCACCGGAATGCCGGAATAGCTGTGCCCGACCAGCACCACGTCGCGCAGGTCGCGGCGCTCGATCTCGTCGACGATGTCCTGCACGTGGGTCTGCTGCCCAGCGGGCACGCCCCGCTTGTCGGCGAGACCGGAGAGGGTCACCGCGTGGGCGCCGTGGCCCGCCGCCCGAAGGGGCGCCACCACCTCGTCCCATGCCGACGATCCCAGCCACGCCCCCGCCACCAGTAAGAATTCAGCCATGGGCGGGACCCTAGCGGCACCCTCCGACAGCCCCGACGCGTCAGGACCAGGTGCGGGCCTCGGCGGCGAAGAGCTCCGGTGGGCTTTCCACCGGCAACACGCAGAGCAGGTGCCCGCCGGGTGCCCGCAGGACCCGACACTCGAGCCACTGCGACACCTCGATGGCGCCCAGACCGATCAACCGCTCGGTCTCGGCCGGCACGTCGTCGGTTTCGATGTCGAGATGGAAACGCGGCTCGTCGACCGCCTGGACCGCGGCGACCATCCCCGGCAGTGCCTCGTGCAGACCGACGAACTGTGGCTCCGCCGGATGGGACCGGGTGCTGACGCCGAGCGCGGCCGACCAGAACTCCGCCGCCCGGGTGGCCTCCGCCGCGGGGGCGTCGATCAGCAGGGCGTAGACACGGCTTCGATGCATGCGTGGCAGCATATCGACGCCCGTCCACTCACGAATGGTCCAATGGGGACGGTCCGGCCCCGGCTGCGCTCAGTCGGTCGGCGGGGCCGGAGGGCCGACCAGGGCGGCGAGCCGCTTCGGGGCCAGCATGCAGTAGCTCTCGGTGAGCAACTCGGCCACCTCGTCCCAGTCGGTGTCCCCGTCCAGGACCATGCCCATCACTGTCGGCCCCCACTCTGGCTTGTAGAAGGGGTGCCCGCCACCGAGGAGCCCGGCGATCTCGTCGAGTGGCGACCGGAAGGTCAGCAGACAGGCCGGCTCGTCGACCTCGGCGGCCCGGGCGTGCGCCACCTGGCGGTCGGGGTCGACGGTGAGGACGTGGGCGAAGGTCCGCTTGCGGATCCGCCAGCGGGTGCCCACCCAGGCGGGCTCCTCGTAGGTCTCCGGCAGCCCGAGGCAGATCGGCCGCAGCCGGTCGAGGACCTCGGGCGGGACGTCTCCGGGTTCGGTCACGGGCAGCGACGCTAGCCGCCTGGTGTGACAATTTCCGCTCGCCCCGCACCGCCCGCGCCGGTGGTGCGGACCCTGTGGATCCGCCAGGATGGGGCCGGGGCGATCGTGGGCAGTCGTCCCGGCCCGTCCCACCCCCGTGCCCGCTGAGGAGTGCCGTGCCGTCCACCCTGCTCTCCCGCCGCGACCTCGACTTCCTGCTGCACGACTGGCTGCGGGTGTCTGAACTCGTCGAGCGTCCCCGCTACGCCGAGCACTCCCGGGAGACCTTCGACGACGCCCTGGACCTCGCCGAGCGGGTCGCCACCGAGCAGTTCGCCCCGCACAACCGCGCCGCCGACCTCGCCGAGCCCACCTTCGACGGGCAGCGGGTGCGGCTGATCCCGCAGGTCCGCGCCGCGCTGGACAGCTTCGCCGAGACGGGCCTGCTCACCGCCGGCCTGGACGCCTCGGTCGGCGGCCTGCAACTGCCGCACGCTGTCGCGGCGGCCTGCTTCACCTGGTTCCAGGCGGCCAACGTGGCCACCTCGGCGTACCCGATGCTCACCCTGGGCAACGCCAACCTGCTGCTGGCGCACGGCAGTGCCGAGCAGGTGGACACCTATGTCCGGCCCATGCTGGACGGCCGCTTCTTCGGCACCATGTGCCTGTCCGAGCCGCACGCCGGCAGCTCACTGGCCGACATCACCACCCGTGCCGAGCCCCAGGAGGACGGCTCCTACCGGCTCTTCGGCACCAAGATGTGGATCTCCGGTGGCGACCACGAACTGTCCGAGAACATCGTGCACCTGGTCCTGGCGCGGATTCCCGGCGGCCCGCCCGGGGTGAAGGGCATCTCGCTGTTCGTCGTACCGAAGGTGCTGGTCGGCGCGGACAGGTCGCTCGGCGACCGCAACGACGTGGTCCTGGCCGGGCTCAACCACAAGATGGGGTTCCGGGGCACCACCAACACCCTGCTCAACTTCGGCGACGGCGGGCACACCCCGGGCGGCCGCCCCGGTGCCGTCGGTCACCTCGTCGGCGAGCCACACCACGGGCTGGCGCACATGTTCCACATGATGAACGAGGCCCGGATCGGGGTCGGGGCGGGTGCCACCGCGCTCGGTTACACCGGCTATCTCAAGAGCCTGGCGTACGCCAGGGAGCGGCCGCAGGGCCGGCCCGTCGGCGCGAAGGACCCGGCGGCGGCGCAGGTGCCGATCATCGACCACCCTGACGTACGACGGATGCTGCTGGCGCAGAAGAGTTACGTGGAGGGGGCGCTGGCGCTGGTGCTCTACTGCGCGCGGCTGCTCGACGAGCAGGGGACCGCGCCGGTCGAGGCGGACCGCGAGCGCGCGCACCTGCTGCTGGACGTGCTCACCCCGATCACCAAGAGCTGGCCGTCGCAGTGGTGCCTCGCCGCTAACGACCTGGCGATCCAGGTGCTCGGGGGTGCCGGCTACACCCGCGATCACGACGTCGAGCAGCACTACCGGGACAACCGGCTCAACCCGATCCACGAGGGCACCCACGGCATCCAGGCTCTGGATCTGCTGGGCCGCAAGATGACCATGCAGGGCGGCGCCGGCCTTGCCCTGCTGACCGCGACGATCGGGGACACCGTCGAGCGGGCCCGGCAGGCCGGTGGCGAGGCGGCCGGCCTGGCGGACCGGCTGGCCGACGCGGCGGCCCGGGTGACGCAGGTGACCCGTCGGCTGTGGGCCGACGGTGACCCGGTGCTCGCGCTGGCCAACGCCAGCGCGTACCTGGAGGCCGTCGGGCACGTGGTGATCGCGTGGATGTGGCTGGAGCAGGTGCTGGCGCTGCCGCCGGAGGGGACCGGGGACGCGTTCCATGCCGGCAAGCGCCAGGCCGCCCGCTACTTCTTCGCGGTCGAGCTGCCTCGTACCGGTCCGCAGTTCGACCTGCTGGAGAGCCGGGACCGGACCACGCTCGACATGCGGCCGGACTGGTTCTGACCGGTCAGCGTCGTCGGCTCTGGTGCTGCATCGCCTGCCGCCCCTTGACGACGCCCCAGACGATCACGATCACCAGTGCGATGACACCGATGATGGCCAGCCAGCGAACCGCCTCGAGGAGCAACCCGAGCAGGATGAGCACGCCGGCGACCACGCCGACGACCCAGAGCAGTGCGCGCATCTCGAACCTCCCGTAACCGGCCGCGCCTGGTGCGGCGGGCCCGGGTTCAGGTTCCCCGTCCGGCCGACACCATGCCGATTGATCGACTCGGGTTCTTTCAGGCCAGGGTGTCCGGGGCGCGGAGATACCCCGACTCTCGGAAACCCGAGTCGATCAAGGATCGAGCTCAGCCGCCGGCGCGCGCCACGTACACGGTGTTGGCCGACTCACCACCGGTCAACGGGTTGGCGAACGGCACGACGTGCGCCCGCACGTCCACGAACACCTCGGTGAGCGCCGCGGTGAACTCGGCGTCCGGCGGGTCGTCCGACCAGAGCGCGAAGATCCCCTCCGGGCGCAGCAGCGCGGCCAGCCGGCGCAGACCGGCCGGCGGGTAGAACGCGGCATGGCTGGGGTGCAGGACGTTGCGCGGGGAATGGTCGACGTCGAGCAGCACCGCGTCGAACCGCCGCCCGGGCACCTCGGCGTCGAAGCCGACGTCACCGGCCACCGCCGCGAAGAAGTCGGCCTGCACGAACCGGGTCCGCGGATCCTCGGCGAGGCCCGCCGCGAACGGCAGCAGCCCCTGCCGGTGCCAGTCGATCACGTCCTCGATCGCCTCCACCACGAACAGCGAACGCACCCGGGGGTCGCCCAGTGCCGCGCAGGCGGTGTATCCCAGCCCGAGACCGCCCACCACCACGTCGACCGAGTCACCGGGCACCTCGGCGAGACCGAGCCGGGCAAGCTCGATCTCCGCGACGGGGAAGAGGCTGGACATCAGGTACTCGTCGTCGAGCTTGACCTCGTACACCTCGACCTGAAGTGCCGGGTCCCGGCGTCGACGCAGGCTGATCGCGCCGATCGGCGTCTCCCGCCAGGCCAGTTCCTCGAAACGCGCGCCCACGGGTGGCCCTCTCGCCGTCGTTTTCGTCCCCGGATGGTACCGGTTGCCCCGTGCCGGCCACGCAGGGAACACGGGACATCGACGGAACGCATATCCTGTGCCCGGCCGATCCGTCGGAAGGGACCTGATGCCGTCGCGGCAGGACCAGCTGCACTCCTACCAGTTCAGCGTCCAACGGGCGGTCGCCGCCCTGGTCATGCGGGAGACCGACCCCGCGCAGTCGCCGTTTCGGCGGCTGGCCGGCGCGGGTCTGGCCAGCGTCCTGGTCGCGGCGATCGGGCTCGGTGGCTCGGCGCTCTACGGCCTGTTCGCCGGCGGCGGCAAGGGCTGGCGCGACCCGGGCGCGGTGATCGTGGAGAAGGAGTCCGGCGCCCGGTTCGTCTATCGCGAGCAGAAACTGCACCCGGTGCTCAACTACGCCTCCGCGCTGCTCATCGTCGGTGCGGACCGGTCGAAGACCGTGCTGGTCTCCCGCCGCACGATCGACGGCGTGCCGCGCGGGCTGCCGCTGGGCATCGCGGACGCGCCTGATTCGCTGCCCGCCCCCGGCCGGCTGGCCAACGGGGGGTGGACGGTCTGCTCGACCGTCCCCGCCGGCGCGGGCAACGAGGCACCCCGCTCGGCCCTGCTGATCGGCACCGAGCCCGACGGCGGTCGGCCGCTGGGCGACGAGGCGCTGCTGCTGCGCCACCCCGACGGCGGGTTGCACCTCGTCTGGCACCAACGGCGATATCTCGTGCGTGATCCGAGCCGGGTGCTGGCCGCGCTCGCCACCACCCGGGCGCAGGCGGTGCCGGTGGCGCCCGCCCTGCTCAACTCGCTGCCGGCCGGCACCGACCTCGCCCCGCTCGACCTGCCCGGGCTGGGCCGTCCCGCCACCGGCGTGCCGGGCACCACCGTCGGCACGGTCTACCTGGTGAGCAACTCCGGCGGCGGCCGGCAGTACGCGGTGGCCCTCGACGCCGGCCTGGCCGGCATCACCGAGTTGCAGGCGGGGTTGTTGCTGGCCCGCACCGGGCAGGGCGAGCCGGTGCCGATGACACTGGGTCAGTTCGCCGCGCTGCCCACGGTGCCCGACCTCGCTCCGACCGGTCCGAACGCCCCGCCACCGAGCCCGCCCCGGCTCGCGGCGGGCGGCGACGGGGCCCTCTGCACCCGGGTCGCCGACGACGGCGGGGTTGGTGAGGTGCGGTGGGGCGTACCGCTGCGGGACCTGACGGCCGCTCCCCGCACCGCGCCGACCGGCGGCGCGGTGCTGGCCGACCATGTGCTGGTGGAGCCGGGTCGTGGCGCGGTGGTCGAGGCCGCCGCGGCGCCCGGTGCGACCGGCGGTGCGGTTTCCGTGGTCACCGACCTGGGCCGACGGTACGTGTTGGCCGACCGGGAGGTGCTCGCGATGCTCGGCTACCGCAGTGTCCGACCGTTGCGGTTGCCGGCCGGCCTGGTCAGCCTGGTGCCCGCCGGCGCGACCCTGGACCCGGCCGCCGCGCGTGCCGTCGCCGCCGCCGACTGATCCCCCAAACCCCGCCCCCGGCCGCCGGGCCGCCAGGGCGGCGGTGATCAAGAGGTTTGCGTCAAAAAACGGCGCGAGCCTGACGCAAAGCTCTTGATCACCGGAGAGCGACGCGCGGCAGACGGTGTCAGTCGGCCGGACGGCGCAGGACGCTGACCGCGAACGGCGCGTCGTCGCGCCACGGGCGCAGGTCCCAGGTGGCGAAGCGGTGCTCCACGCGCAGCCCGGCGGCCACGGCGTCGGCGTCGAACGCGGTCAGGGGATAACCGCGTTCGGTGCCGAAGCCCACTGTCAGCACACCGTCGGGGCGCAGGTGCGCGGCGACCCGGCGCAGCACCTCCGGTTCGGTGCCGACGGCGACGAACGCGAGCACGTTGCCGGCCAGCACCGCCGCGTCGAACGGCTCCGCCTCGCCCAGCGCCGGTAGGTCCAGCTCGGCCAGGTCGGCGACCAGCCACGTCGGGCCGGGATAGTCGGCGCTGGCGGCCGCCACCAGCGCGGGGTCGGCGTCCACCCCCACCACTGTGTGCCCACGCTCGGCCAGCGCAGCGCCGACCCGGCCGGTGCCGCTGCCGGCGTCGAGGATCCGTGAGCCGGGCGCGACCAGAGTGTCCACCAGGCGGGCCTCTCCGGCCAGGTCCGCGCCCTCGGCCGCGAGCTTGCGGAACCGGTCGATATACCACTGCGAGTGCTCGGGACCGGTGTCGGTCGCCCAGCGGGTCGGGTTGGCCATGAGGCCACCGTAACCGGGCCGGTGGGGGAGCGGCGGGGGACCCGGACGAGACGATCATCCCTTCTCCGCGCCGCTGGTCAGCCCCTCGGTGAGCAGGCGTTCGCTGGCGAAGAAGAGGATCACGATCGGCAGGGTGAGCACGACCGACCCGGCCATCAGCACCGTCTTGGGGACCTCCACCCCGTCGGCGAGCAGGGACAACCCCAGCGACACCGTCCACCGGTCGGGTTTGTCGACCAGGAACAGCAGGGCGAAGAGGAACTCGTTCCAGGCGATCATGAAGTCGTAGAGCGCGACCGCCATGACCGACGGCATGGCCAGCGGCAGGCTGACCCGCCGGATGATGCCCAGCCGGCCGGCGCCGTCGATGGCGGCGGACTCCTCCAGGCTGACCGGGATGGTCTCGAAGTAGTTCTTCAGCATGTAGACCGAGACCGGCAGTGTCTGCGAGATGTAGACGAGCACCAGGCCGAACAGCGAGCCGCGCAGCCCGGCGAGGCTGAACACCACGAACAGCGGGATCGCGATGACGATCGACGGGAACAGGTAGACCGCCAGGAACAGGAAGTCCACCTGCCGCCGGCCGAAGAACCGCAGCCGGGCCACCGCGTACGCGCCGGGAATCGCCACGAGCAGCGTGAGCACGGTCGCCGCGACGGCGACGAGGCCGCTGTTGCGGATGAAGGTGAGGAAGCCCTGGCCGCCGTCGTCGGTGGCCTTGAGCACCTCGGCGTACGTGGCGACGGTCAGCTCACCGAAGCCGACCACCAGCGCGCCCGGGTCGAGCAGCAGCCGCTCGATCGGGCGCACCGAGAGCACCAGCATGTAGTAGAAGGGGAAGACGGTGACCACCAGGAACGCGGCGATCACCAGTCGGCGCAGCCAGCGCAGGCTCACCGTCTCGACCACGTCCCGGTCCATCAGCTCACCCTCCGTCCGAAGAAGCGCAGGTAGATCAGCACGAACACGATGAGCACCACTGCCAGCACGACCGCCTGCGCGGCCGCGGCGCCGATGTCGGTACGCGCGGTGAGGAACTCGTACACCCGCACGCTGACCACCTCGGTGCCCGCCGCGCCGCCGGTGAGCAGGTAGACGTCGTCGAACTTGTTGAACGTCATGATGAAGCGCAGCACGCCCAGCAGGGCGATCACCGGCAGCAGTTGGGGCAGCAGGATGTGCCGGAACCGTTGGGTGGGGGTGGCTCCGTCGACCCGGGCGGCCTCCTCCAGCTCACCGGGCACCGCCTGGAGCCGGGCCAGCAGGAACAGGAAGGCGAACGGGAAGTAACGCCACGCCTCGAACACGATCACCGTGGTCAGGGCGGTCGACTCCTGGGACAGGAACGGCACCGGCGCGTCCCAGCCGAGCAGGCACTGACCCCACGCGTTGACGATGCCGAGCTGCGGGTCGAGCATCACCTGCCAGACGAAGGTCACCGCGACCACCGGCGCCACGTACGGCAGCAGCATGGACGCCCGGACCAGGGTGCGACCCCGGAACGGCCGGCGGACCACCAGGGCGGCCACCAGGCCGAGCACTATCGACCCGACGGTGCCGCCGACGCTGTAGATCAGCGTCACCCACAGCGTCTCGGCGAAGCCGGGGGTGTGCAGCACCCGGTCGATGTTGTCCATGGTGAAGTCGCCGAACAGGCCGGTCTTGCGCAGCGTGGCGAGCCGGACCCGTTGGAAGGCGAGCACCACGGTCCACACGATCGGGATGCCGATGACCGCGATCGTGACGAGCAGGGTCGGTGCGACCAGCGCGAGCCCGGCCCGGGATTCGCGGCGGCGCAGGGTCAGTGGTCGGCGCCGGGGTGGCTCCGGCCGCTCCCGGGTGGGGGAGCGGCCGGGGCCGGGCGCGGTGGTCGTCAATTGACGCCCGCCTTGATCGCGTCGACGTCCTTCTTGGCGCGGTTGGCGGTGGCCGTCGCGTCGGACTTGCCAGAGACCAGGTCACCCAGCACCTTCGGCACCGGCAGCTCCCCGAGCATGGCACCGACCAGCTTGCCCTGCCCCTGGCTGAGGCCCCACCGCCCGAATGTGTCCGGGCTGCTGCGCAGCGTGGCCAGCACCTCGTCGCCGTACACGTCGGCGAGGGGCTTCTTGGCGTCCACGCCGGCCTGGCTGGTGTTCCACCGGGTCAGGTACGCCTCCGGCTCGGCCGGTGTGCCCTTGCGGACCGGGAAGCGGCCCTCGGGGGACATGCCGAACCAGCTCGGGTAGCCGTCACTGAGCATGTACTCCACGAAGGACTTCGCCGGGTCGGCCGCCGCTCCGTCCAGCACGGCCCAGGAGCTGATCTCGCCGTACTGGGCCGGCTCGGTGCCGTTCGGGCCCTTGATCGCGGTGACGAAGCCGCTGTTCTTCGCGAGGAACCCCGGGTCGGCCTGGCACTGCGGGCAGGTCGGCTTGGCGTCGTTACGCAGCCCGGCCAGCTCGTCGAGGATGAACGGAGACCAGATCACCATGGCAGCCTTGCCGGCGAAGTAGGTGGCCCGGGTGGTGTCCACGTCCTGCGCGCCCTTCACCGAGCTGGTGCGGATCAGGTCGCCGTAGAAGCGGAACGCCTCGACGCACTGGGGCGAGTCCAGGGTGACCTTGCCCGAGTCGTCGCTGAGCTGGCAGTCGTTGGCCAGCGCCAGGTGTTCGAAGGTCTGCTGGGTGAACACGTCGCTGGGGGCGGTCGCCGCGGTGATCCCGGCGACGCCGCCGGTGTTCAGTCTCGCCGCGGCGGCGGTGATCCGCTCGTACGTGTCGGGGGCGGGCAGGCCGGCCGCGGCGAACAGGTCCTTGCGGTAGACGAGCAGTTGGCCCCAGCCGTCGCTGGGCACCGAGAGCTGCTTGCCGTCGTCGGAGGTGAGCTCCAGTGCCCGCGGTGAGAACGTCTGCCGGCCCAGCTTGTCGACGACCTCCGCGTTCGCCGAGGCGTGCAGCAGCTCGTTGCCGGCGAGCGTACGGATGCCGGCGAGGGAGACCGAACCCACCACGTCGGGCAGGTCACCGGCGGCGGCGTTGGCGGCGATCAGGGAGGGGAACTGGTCCTCGTTGACGGTCACCAGGTCGACCTGGATCCCGGTCTTCGCGGTGAAGTCGGCGACGAGTGCCTTGGTGGCGGTGACCCGGTCGGCGACGTCCTCCAGGCTCCAGACGGTGATCTTCTTGTTGTTGCTGTCCGATTCGTCGTCTCCGCAGGCCAGCAGGGTGGACGCTGTCAGTGCCATGATCAGGGTGGTGGCGAGTATCCGCCTCGGAGGTGCTGACATCGGTGGCACTCCTCTCGAAGGGTACATGAGGGATCCAACACCTTCGATTGATCAATAGCAAGACATATGGCTATTTTTTGCTATCCTGGAACCCAGTGCTACCGGGATGTGACACATGGGCAACTGGGTGGTCTCTCTCGCCGGGCCTCGACGGATCAGCCTCGAGCCCTGCCCCCCGGATCCGCTCGGCCCCGGCCAGGTCCGGGTCCGCACCTCCTACTCGGGCATCTCCGCCGGCACCGAGCTGACCCTCTACCGGGGCAGCAATCCCCGGCTCAGCAAGGACTGGGACGACGCCGCCCGGATGTTCGTCCCCCGGCAGACCCCGGTGCCCTACCCGCTGATCGGCTTCGGCTACGAGGAGGTCGGCGAGGTCGTCGAGGTGGCGCCGGATGTCACCGACCGCCACCCCGGGCAACTCGTCTGGGGCATCTGGGGGCACCGGGCCGAGGCCGTGCTCGCCGCCGAGGCGGTCCATCCGCTCCCCGCCGGGTTGGACCCGCTCGCCGCGGTCTTCGCCCGCCCCGGGGCCATCGCGCTGACCGCCGTGCTCGCCGGTGACCTGCACCTCGGCGACTGGGTCGCCGTCTTCGGGCAGGGCGTCATCGGGCTGCTCGCCACCCGACTCGCCGTGCTCTCCGGCGCCCGGGTGGTGGCCGTCGACCCGGTGCCCGGCCGGTTGGAGCACGCCGCCCGGTACGGCGCGCGAACCACAGTGGACGTCCGCGCCGAGTCCGCCGCCGCCGTGCTGCGGCGGGCCACCGACGGCCGGGGCGCGGACGTCTGCCTGGAGTTGTCCGGGGCGTACCCGGCGTTGCACGAGGCGATCCGATCCACCGCACACGCCGGTCGGGTCGTGGCCGCCGGCTTCTACCAGGGCCAGGCCGACGCGCTCGGCCTCGGCGAGGAGTTCCACCACAACCGCATCCAGTTGGTGGCCGCCCAGGTCTCCGGGCCCACCCCCGCGCCGAGCATGGCCGGGCGGTGGACCGGTGACCGGGTCGCGCAGACCTTCATGGACCTGGTGGCCGAACACAGCGTCGATCCGTTGCCGCTGGTCAGCCACATCGTCGACGCCAGCGCGGTCGCCGACGCCCTCGCGCTGCTCGACCGCGGCGCCGGTGACGTCCTCCAAGTGGTGCTGAGGTTCTAGATGACCACCATCGCGCTGGCCTGCCAGGAACAACTCCTGCCGGGCACCAACCTGATCCAGAAGTACGCCCTCGCGGCCGCCCTCGGCTACCAGGGCATCGAGCTACGCGGACGCGGTGACCTCGCGTTCGCCCGTCGCCTGCCCGAGCTGCGCCGCGCCCGCGCCGCCGGGGTGGTGATGCCCACCGTCTGCGTCGAGATGGACCACTTCATCGGCGACTTCGACCCCGCGCGGTCCGCCGACGCCGTGCGCAACCTGCGCTCCCAACTGTCGGTCATCGGCGAGCTGGGCGGCATCGGCGTGATGACACCGGCCGCCTGGGGCATGTTCTCCCGGCGGCTGCCGCCGTTCGAGCCGCCGCGCCCGCCGGCCGGTGACCGGCAGGTCCTCCTCGACGCCCTGGGCGAGCTGGGCGAGCACGCCCGGGCCGAGGGGGTCACCCTCTTCCTCGAACCCCTCAACCGGTACGAGGACCACATGGTCAACCGTCTCGACGAGGCGGTGGCGCTCTGCGCCGCTGTCGGGTTGCCGTCGGTCCGGGTGGTCGCGGACACCTTCCACATGAACATCGAGGAGGACGACGTGCACCGCGCGCTGCGCGCCGCCGCGCCCTACCTCGGTCACGTGCAGGTCAGCGACTCCAACCGCTACCAGCCGGGCGCGGGGCACCTGGACTGGCCGGCGCTGGTGCGTACGCTGCTGGAGCTGGACTACCGAGGGTGGCTGGCGCTGGAGTGCCGACTGCGCGGCGACCCGGTTCGGGCCCTGCAACAGGCCGCCACGGTGCTGCGTCACGCCCTGCCCCGGCGGGCCGCCGCGTGACCGCCGGTGCAGGGCCGACGCGCGTCGGCGTGACCGCTCACCTCGACACCGTCCGCACGGGTGGGCCGGCCGACGCGGCCGGGCTGCGCCGACTCGCTGTCGACACGCTCGACGCCAACTGGGAGCACGACCACACGGTGCCCTCCCGCACGCTCTACCCGCACCAGTGGAGCTGGGACTCGGCGTTCATCGCGATCGGGCTGGCCCAGATTCGTCCCGACCGGGCCTGGCGGGAGCTGACGAGCCTGTTCCGGGCCCAGTGGGCCGACGGACGGGTGCCGCACATCGTGTTCAACCCGGCGCTGCGGGTCGGCGCGTACTTCCCGGGGCCGGAGATGTGGCGCTCGGCGACCGCCCAGGGCACCCCTGACGTGGACACGTCCGGCCTGGTCCAGCCGCCGGTGCACGCGCTCGCCGCGTTGCTCGCGTACCGGCGGGCACCCGACCCGGCCGGGATGGCCGCCCTGCGTCAGCTCTATCCCGCACTGGTCGCCCAGCAGCGTTACCTGGCCGACCGGCGGGACGTGGCCGGCGACGGGCTGGTCTGCATCGTGCACCCGTGGGAGTCCGGTCTGGACAACAGCCCCGCCTGGGACGAGCCGATGGCCGCGGTCGGAGCCGAGGCCGCGGTGATGCGCGCGTACCGTCGGCATGACACCGCGCACGCCGACGCCGCGCACCGCCCCACGGACCTGGACTACGCGCGTTACCTGGCGATCGTCGCCGCCTACCGCGACAACGGCTACGACGACCGGGGTCTGGCCGACGGCCATCCGTTCCTCGTGGAGTGCCCGCTGTTCAACGCGGCGTTCGGGGCGGCCGAGCACGCCCTGGCCGAGATCGCCGCGCTCATCGGCCACGACCCCGGGCCGCACCGGGCCCGTGCGTCCCGGATTACCGAAGCCCTGGTACGCCAGCTGTACGACCCGGACACCGGCACGTTCCAGCCCCGCGATCTGCGTACCGACCGGCTGGTCAGCGCCCGTACCGTGCTCGGGCTGACGCCGCTGATCCTGCCCGACCTGCCGACCCGGCAGGCCGACGCGCTGGTCGTCGAGGCCCGCTCGGCGCGCTTCGGGGTGGCCCGGCACATGGAGCGGCCGTTGCCCACCCACGACCGCACCGCGCCCGACTTCGAGCCGCTGCGCTACTGGCGCGGCCCGAGCTGGCTGAACACCGGCTGGCTGATCCGGCGCGGGCTGCTCGCGCACGGGCACCCGGAGCTGGCCGCCGGGCTGCGCCGCTCGATGATCGGTCTGGTCGCCGAGGCCGGCTGCCACGAGTACTTCCATCCGGACACCGGCGTCGGGTTGGGCTCATCGGCGTTCAGTTGGACCGCCGCGCTGCTGCTCGACCTGCTGGCCGAGTGAGTGTCTGGCGGGCCCCGGCTGGTAGCGTGCCCGGTCTTCGACCGGAAGGGGCGGCGTGCCCGAGATCGACAAGGTGGCCTGGATCCTCATCGAGGACGGGCGGGTGCTGAGCACCCGGTCCGTGGGCAAGGACGTCTGGTATCTGCCCGGTGGCAAGCGGGAGCCGGGTGAGACCGACCTGGAGACCCTGCGCCGGGAGATCGACGAGGAGTTGAGCGTCGACGTGGACGTACGCGACGCGGTGCACCTGGGCACATTCACCGCTGCGGCACACGGCCACGCGGGCGGCACCACAGTGCGGATGACCTGCTATCGGGCCGGATATCAGGGGCGGTTGCGCCCGGCCAGCGAGATCGCGGAGATGGACTGGCTGGGGTACGCCGACCGGCACCGCACCTCGCCGGTCGACCAGATCATCTTCGATCACCTGCTGGCCGAGGGCCTGCTGCGCTGACGGCGCAGTTTGCCGACGCCGGCCGGGGGTAACCGCCCGGGCGTGACCGACGGCGACGGGTTTCCGTACTTCATCGACGCGGTGTCCCGGCGGTCCGGCCTGCCGAGCGAGCAGGCCGCCGCGCTCGCCCGCGCCGTCCTTCAGACGATGGCCGAGCGGGTGACCGGCGACGCGCCCGACGACCTGGTGGGGCACCTTCCGGACGAGGTCGGCGGCTACCTGACCGGTCCCGCGCCGGACGAGCCCGGAACCGCCGGTCCCGCGCCGGACGCGGTCGGCCTCGCGCCGGACGAGGTCGGGACGGTTGGTCCTGCCCCGGGGCGGGGTGGGGTCGCCGGCCCGGGCATGGACGGGCCGGACACCGGGCTGGGCCTGGATGTCGGCGGCACCGCCGTTCCGCCGCCTACGGACGCCGGTCCGGCGGAGTTCCTTCGTCGGGTGGGACGGCGTGCCGCGGTGGATCCGGCGACCGCCCGGGCCGGAACCGGGGCGGTCTTCGCGACCCTGCGTGAGGCGATGACCGTACGAGAGTTCCGGGAGATGGTGGCGAGACTGCCGCGCGACGACGAGGGCGGGGCCGCGTCCGAACGGCTCGGGCCCTGACCCCGGTTACGGCAGCTGTCCTGTTCACCGGTCGGCGGCGTCGGCCCCGGGCAGCTCATCGGGCTCGGTGACCCAGGCGGAGAAGACCGGCACCCCGTGCCACGGCCCGGTGACACCGTCCGGCCGGGTGTCGGTGGCGACGGCCACCACTGCGTACGGGTGGCCGAACCGCAGCTCGGCGGTGCGGGCGACGCCCTCGGGCGGCAGGCTGACCAGCCCGACCATGCCGGTGACGGCCGCCGCCTCGAAGCCGTACCGGCCGAACCGGGCCATCGCCGCCTGACGCGCGTCGAAGCTCTCGATCCGCAGGTGCAGCATTCCCGCCAGCGTCGTGGACGCGGCCGCGAAGCCGAGCGCCGGGGCGGTCAGGTCATGCTCACTGCGGGCAGACCAGCAGGGTAGGACGGCGTTGTGGCGCTCCTCGCGGCCGTCGCGCGCCCGGGTCCGCACCCGCTCCTCGCGTACCGTCCACAGCGGAGCATCACCGAGCGGCAGGTCGAACAGGGAACGGGCACCGGCCGGTTGCGCGCCGTCGGCCGCGCCGACACTGAGGTCGTACGCGACGGCCAGCACCTCGCTCGGCGGCACCTGCGGGTCGGCGGCCACCGAGAGGACCACAAGCCCGGCACCGTCGGTCGTCTGGGCAGGGGCGGCGTGCACGATCACGTCACCGAGCCGCTCGGTGGACACGATGGCGCAGCGGTGACCATGGCTCGGGCTGCGCAACGCCCGTCGTAGCCCGCGCGCCCACGGGCTGCCGCCACCGAGCGCGCCGGCGTCGGCGACGTCGAACGGGGTCGCCCAGGACACCCGGGTGGCCAGCGCGCTGGCCAGGGCGAAGACCACGTTCGGGCTGACCTTCAGGGGAAACGTGTCGATCAGGCCGTCGGTGTGCTCGCGCGCCCAGGCGTCCAGGCCGGCCTGATCGGGCAACTCGCCGACGTCGGTCGTCCTGGGCAGCGCGGCCCGCCACGCGGCCGAACCGCCGTCACCCCGCCCCGCTCGGCGCCAGAGCGCGGTGGCGGACCTGACCAGCGGATGCGGCGCGTCCAGCAGCACGCGGGCGACCTCGGCTGCGCTGGCCAGGTCGGTGCCCAGGGCGTGAGCCAGGTCCTCGGCGGCCGGGCCGTCGGCGCTCGGGCCCTCGCCGGCCGCGTCCTTGGCGGCCGGGTTGGATTCGGCCGGCTCGGTGTCGGCCGGCTCGGTGTCGGCCGGCTCGGTGGCGCAGACCGCGAGCAGCAGCCAGGCCCCGAGCGGGGAGGCGACGTGGTGCCGGTCGCCGACCGTGGCGTGCAGCCGTGCGGCGTACGCGGAGAGCGGCCCGTGCAGATCGGTGGTCATGCCCCCACTCTGCCCGCCGACCCGGCTCACGACCACAGCTCGAACGGCTCGTCGATCTCCTCGCCGGCGAGGAAGGCGGTGATCAGCCGGGGAAGTTGCCCGGGATAGAACCGTTCCGGGCTCGCGATCACCTCCGGCAGAGGCCACCAGCGGAAGGCGAAGTAGTCCTCCAACTCGTAGTCGAGCCGGTGCGCCTCGTCCACGTCGGGACCGGCACCGGCGAGCCGTACGCTGACGACGACCTCATCCTGGACGTGCCGCAGCTGGCGGTGCAGGAAGCTCGCCCGTCGGCGCCAGGTCGGTGCGCCGACCTGGTCGGCGGTGACCAGGATGCCGGTCTCCTCGTGCAGCTCCCGCACCGCCGTGTCGAGGTAGGTCTCTCCGGGATCCATGCCGCCGCCGGGCAGCTCCCACCAGGTGCCCAGCCGGGGGTGGTCAGGGTCGCGGGTGTGGAACAGCAGCACCCGATCCAAGCCGTCGGTGACCACCACCCGCACCGCGCGTCGTTCCAGGATCGGCAGGTCGCGGGGCAGCTCGTCCATCGGGCCAGTCTGTCGCACCGACCGCTCGGGGCGGCGGGTAGGCTGCCCGCCGTGGCTGGTCTGTTGAGGAATGTCGCGGCTCGCATCTCCCGGGTGGGCGCGGTGATTCCGTCGCCTCGGCGCACCGGGCCGGCCCCCGCGCAGGTGGCCCGCCGCCGCCAGGTGAGCGCGTTGCAGCGTCGGGAGCTGACCTACGCTCCGGAGCGCGACGGCCAGGCCGACCCGGGCGAGATCGTCTGGACGTGGGTGCCGTACGAGGACGACCCCCGCCAGGGCAAGGACCGGCCGGTGCTGGTCGTCGGACGGCACAGCCGGACGCTGTTCGGGCTGATGCTGTCCAGCCAGAGCGAGCGGGACGGGCAGCGGCACTGGTTCGCGCTCGGGCCGGGCGAGTGGGATCGGGACAACCGGCCGAGCTGGGTCCGGTTGGACCGGGTGCTCACCATGCGTGAGGACAGCATCCGCCGCGAGGGCGCCGTGTTGGACCGGCCCCGGTTCGACGGGGTAGGGCAGGCGCTGCGCGCCGGCTACGGCTGGCGCTGACCCGCACACCTGTAGAGCTGCCCCACGGGTGGGGCGTCTGGGTGGTCCGCGCGCCCGGGGTGCGCTGGGCTGCGTGCTGTCCGGCAACGACGGGCGTCCGAGGTGGTGCAGTGCGGCCCGATGATCGCTGCGCTGCGAGCTGTCCCCATCGACGGGCGTCCGAGGTGGATGCCGCGTGTGGCCCGATGGCCGCTGCGCTGCGAGCTGCCCCATTACCGGGGCAGCTCTACAGCGACGCAGGTAGGCGACCGGGGTCAGGAAGCGGCACGGACCTGACCGACGTGGTCAGGCCGACTCGCGGCTCGGGCCGACCGCGGCGCCCTTCGCGTCCGGCGGCGGGTACGGCCGGTCGGCAAGCAGCCGCGCCAGGTGTGCGGTGTTGAGTGCCAGCGCCTTCGTGGTGCGACCGGTGGTGTCGGGCTTGGGGCCGGCGTCGCGGTAGTCCACCTTGTGTAGTGCCTCACCCACCCAGTAGGTCGCCGCGGCGGCGGCGAGGGTGAACCCGACCTCGTTGAGCGCCTGCTGCACCTGGCCGATGGTGTGGTGCGCGCCGTCCTCGTTGCCGACGACGGCCACCCCGGCCACCTTGCCGTAGGTGAGCAGCCGGCCCTCGTCGTCGGTCTCGGAGAGTTCGGCGTCGAGACGTTCGAGGACCATCTTGCAGACGCTGGACGGTTGGCCGAGCCAGATCGGCGTGGCGATGATGAGCATTTGCGCCGCCAGCAGCTTGGCGCGGATCGCCGGCCAGCCGTCGCCGTCACCCTCGTCGGTGGACACGCCGAAGCGCACATCGTGGTCCACCACCCGGACCAGTTCGCCCTCCACGCCCTGGGCGGCCAACTCGTCGAGCACCTCCCGACCGAGCTGTTCGGAGCTGGACGGACCCGGTGACGGCTTGAGGGTGCAGTTGAGCACGAGGGCGCGGATGGTCGCCACGTCGAGTTCCTTTCGGCCGAGTTGCTTGCCCATACCCGGACGGCGCCCGTATATTCAACCAAGAAGTTGATTAGCCGACAGGTTGAAAGCGGCAGATGACAACAGATCCCGTCAGCGCGGTGTTCGCCGCACTCGCTGATCCCACCCGCCGGGCCATCCTGGCCCGGCTCGCAACCGGCGAGGCGACGGTCAACGAGCTGGCGGCGCCGTTCCCGATCAGCCTCCAGGCGATCTCCAAGCACCTCGCGGTGCTGGAGCGCGCGGGGCTGATCGTGCGGACCCGTGAGGCGCAGTGGCGTCGTTGCCGGCTCGACCCGGCACCGCTGCGGACGCTCGCCGAGTGGGTCGACCAGTACCGCCGACTCTGGGACGACCGTTACGACACCTTGGACGATTATCTACGCGACCTGAAGGAGGCCCGCCATGAACAATCTCCCTGACCTCACGATCGACCTGCCGTCCGATCGGGAGGTCACCCTCACCCGGTCCTTCGACGCCCCACGCGAGCTGGTCTACGCCGCGCACACCCAGGCCGAGCACCTCAAGCACTGGTGGGGGCGGGGCAACCCGCTGGACGTCGAGATCGATTTCCGGGTGGGCGGCCACTACCGCTGCGTCGAGCACGCCCAGGACGGCAACGACTACGCCTTCCGCGGCGAATACCGGGAGATCGTCGTGCCGGAGCGGATCGTGCAGACCTTCGAGTTCGAGGGCCTGCCCGGCCAGGTGGCGGTGGAGACGCTGGTCTTCACCGAGCAGGACGGGCGCACCACCATCACGAGCAGCACCCGCTTCGACACCACGGCACAGCGCGACGGCATGATCGACTCCGGGATGGCCCAGGGAGCAGCCGAGTCGTACGCCGCGCTGGACCGGCACCTCGCCACACTGCGCTGACTCCGCCCGGGTCCCCGGTTAAGCGGTGGGCCGGTGGGCCGCCCGGTGGCATGGTGTCCGCGTGACCGAGGACATCAGGCGGCAGGTGGCCGAGCGGATCCACACTGGCTTCGGCCTGCGCCTGTCCACACTGGAACGGGTGACCCACGGCGCGGACCAGCGCGCCCGACTGTGGCTGGCCCACAGCGTCGACGGCTTTCGCTACGCGGTCAAACTGAGCGGTGGCGGCACTCCGGCCGGGCTGGTCGTGACGGCGTACCTGGCCAGCCAGGGGGTGTCGGGCATCGCCGCACCGATGCCCACCCGGGATGGGCGGCTGTCCGTCGAACACGACGGCCACCGCCTCTCGGTGGTGCCCTGGGTCTCCGATCAGCGGGCGCTCGACGGCCCGATGACCGACGCGCACTGGCGCGCGTACGGCGAGGTGCTGGCCGCCGTGCACGCGGTGCCGGTGACCGACGAGGTGCGACGACTGTTGCCGGCGGGCGGCGCGGCGTACCCCTCGATCGTGGCCGGGACCCGCGCGGTGGCCGAGCGGCTGCGCGATCCGGACCCGGACGACCTCGCCGGGCCGCTGGCCGCGGAGCTGGCGGGCGTGTGGTCCGGCATGGTCGATCGGGTGGTCACACTGACCCGCGAGGTCGAGCGCCTCGCCGTCGACGAGCGCGCCCGGCCCGGCCCGGCCGTCGTCTGCCACGGCGACCCGCACCTGGGCAATCTGCTGCTCGGCCCGGACGGGCAGGTCTGGTTGATCGACTGGGACGACGTGGTGCTCGCCCCGCCCGAGTGTGACCTGATGTTCGTGCTGGGTGGGGTGCTCGCCTTCGCGCCGATCAGCACCCGTCAGCAGAAGGCCGTTCTCGCCGGCTACGGCCCGGCCGACATCGATCCGGCCCGCCTGGCGTGGTTCCTCGCGCTCCGCGCGCTCGACGACCTCAGCGACTGGACCCGCCAGGCGCTGGACCCGGACGCCGAGACGGCCGACCGGGATCGGGCGGCGCGCATCGTGCGGGGGTTGGTGTCGCCGGTCGGTCTGGTCACCCTCGCCGACGCGGCGCTGCGCGATCTCGACCGGCGGCGTTGACCGCAAGACCCGGCCGCCCGCGACGGGAAACAACAAAGGCAAGGAGCTCATGCGCTCCTTGCCACCTCCAACATATATCGCACCCGGGGCCTTGCGGCAAGACCCGGGTCGTGCCGCAGAATCACCAGCCGGAGCCCAAAACTGGGAAAATCGGGGGATTTCATGATCGATGTGATCATTGCCGGCGGTGGGCCGACCGGCCTGATGCTGGCCAGCGAGTTGCGACTGCACGGGGTGCACGTGCTCGTGGTGGAGAGGGAGACCGAGCCGACCCCGTACGTCCGTGCGCTCGGGCTGCACGCGCGCAGCATCGAGGTGATGGATCAGCGTGGCCTGTTGGAGCGGTTCCTCGCGCTCGGCCAGCAGCACCCGGTCGGTGGCTTCTTCGCCGCCATTCCCAAGCCGTCGCCGAGCGGGCTGGACACCGCCCATCCGTACGTCCTCGGTATCCCGCAGACCACGACGGACCGCCTGCTGGGCGAGCACGCCGCCGACGTCGGCGTGGAGATCCGGCGCGGCTGCGAACTGGTCGGGCTCAGCCAGGACGACGACGGGGCGACGGTGGGGTTGGCCGACGGCGGGCAGCTGCGGTCGCGCTATCTCGTCGGCTGCGACGGTGGCCGCAGCACCGTGCGCAAACTGCTCGGCGTCGGCTTTCCCGGTGAGCCCAGCAGGGTCGAGTCCCTGTTGGGCGAGATGGAGGTGGGCGTAGCACCGGAGACGGTGGCCGAGGTGGTGGCCGAGGTGCGCAGGACGCACCTGCGGTTCGGTCTCGGGCCGCTGGGCGACGGGGTGTACCGCGTCCTGGTTCCCGCCGAGGGGGTGGTCGAGGATCGCTCGGTCCCGCCGACCATCGAGGAGTTCAAGCGACAACTGCTGGCGTATGCGGGCACCGACTTCGGCGTGCACTCACCGCGCTGGCTCTCCCGCTTCGGCGACGCCACCCGGCTGGCCGAGCGCTACCGGACCGGCCGGGTGCTGCTGGCCGGCGACGCGGCGCACATCCACCCGCCAACCGGCGGGCAGGGGCTCAACCTCGGCATCCAGGACGCGTTCAACCTCGGGTGGAAACTGGCCGCCGCCGTCAACGGCTGGGCGCCGGACGGGCTGCTGGACAGCTACCACACCGAACGGCACCCGGTGGCCGCCGACGTCCTGACCAACACCCGCGCGCAGATGCTGCTGCTGTCGCCCGAGCCTGGACCCCGGTCGGTGCGTCAACTGTTGTCGGAGCTGTTGGACTTCGAGGACGTCAACCGGTACCTGATCGAGAAGGTCACCGCGATCGGGGTCCGCTACGACTTCGGCGAGGGCCACGAGATGCTCGGCCGCCACCTGCGCGACGTACGGCTCAAGCAGGGACGCCTCTACGAGCTGATGCGCGGTGGCCGCGGACTGCTGCTCGACCAGACTGGCCGGCTCTCCGTCGCCGGGTGGGCGGACCGGGTCGACCACGTCGTCGACGTCAGCGAGGAACTGGACGTGCCCGCCGTGCTCCTGCGGCCGGACGGCCACGTGGCGTGGGTGGGCGACGACCAGACGGAGCTGCTCGGCCAGCTGCCCAGATGGTTCGGCGCAGCAGCCAGCTGAACGATCAGAGCTCGGTCAGCCAGGCGCTGTCGACCAGTTGCCGGGGTGACCGGGCACCGCCGAGGCTCTTCGCCTGGTACATGGCGGCGTCGGCGCGGCTGAGCGCGTCGGTGAGCTGGGCCGGGCCGGACACCGGGGCGAGCCCGACGGACGCGGTGACACGGACGCTGCACCCGTTGAGCCGGATCGGCGCGGCGACGGTCTCGGCGAGTCGGCGGGTGGAGTGCTCGATCCAGCGCCGGTCGACTGTGGGGCTGGAGAGCAGCCCGGCGAACTCGTCGCCACCGAGGCGGGCGACGAGGTTGTCCCCGGCGAAGCCGGCGAGCCGGTCGGCCACACTGATCAGCACCTGGTCGCCGGCGGCGTGCCCGTACCGGTCGTTGATCTGCTTGAAGTCGTCCAGGTCGAGCACCACGGCGATCAACGGCTGACCGGCCGCGTCGGTGAGCAGGGTGGCCGCCAGGCGGTAGAAGGCGCGCCGGTTGGGCAGCCCGGTGAGTGGGTCGTGACTCGCGGCGTGCCGCTCGGCGGCGAGCTCGGCCTGAAGGTGATCGATCTCGGCCTCGGCGCGCACCGCCCGTCGGCGTAGTTGCCAGGAGGAGAGCAGGGCGCCGGCCGCGCAGATCCCGGAGGCGACACTCATCGGATCCGGCACGAACCCTCCCATCCCCGCGACCGCCTCCAGCCTCCGGTCGACACGTCACACCGCGTCGGGCCCACTTTTGCCTGATGGTTGCCCCTGCGGGGGTAACTCAACGTGAACGGATGGGCACCGATCATGTGCGTTATCATGCTCGCCGTCCGATGCAGATGCAATAGCAGATGCACGTGCAGAACTGTCCGAAGTCGATACCGCACCCCTCGCCGTCACCGCTCCTCCCACGGCCACCGGCGGGCTCGTGAGCAGAAAGACGCCTCCATGCATCAGCCACCCAATGGCGTACCGATCCATCAGTTGCCTCCGCTGAGCTGGCAGAAGAGCCGCCGCAGCAACCCCAGCGGCAACTGCGTCGAACTCGCCGAGCTGCCCGGGGGAGCGGGCATCGCGGTCCGCAACTCACGGCACCCGGAGGGCCCGGCGCTGATCTACACAGTGGACGAAATCGCCGCCTTCGTGCTCGGAGCGCGCGACGGGGATTTTGACCACCTGATCAACTGACCGTCCCGCGTGAGCCGTCCCGGCGACGGGACTGAATCACCGGTGCGGAGGAGTTCATCTCACTGTCGGTCCATGGCATGCTTACACGTCGGCCGGGCCAGGTACCCGGTCACGGGGGTTGGTGTCCGGAGGTCCGCACGTGACGATGGTTCCCGCCGAGGGTGGCCCGACAACCGGGCCGACAGTGCTGCGCATGCTGCTCGGTGCCCAGCTGCGCCGTCTGCGGGAGTCCAGCGGGGTGACCCGGGAGGGCGCCGGCTGGGAGATCCGTTCCTCTGAGTCGAAGATCAGTCGGATGGAGCTGGGTCGGGTCGGCTTCAAGGAACGCGACGTCTCCGACCTGCTCACCCTCTACGGCGTCACCGAGGAGCACGAGCGTGACGCGTTGCTCAAGCTGGCCCGCGACGCCAACAGCCCCGGCTGGTGGCACCGCTACGGCGACGTGTTGCCGACCTGGTTCCAGTCGTACCTGGGCCTGGAGGCCGCAGCCGCGCTGATCCGCACCTACGAGGTGCAGTTCGTCCCCGGCCTGTTGCAGACCGGGGACTACGCCCGCGCTGTCGTGCTGCTCGGGCACGGCGCGGCAGGTCCGGACGAGATCGAGCGTCGCGTCGCCCTGCGGATGCAGCGTCAGCAGTTGCTCCACCGGGAAAACCCACCGCAGCTCTGGGCCGTCGTGGACGAGGCAGCCCTACGGCGCCCGATCGGTGGCCCCGCCGTCATGCGCGGCCAGCTCACCGCTCTCATCGAGGCGACCAAGTCACCCAACATCCGGCTCCAGGTCATCCCGTTCGCGGCCGGTGGTCACGCCGCCGCCGGGGGAGCCTTCACCATCCTGCGATTCGGTGACCAGGAGTTGCCCGACATCGTCTACATCGAACAGCTCACCAGCGCCATCTACCTCGACAAGCGCGACGACCTCGACTACTACGCGGTGGCCATGGAACGGCTCTGCGTCGAGGCTGAGCCGCCGGAGCGTACGCCGGACATTCTCGGCCGGTTGCTGGACGAGCTCTACCCGGCGTGACCGCTGCCGGGGCGGCGGTCGTCCGCCTGCCCTGACCGCGTCGATCCGCGTTCCCGCCCGAGAGAGGCTGGCGCGCATTTTTACGTATTGACCGCCGCCAACTGGTCGGGTTAGTCTCTGGATCGATACAGACTGAATCGATACAGAGGGGTGCCGGTGAAGCCAACACTGCAAGCCGTGGCCGACGCCGTCGGCGTCTCCCGCAGCACCGTGTCCAACGCCTACAGCCGCCCCGACCAGCTCTCCGCCGCCCTGCGTGAGCGGATCCTGGAGGCCGCCAGTCAACTCGGGTACCCCGGCCCCAACCCCACCGCGCGCTCCCTGCGCCGGGGCTTCGTCGGGTCGATCGGGGTGTTGTTCACCTCGCAACTGTCGTACGCCTTCACCGACCCGTTCGCGGTGCGCTTCCTCGCCGGGGTCGGCGCGGCGGCCGAGCGGCACGGCACGAGCATGCTGTTGGTGCCGCTGCCGCAGGCCGTGACCGACGCCCGACGGGCGGTGGAGAACGCCGCGGTCGACGGGTTCTGCGTCTACTGCGTCGCCGACGAGGAATGGGCGTTGGACGTCATCCGCCAACGCGGGCTGCCGTTCGTCAGCACGGCCCCCCGCGACAACGCCGGCGCCGACGAACGGTTCGTCGGCATCGACGAGCGGGCCGCCGCGCACAGTGCCGCCGCGCACGTCGCCGCCCTCGGCCATCGCCGGGTGGCGCTCCTCGCCGACTCCGTGCTGCCCGACGCGCCGGCCGGCCCTCTCGCCCTGGCCGGGGTCGACCAGGTGTCGCACCCGACCACCCGAGGTCGGCTCACCGGGTTCGCCGACGCCTTCGCCGAGGTCGGCGTCGGCTGGGCCGAGCTGACCCTGGTCAACGTCCTCGGCAACAGCCGCCCGGCGGCAGCCGCAGCCATCACCGCGCTGTTCGACCAACCCGCACCGCCGACCGCCGTGCTGGCCGGCTCCGACGTCCTCGCGCTCGGTGTGCTGGACGCCCTGGCCGCGCGGCCGGCCCATGATCGTCCGACCGTCTCGGTGACCGGCTTCGACGACGTCCCCGAGGCCGCCGCGGCCGGCCTCACCACCGTCCGGCAACCGGCCGAGGAAAAGGGCCGGATCGCCGCCGAACTGCTGCTCGACCCGCCCGCGGACGCCGCGGCCGGTCATGTGTTGCTGCCCACCGCACTCGTCGTCCGGGCCTCCACCGGACCTGTCCCGAGGAGTTGACCATGGAACTTCCCACCGGTTACATCACCGCGCTCGACGCCATGAACCGACACGTCAACTCGGCCCGACCGGACGCCCCGGTCCAGGTCGAACGCCCCCGCCGGGCCCTGCTCGCCCCCACCCGGCAGGCCACCGCCCTCGCCCTGCGCCGGCTCGCCGACCACATCCAGCCGCGACCGCTGCCCGGCACCGCCCGCTGCTCCTGACCCGCACGAAACCCATTCCGGCATGCACGGGACGAACAGTGTGGGCCCGGACACGGAGGGTGGTCGAGTTGGGCGTGACCAGGCAGACTGGTGAAGCCATGTCGCCCTTCATGCCCACCCTCCGTCTCCACGACCGCTACGTACTGCACGAGCGGATCGGTCTCGGCGGCATGTCCGAGGTGTGGCGGGCCGACGACGACGTGCTCGGCCGGCCCGTCGCCATCAAGGTCCTCGCCGGGCAGCTCGCCGCCGACCCGCAACTGCGGGCCACCATCCAACGCGAGGCCCGCGCGGCCGCCCGGCTGACCCACCCACACGTGACCCAGGTGTACGACTACGCCGAGGCGACCCTGACCGGCGGCGTCGTTGTCCCGTACCTGGTGATGGAACTCGTCGACGGCCACAACCTGGCCGACCGGCTGCGGACCGGGCCACTGCCGTGGCCGGAGGCGGTCCGGGTGGCCGGGCAGATCGCCGCCGCACTGGCCGCCGCGCATCGCATCGGCGTCGTGCACCGCGACGTCAAGCCCGGCAACGTCATGCTGACCGACACCGGCGCCAAGGTGCTCGACTTCGGCATCGCCGCCCTCGGCGGGCTCGACAGTCAGTCCGGCGAGCCGCTGATGGGCACACCCGCCTACTTCGCCCCCGAGCGGCTGACCGCCGGCCCGCCCGACCCGGCCAGCGACATCTACGCCCTCGGCGCGCTGCTCTACCGCACCCTCACCGGGCAGGCGCCGCTGCCCGTGCAGAGCTGGGAGGACGCGCTGGAGGTGCACCGACGTGGCACTCCGGTGCCGCCGCTGCGGGTGCCCGGCCTCCCCGCCGACATCGCCGAGCTGACCCTCGCCTGTCTGGCCGCCAACCCGGCCGACCGGCCGAGCGCCGCGCACCTGGCCCGCCGCTTCGGTGCCGGCCAGCCGGTCGAGCCGCCCACCGAGCTGCTGCGGCGTGTCCTCCCGGCGGCTCACCCTCCCACCCTGATCGACCGCTCGGCGGCACGCCCCGCCCCGGTCGCCGCGCCGGCCCGCCGCCGGTCGCGCCGACCCCTCGCCGTGCTGGGCGCAGCCGGCCTCGCCGTGCTGGTCGGCGTCGGCGCCCTGCTCGCCGAAGGTCCCCTCGGGACACCGGGCGCACCCAGCTCTCCGCAGGTGGCCGCCCCACCGTCGACCTCCGCCCCCAAGCCCACACCCACGACGCAGTCGCCGACGCCGACGGTGCCCTCCTCGCCTCGACCCAGCGCCAGCACCGCCCCACCGACCGCCGGGCAGCAGGTGCCGGTCAGCCTGCGGGAGGTGACCAGCGGGTTCTCCGCCGTCCTCGCCAACGCGGTGGCCCGCGGTGACGTCGACCGCAGGACCGCCGAAGATCTGCGCGACGACCTGGCCGACCTGAGCCGGCACAGCAGGGACCGGGCCAAGCGCGTCGCCGACCTGCGGGAACGCATCGCCGAGCTGGTGGAACGCGACCGGCTGGCAGCGCAGACGGGCGCCCAACTCGACGCTCTGCTAGCGCAGACCGGCAGCTTCACCACCGGCCGTACGGACGACTGATATCCCCGTCGATACCGCTGGCATGATGTCCCGATGCGGACACGTCTGATCTTCGTGCGACATGGCGAGTCGCTCCACCAGCTCGAAGGAATCGTGGGCGGGCCACGTGGTTGTCGGGGTCTCACCGCCCTTGGCCACGAACAGGCACACGATCTCGCCAACCGGCTCACCAACGAGGTCGCCGCCGACCGGCCGGTGGCGGTCTACTCGTCCGTGCTGCGCCGGGCGGTCGAGACCGCCCAACCGATCGCCACCGCCTTCGGCGTTCGGCCCGTGGCCGACTGTGGCCTGTGCACCTGGCACACACCCCCGTACGCCGACGGCCTGCCGACCGCCCGCTTCCGCACCGAACACGCGGTGCCCGGTGGGGGCGTGTTCCGGCCGTTCGAGGAGGGCAACGAGAGCTGGGCCGAACTGGTCGTCCGGGTCAGCCGGGCGATCATGGAGATCGCCCACCGGCACCGGGGCGCCACAGTGGTTCTGGTCGGTCACAGCGAAACCGTCGAGGGCGCGTTCCACGCGCTCGCCGCGCAGCCGGTCTTTCGGGGGTTCGACCTGGACGTGCCTCCGGCCTCGATCACCGAATGGACCACCGACCACGACCCCGGCGGTTGGCCGCCTGCCCGGTGGACGCTGCGCCGCTTCGGTGACACCGGCGGGTGGGCTAAAGCGTGATCCAGTACCGCCGAGCACCCGGTCGTCCTGGACGATCCACCGGTACGTGCATGGATGCCGCCGGCACGGCGTGCTCGCCCATCGGTTTCCGCCGGCCGTAGTCTCACCGACATGACGACAACGCAGACACACACCCTCGCCGTGCCCGGCGTCGACCTGGTCTACGACGTCCGCGGTCCGCTGCCCCCGTCCGGCGGGCACCCCGTGCTGCTCATGATCGGTCAACCGATGACGGCGGAGGGCTTCACCGCGCTCGCCCCGCACTTCACCGACCGTACCGTCGTCACCTACGACCCACGCGGGCTCGGCCGCAGCGTCCGCAAGGACGGGCGCATCGACCACACGCCGCAGCAGCAGGCGGCCGACCTGCACCTGCTGATCGAGGCGCTCGGCGCCGGCCCGGTCGACGTGTTCGCCAGCAGCGGCGGTGCGGTGACGGCACTCGAACTCGTCGCGACGTACCCGCACGACGTCGTCACGTTGGTGGCGCACGAGCCGCCGATCAACGCGGTGCTCCCCGACGCCAGCGCCGCCGAGCGCGCGCGGGCCGGCTTCTACGAGGCGTACCAGGCGAAGGGCACCGGCGCTGGCATGGCCGCGTTCATCGCGATGACGTCGTGGCAGGGCGAGTTCACCGATGCCTACTTCGCCCAGCCCACCCCCGACCCGGCGATGTTCGGCATGTCGACCGACGACGACGGCACCCGCGACGACCCGCTGTTGTCACGGAACTCGTGGGCGATCACCGACTACCAGCCCGACGCGGGCCTGCTCACCGCCGCACCGACCCGGATCGTGATCGCGGTCGGTGAAGAGTCGGCGGGGACGTACACCGCGCGGACGGCCCTCGGCATGGCGGCCGTCCTCGGTCAGCAGCCCGTGGTGTTCCCGAGTCACCACGGCGGCTTTCTCGGGGGTGAGTTCGGCTACGCGGGCAAGCCCGAGGAGTTCGCGACACGGTTGCGGGAGGTGCTGGACGCAGGCTGACCGTCCGCGCTATTCGGCCAGGAGCTGCTCACGCAGGATCTCGGCGTGCCCACAGTGCTGGGCCAGCTCGCGCAGCACGTGCAGGTAAACCCAACGCAGCGGCAGCGGGCCGCGCCGGTTGCCGCGGAGCACGTCGTCCAGGCCCAACGACGCCGTCGCGCGGTGGGAGGCTTCGCACGCCTCGCGGTGTGCTCGCTGGACCGAGGCGATCGTGTCGTCGTCATCGAGGATGAACGACTCGTCCGGCGTCGCGGGAATGCCGATCTCGGAGCGGGGCCGGCAGGTGACGGCCTCGTCGAACCAGACCTTCTCCACGAACGTGGCGTGCTTCACGAGACCCAGGAGCGTGGTCCGGGACGGCACCAACGACCGGCGCGCCTGCTCCTCGGTCATCCCGTCCAGGCAGCCGTTGAGCGCCCGGCGGTGCTCGTCGATGAACGCCTCGATCTGCGCCTGCGCCGGCTGGTCGATGACATCGTGAGCGAACGTCCCCGGAAAAGAAGTCACCCGCGAAGCATTCCAAGGTCATGGTCGAGGCGCAAACACCAGCCGCTCAGCCGAACGAGGTGAGCGCGCCGCGCTGGTCGAAGCGGGCCGTGCCCGCCCAGGCGATCTCCCAGCGGTTGCCCTCCGGGTCCGCTATGTAGCCGGAGCGCCCACCCCAGGACCGGTCGGTCGGCGCCGCCACCACCGTCGCGCCCGCCTCGACGGCCACGGCGAAAGCCGTGTCGACCTCCTCGCGGCTGTCGACATTGCAGGCCAGGGTGACGCCCGACCAGCCACCGGTCGGGGCGGGCACGCCCGGCGCCGCCTCGGCGGCCAGCTCCGGCAGCGGGTAGAGCGCGAACAGGACACCACCGAGCAGGAAGGCCGACCAACCGTCGTCGCTGGCAGGCAGCTCAGGCCACCCCAGTGACCGGTAGAACGACCGCAACGCCGCGATGTCGCGTGCTCCCACCGTGACCACGGACAGCCGGGAGGGGACAGTGCTCATCAGCTGATCCTGCCCGAGGCGTACGCCACGCGCCACGCGTCGTCGTTCAGTCGCGGCCAGCGAAGTGGTCGGCAAGCACCGGCGCCAGCACCTCGTCCGAAACGCCGTGCCACTCGCCGGGCAGGGTGCGGTGCCGACCGGCGGGCAACGTCTCGGCCACCCCCTGCGCCCAGCCTCGCAACCGTGCGTCGCTCTGCTCACTGTCGAGCACCAACGTCGGGATCGTGAGTGTGGTCAGCGCCTTGGCCGGCAGGGCCGCGAGCAGGGTGAGGTCGTAGACCAGCGTGTGCGCCAGAGCCTCCATGGCCGACCAGCCCGGCCCGCCGCGCATACCGTCGATCACCTCCGCCGGCACTCCGATGCTGCGCTGGAAATGCAGCACCGCGTCGCCCCGCCGGCCGGCGGCTACCAGCCTGGTGATGTCCCCGGCCAGGTCCGGCTCGTCGGGCGACTGCTCGTCCTGCTCGAACGGCGGCTCCAACACGGCCAGTCGAGTGACCGGCAGGCCCCCGTCCACGGCGAGCAGCGCCAGCACCGCGCCGGAGGAGAAACCGTACAGGGCGGCAGGCCCGCCGGCTGCGTCGTCGATCAGGGCCTGCAGATCCTCGACCTCCCGCTGCGGCGCGTACGGCACTGTGTCGGTGCTCTGCCCCCGGCCCCGCCGGTCATAGGTCAGCACGGTGAATTGCTCGGCCAGGTGGGCCGCCAGTGACCTCATCGGACCCATTTCGCGGAACCCGCCCGCCGCGTCCACCAGGATCACCGCAGGGCCGGAGCCGCTGCGCTCGTACGCGATGGTGGTGCCGTCCGCCGAGCGGACCGTGCCGGTCGTCGCGGTCTCGCCCACGGCCCCTCCTCGTGTCGATGACGGTGGCCCCACCGTAGGCGATGGGTCCGACGTCGACAGCCCGTTCAACCGAAGCTGACGCTGACCGACTCGCCCGGCTCGGTGCCCGCGCGGGCGACGACCTCGCCCTGCGGCGTCCACACCCCGGACCGTCCGGCCGCCTCGGTGTAACCACCGCCGGTCGAACCGGCGAAACTCGCCACCGCCACCCAGACCCGGTGGGCGGTGGCGATTCGGTGCGCCCGCTGGTCCGTCACGGCGGCGTCGCGCGCGGACTCCAGGACACCCGCCGCGTAGACGTCGATCCCGAGCGCCGCGGTCCGCTCCGCGTGGGCGGCGACCCCGGTGTCCTTGCAGATCGCCAACCCCACCCGCCAACCGTCCACATCGAGCACGACCGGCGCATCGCCCGGCCGGAACCGGCGGGCCTCCGCGTCCCCCAGCCACATCTTCCGGTACGCCACCGTCACACCGGCCCCGGTCACCGCCAGCACCGCGATGTGATCACCCGCGACCGGTGCACCGGCCAGGGCCAGTGCGCCCACCTCGCCGCACGCCTCCACCAATGGCGCCAACCGCGGGTCATCGGACGACACGACCGGGGCGTCCAACTCGTACCCGGTCAGCGACAGCTCCGGAAAGACCACCACCCGGGCACCCGCCGCACGGACCGCTGCGGCGTGCGCCCGCGCGTTCGCCGCGACATCCAGGGGTACGCACAGCGGCTGCGCCACCGCGAGCCGTAGCGGGGTGCGGGTTCCCACATCCCCGCCGGTGGGGTCCACCCGCGCGGCCGGGCGGTCAGCCTCATGGTCGGCTCTCAGGATCACTTCGTAACGTGGGCGCATGATTCGAACGTCCCACGCCGTGTTCGCCACCGGAACCCCCACCGCTGCGGCCGAGCCACCCCAGGATGGGATGGTCGGCTACGTCAGTGACCTGGTGGAACGACTCGGTGGGCCGGGTGCCGGCCTGGCAGTGGCGTTGGAGAACCTGTTTCCGCCGATCCCCAGCGAGGTGATCCTGCCGCTGGCCGGGTTCGTCGCCGCCCAGGGACGGATCAGCCTGATCGGTGCGATCTTCTGGACCACACTGGGCTCGGTGGTGGGCGCGCTGGCGCTCTACCTGATCGGGGCGTCGCTGGGCCGGGACCGGATGCGCGCCATCGTGGCCCGACTGCCGCTGGTGAAGCTCACCGACGTGGACCGGACCGAGGCGTGGTTCCTCCGGCACGGCGTGAAGGCGGTCTTCTTCGGCCGCATGATCCCGATCTTCCGGAGTCTAATCTCCATCCCGGCCGGCGTTGAACGGATGCCCGTCGCCACGTTCCTGCTCTACACCACGCTGGGCAGCCTGATCTGGAACACGACCTTCGTGCTCGCCGGCTATTTGCTCGGCGACAACTGGCATCTCGTCGAGGGGTACGTCGGGGTGCTCCAGAACGTCGTGATCGTGGCCTGTGTGGCGGGCCTGGCCTGGTTCGTCGGGTCGCGCGTGCTGCGGGCACGGCGCGCTGCCCGCAACCCCGAATCGGACGACCTCGACTCGGGCCGGTCAGTGGGTGTGCCCGGTGGGGTCGGTTCCGGTGGTGGCTTTGATTCTGATGGGGGGACCGGTTCGGGTGGCGGCTTCGGTTCCGGTGGTGGGTACGGGCCCGATGGTGGGTTTGATGGGGACCGTGGGGTTGCGGCTGGCGGTGGTGTGCCTGATCCGGGTGGTCGCGGCACGCTCTACCGCAGCGGTTCGTGGGGCTCCGACCAGCGGTAGGGCCGGTTTCGCTGCATCGGTTGCGATTCTGGCCTTTCCAGAACGTCTGCCTCGAACGGTTCCGCTGCCGGCCAGGTGACCTTTCCGGGCCGCGATGGATTCGTCCCGTGACTCAAGGGCCCGATTGGGGTGATTGTCCGATCCGGGAGGCCCTGGCACGGACGCCCTTGGACTTGATCGACTCGGTTTTCGTGAAGTCGGGGCATCCAGACGTCTTGGATGCCCCGACTTCCTTGAAGCCGAGTCGATCACGCCCGGCCGAGGTGGTCCGTGACCGCCGGGCTGGCTCGTGACCGCCGGGGTGGGGGCTTTGGGTGATTTGCCGGGGCCGGAGGCTCCGTGGGCTGTGACCGGCTGCACCCGTCGGTCGGAATGATGGCCGGGGCGGGGTCGTTACACACTCTGACGATCGCAGGACTACCGGCTCACCGCCCCGCCCACCGGGTGTCACGGGATGGCCCGGCCCCCGGAATGACCTCGGGCCCCCGGTCGTTGCAGTCCGCACGAGCGACCACCCGAGCACCGCTTCACACGAGCGGACATCGGCGGGTGGGCCCACCGGGGAATGATCCCCGACCCCCGGTCGTTACACATGGACCCGGCGCCACAAGCTCCGCTCGTAGGCCGCCGACCCCGGCGCCACAAGCCCGCGCTTGTCACCGCCGACCCCGGCGCCCGAGCCCCGCTCGCAGGTCGCCGACCCGGCCCCCGCAAGCCCCCCGCTTGACTGGTGCCGATCTCCCCGAAGACTTTTCCCCTTTGTTTGATGCAGCGCCGGACGAGGTGCTCACACCCTTGTGTCGCCGACCCCCATTGGTGGTGCGGGTGTTTCCTACCCCCGAAGGAGCTACCCCCATGAACACGATCATCCGTAAGAGCGTGCTGTCTGTTGCTGGTCTCGCGTTCGCTGGTGGTGTCTTCGCCGGCCCGATCGCCGCCCACGCTGCCAACCCGGTGGATGGCAAGCCGGTGGCGGTGGCGGTGCAGTCGGCCGCCCCGAAGCCCCAGGGCGAGCAGTCCCACATCACCCTCAACGATGAGCAGACCGCGAACGTCAAGGCGATCATCGCCGCGACGAAGAAGGCCGGCCTGCCCGAGCGCGCCGCGGTCATCTCCATCGCCACGAGCCTGCAGGAGTCCAAGCTGGAAAACCTGGGCCACCTCGGCGACAAGAATGACCATGACTCGCTGGGCCTGTTCCAGCAGCGCCCGAGCTCGGGTTGGGGCACGCCGGAGCAGATCACCGACCCGGCCTACTCCACCACCGCGTTCCTCAAGGGCCTCAAGCAGGTCGACGGGTGGCAGGACATGGCGCTGACCGACGCCGCGCAGACCGTCCAGGTCTCCGCCTACCCCGACGCCTACGCCCAGTGGGAGCAGCAGGCCACCGACCTCGTCGCCCAGCACTGGAACAGCTGACCCACCAACACACACACCGCACAGCACAGCTGGCCGGCACCCCCACCCGGGGTGCCGGCCAGCGGCATTTCCGTTTCCGTGCGGCAGGCGCACGGGCTGGTCGCTGCGGGGGATGGCGTGCCGCGTGGGGTGGGCGGATGGCACGGTTCGATGCGGGAGGCACTGCCTGGGAGATCTTGGACAGTTTCCGTTCTGCGCTAACGGAAACTGTCCAAGATCTCCCAGGGCGCGGCCGACGCGCGGCTCAGTGGTGGGTGGATGGTCGTGGCCGTGCGGCGGTCGGCGGTGCAACTCGACGGCGGTGCGATTCGGCGCCGGCGGTACGGCCGGCGGTGCGGCGAGCCCACGGCGGGCGGTGCGGTAAGCCCACGTGGCGGGCGGTGCGGCGAGCCGTTGCGGTGGGCGGTGCGGCGAGCCGTTGCGGTGGGCAGTCGCCGGCCAGCGGGGACGGCGGACAGCCGGGCGGTGCATCGGACGGGCGGGTGCGATGGGGTGGGGTAGGGGAACAACGTGGGGGCCGAGCCGGTTGTGGTCAGTGTCGGTGTGACTCAGTGTCCCCGGGCCTCACCTAATATCGCCTTCGCGGAATACCGTTCGGCTGGAGCCGCGTCGCGCCACTCGCCGAGAGGCGACCTGCACACCGACACCAGCGCCGCCCCCGAGCCCACAAGGCCGGGGGCGGCGCTGTCTGTGCCCATGGATCAGTCAGTCGGCGGCACAATGCTCGGATGACCGAGCCGCAGCCATGGTCCGAGCAGTCGGGCGTACTCGTACTCCCCAGCGGGGCGACGGTGCGCGGGCGCCGCATCGGTGCGGTGACCTCGCCCGCCGACTTCGCCCTGCTGTTGGCGCCTGGTCCGGAGCCGACCTGGCCGCACCGGAAAATCCGGTGGCCCGATTTCTGGGTACCGCTCGATCGGGCGGACGCCCTCGATGCCCTACGGGTGGCGCTGCGGCGGGCGCACGACGGTGAGCGCGTCGAGGTGGCCTGTCGGGGCGGGGTGGGGCGCACCGGAACGGCGTTGGCCGCGCTGGCGATCCTCGACGGCCTGCCTGCCGACCGGGCGGTGCCGTGGGTCCGGGCGGGCTACCACCCGAAGGCGGTGGAGACGCCCTGGCAGCGACGCTGGCTGCGCCGGGTGACCTGACCGCCGCGGCCATCGGCCAACGCGTGGCCGACCACCGCCCGCCCGACCGCCCGGCGCTGGACCGCCCGCAGCCGCGCCACGCACCGCGGGCCCCGCTGACCGTTGGTCGCGCGCCTAGGCGACCGCTGCCGCCTCGCCGACGTACTCGCGCAGGTGGGTGGCGGTGAGGGTGTCGCCGTGGGCGACCAGTTCGGCGGGTGTGCCGGTGAAGACGATTCGGCCGCCGTCGTGCCCGGCGCCCGGGCCGAGGTCGACGAGCCAGTCGGCGTGCGCCATGACCGCCTGGTGGTGCTCGATGACGATCACCGTGTTGCCGGCGTCGACCATCCGGTCGAGCAGGGCCAGCAACTGGTCCACGTCGGCGAGGTGCAGGCCGGTGGTGGGTTCGTCCAGCACGTACGTGGTGGTCTTTTCCGCCAGGTGGATGGCGAGCTTGAGTCGCTGCCGTTCCCCGCCGGACAGGGTGGTCAGCGGCTGGCCGAGGCTGAGGTATCCGAGGCCGACGTCGACCAGCCGGCCGAGGATGAGGTGCGGGAAGAAGGCGTGCGCCTCGGTGACCAACATGGCCAGCACCTCGCTGATGTTCTTGCCGCGCAGCGTGTACGTGAGCACCTCGTCGGTGAAGCGTCGCCCCTCGCACCGTTCGCAGACGCTCGCGACGCCGGCCATCATCGCCAGGTCCGTGTAGATCAGCCCGATTCCCTTGCAGGCCGGGCAGGCGCCTTCGGAGTTGGCGCTGAACAGGGCGGCCTTGACGCCGTTGGCCTTGGCGAAGGCGGTACGGATCGGGTCGAGCAGCCCGCTGTAGGTGGCCGGGTTGCTGCGTCGGGACCCCCGGATCGGGGACTGGTCCACGATGACGACCCCGGCCCGGCCGCGCAGCGACCCGTGGATCAGTGAGCTCTTGCCGGAGCCGGCGACTCCGGTGACCACGGTGAGCACCCCGAGTGGGATGTCCACGTCCACGTCGCGCAGGTTGTGCAGGTCGGCTTGGCGGATGGTGAGCTGCCCGGTGGGTCGGCGCGTCTCGTCGCGCAGTGTCACCCGGTGGTCCAGATGCCGGCCGGTGAGCGTGTCGGAGCGGCGCAGTCCGGGGACGTCGCCGGTGAAGCAGATCCGGCCACCGTCGGTGCCGGCTCCCGGCCCGAGGTCGACCACGTGGTCGGCGATCGTGATGGTCTCCGGCTTGTGCTCGACCACCAGCACTGTGTTGCCCTTGTCGCGCAACCGCAGCAGCAGGTCGTTCATCCGGGCGATGTCGTGCGGGTGCAGGCCGACTGTGGGTTCGTCGAAGACGTACGTGACGTCGGAGAGACTGGAGCCGAGGTGCCGGACCATCTTCACCCGTTGGGCCTCACCGCCGGAGAGGGTGGCCGACTCCCGGTCCAGGCTGAGGTAGCCCAACCCGATCTCGACCAGGGACTCCAACAGGTCCCGCAGGTTGGCGATCAGTGGTGCGACCCCGGGGTCGTCGATGCCTCGGACGAACGTCGCCAGGTCGCTGATCTGCATGGCGGAGCAGTCGGCGATGTTGCGTCCGGCGATCCGCGATGACAGGGCCGCCGCGTTGAGTCGGGTGCCGGCGCAGTCGCCGCAGGTGGTGAAGGTGACGGCCCGGTCGACGAAGGCGCGGATGTGCGGTTGCATCGACTCGCGGTCCTTGGCCAGGAGGAGCCGCTTGACCTTGACGGCCAGACCCTCGTACGTCCAGTTGTTGCTCCCCACCTTGATCTTGGTGGCCGGCTTGTGGAGGAAGTCCTCCCACTGTTGCGGGGTGAAGTCCTGCAGCTTGACGTCCGGGTCGAACAGGCCGGAGCCGACGATGGTCTGCCAGTACCAGGAGTCGACAGCGAAGTTCGGCACGGTGATCGCGCCGTCGTTGAGGGAGCGCTCGACGTCCACCAACTCGTTGATGTCGAGGTCGGAGACGCGGCCCAGCCCTTCGCAGGTGGTGCACATGCCCTCGGGCAGGTTGAAGCTGAACGCCCCGGCGCCGCCGATCGACGGCTGGCCGAGCCGGCTGAAGAGGATCCGCAGCATCGCGTACGCGTCTGTGGCGGTGCCGACGGTGGAGCGGGAGTTGACGCCCATCCGCTCCTGGTCGACGACGATGGCCGCGCTGAGGTTGCGCAGCGAGTCGACGTCCGGCCGGTTGAGGTTCGGCATGAACGACTGGAGGAACGCGCTGTAGGTCTCGTTGATCATGCGCTGGGACTCGGCGGCGATGGTGCCGAAGACCAGCGACGACTTGCCCGATCCGGAGACACCGGTGAAGACGGTCAACCGGCGCTTGGGGATGTCGACCGAGACGCTGGCGAGATTGTTCTCCCGCGCTCCGCGTACCTCGATCATGTCGTGGCTGTCGGCGGCGGACCATGCTGGCTGCGACATGCGAACCCTTCACAGAGTCGTGGCGGGACTCTTTCCCCCGCGATGCTGGCGGGTTCCATTGTCTCATTCATCACCACGTAGAGACTTCTGCCGGAATCGGAGCGCTCGCGTCAGCAGCACGTCCCGGAAAGTCTCAAATCACGTCGTAAGCGGTAGGGTGGCTCGCGTGGACGGCACCCGGGAGAGTCGGCTGCGCGCCGTCGACCTGGCGGCCACCGTGGGGATCTCGGTGCAGCAGGTGCGCAACTACGTCGAGTCGGGGGTGCTGCCGCCGGCGGGGCGCACCGCGAGCGGCTACCGGATCTTCACGACCGAGCACGCCCGGGCGCTCACCGTGGCGCGGCGGTTGGCCGAGGGGCACGGCTGGAGTCGTACCCGGGAGATCATGTCGGCGGTGCACGGGGGTGACCTGCCGGCCGCCCTCGCGGCGCTCGACGGCGGTCACGCCGAACTGGACCGCGAACGCGCCGAAATCCGCCGGGTGCTCGGCGCGTTCGAGACCGTGCTGGCCAGCCCACCGGCGGCCCGGCCCGCACCACGCCGTGCCTCCCGCATCGGCGAGGTCGCCGCCCTGGTCGGCGTCCGGACCTCGCAGCTACGGCTGTGGGAGCAGCGCGACCTGCTGCGGCCGCGCCGCACGCCGGGCACCAACTACCGGGTGTACGACGAGGCCGAGCTGCGTGCCGCGCAGGTCATCGCGTTGCTGCGCCGAGGTGCGTACCCGTTCGAGATCATCGAGGCGGTGCTGGGGGAGTTGCGGACCACCGGGAGCCCGCAGCGGGTCCGCGCGGAGCTGGCCCGCCGCGAGCAGGAGCTGCACGCGCGCAGTCTGCGCCGGCTGCGGGGCAGTGCCGCCCTGCACGACTACCTGCGCGCTCGCGACGAGGCGGGCCGACCGACCGCGGCAACCCGTCCCGCCGGAGGATCTTGTTGACTAGGGTCGGGCACATGAGGACTGCGCTGCTGGCGGCCACCGCGTCCGCCGTTCTGCTCGCTCCCGCGCCGGTCGCCTCCGCCGGAGCGTCCGCCGCGTCGGTCGTGCGGTGCCCCCGCGCGCCGGCGCCGGGGGTGTCCCGCCCGCCCCGGCCCTCGCCCCCGCCCGCCGTGCCCGAGCAGCGGGTGGTCGGCGGCGCGGCGCTGGACACGACCGGCCTGGTCGCGCCGGCCGGCGTCGCCGCGCCACCGGGGGTCAGCGCCACCTCGTGGCTGATCGCCGACCTGGACAGCGGCCAGATCCTCGGCGGGTGCGGTCCCCACGAGTACGGCACCCCGGCCAGCGTGCAGAAGCTCCTGCTCGCGGCCACGATGCTGCCCCGGCTCGACCCGAAGCAGACGGTCACCGTCACCGAGGACGACATGTTCATCGAGCCCGGCTCCTCGGCCGTGGGTCTCGTCGCCGGTGGTCGCTACACCATCGAGACCATCTGGCTCGGGTTGCTGCTCAACTCCGGCAACGAGGCCGCCAACGCGCTGGCCCGACTCGGCAGCGGGACCGACAGCGCCGCCGGCGTACGCGCCATGAACGAGCACGCACACCATCTCGGCGCGCTCCAGACGCACGCGGTAACCCCGTCCGGGCTGGATGGCCGGGGGCAGTTCACCAGCGCGTACGACCTGGCGTTGATCGCCCGGGCCTGCTTCGCCGATCCGACCTTCCGCCGGTACGCGCTGACCGAGCACGCGCGGATTCCCGTCCAGCCGGCGCAGCGGACCAAGGGTTTCGAGATCCAGAACGAGAACCAGCTCATCTACCGGTACCCGGGAGCGCTCGGCGGCAAGACCGGCTTCACCGACCTGGCCCGGCACACCTACGTGGGCGCGGCGGAACGCGGCGGGCGACGCCTGGTGGTGACGTTGCTGGGCGCGGAGTCCACGCCCAGGCGCGGCTGGGAGCAGGGCGCTGCCCTGCTGGACTGGGGTTTCACGCTGCCCCGGGACGCCTCCGTCGGCCGGCTGGTCGAGCCGGGTGAGTTGACCGCGACGCCGTCGGCTGCGCCGTCCGCGCTGGCGGCACCGGGTGCGCCTCGGCCGGCGGCAGCCAGCGGGCCGACGCGTACCGGCTCGGGTTGGCTCTGGTCGGTGACCGCGGTGAGCGCCGCGGGTGTGGTGATGCTGCTGGGCGGGCTGCTGTGGCGCCGCCGCCGTCGCCTGCCCTGACGGATCGACATCCGGCGCTGCCCTCCATAGACTCCGGTCGTTCTGGCACCACGAGTCCAGGAGGATCCCTGTGTCGAGTGAACTCCCACCGCGCCCCGGCGTGGCGGCACCCCGCCGACCGGTGCGCGCCCTGACCCGCCTCGCGGGGGTGACAGTGCTCGCCGGGGCGCTGGTCGTCGGCGCGTCCGCCGCCGCGGTCGCCGCGCCGGGCCCGTCGGGCGATGCGGTCACCGCGTCCGCCGCGCCGCCCACCGCTGCCGACACCGCCACCCGACCGCCGCGCACCACCCACGGCCCCTGCGCGTACACCGAGACGCCGGACGAGCCCGCGGCCCGGCCGGTGCCGCTGCCGCCCGACCCGCGACGCACGCCGGCCCGGGGCACCGTCCGGGTGACCCTGGCGACCAACCACGGGCCGATCGGGCTGACCCTCGACCGGGCCGCCGCGCCGTGCACCGTGCAGAGTTTCCTGCACCTGGTGGGCAAGCGCTTCTACGACCGCACCCCGTGCCACCGGCTCACCGCGTACCCGACGTTGAGCGTGCTGCAGTGCGGTGACCCGTCGGGCACCGGCGAGGGGGGCCCGGGATACCGGTACGGCGACGAGCTGCCGACCGACCTGCCGCCGGCGCCCACCGACCCGACCGGGGAGCGTCGGGTGTACGCCCGGGGCGTGCTGGCCATGGCCAACGCCGGGCCGGACACCAACGGCAGCCAGTTCTTCCTGGTCTACGCCAACTCGGCGCTGCGCCCCAACTACACGATCTTCGGCGAGGTCGACGCGGCCGGCCTGGCCACGCTGGACCGGATCGCCGCCGGGGGAGTGGCGCCGACGGCCGAAGACCCGGCACCCGTCGACGGCGCGCCCGCGCTGCCGGTGACCATCCGCAAGGCGGTCCGCACGCACCACCACCACTGACGGCGCGGCGCGGTGGGTGACCCTCGGTCGCTCACCGCGCCGTACGGTCGACTGGCGTCAGCCGCGCAGCGCCGGAATTCCCGGAAGTGGACCGAAAGTGGTCCAACCGGATTCCGACGCAGTTCCGGCCGTCACGACGGGTCGGGCGACCCGGTCGGTGGGGCGGCGGTGCTGTCGCGGACGACCAGTTCGGTGGCCAGTTCCACCCGAGGGGAGTCGATGCCCTCGCCCTGGGACAGGCGCAGCACGGTCCGTGCCGCCAACCGTCCCATCTCGACCAACGGTTGGCGCACGGTGGTCAGCGGTGGGGACGCCCAGCGGGCCTCCGGCAGATCGTCGAAGCCGACGACGCTCACGTCGTCCGGGACTCGCAGCCCTCGACGCCGGATGGCCTCGTAGACGCCGAAGGCCATCTGGTCGCTGGAGGCGAAGATGCCGGTCGGCGGGTCGGCGAGGTCGAGCAGCGCGGTCCCGCCGGAGAACCCGGAGGCGTGGTAGAAATCGCCCGGGTAGATCAGCTTGTCGTCCACCGGCACACCGGCGGCCTCCAACCCGGCCCGGTAACCGTCGAGCCGCGCGCGGCTGCACAGCAGATGCGTCGGCCCGGCCACGAAGCCGATGCGGCGGTGCCCGATCGACAGCAGGTGTTCGGTCGCGGCGAGGCCACCGGCCCAGTTGGTCGCCCCGATGGTCGGCACGTCCATGGCCGGCACGCCGGCCGGGTCGACGACCACCACCGGCACGTTGAGGCGACGCAGTTGCGCGTGCAGCGGCGGGCTCAGGTGGGAGGTCACGAAGATGACGCCGTCGGTGGCCCGGGTGCGCAGATTCTGCAGCCACTGCCGGGCCGCTGTGGGCTGCCGGTGGATCGCGGAGACCACGGTGCCGAGGCCCGCGCCGTGCCCGACATCCTCGACACCCCGGATGATTTCCACAGCCCAGGGGCTGTCCAGGTCGTTGAAGACCAGGTCGACGAGGCCGGCGCGGCGCACGCTGCGGCTGGTGCGCCGCCGGTAGCCGTGGTGGCGCAGCAACTCCTCGACCCGCTCCCGGGTGCCGGGGGCCACATCGGAGCGACCGTTGAGCACCCGTGACACGGTCGGCACCGACACCCCGGCCTCCCGTGCGATCGCGGTGATGGTCACCCTGCGTCCGTCGTCCGCGCCCACCCGCGTCTCCTTCACCGAGCCGGAGGAACGACCACAAGACGTCGTCCACCGTGTGTCCCGAAACGGCGTGCCCGTTCCACGCGTCATCTTGCCTCACGGGAGGGGGTTCACGACATTCCAGGTAAGTGCTGATGATCACCGAAGTTGCGGAAATCTTCCGGAAAGACAATCGGCTCCGTGGATCATGTCCAGTTGCCACTGCGGCCCGAGCGCGGCTGATAGACAGGGTCGGTGGGTAACCGCATCGGGTTCGTGCTCGCGCTCGCCGCGCTGCTCGGGGGCTGTTCGCGGCCGGAGCCCCGCCCCGCGCCGGTCGCGTCGCAGCCGACATCGGTGAGCCCTTCGCCGACCCCGACATCGGTGGGCCCGCCGACGCCGACCACCGGCGAGCGGCTGCCGGGGTTCGTGGTCCTGACCGACCTCGACCCGCGCATCCACGCCGACATCCGCTACGCGACACCGCACAACTTCGTCGGCCGCCCGATCGCCGGTTACCCCGAGCCGCTGTGCCTGCTCACCCAGGAGGCGGCCGAGGCGTTGCGCCGCGTGCAGGACGCCGCGCTGGCCGGTGGGCACAGCCTCAAGGTGTACGACTGCTATCGCCCGCAGCCGGCCGTGGACGACTTCGTCGCCTGGTCGAAGCGCCCCGACGAGCAGCAGACCAAGGCCGAGTTCTACCCGGACGTGGCCAAGAACCGGCTCTTCGCCGAGGGGTACATCGGGGCGCCCACCGCGCACAGCCGAGGCAGCACCCTGGACCTGACCCTGGTCGACGAACCGGCCGCCAGCCAACCCCCGTACCGGGTCGGGCAACCCCTGGTCGCCTGCACCGCGCCCCGGGGGCAGCGCTTCGCCGACAACAGCATCGACATGGGTACGGGCTTCGACTGCTTCGACTCCCGTGCGCACACCGCCGACCCCCGGATCACCGGGACGGCGCGCGACAACCGCCGGTTGTTGCAGCGGCTGATGACCGACGCCGGGTTCGTCAACTACGACCGCGAGTGGTGGCACTACAGCCTGCGCGACGAGCCGTACCCGGACACCTTCTTCGCGGCGCCCGTCGCCCGCTCGTCGGTCGGCTGACGGGAGGACCCGGCTCGATCGCCCCCCGGTGCCCAGCGGGCATGATCACTGGAATGACCACCGAACGGATCGGCCCCCCGCTCACCGGCGACGAGCGGGAGACGCTGCGCGCCTTCCTCGACTTCCACCGCGCGACGCTGGCCCTCAAGTGCGACGGCCTCTCCGACGAGGAGCTGCGCCGGCAGTCGATGCCGCCCTCCACGCTCTCGCTGCTGGGTCTGGTGCGACACATGGCCGAGGTGGAACGCGCCTGGTTCCGGCGGATCATGGACCGCGAGGACGTCCCGCTGGTCTGGTCGGAAACCGGCGACTTCCAGCAGGCGTACGACGCCAGCTCCGCCACCCGCGCCGAAGCATTCAACGCCTGGGAGCGCGAGGTCGAGCACGCCCGGCGGATCGAGCGGGCGGCCGTGTCGCTCGACGTGACCGGCCACAACGTCCGTTCCGGCGAGACCGTGTCGCTGCGGCTGGTGATGCTGCACCTGATTCACGAGTACGCCCGGCACAACGGTCACGCCGACTTGCTGCGCGAGGGCGTCGACGGCACCGTCGGCGTCTAGCCCGCCAGAGGGCTGGTCAGGTCCAGTAGAGGATGCGGCAGGCCGGTACGCGGGCGGCCAACTCGGCGGTGAACCACTCGCGCAGGTCGGCCATCGTGTCCCGGGGGTAGACGTACTTGATCGCGCCGAACTTGCCGTGTTTGCGGGTGCGGGACTCCTCGTCCATCTCCAGCCGGGTCCGGGGGTACCAGCCGAGCAGCACCTCCTTGCTGCCCGGGGTGAACCGGTGGGTGATCAGCTCGGCGGTCAGGTCCAGCTCGGGGACCCCGTCGACCGCCGCGCGGACCTGGTCGAGCAACTCGCCGTAGCGTTCCCGCCAGTCGGGCAGCGCGATGATCGGCGCGATGGTCAGCCCGACCGGGTAGCCGTCGAGCGCGAGGCGGCGCAGCGCCGCCAGGCGGTCCGGCACCCGGGCGGTGCCGCCCTCGAACCGAACGCTCACCGGGGCGCAGTTGACGCTGAACCGGACCCGGGTGCGGCCGGCGTGCGGCAGCCCGACGAAGGTGCCCACGTCGGCGTACTTGGTGGTCCAGCGCAGTTGCACGGGCGCGTCCCAGTCGGCGAAGTGCTGCACCGCCCGCCGCCAGCTCCCGGTCAGGTGTTCCAGGGCGAGCGGGTCGGTGTAGCAGGACGCCTCGAAGGTGGTGCCCTCGTCGGCGCGTCGGGCGTTGCGGCTGGTCACCGTCCCCCGGCCGGCGTACGCGGCGAGCCCGTCCAGGATGTCGTCGAGGTCCGCGTACACCCGGGTGACCGGCGGGCCGGACAGTGATCCGGCGAGGTAGCAGTACTGGCAGTGCGCCGGGCAGCCCTCGGCGAGGTCGACCCGCCAGTCGGCGCTGGGCGCGATGGGTTGCAGGTCGCGCCGCGACGGTGGGCTCACCACGATCGCCATGGTCGCCTTCGCTCGGGCGTACGTCTCCCGGTCGGTCTGCCCGCGTACCCCGGTGAGCCGGTTGGCCCGCAGGCGTTCCACCTCGATGCCCTGCGCCTGCACCCGCTCGACGATCCGTTGGCCGTGCGGGTGGTCGAGGGCGGCCGGGGTGGCCACCACCCGGCTCGGGGTCCAGCGGCGCGCCGGCCGGGCCGCCGGGGCGAGGCCGGCCAGGTCGCGAATCGGCACCCGCTCACCGCTGGCGTCGTGCGGAGCGGCGGGCAGGTCCACGGCGAGCGGTTGGTCGACGTCGACCGCGTCCGGGCTGGTCATCCGGCTGGGGTACCCGTTGCCGCAGGAATCCCACCCGGATCGGTCGGGTCGCGATTGACGACACTGGAGACGCGACATAATCTTTCGTCTATCTGTAAGGCTTGTGAACAGAAGCAGGTCGACGCGGCGGCGCGCGTCCCCACCGAAGGGACGATCAGGTGATCGCAGAACTCTCATCCCGTACCAGACGGATCGTGTCGCTGTTCGTCGCACTCCTGGTCGCGCTGAGCGCCGGTCTCGCGGTCAGCGCCTCGCGTGCCGCGCAGGCCGCGCCGACGTTCAAGGTCCTGGCCTTCTACAACGGCACCTGGGACGCCGCGCACATCGACTTCGTCAAGGACGCCCGGGCCTGGTTCCCGCAGGCCGCCGCCCAGTACGGCTTCTCCTGGGAGGCCACCAACAACTGGGGCCTGCTGAACACCGCGAACCTGGCCCAGTACAAGGTCGTCATGTTCCTGGACGACGCGCCGCCCACCGCGCAGCGTGCCGCGTTCCAGCAGTACATGCAGAACGGTGGCGCGTGGCTGGGCTTCCACGTCAGCGCGTGGACCGACAACCCGTCGAGCTGGAGCTGGTACTACAACACCTTCCTCGGCACCGGCGCGTTCCAGACGAACACCTGGGGCCCCACCCGGGTCACCATGCGCGCCGACAACCGCACCCACGCCGCCACCCGGAACCTCCCGGCGACCTTCCCGTCGTCGATCAGCGAGTGGTATTCCTGGAGCAACGACCTGCGGCAGAACCCCAACATCGACATCCTCGCCTCGGTCGACCCGTCCAGCTTCCCGGTCGGCACGGACCCCAACCAGTCCTGGTACGGCGGCTACTACCCGCTGGTCTGGAGTAACCGGCAGTACAAGATGCTCTACGCCAACTTCGGGCACAACGCGATGAACTACAACACCAACACCGGGCTGTCGTCCACCTTCGACAGCGCCCAGCAGAACCAGCTGCTGATCGACGGGCTGCACTGGCTCGCCGGCGCCGGCACCGTCCCCCCGACGACGCCCTCGCCGACCGGCGGCCCGATCTCGCCCACCGCCTGGCACACGGTGGTCAACAGGGGCAGCGGCAAGTGCCTCGACGTGCCCGCGGCGTCCACGGCGGACAGCGTCCAGCTCGTCCAGTACACCTGCAACGGCACCGCGGCGCAGTCCTTCCGGCTGGTGCCGCAGTCATAGCTCCACTGCCGCGTCCGCGCCGGGGTGAACCGCGATTCGCCCCGGCGCGGGACCGGCGGCCCGACCGAATCGGGCGGCGACGTCGCGGATGACGGCGCGCAGCTCCGGCGGGTCGAGCACGTCGAAGTCGACAGCGAGGGTGCCGAGGAAGGCGGCCAGGTTGCCCAGCGACTCGCCGCCGGTGTGCAGCAGACACGTCTGGCCGTCGATCGCCTCCAGCAGGCCAGCCGTGGTCGGGATCCGTTGCGCCATCTGCTCGGCCGACGCGTGCAGGCGTACCCGTGCCGGGTGTGGCCAGGCGGTGGAGCCGACGCCGCGCAGCACGTGCGCGACCGCGTCGCCACCTGGCGGCTCCCGGGGTGTGAAGCGTGGGCCGGTCGGCACCCGGGGTCGGATCCGGTCGGCGCGGAAGGTGCGCCAGTCGGCCCGGTCGGTGTCCCAGCCCAGCAGGTACCACCGCCGCCCGGTGTAGACCAGCCGGTATGGCTCGACATCGCGCACGGTCGTCATGCCGTCGTGCCCGGCGTAGTCGAACCGCAGCCGCTCCCGGTGATGCACCGCCGTGGAGACAGCGGTGAGCGTTTCGGCGTCCACGGTCGGGCCGCCGCCCGCGGCGGAGACCGTCGCCGTGCGCAGGGCGTCGACCCGGTGCCGCAGCCGCGACGGCAGCGACTGTTCCAGCTTCGCCAGCGCCCGCAGCGACGTCTCCTCGATACCCGTCACCGACCCGCCCGCCGCAGCCCGCAGCCCTACGGCCACCGCCACCGCCTCGTCGTCGTCGAGCAGTAGCGGCGGCAATGCCGACCCTGCGCCGAGCTGGTAGCCGCCGCCGACCCCGGGGTGCGACTCGATCCGGTAACCCAGCACCCGCAGCCGCTCCACGTCAGTGCGTACCGTGCGGGTGGTGACCGCCAGTCGTTCGGCCAACTCCGTGCCGGACCACTCCCGGCGGACCTGGAGGAGGGTCAGCAGCCGCAGCAGCCGCACGGAGGTCTCCACCATGGCGGCAAGTCTGCCAGCGGTCGCCGACACTCATGGGAGCGCCGGTTATTCGGTTGCCCGACCCGACGACGGCCTGCTGAACTACCCGAAACCGCCACGAACCTCCAGGGAGCACCAATGCGCGCTGCGTCGATGTCCGACCAGAAGCGATCTGTCGCCTACCTGAAGGACCTGACGCTGCGTGAAAACCCTGAACCTCGGCATCCTGGCTCACGTCGATGCCGGTAAGACCAGCCTGACCGAGCGGCTGTTGCACGACGTCGGTGTGACCGACCAGCTCGGCCGGGTCGACGCGGGCAGCACCCAGACCGACACCCTGGCACTGGAACGGCAACGCGGCATCACCATCCGCTCGGCTGTCGTCTCCTTCGTCCTGGACGACGTGACAGTCAACCTGATCGACACGCCCGGTCACCCGGACTTCATCGCCGAGGTCGAGCGGGTGCTTGGTGTGCTCGACGGCGCAGTGCTGGTGATCTCCGCGGTGGAGGGGGTGCAGCCGCAGACCCGGGTGCTGATGCGGACCCTGCGCCGGCTGCGCATCCCGACGCTGATCTTCATCAACAAGGTCGACCGGGCCGGGGCGGACCCCGAACGGGTTTTCCGGGCGGTCGCGGAGAAGCTCACGCCGGCCGTCGTGGCGATGGGCTCGGTGGCGGTGCCGGGGACCCGCGGCGCCTACTGCACGCCGTACGGCCCCACCGACCTCGCCTTCACCGACCGGCTGCTCGACCTGCTCACCGGGCAGGATGACGTGCTGCTCGCCGACTGGGTGGCGGACACGTCCTCGCTGCCGTACCCGCGGCTGCGCGCCGCGTTGGCGACGGGGACCGGCCGCGCGCTGGTGCAGCCCGTGTACGCCGGCTCGGCGATCACCGGTGCCGGGGTGGACGCGCTGATCGCCGGGATCACCGAACTGTTGCCCACCGTCGAGGGCGACGCCGACGCCCCGGTCTCCGGCACCGTGTTCGCCATCGAACGGGGCCCAGCCGGAGAGAAGATCGCCCTGGTCCGGCTCTTCGCCGGCACCATCCGGACTCGCGACCGGGTCCGCGTCGGGGCGGTCGACGCTGAACTGGTCACTGCCGTACGAGTCGTCGCCCATGGGGCCGACGTGGAGGCGTCGGCGGTCGAAGCCGGCCACATCGCCCGGTTGTGGGGCCTCAAGCACGCTCGGATCGGCGACCCGGTGGGCGTACCACCCGAACGTGGCGGCGCGGACCGCCACTTCGCGCCGCCCACCCTGGAGACCGTGGTGGTGCCGACGCGCCCCGGAGACCGGGTCGCGCTGCACGCCGCGCTGGTCCAGCTCGCTGAGCAGGACCCGCTGATCAACCTGCGGCAGGACGACCGGCGGCACGAGATCACCGTGTCGCTCTACGGCGAGGTGCAGAAGGAGGTCATCCAGGCCACCCTTGCCGAGGACTTCGGCGTGGGGGTGACGTTCCGGGAGACCAGCACGGTGCACGTGGAGAGGGTGTGCGGCGTTGGCGAGGCGGTCGAGGTGATCGCGGTGGCGCCCAATCCGTTCCTGGCCACCGTCGGGCTGCGGGTCGCGCCGGCGCCGACCGGTGCCGGCGTGACTTTTCGGCTCGGCGTCGAGCTGGGTTCGATGCCACCGGCCTTCTTCACCGCCGTGGAGGAGACCGTGCGTCGAACCCTGCGCCAGGGCCTTCACGGGTGGGAGGTCCCCGACTGCGAGGTGACGATGACCCACGCCGGTTACTGGGCGCGGCAGAGCCATTCCCACGGCACCTTCGACAAGAGCATGTCCAGCACGGCGGGGGACTTCCGCAATCTCACCCCGTTGGTGCTGATGGCCGCACTCGCCCGCGCCGGCACCCGGGTCCACGAGCCGGTACACCGCTTCCGGCTGGAGGTGCCGGGTGACATCCTCGGCACGCTGCTGCCCGCGCTCACCCGGCTGGACGCGGTGCCGACCGACACCACCGGGCAGGGCGCGTCCTACCTGGTGCAGGGTGAGATCCCGGCCGGTCTGGTGCACGCGCTGGAGCGTCGCCTGCCTGCGCTGACCCGGGGGGAGGGCGTGCTGGAAACCGAGTTCGACTGCTACCGGCCGGTGCGTGGTCCCGCCCCCGTCCGGACCCGCTGGGACAACAATCCGCTGGATCGCAAGGAGTATCTGCTGGCGGTCGCGCGCCGGGTAGGCGGCCGGTAGCAGCGATATCCATTGCGGACGCGCCGTGGCCCTCCTAGTCTCGTCCGTGCAAGCTCAACCGATCACACCCCGAGGGGAGTACGCCGTGCCGCGACGCGTCCGCACCGATGCCGCCTCGCGCCTGCTCCCCGTCGGCGCCGCTGTGCTCACCACCGCCAAAGCCTGTGCCTGCCGCCCATTGCGGCGCATCGAGCTGGGGTGGCGCGACTGACGTCGACGCTGACGCGTCCGTCGGCCGCCCATCCCACCGGGATCGGGCGGCCCTTTCGTATCCGCGTACCGCCGCCGGAAACCGGCCAGTCAGCACATGATCATTAACGGTCACCGCACGACAGAAGGAGACCACTATGGGATTCACCCCTCTCGCCGGCACCCGGGCGCCGGTCCGGGTCTGGACCGACCCGTACGCCATCGAGCCGCAGGCCGCCCGGCAGCTGCGCAACATCGGAGCGCTGCCCTGGGTGCAGGGCGTCGCCGTCATGCCCGACGTGCACTTCGGCAAGGGCGCCACTGTCGGTTCGGTGATCGCGATGCGACAGGCCGTCTCACCGGCCGCGGTCGGCGTCGACATCGGCTGCGGGATGTCGGCGGTCCGCACCTCGCTGACCGCCGCTGATCTCCCGGACGACCTGGCCGCGCTGCGTTCGGCGATCGAGGCCACCATCCCGGTCGGCTTCGCCCAGCGGCAGGACATGGTCGACACCCGTCGGATCCGTGGTCTGGAGCAGTCGGGCTGGGACGACTTCTGGGGCCGGTTCGCCGGACTGGACCGGCGGGTGGCGCAGCTGGAGACGCGGGCGCGGCGGCAGATCGGCACCCTCGGCGGGGGCAACCACTTCATCGAGGTCTGCCTGGAGCAGGGCGGCGCCGACGAGGGACGGGTCTGGCTGATGCTGCACTCCGGGTCCCGCAACATCGGCAAGGAGCTGGCCGAGCGGCACATCGGGGTTGCCCGGGGCCTGCCGCACAACGCCGACCTGCCGGACCGGGACCTGGCGGTGTTCCTCGCCGGCACGCCGGAGATGGACGCGTACCGGCGGGACCTGTGGTGGGCACAGGAGTACGCGCGCCGCAACCGGGCCGTCATGCTGGCCCTGCTCTGCAACGTGGTGCGTGAGCAGTTCCCGCAGGTCTCCTACGACGAGCCCATCTCGTGCCACCACAACTACGTCTCGGAGGAGAGCTACGACGGGGTGGACGTGCTGGTCACCCGCAAGGGCGCGATCCGGGCCGGCCGGGGGGACCTGGGCATCATCCCCGGGTCGATGGGCACCGGGTCGTACATCGTGCGGGGTCGGGGCAACCCGGACGCGTACTGCTCGGCGTCGCACGGGGCTGGGCGGCGGATGTCGCGGGCACAGGCGAAGCGGACGTTCAGCACGGAGGACCTGGCCGCGCAGACCGCCGGGGTGGAGTGCCGCAAGGACGCCGGGGTGGTCGACGAGATCCCCGGCGCGTACAAGGACATCACCGAGGTGATGGCCCAGCAGGAGGACCTGGTCGAGGTGGTGGCGCACCTCAAGCAGGTGGTCTGTGTGAAGGGTTGAGAGGCCGTGCGGACCGGGTGACCGGCCTGCACGGCACCGGCTCAGAAGCCGACGAAGACCCGACGCAGGTCGTCCAGGGTCACCGGCCCGGTCACCCGGACCCCCTCCGGGGTGTGCTGGGGACCCAGCCGTCCGGTGGCCAACCGCAGCCACGCCTCGGCGGGGGCGGTCAGCTCCCCGTCGGGCTGCTCCGGCGCGTCGACGACGTCAACCTTCTCGCCCAACCGCAGCCCGAAGGTCCGCTCGGGCGCCTGCAGCCGGACCAGCAGGGTGGCCTCCCGACCGCCCAGCTCCTGCGGGCGGCTGGTCCAGGCCAGCATGCCGCCGATCTGGTCGAGCAGCAGCCCCACCGCCGCCGGCGTCACCGCCGCGAACGAGTTGAACCCCACCTCGACGTCCCACTGGTGCAGGGCGAACTCGCTGAGGCGGAACCGGGCCGCGGTGGCCACGTCGACCGGCTCCGGCAGGAAGCCGAGGTCGATCCGCATGGAGGCCCGGGTCTCGGCGTCCAGCGCCTCGTACGCCTCGACCAGCCGCTCGTTGGTGGCGAGGAACCCGGCGGCGTGCTCGGCCGGGGACATCGCGTCCCACCGTGCCCAGACGCCGCGGTTGAAGTCCCCGTCCGGGCCGGGCGCGCCGGTGCGGGCGGCGTCCAGCGTCGCCAGGTTGATCTCGGCGCCGCTGCCCAGGTGGCTCAGCACCTGGGACACCTGCCACTCGCTGGCTCCCGAGGGGCGGAGCAGGTCGTCTTCCTTCAGGTCCCGTACGAGCGCGGCGAGCTCCTCGTGGCCCGCGCGCAGAGCCGTGATGATCTGGTCAGCAGGGGTCGACATGGATCTCCTCAAACGGACTTTCGACGATGGTCGGACGTTACCGGAAGCGGCCGCCGGCCGGGCTCGCCCCACGTCGGGGCGGTCCGGCCGGCAGCCGCGTCGGTCGGCTCAGCCCATGTGCACGGTGTTGCCGGTCGGGATGTCCTCCTTGCGCACCTTCACCAGGACCAGGGTGGCCAGCCCGGCGAGCACGATCAGGGCCGCGCCCCAGGCGAACGCCACGCGGTAGCCGTGCACCAGAGCCTCGATCTGGTTGACCGGGTTCGGCACCCGACCGACCAGGTACGCGGCGACCGCGCTGGTGTACATGGTGTTCAGCAGGGCGGTGCCGAGCGAGCCGCCGATCTGCTGGGTGGCGTTCAGCGTCGCGCTGGCCGCGCCGGCGTCGTGCTCCGGCACCCCCACCAGCGCGAGGCTGGACAGCGGCACGAACGTGAAGCCCAGGCCCATGCCGAGGATGACCTGGGCGGGCAGCAGGAGGGTGAGGAACGAGGTGTCCACGTCGATCTGGGTCAGCGCCAGCATGGCCACGGCGGCGAGCACGGCGCCGCCGACCATCAGCGGCTTGGCACCCACCCGTGGCATCAGCTGGCTGGCGCCACCAGCGGCGATCAGCACACCGACGGTGACCGGAAGCGACGCGAGCCCGGCCTCGAGGGGCTTGTACTGCAACACCACCTGGAAGTAGAAGGTCAGGAACAGGAACGCCCCGAACAGGCCGGCGCCGATCAGCGTCGAGGCGAGGTACGCCCCGCCCCGGTTGCGGTCCAGGATGATCCGCAGCGGCAGCAGCGGGTGGTTGGAGCGCAGCTCGATCACCACGAAGATGGCGAGCAGCGCCACACCGGAGGCGATGAAGCCGAGCGTCTGGGCGGCGTCCCAGCCGTCCTCGGCGGCCTTGGTGAAGCCGTAGACCAGGGAGACCAGGCCGGCGGTCACCACGATCGCGCCGGGCACGTCGTAGCGGGTGTTGCCGTGCGCCCGGCTCTCCGGCACCAGCGGGAGGGCCAGGGCGATGGCGATGGCCGCCACCGGGATGTTGACCAGCAGGCACCAGCGCCAGTCGGCGTACTCGGTGAGCACCCCACCGAGCAGCAGACCGACCGCCGAGCCACCGCCGGCGATCGCGCCGTACACCGCGAAGGCCTTGGCCCGCTCGGTGGCCTCGGTGAACAGGACGGTGAGCAGCGCCAGCGCCGCCGGGGCGAGCAACGCGCCGAAGGCGCCCTGAAGCGCACGGGCGGCGAAGAGCATGCCGCCGGTGGTGGCGAGGCCGCCCAGTGCGGAGGCGAGCGCGAACCCGGTCATGCCGACCAGGAAGGTGCGCTTGCGCCCCCAGTAGTCGGCGATCCGGCCGCCGAGCAGCAGCAACCCGCCGAACGCCAGCGTGTAGGCGGTGATCACCCACTGCCGGTTCGCGTCGGTGATGCCCAGGTCGGCCTGGGCCTGCGGCAGCGCGATGTTCACGATCGTGGCGTCGAGCACGACCATCAGCTGCGAGACCGCGATGACCGCCAGCGCGATCCAGCGCCGCGGGTGCGGCGCTCCTGTCGACGTCCCGGCGCCGGGCGCGCCGGGGGCGGTCGAGGTGGTTCCGGGCATGGTGAAGCCTTCCGTGTTGCGAATGTCGAGAAAGAGATCAGGCCTGAGACGGGCGGTCGTGCTGGTAGCGGAGAACCGGGATCAGCACCTGGTCGACGACCTGGGTGAGGAACGCGTCATCGGCGGGTAGGCCGTGCGCGATGATGCGGGACATGGTGAGCGCGGGCGCCAGATCGTGGAACAACTCGCGCTCGCCGGCCTCCGGCGGGATCTCCCCCCGGGCGGCGGCACGGACCAGGATGGCGGTGCTCGCCACCCGCCCGGCCGGCAGCACCTGGCGGCGTACCAGGCGTTCCAGCTCGGGGTTGGTCCGCATGGCGAACGTCAACGCCTGCATGAGGTCACAGTCGGCCACACAGATCGCCGCCGTGGCGCGCAGCAACTCGATCAGGTCACCGCGCAGTGAACCGGTGTCGGGCGGGTTGTGCACCCCCACCTGCCGGCCGCCCAGGGCGGCGACGACCAGCTCGGCCTTGCCGTCCCAACGCCGGTAGATGGTGGCCTTGCTGACGTGGGCGCGAGCGGCGACGGCGTCGATCGTCATCCGGTCGTAGCCGACCTCGCGCAGCAGGTCGGTGACGACGGCGAACAGGTCGCCGTCGGTGCAGCGTGGGCCCCGGGCCGCCGGCACTCCGGCACCCCCGCCCACCTGCTGACCACCCAGCATCCCCGTACCCCCCATGAAACGATGTCGTACTGACACTAGTTCTCCAGGGTGGGAACATGCAGGCTTTCGTGAGTTGCGTCGCAGGGTGTCAACGAAACGATTACGTTTCCGAGCGGAGTCCGGTGGGTGAACGTGCTGGTCAGGCACCGGGTGCGAGGATCACCGGCACCGCCGTCGTGTTGATCCGTGAACCGTCGAGGGCGGACACCTCGTACACCTCGACGGTGCCCTGCTGCTCCCGAGCCGCCCGCCAGCCGACCACCACGCGGTAGCCACCCCGGCAGCCGCTGCCGCAACTGGCGGTGCCGAAGCCGGTGGCCACCTCCCGGCCGGCGGCGTCCAGCACCCGCACGCTCACCGTGGCCTCGAACACGGTGGCGGTGCCCGTGACGACGAGCGGGGCGGCCACCCGCTCACCGGCGGTCGGGCTGGTCACCACTATCGGCGGCAGCAGGTCCGCGTAGGCCGGCCGACCGACCGGGCCCGCGCCGCCCAGGCTGACCTGACGCACGGTGGGGAACTGGGTGAGCGTCCACACCACCTGCGCCTCGCGTAATCGCCGCTCCGCCGGGTCGCCGACAGCCGGCACCCGCAGCGTCGCCGTGCCGTCGGTGATTCGGGTGACCTCGATGCCGGCCGGGACGAGGGTGGTCAACCCGGCGGCGGCCTCGGCCGGCGTGGGTCCGGCGGCCAGCTCGGTCAGCGCCAGCCGGGACGTCGACAGGGTGGCCGGCCGGGCCCGCCTGGTCGGCACGAGTTGCCCGGCGCGGACGAGCCACAGCTCGATGGTCACGGTGTCGCGGGTGCCGGCCGGCCCGGGCGGGGTCGTCGTGGGTGATCGTGGAGGCCCCGCCGAGGGGGTCGGATCCGGACGGTCGGTCGATGCGGCGCTCGGCGGGGCCGTGCTCGGCGGTGCCGCGCTGGACGGCGTCGTGCTGGACGGCGCCGCCGCGGGCGCCGGGCCGAGCGCCCCGGAGCGCGGGGTGCCGCACCCGCTCACCAGCAGGCCGGCGACGAGCACCGACGCGATCACACCGTGCCGGCTCATGCGCTGTCACCCGCCGCCGTGCCGGCCGGCTCGCCGTGGTCGCTCGCTGGCGCGGGGGGACCGTGCGCCGGCAGCTCCAGCCGGAAGCGGGTGCCGGCGCCGGATTCGCTGCGGACGCTCAGCACACCGCCGAGCACTGTGGCGTGTTCCCGGGCGATGGCCAGCCCGAGCCCGCTGCCCGGCGCGGACCGGGACGGGTCGACCTTGTGGAACCGGTCGAAGACGTGGGGCAGGTGCTTCACCGGGATGCCCGGCCCCTGGTCGGTGACCTCGAAGACGACCACCGGGCCCGCCCCGGTCACGGTTGCCCGGATCTCCCCGCCGCCGTGTTCGACCGCGTTGGCGACCAGGTTGGCCAGCACGCGCTCCAGCCGGCGCGGGTCGGTGCGCAGCGTGATCGCGTCGCCGCTGACCAGAACCCGCTCCGACCAACCGCGTGTCGCGACGATCCCGTGCAGCAGCGCCGACGCGTTGACGGACCCGACGGCCGGCTGCTCCCGGCCGGAATCCAACCGGGAGATCTCCATCAGGTCCTCGACCAGCCGGCGCAGCCGGACCACGTCGCCGACCAGCAACCGCGCGGCCGGTCGCGCATCGCCGGGCAACTGGTCGAGGTGCTCACCCAGCAGCGACGCCGCGGCCACCAGGGCGGTCACCGGGGTACGCAGCTCGTGCGCCACATCGGCGGTGAACCGCCGCTCACGGGCCTGCGCGGCCGACAGTGCCGCGATCTTCGACTCCAGTGCCTCGGCCATCTCGTTGAACGTCGCCGCCCAGACGCTGAACTCGTCGCGCCCGCGCACCGGCAGGCGGGTGTCGAGCAGACCCTCGGTGAGCGCCCGGGCGGCTCGGCTGGCCCGGCCCACCGGCTCCAACGTGCGTCGGGCCAGCGCGTGACCCACCCCGGCGGCGAGCAGCACCACGAGCACCCAGCCCGCCACCAGCGCGCTACGCAGCTGACCCAGGTCGGTGGCGACGTCGTCCTCCACGGTGAGGACGTACAGCTCGGCGGTCGAGCCGGGGATGCGCCCGCCGACCACCAGCAGCCGAGGACGTTGCGCCGGCGCGGAGCGCTGGTATCCGAGCTGTCCACCCGCGACGGTGGCCCGCAACCCGGTGCCCAGCGTCGGGGCGTACGCGGGGTGCGAGGGGCGGCTCGGTCCGTCGACGAGCACCACGTGCCGGCCGCTGGCCTCGAAGCTGGTGAGCAGGTCGGTGCTGCGTTGCTCGGTCAGCGGGAGGAACTGTCCGGCGAGTACGAGTTGGTAGCGGGCGTCGGCGGCTGCCTCCTGCAGCGACGCGTCCCACCAGGACTGCCGCAGCAGCAGCCCGGTCCCACCGGCGAGCAGGCCGGCCGAGACGCCCGCGACCAGGACGAACGCGATGGTCAGCCGACGCCGCAGGCGGCCCGGGGTCACCGCGCGTCCGGCCATCGCCGACCCTCCCGTCAGCCCACCGACAGCTTGTAGCCGGCGCCACGCACGGTACGGACCAACCGTGGCTGCGCCGGGTCCTCCTCGATCTTGGAGCGCAGCCGTTGCACCGCCACGTCGACCAGCCGGGAGTCGCCGAGGAAGTCGTGGTGCCAGACCAGGTCCAGCAGCAACTCCCGGGTGAAGACCTGGCCGGGTCGGCGGGCCAGCTCCAGCAACAGCCGGAACTCGGTGGCGGTCAGCGCCACCTCCCGGCCGTGCCGACGGACCACGAAGCTGCCCGGGTCGATCTCCAGGCTGCCGACCTCGATGATGGTGGACGGGGCGGTAGCGCTCATTCTGCGCAGCACCGAGCGGACCCGGGCCACCAACTCGGGCAGGTCGAAGGGCTTGCGCAGGTAGTCGTCGGCGCCGCACTCCAACCCGACCACCACGTCGATGGTGTCAGTGCGCGCGGTCAGCATCAGGATCGGCACCTGACTGGTACGCCTAATCTCCCGGCAGACGTCCAGGCCGTCCAGACCGGGCAGCATGACGTCGAGCACGATCAGGTCGACCGGGTGGGCTCGCCACGCCGCGAGGGCCTGCCGCCCGTCGACGGCGGTGTCGACCCGGAAGCCGGCGCGGCGCAGTCCGAGGGCGGTGACCTCCCGGATGGAGGCGTCGTCCTCGACCACCAGCACGCGGCCCTCCATCACCCGAGAGTAGACCCGCCGCCACGGTGCGCAGCCTGGCGAAACGGTCGGGTTCCACGGACCGGCCGGACCGTTGAGCGGCACCGACAACCCCACCTCGCACCGGGCCGAGCGTTGATCTCGACGTGGGCTACTGAGATCATCGATCGCTCGGATCAGCACACCGGCTGATCCGGCGGTCAGCGCGTACCGACCGCCACGCCCATCGGCGGCGGACGGCGCGTGCCGTTGCCGGTGGCCCGCGGGCCGCCTCGATCCGACCAGTTCACACGAAGGGGCACGACGTGCAACGTCACGGCTGCGTGATCCGACTCCGACCGGAGCAACGGGAGACCTATCTTCGGCTGCACGCCACCGTCTGGCCGAGCGTCGAGCAGACGCTGCGCGAGGCGAACTTCCGCAACTACACCATCTTCCTCCACGACGACCTGCTCTTCGGCTACTACGAGTACGTCGGCGACGACTACGACGCCGACCTGCGGCTCATCGCTGCGGACCCGCAGACACAGGAGTGGTGGAAGCTGACCGACCCGTGTCAGGAGTCGCTCGCCGAGCCCGGCTCGGGGGACTGGTGGGCGTCGATGCGGGAGGTCTGGCACCTGGCCGACGAGGCCGTCGAGCAGGCACCCGACCCGGCCGGGCAGGGCTCCGGCAGCTAGCTGACACGGAGCTACGACGGCAGCGCCGCGGACTTTCGTACGCCCCGGCGGGGTGACAACTCCGCTCCCGCATTGAAGACTAGCTTCATTCGTTGGTGTAGATCGGTCAATATCCTACGGAGGAAGCGTGCTCACCAGAAGAAGCCTGCTCGTCGCTGCCGGTGCGGCGGTGGTCGGCGCCGTACCGCTGGCCAACTCGGCCACTGCCGCGTTGCCGCAGCTGGACATGGAAGCGCTGATCAAGGCGGCGCAGATCGACCCGCGTCGGCCGGACACCGCGCTCACCGACGGGGCCAAGGACAGCGTCCTGCTGGTGGAGCGTGCCCTCCAGGCGAGAGGGCTGCTGTCGTCGACGTACGTCGACGGGCATTTCGGCACCAGCACGATCGCCGCGTACGCGGCGTACCAGCGGTCCCTCGGCTACACCGGTCTCGACGCGACCGGCCTGCCCGGCCCGTCGTCGCTGCGGTCGCTCGGCGAGGGGCGTTACACAGTGGTCAGGGCGATCTCACCAGGCAGCGTGGTGACCCTGCGCGGTGTGCAGGTCAACACGCGCACCAGGTCGATGCTGTTCGAGGCCGAACGCCTGCTCGGCCGTCAGCTCGGCATCACGCAGGGCTCGTACAGCAGCGGTGTGGGCGCATCCGCCGGCACGCACGACGGCGGCGGTGCGCTCGATCTCTCGGTCAGCGGGCTCTCCTCAGCCGTGCGAACGGATGTGCTGCGTCGCCTGCGGACTGTGGGCTTCGCCGCGTGGCTGCGGACCCCGGCCCAGGGGGACTGGGGCTATCACATCCACGCCATCGCGCTGTCCGACACCGACCAGTCGACAGGTGCGCAGAACCAGGCCGGCGACTATTACCTCGGTCGTAACGGCCTGGCCAACCGGGGCGCCGATGACGGGCCGGCAGTCAGCCCCAAGCGGACCTGGGAGGAATACCAGCGCACGCTCTGAGGCTCACGGTCCTCCCATGACCGTGGCCGGAGCATGATCCACTCGCGTTCGTGACAGTCGGGGCATCCGCGGTGTCCGGACACCGCGACTTCACCAACGTCGAGTCGATCAAGTCTTCGAAAAGATTCTGGCGGTCCTGTCGATTGGGGTTGATCCTCTTCGTAGCCCTGGTGAGAGCCCGGCACAACAGCGGGCCACGCACCCACTGGAGGGCACGATGACCAGCACAGCGACCACCACTCCCACCACCACGTCGACCTTCGGCGCGCTGATTCGTACCGGTCTCATCGCCACGGTCGCCGCGAGCGCCGCCACCATGGCCGTCGCCGCCGTCGGCCACGCGGCAGGCATCAGCCTCGACGTGGCCGACGCGCCGATCCCGGTGACCGGGTTCGGCGTGCTGACCGCCGTATTCTCGCTGGTCGGGGTGCTCCTCGCCGCGTTGCTGTCCCGTTTCGCCCGGCGTCCGCGGCGCACGTTCGTCCGCACGACCGTGGTGCTCACCGTCCTGTCGCTGGTGCCGGACGTGATCGCGGACGCCGGGGCGGGCACCAAGGCGCTGCTGATGCTCACCCACCTGGTCGCGGCCGTGATCGTGATCCCCGCCGTCGCGCGCCGCCTGGCCGCCTGACCTGCCGCAACCCACCCGTCGACCTACCGGAGGAACGTCATGAAGCAGTACCTGCTGTCCGTGCACTTCGTCGAGGGCGCGCCAGCCCCGTCCGACGAGGAGATGCAGACCATGTTCGCGGAAACCGGCCGGATCAACGACGAGATGCTGGCCGCAGGCGCCTGGGTCTTTGGCGGAGGGCTCCTCTCGCCGGACAGCGCCACCGTCGTCCGGGTCGAGAACGGCGCCACCACCATGAGCGATGGGCCGTTCGCCGAGACGAAGGAGCACATCGCCGGGTTCTGGGTCATCAGGTGCGAGGACCTGGACCAGGCGCTCGCCTGGGCCGAGAAGTGCGCGGCGGCCTGCGGCCCGGTCGAGGTGCGCCCCTTCGACGACCTGTCCCAGGCCTGAACAGGGAGTCGATCAGCCGACATGGACCTGGCGAGCATCTACCGCGCGGAGTACGGCCGCTGCGTCGCCACCCTGGCCCGCGTCCTCGGTGACATCAACCTCGCCGAGGAGGCGGTCCAGGACGCCTTCACCACGGCGTTGCAGAAGTGGCAGACCCCGCCGCCCAACCCGGGTGCCTGGATCGTGACCACCGCCCGCAACCGCGCCGTCGACCGGCTCCGCCGGGAGTCGACCCGCGAGGCCCGGCACGCCCAGGCCCTGCTGCTGCACCACCAGGACGAGCCGCGAGAGGTGGGACCGGTGAAGGACGACCAGCTGCGACTCATCTTCACCTGCTGCCACCCGGCGCTCGCTCCCGACGCGCGGACCGCCCTCACGCTGCGCCTGCTCGGTGGCCTCGACGTATCGGAGATCGCCCGGGCGTACCTGGTCCAGGAGGCCACCGTCGCCCAGCGGATCGTGCGCGCCAAGAAGAAGATCCGGGACGCCAACATCCCGTACCGGGTGCCCGCCGAACATGAGCTGCCGGACCGGCTGCCGCCGGTGCTCACCGTGCTCTACCTGATGTTCAACGAGGGGTACGCGTCCACCGCCGGGCCGTTGATCAGAACGGACCTGTGCACCGAGGCGATCCGGCTCACCCGCGAACTTGCCGCGTTGATGCCCGACGAGCCCGAGGTCCTGGGCCTGCTCGCCCTGTTGCTGCTGACCGAGGCCCGCCGCCCGGCGCGGCTCGACGCGACCGGCGAGCTGGTGCTGCTGGCCGACCAGGACCGGTCACTGTGGAACCGGCCACTCATCGCCGAGGGCCACGACCTGGTCCGCCGCTGCCTGCGGCGCAACCGGCCCGGCCCGTACCAGATCCAGGCCGCCATCAGCGCGGTGCACACCGACGGCGCCGCCACCGACTGGCCACAGGTCCTGGCACTGTACGACCAGCTCCTCGTGATCACGCCAACGCCGGTCGTCGCGCTCAACCGTGCCGTCGCCGTCGCCGAGGTGCACGGGCCGGCGGTGGCCCTCGCCGCGTTGGAGGGTGTCGACCTCCCGGGCTACCACCGGCTGCCCGCCACCCGGGCCGAGTTGCTCGCCCGGCTCGGACGCGACGACGAGGCACGAGCCGCCTACGACCAGGCCGTGGCACTGGCCACCAACGAGACCGAGCGGGCCTACCTGCGGACCCGTCGTACCGCACTGAGTCACCCGTGAACGGACAACATCATGACCGCCACCTACACCGTCGACGTCTTCTCCAGCCTCGACGGCTTCGGCTCTGCCGGGGCGGCTCGGTGTCCGTTAGGGGATCACCACTGGTGGGCCACGTCGAGCACGACCCGACTGTGTCCGCCGGGGCCAGCGAGGACGAACGTGCGGAACGGCAACCGCGCCCGTACGCCGACCGCGAAGGTGCTGTAGCCCTCGAAGCTGCCGCCGAAGACGACGTCACGCAGTGTCGGGTAGCGCAGCAGGTTCGCGACGTGCTCACCGACCGCGTACGGCACGGTGCCCTGGTGTGCGTCGTCGTACGCCGGTGCGCGCAGCGACACCCGCAGCAGCGCCCCTCCCGCGGTGTACGGCGACAACGCCAGCCCCTCGCCCTCGGTCCACGTCTCGCCGTAGCCGACCGCGTAACCATCGACCGGGCCGGCGAACTCGAACACCACCCGGTCGTAGCAGTCGTGCCGACCGGTGCGGACGTCGACCAGCGGGGCGTCGCTGAGCGCGCCGGCCGACTTCTCCGCGCTGCCCCAGGTGATGCCGCAGTACGCCGACCCGGTCGTGGTGCCCGCCGCGGTGCTGCTGCCCGCGCCGACGAGCAGCCCGGCGAGGACGACCACCATCGCCGTCAGTGCGCTTCTGATCCTCATCGTGGTTCTCCGTTCGAGATTCGGGACCACGTGGCGGCGGCGCTGCCGGTGGCCCTCTGCCGCCACCGTCGTCCCTTCTCGGCACGGGCACTTCGCCACGACGTAACCGCCGCGTAACAGCGGATTTCCTCGGCGGTATGACGCTTCCGCTATGTCGGACATCGGTCGCCCGGGCTCTAGCATTCACGTACATCGATGACCGGTGGCCGGTGGCCGCCGGGCGACCGTAGGGGAGTGCGTGATGTTCCGACGACAACTGAGACGTACGGCGATGGCCATGCTGGTGGCCGTGCTGGCGGCAGCCGGGGTGCAGCTCGCCACGGGCGCTCCGGCCGCCGCCGTACGGACGGTCTACTACGACGCGAGCCGGACCGGTGAGTTCCGCACCAACTTTGACCAGGCGGCACAGATCTGGAACAGCCGGGTCAGCAACGTCCGACTGCTGGCCGGCACCCCGGCCAGCATCACCATCTACGTCGACGACGGCTGGCCCCGGGCGCAGCCGACCGGCCTCGGCTCGGGACGGATCTGGATGGGCCGCACGGCCGTCAACCAGGGCTACGACCGTAACCGCATCGCCGCCCACGAGATCGGGCACATCCTGGGCCTGCCGGACCGGCGTACCGGCCTGTGCACCGACCTGATGTCCGGCAGCAGCGCCCCGGTGTCCTGCCGCAACGCCAACCCCAGCTCGACCGAGGCGAGCCGGGTGAACTCGCTGTTCGCCGGCAGCCTGGCCGCGCCGGCCAGCACGACGTACACCTGGACCGGCGACTCCGACATCGAACCGTTGGTGGTCGGCGGCCGACCGGCGTCGGAGAACTACCCGTTCATGGTCTACGTCTCCGGCTGCACCGGCACGTTGATCAAGGGCAACTGGGCGGTCACCGCCAAGCACTGCTCGACGCCGTCCTCGGTGCGGGTGGGCAGCGTCAACCGCTCCAGCGGCGGGACGGTGGTGCGGGTGACCCGTGCGGTCAACCACCCGAGCGTCGACGTCAAGCTGCTGCAACTGGCCAGCTCGGTCACGTACGCCCCGGCGCCGATCCCGAGCACCTCCGGCGCGGTCGGCACCGTCACCCGGATCATCGGCTGGGGCCAGACCTGCGCGCCCCGGGGCTGCGGATCGGCACCGGCGGTCGCCAACGAGCTGGACACGTCCATCGTGGCGGACAGTCGGTGCTCCGGCATCAACGGCCCGTACGAGATCTGCACCAACAACACCAACGGCAATTCCGGCGCCTGCTACGGCGACTCGGGTGGGCCGCAGGTGCGCCGCGTCAACGGAGTGTGGAACCTGATCGGCGCCACCAGCCGGGCCGGCAACAACAACTCCACCTGCGCCACCGGCCCGTCCATCTACGTCGACCTGCCGTCCATCCGGTCCTGGATCTCCACCCAGGTCGGGGGTCTGCCCGTCTGACCATCAAGGACAGTGCAGCGGGGACGCGCGCACGACGCGTCCCCGCTCGCGGCGTGTTGGGGTAACCCCACGCTGTCGCCCATGGGATACGGTGCGTGGCATCTCGACACATCCGAGGTGGACCCATGCCTGCCCTCGTCGCCCTCGCGCTGACCCTCGCTCTCGCGCCCACGCCGTCCCCGTCGGCCACCCCAGGTCCGGTCGCTGACCTCCTCGGTGGCGTCGGCCGGATCGTCGACGACCTCCTCGATGGCGGCGACCCGCCGAGCACCGCGCCAACCGCGCCCTCCACGCCGAGCCCGACGGCGGTCACTGACCAGCCCAGCCCGGTGCGGCCAACCGCGGCCCCCACGCCCGCGGGGTCGTCGGCCGCCGTCCAGGTCCCGGCCGCTCCGGTCGCACCGGCTCGCCCCGCCGGTGGCGAGGTCACCGGCACCCGGGAGGCAACCGTGCCCCGCCGTGACGGTGCCCCTCCCGCTCCGGTCACCCCGCCGACGCTCGCCAGCCCCGCCCGCGACAGTTGGCCGCCGGTGTCCTACGTGCTGGTCCTGGCTGCCATGGTCGTGTTGGCCGTGTGGCTCCTGCGCCGCCGTCCGTCGGCCCCCGCCGCCGCACCCGCGCCGGATCTCGCACCCGCGCCCGATCCCGCACCCGCGCCGGATCCTGGACCCGTGCCGGACAATGTCAGCCGGTTGCCGACCAGCCTCAACGCGATCTACGAGCTGGGCCGGCTGGACGAGCGGCTCGCCCAGGAGCGCGGTCGCCCCACTCCATGAGGCGCGCCCATCGGCCTCACTGCCCCGAGTAGGCATCCTCGCGTCGCGGGATCTCGTCGTCGTAGGCACCGACCGGTCCGCTGTAGCGGACCTCACCCTCCGGGTACGGCCAGGCGTTCGCTGTGCAGCCGTGCCGGCCCAACGTCTGTTGCTGCATTACCGGCGCCGGCCGGCCCCGCCCCGGACACCGCTCATGACCCAACCCGAGCTTGTGCCCCACCTCGTGGTTGACCATGTACTGCCGATAGGTGGCCAGGCTCGCACCGTAGCCCGGGACGCCCTTGACCCAGCGCGCCACGTTGAGCACCACGCGGCCACCGTTGCGGCACGAGGTGTAGCCGTCGGGCACGTCCTGGCAGAGGGTGTCGCGGGTGCCGGGGGTGGCCAGATAGATGGTGAAGTCGGTGGCTTCGCCGGCACCCACCCGGCGCAGCCGCCACGCCCCGCCGGCCGTCCACCCGCGTGGGTCGTTCAACGTCGCGGTGATCGCCGCGGCGATGTCGCCCACCGGCAGCCCCCGAATGTCCCGCTCCACGACGACCCGGTACCGCAGCAACCGGCCGTCGCCCGGGCGTCCGGGCGCCGCCTCGCCGGGCGCCGCCTCGCCGGGCGCCGCCGACCAGCGGTTGCCGCCGGCGGCGGGATAGCTGATCGGGACGGCAGGCGCGGAACCGGGCGTCACGTCGGCGACCCCGGCCGGTCGCCCGGTGACAGCCCCAGTGGGCGGCCCGGCGGCGGGGCCGGCACCGGTCGGGGGTTGCCCGGCAGCCGGCCCTCCGCATCCGGTGAGCAGTGCCACCACCACCGGCAACGCCGCCGAGGCGATACGCCACCGGTGGGTAACCTTCGTCGACATGTCTCTCCCCTCGCGCGTCGCTCGGTGGCGGCGCGGAGGAGAAGACGGGTGACCGTGGCGAAAAGTTGATGTGACCCACCGCTCAACCTTCTGCCGACCTGACCCGTCCATAGCTTGTGGCACGGGGGAGGGTTCACGGTGGCGCGGGGTGACGCGGAGTTCGTCGAGTTCGCGAGGGCGGCGTCCGCGCGACTCGTGCACGCCGCCTTCCTGATGACCGGCGACCACCACCAGGCCGAGGACGCCGCGCAGACCGCGCTGGCCCGTACCTATGCCTCGTGGTCCCGGATCCACGACGACGACGCCTACGGGTACGCGCGCCGCACCCTGGTCAACCACCTGGTCGACGGGTGGCGGCGGCCGCTGCGGGAGTACCCGACCGAGGAGGTGCCGGAGCAGCGGCGCGGCGACGTGGCCGACGAGGTGACCACCCGGCGCTGGCTGATCACCATCCTCGGCGCGCTCAGCCCCCGGGAGCGGGCCATCGTCGTGCTGCGCTACTACTTCGACCTTCCGGAGGCGCAGGTGGCCCGGGAACTCGCCGTGTCCGTCGGCACGGTCAAGAGCACCAGCTCACGAGCCCTGGAGAAGCTGCGCACCGCCGGGCCGCGGACATCCGACGAGGAGGCGCGCCGATGAGCGAGCTGGAACGGCTCCGCCAGGCCATGCGGGACACCGAACGCCCCGCCACATCGCTCGATCTGGCCGCGGTGATGCGCGAGGGGCGGCGGTTGCGGATCCGTCGGCGGGTTGCCGGCGCCGGTGCTGCGACGCTCGCGGCCGGCGTGGCCGCCGCTGTCGCCGTCGTGGCGGTCGGCACGTCGCCGGGCGGCCCGCCGACGCCCGAGCGTCCGCCGCCGGTCGCTGTCGCTCCACCACCGGCCGGTGCCTCGCCGACGGCGTCGGCCTGGTTGGAGCCCACCCCGCCGCCGACGGTGGCCCGCGATGTCCCGCCCCCGAAGCCCCTGGGCCAGGTGATCGACAGCGAGGTGCGACACGGCGCCGACCAGCGGGTCTACTACTTCGTCGGGGTTTCCGTGCCCGGCGAGCCCAAGGTGTCCGTCGGGCTGGCCGCCGGTCGCCGCGCTCCGGACGGCATGCTGACCACGGACATCCTGGTCAACGACGTCGACGGAGCTGACCGCAGCCCGGGGTTTCATCAGATCGCCTACGACGAGCGCTCGTCGACAGTGCCGGTGCCCACCTTCGGCTATTTCGTCGGCCCCGCCCAGCGAATCGTCGGCACGGTGGGTGCCCGGCAGGTCGATGCCCGACTGGCCCGCTGGAGTGAGGACAAGCAGGTGCTCATCTTCTGGTTCGACCCGGCCGAACTGACCCCGGGGCAGCGGCTCGACGGCATCATCGCCCGCGACGCCAACGGCCGCCGACTCTGACACGCTGCCGGCTGGTTGCTCGGGCCGGACCGGCCAAGGGTCGCTCGGGCCGGTTCGGCCAACGGTCGCTCAGGCCGGTTCGGCCAACCGGCGCTCGATGGTCACCGTCGTCCCCTCGAGGGTGGAGACCAGCCGTACGTCGCCGTACGCGTTCATCAGCAGCGCGCCGCGTCCCCGGTCCATCGCCGGTCGCCGGTCCCGCCAGGTGCCGAAGTCCCGCACCGAGATCCGGACCAGGCCGGCACCGACCTGGACCCGCACCCGCACCTCCGGACGGCTGGGCCGCTGCGCGTGCTCGACGGCGTTGTTCATCGCCTCGGACGCGGCGAGCAGCAGATCCTCCAGCACGTCCGGGTCGACGTCGAGGTCGCCGAGCGTCCGCCGGACGTCCCGACGCATCATCGCGGCCGAGGTGGGTGCGGACGGGTACGCCCACCTGACGTCCAGTACGTCGCCCAACCCGTCGCCCAGGACGTCGCCCAGCCCGTTCCGGTCGGCCGGAGCCGCCGGCACCACGGACGTGTCGCCGACGGGTTCGACCGCCGAAGCCGGTGCGGTGGCGGTGACCTCGGCTGGTCGCGTCGTCGCCGATGCGGCGTCGACCGTCGCGGGATTGGCGGCGATGCGGTCGCGGGCTCGCCGGATGGCCGCGCGGATCCGCGCGATCAGCTCGGTCGCGGCGAACGGCTTCACCAGGTAGTCGTCGGCGCCCAGGCTCAGGCCCTCCACGCTGGCCTCACCGCCGGCACGGGCCGAGAGCACCAGCACCGGCAGTGCCCGGGTCGCCGGGTCCGCGCGCAGCCTGCGCAGCAGGTCGAAGCCGTCCATCACCGGCATCATCACGTCGGTCAGGACCAGGTCTGGCCGCTCTCGGTGGATCTCGTCGAGGGCCTGCCGGCCGTCGGTGACGGCCCGTACCCGCCAGCCCTGCCCGGTGAGCAGCCGGGTGAGGTACGCCCGCATGTCGCTGTTGTCGTCGGCGACCAGGATCCGGGAGCCGGCCAGCTCGTCCACCGCCGGGCCGATCGTACGGTCGGGCTCCGTCACACTGCCGTCCGGTTCGGCGAGCCAACCCATCGCCTCCTCGACAGCGGCGCGGGCGGCGTCGCCCCGCCCGTCCACCGGCGGGCCGGTCAACGCCGTTCGGCGCGCCGCCGACCAGGGAAGCGCCACGGTGAAGGTGCTGCCGACGCCCACCCGGCTGGCCACCCGGACCTCGCCGCCCTCCAGCCGGGCCAACTCGTGCACCAGGGCCAGGCCGATGCCAGTGCCCTCGTGGCTGCGTGAGCGGGCCCCCCGCACCCGGTGGAAGCGTTCGAAGAGTTTCGGCAGGTCCTGGTCGCCGATGCCGATGCCGGTGTCGGCGACGGTGAGGCGTACCTCCTCGTCGTCGGTGTCCAGGGTGACCCGGATCCGGCCGATGAACGTGTATTTCAGAGCGTTGGAGAGCAGGTTGGTGACGATGCGTTCCCAGTTGACCGGGTCGATGGTGACCGGCCGTGGCAGCGGTGGGCAGGCCACCTCCAGGGTCAGCCCGGCCCGCTCGACGGCGGCCCGGAACACGCCGGCCAGCTCGGTGGTGAGCGCGGACAGGTCGACCGCACGGGCGTCGCTGCGGGCCCGCCCGGCCTCCAGGCTGCTGAAGGTGAGGAGGCTGTTGACCAGCGTCAACAGTCGGGTGGCGTTGCGCCACGCGGTCTCCACCCGCTCCCGCTGCACGGGGGCCAGGGGCGCTGTGGCGTCGGTGAGGGCGTCCGCCAGCGGGCCGAGCATGAGGGTCAACGGGGTACGGAACTCGTGGCTGACGTTGGCGAAGAAGTCGGTCTTGACCCGGTCCAGTTCGGCCAACGCCTCGACCCGGCGCCGCTCCTCCTCGTACTCCTGGGCGTTGCGCAGCGCCACGGAGATCTGCTGCGCCAGCAGCTGGTTGAAGGACCGGTACGCCTCGTCGAGCCCTTGGCTGGGGCTGACCCCCGCCAGCAGAACACCGAGCGGCTGGTCCTCGTCGCCGGAGGGGAGTGGCAGCGCCAGCGCGGTGCGGACCAGGTCGCCCCACGGGCCGGCGGGCACTGGCAGCCGGTCGGCGACCTCGGTCACCTGGGTCGGGCGGCCCTCGGCGGCGTCCGGCAGCCCCCAGGCGTATGCGACCGGGCCGGGGTCGGCCAGCTCGACGGTGCCCGGGAGTGCCCCCGCGTGTCCCTGGTCGCCGCCCGTGCAGGCGAGCCGCCGCAGCACCGTGCCGTCGCGCAGGTAGATGGCGGCGAACGGCACGTCCAGCGGGTGGCTGTCGATCGTGTCGATCAGCCGGTCGGCGGTGGCGTCCACGTCGACGGTGCGCCCGTCGCCGAGAACGGACAGGTCGCGCAGCAGGCGCAGACGGCGTTCGCCGACCACCTGCTCGGTGACCTCGCTGCAGACGGTGAACACCCCGACGGTGCGGCCCTCGTCGTCGCGGGCCGGCGCGTGCGAGACGCTGAAGTACGCCTCCTCGCGGTAGCCGGCCCGCTCCAGCAGCAGTTGCAGCGCGGGGACCCAGCTGGCCACCCCGGTCGCCATGGCCTGCTCGATCAGCGGGGCGAGCACGTCCCAGCCCTCGGCCAGGGTCACCCGCACGTCGTTGCCGAGCGCGGCGGGGTGCTTGTCGCCGATCAGGGTGGAGTACGCGTCGTTGTAGAGCTGGGAAAAGTCGTCGCCCCAGAGCAGCAGCATGGGGTAGCGGGAGGAGAGCACGAGCCGGACCGCGGCGCGCAGGCTCTGTGGCCATCCGCTGACCGGACCCAGTGGCGTACGGGCCCAGTCCAGCTCCGCCATCAGCCGACCGGTGTCACCGCCGCCGCTGAACAGGTCGATGCTGGGTCGTGTCACGCTCGACCCGGCCCCATCGCTAGCCCCCGTTCCGGGCCCGACGACCCCTGCTGGCGTTACCTACCCATCCTGGCACCTCTACTCACCTGTGCCGCCGCCGGTACCCACCGTCGAAGCGGCGGCGGTTCGGGACGAACGACCGATGCTCAAAGGATCGACATCTGTAAGTGTCTCGGGTATCTCTCCAACCCCCGAGGAGCCCCCATGAGAGGCAGAACGCTGAGCGCGGGAATCGCGCTTGCCGTGTTCGCCGGAATGACGGTGACGCTGGCTGCCCAGCCGGTAGCCGCGTCGCCCATGACCACGATGACGGAGGCCCGGCCGATCGCCGCGACCGCCGCCGCGTTGGCAGCACCGGACATCTCCGTCAGCAACGTCCAGGCCCACCTCACCCAGTTCAACAGCATCGCCACCAGCAACGGCGGTAACCGCAGGGCCGGCTCGGCCGGCTACACCGCCTCGCTCACGTACGTCAAGACCAGGCTCCAGTCGGCCGGCTACACCGTCAGCGAGCAGTACTGCTCCAGCTGCACGTACCCCTCGAACAACCTGATCGCCGAGTGGCCCGGCGGCCCGACCGACCAGGTGGTCATGTTCGGCGCCCACCTCGACGGCGTCTCGGCCGGCCCCGGCATCAACGACAACGCCACCGGCTCGTCCACCCTGCTGGAGAACGCGTTGGTCCTGGCCGCGCAGAACCCGACCATGACGAAGAAGGTCCGGTTCGCCTGGTGGACCGACGAGGAGCAGGGGCTCAACGGCTCCCGGTTCTACGTCAACTCGCTCAACACCACCCAGCGCGGCTACATCAAGGGCTACTACAACTTCGACATGGTCGGCTCGGTCAACGGCGGCTACTTCATCAACCGGGTCACCTCGACCACGGCGGCGCCGCTGAAGGCGTACTGGGACTCGTTGGGCCTTGCGCCGGAGGAGAACGTCGAGGGCCAGGGCCGCTCCGACGACTACTACTTCCAGCAGGCCGGCATCCCCACCTCGGGCTACGCCGCCGGGGCCAGCGCCCGCAAGACCAGCTCCCAGGCGGCCAAGTGGGGCGGCACCGCCAACTCGGCGTACGACCCCTGCTACCACCGCGCCTGTGACACCACCGCCAACGTCAGCGCGACGGTGCTGAACAGGGCGGCCGACGGTGTCGCGTACGCGCTGTGGCAGCTCGCCGTTGGCGGCGGCACCCCCACCAACGACTTCTCCGTCGCGGTCAGCCCCACGACGCGCACCGTCGCGCGGGGCGCCAGCACCACCGCCACGGTGGCCACCGCCACCACGGCAGGCTCGGCGCAGTCGGTCAGCCTCTCCGCCTCCGGCGCCCCCAGCGGGGTGAGCGTCTCGTTCAGCCCGTCCTCGGTGACCTCCGGCGGCTCGTCGACGATGACCCTCACCGCGTCGTCAAGCGCCGCGACCGGCACCTTCACAGTGACGGTCACCGGCACCGGCTCGGTCACCCGCAGCGCCACCCTCACTCTCACCGTGACCGGCACCGGCGGCTGTGCGGCCACCCAGGTGATCGGCAACGGCGGCTTCGAGAGCGGCGCCACAGTGTGGACGGCGTCCTCCGGCGTTATCACCAACTCCAGCAGCAAGCCGGCCCGGACCGGGTCATACAAGGCGTGGCTCAACGGGTACGGCAGCACCCGCACCGAGACCCTGTCCCAGTCGGTGACAGTGCCCGCCGGCTGCGCCAGCTACACGCTGTCGTTCTGGACTCGCATCGACACCGCCGAGACGACCACGTCCACGGCGTACGACAAGCTGACCGTGCGGATGGGCTCGACCACGCTGGCGACGTACTCGAACCTCAACGCCTCCACCAGCTACGTCCAGCGCACGCTCAACGTTGCCGCGTACGCCGGGCAGACGGTGACGCTCACGTTCACCGGCACCGAGGACTCGTCGTTGCAGACCAGCTTCGTGATCGACGACGTGACGTTGCAGGCGAGCTGACCGCGTACCCGCAGAAGCGAGCCGCCGCCGGGGCTTCCCGGCGGCGGCTCGTCGCGTTGCGGGTCAGGGGAGCTGCGGGTAGAGCGCGGCGACGCCGCCGGCCAGCCCGGCCTGCACCTGGCGGCTGAGATCGTCGGCGAGGATCTCGTACGCGTCGGCCTCGATGCCGTCCACCCCGATCCGGGCGATCGTCGCCGGGTCCAGTTTCGGGCCGGTGACGTCGGCGGCCATGTCGGTGTCCAGGTAGCCGACGTGCAGGCCGGCGACCCGGATGCCCCGCTCGGCGAGCTGGACGCGAAGGACGTTGGTCATCGACCACTCGGCGGACTTGGCGGCGCTGTAGGCCCCGTGGATCGGCAAGCCGAACCAGGACAGCACGGAGAGCACGTTGAGGATCGTTCCGCCGCCGTTGCCGGCGATGACCGGCGCGAACGCCCGGACAGTCGAGAGGGTGCCGATGTAGTGGGTCTCCAGCTCCAGCCGGACGAGGTCCAGGTCGCCGTCGAGCAGATCGGTCCGGGTGTCGATGCCGGCGTTGTTGATCAGCAGGTTCACGTTCCCGGCCAGCTCGGCGGCTGCGGCCACCGAGGCGGGGTCGGTGATGTCGAGGCGGACCGGTGTCACGCCGGGCAGGTCGACGCTGTCGGGGTTGCGGGCGCCGGCGTAGACGGTGGCGCCCCGGGCGAGGAGTTCGGCGGCCAGGTGTCGGCCGAGGCCACGGTTGGCGCCGGTGACGAGAGCGGTGCTTCCAGCGATCTTCATGGCCGTCACGCTATCCGACCTGACTTACGTTTACCAAAGTCAGCTACGTCACGACGGTGACCCCCCTGAATCGGGAATGCGACCCCGAGGCGGCCACAACCCTGCCGGTGATGGCTCGTATCCTTTCCGCGAACCTCCGCACGAGCCGAGATGGGAGACGGTGTGAGCAACCAGGCCGAAACGTTGGAATTCCAGGCCGAGGCGCGTCAGCTCCTCCAGTTGGTGGTCCACTCGATCTATTCGAACAAGGACGTCTTCCTGCGGGAACTCATCTCGAACGCGTCCGACGCCCTGGACAAGCTGCGACTGGCCACGCTTGTCGACAAGGACCTCGTCGCCGACACCGACGACCTGCACGTCGCCCTCGAGGTCGACCGGGACGCCCGTACCCTCGCCGTGCGGGACAACGGCATCGGGATGACCCGCGACGAGGTCGTCCAGCTGATCGGCACCATCGCCAAGTCGGGCACCGCCGAGCTGCTGCGCGAGCTGCGCGAATCCGCCGACGCCCACGCCTCGCAGGACCTGATCGGCCAGTTCGGCGTCGGCTTCTACGCCGCGTTCATGGTCGCCGACCGGGTCACCCTGCTGACCCGCAAGGCCGGCGAGACCGGCGGCACCCGCTGGGAGTCCACCGGCGAGGGCACCTACTCGATCGAGTCGGTCGACGAGGCGCCGCAGGGCACCACGGTGACCCTGCACCTCAAGCCGGTCGACACCGAGGACAACCTGCACGACTACACCGCCGAGTGGACCGTCCGGGAGATCGTCAAGCGATACTCCGACTTCATCGCCTGGCCGATCCGGATGAGCGTCGAGCGGCCTGGCGCCGACGGCGAGGCCGCCACCAGCGAGGTGCAGACCCTCAACTCGATGAAGGCACTCTGGGCTCGACCCCGCGACGAGGTCGACGCCGCGGAGTACAACGAGTTCTACAAGCACGTCAGCCACGACTGGGCCGACCCGCTCGAGGTCGTGCACATGAAGGGCGAGGGCACCTTCGAGTACGAGGCGCTGCTGTTCCTGCCCAGCCACGCCCCGCTCGACCTGTTCTCCCCGCAGGGCCGCCGCGGCGTCCAGCTCTACGTCAAGCGCGTCTTCATCATGGACGACTGCGAGGCGCTGGTCCCGACCTACCTGCGCTTCGTCAAGGGCGTGGTCGACGCGCACGACCTGTCGCTGAACATCTCCCGCGAGATCCTCCAGCAGGACCGGCAGATCCAGATCGTCCGCCGTCGCCTGGTGAAGAAGATCCTCGCCACGGTCAAGGACCTCAAGGCCAACCACGCCGAGAGGTACCGCACCTTCTGGACCGAGTTCGGCGCGGTGGTCAAGGAAGGGCTGATCGACGACACCGACAACCGCGACACCCTGCTGGACCTCCTGTCGGTCGCCTCCACCCACGACCCCGCCGAGCCCACCGACCTGGCCGGCTACGTCTCACGGATGAAGGACGGCCAGAGCGACATCTGGTACGCCACCGGCGAGTCCCGGGCCGCCATCGAGAACTCGCCGCACCTGGAGGCGTTCCGGGCCAAGGGCCACGAGGTGCTGCTGCTCACCGACCAGGTCGACGAGGTGTGGGTCGAGCGGGTCGGCGCGTACGACGGTCGGCCGCTGCGGTCCATCGCCAAGGGCGAGATCGACCTGGACACCGACGAGGAGAAGCAGCAGGCCGAGGCCGAGCGCGAGCAGCAGCGGCAGGAGTTCGCCGCCCTGCTCGACTGGCTGGGCACCACCCTGACCGACAGCGTCCGGGAGGTGCGCCTGTCGTCGCGACTGACCACCTCGCCGGCCTGCGTCGTCGGCGACGCCCACGACCTCACGCCGACCCTGGAGAAGATGTACCGGGCGATGGGGCACGAGGTTCCCCCGACCAAGCGGATCCTGGAGATCAACCCCGGTCACCCGCTGGTGTCCGGGCTGCGCAAGGCCCACGAGCAGGGCAGCGACCAGGCGGCCCTGACCGAGACCGCCGAGCTGCTCTACGGCCTGGCGGTGCTCGCCGAGGGCGGTGAGCTGACCGACCCGGCCCGCTTCACCCGGACGCTCGCCGACCGGCTGGCGCGCACCCTGTAGCTGGCGTACCCCGCCAAGCGGCGGGCTTCCCGGGTCACCGGGTGGCCCGCCGCCGGCGGCGGCCGGCTACCAGCGGTTCCAGTGGGCGAACCCGTCCGCGTCGGCCTGCGGACCGGGCTTGAAGTCGGTGCCCAGGGTGAACGCCACCGGCGTGAGCGCCACCTGCACGACGGTGTCGTAGGGGATGCCGAGCAGGTCTGCCATCTCCCTTTCGTAGCTGAGATGGCTCGTGGTCCACGCGGTGCCGAGCCCGCGTTCCCGAGCGGCCAGCATGAAGCTCCAGAACGCCGGGATGACCGAACCCCAGGCCCCGGCCTGCCCGCGCACGCTGGCCAGCTCGGCGCGGGACTCGACCCGCAGACAGGGGATGAGCAGCAGCGGCACCTCGTGCAGGTGATCCGCCAGGTGTTGCAGGCTGCCGGCGATCCGGCCCCACTGCTCGGAGGCGAAGTCCATCCTGCTGAAGGCCGGCCCGGTGCCGCCCGACGCGGGTGGCGGTGCCATCAGCCCGAGTCGCCACAGTCGGGCGACGGCGGCCCGGGTCCGCGGATCCTCGACGAAGATGAAGTCCCAGCGTTGCCTGTTGATTTCGTGATTTCGAAAACCGTCCAAATGAAGAGCGGAGCACGGTCATGCCGGTCGACACAGTGATCTTCAGCGGGGAGGGCCCGCACGCCGATCCCTGGCACCCGTTGTCCGAGACCAGCGCGGCGATCGCCAAGCTCGTCGGCGACGCGGGCCCGGTGGCGATCGTGACCACCGTCGACCAACTCGCGGCAGCGCTCGACGGCGCCCGCCTCCTGGTGGTGAACGCCAGCGCATCGAGCACCCGATCACTACCGGTCTCGTGGACTTCGAGGTGCACGACGAGCGCTACACCGACCTGGAGTTGCTCGACGGCGTCGACGTCGAGACTCTCTACGTCCACGACGAGGGTGGCGACACCCACCCGCTCGTGTGGGCGCGCACGGCCGGGAGCAGCCGGATCGTCTACAACGCACTCGGTCACGACGCGCTGTCGTACGAGTCGCCGGGGCACGTCGAGTTGCTGCGGCGCATCGTGCTCTGGCTCCGTCACCGCATCTGATCCGCAACGGTCCACGGTGGTCACTGCACACCGACCGGCCGCCCGCAACCGCTGGGGGTGACGCCCCGCGTACCCCGGTGAAGAACTTCACAGGGGTTGGGCGATCGTCACCGACCGTGCCTAACGTCGGTCGGGTTCGCCACTGCGGACACCACGGCCGGCAACGCCAAATCCTGCCCCCGGTCGGTGGAACCCAGTCACCCGGGCAGGAGCGGGGGACCCAAACGTTCCTCGGTGCACGTCACCTCGGGGTGAAGCCGCCATCGTGCGGCCGGGCTCCTCGGCCCGAACCCGACAGCTCACCTCGCCGGCGTGGAGGAAGTTCACATGACGTCTGTCTACACGCCCCGTCACCGACGGGTCACCACCCGCCGTCTCGCCGTCGGCACCCTGGCCGTCGGTGCGGTCACCGGTGCTGTCGCCCTCTTCGGCCCGGCCGCCCCCGCGCAGGCCGCGGTCAACTGGGACGCGATCGCCAAGTGCGAGTCCGGCGGTAACTGGAAGATCAACACCGGCAACGGCTACTACGGTGGCCTGCAGTTCTCCCAGAGCACCTGGGCCGGCTACGGCGGCAAGAAGTACGCCGCCCGCGCCGACCTGGCCAGCCGCGGCGAGCAGATCGCCATCGCCGAGAAGGTGCTCGACGGGCAGGGCATCGGCGCGTGGCCGACCTGCGGCAAGAAGGGCGGCTCGTCGAGCGGCTCCACCGCGAAGCCGTCGACGAAGTCCACGCAGAAGCCCACCGCGAAGTCCACGGCGAAGCCCACCGAGCAGCAGGAGCGGCCCTCGCGGCGGGAGCAGCCGGCGACCCGCAACCACGAGCGCACCGCGCCGACCACGGGCGGCCAGACGTACCTGGTCAAGCCGGGCGACACCCTGTCGGAGATCGCCGACAGCCACCGGGTGACCGGCGGTTGGCAGTCGCTCTACGAGCACAACCGGCAGCTGATCGGGGCCGACCCGGGCCTGATCTTCCCGGGTCAGCGGCTCAGCCTCTGACGGTCTTCCCGCGTCAGCGGCTCAGCCTCTGACGGATGACACACGAACGCTCGGCCGGGTCACCGGCCGAGCGTTCGTACGTGTGGTGCGGATCAGCCCGAGCGCCCGTACCCCGGGGGAAGCCGTCACGCCGCGGAGGCGGATGCCTTCGACCCTCGGTGCGACGCGACCGGGCCGGCGTTCCAGCCCCAGCGGGGCGCCGGTGCGCTGCCCTCCCCGGACCAGCCCGTGCCGCCCTCCTCGTTGTCGCCGCCGTCGGTGGTCATCTCGACCGGGGCGGGTGTGCTGCGGGCAAGTCGCATCGACTGCTCCGCGCCGGCGCGGGCCGCGCACGGCCAGGACTGCCCGGCGCACTGAAGGTTGCGGCACTGACCCTCGTCGTCCGGCTCGTGGGCGCTCAGCACGTCGATCGCCAGTTGCCAGAGCAGCGGGTCGGTTACGTCGTGCGGCCGTTCGGCAGTGCGACTCGGCCGGTTGCTGGTGTCGTCGTCGGACATTGTGGGTCCCCCCTTGTCAGGCTGTACCCCACAAGGGTCACCCGTCAGCCGCCGGCTAAACCGCCGACCTGCTGTGATGTGTCTCCGGTCGCAGCGGTCGCCGGGACGCCGCACGCAGATCGGTCAATCCGGCAGCAGCGGCATCTCGACGCCCGGCTCCCGGCCGAGCAGGACCGCTCGGGTCAGCGCCGTTGAGCCGAACCGGTCGCGGACCGCGTCCACCGCGGCGTCCAACTCCGCGCCAGGATCGCGGTGAAACGGCAGCTCCGGTTGCACGGGGTTGTCGTCCAGGTTGCCCACTGAGACACCGATCAGGGTGACACCACGACGATCGATCTCGGTCAGCGCTGCTCGCAGCAACGCGCGCGCGGCGGCGAGCAGCGGCGTCGTGTCGGCGGTCGCCTTGCCGATGGTGTGCGAGCGGGTCGCCCGGGTGTAGTCGCCGAAGCGCAGCCGCAACACCACGGTGCGACCGGACCGCCCCGCCGCCCGCATGCGGCGGCTGACCCGGTCGACCAGGCCGGCGAGGATGGCATCCAGCTCCGCCGGGGCATGCGGGGTGCGGCTCAGCGCATGCTGCGCGCCCATCGAGCCGCGTCGCCGGCCGACCTGCACCGAGCGAGGATCGCGGTTGTGCGCCAGGGCGTGCAGGTGCCTGCCGGCGCCCGACCCGAGCAGCGACACCAGGGCGGCCTCACCGAGCCGGGCCACCTCACCGACCGTACGGATCCGGCGTTCCCGCAGCTTCGCTGAGGTGACCGGGCCGACGCCCCACAACCGCTCGACTGGCAGTGGGTGCAGGAACGCCAACTCGGCGTCCGGTGCGACCACCAGCAGACCATCCGGCTTCGCCACCCCGCTGGCCACCTTCGCCAGGAACTTCGTGCGGGCCACACCCACCGTGATCGGCAGGTGGACCCGTTCACGAACCTCCCGGCGCAGCCGCTCGGCGATCTCGGCCGGCGACCCGACCAGCCGCCACAGGCCACCGACGTCCAGGAACGCCTCGTCGATGGAGAGCCCCTCGACCAGTGGCGTGGTCTGCCGGAAGATCTCGAAGACCGCCCGGCTCGCCGCCGTGTACGCCGACATCCGGGGTGGCACCACGATCGCGTCCGGACAGAGGCGGCGCGCCTGCTGACCACCCATCGCGCTGCGTACGCCTCGCGCCTTCGCCTCGTAACTGGCCGCGAGGACCACGCCGCCGCCGACGATCACCGGCCGCCCCCGCAGGCGCGGGTCGTCACGCTGCTCGACCGACGCGTAGAAGGCGTCCAGGTCGGCGTGCAGGATGCTGGCGCCGGGCGACACGTACACATGTTCGCATGGCAGGTGGCCATCTCTGCAATGAGCTGGGCGAACGCCCGATCAGTCGAGGCAGAACTCGTTGCCCTCCGGGTCGGCCAGGACGAGGTGACCGGCACCCAGTGGGGGAGCGGGCTCGTGGCGACTGAGTCGGGTGGCGCCGTATGCGGCGAGTCGTTCCGCCTCCGCCTCCAGCGCCGCCATCCGCTCGTCACCCGTGAGCCCGGGAGCGGCCCGCACATCGAGGTGTACGCGATTCTTCACCCGCTTGGGCTCGGGCACCCGCTGGAAGAACAGGCGCGGTCGCACACCCTCGGGGTCGACCACCGCTGAGGCGTCGTTGCGGTTTTCCGGCGGGACCCCCATCGCGTCCAGCGCCTGCTCCCACGATTCGAAGTTTCCGGGCGGTCCCTGCAACTGGTAGCCGAGGGCCTCGGCCCAGAACTCGGCCAACCCGGCGGGGTCGGCGCAGTCGAACGTGATCTGGACGTCGCGGGCCATGTCAGCTCCCTGTCTCGTGATCTGGTCGGTCATGATCCCAGCCTCTCGTGAATAGCGGACAGGGTCGTTCCGCGATCCGTGCGACGATCGGCGTGTGACCGTCGAGGCAACGACCGAGCGGGTGCTGCGGTTGCTGGCGCTGCTCCAGCGGCGACCATCCTGGACGGCCGCCGACCTCGCCGCCGAGCTGGGCGTCACCGACCGCTGCGTCCGCCGCGACGTGCAGCGACTGCGCACACTCGGCTATCCCGTGCAGGCGGTGTCGGGCGTCGGCGGTGGCTACCAGCTCGGCGCGGGCACCCGGCTGCCGCCGTTGCTCCTCGACGACGAGGAGGCCATCGCGACGGCGGTCTCCCTGCGTCTCGCCTCGGGCGGCACGATCGCCGGTGCGGGCGAGGCGGCCCTGCGGGCGCTCGCGAAGCTCGACCAGGTGATGCCGTCGCGGCTGCGTGCCGAGGTGCGGGCGGTGCACGGCGCCACGGAGACGCTCCTGGGCCCGGTGGCCGAGATCGACGCGGAGCTGCTGGTGACCCTGGCGCGGGCCTGTCGCGACGCGGTGCGGGTCCGCTTCACCTACCCCGGCCGCGACGGTGGGGCCCGCGAACGGACGGTGGAACCGATCCGGATGGTCACCACAGGTCGCCGCTGGTATCTGATGGCCTGGGACGTCGACCGCGACGACTGGCGTACGTTCCGGCTCGACCGGATGGGCGCGGCGACCGCGACGACCTGGCGCTTCCGAGCGCGCGAGCATCCGGATCCGGTCGCGTACGTGCAGCGGTCGGTGACCGAGGCGCCGTACCGGTATCTCGCCCGCGTGCGGGTGCACGCCCAGCCGGACCGGGTGCGGGCGTTGGTGCCACCGCAGGTCGGGCGGGTCGAGGACGACCGGGACGGATGGTGCGTGCTGATCGTCGGCGGCGAGAGCCTGGACTGGCTCGCCGCGCATCTGGCACGCCTCGATCACGAGATGGAGGTGCTGGAGCCTCCCGAGTTGCGCGAGGCCGTCGGCCGCCTCGCCCGTCGCCTCGCCGTGCTGGCGGGTGGGCCATCGGAACCGGGCGGGTAGTGGCGCAGCGCGTAGTGCCGCAGCGACACCGGGCTGCCGTCCGGGGCGGTCCATGGTGCCGTGCTCGTCCCGACGCGCCGCCAGCCGGTGCGCTCGTAGAGCGCGGCGGCCGCGGCACCACCGGCGGCCAGCTCCAGCACCAGGTCCGTACCGCGTCTGCTCGCCCACTGCCGGGCCCGGTCCAGCAGCGCGCTGCCCAGCGCCAACCCTCGGGCGGACGGCACCACGAAGAGGCGAGCCACCTCGGCTGTCGGCCGGGCCGGCGGCCCGCCCACCGGGTCGGGGATCCGATGCACCGCGACATGCCCCACGACGGCCCCGTCGGCGTCGACCGCCACCCAGGCGCGCGCCGGGTGCGGCTCGCGCAGCCAGCGGTGCGGGTCGGCGGGCCAGTTCAGCGGGTACCTGTCGACCCGGTGAACCTCGGCGAGCCCCGCGACGCAGCCGTCCAGGTCGGTGGCGCGCCGCCGGCGGATCCGGGGCTGGTTCACAGGTCGTCGAACGGGCCGGCGTAGCGGAACTCACCGCGGATCGACTCCCGCCACGCGGTCAGCGGCCGGGCCTGGAAATACTGCGGCCCCCACGGCTGCGGCGGGGTGACGCCCAGCTCGACGGCGGGCCGGAACCCGAAGCGCGGGTAGTAGTCAGGGTGCCCGAGCAGCACCACCAGCGGCTCGTCCCGCGCGTCGGCCGCCCCGAGCACCGCGTGCATCAACGCGTGGCCCACCCCACGGCGCTGCCAGTCGGGCAGCACACCGAGCGGCCCCAGCCCGAGCGCCACCGGCTCGCCGGCCACCCGGCCGCGCGTGGCCACCACGTGCCCCACCACCTGGCCGTCCGAATCGGTCGCCACCAGCGAGTACGCGGGCAGCCAACCCTCGTCGGCGCGCAGCGCGTCGACCAGGGTGGCCTCGACCGGTACGCCAGCGCCGTCGGTCCTGGCGAAGGCGGCGGAGTGAACCGCCCGGATGGCGTCGGCGTCGGCGTCCGTCTCGCGTCTGATCAGCACCGCGCCACCATAGGCCCACCGTGTCGCCGGCTCCACGCCTTTATCACCTGCGCCGACGTGTCGACGGTCGTTGCTTCGGCGTCGTGCCGGCGGGCACGCCCGGCGGGCATGACGCGAAAACGACTGATGACTGTGCGGCATAAATATGCCTCACAGTCATCAAGCTCATGGGCCCAAGGCCCCCGCGGCCGGGCTGGGAATCCGGAGCAGCCGGCCGAGCCAGCCGGCCGCGCCAGCGCTGGGCCGGGCCAGGCCGGAACCGCCCGGTCCAGGCCACGCCCCGAGAGCTGGGACCTCGGACCGCAGTCCACGGGCTCGGACCCACCTCAGCCCACGGCGGTGGCCGAGGGTGGGGCGCTGCCGCCCTGGGGCACCTCCGGAGTCATCAGCCGGATGATCTCCGCCCGATCGGCCGCCGAGGGCATACCCCATTCGGGCCGGTAGCCGTACACCTCATGCAGTGGGGTTGAGCAGGTGCGGCCGTTCAGGATCTCCACGGCGTCGGTGCCGATCAGGCCGGGGTGTTCGACGCCGCAGGCCTCGGCGACCTTGGTCAGGTCGCGGCGCAGCGTCTGCAGGTAGTTGGCCGCCCGGACCGACTTCAAAGTCGGGTCCAGGCCCCGGGTGAGCCACGTGTTCTGCGTCGCGACACCCGTGGGGCAGGTGTCGGTGTGGCACTTCTGTGCCTGGATGCAGCCGACCGACAGCATTGCCTCCCGGCCGACGTTGACCAGGTCGCAGCCGAGCGCGAAGGCCACGATGGCGTTGTCCGGCAGGCCGAGTTTGCCGCCGCCGATGAAGACCACCTGCTCGTGCAGGTCGTGCTCGGCGAACACCTTGTAGACCCGGGAGAAGCCCTGCTGGAACGGGAGCGACACCGAGTCGGTGAAGATCAGCGGCGCGGCGCCCGTCCCACCCTCGCCACCGTCGATGGTCACGAAGTCGACGCCTCGGCCGGTGTCGCGCATCAGGGTGGCCAGCTCCTGCCAGAAGCCCAGGTCACCGACCGCCGACTTGATGCCGACCGGCAGGCCCGTCTCGGCGGCCAGCAGCTCCACCCAGTCGAGCAGGCTGTCGCAGTCGGAGAACTCGGCGTGCCGGGACGGGCTGACGCAGTCCTGACCGGCCGGGATGCCCCGGGTGGCGGCGATCTCGGCGGACACCTTCGCCCCCGGCAGCAGCCCGCCGAGGCTCGGCTTGGCGCCCTGGCTCAGCTTGATCTCCAACGCCTTGACCGGTGCGCCGGCCACCAGGTCCTTCAACCGGTCGAGGCTGAACCGGCCGTGTTCGTCGCGGCAACCGAAGTACGCCGTCCCGAGTTGGAAGACCAGGTCACCGCCGTTGCGGTGGTACGGCGACAGGCCACCCTCGCCGGTGTTCTGCAGGCAGCCGGCGAGTGCGGCCCCCTTGTTCAACGCGGTGATGGCATTGCCGGAGAGCGAACCGAAGCTCATGCCGGAGATGTTGACCACCGACTCCGGGCGGAACGCGCGGGCCCGCCCCCGGGCCGCGCCGAGCACCTTCGCGGACGGCAACCGCACGTCGTGCCCGGCGGCGGGTGTCGACGGCGGCACGGCCCGGCCGAACGTGCGGTGCTTGATGATCGGGTAGCCGGGGGTGTACTCGATGTCGTTGTCCGTGCCGAAGCCGAAGTAGTTGTTCTCCTGCTTCGCCGACGCGTACACCCAGCGGCGTTGGTCGCGGGTGAACGGCCGTTCCTCGTTGTTGCCGGCGACGATGTACTGCCGTAACTCCGGGCCGATCGCCTCCAACAGGTAACGGGCGCGACCGAGCACCGGATAGTTGCGCAGCAAGGCGTGGTCGCGCTGGATCAGGTCCCGCGCGGCGAGCGCCGCGACGGCGGCGGCGACAGCGGGTACGGCTCGACGGGCCCATTTCATGCCCGGCACTCTTTCCGCCCGCACCTCCGGCCAAACCGGCCCCGCCGATCCAATGCGCTGGTCAGGACCGGGGCGGGGACCAGGAGGCGCGCCCGGCGGCGGTGCGGGGCGTACCCGCACCACCGCCCGGGGGCTCAGCGACGCCGGAAGGACTCGCGGACCGACCCGCCGACCACCGTGCACCACGTGCTCGGGCTCAGCTTGCCGTTGCGGGGCAGGCCGTGCAGCGCCTGGAGGTCCTGCACCGCGGCCCGGGTGGCGTGGTCGTAGGCCCCGGTGACGGTGACCGCGTACCCCTTGGTGGCGAGGATTTCCTGCACCGCCGTGACCGGCGCGCCGGTGGCGTGCTGGTCCAGCTCCGGGACCAGGGTCTCCCAGGTCGGCGTGGTGAGGGTGGCGTCCACGTCCACCGTGATGCCGTTGCGGGCCTGCCAGTCCTGCACGGCCGCCACTGTCGCGGCGTCGAACGTGCCGCTGACCGTCACCGCGTAGCCCCGGAACGCGAGCAGGTGCTGCACCACCCGGACCGAGGGGGAGTTGACGAACCGCCACAGGTCCGGCCAGCGGCGGGCCGGCACCTCGCCCAGCGTCGTGCCGAGGGCGGCGTGCACCCGCCGACGCAGCTCCGGGAACTGCCGGTAGAAGGCGGCGCCCGGGCACTCGGTGGTGCGGAAGTCCCAGTGGCCGAAGATGTCATGGGCGTGCAGCCCGTACTGCCGGCAGATCGCGACGCAAAGCTTGACCAGCGAGTCGGTCAGCGCCTTCGGCGGCGTCTCGGTGACGTAGGTGCCCTCGTTCTCGATGCCGATGGCCCGGCCGTTCTCGCCCGGGCAGTGCGCCGAGATCATCTGGCGGTCGCCGGCTTCGAGGCGTTCCAGGCTGCCCCGGCGACCCTCCAGCACGTAGCCGCCGCGGCTCACCGTGAAGTGCTGGCCGGTGTCCGACCAGCCGTTGCCGTCCATGTGCAGGTCCTGGCACTCGTGGGCCAGTTTGACCGCCTGCTCGCGGGAGTAGTCGGTGACGTTCGGAAACGCCATGTGGTGCACGATGATCTTGTTGGTGGCGATGGCGCTGACCGACAGCGGGTCCTTCGGCGGACGGGCGGCCCACTCGTCGCAGCTGATGATCCAGTCCAGGTCGGCGCCGGGGGCGGCGGCCTGCGCCGAGGTGGGGAAGGCCAGTTCGCTCCCGACGACGGCGACCGTGGCGGCGCCGAGACCGGCTCGCAGCAGTGTCCGGCGATCCACTTCGGAATGGTCGACGTGCATGACATCTCCTCCTGCGGCCGACGGCGGGGGATGAAAAGTAGCTCCAGTGGCCGCACGCACTCCGGAGAATATTGCCAAGACTCGGCGCGCGCCAGAGCTCCGCGCCACCTCATGATCACTTGGGTTTCCGCGACTCGGGTCGGGGGTAGGTCGGGGCTGACCATCCCGGCTGCCCGCATGAAGGAATGACCATATGAGTGACAACGTCAGCGACGCGGTGGGCGACGCCCTCCGATCGGTGATGCTCTTCCTGCCCAAGGCCGTCGCCTTCCTGGCGATCCTGGTGGCGGGATGGCTGATCGCCAAGGCCGTACTGAAGATCGTGGAAAAGGTCCTGGAACGGGTGGGCTTCGACCGCGCCGTCGAACGAGGCGGCATCCGCCGCGCGTTGAGTCGCTCCCGGTACGACGCCAGCGACATCGTCGCGAAGCTCGTCTACTACGGGTTGCTGCTGTTCACCCTGCAACTCGCCTTCGGCATCTGGGGGCCCAACCCGATCTCCGACCTGCTCGGCGCGGTGATCGCGTGGCTGCCGCGCGCGTTCGTCGCGATCGTCATCGTCGTGGTGGCCGCCGCGATCGCCAACGCGGTCAAGGACATCATCAGCGGCGCGCTCGGCGGCCTGTCGTACGGCCGGGTGCTGGCCACCATCGCCTCGGTGTTCATCCTCGGCCTCGGCGTCATCGCCGCGCTGAACCAGATCGGGGTGGCCACCGCGGTCACCACCCCTGTTCTGATCGCGGTGCTGGCCACGATCGGCGGCATCCTCGTCGTCGGGGTCGGCGGTGGCCTCATCCGTCCGATGCAGAATCGTTGGGAGGCGTGGCTGACCCGCGCCGAGCAGGAGTCGCAGCAGATCGCCGCGCACGCCCGCGCCTACCGCGAGGGGCGCCGCGACGCCGAGGCCGAGCTGGCCCGGGCGTCCGCCGCCCCCGCCGAGCCGGCCCGGCCGCCGTTCGTCGCCGACGACCCGGAGCGCACCCAGATGCTGACGCGACCGACCGACACGGAGGCCACCCAGGTGGTGCGTGCACCCTCCGACCCGGAGGCCACCCAGGTGGTGACCCGCCCGGCCGACTCGGAGGCCACCCAGGTGGTCAGCCGGGGCGGCGACGCGGACACGACCCAGGTGGTCGGCCGGGGTGATGGCGACTCGGACACGACCCAGGTGGTGAGCACCGGCACCGGTGGTGCGGTGCCCGGTCCGCGTACCAGCGACGACAGCGAGACCACCACTGTCATCCCGCCGGTGGACCGGCGCTGACCAGCAGTCGTTGAAGCGGGGCGGGATCGATCGGATCCCGCCCCGCTTCGCGTTGTCCGGCACGCCGAAAGTGCTTTCCGGCGCGCCGGTGCGCGTCTAGCATCGCTGACATGACCTGGCGACATTGATCCAGCAGAGCAGGCCGATCCCGTGGGCCACCACCGGCACCGCACGTCCGGTGTCCGTCTCCACTCCCACGGGAAGGCCCCATGATTCACCTCGCCTCGCGCGTGCCCGACCCGGCGGTCCGTCGTCTGACGGCCACCCTCTACGGGTACGCGTTCCTCAGCGACCTCGTCCTGCTCTACCCGCTGTACGTGGTGTTCTTCGCCGACACCGGGTTGTCGGTGGGGCAGATCTCGTCGCTCTTCGTCATCTGGTCGGCCGCCGGCATCCTGTTCGAGGTGCCGTCCGGCGCGTGGGCCGACGTGGTGTCCCGTCGGCTGCTGTTGTGCCTTGCCCCGCTGGTGACCGCCGCCGGGTTCGCACTCTGGGTCCTGCTGCCGTCGTACCCCGCGTTCGCGATCGGGTTCCTCCTCTGGGGCGCCGGCGGAGCGCTCGTCTCCGGTGCCCTGGAGGCGCTGGTCTGGACCGAGTTGGACCGGCTCGGCGCGGTCGGCCGGTACGCCCGGGTGCTCGGGCGCGCGCGGACGGCCGGTGTGCTGGGCGTGGTGGTCTCCGGAGTGCTCGCCGGCCCGGTGCTCGCCGTCGGCGGGTACCCGGCGGTCGGCGCGGCCAGCGTGCTCGCCTGTCTGCTCGCCACGATCGTCGCCGCCCGGTTCCCGGAGCGCCGCCCACCAGCCGACGCCCCGGTCGACGCGCCCGTCCAGGTTGGCGTGCCCGTCCCGGCCAGCGGGCACGACCCGGCCGCTGCGGTACGGCCCGTGGCTGCGGCCATGCCCGGGGATCGCGAGCCGGACGGCTCCCCAGCGGACGACGAGGGCGACCTGGGTTGGTGGGACACACTGCGGGCCGGAGTGACGCAGGTCCGCACCCGCCCACCGGTGCGGTCAGCCGTGCTGCTGGTCGCCGTGGTCGCCGCCGACTGGGGCGCCCTGGACGAGTATTCCCCGCTGCTGGCCCTGGACACCGGTGTGCGGGCGGAGGTCGTACCGCTGCTGCTCCTGCTGCTCTGGGCCGGGGTGACAGTTGGCGGGCTGCTCGCCGGAGTGGGGGAGCGGTTGGGCCGCCGCGGCTACGCCGCTCTGCTGGGCCTGGTCGGTGTCGGGCTGGCCGGTGGCGCGTTGACCGGGCGACCGGCCGGCTTCGTGCTGCTCGCGCTGGGATTCGGTGCCGCGCAGTTGGCCACCGTGCTGGCCGACGCGCGGCTCCAGGCCAGGATCACCGGCAACAGCCGCGCCACCGTCACGTCGCTGGCCGGGATGGCCACCGACCTGCTGATCATCGGGACGTACGCCGGTTATGGCCTCCTGGCCACAGTGGTCGGCAACGCGGTGGCGTTCGCGGTGACAGCCGGCCCGTACCTCGTGCTGGGCCTGGTGCTGTTGACCCGGCGGCGCCCGACGGTCGTGCCCGCCAGCAGTACGGCGGCTGCGGCGCACGGCCCGCGATGACCGGGGACCCGGCGGCGGCCGACGTGGCCGCCGCCGGCCCTCGCTCAGCTGGACAGGTGCAGGAACGACCACTGGTGGCCGTCGAGGTCGCGGAAACCGCGCATGTACATCGGCCCGTTGGCCATGCCGGGCCCGAGCGACTGCCCGCCGGCGACAGCCGCCCGGTCGACCTGCTCGTCGACCTGCTCGCGGCTCTGCGTCGACAACCCGACGACGACCTCCCGGCTGGTCTCCGTGTCGGTGGCGGCGACACCGGTGTACGACTCGAAGCCGGAGCGGAGGTGCAGCACCAGGCGGGTGCTGTCGGAGATGGTGAACACCATGGTGTCCCCGTCCAGGTCGGCCTGGTCGCTGGTGAACCCGAGCGCCCGGTAGAACTCGGCGGCAGTGGTCAGGTCGCGCACCGGCAGGTTGATGAACGTCATGGTCATCGGTTGTCTCCGTTCGACTCGAGCAGTGCCTTCAACGCGGCGAGCCGCTCCCGCCAGTACGCCTTCAGCTCGGCGGCCTGCTCGGCTCCGGTCAGCTTCTCGTGCAGCACGCTGACCCGGGCCTTCGACTCGCCGACAGCGTCGAAGCCGACGACGATCCGGGTGGGACCACCGGCCCAGTCGGCCCGGAAGCTGCGGGGCGCGGTGGTGGTGCGGACGCGTACCTCGACGTCGGGCAGCCACCTGGCGCGTGCCGTCTCGTCGGCGAACGCCTCGTACAGTCGCGCCGCCGGCACCGCCACCGTCCGGCTGGCAGCGGCCGAGAAGCCCCCGTCGCGTTGCTGGCCGGGCGCGCGCAGGCCACGCGCCTGCTCGTACCCGACGGTGATGGTTTGTGACCACCAGCCCGGCACGTCGTGCTCGGTGACCAGGTGGCGGGCGATCTGGGTGTGGGTCTGCTCGGTGGCGGCCGTGGCGTCGAGCAGGGCGAACCACTCGGCCCAGCCACGGCCGGTCCGGGCGCGGATCAGGTCGTCGGCGATCCGCTCGATCTGCGCCGCGGCGGGCGGGGGAGACGGGGCCGGGGACGGCTCGGTTGCCGGCTCGGTGGCCTTGTTGATCAGGTGTCGGCGGGCGGTGGTGTAGCTCTCGCCGGTCTTCTCCATCCGGGTGCGGACCCGGGTCTTGAACGATCTCTGGTTGGTCATCACATGCTCCCGGTCAACGGCACGGTCACCGGGACCCACGCTCCCGCCGACCCCGCCGCAGTGGGGCATGTGGCACCACGTCCCGAGGGCTCAGGGCCCCCTTTGCCTCCGCGTTGCCGGCGGCGTGAGCGCCGGGAGGGAGGTGCGGCGCAGGACTACGCCAAGGAGATCCTACGCCAACTCGACCGTCAGGGCTGGTCACCGTCGAGGTAGACCCATTGACCGTCCTCGCGGACGAACCGGCTGTGTTCGGTCAGGGTGCCGGGCCGTCCCGCGTCCCGGTGGTGGGCGTGGAACGTCACAGTGCCGGCGGCGTCGAGCAGGCCGCCCCGCTCGGTCTCGACGATCTCCAGTCGTGTCCACCGCTGGCCCGGGTCCAACTCCAGGGAGGCGGGCCGGGTCGAGGAGTGCCAGCTGCGCAGCAGGTAGCCGGTGTCGCCGAGGGCGAAGGCGCTGAACCGGGAGCGCATCAGCGCCTCGGCCGTCCCTGCCGGGCTGTCGCCGCTGTGCGCCGGAGCACAGCAGTCCGCGTACGCCTGGCCGGAGCCGCACGGGCAGGCCCGTCCCGTCGTCGTGTTCGCCCGTCGGCGTCCCGCACCCTTACCCACGTCGTCATCCTGCCCCACGGAAATCGGGGTGTCCGGCAGGGTCCGACACCCCGACTTCAAGGAACCCGAGTCGATCACGCCAGCCGGTCGGGGCCGGCCGGGGCGATCAGAGCCAGCCGGAGCGGCGGAACAGCCGGTACAGGAAGAGGGCGGCCGCCGCCATCAGGGCAAGGGCACCGGCGTAGCCGTAGCGCCAGGCCAGCTCCGGCATGTGGTCGAAGTTCATGCCGTAGATGCCGGCGATGCCGGTCTGGGTGGCCGCGATGGCCGCCCACGCCGCGATCTTGCGCATGTCGTTGTTCTGTTCCACGGCGAGCTGCGCCAGTCGCGACTGGACGATCGAGGTGAGCAGGTCGTCGTACGCGGCCACCCGGTCCACCGCCCTGCTCAACCGGCCGTCCACGTCCACGAACCAGCGGTGCAGGGCGCGCGGCGGGCCGTCGGGGTCGAGCAGCGTACGCATCGGCGCCTGCAACGGCAGGACCGCCCGCTTGAACTCCACCACCTCCCGTTTGAGCTGGTAGATGTGCTGGATGTCGGCGGAGCGGTCGCGGGCGAACACCGCCTCCTCGACCCGTTCCAGGTCCCGTTCCACGTGCCCGGCCACCTCCAGGTAGGAGTCGACCATCCGGGCGCAGACCGCGTACGCCACCGCCCACGGGCCAGCGGCCAGCAGCGCGGGGCGGCCCTCGATGTCGGCGCGGACGGTGCGCAGCGCCCCGGCGGCGCCGTGCCGCACGGTGATGGCGAACCGGTCCCCGAGCAGCACCATCACGTCCCCGGTGTCGATCACCTCGGAGGTGTCGGTCAGCTCGTCGTGCTCCACGTACCCTGCGGTGCGCAGCACCAGCAGCGTGACCGACCCGTGGCGTTGCACTGTCGGTCGGTGCCCGTCGGCGAGCGCCTGTTCGACGGTCAGCTCGTCCAGGCCGAAGGTGCGGCCCACCGCGGCGAGCACGGCCGGGCCCGGGTCGTGCAGTCCCAGCCACACGAAGGCGTCGCGCCCGTGCCGCGCGCGGGCGTACGCGTCGTCGTAGTGCGGTCGACCGGGCTCGCGCCGACCGTTGACGTAGACGGCGCAGTCGACCACGGCGTCCGGGTTGGACCGGCGGGGGTTGGGGGCGACGCTCTCGGGCCGGCCGAGCAGTCGACGGGCCAGCGCGCGTACGCCCTGACCGGCCCGGTCCCGTACCGGTCGCTGATCCACCGCGTGCCTCCCCGTCGCCCGCGCACCGCCCCGGTCGCGGTGTGCTCGCAGGGGATGGTGCCACCGCATTCTGCCGAGCAGGGTCCGGCTCCCGACAGCGGGGCGGGTGGCTCAGGCGGTGCGGGTGGCGAAGACGACGATGTTGTCGACGTAGTTGCCGGTCGAGGCGTCGAACCGGCCGCCGCAGGTGATGAGGCGCAGGCCGGCCGCGTCCGCCGGGCCGTAGACCAGCGTGCTCGGAAAGCGGTCCTTGGGGTACGCCTGGACGTCGTCCACAGTGAACGTGGCGACCTGCGCGTCGGCGCGGGTGACCTGGATCTGCTCACCGGCGCGCAGCCGACCGAGGTCGAAGAAGACCGCCGGGCCGGCCGGTGAGTCGACGTGTCCCACCAGGACGGCGTTGCCGGTCTCGCCGGGGCTCACCCCGTGCCGGTACCAGCCGGCGAGGGTGGGTTTGTCCAGTGGCGGCACCTCCAGCACCCCGGCGGCGTCCGCACCGACACCGACGACCTCGGCGCGTACGCCGATGGCGGTGATCTGCACCCGGACCGGCGCGGCGCGTGACAGCGGTGCCAGGTCCGGTGCGGGATGGGTGCGTCGCGGCGCGTCGGCCGGCGGTCGTGGTGGCCGCGCCGGGTCGGCGGTGAGACCGACGGTGATCAGCCCCAGCCCGGTCACGCCGAGCAGGGCCACCACGGCCGGTAGGGTCCGCCGCCACCACACGTGGTTACCTCCGCGCTGGATCGTCCGGGTGCCCGCGCCGGTGTCACCGGTGCGGGCACCCGTCCTCAGGGATGGAGCAGTCGCCGATCAGGCGACAGTGGACACCGGGCGTCGCCGGCGGATCAGGATCACCGCGCCGGCCAGGGCGGTGCCGAGCAGCGTGCCGCCGGCGGCCAGGGTGCCGGTGTCGCGGCTGTCGCCGCCGGAACCGGCGGGTGCGCCGCCGATCGGGGTGACGGTGAACGTGGCCGTGCCGGCCGAGCTGCCGTCGCCGCAGGTCGCCGCGACCGTGTACGTGCCCAGGGTGAACCCGGCGGTGAAGAGTTCGGCGCTGAGCCCGCCGCCGGCCGCGGCCGTGGTGGATCGGACGTTCTGATCGCGGTTGGGGCCGGTGACCCGGAAGAGGGCGTCACCCGACTTCGGGTTGCAGGTCGTCGCGGTGAGCACGACGGTCCCACCGACCGGGGTGGTGGCCGGTGACACCGTGGTGTCGGCCAGTGCGGCGCCTGGCAGCAGGAGCGTGCCGAGGCCCACGCCGAGCGCCGCCGAGCAGAGTGCTGTTGAGACCTTCATACGCGTCTTCCCTCACTTTTCGTCCGCTGACTGCGTGGGACGTCGTTCGGGTGGCCAACTCCGTGACTAGCACCGGTGTGCCCAACACTAGGTGGGTTGGGCCCACGATCAGGTGAAAATGAGAATTCCTCGTTGCCGTCACGTGTCCACCCGAAGGCGGGGAGAGCTGCGGAAAGGCCCGGACGGCCCGACCGGCACCGGTGCTCCGATCGATGTCCGCTCCGCCCGGGCTGTCGCCGCTGGGTCGATGGCGAGGTATGGCGTCGGCTGTCCAGGACCGGGTGGGCGGAACCCGGGTCGGCCGGTGGGTTACGCGGGGATCGGCTCGCCGGTCTCCAGCAGGGTCTTGAGGCTGGCCAGCAGCTCCGGCCAGCCGCCGCTGCCATCGAGTTGGCCGCTGATCGCCCGGTGCATCTCGCTCTCGGGGGAGAAGTCGTCGTGGACGACGGTCAGCCGGACGGCAGCGTGGCCGTGTGGCTCGATCTCGAAGGTCACCTTCGACCGGCGCTCACCGAGCCGGGCGACCAGTTGCTCGGGTGACCAGCCGAAGTGCTCGGCGTGCTCCGGCTGGAAGCCGTGCCAGCTGTACGCCAGGCGACGGTACGGCTCGGCGACGAGCACCCGCTGACCGAGATCGCGTGGCTCGCCGTCCGGCGTGTCCTGCCACAGCACCGGGGATCCGACCTGCCAGTCGGAGGCCAGCGCGACCCCGCCCCAGTAGCGGCGGGTGAAGGCCGGTTCGGTGAGCGCGGCCCAGAGCCGCTGCGGGGTGGTCCTGACGTAGGTGGTGTAGACGAACGCGGGACTCTCCATGGACTGTCGCTCCAATGCGGTGCTCAGGTCGGCGAGCGCGGCGGCTCGCTCGCGGTCGTATCGGCTGAGCCATCTGTCGGCGATGGCGTTGATCGGCGCGGCGTTCAGGTAGTGCACCTTCTCCCGCCCGCGCCGAATGCTCGTGACGAGGTGGGCCGCCTCCAGCACCGCGAGGTGCTTGCTGACCGCCTGTCGACTCGTTGCCAACCCGTCACAGAGCTCCCGCAGGGTCTGGCCATTGCGGTCGTTGAGCCGGTCGAGCAGTCGACGCCGGCTGGGATCGGCCAGCGCCCGGAACGCGTCGTCCATCGGCCCTCCGTAAAAAGCAACCAAGCGGTTGCCTGACAATATATGCAACCCGCCGGTTGCCTGTCAACGCGGTCGGGCTTCTGCCGCTCGGATAAATCCGGGTGGAACCGGGGGAGGCGCTGATAGGTTCGCTCGCCGTGACACAGGACAACACGACGGCCGGTCTGGGAACGGTGTTCGCCCGCCTCTGGGCGGCCAGCACCCTCTCGGCCCTGGGCAGCGGGCTGGCCACCGTCGCCGCACCGCTGTTCGTCGCCTCGCGTACCGACGATCCGCTCGTGGTGGCCGCGGCGTCCGCCGTGGCCTGGCTGCCGTGGTTGCTCTTCGCCCTGCCGGGCGGCGTCCTGGTGGACCGGATGGACCGACGCCGCCTGATGATCATCATCGACCTGGTCCGGGTGGTCGCGCTCGCCGTCCTGGCCACGGCGATCATGAGCGGTCGGGCCGGGGTGGTGCTGCTGTACGTGGTGCTGTTCGTGGTCAACACCGGTGAGATCGTGTTCCGCTCGGCCAGCCAGGCGATGTTGCCGACCGTGGTGCCCCGGCACCGCCTGGAGCGCGCCAACGGCTGGCTCGGCGGTGGCACCACTCTCATGAACGGGATGCTCGCCGGACCGCTCGGCGGGTTCCTGTTCGCGCTCTCGGCGGGCAGCCCGTTCCTCGTCAACGCCGTCACGTACGCCCTCAGCGCGGTGCTGGTGGCGCTGATTGGCGGTGACTTCCGGGCCGCCGCGACCGACTCCCGCGTACGGTCGACCCGATCGATGCGCGCCGAGATCGTCGAAGGGCTGCGCTGGCTGGCCCACCAGCGGTTGTTGCGCACGATGGCCGTGCTGATCGGCCTGCTCAACGTGACCCTCACCGCAGCGCTCGCCGTGCTCGTGCTGCTCGCCGCCGAGCGGCTGCGACTCGGGTCCGTCGGTTACGGGCTGCTGTTCACCTGCATGGCAGTCGGCGGGGTGCTCGGCGCGCTCCTCGGCGACCGGCTCATCGCCTGGATCAGCCCCACCTGGACGATCCGGGTCGGTCTGCTGATCGAGGCGGGCTTGCACCTGGCGCTGGCCGCCTCGCGCAGCACCATCGTGGTCGGGATCGCGCTTTTCGCCTTCGGCGTGCACAGCGCGCTGTGGAACATCGTGGCGAACTCCCTGCGCCAACGACTCACCCCACCGACACTGCAGGGACGGGTGGCCAGCACGACCCTCTTCGTGGCGGCGGGGGGCAACTGCGTCGGCGCACTGCTCGGCGGGCTGCTCGCCGCCCGGTTCGGCATCACCGCGCCGTACTGGGTCGGGTTGGTGGTGGCCATCGGCGTCTCCTTGGCCACCTGGCGGGTCTTCGACCGCGCGACGGTGGCACGTGCCTACGCCGATCCGCCCCCGGCCGAGCAGCGGCCCACGCCGGTGCCCTGAGCCCTGTGCCGGGTGGCGGCGCGCGGCCGCCCGCGGCGGTGTGGCAGCGTGGTGCGGTGACCGATTCCGCGCCGCTCGATGTCGACCTCGCGCTGCTCGGCGGTGGCGGCGCGGCGTCGTTGCTGCTCGCCGCACTGGACCGGCACGATGTGCGGGATCTGCGCATCGCCGTCGTCGATCCGGTCCGTCGGCGCGGTCAGGACCGCACCTGGGCGTTCTGGGGCCACCCGGGCACCGATCTGGACCCGCTGCTCAGTGCGAGCTGGCAGCAGGTCGAGGTGGCGACACCGGCCCGGCGCCGCGTCCTGGACCTGACCCCGCTGAGGTACGCCATGCTCCGCTCCGGCCCGGTCTACGACCGGGCTGCCGCAGCCGAGCGCCGGCTGGACGCCACCCGGATCGTCGCACCCGCCGAGACGGTGACCGACGACGGCACACGGGTGCTGGTGCGCACCGGCGACGGGCAGACCGTACGGGCCGGCTGGGTGCTCGACTCCCGCCCCCGCCCGCCGGCGCGAGCGGGGCGGACCACCTGGTTGCAGCACTTCCGCGGCTGGTGGTTGGAGGCCGACCGGCCCGTCTTCGACCCGGCGCGCGCGGTGCTGATGGACTTCCGCACCCCGCAGCCGCCCCGGGGCGTCTCCTTCGGCTACGTGCTGCCAGTGAGCGACAGGTACGCCCTGGTCGAGTACACCGAGTTCTCGCCCGACCTGCTCACCGACGCCGGGTACGACGCGGCGCTGGCCGGCTACCGGGACCTGCTCGGCCTGGACCCTGCCGGGCTGCGCGTGCGCGAGGTGGAGAACGGGGTGATCCCGATGACCGACGCGCCGTTCCCGGCCCGGCCCTCACCCCGGGTGGTCCGGCTCGGTACGGCCGGTGGTGCGACCCGCCCCTCCACCGGCTTCACCTTCTCCGCCATGTACCGACAGGCCGACCAGGTGGCCCGTGCCCTCGCGGCGGGACGACCCCCGGTGCCGCGGGCGGCGTACCCGCGCCGGCACCGTTGGATGGACGCGGTGGCTCTGCGGGCGCTGGACCGGGGCGGGGTCGGCGGTCCGGACTTCTTCGACCGGCTCTTCGACCGCAACCCGGCCGAGCGGGTGCTGCGCTTCCTCGACGGCGTCACCACCCCGGCCGAGGAGGTCGCGATCATGAATTCGACCCGGCTGCTGCCGATGATCGCCGCCACCGCTGGCGACGCGGCACACCGCGTCCGCGACCGACTGCGCCCGACCCGCCCGGCGCCGGCCGTCCCGCCTGCCGTGGTGGGCGACCCGCTGGGCTCGGAGCCCCGCGCGGGTGGAGCACCCCGCCCGACCTGACCGGCGTCGTCCTGACCTGACCGGCGTCGTCTCCTGCGCCGCCTGTCGAGCTGCCCCGGGAGTGGGGCACCCAGGGCTGCCGCCTCGGCGCGCCGGCCCCCCGAGAGGGGAGGACGAGGTCACCGCCCGGTAGGTTGCCGGGCATGGTGGACGCGGCGGCCGGCAGGGGCGTGCAGATCTGGACCGACGGGGCGTGCAGTGGCAACCCCGGGCCGGGCGGTTGGGGTGTGCTGTTGCGCTACGGCGACCACGAGCGGGAGTTGTGCGGTGGCGAGGCCACCCCGACCACCAACAACCGGATGGAGCTGATGGCGGCCATCCAGGCGTTGGAGAGCCTGAACCGGCCGGTCACCGTCGAGCTGCACACCGACAGCACGTACGTGCGCAACGGCATCACCAGTTGGCTGGCGTCCTGGAAGCGCAACGGCTGGCTGACCGCCGCGAAGCAGCCGGTGAAGAACGCCGACCTGTGGCAGCGGCTGGAGGCGGCCTGCGAGCGGCACCAGGTCACCTGGCTGTGGGTCAAGGGGCACAACGGTCACCCGGAGAACGAGCGGGCCGACGGGCTGGCCAACAAGGGCATGACCGAGGCGCGAGCCGCACTGGCCAGCCGCTGAGCCCGGGTCAGCGGGCCGCGTCGGGGTGCCCCGGCATGCTCGACCCGCCGCCGCTGCTGCCGGACGAGCCGCCGGTCATGCCCGCGCTGTTGTCCTCGGTGACGATGTCCGGCCGTACGTCGGTGTCTTCCGGGGCCGGGACCTCGGTGTCCGCCTCGACCTGCACCAACGGCACCTGGCCGGCCTCGTCCTCGCTGTGCTGCGGGTCGCCCGGCTGCTCACCTTGGCGATTTCGGTAGCCCACGCCGTGCCTCCCGTCGATGCCGGTCCGCGTCGGCGCTGGCTACCCGGCGTCGTCACGGCCGAAACCTCGCCCGCCGGCGGTGACCGCCGGTCCGACCGTCTCGGTGGGTGGGGGAGCGGACGGCAGCCGCAGCGTCCGGCGACGGCTGAGCGCGACGGTCAGCGCCACCGCCAGCGCGCCACAGGCCACCAGGAACGCCGGAGTGTTACCGAGGTGGTCGTTGACCGCGCCGCTGGCCGCGGAGCCGGCGGCGATGCCGAGCTGCCCCGCCGTCTGCAACCAGCCGTACGTCTCGGGGAGTTGGTCCGCCGGGGTGGACCGGGCGAGGATCTCGTCGGTGACGGCCAGGAACGGTGCCAGCGCGAGACCGAACACCGCCAGCGCGACGGCCATCTGCGGCACGCTGCGGGGCAGCAGCAGCGCCAGCGAGGTGACGGCCAACGTGCCGAGCAGCGTCAGGTACGCCCCCGCCGGGCTGCCGGGTCGGCCCCGGCGGGCCAGCAGCACGCCACCGGCCAGGCTGCCCACCGACCAGATGGTCACCAGCAGCCCGGCCTGGTCCGGGTGCCCGACCGTGGTGGCGAACGCGGGCACCAGCACCCACATGGCGCCGATGCTGACCATGTAGCCGATGTGGGTGCCGACGACGGTGCGACGGGTGGCCCGACCCGGCAGCGCGGACCGCTTCCCGCCGGGCTGTCGTTCGACGTCGCGTGGCGGCAGCACGGCGACCATGCCGAGCAGCCCGGCGGTGCCGATGACGGCGAAGACGAGCAGTGCGGCCGTGGGGCCGCTGATCAGCAGACTCAGCGTCACCGCGAGGGGGCCGCCCACGTACAGCAGCTCCTGCCCGACGGCGTTGACCGCGTACGTGCGGGCCAGCGCGGTGGCGGGGACCATCCGGGCCAGTTGGGAGCGTCCACTGCCAACGGCCGGTGGCGTGCTGAGCCCGGCCACGGTGGCCAGGGCCACGAACGCCACCGGTTCGGTGGTGACGGCCAGTCCGAGCAGGGCGAGCAGGTGGGCGAGGCCGGTGGCGAGGAGCACCGGCCGGGCACCGAGCCGACCCAGGAGCCGGCCGACCAGTGGCGCGGTGAGCGCCAACCCGATCCCGCAGCCGGCGCTGGCCACTCCGGCGGTGGCGAAGCTGCCGGTGTTCTGGTGGCCGAGCAGCACGACGAGCAGTTGCCGCAGCGCGACCGGGAGCTGCGCCACGGTCATCAACACGATGAGGAGCATCGCTCGCCGGGGTACATTCATGACTTATGAATCTACCCGAGGACGGCTCGCCCAACCTGCTCGGCGCACTCGCCCTGCTCGTCGGCTCGCGCATACGCGCGTCGGCCAGCGCGTCCGTCGGGGCCGGCGGTGCGCTCGCCGAGGCGCTCATCGTCCTCAAGGACCAGCCGGGGGTGACCGCCGAGTGGTTGGGCCAGGTGCTGGGGCTGACCCAGCCCGGCGTCGCGCACCTGGTCCGGCGACTGCGGGAGCAGGGCTGGGTGGAGAGGCGTCCCGGCGCCGACGCGCGCAGCCGTGCCCTGCACCTCACCACCGACGGGACGGCCGCGGCCGCGTGCGTCCTGCACGAGCGGCAGGAGGCGCTGACCGCGTTGCTCGCCCCACTGACCGCCGAGCAACGCCACCAACTCGCCGACATCGCCCGCGTCCTCCTGCACGACGAGGTGGCGGACGACCGCAGCCTGGCCCGCCTCTGCCGGCTCTGCGACCGCGCCCGCTGCCCGCAGTGCCCGGTCCACGCCGGCTTCCTGGAGTTGACCCAGGACTGACGCGACGCGGGTCAGGCCGCCCTATCGGCGCCGGCCGCGACGGGCCGTGGCCCGGGACGGCTGGCGGACCGGGGTGAGCGGCAGCGCCGTCCAGTGCGGTGGCCGGGTGCGCGTCGCCGGCAGACCGGTGCGTACGTCGCCCCGAGCGGCATCCAGCTGGGACTGGTGCAGGAAGAGGGTGTCCCGCAGGTCGCTGCCCCGCAGGTCGGCACCGCGCAGGTCCGCGCCGGTGACGTCGGCGAGGCTCAGGTCGACGCCGCGCAGGTCGGCGCCGATCAACAGCGCCCCGCGCAGGTTGGCCCGGCGCAGGTCGACCCGGCGCAGGTCGGCGCCGGGCAGGCGCGCGCCCCGGTGGTCGACGCCCCCGGGGGAGCGGGCCGTGTCGCTTGCCTGGGACAGCAGGGGGTTGACCCGGTCCCGTTGCGCGGCGACGTCCACCGTGCGCAGGCGCGTCGGGTCACCCTCGGTGAGTGCCGCCGTCTCGGCGCGGGCGCGGGCCAGCTCGTCGCGCAGGTCGGCCGGCGGGTGCAGCGTCAGCGCCTCGGTGACGTACCAGAGCAGTTCGTGCAGGGGCCGCAGTACGGCGAACGCCTCCGCCATGGCCGGCAGCGTCTCCGGCGCGCCCCGCCAGTCGCGCCCGCCGAAGGTGACCTGGGAGACCTGCTGGCCGGCACCGAAGCAGTCGAACACCGTGCAACCGGGGAACCCGCGTTGCCGCAGCTCGGTGTGGATGCCGCAGCGGTGGTCCGGGCCCAGGTTGGGGCATGCCTGCCCGGCCGGCTTGTCGATCGCGAAATCCGCCGACCGGGCGAACGCGGGCACCACGCAGCACAGGCCGAAGCAACGTCCGCAGTCGGCACGCAACTGCGCCGACCCGGGCGGCGGTGCGGGGCTGGGCGACACGTGGCCGGTCCTCCTGGTGTCCGGGGCGAGGCCACCATTGTTTCGCGCGCCGAGCCGACCGGTCGGGTCGGGGTCACCGTCCGTGCGTGTCACCGGCCGCCGCCGAGCGGGGAGCCGGGGTACGGGAGTGACCCGGTGGCGGCACCAACCGGTAGATCGCCCGGTCCCCGTCGTCGTGCCCGTACTTCTGGTCGAAGTGCCGTTTCACTGCGTCGGCCGGCGTGTGGTCGCCGTCGGCGGGCTCGGCCAGCGCGAACACCGCGGGGGACGCCCCGGGCGCGCGGGGCGGCAGCATGGCCCGCACGGTCAGCGGCCCGGTCACCCGGAACCCGCGGCAGTCGACGTAGTGCTGCCCGTCCACCGTCACGTACGGCACGCGCACCTCGACCACGTCCGAGTCGTCGTGGCGCAGCGTGACCACGACCGACCAGTACCGCTCCAGGTTCAGGGTGGCCTGCTCGTGCTCCCACAACTCCTCGAACCGGGCGTGCACGAACCCGCCCCACGGGCTGTCCATGTCCACCTCCAGCTGAGGCACGTTGAACGACAGCTTCCCGATCGGGAAGAACGAGATCAACGCCCGCCCGTCCCACTGGTAGAGCTGGATCGACGGGGACGCGTCGTAGAGCCGCACCTGCAGGCGCTGCCGTAGCCGGGAGTCGAGGGCGTCGCTGAAGGCGGCCAGGTGGCGCAGGTTGGTGCGGATCTGTCGGGGCACGTCCACCCGCTGCCGTTCCAACTCCTCGGAGCGCTGCTGGGCGGCGGTGCAGTCCGGGTCGAGCAGGAGCAACTGCACCTGGGCGCCGTTGCCGAGCGCCGCTCGTATCGCGGTCAGGGTCTCCTCGCGGTGCCGCTGCTCCAGCAGGATCGTCCAGGTGTCGAGGATGCGCACCCGGCGTCCGGAGCGGTTCAGCCGGCTCACGAACGCCTGCTGGTCGAAGCTCAGGTGCTCCTGCACCCGCGCCTTACGGGCCTCCTCGAACAGCGGGTCGAAGATGACGTACGAGATGGCCGCGAGCACCACGCTGGCACCGAGGTTGAGCAGCAGGTCGCTGAGGAAGCCGGTGCTGCGCCAGGCGCCCACCAGCATGACGACGGCGACCCCGAGCAGTGCCCCACCGACGACGAAGGCGCGTCGTTGCCGCCCGCCCCGACCAGCCCACTCGGGCATCCGGTCCCCCTTCCTCGTCGGCCGGCCCACCGCCGCCCGCAAATCACCAGGATGCGGAGGATACGTGCCCGGTTTGCCGCTCGCTGTCCTGTTCGGGGCCATCGGTTTCGCCGACCGGACCGTTACCACCGCTCCTAGGGTGACGGTAACGGCAGTGTGCGACTACGCAGGGTGGGCTCTGATGAACGACAGTGAACGTGAACAGGCGCTGCTGACCGCCCTGACCACCGAGCACTTCGCGCTGGAGACCGCCCGCTCGGGCACCGTCGCCGAGTCCACCGGCCGGGCCACCATCTACCTGTCCGTCCTGTCGGCCGCCCTGATCGGGCTGGGCTTCGTGGCCAGCAACGACAAGCTGGTCCGGCCCTACCTGGGCGCGGTGCTGCCGACCCTGGTGGTCATCGGGCTGCTGACCTTCCTGCGGCTCGTCGAGACGACAGTCGAGAACTCGTTGGACCTGTGGAGGATCCAGCGCATCCGCGCGTACTACCACCACCGGTTCGCCGGCCAGCACGACTTCTTCGCCGACGCCGTGACCGACGAGGGCACGATGCGATCGGCCTGGTCCCTGGTGGGCATCGAGCGCGGGCGTTGGGAGTTCCTGCTGACCACTGCCGCGCTGGTCGGCGCGGTCAATGCGTTGCTGGTCGGGCTCGGGGTCGCACTGCTGGCCGGCCTGGCCGGAGTCGGGCACACGCTCGCGATCCCGGCCGGGGTGGTGGTCGCGCTGGCGGCGTTCGGCGCGCAGTTCCTCTACATCCTGCGCACGGCCGCGGCCGAGAGGAACTGACCGGCGCTCAGACCGAACGCCAGTCGTCGCTGGTCAACGAGTTGGCCTGTGGGCCCATCAGCAGCATGCCGCCGTCGACCGGCCAGGACGCCCCGGTGACGTAGCTGGCGGCGGGGGAGGCGAGCAACGCGACCACTGCGGCGACCTCGCGAGCGTCGCCCGGTCGTCCCACCGGCACGCCGGGTCGGTCCTGGGTGTACGGGTCGACGTCCTCCATGCCGGTCATCGGTGTGGCGATCTCACCCGGGGCGACCGCGTTGACGGTGATCCCCTCGGCGGCCAGCTCCTGTGCCATCACCCGGGTCAGCAGACCCAGCCCACCCTTGGCGGCGCAGTACGCGGCGGAGCCCACCCGGGGCGCGTGCTCGTGCACGCTGGTGATGTTGATGATCCGCCCGCCGGTGCCGGCGGCCAGCATCCGTCGCGCGGCCCGTTGTGCGCACAAAAACGGCGCGTCCAGGTCGACGGCGAGCACCTCGCGCCACTGCTCCCAGCCGGTGTCGACGAATGGCGTCGAGGCGCCGGTGCCGGCGTTGTTGACCAGCACCCCGACGCCGTCGAGTCGGTCGGCCAGCTCGTCCACGACCGCCGCCGCCTCCGGTAGTCGGGTCAGGTCCACCCCGGCGACCTCGCAGCGACGACCGGTGGCGCGGACCTTGGTCGCCGTCCGTTCGGCGCCGTCGGGGTCGCCGTACCAGGTGATGCCGATGTTGAAGCCGGCCTCGGCCAGCGCGACCGCGCAGGCCTTGCCGATGCCGGAGTCCGCACCGGTGACCACGGCGATCCTCGGGTAGTTCTCGTATCGCTGGGGCATGTGGTTCGCACTACCCCGAGCGGGCCGACCCAATCGCCACGTCCCTGGCCGCCGAGGGCGTACCGTCGCCGGATGCGGATCACCCGATTCACGCACGCCTGTGTCCGGGTCGAGCACGGCGGCGGGGTGCTGGTCATCGACCCGGGGACGTGGAGCGAGCCGCGCGCCCTGGTCGGCGCGGACGCCGTCCTGGTCACCCACGAGCACACCGACCACGTGGACGTCCTGCGGCTCGCCGGCCTCGGCGTCCCGGTGTACGCCCCCGAGGGCGCCCGACTGCCGGATCTCGCGCCGCTGCCGGTGACCCGGGTCCGCGCCGGGCAACGCTTCACGGCGGCGGGCATCGAGGTCAGCGCCCACGGCGGCCGGCACGCCGCCATCCACGAGGGGCAACCGGACTGCCCCAACCTCGGCTACCTGGTCGGTGCCGGGCTCTACCACCCCGGCGACTCCCTGCACGTGCCGGACGAGCCGGTGCACACACTGCTCGTCCCGGCCCAGGGGTCGTGGTTGCGCCTCGACGAGGCGATCCGATTCGCCGCCGCCGTGGGCGCTGCGGCGGCGTATCCGATCCACGACGCGCAGCTCAACGAGCGTGGCCTGGCCAGCGTCGCCGGCTGGTTCACCGAGACGATCCCCGGCTACCGCCACCTCGTGCCCGGCGACACCGCCTGACTCCTGTCGTTCGGGAGGGCGAGGGTCACGCCGAGCGTCTCAGCGTGGGTCCGCCCGGCCTCAGCCCAGGAACAGTTGGACGAGGACCAGCACGGCGAGCAGCGCCGGCCCGCGTGAACCCTGTCGCATCAGGTCGACCGGGACCATCCCGAACGGGGTGTTGACAGTCGCGCCGCCGTAGTTGATCGGTGGGCGGGTGCCGGCCCGGAACGCGGCGAGCACCACCCCGACCGCCAGAGTCGCCGCGAGCCAGGCCGGCCCCGGGTCGACCGTCGGCAGGGTCAGCAACCACCACAGACCGGCGCCGATCGCCGGCACCACCACGTGGATCCCCCGCAGCAGGGTGTCGCTGCCACCGAGCGCCCGGCGGAGCCCGGGTGAGCGGCTGACCGACCGCAGACCACCCGTCAGCCGGTCGACGGCGAGGTAGGCGAACACCACCTGCGCGGCCCCGGCCAGCCCGGGCAGGGCGAGCGCGGCAGCATACTGCACCCCGATCAGGGCGGCCCAGATCAGCACGGCGCTCGGGTGGCGGCGCAACCGGCGTACGTCGGCCTGGAGCAACGCCCACCAGCCGGGGCCGGGCAGGAAGCGGCTGCTGCGAACCCGGCCGATCCGACGCCAACGCCGGCTCTCCACCAGGCCGGCGAGCAGGCTCGGGTCCAGGAGAATCATGGCTGTGGAGGCGGCGTTGGCGAACTGGGCGCCGGTGGTCAGCGTGGCCCGGTCGACCCGGGGCAACGCGCGTACCGCGAGGATGGTGCCCGCGCCCACGAGGGGCACCGCCGCGGCGAACAGCGCGACCGTCGGCATCGTCGCCGGCCGGGGCAGCCCGTCGCCGAAACGACCGACGAGCACCACCAGGGCGGTGATGGCCGCAGCGGCCACCATCGGCACCGCGCCGACCAGGGTCGGCCACCGCCGACCCGCCCGGCTGCTCTGGGCGACGACGCTGAGCGCCAGCGCGGCCGCACCCCACCCCGCGCCGGCCCCGGCCGCCCAACCCAGCGCCGCCAGGTCGGTGACACCGCCGAGCGCCGCCACGGCCACCCCGAGCGCCGCGGTGCCGGCCGCGGCACCCACCAGCAGCAGGACGAAGCGCGGCGCCAGCCAGGCCCGCCGGTCCACCGGCGCACTGGTCGCCCAGCTCTGCGTGGCCGGGGTGACCAGCAGCGGCCCGAGAGCGCGCAGGCCACGCCAGGCGAGCCCGGCGCCGGCCAGCAGCGCGGCGACCGCCAACCACCACCGCACGCCCGGCTCGGCCCGCCCCACCGTGGGCGAGTCCAGCAGGTCGCGGCTCGCGCTGATCGCGAACCAGCCGTACATGGCCCCGAACAGGACCATGACGTACGCGTCACCCAGCACGTCGCCGAGGGAGTGGTCGTGGTGTCGGCTGCGCGCCTTGCGCAGGTGTGTCCGCAGCTGCCGGGCGGTGGGCACCCCGGCCGGCGTGTCGGCGATCGTGGCCGGCGGGGCGGTCACCGGCCGATCTCGATGCGCTCGTCGACCACCGCGTCGATCAACTCCGGATCGTGTGAGGCCAGCAGCACGGCCGTCCCGGCTTCGCGTTCCCGCAGCAGCCGCTCGGCGAGCCACTGCCGCCCGCGCACGTCCAACCGCTGTTCGGGCTCGTCCAGGATCAGCACCCGGCGCGGCCGAACGAAACACGAGGCCAACGCCAGCCGGCGGCGCTGCCCGCTGGACAGGGTCACCGGCAGCTGGTCGCGGGCCGGCTCCAGACCCAGCTCGGCGAGGACCTCCTCGACCGGCTCGGCGTCACCCCCGTGGGCGTACGCCACCAGCTCCAGGTGCTCGACCACGGACAGGTCGGGGAAGAAGTCGATGTCGTCCAGGGCTGCCGCCACCAGCGCCCGCACCTGCGGGTCGGTCTCGTCGGCCCGGCGGCCCTGCACCCGCACCTCGCCCGCGTCCGGTCGGTCCGCGCCGACGACACAGCGCAGCAGGGTGGTCTTGCCGCTGCCGTTGGGGCCCAGCACCACCGCGATCCGGCCCGCCGCGAGCGTGAAGCTCACGTCGTCGAGCACGACCAGGTTGCCGAAGTTGCGACTGAGTCCCCGTACCGAGAGCGCGTCCACGATCACAGAGTCTCCCAGAGCCGTGCCACCGACCAACCTGAGCGACCTACGTCACGCGGTCCGTGGCGTCGGCCTCAAGTCGGGCGTCGGCCGCGGCCAGCCCCTGATCGTCGGAGACCTCCTCGGCGACCGCCGCCGCGTCCGCCCAGTGCCGCCGCGCGTCGGCATGGTCGCCCAGCGCGGCGGCAGCGTCACCCAGGTAGAGCAGGGTGCGCGCCAGCCCCGCCGTGGGCCGTGCCTCCTCGCGCAGACGCCGACTCTCGGCCAGCAGCTCGTACGCCGTGTGCGCCTGACCCGGCGTGCTGCTCAGCAGCGTCGCCCCGGCGTTGAGCAGCGCCGTCGCCCGGCTGGTCGGGTCGTTGACCGACTCGTACTCGTGCAGCGCGGCCCGCCACGCCTGCGCGGCGTCCAGGTGCTCGCCGAGCGCCGCGTGCACCAGCACCAGGTTGGTCAGCGCCGCCGCGTATCCGCGCGCGTCACCCACCGACCGGAACGTGTTGGCCGCCCGCACCAGGTGGTGGTGTGCGATGTCCAGCTCACCGCGGGCCAGCTGTGCCGCGCCCAGACCCAGGTCGGTGAGGGCGTGCCCGGCGCGGTCGGCCCCCGAGCGGTGCCGACGCGACATCTCCAGGTGCTCCACCGCGTCGTCGAGCTGCCCCAGGTCCAGCAGCGCCAGGCCCAGGTTCATCCGCGCTTGGGCGGTGCCCCGTCGCCCGCGCTCGTTGACCGCGAGGGTCAACGCGGCCGCCGCGCCGTGTGGGTCGTGCCGGCGACGGCGCAGCACACCCAACTCGTTGTGCGCCCACCCGGCGATCTCCGGTCGGTCGTCGGCCGTCGGGGTGGCCAGCACGGTGCGGCAGACCTGCTCCCACTCGTCGAGCCGCTCGGCGTACGCCAGCCAGCCGCAGAGCGCCACGGCCAGCCGGAACCACCACCGGCGCACCCGGCGGGGCAGCGTCTCGGCCGCGCCGGCCGGCACCCGCACCACCGCCAGCAGCAGCTCCTGGTGCAGGTCGAACCAGCCGTACGGGTCGTCGTCCAGCGGCAACGACCACTCCCGGTCCGGTGGGGTGCCGAGCACCGCCAGGTTGGCCGCGTGCCGTTCGGCTCTGCGGGCCAGGTGTCGTGTCAGTCGGGCCTGCGCGGCGACCCGGGCCCGGGCCGGATCCGCGTCGCGCAGGTGCAGCCGGGCGCTGGCGGCCAGCAGCGGGCGGATCTCGTACCGGTCGCCGGGCGCGCCGACCACGAACGCCGCGGCGGCCAACTGGTCGAGCAGCGTGGACACCCGCTCGGGGTGCCGCCCGGCCAGCGCGGCGATGGTCGGCCGGTCGACCGGGGCGGGGGTCAGCGACATCACCCTGTACAACCGTCGGGCCCCGCGGGTCAACGCCCGGTACGCGGTGTCCCGTTCGGTGATCAGACGTGCGGCCGGCGAGACGGCGAGCCGCTGGTGTGGCGGTGTCTGCACGGCGCGACGGAGCGCGTCCAGCAGGTCGGAGTGCCGCCAGCCGTGCTGCGCGGTGCGGTAACCGAGCGCACGGACGGTGCGCGGCTGACGGCCGCACAGGTCGACGATCTCGCAGACCTCCGGGTCGGTGCGGGGGTCGGCACGGCGGACCCGGGCGGCGGGGGCGGCCCCACCGGCGGCGGCGAACAGCTCGACCGCCTCGGAGGTGCCCGGCTCGGCGATCCAGTGTGCGACCACACCCTTGAGCCCCACCAGCGCCGGACCGCCGGCGAGCAGCAGCCGGCAGGTGCGCGCGGTGGGTGGCAGCAGTGGCCACACCTGCTCGGGTCGGTCGACGTTGTCGAGCACCAGCAGGATCCGGCGGCCGTCGAGCTGACCGCGCAGGGCGTCGGCGGCGGCGGCGAGCGCGTCCGGCCGGCCGGAGACCGGCGGGGCGGTGCCCAGGATCCGGGCCAACGCGGTGAGCACCTGCCGGGCCGAGTGAGCTCGACCGCGCCGCCGCAGGTCGAGGTAGTACTGCCCGTCGGGGAAGTCGTCCCGGCACAGGTTCGCGGCCTGCACCGCGCACGCGGAGGTGCCCACCGCGCGGCGGCCCAACACGGCCACCGCGTGCTCGCGGGCGAGCAGCCCGAGCACCGCCTCGACATGGTCCTCGCGACCGGTGAACTCGGCCGTGTAGGGCAGGGTGGGCGCGCCGGTGGACGGCGCGGTGAGCACATCCGTCGGTTCGGGGTCGACCTCCCGGTCGGCCCGGCGGCGACGCACTTCGTAGACCACGAAGCCGACGATGCCCCCGACGGCGAGGGCGATGCTCGTCGGCCCGAGCACGCTGGCCGCCAGCCCGGAGAGCAGGTCGCTGGCGAGGTTGCTGACCACGTTGGCGAGGACACCGCTGACCACCCCGCCGATCGCGATCAGCGCCGGCCAACGGGAGCTGCGGCGGCCACCGCCCGGCCGGGTCAGCGGACACCTCCAGAGACGAGCCCGGCGACCAGGTGCCGCCGTGACAGCACCACCAGCACCACCGGCAGCACCGAGGCGAGCACCGAACTGGCCGCCAGCGCGCCGCTGTTGCTCACGAAGCTGCGGGTCTGCTCGGCCAGGAACGGGCCGAGCGGCGACGCCCCCGGCCCGCTGAACAGCCGACCCACCACCAGGTCGTTCCAGACCTGGACGAACTCCAGCACGGAGACCGCCACCACCGCCGACAGGTTGTGCCGGGCCAACCGGCGCAGGGTGTGCCACCACCGACGCCCGCCCAGCCGGGCGTCGCGCACCTGCTCGACCGGCAGGTCGGCGAACGCGTTGCGCAGCACCAGCACCGCGAACGGCACACCCAGCGCGATGTGCACCAGGGCCAGGCCCTGGGCCGTGCCGGAGGAGAGCACCAGGCCCAGCACCTCGTTGACCGGCCCGGCGATGACCTGGATCGGCACGACGCTGGCCGCCAGCAGCACCAGCCCGGTGGCCTGCGCGGCCGGCCCGGTCAACCAGGCCAACGGGTACGCGGCCAACAGCGCGACCACCAGCACCGTTGCGGTGACCGCGGAGGCCAGGAGCAGCGTGAAGCCCAGCGTGTGCCACAGCTCGGTGCCGGTGACCAGGTCGCGGTAGGACTCGCCGTTCGGCGGCGCCGACCACCAGCCCCGCGCGGCGGCGTCCACCCTGCCGTGTGCCGACGTGGCGACCAGCACCCCCAGCGGCACCAGCCAGGCGATCGCCGCGCCCGCCGCGAGCAGCCGGAACACCCGTCGGGGCGGGGCGACGGGGCCCGGCTCCGGGGCCGCCTCGGCGCGCGGCGGGGGCCAGGCCTGTCGGACGAAGAGCGCGGCCACCATGATCCCGCCGACGACAGCCACCAGCCACACCACTCCTAGCGCCGCGCCGTCGCCGGTCGTGGTGCCGCCCGACGTCTGCCAGATCCGCAGCGCGAGCACGGAGGCCTCGTCCCGGACCGAGCCGGGGGTCATCACCAGGATCAGGTCGAACGTGCGGCTGGTGCCGACCGCCACCAACGCGAACACCACAGCGGTCGTGCGCAGCAGCAGTGGCCGCCACTGCGCGTCCCACAGGACATGCCGACGCCCCCCGCCGTAGGCGCGGACCGCGTCGGCGAGACTCGACGGCACCGCGTCCAGCGCGGACCGGAAGACCAGCACGGCCAGCCCCACCCAGGCCCAGACGAACGCCGACATCAGCGCCACGGTGACCAGCCCCGGCCCGAGCAGCTGCGGCGCGTCGTCGTACGAGCGGCCCGTCAGCCGGGCCGCGACCAGGGTGGCCAGCCCTCGGCGCGGGTCCGGGTCGTACATCAGCCGGAAGGTCACCCCGGTGACGACCAGGGGCAACGCCACCGGCACCAGGAGGATCAACCGGACCAGCCCGCCCTCCTGGGAGCGGCGGGAGGCGGCGGCGAGCAGATAGCCCAGTGCCGTCACGACCGCCGGCACCAGCAGTGCCCAGAGGACCGTCCGGCCGACCACCGCGCCGGTGCCCGGGGCGGCGAGCGCGGTGCGGAAGTGTTCCGCGCCGACCCAGCGGCCACCGGTGGTGACGCTGGCGTGCATGGTCCGCAGCACCGGCCAGAGCACGAGCCCACCGAGCAGCACCGCGGCCGGCAGCAACAGTGCGGAGGTCGCCCCCGCCGCCGGATAGGCCCGGCCGCGCCGGGGCGGCCCGACGTCGTCGAGCACCGCCAGCTCGCCGAGGACCCGCACCTGACTCATCGGCCGCCACCCGGGCTGCGGGCCGCCAGAGCGAGCTGACCGGTGGCGCGGCGGATCGCCTCGTCGGCGCCGACGCCGTCGGTGACGTCGGCGAAGAAGCCCTGCATGATCCGCCAGATGCCGACCCCGTCCGAGCCGGTGAACGCGCCGCGCAGCTGGTCGGAGAGGTCGAAACGCAACGTGCCGGGCGCCTGCATCTCCCGGGCCAACTGCTGGCCGACCGGGTCGGTGTAGCTGCTGATCGGGACGTTGGTGTTGGGCGAGAGATAGCCGCCGGCGCGCAGCCACGGCCCGAACGAGCCGGCCCTGGTGAGCCACTCGACCAACTCGACCCCGCCCTGGGCGCCGGTGAACGCCACCGCGGCGTCCCCGCCGACGATCAGTGGGCCGCCGCCCGGCCGGGCGCCCGGGAACGGGAACGTGGTCGGTGCCTCCGGGCCCCGCTGGAACGGGCCGACGACGTCGGCGGTGAAGTCGGCCCCGAAGAGCATCACCGCACGCCGGGTGTGCACCACCTGGATCACCGACTCCTCGTACTGGGTGAGCAGGGCCCGACGCCCGCCGCCGAGGAACGCGCCGTCGACGCTCCACAGCTCGGCGAGCCGACCCAGGGCGTCGCGCACCGGCCTGGCCTGCCAGTCGGCGTCCGGACGGGCGAGGATGTTGTAGCTCTCGGGTGCCACGTCGGCCAGCACGTTCTCGAACCAGTCGGTCAGCACCCACCCGTCCGCCGCGCCGATGGCCAGGGGCGCCGGGCCGCCGTCGCGCCGGGCGGCGGCACCGAGCCGGCGGGTGAGCGCGACCAGCTCGTCCCAGTTGGCCGGCTGCTCGGACAGCACGGACGGCAGGTGCCAGACGAGTGACTTGTGCGCCGCCTTCACCCAGACGCCGTAGCGCCGGCCCTCGGCGGTCAGCAGCTCGCCCAGCGCGTCGGGCACGGCGTACTCGGTGGACGGGCGCACCGGGCTCAGCCAGCCGCGCTGGGCGTACTCGGTGACCAGGCCGGGGCGCGGCAGGATCGCCACGTCCGGGCTGGTGCCGGCCAGGTGCCGGGCCCGCAGGAACGCGTCGATGTCGTTGCCGGCGCTGACCACCTGCACGTCGCCGGGGTAGTCGGCGACGACCTCGCGGAACCGGTCCAGCTCGCTGGTGCTCCAGACGACCGCGACCTGCACCGACCGGGTCCCGCCGGAGCAGCCTGCGGCCAGGGCCGCAGCGCCCGCGGCGGCGGCCCGCAGCAGCGTACGGCGACCCAGTCGGACGGTCGGAGTCATGGGGTTGCCTCGCTCGGCTCGGTGACCAGCTCGTGGCGCACCGGGATCTCGGCGAGGGTGGCCGGGTCGGCGGTGCAGACCAGCACCGCCACCCCGGGGGAGGCCGGTGGCGAGAGTCGAGGCATCAGGTCACCGAGGGCGCTGTCGCCCGCCGACCCGGCCGGCAGGTCGATGACGAGCACCTCGGGCAGGCAGGCAGCCGCCCGGGCGAGAGCCACCCGGAACCGCTGGGCGGCGTTGATCTGGTGCGGCAGCAGGGTGAGAGAGAACGCCAGCTCGAGACGGTCGACAACGGTGGCCGTCCAGTCGTCGGCAACCTCGTGCACCCGTTCGCGTTTGCGCTGGCCGTACTCGATGTTGCGACGCACGGTGAGCTGGGGGAGCAGCGCGCCACCGGCGGGCACGTAGCCGATCTGCCGGCGCGGCGGCGGCAGGGTGGTGACGTCCCGGTCGCCGACCATGATGCGACCGGTCACCGGGGCGGCGAGCCCGGCCAGCACCCGGGCGACCGCCGTGCCGAACCGGGGCGGTGCGACCAGGGCGCCGAGGGTGCCGGCGGGGACGTCGAGGGTCACCGGCCCGGTGCCGGGGACGGCGACCAGTGCACGTAGCCGTAACGTGGCCCTCACCTCCGGTGACCGCTGGGCGAACGTCCCCAGGGTGGCACATCGTGCCGACAATCGATGTCCTCACCACCTCCACTGTGGAGATGGCGGAGCTTCTCAGCCCGGCCCGTAGAGCGCGGCGAGCCCGGCCGCCGTGGCGGCCAGACGCTCGCGGAGCGCCACCGGGGTCAGCACCTCGACGTCGGCGCCCAGGCGCAGCAGGTCACCGTGGGCATGGGTGAGCGACTCGATCGGCAGCACCGCGGTCACCCAGCCACGTGCGTCAGGCGGCCCGGCGCTGGCGTCCACCGCGGTCACCACCGGATCGCTGCCGATCTCCCGCAAGCGCTGGCGACCGGCGGGGGAGAGCCGGACGGTTGCCTCGTCGCGGTGCAGCTGGGCGCGGAACCGCACCACGTGCGCCCGCCACCAGGCCGGCAGGTCGAAGTCGGCGGGTCGGTCGAACTCCTGCGCCAGGGGGGTCAGCGCGAGGATCTGGTTGACCCGGTACGTCGCCGGCGAGCCCCGGCCGGGCTGGTCGGCCACCACATACCACCGGCCACCCTTGAGCACCAGGCCGTACGGCTCCAGCACCCGGGTCACCTCACCGTTCCAGCCGCGGTAGCGCACCTCGACGCGGTGCTGCCGCCAGACCGCCTCGGCCGTGCGGGCCAGCTCGGGGGAGGCGTCGCCGTCGGCGTACCAGCCGGGGGTGTCCAGGTGGAAGCGTTGCTGGAGTCGGGCGGCCCGGTCGCGCAGCGGCGCGGGGAGGGCGGCGTGCAGCTTGAGTTGCAGCGCGGCGACCACGTCGCCGTAGCCCAGCTCGTCGGCGGGGCCGGGTAGACCGGCCAGGAAGAGCCGGTCGGCCTCGTCGGCGGTCAGCCCGGTCAGGCGGGTCCGCCAGCCGTCGACCAGTTGGTAGCCGCCGGCGTGCCCGGCCTCTCCGTAGAGCGGGATGCCGGCGGCGTGCAGCGACTCCACGTCGCGGTAGATGGTGCGGGGGGACACGGCCAACCGGTCGGCGAGCTGCGCGGCGGTCAACCGACCGTGTGACTGGAGCAGCAGCAGGACGGAAAGGAGTCGACTGGCCCGCACTTCACTGACACTAGCTGTCAGGGGAGCGCTCGTACGGTCCCGGCATGGCTTTTCGCGACAAGGATCTGAAAACACCGGGACCGATCACGGTGGACGGTCGACAACTGAAGCGCTACCACGTCGACCAGCCGGAGCGGCCGATCGAGCCGGAGGTGGAGAAGGCCGCGTACGACCTGTTGCCGGCGTTGCTGGCCGACGTCGTCGACGACGGCACCCCGGCCGCCGGGTGGGTGGTGCTGCACCGGGGCGCGGACACCGGCGCCTACCTGCTGGCGTACACCTGGGTGTGGGACAACGCGGTGGAGGTCCGTGTCGCCGCGGCCGGGCAGCCGGCGCTGGACTGTCCCGACGACGACCCGGCGCACTTCGTCCCCCTACGCCGCCCGGCGGTGGGCTGCGTCTGGGAGTTGGCGGTGCTGGAGCACGAGCGGGCCGCCTGGGTCCGGCACATGCTGACGCCGGCGAGCCCGAATCTGATCGGTTATCTGCGTGACACGCGAGCGGAAGGGCCGGTGGGCCGCTGATGGGCGACTTCGACTTCTTTGTGGGCACCTGGAACGTGGTGAACCGGCGGCTGCGCGAGCGCCTGGTCGGCTCCGACGAGTGGGAGGAGTTTCCCGGGGTGTCGGTCGCGCACGGCTTCTTCGCCGGCGGCGGTCACTTCGACGAGATCACCTTCCCGACCAGGGGCTCGGCCGGCGCCACGATCCGGATCTTCGACCCCGTGGGGCAGGAGTGGGCGATCTACTGGATGAGCAGCGACACCGGCGTGCTGGGGCAGCCGCCCATGGTGGGCCGCTTCGTCGACGGGGTCGGCCGCTTCTACGCCGACGACCAGCACGAGGGACGGCCGGTGCGCTGCCGGTTCGTCTGGTCGGACATCAGCGCGACCACCGCCCGCTGGGAGCAGGCGTTCTCCACCGACGGTGAGCAGACCTGGGAGACCAACTGGATCATGACCTTCACCAAGGCGTCCTCCTAACTCCGCGAGACGGCGGGGGGTCTCGCGGCAGTTTCCGGCCATCCGGGTGCGGTGTTAGTGTCCGTCCACCGCCCCGGATGGAGGAACGCCTTGGCCTCCGACCACGTCGACGTGCTGATCATCGGTGCCGGCCTGTCCGGCATCGGGGCCGCCTGCCACCTTCGTCGTGACTGCCCCGACAAGACGTACGCGGTGCTGGAGGCGCGCGACGCCGTCGGCGGCACCTGGGACCTGTTCCGCTACCCGGGCATCCGCTCGGACTCGGACATGTTCACCCTCGGCTACTCGTTCAAGCCGTGGACCGCCCCGAAGGCCATCGCCGACGGCACGACCATCCGGGAGTACGTGCGGGAGACCGCCCGGGAGTACGACGTGCAGCGGCACATCCGCTTCCGGCACCGGGTGCTGCGCGCCGACTGGGACAGCGCCGCCGCCCGCTGGACGGTGCACGCCCAGCGCACCGACACCGCCGAAACCGTGGTGCTGACCTGCGCGTTCCTGTTCGCCTGCACCGGCTACTACCGCTACGACGAGGGTTACACCCCGGCGCTGCCCGGTCTCGACGCGTACGCCGGGCAGGTGGTGCACCCACAGCACTGGCCCGACGATCTCGACCACGCTGGCAAGCGGGTGGTGGTGATCGGCAGCGGCGCGACGGCGGTGACCCTGGTGCCGGCCATGGCGGAGCGGGCCGCCCACGTCACGATGCTCCAGCGCTCACCCACGTACGTCATGGCGCTGCCCTCGCGGGACCGGCTGGCCGACGCGCTGCGGCGCCGGCTGCCGGCGAAGGCCGCGTATCCGGTGGTGCGGTGGAAGAACGTGCTGCTGTCCACCGTCAACTTCCAGCTCAGCCGGCGTGCGCCGAGGCTGGTGAAGCGGGTGCTGCGCCGGGCCGCGAGGGGCCGGCTTCCGGTCGGGTACGACGTCGACCGGCACTTCTCGCCCCGTTACGACCCGTGGGACCAGCGGCTCTGCGTGGCACCCGACGGCGACCTGTTCACGGCCGTCGCGCAGGGCAGGGCGTCGGTGGTCACCGACACCATCGACACCTTCACCGCGCACGGCGTGCGGCTGGCCTCCGGCGACGAGCTGCCCGCCGACATCGTGGTCACCGCGACCGGGCTCAACCTGCTGGCCCTCGGTGGTCTGACAGTGCGCGTGGACGGCGTCGACGTCGACCTGGCGAACAGCGTCGCCTACAAGGGCATGATGCTCTCCGGCGTGCCGAACTTCGCCCTGACCATCGGCTACACCAACGCGTCGTGGACGCTCAAGGCCGACCTGGTCGCCGGGTACGTCTGCCGGCTGCTGCGGCACCTGGACCGCACCGGTCAGCAGGTCGTCACCCCGCTCCCGCCGCCCGACGCGCGGCGGGTGCCGCTGATCGACCTGCGCTCCTCCTACGTGCTGCGCGCCGTTGACGCCCTGCCCAAGCAGGGTGCGGCCGCGCCGTGGCGGTTGCACCAGAACTACGCCCGTGACGTGCTGTTGATGCGGCACGGCCGGCTCACCGACGAGGGTGTGCGCTTCAGCCGGGCCGGCGAGGTGGCCGCACCCGCCGGCGTCCAGCGTCCCGTCCCGACCAGTCCGTCTGCTCGTAGGTAACCGCCCGGAGAGGAGCACCCATCGTGCAGAGGTTCGACTTCGCCGGCGCCACGGCCGTGGTCACCGGCGCGGCCAGCGGCATCGGCGCGGCGCTGGCGCACGCGCTGGCCCGCCGGGGCAGTGATCTGGTCCTGCTGGACCGTGACGCCGAGCGGCTGGAGGCGGTCACCGCCGCGATCCGCCTCGACCACCCGGGCCGCCAGGTGCACACGTACCTGCTGGATCTCGCCGACGTGACGGCCACCGCCCAGGTGGCCGCAGAGATCGGTCAGCGTCACCCGCGCGTCCGACTGCTGGTGAACAATGCCGGCGTCGGCCTCGGCGGGCGGTTCGACCAGGTGACGTTCGACGAGTTCAGCTGGGTGATCGACGTCAACTTCCGGGCCGTCGTGCAGCTGACCCACGCGCTGCTGCCCACCCTCAAGGCGGAGCCGGGCGCGCACCTGGTCAACATCTCCAGCCTGTTCGGGCTGATCGCGCCGGCCGGGCAGACCGCATACTCGGCGAGCAAGTTCGCGGTGCGCGGTTTCACCGAGGCGCTGCGCCACGAGTTGGTCGACGACGGCATCGGGGTGACGTCGGTGCATCCCGGCGGGATCCGCACCCGCATCACCGAGAACGCCCGGATCGGCAGCGGCGTCTCACACGAGGAGTACGCGGCCGGCCGGGCGCAGTTCGAGAAGCTGCTCACCATCTCGCCGGAGCGGGCCGCCGAGGTGATCCTGCGCGGCGTCGAGCGGCGTCGGGGCCGGGTGCTGATCGGCTGGTCGGCGAAGCTGCCCGACCTGCTGGCCCGGGTCCTGCCGGCCTCGTACAACCGGCTTCTGGTCACCGGTCTGAACCGGGGCGTCGTCCGTCCGGCGCCGCCGACCCCCGGCGTACCCGCGCAACGCCCCGGCGACGCCGCTGTCGACCCGGCTCGTGAGGTGGCGTGACCGGCGTCCCGGTCACGGGGGTGTGCTGCCCCGCTTCTCCTCCTGGGCCAGCACCGCCTCGCGGTGCTCCGGCTCGTCGCGGCGGGCCAGCTCGGCGGCGAGCCGCGGGTCACCCACCAACCGACCCCGGTTGCGGTGCAGGAAACTCTCGAAACCCCCGGTGTACGGGCACGCCAGCTCGCCGAGCGCCTGCTCGGGTGCGTAGCGGCAGCCGGCACAGTAGTCGCTGATCTCGTCGATGTCGGTGCCGTCCACCGCGTACGGGCGGGTGTCCAGCCGGGCGAGGTCGGCGTACTGGCTCATGCCGATCACCGTCGCGTTCATCACCCAGTCGGTGCCGTCCACGAAGCAGCGCTGGAACCAGTCCGCCAGCTCGGTCGGCCGCCAGCCGCGCTGCAACGCGTAGTTGCCCAGCACCATCAGTCGGGGCGTGTGGTGGGTCCACGCCCGGTCCCGGACGCCGCCGAGGACGTCGGCCAGACAGCGGGCCTCCACGGCGTCGGCGTCCAACTCGGCGAACCACTCCGGCAGGGGCTCGGTCGCGGCCAGCCAGTTCGCCCCCCGGAAGCGCGGCTCGAAGTACCAGTACAGCTGCCAGAGGAACTCCCGCCAGCCGAGCAACCCCCGGACGAAGGTGTCCACCGCCGTCCGCGGGGCCGTCCCGTCCCGCCACGCCTGCTCGGCGGCCCGCACGGCCGGCTCCGGGTGGAGCAACCCGAGGTTGAACGAGGACGACAGCACCGAGTGCGCGAACACCGGGTCGTCGCCGCTCATTACGTCGGCGTAGCGGCCGTACACCGGTAGCCGGTGGGTCAGGAAGTGCGCCAGCCGGGCCTGCGCCTCGGCATGGGTGGCCGGGTGCCGCCGGGGGCCGTCCCGGCCGACGAACCGCACCCCGTCGGCCGCCCAGCGGTCCAGGTCGCGGCGGACCTCGGCGTCGATGTCGTCCTCGACGATCGGTGGGGGCGGCGGTGACACCGCCGACGCGTCCCGCCCCTCGGCGCGGGGTCGACGCCCCGGCCCGGCCGCTGCGGCCGGCGCGGTCAGGATGTCGTGCCGCCGCTTCGCGTACCGGTAGAAGTCGGCCACCCGCAGCGGGCCACGCCGGGGGCGGTCCGCCCAGCCGGCGAAGTCGGCCCGGCTGGTGATGAACCCGCGAGGTGGCAGCACTGTCAGCTCCGGCACCGAACGGGCGAAACGCAGGGCCGCCCGGGAGTGCGGATGACACACCTCCACCGGCTCGGCGACCCGCGCCAGCGCCTCACGGAACGTGCCGGTCCGCAGCAGCAGCGCCCGGTCGCCCAGCTCGGCCGCCCGGTGGCGCAGCGCGGACAGGATCAGATGAGCCTTCTGCCGGTGCATCGGCCGTCGGCGGAACAGCTCTCGGATCTCCACCAGCAGCACCGGCTGATCGGGGTCGTCGAGGAAGTGTGGCCCGAGCTGGTCGGCCAGCAACCATCGGCGGCGATACATGCCGCAATTCTGCCCACTTTCCGGCCGTCGCAACCGACGCCGGTCCGGCAGTTCGGGCACCGGATTCCGCGCGGCGTCGGGTCAGGCCGGGTCGGACACCGTCGCTGCGGGTCCGAGGTCGCGGCCGCGCAGCAGCACGGTCAGCGTCACGAGGGCGACCAGCAGGGCCGCGAGCACGTACACCGGGGCCGGGCCGAGCGGCGCCAGCAGTGCGAGCAGCGCCACCACCGGGAAGGCGACGACCACCGCGCCGTGCTGGTGCCGGCGCACGTGCAGCACCCAGATCGTGAGCAGGAAGACCGCGACCGGGATGGCCACCGCGTACCCGGCGGTGGTCTCGGAGATGTGCGCGAGGTGCCGCTCGACGTCCACCGTCGCGCCCAGGCCGGCGCCGACCGCGGCGACCGCGCCGAAGACCAGGTAGTGGCCATAACCCCAGATCAAGGAGTACGGCAGCCGGTCGGGCGCCTCGATCGGCCGGTCGAAGTAGAGCCACCAGAGCGCGAACACGATGACGGCGCCGGCCGCCGCGAGCGACCACAGGTCGTGCTCGCCGGCGTCGAGCCCGGTCTGGATCGCCATCGAGATGGCCAGGACCGCCTCACCGAGCACGATGAGGGTGAACAACCCGTACCGCTCGGTGATGTGCCGGGGGTGCCACGGGGTCATCCCCGGGCGTTCGGCCACCGCCGGCACCAGCAGGTCGGCCAGCACCAGCAGCACGAACGACGCGATGCCCCACTCCGCGGGCAGCAACAGCCGCAGCAGCCACCCGACCTGCACCACGCTCACGCCGATCGCGTAGCGACGCGCCGCCGCGCGGTGCCGGGGATCACCGGCCGCCGCGCGGCTCCAGTGCACGACGGCGGCCAGCCGCATCACCACGTACCCGTAGGTGATCACGGTGAAGTTGCCGCCGGCGAAGGCGGGTGGCACCCCGGCCGCCAGGATCAGCGCTCCGCAGATCTGCACCAGCGTGGTGATCCGGTAGACGTCGTCGTCGGTGTCGTAGGCCGAGGCGAACCAGGTGAAGTTCACCCACGACCACCAGATCGCGAAGAACACCATGAGGTAGCTGGTCACCGCATGGCGGAGGTGCCCCTCGGCGACGTCGTGGTGCAGGCTGCTGGCGGCCTGTGCCACCGCCACCACGAAACACAGGTCGAAGAAGAGTTCCAGCGGCGTGGCCGCGCGGTGCGGCTCGTCGCGGCGACGAGGTCGCATCGGCCGGTAGAACGGCCGCACCGAACGGGAGACGGTCAACGCCGCTCCTCAGGCCGGGCTCAGCGGTGCCACCGACGGCGGTGGGTCAGCCCCTCCAGCACCAGGGTCAGCCCCGCGCCGACCAGCCAGATGTCCTTGGCGAGCCCCGAGCCCTGCTGGGTCGGGCGTACGCTGCCGGGCTCCCGCATCCCCGGCGTCTTCAGGTACAGCTGCACCAGGCCCGCGCCGAACGCGGTCAGGCCGAGCCCGGCCAGCGGCGCCGGGACGAACGGCGCGAGCAGCGCGGCCCCCAGCGCGATCTCCGAGTACGACAGCAGCTTGGCGAAGCGCGCCGGCTCGAACTGGCCGAGCTGGGGCATGGCGGCGACCGCCATCCCGTGCATGCCCTCCGCGGCGGCGCCCTCCAGGTTGCGCTTGCCCAGACCCGAGTTGAGGACGTACGCGCCGATGCTGACCCGCAACGGCAGGTGTGCGAGCTTCATGGTCACTCCCGATGGCCGTGGTCGAATGCGGCCCGCGTACCCCGGACCGCCAGCGATAACCGCCGGGCCGGCTGGGCTGACCGTGGTGGTCGCGGTAGGTTCGCCGGGGGCCCACCGCCGAGCCCGTGGCACATTCGCCCACCCGGCGTCCGGCCCTGCCGCAGACCACCAGCAGGAGGCGAAGTGAGCCAGGAAGTCCGGGGAGTCATCTCCCGCAGCAAGGGAGCACCGGTCGAGGTCACCACCATCGTGGTGCCCGATCCCGGCCCCGTTGAGGCCGTTGTCCGGATCCAGTCCTGCGGCGTCTGCCACACCGACCTGCATTACCGCGAGGGTGGCATCAACGACGACTACCCGTTCCTGCTCGGCCACGAGGCGGCGGGTGTCGTCGAGCAGGTGGGCGAGGGCGTCACCGACGTCGCCCCGGGTGATTTCGTGGTCCTCAACTGGCGCGCGGTCTGCGGGGTCTGCCGTGCCTGCCGCCGGGGTCGCCCCTGGTACTGCTTCAACACCCACAATGCCACCCAGCGGATGACCCTCACCGACGGCACCGAACTCGCACCGGCGCTGGGCATCGGGGCGTTCGCCGAGAAGACCCTGGTGCATGCCGGACAGTGCACGAAGGTCAACCCGGCCGCCCGGCCGGCCGCCGTGGGCCTGCTCGGCTGCGGTGTGATGGCCGGGCTGGGCGCGGCGATGAACACCGGCAACGTCACCCGCGGCGACTCGGTCGCGGTGATCGGCTGCGGCGGTGTCGGAGACGCCGCGGTCGTCGGTGCGGTTCTCGCCGGCGCCACGACGATCGTCGCGGTGGACACCGACAGCCGCAAGCTGGACTGGGCCCGTCAGTTCGGTGCCACGCACACAGTGAACGCCTCGGAGACCGACCCGGTCGAGGCGATCCAGGCCGCCACCGGCGGCTTCGGCGCCGACGTGGTGATCGACGCGGTGGGTCGGCCGGAGACGTGGAAGCAGGCGTTCTACGCCCGGGACCTGGCCGGCACCGTGGTGCTGGTCGGCGTACCGACCCCGCAGATGCAGATCGAGCTGCCGTTGCTGGACGTCTTCGGGCGCGGCGGTGCGCTGAAGTCCAGCTGGTACGGCGACTGCCTGCCCAGCCGGGACTTCCCGATGCTCACCGATCTGTACCTGCAGGGCCGCCTCGACCTGGACGCGTTCGTCACCGAGGAGATCGCGCTCGACCAGGTCGAGAACGCGTTCGAGCGGATGCACCACGGCGACGTCCTGCGCTCGGTGGTGGTGTTCCCGTGACCGCCCGGATCGACCGCGCGGTCACCTCGGGCACCTTCTCCCTGGACGGGCAGACGTTCGACGTCGACAACAACGTCTGGGTGATCGGTGACGACCGCGAGTGCGTCGTCCTGGACGCGCCGCACGACGTGGCCGCGATCCTCGCCCTGGTGGGTGACCGTCAGGTCCGGGCGATCCTGGCGACGCACGCCCACGACGATCACGTCCGGGTGGCACCGGGGTTGGCCGAGGCCACCGGTGCGCCGGTGCTGCTGCACGCCGCCGACCGGGTGCTGTGGGACATGGTCCACCCGCACCTGCCGCCGCACGGCGAGTTGCACGACGGGCAGGACATCGAGGTGGGCGGCACGACGCTGCGGGTGCTGCACACCCCCGGGCACAGCCCCGGCGCATGCAGCTTCCACGCCCCCGACATGGGCGTGGTCTTCACCGGCGACACGCTCTTCGCCGGAGGGCCGGGTGCGACCGGGCGCTCGTACAGCGACTTCGACACCATCGTCCGGTCGATCCGCACCCGCCTGCTCACCCTTCCGTCGGAGACGGTCGTGCACACCGGTCACGGCGACGACACCACGATCGGCGCGGAGGCGCCGCACCTGCAGGAGTGGCTGGACCGCGGCCACTGAGCCCAGCAGACCGGCCTGCTGGCGCGCGGTCGACGGCTCAGCGTTCGTCGACCGCGCCCAGCACCGGCTTGACGTCCAGGACCGGGGTCCCGTCGAGGGCCTCCAGATCTGCCACCTGGACACGCAGGCCGTCCACCGTCAGGACCCGCACCCGGTGCAGCCCGATCGGGTTGGGCCGGTGCGGGGAGCGGGTGCTGAACACGCCGGTCTCCGGCCGGCTCTCGTCGCCGCGCGGGTGCACCGCCAGCACGTCGCGCCGGGCGCGGTCCAACCAGGTCAGCACCAGCAGCTCCGCGCCGACGTGCAGGTCGCGCAGGGCCCGTTCGACAGGCGCGTCGAAGATCAGCCACGCGGTTGGCGCGCCCTCGTCGCCCTGACGCGGTGCGCTCGCCGCGTCGGACAGCGGCGAGGCGACCCGCCCGACCGGTCGCAGCAGGTACGTGTCATCGTTCGCCGCCTCGACCACTGTCGCTCCCCTCTGGACGGCCCCAACCTAACCTCGCCGCGGCGCTAGGATCTTGAACATGGCCGCCGACTCGCCCGCTCCCGTTGTCCGTCAGCTGCGACTCGTGGTGGAGGCCGCCGACCACGACGCTGCCGTCGCGTTCTTCCGCGACGCACTCGGCCTGCCAGAGGAGGCGGCGTTCAGCGGCGACGGCGACGCCCGGGTGGTGATCCTGGACGCCGGCCGCGCCACCCTGGAGATCGCCAACCCGGCGCAGAAGCGCATGATCGACGAGGTCGAGGTGGGTCGGCAGGTGGCGCCCCGCATCCGGGTGGCCTTCGAGGTGGACGACGCCGAGGCGACCACCGCCCGGTTGGTCGCCGCCGGCGCCAGCGAGATCGCCCCGCCCACCCGCACGCCGTGGCAGTCGCTCAACTCCCGCCTCGACGCCCCGGCCGACCTGCAGATCACCATCTTCCAGGGGCTGGGCACCGGGGTGGACGACGATGACCCCCGACATGACGGCGACGTCTGAGCGGGGCGGCCCGCGCGCCGCTGCTCTCACCCCGGCGCAGACGGCTGCCGTCGCGTACGTGCGGTCGTCGGCCGTGGTCGAACGTCCTGCCGCGCTGGCCACCATCGCCCGGCAACTCACCACCGCCGACCTCGGCCACCGCCCGGAGCATCTGCTCGGGGCCATCGGGTCCGGGCGGCTGACCGTCAACTTCCACCCCGACCGGTTGTGTGCCGATGGTCGGACCGTCGCCGACGCCCTGGCCGAGGACGGGGTCTACCGCAGCCAGTTCGTCACCGGGATCTCCAACGGTGGGCTCACCGCGTATCCCGGTGGTGACCGGGACCGCTGGGAGCACCGGATGTTCGGCGGCGCGTACCAGCGGCCCGGTGTGACGCCGGCGCAGCGGCCCACGTACGGCGGCCTGAACCTGCTCGACCACGCGGACGGCGCCTGCCCCCGCTTCGGTTCCTGCCACCTGCGGCTGCGCCCGGCGGTGCTGAGCCGGGCGACCTTCTGCCTCGGCGACAGCCACCTCAGCCCGGAGGTGGTGGGCACGGCCGACGCGTTCGAGGCGGTCCTCGCCGGTCTCCTGGCCGGCGTCGCCGCCACCGGCGAATGCCTGGGCCGTGCCGGGACGGGCGTCGCCGTGCTGGCGCGGACGTTGCTGGACCAGCCGAACGCGAGAAGTGAGCCGGGCTTGCGAGCCCCGCAGTCGCGAGCCAAGGGGGTGCCGACCACCCCGGGCGCGGTCGGTCGCGCGCTGGACGACTACGTGGAGGCCCAGGTCCACGGCACGCTCGACCTCGCGTACGACGTCGAGGAGTTGGTGGTCGACCCGTCCTTCGCCGGCACCCCCACCGGCGCGACCCTGGAATCGATCGCGGAGCGGTTTGGTTTCCCGCTGCGATGGCACCCCGGCTTCGTGCTGGCCGTCGACCAGGTCGACGCGGAGTTCCGGGGCCCTGCGATTCCCGTGCTGGCAGCCCGGGTGCACCGGGAGTTCGCCCGGTCGGGCGACCCGGTGGACGCGGCGCTGATCGGTCGGGCGGCGGCCTCGGTGGTCGGCGAACCGCACCGCTGGGCGGATCGCGGCCCGATCGCGGACACCCTTCAGCACCTCAAGCAGCTCTGGCACGTGCTGGTCCGCTTCGGCACGCCGTACGGCACCTGAGCTGCCGGCTCGTCACGTCTGCGCCGATCGTCCGTTTCCCGCCGGCCTTCCGCCGGTGTGATCGGCCGTCCCGTTTCCCCAGGTGACCGGGACCGCACCTCACCCAGGCCCCGGCATTTCCGGAATGACCGACACGTGAACCTGGTTGTGTCCCCCGTACCGCCGGAGCCCAAACCCTTTTCCGCGGTCATCTCCCGAGGAGTGTTCACCCCGGAGCGCTCCGCACGATCGAAAGGGCAACCATCGTGAAGGTCGACTTCACTCGATGGCTCCCCGCCATCGCTAAGGACTCGTACCGCAAGACCGCGCTGAGCGTGGCGGGTGTGGCCGCTCTCGGTGGTCTGGCCCTCGCGCCGACCGCGGTCGCCGCACCGGTCACCTCCGGACCGCACCAGGGCGCCGTCGCCGCCATCGACCGCGCCACCGGCAAGGCCGCCACCCAGGCCCGCCAGGACGACCAGCCCGTCGAGTCGGGCCTCACCACCGGCTCCGCCACCGGCAAGCCGCCGGCGGGCAAGCCCAGCCGCGACCAACTCATCCCGCACGGCATCGAGGGCGCCCAGTCGCGAGTGCCGCTCGACGACGCACAACTGGCCAACGCCCGGGCGATCGTCGACGCCGCCAAGAAGACCGGCGTCGGTGACCGGGGCGCGGTGATCGGCGTCGCCACCTCGCTGCAGGAGTCGAAGCTGTACAACCTCGGCCACCTCGGCGCCTACAACGACCACGACTCGCAGGGCCTGTTCCAGCAGCGCCCGTCGTCCGGTTGGGGCACGCCCGACCAGATCACCGACCCGGAGTACTCCGCCACGGCGTTCTTCACCGCGCTCAAGAACGTCGGCGGCTGGCAGGACCTGCCGCTGACCACCGCCGCGCAGACCGTCCAGGTCTCGGCCTTCCCCTACGCGTACGCGCAGTGGGAGGAGCAGGCGGCGGACATCGTCCAGCAAATGTGGTGACACCCGTACACAAGGCCGGCCGGCTCTCCTTCACGGGAGCCGGCCGGTTTTGTGCTGCTCGGTGTCGTGCTGGCTTGTGTCGTGCTGTTTTCGTGCTGGTCGACTGCTCAGCAGGCGGCGTAGAGGCGCCGGGTGCCGACGCCCGCGGCGTACGCGTCCCGGTCGCTGAACCGGCAGCCGTAGTCCGGCCGGGCCACCACCGCCGGGTCGGTCACGGTGTCGCCGGCCGGGCGCTTGCCGGTGCGTACCCAGGACGTCAGGTCGTCCCAGGCGGCGCCGGCCTCCGCCGGGCTGAACTCGCAGTGCTGCGTGGCTCGGATGGCCCGCTGGACCACCAGCCTGCTGCGACCGTTGCGCGCCACGTCACTGGCGTACGCCTGCTCCATGCTGAACGGGACGAACATGTCACCGAGGCCGTGCAGGCTGAGCACCGGCGCGGTGGGCCGACCAGCGATCCGCGGCACCTCGGTCAGCGTCGGCAGGAGCCGCTGCACGACGTTCTCCGGGGCGACCCGCTGCACTGTGGCGTTGACGTTCACCGGGCTGTTCGGGGCGTACCGGGTGAGCAGGTTGGTGGACAGCTGACCGGGCCGCTGGGCGGGGGAGTTGCCGCTGCCGGTGGGCACGCTGATCGAGAAGAGGAAGTCCTTCCACACCGCGAACGCGGCGTCGGCTCCCGGACGCGGCCCGCCCGAACGGTTCACCGTGATCGCCCGCAGTTGCCTGCCCCGCTCGGTGGTGGTGTCCGGCCCGGTGGGAGTCAACCCGGCCAGACCGAGTGCCACCTGGATGCGGGGCACCGCGTTGGTCAGGTAGTCGGCCGGGGTGGGATAGGCCGGCACCTCGGCGAGCGCCTGCGCGACCAGGTTGTAGTCCAGGTAGAAGTCCAGCAGCGTCTGATCGCCGAGCACCCCGCACATCGGCAGCGCCCCGTCGTAGTAGCCGGGATACTGCTCCAGCGACCGCCCGATGACGTATCCGCCCATGGACACCCCGGCGATGTAGGTGTGCTGCGGCCGGCGGACCGTCCGCCCGAAGTGGTCGGCGAGATCCTTGGTGCCCAGCACCCCCGACCGGATGTTGAAGCCGTTGCGGTCGTACGACGACGACGCCCACGCGTACCCCTGCTCCAGCAGTCGCTGGCGCAGCCCGAAGCCCGGCTGCTCCGGCGACAGCACCGTGCCCTGGCCCCGGTAGCCGTGCGCCCACAGAACCAGGTCACCGTTCCACCGGGCGGGGACCTCGATGATGTACCCGGCGTGGCGGTGCACGCCCTGACGTACCGTCGTCGGCTTGCCGCCCACGACCAGCGGAGCCAGCGGCGGATTCTCGATGGTGTACCCGGGCAGCGGCTCGCCGCCTTTCGGGTCGCGACCGGTGGCGCTGGCCGGCGCGGCACCGGCCAGACCGACCGCCAGGGTCAGCGTCGCGGTGGCGGCGAGCAGCCGGCGAAGGGTACGAACGGGTGTGGACAGCATCGATGCTCCCCATCGGACGGACGTCGCCCGGGGGCGACCAGGCGGGACGGTTGCCTACCGGCCGGTAGCGTCCTGAACCTAGGACCGCCGTCGAACAGTGTCAATGGCTACGCTGATCGGCCGGTCAAGCACGACTGTCCGGCCGATCAGCCCGGGGCGCTCCCCATGCCGGCGCTCTCGTCGGCGGCTGCCCTCGTGTTCCGTCTCGTCGTGCCGCACGGCGCTCTCGCCAGCGGGCTGCCCCTCGTGCCGGGCGGCGATCCATTCTTTGCCAGGCGTCTGTCGTTCGCCGTACCCGGTCGCGCGGGTCGATGAGTCGGTCAGGTTGACTGGTTGCCGTGGACGAGTCGATCTGGGAGGCGGCCCGCGCGTCGCGTAGCTGGTTGGACGCGGCGAACGGGGCCGGGCAAACCGAACTGACCTGCCGCATCCTCAAGCTGACCGAGGAGGCGGGGGAGGCGTCGGCCGCCTGGATCGGTCTGCTCGGGCAGAATCCGCGCAAAGGTGTCACCCACACGCGCGACGATGTCGCGGCAGAGTTGGCCGACGTCGCCTTCACGGCGTTGGTGGCCATCGAGAGCCTGGGGCTGGACGCGCAGGCGGTCCTGGACGCCTGCGCCGCGAAGGTGCGCTCCCGCCTCTCGGGCTGAGTTGCACTCGTTCGTGCAAGCCGTCGCGATCTGACCCGACCGGCCTTCCCGATCCTGTCCGGCTGGCTTTCGTAGTCCTGGTCAGCCTTGGCCCTGCCGGTCGGCTCGCACGACTCTGCCGTATTTGCCTGGATTGCCACGCGCTCATCCGTCCGATGAGTTGGTGATCGACTCGGCTTTCACGAAGTCGGGGTGTCATGCCGTCTCGGATGCCCCGATTTTCAGAAAGCCGAGTGGATCAAGGTCAATCGGGTGGCCCTGGGGCCCAGTCATGCGCGACGCGCAGGGGCGTCTGTCCGTTATAGGTATTTGTGTCGGGTGTCGCCAATGGTCCAGCCGCGAGGTTCGGGACCTTCGGGGCGTTTGGCCTGTGACCGGTCGCACCGGTGGGTCGGAATGATGGCCGGGGCGGGGTCGTTACACACTCTGACGATCGCAGGACCACCGGCTCACCGCCCCGCCCACGGAGTCGAAACCGCTGGTGGCGGGGTTGGAGTGCGGCCCCGGGCCGCATCGTTGAAGCACCCGCGCTCCATCGGGTGCGACGGAATGGCTCGGCCCCCGGAATGACCCCGGGCCCCCGGTCGTTGCAGTCCCCACGAGCGACCACCCGAGCACCGCTTCACCCGAGCGGACATCGGCGGGTGGGCCCACCGGGGAATGACCCCCGACCCCCGGTCGTTACACATGGACCCGGCGCCCGAGCCCCGCTCGTAGGCCGCCGACCCCGGTGCCACAAGCTCGCGCTTGTCATCGCCGACCCCGGTGCCCGAGCCCCCGGCTCGCAGGTCGCCGACCTGGCCCCCGCAAGCCCCCCGGCTTGACTGGTGCCGATCTCCCCGAAGACTTTTTCCCTTTGTTTGATGCAGCGCCGGACGAGGTGCTCACACCCTTGTGTCGCCGACCCCCATTGGTGGTGCGGGTGTTTCCTACCCCCGAAGGAGCTACCCCCATGAACACGATCATTCGTAAGAGCGTGCTGTCTGTTGCTGGTCTCGCGTTCGCCGGTGGTGTCTTCGCCGGCCCGATCGCCGCCCACGCCAACCCCGTGGATGGCAAGCCGGTGGCGGTGGCGGTGCAGTCGGCCGCCCCGAAGCCCCAGGGCGAGCAGTCCCACATCACGTTGAATGATGAGCAGACCGCCAACGTCAAGGCGATCATCGCCGCGACGAAGAAGGCCGGCCTGCCCGAGCGCGCCGCGGTCATCTCGATCGCGACGAGCCTGCAGGAGTCGAAGCTGGAGAACCTGGGCCACCTCGGCGACGCCAATGACCATGACTCGCTGGGCCTGTTCCAGCAGCGCCCGAGCTCGGGTTGGGGCACGCCGGAGCAGATCACCGACCCGGCCTACTCCACCACCGCGTTCCTCAAGGGCCTCAAGCAGGTCGACGGGTGGCAGGACATGGCGCTGACCGACGCCGCGCAGACCGTCCAGGTCTCCGCCTACCCCGACGCCTACGCCCAGTGGGAACAGCAGGCCACCGACCTCGTCGCCCAGCACCGGAACAGCTGACCCACCAACACACACACCGCACAGCACAGCTGGCCGGCACCCCCACCCGGGGTGCCGGCCAGCGGCATATCCCGCACAACCACAACGACACCGACAACCAGGCCCGGCAGATCTTGGACACTTTCCGTTAGCCGCTAACGGAAACTGTCCAAGATCTCGCGTTGGCGACGCGGCGGAGTCCCGTGATCGGCGCGGAGTGATCCGATCGGCGGACGGGTACGTACCCTCCCGACGGGGACCGGCGGAGGGACAGGGAATGGCCGCGGTGGGGTACGGCACGGATCGCGAACCGGAGTCACCGCCGGAACCTGCCGGCGACGCCACACCAGGGCGCTGGTCCACCGGTGTTCGCCTGTTGGTGGCTGCCGCAGCCGTCGTGCTTGTCCTTGGTGCGGCCGCCGTGGCTGTGATCGTCGCCGACCCTGACCGCCTCGGCATGACCTACTCCGGCGCACCCGACGGCACCCGCCCGGACGGCACCCGCCCGGACGGCACCTGGCCCGGTGACGCCGGCCGTCCCGGAGGTGAAGACCCGGACTCGGCTGACGGCCGACCGGGTGCCGCTGGCGGGGAGTTGCTGACCGCGCCGCTGGCGGGCCGCCAGAAGGGCACCTTCGTGCTCGCGGACGGGCTGTCCTCGTTCGAGCTGAGGGTGGCTGATCTGGGGGATGACCTGTACCGGATCAGCAGCCCGGCAGGTTCGGGTGTGCTGGGTCGACCGACTGTGGTCGGGGAGACCGTCCGGCTTGAGGTCGTGAAGTCAGGGGCTTCCGAGACGCGCAGCCTGCGGGTGGCGCTCAACGAGCGGGTCGCCTGGCGTCTTCAGCTCGTCGGCGGGGTGAGCAGTCAGGTGCTGGATCTGACCCGAGCCCGGCTGCTGGGAGTGGAACTCGCCGGCGGGTCGTCGCGCACCGAGATCCTGCTGCCACCGATCACCGCCACCAGCACCGGCAACGCGAGCGACCCGGACAGCACCAGCATCATGACCGTACGACTCATCGGTGGGACCAGCCAGCTCGACATCCGGGCCGCCGGGGAGACGCCGGTGCGGGTCCGCGTGGGAGCTGGCGCCGGCTCGGTTGTGGTACGCGATGACCGCTGGGATGGGGTGGCGGCGGGTGCGGTGTTGAGTACGCCGGGCTGGGACCGCTCGGCCGCGCGGTTGTTCCTGGATCTGGTCGCGGGCGCCGACACCGTGACCGTGTCCGCCAACCGGTAAGCCAGCAACCGCTGAGCCCCACCCCGCTGCACCCAACCCCCTGCGCCCAACCCGCTGAGCAACCCGGCGGACCCCCACCCGCCCTGCTGGAAGCGCCGCGGTCGTGGGCGGGCGTGAGCGTACAGTCGGGCGGTGGAGCGTACTGAATCGATGCTGGCGCAGACCCGACCACCTGGTGTGGCCGACGTTGATCCCGGCAGCGTGCTGCTGCCCGGCCACGACGTGCCGTTGGGTCGGTACACCACGGTGCGGCGACTGCTGCCGCAGCGTCCCCGCCGGATGGTTGGCGCGTGGTGCTTCGTCGACCATTTCGGCCCGGACGATGTGGAGCAGCGGCCTGGCATGGAGGTGCCGCCGCACCCGCACACCGGTCTGCAGACGGTGACCTGGTTGCTGGAAGGGGAGATCCTGCACCGGGACAGCCTCGGCAACGTGCAGCCGATCCGGCCCGGTCAGCTCAACGTGATGACCTCCGGTAACGGGATCGCCCACTCGGAGCGGTCGCCGGCCGTCCACCCGCCGGTGATGCACGGCGTGCAGCTCTGGGTGGCTCTGCCGGACCCCGCGCGGGCCGGGGCAGCGGACTTCGCGCACCACGCGGACCTGCCGCGCTGGCGAGACGGCGATCTGGACTGCACCCTGCTGGTCGGCGAGTTCGGCGGGCATCGGTCACCGGCGGTGGTGCACACCCCGCTGGTGGGTGTGCAGATCGAGCTGGGTGGCGGGGCGCCGACGACGCTGTCGCTGCGGCCCGATTTCGAGTACGCGTTGCTGGCGATGTCCGGGTCGGCGGAGGCCGCCGGGGTCGGGTTCGAGCCGGGGGCGTTGCTCTATCTGGGCTCGGGCCGCCGCGAGCTGACCGTGCGCGGTGGGGCCGGGGCGCGGTTGTTGCTTCTGGGCGGTACGCCGTTCGAGGAGCCGCTGGTGATGTGGTGGAACTTCGTGGGCCGCTCCCACGAGGAGATCGCCGCCGCACGGGAGGACTGGATGGCGGGGGACCGACGATTCGGGGTGGTGGCCGACGACTCGGCGCCTCCGCTGCCGGCGCCCGCCCTGCCCACGACCCGTCTCAAGGCCCGCGACCGCACCGGCGGCCTGCACGGCTGACACCACGCCAGGGCGCCCACGCCAGGGCCACACGCAGGCCCGAGGCCTGCACGGGCGCTAGCACATCGCGGCCCGTGTGACCCACTGTCGCGCGGGTAGTCGTCGACATGCCGACCACTCTGATCACCCCGGTCGAGGACCGGAAGCGCCTGGCGCGCCGGCTCGCCGGCAGCGGGCGGGGCTTCGCCGAGCAGTACGGCTTTCGGGTGACCAACAACCCGGCGAGCCTGTTCCAGGTGCTCTATCTTGCGGTGCTGCTGGCCCGTCGGGGTGACTTCCGCCGGGCGTTGGACGGGGCCCGGGCGTTGCGTGACGAGGGGTGGGACAGCGCCGCGAGGCTGGCCCGGTCGTTGCACGAGGACCGGGTACGGGTGCTGCGCGCCAGCGGTCAGCGCGGTGACGTGGACGCGTTGGCCAGCGCGCTCGGTGACCTGGGCCGCACTGTGGTCGAGCGGTACCGGGGCGATCTGCGCCGGTTGCGGGCGGTGGCGCACCACGATCCGGTCCGGGAGCGGGCGCTCCTCGCCGAGCTTCCCGGCGTGGACGATCAGGTCGTCGACCTGTTTCTGCGTGAGGCGCAGGCACTGTGGCGGGAAGTGGCCCCGGTCGCGGACCGGCGGGCATTGGCCGCCGCCCGCCGGCTGGGGCTGGGCAGGTCGGCGAACGATCTGGCCGGCCTGGCCAGCGGTGAGTCGGAGCAACTGGCCTGGTTGGTGGGGGCGCTGGCCCGGGTCGACCTTGAGCACCGGTACGCGGAGGTCACCGGCAGGCCGTGACGTGCCCTGGCCCACACTTCGCCAAATTCTGACCAAACGGAGGATGTTCTGTCGTATGGTTGGACCCGGCAGTGCTGGCCGCTCGGTTCGAGCGGGCATCCACCGCCTGGTGACCGCGACCGGTTCGGAAGCGGCTCACCGCCTGGGCAGGTTTGCGTGGCGCCCTGGGTCGCGGTTCGTGACCAGGGGCGCCCGCCTGTCCCGGCGATTCAGCGAGCCCCCACCCCGTGACGTCCCCGGGGTCGCCAGGCCGCTCAGCCAGCCGACAGAGCCATTCCAACGGCCCAGCCTCAGCGTGCCAGGCCCGCCAGCAGGTTCACGGTCACGGCAATGATGAACGCGCCGAACAGGTACGACACCATCGAGTGCCGCAGCACCGTACGACGCATCTCGTTGCTGGTCAGGTTGGTGTCGGAGACCTGGAACGTCGCCCCGATGGTGAACGCCACGTACGCGAAGTCGGAGTAGCGCGGCGGGTCGTGCTGGTTGAAGTTCACCCCGCCGTCCGGTCCGGTGTAGTAGATCCTGGCGTAACGGGCGGCGAAGACGGTGTGCACCACGAACCAGGAGAGCACCACGCTCAGGACGCCCAGGCCGCTGTGCAGTTCCCGGGCCATGCCGGGTGGCGCGCTCTGCGCGCTGGCCACGACCAACCCCACGGCCAGCAGGCTGGCCAGGCAGGCGACCAGAAGCAGCGCGTCCCGGATCGCCCGGTTCGGGTCCTCGTGTACGGCCAGTTCGGCGGTGCCCTCGGCGTCCATCGGCCAGATTTTGTGCCAGACCAGCACGAGCCAGCTCAGTGCGCCCACGTCCCAGCCGGCCAGCGCGGCGAGCGGCACTGGCAGCATCAGCGTGAAGACGCCGCCGGCGAGGACGCCGACCACCGCCACCACGGCCAGCTGCTTCGCGGCAGCCGGGAAACGTACGTCCGTTGGCCGGTCGGGGCCGGTCTGGGTCATCCGGGACACTCCCGGGTCGGGGTGGTGGGCGCCACCGCCGGGTCAGATGCCGCGCAGATGCTGCGAGACCCGGTTGTGCTTCTTGTCCCGGGCCTGCTCGGCCCGCTGGGCGGGGCTCACCTCGGGCGCGGCCTCGATCCCGGCCGACCGGGCCACCTCGGTCCCGTTGGCGTAGTCCACCGGCGGGAGGGCGCGCAGCGCCTTCAGCACGTCCGGCGGGGCGCCTTCCCGTTCGGCCTCGCGGACCACGTCGTTCTTCTCGGCCGGGTAGTCCAGGCTCGACAGGTACTGCAGGACGTCGGCGTAGCTCGCCATGGCATGGGCTCCCTCGGGCATCGATGTGGTGACGACCGGCGGCGGTTACCCGCCCGCCGGCCGGTCACGCCCACCCGGCGCAGGAAACCGGTGCCGTTTCCGCCGGGCCGACGCGGGTACCCGCAGGCGCCGACGCGAGCCAAGGGAGTACGCGATGAACTACGACACCTTCATCGACCAGGTTTCCCAGCGCACCGCGACGTCGTCCGAGCGGGCGGTCGAGTTGACCCGGGCCGTGCTGGAGACCTTCGCGGAGCGGTTGACCGGCGGTGAGAACCTGGACCTGGCCGCCCAGCTGCCCCAACCGTTGCAACTGGTGCTCAAGCCGAGCCCGAGCACCGAGCAGGCCGACCGGTTCGGTGCGGCCGAGTTCGTCGCCCGGGTCGCGTTGCGCGCCGGGGTGGAGGAGCCGGCGGCCCGGGACGCCAGCCGGGCGGTCTTCACCACCCTGCGTGAGGCGATCACCGGTGGTGAGTTCGACGACGTGGCGACTCAGCTGCCGCGTGACTACCGGGGTCTGGTCGAGCAGGCGATGGCTCCCGGGGCGACGCTGCGCCGTGGCTGACGGGCACGACGCACAGCGGTCGTCCCGGGCACGCACAGCGGTTTACCAGGGCAACCATCGACGTCCCGCTTGGCATGGCGATTCAGCCTGGCCTAACCTTGTCGTGGCGAGGGGAGTACTTCCCACGAACCATTCCGGTCAGTACGGCGCGCCCGGCGCGCCTCGGGTGGTTGCCCATCAGGTGGTGGGTGAAGGAGACCTCGAACATGACGGTGTTCGAGGAGACCCCACATGAGCGAAGTGTCATATCTGTCCGCCGCCAGTGACCTGTCGTCGGTGGGCACGCCCACGCTGTGGGCGGTCACCATCATCGGCGTACTCCTGCTGCTGGTGCTGGACTTCCTGGTCACGCGTCGCCCGCACGAGGTGTCGATGCGGGAGGCCATCGGCTGGTCGGCGTTCTACATCGCGCTGCCGCTGGCGTTCGGCGCCTGGCTCTGGTCGCGTTACGGCTCCCAGCAGGGCGTGGAATACCTCACCGGTTACCTGGTGGAGAAGTCGCTCTCGGTCGACAACCTGTTCGTCTTCATGCTGCTGCTGGCCGCGTTCGCGGTGCCGGCGGTGCTCGCCCAGCGGGTGCTGCTCTACGGCATCGCCGGCGCGCTGGTGCTGCGGGCCGTCTTCATCGCCCTCGGCGCGGCGGCGTTGCAGACACTCGACTTCGCCTTCCTGCTCTTCGCGATCATCCTCGTCGCCACCGCGGTGAAGCTGCTGCGTGACGCCATGTCCGGGCATCAGCAGGAAGTCGACATCAACAAGATGCGCTCGGTGAAGCTGCTGCGCAGGGTCATGCCGGTGGTCGACGAATACCACGGCACCAGGATGACCGTCCGGCAGGGCGCGAAGCGGGCACTCACCCCGTTCGCCCTGGTCGTGGTCGCGGTGCTGGCCACCGACATCGTGTTCGCTGTCGACTCGGTGCCGGCGGTCTACGGCATCACCGAGGACCCGTACCTGGTCTTCGCCACCAACGCGTTCGCCCTGCTCGGCCTGCGGGCGCTCTACTTCGTCCTGCACGCGGCGCTGAGCCGGCTGGTGCACCTCAGCTACGGTCTGGCCGTCATCCTGGCGTTCATCGGCCTCAAGCTGGGTCTGCACTGGGCGCACGGCATCTGGGACAGCGTGCCGGAGATCCCCACCCTGGCCTCGCTCGGCGTGATCATCGGTGTGCTGGTGGTGGTCACCGTGACCAGCCTGCGCGCCACCCGCGGCGGCGACCTGCCCGAGGACCGCAAGGTGGTCGCGGAGCGGCACTGACCGCGCCCCGCCGGGCCGACGAGGAGGTACGCGGGAAAGCTCCCGCCCCGGCCGGCGCGGGTGGTACGACTGTGCAATGGGAATCGTGTCACCGGGCTTTCAGGGTCGGCCCCGAACGCAGGAGCCGGCCCTGCCACCCGGTCAGTATCTGACCGAGGACTTCCCGGTGCTCTCGGCCGGCCCGACGCCCCGGGTCTCCCTGGACACCTGGGAGTTCGTCATCGCCGCCGAGAACGGCAGCGAACACCGGTGGTCGTGGCAGGAGTTGATGGCCCTGCCGCAGGAGACGCCGATGGTGGACATCCACTGCGTCACCCGCTGGTCCAAGCTCGGCACCAACTGGCAGGGCGTCTCCCTGGACACGCTCCTCGCCGACGTGGACACGGGGGCGCACTTCGCGCTCGCGCACTCCTACGGCGGGTACACCACCAACCTGCCGCTGGACGACCTGCGCGGCGGCCGCGCCTGGGTGGTGCACACCTTCGACGGGGCACCGCTGCCCGCCGAGCACGGTGGGCCGGCGCGGTTGCTGGTGCCGCACCTGTACTTCTGGAAGTCCGCCAAGTGGGTGCGCGGCATCCGGCTCAAGACGATGGACGAGCCGGGGTTCTGGGAGACCGCCGGCTACCACGACTACGGCGACCCGTGGCGCGAACAGCGGTACCAGGGTGACTGAGCGCGCCGTGGCGACGAGCAAACCCCGGACGGCCAACCGGTGGCAGGTGGGCCGGCTGGTGGAGCGCCGGGTGGAGACGCCGACCGCGCAGACCCTGGTGCTGGAGGTCCCGGACTGGCCGGGGCACCTGCCCGGGCAGCACGTCGACCTGCGACTGACCGCCCCGGACGGCTACCAGGCGGCCCGGTCGTACTCCATCGCCGGGCCCGTCGTGGACGGGCCGGGCGGGCCCCGCGTCGAGGTGACCGTCCAGCGTGTGCACGACGGCGAGGTGTCCCCGTACCTCATCGATGTCTTTTCCGACGGCGACCCGGTGGAGGTCCGCGGACCGCTCGGTGGTTGGTTCATCTGGCGGCCGGAGGAGACCGCGCCGGTGCAGCTCGTCGCCGGCGGCTCGGGCATCGTGCCGTTGATGGCGATGATCCGGGCCCGCCGGGCGGCCGGCAACAAGGCGCCGTTCCGGCTGATCTACTCGGTGCGCACCCCCCGGGACGTGATCTACGCCGACGAGCTGCGCCGCCGGGTCCGCGACGACTTCGGCCTGGACATCGCGTACGTCTACACCAGAGAGGCGCCCGAGGGTTGGCGCGGCGAACCGCACCGCATCGGGCTGGCCGACGTCAACACACACGGCTGGCCACCGGACCTGCAACCGCTCACCTACGTCTGCGGCCCGACCGCGTTCGTGGAAACCGTGGCCGATCTGCTGGTGGGGCTCGGCCACCCGTCACGGCAGGTCAAGACCGAACGTTTCGGTCCCACCGGCTGACCGCTCGCCCCCGCAACGTCGAGGAGATCCGATGACCGAGATGTCGTACCTGGACGGCAACATGCTCGACGGCCCGATGCGCGAGCTGTTCACCGTGGACCTGAGCAGCGCGACGGGCCGCTGCGAAAGCTGCGGGATGACCGGCTCGATGGCCAGCCTGCACGTCTACTCGCACGCCCCGGGCCTCGTCGCCCGCTGCCCGTCCTGTGAGCAGGTGATGCTGCGGCTGGTCCGCGGGCCCGACCGGGCCTGGCTGGACATGCGCGGCACCACGTTCCTCCAGGTGCCGATGCCGATGGAGCAGCCCTTCCCCGGGCCCCTCTGACCGATCCCGGTCGGCGTTGCCCGGCGGAGGCGGAATGGCCGGATGAGCGCCGGCCGATGGGGTTCCACACCGCTGGCGGCCCTACCGTGGCACACGATTCGCACAAGTTCAGGGATGTTGCTGCCTCCAAAGCACCCGAGGCAGCAACATCGCTGAAGTTGCGCAGATCTTGACCGTGTCCCCGAGGGCGGGTCGGCGTGGCAGAGCGGCGGGCGTCCTCATTCTCGGCCGGCGGCGACGAATGGCACTTCCTACTGTGCCGTTCCGGCGAGCAGCCACCGCCGGACGGGGACCTCCACCAGCACTCGCTCGCTGCCCGGATCGACCTGTCGGGTGACGTCCCAACCGTCGTACTTGCTCGCGAACGCCTCGACGACCGTGCTCGGGAACCCGTCGCGGTGTATGCGCGCGGCGCCTTCGGCCACGACCGGGGCGTCGCCTCCCTCCAGGGCCAGGGACACCCGTGGATCGGCCAGGACGTTGCGGACCTTGACGCTGCGGCTCTCACAACCGACCCAGAACGTAGCGGAGAGGTAGACGAACCAGACCGGCGTCAGGTGCGGGGAGCCGTCGCACCGCACCGTGCACAGCCAGACGTTCCGCTCCCGACCGAGTCGCACCTCGACGTCGGCCGGCAGGACTGAGGGGGATGGGCTCACCGGGCCAGTGGATCACAGCGCCGCGCGGCCCGCCGAATACTCGGGTGCGGGTGACCCGGCTCGTCCCTAGGCTTGCGCGCACGGCCTGCACGGCGTGCGGCCGGATCGGAGATGAGCGAAGCGATGACGTCCCACCTGTTCGCGATCAGCTACGACGCAGCCGACCCCGTCCGTCTCGGGCGGTTCTGGGCCGAGCTCCTGGGTCGCGAGATGGTCGATGACCCACGGGACGGCGTCCTGGTCCTGCCTCACGCTGACACCGAGCTTCGACTCCGCTTCGTGCCGCACCAGCAGCCGAAGACCGTGCAGAACCGGATGCACTTCGACCTGACCAGCGGTTCCCTGGAGGAGCAGCAGCGGACGGTGGCCAGGGCGCTGGAGCTCGGCGGACGGCACACCGACGTCGGTCAGCTCCCGGAGGAGAGGCACGTGGTGCTCGCCGACCCCGAGGGCAACGAGTTCTGCGTGATCGAGCCGGGTAACAACTTCCTCGCCGGCTGCGGGTTCACGGGCGCGCTCGCCTGCGACGGTTCGCAGGCGGTCGGATACTTCTGGAACGAGGCGCTGGGATGGCCGCTGGTCTGGGACCAGGACGAGGAGACCGCGATCCAGTCGCCCCTCGGCGGCACGAAGATCACCTGGGGTGGGCCGCCGATGATGCCCAACGGCGGCAGGGACCGGCTGCACTTCGACGTGGCCCCGCCTGCCGACGGTGACCAGCAGGCCGAGGTCGACCGGCTGCTCTCACTTGGGGCGACGCTCCTGAACGACGGCCGGAGCGACACGGGCCGGATGCTGATGGCCGATCCCGACGGCACCGCGTTCTGCCTGCTCACGCCCCGACAGCCGGGGTTTACCGCGTGAAGTAGGCGGCGCTCTGCGCGTCTGCCGGGTAGTAGGACTCGATGGCGATCTCGTCGATCGTGACGTCCATCGGGGTGCCGAACGCGGTGATGGTGGAAAACAGTCTCAGCTCCCGTCCGTCGATCCGGAGGATCATCGGGATCACCACGTCGGCGTCGACCCGTAGGCCCACCGTGTCCTCGGGCACCTGGTGCAGCAGTTCTTCGTAGAGCGCGGTGAGTTCCGCGTCGGGGGCGATGGCGAGCTGGCGCGAGATCCGGCTGCGGAACACCGCCCGTACGTCTGCCAGGTTGACGACCAGGGAAGCGAGCCCGCGCGGGTCCAGGCCCAGCCGCACCAGGTTCACCGGTGGTCGCAGCAGATCGGGCGCGACGCGCGCGAAGAACGGGTCCACCGCGCGGTTGGTCAGCACGATGTTCCAGCGGCGGTCGAACGCCAGCGCCGGATACGGCTCGTGCGCCTGGAGCACCCGGCGGACGGCGTCGAGGGCAGCCGACAGAGCGGTGTCGTCGAGCGGACGCTCCGCGTACCGGGGTGCGAAGCCGGCGGCGAGCAGCAGCCGATTGCGATCCCGCAGCGGGACGTGGAGCTGGTCGGCGAGCCGCAGGATCATGTCCGCGCTCGGTGTGGACCTCCCGGTCTCGACCAGGCTGACGTGACGAGCCGAGACGTCCGCGGCGATCGCCAGGTCGAGCTGGCTGAGCCCGCGGCGCTGCCGCCACTGCCGCAGGAGTGCCCCGACCGTGTACACGACCAGGAGCGTACTCATCGTCGCGCCGTACGCCATGAAGTGCGATTTCATCGACAACCGCCGCGGCCGTGGAAACACTGGGGCCCATGACCACTGAGAACAAGGGCATCGTCCAACGGGCGCTGGCGGGGCTGATCGAGACGGGCGACGTGGACACCCTCGCCTCGTTCCTCAGCGACGACTTCCTCCACCACCGGTCGGATTCGACCACCTCGACAAAGGTGGAATGGCTCGCCGCTGTCCAGGCCGCGCTCGGCCCGACAGCCGGCATGCAGGTCGAGATCCTTCACCTGCTGGCCGACACCGATCACGTCGTGGTGCACTCGCGACGCCGGCTACCCGACGCGGGACCGGAGATCGTGGTCGTCGACGTCCTGCGGGTCGCCGACGGGCTGATCGCCGAGGGATGGGAGATCATCGAACCCGTGGCCCAGGCCGCCGCCAACGGGACGTGGTGGCAACCAGCGCTCCTCTAGACCGGCGGTGTGCGGCCGGTGCGGACGGCGTACGCCCGCTTCATCTTGATGTAGTTGCCGCACCCGGCCATCGAGCACCAGCGGCGGGCCTGGTTGCGGGAGGAGTCGTAGTAGGCCCAGCGGCACGTGTCGCGGGCGCAGGCCTTGAGCCGCGCCCAGGTGCCGTCCTCGGCGGCCCGGCGGACGGCGTCGACCAATCCGGCGACGGCCTGGCCCAGGGGTGTGCCGGCGGCGGTGACCAGGCGGTGGCCGTCGTCCGCGAAGCGCAGCGTGACGGGCAACACGGCCAGCGTCCGGTTGAGTCGGTCGAGCGCGCCGGCGTCGGCGGCGTGGCCCGCGTGGCCGAGCAGCACCGCGCGCAGGCCCTCCCGGACCGTGAGGGCCAGGTCGAGGTCCTCGGGCCCGAGTTGCGTGCCGACCGGCATCAGCTGCCGTTCGACGAACCAGTCGCGGAGCTGGTCGGGGCTGGTCAGCGTCTCGTGGTCGATCTGCGGCTCGACGGTGTTGACGAAGTCCCGGATCAGCCGGGCGGCGGCCGGCACCGTTGCGTCGTCGTCCACCGACCACCTCCCTCTTCTTGACACCACCGTATCGCCTTGACAGGTGTCAAATCGCCTGCGAGGGTCGGAACTACACCAGCGAAATGGTTTTGCCGGTGTGATTTCGGTGCGGGAAGGGCGGCTCGTGGCCTCCACGCTCAGGGACGTGGCCCGGCTCGCCGGGGTGTCGGTGAAGACCGTCTCCAACGTGGTCAACGGCTATCCCCACGTGAGCCCTGACGTGCGACGTCGGGTCGAGACGGCTGTCGCCGAGCTGCACTACCGGCCGAACGCGTCCGCCCGCACCCTGCGCACCGGGCGCACCGGCATGCTCGCTCTCGTCCTACCGACCACCGACCTGCCGTACGCCGGCGACCTCGCCGGTGCGGTCGTCCACGCGGCGGCACAGCAGGGCTACCGCGTCGTCGTCGCGCACGACGACGACCAGCCCACGTCGTCGGGCCTGCACGACGCCCGCACGATCCCCGTGGACGGGGTCCTGGTCGGTGCCCCCGTCACGCCGGGCGACCTGGACCGCGCTGTGACCGCCACCGGTCCACCCGTCGTGCTGATCGGCGGCGCACCCCACGATCAGCGGTGCGACCGGGTCGGCATCGACGTCGCCCAGGCCGCCGAGGACGCGACGAACCATCTGCTGCGCGCCGGTCGCCGCCGGATCGCCGCGATCGGCGAACGCCCCGCAGCCAGCCCACACCCGGGTACGCCCGGATACCACCGGGCGCTTCGTCGGGCCGGGCTGGTGCCGGTGTCCGGTCGGCTGCTGCCGGCGCCGCACCACCGCCGGGCCGACGGCTACCGCGCCGCCCGCGAACTGCTCGTCGGCCCGGACCGCCCGGACGCGATCCTCTGCTCCTCCGACCCGCTCGCCATCGGGGCGATGCGGGCCGCCTTCGACGTCGGGCTGCGCGTGCCGGACGACGTCGCGGTGATCGGCATCGGCGACATCGAGGAGGGGCGCTACTCACGGCCCACCCTGAGCACCGTCGCTGTCGACACGGGCTTTCTCGCCCGGGAGGCCGTGGCCCGCCTCGCCGTGCGGATCGGTCAACCCGACGCCGCGGTCGCCGACATCATCGCGCCGCACACCGTGCTCCCCCGGGAGAGCACCGACACCACGCCCTGGTGACCGGGGCGACGGCCGGTAACCGGTTGGACAACGGCGGCGTCGGTCGGTCAGAGTGGTGCGCCGTGAGGTACCTGCGTACCGGTGGTCCCGCCGCCATCCGGCGGCCCCGGCCCACCGACTCCGACGAGTTCATCGCCGCCGTGCGGCGCAGCCACGATCTGCACCACCCGTGGTTGGTCGCGCCCGGCAGTCCCGAGGAGTACGACAGCTACCTGCGCCGGATCCGCCGCCGGGACAGCGCCGGCTACCTGATCTGCGACCGGGCCAGTGGCGAGATCGCCGGCTACGTGAACATCAGCGGGATCGTGCTGGGCGCGCTGCGCGGCGGGTTCCTGGGGTATGCGGCGTTCCGGCCGTACAGCGGGACCGGGCACGCGTCGGCGGGCGTCGCCCTGGTGATCGACCACGCGTTCACCACGGTCGGGCTGCACCGGCTGGAGGCGAACATCCAGCCGGGCAACGAGCCGTCCCGGCGGGTGGCCCGCAAGCTCGGCTTCCGGCTGGAGGGGTTCTCCCCGGACTACCTGTTCATCGACGGCGCCTGGCGCGACCACGAGCGTTGGGCGATCACCGCGCCAACCCCCGCCTGACCGTCGGCCCGGTTGCGCCGGCCCAAGATCCGCGCAAGATCGGGGAAAGTGCTGCCTCACGAGCTGCTGAGACAGCAGGATCCCTCATGTTGCCCGGATCTTGGGGCCGCAGCGGCCACGTCCGGCTCCAGCCCAGCTGACCGCGGCTGTCGCGTCGGACGTTTGTCGAGGGCTTCGACGGGAAACGGCCCGCAATGACGAAACCTCGTGTGGTGATCGTGGGGGCCGGGTTCGCCGGTTACCACGCGGCGAAGACGTTGAGCCGGATCGCCCGGGACCGGGCCGAGATCGTGCTGCTGAACTCCACCGACTACTTCCTCTACCTGCCGTTGCTGCCCGAGGTGGCGGCAGGGGTGGTCGAGCCCAAGCGGATCGCGGTGCCGCTGACCGGGACACTCAAGGGCGTACGCGTGGTGATCGGCGAGGCGGACCACGTCGACCTGCAGAACCGCTGGGTCGGCTTCACCCAGGCCGAGGGGGAGAAGAACCGGCTGGCGTACGACCGGTTGGTGCTCGCCGTGGGCAGCGTCAACAAGCTGCTGCCCATCCCGGGGGTCACCGAGTACGCGCACGGCTTCCGCGGTCTGCCGGAGGCCGTCTACCTGCATGACCACATCGTTCGTCAGATCGAGCTGGCCGAGCAGGCCGAGGACCCGGCCGAGCAGCAGGCCCGCTCCACGTTCGTGGTGGTCGGCGCGGGCTACACCGGCACCGAGGTCGCCGCGCACGGGCAGCTGTTCACCGACGCGCTGCACGCCCAGCGGCCCCGGCTCACCCTCCGCCCCCGCTGGATGCTGCTCGACGTCGCGTCGCGGGTGCTGCCCGAGCTGGACAAGCGGATGTCGGACACCTCGCACAAGGTGCTCAACCGGCGTGGGGTGGACGTACGGATGGGCACCTCGGTGGCCGAGGCGACCTGCGACGGGGTGAAGCTCACCGACGGCGAGTACGTGCCGACCTGCACGCTGGTGTGGTGTGTGGGGGTGCGCCCCGACCCGTTCGTCAACGAGTTGGGTCTGCGGACCGACCGGGGTCGACTGGTCACCGACGAGTTCCTCAACGTGCCCGGCTATCCGGAGGTGTACGCCTGCGGCGACGCCGCCGCGGTGCCCGACCTGGTCAACCCGGGCAAGGTCTGCGGGATGACGGCCCAGCACGCGCAGCGGCAGGGCAAGCGCGCGGCGTACAACATCGCCGCGTCCTACGGTTTCGGCAAGCGCAAGCCGTACAAGCACCACGACCTGGGCTGGGTCGTCGACCTGGGTGGCAAGGACGCGGCGGCGAACCCGTTGCAGGTCAACCTGGCCGGGTTGCCGGCCAAGGCGGTCACCCGGGCGTACCACCTGATGGCGATGCCGGGAAACCGCACGCGGGTCACCGCCGACTGGGCGCTGGACGCCGCGCTGACCCGGTCGGCGGTCCAGCTGGGGTTGGTGCCGGCCAACGCGGTGCCGTTGGAGAGCACCTCGCCCGAGGTCGCGACCCGGGCCCGCTGAACCTCGCATCACCCGGCCGGTCAGCCCTGCGGGGCGGGACCGGCCGGTCGGCGTGACCGCGTTTCCGGACCGGCCGGTGGGGCGGGCCGGAGTCGGCGTGGCCCGTACTCCCGCAGCAGCGTCTGCACGATGCCGGCGGCGGGGATGGCCAGCAGCGCGCCGAGTAGGCCGGCCAGCTCCGCGGCGAGCAGCACGCTGACCAGCACGGTCAGCGGGTTGAGCCGGACCGCCCGGGACAGAATGAGCGGTTGGAGCAGGTGGTTCTCGACCTGCTGGTAGACCACGAAGAAGACGAGCACGACGATCCCGGCTGTGGGGGAGTGCAGGAAGCCGGCCCCGGCCGCGATCACCGCACCCAACGTCGCACCAACGAGCGGTATCAGGTCGGTCACCGCCACCAACAGGGCGATCACGGCCGCGAACGGCACCCCGGTGAGGGCCAGCACCACGTAGGTCAACAGCCCGCAGATCACGCTGATCAGCAGGTTGCCGGTGAGGTAACCGGTGACGGTGCGCGACACCTCCCGGCCAACCCGGCGCAGCCGGTCGCCCTGACCGTCCCCGGCCGCCGCGAGCAGGCGGCGGGTGATCCGCGGCGCCTCCAACACCATGAGGTACGCCAACACGACGACCGTGACCAGCCCGGCGACCGTCTCGACGACGCCGCGCAGCACGCCCACCGCGGGTTGACGCAGTCGGGTGCCCAGGTCGCGGAGCTGGTCGGAGTGTTCGCTGACGTACCGGCGCGCGCCGGTGCGCTCCAGCAGCTGCCCCAGCGGACCCCGGCCGGCGCGGGCGTCGTGCAGCAGCTCGGGCGCCCGGTCGGCGAACCGGCCCAGCTCCCCGAACAACGGCACCAGGATGAGCGCGCCCAGGAGCGCCACCAGCACGAAAGCGGCGAGGAACACCAGCAGCGTGGCCAGGGCCCGACGCCGGACGAGACGCCGTTGCAGCCGGTCCACGAGGGGCTTGAGCGCCACGGCGAAGAACGCGGCGACCACGACCCAGACCAGCACCCGGCGGGTCGCGTACACGAACGCCAGCGCGAACGCGGTCGCCAGGGCCAGACCGATCACGATCAGGGTGTGGCGGGCGGTCACCCGATCGTCGGCGTCGCTCATCCGCCGCGCCTTCCCCGCGCTCGCCGTCGGAAACCCGGCATTGCGGGCGCGACGGTGTGTTCTGGTCCAGCGCGAGCCGACAGGGCGTAGGTGCTCAGCGGTCGTCGTCAGTGACGGGGTGGGCGCCGGCGACGAAGGTGTCGAGCGCGGCGGCGTGCAGCAGACCGCCGGGCACCGGGTCACGCAGGGCCGCCACCGCCAGCCGCCCGACCGGCAGACCGCCGGGGCGCGACGTCGCGGCCAGCACCAGGTTTCCGTACCGCCGGCCCCGCAGCATCCGCCGGTCACCGAGGATGCACACGTCGGCGAAGACCGCCCGCAACGTGGCCACCTGCGCCCGGGTGCCGACCAGCGGCGGCAGGTCCGTGACGTTGACCAGGTACGTCCCGTCCGGGCGCAGGGTGCCGGCCACCTCGGCGGCGAACTCGACGGTGCGCACGTGCCGGGGCATCTGGGCCGCCCGGTAGATGTCGGCGATCACCAGGTCGTAGGAACCGGCCGGGGTGGCGGCGAGCGCGTCCCGGGCGTCGGCGACCTCCACCCGCACCTGCGGCGGCAGCGGCGGCAACTCCCGGGCGACCAGCTCCACCACGGCGGGGTCCCGCTCGACGACCCGTTGCGGGGAGCCGGGCCGGGTGGCAGCCAACCATCGGGGCAGCGTCAACGCGCCGCCACCCAGGTGCAGAACGCTCAACGGGACGCCGGCCGGGGCCGCCACCTCCACCGCCGAGGCGATCCGTCGGACGTACTCGAAGTGCAGGTGCAGGGGATCGGAGACATCCACGTACGACTGCTCGACCCCTGCGGACAGCAGTGTCCGCCCGGTCCGGCGGACCGGGTCGGCGACCAGCTCCAGCCGGTCGGCGGCGCGGTTCATGACCGGCACGCTAGCCGAGCCCACGGTCCACGACGCCGGTGGCCCGGCACGGCCGACGGGCCGGCGGAGCGGGGATGATCCCCGTCCGCCGGCCCGCCCGGGTCAGGACTGCCGGTCAGCCGCCGGCCATCCCGGCCCCCACCTCGTCGATCGCGTCGTCGATCTGGCGTGCGAGGTCCACGTCGAGCGCGGTCACCCCGTCGGCCTGACTGGTCCGTACGGTCAACACGGCGGCGGTGCCACCGGGGCGTCCGATGCTCGGGCCGCGGCCGTTGTCCTGGCGCAGCCGGTCGAGCCGGGCGAGCACCCGGTCCAGGTTGTCCGGTGGCAGCGCGACCACCCGGTAGAGGCCCTGGCTGTCGCCGGCCCAGTACGGCAGGTCGTCCAGCGCCGCACTGATCTCGTCCGCGTCCAGGGTGGGCGTGGTGGTGGAGGCGCCGACGAGGCCTCCACCGGCCTCCGGTGGGTTCAGCAGGTCACGCAGACCGTCGGGTACGTGCAACGACTCGACCAGGTCGCCGTCCTGCTCGGCGAGCGCGGCGATCGTCGCCTCGGCCTGGTAGCGGGCCTGCTCCGGGGTGTTGCCGCTGATCCGGCCCACCTCGGCCAGGAAGCCGGGCAGGTCCTGGTGCCGCTCGATGCCGTCGACCGGCAGCACGTCGTGCAGGGACGCGGGCACGGCCGCGAGCAGCCGCTGCCGCTCGGCCGCCTCCAGCGCGAACGCGAGGACCAGCACTGTCGCCTCGGTGCCCACCTTGGCCGTCTTGAAGTCGACCCCGGCCCGACGCCGGACCTCGTCGACGAGGTCGTGGTAGCCCATGGTGCTCACGCCGGCCGCGCCGCTGGGCGGGGACGGCTGTGGCCTCGGGTTGTCGGCCGTGCCGAGTGGCGGCGGTGCCGGCCCGCCACGCGTGCTGTCCGGTTTGTGCAGCCCGGCGGCCGGTGGGCCGGCCCGCTTGCCCGAATCGAGGCTCTTGAGCTGCTTGGTGGCGCTCAGGCTGGCGCCGATCTCGCTGGGCTGGCGATTCTGTTCCCGGGCCTGCCGGGCCAGTGCCCGGCGCCTCTGGTTGTCGCCTTCCATCTGCTTGCGCATGCTGGCATCCCTTCCGCTGGGGATCGTGGCTGCTCCGGTCGCGTTCCCGCCGTCCCCGAGAAGGAAACGGAGGCCGCCGGCCGGGTCGGACCGGCCTTCGCCACGCTTCATCCGGGCGGGGTGAGGGGTGCTCACCCGCTCGGCCCGCACGATCAGCTCAGGACCGGAGTTCTTCCGAGGTACGCGGAAGGAAGGTCGTCATGAAGCAGATCGTCGAGATCGTCCCCGCTCGACCGGGCTGGTACGCGCGCTGGCAACTCACGCCCGATCTCACCAGGTGTTACCCGGTGAGCCTGTGGGCGCTGCTGGAGGAGGCCGACGGGACGGGCCGCGAGGTGGTCGGCATGGACTGCATCGGCCAGTGGCCCGGCGCGGACGACAACGAGGCGGGTGGGCAGTTCGTCCGCTACCTGTACCAGACGCCCGATTCGGGACAGCCCGAGGACGTCGAACCGCCCTCGACCGGCGAACTGCGCGAGAGCGGACCTCGGCTCCAGCCGGTGACGGCACCCTAGACATTCCTCCGGCCCCCGACCCCAGGTCCCAGGGTCGGGGGCCACCCCGTCCCGGGGTGGCCCGAGGTCAGCCGGTGGCGCGCAGGTCGTCGACGTGCTCGACGGCCAGCAACTCGGTCAGGCCGGTGCGGTCGAGCATCCGCTGCAACTGCGGGCTGACCCCGGTCAACCGGATCGCCCGGGCGATCCGCTGCACCACCAGCAGCGCGCTGAGCCCGGAGGAGTCGCAGAGGCTCACGTGGGTCAGGTCGATCAGCACCTCGTCGTCGCCACTGAGGTCGGCCGCCACGGCGGTCAACTCGGGCGCGGTGTCGTAGTCGAGCTCGCCCGTCAGCTGAAGGAGGACGTGCCCGGCGTCGACCCGGGTCGTCTCGATGGTCAACAGCTGATCGGACATCCCACCATATTCGCAGCCCTGCGGGAGAACGCAAAGCCGGGGGCGACATCCGCGCGCCCAATTCGACCGTTCGGCACCGCTCAGGCCGTGGTGGCGACGCCTGGCAACGGCTCTGAGGTGCCGCTTTTCGCGTACCGGCGTAGGGTGGTCGGAAGACTTTTGACCATGGACGCCGGTTCCGGCACGGGTTCGGGTGGACGACAAGGAGTGAGGCTCAGCTGGTGACTGCTACCGACGTCAGGGACTGGGACCCGGGCGACGGACGGCTTCCCACGCCGAGTACGACACGGTCCCCGGCGTGGTCCGCCGACGTCACGCCCCGGTCCACCGCCGCACTGCCGCCGCTCGCCCCCGACCGGGATCCGGCCGCACCCGACTGGTCCGAGGTCGTCGAGCACTTCCGGGAGGGCCTTGTCGTCTGCGACGCCGACGGCGTCGTACGACACGTCAGTCCGGTGGCCGAACGACTGCTGCCCGAGGTGACGCCCGGCGAGCTGCTCAGCGCGGCCGGTGTGCCCGGGCTGAGCGACGGCGACGCCGGTGGCTTCACCCATCACGGGCGCCGGCTCACCGCCCGCCAGGTGCCCCTCTCCGGTGCCCGCTGCTGCTGGTATGTCGAGGACGTCACCGACAGCGTCAGCCGCGCCGACGCGCTGCTCGCCGAGCGGGCCCGCTCGGCGTTCCTGGCCGTGGTCGGTGACAAGCTCGGCAACCCACTGCACCCCGACCGGGCCGCTGCCGCAGTCGTCCGCCTCGCCGTGCCGACCCTGGCCGAGGTGGCCGTGCTCGTGCTCGCACCCCGTGGCGGTCGCGCCCGCTGGTGGCGGGCCTCGCGCTCCGACGACGAGGCCCCGACGGTGGACAGCGGCGTGCTGGCCGGCGGGGACCTGCCGACCGCCATCGCCGACGGGCTGACCGGAGTCGAGCCGCACGCGGTCGACTGGCTGGTCGAGCAGGCGGTCGACGCCGGCTGGCTGCCCGGGCTCGCCGGCACCGAGAGCGCCGCCCGGGTCGTCCCGCTGCCCGGTCGCGACGCGCCCGTCGGCGTGCTGCTGGTGGCCCGCCGCTCCACCCGCTGGTACGACGAGGCCGACGTCGAGCTGGCTCGCGCGTTCGCGGCCCGTGCCGGCGCGGCGCTGACCACCGCCCTGCTCTACCGCGACCAGGCGGAGGTGGCCGACACCCTCCAGGCCAGCCTGCTGCCGGTCGAGCCGGCCGAGGCCGCGGGCGTGCAGTGGGGCACCGCGTACCGGCCCGCCCAGGCGGGGCTGCGCATCGGCGGCGACTTCTACGGCTCGCACCGGCTCGCCGACGGGGGCTCGGTGTTCTTCCTCGGCGACGTGTCGGGCAAGGGCGTCGAGGCGGCAGTCTTCACCGGCCAGTTACGCCAGTGCCTACAGGCGTTGCACCGGTTGGAGTCGCACCCCGGGCGGTTGCTGCGGTTGCTCAACGACGCGCTGCTGGAAACCACCCAGGCGCACGGCCAGGGCCGCTTCGCCACGATGGTGCTCGGCGTGGCCCGCCCACAGCGCGACGGCGGCCTGACCCTCACCATGGCCGGCGGTGGGCACATGCCGCCGCTGGTGCTGCGCAACTCCGGTGAGGTGGAGTCGGTGCCGCTGAGCGGCATGCTGATCGGTGTGGTGCCCGACCCCCGCGTCGGTGAGGTGACCGTACGGCTCGCGCCGGGGGAGACCTGCCTGCTCTACAGCGACGGGGTGACCGAGGCCCGGGGTGGCCGCCGCGGCGACGAGCAGTTCGGCACGGAACGCCTGGTCGCCGCCGTGACCGGCTGCCAACGGATGCCCGCGCCGGCCCTGGCCGAGCGGGTCGAGCAGGTCACCTGCGACTGGCTGGCGCACGGCGACCACGACGACATCGCGCTGCTGGCGCTGCGGGCGACCGGTCCGGGTGGTCGCGGGTCGCGGCACCTGCACTCGGTGCCCGCGCAGGCCGGCGCCGACCGACAGAGGGAGACCGACGCGTGACCGCTGCCACGACGGCCGCCGACCCGACCGACGCGTACGCCGGCTATCTGGACTGCCTGGCCGACGCCGACGAGTACGCAGCGATCGACATGGCGATCGGCCTGCTCGATGCGGGCGTGCCGGCGGAGCGGGTGCTGCTCGACCTGGTCGCGCCTGCGCAGTCCGAGGTGGGCGAGCGCTGGGCGCGCAACGAGTGGAGCGTCGCCCAGGAGCACGCCGCCACGCACATCAGCGAGCAGGTGGTGGCGGCGGTCGCCGCGCATGCCAACCCGCGCCCGACCGGCGGGCGGGTCGTGGTCGCCTGCATGGACGGCGAGTGGCACGCGCTGCCGCCCCGGCTGGTGGCCGAGGTGCTGCGGTTGCGTGGCTGGCAGGTGACCTTCCTGGGCGCCAGTGTCCCGGCTGCGCACCTCGTGTCGTACCTGCACCGCTACGACGCCCACGCGGTCGCGTTGGCGTGCGCGTTGCCGATGCGGTTGCCGTACGCCCACCGGATGATCGAGGCCTGCCGTCGTTCCGACGTGCCGGTGGTGGTCGGTGGGCGTGGGTTCGGTGCGGACGGTCGGTGGGCGCGCCGACTCGGTGTGGCCTGGGCGCCGAACGCGCCCGCGGCGGCCGAGCTGATCGCCGACGAGCGGGCGCTGCGCGGGGTGCCGCCGGCGCGGCTGGCCCACCTGGCCGACGACGAGTACGCCAGCCTGGTGCGGCGTCGTGGCGAGCTGATCGACAGCGCGTTGGCCGACCTGCGGGAGCGGGTGCCGTCGGTGCGGGCCTACAGCCCCACCCAGCTGGACGCGACGGTGAGCGACCTGGGTCACATAGTGGATTTCCTGGCCGCGGCGGTCTACGTCGACGACCCCTCGTTGTTCACCGAGTTCGTGGAGTGGCTGTCGGAGATCCTGCTGAGCCGTGGGGTGCCCGCCGGCGCCGTCGCCCAGCCTCTGGATCATTACGGCGTCGCGTTGCGTGACTTCCCCCGGGCGGTGCGTGTGCTGGCCCTGGGGCGCGCCGTGCTGCCCGCCGCCGACCGCTGACGGACCCGTCGTCGGCTACCGGGGCCGGTCGGCGGACGAGCCGACACTGCGTATACTTGCCGCACTGCAAACGTCCCACCCGCCGGGTGGAGCGAGGGGGAGAACGGTGACGTTCAGCGTCCGCCACGTCGAGCGCGACGGCGGTGTTGCCTGTCTGCGCCTCACGGGCGAGCTGGACCTGAGCACCGCTCCCGAGCTGAGTGCCGCGATGGACCGGCTCACCGCCGCTGGCGAGACCCGGGTGCTGCTCGACCTCACCGACCTCACATTCTGCGACTCCACCGGGATGGCCGTGTTCGTCCGCGGCGACAACCGGGCGGCGGCCGAAGGCGGTTGGCTGCGGCTCACCGGCGCCAGTGGCCGGGTCGAGCGGGTGTTGCGGGTCACCGGCCTTGCCGACGTGCTGCGGTACGAACCGGAGGCGGTCGACCCCGCGTCGCGCAGTGCCTCCTGATGGGCTACATTTCCCCGCCAGCGCGGTGACCGTCCGGTCCCGTCCCGCCGACCCGAAGCAGGTAGTGATGGGCGCAGACAGCGCGCAGCCGGTACGCATCCTGGTGGTCGACGACGACCCGGGCGACGTGCTGATGATCGAGGAGGCGTTGGCGGATTCCGACGTCGACAAGGTCATCGACGTGGTCAGCGACGGCGAGGAGGCGATGGAGTTTCTCCGCGCCGAGGGCCGGCACGAGCACGCCCGCCGACCGGACATGATCCTGCTCGACCTGAACATGCCGCGGATGGACGGTCGGCAGGTGCTGGGCGCGGTGAAGCAGGACGAGGATCTGCGGACCATCCCGATCGTCGTGCTGACGACCTCCAACGCCGACACCGACATCGTCGGCAGCTACACGCTGCAGGCCAACGCGTACGTCACCAAGCCGATCGACCTGGACGACTTCAACGACGTGGTCCGCCGCATCGACGAGTTCTTCGGCCGGGTTGTCGTGCTGCCCAAGCGCGTCTGACGCGGGCCCCGCCGCGCACGCATGCTGAACATTTTTCCCGAACCCCCTCGGCCGTCGCCCTCTGGGCCGAGGATCCAGATGGGGAAGTAACAGCAGCTGCCTGGGGGGCGACAGTATGAGGTTCTCCGTCGTTGAGACCGGCTACGACCAGCGGCAGGTGGATTCCTGCCTGGACGAACTGGGGATCCGGTTGTCCCGGTTGGCGGCGCGGGCACAGGGTGCCGCCGGAGCGACCCGGGAGTGGGATGAGATCCGCGAGGAGGCCACCTGGCTCAGCGGGCTCCTGCAAAGGTTGGACCTCGGTGACACCTCCGGGGGCCGGCACGCCGGTGACGGCGCTCGGCGCGAGGCAGCCGACCTCCGGGCCCAGGCCCGTGCCGAGCTGGCCGAGGCCCGCGAGGAGGCACGGCAGGTGCGGGAGCGGGCGTACGCGGACGCCGTGCAGGCCCGACGGGACTTCGAGGCGGCGCTGTACGTCCGCCGGCGACGTGAGGCTCGGGTGGACGAGATCCTCAGCCAGGTGACGGAGGACCAGGTGCCCGCCGACACCCCGACCGCGGCTGCCGGCGTACCGGGAAGTCGGGTGGGAGTCGGCGGGCAGGACGCGGGCGCGGAGCAGCCGCCCGGCCGTCGCTGACGCCGGAAGGCCGTTGCCTGGGTGCCCGGCTCAGGCGGTGAGCGCCGCCACGGCGGTGGTCGCCCGGTCCTCGTGCTGCGCGTACGCGTCGGGGTAGGCGGAGATCTGCACGGACTGGGCGGCGTAGGTGATGCTCATGTCCTGCCAGCCGGGGATCTCGTTGAGTGCGGTGTAGAAGGCCCGGGCGGCGTACGACGGGCGCATCAGCTCGGCCACCGTGCCCCAGCCGCTGCTGGGTCGCTGCTGGAACAGCCCGACCGAGTCGTGGTCGGAGCCACTGCCCTGGTTCGGGTAGTTCGCCGACTCCGGCAGGACGTCGCTGGCCAGGTTGTAGAGGTTGCTCTCCTGCATCGCGGTGGCCAGTGCCACCACCAGGGCGCGGCGCGGCATCTTCATGTCCAGGCCGACGTCCACGATGATCTTCGCGTTGTCCATCTGTGCCTGGTCGAGGCCGGCGACCGGTCGGGGTCGGCGGGGCTTGACCTGCTTCTTGGGGGCCTTGCGGACGACGGTGGGGCGCGGGGTGGGCGACGCCGCCGTCGGGCTGGGTAGGACCCGCGCGGGGGCGAGGTCGCGGTCCAGCGACCGGGAGGCGCGCTCGTCGGCGATGGCGGCACGGTCGGCCACGGCCTCGGCGAGCGGCTCCACAGTGCGGGGCGCGTCGTCGCTGCCCCGGGCGGTGGCCACCGCGACGAGGCTGAGACAGCAGGTGACACCGGTGGCCAGGGCCACCCGCACCGGGGTCGAGCCCAGCAGGGTACGCCGGGGCGGTTCGGGGACGCGGTGACGGCCGATCGTCCGTTCGGTTGATGCGGCGTCGCCCGGTCGGGTGGTCGGGCGCGCGTCGGTCAGCTTCTGGTCGGAGGGGTCGTCGGGATGCACCTGACGAGGCTAAAGACCCAATTGCTCGATATCGCCTGCCCGTACAGTGGCCTGCGCCACAGTTTGCCCCGATCTTGGGGATTTCAGAGGGCGAAGGTGCCGCAAGAATGATCAACCTCGCGGAACGGGCGAGACGGGTATTACCGATTTGCCGGCCGAATGCGACCGTGTCACCGCGATTGACGTCCCGCATGAGGCCGCGCGACAGGCTCGGCCGAACGGCCGGTGCCAGTTCCCTCGAACGGTCCGCAGCGCCTCGCCCGCCTGCCCATCGGGAGCCGTCGTCACCCGGATCTCAGTGTCGACCGTTCTCCGCCGGCGTGACGGTCAGCCGATGCCTGCTCGTGTCGCCGCTGGAGAACGGCCAGAGCCGGTCGGCGTACTCGACAAGGTCGGCCAGTTGGTCCCGACTCAGGCCGGCGGACGAGATCTCCGCGTGCACGTCGGCCCGGTACCGGCCGTCGTCGTCGCGCCCCAGCTTCGCCTCCGCCCGGACCTGGACGGTGTGCGCCTCGTCGGTGATCTCCCCGGCCACCTCCACCGCCGCGTGGTGCAGGCAGGAGGCGAAGGCCGCGGCCAGCAACTGTTCCGGGGTCAACCCGGTGCAGTGCGGCGCCAGCGGCGAAGCCAGCGCGGTGGAGAGCCCGCCATCGTCGGTGCGTACGTGACCGCCCTCGGCGGTCGCTGTGGCCTCACGCAGCCAGGAACTCTTTTCCGGCATCGCGTTTCTCCCGTCGCTCACCGGCTCGGCTACCCGGCTACCTCCCGGCGAAACGCCGGAGGCCCTACCGGCATCAGCGCCCTGCGCCCCGGTAGGACTCGTCGAACACCGCCACCGCCTCGGTGGGCTCCGCTGCGGCCCGTTCGGTCCACGGTGAGGTCGGAGCCGCGTGGCGGGCCGTCGGGATGGTCATCGGCACGTACACCCGGGCGTCCACCGCCTCGGCCAGCAGCAGCGCCGCGACCAGGCTGGTGGGACGCTGCCCGGGCTCGTCGGCAAGACAGGAGTGGCACAACTCCACCACCTCAGGCGGGAGCCCGTCGATCTCGGGCAGCGGCTCCGGTGGCTGACGTCGGCGTACGCCGAGCAGTTCGCTGGCGGTGACCGCGTCGTACGGCAGGCGGGCGGTGAGGCAGTAGTAGAGCAGCACTCCGAGGGCGTACATGTCGGCTGCCGGGGTGGCCGGCTCCCCGTCCAGCTGCTCGGGCGCCAGGTACGCCGGGGTGCCCAGCACGACCCCGGTCGGCAGAGGGTCCGGTGCGCCGGCCGGGATGGCGATGCCGAAGTCGAGCACCTTCACCCCCGCCGGGGTGAGCATGACGTTGGCCGGTTTGACGTCGCGGTGCACGATGCCCTCCGCGTGCGCGGCGGCCAGCGCCGCGGCGACCTCCGCGCAGACCCGCACCGAGATGCGCCAGTCCAGCGGCCCGGACCGCAGGTGCGCGGCGAGCGTCTCACCCTCGGCCAGCTCCATCACAATGTAGGGCACCGGCCGGCCGGGCCAGGTCGACGAGGTGCCGAAGTCGTGCACGCTCGCCACGTTCGGGTGCACCAGGCGGGCGGCCGACCGGGCCTCCGCGCGGATCCGGTCCACCGGGCCGTCCTGGTCGCCCGGGCCGGGCAGGATGAGCTTCACCGCCACCGACCGGTCGAGCACCTGGTCGTGTGCCCGCCACACCTCGGACATCCCACCCACGCCGATGCGCTCCTCGAGCTGATACCGCCCGTCCAGCGTGCGCATCGATCACTCCTCGTCCCCGCCCCGCCGACGACGGGTGCACCGGACGCGGTACCCGGGCTCCGAGCTGGGCAAACCGCAGCGGCATTCCGGGCGACCCCCGCGCGCAGCGCCCTGCGCCGACGGCGGCGGGTGCGGTAGCTTGCGAGCCAGAGCCGGTGTCACCGATTGTGCCGGCACGGTCACCCGAGAGGGCGCTGCGATGAGCGAGGTCACCGTACGCTTCGTCGGCGGGCCCGCGGACGGCCTGGTCCGGTTGCTGCCGGCCGGGTCGGACGGCGCCCCACCACCGCGTTGGATCATGCGGCACCCGGACGGCACCGGTCCGGTCCAGCCCGGTCCCGACCATCTCTACGAACGCGACCGGCCAGACGACGCGGGTGGCTGGAGCATGCGCTTCGTGCGCACCGACGCGTACGGGGTGTCCGAGTGACCACGAGGCGGGGCTGACCGGTGGCGACGCCGGCGTCCCGTCGACCCGGCCGCACAGCTGGGGCACAGCTTCCACAGGGGCGCGGCACAGGCGTCGCGGCCACGATGGCGGACATGGTCATGAACGGGCAGGGCGCGCCGAGCCGGATCGAGCTGCGCCGCCCCGACGGTGAACCCGTCCGGGTGCTGGTGGTCGACGACGAACCCACCCTCACCGACCTGCTGTCGATGGCGCTGCGCTACGAGGGCTGGCAGGTCCGCAGCGCCGGCAACGGCATGGCGGCGTTGAGCGCCGCCCGGCAGTTCCAGCCGGACGCCGTGGTGCTCGACGTGATGCTGCCCGACCTGGACGGCTTCCAGGTGCTGCGCCGTCTGCGCGAGCACGCCCCCACAGTGCCGGTGCTCTTCCTGACCGCCCGCGACGCGGTGGAGGAACGCATCGCCGGGTTGACCGTCGGCGGCGACGACTACGTCACCAAGCCGTTCAGCCTGGAGGAGGTGATCGCCCGGCTGCGCGCGCTGCTGCGCCGCTCCGGCTTCGCGGTCGCCACCCGGGAGGACGCCGTTCTCACCGTCGGCGACCTCAGCCTCGACGAGGACAGCCACGAGGTGCGCCGGGACGGTCAACTGATCACCCTCACCGCGACGGAGTTCGAGTTGCTGCGCTATCTGATGCGCAACCCTCGCCGGGTGCTCAGCAAGGCGCAGATCCTCGACCGGGTGTGGAACTACGACTTCGGTGGCCAGGCCAACGTGGTGGAGCTGTACATCTCGTACCTCCGCAAGAAGATCGACGCCGGCCGGGCACCGATGATCCACACCCTGCGCGGCGCGGGCTATGTCCTCAAACCCGCCGAGTAGACGCCGCCCGCTGCGGGCCGCCCGCCGCTGGCTGGCCGGCCGCTCGCTGCGTACCCGACTGGTGTTTGCCCTTCTCGCGCTGCTGGCGGTGGTCAGCGTCGCCATCGGTGGGCTCACCACAGTGGCGCTGCGGCACTTCCTGATCGAGCGGCTCGACGCCCAACTGGCCCCCGCGACGGTCATGCGGGGTGACCGCCCCGGGCGGCCGGCGTTTCCAGGCACCGGGCCGGCCATCCCGCCCGGGTTGCCGTCCGGCACTGTGGTCGCCGAGGTCACCGGCGGCCGGGTGACCAGCGCGCGGACGCTGACCAACAGCCCGTCCAGTGACGACCCGTTCCCCGACGAGCAGTCCGTTCCGGTCGACGAGGTCGCGACCCTGGCCGACGTGCCGGTCGGCACCGAACCACGCACCGTCGACCTCGGCGCCCGCGGCGACTACCGGGCGGTCGCCCGGCAGTACTGGGACGGCAGGGTCCGCGTCGTCGCGATCCCCCTCTCCGGCGTCCAGGAGATCGTCTGGCGGATGGTCACCGCGCAGGCCGCGGTCGCGGCCATCGGGCTGGTCATCGCCGGGGCGGCCGGCGCGCTGATCGTCCGGGCCACGCTGCGTCCGCTCAACCGGGTCGCCGCTACCGCCACCCGGGTCACCGAGCTGCCCCTGGACCGCGGTGAGGTGGCCCTCGCCGTCCGCGTCCCGGCCGCGGACACCGACCCGCGCACCGAGGTCGGTCAGGTCGGCGCGGCGCTGAACCGGATGCTGGGCCACGTCGCCGACGCGCTCTCCGCCCGGCAGGCCAGCGAGACGCGGGTACGCCAGTTCGTCGCCGACGCCAGCCACGAGTTGCGCACACCCCTGGCCGCGATCCGCGGCTACGCCGAGGTGGCCCGGCGTGGCCGCGACGAGGTTCCTCCCGACGTGGCGCACGCGTTGCGCCGGGTGGAGTCCGAGAGCACCCGGATGACCAGCCTCGTCGACGACCTGCTGCTGCTGGCCCGCCTCGACACGGGCCGGCCGCTCGCGGTCCACCCGGTCGACCTGACCGCCCTGGTGGTGGACGCGGTCAGCGACGCGCACGTCGCCGGTCCCGAGCACCACTGGCAGCTCGGCCTGCCCGAGGTTGCGATCCGGGTTCCCGGTGACGCCGCCCGGCTGCACCAGGTGGTGGCGAACCTGCTGGCCAACGCCCGGGTGCACACCCCGCCCGGCAGCACCGTCACCACCACACTGGCCGTCGACGCGGGCAGCGCCGTGCTCACCGTCGCCGACGACGGGCCCGGGATACCGGCGGAGTTGCAACCGGAGATGTTCGAGCGGTTCGCCCGCGGCGACAGCTCCCGGTCCCGGGCGCACGGCAGCACCGGCCTCGGTCTGGCGATCGTGGCGGCCGTCGTGGAGGCCCACCACGGCACTGTCGACGTGGACAGCCGCCCGGGGCGGACCGTGTTCACCGTCCGGTTGCCGAATCCCACAGCTGACGCATAGTCGGCGCACGGCGTCGCGCCAGCCCGGCCGTTGAGGCTGACCGCATGGACAGAACCGAGACCCTGCCGACGGCACCCGCCGCACCCGAGCCGCCGACGGCCACGCGCCCCGAGGAGCACCAGCCGCCGGCGCGCCGATCCCCGGCCTGGGCCACGCCCGCGCTGGTGGTCCTTTTGCTCGCCACCGGCCTGCTCTACCTGTGGGGCCTGGGTGCCTCCGGCTGGGCCAACTCGTTCTACGCGGCGGCCGTGCAGGCCGGGTCGGTGAGCTGGAAGGCGTTCCTCTACGGCTCGTCGGACGCCGCCAACTCCATCACCGTCGACAAGACCCCCGCGTCGCTGTGGCTGATGGCGCTGTCCGTGCGGATCTTCGGGCTGAACAGTTGGGCGATGCTCGTCCCACAGGCGCTCTGCGGGGTCGCCTCGGTGGGCGTGCTGTACGCGACAGTGAAGCGCTGGTACGGGCCGGGCGCCGCTCTGATCGCCGGAGCGGTCCTCGCGGTCACCCCCGTGGCGACGCTGATGTTCCGGTTCAACAACCCCGACGCGCTGCTGGTCCTGCTGCTGGTCGCCGGGGCGTACGCCACAGTGCGCGCCCTGGAGACGGCCAGCACCCGGTGGATCGTGCTGGTCGGCGTGCTGGTCGGCTTCGGCTTCCTCACCAAGATGCTCCAGGCGTTCCTGGTGGTGCCGGTCTTCGCCGGGGTGTACCTGCTGGCCGCGCCGACCGGGCTGTGGCGACGGGTCCGGCAACTGCTGCTGGCGGGCCTGGCGGTGCTGGTCTCCGCCGGCTGGTGGGTGGCGCTCGTCGAGCTGGTCCCGGCCAGCGCCCGCCCGTACATCGGTGGCTCGCAGGGCAACAGCGTCCTGGAACTCACCCTCGGCTACAACGGCCTCGGCCGGATCACCGGCGACGAGGTGGGCAGCGTCGGCGGCGGTGGCGGGCGGCCGGGAGGCGGCGGTGGCCCGTTCTCCGGTCAGACCGGCGTGCTGCGGATGTTCGGCGGCGAGATCGGCGGTCAGATCTCCTGGCTGCTGCCGGCCGCGTTGATCCTGCTGGTGGCCGGCCTGCTGGTGGCCGGTCGCGCGGCCCGCACCGACCGCACCCGGGCCGGGCTGCTGCTGTGGGGCGGCTGGCTGCTGGTCACCGGCCTGATCTTCAGCTTCATGTCCGGGATCTTCCACGCCTACTACACGGTGGCGCTCGCCCCGGCGATCGGCGCGCTGGTCGGCATCGGCGTGACAGTGCTCTGGCGGCAGCGCCACCCACAGCCCGCACCGGGTGATGACGCGCCGACCGGCTCGCGCTGGCAGCGGTGGCGTCCCCTCGCGGCCACGGCGACCCTCGCCGGCACTCTTGCGGTCACCGCCTGGTGGGCGTGGGTGCTGCTCGGGCGCAGCCCCGACTGGTACCCGTGGCTGCGCACCACCGTGCTGGTCGCCGGCCTGCTCGGCGCGGCACTGATCCTGCTGGTCACCCGGCTTCCTCGCCGGTTGGTGCCGGTCGTCCTGGGCCTCGGCGCGGCGGCGGCCCTCGCGGGCCCGGTGGCGTACGCGGTCCAGACCGCGGCGACCCCGCACACCGGGTCGATTCCCAGCGCCGGCCCGTCCGTAGCGGGCGGGTTCGGGCGCGGCGGCTTCCCCGGAGGACGACCACCCGGTGGCATGGGACTGCCGAACGGCGGCGGCCAGTTCCCCGGTGGCGCGCAGAACGGTGGCGGTCAGTTGCCCGGTGGCGCGCAGAACGGCGGCGGCCAGTTCCCGGGCGGGGGCCGTGACGGCGGTCAGACGCCCACCGCTCCTGGTGGTGGTCGACAGGTACCCGGTGGGCAGGGACGTCCCGGCGGCGGGGGAATGGGCGGGCTGCTCGACGCCCGCGAGCCCAGTGCGGCCCTGCGTGAGCTGCTGGAGCGCGACAGCGCCGACTACACCTGGGTCGCGGCCACCGTCGGCTCCAACAACGCCTCCGGTTACCAGCTCGCCACCGGTGACCCGGTGATGCCGATCGGCGGGTTCAACGGCAGTGACCCGTCACCGACCCTCGCGCAGTTCCAGCGCCACGTCGCCGCCGGCAAGATCCACTACTTCATCGGTGGTGGCGGCTTCCGGGCCAACGGCGGCAGCTCCGCCTCCCAGGAGATCGCCGCCTGGGTCACGGAGAACTTCACCGCGCAGACCGTCGACGGTGTCACCGTCTACGACCTGAGCACCGGCAGGGACGCGTCGTGACCGCGCTCAGCGGCCCCCGGGCCGCCGTCCAGGCCCGACCCGCCGCCGGTGCGGTGCTGGACGTGGTGATCCCGGTCTACAACGAGGAGACCGACCTCGGGCCGTGCGTACGGCGGTTGCACTCGCACCTGAGCGAGCACTTCCCGTACCCGTTCCGGATCACCATCGCCGACAACGCCAGCGTCGACGACACCCTGACGGTGGCCCACGGCCTCGCCGGCGAGCTGCCCGGCGTCGAGGTGCTGCACCTGGACGCCAAGGGGCGGGGGAGGGCGCTGGCGGCGGCCTGGTCCGCCTCGTCCGCGCCGGTGCTGGCGTACATGGATGTGGACCTGTCCACCGACCTGGCGGCGCTGCTGCCGCTGGTCGCGCCGCTCATCTCCGGGCACTCCGACCTGGCCATCGGCACCCGGCTGGCGCGTACCTCCCGGGTGGTGCGCGGGGCGAAGCGGGAGGTGATCTCCCGGGCCTACAATCTGCTGCTGCGCGGCGCGTTGGCCGCGCGGTTCTCCGACGCGCAGTGCGGGTTCAAGGCGATCCGCGCCGACGTGGCCGTCGAGCTGCTGCCGTTGGTGCGCGACACCGGCTGGTTCTTCGACACCGAGCTGCTGGTGCTCGCCCAGCGGGCCGGGCTGCGCATCCACGAGGTGCCGGTGGACTGGGTCGACGACCCGGACAGCCGGGTCGACATCGTCGCCACGGCCCTGGCCGACCTGCGCGGGATGGGCCGGCTGGGCCGGGCGTTGCTGACCGGCGCGCTGCCGCTCACCGACCTGCGCGCACAGCTCGGCCGGGCGCCGCTGACCGCGCGGCCGGAGCAGCTCGACCGGGCGCCGCTGGGTGTGCCGCCGGGGCAGGTGCCGGTCGGGTTGCCCCGGCAACTGGTCCGGTTCGCGGCGGTCGGGGTGGCCAGCACCCTCGCGTACCTGGTGCTCTTCGTGGCCACCCGGGGCGCGCTCGGCGCGCAGCCGGCGAACCTGCTGGCGTTGCTGCTGACCGCTGTGGCCAACACGGCCGCGAACCGGCGGTTGACGTTCGGCATCAGCGGTCGGCGGCACGCCGGCCGGCACCACCTGCAGGGGCTGCTCGCCTTCGGCCTGGGCCTCGCGTTGACCAGCGGGTCGCTGGCCGTGCTGCACGCGGCGCACGCCGCTCCCGCGCGGCCGGTGGAGCTGGCCGTGCTGGTGGCCGCGAACCTGGCCGCCACCGTGCTGCGTTTCGTGCTGCTGCGCCTCGGCATGCACCACCGGCGCGGCTGAGGAGGTCAGCGCCGCCGCCGGCTGGGCCCGCCGCACAGGTCAGGCGGCCTCAGCCTGCGGCGGCCCGGCGCACCAGCCGGCGTGCCTCGTCGCGGGGCACGCCGGTGGCCCGGAGCAGATCGTTGACGGCGGTACGCAGCTGGGAGACGACGATCGTGCCGGAGAAGCCGAGTCCCTGTCGGCACGCCTCGCCCGCCTCGCCGACCGCGTGCAGCGCCCGTTCGCGGGCCTGCACCGGTTCCTGCGCGGCGAGGAACTCCCGATGCAGCAACCGGACGGCCTCTCCCAGGTGCTCCACCGCAGCCGGCAGGTCGGCCGGCACCGGTTCCTCGTCATGCAGTGTTGTGATGATCCGGCGGACCAGACCGCGGCTGTTGCGGAAGGCCCGCTCCATGTGCTCCACCCCGCCGCGGTACGCGCCGAGCGTCCTCCGTCGACGCCACCGCACCGGGGAGAGCCGAACGACCTCGTCGGCGGCGGTCACCACCTCGCTCAGCCGGTCCAGTTCGGGTTCCGCGGCCCGCATCCGGGACAGCACCTCCTTCGCCCGCCCGATGTTCCCCTCGGCGAGTGCCTCCGCCGAGGCGGTCATCTCCCGGGCGAAGAGGTCCAGGGCGGGGTCTGCTGCCCGGCGTACGGTCCGCAGCGGGTTGATCGGCAGGAGCACGAGCACCACGAACAGGCCCACCGCCCCGCCGATCAGCGCGTTGATCGTCCGGGGTAGCTCCAGATCCGGCGCGGTCGGGGTGAGGGTGGCGATGAGGACCGCCGTACCGCCGGCCTGGGTCACCAACGCGCCGGTGCCGCGCACCAGCAACGCCGCCGTGATCGCCAGGAAGACGATCACGCCGGTCTGCCACGGCCCGGTGCCGAACAGACGGATGAGCAGGTCCCCCGCACCGATGCCGAGCACCACCCCGGCGACCAGCTCCAATGTGCGGCGAGCACGACTGCCGAGGGACGCCGCGATCACACCGACGGCCGCGGCGGGCGCGAACGTCGGCTCCGCGTTGCCGAGGATCTCGCGGGCCACCAGCCAGGACAACGCGGCGGCCAGGCCCGCCTGGAACCCCACGATCAGGTACGTCTGCAACCGGCGGTAGCCGGCCTGGCGGGCAGCGGAGATCCGGGAACGCAGGCTGCCCGGCCCCGCTCGCTCGCCGGGCGCCCCGGCCGTCGCGTTCATGGTCGCGGTTACCCGGTGCGACCGGCGCCCGAACCTGTCCGCGCGGGCCGGCCGAGCGCACGGCCCAGCCCGGCCACTGACCAGCCGTCAGCGGTCGGCGGAGCCCAGCACCTCGGCGAGGACCTCGACGACGCGTCGCGTGTGACGCCCGGTGGGGTCCTCGTCGGTGTTCAGGTCGGTGACGCTCATCCCGAGCAGCCGGTCGGCGCGGGCCAGTGGCGTGACCAGCGCGATCAGATCCGCCCAGCGGGGGCCGTCCGGCTCGGGGTAGGTCACCGCCGGCAGGTCCCGCGGGTCCACCACGTCGAGGTCGAGGTGCAGCCAGGCCGGGCCGTCCGCGCCGGTGGCCAGGCCCGACCCGACCGTGCCCGCGCCCCGACGGAGCAGCTCGGCGGCGGGCACCTGATGGATGGCCGGGTCGATCCGGGCGGCCTCGGCGCGGCTGCTGTCGTCGGTGGCCGGGCGGTGCCCGAGCAGGTGGACCTGACCGGGGTCGAGCAGCGGGCCGTCGCAGCCGATGGCGGCGACCGGGCCGTGCCCGGTGACGATCGAGAGGTCCATGTCGGCGGCTTCGCCGGTGGGCGACGTCACGCCGTCGAGGAAGTCCGGGTGGGCGTCCACGAACCACAGCTCGGTAGTCGGCGGCAGGGCACGGCAGATGCCGGGCAGGATGGCGCAGTCGCCGCCCAGCACCAAAGGCCGCCGGCCGTCGGCGATCAGCGCCACGACCCTGGCGGTGATGGCCGCGCCGGCCCGGACCAGGCCGGCGGCGCCGATCACCCCGCTCGCCGGGTCGCGGACAGGGTCGCGCAGGCACGCCTCGTCCACCCGGCCACCGTCGTCGGCGGCCAGGGCGTCCAGCAGGCCGGCGTCGCGCAGCGCGGCGGGGGCCCGTTCCTCACCGCGCCCAGCGCCGGACGAGTCCAGCGGCGCGTCCACGACCGTCCAGCGCACGTCCGCAGCGTACCGGCGAGGTCCGGCCTCCCGGCCACATTCTGTGGCGAGGCTGGGAGTACGCCGATGTGCCCGCGACGGCGATGACGACCGGCGTACGGTGAGGGACAAGTCCGGCTTTCTGGGTCAAAAGCCTCACAGGTGTACGCCCGGGACGCCGGTATCGAGACGGCGAGGGCAAGGAGCGATCGGTGAGACATCTGGCCTACCTGGACGCGGGATCCGGCAGCCTGATCGTGCAGGCGGTCGTCGGCGGGGTGGCCGGCGCCGCGGTCGCCGCCAAGCTCTACTGGCGACGGCTGGTCGACCGGTTCCGCCGGCAACCCACCGACCAGCGGTGAGCGGGCCGGTCCCCACGATGGCGATCTCACCCACCGAGGTACGGCCCGAACCGGCCTCCTTCCGCGACCCGGCCAACCGGGTCTTCCATGTCGGCGACGAGGTGCTGCGCGGGCTGGACACCCGGGCCGCCGAGCACTGGCGGGCGCTGACCGGCAGCAGGTTCTTCCCGGCGCTCGTCGCCGCGGGCAAGGTCTGCGCCACCGAGGACGCCCCGTCGACACTGGTGCCCGCCACGACCGGGGCGCCGTGGGCCGCAGTGCTGCGCCACGAGCGCATCCCGTTCGTCTCCCACCCGTACGAGTGGTCGTTCAGCATGCTGCGCGACGCCGCGCTGCTGCACGTGGAGATCCTGCGGGCCGCGCTCGGCGAGGGCTTCACCACCAAGGACGGCTCGGCGTACAACCTCCAGTGGCACGGCACCGAGCCGGTCTTCATCGACATCGGCTCCTTCGAACCGGTCCGCGACGGCGAAGCGTGGGCCGGCTACCGGCAGTTCTGCCAGACCATGCTCTACCCGCTGATGCTCACCGCCCACCTGGGCGTCGACTTCCAACCGTGGCTGCGCGCCCGCGTCGACGGCATCGAGGCCGACGAACTGCGCCCGCTCTTCGGCGGGGCCCGACGGCTGCGCCCCGGCGTGCTGACCCACCTGCACCTGCACGGCGCCATGCAGCAGCGCAACGCCGCCGCCAGCACCAGCGACGTCCGCGACCAACTGCGGGCCGCCGGCTTCTCCCGGGAGTTGCTGCTGGCCACCGTACGCGGCATCGAGAAACTGGTCCGCAAGCTGGACCACCGCCCGGCCGGGACCCACTGGTCGGACTACCAGCGCACCTGCGGCTACTCGGCACGCGACCGGGTGGCGAAGGAACAGTTCGTCGCCGCCTCGGTGGCCGCCGGCGCCCGCCCCCGCCTGGTGCTCGACCTCGGCGCCAACGACGGCCGGTACTCCCGGCTGGCGGCAGGCCACGCCGACTACGTGGTCGCCGTCGAGCAGGACCCGGCCGTGGTCGACGAGCTGTACCGCAAGCTGCGCTCCGAGGGGCAGCGCCGGATCCTGCCACTGGTGCTGGACCTCGCCGACCCGTCACCGGGTGGCGGCTGGCGGGGCGTCGAGCGGGCCGGCTTCGCCGAACGGGCGTCCGCCGACGTGGTGCTCGCCCTGGCCGTGGTGCACCACCTGGCGATCGGGCGCAACGTGCCGCTGCCGGAGGTCATCGACTGGCTGGCCGGGCTGACCGCGCCGGGTGGCGCAGTGGTGGTGGAGTTCGTCCACCCGGACGACCCGATGGCAAGCCGGCTGCTGGCCAACAAGCCCGCCGGCCTCTTCCCGGACTACCGGCGCGACACCTTCGAGACGCTGCTGGCCGCCCGGGGCCGGATCACCGAGCGCCTGGAACTGCCCTCGGGCACCCGCACGCTCTACCGGACGGTGATGGGTGGCTGAACCCCCCGCCGCCGACCCACCAGTGGCCTCCACGCGGTGGTACCAGGGCTGGCGCAGCGAGCTGGGCCGGCTGCTGGAGGTGACGGCCCTGGTCGGCCTGGTGGTCACCCAGCCTCTGCTGGACGTGCTCGGCCGTAGCCCCGACTTCTTCCTGTTCCACCGCGCCGACCCGGCCCAGATCCTGCTGCTGGTCGTCCTGGTGGCGGTGCTGCCAACGATCGCGGTGGCGCTGCTCGGAGCGCTCAGCCGACTCGCCGGCCGGACCGCCCGCGCGCTCACCCACACCGGGCTGGTCGGCCTGCTGCTCGCCGCCCTCGCCGTGCAGGTGGGCCGACACGTGACGCCGCTTCGGGGCGTACCCCTGCTGCTGGTGGCCGTGCTGGCCGGAGCCGCCGGCGCGGCCGCGCACCGGTGGTGGCGGGCGCCGGGCCGGGTGCTGCGACTGGCCGCCGCCGGGCCGGTGGCCTTCCTGGCGCTCTTCCTGCTCGCCTCGCCCACCTCGGCGGTGGTGCTGCCCCGCGGCGACGGCGGCGCGGCCGGCACCGCGCAGGGCACCGGCGTGCACCCGCCGGTGGTCATGCTGATCCTCGACGAGCTGCCGTTGGTCAGCCTGCTCGGCGCCGACGGGCGGATCGACGCGACCCGGTACCCGCACTTCGCGGAACTGGCCGGCGGCTCGACCTGGTACCGCAACGCCACGGGTGTCAGCGGGTGGACGCCCAACGCGCTGCCGGCGATGCTCACCGGCCGCTACCCGGCCAAGCCGGTCGCACCGCACTACTCGCAGTACCCGGACAACATCTTCACCGCCTTCGGCGGCCTGTACGACATCCGCGCCGAGGAGAGCATCACCCGCCTCTGCCCGCCCAGCCGCTGCGAACAGCCGGTCACCCCCGAGCAGGGGCTCGGCGTGCTGGTCCGGGAGACCGGCAAGCTGCTCGGCCGGATCGCCGGGCCCACGGAGAGCGCCGTCGACCCGGAGGACTCCTACCGGGAGCAGACCCGCGCCGAGGCCGGCCTGGACGCCGCCGAGCCGGTGCCCGCCGACCCGAAGTTCCGCTGGGACAGCCTCGACGACAACCAACCGGCCCGCTTCACCAGCTTCCTGGCCGGGCTGAAGCCCACGCCCCGGCCCACCCTGCACTTCCTGCACCTGCTGATGCCGCACTCGCCTTGGGCGTACCTGCCGTCCGGGGCGCGCTACGACGCCCCCGAGGACCTGCCCAACGACGGCGCAGGCTGGGTCGACCTGGCCCGGCAACGGCACCTCGCCCAACTCGGCTACACCGACCGGCTCATCGGCGAGACCCTGCGGACGCTGCGCGCCAGCGGCCTCTACGACCAGGCCCTCGTCGTGGTGACCGCCGACCACGGCGTCAGCTTCCGCCCCGGCGCACAGGGCCGGGGCATGGACGCGATCAAGGCCGCCGCCGGCGAGGTCGCCTGGGTGCCGATGTTCGTCAAGGAACCCCGGCAGCAGACCGGCCGGGTGGACGACCGCAACTGGGAACACGTCGACCTGCTGCCGACAGTGGCCGACGAGGCCAACATCCGGCTGCCCTGGCGCGTCGACGGCCGCTCCGCCCGGCAGGCCCCGCGCACCGACGGCACGAAACACTTCTACGACCGCCCCGGCGTTCCGGTCACCTTCCCCGGCGGTGTGCCCACCCCGCCGCCGCTGCCCACACCGCACCCCCTGGTCGGCACCGAGGTGCGCGCCGGCCCGCCCGCCGGCAGCGCCCGGGTCGCCGACCTGGCCGCGTTCACGGCCATGGACCCGGACACCGGCACCCTTCCGGCGCTCGTCTGGGGGGACGTCCCGGACCGGGTCCCGGACGGCACCCTGCTCGCGGTGGCCGTCAACGGCCGGATCGGGGCCGTCGTCCCGGTCGCGCCGGCCGACCCCGGCGGACGCCGGTTCGCCGCGCTGCTCACCGACGACAGGCTGTTTCGCGCCGGAACCAACCAGCTCGACGTCTACGAGATCGCGACGGACGGTACGCTGCGACGCCTTGCCCTCTCGTGACCTGCCACCGGGTGTTGTCCACCCCTGTCCCGCCCTCGTCCGGCCGTCATCCGGCCCGTGTCCCGCCCAACGGGACACCGGGTTTCCCGGCGGCCCGGTCGGGAATCGGGTGACGCATGCCTCACCGCCGAACCACGGCGGGCGTTGTCCCCCGAACCGCAATTACGGTAGAAGCGAAGGCAATTCAACGTAGATCTGCCGGCGAAGCGAGGAACCACATGACGGAAGTCAAGCTCGATCACCCCGGTGGGCAGCTGTCGATGCCGGTGCATCCCGCGGTCGAGGGCCCCGCCGGTATCGGGGTGAGCAAGCTGCTGAAGGAAACCGGGATGACCACGTACGACCCCGGTTTCGTCAACACCGCCGCTGCCTCATCCGCGATCACCTACATCGACGGCGACGCGGGGATCCTGCGTTACCGGGGATACCCGATCGAGCAGCTGGCCGAGAAGTCCTCCTTCCTGGAGGTCTCGTACCTGCTCATCTACGGTGAGCTGCCGAGCGAGCAGCAGCTGACCGAGTTCACCGAGTGGATTCGGCGGCACTCGCTGCTGCACGAGGAGATGCGCCGCTTCTTCGACGGCTTCCCCCGGGACGCCCACCCGATGGCGGTGCTGTCCTCCGCGGTGAGCGCCCTGTCCACCTTCTATCAGGACAGCCTGGACCCGTTCGACTCCGAGCACGTGGAGATCTCGACGGTCCGGCTCATGGCGAAGGTGCCCACCATCGCCTCGTACGCGTACAAGAAGTCCATCGGGCAGCCGCTGCTCTACCCGGACAACTCGCTCGGGTACGTGGACAACCTGCTGCGGATGACGTTCGGCGTGCCGGCGGAGCCGTACGAGGTCGACCCGGTGATGTCGAAGGTGCTGGACATGCTCTTCGTCCTGCACGCCGACCACGAGCAGAACTGCTCCACCTCGACCGTCCGCCTGGTCGGCTCCAGCAACGCCAACCTGTTCGCCTCGGTCTCCGCCGGCGTGAACGCGCTGTTCGGTCCGCTGCACGGCGGCGCCAACCAGGCGGTGCTGGAGATGCTCCAGCAGATCCACGCCGGCGACGACGACGTCCGGTCCTTCGTCCGCAAGGTCAAGGACAAGGAGGACGGCGTCAAGCTGATGGGCTTCGGCCACCGGGTCTACAAGAACTACGACCCGCGGGCGGCGATCGTCAAGAAGGCCGCGCAGGACGTGCTGGGCCGGATGGCCAAGCCCGACCCGCTGCTGGACATCGCCATGGAGCTGGAGGAGATCGCGCTCGCCGACGACTTCTTCGTCTCCCGGCGGCTCTACCCGAACGTGGACTTCTATACCGGCCTGATCTACAAGGCCATGGGCTTCCCGACCAAGATGTTCACGGTGCTCTTCGCGCTCGGCCGGCTCCCCGGCTGGATCGCCCAGTGGCGCGAGATGATCAGCGACCCGGAGACGAAGATCGGCCGTCCGCGGCAGGTCTACGTCGGCTCCGCCGAGCGGGACTACGTCCCCTTCGCCGACCGCTGACGTCCGTCTTCCCCGCTTTCCGCAACACCGGCAGGCCGTCGACCGATCCAGGTCGACGGCCTTCCGCATTCCCGCGGGGCCTGGCCTTGGGCTTTTCCGCCCGGCCTGGCCTTCCGCTTTCCGCGGGGCCTGGCGCTTGCCGCGGGGCCTGGTGCCTTTCCGTGCGGCCTGGCGCCTTTCCGTGCGGCCTGGCGCCTTTCCGTGCGGCCTGGCGCTTGATCGACTCGGTTTTCGTGAAGTCGGGGTGTCCGGGCGGGGTGGATGGCCCGGTTTCCTGGAAGGCGAGTCGATCATCGGGTGGATGGCCCGGTTTTCAGGATGTCGAGTGGATCACGTCCGTGCGGCACGGTGGACTGGTCCGGTTGTATCGGCCGTTGGGCCTTCTGGTCGGTGGCCAGCCGGCGCTTGATCGACTCGGTTTTCGTGAAGTCGGGGTGTCCGGGCGGGGTGGATGGCCCGACTTCCTGAAGGCCGAGTCGATCAAGCCGGTGGATGGCCCGACTTTCTGGAAGGCGAGTCGATCAAGCGCCGGCCCCGCCGACCGGATGGCCCGATCCCTGGAAGGCGAGTCGATTACGCTCCGGCACGCTGGTTGACGGGCCTGGGCGGCGACGATGGAGGGGCGTCAGAAGGACGATGGCGGGCGTCAAAAGGCAGAGATGGGCCGGACAGCGAGGGCCCCCTGACGGACCCGGCCGCTCCACGCACCGAGACCCGACGTGATCGACTCGGGTTTCAGGAAGTCGGGGGGTCCTCAGCACCGGGACACCCCGACTTCAAGAAGACCGAGTCGATCAAGGAGAAGGGCCTCGCTTAGCGCAGGCCCGCTGCGGCGAGCAGGTTGCCTTCGGGGAGCGCCGGGAGGGCGCGGCCCTGGGACATGCGCTGCTCGGCGCGTTCGGCGGTGAAGGTGGCGTCCGAGGTGATGGCGGCGGCGTAGCTGGCGGCGGTGCGCTGGGCGATGGCCGACCAGCCGTACTGGTCGTGGACCATCCGGCGGGCGCGTCGGGCCATGACGCGGGCGCGGTCGGAGTCGGACAGCAGGGCGTCCACGGCGTCGGTGAGACCGTCCGGGTCGTGCGGGCGGAAGGTCATGCCGGTGACGCCCGGCTCGACGATCTCGGCGAGGCCACCGGTGGCGGCGACCGCGAGGGGGGCGCCGGCGGCGGCGCCTTCCAGGGCGACCATGCCGAACGGCTCGTAGATGCTCGGCACGGCGAAGCAGTCGGACGCGGCCATCAGCGCCGGCAGGTCGGTGCCGCCGAGGAAGCCCGGCATGCTGACCATGCCGCCGAGGCCGCGGCGGTGCACCTCAGCCTCCAGTTCGGCGCGGTACGGGCCGTCGCCGGCGATCACGGCACGCAGCCCGGGGTGCCGCTCGCGCAGCCGGGGCAGCGCGGCGATCAGGTGCTGCACACCCTTCTCGTACACGAGGCGGCCGGCGAAGGTGACCAGCGGGCCGTTGCCGGCGAAGCGGGCGCGGGCGGCGGCCACGGCTCGCGCGGGCACCCGCCAGCGGTGCGGCTCGACGCCGTTGGCGACCACGTCGACCCGGCCGGCCGGCACGCCGAAGAGCGCGTTCACCTCGTCGCGCATGTAGCCGGAGCAGACGATCAGCCGGTTGGACTCACTGCTGAGCCACTGCTCGACGCCGTGGATGCTGCGGTTCATCTCCTCCGGGAGCCAGCCCTGGTGCCGGCCGGCCTCGGTGGCGTGGATGGTGCTGACCAGCGGGATGTCCAGGTGGTCGCGCAACGTCATCGCGGTGTGCGCGACGAGCCAGTCGTGGGCGTGGATGACGTCGTACGAGCCGGCCTGGGTGGCGCGCAGGGCGGTGCGGGTGAGGGTGTGGTTGAAGGCCATGGTCCAGGCCAGCAGGGAGCCGGTGGCGAGGGGGAACGTCACCGGGTCCTCGGGGGCGCGCAGGATGCGCACGCCGTCGGCGTACTCCTCCAGCGGTGCGCCCTCGCTGTGGCGGGTGACGACGGTGACCTCGTGGCCGGCGGCGGCGAGGGCGACGGAGAGCGCGTGCACGTGTCGGCCGAGACCGCCGACGAGCACCGGCGGGTACTCCCAGGACAGCATGAGGATGCGACGGGTCTGCGGGGGCACCCCGGAGCCGGACTGCGTCGGCACGGGCGTGCCGGGCTGCGCGGAGAGGCCGGGCTGTGCGGGAAGCTGGGGCCGGGAGGTCACTGTGGGCCGGTGGGCCCGGTCCTTGGTGGCAGCGAGCTGCTCGTCGACCCGCACTGTCACATCAATCTCCGTCCATGCATGGTGATACGCGCCGGCGTCAGTGGCGGCGGAGTGGGAGGTGTAAGGGGTGGCCGAGGGCCTGGCGGGCACGCGCGAACGCTTGTCCCCGGTCAAGGAAAGTCCATCGGGCCCAAGAACGCACCTCGAAAACGGTCATCGTGACGGAGGACACCTGATCGGTGTAGTGCGCATCAGACAGGTGGTTTTCGGCCATCGCCTGAAAGGATGGATTGGCGCGACCGGGCCGGGGGCACTACCTGCGTGCGCGCGGGCGATCTCGGCCGGTGTGCACATAACCATGGTCTAAGGAGCGACATGCAGGTCTGGCCGGGCGAGAGGTATCCCCTGGGCGCCACCTACGACGGGATGGGCACCAACTTCGCCATCTTCTCCGAGGTGGCCGAGCGGATCGAGCTGTGCCTCTTCGACGAGTGGGACACCGGCGCGGAGCGCCGTGTCGAGCTGCGCGAGGTGGACGCCTACGTGTGGCACGCGTACCTGCCGGGCATCGAGCCGGGCCAGCGCTACGGCTACCGGGTGCACGGCCCGTACGACCCGGCGAACGGGCTGCGCTGCAACCCGCACAAGCTGCTGCTCGACCCGTACGCCAAGGCCATCGACGGTGACATCCAGTGGGACCCGGCGGTCTACGACTACGACATGTCGGAGCCGGAGCGGATGAACGAGGCCGACTCGGCGCCGTTCATGCCGAAGTCGGTGGTGGTCAACCCGTACTTCGACTGGGGCAACGACAAGCCGCCACGCACCCCTTACCACCACTCGGTGATCTACGAGGCCCACGTACGCGGACTGACCATGCGCCACCCGGACATCCCGGAGGAGCTGCGCGGCACGTACGCGGGCATCGCCTCCCCGCCGATGATCGACTATCTGACCCGGCTCGGGATCACGGCGATCGAGTTGATGCCGGTGCACCAGTTCGTCCACGACCACCGCCTGAACGACCTGGGGCTGCGCAACTACTGGGGTTACAACACCATCGGCTTCTTCGCCCCGCACCACGGCTACTCCGCGCTGGGCCGGACCGGTCAGCAGGTGCAGGAGTTCCGGGGCATGGTCAAGGCGCTGCACGCGGCCGGCATCGAGGTCATCCTCGACGTGGTCTACAACCACACCGCCGAGGGCAACCACCTCGGGCCGACGTTGAGCTTCAAGGGTGTGGACGCCCCGAGCTACTACCGGCTCAGCGAGGAGGACCGCCGCTACTTCGTCGACTACACGGGCACCGGCAACAGCCTCAACGTGCGCAGCCCGCACTCACTGCAACTGATCATGGATTCGCTGCGGTACTGGGTGACCGAGATGCACGTCGACGGCTTCCGCTTCGACCTGGCCGCCACCCTGGCCCGTGAGTTCTACGAGGTGGATCGGCTGTCCACCTTCTTCGAGGTGGTGCAGCAGGACCCGGTGGTCAGCCAGGTGAAGCTGATCGCCGAACCGTGGGACGTCGGCCCAGGCGGTTACCAGGTGGGCAACTTCCCGCCGTTGTGGACGGAGTGGAACGGCAAGTACCGCGACACGGTCCGCGACTTCTGGCGCGGCGAGCCGGCCACCCTCGCCGAGTTCGCGTCGCGGATCTCCGGTTCCGCCGACCTCTACCAGGACGACGGGCGCCGCCCGTTCCACAGCATCAACTTCGTCACCGTCCACGACGGGTTCACCCTGAACGACCTGGTGTCGTACAACGACAAGCACAACGAGGCCAACGGCGAGGAGAACCGGGACGGCGAGAGCCACAACCGTTCCTGGAACTGCGGCGTCGAGGGTGACACCGACGACGAGGCAGTGCTCGCGCTGCGGGCCAAGCAGCGGCGCAACTTCCTCGCCACGCTGATGCTGTCGCAGGGCGTGCCGATGATCGGTCACGGCGACGAGCTGGGTCGCACCCAGCACGGCAACAACAACGTCTACTGCCAGGACAGCGAGCTGGCCTGGGTCGACTGGGACAACGTCGACGAGCACCTGTTGGAGTTCGTCCAGACGTTGACCGCGTTCCGCAAACGGCACCAGGTGTTCCGCCGCCGCCGGTTCTTCACCGGCCTCCCGGTGGGTGGACGCGGCAGCGACGAGCCGCTGCCCGACCTGGCCTGGCACACCCCCGACGGGCGGGAGATGACCGGCGACGACTGGGGCAACGACTTCGGCCGCTCGGTGGCGCTGTTCGTCAACGGTGAGGGCATCCGCGAGCGCGGCCAGTACGGCCAGAAACACCACGACGCCTCGTTCCTGCTCTGCTTCAACGCCCACGACGCGCCGCTGGACTTCACCATGCCCGGCAGCGAGTACGGCCAGAAGTGGGAACGGGTGATCAGCACAGCCGAACCGGAGCCGGGCGACGCCACGGTGATCAGCGCGGGCGGCACCATCCGGGTGCCGGAGCGGTCCCTCGTCGTGCTGGAGAGGACGATCTGACATGCCGGCCACCCCTCCCAAGGCCACCTACCGCGTCCAGGTCCGCCCCGGTTTCGACCTGGACGCCACCGCCGCGATCGTCGACTACCTCGATGATCTCGGCGTCAGCCACCTCTACAGCGCCCCGCTGCTGGCCGCCACCCCCGGCTCTCAGCACGGCTACGACGTGGTCGACCACCGGGAGGTCAACCCGGAGGTGGGCGGCGAGGCCGGTCGGCAGCGGCTGCTGCGCGCGCTGCGCGACAAGCAACTCGGGCTGGTCGTCGACATCGTGCCCAACCACGCCGGGGTCGCCGTCCCCGCGGCCAACCCCGCCTGGTGGGACGTGCTGCGCCGGGGGCGCGACTCGGCGTACGCCGACTGGTTCGACATCGACTGGGACCGGGGCCGGCTGCTGCTGCCGGTGCTGGCCGACGACCCGGCCGCCCTGGACGACCTCAAGGTGGTCGACAACGAGCTGCGCTACCACGAACACCGCTTCCCGATCGCCGACGGCACCGGTGACGGCAGCGCGGCGGAGGTGCACGACCGGCAGCACTACGAGCTGGTCTCCTGGCGTCGGGGCGACGCCGAGCTGACGTACCGCCGATTCTTCGCCATCGCGGGCCTGGCCGGTCTGCGCGTGGAGGACCCGGCGGTGTTCGCCGCCACCCACGAGCTCATCCTGCGCTGGGCCGCCGCCGGGGAGGTCGACGGCATCCGCGTCGACCACCCGGACGGCCTGCGCGACCCGGCCGGCTACCTGGCCCGGTTGCGGGCCGCCGCGCCGCAGGCCTGGCTCGTGGTGGAGAAGATCCTGGAGTACGGCGAGGAGCTGCCGGACTGGCCGGTGGACGGCACGACCGGCTACGACGCCCTGGCAGCGGTCGGCGGGCTCTTCATCGACACCGACGCCGAGGGTGACTTCACCGCCCTGGACACCCGCCTCACCGGGCAGCACACCTCCTGGGAGGACCTGACCCACACCACCAAGCTGGCCGCCGCCACCCGGCTGCTGGCCGCCGAGCTGACCCGGCTGGCCGCCCTCGCCCCCGAGGTGCCCACCGAGCAGGCCCGCGCGGCGCTCGCCGAGCTGGCCGCCGCGTTCCCCGTCTACCGCGGTTACCCACCACACGGCGCCCGGCACCTCGCCGCCGCCCGATCCGAGGCCGGCCGCCGCCGCCCCGACCTGGCCGCCGCCCTGGACGCGATCACCCGCCGGCTGCGCAACCCCGACGACGAGCTGGGCCAACGGTTCCCGCAGCTCACCGGCGCGGTGATGGCCAAGGGCGTGGAGGACACCGCGTTCTACCGGTGGAGCCGGTTCGTGGCGCTCAACGAGGTCGGCGACAGCCCCGCCTACTTCGGGGTGTCGCCGGCGGAGTTCCACCGCTTCGCCGGCGCCCGCCAGGTCCGCTGGCCCGCCAGCATGACCACCCTCTCCACCCACGACACCAAACGCGGCGAGGACGTCCGCGCCCGCCTCGCCGTGCTCAGCGAGCTGCCGGCCCGCTGGGCCGAGCAGGTCAAGGCCTGGATGGAGTACGCCCCGCTGCCCGACCCGTCGTTCGCCCACCTGCTCTGGCAGACGGCCGTCGGCGCCTGGCCGATCGAGCGAAAGCGACTGCACGCGTACGTGGAGAAGGCCGCCCGGGAGGCCGGGGCCTCGACCAGTTGGGCGGACCCCGACCCGGCCTTCGAGCAGGCTCTGCACGCCGTGGTCGACCTGATGTACGACGATCCGAGCCTGCACGACGAGCTGACCGAACTCGCCGCGGCGATCACCCCGGCCGGTTGGTGCAACTCCCTCGGGCAGAAGCTCGTGCAGCTCACCATGCCCGGTGTGCCGGACACCTACCAGGGCACCGAGCTGTGGGACAACTCCCTCGTCGACCCGGACAACCGCCGCCCGGTCGACTTCGACGTACGCCGAGAGTTGCTGGCACGGATCGACGGCGGCTGGCGTCCCCCGATCGACACCGACGGCGCGGCGAAGCTACTCGTCGTGTCGCGGACCCTGCGGTTGCGGCGGGCGCACCCGGAGCTGTTCACCGGCTACCGGCCGGTGCCGGCGCACGGCCCGGTGGGCCGGCACGCGGTGGCGTTCGACCGGGGTGGCGTGATCGCCGTGGCGACGCGGCTGCCGCTGGGCCTGGCCCGCGCCGGCGGCTGGTGTGACACGGCCCTGTCGCTTCCCGTTAACGAGGTTAAGGACCTGTTCACTGGCCGGGTCTACAGTGGCGGGGAGACGCCCCTGGACGACCTCCTGGCCGATTATCCCGTCGCACTGCTGGCTCCTCCCACCGCTTCCGTGGAGGCTGCTTCATGACCGAATTCTCCGTGTGGGCACCGGACGCCACCCGCGTCAGGCTGCGCCTGGCCGGCGACTCCGACCACGAGATGCGCGCCGCCGCCGACGGGTGGTGGCGGGTCGACGTCCCCGATGCTGGCGTCGACTACTCCTTTCTGCTGAACGACGACGAAACGGCCCTGCCCGACCCCCGGTCACCGTGGCAGCCTGCGGGGGTGCACGGGCCGAGCCGACGCTACGACCACGCGGCCTTCGCGTGGTCCGACAGCTCGTGGACCGGCCGGCAACTGCCCGGCAGCATCCTCTACGAGCTGCACATCGGCACCTTCACCCCGGACGGCACCTTCGACGCGGCCATCGACCGCCTCGACCACCTGGTGTCGCTGGGTGTCGACCTGATCGAGCTGCTCCCGGTCAACGCCTTCAACGGCGAACACAACTGGGGGTACGACGGCGTCTGCTGGTATGCCCCGCACGAGCCCTACGGCGGCCCCGACGGCCTCAAACGGTTCGTCGACGCTGCCCACGCTCGCGGTTTGGGGGTGATCCTCGACGTCGTCTACAACCATTTCGGGCCCTCCGGGGCCTACGCGCCACAGTTCGGGCCCTACCTCGCCGAGCAGAGCAACAGTTGGGGCCGCTCGGTCAACCTGGACGGCCCGCACTCCGACGAGGTACGCCGCTACATCATCGACAGCGTGCTCATGTGGCTGCGGGACTACCACGTCGACGGGCTGCGGTTGGATGCCGTGCACGCGCTGCCAGACTCGCGGGCGGTTCCGCTGCTCGAAGAGCTGGCGATCGAGGTCGAGGCGTTGTCGACGCACCTGGGCCGGCCGCTGTCGCTCATCGCCGAATCCGACCTCAACGACCCGCGGCTCATCACCCCTCGGGAGGCGGGTGGGTTCGGGCTGCACGCCCAGTGGAACGACGACGCGCACCACGCGCTGCACACGTTGCTGACGGGGGAGCGGCAGGGCTACTACGGCGACTTCGGCTCCCTGGAGACGCTGTCGGACGTGCTGACCGGCGGGTTCTTCCACGCGGGGACCTGGTCCAGCTTCCGTAACCGGCACCACGGGCGGCCTGTCGATCCTCGGGTGCCGGGGCACCGGTTCGTGGCGTACCTGCAGAACCACGACCAGATCGGGAACCGAGCTACCGGGGATCGGATCTCGGCTTCTCTCTCGCCTTCTCTTCTGCGGGTTGGGGCCACGTTGCTGTTGACGGCACCGTTCACTCCCATGCTGTTCATGGGGGAGGAGTGGGCTGCCTCCACGCCGTGGCAGTTCTTCACGTCGCATCCTGAGCCGGAGTTGGCGTCTGCGGTGCGGACCGGGCGGCGGCGGGAGTTCGCTTCGCACGGGTGGCCCGAGGGGGACGTGCCTGATCCGCAGGACCCGCAGACGTTCGTGCGGTCGCGGTTGGACTGGGCGGAGCTGGACAAGCCTGAGCATGCTTCGATGCTGTCGTTTTATCAGCGGTTGATCGCTCTGCGTCGGTCCTTGCCTGATCTGTCTGATCCTCGGTTGAACGCTGTTTCTGTGCAGCACGGGGACCAGTTTTTGGTGATGCGGCGGGGGGACACGCTTGTCGTGGCGAACCTGGCTGGGCGGGGGCAGGGGGTGTCGCTGCCTGGGGTGGCTCGGCGGGTGCTGCTGGCTACGGGGGAGGGGGTCACGGTGATGCGGGACCGGATCGAGTTGCCGGCGGAGACTGCGGCGATCGTGGCGCTCTGACAGGCTGCTCAATTCGGATCAATCTGCGGTCGTGGCCCGAGGAGCTACTCCTAGCATGCTCACGGAATTGCCTGCATAGCCGTGCGAAATCGATCATAAGAGTGATCTGGCCGTTGTCGGCAGCGATCGACTCATATCTATTTGCTTTGCCTGGGTCCACTTCGGATCTGCTTGCCGAGCCGTCAGAACAACAGTTTCGCCGGTGATAGCGCCTCGGCCAGACGTGACACAACATCACGAGCGGCGAGATTGTGCTGTGCCCGACTCAGTTCTTGCATCAGCCTCCGCAGATCGAGCTGGATCGTCGCGGAGTTGGCACGCGCTAGGGTTTCCAGAACCTGATCGACCTCGTGGCACGCACGCTCTGTCTCTCCGGCTGCGGCGAGGGCAAGCGAATACCGGGCGGTGTAGCGTGCTCTCGCTCGGTGGGCATGTGCAGGGATTTGCGGCAGGGCGAATTCGAATAACTCGGCAGATTCCCGTGGGCGTCCGAGATCGTGCAAACACCAGGCGGTGACGAGCGTGACGGGATCGCTCAGGGTGGATGTTCCGATAATAGGGCCCTCCTCGATGTGCGGCCGACTAAGAAAATCACGCGCGCGGTCAAGTGCGCGAGAGCATTCCTCGTAGTTTCCAGCGAGCGCGTGACCTTGGGCTTCCCGTTGTGCTGCTAGCCCGCAGACCCTCGGATTTTGCGTCTGTTCTTGCGCGAGCCTCGCCAGTTCGATGGTATTGCTTGCGTCATGGCGGTACATCGTAATCAGAGCTTGGCGGACAAGTGCGTATGCGGCGAGGTCATGGAATTCGGCCGCTTCCGCTAGATCACAGGCATGGTCTGTCCACCACATTGCGGCATCATCATCCCCCGCTTCCTGAGCCATCCAGCCGGTGTACTCGGCAAAACGCGCAGCTAATATCAACAGGCGACTTCGCTCGTCAGGTCGCGCCTGTGGCGCCATTACCCGAAGGGCGTTGGTCTGTGCAACGAGCACCGGGATCAGCGCCGCAGGGGAGATCGTCTGTCCAAGCCGACGCGCCTCTTGGAACATCGTTAAGAACGCGGGTAAGGTCGCGCCCTCGGTATGCCGTGGACTAACCGTTGGCCGCAGATGCCAGTTGAAGACGGTCACCACTCCCGCCGAATGAAGGTCTTGTCTATGCAGGCCGGTGAATTCACTACGCCCGTCGGGGCTGAGCCCCATGGTCCAAATATCCGCAGGCCGTGCTGCGCTGAGAGTGGCGGCCGGCGGCAGGTCTTGGACGAGCGCAGCCAAAGCTCCGCCGGCCTCCAACTGTGCGTCGCATCGACGCGCAAGATCCAGGCTGGGGACCTTAAGGCCATTCTCGATCTTACTGAGGTAGCTCTTACTGTAATGGACTATCCGGCTTAGGTCAGCAAGCGATAGCCCTGCATCAATGCGCAGCTTCCGCAGTCTACTTCCGAAATGCGCGGGATCTCCCTCGATGTCGTCGTTCATATGGTCTCCCGTTTCCTAAGGGCCAGCGAGCCGGTCAACGGTTTCCGTTGATCTCACCGACGTGCAAGCTGTTAATCACGAGCGCTGAAACGAACCTAGCCGACGACCGTGATTCATTGGAAGAGTCCGGCGGCCTGAATCCCAAGGATTGGATGGTCTAAGTGAAACTCCTTCGTTCAAGCCGAACCCGCTGGGTGCCCGTCGGCATCTTGACCTTCAGTGGCGCAGCGGTGGCTCTCTTGTGGCCCGAACTAACCTCTGCACTTGGGTTCGGTTGGGCGATCGCTGCAGGTGCATCCGCTTGGGGTTGTCCGCGAGACGGAAGCTGGCTGCCTCTCCTGACAAGGTTTCCCGTGTCTCCTGAAGCGGTCAACGGTCACCGGGTGGCCCCAGAATCCTCAACGGACGATCATCGAGTGATGCACCTTCGGACAGTCAGGTCTAACGATACGGTGCACCCCAGGGTGCCTGCATGACATATAGCATCGATCGCAAATCTGAATGATCTCGGTTCATGTGATCTAACCCCGGGGTGGGCCCAAGTGGCGAAGGTGTTTGTCAGCTACCGCAACAACGACGATCCGTCGACAGCAGTGCTCTTGGCCGAAGCCATCGACCAAAAATTTGGGGAGGGAACAGCGTTCTTCGACAGTAAATCAATCCCGCTCGGATCTGACTTTCGGCCAATTCTATGGGGGCAGCTCGCGAAATGCGTTGCGATGGTCGTCGTAGTGGGGCCCAAGTGGTTGCTTCGCGACGGGGAGCGTGGAAGGCGTATAGACCGCGAGGACGACTTTGTGCGACAGGAGATTGAATTTGCGCTGCAAATAGGCATCGGTATCATCCCCGTCCTGGTTGGGGGAGCCGTCAGGCTGAAGGCCGGTGAGCTCCCAGCGTCGCTTAGCGCTCTAGCTGATAGGCAATACCTTACGTTGCGTCACCGAAGCATTGATCAAGACCTCACGCGCCTGTTTCGTGGTCTTCGAGAGTTTATGGTCTCCGAAAGTCCAGGTGTGAAAGTCGAGGCGAGCAGTTCCGGGCCCACATCAACCGGTATCACCTTCAATGGTGCTGTACGGGTAGGTGGAGATGTCGTCAACGGTTCAAAGTACGTGATGCGTCATGAGTGACGACGCTGCCGCTACCTCCGGGGTCCCGATTCAGGGCGGCGGCGAGACACGAAAGGCTGCCAAGTTCAGCGATTCCAGCGAAACTTCTAGGAACGTGAATGGGGGATCCGATGGCGGACCACCTACCAATGGTGTTCACGAGCCCAGCACAGGTGCACCCCTCCGGGGCGGTGAAGCGAGAGGTCGGCCTGGCGCCGCCACTGATCGACAGGAATGGCTGCAAGAAGCAGAACAGGTAATTATTCGCGGCGACCTAGTCGGCGGTGACAAGTACGTCATTTCATTCGGTCGTGCTGAAAATCTAGCCCGTATGAGTCAAATCTCGCCTCTTCTGCTCGATCGGTCCATCCATGCATTTGTTCCGCCGCGCGAGTGGAGCAGCATCCAGACTGAGTTCATGACTCGGCATGCATCCATTATGCAATCCGTCGCGGGTAGTGGGAGAACAACGCTTGCCATTCGACTTCTTGCAGAGGCAAACCACGAACCCATATACATGGTAGATTCCCACGTCAATCTTGCGCAGCTTAACGATGCAATCAGTGCCGGACGAACCAGTTCCGACGACGCCATATCCGGCGTAGGCCTCATACTTACGGAGCCTGCCGCGATGTCAAGCTTGTCCGGACGTGACCTACGGAATTTGGATCACGCGCTAATCGAGGCGAAGACTCGACTGATCATAGTCACTGGGACGGAAACTCGGCTTGATGATGAAGAGGCACTAGACTATCGGCTCCATCCCTTCGAGCCACCCTCCCACCGTGCCATCGTCGAGAAGCATCTTCGGTGGCGCTTCGGCAAGCAGGCGAACGATTTGCTTTCGCAAGAGGGTCTTCGTGAAGCAATTGATGAACTGCTACCGCCAACGCTGCCCTGTCGGCGGGCAGGTCATCTTGCTGACATCATCCATCAAATAACGAAAGACGGCACCGTCGACCTAGCTGTTCTGAGGCGAATGATGAATCGGCGCGATGTCGACAACTTCACAATCTGGATGGAAGGATTCAATGATCTCGAAGACGCTTGTTTCGCCGTAACGCTCGCGGTACTCGACGGTCTTCCGTACGAGGTTGTTTCCGATGCCTCTACGGTCCTTGCTGAAGGGCTAGAACCTGCGAAGAATAGGCGCGGGACTAAGGTGGGACGGACGGCCTCCGCCGCAAGGCTCGAAGAGTTCCGAGCGCGTACACGGAAGGTGTACTCCCGCGGGCCTTACGGGCGTTCAGTGGTCCAAGCTGTCGAGTATGCAGATCGGACCTATCCGCGACGTGTCATTGAACATTTCTGGCAGCGGTCCGGTAGGAGTAAGGAGATGCTCGCCTGGCTGCTGGATCTCGCGGCTGGAGAGGAGCAGTCAGAACGTGTCCGGATTCGAGCGGCCACTGCTTTAGGGCTGCTCTCAATTCTAAATTTCGACTACCTTCACCATTCTATGTTCGAGCGATGGGCGGGTGATGAGAGCTATCTGCGGCGTGATGCAGTTGCTAACGCGCTGCGGGTGCCGGCAGCGAATCCGCTCACGGCCGCTAACGTCCTGCGCCTTATCGAGACATGGCACGGATTGCAGCGGGAGCGAAGGAAACAGGCCACCGCTGCCCGTAGTTACGGGGTTAGTCTAGCTTTGAGCGATCCAACATGGCTGATCGATCGGCTCGGTAGGCTTGCAGGGTGCGGTGATCTCGACGTCACGGCAGCTGTTTCCCGGAGCTTGTCTGACCTAGCCGGGAGGGATAGTTGTGAACTATCCGGTTCTGTGCTGACGTCTCTTTGTGAGTGGCTTCCGAACTACCGGCGGGAATTTGCTGCACAAATGGCTTTTCTCCAAGCCGCGACGTCCTTGCTCACCGAGGTGCCCGATGTTCATCCAGATCTCACTCCTGAATTGTGGCCGACACTCCTCGTTTTAGCGGACCGGGATCAAGAAATTCGGAGCGAGCTTTGCCTTATGTGGGCGAGCGTGCTGCACTCCGGAAATTCTCTTGACGCTGCTACCACTCTCACTGATTGGGCTGTCATGGCGGAGAGAACTCCAGCGATGCGCCAAGTTTTAACATATCTGCTTGTGGGTGTCAGCTCGTACAGTCCTCGCGTCCGGCAGATAGTTCATCATATAGTGGATCACTGGGGGCAGGCGGACCATTTGCAGCCTTTAACGGCCACCGCCGCTGCCTTGAAGCGGCAACTTGAGCAACTCGATCTGAACACGACGAGCTCGGAGTTTTCGCTATGACAAATGGGTTTCGTCCAATCCTTCGATCTGCACTCGTTCGGCCTGGCTGGCAGAAGAACCCAGCCTTGCGCCCGGGTGTCGCGATTGTGTATTCGGATGCGGATGGCAGGGTGCAGATCCCGCAAGGCGGTGGGCGCCCCTGGGCTCGGCATTCAACCACATCTAGCTGGATCCGACACGAAGTAGACGTGTCTGATCAACGTCGCACCGCCAGGCTTGGGGGTATGGACTTGCCAACCGCCAGGAACGCTCATTTCTTGGAAGCGGTGGTCGATATAGGTTTCCGCGTGACGGACCCAGCCGAGATAGTCCGTCGTTATGTGACGTACGGCGCCTCTGTGATTCTCAATTATGTGAGTAGCGAGCTCAGGGCCGTCACCCGAAGTTTCGATCTTGAGGAGATTCATCTAGCCGAGGATAAATTCAACGCAGAGTTTTCTCGGGATATCCCGCTTCCTGAAGGAATAACGATTTATCGTCTCAATGTGCGACTGACGCCCGACCGGACGGCTTTTGAGTATCTTGAGGATCTAAGAGGTGCGTCGCGCAGCCGCGATCTTGCGGCGGAACAACACGAACGCGCTAAGGTCGAGGCGATCCGTCTCAACGAGATCAAGCAAATCGAGCATGCTGCAGAGCTGGAAAGGCGCAAGGCTGCGTTGATTGCAATGCGCGACCTCGAGATGGATCCCTACGAATTGCTGCTCGCACATGCTGCTGAACATCCGAATGGATCTGAGAAGCTTTTTGAGATGCTTAACGAGGCTTGGAGGGCAGGGGTGGAGCAGGAAGAGGCGCGCGACACTAGATTCGCGGATCTGGTCAAGTACTTGATTGAAAGTGGCATTATGCAGGCTGTCGACATTGAGAAATTCCGTGACGATTTGACCAACCGGGTTCGCGAAGCTGCTGTCCGGAAGGGCTCCACTGGCCTAGGTTGGTCCGAGTCGTCGGTTCTTCCAGAGATGAAGTTGAAGAAGGCGCCCAGTGCCCCACCGCAAAGGTCGTCTGGCGGTGATCAATCATTCAATGGTGCCAAGCGCTGAGCTGCTCGCGCCCGAGTCTTCAGATGCAGGCAGCCACAAGAAGTCCTGTCGAATATTTCTACTCTTCAGGCTGGTTGCGATGTTGCTGCCCGGATGCGATTGACCGTGCCTACCGACGATCTTTCCCCCTCTTGCCCGGAACACTCCGGCCGGCGGTGAGGTAAACAGGGGTGCATTGGCTTCGGGCTAGTCTCGCGGAGCGGGCTCTTGGAGCAACGCTGGCGGGAAGACGCTGGGCGGCAGAACCCTCTGAGAAGAAGGCGGCCCCTGTCAGTTCCTCACCGGCCAGTTCAAGCTTGTCGAGACTCGTTATTGTTCCACAATCGAACGTGAAGCTTATGATCGCGCGAGGTCGTTCCCCGGCGGGCGGTGCCCAGTCCACGACTAGTAGGTCGCCCACCTCCACGGCGACGCCCAACTCCTCGCGGACCTCGCGGGCGCACGCATCGTGTGGATACTCGCCCTCGTCGACGTAGCCGCCCGGAAAGGCCCAATAGTCGCGGTAGGTGGGTTTGACAAGCAACACGTTGTCGTCCTGGTCAGTGATGAAGGCTGCAGCGGCGGCGTAGAAGGAAGCTAGGTTCGCGTACCACGTGGCGGGTTCAGTCCAGGTCACCTCGGTGACGCTAGCGGAGATGTCTGGGCGCGTTCGGCTCTAGATAGGTGTTGGCATGGCAGCGAGGGTGTGCAGGACTTCGTTGACCTGGGGCGATGCCCGCCGAGGGCTTAGCGTGGCGATGAGTTCACGGACGCGCTGTTGAACACGCTCCGACTGGATGCTCGCTGCAGGTTGCCCGATCTTTGAGGCCCAGTTGCAGGCGGCGTCGGTGTCTCCAGCGCGGGCATGAGTCATGGCGACGAGGGCGGTGTGCAGGGCGCGCGTCCGGGTGTTTTGGCCGGCAAGGGTGAGCGCCTCCGGAGCGTGTCGAAGGGCCTGCTTGTACAGGTGCAGGTCGCCCAGGCACCTCAGCGCGGCCCCGGCCAGGTGGGCGGGGCTGAAGTATCCGACCCAGCGCGGACCGGGCTCTGTGCCCGTCCGGTCGAGAGCGCGTTCAGCCTTAGTGAGGGCGAGTTGGCACGCACGTCGCTCGCCTGACTGTCCGTACGCAGTAGCGGCGGTGGCATGCAGCCGAGCGAGGACAGCGGCGGGTGCGCGTCCGGCCCCGTCAATGGCCGCTTCGATGAGCCGCGCCGCCTCTCGGGCATGCCCCAAGAACACGGCCTGGGTGGCCAGATTGGCCAGCAGGTGAGCACCGTAGAGGCGGTCGTCAGCGGCCTTGGTGAGTCGTAGGCCGAGCGTCACATGATGTTGTGCCATCGCATGTTCGCCTGCGTCGTACGACATGAAGGCGAGTTGGCCGGAGAGCGTTGCCGCTGCGCGCATGAGGTCGCGCCCCACGGCATCGGTGTAGGTCCCATGCAGCATCGGCGCGACCTGACGCATCAGGAAGTCGGCCATGACAGCCCGGGTACGCGGAGAGCCACTGCCATGACGTCGGTCGAGGTCGGTGAAGTGGTCCGCCAGCGCGTACAGCGATTGAACGTCGGTGGAGGCGACCTGTTGCCGGCCGCTCCGGCTGACCGCCTTGTCGGGCAGGTCGTACCGCCAACCCAGCGCCGCCTCCAGCGCTTTGCCGCTATCGAACACCCCGCTGTCATGTTGGTTGAGGCGCTTGGCCAACCTCGTCCAGATCAGCTCGGCGGTATCGATCGCCTCATCGACGGTCGCAGGGTAACCACACGAGCCGATGCTCTCGGCCCCGCCAAAGCCCAATTCGGTCACGCCGACCGAACGACCGAGCCTGCGGGCTAGAGTCTCGGCCATTGCGGCCTGAACATGCTCGCCAGGCCGGCGACCGCGTAACCACCAGTAGACGCTGGCGGCGTCGTAGCGCCAGGCGCCCTCGTTGCGGCCGGTGTGATTGAGCTGGCGGGCGAAGGCAGCGTGGGAGTTGGCGTAGCCGGCGGCCAGCAGGAGCCCCTCGAAGGCTGCGTTCGTCACCGGTCGCGCCATCGTTCCGCCTCCAGGCATCGGTCAACTACCAACAGTGACGAGCCTATGGGTTGTCGAAGTCCTATGGGGACCCGCGCAACCCTGCGCAACCCACGTCCTGAGCAGCGCAACCGGGCGCATCGCTTGCCATCTGGTCCGTCGACCGGCAGCCCGCTTCGCTGATCGCGGGGGTCCTGAGTGACGGCAAGCGTCACCCCCGGCCAGCGGAGGTGTCGATGCGGGGCGACGAGTCAGCGAGCAAGGGTGCGCAGTTCGAGGCGGCCGAGCGAGAGGCCGCCAACAGCGCCTCCTCGCCCAGGCCGAGGCGGAGCGCGTACCCGTGGACGACACGACCCGCGCGGTCCCGGACCGGCGGTGGCGGCGTGACCAACGATGACGTCCCGATCGGCCGCCGCGTGGCCCGCTGGCGGGTGCGGCGGTCGATGACGCAGCAGATGCTTGCCGACCGGCTGCGCAGGTCGAAGAGCTGGGTGGACAAGGTGGAGCGGGGTGCGCGCGCCCTGAACCGGTACTCGGTGATCCAGGAACTGGCCGACGTCCTGCGGGTCGACCCGGAGGTGCTGCTCGGGCAGCAGCGGCCGACGCCTGCCGGCCCGCCGCACGGGGTGGACGACATACGGGCCGCGCTCGCCCGCTACGACATCCCGCAGGCCCCGACCCAGACAATGGAGGAAGTCAGGAGGCAGGTCGTGTACGCCTGGTTGACCTACCAGCACGCGCACTACGGGCAGTTGGTGCGGGTGTTGCCGGGTCTGCTCGGCGCCGCCCAGGGTGCGCGGTCGGCGGAGGTGCTGGTGCAGGCGTACCGGATCACCTCGTCCCTGCTGGTGAAGCTCGGCGAGGCCGACCTCGGGTGGCTGGCCGCCGACCGCGCGATGGCCGCCGCCGGCGACGACCCGATCCTGGCGGCAACGGCGGCCATCTCGGTAGCCCAGGCGCTCCGCGCCGCAGGCCGCGACCGCCTGGCCCTGGCCGCGACCCTCACCGCCGCGAACCGCATCCTCCCGCCCACCACCGACCCGACCCCCTCCCGCTTCGGTGATCATGAGGTTGACGGGCCGGATGGAGATCAAAGCGCCCGCCAACCTCATGATCACGGGGGCGAGGGCCGGGGGTGGTCGGCGGGGGAGCGGGCCGTGGGTGGGACGTTGCTGGTGCAGGCCGCACTGGCCGCCGTCGGCTGCGGCGACGCCCGCCGCGCCGACGAACTGACCGACCGGGCCGCGGGGGTCGCCACCAACCTTCGGGGGTACGACGACACGCACCGCACCAGCTTCGGGCCGATCACCGTCGACCTGGCGCGGGTGCTGTCGGCGGCCCAACGGGGCGACGCCGACGAGGCGCTGCAACGGCACCTGACGGTGATTCGGCGGGAGGCGTGGCGGCGGTTGCCGGTCGAGTATCGGGGTGCGTACCTGGTTGATGTGGCGCGGGCGTACCTCCAGGTGGGTGACCTGCGCGGGGCCGCACGGGCCCTGGTGGACGCGGACAGCGTCGCGCCGGCTGAGGTTCGGTGCCGGCCGTTGGCGCGTACGGTGATCGCCGAGATCGCCCGCGCGAACCCGGCACCGGCCGGCGTGGCGCGACTGGCCACGCTCGTCGGCCTCACCCGCTGACCGAACCGTCCCTACCTGGGCGTGAGGCCCACACCAGGATGTGGTGGGCGGCTGTCGCGGAGACGAAACTGGCCAGGGAGGCCCGCAGCAGCCGTCCGGGACGGGCTCAAGCGAGTACCGACTCACCGCCGGGATAGGCGAACGACGCGCGCGGTGAGTAGAAGCCCCAGACGATCTCCAACGGAGCCGCTCGCCGCGCGGACAACAACGGATTGCCGACATTCAGTGAAGGGACCACCCGTCCGGGTGGTCCCTCCGCTGGTTGCTGCTGAGTGGCTAGACTTCAGGTTGGCAGTTCACCTGTGCTCTGCTGCGGCGGGCGCAGCCTCGGGAGGGTGTTCCAGCACCCTCTCGAGGGGCCGTCCCATCGGACGGCGCCTACTCGCAGAAGACCCGCACTGTGGCATCGGGTGAATCCACCTCCACGGTCACCTCGTCGAGGTGCTCCACGAGCGCCTCCAACTGCTCGGGCTTGAGCTGCGTCAGGTCGATCGGCACACCCGAGTCGCTGAGTGAGGCGTTGGCCTTGACCAGGGCCTGCGGCGGAACCAGCGCCGCCAGCCGTACGCCGGCCCGCAGCAGTTGCAGTGGCACCCGCACGTTGACCCGCGACGGCTCGCCGTTGTCGGTGGCGTCCACCACCACCCGAAGGTACTTCACCTTGCCCTTCGGTCGGGCGTCGTGACCTGCCACCGCCGGTGCCTGGTCCCGTTCGAGGGCGGCGATGAGCTGCTCCGCCTCCTCCGCGGTGATCTTGCCGGCGGCCAGCATGTCGAGGATGTCCTTGCGTTGTTCGGTCATGCGAACCTCTCCTATCGGATAGCCACGAGCACGGCCGTGCGGCCCTGCTCAATGTCGAAGCGGGCGCCGGGCAGCGCGGAGACGACGCGCCAGCCGGCGCCGAGTGCCCGCACCACACCGATGCGGAACACGACGCAGGCCACGATCGCCGCCAGCACGACCAGGACTACGACCGGGAAGAGCACGAGCACCACGGGAAGCACCGGAACCCAGACGCGGATGGGCCGGCGGTCCGGGCGGTTGACCTTCACGGTCACCAACTGCGGCATCACGACCGGCCGTCCAGCTCGGCCAACGCCTGCTGTGCGGTGATCTCACCGCGGCGCAGCCTGTCGATGATGTCGGCCCGCGACGGCGCCGGGTCGGTCTCGACGAAGTCGAGCATCTGCGTGATCCGGTTGAGTCGTGACTTGATCGTCGGGTAGCTCACCCCGAAGATGCGTTCCATCTCCTTGATCGAACCGTGGCAGCGCACGAACGCCGTGACGAAGACCTGATCCTCGATGTTGAGCTGAGCCAGTTGGGGTGGCTCGAACTCGCCCTCGATCGCGACGCCGTTGCTCGCCAGGCGCACCCGCTCGACGACGAACGGCTGCCCTCGCGTCAGGCTGGTGAGTTCCTGCCAGTCCATCGCCTGCTCTGTCATACGCAATTTGTAGCGCTGAAATCCTTAACTTACAAGAGTTCGATCTTAACTTTCTTAAGATGACGCCGCTCGGGGTGGTGGAGATGAGTGACGGGATCAGCGGGCGGGGTGACGCCGCCGACGAGGCGCTGCACAGGCATGTGACGGTGGTGCGGCGGGAGGCGTGGCGGCGGTTGCCGGCCGAGTATCGGGGCGCGTACCTGGTTGATGTCGCGCGGGCGTACCTCCAGGTGGGTGACCTGCGCGGCGCCGCACGCGCCCTGGTGGACGCCGACAGTGTCGCGCCGGCTGAGGTTCGGTGCCGGCCTTTGGCGCGTACGGTGATCGCCGAGATCGCCCGCGCGAACCCGGCGCCGGCCGGCGTGGCGCGACTGGCCACGCTGATCGGCCTCACTCGCTGACCTGGTCGGCAACTTCGCAGACGGTAAGGCACGTAAGGCTGCACCACGCGGCTCTACCAGGAGGCCCAGGTCCGCGCCGGCGGTAGCCCTGGCTCGATGTCAGGGTTCAGAACGTTGCCGTCGTTCCCTCACCGCGAAGCCCACCACGATGATGAGCAGCCCAAGCGCGATCAGTCCGCCGCTCAGGTACCGAAGCGCTGGTGTCAGCTCCGGCCAGGTGATTTTTGCTGCCATGACCAATCCGAAGAAGGCGAGTAGGACCAGCGCACCCGTTGCCTGCCGACGCAGCATCGTGACCCCCTGTTCGCTTGCACGTCCGAGCTTCCTCAATCCCTCTGCTGCCGCTGACGCAGCAGGTGCACGAGCACGGCAATCAAGCCCAGGATGACGATGCCGGCCGATATGGCGACGAATGCATCTGGATAGCGCTCACCGACGGTGTTGGCGAACAGAAACCCGACGACGGTGCCCAGGACCACGAGGAGTATGCCGAGAGTCGGACGCTTCACTGGGCTCACTCCTCTGTGGCAACCGAACCTGACCGTCCTGGTTGTGCTCACCCTGCTCCTCGGCCAAACCTCCAACATGCCGCGTCTCGACCGTGCGATGCGGAGACCTCTTGATTCCCGTTGGGGTCCCTTGGTCGCCTCCGGATGCCGTTTGAAGGCCGGCTGTGGGTGACCGCCTGGCCTGAAGTCTCCGCCGGCGGCGGTCGGGACAGCGCTCGCTTTCAGCGGGCTACGAATCGTCATCAGGAAGAGAGGGGACTATCAGAAGTGTCAGGCGCGCCGCAGGCAGAAAGGGTGTCCGGCGGGACTGGCGTAGACACGGCTGCCCTGGTGGTTGGCGAGATCGGCGTCGTCAGTGGGACGCAGTCGACGTGCGCCGGCTTCGAGCGCCACTCTGTCCGCTGAGACGAGGTCGTCGGTGGCCAGGTCCACGTGCAACTGCTGGGCGCCGCCCTGCGGCCACGCCGGCGGAACGTGTCCCGGAGCCCGCTGGATCACGACTGCGGGGAACCCGTCGACGGCCAGGAAGTGATGGTTCTCGGTTTTCGTGATGGAGCCGCCGAGCAACCGGTGCCAGAAGGTGCTCTCGGAGTCCACGTCGGCCGCGTCGATGATGATGGCGGCAAGGTTGATGGTCATGTCAGACCACCGGGATGATTCCGCCGTCGACGCGGAACTCCGCGCCGGTGAGCCACTTCGCGCGCCGGGACGCGAGGAAGGCGATCATCTCGGCCACGTCCTCCGGATCGCCGGGTCGGCCCATCGGAACGTTCAGGTGCTCCACGATCTGTTGCTTGAGTTCTTCGAGGCCGATGCCCTGCTGGTCGGCGATGTGAGTCAGGTGCTCGTTGGCGCCAGCGGTGGCCACGAAGCCCGGCAGGACACAGACCACACGGACCCCGTGCGGGCCCACCTCGGTGGCCAGTTCGCGGCTGTAGACGTTCAAGGCCGCCTTCGCCGCCGCGTAGGACGCCTCGGTGCGCTGCGGCAGCCGGCTGGCGATCGAGGAGACGTGCACGACGACGCCGGAACCTCGTTCGACCATGCCCGGGACCAGCGCCCGGTCGAGCCGGACGGCGCTGAGCAGGTTCATCTCCAGGTCCGAATACCAGGATTTGTCGGAGCGTTGCAGGGTCGGCGCGGGTGCGCTCGCACCAGCCGCGTTGTTGACCAGCACGTCCACACCGCCGACACGATCGATGATCAGCCGGCCGAGCTCGGCCACCCCGTCCTCGGTCGCGAGGTCGGCGGGGAAGTGGGTGGCCGGCAGGTCCTCCGGGGGCGTACCCCGCGATGTGGTCAGGACCGTTGCTCCGGCGGCGGCGAAACGGCGGACGGTCGCCTCGCCCAGGCCACGGCTGCCGCCGGTGACCAGCACGCGAAGGCCGCTCAGGCCCTCTTCCGAGTAGGTCATGTGTGTTCCTCTGCGGTAAGGTGAACCGGACTCCGGAAACTTACCATAAGCGGAGTCCGACTCAGGTTATGGAGGATCTGTTGTCACCGTCACGGCCGCTGCGCGCCGACGCCCGCCGCAACCGCGAGGCGCTGCTGACCACGGCCCGGGAGATGTTCCTCGGCGGCCAGGCCGACACCGGCGTGGAGGAGATCGCGCGACAGGCGGGAGTTTCGGTGGGAACGCTCTACCGCCACTTCGCCACGCGCGAAGCCCTCATCGAGGCCGTCTACCGCCAAGAGGTCGACGAGTTGTGCGCCGCCCCCGCGGAACTCCTCGGCCAGCACACCCCGGACGAAGCCCTACGTCGTTTCCTGTTGCTGCTCGTCGACCACGCCGCCATCGGCAAGGGCATGGCCGAGGCGTTGGAGAGCATCATGATCACGGACTCCCCGGTCTTCGAAGACGCCCGCACCCGGATGGCGCAGTCACTCGACCAGTTGCTCGCCGCGGGAGCGGCAGCGGCAACCGTCCGCGACGACGTCACCGGGCGCACACTGCTGCGCGCGATGGGCGGCATCTGCGAGATGCGCGCCACCGACGGATGGCAGCAGGAGGCCCGGCAGATCACCGCGATCCTCTTCGACGGCCTACGCCACGGCACGCCGGAGGGGCGCGCATCGAGGAACGCTACTTAGTCGCTGCCCCCTGCGGCTGAGCCGTGCCTTTGGACGCCGGCGTCGCTGAGCAGTGGGCCTTCTTGGACGCGGACAGCGTCGCGCCGGCTGAGGTTCGGTGCCGGCCGTTGGCGCGTACGGTGATCGCCGAGATCGCCCGCGCGAACCCGGCGCCGGCCGGCGTGGCGCGACTGGCGACGCTGGTTGGCCTCACCCGCTGACTGGCTGCAGCTTCGGGGGAGGGCCGACCAGGTCAGCGCGGGGCATACTCGGTATTCTCTGCGGCCATGCGACCTGGCGACCGTGCGGTGGCGCTCGCCTCCGTGGTGGGCGGATTCCTGCTCGGCTTTCTCGACTTCTGCTGGATCAAGTGGTTGCCGTATCCCTTCGCGGAACTCGGCAACTCCACAGCGACCTGGGCGGTCGCTGCCTTCTTCTTCGGCTACTGGGTGCGGTCCGGGTGGCTGCGTTCGGCACTCGGTGCCGCCGTCCTGCTCGTCGTCGCGGTGCCCAGCTACTACCTGGCGGCGGCGCTCCTGCAGGGCGACGACCTCGCGGTGCTCTGGGCACCGTCGTCGCTGGTCTGGATGGTTTTCGGCGTGCTCGCCGGAGTGGTCTTCGGCTCCGGCGGGACGTGGGCGCGTGGTGAGGGGTGGCGGCGAGTCGTCGGGGTCGCGCTGCCGGCTGCCGTGTTCTTCGAGGAGGCGGCCCGGTTCGCCGGCAAGGCGACCGACCCCGACCACGGGGCTGGCGTGTGGTGGAACGTGGTCATCGACGTTGCGCTGGGTCTGCTGATCGTGGTGCTGACCGGCGGGTCGCATCGACGGCGGGCCCTCGCCGTCGCGGTGGCCGTGCCGCTGGCCGGCGCGATCCTGGTGAGCTTCGCGGTGGCCGGCAGGACCGTCTCGTCCGCCGGTGCCTCAGTACGGCAGGTCGATGCCCTGGCTGCGGGCGAAATTGCGGTGGGCGGTGACGACCGTGTCGATGAAGTAGGCGGCCATCTCGTCGGCGCGCAGCACCCGGGTCGTCTCGACAGTGAAGTTCTCGTCGCAGTAGTGCTCGGCTGAGCTGACGCCCGGCTGCGCCACGAGAGCGTCCCGGAGGAAGTCCACGGGCTCGTCACCAGGGTCGACGATGAACTTCACGCCGTCGCCGAAGCTCAACTCCCAGTGCAGCCCGTCGTCGGTGCCGACCCAGAGCTGCCGGCAGAGCGCGCCGCGGCTCTGGGCGAAAGCCTCCCGCATCGCGCTGTCGTCCGAGCAGATCGCCGGCAGGACGCTCGGGGTGCGGCCGATGGCGGCGGCGACCGGGGGGAAGCCGGCGAGTCGGTGGAGGCGGTAGAAGAAGTAGCCCGGGGTGTTGGTGGGGTCCTCGGACTCGACGCCCGGCACCGCGTACGCGGGTGATTCAGAGGTCATGCGTTCATGGTCCATCCTGGATCTCGGCGTCCGCCAGCAGGCGCAACCGCCGCAGGTTCGGCGCCGGCTGGCCTGGCGCGGCTGGCGACCCTCGTCGGGCGCACCCGCTCACGCTCGCCGGCCTCCAACGGGGGTGGCGCGGCCACGGCCGTGCATGACTTCCGTGTTTCGCGCTGCGGTTCCGTGGTGACGACCTGGGACGGAAGTCCGACGCTACGTGTCTGCCCGGTCACGCAGGGTCCAATCTAGAACCCGGCTCGCCGTACGGGCAGTCCGTACACAGAGGACAGTGGAGGTTCGGATGCTGAACATCGCCGAGGAACGGGACACCTATCCACCGGGCGGTCAGATCCCCAACCTGGAAACCGATGAGAAGGCGTGCGCCGACATCCTGACCAGGATCGCGCCGCTCCTGCCCCTTGAGCTGCGACAGGAGGTGGTCAGCGCGATGGTGAACTGGTCGGCGAGCGCGCTGCGGCCCTCTCAGAACTTCGGAACGTGGGCTGAAGCCATCACCGCCGCGACGAGCTACGCCCGGCGCGAGATCGCGCGTGCCACCGACACCAGTCAACGGCATCGTGACCAGGCCGTCGGCAACGACGATCTGGCGAAGCTCGGCGCAGCGGTGGCGAGCACGGGACGGACCGATGACCGGCAGATCAAGTTGCGCGACGAGAGCCGCAGGTGGGCCAACTGCGGCATGGCCGCGTTCCAGATTCGCGAGCAGTTGCACAGCAAGGGCGGCGATCCCCAGCGCGTGTCGAACCGGACCTACGGGACGGGGGAGGGCGACGCACTCAGGCAGGCGCTGCTCGTCCGGCCGGCCAGCGCGGCAACCGTCCTGTTGCTCGACTGCCAGTTCCCGCAGGTGCACAACTTCGTCATCGAGGTGCACCACGGCGGGGTGCGCTACCTCGCCCAGGGCTACCAGGGCACCTACTTCGCCCACTGGTGGCTAGGGGTGAACGACAGCTACTCCGGAGAGCCCACCGACCAAATTGTCGCCCTGCGCGAGCGGTACGGGATGGGCCGCGCGATCAGTGCCCAAGACTACGAGCGCATGCTCGACGGTCTGGTCGCGGCCATCTCGTCGGGCTGGCAGGAGACCGCGAACCAGTGGAAGACGTTGCCGTTCAACCCGGACCGGCAGGAGATCGACGGGATCCGCCACCGGTCCGGATCGCCGACGATCCTCGTGGAGGTGTTCGAGCTGCGCAGACCGGCGGCGGCTCGTGCGGCGCTCGGCGGTAACGGCGACGCGTCGCTCAGCGAGCTGGCGACCCGAGGACTGATCGCCAGCTGACGGGACGTTCCGGTCGGCGCAACGCCGGCGTGGTCGGGGTGCCGCCTCCCGCCGGGCACGATCCACTCGCCTTCATGGAAGTCGGGGTGTTCCGGGTCCTCGGACACCCCGACTTCATGGAACCCGAGTTGATGTCGCCACCGACCCGAGCCGTCCGTTGGCATCCAGGCGGGGCCACATGCTTTCGAAAGACTTATTGCGAAAGCATGTCGATGGAGCGTATAAACGAAAGGAGTCTTTCGTTTAGGAGTCCTCATGGAGCTGAACGAGCCGGAACGCCGGCTGCGCGTCCGGGACGCGACCAAGCTGCGTGCACTCGCGCACCCGTTGCGCCTGCGGCTGCTGCGCTATCTGCTGGCCGCCGGCCCGAGGACCGCTGCGCAGTGCGCCGAGGCCCTGAACGACACCGGATCGAACTGCAGCTACCACCTGCATCAACTGGCCCGCCACGGCCTCATCGAGCGGGTCCACTCCGACGGGACCAACCGCCGTGACCGGCCGTGGCGTGCCGCCGCCACCGGGCTCGAATTCCTCCCGGATCCCGATGATGCCGAGGGGCGGCAGCTCAACGAGGCGCTGACCGCCCTGGAATTCGACGAGGTGTTCCGATCGCTGCAGCGCTACCAGCATCAGCAGCACAAGCTGACCGACGAGTGGCAGGAGAGCGCCACCTTCCACAGCTACACGCTCTCGCTCAACCCGGAGGAACTACGGCACCTCACGCTGACCCTGGACGCCGTCATCCGGCCGTACCTGCGTCCGTTGCGCAACGCGCCCCCGAGCGACGCCCGGGCCGTCACCCTCAACCTCCAGGCATACCCGACGCCTGAGTTCATCTAGATGGTGGCGCTGCTGCGACACCGCGGATTCGTCCTGATCTGGGCTGCCGGGCTCTTCTCCAGTGTGGCGAGCTGGCTTCTGCTCACCGGCCTGCCGATCTACGTGTTCGGCGTGACCGGCTCGGCGTTCACCACCTCCGCGGTCTTCTTCGTCGAGCTGCTGTGCGGCGTCACCCTGGGATCGTTCGCCGGTGCTCTCGCCGACCGATTCGACCGCTTCCGGCTCATGAGCTGTGTCGCCGTGCTGCAGACGGCGGTGGTGATTCCCCTGCTCGGTCAACCTGACCACCACCTGTGGGTCATCTCCCTGGTCGCCGGCGCCCAGGCGGTGCTCACCCAGACGTTCGACTCAGCCCGCAACGCCGCGTTGCCACGACTCGTCGAACCCGCGCACCTGGTGCGCGCCAACAGCGTGGTGGCGCTCAACGTCAGTGTGGGACGGCTCATCGGAGGTTCGCTGGGCGGTTTCGCGATCACCCGCGACGGCACCCGCTACCTGGCTGTCGGCAGCGCCGTGGCCTTCGTGATCACGGCAGCTCTGATCGCCGCCGGCCGCCGGGCCGCGCACCACCACGTCGCAGGACAGGCGACCCCGGACCGTACGTCGTCGTTCCTCACCGAGTGGCGATCCGGCCTCAACGCGATGCGACGCAACCGCGTCGTGCGGGTGACGCTTCTGAGCGTGGCGCTCGGCGGCATCGCGCAGGGCCTGTTCGTGGTGCTCTTCGTCGTCTTCGTCAGTCGTGCGCTGGATGCCGACGGCACTCTCACCGGTGTGCTGCGCGGCGTCCAGGCGATCGGTGGGGTGGCGGGCGGGCTCATCGTCGGCATGCTGGGCGCGCGGCTCAGTCCCCGGCTGCTGATGAGCCTCGGCGCGACCACGTTCGCCCTGATCAGCCTGGTCATCTGGAACGGGCCGGCGGTCACCCGTCAACCCGAGTGGTACATCCTGCTGTTCATCCTGGTCGGCGCGCCCGGAATCGCGTACGCCAGCGGAGCCTTCGCGCAGATCCAACAGAGCGTGCCCGACACCGAGCTGGGCCGGGCCTTCGGCGCCTACTTCGCAATCTACAACGCGTCGCAGGGGCTGGGCATGGCCGCCGCCGGTCTGCTCGGAGACGCGCTCAGCGTCGTGCTCGTGCTCAACGTGCAGGCCGTGCTGTATCTGGCGTCCGGTGCCGTCGCCTACGTGGGCCTGCGCTCCGTCCGGCGGCGCCCCGCTGAACGGCAACGCGCCACCGTCAACGTCGGGGTAGACCCCGGTCACTGGCCGCAAGCGGGTTCACCCGCAGCGTCCACAGTCGGACTCCGGCTGCGGTTTGGTGTCGGCCGCTGGCGCGCCCGGATCACTCGAAGAACTTGATGCTGAACCCGGTGTCGGCCGTCGGACCAGGCACGTTGGCGCGGCGGTAGGTGGTGTTGCCCCACCAGCAGAAGGTGCCCGTGTACCAGTGCCGGTTCGCCCAGGAGTACGCGGTGCCCTTGGGTACGCCGTGGTACATCAGCGGGAACCTCGGCCCGGCGGGCGGGCTCGTGGCGATGTCGCCGTTGAGCAGCACGAAGCTGTGGTGGCCGGGCCCGTTGACGTACAGGGTGGGATCCCAACCGGCCATCATCGTGGCCCGGTTCGAGCCGAACAGGCAGCCGTTCGACTTGTACCAGTCCCACACGTACGTGGGGTCGCCGCCGGCGCGCAGTCGCAGGTCGGCGAGGCAGTACTGGTCACTCCAACTGCCGTTGGCGGAGTAGACGATGTGCAGCTGCCCGTTGGGGTCCCTGATCGCCTCGGGGGACTCGTTGATGAACGGGTTGCCCACGACGCGCTCCCAGCTCTCGCGTGGCTGGGAGATGACGTACCGGCTGCCGGTCGGGGTGAGCGGGTCACTCATCCGGCTGAGGTAGATGTTCTGCTCGATGTTGGTGTCGCCGGCCCAACCCGACCACACGAACCACCGCTGCCCGTTGAAGGTGAACAGGCTGCCGTCGATGGCCCACTTGCCGCCGGGCAGCGCGAGCTGCCGCTCGGCCGTGTAGCCGCTGGCCGGCGACGCCGAGTGGATCACGTACATGCGGTGGGCGGTGCCGCGCCCGGCCGAGAAGTAGATGTAGTAGCGGCCACCATCGGTGACGATCTCCGGGGCCCAGACCTCACCGAGGTTGCGGCTGTCCGTCCAGACCTGCCGCGCGGCTGCGGCGGCCAGCGCGTCGGGGGAGGCCGCCTGCCGGACGGCGATCCCGCCGTTGAGCGACTGGACGGAGATGTAGGTGGCACCGACGCGGATCACGCTCGGGTCGGCGGCCCGCAGGCTGGTCTGCCCGGCCGCCGCCGGCCCGGCACCGACCAGGGACAGGCCGGTGGCGAGCACGACAGTCAGCAGGATGGAGAGGAGCCGCGGAAGGGTTCGGTTACCGACGTTCACGATCGGGATTCCTCTCCTCGAACTGAGGTGATAGATAGCCATAGATTAGTTGAGGACGTGGCCAGCCACAGCGTTGGTTGCCAGAACCTGAACCGACCGCGGGCACATCGAGGCTGCGGGCCTTCTGATCGGCTCAGCGGCTCGATGCCGTGGTCGGGTGCGGCCGCACCGCCGGTTCGAGCAGCGACAACGTCCGCTGCTGCGCATCGAGGGCGACGCGGATGCCGACCGGCATCGGCAGATTCGGGCCGGCGTGTCCGAACTCAACGTTGCCCAGGACCGGGATGTCACGGTTGCCGAGGACGTCGAGGACTATCTCCGGCAGGGTTGGGGACTGGTCGGGCGCCCCGAGTCCGTCGATTGCATGCGGGACTCCCACGACCATGCCGGCGATCCGATCGAGGATGCCGCAGTGCCGCAACACCTGCAGATCGCTCCACACCCACGACGCGTAGCCGCCCATCTCCTCCCAGAAGAGCACCGCGCCGTCGAACCAATCGAGAGGCAGCGCGTACCGCGTCGCCTGCGCCCGCATGATGCGATTGAGCACCCCACCGATCAGCGGGCCCTCGGCGCGACCGGCACGCCAGCACTCCCACGACGGCGTGACCGGCAGCGCGCCGATCGCCTCCGTTCCGGTCAGCAGCGTTACGTAGAGCTTTTCCAGCTCGGCTTGGCGCGCTGCGGGCGCACGCTGCCATGCCCCGCCGAGCCCGGGTGTGGCCATGTCGGCGTGGAACCCGACCAGACCCGTGCGTGCGTAGAGCACCAGATGCAGCAGTGAGATGTCGCTGTAGCCGAGGATCGGCTTGGGATCGGCAACGATCGCGTCAACGTCGATCAGGTCGAGGTAGCCGAGCGCCGTCTGACCGCCGTCATGGGCCACGATGGCGCGCACCTCAGGGTCACGCAGCAAAGCGTTGAACTCTGCGGCGATCTCCGTCGGCGTGCCCGCGCTCCACCAATGGTGGCGCCCCGCTTCGAGCAGCGGTGCTCGGCGTACGCGGAATCCCATCCGTTCGAGCACGACCACCGCCTGGTCGAGATCGGGCTCGTAGACGGCATGCAGCGGCCCGGACAGCGATGCGATGACAACGAGATCTCCGGGCCTCAGAGCACGAGGCCGAAGGAGTTGCGGGAGCGCAGGACCAGGCACCGCCGCAGTGTTCCAACACGGTACGAACCGTGCAACGTTGTTCGATCCCTGGCTGCGGGCGCAGGTGCGCTAGCGTGTGCCCACATGGACTCCGTGGACGTGGCCTTGGCCGTCGTGTGCGCCGCCGCCAATCTGGCCATGGCCGCCGTTCTGCTCGTCAAGAGCCGTGGCGGCACGACTGTGCCCCTGATCTTCGGGCGCCCGCAGCACCTTCCACGCCTGCGGGCCGCGATGTACGCCTGCATCGGGCTGGGGTTGGGCGTGGGCTGGCTCGTCAAGGACGTCTTCCCGCCGCACTCCACCGGCGACACGGTGGTGTACAACGTGGTGAGGGTCCTGCTGGTCGCTGGTGTCATCACCGCACTGCTGGGTGCCTTCCGGTACCCGCAGTCCCTCAGTGACAAGGCGGCTCGCTAGGCGTTGGCCCGCTGTGCCTGACGGCGAGGCACACGGACGCGGACAGCGTCGGGCCGGCTGAGGTTCGGTGCTGGCCGTTGACGCGTACCGTGATCGCCATGATCGCCCGCGCACCCCCGGCGCCGGCCGGCGTGGCGCGACTGGCCACCTTCGTCGGCCTGAGGTGGTCGATCATGCAGGTGTGGTGCCCGATCGGGGATGGATCGCGACTTTCCTGCCCCACCACAACCCCCTGATCGACCGGCAGGATCGGTAAGCTGCGCCGGTCGTCGATCAACGGGGAGTTCGATCATGGTTCGCAGATGGATGCTCGTCGGCCTGCTGGTGTTGGTGGCCGGCTGCGACTCGGGCGGTGACGCCTTGCCGGAACCGACCCCTGCTGACCCGCTTGCGCAGGTGCGTGCCGCGGCCGCCAGGACCGCCGGGGTGCCGGCGCACGTGACGTTGAGCGTGCCCAACGTCGAGGTCGTCGGGGACACCGACCCGGTCGGCAGAGCACTGACCCTCACGGTCACCACGGGTGCCGACGGCGAGACCGTCGAGTCCAAAGTGCGGGTGGTCGGCGACGACGCATGGAGAACGCTGGGCAGTACCTACCTGCCAAACCTGGACCCGACGAAGTTCATCTGGTTCCGGACGTCGGAGTTCGCCACGGCGTCCCTGCTGCATCTGGGGGACACGTTCGACCCCGCAGGGATCAAGGGCCTCTCCGCGGCGATGACGGCCGCCACGCGTACGGGTGAGGGCACCTACACCGGCCAGCTCGACTTCACCGTGGCGCCAGCCGGGGTGTCCCGGGGCCTCTTGCCAGCGACAGCTGAGCAGTTGGAGCACCACGGTGGCGTGTCGCAGTCCGTGCCGTACGAGGCGTCGGTGGACGCTCAGGGCTACCTGACGTCGCTGACGGTCATGCTGCCGACCTACGCGAGCACGGCCACGTTCTCCGACTTCGGCAAGCCGGTCAAGATCGAAAAGCCCCGTGAGGTCGAGGTTGTCGAAGTGCCGGACGCGTTGCGCCGCGTCCTGTCGAGCTAGGTGGTGCGTCGGAGCCGTGGTGTGTCGGAGCCAACGACGGCCCAACGGCTGCGGGGCGACGTCACCATCAGCCATCTGCTCGCGCTGATCACCGGCATCGCCCTGGCCACGGAACGACATCGGGATCCTGCCGCCGACGCGAACCGGCTACTCGCCTTGGCGGTAGCGGGAATCAGCCCCACGCCGAGGAGCACCGTCACCACGGGGTGAGCGTAGAACCGTGCGTTCAGATGGTCATCGGTCAGGTGCGCGGCCAGCAGTTCGCGAATCGCCGGAGTGTCGATGCCCGACTCAGCCAAGGTGGACAGAGCGCTGGCGCGGACTCCGCCGCCGCCGTCCGACGCGAGTTGGACGACCGTCGCCACCACGTTCGGCGGCGTGTCGAACGTCTTCGAAGACGGATTTGTGTACATGCCCAGGCGCGGGCGCTCGCCGATGGCGTTACCGAGCACGCCAGCGACGTGTCCACGGATGATCGGGTCGGGGTGACCAGCATGGTGCAGGACGTCCGTCAGGTCACCACGGTCGGTGTACTCAGCGAACGCACCGATCACGTTGTTCAGGGCGATCTGATCCTCTTCGGCGTGCAATCGTGTCCTTAGCACCTCCAGCGCCTGCTCCTTCAAGGGTTGCTCCTGGCAGCCCAACGAGTGCAACAGCTCGGTGGCGAATCTTCTTGTGCCCACCGACGGGTCTGCCACAAGGTCCGCAGCCCAGCGGAACCTGTCCTCAGCACCCCAACGCCTGCGCCAGGACGACCTGGGCTTGGCTCCAGTCGCACGACTCCGGGTCCGCGTAGAAAAGGGCACGGGCCAACAACTCGTCACGAGAGACAGGGATGTCGAACTGATCTTCGAGATGGGTGACGATCGCCCGATGGGCGATCTGTGTCTCGGCCATCCGCCCGTCGGCGAGGGTCACCCGGATCCTGGTCGCATGCGGCCGTGGCCACTCGTGCCGGATCGGGATCCGCACATGCTCGACGAAAGCCGGCTCGTTCTGATGCACACCGAGCCGACGACGCAGATCCAACTCCGGGTCGAGGCTCAGCCACGCTCGGGCGATCTCCAGCGCACCGCGCGTCAGGTGCTGTGGGACCTGCTTACGCCATGGTGAGCCGCTGTACGTCAGCTCCCACAGGACCTCGTACGCTCCGAAGTCGGCCGCCCAGGACACCGGATCGACGCCGTCTTCCCAAGGGCGGGCCGGATCGACCCCGGCGTCGAGCAAACTGGCGACGACATCAGCATCACCGGCGAACGCCGCCGCACGGAGCAACCTGCTGCCCTCGTCACCCGCGAGCGCATCCGCCGACGCCGTCCGCAACAGCTTCTCGACGGACTCGGTATCGCCGGCCTGGACCGCCGTGGGCAACTGAGCCTCCACTCAGCCATCCTGTCCTAACGGGAAGCCGACGGCCGAGCGAGTTTCACAGCGCTGTCCGGCCGACGCCGCGCGGGCGTACCTCAAGGCGAGTGCCCTGCGCGGCGCCGCGCGCTGGTAGGCGCGTCCAGTGTCGCGCCGGCTGAGGTCCGGCGCCGACCGGCGGGGCGCGACCGGCCACGCTCGTCGGCCTGACCCCGATGTTCGGGGTCGATCATGGAGTTGTGGTGCCCGTTTGCAGACGGGTCGCGGCTCTTGTCACCCACCACAAGTCCATGATCGACGGGCGCGGGCGGCTCAGCTGGTGCGGTCGGGTGCGGCACAGCCGTCCGGGGTGCACACGTCACCGGTGCCGGCAAGGGTCGGCAGTGGTTGCGGCGTGGGATGGCTCTCGGCCCACGCCTTGGTGATGACCGCGAGCAGGTCGTCGATGCCGATCGCCCCGGGAACGGCGAAGCGGCCGTCGAACACGAGGAAGGGCGCGCCACGTGCCCCGAGGCGCTCTGCCTCGCGCTGGTCGGTCGCCACCCGGGCCCGGTAGCGGCGGCTGCGCAGGGCCTCAGCGGCGTCGGCGCGGTCCAGGCCCACCTCGGCGGCGAAGTCGACGACCTCCTCGGCGGTCCACAGCTTGCGGGCCTGCCCGAAGTGCGCGCGGAACATCGCCGTCCAGATCTCGGCGCCACGGCCCTGGTCGGTCGCGTAGGCGAGCAGCTCGTGGGCCAGGTCTGTCGGCCCGAGCGTGCGGTCCACCGCGTGGTAGGGAGTCAGGCCCTCCGCCTCGGCGGCCCGTTCGATGGGCCGCAGGACCCGGTCGACGGTCGTCGCGGGTGCCCCGGCCATCGTGATCAACTCTCGTTGACTGACGCCCTCGCGGGGCAGGTCGGGGTGGAGCTGGAAGGACCGGTGGACCACCTGCACCTGATCGCCGTACGGGAACCGGTCCAGGGCCTGGTGGAGCCGGTGGTCCATCAGCCCGCAGTACGGGCAGACGATGTCCGACCAGAACTCGATCTTCATGGCACTCCTCCTCTATTCTCACTTCTTGTTCGTAACGCCATCATGCATGAGAATTGGAAGGCCACAAAAGGTACATTCATGTTCGTGGCAAGGGGCTGACGGAGAGGTGGCAGGGGATGAGCGCAGGGGATCTTCGGCGCAGGCGCACCAACGTCCGGGCTAACGTCCGGGCGGCTCCGGGGCCCTGTGCGCACTGGAACGACGAGGACGCCGACTTCATCCGCGAGGTCCTGGACCTCGTCGGCGACAAATGGAGTGTGCTGATCATCGGCACGCTCGCCGACGGGCCGGTCCGCTACTCGGATCTGGGTGACGCGATCCCCGGCATCTCGCAGCGCATGCTGACGCTGACCTTGAAGCACCTCCAGCGCACCGGCCTCGTCACCCGGACCTCGTACCCCGAGGTTCCGCCCCGCGTCGAGTACGCCCTCACCGAGCTGGGCAGGTCACTGCTCTCCACCGTCCTGGCCCTGGCCGCCTGGTCGGCCGACCATCATGCCGAGATCCGCCGCCACCAGACAACGTACGACAACGGCAGCACGGACTGACGCTGGTCGATCATCGAGTTGTGGTGCCCGTCCGGGGATTAATTGTGGCTTTTGCGGACCACCACAACTCCATGATCGACCGGGTTCGGGGCCTCATCGAGCCGCCCGACGCCGGGCGAGCGCGTCGCGTACGGCGAAGACGACCAGTGCGAGCGGCACGAAGACCCACAGTTGAAGAACGGTGTAGCGGCGCAGCTCCCGGTCGACGTCGACACCGGTGAGTTCGGCGTCGAGGGCGCCGGGCCGCGTCAGTGCGATCGCGTGGATGGACAGCGGCGCGTAGTTGAGCCCTGCCCCGGTGAACCACAAACCGATCGCCCGGCTGCCGAGGCTGCTCGACGACGCCAGGAACCAGATGCCCAGCGCCACCATGGCAACCACGCCGACCAGGAACTCGGCCAGGATGATGCGCCGCCGGCGGGCGGTGCCTCGGGTGCCGTGCATGTCGACGGCCGCCAGGCGACGAACGTTCATCGAACGATGATGACACCGGCGGGCAACGTCCGCAGTCGTGCTTGCACGGGCGTACCTCCAGGTCGGTAACCGTGCGCTGAGCTGGAGGAGTAGGCGGGTTCCGACGTCGGTCGCGGATCACGACGAGTGCGTGGACGGTACGCGGGCCGGGTGGCCCTGGTGCGTCGCGGGCCGGGGCGTCACCGCGTAGCGGCTCAGGGCCAGTAGCGGGAGGGTCAGCGCGGCCAGGGCGACACCGAGCGCCGCTACCGCGATCATCGCGCCACGCAGCCCGGTCGCGGACGCCCACAGTCCGACGTAGACCGGCCCCAGTAGGAACCCCAGGTACGACACGGCCGTCACGAGCGAGGTCGCTCGCCCGCGCGTGGCCTCGACGACGTTGCGCGAGACGATGCTCAGCAGGGTGGGGAACAGCGCGGCGGTCCCGGCGGCGGCGAGGACGAGCCCGGCCAGGGCGACGGGCACCGACGGGGCGCGCGCCAGGATCGCCGTGCCGGTGGCCGCCACGACGGACCCGAGGACGAGGACCTTCCGGGCGTGCGTGGGGTTGAGGGTGCTGACCGCGAAGCGGGTGCTCGCCACGACGGCGGCGAACGCTGCGGGCGCGATGGCGCTGAGGCCGGGGCCGGTGGCCAGGACGTCCTCCATGAAGACGGCACCCCAGCTCTGGTGGGCGTTCTCGGTGGCGAACGCGAGGGCGCCGAGCACACCGACGAGCAGCAGAGGTACGACCGACATCCGGATGCCGTTCGTGCTGCTCGGTGCGAGCGGCTCCGGGCGGGACATCTCGGAGGTCAGCGTGCGGTGGATGGCGGCACCGGCCAGGACCGACAGAAGCAGCACGGCCGCGAACGGAACCCAGGTGGGTGCCCCGAGGGCGTACGCGGCGCCGGTGCCGAGGCTGGACACGACGACCGTGGTGGAGAACACCCCGCCGGTCCGGGTGATGATCGGTCGACCGGAGCGTTGCTCGGCGCGCCCGCCGACCGAGTGCATGGCGACGTCGACCGCGCCGCTGGCGACACCCACGGCGGTGAGCCCGGCGCACAGGCCGACGAGTCCGCCGGCCGTGACGGACGCGGCGAGCCCTGCCCCGCCCAGGGCGACCACCACCAGGGAGGTGCACTGCAACCCCCAACGGTCCAGTGCTCGACCCGTCAGCAGCATCGCCGGCAGAGCGCCCGCGCTGATGAACAACAGCGCGGTGCCGAGTTGGGCGTCGTCGAGACCGGCCTGGTCACGCACACGCGGGACCGCCGAACCCCAGGTGCCCCAGAACGCGCCGAAGACGACCGACGCGAGGTAGGTGGCCGTGACCAGCTGCCGGTGCGGCGACACAACGTCCATTGTGTGTTGCTACCCAGTCGCCGAGATGGATCACCGTCGCCAGCCCGCGTGGCAGGGCCGAGGCGGAACTCCCTGAACCCGGTGCTGTCGTCGACGTGGAGACCCTCAAATGGGTGGCCGAACCGCCATCCCTGCGGGGCAAGGCTGGTCCGCCTTACGCCACCTCACCGCTCGTCGCGTCGCCGGCCGGCCGCGGGCGCGGTGAACCGGGTGACGAGGAAGTCGAGCCGCGCGTCCTGGCCCTCTGGGGGGATGCGGCCGGTCTCCGACAGGACGGCCATGCCGTGCAACGCGCTCCAGGTGACCTCGGCGATGAGTTCGCGGCGCTCGTCGTCCGGGTCGAAGCAGCTCACGAACTCGTCGAAGCCCGCCCGCAGGGGAGGTGGTGTCTCGGGGCTGGCGAACCTCAGGTCGGTGGGCAGGACGAACATGGCCTGGTAGAGGGCGGGTCGTTCGGTGGCGAAATCCAGGTAGGCGCGGCAGACGGCACGCAGGGCCTGCCCCGGCTCAGGGGCGGCCAGTCGCGCGCGGCGCAGGTGGGCGGCGAGTTCGCCGAAGCCGTCGATGGCGACGGCGCTCACGATCGCTTCCTTGCCGTTGAAGTGGCTGTACAGCACCGGCTGGCTGTATTCGACGCGTTCGGCCAGGCGTCGCGTCGTCACTGCCTCCCAGCCCTCGGTCTCCGCGAGTTCGCGCGCGGCCGTGACGATCAGCTGGTGACGGTGGGCGCGTTCGCGTTCGCGGCGCTCGTTGATGCCGGACATGACTGCATCCTAGCAACGCTTGACTTCCTGTCGAAGCTAGATCTAGCGTTGCTAGCACAACTAGCGCCGGCAGCAGCCGCTGCGGGCGCTGCCGTCAAAGGGGAGACACCCATGCTCACCACCGTTGCCACCGTGCTCGCCGCACTGATCGGCGTAGGCATCATCGTCATCGGCGCGCGCGTCTTCTGGGCGCCGCAGGCCGCAGTCGGGTTCGGCATCCCCGGCACGCCGACCGACGACAGGGCTTTTCAGGCCTGGCTGACCGTCAAGGGCGTGCGCGACATCGCGTCGGGGCTCTTCATCTTCGTCCTGATCATCGGAGCGACGTCGGACCTGTTGGGTTGGTTCATGCTGGCCGCCACCCTCATACCCATCGGCGACGCGCTGATCGTGCTGCGCAGCAAGGGCCCAAAGGCGATCGCGTACGGCGTCCACGCGAGCACCGCCCTGGTGATGCTGGCGATCAGCGTGCTTCTGCTCGTCGCCTGAGCGCGTGCCGGCCGAGCGCTCACAGTTGGGCGACGACCACAGTGGTGGCCTGGGCGATGAGCGCGTCGTCGGGGGTGGCGTCCAACTTGTCGCGGCTGGACAGCACGGCGACGACGATCGGGGCACGATCGGGTGGCCAGATCACCGCGATGTCGTTGCGGGTGCCGTACCCTCCGGTCCCGGTCTTGTCCCCGACCACCCAGCCGGCGGGCACCCCGGCGCGGACCAGCGCCGCGCCGGTGGTGTTGCCCTTCAGCCAACCGAGCAGCACGTCGCGGTCCGCGGGCGTCAGGGCATCCCCCACTGTGTACGCCCGGAGGTCGCCCGCCAGAGCCCGCGCCGTGCTGGTGTCCCGCCGGTCGCCCGGCGTCGCCTCGTTGAGGGCGGTCTCGTAGCGGGCCGGGTCGGTGACCGTGTCGCCGATCCCACGCAGCTTCTTCTCGAACCCCTGCGGGCCCCCGAGGTGACGCAGCAGCAGGTTCCCGGCCGTGTTGTCGCTGTAGCGCACGGCGGCGTCGGCGAGCGCACGCAGGCTCATGCCCTCGGCGACGTGCTTCTCGGTGATCGGTGCGTGCGACACCAGGTCCTGCGCCGAATAGCGCACCACCCGGTCCAACTCGGCGTCGGTGGTGCCGTCCAGCACCTCGGCGGCGGCCAACGCCTTCCACGTCGAGGCGTACGCGAACCGCTCGTCGGGTCGGTGTTCCACAGTGCGGCCGGTGCCCGTGTCGACGGCGTAGATCCCCAGCCGCGCCTGGAACGTCTTCTCCAGCCGCTGAAACTCCTGCTCGGCGGCCGGCGACGGGCTGGCCGTCACCTCGGGGCTCGGCGTCGTGCGCGCCTCGGGTGCGTCGCCGGTGCCGCACCCCGCCAGCGACACCACTGTCGACGCCGTCACCACGGCGGCCGTCAGACGTCGGACAGAGATCGTCATCATCGTTCCTCCTCCTGCGCCGCCGGCCCGGGCAGAATCTCGACGTACCCGTCGCTGCCGTGCACCCGGATCCGCTGCCCGTCGCGGATCAGCCGGGTGGCGTCGAGCACGCTCACGACAGCCGGCAGACCATACTCCCGTGCGATCACCGCGCCGTGCGTCATCAACCCGCCGACCTCCGTCACCAGGCCGGCGATGCCGACGAACAGCGGCGTCCAGCTGGGGTCCGTGTGGGTCGTGACGAGGATGTCACCCGCTTCGAGATCAGCCTGTGCCATGTCGAGGATGACGCGGGCACGTCCTTCGACCGTCCCGGCGGACACCGGCACACCGATCAGGGCGCCGGCCGGCACGTCGTCGCGTCGATAGGCACCGGTGATGACCTCGCCGTCCGAGGTCAGCACCCGGGGAGGCGTCAGCGCCTGATACGACCGGAACGCGTCCCTGCGCTGCCGGATCAGCTCGTCGTCCACCTGGTGCGAGCGCACGACCTCGTGGAACTCCTGGAACGTGAGGTGGAAGACGTCTTCGGTCTCGGTGAGCACGCCAGCCCGCACGAGGCGCTCGGCCTCGCCCAGCAGGGCCTGCTTGTAGACGAAGTAGCGGCTGATGATGCCGTACTTCGGGTACTCCCGATAGCCGATGAAGGTCCGTACCCGGTCGATCATCCGCTCGGTCTCGTCGGCCTTCTGCTGCCCGTCCGGCAGCGCCCGCAGGCGCGTCAACACCTCCTGCGCCTTCTGCCGCGCCCTCTGCTGCCCCTGCTCGAAGCGCCGCCTGGCGGCGCCCGGCTCGAAGAGCCGGACGTTGTCGAGGATCACGGGCACGAGCGTGCTGGGGCGTTCGCTCCACCGCGGCCTGGTGATGTCGATCTCGCCGACGCAGCGCATGCCGTACCGGTCGAGGTACGCCTCGATGGCGTCGCGCGCCTCGGTCCCGCCCGCGAGCTTCGGCAGCTCGTCGAGGAAGCCGTCGTCCTCGACGCCCCGCAGGAACGCCACCACCTCCTGATGCGGACGGATCACGTCGGCGACGTCGAGCAACGCCAGGCCCATCTCCGACGTGATGTTGCCGGGAGCCGACAGGGTGAGGGTGTCCGCGGCGTTCTTCTCGCCCAGCCACTCGTACAGCCGGTCGTTGAGCCACCAGGTGGCCTCCATGCCAGCCATGATCGCCTGCATGTTCAGCGGCTCACCGAGGACCCGCTTGTGCTCCTGAAAGGCCTCCAGCAGGAAGTCGAACAGCGCCGTACCGGTCACCGTCGCGATGTCGCGCCGCAACGCGGCGATGGACGCCTCGCTGCGCTCGATCAGCTCGGTCACGATGGCCGGGTCGGTCTCGATCGGGGCGGACGCGCCGCCGGTCGTCGGCCTGCCGGGACCACCGTCGTCCGGGACCGTCGGAATGAAGTCCGGGCGATCGAGCAGCGTTTCCAACGCGTCGCGCATCAGCGGATCGGACTTCCCCGCCATCTCCAGGAAGCCGGCGCGGCTCGCGGGTGAGGCAAGCAGCCGGGTGGCGTCGACGAACAACCTCCCGCCGGCCTCCAGCATCGGGGCCATGGCCGTCAACTGCCACATCGAGAGCCCCAGCGGCCTCATCGCGTCGGTCATCATCTGCTGGTGACCGACCGACAGGTAGACGTGGTTTTCCTGGTCAGCGGCCGCGGGAATGGGGAACAACGTGGTGATCGGCCGGCTCTGCACGATCTGGAAGTCGTCGTCGACCAGGCACCATTCGATGTCCTGCGGACGGCCGAAATGCGCCTCGATCCGTCGCCCGAGCCGCACCAGCCGCACGACCTGCTCCTCGGTCAGCGCCGGCTGCTCCTGCCGCTGCCTGTCGATCGCCACTTCCCGCGTACCGCCGCCAGGCACGGCAGCGACGGCACGGTGTTTGGCGGCGATCGCCCCGGTGACGACCTCCCCGTCGCGCACCGTGAAGACGTCCGGGTTCACCAGGCCGGACACCAGGGCCTCGCCGAGCCCGAAGCTGGCGTCCACTGTCGCGACCTTCCGGTTGCCCGACACCGGGTCGGCCGTGAACAGGATTCCGGCCGCATCCGGAAAAACCATCTGCTGTACGACGACAGCCATGTGGACCGCGCGGTGGTCGATGCCGTTGCGCAAACGGTAGATGACGGCCCGCTCGGTGAACAGCGACGCCCAGCATCGGCTGACGTGCCGCAGGACCGCCTTCGGCCCCACCACGTTCAGGTAGGTGTCCTGCTGGCCCGCGAAGGAAGCCGTGGGAGTGTCCTCTGCCGTCGCGCTGGACCGCACGGCGTAGGCGGCCTCGTCGCCGAACCGGGCGAGCGCGCGGGTGATCGTGGCCGCCAGCTCGTCCGGAATCGCGGTCTCCTCGATGCTCCGGCGGATCTCCGCGCTGAGCGCGCCGATCGTCTCCCGGTCGTCCGGGCCCAGGCGCGACAGCTGATCGAGCCGGTCGTCGATCGACGGCGCCTCCGCCATGACCTGCCGGAAGGCGGCCGTCGTCACGCAGAACCCGGCCGGCACGCGGACGCCGTCGATCCGCGACAGCCCGCCCAGGTGCGCGGCCTTGCCACCGACGACCCCGACCTGCGTCTCGTCAACCTCCCGAAGATCCAACACCGGTGCGAGGTCGCTGCGGTCCCCGTCCATCGACAACACACCCACGTCATGCCCCCCGTTACGTCCTGATGCTGGTCCGGCCGCAGATTCTGCGCCAGGACCGGGGTCTTGCCGCAAGCCCCCAGGTGCGATATACGTTAGAAGTGGCAGGGAGAGTTATCTCCCTGCCTTTGCTTTTTGTCGCCCAGGGCGGTGCGGTGACCCGCCTGGCCGCCGCACACCCCCGTCCGGCCTAGAGTCGCCAGCATGCGGATCCGGATCGACGGCAGCGATCTCCCGGGCCGGCGCGCCGGTGCGGAGGCCGACGCGCTGCGGCTGGGCAACGTGCACGTCGGGGTCCAGCGCAAGGCCGAGGTGGTCGAGCTGGTGCCGGCCGACGCGGCGACGGCGACCTGGTGTTTCGAGGTGTCCAGCCGCGAGATCGACGGGATGCTCGACGTCGGCGGCCCCTGGGTGCACGGGCGGCCGGGAGCACGGTTCCTGTATCTGAGCTGGGGAGCGGTGACCGAGGACGGCTTCGCGATGTTCCGACGAGCGAAGCTGATGTTCACCGACATCCCGACCGAACTGCTGCGCGCCGCACACGAGGGCAACGGGACACTCGTCGGCCAGGTCGGGTTGACCGATGCCGCGGGCGGACCACTGTCCGCGCGCGTTCGACCCCCCGGCGTCGCCTGGACGGTGGAGTGACCCTGTCCTACTGCCGCCGTACCCGTCTGCCGTGGCGAGACCGACGGCGCGGGTCGGTGTCGTCCGCCGACCAGCCAGCGCCGCACTCCGGGTGACCCGCGGGGCGCCCGTCGGCCGCCTTGACCTTGACACAGTGGCAAGGTCTTCAGTGGGGTCCAGGAGGTGGTCCCGATGACCAGGCCGGAAAAGGACACGAACACCACGCGGGCGCTCCAGGCGCTGGAGAACGCCGACCCGTCGGTGCGGCTGCGCGCGGCGCTGGCAGTCGGCACGGCCCCGGACCCGCTGTTCGTCGACACCCTCGTCGAGCGGTGCGCGATCGAGCCCGAGTTCTCGGTACGCGAGATGCTCACCTGGGCACTGATCCGCCACCCAACCGCGCTGACCGTGCCGAAGCTAACCGACCAACTCAGCTCGGAGCGTGCGCAGGCCCGGAGCCAGGCGTTGCACACGTTGTCCAAGATCGGCGATCGGCGGGCCTGGCCGGCGCTGACACGGGCGCTGCTGACCGACCCGGACGACGAGGTGGCGCGAAGCGCCTGGCGAGCGGCGGTCGTCCTCGTGCCGCCGGGTGACGAGCCCGAGTTGGCCGGCGCGTTGGCGACACAGCTCGGGCGCGGCACGCGGGACACGCGGTTGAGCCTCAGCCGGGCGCTGGTCGCGCTCGGTGCGGTGACCATGCCGATCCTGCGCGCCGCGATGACGGATCTCGACCCGCACGTACGCGCGCACGCGATCGCGACGGAACGGCTGACGCGGGACCCGGATGCCGGTGTCGAGTTCGCGATCGAGGAGGCGAAGCGCGTGGTGGCCCTCGGCGCGATGGGTGAGAAGGGATGATGCGCAGGTGTTGATCGGTGACGTGGCGCGCCGGTCCGGGGTCAGCGCCCGCATGCTCCGGCACTACGACTCGCTCGGCCTGGTCCGGCCGACCGGTCGGAGTGGCGCCGGCTATCGGGAGTACTCCGACGAGGACATCCGGCTGATCTTCCAGGTCGAGAGCCTGCGGTCCCTGGGTCTGTCGTTGCGTGACGTCCGGCGGGCACTCGACGATCCCGGCTTCGCACCCTCCGACCTCGTCGACGACCTGATCCAGCGGACGCGACAGCGCATCGCCGATGAACTGGACCTGCTCACCCGACTGCGTCGGATCGGTGCCGCCGAACCCGCCGGCTGGGAGGACGTCCTCCAGGTCGTCGCGCTCCTACAGGCACTGGGCTCGCCGAGCGCGGGCAGGCGTCAGCGCGCGGCCCTGTCCTCGGTCGACGGGGCTCAGGTGCCCGTGGAGGCACTCGTCGAGGCGGCGCTCGACGAGTCCGACCCGAACGTCGCCGGAGCCCTGCGATGGGCGCTGGCACAGTCGGGGGACGGGGGCCTGGCGCTGCTCGCGGACGGCCTCCGCTCACCGCAGGCCGACGTACGCGAGCGTGCCGTCCAGACCATCGCCGAGATCCCGCACGACGCGGCGACCGACGTGCTGCGGGACGCCCTTGCGAGCCCCGACGTCGTGGTCCGCAGGTACGCGGCGCTGGCGCTCGGTGCACGGGGGGCGGCGGACGCGGTCCCGACGCTGATCGACATGGTCGTCGAGGAGACGAAGGACGCCGAAGCGGCCGACGTGTTGGGCGTGCTGGCGACCGATCCCGCGGCGGCGGACCGGATCGCGACCAGGCTCGTCGACCGCCTCGCCCGGGGGACCCTGACCCCGTCCGCGCGTCGGCGGCTGACCGAGGCGCTGGCGGACATCCCGGGCAGCATCGCCGCACGCGCGCTGGTGGGCCTGTCGCAGGACGACGACCGTGCCGTCGCGCTGACGGCGACATCCATCCTGACGCTCCGCGAGGGGGCCGGGAAGCTCCGCGACGGGACCGGAAGGCGTCGCCACGGGGCTGGGCCGGGCACGATGCCGGACGGCCCCCTCGCCTGAGCGAGAGGGCCGTCCGTCGACAACGGGTGGACGCGCTGGTCAGCCGCCGGCGAACGTCGTGTCGATGCCGCACTTGGCGTTCTGGTTGAGGCAGGACTTCACCAGGTCGGCGAGGCGATCCGGCTCCCAGGCGTTCATGAAGTCGCCGTGCATGGAGGACGGCTTGCCGGAGGAGAGGCTGAGACCGTCACCGCCCAGCGACTCGTAGTTGACCATGAAGGACAGGTCCGGCACCGCCACCGGGTACTTGCCGGTGCAGACGCCGTTCACCGGGTCGCCCATGTGCGACTTGTGGTCGGGCGAGTCGATGTTCTGGCCGTCCCAGCAGTCCTTGAACACGAGCTGGAAGATCAGGTTGCCGCCCGAGGCGCACCTCGGCCAGTTGCCGTCGGCGCTGCGGCCGATCTCGGCGCTGCCCGCGCACCAGAACTGGTTGCTGCCGGCGTTCTTGGGGGTGTCCACCTGCCGCTTGGCGTCACCCTCGACCACCACCAGGCCCGGCGGGAAGGGCTTGACGGTCGAGGGGTCCTTGACCCGTGAGCCGTAGTAGATGCGCATGCTCTTGATCGGGACCGGCTTGCCGTCCTTGCGCAGCTCCGGGGTCCAGTAGGCGCTCTTGTCTCCCGGGGCGTTGCAGGTGTTCGCCGCGGCGAACAGCTTGTCCGTCGTGGTGAAGGCGTCGACCTTCGGGCCGAAGAAGGTGTGCATGTGCGAGGCGCCCGACAGGCCGGGCAGGACGATCGGGTCGTCCGCCGCGGAGTTCGCGACACCGCAGTCGGTGTGGAACTCCGGCACCCGGGTGGTGCCCGGCGGCACCGCCTTGGGCTTGAGCGCGTTGAACGCGGCCAGCTCCTTGTTCCACTTGGCCTGGTCGACCGGCACCCAACCGCCGGCCGGAGCGGTCGGCGGCACCGACGAGGAGGGTGACGCCGACGGGGTGGCACTCGGCGCGGACGAGGCGGTGGGCGTCGGCGAGGCGCTGGCCGACGCGCTCGGCGACGTGCCCGCCGGGGGACCGAACGTGAACCAGTTCAGGTTCACGAAGTCCGACGGCGACGTGCTCTTCATGACGGCGAAGAGGGTCTGCGCGCCGGTCGGCACACCGGACGCCTTCGCCGTGACGGTCTTCCACTGCTGCCACCCGCCGGTCTGCGCGATCGGGAAGCTGGCAAGCAGTTGGCCGTCCTGCGCGCCGAGGTGCAGCTCGACGGTGCCGCCGGTGGTGTTGTGCGAGGAAACCCGGGCCGCCAGGTCGACGCCGGTGATCGACACATTGTCGTACCGCAGCCAGTCGCCGTTGGCCAACCAGCCGACGTTCCGGCCGCCGCCGGTGTCGCCGGTGCCCTCGGTCTGCGCGCCGGAGTGCGCCGCGAAGGCCTCCGCCTGGACCCGGCCGGGCACGTCGACCTCTTCGGCCTGGGCGCCGGCGATGTAGATGCCACTCGCGCCGAGCGCGGCGACGACTGCGGAGGCGAGCGTGATGCGAGTGAGGCGACGACGTTTTAGCGCCCGGTCCGGCGGTGCGACGTGCGCGGGGGGAGTCCGCATTACCAGTGTTGTCCTTCGAGTCGGCGATAACGCTCTTGACGAAAGGAAGTATGAGTGCGCCGAGAGCTGGCAACAACTTGCGGATGAAGAATTAAGAAGGGTGGTCGGCAAGTCTGCTGGTCGACGCTTTGTCCGTGCTGGATAACGATTTTTCAGTCGCGCAGTCTTAAGTCTTGTTTAAGTGCCTGGGGTGGTTCCCTGTCGCCATCGGTGCAGGTCAGCGGCACGTCTGACCGGTGGTTCGATGATTACATCTTTTGGCGGCCAATCTTGCTCCGATTCTTTGGGTGGGCCTCCGTGCCCAGTCTGTGAACCGACCGTCCTCGTCGGCCGTGATAGCGCAGACGATTCAGCTCGAAAGGCACGGCAGGCACACCGCCGGTCGACGCTGGCGGCCTCAGCCGCTGACCGGCTCGACCGAGATGACTGGCGACAGCGCGCGGAGGAAGTTGGCCGCGTCGAAGATCTCACCGGCGGAGGCGACACCGCTCGTCCTCGTCTGACCGGCGAGGATGCGGCGGACCGCCTCGACGGCCAGGGGTGCGCTGACCGCGTAGATGTCCCGGCCGGTGGCGACGACACGCCGTCGCGTGTCGCCGCGCCGCACCACGACGTCGACGGTGAACGTCTGCGCGGAGCGGCCCGACTCGTCGGTCGCGACCGGTGCCTGCGCGGCGGCCAGGTCGGTGGCGGCGTCGGCGGCCATGTAGGTGCGGACCTCGGGGATGGCCAGGTGGCTCGGGACGGTGACGACGTCGGCCATGGTGAATTCACCGAGCACCCGGCGCCGGCCCAGCGGCGGGGGAAAGTCCCACGCCAGGCTCGGCAGGTCGTGCTCGTCGACGTGGTACTCCAACCGGCCGCCGGTGTAGCGGACCCGGCGACCGTCGCGGCGCTCGCGGGAGACGGCGCCGGCGGCGACCGTCCCGGCCGTCGGGTGCCAGCTGCTCAGTCCGTACGCCACGTGCGCCTCGTCGGCCGACGTCCAGTCGCCCATCGCCGTGGTGACCAGCAGGTCGCCGAGCCCGCCGAAGAACGCCATCGCCGGGACGACCGCGACGCCAGCCGCACGGGCGGGCTCGCCGAAGTGCGCGAACGTGTCGACGTTGGCCTCGATCTCGGCCGCCACGTCCACGTACGGGATCCCGGCGCGCAGCGCGGCCTCGATCACCGGCGCGGCGGTCGAGGCGAACGGGCCGGCGCAGTTGATGACCGCGTCCGCGCCGATCAGTGCCTGGTCGAGCGAGGCCGGATCGTCGACCGACGCCACCCGGTAGGCGAGCCCCGACGCCGCCAGTCTGCTCTCGTCGCGGCCGAGCAGCAGCGGCACGAAACCGCGCTCGCGCAACTCCGTCACCACGAACCGTCCGGTGTGCCCGTACGCCCCGAACACCGCCACACGCTGACCCATTGCTGCCCCCTGAGAAGATCGACTGCGTACAGCCTTCAGCAGCGGCCGATGACCGACCAGTGTCGGGAACGCCATGACCCGTACAGTTTCGGACATGGCCACTGTCGCGATCGCCGCCACCGACGGGATGCTGCACTTCGAGGTGGGCATGGCCTGCGAGGTCTTCGCCCGCGACCCCACCGGCCAGGCGGACCCGTGGTACGAGGTGGTGGTCTGCGGCCCCGGCCCGGTCCGGGTGGGACGGTTCCAGATGGAGCCCGACGACGGGCTGGACCGACTCGCCCGCGCCGACACCGTGATCATCCCTGCGGTGGAGGACGTCGACGTGGACGTGTCTCCCGACCTGCTCGACGCGGTGCGCGCTGCCCACGCGGCGGGCGCCCGAATGGTCTCGCTGTGCACCGGCGCGTTCGTGCTGGCCGCCGCCGGGGTGCTCGACGGGCTGCGCGCCACCACGCACTGGGCCCATACCGAGGCGCTGGCCGCCCGCTACCCCCGGGTGCGGGTCGATCCGGACGTGCTCTACGTCGACAACGGCACCGTGCTCGCCTCCGCCGGCAAGGCCGCCGCGATCGACCTGTGCCTGCACCTGATCCGCCGCGACCACGGCTCGACGGTCGCCAACGCCGTCGCCCGCCGCCTGGTCGTGCCGCCGCACCGCGCCGGCGGCCAGGCCCAGTACGTCACCACCCCGGTGCCCGCCCGCGACGACCACCCGCTTGCCGCCCTGTTCCCCTGGGTGCTGCAACGGCTGGACCGACCGCTGACCGTCGAGGACCTGGCCCGGCAGGCGAACATGAGCTCGCGCAACCTGGCTCGGCACTTCCGGGCGGTCACCGGCACCACCCCGCTGCTGTGGCTGTCGACGCAGCGGATCCGCCGCGCCCAGGAGCTGCTGGAGAACACCGACGACAGCATCGACGTCATCGCCGAGGCGGCCGGCCTGGGCACCGCCACGACACTGCGGCGACACTTCCACCGCACCCTCGGCGTGCCGCCGGACGCCTACCGGCGCACCTTCCGCAGCGTCTGAGGGCGCCGCCTGCCCTGATCATCGCCTAAGGGCTGGTCAGGGCTGGTCAGGGCGGTGACGGGCGAAGGCGTCGGCCTTGCCCCAGCGGCCGGGAATGTCCAGGAGCGCGATCCGCCCGAAGGCGGCCGGCAGCGCGGGGGCCACGGCCAGGTGGTCCTCGTGCGGATCGAGGCCGAGCATGGTGCGGATGAGCAGCATGCACGCTCCGCTGGACCACGCCTGCGGGCTGCCGGCGGTCGGGTACCGGACCGGGTACCGGGTGGTGTCACGGTCGAACCCGCCGAACGCCTCGGGCAGCCGACCCTCGAAGTAGGTGGCGGCGGAGAGGATGCTCTCGGCGATGCGGCCCGCCTCGGTGGTGAACCCGTACCGGCGCAGACCCCAGGCGATGAACGAGTTGTCGAACGGCCAGACCGTGCCGTTGTGATAGCCGAGTGGGTTGTAACGGCCCTGCCCCTCGGCGAAGGTGCGCACACCCCAACCGGAGAAGAGTCTGGGACCCATCAGGTGTTCGACGACCCGCGGGGCCCGCTCCGGCGGCACGATCCCGCTCCACAACAGGTGCCCGATGTTGGACGACAGGCTGTCGACCGGAGTGCCGTCGTGGTCGAGCGCGAGGGCGTAGTAGCCGCGGTCCTCCAACCAGAAGTCCCGGTTGAAGCGGTCGTACAGCGCCGCCGCCTCGCGCTCCAACTGGTCGGCGAAGTCCGGGTCATTCCAGACGGTACGGGCCAGCCGCGCTCCCCGGATCTTGGCGTCGTAGGCGTACCCCTGGGTTTCGCAGGTGGCCCTCGGGAAGCCCGGCAGCCGCCCGTCGGCGTAGGAGATGCTGTCCCAGGAGTCCTTCCAGCACTGGTTGTCCAGGCCGGTGGCGCGGTTGCGTCGCTGGTACCAGATGTAGCCGGTGGAGGTCAGGTCCGCGTACTGGTCGATCCACGCCAGGGCCGCTCGCGCCTCCTGCTCCAACTCGGTCACCAGCGCCGTGTCGCCGCTCCACCGCTCGTACTCGTCGAGCAGCACGACGAACAGCGGTGAGGCGTCCACAGTGCCGTAGTAGGGGGAGTGCGGCTGCTCCTCGAACGCGGCCGACTCCCCGTAGCGCAGCTCGTGCAGAATCCGGCCGGGGTCCTCCTCCAACACGTCGTCGGTGCGGACGCCCTGCAGCGACCCGAGGATCCGCAGCGTCGGTGGGGTCAACGACGGGGTGACGGCCAGGGTCTGCAGGCAGGTCAGCAGGCTGTCGCGGCCGAACAGGGTCATGAACCAGGGCAACCCGGCTGCGGGTACGGCGGCGCCGCTGAGCGAGAGCGGTGCGAAGCGCAGCGCCGCCAGGTCCACCAGGCTGCGGTGGTACACCTGCTGGAGGGCGACGCTGTCGGTGTCCAGCGTCGGGGCCGCCTCGACCCAGGCCCGCAGGCTGGTGGGCAGTGTGGAGGCGTCCGGCCGCTGAGCCCGCAGCGCCGAGCGCAGGTCGACGCCGTCCGGACGCAGCGCCCTCATGTCAGCCTGTAGCTGCGTCGACCACTGCTCGCCGGGGCGCAGTTGGACCCGGAAGCGGATGCCGTCCGGGTCGAACTCGGCCGGCTCACTCGCCGACACGACCACCTCACGTTGGTAGGTGCCGCGCCGGTAGCCCAGGCGCAACTCGTTCGGGCCCACGTGGGTGTAGTGCGTGCCGGCCTTCTCACCGACGTCGAACTTGATCTCGAAGATGTCGGCGAAGTCGGCTGCCACCTCCAGCCGTACGTCGAGTTCGGTGTCCCGGTCGCCGTAGTTGAAGATCGTCAGCGATTCGGTCAGGTCCGGGCCGATGCGCCGGCGCCGGATGGCCGACAGGTCGGCCTGCACGTAGTCGACCGCCGCGCCCGGCACCACGAAGAACGTGACCTCGTAGTACTGGCTGTCGTCCACCGACAGCGCGGTCATGCACTCGCCGTTGACGAAGAGCATCCAGCGGGACAGGAAGCGGGTGTCGGCGGCGAACAACCCGACCGGCGTGGCCGGGGACGACTCCACATCGCCACTGGAGTCGGACACCATGAAGGTGTTCCCATCGATGCACGCCACAGTGCCCGCGATGTCCCTCATCGGTCACCTGCCGCTGTCGCCGTCGTCGCGCTGAAGCGGCCCCGCCTCGCGCGGGAAGAGCCGCCCGAGTCGCAGTGCCAGGCCGAGGTCACCGTCGACCAGGATGTCGCCGCGGGTGATCGCCGCCAGGCCGTTCACCTCACCTCGCGCCATCGCGTCCGCGACCTGCGCGGACACCTGGATCACGGTGGTGGCGGGACCACCGCTCCTGGTCACCCGCATCCGGCCATGATCGATGTCCAGGAGCCACTGCTCCAGGTGGCCTCCGTCCCGGATGTCGAACCGCACGCTCCCACAGACCTTGCTGAACCGCGGGTCACGGCCGGCAACGGTCAACCGCTCGAAGAAGGCGCTCGTCGCCGTCATCCCACCTCCCCGACCGCCGGTAGCAGCGGATGCCGGCTACCCGGTACGGGTCACTGTTAACTCCGGGCGGCGGGCGGTTTTCAGGGTTTCAGCGTGAAGCGGGTCCAGGTGGTCGCGTCCGTGGTGACGATCAGATGGTCCGGCTCGCCCGTCGACCCGTCGTCGCGCCCGAAGAGCCAGGCGTAGCCGGGCGCGACACTGACCGCACCGACGAGCCGGCCGTACTCCCGGGCGACAGTGAAGTGCCGCCCGTCGTCCCGGCTGACCAGCAGCCGCCCGCGGCGGTCGGAGTCGGTGCCCCCGCCGGGAGTGATCGCCAGCAGGGACCGGTCCGATCCCACAGTGAGGTCGTAGGGCATCTGATCTTGCAGGTCGGCGCCGGTGTCCGTCCAGGTCTTCGCGCCGTCCGTGGTGCGCAGCAGCCGCACCGCGCCATCCGACGACTGGGTCAGCACGTACCCTTCCCGGTTGTCGAGCCCGGCCGCCGTGATCACGTTCCCGTCGTCGCCCACCTCCCACGAGGTCCAGGTCGCGCCCCGGTCGGCGCTGCGGGCGACGGTCGACCCATCGGCGCTCCCCATCTGGTACGTGGCCCAGATGCTGCCGTCCGCGGCCGGGTAGAGGCTGAACAGCCCGCGCCACGAGGGTGCCGTGGCGGTGAGCCGGTACACCGTTCCACTCGACGGGTCCACCGCCAGCGGCTCCAGCAGCGGCCTACAGCCGAACCCGCAGAGGACCGGTCGGGCCGCCGCCGGGAACGCGGGTACGGCGACGATCGCGGCATCCGCGTCCCGCCAGGTGCGGCCGTAGTCGGTGGAGAGTTGGGCCAGCCCGGAGTCGGTGACCAGGTAGGACCGCTCACCGAGCACGAAGAAGTCCGTGCCACTGCCTGGCGTTCCGGCGGCGGTCCCGGCCGCACATCTGGCGCCCTCGAAGCGCGCCGCGTCCCAGTCCGACCAGCTGCGCCCGCCGTCGCCGGTGTAGGCGAAGCGCACGACGCAGCCGTCCTTCCGCACGTCGACGCCGGAGTTGGGTCCGGTCAGCGTGAACTGGCTGAACTGCGCACCCGACGTTGTCGCAGTGTCGACCGGCGCGGCCCGGTCCGGCTCGGCCACCATCGGTACGACCGCCAGCCCGGCCAGTGCGACCAGTGCGGCCGCCACCATCGCGACCGACCGGTGCCGGCGGGACCGGGCGGTGGACCGCAGCGCGTCGAGGGGCGGTGGCGACACGGCCTCGGTGAGGGTGTTCACGTCGAACCCGGAGAACTCACGACCGGACATCGATCCTCCCGGTTTCCGTAGCGTCGGTGGCGCACTTGGCGCCAGTTCCAGTGCCAGTTCTGGTGGCGTCGGAGGTGTCGGTGTCGGCGAGCAGCGCCGCCAGGGCGACCCGGCCCCGCGACAGCCGGGACTTCACCGTGCCGGACGAGACGCCCAGCGTGGCCGCGACCTCGTCCACCGGCAGGTCGACGAGGTAGTGCAGAGCCAGGGCGTGCCGCTGCCCCTCCGGCAGCACACGCAGCGCGGCGAGCAGGGCGAGGTGCTCCGGGGAGTGGTCGGCGACAGCCGGCGGCGGGCCGATGCGGCGCAGCAGCCCGTCGAGCACCCGGCGGCGGCGGTACCGGCTGCGGGCCCAGTTCACCGCGACCCGGCGCAACCACGCCTCCGGGTTCTCCAGCGCGGCGAAGCGCCGTGGTGACACCAGCGCCCGGGTGAACGCCTCCTGGACCGCTTCCTGCGCCTCGGTCAGGTCGCCGGTCACCGCGTACAGCTGGACCACCAGGCGTCGGAAACAGCCGGCGTACAGCTCGGAGATCAGATCACCGTCGGACACCGTCACCCCCCTTCTCCACCACTCCCACCAACGGGCCGGGAAGAAGGTTCCGGTGGCCGGCCAGAATATGTGGCCCCGGCCGGAGGAGCACAGCTCACGGTGGGACGCGGTGGGCTGCCTGGTGGCAGGGGTGACCGGTCTGGTCCTGGTGGCGCTCACCGTCGTCGGCCTGATCACCGTGCTCCGCTGGGCGTGGTAGGCCGGGGTCCTACCGGAGGTCGAAGTCCACCACGACCGGCGTGCGACGGACCCGTACGGGGGTCGCGGCGTCGAAACCGGCCGCGTTCCGGTGCCACGCCGGCGGGGCGTACGCGCAGTCGCAACGCAGCTTCACCCGCTGCCCGGGGAGCAGGCGCAGGGTGTAACCGGTGCCCACGTCCGCGACGCCGGCCAGGTCCCCGGTCAGCGCGTCGAACGCGATCACCTGGGCGTAGGTGAGCAGCTCGTCGACTCGTACGCTCCCACTCAGCGGCGTCCCGGCGGGCAGCGCCTGGTCGAGGGTCACCGTCTGGTTGGCGCGGACCGCAACCGGCCGTGCCGACAACCGGCTGCCCGCACCGCCGGACCACACGGTCGCCAGCCCGGCGGCGGCGAACTGCACCGGCCAGTCGTACGGGCCGAGACCGGTGATCGTGTAGCGGCCGTACTCGTCGGTGGTCGGGCCGTGGTCGCCGTACTTCGGATCCGGCACGTAGGGCACCACCATCACCCGCGCGCGGGGGACCGGGGCGCCCGTCGCGGCGTCGGTCACCACGCCCACGACGGTGCCGGGAGGGTCGAGCCGGACGTCCGACAGGGTGGTCACCGCGCCGGCCCGCACGCGGACCTCCCGGGCCCGCTCGCGGTCACCGGTGCCGCCGTGCCGGCCGACCCACTGCCATCCGTGCGCCGTCGTGTCGTACGGGCGAACCAGCAGCCGGTACGTCCCGGGGGCGACGTCGGCGGCCACCAGGACGCCCTGCTCGTCGGCGCAGCCCCCGTACCGACCGAGCTGGTCCTCGCCGAGCGTCACCGCCGCCAGCGCCGCGGCGTCCACCGGGACGAGCGCGGCGCAGGCCCGGGACACCGGCACGCCGGTCGCCGCGTCGCGCACCACGGTGCGGACGCCGCCGGGCGTGGGCGACACCGACCCGGGGGTACGCGCGGCAGCCGGCTCGGCGGCCTGCACGACGAGCAGTGCGACGGTGACGGTGGCGGTCAGCTGGCGGAGAAGGGCACGGCGCATGAGGTCGTCCTTCCGGCGGCGCGGCGGGTGGGACCGACGGTACGGCCCGCAAGCGATCCAGATCGGTCACTGTCACGATGTCGACCGTCGACGAAGCGTTTGCGCCCACGCTGCCCACATCGGGGGTTCTACCCCGAACCGGGCGCGCACGTCACGCCTACGGCATAGCGTCACGGGGGCGGGACCACCGCCGTTCCGCCGACGGACCGGCGGTCACGTCCACCGGAAGGGACCAGGCATGACCCGGATCGACAGTGTGCTCCTGCCCGAGCTGGATGGGCCGGTGCCGGCGACGCTGCCGAGCGCCCTGGGCCTGCTGAGCCTGGCGCTGGGCGTGGGCGCCCTGGTCGCGCCCGGACCCGTCGCGCGACTGACCGGGGTGGACGACTCCCCGTCCGCGCGGGCCGTGCTCCCGGCCGTGGGCCTCCGGGAGTTGGGCAGCGCCGCCGGTCTGCTCAGCGGCCGTCGCCCCGCCGGCTGGGCCTGGAGCCGGGTGGCCGGCGACGCCATGGACCTGACCCTGCTCGGGAGGGCACTCGCGGACCGCAGCGGTGAACGACGGCGCCGGGTCGCGCTGAGCACCCTCGCGATCGCCGGCATCACCACCGTCGACGTGCTCTCCGCCGTGCGGATCGGGCGGGCCCAACGGGCCCGGGCCCGGGTGATCCGGATGGAGATCGCCGTAACCGTCAACCGTTCACCCGCCGAGGCGTACCGGTTCTGGCGGGACATGGAGAACCTGCCCCGGTTCATGGCACACCTGGAGTCCGTACGCGCCGACGACCTGCGCCGCTCGCACTGGATCGCCCGTGGCCCGGCCGGTCACCGCGTCGAGTGGGACGCCGAGATCATCGACGACCAGCCGAACAAGTCGATCACCTGGCGTTCGCTGCCGGGCACCCGGGTGCCGAACGCCGGACGGGTCCGGTTCGTGCCCGCACCCGGTGACCGGGGCACCGAGGTCCGGGTCGAGCTGCGGTACGCGCCCCCGGCCGGCGCGCTCGGGCGGGTGGTGGCGAAGCTCTTCGGCGAGGAGCCCGAGCAGCAGGTCCGCGACGACCTGCGCCGGTTCAAGCAGGTGCTGGAGACCGGCGAGGTGGTCCGCTCCGAGGGCAGCCCCAACGGTATCTCCGTACGCCAGCAGGCCATGCAGCGTCCCGCCCAGCCGCTGCCGTCGTCGCGCCGCTGACCGCCCACGCATCCGAAAGGGACCGACCATGAAGGCCACCGCCTGGATGGGCACCGACAGCGTCAAGGTGATCGACGTGCCCGACCCGAAGATCATGAATGCCCGGGACGCGATCGTCCGGATCACCACCACCGCGATCTGCGGCTCCGACCTGCACCTCTACCACGGCTACATCCCGGCGATGCGCAAGGGCGACATCCTCGGCCACGAGTTCATGGGCGAGGTGGTCGAGGTGGGTCCGGAGGTCCGCAACCTCAAACCGGGCGACCGCGTGGTGGTGCCGTTCCCGATAGCCTGCGGGCACTGCTCGTCCTGCCAGCGCGGCCTCTACTCGGTCTGCGAGAACTCCAACCCCAACGCCGGCATCGCCGAGAAGATCATGGGGCACTCGCCGGCCGGCATCTTCGGCTACTCCCACCTGCTCGGCGGCTATGCCGGCGGTCAGGCCGAGTACGCCCGGGTGCCGTTCGCCGACATCGGCCCGCTCAAGGTGCCCGACGAGGTCAGCGACGACCAGGCGGTCATGCTCGCCGACGTGTTCCCGACCGGCTACATGGGCGCCGAGATGTGCGACATCAAACCCGGCCAGGTGATCGCGGTGTGGGGCAGCGGGCCCGTCGGGCTGTTCGCCGCGGCCAGCGCCCGGCTGCTCGGCGCGGAGCGGGTGATCGTCATCGACCGGTTCCCGTACCGGTTGCGGCTGGCCGAGGAGCACACCGGCGCCGAGACGATCAACTACGAGCAGGCCGACGTGCTGGACACCCTCAACGAGATGACCGCCGGCCGGGGGCCCGACGCGTGCATCGACGCGGTCGGTCTGGAAGGCCACCACGGCAACGCCGCCATGTACGCGTACGACCGGGCGAAGCAGGTCGCCCGGGTCGAGACGGAACGGCCGTTCGCCCTGCGCCAGGCGATCCTCGCCTGCCGCTCGGGTGGGGTGGTCTCGGTCGTCGGCGCTTACGGCGGCTTCGTCGACAAGTTCCCGATGGGCGCGTTCATGAACCGCTCACTGGTCATGCGGACCGGTCAGTGCCACGTCCAGCGCTACACGCGGCCGCTGCTGGAGCGCATCCAGCGCGGCGAGATCGACCCGAGCTTCATCGTCAGCCACCGCATGCCGCTGCGCGACGCCCCGAAGGGCTACAAGATCTTCCAGAAGAAGCAGGACGACTGTACGAAGGTGCTGCTCAAGGTCTGACCGGCGGTCAGGTCTGCCGGCGGGGGAGTGCTTCGCGCGATGCCTGTGGAGCTGATGTCGTAAACGATTCAGCTCCATAGGAGCCGACCACCACCTCGACCACCACCGCAGGTCGCCCTGCGCGCGCGACGCAGCTTGGGGGGTCTACAAGGGACAGAAAGCCCAGTCCGGGCTTCCGGCACAGCCCGACCTGGCTCAGCTGGCAGCCCGGGTGCCGTGACTGGCATGTTTTGTGAGGCCCCGCCTGCCGATGGCGGGGAGTCCGGATCCGCGCGTGACCCCGTTTGTGGTCAGGGAGCCTGGGAACTCGCCCCGTTCGTCCGCAGGCAGGCCTGACGGCATGTCGAGGAGACCGAAGGAGCGGAGCATGGAGTACGAGCAGATGATCGCCACGGTACGACAGCGCGCTGGTCTCGGTGAGAACGAGGCAGTGCGGTCCGTGCAGGCCGTTCTGTCGGTGCTCGGCGAACGGCTCGCCGGAAAGGAGGCCGACAACCTGGCGGCACAGCTACCGGATCGGTTGGACGCGTCGGTCACCCGTAATCCGCAGGGTCGCCGGTGGGACATCGGTGATTTCCTGAAGCACGTCGGCGACCGGGAGCAGGTCGCGGACGCGGACCAGGTGCGTCAACACGCCCAGGCGGTGTTGCGGACCGTCGCCGAGGCGCTCAATGACGACGAGCGTCACGACCTGCTCGCCCAGCTTCCCGGCGGCATCATCGATCTCTTCGGTGTTCCCACCCCGCGAGGCTGAGCCCCGTGCGGATCGGGCCACCCGGGGCGCTCACGGGATGGGCCACTCGTGCACCGGTCGGTTGCTGTGCATTAGGTCGACGTAGTGTCGGACCACCTCGCGCAGCGCCTCCGGCCGGTCCAGGTGGTCGGCCGACTCCAACCGGTGCAACGTCTCCACCTGCCAGGTCGCGCCGTTGCGGCTGGTCAGGCAGCGCTGCTCGATGACGCCGAGCAGCCGGTCGCGCTCGGCCGGGTCGAGCCCCCACCGGTCCAGACCGTGATGCGCCATCGGCAACAACCGGCGCAACACCAACTCGGTGACGGGCAGGTAACCGAGACCGGGCCAGAAGACCTGCGCGTCGATGCCGTGCCGGGCGCAGCTGGTGAAGTTTTCCTCGGCGGCGCTGAACGACATCTGCGACCACAGTGGCCGGTCCGATTCGGCGAGAGCGCGGACCAGTCCGAAGTAGAAGGCGCCGTTGGCGATGGTGTCCAGCACGGTCGGGCCGGCGGGCAGCACCCGGTTCTCCACCCGCAGGTGCGGTCGGCCGCGGGACACGTCGTACACCGGGCGGTTCCACCGGTAGACGGTGCCGTTGTGCAGGCGCAGCTCGGCGAGGCTGGGCACCTCGCCGGCCGCGAGGGCCTGCGTAGGGTCCTCCGGGTCGCAGACCGGCAGTAGCGCCGGGAAGTACCGCACGTTCTCCTCGAACAGGTCGAACACGTTGGTGATCCAACGTTCGCCGAACCAGACCCTGGGGCGTACCCCCTGGGCTTTGATCTCCTCCGACCGGGTGTCGGTGGCCTGCTGGAACAGTGGGATGCGGGTCTCGCGCCACAGCTCCCGGCCGAAGAACAGCGGCGAGTTCGCGCCGACCGCGACCTGGATGCCGGCGATCGCCTGGGCGGCGTTCCAGTAGTCGGCGAACTGGGCCGGGCTGACCTGCAGATGGAACTGGGTGCTGGTGCAGGCCGCCTCCGGGGTGATCGTGTCGGCGGTGACGGCCAGCCGCTCCACGCCGCTGATGGCGATCGGCAGATCCTCACCGCGGGCGGCGAAGATCTGCTCGTTGAGCAGCTTGTAGCGGGGGTTGGCCGAGAGCGTCTCGGCGGTCAGATGCTCCGGGCGCAGTGTCGGCAGAATGCCGATCATGACCATGTGGGCGCCGATCGCCCGGGCCTTCACCTCGGCGGCGTTGAGACTGGCCCGCACGTACTCCTCGAAGTCGGCGGTGCCGGTGCCGGTCAACCGGCGCGGCGGCACGTTGATCTCGACGTTGAACTGGCCCAACTCGGTCTGGAAGCTCGGATCGGCGATGGCCGCCAGCACGTCCGCGTTGCGCATCGCCGGATTCGACGCCTCGTCGACGAGGTTCAGCTCGATCTCCACACCGGTCAGCGGGCGGTCCACGTCGAAACGGGACTCGCGCAGCATCTCGGCGAGGACGTCCAGGCAGCGGCGGACCTTGTCGCGATAACGGGCCCGGTCTTCTCGACTGAAGGTTCGTACGCCGACGTCCTCGCCCATGGTCACCACCTTGTCACCGCTGGTCCCCCTAACCTCGCACGTCCGGGGCGGGCGGGGAAAGACCCGATGGTCTCTTCCTACCCACCTGCCCGCCCTGATAGCCCAGTCAGGCCGCCCCGATAGCATTGCGGTCCTGAGAGGTGGTGGCGTGCGGATGCGCGAGAAGGTGACCCGGTTGTTCGTCGCGGCGGCGATCGCCGAGGCCTGCTCCTGGCTGGCCCTGCTGGTCGGCATGCTGGTCAAGTACGGCCCGCCGGACAACGAGCTGGGTGTCAAGATCTTCGGGCCGATCCACGGCGGCCTCTTCGTCGCGTACGCCCTGCTGGTGCTGGCCGTGGCCCGGCTGCGCCGGTGGAGCCTGCTGGCCACGGCGGTGGCTCTGGCCAGCGCGGTGCCGCCGTTCGCCACCCTGGCCTTCGAGCGTTGGGCCCGCCGCCGGGGGATGCTCGGCGTCGACCGCCAACCGGCCCGCGAGCCCGCCCCGGTCGGCTGAGCCGCCAACCCGCCCCGGTCGGCTGACCCGCCGGCCGCCTGCCTGAGCGGTCAGGTCAGCGCGGAGCAGGCCACGACGCCGGCCAGCAGCAGCGCGCCCAGGAACGCCTGCAACAGCAGCGGCGGCCCGAGGTGCGACCAGAGCGTCGCGGTACGCGGGGTCAGCAGCTGCCCGGTGGTGAGGTTGACGATCCGCTCGATCCGGGGCGGCAGCTCCGGGTCCCGTTGCGGGCGCAGGGTGAGCTGCACCTGGTCCGCCGGGTGCAGGGCGCTCTGCGGCAGGTGACCGTGCAGCTCCACCTCGCAGAGCTGCCCCGCGGTGTTACGCAGTCGCACCGGCGTGACCAGATATTCCGGACCCTGCTTCAACTGCTTCCAGCGCCGGCGGGTGCCGCCACCGCCGAAGGAGAAGAGCGAGCGCAGCAGCAGGGCGGGCAGCCGCGCGAACGCCGCCGCCGCGAGCACCGCCACCAGCACCGGCTGCCCGATGCGCACCTCGCGCGTGTAGCCGTCGAGCAGGCGGATCAACCGCCCGGTGACGATGCGCTCCGTCGGGTGCACGATCCTTCGGGTTTCGAGTCCGCTGTCCATTCCCACCACCGAGAGTCCGCATGTGTTCACAGATCGTATCGACGTCCTCAGTTGAACGACGTGAATGAAACCTGGTCACGGGCTCACGGCCACGAGGTGACATCCCGGGCGACCCGGGTAAGCGGGGGGCCGAGCTGGAAAGGGGTCGAGCATGCAGCTGTCCTTCCTGCGCCCGCTCTACGACCGTCCCGGGCCGTGGTGCTCGGTGTATCTGGACGCCTCCGCGGACACGGAGGACGCCCATCCCGCCCTGGACCTGCGCTGGCGCGCCCTGGAGCGCCGGCTCATGGAACAGGGAGCCGACGAGGCGAACATCGCCGCTCTGGACCGGGTGATCCGTGGCCACGACCCGATGGTCGGGGACTACGGCCTGGCGGTCTTCGCCAGTCACGGCCGGGTGGTGCTCTCCGAGTACCTGTCCGCGCCACCACTGCGCGATCTGGCCAGTTTCGCGCCGCTTCCGCACGTGATGCCGTTGCTCGCCCAGCGGGGCGAACAGGTGGCCTGGGTGCGGGTGCTGGCCGACCGGATCGGCGCGGACGCCATCGCGATCAGTGCCGGAGGAGTGCCCCGGCGGGCCCACGTCGTCGGCCGGGAGACCTTCCCGCTACGCAAACCACAGCCCGGCGGCTGGTCCCAGGACATCTACCAGAAGGCCGCCATGGAGGCCTGGCACCGCAACGCCGGTGACGTCACCGCGGCGACCGTGCAGCTGGCCGAGAAGGTCGGCGCGGAGGTGGTGGTGATCGCCGGCGACGTCCGGGCCACGGGGATGATCGCCGCCCAGATGCCCGAGCGCTGGCAGGACCTCATGGTGCGCACCGACGCTGGCTCGCGGGCCGAAGGCGCCGACCAGACCCTGCTGGACGACCTCACCGTGCAGACCATCGCGGAGGTCGCCGATCAACGGATCAGCGCCGCGCTGGACAGGTTCGGTGTGCAGGAGGACGTGGGCGGCGGGCTCGACGCGGTCGTCTCGGCCCTGCAACGCAACCAGGTGGACACCATGATCATCGTGGACGACCCGTCGGCCAACGGCGAGCTGTGGATCGGCGCAGAGCCGACCGAGATCGCCGTCGACCCCGGGCACCTGGCCGCGATGTCGGTGACCGACCCGCAGCGGGTACGCGCCGACGCGGCACTCGTCCGGGCACTCGTCGGCACCGACGCGGCGCTGACCGTGCTGGGCCCCGAGGAGGCGCCCGAGCTCACCGACGGCGTCGGCGCGGTGTTGCGCTACGTCGACCCCAGCACACCGGGGCGCGAGAATGGCTGAGCGGCGGGTCGCGGATCTGGTGGTGGAGCGGCTCCTGGCCTGGCGGGTGCCCCGCGCCTTCGGGTATCCGGGCGAGGCGATCGCCCCGCTGATCGAGGCGTTGGACCGCACCGGCGGTGAGCCGGCGTTCATCCCGGCGCGGCACGAGGAAACCGCCTCGTTCATGGCCACCGGGCACGCCAAGTTCACCGGCGGTATCGGGGTCTGCCTCGCCACCCAGGGGCCCAGCGCCGTCCAACTGCTCAACGGCCTCTACGACGCCAAGCTGGACAGCAAGCCGGTGGTGGCGATCGTCGGGGAGGACATCTCCGGGCCGCTCGGCGGCGCCCACCAGGAGATCGGGCTGAGTCGCCTATTCGGCGACGTGTGCAACCAGTTCGTCCGCTACGGCCGCAGCCCGGAGGACGTGGGGGCGCTGCTGGACCAGGCGTTCCGTACGGCGGCGGCGACGCGCAGCCCGACCTGCGTCGTGCTGCCCCGGCAGTTGCAGGAAGCCGTGGTGCCCGACCTGCAGACGTACGCCGCCGGGGTGATCACGGCTACCCCGGGTGAGCCGCTGGCCCGGGTGCTGCCCCACGAGGTGGACCTCGACGCCGCCGCGCAGCTGCTCGGCGGCGGCCAGCGCGTCGCGATCCTGGTGGGGCAGGGCGGTCGGGACGCGGCCCCCGAGATCATCGAGATCGCCGACCGGCTCGGCGCCGGGGTGGCCACCTCACTGCTGGGCAAGCCGGTCCTCGACGAGCGGCTGCCGTTTCACACCGGGGTGCTCGGCGAGGTCGGCACCCCGGCGGCGGCCGAGCTGATGGGTGGCTGCGACACGCTGCTGATGGTCGGCACCAACGACCCGTGGACCGACTACTTCCCGATGCCCGAGCAGGCCCGCACGGTGCAGATCGACATCGACGGTCGCCGGATCGGCACCCGCTACCCGGCCGACGTGCCGCTGGTCGGTGACGCCGCCGAAACGCTGCGGGCGCTGCTGACCCGCCTGCGCGGCCGGCCCGAGCAGCAGTGGCGCGCCACCGTGGAGAGCTCGGTGGACCGGTGGCGGGAGGTCGCCGCCGAGCGGGTCGCCGCGCCCGCCGACCCGGTCAACCCGCAGCTCGTCCTCCAGGAGCTGTCCGCCCGGATGCCGGGCAGCGGCGCGGTCGCGGTCGACGTCGGCTCGGTCCTCTACTGGTACGCCCGGCACCTCACCCTGCCACCAGGGGTGAAGGCTCAACTGTGCGGCACGCTCGGCTCGATGGGCTGTGCCCTGCCGTACGCGGTGGCCGCCAAGCTCTCCGCCCCCGACCAACCGGTCATCGCGCTGGTCGGCGACGGGGCGATGCAGCTCAACGGGCTCGCCGAGCTGATCACCGTGTCGCACCACTGGCAGCAGTGGCGCGATCCTCGGCTGGTGGTGCTGGTGCTCAACAACCGCGACCAGAACGGCATGGGTGGCGGGCGTGAGCCGTCGACCGACCCGACCCGCCGCCGACCCGACGTGCCGTACGCCGGTTGGGCCCGGCTGCTCGGGCTGCACGGGGTGAGGGTGGACCGCCCGGAGCTGGTCGGCGCGGCCTGGGACGAGGCCCTCGCGGCGGACCGCCCCTGCGTACTCGAGGCGGTTGTCGACCCGGCGGTGTCGTTGGCGCCGCCGGAACCGGCGTTCGCCGACCTGCGCGGCCTGTACGCCGAAGGCGCTCCCGCCCGGAAGGTCCGGGAGCAGGTGACGCTCACCGCGAACGCCGACGACCTCGTTTAGTCGCCCTGGGCCAGGGCATCAGAAGCGGCCCGACGATGCTGGAGGTCCCATGTCCGAGACCGCTGACCGCCGCTACGGCCCGGCGATCCTGCCGCGGCCGCGTGGCCCGCTCTCCGCGGCGGTGGTCGAGGCTCTGCGGCGCCCGCCGCACGACCTGCCGACCGGTCTCGGCGTCGACCTCGACCCGGCGGACCCTATCACCGACGAGGACCTGCAACTGACCCTGTTCCTCTGCTACGAGCTGCACTACCGGGGCTGGCTCGGGGTGGACGACTCGTGGGAGTGGCAGCCGACGTTGCTCGCGTTGCGCGCCCGCTGCGAACGGGTCTTCGAGGCGGCACTGCGCCGGCTGGTCGGGACGCCGACGGTGCCCGTCGCCGGGGTGGCTGCCGGCCTGACCGAACTGGTCGCGGCCGACGACGGGCCGCCGCTGGCCGCGACGCTGCAACGACGTGCCGACCTCACCCAGTTCTGCGAGTTCGTCGTCCACCGTTCCGTCTACCACCTGCGTGAGGCGGACCCGCACAGCTGGGCGCTGCCCCGCCTGGGCGGCCCGGCCAAGGCCGCGCTCGTGGAGATCCAGACCGACGAGTACGGCAACGGCCGGCTGGACCGGATGCACGCCGAGCTGTTCCGCCGCACCCTGGACCGGCTGGGGCTGGACACCGCGTACGCCGCTCACCTGGACGCCGTGCCGGCGGTGACCCTGGCGACCAACAACCTGATGTCGCTCTTCGGCCTGCACCGACGGCTGCGCGGAGCGCTGCTCGGGCACCTGGCCGCGTTCGAGATGACGTCTTCGCTGCCGAACCGCCGCTACGGCAACGGGCTACGCCGCCTCGGTTTCGACGAGGTCGCCACCCGCTTCTACGACGAGCACGTCGAGGCCGACGCGGTGCACGAGCAGATCGCCGCGCACGACATGTGCGGCGGCCTGGTCCGTGTCGAGCCGGACCTCGCCCCCGACGTGCTCTTCGGCGCGGCGGCGGGGCTCGCGGTGGACCGGTTGTTCGCCGGGCACCTGCTGGACAGTTGGGCCGCCGGTCGCAGCTCACTGCGGCCACCCGCCCCGCCGACCGTGCCGCCGACCGTCTCGATCGCCGTGGCCGCGCCCGCCGCTCTGACCCCGCCGGCCCCGCCCGCGCTCGTCTGATCCGAAGGGCTCGTCACACCCGGAAGCCGACGGATCAGACCCACCGTCTGGGGTCTGCGTGGAGCGCCGGCCGTTGGGTGAGGGCTGGCCATGTGGGTGGCTCCCTTTGCTCTGCACCCGTCGACGCGCCACACACGCTCCGTAACCGGTGCGTGGATGGGTGCAGAGCAAAGGTGGCGTCGTGCCTATGGTCTGGGCTGTCCGCGCGGCGCTCTTGCTACGTGACGTGGCGACGTGGGGTCACCCCTCGCGAGTGGTGCCCGCGCGGAAGTTGATCGCCTTGTGGGTGCCGTCGCAGAACGGCTTGAGCCCCGACTTGCCGCACCGGCACAACGCCACAGTGCCCCGGCGCGCGTCGATGCGCTCGCCGTCCGGCGTGACCAGCTCGAAGTCGCCGCGGACCAGCAGCGGGCCGTCCTCGTACGGGGTGATCGTGGCGGCGGCTGGCTCGCTGGTGTCCTCGGTGCGCATGGCCCCGGAAGTGCCCGCCCTGGCCGGGGCGAAACACGTCCCGCCGCCGTGTTCCGGCACATGGGAGAAGGCCGTTGCCGGCCCGCTCCCGCCGATCGTCGCCGAACGCCGACGATGACCGGCGCACCCCGCCGACCGGCGGAATGTGCCGCCGGGTGGGTGATGCCCCGTTTGAACCCCATCGGGACGGGAAGCCGGGCCGCGTGGTGAGCGAACGAGGCAAGGTGGGCCCGGTGCACAAGGTGCACAAGGGGCTGACGGCCGATGGCGCCGGTATGGCCGGCGACCGGGTCGTGGCCGCGGGCAGCGCCGCCCGGGTTCTGGTCGCCGCCACCGCCCGGGCGCTGCGCGGAGTGGACTGCGCCGACCTGGGCCAGACCGGCCCGACGTCGCGGTTCCCCGGTGCGCCCGAGCCGGTACGCCGTGCCGCGGTCACCCGCGCCGCCGGTCGGGTCGCGCTGACCGTGGCCCAGGCCGACGAGGTGGACGCCGCCCGGGTGGCCCGCTGGTTCGTCGACCAGTACCCCCGCCGGCGCTACCCGGGAGTGCTGATCGGCTCTCCGCACGGCGGTGCGGCACACCTCGCGGTGGCCCTCGGCGTGCCGCTGCTGCCGGCCGGCTTCGACATGATCGTGCACTGGTCCGACGGAGCGGTGGACCGCCCGGCGGCCGCCCTGGAGCACGGCGCGACACTCGCCACCCGGCTGCTTGCCGGCAACGCCGACCTGCACCTGCGGCAGGTGCACTGCCCGGCCAGCCGTGGCGCTCTGGCCGGCGCGACAGTGGCGCTGACCGCCGCGTGGAGGGCCCTGCCGGCCGCGTACGCGCAGTTCCTGGCCGACCGCCTGCTCCCCGGCGCCCCGGTGCTGCTGGTCCACGACGCGCGCACCTGGCCGGTCCTGGAGGGCAACGCTGGGCACAGCTTCCAGGTCGGCTGCCCCGCCAGCGGGCTGGACCCGGTGGACTTCCACCCGGACAGCCACGCGCTGCGGCAGGTCCTGCGCTCCGTCGGCGGCAGCGTGGCCCGGTGGGAGCCGCCGGAGGTGTCCGTGCCGTCGGGTCACGCCGAGCACGGCGTCGACCCGGGCTTCGACACGGCCGCGCGGGACTGGTCGGCACGACACGAGCACCCGCTGCACCGGCTGCTGGTGCCCCGACCGGCGGCGTTGAGCGCGGGCGTCGCCGACCTGTACCGGCGGTGGCTGCGCGGCGCCGGCAAGACCGGTGACCGGTTGGTGGTGGAATGCGGCCGGCTGCTCGATCCGTGGCAGGTGGTGCGCGCGGGGCTGGTGCCGTACTGGTGCGAGAACGCCACCCGGCGCACCGTCGACGAGGCCGAGTGGTGGCTGGCCGGCAGCGAGGCGTTCAGCTCGGTGGACGTGTTGCCCGAGCCGCCCGGGATGCGCTCGCCCGCGCTGGCGGGGCTGCCCCAGTGGCTGGCCGTGGCCGCGTTCGGGCGACGGCGTCGGGCGTTGGACCGGACCAGCGCCCGCGGCTACCCGGTGACCTCTGTGCCCACCCGCCGGGCCACCGAGGTCATGCGTGCCCAGCCGTACGACCTGCCCGTGCCGCCCCCGCTGGGGGTCGCCGAGGCGTTGGCAGTGCTCCGCGACAGCGGCGGCCACCAGGGGTTGCTGGTCTCCTGAGGCGGAGCCCGCCGAAACATCCTCGCGAACCCGGGGTCCCGTGATTGAGTACCTACGGAGCGGGAACATCGCTGGCTGCGACGGCCTGATTGCGCTGCGTAGAGGCGGTGTCGCCCGCTGGCATCCCAGTCACTGACCCACTTTTCCGGCCCGGTGCGTGGCTCGACCACGCGCACGACCGGTTTCCCGATCCGGGCGGGGGACCTTCCTGAGGGAGGCGCGGATGTTCGGACAGACGAGTACGACCACGACCACACCACCACCCACCGAGCGAGGTCTGGAGGATCTCGACGCGGCGGCACTGGCGTACGCGGCCCGGATCGAAGGGCTGCCACCGGAGCGGCGGGGAGAGGCCCGGGACGACCTGGTTCGCTTCGCGTTGCCCTTCGCCGGGCGACTGGCCCGCCGGTACCGGGGTCGTGGAGAGCCGCTGGAGGACCTGGAGCAGGTGGCCCGGCTGGGGCTGGTCAACGCCGTCGACCGGTATGACCCGGAACGGGGCTCGTTCACCGCGTACGCCGCGATCACCATCGTGGGCGAGATCAAACGGCACTTCCGGGACCGGACCTGGGGGGTGCACGTGCCCCGCCGGCTGCGCGACCTCATCCTCGAGGTGGGGCAGGCCACCGCCGCGTTGACCAGCGAGTTGTCCCGGGCCCCATCGGTGGCTGAGCTGTCGGCCCGACTGGAGACCCCGCAGGCGGAGATCCTCGCCGCGCTGGAGTCGGCGGCCGGCTACAGCCCCGCCTCACTCAACGCCCCGGTGGGCGGGGAGAGCTCAGCGGAGTTCGGGGACCTCGTCGGCGAGTCGGACAACGCGCTCGAATCCGTCGACGACCGGGTCACGGTGAGCGGCCTGCTGCACCGGCTGCCCTGGCGTGAGCGGCGCATCCTGGCGATGCGGTTCTACGGCAACCAGACCCAGGCGGAGATCGCCGCCCGGTTCGGCATCTCGCAGATGCACGTGTCCCGGCTGCTGTCGCGGGCGCTCACCTGGCTGCGCCAGGCGATGCTCGCCGACGCGCCGCCCCCGTGGCAGAACGGCGCCGCCGAGCCCGACCCGGGCAAGACCCGGATCTCGGTCAAGCAGAACGGCGACCGGGTGGTCGTCGAGGTCGGCGGCGAGATCGACCGCGACGGCGCGGACCAGTTGCGCCGGGCCATGCTGGAGGCCGTCACCGGCCAGCCCAGCGAGGTGGTCGTCGACCTGGTCGGCGCCGGTGGTTTCGACGCCGGCGGGATCGCCGCGCTGATGGCCGGACGGGACGCGGCGGAGCGGACCGGGGTGCCGCTGCGGCTGACCCGGGTACAGCCCGCGGTGCGCCGCTCGCTCACCGCCGCCGGCCTGGCGCCCGCCCGGGACTGACCGCACACGTACGGGCGAAGGGCCGACACCCACCGGGTGTCGGCCCTTCTGTGGGCGTACCCCTGGTCAGCGCTCCTCGGGGTTGCCGTCGCTGTGCGGGTGGCGCCAGCGTTCGTGCGGCTTCGGCGCGTCGTCGGCGTCCTCGGGCGGGTCGCTCTCCTCGAAGCTGGGCCGGCGGACGCCATCCGGGTCCGGCACGTCCACCGGTCGTGCCCCGGACCGCGGCGCCGGCTGGTACTCGGCCGCCTCGGTGGCGCCGTGCGCGCCCTCGGCCGACGGCGACTCCGGCGCGTGGTGTTCCATCCGCAGCTCGTCGCTGAACTGCTGCGGCGGCTTGGTGGTGCGCTGCGGCAGATCCCGGCCCAGGTCGGCGACGAGCGGGCCGTACTTCAGGTCGAATGCCGGCCGTTCCGACCGGATCCGGGGCATCCGGTCGAAGTTGCGCAGCGGCGGCGGGCAACTGGTGGCCCACTCCAGAGAGTTGCCGAAGCCCCACGGGTCGTCCACGGTCACCATCGCCCCGTATCGCCAGGACTTCCACGCGTTGTAGATGAAGAACAGGGTGGACGCGCCAAGGATGAACGAGAAGATCGTGGAGATGGTGTTCAGGGTGGTGAAGCCGTCGCTGGGCAGGTAGTCGGCGTACCTCCGGGGCATGCCCTCGTTGCCCAGCCAGTGGTGCACGAGGAAGGTGCCGTGGAAGCCGATGAACATGGTCCAGAAGTGCAACTTGCCGAGCCGCTCGTCGAGCAGCCGCCCGGTCATCTTGGGCCACCAGAAGTAGTAGCCGGCGAAGAGCGCGAAGACCACGGTGCCGAACACCACGTAGTGGAAGTGCGCCACCACGAAGTAGCTGTCGTGGGTGTGCCAGTCGACCGGCGGGCTGGCCAGCAGCACGCCGGTGAGGCCACCCAGCAGGAACGTGACCAGGAAGCCGATGGCGAACAGCATCGGTGTCTCGAAGGTGAGCTGGCCCTTCCACATGGTGCCGATCCAGTTGAAGAACTTCACGCCGGTGGGCACCGCGATCAGATAGCTGAGGATGCTGAAGAACGGCAGCAGCACCTGCCCGGTGGCGAACATGTGGTGCGCCCACACGGTCATGGACAGCACGGTGATCGCGATGGTGGCCAGCACCAGCCCGGTGTAGCCGAAGATCGGCTTGCGGGAGAAGACCGGGATGACCTCGGTGATGATGCCGAAGAACGGCAACGCGATGATGTAGACCTCGGGATGGCCGAAGAACCAGAACAGGTGCTGCCAGAGCATCGGCCCGCCGGTGGCCGGGTCGTACACGTGCGCGTTGAGCAGCCGGTCGGCCGACAGTGCCAGCAGCGCGGCGGCCAGCAGCGGGAAGACGAGGATCACCAGCACACTGGTGAACAACATGTTCCAGGTGAAGATCGGCATCCGGAACATGGTCATGCCGGGGGCGCGCAGGGTCAGGATCGTGGTGATCAGGTTGACCGCGCCGAGGATGGTGCCGAGCCCGGAGACCACCAGGCCGAGCACCCACATGTTCGCGCCCACCCCCGGGGAGTGCTCGACGCTGCTCAGCGGGGTGTAGGCGGTCCAACCGAAGTCCGCCGACCCCTGCGGTGTGAGGAAGCCGCCGACCACCATCAGCCCGCCGAACAGGTACAACCAGTAGGCCAGCGCGTTGAGGCGGGGGAACGACACGTCCGGCGCGCCGATCTGGATCGGCACGATGTAGTTGGCGAACCCGAAGGCCGCGGGCGTGGCGAACAGCAGCAGCATCACCGCGCCGTGCGAGGTGAAGAGCTGGTTGTACTGCTCAGGGGACAGGAACTGCATCCCCGGGCGGGCCAGCTCGGCCCGCATCACCATCGCCTCCAGGCCGGCCAACACGAAGAAGCCGAAGGAGGTCAGCAGATACAGCAGGCCGATCTGCTTGTGGTCGGTGGTGGCGAGGAACTTGATCAACGAGTTGCCGGGGACCGGTGCGCGTACCGGTCCGGGGAAGCCCCCGAAGCGTGCCGGAGCCAGGATCGCCGGGCCCCGATCTCGACCGGGTTCTGTGGTTACCCGCTTGGGCATGGTTGCTCACCCCGTCGTGACGGCAGAAAGGACGGGCGTGCTCTACCCACCCTCACATCATGTAACCAGCCCAGAGCGGTAATTTCGGTCAGATCGCCAGTACCGGCGCAGGCACCGCCATCGCTCAGGTCGCGGGCAGCATCGCCCAGACGGCCTTGCCCGGACCGGCCGGCACGCTGCCCCAGCGCTGGGTGAGCTCCCGGACCAGCAGCAGCCCCCGCCCGCCCTCGGCGTGCAGGTCCGTCCCGCCCTCCCGGGCCTGGGCGCTGCTGCCGTCCACCACGGCCAGGTGCAGATACGGCCGGCGCAGGGTCACCGTCACCTGCATCGGCGTGCCGGCGTGCCGGACCACGTTGCCGACCAGTTCGCTGAGCACCAGGGCAGCCGGGCCGGACGCGTCCGGCAGATTCCAGCGCGCGCACGCGTCGGTGACCAGCTCCCGGGCTCGCCGGCAGGCGCCGGCAACGGGCTCCAGTCGGGCCCGCATCCGCAACGGGGACGTCGTGCCCGCCACCCGGGTGGCCTCCGCGCAGTCGCGGGACACCGGGACCACCCGGCACGTCGTCGACTCGGAAAGCCAACGCGCGGCGACCGGCGACGGGCAACAGAGGACCACCGGCACGGCCGGCCACTCCTCGGCCCGGCGGGCCGTCGCGGCGAAGACGGACAGGGCCAGCCGGTCCTTGACGTCGACCTCGGCCATGTCGACCACCAGCGCGTCCGGCTGGTCGACCAACGCGTCGCGGAGCGCGTGGTGCACCGACCGCATGGTGCCCAGGTCCAGGGCGCCGGTGAGTCGGACGACCGCCACCGGTGCCGTGGTGCGCACCTCGCAGGTGATCCGGCTCGACATTGGTGCCCTCGATTCGCTCCGGGGTCGGGATCTCCCCACTACCCGAGGTCGCAGCGGGTCAAACGGGACCGGTGCCGAGGGCGAGGCAGGTCACCGACGGGGTCGCCCGGTCAGCAGGCCCAACGCGATCATGCCGATGCCCAGGCCCAGGTGCAGCCAGCCGTCGGCGTCGTTCACCGGGAGCACGTTCGCCCCGGTGTCGTGGTCCACCGCCAGCCCGTACAGCCAGAGCACCAGGTAGACGGCGCCGCCGCCGAGCAGGAACGCCCGCGCGCCGGTGACCGTCCGCGCCAGCACCAGACCCGCCACCCCGAACGCCAGGTGCACCAGGTTGTGCAGCACCGACACCTGGAAGACGCCGAACAGGAAGGCGCCCGAGCCGTGGCCGGCGAAGCGCAGGTCGTTGGTGCCGCTGGTGATCCCCGGCACGAAGCCGAGCACACCGATCAGCAGGAACAGCACCCCGACCGTCGCCGCCGCGCGCCGGACCAGCGGCTTGCCGTCGGCCGGGTTGGGTCGGGCCCGGGAGTGGGCCATCGGTCCGACCATTCCCGGCTCCTCGCTGCGCGGCGGGCATGAGCGCTGCCGCCTACCCGCTGCCAACGCCGACAAACCGGCCGCCCAGACACCGCCGCGCCTACGCTCAGGCCGGCAGCAGCCTCGGCGCGCTGGACAGCTTGCGGACCCGCTCGTACAGCTCGACGTAGCGCTGGGCCATCACCGCCGGGGTGAACCGCTGCGCGGCCACCCGCCGGCACTCGTCGGGATCGAGCAGGTCGGCGGCGACCACGAGGTCGCCCAGCTCATCCTCGTCGGTGGTGAGCAGCCCGGTGCGGCCGTGCTCGATCAGCTCCGGCAGGCAGCCCCGGGCGGTCGCCACCACCGGCGTGCCCAGGGCGAGTGACTCGACCACCGCCGTGCCACCGGGCTCCTCCCAGCGCAACGGGAACAGCGACGCGCGGGCGCTGGCGAGCAGGTCGTCCCGCTCCTGACCGGCCACGGTGCCGATCCAGCGGACCAGGTCACCGTCGACGTGCGGCGCCACCTCGTCGAGGAAGAACCGCACGTCCGGGTTCTGCCGGGCCTCGTCGCCTGCGGCGGCCAGATCGGCGGGCCGATGGTACGGGCCGACCGGCCCCGCCAGGACCAGTGGGAACCCGACCCGGTGTGCCAGCCGGGCACCCACGTCCTGCCCCTTGCCCGGGTTGATCCGACCGAGGATGAGCAGGTGTTCGCCCTTCTCCGGTCGGGGCCGCCGGTCGGCGTCCACGGCCAGGGGGGTGGACAGGTGCACGTGCCCCACCGAGTGCTCCCGCAACGCGAGCGGGGCGCGGGCCAGCTGCGACGCGGAGACACCGTTGACGCGGACCCGGTCGCCGCCGTCCAGCCCGCCGTAGAGCGCGGGGTGCTTGGCCAGGTCCCAGTGCAGGGTGTGCAGGGTCGGCGGACCGGCGGGACCCATCGCGGCGAGAGTGGCCAGGCCGACCGCCTCCACGTGGTCGTGTACCAGGTCGATGTCGTCGCGGGAGTGCAACTCCCGGACCACACCGGCCAGGTGCGCCTGCGCGATCCCGCAGACCTGGTTGTACGGCCGTTGCAACGCCGCGAACTGCCCGTCGTCGAAGACCGACATCTGTTCGTCCACCGGCAGGGTGCTGCTGCCCACCGAGGCGAGCACCACCCGGACGCCTAGTCGCCGCAGCTCCGGCACCAGCGTGGCGATCACGTTCTCGATGCCGCCGTAACCGGGCGGCGGCACGGACAGCCACGGACCGGCGTTCATCAACACGGTGAGGCTCATCGCGCTCGTCCCTTCCTGGCGTTCACGCGGCGGCCACCCGGCGACGGGGCACGCGGTGACGCAACTCGGCCAGCGGCGGGCGTTCCTCGATGGACACGTCGCTGACCACGATCTCCCGGTCCAGGTTCGGCAGCGTGTCCGACCCACCGCGACGGAACTGGGTCAGCAACGCCTCCGGCGTCGCGCCGGGGACCGCCCAGCCGCGCCGCTGCAACCGGGACCAGGCGGTCAGCATGATCTGGGCGGACATTCGGCCGAGGGCCGCCGTGTCCTGGTGGCGGTGCTTTCGCTCGCCCAGGTCGACCTGGGCCAATGCGTCCAGCCCGACCAGCTCCAGCAGATCGATCAGCATGGCCGTCTCCACGCCGTAACCGGAGACGAACGGCACCCGGGCCAGCACGTCACGGCGGCCGGCGTACTCGCCGGCGAGCGGCTGCACGAAGCCGGCCAGCTCGGGCCAGAAGAGGTTGAGCAGCGGGCGGGCCATCAGCTCGGTCACCCGGCCCCCGCCGTCCGGCTCCACGCTGGCGCTGCCCACCAGCGGGCGGTGGTAGAAGCCCTTCACGAAGTCCACCGACGGGTCGGTGAGCAGTGGGCCGAGCAGTCCGCTCACAAAGTGCGGCCGGAACTCCCGCAGGTCGGCGTCAATGAATGCCACCACGTCCCCTTCGGCGGCGGCGAGCCCGGCCCAGAGCGCGTCGCCCTTACCGGTGAGCTGCGGCAGCCCTCGGGTCATCTCGTCCTGACTGACCACCTCCGCGCCGGCGGCACGGGCCACCTGCGCGGTGCGGTCGGTCGACCGCGAGTCCACCACGATCAGCTCGTCGACCAGGGCGACCCGGTCCATCAGGTGCTCGCGGATGGTCGACACGATCGCGCCGACGGTGGCCTCCTCGTTGCGCGCCGGCAGCACCACGCTGACCCGGCTCCCTCCCTTGGCGCGTAGCAGCCGGCGTGCCGGCCAGTCCGCCGCCGAGGTGGTCCGGTACGTGGCCCACGCCTCCACCACCGGTGACACGGTCGTATCCCGCACGGGCACCCCCTCCGTTCGTGCGTGGAAATAGCGACACAGTTACTTCCCATTCGCCACCACGCGCTAACCGCTTCCAGGGCGTCAGCTTGATCACAACAGTGACATTGTCGCGTTCCCAGGGCATGAACGTTTGATTGCGGACACCCCAGGGGACTGCTCCCATCGAAAAGGAAACGTTCTCGAAAGAGGTTGTCGCATGCGGAAATGCCGGGTTGGTCTCGTGGGCGCTGGCGGGGTGGCACAGCGCCATGCCCGGGTGCTGTCCGGGTTCGACGACGTCGAGCTCATCGGGGTGACCGACGTGGCACCGGAGGCGGCGTCAGCGCTGACGGCGCAGCACGGCGGCCAGGTCTTCCGCGACGTCACCGAGTTGCTGGCCGCGGCCCCGGACGCGGTGTACGTCTGCGTCCCGCCCTTCGCGCACGGTCCCGCCGAGGAGGCGGTGATCGAGGCCGGCGTGCCGATGTTCGTCGAGAAGCCCGTCGCGGTCGACCTGGGCACCGCCGAGCGGATCGCCGACCTGGTCGCGCGCAGTGGGCTGCGCACCGCCGTCGGTCACCACTGGCGCTACCTGAGCGTGCTCGACCAGGCCCGCGACCTGCTCGCCGACCGCCCGGTGCGGATGGTCAGCGGCGCCTGGCTGGACAAGGTGCCCCCGGTGGCGTGGTGGTCACGGCGGGACCGCTCCGGCGGCCCGGTGGTCGAGCAGGCCGCCCACGTGCTGGACCTGATCCGCGTGCTGGCCGGCGAGGTGACCGAGGTCACCGCGTACGGCAACGGCACCCCGCCGCCGGTCGACGGCGCCGACATCGACTCGGTGACCACCGCCGCGCTGCGCTTCGCCGACGGGGCGGTCGGAACCCTCAGCGCGGCTTGCGTGCTGGGTTGGAAGCACCGCGCCGGCCTGGAGATCCTCGCCGACGGGCTGGCCCTCTCGCTCACCGAGGAGGGCCTGACGATCCGCGACGCCGACGGGGAACGACACGTCCCCGCCGACCCGGAGGCCGCGCGGATCGCGGTGGACCGCGCCTTCGTCGACGCCGTCCGCGGCATCGGCGATGACGTCCGTGTGCCGTACGCCGAGGCGCTGGCCACCCAACGGCTGGCCCTCGCGGTGGCCGACTCGGCTCGCACCGGCACCACCGTGCGGCTCGCCACCCCGACCGCCCCGGCGGCCATCAGCACGGGGGTGACCATCGATGCGTGACAAGGTCGTGGTGGTCACCGGCCCCGGCCGGGTTGAGCTGGTCGAGCAGGACGCCGCGCCGCTGCGTCCCGGCACGTTCCGGGTCGAGACGCTCTACAGCGGCGTCTCCGCCGGCACCGAGCTGAGCTTCGTCAAGGGCACGAACCCCTACCTGAACGTCACCTGGAACGCCGACCTGGGGCTGTTCCAACCGGGCGAGGCGAGCACCCCGTACCCGGTGAACCGGCTCGGCTACATGCAGGTCGGCCGGGTGGTGGAGAGCGACACCCCGGCCGTCGCCGTGGGCACTGTCGGCGCGATGACGTACGGGCACCGCACCGGCTGGCTCGCCGACCCGGTCGCCGAGCGGTTCGTGCCGCTGCCCGACGACCTGGATCCGCTCCTCGGCGTCTACGTCGCGCACATGGGCCCGATCTGCGCCAACGGTCTGCTGCACGCCGCGGCCGACCTGCACGGCACCGACGTCCGCTCCCTCGGCGACGGGGTCCGCGGCCGGCGCGTCGCCGTGGTCGGCGCCGGGGTGGTGGCGCTGCTGACGGCGCTGTTCGCCCGGCGCAACGGCGCCGCCTCGGTGGTGGTGCTCGACCCCACCCCGCACCGTCGCCAGGTCGCCGAGGCGCTCGGCCTGGAAACCCTCGACCCGGACGCGGACGACCCGGCGGTCGTGCTCAAGACCCGGTGGGCCCACACCGCCGGTGACCGGGGCGCCGACGTGGTGTTCCAGTGCCGGGGGCAGGCGTGGGCGTTGCAGCTCGCCCTGCGGCTGCTGCGCCCCCAGGGCACTGTCATCGACCTCGCCTTCTACCAGGAGGGCGCGGACGCGGTTCGGCTCGGTGAGGAGTTCCACCACAACGGGCTCTCGCTGCGCTGCGCGCAGATCGGCCGGGTGCCGCGCGGGCTCGCCCCCACCTGGGACCGCGAGCGGCTCTCTGCCGAGACCATCGACCTGCTCCGGACGTACGGGGACGTGATCCGCAAGCACCTCGTCTCGGCGGTGGTGCCGTTCGACGAGGCGCCCACCCTGCTCACCGATCTGGCCGACCGTCGTCGCCAGGAGCTTCAGGTGGTGCTGTCCACCTGACCCGGCGGGCCGGACCGACCCGGCGGGCCGGACCGACCCGGCGGGCCGGACCGACCCGGCGGGCCGGACCGACCCGGCGGGCCGGACCGACCCGGCGGGCCGGAGCGCGCCCGCCCGGGTGACGCGGCGGACTACCGTTCCCGGCATGAGCACCTCGACGCACCGGCCGACCGGCGGCACCTCGACGGACCGGTCGGCCGGTGGCGCCGCTGCGGGCCGACCGGTCGGTCTGGGGGCGCTGCTGCCGTACCTGCGGGAGCACCGCGGCACCCTGGTAGTGGTGGGCGTGCTGTCGCTGGTCGGCGCGGCCGCGTCGCTGGCGCAGCCGCTGCTCACCCGCACGGTGCTCGACCGCATCGGCGCCGACCATCCCGTCGCCGACCTGGTGGCGGTGCTGGTGGCGCTCGTGGTGCTGGGCGCGGCCATCGGCGGGCTGCGCGACTACCTGCTGCAACGCACCGCCGAAGGTCTGGTGCTGGGCACCCGGCGACGGCTCGCCGGTCACCTGCTGCGGCTGCCCATCGCCGAGTACGACCGCCGGCGCACCGGCGACCTGCTGTCCCGGGTCGGCTCGGACACCACCCTGTTGCGAGCGGTCGTCACCTCCGGGCTCTTCGAGACGGTCACCGGGGCGGTGACGGTGGTCGGCGCCGGCATCGCCATGGTGCTGCTCGACCCGCTGCTGTTCGGCGTCACCCTGCTCGGTGTGGCACTGGGGCTGGGCTTCGCCGCCACCTTCGCCCGCCGGGTCCGGGCGCTGGCCCGAGCCGCCCAGGAGCGGATCGGTGAGATGACCTCGGCGGTGGAGCGGGCCATCTCGGCGGCCCGGACCATCCGGGCCAGTCGCGCCGAGGCCCGGGAGGCGGAGACCGTCACCGGCAGCGCGCGGGAGGCGTACGACGCCGGCCTGCGGGTGGCCCGGGTGCAGTCACTGGTCGGCCCGATCGGCTCGATCACCGTGCAGGGCGCGTTCCTGCTGGTGCTCGGCATCGGCGGTGCACGGGTCGCCGCCGGGGCGATCTCCGTCGGTGACCTGGTCGCCTTCGTCATGTACCTGTTCCTCCTGGCGCTGCCACTGGCCCAGGTGCTGCGGGCGTACACCCAGTTGCAGTCCGGTCTGGGTGCCCTCCAGCGGATCGAGGAGATCCTGGCCGTGCCCGCCGAGGGCGCGGCCGATCGGGCCGCTCCCGCCGCCGCGACGACCACCCCGCGCCGGCCCGCACCGATGATCGAGTTCGATCGGGTGGGGTTCGGCTACCCGGGCGGAGAGCCGGTGCTGCACGAGGTCAGCTTCGCGGTGCCCGCCGGTACGCGTACCGCGCTTGTCGGCCCCTCCGGCGCCGGCAAGTCCACAGTGCTGGCCCTGGTCGAGCGCTTCTACGAGGTCAGCGCCGGCGCGGTCCGGCTGGACGGCCACGACGTACGGGACCTGCCCCGCGACGCGCTGCGGGCCCGGCTCGGCTACGTCGAGCAGGAAGCACCCGTGCTGGCCGGCACGCTGCGGGAGAACCTGCTGATCACCACCCCGGACGCCACCGACGACCGGTTGCGCCAGGTGCTCGACGAGGTCAACCTCGCGCACCTGGTCGAGCGCACCCCCGAAGGTCTGAATGTCCAGGTGGGGGAGGGTGGGGTGCTGCTCTCCGGGGGTGAGCGGCAGCGACTGGCGATCGCCCGCGCGCTGCTCGCCGGCCCGCCGGTGCTGCTGCTGGACGAACCGACCAGCAACCTCGACTCGCGCAACGAGGCCGCGCTGCGCCGCGCCATCGACGCGGTGGCCGTCCGCCGGACGCTGTTGATCGTGGCGCACCGGCTCGCCACCGTCGTCGACGCCGACCAGATCGTCGTCCTCGACGGCGGTCGGGTGGTGGCCGTCGGCACCCACGCCGAACTGACCGCCACCGACCCGCTCTACCGGGAGCTCGCCACCCACCAACTGCTGGTCGGCTGACTTCGTCCGTTCGGGGGCCGACCTGCGCTCCTCCGCCGGGGTCGGGGTGCTCTCTCCGTTCGGTGTCGACTTGCCGGCGGCCGGGCCGCGCAAGCCGGCCGGAATCGCGTACCGTTGCCGCTCATGGGTGTGTCGCAACGGTTCAAGAGCAAGTTCCGGCGGTTCCTTCAGCGCCCCGGCTCGACCGTGGATCTTGCTCCGCTGGAGAAGCTGCTGCCGGCTGTCGAGGCGCGCGAGGACGAGCTCGCCGCGCTGGACGACGCCGAGCTGACCGAGGCCGCGGGTGCCGCCACCGGCTACGAGGAGATCTGCGCGATCGGCCGCGAGGCCGCCCGCCGCGGCCTCGACCAGCGGCCGTACGACGTGCAGCTGCTCGGCGCGATGTCGCTGCTGTCCGGAAAGGTCGCCGAGATGGCCACCGGTGAGGGCAAGACACTCACCGCCACGATCGCCGCGTACGGGCACGTCCGGCTCGGCAACGGGCCGGTGCACGTGCTCACCATCAACGACTACCTGGCCCGACGCGATGCCCAGTGGATGGAGCCGGTCTACACCCTGCTCGGCCTCACCGTCGGCTGGGTCAACGAGGCCTCCACCCCGCAGGAGCGGCGCGACGCGTACGCCTGCGACGTCACCTACGTCTCGGTCAGCGAGGCGGGCTTCGACTACCTGCGCGATCAGCTGGCCACCGACGTGGAGGACCGGGTGCAACCGGCCCTGACCACCGCGATCGTCGACGAGGCCGACTCGATCATGATCGACGAGGCTCGGGTGCCGATGGTCCTGGCCGGCGCCGTGCCGGGCGAGCAGGACCCGGTGCACGCCGCCGCCGCGCTGGTCCGTGGCCTGCGCAAGGGCAAGCACTACACGGTCGCGGACGACGGCCGCAGCGTGGCGTTCACCTCGGCCGGCCTGGCCGCCATCGAGGCCAAGCTCGGCATCGACCTGTACGACGAGGAGCACGTCGAGCAGCTCTCCGCGGTCAACGTGGCGCTGCACGCACACGCCTTGCTGCACCGTGACGTGGATTACATCGTCCGGGACGGCTCGGTCGAGCTGGTCGACGAGATGCGCGGCCGGGTGGCCCAGCGCCGCCGCTGGCCGGACGGGCTCCAGGCCGCGGTCGAGGCCAAGGAGGGCCTGGACGCCACCGCCGAGGGCGAGGTGCTGGGCACGATCGCCATGCAGGCGTACATCGCGCTCTACCCGAAGGTCTGCGGCATGACCGCCACGGCGGTGCTGGTCGGCGACCAGCTGCGGGAGTTCTTCGGACTTGAGGTCGCGGTGATCCCGCCGAACACCCCCTGCATCCGCGAGGACGAGCCGGACCGCATCTACGCCACCCGGGCCGAGAAGGACGAGGCGCTGATCGACGAGATCCAGCGCTGGCACGCCAAGGGGCGGCCGGTGCTGGTCGGCACGTTGGACGTCAAGGAGTCCGAGGGCCTGGCCGCCGGTCTCAACGCGGCCGGGGTGCCCTGCGTCGTGCTGAACGCCAAGAACGACGACGAGGAAGCGGCGATCATCGCCGAGGCCGGCGCGTACGGCGCGGTGACCGTTTCCACCCAGATGGCCGGGCGGGGCGTCGACATCCGACTGGGCGGCAGCGACGGCCGCGACCAGGAGCGGGTCGCCGAGCTGGGCGGCCTCTACGTGATCGGCAGCGGCCGGCACGACAGCCGCCGGGTGGACGACCAGCTGCGTGGTCGTGCCGGCCGGCAGGGCGACCCGGGCGGCTCGGTCTTCTTCGTCAGCCTGGAGGACGACCTGGTCGTCCGGCACGCCGCCGACTCGGTGCCGGCGTCGCCGCGGATGAACGCCGACGGCCTGGTGACCGACGAGCAGGTCGACTACGCGGTGGAGCACGCCCAGCGGGTCGCCGAGGGCGTCAACCACGAGATCCACCGCAACACCTGGCGCTACAGCGTGGTGATCGAGCAGCAGCGCAAGGCTCTCGCCGCTCGCCGCGAGCGGTTGCTGACCAGTGACGTGGCCGCCGTGATGCTGCTGGAGAAGGAGCCCGAGAAGGCCGGCGAGATGGACGAGGACCTGCTCGCCCGCGCGGCCCGCTCGATCGCGCTCTTCCACCTGGACCGGCTCTGGGCCGAGCACCTGGCCGAGTTGTCGGAGGTCCGCGAGGGCGTGCACCTGCGCGCGCTGGGCCGGCTCGACCCGCTGGACGAGTTCCACCGGGCCGCCGTGCCGGCGTTCAACGACCTGGTCCCGGAGATCGAGGCCCGCACCATCGCCACCTTCACCGAGACCGAATTCGACGAGGACTGGCAGCCCGACGACGGCACCCTGGTCCGGCCCACCGCCACCTGGACGTACCTGGTGCACGACAACCCGTTCGGGTCCGAGCTGGACCGGCTGATCGCGTCGATCGGGCGGCGACTCAGCGGCACCTCGCGCTGACGTAGGCCACCGGGGCCCCTGTCGTGCCTCCGCGTGCGGCAGGGGCCCCGATTTACGTCGTTTCGACCCAGGTTTCCTCGGGTAGTAGCGCTGGTCGGTCGAGTCGGGAGAGAGCAGACGATGACACAGGTGATGATGATCGCGGGGCGGGCGCGAGGGCGCACGGAGGCTGCGAACCGGTGAACCTCGACACGCGGAAGCCGGTGGTGCAGACCCTCGGTGTCCTGGAAACCGCGGCCCTGTTACGGGAGCTGACCGCCGGACTGATCGCCCTGACCGACTTTGACGAGGCGCTGCTGGCGTTGGTCCGGGTCACCAGGGACGCGGTGGCCGGAGTGCGCTGGTGCGGGTTCACCGCGCTGCGCGCCGGCGAGCCCGCCGGTGTGGCCGCCTCCGACGAGCGGCTGGCCGGGCTGGACGACCTGCGACACGGGCCGGACTCGCCGGCGATGAGCGCCATCCAACGCCGCGAGATGATCCTCGCCGCCGATCTGGCCGGCGAGACCCGCTGGCCGGTCTGGACGGCGCGCGCCCGGGATCTCGGCGTGCGCGGGGTCATCTCCGCGCCGGTGGACATCGACGACCAGGTGATCGGCGCGATCAACCTCTACGCCGCCTCGCCGGAGCTGCTGACCCCGCAGCACCAGTTGACCGCGATGCTGCTCGCCGAACACGCCGGCCTGCTGCTGGCGGCCGTCCGTGACCGCAAGCGGCAACTCACGCTCGCCGGCGAGCGGGACGCCTCGCTGCTGCACGACGGGGTGGTGGGCCAGGCCGTCGGGGTGATCATGACCCAGCGCGGGTGCCCGCCAGCCGAGGCCCTCGACGTGCTGCGCACCGCGGCGTCGTCATTGGACATTCCGCTGCGCGAGGTGGCCGAGCGACTGGTCCGGACGGTCTCCCGCCCTCGCGACGCCTGACGGGCGCGATGCCTGACCGGACCGCGCGCCGAGGCTCACCCGCGCGGGTCGGCGTTCGTGGTTCGGCGTTCGGCGCTACGGCCTTGATCGACTCGGGTTACTCGAATCCGGGGTGTTCGCGGCTCATGGATGGCCCGGTTTCCTGAGTCCCGAGTGGATCAACCTCCCGGCGGTGCGTGTGCGCGCGGTGGTGCGTGTGCCCACGGCGGTGCCTGTGCCCACGGCGGTGCCTGTGCGCGCGGTGGTGCCTGTGCCCGCGGCGGTGCGTGTGCCCGCGGTGGTGCCCGTTCTCCCGGCGGTGCCCGTTCTCTCTCTCGGCGGCGAGTCGGGCGGCGTCGTTTCGTCCCGACCGGCCTCGGGTAGCACTCTGGTCAGGTGAGCTGCGCCGACCCGGGGGAGGACCGATGCAGAGCCGGCTGCGGGTGCAGGGGCACCCGATCCAACCGATGCTGGTCACGTTCCCGCTCGGGCTCTTCGTCAGCGCCACCGTCTTCGACTTCACCGATGTCGTCGGCGGACCGGCGTTCCTGGGCGAGGTCGGCTACTGGACCGGCATCGCCGCCCTCGTCGCCGCGGCACTGACCGCGGTGGCCGGCATGATCGACCTGTGGGACGTACCGGTCGACCGCACCCGCCGCACAGCGGTCGCCTTCAACCTGGTGAACGCGGTGATGGCCGGCTTGTTCCTGCTCACCTGCCTTGTCCGGTCGCAGTCACCGGAGCACGGTGCGTCGGCCGCGATCCTGATCACCGAGTTGGTCGCGCTCGCCGCCGGTGGCATCGGCGTGCACCTGGGCGCCCGGCTGATGCGGCAATTCGACAGCGGCCGCACCGAGACGGGCGGCCTCGACGCGCTCGCCAACGGCACCGTCGAGATCGTCCGCCCGCGCCCCTGACGCACTGTTGGCATTGGGCACTGCCGGTCCCGCGCTGCCGGTCCCGCGCTGCCGGTCCCGCGCTGCCGGCCCCTGATCCGACCCGCCTGGTTCGTCCGACCTGTGACCCGGTTGGACGGGCGGTGACCGGTTCGGACGGATCGGCCCTGACCCGACCCGTCTGGCGGGGCCGTGGCGGGCGCAAATGAGTTGCCGGTCGGGTGGCCGGCCGGTGAGGCTGACCGCCATGACCGATCTGCGGAACGCCGAGGAGTTGATCGCGGAGGCAGCAGCCGCGCCGATCGACGGGTGGGGCTTCGACTGGCTGGCGGGCCGGGCTACCGAGGAGCGTCCACAGTGGGCGTACGCCCGACTGGTCGCCGATCGGATGGCGCGCGCCACCGCCGCTCTGGACGTGGACACCGGCGGCGGTGAGGTGCTCGCCGAGGTGCCGCATCCGCCGAAGCTGCTGACGGCCACCGAGGGCTGGCCGCCCAACGTGGAGGTTGCCCGGCGCACCCTGCGCCGGGTGGGCGCGACGGTGGTGGCGGTCGACCCGGACGGGCCGCTGCCCTTCCGCGACGCCTCGTTCGACCTGGTGGTCAGCCGGCATCCGGTGCGGACCGACTGGGCGCAGACCGCTCGGGTGCTGCGGCCGGGCGGGACGTTCCTGTCCCAGCAGATCGGGGCGGGCACCATGCGGGAGCTGAGTGAAGCGATCCTCGGCCCGCTGCCGCCGCCGGCCCACCGGCATCCCGAACACGCGGCGGCCGCCGCCGAAGACGCTGGTCTGCGGGTGGTCGACCTGCGTCGGGCCACCCTGCGGGCCACCTTCTCCGACATCGGTGCGGTGGTCTGGTTCCTGCGCAAGGTGATCTGGACGGTGCCCGGGTTCACCGTGGACCGCTACCGCGAAGAACTCCTGGCCCTGCACGAGCGCATCACCACCGAGGGCCCCTTCATCGCCCACGCCCAACGCTTCCTCATCGAGGCGACCCGGCCCTGACCCCTGACCGCGGCGATCATGCACTTGTGGTGCCCCGCAAAAGTGGCGCACCGGGCCAAGCCGCCCACCACAAGTCCATGATCGACCGGCGGGGCGGGGCGGGGCGGGGCGGGGCGGGGCGGGCCAGGCCAGGCCAGACTAGTGGTGGGCCTTGTGGTGGGTTGCCAGGACGTCGGCGCCGAAGTCGCTGGCGGGGCGGCGTAGCACTGTGTGGGCGTGGTTGCCGTCGGCGCTCGTGTTGTCGTACTCGATCAGCAGGTCGTCGCCCTGCACCCGGTAGTAGTGCCGCTGCCCGGGGTGGGTCGGCCCGGCCCAGGCGAAGTGCAGCCGGCCGGCGTCCAGTCGGCGCGCCTCGCGGATGGCCAGCTCGGGCGGCAGCCGGTCCAGGTAGAGCGCGACCACCTGGTCGAGCAGTGCGCGCCCGGTCGGCCCCAACCGGTCGGACGGGACGCCGAGCGGCTCCAGCGGAGCGTCGACCTGCCCGCGGGTGGCGCTGATGATGTCCGCGGGCGCCTCGTCGGCGACGATCGCGGCGGATCGCTCGGCCGGCCCGATCGCGTCGAGCAGTGCCCGGCCCAGGTCCTCCTCGATGCCGAGTGGGCGGGAGACCGGGCGGCCGGCGTAGCGGACCGCTGCCGGGTTGGCGCCGAAGAAGATCGGTGCGGGGGAGACCTGACCGTCCACCACTGTCATGTTCACCGACAGGTGGTGCCCTTCGAGTCGCCACGCCCAGCGGTCGTCGCGCGTCGGGTCACCGAACACGGCCACCCAGTAGTCACCGCTGTGCCGCCCGCGATGCCAGCCTTCGGCGCGGTCCAGCACCTCCTCCAGCGCGATGATCGCCATCGCCTGCGCGTACGCCGAAGGGCTGAGCGCGGTGGCCAGCAACCGGTGCGCGGCCTTGCGACCGGCGACGTCGAGCTCGGAGAGGCAGACGCCGGGCCGGGGTCGAGGCCGGTACTCCAGCCAGCGTCGGGACGACTCGTCGTCGAACGGGTGCACGGCGCTGTCACGGGCGGCGGGGTCGAGCGCGGCCAGCAGCATGGTGCCGGCGGCCCGCATCTGCTCGGGCAGGGGATCTTCCACCGACCCTGTATACCGGCCCGTCGGCGCTGGTGTCAGCCGGCGCGCAGCAGCTCCGTCATCTCCGGCAGGTCGAAGAACTGCGCGGTCTCCAGCGCCGAGGGGTTGCCGTGTGCCGGGTCGGCGCCGGCGGCGAGGAGCGCGCGGACCGCTTCGGTGCTGCTGCGGAACACCGCGGCGGCCAGCGCGGTCTGACCCCGGTCGTTGGCCCGGGAGTGGTCGGCGCCGCGACTGAGCAGGGCGGCCACCGTGTCCGGGTGGGCGTGGTACGCGGCCAGGATCAGCAGCGTGTCGCCCTTGTCGTTGGTGAGGTTGACGGGCAGGCCGGCGTCGAGCTGTGCGGCCAGCTCCTCGGTGGAGCCGGCCCGGGCCAGGTCGAACATCCGGTGCGCGAACGCCAGCGTCTCGGCGTCGAGGTGGTCGGTCACCGGTCCAGGTTAGTCGCAGCGGTCCTGATACGTTGCTCGGCCGGTGTGCTGGGGGAGGGGTCCGATGGCGGAGACGGTGTACGTGGGCAACGCGGGTGTCGACGGTGCCACCAATGCCGGTTGGCTGCTCGGGCACTTCGCGCCGCCGGGGGAGATCCGACACAGCGCCGACGTCGAGGTGAAGTGGGGAGTGCACCCGCCCGGGCAGGCCCGGTCCCAGTGGGCGACCGGGGAGCGGCGCACCACTCTGCTCGTACTCATCGAGGGGTGCTTCCGGGTGGAGCTGCCGGACCGGACGGTACGGCTGGCCGCGCCGGGCGACTACGTGGTGTGGGGTCGGGGAGTGGACCACTCCTGGTTCGCGGAGCGCGCGTCGGTGGTCCTGACCGTGCGGTGGCCCTCGCTGCCCGGCTACCGGGTGGACCCGCCGGTGCTGCGCTGATCGACACCAGGTCTGACCTGCGTCCCAGCAGGTGGAATGAATTACCTACTAAACCTATAGGCTTTGCCGTCTACAGTACGAGGGCACCCCGCCGAACGACCCGCGAGGAACCGCCATGACGCACCGCCGCCCGGAGCCCGACCTGCTCACCGTCGCCGCCCGGTGGGCCGACCCGGCCGGCTGGCCGGTCGCGCTGCGCTTCGACCCGGCCGAGCGCTGGTACGCGCGCCTCGACGTCGGCGACGACCACGAGGTGTGGGCACTGAGCTGGCTGCCCGGGCAGGGCACCGACCTGCACGACCACGGTGGTTCGGCCGGAGGGTTCCGGGTCGTCAGCGGCACGCTCACCGAGGAGACGGTCGCCGCCGGCCGGTTGCGCCCACGACGGCTGCCCGCCGGCGCCGGTCGCCGCTTCGGCCCCCGACACGTGCACCAGGTGACCAACCAGGGGCCGGCGTCGGCGGTCAGCGTGCACGTCTACCGGCCGGCGTTGCTGCGGATGACCCGCTACCACCTCGTGGACGGGCGGCTGCGGGTCGCCGAGGTCGCCGAAGCCGGCCGGTCCTGGTGACCGCGGCGAGACCACGATCCACTCCCTGTCACCGGAAGGAACCGATAATGCAGGCAACCGCCGAGCACTGTCCGGCCCCCGTGCCGCCGCCGGGCTCCCGGGGCATCGACGAGATCCTGGCCGCCGCGCGTGCCCGGCTCCACCGGTTGGACCCGGAGCGCGCGCACCTGGCGTGCCGGGCCGGAGCACTGCTGGTCGACATCCGGCCGGCAGCGCAGCGGGCCGCGCACGGCGTGGTGCCGGGCTCGCTCACTGTCGAACGCAACGTGCTGGAGTGGCGCTTCGACCCCCGCTGCCCGGCCCGACTGCCGCAGGCGGTCGACTACGACGTGCCGGTGATGATCCTCTGCCAGGAGGGCTACACCTCGTCGCTGGCCGCCGCCGCCCTGCAGGACGTCGGCCTGCACCGGGCCACCGACGTGGTCGGCGGCTTCGCGGCCTGGCGGATCGCCGGCCTGCCAGCCCTCGGCCCGACCCCGCTGCACACCTCCCCACTCGCGTCCCCCGTCAAGACCGGGTGGGCGCGCCGCTGACCGTCACGCCGCACCCGGCGTGGCGGGCGTACCGCCACTCAGGAGGCACCATGTCCGTCGTCGCCATCCCCACGCGCCGCCACCCGGGCACCCGCCCGGCCCGCCCGCGCACCGATCCGACCCTCACCATCACCCTCGACCTCGTCCCCGGGCCGCTGAGCCCCCGGCTGGCCCGGTTGGTGCAGCTGCTCGGCGAGCTGGCCGAGTCGGGGGAGGGCCAGCTGCGTACCGTCGAGGACGTGGTGCCCGCGCCGCGACCGGCCGCGAGCCCCGCCGCCGGCGAGCCGTCCGCCGACGCCGCCCACGTCCGCATCCTGGCCGGCTCGCGGATGGTTCGCCAGGGCGACCGGGTCGTCCCGCTGACCCGCATCGAGTACGAGCTGCTGCTGTTCCTGGCCGAGCGGCCGCGCCGGGTCTTCACCCGCCTCCAGCTGTTGTCCAGTGTGTGGGGGTACGAGCACGCGGTGGCCCGGACCGTGGACGTGCACGTTCGACGGCTGCGCGCCAAGCTGGACGGCTCGGAGGTGGTGACCACCGTCTACGGGGTTGGTTACCGGTTGGCCGACGAGGCGCGGATCAGCGTGGACCACAGCCGATAAGCCCTGGTCCGGCGGCCTGCGGCAATCTCGGTGAACCGGGCGGGGACCCCCGTATCGGGGCATCTCGGCGACTCTGCTGTAATCATCAGGCGTCGTACGCAGAGCGAGCATCTGGCTCCGATGTGTTCGTCAATTGTCACATTCATGCAACGCAGCCGCCTCTTGATTCTCGCCCGGGCGCCGGGAAGCATCGATGAAGCGGCGTCCCGGGCCGTGGGGAGATACCCGGACCAGCCCAAGGAGGACCATGTCGGTCAGCCCTGCCTCGTCGCGCGCCGGATGGCATACGTCGCAACCCGCGGTGCCCGGTCGACCGCCCGGCGGTCAGCGTCGCCCGGCGAACACCGCGACGCCCGTGCTCACCGTGACGCTGTCCATCCCGCTGGCCTGTGAGGAGTCGCTGACCCCAGCGGCACGTCGGCTGCTCGAAGCCGCCCGGGAGATGCTGGAGCGCGGCGAGGGCGTGATCATCGGGTCCGTTCCGACCGAACGCCGCCCCGACCAGGTGCCCGCCAACCGCTCGCCAACCCGGGCGCTCAGCCCGACCATCCCGGCCCTGCACATCCTCGCCTCGTCCCGCTCGGTGCTGCGCGACGACGAGCCGCTGCCGCTGACCCGGCTGGAGTTCGACCTGCTGCTGCACCTGGTCGCCCACCCGCGCCGGGTGTTCACCCGGCTGCAACTGCTCAACGCCGTCTGGGGCTACGAGCACGCCGGCGTACGCACCGTCGACGTGCACGTGCGTCGGCTGCGCGGCAAGGTCGGCGTGGACGTACCCTTGGTCACCACCGTCTACGGCGTGGGCTACCGGCTGGCCGACGACGCCCGGGTCACCATCGACCGCAGCAGCTGACCGGCGTCACCCGCCCACCCGACGCGGGGCAGGATGGTCCGGTGCGCATCCGTCCCATCTCGCCCGACCTGCTCGTCACCGAGCTGACCGGCCGGCTGGCCGACGCCGCGACCCGCGCCGCCACCGGGCCCGCCCGGCTGCGGGTGGCGGTGGACGGCGCTCCCGCCGCCGGCCCGGACGAGCTGGCCGCCGCGCTCGTCGACCCGCTGCGCGCCCGGGGCCGTCCGGTGCTGCACGTACGCGCCACCGACTTCCTCCGCCCCGCGTCCCTGCGCTACGAGCTGGGCCGCACCAACCCGGACTCCTTCTACGAGAACTGGGTCGACGAGGCCGGCCTGCGCCGGGAGGTGCTCGACCCGGCCGGCCCGGGCGGCACCGGGCGGGTGCTCCCGTCGCTCTGGGACGCCGACGCAGACCGGGCCAGCCGTGCTCACTACGTCGACCTGCCACCCGGAGGTGTCGTCCTCGTCAGCGGCCCACTGCTGCTCGGCGGCGGCCTGCCCTTCGACGTCACCGTCCACCTGCAGCTGTCCCCGGCGGCGCTGCGTCGACGCACCGAACCGGCCCAGGAGTGGGCGCTGCCCGCCTTCGACCGGTACGCCGAGGAGGTCGTACCGGCGAGCTTCGCCGACGTGGTGGTACGAGCCGACGACCCCCGCCGCCCCGCGCTCGTGGAGCCCGGCGGAGACGGCTGACAACCCCCGGGAATTCGCCGGTTTGCCCGGCCGATCCCGTGGGTAATCGCCCGGCTCACAGAGCGCAGGCGATCGCCCGCGCACCGTTTGCGACCGTGACCGGGGCTTCACGCCGCCGGCACCCGGTTCACAGTGAGCCACAGGCCCAGGAAAGGCAGGCAGCGATGCTCGTCCACGACACGGTCGGTACGACCCGTTCCCAGACGGAGATCGACCAGATCCGGCTCTCCCTGCAGGCGCGCTACGACGAGCTGACCGCCGAGTACGACCAGGCCGTGCTCCAGAGCCAGGTGCTGCGGCTGGTGGAGGTCGGCGACACCGCCGGCGACGACCAGGCCGACAGCGGCACCAAGACCGCCGAGCGGGACACCGCGCAGTCCCTGTTGCGCACCATCCTCGACCGCCGCGCCCAGTACGAGCACGCGCTCGGCCGGCTCGCCGAGGGCACCTACGGCTGGTGCGAGGGCTGCTCGGCGGCGATCCCGGTGGAGCGACTGGAGATCTTCCCGGCCGCCACCACCTGTGTGACCTGCAAGCAGACCCGCGAACGGCGGGCGGCCTGAGCGACGTCAGCGGTTGCCGGTCGGTCCGTGACGCGATGGACTTGAACCATGGGTGACATCCTCGTGGGCACCGCGTCCTGGACCGACCGCACCTTGCTGGACTCGGGTTGGTACCCGCAGACGGCGGACACCCCGGAGAAGCGGCTGGCCTACTACGCGCGGCAGTTCCCGCTGGTCGAGGTGGACGCCACCTACTACTCGCCGCCCGCCGAGGCGACCGCGAAGCTGTGGGCCGAGCGCACGCCGGCCGGTTTCACCTTCAACATCAAGGCGTTCAGTCTGCTGACCGGGCATCCCACCCGGGTCAGCGCCCTCTACAAGGACCTGCGTCCGGAGACCGACAAGAAGAACGTCTACCCCGACGACCTGCCCGCGCAGTCGTACGAGGAGGTCTGGACGCGCTTCCTGTCCGCCCTGGACCCGCTGGTCGAGGCGGGCAAGCTGGGTGCGCTGCTGTTCCAGTTCCCGCCCTGGTTCACCATCAAGCGGGCCAACAAGCAGTACCTGCTGGAGGTGGCGAAGCGCTGCGCGCCGCTGCGCCCGGTCTACGAGTTCCGGCACGCCTCCTGGTTCGACGGCGACAACGCCGACGAGACCCTGGCCTTCCTGCGCGAGCACAAACTGCCGTACGTCTGCGTGGACATGCCGCAGGGCCACCGCTCGTCGCTGCCCCCGATCCTGGCCGCCACCGCGGACCTCGCCGTGGTGCGCTTCCACGGCCACAGTGACAAGTGGACCAGCAAGGACATCCACGAGAAGTTCGGCTACCACTACTCCAAGCGGGAGCTGGCCGACTGGGCGCCGAAGCTGCGCGAGCTGGCCGACGAGGCCGGTCAGACGCACGTGTTGATGAACAACTGCTACCGCGACTACGCGCAGACCAACGCGAAGACCCTCGCTGGCCTCCTCGACGCCAACTGACCTCACCCGATCCGGGTGGGGCCGGGTCACCCGCAGCGCCGGCAGGCTGGGGACGGTGGGTACGACCGCCCGGGGGTGGTCGACGCCGCAGACGACACGGAGGTGACGGGGATGACGGTTCGAGTGGTGACGGATCGACGGCGCGGTGCCGTCCTGCACGTGGTCGGTACGGCGGACAACGCCCGCCGCGCGCCGCAGGGCAGCCCGGTGCGGGCACGCCGCGGCCCATCGGGGCCGCCTCGCCGCGCCGATGACCGACGGTGGGACAGCACGGAACGGGGGTCGACCGATGGCTGACTCGATGATCTCAGCGTTCGAGTCCTCGCTGGACAAGACGAACCTCATTCTCAAGGACATCGAGAACGCCTACGGCTGGCCGAAGGAACGGCGCAACCAGTCGTACGCGGCTCTGCGCACGGTGCTGCACCTGCTGCGCGACCGGCTGCCGGTGGACGAGAGCGTCGAGTTCGCCCAGCAGTTGCCGGTGCTCGTGCGGGGGATCTACTTCGACGGCTGGGTGCCGTCCGACGTGCCGATCAAGCTCAACCGGGACGACTTCCTCTACGAGGTCCGTCAGGGCTTCCCGTACGACGCGGAGGGCGGCCCGGAACGGGTGACGCAGGTGGTGCTGGACACCCTGCGCCGACACGTCACCCAGGGCGAGTGGCAGGACGTGAAGGACACCATGCCCAAGGACCTCGCCAAGATGATGCCGTGACGGCCTGACGCTCGTGAGCCCGCCCGAGGAACGCCTCGGGCGGGCTCAGTCGCCGGAGGTGTCCGCCTCGGCCGGCGTCGGCACCCGGGACACCGGGTGCCCGGCCGCGCGGGCCAGCGCGGCGAACGCGACAGCGTCCACGATGGCGGCGCCGCCCGGGTCGTTGTTGAAATAGACGTACGCCGGCTCGTCCTCGCCGAAGGTGTCGGTCAGCCGCCGCACCCATGAGGTGAGCGCCGCGCGGCCGTAGCGGGGCCACGGCCGTGCCCGCCCCTCGTGCAGGCGGAGGTATCCGAAGTCCGTGGTGCGCCAGCGCGGAGCGACCGGGCGCCCCAGCCGGTCGGCCCAGACCAGCGCGGCCCGACGCCGTTCCAGCACCGCCCGGGTGGCGTCGGTCCACCAGGAGGGGTGCCGGGGCTCGACGGCGACCCGCACCTCGGCCGGGAACAGCCGCAGGGTCGCGTCGAGTGCGTCGACGTCCGCCCGGAGGTTCGGCGGCAGTTGCAGCAGCACCGGGCCGAGACGGTCGCCGAGCGCGGTGGCGCGACCGAGGAACCGGGCCACCGGCTCTTCCGGATCGCGCAGCCGCTTGATGTGGGTGAGGTAGCGGCTCATCTTCACCGCCACGCAGAAATCCGCCGGTGTGCGTGCCCGCCAGGCGGCGAAGGTCTCCCGCTCCGGCAGCCGGTAGAAGGCGTTGTTGACCTCGACCGTGGCGAACCCGGCCGCGAAGTGCTCCAGCCAGAGCCGCTGCGGCAGTTGTTGCGGGTAGAAGCGGCCCCGCCAGTCCCGGTACTGCCAGCCGGACGTGCCCACCAGGATCACCACCCCATCCTGGCACTCTCCGCCGCCGCTCGCGAACTGCCCGTGTCGCCCCGGTTCGGCGTCTACGGTGAGGGTTAGAGAAGATCGCGCGTGGGGTACCACCCGCAGCACGACGGACCCCGGCGCACGGCGGGGCGGCACACCCAAGGGAGTACCGATGGCACTCAACGATGACGACATGCAGACCATGGGCGGCGGCGGCGCGGAGGGCCCGGCCGACGGTGGCGCGACCCCCGGTCAGCACGACGGTGGCGCCGACGGTGGCGCGGAGGGTCCCGCCGACGGTGGTGCCACCCCGGGCCAGCACGACGGTGGCGCCGACGGCAGCGCGGAGGGTCCCGCCGATGGCGGTGCCACCCCGGGTCAGCACGACGGTGGCGCCGACGGTGGCGCGGAGGGTCCCGCCGACGGCGGTGCCACCCCGGGTCAGCAGGACGGCGGCGCTGACGGCAGCGCCCGGTAGCGGCACATCATGACGCACCTCGACCCGCCGGGCGGCCACGGCCGCCCGGCGGTTCCGTCCGCGAACGCCGCCGAGGCACTGGCCCGTTGCGTCTCGGTCGAGCCGGCCAAGTTCGCCGCCGCGCACTGGGGACACACCCCGCTGCTCTCCCGCGCCGCCGAGCTGCCCAACGCGTCCGGCTTCGCCGACCTGCTCAGCCCCGCAGACGCCGACGAGCTGCTCAGCCGGCGCGGTCTGCGTACCCCCTTTCTGCGCGTCGCCAAGGACGGCCAGTTGGTGCCGGCGGCGCGCTGGACCGGCGGTGGCGGCGCGGGCGCCGAGATCGGCGACCAGGTGCTCGACGAGCGGGTCCTGGAGCAGTACGCCTCCGGCGCCACGTTGGTGTTGCAGGGCCTGCACCGGATCTGGCCACCGCTCGTCGACTTCGCCCGTGACCTGGGCCTCGCGCTCAACCAGCCGTTGCAGATCAACGCCTACCTCACCCCGGCGGGCAGCCAGGGGTTCGCCACCCACTACGACACCCACGACGTGTTCGTCCTCCAGGTCGACGGCCGCAAACACTGGCGGATCCACCCGCCCGTGCTGCCCGACCCGCTGGAGAAGCAGCCGTGGGGTGGCCGCGCCGACGAGGTCGGTGCCACCGCGCAGGGCCAGGCCGCGCTGGACGTGGTGCTCGCCCCCGGCGACGCCCTCTACCTGCCCCGGGGTTGGCTGCACAGCGCGCAGGCGCAGGACGCCAGCTCACTGCACCTGACGGTGGGCATCCGCGCGCTCACCCGCTATGCCCTGGTCGAGGAGCTGTTGGCGCTGGCCGCCGAGGACCAACGGCTGCGGGCCAGCCTGCCGTTCGGCACCGACGTCGCCGACCCGGACGCCATCGAACCGGAGCTGACCGAGACGGTCGAGGCACTGCGGGACTGGCTCCTGCGCGCCGACCCCGGTGCGGTCGCCGCGCGCCTGCGCCAACGTGCCTGGACGGCCGCCCGCCCGGCACCCATCCGGCCGCTCGCCCAGGCCGACGCGGTGGCCGCGCTTGACGCCGACTCCCAGGTCACAGTGCGTCCGGGCCTGCGCTGGCAGTTGGTGCCGCACGGGTCGGACTCGGTGGCGCTGCGGCTGTTCGACCGGACGATCACCCTGCCTGGTGACTGCGAGGCGGCGGCTCGTGTCCTGCTCAGCGGCGCGGTCACCCGGGTTGGTGGCCTGCCCGGGCTGCCCGACGACGCCGACCGGGTCACCCTGACCCGGCGACTGCTGCGCGAGGCCGTCCTGGTCCCGGCCTGACCGCCGGCCCGCGCGTCCCGCCGGCCCGCGCTGTCGGCCCTGCCGGCCCGCGCTGTCGGCCCTGCCGGCCCGTGATCGACTCGGTTTTCGTGATGTCGCGGCGTCCGGGTGGCGAGGATGGCCCGGTTTCCGTGAAGCCGAGTCGATCACCGGCCTGGTCGGCGGGTGATCGACTCGGTTTTCGTGAAGTCGGGGTGTCCGGGCCGCGGGGATGGCCCGATTTCCAGGAGGTCGAGTGGATCATCGCGGGGATGGCCCGGTTTTCAGGAAGTCGCGTCGATCACGAGCCCCACGCCACCGGGAACGACGCGGGCGGCGCCGGCCACCCCGCGCGTCAGCGGCCGAGCACCAGCAGCAGCACCGTGGTCACCACCCCAGCGCCGAGGACCACGGTGATCGGTCGAGGACCGAGCATCGCGTGCCGGCGGTCGGCAAGCACCCGCGCCGGCACCAGGCCGATCAACGGCCCGAACAGGGTCACCACCAGCGCCAGCACCGGCATCCCGACCGCGAGATCGCCGCCGTACCCGACGCCCAACGCCCGCGCCCCAACCCCCAGGGCGTACGCCAGGACGGCGCCGGCCACCCCGCACAGCGCCAGCAGCGGGTTGACCGAACCGGGCAGCTCACCCGGCTGCCCGGCGCGGTCGAGCAGGTCACGGGCCTTTCCGAGCAGCAGCACCGGATCGGTGGCCGTGGTGCCGTTCGCGGGTGCGGGCGGGCCACCGAGGCGACGGGCGCCGAGGCGCGAGCGGACCTGCTGCCACAGGTGGGCCACCTCGGCGTCGACGCGTTCCTGCTGTTCGCGGGCGGCGACCAGCTCTTCCTCGGCGTACTGGAGCTGCTCGGCGGCGTCGGCGACGGCCCGCTCGGCAGCGGTGCACTGCCGCTCGTACCAGGTGTGCGCCTCGGCGCGCTGCTCACCCACTCGTGCGGTCAGGTCAGCCAGCCGTCGGAGCTGGGCCGTGTACGTCTCACTGGTCACCGGTTCGTTCATCGCGACGGACCATAAGGGATGATCACCTGTCCGGTGCGGTGCACCGCCCGGTCGAAGAAGAGGCCCCGCCAGGGGCGGGGATACCAGTCCGGGCCGCCGGTGCCCGGGTAGAGCGAGGAACCCAGCTCGCCGCCGTGGGTGTCCAGCGCCACCCAGGCGCCGATCTGGTCGGTACGCGCGGCGGGCCCGCCGAGGTCGGCACGCATCCGTGCCACTCCCCGCCACCAGGCCAGCACGTGCGTTCGTCGTTCCGGCCCGTCGTGCAGGATCCGCCGCAGCTGCTCCAGCCCGGTGCGTCGGCCGGCTCGGGCGGCCAGCGCGCCGGCTGCCGCGTCGACGGCGAACAGCAGCAGGTAGTGCGGGCTCCCCGGGCCGGTCAGCCCGTCGGCCGTCTCGGCCATCAGCTCACCGACGGTCTCCTCGTCGTACCAGGCGGCGTCGTCGGCCAGGTCGTCGTAGAGCGCACGGGCGATCGGGTCAGCGTCGGCGTCGAGGCAGGCGATGGAGAACCGGGCGGTGCCCGGCGGGTGCTGGCGGGCCAGTGAGCGGGCCGCCGCGTCCAGCACCGCGCAGGCCTCGTCCACCCGGGTGCCGAGCACGGCGAGGTTGCGCCCGGGGGCGCGCGGCAGTCGCAGCGCCGCCGAGCGGGACTGTACGTCGATGATCTCGCCGAGCAGGGCGACCGGGCTGCGCGGCACGCTCCCGTCCGCAGGCGCGGCGAGCGTACGGAAGTCCGGCGCGTCCGCCAGTCGGGGTATCGCGTCGCCGTCGAAGAGCCGGGCCGGTGCGGCGTCGGCCGGGCGCATCCGCCACAGCCGGTGCTGCAAGCCGCTCCACGTCTCCCAGTCGCTGGCCGACGGGATCCGGGCGACCTCGTTGCCCTCCACCATGCCCGACTCGGCGTTGACCACCGCGTGCCAGCGAGGCAGCGACTGTGCCGCGTCGTTGCGTTCGGCGAGGATCCGCAGCGCCTTGGGCAACGCGATGCGCAGGGTGAACTGGGCGACCAGCGCGGGGCGGCCCCACAGGGCCTCGATGCCCCGCACGTCCTGTGAGGCGAGCACCAGGTGGATGCCCTGGGACCGGCCGCGTCGGGCCAGGTCCTCCAGCAGGTCGGCAGACTCCCGGGCGACCACGTCCCGACCGGCCAGCAGCATCTGGAACTCGTCGACCACCGCGACGATCCGTGGCCAGTGCCCGGTCGGGTCGACGGCCCGCAGCTCGGCCAGCTTGGTCACCTCGTGCTTCTTGGCCGCGTCGGCGCGCCGACGCAGCTCCTCGGCGAGGAAACGCAGCAGCGCCAGGCCGAACTCCCGGTCGGTGTTGACGTTGATCCCGACCAGGCGCATGTGCGGCAGCCAGCTCGGGTCGCGCCGGCCCTGCGCGAACCGCGCGAAGGACACCCCCTCCTTGAAGTCCAGCAGGTAGAACTCCAGCTCGGCGGGGGAGTAGCGGGCGGCGAGGGCGCCGATCCACGCGAAGATCAGGTTGGTCTTGCCGGTGCCGGACGGTCCGCCGATCAGCGCGTGCGGTGGATAGTCGCCCAGCGTCAGCCGCACCGGCCGGCCCTGCGGCCCCTCGCCGATCGGCGCGGTCAGCCCGTCGGATGAGTCCTCCCGCCACATCAGCTCCGGCGGGGGCAGCAGGTCCGCGAACGGGGTCGGCGGTGGGCCGGCGTTGACCCGGACGGCGATCTCCCGGCACGTCTCGGTGACCAGCGTCGCCGGTGGCGGTGGATCGAGACGGACGGGCAGCCCGGCCGACCCGCCGATGCGTGCGCCGGACACCCCGGCCACCACCCGGGTCACCGTCGGGTCCTCCGGCAGCGGCACACCGTGGACCACCAGGTGCACCCCGCAGGCCGCGCCGGCGCGTACCACCCGGTCCAGTTGTCCGCGCTCGTGCCGGTTGAGCTCATCACCGCCGAGCAGCACCGCCACCCGCCACGGCTCGGGTCGTCGGCCGGTCGCCGCGGCCAGCTCGCGCAACGACGCGTACTCGCCGGCGAGCACCGTCTCGTTGATCCGGCGGATCTGCTCCACCAGGTCGTCGAGCAGTGGGCCCAGCCCGCCGGGGCCGACGAAGGTGAGCAGCCCCGCCGTGCCCAGCGGCGCGAACCCGGCCAGGCCACCGCCGAGCTGCTCCGGGTCGTACCCGACCAGGCGTACCGCGCCCGGGTCGGCGCGGCCGGCGGCCCGCAGCAGCAACGCGGACACCACGGCGTCGCAGCCGGCGCGATCGTCCCCGGACAGGTGTACGTGCCCGGCGTCGAGCAGCGGCACCAGCGCGGGCACCGGGTCGACGCCGTCGATCCGGACCGTGCCGACCCGTAGCGCGCCGGGTGGCTCCGCACGGCGGGCGGGCGTGGGGGCCCACCCCGGCCAGTCGGCCCCCGCGCAGCCCGGCGCCTCCTGCCGGGCCGCGTCGGCGGCGCGCCGGGCCAGCTCGGCGATCCGGGTCGAGTAGCGGGCGTCGATCTCGGCGACGCGGCGGTCCCGCTGGGCACCCACCCGTGCCGGTACGGCCGCAGCCGCCCGCTCGACCCGGGCCAGCCGTTCGCGCCCGGCGGTCAGCTCGGCCTGGGCGGCGGACAGGCGGGTACGGGTCGCGCCCAACGCCTCGGCGAGGGTGTCGCGGACCCGGCTGGCCAACTGGCCGCGCCGGTCAGCCATCGGAGCTCCGTCGAGCCGGCGCGTCCCGCCACGGGCTACCCGAGCGCGGCGGCACACCACCGGAGCGGGGCGGCACACCATCCGTGCGCTGCGGCAGGCCACCGGGGTGCGGCAGCAGGCCACCGGAGCGCTGCGCACCCGGCCGCTGAACCGCACCGCCGAGGCGCGCGCCCGCGCCCGCCGACTGTCCGGCCCCGCCCGGCTGCCCCGCGCCCGCCGGCCGCCCGGCCCGCGCCGGTTGCCCCGCGCCGCCTCGTTGCTCCGCGCCGTTCGCTTCTCCCGCGCCCACTGGCTCTTTCACGCCGCCTGCGGGGAGGTCCCGGCCGAGTCGGGCGAGCAGCAGCCCGGTCGCCACCCCGGCGGTGACCGCGGAGTCGGCCGCGTGCGGCGGCTCCCCGGAGGCGCGCGGTGGCGGCATCCGGCACACCCGGGTCAGCAGTGTCTCCAGCACCGGCGGCGGCAGCCCGGGCAGCAGGTCGCGTACCCGCCCGTCCAGCTCACCGCGCAGCCGGCCGAGGTCGGTGGCGCGGGGCGGATGCCCCAGCAGCTCACCGGCCAGCTCGCGCAGCAGTGGCGGCGCCAGCGCCGCCATGCCCAGCCCCACGTCGGCCGGGGCCCGGCGCAGCTCCTTGCGGAGCCGGTCCCGGTCGCCGGAGCGGACACCACCCACCACTCGGCGCAGCAACTCCTGGGAGTCGTCCACCCGCTCGTCGGGTTCGTCGTCGGTGCCCTCGCGCCCGCCGGTCAGCTCGGCCACCCGCACCGACCACCAGCGGCTCATTCGCACCTGCTCGGCCGGCTCTGGCGCGACCGCTGTGGGCCCGGCGGCCGGCGGCGTGTCGTGTCGGGGAGCGCGTTGTTCGGGGCGGGGCGCCGGGGTGCCGTCCGCGCCCAGCCCGATCGCGGTCAGGTACGCCGAGAGCTGCTCCTGTGCCACCCGCAACGCGTAGCCGGCGCTCTCGGCGTGCTCGGTCGCGGCGGACAGCTCCGGCACCCCCATCGGGTTGGCCGACTCCTGGCGTACCCAGCGCAGTCTCTCCGCGGCCAGGCCGAACTTCTCCAGCGCCTGCCCGAGCAGGGCCACCGGGAACTCCTCGCTGGCGGCACGGACCTGCCCACCGACGTCCTCGATGATGGACATGGTGGCCTACAGGGTGGCGACGTAGAGCTGCGCCTGCTCCACCGCGACCAGTGTCGCGGCGAGACACTCCTCCAGCTCCTGGCTGGCCTGTGTCAGCGACGACTGGGCCGCCTCCACCGTCTCGTGCCCGCTGCCCTCGAGCGCGCCGGCGAGGGTCTGCTGCGCCTCGGACAGTTTCTCGCCGGCCGCCTGGACGGCTGTCTGCCCGTCCCCGATCTGTTGGAGGGCAACATCAATGGCAGCCTTCAACTCGGCGACGCTCGCCACGGCGGAACCTCCTGGGGGCGGGGAGATCTCCATTAGAGCCTATCGGGGGCCACGAAAGAACATCCGCCCTGTCGGTGTTCCTGCCCGCCTGTCCGGAAGGCACCCGGAAGTGCCGGGAGTCCGTTCTGTGGGAGTCCCAGTGCGAGAATTTCTCAGTTGCTGGCGGGGACCTCGCGGAGCCAACGCGGGCCGTACACCTCGGCGCCCAGCGCCGTCACCCGCCCGCGCAGCTCCCGGTCCGCGGTGACCACCAGCCGACGGCGCTCGGGCGCGTCGGCCACCAGCTCGACCACTGTGTCGTCGCCGGAGCCGGCGGCGGAGACCACCCGCACGCCTTCGGTGCCCGGCACGTCCCGCGCCGCACCCTCGACCACCAGCACCACCTCGACCGGGGCGGGCAGCCGGGCCGGCAGCCCGACGGTCGCCACCGGGGCGAGCGAGTCGCGTAGCCGGGCCGCGGCGCCGGCGCGGTCACGCCACCACCCGTTCGGGCGGGAGCCGACAACGTTGGCGCCGTCCACGATCAGCAGCGGGGTCTCAGTCATCCCCTCAGCCTGCCACCAAACGGCCGGCCCGCGCCGGACGCCACTCCCGGAATGCCGGTGCTCCACCACCTGCGGCGTTTGTCGGGGCGCGCGCCGGGTAGCCCCTGCCGACCGTGCCGCGCCCGACTGCGGAGGACAGACATGATGGGACCCGGTGACATCGGCTCCGACCCGTGGGACGAATTCCTGGCCAGATACTTCGGCCGGGGCGAGGGAGGGCGCCGGCCACCGCACCGGGTCGACATCACCCGTCTGATGACGGCCGACGCCCGGGAGATGCTGGCCGACGCCGCCCGGCGGGCCGCCCAGCGCCAGAGCAGCGACCTGGACACCGACCACCTGCTCTGGGCGGCGCTGCAACGCGAACCCCTGCGGGACCTCGTACGCCGGGCCGGCGCCGACCCGGACACCCTGCTCAACGCGCTCGGGGGGAAGGGCGACGGCGCACCGCGCGGGGAGGTGCCACCGAACCTGTCGTTGACCCCCGCCGCCAAGCGGGCGCTGCTCGACGCGCACCAGCTGTCCCGGGCGATGGGCGCCAACTACATCGGCCCTGAGCACATCCTGATGGCGTTGCCGCTCAACCCGGAGTCGCCGGCCGGGCGGATGCTGGCCGCCGGCCGGATCCAACCCGAGTCGTTGCAGGCGGCCAACGCCGAGCGCGGGCCGATGAACGGCCCGAAGCCGGATCGCGGCACGCCAACCCTGGACCAGTACGGGCAGGACCTCACCGACCTGGCCCGCAACGATCAGATCGACCCGGTGATCGGACGGGCCGACGAGATCGAGCAGGCCGTGGAGATCCTGTCCCGGCGTACCAAGAACAACCCGGTGCTGATCGGCGAGGCCGGTGTCGGAAAGACCGCCATCGTCGAAGGGCTGGCCGAGCGGATCTGCGACGGTGACGTCCCGCAGACCCTGCTCGGCAAGCGGGTCGTCCAACTCGACCTGGCCGGTCTGGTCGCCGGCACCCGCTACCGGGGCGACTTCGAGGAGCGGCTGAAGAAGGTGATCGACGAGATCCGGGCGCACCGGGACGAGCTGATCATCTTCATGGACGAGATCCACACCCTGGTCGGGGCGGGTGGCGCCGGCAGCGAGGGCGGGATGGACGCGTCCAACATGCTCAAACCCGCGCTGGCCCGCGGCGAGCTGCGGGTGATCGGCGCGACGACGCTGGACGAGTACCGCAAGAGCATCGAGAAGGACGCGGCGCTGGCCCGGCGCTTCCAGCCGGTGCTGGTGCCCGAGCCCGGCGTCGACGACACCATCGCCATCCTGCGTGGTCTGCGCGACCGGTACGAGGCGCACCACCAGGTGCGTTTCACCGACGAGGCGCTGGTCGCGGCCGCCGAGCTGTCCGACCGGTACGTCACCGACCGGTTCCTGCCGGACAAGGCCATCGACCTCATCGACCAGGCCGGCGCGCGGGTGCGGCTGCGCACCCGCACGCCCGCCTCCGACGTGCGGGAGCTGGAGCAGGAGCTCGACGAGGTACGCCGGGACAAGGAGCAGGCCGTCACCGACGAGCAGTACGAGCGGGCCTCCGCGCTGCGCGACCGGATCTCCGAGCTGGAGGAGGGGATCCGTCGGGCGAACGGCGACGACGGGTCGTCCTCGCAGGTGCCCGAGGTGAGTCCGAAGGAGATCGCCGAGGTGGTCTCCCGGGCCACCGGCATCCCCGTCAGCCAACTCACCGAGGAGGAACGGGACCGGCTGCTGCGCCTGGAGGGATACCTGCACCAGAAGGTCGTCGGCCAGGACGACGCGGTCACCGCGGTCGCCGAGGCCGTCCGTCGTTCCCGGGCCGGGTTGGCCGACCCGGAGCGGCCGATGGGCAGCTTCCTGTTCCTCGGCCCGACCGGCGTCGGCAAGACCGAGCTGGCCCGCGCGCTGGCCGAGGCGCTGTTCGGCGAGGCGGACCGGATGGTCCGGGTGGACATGAGCGAGTTCCAGGAACGACACACGGTCAGCCGGCTGGTCGGCGCGCCACCCGGATACGTCGGCTATGAGGAGGCCGGTCAGCTCACCGAGGCGGTGCGTCGCCGCCCGTACGCGGTGGTGCTGCTCGACGAGATCGAGAAGGCCCACCCGGACGTGTTCAACATCCTGCTCCAGGTGCTCGACGACGGGCGGCTGACCGACAGCCAGGGTCGCACGGTGAACTTCAAGAACACCGTACTGATCATGACGAGCAACCTCGGCTCGGAGCTGATCACCGGCGCCCAGCGCTCGGTCGGCTTCGGCAGCGGGGACGTGGGCAGCGAGCAGGAGAGCAACGAACTGCGGGAGCGGCTGATGCGCCGCCTGCAGGAGAACTTCCGCCCGGAGTTCCTCAACCGCATCGACGAGGTCATCATCTTCCGCCGGCTGGAGGCCGAGCAGCTGCGCGACATCACCGCGCTGCTGCTGGAGGAGACCCGCCGCCGCATGCACGCCCAGGACCTCCAGGTGGAGTTCACCACCGCCGGCATCGACTGGCTCGCCGAGCACGGCTACCAGCCGGAGTTCGGCGCCCGCCCGCTGCGCCGGGTGATCCAGCGGGAGGTGGACAACCACCTGTCCCGGATGCTGCTGGAGTCGGCGATTTCACCGGGGCAGAAGGTCACTGTAGACGTCCGCGACGGCGCACTCACCTTCGACGTGACCGCAGGCGAGCGGGGGTACACCGCCGCCACGACCACCCACCCGCGATGAGCGGGCCGGCGCGACGAGACGAGCACGAGGACCCGCACGAGCCTGCGAAACCCCGGGACGAGGAGGACCATCCCGACCCGATCCTGGCGCCGCCCACCGCGAACCCCCGCCGAACGCGGCTGGCCGCCGAGGGCCTGCATCCGAAGACCGACCAGGACGACCCGGAGAAGACGTCCGGGCCGCCGCCCGGAGAGGAGACCTGATGGTACGCGAAGCGCGGCTCGACCCCGAGGTGGAAGTGCTCTGGGAGGACTTCCACGCCGAGGTCAACGTCCCGTCGGAGCAGCTGCGCACCTGGCTGCTGACCCGGGGTTCCGGGGAGGAGTCGTTCAGCCCGAACCCGAACCTCGACCTGCCCCAGCCGGGCCGGGAGATCCTCAAGGTGCTGAACAAGCGCAAGGTGGACCTCACCCCGGAGGACATCGAGGTGATGCGGGAGGCGGTCGAGCGCATCCGCGAGCTCATGGACGCCAAGCCGTCGCGCGGAAACGCCGACGACAGCTGGCGGCACTCGTTGCTCGACCTGGGTCACGACCCGCTCGTCGAACGCTGAGCGAACGCACGACGGTGCCGTCCCGGGCGGGGACGGCACCGTTCGGCGTCCTGCTACTGGCCCTGGTCGGATTCCAGGCTGCCGATGGTCAGGCCGGCCGCGTCGGCGGCGGCGTCCCGGTCACCGCGGGTCTGGTCCTCCCGGGTGAGCAGATTGGCGTACTCGGTGACGTCGGCCGGGTCGGGCACCGCCGGTAGGCGGCGCAGGAACGCCTCCACCTGGCGGGTGGCGGCGGTGTGCGCGGCGGCCGCCTGGCGCAGCAGTTCGCGGTCGTCGGCGGGCGGGTAGAGGTCGGTCATGTCCGCCAGATACCCGGCCAACGGCGGTTCGCACCGCCACCGGCAGGGAATACCGGCTCAGACCGGTCGGATCCCGCTGGGTCGCCGCACACCGAACCCGGGATTGGTCAGCAGCCAGGACAGGTATTCCGGATGCGGGGCCAGCGAGTCGACGTACGCCGCCTTGGCCGTCTCCAACACCAGGTCGGCGCCCTGAGCGGCGGGGGAGTCCGGGTGCCAGCCGAGCAGGAGCCGCCAGCGCAGCGGTGTGCCGGCGATCCGGCGGGTCACCAGCCCGGCCACCGGGCGGAACGTCGCCTGACACAGCGCCACCGCCACGCCGGCGTCCACCAGGTCGACGCAGCCGCGGATGTCGGTCTCGTACACCTTGCGGGGGGTGAAGCCGGCGCGGGCGCAGGCGGCGGCGAAGCAGTCGCCGAAGCAGCCGTCGCCCGGCGCGGCCACCCACTGCTCGTGGCGCAGGTCGGCCAGGCGCACCTCGTCGCGTTCGGCGAGGGGGTGCGACTCCGGCAGCAGCACCAGCACCGGGTCGATGGCCACCTCCTGCCAGCTCAACCCGAACCCGGCCGACGGGATGGCGTCGCCGCACACACCGGTGAGCGCGAAGTCCAGTCGACCGCCGGCCACCAACTGCGCCAACTCGTCCACCGACCAGGACGCGAACGTGGTGATCTGGGCGGGCGGGTGTTCGGCCGCCAACCGGTGCACCAGCCGGCCCAGGATCGGGCTGTTGACCCCGCCGAACCGGTAGCACGGCGGTGCCCCGCCGGCGCCGGCCAGCCGGGCCGCCTCGTCCTGAAGCCCCTTCATCGCCGGCAGCAGGACCCGGGCCCGGGCCAGCACCAGCTCGCCGAGCGCGGTGGGTCGGGCGCCGCGCCGGTCCCTGTCGAACAGCGGGCCGCCCAGGGTCCGTTCGATGCGCTGGAGCTGGGCGGTGAGCGCCGGCTGGGCCAGGCCGAGCGCCGACGCCGCCTTCGTCACACTCCCCGTCTCAGCGATCGCGCAGACCACCCGCAGGTGACGCAGCTCCAGGTTCATAGGGTGACGGTAGGACCACGGGTCACCCGGCGGAATAGCCCGAGCGGATCGGTGATAATGAATGCATTGGCGAGCGTGGCCTTGCCTCAGTCCCGGGGTGGCTCCGGCAGGTCCGCCAGGTACGTCGGCCGCCGGGTCACCACGTCGAGCACCTTGTCCACCACGCCGACCGCCGGCTCCACGATCCGGTTCCACGGAGGGGTGCCCGGAGTGCCCGGGTGCGGCCGGGTCGGCGCCGCCTCCTCGGCGATCTCCAGCCGGTTGCCCAGACGGATCAGCTCCTCATCGGTCGCGACCGCGCGCAACTCCGTGACGAGCCCGCCCACCCCGTCGACGTGCTGACGGACCCGCTCGGCGACCTCGGTCAACGCATCATCCGTCAGCCCCTTCAGGGCGTTCAGCAGACCGGCGTCGGCCGCGATCTCGGCGTCCACGCGCTCGGTCGCGGCCGGCAGCGCGGCACGCACCGCCGGCAGCAGGTACTGCTCTTCGGCGGACAGGTGGCGCGACAGCGCGGCGCTGAGCACCGGCAGCCCTCCCTGCGGCGTGGCGTCCGGGCCGGTCAGCTGGTCCAGCAGCGCCAGCAGTTGCCGGTGCTCCCGGTCCACGATGTCGGCGATGCTGCGACCACCGGGCCGGAAGCCGTCCTCGGGAGCGGGCGGCAACGGCGGCAGGGGAACGGTGGACATGGTGCCCTCCTCGACTGGCGGGCGGAAGCTCCGGCAGGGACGTACGGTCGCAGGCGGCGGTACCCGAACGCGCTCCCGGCGAAACCGACCCGTCGATGTGTCGGCGCGTGCGCGACGGGTGCGTGGCCCGGCCGCGCCGCCGCGCCGGCCGGTCCGCGCCGGTGCGCCGGCCTGTCGACCGGCGCGGGCTGGTATGAAGAGGCGATGACGAGCGATGCCGCCTCCGCCCGACCCGACCCCACCGCAGAGGTCGTGGACCTGTGCCGCGACCTGCTGCGCATCGACACCACCAACACCGGGGACAACGACACCAGCGTGGGCGAGCGCCGCGCGGCCGAGTACGTGGCGGAGAAGCTCGCCGAGGTGGGCGTGGAGTCCGTCCTGCACGAGTCCGCACCGGGCCGGGCGAACGTGGTGGCCCGCATCCCGGGCACCGACCCGAGCCGGGGCGCGCTGCTGGTGCACGGCCACCTGGACGTGGTGCCCGCCGACGCCGACGAGTGGTCGGTGCACCCCTTCTCCGGCGAGCAGCGCGACGGCTACCTGTGGGGCCGGGGCGCCATCGACATGAAGGACTTCGACGCGATGGTGCTCGCCGTGGTGCGGCACTGGCAGCGCACCGGCGTACGACCCCCGCGCGACATCGTGCTCGCCTACACCGCCGACGAGGAGGCGGGCAGCGACTACGGCGCGCGCTTCCTGGTGGACAACCACCGTGGCCTCTTCGACGGGTGCACCGAGGCGATCGGCGAGGTCGGCGGCTTCTCCTACTCGGTCAACGACAACCAGCGGCTCTATCTCATCGAGACCGCCGAGAAGGGCATCGACTGGCTGCGGCTGCACGCCAAGGGCCGCCCCGGGCACGGCTCGATGATGCACGACGACAACGCGGTCACCGCGCTCGCCGAGGCGGTCGCTCGGATCGGGCGGCACCGCTTCCCGGTGGTCGTCACCGACACCGTGCGGGCGTTCCTGACGGAGGTCTCCGACCTGCTCGGCATCGAGCTGGACCCGGACGACCCGGAGACGGCCATCGCCAAGCTCGGCCCGATCGCCAACATCATCGGCGCGACGATCCGCAACACCGCCAACCCGACCCGGTTGAGCGCCGGCTACAAGGACAACGTCATCCCCGGCCGGGCCACCGCCACCATCGACTGCCGCAGCCTTCCCGGTCAGTCCGAGCTGCTGGAGCGGCAGCTGCGCGAGCTGGTCGGCCCGGACATCGCGATCGAGTACGTCCAGCGGCAGCCCGCCCTGGAGACCACCTTCGACGGTGACCTGGTCGAGGCCATGTCGGCGGCCCTGCGCGCGGAGGACCCGGGAGCACGGCCGGTCCCGTACATGCTCTCCGGCGGCACCGACGCCAAGGCATTCTCGCAGCTCGGCATCCGCTGCTTCGGGTTCGCCCCGCTCCGGCTGCCCGCCGACCTGAACTTCTCGGCGTTGTTCCACGGCATCGACGAGCGGGTTCCGGTGGACGGACTACAGTTCGGCGTGCGGGTGCTCGACCGGTTCCTCCGCACCTGCTAGCCGTGTCCGGCAGTTGCCGCCGGCACGCAATCTCCCCATCGTGAAGGGACTGCCCCACATGACCGACCAGCACGGTGAGCTGGACGCCGCTCTCGAGCGCGTGATCGAAGCGGCCCGCCACCACCTGGCCGCCGTACGCGCCGCTCAGGGCCGCGTCGACGACGACGACGTCTGGCAGGCGTACGTGGCGTTGAACAACGCCTCCTTCGCCTACGACGAGCGGTTGCTCGACGCCTTCGGTGAGGTGACGCCGTGGGATGTCGACTCAATCGACCCGGACGAGGCCGACGAGCGTTTCGGCGGCGTCGACGGGGCCGAGGCCAGCGACCCGCACCCGCGGGTGATCTCGGTACGCCAGCGTCGCGACTACCGGGTGCCGAGCGTCGCCGCGCTGCTGCGGGCGGCCGAGGCGGCCCGGCGCGAGGGCACTCCCGAGGACGACGAGCCGGCACCGGTGGAGGGCGTCGGCGAGGCGGTGCTGGAGCTGCTGCAGAGCGGCGACGGCTCGCTCGGCGCGCTGGACGTCCCCGAGCTGGAACCGCTCGACGGGGTGGTCATGGTCAGCGAGGTGGGCACGCCGGTCGACCTGGAGTCGTTCGACGACGACGACGCGGTCGGCCCGTTCCAGCCGGCGGCCGACGACCGGCTGGTCGGTCGGCTCGACGAGCACCCGTTCCTGGAGCTCGACGACGACCACGACCACGCCGGGCACCAGCACTAGGTCGGATCACGCCCGGGGCCCGTTCGGGCCCCGGGCGTTTCCGCCCGACTCTTCAGTACGACAGGCCCGGCTGCGGCTGGTTGACCCGCCGGCGACGCAGCACCACCTGCCGCGTGCCGTCGCGGTACAGCCGCACCCGGGCCAACTCCCATCCTGAGAACTCCGCCTGGATCGCCAACTGCGCCGCGGCGGTCAACCGGTCGACGTTCGGCGGCAGCCGCAGCGGCGCGTATTCGTAGTCCATGCCATCCATGCTGCCCAGCCCAGCAGCCATTCGCCACCCCCTCCGGGGTGACCGACGACGCTGCCGTGGGCGGTTCGTGCCGCCCTGTGCGCGCCCGCGCCGAACCGGGACGCGTCGCCTTGCGGCGAATTCGTGATCGACGCGCGTTCTTTGATCGGGGTATCGAGCCGTTCCGGATACCCCGGTATTCAGGAGGCCGAGTGGATCAAGGCCAACCCAGGTGCCCTGAGCCGCCCGGGCACGGCCCTGCTGGCGGGTCAGCCGTCGCGCTCGGGGTAGCCGACCGGCACCGCCGAGACGTCGTCCAGCGCTGTGGTGATCTCCTCGGGCAGTGTGATCCGTTCCACCTGGAGCGCGCCGAGCAGCTGCCCCACCGTCCGGGCGCCGAGGATCGGCGCGGTCACCCCGGGCCGGTCCCGGATCCAGGCCAACGCCACTTCCAACGGCGACACACCCAGCCCGCCGGCCGCGGTCGCCACCGCCTCCACGATGCTGGAGCACCGCGGGTCCAGGTACGTGGCGACGAACCGCTCGAAGTGCGGCGACGCGGCCCGCGAATCCGCCGGACGGCCGTGCCGGTACTTACCGGTCAGCACTCCCCGGCCCAGCGGCGACCAGGGCAGCACGCCGAGACCGAGCGCGTCGCAGGCGGGCAGCACCTCCCGCTCCACACCCCGCTCCAGCAGCGAGTATTCGACCTGGGACGCGACCACCGGCGCCCGCCCCGGCCAGGCGGTCTGCCAGGCGGCGGCCCGCGCGGTCTGCCACCCGGAGAAGTTCGACACCCCGACGTAGCGGACCTTGCCGCTGGCCACCGCGTGGTCCAGGGCGGCCAGGGTCTCCTCCAGCGGGGTGTCCGGGTCGTACCCGTGCACCTGGAACAGGTCGACGTGGTCGGTGCCCAGCCGCCGCAGTGACGCGTCCAACGTCCGCAGCAGGTGCCCCCGGGAGCCGTCCCGGCGCCGGCCGCTGCCCGGGCGCAACCCGGCCTTGGTGGCGATCAGCAGTTCCTCGCGGGGCACCAGGGAGCCCAGCAGTGAACCGATCACCGACTCGGCGTCGCCGTCGCCGTACACGTCGGCGGTGTCGATCAGGTTGCCGCCCGCGTCCAGGTAACTCTTCAGCTGGGCGGCCGCATCGTCGGCGTCGGTGTCCCGGCCCCAGGTCATGGTGCCGAGCGCGAGCCGGGAAACCGCCAGCCCGCTTCGGCCGAGCGGTCGCTGTTGCATGGGTGAACCTTATTTCGAACCTGCCGCCAGAGATATCCTCGCTCCCGTATCTCTGCCGGTTCTGCCGGTTCCGCCGCCATGGGCTGCCCCGATGGAGGGGGGACCAAAGGTGTCGAGCCGGTGATCGAGTCTGTTATCGGCATTGCGTAACCTGGTGCGACCTGTGCCACGGATGGGGGAGGACCAGTGCGACTCGGGCTCAGTCTCGGATACCAGACGGCGTGGAGCACACCGGCCGACCACCTGGCGTTGGCCCAGGAGGCCGACCGGCTGGGTTACTCGGTGGTGTGGGCGGCGGAGGCCTACGGCTCCGACTCGCCCAGCATGCTCGCCTGGATGGCCGGCCAGACCGAACGGATCGACGTCGGTGCCGCGGTGATGCAGATCCCCGCGCGTACGCCGGCGGCCACCGCCATGACCGCCGCCACCATCGACGCGCTCTCCGGTGGTCGGTTCCGCCTCGGCCTGGGCGTTTCCGGCCCGCAGGTCTCCGAGGGCTGGCACGGTGTGCGGTTCGCCAAGCCACTCGCCCGGACCCGCGAGTTCGTCGACATCGTCAAGCTGGCCATCGCCCGCAAGGAGGTGGCGTACGACGGCGAGCACTACACGCTGCCGCTGCCCGACGGCCCCGGTAAGGCCCTGCGGCTGGGCTTCCACCCGCCACGCGAGCACATTCCGATCTACCTGGCGGCGGTCGGCCCGAAGAACCTGGAGCTGGCCGGCGAGATCGCCGACGGCTGGCTGGCCGTGTTCTACGCCCCGGAGTTCGCCGAGGAGCAGCTCGCCTCGGTCCGCGCCGGGCGGGCCAAGGTCGGCAAGGAGCTGGCCGGGTTCGACGTGGTGCCGTCGGTGCCCGTGGTGATCGGTGACGACGTGGCCTCCTGCGCCGAGCTGGTGCGCTGGTACGCGGCGCTGTACGTGGGCGGCATGGGCAGCCGCCAGCAGAACTTCTACAACCAGCTCGCCACCCGGATGGGTTACGGCGACGCCGCCCGCGAGGTGCAGGACCTGTACCTGGCCAAGCGGCAGCGCGACGCCGCCGCCGCCGTGCCGATGGAGTTCATCGACCGCACCTCGCTGCTCGGCCCGAAGGAGCGCATCGCCGAGCGGATGCGGGAGTACGCTGCCGCCGGCGTCACCACGCTGTCGGTGACCCTGTTCGTGGCGGACCGGGACAGCGGGGTGCAGACCCTGCGTACCGTCGCCGAGGCGCTCGACCTCTCCGGAGTTGGCGAGTGACCTGGGTCGAGGCCATCGTCCTGGGCATCGTCCAGGGACTGACCGAGTTCCTCCCGGTCAGCTCGTCGGGGCATCTGCGGATCACCTCGGCGATCTTCTTCGACCGTGATGCCGGCGCGTCGTTCACAGCGGTCACCCAGCTCGGCACCGAAGCGGCCGTGCTGATCTACTTCGCCAAGGACATCTGGCGGATCACCCGGACGTGGCTGGTCGGCATCAGGGACAAGTCGGTGCGCTCCAGCCTCGACTACCGGATGGGCTGGTACGTGATCGTCGGCTCGATCCCCATCGGGCTGTTCGGCTTCCTGTTCAAGGACCAGATCAAGACCGCTGGGCGCAACCTGTGGGTGGTGGCGACCACGCTGATCGTGTTCGCCTTCGTGCTGGCGTTCGCCGAATACTGGGGGCGGCAGACGCGTACCCTGCAGAACTTCCGGATGAAGGACGGCGTGGTGATGGGCTTCGCCCAGGCCATGGCGCTGGTGCCCGGGGTGTCCCGCTCCGGCGGCACGCTCACCGCCGGCCTGCTGCTCAACCTCACCCGGGAGGCCGCGGCACGCTACTCGTTCCTGCTGGCCATCCCGGCGGTGGTGATGTCCGGTGTGTTCAGCCTCGGGGACGTCTTCGAGCCGTCCGCCCCGGGCACGTCCGTGCCCACCGTGGCGCAGACGATCGTGGCCACCGTCATCGCCTTCGCCATCGGCTACGCGGCCATCGCGTGGCTGTTGCGCTACGTCGCCCACCACACCCTGTACGTCTTCGTGCTGTACCGGGTCGCGCTGGGCACCCTGGTCCTGGCTCTGCTGATGACCGGCACGATCAGCGCTACCTGATCCGCCCGCACCGCGGCCCCCGCCCCTCGCAGAGGGGGCGGGGGCCTTTCCGTGGCCAAGGCGGGCCGTTTCCGCTGTTCGGCACAATGAGGACTTACCGGTTCTATTCTCCTGATATCGGGCTGTCTCCCCGGGTGGGATCTGTCGGTGGCTCGCGTCGGAGGGGGCGACCGTGACTGCGAGCGCTGGCCCGAAGCGTGGCCGGGGGCGGCCACCGAGACGCAACCTCGTCGCGGTCGTCTCGATCGTCGTGCTCTCCGGTGCGTTCTTCGGCTACGACCAGGGTGTCATCAGCGGTGCGCTCCGCGACATTCGCCAGACCTTCCACGCGGACACCTTCGCCGTCGAGGTGGCGGCGAGCTGGGTGACCCCTGGGGCGCTGGTGGGCGCGTTGCTCGGCGGCCACCTCGCGGACCGGATCGGTCGCCGCGGGGCACTGTGGGTCGCCGCCGCCACGTTCGCGGTGGGCACGATCCTGCAGGCGACCGCACCGGTGATCGGAGTCATGTTCGGCGCGCGGTTGATCCTGGGGCTGGGCATCGGGGTGGCCTCGGTCGCCGGGCCGATGTACGCGGCGGAGGCCGCGCCGGAACGGATCCGCGGCAGCCTCCTGGCGGTCTACCAGTTCTCCACGACGTTCGCCATCTTCATCGGTTACCTGGCCGACGAGCTGTTCGAGGCCGGCAGCTCCTGGCGTTACCTGCTGGTGGCGGCGGTGCTGCTGGGTGCGGCCCTCGCCCTGGTCACCACAGTGATCCCCGACTCGGCCGTCTGGTACTTCGGACGGGGGGACCGGCGCCGGGCGGAGGCGTCTCTGCGGGCGACAGTGCCGGAGCGGAACGTGCCCCAGCGACTGCACGCCATCGAGGAGAGCCTCTCGGCCGGCAAGGCGGGTTGGCGGGAGGTGCTGTCGCCGCAGTGGCGGCGCCCCTTGGCGCTCGGTGTCGGCATGGCGCTGTTCCAGCAACTGACCGGGATCAACGGGATCATCTACTACGCCGACGAGATCTTCTCGTCCGCCGGGTTCCACACCCCGCAGGCGCAACTGGCCGCGACCACCTGGGCGATCGGCGGGGTCGACTCACTCTTCACGCTGGTCGCGGTCGCCTTCCTTGACCGGCTCGGTCGCCGGCCGCTGCTGCTGGTCGGGCTGCTGGGCATGGCGGTCTCGCTCGTGGTGGTCAGCATCAGTTTCGCCAGGATGGCCCCGGCGGCGCGGACGGCCGGAGCGACCGGGCACCACCCCACCGACGCGGGCATCTTCCTGCTGATCGGTGTGGTCATGTTCGTGGCGTTCTACGCGATGTCGATCGGGCCGACCGCCTGGACGGTCATCAACGAGATCTTCCCGGGCCGCATCCGGGGCCGGTGCGTCGCGATCGCCTCCGCCACCCACTGGGGCACCGAGTACCTGATCACGCAGTTCTTCCTGAGCATGCTCGACGCCCTGGGGAGGTCGGGCGTGTTCGCCCTCTTCGCCGGCACCTGTGTGCTCGGCTTCCTGTTCGTCTGGCGGTACCTGCCGGAGACCAAGGGCAGGACTCTCGAACAGATCCAGCAGATGTGGCAGACCGACGCTCGTGCTCGGCGCCCTCACCGCGCCGATGACCGGGCGGCCGGTACGTCGTGATTTGCGGTTTCTGACTCGTGGCGCAGGGGCTGGGCGTACATTCGGGCTGAAGCCGCCCAAAACGGTCTCACTGGACAAAAGGCCCTATTCCGGGTCGGATGCCAGTGCTCACCCCGTGGCGAGCCCGCTCAGCGGGATGGCGGCTCCCGATCGACAGTCGCGAAGGACCAGCACTGTGCATCTGACACCGAAGGAATTCGACAAGCTGACGATTCTCTCGATGGCCATCGTCGCCAACGCCCGGAAGGCCAGGGGGGTGAAGCTCAACCACCCCGAGGCCGTCGCGGTGATCTGCGCCGCGGCCCTGGAGGGGGCCCGGGACGGCAAGACCGTCGAAGAGGTCATGAACGACGCCCGCAGCACGCTCAGCGCCGACGACGTGATGCCGGGTGTACCGGACATGCTGCCCATGATCCAGGTCGAGGCGGTCTTCACCGACGGCTCGCGACTGGTCACTGTGCACTCACCGATTCAGTAGGCGCACCAGCGCCCGCGGTCTCCAGGAAGGCGGAGCAGAATGACCAAGCAGCATCCCGGGCCCAACTCGAAGCATCTGCGACCCATCGGCGGCTACATCCTGAGCGACCAGCCGCTGGAGCTGAACGAGGGTCGACCGGTGACGGAGATCGTCGTCCAGAACACCGGTGACCGGCCGATTCAGGTCGGCTCGCACTTCCACTTCTTCGAAACCAACCGAATGCTCGCCTTCGACCGCGAGGCGGCCTTCGGTAAACGGTTGAACATCCCGGCCACGACATCCATTCGTTTCGAGCCGGGCGACAGGAAAACGGTGCAGCTCGTTCCCTTCGGCGGACAGCAGCGGGTGTACGGGTTCAACGGGCTGGTGCAGGGGTGGACCGGCAGCGAGTCGGCGCCGAGCTACCGGCCGGACCGGACCGAGGCGATCCACAACGCCAAGACCCGGGGCTTCAAGTTCGACCCGGAGCAGCAGGACGACCCCAAGGGCAAGAAGTAGAGATCAACTATCCCCGCAGGGCGGCCAGCCTCGGGCAGGAGAGATGATGTTATGAGTCAGATATCTCGGCAAGAGTATTCCGGAATGTACGGTCCCACGACAGGCGACCAGATCCGTCTCGGCGATACCGACCTTTACATCGAGATCGAAAAGGATCTCCGGGTCCTCGGCGACGAGGTCATGTACGGCGGTGGCAAGACGCTGCGCGACGGTATGGGCAGCGCCAGCCAGGCCACCAGCGCCGAGGGGGTCGTGGACCTGGTCATCACCAACGTCACAGTGCTGGATGCGCTGCTGGGCGTAGTCAAGGCGGACGTCGGCATCAAGGACGGCATGATCGTCGGTGTCGGAAAGGCCGGCAACCCGAACATCATGGACGGTGTGACTCCGGGCCTGGTAACGGGGCCTGGGACCGACGCGATCTCTGGCGAGCATCTGATCCTGACCGCAGGCGGCATCGACGCCCACGTCCACCTGCTCACGCCGTCGCAGGCCTTTGCGGCGCTGAGCAATGGGGTGACCACCCTGTGGGGCGGCGGAACTGGGCCCACCGACAGCAGCAACGGCGTCACCATCACACCCGGACCCTGGAACATCCAGAACATGATGCGCGCCTTCGAGGGCGTGCCGATCAACGTGGGCATTCTGGGGAAAGGCAACAGCAGTGGGCGGCTCCCGCTTGTCGAGCAGATCATGGCAGGGGTCCCGAGTTTCAAGATCCACGAGGACTGGGGGGTGCCACCCGCGGTGCTCCGGACCTGTCTGGCCATCGCCGACGAGTTCGACGTGCAGGTCAGCGTGCACACCGACACGCTCAACGAGAGTGGCTACATCGAGGACTCGATTGCCGCCTTCGAGGGGCGGACGGTACACAGCTTCCACACTGAGGGCGCCGGCGGCGGACACGCCCCCGACATCATCAAACTCGCCGGCCTGATGAACGTGTTGCCCGCCTCGACCACGCCGACCGTGCCGTACGGCATCAACAGTCAATCCGAGCTGTACGACATGATCATGGTCTGCCACAACTTCAACCCGAAGGTGCCCTCGGACGTCGCCTTCGTGGAGAGCCGCATCCGGACCGAGACCATTGCCGCCGAGGACGTTCTGCTCGACGAGGGCGTCATCTCGATGATGCAGAGCGACTCCCAGGCTATGGGCCGCATCGGCGAGACCTGGCTACGCACGATCCAGCTCGCGGGTCAGATGAAGAACGTTCGGGGCAAGCTCGCCGAGGACTCCGACAGCAACGACAACTTCCGGGTGCTGCGCTACGTGGCAAAGATGACCATCAACCCGGCCATCACCCAGGGTGTCTCGCACGTCATCGGATCGATCGCTCCAGGCAAGCTCGCCGACTTGGTGCTGTGGGAGCCCGCCTTCTTCGGCGTGAAGCCCAAGATGGTGCTCAAAGGCGGCATGATCGCCTGGGCGATCATGGGCGACCCAAATGCCTCGCTGCCCACACCACAGCCGGTCTACTACCGAGAGGCGTTCGGCGCGTCGGGATCCCAGCTCGCCAAGAACTGCGTGACGTTCGTATCGAAGGCCGCTCACGAGTGCGGCATCGCCGAACAGCTGGGCCTGCAACGCCGTGTCATGCCGGTCTACCGATGCCGCAACCTGACCAAGCGGGACATGGTGCGCAACGACCGGCTTCCCAAGCTCGAGGTCGATCCGGAGACCTTCGCCGTGAAGATGGACGGCGTCCACGCCACCGTACCGGCGGCCCGGAACCTGCCGATGAGCCAGCTCTACTTCTTCAGCTGACCCCGTCGGGACCGTCTCGTACGTGCCTGGTCCCGGCACACCGACCGAAAGGAGAGGCCCGTGCTCGTCGAGACGGTGCTGGGCAACATGAACGAGCCCGACTGGACGCTGCGCCTGAAGGAAGCGCGCATCGACGACCTGGTCCTCGACCAGTGGGACGCCCAGAAGAGCCGCATCCGCAAGATGACCAGTTCCGGGGCGGAGCTGTCGGTGGCGCTGGCGCGTGGCGTCCGCCTGCGCGACGGCGACGTCCTCGCCTGGGATGACCTCAGCGCCACCGCGGTGGTGGCCCGGGTGCAGCTGGGCGAGGTGATGGTGGTCCACCTCGACAAGCTGCGCGGCGAGTCGGCCGAGCTGCTCATCCGCTCCGCCGTCGAGCTCGGTCACGCCATCGGCAACCAGCACTGGCCGGCCGTGGTCAAGGGCACGAAGATGTACGTCCCGTTGACCGTGGACCGCAAGGTCATGGACTCGGTGATGCGCACCCACGCCTTCACCGGGATCACCCACGAGTTCGTTCCCGGCACCGAGGTCATCGCGTACCTCGCGCCGCACGAGTCGCGGCGGTTGTTCGGTGGCGCCGACTCGACGCCGCACTCCCATCTCCCCGCCGACCTCAACTGAGCGGGGCCGGACGGTGCGCACCATGGCGGAAACCCTGAAGCTGCTGCAGTTCGGCGACTCGGTCTTCCCGGTCGGCGCCTTCTCCTTCTCCAGCGGTCTGGAGATGGCCGTCCAGCACGGCGTTGTGCACGATCGGGAGACCCTCCAGGACTATGTCCGGACGGTCACCCGGCTCGCCGCCACCGGGGACGGTGTCGCCCTGCTCGCCGGGCACCGTGCCGCCGTCGCGGGAGACCTGGACCGGATCCGACGCGCCGACGAGGCCGTGCACCTGCGCAAGATCAACGAAGAGATGCGGACCATGTCCGTACGCATGGGGCGCAAGCTGGCGGAGGCCGCGACACGGATCGTCGGGGAGACCCTGCTCAAGAAGCGGCTCGGCGAGTCGGCGTCGGGCGCGCCGGTCACCTACCCGGTCGCGCTCGGGGTGATCTTCGCCGACCTCGGGGTGCCCGAGGAGGACGCTTTCGCGGCCCACCAGTACGGCGCCGCCTCGACGGTGCTCAGCGCCGCCATCCGGTTGATGCGGGTCGACCACCTCGACGCGCAGTCGATCCTGTTCGCGGTCAACGAGAAGGTCACCGACGACTACCGCGACGTGCGCACCGCCGACCTCGACGACATGCAGACCTTCGGGCCGCACATCGACGTCCTGGCCGGCGCGCACCAGCACATCCACGTGCGGATGTTCATGAGCTGAGGGCTGACCTCCGCGATCCACACGTTTCTGACCCTCAACACGTCTCCCAGAAGGACTGGTCACATCATGAAGTCGGCAAGTCGTATCGGCGTAGGCGGCCCGGTGGGCAGCGGCAAGACCGCGATCATCGAGGCTGTCGTGCCCCGTTTCGTGGAGAACGGGCTGCGCGTACTGGTGATCACGAACGACGTCGTCACCACCGAGGACGCGAAACACGTCCGGCGCGCCCTGACCGGGGTCCTCGTCGAGGAACGGATCCTCGGGGTGGAGACCGGGGCCTGCCCGCACACCGCCGTGCGCGAGGACCCGAGCATGAACCTGGCGGCGGTGGAGGACATGGAGTCCCGGTTCCCGGACAGCGACGTGGTGCTGATCGAGAGCGGCGGCGACAACCTCACCCTGACGTTCAGCCCCGCCCTGGTCGACTACTTCATCTACGTCATCGACGTGGCGGCCGGCGACAAGATCCCGCGCAAGAACGGCCCGGGGATCTCCAAGTCCGACATCCTCGTGATCAACAAGACGGACCTCGCCCCCTACGTGGATGCCGACCTCGAGCTCATGGCCCGCGACGCGGACGTGACGCGCAACGGCAAGCCGGTCATGTTCACCAACTGCAAGACGGGTGAGGGCATCGACGAACTCGTCTCGTTGATCCGCCGCAACGCGCTTTTCGACGCCGAAGTGGTCGCATGATCACACTGGATGGTGCGCGGGAACTGGCGCCGTACCAGGACCAACCGGCACAGCTGCCCGCCGCGTCCAACGGCAAGGTCGGCGTGCTGCGCCTCGGGTTCGAACGGCGCGGTGACCGGACGATCCTGCACGACCTCTACCGGCAGTCACCGCTGCTCGTCCAGCGGGCGCTCTACTGGGACGAGGAGATGCCGCAGCTGCCCTGCGTCATGATCCTCACCACCTCCGGCGGTGTGCTCCAGGGCGACCGCCTGCACATGGACGTCGACCTGGCACCGGGCAGCCAGGCGCACCTGGTCACCCAGGCCGCCACCAAGATCCAGGAGATGGACGCGAACTACGGCTCGCAGATCCAGCGCTTCACCCTGGCCGAGGACACCTACCTCGAATACCTCCCGGAGCCCGTGATCCCGTACCGGGGCAGCCGGTTCGTCACCGACACCCGGGTGCGGCTCCCGGAGAGCGCCACCATGCTCTACGGCGAGGTTCTCCAGCCCGGCCGGAAGTACTACGGCGACGGGGAACTCTTCGCCTACGACCTCTTCTCCTCCTCGTTGCGCGCGGAGCGTCCCGACGGCCGGCAGTTGTTCGTGGAGAAGTTCGTGGTGGCTCCCGGGCAGTTCCCGGTGGCGCGGCTCGGCGTCATGGATCGCTTCCACATCTTCGGCAACGTCGTACTCCTCACCAGCCCGGAGCGGGCCGCCCGCGTCCACGAACGGACCTCGACGCCGGTCTGGGACGAGGAGACACCACTGGCCAGCGCCGTCAGCCGACTGCCGAACGACGCGGGCCTCATCTTCAAGGTCCTCGGCCAGGAGACGGAGCCGGTCCGTGCCGCGGTCCGTGCCTTCTGCGTGGCCGCCCGCGAAGAGGTGACCGGCCGGACCTTCCCGCCGGCCTTCAGCTGGCGATGACGGACTGAGGAGATGCCGTGCCGAGCGTGACCCGCAGCTGGGACAGGCTGAGTGACCACAACCCTCTGATCGGGTTCGTCGACGCCTGCCTGCGCGGGCCGGCACAGGTCGTCCTGCAGAACAACCCGCTCACCGGGCTGCTCGTCCTCGTCGCGATCGCCTGGGGAGCGTTCGAGAACGGGCAACCACGGATCCTCGGGGGAGCGGTCCTCGGTCTCGTCGTCGGCACCGCCACGGCCGTCGCCCTGCGGGTGGACGAGCCCTCGTTGCGCAAGGGACTGTTCGGCTTCAGCCCGCTGCTGACCGGGATCGCCGTCCCGACATTCCTCGACGACCGGCCGTTGATGTGGCTCTACCTGGTGCTCGGAGCGATCGCCACGACAGTTGTCACCCTGGCCCTGAACGCGATCTTCAAGACCTGGGGCCTGACCGCGTTCACCATGCCGTTCGTGCTGACCACCTGGGTGCTGCTGCTGGCCGCGTACCAGTTCGACCGGTTCACCGTGCTGACCAACCTGAAGCCGATGTTTCCCGGCGAGGGGCAGTTGACCGGTGGCCGCTTCGACTGGGACCTGGTCCCCACCTTCCTGCGCGGGGTCTCCCAGATCTATCTGATCAACAGCTGGGTCACCGGCCTGATCATCCTGGTCGCGCTGCTGGTCAACTCCCGCTGGTCGGCGCTCTTCGCGGTGATCGGCGCGGTCGGCGCGACACTGCTGGCGCTCTGGTTCGGCGCCGACGCGGCCTCCCTGGACAAGGGCCTGTTCGGCTTCAACGCGGTGTTGACGGCGATCGCCGTTGGTGCGGTGCTGCACCGTCCCGGAGCGCTGGTGACCCTCTACACCCTCTTCGGAATCGCCTTGACGCTCTTCGTCCAGATGGCCCTGGCGACAGTGCTCACCCCACTGGCAATCCCGGTGCTCACCGGACCCTTCAACATCGCCACCTGGTTGCTGCTGCTGCCCAAACGGCACTTCGCGCCGGTGCCCAACCACGAACGCGCCAAGGAGACCGTCGTCTCGACGGTGAAGCACTCCGTCTGACCGTACCGAGAGGAGAGGTGAGCTTCCGTGCTCGCTCAGGACGCGGTGAACTCGGGCGACACCGCCTGGGTGCTGGTTTGCGCTGGCCTCGTGTTGTTCATGACCCCGGGCCTGGCCGTCTTCTACGGTGGAATGGTCCGCACCCGCAACGTGCTCGCGATGTTGCAGCAGAACATGGTCGCGCTGGGGGTTGTCAGCCTGACCTGGGTGCTGGTCGGCTACACCATCGCCTTCGGCGACGACGCCGGCACCGGTCTCTTCGGCAACCTCGAACTCTTCGGGCTGAACGACCTCCGGGTCCCGCCCGCGCCCCACCTGCACGTGGTGACCGGCCAGGTGACGATCCCGACCCTGGCGTTCGTGGCGTACCAGATGATGTTCGCGGTGATCACCCCCGCGCTGATCACCGGCGCCACCGCGGGCCGGTTGAGGTTCGCCGGCTGGGTCGCGTTCCTGGCGATCTGGTCCATCGTGGTCTACGCGCCGATCGCGCACTGGCTGTGGCACCCCGACGGCTGGCTGGCGCGGTTCGGCACCCAGGACTGGGCCGGTGGGATGGTGGTCCACGCCTCCGCGGGAGCGGCGGTGCTCGGCACCCTGCTGGTCGTCGGACGCCGCCGTGGTTGGCCCCGCACCGCCTCCCCGCCCAACTCCATCCCGCTGACCATCCTCGGGGCGGGCATCCTCTGGTTCGGATGGTTCGGCTTCAACGGCGGGGACGGGCTACAGGCCAACGGGCTCGCTGCCCAAGCGTTGATCAACACCCATCTCGCGGCCGCCGCCGGCATGCTCGTCTGGCTGGTGGCGGAGCGGGTGAAGGACGGCCACAGCACCGTCGTGGGTGGCGTCTCCGGCGCTGTCGCGGGACTCGCGACGGTCACCCCCGCCGCCGGGTACGTCAACACGCTCTCCGCCATCGCCATCGGAGCGATCGCCGGAATCGTCTGCCACTTCGCGCTGCGGTTGAAGTATCTGCTCCGGCTCGACGACGCGCTGGACGTCCTCGCGGTCCACTTCGTCGGCGGCATGCTCGGCTCGCTGCTGGTCGGCTTCTTCGGCGACAGTGGCGTCAACCCGCTCGGCAAGGACGGTCTCCTCTTCGGCGGCGGCGGGTCCCTGCTCTGGCACCAGATCGTCGGCGTGGTCGCCGTGGTGGCCTTCTCCTTCGTGCTCAGTTGGGCGATCGCCGCCGCCGTGCAGGCCGTCCTCGGGCTCCGTGCCCCCGCCGACGAGCAGGACAACCTCGACCACGCCCAGCAGGACGCCGACGCGTACCACCTGGGCGGTGTTGCGGGCCTCAACGGCACTGGCGCACCGCAGCGTCGACGCGAACCCGGACGGGAACGCGGCGCCGAACGGCCCGCCCGGCCGGCCCAGAACGCCCGGCTGGTCACCGCGACGGTCAATCCGACGCTGCTGCCGACCACGCGGGAGCTACGGGACGCCCTGGTCGGTGCGGGAGCCACCTCCATCGTGCTCTTCGACGCCACGGTCTCCACCGCCGAACCGACTGCGCGTTCGCTGCCCCGGGGCTACTGGCAGGACCAGGACCTCGTGGGCCGCGCCCGGGTCGAGGTCGTGGTGGAACGCGAGGCGGTGTCCGCCGTGCTGGACGTGCTGGGTCGTTACGGTGCCGAGCGCTCGGAGTGCTTCGTGCAGGACGTCCAGCTCGCGACGGACGTCCGCTGAGCTGGTGCACGTCGGCGCGGGCCTCGGTCACCTCTTCGACCGGCGGGAACGGAGCAGGAACGACACTGCGGACAGGGCGAGCGTTCCCCAGGCCGGCACCCAGCGTGGTTGTTGCTGCGCCAGCGTTCCGATGCCACCCCCGGTGGCGTAGCAGAGCAGCGCCAGGAGCCCGAGGAAGGTGCCCTGCCGGGCCCGTTTCCGGCGGGTGTCCGGTCCGGCGAGCCAACGCCCGACGCGTTCGCCGATCTTCGCCACCGTGCCCGACTGGTAGGTGATGTGGGTGGTGATCCCGGCCGTGCGGACGAACAGGGTCGCCAGCGCGCCCATGGCGAAGCCACCCGCGGCGGCCAGCGCGATCCGCGGCGGTCCGCCCTGCCGGCCGTGGTGGAGCAGGACGTTGAGCACCGCCCAGAGCGCCAGTGTGGCCACGGCGCAGGCGAGTCCACGCAAGGACGGCGACCACGGGCTCCGTGCCGCGCGTACCTGTGAGACCACGCCCGTCCCGGCGGCGAACGCGATCAGTGAGGCCGCGGACTCGGGCCAGGCGGCGTGTCGTCCGGCGAGGCCGATGCCCAGGAGGACGGCGTTGCCCGACTGGTTGGCGACGAACGCGCCGTAGCGCAGGAAGGCGAACGCGTCCACGAAGCCGGCGATGCCGGTGGTGAGGGCGAGGACCAGGAGCGGGCGCCGGAACTCCCCGTACACGTCCTGCGGGTCCGAGATGGCCGAGGCCTGCGCGGGTGCCGGGTCGCCCATCGCCTTTCACACCCTCCGGACAGAGGTCCCGGACAACCCGGGCATTCAGTATTTTACCGCCAAGGCGGCGGCTCGATCCGTTTCCCGTCCGATCCCACCGGGCGACGCGGACACGGGCAGGCCGGAGGGCGATGCTGCCGGTCGGACGCAGGTCATAGGGTGGTCCCCGTGGCGACCCTTCTGCTTCTGCGACACGGCCGGACGACCGCGAACGCCGACGGCGGCCTGGCCGGCCGCCAGCCGGTCGAGCTGGACGAGACGGGCCGGGCCCAGGCGGCCGCGGTCGGCGAGCGGCTGCGGTCGGTGCCGCTCGCCGCGGTGGTGACCAGCCCGCTCATCCGGTGCCGGCAGACCCTGGAGCTCGCGCTGCCCGACGCCGACCCGCTCGTGGAGGAGGGCTTGATCGAGTGCGGCTACGGAGCCTGGGAAGGACAGCCACTGAAGAAGCTGGCGAAGGAGCCGCTCTGGCCGGTGGTCCAGCAGCACCCCAGCGCCGTGGTCTTCCCGCAGGGTGAGGCGATGGCGGCGATGGCCGCACGGGCGGTCGCGGCGGTGCGCGCATGGGATGCGCGGATCACCTCCGAGCACGGCCCGGAGGCGGTCTGGCTGGCGTGCAGCCACGGCGACGTGATCAAGGCGATCGTGGCCGACGCGCTCGGCGTACATCTTGATCTTTTTCAGCGGATCGTTGCCGACCCGGCGTCGGTGACGGCGATCCGGTATACGACGCTGCGGCCGTTCCTGCTGCGGCTCAACGACACCGGGGGCGACCTGGCCGCACTGGCGCCGCCGCCACGCAAGCGCCGCCGGGCGGCGCGGGCGGCGACGAGCGCGGCCGACTCCGACGCCCCGGTTGGCGGCGGCGCGGGGGCCGGCCGGTGAGCCGGAGTGCGCCACGCCCGGGTGCAAGGGCCGGTGCGCCGGGCGTGGCGGGGACCACGGTGATTCGGGTCGGTGGGGTGCGCGGTGCCATGGCGGGCCGGATAGGGTCGTGGGTATGACCCACCAGGTGCACGCCTTCGAACCGCCGGAGCGGTTCGTCGCCGGGACTGTCGGGCCGCCGGGGGAGCGCACGTTCTTCCTGCAGGCTCGCGGCGGCGGCCGGCTGGTCAGCGTCGCGCTGGAGAAGGTCCAGGTGTCCCTGCTCGCCGAGAAGCTGGAGGAGCTGCTCACCGAGGCACAACGTCGCTTCGGGGTGGATCTGCCCGAGCTGGCGCCGGTGATTGGCGACAACGAGCCACTGGACACTCCGGTCGACGAGGAGTTCCGGGTCGGGACCCTCGGGCTGGCCTTCGACGTGGACACCGCGACCGTGGTGATCGAGGCGATCGCCGCGGGCGAGGTGGAGCCCGAGGTCGAGCTGGGCGACGAGGACGACGAGGACGAAGACGACGACGAGGACGAAGAGCCGGACGAGGACCTGGACCGGCTCCGGGTCCGGCTCACCCCGCAGGCGACCCGCCAGTTCATCGAGCGGGCCCGGCGAGTGGTCAACGCGGGCCGGCCGCCGTGCCCGCTCTGCGGCCAACCGTTGGACCCCGCCGGGCACCTGTGCCCGCGGCACAACGGTTATCACCGGTGACCTCGTCCGGCCTCCAGCCTCGCCAGGACGGCGACGCCGCGCTGCGGCTGCTGCGTGACGGCGTGCTCGACCTGGAAGGTCGGCTGGTCGACGCGTCCAACACGACCCTGCGCGGCATCCTGACCCTGGAGGGGGTCACCGCCCGCTGCGTCTACAAACCGGTCCGGGGCGAGCGCCCACTGTGGGACTTCCCCGACGGCACGCTGGCCGGCCGGGAGGTCTCGGCATACCTGGTCTCCCGGGCGACCGGCTGGGACCTGGTGCCGCCCACCGTGCTGCGTGACGGCCCGTTCGGCCCCGGCTCCTGCCAGCTGTGGATCGACGAGCCGGAGGACGCCGACCCGCTGGTCGGGTTCCTGCCGGCCGGTGAGCTGCCGCCACGCTGGTTCCCGATCGCCGCGGCCCGCGACGACGACGGCGCCGCGTACGCCCTCGCGCACGCCGACGACCCCCGGCTGGCCCGCCTCGCGGTGCTCGACGCAGTGATCAACAACGCGGACCGCAAGGGCGCTCACGTGCTGGTCGGTGCCGACGACCGGATCTACGGCGTGGACCACGGGGTGAGCTTCCACGTGGAGGACAAGCTGCGTACGGTGCTCTGGGGTTGGGCCGGCAAGCAGCTGCCCGCGGACGCCGTGGAGATGCTCGACGGGCTCGCCGGGCAGATCGCCGGCGCGCTCGGCGCGGAGTTGGCCGACCACCTCACCATCAGTGAGGTGACCGAGGTGGCCTCCCGGATCGACCGGTTGCGCGAGACCGGCCGCTTCCCGCAGCCACCGGAGGACTGGCCGGCGATCCCCTGGCCACCCATGTGACCCGTTGTCATCTTGATCACCCGTGAGGCGCTCCGACCTCGTCGTCGGGCTGGCTAGGCTGATCCCATGGAGTCTTGGGCGGGACACGAGGTGCCACGGCTGCCGGGCAGGGGTGAGCCGTTGGCGCTGTACGACTCGGCGCGGCAGGGTGTCCACCCGAGCGAACCGGCCGACGCGGGGAGCATGTACGTCTGCGGCATCACCCCGTACGACGCCACCCACCTCGGCCACGCCGCCACCATGATCACGTTCGACCTGGTGCAGCGGATGTGGCGGGACGCCGGCCGCCCGGTGCGCTACGTGCAGAACGTCACCGACATCGACGATCCGCTGCTGGAGCGGGCCGCCCGCGACGGCGAGGACTGGGTGGTCCTGGCGATGCGGGAGACGGCGCTGTTCCGCGAGGACATGGAGGCGCTGCGGATCATCCCTCCGGAGCACTACGTGGGCGCTGTCGAGTCCATCCCGGACATCGCCGACAAGGTCGAGGTGCTGGTCAAGGACGGCGCCGCGTACCGCCTCGACGACGGCACCGGCGACGTCTACTTCGATATCTCCGCCACGGGCCGGTTCGGCTACGAGTCGAACCTGACCCGCGAGCAGATGCTGGAGATCTTCCCGGAGCGCGGCGGTGACCCCGACCGCGCCGGCAAGCGCGACCCACTGGACCCGCTGCTGTGGCGTGGCGCCCGCGAGGGGGAGCCGTCCTGGCCGGGCGGGGAGCTGGGTCCGGGCCGCCCGGGATGGCACATCGAGTGCGCGGTCATCGCGCTGAACCTGCTCGGTGACCGGATCGACGTCCAGGGCGGCGGCAACGACCTGCTGTTCCCGCACCACGAGGCGTCCGCCGCGCACGCCGAGCGGCTCACCGGTCAGGCGCCGTTCGCCGAGCACTACGTGCACGCCGGGATGATCGGCCTGGACGGCGAAAAGATGTCCAAGTCCCGCGGCAACCTGGTCTTCGTGTCCCGGCTGCGCGCAGACAAGGTCGACCCGATGGCGGTCCGCCTGGCGTTGATCTCTGGGCACTACCGCAGCGACCGCACCTGGACGGACGAGCTGCTCACGACCGCCAAGGAGCGCCTGGACCGTTGGCGGCGGGCCGCCGCCGCGCCGGCCGGGTCGTCCGGGGCCGAGCTGCTGGCCGGCGTACGCGAGCGCCTGGCCGATGACCTCGACACCCCCGGTGCCCTGGCGGTCGCCGACCGCTGGGCCGAGGCGACCCTCGCCGGCGCCACGGATGACGCCGGAGCGCCCGCCCTCTTCGCGAACACGGTGGACGCCCTCCTGGGCATCCGCCTCTGAGCACCTCTCCCGGCAGGCGGTACGCGTGCCGCAGCGCCGCGCGCCTCGCCGCGGCGGGCGTGATCGACTCGGCTTTCAGGAAGTCGCGGTGTCCGGGCCGGTGTGATGCCCCGATTTCCTGCAACCCGAGTCGATCACCGCGACACCCCCCGTCGATCATGAGGTTGACGGGCGGTTTGATCTCCGCCGGACCCGTCAACCTCATGATCAACGGGATGGGCGCGGATCGCGCGGGGCGTGGGCGGGACCGGGTCAGCCCAGGACCAGTCCGGGGTCGGGTTCCGGGTCGGGGGTCGGGGCGGGGATCTTGTATTCCTCGGTGAGGGTCGTCATCGGGCCGGGCCAGGTGGCCTGGGCCACCTCGATCGGCTTGTGGTGCGTGTCGTACGCGACGTGCAGCAGGTGCAGCACCGGGGTGTCCGGCCGGATCTGGAGTGTCTCGGCCTCCTCCCGGCTGGGCTGGCGGGCGCTGATCGTGTCGGTGGCGGAGACGTACCGCCGCCCGGTCGCTTCCTCCGCCTCCTGATAGAGGGGGCGGCCGAAGGCCTCGGTGCGCTCCAGCGAGGTGCCGGCGGTGTCGCGGGGCAGGAACCAGGACGCGCCGACCTCGACGGGGGAGTCGTCGGTGCGGACGAGGTGTCGGCGGCAGAGCAGGTTGGTGCCGTCGGGCACCCCGAACGCGTCGGCGACCTCGGCGGGGGCGGGGGAGTGGCCGACGGAGACGAGTTGTTGGCGGTACCGGGCGGCCAGGTCGGTGTGGTAGCCGCGGAAGCCGCCGTACCGCCCTCGGGAGAGTCGGTTGAGTCGGCGGCGGGTGCCCCGGACGTACGTACCGGAGCCGGGCTTGGTGATCAGGATGCCCTCGACCCGCAGTTGGTCGACGGCGCGTTGCACTGTCTGCTTGGCGACGCCGAACATCTCAGCGATGGCCGGGATGGACGGCAGTCGCTCGCCGGGCCCCCAGTCGCCGCGGCGGACCTGGGCCTTGAGCTGCGTGGCAATCTGTCGGTGCGGGAACTCGGCGGCCCCGGGATTGATCTGCACACCCGCCTCCTTGATCACATCTAGGTTCCTAGGATGCCCTAGCGGGTGTGACCGCGCCACCCCGGACACGCCAAAAACGGGCCCCCGGACCAGAGAAAGTCCGAGGGCCCGCAGCGAACAGTTGGCTACCAGGAGCCGGCGGTCGGGCCGGCTGAACCGCCCCGTCGGCGCAGGTACTTCTCGAACTCCTGGGCGATCTCGTCGCCGGTCAACGGGGTGATGCCCTCGTCGCCGACCCGTTCCTCCAGCTCACGAACGTATTCGCCCAGCTCGGCGTCCTGCTCGGCGGCGCTGCGCACCCGCTGCTCCCACTCGGCGGACTCCTCGGCCAGGTCGGCCATCGGCACCGGCAGGTCGACGACCTCCTCGACCCGGTGCAGCAGGGCGAGGGTGGCCTTGGGGCAGGGCGGGTTGTTGGCGTAGTGCGGCACGTGCACCCAGAACGACACGGCGTCGACCTCGGCGCGGGTGCAGGCGTCGTGCAGCACACCGACGATGCCGGTCGGCCCGTCGTAGCGGGTGGGGGTGAGCTGGTAACGCTCGGCGGCCTGCGCGTCGGACGCACTGCCGCTGATCGGCAGCGGCCGGGTGTAGGGAACATCGGCCAGCAGCGCGCCGAGCAGCACCACCCGTTCGACCTCGAGGCTGTGGCAGATCTCCAGCACCTGCTCGCAGAACGTCCGCCAGCGCATGCTCGGCTCGATGCCGCGGATCAGCACCACGTCGCGGTCGGTGCCCTCCGGGCTGGCCACCATGAACCGGGTCGTCGGCCACTCCACGCGGCGGGTCTCCCCGTCGGCCATGGTGATGGTGGGTCGGCTGACCTGGAAGTCGTAGAAGTCCTCCGGGTCCAGCTCGGCGATCTGCCGCGCGTTCCAGACCTGTTCCAGGTGCTCGACGGCCGCGGTGGACGCGTCGGCGGCATCGTTCCAGCCCTCGAAGGCGGCGATGGCCACCGGGGACCGCAGCACCGGCAGTCCGTCGAACTCGGTCACGCCGTCACCTCACCCTGCTCGTCGCGGTCGGCGCCGGGATCGCGCCCGGTCGTCATACCGTGTGGCACAGCGGCGTCCCTGTTGTCCTTCACGTCCGCCAGCCTACGTGCCGGGCAGGGATGCGGCCCGTCGGCCGCGCCGGTCCACCGGACCGACGACCGGTCATACACGAACGAACCAGACAGGGTGATCCCGCTGACACAATATGGGATCGGGTGCCGAGGGGCGCTGGGTGCGGTGGGGACGGCACTAACCTGAACGGGTGCGGACTTCGTTGATGGATGTGCTGGCCGACCGGATTCTCATCGCCGATGGGGCGATGGGCACGATGCTGCAGGCCGCGGACCTCACGCTCGACGACTTCGACGGCCTCGAAGGGTGCAACGAGATCCTCAACGTCACCCGGCCGGACGTGGTGCGTGGGGTGCACGACGCCTACCTGGCCGCCGGCGCGGACTGCGTGGAGACCAACACGTTCGGCGCCAACCTGGCCAACCTCGCCGAGTACGACATCCCGCAGCGCATCCGGGAGCTGTCCGAGGCGGGTGCCCGCATCGCCCGGGAAGCCGCCGACGCGGCCAGCACCCCGCAGCGGCCCCGGTTCGTGCTCGGGTCGATCGGGCCGGGCACCAAACTGCCCACCCTCGGGCACGCCGCCTACGCGACCCTGCGCGACGCGTACCAGGAGAACGCCGCCGGTCTGATCGTCGGTGGCGCGGACGCGCTGATCATCGAGACCTGCCAGGACCTGCTCCAGGTCAAGGCGGCCGTGGTCGGGTCGAAGCGGGCGATGGCCGAGCTGGGCCAGTCGGTGCCGATCATCTGCCACGTGGCGGTGGAGACCACCGGCACGATGCTGGTGGGCAGCGAGATCGGTGCGGCCCTGGCGGCGATCGAGCCGCTCGGGGTGGACCTGATCGGGCTCAACTGTTCGACCGGCCCGGCGGAGATGAGCGAGCACCTGCGGTACCTGTCGCAGCACTCCCGCATCCCGCTGTCGGTGATGCCGAACGCCGGCCTGCCGGTGCTGACCGCCGACGGGGCGTACTTCCCGCTGACTCCCGTGGAGCTGGCCGAGGCCTTGGAGCGGTTCATCACCGAGTACGGCGTGGGGCTGGTCGGCGGCTGCTGCGGCACCACCCCGGAGCACATCCGGGTGTTGTCCGAGCGGCTGCACGGCGTCACCGCCCCGGCGCGCGAGCCCCGGCACGAGGCGGGTGTCTCCTCGGTCTACCACCCGGTGCCGTTCGCCCAGGACGCGTCGGTGCTGATGGTGGGGGAGCGGACCAACGCCAACGGCTCGAAGGCGTTCCGGGACGCGATGCTCGCCGGCGACTGGCGGGCCTGTGTGGAGATCGCCCGCAGTCAGGCCCGCGACGGCTCGCACCTGCTCGACCTGTGCGTGGACTACGTCGGCCGCGACGGCACGCAGGACATGCGGGAGCTGGCCGGCCGGTTCGCCACCGCGTCGACCCTGCCGATCATGTTGGATTCCACCGAGCCGAATGTGGTGGAGGCCGGTCTGGAGATGCTCGGCGGCCGGTGCGTGGTCAACTCGGTGAACTTCGAGGACGGCGACGGTCCCGACTCCCGGTACGCGCGGGTGATGCCGATCGTCCGCGAGCATGGCGCCGCGGTGGTGGCGCTGCTCATCGACGAGGAGGGGCAGGCACGTACCCAGGAGTGGAAGGTCCGGGTCGCGGCGCGGCTGATCGACGACCTGACCGGCCGGTGGGGCCTGGACCGCTCCGACATCCTGATCGACGCGCTGACCTTCCCGATCGCCACCGGCCAGGAGGAGACCCGCCGCGACGGCATCGAGACGATCGAGGCGATCCGGGAGATCACCCGCCGCTACCCGGGCGTCAACTTCACGCTGGGCATCTCGAACATCTCCTTCGGGCTCAACCCGGCCGCCCGGCAGGTGCTCAACTCGGTGTTCCTGCACGAGTGCGTGCAGGCCGGTCTGACGTCGGCGATCGTGCACGCCAGCAAGATCCTGCCGATGTCGAAGATCCCCGACGAGCAGCGCGAGGTCGCCCTGGACCTGGTCTACGACCGACGCCGCGAGGGGTACGACCCGGTGCAGCGCTTCCTGGAGCTGTTCGAGGGCGTCGACGTGACCAGCGCCCGGGCCAGCCGGGCGCAGGAGTTGGCGGCGCTGCCACTGGACGAGCGGCTCAAGCGGCGGATCATCGACGGTGAGCGCAACGGCCTGGAAGCCGACCTGGACGAGGCGATGGCCGGCGGCCGGTCCCCGCTGTCGATCATCAACGACATCCTGCTGGACGGCATGAAGGTGGTCGGTGAGCTGTTCGGGTCCGGCCAGATGCAACTACCGTTCGTGCTCCAGTCCGCCGAGGTGATGAAGACCGCCGTGGCGTACCTGGAGCCGCACATGGAGGCCACCGAGGACGGCGGCAAGGGTCGCATCGTGCTCGCCACCGTGCGCGGCGACGTGCACGACATCGGCAAGAACCTGGTCGACATCATCCTGTCCAACAACGGCTACGAGGTCGTCAACATCGGCATCAAGCAGCCGATCAACGCCATCCTGGACGCCGCAGAGCAGCACCGCGCCGACGCCATCGGCATGTCTGGGCTGCTGGTCAAGAGCACCGTCATCATGAAGGAAAACCTCGCCGAGATGGCCACGCGCGGGGTCGCGGAGCGCTGGCCCGTCCTGCTGGGTGGGGCTGCGCTGACCCGCGCGTACGTCGAGGACGACCTGCGGTCGATGTTCCCCGGGCAGGTGCACTACGCCCGGGACGCCTTCGAGGGGCTGTCCCTGATGGACAAGGTGATGACCGCCAAGCGTGGCGGCGCGCCGGTGATCGACCCGGAGCGGGAAGCGGCGCTTGCGGCGCGGCGGGCCCGCCGGGAACGGCAACGGTCCATGGTCAGCGAGTCCCTGCCGGAGTTGCACGACTCCTCGACCCGCTCCGACGTGGCAGTGGACGTGGCCGTGCCCACCCCGCCGTTCTTCGGCACGCGGGTGATCAAGGGCGTGCCGATGGCCGACTACGCGGCGCTGCTCGACGAGCGGGCCACCTTCCGTGGGCAGTGGGGGCTGAACGGCGCACGAGGTGGCAACGGTCCGTCCTATGACGAGCTGGTGGAGACCGAGGGCCGGCCGCGTCTGCGTTACTGGCTGGACCGGCTGATCGCCGACCAGGTGCTGGAGGCAGCCGTGGTGTACGGCTACTTCCCCGCGTACTCCGAAGGCAATGACCTGGTGGTGCTCGACGAGAACGGGCACGCGGAGCGCGCCCGGTTCTCGTTCCCTCGCCAGCGCCAGGAGCGGCGGCTCTGCCTGGCGGACTTCTTCAAGCCCAAGGGCGACCAGCTCGATGTGGTCGCGTTGCAACTGGTCACCGTGGGCCAGCCGGTCAGCGAGTACGCGGCGAAGCTGTTCGCCCGCAACGAGTACCGCGACTACCTGGAGGTGCACGGCCTGTCCGTGCAGCTCACCGAGGCGCTCGCGGAGTACTGGCACCGACGCATCCGGGCCGAGATGACCCTGCCCGACGGCCGTCCGCTGGGCCACGACGACCCGACGGACCTGGCCGGTCTGCTGCGCAACGACTACCGGGGCTGCCGGTACGCGTTCGGCTACCCGGCCTGCCCTGACCTGGAGGACCGGGCGAAGATCGTGGACCTGCTCGGATCGGAGCGGATCGGGGTCGAGCTGTCCGAGGAGTTCCAGCTGATGCCGGAGCAGGCCACCGACGCGATCGTGGTCCACCACCCGGAGGCCAGCTACTTCAACGCCAAGTAGCGGGCGCAGATGCCGTGACCTGTGCAGCTGCCGGCCTCTGATCCGACAAGCTGATGTGCGCCGCAAATCCGGGTGAGGTGCGGCAGCTTCAGCAAGCTAGGCGCGGCAGGATGGGCCGCCGACGTAAGGTCTGCTGTGCCGACGTGGACTCGCTCGCCGTTGGCTGCCGCGACCAACGTCGTGGCGGGCACTGTGGCCCGTTTCGCAGGTCCTAGCTGGGATTGTTTCGTAGCTGCTCGTGGAGCTGGCCGACGGTATTGACCACCGCAACGAAGTCGAACGTCTGAATTTGATCGACGCCGAAACTGCCCGTGACGATCGGCGTGGCGCGTAGGCGTAGATCTGGCTGGCGTCCAGGTGAAGCCCGCGCCGGTGGTATGCGGCCATGGCGAGGGGGCCCAGGAGGTACCTGTCCTGGCCACCCTCGGTGTCCAATTCGGCGGTCAGATCGGCACCTGAGTCCCACCCCCGTACGAGCTGCCCTTCGAAGGTGTCGAGGAACCACCACGCCCCGTCGGAAGACTCAAGGAACACATCGCCGAACAGTGAGGTGAACCGCGGAGCCTTGCCGGCGAGATCCAACCAGCCCCATGACTCCAGCGCCCGAGCGTATTGCTGCTCACTGAACTGCTTGGTGAGTTCCACTGCGCCATTGGATCATGAGGCCGCTCAATCAGCCTCGGGACCTGCGTGACACGTCCGGCTAGACGATCTTGTTTCCCCTGTTGCAGGCCTCAGCGTCGCATGGTTGATGCCCCTGGGAGGCTGAGGGGGTGGAAAAGTCTGAGTGGCCCGAGATATCGGCGCTGGTGGCAGCAGCTCCGTATCCGGTGGAGGTGCTGCCGGCCGACCCTGAGCGGGCAACGGCCTGCCTGACGGCCCTGGAAATCACGACCAGGTCGTGGCTCGGCGCGGTGGTGGCCAACAGTGGCGGGCTGGTGATCGATCACGGTTGGCTTCGGGTGCTCGGCGGTGGGCACGACGGGCTGCCGGATGTGACTGCCGAGATGGATGCCGATGATGGTCGTCTGGTCGTTGCCTACGACGTGATGGGCGGACAGTTCGCGTGGTTGCCGGCAGAGCCAGGCGCGAGGCCGACGGTGCACTACTTCGGCCCGGAGGACCTGGCGTGGCATGATCTTGAGCTCGGGTATGGCGACTGGCTGCATGCGATGCTCGCTGGCGCGGTGACGCAGTTCTATGAGGGTTTGCGCTGGCGGGGGTGGGAAGCCGAGGCGGCCAGCGTCGCTCTCGATGAGGGGATCAGCGCGTTGCCGCCGCCGTGGACCAGGGAGGGGAAGGATCTCTCGGTGGTGTCCCGTAAGCCGATCCGGCTTGCTGAGCTCGTTTCGGCTCACCAGGAGTTTGCGCGTCAGCTCGGCTACCTCTAGAACACCGCTGCCTCTCCGGTCGACGGCCCGAACGCGGTGTCATCGTGGCGTCCTTCGGGCAGGCTCGGGTTTGCGGACCTTGAACCGGGCGATCGGTTTGACGGTGGTGCGGGTGACCTCGGTGACGAGTTGGTCGCCGGCCATGCCTGGTCTCGCATGATGGTTGACGGAACGGCGTCGCAGGGATGCTTGACGCAGGGTGGTGATCGATTTGCTTGGTGTCCTGATGGTATGCCGGCCGGCTAATGCAGGTGCAAAGCGTCGATGAACTGGCTGAGAGTCGGTGTGACCTGCCGCCATGAGAGGTGTTGTTGAGCGAGTGTGGCGGTATCGGTGGCCAACACGCGTGGGTCTATCGGGCTGGTGCGATAGTCCAGCGCCACCGCGATGTCGTCCCCTGCGTAGCGGCATTCGGCGATGAAGACGGCTTGGTCCAGGTCGAGCCACGGCATGGCGATCGGCTGGCCGGCGCCGCCTCGACGGATTTGGAAGAACTGCATCGTGCCGGCGTCCAGCTGGGCGATGAGACGGTTGTGGAGGCGCAGCTCGTCAATGGTGGTCATGAAGTCCAGCGGGTCGTCGAGCCAGGGGATCAGCTGGCGGAGGGCGCGTTCGCCGGGGTGCCGCCAGCGGCCGGAGTTGAGCAGGCGGATCAGCGGGCCAGGCAGCAGTAGGCCGTTGACCTGCCAATCGTTGTTCACGGTGCGAAGTCCTTTCGGGCGGCGGTGATCTGGTGTTGGGCCTTGGTGCGGTTCAGGTCGGAGGTGCTGAGGCGGGGAACGGCCTTGATCGGGGCATCGGCGTCGTAGACGGTGACGGCGTGCTCGCTGCGTCAAGCGCTACATCGTCCGCGACGTCTACACCGCCCTACGCGCCGACTTCGCCGCACTCGCCCCTTGACTCCATAGGAGCATCGGGATGGCGCAGCGGCGTTGTGGGGAGGACCGAGGATCGGTCAGCCTACCCACTGCTGTTCGCTCTGATCCGCCATCGAGCTGCGCTCCAGCCATGGCAGGCTCAGACGTCAGGGTTCCGGCAAAAGTCGGGTCACTAGACTCCGCGCATGCAGCATTGCCGACCTTCCTCCGCCAAACGCACAGCGATCGGGGCCTTACTGCTGGTCTTGGCCGTAGCCGGCTGTAACTCCAAGGCGGAATCGTCCTCCGATGCCACGTGGTCGAGCCCTGACACCGTCGCTACCGCGACCGCCTCCCGCGCTGCTTCCTCCCCAAGTCCCCGTGACGCCGAACCTTCCGCATCTTCCTCCCCCACCGCGGACGAGTCACAGGAGCCCAAAGCGGCACAGAGGACGCAGGCACCGAGCGGGGGCGGCACCAAGTACAAGGCCTGTGCCGACGGCGACTGCAAAGTGTCCTTCTCCGGTTCGGTCAAATTCCCACTCGGCAGATGGACGGTGTCGTCCTCCGTGGAAGATGGCGGTGTCAGGGTGCGACTGACCGACGCCAATGGCGGTGGCGGCGGTGGCGGCTTCCTGGCAGGCCCCGGGTGCAGTGTGGCGATACACGCCGACGGCGGCGGTCGAGTCGGATGCGACCAACCCGGAGCCGAGCCCAAACCGGGAGGGTGGGTCGTACACCTTCTGGAACTGGACGGGAACACCGCGGTCATCCGAGCGATCCTGGGCTGACAGTGAGGATCGCTGTCGCAGCCTGACTGTGCTGGGCTGGTCTGGTGGCCGTGCGTGTGACCCTCGGTCTGAATAGCTTCGTGCCTTGAACCGACTTGTCCACGCACGGTCGCCGGCCCCCGGCCGGCCCCTTTACCAGGTCCCTGGTCTAGCAGCTGCCATCACCTGTGTCACCACCGCTGCCCCCATCCAGTGGGGGGCTGAGCGGGAAGTCGCCGGCGTCATCGTCTGCTTGGCGATGCCGTGATTTCCAGAAGGAAATCAGCGCGAGGACCACCACGGTGACTAGGACGCCAGCAACACCGACGACGCCCACGGCCTGGATCATTGACGCCATCAGCCGAGTGTCTTCTCCGCCGATGGTGGCTCCTTCTGGGCGGGTCCCACCTCAGGACGGCTGAAACTACGCGACCACTGATGAGCGAGCAAGGCTGAGCCCGTAAGCAGCCAAACTCCCAGGCCATTCCGGCGGAGCAACAGCCCGATGCCCGCTGCGAGCCAGAGCGTCCAGCCTACGAGCGCCGATAGCCTCTGGCGGCGTGCACGCGTAATAACGGGAGATTAGATCAGTTGGGCAAGGGTCTCTGTCGCGTGTTCGATGCGTGCAGGAGGCGGGTGACTACCTGGGTTGTCGACGGACGATGCTCACGCCGTAGGAGATCACCGGCCACCTATTGCGATCCGTTCAGCATGACTTGGTTCAGGGCCCAGCGGGCGCGACTTCAGCGCGATCATGTCAAACATCAACCGAGGCCGCCGTGTCAAATATCAACCGGCGTGCTCGGGAAGCTCACCCCCTGCTGCTGGTGCAGCTCATAGCCGGCTGGTAGTCCGTTCACACGGAAGAGGTCAGCTACGTCGCAGGTCCAGTGCCCGTGATGGCTTAAACAACATCTGCAGGTAGGCACGCGCCGGGCATGACACTTCCAGGGATGTGGTCTCGTCAGCGTCAAGGTGAAGGGCGAGGGGTTCGCTGCGGATCCAGTCCAGAGTTGCGTGGACGACATGCTCGCCCCCGTCGAGGCTGACTCTGGCCGACTGACCGGGCCGCAGCCCAGCCACTCGTTGCCCGTCAACCTTCACCCAGATTCGCCTCAGCAGGCCACCTGCATCAAGCGGTCGACTGAGGAGAAGCTCCGCCATCGGTCCTCGGTTCTCGTGCGCGTTGTTGTCGAGCAGTATGGCACCCAAGGGTGCTGAACGCTCGGCGGCCAACTGGCCACGCTGCGGTATCGACAGCAGCGATGACAGCAACCGGCCCGGATAGGGACGACCCGGGACGGGGCCGCACAAACGGTCCGCCGAGGTCGACCAGGAGTAGCGAACGTTGACCACCAGCCACCAATGAACGGGCAGCTCAGACGGCATCTGGTCCGTGTTGATCGACTATGCCCTCACTCTCGATCAATACATTGCCAAGTAACGGGCGCAGGCTCGGTGACGGCCTGAGATCTGTTTGGTGGCGCCATAGTGAGGTTTCGTCGGCCTGGTTGCGGGCAGGCGCAGGCGTGCGCATCAACGTGGAGGAGCCAAGGGCTGCCGAACTGTTCTGGGAAGGGATGCGGGAGGTGGCTGCTGCCGCCGCCCGGCATCAAGACCCCGACCTGTACCACTCGATTGTCAAGATCGGCAGGGCGGCGCTGTCTCAGGGCGTCGAGCTGGTGCCGTCGAGTGGGCTCTTTCTAGTGTGCCCTGTGTGTGAGGTCTTGGCGGGTCAGCGATGTGTCAACGTGCCCAGGCACCCGCTGCAGGACAACGTTCTTCATGCGGAGCGGACGGAGTTGGCCGAGAAGGCGCTGAGGGGAGAAGTCCCCTTCCCCGATCCGCTTCGCTGACGTCTCCTGCCCGGACCCGCAGCGTGTCACGAGGACCGAGCTGCCACCGAGGCATGCCCGACTCCTGCCGTGCAGCTCGCGGAGCGCTGCGGGCGGAGGCGGTTGACGGTTGGACGGCCGCCAGCGGATGATCCAGCGGTGTGTCGCTCGGCTCGGCGAGCCGGGACGCTGGCCTCAATGGACAACATGATCGCCGTCATGTGGTGGCTTCAGGAGAGCGGATTCCATGAAGTTTCTTCTCACGTCGTCGGGCATCTGTAACCCGAGCATCTCGGACGCGCTCGTCGACCTGCTGGGCAAGCCGATCGCCGAATCCACGGCCCTGTTCATCCCCACCGCGGTCTACCCCTTCCCCGGTGGAGCTGAGAGGGCATGGAAGGCGATCCACGGCCAGGCTTCGATCCCGCTGTCCCAGCTCGGTTGGAAATCCCTGGGGATGTTGGAGCTCACCGCGCTGCCGACCATTCGAGAGGAGAACTGGGTCCCGGCGGTCCGGGAGGCCGATGCCCTCCTCGTCTGGGGCGGCGATGTGCTGTACCTGACCTACTGGCTGCGCCAGTCGGGCCTGGCCGACCTTCTGCCGTCGCTGAATGACACGGTTTATGTGGGGGTCAGCGCCGGGAGCATCGCGGTCACCCCGTACAACTGCGACGCCGAATTCGACAGTCAATTCGTTCCTGACGGCAGCGACATGGCGCAGGACGCCGATCGGGCACTGGGGCTGGTGGATTTCACGCTGTACCCCCACCTCAACCATCCGGAGATGGAGGACACCGAGCTGTCCAACATCCAGAAATGGGCGTCCGGAATCCCGGTCCCGACTTACGCCATCGACGACAACACCGCCATCAAGGTGGTCGATGGGACAGTTGAGGTCATCTCCGAAGGCGACTGGAGACTGATCAACCCCTGACCGGGACGGGCGTCATGGCCGCTCTCCAACGCCTCACCGATCGGGTAGGGCGCGAAGCCGGGCGGGATGAGCCACCCGCCGTCGACCTGAAGGCCGGAATGCGCCCCGTCGGCGTACAACCACCAGGTCCGGCGGCAGCGGCCGGCCGACTGCCTCCTGCGCCGCCACGAGGTCGGCCTCAGGCGCCGGCGGTCGTAGAGCCGCGCCGCCGCCGGGCAGGTACCCCATTGGATTCGGACGGTTGCGTCGAAAATACCCTTGCCGCGGCGCTCGCCCCACCCCGAGTTGACGCTCTGACTTGCGTATGCCAATAATAGTTGGCATGAGCCAAGGTGAGGTATGGGAGCTGAGCGGTGACCGGCTGGTCGAGGTCCTCGCCACGCTGGCCAGCCCGCACCGATTGCGTGTGCTCGCGGCGTTGGCCGGCGAACGCGCCTACGTCTCACAACTCGCCCGTGACCTGGGCATCAGCCGCGCGCTGCTTCAGGTGCACCTGAAGAAGTTGGAGAAGGCCGGGCTGGTCACCGCGCATCTGGAGTTGTCCCCGGACGGCAAGGCACTCAAGTACTACGAGGCCACCCCGTTCTCACTGCACCTCACGCCCGACGTGGTGGCGGTCGCCGCCACGACCCTGAGCACCGCCGGAGACGGCGACGCCGTACCCAAAGGAAACAGTTAGATGGACATCGCCGCCTCGGTCTTCCTCATCGTCATCGCCGCCGTGGTCATCGCGGCCATCTGGTATGCCGGCGTCCGCAAGCGGGTCGCCGTCTCCGGCGAACTACAGCGGCAGTACGCGGAGCAGGCCGCCGAAACACAGCGCCTGCTCGCCGACATGGGCGCGCAGCTGGCCGATCTGAACCGGCGAACCGCCGAGATGCACCGCATCCTCAAGGACGCCGAATGACGGCCCTCGGCCTCAGTCCGCCGGTCACGCTGGTCAACGTCCCCAACGCCATCACCGCCGTCCGGACCGCCATCTCGGTGGCGCTTGCCGTGGCGGCGCTGACCCACCGCAGCGTCCACCTGCTCGTCGCCGCATACCTGATCTACTGGATCGGCGACATCCTGGACGGTGCCGCCGCCCGGGCCCTCGGGCAGGAGACGCGCACCGGCGCCGTCTTCGACATCGTCGCCGACCGTGCCTGCACGTCGGCCTGCGCCGCCGCGCTGGTCGTGCTGCGGCCCGCCACCGCCCTGCCGGTCGCGGTGTTTCTCGTCCAGTTCATGGTCATCGACCAGCTGCTGAGCCTGATGTTCCTGCGTTGGCCGCTGCTGAGTCCGAACTACTTCGCCAGCGTCGATCGCCGTATCTACCGGTGGAACTGGTCGCCGCCGGCGAAGGCGTTGAACACCGCCGCGGTGGTGATCCTGGCGATCGTCGCCCCGACGGCCGTGGCCGTCACGTTCGCCCTCGCAGTCGCAGCGGTGAAGGTCGTCTCGTTGGTCTGCGCCGCCAAGTTGCCGGTGGGCCTGCCGCACAGCCGGCCATGATCGCCGTCCTGGCGGCTGCGGCCGTCGGGCTCCTGTCGGCCTTCCTGCCTTTCACACCGGCCGAGCCGTACCTGATCGCGGCCGTGGCGACGACCGGCGGGCCGTCGGTGGCGCTGGGTGTAGCTGCCGCGGCCGGTCAGACTGCCGGCAAGGTCCTGATCTTCCTCGCCGCGCGCGGCGCGATCCACTCGTCCTGGCTGCAAGGCCGGCTCAGCAGACGCACATCCGCCGTGCGGGAGCCGGCGGGGCGGCTGGCGACGATGCTCGCCCGTCCGAAGGCGGCCGGGGCGCGACTCGTCGAGGTGATGGAACGCCCCCGCCAGGCCACCGGGATGCTGCTGGTCAGCGCCATCACCGGGTTCCCGCCGTTGCTGGCCGCCAGCGTCTATCTGGGCCGCACACCCATGCGTTCCACCGCCTTCGCGGTGACCTGCCTGCTGGGCCGGACGATTCGCTTCGTGACGATCGCGCTGGCTCCGCACTTCGCCGGATACTGAGCGAGCGGCCTGGGCGGGCCGCCACCAGGGCGAATGCCCGAGGAACGGGCGTGGCCCGACGGGGTTGGCCACTGACTGACGAAACCTGTGTCGAGAACGGCCGGGCGGCTCCGTCCCGGGGGAGGATGCGGCCACAGGGGCCGTACCGGACCAAGGAGATCCAGCATGGCGATCCAGCGGATGGACAACGTCCTCATCGTTGTCGAGGACCTCGACGCTGTCATTGCGTTCTTCGTCGAACTGGGCATGGAGCTGGAGGGCAGAGGGCCGGTCGAGGGACGGTGGGTGGAGCGTGTCATCGGGGTCGACGACGTCCGGCAGGAGGTCGCGATGCTGCGCACCCCGGACGGCCAGGGCAAGGTCGAGCTGGCGATGTTCCACTCCCCGAAGGCGATCAGCCCCGAGCCCAGGGACGCGCCGGCGAACACGCTCGGTCTTCGTCGCATCATGTTCGCCGTCGACGACATCGAGGACGTCGTCGCCCGCCTACGTGCCCGTGGCGCGGACCTCGTCGGCGAGCTGGAGCGGTACGAGGACATCTTTCGGCTCTGCTACGTCCGCGGTCCCGAGGGCATCGTCGTCGGGCTGGCCCAACAGCTCAGGTGAGGGCCCGGCGGGGTGTTGGCGAGCGTCAGGCCCGGATCTCGGCGACCATCGTGTCCGCGTTCTCGAACGACTCGACAGTGCGGAACCCTTCAGCCACGTACAGCCGTCTGGCGACGTTCGCCCTCTCCACGCTCAACGAGACCGTGCGAACGCCACGCTCCGTCGCGACCATCCCGAAGTCGTCGGGCCGCATCCAACCGGTGACGTAGTGAGCAGCGACGCGACCCCCGTAGGGAACGCGCTCAGGCGACGAGGGTGCCGCCGTCGACGGTCACCACCGTGCCGGTGGCATAGGTCGCCCGCAGCAGGTAGACGAAGGCCTCGGCAACCTCCTCCGGCTCGCCCACCCGACCGAGCGGCAGTGACCCGCTGAGCTGGGCGTACATCTGCTCTCGGGTTTCCTCCGGAAGCGGGTCCCAGAGCGGCGAGCGGATCACGCCTGCGGAGACGGCGTTGACCCGGATCGGGGCGAGTTCGACGGCGAGCGCGCGGACCAGCGCGTCGATCGCCCCGGTGATGCTGGCCGCCACCGACCAGCCGGCGCTCGGCCGGTGGTTGGCGGTGCCGGTGGTGAGGGTGATCGACCCACCTGGGCGCAGGTACGGCAGTGCCGCGTTGACCGCCGACAGGGAGCCGAAGTAGCGCAGGTCGAAGGCGGTAAGGGCGGCGGCGAGGTCGAGGGCGTCGACGGACATCAGCGCGAGCGGCTCACCGGCGGTGTAGACGAGGTGGTCGAACGGCCCGAGGCCCTGGAACAGCCGGGCCACGTCGCCGGGGTCGGTGAGGTTGGCGACGTACCCCTGGGTGCTGGTCGGCAGGGTCGCCAGGGCGCGGTCGACGCTGCTCTGGTTGCGGGAGGCGACCACGACCTCGGCACCCTCGCGGGCGGCCCGGGTGGCGGTGGCGAGCCCGATTCCCGAGGTTCCGCCGAGCACGACGACACGCTGGTCGCTGAGGTTCATGATCGTGTCCTTCCGGGGTTCGTGGTGAAGACGGTTCCCACCATGCGTCGACCCCGACGCCCGCGTCCAAGACCTCTTTCACCTGCTGTGATACCCGATGAGCATGAAGCCGGTGGGTATCGTGGAACGATCAGCAACCCGAACCGGACGGGGACCGGATGGACGTCGATCTGCGCAAGCTGCGCTACTTCGTGGCGGTCGCCGAGGAGCTGCACTTCGGCCGGGCAGCCGCGCGGCTGCACATCGCCCAGCCGGTCCTGTCACGCCAGATCCGGGCCTTCGAGCACGAACTCCGCGCGGAGCTCTTCGTCCGTGATCGTCGCTCCACCGTGCTGACCGAGGCCGGCCGCCAACTCCTGACCGACGCTCGTCCGCTGCTCGCCTCCGCCGAGGCACTGCACCGACGGGTGCAACGTGCCGCGCACGGCAGACCGACGTTCACCATCGCCTTCATGCCCGGCATCATCGTCACCGCCGAGGCTCGCGCGATCGCCGACCGGCACCCAGACCTGTCCGTCGGTGTCGTCCGTACGTCCTGGAACGACCAGGCCGAGGTGGTACGCGAGGGGCGCGCCGACGTCAGCTACGTGCGGCTTCCGGTCGACCAGCGCGGCCTGAGCCTGCGCCCCCTGTTCACCGAACCCCGTGTCGTGGTCCTGCCCCACGAGCACCGCCTGGCCGGCAAGGAGTCGGTCGACCTGGCCGAGCTCGTCGAGGAGCGGCTGCTCCAGGACCCGGACGCGGTGCCCGAGTGGCGGGACCTGCCGAACCGTCCGACGGATCCCGACCCCCGCCCCCGGCCCGAGCTGAACTCCGTCGAGGAGAAGCTGGAACACGTCGCCGCGTACGCCGGGGTGGTGATCCTGCCGCTGTCGACCGCGACGTTCTACACCAGGCCGGACGTCGTCCATGTGTCCGTCGGCGACCTCGGGCACAACCAGGTGTGCCTGGCCTGGGCCGAGGACGACCGGTCGCCGCTGGTGCGGGAGTTCGTCGAGATCGCCGCGCGGCAGGCGCAGGCGTGAGCGACGGCGTCCGGGCCGGGTCGTGGTACCAACTGATGAGGCCGTTCTCGTTCCCCGCGTCGATGGCACGGCCGACATTCGGGGCCAGGGTGGATGCAGCGTCGCCGCGGTCGGCGGGGGTCCTGGCAGCACTGTCGAAAGAGGTCATCTGTGAGCGGGGAAGAGCAACAGAACGGCAAGTGGGCGCCCTGGTGGATCTACGTCCCCGTCATCCTCGGCAGCAACTACGTCAAGCAGTACCTGGTTCAGGACCTGCCCGTGGCGGTCAACGCCGTGATCACCCTCGTGCTGGTCGGCACGCTCTTCCTGATCATCACCGTGGTGTATCGCAGCATGAGACGCGTCGACCGGTAGCGACGTGGGAGCGGCCGCCGTGGGGGCTCTGGTTACGCTCACTGCATGTTCCGTGCGGCTCGGCCTGACGACCTGGCGCAGATCATCCGCCTCTACCGGCAGCTGAACCCAGACGATCCGGTGCTCGACGATGACTCCGCCGCGGCGGTCTTCCGGCAGATCCTCGGCTCACCAGGGCTGCACCTCTTCGTCCTCGAACTCGACGGGACCGTCGTCGCCTCGACGTACCTCAACGTGATCCCCAACCTGAGCCGGTCGGCGTCCCCGTACGCCGTCATCGAGAACGTCGTCGTGGAGGAATCACGGCGAGGCACCGGTCTGGGGCGGCAGATCATGGCCGACACGCTCCAGGCGGCATGGGACGCGGGCTGCTACAAGGCGATGTTGATGACGGGTTCGCGCAACCCCGCGACGCACGGCTTCTACCGCGCCTGCGGGTTCTCGCCCGACGTCAAGACCGCCTATCTCGCCCGACCACCGGCCTAGGCCTGTCGGGCGAAGGTCTCCCGCAGCGCCGGATCCAGCGGCCGGCCGGTCGTCGGCTCGATGAACAGTTCGGCGAGCAGGAGATCGGCGAGGTAGCTGGGGTTGACGCCCGACTCCTTGCGGGCGAGGGCCTGTAGCGCGCCGCCGAGGCGCAGCGCGGCCTTCGCCGCGCCGGCCGACAGCCGGGCGACCCGGCGGCGTCGGCCGACCGCGTCCGCGATGCGCGCGATCATGTCGGCCCAGGTCAGGTTCTCGTCGGCGACCGGGATGTCCGCGCCGCTGGCCTGCTCCAGGGCGTCGGCCGCGACTTCGGCCACGCTGCGGGCCGAGGCTGCGGCGCTTCCGCCGGTCGGCGCGACCAGAGGTGTACGGGAGCGGGCCCACCGGTCCAGCGGCCCGGCCCAGTTCGGCAGCCGGTCACCGGCCCGGCCGAAGACGAAGGGCAGTTCGAGGACGGCGACCGGCAGATCCGGGCCGGCTGCCGCGCGTCCCTCGCGGGCCTGCTCCAGCCGGCAACGGATGTACGTGTGACGCTCGGCGAGGCGCCACTGCGGATGCAGCCGGTCGAAATAGGTGTAGTACGACCCCATCACGACCGCGCGGGTGAGGCCCTCCAGGCGGGCGGCGGTGAACAGGCGTACCACCGGTTCGACGTTGTCGCGGCGGAACTCCGGATAGATCGGCTTGGGCAACGGCTTCTGCTCGTCGGTGCGGGTGGCGTACACCACGCCGTCGTGCCCGGCGAGCAACGGCCGCAGCTCCTCGATCGAGGCGGACCCGACATCGAGCAGGTGGTCGACGCCCGGATGGGCGGTACGCGCCACAGTGGTGGTGGCAAGCCCGCGCTCGCGCAGCACGTCCACGACATGAGCGCCGATCAGGCCACTGCCACCCACCACGAGAATTCGCACGGTGCATCGTCCACTCTGGATCCGGGTCCTTGTCAAGCCGCCACGGCTGTCACCGAGCGTGCAGTGCCGGAATCCCGCCGCCGGTGCCCGGTGCGCTCCGACGTCGCACCGTTCACGCCAAGCGCGAACAGCCGATCCAATGTGGTCGACTCGTGTACGGTCAGTGACGGTTGCCTGACTGCGGCACCCTCCGCACCGTGCCGGAAACCGTCCTCACCAACCGGGGCGGGGTGCCGAAGGCGGGCTGCCATCGCGACGAACGGGGGAGACGATGCCGGAGCCGCGAGCCTTTTGGCTGGATGAGCAGTTCGACCGTGAGCACGGCACCGACGGGCGGGGCCGCTACGAGGCCGAGGTGCTGGGGCGGATCGACGAGTTCGCCGTGACCTGGGGTGACATCGCCCCGGTCGAGTTCGCGGCGACGGCCTGGCGGATCGCCGGTGAGCTGTCGCCCGGCTTCGTCCGCTGGCATCGGCGGGTCGTGTCGGCGACCTGCACGCGAAGCTCGTGGGACGGCAGCATGGTCTGCGCCGTGACGGTGGTTTCCGGCTGGCCGGCCGAGCTCACCTGGACCAAGCAGTGGCAGCGCGACCGCGGCTGGCGAGACTGGCCCCAGCTGTTCGGCCAGTTCACCACGCCGACGGAGCAGGATCAGACGCGAAGCCCGCACCTGCGGGCGATGCTCCAGGTGGAGGCACCGCTCCCGCTCGACGACCTGCCGCCCGCCCCGGACGGTCCGGACGGCTCCGTGGCGGTCACCGCGCGCCGAGCCGTGGCGGTGCTGGCCCGGGAGCTCAACGACCTCCTCGCGCCGATGATCGGTCAGCTCGAGGCAGGGGTGCCGGCAGATTCCTGAGTCCGCACCCCGAGACGACGGCGAGAAGAACCGGGGCGGGCGGATGTCACCGCCCGCCCCGGACTCCCACTCTGGATCAGCGGGCCGGCCCGGCCACCGACCAGGCCGGGCTCCGTCGCTCAGCCAGTGAGGACGAACCTCTCCCAGGAGCCGACCGACGTGCGGTTGGCGATCAACGCCCCCGCCCCGGCGTTCTCGGCGGCCACGATCTGGTTGTTGGCCAGTGCCCGCAGGCCGACCGTCCCGTCCGAGTTGGTGATGATCTGAAACGTCTCCCACGGTCCGACCGTCGTGCGGTTCGCGATCAACGGCTCCGCGCCCTCGTTCTCGGCGCAGACGTACAGCCCGTTGGCGCGTGACCGGAGGGCGATGTTGCCGTTGCCGGCGTCCACCCGGTCGAACTGCTCGGTCGTCGAGACGCTGGCCTTGTTGGCGATCAGCGGGTTGGTGCCGACCGCCGACACGTACTGGTTGTTGACCTGCGCCCGCAGCGTGATCCCTCCGCTGGGGGTGGTGGTGCCGGTGGTGAAGGTGAACGCGTCGACGTCGAACAGGTTGCCCGAGCCACCCTTGAAGACCAGGTACAGCGTGGTCGACGCGCTGGGCGGGTTGCTGATGGCGGTGGAGACGTCGACGAAGGTCTCCCAGCTACCGGTCACCGGCACCGTGGCGGTGCCCAGCAGGGATCCGGTCGCGGAGCCGGCACGAACCTCGATGGTGCCGCCGGCGCCGGCCGAGGAGACCCGGGCGGTGAACCGGGTCGCGTTGGACAGGTTGTACGGCTGGTACGAGATCCAGTCGTTGTTCTCGATGAACCCGGCGGTACGGCCACCCTCGGCGTTGGTGTGGTCGGTGGCCTGGACGCCGGACTGGGCGCTGAAGTGCTCACCCTGCCGGTGCTTCGGTTGCAGGGTCTTGATGCTGTGCGTGGTGAGCCCACCGTTGTCGGTGTAGGCGGCGTCGAAGACGCCGTAGATGTTGGCCGCCGAGTCGTGCTCCCCGTCGGTCGGCACGGTGATCGAGCCGCTGCACCCGTTCTTCGAGGTGATCTGGTGGGCGTGGCTGTCGTGGCCCAGCGCGTAGGTCAGGCTGACCTTGGAGCAGTCGATCGTGCCGTCCTGCGGGTCGCTCACCGAGATCTGGTACGGCACCGTGTCACCGAAGTTGAACAACTGCCCGTTGGTGGGCGCGGTCAGCGTCACCGTCGGGGCCGTGTTGCCGACGGTGATGACCAGGCTCGCCGTGCCGGACAGGCCGGTCGGGTCGGTGACCTTCAACGTGGGGGAGTACGTGCCGTTCGTGGTGTACGTCTTGGTGGGGTTGGCCGCCGTCGACGTGGTGCCGTCACCGAACGTCCACAGGTAGCTCAGCGCCCCACCCTCGGGGTCGGAGCTGCCGGCCGACGAGAAGGTGACAGTCAACGGGTTGGCCCCCGACGTGGGGTTCGCCGAGGCGACAGCGATCGGGCTGCGGTTGCCACCACCGATGTACTCGATCCGGAACAGCGCCTGGTTGTTCGAGCCGGTGCCGTAGTCCAGCACGTAGAGCGCGCCGTCCGGGCCGAAGGCCATGTCCATGACCTGTGTGCCGCTCCACGGGAAGTTGGAGATCTCCCCCCGGGAGCCGTCGGAGTTGACCGCGATGGCCTTGATCCAGCGGCGGCCGTACTCGCCGGCGAAGAACTGGCCGTTCAGCGACGCCGGGAACTTGATGCTGGAGTTGAGCGAGGCGTCGTACCGGTAGACCGGCCCACCCATCGGCGACTCCGAGCCGCTGCCGAACTCCGACGGTGAGCCGGAGTCGCCCGCGTACTTGATCCAGGCCGGCTTCGCCGCGGGCAGCGTGCCGAGCCCGGTGTTGCGGAACGAGTTGTTCGTCGGCCCGCCCGTGCAGTTGTACTTGGACTGCGACGGCCCGGACGGGAAGGTGTATTCATTGTATGTTTCCGTGCTGGTGTTGGCGCCCGTGCAGTACGGCCAGCCGTAGTTGCCGGGCGCCGCGATGCGGTTGAACTCGACCTGACCCGACGGGCCACGGCTGGAGTTCGTGCTCCCGGCGTCGGGGCCGTAGTCGCCGAGGTAGACGACACCGGTCGCCTTGTCGACGCTCATCCGGAACGGGTTGCGCAGACCCATCGCGTAGATCTCCGGACGGGTGCCCGACGTGCCGGGCGCGAACAGGTTGCCCGACGGGATGGTGTACGTGCCGTCCGCCTGCGGCTTGATCCGCAGCACCTTGCCCCGCAGGTCGTTGGTGTTGCCCGCCGAGCGCTGGGCGTCGAACTGCGGGTTGCGGTTGGTCCGCTCGTCCAGCGGTGCGTAGCCGGACGACTCGAACGGGTTGGTGTCGTCGCCGGTGGTCAGGTACAGGTTGCCGGCGGCGTCGAAGTCCAGGTCACCGCCGACGTGGCAGCACTGCCCGCGGTCGTTGGCGACCTGGAGCACAACCTTCTCGCTGCCCAGGTTGAGAGTGTCGTCGCTGTTGAGCGTGAACCGGGACAGCCGCAGGTGTCCCTTCCACCGGTCCCAGTCAGACTGCGAGCCGGTGGTCGGTGCGTCCCCGGACGGCGTGCTCAACGTGGGTGAGTAGTACAGGTAGATCCACCGGTTGCCGGCGAAGTTGGGGTCGACGGCGACGCCCTGCAACCCCTCCTCGTCGTGGGTGTAGACGGACAGGGTGCCGGACACCTTGGTGTTGCCGGCCACGTCGGTCACCCGCAGCACACCGTTGCGGGCGGTGTGGAGCACCGAGCGGTTGGGCAGCACGGCCAGGGACATGGCCTCACCCAGCTCGGCCGAGCCGGTGGCGAGTTTGACCTGCTGATAGTCGGAGGCGGGAATGACCGCCGCCTGGGCGGTCGACGGTGCGGCCACAGCCAGGGTCACGCTCGCGACGGTGGTGACCGCCGCGAGGAGAGCCCGGGGCCAGCGCCGGGGGTACGAAAGCATGATCGTCCTTTCTCGACGACCGGTGGACGGGCGCGCGGGGGCGCACCACGACCAGATGGGGATCGTGGGGAACGTGTGGGGGACCAGGTCAGCCGGTGACGAGGTCGAACTTCTCCCACTGACCGATGGAGGTCCGGTTGGCGATCAGCGCGGAGGCGCCCGCGTTCTCGGCGGCGACGTAACGGTTGTTCACAGTGGCCCGCAGGCTCACCGTGCCGTCGGAGTTGCGCACGAGCTGGAACGTCTCCCACGCGCCGGCGGTGGCCCGGTTGGCGATCAGCGCGGCGGCGCCGGCGTTCTCGGCGGCGACGAACTGCCCGTTGCCCTTGGAGCGCAGCGCCACGTTGCCGTTGGCGAGGTTGACCAGGTCGAACCGCTCGGTGGTGCCGACGCTGCTGCGGTTGGCGATCAGCGCGGTGGTGGCGTTGAGCGCGCTGACGTACTGGTTGTTGGCCCGGGCCCGCAGCGTCGAGCCGCTCGGCGGCGGGGTCGTGGTGCGCGGCGAGCAGTCTGCCGTTACGGAGCCCGCGGCGACCTGGAGGCCGCCGAGCAGCATCCGGGTGAAGTTCGGGTCGGTGTACGACGCCTCGGTGTGTCCGAGGCCCGTGTACCAGGCCCGTCCACCGCCGTACGCCTTGCACCAGGTGATCGGGTGGTCGCCGCTCATGTTGCCGCCGCTGTAGGACGACTCGTCGAGGCTGGCCAGGACCCGCGCGCTGGACCGGGGGTTGGTGCGGTAGTTGTACCACTCGTCGGAGCGGACCCAGGTGTCGCTCAGGTGGGCGGTCGACGGGTTCGTCCGGTCCTCGATCTTCACGGTCGCGGTCTGGATCGCCGGGTGCGAGTCGAACCATGCACCGACCAGCGAGCCGTACCATGGCCAGCTGTACTCGGTGTCGGCGGCTGCGTGCACGCCGACGTACCCGCCACCTGCGGCGATGTACGACTCGAAGGCCGTCTGCTGGCTGGCGTTGAGGACGTCACCGGTCGTCGACAGGAAGACCACCGCCTGGTACTGGGCCAGGTTGCTGGTGGTGAACTGGGCGGCGTCCTCGGTCGAGGTCACGGTGAAGCCGTTGGCCGAGCCGAGCTGCTGGATCGCGGCGATGCCGTTCGGGATGGACGAGTGCCGGAAGCCGGCGGTCTTGCTGAACACCAGGACCTTGGTCAGCGGTGCCGCCGAGGCTGGCGTCGGAAGGGCCACCAGGCTGGTCAGGAACACGGCGAGGCCGGTGACGAGTGCTAACAGACGGGGACGGGAACGCATGGTCTTGCTCCTCTGCTGAGCGTCGACCCGGGCGTGCGTCACGGAGCTGTGGGGGCTCGCCGGGGCCGAGATGGCGGTGGTACGGAGCCGGGCCGCCGATGCTCGGCTGAGATGGTGCGGGGTGGTGCCGTGCCGGTGGGGATCGTCCTGCGGGGGAGCGCGACGCTGCGCAGTGCGGGTTGCCGTGCCGGTGCTCCCCGCCCGCCGAGGGGGGAGCGTCGCGTCGCTGCCGACAGTGCCAGGAGACGGCTGGCGCGACGGCGACGACATGTTCACGATGGCAACGACGACGACCTCAGCCGGCCAATGTGGACGATCGAAGCTCATCGACATGCATCGCTGACGCAGTAAACCTCCGATGTCTGCGCTCCGTCAAGCCCGTGCCCGTCGGCTACCACCCACTGGACGGTGCCACCGGGACTCTTCAGCCAGGCGCGAGCGCCAGCTGTTTGATCTGGCACAGGGAGCCCTGGGGGCTCCGCGGCGATCGGAGATCGGCGTCAGGTGCCGGTGCTGGTCCGGTGGCCCCCGGGGGCCGCCGCGGGAGCGGCCGCGGCGAGTGCGGTCCGGACGGTTTCCGCCATCGGGTCGCCCGGGTGCTCGATCCAGTGCTGGACGGCGACCCGCAGGATGGCCAGGAAGGTCGCGGCCAGGAGGCGGGAGCGCAGTGCCACGTCGTCGTCGGTGAGCCGGTGGGCGAGTTCCGCGGCCAGCTCGCGCTCGATCGCGGCGTACGCCGCCACCTGGTGTGGGGCCAGACCGGGGTGCCCGCGCAGCTTCCGGCGTTGGGTCAGCCAGGAGGGCTCAGAACCGCCGAAGACCTCCTCGGTGAGGCGCTCGGCTGCCCGGCTCAGGACGGTCCACGGCGCCTCGTCGACGGGCTGTTCGCGGATCAGCTGCAACAGCCGGTGCAGGCGCATGGTGTCGCCGTGGAAGAGGGCCTGCTCCTTGTTCGAGAAGTAGTTGGAGAAGGTCCGCCGGGAGACGTTGGCGGCGTCGGCGATGGCCTCGACCGTCACCGCGTCGATGCCCTCGTCGGCGGCGAGACGGAGGGCCGCCTCGTGCAGGGCGAGACGGGTGGCCGCCTTCTTGCGCTCCCGCAGACCGGTCGTCTCGTCCATCGCACCGAGGGTACGTGCGGGTGAGCGACTTCTCAATGAGCAAACTTGCCTAGTGGGCAAGATCGGTGAATGCTTGCTTGAGGCAACCAACTCTCGTGTGGGAGCAGACGTGGAAAGCGGCGCTCGTGAACTCGGCCTTCGCCTGTACGACCTGGTCAGAAGCGTTCGACTGCTGAAGCAGCGCCGGGCTGACGAACGCCCGGCGATTCCGGCGGGCATGCTCGGCATGCTCGTGCAGATCGATCAGCTCTCCAGCGACTGCCACGCCCGCGACCTGGCCGACCGCACTCGGCTGGACGCGTCGACCGTCAGCCGCTCGGTCGCGGCGCTCGTCGCGCACGGTCTGGTCGAGCGGCGGCCGGACCCGACCGACAGGCGGGCGACCTTCCTGGCGGTCACCCCGGCCGGCCGTGCCGCCCTGGCCGACAGCCACCGCTGGTACGGCGAGGTGCTCGAACGAGCGCTCGCCGACTGGACTCCCGACGAGGTGGCGGCGCTCAGTGCCGCCCTCGGCCGGTTCACCGGTGACATCGAGGTCGCCCTCGGAAACAACGACAACGACAACCTGGAGGCCGCGCGATGAGCGCACCCACCATCACGGCCGGCGCTGAGCCGATGACCCATCGGCGGACACTGGAAGCGCTCAGTGGCCTGCTGCTGGTGCTCTTCGTCGCGATGCTGAGCAGCACGGTCGTCTCGACCGCGCTTCCGAAGATCATCGGATCGCTGAACGGCTCGCAGACCCAGTACACCTGGGTGGTCACCGCGACCCTGCTCACCGCGACGGCAACCACCCCGATCTGGGGCAAACTGGCCGACCTGTTCAACAAGAAAACCCTCATCCAGGTCGCCATCGTGGTCTTCCTGGTGGGCTCGGTCATCGCGGGCTTCTCGCAGAGCGCCGGCCAGCTCATCGGCGCCCGCGCGTTCCAGGGCATCGGGGTCGGCGGCCTGCAGGCCCTCGTCCAGGTGGCGATCGCGGCCATGATCCCGCCGCGCGAGCGGGGCCGCTACAACGGCTACCTCGGTGGAGTCATGGCCGTCGCGACGGTCGGCGGTCCGCTGCTCGGCGGCCTCATCGTCGACACGTCCTGGCTCGGCTGGCGTTGGTGCTTCTTCGTCGGCGTGCCGGTGGCCGCCATCGCGTTGATCCTGCTCCAGGCCACCCTGCACCTGCCGACCGCACGCCGGGAGAACGTCAAGATCGACTACCTGGGTGCCAGTCTCATCGCCGCTGGCGTCAGTCTGCTGCTGATCTGGATCTCCTTCGTCGACAGCTCGTTCGCCTGGGCCTCCTGGCAGACCGCGGCCATGGTGGGCGGCACGCTCGTCCTGCTGGCACTGGCGGTCTGGGTCGAGTCGCGCGCTGCCGAGCCGGTCGTCCCGCTCGGGATCGTGCGTCAGCACACCACCGCGCTGGCCATCCTCGGCAGTCTCGCGGTCGGCATGGCCATGTTCGGCGGTGCTGTCTTCCTCGGCCAGTACTTCCAGATCGGCCGCGGCTACAGCCCGACCGAGGCAGGCCTGCTCACCATTCCGATGATGGCCGGCGTCCTCGGCTCCTCGATCGTCGCCGGTCGGCTGATCACCAAGAGCGGAAAGATCAAGCCGTACATCGTCGCCGGCTCGATCCTCCTCGTCGCCGGGTTCGCCCTGCTCGGCACCATCGACCACGAGACGTCGCTCGTCCTGGTCGGCGCCGCCATGTTCATCGTCGGTGTCGGCGTCGGTATGACCATGCAGAACCTCGTCCTCGCCGTTCAGAACACGGTCTCGCTCAGGGACATCGGGGCGGCCAGTTCCAGCGTCGCGTTCTTCCGGTCGCTCGGCGGCACCATCGGCGTCTCCGTTCTCGGCGCCGTCCTCGCCCGCCGGGTCAGCGACCAGATCACCCACGACCTCGCCGCCGCCGGGATCCCCACCTCCGGCAGCGCGGGCGGCAGCAGCAACCTCAACATCACCGCCCTGCCCGAGCAGGTCCAGGTCATTGTCCGGGCCGCGTACGGTGACGCCACCGGACACATCTTCCTCATCTCCGCCGCCATCGGGGTCGTCGGCATCATCGCCGCGCTCCTGCTCAAGCCGATCACCCTGCGGACCAGCCTCGACCTGCCGGACGCCGCCACGTCGACTGCCGTCGGTGCCGACGCCATCGACGGCGCACCCGCCTTCGACCAGGTGCGCGCCGACACCACGCACGACGGACCGACCCCCCGACGCTGACGTCGGGCCGTCCGACCCGGGGCCGCCGCCGTCCGAAGACGGCGGCGGCCCCGGTCTGTCCAGCCAGGGCCCGCCGCAGGCCGGCCAGTCCTTGTGAAACAGGCCCCAGGGCCGCTACGAGCGAACGTCACCGAATCGAGGGGTCTGTGGATACCGCGGAGCTGCCAGCGGCGCGGCCGGCGGCACCCGCCCGGCGAGCCGCCGCACTGCGCCGGGCTCTCCGTGAGCTGGGGCTCGTCGCCGCACTGTTTCTCATCTACAAGGCGGCTCGGGTGGCGGGAGCCGACCGGGTGTCGACGGCTGTGCGAAACGGGGAATGGATCTGGCGGGTGGAGCGCCTGTTCCACCTGCCCGACGAGGCCGCCTTCCAACGTCCGGTGCTCTCCCACGAGCTGTTGGTGCACCTGGCCAACGGCTACTACGCGTACGTGCACTTCCCCGCCACGGTCCTCTGTCTGATCTGGCTGTACGTACGACACCCCGTGCGTTATCTCTGGACGCGTCGCATGCTCGCCGGGCTCACCGCGGCCGCACTGGCGCTGCACTTCCTGGTCCCGCTGGCACCGCCGCGACTGACCGCCCTGACCGGCATGGTGGACACGGGCAGCCGTTACGGGCCCGCCGTCTACGGCCCACCCGACACGGACGCGTTGAGCAACCAGTACGCCGCCATGCCCTCCCTGCACGTCGGCTGGGCTCTCGCCGTGGCCGTCGCGCTCATCGCGGTGACCGGCGGGCGCCTGCGGTGGCTGTGGCTGGCGCACCCGCTCGCCACCCTGCTGGTGGTGGTGACCACTGGCAACCACTACTGGCTCGACGGCATCGTCGCGGCCGTGCTGCTCGCCATCGTCTGCCTCGTGCTGCCCGGGCCCCGCGCCGGCGACCAGCCCACCCACCCGCCCACGCGGCGCCGGGGCGGATGGCCCCGCCAGCGCGTACCGGCTCCGCAGGCGCCACCCGGTCACCCAGCCGGGCGAGCCGACGCTGGTGACGTCGTGCGAACGCCATGACCGTTGGTGTGCTCGTCAGCCGGTCGGCTCCGGCTCACGTGCCTGCCAGCTCAGGCGGTCGCGGGGCAGCCGTTGCACGGCTGTCCAGGCGAACGCGAACGGTAGGGCACCCATGGCGACGAGTCCCAGGACGTCCGATCCGGTCACGTCGAAGACGGCGCCCACGTCGCCGAACAGTTGGGCAACTGTCTGGAAGGCCACGTGGAAGCCGATGCCCGCCCAGATGTCGCCAGTGGCGGCCCGAAAGCCACCCAGGAGCACGGCGAAGAGGAAGAACAGCAGCAGTCTGTCGGGGGAGGTGGCGGCGCCGACGAGGAACCCGAAGAGGGTGAACAACACCGACTGCCCGAGGACGGCCTGCCAGGCCGGTAACCGGGTGGCGAGGTTGCGCTGGAGGTAGCCGCGGAAGACGAGTTCTTCCGGCAGCGCCTCGTACAGGAAGACGAGGACGACCAGCAGCGTCGCCACGCCCAGGGCGTGCGCCGCGGAGGTGCGCAGGCGGATCTCGACCCAACCGAAGCCGAGGCAGAGCGCGAACCCCACGGCGGCGGGGATCAGCCAGCAGGCCATGCCGAGCAGCAGTCGTCGCCAACCGGTGCGCAGGGAGGGCAGCCCGAGACCGGTCCAGGGGCGACGGTCGAGCAGGCGACGGGCGGCCACCACCAGGGGTACGACGAGCACCGTCGTGAGGATGGCCCTGGCCACATGGGTCGGGCGGTCGTAGTCGCCATCGAGAAGAGCCCCGACAAGCAGCCACACCAGCACAGCGCCGACGGACACGACGAGGACCCGCCAGGGCAGGGCGAGACGAGGTCCGGCGCTCACCACGCGCAGCGTAGCCAGCGGTGGCAAGGGCGACCGGTCAGCGACCGAGGACGAGGTAGGCGAGGCCGAGAACGCCGCGATAGCCGTCGACGTACTCGCGCAGGCGGTCGTCGAGTTCCGCGCGGACGTCGGCCGCCCGGGGGTCCTCCGGGTAGCTGAGCAGCCACTCCTGGCGGCCCGCCAGCCAGGTGGATTCGAAGTCGTCCCACTCCCGTTGGTCGGCGGTGCTCAGGTGCAGCACCCGCCATCCCCGGTCACGGGCGGCCTCGACGAGCCCCGGCAGATCCGTGACCTCCGCTCCGAAGGTCTGCTCGACCGCCGGCGTGGGGGGACGCTCCCAGTACGCCTCACCGAACAGCAGCCTTCCGCCGGGCCGGACCACCCTGGCGAGGGCGTCGAGGGCGGCGTCGGTGCCACCGAAGGCGTGCGCCGAGCCGATGCAGAGGACCCGGTCGGCGGGCTCCTGCCAGGCCGCCGCTTCGCCCATCACGAAGGCGACGTGCCGGTTCAGGGACCGCCCCACGGCCAGCCGCCGCCCCCGGGCGAGGGCAGCGTCGTCGGTGTCGACGCCGACGCCCCTCGTCGCGACCGGGCCGGACACGCCTCCGGCGGCGACCGCCCGCAGCAGCAGCTCACCCCAGCCGCAGCCGAGGTCGAGCACGCGCGCGCCCGGGCGGACGTCGAGTCGTTGCAGCAGCAGCGCCGCGTGCTCCTGCGACAGCGGAGTGTTCCAGCGCATCCGGGCGTAGCGGCTGGCGGCGAGGTGGTCGGTTGACTGCATGCGTTGAGGGTGTCAAGGCGTGATCGTCGGCGTGCGCCGGGTCCGACACTCCGGCGTACGGCAGGATCGGTCAGATGGGCGCGCAGCAGGCGGGGCCGTTTCGGCGGCCGACCCCGCAGGAGGTGGCGGCGGCGGCCGGCCGGGGCCTCGCGGACGTGATCGGCCCCGGCCTGCGGGTGTTGTTCTGTGGCTTCAACCCGGGCCTCTATTCCGCCGCCGTGGGGTTGCCCTTCGCCCGCAAGGGCAGCCGGTTCTGGCCGGCCCTGCACGGCGGCGGCTTCACCGACCGGGAGCTGCGCCCGTGGGAACACGACGAGCTGCTGCGCCAGGGCCTGGGCATCACCAGCCTGAGCAACCGGGCCACCGCCCGCGCCGACGAACTGACGTCGGCGGAGCTGGTGGCCGGCGTGACGGGGTTGGCGGTGAAGGCGCAGCGGTACCGGCCGCGGTGGGTGGCCGTCCTCGGGGTGACCGCGTACCGGATCGCCTTCGTCCGACCCCGGGCCGGGCTGGGTCCGCAGCCGGACCGGCTGGGCCCGGCCCGGCTCTGGGTGCTGCCCAACCCCAGCGGTCTGAACGCGCACTTTCCGCTGCCGGCGTTGACCGCCGAGTTTGGCAAGCTGCGCCAGGAGATCGACGGTTAGGCGTGCGGGGTGGACGCCTCGGCGGCCAGCGCCTGGTAGTAGGGCTGCATCGTGGGGTGGTAGTCGTCGAACTGGGGGAGGGGTGAGCCGTCCCGGGAGGCGACCAGCATGTCCAGGTAGTACTCCCAGCCGGCGCCGACGTCGGCGATGCCCTCCACGCTGGTGAGGTGCTGGACGAACCGCAGCTCGGTGGTGCCGTCGGTCTCGGTCAGCACCATCTCCAGCAGCCAGGTCCCGTAGCTGTCGATCATCGACACGGCGAGGCGTCGCTCTGGTTCGCACGCGTCGATGCGCACGTCACACCAGGGCTGCTGCTCCTCGTACGCCATCTGGACCTGGATGGTCCGTCCGGGCGCGGCGTCGCCCTTCCAGGGGCCGAACCAGCGGGTCGTGCGCTCCGACTCGGTCAGGCTGGCCCAGACGTCCGTCGCCGGGGCGCGGAACGTTCGGGTCAGGACGAGATCGTGGCCGGTGGCGGTGCGAAACAGGCGTCCGGCGGGTGTACGGGTCATGCCGTGTGCTCCCTTCGGTGCTCCGCCGGGCCGCGGCTGCGGCGCTCTCGGCGGGTGCGATAGACCTCGGTCTCCAACGCGTCGAGGTGTCGCTCCCACCGGTCGGGGGCCGCGAGTGCGGCGAGCCAGTCGACCAGCGGGGCGAGCGGGCGCGGATCGAGTCGGTAGATCCTCTGTCGGCCGACCATCTCGTCGTGCACCAGACCGCTCTCGCGCAGCAGCCGCAGGTGGCGGCTGATCGCGGGTCGGCTGATCACGAATCGCTGGGCGATGTCACCCGCGGACAACGGCTCGTCGCGCAGCAGGGTCAGGATGTGCCGTCGTACCGGATCCGCGATCGCGGTGGCCACCTCGTTCACCTGGGAAGCGTAACCTATCAGTTACGGGTTAGCGTGGTGAAGGCCACGGACGGCCGCATTTCGCGGCGTCGATGGTGGGCACATGATCACTTGACCTGGCACTCTGTAAGGCATGGCCGCCCTCCTTCGCTCCCGCTTGACCGACTGGACGTTTGTCGTACCCGTGCTCGCCGTCCTGATATTGATGGTCACCTGGGGGCGGAGCCTGCCTGGGCCCGTCATCGTGCTCGTCGCGGTGCTGCTCGGCGGCGCGGTGCTCGCGGCCGTGCACCACGCGGAGGTGGTCGCCCACCGGGTGGGGGAGCCGTACGGGTCCCTGGTGCTCGCCGTCGCGGTCACCGTGATCGAGGTGGCCCTGATCGTCACGCTCATGATCAGCGGGCCGGAGAAGACCCAGTCGCTCGCCCGCGACACCGTCTTCGCCGCCGTCATGATCACCTGTAACGGGATACTCGGCCTGTCCCTGCTGCTCGGAGCGCTGCGCCGCCGAGTGGCCGTGTTCAACCCGGAGGGCACCGGCGGTGCGCTGGCCACCGTGATCACCCTGGCCACCCTGAGCCTGGTCATCCCCAGCTTCACCACGGCCCGCCCCGGCCCGGAGTTCAGCCCGGCCCAACTCGTCTTCGCCGCCGTCGCGTCGCTGGCCCTGTACGGGCTGTTCGTGCTCGTGCAGACCGGCCGGCACCGCGACTACTTCCTGCCGGTCGACAGCCGGGGCAAGGTCATCGAGACGGAGGAGCACGCCAAACCGCCCACCACCCGTGCGGCGCTGGTCAGCCTGGGCCTGCTGCTGGTGGCGCTGGTCGCGGTGGTCGGCGACGCCAAGACGGTCTCCCCGACCATCGAGGCCGGGGTTGCGGCGGCGAACCTGCCGCACGCGTTCGTCGGCGTGATCATCGCCCTGCTGGTGCTGCTGCCGGAGACCCTGGCCGCCGCCCGCGCCGCCCGCCGCGACCGCGTCCAGACCAGCCTCAACCTCGCGCTCGGCTCCGCGATGGCCAGCATCGGCCTGACCATCCCGGCCATCGCGATCGCCTCGATCTGGCTGGACGGCCCGCTGCTGCTCGGCCTAGGCGGCACCCAGCTCACGCTGCTCGCGCTGACCGCCGTGACCGCGGTGCTGACCGTCGTGCCGGGTCGGGCCAACGTGCTGCAGGGTGGCGTACACCTGGTGTTGATGGCCGCCTTCGTCTTCCTGGCCGCGAGCCCCTGACCGTCACACGCTGCCGCCCGCGAGGCGGTCCGCGCGGGCGTTCAGGTAGCGCTGCTGCGCCAGGTTCGTCGACCGGGACGCCGCCATCCGGTACGCCTCCCGCGCCGCGACCCGCTCACCGACCAGCTCCCACAGGTGGGCGCGGGCGGCCGGCAGCCGTGGGTCGTCGGCCAGTCGGGGATCGTCGGCCAGGTCGGCGAGCAGCGCCAGGCCGGCCGACGGACCGCGGCTCATCGCCACCGCCACCGCGTGGTTGAGCGCCACCACCGGGTTGTCGGACATGCCGAGCAGCACCTCGTACAGGGCGGTGATCTGCGGCCAGTCGGTCGCCGCCGCACTGGGCGCCTCGTCGTGCACCGCCGCGATGGCCGCCTGGAGCTGGTAGGGCCCGACGACCCCGCGCGGCAGCGCCCCGGTGATCAGCTCGACCCCCTCGGCGATCTGGTCGGCCCGCCACCGGCTCCGGTCCTGCTCGGCCATCGGCACCAACTCGCCGTGCGGCCCGAGCCGGGCCGGCGCGCGGGCGTCGGTGAGCAGCATCAACGCGAGCAGCCCGGTGACCTCGGGATCGTCGGGCAGCAGCCCGTGCACCAGGCGGGTCAGCCGGATCGCCTCGGCGGTCAGGTCGGCGCGCAGCAACCCGGGGCCGGCCGTGCGCGCGTACCCCTCCGTGAAGATCAGGTAGAGCACGTGCAGCACGGCGTCGAGCCGGTCCGCGCGCTCCGGGCCGGTCGGCGGCGCGAACCGCAGTCCAATCTCGCGGATCCGTTGCTTTCCCCTGCTGATCCGCCGGGTCATCGTCGCCTCCGGCACCAGGAACGCACGTGCCACCTCGGCGGTGCTCAGCCCGCCCACGGCGCGCAGCGTGAGCGCGATCTGCGACGCCGGCGACAGCGCCGGGTGGCAGCACAGGAAGAGCAGGATGAGCGTGTCGTCCGCGTCGGCCGTCGGCTGGTCAGCCGCCGGTGCGCGCCACTGCTCCGGCAGAACCCACCGCGCCACCGTGTCCTCCCGCCGCCTGCGGGCCCGCTCCCTGCGCAGCAGGTCGGTCAGCCGGCGGGACGCGACGGTGATCAACCAGCCGCCCGGGTTGTCCGGTACGCCGTCGCGCGGCCAACCGCCCGCCGCCGCGATCAGCGCCTCCTGCACCGCGTCCTCGGCGGTGTCGAAATGCCCGTAGCGACGTACCAGCGCGCCGAGGACCTGCGGCGCCAGCTCGCGCAGCAGGTCCTCGACAGGTGTCTGCGGCACCGGTCAGCCGGCCAGGTCCTCGATGCCCTCCAGCACCGGCCGCACGTCCACGTACCCGCCGGGGGCGTTGGGGTCGACCAGGCCGGCGGCGATCTCGGTGGCCCGGTCGAAGCTGGCGCACTCCACGATCGTGTAACCCGCCAGGACCTCCTGCGTCTCCGGGTACGGCCCGTCGGTGACCACGGGTGCGCCCTCGCGTACCTGCACCCGGCGCGCGTGCACGGGCTCGCTCAAGCCCTGGGCGTCGACCAGCTCCCCGGATTCGGCCAGCGCCTGGTGGAACGTCTCCATGTGCTGGTGCATCGCCGCGATCTGCTCGGCCGACATCGCGGGCCGGTCGGAAGCCCGCCCCGACAACACGTCGTAGTCCTGCTGCGATCCGTAGAGCAGAATCATGTACTTCACGGGTGCTCCCTCCTGTTGGCTGGTGCCGCCGTGGCACCGCCTCACCAGAAACGTCGAACCCAACCCCCAACCCCGGACACCCCACCCCACCCCGACCCGCCCCGGTGATCAAGAGCTTTGCGTCACGACACGCCGGGCGGGCTGACGCAAAGCTCTTGATCACCAGCGCGGGGCAACAGGGACAGCCAACGGGTGGTGGGTGGGGTTAGCTTGGCGGGATGGGGACTGTGTGGGTGGTGCTGGGGATCGTTGTGGTGGTGGCTGGTTCCGCGTTCGGGGTTGTGGTTCGGCGGGGGCGGGGGACCCGGGTTGGTGGGGTTGGGGGCGACGAGCCGGTGGCTGGGCGGGGTGCCCGGGTGCGGCAGCAGCGGTACGAGGCCGAGCGGCACGGCGACCAGGGTGGCACCTGGCAGCGCGGTCGCGAGTCGGGCGGTTGAGCGGCACTGCCCGTAGGACCCGCCCGGGCAGTGCCGCCCGTAAAGCCCGCCGCCCGTAAAGCCCGCCGCCCGTCGAGCCCGCCGCCGTGAACCGTCCGGTCGCGCCGCGCGTGAAACCGGTGACGGGGCGTTTCGGTCGCATCGTCGGGGTACTACCACCGCGAGCACCGATGTCTGGGGAGGCACAGTGGGCACACGGTCGAGGCGCGATGCCCGGGGCCCGGTGGCCGCCCTGCTGATCGCCGCGCTGGTGTCACTCGCCTGCGCGGGCGGCGGGCTGGCCGAGCCGGAGGGTGAGCGTCCCGTCCCGGGCCGGTCGCAGGCATCCCCGGGGCCGAGCACCACCCGGGCCGACAGCACCACCAGCGTCGCCGAGTTCGAGCAGGACGTCGCCGACGCGCAGGAGATCGCCGAGCGCTACTGGGCGGCCCAGTTCAAGGAGTCCGGGCAGCGGTTCCAACCCATCCGGCGGATCACCCCCTACCAGCGGGCGGGCGAGGTGTCCTGCGGTGGTCAGCCGTTGCCCCGCAACAACGCCGTCTACTGCTCGCAGGGCGACTTCATCGCGTACGACGTCGCCTGGTCGGTGGCGGCGTTCCGCCAGGTCGGCGACGCGTTCGTGTTCTACCTGCTCGGCCACGAGTACGCGCACGGCATCCAGGTGCGCCTCGGCATCAACTACAGCTTCACCATCCAGCAGGAGTTGCAGGCCGACTGCATGGCCGGGGCGTACCTCGGCGACTCGGTGCGTGCCGGCGCGCTGACCCTGGCCGAAGGCGACCTGGACGAGTTCCGCGAGGGGGTGGCGGCGGTCGGCGACGACCCCGACCAACCGTGGTTCGCGGAGGGCTCGCACGGCACCGCCGAGCAGCGCACCGACTCGTTCTTCCGCGGCTACGAGCGCTCGCTGGAGGCCTGCGACCTGGGGTGAACGGGTTGCCCGGATCACGTCGGCACCCGTCGCGGCCATCGGCGGTGGCTCGGCCTGGCAGGATCGCCGATGTCGGCCACGACCCTGGAGGATCCGCTGAGCAGCCATCACCCCGCCGCCGTGCTCTTCGACATGGACGGCACGCTGGTCGACAGCGAGAAGCTGTGGGACGTCGCGCTGCAGGAACTCGCCCAGGAGTACGGCGGGGAGCTGTCCGAGGACGCCCGCCGCTCGATCGTCGGCACCGCCATGGCCGAGTCGATGCGCATCCTGCACGACGACCTGGGGCAGCCCGAACGGGATCCGGAGATCAGCGGGGCGTGGATCAACGCGCGGATCCTGGAGCTGTTCCGCACCGGACTGCCCTGGCGGCCCGGCGCGTTCGAGCTGCTGCGCGCGGTCCGCGCGGCGGGAATCCCCACCGCGCTGGTCACCTCCAGCCCTCGGGCGCTGGTCGAGATCGCCCTGGACACCCTGGGTCGGGACAACTTCGACACGGTCGTCGCCGGTGACGAGGTGGTGGCGGCCAAGCCGCACCCGGAGCCCTACCTGACCGCGGCGCGGCTGCTGGGTGTGCCGATCGAGCGTTGTGTGGCGATCGAGGACTCGGCGACCGGGGTGGCCAGCGCGCTCGCGTCCGGCGCGGCGGTGCTGGCCGTACCGGCGGAGGTGGCGCTCGCGAGCACTGTCGGCGTACGCCAGACGGAGAGCCTGACCGGCGTGGACCTGGAGTTTCTCGCGGCGTTGCTGGCCGATCGGGCCGCGGCGACCGGCTGACGGGTCGACCCGGGTCACGGGCGTTCGGCGAAGACCGCCCCGACCACCTGGTAACTGTCGAACGCTCTCGCGGCCCCCGCGTACGCGGCCAGGTGGATGAACACCTCGACGATCTCCTCCTTGGTCACGCCCGAGCTCAACGCGATGCGCAGCTGGCCCCGCAGCGGCTCGTGGGTGCCGAGGGTGGCGGCGACCGCCACCGAGACGAGGCAGCGGCTGCGCAGGTCCAGGCCCTCCCGGGGCCATGCCTCGCCGAAGGTCTGCACGGTGGCGAGACGACGGAAGTCGTGCCCGACCGGCGGTTCGCCCTCGCCGAGCGGCAGCACCAGTGGCTGACCGAGGAGCCGCTCGGCGTTGTCGAGTGCCCGCTGGTACGCGTCCTGATCGGTCATGTCACCGGCCCCGCTCACCGCCGTGGTCGCTGGCGGGCCGGTGCCCTGCCGGCACCACCAGCCTGGCAGTCGGTCGCTGGCGGCCGCTGTCGAATCGGTCAGCCCGCGACGGCCGATGCCCCCGATCGCCAGGCGACCGGGGGCATCCATGGTGCCGATCAGTCGTGGGCGATGGCGCCCAGGACGTTGATCCGGGCCGCCCGGATGGCCGGCAGCACCGCTGCCACCACCCCGATGATCGCGGCGAGGCCGAGGAAGACACCCATCTGCCCCCAGGGGAGGATCAGGTCGGTGATGCCCTCGTCCTTGAGTGCCTCGACCACCGCGGCGCCGAGGCCGGTGCCGACCACCACGCCCAGCAACGCGCCGAACACGGAGATCACCACCGCCTCCACCGTGATCATGCCCATCGTCTGGCCGCGGCGCAGGCCGATCGCCCGCAGCAGACCCAGCTCGCGGGTCCGCTCCAGCACCGACAGCGCCAGGGTGTTGATGATGCCGAGCACGGCGATGATGATGGCCAGCGCCAACAAGATCTGGATCATCGTGAGCAGGCCGTCGAGCGAACTCGTCTGCTGCTCGATGAACGCGTCCCGGTCGGCCACCGACACCTCGGGGCTGTCCGCGAGGAGCGCCTCCACCTGTGGCTGCACGTCGGACACCCGCGCGCCCGGGGCGAGCTGGATGAAGCCCTGGATGGGCTGCGGGATGGCGAAGTCCTTCGCCGCGGCCGGCGGCAGCGTCACCGGGTTGGTCAGCTGCGACGACTCGTAGATGCCGCTGACCGTGTACGTGCGGACCTCACCGCGGGTCAGCTGCACGTTCACCGTCGAGCCCACCGACCAGCCACGGGACGTGGCGGTGTCCGAGCTGGCCAGCATCTGGGTCGGCCCGAGCCGGTCGATGTCACCGGCGGTGGCCTTCGCGCCGAAGATCTGCCGCAGCGACGCGATGTCGCTGCTCGCCGCGACCCAGGTGCTCTCGCCGTCGACCCTCGCCATGTCGCCGTACTCGCCGTCGACCAGTTGCACGCCGGGCAGAGCCCTCGCCTTGTCCAACACGCCCGGGTCGAAGCTCGGCGGACGCGGGCCGCCCTGCACACCGGAGATCACCAGCTGGGCCTTGATGGTGTCCTGGGCGAGCGCGCTGATGCTTCCCTTGGCCGAGTCGAGGATCACCGTGACGCCGGTGACCAGCGCGATGCCGACCATCAGCGCCGCGGCGGTGATCGCCGTACGGCGCGGGTTGCGCCCGGAGTTGAGCCGGCCCAGCTTGCCCGGCACCGACCAGGAGAAGATCGCCCCGAGCAGGCTCACCACCGGCCGGCTGATCAGCGGGGTCAGCAGCGCCACCCCGATGAAGGCGAACAGCACCCCACCGAGGATGGTGGCCAGGGTCTGACCGCCGGCATTGCCGCTGAGCCCGAGGAACAGCAGCACCGCGCCGATGCCGGTGACCACCGACCCGGTCACGGTGATCTTGGTCAACGGTCGGTCCGGCGTGGCCACGTCCTGCATCGCCGCGATCGGCGGGATCCGCGACGCCCGCAGCGCCGGCAGCAGCGCCGCCACCACAGTGATGACCAGCCCCACGGCGAACGACCCGATCACCGCTGCCGCCGGCACACCGATCCCGGCCAGGGTCAGGCCGCCGGCCAGCTTGCCGAACAGGAACGCCAGCAGCGCGCCCACCCCGATGCCGGCGGCGAGGCCGAGCACCGAGGCGATCAGACCGACCGCGATGGCCTCCAGCACCACCGAACCGATGATCTGCCGCCCGCTGGCCCCGATGGCGCGCATCAGGGCCAACTCGCGGGTGCGCTGGGCCACGATGATCGAGAAGGTGTTGAGGATCAGGAACGTGCCCACCAGCAGCGCCACCGCGGCGAAGCCGAGCAGGATCTTGTTGAAGAAGGACAGGCCCTCCTTCAGGCTGGCCGAGGCGTCCGCGGCCACCTGCTCGCCGGTCTTCACGTCGAAGTCCGCGCCCAGGGTGCGGGCCACGTCGTCGCGCAGCTTCTCGTCGGAGACCCCGTTGGCGGCGTTCACGGTGATGCTGCTGAACGTGTCCGGCTCGCCCAGCATCAGCCGCTGCGCCACCGGGGTGGTGAAGAAGACCTCGTTGACCCCGCCGATGGAGTCCCGGTCACCGCTGTAACCGGCGATGCCGACCAGGGTGAAGTCCCGCTTCTTCGACTCGAACGCGGTGAGCACGCCGACCTTCTGGCCGACCTGCACCTTCGCCGTGGTGGCCAGGGACTTGTTGATGACGATCTCGTCCTCGGCCTGCGGCGCGCGGCCCTCGCGCAGCTGCAGCAGGTCGCTCTCGCCGGTCCAGTTCTCGCCCAGCTGCGGCGGACCGAACGAGCTGACGACCTTGCCGTTGCTGCCGATCACCCGGGCGCCGTCGGCGTTCACGATGCCCGTGGCCGAGGCCACGCCCGGCACCTGCTTCACCCGGTCCACCAGGGCGGCCGGCAGGGGAGCGGAGGTCTGCTCGCCCTCCATCTCGTTGAGCTCCACCTTCGGCTTCGCCGCGACGTTCACGTCGATCTCGGAGAAGCCGTCGGCGAAGACCGAGTCGAAGGAACGGCCCAGCGTGTCGGTGAGCACGAAGGCGCCGGACACGAACATGACCCCGAGCACGACCGCCAGCCCGGACAGGATCAGCCGGACCTTGCGGGCCAGCAGACTCTTCAGTGTCGCCCGGAACATCAGTTGCCCACCTCGGCCGGAGTGTCCAGCTTCTTCATGGTGTCCAGCACCGTCTCGGCGGTCGGCTCGATCAGCTCCGAGACGATCTCCCCGTCGGCGAGGAAGACCACCCGGTCGGCGTACGCGGCGGCGGTCGGGTCGTGGGTGACCATGACGATGGTCTGGCCGTGCTCGCGCACCGAATTGCGCAGGAAGCCGAGCACCTCCGCGCCGGAGCGCGAGTCCAGGTTGCCGGTCGGCTCGTCCGCGAAGATCACCTCCGGGCGGGAGACCAGGGCCCGAGCGCACGCCACCCGCTGCTGCTGCCCGCCGGAGAGCTGCGCCGGCCGGTGGTCCAGCCGGTCCCGCAGACCGACCGTGTTGATCACCGTGTCGTACCAGGCCGGGTCCGGCTTGCGCCCGGCGATCGACAGCGGCAGCAGGATGTTCTCCTTCGCGGTCAGAGTGGGCAGCAGGTTGAACTGCTGGAAGATGAATCCGACCTTGTCGCGGCGCAGCTTCGTCAGACCCGCGTCACCCAGCCCGGTCACGGTCGTCTCACCGATCTGCACCGTCCCCCGGGTCACCGAGTCCAGGCCGGCCAGGCAGTGCATCAGCGTCGACTTGCCGGACCCCGACGGCCCCATGATCGCGGTGAAGCGGCCACGTTCGAACTCCGCGCTGACCCCCCGCAGCGCGATGACCTGAGCCTCGCCGCTGCCGTACACCTTCCACACGTCGTTCGCCCGGGCCGCGGCCTGCGCCTGCTGGCCTACCGTCGCGGTCACGTCATCTACCTCTTCCGTCTGTCCGAAAATGCACGCCGCCCCCCGATGGTCCGGCGCGACTAGTTCAATCATCGGTGCTGCTCACGCCCGCCCCGTCCGCCCAGGGGCTGACCCGGAGCGGATATTCCGCTGCGGGTGCACCCCCATGTCGGATCAGGGTTGCCCCTGACCCGGCGACCGGTCGAGCGTGTTTCCAGCTGGCGAAACCCCCCGCCGGCTCCGACTGTGTCCCCTCACGTCACAGGAGGGTCAACCGCGCCGGGCCGTCTCCGGTCACGGTAGGTGACGGAGGCAACGGCGGCCGTCACCCCACGGTGGGATCTTCGAGTACGCCGGGTGAGGTAGTCGGGCCGCCGGCGGCTACGCCCTGGGGCGGACCAAGCCCGACTCGTACGCCAGCACGACGGCCTGCACCCGGTCGCGCAGCCGCAGCTTGGTCAGCACATGCCCGACGTGGGTCTTGATGGTGGTTTCGCTGACCGACAGCACCGCCGCGATCTCGGCGTTGGACAGCCCTCGGGCGACCTGCACCAGCACCTCGCGTTCCCGGTCGGTGAGCGCGTCGAGCGCCGCCGACGGCGTCGCCGCCGGATCGGGCAGCAGCTCGGCGAACCGGTCCAGCAGTCGCCGCAGGATGCGGGGAGCCACCACCGCGTCCCCACCGGCGACCGTGCGGATCGCCGCGATCAACTCCTCGGCGGGCACGTCCTTGGCCAGGAACCCGCTGGCGCCCGCACGCAACGCGCCCACCACGTACTCGTCCAGGTCGAAGGTGGTCAGCACCAGCACCCGCACCGGTAGTCGGGCGTCGACGATCGCCCGGGTCGCGGCCACCCCGTCCATCCGGGGCATCCGGATATCCATCAACACGACGTCGGGCAGCAGCCGGCGGGACAGCTCCACCGCCTCCACGCCGTCACCGGCCTCCGCCACCACGTGCAGGTCGCCCTCGGCGCCCAGCACCATCCGGAACCCGGTACGCAGCAGCGGCTGGTCGTCGGCGAGCAGGACCCGCACCGGCCGCCCCGGGGTCGCCCGTTCGGTCATCTCGCCTCCTGTCCGGCCTGCCGCACCCGGTCATCCTCGCGTACGTCGGCGGGTGCGTCGTGGATCACCGTAGAGGCCGGCCGGTCGTCCTGTCCCGACCGCAGCGGCACCGCCGCGGTCGGGTCCCCACCGATCGGCGCGGCTCGCCCACCGACCCGAGGAGGCGATCAGCGTCGCCGGAGCCGGACCGACCTCACCGCGACGCGGGGGGCGGCTGTCACTCGTCGGCGCCCGGCACCACCGGAACCGACCGGGAGTCGCGCAGCGGGTCGGCACTCGCCGCCGCGACCGGGAACGGCGGCGGAGTGCCACCGAAGGTGGGGCAGAGCGCCTGGTGGCTGCACCAGTCGCACAGCTTGCTCGGTCGAGGCCGGAAATCCTGTCGGGCGGTGGCCTGCTCGATGGCCCGCCACAGGGCCACCACCGTGCGTTCGAAGCGGACCAGCTCGTCGGCGTCCGGCGTGTAGTCCAACACCTCGGCGTCGCGCAGGTAGAGCAGCCGCAGCACCCGGGGCACCACTCCCCGGGTGCGCCACAGCACCAGGGCGTAGAACTTGAGCTGGAACAGCGCCCGCGCCTCGAACGCCTCCCGCGGAGCGCCGCCGGTCTTGTAGTCGACCACCCGCAGCGCCCCGTCCGGGGCGACGTCGAGCCGGTCGAGGTAACCCCGGATCAGCAACTCGTCGTCGACCACCGCCGAGATCAGGCTCTCCCGCTCGGCCGGCTCCAACCGGGTCGGGTCCTCCACGGCGAAGTAACCCTCCAGCAGCCCGGCGGCCGAGCGGAGGAACTCCACCGGGTCGGCGGGCTCCGCGCCGTCGAACACCCCGGCCAGCTCCGGCTGCTCGGTGACCAGCCGGTCCCACTGTGGGGCCACCAGAGCGCCGGCCGCCGCCGGTGTGCGGCCCTGCGCGGGCAGGTCGAACAGGCGCTCCAGCACCGCGTGCACCAGCGTGCCCCGGGCCTGCTCCATGGTGGTGCGCTCGGGTAGCCGGTCGATGCTGCGGAACCGGTAGAGCAGCGGGCAGGTCTTGAAATCCGCCGCACGCGACGGCGACAGCGAGGCCCGCACCGTCGGCGGCGCCTGCGCCGGGGAGGAAGGTTGGGGAGTGGTGACCGGTTCCGCCGTCATGTCGGCAAAGGTTAGGGCACCGGTGTGACACCGACCGCCGCCCGCCCCACACAGCGACGGTCCGTAGCATCGTGGCGATGGAGCAGACATCCCGGCCGCCGCGCCGACCCGACCGGCGCCCCGGCCTGAACGTCGGCCGGGTGTTCGGGGTGCCGCTGCACCTCAACGTCTCCATGGTCCTGTTCGCGGTGCTCATCGCCGTGCTGTACGCCGAGTTCGCCCGCCGGCAGCTGGACCTGCCGCAGGTCAGCGGCTATCTGATCGGCTTCGGCTTCGTGGTGTCGCTGCTCGGCTCGGTGCTGCTGCACGAGCTGGGTCACGCCCTCACCGCCCGGCGGTACGGCATCGGTGTGCGCGGAATCACCCTGGAACTGCTCGGCGGCTACACCGAGATGGACCGGGACGCCCCGTCCCCCCGTGTCGACCTGCTGGTGTCCCTGGCCGGCCCCGCGGTCTCCGCGGTGCTCGGCGTCCTCGCGGTCGCCGCCACGCTCGCCCTGCCCCAGGGGACAGTGGCCCACCAGCTCGCCTTCCAGCTCGCGGTCAGCAACGTCATCGTCGCGCTGTTCAACAGCCTGCCCGGGCTGCCGCTCGACGGTGGCCGGGCGCTGCGCGCCGCGGTGTGGGGGCTGACCCGCGACCGGCATCTCGGCACCGAGGTCGCTGGCTGGGCCGGCCGCGTCGTCGCCGTCGGCACCACGGTCGTGGTCCTGCTGCTCACCGTCACCGACCGCCTGGCGCCGCTGGCGCTGCCGCTGATGCTGCTGGTCGCCGTCACACTCTGGCGCGGCGCCGGGCAGTCGATCCGGGCCGCCCGGGTCAGCCGCCGGTTCCCGCTGATCGACCTGTCCCGGCTGGCCCGCCCGGTCTGGCCGGTGAGCACCGGCACGCCCCTGGCCGAGGCGCAGCGCCGACGCGCCGACGCCGCTCAACCCGGCGCCGCCCTGCTGGTCACCGACTCCACCGGCCGACCGGTGGCGCTGGTCGACCCGGCCGCCGCCGAGGCGGTCCCCGTCGAGCGCCGGCCGTGGCTGGCGGTGGACGCCGTGGCCCGGTCCCTGGGCACACTTCCCACGCTCACCCTCGGGTGGGACGGCGAGCGGGTGATGGAGGCCGTACAGACCCACCCGGGCGCGCAGTACGTGGTGACGTCAGGCGAAGATGTCGTCGGCATTCTGCACATCGCGGACCTGGCACAGCTCCTCGAACCCAACCGGAAGATGACACCGTGACCGCAACTCCCTCCACCGTCCCCGCCACCCCGGCGCTGACACCCGTGCACCGAGGGCCGTTCCGGCCCGGCGACCGGGTCCAGTTGACCGACCCCAAGGGGCGGATGCACACCGTGACGCTGGAGCCGGGCAAGGAGTTCCACACCCACCGCGGCATCCTGGCGCACGACACGCTGATCGGGCTCCCCGACGGCAGTGTGGTGACCACCGCCGGTGGCGGCACCGCGTTCCTGGCCCTGCGGCCACTCCTGTCGGACTACGTGCTGTCCATGCCGCGCGGCGCGCAGGTCATCTACCCGAAGGACTCTGCGCAGATCGTCGCGATGGGTGACATCTTCCCCGGCGCGAAGGTCCTCGAGGCCGGCGCCGGCTCCGGCGCGCTGAGCTGCTCCCTGCTGCGCGCCGTCGGCACCGAGGGTGAGCTGCACTCGTTCGAGCTGCGTGACGACTTCGCCCAGATCGCCAAGCGCAACGTCGAGGCGTTCTTCAACGGGCCGCACCCGTCGTGGAATCTGCACGTCGGCGACGTCGCGCAGTGCCAGGAGACCGGCTTCGACCGGATCATCCTGGACATGCTGACCCCCTGGGAGACCCTCGACATGGTCGAGCGGGCTCTGGTGCCCGGCGGGGTGTTCATCGGCTACGTCGCCACCACGCCGCAGCTCTCCGAGCTGGTGGAGGCGCTGCGCGAGCGCGGCGGCTGGACCGAGCCGCGCGCCTGGGAGTCCCTGGTCCGCGACTGGCACGCCGAGGGCCTCGCCGTTCGCCCGGACCACCGGATGATCGCGCACACCGCGTTCCTGGTGTCCGCGCGCAAGCTCGCCCCGGGGGTGACCGCGCCGCCGCGTCGGCGCAAGCCCAGCAAGGGCAACGAGGCGTACGCGCAGCGCCGCCAGGACCTGCGTGAGGCGGAGGCGGCCCGACAGGCCGCCGCCGCCCAGGCGGCCGGTGCGCAGCCCGACGGTACGGGGGAGATGGACAGGCCGTGACCATCGAGCTGGGCGTGGGCACCGCCGAGCCGGGGGAGGCGCCGGCATGAGCCGACCGGGCTACGGCGGCGGTGACCTTCCCGCGGTCTTTCCCGACTGGTCGCCGTACCAGGATCTGGAGTCGGCGGCGCGGGCCTACCTGCGCGACCCGGACGTCGCCCTGGAGGCACTCGGCGGCGTGCTGCGTGGGGCGTCGGTGCTCGGCTTCACCCTGGAACGCTTCGTCAACGAGGTCAACGGCGTGTGGCAGGAGGTCGTCGTCTGCGACGGCAGCCGCCTGATCCTCTGGCACGGGGAGGACGTACCTCCGGAGGAGGGCCCCCCGGGCTCGATGACCTCGTCGCTGCGGGTGGTGCCGGTCTCGACCGTCACCGAGGTCGGCTGTCGGCGGCGACTCAACCGTGCCGAGAGCGGCGAGATCCGGGTCGACAGCATCGACGTCTACCTGCTGCTGACCTCACTGGACGAGGCGCCGCCGACCGAGGAGATGGCCGGCACGCCACGGCACGACGCGTTGCGCTTCGGCAAGACCCTCGACGACGGCGGAGCGGGTCAGATCGCCCGGCTGGAGGAGTTTGCGCGGCTGGTCGCCTCGGTGGTCGGTCGTCCGATGCTCTGAGGCGTACCCCTTTCGGGGCCGGCCGGGCCGTCCGGCCCGGCCGGTGGGTCGCTCAGTCCTCGGCGTCCGGGCCGGCGACCTCGACACCGTCGCCGCGCACCACGTGGATGCAGTCGCCGGGGCATTCCTTCGCGGAGTCGATCACCTCGAGTCGCAGGTGCTCCGGCACGTCGACGCGGCTGCCCGGCGCCATCCGCAGCTCACCGTCGGCGCCCTTGACGTAGGCGAGACCGTCGATGTCGAACTCGAAAACCTCTGGCGCGTACTGCACGCAGAGCCCGTCGCCTGTGCAGAGATCCTGGTCCACCCAGACCTGCAGCTGATCGGTCGCGACCTCGGCCACGGTGCACCCCCCATGTTCTCCCGTCCTACGCTTCGACGGTACCCGAACGCCGGTAACGGCCCGTCAGGCCACCCTTGGCGATCAAGGTTCGGTGACGAGGGTGTTGCGTGGGACCGAATCGGCCTCATAGCGGCTAGTGTTAGGGCAGAACGTTCAAGCCCCCCGGGGAGGTGGGACGTGGCAGCACGCAGCGACGACGCGGACTCGCGCGCCGCACGGTGGGAGAAGGAAGCCCACGATCTCTCCACGCAGGTCGCGTTCCTTCAGGAGGAACTCGCTCTGGTGCGGCGCAAGTTGACCGAAAGCCCCCGACACGTCCGGCAGCTCGAAGAGCGGCTGGCGGCCACCCAGGCACAGTTGGCGCGGCTGACCGAGAACAACGACCGGCTGGTGAGCACCCTCAAGGAAGCTCGCACGCAGATCGTGACGCTCAAGGAGGAGATCGACCGCCTCGCGCAACCGCCGAGTGGCTACGGTGTCTTCCTGGCCAAGCACGACGATGGCACGGTGGACGTCTTCACCGGCGGCCGCAAGCTACGGGTCGCGGTCTCACCCTCGCTCGAGGTGGGTGACCTGCGCCGTGGTCAGGAGGTCCTGCTCAACGACGCGCTCAACATCGTCGACGCGTTCGGCTACGAGCGGGTCGGTGAGGTGGTGATGCTCAAGGAGATCCTGGAGGGACCAGGTGGCGGGCCGGGTGACCGGGCGCTGGTGGTCTCCCACTCGGACGAGGAGCGCATCGTGCACCTCGCCGAGACGCTCATCGGCTCGGCGATCCGGGCCGGCGACTCGCTCATGATCGAGCCCCGCTCGGCCTACGCGTACGAGCGGATCCCGAAGAGCGAGGTCGAGGAGCTGGTCCTGGAGGAGGTGCCCGACGTCGACTACGGCGACATCGGTGGCCTTCAGTCGCAGATCGAGCAGATCCGCGACGCGGTGGAGCTTCCCTTCCTGCACGCGGACCTGTTCCGTGAGCACCAGCTCCGCCCGCCCAAGGGCATCCTGCTCTACGGCCCGCCCGGCTGTGGCAAGACGCTCATCGCCAAGGCGGTGGCCAACTCGCTGGCCAAGAAGATCGCCGAACGGCAGGGCAAGGAGAAGCACACCAGCTTCTTCCTCAACATCAAGGGCCCTGAGCTGCTCAACAAGTACGTCGGCGAGACCGAGCGGCACATTCGGCTGATCTTCCAGCGGGCACGGGAGAAGGCCGGCGAGGGCACCCCGGTGATCGTGTTCTTCGACGAGATGGACTCGATCTTCCGGACCCGCGGTTCCGGTGTCTCCTCCGACGTGGAGAACACCATCGTCCCGCAGCTGCTCAGCGAGATCGACGGCGTGGAGGGCCTGGAGAACGTCATCGTCATCGGCGCCTCCAACCGGGAAGACATGATCGACCCGGCGATCCTGCGCCCCGGTCGACTCGACGTGAAAATCAAGATCGAGCGACCGGACGCCGAAGCGGCCAAGGACATCTTCTCCAAGTACATCCTCTCCGGGCTGCCCCTGCACCCGGACGACCTGGCCGAGCACGGGGCCGACGCCCAGGCCACCGTGGCGGCCATGATCGACGCCGTGGTGCTGCGGATGTACTCCGAAACCGAGGAGAACCGCTTCCTCGAGGTCACCTACGCCAACGGTGACAAGGAAGTCCTCTACTTCAAGGACTTCAACTCCGGCGCGATGATCCAGAACATCGTCGACCGGAGCAAGAAGATGGCCATCAAGGAGTTCCTCACGTCCGGCCGCAAGGGGCTGCGCCTGCAGCACCTGCTCGACGCCTGCGTCGACGAGTTCCGCGAGAACGAGGACCTCCCCAACACCACCAACCCCGACGACTGGGCCCGCATCTCCGGCAAGAAGGGCGAGCGGATCGTCTACATCCGCACGCTCGTCTCCGGCGGCAAGGGCGCCGAGGCCGGTCGGTCCATCGAGACCGCCAGCAACACCGGCCAGTACCTCTGACCGCCAGCGGCGGCACCGGACCCGTCCGGTGCCGCCGCTGTGTGCGTCCCACCGCGAGACGCCGCTTCGCTGCTTTCCCCGGTGGTCCGGCCCGGCACAGCTACGTCGCTGTCGTCGGCGAGCCCGCCCGGCCCGAGGAGAGCCTGCGTCGTAGCCGGCCCATCGTGGCCGACCCGGCCGCCCATCGACCGGATCCGCACGGTGCACCCGTGCCTCCGGGCGGGCCTGACCGTGGTGCCACTCAAACCCGCCAAAGCCCGGTAGTCACGCCGCGCCGACCGACAGCGACGGGCGGTAGGCCACCGCGCAGACTAGTCTCGATGGTGTGAGCGGCGGGCACGCCGGCTCCGTGGGCGAGCGAAGCGAGTGGTCGCATGACGGTACGTCGGATCATGGGCACCGAAATCGAGTACGGCATCTCCGTGCCCGGGCAGGCCGGAGCCAACCCGATGGTCACCTCATCGCAGGTGGTCAATGCATATGGCGCACGTCCAGAACTCAACCGGGGCGGGCGAGCCCGCTGGGACTACGAGGAAGAGTCGCCGCTGCGCGACGCCCGCGGCTTCACCTACTCCGGAGCCGCCTACGACCCGGCTGAGGCGTTGGCCGACGAGGACCTTGGCCTCGCCAACGTGATACTCACCAATGGTGCACGGCTCTACGTCGACCACGCCCACCCCGAATACTCCACCCCGGAGGTCACCACCCCTCGCGACGTGGTGCGCTGGGACAAGGCCGGCGAGCGGGTGATGGCCGAGGCGTCCCGCCGGGCCGCCACGATCCCGGGCAGCCAGCCGATCCACCTCTACAAGAACAACACCGACAACAAGGGCGCCAGCTACGGCGCCCACGAGAACTACCTGATGCGTCGGCAGACCCCGTTCGCCGACATCGTGGCTTACCTGACGCCGTTCTTCGTCACCCGCCAGATCGTCTGCGGCGCCGGCCGGGTCGGCATCGGCCAGGACGGTGGGCAGAACGGCTTCCAGATCTCCCAGCGCGCTGACTTCTTCGAGGTCGAGGTAGGCCTGGAGACGACGCTCAAGCGGCCGATCATCAACACCCGCGACGAGCCGCACGCCGACGCCGACAAATACCGCCGGCTGCACGTCATCATCGGCGACGCCAACCTCTCCGAGATCTCCACCTACCTCAAGGTCGGCACCACCGCGCTGATCCTCACCATGATCGAGGAGAAGGCGCTCGGGGCCGATCTCGGCATCGCCGACCCGGTCAGCGAGCTGCGCGCCGTCAGCCACGACCCCACCCTGACGCACCGCATGCGGCTGCGCGACGGCCGCCGGCTCACCGCCCTGGACCTGCAATGGGCCTACCTGGAGCGGGTCCGGTCCTTTGTCGACGACCGGTACGGCACCGATGCCGACGAGCAGACCGTCGACGTACTCGACCGCTGGGAGAGCGTCTTGGACCGGCTGGGCCGGGATCCGATGCTCTGCGCCGACGAGTTGGACTGGGTGGCCAAGCTGCGGCTGCTGGAGGGTTACCGGGAGCGGGAGAAGCTCGCCTGGGGCTCACACAAGCTCCAGCTGGTTGACCTTCAATACTCCGACGTCCGGCCGGAGAAGGGGCTCTACCACCGCCTGGTCAGCCGGGGGGCGATGAAGACGCTGCTCACCGACGACGAGACCCGCTCCGCGATGACGGAGCCGCCGGAGGACACCCGGGCCTACTTCCGTGGCCGCTGCCTGGCCCAGTACGCCTCCGAGGTGGTCGCCGCGAGCTGGGACTCGGTGATCTTCGACGTGGGCCGGGAGTCGCTGGTCAGGGTCCCGATGATGGAGCCGGAGCGGGGGACTCGCGCGCACGTCGGCGCCTTGTTCGACCGCTGCGCTAGCGCCAAGGACCTGCTGGAGACGTTGACCGGGGGCTGAACACGCGTCCGGATGCCCGTCGTGTGCCGCAAGCCGGCGCGCGGCGGGCTTTTCGTCGCCCGCGCGAGGTAAGTTCATCGCAGACGATCGTGGAGGAGGCAGCAGTGGCCACTCATGACAGCGGCGGCCAGTCGCAGTCCGGCAAGTCCCGTCAGGGCGAGGAAATCGAGGACGTCACCACCGAGGCCAACCCTGAGGTGGCTGAGCGGCACGCCGAGATCACCGAGGACGTCGACGACCTCCTCGACGAGATCGACTCCGTCCTCGAAGAGAACGCAGAGGAGTTCGTGAGGGGTTACGTACAAAAAGGCGGTCAGTGAGCATATAGGGTTAATTCGGGCATGCCTAGAGCGAGCGATGATCGAGACGGGCTTCGTCGCTGCCGAGATTGCAGCGAATGGAAGGCGCTCGATCAGTTCTGTGTGAGCTCCAAGAGGTCGGATGGGCGGGGAAGTTACTGCAAGCCCTGCTTCAACGAGCGGTCAAAGGCAAGCTATGCGCGTCGGGTGAAGGCAAAGTTCGACCGTGAGGTGCGCGAAGGTCGCGTCGTGCCCGAGGGCCACAAGTTCTGTTCGGCCTGCGATGCGGTCAAGCCGTTCGATGCCTTCCCCCGTAACCGGGCGGACAACTCCGGTTATGCCACCTACTGCAAGCCCTGCCACAACGCCAGGACCAGAGAGACCAAAGAGCGGCTGTACGGGGGTAACCGCGAGTACCACCTGCGGCGGCGGTACGGCGTGGGGGAGAAGGAGTTTCAGGAGCTCCTGGCCGAGCAGGGCGGGGTCTGCGCGATCTGTGGCGCTGCCGACCCACAACATCTGGACCACGATCATCGCACCGGATGGGTGCGCGGGATACTCTGCTTCAACTGCAACGGTGGTCTTGGCCAGTTCCGTGACAGTCCCATGAGGCTGGCCAGGGCGATCACGTACCTGAGAGGAACCACGTGGCAGCGGGCTTTGATCCATCCGGGCGTCTACCAGATGTGTTCACCAACGCGGGGACGTCCTCCTTCACCACGTTTCTGAGCCGGGTGGCCCCCGAGATGCTGCCCGGCCGGCGACCGCTGCCGCCGGGCATGGCCGCCGACCTGGCACCACACGCGACGACCATCGTGGCCATCGCGGCTGCGGAGGGCGTGGTGATGGCCGGCGACCGACGGGCGACCATGGGCAACCTGATCGCCCAGCGTGACATCGAGAAGGTGCACCCCGCCGACGCGTACTCGCTGGTCGGCATCGCGGGCACCGCAGGCATCGGGATCGAGCTGATGCGACTGTTCCAGGTGGAGTTGGAGCACTACGAGAAGATCGAGGGCGCGATGCTCTCGCTCGACGGCAAGGCCAACCGGTTGGCCTCGATGATCCGGGGCAACCTGGGCGCGGCCATGCAGGGGCTCGCCGTGGTGCCGCTCTTCGCCGGCTTCGACCTGGCGGCCTCCGACCCGGCGAGAGCCGGTCGGATCTTCAGCTTCGACGTGACCGGTGGCCCGTACGAGGAGACCGGCTACGACGCGATCGGCTCCGGCTCGCTCTTCGCGAAGTCGGCGCTGAAGAAGCGCTTCCGGGCTGGTTTGTCGGTCGATGACGCGACCCGGCTCGCGGTCGAGGCGCTCTACGACGCGGCCGACGACGACACCGCGACCGGCGGACCGGATCTGACCCGCCGGATCTATCCGGTGGTGATGACCGCTACCGCCGAGGGCACTCACCGGCTCACTGACGCCGAGACGGCAACGATCGCCGAGGGCGTGGTCGCCGGCCGGATGGAGAACCCGGGCGGTTGAGCCTCGCCCACCCCCACCTGCCAGCAGTCGTCAGCACAGCGCCGTAAGGAGAACCGCCGCCGTGGCCATGCAGTTCTACGCCTCGCCCGAACAGATCATGCGCGACCGCTCCGAGTTGGCCCGCAAGGGCATCGCTCGGGGTCGCAGCGCGGTGGTCCTCAGCTACTCCGGCGGGGTGCTCTTCGTCGCGGAGAACCTCTCCAGCGCCCTGCACAAGGTCAGCGAGATCTACGACCGGATCGGCTTCGCCGCGGTCGGCCGGTACAACGAGTTCGAGAATCTGCGCCGGGCCGGGGTGCGCATGGCCGACCTGAACGGGCTCAGCTACGACCGCCGTGACGTCACGGGCCGGGCACTGGCCAACGCGTTCGCGCAGACGCTCGGCGCGATCTTCACCGAGCAGTCGAAGCCGTTCGAGGTGGAGATCTGCGTGGCTGAGGTCGGTGCCACTCCGGACGACGACGAGCTGTACCGGTTGACGTACGACGGCTCGGTCAATGACGAGCCGGGGCGGATGGCCATGGGTGGCCAGGCCGAGGCGATCACCGGCGTGCTGAAGTCCAACCACCGGGCGGACATGTCGCTCTCTGAGGCGGTGAAGGTCGCGGTTCAGGCACTGAGCACTGTTGGTGGGGAGGGCGGCGCTGCCCGGACGATCGCCGCCAACCAGCTCGAGGTTGCGGTGCTGGACCGTCAGCGGGTCGGCCGGACGTTCCGCCGGATCACCGGTGCACCGCTGACGGCGCTGTTGAACGGTGAGGCGGCGGCGCCGACCAGCGACGAGCGGGACACGCCGATCGTGCCGACCGGTGAGGCCGGTAAGCCGACCAGCTCCGCGGGCTCCGCGGACCTGGAGGATCGGCCGGGTCAGGCGGACCTCTGATCGTGTGACGCACAGCGCCGGGGACCGCCTTCGCGGTTCCCGGCGCTGGTGTGCAACTCGACGATGGTGGCGAGCAGCAGCAGACCGATCAGGCCGGTGACGAGGGTGAGCTTCGTGCGACCTTCCACGGGGTGGGTGGATCGGGGGAGTCGAACGCGTCAACCAGGGCGCCGTGCCAATCCGGAAGCGGCGGCAGACCCGCGGTTGCCCAGCGGCTGTGCCCCAGCACGCTGTACGCAGGCCGGGGGGCGGGACGCGGATACCGGTCGCTGGTGGTGGGCCGGATGCGGTCCGGGTCCAGGCCGGCCAGCATGAACGCGGCGCGGGCCAGCCCGTACCAGGTGGTCTGGCCGGAGCACGTGCCGTGGTAGACGCCGGGAGCCGCCTGACCGTCCAGTGCGGCGTCGGCGAGCGCGACCAGCCGCTCGGCGAGAGTGTGGGACCAGGTGGGCTGGCCGTGCTGGTCGTCGACCACATCGAGGTGTTCCCGCTGGTTGGCCAGCCGAAGCATGGTGGAGACGAAGTTCGACCCGTGCGCGCCGTACAGCCAGGCCGTGCGGACCACGTACCCGGTGTCGGGTAGCAGCCGGGTGATGGCCTGCTCGCCGACCAGCTTGCCGCGGCCGTACGCGTTGACCGGTGCGGTGGGCGCGTCCTCGGGGTAGGGGGTTTGCGCGTCACCGGCGAGGACGTAGTCGGTGGAGACCTGGATGAGTCGTGCACCCGTGGCGACACACGCCGCCGCGAGGTTCGCCACGCCCGTGCCGTTGACGGCGGTGGCTGCCGCCTCGTCAGCCTCGGCGCCGTCGACGTTGGTCCACGCCGCCGCGTTGATCACGATGTCGTGGTCGGCAACCGCGCCGCGGACGGCGATGGGGTCGGTGACGTCCAGTTCGGCGCGGGTGGCGGCAGTCACCTTGAGGTCGGCCCGGGTGTGCAGCACGGTGACCAGGTCCCGGCCGAGCATCCCGCCGGCGCCGGTGACGAGTAGCCGAGTCATGCGGTCGGGGTGGTCTTGAGGGGTTCCCACCAGGTGCGGTTGTTCTGGTACCAGCGCACGGTGTCGGCGAGGCCGCGGTCGAGGGTGATGCTGGGGGTGTAGCCGAGCTCTACGCTGATCTTGGTGATGTCGAGGGAGTAGCGGCGGTCGTGACCCTTGCGGTCGGTGACCGGGACGACCCGGTCCCAGCCGGCGCCGCAGGCTTCGAGGAGGAGGCCGGTGAGTTCCTTGTTGGTCAGCTCGGTGCCGCCGCCAATGTTGTAGACCTCGCCGGCGCGGCCCTTCTGCTGGACCATGGCGATGCCGCGGCAGTGGTCGTGCACGTGCAGCCAGTCGCGGATGTTGCCGCCGTCGCCGTAGAGGGGCACGGTGCCGCCGTCGAGCAGGTTGCTGACGAACAGGGGGATGACCTTCTCCGGGAACTGGTACGGCCCGTAGTTGTTGGAGCAGCGGGTCACGACGACGTCCATGCCGTGGGTGCGGTGGTAGGCCAGGGCGAGCAGGTCCGAGCCGGCCTTGGACGCCGAGTACGGGGAGTTTGGTGCCAGGGGCCAGGTTTCGGTCCAGGAGCCGTCGTCGATCGAGCCGTAGACCTCGTCGGTGGAGACGTGCACGAAGCGACCGGTGCCGTGCCGCAGCGCGGCGTCGAGCAGGGTCTGGGTGCCGAGCACGTTGGTGGTGACGAACGGTGCGGCGCAGGCGATCGACCGGTCGACGTGCGACTCGGCGGCGAAGTGCACGATCACGTCATGCCCGGCGACCACCTCGTCGACAGTGGCCGGGTCGCAGATGTCGCCCTGCACGAAGCGCAGCCGTGGATCGCCGCGGACGAGATCGAGGTTGGCCAGGTTGCCCGAGTAGGTCAGCTTGTCGAGCACCGTCACGACCGTCGGCTCAAGAGGCGGCACGCCGTCGGCACTGCCGAAGGGCTTGCCCAGCAGCAGGCGAACGTATTCCGACCCGATGAATCCGGCTCCGCCGGTGACGAGGATCCTCACGGATCGAGAACGTACGCGAAGATTGGCGCAGGACGTGGGACGTGAACCTCCCGCCCGCTCCGTATCCGTGCCGATACGTTTCCCCGGTGCGTGGAATCCTCCTTGCTGGCGGCACCGGGTCACGGCTCTGGCCGATCACCCGGGCAGTCTCCAAGCAGCTGATGCCGGTCTTCGACAAGCCGATGATCTACTACCCTCTCTCCACCCTGGTGATGTCCGGGGTGCGGGAGATCTTGGTGATCACGACTCCGGACGACCAGGACCAGTTCCGCCGCCTGCTCGGCGACGGCAGCCAGTTCGGGCTGCGACTGGAGTACGTCAGCCAGGAGCGCCCGGGGGGCATCGCGCAGGCCTTCATCCTCGGTGCGGATTTCATCGGCGACGAGTCGGTGGCGCTGGTCCTCGGCGACAACATCTTCCACGGCGTCGGTCTGGGCCGGCAGCTCGCCGAGCACAGTGACCTGGTCGGCGGGCGGGTCTTCGCCTACCAGGTGGCCAACCCGCAGGAGTACGGCGTGGTCGACTTCGACGTTGACGGCCGGGTGCTCTCGATCGAGGAGAAGCCGGCCCGGCCGAAGTCCCGCTATGCGGTGCCCGGCCTGTACTTCTACGACAACCGGGTGGTCGACATCGCCCGCAAGCTCATTCCCAGCGCCCGCGGCGAGCTCGAGATCACGGCGGTCAACGAGGCGTACCGGGAGACCGGGGAACTGTCGGTGACCGTGCTGGATCGGGGCACCGCCTGGCTGGACACCGGCACGTTCACGTCGATGATGCAGGCCGCCGATTTCGTCCGCGTGGTCGAGGAGCGGCAGGGCCTGAAGATCGGCTGCGTCGAGGAGGTCGCCTGGCGGGCCGGCCTGCTTGACGACGGTCAGCTGCGGGCGTTGGCCGCACCGCTGACCAAGAGCGGCTACGGCGACTACCTGCTCGGTCTGCTCGCCGAGAAGAACGGCAACGGGGTGGCGTGGTGAAGATCCGGGAGTTGAGCATCGAGGGTGCCTGGGAGATCACGCCGCAGCAGCACGGCGATCCGCGCGGCATGTTCATGGAGTGGTACCGCTTCGACATGCTCGCCGAGGCGGTGGGGCACCCGATGCGGCTGGCCCAGGCCAACCTGTCGGTCTCCGCTCGTGGCGTGGTGCGCGGTATCCACTTCGCCGACGTGCCGCCCGGGCAGGCCAAGTACGTCACCTGCGTGCGCGGCGCGGTCCTCGACGTGATCGTGGACCTGCGGGTGGGTTCGCCGACATTCGGTCGCCGGGAGGGTGTCCGGCTGGACGACAGCGACCGTCGGGCGGTCTATCTCGGCGAAGGGCTGGGGCACGGGTTCTGCGCGCTGACCGACGACGCGACGCTGAACTACCTGTGCTCGGCCACCTACAACCCGATTGGCGAGCATGCGGTGCACCCGCTGGACGAGGAGTTGGGCATCGAGTGGCCCGCCGATGTCCCGCTGCTGTCCACCCGCGACGACGCGGCGCCGACCCTCGCCCAGGCCCGCGAGCGCGGTCTGCTGCCGGAATACGACAGCTGCCGGCGGTTCGTGGCGAGCCTCAGGCCGGCCGGAATGTCGTACTCAACCGGTATGTGACCGCCCCTGGTGCACGACCTGTGGTGTGACAGTGACGAACGGGGCCTCCGGGCGGCTAATGTCACACCATGGAGCGGCGAATCTTCGGCCTCGAGACCGAGTACGGCGTCACCTGCACCTATCGCGGGCAGCGGCGGCTGTCCCCGGACGAGGTCGCGCGGTATCTGTTCCGCCGCGTGGTGTCCTGGGGTCGGTCGAGCAACGTCTTCCTGCGTAATGGGGCCCGGCTCTACCTGGACGTCGGGTCGCATCCGGAGTACGCGACTCCGGAGTGCGACTCGGTGACCGATCTTGTCGCCCACGACCGGGCTGGCGAGCGGATCCTGGAGGGCCTGCTGGTCGACGCGGAGAAGCGACTGCACGACGAGGGCATCGCGGGTGAGATCTACCTGTTCAAGAACAACACCGACTCGGCCGGCAACTCGTACGGCTGCCACGAGAACTACCTGGTCTCCCGGCACGGTGAGTTCGGCCGGCTCGCCGACGTACTCATCCCGTTCCTGGTCACCCGGCAGTTGATCTGCGGGGCCGGCAAGGTTCTGCAAACTCCGCGCGGCGCGGTCTACTGCCTGTCGCAGCGGGCCGAGCACATCTGGGAGGGCGTCTCCTCGGCGACCACCCGCAGCCGTCCGATCATCAACACCCGCGACGAGCCGCACGCCGACGCCGAGCGCTACCGGCGGCTGCACGTGATCGTCGGTGACTCCAACATGAACGAGGTCACCACGCTGCTCAAGGTCGGCACCGCCGACATCGTGCTGCGGATGATCGAGGCCGGGGTGGTGATGCGCGACCTGTCCCTGGAGAACCCGATCCGGGCGATCCGGGAGGTGTCGCACGACATCACCGGCCGGCGCAAGGTGCGGCTGGCCAACGGCAAGGAGGTCAGCGCGCTGGACATCCAGCAGGAATACCTGGCCAAGGCCACCGAGTTCGTCGAGCGGCGCGGCGGCGACCAGGCCGCCAAGCGGGTCGTCGAGCTGTGGGGCCGGGTGCTCAACGCGGTGGAGACCGGCGACCTGGAGCCGGTCTCCCGGGAGATCGACTGGGTCAGCAAACTGCGGCTGATCGAGCGCTACCAGCGCAAGCACGACCTGCCCCTGTCGCACCCCCGCGTGGCGCAGATGGACCTGGCCTACCACGACGTGCGTCGCGGTCGTGGCCTCTACGGGCTCCTGGAGCGCCGCGGCGAGGTCGACCGGGTGACCACCGACCCGGAGATCTTCGAGGCGAAGGAAACCCCGCCGCAGACCACGCGGGCCCGGCTGCGCGGCGAGTTCATCCGGCACGCCCAGGAGAAGCGGCGCGACTTCACCGTCGACTGGGTGCACCTGAAGCTCAACGACCAGGCGCAGCGCACCGTGCTCTGCAAGGACCCGTTCCGGGCGTACGACGAGCGGGTGGAGCGGCTGATCGCCAGCATGTGACCGGTGTGCCGACCCCGGCGGTGGTGTGCGCCGGCGGGGTCGCCAGACCGGGCGGGCTCCGCGACGCTGTCGGCGCGGGGGCCCGCTAAGCTGGGTCCGCCATGACGACTTCTGGACCTTCCGACCGCTCCGAGCGCGGCACCGAGCGGCAGAACTGGGTCGAACGCCGACGCGAGAAGATCCGCGCCGAGGTCGACCGGAACCGGCGCGGTGAATACACCGTCCCGACGTGGGTGCTGGCCCTGGCGCTGGTACTCATCGTGGGCGGCTGGCTCGCGCTGATCTTCCTCGCCTGAGGACGTCCTCGCGTCGCCCGAGGCTCGTCAGGGCAGCAGGGTGACGGCGTGCCGGCCGGCGGCAGCGGCGGCCACGAAGTACGCGTGATCGGCGTCGAGGCCGCGGCCCATGGTGGACAGCGGCACGGCGCTGGCCCGCAACGCGGCGTCGAGACCGGTGGTGGGCACCCGGACGATCCGGTGCCGGGCCGCCAAGGGGGCCAGCGACGCGTTCACCTCCGCGAGCAGCGCCGGGGCCAGGTCGTCGGGCACCACCAGCTCCGCAGGGGCGAGAGCCACCCGGCCGTACGCGGTGAGGCTGTGGTGCGACACGCCCCGGTGTCGGGGGCGGGCGTCGGCGTCGGAGATGCGCAACGAGCCGACCGGCCGGCCGCCCAGCGTGGCGATCGCGTTGACCGCCTCACCGACGGCGACGCCGGAGAACCCCCAGCGGGTGCCGGTGCCCAGATTGCCGGGCCCCTGGGCCACGATGGCCACGTCGGCGCCCAGCACGTACCGGGCGGCGAGCAGGCCGCCGTGCAGGGTGGTGGCCTCCAGGTCACCGCCGAAGGCCTGCCCGACGGTGATCGTGCCGGCCAGTTCGGTCCGCAGCCCGGCGAGGGTGCGGGAGAACCACGCCGGCAGCGCCCCACCATCGGTGAGCAGGTACGCCACCCGCGCCTGCGGCGAGTCGGCCCGGATGCCGGCCAGGATCGCCGGCAGCGCCGAGTGCAGGTCGGCGGTGACCACCGGCAGGCCGCCCAGGTCGTCCGCGTCGGCCAGCACGTCGCGGTGCGGGGACGCCTCCTCGTCCACGCCGAGCAGGATCGGCTGCAACGGCGTGTAGCGGGCCTTGACCAGGTGACCGGCGTCGCGGGTGTCGCCGACCTCCGGCGGGTCCGGCGGCAGCCGGTCCGGCAGGGCCACCACCAGGGCGTATCCGCCGGTGCCCAACCGCATCAGCAGCGCACCGGCGTTGAGCAGCACCCGGTCGCCGGGCTCCGGCGTGCCGACCAACTCGGGGTAGGCCAGCGCCCGCATGCGCGTGCCGTCGGGCAGGTCGACGTCCAGCTCCACCGCCCCGGTCCACTGCCGTCGCAGCGTCGCCACCGTCCCCGTACGCCATCGCACCATGACGGGCACGCTAGCCGCGCGGGCCCGGCGGCCCGCGCCCGGGTGCTGCCGTGCGGCTCGTTCAGGGGCGGTCGGGTCCGTTGTCGGCCCGCGGGTCCGGCGCGGCCTGGGTGTGCCGGGCCCGGCCGGTGGCGCCGGGCAACGAGCGGGTGGGGTCGAGGAACACGTAACGAATCTCCGGGTACAGCCCGGTGAGCCGCCGTTCGGCCTCGTCGGCGGCGGCCTCGACGGCCGCGCCGGTGGCCTCGTCGCTGAAGTCGACCTTGGCGGCGACCAGGATGTCGTCCGGGCCGAGCTGCATGGTCATCAGGGTGTCGATCCGCTCCACCTCGGGTAGCCCGGTCAACTCCTGCTCGATCTCGTGACGCAGCCGCTCCGGGACGGCCCGACCGACCAGCAGCGACAGGTTGTTGGCGGCGAGGATCCCGGCGACAGTCAGCAGCAGGAGCCCGATCAGGATCGACGCGACGCCGTCCCACACCTCGTCGCCGGTGGCGTGGGACAGGCCGACGCCGGCACCGGCCAGCAGCAGACCGGTCAGGGCCGCGCTGTCCTCCAGGAAGACCGCCTTGACGGTGGTGTCGGCGGTCAGTCGCAGGAAGCGTCGTGGAGTGGTCTGCCAGCGCCGGGACTCGCTGCGGACCTGCCGCACGGCCCGGGCCAGGGAGATCGACTCGATGACGAACGACACCGCCAGGACGATGTACGAGACCAGGTAGTCGCCGCTGTGCTCGTGCACCAGGATCGTGGTGACGCCGTGGGTGACGGCGAACCCGGCGCCGGCGACGAAGGTGAACATCGCCGCGAAGAACGCCCAGACGTAGCTTTCCTTGCCGTACCCGAAGGGGCGCCGCTGGTCCGCCGGCCGGGCACCGCGGCGCAGCGCCTGGTAGAGGAGCACCTCGGTGGTGGTGTCCGCGACCGAGTGCGCCGCCTCGGACAGCATGGCGGCCGAGCCGGAGATCACCCCGGCGATCAGCTTGGCGATCGCGATGGCGAGGTTGGCGACACCCGCGACGATCACCGTGCCGACGCTCTCGCTCTCGGGCCTGGCGTCCGCTTGCGACATGAGCCTCACCCTATGACCGGAGACGGCAACGCGCCGGGGGAGGCCCGATCCGAACAAGTGTGCGGCACGCCCGCGCGGGTGCACGTCGTGGGCGTGTCGACTGCTAGCGTCTACCGCGTGTCGCGGACCCGCACCGAACGCCTGGTCAACCTGGTGATCTGCCTGCTGTCCACGCGACGGTTCCTGACCGCCGTGCAGATCGCCGCGACCGTGCCCGGCTACGAGCATGATCCCGATGACGCGCGCGACCACGAAGCGTTCCAGCGCAAGTTCGAGCGCGACAAGGCCGAGCTGCGTGAGCTGGGTGTGCCACTGGAGACCGGCACGGCGAGCGCCTTCGACGCCGAGCCCGGCTACCGGATCGCCCACCGCGAATACGCGCTGCCCGACATCCTCCTGGAGCCGGACGAGGCCGCCGCTGTCGGCATCGCCGCACGGCTCTGGCAGCACGCCGGGCTGGCCGCCGCCGCGTCGTCCGGGCTGGCCAAGCTGCGTGCCGCCGGCGTGGACGTGGACCCGCAGGCCACTCTCGGCCTGGAGCCGATGGTCACTGTCGACCCGGCGTTCGCGCCGCTGACCGCCGCCGCCCGGGACCGCCGCGAGGTCGGGTTCGACTACCGGGTGCCCGACCGGGACGCGCCCAGCCGGCGTCGGCTGCAACCGTGGGGCGTGGTCTGCTGGCGCGGTCGGTGGTATGTGGTCGGCCACGACCTGGACCGGGCGGCGACCCGCTGCTTCCGGCTGTCCCGCGTCGTCGGCACGGTCCGGGTGACCGGCGCGCCCGGCGCGTACGAGCCGCCGGCCAACGTCGACCTGATCAGCCACGTGGCCCGTTGGTCGGGTCCGGTGGAGCGCACCGGCCGGGCCACCGTGCTGGCGGCCGCGGGCCGTGCCGCCGGGCTGCGCCGCTGGGCGGTGGAGGTGACCGCCGGGCCGGATGGTGACCGGCTCGTCCTGCCGTACGCGGACCCGGACGGGCTGGCCGGCCACCTCGTCGGCTACGGCCCGGACGTGCGGGTGCTCGACCCGCCGGAGGTCCGCGAGGCCGTCATCCAACGACTGAAGGAGATCGCCGTCCGACACGACGAGCTGGCCGCCAGCGGGGGTGCCCGGTGACCCGCCCGGCCGCCCGGGGCGGCTCCCGCGCGTCCGCCGACCGGCTGGCCCGCCTGCTCAACCTGGTGCCCTACCTGCTGGCCCGGCCGGGCATCGAGATCGCCGAGGCGGCCGGTGACCTCGGCGTCACCGAGCGGCAGCTCCGGGAGGACCTGGAGCTGCTCTGGGTGTGCGGGCTGCCCGGTTACGGCCCGGGTGACCTGATCGACATGGCGTTCGACGGCGATCGGGTGACCATCACCTACGACGCCGGCATCGACCGGCCGCTGCGGCTCACGCCCGATGAGGCCCTCGCGCTGGTCGTGGCGTTGCGGATGCTCGCCGAGACGCCCGGGGTGGCCAACCGGGAGGCCGTCGAACGGGCCCTGGCGAAGATCGAGGACGCGGGGGACCTGGTGGGCGCGCCGGTGGCGGTCCGACTGCCCGGCGACACCCGGCGGGTCGAGGCGCTGCGCGCCGCCGTCGAGGGCGGCAGGGCACTGCGGATCACCTACTACACCGCTGCCCGGGACGAGACCACCGACCGCGTCATCGACCCGCTGCGGATGTTGATGGTCGGCGGCCGGGCGTACGTGGAAGCGTGGTGTCGGCGCGCGGAGGCGGTCCGCCTGTTCCGGGCCGACCGGATCGACGCGATCACCGAGCTGGCCGAGCCGGCCACCGTGCCACCGCAGGCCGTTCCGCACGACCTCACCGAGGGGGTCTTCCGCCCCTCGCCCGACCTGCCGCTGATCACGCTGCGCATCGGCCGCAGCGAGCGGTGGATCACCGAGTACTACCCGTGTGAGCGCGTCGAGGCCGGCGACGGCGACCAGTGGCTGGTGTCGCTGCGGGTCACCGACCTGGGGTGGGCTCGCCGGTTCGTGCTGGGCCTCGGCCCGGACGCCACAGTGGTCGCCCCGGTCGAGCTGGCCGAGCAGGTGCGGGCAACGGCGGCCGCCGCTCTGGACGCGTACGCCGTGCCCACCCCGACCGCCGAGCCCCGGCAGCCCGAGGCCGACCCGGCGATCGCCCCGTCGGGCGACCCAGCGGTGGCCGGGCGCACCCAGTAGGCTGACCGCCGTGCTGATCTGGATCGTGCTCGTGGTGGTGCTGCTTCCCCTCGTGGCGCTCGCGTTGGCCGTGCGCCCGGTGCTGACCCGCCTGCCTGGGCTGCGCCGCGCCGCCGTGGCGTTGCAGCGGCGGGCCGCCGAGGCCGAGGCGCTACGGGAGACGGCCGAGTCGTTGCAGCAGCGCGCCGAGGGAGTGCAACGCCAACTCGACACCACGTCTCAGCGGATCGCGCTGATCAAGGCCAAGCGCGGCTGACCAACCGGTCGTTCGGGTTGTTGACGGATCATCCCGGGTTGGTCAAGACTTCACCCTCCGGGCCAGACCATCACCACCCGGCGGGTGGCGGGCGGCCGATCCGCACGTACGATGGGCTGCGTACCACCCCTCGGACACAGACCGACTGGAGCTTCTCATGGGTGCCCTCAAGCCGTGGCACATCGCTGTTCTCGTGGTTGTGCTGATCCTGCTCTTCGGTGCGAAGCGGCTCCCCGACGCTGCCCGTTCGCTGGGTCGGTCGCTGCGGATCATCAAGGCCGAGACCAAGAGCCTGCAGGACGACGACCGCGACCTCGCCGAGAAGGCCGACGCGCAGTCCGGCTACCAGCCGCTGCCGCCGCACGCCGGGCAGCAGGCGCCGTACACCGGGCAGCCGCAGCAGGCGCCCTACCAGCAGGCGCCGACGCAGCAGCCGGTCGTCGACCCGGTGCACCGCGTCCGCGACAACTGACCGAAGGGCCCCACCATCGTGGCCTTCGCACTGCGTAAACGCGGCCCAAAGGCGTTCGAGCGGGCCGCCGACGGCTCGATGACGCTCATCGAGCACGTCCGCGAACTGCGCGATCGGTTGTTTCGCGCGTCACTGGCGATCGTCGCTGGCCTGATCCTCGGGTTCTTCCTGGCCCAGCCGGCGTTCGACCTGCTGAAAGAGCCGTACTGCAGCCTGCCGGATGCCACCGACGCGCTCGGCAACTGCCGGGCGTTCCTTCAGCTGTCGCCTGCGGACGGCTTCGTCTTGAAGCTGAAGCTGGCGCTCTGGATCGGCCTGATCGCCGGGGCGCCGGTCTGGCTCTACCAGCTCTGGGCGTTCATCGCACCAGGGCTGCACCGGCACGAGCGCAAGTGGGCGTATGTCTTCGTCGCGATCGCGGCCCCGTTGTTCGCCGGTGGTGCGGTCCTGGCCTACCTCGTCGTGGACAAGGGCCTCGCGTTCCTGCTGGAAGCGGGCGTGACCGGCCTCTCCACCCAGTTGGAAGTCACCCGCTACATCGGGTTCGTCACGAACATGATCCTGTTGTTCGGGGTGGCGTTCGAGTTTCCGCTCATCCTGCTGATGCTCAACTTCACCGGGGTCGCCAGCGCCCGGCGACTGCTGAGCTGGTGGCGCGCGGTCATCTTCGTCTGCTTCGCCTTCGCCGCCATCGCCACACCGGACCCGGGTCCGTTCGGCATGACGCTGCTGGCACTGTCCCTCTCGCTGCTGTACTTCGTGGCGGTGGGCGTGGCGTTCCTCAACGACCGGCGGCGTGGGCGGGGCAAGGAGGTCTACGCCGGCATCGACGACGACGAGGTGTCGCCGTTGGAGTTCGACAAGGACCCGGTCGTGGCCGGGCAGCGGGTCGACTCGACAGCGCCGATCGGCGTACCCGAGCCGATCGCCAGGCCGGCACCGATCGAGCGTCGCTACGACGACATGACCTGACGCCTCGGCGTGCTGGGTCCACCAACGCCGTCCCCGCCTGGCGGGGACGGCGTTGCCGGTCCTGTGGACAGACGCCCGGGTCGCCCGACCGTTGCGGCGAAGTGCATCATGCATCCATGAACTCCGGTGCCATCATCACCACTCTCATAGGTGTGTCCCTGGCGTGCGTCGGCGTGGTGCAGGCATGGGGGATCCGGAAGCTGCGCCGAACCGGCGTGGCATCTGTCGGCACAGTGATAGGCCACGAGAGGACCGTCGACGACGGCCCGCTCTACGCACCGGTGATCGCCTTCGTCGACGAGAACGGCAGCAAGCGCCAGTTCACGGTCGCCATACGATCCAGCGGGCGTGTCCACCGCGTCGGGCAGGAGGTTCCGGTGATCTACCCGCGGGGGCGTCCGAACGACCCGAGACTGGCCTCGTTCAGGCACCACCTGGTGACGGTCGGTCTGCCGCTGGCAGTGGGCGCGTTGTTCGCCTTCCTCGGCCTGTTCGGTCTACGGCAGGTGTGAATACCGTTCCGCCGCGGAAGGCCGTCTGAATGCGGCTTGGCCGGCCGTCGTCCGACCGCTACGGTGCTGCCCGTGACCGCAGAAGATCACCTGAACGGCCCCGTCGCCGTGCTCGCCAACTCGACCGCTGGGCGAGGCCGTTACAGCGCTCTGCTGCCACGACTGCTGGACGGGCTGGCCGCCGCCGGGCGACCGATCCGGCTGCTGACGGCGACCGGTCCGGCCGAGGCGGAGGCGGCGTGCCGGGCTGCGGTCGCCGACGGTGCGGGCGCGCTGGTTGCGATCGGCGGGGACGGAACTGTGCACCGGGCGTTGCAGGCGGTCGCCGGCACGGATGTGCCGTTCGGCCCGATCCCGGCCGGCACCGGCAACGACTTCGCCCTGGACACGGGATTTCCGGCTGACCCCCTCGCAGCGGCGGAGGTGATCTCGTCGGCGTTGCGCGACGGCCGCAGCCGCGCCGTGGACCTCGCCCGGATGGTCGGGTTCGACGGCACGGTGCGCTGGTACGGGGCGGTCCTCGCGGCCGGGTTCGACGCGATCGTCAACGAGCGGGCCAACCGGATGCGCTGGCCGCGGGGCCCCCGCCGTTACGACCTGGCGATCCTGGTCGAGCTGGCCCGGCTGCGCCCCCGCCGCTACACGCTGCGCCTCGACGGGGTGCCGCACGAGTTGGACGCGGTGCTGGTGGCGGTGGGCAACTGCCCGACGTACGGCGGAGGGATGCGGATCTGCCCCGACGCCGACCCAACCGACGGGCTGCTCGACGTGGTGGTGGCGGGCCGGGTCAACCGGCGGACCCTGATCCGGGTGAAGCCGCGCATCTACCAGGGCACCCACGTCAGCCACCCGCTCGTGCGCAGCTTCCGCGCCCGCACCGTGGAGTTGAGCGCCGAGGGCATCACCACGTACGCCGACGGGGAACGCTCGTTGGGCCTGCCGGTGACGATCAGCGCCGTCCCGGGCGCCCTGCGACTGTTGCGTTGACCCGTACCGCCCCGATGCTGGCCGCGATGACCAGCACGATGGCGGCGCACTCCAGCACTGTCAGGGCCTGTCGCAGCACCAACCACCCGGCGAGCGTGGCGATGGCCGGCCCGAGGCTCATCAGCACGGCGAAGGTGGCGGTGGGCATCCGCCGCAGCGCCAGCAGCTCCAGCGTGTAGGGCAGGCCGGAGGCGAGCACCGCGAGGGCGGTGCCCAGCGCCAGCACCGGCGGGTCGAGCAGCACCGCGCCGCCGTCGACGATGCCCAGCGGCAGGGTGACCAGCGCGGCGAGGGTCAGTGCCAGGGCCAGCCCGTCCGCGCCCGGGAACCGGCTGCCGACGCGCGCGCTCAGCACGATGTACGCGGCCCACATGGCGCCGGCGCCGAACGCGAAGGCCACGCCGACCGGGTCCAGTCGGTCGAAGCCGCCCTGGCCGAGCAGCGCCACCCCGGCCAGCGCGAGTCCCGCCCAGCCCCAGCTGGCCAGTCGTCGGGCGTTGAACACCGACAGCGCCAACGGGCCGAGCACCTCCAGCGTCACCGCCGGACCCAGCGGGATGCGTTCGATGGCCTGGTAGAAGAGCGAGTTCATGCCGGCCAGCGCCAACCCGAACGCGCCCGCCGCGAGCCAGGCCGAACGGTCGTGGCCGCGCAACCGGGGCCGGCACACGATGAGCAGCAGCACCGCTGAGATCGTCAACCGCAGGGTCACGGCGCCGGCCACCCCGGTGCGCGGGAAGAGCAGCGCGGCCACGGCGGAGCCGAACTGCACCGAGAGGGCCCCGCCGAGCACCAGGCCCACGGCGGCGACGCCACCGCGCCGGGCCGGTGGTGCGTCGGCCGGTGGTGGCGTGGGCAGCAGGATCTCGGTCACGGGCACGACGGTAGGCGGCCCCTTACGGCCATCCTTCGGCGGGTCCACCGGCCGACAAGGGCGAGCCCTTCCCTCCACTCGTGCCGAAGCTGGCCGACACGGCCGGAAGCGGTCGCCAACGTGGTGCTACCGGCGTACGGTCGCTGGTATGACCAGCGCGATGAGGAAACTGTCCATCTCCGTGCCACCCGACGTGGCTGAGCGCCTGGAGCGCGAAACCAACGCGAGCGCGTACATCACCCAGGCCGTCCGTGACCGGATGCGGCTGGACGCCCTGGACGCGGAGCTGGCCCACCAGGGCATCCCGATCACCGAGCAGGGCGTGGCCGAGGCGCGCACCCGCCGGGCCGCCGTGGAGGCCGACTGGTCCCCGGAGCGCCGCAGCGCCCTTCGCGAGCGGGTCCGCCAGCACGCGCTGGACGCCGCCGCCGGAACGCCCGGACAACCGGCCGCGTGAGCCCCGAGGACGACCGCCCGGTCCGGCTCGTGCTGGACCGGTCGGCACTGCTGGCGTACCTGGCGGGGTCGGTGCATGTCGGGGAGCCGCTGCACGAGGTCATCCAGGACCGCAACAGGTTCGGCGTCACCGCCGTGACCGCGGCGGAGGCCCTGGCGATCGTCACCGACCCGAAGGAACGAGCAACCCTGCACCGCCTGCTGAACCTGGGCGCCTGTGAGGTGCTCTCCACCGAGGGGCACTCCTGGCACGAACTCAGCTTCTGGCGCACGGTGACGGGCCGTGCCGATCTGGCCACCACAGCGCTGGTCGTCCTCGAACACGACGCCTCGATCCTGACCGCTGAGGACCGGTACGGCGACGGCGAGCTACCAGTGATCCACATTCCCGGCTGACGGCACGGAAACCGCAGGTCAGGCCGGCAGGGCGAGATCGAGGACGGCGCCCAGCCCGTTCTCCCGACCGGGTTCGGCGGCCGGGAGCACCAGCGCCGCGCAGCCGGCGGTCACCGCGCCCGCGTCGGCTGGTGTGTCACCGACCATCAGCGTCTGTTCCGGGTCGACACCGAGCATCCCGCAGGCGCGCCAGAAGATCGCAGGGTCGGGCTTGCAGCGCCCCACCTCGTAGGAGAGCACGAACGCGCCGACCAGGTCGGTCAAACCCCACGTGTCGAAATGCGGCCGCAGGTCGAAGCCGATGTTGCTGACCACGGCGACCGGCACCCCGGCGTCGCGCAACGCGGTCAGCGTGGGCGCGGTGTCCGCGTACGGCAGCCAGCCCTCGGCGGTCAGCAGCCGCTCGTAGAGCGCGTCGGCGAAACCCTCGATGCCCGCGTCGACCGTCTCGGCCAGCCCGGTGTACGCGCCCCGGTGGGCGTGCTGGTAGAGGTCCCGGTCGGCCCACAGCTCGGCCAACCGTGGTGGCACCCGCGCCGGCAGGGGCCCTCCGGCACGCCCGGCGGTGAGGAGCCGGTCGGCCAGCGAGGTGGCCCGGACCCGGTCCAGGGTGACCCCGCACGCCGCCGCGGCCTCCAGCACCCACTGCCGGGGCTCCTCCACCTGGGCCAGGGTGCCGTGGAAGTCGAAGAGCACCGCCTTCACGGGCCGTCGGGACGCCCGCGGGGCGGCGGCCTCGTTGCCCGGCGAAGGAGTCTGGGTCGGTTCGGCATGGTCCGGCACGCCGTGCACCCTACCGACCGCCCCCGATGGCACCTCCGGACGGCCTTGTGGGGTGTCGTGTCCCGGCACGCACTAATCTTGGTGTCATGTCGAGTCCCGCCGAGCGTTACGCAGCGGCGCGCCGCCGGGCCGCGCAGGCCTCACAGTTTCCCGCGCTGGACGAGTTCGCCCTTGACCTGGGGTTCGACCTCGACGACTTTCAGCGTGAGGCGTGTCAGTCGCTGGAGCGGGGCAGCGGTGTGCTGGTCTGCGCACCCACCGGCGCCGGCAAGACGGTGGTCGGCGAGTTCGCCGTCCACCTGGCGTTGCGCGGGCGGCCCGACGACCCCGTGACCGCCGACGACACGGCGACCCCGCCGCCCCGGCGCAAGTGCTTCTACACCACGCCGATCAAGGCGCTGTCCAACCAGAAGTACCACGACCTGGTCGCCCGGTACGGCGCCGAGCAGGTCGGTCTGCTGACCGGTGACAACGCGATCAACGGCGACGCGCCAGTGGTGGTGATGACCACCGAGGTGCTGCGCAACATGCTCTACGCGGGCTCCAGCACGCTGCAGGGGCTGGCGTACGTGGTGATGGACGAGGTGCACTACCTGGCCGACCGGTTCCGTGGCGGGGTGTGGGAAGAGGTGATCATCCACCTTCCCGCCTCGGTCACCCTGGTCTCGTTGTCGGCGACGGTCTCCAACGCCGAGGAGTTCGCCGACTGGCTGGTCACCGTGCGCGGCGAGACCGCGGTGGTGGTCAGCGAGCACCGGCCGGTGCCGTTGTGGCAGCACATGCTGGTCGGCAAGCGGATGTTCGACCTGTTCCACGACGCCGACGCCGCCCGCAAGCACGACGTGCACCCCGAGTTGCTGCGCTACACCCGGGAGACCGTGCGGCGGCTGGATCTGGGCGAGGGGCGCAGCGCGGGGCCCGGCGCGGGTCGGCGCGGCCCGCGCTGGCGTGGCCCGATGCGCCCGGACATCGTCGACCGACTGGACCGGGAGGGTCTGCTGCCGGCGATCCTGTTCATCTTCAGTCGTGCCGGCTGCGCCGCCGCTGTGCAGCAGTGCCTCGCCGCCGGGCTGCGGCTGACCTCGGCGGACGAGCGGGCCGAGATCCGCCAGGTGGTCGAGTCCCGCGTCACCGCCATCCCCGGCGAGGACCTGACGGTGCTGGGCTACTGGGAGTGGCTCGACGGCCTGGAGCGCGGCCTCGCCGCCCACCACGCCGGCATGCTGCCGGTGTTCAAGGAGATCGTCGAGGAGTTGTTCGTCCGCGGCCTGGTCAAGGCGGTCTTCGCCACCGAGACGCTGGCGCTGGGCATCAACATGCCGGCCCGCTGCGTGGTCCTGGAACGGCTGGTCAAGTACAACGGCGAGGCGCACGTCGACCTGACCCCGGGGGAATACACGCAGCTCACCGGGCGCGCCGGTCGCCGGGGCATCGACGTGGAGGGGCACGCCGTCGTGGTGTGGTCCCCGGAGACCGACCCACGGCAGGTGGCCGGGCTCGCGTCCACCCGCACCTACCCGCTGCGCTCCAGCTTCCGGCCCTCGTACAACATGGCGGTGAACCTGGTCGGCACTGTCGGCGCGGAGCCGGCCCGGGCGCTGCTGGAGTCCTCGTTCGCCCAGTTCCAGGCGGACCGGTCGGTGGTGGGTCTGGCCCGGCAGGTGCAGCGCAACACCGAGACGATCGAGGCATACGGCGCGGAGGCCGCGTGCCACCACGGCGACTTCGACGAGTACTTCGCGCTGCGGGTGGCGATCGCCGATCGGGAGAAGGCCATCGCCCGGCAGGGGCAGACCCAGCGCAAGGCCGCCGCGGTGGCGTCGCTGGAGCGGCTGCGCGTCGGCGACGTGATCCGGGTGCCGTCGGGCCGTCGGGCCGGGCTGGCCGTCGTGCTGGACCCGGCGACCGGTGGGTTCGGTGAGCCCCGGCCGCTGGTGCTCACCCAGGACCGCTGGGCCGGACGGGTCAGCCCCGGCGACTTCACCACCCCCGCCGAGGTGCTGGCCCGGATTCGGGTGCCCAAGCACTTCAACCACCGTTCACCGGGTGCTCGGCGGGATCTCGCCGCCGAGGTCAGCGGCACCGGTCTGGACCGGCACGGCGGCCGACGGGGTGGCCGTTCCCGACAGGTGTCCGGGGAGGACCACCAGATCACCCAGCTCCGCACCGAGCTGCGTAACCACCCGTGCCACGCCTGCCCGGAGCGGGAGGACCACGCCCGCTGGGCGGAACGGCGTCGGCGGCTGGAGCGCGACACCGAGGAACTGCGCGAGCGCGTCTCCGGGCGTACCGGGTCCCTCGCCCGCACCTTCGACCGGATCGTCGCGCTGTTGACCGACCGTGGCTACCTCGCTCGCGACGGCGCGGTCACCGACGCGGGGCGGATGCTCGGCCGGATCTGGACGGAGGCGGACCTGCTGGTCGCCGAGTGCCTGCGCCGGGGAGTGTGGAACGGCCTGTCCCCGGCCGAGTTGGCCGCCGCGGTGTCAGTGGTGGTCTTCGAGGCGCGCCGGGACGTCGACGAGCGGGCGTCGCTGCCGCGCGGGCCAGTGGCCGACGCGGTCGACGAGACGTTGAAGCTGTGGGGGGAGATCGAGGCCGACGAGGCGGCGCGCGGGCTGAACGCGACCCGGGAGCCGGATCTCGGCTTCGCCTGGCCGGTCTACCGGTGGGCCCGGGGCGAGGTGCTGGCCAAGGTGCTCGGCAGCGGTCACGAGATCGACGGTGAGATGCCCGCCGGTGACTTCGTCCGGTGGGCGCGACAGGTGGTCGACCTCCTCGGTCAGCTCGCCGATTCCGGCGGCGCCTCCCCGGAGCTGCGTTCCACGGCACGGCAGGCGATCGCGGCGATCAACCGGGGTGTCCTGGCGTACCACACCTCGGCCTGATCACCACATTCGATCACCATCGGTGACGAATCGACGCATCGGACGGTCACCGCGACAGCACCCGCCGGATAGCCCCGGGGGGCGCTGTTGCGCCTGATCACGGCACCCCTGATCATTGCCGGAGCGCCTTGTTGACGCGCCGCTAACAAATGGGGAGAAACCGCCGTGGCGGAGATCAATCACTTTGAGTACGGGTGGATCACGCCCGCGCTGAGCTACGCGCTGTCCGTGCTCGGCTCGATCCTCGGTCTGGTCTGCGCCGGGCGAATCCGCAGGGCGCAGACGAACGGCCAGCGGGCCTGGTGGGGTCTGCTGTCGGCCTGGGCGCTGGGAGGCACCGCCATCTGGGCGATGCACTTCATGGCCATGCTCGGGTTCGCCGTCGAGAACACCCGGATCCGCTACGACGTGCCGCTGACCGTGGCCAGTACGGCGATCGCGGTGGTGGCGGTCGGGATCGGCCTGGCCATCGTGGGCACCGGCCGGTTGAACGCGGTGCGACTGATCGCCGGCGGCATCTTCACCGGTGCCGGTGTGGCGTCCATGCACTACACGGGCATGGCGGCGATGCGGCTCAACGGCAGCCTCGACTACGACACCGTCCGGGTCGTGCTCTCCGTGGTCATCGCCGTCGTGGCGTCCACCGTCGCGCTGTGGCTCGCGATGACCGTCCGCCGCGGGTTGGCGATCTTCGCCTCCGCGCTGGTCATGGGTGTCGCCGTGAACGGGATGCACTTCACCGGGATGAGCGCCCTGTCGGTGCACCGCCACGAACGGGCGGGTGAGGTGACCGGCGCCGGGGTGAGCACCCTGCTGGTGCCGATCATGCTGGCGGTGATCTTCGGGGTGGTCGGCCTGCTCTACGCCCTGCTCGCCGCCCCGACCGACGACGACCGGGCCGCCGCGGCGTACCTGGACGGGCGTCGGGTCGCGGAACCGGCCGCGGCGACGCCCGTCGCCGCCCCGGACCCGGTCGGTCTGCGCGCCCGTTCCACCCTCGGCCAGCCCGGCACCCCGTTCCCGTCCCGTCGGGACACCCCGCCCCGCTGACCCGCGACGGGCGGACAGGTCGCCGGCGGCTCACGTCGGCGGGCGCCCGGGCCGGCTGCCGTCGATGACGACGGTGGCCAGCAGCCCGGGGTGGTCCGTGGCCCCGCGCATGGTCACCGACCTGCGGCAACAGAGTGTGATGCCGGTTGTCGCCACGATGTGTTGTAGTGCGCCGTCGTCGACCCGGGAGAGGCCCGGCGGCGCACAGGAGCGCACGTCGGGGTCGGCGTCGGCCCGCAGATTGAGGTCACCACCGAGCACGGCGGGCCCGGAGCCGGTGCCTCCACGGATCGTCGGCAGGATCGTGTCGAGCAGGTGGCCGCACTGGGCGAGCGCAACGCGGTAACCGGTGTTGGCCAGGTGCGTGGTGCAGGCGAGCAGGCCGCCGTCGACGTCGACGCAGAGCCAGGCCCGTTCCTCCGGGTCCGCGAGGTCCTGCGTCGGGTGGATGCCGCTGTACACGACGCGCGGGGTGTCCGGCGTCTGGACGTGGGCCAGCAGCCCGATGCCGTACGGCTGACCGTTGCGACACCTGGTGTCGGCGCCGCTGGGCCGGTCGCCGGCGGCCTGGAACGCGGCCACGACGCTGCGATCCGGGTGGACGGTCTCGAACACGCGCCGCAGGGCGGGCACGTCGTCGTCGCAGATCTCGTTCAGGGTGACCAGGTCGGGGGCCTCGGCCCTGATCACGTCGGAGGCGACGGCGACGGACCGGCCGGTGTAGCAGCCGGCGCGGCCACTGTTGCAGAGGTTCAGCTGGAGCATCCGCAGGACCGTGGGTCTGCTGGTGTCCGTCGAACTGGTCACCGTCGGCCCGGCCGGCAGCCCGGCGGCGACGATCAGGAGGCCCACGGCCAGGGCTCGGCGCGGGAACCGGTGCAGACGATTGGCCACGCGCACTCCGGGTGGGGGAGGCGACGGTCGTCGCCGCGGTGCCCGTGATCGTACTCGCGGCCGGCCGCGGCCTCACCCCGCGCGGGTTGCCGATGGGGGCACGCGCGGTGCGCGTACCCCCATCGGGCTGGTCAGCGTGCGCGGACCGCGACGACCGTGTACGGCGTGGTCGGGGTCGGTGGGGTGGTGAAGCGGGCGTTGGGCAGGTAGAGCCGGCCGAGTGCCTTGGCGACGGTCGTGGGGACGTCGAAGTTCGGGTCCGTGATGGTGGTGGTGAGCGTTCCGGCGGTGCCGGAGTGGTTGAGCGTGACCACCGCGATCTGGTTGAGGCGGTTCTGCACGACGTAGAGGGTGCGGCCGAGCAGCAGCAGCCCGTCGCCGTTGGTGAAGGTGTGGCCGGGCACGTCCACGACGGTGCTCACGCCGGTCGCCGGGTCGACCCGGAACAGCGTGCCGGTGGTCGACTGGACGACGATCAACGCCTTGCCGTCCGGTGTGGTGGTGATGCCGTTGAGGTTGACGCCGGTGCCGACCTGCTCGTACGCGCCGGTCAGCGCGATGGTGGTGAAGCCGTCGGCGGGCGGCAGCGCGCCACCGCGGCCGAGCGGCAGCCGGTAGAGCACCGGGCGGTTGGAGTCGGTGAAGTACGCGGCGTGGCGGGTCAGGACGACGTCGTTGACGAACGTCGGGGCGGTGGCGAACTGGTAGCGGGCCAGCACCTCGCCGGTGCGGGTGTCGAGCACGCGGGCGTCGCCGGCCGTGCCGCCGGAGACGAACAGCCGGCCGCGTGCGTCGACCTTGAGGCCGAGCGACGGTGTGCCGGTGGGCGCGCCGATCGTCGTGCCCCGGCCGCTGATCAGGTCGACGCGCTGGATGGCGCCCGTCGCGCGGGAGCCGAAGTAGGCGTACCGGCCTGCGGTGGCGATGCCTTCGGGCTGGAACCCGTCGGGTAGGGCGAGGACGGTGGGTGGCCGGACTCCGGGGTGCGCCTGCGCGGGCGCGACGGCGACCGAGGTCAGGAGGGCGGCGGTCAGGGCACCGCCGAGGGCGGCCCTGAGGGGTCGGTTCACTGTGCTCCTTCCGGGCGGCGAGGCGGCACGAGCCGACCCATCCGCCACGATCACTGGGGCCAGGACCCGATCCACTGTACGACCGCTGCCGTCCGCCCGCCCGGCGTGCGACGCCCGACGTCACCGGCGCGGCCCTCAGGAGCCGCGCCGGTGACGCGTCGAACTGCGGATCTCAGGGGTTGCGGACGAGCCGCCACCGGTTGTCCGCGCTGCCGTTGTCCGAGTCCTGTACGGCCTGCGCGCCCCAGGCGGTCGACCCGTTCAGGATCCCGAGCAGCTTGTTGCTGTTGACGTTGCGGATCTTGTAGGTGCCGTCGCCGTTGTCCACCAGGATCCACCGGTGGTCGGCGGTGCCGTTGTCCGACCATTGCAGGACCCGGGCGTTGTCCGCCGTGGACATGTTCTCGACGCCGAGGACCTTGCCGCTGTTGACGTTGCGGAACCGGACCGCGTTGCCGTCGGTCACGATCACCCAGTTGTGGTCGGCGGTGCCACTGTCGCCCCACTGCACCGCCAGCCCGCCGTCGGCGGTGGACATGTTCTGAACGCCGAGGACCAGCCCGGTGCCGACGTTGACCAGGCGGCTGCTGCCGCCGGTGCTGCCGCCGCCGCTGGTGCTCCAGTAGACGGTGTAGTTGTATCCGTGGGCGTCCTGGAAGGGGGCCAGGTTGACAGTGGACCCGTTGGCGTTCGCGGTGAACGCGAGTGCCGTGGTGCCGGTCCGGGAGATCGACGAGACGGTGAGTGCCGGCAGGGTGCTCAGGGCGGTGTTGCCGTAGTTGCCGGCCAGCACCGACGGGCCGTACGTGACCGCGGCGACGTTGGCGTTGTCGTTGGCGGCCCGCACGACGACCTGCATCGGCAGGCGCACGGTGATGGTGTCGCCGGCGGCCCAGGTGCGGGTGACCGCGGCGTAGCTGCCCGGTGTGGTGGCGACGTTCTGCACCGTGCCGTTCACGGCGATCGTGGCGCCGTTGGTCCAGGACGGGATCCGCACCCGGATGCTCCACGAGCCGCTCATCGACCCGGACAGGGTCAGCGTGCTGGTGTCACTGACCGGGTAGTTGGTGCTCTGCGTGACCGTGATGCCGCGTTGCGACCAGGTCAGCACCGACGGCGTGAACAGGTTCACGGTGAGCGTCGTGCCGTTGTGGAAGTAGATGGAGTCCATCAACCTCGTGTTGATCTCCAGGCCGGTGCCCTGGCAGCACCAGAACGAGTTGTAGTCCGTGCTCCAGGTGCCGCCGCCCCACGCCGGCCCCACGCCTCGACGCCCGCCCGGCCGCAACGGGGTGAAGTAGGTGATGTGGCCGTGGCTGTCCGCCGGGTTCTGTCCGCCGATCAGGTGGTTGATCGTCGCGCGCTCGTAGAAGTCGAAGTAGTCCGCCCGGTTCGGGTCGAGCAGCCACAGCTCCCGGGTCAGCTTGAGCATGTTGTAGGTGTTGCACTGCTCGCAGGTGTCGTTGTTGAGGTATCCGGCGATCGCGTTGGGCGCCCGGAAGTGCTCCGCCTGGCTGTTGCCGCCGATGACGTAGGAGTGTGCGCCGACGGTGATGTTCCACGCGTTGCTGGCGATGTCCCGGTAACGGGTGGTCCCGGTGGCCTTGAACTCCCGGGCGGCGCCCACCCACTTGGGGACCTGGGTGTTGGCGTGCAGGCCGGAGAGCTGGTCCTGGTTGGAGGCCAGGGGGTTGAACACGGCGGCGTGGTCGAAGCGCTGGGCGGCGGTGAGCCACCGGGTGTCGCCGGTCTGCTGGTAGATGTCGGTGAGCACGTCGTTCATGCCGCCGAACTCGGTGCCCAGCATCGACTGCATCTGGCTGGAGCTGAGCCGGGCCGTGCGGGTGTCGACCCAGCCCGCGAGGGACAGCAACACCGTACGGGCCTGCGTGTTGCCGGTGTAGCGCCAGACGTCGAGCAGCCCGGCGAGGGTCTTGTGGATGCAGTAGTAGGGCACGTTGCCGTTGGACAACGTCCGCGCCTCCAGCGCGGTGAAGTCGGACTCGGGGAAACCGGAGAGGTAACCCGCGCCGAAACCGGCAGCCCCGTTGTTCGCCTGGCACTTGGCCAGCTCGGCCACCATGTAGTTCGCCTTGTCCCGGCAGGTGGTGTCGCCCAGCACCGCGTACGCGTACGCCCAGGCGGTCAGGAAGTGCCCCTGCATGTGGGTCCGGAAGGGGAAGTTCGGCGCGTCCCAGCCGCCGTTGGTGGCGGCACCGTTGGTGGACAGCCGGTGGTTGGCGCGGAAGTTGTAGAGCATGCGGTCGACGTCGACGAACCGCAGGTAGTTGAGCGTCCGTGTCTGGTTGTCCATCCAGCGGCCGCTGGTCAGCCGCACCTGGCCGAGGTCGAACGGGTACGCCGAGACGCCGATGTCCGGCCGGACCGGTGGCACCACGGCCGCAGCCGCGCTGCCGGCGGCGACAGTGGTGCCGGTCGCGGAGAGCACCACTGTGGCTCCGGCGGCCTGGAGCAGGTGTCGGCGGCTGAGGGGTGGCATGGAACCTCCAAAGGGACTTGTGACAGCGGGACGGGTCTGGTGGTGGACTACCGCAACGGCGGGCGGGGCTGGGCGCGCCGGCGGCGGCCGTCGCGGGTGGGGTTGCTGCCGCTGTGGACTTCCACGTGCTGCCCGGTGTAATCGCTCCACGTCAATGTGATCGCTAACATAGTTGGTCGTTAACATGCCCGCAACCCCCGTGACGCCTGGTGTCCGATCCGGTCGTGCCGAACTCGCGCCTCGGACGGCTGGCCGCGTCGTGTCCCACCTCGGCGACAGCCTGAGGGCTCCGACGTGGTCCGAAATAGAGGTTATGGCGGAATGGACCGAATCGGCGGGTGGCGGATCATGATGACCTGCCCTCCGTTGACGCCCGTCGCACCCCTCAGTACGGTGCATCGTAAAACGTGGATGTCAGCGCTGATACGTCAGCGTTACGGCGAGGTTGCGCCGGTCGTCTCACGCCAGTTCAAAAACCCAGGTCAGAGGCAGCGAAGGGGGTATCGGCGATCACCTGTTAGCGCTAACAGGACGCCCGTTTGTGCTGCTGGGTCTGGCGACAACGAACGCCCGCTCGATCGGCAGCCGGGGTGGCGGCAGTCCGCCGAGTCAGACATCGCGCACCGCGCATTCGGTAGGAGAAATCGTGAAGGTGAAAGATCGCACCAGAACCGGCGCCGGCAGCCGCGCCCGACGCGCCGTCGCCTGGCTGGCGAGCATCGTCTGCGTGCTGGCACTGGTGCCCGACACGGCCAGGGCCGACAACCCCATCGTCCAGCACATCTACACCGCCGACCCGGCACCCCTGGTGCACAACGGCCGGGTGTACCTCTACACCGGACACGACGAGGACGGCTCCACCTACTTCACCATGCGTGAGTGGCGCGTCTGGTCGTCCGCCGACATGGTCAACTGGACCGACCACGGGTCGCCGATGAGCCTGTCGACCTTCGCCTGGGCGGACGCCAACGCGTGGGCCGGGCAGGTCATCGCCCGCAACGGGAAGTTCTACTGGTACGTGCCGGTGCGCCAGCGCTCGAACGGGCAGATGGTCATCGGAGTGGGGGTGGCGGACAGCCCGACCGGGCCGTTCCGGGACGCCATCGGTCGACCTCTGGTCGGCAACAACGAGATCGACCCGTCGGTGTTCATCGACGACGACGGGCAGGCGTACCTGTACTGGGGCAACCCGGGCCTGTGGTACGTGAAGCTGAACTCGGACATGATCTCCTACTCCGGCAGCGCGACCCGGATCACGCTTACCACGGCGGGGTTCGGCACCCGGACCGGCAACGCGAGTCGGCCCACCCTCTACGAGGAGGGGCCGTGGGTCTTCAAGCGCAACGGGTTGTACTACAACGTGTTCGCAGCCGAGTGCTGCTCGGAGTTCATCGCCTACTCCACCGCGCCGGGCCCGACCGGACCGTGGACGTACCGGGGGACGATCATGCCTCGGCAGGGCGGCAGCTTCACCAACCACGCCGGTGTCATCGACTTCAACGGCGGCTCGTACTTCTTCTACCACAACGGGGCGTTGCCCGGCGGTGGCGGTTACACGCGCTCGGTGGCGGTGGAGAAGTTCAGCTACAACTCCAACGGCACCATCCCGACGATCACCATGAGCACCGCCGGGGCGCCGCAGGTGGGCACGCTGAATCCGTACGGGCGGCAGGAGGCCGAGACGATCGCCTGGGGTTCCGGCATCGAGACGGAACCGTCCAGCGAGGGCGGCATGAACGTCGGCTGGATCGAGAACGGCGACTACGTCAAGGTCAAGGGGGTCGCCTTCGGCGGCGGGGCGACCTCGTTCACCGCCCGGGTCGCCTCGGCGACCAGCGGCGGTCGGATCGAGGTGCGGCTCGACAGCGCCAGCGGCCCGGTCGTCGGCACCTGCACCGTGGGTGGCACCGGCGGCTGGCAGAACTGGGCCACCACCACCTGCGCGGTGAGCGGCGCGACCGGCACGCGTGACCTGTACCTGCGCTTCGCCGGCGGCACCGGCAACCTGTTCAACCTCAACTGGTGGCAGTTCGGTGGCACCGGCGGCAGCGGGAACGTCCTGACCAACGGCAACGTCGAGAGCGGCACGACGGGTTGGGGCGTGAACGGCAGCGGCACGCTCTCCACCAACACCTCGGTCGTGCACGGCGGCAGCGGATCGCTGTCGATCACCGGGCGCACCTCGGCGTGGAACGGCCCCAGCCAGGACGTGACCTCGAAGCTCACCAACGGCAAGAGCTACACAACGAGCGTCTGGGTACGCGCGCAGAGCGGCACACCGTCCGCGAAGGCGACCATCGCGCTGACCGCCAACGGCACGACGAACTATCTTCAGCTGACGCCGACGGCGGACGTGAACGTCAACGGCTGGACCCAGCTCACCGGAACGGCGACCGTCTCGTGGAGCGGCACGCTGACCGGGGCCACGTTCTACGTGGAGACGGCGGCGGGCACCGACAGCCTCCTCGTCGACGACGCCTCGTTCCAGTGACGCGCGGTGCCGGAGCCGTGCCCGTACGGCTCCGGCACTCCGCCGCGGCGCGGGATCGGCGCGAGCACCACTCGACGCTTGACGAACGGCATGTTATCGCTCACAGTCGATGGGTGAGGGCGGCCGCACCTGTGGCTCACCGGGCGAGCCTGCCGGTCGCACCTCCGCACACGACGTCCGCCCAGGGCATGCCGGACGTCGTGGCAGGGCTCCCACCAACGGTGCCGTGACGGCCACCGGGCTCTCGCTCGTCACGGTCCCGCCGGTGGTTGGGACGAATTCGCAATCGGCACTGGCGTCGGCGTGACATCGCCGCCGCCGGTCTCTCCGACATTCGCGGGAGCAGATTCGGGCGCTGCAACTCCATCGCTGAACCACCACAGAGAAGGAAGTCGCATGAACCACAAACGAGCCCTGCGAGCGGCGGTGACCATCGCAGTGGCCGGCGCCCTGGCAGCCGGAATGACACTGACGATGACCACTGCGGCCAGCGCCGGCACGACCCTGCGGGCCGCGGCGGCGGAGAAGGGCCGCTATTTCGGTGCGGCCGTCGCGACGGGCAAGCTCTCCACCAGCGCGTACGTGACGGTCCTGAACCGTGAGTTCAACAGTGTCGTGGCCGAGAACGAGATGAAGTGGGACGCCACCGAGCCGCAGCAGGGGCGGTTCAGCTACACCGGTGGTGATCGGTTGGTCAGTCATGCGCAGGCCAACGGCATGAGCGTGCGGGGTCATGCGCTGTTGTGGCATCAGCAGCAGCCGGGCTGGGCGCAGGGGATGTCGGGTAGCGCGTTGCGGAACGCGGCGATCAACCATGTGACGCAGGTGGCGACGCATTTCCGGGGCAAGATCCACTCGTGGGATGTGGTGAACGAGGCGTTCGCCGACGGTGGTAGTGGTGGGCGTCGTGACTCGAACCTGCAGCGCACCGGTAACGACTGGATCGAGGCGGCGTTCCGGGCGGCGCGGGCGGCGGATCCGGGTGCGAAGTTGTGTTACAACGACTACAACACCGATGGGATCAACGCGAAGTCGACAGGCATCTACAACATGGTGCGGGACTTCAAGTCCCGTGGTGTGCCGATCGACTGTGTGGGTTTCCAGTCGCACCTGGGTACGTCGTTGGCCGGTGACTACCAGGCCAATCTGCAGCGTTTCGCCGATCTCGGCGTGGATGTGCAGATCACCGAGCTGGACGTGATGACCGGCGGCAACCAGGCCAACATCTTCGGCTCGGTCACCCGCGCCTGCCTGGCTGTCTCGCGTTGCACCGGCATCACCACCTGGGGCGTACGCGACTGTGACTCGTGGCGGGGTTCGGACAACGCCCTGCTCTTCGACTGCAACGGCAACAAGAAGGCCGCGTACACCAATGTCCTGAACGCCCTCAACGCCGGCCCGGGCATCCCCACGGACCCGCCGCCGACGACCCCGCCGCCCACCGACCCGCCACCCACGACTCCGCCGCCGGGGACGCCGGACGGTTGCTCGGCGTCGGTGTCGGTCAACTCGTGGACAGGTGGGTTTGTCGCCACCGTGAAGGTGACCGCCGGTTCCGCCGGGACGAACGGGTGGAACGTCAGCGTTGCGCTTCCCGGTGGCGCGAGTGTCACCAACACCTGGAGTGCGACGGCCAGTGGCACCACCGGCACGGTCCGGTTCACCAACGTGGACTACAACGGTCGGCTGGGTGCCGGCCAGGTCACCGAGTTCGGCTTCCAGGGCAACGGCAGCGCCTCCGGCCTGACGCCCACCTGCACCGCTTCCTGAGCACACGATGACCGACTGACGTCGGCCGGTGCGGAGAACCACGACGGTCCTGCGCACCGGCCGACATCAGGTCGCGCCGTGCGGATCGATCAGGAGTACGGAAGCCGCAGCACCGACTGGTTGCCGATGCCCACGGTGCTCGGGTTGTTGCCGATCGCCGACCAGACCTCCACCCGGACCGTGCCGTTGCTCAGTGCGCCCAACGTGCCGGTCGCCGAGGACAAGCCGGCGTTCTGCGTGTAGTGCTCGTAGCCGGGGACCGGGTCGGTGGCGAAGTAGCGCAGGGTCTCCACCCGCTCCCAACTGCCGTTGCCGGTGAGGTCGTAGGAGATCCGCACCTGCACGCCGTTGCCGACCGCCGTCCCGGCGTCCACGAACAGGTCGAACGTGGTCTGCCCGCCGGAGTAGGCGAGGTTGAGGCGGGTGGCCGTGAAGACCTGCGCGTTGGTGGGCGTACCGTCGTGGTTGCCGTTTGCCGCCGCGACAGTCGTCGTGGCCGCGCCACCGGCGGCGCCCAACCCGCCTCCGGGCAGCAGGTACCGCGTCGGACCGCCCGTGGCCGGCGGCGGGGTGGTCGTCGGCGGGGGGTCCGTCGGCGTCGTCGGGGGAACGCCGCCGGCCGCGTTGCCGCCGCTCCAGGTGTACGCCCCGGTGGTGGCCGTCTTGCCGGCTCCCACGCTGAGCGTGGTGCCGTTGGAGAAGGTCACCGTGATCGGCGCGGCGGTCGGGTTCGATGCCACGTAGGTGCGGGCACCGTTGCGCGAGAAGACCGCCGACAGCGGATGGTTGCCGGTCACCGTCGTGTCGACATTGCCCAGGGCCGCGAGGTTGCGGATCCAGTGGAAGGTGTGTGCCCGGCTCTCGCCCTCCTCCGGGGTGTAGCCCGGGTTCGCGCGGAGGTTCGCCAGCGCCGCGTCGGGGTCGCCGAGGGCCTGGAACTGCCAGAGGATGTCCTGCCACACCGTCGGTTGTCCGCCGTTGTTGCGGACGAGTTCGGCGTAGTTGGTCCGCACGTACGCCGGGTTGTTGCCCAGGTAGAGGTGACCGCCGGTGACCGGCAGCAGGTTGATGCCCTGGATCATCTCCGGCTCGGCGCTGAACCAGGTGGCGTACGCGCCGCCGTCACCCCAGACCATGCCGACCGTCGAGTGCCCGAACGCGGCGGGGAAGTTCTGGTCGCTGACGTCGAACCAGTATTCCTGGATCGCCGCGGCCTGCGTGGTGTAGAGGAAGACGCCCGCGTCGCGGACGGCGGTGTCGCCGGTCGTCTGCCCCCACTGGATCAGGGCGCTGGCGAAGTTCATCCCCTCCGACGAGGACTCCTGGTTGTTGCCGGAGCCGAACGAGCCGTGCCCGGACGCCCAGTCGTGGCCGGCGTAGATGTCGAAGTCCCGCAGGTACGGAAAGCGGGTGTCGTCGCGACGGTAGTTGTTGGCGTCCCGGATCAGCAGGTCGACCATGCCGCCGTAACGGCTGGTGGCCGCCCAGGTCGGGTCGAACTTCGCCAGGGTCGCTGCGGCGGCGATGTAGTAGCCGTAGTGGAAGTGGTGGTCGTTGAGCTCCTGGTCGGACCCGTACGACGCCGGGTAGCCGATCAGGGTGCCCCAGTTGTTGTCGTAGTAGAAGACCCTGCTGGTCTTGCCGCTGGACGCGGTGAACCAGTCGGTGAGCGTGCTGCGGATCGCGTTCAGCGCGCTGTCGCGCGTCGTGGTGTCGTTGACCTGGTCGGCGATCTCGGCGATCCGCGCGGCGCGGCCGAGGCCCTTGCCCGTCCAGTAGGTGTCGTTGCCGCGCTGGTCCATCGGGTTGGCGCGGGTGGCGGCCAGGTGCCCGGTGAGCGTGGACAGGTCACCACCGCTGCCGTCGCCGACGGCCGGCAGCTCCGGCAGGATGCCCTGGAACTTCATGGCGGTGCGGAACTGGTTGACGCCGGTGAGCACCTTCATCCGGCCGCGCGCCGACGGGTAGGTCGGCGTGATCGCGGTGGAACCGCTCAGCGATTTCCACTGGTGCGGGTAGAGGCTCACCACGGTCTGCGTGGCGGTGCCCTCCCGGGCGGTCGTGGTGAACGCGTACGTGGTGGTCAGGCCGCTGGTTGCGGGGTTGTAGGCGTACGAGACCTGGGTGCCGGTCACGTGGGCGTGCGCGTACTGACCGTAGGTCGCGGCCAGCGCGGCGCGCTCGGTCGCGCTGGACGTCGGCGGCAGCAGGGCGACGGAGAAGTAGCCGCGGCCGGCCAGGGTGGACGAGATCCGGCCCGACGCCACGGTCCAGCTGGCGCCGCTGGGGGCGAACCCGACGTAGTCGTGGCCGTTGACCCGGAAACCGATGGTGGCGCCGCTGTTGGACCAGACGTCGGGGGTGCCGGCGGTGCTGATCTGCGCGTTCCCGCCGGTGGTCTGGAAGTACGCGAAGGGCAGACCGTGGCCGATGGTGGCGCGCATGGTGCGCGTGCCGTCGCTCCAGTGCGGGCTGACCGTCCAGTCCGTCCAGCCGTCGACCTTCACCAGGGGAGCGGCGAGCCCGGCCACGCCGACCCGGATGTCCTGCACGTACGGGTAGTGGAACTCCCCGACGCCGGTGGCGGTGCCGCTGATGGCGGGCGTGGAGTTGGCGGAGAAGCCGAGCCCGTCGCCGAAGGTGTCGTACGAGATCGGGTGGGCGTGCAGCGGCTCACTGAAGGAGCAGTCGGTGCGCTTCCACAGCAGGGAGGACCACCAGTCGTTGGTGGGTATCGGACCGGTGGGCGCGTTGGCGGTGGCGAACTGCCGGGGGTTGCTGGACATCGCGCCGCATCCGCTCGGGAGCGGGCCGACGGGGGTGGTGGTGTAGCTGCCGGCGCCGACGGGCGCGGCTTCGGCGGCGCGGGTGACGGGGATCGCGAGGCCGCCGACGATCAGGGCCAGCGCGGTGGTGGCGGCCAGGACCCATCGGCGGTGGGGGACGGGAGGTTTCATGGTGCCTCCATCGCGCGTCGGGTGCGGCCCTTGCCGGCTCCGACGCGTTGCGTCTGAATTGGGGGGAAGGTCGGGTGAGAGAGCGCTCTCACGGCCACGGTAGTGGAGCACCTAGATCCCCGTCAATGTGTCCATCCTGTTGCGTACTGATGTCGCTATTTGCCGGCGCCCTCACGCTCGCTCAGCAGCGTCTCCGGCGCGCGCATCCGCCACGCGTCCGTCACCAGCTCGTCCAGGCGGTCGAGGCCGATCTCCGCCAGGCGCAGCAGCACCAGGGGCAGGCCGTCGTAACCGGGCGCGGTGAAGAAGACGTCCGGTTCGCCGAGCAGGAGAGCCTGCCTCTCCGCCTCGTCCCCGACGAACAGCACCGCGATGTCGAGTCGGATCACCCGCGGCCGGCCCGGCACCCGCTCCGGATAGGACCAGACGAAGCCCTTGTCGGCCACCCGGAAATCGAAGCCGTCACTGGCGATCTCCACCACGTGCGGCAGGGCCAGCGCCACCCGGCGTACGTCATCCGCGTCAACCACCGGGGCCCCTCACACCGCGTACCGTCCGCATGTGCCGAGATTACGCGGTGGACAGGCCGATGGCGGTCGCCCCGATGACGGCCCGGTTGCCGCTCTCCTGCACGTAGCCGACGACCATGGCACTGCGCGGATCGAGATCGGGCGGCACCGTCAGCTCCATCCGTCCGCCCTCAGTGTCCGCTCCCACCGACGTGAAGGCCCGTACGACGTTGTCCTGCCGTAGCGTCCGCCCGGCGTTCTCCCCCCGGGCGATCTCGCTGTCCAGGCCGCGTTGCACGATCGCCACGTTCAGCACCGCGCCCTCCGGTGGCTGATCGACCTGGTAGTCCAGCACCACCCGCGGCCCGCCGACGTCCGGTGCGGACAGCGTGAGGGTGGTGGCGGTGGTCGTGGCCAGGGCGGACGCGATCGCACCGGCCGCCCGTCGACGATCGGACCCGACGAACTCGACGGTGCCGTTGACGATCATCTGCGGCGTGTACAGACGTCCGGAGCCGAAGGCCCGGGCGTACGCCTCCTGCCGGGCGGTGTAGGCAGCGTCGGCGAACTGGTCGGGCCAGCCCAGATCGTCCCAGTAGTCGACGTGGAAACCGAGGCCGAAGACAGGTTGGCCTCGTTCCCGGGCGTCACTCTCGATCTCGGTCAGCAACTCCTCGGCGGGAGGGCAACTGGAGCAGCCCTGTGAGGTGAACATCTCCACGACCGCGAAGCTGCCGTCCGTCGATGGGTTCGTCATGTGGCGTGTCTCCTCCCACGTGCCGGCTGCGGCGCTGCGTTTCCCGTTCCGGCCCGGACAATGCGCGGCGGGTGCTTTCCTGCTGGCCTCGGGGGAGGCGTCACCGGCTCGGGTGGTTGGATGGTCGGGTGCAGTTCACCGTGACAGACGCGCCGGAGCGGGAGCGCTTCGAGGCGCGCGACGAGGCGGGCGTGGTCGCCGGGTTCGTCACCTATCAGCTGACCGGCTCGATCATCGCCTACACCCACACCGAGGTCGACCCGGCGTTCGAGGGCCGGGGCGTCGGGTCGACGCTGGCTCGCGCCGTGATGGACGACGCGCGCGCCAAGCGCCGGACCGTCGTGCCGATCTGCCCGTTCCTCGCCGACTGGCTGGTCAAGCACCCGGAGTACGAGGGCATCGTGGTCCGCTCGACCCGCAAGGTCAAGTAGACCGGCCCCTTCCGCCCTTCATCCCGTCGGGAGACGTGCACGATGACTGCTCAGACCTTCCGGGCGCTGCACCACGGCCGCGCCCTCGGAGACCCGCTCGTCCTCCCCGGTCCCTGGGACGCGGCCAGCGCGCTGGCCTTCGCCGAGGCCGGCTATCCCGCGCTCGCCATCCCCAGCGCCGGGGTCGCCGCCTCGCTCGGCTACGAGGACGGCGCTACCCCGCCCGACGAGATGTTCGCCGCGGTGACGCGGATCGTCCGGGCTGTCTCCGTCCCGGTGTCCGCCGACGTCGAGGGCGGGTACGGCCTCACCCCCGGCGAGCTGGTCGGGCGGCTCCTGGAGACGGGCGCCGTCGGCTGCAACCTGGAGGACTCCGAGGGAGGCGCCACGCTGAAGGATCCGCAGCGGCACGCGGACTGGCTGGCCGAGGTCCGCGCGGAGGCTGGCGACGCGCTCGTCATCAACGCGCGCGTCGACACGTTCCTGGTCGGCGCGGGTGACCCGGCCGACGCGGTGGCACGAGCCCGCCTCTACACGGCCGCCGGTGCCGACTGCGTGTACCCCATCCTGGCGCCGCCGGAGCTGCTGCCGGTGCTGCGCGAGGGCATCACCGGCCCGATCAACATGGTCGCCGGCGCGGACAGCGAGTCCGTGGCCGAGTTGGCGCGCTGGGGCGCGACGCGCATCACCTTCGGGCCGGCCATGCAGCGGTACGCCATCGGGGCGGTCGGCGACCTCGCGGCACGACTGCGCGCCTGAGCCCGCCACCGCCCCGGGAGTGATCAAGCGCCAGCCGCGCGGTGATCGGTCGGGCGCCAGCCGCGCGGTGATCGGTCGGGCGCCAGCCGCGCGGTGATCGGTCGGGCGCCAGCCGCGCGGTGGTCGGTCAGGCGTCGGCGCGGGCGGCGAGGGCGTCCACCAGGCGGCGGGCCGATCCAGCCAGGTTCCACCGTCCGGCCAGGTCGAGCAGCCGCTCCGGATCGACCGGGGCGGTCGGCAGCGCGGTGGGCAGCTCCGGCAGTGGCACGTCCAGGGCGACCCGGACCACCGTCGGCGCCACGGCCAGGTAGTCGCGGGCCGCGGCCAGCTTGGTGCGCAGGCCCGGTGCGAAGGACGAGTCGGAGTCGTCCAGTGCGGCCAGGATGCCGGCGATGCTGCCGTACCGCTCGATGAGCCGGGCGGCGGTCTTCTCACCCACGCCGGCGACCCCGGGCAGCCCGTCGCTGGGGTCGCCGCGCAGCGCGGCGAAGTCGGCGTACCGGTCGGCCGGGACGCCGTAGCGTGTCCGCACCGCGGCGTCGTCGCAGTCGTCCAGCTTGGCGACGCCGCGCCCCACGTAGAGCAGCCGGACCGGCCGGGTGTCGTCGATGAGCTGGAACAGGTCCCGGTCGCCGGAGACCACCTCGACCGGGCCGGGCTGGGTCACCGAGAGCGTGCCGAGCACGTCGTCAGCCTCGTAGCCGGTCGCGCCGACCGCGGTGATGCCCACGGCGGTCAGCACCTCCAGGATCATCGGCACCTGCGGGGAGAGCGTGTCCGGGACGATCTCGCCGCCCTGCGGGGCCACCCGGTGCGCCTTGTACGACGGCAGCAGGTCGACCCGCCACGCCGGGCGCCAGTCGTAGTCGAGGGCGCAGACCATCCGGTCGGCGCCCCGCACGCGAATCAGGGTGGCGAGCATGTCGAGGAAACCGCGCACCGCGTTGACCGGGGTGCCGTCCTCGGCCTTGGCGGCGGACTCCGGAATGCCGAAGTAGGCCCGGAAGTAGAGGCTCGCTGCGTCGATCAGCAGGATCGGGGGTCGGTGTGCCACGCCGGACAGCCTGGCACAGCCGTCCGACGATCCGGGGTACCCCCCGGCCGCCCGGTGCTGTCAGCGCTGGTCGTCGTGCCGGTAGACGGTCTCCCGCCGGGCCAGGTGCTGCACGACGTAACTGGTCAGCAGCAGCAGGATCGCCACCAGCACCTCGACCCAGGCCGCGACGCCGTCGGCGACGGTGAGCCCGATGATCAGCAGAGCCAGGCCGACGAGCGCGAGGACCCCCGCCCACAGTTGGCGGCGACGGCGTGTCGCCGCCCGGTTCGCCTCGTTCCCTGCCACGTCGGTCCTCCCGGTCGGGGTCGCCCGCGCGGGACCCCGATCCCAGGCTAGGGCCGCGGGGGACGCGCCGGGCCGGAAAACGACCGTGCGGCCTGGTCGCCGCGCGGCGCAGACTGCCGGTATGGCGTTTCTTCCCGGCCTGACGTTGGCCCGTCGCTACCACGACGAGGTGGTCGCGCCGATCCTGCGCCGCCGGTGTCCCGACCTGCCGTACGCGGCCGGACTGCTCGACGGCGGCTCGGAGTTGCTCGGCCTGGACACCGTGCGGTCCACCGACCACGACTGGGGGCCACGCGTGCAGCTGTTCGTCCCGGCAGCCGAGGCGGCCCGGGTCCCCGCGCTGCGCGCCGCGCTCGACGCCGACCTGCCGGTGGAGTTTCTGGGGTGGCCGACCCGTTTCGTCGGCGAGGACGGGCGGCTGGGCGTCTCCGACCCGGCGGGCAGCCGGCACGGGGTCGACGTCGCCGAACTGGCCGGCTGGTGGCGCGACCGGCTCGGCTTCGACCCGGCCGCCGGGGTCACCACGGCGGACTGGCTCGCCACCCCGACCCAGCGGCTGGCGGAGGTGACCGGCGGCGCGGTCTTCCATGACGGTCTCGGTGGGGCGCTGACGGCCCGGCGCACGGCGGTCAGCTGGTATCCGACGGACCTGTGGCGCCACGTGCTCGCCTCCGCCTGGACCCGCATAGCCCAGGCGGAGCACCTGCCCGGCCGGTGTGCCGAGGTCGGTGACGAGCTGGGCAGCCGGGTGGTGACCGCCGGGCTGGCCCGGGATCTCCTGCGGCTCGGTCTGCTGCTGCACCAGCGTTGGCCGCCGTACGACAAGTGGCTCGGCACGGTCTTTGGCCGGCTGGACGACGCCGAGCCGGTGGTCGTGGCGCTGGCCGACGCGCTCGGCCCGGGCGACTGGGCGCGGCGTCAGGCGGGGCTGGTCGAGGCTCTGGAGACGGTGGCCCGATGGACCGACGAGACGCGTCTCGCGGTGCCGGTGCGCGCCCGGGCGCGGCCGTTCCACAGCCGCCCGTTCCTGGTGCTGCGCGCCGAGCGGATCGCCGCCGCGCTGAGTGCCGCCGTGACCGACCCGGCGCTGCGTGTCCGGCCGCTGGTGGGCGCGGTCGACCAGTACGTGCACAGCGTCGATGTCCTCACCGACGCGGCCCTGGTGCGCCGGATCGCCGGCAGCGTCTGATCAGCCGCCCGGTCATCGATCCCCGACACCGACCGTCGACGTAGCGGGGAGGCTCGGCTCGTCGCCGTGGTCGTGGTCGGTGAGGTCGCGCAGGTGCCGGACGGGGGAGAGCAGCAGCACCAGCGGCGCGCAGACCAGTGTCGCCGCGAAGACGAACAGGGTGGCGCGGGCGCCCAGCGGCCCGGCCAGTGCGCCGGCGACCAGCCCGCCGACCGGGATCGCTCCCCAGGACACGAACCGCACGGTCGCCATCACCCGGGAGAGCAGGTCGGGTGGGCTGGCGATCTGCCGGTAGGTCCGGGTGGTCACGCTGAGCACCACCGTCCCGAGGGAGAAGACCACGCTGCCGGCGGCGAAGGCGGCGTACGCCTGCCACCCGGTGCCCCAGGGGATCAGGAACGCACCGACGACCGTGGTGAATCCGGCGGCGATCAGGGCGCGGGCGGTGCCGATCCGTGTCGTGATCCGGGTGGTGAGCGCCGCCCCGACCAGGGCGCCGACCCCCTCGACGGCGAGCAGGACGCCGACCAGGCCGACCGGGGCGTGCAGCTCGCGCACCAGGTAGAGCGGGTGCAGCGCGAACTGCGCGCCGCAGACGAGGTTCATCGCCGTCGCGGCCCACATGCTCGGCCCCATCACCGGGTGGTGCGCGACGTAGCGCCAGCCCGCCCGGATCAGCTCACCGATCGGGGGCCACTGGTCTGGCGCGTCGACGCGGGTGGCGGGCAGGGTGCGCAGCAGGGCCGCCGAGACGAGGTAGCTGACCGAGTCCACCAGCAGGGTGGGCACCGCGCCGAGTGTCTGCACGGCGAGCCCACCGAGGGAGGGGCCGCTGAGCAGGGTGGCGGCGTGGGTGGCTGAGGTGAGGCTGTTGCGGGACTGCAACTGCTCGCGTTCGACGATGCTGGGCAGGAAGGTCGAGTTGGCCACGTCGAAGAGAACGTTGGCGAAGCTGACCACGAGCGCGGTGACCACCAGGTGGGCGACGGTGAGGTGGCCCCACCACCAGGCGAGTGGGATGGACGCGACGGCGACCGCACGGGCCAGGTCGGCGCCCACCTGGGCGCCGCGCAGCGGCAGGCGTTGCACGATGACTCCGGCCGGCAGCCCGATCACGATCCAGGCGACGTAGCTGGCCGCGGCGATCAGGCCCAGCTGGAACGCGGAGGCGTCGAGGACGGTGAGTGCGGTGAGCGGCAGGGCCACCGCGCCGACCGCCGACCCGACCATGCTGGTCGTGCCGGCGGTCCACCAGCGCCAGAACACCCCGGCCCGTTCGTCGACGTGCATGTTGCCGTCCCCCGTTCGCCGAGCCAGCGCGTTCCAAACTGGAACGGACTATAGTCGGAGCGGGAGCAACGGAGGTAGCGGGTGCGGCGAGAGGATCTTGCCGATGCGGACTGCGGCATCGCGCAGGCGCTCGGCGTACTGGGGGACTGGTGGACGTTCCTCATCGTGCGCGACGTCGCCGGTGGGACGACCCGCTTCGACGCGTTGCAACGCGAGCTGGGCGTCAGCCGACGGGCGCTGACCGAGCGCCTCGGCGCGCTGGTCGAGCACGGTGTGTTGGAGCGCCGGCCATACTCACGACACCCGCCGCGCTACGACTACCTGCTCACCGCGAAGGGCGAGGGGCTCCTACCGGTGCTGATCGCCCTGCAGGACTGGGGGACGAGGCACCTGATGGGTGATGGAGAGTTGACCGCGACGGCCGACGCCGGGTCTGCCGAGGCGCGCCGGGCACACGACCTGATCGGGCGGCGGTTGCCCGAGGCCGTGCTGCCGGGTGCCGACGGTCAGCCGGTGTCGGTGGCCGCGACGGGCGCGTGGAGCGTCCTCTACCTCTTCCCCGGGGCGTATGCGCCGGGGACGCAGGGCTATCCGCCGGCCTGGTCGGAGATCCCCGGTGCCCGGGGCTGCACCCTCGAATCGACCACCTACGCGAAGCGGCACCCGGACTTCCAGGCCGCCGGGGTACGGGTCTACGGGATCAGCACGCAGCGACCGGACCAGCTCGCCGACTTCTCCGCGTACGCCGGGCTGCCGTTTCCGCTGCTGTCCGACCAGGACGGCCGGTTGGCCGCCGGGCTGCTGCTGCCCGTCTTCCGCGCCGGTGGGATGACCCGGTTCAAGCGGCTGACGCTGCTGGTCGACCCGCAGGCGGTGGTGCGGGCCGTGCAGTTCCCGGTCACCGACCCGGCCGGCTCGGTGGAGGAGATGCTCATGCTGGTCCGCGAGCACGCAACGATCCCCGGCTGACGCGGGGGCGTCGACCGGGGATCGTTGCGACCGAACCGTCAGGCCGGGAGCGTCCAGCGCTGGTTGGCGCCGGCGAAGCAGTCCCAGATCTGCAGCCGGGTGCCGTCGGCGGAGCTGTTGTCGCTGGCGTCCAGGCACTTGTTCGACTGCGGGTTGCGCAGCGTGCCGTTGGACTGCGACTGCCAGACCTGCGCGCCGCTGCCGTTGCAGTCCCAGAGCTGGATCTTCGCGCCGTTGGCGGTCGAGCCGTTGGTGATGTCGGCGCACTTGCCGAGGGCGCGCAGCGTGCTGTCGCTGGCCACGGTCCAGGTCTGCGCGTTGGTGCCGTTGCAGCCCCACAGCTGGATCGGGGCGCCGTTGGCGGTGCTCGCCGAGGCCACGTCGACGCACTTGCCGCCGATGCCGGTGATCCGCCCGGTGCGGCCGGTCGGCGGCGGGGTGGTGCCACCCATGATCGTGTCGTACATCGCGCTGACCAGCGAGGTCGACCCGGTGGTGTCCTGCGACAGCTCCCAGTTCATCACGCCGCCGGCGTTGGCGAGTGCCCACTGCGTCTTGCGCTTGACCGTCGGGATGCCGTTGTAGCACTGCTGTGCGCCACCGGCCGTGGTGCAGTCCCGGTTGGCGTTGGCCGGGTCCAGCGCGACCAGTGCGGAGTAGGTGAAGTAGCCGGGGCGGCTGTAGAACGGGATGCCGAGCACGGCCTTGCTGGCCGGCAGGCCCCGGGCCTTCCACAGGTTGATGCTGTTGATCGACCAGTCGTAGTTGGCGTGCGGGCTGCCGCCGTCGTACGCCATGATGTTGAGCCAGTCGACCTGGTTGAACACGGCGGTCTGCACGCCGTCGACGGAGTAACCCTCGGAGACCACGGCGGCGGTGAGCAGTTTGCCGCGGCTGTGCATCGCGCTGCCGAGCTGCGTCATGAGCGCCGTGTAGTTGTTGGCCGAGGCGCCCGGGTCGGGGTATTCCCAGTCCATGTCGACGCCGTCCAGGTTGTACTGGTTGACGAAGTTGACCAGGTTGTTGACGAAGGTGGTCCGGCTGCCGGAGTTGGCGGCCAGGGCCTCGAAGGCCGAGTCGTTGCCGTCGTTCCAGCCGCCGACGGCGATCGACACCTTGACGTTGTTGGCGTGCGCGAGGGAGACCAGCGAGGAGAGCTTGCTCGGGTTCTCGACCGCACGGAGGCTGCCGTCGTTGTTGGGCAGCACGAACGCGTAGTTGATGTGGGTGAGCTTGTTGTACTGGATGGTGTTGACGTTGCCGGCCCAGGAGGGCATGTAGCCGACGCTCTTGAAGTTGTTCGGCAGCACCACGGCCTGCGCGGCGGTGGGGGTGATGGCGAGGGTGGCGCCGGCGGTGGCCAGCGCGAGGAGGCCGGCGGTGAGGGCGCGGCGCAGTGGTGAGGACATCGGGGGCCTTCCCGTGGGCGGGGGACGACGCCCACCCGCGCAGGGTTGTCGCGGGCGGGAGGTGCGGGGGACGCAGGGACGGGTGGGCCTCGAGGCAGCCAAATCTTAAAGAGTGTTAACTGTGCGCGTCAATCAACGTCGATGGATTTTCCGACGATCGGTGTCGATATGGGGTTTGCCCAAACGACCGTTAAGCTGACGGGGTGGGAATCGACGAGCTGTATCCGCCGGATCGGCTGATCGCCGCGCAGCGCGCCACCGCCGCCGCCGGCCTGGACGCCCTGCTGCTCACCCCGGGCTCCGACCTGCGCTACCTGACCGGCTACGACGCCCACGCGGGGGAGCGGCTGACCTGCCTGGTGCTGCCCGCCGAGGGCGAGCCGACCCTGATCGTGCCCCGGCTGGAACGCCCGGCGGCGGAGGCGTCCCCCGCGCCCGCCACCGGGGTCCGCATCGTCGACCACGTTGACGGCGCCGACCCGTACCCCCTGGTGGTCGCCGCCCTCGACGGCCCGCCGGCGGCGGTGGGGCTGGCCGACCGGATGTGGGCCGAGCAGGTCCTCGCGCTGCGCGCCGCGCTTCCCGGCGCAACGCAGCGGCTGGCCGGGGAGGTGCTGCGTGAGCTGCGGATCCGCAAGTCCCGCGCGGAGGTGGCGGCGCTGGCCGAGGCCGGCGCGGCCATCGACGAGGTGCACCTGCGGATGGGCGAGTGGCTGCGCCCCGGCCGCACCGAGGCCGAGGTCGCGACGGACATCGCCGCGGCGATCCGGGCCGCCGGGCACGTCAGCGTCGACTTCGTCATCGTGGCGGCTGGCCCGAACGGGGCCAGCCCGCACCACGGCACCTCGGACCGGCCGATCGGCGTCGGAGAGCCGGTGGTGGTCGACATCGGCGGCACGATGCCCTCGGGCTACCGCTCGGACTGCACCCGCACCTACCTGGTGGGCGGGCCCGCGCCGGCCGACTTCCTGGACTACTACACCGTGCTGCGCGACGCCCAGCGCGCGGCGGTCGCGGCAGTGCGGCCCGGGGTCACCGGCGCGGCGGCCGACGCCGCGGCGCGGGAGCCGATCGCCGCCGCCGGCTACGGCCCCGCGTTCCTGCACCGCACCGGGCACGGCATCGGTCTCGACGGTCACGAGGAGCCCTACCTGGTGGCCGGCAACGACCAGCCCCTGGAGGCCGGCATGGCGTTCTCTATCGAACCGGGGATCTACCTGGCGGGCCGACACGGCGCCCGTATCGAGGACATCGTCGTCTGCACAACGGACGGCGTGCAACGGCTCAACACCACCCCCACGGAGCTCATCGCGCTATGACTGTCGACCGGATCCTCCCCACCGACGAGGCCCACGACCTGCTGGGTCTCGCCACCGAGCTCGCCGACCGCGAGCTCGCGCCGAAGGCCGCGGCCTTCGAGGAACGCGCCGAGTTCCCCCGCGAGGTGCTGCGCACGCTGGGCCGCGCCGGCCTGCTCGGCCTGCCCTACCCCGAGGAGTACGGCGGCGCGGCCCAGCCGTACGAGGTGTACCTGCAGGTGCTGGAGATCCTGGCCAGCCGGTGGCTCGCGGTCGCCGAGGCGGTCAGCGTGCACACCCTGTCCTGCTACCCGGTGGCGGCGTTCGGCAGCGACGAGCAGCGCAAGCTGTTGCCGGACATGCTCGGTGGCGAGTTGCTGGGCGCCTACTGCCTCTCCGAGCCGCAGGGCGGCTCCGACGCGGCGTCGCTGAGCACCCGGGCGGTCCGGGACGGGGACGCGTACCTGGTCTCCGGCACCAAGGCGTGGATCACCCACGCGCAGACCGCCGACTTCTTCAACGTCTTCTGCCGCACCGGCGGCCCCGGCCCGAAGGGGATCTCCTGCCTGCTCGCCGACGCGGGCACCCCTGGCATCGCCCCGCAGGCGGCCGAGCGGACGATGGGTCTGCGCTCCTCCCCGGTGGCGCAGATCGCCTTCGACGAGGCACGGGTGCCGGCCGACCGGTTGATCGGCGGCGAGGGCGTGGGCTTCACCATCGCCATGTCCGCGCTGGACTCCGGCCGGTTGGGCATCGCGGCGTGCGCGGTCGGGCTGGCCCAGGCGGCCCTGGACTACGCGGTCTCCTACGCCCGGGAGCGACAGCAGTTCGGTCGGTCCATCATCGATTTCCAGGGCCTCGGCTTCCTCCTGGCCGACGCGGCCACCCAGATCTCCGCCGCCCGTGCGCTGACCCTCGCGGCGGCCCGGTTGCGGGACGCGGGTCGCCCGTACGCGATCGAGGCGGCCAAGGCGAAGCTCTTCGCCACCGACATGGCGATGCGGGTGACCACCGACGCGGTGCAGGTGCTCGGCGGCGCGGGCTACGTGGCCGATCACCCGGTGGAGCGGTACATGCGTGAGGCCAAGGTGTTGCAGATCGTGGAGGGCACCAACCAGATCCAGCGTCTGGTGATCTCCCGGGCGCTCGCCCAGGGCTGAGGACGGCGCGTGGTGGTGGGGCTGCGGTGGTTCGCCGTGGCCCACCGCCCGCGTGGCCGCGTCGGGCGCTGCGTCGCAGTCGGGCGGTTTTCCCGGTAGGTTGCACGCCGTGGAGGAGATCGACCGCGCTATCGTCGCCGCGCTGACCGCCGACGGCCGTCTGTCGTACACCGACCTGGCCGAGAAGGTGGGCCTGTCGGTGTCCGCGGTGCACCAGCGGGTGCGCCGGCTGGAGCAGCGCGGGGTGATCAAGGGGTACGCCGCCCGGGTCTCGTTCGAGGCGCTGGACCTGCCGCTGACCGCGTTCGTGGCGATCCGCCCGTTCGACCCGTCGCAGCCGGACGACGCGCCGGAGCGGCTGTCCCACCTACCCGAGATCGACTCCTGCTACTCGGTGGCGGGGGAGGACTTCTACATGCTGCTGGTGCGGGTGGCCAGTCCGGCCGACCTGGAGCGGGTGTTGCAGGAGATCCGCACCTCGGCGAACGTCACGACGCGGACCACTGTGGTGCTGTCCACCCCGTACGAGAACCGGCCGCCGAAGATCAGTGCCGCGGTGCCGAGTCGGTCGCGGTCCCGGGCGCCGGAGGAGCCGGCTGGTTCCACCGCAGGATGACCTGTCGGCCGTGCTCGTGACCGAGTGCGCTGACCGTGGCGGTCTCCAGGCGGAGCCGTCCGCCGGCGGACGGGGGCAGGCCGATCCAGCGGGCGCCGAGCACCCGCAGACTGTGCGCGTGACCGACGAGCGCGACGGTGCCGCGGTCGAGCAGCGGGGTGACGCGGGCCAGCACCCGGTCGAGCCGTTCGCCCACCTGCGCGGGTGACTCGCCGCCGGGGCAGCCGTCGGTCCAGATGTTCCAGTGCGGCTGGTCGGCGTGGATGTCGACGGTGGTGCGGCCCTCGTACTCGCCGTAGTTCCACTCGCTGAGGTCCTCGTCGACGGCTTCGACGGTGAGGCCGGCCAGCTGCGCGGTGCGCAGCGCCCGGGAGCGAGGGCTGGCCAGCACTGTCACGAAGCGCCGGCCGGCCAGGAACGCGGCGAGGGTGCGCGCCTGTCGCTCGCCGTCGGGGGTCAGCTCCAGGTCGGTGTACGAGGTGTGCCGCAGGCTGGCGCTCCACGTGGTCTCGCCGTGCCGGATCAGCAGGAGCTCTCCCATGCGGCCAGTTAACCACCGTGGCCGAGGGTCGGCATGCGCCCACCCTCAACCTATCTTCCTAGGATGCCCTAGCGGGTGTGCCGACCGGCACCGCCGGTTTCGGCACCGGGAGAGCGGGCAAGCGTGCGGGGACAATCGCCAGACCGAGGAGGCGCGATGAGCTTCACCGAGAAGGCAAAGAACAAGGTCGAGCAGATGGCCGGCGCCGCGCGGGAGCGCATGGGCGACATGACCGACAACGAGCGGATGCGTGGCGAGGGCGCCAGCCAGCAGAGCGACGCGCGCGCCAAGCAGGCCGGTCAGAACGTCAAGGACGCCGGTCGCAACGTGAAGGACTCATTCAACAAGTGACCTGAGCGGTTCACGGGTCCCCGGGCGCATCGTCGCCCGGGGACCCGCTGGTGTGGCGGCTAGTCTCGCCGGGTGACAGTGCTCCGTTCGCTGGTGTTGTTCGCGTTGGCCGCGCTGGCCGAGATCGGTGGCGCCTGGCTGATCTGGCAGGGCTGGCGGGAGCATCGTGGCCTGTGGTGGATCGCCGCCGGGGTGGTCGCGCTGGGCTGTTACGGGTTCGTGGCGACGTTCCAGCCGGATTCGAACTTCGGCCGGATCCTGGCCGCGTACGGCGGGGTGTTCGTGGCCGGTTCATTGGCCTGGGCGATGGTGGTGGACGGCTTCCGCCCGGACCGATGGGACCTGACCGGCGCGGCGTTCTGCCTGCTCGGCGTCGCGGTCATCATGTACGCGCCGCGCGGCGGGTCGGCGTAGCCCGCTGGTCGGGTGATCGACTCGGGTCTGTTGATGTCGGGGTGTCCGGGCGGGTAGGACAGCGCGGTATCAGTGAATCCGAGTGGATCAGCGGCGACCACTGGTGATCCGGCCGCCCGGAGTGCGGCGCGAGGGACAGTGAGCCTCGTTCACTTCTGCGATGATCCGCCGCGTGATTCGATCTTGGCTTCGCCCGTTGTGTGGCGTCCTGGTCGCTGCGGTCGTCGTCGGCAGCGCCGCCTGCACAGCGTCGCGCGTGCCGGACGGGCCGGTCTTCGTCGGTTCGCCGGCCTCCTCGGCTGTGCCTTCCGCCGTCGCCAGCGCCACTGCGGCGCCGACGGTCTCCGCCGTCCCGGGAGCGACGCGGGTGGGGACCCGGGCACCGGTGGTGGATCACGGCCCGCGTACCGGCGCCAAGGTCGCATTGACCTTCGACGCGGACATGACCGACGGGATGCTGGCCAGCCTGCGCGCCGGTCGCGTCAAGTCCTACGCCAACCTGCGCATCCTCGACCTGCTGGAGCGGGAGGAGGTGCCGGCCACGTTCTTCCTGACCGGCAAGTGGGTGCAGCGGTATCCGGACGTGACCCGGCGGATCGCCGACAACCCGCGCTTCGAGTTGGCCAACCACACCTACGGGCACGCGGCGTTCACCGGGGACTGCTACGACCTGCCCTCGCTGCCTGTCGACGAGTTGGCCGGGGACGTGGCGAAGACGTTCGAGGTGATCGAGCCGTACGGGGGTCGGCAGACCCGGTACTTCCGCTTTCCGGGGCTCTGCCACGACGTGGCGACGCTGGACGCTCTGGCGCCGCTGGGCGTGACGGTCGTCGACGGGGACGTGGTCAGCGGTGATCCCTTCGCGACCGCGTGGAAGCCGCTGGTGCGGGCCGTGCTGGACCACGTCCGCCCGGGGTCGGTGGTGATCATGCACGTGACCGAGGCGAATGCCGCGATGACCGACGAGGCGTTGCCGCACATCCTGGACGGGTTGCGTGAGCGAGGGCTGGTGCCGGCGCCGTTGTCCGAGGTGTTGACCACCTGACCGCCCGTCGCGCCGGTGCGGCACTGTGCGCGCCAGGCGAGCGGCCGGGCCGAGCTACGGGGAAACGGGCTCGCCCGACCTGTCACGGTTGGGGTCCTACCGGACATGGAGTGGATGTGAGCTCCGGCATTGAGTACTACGAGGACCGCTTCCGGCGCGTCTACCTTGGGCACTTCGAGCCGCTGTTGGCGTACGCGCTGAGGCGTGTCGCGCATCCCGAGGACGCGGCGGACGTCGTCGCGGAGACCTTCCTGGTCGCGTGGCGGCGCAGGCATGACATTCCGGTCGACGATGAGGCTCGGCTCTGGCTGTACGGGGTGGCCCGGCGGGTGTTGGCCAATCATCACCGGGGTGGGGTTCGCCGCCAGCGGCTGGGTGAGCGGCTGCGTGAGCAGATCGCCGTCGCGGTCGCCGCCGATCCGGGCAGTGAGGTGCCCGAGCGGCTCGCTGTCCGGGTGGCGTTGGCGGGTCTGGGTGAGCTGGACCGTGAGGTGTTGATGCTCACCGTGTGGGAGGGCTTGCAGCCGCGCGAGGTGGCCGCGGTCCTCGGGGTCGGTCCCGCCGTGGTGCGGACACGGCTGTCGCGTGCGCGGGCCAGGCTGCGGGAGATGGTCGGTGACGACCTCGGGCCGCCTGGACATGTACTCGACGTGCTGACCGCAGCGACCCGGAAGGAGCAGAGATGACCGAGGAACATTTTGACCGGCTGGTTCGAGAGGCCGATCCCGCTCGGTTGGACCTCGTTGGACAGCTCGACGGGGTGAAGCAGACCCTCCTGGGGGAGATCATGTCCGAGTCGACGCTCGGTCGGTTCGTGGAACCACCGCGACGGCAACCGAGAGTGCGTCGCTTCGCTGGCGTGGCGGCGGCGGCGGTCGTGGTCCTCGCCGGCGTCCTGGCCGTCTCTGTTCTGCCGGGCGAGCCCGAAGAGGTAGGGGAGGTGGCTTCCGCTCCCAGCGCCGGTGCTCCGGTCGTCTACTCGCCGGTGGCGATGCGGGCCGCGGAGAAGAATCCGCGGCTGCTGATCAACCAGCCCGGCTGGAAGGCGACCACCGTGTACGGGTTCACCCAGGAGGCGGGCACCATCACGTTTCGCAACGGTGGACGCGAGTTGGAGTTCGACTGGTATCCGGCTGACGGTTACGTCGACCGTTACGCCGACCGGCTCCGCGTCAGTCGTCCGAAGGCTGTGCAGGTCGATGGCTGGCCGGGTGACCAGTTCGAGTATTCCGCGAGGGACTTCGAGGTGTTGCTCCGTCCCCGTGACGGGGTCTTCGTCGAGTTGCGTACCGGGGGTGACTGGTCCCGGAAGGAGTTTGCCCGGGTCCTCGGCAATGTGGTCCGGGCGGATGCGCGTACGTGGTTGGGTGCGCTTCCGCCGGAGATCGTCATTCCCGAGCGGGCGGTGGCGCGGGCGGCCGAGGTGCTCGCCGACGTGCCGCTCCCGCCGGGCTTCGACGTCGCGACCCTGGTTGATGTCGGCATCAACGATCGCTATCAGTTCGGTGCCGCTGTGACGTCGCGGGTGGGTTGCGGGTGGATCGCTGAGTGGCAGCGGGCGAGGGCGAGCGGGGACGAGGCCGGGGTGCGGCGGGCCGTCGAGGCGCTGCGGAGCAGTCATGGGTGGCGGGTGCTGCGGGACATGGACAAGGCCGGCGACTGGCCGGAGGTGTTCTGGGAGTACGCCGACGAGATCGCGGCCGGGACGTTGCGGGCCAGCTATTCGCAGGGTCTGGGCTGCGCCTGACCACGGAGTGCGCGACACCCCCGGGGTGGTCTCCCCGGGGGTGTCGTCGTCGGTGGGTCAGTCGTCGCGGTGGTCGTTCCACCACTGCTGGCCGTCGGCGGGCAGGGTGTCGATCGGGTCGTAGTAGGCGTAGCGCTTGTTGAGCGCCTCCAGGTCGGCGGACTCGATGGAGGTGCGGTAGTTCTTCGTCCAGTAGGAGATGCCGCGTTCGCGGTCGTAGTCGGTGAGCATGTGCACCCAGCGCTTGCCGACGAAGGGGACGTCGCAGACGATCCGGGGGGTGGCGTAGCCGGGGAGGTAGCCCATGATGTCGTGCTGGAGCTGCTGGGCGTGCCAGACGGGGACCCGCCAGTGTTCGGCGTTGGGGATCATGTCGCACATGTAGAAGTAGTACGGCAGGATCCCGGCTTCGCCCTGGAGCGCGAAGCAGAGGTCGAGCAGCTCGGGGGTGGTGGCGTTGACGCCGCGCATGAGCACGCCCTGGTTGCGGACGTCGCGGACGCCGACGTCGAGGGCGGTCTGGGCGGCTTTGGCGACCAGTGGGGTGAGCGACTGGGCGTGGTTGACGTGGGTGTGGATGGCGAGGTTGACGCCTCGGCGGGCGGCGGTGCGGGCGACGCGTTCGAGGCCCTGGACCACGTCGGGCTGGAGCCAGTGCTGGGGGAGACCCATGAGGGCCTTGGTGGCGAGCCGGATGTCGCGGACCGTCTCCAGTTCCAGCAGTCGCATGAGGTAGGACTCGAGGTTGCGCCAGGGGACGTTGGCGACGTCTCCGCCGGAGACGACGACGTCGCGGACGCCGGGGTGGGCCTTGAGGTATGCGATGTGGGCGTCGTAGCGGTCGACGGGCTTGAGGGTGAGCTTGAGTTTGTCGACGGCGGGGGTGGAGTTGCCGACGAGGTCCATCCGGGTGCAGTGCCCGCAGTACTGGGGGCAGGTGGAGAGCAGCTCGGCGAGGACCTTGGTGGGGTAGCGGTGGGTGAGGCCTTCGGCGACCCACATGTCGTGCTCGTGCAGGCTGTCGCGGCTGGCGTAGGGGTGTGACGGCCAGTCGGTGCGGCGGTCGGAGGCGACCGGGATCATGTAGCGGCGGATGGGGTCGGCGAGCAGCGCCTCGGTGGTGAGGGGCGCGAACGGCACCATCGTGTTGATCATTTGTGGTGGCACCAGCATCGACATGGTGGCCAGGGCCAGCTGGTCGGCCTCGAGGTCGGTGTAGAAGGTGTCGTCGATGAGGTCGCCGAAGACGGCGCGGAGCTGCTTGATGTTCTTGACGCAGTTGACGCGCTGCCACTGGGCGGATTCCCACTGGTCGCGGGTGACGTGGCGCCAGCCGGGGAACCGGGTCCAGTCGGGTTCGACCAGGGGGCGGCGGTGGTATTCGTAGGGCTGCCCGGCGGTCGGTACGGCGACCGGGGCGTGACGGGGTTGAGGGATGGTCTCAACCGGTTGGGTCTGGGTCACGGCCCCTCCTCGGTGTTGCGGCTGATCATCGAAGCCCGAAGGCTACTGGAAAATATTCGGTACAGAAACTAGTCTGCCGTAAGTTTTCCCGTTACGCGAGCCTTGACCGGGGCTTCGAGCGGCTGGACAAGGGGAGGTCGGCGTGACGTCACCGGTGGGACTGCACCGCGTCGTGCAACCGGCGGGGGTGCTGCCGCAGGCGGCCTGGCGCCTGGACGCGTCGGCGGCGATCGCGCCGAACGAGGTGCGGATCCGGGTGCAGCGGCTGAACCTGGACGCGGCGAGCTTCCGGCAGTTGTCGGAGAAGCACGGCGGCAACGGCGACGCGGTCCGCGCCGAGGTTCTGGAGATCATCTCCACCCGGGGGAAGATGCAGAACCCGGTGACCGGTTCCGGCGGGATGTTGATCGGCACGGTCGAAGAGGCCGGTCGGCGTTCCCCGCTCGGGCTGAAGGTGGGGGAGCGGGTCGCGACGTTGGTGTCGTTGACGCTGACCCCGCTGGTGGTGACCGACGGGCTGGCGCGGTGGGACGGGCGCAGCGAGCAGGTGCCCTGTGACGGGTGGGCGATCCTGTTCGCCCGTTCCATCGCCGCGGTGCTGCCCGACGACGAGGACCCGCAGTTGTCCCTGGCGGTGCTGGACGTGTGCGGGGCGCCCGCGCTGACCGCGCGGGTGGTGTCGCGCTACGTGGAGGACCGTCGTCGCGTCGGTGACCCGACGCCGGTGCGCGTCGCGGTGATCGGCGGGGCGGGCAAGAGCGGGTCGCTGTCCCTCGCCGCGGCGCGGCGGGTGGGCGCCGCGCGTACCGTCGGGGTGGTGCCGGTGGCGGCCGAGCGCGACGCGCTGACGGCCGCCGGCCTGGCCTCGGTGGTGGCGTTGGCCGACGCGCGGGACCCGGTGGGGTTGTCTACGGCGGTGACGACCGCCCTGGGGGCACCGGCGGACGTCACAGTGGTGTGCGTGGACGTGCCGGGGTGTGAGCACGGCGCGGTGCTGGCCACCGCGGACGGCGGCACGGTGATCTTCTTCTCGATGGCGACGAGTTTCTCCGCGGCGGCGTTGGGCGCGGAAGGGCTGGCGGCGGACGTGACGATGCTGGTGGGCAACGGGTACGTGCCGGGGCACGCGGAGCTGGCGTTGGGGCTGTTGCGGGCCGAGCCGGGGGTGCGTCAGCTGTTCACGGCGCGGGTCGCGGCAGACTGAGGTCATGACGAACCCCTCGACGTTGTACCGCGGCGGCGTGCTGCATTGCCCCGCCGACCCGAGCGCCACCGCGCTGCTGGTGTCCGGTGGGCGGATTGCCTGGTTGGGGACCGACGGTGACGCGCCGCCGGCCGACCGGGTGGTGGACCTGGATGGGGCGTTGGTGACGCCGGCGTTCGTCGACGCGCACGTGCACGCCACCGACACGGGGTTGGCGTTGTCGGGGCTGGAGTTGTCCGGGGTGCGCTCGGCGGCGCAGTTGCTCGACGCGGTGGCCGGGTTCGCGGCGGGTCTGCCGGCGGACGCGGTGCTGCTGGGCCACGGCTGGGACGAGTCGGGTTGGTCGGATACGACGTTGCCGGACGCGGCGGCGTTGGATCGGGCGGCCGGGGGTCGGCGGGTGTACCTGTCGCAGGCGTCGATCCACTCGGCGTTGGTGTCGTCGGCGTTGCTGGCGGCGTGCCCCGAGGCGGCGGACGCGGCGGGGTACGACGCGTCGGGGTGGTTGCGGCGCGATGCGCACCACGTGGTGCGGGCGGCGGCGCAGGCGTCGGTGAGCCGGGCGCAGCGGGTCGCCGCACAGCGGGTCGCCCTCGCGCACGCGGCGTCGTTGGGGATCGCGGCTGTGCACGAGTGCGGCGGTCCGGACATCTCCGACGAGGAGGACTTCACCGGGCTGCTGGGCATCTCCGGTGCGGGGTTGCCGGAGGTGTACGGGTACTGGGGTGAGCTGGGTGGCGCCGCCCGTGCCCGGGAGTTGGGTGCGGTGGGCGCCGGAGGTGACCTGTTCGCAGACGGGGCGTTGGGTTCGCGTACGGCGCACGTGTCGCAGCCGTACGGCGACGGTGACGACTGCGGGCACGGGTACCTGACGGCCGAGCAGGTGCGTGATCACCTGCTGGACTGCGCGGCGCACGGCATGCAGGGCGGTTTCCACGCGATCGGTGACGCGGCGATCGGCACCGTCCTGGACGGTTTCGCGGCGGCGGCGGAGTCGCTGGGTGTGGAGCGGCTTCGGGCGGCCCGGCACCGCATCGAGCACGCGGAGATCATGAACAAGCGGTTGATCGCACGGTTCGTGGAGTACGGGGTCGTGGCGAGCATGCAGCCGGCGTTCGACCGGCTGTGGGGTGGCGCGGGCCGGATGTACGAGGCGCGGCTGGGGTTGGACCGGTCGTTGGAGTCCAACCCGATGGGTGCGATGCACTCGGTGGGTGTGGCGATGGCGTTCGGGTCGGACTCGCCGGTGACGCCGCTGGACCCGTGGGGTTCGGTGCGGGCGGCGGTGTCGCACCACAACCCGGCGCAGCGGATGAGTGTGCGGTCGGCGTTCGCCGCGCACACCCGTGGTGGGTGGCGGGCGGTGCACCTGGACGTCGAGGGGGTCCTCGCGTTGGGTGCGCCGGCGACGTTCACGGTGTGGTCGACGCCCGCGGGGGTGGAGCGGGGCCTGCCGGTGCTGCTCGCCGAGGACCCGGAGGAGCGGGGTCCGGACGACCCGACGCCGTTGCCGGTGTGCCGGCGGCTGGTGCTGCGCGGTGAGGTCATCTATGAGGAAGGGTCATCATGACCGGGAAGCTTGATCTTGATCCGGTGCTGGTGGCGCGGGCGCGCGAGTTGGCGCGCCGGGCCGGTCAGCCGGTGGTGGACCTTGCCCGCAGCCACACCACGGTGTCGGTGGAGCGGGCGGTGCTGCGGCTGGCCGGGGTGAGCGGCGCCGACCCGGACGGCATTCCGTGGGTGAACCGGCTCGTCGACGCCGTCGTCGCGGACGTCGGGTTGGGTCACGGGGTGGCGGTGCCGGTGTTCGACGCCCTGGCCCGCGAGGGCATCACCGATGTGACGTTGCTGGCACAGAAGGCCGCGGCCGGGTCGGTGCGCTTCGCGCTGCCCACCGGGCGGGCCGCGACGACGGCACGGTCGGCGGCGCGCAGGTCCGTCGGGGCGGGTATCCGGCGCATCGACCGGCGGCGCGCCGAGCGGGACCGCCTCATCAAGCGGCACGGGGACCCGAAGCAGCGGCCGTGGATCTACCTGATCGTGGCGACCGGCGACATCTACGAGGACATCCCGCAGGCCCAGGCTGCCGCCCGGGCGGGCGCGGACGTGATCGCGGTGATCCGCTCCACGGGGCAGTCGCTGCTGGACTACGTGCCCGAGGGCGCGACCCGGGAGGGTTTCGCCGGCACGTACGCCACGCAGGAGAACTTCCGGCTGATGCGCGCGGCGTTGGACGAGTCGTCGAAGGAGTTGGGCCGCTACGTGCGGTTGACCAACTACGCGTCCGGGTTGTGCATGCCGGAGATGGCGACCCTGGCGGGCCTGGAACGGCTCGACATGATGCTCAACGACTCGATGTACGGGATCCTGTTCCGCGACATCAACCCGGTGCGCACGTTCGTCGACCAGCGGTTCTCCCGGCAGGTGCACGCCCGCGCCGGGATCATCATCAACACCGGTGAGGACAACTACCTGACCACCGCGGACGCCGTGGACGAGGCGCACACGGTGACGGTGTCGCAGCTGCTCAACGAGTTCTTCGCGCACGAGGCGGGGTTGGCGGACTGGCAGTTGGGGCTGGGCCACGCGTTCGAGATCAACCCGGAGGTTCCGGAGTCGTTCCGCCTGGAGTTGGCGCACGCCCTGCTGGCCCGGGAGTTGTTCCCCGAGGCGCCGCTGAAGTGGATGCCGCCGACGAAGCACATGACCGGTGACGTGTTCCGGGGCAACCTGCTCGACGGGTTCTTCAACCTGGCGGGCGCGCTGACCGGTCAGGGCATCCTGCTGGTGGGGATGATGACCGAGGCGGTGGTGACGCCGTGGTTGTCCGACCGGGACATCGCGTTGCAGAACGTGCGGTACGTGTTGGGCGCAGCCGGTGGGCTGCACGAGGACTTCGTGCCGGCGCCCGGCGGGTTCATCCGCCGCCGCGCCAACCAGGTCCTCGGTGAGGCCCTGGACCTGCTGGAGCGCATCGGGGAGCAGACACTGCTCACGGCCATCGCCGAGGGCACCTTCGGGATCATGAAGCGGCCCGCGGACCGGGGCAAGGGCCTCGCCGGGGTCGCCGCGCACGAGGCGGACTACTGCAACCCGGCCACCGACATCCTGGAAGGGGACGCGGCATGAGCGCCGCCGACGCCGCGAAGAAGATCGTGCGGCCGTACGGGGACACCACCGGCGACGGGATGGTGCAGGTGTCGTTCACCCTGCCGGTGAGCCACGACAAGCGGGCCGAGGGCGCGGCGGTGCAGTTGGCCAACCGGATGGGCATCGACCCGGCGATGGTCGTGCACGCCAAACCGATGGGCGACGAGTTCACGTTCTTCGTGGTCTACGGGCGGGTCAACCACCTGGTCGACCTCAACGCGGTGCAGGTCGTGGAACGCGACTTCGCGCTGCTGTCGGCGAAGGACGTCAACACGGTGATCAAGCAACGGTTGCGGCGCAAGCTGTCCGTGGTCGGGGCGTGCATCGGCACCGACGCGCACACAGTGGGCATCGACGCGATCCTCAACGTCAAGGGCATCGCGGGGGAGAAGGGCCTGGAGTACTACCGGGAGTTGAAGGTCACCAACATGGGCGCGCAGGTCAGCGTGCCGGAGCTGGTGGAGACCGCCCGGGCGGAGAAGGCCGACGCGGTCCTCGTGTCACAGGTGGTCACCCAACGCGACGCGCACCTGCACAACACCCGGGAGATGTCCGCCGCGTTCCGGGAGGCGATGCCCGCCGGGCGGCGGCCGCTGCTGATCGTCGGCGGCCCCCGCTTCGACGAGACGATGACCGACGAGTTGGGCGTGGACCGCATCTTCGGTCGCGGCACCACTCCCGGCGAGGTGGCCAGCTACCTCGTGCACGCCCTGATCACGCAACGGAAGGCGATGGCATGACCGACGCAAGGCTCGGGTTGACCGTGACGCACCGGCGGTACGTGCCGTACTCGCACGCCCACTACGCCGGCAACCTCGTCGACGGGGCGTACGCCCTCGCGCTGTTCGGCGACGTCGCCACGGAGGTGTGCATCCGCACCGACGGCGACGAGGGTCTGTTCGCCGGGTACACAGACGTGCGGTTCACCGCTCCCATCCGCGCCGGTGACGTGGTTGAGGTGACCGCCCAGGTGTCGCGGGTGGGCACCCGCAGCCGCACCCTGGAGCTGTCCTGCGCGGTGGTGTGCCGGGGCCGCCCGGAGCGCTCCGAGTCCGCCGCCGAGGTCCTCGACCCGCCGATCGTGGCGGTCACCGCGACCGGCACCGTGGTCGTTCCCGCCGGCTCGTGACCCTGGCGGTCTGCGCGGACGTCGGGTCCACGTACACCAAGGTGGCCGTGGTGGACCTGGCCGCCGGTGTGCTGGTGGGAGCGGCGGCGGCGCCGACCACCGTGGGCACCGACGTGTTGCACGGCCTGGACGCCGCGGTCGCGGCGGCCACCGACGGGCTCGGGGTGCGCGACGTGCCGTGGTATGTGTGCTCGTCGGCCGGTGGTGGGTTGCGGCTGGCCGTGATCGGCTACGAGCCGCTGGTCACCGCGCAGGCGGGCCGGCGGGTCGGGTTGTCCGCCGGTGCGCACGTGGTGCACGTGGCCGCCGGTCGGCTGGGCGCGGCGGACCTGGCGGCGTTGCGGGCGGCCCGACCGGACGTGGTGCTGCTGGTCGGTGGCACCGACGGCGGTGACGCCGAGACGATCACCCACAACGCGACCCGCCTGGCCCGTGCCCGGTGGCGGGTGCCGGTGGTGTACGCGGGCAACGCTGACGTCCGCGCGGAGCTGACCGGGCTGCTGGAGGCCGCCGGGGTGCCGGTGACGGGCGCGGAGAACGTCCTGCCGCGCATCGGGGTCCTCGCCCCGGCGTCGGCGCGGGCGGCGATCCGCGCGGTGTTCCTGCGCCACGTCATCGGGGGCAAACGACTGTCGAGGGGCACCCGGTTCGCGCGGCTGGTTCGCGCGGCCACCCCCGACGCGGTCCTCACCGGTGTGGAGGTGCTCGCCGACACCATCGGCGGTGACCTCGCCGTCGTCGACGTGGGCGGGGCCACCACCGACGTGTACTCGGTGCTCACCCCCGACGAGCGGGCCACCGGCCCGGCACGGGAGGTCGCCGGCAGCCTCTGGCGGGCCCGCACCGTGGAGGGTGACCTGGGCATGCGGTGGAGCGCCCCCGGTGTCTTGCGCGCCGCCGTCGAGGAGCGGCTGCTCACCCCGGACGAGTCCGAGGACCTGACGGACGCGGCGGCCCGCCGGGCGGCCGACCCGGCGTTCCTCGCCGTCGACGACGTCGAGCGGGCCGTGGACCGGCGGATCGCCACCCTCGCGGCGACGGTGGCGTTGCGGCGGCACGCGCGGGGCGCCGCCACCGGCGAGCGGGCCGGGCGGGACCTGCGCGACGTGCGGTTGATGGTGGGTTCCGGTGGGGTGCTGCGGCACGCGCCGGCGCAGGCGTCCGCGCAGGTGCTGGCGGCCGTCCTGGCCGACCACGCCGGCGGGTGGGCGTTGCCGCGGGCCGCCTCCGCCGTGGTCGACGCCGACTACGTGCTGGCCGCCGGAGGGCTGCTCGCCGAGGAACACCGGGCCGCGGCGGGGGCGCTGCTGCGTCACCATCTGCGGACGCATTGAGACTCGCCGACCGACACGCCGTGGCGCAACACACGACAGGCCGGGGGTGGGTTGACAAGCGACGGGGGTTGGCACGTACCGTCTTTGAGTCCTACCACGGGAAGCGGCTGTTGTTCGCTTCGTCCCTTCGTCCGCTGGCCGAGCGACATTTTTGAGCGTCATCGTCGCGGCGGCCAGGTCCAGCGGGCGGGGGTCGGCGGGGCGGCGCGAACCGGCCGCGGTTACCGGTGTACGGGCAGGGTGAGGTGCACGGCCAGTAGACAACGGCCCGGCGGGGGCAGCCAGTCCGCGTCCGGTCGGTCCGAAGGTCGTCGTACCCCATCCTCGCCACACCGGCCGGGAAGGGCCTGGGAGCATCGGGGCGCGGCGTGAGCCGCGCCCCGATTTCATGTCCGTCGGGCGGTTCGTGCCCGGCGGCCCGATGCGGCTGCTCCGGCCGCCGGCCAGGTAGCCTTCGCCCCGTGATCGAGGTGAAGCGGTGACGATTCTGGACCGGGACGAAACCCACAGCCCGGCGGCGCCGAGTCAGCCGGTCGTGACCGGTCGGCCGCTGCCGCTGCGGTTCGCCGTGCCCCTGGCCGTGGCCGCCGGCCTGGCCCTGCTGGTGGCGTTCCCCCCGTACGGGGTGTGGCCGCTGGCCCCGGTCGGGGTGGCGTTGCTGGCCGCCGCCGCGCACCGGCGGCGGTTGCGCGCCGGCGCCGGCCTGGGCTTCCTCACCGGGGTGGCGCTCTTCGCCCCACTGCTGGCCTGGACGAACCTGCACACCGGTTCACTGCCGTGGGTGCTGCTGTCGCTGCTGCAGGCCGGCTACCTGGCGCTGCTGGGCGCGGCCACCGCCTGGGTGTCGCCGCTGGCCGACCGCGTCCGCTGGACGTGGCCGGTGCTGACCGGGCTGCTGTGGGTGGGGCAGGAGGCGCTGCGGGACCGCACCCCGTTCGGTGGGTTCCCGTGGGGGCGGTTGGCGTTCAGCCAGGACACCTCACCGCTGCTGCGCCTGGCCGCGTTGGGCGGCGCGCCGCTGGTGACCTTCGCGGTGGCGCTCGTCGGCGGGTTGCTGGTCACCGCCGCCTGGCGTGGCTGGGCCGCCGCCCGCACATCGCCCGCTGAGGGCTCCCAGGCCGCCGACGGCGTGCAGGGGGTCACCTCGGCACGTCGGTGGGCGCCCGTGGCCGTACCGGCCGCCGTGGCGGTCGCGCTGACCGCCGGGGGCCTGCTCGTGCCGGTCGCCACCGCCGGGTCGGGCGCCACCACCACCGTGGCCATCGTGCAGGGCAACGTGCCGCGCCTGGGCCTGGACTTCAACGCCCAACGGCAGGCGGTGCTCAACAACCACGTCGACGCCACCATCGAGCTGGCCGGTCGGGTCGCCGCCGGGCAGGAACGGCAACCCGACCTGGTGGTGTGGCCGGAGAACTCCAGCGACATCGACCCGCTGCGCAACCCCACCTCCGGTGCCCGGATCTCCCAGGCCGCCGACACCATCGGCGCGCCGATCCTCGTCGGGGCGGTGCTGCTGGGCCCCGGCGTCGGGCAGGTCCGCAACGCGGGCATCCTGTGGCGCCCCGGCACCGGCGCGGACCTGGACCAGCTGTACACCAAGCGGCACCCCGTGCCGTTCGCCGAGTACGTGCCGCTGCGCGACGTGGCCCGGATGGTCAGCAAGCAGGTCGACCTGATCCGCAGCGACTTCGTGCCCGGAAGCACCCCGGGCGTGGTACGCGCCGGCCCGGCCGTGCTCGGTGACGTGATCTGCTTCGAGGTCGCCTACGACGACGTGGTCCGCGACACCGTCACCGGTGGCGCGCAGCTGCTGGTGGTGCAGACCAACAACGCCACCTTCGACGTGGCGGAGGCCCGCCAGCAGATGGCCATGGTGCGGCTGAGGGCGGTGGAACACGGCCGGCCGGCGTTGATGGCCTCCACGGTCGGCGTGTCCGGGTTCGTCGCACCCGACGGGCGGGTAAGCGATGCCACCGGGTTCAACACCCGGGAGGTCGTGGTGCGGCAGGTGCGGCTCGACGACGGTCGTACCCTCGCCACCCGCCTCGGCTGGTGGCCGGAGGTGGCGCTCGCCGCGCTGGCCGCGGCGGCCCTCATCGGCGCGGCGGTGCTGCGCCGCCGGCAGCGGGTCATGTCCGGATAGCAACAGCCGGTACGCCGGCGGGAGCGGAGGAACCGTGATCCAGGCGACCGATACGATCCGACGCCCGGACGAGGTGCCCGGTGTGGGCCGGGTGCTGGTGGTGATCCCCACCTACGACGAGGCCGACAATATCGCCGCGATCGTGGGCCGGGTCCGACGCGCCGCCCCGGCGGTGCAGATCCTCATCGCCGACGACAACAGCCCCGACGGCACCGGCGCGATCGCCGACGCCCTCGCCGACGGCGACGCGCACGTGCAGGTGCTGCACCGCCACGGCAAGCAGGGCCTCGGCGCGGCGTACCTGGCCGGGTTCGGTTGGGCGCGGGAGCGCGGCTACCAGGCGGTCGTGGAGATGGACGCCGACGGCTCGCACGCCCCGGAGGACCTGCCGGCGCTGCTGGACGCCGCCCGCGACGCCGACGTGGTGATCGGGTCGCGGTGGACCAGCGGCGCGCGGGTGCTCAACTGGCCGCTGCGGCGGCTGCTGCTGTCGCGCTGCGGCAACCTGTACGCGCGCCTCGCGCTGGGCATGCCCGTCTCGGACGCCACCGGCGGCTACCGGGTGTACCGGATCAGCGCGTTGGACGCCATCGATCTGGAGTCGGTGACCTCCCAGGGCTACTCGTTCCAGGTGGAGCTGTCGCGGTTGGCGCATCAGGCCGGGGTGCGGATCGTGGAGGTGCCGATCACCTTCGCCGAACGGGAACGCGGCGACAGCAAGATGAGCCCGAAGATCGTGGCCGAGGCGCTGTGGCGGATCACCGCCTGGGGCGTGCGGGACCGCCGCCAGGCGGTACGCCGAGGTCTGCACGGCACCGCCACCGGTCAGGCGCGGTGGCCGTGAGCGCGGCCGTGTCATGCTGGATGAGCGGGACACGTCCGTGGTGCCCGCGGGAATGGCGATGAGGTGAGATGCGCCGAGGACTGAGGTTCGTGCCGTTGGCCCTGTTGCTGGCGGTGGTGCTGGAGCTGGCGGTGTTCGTCGGTGTGGGGCGGGCGCTGGGGTTCGGCGTGGCCGTGCTGCTGGTGTTCGCCGCGTCCCTGCTGGGGCTGGTGCTGCTGCGCCGCGAGGGGATGCGCGCCTGGCGTGGTTTCCGCTCCGCCGCGGCGGCCGGACAGCCACCGGGTGGGCAGGTGACCGACGGGCTCGTCGGGTTGGCCGGCGCGTTGCTGCTGGCGGTGCCCGGCCTGGTCAGCGGCCTGGTCGGGTTGCTGCTGCTGGTGCCGCCGGTGCGTCGACTGGCCCGCGCCGGGGTGCGCCGTGCCACCGAGCGGCGGGTGTCGTCGATGGTCGCCGGTGACCTGTTCGGCCCGCGTACGGTGCGGGTGCGTCAGGGTGCGCCGCAACCGACGGCGCAACCGACCCCGCAGCCGGAGCAACCGGTCGTGGTCGACGGCGGGCGGGCCATCGAGGGAGAGATCGTCGAGCCCGGTCGCCACTGAGACCACCTGTGCAGACACGACGGCGCCCCCGGGTTGTCCCGGGGGCGCCGTCGTTGTCCGTCGTGCGGCTCAGGCGCGGCCGCGGCGGGTCCGAACCTCCTGCAGGCGCTCCTCGAGGATGTCTTCCAGCTCGGCGATCGAACGCCGCTCCAGGAGCATGTCCCAGTGGGTACGCGGGGGCTTGGCCTTCTTCTGCTCCGGCTCGTTGCCGTCGACGAGTCGGGCGACGCTGCCGTCGAACTTGCACTCCCAGGTCATCGGGACCTCGGCGTCGACGGCGAACGGCACCTCGAACTGGTGGCCCTTGGCGCACAGGTACTCGCGGGTCTGACGCGGCGCGAGCTCCGTGTTGCGGTCGGATTCGTAGCTCACCGCGCCAAGGCGGCTTCCGCGCAGCATACGCTCGCCCATGATCGACTTCCCCTCGTTCGTGGTGCTGGTCTTCTGGGTGTAACGGTGTGTGCCCGTCGAGCCATTCCCGCCCGAGGGCGTGAGGCGTCCACGTGTGGGCCGGGACCAAGGGTAGCCGGCCGGGACGATCACCCGGTGAGGTGATCACCAGGCGGGTCGCAACGGGCTGTGTGTCCGCTGCCACCGGGGATGTTAACCGCCGAAGCGTAGCGAAGGTTGCGCGACGATCATCGGGTGGCGTCGCCCGGAGTGGCAGCGCCGAGGCGCGCCAACGCCAACGCCAGGTCGCTGACCTGGTCGCCGAGCTGCGCCACCCGCCGCTGGGCCAGGTCCCGGTCGGTCTCGGCGGCGTCGAGTCGTACCGTCAGGGCGGTGAGGCGGCCCTCGGCGGTCGCCGCGGCCTGCCGGGCCGCGGTCAGCTCGGCGGTCAGCGTGTCCCGCTGGGTGGCGGTGGCGGCCAGCTCCGCGCGCAACCGTGCCGCGAGTTCTGCGGCCTCCTGCCGGGCGTCGTCGGCCTGCGCGGCCGCGACCTGCGCGCGGTCGCGGGCCCGGTCGGCCTGCTCCCGGGCCCGGGCGGCGTCGGCGGCCTCGGCGCGGGTCCGCGCGGCGTCGGCGCGGGCCTGCTCGATCTGGCGCCGCACGTCCTGCACCTCGGCCTGCCACCGCCCGGCCCGCTCGGTGGCCTCGGCGGCGGCCCGGGCGGCCCGCTCGGCGTCGGCGCGCGCCGCGTCGCGTTCCACGCTCAGGTCGGCCACCCGCTGCCGCTCGGCGTCGCGCTGCGCCCGCAGGTCGCGCACCTCGGCGCGGGCCTGGTCCCGGTCGCGTTCAGCCTGGGCGCGCAACGCCTCGGCGGCGCTGACGTCGTGGCGCGCCTGATCGCGGGCGGCCTCGGCGCGCTGTGCCCGCTCGTCGGCGGCGGTGGCCTGCCGGTGCGCCTGCTCGGCGCGCTGGCGGGCGTCGTCGGTCTCGGCGAGGGCCGCCCGGGCCTGCTCGCGGGCGCGCGCCGCGTCGGCCGCCGCGTTCTCGGCGTCGTCGCGGGCCTCGTCGCGTTCGGTCTGCGCCGCCGCGACCTCGGTGGCGGCCTCCGCGCGAACCTGGGCGACCTGTCGCTGCACACCCACCGGGGACAACTCGGCGTGCAGCGACTCGGTCAACGTCTCGACGATCTGATCGAGGCGGTCCACCGCCTCCCAGGTGCGGGCCACCTGCCCGGGCAGGCCGGGGGCGTTGCGGTGCCGCATCCGGCTGTTGCGCGAGGCGCGCTGGCAGGCGCCGTCGTTGTCCCGGCAGTAGCGAAACGGCCGGCCCGCGCCGACACGCTGTGGCACCGGCGCTCCACAGTGGGCGCACGGGCGGGTTTCGGTGGTGGCGGGCTGGGCGTCCATCGAGGGCGAAGTCTAGTGCCGGCCGTTCACGTCGTCGTCCGGGCGGTCGCGTCCAGGGTGTAGCGGCGTTGCAGCAGCAGGGCCGCGAGCATCGCCACCGCCGGCAGCAACCCGAAGCCGTAGCGGACCGCCGCCAACGCCGCGTCCGGCTGCACCGGCGACTCACCGGCCGTGGAGGCCACGAAACCACCAACGGCCAGGCACAGGGCATAGGCGTACGGGCCGAGGGCGGCGCCGGTGGCCTCGGTGGCCGTCCACACCCCGGTGTAGGTGCCGGCGCCGGTGGCGGTCCCGTCCTTGGTGGTGGCGGCGCGGATCACGTCGGGCAGCATCGAGAACGGCAGCAGCTGCATGCCGGCGAACGCCACCCCGAGCACCGCCACCGCGCCGATCAGCACCGGCAGCCCGGCCGGTCGACCCACCGCCAGCACCAGCGACCCGACGGCGAACGCGCCCTGCGCGCCGAGCAGCGCCCGCTGCTTGCCGACGCGGCGGGCCACCACCAGCCAGACCGGGGTGACCAGCAGCGCCGGCGCGACGAATGCGGCCACCAGGACCGTGGTCAGGCCGGGGGCCCGCAGCTCGTACTCGGCGTAGTAGGGAACGCCGGCGAGCACCAGGTGGGTGGTGGTGGACATCGCCAGGTACGCGGCGACGAGCCAGCGGAACTGCCGGTCGCGCAGCGCGATGCGCAACGCCGGCCACCCGCCGTGTCCGGCCGGGGTGGGGTCCGCCGCCGAGCCGCGCAGCCGGGCGATGCCCACGACACCGACCAGCATGGCCACCAGCATCCCGACGGCGAGGACCACGCCCATCCGCTGGTAGCCGTCACGGGTCGCGGCGTCGCCGCCGGTGAGCAGCGGGGCCAGCAGGCCGGAGACCAGGATGCCCAGGGTCAGCACGACCATCCGGAACGCCATCAGCCGGGTGCGTTCGTGGTAGCCGATCCGCAGGTCGGCCGGGGTGGCCAGGTAGGGGACCTGGTAGGCGGCGAAGAGCAGGTTGCCGGCGATGAAGAACACCGCCACCCACGCGGCCGCCGGCGCGCCGGTCAGGCCGCCGGGCACCGCGAAGAGCGCCGCGAACGCGAGCGGCAGCGCGCAGCCGACCAGCAGCAGGCGACGCCGGTCGCCGCGTCGGGTCTGCTCGACGTCGGCGCGGTGCCCCACCCACGGGTGCAGTAGCACGTCGGCGATCTTCGGCAGCAGCAGCGCGAGACCCGCCAGCCACGGCCCGACGGCCAGCACGTCGGTGAGGAAGTAGAGCAGCAGCAGGCCGGGCACTGTCACCCAGACACCCATGCCGAGCGACCCGGCCGCGAAGCCCGCCAGGGGGCCGCGGGGCAGTGCCGCGTCGGTGGCGGCCACGGGCCGCCGGTCGAGCCCGGTCATCGCCGCATCCTCTCCGCAATCCAACAGTTGCTGGATTCTAGGGGCAGAATGGCGGCCATGACCATGCCCCGACGCCGTCCGGGTCGCCCGCGACGCGACGAGACCCGGCCGACCCGCGAGGTGGTGCTCACCGCCGCGACCGCGCTGTTCGCCGAGCGCGGCTTCGACGCCGTCGGGCTGCGGGAGGTCGCCGCAGCCGCCGGGGTCGACGTCGCCACGGTCGCGCACCACACGGGTACGAAGGCAGCGCTCTACGACGCCTGCTTCGCCCGGGTCTTCGCCGCCGAGCGGGAGGTGCTGACCGAGGCCGCCGAGCAGGCCCGCGCCGCCCTCGACGGGGGGCCGGACGCGGCGCGGCGGGCGCTGCACCAGTTGGTCGACGTCTTCGTCGACTTCCTGGAGGACCGCCCGGAGACCACCGCGCTGTGGCTGCGTCGCTGGTTGGAACCGCAGCGGCACGCCGAGCTCGACCAGCGCTACGCCGAACCGTTGTACCGGCTGGTGGCGGAGCTGCTCGCCGCCGCGGCGGCGGCCGGCGCGCTGGCCGAACCCACCCCGCACATCACCGTCCGGAGCCTGGTGTGGGCGACGCACGGGCACGTGGTGGCGCTGGCCGCGGGTGCGCCGGGCGCTCGGGAGCGGCGTGAGTTCCGGGCGTTCGTGCATCGTCTGCTCGACGGGCTCTACGGGCCGTCGACGACTTGACGGGCCGCCGCCCGCCGACGATTATCCATCGGACGTTGGATTAAAGGGGGCGGCGATGGGCGTACCACCCAGGGTGGCGGTGATCGGCGCCGGCGCTGCCGGGCTCGCCGCGGTCAAGGCGCTGCGCGACGCCGGTGTCCCGGTGGTGTGCTTCGAGAGCACCGACCAGGTCGGCGGCCTCTGGGTGTACGGGGCACCCGACTCGCCCGCCTACCGGACGCTGCACCTGAACACCAGCCGGGGCCGCACCCAGTTCGCCGACCACCCGATGCCCACCGACTGGCCCGACTATCCCGACCACCGCCGGGTCGCCGGTTACCTCGCCGACTACGCCGACCGTTTCGGACTGGGCCAGGACATCCGGCTGCGCCACACCGTCGAACAGGTCACCCACGACTCGGCAGGCACCTGGACGGTGACCGCCCGCGGGCCGGACGGGCCGGTCGAGGTCACCGTCGACGCCGTGGTCGTCGCCAACGGTCACAACCGGGTGCCCCGGCTGCCCGACCCCGCGTACCCCGGCACCTGCACGGCCGAGCAGATCCACAGCCACGACTACCGGGGTCCGGAGCAGTTGGTCGGCAGACGGGTCCTCGTCGTCGGCGGCGGCAACTCCGCGATGGACATCGCCGTGGACGCCTCGTACGCCGCCACCCGCACCCTGCTGTCGTTGCGCCGGGGTGTCTGGGTGGTGCCGAAATACCTGCTGGGTCGCCCCTCGGACACCCTCAACGGGGCGCTCGCCCGCCGGCTGCCGTGGCGGCTGCGCCAGCGCATCAGCCAGACGATGCTCACCGCCACCGTCGGCAGCCCGGCCCGCTACGGGCTGCCCGCACCGACGCACGGCTTCCTCCAGGACCACCCCACGCTCTCCGACGGGCTGCTGTCGCGGCTGACCCACGGTGACGTCGAGGCCCGGCCCGGCGTCGCCGCCCTCGACGGCGACCGGGTCGAGTTCACCGACGGTCGCAGCGACAACGTCGACCTGATCGTCTGGTGCACCGGCTACCGGGTGGAAATCCCGTTCCTCGACCCGGCGCTGCTCGGCGGGGGCGCCGACACCCTGCCGTTGTACCGGCACGTGTTCCACCCGGACGCCCTCGGCCTGAGCTTCGTCGGACTGATGCAGTCCACCGGTTCGGCGTTTCCCCTGGTGGAGGCGCAGGCCAAACTGATCGCCGCGAACCTCGCCGGCCGCTACGCGCTGCCCGATGAGGACCGGCAGCGGGCCGTCTGCCGCGCCGAGCTGCGGGCCGCGACCGCCCGCTGGGGTCAGCGCCGCCCGGCGATGCGCGTGGACTTCGACGCCTACCTGGCCGAGCTGACCCGGGAGCTGGCCGCGGGGACGCGCCGGGTCGGGGCGGGGCAGTGAGCCGCCGGACGCTGAGCGGCCGCCGGGTGCTGGTGACCGGGGCCAGCGGCACCTTCGGGCGACACCTCGGGGCCGCGCTGACCGCCGCCGGCGCCCGGGTCGTGGGCCTCGACCTGCACGCGCGACCCGACGACGACCTGCCGGTGCTCGGCTGCGACCTGACCGACCCGGACGCCGTCGCGCCAGCGGTGGGCGCCGCCGTCGACCAGCTCGGCGGGCTCGACCTCCTGATCAACAACGCCGGGGTGGGCGGCCCCGCCCCCGCCGAGTTGCCGCCCGACGAGGTGGTCCGCCAGCAACTGGAGGTCAACCTGCTCGCCGCCTGGCGGACCACCGCCGCGGCCCTGCCCCCGCTGGTCGCCGCCCGGGGAAGGGTGATCTTCGTGTCCAGTCGGATGGCGGTGCTGCCACTGCCGCTCGCCGCCGCGTACGGCGTCAGCAAGCGGGCCCTGGTCGCCTACGCCGACGCCCTGCGCCACGAGGTGGGTAGCCACGTCGGGGTGAGCGTCGTCTACCCGAGCATGGTCGCCTCACCCATCCACGACAGCACCGCCGAGGCGGGCCTGTCCCTGCGGGGCGTGTCCCGCCCCGAGCCGGTCGAGGGGGTGGTCGCGGCGATCCTGCGCGCCGCCACCGCCCGCCGGGCGCCCCGGGACGTGGCCACCACCACCCGTGGACGCCTGGAGATGGCCGTCGGTCGACACGCGCCCGCGCTGGCCGACCGGCTGGTCCGCCGTACCCTCGCCGCCCGGCTCGCCGCCGGTGACCTGGACGCCGCGCCGCTGGCCGCCGGGATGCTCCGCCGCCACCGGGGGCAGTGACCGTCGGCTGTCAGGGTGTGGCGACCGCCGCGCGGGAGCGGTCCGTGGCGATCCGGACGGCCAGCGCCGCGAGGGCCGTACCGGTCACCCACCGCTGCACCCGCAGCCACACCGGTCGGCGGGCGAAGAAGCCGGCCAGCGCCCCGGCGCTGAGCACGATCAGCGCGTTCACGCTCAACGCGACGGCGATCTGGGTCAGGCCCAACAGCAGACTCTGCATCGCCAGGTGCCCCCGCGCCGGGTCGATGAACTGCGGTAGCAGCGACACGTAGAGGATGGCGATCTTCGGGTTCAGCAGGTTGGTGATCATGCCCATGGTGAACAGCTTCCGGGGCGGGTCCGGCGGCAGCGGGGTGGGCGCGAACGGCGAGTGGCCGCCCGGGCGCAGCGTCCGCCAGGCCAGCCACAGCAGATAGCCGGCCCCGGCCAGCTTCACCACCGCGTACAGCGTCGGCACCAGGACGAAGACCGCGGCCAGGCCGGCGACCGCCGCGACCAGGTAGACGCCGAACCCGGCGGCCACCCCGAGCAGCGAGATCAGCCCGGCCCGGCGGCCCTGCGCCACCGAGCGGGACACCAGGTAGACCATGTTCGGGCCGGGCGTGAGCACCAGCCCCAACGCCACCAGCGTGATGCCCAGCAGTGCACCCGTACTCACCACGACGCTTCCCCCGTTCGGTAATCCCCACACCGACCGTAATCGGGATGAACATCCCAACCCAGGGCCACCTGGCAGGCCGTGGCCTGCGATCCGGGGTGATCCACCCGCGTTCGGCGCAACGCCAGCACCGTCGGCGGGAATGCGCACCGTGGCGGGCGCGCTGACCCCTGGCAAGTGCGTGTCGCCGGCCGGAGGCGGCGCGTTACGGTGGCCAGGGAGGTGCCGCACGGTGACCGAGGCGTGGGAAGCGTCAGTGGAGGCGAAGATCCAGGATGCCGTTCAGCGCGGCGAGTTCGACGACCTGCCCGGCATGGGCAAGCCGATCCCCGGTCGGGGGGCGCCGTACGACGAGGCGTGGTGGATCAAAAGCTTCCTGGAGCGCGAGGCACTCCCCAGTGACCTGCTCCTGCCCACGTCGCTGCAACTGCGCCGACGCATCGAGCAGGTCCCCGAAGAGGTCCGTGACCTGCCCACCGAGCAGTCCGTCCGCGACTTCGTGGGGCAGTTGAACGCGCAGATCGTGGCGTGGCTGCGCTTCCCCGACGACGGCCCCCGGGTCGCGGTGCGCCCGGTGAACACCGAGGACGTGGTCCGCCGCTGGCGCGCCGAACGGGCCCGCCCCAAGGTCACCTCGACCGCCACCGAACCGGCGACCGTTCCGACACCGTCGCGTCGACCCCGCCGCAGCTGGTGGCGGCGGTGGCGCCGACGGGGCTGACCCCCGGCCACGACCACGGCAGACTGTGCCGATGCTGATCGAATCGCGGTCACCCGACACGCCCTCGACGCCGGGAGTCGCGCTGCGTCCCTGGTGCGCCGACGACCTGGATGAGCTGGTGCGGGCGTACCGGGATCCGATCCTGCGCCGCTGGACCAGAGCTCCGGTGACCACCGCCGCCGAGGCCCGGCGGTGGCTGGACGGCGCACAGCGGGACTGGGCCGACGGCCGGCGGTACACCTTCGCCGTCCTCGAAGAGCAGACCGACGGCCCCCGGCTGGTGGGCAACGTGGTGCTCAAGGGGGTCACGCCGCAGCGCCCGGCTCCGGAGGTCGGCTACTGGACGGCGTCGTGGGCACGCGGCCGCGGCGTCGCCCCTCGCGCGGTCACCGCGCTGAGCCGCTGGGCGTTCGACCGGTTCCCCGAGGTGACGCGTCTCGACCTGCTGCACCAGGTGGACAACGTCGCGTCCTGCCGGGTGGCGCAGAAGTGCGGCTTCGTGTTCCAGGAGATCCTGCCGGCCCGGCCGCCCTTCCCACTCGACGGTCACCGCCACACACTCGACGCCGGCTAGTGGTCGCCCTGACAGGCCACCACCCACCCCTCGACGATGGTGCGAGTCAGTCGACTGCGGCGCGCCAGACCCAGGAGGTACGCCGGGCCCGGCCGGGCAACTCGCCGCGGCCGGTCATCCAGAGCAGCACCTCGGGCGCCGCCCCGGCCGGGGCGTCCGGGAAGAGTCGCCGCAGCACCAGCGCGCTCAGCCGCTGCGGCGGCTGCCACCGCACACCGAGACCGAGGGTGACGTCGTGGGTGTGCAGCACGGTCTCGGCCACGCCCATGGCGGCGAAACCGGCCGGATCGCACGGACCGAAGTGCCAGGCCCGCGCGTCCGGCGGGGCGGCGTCGACGGCGGCGGCGAGCAGACCGGCGCAGGCCCGCACCACGGTGAGCACCTGCGTCGGGCTCGCGTCGGGGGAGACCCGCAGGTCGTACGGCAGATAGCCGTCATCCGGGCGGCCGGTGACCTGGCCCGCGTACGCGAGAAGGTCGTGCGCGACGTGCGCCGCGGTGGTCCAGCAGCTCCAGCTCAGCGAGCCGGCGGGCACCGACCAGTCGCGATCCCGGTGTGGCAGCAGCACCCGGGTCATCTCCTCGGCCGCCTCGCGCAGGTCGGCGCCGGTCACCGCCGACATTCGCCAACCCACCGGGCAGCACCGGGCGCGGGAATCCGGTCATGGGTAAAGGGCGTCGAGGCATGCAAGAATCCATCCTCGCATGTGGGGGGAGGTGAACGGAATGTTGCCCAACCTGGTGGTGGACACGACCGTGGTGCCTCCGGCGGACAGGTTCGCCTTCTGGTATGCCCTGGTCGCCCAGGAGACGGCGCCCGCGCACATCAGCAGCGGTCACCTGGACAACTTCGTCGCGTACGCGCAGGCCATCGATCTCGGTCGCATTCGGATGACCTCGCTGCGCTATCCGTCGCTGGACTCGATCCGACCCACGACACTGGTCCGCAGAGCCGAGGGGGACGTGTATCAACTCGCGCTACCACTGACGGGTCACAGCACCCTGATCCAGGACCGCACCGAGTCCACGCTGGAAGCCGCGAACCATTTCACGCTCTTGGACACCGCGCGACCGCACGTCGCCCGGCACCGCGCGGACGGCCCCGGTCTGGCCACCACGATCACCGTGCAGATACCGCACGCGGCGCTGCCCCTGGCACCGGACCGTCTCCGCCGCCTGCTGGCCACGCCGATGCCGTCGCATCTCGGCGTGGGCGGACTGTTGGCCCACCACCTGCGCAGCATCGCGGCGCACCCGGAGCAGTTCGAGCCCGCCCAGGCCGAGATCCTGGGCGGGGTGGCGGTGGACCTGCTCACTGCCGCGCTCGCTCAGTACCTCGACATCGAGGACACCCTGTCACCGGAGGCGCGGCAGACCGCACTGCGGGCCCGGGTCGTCGATTTCATCGACCGCCACCTCGACAGTGACGAGCTCAGCCCTCGCAGCGTCGCCGCTGCCCACCACATCTCGCCGCGGTCGCTGCACCGCCTGTTCGAGGCGGAGGCGACGACGGTTGCCGAGCTCATCCGCGCCAAGCGCCTGGAGCAGTGCCGGCGTGATCTTGGCAACCCGCTGCTGCGGCAGCCGATCCAGGCCATCGCCGCCCTCAACTCCGCGCCGGTGACCACCCGTCGGCGACGAACCGGGAGGCGTCGGGACCCTCGCCCGAGAAGAGGACGCCGTGCCGGTCCGCTGCCACGACCCGGTCGACGTAGACGCCACGTCCCTGCCCGGAGCCGTCTGTGCTGCTGCTGAACCGCAGGTGGGTGGCCTGATCGGGCAGCGCCACCGTGACCTGCCACCACACGCGACCCCCGTAGCCGGTGACCGTGCCGTCGGCGCTCCACCGGCGGGCGGCGTCGCGGAGTTGCATCGTCGCCGGCACCCAGGTCAGACCACCATCGGTGGAGACCGCGAATCGCGCGCTGTCGAAGCGGGGCTCGGTGTCGTACCAGAGCAGGAAGCTCGCCGTGCCGCCACGGCCGGGCCGACGCAGCGGCGCCGTGAGCGTGCTCGTCGCCGAGTCGCGTGGGTCGGCACGCCAGGCGCTGGCCGAGCGCGGCCGCACCGGCAACGCCTCCGCGAGGTCACGCGCGACGGCCCGTCGGGCGACGTTGTTGCTGCCCCAGCCCCGGTCCGGGTGCACCCGGTTGCTGAGCATGACGACGAACGAGTGGGATAGCGGGTCGATGACGATCGACGTGCCGGTGAAGCCGGTGTGCCCGAAGGCCACCGGAGAGGAGAGCCCCATCATGTACCAGTGCTTGTTCAGCTCGAAACCGAGCCCGCGGTCGCTCTCCGGGTAGGCCGACTCCAGCGGCGCGTTGTAGTTGACCAGCATCGTGCGCACCGTTTCCGAGCGCAGGATCCGCCGGCCGCGGTATTCGCCGCCGTTGAGCAGTGACTGGCAGAGCACGGCCAGGTCCGCGGCCGTGGAGAAGACCCCGGCGTGCCCGGCCACCCCGCCGAGCGACCACGCGTTCTCGTCGTGGACCTCACCCCACACCATGCCCCGTCCCGCGTACGGCTGGTATTCGGTCGCGGCGATCCGCGACCGCCGCTGCGGGCCGGGGTTGTAGCCGGTGTCGGTCATGCCCAGCGGCCCGGTCACGCCGTCGCGGACGAGGTCGGCCAGCGGCCGACCAGTCACCCGCTCCAGCAGGACTCCCAGCGCGATGAGCCCCAGGTCGGAGTAGACGTACTGGCCACCGGGCATCGCCCCGGTGGCCAGCGGCGTGGCGAGCGCGGCGGCGAACCGCTCGGCCGGTGTCGGGTACCTGCTCCACAGAGGTGTGAACGCGGGCAGACCCGATGTGTGGGTGAGCAGCATCCGCACGGTCACCGTCGCCTTGCCGCCGGCGGCGAACTCCGGCACGTACCGGGCGACCGGCGTGTCCAGCTCCACCCGTCTCCGCTCCACCTGCTGCATGGCGACGATCGTGGTGAACAGTTTCGACACCGACGCCAGATCGAAGATGGTGTCGCGCCGGGTCGGGATCTGCTGGTCGGCGGGGAGTTCCACACCGACCAGGTCGGGCGGTGGCCCCACCGCCGAGTACTTCACCGCGCTGCCCACGGCGGCGTGCTGGACGATCACGCCGTCCTTGGCGGCCAGGACCACCGCGCCGGCGTACGCCGGGTAGCCGGGGTGGTCCTGGGTCGGCTGCAGGTACGCCGCCAGGTCGGCGGGCATGCGATCCACCTGGTCGGGGAGCAGTCCGACCTGGCGGGCGCTGCCACGCCGCAACGTGTCGTGGCGGAACTGGATGTCGGCGGGGGTGACGGTCGGCGGACCGGACGACGGTGTCGCGGCGGCCGCCCCGGTGGCGGGCAGCGCCGTGCCCAGGGTCACCAGAGCCAGACCGAGCGCGAGTGAGCGGAGCGGACGACGAGTCGACCTGGTCATGACCGCGCTCCTCAGTAGAGCAGGTAGGGCCGGCGTTGCCGGTTGAAGGTGGCCAACTCCTCGGCCCAGGCGCCGACGACGTCGTCCACGTCAGCTCCGGCGTCGATCTGGGTCCGCAGTCGCGGCGATCCGGTGAGCTTGTCGATCCAGTACGGGCGCACGGTGTCCCACGAGTCGCGTCGCCAGGCGAACGCCGGGTACTTGTGCGCCTCCACAAGCATGGCCACGCCGGTGCGGATCGGGTCGTACACCGCCGGGTCGACGACCTTGACCTCGACGCCGGCGCAGAGCTTGTTGAGCAGGTCCGGCTTCTGCCCGGCCGAGGTCGGCGAGAAGTACGCCTCGCGGAACTCGACCCCGGGCAGGTTCCGGGCGTTGAGCCGGTCACCCCAGTGGTGGTCGAAGTCCGTCGCCAGCCCGCCGATCAGCTCGAACGGGCGGCAGGTGCCGCGCCCTTCGGTGATCGACGCGACGCCCTCGAACAGCCCGGTGCCCGGGTAGACCAGAGCGGTGTCCGGGGTGGGCATGTTCGGGCTGGGCATCACCCAGGGCACGCCGGTGTCGGCGGCGAGGGCGTCGCGCCTCCAGTGCCGGCAGCGGACCACGTGCAGGTCGACCGGTCGTCCCGCCTCGGCCGGCAGGAACGTGGCGTTGAAGAACCGGGCCAGCTCCCCGACGGTCATCCCGTGCTGCTGGATGATCTCCTTCAGGCCCACTCCCGAGGTGTACGGGCTGGTCATCAACGGCCCGTAGGCCCGCCCGCCGATCGGGTTGGGCCGGTCCAGCACGACGTAGCGTTTACCGACCCGGGCCGCGGCGACCATCGAGGTGTACATCGTCCAGATGTAGGTGTAGAAGCGGACTCCGACGTCCTGGATGTCGAAGACCACCGTGTCCACCCCGGCCTCGGTGAACATGGCCTCCCACCGGGCCTGCGAGGCGCCGTACGCGTCGTACACCGGTATGCCGGTGCGTGCGTCGACGCCGGTTCCCTCGCTGCCGCCGGCCTGGGCGGAGCCGCGGAAGCCGTGCTCGGGGCCGAACGCCGCGACCAGTCGCACCCGACCGGAGCCGTGCATCAGGTCGACGAGGTGCCGGTAGGACGCGTCGACCCCGGTCGGGTTGGACACGACGCCCACACGCTGACCGGTGAGTTCGGCGAACCCGGACGACACCAGCTCGTCGAGGCCGGTGCGAACCCGGCGGGCACGAGGGCCGGCCGACGCCGGTCCTGCGCCGAGCGTCCCCGCCCCCAGCGCGCCCGCGCCGACCGCGCCGATGAGGAGATTCCTCCGCTGCATGCTTGCCTCCTACCAGCTCAGGCCGTGGCCGTAGGGGTAGAGCACGGAGCCCGCCCCCTCGGCCGTGGGGATCGTGACCGGCAGCCGTCCGCTCGGGGACAACTCGCCGTGCAGCGCGCGGACGAGGGCGTCCATCGCCGCGCGGGTGTACGAGTACGTCGCCAGGTAGGTGGTGACACCCGGCAGGTAAGCGATGTCGTACGGGTCGCGGACGGCCGCGACGACCACGGGTTTCCCGGTGCTCAGCAGCGCCGCGACCAGGCGCTGCTGGGTGGCTCGCGGGTCGGTGACGGCGGTGTCCCACGCCTTGTTCACGAGCACGACGGTGAGGTCGTGCTCGGCGGCCTGGCTCGCCGTGGCGGCGATCGTCGCGTCGGAGGGCAGGGTCGCCGGTCGCGCGGTGGCTCGGGCACCACGCGCGGTGAATCCGGCGGCGACCGTCGCGACCGGGGCGAAGGCAGCGCTGTCCCAGCCGGTGATCAGGACCGACCGGTCGGCGTGGGGCAGGGGCAGCACTCCGGCGTCGTTGCGGACGGCGGTGAGCGTGGGGTCGGTGACCCGGGTGACGGCGGCGAGGTGCTCCGGAGAGCCGACGGTCCGCACGGCCTTCTCCACGTCGACCACCGGGGAGCGGGCCAGCCCCTGGCGATACTTCACGCCGAGGATGCGTCGGACCGACTCGTCGATCCGACGCTCGGTGAGCTCGCCGGTGGCGACGGCCCGCAGCACCGCGTCCCGCGCCAGCGCGAGGTCCGGCGGCATCAGGAGCTGGTCGGCGCCGGCCTTGAGCGCCAGGACGGGCACCCGATCGTCACCGTACTTCGCCCGTACGCCAGCCATGTTGAGCGCGTCGGTGACGATGACGCCCCGGAAACCGAGCTCGCCACGCAGCACGCCGGTGAGGATCGTGGGCGACAAGGTCGCGGGGTCGCCGGACGGGTCGAGCGCCGGGATCACGATGTGCGCGGTCATGATCGTGTCGACACCGGCGCGGATCGCCCTCCTGAACGGCGGCGCGTCGATCCGATCCCACTCGGCGCGGCTGTGGTTGATCACCGGGAGACCGGTGTGGCTGTCGGTGGCCGTGTCGCCGTGACCGGGGAAGTGCTTCGCCGCGGCGGTCACCCCGGCCCGGTCCTGGAAACCGGTGACCTGGGCGGCGGTGAGGTCGGCCACGAGGGTGGGGTCGGCGCCGAAGGACCGCACCCCGATCACCGGGTTGCCCGGGTTGACGTTGACGTCGGCGATCGGCGCGTACGGCTGTCGGATGCCGACGGCGCGCAGCTCGCGTCCGGTGACCTCCGCCGCCGTCCGGGCGGCCTGGGCCGACCGCCCCGCACCCAGCGCCATCGACCCGGGGAACTGGGCGGCGGGGGAGGGCATTCGCACCACCGCGCCCTGCTCCTGGTCGGTGGAGATGAGCAGCGGCACCCTGCCCTTCGCCCCGTCGCCGAGGGCGGCCCGCTGGAGTCCGTTGGAGAGGGTCGCGATCTGCCGGGGACTGTCCAGGTTGTGCGACCAGGAGAAGTAGCAGACGCCGCCCAGGTCGTACCGCTCGACCACCTGGGCCGGGGTCTCCACACCGAAGGCGGCGAGGTTCGCGGCCCGGTCGGCGGCGCTCGGGTTCACGGCGTCGCCGCCGTAGACGTAGGTGGCGAAGAGTTGGCCGACCTTCTGCTCCAGGCTCATGTGTCGCAGCGTGGACGTCACCCAGCCGTGCTCGGCATTCGGCGGGCGCGTCGGCGTGGCGGCCTGGGCAGGGAGGGAAGCGAGGGTGGCCACCAGTGTGGCCGCCCAGGCGGTCGCGGTAACGAGTCGGGTCTGCATAGACGCCTCTCAGTCCGGGTGGCTGAAACTTAGCTACACCTCAGCCGCCCGTCAAGAAGACAACCTACAGATCGCCCGTCAGGCCCCGCCGACCGTCACCGCCGGGCGTCGCTCGGGTCGTCCGCGGCGAACTCGCGGATGGCGGCGCGGATGGCCTCGCCGTACGGGTCGTCGGACAGGTGCACCAGGTGTTCGCCGGCCCGGGCCAGGTGCTCCCGGGCCTGGGCGGGGTTGCCCAGGCGCCGGTGGCAGTCGGCCAGATTCAGGTACAGCGACGGCAGGAACGCCTGGACCTGGAGCGAGGACAGGTAACGCTGGGCGCGTTCGTCGGTCAGGTCGGACACGGCGGCCAGGGCCCGCTCGTCCCAGACCAGTTCCGCTTCGGTGGTGTCCTGGAGGTCGGCGAGATAGTGGGCGAGGGTGCAGCGGTGGAAGGCGTCGCCGGAGGGGCCGATCTCGTCCCACAGCGCGGTGAGGGCGTCCCGGGCGAGAGCCTTCTGCCCTGATCGGCCGAGCTGCACCGCCGCACCGATGCGGGTCATGATCGGGTCGGGTGTCGGCTGGTTGTCCATGTCGCCGATGGTCGGGCCTCGACCCGGTCGAGGGTCAACTCAGCGGCTCGCAGGCCCGGTGCTCGTCAGCACGCATCACCGTGGGGAGACGATGGCCTCGAGCACCGAACGGACGGACGTCGGTCGACGACCGATGAGGGTTTCCAGCGTCGGGTCGGTGACGGCGAACTCTCCCCGTCGCGCTGCGCGGTACATGCCCAGGGTGAATTCGGCGGCTGCCGCGGGCATGCCATGCGCGACGGCATCGGCCTTCCACTCGTCGTCGCCGAGGACCACTCGGGTGATGGCGCGGCCCGTGATCCCGGTGAGGATCCCGGCCACCGCTTCGAGGTCGAGCGCCTCCGCAGCGGTCAGCGCGGGCGTGACGCCATCGAGCAGGCCCTCCTCGACCATTGCGATGGCTGCGGCCTCGGCCAGGTCGGAATGCGCGGTCCAGGACACCGGCCCGTCCGCCGGCGCCACGAGTTGCCCGGTCTCCAGCGCCGCACCGATGGAGTAGCTGAGCGTGCTCGCGTAGAACCCGTTGCGCAGAGCGGTGAAGGGAACCCCCAGGCCGGCCAGGTGTTCCTCAGCTGCGGCGTGCGTGGGCTGGGGGGCGAACAGCGAGTCCCTGGAGGCCGCCTGGTGGCTGGTGTACAGGATTCGTTTGCCTCCCGCGGCCCGGGCGGCGTCGACGGCGGCGCGGTTTGCGACGAGCGCACCGGCGCCGCGAATGGCGGCGGACACGATGAGGACCTTCTCGGCACCCTCGAAGGCGTGCTCCAGCGTGGCTGGGTCGGTGAAGTCTCCGGCACGGACCCGAACGCCGCGCTCGGCGAGGCCCGCGGCCTTGTCGACGTCGCGCACGCTCACACCCACGGCCTCGGGTGGCAGCCGGTCGAGGAGCAGGTCGACGATCTGGGATCCGAGCTGACCAGTGGCACCGGTGACGACCAACATGATGAACGCTCCTTGTTATCGGTGATTCGAGCCCGACGTTAACACTGATATTTCACAGATAACAAGGGGCTGTTAGCATCGGTTCATGGTGACGACGCAGGACACGGCATCTCGCGACGACGTCCGTTCCGGCATCGTCGCGGCAGCCACCCAACTGCTGCGCGCGAAGGGCGCGAACGCGGTGACGACGCGCGCCGTCGCCCAGGCCGCAGGAGTGCAGGCCCCGACCATCTACCGCCTGTTCGGCGACAAGGACGGCCTCATCGACGCCGTCGCCGAACACGTCATGGCCACCTACGTCAGCGGCAAGTCGGTCGCGGCGGACGTCGCGGCGGGTGACCCGGTCGCGGACCTGCGCGCCGGATGGCGTACGCACGTGGATTTCGGCCTGGCGAACCCCGAGCTGTACGCGTTGATCGCGACGCGGGGGAGCGGCGCACCCTCACCGGCGACGGTCGCGGGCCTCGACGTGCTGCGTCGCCGCGTTCGGCGACTCGCCGCAGCCGGCCTCCTGCGGGTCGACGAACAGCGCGCACTCTTGATGATCCACTCTGCGGGCAACGGAACAATCCTCACCCTGCTGGGAATGCCCCCGGAGCAGCGCGACCCCGGTCTGAGCGAGGCCATGCTCGACGCTGTGCTCACCAGCATCCTGGCGACAACTCCGGCGACACCCGACACGGCCACGAAAGCGGTCGCGGTGACATTCGCGACGGTGCTGCCCGACCTCCCAGGGCTCACCGACGCCGAACGCGCGCTGATGGCCGAGTGGCTCCACCGATCGCTGACCCGCCCGCAGGACCGTTGACGGCGACAGGGCGAGCGCCGCGCGCTCGTACTCGGTACTACCGGTTACCTCGCGCACCTACGCCGACGTCTACCAGGAGTCCATCGGCGGAAGCCCTGGCACAGCCGAGAAGGCGTGGGCCCGTGACCATGACTGAAAAGAGCTGGCGGGACGATTGTCGGGCTTGTAGCTTGCAGGTGACGTGACCCGCCCGAGGAGGTGAGACCCATGAACGATGAAGCGATGTGGGTGCTCCCCCTTCCCGTCACGACCGGGCGATTGACGTAGGTGTCGCCGGGAGCGCCCCGCCAACAAGGCCCTCCCGAAAGGCAACACCCATGCGCCCTCAACAATTCACCGCCGAGCCCGCGTCTCAGACCAGGGTCGAGTCGCCGTCCACCAGTGCGGATCGCACGCCCCTCATCTTCGACGTGATCATTGCCGGGTGCGGGCCGACCGGTGCGATGCTGGCCGCCGAACTGCGGCTGCACGGTGTACGGGTCCTCGTGGTGGAGAAGGAAACCGAGCCCGCGTCGTACGTCCGTATCGTCGGTCTGCATGTCCGCAGCCTCGAACTGCTGGCCATGCGCGGCCTGCTGGATCGCGTCCTCCCGCACGGCAGGCAGCGGCCGGCCGCCGGCTTCTTCGCGGCCATCGCCAAACCCGCACCGAAAGACCTGGATTCCGCGTACGCCTATCTGCTGGGTATCCCGCAGCCAGTCATCGTCGGCCTGCTCGAAGAGCATGCGATCGAACTGGGCGCGCAGGTTCGGCGTGGTCGCGCGGTCGTCGGCATCGAGCAGGACGACCACTGTGTGACCGTCGAGCTGACCGACGGGGAGCAACTGCGCTCGCGCTATCTCGTCGGCTGTGACGGCGGGCGCAGCACCGTGCGCAAACTGCTCGGCGTCGGCTTTCCCGGGGAGCCCGCCCGAACCGAGACGCTGATGGGCGAGATGGAGGTGGGCGCGCCGCAGGAGGAGATCGCCGCCACGGTGAACGCGATCCGCGAAAACCATCACCCCTTCTGGCTCCGGCCCGCAGGCAACGGGGTCTACAGCGTCGTGGTCCCCGCCGCGGGAGTCAGCGACCGTGCGGTGGCGCCCACCCTCGAGGATTTCCAACAACAGTTGCGCACCATCGCCGGAACCGATTTCGGCGTGCACTCCCCGCGCTGGTTGTCCCGCTTCGGGGACGCCACCCGGCTGGCCGACCGATACCGGGCCGGCCGTGTCCTCCTGGCCGGCGATGCCGCCCACATCCATCCGCCCATCGGGGGACAGGGCCTCAACCTGGGCGTTCAGGACGCCTTCAACCTCGGCTGGAAACTGGCCGCGCACATCCGGGGCTGGGCGCCGGAGGCTCTGCTGGACACGTACCAGGCCGAACGTCATCCGGTCGCCGCGGAGGTGCTGGACAACACCCGAGCCCAGATGGAGTTGCTGTCCCCCGAACCAGGCCCGCAGGCCGTACGCAGGCTGCTCACCGAGCTGATGGACTTCGACGAGGTGAACCGCCACCTGATCGAGAAGATCACCGCGATCGGCATCCGGTACGACTTCGGCGCAGGCCCCGATCTGCTCGGCCGCCGCCTGGGCGACGTCGCCGTGAAACAGGGCAACCTCTACGGTCTGTTGCATCGCGGCCGGGGCCTGCTGCTGGACCGCACCGAACGCCTGACCGTCGGCGGCTGGTCAGACCGGGTCGATCACCTGACGGATCCGACCGCGGAGCTGGACGTCCCCTGTGTCCTGCTGCGCCCCGACGGTCACGTCGCCTGGGTCGGTGACGATCAGCAGAGCCTGGACCAACACCTCTCCCGCTGGTTCGGCGAGCCCGCCCACTGATCGCAGGCCGGCGGCCCCGACGTCGAGGAGTGTCGCCCTAGACGTACCAGCGGCGGACGGGCTCGGCGTGACCTCAGGTGCGGTTGAACCGCCAGCGGGTCGCGGTGAGCCCGTCCGTGCCGTAGCCGAAAGCCCGGACCGGGGAGACCTGGTGGAAGGCGTACTCGGGTGATCCGGGCAGACTCTCGTCGTGGACCCGGCCGTCCCTGATGTCGAACGTCCAGCCGTACTTTGTGACGAAGGCGGCGGCCACCCGGCGCAGTGCGGTCCCGCCGGACACCTGGTGAGCTTCACCGCTCACCACCAGATCGAGGTCTTCGCCGCTCACAGTGATGACAGCGCGGGGGTTGCCGGCCAGGTTTCGACTCTTGCGGGAGTGCGGGCGGCTCGCAATGCACGGCGCCCCGTCGACCAGCACGACCATCACCGGCGCGGCGTGTGGCCGACCATCCGGTCCCACAGTGGACAGCCAACACTTGTGCGCCGCCCGCAGGCAGGCCAATGCCTGGCTCCACGGCTTGAGTGTCGCCGTGTCGGTGTTGAAGGGTGTCGCATCCTCCTGCTGGAAGAGGAGTTCAGCGACTGGCGTGTCGACCGTCATGACGGATCCCTGGTCGTGTCGTACTCGTCGTGCAGTCGCCACCACCGGTAGGGCTGGGTTTGCGGCCAGCCTTGCGGCGAGTCCTCCCAGGTCTCCTGTCGGCCGTAGGGCGTCAGGTCGAGGAAGGTCCAGTTGCTGCCGAGCCGTTCCACGCCGCGGGAGGTGGTGGTGTAGGTGCGGAAGATCCGGTCGTCGGCGCGGAGGAAGACGTTCAGCGCGAATCCGTCACCGGTGCCCATGTCGGCGTTGAAGCTGTTGTCCAGCGACGAGTACCAGGGCAGGTCCCAACCCATTCGCCGCCGCACCGCCAGCAGGTCGTCCAGTGGGCCGTGAGACGTCAACGCGAGGGTGACGTCACGGGCGTTGAGGTGGGCCGGGTGTCCGACGTTGTCGGTGAACATCGAGCAGCCGGAGCAGACGGCGTCGATGCCGTGCCACATGAACGTGTACACGATGAGCTGGCGGCGGCCCTGGAACAGGTCGCTCAGACTGGCAGGCCCGGACGGGCCCTCGAACACGTAGTCCTGCTCGACCGGCGTCATCGGCAGCCGGCGACGCGCCGCGGCCACTGAGTCGAGCTGGCGGGTGAGTGCCTTTTCGCGTACGCGCAGGGCGTCTACCGCGTCCTGCCAGTCCCTGGTCGGCACGATCGGCGGATGGTTCATGCGGGCCTTCCTTCGGCTTCCACACGCGTGTGGAGAGGGGGACAGGGCCAGTCCGTTCCTTAAGGAGATGGACTGATGTGACGCTAACAGAGTCAGTTCCTTGAAGGAACCACCTTTGCGTATCGTGGCGTCATGCAACGAACGCAGTTCGGCGCCATGGCGTGCTCGATCGCCCGCACCCTCGACGTCATCGGTGAGCCGTGGTCTCCGCTGATCCTGCGGGACGTCTACGCCGGCACGCACCGCTTCGAGCAGCTCCAGCGGGGCCTCGGCATGTCCCGCAAGGTGCTCGCCGAACGGCTGAGCTGGCTGGTCGAACAGGGCGTCCTGACCCGGCGTGAGTATTCGGACCGGCCGGTCCGCCACGAGTACCTGCTCACCGACAAGGGCAGGGAGCTCTGCGATCTGCTGCTGGTGATGGTGCGGTGGGGTGACCGGTGGACGGCGGGCGAGGCCGGCCCGCCGGTGCTCTACCGCCACCACGCCTGCGGCAAGATCAGCCACGTGGAGCTGCGGTGCTCGGAGTGCGAAGAGCCCATGCGGGCTACGGACATCGACCTGTTGCCCGGGCCTGGAGCCCAACCAGGATCCTGACCGGTCGATCGGCGGTGCCGCCGACCGTGCGAGACGTGCGGCGTCCGAGCCTCAGCGTTTCTGCGGCAACTGGGCGTGTGGCCTGCTGCCCGGTGGCCGTCGGCTGATCGCGGCGATCTCGGTGAGAATCGGGTGTAGTCGCTCGGCCAGGGTCGGGTCGGTGCGAGTGAGTTCCGCGGTCAGGGACGTTGCGGCAGCCGAGAGCGCGCGGCGTAACTCGGTCTCATCAGTGGAGCGGACCAGGGTCGTTTCGAGCGGGCCGGTGATGTCGGCGGGCAGTAGGTGGGCGCCGTTGGCGTAGCTGGTGGGGTGGCGTGTGAGCCGGTGATCGCGGCGGCAACGACAGCGGGGTCCTGTTCCGCCAGGTGCAGCAACCGCCGCCGGATCAGGTCACGTTCCTCCACTGAGAACATATGTCGATGCTGGCAGACTGATCGCATGACGGGTCTGACCGCCGAGGTCGTTGTCGACGGTTGTGCCCCGCAGACCCCGGCGCTGGCCCCGAACGGGCGCCTGCTCTGCTACGTCCTCGCTCCCATCAGCCGGGCCGGTGACCACCTCGACACCCAACTCTGGCTCGCCGGCACCGATGACGCCGTCGTGCCGCGCCGGGCGACAGCCGACACCGCAGCCGAGTCCCGGCCACTCTGGTCGGCCGACTCGGAGACGCTGTTCTTCCTGTCCGACCGCGCCGACCGCGGCACCCCGCAGCTACACAGATTCACCCCTGCCAACGGCGCGGTGACCACGGTGACCAACTGGCGAGCCGGCGTCATCGACCACCTGCCGCTCAGCGACCCCCACCTGGTCGCTCTGCTCGCGGAGGACGAACCCACCGAGCAGGACGCGCGCCGCGCCCGGGACCGAGACGACGCCATCGTCGTCGGCGAGCGCGAATCGCGCGCCCGGTTGCGGATGCTCGACCTGCGCGCCGGCCGGGTCACCACCCCGGGTGTGTTCGGCGACCGGCACGTCGTGGAACTGTGCCAACGTCCCGGCGGCGGCCCACTTGCCGTGCTCACCTGGGCCAGCGCCGACAACGACCACGGCCCGCGCACCGGCCAACTGCACCTGTTCGACCCCACGACCGGGCGTGCGGAGAACCTTGGCCCGGTCGCGGCCGACGCACGATCTCTGGCCTGGTGGCCGGGCGAGGACGGTTGGCACCTCGGTTACGTCGCGCTCACCCCGCCGGCGCTGCAGGCCGGCACCGCCGTGTTCGACCTGGCCGTGGACAGCCGCGTCGTGCGCAACCGGACAGCTGGTCTCTCGATGTGCCCCACCCAGCTCTGCCAGACCGGTGCCGCCCCGCTGCTGGTGTGCGCCGACGGTCTGAACACGACACTGGCCCGACTCGACCCCGCCGGCCTCACCACCCTGTCGCATCACCCCGGACGCCTCGACAACGTCACCACCACTCCTACCGGCGCAGAGATCGCCACCATTACCGGCACCCGCTATCAACCCCCGAACGTTCACATCGGGCCGTCGACCGGGCCGCTGCGAAGAATCACCAACACCCGCCCGGACCTGGACGGCATCGCACTCGGCACGCAACAACCGCTGGCCTACCGCGCCGCCGACGGCCTCGACCTGGACGGTCTGCTCGTGCTGCCGGTCGGAAGGTCCGCATCGGAAGGCCCGTTCCCGCTGGTCACGATCGTGCACGGAGGCCCCTACGATCGCTACGCCGATCGGTGCCAGTTGTTCTGGTTCCCCAGCGCGCAGTGGCTGGCCGCCGCCGGCTACGCGGTGTTCCTGCCCAACCCGCGCGGCGGCCAGGGCCATGGTCACCAGTTCGCCGCCAGCGTCGCCGGCCGGGTCGGAGGGCAGGAGTGGACCGACATCCTGACCGGCATCGACCTGCTCATCGCTCAGGGCATCGCCGACCCCGACCGGCTGGGCATCGCTGGTTGGAGTCACGGCGGCTTCGTGTCCGCCTGGGCCGTTGGCCAGACCGACCGCTTCCGCGCCGCGCTGGTCGGTGCCGGCGTCGTCGACTGGGGCATGCTCGCCGCGACCGGGGAGAACGGCCAGTTCGAAGCCGCGCTCGGTGGCAGCACCGGCTGGTCCGGCATCGGCCCACACCCCCATGACGCGGTCAGCCCGATCTCCTTCGCCAGCCGCATCCGCACGCCGGTGCTCATCCTGCACGGTGCCGAGGACACCAACGTTCCCCTCGGGCAGGCCGTGTACCTCCACCGGGCGCTGCGCCACTTCGATGTTGAGCACGAGTTCGTGATCTACCCGAGAGAGGGCCACTCGGTCCGGGAACGCAACCATCAACTCGACGTCCTGCGCCGGACTCGCGCCTGGTTCGATCGCTGGCTTCGGCCCTGAGCGGGCGCGTAGATCAGATGTCGTCGCTTACCTGAGCTGACCTCAGGACCTTCAGGTCCTCGAGACCTCGGGTCAACTCACCAACTCGCGCGCTGCCACTAGCCCCTCTTCGCCGCCTGGACCCATTATCGGTTTGCCGGTAACAGTAATCCGATAATCAGCTGCTACAAAGGGGGCGAAGCAGGCACGCATCATAATGACAGTTCTTGTGCGTAAGGCTTCGGGATGTTGTAACGATCCTCCTACAGCTGTCCTGGCTCCGCGCGACAACTGCTCGAGCGGCACGGTGGAGGAGCCGCCGCAGCGGTTCCCAGTCTGCGGTGACCGGTTGCCGGCGGCGGCCCGGATGTCGATGGCGTTCGCGCCGCCGTACCCCTGGGGGTTGGTTGAAGGTCGGCGGCGCCGACTGCCGGTCAGGTCGCGTCGCCCCGCCGGGAGTTGACCACGGTGAGCAGGCACTGCGCCATGCCGATCGCTTCGAGCAGCGTCAGCACCGGCGCACCGACGTCCAGCACCAGGTCCGCCGACCGCATCGACAAGGCGCTGCTCGTGGTCACCAGCGTGGCCACCGGGCGACCCGACCGGTCAGTGATGGCGAAATGCTGGGCACTGCGGTCGCCTTCGGTCGTGAGCACCCGGCCGTCCGGCAGAGTCACCGTCCCCCGCCGGCGACCCGCATAGTCGATCAGATATTCCAGGATGACCTCGGAACGCGGTCCGATCAGCCGGTGATGGTCGTTCGCGAAGCTGGTGGCGGCGCCGGTGGCGAGCAGCGTCGTAGCTCCAGCATCAAGAACGTCGAACTGGTGCCGCTTGGACACGAACTTGCGGCGCAGCACCGCCACCGGAGTTCCGTCCCCCAGGGTGACCGCGGCAGTACGCCGGAGCGGGGACAGCAGGGGCAGCAGGAGCCGGCCGGTGAAGATCGAGTGCATGGCGCCATCCTGGTCGATGAGCGATCAGCGACCGCACCAGGCCCGGGCCGAAGCGGTGCGGAGCAGCAGCCCGCTGACGAGCAGGGCCAGCACCGCCAGCAGCCCGCCCAGCATCCCCACGACGACAACGGGTTCGACCGGCGGCGTGATCAGCGACCCGAGGCGCGGCCCGAACAGCAGCATCGTCCCGGCACCACCGAGAAAAGCGAGCCCGACGCCCACGGCGAATCGCTGGGCCACCCGCCATGCGGTCGGGCCCCCGCGCCGGAGGCCACGGAGCAGGACACCGACGGCCACCGTGCAGCCACCAAGGGCGAGCCAGTTCCCGGCGCCGCCGACCTCGGCCAGGAGCGCGATGTCAACGGCAAGCACGTACACCCACCAGAACGCGAACAGCAGCACGCTGGCGCTGATGCTGGGCGGTCGCCGTCCGGTGGCCGCCGGGCCGGGGCGCAACGGCTCGCTGATCATCGTCGGATCATACGGACCGGTCACCAGGGAAGCCTCCTGGCACCACATGACCGCTACCGGCCCACCCGCTCCTGACCGGCGTCCGAGGCGGTGAGCAGGCGGATGACCTGATCGACGTAGCGGTCAACATTCGCCACTCTCACGGAGCCAGGACAGAAGCGACCCGATGCCCAGCTCACGTGCTCACTCAGCCGGTTGCCGGGAGGCTTCAACCAACCTGGCGCCCGTAAGCGGCCCGGGCTGCGGCAACCTCTGCCGCCTGGCGCACCCGCCACCTTCTCTGGGCCTCGCTGTTGCACGCGCGACACACCTTGCGGTACCGGCCACTCGTGGGATCGATCTCTCGCTCGTGCCCGTTGCGACAGCGCGGTTGCTGGGTGCGGCTGCGGCAGTTTTCGGCGCGGACCACCTGCTGCAGGTGAGTGGGTTCGATGCAGTCACGCGCTCCACAGAGGTGGCGCACGTCCAACCCGGGGTCGTAACCGCCGACGAAGACAACGTAGGCCGTGATGTGCGCCCAGGCCCGCCCGGCGACCTTCTGGTAGACGCCCCGCTGGCTCCCGTACCCGCGCACGATCAGGCAGCCGTCGTCTCGACGGACCGATCGATCGAGGAGGTACGCGCGCAGGGTCTCCTCCGTGAAGTGTCGGGACAGGCCCTTCATCTGCGACAGCACGTCACCAGGCTAGGTCAGGCTCTGACGGTCCCCATCCGGTGGGAGCCGCTCCGGCAGTTTCCAACTGCTCGCCGAAATCTCAGGAGGATCGTTCTGACAGAACCGTTCAACCCGTTCGAGGGCAGCGCTTCTCCCGAGACTGCGACATCCTGGTCACCGTGATCACGCAACGGCTCCGGGTCGCCGCGTACGCGGTGTGTCTCCGGGATGAGGACGTGCTGCTCGCCCGTTGGGTTTCGCCCGACGGTGCTCGGCGGCACTGGACGTTGCCCGGCGGCGGGGTCGAGCACGCCGAGGATCCGTTCGACGCCGTCGTGCGGGAGGTGACTGAGGAGACGGGGTACGAGGCGCAGGTCGAGCAGTTGCTCGGTGTGAACTCGCGTACGAGGAATGTGGAGCGCACCGACAGGGATGTTGTCGAGTTGCACATGCTGGCCATCTTCTACCGGGCCCGGATCGTTGCCGGTGAGCTTCGATCCGAGACGTGCGGCACGACCGACCTGGCGCAGTGGACACCCATGGCGCAGGTCTCGACCCTGGAGCGCTCCGTCGTCGTCGACATCGGGCTTGAGCTGCACCGCAGCGCGCCGCTGACCGGGCACGTGGAGACGATCCAGACGACCGGCCTCCTGCGGCACTGACCGCGGGGCAGCGCCCGCCGACCGAGCAGTCGCCGATCACGACACCCAGGTCGGGAGCCAGACCTCGGCGTCGGGGGCCCGCACTCGCCGGGAGTCCAGGTGGTCACGAAGTGTGGCGAGCGCGGGATGCGGGTTGTCATCGCGCCAGATCAGCGACATGGGGTAGATCGGCGCCGGCCCGCGTACCGGTACGCGCCGCAGGTCGTAACTGTCCGGCCACAGGTACCGGGTGCGTTCGCCGGCGAACGTCGCCAGTTCCGCGGAGTCGGCGATCTCGGCCAACAGTGCCTCGTTGCCGAAGACCGGCCCGACCAGGTCGATGGTGAGGCCGAACGCGGCGGCGAGTTCGTCGTAGTAGTCCGCCCACTCGGTGCCGGAGGCCATGCCGGGCATCCAGATGCGGTGCGCGGCGAGCTGCGCGGGCGTGACGGTGCGGGCGTTGGCGAGGGCGTGGCGTGGCCCGACGAGGAGTTCGTGGTGTTCGTCGATCACGCGGGCCGTCCTGATCCCGTCGGGCAGATGGCGGGCCGGGATGGGGACGGCGTGGAACGTGGCGTCGACCGCCCCCGCCTCGACGGCGGCCATCGCGGCATGGACATCGGCGTCGAGGGTGACGACATCCAGCTCGATGCGGGGGTGCGCCCGGTGGAAGTCCTGCAACAGCACCGCCGGGGCGATGCGCCGACTGTGCACATCCACGCGCAGGGCACGCCGACCGGGGCGTACGGAGGCGTCGGCGCGCGCCTCGACGCGCAGCAGTTCCCGGGCATGGGGCAGGAAGGTCTGGCCGTCGATCGTGAGCTGGGCGCCGCGAGCAGTGCGGTTGAACAGTCGTACCTGAAGATCCTTTTCCAGGGCGGCGATGCGCTTGGACACGGCCTGCTGGGTGATCGACAGCGCGGTGGCGGCTTCCTGGAACTGACCGGCGTCGGCGGCGGCGACGAACGTGCGTACGGCGTCGAGATCCACGCCAGGAACCCTACTTCCACAACATCTGGTTGTGGCTCACCGTCGGTTCGGTTGTTTGATCTGGCCTCTGCGCCCTTGCTTTGATCGCACCGGTCAACGGCAGGTTGTTGGAAGCAGGGGTGTGGGGTGTGGCGGCGAGACGATCCCTGGGTCGGCGGTTCCGGTGGTTGTGGGCGGCGTACGCGGTCAGCGCCTACGGTTCCGGCTTCGGCTTCGGTGCCCTACCGCTGATCGCCGTGCTGGTGTTGGACGCCAGCCCCGCCCAGGTGTCCGCGCTGTCGGCTGTGGGGCCGGCGGTGGGCGCGCTGGTCGCGTTGCCACTCGGGCCGTGGGTGGAGTTCCGCCGCAAACGGCCGGTGATGGTCGTGATGGATCTGACCCGGTTCGCGGTGCTGCTGACGATCCCCGTCGCGTACGCGCTCGGCCGGCTCGGTTTCGCGCAGTTGTTGGTCGTCTCGGCCGTCGTCGCCACCGCCAGGATCGCTTTCGGTGCGGCCAGCGGCGCCTACCTCAAGGCCCTCGTCCGGCCGGACGACCTGCTCGTGGCCAATGCGAGGTTCGAGTCGACGACCTGGAGCGCCATCGCGTTCGGGCCGCCGCTGGGCGGCGCGGCGGTCGGCCTGTTCGGCCCGGTCGCCACCATCGTGGCCGATGCCGTGAGCTACCTGCTCTCCGCGCTGGGGATCACGGCGATCGGCGGGCGGGAGGAACACCCCCGGCGCGGTGGCGGTCGCCGGGTGCGTGCCAGCGAGGTGCTCGACGGCTGGCGGCACCTCCTGAGCCACCGTGGCCTGCGGGCGCTCTACCTCAACCAGCTGCTCGTCAGTGGGCTGATCATGGCCGCCGAGCCACTGCTGGCCGTGCTCCTGCTCGGCGAACTCGGGTTCCCACCCTGGCAGTACGGGCTTGCCTTCGCCGTGCCCTGCGTCGGCGGGCTCATCGGCTCACGCCTGGCCCGCCGGGTCGTCGCGAGGTACGGCCGACACCGGATCATCCGCACCGTGGGCACGTTGCGCGCGATCTGGCTGGTCGGCCTCGCCTTCGTCCAGCCCGGTGTCGTCGGGCTCGCCACGGTGATCGCCGTCGAACTTGCGATCATCATCAGCATGAGCCTGTACAACCCGGTTCTCGCCACCTACCGCCTGGAGCAGACGCCGAAGGACCGCGTGGTCCGGACTCTGACGGCCTGGTCGATCGGCAGCAGTGCCACCATCGCGGTCCTCAGTGCGCTCGGCGGACTGTTCGCCGCCGCCACCAGCCCTCGCACGGCCATCCTGGTCGCGGGACTGCTGATCCTCGCCAGCCCGTTGCTGCTACCGCGCCGCCCCGATCCCGGAGCGGCAGGGGACGCCGAGGCCCACGATGACGGCCGCCCGCAGACGATGCGGGAGTTCGCCTGATGTTCCAGCCGACCTATCCGATTCGCACCGCTCGGCTCACCCTGCGTCCGTTCACCATCGACGACCTCGATGACGTGTACGCGTACCAGCGTCGACCCGATGTCGTTCGCTGGATGCTCGGTGCCGAGCCGCGTACCCGTGAACAGTCGCGGTCGTCGGTGCTCGCCATGGCCGGCGAGGACGCGCTGCGCGCGGAGGGGGACTGCCTGGCGTTGGCCGCGGTCGGTGAAGCGGGGGTGATCGGGACCGTGGAGTTGGTGTGGCGCAGCCAGCTCGATCGTGCGGCTGAACTCGGTTTCGTGTTCAACCCCGACCATGGGGGTCGCGGGTTGGCGACGGAAGCCGCTTCGGCGTTGGTGGACTGGGGTTTCACCGAGTTCGGTCTGCACCGGATCTATGGCCGGTGTCATGGGCGCAACGCCGCCTCCGCCCGTCTGATGGCCCGGCTCGGCATGCGCCGCGAGGCACACCACGTCGCGAGCTATCTGTTCGCGGGGGAGTGGGCTGACCAGCTCGTGTTCGCGATCCTGGACCGCGAGTGGCAAAGCCGCACCCGCGCGTCGCCGTGATGATCGACTGCCACGGCGACGTGCGGGTAGGGCCCGACGCTCAGCCCTGGCGGCCCAGCCACTCCCGGTAGGCGGTGGGCGCGATGACGGCGCCGTCGGGGGCGACGAGGACGTCGTCGGGGGCGGCGGCGAACATGCCAGCGCTGTCGTCGGTCGTGACGGTGCGCTGGTCACCACGGGCGGCGAGGGTGATGCGCCCCAACTCGTCGAGGGCGAAGACCTCGGGGCCGGCGACGTTGCGGATGCCCCGCAGCGGCGCGCCCATGCTGACGTCGGCGACGGCCTGCGCGACGTCGGCCGCGGCCATCGGCTGCACCGGGGTGCTGGGTAGGCGAACGGTGGTCTCGTCGGCGGTCCAGGAGAGGATCGACTCGACGAACTCGAAGAACTGGGTGGCGCGGACGATCGAGTACGGAACGGGACCGGCCCTGAGGATGTCCTCCTGGAGGGTCTTGGCGCGGTAGTAGGCCAGGTCGGGCACCTGGTCGACGCCGACGATGGAGAGCACCACCGCGTGACCGACGCCCGCACGCTCGGCGGCGGCCAGGAGGTTGTCCATGGTCGTCTGGAAGAAGGCGGGGGAGGCGTCGTCGAAGGTCGGCGAATTGGTCAGGTTGACGACGACGTCGGCGCCGGTGAGCGCCTCGGACAGCCCCTGCCCGCTGAGGAGGTCCACCCCGGTGGACAGCGAGTGCGGCACCGCCTCATGCCCGGCGGTCTGCAAGATCTTGACGACCTGCGACCCGATGAGGCCGGTCCCACCCAGTACGGCGATCTTCATGCTCATGCACCTTCCCGTGAAATGTGGTCGTCTGTCCGGCTTTCCTCGCTCAAGCCAAACTCGGACCTCTCCTGTCCGAGAACAATACTCGGACATTGCGAGTCCGAGTATCCGGGGTTGGCTAGGGTGAGGTCATGAAGATGTCCGGCGGGGTCGAGTGGGCGCTGCACTGCTGCGTGGTCCTCACGACCAGCAGCACGCCCGTCCCGGCGGCCAAACTGGCGGAGCTGCACGATGTCTCCAGCAGCTACCTCGCCAAGCAGCTCCAGTCGCTCGCCCGCGCCGACCTGATCCACTCCGTTCAGGGCAAGTCGGGCGGTTACGTCCTCACCCGGGCGCCGGAGAGCATCACCCTGCTCGATGTGGTGCGGGCCGTCGACGGCCCGGGCCCCAGTTTCGTCTGCACGGAGATCCGCCAGCGCGGCCCGTTCGCGACACCGGCCGACTCCTGCACCACGCCGTGCCCGGTCGCCCGTGCCATGTGGGCAGCGGAGGACGCGTGGCGCCAGGCGCTCGCCGCGGTCACGATCGCCGATCTCGCCCGCGACGTCGACACCGCCTCCGGCCCCGAGGCACTTGCCGGCATCCACACCTGGCTCACCAGCGACCGCGCCGGCTGACCACTGTCAGCCGGTGTGGCGTACCTCGGTGTCCCAGATCTGCGCCCACGGACGCCGCAGCCCCCGGCACACGTGGATCGGGCCGCCGTTCTCGTCGTTCTCCACCTCGACCCGCTGGTCCACCCGCCCGGCGAGCGTGCACGTCTCGAACCAGGCGTTCAACGGGTCGGGCCGTTCCCAGCCGACGGCGATGACCACGTCCGCTTCGGCGGGTGGCCGACCGAAGTCGACCATGCTGTTGTGCCCGGAGTACGCGCGCGGAAGACCACGGGCCGGACCGTACCGGGCCACCGCACCGGCCTCGCCGTAGTTGCCGGTCAGGATGACCGCCCGGGAGCGCTCCTCGGGTGTCAGGCCACCGTGGACGGCGGCGAGCGAGTCCGCGAACGCCGGCCAGCCGATCGTCTCGCCGGCGTCGTAGTTGACGTCCACCACGAACGCGGGGAGCCGCTCGGCGGGCAGCACCGGCAGCAGCAGCACGATGTTGGGCAGCAGGAACGGCACCACACCCAGCACGAGCAGCCCTCGACGCAGCCGGATCGACCCGCGCGACGCCCATGCGACGGTGACCAGCACGCCGGCGGCGGTGAGAACCAGCAGCAGCGGCGCGTCGTAGTAACCCTTGCCGCCGGCGATCAGCACGATGCCGAACACCACCAGCCAGGCCCAGCCCACCGCCCGGTACGCCCGCCACGCCGGTCGGCGCAGCAGCGCGACGAGGCCCGCGATCCAGATCGGTACGGCGTACGGGCTGATGATGACGAACTGGAGGGTCAACGCGTCGACCCGGCCGCTGTAGGAGCTGTCTCCGTCGGAGATGGAGGCCGCCACGCCGAGCTGCGGGAAGCCGTGTGCCGCCTGCCAGATGAGGTTCGGAGCGGCCAGCAGCACGGCGACGCCGGCAGCGGCGAGCACCCACCGGTCACGCAGCAGCCGACGTGGCCCGGCGATGAGCACCCCGGCGATCAGACCCACGGCCAGCAACGCCGGCAGAAGCTTGCTGAGCATGCCCACCCCGAGCGCCAGACCGATGCCGAGCGCCCAGCGGCTGTCGCCGGTGCGCAGCAACCGCACCGCACACCACACGGCGGCCAGCCAGACCAGCAGGTCGACGGTGGTGGTGCTGAGCAGGTGACCGCTGGCGAGCACGATGCCGGACAGCGCGGCCAGCACCGCCGCGAAGGTCTGCGCGCCACGGCCGCCGCCCAGCTCCCGCGCGATGGCGGCGACCAGCAACACTGCGCCACCAGCCAGCAGCGCCGACGGCGTCCGCAGCACCACCAGGTTGCCCGGTGCGATCGTGTCGAGCAGCCGAGCGAGCGCCGGGACCAGCGGACCCTGGTCGACGTAGCCCCAGTCGAGGTGTCGGCCGGCGAGCAGGAAGTACAACTCGTCGCGGTGGTAGCCGTACCGGCCTGCGAGCAGCAGCAGCGTCACAGTGGTCGCGGCGGAAACCAGCCAAGGGCCGCGCCCTCGTGTGCCAACCTCCGGTGGCGCGCCCGGCGGTGCCGCCGGAGCCGGCCGCTGAGGCCGGTCAATGTCGATCGTGGGGTCGCTCACCTGCTCATGATGACCCGCGAGGTGGTCGCGCGGGTGCCCGTACCGCGTTCGGCACTGTCCCGCATGCGGGTGGTCGGGACGGGTGCGAAGATCGGCTTCGTCACTCGGACCGAAAGGACGATATGCGCTATCGCACTCTGGGCTCCACCGGCACTGTGGTCTCGACCCTGTGCCTGGGCACCATGACCTTCGGCGCGGAAACCGACGAGGCCGGCAGCTTCGCCCAACTGGACCGGTTCGTCGAGGCCGGTGGCACCTTCATCGACACCGCCGACGTCTATTCCGCCGGCGTCTCGGAGGACATCGTCGGGCGGTGGCTGCGGGCCCGACCCGACCTGCGCGACCGGCTGGTGATCGCCACCAAGGGGCGTTTCCCGATGGGCCCGGGGGCGAACGACGCCGGCCTGTCCCGGGTGCACCTCACCCGCGCGCTGGACGCCAGCCTAAGGCGACTCGGGGTCGAGGCCGTCGACCTCTACCAGGCGCACGCCTGGGACCCGATGACCCCACTGCCGGAGACCCTGCGGTTCTTCGACGACGCGGTGAGCGCCGGCAAGATCCGCTATGCGGGGGTCAGCAACTTCACCGGCTGGCAGTTGCAGAAGGCCGCCCTGCTCACCCAGCACCTCAACCTCACCCCGATCGTGACCCTGCAACCGCAGTACAACCTGCTGGCTCGGGAGATCGAGTTCGAGCTGGTGCCGGTCTGCGAGAACGAGGGCATCGGCATCCTGCCGTGGTCACCGCTGGGCGGCGGCTGGCTGACCGGCAAGTACCAGCGCGACAGCACGCCCACCGGAGCGACCCGCCTCGGCGAGAACCCCCAGCGCGGCGTCGAGGCGTACGCCGGTCGCAACGCCGAGGAGCGCACCTGGCGGGTGCTCGACGCGGTCCGTCAGGTCGCCGGGGAACGCGGCGTGTCCATGTCTGCGGTGTCGCTGGCCTGGCTGGCCGCCCGACCGGCGGTCACCTCGGTCATCCTCGGCGCGCGCACCACCGAGCAGCTCGACGACAACCTGACCGCCGCGGACCTGGTCCTCGACGCCGAGCAGATGCGGTTGCTGGACGAGGCGAGCGCCCCGCCGGTGGGGGACTACCCGTACGGCGCGGCGGGTGTGCGGCAGCGCGCCCGCGACCTGCCGACCTCATCATGATCGCCTTCCCCGAGCCCACCGCGCCGGCCGGCAGCCGCACCGAGGTCTTCCTGCGTTACCTGGACTACTTCCGCGAGTCCACCGTGGCCAAGGTGTCGGCGTTGGCCGAGCCGGAGCTGCGCCGCAGCCGGCTGCCATCGGGGTGGACCCCACTGGAGCTGCTCACGCACCTGCGCCACGTCGAGCTGCGCTGGATCGAGTGGGGTTTCCAGGGCCGGGACGTCGCCGACCCGTGGGGCGACCGCCGCGACGACCGCTGGTACGTCGCCCCGGAGGAGACCCGGGAGGACCTGGTGGCGGCGCTGCGGGCCCAGGGCGAGCACACCAGCGCGGTGGTGACGGCGCACGACCTGGTGGAGATCGGGGCGCCGGGACCGCGCTGGAACGGCGCGGACCCGGCGTCGCTGGAGCGGGTGCTGTTCCACCTGGTCCAGGAGTACGCCCGCCATCTCGGCCACCTCGACGTGGTCGCCGAACTCGCCGACGGTCCCGTCGGCGAGTGAGCCCCCGGCTCGATAATGGGCGAATGCCGTCGCTCGTCACACCCGCCCTGCCCGCCGGGAGCCTCGGCGCCCAGGACCAACCCCACCTACGGGTACGCCCCGGGCTGGCGCTGCGGCCGTGGCGCGACGACGACGCCGGGGTCGTCCGGGTCGCGTTCGACTGTCCAGCGATCCAGCGCTGGCACGTCCGCCGTCTCGACAGCGACGGCGAGGCGCGGGCGTGGACGGCGCAGTGGGCTGGCCACTGGCACGAGGAGACGTCCGCGAGCTGGGCGATCGTCGACACGGACGACCGGCCGCTCGGTCAGGTGGGGTTGCGGGGCGTGCTGCTGGCCGAGGGGTCGGCGCACCTGTCGTACTGGCTGCTGCCGGGTGCACGCGGTCGGGGGATCGCCACCGAGGCGTTGGGAGCCCTGACCCGGTGGAGCTTCACGGACGCCGGTCTGCACCGACTGGCCCTGGAGCACTCGACCGCCAACCCGGCGTCGTGCCGGGTGGCCATGCGGGCAGGCTTCCCCGCCGAGGGCGTGGCTCGCGGGTCGATCCGCCACAGCGACGGCTGGCACGACATGCACCTGCACGCACGGCTGCGCACCGACGGCTTGACCTGATCAGTGGACGCCGGCGGATGTGGGCCTGGGCGGGCACCACTGCCGACTCGACGGGCCCTACCATCTCCGGCATGGCAACGCGGCTCGTACAGATCAACATGAAGGCCCGCGACGATTCCGCGCTGGGCGGTTTCTGGGCGGCGGTGCTCGGCTGGGAGATCTCCAGCGAGGGCCCCGGCGTGACCAACCTCGAACCTGTGGGCTTCGTCTACCCGGATCCCGTCGCTGTCTGCATCGACCTCGTCGTCTCCCCGGAACCAAAGACGGTGAAGAACCGCGTGCACGTCGACCTCGCCACCACCTCGGCGGCTCACCAGGCGGAGGTGGTGGCGCGCCTGAAGGATCTCGGCGCGACACCTGCCGACGTGGGCCAGGGCGACGTTCCCTGGACGGTCCTGGCCGACCCGGAGGGCAACGAGTTCTGTGTCCTGGAGCCCCGGCCGCTCTACCGGGACACCGGGCCGATCGCCGCGGTCGTGGTCGACTGCGCGGATCCCCGAGCCATGGCCGACTTCTGGAGCCAGGCCACGGACTGGGTCCTGCACGACGTGACCGACCGCCAGGCGGTGCTGCGCTCCGACAAGGGCGTCGGCCCGTACCTGGAGTTCGTCCGGACACCCGACGTGAAGACCGTGTGGAACCGCGTCCATCTCGACGTCCGCCCCTACCCGGGTGACGACCCGGAGACCGAGGCGGCCCGACTGCGGGCTCTCGGTGCCACCGCCGTCAATCTGGGCCCCGACGACGTCGCGTGGACCGTCCTCGCGGACCCCGAAGGCAACGAGTTCTGCCTGCTCAGCCCGAGCTGACCCGTGCCCTCGTGAGCTGCTTCGACGGAGTCTGGCTCATCGGGCTTGGGCCCAGCCGACGAAACGCGGGGTCAGATCGGGCAGCGCGACGCCCGGGTTCAGCGCAATGAGATCGGCTTCGGCTGCCTCCTGAAGCTTTGCCAGGTGACTCAACAGGCCCGGCCGATCCTCGCGGTACTCGCCGAGGAGGCGCAGCTTCGCGGCCGAGCACGGCCACAGGATGCCGCAGACCGGGCAGCGCCACGCTGGCCGCAAGGGGGAGTGCTTCGGTCGCTCGGGCATCAGACGACCTCCACCGTTTTGACAGGCCGGATCGGTGTAAGCGAGCGGGCGTCCCCGGAGGAACGGGGGGCCTGAACCTGCACCTGCACGCCCGCACGCATCACGAACAGCTCGCGCCGGGCGACCGCCTCGCCCTTCTTGCCCAACTCGTACGCGTCGAGCCAGAGCCAACCGTCGTAGGTGTGGCGATCGGGCAGCTCGCGGATGACCCGGGCGACGATCGGCTTCATGAATTGGACGCTCGCCGCGGTGGTCAAGCGGATCACGTCCCCAGCCCTGACCGCAGGGCCAGCCGTCGTCGTAGCTCTTCCCGCTTCGACTTCGCGGGCTTCTTCTCCGTCCTCGTCGGACACGGCTTTCCCCCTGATCGACGTGTGGGAAGGGGCCGCCCCCGTGAGTGCTCGCCCAACGGAAGCGGCCCCGCTACGAACGCGTCCGCCGGGTTCGGGTCCCCTGCCGGCCGCGCCGTCTACAGAGCACCTTGCCGGGGGTTGCTGGACAAATACACAGCGTTATCTAATCTCTTCAAGGCAGTTCGTTTGTTCCAGGGGAGGGACGGCATGAATCATGCCTTTGTCGCAGCGCTGGCTGCGGCGGGTCACACTGCCGAGAGCCTCGCAGGTCAGATCGGCGTGCACCCGAAGACCGTCGCCAGGTGGGCAAACCCGGGTCACATTCCCCAGAGCCGTCATCGCTCGACCGTCGCAAAGCTCTTGGCAAAAGACGCCGACGCGCTATGGCCGGATGTCGTCCGTCGCCGCGAACCGGTGTGGTTCCGGCCGTGGGTCGACCTCGAACGCGAGGCGGTGACGCTCCGGTCGTTCGAGCTGACGTGGGTACCCGGACTGCTCCAGACGGAGGCGTACGCGCGAGCGACCCTGGCGGGTGGGGTGCTGGCACCGGACGCGGTCGCCGAATTCGCCGAGGCCCGAATGAACCGGCAAGCGATCCTCAGCCGTGACGGCGGACCACTGCTGATCGCGGTGCTGGACGAGGGGGTGCTGAGGCGACGCGTTGGCGACGACCGCGCGTTGATGGCGTCGCAACTCGCGCGCCTGCTGGGCTTTGCCGAGATGGGCAGCGTGCAGCTCCACATCGTCCCGGCGGACGCGCCCAGCTATCCCGGGCTCGACGGACCATTCACCATCGCCGACATGCCGGATGGATCGAGGGTCGCGCACGTCGACAGCCCCGCACGGGCGCAGATCCTCGATCAGATGTCGGACCTTGTTAGCCTGGAACGACGGTGGGAGCGTATTCGCGGAGAGGCACTGCCCCGAGGACGTTCCGTGGACCTTCTGAGAGAAGCGGCAGCATCATGGACCTGATCGGCGCCCGGTGGCGTAAGAGCACGAAGAGCGGCGGCAACGGTGGCAACTGTGTCGAGGTTGCTGACAACCTTCCAGGCGTGGTCCTCGTCCGTGACACCAAGGATCGCGACGGCGCGACACTGGCCTTCAGCCCGGAGTCGTGGCGTGGCTTCGTGACGATGGCACGCGACGCCGACTGACTGACCACCTCGCGGGAAGGATCCCGGCGCTGGTCTCAACGGACGGCGACGGGTGCGACCGGTTGCGGTTGCGGGGTCGCTGGCCAGGTGAGTCGGCGTACGCCGGGGACGAGGGCCGTGCCCGCGCAGGAGGCGAGAACCAGCAGGCCGGCGACGGCCAGGGGTACGGGCGCGCCGAACGCGTCGGCGGCCAGCGGCGCCAACGCGTATCCCAGCGGCATGGCGCCGAGCGACACCAACCAGTCATACGAGGTGACGCGGGCCAGCACCTCGGGTGGGAAGTGGTGCTGCACGACGGTCTCCCAGACCGGGTTGAGGTAACCGAGGGCGGTCAGCGCCACGGCGTAGGCGACGATCACCGCCGGGGCGGGCGCGGCGACGGCGAGCAGGAAGAGCGGCGCGGCGTAGCAGGCCAGCCCGAGGTTGGCCAGCAGCACCGGTCGGCGTAGCCGGACCCGTCCGGCCAGCAGCGATCCGACGAGCATCCCGACCGCGCCGGCCTGCAACAGCAGCACCCAGGTCGTCTCACCGCCGAGGCGGTCGATGGCGACGGCCGGCCCGAGGGTCATCAGCACGGCGGCGGCACCGTTCCACACGCCGTGCCCGAGCAGGCTGGTCCAGAACCAGTCGCGGGCACGTACTTCGCCGAAGCCGTGCCGCAGGTCGGCGAGGACGGAACGGCGGGGCACCGGGACGTGGCGGACCCGCAGCAGCCCGAGCAGGAGGGCGCTGAGCGCGAACGACGCACTGTCGAGGATGAACGCCCAGCCGGGGCCGGCAGCCCAGATCAGCGCGCCGGCCAATGCCGGCCCGGCGAGGCGACTGGTGTTGGCGGTCATGCCCATCAGGGCGTTGGCCCGCTGCCGGTCGGCGGGCTCGACGGTGCCGGCGACCAGTGGAGACGCGGTCGGAATGGCGAACGCCGACGCGGTGCCGCCGAGCGCGGACGCCCCGACAACGGTGGTCAGTGACGGGTCGCTGCCGAGCAGCTCCACGCCGACGGCGAGCTGGGTCACGCAGCGCACCAGGTCGGCAGCCATGGCGACCCGGCGGGCGTCGAACCGGTCGGCCACGACACCGCCCAGTGGCAGCAGGAGCAGCCGGGGGATCATCGCCGCGGCGAGGACCACGGCCAGCGCACCGGTGGAGCCGGTGGCCCGCAGCACGGCCAGGGCCAGAGCGGCGGGCACCACCGCCTCGCCGAGAGCCGAGACGGTACGGCCCAGGAACAGCAACCGGAAGGAGGGGATGCGCAGGGGGTGAGCCATGGCCACAACATACTTCGACACCGAACCTTTCGCCAATGAATATTTCGGCACTGAGGTAAGCTGGTGCGGTGACCACCACTCCGGATGACGTCGACCGGCACATCGAGCGTTGGCTTCCCGTGGTGCCTGACCTCGACGCGGACGTCGAGGGTGCGGTGACCAGGATGATCAAGCTGATCCGGCACCTGCGGACGGTCAAGGAACGGGTTCTGGCCGACCTCGACCTGCCCGCTCACGAGTACGACACCCTGCACGCCCTGGCCGGCCGACGCGGCCGGGCGGCCCCCTCGGATCTCGCCGTGGATCTCGCGGTTGCCCCCGCCTCGGTCACGGCCCGGGTGGACACCCTGCTCCGGCGGGGTTTCGTGCGCCGGATTCCGTCGACAGTCGACCGCCGGCGGGTGGACGTGGAGCTGACCGACGCGGGTCAGGCCGCCTGGCGTGGGGCGATGGAGATCCAGGGCGCCGAGGAGCACCGCCTGCTCGGCGCGCTCACAGCGACCGAACGGCGGCAACTCTCCGACCTGTTGCGCCGGGTGATGCTCGTCGCCGAACAGCCGAAGGTCGACTGAGCAGGCCTCGTCGACTGCGCAGGCTTGGTGGAGCGAAGGCCGACTGCGCAGGCTCGGTGGAGCGAAGGCCGACCGTGCAGGCTCGGTCGAGCGAAGGCCGACCGTGCAGGCTCGGAGAAATCGCGTGGCGCCTCGCGTACAGCTGATGCGAGGGTGACCGGCGTGACTGCGCATGCTCTGGCCGGAACCCTGGCCGACGACGGACGGCGACGGATCTTCGCGGCGATCGTGCTGGGTGCCACCAGCGCGACGGAGGTCGCCGAACGGACCGGCCTGCCGGCGCGGGTGGTGCTCACCGGAGTCCGCCGGCTCGCCGACGCGGGTCTCGTCACTGGCGTGGACGGCTCGCTGGCGGTCGACGAGGCGTCGCTGCGGGCGGCCGCCCGCGACAGTCGCCCGGCCGACGACGCGGAGCCCGACGCCGACCCGGTGCTGCGGACCTTCCTGCGCGCGGGCGTCCTGGTGGGTCTGCCGGCGCAGCGCAGCCGACGGAGGGTCCTGCTGGCACATATCGCCGAGCGGTCGTTCGAGCCGGGCACCCACTATCCGGAGCGCGCCGTCGACGACGCGCTCAAGGCGTGGTGCGCGGCGGGCGGGTCGGATCACGCGACGCTGCGTCGGTACCTGGTCGACGAGCGGTTGCTCACCCGCGAACACGGCATCTACCAGCGGCCCTGATCGTCCGCTTGGCGAACCGTCTCGTCGCGGAGGATCTTGCTAGCCTCGGCGCATGACCTCCTGCACGCCCGCTGACGGCCCCCCGGATCTGTTGTTCCTGCTCTCCTGGGCGAGTCACGCGCTGCAGACCGAACACGCCGCGGGGTTGGCCGAGCTCGGCATCTCGCCACGGGCGCACTACGTGCTGGCGCAGGCCCGCACCGGAGACCTGACCCAGCGGCAGATCGGCGAGCGGTGCGGCGTGGACAAGACCACGATGGTCGTCACGCTCGACCAGTTGGAACGGGCCGGGCTGGCCGAGCGTCGCCCCGTGCCGACGGATCGGCGCGCCCGGCTGGTCGCGGTGACCCCGGCGGGGGAGCAGGTCCTGCTGCGGGCGCGGCAGGTGGTCGAGCGCATCCAGGAGGACCTGCTCGCGACCCTGCCCGAGCAGGATCGAGAGGTGTTCCTGCGTGCCCTGCTGGCCCTGGTGAACGGTCCGTTGGCCACCAGCTCCCCGTACGCGCCGGGTAGCCGCTCGGGCTGTTAGTTCCGAGTAAGATAGTTCCGAACAAGACTATTTGTTACGGTCGTACTCGTTCGTTTCCCCTGAACGAGGAGCCGTCATGAGTGCTGCCGCCGTCACGACCCCCACCACCTCGACCCTGCGCCGCCGCGCCCTCGCTGTCGGCGTCGCCGTCGTGGCCTGCCTGGGCATCTGGTCGATCGGTGCGCTGGCCGGGGTCGACTACACCGTCGAGAGTCCGGGTCAGCCCGCCACGGTCATCGGTGCGGGCGCGATCTTCGTGGTCGCCCTGGGCGCTGCCCTGCTCGGCTGGGCCGCGTTGGCCCTGCTGGAGCGGTTCGCCCCACGGGCCGCCCGGCCGGTCTGGATCTCGCTGGCCGTCGCGGTGACCCTGCTGTCCCTCGTCCCCCTGGTTGGTGTCGAGGCCACCGGCGGTGCCAAGCTGACCCTCGGTGCGACACACGTGGCCGTGGCGGTCGCGCTGATCGCCCTGCTGCCCCGCCCTCGCCGCTAAACGGCCGGCGGTCGGGTGAGTTTGGCGGCCACGGCGTCGAGGACCCAGTCCAGGCCCGTCGCGAAGGATGTTTCGGCGTCCACGTCTGTGCCGTCGTGCACGGCCCTGGTCAGCGCCGGGAAGCGGCCCGTGGCCAGCATTTTCGTCAGGTGCGGGCCGGAGGCGCGCTGCCATTCGCGTTTGGACAGGCCTGTGACGCGCTCGGCCCGCAGGTTCGCGATCTCGCGCCTGATCGCGCCGGTGAGGTAGGAGCTGACGGTTTCCACGGCGCGCAGAACGGTGTCGATGTCGGCGAAGCCGTCGAGGGCGGCCAGCTTGGCCTCGGTCACGGCCATGCCGTTCGGGCCCAGGGTCGGACGGCCGCCGAGCAGGTCGGCCAGCCAAACGTGGCGCAGAGCGGCCTGCCTGGTGCGGTGGGCGAGGACGCGCAGCGCCTCTCGCCAGTCACCGGGCTGCTCTGCGGGGAGAATCTCGGCGTGGACCTCGTCCACCATGAGGTCGAACAGCTCCTGCTTGGTGGAGATGTACCCGTACAGTCGCATCGGGCCGGCGTTCAGTCGGGCGGCGACCTTGCGCAACGACACCGCCTCCAGCCCGCCCTCGTCGGCCAGCGCGATGGCGGCGGCGACGATCCGCTCGCGGTCGAGCGGCACGGGAGCATTCGACGGCTCGGGCCGGTCCCACACAGTCAATGGTCACCACCGTTCTGTTGCTGTGCATCGTACGAGTGAAATACAGTGTATCGCCATGAGACACCGTATCGCCGTGGTTGGGGGTGGCCCCGCAGGCCTCACCTTCGCCCGTGTCCTGCACCGCCACGGCCACCCCGTCGCCGTCCTCGAACGCGATCCCACCCCGGACGCACGCCCCCCGGGCGGCGCTCTGGACCTGCACGAAGGACTGGGCCAGCTGGCACTGGACAAGGCGGGGCTGCTGGCAGAGTTCCAGGCGCTGTCTCGCCCGGAGGGGCAGGCCATGCGCATCCTGGACGCTGCGGGGACCGTTCTGCGGGACTGGCGACCCTCTCCGGATGAGCAGGCCAATCCGGAGATCGATCGCGGGCAACTCCGTGATCTGCTGCTCGGCTCCCTCGACGTGCAGTGGGGTCGAGAGGTCGTGCAGGTGGTGCCGGGGACCGAGGATGGCGTACTGGTTCGTTACGCGGACGGGGAGCAGGAGACGTTCGACCTCGTGGTGGGCGCGGACGGCGCCTGGTCCCGGGTCCGCCCGGCGGTCTCGCCGGTGACGCCGCAGTACACCGGCGTCACCTCGGTCGAGACCTCCCTCGACGACGTCGACACCCGCCACCCTGACCTCGCCCAGTTGATCGGCGACGGTTCGGTGGCCGTGTACGGCGTGAACCGATCTCTCGTCGCCCAGCGCAACAGCGGCGGTCACGTCAAGGTGTACGTCAAGCTCCGCGCGCCGCTGGACTGGCACGCCGAACTGGACCTGTCCGACGTCGAGGCCGCGCGATCGGGCATTCTGGCTCTGTTCGACGGCTGGGCCCTTCCCGTCCTCGACCTGCTCGGCCACGGCACCGCCTTCGTCCACCGCCCCTTCTACGTCCTGCCCGTGTCTCACACCTGGGCCCACGTCCGCGGGGTGACGCTGCTGGGCGACGCCGCCCACCTGATGCCACCGTTGGGGGCGGGCGCGAACCTCGCGATGCTCGACGGTGCCGAGCTCGCGGAGTCCATCGCTGCCGACCCTGAAGATCTGGACGAGGCCGTTCGCGCCTTCGAGGAACGAATGTGGGCACGGGCCAGCAGGTGGGCGACGATCACGACGGAGGGTCTGGAACGCCTCGTGAGCCCGGACCCGGCCGAAGCCCTCGCCCTCTTCGACCAGGTCCAGCCATCCTGACCGCCGAGAGCACCAGCACCAGCAGCTCTCCACGGCGCGTTACGCAGCCTCGACCGGGAGCGCGGGGTGGGCGAAATCCCCGCGAGGCGGTGCGTCGACGCTGCTAGCATCGCCGTCATGGCACGAGGTATCTGGTCGCAGAAGGTGCGCTCCGCCCGCTGACGGCGGCGCACTTCTCCCTGCTGAGTTCGCGCTCGCCGTCCCGGGTCCCGCCGGGCGGCCCTTGACTGCTGCCCGGCTCCATCGCGAGCTGCGGAGCACCGTTGAACCTCACCCCGAACCCCGAAACCATGTCCCTGCCCGTCGAGGCGGGGGGCAGTGCACACGTACGCGCCGTCGGCGTCACCGTGAGCCGCGGGTCCCGTCGCGTCCTGACCGACGTCTCGCTCACCGTCTCCGCCCGATCGCGGGTGGCAGTCGTCGGCGAGAACGGTCGCGGCAAGACGACCCTGCTGCACGTCCTCGCCGGGCTGATCACTCCGGACGACGGCGCTGTCCAGCGGTCCGGCACGATCGGCCTGGCCCGCCAGGAACTGTCCGCGCGGGACGGCGAGACCGTCGGCACCCTGACGTCCGAAGCGCTGGCCGCGTCGCTCGCGGCCCTCGCCGCGCTCGACGAGGCGGCCCGCGCCCTCGCCGAGGGCGATGGGAGTGCCGAGGACCGCTACGCCGCCGCGCTCGACGCCGCCACCCGGCTCGACGCGTGGGACGCCGAACGCCGGGTCGACATCGCACTCGAGGCCCTCGGCGCCTGCCCGGACCGCGACCGTCCCCTCGCGACGCTGTCGGTCGGCCAGCGCTACCGGGTGCGGTTGGCGTGCCTGCTGGGCGCACGGCACGACGTGCTGCTCCTCGACGAACCGACCAACCACCTCGACGCCGACGGCCTGGACTTCCTGACCCGCCGGCTGCGCGAGCACGACGGCGGCCTCGCGATCGTCAGCCACGACCGGGCGCTGCTACGCGACGTCGCCGACCGGTTCCTCGACCTCGACCCGACCCGACCCGTGACGGGAAGCCGCGCCTCTACGCCGGCGGTTACGACGCCTGGCAGGACGCGCGGTCCCGCGAGCAGGAGCACTGGGAGCAGGACCACGAGCAGCAGCAGGCCGAGCACCGACGACTGCAGGACGCGGTGTCGAAGGCCCGCGACCGGCTCTCCACCGGCTGGCGGCCGGACAAGGGGACCGGTAAGCACCAGCGTCAGTCCCGCGCTCCGGGCGTCGTGCAGGCCCTGAACCGGCAGCAGGAGGCGCTCCAGGCGTACCGGATCGACGTGCCGACACCGCCACCGACGATGCGGTTGCCTGAACTGGGCGCACGGCCGGGCGCGCCGCAGGTACGCGCGCGGGGCGTCGCCGTCGACGGGCGGCTCGCCGGACCGGTGGACCTCACCATCGACGGCGGCGACCGGCTGCTCGTCACCGGTCCGAACGGTGCCGGGAAGTCCACACTGCTCGCGGTGCTGGCCGGCGCGCTCGAACCCACCGCCGGGCACGTCTGGACGGCGACGGAGGCCCGCGTCGCCTGGGTCACCCAGGAGACCGCCGGCCAGGACGCAGGCCGTACCGCCGACGAGGTGTACGCCCGGCACGTGGGGCGGCTGGTGGCCGGCGGGGCGCTCACCGACCACGACGCCGTGTCGCTCGGATCGCTGGGGCTGCTGGACTCCGCCGCAAGGCGCACGCCCGTCGGGCGGATGTCGCAGGGGCAGCAACGCCGCCTCGACCTGGCGCTCGCGCTGGCCGGTCGGCCCACGCTGATCCTGCTCGACGAGCCGACGAACCACCTGTCGTCGGCCCTGGCCGACGAGCTGACCGCGGCGATCCGTGACACGGGTGCCGCCGTCGTCGTCGCGACGCACGATCGACAACTGCTGCGGGACCTGGCCGACTGGCCACGTCTGCGCGTCGGAGACTCGCCGACGCCGGGGGCGCGAACCCGCGCGACGGACCGGGAGCAGGAGCACCGACCCGGATAATGCCGTTGACCGGGCGGTGATGATCGACTGGTGACCATCACCGCCCGAGCAACCTGGACGACCAGCGTCAGCCGACCCGACCAGCCCGACGCGGTGCTGCTGCTGCGCGAGTACATGACCGAGATGGTGGTGCGCTACCACCGCCGCCCCTCCCTGCCCGGCGAGGTCGACGAGGCGCTCGCGGAGATGCCCAGCGACGACCTGACCAACGCGAGCGGGTTGCTGCTGCTCGCCCACCACGGCACCGACCTGGCCGGGTGCGCCGGGCTGCGCTGGCACTCGGGCTGGGCCGAACTGACCCGGGTGTTCGTCCGACCCGCGCATCGTGGCGCCGGTGGGGGTGCCGCGTTGCTGACCGCCGTCGAGCAACACGCACGGGCGGCCGGAGCGCAGGCGATACGGCTGGACACCCGCGCCGACCTGGTCGAGGCCCGCGCCCTGTACGCCCGGCACGGCTACGTCGAGATTCCGGCGTACTCGCACGGCCCCTACGCCGAGCACTGGTTCGAGAAGCGACTGGGTTGAGCGGTTGACGCTCGCCGGCGGATGCGCTAAATAAGAAGAGGAAGTTGAGTCACCCCGGCTCAACTCATCACCTTCGGCCAGGAGAACCGAGGAGGCATGACCATGTTGATGCGTACCGACCCGTTCCGCGAGATCGACCGGCTCGCCGAGCAGTTCTTCGGTACGGCGGCCCGTCCCGCGATGATGCACCTTGACGCCTACCGCGACGGCGACCACTTCTACGCGGCGTTCGACCTGCCCGGCGTCGACCCCGACACCATCGACTGCACCGTCGAGCGCAACGTGCTCACCGTCCGGGCCGAACGTCGCCGACCCTCCGGTGACGGCGTCGAGCTGGTGGCAGCCGAACGTCCGATGGGCACGTTCACCCGGCAGCTGTTCCTCGGCGACACCCTGGACACCGACAAGCTGGAAGCCGGCTACGAGCACGGGGTCCTGACGCTGCGCATCCCCGTCGCCGAGCGTGCCAAGCCGCGCCGGGTGACCATCACCGCCAACGGCGACGGGCGTCGACAGATCAACGCCTGATCATGGTGTCGGGTGGGATCGGCGCGCCTGCACGCCGATCCCACCCGAAGCTGAGAACCTTTTTCACATGGTGTTCTCCGACGCTCCGGTGCTGGCCCGCCCGTCCGCGCCACCCGCGCTGCCGAGTGGGCCGGTCGAAGTCACCGAGGCGTGGCTGCGTAACCGGCGGTTGTCCGAGCACACCCGCGACGCGTACCGGCGCGACGTCACCGGCTGGCTCACCTGGTGCGCCGGCCGGGACCTGGACCCGCTGCGGGCCACGTTCCTGCACGTCAACGAGTATGCCCGGGCGTTGGAGTCCACAGTCGCCGCCCGCAGCGGCCGGCCGCTGACCCCGGCGACCGTGGCGCGACGGCTCTCCGCGCTGTCCAGTTGGTACGACTTCCTGGTGAAGCTGGGCGCGGTGCCGGCCAACCCGGTCGCCGGGGCGGACCGGCCTCGCGTCGACCGGGACCACTCCGCCACTCTCGGGCTCACCCCCGAGGAGGTGGACGCTCTGCTCGGCGCCGCCGACGCGGACACGGGCGCGACCGCCCTGCGCAACCGGGCGGCGATCGCTCTCCTCGCCGATCTGGGCCTGCGCGTCGGGGAGCTGATCTCGCTGGATCTGACCGACCTCGGCACCGAACGCGGACATCGCAGCGTGCGTTTCGTCGGCAAGGGCGGCAAGCAACGCCGTCGGGCCCTCACCCCCGGCAGCGGGTACGCCGTGGACGCCTACCTGGCCCAGCGGGCCGCCGCCACCGGTGTGCCGGTGACACAACTGACCGGGCCGCTGCTGGTCACCGCCAGCGGTGCCCGGCTGGACCGGCACTCGGTGTTCCGGATGGTCCGCCGGCTCGCCCGGGCCGCCGGCATCCCGGCCTGGGCGAAGCTGTCCCCACACTCCCTGCGGCACGCCTTCGCCACCACCGCCCGCTCGGAGGGCGTGCCGCTGGAGGACGTGCAGGACGCGATGGGGCACGCCGACCCACGCACCACCCGCCGCTACGACCGGGACCGGCACAACCTCGACCGTGACCCGGCCTACGTGGTGTGGGCGGCGCGATCCCGTCGGAGCAACTGAGCCGCAGCAGCCGCCCCCGGCGTGCCGCTCAGCTCTGCGGTCGGGGGCAGATGCAGAAAGGCTGCCCGATCGGGTCGAGAAGCACCACCCACCGCTCGCCGCCGGGCTGGAAGTCCGGCTTCGAGGCGCCCGCCGCGACGAACGTCTCCTCCGCCGTGGCGAGGTCGTCGACGTACAGGTCCAGGTGGTAGCGCTTGTCGCCCGACGGGTCCGGCCAGGACGGCGGACGGTAACCCTCGACCAACCCGAAGCCGATGGAGACACCACCGGAGCTGATCATCGCGTACTCGGGTTGGCTGTGGGTGATCTCCCAGCCGAGCGCCTGGTGGTAGAAAGCGGCGTGGCCGGCGGGGTCGGAACTGTCGAGGTTGACCATGGCGAGGTCCGCAGAGGCTGTCACGCCAGCAGTATGCCGCCGGGGCCCGACAAGCCCGCGCGACCGACACACGCGTCAGACCCCCGTCCTACGGTCGACGGATGAGACATGGCCTGGAGATCTCCTGCGGTGGCGCCGCCATCCCGGTGTCCGCTCTGGTGGAGCTGGGTGAGCTGGCCGAACACGCCGGTTGGGACGGCGTGTTCCTGGAGGACTACCTCATCCACTACAGCGGGGACGAGCCGTCCACCTACGACCCGTGGCTGGTGCTCGCCGCGATCGCCGGACGCACCGGGCGGGTGCGGTTGGGCACCACGGTCACCGCGCTGCCCCGGCGCCGCCCGGCGAAGCTGGCGCGTGAGGTCCTCACCCTCGACCACCTCAGTGCCGGGCGCGCCACGGTGGCGGTCGGCGTCGGAGACCCCGGCGACCGAGGGCTGGCCGCGTTCGGCGAGCAGACCGAGGTGTCGGTGCGCGCCGCGATGCTCGACGAGGGCCTCGACCTGCTGACCGGGCTGCTCAGCGGTGAGCGGGTCGACCACCAGGGCACCCACTACCGCGCCGACGGGGTGGCGCTGCGACCGGCGCCGGTGCAGGCACCCCGGGTTCCCGTCTGGGTCGGCGGCAGCACCCAGGCCGCAGCGGTGCGTCGCCGCGCGGCCCGCGCCGACGGCATCGTTCCGTACAAGCTCACCGACACCGACACATGGTCCGACTTCACCCCGGACGAGGTAGGCGAGCTGGTGAACGCCCTGCCACCGACCCGCGCCGACGGCCAGCCGTTCGACGTGGCGATCGGCGGCCGGCGCCGCCGACCCGACGAACGCGCCGAACGGGCGTACCTCGAAGACCTCGCCGCGGCCGGCGCCACCTGGTGGCTGGAGTTCGTCCCGGTCGGCGATCCGGCGGCCATGCGCGCCGCCGTCGCCCGCGGGCCCCTGCGCTGACACGGGTCAGGATGCGGCGACCACGGGTCGTCGGGCGTTCAGCAGAGCAGATCCAGGTGGTGGTGGGCGTCCTCGGCGATCTCCTCGTGCCGCAACCAGCGACGCGCCCACAGCCGGGCGGCCAGTGCCGCCTGCTCGTCGCCCCACGCGGCGTGCTCGACGAGCAACGCGGTGGTCAGCGCGTACGCCAGGCGCAGTGCCAGGCCACGCGCGCCGGCGAGCACCGTCGGTGAGCCCGGGTCGGCGGTCACCGAGGTGATGGTGTCGCCCAGCTGTGCGGCTGCGCCGGCCAGGGTGTCGGCCAGCACCGGCGACAACGGGCGGGCCAGGTCGACGGCGGCGGCGAGCCGGGCCAGCAGCGGCGCGCCGGCGTCCTCCCGGGTCAGCGCGCGCAGCACGTCCAGCGACAGCACGTTGGTGGTGCCCTCCCAGATCGGCAGCACCTGCGCGTCGCGCAGCAGCCGGGGCACCCCCGTGTCCTCCACGTAGCCGGCCCCACCGAAGCTCTCGACATACTCGCTGGCGGAGCTGACCGCCAGCCGGCCGGTGGCCAGCTTCGCCAGCGGCGCCACGATCCGCAGCTCCGCCGCGGCCTCCGGGTCGGCGCCGACCTCAACCCGCCCGAGCAGGGCGAACGCGTGCCCGGCCAGGGCGAACGCTCCGGCCGCGTCGACCGCCAGGGTGCCCAGGGTGGCCCGGTGCAGCGGCGAGGACGACAGCGCGCCGCCCGCGACGTGCCGCACGTCGGCATACGCCCGGGCGTAGGCCAGACCGCGTCTCATCCCGCCCGCCGCCGCTGCGGCGTTGTGCACCCGGGTCACCACGACCAGGGTCATCGCCCGGACCAGGCCGGGCACCGCCGGGTCGCCCAGCGGCACGGCGTACGCGTCGTGCAGACCGATCTCGGCGGTGGGCAGCGCCCGGGTGCCGAGCTTGTCCTTGAGGCGGTGCACGGTGACGCCCGGTGCGGGTGCGCCCGGCGCCAGCCCGTGGGCCAGCGGGGAGTCGACCGCGTAGCGGGGAACCAGGAACGGCGCGAGCACCCGACTGCCGCGCCCGGAGCCGTCCGGTCGGGCCAGCGCCACCGCCATCGCCGCGTCGGCGGCCGAGCAGAACCACTTCTCGCCGGTCAGCCGCCACGAACCATCCACCGCTGGTCGGCCGATCGTGCTGGAACGGCCCAGGTCGGAACCGCCCTGCGACTCGGTCATCCACTGCCCACTGGTGATCGCCACGGTCGGGTCCGTGGAGATCAGCCGGGGCAGCCACGCGTCGCGGACCCCGTTGTCCACCTCGGGCAGGCTGAGCAGCGCCGCAGCCCCGTCGGCCATCGCCACCGGGCAGGAGAACGTCGCGGACTCCGGCCCGTACAGGTGGAGCAGGGCGTGTTGCACCACCCGGGCGGCGGCACCCCAGGTGCCGCGCGCGTCCGGCAGGTAGGGCAGCGCGACCACGGCGTGCCGGGCGGCGGCTGCCCGCTGCGCCTGCCAGCCGGCGGAGGTGTCGATCCGGTCGACCCGGGCGCCCCACGGGTCGTAGCGGACCAGCGTCGGCGGGTGCGCCTCCGCGTCGGCGTGCGCCGCGCGCAACGGCCCGACGACGTCCGCGGCCAGGTCGGCGAGACGGCCCTTGGCGGCGGCGTGCCCGGCCGGGCCGAGGTGACGCTCCAGCCAGGACCGCAGCAGGCCATCACCGGCGTACGGGTCGACGGGGGGTGGTACCGGCTGCACGAAGCGGCTCATCGATCGGCTCCTGGCACTGCTCGGGGGTGTGCGCCGACGGTAGACGATCCGTGGTCGCCGCGAACAGGGCACACCCACTCACCGGGGGGACCCAGTTTCCGACTTGTCGTACCTCGGTGCGACCACGTTCTCTACGGTCGGTAGTCGTGGGTGCCGGCCAGTCGTGGAGCCGACCGGCCCGGCGCAGCCGCCCGATGCGCACCGGGTTGGCGTTCGCCGGGTTCGGGGTGGCGCTGTGCTGCGTCGGGGTGGCCGGGCTGGCCGCCTGGAACCTGCAGACCGTCCGTCAGGCCGCCGGCCCGATCCGGGAGACCGCCGACGGGTTCCTCAACGAGGTGAGTCTCGGCGACAGCGACAGGGCGTACGACCGGCTCTGCGAGGACGCGCGCAGCCGATGGAGCGCGATCGGCTTCACCAGTTGGGTGCGTACGCCGCCGATGGTCACCGACTACGAGATCACCGACGTGTCCGTCACCACCCGCAGCGGACGACCGCAGGGCACGGTGACGGTGAAGCTGACCCGCGACGGCGGGCTCAGCGAGGAACGCCGCCTGCCGGTGGTCCGCGAGGGCGGCGACTGGCGGGTGTGCGGTGACCCCTTCTGAGCCGCCGGCCGTTCGGCCGAAGCGGCAGTGGTTGCTGCGCGAGCGTCGGGGGGTGGAGCCGACCACGTCGACGGAGCTCTTCTTCGACCTGGTCTTCATCTTCACGATCACTCAGTTGTCGCACTACCTGATCGCGCACCCGGACTGGCGTGGCGCCGCGCGTACCGCGTTGCTGCTGGCGTTGGTCTGGTTGGTGTGGATCTACACCGCCTGGGGGACGAACTGGCTGCGACCCGACCAGGCGCCGGTGCGGGCGCTGCTGATCGCGCTGATGCTGGGCAGCCTGTTGCTCTCGGCGGCGATCCCCGAGGCGTTCGCCGGCGCCGGGCTGGTCTTCGCGCTCGTCTACGCGACCCTGCAGGTGGGCCGCACCGTGTTCGCGTTGTGGGCGGTGCAGGGCCACCCGTGGCTGGTCGACGGGTTTCAGAAGGCGCTGCCATGGTTCGCCGTGACCTCATCGCTCGTGGCGGTCGGCGCCGTGGTCGGCGGGGCTTTCCAGGAGGCGCTGTGGGCGGCGGCGATCGTGATCGAGGTGATCGGCCTCTCGACCGGGTTCCCGGTGCCCGGTCTGGGCCGCAGTCCCGCTGAGCGGTGGATGGTGGAGGGCGGGCACCTGGCCGAGCGGTGCCAGGCGTTCATCCTCATCGCCCTGGGTGAGTCGATCCTGGTCACCGGGAGCACACTCGCGCAGCACCTGGACCTGACGATGTCCGGCGCGTTCGTGCTGGCGTTCGCCGGTTCGGTGGCGCTGTGGTGGGTGTACTTCGCCCGGTCCGCCCCGGCGGCGGCGGAGGTCATCGCCCGCGCCGGCGAGCGCACCGGCGCGTTGAGCCGGCTGGCGTTCAACTACCTGCACCCCGTGATGGTCGCCGGGATCATCGTCACCTCGGCGGGCGACGAGCAGCTCCTGCGCGAACCGGGTGCTCCCGCCACACCGGCCGCCGCACTGTTCACGCTGGGCGGCCCGGCGTTGTTCCTCGCCGGGCACGCCGCCTACAAGGCGGTGCTGTGGCGGACCCTGCCGACAAGCCGGATCGCGGCGGTGGTGCTCCTGCTCGCGTTGGTGCCGTTGTGTGTGGGACTGGAGGCCAACGTCGCGCTGTGCGCCACGCTGGCGTTGGTGGTGACCGTCGCTGTCATCGTGGCCGACCGGTTCCGCGTACGGCCAGGCGTCCCGCAGCCGTCCTGACCCGCCCGGTCGCACTGCGTCGGTTCTCGGACAACGTCACCGCAGGTGGGCCCCCGGGTGGTTAGCGTGGGTCACCGGCCCTCCGGGTGACCTTCCGCGGTGCTCGGACGAGCGGAGGCGACGCGATGGCAACCGAGCAGCGACCCCGGCCACGACGGTGGCTGATGCTGGTGGCCGCCGCCGGGTACGGCAAGACCACCGCCCTGGAGACCGTCGG